>NZ_CP033046.1:0-4561556 GCF_003667785.1 Virgibacillus sp. Bac332
CCGTTAGGGTGAGCAGATATTCCCCAAGCCTCCCCTGTCTTATTGGTAGGGATATTATAGTTATATAGATCACGTAATTTTTCCCCACCCCAAATACGTTCCTGAAAAACAGGCTTTAAAAATAAGGGTTCTCTATATTGCACAATTATTCCTCCTAGAAGCTATTAATAGCTATCATTATAGCAAAATTAGAAGTAGCTTCGTTAATAATTTTCAATAGAATTTAATGAATAGTAAGAACGAGTTGTAACAGGTTACCCAAAACTGCGATTCAGCCTCCTAGTTGACGAAAAACTCAGGTGTCCCACATATTCAAATTCATTCCTGTATCCTAACGAATAGTATGAGACACCCTTATAAAGTGAAACATCAATTAGTGGGGGTTTGTTTTTCCCCTACTAATTGTTAGTAACACAAAAGTATGACCTAAAAGCCTTGGAACTAATCGGACATTTGACTTGCAGTCGATCCCCTAAATGAGGGTCTTACTGCCAGTTAATTGAAGGATAAATACATACTTTATTGAATTTCATCTAGTAGCTGATATGCCTCTTCTTTATTTGCTACATCTAAAAGCTGTTTTCTGAATTGGTCGTCCATAAGCTTACGTGAAAGCATTTGTAGTATTTTCAAATGCTCGTCTCCTGCATTCTTTTCAGGGACCGCAATCATAAAAATTATTTTTGCAGCAGTATGATCTAAACTATTCCAATCAACACCATCATGTTTTATTCCAAATGCTACAGCAGGTTTATTAACAGCTGAAGATTTCCCATGTGGGATCGCAATGTTCATTCCCATACCAGTTGTTCCTTCTTTCTCTCTAGCAATAACAGCCTGTCTATATATCTCTTTGTCGCTTAGAATACCAGCTCTATCCATTTTGTTAATCAATTCATCAATAACTTCATCTCTTGTTGCTCCTTTAAGGTCCGTATCCACTAGATCAACGGTTACAATATCGGTTAACTTACGTATATATAATTTTTTATCTTGTTCATTTCTAGTGTTCAGAGAACTTATTTGATCATTAACTGCTTCGGTTTGTTTGTTAGATTGGCTATCGAGTGTAGAACTAACTACATCCTTTTTTAGTAGATTAACTAAAATAGCTGTAACTAATGTACCAATAACGGCAGCTAAGAAGAACATTAGTACATTATCAACCGCCCCTAACACAGCTACAATCGGACCACCGTGGGCTACACGATCACCTACATTACCTAACATTGCTAGCACAGATCCTGTCATCGATCCGACCACGATACTAGGTATAACACGTAATGGATCTTGGGCAGCAAATGGTATAGCCCCCTCTGTTATACCGAATAATCCCATTGTAAAGCTTGCCTTTCCTGCTTGTTGCTCAGCAGGTTGATACTTTCTTTTATTAATAAAAGTAGCTAGTCCCATTCCAAGTGGTGGTATACAAATGGCTACCGCAATTGGTCCCATGATTTCATAATTTCCTTCTGCAATCATTGCAGAACCGAATAAAAATGCCACTTTATTAAAAGGTCCCCCCATATCAACTGCAATCATCGCACCAAGAATTAGCGCTAATAAAATGGAGCTGGCACCTTGCATGCCCTCAAGCCATGCTGTTAACGATTCAAACACCTGTGAAACCGGCGCACCAATGACATACACAAATAATAAGCCAACAATTAACGTTGCTAAAATTGGAATAAATATAATTGGCATAACAGGTTGAAGAGCTTGCGGCACTTTAATTTTTTTAATAGCTAGCGTAATATAACCAGCAAGAAAACCAGCGATGATCCCACCAATAAATCCAGCACCCGCTTCACTGCCATAAAAACTACCATTTGCAGCAATGAAACCTCCAATAATACCTGGTGCCAAGCCTGGACGATCTGCAATACTAACCGCAATAAAACCAGCTAATATCGGAACCATAAAACTAAAGGAGGCAGCACCAATATCTTCAATCTTTTTCCAGAATGAATCTTCTGGTATTACGATTCCTCCAGGTGTTTGTTCACCGCCAAGTGTTAAAGCAATAGCTATGAGTAATCCACCTACAACAATAAACGGAATCATGTAAGATACGCCACTCATTAAGTGCTTATAGATAGGATTCTCTTTTTCCTTTCGCTTCTTTTTAACGCCTTCAGCAGAAACTAATTGTGCTTGATAAACGGAAACATCCCCTGTTTGAATTCGTTTAATTAATTGTTCCGGATTTCTAATACCTTCTTGGACTCCTGTTGCAATAAGCTTTTTACCAATAAATCTATCTTTGGAAACCTCCTTATCACTGGCGATGATAACTCCATCAGCCTCCTCAATATCTTTTTCGGTAAGTGCATTTTCTACACCAATGGACCCTTGAGTTTCAACTTTAATAGTAACACCGAGTGCTTCACCTGCTTTTTGTAAATTCTCAGCGGCCATATACGTATGGGCAATACCTACTGGACATGCAGTTACAGCAACTATCTTCATAATATATCCTCCTGTATCTGAAAAGATTCGTAATCGCTTTCTTGAATATAGTATATATCAGATAAACAAAGGATAAATGTCTCTTTTCTTCCACAACTACGGTAAGATTGTATTTTATCCCACATATAGCTAGTAGTAAAACCCTCACTGATTAAAATTTCATTAGGGAAATCATCCTGATCTTTTACTGTTTAAAGTAGGCATAATAGCTTAACTAGATTACATCTAATTGTAACTTTTTATATTCGTGATAAAGGACTGCTTATCTGGTGCTTTCATTAATGCATTAAACGTAATCGGATCTTGAGAAATAGAAGATATTTGATTAATAATTGTTTTTATAGGATTGGATTTATCATTGGCTATAGCAAGCATAAAAACAATTGATACCCTTTCGCTTCCCCATTCTATTGGTGTATCAAGAACGGCCACCGCTATGGAGGTTTTTCGCACTAGACTAGGATCTCCATGTGGGATAGCCACACCACCCCCAATAGATGTAGCAGATTTTTTCTCACGTAATAGGGCATGATGAACATATTCTTGCTTAATATTACCTTTAGCTAATAATTGGTTGCCAAGCATTTCTACAACTTGGTAACGATGCTCTGCTTTAACATTTATGAATAAGAGTTCTTCACTCATTAAATCAGCTAGAAAAGAACCTGACGAATTCGAACTATCACTTATCGTACCTTGTTTAAAGAATTGAGCCAATTTATCTTGATCCTCCTGTTCAAGTAAAGGAGAAATAATAATGGTTGGAATACTACTATTACTTAGTGCTGTCGTAGAAATAATCAAGTTAACCTCATGATGCTGAATGAAACGAGGTACTTCTGATTTACCTATTGCACCAACGATTTGAATATCCTTATATTGTTGTTCTATTTTCACTTGCAACAAATGAGACATTCCTACACCCATATGACATACAATTAATACCTTCGGAACCTTCCTCCTCTTCTTTTGGATTCTTTCAAGCGAAGCTTGGAAATGAAGAACAAGGTAAGCAACTTCATCTTCTGGAAGATTCACATAAAATTGTCTCTTTACATTTTCTATTGCTAACGTCACCATACTAAACATATATGGATACATCTTTTTAATATTACCTAACAAAGGATTTGTGATTGGAAATCCATATTTAAGTCGATGAATGACTGCATCTAGATGAATAGCTAAGCCATTCAATAATTGCTCATCTTCTTCAAAGGATATCATCGTTAACCGTTTAATCTTACTGGTTATTGCAGAAGCTACCTGTACAGTTTTCGGATGCTGTTTATTCAAAGGAGTTGATTGATCTTCCCTTTTTTTACAACTACGTACATGCCATGTAAAGTAAATAATTTCTGCTTTAGAAATAGATATACAAAACTTCAATTCCAATTCTTCTAAAAACTTTTCAGAGGCTTTATATTCTCTTGTTTTAAAAAATGCTTCGTCAGGAGTATTTGAAATAACGATAGATGCATGTTGTTTTGTTCGTTTCACCAATATAAGTGCATGCATCAAAAGACCGTCCAACGCACTATCTGCAAAAGGGATGCCACTTGATAGCCTCATATTGTCCAACGCATTATTTATAGTAGAAATTTCAAATGGTAAAAATAAATCAAATAGGTAATTTCTTGTGTTATCAACGATAAATTCTTGTAAATGTGCTAAAGCAATACGTTTATTAATCTCTTCACCTTCTATAATATGCCCTAGTTTCTGCCTAGAAGTTAATAAAAGATCAAAGTTCTTTATCCACTCAGCTATTCGTTTCATGTCAGCTTTAATAGCTGCTTTATGAATGTGATGTTCATCTGCCAATGTTTGTAATGTAACTGGTCGTTTACTCTCCAATAAGCGATAGGCAATTTTCATTGCTCGCTCATCTTCAGATATTGTCTCCGCAAATAGTTCCTGGAATAATTTTTTTCGTTCGACATTATTTATGTCTAGATAGACGCCTGTACCAGGCTTACGAACTATTGAGGCGGATGAGAAAGTCCTTACATAATCTTCAATCTGTTTAAGATCATTACGCACTGTCTTCTCTGAACATTGAACATGTGTTGCAAGATCCTGTATAAGAAATGGCTTACTATCATTTGATAATAATATCTCAATTAGCTCTCTCTGTCTGTTATTCATTGCAGCACCAACTTCTTACAAAGCTTGTCCGTTAACCAAAACAAACTGGAGAAGCTTTGTTGTATTTTACTGATTTGCTAGAAATTTGATACGATCTTTATTCGTAGCAAAACAGCTATATACAACTAGAATAGCAAAAGGAAGGACTTTTTTCCTTATTCACATCGTTCTTACTTTTTTAACGTAAGGCAGACATGAATGAATCAAAGGTCGATGCCTTGATTAATTGGTGTATCATTGTTTCCGAGTTTACCATTCTCCCCAACAGATCATACATATGTTGCAGGTCTTCTTGACTATCTTTCTTGACATTTAAAAGGCAGACAAATTGGACAGGTTTATTTCCCCAGGTAATTGCTTTTTTCAAAGTACAAACAGTTAAGAACGTTTTATTTGTTTGTGGAGTTATCGGATGTGGAATGGCTACTAGGTTGCCGAACGAAGTAGGAGCTATTGCTTCTCTGTCATATAGATTATCTAGATAGCTCTTATTTACATATCCTAACTGAAGTAGCTTTTGATGTAAAAAATGCAATACTTCCTTCTTTGTTTCAAAATCTTTCTGTAAGAATATGAGATTTTCTTGAAAATAACCAGATATATTTCGTTGATTACCAATGAATTGCCCAATTTTTTTCATATCATTATTTCCAAGAATAGCATTTACTTCGATAACTGGAACTGATAAATTCTCTATAATAGGAACTGAACTAATAATCAAGTCAACGTTGTTTAAATTATAAGCTTTTAATTTATACAATTCTGTAATACCTACTACATCAAGACTCTGTCTGAATTGTGTTTTTACTCGATAGTAGATCAATTGTGCAGTCCCAAACCCAGAAGCACAGACAATTAAACATCGTTTAGGTCCGGAATTTAAGTTCCTTCTTTCGATAGCTGCACCAATATGCAAGGCAATATAGCCAATTTCATTTTCATCAATTTTGGTATCTGTTATTTTTTCAATCATTAAACCACCAAGAATAGCCGTTTCAAATGCTAATGGATACTTCTTTTTAATGTCCTCCAATAATGGATTTCTAATATTCATACCATATTTATAGCGATTAATTGCAGGTTTTAAATGCAAGCTTAGTGCAATAATTAGTTCCTTATCATGCTCAATACCTAAGCGATACTCTTCCTCAATTTTAGCTAACATTTTTTTACTAATAGCCAGAATAGTATCGTCAATCATTTGTTCGTTAAGCACGTCTACTTTTGTAGGCTGCGAAAGCATTTTCGTTCCCAATAAATGAATAGCAATATAAGCGGTCTCCTCCTTTGGGAAAACAACGTTAAAATGTTCTTCTACATCCTTTACAATTTTTAAAGCTACTTGATATTCACTCTGCTTTTCTATTTGGCTACGTTCACTTGGTTGTAAATTAACATGATTTCCACTACGAATTCTTTTGTAAGCGATCGCAATATGAATGAGAAGGTTATTAATAGCAATATCTGACATACTAATTTGATGTTGACTAATTTGCTGCATAATAATTGCTGATATGGCATGGAAATCTGTTGGCATCAAACTAGAAGATAAGCCTTTCATCCCATTTTCGGTACAATCACTACTTCGATCAACAACATATTCTGCCATACAAAAACGTAATTTAAGCTCGTCTCCTCTAAGCTCAAGTCCGTAATTAGGTCTGGAATGTAATTGAATAGAGTAATGATTTAAGATGGACTTTACCTGTTTTAAATCATTTTGAACAGTCGATTTACTCACGTACAATTCGTCAGCCAATTGCTCGATCTTTACATAATCATCACTAACTAATAGCTTTCGAATAATATAAGCTTCTCTTTCTTCAGGCGATTGAGGTTGTAGATAATCCTTTGACAATTCTGGATATGCAATATGGTGAAGAAATTGGCGAAATTTCTTTTCCTGAAAAACAACCAATTTATAACCTTTTCCCATAAGGGTTTGGATTTGTGCACCATGATTCATAACCAACGCATCTAGCTTTTTTATATCCTCCCTCGTTGTTCTAGATGTAACGTTATTTATATCAGCCAAAAATTCACCTGTAACAGGTGCATCTATAGTCATTAACTTTTTTAAAATTACTCTCATTCTCGAGGTAAGCATACCCATTTGCTCCTTACTCGGATCGATGTAATAAAGTGAAACCTCAATCAGTGGGAGTTTTGTTTATCCCCCACAGGATGGTTAGTACCACAAGGGTATGACCTAAAGTCCTCTAAACCAATCGGACATTACTGGCAGTCGCTCCCCACTTATCCATATTGGTTTCACTTTTTCACTTGAAGTTTGGGGCTTACTGCCAGTTATATGAGGGATAAGGGGCGTTCTGACTCGTTCAAAATCAAAACTCCTTAATCGATATTTTCATTAAAATCATTATCGGATAGCTAGCAGCTTTGCTGTCTAAAAACCATTATTTTCTGCTACATGCTTTATCCAATGCGCACTTTTCTTCGGTGTTCGTTTCATTGTCTTTAGGTCTACAGCAAAAAAACCATAGCGATTTTTATAAGCATTCATCCACGACCAATTATCCATGAAAGCCCATGAATGATAGCCTTTTACATTACAATTTTCTTGTATAGCCTGATGCACCCATTTCAAATGCTCTTTTATAAATTCTATTCGATAATCATCCTGAATTTCTCCATTTCTTAGAAATCGTTCTTCATTCTGAACTCCCATGCCATTTTCCGAAATAAAAGATTCAATATTTCCATAGTTATCTTTTAAATTTTTCAAAATATCATAGATTCCTTTTTCATATATCTCCCACCCACGATACTTATTCATTTTTCTACCTGGCATTTCATAGCTATCAAAATACATATCGGGCATAAACGGAGCATACGGGTTTGGTAAATACTCTTTTGCTTTCACACGACGAGGCTGATAATAATTCACACCGAGAATATCAACCTTGTTCTCCCTTAATAATTCTTTATCTCCGACTTCTGTATTCGGTAATAGTCCATGTTCATTTAAAATCTCTATTAGCTCGCTCGGATACTCCCCAAGGACCGCCGAATCCAAGAAGCTACGATTGAAAAATAAGTCTGCTATTCTAGAAGCTCTTAAATCAGCTGGATTATTACTTCTAGGATAGGACGGTGTTAGATTTAAAATGATTCCAATTTTACTTCCATTGTCATTGTATGTACGAAATGCTTCTACTGCCTTTGCATGTGCAATCATTGTGTGATAAGCAACTTGAGTGGCCTTTTTAGCATCAACGATATTCGGATAATGAAAATCATACAAGTATCCACCTTCAACTGGAACAATTGGTTCATTAAATGTAAACCATTTTGTCACACGGTCGCCGAATAATTGAAAACAAGTCTTCGCATAGTCTACATATTTCTCAACTACTTCTCTACTTTCCCATCCGCCTTGCTGTTGCAGATCAAAAGGCATATCAAAGTGAAACAGATTTACAAACGGCTCAATGTCTTGAGCAATCAATTCATCAATTACATGATTGTAAAAGTCTGCCGCTTTTTGGTTTACTTCACCATAAGGCATAAACCTTGACCATGATATAGATAAACGAAAGGTATTATGACCAATTTCTTTCATTAATTTTATATCTTCTTTATATGTGTGATAAAAATTAGAGGTAGTATCAGGGCCAACTTCATCAAAAAATCGGTTTGGCTCCTTCTCATACCAATGATCCCAGATGTTTTTCGCTTTACCATCTTCTTTCGCAGCACCTTCTATTTGTGTTGCTGACGTTGCACTTCCCCACCAAAAATCTTCAGGAAACTGAAAGTTGATTGTCACCGCTAGTTCCTCCTCTTAACTTACTATTTATTTCTGTATATTTCGATAATCTCTATCGCAAGGTCCCTTACTGTCATTGATGTCATTAAATGATCTTGTGAATGAATAAGCATGACATTAATAACATTTTCTTCACCCTTTGCTTCCTGTTGTAATAGCTGGGTTTGGTATTCATGCGCCTTTCCTAGTTCTTCTCCAGCCTGTTCAACTAGTTCATCGGCTAATGTAAAATTACCGATCTTTGCCTCTTGAATGGCTTCCATTACGTTTGATTTTCCATTACCGGCGTGCAATATTATTTGAAATGCAATATTTGTTGTTTGATCCACGCTTTTCACCTCTTAAGACTGCTTAAAATACTGTTATTATGATTAGCTTTTCTTTACCTTCGTTTCTTTTTCATAGTAACTCTTGTCCATAATCTTTAAGAATGGCCACCAAATCGCAATTACTATAACTAAATTTACTGCCTGTAGTACCCCTCCTTGCCATGCATTACCTGTTGCTAAAAATCCATTTAAAATAACTGGTGTTGTCCATGGGACAATTACCCCAGCAGGTGGCGGAACTAATCCAGTCGACATAGCAAAATATGTAATAATGGTAACTACAACTGGAGCAACAAGCCATGGAATAATAATTAATGGATTCATGATAATCGGTAAGCCAAAGATAATAGGCTCGTTTACATTAAATACCCCGGCAGGTGCACCAAGCTTACCTAATTCCTTCAATTGTCTACTTCTACCAATTAGAAATATTAGAATGATAACAGCTAACGTCATGCCTGATCCTCCCATACCAACAAGGAAAGAGTCGACAAATTGCTTCGTCACAATGTTTGGTAATTCAGTCCCCGCCTGAAACGCTGATAAATTTTGATCATTTAATGCATACCAGATTGGATCAAATACTGAATTCACAATGATTTGGCCATGTAATCCAAAGAACCAGAAAACCTGAATCAACAGTATCGCAACAATAGTTGCTGGCAATCCACTACCAAGTTCAGTTAATGGTTGTTGGATTATAGTATAAATAAAATTCTGTACTGTCTCAAAATTGGTGTAACTAAATAGAATGCGGACTATTAAAAAAATGGATAATGTTAGGGTAATCGGAATTAATGCACTAAATGATTTTGACACTGCCCCCGGAACCCCAGCTGGCATTTTAATTGTCCAATCTTTTTGTACGAAGAAACGATATAACTCAGCTGAAATAAATGCAGTAAAGATACCAAGAAACATTCCTTGGGCTCCTAGACTTGCTGTAGGAATAACTCCAGATACTCCTTCTAATACCTGTGGCGTTAATATCAAGAAAGCTGCTAGTGCAACTACACCGCCATAAATAGCCTCCCCTTCGTAATGCTCTGTTAACTTATAACCAATCCCAACGATTACAAATAATCCCATTATGCTTAAGGTGGCAGCTGAAGCTGGTCCTAATGCATTTTGGTATGCCTTATAGGCTTCCTCACTAATCATACTATCGAGGAAGGGAAAATTTGCAATAACAACAAATATAGAACCAAAAATAATAAGTGGTAACGCAACCATAAATCCGTCACGTAAAGCGGATAAGTAGCGGTTATTGTTTAACTTATCAGCAATCGGTAATAAGAAGTTCTCCAACATTTCCATAAACTTCCCATTCATCTAAATCTCCTCCTTTAACTATTTTCATTAAGCAATTCCAATGCCTTATTTAACACTGCTTCTCCGTCGATTCTTCCATAAGCAATTGGATCAATTACATCAATCGGTACATTCCATTCACTCGCCGCTTTAGAAAGTTTCTTTTTTAAAAAACGCATTTGTGGACCGATAAGTAGTACATCCGCTTTTTCCATTTCCTGCGTTATCTTATCTTGTGCCACAGCCCATATCTGAACCTCCATTTCCGTTTCAGATGCTATTTCTTCCATTTTTGCTACTAATAAACTCGTAGACATACCAGCTGAACATGCTAGAACAATATTTTTCATGGAAAATCCCTCCTACGTTGATGTTTGTTAACTTATCTATAAGTTTATACGAATACAAACAGCAACTACACCTATACTTTTTCCGTCATGAAACGGAAATAATTAAGCGCTTACACGTGATTACATAGCACCTCACCAGCTGTTTACCTCCCTTCATATAAGAATAACCTCCGTGTTTTCACGAATTTTGGAACGATATTACGTTATGAAATGGTTTTATGGACGTCTTGATCGCTTAAGAAGAGGACTAGAACGAAAAGGAAAAAGCGGTGCTTAAACATGGGTGATTATGATCGCATGGAACATTGAATACACGTAAAAAAGGGGGGGGAAGCGATTCAAAGACTCATCCGAGCCAATGAAAATGTTAATTTCAATAGTGTTGCAGAGGAAGCAGGTGTAGCAAAAGCAACATTGTACAACAATCCTGAAATTCGTGAGAAAATTGGATTATTAAGGAAGCGGAACTCGCAAATGCCAACACCAAACAATTAAAACGAGTAATGAATGGAAGCAATAAAAATGCCATTATAGATTCACTAAACGGAAAATCGAGAAACTAGAAGATGATAACCAACAACTACAAAAGCAGTTAAATGTAGCTTATGGGAAGGTGTAAGTTCTACTTTTTTAAAACTATTTAGGTTGAAGTAACGATACCAACAAAACATTCTCATACTATTTGGCAAACAGGCCAGATTGTAAATGATAGACATATTGAATACTGGATAAATTAATTTAATGCTAAGATCAATTTAAGCCCAAGATTATAGTGAGTGACTTTCTGATTGGGTAGGTACAAATAACAAAAACACTAAAACATATTTAAACCGCTTAGGTAAATAGGATTATTTAGATGCCTTTTAATAGTACCTATTACTAACGGATTTATTCGACGTAGTTGGCTAGTAAAATGTCACCCTTTGCTAGTTACAATGCTAGATTGAATAGGTATTATAATATCTGTCCCGTTAACTAGGCAGAACACAATCACAAGCAAAACTAGTGAATGTTTAGATAGCTAAAGGAGGACCCTTTATGAAGTCTTATACTCGTATTAAAATCCCGGCAGGATTTTGGGCAGGCATACATCAATTAGGGATTGCCCCCCACGACGTGGCTCGAAAAGCACGACTACCGCTCACCATTATTACTGACCCAGTTGTCACTACCGATCAATATTTCGCGATTTGGCAGGCTTATTCGGATCTCATTGATGACACTGCCAAAGGAATTATCAAGCTTATGACCGTCTTTGAAACAGCGCATTATCCACCCACAGTATTAGCGACTTACCATGCTGGTGACTACCGTGACGCTCTAAAACGAATGGCACGGTACAAACAGATGTGTCCCCCTGAAAGCTTACATATCACCGAGGGAGGTGAGAAATGTACAATTGAACTAGATTGGTTGTATACCGAGCAACCAGGTCCACCGATGCTGGTGGGAATCACTCTGGCATTTCTTTTGGAGCTTGGACGTCGGGGCACAGGCCAACCGTTGATGGCGAAATTTGTCGAATTTACGCACTCAATGGGCGACCTACAGGCACTTGAAGCTTACTTCGGCTGCCATATCCGGATTGGCGCAAATTGTAACAGGTTGACGCTACATCGAAGAGATCTAGACCTCCCTTTTGTCTCGTACAACGAAGAGTTGCTGGAGATTCTGACACCCGTATTAGACAAATCGTTGGATGAGCAGCAACGCAGTCGCTCAATCACCGAAATGGTCAAGTGGATTATGAAACGTAACCTAACAGGAGGGCGCCCTGACATTCAGACTGTCGCAAGCGAGTTTGGGATGAGCGATCGTACCTTGCAGCGACGTCTTACTGACGAAGGCACGAACTTCAAGCATCTTTTGACACAAGTCCGACATGAGTTAGCTCGAGAGTACCTCGCAGATCCCTCGTTCGATATTAAAGAAGTAGCCTTCATGATTGGATATGAAGACCAGAACTCGTTTTACCGCGCCTTCCGCATTTGGGAAGGTGATACTCCCTTAAATTGGCGTACTGAACAATTAGGTACAAACTCAAGAAATTAACTTTGTCTTAAAATAAATTTTTTAACACTATATTAAAAAAGAATAACCTAATTATTACCCCAAAGTGTAGAAGCGCGTTTATTTTAACTTATTATCATAAAAGATAAATGAAATGGAGAAATGTATTATGGATATGGGATTAAACAATAAAACAGCTTTAGTTACAGGATCAACGAAAGGTATAGGTAAAGCAATTGCCATTGAACTTGCCAAAGAAGGTGTCAATGTGCTAATTAATGGACGAAATTATGAAGAGGTAGAACGAATCGTAAATGAAATTAAATCGAATTTCCCGGCTACCTCTCCTCAAAATGCTACAGCCGATATTGTCGATATTCTACAAAGAGAAGCCTTATTTAAAAAATACCCCACTATTGATATTTTAGTTAACAATATGGGTATTTATGAGATTATGCAATATGAGGACATTGACGATGAAGCATGGGAAAAATACTTCCGTACTAATGTTCTTGCTGCAAATGGATTATCTAAGTTTTTTTTACCTAAAATGTTAAAAAACGATTATGGTCGCATTATTTTTATTGCTAGTGAAGAAGCAATTATGCCTTCAGGACAAATGCCTCAGTATTGTATGACAAAATCCATGCTATTATCATTGTCAAAAAGCTTATCTAAATTAACAGTAGGAGCAGAAGTTACAGTTAATACAATCATGCCAGGACCAACACTCTCTGAAAATGTTCATCAAATAATTGAGGGTATATACTCTCATGCTGATATGACTTTTTCAGAAAAAGAGAAAGAATTTATGACTACAAACCTACCTCAATCTGAAATACAACGATTTATCAAGCCAATTGAAATAGGTAGACTAACTACATTTTTGTGTAGTCCTTATGCATCCGCATTTAAAGGTTCTCCAATCCGCATGGATGGGGGAATGGTACCGACTATTTTTTAGTATTTTTCTATTTCAAATATTGTATATAAGTTTAACAAACGTAAAAGAATAGGATGCTCTAATACTATAGAAGGGCGCGATTGAAACAAAAGGAGGCTGAGGCCGCGACCCATAGCCGTCAAGCTAAGAAAAAAGAAGTACGGTGCAATGTAAATATAAACATATTTTTCCAGTTTAATCCGTATTCTTTTATGGGTACTTGTTTTTCTTTTTTACACTGTTACTTACGCGGCACGGAAATGTACTTTATACGCAATGTTTAAGACATCAAAAGGACTTTTATGCTGACAACGATGATCTTTCCTTCCATGCCGGTATATGTTCTGGTAAATATTATCGATGAGAGCTTTCAAAGAAGAAAGGTGATAGAGTGAATACCCCTTCGTCTCTACTATTGCGTTTCTCGCATGGTTGATACATTTGTACTCACTTCCTTCTAGTTGATACTTTTCGTAAAGGCAGTAACGGCACTGAAAAGCAATCATCGAAGAAAGAAGAATATGAATTAAAGTCCCATACAAATGACAGTAAAAGCGGTCGGTATTCATTGCCTGCACATCATCAATTTCAAATAACGATTTCCATGTTTTAAAGAGAATCTCCACTTGCCAACGCAAGGAATAGATAGGATACAAGGTTTGCTCATCCATTTCTTCTTGTGTTATATTGGTAGCAAGAATTTGGATATGATTCTTCTTGTTGGCGGATTGGGTATGCCCCCCTTTCCGTCTTCTTTCTTTTAAATAGGTGTCTCTCTGTTTTTGTTGCTCTTCGGTTAATCGTTGTACGACTACACGTGCATGAAATGTATTTTTTCCCTTAACTCCTAATTGAATGAACCCATAATCCTGTATCTCTCCTGGAGCTAGATGCATGGCATCTTCTTCAGGCTTTATTTGGATTCTTCGTTGCTTGTCATCCAATGTCCAATAGGTCATATTGGCAGGAACACGAGTAATATAATAGGCTCCTGCTCGATCTATTTTTTTAAAGTGATCTCCTGAGAAATAGCCGAGGTCACGCAAGATAAGGTCCTCTTCTCCTATTGTATCTGCCAATTCTTCAGCTGCATCGTGATCACTGTCTCTTGGTCCATAGAACAACGTATGCAAAAAATTCCCTTGATACAGCTCATATTCTAATTGTATTTTCACTCCATCCCAATAACTCGCGGTGTTCTTTTTTACTTGAAAGGATGTGCCATCCAAGATACGGATCCGAGAAAAAGGATAATCAGATGGAGATGGTAACGATAACATCTGTTGTTTTTCCGCTAACCGCATAAAAACTTGTTTTAAAAAAGCCACTCCTTTCTCGTCTAATCGTTGATGTAAGGCTTGTTTAGATATGGATATTTCTGATTCACGAGAAAGGGAGGCACAGAGCTGTCCTAGCCCCTCCGTACCAACTTTTTCATGTAAGAAGGCACATATACTTAAGAAATCTTCCGGCATTATCTTCTTCAATCGTTGTACAAAACCTGATTCCCGAGCAACATTGCGAAGTTCAGAAATAGATAAAATATCGTGCACACTCTTTACAAACGAGTCAAAATGATATTGCTTAGCCATACGTAATCCCTCCAAATTATTCCATTTATAATGTCAGAATAACGAATAACTTTATGGTTTTTAAAATATCCTGCTTAACTTGACGGCTATGGGCCGCGACCGCGGAAAGCAAGTATATTTTCACGGTGCGGCGATGATACTCCTATTGATAACATGATTATTCGTATGTTGAGTAAAGAAGTTGTGTTTCGTCCCAGCCTCCTTATTTTATAAATTTTTCTATTTAGGTTTTGATAATCGTGGAACTGTTGAGACAGCTATTTCGATCGAATGGTTCCTAATTTTGGGCTAATTATCTCATTAGTGCTGTTCGATGATCATTTAAGAAAAACATTGATTTTTGCATTCCTAAGCTCGGAATTATCGAAGAAACAGCGTCATATGCGTTCACTAATCCATAACCATATCCATTATTCGGTGAATTTGGAAATTCGTTATCAGTTAATGGTGTGGCAGTAGCTAGTAGAGCTTCTTCTATTTCATTAACAGTTAAGCTACTATCAGCTTGTTTCATCAAAGCCACAACTGCTGAAACAGCAGGACCTGCCATTGATGTACCATTCCACCCGCCTTCATAACCATTGCCTGGAACACTAGAACGAATATTTACACCTGGTGCTGAAATATCGGGTTTAATTTCATCATAAGGGGACGGACCTTGTAATGAAAAGCTTCCTAGCGAATCATTAGAATCGGTTGCACCAGTAGCAAATGACTCTGGATAGTTTGCTGGTACCGCAATCGACTCTGGACCACCTGGATTATAGATCGACGTATTCCCTGCAGAGAATTCCGGGAATATTTCTGCTGCTCTCCAATTTCTTACAACGTCTCGATACCATTCATTAAGACCCGGACCACCTCCCCACGAATTATTTACAACATCGGGCGCCATATCAACGCGTGAATTTCCTTGTGCATCTGTAGGAGCTAAAATCCACTCCGCTGCTTCGAGAAGATCAGTATCGGTACCTCCAGTTGCTGAAAAGGCTTTTACAGCGATCCAATTTGCTCCTGGAGCAACACCTACTTGGTTTGAGCCATCTGGCTCACTACCTACCATTGTTCCAGTAACGTGTGTGCCATGACCTTGATCATCATAAGGAGCCGATTCCCCTGCTGTCGCATCAAACCAATTAAAGTCATGATTCACTTCTCCGGAAGTATTATCATAGCCTCGATATTTTTCTTGTAGCGCTGGATGATCCCATTGAACACCTGTATCTATACTAGCAACGGTTACACCTGATCCATCAAATCCCATATCCCATACTGTGGGGGCTCCAACACGTTCAACATTCCATTCGACATTCGCGATTTTTGAAGCAGGTGCTTCTGCATCTTTTGTAATTGTAGTAAACAATTGTCTTACTTTCATTTGGCAGTATCTTTTCTACCTCCGTAAAAGCTGCAAGCTTATTGGCAACTTTCTTCGTTGCTGTGACAGCCATTCCGTTTACAATATGATACGACTTAAATGTGTCTACATTTCCTTTTTCGACTTCTGCTTCAAGGAACTTCCTAACTTTCTGCTGAGAATTTAAGGATGTTTCCTTTAATTCTGTTAAAACGGCAGTTCGTTGGGTTAATTCAGCCTTCTTTGCAGATAACTGCGCTTTCTGACTAGAGGCTTTCGCCCGTTCAGCTATTTTCATAGTATCTGCTTTTTCTTTAAATTTGACTAGGAAGGTTAACTTATCATCGCCCTTAAACTCTTTAATCAACCGCTTACTGACTTTTTCTTTTACCATTTGGTTCGACATACCGTTCGACTCTGCATTCGTTACTCCAGGTACAATTAATGAAAATGTCAATAGTACTGTTGCGGCAAAGCTAAATGCTGTTCTCATTTGACGTCTACGTTTAGCTTTCATGACCATTCCTCCCATCAATTTTTGACACATTTCCAATGCAGATAAGAATCAAATCCATATAGAACACTTTGCCTCCTTTTTTCACTCATTTCGTTCTTATCTGACTATGGTGCTTTTCTGTCGTATCTAGGTTGTTACTCAATTATAGAAGATGAAAAAGGGAGAAATATGTCAAACAACGTCGAAAAAAATTCTCATTTTGAAGATTGATAGATTAGTCATAAATTTTCTTAAAATATTTCTAGGTATTTTTAAATAGATTTGCATCATAGATATCCAAATAAAGCTAGCATACTATTTGATTTTAACGTAATTACAAGTTTATATCTAAATAATAATAATTTTCTATTTTTTAAGAAAAATGATAAAATAAACCTATACATCCTTCTTCATTTACCATTTCACTTTCTTAGCGAAAGAAAATAAAGACTTTGTAAGTAAATGTATAGGATTTATTATTTTAATTTATAGTTCATATGTTTTTATCGATGAATAACTAGGGAATATAATAAATATAATAAAACGTTATATTAATGAGCAAAGGAGTTTTATAATGGCTAACTCGATTATTGTTACAAACCCAGCTACTGGAGAAACTATTAAAGAAATTAAGAAACATAGCAAAGAAGAAATTCAAGTAGCGCTTAAAAAAGGACATGACTATTTCCCAAAATGGTCAAAGGTTAATGCCCATAAAAGAGCCGAATTATTAAATACGTGGGCGAAAAAAATTCGTGATGCCAAAGATGACATTGCCGAGCTGATGACACTTGAAAATGGAAAACCATTAAAAGAATCCTCTGGTGAAGTAGAATATGCTGCAAGCTATATTGATTGGTACGCAGAAGAAGCAAAGCGAATATATGGTAGGACCATTCCAGCAAATACGGAGTCCAAACGCATTATTATTAGTAAACAACCCGTTGGTTTAGTCGCCGCGATCACTCCTTGGAATTTTCCAGCAGCCATGATGACTCGTAAAGCTGCGCCAGCACTTGCTGCAGGTTGTACATTCATTGTTAAGCCAGCCTCTGAAACACCATTGACTGGCATACGAATTATTGAATTAGCTCATGAAGCTGGCATCCCAGAAGAAGCAATTCAATACGTTTCTGGTTCTGGTAGTATAATTGGTGACCTATTTACCAACAGCGACTATGTACGAAAAATAACATTTACTGGATCTACATCTGTTGGAAAAGAATTAATAAAAAACAGTGCCGATACAGTAAAGCATGTAACGATGGAGCTTGGTGGACATGCACCATTGATTGTAGCCAAGGATGCTGATATCGAGCTAGCAGCCAAACAAACAGTAGCTACGAAATTCCGTAATGCTGGTCAGACCTGTGTTTGTGCAAACAGAATCATTGTTCATGAAGATGTCGTTGACAAATTCGCTGAAAAGTTTGTTGCAGAAGTAAAGCAGCTTCAAGTAGGAAATGGATTACATGAAGGTGTTGATATCGGCCCAATCATTAATCAAGGTGGCTATGAAAAAATCATTTCTCACATTACTGATGCCAAAGAAAAGGGTGCACAAGTACTGTTAGGAGATCAATTTGATGCAAATGACGACAAAGGATACTACTTTGTTCATCCAACTGTACTTAAAAATGTAACTGAAGAAATGGATATTATGCACGAAGAAACATTTGGTCCTGTTGCTCCAATAACCACGTTTACAGAAATAGATGAAGCTGTAGCGATGGCGAATCACACACCGTTTGGTCTTGCTGCCTACTTCTTTACTAATGACTATCGCACTGGCACATATCTTCATGAACATTTAGACTATGGAATTATTGGCTGGAATGATGGTGGACCATCAGCGGCACATGCCCCATTTGGTGGAATGAAAGAGAGTGGACTAGGACGTGAAGGCGGCTTAGAAGGAATCGAACCTTATTTAGAAACTAAATACCTGTCTATTGGAAACTTAAATTAAAGCTTTCGCTTGAACAGCGCTTATCAATTATGTTGCTCCATCTGTAAAGCATCTCTAGATACTAGCTGATTCTCATTATATGTAAGGCTCTCTCACTTAGCAGCAGTTGCTAAACGGAAGAGAGCCTTTGCTTATCTGATACACGTAAACAAGATAACGAAGGAATCATCCAAAGACTGAGAACCAACTGCAAATCTCTCTGATTATTTGTTGTATCTATATTGATAACCCTTTTTAGATCGTGGAGATAACTTCCTCGCTCTAATAGCCTTGTGACATCAGAACAATTATGATGACTGTTTAATTTAGTCACTTCACCCCCCTATTTTCACTCAGAATATTTAGTTATTATAGCCGCTATTCTTTCCTTTTCCTTTCGATACCAACTTATAATACTATTAAGGTAAAGAAGGGGGACATGTTACATGAAGCGTCATTGGCTGTTTTTGATTATCATTGGATTATTTTGCTTCGTAACGGCTTGTGGTAAATCACCCACACAATCAGATAGTGTTGCACACTCAACGTCTTCAAATGGGCAACTGGATGTTCATTACATAGATGCTGGCCAAGCAGATGCGACGCTATTTCGCTATTCAGAGGATCAACAAACCTATACGATTTTATATGACACTGGTGATTGGAAAAGTAATGATGTAAACGAATATTTAGCGTCCCAAGCTATTAATAACATTGATTTAATCATTATTAGTCATCCAGATGCTGATCATATTGGACAATTAGCAGAAATCCTTCAAACATACGAAACACAGGAAGTATGGATGAGTGGTAATGAAAGCTCTTCTCAAACCTTTCAAAAAGCTTTAGAAGCAGTAATTGATAGTGGCGCTAACTATGAAGAACCTCGAGTAGGAGAGCAGTTTGTAATCGGGCCATTGGAAATCGACATCCTCTATCCTAAAGAAATCACAGGTGAAGCAAATAAAGAGTCTCTTTCCGTTCGATTATCATATGATCAAATGCGTTTTTTGTTTACAGGGGATGCAGGTAAAGCAGAGGAAAGAGAAATGCTTACGATGAATGATTCGATCGATGCGGATTTTCTCCAGCTTGGACACCACGGTTCCAATACATCTACCGCAGCTGAATTTGTAGAAGCAGTTAATCCACAAGTAGCTATTTATAGTGCAGGAAAGGATAATAATTATGGACACCCACATAAAGAAACAATAAAAAAAATCAAAAATGCTGGAATTGACTTATATGGTACAGATAATGATGGTACCATTATCATAACTACAAATGGAACAGAATATCAAATTTCTACGGAAAAAGGGAAAGATGAATGTATTGCCATTAACCAAGCTTCACATGATGACTTACAAAATATTATTCATATTGGCTCAGAGCGGGCAACTGCATTAATTGACTTACGACCGTATCAATCACTAAATGATTTGACAAAGATAAAAGGTATCAGTACTGCAACATTAGATGATATAAAAAAACAAGGATTAGCCTGTATGAAAGGAGCCGACAAATGAAAGGTGTCTTAGATCGCTTTGAAGATAATGAAAAAGCAGTCATCTTAGTGGAAGATAAACAAAAGGAAATTCTTATCGCTAAAAACCTGCTTCCAAAGGGAAGTGAAGTAGATACCTGTTTTGACATTACTGCTAAAGATGGAAAATATCAATTAGAAATAGACAAGGAATGTACAAAACACCAAGCAGAGAAGATATCAGAGCGCTTGGGAAAACTTCGCCAACAAAGGTCAGATAGTAAATTTAGAAAGAAATAGCGACCACAAAAACAGGGATTTAATTATCCCTGTTTTTACATGCCAATATGTTATTTGTAGCAGTATTTTATGAATCAAAACAGAAGTATCTGCTACTCTATCTATAAAGTGAAACTTTAGTAGGGATTTTGTTTATCCTCCACTGATTGTTCGTACCCCAAGGATATGACCTAACGGCCTTGGAACCAATCGGACATTTACTGGCAGTCGATCTCCTACTTATCCATATTGGTTTCACTTTATTCCTTGAAGTGGGAATCTTACTGCCAGTTATATGCATGATAGATATGCACGGCTAATTTTCTCCATCATGCTGCAAATCTAATACGATTCGCGAAGCATATGTTGGTGTTTCTACGTTTACAGCCGTTTGTTTTACATGCAATTCTGCTGAAAAGTTTTCTCCCTCTATTTGATAATCGATGCGCTCGATCACTGGACTATTCCCAATTAAAATGCTCCCTCCTCCCTTTTCTAACTCTCCAGCTATTTCTCCATAGGGGATAGAAAATAACAGGCGGTGATCTTCTTCTTCAACAGCATAATTGCTGACTGTCTTATTTAAATCAAACACAACACGTGTATAGGAATCATGTACTCCAAAGCGAATATTTTGAACTAAAATTGCTGATATATCTATAGAACGTTCTGCTTTTTGCTTTTGGTAGATTGCAATAATTTTACCAACACCATCTTTTAGCGCATGAAATTGGCTATCCTCAACATACCCTAATCCATCTGTAACTTTCCAGTTAATATCATCCGAATTTATTTCTAATTTTTCTCCATTCTTATCAAAGCCTTGTAACGATAAAGGAATGCTTTGTCCAATTGCCGCGGATAAATCTAACGGTAAGATACCAAGTACTGTTTTCCCTTTATAAGGCTTTGCACCCTTCGGATAGGGTCCATAAAGTAAGTAGTGATTTCGTACCTCAAGCTTCCATTTCATTAATTTCCTTTGCCAACTATCTATAATTTTCTCTATCGATTCATTATTTCGAATCATCGCTGGCACTTCTGGGTCACCAATAAGATTGGCGTATTTATCTGTCATCATAAATTGATCTGGGTCTTGATCACGCATCGCATCAAGAAGCTGTAATCCTAAATTTACTAAATCTATTTTCTGCCGATCAATTATGTGTACCTGTACACCACCAATGCGCTCCCCTTCATATTTACCAAACATTGGTGTGAAGTAAGCAGAACGAAAACGGACGCCATCTATGTTTCTATCATTCATTTCTTCTGCTAATTGATTCCCATTAATCCATGGTGCACCTACAAGCTCAAATGGCTTTGTTGTTCCTAGACCAGTTGTTAATGTTGTATCATCCAATAGTTCTGTTCCTGCATATAAATAAGCTGTTTCTTGCGCTGGAATATTAGGAGAAGGTTGAATCCATGGTAACTGTGTGTCTTCAAAATGCATGAAGCGCTTCCAACCTTTCATTTTCGCTACTTTTAACGATACTCCCAAACTATATTCATGATTCCACATTGTTGCTAGTTCACCAACAGTCAGGCCGTGACGTACAGGCAAAAGAAATCTTCCCATAAAACTAACCGTGTCCGCTGAACGAAGAGGTCCCTCTACTCGTTCGCCACCAATTGGATTTGGCCGATCCAGAACAATAATCTCTTTCCCCTGTTCTGCGGCCGCTTCCATTGCAAAACCAAGTGTATAAATATAGGTATATACATTAGAACCGATATCTTGGATATCAAATAACAATACATCAATATCTTCAAGCATTTCTTCTGTCGGCTTCCATGTTGGTCCATACAGGCTGTAAACAGGTAAACCCGTCTTTTCATCTACATACGACTCAACATATTCACCCGCTTCACGGTTACCACGAATACCGTGTTCAGGACCAAAAAGTGCAGTTAGATTTACATCTGGATGTTCATACAATAAGTCAATTGAACTTTTTAAATTTCGATCAACGCCTGTTGGGTTTGTAATTAGACCTACTCGTTTTCCAGCTAACCAATTCAAATGTTCTTCTAATAAGACTTCAATACCTGGCTTTACTATTCGCTTTTCTTTACGACTCGCTTCTTTATCTGCATGAACGGTTTGCTGTTGAAATATGACAGCAAGCAATGCAATTGTCGATAAACATAATACCTTGATTTTCACCAAAACACTCCCATTTCATGAGTAATTTTTCAACCATGTAACAATACCTTGCACTATGTATCATCTGATCTAATTGATTCCTCTTCCTTTACAAGCTGGCGATCATACATTTTGAAAAACGGATAATAAATGACCATCGCTACAATAATATTTACAATCATCAATAGACCACCTCGGAAATCCCCCGTTGTTAAAACGCCTGAGAACGGGGGTGGTGTTGTCCATGGTATGATCACATATGGCTTCCCTACCAAACCAATTGACATAGAAAAATAGGTTAGGATTCCAACTGCAAGTGGTGCAAGAATAAAGGGGATAACAAGGATCGGATTCATCACGACTGGAGCACCAAAAATAACTGGTTCACTAATATTAAAGGCACTTGCCCATACTGACCCTCTTCCCAAGCTTTTTAAATGCTTGGATCGCGCGCGCCAAATAAAGAGCAGCGTCAGGGCTAAGGCCATACCAGATCCACCAACAGCCCACCAAATTGCCATAAACGGCTGGCCAACAATATGAGGCAATGCCTCACCAGCTTGATGTGCCGCAACATTTTCTTCCGTTAAGCTGTACCAAATTGGTGCCATTACACTGGCAACGACGGAGATACCATGGATGCCAAACGACCATAGTAAATGAATAAGAATAATCGCTATAATAGCTCCCCAAAAGCTTCCTCCTAATTGCTGTATAGGCTCTCTTAATACAGCACCTACGACCCCATGCAAGGACAGGTCCCAAGCGATTTTTAAAAACAAATCGACTCCCCAAACAATAGCAATAATAGCTGCACCTGGAATTAATGCTGTGAATGCCCGCCAAACAGACGGCGGGACTCCATCTGGCATACGGATGACAATATTTTTTTTCGTAAAAAAACGATACACTTCAACCGTAAATATAGCTAATAAAATTGCAATAAACAGCCCTTCACTGCCCATTAAATTTAGAGGAATATTCCCTTCTTCTGTTAGAGGTGTTGCTACAAAGAATGCTGCAACACTGAGCACACCTGCAGATAGACCGTCCAGGTTATAGCTTCTTGCTAAATGATAAGCAATCGCAAATACAGCAATCAATCCTAATAGCCCAAATGTTGCGTTTACAGGTATACTTAGAGTTGGTGTAAATGGCTTCATAAATTCTGTCCAGGATTTAACAGGCGGTGAAGAAATAATTAAAAAGATACTCCCAATGATTAGTAACGGCATCGTAGCAATAATTCCATCGCGAATTGCCCGTAAATGTCGCTGCTCAGCTAGTTTTCCAGCAACCGGCATAAAGTAATGCTCCATAAACGCTTGAAATCTCCTCATATACTCTCCCCTCCATTCTAGCGTAATAACTCCAAGGCTTGATTCAATACCTTATCTCCATCCATACTCCCATATGCTTTCATATCAATTACTGCAAGTGGTACCCCAACAGCTTTTGCTTTTGCTGATAGTTCTCTTTGTTTATATCGAATTTGTGGTCCAAGTAAGATAAGATCCGAGGTTTCAAGCTGCCCCTCTAAGTCATTAACCGAATGTGCTTCAATTTGGATGCTCACCGATCTTGCTTTAGCCGCTTTTTTCATTCTCTCTACGAGCATACTTGTACTCATCCCTAATGCACATAACAGCGTAACTTTCATACATGATCGCCTCCGAAATATAGAATTGGCTGGAAATAGGCTTCATTTGCAATTAACATATCTTGTAATAATTCATGTGCTTTCTTTGCAGATGGAATTAACGGATGAATTGTCAATGCTTGTAAAGCAGTTCCTATTTTTCTTGTTACGGCAGCCTCCACGGTTAACTCTTCATATGCCTTAACAACTTGCAATAATCCCCTTATTTGTGGAGAAACATTTCCTGTTTGAATTGGTGTAATTTGCTGATTTTCAACTATGCAATTTACTTCAATGCAGACATCATTAGGTAAACAAGAAATGGCTCCATTATTTCTAACGTTTACTGTGTGAATTTGCTTATTATCTAAATGAATTGAGGTAAGGAGGTTTACAGCCGCCTCCGAATAATAGGCACCTCCACGTTGTTCTAATGCATCAGGTTTTTCCATAGTAGATGGATCTTCATAAATCGTAAATAGCTCTTTTTCGACTTGTTGGACTTGATCAGCTCTTGTGTAGCCTTTCTTGTAATTATTTAACTGCTCAGCTAAAATTTGGTCTGTCTGATAATAGTATTTATGATAGCCGCAAGGGATGGCTCCGAGTGATTGAAGAAATATGGGATCCCATTCAAGTCCTGGAATATTCTTTGCTTCATAACTCGCAGATACACCAGCTAACACATCGTTTAATCTTGATTTTCCTTTAATATAGAAATCGGTTATCCAATTTAAATGGTTGATACCGACAAACTGGATACTTACATCCTTCATCGGAACTTGATAGTCCTTAGCAAATTTTTTATAGAAGTTTATTGGATTATTACAAAGCCCAACGACTTTAACATTGCTATGCTTCAAAATAGCTTCTGTTATAATACCTGCCGGATTAGTAAAATTGAGCAGCCATGCCTCTGGAGCTAGTTCTTCTATGTCTTCACAAATATCCAGCATTACCGGAATCGTACGCAATGCCTTCATAAAGCCGCCAGCTCCGGTTGTCTCCTGACCAATAACCCCGTGCTTGAGCGATAAATATTCATCTGATCTGCGCATGTCCAATTGCCCCACTCTAATTTGTGTAATCACATAATTAGCATCTTTTAGAGCTTCACGACGATCTAATGTTTCAACGATCTTGATAGAGCAATCAGCTTGTGCTATCATTCGTTTTGCTAAGCCTGCGATAATCATTAACTTTTCTCTTCCTTCTAAAATATCTACAAGCCAAATTTCTGAAACGGGCAATACATCGTAATTATTAATGATTCCTTCTATTAATTCCGGTGTATAAGAAGATCCTCCCCCAATGATGACAATTTTTAACGATTTCATATAATACTTCCTCTCTGTAGTAAAAGTCCTTGGTAAAGTTTATTAACGAGGGAAGTGATTTAGTAGAAGTTTCGATATTTGTTAGAGGATTGTGCGAATTGAGCAACAGCATGAAGTACGTTATCATTTTTATCATACCGTGTGCTTTTATTACAGGATTTGTGGATATGCTCATACTTGGAGTGCTCGTAATCGATTCTGACGTCGCAATCGGGAGGTAGTAAATAGAAAAATGGGCAAAATCATTCGTCGATGACTTTACCCACCACTAAACGTAGTATGTTTTTCTCTTATAGCTTCATTATATCTGTTTCTTCCTTCACTACATTTCCTGATTTTTGTAGGGTCACTTGCTCCCCTTCACTTAAATTTGTAAATACTATCGGAGTAATGATAGGCAATCCTTTACTTTGAATGAAAGAAAGATCTGCTTTTAAAATAGGTTGGCCTGCTTGAACAGCGTCACCTTCTGTAACAAGTGCTTCAAAGCCATCTCCCTTTAAATTTACTGTATCAATACCTACATGAATGAGTATTTCCTTTCCTCCTTCAGACATCATTCCAATTGCATGCTTGGTCGGAAAAACATTTACAATTTTTCCGTTCACTGGAGCAACGACGATCCCATCTTTTGGCATAATAGCAAAGCCATCTCCCATCATTTTTCCAGAAAACACTTGGTCTGGCACTTCTGTAATTGGTAGAAGCTCACCA
The DNA here is from genome assembly GCF_003667785.1 of Virgibacillus sp. Bac332. Classification (NCBI taxonomy): domain Bacteria; kingdom Bacillati; phylum Bacillota; class Bacilli; order Caryophanales; family Bacillaceae; genus Virgibacillus; species Virgibacillus sp. Bac332. Next base: position 26,342 of record NZ_CP033046.1, read on the forward strand.
GTCATCGGAGAAACAATTGATTCATCCTTCAGCTCATTTTGCATGGCAGCCGGATTCACTTCTTCTATTTGCTGTTTTATTTCAGCTTCTTGATTAACCTCTTCTTCCCGAGGTATTTTTCCTGAAATAATATCTTGCATTTGCCCCTTTATCGTTTCTGAACGTGGGCCAAAAATGGCTTGAATATTATTTCCAACCTCTAGTACTCCAGAAGCTCCTAGTTTTTTCAATTGCTCCTTGTCTACTTCATTGATTGAATTAACCGAGACACGCAAACGAGTAATGCAAGCATCCAGATGCGAAATGTTCTTTTCTCCACCCATTGCTGCTAATACATCATATGCAAACTCACCTGTTCTACCTTCCTTAGTTGCCGCCTCTTCTCCATCTTCCTCACGTCCTGGTGTCATTAGGTTAAATTTCTTAATGAAGAAACGGAAAATGACGTAATAGATAACTGCAAAGATCAATCCAAGTATAATCGTAATCCACCATGGTTCTTGACCTGGCAAAATTCCAAATAACGCGAAATCAATCGCCCCGCCGGAAAATGTATAACCGATATTCACACTAAATATGGTCATTAATACGAAGGATAGCCCATCTAATACGGCGTGTAAAAAGAATAGTAATGGTGATACAAACATAAATGAAAATTCAAGTGGTTCTGTTATACCTGTTAAGAATGACGTTAATGCTGCTGATCCTAATAAGCCTGCTACGAGCTTTTTCTTCTCTGGACGAGCAGCATGATACATCGCCAAAGCTGCAGCTGGCAAACCAAACATCATTATTGGAAATTCACCAGCCATGAAATTACCCGCTGTAATTTCTACACCATCTTTTAATTGGGCAAAAAATATCGTCATATCACCCCGCACCAAGTTTCCAGCCTCTGTGGTATACGAACCGAATTCATACCAGAAAGGTGCATGGAAAATATGATGTAGGCCAAACGGAATAAGTAAACGCTTTATAAAACCGAAAAAGAATACAGCGAGATAGGTTCCTTCTTCAATTAACCAATACGACGCGTCGTTCATTGCTTCTTGGACAGGTGGCCAGATGAACAGCAAAACAAACCCTGCTACAAATGACATAGCCGCGGTCGCAATCGGTACAAATCGCTTACCAGCAAAGAATCCTAAAAATGAAGGCATTTCAATATCATGATAGCGATTATAACAAAATGCGGCGATTAAACCGACAATAATTCCACCAAAAACACCAGTTTGCAATGTCGATATTCCTAAAACAGATGCGAAACTAGGGTCAGATTCAAGCATATCTGGGGTTACACCAATCCAAGACCCCATTACTTGATTCAATACTAAATAACCAACAAGTGCAGCAAGTCCAGCAGCTCCATCACTTGCTAAACCTATTGCAACACCAATTGCAAAAATTAACGGTAAGTTATCAAAAATAATTCCACCAGCATCTTCCATCACTGTAGCAACGAGCTGTATCCAATCTGCTCCTAAAAATGGCAGATATTCAAGCATTGTTTCCTGCTGTGCTGCATTACCAAAACCTAAAAGCAGACCTGCTGCTGGTAATAATGCAACTGGAAGCATGAGTGCCTTACCAACTTTTTGTAATACACCGAAAGCCTTTTTAAACATGTTTATTCCTCCCTCTCTTCAATTAATACATAAAAAGTACAACATCCTATCTGCCAACTTAAACCACCATATCCTAGTAGTTACTTTATCTTTGCTTGTCCTCTAATACATCAACCATGTTGTGGTCTTCTTTCCATCCAAAATGAAGCTATAGGTATGAGAAGTATAAGTTGAAGCTAGATTATACAAACGTAAACTTTGTACTTTCCTGTTTTGAAAAAACCAACAAAAAAAGCATGAGCAGAGATCACCAATAAGGAGATAAGGAAAAACAATTCCTTACCCTCTTATTAGTAATCTTTCCACTCATGCCTGATCGTATCAGTAACACGTAAAAGTTTTATTCATATTTTTGATATAAGCGTTGCAAATGCATCGTTAAATACACAGCTTCCGCTTCATATACTGGTTTTTTCATTGTTTGCTGCATAATTTTAACAAGCTTCCAAGCAAGATTATAGCATGTAGGGTACTCTTTTTTCAATAGAGAAGCAATTTTTTCAGGCTCTTCGATGGCCTCACCTTTTAAAACTCTCTCAATTGTATAGCGAATATGCCTTACAAGCCTAATATATTCTATACCTTCACGATCTATCGTAATCTTTAATTGATCTTCTATCATATCAATTAACTGGGTTACTAATTGCGAATATTTATTAACCTCGGATAGGTTCTTATCTGAAATGGCACTATGCACATGTAATGCAATAAAACCTATTTCACCTGCTGGCAAATTAATTTGGAGACGGTGATTAATAAATTCAACTATTTCGGAAGCAATTTCATATTCAAAAGGATAAAGTACTTTCGTTTCAGAAAGAAACGGATTTTTAATTTCTAATCCCTTCTTCAACCGATTTACTGCAAAAAGAATATGATCAGTTAGCGCAACATGTACAGCTTCATTCAGCATCTCATTCGCCCTATTCCGAATCATACCGATCGCTTGGATAATCGATTGCAGCAGATTCTCATCGATGTTTGGGAGCAGTTTTTTATATTGCTCCTGCTCTTTTTCATTTCGCAGGACAAATAACTTTTCAACTGCTTTTGCATCAATCTTCTGTTTCTTTTTATGGTGAAAACCGATACCATTTCCAATTAACACTACTTCTGATTGACGCTGGTCTAAGGCAATTAATACATTATTATTAAGAACTTTTTTCACGGTAAATGTATTCAAAGTTGTCCGTCCCCTTAAATCGGTATTTTTGCAGTGTGTTTGATTATAACATGTTTCATCTTTAGGAAAAACTATCTAGCAGGGGTATAAAAGATTATGAATGAAGTTTCCAATAAAAGGGTAGTAAATAACGATGTTAATTGGATCACACGTTAAAGTTTATGAATCATTAGCAAGGAAAAAAAAGCATCCAAATTCTAGCTGATAATCCGGATGTCTTTTTACACTTATTCCCAAAACCTGTCTTGGTAAAAATAGTTAGGTTTCTTTGTTGTATTATCGTATGGTTTATGAAAAATATGTGTAGTTGCAGGTGACAGTGGAGGAATAAGCCATGCCCATTTACCAGTCACGCTTCTTCCATGTTTAGCTTCTTGCTTCTCAAATATTTCAAATTGCTTCGCCGCTGTATGATGATCGACAATCGAAACACCTGCTTTTTTATAGGACGCAAGAACAGCAGCATTTAATTCTACCAGTGCACGATCTTTCCATAATGTACTTAAGTGCTTTGTATTTAACCCCAATTGACTTGCAACAAGCGGAAGAAAATTATAACGATCTTCATCTGCAAAATTTCTTGCACCAATTTCAGTACCCATATACCAACCATTGAAAGGTGAAGCCACATAGCTTAAACCACCGATCTCCAAACGCATATCAGAAATAATAGGAACTGCATACCATTTAACTTCTCTTCCAGCAAAGATGTCAATGGTTGGATGCTGGATAGGTACCTCAATAACTACATCATCTGGGATTTCCTGCCACTTTGGAGGTTGATCGTTCACTTGAACTACCAATGGTAACAAATCAAAATGTGTACCTTTCCCTTCCCAGCCTAGCTTTTGGCATACCTTGGTAAACTCTATTGAAGCAGGATCTCCAACAATTCCTTCATCCGTTTCATAGCCTGCATACCGCAGCAGCTGATGATTCCAAATCTTTACTGGACTAGCTCCGGATTGAATCACCTCGGGTTGAAAAATGGTAATCATTGGTTTAACTTTACCACCGTTCGTTGCTTTCTTTATATGGTCAATAAGATAAGCAAACACTTCTTCATTTGTTGTTGCCTTTCTTGCATCAATGACGTCCATTCGTTCCCAAAATAAGCGGCCAATACAACGATTGGAATTACGCCAAGCCAATTTAGCACCGTACATAAGCTCGTCATAAGTATGTTGGTACGTACCATACACATCTATTTCTCGTTTTACCGCCTCACACCTGTTTTTAAAATCGGTAAATGCTGTCTCTAATTCCTGATGATACTGTGTAAGATAAGCCTCTGCTTCTTCCCAAAGTTTTAGTTTATTCATTTCCGTATGCCTCCGACTTTTGTCTCTATTCAGTCTACCAAATCTCTATCTATTTTGTGTGACAAAGTAGGAACAATCCATTTAAAATGTGTATCATTTCTAATGTAATCAAAACCTTTTCTCCATATATCTTTTAAGGGAAACAAGCGAAAGATTAATTTGACATGATATGAGAGGAAATTAAAAAAACTGAGCAAAATTCGCTCAGTCCTTATCACTAAATGCTCAGATTTACGCTTCCTCTAGTAGCTATTATGGAATAATAGCTACTGCTTGCTTGACCACCACTCCGGCTGCCCACTTCCCTTTCCGTGGGGTTTGTCCTTCAGCTAACTTTTTAGCAAAACCCGCTCAAAAAAGTGGATCTTCAGGTCAAACATTTCCCACAGGAGTTGAAGTGGCCGCCCTTCGCTATTATCAGGCTCTACAACGCTAGCATGAAGTAACACAGCTGCTTTTATACTCACGGATAACGATTTTCACTTTACCCATTGTAAAAAAAGTCAACCTATTACTTATGAAAAGAATTGTTGCACCTTCTCATAGCGGAGACTAATTACGTAGACTCCTGCGGGATTAGCGCGAGCCGAAAATCCACTTTGCAACGTGTTCTTCTTTGCAAAGTTAGTTGAGGCCGTGCCCGTGGAAAGCGAAGTAATTAGTCGGAGCATTGCCAATATACATCAAACATTTCAAAATAACTACTTCGCTTAACGCAGTCATTGCACTGATTTTATACTTTCTTAACTTAGAACAAAAGCGCAAGCACCCGATTAGAAACGTAGCGTCTGAAGCGAGTCAACGGAGATAGAGGAGTCACGGTGAGTTTGAGTTTCTGGGCGCTAAAGCTGGACGTGGCTCAACACTCCCGTATTTGTCCACATGGGCTAATTTTTTAATTTCCTAAACTATGAAAAAAAGCAGCTAGGAAAGCTGATAGAGAGGATTCTTTGCAAATAACAGAAAGAAAATTTGAATTCCATATCAAAAGGAACCGGGAAAGACGACAGTAGGACCTTTCCCGATAATAATAAAGGAATCCTTAATGGACTTTTCTTAATCCTTAGGTAAAAAAATTTTTAGTCTTCTTTTTGATAATTTAGATCAATTATAATTTCGTTTTTATTGATTGAGAAATTCACATTCCAACTTGGATATATTTGAAATTCTTGATTTTCTTCTACTTCCAAAATAGCATGTATTTCTTCGTAATCGTTTGAAATGAATGCTATTTTTTTGTATCATTATTAAAAAAACATTAATTTCAAAATTTATATTATTCATTTGCTTACCTCTTTCTAGTTTGAGATTTACATAAAGCGCTAAGGCATTCAGGAAAAAAACATAGGCTGGGACAAAACACCTTCTTTACTCAAAATACGAATAATCATGTTATCAATAGGAGTATCATCGCCGCACCGTGAAAATAGACGCGCTTTCCGGGCACGGCCTCAGCTAACTTGGTAAAGAAAAACACGTTACCAAGTGGATCTTCGGACTCGTGCTGTTCCCGCCGGAGTCTCGCTTATTTCAGGTGCTAAATGAATGATTCTGATCAAAAAACGAAAAGATAATTAATTTAAACTAATTATCTTTTCGTTTTTAATTGTTTCTTCATTCTTTTGTTTCAGTCTCTTTTTTATTCTACAGGGTTTGTGTCCCTTTTTTGTAATTCTAGCTAAAAACCTTTTTTGCTACCGTATGCTTTTTCACTTCATTTCGATCCACTTCATAACCAATTCCTATAGCGTCCTGAACAGTCAAGACACCATTTTTTGCTACAACTTCTGGTTGGATAATATCCTTTTCCCAATACCTAGATGATGATGCTGTATCTCCAGGAAGTGTAAAATTAGCTAATGCTGCAACCGCTATATTATGCGCACGTCCGACACCTGATTCCAGCATTCCACCGCACCACAATGGGATTCCTGCATTTTCACATAAATCATGAATTCGTTTCGATGCTGTTAATCCACCTACACGACCTATTTTTAAATTAATTATTTTACAGCTGCCTAATTCAATTGCTTGGCGAGCATCCTCAAACGAATGGATACTTTCATCCAAACAAATTGGTGTATTAATTTGTTTTTGTAATTTTGCATGGTCAATTAGATCGCCAGCTGTTAGTGGCTGCTCAATCATCATTAAATTAAATTCATCCAGTGCTTTTAATAGGTTGATATCGTCTAACGTATATGCAGAGTTTGCATCTACCATTAATGGGATATTAGGGAAATGTTTTCTTACCTCTCGCAAAACCTCTATATCTTTTCCTGGTTTAATCTTTATTTTAATTCGCTTATAGCCTTCATCCACTTTCTCTTGAATTGCTTGAATTAGTTTTTCATAACTATCTTCAATCCCCAAACTAATTCCAACTTCAATACGTTTCTTCGTGCCTCCAAGACTTGTAGCTAATGATTCACCACATTGCTTCGCATATAAATCCCATACTGCCCCTTCTAACGCAGACTTGGCCATATGATTACGCTTATACGGCTTAAACAATTCTTGAAGATCATCCGGATGAGTAATTTCTTGATTAACAACAAGCGGAATAAGAAACTTCTCTAGCATATACCAACTTTGTAACGTGAATTCCTCGCTATATAAGGGCCGTTCAGATGTAACCCCTTCTCCCCAGCCTGATATTCCATCATCGCCTTTTACTTCAACCAACAAAAATTCTCTATTCTGCTCCGTTCCAAAACTAGTGGTAAATGGATTTTTCATTTGCATTTGCATCTTATATAAAACTACTTCATTTATTCTCATCTAAAATTCACTCCTTTTTATATTGGTCCCCATCCAATCATAACAGCTATGGTTAAATAAACAATTCCAATAACACACCAAATGACTACTAAAGGTAACACAAATTTAATCCATTTCACCCACGATACACCTGCAATTGCCAAGTTAGCCATTAAGATACCAGAAATTGGGGTGATCACATTTGAAAATCCATCCCCCATTTTATAAGCTTGAACAGCTACTTGTCGGGGTATTTCCATAATATCTGCAAGTGGCGTCATAATCGGCATAACAATAACGGCCTGTCCACTTCCAGATGATACGATAATATTAAAAAGAAAATTAGCGAAGAACATGACAATAGCACCGATGACGCTCGTAAATGGTTCCATAACTGTTGCCATTCCTTGAACAATAGTGTCTAAAATTTGTCCATTCTCTAGAATTACTACAATTGATCTTGCCATTCCAATAATTAATGCTCCGTATACCAGTCCTTTACAACCATTAAAAAACTGTACTACCAATTCATTTGGGTTAATTCTGGCAATAATTGCTGTACCAATCGCTATAATAATAAACATAGCGGCCATCTGATTCAACGACCAGGCATACTGAAACACTCCAAAAATATATATTCCAATCCCCAATGCGAGCCATAATAAAACCAATTTATGTATACCTGTTAATTTAGATGGGGCAGCATCTACACTTTTTTCATCATATTTTGGAAAGCGGTTTCCGCCAAGTACACTCTGCATTGGGTCTTTTTTGACACGACTAGCATACCACCATATATAACCTATTGTCGAAGCAAGTACCGTTAAATAAATTAGCACCCGAAAACCAATACCAGAAAACAATGGTACTTGGGCAATCTGCTGGGCCATTCCAGTAGTTAATGGATCAAGAAAAGCGGTATTAAACCCTGCATATGCTCCAAGATAGATAATGGAGACACCGACTACGGCATCCAACTTCATAGAACGGGCTAAAATAATCCCTATTGGGATAAACGCAATAACTGCATTTACGATAATACCTAAAGCACCAAAAATAGAAAATAGACTACATACAATAATAATTAATAGATATTCCTTATCCTTTGTCTGATTAATCGTCTTCATAATTAACGCATCAATCGCACCTGTGTATTCAATTACCGCAAAAGCTCCGCCAATAATAAGCACAAGAAAAATTAACCCCGCTGAATCGATCATACCCTGTTGGATTGCTGTAAATATTTGAATAAATGATGCTGGTTGTTGTTCGCTTTGTTGATAGCTATCAGGTATTACAGTTGTAATATCATTGACAGTCTCTCTGTCAAATGTACCTGCTGGTATAAGGTATGTCGCCACAGCTGCAATAATTAAGATTGCAAATAAAATAACATACGCATCTGGAAGTCCTAGCTTTCTCTTTGTGCTTTTTAACTTATTAGTAGATTTTTTCATTATTTCCCTCCTTTTTAATTTTCAAAATATTATCAACTTGCATTGTATTATAATAAAGGATATAATTTATTGCAATATAAAATATTGGAAAAACTTTAAAAAAAGAAGGTGAATTCTTTTGACGGCTAATTATGTAAGAAAAACAGAATTAGAATTTTCGAACCTTACAAAGGGTCTAAAGAAAGTCGCCGATGCTTTACTCTCTAATCCTATGGTATTTGCCATTCACCCAGCCAAAAGAGTAGGAGAAATAATTAGTGTTAGTGAAACAATGGTTATTCGCTTCTGTCATTCGATTGGTTATAGTGGTTATAGTTCTCTGCAAAAGGATGTAAGAAAACACTTATTAGAGGTCAAACAACAATCCGATGAAAAACTACAGGAAATGAGCAACTATTATGTCGAAAGTATGCTAAAGGACATAAGCATACTGCAAAATAATATGGAGAAGATTGCCATTGATGACATGGAAAAGATTATCGAAGCGATTATTAATAGCGAAAAAGTTGTCGTTGCTGGTTACCACCACTCCTTTACATTTGCGCATTGGTTTTACTTTAATTTAAATTATATTTTAGGAAATGCCGACCTATATAGACCGGAGACGGATGCTGGTTTGCTTGATCTATTACCTGTTAAATCTTGTATCATTGTTTTCTCATTTTACAGATATGCCATTGATACCATACGCCTAGCAGAAGAAGCAAAGGAGAAAGGTATTAAAGTCATTGCAATAACCGATTCTAGAGTTTCACCGGTTGTGGAACATGCAGATATAACCATTCCTATTTCAGTTAGTCAAAATACGTTATTCAGTAAAGGACCTGTTACCATAGCAATTGTTAACGCTTTATTATTTGAAGTCGTGGAACGTGTAGAAAAGAGAGGGAAAATTAAATCAACTTATAAATACTTTATAAAGGATGGAGAAGATTAACATGAAAGACTTAGAAAAACAGGTTAAAGATACATTTAACTATTTACATCAACATGCAGAAATAAGCTGGGAAGAGGTGGAAACAACAAAGTATATTGCTAATATCTTAAAAGAAAATGGGTGCAATGTTAACACATTCGTAGATCATACTGGGGTAGTAGGTGAATATGGAAACTTTAAAGATAATTTGCCGATTGTAGCTGTTCGTGCAGATATTGATGCTCTTTGGCAAGAAGTTGACGGCAGCTTCCAAGCCAATCATTCATGTGGACATGATGCCCACATGGCAATGGTATTAGGTTTACTATGGAAGCTACAGCAGTCACCTGAGCTGCATAAGCAAATTGCAATAAGATTTATCTTTCAACCTGCTGAGGAAAAAGGTGCTGGAGCATTGAAGATGGTAGAAAAAGGTGCTGTTGATAATGTTGAATATCTATTTGGTGTTCATCTTCGCCCTCAGCAAGAATGTAAAATGGGAAATGCTACCCCAGTAATCGTTCATGGAGCAACAAAGATGTACAGTGCAGAAATAAGAGGACATGATGCCCATGGAGCAAGGCCACATTTAAATATTAATGCGATTGAGGTCGGTGCACAAATTGTTAATCTTTTAAGTAAAATTCATTTGGACCCAAGAGTTCCCCATTCTGTTAAAATGACAAATTTCCAAGCAGGTGGAAAGAGTTCAAATATAATTCCAGGGAATGCTTCATTTTCACTGGATATGCGGGCGCAATCAAATGAAATTATGGATGAACTTGACAATAAAGTACTAAATATTTTCGAAGCAATCAAAAATTTATATGATGTAGAAATTAAATTAACAAGTACAGAAGGTATTGCAGCTGCAAGAACAAATGAACAGGCTACTTCTATTATGAGAGAAGCAATCAAAAAAGTACTCGGTACTGAAAACGTAGATCCACCACTAGTAACACCAGGCGGAGATGATTTCCACTTTTATACAATAAAAAGACCAGAGCTAAAAGCGACGATGCTTGGCTTAGGCTGTGATTTATCCCCTGGTCTTCATCACCCTTATATGACCTTTAATAAGGATGCGTTAATGAATGGGGTTCACATCTTGTTTGAAGCGATCAAGGAAGTATATCAGCATTAAACCTTAAGGCTGGGACAAAACACAACTTCTTTACTTAAAATACGAATAATCATGTTATCAATAGGAGTATCATCGCCGCACCGTGAAAACATACGCGCTTTCCGCGGGCACGGCCCATAGCTAACTCGGTAAAGAAAAACACGTTGCCAAGTGGATCTTCGGTCTCGTGCTGTTCCCGCCGGAGTCTCGCTTATTTCAGGTGCTAAATGAATGATTCTGTGCAAAAAACGAACATTTCAACTAATCATTGTTCGTTTTTTATTGTTTCTTCATTCTTTTGTCTCAGCGTCTTATCCTTATTTGTCAATAATCTAGTGCTGCTGAACGTAGTTTTCTTCTCACCTCTCTTCCCCAGCTTTTCACCGCATCGGTGGAAACACCTTCTCTGTCCGCGATCTCTTTTATCGATAAATCCTTAACAATAAACAACAATACCCATTTCCATTGATTTTCCGTTAGTTCTTTTTTTATATCTTCTAAGTCTGTGTTTTCATGAAAGTACTCCGTTTCCTGATTACTTATTGGATACATTCTACCGCCAGCGCGAACATAATTACCATGTGTTCTTTTAAGGAACTGATGAGCTTCATACGTATCGTCATTTTCTCTTTCTCTTGTTTTCTTTCGAATTAAATCGATCATACGATTACGAATGGTATAATTAAAATAGGTAGCTAATGGTCCTTTATCTGGCTTATAGTTCTCATAAGCGTTCCACATGGCAACAAGCCCCTCTTGATAGAATTCCTGATGCGGATCATTAATATGAAGTTTATGAATATGGTAATGGATTCTGCGTTCATTCTGTTCAACAATCTCTTCAAAGGTCATATGGAGAGCCTTTTTTCCTTTAACCATCTTTATCCCCCTAACAACTCTATTTAATCCTATTATCGAATGAACAAAGTGGATAGTGGCATTTTTATTTATTTTTGTTCTCGTCATTTTCTTATCTATCTAAAAAAACATCTCATTCAACAGAATGAAATGTTTTTGTGAGCCAGTTCCTATCTTAACGGTCTTTGTACAGTTGAACAATCTGTATGTGATATGACAAAATGAAGAAAGATATTTGTTCCTCACGCAATTCTACTTTTACTCAACCAGTTGGAGGTTTTGTTCCCCCCACTGATGGTTCGTACCATAAGAGTATGACCTCAAGGCCCTTTAACGAATCGGACATTTCCTTGAGTTGATCCCACTTCCCATATTGGTTTTACTTGATTGCTTGAAGTGGGAGTCTTACTACCAATAATATGTGAGATAAACTAATCCCATTGTACAATTTAATAGATATCACCTATCATCCTATTAATAAATTTACGTTAACGAACACAAAAAGTACATAGATAATTTAAAAAAATCTGATTTCCACAAGGAACTCGCTATAATTACCCTCTGATTTATAGAAATGCGCTTCATATAGTTACCAGAGACAGTAATGCATGCTTTATCTTATAATGGTCTGCTTTAGTTATTACCCATCCTCTCTTTTTTTAAATTCCCTTTATTTATAATTTTATCAACTTACTTATAGCAGGTTTATACATGAAAGTGAAGAAGTCCTATTTTTTATTTGGATGCTCAATCCTCGAGAGGATTAAGCGCTTTTTTCACTTCTCGTTATAAGCTATTAACAAAATTATTAATATTTTTATAAACTAGACCATTTATAATCGCTAATTTTCCACTGATTTTCAATGTTACTTACTATGAATAGCACTTTGTAGTGTCCATATAAATCAGCAACTGCTGTCTGTGTCACTTTAAATTTAGTACTGGAGAGTTTTGTAATACTATATTCTTCCCCCTCCCGGAAGTCAGGTTCGCCATCCATAGGAATTAAATATAAGCCATCGCTTTTTTCTTCTAGGCGGTTAGACCATATCTGTTCTGCAACATTTCTTGTCATCATATTATTTAAGCGTGTATACACATCTTCTTTAACAACAAATGTGTTTTTAAATTTATAGGATTCTGGTTCTAATTCTGCAATAACTACATCAATGCTCGAATTAAATTGCCTTAGTTTATGAAGTATAACTTCTTTTTCCTTATCCGAAATGGAAGGTTCATTTTGCTCTTTATCCGTTGATTCACTTTCTTGATCTTTCTGATGTTTATTATCAGTCTGATTCGTAGATTGTTTTTCTTGATCTTCTTGATGTTCCTTATTACCATTTTGATCCGCAGATTGATTCTCTTGATCCTTCTGATCATTTGTTTCTATTGCATTTTCTTTTTCGTCAGACTCATCTTTATTTTTAGCGACTTCCTTGTCAACTTCATTCTGTTTAGGTTCTTTCTCTTTCATATTGTCTTCTCTTTCTATTAATTTCTTACTGGATTGCATCTTTGTAGAAAAAGGAGCAGGAGAAAATTCATAAATCTTATTGTCTATTACTTCATCTTTAAGTACAGGCCCGATTAATAGAAATACTAATATAAGCGCAAAAACTAGTGACGAGACATATAACGAATACTGCTTTTTCTTCTTTTTTCTTAGAATTTCTTGTTCATCATTAGTAGTAAAATGAATATTCTTGTTTAAATATTTCTGTATTTCTTTTTTAATATGATTATCAAACTCACTCATCATATATCCCCCTCTCTACTAATTCTCTTTTTAATAATTTCCTTCCTCTAACTAATCTTGATTTGACTGTATTCATTTTTAAACCATTAATCGTACTAATCTCCTTTAAAGACATTTGCTTATAATAATATAAAATAAGAACATCCTTATATTTAATTGGAAGCTGTGCAATTAACCGAACTAATTCATTTGATTGCTATTGTTTTTCTACTTCCTCATGAATTAATAGTCCTTTTATTGTACTAATGACAGGTTTATAAACTATATTTCTAAAGCTCCATTTCCGTTGATAATCCTTACACTTATTAATCGTGATCCTATATAACCATGTTTTATAGCTTGATTTTTTATTAAAACGGTGAAAATTCTTATAACAAGATATAAAAACTTCTTGAACAATATCCTCACTTTGCGAGATATCATTTACATACAAATAAGCAATTCGTTTTAACTCATCTCCATATAACCCCATAAGTTCTTCTAATAGAATTTCATTAGTATCAGATTCACTTAAAATCTCTTTCTCATTAAACAAACCTTACTCCCCCCTTCCATATATATTAGACGATTATAAAAAAAGATATGGTGCGTTATATACAAATTTTTAATAATCATCTAGTGTTAACGAAAAAAACCTTAAACACCATTGTATTTAAGGTTTTTTTCTAATTATATACTTGGATTATTATTTCTTTTGAAAACAATAATAACCAATCTTTTTATTATCATCCCTTATAAATCCTTTAGCTCGATATCCTTGCTTAAACAAACAATTAAACACCGCTCTTGTTTTCATTCGCCAGTCAATTGCCAGTTCTAACTGATTGCTTTTTATTTCTTGTATATTATTTGGCACAGAGACAAAATATGCATTCTCCTTTAAATTCTGATCGGCATGCAGGTTACTAATTGGCATTCCTTCTTTTTCTAATAGGAGTACTTGTTCTTCAATTACTGTCTGGACGTTCTCTAAGCTTTTATCCTCATTCCAATGCCATTCTATAATAATACGATCTGTTGCCATCCCCCGGTTCAATCCATCATCCATATCTCCATAGTAATTTTCCTTATACTTGACACCAGTCGCCCCTAATTTATTCATATTTAAGTAAGCATTTAAACTTTGCAATGGATCAAAGGTCCAAATCATTTTCTCATACCCCATTTGATCAGCAATCTCAGCTTGCTTACGCTTCATCCTTTCTCCTAGGCCTGCCTTCCGATAATCAGGTAGTAAACCTAGCATATGTGAATATAAATACACTTCCTGCCCATCATAGCCAGTAAAGCTATAGGAAAAACCAATTAATTTATCTCCATCGTATGCTCCTAACATTAGCCCTCCATTATTTATCGCTGTGTAGGTTTGATGTACAGGAGTTGCATTTCCCCAAATTTGATTTTCTAAATGAAGAATACTTTCTAACGCATCCATCTCTGTTATCTTTTGAATGACGATATTTCGTTTCATAAAATTCCTCCTCTGCAAGCTGATCTGTTCAGTTTATTTTCTAAATATAAAAGAAGTAGGTGTATCATTCAAGTAAACCTTTTGCTGTTTTAAAAGTGACACTTCAATCAGCTATAGTTTTGTTTATCCCCCGCGATCGTTAGTACCACAGGGGTATGACCTAAAGGCCTTAGAGCCAATCGGACATTTACTGGCAGTCGCCCCACTTACCAATAGTGGCTTCTCTTTTTGCCTGAAGTAGGTTATTGTGGGGGGATAAATAGTAAGTTGACCATATAAAGCACTTACTATAATTAATATACTAACGTAAAACAAATTGAAATAAATTCATCTTAATGAACGATCTATTTATTATAAAAATCCCCGAAGCATAAAAAATCCTGCTCGTTCAGCAGGATTTTTTTCCATTACTTATGGTTGCGTATTACTCTCTTCATTCGTTGCTGGAGTATCTTTTATATTCTCCATTTTAGCTTTTGCCTCTTGGACGATTTGATCAAGCTCTGAAAGTATGGCTTGATCCAATTCTTTCGTTTTGCTTTCTCTCATGGACTGGATAAGCTGATTTGAATATTGCTGCAAAGCCTTTGTTCGCTCTAAAATCTCATTCTCTACCTTTTCATCCAGTCTCTGTTCAGCTTTCGCAATTTCTACTTTTAATGCTTCTTCCAAACGCTTTGTTTGTTGTTGTTGCTCTGCTAAGATAGCAGCATCTATTTTTTCAATAGATTCATCCTTTTTCTGTTGAAACCAACTAGTAAGTAAACCATTAATGTCTTGATCAGCGAAAACAGCTGTAAAACTTCCTCCCATTAAGGTTACAGATATAATTACAATGATCACTATTCTTATTCGGCTTTGGCGCCTTTTTTGTTTTCGAGTTTGGATTCTGTTTAACAACTGCTTTCCCTCCTTAGCATCTATCTATTTCAACAGAATAGATAATTATTGATGAATACCAGATATAACTTCATCAAGAGCTGCTTTTGCTTCATCTTCAAGAGCCTGTGCTGTTTCCGTAATAATAACTTGTTGTTCTTCAACTAATCCTGCTAATAATTCCGTTACTAACTCACGAAGATCTTCAATAGCCCAATCGACTTGATTTTTTAAGTTCCTAATTGTAATTTCCTCATTTGAAGCCAATTCTGCTTCTAGTTGCTCTTGTGCATTTTGCACAGCTGCCTCTAGCTCAGCTACAGCTGTTTCTTTAGCCTCTGTTAAGTCTGTAGTTACTTGATTAACTGCTGATTGCCCAACTTCTCCAGTATATGCTGTTAAATCTTCCGTAGCATAATTTAAACCTTCTTCTTGTAAACGTTCAATTTCTAAATAACCATCAATTAAAACATTATAAAATTGCAATCCCATATCTTCTAGTATCTGCTGCGCTTCGCTATCAAGTGACTCGATATGCTCTAGCTTTGTCGCAACTATTTCCTCTAACGAAGCATTTGTTTCTTCTACTCTTGTTAAATCAATATCGAGAGAGGCATCACTTTTTAACTGCTCATACTCAGCCTCAAGCTCCGGTAATTTTCCCTCCCCATAAGCAGTTACCTCGTCTTCAATTCTCTCTACCGAATCATTAAACATAGCATTGTACCATTCACGTAATGCTGATCCTGCATCCGTATTAGCAAATACTATCCCCGCACCAGATAAAACACCAACACCAATAATACCAGCAGCTATCTTTCCTTTTAGTGTACGTAAACCTAGCTTCATTCTACATACTCCCCTTCTTTTCTTTTATATTTGATAGAAATCATATGATAGATCCCTAATCATATAACCAATCTTGTAAAGACGAAGTAACATCTTCCTTAATCTCAGTATGAATCTCCAATTTTTTTCTAACCTCATAGGCTTTCAATACGTCACCCTCTAGGTTCTCCTTTGATTCTTGTAAACGGACGTAATAAGATTGTAAATATTGATTAATCTCCTTTTTATTTTTGGAACTAACACGTTTTGATAGCTGTGTTAACCGATCTGCTTTGTTCTTAATCGTTTGTTCTTTTTCTTCAAGAAGAGATCGCTTTACACTTAAACTCTTCTCTTTCAACCACTGGTTGATTCCTTCAACCGTTTCAAAGTAATCTGTTAACCAATGTTCCTCTCCTCGATCAGCCGAAGCACTCATATGCCAAGTTGCACCCGTTGTAAAGAGAATGATACAAACGCCCCATAGTAATCGTTTTTTCACGACCAACTATCCTTTCGTATTATTACTTATCTATCATTAACATTTATTTACTCCCTCTTTGATACTATAGTAACAAATTGACCTTCTATTAAAATCTGAAAATTATACTATTTTTAAAATAGTATAATAGTTTTAAGCCTTGGATTAAAAACTAACTTCAAATCCAATTATAGGTATAAACACATACATAAATCAGAATTTTCTACAAAAATCGATATAAGCTGCAATGGATTAAAAATTTCTTGTTTAAATAAAGGACTTTTAGCTTATAAAGTGAAACTTCAATCAGTTAGGGATTTTGTTTATCCAGAATTGGTTTCACTTGCTTGAAGTGAGGGTCTTTTGCCAGTTATATGTAGGATAAACTTAATGGAAGAAGATATATTAAATCGAAATAAATACTTCTATTACGCATTTCTGAATCAATTACACCGTTACTTATAGTAAAATACGTTTTTATAAATGCAGTATAGTGAATCATATTAATGGCTACCTTACCTTCATATTAGTAAAATAATAACAATTATCTATTGAAAGGAAGTGAAGTATTGCCACTAAAAATAGGAATAGATGCAGGTGGTTCTTTAATTAAAATTGCTTATTACCATGAAGGATCGTTACACGTTAAATTATTCTCCAACCACATGAAGAAACAAGTAATTAATTGGCTTCCCTCTACAAATACCTCCATTTATTTAACCGGTGGTGGTAGTAGGGAATTACAAAACGATTTACCAACAAGCGCTATTGTCATTGATGAATTTACAGCTGTTTGCAAAGGTACAAATTATCTATTACAACAAGAAAAAGAGACTTTACTAGAAAAATATATCCTCGTAAGTATTGGTACTGGAACCTCTTATTTTTTAGTGAGCAGAAATAATTTCACTCGTCTATTCGGGAGTGGAATTGGTGGAGGTATCTTTATGGGACTTGGCTATCTATTAAGCGGTAAATCTGACTATAATGAGCTTGTTCAATTGAGTCAGATCGGCAATCATAAAAATAGTGATGTATTGGTAAACGATATTTATACATCCACGGAATCACCTCTTGAAAGGAATTTAACAGCTGCCAACTTTGGTAAAGTCCAGCAGGCAAATGAAGCCACTTCTGCTGATTATCTGGCTAGTCTTACACAATTAATTGGTGAAAGTACGATTCTGTTGGCGTCACAAGCAGCCATGGCCAATCAAACGGATAAAATCGTGTTTACTGGTAGTACCTTATCGTATAACAAACCGTTAAAAAAGGTATTATCCGAGTTTCAAGCCATGCTTCCATATGAACCCATATTTCTCGATAATGGCCCATATGTAGGAGCAATTGGTGCCTTTTTATCATGAATAAATAGGTTTGAATTTAGAATGAGGTATGTTCCAGTTACCCTATATAGATAACCCCTTGATCAGATTTTATATCTATTTAGTAAAGCTTGGAGATATGGATTCTAAAAACCCTTTATAGCGGAAGGAAAAAAATTGAGCCGTCGACTGCCACAAAACAGCAACATCTGCTGCTTTCGTGGTTAATGGTATGGACTCACAGATAGCTAAAGCGTTGACTGCAAGTGACGGCTCATAATCTGATATTTTATTCCATTATAGAGTTATCGAAACAGAGAAAAATGTTCAACAGTATGATTGGAAGAGTTAGGTAATCATTCATATCAAATTACTAAGCTTTACAAATACATACAAAAAGTATAGAATGATCAAGTATATTATTTACCTAGGTAAATATATGAGGTGATACAATTGAAAGAATTATTGAATCGAGATTTGCTCCATTTACTAAACCAACGATTTCGATTTTTCACAAAAGAGATGAACAATCGGCTTAGTGACCATGGGTTATTTGCATCCCAATGGTCCATTATTTTTTGTATTGATCGTTTTGGTCCTATGACACAGACAGAAATATGGAAATACTTAAATATCGAAGCACCTACTGTAACAAGGACATTATCTCGTTTGGAAAGAAGCGGCTGGATTACTCGGAAACAAGGCACAGATAAACGGGAGCGCGTTATCGAATTAACCGACTATGCTAGCAATAAGATACCTATTGTTAGAGAAACAATGGATCAATTTGATAACGATATGGTAGCAAGTCTAACGTACGATGAAAAAGTACAACTATATACATTATTAACTAAATTAGCAACAGGAGAGAACAACCTATGAGTCAAGAACCAAAAATATGGACAAAAAGTTTTATAAGTATTTCAATGACACAATTCCTCATTTTCTTATCCTTTTATACGTTAATGACAACTCTTCCTATCTATGTGATTGACAATTTAGGTGGTACAGAAGCAGAAGGTGGTTTAGTTGTAACCGCCATGTTATTGGCAGCGATTATCGTCCGCCTTTTTTCTGCGAAGCTATTAGACAAGACAGGGAAAAAAAGGGGACTATTAATAAGTGTAACGATCTTCGCAGTCACCTCGTTTTTATATCTAATTATTGATGCCTTCATGCCATTATTAGCATTGCGATTCATCCATGGGTTATCTTTTGGTATTATTACTACTGCTACAGGGGCGATTGCTGCCGACATTATTCCACCATCACGCCGCGGTGCTGGACTTGGATATTTTGCTATGGCAATGAACTTAGCCGTTGTCATCGGTCCATTTATAGGTTTAACCTTATTACAATATACGAGCTTTCAGAACTTATTTATAATTTTAGGAATACTAATGATCGTGGCTATTATGAATTCAGCGATGGTTAACGTTCCTAAAGAAAAAGTTGCTCCGAAAGCAATCAAGCAAAGGTTAACGATTCATGATTTTATAGAAATGAAAGCAATGCCAATTGCATTAATAAGTAGCTTAGTTGCGCTGGCTTACGCTAGTGTGATGTCCTTTATTTCCGTATACGCTAACGGCTTAGGACTTGCTTCTACAGCGAGTTATTTCTTCGTCGTCTTTGCAGCAGTCATGCTATTATCAAGACCATATCTCGGAAGATCATTTGATTCGAAAGGTCCTAAATTTGTGATACTCCCATGTTTATTTCTCTTTGCTATTGGACTTGTATCATTGAGCATCACTAATACACCTTGGATGCTACTACTATCTGCTGCGTTAATCGGTCTAGGTTATGGAACTTTATTACCAAGTTTTCAAACAATGGCAATTCAAGCTGCTCCAAATAACAGAAGCTCGCATGCTACATCTACTTTCTTTATATTATATGATTCAGGTATTGCTGCAGGGTCCTTTATTTGGGGAATTGTTGTAACAGCTATTGGATTCTCTAATCTGTATCTCATCTGTGCAGTAATTATCTTAGTAGCTATTGGTCTATTTCATATGTATCATTCTAAGGTAAATAAAACAAAAATGAAAAACGAGATAGCATAAAAGGCAACGTCAAAGTAATTCTAATTAAGGAATAAACGTACAACTAAATAATGGAGTACAACTAAACCACTCTGGAAAATATACATCGCTTTTACCTGGCGCCTACGTATATTTCCAGAGACATCATCCATTCTTACAATGGATTGTTTTTATTATGTCCCAATTCCTCTTGTTGATTAGCTTATTCCAATCATAACCGCAATCACTAATGCAACTGCAGCAATAGATAGCCAGATTAATATTAGCTTCCAAACAAACTTGACCCATCTTTCATACGGGATTCCCGCTACTGCTAAGTACCCCATTAACGCGGCAGAAGTAGGGATTATAGAATTACTTATCGCATCACCGTATTGAAAGGCGAGTACAGCTACCTGCCTTTCAATACCCAATATATCTGATAGTGGAACCATCAAAGGCATAGTTGTTGCAGCCTGACCACTACCAGAAGGAATAAAGAAATTAAGAATAATTTGCACCACATACATTCCAAGGACATTCAGTGTATCTGGCAGATTAGAAATGGCGTTAGATAATGCATATATAATTGTATCGATGATGACTCCATTTTCCATCACTACAAGAATGGTTCTTGCAAAACCTACGATTAATGCACCAAATGCAACAACTTTCATCCCATCAACAAAGGAAGTAAAGGTTTTATTAATGCCCAATCCACCAATAATCCCAGAGAATAAACCAATAATGATAAATGATGCAGCTAGTTCTGTTAAAAACCATCCCCAATTAAATACGCCATACATATTGATGAATACACCGACTCCAAGCGCGAGTAAAACTAAACCGTGGCGGAAGTTGAACATAGCTATTTTATTATGCTCCGTTGCAGTATCGTATTGCTTTGTCTGTATATCAATGTCATACATTACAGATATCCGTTGATCAAGCTTAACCCTTCTCGCATAACGCATTACATACCAAATTGCAATGGATAATATAAATAAATATACAACGAACCGAAAGAGGAATCCTGAGAAAATTTGCACTTCTGCAATTCCTTGTGCTACTCCTACTGTAAACGGGTTCATCATACCACCGATAAATCCACTAGCAGCACCAAGCGTAATCATTGCTGTCCCCACAATTGTGTCATATCCAAGTGCACGCGCAATTGCTATCCCAATTGGAACAAATATGATACTTTCTTCAGACATTCCTGTGGTGAATCCTAAAATCGAAAATATAAGCATAATGACTGGAATAAGAAGCCTTTCCCTGCCTTCCATCCTATAAACTAATTTATTAATGCCCGAATCAATTGCTCCAGTAGCTCTGATACAGCCAAACGCTCCACCTACAAGAAAGATATAAAAGATAATTTGAGCACCTTTTTCCATTCCTTGTGGAATTGCGGTAAACACTTCAAAAAAGGTGATAGGGGTTTGCTCTACCCGTTGATAACTATCTTCTACTACAACTTCTCTCCCGCCTACTTCACCTCGTTCATATTGTCCAGCAGGAATGAGATACGTAGCAACTGCAGCCATAATAATAATTGAAAATATGATTGCATACGTGTGAGGAATCCTCCATTTCTTCTTCATATCAAATGATCACCTCTTCAAACGCTTTACTTAAATGAAATAGCGTGTCTTCTTTGATATGTATACCTAAACCAGGTCGATCTGTCATATTCACTTTAGGAAGTGAATAAGTTAAATCTCCAATATCTGTTGTGAACTTTGTCGGACCTGAAAGCTCAGTTGAAATAATATTTTCCTTTGCTAGAGCTACATGAAAGCCTGCAGAAGATGCGATACTTGATTCGACCATCGAACCTATTTGGCATTTTATTCCAAACAATGATGCCTGTGTAGCAAGCTGATAAGCCGGATAGATACCTCCACATTTCATTAGCTTAATATTGATATAATCCACTGAACGATGCTCTATCAAGGTTCTTAAGTCTTGCGGTGACACCATACTTTCGTCTGCCATTAAAGGCGTATTAGAGCTTTCTTTTAATGATCGAAATAAGGATACATCCATTGCCTTAATAGGCTGTTCTATCCACGTTACTCGAAATTCAGATAAGCGCTCAATCATCTGTTTAGCTACTTGAATACTACCCCATCCTTGATTAACATCGATACGAATTAATATATTAGGACCTACCGCCTCACGTACGGCTCGCACTCGCTCTATATCTGCTTCAAAATCAACACCTAATTTCATTTTAATTTCATGATATCCATCTCGTATTGCTTCCTTGGCTTGTTTAGCAAGTACATTCGGTTCTAGGATACTAAGCACCATAGGTATGGTCGGGTCCTCATGCTTTCTTCCACCTAATAGCGAATAGATTGGTAGATTACTATATTTCCCTAATAAGTCATAGCAGGCAATATCCAAGGCTGCCTTAGCAGCCCCATTTCCAACTAACTCGCCATCCATTGTGGTATGTAACTGTTGTATATTCCTAGGATCTTTACCTAATATAGCTGGAATTAGTTGATACTTTAGAGCTGCCAATACACTGTGCACGGACTCCCCTGTTACATGTTCGTCTGGCAAGCTTTCACCATATCCAACCAGACCATTGTCTGTATACACTTTTACAATAATTGCTGGCATGACATCGTATCTTGCATACGAAATAATAAAAGGTTCTTTTAATGGTAACTCTATTTTATGAATATCTACTTTTGTAATTTTCATCGTTTATCCTCCAAGCTTATAACGTCGTTAATATGTCGTTAAATATAAAAATAAAGGAATTTTTATTACTTGTCAAATTTTCCGAAAATTTATAACGGATTAGTTTTCAACTAAACCCGTTTCCTTATCTCTATTTCTAGCTCCTCGGAAACCTTGTAAACATTGCGCGGTCTACCCTTTTTAAGCCCTTGCTCTTGTCCAATGATTTCTACTAACCCAGCTTCATACAAGCGTTTAACAAATCGTTCTGAAGTGCGAATGGACACTTGTGAAAATATTGCTAATTCACGAACTGAAAAGAATCCAAACTGATGTACCTTCAAAAAAGTAAAGAATCGTTGCATTGTCCTTAAATTTGTATTCGTTTTATTAATAACATGATGTAACCACTGATCTGTTGTTCTAATCTTTTCACGGCGAGTTTCTCCAAAAACCGGGCCGATAAGTTCTTTGTTATCAGTGACTACATAACCATTGCTCCCCATACCATTAATAGCAGTTTGTAATGCTAACAATGCATTTTCTTCCGCTTCAAAAAGCTGCTTTCCATAACCAACACCAAAAGCAAAGCTTTGTTCCAAGTCTGACTCAAGCTGCGTTATCCACTCAAGATTAGACCTAGTTAATAGAAAATCCTCAATGGTTCCTCTTGTCGTATAACAAATAAGCTTATCTTTTCTCTTTATCGAATATTCGATACCTGGTAAAGGTTTAATGGTATTCATTATGATTTCAAATTGCTTTAAAGTAAGAGGTGTCTTATCTTTAAGTGAAATATATAATATAGATAGCATCCCGTCTTGTAATTGAGAAAATAGTACTCGTTTACTTGCTTCATATAGTATCTCCTCTATGTTTCTTTCCGTATCAACCATATAAATGACAGGTACATTCCTTTTTTTCAGTAAATCATAAACATAATGAATACTTGTAATTGCCATCTTTGTTTGCTTTTCTATGTACAATGTTTCATGAAACGCTGTTATCTCTTGAATTGATAGCTTTTTTTCTTGTGAATCATTATATATCCACTGATAATCATACACATGTAGTGGATTTAATTGAAATGTTATATCGTTTTGAATATCCAACAAAATGGATCGGTCAGGTAAATCAATCGATAATTCGGAAATACGTGCATTAAAATTAATCAGACACGTTAAGATAGAAGCAGCTATCATGTATTCATGAAAAGGTGTTATGATAAATGGTTTATTTTCACAGTTACGATCACGGTAATAAAAAGATACAATTCCAGAAAAACATATAATGTCTGTCTCCTTTGCAGCTTGACGGTGTAATTTACTTATCTCCGAAGGCTTGCCATATAGATAAGTTCTTACTTGAATAGTTGGATGTTGTCTCGCTATCGTTTTAACTGTTTTTACGGAGTGTTCAGATCCAATATACCCTATGGTTATCGCCATGTTTCAAGCTCCTCTCTAACAATATTGTAAATGATTAGGAAATATAAACCAATATTTGCTTTTCAGGATTATACGGAGAATACCCACATTATCTTAATTACAGAACAAAAGCGCAAGTGCCCGATTAGAAACGTAACAAAAGAAGCGAGACAGCGGAGATAAAGGAATCACGGTGTGCTTGCAAGCCGATGATGACTTAGATTAGGGCGTTTCGAAGTCGCCTCGTTTATGGTCGCTAGAGCTGGACGGTGGCTCAACATCCTCCTCTTTATCCACTTGGGCTAATTTTATAATTTCCTTGACTACAAAGAAGGAATCACCATGACAGAACTGTTGGTGATTCCTTGTATACCGTGTACCTATTAGGTTTGTTGGATAAACTCAACACATTTTTCAGCAATTAATTCTTTATCAAAATCCAATGTCGCAACATGATAACTATTCTCCAATAAAATGATAGAACGTTCCTTTGATGATATAGATCGATAGATTTCTTGTGAGTTTTCTGGTGGAACCACATGATCCACAGTCGAAGAAAAGATTAAGGTAGGTATCTCAATAGCCGGGAGCTGGTCTCTTACTTTTTCAGCTAATTTTTTGAGTTCGCCCATCGATTTTACTGGTGTTTGTTCATATGCTAACTCTTTAACGTTCTCTTTTTTAATATCAGAGCCTATCCCATCAACAAATCGCTTGTCAGTTTGCGATAATTTGTCATAATACTTATTCATATCTGGCATATGAGTAGCCGCATTTATTGGGATAATTCCTTTTATTTCTGGATGGTTTTCTGCGAGATATAGTGTCAATGTTCCTCCCATTGAAAGTCCAGTTACATAGACTTCGGTGCAGGTAGATTGTAATTTTTCTAGTCCTGCTTCTACCGTTTGAACCCAATCGTGATACGTCGTTTTTTCCATATCTTCTGGAGTTGTACCATGACCAATTAAACGAGGACCAAAAACTGTAAATCCTGCCTCAGCTAGTTTTTCACCTAGAAATCGCATGCTTTGAGTAGAACCAGTAAACCCATGAATTACCAATACT
This sequence comes from Virgibacillus sp. Bac332, assembly GCF_003667785.1. Taxonomy (NCBI): domain Bacteria; kingdom Bacillati; phylum Bacillota; class Bacilli; order Caryophanales; family Bacillaceae; genus Virgibacillus; species Virgibacillus sp. Bac332. Next base: position 51,551 of record NZ_CP033046.1, read on the forward strand.
CCTGTCTGATTACCAGCGAAATAAAATTCTTCAGCACCTCTTAAAACGTCATTATTTTCTAACATCTTATGACCTCCTTTAATAAAAAGTGGGGATTTTATATATCCCTCACTAATTGTTAGTACCACATGGGTATGACCTAAATGCCTTTGAACCAATCGGACATTTACTGGCAGTTGATCTCCCTCTTATCCATACTGGCTTCACTTTATGTGATAATTGTTCGATTATTATGTGGGAGCAAGCACTTATGAAATTGAATGACTATAGTAAATTATACCATATTAGAAGCTAGAAACTTATTCTATGTTTCTAGCTACTATGATTTTTGAACAAAAGCGCAAGTGCCCGATTAGAAACGTAACAAAAGAAGCGAGACAACGGAGATAAAGGAATCACGGTGTGCTTGCAAGCCGATGATGACTTAGATTAGGGAGATTCGTGAAGTCCTCGTTTCAGGGCGCTGGAGCTGGACGCGGCTCAACACACTCATATTTATCCACATAGGCAAATTTTATTTAGAAAACCTGAGCAAAATTCGCTCAGTCCTTATCACTAAATGCTCAGATTTACGCTTCCTCTAGTAGCTATTATGGAATAATAGCTACTGCTTGAACACCACTCCGGCTGCCCACTTCCCTTTCCGTGGGGTTTGTCCTTCAGCTAAATTTTTTAGCAAAACCCGCTCAAAAAAGTGGATCTTCAGGTCAAACATTTCCCACAGGAGTTGAAGTGGCCGGCCTTCGATATTATCAGGCTCTACAACGCTAGCATGAAGTAACACAGCTGCTTTTATACTCACGGATAGCGATTTTCACTTTACCCATTGTAAAAAAAGTCAACCTATTACTTATGACAAGAATTGTTGCACCTTCTCATAGCGGAGACTAATTACGTAGACTCCTGCGGGAATTGCGCGAGCCGAAAATCCACTTTGCAACGTGTTCTTCTTTGCAAAGTTAGTTGAGGCCGTGCCCCATAGCCGTCAAGTTAAGCAGGATATTTTAAAAACCATAAAGTTATTCGTTATTCTGACATTATAAATGGAATAATTTGGAGGGATTACGTATGGCTAAGCAATATCATTTTGACTCGTTTGTAAAGAGTGTGCACGATATTTTATCTATTTCTGAACTTCGCAATGTTGCTCGGGAATCAGGTTTTGTACAACGATTGAAGAAGATAATGCCGGAAGATTTCTTAAGTATATGTGCCTTCTTACATGAAAAAGTTGGTACGGAGGGGCTAGGACAGCTCTGTGCCTCCCTTTCTCGTGAATCAGAAATATCCATATCTAAACAAGCCTTACATCAACGATTAGACGAGAAAGGAGTGGCTTTTTTAAAACAAGTTTTTATGCGGTTAGCGGAAAAACAACAGATGTTATCGTTACCATCTCCATCTGATTATCCTTTTTCTCGGATCCGTATCTTGGATGGCACATCCTTTCAAGTAAAAAAGAACACCGCGAGTTATTGGGATGGAGTGAAAATACAATTAGAATATGAGCTGTATCAAGGGAATTTTTTGCATACGTTGTTCTATGGACCAAGAGACAGTGATCACGATGCAGCTGAAGAATTGGCAGATACAATAGGAGAAGAGGACCTTATCTTGCGTGACCTCGGCTATTTCTCAGGAGATCACTTTAAAAAAATAGATCGAGCAGGAGCCTATTATATTACTCGTGTTCCTGCCAATATGACCTATTGGACATTGGATGACAAGCAACGAAGAATCCAAATAAAGCCTGAAGAAGATGCCATGCATCTAGCTCCAGGAGAGATACAGGATTATGGGTTCATTCAATTAGGTGTTAAGGGAAAAAATACATTTCATGCACGTGTAGTCGTACAACGATTAACCGAAGAGCAACAAAAACAGAGAGATACCTATTTAAAAGAAAGAAGACGGAAAGGGGGGGCATACCCAATCCGCCAACAAGAAGAATCATATCCAAATTCTTGCTACCAATATAACACAAGAAGAAATGGATGAGCAAACCTTGTATCCTATCTATTCCTTGCGTTGGCAAGTGGAGATACTCTTTAAAACATGGAAATCGTTATTTGAAATTGATGATGTGCAGGCAATGAATACCGACCGCTTTTACTGTCATTTGTATGGGACTTTAATTCATATTCTTCTTTCTTCGATGATTGCTTTTCAGTGCCGTTACTGCCTTTACGAAAGGTATCAACTAGAAGGAAGTGAGTACAAATGTATCAATCATGCGAGAAACGCAATAGTAGAGACGAAGGGGTATTCACTCTATCACCTTTCTTCTTTGAAAGCTCTCATCGATAATATTTACCAGAACATATACCGGCATGGAAGGAAAGATCATCGTTGTCAGCATAAAAGTCCTTTTGATGTCTTAAACATTGCGTATAAAGTACATTTCCGTGCCGCGTGAGTAAGAGTGTAAAAAAGAAAACAAGTACCCATAAAAGAATACGGATTAAACTGGAAAAATATGTTAATATTTTCATTGCACCGTACTTCTTTTTTATTAGCTTGACGGCTATGGGCCGTGCCCGCGGAAAGCGAAGTAATTAGTCGGAGCATTGCCAATATACATCAAACATTTCAAAATAACTACTTGGCTTAACGCAGTCATTGCACTGATTTTATACTTTCTTAACTTTAAACAAAAAATACTTTCCTTTGCATTACTTATTCATGCAAAGGAAAGTATTTATAATGTTAACTTAAAGTTTAATTCTCTTACTATACCTATCTACTAGCTTTTGATTATGTTCATCTGCTCCTTCAATATTCCCACTCAGAAAGACTGGAGGACTATAGTTATTCTCAGCCATCACTTTAACAGCTTGAGCAAAGATTGCATTCAAAATAGCGGAGCCAATTACGGTTGAACTTGGTGAAAAATTTACCTTTACCTTATCATGAGATAACAGCGCATCTCCAATAGGTGCATGATTATCGATGACAATATCTACAGCATCATACAAATGCTCACCACTCGCATGTCGTGATGGCTGACTAGAAGAATAGGAAATAGATGTAATCCCTACTACAAAAGCGCCTTTTTGGTTTGCTATCCTTGCTACATCCACTGGAACAGGGTTTCGACCAGATGTAGAAATAACAATTAACATATCTCCGTTTTGAATATCTTGTTCGTCCATAAATGTTTCTGCATAATTATTTTTCCTTTCAAGCGTTGAAGATCGTAAAGCACCCTCGTGCAGCATAAGTGGTTCATGTAAAATAGGATGAATAGGCACTAATCCTCCTGCTCGATAGTATACTTCCTCTGTTAAAATGTGAGAATGACCACAACCAAATAAGTGAATCACCCCGTCATGCTCTATCGTTTTTGCCACCTGCTGAGCTACTTGCTGCATTACCTCCTGTTCCTCTTTCTCAACAACAGCTAGTAGTTCTGTAATTTCACGAAAGTATTGCTGGATCATGACAAACAGACCTCCTCAAAATTTTTAAGATTTTACAAATGCTTGTCTCTCTCTTTCTAAACATCGCTAACTCGAAGCCTTTTCAGTTAAAAGCCTCACCATATTCTCAATAGCAATATCTATGATATATTTCCCTTTCTCACTCGTTGCAAGCTTGGCATCACCTAATACAGCTGATTTTGTAAATGTTTCCCATGGAGTTGGCGTAACATCAGCATTAGCTGGAATCTCAGGGATATCCGTAATAGCTTTATCCATATCTACAAAATCCGGAGCTAAATATAGCATATAGGAAGTCTCGATTTCACATGCGTGGAAATAGGTGTTATGAGCTGACTTTGTTTCCCGAACGTCTTCAGCTGCTTGATTCATACCTGGATAAAAGAAATAGAATACTCGTAATTCTGGGCAGGTTTCAAAAAGTACACGAGCCGCTTCCTTCAATGCTGTTCCATTACCTAAATGACCATTAATCATCGCAAACGTAGTAAAGCCTTGCTTGTATAAACTTTCTCCTATATCAACGAGAATCGATATAAGTGATTCATTCTTTAACGTAATGCTTCCTGGAAAATTACGTAAGCTCCAAACTTGGCCATACGGCAATGTCGGTAATACTAATCCATTTACTTGTTCTGCTAGCCTCCTAGCAACACTTTCTGCCAAAATATTGTCCGTACCTAATGGCAAATGTGGACCATGCGCCTCCACAGCACCAATTGGCAAAAGCGCCACTTTACATGTCTTTATCTTTTCTTCAATCTCGTATGAATTTTGATATTGAAATTCCACTTCATTCACCTTCTACGCCTTACTTTTTAAATGAAAAACAGTTAGCAGGGTTTTCTATAAAAAATCTATCAACCAATTGTTCTCCATCAAATCCTTTTTGGTTTGCTTCTTCAATAAAACGTGGTACCCATTTACCAAGAATATTTTCTAATCCCAAACCATGATCGTAATGCTTATAATATGATTTTCTAGCTGTATCTCCGCTAATAAGAATTTGCCTTTCATACCCTTTATCAACTAACTCCAAAATACAGGAAATCCGAGTACTCTCTGGTGCATATTTAATTTTCGAGATACCATCAAAGGAAAGAAGTGCACCTGTCTTTGCAACCTGTTCATGATAAAAAGGATCTGGATTTCGATCCATATGCCCAAAGCTAATAAATTCTAAATTCACACCTTCTGATTTAAGAAGTTCGATTTGTTCTAACGCCATCGTACCTGCTTCTGTATGTGAATGGAGAGGTGCCTTTGTTTCATGATGCGCCCTTGCAACAGCACGTAATGTTTTTTCTTCTAAAGGGGTAATCCGGTTATACCCTGTACCAAATTTCACCTGTCCTCCACGTATTCCCGTTCCTTCAAGACCTTCTTCAATTTCCTTAATAACAACATCAGCAAGATCATTAATGGAAGTTGCATCAATCCACTCATAAAATGTTTGATAATTCCCAATTACTGCTTTTACATGCTCTGGTACAGGTGCCTCCCATAAGAAGCTTTTATTAAAACCAGCTGTCCCAATGATTGTAATTCCAGTTTCATCAGAAATTTCCTTAACTGCCTTTACATCTCTACCATAATCAATAGCAGTAGCATCAACAATTGCTTGACCACCGAGTTGTTTGAAATCTAAGACATCGAGCTTCGATTTTTCTTTATCATCAAGTAGTAAATCTTCCGCTTGTTTTTCAACCCAATATGGCGGACGACAAACAATATGTTCATGTGAGTATGTTACTCCCAATGTTTTGGGATTAATATCTCCATGAAACGTACGAATAAAGCTCATAAAGTACACACTCCTATCATTTTATTATTATAAGATGGTGTAGTTACACGCCTATATAGTGAAAGGAATATCTCAAAAGTTAGACCTTCTTTTAACAATCTCCTCTTGAGCAAAGCACTGTAAACTTTATACAGTTTCTTCTCCCACAGAAATACCTTCTTACCAATTGAAACCGATGAGATATCCACTTCAAACATTTTTAAAATAACAATTGTGAAAGAAAACGGATAATTGGTCCTAAGATGAACATATCCGAATCTGCTGCCCACATTGCTGTATCTGGAACGGTATCCGGCAAAAGTAGTTTAACCATAACAAATTGGCCCCACGCAACTACTGTAGAAGTAATAAAGCCTGCAATTAATGCTCCTCTTACTCCACCTGTTGCATTTCCAAAAACTCCAGCTGTAGCCGAATGGAAGAATAAAACAATCATTGTCGGAACGAATACATAGCCTACTGTATTTCCTAATACAACTAACCATAGTAAAGAACCAATAAAGGAGCCTAAAAAGCCTAAAATCACGGCATTCGGCGCATATGGAAATACGATTGGGCTATCTAATGCAGGCTTGGCACCAGGAACAATTTTTGTAGCAATCCCTTTAAATGCTGGGACCATTTCTCCGATAAACATTCGCACCCCCAGTAATACAACAGCGATTCCAGCTGCAAAAGTGAAGGATTGGATGATTGCATAGATAATAAAGTTTTGATCACCGGCAGCAGCTACTAGCTCTTGTGCACCTGGTGTATTCTTAAAAGAAATGATAACTGCTCCAACTAGAAATAATAATCCCATGGTTAATGCCGTAATAACATTTGAATCTCTTAGAAATTCTAATCCCTTTGGAAGCTTAATTTTTTCTGAGTCATTCTCTTTGTTTCCAAGAAATTTACCTGCTAATGCGCCAAGTAAGGCTACAGATGCAGAAGTATGACCCAAAGCAATATTGTCGTTACCTGTAATCTTCCGCATAAATGGTTGGGTCAGAGCTGGTTGAATTGTCCAGTATAATCCCATGACAACTGCTAGGAAAATTACCAGCTTTCCAAAGGAGACATCACCAGCTGCTTGAATGACAACACCTGCGAATATCGTTGTCGTCCAAAACATCATATGTCCTGTTAAATAGATGTACTTTAACTTCGTAAAACGTGCTAGCAATACATTGATAATAAAGCCTAATGTCATTGCCAATGTTACAGCGCTCCCATATTTCGCATTAAAGCTTTCTTGCCCCATAAAATTGCCTAATGGCTCCGCTGAGAGGTTGAATACTTCCTTCCACAGAGGCTCAAAAACAGTTAAAGCATTAACAATGACTCCAGATCCAGCACTAATAATTAAAAATCCAATAACAGCCTTAAATGTTCCACTAATTGTTTGACTAACTGATTTCTTTTGCAGTATTAGTCCCAAAAGCACGATAAAGCCTAATAATATCGCTGCCTCACCGAAGACGTTCGTAGCGACCCATACAATAACATCCATCCTTAATTCCTCCCCTTTTATATCTCATTAGTAGTTGTAATTAGTTGCTATCAACATTCTGCTCAATTGCTTGATTAATTTCTTCCATATCAAAATAATTGTTCACAATAATAATTTTTGCAGGATGTCCTATTAGCCCTTCCGATAGCTCATTACTTGTAATAATGTAATCAGCATTTATACTGGAAGCAGTTGAAACATCGGTATGCTCAACATCTGCTCGTATCCCTTTCTCTCTAAGCGCCTGCTCTACATTCATTTTTAAAATTAAGCTTGTTCCTTGACCTAAACCACATACAGTTAATACTTTCATCATTCTTATCTCCCCATTTCGATTATTTTGTTTATATCAGCAATTCCTCTTGCATGAATTAATTGATTAATATTGTCAGCATTATTTAATAGTCCAGTTAATTTCCTTAATAAAACCAAGTGCTCATCGCTAGAAGCCGCTCCTAATCCAAATACCAGACGAACAGGATCGTTTGTTGCATGTCCAAATGGAATCGGTTTTTTAAGTTGGACGAGAGAAACCGAGGCTTCATTTACCCCATCCTCGGGCCTTGCATGAGGTATAGCTATTTGTGGTGCTAGTACAAAATATGGACCATTCGTTTGATAAGCTTGTTTCATTGCCTGAATATAGGACGATTCAATTAATTTTTGCTGTAATAGAAGGTTACCAGCAGCTTCTATTGCCTCTTCAGCATTTGCTACTTCTACATCAAACTGCACCATATTTTCTTCTAAAAATTTCATATGCTTTACACACCTAACTTTTCAAATAATAGTTAATTTTCTTTTGAGTAAACGCGGATAAAATGACTAATTTCACTTTTATCCATTGTCTGGGTAAGATGATTTTTATTTTTCTTATTGGAAAATAACCGTGTCAATTGTGATAAGGCTTTTAAGTGCTGCTCGTTATCCTTTGATGCTAATATGACAAGGATACGAACTTCCTTTCCTAGAATATTGACAGGCTCACGTAAGCCAAGCATACTAAAACCAGTTTTGTTAACACCATCGAAGGGGCCGGCATGAGGTAAGGCAAAATGTTCGGATATTACCACGTATGGCCCACTATTTTTTATATTCTCAATCATTTTTTCAATATAATGATTCTCAATATATTTTTCATATAATAATGGTTTTGCAGCTATTCTAACCGCCTGTTCCCATGTATCTACACGTTCCATTACCTTAATTCGTTGTGGTGGTAATAGTTCATGTAAACTCTGCTTCCCTCCCTCATTATCAAGGTGTACTGGAGCATAGAGATATCTTCTTAATTCCTGACGAAGCGCATCCTCATTGTGAATAGAGGAATAACGCCTTACTATATCTAATATAGTTTCAGCAGAATATCTTTGCTGCTTATTCCCATTGTCAAACAAACTATTCACTTTCTTGAATAACTGTTCTTTATCATCATCATTTAGGACAGGATTAACCACAAAAACAGGAACTCCACGTTGTGGAAGCGCTATGGTAGACACGATGAAATCTATCGTTAATTCCATTTGTTGATATTCTCTTAATGAGGTTACACCTTGAATCTCAATATTGGAAAACAACCCCTCAAGCTGACTTTCTAGGAGTCTTGAAGTCCCTAAACCATTGGTACAAACAATGAGTAATTTCTTAGGTGATTGCTCAAGAATTACTCCCTCTTTACGAAGCCAACCGCCAAAGTGAATCGCAATAAATGCTATTTCATTCTCATCAACTTTTTGATTCATGAGATTTTCAAAATGACGCATTACCTTTTTTGTAATATGGAATACCTCTGGATAATTCTGTTTGACGGATGCAACTAGCGTATTTTCTACTTTAATTCCGTATTTAATTCGGTAATAAGCAGGCTTTAGATGAAGCAAAAGATTCTGAATGATAATATCTGGTTCATCAAACTCAACCGCTGCATATAATTGAAAATCAGCAACCATGTTCTCTACCACGTCAAGCAATGACTGCATTTCTTTATTTGCTAAATCTGGGCCTAAATTATATTTCACTTTGGCACTGAGCAAATATTTAGTGATATAATAAACTTCTTCATGTAAAGCTTGTGGGTTTGACAATCGTTTAAATAGTTGCTCGCATAATAATTTAGCCCCTACATATTCCTCTGTTGCTGCGATGATTTGTTTCTCAATAGGGTCATTCTCAATGACTGCTCCTTTTTCCATTCTCTTCATAAAGAAATGAAACCATATTACTAAGTTGTTTAAAACATCATCGATGATCTCAATCTTAAATTGCTGTTCATACTCGATTAGATACTTGTGGAGAATTTGCAGCCACTCCATACGAAAAATAGAGAATGTTTGTAACGGTGGTATTTCATCCATCAGACTATACCAGCCGTCATTTGGGGTTACGATGGAAAGATAGTGAATCAGCAAATCTCTGACATCGCTTTCATTTCCAGTAATATAATAGCCTTCTCCTCGTTCTGAACTTAGTTGTAATGCATATTCACCTATTTCCCGCTTTAATTTCTTGATGTCTTCAAGAATGGTATTCCGGCTTACTTGTAGAAGCTCTTTTAAATCTTCGATAAAATACGCTTGGCTACTACTAGTTATATGAATATATATCCATGCCCTTCGTTCACCTGCAGAATATTCATAATAGGAATCCTCCATCAACGTGTACTTCTTTATTATTTCCTGTTTCGTTTGATCATCAAGGTATATCCCCTCAGATCTAACTTGTTTAATTGCATCAAACCCATGTTCCTTTAACCAATCATTAACCTTTTCTAAATCATTGTAAATAGACCTTCTTGATACATTAAAAATGGTCGAAAGCTTAGATACCGAGATATAAGCATCCTGTTGAATCAATTGTTTTAAAACTGCCATACTACGTTGATTCATATGATTTCCTCCTACATTCAATCGAAAAAGTAGTATGTCTTATTCTTATTATAATCAACTCGTATTGTCTGAATAAGACCAAATCAATCACAGCCAAATATGCAAAATTGGATTTTGATCCATAAATTTGTCGAGGGGGACAAAACGCCAAAAACAACTTTTTTATAAGGTACATACTTATATTTTCCTAATCAATTAGAAAAACTGAGCAAAATTCGCTCAGTCCTTATCACTAAATGCTCAGGTTTGCGCTTCCTCTAGTAGCTATTATGGAATAATAGCTACTGCTGGACCACCACTCCGGCTACCCACTTCCCTTTCCGTGGGGTTTGTCCTTCAGCTAACTTTTTTAGCAAAACCCGCTCAAAAAAGTGGATCTTCAGGTCAAACATTTCCCACAGGAGTTGAAGTGGCCGGCCTTCGCTATTATCAGGCTCTACAACGCTAGCATGAAGTAACACAGCTGCTTTTTATACTCACGGATAACGATTTTCACTTTACCCATTGTAAAAAAAGGTCAACCTATTACTTATGACAAGAATTGTTGCACCTTCTCATAGCGGAGACTAATTACGTAGACTCCTGCGGGATTAGCGCGAGCCGAAAATCCACTTTGCAACGTGTTCTTCTTTGCAAAGTTAGTTGAGGCCGTGCCCACGGAAAGCGAAGTAATTCGTCGGAGCATTGCCAATATACATCAAACATTTCAAAATAACTACTTGGCTTAACGCAGTCATTGCACTGATTTTATACTTTCTTAACTTTGAACAAAAGCACAAGCGCCCGAATAGAAACATAGCGACTGGAGCGAGACAACGGTGATAAAGGAGTCACGGTGAGCTTGCGAGCCGATGATGACTTATCGAAGGGTGATTCGTTTCGTTACCTCGTTTCTAGGCGCTGGAGCTGGACGCGGCTCCACGCGCTCATATTAATCCACAAGAGCGTATTTTATAATTTCTAGGCAATAAAAAACTCACCACTAATACTAAATAGTATTAGTAATGAGCTCTATACACATTAATTATTTTTTACTTTTGTTCATTTAAAAATTTCACACAAACAACTTCGGGAACGTCAACTTCGCTATTCAATTTTGTTAACTTACCCGTCACTTTGTTTCGCTCAAACAAGACCAAATTGCCACTATGCTGATTCGAAGCAACAATAAAGGATTCTGTTGGATCCAAAACAAAGTCACGTGGCCAATCGCCTCCAGTAGCTGTGAATTCAATCAGCGTTAGAAAATCTGTTTCTCCTTCTACTTGAAAGACAGCAATACTATTATGCCCGCGATTTCCTGTATAAAGAAATTTACCGTCCGATGAAATAGAAATTGCACTTGCATCATTCGTATCCGTAAAACCTTCTGGCTTTGCTTTGATTGTTTGTTTTTCAGTAAAGCTTCCATCATCTGCATGATAAGCTAATACAATGACTTCTGAGCTTAGCTCTGTTAGTAAATAAGCAGTCTTTTCGTTTGGGTGAAAAACGATATGCCGGGGACCACTTCCTGGTTTTATAGAAAGTGTATCATGCCGTATCAATTCACCTGCTTCTATACGATAGGTAACAAGTTCATCTGTTCCTAGGTCACATACTACTACATAGTTTCCATCTGGTGTAAAGCCAGCAAAATGAACATGGGATTTTTCTTGTCGTTCATGGGGACCATTACCTTCATGTTTTACAAATTGCCCTAGCTCAAGGGAACCATCCTTATTAACCGAATATAGACCAACTTCACCTTTATGATAATTTCCAGTCACCAATTTTCCATCACGAATACTTACATGGCATGGCGCTCTTCCTTCCAGCAACTGTTCATTAATTTGATTTAATGTATGTGTTTCTGCGTTTATCGCATAAGCACGCATTCCACCTAATTCTCCGTCTTGTCCAACTGAAAATAGGTAGCGATCATCCTCGCTTATTGTTAGATAGGTAGGACTTCCAACAGAAGCTACTGCTTGAACAGCCTGTAATTTTTTAGCTTCGCTGTCGAGCTCAAAACAATAGATTCCCTTACTTTGTTCTCTTGTATAGGTTCCTGCAAATCCAATATACTTTGTCATTCTACCCTTCCTTTTCTCAGTGAATATATAGTAAGATTTTACGTTTAAATCTACTAAATGTAAACCTACATCCATGGATAAATTCTTGAAAGGTCCCTAGCTTCTTAATGCTCCATGCAATATAAAATCTACGAATTGTTCAATCTTTTGTTCATCAAACAAAGATGTTTGCTTTCCTTTGTGAATCCGATGATGTGTACTCATTGCAATAATAGAAGATATGATTCCGACATTTAGCAATTCAAAATCGCAAACACCACTTAAATCTCCATTGTTAATTCGTACTTGTAATTCCTTACTAACTTCATTTTGTTCATATGTATATTGCACGTATTTTTTCGATATTTCCTCATGCAAGGGCGTTTCACGGAACAAGATAGCGTACTGTTCAAAATTCGTTAAGACAGCACGAGTTAATTGTCGTACATATAATTCCAAAAGCTCCTCTGTCCGTTTATGATGTAAACTACTACTTTCTGGTATTTCTAATTTTTCATGCGAAATTGTTTCCATTAAAAGATCGAGCTTACTATTAAAGTACTTATAGATCGTCGCTTCCGATACGCCACATTGATCAGCAATATGCGTCGTTTTTGTCATATCGTAACCTTTTTCAGCAAAGAGCTTTCTAGATTGCTCAACGATCATTTGTCTTGTTTTTTGACCTTTTCTCAAGAGACTAGAGCCCCCTTTCTAAGAAAAACTGAGCAAAATTCGCTCATTCCTTATCACTACATGCTCAGATTTACGCTTCCTCTAGTAGCTATTATGGAATAATAGCTACTGCTTGAACACCACTCCGGCTGCCCACTTCCCTTTCCGTGGGGTTTGTCCTTCAGCTAACTTTTTTTAGCAAAATCCGCTCAAAAAAAGTGGATCTTCAGGTCAAACATTTCCCACAGGAGTTGAAGTGGCCGGCCTTCGCTATTATCAGGCTCTACAACGCTAGCATGAAGTAACACAGCTGCTTTTATACTCACGGATAGCGATTTTCACTTTACCCATTGTAAAAAAAAGTCAACCTATTTCTTATGACAAGAATTGTTGCACCTTCTCATAGCGGAGACTAATTACGTAGACTCCTGCGGGAATTGCGCGAGCCGAAAATCCACTTTGCAACGTGTTCTTCTTTGCAAAGTTAGTTAAGGCCGTGCCCGCGGAAAGCGAAGTAATTAGTCGGAGCATTGCCAATATACATCAAACATTTAAAAATAACTACTTGGCTTAACGCAGTCATTGCACTGATTTTATACTTTCTTAACTTATAAGAAAAACTTGGCTTTTCGCCAAGTAATTGCGAAAACCTTAGTTTCTACATATACATTGTACTTAAAAATGTTCGCTACGTTGCTTAGTCGACTAAGCTAAAGTTTTATATCTTCCTAACGTGAAGAGCAAAAGCGTAAGCACCCGATTAGAAACATAGCGACTGGAGCGAGTCAATGGAGATAAAGAAATTATGATGTGCTTTCTAGCCAATGATGACTTATCGCAGAAAGATTCGTGAAGTCGCTTAGTTTCTGGGCTCTGGAGCTAGGCGCGACCCAACACGCCCATATCCACATGGACAAATTTTATAATTCCTAGACAAAAAAGTAAGGCTGGAGGAATCACCAGCCTTACTATTATAACTTATTTGAATGATGCATAACCATCATCAAGCATAACAATACTTCCATTAATAACATCTGCTTCTTTTAGTGATAGTAAATAGACAGCATTAGCAATAGCCTCTGGTTGAATCAACTGCTCGCGCATTTGCTGTTTCTTCAAATGTTCCAACATCCCTTTATCTTTATAACCTTGAATAATTGGCGTATCAACCCCACCTGGAGCAACACCAACTACGCGAATAGCAAATGGTGCGAGCTCTAGTGCTGCAGTTTGTGTCATCATTCGTACTGCACCCTTACTTGCTTGATAAGCAAATGTACCTTTATTTGCCATATAACCGAATACGGAAGCAGTGTTAATAATAACACCATTTACATTCAATTCCTTCATTTTACGACCTGCTGCGAAGATTCCATATGCCACACCGTGTTGATTCACACCTATTGTTTTATGATAAGAATCTATATTCGGCTCAAGGATTGATCCCATATCGCCAATTCCAGCATTATTAAACATTACATCTATGGATCCATATAACTCCACTGCTTTATCCACTAGGTTTTGTACGTCCTCTTGTTTGGAAACATCTGTTTTTATGAATGTAGCTTTACCGCCATCTTTAGTAATTTGCTTAGCTATATCTTGACCACTTCCATTCAAATCAGCAACTACTACCTTATCCCCTTCTTGCGCAAATTTTAACGCAGTTGCACGTCCAATTCCACTTGCGGCACCTGTTATAACTACTACTCTATCTGCCATCAAAGACACCCCTTTATCTTATTCACTAAAAAGTAAGTAAGTATTCACTTACTTTTTATAATACTAGCATACGCCTTTTTTTATAGATAAGCAATTATGTGAACTGGATAACCTAATGATGGCGGTATCATTTTTAGGGGTTATCCTGTCAATTATATACGGAATAAACAGTAATAGAAAAGTGCAAGCGCAATTTGAGAAGGTAGCTTATCATCCATCAACCCAAATTAGCAGCTTGCACGTAATAAAAATTTTTTCATATAGCTGATAGTAAGCCCTCCGTTTCAATAGTTCGAGTAGTCGTATTGTCGACTACTAGTAAAGCGTTGATTCGTTTTGGCCTACATAGAATTATAATATAAAGATTGTTGCTAGTAGCGGACCACTTTCGTTATACCTCAGAAGGACTGAAGTAACCTTAACTTTATTTTTTAAAGATTCCTTTCAACACAAAGGCAACGTTGGCAGGTCGTTCTGCTAAGCGACGCATATTATATCCAAACCAATCGTCACCATAAGGCATATAAACGCGCACCTTATACCCCTCTTCAATCAATCGTTCTTGAAGTTCAATTCGGATACCATACAGCATTTGAAACTCAAATTGATCTCTGGGAATAGCATGTGTTTTTTCCAGTTCTTTTGTATATGCAATAATATCATCATCATGTGTAGCTACAGCTGTGTAGTTACCATTTAACAGATTCTTCTTAATGATCTTTTTATAATTCTCATCGACATCCTGTTTATTTGGAAAGGCAACCTTTTCGGATTCTTTATAAGCACCTTTTACAAGCCGCAAATATGGGTTAAACTCATTTAGTGCATCTAAATCCTCTTCTACACGATAAAGATAAGCTTGTAGTACCGTTCCAAGATTATCAAATTCCTGCCTCAATGATTTAAAAATGGTTAACGTTTGTTCCGTTCGTTCATAATCTTCCATATCAATTGTGACAATGACTCCATACTCTTTCCCTGTCTGTAGTATTCTACGCATATTTCCCATGACAAGCTCATAAGAAATATCCATACCAAGTGAGGTTAATTTCAACGACAATTGTGCATTCAGATCTTTTTCCGCAATGACCTTAATTGCATGAATGCATTCCTCAGTAGATTGCCTCGCTTCTTCTTCATTGTCAATGAATTCTCCCAAGTGATCGACAGTTACTTCAAACCCCTTATCGTTTAATTCTTTAATCTTCTCAGCTGCACCATTAATATCTACTCCTGCGACAAATCGTGATGCTCCAAACCGAAAACCGTATTTCTTTGCTGCTTTCGTTAGTGGTTTATTATTTGATAAAAATAAAAAGAAATTACGCATGATTTGTTCCACGTTGATCCTCCCCCAAACTTCACTAATTTTCTAAAAAATATGTTCAAAAGATCAGGTAAAAAGGAATTTGCTCTTCCTTTTTACCTTTCTTTTTGAACATGCATTTCCACTTCATTATTTGTAAAGCATTGCAGGAGAGATAGTTAATGTATTATTTACAGCATTTCAGAACTTGTTTTACCTTGCATATGATGGATAAGATAATCTGGTCCACCTGCTTTTGAATCTGTTCCAGACATGTTAAATCCACCAAATGGCTGATAGCCTACAATGGCTGCTGTACAACCGCGATTGAAGTACAGGTTACCTACATGAAAATCCTGACGTGCTTGTTCTTGATGCGTACGATTATTTGTAATTACTGCACCAGTTAAGCCATACTCGGTATTGTTGGCTATATCAATGGCCTCATCAAAACTTTTCGCCTTCGTTAATGCAACCACAGGTCCAAATATTTCTTCTTGCATGATACGAGCCTCTGGATCAACATCTCCAAACACCGTTGGATTTACAAACCAGCCTTTGCTGTCGTCACCTGTACCACCGACTAATAAGTCTCCTTCTTTCTTCCCAACCTCGATATAATCCATAATTTTATCATAAGCTCCTTGATCAATGACCGGACCCATGAAATGGGAATTATCATAAGGATTTCCTGCCGATAACTCGCTGGTAAGTTCTACAACTCTATTTTTCACTTCATCATAGACATCTTCATGAATGACAGCGCGAGAACATGCTGAACATTTCTGTCCAGAAAATCCAAAAGCGGATTGTACAATTGATTCAGCTGCTAATTCTAAATCTGCTTCATTATCAACAACAATAGTATCTTTTCCACCCATTTCAATAATTGTTCGTTTCAACCATTTCTGACCTTCTTGTACTTTTGCCGCACGTTCAAAAATACGGGTACCTACATCACGAGAACCAGTAAAACTTATGAAACGCGTACGTGGGTGATCAACTAAATAATCGCCTACTTCTTTCCCAGGACCAGGAATGTAGTTAATAACTCCTGCTGGCATTCCTGCTTCTTCCAATACTTCCATCAGTTTATAAGCGATAACTGGAGTCGCACTTGCTGGTTTCAATAAAACGGTATTTCCAGTTACCATTGCTGCTACAGTAGTACCTGCCATAATCGCAAACAAGAAGTTCCAAGGAGAAATAACCACACCTACGCCTAATGGAATGTAATGATATTGGTTATATTCAATTGGACGGCTATTCACTTTAACTCCATCTTTTAATTCAAGCATTTGACGTCCGTAATATTCTAGGAAATCAATAGCTTCTGCTGTATCTGCATCTGCTTCCTTCCATGGTTTACCGCCTTCTTTGATTAAATGGGCAGTGAACTCATGCTTTCTGCGACGAATGATCGCAGCAGATCTAAATAAGATATCTGCACGGAATTTCGGATCCGATTTTCTCCAAGTTTCAAACGTTTTATCTGCAACTTGCATTGCTTTCTCAGCTAATTCTTTATTTGCTTTAGAAACATAGCCAATTACTTCCTCTTTATCGGCAGGATTAACAGAAACGATTTTTTCCTCTGTTGTAATACGTTCACCACCAATAATTAATGGGTATTCCTTACCTAAATCCTTCTCTACCTTTTTCAATGCAGCTAGCATTTGCTGTCTATTCTCTTCCACCGTAAAATCTGTAAAGGGTTCATGTGTATAAGGTACGACCATGTATAAAAACCTCCTAAATATAGTTTACTAGTTTCCAATTATTGAAAACGTTTTCAACATCAATGAAAATAATCAACCCTTAAGCGTATACATTGCTCATTAATTTAACTATTACTGTAATCAATAAGATGGCTAGCCTGTTACGGGTTGTTCATTAATGCTCAGAAGAAACTCTAAAAGCTAAAGCTGTTGTGAAATTTGAACTAAGAAAATTTTCTAATAATTTAAAGCGAAACTATTTAAGTATTACTTAAATTATGTTTAAATAAATTATAAGATATTTTTTGCTTTTTCGTCAACTGTTTTCTCATACAATTCTATAAAACTAGGCAAAAAGGACTATCAAAATATTCACAAAGTCTAAGCTGATCTTTTATATCTACAAGTTATCAATTGGGATAAGGGGAGAAATAAACCATGAACCACACACAAAACCTTGGAAGTAAAGTGAAGAACCTACGAAAACAAAAAAAGTTAACACTAAAACAAGTTTCTGAAAAAACCGGACTTTCCATTAGTTTTTTATCACAATTGGAGCATTCCAAAACTTCTGCTACCCTTCTATCTTTAAAACGAATTTCTGAAGCACTTGGAGTGAATCCAAGTTATTTCTTCTCATCATCTATGGATAACTCACGATCAGCAATCACAAGAAATATTGTTGATATGGCAAACTTAACTGAAAATCGATTTATTTATAAGGATTTAACCGGAGGAATGGAGAACCCACTTTTTGTTCCGAATCTTATCATTCTTAACCCAGGAGATAATCGAGGCAATAATTTTTCACACAAAGGACAGGAGTTTCTATATGTGTTAGAAGGCACGCTTACCATTGAAGTTGATTATGAGGAAGCCATTTTACAACCATATGATTGTATATTCTTAGATTCTTCAACACCACATAATTGGTATAATTATACGGACAAACCAATAAAGTTCCTATGTATTTCTTCCAGAGAATAGATATTCCATAAAGTACATGTTGATACAGCAATCTAGACCTTTGAATACTCCTGTTGGGGTGGCTGCCGTGTAAAGCCTAAAATAATTGGATTCATCCACAGGAGTCGGTCAGCCAAATCAGTTGCTCAAGAGGAGGCTGTCTTTTGGGACAGCTCCTTGTCTGATTACAAATGATTATCGATAAACACTGTTAGTACCCTCGCTGGTTCATTATTAACGGGAATAAATAAATGTGACTTATTTCCTTTAAAAAAAGCACTATCTCCTTTTTCCATGTAATGCTTCTCATCTTCATAAAGTAAATGGATAGCTCCCTCTAAAATATAAATAAACTCATCTTGGGAGTGCGTATAGGTCTCTTCGCGGACATTCATATCCCGAGGAGTTACATGAACAATAGTAGGTTCAATTCCTGTAAACCGCGAACGATTTGCCAGCAATTCATAGGAGTAACCCATATTCTCATCACCTACTTTAAATTGCCGTTCTGTATGAGGGAGTAAAACAAGATCTCGATCATCATGATCATCCAAAATCCAGGTTAGTGGTACTTCTAATTCTTCACTAATTTTGGATAAAGTGGCAATTGCTGAAGCTGTCTGTCCATTTTCAATTTTAGATAAAAGGCTTTTGGAGATTCCACATGCTTCCGCTACCTGCTGTTGTGTTTTTTTCATACGCAAGCGCATTTGCTTAATTTTCTTACCTATATTATTAAGATTTATTGCAATTCTCTCCTTCCGCTAGTGGTCACACGTTCTATAAACTTCTTTAATGATAGAATAGAACGAAACTATCGTCAATCCGAACATACAGATAATCACTGCCTATAGATTTAATCACATACAAGCAGAGTGTGCTGTTTTTTTAGCTAGTTCTGTTTACTTTGCTAATATTAACGGGTCAAAGCACCCTTCCTTTCGTTAGGTAACATCACCATTTAAAAAATGAATGATAAAGCACCCAACTACATTCCGAATATACTGATATGCTCGAAAGGTAATTCGGAGTTACTTTATCTTCATTCATTCAAAATGGTTTAATATAAGCGGCTACTAATATGCTTTCTTACTTCCACACATCCTTAGCGATATCTACTACATGTCTAACCTTATTCCATTGCTCTTCTTCTGTTATCAGATTACCTTCTTCTGTAGAAGCGAAACCGCATTGCGGACTAAGACAGAGCTGTTCATACGGAAGGTAGTTAGCAGCTTCAGCAATACGTTTCTTAATAACATCTTTATCTTCCAGCTCTGGGAACTTAGAAGTAACTAATCCTAAGACTACACAAAGATCATCTCTGTTCACATAGGATAAAGGCTCGAAACCTCCAGATCGCTCGTCATCAAATTCAAGGAAAAGCCCGTCCACATTCAACCCAGCGAAAATGGTTTCAGAAACAGCATCATAAGAACCTGTACTGAAATAATGGGAACGATAATTGCCTCGACAAATATGCATGGTGATAAGTAAATCTTTAGGCCTTTCAGCAATCGATTCATTAATCACACGTTTGCAAATATCCCTTAGTTTTTCTGGATTCATGCCCTTTGCTTGCAGTGAGGAAATCCCTTCTTCTGATAGAAAGGATGCCCATGATGTGTCATCTAACTGAAGGTAACGACAACCTGCATCATAAAATGCCTGAATTGCTTGTTGATAAGCCATAATCACATCTGGAACAAGGTCTTCGATTGTTTGATAAATATCTGTATCAAATCCAGCACGAACGAGTAACATGTTCGGACTTGGGATCGTCTGTTTGGCAACATGACGGTTCCCTACCACTTCATTCAGAAACTTAAAATCTGCGAGAAATGGATGCTCTTTATTAAACTCCACCTTTCCAGTAACATGAATGGAATGCTTTTTTGTCTCAATTCCAGCAAATTTCAAGCCATTATTTGGCTCAAATCCCTCAACACCATTTAAATTCTCTAAAAAGTCGAAATGCCACCAAGAACGCCGAAGTTCTCCATCGGTTATAGCCATTAGCCCAGCTGCCTTTTGTTTCTCTACTAGCTTAATAATTTCTGCATCTTCAATTGCTCTTCGTTGTTTTTCACTAATTTCTCCTTTAGCATATTGAGATCTCGCGTGCTTGATACGATCTGTTCTTAGAAAGCTACCTACATGATCTCCTTTGAAAGGTGCTATTCGTTCTACTGCTGTTGTCAATGTATCCACTCCTTTATAGTTATAAAAAGGCTGAGACAAAAGAATGAAGAAACAATTAAAAACGAACAATGATTGGTTGAAAATTAATTATCGTTCGTATTGATCAGAATCATTCATTTAGCACCTGAAATAAGCGAGACTCCGGCCGTAACACCACGAGTCCGAAGATCCACTAGAAAAAGCGTTTTCCTTACCAAGTTAGCTGAGACCGTTCCCGCGGAAAGCGAGTATATTTCACGATGCTGGAATGATACTCCTATTGATAACATGATTATTCGTATTTTGAGTAAATAAGTGTGTTTTGCCTCAGCCTCGTTAAAAAGGGGCTGAGACAAAACCCAGTAACTGAAAAAAGTGGTACGCCAATTTAGGGCGTATCACTTTTTTTACTTTTTTCAATATTTATATACGCAAAAAGGATACCTTCTGATAAAGTTAAAGTAACTACACAAAAACTTAGAAAAGAGGTATCCTTGATGTTTAAACATTATACCATGAATCAAGTCGTTTTGCCTTTAGATTTTGAAATGAAATTACAAGAAAATGATATCGCCTATGCGGTTAACCATATTGTAGAACATATCCGAGAGGAATCATTTGTGGGATTTTTGCGTGAAACAGGTTGTCCTGCATACCATCCACGCATGATGATGAAGATTATCTTATGTGCCTATACACAGTCTGTTTTTTCTGGCAGAAAAATAGAGGGATTAGTCAAAGACAGTGTACGTATGATGTGGTTAGCACAAGGCTATGAACCAAGTTATCGTACCATTAATCGTTTTCGTGTTCATTCCGAAGTAAAAGAATTATTACGTCAGTGTTTTGTCTTATTTCGTTGTCAACTTGTTGAAGAGAAGGCGATTGAAGAAGAGGCTATTTTTATTGATGGTACGAAAATAGAGGCAAATGCCAATAAGTTTACCTTTGTATGGAAAAAATCCATTGAAAAATACAGCACCGATTTAATAGAGAAGTCGAATCAAATGTATGAGGAATTACTGGAAAAAGAAATTATCCCTGAAATAGAAAGGGAAAGTTCCGATGAACTTTCAAAGGAAGAACTCAGTGAAGTGGTTAAAAAGCTAGATGAAAAAGTAGAAAAATATGATAATGCAATCGAAGAAAGCAAAGAAGCAAAAGAACGCAAACAACTTCGTTCCGAACGAAAAGAACCCAAGCAATACCGTAAACAATTCCAAGATTTTGAAGCTCGTAAACACAAATATCAAAAAGATATGGCAATCTTAGGCGATCGCAATAGTTATTCTAAGACAGATCATGATGCCACTTTTATGCGAATGAAAGATGACTATATGAAAAATGGTCAACTTAAAGCAGGTTATAATGTACAAATTGCGACCGAAGGTCAATACACATTAGCCTACGATGTATTTCCAAATCCTACGGATACTCGCACGTTTATTCCTTTTCTCGATAGTATTGAAGATAGGTACTTTCAATTGCCCGAGCATATTGTCGCCGACGCAGGTTACGGTAGTGAACAAAATTACAGTAATGTACTTCATAGAAAAAGAACACCACTGATTACTTATAATTCCTATCGGATGGAAAAGAAAAAGAAATATAAAACAAATCCTTTCCATGTATCCAACTGGGACTACGATTCAGACGGAGACTTTTTCACTTGTCCAAATGGAAAGAAAGTATCCTTTCATTACCTATCAAACAGAAAGGATAAGGCCGGGTTCAAACGAACCTTTCATGTTTATGAATGTGAACATTGTTCTAGATGCCCATTACGCGACCAATGTACCAAAGCAAAAGGGAATCGAAAGATTTATTACAATGCTCAATGGGAACAGCAAAAAGCATATATAAGAGAGCAGCTTTCAAAAGAAGAAACAGGAAAAATCTATGGTAAACGAAAAATAGATGTAGAACCTGTCTTCGGATTTTTGAAGGCCAATTTGCGTTTCACTCGAATATCGGTGAGAGGCAATTCGAAAGTGGAAAATGAATTAGGATTTGCCTTTATGGCGGTGAACTTAAGAAAGTACACCGCCATAACACAAAATTCATGTATTTATGATAATGAAAAAGATTCCAGCTATCTATTTTTGATAACTGGAATCTCTTTTTTACTTCTCCAGGCTAGTTATGTCCCAGCCCCTTTTGTATACATACATCGTCACCTTCTCATCTTTCAAGTTTATAAAACTTGCTAGAAGTAGCACCTTATTTATAAAACAGGTTGCTGAGGTGTCTTCAGGCTAGTCCCTCGACCTCTCTAGATAAGAATATTATGTAATTGAATCAATTTCATAATTGCTGTTTTTAAAAATGCATAGAGTTGTTCCTTGATGATTTTCAAGTTTTTTTAATAAAGGAATCAATTTTATTTATGCAGCTTTTAGCGTCTTATGTTTCATTTCTAGTCTAATCCGATCCGCGGCTAATCTTGAGGCATTATAAACAAGCGTCACCAAATGGAAGTGAAGACTTGATTTTTTCCCGGTTCGGTGACGGACATTATTCAGTCCAAAGAATTCTTTCAAATAGGCATTAACACGTTCGACAGCGGTACGTTCTTTGTACAGTTCATCCCATTTTTTCGATCCCCTTGCGGGATTGGTGTACTTTCGGATATCTGTAGATTGTTTGATTTTAAAAGTCTTTTGACAAAGTGAGTCGTGTTGTAATGGGCACGTTGCACATTCCTTCGGACGTGTATATTTCAATGTCTTGTATTTTGGATCGAAGCTGTCGTAGCGATAGGAATGCTCTAGGACACAAGTCGGTGCGAAGTACTCGTCATAACCAACCGTCTCTCCTTCGTTACGTCGGTTATATGGAATGACAGCTTGTAGATCCTGATCGATTAATTGTTGATAGATTGGTTCATAATCGTAACCGGCATCGAAAAGGCCAGCAGTAAATAAAGACGGAAGATCGCGATCAATTTTCTTTAATAAAGGGATGGCTGCCTTTCCATCATTGAGGCTACCGGACGTCATCATCCCCGCAAGAATGTACTGGCTTTTTGTGCTAACGGCTAAGTGACCTTTGTAGCCAAACCAGAAGATGTTTTTTCCATCACTGTTTTTCTTGACTCCCCATTTTGGTTCGATGGGGGCTTCATTCAACAACACTTCCACTGATTCAGAAAGCTGATGAACAATTTCTTTTTCATAAATCGGACGCGCTTCTTCCTCGGCCTGTTTTTCTTTGAGCCATTGTTCACGCTCAGCTTTTGGTTTGCGTCCGCGCTTTTTCGGTGTTGTCCTTTCTTTCTTATCGGATGTATGAGCGCGATCTCTTGCCTCGAAATGAGTAGCGTCAATAGCGATGTTTTCTTCGCCGATATGCCCTTCATCGATGGCAAGAAAAATAAGCTCATCATGGATATGTTCCATCTCATCTGATTCACTGATGATAGTAACCATTCTTGAATAAGAAGCTTCAGATGGAATTTGGTCAGAGTGAAGAAATCCACAGTCATATCGAAAAATAGGATCACGTTTTAAACGCCTAATCAGGTCTTTGATTGTTACAATTCGCTCCACCACACGAGCGATTAATGAGTAGATCATGGCACCGTAATTCAGTTCTCTTGGGGCACCAACTTTATTAGGTTTATCAAATAAATTCAAGATAGGATCCAAATTGATTGTTGAAAAAACAGCTTCAAAATGATGGGTAGGTTCCATCTCATATAATTCGTGTATGTCAAACAAGCTTTGTTGTCGTATAATAGACATAGGGGGCATCTCACCTCTCTGTTTATGTTTGTGTGGTAACTAACATTATACAGGATTTGGGGAGGTGCTCTAATTTTTATGTCTTTAAAGTCTTGAGCCCCAAGGGCTCTATATTATGAAATTAACTCAATTATTTAAATAATTAAAACTATCATAGCAATTCTATTAAAAAATAGCAAAAGATTCCTCACACTATTTAATAACTGCTGTCCATTTCACCCTTTCTAATAGCTTTATTGACATCTAATAATCAACAGATTCACCTATTATGAGGAAGCATGTAGTGATTATGTCTTTCTGCAAAAGCTACGTATGAAAAATCGACTTTTTACAAATGGTAATTATAGCTTTTATTCATTTTTTCAACCTTATACTAGATATCAAACCATCCATTTAGAGGAGGCTGTACGATGGATCACACCTGGTTCTCCCTCATTCCCTTTACTATTGTTATTGCTTTAGCTATATGGCAAAAAAGACTTCTTCCTGGACTAGTGCTGGGACTCCTTGTAGGTGCTTTTCTGTTAGAATTCAGCGTATTAAACGGAACAAAAGAAGCCGTAAACTATCTCATAACGACATTGGCAGATCCAGGGAATATTAATATTATCGCCTTTTTATATTTATTTGGCGGATTGATTGGTATGATGCAAATTTCTGGAGGAGTTAAAGGATTTTCTGAGTGGGTTGGTGACAAAATTCAATCCGAACGAGGACTTCTAGTTGTCATCTGGTTGACCCTACCTTTTACATTTATGATGCCGATGTTTCGAATAATGATGATTGGACCCGTGGTAAAATCCTTACTTAAAAAGGTGAACATGTCTCACTGGAAAGTAGGGTTCACGATGGATGTATCCACCAGTTCCGTTATCGTATTATTACCAGCTGCCACTGCTTTCGTCGGTTTCATGGTTTCCCTTATTGAAGGGGGAATTCAAAAACATAATCTGGAAGCAGATGCCTATCAAGTATTTTTGTACAGTATTCCATTTAACTTTTTTGCAATTGTAATGCTGATCATTGGACTAATTAGGACATTCTGGTCCAAGCCCAGCAAAAAGCAAACCAACAAAGATCAAAACATGCAACAGACAGATGAACATCACCGCATAGGAATTAAAAAAGAGCTATCCATGGTGAAAGCGCAGCCTTGGAATTTAATTGTTCCTTTGTTTTTATTGCTTGGTCTAACCTTATTTTTATTATGGCAAAACGGCGTAGAAAAAGGAGCTACCGGAATATTTAATGCCTTTGCAAAAGCGGATGCTACCTTTGTTATCTTACTTGCCGTATTTATTACACTCATCATCACGTTTATTTTCTATATGTTAAGGGACCAAAAACTAAGTGAAACCATTTACCACTTTTATGATGGTGGAAACCAACTCATGGAGGCAATTATTCTTCTGGTACTAGTATGGTCCTTATCTTTTGTTGCAGAAGACCTTGGGTTTTCCAAATTTATCGAGGCGACAATTGGCAGTTTTCTTCCTGCATTTACTATTCCAGCTATTGTTTTTTTAGTAGGTTCAGCTGTCAGCTATTTCCTAGGTTCATCCTTTGGAACATGGGGAATATTTATGCCACTGGGGATTGCTCTGGCAACTTCAACAGGAGCTTCATTACCGATGACAGTTGGTGCCGTATTTGCAAGCGGTTCATTTGGAGCAATGACCTCTCCGCTAGGCGACACTACCATTACAACGGCATCTATTCTAGAAGTTCCTCTTGTCGAATATGCACAGTATAAATTAAAAATTGTATCCATAGGCGTAGGTATTGCAGCAGCTTTGTACTTAGTAGTAGCATATTTTATTTAATAGGAAAAGGAAGAGGAGACTGGCCACAACCTATTGTATAGATGGAGGCAAGTCTCCTTCCTGAGAAGAAACGTCAAAGTCTCCTTGATCACCGAGTTGATGAATCGTTTGCTGAATGGTTTAGAGGGTGATGTTACTTACTGAAAGACGTATAAAGTAAAATGGGGGATTTTTGTTCCTCCACTGATGTTAGTACCACAAAGATATGACCTAAATCCCTTTGAACCATTCGGACATTTACTGGCAGTGGCAGTCGATCACTCACTTATTCATATTATTTTCACTTTATTGCTTGAAGTGGAGATATTACTGCCAATTATATAGGCGATAAACTCTTGCTTCATATGGTTTTAAAACCATATTCTTCAGTTGCTCTTCGTTCTCTACATCGTAATTGCTGATTAACAACTTTGCTGATGAAACTATCAGAGTTTCTGTCACGTTGACATCAGCTTCTTCTTCAAATAAATTCACAAGAATTAACATTTGCTGATCTCCATCCGTTCTGGTATAGCCATACACCTGATCATGATCTGCTAAGACCAGGTTGTAACTTCCATAAATAAATGCAGAATATTGCTTCCTAATGTGTATCAATTGTTTGTAATAATGGTAAATGGATGTTGGATCAGCCAGTTGATCGGAAACATTGATTCTTCTATAATTCGGATTGACCTTCATCCAAGGTTGTCCTGTTGTAAAACCAGCATTTTCCTTGCCATTCCACTGCATAGGCGTTCTCGAATTATCTCTTCCTTTTTCCCAAATGATCTCCATGATTTCTTGATGACTTGTGCCTTTTTCAATTTCTTCAGCATACAGATTTTTCATAGCCACATCGTTATAATCTTCAATCGCTGGAAATTGAACATTTGTCATCCCTATTTCCTGTCCCTGATAAATAAATGGTGTACCCTGCATAAGAAAATATAGCGTAGCTAATCCCTTTGCCGAAACCTTCCAATATTCATCATCATTCCCCCAACTCGAAACGGAACGAGTCTGATCATGGTTTTCGAGGAATAATGCATTCCAGCCGACTCCCTCAAGCCCCTTTTGCCATTTAGTTAATGTTTCTTTTAAGGCATGGATGTCTAATCCACCAGTAATACTTTTCCCCCAAAGATCCAAGTGTTCAAATTGGAAGACCATATTAAATTTACCCTTCTCTTCGCCAACCCAAAGTGCAGCGTCCTCCATCGTGACGCCATTCGCTTCTCCAACAGTCATAATGTCATATTGATCAAAGGTTTCATTTTTTAATTCTTGTAAAAATACATGAATTCCTTCTCGATTCATATGACCTGCAAATGACGGAACATATTTTCTGTTATCTGGATTTGGCATATCTGGGAAACCAGGTACTTTTTTGATATGGGATATCGCATCAACACGAAAACCATCAATACCTTTATCAAGCCACCAATTAACCATGCTATACAACGATTGGCGTACTGCTGGATTTTCCCAATTCAGATCTGGCTGTTTCCGAGAAAAGACATGCAAATAATAACTTTCTGTTCTGTCATCATACTCCCAAGCAGAACCACCAAATATAGATTCCCAGTTATTTGGCTCGGTTCCATTTTTACCTTCTTGCCAAATATAATAATCACGATAGGGATTATTTTTTGAAGACCTAGATTCTATAAACCACGGATGTTCATCAGATGTATGATTGATTACTAGATCCATAATCAATTTCATTCCCCGCTGATGAACTTCTTCTAATAACTGGTCAAAGTCATTCATTGTACCGAATTCAGACATAATCGCTTGATAGTCACTAATATCATAACCATTGTCATCATTTGGTGATTGATAGACAGGACTAAGCCAAATCACATCAATACCCAATCCCTCTAAATAATCTAATTTGGAAATAACACCTTGAATGTCTCCAATTCCATCCCCATCAGCATCCATAAAGCTACGAGGATATACTTGATAGGCAACCGCTTCTTTCCACCATACTTTTTTCATCATTGTATACTCCTTCATTGTTCAATTGTTAACATATAATGTAGTCTACCAGTCAGCTACATTGACTTCGATTGCAAAATGATCGGATACCACTGGTTTATTAATACCATTCAAAATAACTCTCGACGTAAGAATTTCTACCTTTTTAGAGGAAAAAATAAAATCAATTCGCTTCTTATCTGAATGATTTTCCCAGCCTGCAATCTCACCTAGAACCGTTACACCAGAATCCTTATGTTTAGCTAGTTGATACGTATCAAAATAGCCAAAGTCCTGAACATAATCATACCCTTCACCAGCAATCCCCGCCGGATTATTAAAGTCACCCATTAAAAAATGTGGTCTTTCATGATTAATTCGTGCAACTAACCGATCCATTTGGGAACGAAAAGGCTCCTCTTCATCCTGCCACCAGCCTAAATGACAAGCGTAAAATGCAGTTGATATACCTTTATAATTAACCGTCATTCCAACTACTTTACGTGTTTTCCAATAAGATGTATCTTGACTGCAACTGACAAAGAATGATTCACGCTGGAGAACAGGGTGCTTTGTTAACAAAGCTACCCCTTCCTCGAAACACTCATAACCAATATGTGAAATATCCCATTCATAGTCATACATCGATCCTAATTCCTTCAGCTTTTGCACAAGCAAAAACCCGAAATTATTAGCTTTTAACTTACCTTTAACCATTTCTGCAGTGATCGATTGACTTACTTCCTGTAAAGCGACTACATCATAGGATTGCTCATGAATTACAGCGGCAAGTATGTCCAGCTTTTTCCATTGATCCGCCTCCTGCCAAGAATGACAGTTAAGTGTCAATAGCTTCATTGGTTATCCTCCAAATAATCCTGTACTTTTGACTTTAGAACGTCGGCTTTTGGACCATATATTGCTTGAACGCCTGAATCTTTTTTCACTAGCCCCATAGCTCCAGTCTTTTTCCAATCCGTTTCTGACGCTACATCAGCTACATCCTTAACCGATACACGTAATCTAGTCATACATGCATCAACTTCGAGAATATTTTCCTGACCACCAAGCAACCGAATAATTTCTGCAATTTCGTTATCTTCAGCTGATTTATGAATAGAAGAATTTTGTTTTTCCTTATCTTTTTCAACAGTCGTATCATCATCTGAGTAATTTCCAGCACGTCCAGGAGTGGGAAGATTCATCTTCTGAATAATAAAGTTAAATAAGAAATAGCTAATTACAAAGAAAACGATACAGGTAATGACAAAGTTAATGATATCTCCAACAAGACCAGCGTTTATTGCCATCGGTAGTCGTGTGGCTAATTCAACTAGTCCAAACGAGTGTAGTCTCAAATCAATTAAATCAACCATCGCAAAGCTTAAACCAGCAATTACCGCATATACAAAATACAATAAAGGTGCTGCGAACATAAACATGAATTCAATCGGCTCCGTTACACCAGTAATAAATACAGCTAGTCCTGCAGAGAAAAACATTGATTTATATTTTGTTAGCTTATCTTTATCCACATTACGATACATTGCAAGTGCAGCACCAATTAAAACGGCACTTGATAAAATCATTTGCCCCATCTTAAACCTTGCCGGTGTCACTTCTTGTAATAAACTGTTGTATGCTTGCATATCTCCAGCTGCTTGCAGGTTTACTAAATCTGAAACCCAAGCAAGCCAAAGTGGATCCTGACCTGCAACTACTTCTCCTACAGATGCACCTGTCATAATCGTGTAGGTTCCACCTAGCTCTGTATAATTAATCGGTACTGTCAACATATGATGTAATCCAAACGGTAAAAGCAAACGCTCCAGCATTCCAAAAGCGAAAGGTGCTAGAAATGGTGCTGAATCCTTTGAATTCGCCAACCAGATACCAAATTCATTAATTACCCCCTGAATAAATGGCCATAAAACAGACATAATGAGTGCAATAATTACAGACCAAAGAATAACGACAAAGGGTACAAAGCGTTTTCCATTAAAGAATGAGAGAGCTTGTGGTAAGCGGTTGAAATTATAATATTTGTTATAAATCGTTGCACCTACAAATCCAGAAATAATCCCAATAAATACTCCCATATTAAGCGCGGGTGCACCTAATATAGAAGTAAAATAATTATCAATGATTAATTCACTTCCAAATAAAGAATTTACTGTTGCTCTGGGTTCAGTGAACATATCACTAGTTACTCCAAATACCACACCAGTAATTCGGTTTATCAAAATAAACGCTAGTAATGCTGCAAAGGCTCCGCCAGCTTTTTCCTTAGCCCATGAGCCACCAATGGCTACCGCAAATAAAATATGCAAGTTATTAATAATTGCCCACCCGATATCTTCCATTACTCGGCCAATCACTAGCAAAAATGAAAAATCGTTCATTGTCATGCCGATTACTTTCCCTAATGAAATCATGATTCCAGCAGCAGGCATAACCGCAACAACGACTAACAATGCTTTTCCAAGCTTTTGCCAGAAATCAAATGAAAACATGTTCTTCATGCTGTTTTCCCTCCTCAAATTTCTTTAGCATCCCAATTTTGATGCAAACGTTTTCGTAAATAAACCTATTCATTTTCCTTATAAAAAGATAGCAAAGGAGATGAATGTAAACACTTTCATTCCATGAATATAGTAATTATACATACTGATCTGAACTGAAATGCTCCATGCATCATTAGTGCAAACGTTTGCATTATTTATATAAACATAGTATAGTAGAATTGAAAGAAGGTCAAGTACCTAAACACTATTTTTTACGATAACTTAAGCAAGGATGGGGAAAACACTGTTAAAAAAACTGTAAGAATAAAGTAGCGCCTCAAAATATCAATCTTTATGCACCGGTAGACGGAAATGTAATTGGTTTAGAAGAAGTACCTGATCCTGTATTTCCCGAAAAATAATGGGTGATGGGATTGCTTTTAACCCAAAAAAAATGGAATTATTTTATCTCCAGTTAATGGGAGAATCATTCAGGTCTTCCTTACTAAGCATGCTCTTGGGATGCGTACAGATAACGGTGTTGAACTATTGATTCATATTGGTCTAGAAGCAGTTCAACTAAAGGGGAAAGGATTCACTTTCTATGTGAAAGAAGGTGATAATGTTTCCGCTGGAGGTAAGTTAATCGATTTTGATATAGTTGAGGAACAAGCAAGTAGTACGATCATTCCTTTAGTTCTAACCAACACAAAGGAAATGACTCGGATCAAGACTGTGACAACCAGTGAGGTCATAGGAGGTAAGGGTCTAGTATCGTTAGTAAGCAAATAAACCTAAATAAAATATCATAGGGGGGCGAATTTAAATATCGAAAGGCGATTAAGTGAAAGTGTGTTTGTTTATCCCCCACTTACCACTATTGATTTCACTTTATTGCTGAAGTGGGGGTATTACTGCCAGTTATATGCGCCATAAATTTTTCTTTCATCACAATTTAAGTTATAGGGTTCTTTTGTGGGCTCAGCTAACACTGCTACTCATATTTTATTTAGCAACGTGAAGCTTCAGAACCACTCATATGTTTTGTTCAGATTGACTAACGATTTTATCTCGATAGGAATGTTTACCATTTCACGATAAAACTCCAAACTACTATTCAAGAATATTTTATTAGTGTTATAGTAGTTATCAGAATTTCTTTTGTTTTGCCCTTGTTCTTGCTTTACACGGTCTTCTTGAAATTACTCAATTGGTAAGCGAGTGCTTTACTAGGAAGTCTCTTGCCTAATTTATCTTGAATATATAAAGCTGCTTGTTGAATTTTTTCTTCTTTTATTCCAGTTTCAATTCCTAACCCATGTAGCAAATAAAGGACATCATTCGTAGCGACATTACCAGCTGCGCCTTTTGCATACGGACAACCCCCTAATCCACCAACAGAGCTATCAAAGCGAGTAATTCCATATTGGATTGATGTCATGATATTTGCGATTGCCATTCCTCTAGTATCATGAAAGTGCATAATAATTTTTTCTTGAGAATAACGAGATAAGACGTGATCTAATAATGCTTCTACTTGACTTGGAACTGCAGAGCCAATCGTATCTCCTAACGAAATCGAATCAACACCATAATCAAATAATTGATCACAAACTGCGACCGCTTGTTCTGGAGAAATTCTTCCTTCATATGGACAATCAAAAACGGTAGATATATAACCGGTTACGAATTTTCCAGCAGTCTTTGCCTCTTGAATAACTTTTTTCAAGACTGGGTAGGTTTCATCTATTGATTTATTAATATTCTTTTGATTATGTGTTTCGCTAGCTGACATAAAGACGGAAGCTGCATCAATTCCTGTTTCCAGCGCATGGTCTAAACCTTTTAAATTAGGAACTAGTGCAGAGTAGGACACATTTGGATTTCGCTTTATCCTTCTTCCAACGTCACGTGCATCTGCCAAGGCAGGAATCCACTTAGGATGTACAAAGGATGAATATTCTATTTCCTGCACACCAGATTCAGATAGCATGTTGATCCATTTTATCTTATCATCGGTATCAATAAATACATTTTCATTTTGCAATCCGTCCCTAGGACCAACCTCTTTTAACTGGACATGTTTAGGATACTGACACATGCTTCCCCCTCCAATTTTTAAATGAATTTTTATAGAACCTACTTACGAAAAGGTTATTATTATCACTGTATGCCATCCTGATCATTTCAGTGCACGAAAAGTATGCGCTTTCATAATTATAGGTTAAAAGATCATTCATTATATCTATATTAGACCAAGTTTCATTTCATTCAACTTTGTTGAATAAAGTATATTATAAAAATTCAGTAAAAGTCAAATAAATACTAACCTAAATGAGGGGTCTGTTCAATAAAATAGCTTATATAAAGAGCGAACCAATCGTTATAATATCATCACTGCATTTATTCTTTCAGCATTAATTGAGCAACTAGATCGAAGTAAAAGGAAGTTTCTTCCTTTCATTATATTTTGGTTTATCTTTACGTATTTGGCTCATACTACCATCATGATTAAATCTGACGAAATGGAGTTGGAGAGAATGGATTCTATTAAGACTAAATTAATTGAATACAAAGAAGGTGTTGGGAAATTCACCGAAAAAATGCCTGAATTTGCGAAGACGTATACATCCTTTACAGAAGCATGCTTCTCAGAACGTGCATTATCTAAAAAAATGAAGCAATTAATGGCGCTAGGTATTAGCATCCATGCCCAAGATGAATATTGTATTATTTATCATACTAAAGGTTGCTTAGACCAAGGTTGCACAGAAGATGAAATTCTCGATGCGATTTGTGTAGCTGCTGCTTTTGGTGGTGGTCCTTCAATAAGCCAAGGAGTTACATTAGTTCAAGCATGCATTGATGAATTGAATCAATAGTTGATTGATTTTGAGGCTGGGACAAAACACAACTTCTTTACTCAAAATACGAATAATCATGTTATCAATAGGAGGAGCTTCGGACTCGTGCTGTTCCTGCCGGAGTCTCGCTTATTTCAGGTGCTAAATGAATGATTATAATCAAAAAGCGAAAAGATAATTAGTTTAAACTAATTAGCATTCGTTTTTTATTGTTTCTTCATTCTTTTGTCTCAGCCTCTTTATCGGACCACATTTTAGCTTTTCATTTTTCCTCAATTATTCCACATTTATCACATACTCATTCCATCTTCTTTGTTTACTATTAGTAGTGTGCTTCCATCTAAGCACAGCCAACTAACTATTTTGATTATATTAGAAAGACGGTGAAAAACAATGGAATTGCTTAGTCTAAATGGGTTGTCTCACATTGTCGGTGTTCCAAAGCACACTGCATCAACCTGGATTGAGGAATTTAACATGTACGTACCAAAGACACAGCAGCAAGATGACATGTATTATCTTCCGGAAGCAATTGACGTTTTGAAATTCATAAAAAAATGCAAGTACCAGCAATATAATAAAACTGACATTGAAAAAAGATTAGCAGATAGAAGCTTTCCAATTAGGGTAGAAAGCACCATTGAAGATGTACAGCAAGCATTTGATCAAGGAAGCTACAAAGAAAACATCTTGACAGTTATGCAAACAATTGGACTGACAGTATCCAATGTTGCAAACCAAGAGAAGTCGATACTAGCTTTACAAGAAGAACAAGCTAGGCGAGCAAAAATCGCAGAACAACAGTCAGAAGAAATTAATAAACTCAAACAACAGATTGAGCGATTAAAATATGAACTAACTCCTGGAGAGAAGTACGAAATGAAGAAGGATTCTTTCGCAAGACTTTTTAAATAGCAGCTTTCATCTAATGAATGGAGGAATAATTATGTTTAAACCAGATAAAAAAAAGGCAAAACCAGGAGATGTTATTGAGTTTGTAAAAGATAACTATATTCTTAAGGGACAAGTATTACCATCAAGTTGTAAACGGAGCATTATCGTTGATATTTCGTCGTCAAGTAATTTGCAAAAAATTAGTCATAGCTTTCCTAATACGGTAGTGGCTCATGAAAATTACAGGATCGTAGATAAAGTGCAAAACTAATTTGGTATAGAGACATAATAGTCGAATAACAATTTTGTCTTTTCATTGGAATATGAAATAAACCTCCGAACTACTATCCGAATATTCATACTCGGATTATAGTTCGGGTTTTCTTTAATTTCTAACCTTGTCCTATTATCCTTTTTATCATACCTCTTTCATAGATATTTATTATGGTTAAACAAACTATTTTTCATCGTATAAATTGCTCGTTTGTTCGCCCCTGATATTCTAGTTCCTCTTAAAATTGTCATCTTATCCCCCTTCGATTATCAGTTATTGTTTTAAACTTATGATTATAAAAGCTCTCTCTACGCGGAAAAACCTTACCTATAACTGTAGAGCATTAGCTTACCATCTTATTTGTGAACTACTCCCACCACTTACCACCCTTACGGGTTGCTTGAAGTGGGGCTTCTTGGGTAATCGCCACTTTTGGTAGCTGACGAAATGGACCAAGCTAACCCTCTTGTTCCAAGAGTTTATATTTTCATTAGGCACTTGCTAATAAGCGAATGCCTTCTTTTTTGATATGAAGCGCTGAATTATAATCTCTATCGAGATTTAGCCCACACGAACAAGCGTAAGTTCTAATTTCTATAGGCATTGGTTGGGTATTTCCGCAACTCGAACAAGTTTTGGTAGATGGGAACCATTTATCAATTTTGATAAGTTGTTTCCCTTGTTCTTTTAGTTTGTACTGTAAGAAAGAAGTGAACATTCCCCATCCATTGAAAAATCTAAGCCAACAACTTTTTCAATTTCCTTCCTTTTTATCTCCTTCTCGTACTCTGTAAGAATCGAAATATAGTATTTTCCTGATGAAGTCATAGACAAGGTACAAGATTTGATGTTGTACTCCGAAGGAATTGCTCGATGTTGCTTGATTTTGACCATTTTTAATTTAGGTAATTTGATATGACCATCCAACAACTGAATATTTCTATTGACGACATTCGTTGTGTAGCTTTGTTTATGACGTTTGCTTTTGAATTTTGGGAACTTGGCATTCCCTTTGAAGAAGGCTTTATATGCCTTATCTAAGTTTAGTTGAGCGTTTGCCAACGCTAATGAATCGACTTCTTTTAGCCATTGGTATTCTTTTTTGTAATTGGCAGGAGTAGGATGTTTTACCTTTTTCCATGCTTCTTTATCAGTTTTTAGGCTTTCATACGTTTCTTTTCGTTCTGCTAACATTTTGTTATAGACAAAGCGAACGCAACCGAAGGTTTTACGTATAACCAAAGCCTGTTCATCTGTTGGATACACTCTAAACTTGTACGCTTTATTTTGTTTAGCCATATCAAATCACCTCACTTTATCCTTTGATTTTCAATCTATTTTTTTACTACTTCAATAGGCGAACCGCAGTCGTCAACAAACAAAAACTTCTTGACCAAAACATTTCTTTCCATAACTTTTTACGAACATGAGGAAAATCCCTCTTGATAAGTCTTGGACTGGCACTTTTATAGGCATTGATGAATTTCGATCATTCACTGTTGGGTTGTGCTCTGAACAAAATATGAATATGTCAATATCGTGGTTCCATTCGACTAATGTGATATTATATTTTCCACTCAACGACACAAACTGATCTTTAGCATAGTCTGAAAATGGTATCATCTATTACTTTCCTTCGATACTTCACAACAAACACAAGATGGTAATACATCAAGAACACTGAATGATTATTACTGTCTAATTTCATTTTTATATCAATCCTTATACTTTATAAGACTGATTATACCATGTTGAGCAAAAAGGAAAAAAAGCCTTTGGGATGTCGCCCAACCGAAATTCATCTCCCCCTTACCGTTGGGCTACGCCCTTCACAAGCTTGAAGATGGAGACTTCTTTCGGAAGTACGTTAAAATCTTGTGTAAGACTACATCTTTTGTATACATGTATATACATGTATACAGTTTGCAAATTCGTTTCCCCTTTTCTTTGCTACTTATAAATTGGCATACTTTTTGCTTCATAATTATGAAAGGGAAATGAAATATAGGGGGTATTTACGATGGAATTCAAGTACATTAAAATAACTTATAACAGCAATATAGCCGTGGTAGAGCTGAATAATCCACCGGCTAACGCATTATCTACTACAACTATTGGAGAATTACGATCAGCTTTTAAGCAATTAGCCGATGCAGAAAATGTACACGCTGTCATTTTAACTGGTTCTGGTAAATTTTTTGCTGCCGGTGCAGATATCAAAGAATTTGTACCTGCTATGGGAGATTACGACAGAGGAATACAGATGTCAGAGTTAGGTCAACAACTTTGTAATGACATCGAGCAACTAAAAAAG
This sequence comes from Virgibacillus sp. Bac332, assembly GCF_003667785.1. Taxonomy (NCBI): domain Bacteria; kingdom Bacillati; phylum Bacillota; class Bacilli; order Caryophanales; family Bacillaceae; genus Virgibacillus; species Virgibacillus sp. Bac332. Next base: position 88,175 of record NZ_CP033046.1, read on the forward strand.
CCGGTAATTGCTGCCATTAATGGGCCAGCACTTGGTGGAGGTTTAGAATTAGCAATGGGCTGTCATTTTCGCATTGCCGTTAATGAAGCAAAACTCGGGCTACCAGAAGTAAAATTAGGATTAATACCATCATTCGGAGGAACACAACGACTTGCTAGAATTACAAATATGGCTACTGCACTAGACTTAATTCTTTCCGGAAAACATATAGCTAGTCAAGAGGCTGTTAAACATGGTCTTATCCAAGTAACTGTTTCTGCGGAAGAACTGATGTCTACTGCTTTAACAATTGCAAATTCCTTTACTGAAGGAAATAGTATGGCAAGTGTTACTAGAGCAATACAAAGTATTGTAAAAGGTATTCATGAACCATTTGAAGAAGGATTAAAAAGAGAAAAGCAAAAATTTGCAGAGCTGTTTCTAACAGAAGATGCCAAAGAAGGTGTACAGGCTTTCGTTGAAAAACGGAAACCTTCCTTTCATCATAAATAATCGAGCAAAGGAGATTGTTAGCGTGGAAGAAGAAGTATTATTTTCAACAAATCATAATGGCGTTGCAACGATTACATTAAACCGCCCAAAAGCTATTAATTCACTAAACTATGAAATGCTCGTTCCAATTCGTAAAAAATTAACGGAATGGGAGCAAGATGACACTATTTGTATTGTAATTATGAAGGGAGCAGGTCCAAAGGGATTCTGTGCTGGTGGAGATATTAAAACATTATATCAAGCCAAGAATAATCAAGAAAGCTATGAACAAGCGATTACATTCTTTACAGAAGAATACCTAACCGATCAATTAGTTGCTAGTTTCTCCAAACCAATACTAGCTATTCTAGACGGTATTGTTATGGGTGGCGGAGTAGGACTTTCCTATGGGGCTAGCCACCGTGTTGTAACTGAGCGTAGCAAATGGGCAATGCCTGAAATGAATATAAGTTTCTTCCCAGATGTCGGTGCGGCTTACTTCCTGAATAAAGCTCCAGGTTATATCGGAAGGTATTTAGCGCTTACAGCAACTATTATCACTGCTACTGACATACTCTATGCCAATGGAGCTGATGCTGCTGTTTCCAGTGATCAATTAGATTCTCTTGAAACTCAAATTATGCAAACGAATTGGTATCAAGAGGAAGATAAAATGGCAAGGCTTGACCACCTACTAAAAACTTGTGAAACAGTTTCTTTACAAGAAGGGGAGTTAGCGTCTAAGCAAGCTAAAATTGATCAGCATTTCTCTTATGAAACTGTTGAAGAAATTATCAATTCACTAGAATCAGATGGTAGTGAATTTGCTAGTCGTACCAAAGAACTCTTGTTAACTAAATCGCCTATTTCCCTTAAAGTCACCTTAAATCAGATTATTAAAGGACAAAATAAAACCTTGGAGGAATGCCTGGAGACAGATTTAATCCTTGCTAAAAACTTTTTGAAGACGGAAGATTTTTACGAAGGTGTCCGGTCCGTTGTGATTGATAAAGACAAAAATCCGCAGTATCATTATCAACAATTATCTGATGTATCATCAACGGTTGTTCAATCATTCTTTACAATAGATTAACCAGATTAGTAGTTTGATAAAATAGTTAATGCAAAAGCCGAACTATCATTCGAAACGTTTTGGTACAACCCCGAAAATTAGAGTAAAAAATCTAACTACTGAGGGGGAACCAGTCGAATCGTTCGGCTTTTGCTGGTTCTAAACGTTTGCTGCCGAATCAAAACAAATTTTCTAACAGCCTAGGTTTTTAAAACCACCGTTCCGTTACTACTTTTTTTCTTGTATAAAATTGTACCCCGTCTTTTCCATTGGTTCCTAAATCTCCATAGAAAGACGCCTTGTTTCCTGCAAAGGCAAAGAAAGCCATTGGTGCTGGCACATTCACATTTACCCCAACCATTCCAGCATCTATTTTCTCACGAAAGATTTGTGCATACTTACCACTTGATGTATAAATAACCGCCCCATTCGCAAATTTTGATTGGTTCGTTAATGCTATTCCAGCTTCTAAATCCTTTACACGGACAACGCTTAACACAGGTGCAAAAATTTCATCCTGCCATATTTTCATATTCGGCGTCACGTGGTCAAAAATCGTTGCACCAACATAATAACCATCTGGTGTTTCTTCTTCAATATAGCGACCATCCACGAGCAGGTCGGCCCCCTCTTCTACTCCCGAATCGATATAACTAATTACTTTTTCCTTATGCGATTCACGGATAACTGGGCCAACAAAAGTTGATTCATCCATTCCATCTCCTGCTTTTAACTTTTTTGTTTCTGAAGTAAGCAAATCAAGGAAATCATCTGCTATATCATCAACAACTGCTACAACAGAACAAGCCATGCAGCGTTCCCCACTACTGCCGAATGCGGCACCAATGACACCCTGAACTGTTTTCTCTAAGTCACAGTCAGGCATAACAACGGCATGATTTTTCGCACCAGCAAGTGCTTGAACACGCTTGCCGTTGGCTGTGCCTGTTTGATACACATGTTTCGCCACTGGCTCTGAACCAACAAAGGAAATTGCTTCGATATCCGGGTGGTCCAATAAACCATTAACTACATCTTTTGCACCATGAACAAGATTCAACACCCCTTCTGGAAAACCAGATTGATAAAATAAATCAACAAGTCGTTCAGCCAAGATCGGGGTACGTTCTGACGTTTTTAATACAAAAGTATTTCCGCAAGCAATTGCTAAAGGATACATCCAAAGCGGTACCATCATTGGAAAATTGAATGGGGTAATACCAGCAACAACTCCAAGAGGATAACGCCAAATCGACCCGTCTATCCCTTTTGCAATACTTGGAAGAGCATCTCCCATCATTAAATTAGGTGTAGAAGTCGCTAACTCTACAACCTCTATCCCACGCTGAACCTCTCCTTCAGCGTCTCGCAATGACTTTCCATTTTCTAACGTAATAATCTTAGCTAATTCTGCTTTATGTTCTTTTAGTAGTTGAAGATATTGAAATAAATATCGGGCACGATTTGGTACTGGAACAGTAGACCAATGCCCATATGCTTCCTTCGCAGCGGCTACTGCTCGATCAACATCTTCTTTTTCAGATAATGCTACTTGTGCTATCGTTTCTCCTGTTGCAGGATTTGGAATATCAACCATTTCTCGTCCACTCGATTCCACCCACTTATTCCCAATATAATTCTTCATCACTTTCACTTCCGAAGAAATCATTTTGTTGCCTCCTTCTTCCTTGATTGTTCTTTTACCCGTTGGTAAAGTACAGCCATATCCTTTTCGCCATATCCTTCTTTTTCAACCGATTTATATAGTTCTAGTAATGATTTACTAATTGGTAAATCTAACTGATTCGCATCAGCAACATCCATCGCAAACTCCAAATCTTTTCTAAGCAATTTCAAGGAAAATCCTGGTTTGTAATCGTCGCTAGCAATAAAGGTTTGGTAATTTCGTTCATAGATCCTACTCTGCCCATAGCTAACATTTAGCATAGAGAACAAGTCGTCTAGATCAATGTTTTTCTTATTAGCAATATGCAAAGCTTCACTAACTCCTGCGGTATAAAAACCAATTAATAGATTATTAATCAATTTAACAGTTGTTCCACTGTCTATTTGCTCATCTACATGGAAAATATTCTCGCCTAGTACCTCGAGTACAGGTAGCACAAGGTTATAAACTTCTGTAGGCCCACCGACCATCACAGTAAGTGTTCGATTCTCTGCTCCAATTACTCCACCGCTTACAGGAGCAGCAAGAAAATGAATTTCTTTTTTCTTGCAAGCCTCCGCAATTTTTTGATTAAGTTCAGGTGCGACAGTGCTAGTATCTACTAATAATTTACTCGAATCGCTATACTCAATAAGTCCATCTTCACCTAAGTAGACTTCTTCTACTGCTTTTGATGACGGTAGGCTTGTAAAAATCAGCTCACTGCTTGCTACAACCTCTGAAATAGATGAGGCTATTTCCCCACCTTGCTCTTTCAATTTAAGGACCGCTGTTTCACTTAGATCATACCCCGTTACATGAAATCCTGATCTTATTAACCCCTTTGACATTGGTAGTCCCATATTACCTAAACCGATAAACCCAATTTTATTCATGATATCCCTCATTTCTTTATAAAATAGTGAAGATTCACTCCCCTTTGAATGTACAACCAGAGATTCAACGTGAATTATCTACTACGTTACCCCAAGAAATAACCATTTTTCTCAATAACTTCATTAGCGATTTCTTGTTTCTTTGTAATTATATTTGTATGCATAACAGGGAATGCGTTAATTTCGTTAATTAATTGCTCTTTATCCTCCTCAGAACAAATAGATGAAATGAGTACGATGGCATTGCTCTCCAATCGATAATAGCTTTCTTCACATAATATTTCAGTCATTTTCTTCCTAAATTGCTGATGCTTTTGAATAACCTCTGAATTTATATGGGAGCCCTTCATAACGTATAGCTCCTTCACACAATCCGCTAAAATGCGAGCATATACTTGGTTTAGATTGCGCAAATCGCACGTATTAGAAAGCGCATTCATAATGATGTTTACTATTTTACTTGCATAACGTACAAACAGATTATTGCTTGAACCATTCACGAGTTCTTCTTCAATCGTTGACTTGAATTGACTATACTTTTTGAGAAATGATTTAGCTATCGTCAAACGGTTTATTTCATTAGTACCTTCAAAAATTCGATTGATTCTAGCATCACGATAAATTCGTTCTACCTCATACTCTTGCATATACCCATAGCCGCCATGAATTTGTACAGCCTCATCCACAACATAGTCTAATACTTCGGAAGCAGCTACCTTATTCACTGAACAGTCCATTGCATATGCCGAGAGATTTTTTAAGACGCTTTCATCGTTTTCCTTGTCTAACCGATCTATTCTATCTGCTGTGTAATAAGCAGAGCTTTCAGCACCATATATCGCGATAGCCATATTCGCTATTTTTTCTTGAATCATGCCAAATTGTATAATTGATTGCTTGAATTGTTTACGCTCTTTGCCATAGCCAATAGCAATTCTCAAAGCCTGCTTTGAGGTTCCAATATTTGCGAAGGAGAGTTTTAATCTAGCTAGATTTAGAATATTTAATGCGATATGATGTCCTTTTCCAATTTCACCTAATACTTGATCTTCAGAAATTCGAACATCTTCTAAAATAACCGTTGCTGTGGAAGAACCCTTAATTCCAAGCTTTTTTTCCTCTGGACCAATAGTTACTCCTGGTGTGGATCTTTCGATAATAAATGCCGTCATTCCTTGATCAGTATTTGCAAATACAACATATACATCTGCAATATGAGCATTAGTTATCCATTGTTTCTCTCCATTTAATACCCAATCTGTAGTGTCTGCTACCTTTTTAGCTGTTGTATTTGCCGAAAGAGCATCAGACCCAGCATTTGGTTCCGTTAAGGCATAGGCGCCTACCCATTCACCCGATATGATTCTAGAAAGGTATTTTTGCTTTTGACTTTCCGTTCCGTAATAAACAAATGGCAAGGTACCTACTCCGGAATGAATATTAAAAGATACACTAAATGATCCAGCAAACCCCATTTTTTCTGCAATAAGTCCAGCAGTTCGTTTGCCCATTGCTAATCCACCATAAGCTTCAGGAACATCCGCACCTAATAACCCTAAATCACCAGCATACTTAAATAGCTCTCTAGCTACTTTATAATCATGCGCTTCCAGCTTCTCCATATCCGGGTTCACTTGTTCTAATACAAATTTATCAATTGTTTTCGCAAAAAGTTCTTCCTCATCTGAATGATTTTCGAAGCTACTAGACGATTCATGTGGAAATATAGGATGGTGATGTGTTGATTCTGTTTTTTCCATGTACCTTTCCCCCTTCACCTCTACAATGCAATTTCCATGCCAACTTTTTCAGTGTGTCTACCTGTAAAAACAATGGCAAAAAGTGTTACATGTCTATACAATTGCACATACATATTAACAATTAAGTCCTCCCTACTTGGTTAACAGTTTTAATTAATATATATAACCAAAGCGTAAGTGCGCGATTAGAAACGTAGCGACTGGAGCAAGTCAACGGAGATAAAGGAATCACGGTGAGCTTGTGAGTCGGTGATAACTTATCTTAGAGCGATTCGTGAAGTCGCCTACTATCTGGGTGCTGAAACTGCACGCAGCTCAACACGTCCATATTTATCCACCTGGCAAATTTTATAATTTCTTAGTCTATAACAAAAGATCACAGCTACTCCCCCTGTGATCCTATGTATTATAATTTTTGTCTAATGCATATCGGGAAATTTTATTATATAAGGTGGCTCGAGACACACCTAATAATTTAGCTGCCTGTGATTTGTTCCCCTTTACTTGTTCTAACGTTTGTTTAATTAACTCCTGTTCTTCCTTTGAAGCTTCAGCTAAAAGTTCTCTTCTTTTTTTTAGACTTTGAACAGGTGCAAGCGTACCTTCTTTCTGTAATTCGATATGAAGAAATTCTGGTAATGCATTAAATGAAATATGTTCTCCATCTGTTAAAACAAATAATCGCTCTAAAATATTCATAAGCTCACGAATATTTCCAGGCCAGTCATACTTGTACATCAACTTCAATAACTGTTGATCAATTGTTTTTACATTTGCCTGATAAACTTTAGCCAATTGCTGTAATTTATGGGCTATTATGATAGGAATATCGTTTTTCCGTTCTCTTAATGGCGGAATATCGATAGGGATTACATAAAGTCTATAGTATAAATCTTCTCGAAATTTACCATCATGTACCATTTGGGTTAAGTTTTTATTTGTAGCAGTGATTAACCGAAAATTTAAGGGGATTGGTTGATTTCCTCCCACCCTCTCTACCTTTTTCTCTTGAAGAACTCGTAATATTTTAGCTTGCATCCGTAAAGGCATATCGCCTATCTCATCTAAAAAAATAGTACCATTATGCGCTAATTCAAATTTTCCAGCTTTTCCTTCTCTATCGGCTCCAGTAAATGCTCCTTTTGTATAACCGAATAATTCCGATTCCATTAACCCCTCAGGAATAGCAGCACAATTAACACTTATAAAATCTCCGGCTTTCGTATCTCCAGCATAATGTATAGCCTTAGCAAACTGCTCCTTTCCTACACCACTTTCACCAGTTATAAGCACGGTAGCCTTGGAACTGGCAGCTTTCCTGGCAATCTTTTTAGCATTAGAAATAGCTGGGCTATCCCCTAGTATATCTTCAAAGTTTATGGCACTATCTAAAAAATTACTTACTTGCTTGAGCTGATAATTATGTTCATCTCGTTTATGTAATTGTTCCATGCGTTGGATAACTTGTTGAATTTCCGTTAACCCTTCGTAAACAAGAATTCCTGCTGCTCCGATTATCTTATTATCCTTCCAAATAGGAATACGATGTACCACCAAATCCTGACCTTGTAAGCGATGTGCCTGACTACGCTCTGGTACACCCGTCTTTAATACAACAGGTAATCTCGTATTATCTATTACGTTAGACGCATGTTGACCAACTGCTGCATCCTTAGGAACTCCAACATAACGGCTATACGCCTCATTAAATAACTGAATAACCCCATTCTCATCTACAACCGTTAACCCCTCGTATGCGGTATTAAAAATAAGCTCATACCATTTCATCAAATCCTCTGTTTTTTTCACCTTTTGAGTCAACTCTTTGTGATATAAAAGCAATTCTTTCTCTGTAAGAACCCCTTCTAACTTTCCACTTTCATCACTTACGATATAGCCTGGTAATTCACGAATATCCTGTAGTACTGTATCTTTGTTTAGCCTCACGAATGAATTCGTCATAACATTTGCTGTCTGTTGGTAAGATTTATCACCTTTTTCATTCATTAGGACAATAATATCCTGCAATCGTAAAATCCCTAACAAATGACCGTCTTGAGTAACTGGAAGCTCCGTTTCATTCAAATTTCTTAAGAGCTTTAGCGCTTCATGAACCTCCATTAATGGATCAATTGTTGTTGGCTTTGTATTCATCCACTTTTCAACCGTATCTAATTCTGGTTTCATCAAGGATCGATCTCCCCTTTGCAATTAAATATTTGGGGCAGTATGGAACAGCCTTTATCTTTATCAATCAAATGATTGAGCGCTTGTTCAATAAGCTACCATACTTAGGCCAAAATAATGAAAACCCTTACATTTTTTAGATGAACTATTAAATGAAACTTCAATCAGTTGGGGTTGTTTTAGCTTCCACTGATGGTTAGCAGCACAAGGGTATGACTTAAAGGCCCTTGAACCAAAAGGACATTTACTGGCAGTTGACCCCTCACTTCTCTATATTGGTTGCACTTTATTGCTTAAAGTGGGAGCTTACTGCCAGTTATATGCGGGATAAAGGCTTAACAGCAGTCCAGGAATAATTCGCATCCATTACATACTAGGCACAAAACATGCTTAACTTAGTATATCATATATAGCAATTTTCTGAATTATAGCATTCTTCAAGCACAATCGCAAATTTCCTTTACTGCTGTGTTGCTTAACTTTATGCATCCATATAATTAACTTACGTAGCCAATTACGTGATAAATTCCTCTTCTAGCAAAACAACTATAAAGATACACATGATTTTAACTAACTAAGCCAAACTAACTCGAAAGGAGGTAAAAAAATGGCTAAAGGTAAGACAAAAACGAAGAATAAAAGTAAACAAGAATTGAATGAAATGAAGAATCAAAACAAATATAAACGTAACCGTCCTCCTGGTAACTAAAAACTATGGCAATATGTCCCCTTAAGCTTAAGCAATATTTCTACCGCAGATTTGCTTAAGCTTTTGATGGATTAGTTATTATAATAAAGTAATTCAATCCATGGTATTTTGTTTATTCCCTACCACAAGGAGATGACCTAAAGACCTTGGAACCAATCGGACAGTTGATCCCCACTTATCCATATTGCTTTCACTTTATTCCTTGAGGTGTGGGAGTGATATGCGGGGTAACTGAAATAAAAAAAAACGGAGCAAAATTCGCTCAGTCCTTATCACTACATGCTCAGATTTACGCTTCCTCTAGTAGCTATTATGGAATAATAGCTACTGCTTGACCACCACTCCGGCTGCCCACTTCCCTTTCCGTGGGGTTTGTCCTTCAGCTAACTTTTTTAGCAAAACCCGCTCAAAAAAGTGGATCTTCAGGTCAAACATTTCCCACAGGAGTTGAAGTGGCCGGCCTTCGCTATTATCAGGCTCTACAACGCTAGCATGAAGTAACACAGCTGCTTTTATACTCACGGATAGCGATTTTAACTTTACCCATTGTAAAAAAAGTCAACCTATTACTTATGACAAGAATTGTTGCACCTTCGCATAGCGGAGACTAATTACGTAGACTCCTGCGGGATTAGCGCGAGCCGAAAATCCACTTTGCAACGTGTTCTTCTTTGCAAAGTTAGTTGAGGCCGTGCCCACGGAAAGCGAAGTAATTAGTCGGAGCATTGCCAATATACATCTAACATTTCAAAATAACTACTTGGCTTAACGCAGTCATTGCACTAATTTTATACTTTCTTAACTTAGAAGTAAAGGCTATCGAGGGGTTCTCGATAGCACCGTATTCTTATACTTTCGAACTAGATGGATAATGAAGGTTTAACTGTGAAGGTTAATCATTTTTTGATAAAGAGAGAAAAATACTCTGATAATCCAGCAGAAAAAGGAGATTCGGATGAAGCAGCACTTTTTTTGACTTACTTAATTATAAACATAACCATTCCTTTTAATCCTCGTTCATAGTAAGAAAACTGCTTCATAAAAATGGACCGGTTTTCCCTTTTAACTAAACAAATTTATAGAAGTGATAATAATTGGCATTGCGAAGACGTCGATTAGGAAAGCTCCAACTAAAGGAACAACTAAAAATGCTTTTTTAGAGGGACAGTATCGGTTGACTATTGCATCCATATTAGCAATGGCATTTGGAGTAGCGCCTAGCCCATGCCCTGTGAAACCACCAACCATCACTGCCGCATCATAATTCTTTCCTAGCAATCTAAATAATATAAAGATACCAAATAAAGCTATAAATAGTACCTGTACGATAACAATGACTAATAATGGCAATGCTAAATTAGCAACTTCCCATAATTTAATACTCATAAGAGCCATTGATAAAAAGATACCCAATGTAATATCACCTATAATTCCAATACTTTTCATCTCAATTAATGTTTTATCATATCGATCAAGCACATTTCGAACGATTACAGCAACAAACATGGCACTTACATATCCGGGCAGTACAAAACCGGTTACATTTGAGAATAGCTCTCCTAAATAAGAGCCTAATACCATACATAAAGTAATAATAAAAGCTTGTGTCATAAATGTTTTAGAATTAATAGAGCTTGCTTCTGTTTTAGCTTCAACCGTAACAGCACTTTCCTCTGTTGCCCGCTCCGTAGACTTCAGATTGTATTTCTTGATTAAATATTTTACAATTGGCCCACCAATCAGTCCGCCAGCTACTAATCCTACAGTAGCAGCAGCTAATCCAATGGATAATGCAGAGTCAACTCCAAGCTCTTCAATGGTTGTACCAAATGCAGTTGCGGCACCATGACCACCTTCCATTGATGTAGCTCCAACCATTACACCGATAAGTGGATCTAAGTTTAAAAGCGTTGCAAAAGATATTCCAATAACACTTTGTGCTAGTGCAAGAAATCCACATGATAACCAATAAATGATCAAAAGCTTTCCACCTAATTTGATTAAACCAAAGCTTGCACCCAAACCTACAGTAGTGAAAAAAGTTAACATAAATAAGCTTTGTAAAGATGTATCCAAATTAATATTTACAAGATGAAGTCCTTTTAGTAGTGTTACAAGTATAGCGAAAAGTAGCCCCCCAACAACAGGAGCAGGTATACAAAATCTCTCTAAGAATCTAATTCTTTTATTAAGGTATCCCCCAAGAAGAAATACAGCTATTGCAATAAACAATGTCGTAACTTGATTCATTTCTAATGTCATGTTGTCCCTCCTTCATATGTTAAACAACTGGGAAATTCGATATATTCATCGTTGAAATATTAAAATGTAACATTCTCTCTCATTGAACTGTATTATTAAAATTATGCAAAACCTCCGCCACTAGATAAGCAGCTAGCTTTGTAGTTCGTCCATTTTCATCTAAAAGAGGATTTACCTCTGATATATCAAAGCTACATACATTCTCTTTAGCAACAATATGACGTAATAACGTTCTTACGACAACAGGGTCCAGTCCAAAAGGGGACGGTGCGCTAACTCCTGGGGCTGCAGAAGAAGCAATCGAGTCTGTACATAGCGTAACGATAATGACATCGTACTGGTTACAAAATTGATCAATAACTCCATATTGTTTTTGTATGTTGTGTAGAGCTAGTGATTCTTCTAACACATAAATACATCCAAGCTGCTCTGCAACCTGAAACAGAGATTTTGTATTACCGAATGGTTGAATTCCTAAACATAAATAGCCTGCTTGCTTATCCTGTTCTAAAATCTGCCTAAACATAGTCCCAGATGAAGGTCTACTATCCTGACGCAAATCAAAATGTGCATCTATATTTATAATACCTATCGATGTGTTTTCTCCCACATACTTCCTAATTCCGAGATAATGACCGTACAGCGTTTCATGTCCTCCACCAAGAATAATTGGCGTGGATCTTTTATTAAATATTTGATCAACGCGATCCGCTAATTCTGCCTGCGCAGCTTCTAAGCTTTCTCCTTCGCATACTACATTTCCAACATCGATAATTGAAGCTGTATCTTCAAAGAGATAGGGTAGTTTACCAAGACTTTTTCTTATTTCATCAGGAGCCTTTGCAGCACCAATTCTCCCTTTATTCCTTCGAACACCCTCGTCAGATTCAAAACCAACAAGACAAAAAGCGCTTTCAAAATCATCATCCGTAGAGTTACATATCACACGTTGATGAATGCGAAAGCTATCTTTGTCTATTTTACTATCCACTCTACCTTGCCACGTTTGTCTATTTGGCAATTTATACATATCAACACCTCACTACCTACATATTTTGCTTATTCAGAAAATATATTATTTATTATAAATAACTATACATATAATTACTAATATGCAAATTTTATATTTCTATAGTTTAAAACTATAAATAGAATATAAGAGCAAAAGCGCCCGATTATAAACGCAGCGACTGGACCGAGTCAACGGAAAAAAGGAATCACGGTGTGCTTGCGAACTGATGATGACTTATCATAGAGAGATTCATGAAGTCGCCTCGTTTCTGGACGCTGGAGCTGGACGCCGCTCAACACGCCCAAATTTATCCACATAGGCAAATTTTATATTTTCCTAGACTAGACTAATAAAAAACTACCGACCAAACGTTGGCTATGGCACAACATTTGATCGATAGTTCATTCACTTTTAGGAATTTCATCTGCTGATTCTCTTAGTGAACTACTCCCACCACTTACCACCCTTACGGGTTGCTTGAAGTGGGGGCTTCTTGGATAATCGCCACTTTTGGTAGCTGACGAAATGGACCAAGCTAACCCTCTTGTTCCAAGAGTTTATATTTTCATTAGGCACTTGCTAATAAGCGAATGCCTTCTTTTTTGATATTGAGAGCTGAATTATAATCTCTATCGAGATTTAGCCCACACGAACAAGCGTATGTTCTAATTTCTATAGGCATTGGTTGGGTATTTCCGCAACTCGAACAAGTTTTGGTAGATGGGAACCATTTATCAATTTTGATAAGTTGTTTCCCTTGTTCTTTTAGTTTGTACTGTAAGAAAGAGGTGAACATTCCCCATCCATTATCAGCTACGCTTTTACCGAATTTAAGTGCTTGTGACATTCCTTTCATGTCTAAATCTTCAATCACAACAGCATCGAAGTTAGACACTAATTCCTTTGATTTATGGTGAAGAAAGTTCTTGCGTTGATTGGCAACTTTCTCTTGAATGTTAGCTACTCGAATACGTTGTTTATTCCAATTTGCAGAGCCTTTCTTTTTACGAGAAAGTTTACGTTGTTCTTTTGCTAATTTATTAAGTATTTGTCGATAAAACTTAGGATAATTGGCTTTCTCACCCTCACTATCAACAAACAACCCATCCATTGAAAAGTCTAAGCCAACAACTTTTTCAATTTCCTTCCTTTTTATCTCCTTCTCGTACTCTGTAAGAATCGAAATATAGTATTTTCCTGATGAAGTCATAGACAAGGTACAAGATTTGATGGTGTACTCCGAAGGAATTGCTCGATGTTGCTTGATTTTGACCATTTTTAATTTAGGTAATTTGATATGACCATCCAACAACTGAATATTTCCATTGACGACATTCGTTGTGTAGCTTTGTTTATGGCGTTTGCTTTTGAATTTTGGGAACCTGGCATGCCCTTTGAAGAAGGCTTTATATGCCTTATCTAAATTTAGTTGAGCGTTTGCCAACGCTAATGAATCGACTTCTTTTAGCCATTCGTATTCTTTTTTGTAATTGGCAGGGGTAGGATGTTTTACCTTTTTCCATGCTTCTTTATCATCTTTTAGGGTTTCATACGTTTCTTTTCGTTCTGCTAACATTTTGTTATAGACAAAGCGAACGCAACCGAAGGTTTTACGTATAACCAAAGCCTGTTCATCTGTTGGATACAATCTAAACTTGTACGCTTTATTTTGTTTAGCCATATCAAATCACCTCACTTTATCCTTTGATTTTCAATATATTTTTTTACTACTTCAATAGGCGAACCGCCAGTCGTCAACAAGCAAAAACTTCTTGACCAAAACATTTCTTTCCATAACTTTTTACGGACATGAGGAAAATCCCTCTTGCTAAGTCTTGAACTGGCACTTTTATAGGCATTGATGAATTTCGATAATTCACTGTTGGGTTGTGCTTTGAGCAAAAAAGGAAAAAAGCCTTTGGGCTGTCGCCCAACCGAAATTCATCCTCTTACCGTTGGGCTACGCCCTTCACACGCTTGAAGATGGAGACTTCTTTCGGAAGTACGTTAAATTCCTATTTCTATTCGTTGTATAAAATCCATCTGTGTCAGTGGATACTTTATATATGGAGCCCTTTTAAAACCATTTTCACATTATGTTTGTGTCATAGTATTATCCTGACTGACAATATTTCGCGTTGCTTTTGTATACGACTCCTCTAGCTCACTAACAATTCTCTCAATTGATTGAACCTTGTCAATCGCGCCAATTCCTTGACCAGAACCCCATACATCCTTCCATGCCTTTACTTCTGGATTATCCAATTTTTCAAAGTTAATTTCTTGTTTCTTTTCTAATTGATTTGGATCAAGCCCAGCTTTTACAATACTAGGAATTAAATAATTCGCGTTAACACCACTAAATGCATCTGTATAAATAATATCTTCAATCGATGATTCAACAATCATTTGCTTATATGCATCAGGTGCTCCACTTTCTTCAGAAGGTATAAATCGTGTTCCCATATAAACAAAATCAGCACCTAGAATTTCTGATGCAAGGATATCTTCTCCTTCCGACATACCACCTGCAAGTACGATAGGTCCGTCAAAAAATGAACGGACTTCATGAATAAACGGAATTGGATTTAATACTCCAGCATGGCCGCCAGCTCCACTGGCAACAAGTACCAAACCATCAGCACCTTTTTCAATCGCCTTTTTGGCAAACTTTACATTAATGACATCGGAAAAAACTACGCCACCATACTGATGGGCAATCTCGACAACTGGACTAGGATCCCCCAAAGACGTAATAACAATGGGTGGCTGGTATTTTTCAATTAATTTCAAATCTTCCGTATACCGCTTATTGGAACGATGAGTAATAAAGTTTATACCCCAAGGTGCGATTTTCCTCGTCGGTTCTTTTTCTTTGAGTACATCAATTTCCGTATTAATTTGATGCATCCAGTCTTCTAAAATATCACTAGTTCTTGCATTTAATGCTGGAAAAGTCCCAGCAATTCCAGCACGACAAGCTGCCACGACCATTTTAGGACTAGACACTAAAAACATCGGTGCCATAATGACTGGTAGACGCATTGATAATTTCATTTGTTGAATTGCTTGTTTAGACATTTCTGCAAACTCCTCTTCATTATAATTCTCTCTTTTCTGTCCACTACATCAATAATGTGAAACTCCAATCAGTTGGGGTTTTGTTTTATAGAAGTTTCTCTTGCAGAATCCCTCTACATCGACCTCTAATTGCTAAGTATATTTCCCCCAAAATGCAATCGTTTTCAATTATTCCTATTTAATTACATAAGATATAATTATTGATAATTCTAATAATTCATCCTTTGTATGTCAAGTTATATCTAGCTGGAGATCCGTTGCATAATCCCCCTTTTTAACGTTTAAAAGCGAAGCAACTTCTTCTATATCTGTTGAGAAAATCCGATCTTCACTTATCGTTGGCACGACCTTCCGATATGCTTCCCATTTTTCTTTTAGTTTACCGGCCATTTTGTCTATCCCTGTGCTTTCCACTGCTTGAAGAGCACATATGCATTCAATTGCTAACACACGTCTTGTATTATTTATGATCAGCCTAGCATGTCGAGAACCTATTGTCCCCATACTGACATGATCCTCTTGATTAGCCGATGACGGAATCGAGTCGACACTGGCTGGATGAGCTAACGTTTTATTCTCAGATACGAGCGACGCTGCAGCATATTGCATAATCATGGCCCCAGATTGTAGCCCAGGCTGAGCACTTAAAAATGCCGGTAAGTCATTCAACTGTGGATTAACCAAACGCTCTACACGTCGTTCAGAAATATTGGCAAGTTCAGCAACCGCAATTTTCAGAAAATCCATAGCTATCGCAATCGGTTGACCATGAAAATTGCCCCCTGAGATAACCAGCTTTCCCCCATCAAAAATAAGTGGATTATCTGTTGCAGCATTTGCTTCTATTTCTAATTTTTCCTTTACATAATCCAGTGCTTGCCATGTTGCCCCATGAACCTGAGGAATGCAACGCAAGGAATAAGCGTCTTGGACCCGTTTTTCTCCTTGATGAGTAATTAATTGACTGCCTTCTAACCAAGCTGTCATTCGCTTAGCCACCGCTACTTGCTGCGGATACCCTCGTACTTCATGAACAGCTGGATGAAAAGCATCGATAATCCCTTGCAATCCCTCCATCGTTAACGCAGCTATCCACTCACTGTCATAGGCTAGCTTTTCGGCTTCTATATAATTCATGACACCAACTGCTACCATCGCTTGGGTTCCATTAATTAGTGCTAGCCCCTCCTTTGCTTGTAATACAATTGGTTGAAGCTGTTTTTTAGAAAGAACCGAGGCAGCATCAACCGCTTCTCCCTTTTCATTAAAGACTTTCCCTTCACCGATCATCACTAAGGCTAAATGTGCTAATGGAGCTAAATCTCCTGATGCCCCCAGAGAACCTTGCTCAGGAATAACAGGATGTATTCGCTCATTAACTAGATCTGCTAATAGCTCAACGAGCACAGGACGTACGCCAGAGAATCCTTTTAATAGTGCGTTTAAGCGAAGGACCATCATTGCACGCGATACCTTTTCTTCAAATGGATTACCAACTCCACAGGCATGTGAACGAATTAAATGTAATTGTAAATCCTCTACGTCTTTTGCCTCAATCATAACATCGCTAAACTTCCCAAAACCAGTCGTAATCCCATAAACAATTTCTTTATTGGCAACAATGTTATCCACAGCTAATCTGCTTTCTCGAACCTTCTCCATACTAGTTTTTGAAATGGTAATTTGCTCCTGTTCAATACAGATGCGTTTCAATTGATCTATGGTTAAAGAATCTCCTGATAGCTCAATCATTACGCTTCCCCCTTTTCATTAACACAATAAAAAAGAGGCGATAATGGCATACAAATAAGCCACCATCACCTCCTCATGTCTACTCACTTTAGGTAATGATTTATATAATTAAATATGATTAACACCTAGTCCGACAGCTTCATGCTCCAAGCCTTTTATTGGAGCTCCAATGGTACCGTAAAAGGCAACGGCAATCCATTCACCTTCTTCAGGATTTACATATGGGTTCCCACGAACAACAACGAATCGTAACCCAACGGTACGCATCATTTCACCAATTGCCCACTGCCCTCTAGTAACTCCTTCTAATCCTTCTAAAATTGCATGATAAAGTGCATGTGTTTCTCGATAAACGCCTTCTTGAATTAGCTTGCTTCGTTTCACTGCCGTTTCTACTGCGGAAATCACTTTTTGCATATCCATTGATCCAACTTTTCCTTCACAAATTTGGACATCTGGAACTATCGATTGATAGGACGCTCGTTCTTGCTCATCTAGCATTGCAAGTAACGTAGCAATTTTTCCAATACGAAGTTTTTGTGTCATTGTTTCTTCTCCTAAAGGTCTCTGCTTATACAAAATGGTTTCTCAAAAGTCAGTTGCCTCCATACAACTGGAATACTCCGCTTTCGGGTAGCGGTTCAGCCTTCTTCTGAGTTGAAGACCTACTATGTAGTCCGCATAGCTCCTCTTTTTTGAAAGCCAAGTATATATCAAACGCTCTTTAAAATAATCTAATCTTAACTAATGACTAGTAACTACTTTTAGTATACGTCTTCGTAAAATTATCCGTCAATAACATTTACAAAAAATTCCGTCTATTATTATTCAAAAATCAAATATTACATAGCTATAATCATAGGGTGAAACATCAATTAGTGTGGATTTTTATCCCCATTGAAGGTTTGTACCACAAGATTATGACCTAAAGGTCTTTAAACCACTCGGACATTTACTGGCAGTGGATATCTCTATTATCCATTATTGGTTTCACTTTATTGCTTTTAGTGGAAATATCACTGCCAGTTATATACGCAATAAATCGTATTAACCTAATTCCACCCCATCTTTTGTTATTTCTTATACGGAGGATACATGCCTGTTACATGTGGACAAGTTCTCTTGTTCTACAACTACCTTTCCCTTCTTGATAACTGTATCCACATGATTCATTCCATATTGATAGGATAGCATTAGATAATTTGGTACATTAAAAATCGTAATATCTGCCTGTTTACCAATTTCTAGACTCCCGATTTTATCAGCACAACCAATCGCATGTGCAGCATTGATGGTTGTTGCTGTAATAACCTCTTCAGGTGTCATCCCCATTTTTAAACAGCCAAGATTCATAATAAACTGTAAGGATAACGTTGGGGATGAACCTGGGTTTGCATCCGTAGAAAGAGCAACGGCTAAGCCTTGATCTATCATTTTTCTTGCTTGAGCAAATTCTGCCATTAGGAAAAATGCAGTACCTGGTAAAAGAACACCAATAACATCTTGTTCAGCCATTTGACGAATTCCTACATCCGATGCCTTCAATAAATGATCAGCTGAAATCGCACCAACAGCTGCAGCTAATTCTGCCCCCCCATAGGATTCAATTTCATCCGCATGAATTTTTGGAATTAGTCCATATTCCTTACCCGCCTCCAGAATTCTTCTTGATTGTTCTGGCGTAAATACGCCTCGCTCACAAAACACATCATTAAATGTTGCCAAATTCCGTTTAGCAACCTCTGGAATCATCTCTGAAATAACTCGATCTACAAAAATATCTGGATTTTCTTTTTCGGCTACTGGTACAGCATGTGCTCCCATAAATGTTGAAACAACATCCATGACATGATCCTTATTTAATTGCTTGGCAACTTCCAATTGCTTGATTTCATGTTCTGTCGTTAAACCATATCCACTCTTTGCTTCTACTGTGGTGACGCCATTTGTTAGAAATGTATCTAGACGCAGCTTCGATTCATGATAAAGTTGGTCATAATTTGCTTGCTGCGTAGCTCGAGTTGTTGCGTGAATACCGCCTCCTGCATGCATGATGTCCATATACGACTTTCCTTTTAGTCGCATTGCATACTCATTCTCCCTTGTTCCGGCATGAACAAGATGTGTATGAGGATCGATCAGACCTGGGGAAACTACTTTATTAGACGCATCGATTTGTTTAGCTTGAGCAATTTCATCGGCATACTTCGCTTGAATTTTTTCCGTCGTACCAATGGCAATAATCTCACCGTCCTTCGCAAGTAATCCACCATCTTCTATACTATTAAGCTCTCTCATTGCATCAGTTTTAGCTGGCTTATCGGTATTTCCACTTATGGTAAGTAATTGAGCTGCATGTTTAATAAATAGGATATCTGACATTTATAACGCCCCTTTACGTTGTAGCATTGGAATATGAACACCTTTTTCCTTCGCAGTATCCTCGGCTTTTTCATAGCCTGCATCCACATGACGAACAATCCCCATCCCAGGATCTGTTGTAAGGACGCGATCCAAACGCTCCTCCGCCTCTTTTGTTCCATCGGCAACAATAACCATTCCAGCATGAAGCGAGTATCCCATACCAACGCCGCCACCGTGGTGGACACTGACCCAGCTAGCTCCCCCAACACTATTAATCAACGCGTTTAATATTGGCCAGTCCGCTACCGCATCGCTTCCATCCTTCATCGCTTCCGTTTCTCGATTTGGTGAGGCTACGGAACCTGAATCAAGATGATCACGTCCGATAACAATCGGTGCTTTTAATTCACCTCGTTCAACCATACGATTAATAATTTTTCCAAAGCGGGCTCTTTCTCCATACCCTAGCCAGCAAATCCGAGAAGGGAGTCCTTGGAAACTAATTTTCTCTTGCGCCATGCGAATCCACTTACACAGCGACTCGTTCTCACTAAATTCGCGCAGGATGACCTCATCTGTCTTATAAATATCTTCTGGATCGCCGGATAATGCCACCCAGCGAAACGGTCCTTTACCTTCACAAAATTGTGGGCGAATATAAGCAGGAACAAATCCAGGAAAATCAAATGCATTCGCTACTCCTTCATCCTTGGCTACTTGGCGGATATTATTTCCATAATCAAAGGTAACCGCCCCTTTTTGCTGCATTTGCAGCATTGCCTTAACATGAACTGCAATACTTTGTTTAGATAATTGAACATAATTCCCTGGATTATTCTCCCTTAATTTAGCTGCTTCTGCTAACGTCATATGAACAGGGATATAGCCATTCAGCGGATCATGAGAGGAGGTTTGATCTGTTAGTACGTCTGGAATGAATCCTTTTGTAAGCATTTCCGGTAGAAGCTCAGCTGCATTGCCTAACAAGCCTATAGATAGCGCTTCCCCTTTACTACGCGCTTCTTCAGCAAGCTTTATTGCTTCATCTAAGCTATCCGTAGAGGTATCTAAATAATTTGTATCTAATCGACGCTGGATACGATGAGGATCTATTTCTATAGCAATACAGATCCCCTCATTTAGTATCACCGCTAAAGGTTGCGCTCCTCCCATGCCGCCTAACCCCGCCGTCACAGTAATCGTTCCTTGTAAACTACCGTCAAAATGCTGCCTAGCACATTCTGCAAATGTCTCATATGTTCCTTGCACAATTCCTTGGCTGCCAATATAGATCCAGCTGCCCGCAGTCATTTGCCCATACATCATTAAACCTTTCTGATCCAATTCATGAAAGTGCTCCCAATTCGCCCATGCTGGAACTAAATTCGAGTTAGCAATCAGCACTTTCGGAGCATCTGTATGCGTACGGAACACAGCAACGGGTTTTCCTGATTGAATGAGTAAGGTCTCATTTTCCTCTATCTGTTTTAATTCCTTCACAATCGCCTCGTAGCATTCCCAATTTCGTGCTGCTTTACCTATCCCACCATAAACCACTAGCTCGTCTGGATTTTCTGCCACCTCTGGGCTCAGATTATTATTCAACATTCGAAGAGCAGCTTCTTGTATCCATCCTTTCGTATGTAATGCTGAACCACGATATTGTTCTACTTGCATGTTCTTTTCCATTCTCATTTTCTTCATCTCCTCCCTATGTTAGCAACCTCAAATAAACCGTTTACATTTTCTGTAGTTAAAAAATTCACATTCCTTTTCCATCTGATTATCGATCCTTCTGTTTATTTGGTACTATAGATAATAGAAGACATAACAATTATTTATTTTAATACCATACATTAAAATTATAATTATAATAATATATAATTACAAATATAAATATTCTATATTTTTATAAAATTCAACTATAAATTAAGGAGATTAGGATGGAATTTCGCCATTTAGTCTATTTTGTTACGATTGTTGAACAATCAACCTATACTCGAGCAGCAACCGTCTTACATGTATCTCAGCCATCACTTAGTGCTGCTATTAAAAAGCTAGAGAATGAAGTAGGATTGACATTAATTAAACGTAATACGAGGAGCCTCGAGGTCACAAGTGAGGGTAAAATACTTTATCAAGAGGCTAAAAAATTGTTAAATCACTATCAGCATGTATCTAAAGAAATGATCCGCTTGAAAGAGCAGGGACCGCTGGAACTCACAATCGGTTTAATAGAGTCCTCCAATTTTTGGGTACCAAAAATTTTGAAACAATTTCAGAAAGAATATCAGGATGCTCATATAAAATTATTAGAAATTCTAAGTTTAACGGATGTAGAGAAAGCTTTAACAAACTTCGATATTCATCTAGCTATAACAAATCAGAATTTGAATAATGATGCGATTGAGACATTACCTATCTATGAGGAAAAATTAGTTGCTGTTCTTCCTCAAGGGCACAACTTACAAGATCATACAGAGCTAACTATTTATGACTTGAAAGACGAAACATTTATCATTTGCAAAGAAGGCTTTCAAACAAGAGAGGATATTCTTTATGCATTTGCTAAATCAGGGATTCAGCCAATGATTCAATTTGAAATCGAGCGATTTGAAACAGCATGTCGTCTTGTTATCGAAGGTTTAGGAATCACAGTTGTTCCTGAAAACTATGTTAAAAATACAGTTCATTCAGATTATCATATAAAACATATTAACGATTCACATTTATCCAGAAGCGTATATCTAGCCTATGAGAAAAATCGTTATTTACCTCCAATTGTACTGAAGTTTATAGGATTGGTGGAAGAATTCTTTAAACAGTGATGCCCTTAGTTCACCTAGAAGTATTTCGTCCTATAGAACACGTACCACCTCAAGCATAGACTGGATGTCAACTTGTCATATTTTGATTGATTCGAGTAATTACTCTAGGTGAGATGCTTAGCTAAATTATGTTTTTCCCCACATATAACTAGCAGTAAGACCCCCGCTTCAAGCAATAAAGGAACAACACTATTGGTAACTAGGGGGACAAACAAAACCTTCAATTGATTGAAGGTTCACTTTATTTGTATGTCATTAAAGGAACAATTGAATAAACGATAGGCATCATTTCCTTGCTAAAATTCAAATAGCCTTGCGTGAAATAAGGAAATCTGTTATATTACAGACAATTAAATATTTCTTATTTCAATTATTTGAAGTGAGGATAGAGGTGCATCGGTCATCATTACACAGTTTGAGGATAATGAGATCCATTGACGATTGTGGAAAGGGATCGTTGCCGAAGTAACAGATAACTCATTATTTACTGTTGCTGGTTCTGCTATTGAATAAATACAGGACTGTCGTATAGGTAACTATATGGAGGGCTATCTGACGCAGAAAATGAAATACTACATTTCTGCAGTAGCAAACCCTTGCTGCTGTTTTTTTGCGTTAATTAGAAATGGTCTATCCATCTATTGTTTTAACTTATCACAAGGGGTGTAAAGAAATGGAATTTGGCCAAGTATTAACCGCAATGGTGACACCATTTGATCAACATGGAAAAATTGATTTTCATGCCACAAGATCTCTCGTAAATTATTTAATTAAAAATGGAACGGATGGGCTGATTGTTGCTGGAACTACAGGTGAATCAGCTACATTAACAGATGAGGAAAAGATTCAGCTTATGCGCTTCGTTGTTGAAGTAGTAAATGATCGAATTCCGGTATTAGCTGGAACTGGGGCAAATAACACAAAAGCTACTATTAATTTAACAATACAAGCGGAAAAAGTTGGAGTTAATGGTATCATGCTTGTTACTCCATACTACAATAAACCTTCGCAAACAGGAATTTATCAGCATTTCCAAGCGATTGCAGCAGCTACTAATCTCCCTATTATGCTTTATAATGTACCGGGAAGAACTGGTGTCAATTTAACTGTAGATACTACGGTACAGCTTTCTAAAATAGATAATATTGTTGCCATCAAAGAAGCGAGCGGTAACCTTGATGCGATGTCAGAAATAATTAGACGCACATCCAAGGACTTCTCCCTATACAGCGGAGATGACGGACTAACATTACCAGCATTAGCTATTGGAGGAAAAGGTGTGGTCTCAGTCGCCTCCCATATCATTGGTAATGAAATGCAAGAGATGATAAATCAATTTAGCTTTGGAAATGTCAAAGCTAGTGCAGCGCTACATCAACATTTACTTCCAATCATGAAAGCTTTGTTTGCTGCACCTAGTCCTTCGCCCGTCAAATCAGCATTATCTATGAAAGGTGTTCCAGTTGGGGATGTTCGGCTTCCAATGGTACCTCTAACACAAGAGGAAACAAACAATCTAAAACAAACATTACAGCACTTACAGTCCATCGTTTCAGCAAGTTAAACGATTATGAAGAGCGAGAGACTATAGAAATTGAGATAAGTAATGTCGAACTACTATTCGAATATGAAGTATATCAGGATAGTAGTTCGACAGTTCTTTGGAATAGTAATTATTCTACCGAGAGAAATCGATGCATGAACGTCTATCCTAGCCGAAAAAATTGTGAAAAAAGCACATGTCAAATGTAACTACGCCAGTGAAAAGCGATACAAAAATTCACTAGGATTCAGCTTTTGATAGCCCTCCTCTATTCAGTTCCTTTAAAATTCTTTAAAGGCTACCGTTACTTTACAACAAATTTTGCTCGACTAGATCCTTCTTTTGTCTTCTTTACCTCGAGTACTGCTGGGAACATAGCTTTTAATTCCTGCACATGTGAGATCACGCCAATCATTCTACCCGATTGCTGTAAACTTACCAATGTATCAACTGCTTTGTTTAGTGCTTCTTCATCCAGCGTACCAAACCCTTCATCAATAAACATTGTTTCAATCGAAATATTGCCTTGAAAACTTTGAATAACATCTGACATACCTAGTGCCAAACAAAGAGCTGCATTAAACTTCTCGCCTCCGGATAAGGATTTCACATCTCTTGTCTGTCCCGTGTATGCATCGAAAACGTCGAGGCCTAGACCACTCTGTCTTCCATGCGATTCCTGCCTGTCACTACGACTCAGGAAAAATTGACCATTTGATAATCGATCTAATCGTAAATTTGCCGCATCGATAATCTGCTCCAAATACTCAATTTGTAAATACCGTTCAAAGGATATTTTCTTGTTATTTTGCCCTCTTAATACATCATGGAGATCGGTTATAGTGGCTAATTTCTTTTCCAAGTTATTAGCTTGTTCAGTGACCTCGACAATGTTTTGCTGTAGTGTAATGATTTCCTCATAGTATTTATTTGATTGATCCCATGTCTTTAATGCTTGTTCGTATTCTACTTTTAATTCTTTCAGTTTGGCTTCAATAGTCGTTAATTCAACCTGCTGCTTATCTTTCAATTCTCTGTTCAGATCACGGACCTGCTTTTGCAGCGTAAGCCGATGCTGATTATATTCTTCTATGCTATGCTTTAACTGCTTACGCTCATCCTCTTCCAGCTTAGCTTGTTGAAACACCTCCTCCGTTTGGAAGGACGCTTGGCTTAATGCATCAACAAACTGTTTGTTTGCATTCTCCCGCCTTATCTTCGTTTCCTGCAGCTGGTTGCTTGCATGACTAACATCGGATTCACTTTTAGTCAATTCTTCTTTCTCCTGCAACAGCTTTTGTTGTATTTGCTCCCAGCGCTCCTCCAATTCCTTTCGTTGCTCTTCTTTTACTTCTATTTTTTTCTCTAATTCAGACAGAGTTCTCACATCTTGAGGAATCTTTTGTATTCTTTCCTGATAAACAGCATGAGCAGTACGATAAGATGCAACTTGCTCTTGATAATATTGCTCCGTTCTTTTCACTTTAGCTTCTACATCTTTGGTTTCTTTTAATGCCTGTTCGTACATAGCTTTATATTCAGCAAGCTGTTTTCTATCATGATGTAATTGCTTCACTTCTTCACTTAGTTGCTGCCCTTGAAGTACTAATGCTTCTTTAGCACTTGTTACATCTCTCTTATTTATGGAATAGTTATTTAATTCATTTTCCCTTTCCTTTAATTGTACGCTTACTGAATTCCATTCAGCAAAGCTGTTACGATATTGCGTATCTAGTATCTGAAATTGCTGCTTCGCTTTTTCTAAATGCTCCCTCGATACGTTACGATCCCTATTTATGGCTTTTTGTGGATGATCGATACTTCCGCAGACCGGGCAAGCTTGTCCATCATGTAGATGCGCTGCTAGAATACTAGCTTGATTATTAAGCCAATCCCTTTCAATTTGTTGGTAATCAGCTTGCGCTTGAGATGCTTCTTGATGTTTTTGTTTGGATTCTTTTTCTAATTTATCGTGTTTTTTTGCTAACTCTATATAATCTATTAGGACTTTTACTTGATCTCGCATCTCTTGTAATCGTTGCTGTTTATCTGGTAACTGCTCGACTGTGAGATCGAGCTTTTCTATTTGTTCGTGAATAGCTTCTGCTCGCTGATTCTTTACATCGAGTAGTTTTTGAAGTTTCTCCAATTCGGAGGCGCCATCCTGCACTTGCTGATTCAGCTTATTCAACTGTTGGTTAGACGCATCCATTTCTTTAACTATTGGTAAATAATCCTTTAGTTGTTCCAGAATAATACGTAGTTGTTCTCTTTCTTCCTTCTTATCTTCCTCTTTTTTATACAAGGCTTGCACTTGCTTTACTCGCTCGTTAGCTGTTTTAAGCTTATTTTCTGCGTAGTGAAGATTCTTTTGTTGCATTTCCTCTTCTTTATGCCAATCATTTCGCTGTTTTTCATAAGGAATGAGGTTGTTAGCTCGCTCTGCATCGTCTAATTGTTTTTCTCGCTTTTGATATGTTGTAAGCTGATTATCTAATTCGTTTAGTCTGGCTTTTTTTTGTTGCATTTCATTGAAACGATCATTTATAGCTTTTGCTTGGTGATATTCCGCCTGTTTGTTATTATGACCCTCATATGCTTGTTCATATCTAGCCTTATCACACGCGATTCTCTCCATATAAAAGTGACTTTCTTCTTGTAAACCAGTTATAACCTGATTGATATTGTAATGCTCACTTTCTAAAAGCTGAAATAGAAATGAATTTTCTCGTTTAGGTAACCTCACTTCAATATGCTTAATCAATTGATCACGAGCTTGGATAGCTTTATTGTATGCCTGTTCTGCATTAGCCTTCTTCTCTCTCATCCGTTCACTAATTTTTTTATACGGTTCCGTCTTAAATAGTCGACGTAATATTTCTTCTTTATTATCCGTTTTCGAGGTGAGCAGCTTACGGAATTCTCCTTGCGGAAGCATAACAATCTGCTTAAATTGATCCTGCGTTAAACCAATTAAAGCTTCTATTTTTTTGTTTATTTCAGATACAATCTGCCTATCTACACAAGGAATTTCATTGCCATCTATTAGCTCATAGAATTCGTATCGGTCACCTGTCTTCGTTTTATTCCCTTGCTTCACATGGCCTAGTTGGCGCAGAATTCGAAAAATACGACCGCCTAATTCAAACAGTAACTCCACTGCTGTATGGACATTGTCATCGGCAAAATCACTTCGCAGCATATTTTCTTCTCGATCTTCTCCGCTTGCTGAGCCATATAAAGCAAAGCAAATACCATCAAATATAGTCGTCTTACCGGCACCAGTATTTCCAGAAATAACAAATAAACGATACGCTTCTATTTCCGTAAAATCTATTGTTTCCGTATCTTTATATGGGCCAAGCGCTGTCATTGTTAACTTTAAAGGTCTCAATTATTCCACTCCCTTCTGCATTAAATGGTAAGATAAGGCTTCAACTTTTCTGTTTGTGTTACATCTGATTCCTCATGCAGCCATTCATTCAGTACTTCTTTAAAAAGCTGTTCCGTTTCTTGTGTTGCTTCTGTTCCCTTCACTTCTTTGTAAAAAGCATGAAATAATTCAAGTTCTGACAGCTTGGTGCGTTCTGCCCGATTATTCTCCTCATCATCAGCAAGAGAAAATTGATTATGCTTCCGTTCAACATGCAACGCATTTGGGTAAACAGATCGCACCTTTTCCATCGGTGAAAGTACTGGTAACTCGTCTGTTAAGCGAATAAATACATAATCATCATTGATAGGGTGTGTCAGCAACTCATTTATAGAAGCTTCAACTGTGCGCACATCTCTTCTCGGATGCAGTATACGTTTCTCAACATTAACAGCACCTTCTCCATCTATTTCCACAACATAGAATCCTTTCTTATGATGCTCCTCTGAAATAGAGTACTTCAATGGAGATCCAGCATAACGTATCGTCTCGTTCCATACATAATGCGCTTGATGAAGGTGTCCTAACGCTGTGTAATGAAATTTTGCAAAGTGCTCAGCAGCTACATATTCCGATCCACCAATAGATAATGGACGTTCTGAATCACTCGTATTTTCTTCTTCTGCTCCATAAGGAGTAACGAAAGCATGTCCTACAAATACATGTCTAGCATGTGAATCCATTCTCCCCTCAATCTGCTCGATAATTTTCTTTGCTGCATCATTATGTGTACGAACCGTATCATCCTGAAAAGTAGTTCTTACCACACTTGGATCACAATAAGGAACTAAATGAAAATGAACTTCTCCATCATGATCATGTAAAACAATTGGTTGTAAATCATTCGTGAGCGTCCCTACAATATGGCAGCCATTATCTCGCATAATTTTACTACCAAAATTTAATCGGCTCGGACTATCATGATTCCCAGCAATTGCCAAAACCGGAATACGAAGTTGAAGTACGATTCTCTCTAAAATTTTATCTAAGAGATGTACCGCTTCTGTTGGCGGCACTGCTCTATCATATAAATCTCCTGCAATAATAACAGCATCAGGTTTTTCATTTTCAATAGCCACGATGAATTGATAAAGTATGTACGCTTGATCTTCTGTCATATAGACACCCTGTACTAATTTGCCAAGATGCCAATCAGCAGTGTGAATAAATTTCATTCCATATTCCTCCTTATAATAAGATTCATCTATTATTCTTCGATTACTGTAAAATTCAATATTTCATGTAGTATAAAGTGCAACTTCCATCCGTAGGGGATTTTGTTTATCCCCACGGATGGTTAGCACCACAAGGGTATGACCTAGAGGCCTTTAAACCAACGGACATTTACTGGCAGTCGATTTCCCCCTTATCCATATTGCTTTCTCTCTATTGCTTGAAGCAGGGAACTAACTGCAAGTTATATGTGGGATAAATCGTTAAAAGTTAGAAACCATATCTTCATTCTACCTGCATGCTAGACTAGATGATTCTATGTTTCTCAATCATAATTTTAACATAATGATTCACATCTACGAACTAACTACTAAAGGTATACTTCTAACAAAATCACCCAAATGAATTCCGATTGACCCATAACTTATAGACTACAAACAATATATTTTCTAATTTGTATATTACTTGTAAAATTATCTTGACTAATATGTGAAGTTTCGACAGAAATAGACAAATTATAAAATAAGAATGGTATACTAAAGTAGTAATTTAATTATTTCCATCTGAGTAATAAGGAGGATAATTCCATGAAAGCTGCAGTATGGTACGGTAAAAAAGATGTACGAGTAGAAGAACGAGAATTGAAACCTTTAAAAGAAACTGAAGTAAAGGTGAGAGTAGCTTGGGCAGGCATTTGCGGAAGTGATCTTCATGAATATGAGGAAGGACCTGTATTTGTTCCTGTAGAAAAAGAAGATCCTTTAACAGGTGATACAACTCCATTAACATTTGGGCATGAGTTTGCAGGAGTTGTAGAAGAAGTAGGTGCAAAGGTTACCACATATAAGCCGGGCGACCGAGTAGCAGTAAATCCTACCCTTACATTCGGAAATAAATCAGAGGATCTTGACCCATATGATGGCTTTGCCTTTATCGGTTTAAATACAGATGGTGGATTTACATCATTTACAAATGTTCCAGAAAAAAATGTATATCACCTACCTGAGCCATTAACATTACAAGACGGAGCTTTAGTTGAACCGACAGCAGTTGCTGTTCAAGCAATAAAAGAAGGCGGACTAGTATTTGGCGACACTGTTGCAGTATTCGGTGCTGGACCGATTGGATTATTAACAATCATTGCAGCAAAAGCAGCAGGTGCAAGCAAAATTATTGCATTAGACCTATCGGAAACAAGGCTGCAAAAAGCAAAAGAAGTCGGAGCAACACATATTATTAATTCTGGGGAAACTGATCCAGTAAAAGCTATTACAGATATCGTACCTGAAGGTGTAGATGTTTCCTTTGAAGTTGCTGGCGTAGCTCCTACATTTGAGCAATCTATTCAAGCAACGAAACCAAGAGGAACCATGGTAATCGTATCAATCTTTGCTAGACCGATTGAATGGAACCCATTCCAATTAACAGGTAAAGGTGTGAAAATCACTTCATCTATAGCTTATACACCTACTTCTTTTCAGCAAACGATTGATTTAATGGCATCTGGTCAAATACAGCCACAATCTGTTATCACGGATGAAATACAGCTGGATGACATAATTGAAAAAGGCTTTGAAGCATTATCTAAGGACAAGTCTCAAGCAAAAATATTAGTAGAATTAAGTGGGGAAAAATAAGAAATAACGTTTAATTGTAATTAACCAGATATAGAGCATGGGATGTGCACACTATATAGATAAAGTGAAACAACGATCCGTGGAGGGATGTTTATCCTCCACGGATTGTTAGTACCACAAGGGTATAACCTAAAGGCCTTGGAACCAATCTGACCTATAACTGGTAGTTGATCCCCTTCTTATCCATATTGAGGGCATACTGCACGTGATATGCGGGATACAAGCTCCCGATTGGAAACATAGCGAGTGGAGCGAGTCAACGGAAATAAGGAAATCACAGTGAGCTTGCGAGCCAATGATGAATTATCGTGAGACGATTCGTGAAGTCACATCGTTTCTGGGCGCTGGAGCTGGACGCGGCTTAACACGCATATTTATCCACATGGACAAATTTTATCATTTCCTTCATTTCCGATGACTACCAAAAAATAGATTTCAAAGCAGGTATTTATACTTTAAAATCCATTTTATCTAGCCTATATAGCTAAATTATGTTAATAACTTCATCTATACCATCGCAACAGCAATTAAACCTAATATAAATTCTACCGTTCGTTTCATAGCTAACTCCTTATTTATATTTATCATTTATATACGAACACATTCATTTAATGGTTCCATCAATTATGAATGAAGATCAGCGGTACCAAGCTGGGATACACGTTGTAAAGTTTTTATGATCTCTAATAACATCTAGCGAATAGGTCAGCATGGTCTGATAGTTGCCCATTTTCCTTCCCCACACAAGCGAGGATACAATATGCATGGCACTATATAATGCATATTATATTAGCTGGTTAAACAATACTTGTCAAGGTAGTTGAAAGCTTGATATATAAGGGTTTGTAAATGTTGAATGTATTTTTTGCATTGTAAAATAATATATTCTCCACCAAATAATTGGGGGAGGTTTGGGGGAGTATTTTAATTGAGAGCGGACAGGTGTATCCTAATTTTAAATATCAAAAAAGAGAAGGGTTTTATGCCCTTCTCTTTTACTCTACACCTACAATAATATTTGCGCTGATCTTATGATGTTCAAAATTACCAACATTAAATGTAATCATTTTCGTTTCGGGGTTTGCATTTTGGATAATACCTGTAAACTTTTCGTACTTTCCTTTTCTATATGTAGTGATTGTAATTTCGTTCTTAAATTCCAATGCATCTGCTAGTCGTTCTGAAATCTCTAAAAGCCTATCTTCTGTTAAATTTGGACTGTTACTAGCTGACTTCTTTTTCCCTTTAGGCGGTTTAGGTACAGCAGTCATGTGATTACCTCCAATAAGAACATTTGTTTCTATCATTATATAAGAACATGCATTCTGTTTTCAAGAAAAAAATAAATTAAAAATTTGTCTATTTACTCTTTACTACTACATTTAAATGTAGTATAATAAGATTATAGAAAGGAGGTAAGAAATGGTTATACTGTTAAAAATAATAGCCGTAATAACCGGCATCGTAACGATTCGAAAAGTCTGGCACGACGGTACGAAATCGAAACGAGAAGCCGAGAAATTACGACTAGAAAACCAAAGAATGAGACGTGGGGGTTAATCCCCTCACTCTCAATAACAGTATACCATAAATAATATGGTGGAAAACATAATTAATATATTGTTAATCGTAGTTGCAGGATCATTGCTGATTGTTTGGTTACGTAAAAAATATTGGGACAGAAAAAAGAAAGGGAAGAAATAATATGCACCCTATTGACTCACTTTGTAAAGAATATGAAATGACTCGGTACGCTCTGTCAAAAAAGAGTGGTGTAAGAGAATCCGTATTTTCAAATTTGGTTCAAAAAAATTCATCGATTCAAAACATGAGGTTGGGCACAATTTTAAAAATATCTGATGCGCTGGATCTTCCAATAGGCGTATTAATTGAAAAGCTTTTACAATATGAAAAAACTGCCCCCTCCAACTAAGGACGGGGCAGTTTTTTATGCTATAAGTGCACAAAAAATTATTATTGTTTTGGTGAAAGATAAAATGAAACTGATCAAAATGTTTTTTGAAGTAGATGTTAATAGAAATTTTACAAAAAATATGGAAAATCCCCCTATAAAAAGGTATTATGGACTAGATACTCATCAAGAATGCACTTACATATAATACTTTTTAACTGCTATAGGAGATGAAATAATGAAAGTATTTATACCGAGAAATTTCAATCGCTCAACTATGTATCAGCTATTATCTTCTGTAATTGATTACGATCTCAAACCAAAAGATCATCGCATTGATTTCGATTTTACAAACTTGAAGTTTATTGAACCAGCCGGTGTAACTATTTTAAGTAACTTATTTGAGTGGTTACGAAAACGAGATGTAAATTCAACGATTACATATCCCAAAAACTCTTCAGGAAAGAATAATCCAATTCAGTTCCTTGATGATTCAGATTTTTTTATAAGGTATGCAGGAAAAAACCTTACCAGCTTTCCATCACCAAGACAGACTACTATCCCATTAAAGTTAATAGCTTATAGCGACAGCCCCAGGTGGCTTGAAAAAGAGTTTTCGTTTTGGTTATCTGATCAATTAGATATCCCATTTTCATCATTAGCCACTATAAGAATTTGCTTTGGCGAAATATTTAATAATATACGTGACCACGCTCAAGAAAATATCGGGTGCATATTCGCACAACATTATCCGAATAAAAATGAAGTAAAAATAACTATTTCTGATTTTGGTGTTGGTATTCCAGAAAACATCCGCAAAATCAGACCTTCTTTACAAGATCATGAAGCTATATTTATGGCTGCAACAGAAGGATTTACTACAAAAACTTCTCCGAGAAACTTAGGAGCTGGATTACATACTTTAATAGAAAATGTGGTAAGAAATAACAACGGTTCTGTTCACATTCATTCAAATTATGGTATATTAAACTGTACAAAGGGTATTATTACTAATGAAGTGGAAAAAAACACTTCTCTTAAAAGTAGTTTTTACCCAGGAACTTTAATTGAAACTGTCCTTAAAACGGACAGCATTCAAAATATAACTGATATTGAGGAGGAGTTCGAATGGTAATTAAAATTTCTAACCACGTAGAACGTTGCTACTCCAACGAAGAAGGCAAGATTATCCAAGACATCATTAAGCCTTATTTAAAAAATGATGAACCTTTAACACTTTCTTTTGAAGGAGTGTCCGGTGTTACATCATCTTTTGTTAACACTGCTTTTATTGAGTTACTCGATGAATTCAATTTTGATTTAATTAAGAAAAATATTAAATTTGTTCACACAACGAGGCAAATTAATAAGATGATCAAAGACCGTTACGAATTTGAGGTAAAAAAAAGGAATGATCTGGTCCTCGTTTGAAAACTTAAACTATATTAAGAGCCCTCACTAGGAGGGCTTATTTTCATTTACTCCACTCTCATTTACATACTTCTAACTATCACTAGACTTACTTAACCTCAGCACTAGTACCAGAACCAACATAAATATTACGATTACCTCTACCTGTTTTGATAGTAACTACATCTGGATATGGCTTATCTAGTATTTTATATGTCAATCCACCATACCTAGCAGGAGTAAGGCTCCAATCGCTATTTTTCTTTACAGGTTTAACATTAAGCTTATACGTTCTCCAGGTCTTTGCAGATGCAGGCAAATGAACGGTACCTTTGGCTTGACTAGGTTTAGACTTACTATTTGATTCATTCTCTTTTAAGGATCCATAAACCTCTTTACCAGCCAATCCATCCCGTTTCAACCCATAGTAAGATTGATAACGTTCTACTGCATCTTCTGTGTCGTCTCCATAATATTCATCAATACCGTTGTTTTTAGCTCCTTTGTTTGGATAGAATGGAGGATCGTTTTTAGATAGCATCGTTTGTAATTGTTTAACAGGCTTACCATATTGACCATTTCTAAGCGTCTGTCCTTTCCAATCACCAGTAACCTTTATCCAGTTCGTTACTGTTTCGGACTCTACTTTTTGATCTGGTGCTGTAATGATATCATCTACTTTACTTGTAAGTTTAGGGCGTTTACCAGCTTGTAGTTGTGATAAAGTAAGACCACCAGTCATTTGTAAATGAGGATAATCCTTAAAGCTAGACCAATCCCCGCCCCATTCAAATCCTAACGATTTACCGATTGTTGCAACTCTTTTCCACTTTGCATTAACTGTCCATATAGCCTTTTGACCGTCATCGCTAACAATGAAATAATCTACAGCTAGTCCATAATTATGCAATGATTGCCCAGGTTTAGCATTTGTTACGATATTACCGCTAGTTGTGCGCCCTTGATTATATAGTTTTTGTTGTTCTGCGTGTGAACGGTACCCATCAGATATTTGGACGTATATTCCTTCTTTATACGCCCGTTTAATCACTTCTAGTGCTGTTTGCTTAACAACTTGGTTCATGCCATTACCCATATTACGAATAGAACGTTCTAATAATGTATTTAAAGATACCGCCATCTTACTTCATCCCCCTATCACGTAAGAATTTATCATTATTCTTACCTTTTTTAGTAACAGGATTGTCTTTAAACCATGCCCATACAGCTACGCCAATTGTAGCTACTATAGATACACCTTGATAAATTTGGTCTTCAGTAAACGGTAGTGGATCCCATCCATACACAACTAATGCCTGATTTGCTAATAAAATTACCAATACGACAAGTCTTACAATTGCTTGTTTCATGTTAATTCCTCCTTAAATTTTGGTAATCAATAAAACAACTAGTGTTACTAAAGCAAAAAGCCACCCACCCCATAGGCGGATAGCTTCTGCAACTGATTTTCTTCCTTCTGTTATTGCTTCTATTTTTTCAACTTTGTCTTCTACCACATCAATTTTTTCACGTAAGCCGTTGTATTTTTTTATCATGTTACGAGTTTCTTGCATTTCGTGGCGCAGTCCAACAAAGTCTTTACTCATAGCATTTATCTGCTCAAATAATTGCTGGTTATTATACCATTGGTTACCCTCACTCATATTCAACCCCCTGCAGTAAATATAAAAAGCACCTCGTTTGAGATGCTATTTATTAAGACTATCGTTATAGATTTTTTGAAAATCGACATATCTCCCCACATCAGTAATTAAACTTGTATCGATATATCTATTATTGTAAGATTGTTTTCTTAACCTTTCTATTCTTTCAATTAACTCCTCAATAATTTTCTCGTTGCTTTTCCCATTAACAGAGATGTCTATGTCACCCAATTTATAATTACTTTCGTAGACAGGTTTAAAACCTCTCCTATAGCTTTTTTTATTTGTTGTAATAACTCGCCCTTTTATTTTGTAAACTTCAAAATTAACCTCTATCCATGCAATTACATCATTGTATTTATGATGAACAAAGTACTTGTCAATGTATCTTTGTTTTGCTTTTTCTAACTCTGCTTTGTCGTCATAAACCTCCTCTAATTCCTTATCCCACTTCTTAATAAATTCTTCTTCCCATCTTTTTGGACTAACTCTATATATTGGAACCACAAAGAGTAACATACCATCATTCCTCCTCACCTACTAATTTCGACAAAAAAGAACATTTTTCCTGCATAAAAATAACGCCTATTAAGCGTTAATTAAATTCTCACATTTTAAGAAGCCTTTCATACTCCGCAAACTGCCCCTTAATCATTTCGGGCAATGTCGGCTTCGATTGACCAAAAGTGGCATCAATTCGATAAGTACCTGGTTCATAGACCTCGCTTATCTCAGTAATGCGTGCATTCCTTGTTAATCCCCAACTTCTATTCTGTAAAGTTGTAATATCGCCTAAATCGTAATCCTTCCCATATACAAAAGGTGACATCGTTAATATTTCTGATTCCAGATAAAACTCATTTTCCAGTTCTTTCATCTTTTGTTGTCCACGCTCTGTTAGTTGGTTTGTTTCAGCTACATCTCTAGCATCTATAAATGTTTCAATACGTTCAAGACCAGTAGCTCCCCCTATTTCAATAACTTCACGCTCTACACCTTCTCCTTGACCAGCCACATAACCATAATTTCTCATGTTAATGTCACTGTCAGTAAAAGTCTGGTTTTTCACTGTTTCAAATTCTGGACTAAATAATATTGGTGGCACATCGCTCTGATCAGTTGTTTTATTTACACCTTCTACAACATCAAATACATATTGTCTATTTTCAAGGTCGAGTGTAATATCCCAACCTAGTTCAGTTGCCAAAGAAATGTCTTGCAGTTCCTCTGCTATGTTCTTGTATCTGCTTTGCCATGTAACATGTTGCCCTCGCTTCTGGTCTGGTGCAATCACAAGATTAGGTATTTTACGTTTAGGATCAGCAGGATTTACAAAGTGATTCATAATATAGTGTTTCATGACAGTTTCAGCTGGTCCACTTTTTCGGTCATATTCTGTATTTGCTGGCGGTATAGAAAGACGTTGACCAACAATACCTTTTAATTGATACCCCTTAATAGTCCATTGTTCAGAGCTTTTTCCTTTTTCATTTAGGGGTATTTCTCGATGCTTAATTATACCAACTTTATTAAGCTGACTACCTAACATAATTAACGCATTTTTAAGTAGCTTGTCTGTATGTTGTTTATACCTGTTAATTCGTAAATCAAAGCTGCCAATCGAATGAAAGGAACGTGGAAACTGTAAGGATTCGTAGTTATCTATTTCAGCTAGTAATGTTAAATCTTGCGTTAAAATGCGTATAGGCATCAACTTATTTTGAGCCATGTTTACACTTCCTCTGGGTCTGGTAAATTTTTATTTAACGGTTTTACAAATCCGCACAACGTTTCATCCTGTCTTGTGTCTGTAAGCTTGTATGCTATGAGTTGATCCGGATCTGGCTCGACAGTAGATATTGACAATTCATATAACTCCGTATTCCTAATTAAAGGCGGAATTTTGCCATGTTTTTCTTTCTTCACTACCTCAATATTTCCTGTTATTAAATCCAACTGGACAACATATCTATACATTTTGCCATCTCTTACTCCTGATACATCGTGACTAATATTATTTTCTTCGTAATAATAAGGGAGCCCCCCTATAATCGCATTTCCACTTGATAAACCCATATAATTAGCTGTTGCAAAAGATGGCTCAAGCCCACCCTCAAAAATCCCATCGGATAGTTTCAAGCCACCATTTATGACAATACTGGCTGCTTCTAATTCATCCTCAATGGGTTGTATGCGTTCTTCTAATACTTTCCCTGTTACATATGCTTGACCACGCTGATCTTCAAACCACGTATTCCAATCATCCTTTGTTCCTTGAAACCAGATATTCCAATCGGATTCTGTATTGCTGAACCAATTGTTCCAACTGTTATCATATTCCGTTGTTGCATCGACAAACCAGGCGTTCCATTGCTGCTCAAATTGTAAAATATGTTCGTTATACCAATCTTCCCATTGTCCTTCATGGCTTGCTGTTTTTGCTTCATACCACTGTTGGAACTGATTAAATATTTCTGTTGTATCAGCCTGAATCAATGAGTTAACCAATCCACATACATCATTATTAAGTCGCTCATCCGTAACTTGATACCCTTCAATATAAGACTTACCAGCTTCAATCTTCACCTGTGCTAACGACAATTCGTAAACATTATTTTCTCTAGTTAATACTGGTGCTTCTGGAGAAGTAGCTGGTGTACCTTTTAACACCACAGCATTAATAGATCTCACTTCTAAAGATGTATTTAAGCGCAAAACAATACGGTCAATACGATCTAACTCATTATGTGGTAAGTCATGTTGCAAATAAAAAGGTTCGTCCTGGATTTTATAGAGATAACCCTCTATCCAGCCGAACCCTTGATTAATATATGTTTCTATGTTGTTCCCATCTGCCTCCACTTT
This sequence comes from Virgibacillus sp. Bac332, assembly GCF_003667785.1. Taxonomy (NCBI): domain Bacteria; kingdom Bacillati; phylum Bacillota; class Bacilli; order Caryophanales; family Bacillaceae; genus Virgibacillus; species Virgibacillus sp. Bac332. Next base: position 125,872 of record NZ_CP033046.1, read on the forward strand.
TAAATTGGTGCCACCATTAAAGATACCATTTGAAAGCAATCGTCTAAAATACTCGGCAAATTCATCCGCAGTATATTCTCGATCATCGTCCGGAGTCGAGTCAAAAAATCGTGATAATTCGGCCATACTTTACACCCCCACATACATGTTTCTATAGGATATAACTACCCTTGTTTTCGTGCTATCATTATTACTGTTATATTCCAATTGATTTTCTCCTATCTGCAGTTGGAAAAACCAACTTTCCGGATTAATCCAATTAAAAGCATCCGTTCGGTTACCTGCAGCATCTTCTATTTCTACAGACTTTTGACCAAATGTAGTATCAATAATTAACTTATCTGTCTCCGATAGAGTCCGATTGACCTGTATGAATTCTCCTGTAGTATTGTTCTTGATTATAGGGTTAATGGCAGGACCACGAAATTCAATATGCACTGGCGTTTCTACATCACCATCATTTTTAAAAATACGTCTGAAAGACCGCTGTGAGAATTTCGTACCTAGTCGTAATGGGAAAGAGAATCCCCCCATAACAAAAGACATTTGAGAAGATTTAGTAACCGTTTCTCTCCAATAAGGATTAGGACATTTCCACGTAATCATAAATTGTTGCCATACGTTTCGACCACGTTCTGGAAAAACAGGACCACCATCAAGTACACCAAATATTTCTTTGGTATCTCCATCTAATTCTAAAGTTATTTTTCCAAGACCTAATTTAGGATTGCAAACCCTCAGTATTTGTTTTCTAAAGCTCTTTATTTCTACAGGGTTTCTCCTGGTAATAATGCCTTCTAAATTAATAAAGCGAGGTTGTAATAATGTATCAATATGTGTATCTCCATCTTGATAAGGGGCTTTCTCACTCTGTAAATCAGCATCTATTTCACCAATACCTGTTAAGGACTCAATAACTAGAGGTGATAGATAAAAGACAATAGTATCACCCCTACTATTTTCAAATGTTAATCGACTCAATATCTATCACCTCAATTCCATTGCTGCTGTTCTTAGCATTTGCTTATTTTTCCTCGCTGTTTCCGCTGGTGATAATGGCGTCGGACTATGATAATGATTCGTTTGATTGATTTCTTTTGCTTCTCCAGCTGTCTGAAGAAACTCTTTCATTAAACCAATCAATTCATCGATACGATCATTCCCACCATTTTCACCTACTACATTAACTACTGTTTCATTACCTTTCCCATTAAGAGCGAGCAGCTTCATAAACTCATTGCCTCTTAGTCTTTCAGGACTAACAAAGCTTTGCCAGTCTTTTGTACCTTGAGCGTATTTTGGTGCTGACTTTAACAATTTTTCTGTTTCTCGATGCGGTATTACATGAGATCCTTTTGGTAGATTAGGTAATAAGGTATCCGTAGGTGGAGATAAAAAGGTTGAACCGTTAGGGGTTTGTATTAATTCTCTTCCACCGCCATCACCTACGACAGCATGGCCACCAGGATGACCACTTGGGGGTGTACCTTTTGCCCACCATTTAAAACCACTAGCAACAAACTCGATTGTCTTTTGAATTGGACTTTTCGCTTTTTTATCAAGATCATTAATAGAACCTTTATCATCGGCCTTGACATACTTCGTTACCATATCACTTGCAAGGTCATTAATGAACTTAATAGAGCCATTGTCCTTAGCATTAACGTTCTTATCAACGTCTTTAGCAGCTTCTTTGGTACGTGCTTTTTCTTTTTCAATACCCTTGTCTGTTTTGTTGTTGTTGTTGTCAATTTGAGATCCTTGCTTTTTAATAGCGTCAGCACCCAGGTGCACCTCATCTTTTACTTGATCCCACAAATCGGCTTCTTTAAGGATCTTTTTAAGAACGTCGTCGTTTTTTAGAATTTTATTATCAAGCTCAGCAACTTGATCTTTTATCTCTTGTTTGTTTAATCCCTGTTGTTTTCCGTTTTTTATAAGATTTTCACGCTCTTTAAGGTGTTCAGCGTTTTTGTCTTGAAGCTGTTTGACAATGTTACCTTCTTCAACCTTGATATCAGTCTTTAATGCAAGGTTTTCTATATTTAGTTGTTTTTCTTTTGACAGACTTGCAAATCTACCGTTCATGAGTGAGTTTAAATTTTTATAGATGCCTATTTCTTCAAATAAGTAATTCTTAGCCTCTAGTTGCTTGTTATTGCTTTTAACTAGCTTGTTATAACGTTTCTGTTCTTCTGCAGTTAGTTCACCATTTTTTTGACGTTTTAGTTCAAGAGCTTCAATTTCCTCTGTGTTCTTTGAAATGGATTTATCAAGTTGTGATAGACCTTTTTTTCCTTCTTCATTGATTCCAACTTGTTTTAATATGATGTTTTGCATTTCTTCATTTAACGCATCAATTTTCGCAAGTTCTTCTTCACTTTCCTTTTTGGATTCGCGTTTCTTATCAACCTTTTTTTGTAGAGCAGCTACAGCTTTTGCATGGTCACCATTTTCAATATCCATTAATGCTGTCAACTCTTGTTGCAATGAATTTTTTCTTGCTGAACTAGTATTACTATCATTTAGTAATTTATTGATTTCATTCTGCCTAGCTTTATTTTCTGTTAATGATAATTCAGAAGCCTTATTTTTAATATCCATTTCATCCAGCAAACCGTTAAGCTCTTTTTGTTTATCATTTATTTCTTGTTGGATATTTGCCTTTTCGGACAGTGCCGCTGATCGTTGAGCCTCTAACTCTGTCCTTGTCATTTCATATAACGATTCAACATATTCATTTACTGCATCTGAGTTTTTGGCAAACGCATTACCTTGATCAGAAACGTTTTTCTCTACATCAGGTGTTTGTTCAATGATATCTTTATTAGCTTTAAATAACTTTTTTAGCTCCTCTTTAGATAAACCACTATTCTTTGCTAATTGATCATATTGTTTTTGGAGCTCATTAATTTCACCAGGATTACTAGATTCAGATATACGTATATTTAAATCATTTAATTCAGCAAGTTGTTCGTTACTTATCTTTGCTTTTCCTGTTAATTTATCAAACGTATTTGCACTGTTTTCTAGTTCAGTAGCTTGATCGTTTAATGACTGAGCAACTTCCAGATTGACCTCTTTTGCCTTTTTTGATTTTTGAATTAAACCGTGTATGGTTAAACCTAGCCCAGCAACTCCTGCAATGGCTAAACCGACTACGCCACCTTTACTAAGCAACGATAATGCCCCAACAGCGCCTTTTCCACTGGCTACACCGATAGATTTCGATAATCCTCCCATGCCTTGCATTAACATTCCTGTACCCATTGTTAATTTCCCAAAAATACTTAAAACAGGTCCAGCTGCGGCTGATAATAAACCAAACTTCACAATGTTTTCTTGTGTTTTAGGGCTTAATTCCGCAAACCAATTAGTTAAATCTTTTAAGAGATTAATGGTTGTTTCGATGGTAGGCTTAAGGTTTTTGTACATCTCAATAAAGAGATCTTCCAACATAGACTTTAATTCTTTCACGCTACCTGCTACATTATCTTGCATGGTATCAGCCATTTCACTTGCTGCGCCTTCGGATCCTTCGATAGCTTTTGTTAAATCCTTATAATCAGATTCAGAGGCATTTATCACAGCTAATGCACCAGACATGGCTTCTTTACCGAATATAGTTGCTGCAGCTGAGGCTTGTTGTTTCTTGTCCAACTTGCCAAGATTTTTACGTAAGTCTTTCATAACCTTATCAAAAGACTTCATTTCTCCACTTGAATCTGTTAAAGAAATACCGTACTTATCCATTGCTTTTTGCATCGCCTTTGTTGGCTTAGATAAGTTAGTCATCATCGTACGCAATGCAGTACCGGCCTTTTCACCTTTAATACCAGCGTTGGCCATTAAACCAATTGCCTTAGATGTATCTTCCATCGTATACCCAAGTGCACCAGCAACAGGTGCCACATACTTAAAGGCATTACCTAAACCTTGTACATCTGTATTTGCGTTAGATGAAGCAGCAGCTAATATGTCAGCCATACGACTACTTTCTTTTGCTGATTCACCAAAAGCTGTTAAACCATCCGTAACAATATCAGAGACACTTGCTAAGTCCTCACCAGATGCAGCCGCTAAATCCATAACTCCAGATATACCATCCATCATATCTGCTGCATCCCAACCAGCTAACGACATATAGTAAAATGCATCGCTTGTTTCCTTGGCACTAAACACGGATGTTTTACCCATATCACGTGCTTTTGTTTCTAAGTTCTTCATTTCTTCAGCACTAGCACCAGATACAGCTTTTACTTTGGACATACCTGATTCAAAGTCCACGCCTGTTTTAATGGCAGCTCCGCCAACAATCCCAAGGGGTAAGGTTACATTTCGGTTTAATGTACTACCAATATCACTCATACCTGATCCAAAGTTTTTTACTTTTGAACCTGTATCGTGTAATTTATCCCCCATTTTCGTCCAATTCGAGTTGGCAATACGTTGTTCCTCTTTTAATTTGGCCAGTTCATCTTTGGTACGTTCCACATAGCGTTCTAAGTTGTTCAAAGATGCAGCTTGATTGTTGTATTCTCTCGCTGCCTTTTCTGCTTCGGTGGATCCTTCTCCATATTCATCTACCATTTTTTGATACGACTTATACGCTTTATCAGTGACTGCCCTTTGGACTTCTAACTTTTTATTAAGTCCTTTTAAGCGAGTCTCATATTTACCAACCGATCTATCACTGCGGTCAAAAGCAGACATATTAGCTTTCATTTCGCTATTAACCGTTTTAAGTTTAGACTTTAAATCATCCAAACCACTATTAACTTTCATGGTTTCGAGATCTAGCCCAATGGATAAGCCTTCTATTCGTTCACTCATTAGTTACCTCCTTTCTTTGGAGATAATAAAAAATCCCTAACCGCCAAATGCAGCGATTAAGGACTTTTCTTTTTTCGGTTTATTTTTATCTTTTAAGATTTCTACAACGTAATGGATGGGCATATCTAATATTTCATTGATATCCTTACCATTCTCCATCATGTCTACGATGAGTTTATCCATATACTCTGCTTGTTTGGCTAAAGAAAAGTCCTCATCGTTTAACTGTTCTTCGCCAGGTAGTTTTTTGTATCATTACTTTGTTGTCCATGTGCAACGAACAATACTTGATCATACAAGGCATCTTTACCTTCAGGAGCATGAAGACGATTATATATATCATCCTTCGTAATCTTGCCAGCATAAATTTCATTCGCTACAAAATCTGCCAACTTATCAAACTTATCTGCTTCAGACATTTCCATATCTGTTTCCAAATCATCAAACAGTTGAATTGCATCTCTACATACTCGAAACGGAATAAAGGCAGGTGTCCAATGTTTTTCAATTTCCACCTCTCCACCGTTCATTACTTCTTCTGGATTTTTTACAAGTTCTAACATGTTTCGTTTCAAATTCGCCATTCTAACCATCCTCTCTATTAAATTAAAAAAGAGAGCAGGAAAGACCTACTCTCAAGCTAATTATGATTATTGTGCTGGCCAAGGAACATCAAATGTAGATCCATCAGATTTCTCAAAGGTAATGTTAGTACCATCTGAAGTTGCACCAACTACACTAACACCATCAGCACCAGGATCACCCTTATCACCTTTTGCCCCTTTTGATCCAGCAGGTCCCTGTTCCCCCTGAGGACCTTGAGGACCTGCGGGACCTTGTGAACCACGTTCACCACCACTAGATTGCCTAACAAGTCTAGCAACTTCACCTGTCTTAATCGCATCTGTAACATAGCCTATTCCTTCAGTATCAGATGCAATCAGCACTCCACCTTCTCCAACTTCTACAAATTGACCAGCTGATAAATCTTCCCCTGCTTCCACGTTCCATATTGGTTTGTCTTTCATGGTTACAGTAACTACTTGGTTCTCTGTTAATTCACCTGTGGATACAAAGTCTGGTGATTCACCTGCTACGGTAATAGCTAAATGTGGTGCACCGTTACCGCCTGTCATGGATAATAGACGATTAGCCTGAACGTCTTCTGTTACAATAGCTTTAAATGTACTCATTATCCTTCAACGCCTCCTTGATTTTCTGTACCTGGGTATGGCTTACCAAATATTTTCTGGAATAAATCATCACGATTAGTTGTTTGTCCTTTTGGATCTTGGGCAAAAATAACGGATTTTTCCTCGTCAAATCCTTCTACAACACGATCCATAAATTGGGCAGAGATTTCTTCAGAACTAAACTCAACACCATCACCCTTTGTTTGACCACTAATATTTGGCCGAGTGAATAGTCCTTTCGGTAAACCAACATATTCCATCGATCCATCTTCAAATGTTTTCGCAAAGATAACACCTACATATGGAGAATTATCTTGACTACCTGCAGCAGTTAACCCTCCTACTTTCTCCCAACCTAATAACCGTTGCTTGTCCTCTATTGGGATTTTATGAAATTGAGATGTAACAGAAATATCTCCATTGGAGGTAGCCATTTCGGCTGTTTTATTACTTCCGTAAGCTCGAACAATTTCCTGCGGCATTTCTACATTGATATCTTGTAAAAAGTCAACATGCTCAATATATTGCGCTACAACATCATCGCCAACTTCACCATAGTAAAACTCATCTACACCAGTAGCTGCACGATAATTTTTCTTTGTTTCTTCTGCCAATGTAATCACTCCTTGTTTTGGTTATAAAAAACGACAGCCTATAAGCTGTCTAAATCATCTCTATATAAGGCGCCTCGATACCTTCTTGCATCTCGAAAAACACCTGTATCTTTGTCATATTCTTTCGGTCCTGGTTTTTGCGAAAAGCCAAAGACATCCCACATGATGTCACGAACTTTATCCGCTATGGCATCTGTTATTTTTCTATTGAGTGACCAAACATCTATTTGTATTAGATAGTCATACTTCATCCATTTATTAGATCCATAATCACTAGGATCTGGTGTATTAATTGGATCAATAACTATAAATGGCTTGGTTACATCTCCTGTTTCTGGATATTCATAATACTTTATTCTTCCGAGAGCCTGGTCTTTGATGTAATCATCAGCAATTAGTGATTTGTATATCTTATCTAGTATATCCATCACAAACCACCTTTTAAGGCATTACGTACTGCAGCACGATATGCCTTCTCACTATTTTTCATCGCTCTTGCAACCGCACCTTTTCCTCGTGGGTTTGGATTTTTAATTGTTCCCCACTCATTAAGATGTATAATCCGGTAACGACCATGCGGACCACTCCAATGCACCGTCACACGTCTCGCACCATCTGGACCATATTCAGGACCTTTTATAGTAATTTCTTCGATACTATAACCTTCATCTTTAAAGCTCTCAAACTCAGACTTTAATTTTCTAACAAACTCTTTCGCTGCATTTATCAAAGCCTCATCGCTAATTCGTTGCATGGCCTGTTTACCCAACTTAGATTCCAATTCAGATAGTAGTTTATCCAAACCTCTTATTTTAACGCTCACGATTGAATCCCTCCCACAATTTTTATAAACGCATTGTTTTGGGGATCCGGAAAATCCGCTTTTACGTTAAAGTGTTTTCCACGATAACCTCGGGCATCAATGGAAATATAGTGTTTGTTTGTAGGAATGTAGTCGTCTAACGGATCACGAATGGTAATGGTCACATCTTCGACAGTTCCATTCGTTTTCGCTTGTTCCAAATCTTTCATCCAAACATTATCAACTGCTGCAAAACACTCATATAATACTTTTTTGAGCTTTTCACCCGGTTCAGGACTATTATTAGGTGTATACTTATAAAACGTCACAGGAACCCTTAAATCACCTGTATTTTTACGTGGTGGCTTGTATTTAAATGGTTGCATCTTCATCATCCTCATTAGCGAAGGAAATATCTAGACCCAGCGTATTGATTTCGGTTAAAAAATTCGCCTCAAAATATTCAAGAGCATCGTTATATGCATATCGTGTGCGCTCAAAGACTAACTCTTTTGCTCTTAAATCAATATCGGTTTTCCCATCGATTTCAAAGTTGCCACACATACTTTTGATTGAGGAAATAGAAAAAGACAACAATCGCTTTAAATTGTTGTCCTCGTTATGAGATATATGCATACGCTCTTTAAATTCTTTCAATAGTTCATCAGTGACCAATTAGATCACCCCTCAACAGTTCCAGTACCCTCCGCAAGATATAAATCAAGATCATATACTTGAGAGGCAAAGTTATCTTTTGGTTTACCAGTAGCAAACTGCTTTGCAATAAATACATCCGCATCTTCAAGCGCTAAAGTCTCCTTATATTGTTTCACTTCCAATCCACCACCAACAGCAGCAACATATTCTCCTTTAACAAAAAATGCTACTTTCCCCTGTGGAACAAAAACGGATTCTGCTGAAATGGGGTTGAAAGGTAAATTAGTTACATAGACACCATTTGCATTTTGAACAGTTGCATTTGCCTGAATGTCAAAAGTGTCAAATGGATTTGTAACCATAACAACTTTACCAGCAACTTTACGAACCTTTTTCTCTTGATCTTTTCCAACTGGACGAATGGCAAGTTTTTTAATGACACCTTTCATTTCATTGATTGTAGTTCTCCCTGGTTTAAATGTTAACGTTCCAGAACTAGGTTTATCAGTAACTGCACCTGTATCTTTGTCCACTTGTTTTAATAAACCAATTGGTTCATGTTGAGCATCACCACGACCTGCAACATAACCTCGTTCAAGTCCAACAGCCATAGACTCTTTAATGATTGTACGAACATAACGCTCAATCCACTTAGGTCCTAATTTCAGCATGTCTTTTGCAATTGGTACAAATGCAGTTAATTTAAGCTGTTCAATTTTTTCTTTACGGAAGGTCGCATTAAGTTGCCCTTTAATTTCACCAAATAGTGGACCCCATACAGCCATTCCTTCAGGATCACCATAAATAAACTCTGTAACTGCACCCAGATTTTGTAAGCCGAGGTGTTTTAAAAGAGGATGTTCTTCTTTTAAATCTTCAAAAACTCGTTCTTGTGTGGTTTTCGGTAATGTATCTGTGTCTTTAAAACCACCTTCTTCAATAACTGCATTAAAGAATTTAGTCTCTTCACTAGTCAATACATTTTGACCGCGGGACTGTAAAACTACATTATCAGCCATTTGTGTATTGACCTGGTTCATAATATCTTTTTCCACATCTTTAGCTAATGCGTTAAGCATATTTTGTAATGCTTCTGATTGTTCTTCTGGAGTACCTTCTTGTGTTGCTTTGGCAAAATTAAGTTTTTGTTCTTCGAAATTAGTAAATTTAATTGGCATGTTCATTCTCCTTTATTTTAGATTTAAAAAGAGCTTACTCATGTTCTGCTTAGGTTCTGCAGGAGGAGTAGGCTCTGGTTTAGGTGGTTCGTTATTTTGTTGTGATTCGTTTTTTAGTAAGTCTTTTAAAGCAGCAAACATTTGTTCATAGTCTGCTGGATCCTTATCTTTACTTGTGGAAGCAATAGGCTTCAATCTGTTATTAAATTCTTCTGCTTCTTCTTGGAAAACTTCAGACTCTACTTCCTCTGGGTTACCATTAATAATCTCATCAATTAAGCCATGATTTTTAGCTTTTGATGCAGATAAATAAGTTTCATTATCAAGTAAATCTTTAACTGTGTCTTCATCGATTCGGTGTGTATAAGATGCAACAACGGATTCACCTATACTATCTAAATCATCTGCAGACTTACGTAATTCTTTTGCATTACCAATGGCTATAGTCCAAGCATTATGAATCATCATTTGAGAATTACTATACGCTTTAACTGTGTCAGCACCCATGCACATGATTGAAGCTGCACTTGCAGCAATTCCTGTAATAATTACAGTAACGTTACCCTCATGAGATCGTAATGTATTGCAAATATCGATTCCAAGAAACACGTCACCTCCATAAGAGTTAATAGACAATTCAATTTCTTCGTCCTTCTTTATGGAACGCATTTTATGATTAAATTCATATATACTTGAGTTCCAACGAACTATATCTCCTGTAATTTTATGCTTCACTCTTTCTCACCCCCTTCAAGCTTTTCTGAATAGTTTTTCGTAATAACGTACTTCTCATGGATTGGATCATCAGACTCCTCCATTCCTAGTTCATCTCTTAATTCATGACCATTTGCCGTACCAGATGAGCGTAATTTATCAACGGCTGATGCAACATCAAACATATTATTGTAGGACACACGTTTAATGTCTATCCTCTTACCGCTAAGGTACTCACTTTTTTCAAACAGCTGCGCATTAAGTTCGTCACCAATAGATTTAAGAAAAGCATCTATACAGAATTTCATAAAATTACGCGTAGGCTTTTCTGTATCAACTTTGTCACCCTGTATTAAAACGATTGGTATATGCAAAGCCCTAGCAACCTGATTTAAAAAACCATTAGTTACTTTGTCTACTTCATCTACTGATTGCCCTTTCGTTTCTTTTGAATGTTCTTCATAACTAAACCCATTTTGTTGTGGGACAATAGCAATGTCTTTGGAAGAAAAAGCACCGTAAATTTTGTTAACAAAGTTTTGTAATTTTTCCTGTGGTTTTTTGCTCTTTAATCGAGAGGTATCTACATCTACCGTTCCTCGAATCTGGCTTTTCCTCTTTTGGGAATTAAGAATACGCCCAAACAACTCACCATAATCGGAATACAAACCATCAATAATAGGCATTAACCGCTTATTGCTGTATTCTAGGTAAATGACCTCATCACGTTTAAACGTTCGGTTAAATTGAAAATCTTTAACCACAACATCCCTAAAAATATCACCATACAAGGCATATTCGACTTTAGTAAAAGTATCTGCCACTAGTAGATCACTGGTATCAGATTGGATGATGAGACACTCATTATCATAAATAAGTTTGTAGATTACTTGCTGCCAAAATGTAGATGCAGATTGATTCACATTCGGCTTAATGTTCAGACGGTAATACATTTCATTTTTAAGAGACTTTTTACCATTCTTAACACGAAACTCAGACATACTTATTGTTCGTGCAATCAAATTAATGCAAGTTAGCAAGGCCATTTGTTTCATGTAAATACGATTCGAAGTATCTTCTATTAGATCTTGATCATACATAATTTCTAGCTCTTTGTTATTTCCCAAATTTAAGAAGCCTATTTTTAATCACCTCCTTAATCTCTTTTAATGATTACGTGAGGAATACCCAATCTGTCTCGATTTTCGTTAATTCGATCCATTCCTTTTACACAATACTCTTTCTGAAGTTCAAAGCCTATCCAATTTCTTTTTGAATTGTCAGCAGATACTGCAGTAGTAAAACCACCCATGCAATTATCCATGACTGTTTCGCCTTCATGTGTGTAAGTACGTATAATATACTCAAATAGCTCCTCTGGCTTTTGAGTAGGGTGAAATGTCCCTTTATCACGTGGGAAAGATACAACCGATTTGGGATAATTGGTATAACGCACAACATGATAGTTACTTAGAGTTTTATTTCTATCACCTAATGCTTGCATACTAGGATTTCTTTTAACCTGTTTTGGTTTAATTTTCATTAATCCCTGTGGGTTATAAGTCGGGAGCTTTTTATAAAACACACAAATATTTTCATGGTTTTTTAATGGCATCCTGTTTGCGTTTGGAAATCCTGTAACATGATTTTCTTTCTTCCAAATCCACTCGTAACGGAACCACTTAAAATTCGATTCTATTAGTTTGGTAGTAAATGGCTGGCTTGCTGTAAGTGCAATGGCTCCGTTATCTTTAATGATTCGCTTATATTGTTCCCACAACTGATCAAAAGGGATAATACTATCCCAAGAGCACCTGGTAGTTCCATAAGGCAAGTCGCATAAAATTAAATCAATGGACCCGTCAGGAATATGTTTCATTCCCTCCAAGCAGTCCATGTTATAAATCGTATTTTGTTTAATGTTCATTTCCTTTCCCCTCTCATTATGATAATATTTAAAAGGGGAACATTTGTTCTTATTTGTATTGGTTGGAGATCTGTTTTCAGGTCTCTTTTTTTAATTAAAAGTCGATGGCATCCAACATAAAATCCACATCTTCGTCTATCAATTCGTCAGCTTTCCACAAGGCATGAATAAATGCTTGAAATCCATCTGTTTTCCGTTTTATTTCATCTTTCTTTAAATACTCCTTGTTTCCATCTTTTTTGATATTCACATATACATTTTGTGTGTACCATCTCATTAAAGGATTATCTCCAAAAATAATATTATGTTGAGCGAATAAAGTTTCAACCCTTGGAGCAACTCTAGAATGAATTGCTTTTGGGTTACGAATAAACTCAATTTCAAACCCTTCATTTTCCAATGCTGTCTTCACTAAATCTAAACGATAATTATCTATAATAATTTTTGTAAGACCATATTCTTCACGCATTTCTACAAACCAATTAACTATATGTTTGATATGAATAACTGGTCCATCTACAATGGTGAGTAATTCATCATTCTCCCAATCTTCAACAGGAATATTTAAATCTACAGTATTTAAGAATCCACGTCTAACGAATGAGTGAGTTTTCCAGATATAATCCTCGCCATCTTTAAATAGCAACCCAACTGCAGCAAAATCTCGAATACTTGCATAATCCAATCCTCCAACACATGAGCGATGTTTAAGGTCAGGAATTTTTCTAAGTGTTTTAAAATCTGCTTCAAGTCCTGTTCGTCTAATTTCATCCCATGTAGCCACAGAAGTTTGTAAATCAGTGGCAGGAAAGTTCATACGCTTCGTCATAAAGCGAATTCGCGCAGACGGTTTAGAGTTCCCTAAAGTAATATATTGTGTTTTTACTTTCCTGAATAATTCCCTAGCATACTCGCTCATGGGTTCATGAAACATGGGGTTAGCTTTTTGCCAATTGGAATAATCATCAAGTTCTTTTTCATCATCTAATGTGGCCATGAAAACAAAAAGTGGATCTTCAAGCGATTCACCATGTAATACCCTTATGGCTCGCTCTTTCAGATCGTCTAAGTAACCACCTCGTACAAATCCATCAGTAGTAATGAAAAACTCTCTAGAATGCTTGACCTTACCAAGACCGGAACTAAAAACATCAACAATTGCAGAGTCATTATACTCATGAACTTCATCATAGATCACACAGCCATCACGTAAACTATCTTTAGATCTTGGATTCGATGTATGATACTGCAAAACACTACCATTTGTCTTACTTTTAATTTCTGATTTTGTATGATGGAAAAGTGATTGCAATACCCCGTTTTTACCATCGTGTTCAATAGTGTCAAATACTTCATTAAAAGATGTCTTAGACTGATTTTCACTATTAGCAACGATAGAAACATTATAGTTTTCTATACCGTGAAGATCGCTAATAAAAAAATGGGTAAGGGAAGATATTAAACCATTCTTACCCGCTCCACGCGCTTTATATAAAAAGAATTGTTCAAAGAATGGATAATTGCCTTCTTTGTAATATAAAAAAACAAAAGCTGTAATGAACTTTTGAAACGGCATTAAAGGAAAGTAATTTTTTTCGGTAAAAGCAATGTATCTTTCATGAGTAACTTCGTCAAAGTAAATGTCATCGCGATTAAGAACGTAATTTTTTAAATAAGAAAATAAAAGAACCAAATACTTACTGACTTTTATCTTGCCAGCTTCATATTTGTTCATGTAATACTTAACATGTTTATTTATTTTCATTTATACCAAATCATTTACCGTGAATTTTGGTTTATCATCATCAGTGATAAATTCAATGGATCGTTCAATATTGATAATTGATGCATTTACTTTGTTCATTTCTCCCAAGAGGGGGTGAGATTTTACAAATACCTGACTACCATTTTTTGTACGTACAGATACACCCTCTTTTTTTACAGTACGTTCCATCCGTCGATACATTTCAATATGCTTTAAATACCTACCGACTTTTTCAACCTCGACAGGGTTTGAAGTATCTATTCTAGACATTAGATAATCCTTTATTTTATCTACGCCTACATCGGTTCTAAACTTGGTTGTCACATGCACCCACCCCCCTTACGCGAATTTTTACTTGTATATCTGGAATGTCGAGCCCACGCACCGGTCTCCCGGTAAAGAAAAAACATCAAAATATTTTGGCGGGGGGCTATTTATTTTTTATAAATCCCCTATACCCTTCTTTGTTTTTCTCATAGATATCTTTCCTGTTTAATTCCGGTTGACTTGCAATTTCCAACATACTGGTGATCTTATCCTCTAAAGCAGTAGCAATATAAGAACTTAACAAACATTGCAGGCAATTGCACTGCATACCTACCACCTCTCATCATCCCACTTTTTCTTTTTAGACTTAGGTCTAATCTTATCCATTGTCCTACCTTCTTTAACATTGTGATGATAAACGCATAACGTCTCTAAGTTTTCTAGGACTAAAGCTAACTTAGGATAAAACTCTATTGGATACTTGTGGTCAACATTGAGCTTTATCTCTTTGTGTTTACCTTCTTCTTGAATGGAATCGGTTGTCACTTTTCCTTCTCGTTTACACTGTTGACATTCATAGTTGTCACGTTCCAGTGCTTGTATTCTTAAACCATTCGGACCACGCCATGCATTAGAGTTATAAAAAGATTTCTTTTGCTGATCTGTTTTGTACTCAATCGAAGGCATGACCTTTCACCTTGCGTTCAATCCGATTGATTGCTGGATATCCTTTACCTGTATCAATGTGCTCAATGGAATAAGTTAAGCCACCAAAAGTATCTGTATCAGTATCCCAATCTAAGAACACATTACATTTATGCTTAATCTCTTCACCTTTATAAAAGACTTTAGGCACAGACGTTTCATCTTCTAATTCGATAGTTAATAACGAATTGGGCTTATCTTTTTTTGCATATAGTTCATAACGATAGCGATCTACAAAAGCTCCATTGCATTTCGGACAAACTGTTACCTTTTGGTATTCTTCATTCTTATCATTAAATGTTTTTTGAACATGCTCGCAAGCTAAACACTTTCTACTAACCCATGACATTTCATCCATCTCCTTTTACGCATAATAAAAAGACACCTCATACATGAGATGCCTCATAATCTTTTATTAACTTTTTGGATCTTACATCTAATTGATCAGTTCTCTTTTTAATACGTGATTCAATCTTTTCAACTTGTTCAACAAATAACCTTGCTTGACCATCATTAAGTTGATTTCTCCTCCTAAGCGCCTGCGCTCTTTTATTAATACCAGTCAGACGCTCTCTATCTTTTTTATTATCCTTCATTAACCGTCTTGATGTTTTGTCCATAACTAGAATCAAATGCTTATGATTACAATGAGGACAATCCCAATATCTAGCTTGTATACCTGATTTAATTGTATTGTCATGGATGTTTATTTGCTTAGGATGTATTAAGCTATTGCATGATTCACATTTAGTTAGATTGATCACCAGCAACACTCTCGCTTTGTTTAATTTTCTTAATATCTTCTAATAAACTAACAATTTTACCTAATGTTATAAGCACTGTTCCGATTGCAACATTTATTATTAAAGTTGCGATTCCAGCGACCCATGTAGATGTTAAATCATCTTTCATCACCTGCAACCTTATCTCGTCATCCTCGAGTAAATATGAATCATTTTTTAATTCCCCATATTCAGCATAATCAAAAGATGCCATAATTATTATAAATCCAATTACACCAATGATTATAAATAGAATGCCCATAAACTGTGCTAACTTTAAATCTTTTTGTTTTTCCACTTTATTCCCCTCCACATAGTTCTTATGACTCAATTATGATGGAGTTGGAAATTATATGCAATATTCATTTATATGAATCTACTTCTAATTACCTTCAATGATTAATTCTATCAAGCTTTTAACATCATCACTTAAATAACATTTGTGAATAAATCCTTCACTATCAGTAACTGGATTATTTACTTCCTCATAAATTTCAACTGGAATATTATGAAAAGCAGCTTTGGGATCATTCAATCTTCTTTTTAGCATCTTCATTCGTTCCGTTACTTGGTATTTATCCATATCATTTACTTTCAAATCTATCATCCCCTTTGCAACTATAATAACTTTCTCAAAATAATAATCATAGTTTTTATGAGCGGATTTTTTAAATAAAACAATTTGCAAGTATATTTCTTTATATTTTTCTTTAAATACTTTCTTTAGCATTTTGACATTATATGAAGGAAAAATTTTTACTGTACTCTATTTAGCGTACAGTAGTGTACTCTAATTAGCGTACACCCGTTTTTGTTATACCTTATTGAATTTCCGATAATATAAATTTATCACCTTTTAAGCCTAATGATTTAAACCTTTTTTATAATTTTTTTATAATATTTTTCTAGAATTTTTAAATAGGGTAATCAGAAAATAGTGTGGAAAAGTCAGCACCATAGATTTCTTCATAGACCCATTCATATCATCTGTTACTACTTTAAATGAATTCTTCTCCTAAATTGCTATTCCCTTCTATGTTCACCTTGTTTTTCAAACACAAACAAGGTAGGATTCACGCCCTTCAAACTCAGAGGATAAGATTTCAGACAAAAAAACCCTAATCGTTTTGCTTCCCAAAACAATTGATTGACACTTTCAGACAAAATAACGGCTCTCCCGTTAGGATTCAAGACTCTACATACTTCATTCATAATATGGTGATTGAACAATTCTAAATCCTCGTCGGGGGAAATTTGTCTACCAAATGGAAGATTAGTTACAATTTTATCGACATAATCAGTAGCAAAAGGCAATTTCCTTGCATCCCAAACATTAACTTCCACCATCGAATCATCAAGATTATTTTTTGCTATTTTTGTGACTGGTTCAGATATATCTCCACCAACTATCTGATTTGCAGGGTATGTGGCTCGTTCAGACAAAATCGTGCCTGAACCACAACAAGGGTCTACGAAAATATCTGTTGATTTAGGATCTGACAACCACACCATCGCATGAGCCACAGAAGGAAGTAATGATGCACGAGAGAAACGTCGATTCTGATTGCGAAAACGAAACGTCGCATCTGTAAGTCGAAGTGAAAAAATCACATTATGATGTTCAATGTCGAGCCTGAATTCTACCTGATGATTTTGAGACGTTCCAATGTTCCAATCAGGGTAACGCTTTTTAATGCCCTCCATTGCTTTTTGTGCTACTTCAAAACGACTATACGTTTGTTTTCCTTTACGGCTTGCATTTACCCAATATGAATCTTTATGATCAATAAAATCCAAATCCAACTGGGATATTCGATCACTTACCTGAGATAGGTGCTTTTTATGTGGACCAATTTGAAATTGATCAATCACTTGAAATAAATTATCTGCCGACCTTAAAGAACTTAAGCACGTAAAAGACTCAGCTATGGTAAAGAAAACTTTCCCTCTGTTTATTTGAATTATTTCAGAATCACTCACCTTGTTGTTAATTTCATTTGATAAAACGTATTCTAATCCAGACAATACGCTCGCAAAATAAAGAGTCATACTAACGCCTCCAATTTTTTGAACGCCGTTTAAGAACACAAAAAAAGCCGTGAATGAACCACCTTAAGATTCATCACGACCTCTTGTAAACTTTATTTATAAGCTGTTTTTACACGTGTGTGCAAACAGCATATTTAACGGCATTATGATGATTAAGTTCATTGACTGCTAATACTTGAAAATCACATGACAAATTACCCCCATCCATCAGGGTTTTTTTCAAGTATCATTGTTATTCAATTTGTGATTATCGAATAACTGTCAAGAACACTGCCATCATCATAATTAGAATACCTCCACCCATTTAATATTACTATTATTTTAAAACATCGGATTATAAAAAACAATAATTTATAGCATGAGTTGTAAGTTTACTCTCGGATTAAACCAACAATCGTTTAAAGTGATATAGAATTTACTGATACAATTATTTTCTATTACCCACACGATAATCCGAATACCGTTTAAATATAGAGAGACAAAAAATACACCAAACATCAAACTGTTCGGTGTATTTATATTGTTAATTATGACTTTGTAACAGCTATATTAAGGTTTAGAGCCAATTTATAAAATGCTTTCCACCTGAGCTTTGAGTATGTCATCGCACTTATAGGAGGTTGAAATTTAAAACAATAGACATTGATGTCCGTTATATACTCAGCATCTTCTTTAAGGTACCGTTCTTCAATCAGAAATCTCTCCATTTTAGGCAATCGTCTCACAGATCGCTCAATTCGTTCACAATATTTCCTAATCCGTTCCTGTTCAGATACATTGTGTACCGCTATGGATCCAGTTTGGTCACCAGGTAGATTGCTTCTGCCTCCGCCTACATCATCAATATGTGACGTAGTAGACGATTCTCGTTCAAATGTTAAGTATTTATAAATACGATATTTTTCCAACGCAGCTTCCACTGCCTTTTGTGTCTGTTTTCTGTCTAATTCTGGCAGTTCAAATCCCATGTTACGCCCCCTTTTTTAGGGATAAGCCCCGGTCAATTAAACCAGGGCAATATTATTAATTTAATAGATCATCATCATCAAAATTAACATCATCCGGTTCTCCTGAAGGAATGTCATCAAGACTAAGCTGTCCATCTACTACTTCCACAGTGCCATCTTTATCAACACTATAGTCAATTCCTTCATGTGCTTCTGTAGCATCCTGAAATTCTTCTATAGACATTTGAGAAGGTTCCAAGAATAAAGTGACATTACTTCCAGCTAATGAATAAAGTTTAATCACCCTATCTTCGCTATCACCTCTAACATTAAATTTAAGAGCTGTCTTTTTACTATCACGTTGAATCGACTTAAATTCTGCAGTTAATGGATCTGTTTCGCTGTTCTTAACCTCTAAGACTGCTATATTGCCAGCTAATTGAACCAGTTCATCCGAATGCTCTAATTCATCACCTTGTACATGAAATTCTAAAACTTCTTTTTTGTCATCCTTCTGGATCTTTTTAAACAATACACTTAATTCTATTTTTGACATATTAGTTTCCTCTTTTCTTATTAAATTTGGTCGATTTCCGTCGAATCTATCAACCTTTCATATTAATGAGTGTTATTGATCGTTTTATACCTAAAACCTCTCATAATGGCTTAAAAACACTCACAGGACTATCCGACTTTCACGTTATATAAAACCTCAGCTTGATAAGAATGTGATACCCTGCGTTCGACCAACGCCTTAGCTATCTGTGCTAATATATAAGCATCAACTACATTGTCGCTAGTATGGACAAATCCAAAGTGTTTTTTTACTGCATCCATAACAGCTAATTTCTTCTCTTTACCTTTCAAACGCTTTTTATTACCTGGCTCACCTTCCCAACCAGTTACGTGCACAAACTTTTTAACCGCATTTGGCGCAACTTCATAGTAACGGATGCCTTGCTTATATAACTCATTGCGTATGCCGTGATGCAAACCACCAGCAAACATGGCTCTTTGCGTGTTAAATGGCATACCCTCGATACAGATAATGTCTGTTTTTTGTACATGAGTTACTATGTCGTTTATTAAAGTCGTCATTCTCTTAGGATCCTTATCCCCAATACCAGAAAGCTCTTTTGCTTTTAAAACTTGGCCATCTTTTGCTAAAGCAACAAACCCTGTTTTAGATGCTGGATCTATTCCTACATATCTCATTTTCTACCAGCTTCCTTGTTAAGCAGTGGTGTAAGATAAGAAATCTTGTGGTAGTGCTCTCTTTCTTTGTGCTTCATATGATTGCCAACTTTACTGTTAGATTGATAGTATTTATTTGTTTCATCCCTTATCAAAACAAAATGATCAACACATAAGGGAACATAACCATGATATTGCTTGTCCTTAGCCTTCCATGCTCCCTTACCACTTCCTGCATAGCTGTCACCTAAATTCAGCCAAAGTGTGCCATCATTTTTTAAAACTCGTTTTACTTCACGAAATACCTTAACCATATTTTGTACGTAATCACTAACTGATTCCTCTAGTCCAAGTTGGCCATCTACACCATAATCACGTAATCCGTAATAAGGCGGGCTAGTAATACAGGATTGAATCGTATTATCAGGTATTGTTTTTAATAAAGATAAGCTATCACCTTGAAGTATTTGATTTATCACTCTTACACCTCCACCCCTACTGTTTTTAGTGCTGCTTTGCATATTGCTAGTGGGGCTGATTTGTCGTATTCCGTAATCATCTGACCAGAACCTTGATAAAAACTACAGCTGTAATCTTCATCACTCACGAAGCCCAAACCATACAACCAATATCCTTTTACTTTAAGTTTCTCTACCACTTGCCAAGCACACTCGATTTTTTGACTGTAGGATGGGATTCCAAACCTTTTCCCATCTTCCACACGTTGACCATTCCGTACTTCAAATCCCATAATCTTTTCAGCTATTAATCGATCTATCTTTCTGTTATCCATTCCTATGCCTCCTGTAGTTGTTCAGTAAGCCTCATGAACAAATCCCTGTCTTCATTATCGAGAGCATAATCTATTAAAATGTTAAAGATATCTTCATCAGTTACGGATGTTTCCACTCCAAATTCCAAGTCTTTATAATCTATTAATCCCATTTCTTTCTTGAAGGATTTTAAAAGTGCATATCTCAATGCATCAAACTCATCGGCATTCCTCATATAATCAGCCCCTCTTTTTCTTTTCCAGTTCAATAAATTGCTGTTTCCATCCTCGGAACAAGAGCCTAAATTCATTCAATCCTGTGTTTCGTCCTTTAGCTATAAATTGTTGGACCACCTTCCCTTTACTATCAGTGTCTTGTGGATCAACCCATAAAAACTCAACTACATCGGCATCTTGTTCAATGGATCCTGATTCTTTCAATTCTGAGAGCGTAGGCTTTTTAGGATTCTTATCGCTATCTCTGGTCATTTGAGACAACATCATGAAGCAACATTTTAATTCTCTTGCAATTTGTTTAGCTGCTTGTGTTACTTTCCCTATAGCTTCGGATCTTGTTTGTCCTTTAGCCTGTGGTATGTTCATAATCTGTAAGTAATCTACAGCCACCATTGCTAAATCACCGTATTTCCGTTTAAACCTTCGAGCAGTGGCTCTTACTTCTTCAATGGTCACTCCACTGCTGTCCTGCAAGAATATGGGTAGTTTTTCTATTCGGTTATACGTTTCTTCGATTAGTGCGTATTGTTTTGGATTGAGTTCTTTATTTCTGATCCGATTAAATCCAATACCTGTAATGTTGGAAACTATCCTATCTTTTAATTGGTTTTCATCCATTTCCTGCGACCAAATAAGTACAGGACCTGTTTCAGCAACCCCCATTGCTCTTTGGAGTAATTTTGCTGTTTTCCCAACGGATGGGCGCCCAGCAGATATAAATAAGTCGCCTCTATAAATCCCTTTTGCCCATCCATCAAATTGCGGAAATCCTGTTTCTATATACTCAACCGACTTGTCTAAAAGGTGATTGAAATAATTCTGCCTAGTCTCTTGTAGACTTCTCATTTTTCCTTTTACATCAGGTCTAATTTCAGCAGCTAAAGATTCAACTGCAGAAAAGTATTCCTCATCCGTTTCAAAATCTTCTCTTGCTAGATCGGTTATTTTATTTCCTATTTCGGATCCTCTTCTACGTATTGCTTTAGATCGAATAATATTTGCATGATGGACCACATTTGCAGTTGTAGGACAGGATTCTGCTAATTTTATAAAATACGAAGTATCTAATTGATCGGTTTTTTTGTACTTAATGTATTGCTCTGTTACAGTTACTACATCCACAGGGTAATCGTGTCGATCTAAATATTTCATTACTTTATAAATCTGCTGGTGTATTGGATTACGAAAGTCTCTTTCTTCAAGAAATGAAATATCGTCAAGCACATTTGCATCTAAGAAAACCGCACCTAAAACCGATTGTTCAGCTGATATATCTTCAATCGTTCCAGTTGAATTCATCCGGATCATTTCCTTCTGCTATCCATTGTTGTAACTCTATATCTTTATCACGATGGTCTTTAGGTTGTTTTGGCTTCTCAGGCTGTTTTTGTGCTTTCATTTTAATGGCCAACTCTGGAAACTTATCTCGCAATTTTCTAGCTGAAAGAACGTTCGTTTTCCAAAATGAATCATTCACTACCCAATCCATAACTTCCTTTGCCAGCTTTTTATCTACTTCATCAATTTCAACCAACTTCCTCATATCGTCCGCCCAGGTTTGCATATTTGCTTTTTTAGTTAGATGAGGAAGTCCAGCATCTTGCGCTACTTTTTCAACAAGGTTATAGAAATAAACTGCCATCTTGTAAAAGGTGTTATCTTCGTTGTACTTCCTTTTCCTGGTTGTTGGCTTTTTCTTAGGTTTAATCTCTGGAATAGCTTCTTCTTTGCTTGTATTTTTATCTGCCCATTCCTTGTAATTTTTATTGAATGACAATACTCTAGCCCCTTTCTGACCAATCTCTTTTACGGTGACAATCTTTCTATCTATCAAAGCTGTTAACTCTCTGTCTATATAGCTTCTACTTTTTGTATCAATCAATTGCGCTAGATAGCCAGTGGACATTTCATATTCCTTCCGTTGGAACCCATAAGTGAAACGCCATATTGCTATTACAAGCCGGAACTGTGTACCGTTGAGATTGGTCTTCATTATTTGATTTAAGATTTCATTGGCAACCCTTGTATGCCCGTTATGCAATTGTGGATTTGCCATTTATATCAACCCGTTCATTTTTGTTGTTGAAATAATTTAGTAACCATATGTGCAAAGTTCTCAATGTCTTTCTGTTCATCACCAACATAGGGTTTATTTAGCCAGAGCCTAATCATATTAGATAATTCATCCTGAATATTTATTTCAGGTTCATATCCATTTATTAATGCTTCAATGTACTTACGTGGGTTTTCCATAGCGAAATTCCGTAATATAGTCGCCTTTCCTCTTACTCGTGCTGATGGAATTGTCATAAACATAAGTGTTTTTTCATCATCCGACATACCATTCAAACATTCATGATGAAAATCAAATGCTTCAGCTACTTCTTTTGGCACTTTTACGCGCATCATATAACCTCCAATGTATAATGTTTCTTTTCGATAAACCCTTTTTGATACAAAGCTCTTTTCGCTGTCATTTCTGCCAAGGCAGGAAGATTATTATTACTGCTTAAATGCGTTAAATAGATCTGTTCACCCTTACCTTGAATCAACTCAGTTAATGCTGCAGCTGTTTGTACGTTGCTTAGATGCCCTATATCTGAAAGCACCCTAGCTTTTACGCTGTTAGGATAACTAGATGCTTCTACCATTCTTGGTTCGTGGTTGCTTTCTATGATGTAAACCTCTGATTTTTTCATAGCGTGAAGCATGTCGTCATCGACCTTTCCAGTATCAAGACAAACCGATACTTTGCGTTCTTTTGTCTGAACAACATAACCTTTAGGCTCGTAAGCATCATGGTGAACATCGAACGAAATAATTTCTATCCAAGGTTGATATCCTTCATAATCAAACAAAATGCTTTCTTGAGTGATAAAGTATACCAAGTCCTCATTAACGCTTTGAATATCCTTCCATTCACCTTCCGATGCATAAACAGGTATCTGATACTTATTAGCCAACGGCAACCCTTTTGTATGGTCCTTGTGGGCATGTGTAATAAAGATAGCAACTACATTCGTTGGCATAATCCCTACATCAAGCAACCGTTTTTCAATCTTTGTTTTGGCAATGCCAGCATCTACTAGAATGGTAGAATCACCTGCAGTAAGAGCAATACAGTTGCCAGAAGATCCGGAAGCTAGAATGTCAACTTTCATTATTGTTTCCCTCATTATCAGTTACCATCATCGCGAAATTGGCTATATTAGCGCACCGTTTAGTTATTTCCTGCTTATCCCTATTAGGTGATATCTTTATTAACTCATGGCGTAACTTTTCAAGATTCAAGAGAAGAAAACCTGTTAAATCCTGATGATTATCTCTTTTCCAACCGCCTTTATGTTCGTTAGCACTTAACTGTTTTTCCATTTCAAAGGCAAATTTCATCACTTCATTTCTGGGATTCGGCACAGGTCTTGTTTGCTGTACGAAATTAGCCACACATTCGCCAAGTTCATACACCAGAATACAATCTCTATCCATACCATAGCGTAGAGCAATAAGAGTATCGTTATCATCATGAGTACCATTTCTATATGTGTGCATCTCTGAATTTTCCTCAAAAGTTTTCCTTGCATCTTTTACAAAATCTAAATGCCTTTGTTCTATTTGCTGAACCATTTGATTTCCTCCAATTCTTTCTGGCACCGTGGGCAAATACTAAGCCCACGGTAATAATTTTCATTTCCTCGGTTCATTTCATTTCCGCATAATTCGCACTCTGCTCTTCTTTCATATACAACAACATGGGGTAGATACTTATTCAGGTAGTTCATCGTCATCAGCAGCTTGTAACTCCTGTAATTCGATGTTTCTATCCAACAATTCTATTAAGCCTATTAACTCTGACTCAGTAGCTGGATCACTCATTTTTACATTGTTATCTTCTAAATACTTACCGATCTTGGCATTTGTTGTTATTCCAAGTTGCTTAAATTTACTTTTCATTTGTTCGCGTAGACTAGCAATCTTATTTTCAGGCTGTTCTTCCTTTGGTTCAGTAATAGTTTCTTGGTTAGGTGTAATGTCTTTTCGCTCTCTGTGTTGATATTCAGGTACACCATTATCACCTTTACCTTCTACAGCCACCTCATCATCGAAATTAAGGTCATATGCAGCCTTTAGCGCTCTTCTTAACATGTGTTTTTTAAACATGTCGTTGAAATAATTGGTCCACATAGTTTTTTGCATACCGATCTGAGACTTTTTAAAATGTTCTACTTCATCTACTTCCATTACTACCGTGAAAGGCTTCATATTTTCTCTATAGGCAATGGCATATCCGCCAATTACTTTTCCTCTAGGAAATCCCCATGAATGTTCATCAATCACAGCAAAATATCTATCCTGGTCATCTTTTTCTTGGTGCATTTTAAATTCATCATTTTCATGTACCAGCTGTACATCATGCCCTTTGTATCCATCTGATTCCTTAGATTTTCTAACAAAGAATTCAACTGCGAATTGTACTGTTAATTGGCCAGCTCTAACTGCTGGGTATATTTCATTCATTACTGGATTAGCACCTGAAGATTTAGCAATTGACATAAATAATTTAAACTGAGAGTCGTTACAATCCTTTGCTAACGTTTGTCTAATCGTAAGAACATCCTGTTCTGAAAGCTCTCCAAATTCCATTCCTTTAACTGTTGCTAATTGATTATTTGCCATTGTTCATTTCCTCCTTGATAACTTCAATTTCTTCTGTGATTTCTGTAATTACTTGCGTTCTTGTATGTTTAATAATTTTCCCTTCCGCATATAAAGCAACTTTCATTGCTGTTTTTTGATTGTCATACACATAGGATTCTTCTCGATCAGTTGTAACTTTTAAATCTTTAATTGTGTCAGGCCCAAAAAATTCAGATCTTTTTACATATAGGCCTTCTTTAATTTTTACTGTATAGAAAACTTTCGTTTCATTTTTGATTAGTTGATTAGTCATTATTCATCCTCCTTAATCACAATAAGTTCGATTACAATGTGGACAACCGGTAATTAATTCATTTGCTGCTTTCTCAACAGTAATTCCGGTTGTGTATTTTTCTGTCGGCTTTCCTTCTTCCCAAAACAAAGTTCTTTCTTTCTCATTAGGTTCATAGATATTTTTATTGCAATTCCAGCACCATCCACTTCCTGGTGCGAAATGAGGTAGACCGTTTTCCTTACAATATTCCTCTTGTGCTGTTCTGCTTTTGAGAACATTAAATTCACTCATTGTTTGTTTCCTCCCTTTTTTCAAATAAAGAAATAGTTGCATCAAATTGCACTTTATTTAGCAGTAATAAAAGCTCTTCTCTCTCTTTACGAGATTTAAAAATCACATTGACATGAGGTTTCCGAGAATTAAAAGTTAATCCAAATTTAGTCCTGCTCATCTACTTTGACCTCCAACTCTTTCCCAGCAACAACTCTGCTAATAATCAGTTGTCCATTAGGCTCTTTAAACTTGGTGATTGATTCGGCATTATCTACAAACACTGGTGCAATTACTTCACTTTGTTCAGACAATACATTTCTTAATTCAAGCCCTGCTCTAATCCCCTCAGATAAGGACAGTTTTTTATAACCTTTTCCATCCATTTCAATTTCGAAGTCAGGCTGAAGTTCATCAGACGTTTTCAATTCTTTAAACAACTTAATGGATAAGTTTTCGAACAGTCCTTTCACCTTCTCAGCCTGTAGTTCAGCTTCTTTTGCCTCGAAATCTTTTATACTATCAAGAATAAAAATAGACTCATTTAGCGATAAAAGGGTATGCTTTTCGTTGTTTTCAGCCTCAGATACTTGTCCTTGCAAACCTTCTAGTTGCTTATGTTTTGACATCTCTTGTTGAAGAGGTGAACGTTTTGCTTCAAGCTCCCTAACCTTTGTCCTTTGTTCACTCACATCGACATATTCCAGACCTTTCAATTTCTCCTTTAGGGTATTACGCTTGTTGACAATTTCGTTATGCTGAGCTTTGTATTCATCTACACGCTTTGATTTATCATCTTCAACAGCTTGTATAGATTCTTCATCTAATGGCCTTTTACATGTTCTACACGTATCCTCTATCTTTTCATCACGTAGCTTCGGCCATCTCTCTTTAGACATTTCAATTTGATCATTTAATGCTAGAATTTGTGATTGCAGGCTATTAAACTCCGAATTTTTTTCAGCAGCAGAATCTATCACAGATTCAAGTTCTTTGATCTCTTTTTTCAAAATGCTATCTTCTGCATTTAGCGATTCTAACGGAACTGTTGGAGCATTATTTTCTAGCTGTTCTTTTAATGTTTTGGTACGACTCTGTGCTGCTATATATTGCTTGTTCAGCTTATTTTTGTTTTCGCGATGGATTTCCTGCAGATCTTTCATAGAATGTTTCTTTACAAGTTCAGATAACTTATTTCCCTGTGCTTCAGGTAACTCCTTAAACACTTGTTTATTTGCAGGAGCAGATACATACTGTAGAATCATTTTCCGTTGCTTTGTCCAATTTAATGTAAAAAAGTAATTTGGATTGAAGAGTGACAGGAATAAATCCTTATCAAACATTTCTGTTAGTACCTCATTAAATTCAGTTGCCTTGCTTGGTACTTCATTGATGTAATATTTTGCTTTTCCTTTTACTAACTCTCTACCTAGAAGCAAATCTTTACCATCTACATTTAAAAGTAAGGAAACCATTGTTTGATCCGCTTCATAAGTTATGGGCGTTGGATCCAATTTGCTTCCTAATGCATCCGTACCGTATAATAACCATGTAATAGCTTGAGGGATTGTTGACTTCCCTTTCGCATTGTCACCAGTGATCTTAGTCAGGTCGGCAAACTTAACTTCAAGGTCCTGGTGGCTTTTAAAGTTTTGTAGTTTAAGAGATTTAAATTTGATTTGCATACATTAAGACTCCTTCCGAAATACTTTATATTTGCTTCTTAATTCATACCAAGTCTTTATGATTTCCGGCGGTTGCATTATCGTTTGTACAAGATAATCACCTTTAAATGCTTTATATTCTTTCATGCCATCTTCTCTCCAACCAATATAGAACGTTACATCTTCATCTAATTTGATCACTGTATAACCAAGATAAGATCTATCACTAAGGTTTTTATGTTGAGCATCATATCTTTTTGAATGTTTAAGATTTAAGATGTTATCAACGTTTTTTGAATACAGTAATCCAGTCATTAATCCCACTTAACTCACCCTCTCTCAAATAATTATTGCTATAATCAAGGCTATAACCAGTGCACCTGCAAAACTTCCTAGTTTCACATCCTCACCTCCTTAAAAGACCACAATCATAACTTAACTATGTTTTTATAAAGATAGTGGTGCCATTTATCATTTGGATTAATTGTGATCTCTTGACCTATTTTGAATAATTGATATTTAAATGCTCGAATTACTTTTATAGAATCAGAACGATCAAGAATTTTGTTTCCAACTCGAACTTTCACATAACCGATTCGTTTGAAAGTTAATTGATCTACCATGCTCCCACCTCCTTCAATAAGTAATGATTAAGTAATAATTCCAAAGAGCTACAACAGCAAACAATATTCTATAAGTCCATTTAGACTCTTTGACTTTTTCTATCAAAACCAATCTTTCCTAACTTGTTCGTTTACTTTATTAAAACGATTTTCTTTGCCTAACTTCTTTTTGTTGTAATCAAGTATGGCTTTCATGGAATGATTAATCTGAAACAATGCATTCTTTGCTAAATCTTCATTGGCAGTTTTAGCTGACTTTAATCCATTAAGACCAGCTTCTGCTATGTTTTCAATGTGGTCTAAAACCTTGTCCATATCTTCTTCGAGATAGTGGTCTTTTAAAGACATTTAACAAACCTCCCATGTGATCATGTTTTCAAAGTCGTAATCAACGTTGAAAATTGTCTGGTAATTGCCATCTTTATCATAGAAGCTTAAATGACTAATGCTTCCATTTTTACCCCAGAAAATGCTTTTCACTGGACATTGCTTACCTTCAAAATTTATTATTGCTCGCATGTTTTAACCTCCTAAAGTTCTTTTCCGCAATCCTGGCATATTGTGTAAGCTTCATCAGTTCCACCAACTTTTATCGTTTCAAAATTTTCATGTGTGCATTTCATTTTCTATTCCTCCCTCAATTAGCTACTTCGCTAACCTTTTTATACAATTCTGCTATTCCTGAATATGCATTTGGATCTGGTAAAGAAAAGAGCATTTCCATGTCTTTCTGTAATAACTCAGCACGTTGTTTACGGATTTCTGGATAGTTACTTAAAATGTCATCAAATCTTTTTTGCAACAGTTGTAAATGTAATTGATTAGGATCGGTCATTTTGGTTCACTTCCTTCAACTAAAAAGATAATTTCAACGCCTGTCCGCGCTTAATTTGGATTACCATTCATTCATAATTTCTTTCATCACTTCTAAACTTTGTTCATAAAACCAAAAACGTTTCCCTTTTTCCTTTCTTCTCTCCAGGAGTTTCATTCGTGGATCATGCAAGAATTCATTTTCTAAAAAAGATTTACTCATGCACGTTCGTTTCGACATCTCTTCGATATCCCAAACAAATAATGATTTCTTTAATGTTTCATCTAACTTTCCTTTGATGTACTCCCTTATTTCCGATTGATCTACATCAATATTGACTTCTGCTATTGGCAATTAGGAAACCTCCTTTCTGTTAAATCCCTAAAATCTTTCTAATGTGTTTAACATGCTGTTGAGCTTTTGGACCAGTTCTTCTTCCGTTAATGATGTCACTAACGTATGGACTCGAAACCCCTAACTCTTTTGCTAACCACTTTTGAGTAATATTTTGCTTATACATTTCTGATTTAACTTTTGCTGCTAAATCGTTTGACATAACTATTTCTCCTTTCACGTCAATGACATTTGACTATTGCAATGATCTATTTCAATTTGTAACGATGTATTAGGTCGCCACAATTCAACAAAACGAATAGCTTCTTCAAACTTCGCCTTTGGAATGTCGCCATAACGAGGTACTTTAAAATACTGCTTAAACTCTCGCCAGAATGCTGAAAATACACGTTTACTCATTTCGTGATAAGCAGCAGAATCCCCACCGCCTAATGCTTGCACTACTGAATATTTAGCAGCTTGTTGTATTTCTTGTTGTTGGAGCGAATCGACACGCATACTGTCTTTCAGATAATTCACGTCTGACTTTATCGTCTTAATTTCTCGTTCATGTTCTAGTGCTGCTTGAAGAGCAATTTCTAATGATTGTGGTGGTTGTTGTTCTTTCACGTTGTAATATTCATCCACCAACATTTCGTAAGCATCCCAAGCTTCGTCTGTATTTAATGATTTAGCATGTAACCATGCGCCTTTTTCTGTCCAAAGGTAGAGTCTATTAAGGTTAGAAGGCAATTCCTCAAATTGATGATTTGCTCTGAACTCTCTTAAATCATCACCTGTTAAGCAAATAAAATGTTTACCTTCTTTATATCTCTCTTTATTACGGTTAAAATTATTACTAATCATCTTACTACTAGTTCCATAGCTATAAGATAACTGGCTAGTAGTCAAAACCCGTTGATCATTGTGGTTAATAATTGTTAAATCTGACATGTTATCATTCCTTTCTTTGGTATAATGTTCCTATTAATAGTGATGAGAGGTGTATTTACTTGGCTATTCCTAAATTTACTGATAATCAGATTGAAGCTATCTCCAAAATCATAGCCGATACTAATGAAGGAGTTTCTGGAAGTGATTTAACCAGACTACTTTCGCAAATTGGAATTGATGATCCTTCAACTCATACAAAATGGAGAAGACTGGATTACCACCTTAAAAACATCCAGAACAAACAAAACAGTGCAAATAATGTTGTTCAATTTATTCATAATGCTATGGAGCCTTCAAGGTTCATTGATGATATTGAATCTTTTAGCAATATGAGGTTAAAACTTAATAAAGTTCTCCTCCTAAATGGATTAAAATTAAATAACTCTGGTAAAGTTATTGTAGTTAATAAAGCTGAAACTCTTGATGAAGCTCAATCCCGAGCTAATGAATTGAAACGAAAATTAACTCTAAGAACCATCCACAGTAATCTTTTGATGTTTTGTGAAAAAGAGTACTTACAAGAAAATTATTTTCATGCTGTATTTGAAGCTGTAAAAAGTCTCCTTGACCGTATTAGAGAATTAACTAACCTTCATGAAGATGGTATTCCATTAGTTATGAAAGCTTTTAATGAAAAAAAGCCAATACTTAGTTTTAATAAATACCAAACTTCTAGTGAGCAAAATGAATTAATGGGGTTCAGATCATTATTAATCGGTTTAATTAAAATGGTAAGAAACCCTCATGCTCATGAATTAAAAGTAAAATGGGCTATTGAAGAAAAAGATGCTTTAGATGTACTAACCATGGTTTCTTATGTTCATCGAAGGCTAGATGAAACATTTAAGACAGGCTATTAAACTCTAGAAAATTTACGTATTCTTCTGTAAAGCCTAATACTTCGAGATTCATTAATTCCGAATAATAATTCTCAACTTTAGTTGCATAATCTCTAGCTAAATCCCGATCTACGAAAAGCATTGCACTGCTTTTATCAAGTGATATTGTTAACTTATAATCGGTGAGATAGTATTTAATGTGTTCACACTTCAACACTACTGAACTTAAAGTTCCCTCCGTTTTATCGGTGGGATTTTTTTTATCACTCACTCTCATCCCTCCTTTATCACTCACACCCAAGTTTCAAGACCTAAAGTCATGGCGTGACCTATTGGCGTCGCTCACTATCCCAATTGATAGGTCTTGGCGTTACTCCGCTCGTTTAGATTTTGAAACTTAGGTGTGAGTGTTTTTAAAATAAGCTATAAAATTAGCTAAAAATGTTGACATGCAGTATCCAATAGTATACTATTAACCCATAGCTAAATAAGACTATAAATAGCCTGCAACAATACATTTTATCCGTTCCCCAACGCAAAAACTGTATTTAGATAGGTCGTATTTTTTATTGTCTTTTTAGCTAATTAAGTAGCTTATGTGAATATAATAATACAAACGGATACCATAGTCAACCCGAAAGTATCCATTTGTATAATTTATTTCTCTCTAGATAGCTAGGAAGGTTGGTATTATGCTATTTGACAGAGTAAAAAAATTATCAGAAGAACGTGGAGAAAGTTTGAAAACAGTAGCACGAAAACTTGAGTTTAGCGAAAATGCTTTTTATAAATGGAAAAAACAAAGTCCAAAATCAGAAGCTTTACAAAAAGTCGCTGACTACTTTGATGTATCAACAGACTATCTCCTTGGACGTACAGACAAAAAGAGATACTATGACCTAACTGAGAAAGATGAAAAAGATATTCAAAAAGAATTAGAAAAAATGATTAACAGCATGAATAGTAATTCTGGATTCGCTGCATTCGATGGTAGTACCATGGATGATTTAGACGAAGAAGACAAAGAATTATTAATTGCATCCTTAGAACAATCACTCCGTATCGCTAAAAGAATAGCAAAACAAAAATTCACACCTAAAAAATATAGAGACTAGGAGTGTATTGAATGAGAAAAGTAAAAAAAAGGGTAAGTCAATTAGTTGAGCGATATGAAACGAATAATCCGTTTGAAATCGCAAAATCAATCGGGGTTGTGGTACGTCATGTTCCTTTAGGAAATTTATTAGGTTATCATTGTCGCCAGTTTCGGACTTCTATTATTCACATCAATGAGGTATTACCATTAAGCCAGCAAACATATGTATGTGCTCATGAGTTAGGACATGCTATTTTCCACCCTGACGCAGATACTTCTTTTTTAAAGTCCAATACATTTTTTTCTACTGATCAATTTGAAGTTGAAGCAAATACATTCGCAATAGAATTATTATTCTCTAATGAAGCTGTAAATTCTATCAGTATTCGTGAAGCTGTTGAAAAGTACCGAATACCTGAGCAATTTCTTAATAAATTTTTTTACGATTAAAACCGAACAAACGATCTATTTAAGGAGGTGATTTCAATATAAATATGCAACTGATATCTTCCTCCCTATTTTGAACGCCTGTCCGCGCAAAAGAAGGGAAAGATAACAATGAAATTGTATAACAGCAAAAAGGATAAGGAATTGTATTACTACTTTAATGCAAAAAAAGAACAACTATGGTGTTATAGACACAGATATTATGACGTTTTAGGGAAAAGAAAAGAGAAATATAAACAGGGTTTTAAATCAGAAAATGCAGCTTATAGAGAGTTACTTGAAGTAAAGACGGCTATTTTAAACGGGGATGTAAAACAAGTAGAAAAATCTAATTTGACCGTTTCTGAATGGTTGGACATTTGGTATGAAACACATAAAAATGAATGGAAAGAATCGACTAGAGATCACCGTAAGCGTGTAATTAAAACAAGATTCAAGCCTTTAATAGGTAATTACAAACTGGCTGAGCTAGATAAAACAACTTATAAACGAATTTTCATAAACAAACTTTTAACCAGCATGGAGCCAAGCACTGTTCAATTGTTGCATAGAATATTTAAAGCCTCTATCAACGCCGCTGTAGATGATGAAATTTTAGACAGAAATCGATTTACGAAAATAAAAATTATAAAGAAGAGAAAAGAAGAAAAGAACTTCTTAACCCCAGAGGAGTTAAATGTATTCCTTCCAGCAGCCAAGAAGTATCTATCAATTACTAGTTACACATTGACATTATTACTTACTTTTACTGGTTTCCGCAAGGGAGAAGCGTTTGGTTTACAATGGAGTGATATTTGTTTTGAAACAAAAACTATAACCGTAAATAAAACTAGAGATAAACATGGAGTTCGTTCACCAAAAAGCGAAAAAAGCTACCGAAAAATAAAAATAGATGAATTATTAGTTAACCAGTTAAAATTATATCAAAAATGGTGCAAACAAATTAAATTATCATTTGGATCACACTTGAATGATAATGACTTAGTTTTTATAAACAAAGATGGAAGACCATCTCAAGAATATATATTAAATAGAGCATTTAGAAATCTATTTAATAAATTAGACATTAAAGAAATCACACCGCATGGTTTACGACATACACACGCAACTATTTTAATTGGGAATCGTGTTCCTGTAATTGAGATAGCTGAACGCTTAGGTAACACACCTCAAATGATTTATAATATTTACGGTCACTCTTTCGATAAGATGGAAGATGAATCAGTAAGAGGATTTACTAGTAGTGTGGATTTAAGTGCAATACAGTAATTGGGGGAGGTTTTGGGGGAGGTTTTTCTTATGTCTCCTTCAAAGCCTTTGTGAACAGTGATCCTTTCATGCATGGCACTATATAATGCATATAGTTCCCAAAACTTTATAGAAACATCATTTTCGTTATAACCATCAACAATTCCCCTTGTAAACGCATTGCTTACTCGATTAGAAAAAAAGCCGAGTTTTTGGAGATCATGAATAGGATCACCCCAGTCTATTCTCTGAAAATCAATTATTCCTGCAAATCTGCCTTCGTTGATCAATAGATTAGCAGGATGAAAGTCATCATGCTGAAATGTATTTGGCCTATTGTATAATAATTGCTCATTTTCCTTAATATACGACCGAAGCATCCTTTTCATGTTTACATCAACATCGATAGCCTCCAATTCTGACAGATATTTATTACTTTTTCGTCTTTTAATTTCGTACCATGATGGTATATTTTCTGGGGCTGGAAAGGCGTGCAGCTTCTTTAATTCCATACCAGCTTGAATTCCCGCTTCGTACTGTTCATCTTCTGTTAAACATTGTAAGACAGCTTCTCCATCCTTACCGGTAATATAAGTAAGTATCATATATGAATAATCCGTATCCGTTATAGAGCCAAATTCAACTGCTTCAGGGACATACTTGGAATAAGTTTGTAAGCGCATGATTGTCTTAAATTCCTTTTCCCTACTCGCTTCCTGTTCACTTGAAAAAACTCGGATAAGATAGCGATTATCAACTACAAATTTTTTATCAGCTGAAAAACCCTTCTTAATTTTCTTTATTCTTGAATCGTGATTAACAAAAGGTATCTTATCTATTAGTTGATCCATACCATTCACCACCTTAATCTAAAATTTACGCATTAATATTCGACATAATTATGCAAATATCCTGTAAATTATAGACTAAATGTATACATATGAAAAGAGAAACTTTTAGATAAAGTAAAGCTTCAATCAGTGGGGGTTTTTGTTTATCAATTATTGTTTATCCCCCACTGATTACTAGTTGAACAAATAAGTGGGTTTTACCCTTACTCCGCAAAAAAATAATGCCTACTAAGCATTTATTATATCGACACTTCTTTTAATCACCTTTCATACTTCACAAACTGCCCCTTAATCTGATGTTGGTTTCGGTCAACAAAAGGTAGCATCGATCGATAGGTACCCAGTTCATAGACTTCACTTATTTCAGTAATGCGCGCAATCCTAGATAAGCCTTAGCTTCTATTTTGCAGGGTGATAATCTCGCCTAAATCGTTAAGTAAAATAATGTCGGAGAAATAGTCTCTCGGGTCTGCCCCCCACAATGTGCGATACAGAGTGAAGTCTCAGCAACTAATATTTAGTTATGCTATCTACTACTTTTGCTTTCATTTTCCGATGTGAATGTTTGATCTATAAATGCTTTAATAAACTCCTGATATTTTTTCTTATTATAACCATGGTATAATTCACTTGCTAATACATTAGGAACACCAAAGAAAAATCGCTCATATTGTGTTTGTCTGGAACCAAATGGGCTCATTGTCAAATCCCATGCTAATCGAAATAACTTCACCCTTTCCACTGCATCTTTTGTTGCACTCTGCAAATATTGATCCAAATCCATCCGTATAGACGAATTAAAATCTTCCTCTGTAGGTATAGTCATTAATCCGCTAGCAGCAAGTAATTGAATGATTTCCACTGCCCGTGGGTAAATTTTGGGAAATGCGCTACTTGCTGCCTGTAACGAAGCTAATTCCGGTCGCATCAGTCCAAACTCATCCAGTGTCGCATTCACCTCTGATTTAATTAACAATGCTTTTATTGTCTCTAAACCGACAATGATTTCTGCCATCTTCTCTTGTACATTCTCGTACGTACCAGTATGGATTGACTCGATAATCTCCTCAGCAATACCCAAAACGAATTCTAGCTTTACAACCTGCCTATTAATCACTTGATGCAGACTAAAAGGCAAAAACGCACTTTCTCGTTGAAAACGATTACCTACCTCGATGTTTTTATAAAAAAAGACCCGCTCCCATGGTATGAAAACATTATCAAATACAATCATCGTATCCATTTCTTCAAATCGAGAACTTAATGGATAATTAAAAGAGGAATCTCCCTTACAGAATGATTCGCGACAAATGAATTTTAGCCCATTAGCATCACTAGGAACAGATAAAAAGTATGCATTATTTTCTTCAAATATTCTTCCAGCTGAAAAAACAAGCAGCTCATCTGTCATTCCGCCCTGTGTTGCCAAAAGCCGGGCACCTTTTATAATTAAACCTGCTTCTGTTTCATCTACAATTTTGGCAGCAATTGGTTCTTCGCTATCTTCTATATAATGCTTTGACCGATTGAATTGTGGGTTAATAAAGGTATGTGTAAACGACATATCTTCTTCCCTAGCCCTTTCATAAAATTGAACAAGCCGCTTCGGAAAGCAATTTGCTTTTCGTTCCAATAACCTTGCAGAAGAAGCGAAGGCCATTAATACGGTGTTCATATAATCTGGACTCCTACCCATCATTCCACCATGTATTTTTGCCCATATTTGTATCATACGACTACGTTTCTTTAATTCCTGTATCGTCCTAGGCTGTATATAAGAAGTTCCAATACGATCACCTGTATGAGGTGAATGATAGGTCATTTCTTCAATATAATCATCCCTCAGCTGCAAATCATAGAGCATGGCTTGACTTTGAATCGCGCCTTTAAAAGCTGGATGCTGAGAAATCCTCCCATTTATTTTCCCCCCGTTATACCAAATTTCTGTGTTCAACTGATCAATCCGCTTTATATAATCGTCACCTGAAATGGCAGGCATTTGTTACACCCCTTACAATTTCCAAATTAAATGCATCGTATCATTTAAAAAGATTTTCTTTCTTAAAGTGAAACTTCCATCCGGCTTTTACTGAAACAAATACGTACAAAGGCTTAAATCGCCACGTCCTGTGGCAACGCCTTTGTGACCTACTTCCATGTAGGCCCGAACAAATCGGACATTTACTGGCAGTTGAACCCCTTCTTATCTATATTGCTTTCACTTTATTCCTTGAGGTGGGGGGCTTACTGCCAGTTATATGCGGGATAAAAACATCTATATACCAATATATTAGGCAGCCCAAATTATGTTAAAAAATCAAAGCATGCAAATTAAAACTATTTCATCTATAATGAAAGGACACCATTTAAAATTGTTTTTCTTGATCAAGTCATTTATCTTAGACATACTTAATATATATACATAAGTTTCTTTTAGAGGAGGATAAGCATGCGAAATCAAACTATATTTTTAAAGAATTTGAATCAGCATACGTTAAAACTTGATGTTAATCGAATGGCCATTTATAAACAAAGTAAGGTTATAGAAGCCACTGACCTCCAGCAGCAACGATATTATTTATTTTTCCATAACGATAAGTATTTAACGTATGACAGCTCAAGGACCACCCGAAAAACATCTCACCTAAGGAAAGCTTTCCAATACGGACTCGTACTTTCTTCTCCACATCCATTTATCGAATTACAAATCTCACCTTATTCCCAATTTAAGAAACGAAAATATAGTTCCCTTTTTCAAAAACTATTAAATGAATACACACTTCAGGAAACTGCATTAATCACTACCTACTTCGAATCCTTTATAAAAAAAGAAAAGCTAGCAAATTTTATTGAAAAATGCTTTTATAAAGAGCGACGAGATGGAAAATTACTATCTTGTTACCGTATTTTTAGGATCCTTAGAGGCTTTGCTCCTAATCACCGATTAGTTGATACGTTTTCCAGTGATTTAACATTTGCAAAGTACGAGGAACTATACAAACATAAAGATGAGAAAATGCTTATGAAAGACCCCATTTATGTAGAAGAAATTTGTTATGACCATAAATACGAAGATTTTCAAAAGCTTGCACACATATATAAGCAGCAGGAACGATGGATGGATTTAGCCGCTATCCATATAAGCCAAGCTGTCTATACACAACGTAATGCCGATTATCAGGAATTAAAAGCCACGTTAGACCAACACTACCCTGCTATCTCTTTAATAGAGGTTTTGGAAGATTTATATACACGCGGACTTACCTTAGATACATTCCTCAAAGACTTATTGAATGTATATTTATCAACAAAAAACGTACAAAAATTAATGGTTTTGCAAAGCGAGCACAGCCTCTCCTTGGAACCTACCCAATCCAAATCGTTAGTAAATACAATCGAACAAATTACCGTCAATCCCGTCTCACTGAATTCTAAAGAACTCCAGCAGCTCATTCTCACATTACATACGATAGATAGGAAGCAGGCAGATAGGATGTTACATCAAGCTATCTGCCGATTACTCTCTGAACTACCCCTTCCCGATATTTTAAAATGGCTAGAGCCATTTATGACGAAACCATTTGCAAAGCGGATTATTAATCTGGTTCATGAAATAAATGAACTTGCTGAAGACCCTAATCAACAGCGACGTCTGGGTGAACTCTATCATTATTTTAAACAGCAAGAATTAGCTATTGAATGCATGAGTTGGGATATGGAACTATATCCTGATGACCCTAAACCAGTAGAATGGTTATCCATTCTCTATTCTGAGTTAGGTATGGAAGCAGAACATAAAGCATATCAACAGCTTTATATTGATATGGTAAAAAGATCTTCTTAATTCCAATATGTAGAAATTATGTTTGATCAAATAAAAGAAACTCGATAACCTATTTTTCTGCAAAAGGAGCGGTTCAAATGAAATCTGTGAGCGATACGTTATTTACAAAGCCATTCATTGCTAATCCTTATCCAACTTATAATCAATTAAGAAAGGAAGAGCCAATTACCCAAATACGACTTCCAGATGGTCAGTATGCATGGTTTATTACGAGATATGAAGATGCGTTAGCAGCATTAAAGGACCAACGATTTATTAAAGATTTTAGAAAACTGATACATGAAGATGAATTAAATTATTATACCGTTTTAGATGAAAATATGTTGTTTGCAGATATGCCTGATCACAGACGCTTACGTGGTCTTGTTTCTAAGGCATTTACTCCACAAATGATTGTAGGAATGAGAGGTCGTATTCAAGAAATAACAGACCATCTCCTTGACGAAATGGCTAATCACCAGTCTGTTGACGTAATCGATTCACTTGCTTTCCCACTACCAATCATCGTTATTTGTGAAATGTTAGGAATCCCAACAGAAGATCGTGATAAATTTCGCATTTGGTCAAATGTCTTAATTGAAGGAACAAATGGTGCCATGGTACAAGAGGATATGGAACAGCACATGGATAATTTCATCCACTATTTAAAGGAACGGTTTGCTATCGTACGTGTAAATCCTGGTGAAGATTTAATTAGTAAGTTGGTCATTACGGAGGCAGAAGGGAACCAACTTACTGAAAAAGAGTTATACGGTGTTGTATCATTATTAATAATTGCAGGACACGAGACAACCGTTAATTTTATTGGGAATAGCATTATGAATTTATTAGAACACCCTGAGCAGCTAGAATTATTAAAAAAGCAGCCAACATTAATCACCAATGCATTGGAAGAAACACTGCGATTTAATGGTCCGGTTGAATACAGTACATCGCGTTGGGCTGGAGAAGATATCCTATTTAAAGGACAATCTATGAAAAAAGGGGATCTAGTCATCATTTCCCTTAATTCTGCCAATCACGATCCAGAGCAATTCAAAGATCCAGAAATTCTAGATATTACGCGAGAAAAAAGTAAGCATTTAGCATTTGGTAAGGGAATTCACGCATGCTTAGGTGCTCCGCTTGCTCGTTTAGAAGGTGAAATTGCGATTTCTAGCTTCTTTAAACGTTATCCGCACGCTGCCTTGAATATTACCAAACAAGATTTAGTATGGAGAACAGGCATGATTGTACGCGGTGTGAAAAGACTACCCATCCTTCTTAATCATTAAAGTAATTAGCGTTTCGTAGTGAAAAAGGATAAAACGTATGGGAGGCAATCGAGTGAGAGGGAAAGCGAAGTACAGCATTTTCCCTCTCACCAACGTTTTTTTATAATCATGCTTTTATTAATCTTTTTCCTGTTAATTCCCTCTTTGTAGGGAGCATTTAAATTGGATCCATTTCTCACCGATAATGATGTAATAAGTTATCTTTGAATCTATTCCTTATAAAACTTATACTTACCGTAGATCGCTATAGAAAGGATGATTCATATGGGACAAGTTATCAAAGGTAAAGTTGCCTACATTACAGGTGCTAGTAGTGGTATTGGACGAACTACTGCTCTCGTATTAGCAAAAGAGGGAGTCCATGTTGGCCTAATCGCCCGCACAAAAAGCAAGCTAGAAGAAGTTGCAAAGGAAGCAGCAGCCCATGGTGTTAAAGCAAGCTTTGCTACTGCTGATATAGCTAATCTAGAAGAAGTTGAGCAAGCGATTGATTACTTACAAAAAGAAATTGGCTCAGCAGATATACTTATAAATAATGCTGGTATTGGAGCATACGGTGCTTTTCTAGAGATGGACCCAGTAACATGGAAGCATACTTTCGAGGTTAATGTTTTTGGAACATACCACGTTACACGTGCTGTCTTGCCACAAATGGTTGAAAAGAATCAAGGAGACATTATTACTATTTCTTCTAGTAATGGACTAAAAGGCACAGCAGGTTCTACCTCCTATAGTGGATCTAAATTTGCTATTCAAGGTATGACAGAAGCACTAATGCAGGAAGTTCGTAAAAACAATATTCGCGTGTTCACGATGAATCCAAGTCTTGTTGCTACAGAACTTGCCTTCGGAGACCAATTAGCAGAAAAAAATGAGGATAAGTATATGCAGCCTGAAGATCTAGCGGAATATATGGTCGCTCAACTAAAACTACATCCTCGTATTTTCATTAAACAATCTTTACAATGGGCAACAAACCCATTTTAAGATAAGTTGTATAGGTCCACTTTTAAAATTAACAAAGCAGAAGCCCCATCCCTTGGTCTTCTGCTTTCACTTACTTTATAAGTGTATTAGATTAGTAACCTCACCCTTCAACTATCTACATAGCAATATTAAACCATGTATCCTTATTTCATGACAGAAGATCTGTGGATAGCAGATGGAACAGTAGTAGCCCCATTCCATAACGCTTCACGATCCTCTTCCTAATACTAGCTATAATCGGATAATACTATGACCAACGTTTGCTTGATCACCTGTCTTATAATATTTCCTTTTATTCCCTCCACTGGCTTCCGCCGTCATATTCTACTTTATAGAGAAAAAACTTCATCCAGTGTACCACCTTAAAAACTACGCGCCAATATAGCGCTGATATAATTGCTTGGCAGTATTCACATCGCTAACGCCATGTATTAAGGTTCTGCCATCTTGAAACACGACAAAACGAACATCGTCAATTTCAAAAATGAGGACTTCACCATTATCTCTAATTTTATCCGTAAGGTTACCGATCTCTTTCACTAAATTAGAAACTGATAAGCTCCCTTTTTCTCCTGGTCTTACTTGTACCGTATCTCTTCCACAAAGCATAGCCGTTTTCAACCCTTTTTCCTTGGTTAAATAAGGATAAATTGCTGATTGAGAACAAGATGAACAAATGGGATCTACTAACCTACTTACATTAATCGCACTATATGACCGTCCCCATATATCGACTTGTACTAACTCCGGAGATGTACCATTATCTGTTAAGTATTTTAAGCACTCCGTTGTCTGATAGGCAGCTGTCACCTGTACCGCAGGAGAAATAATTCCAACCGTATCACAGGTTTTCCCTTCCTGAGGAAGGTGATCAATTAAACATTGTAAACAAGGAGTTTTTCCAGGAATAATGGTAAGTGCGATGGCAGTACTCTGTAAGCAGCCACCATATGCCCAAGGTTTACGATGTTTTGCTAACACATCATTCATTACAAAACGCGTTTGAAAATTATCTGTTCCATCAATAACAAAATCGGCATCTTGTACTATTTTCTCTCCATTCTCCTCAGAAAACTCTTCTACAATTCCCGTAATCTCCACTTCCGGATTAATCGCTTTTAATCTTCGTTGAGCTGCTTTTGCCTTCGTTCGATTCTGTCTCGCATCATCTTCTGTATAAAGCTGCTGACGCTGAAGATTACTAAGTTCGATATAATCGCGATCAACCAGCGTCAGCTTACCTATTCCTGCTCGAACAAGCATTTCCGCATTTGCACTTCCTAATGCTCCAGCGCCAATTACGACAACATGTTTGGTCACTAATTGGCGCTGGCCAGTCTGTCCAATTGGGGCAAAGCGTTCCTGGCGAGCATACCGTCCTGTTATCATTCAATCATCGCCGTCTCTGGACTACTCTTCATTCCGTACATTCGTTTGGGAATACGGCCTGCTTTATATCCTAATCGTCCAGATTGTACAGCCAACCTCATCGCTTCCGCCATTTGAATTGGATCTTTTGCGCCAGATACAGCTGTATTTAATAAAACCCCATCTGCTCCAAGCTCCATGGCATAAGCGGCATCACTCGGAGAACCAATCCCTGCATCGACAATTACGGGGATGTCGGATTGTTCGATAATAAATTGCAAATTCATTGTATTAATAATGCCTTGACCCGATCCAATTGGTGAAGCCCCTGGCATAATTGCATGTACACCTGCTTCTTCCAATCGTTTTGCTAATACAACATCATCAGAGGTATAGGTTAATACAGTGAAGCCCTCCTCTAGCAGTTGTACTGAAGCTTTCATCGTTTCAAAAGGATCAGGCAGCAAGGTTTTCTCACAACCGATAACTTCCACTTTAATCATGTCACATAAACCTGTAGCCTTAGCTAAACGGGCAATTCTTACCGCCTCATTTGCTGTCTTAGCGCCAGCAGTATTTGGTAGTAAATCATATTGCTGCAAATCTAATTCTTCTAACAGATTCGGCTCGTTTTCATCAAATATGTTCATTCTCCTGACGGCAAAGGTTAATATTTCTGTTTTGGATGCTATCACCGCCTTCTTTTGACTTTGAAATGTCGGGTACTTTCCAGTACCTAGCATCAGTCGGGAATGAAATGATTTTCCGCCAATTGTTAACATGACTTATCCTCCTCCTACAAAATGAACAATTTCAATAGTATCCCCATTAGTTAATATTGTTTCGTCATACACTGTTTTATTAATAATTTGTTGATTCTGTTCGACTACCGCGAGTTTCGCTTGAATGTTAAAGCTTTTTAGTAACTCGCCAATAGTTGAATCCTTAGCTACCTCCACCTGACGTCCGTTCACGTGTATCTGCATATGTGATCCCCTCTTTCCTGAAACGATTTGGTGTAAAAAGACGCTGGATCGATGATGGTACATAACGCTTTAAGACCATATCACTAACTAGTTTCCCTGTAGCAGGAGCAAGAAGAATACCATTTCGATAATGTCCGGTTGCAAAATACAAATGGGGAATCTCAGGATGTTCTCCAATAATTGGCTTACCATCTTTGGTGCCCGGACGAACACCAGTCCAACAGCTATGCAGTTCTTCCTGCTTAAACGATGGGAACAACTTCAATAAGTGATTCATTAATTCAAAAATGCCACCTGTTGACGTATAACTATTGCTATCATCATGATAGCTAGTTGCACCAATAATATAGCGTCCGTCTCGTTTTGGTACCAAATACAGATTGTGAAAGAATAACGTCTGCTGAATAGATTGAATGCTTGGCTTTATGGCAAAGCATTCTCCTTTTGTTGGGACCATTGGATTCATTAATCCTGTCGCTTCAAACCACCTCCCACTTTTTACACCTGCCGCTACAACAACATGATCAGCTGAGATAACATCGTTATCGATTTGAATATGAAAAACATCATGGTCATGGACTATTTCTCCAACTTGACAATTCTCGATCAACTGACCTCCCATTGATAAAGATGCCTGTTTAAAAGCTTCACACACTTTCAATGGTTCTACATGTCCATCTCGCCGCATATATAATCCCCCTACTGCCTGGGATAAAGCTGATGTTCGTTTCCTAATCCCTTCCGCATCCAACC
Source organism: Virgibacillus sp. Bac332 (assembly GCF_003667785.1). Lineage (NCBI taxonomy): Bacteria > Bacillati > Bacillota > Bacilli > Caryophanales > Bacillaceae > Virgibacillus > Virgibacillus sp. Bac332. The sequence goes on from NZ_CP033046.1 coordinate 169,789, forward strand.
ATTCTAAGCCTTCAAATGCATTTTGTTTTGCTCGCAGTCTTTGCTTCTGTTCTTCATTCGTAGCTATCTCGAGTATACCGTTGGTGGAAAGCTGAATATCAATCCCTGATAACGAAAATAGTTCTTTGCTTAGAGATGCATACATATTTCTACTTGCTTGGCAAAATTGATAATACGTACCTTCCTGATCATTTTCTGTGTGTACACCAAGCATGCCCGCAGCAGCTTGTGTAGCTTTTCTTCCACTTCTACCTTGTTCAATTACCGTCGTTACAACCCTACTTTTACTTAAATAGTAAGCAATGGATTGCCCAATAACGCCTCCACCTATAACCACTACATCAACGTGTCTCTTCATATCGATTCACCTCCTTTCGAAACGATTGCACTGCCTGCAGTGGATTATTTTGACTAAAAACACCTGACATTACAGCAATCCCACTTGCCTTCGCTTGATAAATATCCGTTACCTTTGCGCTTGTGATTCCACCGATTGCATAAACGGGAATGCTCACCTCTTTTGCAACTGCTGCTAATTTCTCTACTCCTTTTGGTTTCACCCCTTTCTTGCTCGCTGTCGAAAAGACATGACCATACAAAATATACTTAGCACCTAGCTGCTCCGCTCTCTTAGCTACTTCGTTGGAGTGCGTCGATACCCCTACTTGTAAACCGGGGGATTGTTTTCGGAGATCGTGTACCTCTTGTATTCGCTTTTCTGAAAGGTGAAGTGTCTTCACATTCGTTTCACCAGGTAGTGTTGTATGGCCATGAATAATTAGTTTTTCTTCCGGAACTCCTTGTGCAAGCACACGTTGAATGAACAAAGAATAGTCCTGCTCGGTCATTTGTTTTTCTCGTAGAATGACAGCATCAAGATAGGGAATAATACTCGCTATTGTCTGGATAAGGTATTTCTCCTCCTGTTCACCGGTAGTCACCGCAATTAGTTTCATCACTTCCTCTCCTTTTCTACAAAAAAATGCCACTTTTCCAGCAAAGGAAAAGTGGCATGAATCTATAACGATATCCTAAAAAAGGTATATGTCGCTGATACACACTACTCCTGTCACTTTCCTCCGCTGGTTCTTACTCCAGTTCAGGTTCAAAGGGTCTCCATGTCACACATAGATCTCAGCCATTACGTAAAGGCACCCCTAGTGAAGCGTAATTTAATTATTCAATATGCATTTGTCTATAAAATACATGATTTTGGACTATTCGTCTACCAAAAATGAACAATTTTCTATTTTTTTGCCATTCTCTACTAACAAAAGAGCTGACCTAATGAGCCAGCCCCTTAACATCTCTTTTATTTGGTATAGCGTTTAACTTCATCAATCTTTTGTTCTTTTGCAAGTTCACGAGTTGCGCGTGGCGCGGTCCAAAATGTGGTTAACATGAGTAACGATACAGGAACAGCCGTCACCACAATAAAGGATTGTAGCGATCCAACACTATCCTCGCCAATAGTGATGAGTACAGTTGCGACAAGTCCCATAAGAATTGCCCAGAACACACGCAGGAATTTCGATGGATCTCCATTACCTGTAATCGCCATCGAGATGGTTAATGACATCGAATCGGTTGTCGTTAATACAAACACAATAGTTGCTACTAAAAAGAAGAAACCGATAATCGTACCAAGTGGCAATTGTTCTGCGATAGCAATCATAGCTGCTGGAGGTCCAGCACTATTTAAAGCTTCAGATACGGCACCAGGGTTATTCATTTCAGCAAAAATCCCTGTGCCACCAACAACTGTAAACCAGAACGTCGTTACCACAGGTGCAATTACCGCAACAGCAGTTACAAGCTCTCGAATTGTGCGACCACGAGAAATACGACTAACAAACATCGCCATCATTGGACCATAGCCAATGAACCAAGCAAAGAAAAAAACGGTCCATAAGCCAAGCCAAGCTCCATCTCCACGGAAGGTGTTTAAGGTTAGGAAGTCTTGGACATATAATCCAAATGATTGCAAATAGGAATCAAAAATAAATAATGCTGGACCTAGAATAATCACAGCAACCATTAAACAAACTGCGAGAATAATATTATAGCTGCTTAAAATTTGGATTCCTTTATGAATTCCTGTCGCAGCAGAAATCCCAGCTGCTAGAACAATAACGATAACAATAAGACATTGTACAAATAAATTATTTGGTACACCGAACAATGCACTTAATCCATAACCTGCTTGTAATCCAAGGAATCCAATTGGACCAATCGTACCAGCTGCCACTGACACAATCGAAAAGGCATCAACAAACGTACCAAGTGCACTTTTTTTCATAATCTTATCGCCAAAGATCGGATAAAGCATCGATCTTGGCTTTAATGGTGCATTTCGATGATAATGGGAATACATGAATACAATCGTACCTAATGTTCCTAAAATTGCCCATGAGACAAAACCCCAATCGACAAAACTTGCTGCAAGTGCAGGTACTACTGCTTCTGTAGTCCCAGCCTCAATTCCTGAGAAATGTGGTGGGATGGTTAAAAAATGGCTCAACGGTTCTGCCGCTGCCCAAAAAACACCACCTGCCGCTAGCAGCGTACACATAATAATCGAAATCCACTTGAACGTTCCAATCTCAGGCTTTTCTAATTTTCCTAAACGAATTTTCCCAAACTTTGAATACCCAAGTATTAATGCAATGACTAGAGTTCCTACCATTAGAACTTGATATATCGAGCCGAAATAGGTTACCGACCAATTAAACATCGTATTAACTACATAGGTGACCATTTCCTGGTTTATTAATGCAAGAATTACAAAGGCAAGTAGCGCCCCTCCACTTAGAAAAAGAACTGGCTTATCTATGGTTTGATCTTGCTTCTTTCTATTCTTCAACAATCTGCTCCTCTCAATTCTATACAAAAAAATCTCACATAACCATATACTGACCTTTTTGCTTTTCACTTATTTAGTCAGTTGTATGTGAGATTTAATAAGCATTTTTAAATTAACATACAGCGTTAAAGGATACATTTTTTCCGAAAACCTGTCAAGTTTAATAAATTACCAAAGGAAGAATGCAGTCTTACTAACTTTTGATTATAATTTTTCCATAAAGTGAAACTTTAATCAATGAGGGTTTTGGTTTCTCCCTACCACAAGGGTGTGACTTAAATGCCTTTGAACCAATATTGGCAGTCTCCCATTTACCAACATTGATTTCACTTTATTGGGTTGAAGTGAGAGGCTTACTACCAGTTATATATAATAAATCTGCAAGATCGCCCGCTTATTCATAGCGATCGGGGGTATCAGTATACATCTAAAATGTTTAAGCAAAAGATAGATGCCGCAAACATGAAGCAAAGTATGTCACGAGTCGGACGATGTATTGATAATGGGCCGATGGAATCTTTTTGGGGAACACTGAAAAGCGAGAAGTATTATTTAAATAAATATGAGTCCTTTGAAGAATTATCTGCATCCATAGAGGACTATATACATTTCTATAATTATGATAGATATCAAAAACAACTAAACGGCCTTAGCCCTATCGAATTTAGAGCTAAAACCGCTTAAGTCAGTTTTTATTATTTCCACTGTCTACTTGACAGGGGGCACTTCATTCAACTAATTATCGTCCGTTTTTAATTGTTTCTTTATTCTTTTGTATCAGTCTCTTTTAAGTCTATTTCTGAAAGTCCACCTTTGCTGTTTCTAATAAATGAACATGTGATTCGCTTGGTTTTGTTTCAGCAATTATCATTCCATTACGAACTGAATAGAGTACGGAAGCTTGTTTACGAATAGCTTCGTATTCATCTTCAGCATCCAAGACGATTATGTTTGCTGGTTTTCCAGCTTCAATTCCATAATGTTCTTCGATATTCATTGTTTTTGCACTGTTTGTTGTAATGAGATCGATAGCATTAATAATTTGTTCATAACCCATTAATTGAGAAGCATGAATGCCCATATGGAGCACCTGCAACATATTTCCTGTACCAAGTGGATACCACGGATCAAAGATATCATCATGTCCGAAGCAGACATTCATTTCTGCTTCTAGTAATTCTTTCACACGCGTTAAACCACGTCGCTTCGGATAGGAATCAAATCGTCCCTGTAAATGGATATTAACGAGTGGATTGGAAATGAAATTGATATTTGAAAGTCTTAATAAACGAAACAGCTTATACGCATATGCATCATTATAGGAGCCCATAGCCGTTGTATGACTGGCCGTTACCCTGGAACCTAATCCGCGTTCATATGCCTCTGTAGCCACTACTTCTACAAAACGTGATTGCTCGTCATCAATCTCATCACAGTGAATATCAACAAGACGATCATACCTTTCTGCTAGGTTGAAAGCGATCTTCATCGAATCCACACCATACTCACGGGTAAATTCAAAGTGGGGGATTCCACCAACCACGTCCGCACCTAACTTTAATGCTTCTTCTACTAATTCTTTACCATTTGGATAGGACAGGATTCCCTCTTGAGGAAAAGCTACCAACTGTAAATCTACATAAGGTGCCATTTCTTCTTTAACTTCTAATAATGCTTGTAAAGCTATTAATTTCGGATCAGTAACATCAACATGTGTACGTACATGTTGAATTCCTTGAGCAATTTGCCATGTCAATGCTTTCTTAGCACGGGTTTTTACATCCTTTTTCGTTAAGGAAGCTTTCCGTTCTGACCAACGTTGTATCCCCTCGAATAATGTTCCACTTTGATTCCATGCTGGTTCTCCTGCAGTAAGCGTCGTATCGAGATGAATATGAGGCTCAATAAATGGAGGTAACACAAGTGAACCTTTTACATCAATCGCATCTGTCCCATTCCTTTTTGTATTAGCAGGCGTAACAGACGTAATTATTTTATCCTTAATAGTAATATCCCATTTTCCAGCTTTTCCTCGTAAGGAAGCATTTTTAATAATCATTTTAATTACTCACCTTCTCTACATTAGATGTCATCACCTGTTTTTCCTTTAGTTGGACTAGTCTCATCCCCACTACATGAACGACTGCTGAACCAATTAGCGCATTAAGTGGAGCAATACCTGGTATAAATATAGCTGCGGCAATCCCTGCTCCCCACGCAACTATCGCAACCCAGTTAATCGCTTGAAACGTCATGCTTCTAAAGGCCTGGTAATTTCCCCGGTGAAGGATAAAGAAATCTGCAAGAATGATTGCTCCTATTGGTGGTAGCGCAGAACCTAATAACGTTAAAAATCCAACAAAGTTGTTATATAGCCACATCGCAGCTAATGTTCCAATGATTCCGTTAAAGATGACAAGTTTTTGCTTTGGTAGCTTCGTAATATTTGATAATCCAAGTCCAGAAGCATACAGCGCATTGTCGTTGGTCGTCCAAATATTTAAACCCAATACGACAATTGCAGGTAAAATGAGCTGTTGCATAAACATCACTTCCGAAATATCTGCATACCCTGTTGCAATGGAACCAATCGCTCCAAAAACAAACATCAGTGTATTTCCGATAAAAAAGGCAATGACTGTTGTCACAACTGCTGATCGTTTTTTACGAGCAAATCGAGTAAAATCTGGAGTTAGTGTCCCTGCACTAATAAATGAACCAATACAAATGGTTAAAGCAGCTGCTAGACTAATTGCTTCTTCTGGCTGAAAATTCAATAATCCTTGCATACCACCTATACTGTCAGCTGCTTTAAAAACAGATGTACTTCCTAATATCGTAATTAATGGTACTGCAATAAAACTAATGATAGCGAGAGCCTTCATGCCAAAAAAAGCAGTAAATGTCATAGCCATACCTGCTATGGCAATCAGCAGATAGATATCTATACCGGTTACTTTTTGGACCGGCACTGCAAACATCGCGGTGCCAACTCCAAACCAGCCAATTTGCGTAAAAGCAAGCAGAAATGAGGGAAGAAACGATCCTTTTTCTCCAAATGCATATCGAGCAAGTAAGTGTGTAGATAATCCAGTCTTTGCAGCTATATACGCCAATGCCCCCGTGTACCCACCAAGAATTAAATTACCCACAAGCACAATGCCAATAAATTGTACAAATGTTAGTCCTTGTCCCAATTCTCCCCCAGACATCATACTTGCTGAAAAGAAGGTCAATCCAAGCATGACCACAAGCGTTTTAAAAAATCCATTGCGTTTGTGCAACGGCACTGCTTCTAATGAAAACTCTACGTCCATTTTTTTCATCTATCTTTCCTCCTGGTTGTGGTACCAACCCAAGAAGAGAATATGGTGTTAAAAAATAGGCTTCCAGTCGCTTGCGACAAGAAGCCTATGTTCAAAGGGACTATCCACATCCAAAAACATTGCTAGCTTTACTATGGATAATTGTTAAATCAATACATATCCCTACACATATCCGCTGTCCTTGTCAGCCTCTCTGGACTGAATTAAAGGTACCATATTTAATTAACTCTATTATTACAGAATTTTAGATGGATCGTCAAGGTGAAATTTACTTCCACTTTTTAATTAGCTTATCAGCTTGTTTTTGAAAGCTATCAAAAGCTTTATCAGATATTACATCTTTTTCTAATTGTTGATCAAGTAGACTTTTCCACCCCTTCATGTGTTTCACTACTTTTTTTGCTTTTTGTTTATTTTCATAACGACTCACTGCTATCAAATGTAATTCTAATTCATGGAAAGCATCTGCCGTGTACACTTTATCACGATTATTACGAAGCGACTTCAACAATGATTGTGTACTCGTATCTTGATGCCGTTTTGAAACAAAAACATTTAGTTCTGCTGCGGAAGCAAATCCTCCAACACCTTCAATTGCTTCTAATTTAATATGCGACGCTTCTATTGAATCAAAACGAATACTTTTTTCCGCTTTATCGTTACTCCACTCTCCATTTGCTATTTCTCTAAAATTTTCACCATCGGTACTAGTATACAGCTTGTATTTAGTAATAATTCCATTAGTCCCAGACTGTCTAGGTAAATAGGTAACTTCATTAATTTCGTGCTTGCCCCAAGGTCTAGGGTGATAGATTGTGGCAACTTATCATCTCCAGACCAATCCGTATGCCACATCGTGTTTTGGTTTCCATCAATAGCATTTTCGGCTGGGTCCGAACCTGATTGTTCGCTCGTTGCAGTTGCAGTCATCTCCGATTGTTTAAGTTTATATGGATCCATAATAGACACGTTCGAATAAGCATTAGTGGTATAATCATCTCCACTCTGTTTAAATGTCGAATGGGCTACTATATCATATTCACCTTCGCCTGTATGCTCTGGAGGTATTAATGTGAATGTGGCAGTGACCTCTTTATCCTTATCCAGCTTATTAAACAAAGCGTTTGTCGATCCATCTACTTCCCACCCATTAGGTACTTCTAATGAAAGTAGCACATCTTTCATTTTTTTGGTCGAACCATTCAGAAAGCTTGCTGTCACAGTAATGGGATCTCCAGCTTTTTTCTCATCCGGTACTTCCAAGCGAAATAATGCTGCAGGATCACCTTCGTCATCTCCTACACTACTGGATCCATGTATTGTCATTGTGAAGGATTCACTCGTTGACATTGGTTTGGTCTTTATGTGTACAATACCGTTACGATCTTCCGCATCATAGTACCAACCTTCACTTGCCTTTGCAAAATCTTCCTTCGAATCATATTCCATTAATTTCTTGCCTTTTCCGATCCCTACATTTGCAGGTTTTTCACCTGTATGAACAGTAAAGGTATACGGTCTGCTTTCTGGTTTTCCATCATATTCGCCATCGCTGGAACCAACTGTAATCTCAATATTACCTTTACCATTCTTCGGTGCGTTGGTTGTAATTAATTGTTTAGCCGAGGCTCCATCTTGATACTCCCGACTAATACCATCATCCTCATATAAGGAGAAACTACTTTCGCCATGGGGATAAATATCGAGTATCACTCGATGATCATTGGCTAATTCTTTAAAGGAATTATTTTCCGGCCACATCGGAATAATCGCACCAGCTTTAACAAACAGCGGAAGTTTATCTAATGGTGCATCATAATCGTTCACGATACGTGGTCCGTTATAAACTTTACCACTCCAATAGTCTAGCCATTTCCCTTTTGGTAAATAAATCCCATCTCGTGTTTCTGTATCTTCATATACCGGAGCAACAAGCATGGATTCGCCAAACAAGTATTGATATTGTGTCGTTTTATTCCAAGTTACAGGGTCGTCAGGATATTCTAACACCATGGAGCGAGCTAAAGGCACGCCGCTTTGATGTGCCTCTGCCGCATAGGTATATATATAAGGCAAAAGCTGTTGTCTTAGCTTTAAGTATTTTCGGTTTATGGAGGTATACGGTTCTCCATACCTCCATGGCTGTTTATCTGTATCCGCCCAGCCTGACATGCTCATTAATACTGGATTAAATACTTTCCACTGTAAGTCTCTTACGTATGTCTCTGCACTTCCACCAAAAATCCCATCAATATCTCCTGTTGTGAATGCCTGCCCAGATAATCCGGAACCAGCAATTGTTGGAATATGAAAGCGAATGTTTTCCCATGATCCTGTTTGATCACCAGTCCACTGAACAGCATAACGTTGAGCCCCGGACCAACCTTCAACCATCCAGGTAAAGCCCCGTGCGTTACTATTTTCTTCGATGCCTTGATAGGCTTCTTTTGCAGCGTTTAATGCAAATCGATAACCTGGTCCAACCCAAGCAACATCTAATTTTCTAACACGGACTCCTGCTTCACTAACTTCATATTCCTGATCTGGCAAGCCGTCTTCTGTCCATAGCCCAAGTTCAATATTCCGGTCTCTTAATTCTTGACCTACTTCCACCAGACCTTCATAGCCACAGCCATACCCATCATTAACAAGCATCCAGCCTACAGGCATGCCGTATTGTAGATACCCATTTGCCACCTCTAGAGAGTCTATAGTCGTTTGCCCTTCGTCATTATAGCAATCTGCATCGCCAAGCTCCAGACCATATAATGGCGGCATAAAAGGTCGACCAGTAAGCTCAGTATAACCGTCCAGAATCTCTTTTAAATCAGGTCCATAAAAATAATAGGAGTCAAATCTTTTTTCTTTGTGTATTGTCTTTACTGGGTCGTTAAAGGAATAAGATCCAGGAGAAAAGGTGTTTCGAAAAACGCCATAACCACTTGTACTCATATAAAATGGAACAGCATTCGGATGTCCACCATCTTCCCAATTATAAGAGGTGGATATTTCTATCGTTTCATCTCTATGAGTAAATCGACCATTTTGCATACCACCACCAAAGAACTGTTCTTCTTCAGCACGTTTTAATGTTTGGCTCGTTTCTTCATCATCCCATGATAACCCTTTCATTTCCTTCCATACAACGGTTTTATTGTCTGATTCATATAGCTCAAACCGCAATGGCTGTTTATAAACACGCAATGTCACATCTTTGGTATCAATACGATAGTAATCTCCTTCATTAGACCAATTCGTTGTTAACTCTGGAAATTCATGTTTTACGATGATAGCTTCTCCAGCCGGATCCGTAAATTCTCCATCTTGAGCCAACCAAATCCGGAACATATCATCCTTGTAAAAAACAACACGAACCTTTGCATCACCAGCGGATAACGTATAGGTGTTCTCTTCCACAGAGAAGTCTGTAAGATTCCCAATTACAGTTTCATGTTTTTGCTCCTCCTGCGCAAAACTAGCTGATGCCAACATTGTAAGCGCAACTATGATAACAGCGTTAGAGACGAGCAATTTTAAAAGTTTCTCCACTTTATTAATCACTTCCTATCGTTTAAAATTATTCTCTCTTCCTAGCTATAAAACTAGCTTTTAAAAAATGACCCCTCCTTCGTAGTCGATTACGTTATTGAAGTAATACTAGCCAAAGTAATCCTTCCATTCTTCTGGCTTCCCATTAGATTTAAAAATCATGTGGTTATAACCAGTTGTTTAGAGTATAGATTCTTTCCTTAATATTTAAAAGGGTATTTTTATTCAAAATAAACACACTACTATTAGACTATCTCTATTAATTTAGTACTTACGTTTTAACCATACATAGAAAAGAGAAGTGGATGACTGATTTGATCATACAAAACGTTTACTTTTTAATTGTTTAGGAAAGTAAAAAGACTATTGCACAAATATGCAATAGTCTCTCTAATTCGTTATCACAACTAGCTTTCCTCTGTCCTATTTCCATTAGCTAATTGCTCATGAGTATACTTCCAATACTTTAAAGCTTATCTTTTGTAACTTTAGAGATAAGCGTTCAGGTTATTTACCCATCCTTTCTAACACTTTAGTCTGTTTTCGACAAATACCTACGAATACCTGAAAGCTCCTCATAATACCCTTTTGTTGTCACTGGAATGATTTCCACATCTTTTTTTGAATTTGGTGAATGAATCATCTTACCGTCACCAGCATACATCGCAACATGATGGACACTTCCCTTGCCCTGATCATGGGCAAAAAACAAGAGGTCTCCAGGCTGAATATCTTCATATGCCACCGGCTCACCATGTGTTGCTTGAATACTGGAATCACGTGGAATCGTTATCCCGTGAGATTGATACAGGGTAAATGTAAATCCAGAGCAGTCAAATCCGAATCCACTCATACCTGCCCACAGATAATGCAGGCCCAAGAATTGCTTCCCTGCCTCTACTAACGCTTGTCCCGTTGGCGTCGGAATAGCTTTTTGAGATTCATAGGTTTTGGCATCTGCTTTCTTCACCCATGCATGACTTCCAGATGGTAGCATCACACGATATGCATGCTTGGATTCACCTAGATAAGGTAAGCGTGTATTATAGCTAATCTCCATTCCTTGATGGCGGAAAGCTGGTGTATGATATAAATAACTAGTTGGTGCGTCTACCATAACAAATGGATCATCAGTTTTATTAGCGAACTTCGTTGTATAGGTGAGCTGTGAAGCTGGCATCCAACCGCTGTAACCTAATTCCTCTTTTGGTGTAGGTTGTCCATCAACAGCAACCTTCACCCACTCTCCTTCTGTTTCAAGAATGGTGACTTTATTCCCATACAGAGCCTGCGTCTCCAGCATCCCATCACCAGACAACTGCAATTCTTGTTCATACGTCATATCTTCTTTCCATTTCCAAATAGCTACTGGATTGCTCGCAGATGGTTGATCCACTTCCCGTAAGATATTAGGCTCAGTCCAAAGCGTAGCGACTGCAACATCTATATAAGCAATCATATCTTCTTCGGCTTCAAATACATGCTCCTCAGAATTGCCTGCCGCCTGTGATATGATTGGTTTTACTAAGATACATCCAATTAACGCCATTCCTAGTATTTTCATCCATTTTACAAACATGAATTTGCCTCCTTCTATGATTTTCCATGTTAATCTTTCGGTTGATTCACTGTGCCAATGCCAGCAGCAGATGATAGATGTAATTTCTCACCTTGATAATCAATTACCGTAGGCTGTTCTACTAACCATAGTGGAGCATCCAGGTCATAGTAGAGTACATTTGGATGAGCTGCGGCAAAGTGTGCTGCTGCTCCAACAGAATAACTAGATTCCATCATGCTGCCAATCATACATGGAATTCGATGCACCATAGCTAAATTAGCGATGCTTAGCGCATTCCGAATCCCACCGCATTTCATTAACTTAATATTTAACAAATCCACATAATGACCACTGACAATCGTAAATGCATCTAACGGAGAAAAGATACTCTCATCTGCCATAATTGCCGTCTGCACATGGTCTGTAACAAACTTTAGCCCTTCTAGATCCTTGGCTTTTACTGGCTGTTCAATAAACTCTATTCCCGAATCCATTCGTTCCATCTCTTTAATTAACTGGACAGCTTGTTTCGGTTGCCAGCCTTGATTCGCATCTAGCCTGAGCAACACATCCGTAGGGATAGCTTCTCTTATCGCAGAAACCCTTGCGATATCTAGTTCTGGCTTGGAGCCTACTTTAATTTTCAAACGAGAATAACCAGCTTCGACCCATTTTTTGGCATTAGCTGCCATCTTCGCTGGATCATCGACACCAACCGTCATTGATGTGTGAAGTGATTGATTATCACCTAATAATTGATATAGTGGGATATTCAACCATTTGCTATATGCATCATAAAGTGCCATATCAGCCGCTGCCTTGGCACTCGTATTTCCTATACAACTATTCTGGACCGCTGCCAGCAGCGTTTGGAAATGAGAAAGGTCTTGATGCAAGATAGCCTGTTTAATTGGTCCTTCTAAAGCTGCTTGAATGCTTTGTGCAGAATCACCGGTGATCACCCAAGTCGGTGCTGCTTCTCCTTTACCTACCATGCCATTTTCTAAATGAATAATTATCGTTATACTTTCAATTTCAGTTGCCGTCCGCAATGCCGTTTTAAACGGGGTGTGCAACGGGATTTTTCGGTATGATACCTGTATATCCTCAATAAGCAACACAATTTCCTCCTTTTTCTACTTTTAAACATTGATCTATCTTTCTATTGTTCTGTGAATCTACTGATATCTTATGCCATTTTCTTAAAAAATAGCAGCTTTACAATATTTCAAGTATTTTCCCTATAAACATGCCAAAATACGTACCGAGGAAGGAACCAATTAATGCCATAACTACACCTACTGGGATTAAACTACGACTATAGGAAGCAGCAAGCATCGGTGCTGAGGCCATTCCTCCTATATTTGCTAAGCTGGCAATCCCTAGTGTAAATAAATCGTATTTGAACAGCTTTCCTAGTAACAGCATAATCACTAAATGAATGAACATAATTAAAAAACCAGAAATCAGATAAATAGGAGCTTGGGCAATCTGTGAGAAATCGGATTGCGAAGCGATTAATGCCACGATAATATACAACATTACATTGGAAACATCTAATGCGCCTGGAATTTTAGATATACGTGTTTGCCCAAGTATTAATCCAATAACAGAAGCAATTAGAATTGTCCATGTAGTCGAACTGAACACATCTCCTAAAGCTGGTAAATGATTTCCAGCTAACGTTGCTAACGCAGAGACAAGTAGACCAATCCCAAGCAAGTACATCATATGCTTAAATTCCGTACCTTGCATATCATTCATTTTGCCTGCATCCTCTGCTAAGCCATTATCCATAATCGTTGTATCTGCTTTCGTCCAACGATTAAACGCACCTGCGAACGGAACCAACCAGAACATAAACATGACCCATACTGCATAATTGATCGTATCCATCATTAACACATAACCAAAAATATTTTCTGGAACCTGTAGAATGTCTTGAAGAGCCACCATATTAGCGCTCCCACCAGTCCAACTACCTGCAAGTGCTCCAAAAGCACGCCATGTATCCGCTACATAAAAGTGATTAAATATCAAGTACACAATGGCAAAACCAAGAATGATACTAATTACCGCAACAAAATATCCACCGAGCATGCGTGGGCCAAGTTTAATGATACTGCGAATATCACATTTCAATAGCATCATCATTAACATTGCAGGAAGCAGAGCATTCTTCACAGTAGAATATGCAGGTGCTGTAGCTTCATTATCAAATAAACCAATTGTCTGCAAAAAGGCCGCCCCAATATAAATTAGTACAATACCTGGGATGAATTTTAAAAAGCGGTTCGAGCTAAATTTATTCTCTATTCCAACCATCAGTGCAGCTAACGCTACCAAGACAGCAATATAAAAGAAACCATCTGTAATCATGTTGTTTTCCCCCTAATTATCAAATAATATCTTTCTTACGTTTTATACATAGAAACATCGGATTGTTGCCTCTCCCCCTTTGCCACAAAAGGTGCTCACGTATTCCATAGCAATTACTTTCCCTGTATAATTCTCCATCCAACATGCAATTACCTTAAATTTCAGACCAAATAAAAAATCCAGCCTAACAAATAATGTCAGGCTGGATTTCGACTAGGCTTCTGTAGTCAAAGCAGCTTTCGCTTGGCTATATTTATATCTTGCATCATGATAGGCGACAACTAGCGCCTTTTGCGATGAACCTTGATATCGCTTGCGAATCGCTTCCTCAATACCCTTATCATCCACCATTCGACCAATAAATAATGATCTTACAAACGCATTGGTTAATTGTATCGTTGAGGAGCATTCGCTATCAATAATCTCATCAGTAGTCGCATCAATCACTAATGCTAGAAAAAATTGACTGTACTTTTTCGTAATTGGGTTGTTCTGCGGTGCCTTTGCATCGCCAATTACATAGATGGTATTGTCATTATACAATGAAAGAATCCCCTTTAGGATGCTGCAGATGATATAAGGGGCCAACAAGGGAAACTTGCAGTAACTTATATCATGCATACGCTTTCTTTTAAATATAGTAACATTATAATATTTTTGAAAATTTACGTCAAATACGATCATTCTTACCATAACTCTTACATAAAGTGAAACTTCCATCCGTGGGAGCTTTGTTATCCCCACGGATGGTTAGGTGAACCAATCGGACATTTACTGGCAGTTGATTCCCCTTTTACCAATTTTGGTTTCTCCTTATTGCTTGAATTGGGAATCTTACTGCCAGTTATATGCGGGATAAAGTGAAACTTCCATCCGGCTTTTACTGAAACAAATACGTACAAAGGCTTAAATCGCCACGTCCTGTGGTAACGCCTTTGTGACCTACTTCCATGTAGGCCCGAACCAATCGGACATTTACTGGCAGTTGATTCTCCTTTTACCAATTTTGGTTTCTCCTTATTGCTTGTATTGGGAATCTTACTGCCAGTTATATGCGGGATAAAAAGACATTTAACCACGCCTAGTCATTAAACGATCAAATATATCAATTACTTCATTTCTTGTTGAATTGCCCATTTTAGCGTATATTCTACTAATATGTACTTTCGTTGCCCCTTCTGATATTCCAAGGAATAATGCGATCTCTTTATTACTAAAACCCTTTCTTAATAAATATGCTATATCTATTTGTTTTCTAGTCATAGAAAAACCAGACTTTTCAATACGATAAGCAAATGCCTCTTGGTTTGCTCTTTTTCTTTCTTCAATAGCATGCAGTAATGGCGAAATCAGCTTATTCGGTAAATAATAATTAGTTCTATTTAAACTTTCAATTACCTTTGCAATATTATCAGTAACTGAATCATACTTTACAAATATACTATTTACTCCAGCATCAATGAACTTTAAATTAGTTACTCCTAAACAGGCATCTATAAAACCAATTACTCTAATCTCTCTATCTGATAAATCTTTAATTAATGATAATAAATTGTCAGCTTCGTATCTATCTAAATCAATCAATGCCACCGTATTGTTTAATTTCCTTCCAGACCTGCTTACGTCGTCGATAACCTTTATGCCCTTTGTTGTGCGAAGAGTTCGTGCAATGTTTTTCATAAAGTCACTATTTGGGATGCAAACGATTTTTATCATAGTATGACCTTCATTCCTGCTTTTAAAGCATTGAGTTTTCGAATTACATACATCATACTAAATACATGGTCATATTTTTAGTTACTTTTCTATTAAATAGTCATATTTTTTCGTCTATTTTTGTAATAAATGTTGAAAATAGCTAACAAGTTCTTTGCGGTTATGAATTTGAAACGTAGTGTAAATTCCACTGATATAGTTTTTCACTGTCCCTTCACTGAGAAAAAGCCTTTGGGCAATACGTTTATTAGACATATTCTCTGTTAATAGACAAGCTATATCTAGTTCTCTATTCGATAAATGGATGTTTCGATTTAAAAACGCTTTATTAAGTAGTTCTCTGTTATCATACTTTGTCTCTATAATCTTTCTTGCCAATATCTGTGAGATTTTTCCTGAAAAGACAACTTCATTATGATAAACATCTCTTATAGCTCTAAGTAAATGCTTTGAATCATGGTTTTTTAATAAATAACCTTTACAGCCTGCATTAATAGATGAAATGATTAGATCCTCATCTATAATTGTAGTTAAAACAATTACCTTGATTCCTGAATATTTCTCTATCATTTTTACAATTGCCCTAGCGGTCTGCTTGTAGGGAGTTTGCACATCCATAAGTATAATATCAGGAGTATTCTCTACCATTTTCTCTATTGCTTGATTAACACTGACAGCAGTAGCGATAACCTCTATATCTATTTCATTACTAATTAATGCTCGAAGCCCATCAATAAATAACCTTTGGTCATCTACAATCATCACCTTTATCATTCATATGACCCCTCTATCTCTAATTTCTCCCCTTACATCAAGTGAATAAAGTGAAACTTCCATCCGTGGGGGGTTTTTGTTTATCCCACGGATGGTTAGTACCACAAGGGTATGACCTAAAGGCCTCTGAACCAATCGGACATTTACCGGCAGTTGATTCCCCACTTAGCAATACTGGTTTCTATTTATTCCTTGAAGTGGGGAGCTTACTGCCAGTTATATGCGGGATAAAGTGAAATAAAACGGTACTGATTAGTCAGGAACCAATTTATCTTTACTAACCAATTAAACATAGCTAGTATGTTTTTAAGTAAATATCAAATAGTTCTTTTGTATCATTTCTAAAGTACTATTAATTATACCAAACACAACTATATAATCATAGTTATATTTCAATTCAATGGTTAAATAGTTTAAATTTGGTAATCTGAAAACACCTTAATTTACAGTTAAAAAGAACTAATAAATCGCAGAATTTTTATCAACATGAAGCAAATTTCAACAAAACCCTGATTCCCCAGGATTTTTCATAGATAAAAAGACACGAAAATTTTATTCTAAAAAACATTCATTTTCCCTAAACTTCATCCAATTTCTTCCGATAATAGAGATAATAGTTCTATATATTAGCACGTTTATGTGAGGGAGGACCTATAATGAGCAATAAAAAAATAATCATGTCCGTTACTGCAAGTGCAGCAATAGCCTCGGCAATATTTGCAGCGGAAGAGGTAGAAGCAGCGTCTCATAAAGTTAAAAGCGGCGAGTCCTTATGGACAATAGCCCAAAAGTATAATACAAATGTTGCCAAATTAAAATCGATAAACAAACTATCAGGAGATACGATCTACCCCAATCAAATCATAGAAACAGAGAATAACAACACGTCCGGTTCTAGCTCCAGTTCTTCAAAACCATCTAATAATAATTCGAATAGCTCTAAAACGTATACGGTTAAAAGCGGAGACACGCTGAGCGGAATTGCCATTAAGTATAATATCTCGTTGAGCAACCTTATGAAGTGGAACAACCTTAATTCAACATTAATTTATCCAGGTAATGTACTTGCTGTTTCAAAAAATAGTTCAAACGGATCGAGTTCTACTGGATCTAATTCAGGTTCTAGTTCTTCTAATAACAGTTCGAATCAAACAGGTTCAACAAAGGTATATATCGTAAAATCAGGTGATACTTTATCACGGATAGCTCTTCAATATAAGGTTAGTGTAGCTAATTTAAAAAAGTGGAATAACTTAAACTCTGACTTAATTTTTATCGGTCAAAAATTGAGTATAGGTAGTAGCTCAAACACTAATTCAAACGGAAATACCAATGAAAAACCATCTAACAATGTTCAATATAATGTAGAAAAGGTTATTCAAACGGCAAAGAGTATGCAGGGAGTAAAGTATGTTTGGGGAGGATCGACACCATCAGGATTTGATTGTAGTGGTTTTATTCATTACGTGTACAAAAAAGGCGGCATGAGTATAAATCGACTTTCCAGTGATGGTTATTTTAATCGCTCCCATTATGTTACAAAGCCTCAAGTAGGGGATCTTGTCTTTTTTGCAGGAACCTATCGTCCTGGCATATCTCACCTAGGCATTTATTTGGGGAATAACACCTTCATTCATGCTGGTTCAAGTGGAGTGCAAATAAGCAGTTTAAATAACTCCTACTGGAAAAAACATTTTGATAGTTTTAAACGCTTTTATTAATAGTGTAGCTAGTCATTTTTCGTTAATACAGCTAACAAAATCCTTACATCGCAAGCCAGCGACATAAGGATTTTTTGTTGTTACGATTTTATCAAAGTAATAGTTTATTTACACCATTACGATGCCTCAACCCTTGATTACCATTTTTCACGATAATTCTCTGCTCAATCCAGTAATAGACTCACCATGCCCAGCCAATACTTTCTTCATGTAAGTTTCTATTTTCTTATTTCTCATTCGCATTTATCAATAATTATTCAGCAAAATTTCGTAAAATATAGATAACTATACCAGTTAAATGATATACTGAAAACAATGAAATTACTGAAAAAGGATGTCTGCTATGTGTAACACCTATGTATTACATAATGTGTCACGTTTAAATCATCAAAAATACGACTTTTTTATTGAAGATGGAACAATAAAAGCTATTTCTGAGCCCAAAACTTTAAATGGAGAGCATGTAATTGATTGCACTGGTCTATACGTCTCAAGTGGCTGGATTGACTTGCATGTACATGCCTTTCCTGAATTTGATCCTTATGGGGATGATGTCGATGAAATCGGCATCAAGCAAGGAGTAACAACTGTTGTAGATGCAGGTAGTTGCGGAGCGGACCGCATTGCAGACCTCCACGAGCTATCCAAGCAGTGTAAAACAAATCTACTTGCTTTTTTGAACATCTCTAGCATTGGTCTAAAACGAATAGACGAATTATCTAATCTAAGCTGGATTAATAGTGATAAAGTGGTTAAGGCAGTGGAACAATTTCCTGACTTTATCGTCGGTCTAAAGGCAAGAATGAGTAAAAGCGTTGTAGGTGAACAAGGAATTAAGCCTCTACAATTGGCTCGTCGTTTATCTCTCATCACGAAACGCTCGTTAATGGTTCATATCGGTTCAAGTCCTCCTTATATAGAACAGATTTTCGATTTATTAGAAAAGGAAGACATCGTCACACATTTTTTGCACGGAAAGGCAAATCATCTATTTGATAATAACGAGCACATCCATTCATTTGTTACGAAAGCAGTTAATAAAGGCATTCATTTAGATGTTGGACACGGTTCAGCAAGTTTTTCATTTCAAGTAGCCGAAGCAGCAAAAAGACAAGGATTAAAATTCGACACAATTAGTACGGATATTTATCGAAACAATCGACTGAATGGACCAGTATATAGTATGTCTAAAACACTATCTAAATTCCTCTATCTTGGTTATTCAATAGAGGAGGTAATTGCTGGCGTAACGATCAATGCTGCTAATTGGTTAAAGATGCCAAAACTCGGAAGGATTCAAGAAGGAGAACCAGCTAATTTAACTTTATTTTCAATAGAGAATAGCCCTGTAAAGCTAATTGACTCGGAAGGCGAGGAACAAATAGCTACCAAACATATTAAGGCTAAAGGAGTGTTTAAGAATGGAACGTACCTTACATGCTAACTATGGTTTAAAGCGTGTCATTAATGCAAGTGGTCGAATGAGTATTCTTGGAGTATCCGCTCCGACAGATTCCGTTATGGAAGCTATGAAGCAAGGAGGACAAAATTACGTTGAAATGGCAGATTTAGTGAATAAATCTGGTGACTACGTTGCCAATCACTTAGCCTCTGAAGCTGCTGTAATAGTTAATTCGGCATCTAGCGGAATTGTATTGTCTGTTGCTGGACTAATAACTGAGGGGAACCGTCGTAAAAGCGATCGCCTACATCAGGAACCAATTGAGAAGAATGAGGTTATCTTGTTAAAAGGTCATAATGTACACTATGGAGCCCCTATCGAAACAATGGTTTACTTAGGTGGTGGTACAGTTGTTGAAGCTGGATATGCTAATGAAGGTAAGGCAGAGCATATCCGTGAAGCCATTTCATCAAAAACAGCAGCTATTCTATATGTTCAATCACATCATGCCGTACAAAAAAACATACTTTCCGTTGAGGAGGCTTATCAAGTCGCTCAAGAGAAGCAAATCCCTTTCATTGTAGATGCTGCGGCTGAAGGAGCGTTGCAAAAGTATATAAACTACGCTGATGTTGTTATTTACAGTGGATCAAAAGCAATCGAAGGGCCAACCTCCGGTATTGTCGCCGGTAGAAGAAAATACATCGAATGGATAAAGGTACAATTGCATGGAATTGGCCGAAGTATGAAAGTAGGTAAAGAGTCTATTTTTGGTTTACTTAAAGCGCTTGATGAATATGCGAATAAGCCTGATAATAGTCTACTGCAAAAAGAAGTCTTAACAGAATTAGAAGACTTAAATCATATTTCCGGTATAACTGTAACGGTTGTTCAAGATGAAGCAGGTCGAGCTATATATCGAGCACGAATTCAGATTGATGCCAATATTGCTTCGATCTCTGCAAAAAAATTAACCCAACAGCTTCGTAATGGCAATATAGCTATCTATACAAGAGATTATGGGGCGAACCAAGGTTTTTTTGATATCGACCCACGTTCATTAAAGAATGATGATATCCATATTATTAAAGAAAGTATTAAAACATACGTAGGAGGGATGTAACATGCTAGCCATCGAAAAACGGTTTTATAAGCAGCGTGTCGCATTGAATGTTTTAGCCAATAGCCCCGAAAATGCCAAAGCAGTTTTCCAAGCTGCTGAAGGACATGTTTTAATTGGAGTACTATCAAAAGATTATCAAACAATCGATAATGCTATTGCAGCTATGCAAGCTTATGGAGAAGCGATAGACGGAGCCATATCTATTGGACTAGGAGCGGGAGATAATAAACAAGCTTCTGTTGTTGCTGAAATTGTAAAGCATTATGCTTGTGACCACATTAATCAAGTATTCCCTGCTGTTGGAGCAACAAGAGCTAATTTAGGTGAACGTAATAGCTGGATTAATAGTTTAGTATCTCCTACGGAGGATCCAAACCTCGTTAAGATTTCCACTGGAGCAATTAGTGCTACTATAGAGGAGCAAGCTATTGTACCTATCAAATCTGCAATTGCTCTAATTCGCGATATGGGAGGAAATGCTATTAAATTCTTTCCTATGAAAGGACTTACAACGATTGAGGCATACAAGGCTGTTGCCAAGGCATGTGGGGAGGAAGATTTTGGATTAGAGCCTACTGGTGGAATAAATAAAGAAAACTTTAACACCATTTTGGAAATCGCATTAGCGGCAAATGTTCCTAAAATTATTCCTCATGTATACTCTTCCATTATTAGTAAACAGACTGGTGAAACAAATATTGAAGATATTTATGCGTTAACTGACATCATGAAGAAATTAGTTGATACATATGATTAAGCATATTGCCGCATTTGGTGAAGTCATGATGCGATTGCAGGTTCCTGATTACAAATTACTCTCACAAGCAGATTCATTAAACTATAGCTTTTCTGGTACAGGTGTCAATATTACCGGAGCTCTTACATGTTTTGGACATAGAGGTTCAATCGTAACCACGTTACCTGTTACTCCCCTAGGAGATGCAGCCCAATCCTTTTTGCAAAAATTAGGTATAGATTCCTCCTTTATTATACGACATGGTCAATCGCTTGGTATGTACTTTTTAGAAAATGGCTTTGGTGTTAGGCCAAGCAGAGTAACCTATTCTAATCGTATGGAGAGTAGCTTTAATACAGCGACTCACGATTTCTATCGTTTTGAGAAGCTTGCTGAACAAATTGATATCGTTCATTTTTGTGGGATTACATTAGCGATGAATGATCTTGTTAGACAGCAATTAAAAACCTTTGCACATGCAGTAAAAAAAGCAGGCGGAACCATCATTTTTGATTGTAATTTCCGTCCTTCACTATGGGGAAAGAATGGCCATCATCAGGCTCGCAGCCATTATGAAGAAATATTTGAACTTGCTGATATCGTGATAATGAACGAAAAGGATGCCCTGCATACATTAGGCATGTATACAGAAAAGAAAAGTGAACGTAATCAACTTATGGACCTCATTCCAAAAGTTGCTAATTTGTATAATATTCCTATTATCGCTGGAACACATCGCAATATTCTTGATAATCAAACGCATCGTTTAATGGGTTTTTTATATAAGGAAGAAAGGTTTACGTTCTCTAATAAACGGACATTTTCCGTTTTAGATCGAATTGGAACTGGTGATGCCTTTGCTAGTGGGATTATTCACGGCTTAATCGAAGATTTTAGTAATCAGGACATTGTAGATTTTGCAGTAGCATCAGCGATTCTTGCTCATACAACTGTTGGCGATACACCAAGAGCAACAGAAAAAGAAGTACTCCAAGCAATGAAAACGTGTAGTACAGACGTAAGACGATGATAATAGTAAGAATAAAGACTAGTAACAAATGAGAAATGAATACGTATTAAAAATACTAGTTCTATTGAAACGATATTCGTATTTTATTGACTTTCGGTTGCCGCCTGTGCTTTTAAAAATATTTGATAAAAAGCAAAGAAATATACGTACGCAATAGCAGGCCCTGAGAAGAGTACTAAAAATAATGGATGAATTTGATAGATGATATACAATAAAATACTAACAGCTCCTGCAGCTGCTATTGTATAGGGTAAATGGAAAATCGCCATAAATAATGCTTTACGAATTGAATAAATGATGCTCACTTCAAAATGAACGGTATCAGCAAAAAAATAACTAGTAAAAGCAACAATAAAAATAGTAATGGCTATGAAAAAATAAAATAAGCCAGATCCAATTTCAACCGCTGCTAAATGATAGTTAAGTAACCACACAACCCAAGTAATTGTAAAGAACACACCACCTAAAAGACTACGAATATAATTTTCCTTATAAAAATTCCAGTATGCTCTTATGAATCCTTTATTTTCTCGTTTCATCACCCATTCCCTTACTACGGCAAACATTGCAGTAGTTGCTGGAAAAAAAACAAAAGGGAACAGAGCCAATATTGTAATAGCTAGCAAATATACCTCCTCTTGTGTCTTCGCAAAAACCATACTTAAGATAGCGTAGGCAATTGGAAAATTAAAGAGAACCCATATGATATTCGTTGTCATGAACTTCATCAGCCAGTCAAATATATTATAAAGCGATTCTAGCCTTCCAGTTAGCATCATGTTTCTTCACACTCCGTTTATTCTTATAGGAGCTGGCACCAAAGGAGTCAGCTCCTATCTCAACTAAATATTACCTATCTGCAATCAACGAAGCATTTAACCCGTGGACTAGAAGTTCTATAATAACTTCCGATAGCAATCAAGTAATTTATCCCGCATATAACTGCCAGTAAATATCCGATTGGTTCCCCTTTGCATAATGACAGCTACATAATATGTTATTTGCCTAGTGTTTCTAAGTTTTTTTGCCATTCCTTAGTCTTGTATGCTAGTAAATCAGCATAACCTACGCTTTGTGCACTCTTCTCTGCCTCTTCCAATATCTTGATAACTTCTTCATCACTTTTCGCATTTAGTGCTTCCGCTCTTGCCACTTCAGCAATTTCCCCAACACTTTGTTGAATCTGGCCCTCGGTGGTTTCCGGTAATGGATCAATTCCTAAATAAGCAGTTGCATCATATTGTGTTTTCCACGTAATTTCATTTTGCCAATGCGTCGTCCAATTACGATCTTCCTGAGGTAATGTCTCTGTAAACTTAGCTTTTGCGGTGTCTAGAAAATTTGAATTTCCATTCCATTGGAAGTTTAATGTATCTTCTTCTATTTTCCCAGCACCTTCTGGGTCACTTACATACTTTTCTGTAAATTGAGGGTATCCTTCTTCATCAAAACCATCCCAGTACTTTCCTTCTGGTCCAAAAATAAGCACTGATTGCCCTTCTGGTCCTGTTAACCAATCCAAAAACGCAAATACTGCTTCTGGATCTTCAGCACTTTTCGTAATGACACTTACATTCCATCCCATCATGTCATAAGCCCCCGGATAGATATTATCTTTGTTCAACCCCGCTTTTGCGATCGGCCAAACCATAAAATAGCCATCATCCGAGTCTTCTTCCTGTAAATTGTAATGACCAGGCCGCGCTAAATCCGTAGGACTAGCAGATGCATATACAGCAACTCTACCACTCGATACTTTCTCTGTAACCATGTCGCGATCCTGTGTTAATGCATCTTGTGTAATAAGTCCTTCCCGATAAAGCTTACTGGCGTATTGTAGTGATTCGACATATTCCTCATTCGTAAAAATAGATGTTAGCTTATCTCCCTCAGGAACAGCATTTATTCTAATATTAGCTGGAGACTGATTTTCTGCAAATGCTGAATATAAAACATTAATTCCCTGTCCTTCTACATCCGTTTCGAATGGTGTTATATTTGGATAATTTTCTTTTACTTGCTTTAAATAATTATATAAATCTTCTGTCGTTTCAAGAGGTGGCGAGCCTAGTTCTTCATAAATCCCTTTATTAACTACATAACCCGCATTACCAAATGGTTTTGCATTATACCAATTTGGATATTGATATAATTTTCCATCTTCAGAACGAAGCATGTTGATACCAGATTCTCCGAACCACTCTTGCAAATTTGTATATTTATCTAAGTAAGGATCGAGTGGAACCAGAGCTCCTCCTTTACGTAATCGTTCTACATCTGTTCCTTTATCCAACCATATAAAATCTGGAAGGTCATTACTTGCTATCATCGTACTAAGTCGCTGTGCCGCATTTCCCCCACCATCAATCGCAGTTATATCCACCTTTTTATTTTCTTTAATCCATTTTGTCGCTACATCTTCTCCCCAGGGTGGCATCGTATACCAATCATAATTACCAAACATCGTAATTTCCAATGGTTCTTCACCTAACTTAAATAATTCATCGTTTCCGTGTTTTTCTTTCCCTCCTGTATCGGCTTCGACATTAGATTCTTTGTCTTTACAGCCCGATATAATGATAGGTACAAAGCATAATACCATTATCATAATCCAAATTTTTCTTGATGATATCACTTTTTCATCCTCCTTATTTACAAAAATTTATCTTCAAAGCAAATGCTTTAAATAAGATGTTCCCTATTCCTTTAATGACCCTATCAAAACACCTTTAACGAAATACTTTTGCACAAATGGATAAACCATGATAATCGGTAAAGTAGCTACCATCATTACTGCCATTGACAAGGATTTACCTGTTACCGTGTTAGCTGCCTTACCCATATGTGCAGCTGCACCTGCATCTATTTGACTCATTTGCGAACTAACAGTATTTGAATTTAATACTTTTTGTAATAACGTTTGAATTGGAATCAAATTCTCTGACGTAATATAGATACTCGGAAAAAACCAATCATTCCAATGAAAAACTGCCGTAAATAAGGACAAAGTAGCAATTACAGGCCCAGATAAAGGCAGTACGATGCGGAAGAATATTCCCCAATATCCAGCTCCATCTATTTTCGCAGATTCCTCTAAACCCTTCGGTAACTGTTGAAAAAAGGTCCTAAAGATAATCATATTCCAAACTAATATTAATGATGGAATAATCATTACCCAAAACGAATCCATAAGACCAATGCCTCTCACTAGTAAAAATGTTGGTATTAAACCACCGCTAAAAAACATCGTTACAATACAAAAAACCATAAAATATTTTCTTCCTACTAGTTCCTTTTTGGAAAGTCCATAAGCTAGCATAGCTGTTGCAAGCACAGATAATATCGTACCAACAACAGTTCTAGCCACAGAGATCATAAACGCATTCACCAACCGTTTATCCTGAAAGACAATTTCATAATTATCTAAAGTAAAATCACGAGGCCAAAAAGTTACTCCTCCTAGCATAGTGTCCTGACCATTATTGAAAGAAATAACTAATGAATTCCAAAATGGATAAAACGTCACAAAAGCTAGTAATGTTAAAAAAATATATATCATTATTACCATAAAACGATCACCAAACGTTAATTTCAACATGCTGTATGCTCCCACTTTCCACTTGCGCTTACCATAGACTGTTACCACTCTTACGTGCAAGTTGATTTGCTAATGTTAATAATCCAACACTAATTACAGCTTTAAATAATCCTATTGCAGCAGCATAGGAATAGAGACCATCACTAATTCCAACCCGATATACATATGTATCAATAACATCAGATACTTCTCGTAAGACGGGATTCGAACCTAGTAGCAATAAATCTTCAAATCCAGCATTTAATAGGTTACCTATTTCTAAAATAAAGAAGATTACAATTACTGGCATAATGGATGGTATCGTTATTAAGAAAATCTGCTTCCATTTGCTAGCTCCATCTAAGGAAGCAGCCTCATATAATTGCTGATCAACTCCAGCAATTGCAGCTAAATAGACAATGGAAGCGAAGCCAATGGACTTCCATAAATTAGTGCTTATAATGATTGTCCAAAAATACTCTGGGATAGATAGAAAGTTGATTGGTTTATCAATGAGGTTTATTTTTTCTAGTGCCATGTTTAAACTTCCATTATCTGTTGCTAATATAGAAGTAGCGAACCCAGCAACAATAACCCATGATAAGAAGTGTGGAAGGTAGGTGATGGTTTGTACTGCCCGCTTAAACATCATATGTCTTACTTCATTTAACATTAATGCTAGAATAATTGGTGCAGGGAAACAGATAAGTATTTTAAGAACACTGAGAACGATAGTATTTCTCATGATTTCCAGAAAACGCGGATCCTCAAAAAAGCGTTCAAAATGCTTAAATCCTACCCATTCACTGCCAGCCATTCCTTCAAAGATATTATAATCTTGAAAAGCCATTAACACTCCATACATCGGAATATAATTAAAAATAAAGATAAACAATAGCCCCGGAATAACCATCATTTGCAGATCAAATTGCCTAAAGTATCGAGTTACAAGGCGCTGGTTTCCTTTAAATTGCCTCCTATGCATACTCTCAGCTCGCACGTAGAACATCCCCCCTAATTCAAGAAAGCGCTATCATTTGATAAGATGACTATACCAGTATTTTTAAATATTTTCAATATTTTTTTTATTATTTCTTTTAAAAATATAACAACTATAATACAAATCCATTTACTAAAAGTTGGTATATAATCACTATTTTATATAATTTTTTTACATAAGCAGGGTATAATTTACTAATTATCGGTTAATTCTTAATTTTCTGTTGATATTTATTTGTAGTGATGTATAATCTATATTAGCGAAAAGTTATAACAATTGTATAAAGGAAGGGGGAGTAGTACTGCTTTATTAAGTTACAGTTGTCTATACCTTTCAAAGCAATATTCATTCCAAATTCCCAATATACTTTTCGCATAAACCAGTTTTAGGAGGAGTATAATGAATTCGCTCACATTTATTCCGAAATCGATTAAGCTTACATTTGGGGCATTCGTTATGTTAATTTGCTCCATTGCATTTGCCAGCTCTGTCTCTGCTCATGGATATGTAAACAATCCAGAAAGCAGAAATTTATTATGCGCAGACGGAGCCAATTACGATTGTGGAGCAATTATCTATGAACCACAAAGCCTTGAAGCACCTGGGAATTTTCCAGAAGGAGGACCACCTGACGGAAAAATTGCTAGTGCAAACATTTTTTATGAGCTAGATGCGCAAACAGAGGATCGATGGGCAAAGGTTCCTATGACGAGCGGTCCATTTACTTTTGAGTGGACGTTAACAGCAGCACATGCAACAGATAAGTGGGATTACTATATTACGAAAGAAGGTTGGGACCCAAATGACCCTTTAGAGCGTTCTGACTTTGAGCTATTCTGTTCTATTAATGATAATGGAGAACGCCCGCCATTTACCGTTAATCATGATTGTGTAATTCCAGATCGCACTGGATATCATGTTATTTTAGCCTATTGGGAAGTGGCCGACACAGCAAATGCTTTTTATAATGTAATTGATGCAAATTTTGACGGGGATTATGTTGAACCAGGTGACCCAAATAATCCTGATCCGGGTGATATTCCAGCTTGGGATCCTAATACTGCTTATTTAGGTGGTGATCAAGTTACCTATAACGGTGCTATTTACGAGGCGAAGTGGTGGACACGTGGTGAAACACCTGGTGAAGCTGGAGTTTGGAAGCTAGTTAGTCAAGGTACTGCATCAACTAACAACAACAGCAATTTTCTCCCTTATTTCTATTCATTAGGAACAATTTTAAAATAGGATAAGAACTGAAAATAGGCTCTTCTTCATGGAAGGAGGGTCTTTTCAAGACAGATGAATGTTGCTTTTAGTTATCTGGAGACAATTTCCTTGCTTAGTACGAGTGAGGGAAGTCCCAGATAAACTGACATTCATCATTTTCCTAAGTATGTGAAGAAATAAAGAAAATAAACGATGTTACAATGATTGAAATAATATCACAGGAGCAACTAGCACAGCAATCTATTAAAAAAAGGATCGTTGCTTATGAATAACAAGAAACAAGATCCAACACGAGAAACAGTTAGCGAACGTATGGAAAACTTTCTGTATCATTATAAATACCACACCATATTTTCTGTATTCTTACTCCTTCTTATAAGTTCATTAGGCTACACTATTATAGAAAAGCAGATTGCCAAATCGAATGCAGCAGATCAACTACCAGCAGATATAGACATCATGTTCTTTGGAAGCTATCAAGAAGAGAACCTTTCTCCCCTAAAGCACGAAATTCAACATATATTCCCTAATTGGGAAAGCATACATATTAACCTAGTGCAAACACCAAAGGAAGTAAATTCAGCAGAAGACATGGCAAACTTCCAAAAAGGTCAGATTGCAATCGAAGCAAATAAACCAGATATTTACATATTTGACCTCAATTACTTTCATCGTTTTGTAGAAGATGGACCGTTTCTTTCTCTAGATCAATTAGAGCTTTCAGCATCTGCCCAACTATTATTTTATCAAAAGGAGAATGATACGAAAGAACACCCATATGGCATAGATGTAACCAACCATTCATTGTTCACCAATTTAGCCATTCAAAAAAACACCAAAATTGCAGTAATACGTAAGGATGCTCAGAACAGTAAAAATGCCAAAGCTTTCATTAAGCAATTAGATAAGATAAAGTGAAGTTTCCATCCGTGGTGGGTTTTGTTACTCCCACGGATGGTTAGTACCACAAGGGTATGACCTAAAGGCCCTGAAACCAATCGGACATTTACTGGCAGTGGATACCACCTCTTATCCATATTGCTTTCACTTTATTCCTTGAGGTACGGGATTACTGCCAGTTATGCGGTATAGAGTAGGAATAATTTGTGAATCCAAGGCCGCATTCGTCTAAGTGCATCATGGTAGCAATGTTAGCTGAGCCAAGAGATCACCGTCAATTAGAAAGTATAGGTTTTAATATTATTTGTCTCGCTATCTCTCAATCTCTTCATTTATGCTAAATCATGCTCTAAAGCTATGCAAATTACATGATTCCATTTAACTTTGTCTAACAAAGCACTTACGAAGAGCTACTATCCAGAGGGTAACCCGTATCCTCGGATAGTAGCTCGAAGTTTTTATATCCTCTTCTCTTTTCTTTAAGTTCGCATCTTAAATAGTAGGTAAAGCTTTCAAACAAACTGGTGATTTAATCGGATACTCAATTCCTGTATACGTTGGAATTCCATCTCTCCCGATCTTCATAAGTACGATTGTATTAGAATGCTCATTTGCTACCAAGAGCAAATTTTCATTCGGTATCAATGTAAAATTACGAGGCCATTCACCTATTGAGAATACACAGATAGCATCTGTTAATAATCCGTTACTATCTATTTTACAAATACCAATACTGTGATGACCGCGATTAGAAACATATAAATAGGACATATCATGAGAAATGTGAATATCTGCAGCATAATTAACACCTTCAAAGCTTTTCGGAATCGTCCGAACTTCTTGGATAAGCTCTAGCTTAGTAATGGAAGCATCATATTGATAGACCGCAACTTTTGAATTAAATTCATTGACAACATATATTTTCCGATGACTGTCCGCAATCGCTATATGTCTCGGCCCTGATTTAGCATTGGCTTTTAAATCATATAGTAGTATCAGTTTACCTTGCTGTTCATTAAATTCATAGAGATAGAGCCTATCTAGACCTAAATCCGTTACAACATATTTCTTCGACTTCGGAATAGACATAATGGTATGCGGATGGGAACCTTGCTTATAGACTACTTTATCCGTTAAAAGACCCAGCGAGCCATCTTTTAATACCTGATGTACAGTAGTAGTTCCTTCACCATAATTCACGGTTAATAAATGCGTTTCGTCTGTACTCAATGTTACATAACACGGACCATTTCCAGCTGTTTTCTGTCTGCTTTGTTCGGTTAGCTTATGATCAGCTTCATTTATACGATACGAAACCACTTCACCATCCTCTACTTCACTGCAAGCATATACTACATCTTGCGTGCTATTTACAGTAAGGTAGGAAGGATTCCTTATCCCTTTAACAGCTGACAAATATCTTAAATTTAGATTACTTGTTTGCAGGGATAGTACGTGTAAGGAATGATCATGTTCAGTGCCATAAGTACCTACATATACGTGATAAGCTCGAGAACTAGTTTCCATATGTATCCCTCCTTCTATCCTTAAATTGGCAGTACGTGAAAGAATACATTAGGTGATGCCATCCGATAATAATAACTTGACCATCCTAAGCCTGTAGAGTTTTCAATGTCATGATAATACAATCTTTTTTGTTCCAATTCGTCAATAAAATCGATTTCTCCACTTACATACTCATTAATTCGATAAATAGCAGTTTCCAGCCTTGACTTTAAGCCACCGTAGCGAATATCAATTACTTCCCAGCCAAACGGCTTATGCATATGTAGCCATTGTTTACGATGGGCCAAACGTAACACCTCTGCTTTATCTATTATTTCAGGAAGTACCTGATCTGCAATATGCTTTAATTCTTTGTTATCCCCTCTATCATAGGCTGCTTTTAATTGTACACCGATCGTTGCTTTCACACTCAACAATTCAGCCAACTTTTCTGGGACATCAAAAATATAATCCAACGCATTATTTCCATCTCTTGATACACGTATCTTGTTTGCTAATGCTTTGTAGTGGGAATATAAATCAAGTCCTTCCACATGTTTATCAAATAAACCCAATAATACATCTTGCCATAGTAAAAATTTTGATGGATTCGTTTGTTCCTTATTATTTGGATCTACACCAGGTATGGCATCAAGCTCATTTAATAGTAGGTAAGTCTCTGCATCAATACCGGTGCAAAACTTCACCCGATCATGAAGCTTGCTTCTATCCAACGTTCGTGCATACGCATGCTCAGCATATAATTGTAACCCTAACATTGCTGAAAAATAATTATTTTCATAACCGTCATCTCCCCATAGCGTTACAAATACGTCTTGAATACCCTCTTGTTTACAAGCCTGTAATGCCGCATCACTTGCCCCAAGAGACAAGCCATAATTTGTGGCAAATGTATTCCAAACCCATATTCCACCTGCAAAGGCAGGCTTCCTTCCGAATGCTTTGTGCTTTTTCATCATTGCCAGATATTCTTCCTTCTTCGTATGTGCATAATCCCAATACATGAGGGTAACATTCTTCGGTGTTGCTTCAATTATTTCATCAGGAATTTCAGCCATTAAATCATAATGGGCATCCCCCGTTTTAGAGGCAAGCTTCATGAACATATCACTCCACATCATTGGCATCAGTCCATTTTCGTCCACAATTTCAAGCACTCTATTCAGGTGACTAGTCATTAATTCCAATCTATCTTTATGTCCGAATTTATTTAGATACACGCCTCTCCCAAGTTCTTCTGCTTCATCCATACCAATATGAATTCGCTTACTTCGGAAAGGCTTCGTTACTGACTCTATCATGTCTCTAACAAATGTATAGGTAGCTTCACTTTCAACTAACAGTACACCGCGCGTATCCTTTAATCCACTTGCATCACTCCATTTTAAAAATTCCTCTAAATGAGCAAGTGTTTGAATACATGGTATAAGCTCAATACCAAATTGATGGGCATAATCATCCAGCTGGTTTAATTGATCTAGAGAATACCTTCCCCTCATATAACCGAAATATGGTTGGCTTTCAATTTCATATACATCCTCCATGTATAGCATTGCAGAATTAAAGCCCATTAGTGCTAGCTTACGAAGCATATCCTCAAATCGTTCTGGTTTCATTACTGCGTTTCGTGATAGGTCAAACATTGGACCAATAGTTTCAAACTGTGCATCCTCTTCAATATGGAATGTTTTTGACCGAGCATAGTTCTCTAACAACAAGCCTAATCCTCTGAAGAAAGCCGCTTTCTTATCATAGACAATTTCCCCTTGACCATTCTTTAATGAAACTGACAACCCTTTATCAGCTTGTTTAATTAAAATAGGGATACCATCTTCTGCTAATTCAAAATTCAAATCTGATTGTAATTCTTTTATTGCAGATAACAGATTATTTGTAGCGCCTTTCAGCATTAGCTTCATAACTAATTCCTCCAATTTCCATTATAGAATATGCTAACATCTAAATTTATAACTTAGTTAGAGATTATATGTGCCAAAGTGTCCGTGTAATCCTACGTTTATCCTTTTACTGCACCTGAGGTTGCACCTTTTTCAATTGTTTTTTGTGCAAATAAGTAAAAGATAATGACTGGGACTACTGTCATAGCTATAGCAGCTGTCATTAATCCATAATCTGTCCCATACTGAGAGCTAACATGTGATAGCAATACAACAATTGGCCGAACATGTTCTTGTTCAACTAATACAAGAGATGTGAACAAATCATTGTATGACCATAAAAAGACGAAGGTCCCTACTGTACCAAATATCGGGAGCGAAACAGGTAAGAACACTTTCGTAAACATCTTCCAGCGACTGCAACCATCCATTAATGAAGCTTCTTCTAATTCTTTAGGTATGGTAGCCATATAGCCACTAATGACCAAGATAGCAAACGGAAGATTTCCTGCTGTTTGCGGAATAATCAATGCCAAGTGCGTATTAACAAGCTCTAAATCTATCATCATCCGATAAACGGGCACGATAGTTGCAAATGCTGGAATTAATAGACTCATAACTAATATCGTCTGTAATGCCCCGCGTAACCGGAAGCTTAATCGAGCCATTACGAAGGCTGCTAATCCACCAAAGAATAATACAAAAAAAACAACTGAACCAGACATAATAAAACTATTCAGATAACTTCTACCGATATCTATTGTATCAAATGCATTGATATAATTCTGCAATGTTGGATCAGTTGGTAGTTTAAATGTATCTGTAATGATTTCTCTTGATGGTTTAAAGGAGTTTAAAAATACCCAGACTAGTGGGAAGATGGTTGAAATCGACCATATAATAAGAATGGTGTATATAAAAAGTTTTCCATACTTCGATTTTGAAAAGAATCGACCTTGAAATTTTTCCCAAAATGTAAGTCTATTAACTTCTGTACGCAAATCTTTTCACCTCTTTTTCTAATTAATAAGGTTCAAAAAATCATTGCTAATTTATACCTGTTAAGCATCTTTAATATGTTACTTCATCTTTATTACCCAAAAGCTTGTTTGTTAAAAATGCTAGAGAAAGCCCAATTACGACCATCAGCACCGCTAATGTTGCTCCGTAACCAATCGCACCATCATTAAAGGCTTTTTGATACATATATGTACCCAGTACCTCGGAGGATCTTGCTGGTCCTCCTCTTGTAATAATATAAACTAGTTCAAATATCTTCAGAGCACCTGTAATCGCTAGTACTAGACATGTTTTTAAGTCACTGACGATAAGTGGAATCGTTAATTTGGTCATTCGTTGAAAACCTGTTATACCTTCCAGCTTCGCTGCTTCGTAGTAATCATCTGGAATTTTTTCAATTGCTGTTAATATGATTAAAAAGTAAAACCCTACATAACTCCAAATTGTAGGAATAGCAACCATATAAAGCGAAGATTGTTCTGTAAGCCAAAGCACTCTATCAAACCCTAATCTCACTAATATTTCATTAAGTAATCCATTTCGATGATTATAAATTAATGTGAATAGTAGCCCGATAGCAGCACCAGAAATAACGATTGGAAAGAAGAAGGTTGTACGAAAGAAACGAACACCGTGTTTTATGGAGTCAACCATTACAGCTAATACCAAAGCAATACCTACCTGGAAAACAGCTACATACAGCATTAATTCTAATGAATTTAACGTTGCACCAATTGCAATCTCATCTTCAAAAAGTCTTTTGTAGTTATCCCAACCGATAAATTTAGAATTAAAAAAACCATCGGTGTTATAAAAACTTTGAACAATATTTTCAAAAAAAGGATAATACAAAAAGATTGCTGAAATTAAAAAAGCAGGTGCTAAAAAAAGAAATATAACTAATCTATCACCCTTCATAATAAACCCCTTTTTGATTTTATTTGCAGGAGGAGGCTGAGACAAATGTGTTTTTTATTCACATAATAATAAGAACGATTTCACCTGAATCAATTCGGATTATTTGTTTACTTGAAACAGGTTCTATCATGGCTCCAGCAAAATACTGCGCTTCGTATCAAAATTCGGCTTTTGGGTTAACTATTTTTGCTTCGCCCCAGACCCTCTTCCTGGCCATTTGAAATATACTCCCTTTCCACAGACAGCGCTTTCTTTATCGTCAGTATATATCCACTTACTACTGGAACTAAACAGTTGCTGCTTCTATTCAAACATTTTGATTATTTACTCTAGAGCAGCAGCCTCCTCCAGAACGTGTTTACCTGTTTTCTCACCGCTAACAATTTGTGGTACACTTGTACGAATATGCGTAAATGCTTCAGGTAAAATCCTATCATTAATTGGTGAAGCAACTGCATTCGCCTCCTCTACCATTTTATGACCTGCAGCGATATTTTCTGGTAGATCTGTTAATGCTCCCTTCGCAGGAACCTGTCCAGTAGCTTCTGCAATTCGTACAATATTTTCCTCAGATGTTAAGAAGTTAAAAAGCTCAACAACTGCATCACGCTTTTTATCATCTTCATAAGCCTTGGTACTGATGAACCATCCCTGTGAAGCACCACCTACAACATCACCAGTAGAGCCTCCATCACCATATACCGGCATTGGTAATACAGCTATATTTTCAGCAATCTCCTCAGGCATTGCCCCCCAAGCCCATGATCCTTCGAAAAGCATCGCAGCTTGTTCCTGATGAAATAGGCTGGCAGCGATGGATAAGTCAATTGTACCTGCGTCCTCTGGGAACGCTCCCATTTCAGCATGTTCCCCAATCTTATCCAAGCCTTCTGCCCATGCAACATTTTGATCAGCCAAGCTCGCGTTATAATTTTCAATTCCACCTGCTGCTAGTGCATAATGTTCAACTACATAATAAGAATCTTCGGTAGATGCGGCTACTGGAATAATATCTGTCTCTGCAAATTTCTTAATTGCCTCTTCATATTTCTCCCATGTGGTTGGTAGTTCAACACCATGTTCCTCAAATAACTTCTTATTTACAAATAATCCTTCATAAAATCCAGTTTGTGGTGCAGCGTAAATATTCCCATCTTCACGACGTTGCTGTTCTAGCATGGAATCATAATTTGAAAGATCAACACCTTCAGCCTCTTCCAAATTCACTACTTTACCAGCTTCAATAATTCCTTCAGCATCTACTGTATTAAAATAAAACATAAGATCTGGTTCATTATTTGACGTAAAATCAGTATTTACTTTAGTACGTATCGTTCCTGCATCAGCAGATTGCGATTCATTAATAATCGAAACATGCTCATTATCAGCTTTAAACTCTTCTAAAAGCTTCTCGAATACTTCTCCTGCTGGATCGGTACCTGCCATTGTAGTAACAACTCTTAATTCAACATCTTCCTCTGCGTTGGCTTCTTTACCGTTTGATTCCCCTGATGAATCAGTATTTTCATCACCGGTACAAGCAGCAAGAAGTAGTACGCAGATTGACATAACAAATAGTAAAAAACAAATACTCCTTTTTTCCAACATGATTTCCCCCTTGTTTTGTTATTACAAATAATACAACTAAAGTAACATTTAGTTGTCTATACCGATAGTACCAGTTTTCTGAAAAATGTCAATATTTATAAAGTGGAATTTCAATTAGTTGAGAGTCTTATTTATCTTCTACGGATGGTTAGTACCACGAGGGTATGGCCTAAGGCCCTGAAACCAATCGGACATTTACTGGCAGTCCACCCCACACTTATCCAGATTGCTTTCTCTTTATTGCTTGAAGCGAGGGGCTTACTGCCAGTTATATGCGGGATAAAAAAATAATCGTTATCATCTATTCAAATAAGTTTGTTATATCATTTTACTAGCACCATTTATCATGATCAGCTTAATTACCAGCTCAATACCTAATCAAAACAACTAACTGCTTTATGTAAAGCGAACTCTTGAAAGCCGATGCAAAATTGGTTCCGTACAATTTTTAGTTTTGCAGTAACTATTACCCATGATAAAGGACTCCAATGAATAGTAATCGTCAACTGAATTTATGATTTTCCGTAAAAATGAGTGCAGAAATTCCGTATATATGAAGAAATTTTGCCTCCATTGACTTGATTCACTACGTCCTAAATTATTTATATAGGTACATATACCAATATATTTTTATAAACGCTTTAATTATTTATAATTTTCTATTAAAAACAACAACTTCGCTAGACAACTATATAATTGGGTGCTATTCTAAAAATATATGCCTAAAAAGCTAAGTAACATTACCCATCTAAAGAAACATGAAAAATAACTTCCGTTAAAAGAGCGTCCAATATAGCTCGCTTAGGACACTCTCCAAAATGGAGGAAAACCCTAATAAAACCATACTTGTTTACATATATTCAATATTAAATGTAAATATAGATTTCAAGGAGATCTTAAAATGATTAATAAAAACTCCCCCATCCCGATCTATCATCAGTTGGAGGAATATATTAAGCAACAAATTGAAAATAATGATTTAAAACCAGGTGATGTACTACCGTCCGAACGTGAATTTGCTGAAACATATAATATTAGTCGAATGACAGTAAGACAGGCCATTACTAATCTCGTAAATGATCAGCTTCTTTATCGAATTAAAGGTAAGGGCACTTTTGTCATGGGTCCAAAATTTGAACAAAAGCTTCATGGCCTTACGAGTTTTACGGAGGAAATGCGAGCAAGAGGCATGCAAACGAGCAGTAAGCTTCTTCATTTTGAAATTGTTCCTGCCGACAATGAACTTGCATCACAGTTGAATATTCCGGAATATGCACCTGTCTATGAAATCAAACGAATTCGGCTAGCTGAAGATATTCCGATGGCATTAGAGCGTACCTATATCCCAGCAAATTTAGTAATGGGTATTACGGAAGATATTGTTCAGCATTCACTATATCAGTATATTGAGAATAACTTACAATTAAAAATCACGGACGGTTTTCAAGTCATCGAAGCAGCTATTGCCACAGAGGAGGAAGTAACGCATTTACAAATAGAAAAAAACGCACCTATTCTTTTAATGCAACGAACGACTAATTTAGAGAACAAGCATACATTAGAAGTTGTGAAGTCCTCTTACCGTGCAGATCGATACAAATTTATGATTGATCTCGTTAGACATTAGTTTTATAGAGGAACAGACAAAGCGTTCTTCCTTTTCGAGGAGTCTACGTAGAGTAGTCTTTTGTTCATCTTCAGAAGGGGCTGTTCTATATCGACCACTAAATTCTTTCTAATAAGGCATGACTGCGACGGATTTTATACAGATATTTTTTATAGTCTAGGAACTCAAATAAAATTTGCCCATGTGGATAATTATGGGCGTATTGAGCCGCGTCCAGCTCCAGCACCCAGATACGATGCGAATTCACGAATCGCCCTATGATAAGTCATCATCGGCTCGCAAGCTCACCGTGATTCCTTTATCTCCGTTGACTCGCTCCGGTCACTACGTTTCTAATCGGGTGCTTCCGCTTTTTTTATTTCATTTTCCTCTTCTATTCACGTAATAATACTTATAAACAAGAAGGAAAGGATGATGTATCATGAATACAATATTTTCTATTACTTCCAAAAAACATTCGGAGATGATCGATATTACTGCCCAATTAAAAAGCTGGGTTGGTGAAAATAATATAAGAGATGGAATTTTAGTTGTACAGTCCATGCATACAACAGCCGGAATTACAGTAAATGAAAATGCAGACCCAGATGTGAAGTCGGATATGCTAATGCGCTTGGATGAAATTTATCCATGGAATCACGTTCAAGATAAACATGTTGAAGGAAATACTGCTGCTCATTTAAAAACAAGTACTTTAGGGCACGCACAAACACTAATTATTGAAAATGGAGACCTTGTCCTTGGTACATGGCAAGGAGTT
The DNA here is from genome assembly GCF_003667785.1 of Virgibacillus sp. Bac332. Taxonomy (NCBI): domain Bacteria; kingdom Bacillati; phylum Bacillota; class Bacilli; order Caryophanales; family Bacillaceae; genus Virgibacillus; species Virgibacillus sp. Bac332. The sequence continues at coordinate 208,031 of NZ_CP033046.1, forward strand.
TATTTTTGTGAATTTGATGGTCCTCGCCAAAGAAGATTACATGCAAAGGTAATCTCCTGCTGAATAGGACACTTATGACTTATAATTAAGGAGTACCATAAGAAAACCAAAGCTGAAAAAGGAGGACCTTAAAAGTGTCCTCCTTTTTTCATATAACTACTTTCGATTAGCGAGATCTTGTTCAGCGATTTTTATCATTCGCTTCACCATTTCGCCCCCTACGGATCCATTCTCACGTGCAGTTGTGTCAGCTCCAAGCTCAACATGCTGCTCATTTGCGATTTCATATTTCAACGCATCCACCGCATTTTGTGCACTTGGTACTACTAGCTTATTACGATTTTCTGCCATTGGAATTCACTCCTAGGGAAAGTAGTAGAACAGTATAAGACTGTTCTCTCTTACTATGTGATTTTTTTAGGAAATTACACATTTTTTAACTTTTCCCATACCTCCGTTCGTTTTACTACTTTTTTAAGGTTCTACTTTGCCGTCATCTCCCATTGCTTAACAAAGCTCAATAATTATAAATTGGCTCTGTTTGTCAATCCTACTTTGTAAATAGTTTGAGTTTACCAATTCTCTCCACGGCTTCTACCAGACGTTGCTCAGTTACAAGCAATCCAACCCGAATATAACCTTCTCCTCTATTTCCAAAACCGTTCCCTGGAGCTACCGCAACATGCGCCTCTTCTAACAAGAGATCGGCAAAAGACTCGGATGTAAAGCCCTCTGGAACGGGTAACCAGGCGAAAAAGGTTCCTTTCGAAGGTTCTACCCTCCAACCAATCTCTTGGAGTTTGCTTACAAAGACATTTCGACGATGTTCATACGTTTTGACAAGCTTGACTACTGCAGACTGATCTCCAAGCAATGCTTCTTCAGCAGCTTTCTGTATTGCACCAAATATACTGACATACAAATGATCTTGAATGAGATTAAGACCTTCGACAACAGAATGATTTCCAACAGCAAAGCCTACTCGCCATCCTGCCATGTTATACGTCTTTGACAAGGTATACACTTCTATGCCAACATCCTTTGCTCCTTTAGATTGCAGGAAGCTTTGAGGCTTTTTCCCATCAAATCCCATTGCTCCATAGGCAAAATCGTGAACAACACATGTATGGTATCTTTTTGCAACAGCAACTGTTTCATCAAAAAACGCTTTGCTAGCGAGTGCTGCCGTTGGGTTATTCGGATAATTTAAAAACATCAGCTTTGCCTGTTCCCATTTCCTCCTGCAAATTTTAGAATAATCCGGTAGAAAATGGTTCTCTACTAGTAATGGCATTAACGCTATCTTTGCATCAGCTAATGCTATACCTGACATATAATCTGGATAACCTGGATCTGGTAGTAAAGCTAAATCACCAGGATTAAGTAGACATTGGCTTATTTCTACTAGACCAGCTTTAGCCCCAAACAAAATAGCTACTTCAGTATTTGGGTCAAGGTTTATATTATATTCACGTCTATAATATTGGGAAATAGCTTCTTTTAGAAAAAATTGGCCTCTAAATGGTGAATATTGATGATACAAAGGATTTTCAGCTGCCTCTTGTAATTCCTTGACAACATGAATAGGAGTAGGTAAATCTGGGTTTCCTTGACCTAGATTAATTACATCATGACCTTGTTCTGTTAACCGCTCAACCTTCTGCACAAGATGGGCAAAGAATTGACGCGGCAACCGTTTTAATGTATTTGAATAAGTAAAGCTTTGCACGTTCTTCATCCCCTCAGCATGAACATACTATTTTATACATGTTAGCTATTGTACGAAGAATTGTAAAGATCTTTCAAAATAGATTGACAACTAGAATAAAAAAGTAAGAAAATATGTTTTAAACTCTTTGTATTGTCAGGAAAGGTTATCGTTGGAGAAAACTAATCTTGTTCATACATATAATTCCTAAATGAGCAGCAATTGGAGGCTAGTAGCATGGGAGAATTTCTTACCATATTAAGAGATATCATTTTACCCATTTTCATCCTTATGACCATTGGCTTCTTTTTGAGAAAAAATTTAATCTCGATTTGCAAACATTAGCAAAGCTTAAATCTATTTAGTACCTAGCTCACGGATATTGTTTTAACCGATGACAAATTACAATTAGTTTTTTCTCTTTATGTTTGGACATTTGGTAAGTGTTTCGTAAAATAAGCGGCAAGTACTAATAAAAGTATGGAAATTCCCCAGCTAGCAATCCCCATTAGCTGAAACACGTATGCTACATAATTGATACATGCGGATAATAACAAGCAAATAGGCGTAAGAGCAGTCTTCATCCCTGTCACTCCTGCCCTCTTACGATTTCTTATAATAACGAAACCTGCGATCAGCATTACAAATGGAATGATACTCCATAAACCATCAGCTATCATCTTCATTTCCCCCTTCTTTTACAACGATTAGATGTGAAACTTCAATTATTAGGAATCCTACTGTCAGTTATATGTGGGGTAAACAACAGTGTATTACCTTCATTCTACCTTTTTGAAAAAAATATTCAAATTGTGAACTTCGGCGTTTTCCCTGTGAACTTCATCATTATTCAACTACAAACAACCCCACAGCAACTATGCTGTGAGGCTGTTCGCACTACACCCACCACATCTCGGTGGGCGCTTCTTTAATCGTTACCCTTTTTAAGTTCTTTACAGCTGCTTGAAAGCCTTCATCAATGGACATGATTGGATCTTCATGCTCAATGCTAATTACATAATCATACCCATACGTACGTAACGCACTAATGATGTCGGACCATTCTTTTTCACTATGACCATAGCCGACAGAGCGAAAAGTCCAGGCACGACTTTGGACACTTGCGTATGGCTGCATATCGGTAAGCCCATACATATTAACATTATCTTGATCAATATACGTATCTTTTGCATGAAAGTGATGAATTGCATTTTCTTTTCCTAAAATTTTTATTGCAGCAACAGGATCGATTCCTTGCCACCACAAATGGCTTGGATCTAGATTAGCACCGACAGCATCGTTTGTCGCTTCTCTTAATTTAAGCATCGTATACGGAGTATGCACTAGAAAGCCTGCATGTAATTCAAGGCCGATTTTCACACCATGATCCTTGGCAAATTGACCTGCTTCTTTCCAGTAAGGAATCAATTTTTTCTCCCATTGCCATTTGAGTATATCTGAATATTCGTTTGGCCATGGTGTAACGGGCCAATTCGGATATTTCGATTCCTCGTTGGAACCTGGTGTGCCAGAGAACGTATTAACAACTGGCACATTCATAAGCTCCGCTAATTTCACCGTTTTCATAAAGGTATTATGAGAGGATTGTGCATAATTCTTATTTGGAGAGACTGGATTATCGTGACAACTAAATGCACTAATCTTTAAACCTCTTGAATGAATTTTATCTAAGTATGCTTTTCGTTTCTCTTCACTTGCTAATAGTTCGTCGACATTACAATGTGCTGCTCCAGGGTTGCCGCCTGTTCCAATTTCAACTGCTTCAAGCCCTGATGCTTCGACATAATCAAGCATTTCTACAAACGATTTTTCTGCAAATAATACAGTAAATACGCCTAGTTTCATTTGTCACTCCACCCTTTCTTATGTTAATTTCACGCTGCTTCCAGTTTTACTACTTTGATAAATAGCATCGATAATTTTCGTTACCTTTAATGCCTGTTCAGGTTTTACTACTAATTCCGCTTTCCCTAAGCAGCTATTAACGAAGTTTTCTGCTTGAGCAAATCCAGCCTTAGTTTCATTATGTTCTACCTCAGCATCGCTCTTCATAAATGTTCCAAGCCTTGGTTGATACAATTCAAACGGATAGACACTTAGCCCCCCATCTACTCCAGAAATACTTAGATGCTTTGTATCTTCTTTAATATTGGCTGACCATGAACACTCTAATAACATGGAAATGCCATTTTCAAAGGTAATATAGCCAGATACATGGTCATCGACATTAAAGGTTTCATGATCAAAGCTACCCCAATCGTTAAGTTGATTCGGTAGTTTACTTAATCGATTGTATGTTGTACCCATAACCTCGACAGGCCTCGGATCTCCTAATAACCAGATTGCTAAATCTAGCAAATGACAGCCATAATCAATTAAGCTACCTCCACCTTGTAATTCTTTGTTGGTAAAAACCCCCCAACCAGGTACCTTTCTTCTTCGCAATGCTTGAACCCTTGTTACCAATGGATCGCCAATTTGCTGCTGTAAAACTGCCTGTTTCGCAAGCTGTGCTGAATCTGTATGCCGATAATGATAAGCGATGGCCAACTGTTTATCTGCTTTATCTGCAGCTTCTACCATTCGCTCACACTCAGCCGTCGTCATCGCCATCGGCTTTTCACATAGTACATGAACACCTGCTTCCAATGCGGCCACTGTAATTTCTGCATGAAACTTATTCGGTGTACAAATGACAACTGCATCCACAACAGTGAATAATTCATGATATTGCGCAAACGTTTGTGGTATCGAATAAGCTGCTGCTACTTCTAAAGCTCGCTCTTGATTAACATCTTGTACGGCAACCAACTCCACGCTTTCTTGTAATTCTTGAAACGCTGGAATATGTCTACTTTGGGCGATTCCGCCTACACCAATCAAACCTACTTGTAATTTATCCATAACTTACCTTCCTATATTTTTCTAATATTGTTTGGTTTTACTAGATTCTAAAGCTGTCAACATTACGTCAAGTGACTTGAGTCCTTCTTCGCCATTAATAAGAGGTTCTGTGTCATTAAGAATCGAACCTACAAAGTGATCCATTACATGAGTTGAGGTTTGCCCACCTGCTTCATTAGATTGAATACCACCCAAATCATGCTTGGTTACTTCTCCATTTACATAATGTACAATAAAACAATAGTTCGAATCAGCTTCTAAACGCATGATGCCTTTTTCACCATAAAACGTTGTCGCATTATCCTCTTTTGAAACATAAAGCCCAGCTTGCTGTTCCGATAATGCCGCTTTCCGTTTTTAGAATACATACAGAATTATCATCAACATCCGTCTCCGTTTTAGCATTTGTCTCCACAAAGGCAGCTACTTCTCTAATTTCTTCGCCAAGAAGATAACGAATTAAATCTGCCTTATGTACACCCATTGCTCCAATGAAAGCTTGATCTTTTTGGAAGAACCAGCTCGCTTTCCCATCGATACTCCAACCTTCTGGTCCGCCATGATCAAATGTCGTTCGGAAGCTATATATCTTTCCTAACTCACCGTTTTCAATAATTTCTTTTGCTTTCTGGTGAGAAGGTACAAATCGTTGATTATGACCAATCATTAACTTTTTACCATATTTACTCGCAGTAGCAATCATTTATTGCGCCTCTTCTGGGCTTGTTGCCATTGGCTTCTCACATAACACATGACAGCCAGCCTCCAAAGCTGCAATAGATACAGGGCTTCTCTTTCTCCAACAGTTCTTGGTAATTTGTATAAGCATTCGCTTGAAAGTCTATTGCTATCTCTTGAACTCGCTCATGAATGATATCACAGACAGCAACAATTTCGATTTGATCGTTGGCTTGATATTCTACTAAATGTCTATGTCTAGCAATACTTCCACAGCCAATCACCGCAACACGTAACGATGCCATTTCCAATCTATCCTTTCTTGGAAATTTCTTCTAACGGTTGTTTATTACCATACGTTGGCTTTTTACTTTTGGGACTCGCGGCCCATTTCACACCATTAGTAATAATTCGTTGGATTTCTTGATTATGATAGGTTGGATACGTTTCGTGTCCTGGTCGAAAGTAGAAGATTTTCCCTTGCCCTCGTTTAAATGTAGCCCCACTACGGAAAACCTCTCCTCCCTCAAACCAGCTGACAAAAACCAATTCATCTGGCGCAGGTATATCGAAGTGCTCTCCATACATTTCTTCCTTCTCGAGTTCTACATATTCGCCAACACCCTCCGTAATTGGATGACTTGGATCTACTACCCAAAGCCGCTCTTTATCATCTGCTTCACGCCATTTCAAATCACAAGTTGTTCCCATTAGCTTTTTAAATACCTTTGAAAAATGTCCGGAATGTAAAACAATTAGCCCCATTCCCTCTAGAACACGTGTCTTTACCTGTTCTGCAATCGCTTCTTCAACCTCCTCATGTGCTTTATGTCCCCACCAGACCAAAACATCCGTTTTGTCTAGTACTTCATTTGTTAAGCCATGTTCTGGTTGATCTAGTGTAGCTGTTTGTGTCTTAAAACCTGCTTCCGTTAAAAACCGGGCAATAGTATGATGAATACCCTTGGGGTAAATCGCTTCAACTATTGGATTTTCCTGTTCATGACGAAATTCGTTCCAAACTGTGATTTTCATCTTGTAGTATATCCCCTTCGCCTATTAAGTTTTTTAATTCTTATGTCACCATTATTTTGTTAACATTTTGTTAATTATAATTCGCCTTCCTTCTTGATGTGATCGAACAGATGCTTCATTTATTAACGTAAGTTTTATAAAATCATCCTTCGTAATGCTTGGTTGTTTTTGTTCTTTAATTGCTTGTACCCATTGCTCCAATGGTCTTGGCTTATCAGTCATTGGCTCATCCATTAACGTCCAATTATTTTCATTTACATGCATGCTTTTTATTTTCACTTCTCCCTCTTCTGCCAGTAAAGTTCCCTCTGTACCATATAATTCCAATTGAAATGGGCTGCCATGTGAAAGAAAACTCGTTTCAATAACTCCCAATGCTCCAGACGTATACTCGACCGTGACGACAGCTGTATCATCCACTTGATCACTCTCCTGCTGTTGTAAACGTGCATAAAGAGCTTCTGCCTCTCCTGCTAAACGATTCATTAAATAAATGGGATGTGCTCCGAGATCTATTAAAGCCCCTCCACCTGTCTGTTCCTTTCTGAAAAATCGTTCTGGGAGCCAGCCACGATCTTCTCCTTCATAAATAACACCACCATTATGTGCAAGACGACAGCGAATCATTGATAGCTTCCCAAGCCAGCCTTGCTCAAGCGCTTTCTCAGCATACAAAAACTCTTTTTCTACAAGTCTAGGAAGTGAAAGCATCACTTCAACGCCTTGCTCTTTGACAGCTTCTAGAATTGCTTCACAGTCTTTTACCGTTAATGCTAGTACTTTTTCAGTAAATATATGCTTTTTATGCTTAGCTGCCTTTATAAGTATTTCTTTATGTCTATGAGTCGGTGTCGTTACGATAACAGCATCAATGGATGGATTTGCACAGACACAATCCAAATCCGCTTCGAATGGTACACCTAACTCCCTTGCCCATTGCTCACCTCTTGCTGTATCTTCATCCCAGACCATTTGAATATTTAATGCTTTATTATCCTTTGCTTCACGCGCGTAGTCGTCCGCGTGAACATGCCATCTACTCAATAATGCTACTTGGATGATTGTCATCTACCTCCTTCACTATTAATCAAAATATACAGCCTTACCAGTTTTGGCAGATTGATAGATTGCTTCTAGTATTTGGGTTACCACTAAAGCTTCCTTCGGTTTTACAATCGGTTCGTTATCCTGCATAATTGCATCAATCCAAAGGCGTGCTTCTAAATCAGCTGCACTTTCTGTTTCTCCATCATAGAAAGCGACACCTCCAGCATCTAAATCTACATTTGTTGTATACAACTTACCAAATTCTTCTCCATTAATACGTAATCCATCCTTCATGTCTGCACCACCATCCGTTCCACTTAATGAACATTTGGCTTCATCAACGTCTAATGAATTTAGTGCCCAGCTAGATTCCAGAATGATTGTAGCTCCATTCTTCATCGTAATAAATCCAAACGCTGAATCCTCAACTGTAAAGTCTTTTGGATCCCATGCCCCCCAAGGATTAGCTGCATTTTCTTTCTTACCTAACTGATGATGTGTTGCTCCCATTACAGCTTTAGGTTCATAATTGTCCATCATCCAAAGGGTTAAATCCAATGCATGTGTACCAATATCAATTAATGGTCCACCACCCTGCTTTTCACCATCTAAAAACACGCCCCAGGTTGGAACAGCACGCCTGCGAATTGCATGTGCTTTTGCAAAATAGATGTTCCCTAAATCGCCACGCTGACAAACCTGTCGCAAATACTGACTATCCTGACGAAAACGATTGTTATAGCCAATCGTAAGTTTTTTATTTGACTTCTCTGCAGCAGCCAACATTGCTTTTGCTTCCTCCGTTGACTTTGCCATTGGTTTTTCACACATGACATGCTTCCCAGCATTTAAAGCAGCTATCGTAATTTCTGCATGAGAGATATTCGGTGTACACACATGAACGACGTCGATAGATTCGTTAGCTAAAAGCTCCTTATAATGCTCATATATCATGGCATTAGCAACGCCATACTGATCGGCCGCCTTCTGGGCTTTTTCCTTTTTTGAATCGCAAAATGCTATTAATTCAACCTCACTAATTCTTGATAGACTTGGTAAGTGCTTACCAAAAGCAATTCCTCCACAGCCGATTATTGCAACACGTAGTTTTTCCATCATATTGATCACCCTTTATATTTAGTAGCGAATTCCATGTATATTGCCTAGTAAATGATTGTTTCTATATTGACATTACACTGTTTATTCTTTTACCGAACCAGATGTTAACCCGGAAACGATTCTTCTTTGGAAAAGGAGCACAATTATTACAATTGGTATGGTAACAATAACAGTAGCTGCTGAAATATCCCCCACGGAATAGAGAATTGACTCTGGTACATGGATATCCCCACTGGAACTGTACGCCATACATCATCACTATTTATAGTTAATGCAAATAAGTATTCATTCCATGCAGCAATAAAAACTAAAATACCCGTTGTAAATACACCAGGAGCTGCTAAAGGAAAGATTATCTTTCGAAATGTCTGGAATGGGCTAGCACCGTCCAGCTTTGCTGACTCTTCTAACTCATAAGGTATTTTCTGGAAAAAAGTCGATAAAATCCAAATGGATAGTGGTAGGCTTATTGTAATATACGGTATAACTAGCCCTAGATAGCTATTACGTAATCCTAAACCTGTAACCAAATTAAACATTGGTGAAATGATCGCTATTTGCGGAAACATTGATGCCGCCAATACAAGCCCTAAAATTAATCCCTTACCTTTAATTGGTAATCGTGTTACTGCATAGGCGGTAAAGGATGCAAATACCAAGGATAATAAAGTAGTTAGTATCGATACCACAAAACTATTTAGCATATAGCGTAATAACGGTCGATTCGTCAATGCAGCCTCGTACGATGATAGTGATGGATCAGTAGTAAACCATTTAAATGAGGAAAAGATTTCATTTGTTGGTTTAATAGATGTTAAAAATACCCATATGAAAGGGAACATAACTAACAAGACAAATACGATTAAGAAAAAGTAAAATCCAATATTTCCACGTTTCTTCATGACTTCCCTCCTCATTTTGTACGCCCAGCAAATAAATCAGAGCCGATTAGTTTCACATAAATAAAGCTGATTAGGGCTACAAATAAGAAAACGATTACAGAAAGCACGGAGCCCTCTCCAAAATTCTGTTGGGCAAATAGCGTTTTATATGCATATACGGAGATCGATTCCGTAGCATTTGCTGGACCCCCACCAGTCAATACAAAAATTAAATCAAATACACGAAACGCATCAAGTGTTCTAAATAATAAAGCAACAAGTATCGAAGACTTTAATAATGGTAATGTAATTCGCCAAAACTGCTGAAATTTATTAGCTCCATCCACATTTGATGCTTCATATAACGAATTGGGAATTGTCTGTAGACCTGCTAATAACAGTAATGCCATATAAGGAGTTGTTTTCCAAACATCAGCTAATATAATAGAAAACATTCCTCCAGAAGAAGTAGATAGTAACCATGATGCATCTGGAATAATATTCAATACTTCTAAGTAATGTGCAACAATTCCTGATTGTCCATCATATAAAAATCCCCACATCATGGCGGCAACTGCTGTAGGAATTGCCCAAGGTATTAAAACCGATGCACGTATAATGCCTCTTCCTTTAAACGCACGATTGATTAGTAACGCAATGCACATACCAAGTATCAGTTCTAATGCGACTGTAACTACAGTGAAAAAAGTTGTATTCCAAATTGATTTCCACATACGTGCATCCTGTATATATTTTGCATAGTTATCAAAACCAATAAAATTTGATTTTAAAATAGCTTTTGCAGTTGCACCTAGTAGATCTGCAGCTTGCTGATAATTATCTGCCACTGCACTAGCTTCACTAGCTTCGGCAATCTTCACTAATTCAGCTTGATAACCTTTTAATGCATCACGATATGTTTCAGCAAAGTCATTATCTATCTTCTGATATTTCAGCTCAGAATCTGTAACTGGTTGGAAGTTCATAATTAATTCATCAACTTTGCCTACTTTTTCTTTCGTCTTATCATCCTCTAGCAGTTGGGAATGATAATTGTTAATTTCTTTATTTATGTTCGTAATTGTGGAGGTTATTTCTTCATCTTCTGCAGCAGTTGCCAACTCCTCTAGTTGACTATTTATATAAAAATGATTATCTACATATCTCTCTAGATCGATAGTCGCACTCAACATAAGCTCTGAACGATTCGGATCATTTAATCGATAATCAAATAAACTATTCCAAAATGATTGAGCAACTGGCCAAAGAACAACAACAAACACAAGAATTAATGAAGGTATTACCATCGCATATCCAAGCTGCTTCTCATTTAATTGAAAACTTCGTTTCTTCCTCATGGTTACCTCCCTATTGCAAGAGTAGTTAATTGAAAACCAAAATACTAGAGCCTGTAAGTTTCTATTAATAAAGTAAAACTTCAATCCGTGGAGTTTTTTTATCCCTCACTTACCAATATTGGTTTCAATCTTGCTTGAAGTGGGAAATTTACTGCTAGTTATATGCGGGATAAAGGCAAGATGAGCATAATTTCCCCACCTTGCCTTATTTGTTTCTTTAACTGTATTACTCCTTCATCGCAGCTTCCATTTTAGTTTGCATATTTGTTGCGGCATCTTGCGCAGATTGATCACCAGTTAACACTTTTGAAATTTCAATTTGCATGATATCTGAAATCTCTGGATATATTGGTGATACCGGTCGAGGGACAGCAGTTTGTAATACTTCGCGAAATTCTGAATTAGCAAATAACAAGCTGACATCCTGCACTTCTGTATCATCATATAGATCAATCAATGTTGGTGCACGTCCACCTTCTATTGCAGAAATCTTTTGTCCCTCTGGTCCAGAAATAAATTTTACAAATTCCCAGGCTGCCTCTGGGTGCTCGGAATAACGGTTGATCATGGTCATCCATCCGCCTAACGCAGCAGCACTACCTTCATCTCCTGCAGGAAGCATTGCCATTTCAACATTATCTACAATTTCAGAACGTTCTTCATCATTAGAAGAAGCCATCATATAGGGCCAATTTCTAGCAAACACTGATTTCCCCTGTATCCACGCATTTTCTGTTTCTATTTCTTTAAAATTTAAAATATTTTCTGGAACAAATTCAGACCCGACAACTTCCTTCATTTTTTCTAATGCTTTCACCGTTTCTGGACTATCAGCTACGACGTTATTATCTTCATCAACAATCTGTCCACCGTATGAAGCAATATATTCGATAGCATTTGTAATCAATCCTTCATACTGTGCGGATTGCATTAGATACCCAAATTTCGTACCTTCTTCACCCTGGAATTCCTTTGCCATTGTTATTAATTCATCCCAAGTTTTCGGGGGTTCATCTACGATATCTGATCGGTAGTAGAATACACCAGCGTCAGTATATTGTGGCATTGCCCATTGTTTACCGTTAAATTTCCCAGCTGCTACAGTACCTGGGAAATATGCATTCATATCTATACCATCTTTTTTAATAAATCGATCCAATTCTAGTGCATAATTGGCTTGGGCAAATTCAGCTGGCCAGATAACATCTGCATTAAACACATCAATTTCGGAGCTTTGCGAACTGAAAGCGGTTACATATTGATCATGTGACTGCCCTGTATCTGCTGGCATCTCTCGCTCCTCCACGTTAATATTGGGATGCTTTTCTTCAAAAGCTTTAATAACTGCTTTCGTAGCAGGTGATGTATCGACTCCACGTGCATAAACAATAGTAATTTGTTCGTCATCCTTTGTTGTATCTTCAGAATTATCTGCTGAATCGTTTTCATTTTTACTCTCATCTTCTGATGCTGAATCACTACAAGCAATTAAGAAAAAAGTTAAAGCAATGAATAGCAAACTACTAAGTACATACTTGGATAACCTCAATTTTAGTCCCCCTTAAAATTATATCGATTTCACGTTTGTGCATTTATTGAATATTACAAATAATGAAATCGATTACATTATGGTTTAATTATAACCCTTATTAAAATGTTGTCAACGATTTTTTGAATATGAAAAAGTGAAACTTCAATCAGTAAGCTGATTGTTAGTACCACAAGGGTATGACCTAAAGGCCTTTGAACTAATCAGACATTTACTAGCAGTTGAACCCACACTTACCATTATTCGTTTCACTTATTGCTTAAGGTGGGGATATTATTGCCAGTTATATGTGGATAAATCACTTTACTTTCTAAGGAAAGCTCCTTCAGAATGAATGACCTGCCCAGTGATCCATGCTGATTCTTTACTTGCAAGAAAGGTGACTAGTCTTGCTGCATCCGTTGGTTGACCAATTCTCCCCATTAAAAATTGACTGCCTAGTTCCTGCTTGTCCTCATCAGACATCCACCCTGTATCTGTAGGTCCAGGATTAACAGCATTGACGGTAATCCCTAGTGGAGCTACTTCTGCGGAAAGGCTCACTGTAAATGTAGAAATAGCACCTTTTGTTGCTCCATAAGCTAATTCCTCGATCATTGGCCCTTGATCTTGACCAGATACCAAATTAATAATTCTCCCAGCGGTTTGAGTTGATTTTTTAAATAGACGTGCAAATAGAGTAGAAAGTATCATAGTTGAACGCATATTTACTGAATAGTGAACATCTAAACTACTAGCATTAAGCTTTTCATAGCCATCTCGTTCCGAATGAGCTGCATTATTTACTAAAATCGTTGGTGATCCTATGCTATTTACAGCTACGTCCAAGACTTTCTGTGGTGCATCTGGAATAGATAGATCAATACACATGTGATCACTATTTATCCCTATGTCGGCCAACTCTGCTTGAAAGTTCTCTGGCCAGTCTGCTACTGCTTTCCAATGCGTAAAGAAAATGGAACTACCCGCTTTCGCTAGCTGGCGACAAATTGCTGCTCCTATTGCTTCTCCATGGCTTACCCCCGTAACGATTGCCTTTGCATTAGACAGATTATAAATGTTCATAGCCTCCTTATGTCGATTCACGAATAACTAACTCATGTTCTAATAGCATGCTTTCTACTTCTTCACCTTTAATCTTATTAATGAGCATGGACGCTGAAATACACCCCATGCGATACATTGGCTGCGATACTGTCGTTAATGTTGGATGTGTCATATTGGAAAAACTTATTTTATCAAAGCCAATAATGGCAATATCATCCGGAACCTTCAAACCATTGGCATGAATTTCTTTGAGTGCTCCAATGGCTAGTACATCCGATACAGCAAAGACAGCATCTGGTTTTTCTTCCTGATTGAGAAGTGTTCGCATCGCTTGCTGACCACTTTCAAAATTTAGTTGGTTAATATTATATATCCTTTTCTTTTCTACAGCTATATTAAACTCACGAAAGGCTTTCTCATAGCCTGCACGCCGTTCACGAGCATACAAAAATTTTTCATCGGAATTAATGAAAGCTATTCTTTTTTTCCCAATCTTTATTAAATGCTTCACAGCTTGATATGCAGCTAACTCGTTATCAATGGAAACGTAGGAGATATTCCCTTCTTTATCAAACTCACTGCATTGTACGATTGGATGGTTCGTTGCTAGTTCCAAAACATTTTTACGATTGATAGTTGGATCCATTAAAATAATTCCATCTGCCATCCGATTTCGTACTAAATTAAAATAAATAGCTTCTCGTTTTGGATTCGAGTCTGTCTCACAAAGTAAAATATTATACCCTTCTTTAATGGAAGTATCTTCAATTCCATTAATAATTTCTGTATAAAAAGGATTGGAAATACTTGGGATTAACACAAGAAGTAGCCTGCTTTCTGAATTTCGCAAATTTCGTCCTAGAACACTTGGCTCGTAGTTCAACTCATCTATTGCTTGTTCAACTCGATTTCGTGTCTTCTCTTTTACCTTACTTCGATTATTAATAACCCTTGAAACTGTAGCGACAGAAACTCCTGCCCTTTTTGCTACCTCCTGAATTGTGACCATGATTTCACACGCACCTCTATATGTAATCGATTACAATAAAATATTACTGTTTTGCTAACTATTTGTCAATATGCGAAATAGCCACGGTTGCGTGTTTGAAATAAAAAAATCAACCTTCGAGATCCCCCTATATTTTTGCAGTTAAAATGGGGAAGTATAAATGAATAAGATTATTTTAATACGATTTCTTTTCATCGAATCATTCTCATGAATAACTTTTTAAAAGAAAATCAAAACTTTTTTACTCAGTCATACGTCTTTTTATTACAACATATTACTATTCATGTTGTATTTATGCAAAAGGAGCTCTTTTCTCATGCGCAATAAATCGAAGGATAAGCTTATCTCACTCATTTTAGAAAAAAAAGAGGATTTCTACCGATTAGCCTATAGTTATGTTAAAAACTCGGAAGATGCTTTGGATATTGTTCAAGAATCCATTGAAAAAGCAATTAAGGCTCATCATTCCATTCAGGATAATCAATCTGTTAAAAGCTGGTTTTATCGCATCGTTGTAAATACTTCACTTGATTTTTTACGGAAACATAAACGTACATCATTTGTAGATGAAAATACGCTAGACTATTATAGCTCTGGTAAAAATGATACGTATCAAAATATTGATTTAGAAAGATCTTTAGAGGAATTACCTGTAAAGTATCGCACAGTTATCATACTTAAATATTTTGAAGACCTAAAAATACATGAGGTTGCTGAAATTTTAAATGAGAACAACAACACGATTAAAACTAGATTATATCGAGCGTTAGAAATGCTGAAAGAAAAAATGGAATGAAATTAACCTAGCCAGATGTATACGGCTAATGATAATTGGAGGATGACGCAATTGGATAACAAAATAAAAGAATTAAAAAAACAATATAAAAATACCCCAATCCCTAAAGAATTAGATTCTACTGTCCATAAGGCACTTCATACACGGAAGAAAAGATCTACTTTCCGAGCAAAGTGGTTTATAGGAGTAGCCGCTGCATTATGCTTATTTGTAATTAGCGTAAATACAAGCCCAGCTCTAGCCCAAAGTTTAACGAAGATACCCGTTTTGGGATCGGTTATTCAAGTAGTAACGTTTCAGGATATTCAAGTAGAGAATGGTAATTATCATGCTCATCTTAAGACACCACAGGTAAACAATCTGGATAACAAAGATCTTGAAAATAGTTTAAACCAAAAATATGTGAATGAGAATCAAAAATTGTATGATGAATTCACACAAAAAATAGAGCAAGATGAAGATGGTCATTTTCTAATCGAATCCGGCTATGAAGTAAAAACGAATAATGATCTACTACTTTCGATTGGGCGATACACAGAAGAAATACAAGCATCATCAGCCACTACGCTGAAATATGATACGATTGATAAACAAAGGCAAATTATGTTGACACTACCAATCCTATTTAAAAACAATGATTATATAAATACAATTAGCGAAGAAATAAAAGAACAAATGCGTCAGCAAATAAAAGAAGATCCAGATAAAATTTATTGGGTAGATAATGCAGGAATTGAGGATTTAGACGTAGTCGATAAGTTTGAAAAGATAGATCCTAACCAAAACTTTTATATCAATGAAGACCATAAATTAGTGATTTCATTTAACGATTACACGGTTGCACCAGGGTATATGGGAGTTGTCGAATTCGTTATTCCAACAGAGGTTATAGCTGATGATCTAGTTGGGAATCAGTATATAAAATAACATGTAAATAGGAATTTATTCGCTATTCCATAAGTTACAATTTGTTCATATTTAAATAACCGTATTAGGCATATAGATCTATTGGAAAAAGTAGTTTTTTAGGAGAGAATTTATAATGGAGTGATTCTCTCCAATTCCTTATGTATGATTTAATGATAGCTTTTATATGCCTTTAATCTATTAGAAATTAATATTAATATATTATATTAACAGGTAACAAACCTATGTTTTATTAAATTGACAGCTTTGGAAAGACAGAAAGGATATTACAGCGATGAATACATTATACACACAGAAAGAAAAATACGTTCTATATAACCACCCTCTTCACAAAGGGGGATATAAATTTGAATAAAAGGAGAAATGGTAAACGAAGGTACATATCAGAATTAGATGGGTTACGGGGACTGGCAGTATTAGCTGTCATTTTTTATCATCTTGGCTTTGATTGGGCAGCTGGTGGCTTTCTAGGTGTGTGTATATTCTTTGTTTTATCTGGATATTTAATTACGGATCTACTTGCTGATGAATGGAAGCAAAACAAGCGCATCAACTTTAAAAAATTCTGGATCAAAAGAGCAAGACGATTACTTCCCGCAATGTTAGCTATGTTAATTCTAACATTTATATGGGTATTATTATTCAAACCCACTATTATCGCATCGTTCAAATCAGACTTCATCGCTGCATTGTTTTATATCAGCAATTGGTGGTATATTTTTCAAGATCAATCCTATTTCGAAACGCTTGGAGAACCATCATTACTGACCCATTTCTGGTCACTTGCAGTAGAGGAACAATTTTATATTATATGGCCAATTCTAATGCTGTTAGGCTTGCGCTACATAACCAAGCTTTCCCTAATAAAAATCATGCTTATTACCGCAAGTGTTTCCGCAATTCTAATGATGTTACTTTATCAACCAGGTCTGGATCCTAGCAGAGTCTACTATGGAACAGACACAAGAGCTTTCTCACTGTTAATCGGTGCAGCTTTAGCAATCATATGGCCGAGCGGACAGCTTGCTAGAAAGATACCTCAGAAATTGAAGCATATACTTAATATTGCTGGTTCAATCATGCTTAGTATTTTACTAGTTATGCTTTGGACGACAAATCAGTATGAACCCTTTCTTTATTATGGTGGAATGGTCATTTTATCCATTGTAACAGCCATGCTCATAGCCGTACTTGTTCACCCGGCAAACAGTATAGGCAACCTTTTTAATTTACCGTTCCTAAGATGGGTAGGTATCCGCTCATATGCGATCTATTTATGGCACTATCCAGTTATTATGCTAACAACACCAGCCATCAATACAAATGGTATTTCTTTCATTCGAGTAACGATTCAATTGGCAATTATTCTTGGCTTATCTGCACTATCATGGAAATTTATCGAGGGGCCTATTCGTCATGATGGATTCATTAAATTTTGGAAACAGCTTTCTTTTACAAGACTTCCTTCACGTATTCCATTGAATAAATGGACCGTTATTGGTGGTAGTGTCTTAATCCTACTTACTTCGCTACAATTAGTCACCAATGCTTCCACCTCGAATGCTTCCTATAGTGAAGATAGCTTATTAACGGAATACAGTGAGTCTAAGCATATAAATGAAAACAGAGAATCAGCGGAAAAAGCAACTAAGGAAAAAATAGAAAAAGAGCAAGCGCTCAAACAAGAAAAAGAAGAAAATATACCTGCTAACACTGAGAATAAGGACAAACATGAAACGAAACTGCCAAAAGAAGAGAAGCATAATGCTACTAAAAAAGAGCAGACTCATGAGGAGGAAAAGGAAGCTGTAGCAAATGAGAATTCAGATAAGAAAGAGGTTACCGCAATTGGTGATTCGATACTAATTAATGTATCGCCTTTTCTCGAATCTTATTTCCCTTCCATCCATATAGATGCTTCCATTGGTCGACAAATGAAGCAAGCAAAAAATGTAGTAAAGCAACTGAAAGGCCAAGACAAATTAGGAGAGATCGTCATTATTGGACTTGGTACTAACGGAGCCTTTGCAAAGGATCAGCTTTTGTCTGTGCTTGAGATGATTGGTGATGACCGTCAAGTTCTATTAGTTAATACGCGTATTTCTCGACCTTGGGAACAAGTCGTTAATAGGACATTAGCAGATACGGCCTCAAAACAGGCAAATGTTACATTAGTAGATTGGCATGGTGCTAGCGCTGGACATGATAATTACTTTGCTTCTGACGGAGTCCATCCAAATAAAAAAGGGGCTAAGGTATATGCTGACATTATTAAAAAAGCTTATGATTCGCTAGATTTCTCTTCGTATAGCCAATAATCGTTCAGGGTGTAGCTTAGAAAAGCTATACAGAAATAGGCTTTAAGAAATCAGACGAAGCTAACTCCCTCACTGTGTATAATTACAATGCCCTTTTTCAAGAATGGTGGTTTAGAAATGGATGTAATTGGGAATTACTATACTACCCTTGTAACTCCCCCTTTCTTGTAATATATGAATCCAAGCAGACCTTGAGGTCATTGCTTGGATTTTTTCTTTTTAAAGAAATGAATTCGATCATTTAACAAGTCTTATTGATATTCGAGCATAGTAGTATGTGAATATGACCCAAATAACCATTCTGACAAGTATCAACCTATTCATTATTTTATAGAGCCATTTTTTAAGTGAATGATACCTAATTAACCAATAAGAGGCGGGGTTTTAATCTGGAAAAAAGACGAACAACAAGCTGTCGTAGTTTATTATTCGCCTTTAGAGTGGATATCCTTTTATGATCAAAATTTTTAGTACTTTTCAGCAGCCATTGCCTCCGCTTTTGTTTTATGGACAGTTCCAAAAGGGTGCTCAGGTGGTGCATAAATGGAGTATAATTTTAAAGGATCGGTTCCTACATTGGTTATATTATGCCATTTACCAGCAGGAACCATGATGGCATCGTCATCATTTACATTTGCTTCAAAAGTAAGTTGGTCTTTACGATCTCCCATTTGCACAAATCCTTCTCCCTCTTCAATACGCAAAAATTGATCTGTCGATGGGTGAACTTCTAAGCCAATAGATTCTCCAACATCAATACTCATAAGCGTTACTTGTAAATGGTCCCCCGTCCAAATAGCGGTACGAAAGGTGTTGTTTTGCTTCGTAGCTTCCTCTATATCAATGACAAACGGCTCTCCTCCATAATCCATTGGCCGTCGAAAATTCCCATTTTGTATTTGCTCAACATTAGAGACATTGACTTGATCTCCGTTTAGCGCAGCCAAAAAGATATTTCGTATTTGTGGATCCTGCTGTGTAAGGAAATAGCCTTTCTGATAGGCCTGGTATCCTTCGACTTCTAACTCATAAGCTCTCTGTAAACCTTGCTGATAACTTTCAAAAGTGATGTCATTTACCTGATAGTCAGGCTCTGCCCCTGTTAATTGAATATAAAGATTTGTAACATGTGCCAAATGGTCTTTCTTTCCTGCTAGGGCATGTCGAATGTTATCGGCATGTTCCTCATTTGGTGCTACATTTGCTAACTCCTGATATAACGTAGTTACACAAGCCACTCGTTTTACTTCTTCAAGTATAGATTCACAAAGGCTTTGATAATTTTCCTCTGTATTTCTTGACTGATTATTAGAATCGTACATAGCTGTGCCTACATTATTGTAATGAAAATATGGATAAGCTTGAGGCATATAATACATAACATTTCAATCCTTTCAAACATTATAATATCCATAATCATCATATGCCTACATCCACAAAATGTACTTCAACTACTTATCATCTTAATAAGACTTTTCAGTGTAAATCCTGCTTTTTAGAACGTAAAGCTCCTTCACCTAGCTAAAGTAAACGAGGTGAAGGAGCTTTATTTTGTTACTGTTTGCCTCTGAAAATTACTGGTAGAAGCTGTCTTTCAGCAAAAAGCACTACAAAACATCAATTTTTATTTGCTGGATACACCAGTCCATTTTCGTTAGATCGATTGACCCTGTCTTTTCTTCCATTGCATTTAAAACACCCATGGTTATACCAAATCGAATTAATTCGGTTTCTTGAAGCTTCCTTTCCAACCCGGCAGCAAAACCAGCGATAACAGAATCCCCAGATCCTACTGGATTAACTGCATTTATTTTTGGAGTTGTGACGTGGTAAAAATTGTTTTCGTGTTTTACCACTGCACCAGTCTCTCCTAACGTTATAACCACCCAAGATATATCGTTAAATAATGGCAACTGTAGAGCTTGCTTCATTTCATCTACGTGAAGAATTTCCGAACCGATTAAATCACCAAGCTCGTATTGGTTTGGTTTAATTAAAAATGGCTTCACATCATGCTGTAATGCTTCAGCAAGTAGTTCACCCTTAGTATCTAGTAAAACAGGAGTTCCAGCTTTTTCGGCAATTTCTAGCATCTGATTATAATAGGTTCTGTCTAACCCTGTGGGGAGACTTCCAGAAATAGTAACTACTTCCGCCTGAAGAACATTTTTTTCGAACTCCCTTAGAAAAGATGCTGCTTCATTTTCACTGATTTCTGGCCCACTTTCTAAAATCTCCGTTTGCTTACCGTTATGAATGATAGCAATACAATTACGCGTTTCTCCCTTAATAGGCGTAAAATAATTGTCAATACCATATTTTTGTAATTCAGTACTAATAAAGCTACCTAAGCTTCCACCTAGAAAGCCTGAAGCTGCTACATTCTCCTCAAGTTGATGTAACACTCGAGTTACATTCAAACCTTTTCCTCCTGCCGTCTTAGAGACATCTGTCACTCTATTAATGGCATTCTCCTGGAAGCTTGAGATGCTATATCGAATATCTACGGATGGATTTAAGGTAATGGTTAATATCACTTCTCCACTTCCTTTTCCTCATACTTATTGTATATGCAGAAAATACCGCTTCTATATATTGTGAGTTTTATGCCTTTCCTGCACTCATACAAATTGCTATTTTTTCTTTAACTGCTTCCTTCATCCTAGCTTTGGCAGGACCCATATATTTTCTTGGATCCGTTTCATTTGGATGTTCCATGAGGTGTGCTCGTAATCCAGTAGAGAAAGGAATTTTTAATTCAGTTGAAATATTGACTTTCGCACAACCTAAAGAAATACATTTCTGAACATCTTCCTTCGAAATCCCTGAAGCACCATGTAAAACAATCGGTATAGAAATTAAATTCTTAATCTTTTCTAACCGTTCAAAATCTAAATCAGGCTCTGTCTCATATAAACCATGTCCCGTACCAATAGCTACAGCCAATGAGTCAACACCTGTTTCTTCAACAAATTCAGCTACTGTATCTGGATCGGTATAAGCGGCATCCTTTGCTTCCACAACTAAATCATCCTCTTGCCCTACTAATTTCCCTAGTTCTGCCTCGACTGTAGCACCATAGGCATGTGCCGTATCAACAACTTGTTTCGAGATCGCAATATTTTCCTTAAAGGTATGATGTGACCCATCAATCATAACTGATTTTGTCCCTAACTCTAGTGATTCAACGATAGATTCATAGGTTTCATGATGATCAAGATGTAAGGCAATAGGTATATCATTTTGCTTTGCTGCTACTTCAGCAATTGCTTGAATATAAGCGCGTCCTGCATAGTTCATCGTTCCTGGAGTAGCAGCTAATATAACTGGAGATTTTAATTCTTGTGCCGTTTCTACTACAGTTTGTATCGTTTCTAGGTTATGAATATTAAAAGCAGGTACCGCATAACCTTCTCTTCTAGCTTTTCTTAGCATATCTTCTGTATTTTGCACGTATCCCATATTACTCCTCCTCATTTCCTGTTGTCATTTTTCGATATTTTATGTTCCCATTAATTGCTGTTGCTTGAACCGACAACTCGTCATCCAAAACCACATAATCGGCCAGCTTTCCCGGATGTATACTTCCTATCTCTTCTGCGCGCCCTAAACTCTTGGCAGGGGTTAAACTAGCCAAATGCCATATATCAAATAATGCTTGATCGGACCAGTTATGAAGATTTTTAACACCGTCAATTAATCTTAACGTGCTTCCAGCCAATGACCCCTCTTCTGTGCGAGCTACACCATTTTGCATAACGACAGGAAACTCTCCCAAATGATAATGTCCATCAGGCATCATTCCTGCTCGCATGCAATCCGTAATCAGCATCAGCTTTTCATTTTTTACCTTTAGTGCAAGAGTCGCTACATCAGGGTGAACATGGTAACCATCACAAATGAGTTCAGCATAAACATTGGTATCTGTTAATGCAGCACCAGCAACCCCAGGATTTCGGTGATGAAGCCCCGACATACCATTAAATAAATGAACAAAGTTTTGCGCTCCAGCTGCTATCGCTTCTTGACAGCAACCATAACTAGCATTTGTGTGCCCGATACTTACTAAGACACCTTTATCATCCATTGTTTTAATAAATTCCATAGCATACTCGCGTTCCGGAGCAAGGGCAATTTTTACAATGTTTCCCTTAGCAAGTGATTGCCATTTCTCAAATAATCCAATGTCAGGATCTTGAAAGTACTTTGGATTCTGTGCTCCTTTATACGCTTCCGTAAAAAACGGTCCTTCTAAATAAATTCCTTCGGACAATGCTCCTGGCAAGCCTTCTTCCACAGCTTCTGTAACAGCTTGAATGGCCTTGTCAAGATCAGAGCGTGAGGATGTTAACGTTGTTGGCAAGAATCTTGTAACACCTAGTGTTAACAAGGCTCCTGAAATATGGCGAACTGCTTCCTTCGTGCCATCCATGATGTCGTAGCCATTTATACCATGAATATGCGTATCCACTAGACCTGGAGCAATCATATAACCACTCCAGTCAATTACTTCAGCAGAATCAGGTACCGTTTTGGTCAGATGACCAAATCGTCCATTTTCGACGGAAAGATAGCCAGCTTCTGCTATATGATTTTCCAATATAAACCGATCTGCTTTTATAAAATAGTGCATCCTGTACACTTCCCTTATCTAATGAGTAATACTGTTCGTGAATTAATTTTGTCTACTACCGCTACCCATTACTGCAGCATCTTATTTTAAATACCATCCGATTCATTGACAGCTCTCTTCTTCTTTACTTCAAAGGCTTTAATGCTTTCCTTTCCCTCTGAAATGATACTAGTTACAAAGCTATCTATCGGTTGCTTCCTTTGAAACAAGCCACTTAATAGCATTGGTGAATTCGTTCCACCAATTACATGCACTTGATCTCTAGTTGATGCGATTCGCGAGCTTACATTAAAAGGTGTACCCCCTGCTAAATCAGCAAAGCAGACTACGCCTTCCCCTTCATCAACTACTTCAATCGCTTTAAGGAGTGCTTCTTCTAATTTATCTTGATCCTCTTCAAAGGGAACGACCTCTAATTTTTCTACATCTCCTGCGATTAGCCGAACAGATTCATAAATCCCATTTGGGAATGATCCATGGCCTGTAACGACAATTCCAATCATCTCAAACATCCTTTCTCGATATAAAACTAGGATAAGGTGAACTTCAAACCTTAGGGGTTTTGTTTTTCCCCCACGGATTGTTCGTACCACAAGGGTATGACCTAAAGGTCTTTGAACCAATCGGACATTTACTGGCAGTCGATCCCACGTCTACCCATAGTGGGGGCTTACTCCAGTTATATGTGGGATAAAATATAATTTACTTTACATAATTCCAAAGAATGAACCTACAAGACCAACGAATACAGTAAGGCCAATTAACACAATTGGTGAACGACCTTTTTTTAGTAGCCAATATACAAGTAAGGTATAGGCTAAAGGAAGCATTGCTGGCATGATTTGATCTAAAATATCTGTTTGTACATTTAATTCTGATTCACCCTGTGTCCACGTATAATCAATTTTGAAAGAAACATAAGTGGCTATTAGCCCGCCAACTACTGTTAACCCCACAATAGATGCGGCACGGGATACATGCTTTGTGCCTTCTTTCAACTTACTGATTGCCTTCACTCCAGTTTTATATCCATAACTCATTAACCCAAAACGGACTCCGAAGTGAATAACATTGAACATGATCAAAAATACAAATGGACCAAGAATATTCCCGTTTACTGCTAAAGAAGCTCCAATACTAGCAGTGATTGGTAATAGGGTTAGATAAAACAAGGCATCGCCTATTCCACCTAAAGGTCCCATTGTAGCTACTTTAATACCACGAATTGCATCTCTATCTTCCTTCTTTTGCTCCATTGCTAGAATGACACCCATAATAAATGTAACTAGAAAAGGATGCGTATTGAAGAATTCCATATGATCCTTCATCGATTTACTTAGATCTTTTTTATTCTTATGAATCACTTTTAATCCAGGCAATATGGAATACAGCCACCCAGCTGCCTGCATCCGTTCATAATTAAACGATGCCTGTAAAAGCAATGACCGCCAAGCTAGATGTCGAAGTTGCTTCGGTTGTAAGTCCTGTGCGGAAGCCGTATCTTCATATTGATAACTATTAGATACCATCAGCTATCTCCTCCTCTTTCGGTGTAGGACCTTGCTTGTTCTTATTTTGATAGAAATCATACAGAGCTATTGCTAAACCAATTAATGCAATGGCTAAGATCGGAAGCTCTAGATATGCGGCTAAAATAAAGCCTACAATGAAGAACATAATATACTCCACTTTTATCATGATACGAAGTAGCATGGCAAAGCCAATTGCAGGCATAATCCCCCCTGCAACAGATAAACCATCAATAATCCACTGCGGGACTGTTTCAACAAACGCAGCCGCTCGTTCAGCTCCAAAATAGATGGGAAGAAAGGCAATTACTGCATTAAAAACAAATAGAATCCCTAGTCCCATATAGTTGATCCGTTCTATTCCTTTAGCATTTGCTTCTAATGCATATTGGTCAGCCTTATGCATGACCGGAGCAAAAACCGTGAAGAATAGTGTAATTAATCCCTGTACAGCAACGGCAAAAGGTATAGCAACTCCTACCGCAACCTTTGGATCTTGCCCTGCTATGACGCCAAAAGCAGTTCCAATAACACCACCAATTACAACGTTAGGAGGTTGGGCACCTGCAAGTGGTACCATCCCCATCCAAATTAACTCGAGTGTACCTCCAACGATTAAACCAGTAGTTACATCTCCTAAAATCAAACCTACAACAAGACCGGTAACAACTGGACGGTGAATATGTGTTAATCCATTATATAAATCTATCCCGATGATTCCGGCCCATAAGGCAATTAGTATAGCTTCCATTAACATACTCAATTCCTCCTCCTACACAAATAATGTGTTGCCATCTACGTTTAAATTAACTCAAGAATATTTTGTCCTTTTTCATTTGGTACGCCACGTAGATCAAGGTTTACTCCTAATTTATCGAGTTTCTTAAAAGCTTGAATGTCTTCGTCATCTACCGAAACAGTTGATGAAATTTGTTTTTTTCCTTCCTCATAATGCATATTTCCGACATTAATATGATCAATTGGAACGCCACCTTCCTTTAAGGCAAGTGCGTCTTGAACATCTTTTACGACTAGAAAAATCTTTTGTTTTGGAGAAGCCTTATGAATCACATCGATCGTTTTTTTCAAAGAAAAATACCGCGCTTGAATGACATCAGGAAGCACCATATCCATTAAGCTTTGCTGTACCTCATCTTCTGAAACCTTGTCATTTGCAACTACGACAAGATTGGCTCCTAAGTGATTTACCCATGTGACCCCTACTTGGCCATGGATTAGGCGATTATCAATACGTGTTAATAAAATGTTCGGTGTTGTCATATTATTCATCCCTTCATTTATATAAATCACTTCATGTAAGTGCTATCAAATTTGTTATTTAGGAACCTAATTAGGCTCCTATGTTACGCATTGTTGTATTCGTATATGGTTACTCCTTGCACGACTCGATTTACTCTTCCATCAGGACTCGGATTATCTGGAGTAATACCAAGCTTAATAGACATTTTCAGAGCAAGTACTTGAGCAAACATAATATAGAGTAGACCTAAATAAAAATCATTCGTAAGTTGTTCACTATCACTATTTACCGGAATCACCCAGTCAGCATATTCCTCTATCTCGGAATCTGTTTTTTCTGTAACAGCGACAATTTTCATTTTAGAATCTTCTCCGGACAATTCTTTTAGCATATCTAGGTCATATCTTCTCGTATGTGGATTCTGTGACATGAAAAGGACAACAATGGTGTCGTCATTTAAAATTGATTTTGGACCATGGCGAAAACCTAATGACGATTCATGTACAGCAACCACCTTACCTGCCGTTAGTTCTAGCATTTTAAGTGCTGCTTCATGAGATAATTGACTGAGCAATCCAGATCCTAAATAAACGATACGTTTTATATCGAATTGTAAAATGTCCTCGACAATAGGCGTAAGTTGGTTGACTAGTTTCCCACCATTAGCAATTACTTTAGAAACATTATCACCAGTAAACGGATACACCGTAAATAATCCATAGCAAGCTAGCATCATACTTGTGAAACTACTAGTCATAGCAAATCCTTGATCATGAGCTTGTTCTGGTGTAAGGATTGTTAAGCTATTCGCATCTTGTTCCGTGCTTTTTGCCAATTCGCCATGCGGATTACAGGTAATAACGACCTGATAAAAGTCACTAATAATCGATCCTGCTAATTGTACGGCTGCTACACTTTCTGGGCTATTTCCTGATCTTGCAAATGACACCAAGATCGTTGGAATATCCTTGAACAGATAATGAGAAGGATTAGAGACAATATCCGTTGTGGCAATTGCTTCAAATTGTACATTCCCTTGATACTGCTTTTGTAGCTCTGGAACAAGGATATCCCCTGCAAAGGCTGAGGTACCAGCCCCTGTTAATAGTACTCTTACATGATCATGCTTTGAAAAAATAGATTCAATAAAACCTCTCATTGATTCTTTATTTTCAAAAAGTGTTGTAACTGTCTCTTTCCAAACTTCAGGCTGCTGGTTGATTTCCTGCGCGGTAAAACCTGCCATCTTATTCTGCAGTTCATGCTCTGTTAAATTAAACATCTAATATCCTCCAAATCTACTTGTGGTTATGTTGTCATAACCAGTTGTTCTATTAGAATACTCTATTAAGATTTCATTTAATACTTAATAGAGTACAATCTAAGTCAATTCTACCGTATAATCAAACTTATCTCCTCTAGCCACACTAACAGTATATTCAATTAACTGATCCTGATGATAGGCAAATCGTTTGATTAGCATTGCTGGCTGCTGAGAGGGTATTCCTAAATAACGTGCCTCTGTCTCTCGAAGGCTAGCAGCAGAGAAGCGCTCAAGTGCTTTCGTTACTACTACTTGATATTCTTGGTAAAACACATCATACATTGGTCTTTCTATTAACTGTGCTTTTGTTAGATTAGGAAATCGTTTCTTTGGCAAATAGGATGTTTCATACATTAATGGCTCATTATCGGCAAGTCGTAATCGAATAATTTGAAAAACTTCATCGTACGGTTTGATATCCATTTTTGTTGCTAGTCTTTCTTCCACCGCAATTTCTTCAAAGGACAATACTTGTGTCATGGGAACCTTACCCATCTTTTGCATTTCTTCTGTAAAGCTATAGAGCTTTACTAAATCTTGGTTATAAGATGTTGCAGAAACGAAGGTACCTTTTCCATGAAGCTTATAAATATAGCCTTCCCTCTCTAATTCCTGTAGCGCCTGCCTGACGGTTATCCTACTCAAATCATACATATCACATAATTCGCGCTCAGAAGGTAGCTTTTCATGTTCTTGATATACTTGATTGTCTATCTTCTTAATTAATTCTTCCATTAATTGTAAATACAAAGGTACCTTACTACTTTTATCCAATTCGGACTTCCACCTCCCTTACTTAAAGTGGTTATTACCAGTTGCCTTTAGTATATAAAATCCTTACAAAAATGTAAAGGCTTTAATTTCAATTATTATTAACTTAGTGCTTCAATTATGTCTAAGATCGCACACTTTTACGAATAACAAGCTTTGTTGCAATAAATATTTTCTTTGCTATTTTCCTTCCTGCCAATCGCTCAACCAACGTATCCACAGCTGTTTCTCCCATAATTTCTGTATATACTTTAATCGTGCTCAAAGAAGGATACACATACTTAGATACAGACATATCATTCAAACCAATTACACTAACTCGATCAGGAACGGGAAGGTTGGCTTCATGAAGCGCACGTAAGCTGCCAATTGCCATGACATCACTACTCGTAAAAAATGCAGTTGGCAAATCATCACCTAATTCTTCGATTGCTTGTTTCATTAGCTGATAACCATCGTCCACCGAAAACGACCCTACATACATAAACCGCTCATTATATAATGCTTTTTCTTTCATATATGATTCGAAGGTTTTTTCTCGCAGGTCAATAAGCTCTTCAACCTCTCCCTTTAACAACTCCCTACCACCAATAAACCCAATCGACTGATGATTTGTTTGAATAAAATAGTCAATAACCGTTCTTGTCGCCTTTTCAAAATCAATGACAATCGCATCATATTTATCTTCATCTGGGCTATAATCAACAAATACCACATGTGGGTTAATAGCGGTTAATTCCTTAACCTGTCCATTACTAAATTTACCTACGGCAATTATTCCATCAATGCCTTCACTAGAAATTTCATCTATACTATTAAAAAAATATACTTGAGAATTTATATTCAACGCTTTGCATCGTTCTTCAATACCAAGGCGAATTGATAGATAATACAGATCACTCAGCTCTTCTTTTTCTGTATACCAATGTACAATAGCTATATTCGTACCATGGTACTTTTTTGATGTTTTCTTTCGGTAAGACAGTTCTTCAGCTGCTTCAAAAATTTTTTTCTTTGTTTCATCTGCCACCGATAAGCTTGCATCATAATTAAGTACACGTGAAACAGTTGCCGGTGACACACCAGCTTTTTGTGCTATATCCTTAATCGTTGCCAACAACATCACTCCTAAATCCCTAATCTACTAGTAACTATTTTACCATTTCCCAATACTAGCGTCTGTTTTCTGTAAGAAAAACGGAGCAAAATTCGCTCAGTCCTTATCAAAACATGCTCCGATTTACGCTCCCCCTAGTAGCTATTATGGAATAATAGCTACTGCTTGACCACCACTCCGGCTGCCCACTTCCCTTTCCGTGGGGTTTGTCCTTCAGCTAACTTTTTTAGCAAAACCCGCTCAAAAAAGTGGATCTTCAGGTCAAACATTTCCCACAGGAGTTGAAGTGGCCGCCCTTCGCTATCATCAGGCTCTACAACGCTAGCATGAAGTAACACAGCTGCTTTTATACTCACGGATAGCGATTTTCACTTTACCCATTGTAAAAAAAGTCAACCTATTACTTATGACAAGAATTGTTGCACCTTCTCATAGCGAAGACTAATTACGTAGACTCCTGTGGGATTAGCGCGAGCCGAAAATCCACTTTGCAACGTGTTCTTCTTTGCAAAGTTAGTTGAGGCCGTGCCCGCCGAAAGCGAAGTAATTAGTCGGAGCATTGCCAATATACATCAAACATTTCAAAATAACTACTTGGCTTAACGCAGTCATTGCACTGATTTTATACTTTCTTAACTTACAAAGAAAAATGACAGAAAGATTTCTGCCATATATTAACCATTTATTTTTCGATTTAAGAAGGCACCAGTCTGTTCATTCGCATATAAAGTGAAACAGTAGGAGGTTTGTTTTATCCCTCACGGATGGTTCGTACCACACGGCTATGACCTAAAGCTTTGAATCAATCGGACATTTACTGGCAGGCGATCCCCTACTTCCCCATAGTGGTATCTTGCGTACGGGTATTACTGCCAGTTATATGTAGGATAAAGAAAAAGGGAGATGTTCTTCATCCCCACTAATCCTAGCTGCATCACCCACTTCAACTTCTTTTAATTCTACTTTGGTTTATAGCGAAGGTGGTAGGCTTACAGGTTGCTCACTGTGATAAACTAGGTTTCCTATTCTCTTTCAGAAAATGCTCCAGTAGAATGACTTTACCATTTTCAAGTCTAGACGCCTCAGCGGCAAAAGCAATGAGATGACTCTCCAATGATTTCGTTGCAGAGGTCTTGCTTATATTGATTTCTCCATCAAAGCTTCTTACTTCTCGAAGGAAATCACGCACGATTCCTTCATCACCACCACCGTGACCACTTACAGGCTTGCTTAAATGAATAACTGTTTCATGTTTGGACAAAAAGTCATAAATTGAAATCTTATTTTCATCCATCTTCCCTCTAATTTCACCTTTCGTTCCCATAATTTGCACAATTCTAGTTTGCTCTCTTGTAAAAGCAGACATACTAAACGTAGCTGTGGCTCCATTTACGAATTCTAAATTAACAACTTGATGATCCACCACATTATTGTCAGATTGATACACACATTTCCCATAAGGAGTTGTTTCCAATGCACGTATAATTCCTTCTCGAGTATGGTCCGTCGTAAATTTCTTCGCCCAGCCCTTTCCTTCACCTAAGTAATAATTTCCAGCATGGAAGGGACATTCATTCTCAACCGGACAACCGTCCAAGCATCTTTCTGGAGCTCCATGTGGTTTATTTCCTTCATGAAAATGCATGAGTGAACCGAAAGAGCTTATATGCTTACATGGCTGATCCATTAAGTACATTAATATATCCATATCATGACAAGACTTTTGCAAAATCATTGGGCTAGAATGGTTACTATTATTCCAATTTCCTCTAACAAAACTATGAGACATATGCATAATTTCTACATTCTCATTCAATTGAATAGAAGCAATATCTCCAATCGTTCCTTCATCAATCACTCGCTTTATCGTTGACCAAAAATTTGTGTATCTAAGTACATGGCAAATTGTCAGCAACCTATTATGCTGTCTCGCTTTTCTTTCCATTTCAATACACTCTGCAGGATCTGGAGACATCGGCTTCTCCAATAAAATATGGTATCCTTTTTCAATCGCCTTTATCGTCGGTTTAAAATGTTGTCGATCCAGTGTACATATGAAGGCAACATCTGCTTCTATATTTGCTTCAAGTAATTCTTCCCACGAAGAGAAGCACTTATCTTCCGAAATATGATGCGTATCGGCAATAGATTTTCTTTTATCTTTGTTTAACTCAGCGACTGCGACAATATCTAATTCATGCGGATAATTTATTGCATAAGGAGCATATGCTTTAGCTCCTCTATCTCCTGCCCCAATTAGAACCGCTTTTATTTTTCGCACTGTGATCGCCCCTCTCCTCCTACAAATGATTTCGATTATTTAAGATAACATTACCCTTTTCGCCCTGATAGAGCGATACCTTCAACAAATGCCTTTTGGAATAACATAAAGATGATGATTAACGGCCAAGATGCTAAAAACGTTCCAGCCATTAATACGGGATAATTCGTACTATATTGCCCTTGTAATGAAGCTAACCCTGCTGATAAAGGCATCTTATCAGGAGAGCTATTAACAATTAACGGCCATAGAAAATCATTCCATGACCAGAGTATCGTAAAGATAGCAAGAGCAATTAACCCTGGTTTAGCTAATGGTAACATAATCCTCCAATAGATTTGGAAATGATTACAGCCATCTATCTTCGCAGCCTCTTCTAATTCATCTGGCATTGTCATAAAAAATTGCCGTAATAAAAACGTTCCAAAAGCACTAAATAATCCTGGAAGAACGAGGGCTGTTAATGTGTTTAACAAATCTAGATTAGCTATAATTTGGTACTGTGGTATTAAAAAAGCCTGTGGAGGTATCATTAATACAGACAAATATAAAATAAAAAAGAAATTTCTTCCTGGGAACTTAATACGCGCAAATGCGTATGCTGCTAAAGAACATAAGAATAACTGTCCAATCGTTTTAATAATAGTTGTAATAAAAGTATTCCAATAGAATCCAGCAAAAGGAAATGAGTCAAATATCTCTTTATAATTGCTCCACTGAAAGACTTCTGGAAATATTTTTGGCGGAATTTGCGCTGCTTCCCCAACTGTTTTCAATGAGGTTAATATCATCCATAAAAACGGACCAATCATTAATATTGCACCACATAGTAATAATAAGTGGATGACTAGTTTCCGAGATTTACTGACATTTTCCATACAAACACCTTCTTTCTACTCATAATGAACCCAGCGTTTTTGTAATCTAAATTGAATGATTGTTAATACGAGAATGATAATAAACAACACAAAAGCAATTGCCGCTGCAATACCTTTCTCTCCAATAACAAATGCATAATGATAGAACAAGTAAATAACGGATTGAGCACTGTCAATTGCTGGATTGGTTGGGCTGACCATCATAAATATAAAATCGAATACTTGAAAAGCAGAAATAAATGAAATAACAGCAACAAAAAAGATCGTTGGTGAAAGTAAAGGCAACGTAATCTTAAAGAATGAGTATATAGGACTAGCCCCGTCTAAAGACGCTGCTTCATATAGAGACTTTGGTATTCCTTGTAATCCAGATAATAAGATAACCATATTTGTTCCTATCGCGCTCCAGGTTCCTACTATAATGATGGATATTAAAACCCAATTAGGATCCGTGAGCCAGCTAGGACCGTCAATAGAAAACCATTCAAGCATATGATTAATAATTCCATAGTCTGCATTATATAACCATTTCCAAATCATCCCTATTGCTGCTGGCATTGTGACAACCGGAAGAAAAAACAATGTACGATATATAGTAAGACCCTTTATCTTTTGATTTAGCAATACAGCTATTACGATCGAAATAGCAATACTAAATGGAACCATTACAAACGCATAAACAAGCGTATTTCTAAATGAATACCATATTTGCGGATCATCGAACATGTCTTTATAATTTTGTAAGCCTGACCAGCTGTAATTACCAAAATCTCCCCAATCATTGAAGCTATAATAGAATGTTTGAAAGACAGGGAAAATATAAAAGATTAGTAAGCCCAATAATGTTGGTGCAATAAATAAATAACCCCAGAAAATATCATTCTTTTTTAGTGTCGACATCTGGCGTGTCGCTACCTTAGTATCCTTCATATATAATCACCTCGATGTACTGAGCTTAATATATTACTCACTTGCTAGAACTTCTTCCATCTGTTTATCTATTTTTTCACTTGCTTCTTCTACAGTTATTTGACCAGACCAAGCCTTAGCTAGATTATCCTGTATAATTGTGGACCATTTGGAAGTATCCTTGGACACAGGGTAAGGTTCTGCGACCTCAGCCATATCTAAAAATACTTGTAAATTAAAATTAGGGGTCGATTTTGTCCAAGCATCTTGTGTGCCTTCATATGCAGGAATAATTCCTGATTCCGCTTGCATAACAGCGGCTTTCTCTGAACTTAGGAACGTTACAAACTTCCAAGCTGCATCTTTGTTTTCTGAGTTCTTAGCTATGACGTTTCCTAATCCATGGATTACATTTGAGCGCTTTTGCATTTCTGGTAAAAGGGCTACATCAGCATGCTCGTTCGTATATTCATTTGCTTTAAATTGTGGAATCATATACGAAGCTTGAAACATCATCGCAACCTTTCCTGATTCAAACATACTTGTTGCATCTGTTGTTTCCATTTGGGCATGTGTCGGTGAAACCTTATGTTTGTGAATTAAATCATAATATTTTTGAATACCATCTATCGTATTTGGATCATCGAAACCCGATTCTGTCTTATCTTCAGAAATAATATAACCACCATTTGCTAGAATAGTATTAAAATAACTAGCTTGCGCATCTTGAATAAAGGCGGCAATGCCATAGATATCTTTATCTGGGTTTGTTAGTGCTTTGGCAGCTTCCACGAGATCATCCCATTTCCATGCCTCATTCGGATAATCAATCCCTGCTTCATCAAAAAGTTTTTTATTATACCATAATCCAACAGTGTCATAGTCTTTAGGTAGCGCATAGGTCTTATCCTCATATTGATATAGACCTAGCAGTCCTTTAGGATATGGAGACAAATCTAGCTCATCATCCTTGATACGATTATTTATCGGTTCAAGCATCTCATTGGAAGCATATTTTACAAAGTTCGGCCCATTCATCCAAAAAACATCCGGTAAGCTTCCACCTGTTGCAGCAGCATCTAATTTTGTAAAATATTGATCATATGGAGTTAATTCCAATTTCACCTGAATATTCGGATAATCTTTGTTAAACGCTTTCACAATATCCTTTAACATATCCTCTTGATTCTTATCCCAGTATGCATATTTAATTGTTGCTTTCCCATCAGCGCTAGCACCCTCATCATTCGAGGAACATGCCCCTAACGTAAATACGAGAAAAATAATCAATACTACATAAAATTTTTTCATCTTGTCACCTTCCTATAGCAATTTGTAAAAGACCTAGCTTCGCTTGCTTTTCCACCTCCTACTAAATGTTAGGTCTTTAAAAAGTGAAATTTTGTTCAGGAGTTGTATTACTGCACATTACATTCTCCCAACTGCAAAGTGCAGCGCCAATCACACCTGAATCTCCCTTTAATTTGCTCCCGGTAATTCGCCCAAGCGCTTCTTTTTGCTCAGAGATTAAAAACGGACCAATATTTTGTTTAATTAAATCTAGTAGAAATGGATGATGATTTATAACTCCCCCACCAAGTACAATTTGATGTGGATCTAATAAACTAATAATCGAATAAATACCTTGAGAAATCGCAGGAATAACCTCATCCATAACATCGCTAGCTAACTTATCCCCAGCAATATACGCCTGAAAAAAGTCTTGTGTTGATGTAATGGAATTCCCCATTCTCTCTCTAGCAAGCTTATATATAGCAGGCCCAGATGCTGCATTTTCTAAAGTGGTTAGTTGTCCATCAACACCTGTAATAGGACACAAGCCAATTTCTCCAGCAAATCCTTCTCCTCTCAAAAAGGATCCATTTTGGATAATAGAGCATGAAATTCCAGTACTGATCGTTACATACACACAAGTGGAATTCGGTGCTACATTTAACTTCTTCCACTCCGCATAGGCTGCCATGTAAACATCGTTATCGATAACAATATGATGAATAGAGAATGCCTCTCTAAGTCTATTAACTAATGGAAAATCAATCCAAGGTAAATTATTTTGGTAAACAGCTATCCCGTTTAAACGATCTACCTTCCCTGGAACCCCTACTCCCATTGCTTTAATTTGTGAGATAGATAGATTTGCTTTTTTTAACACCTGATCAATACAAGTAACTACTTGTTTAAACATACTTTCCGAATTATTCGTATTACTACTCACTTTTGATCGATACAAAATAACACCCTGTTCATCCACAATCACAGCAGCAATTTTTGTACCTCCAATATCAACTCCTATTGAGAAACCCAACGTTTGTCACCTCATGTCTACATTCCTAAATTCCTAAATTTTAGTAAATTAATTATTAAATATTTACTAATTGTTTTTAATACTAGCATAGCGAATTTTGAATGTCTATAATTTTTGAAAAATTATAGACTGAATACCTTCTTCTTATTTCCGATTCTAGTAAAAGGAGGAGAAACATAAGAAAACGCTCGTCACTAGCGACTGTAGCCAGTCAACGGAGATAAAGGAGCTTTTCAGCCGATAATACTTATCGTAGGACAATTCGTGAAATCGCCTAGTTTCTGGACGCTGGAGCTGTACACGGCTCAACACGCCCATATTTATCCACATGGACGAATTTTTAATTTTCTAGACTACGAAAAGAGCAACCCTATGAGGCCGCAGCTCACAAGGTTGCCCTTTTGATTACAATCATTCAATGGTGTTGTTAAAAATGAACAGTTTGATAAAGTGAAACAGTTATATGCGGGATAAAGTGAAACTTCCATCCAGCTTTTACTGAAACAAATACGTACAAAGGCTTAAATCGCCACGTCCTGTGGCAACGCCTTTGTGACCTACTTCCATGTAGGCCCGAACCAATCGGACATTTACTGGTAGTTGATACCACCTCTTATCCATATTGGCTTCTCTTTATTGCTTGAAGTGGGATCTTACTGCCAGTTATATGCGGGATAAAGTGAAACTTCCATCCAACTTTTACTGAAACAAATACGTACAAAGGCTTAAATCGCCACGTCCTGTGGCAACGCCTTTGTGACCTACTTCCATGTAGGCCCGAACCAATCGGACATTTACTGGTAGTTGATACCACCTCTTATCCATATTGGCTTTTCTTTATTGCTTGAAGTGGGATCTTACTGCCAGTTATATGCGGGATAAAGTGAAACTTCCATCCAGCTTTTACTGAAACAAATACGTACAAAGGCTTAAATCGCCACGTCCTGTGGCAACGCCTTTGTGACCTACTTCCATGTAGGCCCGAACCAATCGGACATTTACTAGCAGTTGATACCACCTCTTATCCATATTTGTTTCTCTTTGGGATAAACGATTCATCATATTACTGGGTCAAATATTTCGGTGAGTAGCAATGATACAGCCCCTAAAATCGTCGCATCACTTCCTAGCTTTGTTACAGCTACCTTTGTTTCTTTAGCATCTTGGGTTAGTGCACAGCGTTTTATCCTCTCATGGATAGCAGGTAAGATAAAGGATGCACTATTCATCACCCCACCACCTAATATAATTTTCTCTGGGTTAATCATATGAATTAAATTGGTTAAACCGACACCGATGCAATCACCAGTTTCTTTTAAAACATCTATATAAATTTGATTTCCAGCCTTAGCCAGTTCAAAAACACTTTCTCCAGTCAATTTAAACGAGGCTGACTGACCATTCTGGCTTAGCCTTCTATGTGCACGTTCAGCAATAGCAGGACCAGTGGCAAATGTTTGCAAGCAACCACGATTACCGCACTCGCAAATATCACCATTAATATCAATGGTCATATGACCAATTTCTCCGGCAATATCCTGTGCACCGTGGAATAACTTCCCTTCCGTTACGATGCCTGCACCTACACCTCTTCCCAAATTAACAGCAACCATACTGTCTAAATCACCGTGACCTCCAAACCATGCCTCACCTAAGGCCATTGCACGTGCGTCATTTTCCACTTTAACCATGACATGGAACTCTTGCTCAAGCATTTCCTTTATTGGTATATGTGTTAGATTAAGGTTTGGAGCGAATAACGAGGTTCCTGTTTCAACGTTTACCACCCCGTGCATCGCTACTCCAATCCCCATAATTTCCTCTATATCCTTATTCGTTTGACGAAGTACTTGATGAATGCATTCCTTTAAATAAGAGAGAAAAGCATCATTAGTTACAGGTAAATCAAGTGTATACGAATGCCTTGCTTGAATTCTACCAGCAAGGTCTGCAACAATGCATTCTATCTGTTCTGGTCCTGCATCAACACCTAAAATATAAAAAGCTGTTTTATTAATATGAAGCATCGTCGGTTTCCTGCCACCCATGGACTGACCACGATTACTTTCCAATACAATTTGCTGATCAATTAACTCCTTTACAATACTACTGACAGTTGGTGGAGTTAGTTTCGTATCCTTGGCAATCTGCGCCCTAGAGATTGGCTCAAATTTCCTTATTTTATTTAAAATGATTGACTTGTTTACTGATTTCATCAGTTTAAATGTACCTCGTTGCATAGCATCCTCCGAATAATAATAACGTTGTCTCTATTGTATCATGGAGCAACTATTGATAAAGTGAAACTTCCATCCGTGTGGGGTGTGTTTACCCCCCACGAAGTTACGGACATTTACTGGCAGTTGATCCCCCTCTTATCCATAGTGGCTTCACTTTATCCCTTGAAGCTGGGGACTTACTGCCAGCCATGAATTGCTTTTGAACAATTTTTTTATTATACCTCAAGCTGTTCCTTCGCTTTCGTTATATCACTAATTTCCTTTGTTGAATACACAGATAGTTTTAGCTCAAACGAAAAAGATTCAAATTTACAACGATATTTTTCTAACTGATTTTGCCCACAGGAATTAGAACCTAACCCATTTTGCTTATGATCTAAGTGAAGCACAATGTATGGCCTCTTCTCTAAATCAATCGTATGATTAGCATGTTCTAAATCGTTTATCTCATAATAACTCGCATTAAAATCAAAGGTCGACTGCGTACCTACTGCCATGATAGCGACACCGTCATGATCGACAAAACGCACCCATCGTGTATCTGTTCGATTTCCATTCTCCTGTGGATAAACATAATTAGTAAATAATTTACTAACCGAACGTTCGTATACTCCTATTTGATTGGCTTGTTTAGAGTCACTATATGACTCACCAGGACCTCTTCCATACCAACGAGTAGTATCACAATCTTTATTAAGCCGCATTTCTACACCAATTCTAGGTATCATTTTTGGTGCGTTTTCGATTATTCCACTAGGCGTACCTGAAACCTGAAACAACATATCTCCATTAGGATAAATGTGATATTGATACATGCATTCATAATACCAAGCAGAATTCGTTGTCCCATTTACTGTTTTAACAGTAATAATTATTGTATTGTCAGTACGTTTATATTGAACTTCCTCCACTACCTCATGCCATAAATGCATAAAATATTTTTCTTTGTAGTCCTTTAATATATGCATATCATTATCGATAGGAGCCCGCCAAAACTGTAATTTAGGACCTTTTTCAACAACAGCAAGGCCATTTTTCTTCCATGAAATCATTTGACCATTCACTTTATCAAAAATGATCTCAACCTCACTATTAATAATTTCTATTGTGTGCTGCGTTTCCTTTAACGTTAAAGCACCCTTTGGCAAAATAGGCTTTGTTTTTTCTACTGTAATTGGCAGCTTAAATTGGGCAGTTGCAAGCTCATGCCCCTTTGCACTCCAAGTGAAATCTCGGTTGGTCAGATATGATAATGTTAGGTAATATTCCGTACCAGGTTCTTTATAAAAGTTAAAATCAAGATCTAGTATAATTTCCTCCGCTGTTCTTGCTGGAATAGGAGGTAATGCACAAGTCCTAGCATGCAGTGCTTCTCCATCCCGCTGAATCGCATAATGTAATGTGACATGGTTTAATGATATAAAGTCGTACCTGTTCTCTACTTTTATCCTACCTTGATTCAGTTCAACAGCAGACGTATCTATAGGCTCAATTATTTTTTTATACTCTACTAATGCTGGAGAAGGTGTACGATCAGGCATTAATAGACCATCGATGCAAAAGTTCCCATTCGTTGGATCATCTCCAAAATCTCCACCATACCGGTAATATTTGCTACCGTTTTCATCGACCGTTTCAATCCCATGATCATACCATTCCCAAATAAACCCACCTTGTAGATGCTCATATTTATTTATAAGCTCCTGATACTCTTTCAATCCTCCAGGACCATTACCCATCGCATGACCGTATTCACAATGGATATGTGGTTTTTTAGTTGTTTCAGCAATAGCTTGCATGGTTTTTCTTCCTTCTGGTGGATTTTCAAGCCATGTATACATGGTAGAATATACATCCGTTACTTCTGCTTTGCTATCACCTTCATAATGGACTAAACGCGTTGCATCTATATCTTTACAGTGTTTGGCCATTACTTTAAAATTATGACCGAATCCTGATTCATTACCTAATGACCACATGATTATCGATGGATGGTTCTTATCTCTATGCACCATTCGTATTAATCTATCTACATACATATCTTCCCATAATGGATTATCAGAGATCCAATTAAAATTATTCGTTAATTCAAAACCATGACACTCGAGATCTGCTTCATCAACTACATAGATCCCATACGTATCACATAATGTATATAGATATGGGTGGTTTGGATAATGTGCTGTACGAATCGCATTGATATTATGTTGCTTCATTAGGAGAATATCTTGTAGCATATCCTCTTTTGAGACCACTCTACCGGTAGCTGGATGGAAATCATGACGGTTTACTCCCTTTAGCTTAATTGCTACACCATTTACCGTAAACGTTTTTCCTTTGATTTCAATGTGTCGAAATCCAATTTGCTGTGGGATTACCTCGATCACTTGATCATCCAGTAGAACCGTTAAGTGTAACGTATATAAGTAGGGAGATTCTGCACTCCACAGCTCAGGTTGAGGAATTATTTCCTTAATTATAAATCTTTCACCAATACATTGATTTCCTAAAGCAACCGTTTCCTGCTGGTCATTTACTAGTTCATATTGTATGCGAATATTTTCTTGCCAGCCACGAATACTTCCACTCACTAATAATTCTCCCTTGGAAAATTGATCTTTTACGTTAGTTTCTACTTTAAAATCCTCTATTCCTGATTTAGGTTGCGTATATAGTTCAACATCTCTAAAGATTCCACTTAACCACCACATATCCTGATCTTCTAAATACGTACCATCAGACCATTGGTATACACGGACTGTTATTTCATTTTTTCCGTCCATCACATAAGGAGTAATCGTAAACTCTGATGTCATACGAGCACCTTTACTATAGCCTACCATCTCCCCATTTATCCAAATATGAAAGGCTGAATCAACTCCATGAAAGCGCAAAATCACATCATCTTTTAACCAAGTTGTATCAATTGAAAATTTCCGATGATAAATACCAGTCGGATTATCAGATGGTACATACGGCGGGCGAATGGGAAAATGATACCACACATCAGAGTAATGCATCTTACCATAACCTTCCATTTGCCAATTGCTTGGAACCTGTATAGAATCCCAACTGCTCCGATCATGATTAATTTGCTCAAAGCCTACTGGTGAGTATTCAGGGGCAGATAGAAAAAGAAAGTCCCATAACCCATTTAAGCTTTTAAAATGATGCGTATACTCTGGGTCTCCATCTATAGCTGTCTGTTTATTTGGATAAGAATAAAAAAAAGCTCGCGGTTTCATTCTATTTTGATCAGTAATTGTAATATCTTCCCACTCTTTATACATTCTCATTATTTCCCCTCCTATATAAAGTTAGCTATCCTTAGAGACGTTTACCACTTTTCTTTTCTGTCCTTTGTAATTTACTGCAATTATTCCAGTAGCTACAAGTATCAATGCTCCCATGATAAAGATGTTTAATGACTCCCCAGGGATAAACATCGCAGACAAGATCGCTCCTGAAACGGGTGTAATAAATTTAAACATACTTATCTCGCCAGCCTTATTAAATTTCAGAATAGAGTACCAGAGGCCAAAAGCGACAGCAGAAAGCAGTGCGGAGTAAATAAAAAGCATCCACCCAAGTGGTGTAAACGTTATCGCATTTTCTTGCAACTGCGGAATACCAATCACTAGCATAAGACCTGCCCCTATCGTTAACTGCCAACCAGTTAACGCAAAAGGATGGATACCGATAGCAAGCTCCTTTGCCATAATCGTCCCTATGGCGCTTGTTAAAGCTGCCAGTATCATATATCCCTCTCCCGTTACCTGAAAAGTGAGTTTAAGCTCTTCCCCCCAGTTAGCAACAATAATCCCTGCAAATCCTGCCATAAGCCCTACTGTTTTCTTCCAATTGATACGGTCATTTGTATAAAAGAAATGGGCTAAGACAACCGTAAAAAAAGTACCACTTGATAGTAAAATAGCTCCTTGCATACCAGAAACTTCTGCTAACCCATTATAAAAAAAGAAATACTGTAAACTAGTTTGAAGAATTCCGAAGATTACTAGAAAAAGAATCTGTCGCTTCGTAACGAATAATTTCTTAGGATTAGAAAAAATTAATCCCACTAAAAGAATTAGACCTGCTAATAAAAAGCGCATTCCAGCAAAAACAATCTTAGCAATTGTGTCATCTTTAGCCATTTGTAATTCTTCATAGCTTACTTTCAATACTGGAAATG
This sequence comes from Virgibacillus sp. Bac332, assembly GCF_003667785.1. NCBI lineage: Bacteria > Bacillati > Bacillota > Bacilli > Caryophanales > Bacillaceae > Virgibacillus > Virgibacillus sp. Bac332. Next base: position 249,889 of record NZ_CP033046.1, read on the forward strand.
CACTCCCCCATAAAATGGAACAAAAAATAGCAATACATACGACAACCCATTTTCTTTTAAGCATACTATCCATTTTATGTCATCTCCTATGTTGTTTTGTAGAATAAAGTGAAACTTCAATTAGTTGGGGGATGTTTATCACCCACTGATGGTTCGTACCACAAGGGTATGACCTAAAGACCTTTGAACAAATCGGACATTTACTGGCAGCTGATCCCGCACTTATCGATATTGGTTTCACGTTATTCCTTGAAGTGGGGTCTTACTGCCAGTTATATGCAGGGAAAAGTTACCTAGAAATCATTAAAGAGATGGCTTCTCTGTTTCTTTATTCACATATTCATGTGCCAAGATAAGAAACACACTTGACGTCCACGTAAATGCTCGATCTCGTAACCCTTCTCCCGATACAGCATTAAAATTTTCTGCCATTCCATGTTTTAATGCCATATTACAGAATTTATGAGCTAGGTCTCTAGCAAACGCTTCTTCCCCTGATTCCATTAATCCATCAATAAGCAACATGGTGGAAGGTGCCCAAATAGGTCCACGCCAATAACCGTCCTCTAAATAATATGGGCTCTGCAAGCTTTCAGTAGCAAGGCCATGTTCCGTTAAAAACCGGTTTTCATCCTTCAACCCTTCAATTAATCTCAATCGGATTTGTTTTGGAAGTCGCTTTGCTAGAATAATTGGCATAAATAACAATAAACTATCACCAGAACGCACATTTTCACCTGCGAGCTTTGCGACAAACTGCTCACCATCCCAAAAATAGGCTAACATATCGGTTAAAAGCTGATCTGCCTGCTTCTTCCATTCTTCGTAGTCCATTTGGAAATGTAAGCGATTAGCTATTTCTGCCAATGTTTCCATTTGTAAAATTAAAAATGCACAAAGATCTGGACTTTCGATAGGTATCCCTTGATGAAACAATGTACTATTATCCCAGCCACTATCATTACCATGTTGATATTCTGGAAATCCATTGTTATCAACATCACGTTCTTTAAAGAACCAACTGGTCCACTGTTTTAATGGTTGATAAATCTCAGCTAAATTTTCTTTTGATAATTCATTTGAATGTTTTAACATCCATGCCAACGTCCACCCATGAATTGGTGGTTTACTGCAATTCCAATAAGCAAATTGATCATTCATAAAATCTGGCAAAAGGCCGTTTTTTGCTTGTACATCAAAAAATATCATGAATTGATCCCAAGCTAACTTCGGATTCTTTTTGACTAAAGCCATTGCATTAAAGCAATGATCCCAGCTCCAAATATTTGTCATCCAATTCTTTGACATATACATCGCTGACCTTGGTAAATATCCCTCTTGTTTAACAACACAGGACCATGTTATGTAAGCAGCAAGTTGTCTTCCAGCTTCATATTCCGCCGGTACCGGCAACGTGTTTTCCAACCATTTTTTGTATTCGTCATTTACGTGATCAAGGGCTGTTTCAAACGTCGGATAATCGTTTTTTTGTTCATAGATTGTAAGAAACTCTTCAATAATTCCTTCTACAGTACCATTGTCTTCTCTAGGATGAAAATCTGCAATCACATAAGAACTACCATTTATATCCCAAGGCGCACTTACATCTAACTCCCCAATAAAGGGAGTTAACATAAATCGAATGCTTTGTGAAAAAACATTCACTTGCCAGCTTCGCGCTTGATAATAAAAAGCATTATCATAAGCATTTGTAACAAGAGATAACCGTAAACCAACTTGTTCCCCATAAATACGCAGACAATGAGCTTCTGAATAAATTAATCGAACTACTCCTTCTTCCGCTTGAAGGCAGAGGCAAGTCTCCGCTGCAATTGCATTAAAAGGTATACAATGTCCATTTTTCGTCACATCTAATTTAAATAAAGCGCCGACATCGTCATCACCACCTCTGATTGTACGTAAATAAATTCCTTCCGAACGATAGTCATTTTTAGGTAAATAGGAAATACTAAGATAAGAGCCAAATCGGCTAAAGGGTATATGTTTAAGATTTATATTCAACGATATCTTCTCCTCACATTTAATCTTCTATCCTATTTTACTTTACAGATCCGGATATACCTTCGATAAAATAACGTTGCATTACTATAAATATTAAAATTACAGGCAAGAGGGATATCGATGCTCCAGCTGCCATCCCTGTCCAATCCGTTTGATATTTACCAACAAATGAGAGCATACCCACTGCCAAAGTTCGTAAATCTGGATTATTTAATGTCAAAACGAGTGGAATTAAAAAAGAGCTCCAAGTCCAAATAAATTGCATAATTACAGCAGTAGCTATAACTGGCTTCGCAGAAGGAAGAATGATTTTAAAAAATGTTTTTAGAAAACCACTTCCATCTATAGCTGCAGCTTCTTCGATTTCTTTAGGCACGCGAGAAAAAAATGCTGCAAATAATAGAATAAAAAGCACGTGCGCCCCACTGGACTCTGCAAGAACTACACCGAATAACGTGTTAGATAATCCTAAAAACTTCATTAATTCATAAAGCGGAATGATTGTATACCCTGTAGGAATGAACATCAGCGCTCCGATAATAACGATCATTGTCTTTCTACCAGGAAAATCCACTCGCCCAAGCGCATATCCTGTTAAACAGCTTAATAAAACTACTATAGTTACAGTACCTAAAGTGATGACTACAGAATTTAAAAAGTACCCAGAGAAATTGGCAACATCCCATGCTCTAGTGTAGTTCTCCCAGTTCAACGTCTCTGGTATGGGATTAATTCCAGAAGTTAAAAAAGATGCATTGGTTTTTAATGAAGAAGATATCATCCAGATAAAAGGGTATATCCAGATAAAACCAAATAGGATTAAAAAGATATGGATTATTCCCCAAGTTATTTTTGAACGCATTACTTCTCCACCTCAACTTTCAATCCATTTTTATTTTTATGTCTATTGACCTTCATAACTACCCAACCAAGTAATAAACTTATTATGAATACTGTCATGCCTAATATCACACCAACTGTAGAGGCATAACCAACCTGAGATGGACCCTCTGAAGCAAACGCGAATCGATAAATATATAACTCTAAAGTTTCGGTGGAAAAGAACGGACCACCATTTGTTAATGTTTTTACTAGGTCAAATACACGCATACTGCTAACAGTTGTAAGTAATAATATCGTGGCTCCAACTGGTGCCAACATAGGTAACGTAATATAACGTAATGTTTGCCAATGTCCTGCACCATCAATTTTTGCAGCTTCATATAACTCTTTAGGAATCATCTGTAAACCTGTTAGCCAATAAATCATGATAATTCCTATTTCTTTCCAAGATCCAACAATGATAAGAACGATCATAGCTGTAAATGGATTAACTAACCAAGGTATAGCTTGGTCGATCACACCGACCATCACGAGTACTTGGTTGATTAAACCTTGATTACCAAAGATATTTTTCATAATAATCCCAACGATAGCTGTTGTTGTTACGACAGGAAGGAAATAGATGGTTCGATAAATAGTTCTTCCCTTCAGATTTGGACTATTTAATATTAAAGCAAGTATTAAAGCAACAGATACGGAAATAGTGGTAAAGCCAGATGTATAAATAAACGTATTTTTAAATGCATTCCAAAATTTTTCTTCAGTAAACACATTTTTATAATTATCGAATCCAATAAAATCAGTCAGTGGTCCTATACCAGACCAATCATAAAAGGAGTACACATAGCTCATAATAATGGGATAAAGAGATAAGCCCAAAAACACAATTACTTGTGGCAAGATAAATAAATACGCCCATATATATCGTTTCTTTGTATGCTTACTTATCGTCTGCTTTGCTATTTTGTTCATACAAATTCTCTCCTAATCAAACAAGCTCTAATGAAAAAGAAAGAGGACAAACTACTACGTTATCTCATAGTATATTCACTTAAGTAGCTCGCCCAATTTCATCTAACCACTCTATTTCAACTCTTGATACTCTTTTTCTGTATAGGGCTCATACGGAACCCAATTTGGAAATTGAAAATCCTCTCTAGAAACATTTTCATTTTCTTGAATTGCCTTAGTGAAAGCAGCATTATAGTCATCCGTGAAATCCGTTAATGCTCCTTGTAAATCTTCCACCTGTCCCGTTAGGTAGCCCATTAAAATAGAACCTGCGTCATTATCTGGTGCGTTCTTTTGTAGCGCAAGGCGTACTTCTTGCGTTTTCGGGTTGACAACAACCGGATTAGGGACACGAACCGACATCTCAGAGAAAATCTGCGCAATGTCATTTACTTCGGAAAATGGTAGCTCGACATTAATATCAGACGCTTCCTTCGCAATCAATGGCTCACCATCCTTGAGAATTTCGCGATATATATTTTCCTGTAAAAATTCTAAAAATAGTTTTACTTCATCCCAATGCTCGGTATCTTTAGATACATAGAGACCATCGTTACTACCTAATCGAAATTCTCCATATTGCTGACCATTTGGATTCTTTGTGGGTAAGGGAACTACTCCCCAGTCATCAAATCCATTTTCATGAAGTAACTGACCCGTCCAATTCCCATCGATTAGAAAAGCTGCTTGACCAGCAGTAAAAAGTTCTCTTGCTACCGTAGAATCTGTTTCCAAGGTTGATGGTGATAAAGCATTGCTATCCAATAAATCCTTCATCAATTTTATTGTCTCTACATATCCTTCTGTGTCATATTTATAATCGCCATTTGCATAATCATAACCACTTTCTGGTGAAAGCTCTGTTGCCATTAATTGTGTTACAGCCCTTACTAACCAACCAGACTGACCACCGAATATGAGACCATAAGATGATCCATTGGATTGATCATATATTTCTATACCCACTTCCTTTAATTCCTTCCATGTTTTCGGAACTTCATCAATCCCAAGATCATTCAATACTTGTTTATTGTAGAACATATAATATGTCCCACCTTTGTATACCGGAAACAAATACACATTTCCATTTAGTGATGCATTCCCTTCATCAAAGACTCCCTCCGTGTATTGCGATTGAACGTCTTTTGGAAAAACCTCATTTAGTTCATGTACAAGATCTAAATCTACAAATTCATTTAACGTAAAGGCATCCGTACTAAATATATCAGGAAGATTACGATCAGATATTGCTGCTTGGTATTCTGCTTCACTAGATTCAACATTCAAATTATTAAGTTCAACCTTAATATCTGGATGTTCTTTTTCAAATTTTTCGATTAAGATGGGAAAATAGCTTCTCCCCGCAGCAACGTTATTCCAAAGCTTGATTGTTGTTTTATCAGCATCGTCTTTATCTGCTTTTGAACTATCACTTTGACAACCAAGTAATAGAATTCCTAAGAATAAATAACAAATCATTATAAAAAAACACTTTTTTACCATGCGCACACTCTCCTTTATTATTAATTGTAATAGCCTATTAAACTAGCATTTCAATTAGTTGGAAGCTTGTTTATCTCCCACTGATTGGTAGTACCACACAAGGGTATGACCTACAGACATTTGAACTAATCGGACATTGACTGGCAGTTGACCCCACCCTTACCCATATTAGTTTTATTTTATTGCTTGAAGGTGGACTTACTTCCAGTTAGGTGAACCAATCGGACATTGACTGGCAGTTGTTCCCTCACTTAGCCATATTGGTTTCTCTTTATTGCTTGAAGTGGAGAGACTTACTGCCAGTTATATGCGGGATAAACATTCTTACAAAAGGAATACAAAAAACCGTATTTGTAACTGCTTATTCATGAAAATAAGCCCCCGTCCCAAGAAACGAATTGCCTCTTCATAGAACTCAAGCCAATCCTCCACCATCAACGACTAAAGTGGTTCCGGACACCCATGCAGATAGATCACTAGCTAAAAATAGTACTCCTTTGGCAATATCCTCAGGTGTACCAATTCGTTGCAACGGTCGATTAACCCCAGATGACACTAAAAATTCTTGATCATTAACATTTAATTGCTCTGCCTCCCCTCTTAATAGCGGTGTGTCTGTATCACCTGGACATATACAATTAACACGGATATTATCCTTTCCATGATCAATTGCCATTGCCTTAGTCATATTCACCACTCCTCCCTTAGCTGCACAATAAGAAGCGGCATCATCTCCTCCTTTTAATCCCCAGCCGGATCCTGTATTAATAATGCTCCCTCCACCATGATTACGCATGATTGGGATTACATACTTAGATAGTAAAAACACGCTTTTTAGCGATACGTCCATCACAAGATCCCAATCAGATTCCGTATGATCTACCGTATTTTTCCTTCGGATAACACCAGCATTATTAAATAATATATCTATATTACCGGAAACGCTTTCAATAATAGCAACCACAGCTTGGCAATCTTCATTAGAGGTTACATCACATTGTAAAAAAGCGGCATCACCCCCAGCCTGTACAATCTTGTCAGCCTGGTAATTCCCCTCCTCTGTATTAATATCAAGCATAAACACTTTACAATCTAATTCAGCCAATATTCGAGCTGTTGCTAAACCGATCCCTGATGCAGCACCTGTAATAACAGCTACTTTATTTGTTAATCCAAATAATTGTTGATTATCCACGCTAACCGACATCCCCTCTCACCTAAGAATTATTCACTTAATTAAATTAATTAATTATTAAATTTTTAAACATGTTATCATGCTAATATAATTGTGTCAATATTCTTTTTCTTTAAAAATATGTAGAAAATAGCATACTAACTACTAACTTTAATTGTCTAACAGGTACTAATTAGATACAAATATATGTTTGAAAATTATAACTTATTATAGTAGAATTAAATAAATTAATTTAATTAATTATTTTGTAGTGGTTTTTTTCTATTTCTGCGTCGTTATTTATACGTTTATTCAACAGGAGGTACTTATGAACATTGAAGCCTTAAAAAAGGAATTTCATACTATTTTTCATGCAGAAACAACACCACGGATATTTTTTGCACCTGGAAGAATTAATCTTATTGGGGAACACACCGATTATAATGGAGGTTATGTCCTGCCTGCTGCCTTGTCATTTGGAACTTATGCATTGGGAGTAAGACGAAAAGATAAGAAATTTCGTTTTTATTCGATGAATTTTCCTGAAAAGGGGATTGTAACATGTGATATTACGCAGCTCATCTTTGATCCGGCAGATGATTGGGCGAATTATCCTAAAGGAATGATTCAGCTACTACGGGAGCACACCAAATATATTCAAACCGGTGCTGATATTCTCTTTTATGGAAACATTCCAAACAGAGCTGGCCTTTCTTCTTCTGCTTCGATAGAAATGGTAACTGGAATTCTATTAAAAAATTTGTATCAATTAAAAGTGAACCGCTTGCAATTAATTCAATTAGGGCAAAAAGTAGAGAATACATTTATAGGAGTTAATAGCGGCATTATGGATCAATTTGCAATCGGTATGGGAAAAACAGGGCAGGCGATTCTATTGAATTGCCAAAGTCTTGAATACAAATACGCTCCGTTACATTTAGAAAACTATGTCATCCTAATTATAAACACAAATAAACATCGCCAACTTGCTAGTTCAAAATATAATCAACGTCGTTCCGAATGCGAACATGCATTAAAAGCGTTACAGAGTAAGCTCCCCATTCAAACTCTTTGTGAACTGACCCGTGAAGATTTTGATGCAAATAAGCATGTAATTAGGAACAAAGTTATCCAAAAACGGGCAAGGCATGTTGTCTATGAAAATGCTAGAACATTAGATGCAGTGCAAAGCCTACAAGAACATGATCTACAGCAGTTTGGAGAATTAATGAATGCATCACATCAATCGCTTCAACAAGATTATGAAGTGACTGGTTTAGAATTAGATACTGTCGTTGAAGCTGCCTGGGGGCAGGAAGGTGTGTTAGGAGCTCGTATGACAGGTGCAGGTTTTGGTGGTTGTGCAATAGCAATTGTAAAAAAGGACAAAGCTGATTTGATTATAAATCGTATTAATAAAATATATGTCAACACTGTTGGTTACAATGCGACGTTTTATACAGCAGTTATGGAAGATGGAGCAAAAGAACTAAGCGAAGGAGTGCTTTAATTGCGTATTTTAGTATTAGGAGGAGCGGGTTATATTGGCTCTCATGCAGTATATCAATTAATCGATCAAGGTAAAGATGTAGTTGTCATAGACAATTTACAAACAGGTCATTCCAAAGCGATACATCCAATGGCAACCTTTTATAAGGGGGATATTAGAGACATTAACTTTTTACGTGACGTTTTCAAAAAGGATTCCGTTGATGCAGTCATACATTTTGCTGCGAACTCATTAGTTGGTGAATCTATGAAAAAGCCCTTACTCTATTTTGATAATAATGTCTATGGTACACAAGTCTTATTGCAAGTCATGGTAGAGTATGGAGTCAAGCATATTGTGTTCTCTTCAACTGCTGCCACATATGGCGAAGCTACTATCAACCCTATTCAAGAGACGATGCCTACAAATCCAACTAATGTCTATGGCGAAACGAAGCGTACAATGGAGAGATTAATAGAATGGACGGCCAAAGCCCATGGAATTAACTTTGTATCACTCCGATATTTTAATGTAGCTGGCGCACGAGAGACAGCCGAGATCGGAGAGGACCACCGTCCAGAGACACATCTTGTGCCAATCATTTTACAAGTAGCACTTGGACAGCGGGATGCGATAACGATCTTTGGTGAAGATTATGATACTGACGATGGTACCTGTATTCGCGATTATGTCCATGTCGAAGACCTTATTCAAGCACATATCCTAGCACTTGATTATGTACAAAATGGCGGTAAGAGTGATGTGTTTAATCTTGGCAGCAATACTGGATTTTCCGTTAAACAAATGATAGATTCAGCGCGACGCATTACAGGGAAATCCATTCCAGTTAAAACGGGAGAGCGACGAGCTGGTGATCCGGCTGTCCTAATTGCTAGCTCCAAAAAAGCTAAGGAAGTATTGGGATGGAAGCCAATGCGAACTTCGATTGAAACTATTTTAAGCGACGCTTGGAAATGGCATACGACACATCCGAACGGTTATGAAGGGGGATGAAAAGAATCATGATTTACCAACAACTTTCGAGACTAATTAAGCAAGCCCTTACCATTGGTTTCATTGAGGAACATGATCAAATCTATGTTAGAAATCAAGTCATGCATTTACTTAACCTAACCAACTTCCCAGAAGATACCATTCCATCGATAGAGGATTCCATACCTAATTTGCTAGAAAGCATTGTAGAGTATGCAGCTCGCCATCAAGTAATAGAAGATATTTTTGAAGAGAAAGAAATGCTGGCTGCTTCCATCATGAACTGTTTTATGGCTCGTCCATCCGATATCAATAGAACGTTTTACGCAAAATACGAACAATCACCGCAAGCAGCCACGGATTATTTTTACCAGTTAAGTCAAAACAGTAATTATATTCAATTGAAACGAATACAGAAAAATATTCATTTTAAAACAAATACACCTTACGGAAAAATGGATATTACTATTAATCTTTCCAAACCAGAAAAAGACCCTAAGGAGATTAAACGGGAAAGAGAATTAAAGCAAGACCTAAACTATCCTAAATGTGTGTTATGTATTGAAAATGAAGGGTATGCTGGACGTGTGGGCTACCCAGCACGTGCCAACCATCGTGTAATACGGGTGCCATTATTGAAAGAGAATTGGTATCTCCAATATTCACCGTATGTTTATTATAATGAACATAGTATCTTACTTGCAGAAGAACATCGCAATATGAAAATAGATAAACAGGCATTTGAACGTTTGGTACAATTTACCGAAATGTTTCCCCACTACTTTATTGGATCAAACGCTGATTTACCAATCGTCGGTGGTTCCATTTTAGGTCATGATCATTATCAAGCAGGCAATTATAAGTTTGCCATGGCGCAAGCAGAAGATGCTTTTACCTTTGCATTAGATCCATTTAAACATGTATTATGTTCCGTATTGAAATGGCCGTTATCTGTTATTCGGTTGCAAAGTAAAAACAAAGAACAATTAATAGCAGCAGCTAATTTTGTGCTGGAATCATGGAAAGGATATACAGACGAATCCGCCTCTATCTATGCCTTTTCAAATAACATTTCTCATAATACGATTACTCCAATTGCTAGACTACATACTAACGGCGTCCATGAATTGGATCTTGTCCTACGGAACAATCGCACCTCTGACGAACATCCCATGGGAATCTTTCACCCCCATGCTGATGTTCATCATATAAAAAAAGAGAATATTGGACTAATTGAAGTAATGGGGCTAGCTGTATTACCAGCTCGATTAAAGGAAGAATTAGCAGAGATTAAAAAATATCTGCTTGATGAAGCGTGCCATATTGCGGATTATCATCAAGCATGGAGTAAACAATTGAAAGAAACATATGGTTCTATTAAAGATAAAAATGAAGCATTATCCATTATCATGGAAGAACTAGGAAAGAAGTTCACTAAAGCCCTTGAAGATGCAGGCGTATTTAAAAACAAAGAGCAATTCTTACGTTTTATCAACTCACTAAATAGAAGTGACGATACAATATGAACATACTAACTAAAGCAGTTACAGAAAAATGGAAAGAATATACATTAATAAATGACAAGCGAATGTCCGTTAGTCTCTTAAATTATGGCGGTATCATCACAAAAATAATGGTTCCGGATCGAGATGGTAATATAGAAAATGTCGTACTAGGATTTAAAAATTATACAGATTATAAAATCAATCCTGCTTTTTTTGGTGCATTGGTTGGTCCAGTAGCTGGTAGGATTCAAGGTGCTTCCTTTCAGCTCAATGGCAAGGAGTATTTACTGGAGAAGAATCACGGGCTTCATCACCTTCATAGTGGTGCAAACGGATTTCACCAGGTGATCTGGGATGTCCAACCATTGCAAACAGACGATACTGTTGGTGTGAAGCTGACGCATAATACAGCAGGTAGTAATGAATTTCCGGGTAATGTGTCTGTAGCTGTGACATACACGTTAACAAATAGAAATGAACTCACGATTCATTACCATGCAACTACCGATAAAACAACTCCAGTCGCTTTAACGAATCATAGCTATTTTAACTTAAATGGAAATGCAAAACACAGCGTGAAAAATCATGTTGTGGCATTTAATAGTGATTCATTTATTGAACTAGATCATGAATTAATTCCAACCGGAAAACAGCTCGATGTCAAACAGACAACTTTTAACTTCCGCAATGGGCGTTATCTAGCAGACGGCATGTTGACTCCTTCTGAACAGCATGAGATTGCAAGTGGTGGCTATGACCATTACTTTCTGTTTGATGGGATTGGAAATATACAGGTAACCGAAAAAAAATCCGGCCGAGTGATGAATATTACTACAAGCCAACCAGGAATGGTGCTATATACAGCAAATACTTTGGAAAAAGATATGAAGTTAGCCAACGGATTCGCTGACAAGTACATGGGAGTATGCTTCGAAACACAAGGAACTCCAGCCTCTCTCCATCACAAGCAGTTCCCATCCATTCTTTTAGAGCCAAATGAAACATACCAGGAACAAACGGTATACTCCTTCCATATAAAGTGAAACTTCACTCCGTGGGGGTTATTGTTTATCCAGCACGGATGGTTCGTACCATAAGGGTATGACCTAAAGGCCCTTGAATCAATCGGACATCTACTGGCAGTTGGTCCCCAACTCATCCATATTGATGTCCCATTATTACTTGAAGAGGGATATTCCTACAAGGTTATATGTGGGACAAGACGGAGACAAAATTGTTTTGATCAGACAACAGCTAGATCTGATAGCTGCTCTGGATATATACGTCGCTTTTCCGCGAGCACATTGGTTAGCCTCCCTGTGCTAATGGTACTGGTGTTTCTCTAGTTGAATAAGAAAGACTTCGGGTAGCTCCTTCTGACGAGTAGCGAATAGAACGAAGGACATGAACCTTAAAAGATAATTTGTCGTTACCAGACTTCAGTATTCTAGAAAAGGAGATGTCCTATTTTTTTCAAACTATCATTCTACATGCCAATGCAATTAAGTGAACTACTCCCACCACTTACCACCCTTACGGATTGCTTGAAGTGGGGGTTTCTTGGGTAATCGCCACTTTTAGTAGCTGACGAAATGGACCAAGCTAACCCTCTTGTTCCAAGAGTTTATATTTTATTAGGCACTTGCTAATAAGCGAATGCCTTCTTTTCTGATATGAAGCGCTGAATTATAATCTCTATCGAGATTTAGCCCACACGAACAAGCGTATGTTCTAATTTCTATAGGCATTGGTTGGGTATTTCCGCAACTCGAACAAGTTTTGGTAGATGGGAACCATTTAAATTTTGATAAGTTGTTTCCCTTGTTCTTTTAGTTTGTACTGTAAGAAAGAAGGGAACATTCCCCATCCATTATCAGCTACGCTTTTACCGAATTTAAGTGCTTGTGACATTCCGTTCATGTCTAAATCTTCAATCACAACAGCATCGAAGTTAGACACTAACTCCTTTGATTTATGGTGAAGAAAGTTTTTGCGTTGATTGGCAACTTTCTCTTGAATTTTAGCTACTCGAATACGTTGTTTATTCCAATTTGCAGAGCCTTTCTTTTTACGAGAAAGTTTACGTTGTTCTTTTGCTAATTTATTAAGTATTTGTCGATAAAACTTAGGATAATTGGCTTTCTCACCCATTGAAAAATCTAAGCCAACAACTTTTTCAATTTCCTTCCTTTTTATCTCCTTCTCGTACTCTGTAAGAATCGAAATATAGTATTTTCCTGATGAAGTCATAGACAAGGTACAAGATTTGATGTTGTACTCCGAAGGAATTGCTCGATGTTGCTTGATTTTGACCATTTTTAATTTAGGTAATTTGATATGACCATCCAACAACTGAATATTTCTATTGACGACATTCGTTGTGTAGCTTTGTTTATGGTGTTTGCTTTTGAATTTTGGGAACTTGGCATTCCCTTTGAAGAAGGCTTTATATGCCTTATCTACGTTTAGTTGAGCGTTTGCCAACGCTAATGAATCGACTTCTTTTAGCCATTCGTATTCTTTTTTGTAATTGGCAGGAGTAGGATGTTTTACCGTTTTCCATGCTTCTTTATCAGCTTTAGGCTTTCATACGTTTCTATATTTTTTTACTACTTCAATAGGCGAACCGCCAGTCGTCAACAAACACAAGCTTCTTGACCAAAACATTTCTTTCCATAACTTTTTACGAACATGAGGAAAATCCCTCTTGCTAAATCTTGAACTGGAACTTTTATAGGAATTGATGAATTTCGATCATTCACTATTTGATTGTGCTTTGAACAAAAAAGGAAAAAAAGGCCTTTGGGCTGTCGCCCAACCGAAACTCATCTCCCCCTTACCGTTGGGCTACGCATTTCACACGCTTGAGGATGGAGACTTCTTTCGGAAGTACGTTAAATTTCCCAGATTCAAGTACTATATTCATAGCGATAATTATATATAAATTGATTTTGCTTACGGTAAAAAGCTTGAGGAGTCGTTTTCATCATTAAATTACGAATACGACAAAGGAAAGGGTGTTCGAATTGCGCCATAATCCCTACTCGTCTGGAAATCTTGCTGATTTTATTTGCTCTATCTACTCTCTCTTTCTGATAAGCTTGTAATCCACTATCTGGATGATTGAATAAAGACATGCCTAGGATGTAGGCATCTTCAATTCCTTGACATGCGCCTTGTCCTAAGTTTGGTGTCATAGCATGAGCTGCGTCTCCAATAAGAGCAATATTGTCAAAAACATATTGGTCGATTGTAGGAATATCATAGATATCATGTTTTAGGACATGATTATTTTCGGTAAGCTTTACGAAGTCAGTAACATGCTGTGGGTAGTTTTCTAGGCGTTTGATCAAATCTGAAAGAAAATAATTAGATATAAGGTGATCATTTGGCCGAGTGTTAATAAGCATGTACCAGTATGCCTTTGTTTTAGATATCGGTAAATAACCAAAGCGTCCATTCGGTCCCCATAGTTCATGAAGTTCAGCGTTTAAATTCATGTGGTTGTCTATTTGGGTAACTCCTCGCCAACAAGTATAGCCAGCGTAACGAAGTGATATATTCGGCAGCAATTGCTTGCGAATAACAGAATGAATTCCATCTGCCGCGATTAACATGTCCCCTTTGACTTCTTCACCATCATTCATTAACACGGTGACTCCATGTCGATGCTGACGACATTCAACAGCTTTCTTTCCAAAGTAAACAGGGACTGATTTTAATTCCTCTAGAAGAATATGGTGTAAATCTGCACGGTGAATAGCGATTGTTTGTTCAGGAAATAGACTTTCATTAAGCTTTGATAACGTTTTCCCTTTATCAGAGGAAATAACAAAACGGTTTATGAACTGACCATGTTTTTTTAATTTTTGTGTTATCCCCCATTCCTCAAAAATACGGATAACGTTAGGTGCTAAAATAATTCCTGCTCCTACAGGTTCTAGTTTTAGTGCCTTCTCAAACACTTGTACATTCATTCCAAGTCGTTGAAGTGCTATGGCTGTACTTAATCCAGCAATTCCCCCACCTAAAATAATTACTTTTTTCATATACAAATTTTCCTCCTATTTTGTCATTAAAACATAAATAAATGTAAAACTAAGAAAAAGACAAAGGGGCGTATAGGCAATCGTATCCATTTTAGAAAAAGAAGTCCTTCGTACTTTTTTAAATAAACCTACATAATTAAAGTCACCGATGCCTCTAAGAGCAAAAACGAGAAAACAGAAAAAACAAAGGATACTAACTAGCTTCGTTTGCTTTACAAATGGGATAAGTGAGCTTTGAATGCCTAAGATGAAGCATGAACTAAAAAGGCAAACAGCCACTAAGAGTGTTACCCATTTCCCGGGGGTAAACTTGTGATGATTATGAACATCTTGAGGTATGACGGCACTTATTCCTTTTGTTCCCCCAAATGCCCAATAAACGTGAATGAAGGCTAGTAGAAGCAATATGAGACAAGAAATGATCGAAAAGAATATCATTGATCCTCCTCCTTATTCATAATAAATTGTTCGAGAAGCAGTGAAACTCTTCGGTTCACACTTTGAAGAAGTGTCGTTACGGATTGTTCATGATGTACCCACATCATCACCGATGTAAAGTACGTGCCTAAGAGAATAGAAGCAATATCTTCAAGTTCGACATGAACTTTAATATGTTCTCGTTCTATTTCTTCCTTTAATAGATTCATTAACAGGTCTTTAAGTTGTTGAACCGCATTCATTTCATCATCAATAATTCCCGAGGTTTTGAACAATTCGGCTACAGCAAATTTCATTAATTTTGGGTATTCTTCATACCTCGTCGTTAAATCAGTAAATAATGTGATGATTTTCTGTTTTACATCCATATCTAAACTCTCTTGGATATTAGTTATCCGATCCATTTGCGATTGTCCAACAAATAAAAGAACAGATTCCTTCGTAGAAAAATAATTGTAAAACGTTCCTTTTGCAATCCCACATGCTTTGGTAATTTCAGAAACACTGACTTCATCAATACCTTTTTCAGAAAACAAACGAATAGACTCGAAGAAAATCTTTTCTTTTAGCTCTTTTTTTCTAGCTTCTCGTAACACATAAATCACCTCCACAATAATGACCATAGTCATAATTTGACTACGGTCATTATTTTATCATGCTCACCCGTTTATGTCACCAATTTATTGATTTTGATATTTAGTTGCGTCTTGCAAAGACAATATCGGCGATATAGCGCATCAGCATACTTAGCTACTTCCAAGCTTTAGTGCAGCGCATGTGAATAGAACGAAATAGTCATTTATATTATCAATGGATTAATGAACAAACACACGAGCCCCGTAAAACACTAGTAGCAGCAAGCCTCCCATCGTTTATAGAAAGCTGGGAGGCTTGCTGCTACTTCATTTATTTAAGATTGATTTGCTTGAAGTAAGTGAATAAAATGCGCTAAAATTCTTGCGGTTAATCCCCATATTACTTTATCATTATATTGATAAAACAGCTCATCTAGTTGACGAACTTTCCAATCATATTTCTTACCACCTTGAATTAAGTCATACGGAAAATTTGCTTCAGGAATCACTTGAAAATTCACTTTGTAAACCTCAGGTTCTGTTTCAAGAAAGTATTGAAGTGGTACCGTAAAAACTTCTTCTACCTCTGAACGATTAGCTTCTATTCCTTCTGGTTTCTTAAGCCGTCCAACAAAAGGATAAATAATTCTTCCAAAGTCTGATACCATATAATCTAATGGAATAACATCGTCAATTTCCTCCTCACGTATTCCTAATTCTTCAGCAGTTTCACGTATAGCACATTGTCTTTCATTTATATCGTCTTTTTCAACCCTTCCGCCTGGAAAGCAAATGTCACCCGGTTGCTGACGCATTTTTTTCGAACGGACTTCAAAAACAAGATGTGTTTCATTACTTATATCAACTAAAGGAAGTAATATAGCGAACTCATGAAATTTTTCACTACCTAAGATGGTAGGTTTTCGATCACTTAACCTAGAAATAACTTCTTTTGCATGCAAAATCCTCACCTCCAGTTAAAAAATCTATAGTGTACTGCTATTATACAATTCTCTTAATTTAATAAACAATTATTATACAAAAGTGCAAGCGCCCGATTAGAAACGTAAAGACTTGAGCGAATCAACAGAGATAAAGGAATCACGGTGAGTTTGTGAGCCGATGCTGACTTAGATTAGGGTGATTCGTAAAGTCTCCTAATTTCTGGGTGTTGGAGCTGGACGCGGTTCAACACGCTCCTATTTATCCACAAGCTCAAATTTTATAATTTCCTATTAATTTCCTAGACTAATACAAAACGGTCCAATATTAGTACCGTTCTCCGTTTATTGAGAAGAACTTTTAGAAAAACACTGCATAATAAAATGCATCCTCCATCGATGTAAATGACACTCTTATAAAATTCTCTGTTAATAATTGAAAGCAAATAAAAGGAGCCAACGATTCCTACGAGGACAGCAACAGCTGATACCCATGGAAGGCGGCTCAATCTGCAATTAAATAGCCATTATCGTTTTAATGTGATATCTACTACTATCGGAAGGTGGTCGGATGATTCAGAATAATGTACGTTGGAATTTTTATATGTCACATCTGATGAAGTTAGAATATAATCTATACGCTTCGTTGGATGGAGAACGGGATACGTATTAGCTTCAACTACATCTTTAAATGTATCTACAACGTTTAGCCCTGTCTGTAAACGTTCTAATTCTTTACTTTTAGGTTCTGCATTCAGGTCCCCCATTAATACGGTTGGTTCGTTATAATAGGAGGAAATTTCTATAATTTCTTCCACCTGTCCCATTCTTTCTACATGACTTAAACCTAAATGCGTATTAAAAACAGTAAGATGTACTCCCCTTACATTAACCTTACCTATTAGTAAACCTCTTTGCTCCCCATCACTAGATAAATGTATATTCTTCGAATCTATAATTGGATACTTACTAAGTATAGCTGTGCCATATTGTCTATTTTCTACTTGTCCGGGGGCTGGCTTTAAATTTAAATTAGCTCCAAATGTATAATGGTATCCTACTAATTTTGCTAATTCTCTTGCTTGATCTACAAATTGGCTTCGTTCCCCAAAATATCGATCAACCTCCTGAATAGCAATAATATCAGCATTTGTCTCTTTAATCACATTTGTAATGCTTGGTAAGCTTAACTCATTATCCAAACCAACGGCATGATGAATATTATAGGACATCACTTTTACCGTGATATCTTTTCCGAAGCCCTTTGCATGAATATGTTCTGATAAAGCAAAGGATAGAATCAACATGAAGCTAAAACCAATAAAAACTCTCTTCAAATAACCACTTCCTTCTATCATTTCATATCTACATTCATTTACCTTTATTGTAACCAGAATAATCTTACAATATATTAAACTAGCTTAAAGCTACAGTTAATTTTATGTTAATTTGTTTTTTATTTTACATGTCGATATTTCCCGGGAAATAGAAAAACCTGACAAGCATACCCTCTTCATTCTACAAAGTCACTCCATCTTCGAATCTTCATAATGGATCTCTGCACCACTCTTGCTGGATTCATATACAGCAGTTAATATTTTCATTATTTCAACCCCATCATGTACAGGGCTTATTGGTTCTCTTTTTTCTTTGATACAAGTAATAAAATGATCAACTTCATTTTGAAACCCTTTAGTAAAATCAAAGGATAAATCATCTATTTGTGGGGTAATAGTTAAGATTGTGTCATTTTTTTCTGTAATAAGTCGGAGTTCAGGTTCTATTTCTGCGCCACCTTTATCTCCGAAAATCTGAACAGCCATGGCGTCTTCTTTTGCATGGAGTGTGAAGCTGGTATCTAGCAGTAACGATGCACCATTATCAAAACGAATCATTGCATTAGCTAAGTCTTCCACATTATTTTTATCTGGATCGTAGTCTGCAGCCTTATAGTAATCTTTGTGTTTTATATTCGAGCGATTTCCTAATTTGTAATATGTATTTCCACTAACCGATTTTACTTTTGGTTTCCCCATAAGGTACCAGCAAAGATCAATTATGTGGACACCTAAATCAATTAATGGTCCTCCTCCTGATCTTTCGTTATCTGCAAACCATCCTCCTGGATTACCTAATGCTCGTATACATGATGCCTTTGCATAATATATTTCTCCTAAATCTCCAGATTCAATAAATTTCTTTAATACTTGTGTATTTGTACCAAATCGACGTACAAACCCTACTTGTAGTACTTGTTCTGGATTGTTGTCTACCGCCTCTGCAACTGCCATTGCCTCTTTTACTGTTTTACACAATGGTTTTTCAACTAAAACATGCTTCCCAGCGTTTAATGCTTCAATAGCTATAGAAGCGTGTGTATTGTTCCAGGTACAAATACTAACAGCATCTACCTTCCTATCTGCCAACAGCTCCTTATAATCCGTATATACTGTTTTAGCTTGATACGCTGCTGCTTTTTCATGTGCACGTTGGTTATTATGGTCACATATAGCATAAATGTCTACATCACTATTATTTTTATACGATTGCAAATGCATATTAGAAATTGATCCAGCACCTATTAACCCAATTTTCAATTTATTCAATTATTAGCCCTCCCTTTCGTTTTCTAACGTTTAGGCAAAAGACAATATATTCATCTCATTTTTTGTCCTAATAAAATTGTAAATTTATCCCTTTAAAACTGGCAGTAAGACCACTACTTTGAGCAATAAAGTGAACCCTTTATTTAATTCTCCTCTTCCCATAACCTTTTTATATTATCCATACCAATTTTACATGCCTCTTTACACGCTTCCATTCCTTCAAATTCTAACGTAATATTATCATCATAACCAAACTGCTTAATCGCTTGAATTATTTCTCTAATATCGATATCTCCATGACCCACAATAGCGCCTCGCAAATAGTTTCCATTGGATGTTCGAATCCACTTCCCCGCTCCAGGGTTTTTCGATTGTGGCCGGTAATAAAAATCCTTAAAATGGATAAGTGAAGCGTAGGGGAGGTTTTTTTGAACTCCTACTATTGGACTTTCGTCGACACACATAAAATTACCAATATCTAATGTTGTTTTAAAGTTAGGTCTATCCACTGCTTGTAATACACGTTGCACACGGTCACTATGCTGTACAGCTAAACCATGATTCTCAATAGTTGTTGTAATTCCAAATGGAGCAGCATAATCCGCAATTCTCCTACTCCCTTCAACAATGTATTCTAACTTATTTTCAAAATAGTCAATCGTTTGTTCGTCTGAAGATAAATCAAAAGCTGTTACATCATGACGCATATGCTTTATATTCATATGCTTCATTAGGTCAACATGCTTTTTAACTCGATCTATTTCCGCTTCAAATGCCTCTTGTGAATCCTGAATAAAATTAGCCGGAATAGCATAGTTAGAAAGCTCTATCCCATAATATTCTGCCCTTTCACATAGCTGCTCTGCTAGTTTCCAATTATCAACCAATGTATATCCGAACGGAACTATTTCCATATGTTCTCCACCGTTTGCAGCAATCCATTGCACAGCATCCAACACACTCATTTCCCCCGTATTAATAACATCTAGTAAACTATACGTACTTAAACCTACTTTCAAAATGCTCACTCCTTTATTTCCACTTTAATCCTTTAAAGCAGTTGTAATTACGTGAAGGGTATGGTGTAATTCATGAAGCTCATCTTTTTGTGAAGCACCTGTCATCTTTATCACTTTTTCGAATGAAGCTCTATCCCAGTTATTCCACGAAGTAACGAGCATACCTGGCATATTTTTTAATTTTTCACGTTCCTGTGCTTGTTGTATTCCCTGTTCTAATAAATCTACTGCGGCATCTGTTTTATACCAGCAAGCTGGAATTACAGTGAAGCCCTTTGATATAAAATTACCAATAGAAGGGTATGCTGGAAGCTTATCATAATGCCAGTCTGTAATTACAATGTCTTTTGGAATATGGTCAATCGCGTCATGTGTTCCGAATGTATCCCCTTCCCACTCGTTATATCCAAATCTTTCACTGTCATTTAAACGATCTCCCCACATAAACATTTCTACATTATGTGTTCCAACTAAATGATGATGTAAATCATTTACTACGTTTGCAAATAACTTTGCTCTGTCTTTCCCACGGCATCTGGGACAGTTAGGGTTAACCATTTCAAAAACTTCATCCATGCCAACATGAAAGCCATCAGCATCAAACGCTTCTATAATTTCATCCATCAAATCATAGACTAATTGATGTATATCTGGATGTTCCGGACACCAGCTTCTACAAAAAATTTCAGGCCACACTGCATCGAGTGAAATTTCGGGCGTTTCGTCAAATTGTGGGTATGCCGTAAGTATCGAATTACGTTTTCCGCCCCAACCCTGATGACCTAAACATTGAAATAACGGGATTAGTCTAATATTATGCTTTCGACATACGTCTGCAATCACCTTTGCATCCTGTCTCGTTAATGTACCCTCGGTTATCTCTGGATGTTTCTTAAAAACAAACGAGGTATTACATTCTAAAAATAGATAGTTAATCCCTTGCGGAACTAAAACATGATGAATAAATTCTATCAACGGTTCCACTAAGTCATGGGAACCAAATCGTAAATGAAAACCTCTAACCTTTGTTTTCTCCATTGGCATAACCTCCTTCATCATTTATTAAATGGGCTCCCTTTAACAAAATAACCGACTCTATTTAGCACAAATTCGCTAAACATTGAATTTGCCCATGAGAACCAAGGTCTCGTATAATCTGCTGGATTATCGACATGAAAGCCTTCATGCATTAATCCCGTATTTCCATCTGTTACTTTAAAGGCATTTAATATTTCCTCCTTTTCCTGCTCTGTCACTGCAGTCATCCCTTGAATTGCTAGCGCGATATGCCAAATATAATGCTCTGGTGTATGTGGACTTCCTATTCCCTTAGCTGCCTTGCCTTGATAATAATATGGATTATCTTTACTAAGTATGAATCTACGCGTATTTAGATAAATGGGATCGTTGATATCGCAATAACCAAAGTATGGAATGGAAAGTAAGCTAGGAACATTTGCATCATCCATCAGATTATAATTACCAAGACCATCCGTTTCATAAGCATAAATGGTTCCATACGTCGGATGTTGTACTTTAGCAAATTGTTCTATCCCTCGATCTATCTCATTAGCCAATCGAACTGCTTCTTCTTTGAGAAATCGATCATCTAGCACTTCATCTGCTATTTCTGCTAACTGTTTTAAGACGACGACAGCAAACATATTTGCCGGAATTAAGTAACCGTATTGACAGGCATCGTCACTTGGACGAAAACCACTCCATGTCATGCCTGTATAAGCTACAGGTGATCCCTTCCCATTATTCGAAAGTGTATCCTGTTTGGGACAATTGTCCCTTGCAAAATAGTAGGTGGAGTCAGCTTCGTGATCCTGCTCTGTTCGCCAAGTATCAATAATCCTCCTGACTGCTGCTAAAAATTGTGCATTAAAATGAGAGAGTCTTCCGGTTGATTTCCAAAACAAATAAGCCAGCTGTAACGGATAGCAAAGGGAATCAACCTCATACTTACGCTCCCACAGTAATGGAGTCATACTCGTTTGATCATCATGGTATCTATTCCCATTCGCCGTTTCATTAAAGGCATTGGCATATGGATCATGCGTAATAAACATGAATTGCTTTTGCAATACGCCTTGAATCATATCTGCTATTTCATGATCCGTTTCTGCAAGTAATAAATACGGTCGTACTTGTGCAGCCGAATCTCTTAGCCACATTGCTGGTATATCCCCTGTGATCACGAAAGTAGTTCCATCTACTTGAGGGCGAATGGTTGTTTGGTAGGTGTTTGAAAAGCATTGCTCAAACATTGCTTGTATCTTATGATCTTGTTTAAAATGTCGTTTTACCATATCGATCATTTGCTTCATCGATATTGGTACATTTATTTCCACTACATCACCACATCCTTTCCATGTATTAGCAGTATTCATCTCAGCCCACTGAGCAACAAGCCGTTATTGGTATCAGCCAATACGGAATACGTTGTTTATAGTTTTTGTTTAGAAAAACCGATGGTAACAATTTCATGTTTTTTCACAGGAAATGAGCAGCTTGATTCGATTTCGTTCATGAAAGGACTTACTACTTCCTCCAAGACATTACTTCGATACATATAATTGCATGAAGCTGGTGAATGAACCGTTAAACGAGCGTCCCTATTCGTTAAATTGAATCCCCGAGCTATCACATCACTTGATTCATCCGATACTTTTAAAGAAGTAAATGCAAGTAAATTTGATTGCCATTCAACAAACGATTGAGCTGGAGGTAAAACTCCTTCCTGTATAGCTGCCTGCTTTACCATTAGAGGTACTTGGTATTGATACGAGTCTTGAAATGACACAAGCTTGCTGCGCTCCCCTTCATGCGGATAGATACAAATGGAAGCCGTTTGCTCACCTAAACATTGAGCCTCAGGGGTTGGAAAGTATCCCCAATCTCCTAGTTCCCTTACAGATCGAAGTAACGTGATGGCAATTGTATTTCTTCCATCGCGTAATATTTCATACTCATTTAAACCAAAATTAGCGATCGTAAGCCCTTCCAATTCATTACTAACGTTTACAAATGCTTGCTGATGCTGGGAATAGTCTGGATTTGCCCAATCTTTTGCAGGCTCATTTGATCGCTCTGCTACTTCAAATACAGAGTCAGCATAATGCGTATCTGTTTGTATATCTGTCGGAAATAGCATTCGTAACCGATGATCCTTTGCCTGATTAGTAAAGGAAGTAGTAATTTGTACACCACGGTTATTTTTTTCCAATGTGACATAGGTCGTAATCGTATGAGTAATGGTATCCGTAACTCGTTTGGCTTGCCTCCCTGTAAACCAAACAAGCTCTTGCTGTTCCTGATCTAAGAGCTCAGAAGCACCTTTAGGTAGATCCCATTCATGAACAATTTGATAAACCGCACGAAAGGGACTATCCTTAATAATCGTTATTTCCGCTCTTATATCCTTTGTTGTTAGAGGTGTCTCTTCTTTTGGCTGCTTGTACATATATTCGTTTCCAATGTCCCCCGTATCTTCATAGATACATAGATCCTTATAAATGCGGCCATTTTCTTTATTCGTAATAACCAGAGATCCATTTTCATTCATTTTTACATGTGTATATTTATTTTCCATTTCCCTTTCATTTATAACTAATGATTGATTGCTAGCCGTTTTTGATGCTCCTGAACGGTGTACCAATGCAAAGGTTTCATACCCTAGTGTCGGAATATTTTTCGCTTCAAATGTTAAACGCACCCGCCTCGCCATAAAGGGTTGTCTGAATTGGTTATCAGGTAGCTCATAATCAAAAGCTATCCCTAAATCTTCCCATTCACAATCCATTCTATTTCCATACGCATCTACCAATATTTTGGTACCTAATGGGAACGCTTTTAGCTGCTGTTTGTTTACTCCTGCAGAAAAATATTCTTTTCTCACATCTAAAACCACCGAAACAATTCCAGTACGAATTTGACCAGTTGTATTGTACACAGCGAAAGGAATAGCATCTTCTCCCCATTTGGTAAAGGTTGTCGTATCAATATTTCTTGTTACGCTAGCTAAACTCTTATCGATAATAACTTCTGCTACCTGCTGACACTTCTCGAACCGAGTAACCATCTCACGATGAACTTCATCCACACTACAGCCGCATATACTATCATGTGGATGATTCTGCATTAATATTTTCCAACCGTATTCAAATAAACCATGATCATATGTTTCTCCTTGTAAATAGGCAAAGGTAGCAAGAGGTTCTGCAACCTTTTCAAACAGCACCTGACTTTGCTGATTCATTTGTTTAATGTAAATACGGGACGATGCAGTGTTTACAAGTGTCCCCCAACCATCTGTATGCTGGCTTCTTAATTCTCCATCAATGATTTTTATATCACTTGGAATAGAAGATGCAAGCTTCTCACAATACGCATTAAAATTTGAATGCATAAAATCCACATCAGGATTTAATTTCTTAGCTGTTCGCAGGGCTTCGGGCAAATTAAGTTGGATAGGCTGATGGTCACAGCCATTCATTAATAGCAGATGTGGCGTGGATGCATACTCCTTTAATGACTGAAGCTGCTTGTCCCAATAGTCTTGAGCTAATTTTTTAGCTACTGGTACTTCATTTCCATTACAATACCAATTGGCGAATAAGATACCAAGTACAGAAGAACCATCTGGGGAACGCCACAGCATCTCTGAATAAGGAGATTCATAACTTGTATCTTCCTGAACCACATTATTGAATCCTGTGGGCTTTACTCCTCTCCCGAAAACGGCATGATGAATCCCTGCCTGGCTTAATAACTGTGGTGCCTGACCAATATTACCAAAAGAATCCGGAAAGTATCCTACATTGGAAATTCCTCCCCACTCCTTCGAATCTTTCATTCCATATAATAAATTTCGGACATTGGATTCACTACTTGTTAAAAATTCATCCTGTAGAATATACCATGGACCAATATATATCCGCCCTTCTTGAATGAACTGTTTTAGTTTCTCTCTCATTTGCGGACGTACTTGCAAATAATCTTCCAATATTATTGTTTGACCATCTAAATGAAAACTTTTAAAATCAGAATCATTTTCTAAGACTTCTAAGAGCTGATCCATTAATTTGATGAGATACATATGATGCTTCTCATATGGCAAATACCATTCCCTATCCCAATGTGTATGTGAAATGATATGAACTGTCTGGTTACCTTCCAATTGCAATCCTCCTTGATAATAAATAAATGGGTCTATAGAGGTGCGACCTAAATGTTTTTAAACAAAAACTTGCTATTATGGTAGTTTCATCTTTGTAATAAGTTAATTAGTAATACACAGAGTGACTAACATTTTACTTCTATGATTTCGTAAGGTTAACTAGAAATGTTTTTATTTCATATGGCTTGATGTAAAACTTAATCTGTTCTTCATGATGTTTCTCTCCAATTACGCGCTCCATTAGATCACATTCCTGCCATGATAAAATGCAAAAGTCACTAGTAAGTGATACTTCCTCACGTTTCCCCGTAAATTCATGAATCCTTACAATTGCTTGATCGCTATTCTCTGCCTTTTTAACCGCATCTATCATCACATGATTGACAGAGCAACGAAACATGGAAAAATCTCCTTCATTGACTCTTCCATTACTATATATGAGTGGTTTATTTAATGCCCACGCCGCTTCCACGGTTTGCCCTTCGCTCCAATTACCTTGATGAGGAAATAATGCATACGTAAATTCATGATAGCCTTTATCTGCACCTGGATCCGGATGAATCGGCGATTTGAGCAGGGAAAGCCTTATGACATTATCCTTGATATCATAGCCATATTTGCAATCATTTAATAAACTAACGCCATAGCCCTCTTCCGAAAGATCCGCCCACTGATGTCCAACTGTTTCAAATCTTGCATAATCCCAACTTGTATTCCAATGGGTTGGCCGTTTGACATTTCCAAATTGAATATCATACGTTGCCTCTGTTGAACGAATATCAACAGGGAAGGCTACTTTAAGCAGACGTTGATTTTCCTGCCAATCTACAGATGTTTTAAAATCTATACGACGGTGATTGCGATAGACAATCATATCTTGCTGAATAACCGACCGACCATAATTCCAAACAAAACGAATGGTAGCATGTAAGTCGCCAGTTTCAATTACATGAATAGATTGCAATAACGATACTTCCTCCATCTTTTCTTGATAAAATATGTCAATATCCCACGCATCAAACATAAGCGGTTTATCTTCGAATACTTGTAATACATTTCCAATCGCTTCTTTTGCCAGTACTTCTCGATTATTTTTACGATCATACAGACGAGTAATTTGCCCCTTTTCATTCCAAGAAACCATATAAAATGGGGAGATAATCCCGTCCTCAGTATGGTTAAAAACCGGAGCAGCAGCTTGCTTTCGTGCTTCACTTGCAGACTGATACGCTATCCCCTTCCAGCCCATTGCTGGGACGTCTTTAACATAAACATAACAGCCTTCTTCCGTGACCTGTGTAGTTAATAATTTATTGTCACTATCCACCCATTTTCCATTCATATCTATCTGCTCAGACTTACGAATAAATACAGTATCATCTCGATTCCACGGTACAGAATTAAATATTGTCCACTTATTTTTGTCACTCTGAATAATACTTGAAACAGCATCATTCCACGTATTGTTCCCAATATCTTCTGCTTCCTGATACTCTTTCTTAGCATCTTTATATACTTCGTTAATAGAAGAGCCAGGGATGATATCATGAAATTGATTTCGCAATATCGCCTTCCAGCCTATTAATAAGGAAGCATCCGGATAGCGTGAAAAATTATCATGATAAACAGAAGCTATTGTACTAAGCCACTCACTGTCTCTATAAAGTAATTCAAGCTTTCGATTCATTCGCTTCATGAATGCTTGACTGGTATAGGTTCCACGATGAAATTCAAGATACAATTCCCCATCCCATGTATGGACATAGTTCTCGGTTTCTTCCATTGTTTCGTGCAACTTTCGAAAATAATCCTTTGCACGAGACGTTTTCACACGGGGAAGACCAGGTAATTTATCCATCCTGCTTCGCATTTCCAGCATTTCTCTATTTACTCCACCACCACCATCGCCATATCCATAAGAAATCAGTAGATCTTGATTCAGTTGTTTATCCCTATATGCTTCCCATGATTCCTTAATCACTTGTGGTGTCATGAAGCCGTTATATGTATAGTATCTTGAATCTGGCCAAGGCTCTGTCGTGGTAATAAAATGTGTAAGTATTTCACTACCATCTATTCCTCGCCAATAAAACGTATCATGAGGCATTCGATTAAATTGACTCCAGCTTATTTTTGTTGTCATAAATGTCTTAATTCCAGATTTCTTTAATATTTGAGGCAGCGCCCAGCTATATCCAAACACATCCGGTAGCCATAAATATTCACTTTCTATATTTAACTCATCTTTAAAAAACGTTCTTCCTACTAATAGCTGCCGGACAAGTGATTCTCCTGATGGGATATTACAATCAGCTTCTAGCCACATACCTCCATCTGCTTCCCAAGCACCCTCGGCTATTTTTTGTTTGATAGATTCATAGATAGCTGGATAATCTTCTTTTAAATAGGCATATAACTGTGGTTGACTTTGTAAGAATTTATATTCTGGATAGCGCTCCATCAGACGAAGTACTGTGGAAAAAGATCGTGCTGACTTTTCCCTTGTATGCTTTAATCGCCATAACCAAGCTACATCAATATGTGTATGCCCCACAGCATGGAAAGTAACGTGATTTGATTTCTCTAGTGTTTGTAACTGTTCCGTTAAAAAGGTTTGTGCATGATATATCGATTCATAAAAGCTCGAAGCTCCAGGGTTTAACCAATTAATTTTATTGATCGATTGGTTTAGTATTTGTAACAATTGATGCTTCTCCGGCTGATTCTCATTTAATACCTGGATTGTTTCGATCATCGCCTTCGCATCAAAATAAAAACCATCGACGCTTTCATCTAGCCAAGCAACTTCTGCTCTTCGTAACTTATATTCTTGATTAGTAGGATGGCCTCCTCCTTCGAGCCCTGACCATAATCGAAAATCCAAGGCTAGCGCGTTTCCAGCATAATCACTAGAAAGAAAAACCTCTTTATGATTGGAGTCAACGCCTTGATAGGGTTGTTTATTCACAAATAATAATGATTCAAATCCTGAATTATTCCCTCCACCTGTGTTACCAAAATCAAAAAAGCCAATTATTTGTTTTTCATCCCACTCTTTTGGAATGGGAACATTTGCAGACAACCATACATATAAATCTCTACCTTCCCACCTGTCTCCGATTCTAATTGTTGTATTGTCACTAATAGAGTTAGGTGGATATGCACCAATCTCACCTTCTTCATCTATACGAAAAGTCCATTCTGCTATTTTTTTCGCATCTCGATATCTGTATACGGAAAGCTCTTCCATTCTTGCTTTTAGTTTTTCTTCTGTTAAAAACACCGTTGTCATCACCTCACTAACTAATTAGTTATGTAAGAACGGCTCGTATGACATTCCAAAAAGACATACGAGCCATTGTTCAAGTACTTTACTATTCAACACGCATCTAGCTTATCCTATACATTTTTTTATTAACTATCCGACCATCTGTTATAAGCATCCTGATAAATTTCAATATATTCTTCGATTTGCATGTTTTCAATTGTCTTTACATATTCCTCCCAGTTTGATAATGATTCAACACCTGTTATGAATTTAGCTTCCATTTGCTCTACATAGGATTGCAAATCAACTTCGATCGTATTTGCCTTCTTCTGTTCTTCTGGTGATAAATAAACCAATGGATACGGAACCTCTGCATAAGGCGAAATTTTTTCATTTGTTTCTGCAGCAATAAATTTATCGAATTCAGATAAGGCTCTACCTTCTATCGGCCCACTAATTGTAGGGGGTGAAATCCCATAATCTGGGGTGATCGTGCCACGATAATCTTCTTCCGATTTAAAGCCTTCTGGTACCTCGCGATCAACCTTCTCCCCTCCTTCTTTATCCTTCCACTCCCACATGTAACCTTCAGGGCCACGATTCAAAAATTCGTAGCCTTCCTTAGAGTAAAAATAATCTATCCATCTAATAGAAGCTTCAGGACTAGGATTATTGCTAGTAATCGCAAACGTACCTCTCTGAATAGCAGGGCTTCTAGGGATAATTGCTTTATTTGAAATCGAGCTTGTTAGTGGTTGAAACATCGGATTATTCATTGCCTCTTCTTCAGATTCTCCAGTTGTAAAGAATGAAAAATAGTCAGGGAATACGCCAATTCGATTTTCTTGCCCTTTTGCCTTTTTTTGTTCATCTGATTGCGAAAAGGTCTCTGGATCTAATAATTCTTCTTC
Organism: Virgibacillus sp. Bac332; assembly: GCF_003667785.1. NCBI lineage: Bacteria > Bacillati > Bacillota > Bacilli > Caryophanales > Bacillaceae > Virgibacillus > Virgibacillus sp. Bac332. The sequence continues at coordinate 279,421 of NZ_CP033046.1, forward strand.
ATAAAGCTTATTCATAAATGTTAAGTATTCTTTATAGTTTTCGGTAATTGGTGTATACCTTACCTTCCCGTCCACTTCCTCTATTCCCCATTCTTTCATTCCAAATGCTCCTAACAGCCATGGTCTAGAGCTATTCATTTTCACATCAAGAAGCGGAATTTCATCAGCCTTCCCATTACCGTTGGGATCCTCTGTCTTAAATCGCTTTAATAGTTGATAGAACTCGTCTGTTGTTTTAGGTAATTCTTTAACTCCTAACGCATCTAGCCATTTACCGTTATACCATAAAGGTCCTCGATACCAGCTAGAAGTAGGTCCTTCAGCAACGGTCGGTAGTGCATAAATATGACCATCTATTGTTGTTATCGATTTCTTTACATCTGGTCTTTCTTCTAAAAGCTTCTGCAGATTCGGAGCATGCTCAGCTATCAGATCTTCCAATGGTACTAATACACCCTGTTCACCATAATCTACTTCCATTGCTGGTGTGAAGTTACTTGAGCCTGCACCATAAATAATGTCTGCTATGTCGCCACTAGCAAATGCTAGATTTAGCTTTGTTTGAAAGTCATTTAACGGAGGTGTAATATACTCAAATTCCATATTTGTCATTTCAGCATATACTTGCAAGGTTGGCATATCACTCCACTCAGCGACACCAGTTCCAGGTGCCATCATGGACAGTTCAAGTTTTTCATCAACAATTGGAAAACCTTCTTCATTTACTTCGACATCAGTAGCCGAAGCAGACTCTTCATTTGTTTCTTTGGATTTACATGCAGCTAAAGTAACTACTAAAAGTCCAGTAATTAACAACAAATATACGATTTTTTTCATCCTACAATCCCCTTTCAGACATGTAATAGATTTCCTAAATGATAAGAAGTGGTCACCTCCTCGCGAATCGATATCACTTCATATTGATTAGCCCTTTAATGAGCCGATGAGAACACCTTTAACAAAATAACGCTGTAGGAAAGGGTAGACGATAATAACAGGAAGGGAAGAGACGATCATAACTCCATATTTAACGATAGCAGCAAGCTGTTGCTTACTATGCATTGCTTCTGCCATGCTTCCTGTCATGTTTGTATTTTGAGAGGCCATTTCCTGTAATACAAGTATTTCTCTTAGTACGAGTTGAAGTGGATACATTTCCTTATCCGATAAGTAGATTAATGCATTAAAGTAGCTGTTCCAATGTCCTACTCCATAAAATAATGCCATTACAGCAATAATTGGAGCGGATAGAGGTAGAATAATCTTTGTAAACAACTTAAAATTTGAGGCCCCATCTATTATTGCAGCTTCCTCTAACCCTTTAGGGATAGAAGTTTGAAAAAACACACGAGCAATTACAATATTCCAAACAGCGGCAGCATTTGGTAAAACCATTGCCCAAATCGTATCAATGAGTCCTAAGCTCTTAACAACTAAATACGTTGGGATTAATCCACCACTAAAAAACATGGTTAATACAAACATACCCATTAATAAATTTCTCCCTGCTAAATCTTTTCTTGATAGAGCATAAGCCGCTGGAATAGTAACTCCTAAATTAATGACGGTTCCTAAAACGGTGTATAGAATCGTATTTAAATATCCTCGCCAAATATCATCATTTTGAAATATTAACTTATATCCCTCTAGCGTTATTTCCTTTGGAAACAACCACATCTCACCAGTATTAACAGCTGATGGATTACTTATTGATGCACTAATAATGTAAATTAATGGATACAGCACAATCAATAATGCCGCAGTAAGAAATAATAGAACCAACGCTTTAAACGCCTTATCTTTTTTTGTATCTTGGATTGCTGAGCCCATATAGTCTGTCCCTCCCTACCAAAGACTAGTCTCACTTGTTTTTCTTGCAATTTGGTTTACCGTTACAAGTAGAATCGCATTAATGACTGCATTAAATAAACCGACTGCAGCAGCAAAACTATACTGTGCATCTAATAAACCTGCTTGATAGACAAATGTTGCAATAACATTTGAAGATTCAAGATTAAGTGGATTTTGTAGTAATAATATTTTTTCAAAGCCCATTGCCATAATATTTCCTACGTTCATTATTAATAAGATAATCATAGTGGGAACAATTGCTGGGATGTTAATATGCCAGATACGTTGAAATCTAGATGCTCCATCTACAATCGCAGCCTCATGATGCTGCGGATCTACACTTGATAATGCGGCAAGATAAATAATCGTACCCCAACCTGTACTTTGCCATACGCCTGATAATACATATACGGTTTTAAACCAAGCAGGATCACTTAAGAAAGCAATTGGTTCAAAACCAAGTAATTGTATAGCATGATTGATAATTCCTGTGGCGGGAGATAGAAAAGCAATTATCATACCAGCCATGACAACGACGGAAATAAAATGGGGCGCATATGTAACCGTTTGTACCGTTCTTTTATACAATCCATCCTTCGCTTCATTTAAAGCTAATGCTAAGATAATCGGTAGTGGAAAACCAACGATTAATTCATATATACTAATGCCTAACGTATTCTTAATTAAATCCCAGAAATAATAGGATTCAAAAAATCGAGTAAAGTGTTCAAATCCTACCCATTCGCTCCCCCATATGCCTAATGTAGGAATAAAATTCTTAAAGGCAATTTGCACACCATACATTGGGATATAATGAAAGATGAAAAAGTATAAAAACGCTGGCAGGACAAATATATATAGCTGCCAATTCTGTAGGATCTTTCTATTCTTTCGATGTTTTTTAGGTTTGTTAATCTTATTGCTTTTACTGAAAGCTTCACCCTCAACAGGGTAAGCCTGCATTTCTTCCTCTCTTAACGGAGAATTAGCTGTGCCCACGTATTTGCCCTCCTTCCAATTTAAGAAACTGCTTACATGTTATATTTTTCAGAAAATACAATCAATATGTGATTTTCATTATAGCTTGTCAGCCAGTTTGTACACATACCGTTTATCAAGGGGTTCACCAATTGTACTATGTTACATTTGTTTTAATATGTTCCGTTTTACATTTCATCGTTTTGATAAAGTGTATCGGTGGGGACAAAAATGTTTTAATCAAAAAAACAAACAACTAGAAATGATCGTTGCTATGAACTACTCAAGAAATATACTTCGCTTTTTTTCGTGGGACGCTCGTGCACTATGGGGTCTCACTAATGCCTTTCCTCCTGCAGGAGCACTAATCGAATTGCTCGACAAAATTTCAAATACTGGAGCCTATCCAAAAAACGTTATTGTAGAAGCATTCGGTGATTTTCATTTTTAACTCTTGTTTCAAATCTTGAGATGCTGAGACTTGGTGTAATAGAATGATTGTTTAGGCTTATAATTCCTCTTTATCTAACCGACAACAAATGGTGGCATGGCCAAACGGTTAAGAAATGAAATGAAGTTTTCAAAAAATTCATTATTAGCTATGGTGGTTGTATTATTATATAGTAGTATGACTTTATCTGTAGCAGAGAATGAGAACGTTTTAGATAAGCAAAAGAAAATTGGAAATGATGTAGATGTACAAGCAATGACAGACGAAGAAATTCGAGATTTACAAAATATAGAGAACAATTGTCAAAGAGATCAACGATCTTAGGAAATTAAACAAGATGGTCTTACAGAAATTCCAATGAAAAAAGAAGATAGTAAAATTAACTATACGCTTTAACAAATGAGGGTGAGTTATTCAGTAATCTTTAACCGATATTTATAATAAAAAGGGGCGAATAAATGGGTGAATTTCAAAAGCTTGAGGGTATAAAATACTTTGTGTAAATGAATGGAATGACAACAAAGAAGACCTTATCTTGATAGAATTGAGTTACCACACAAAATTCACAGAAAAGAGGTCTTCCCAATGAATCAGTTAACAACAGAAATTACGATGCACTAGTCAGAAACAAGATCTCACCGAGGTTTTTCGTACGCATAAATCACATAATGCTTCTTATTCTCGTAAGTTACACACTGAGTTTGGAGACCTAAATATCAAAATTCGATGGATCGTAATGGCGTGTTTAAGCAACAGACCGTAGCTTCGTATAAGCACTTATTGGATTTTAATTAAGCCCGAGCAACGTTAGAAGCGATGTTTGAACAATTACATGAGACGAAAGAGTAGGACTCGCCAGCGCAAAAATTTTGGTGTTTTCAACAGGGATAACCCTTTCAAAAACATCAAAATCAATCCTTCGAACAAGTGTATTTTAAATACAGAGTGACGATCTTTCCGAAAAGATTGGAAACTCATTTACAAAAAATATTGATGGTACCTTGCTCATATCACTGCTTACTAACAATTTTTCATAAATTCGTATTCTTTTTTGATATAGTGCTAATTTCTATAAAGTTAAAAAAAACCACTATAGATTTGTGTGTTAAAAAATTGAAACAAACATTCATTAATGTGTATAACACACTTTTAAGGCTTAGTACTTAAAATACTCTCTCTCCAGAATAGAAAAATAGTATTGATCAACCCATTTATTTTGCCAAAAAAGCTCTTCCTTAAAAACAGCCTCTCTTCTCATACCAATATGTTCCATTAAAACTGCAGAGCGTTTATTATTTGAATTGCACATTCCAAATACTTTATGTGCGTCTAATTTTTCAAAAGCAAATCGCAATAACATTTTTGCTGCTTGGCTTCCGTAACCTTTTCCTCCATATTGGGGAAGTATTGCAAAGCCAATTTCCCAGCTCTTTCTATATTCACTATCGATCCATAATTGCGCTAAACCAATCGGTGTTTTATTCTTGTCTGTAGTGTTAGTAACTACAAAATCATAACTTATCGGATTTACCTTTTCTTCAATTTTTTGTATGTATTCCTCATGTATAACACCTTTATCTGATTCTACATACTCCTCAAAGTACCATAAATTTTCATCAGTCTCTATCCTGCATATAAAATCTAAATCATTGATTGATATCTTTGATAATAATAAATTTTCTCCGTACAGCTCCATTATAATCTCCTTAATAATTTCACCATTTTTTTTCGAATTCCTAATCACCTAAATTGTTCGTTATTTAAAATCGAACAACAATGTTGATTGCATATTTGTAAAGCCTGTATAGTACTGTTACCTAATTCATCACTATAGATAATCATATCAAGCTCAGTATGACAGCTTATTGTTTCACATTTGGAAATATTAGCGATATGATTAACCCCGAACCAAGCTCTGATTTTGCATCCAACTGAATTGCCAAATCATAAGCCATCTTGCTCACTAAGAAGAGTCCCATACCTGTCGATTGTCTTGTATAAGTACCTCTCCTTCCAGTAAAGCCCTTATCAAAAATAAATGGTAAATCCTCTTCATATACACCAGGTCCATTATCACTAATATTTAAAAAAGTTTGATCACTCACTTTGTCATAAACCGTTTCAAATTTCAAAATTGGACTATCCTCATTCTGTGGAACGTGTTTAGTACTATTAGCGATTATTTGTTCTAATATAAAAGCTAATCCTTTGCGGTCAGAAAAAATTTCCATTTCTTCACCTATGAATTGTATTTGAAAACCCGATTCATCTATTAGTGTTTGATGGTCTTCAATTGTCTTTTTACAAAATGCTAGTAAATTTATAGACTCAAAAATATAATCTTTATGAGTAGCCCCAAGTCTTGCAAAATACAAAATTCGCTCTACGTCTCCAAGCATTTGATTCCTAATATGAAGCATACGCTGCCTAACAAAGGGAGATATTTCATCACTGCGGTTATCTAATACCAATGTCATCAATGACAGGGGCTTTTTAATTTCATGAACCCATCCTTCTATATAATTTTCATAATCATTCAACTCAATGACTTGATCATTAAGTTTTGACTGATATGATCTTATGACACTTCCCATTCTACGGATATATGACCAATTTGTCTTAGGAGATAGCTGACATAATATTTCTTCGTTCGCCCCGTTCGGTTCTAATAAAAAATCTTGAAAGACAGCTTCTATAATTTTTTGCTTTCTAATGATGATGAATACGGACAACGATATCATTGTTAGAGTAAAAATAATCATTAGTCCTACTAACACCTTAAAGGTTTCTGGGTAAGCCAACCAGGCTAGAAAGATAAATAGAAGATCTGTAGTAATTAAAATAAGAAACCATAGTTTATAAGCATGAAAACAATCATAGATTTGCTTTATCCATTTCATGGTTTCACCTACCCCCTAAGTCGATAACCTTGACCCCTTATTGTCTCAATATGATTCTCCAAGTCTATTTGCCGTAGTGTTTTTCGTAAGCGAGTCAGATTTACTTGAAGAGCATTTTCATCTATATATTGCTCCGTTCCCCATAAAAGTTCACTTAATGTTGACTTGGATACAATCTCAGGTCTATGCTCCACTAGAGCCAATAAAATTCTTCCTTCATTAGCTGATAATAACAACGACCGAGATCCCTTATACAAAGTAAAGGTATTCGGGTCTAGCGAAAAACTGCCACCATCTACTAACTTTGGTTGCTCTTTAAATCTTCTGAGCAAGTTCTGAATACGCGCTAACAATCTATTTCGATTACATGGTTTTATGAGGTAATCATCTGCGCCTAAATGAAAACCATGTAATTCATCTTGTAACTTATCTCTAGATGTAAGAATCAATATGGGACCAATCCCTTTTGATTTTAGACTTTTGCATATTTCAAATCCTGATTGTTCCGGTAAATTGATATCTAATAAGACTAAGTCTGGTACCAAAGTAGCTATTTGAAGTGCTATATCTTGAAAATCTTCCATTGCTACCGCTTCATACCCTTCTTTTTGCAATATATCCATTAACTCTTCTCTCATTAATAAATCATCTTCAACAATTGTAATCCTCGCCACTTTAGCACCTCCTTTGACTTCTCCTTAATCGATATTTGGCTTCCAACGCAATTTATCAATTTCATGATCTGCTGAACGTGCTACTGCTACGCCATAAATCACAAAAATGCCGAGTACAAGACAGGCAAAGGTAAGGGCAATCGGATACAGTAACACTTGATCATCGAAGTAAATAATAACAAATGAAATCATAGCCCTTATGCCAACCGCTCCACTGACGCATGCGAGAGACATAGGTAACAGAAAAGTCAGCAACACCTGTCTATGCACCGATTGTTTCATTTGCTTACGTTTTGCCCCCAACACGGAAAGCGTTACATAGCGTTGTCCAGTCTGCTTCATCTGCGTCAAAAATTGTAAAGCTATTACCGTACAGGCAATAATTAAGAATAAGAATCCCAAATATAGTGTCGTATAACTTCCGGCAACAACGTAGAAAAGTTTCCGTCCAAAGTTTTGTAAATAACTTTCAAACTCGAAGCCTGAGGATTGTAATAAATCTCTAGCCTCCATCATTGCCTTCATTAAACCTTGCTGTTCTTGCAGCTTTTGTGGAATGCAAAAATTCCAATAAGACACATAGGTTTCCGTATCTAGTAATTGTTCAAACATTTGATCGGGGACGATAAATGCTGAGGTAATTTCTACGGAACGATCTGCTACTAATCCTCTCATTGGAATTGATGGGTGTATAAATACTTCCTGATCATTAATGCTCATTAAACTTTGCCTTTCTTCTAGAGCATCCTCAAGAATACGATCTAGTACAGGCATGCTTTCTACATCATCCATAGGCATAAAATCTGGATTAAAGTATAAAGCAATTTCATCTGAATCTAGGTTCAGTGGTGTCTCTCCTATCGCCTCTAAAAGCCCATTATAAGATGTTTCAGGAATGAGGTAGGGTTTTGTTGCATCGATTTCTAGTACCCCAAAAAGATTAAGTGCTTCAGGATTCTCTGAACTGATATCATAATATTGCATTTCTCCAGATAAAATTTGCTCTCTATAGTTGCTTGGCAAAGCCATAATTAGTTGCTCTCTTAATTTTGACCAGTCTACCAACGATAAAGGCAAGTCGTCTTCCCCATGTTCATCTTGATATTTCATTTGTCCAATTTCAAGAAAATTTAAGTCCTCTACATATGATACCATTTTTTCTGACGTAAGAAATTGCTCAGCCTTTTGATTATCGCTATTAACAGTAAAATCATAGATCGCGGGACCTCTAGTATAAACATTTTCTAACCCCATGATAGTCGAAGCACCATCTGTTAGCAAAATGATAGCGAGCATAATGAGAATCGATGTTACCGCAACAGAAGTAGATCGATTTGCTATGTTTTCTTGAAACTGCCTTAATGTAAATGTGTGCAGACCTTTCGTCGATTTACGCTCGGACATGCTTGCCAATAAGCCTAGTAATTTTGCAAATCCTCTCATAAAAAGGATTGTTCCTAAACTTCCGAGAGCCAATGCCGCGAACAAAATCAGTCCTGCAAAATCCATAAAACGGTATAAAACAATCCAATATGCAGCGCCTAATAAGATAGAACCTACTAATATATTGATAACGTTGCCTTTCAAATGCCCCATATCTTGTTTCTTATCCATTTGCTCATAAAGTAATTGATGTACCTCTTGATTAAATAATCTTCCCCCAAGAATGGCTAACGCTATAAACTGGATGAATAGAAAACCAACTATGGTAAAGAAAATCGCACCTACCGACAAGCTGATTTGATGACCGATAATTCCCTGCCCGACTAATTTAGATACCGTCAAGCTGATTATTTCTGCTAAAAATCCGCCTATCAAAATGCCTCCAATAAGTGCCAAAATAGAAGTAATAAACCCCTCGGCTAAAAGTTGAAGAATAAGGCGTTCCTTGCGCATTCCTAACATGAGGTAGAGCCCAAACTCTTTACTCCTTCGATTTAATTGGTACCGATTAGCAAATAAAGTTAAGAAAAATAATAAAAATAATGAAAATAGATACACAATTGGCATTTGAGCTAAAAGTTTATCAATCGCATCACTTTCAAACTCCTTTAAGAATAAAATAACATCTTGTCTCCCAAGTGAAAGAATGATATAAAACGAGGCTACTGCTGTTACAAGTGTTGCAAAGTAGATTAAATTCTCCTTACGATTTCGTTTAGCATTACGATAAATCAACCTAGAGAACATTTGCACTTCCTCCTCCAAACTGAGCTAGTAAATGCAAAATTCTCTCATAAAATTTCTCTTGTGACTCATCATGTTTGCGGCGCAGTTCATGAAATATCACACCATCTTGAATAAAAAGGATTCTAGAACAAAAACTTGCAGCATTAGGATCGTGGCTGACCATTAAAATTGTTCTTCCTCTACTTCTATTAATACCTTCCAACTTATTCATTAATGTTCTTGCAGAGCGTGTGTCTAATGCTCCAGTCGGTTCGTCTGCAAGAACAATGTCTGGATTAGAAATCAAACTACGTGCAGCAGCTACCCTTTGCTTTTGTCCTCCAGACATCTGAGATGGAAATTTATTAAGAATATCTGTAATTTCTAAAAAAAACGCTAGATCATCTAATTTAGTGTGTGCTTTTGCAAAATCTATCCCATGAATAGATAATGGTAATAGTATATTTTCTTGTCCAGTTAGATTATCCAGTAATTCAAAGTCTTGAAACAAATATCCAATTCGACTACCGCGATACTCGGCTAAATCCTTACTGTCAAAAGCACTGATGTTTTCACCATTTAAAAGTACACGCCCCGATGTTGGTTTTATTATTGTTGCAATACAGTTTAATAAAGTAGTTTTACCAGATCCACTTGGTCCCATTATTCCTAAGAATTCTCCAGGAAGAACATCAAAACTAACACCATTTAAAGCTTTTGTTATATTGTTTTTCTTTCCGTAGTTTTTTTGTAAGTCTTGAACTTCTAGTAATTTTCCTTGTCTGACCACTGTATCAAACACCTTCCTTATTATGCTATTTCGAAATTATAATCGAATTGAGTTATACACATTATAACCAGCATAAAAGACTAGAAACACTTACAAATATTGAAAGGAAAAATAAGAGAAGTTGCTTCGGTAGCTTTTGATCAATATAAATTGCACCTCAATAGTTCAATTATTAAAAGGCATTGCGTAGGGAAATACTTTATACAAAAGAACAAAGCATTCAACTCATTTCTAAATTAAATCCAATGATTACTCAAAATGAACGAGCAAACGGAAAAGGATTTGACTTTTATAAAGATGCAGGTTTATTTGTATGTCCAGCAGGACATTTAGCAATAAGAAAAAGTAAAAAACCAGATCCACATTCAGGAGAATGGTTTATTTATTTGACGTTGAAAAATGTAAGGTCTGTCCACTCCGAAAAGGATGTTTTAAAGAAGGCTCAAAAACTAAAACCTATTCTGTTGCCATTAAATCAGAGGAACATTTAGACCAACAAGCTTTTCAAGAAACAGAAGAATTTAAACGCTAAGCTCGAGAACGCTATAAAATCGAAGCAAAAAATAGTGAGTAAAAAATAAACACGGGTACGATCAAACATCGGCTGCGGGTTTATTTGGTATGCAAATTCAGAGCGCAACGACGATATTCGCTGTCAATCTAAAAAGAATAGAATCTTGAAGCTTCTGAATGAAAAAGAATAATAAAGAGACAAAAAATAGGGCGTTTTCTGTTCAAATTGAACAAAAAGCGCCTTATTTTTCTCTATAATGAATTTATTTATAAAAAACACAAGCTTTTCAGTGCCCTCATACAATATCGAACTCTTGCCCAGCAGGGCACTTAACAAAAAAATTATCGAACTTTATGGGGTCACTTCATGTTGCACTGTGGGGCTCACCGATATCTTTCTCTCCACAGGATAAGGAAGACTTCGCCAGCGATACATGACACGCAGAAAAAGCGCTCCTCTTTTTCAAGGAGTCTACGTATATTTCCAAAGCTAGCGTAGTTTATTGTTCGTCTTAGAATGGACCATTTTAGTTATGACATATCTTCGTTCATAAAGAAAACCACTCATGATAGTTTTGAACAGTTTGACTCGCAGTACCCCAATCTTTAATAGATATGGAATGATTGGAGAAAAGATCAATACTATCCAATACCTGTCTTAGACTTACAGTTTATGCTGTTTTAACACCTTACCACGCAAGGCTTAACTAATTTTGGATACATTTATAATAATTTATCAAAATTAAATTTATTGAGAATACGTACTGCACTTAAAAATGGACAGCTATATTTATTAAGTTATTAAACTTATTTCCGCTAATCAATAGACTGAGAAATTCGTTTCTTTGCCAATGCTATTTTAGAACTATCAATTTCATGTAGGTAATGACAAATTTGTTCAACTACGAAAAGCTGCGACATTTCTGTAATTAATGTACTTCCTTCTTGTGCTACTTCTTTTCCTGCAGTAAACAATATTAATTCAGCGATTTTAGTAATGGGTGAACGCGAATGGTTTGTAATAGCAATCGTTGTTGCGCCATTTTCCTTCACCTTTCTTAACCATTGCAATGTCTCTCTTGTATCACCTGTTACACTAAATGCTATCGCCAAGTCATCAGATTCAATTAAATGAGATGACACCACTCTTGTATGCTGTTCTGAAAAAAAGTATGTTTTATATCCAAGACGCATAAGTCTAATCTGTGCTCCCTGTGCAGCCAAAGCTGAGAAACCGATACCATACAAATAAATTGCATTACTGTTCTTTATTAAACTTGCTGATTGTTTTATTTTATCTGTATTCGTCATCAGTCTAGTTTCATCTAGCATTTTAACAATATCTTGATAGGTTTTTTCAAATTCAGTATCTGCTTCAGTTTCTTTAGCACCAAGGAATTGCTTTGCCATAGTAGTCTTAAATTCATGATATCCAGAAAAGCCCACTTTTTTTAAAAAGCGAATAACAGTAGCTTCCCCGACACCAAATTCATCAGCAAACTCCGTTAAAGACAAAAAAGCAATACGCTGGTAGTTTTCAGAAACAAACGAGGCAACTTTTTTCTCGCTCTTCGTTAAGGACGGGTAAATGCTCTTCACTCTTGCTAAAAAATCCATTATACTCATAGATTAAATTCTCCTTGCGCCAGGGATTACTACTTATAAAGTATTGTTAAATCAATACCAATTTCAAACATTCTTCTCCAAGGTAAATGTACACGAACTTGTGATAATTGGAATTCACAAAAGCTGTTTTTTATCATTTGTTGATAATAAGTTACAATCCTTTTCTCAATTTCCCCAGCAACCTTACTATCCTGATTATTTAACTGGAAATAGTCTGCACCAATTCCAGGAAGAACGGTTTCTGTAACCTCTTTTCGAACAATGGCCTGATATAAACCATCTTCAAGGATATGGTATATGAGATTCTTTTTTATTGTCAAGCTATCTTGCCTATCAAACGCAAAAACGCCTGCAGCAATTGATGTTCCCAGCGTATTACAATTTGTATTCCAGCCTTTATAGGAGATTAATTGATCTAAAAGGTGATAATCATCCAAGTATTGAATTAATTCTATATCTCCTCCATTTGCAAATGCGCTGTCTGCAAGTACTACAGGCTTTCCCATTTCCAAATAGTCTTGGATATGTTCCGTAAAAAAGTGAAGCTGACGATAGCTGCTGTAGGTGACATCTTTTTCATCTTGGTTAAATGCTTCTTGCATTACTTTACCCGGCGTATTGATTGCTAATATAAAATCTGCCTCCTCCGGTTGTAAGGACACTTTGCAGCCAGAAGCAAGCAAATGAGATTTAACACTTTCAGCAAATGGTCTGTCTTCATAAAGTGGTACAATATAGGGGCCTAATGTCGAGCTAAAAAAAGAGTATACCCGCGGTTTCCTATTGAGCACATGATTCAGCATCCGAGCAACTAATGTGGATCCAACCTCATCTGCTCCTGGATAGACCATTACTTTGTTTTGTAATCTTTTTTGTTCGATGTCACGATAAACAACTGTCTGATCTTTTGCAGTATATCCATATACTGCAGCATCATCTTGCGGAATAGCAAGAAAGTTTATTACATCTTTAACAACTAAGTCGAGAATATACATGTTCATCGTAACATTGAATTTACGTCGTCTTTCATAATCTTCAATAAACACTTTTGGAATTTTAGTATTTATTTTTTGTAATTGACTTTTTTCCTTTTCATTTAATCCTGTACGTTTGTCTTTATCTAGTAAATAAGCTCTTTTAAATAACGCTTCTCCATACTCAGCATAATAATCTGGTTCTTCATCAGCACTATTAAACTTCGGAGTACGCATAATTAAATTTGATGCAAATATCAGTAAATGCGGATAAGCTTCTCTTAGCATTTGAAACTTTCTCAAGCGCTCTTTTCCTTCTGATTCACATAATTGATGTAATCTAGAAGGTAAAAGACCACCGTATAGCATCATTTCCACAGAAACCACCAGACCATCAGCCTCGGGTGCATGATCATTGATAAACTTCCATAATTGTTCGACATTTGCCTTCTCTTTTTTCTTGCCAAGTATTTCACGTGGGGGAACGATCAGTTTTATATCTTTTCTTGTTTTCTCCATATATTTTGGATATATATAATTACATGGCCGCTCATCTAAAGGGATATAGATTATCTTTTTCATGTTTTCACCTAACTTTTGGAGATTTATTCATAACTACTTCAATACAGTCCGCTACTGTTTTTTGAATCTCATCTGCTTTTTGCTTTACTTTTTCTGAAGTACCGTCAATTGCAAATGAATATCCTGCTGCTTCGAACATGGAAATATCATTTTCAGAATCACCAATTACATACACATCTTTTGTTGATATATTCATTTCTTTCATAATTTTGCGAACAGCAATACCTTTTGATACGTTTTTTGACATGATTTCCAAGGAAGAATCACTAGTTTCTACACAATTAACAATGTTATCATATTTTTTACTGATAGCAGTTTTTATCTCTTTAAAGCCCAGTTTTTTGCCGAATATAAGAAAACTAGTTGGAATTAGACTATCTCCTACTTCTTTGCTTAATTGTGGATCAATCACTGCCGAATCAACAAATTCAGCGACTCCTCCCATAGGGCGCGGTGAAGAAAAATAACGACGTATAGCATCATTTACTTCAACTCGTTCATTTCTTTCATCCAATATTTCCATGATTCCTTTAGCCACATAAGAATTAATCTCGTCTTTAAAAACTACTGTTCCACCCTTATTTGTTATAACCGCACCATTTTGGCTGATTCGATAGTCGCCCTGAATTCCTAGTTGTTTCTCAACATATACAATATCGTGATCTAATCGTCCAGTAGCAATGATAAATATACCACCGGAGTTCGAAAATGACTGAACTTTTTTCATGCTTTCTAATGATATTTCATTATTTTTATCAAGTAATGTTCCATCTAAATCACAGATTAATACTTTCGTCATGCATACCCTCCTGTTGAACAGTTCTAGTTTAGTTTCTATTTTTCCTTTCAATGGCGGCTACTCGGTTAGTTGCTATTACAAATGGCAAATAAATCAGTACCGATAGCGCAATTAATAGAGCAGATAAAATTGCTGCACGGTAGTCACCTGCTGTCGCTAAAAAAGCAGATAATACAGGTGGAGTTGTCCAAGGAATAAACACAACTGTTTTTGAAATCAGCCCTATAGATGTAGCAAGATAAGCAATATTCAGATTTACAATTGGTACAAGAATGAGGGGTATCGCTAAGATTGGATTTAAAATAACTGGCAGTCCAAACATTAATGGCTCATTAATATTAAATAATCCTGGAGCAGCAGAAAGCTTAGCAACACCACGGTACTCTGCACGTTTAGAAGCAATAAATATGGCAATTAATAAACCAATTGTGTTTCCGCCACCACCCATCATGGTGAAACTATCAATAAATGGCTTAGTTACAATATTAGGTATATTAATGCCTACTTGGAATGCTTCTATATTTTCCTGAATAGCGGCTAGTAAAGTTGGTTCCGTAATTGGTCCAAGGACAAAGGTACCGTGAATCCCTAAAGCCCACAATAAATTTTGGACAAACATAACTCCATTGATACCAAATAACCCTTGATAGATAGTGTCAAGTGGTGCTTGTATAACTTTTGTTATTATTTCTTGCAATCCCAAATCAAATAATGTATTGGTTAGAAATACTAATAGGGCAAACAATGTTAAAGTGAAAAAAGCTGGAATCAATGCGTTAAAAGATCTGGCAACTTCTGGAGGAACACTTTCTGGCATTTTAATTTGTAGTTTCTCGATTTTTTTCAACCGTAAAAAAACTTCTGTTCCAATTAATGCTGAAATAATTGCAAAAATTAATCCAGTAGCTGATGTTTCACTCTGACTAAATACACCTGTTACATGAACCGCTTCTTCATGATCTAGTGGAACAACTTCAACAATACTAGGAAACATGGAAACAAAGACTGCAACTGCCATCACTCCTGGTATAACGCCATCTTCGTTGTAAGAGCGTGCTAGCTTATAAGCGACGGTAAAAGCTATCAAGATCGAAAGCAGTCCTAATGTACCGTTGTAAACTTGGTTTCCAATTTGTTGGTAAACACTTAAATCTACAATATCCGCAAAAATACCGTTATTAGCGTCCAAAACCACATTATTAATCAATATAAAAAATGAGGCTACAATAACAAGTGGAATCAAAATTATAAAACCATCTCGCACAGCTCCTAAATGGCGCTGAGTAGAAAACTTCGTAGCAACTGGTGTTAACCATTGAGCAATTTTATTGGCTATTATATCCATTTTTTATTCCCCCTAGCTCAATATTTTTTCATACTAGCGGTTTACACTATCCTTGATTTGTTTTAAAACATTTTCGACTCGCATTAAACCGTAATCCTGACTGTTAATCACATCAACTGTAAGTAAATTCTCTAATTCTTTTTCCATTTGATTTTTCATAAAAGCAACTTGCGGACCTAATAACAGCAAATCATACTCGTTTTTTTGTAATAGTGAACGTGCTTCTGAAATAGATGCAGCTTCTATTTGCAAATCTATTCCCTCTGTTTCTGCAGCATTCTTTACTTTATTTACAAATAAACTCGTTGACATACCAGCACTACATGCTACTAATACACGCATAACACATACACTCCTTTATAATATTTAATGGTTATAAGCACTCTTACATCATTCTTGTTTCAAATACCTATAGAGCTTTATTTTGCTGTATTGCAATAATTTCTGTTGCCAAGTCTTTTGCCAGCATTGCTGTCATTAAGTGATCCTGTGCATGAACGAATGTAATAGAAAGTTCCATACTTTTTCCATTTGCCTCTTCATGTAGTAATGATGTTTGAATTTTGTGTGCCTGAAGAAGCTGATTATCAGCTTCTTTTAATAATTTTTCAGATTCACCAAAATTTCCTTTTCGAGCATTTTTTAATGCACCCATCGTATAAGAGCGTGCATCACCACTATGCATAATAATTTTAAAACCGCTTTCATTCACATCCATAATCTCACCTCCTAGGCATAATAGTAGCACAAATAAATATTTTTGAATATAATTATTCACCATTTTTAAAATTATGGAGAATTTAATTGGTTTTGCTAAAAATATTCGATAATTAAAAAATCAATAGTAAGAAAAGAATAGGCTTCAATTCTTTTATGTGAGTGGTACTTGTTCCATGCTTCAGACAACAACATTTTTTTCACGCTCCCATACTATGAATCAATTAACTTGATTGCAATATGGTCTGCTTAAACATCCTTTATTCAACAATCGAAATGTATAATAAAATATATCCCTAGATTAATGGTAGTGAGACTTCACATGTAACTAGATACAATTTGACAACTAATAATTCATTTGCTAATCTATGGTTAAATTTATTTTACCGAGTAAATGGAGTGAACATATGAAGGATATAAAGTTGTTAACAACCCATGAACAATTGAAAGCACTGAGTGATCCTTTTAAATGTGAATTGTTATTACGCTTGATGGAAAATCCGCAGACTGGCCAACAGCTTTCCGAGATATTTGAACTATCCCGGGCTAGAATTCATTATCATTTAAAAGAATTAGAGAAAAATGACCTCGTGGCGGTCGTTCGAAAAGAAGAAAAAAACGGGATCTTGCAAAAATTTTACCAAGCGACTGCAGGTGGTTTTGTACCTGATCGTACCCTTCTTCCATACTCAAATATGACTGAAACTGTCCGGCAAATGATGATAAGTATGTTAGATCAGTCAAAGAGAAGAATACTCGCTGCGGCAGAAGAATCATTGCAAGATGATTCTGGGTCCAAAGATCCTTCTGAATGGAAATATCGGTCTAGCGCCTATGAAATCCATGCCACAGAGCAGGATTTCATGGCTTGGCAAAAGAAATTATCCGCTTTAATGGAAGAGCTTGCAGCGATTCAACGACCGAAACCTTCTCCTGATGCTAAATTATATTATTTCCATATTCTAGGTCTGGAAATAGAAGAAGAAAGTTTTGAAAAAAAGGAAAAAGAGTCCTAAACTCTAGGTTTTGGCTCTTTTTTTAGAACCTATTGTTAATTTTTTTTTACCGTATAAAAATAAATTACTGAGGTGAGAAAATGGAACAAACTAAAGCGATTAGGGAAAAAAGGAACATTTCTTTATTTAGGTCAGTGTCTTTTGTAGTATTATGGATTGCGACGGTTATATCCAGTTTAAGTCTATCTATGTTTATGTTTATCCAAACATGGTATGTAGTGGATGGACAAAAAATGGAAGCAAGTCTGGGTATTGTAATGATTTGTTTAACAGTTTCGAGAATGTTATCCATGATTATCGGCGGAGTTCTAGCAGGTAAAAGCAATCAAACAAGAATTATGTTCTTATAGGATTCTTCTAGAGCGATCCTATTGTTGGGATTAGCTATTGCCTTTATGTTTATTATGGAAGTTCCTATATGGATTTTAGCCATAAATGCTGCTTTTTTTGGTATGTTTGGAGGTTTATTCGAACCCGCAAGAGATTCCCTTTTACCAAAAATTATCCAAACTGAACAGCTCACACGTGCCAACTCGTTAATTCAAGGAGCTATCCAAGTAGCTCTCTTTTCAGGGCCTCTTCTCGCTGGATTGCTTATAAGTATTATTAATTATCATATATTGCTAATCTTCATAAGTTTGTTACTGGGTATTGCAGGCCTAGGCGTTCTTTTTATTAGGGTAACTCATGGGACTTCTATGGTAAAAGAGCAGAAAGATATTTCTTTTATCAAACAACTGAAAGAAGGATTTGTGTATACTTGGGAAAAACCATTGTTGCGAGCATTATTTACTATTACAGTTATTACAAATCTATTTATATCAGGTCCACTAATGATGGGGCTGCCCGTTTTTGTTGAAGGTGTGTTGAAGGGAAATTCCTTAGACTATAGCTTCGTTCAAGGGGGATTTACCTTCGGGATGATTGCTGGCTCGATTATTATTAGTATCATTAATATAAATAGAAACAGAGGAGCATATGCTTTATATTTAATTGCTTTTCAAGGGCTGGGAATGCTTCTATTCAGTCAGGTACAAATCATTGAGATTGCCATTCCAGTCATCATTTTAATTGGTATGCTTAACCCCGCAATTAATATTCCGTTAATTTCTATGGTTCAAACATATACAGATAGAAATAAGATAGGAAGAGTAATGAGCTTAATTCGTACAGGGTCTTTAGGGCTTATTCCCCTTTCCTATGCAATTACCTCATTTTTACTAGGTATAGGCATCAAGATTAACATAATAATGGCATGGAGTTCCCTACCATTACTGGTTAGTGTTGTGATATTATTTGTAAGATTTCCTATTATAAGAAAAGCAGACGGATAAGCCTAGTGTAGTGGTTGCATCAATTTAATTAATTTTTGTTTTTTACAAGTGTATAAGCCAAAATTTTGGTTTAAATAAAAAAATATTTTGGCTTATTAAATTTTTCGGAAAAGCGGACCAGAAAGCAAACGTGAGTGATTTCCTATTATGGAAGTGTGCCCGTTTGTCTAAGAGTAAATTATTGTGTACCATCTCGTGTAATATTGATAAGCAATGCTTTGAGTTGTATTCCCTTTTTCAAATTTCAGAGCATTACCAATCTCATCTCTTCCTACAAAACGCCACCCCTCCTTTTCCATCATTTTAATGTATGGCTCCATTTCTCCTCGTTTTACCAAATATCCGTAAATCCCGCCTATCTCTTCTGCTCCTTTTATTTCGGCAATTTCTCTATCTTGAAAAATCATTTTTGACATAGCTAATGCCATCGGAACTGGGTTTCCTTCTTGGAAAATTACATCCTTTTTTAAGGTTAAAAATATAGCTAAAATACTTATTACTCCCATTGTAATTATAAAAGTTTTAGATTTTAACACTCTTTCCATTCAATTACATCCATTTCTCAATTAAGATTCCAGCATACAATTTCGTTAAAGCACCCGTTACTTGAATAATTATATTCAAGTTTATTTTTCTTTTATAAAATAAAACCCTTCTCCATTTTTTTGCGGTACAAATCCTGATAAAGCTGATGAATTCTCTACACTATTTTGTTCTTCTGCGGTTATGACTGTTTTAATGTCCTTACCTTCACGTGCTTCTTGTTCCTCTACTGTTACAACTTTAATTTTATCTCCATCACTAACATCAACTTGCCCTTTTGCTAATACATCTGTAAATCCAGTTGATAGTACAAGAACTCCTATAAAACCAAAAATCAAACCCGATTTCCTTTTCATAAAATCTCCCTCCGTTTTTTAACAAATTATTTTTACATTAATGCTACGTTAACCTAATTACAATTATTTCAAGTCTCTGTTATTTTCACAAGATGTGTTGTTTAATTATCTGGCCGAATTCTAGCACAACTTTGTTCCGTTATTGCGCCCGATTGCTAAAGATCGGTCTCAGATTATTATAGAAACTGACCATCTGGAAAATCAAGATTAATAGTAGTATGACGCAAGATCGATTCATAAGCCTTGGCTTTTTCAGAAAACAGACGCATCAGAACAACAACGTCTAAGGTTTCGCTAGATAAAGCCCCCTCACCTCGGCTACCAATGAGCACCACATCTGGTACAACAAGCCAAGCACCGGCACGATTATAGAAAGAAGCTAAAGATGGTTTACACGTGAATATGCCAAAATCTATGTCTCTTTGTTTTTCAATCCATTGAGTAGCGGCAGCGACTGTACGTAAACCTAACCCTTGACCATGATACTTGGGATGAGTAGCCACACAACTAAGTCCAGCAATATTGAATGTTTGTCCATCGTGCTTGATAGTCTTATGCACTACACCTGCATAGCTGACCAACTTCCCATCTATGTAGGAATAAACTGAGCGTGCATTAAGTTCTTTATCGTGAGCTTTCGGAATCGTTGCTCCCGGCATCGGACAAGCATCTGGCCAAACCTGATGTAGCATTACGGCAATCTCACTTTGTAATGTATCAGGTGCTTGATTATAATAGATTGATTGGACGATAGTTGTCATTGATTTATTCCCCCACCTTCTACTATGTAATGTTACGCATTGTGTTTATTTACCTTCAATACAATCATTTTCCCTAAAGTATTATAATTCTACTTTAACTTTATTCATTCTTAATACTCACAGTCCTAAAACTCGTTACCCATAATTTAACACAATTAATTTTTTAACTATCGCATCTCAGTAGGTCTTCTTCAATTATCTGGCCTAATTCTTGAACACTACTTATTAAACAACTGCGCCCAATAGTTGAAGATGATTTAAATTTTATGAACTACCTTCCCACGAAGAATATATGGAATAATGGATTCACTATTTATAAAATTTTTTTCTTCAGTTACTGCAAAGACTCCCTCTAGTCCACTCTCTTCAAAATCATTTCTTCCCTCCTTTTTATCTTTCTATAAATTAACTAGACACCAATAACCTATTTTCCCGCTTGTTAAATTCAAAGTATTCAATGCTCCACACATAAATTGTATCAAATTTTTTCCAAGTCGCCATCCATCTTTTTCTTGGTTACGTCAAAAGAAAATCCTGCAAGCATAAAAAAATACCGGCACGATAACGTACCGGCTACACCACTTAATTGAACAAAGTTAATAATTAGGGCTCATTCATTTTATTCCACAATTGCGCCCGATAGTTGAATAACCCAACTACCATCTTTCTTTTATTTCTTTTATTACAACTTCTGGATTACCCCAATGTAACATATGAGAAACATTAGGAACTAACTTTACAGTTGCTCCTGTTTTTTGTTCTAATATGCCTGAAGTTAAATCCCTGTACGCATCTTGTGACTTAGGAAGGGTTGCACGGAGTAATAAGATATTTAAGTTATTAGGGAGGTTTTCATAAATATCCTCCGTTTCATCTTTGTGCATACCTCTAATAATGTTACCAGCCGTTTTTCCCCTTGCGTGCCAATAATACCTTCCATCCTTAACAAGGGATAAATCCTTCGCCGCAGTCATTAATAGTGGTGTTCTTCTGGAGTCACCAAAGACAGCCACATCCAAAAACTTTTCCCAAGTCTCTACATACTCTTCAAAATCCTTTTCGTAATACTCAATCTCTTCTTCTATTATAGTAAGAAGAGAATAACCTTCAATTATTTTATCTGATTGGTACTTTTCCTACGCTTCCGACAACAACATGTTTTCACACTCCCATACTATGAATCAATTAATTTGATTTCAGTATGGTCTTATTACTCAACCTTTATTTAACAATCGAAATGTATTAGTATAAAGATAAGGCGCTTATCCTTATGCGGTATAATCGCCATTTAATGGCATAACTAATATTTCAATTTAGCCATAGCCTTGTAAATTTCCAATGCCTCAATAAGGAATTGCTTATTATATCCTGTTTTAAGTTTTATTTTTTCTGACCATTCATCTACTGTATTTAGCGATTGTTCATTAATTAACCCTTCACTGGTACTTAGAAAACTCTTCCAATCATAAAATTCCCAGTGAGCAATATCATTTTTGTAGGGTGTTCTACACTCCAAAAGGGGTTTTGGTTTAATTAAATTCTGCGAGTATTCGGCGGCCTTAAAAAAGTCGTCCTTATTAATTGGTTCCGGATCATAAAATTGTCGTGATACTTTTCCATTTGGTCTATGATATGTTACTTCAATCATGTTTCCTACAGATTTCACTTGAATTTGCGCAGCAGGAAAAAATCCATCCAATTTTTCATATGTAAAGTCTTCACTCATAGAATCTATCAAAATTGGATTTAACCATTGATCGCCTAAATCACAGAGAAAACGGTTACCATTTTCATCTAATGCCACTATTGCAACATGTGCATCAATTGTATTTAAATCATGACCAATTGGGAATGCTTTCACACCATTTTTTTCAAATTCATCAAGTAACCAGATTGCAAGGTCATAACAATTTCCTGTAATACCATATTGGCTTTTATGCTCTTTCATTAGGGAGACATCTCTTTGTCTCCCATTACTTGCTTTATCATAAAACCATGCTTTCGTTAATGTATCCATTGGAAACCCATCGAATTTTCTCCAACAAGATAATATGCTATCCGGCGCTAACATAATCCCCCTCCCTCTATAAATTAAAATTATCTCAGAATTACTCCGTTTTTCTCCCGTTTACTTTATATCATTCAAAGAGAATGGGGGTTGATCGTTCCTTCATCTGTAAATAAATGATATTTATGGAAATAAGGGATGGCACCAACTAAACATCCATGGATTTTTTCCATTAAATGGTTTGCGTTCGTATGATCGCACCTTGGATCTCCACGTTACGCATGGCGGTGGACCCTCCCATGTCTCTCGGCGTCAATGCGCGCAAATTCCTTCGTTCAACCTGACCATGGTGGATGCCGGAAATGCTCCTAAAGCGGGTCAAAGCCCTAACGGTGAAAATATCGACCGGCTTCTCCGTGCTTCGAATGTTCAAACAATGGGTCTCAAAACGAAATAGATCTTTTTTGTTTAGGCAGTTTCCTGTAATTCTGAAACACCGGGGATATCCCGGATCATGCGTTCTTCACTGAAGGTACACTTGCGTGTCCCTAATACATAAAAGATTTTCACAAGTTTACGACTTAGCGCGATAAACGATTGCTTCCCAGTTAAGGGATTGATGGATCGATGACGGTAATGGTCATGAAGCTTTCGGAAAGCTTCATTATGAAACGAGAGGGGGCGTGCCACCTGATACAGGAGCTTTCTCAGCCTTTTGCGTCCTCGTTTCGTAATGGTTGTCTGCCCCTTGAATTTCCCGGATTGATTCATCATCAGATTGAGTCCCGCTAATTTGATAATTTGGCGTGGATCTCTGTAATTCGATAGATCACCGACTTCCGCAAAGAAACCGGCCACTGTCATGGTACTGACACCTTTGATGGCTATCATCTGCTCCGCCCCAGGAACCAGAAGAACGAGTTCTTCGAGTTGTGCTTCAAGAGCGACGAGTCGTTCTTCTAGGGCCTTGTATTGGTCAATAAGATAACGGAATTCTTCGCGTGCCATGCTTAAACCGACCGTCAGGCCGATACTATCTTCGGCTGCCTGTTTTAATGCCTGGATACGTTTCATCCCCACTGCACGTTGGGCAGCGTTTTTCACTTCGGCCATCAAGTCTTCTTCCGAAGCCTGTCGGATATCATCAGGAAGATACCCCTTTTCCAGTAGGTGGAGTGCTGCTTTCCCGGTCCAGTCTTTGAAGACATCTAGGAACTCCGGAAAATAGCGATCCAGCGCATTATGCATCTGTGCTTTGATGGAAGACAAGTCCTCTTGGATGATGTCATGTAGTTTCATGCCTTCCCTCAATTCGGCATAGACATCCTCGGGTAGTGTGGGTTCATGAAAACGCCCGTCTTTAATGATTTGAGCGATGACTTTGGCATCCTTCGTATCATTTTTGGTCGGGGAGTCATCGTCCATTTCCTTGAACCGTTTTACCTTCATCGGATTAACACCTACCGTATGGATCCCTTCTGCTTTCAAATAATAAGCCAAGTTCAGCCCATAATGACCGGTTGGCTCCATGCCGATGATGATGTCCGGACGTTTATGTTCATTCGCCAGCTCTCTCGCCCAGGTGAGAAGCGTAAAAAAACCTTGATGAGAGTTAGTAAACACTAACCTTTTGGCTAGGTCTCTGCCCCGATCATCAATCACCCGTGCTACATGTTTCTTTTTGGCCACGTCGACACCAATGATCAGTGTGTTTTCGTTGATTTGCGCTATGCGCATATTTTGTGTAAAATCCATAGTAGAAGTCCTCCTTCGGTACTTAATTCGAGGTCATCGTGATGACACTCTCTATCGTACCAAGAGGGCTTTTTTTATGCATCCGGACTCTGCTTCGATATCCCCTCAAATTTCTCCCTTACAGGAATGCTCCTAATCCCTTTTCTATTCAGCATTTACGATTATTCAATTAAATGGCTCTAATCCGTAATAAGGGCGCTGGTTCTTGTTCTGGAATTGCGCCCGTTTGATAAAGATTGTATTTATGGAATAGTTTTAACTATCAATTGAGAACTAAATAATAAAGACAAAAGAAGATAAGTACTAGAACGCTTATCGATTTTTTGTTTGCCTTAATAAAAGGTAAATAAGAGAAATACAAAACATGAATGTAAAAGTATTTAACCAATCTAAACTATCATTAGTTAGGTATTTAAACAGCATGACAGCGAAATAAAATATAACGAACAGACATGCATATGTAACCAGAAAATTTGCTTTATCTTTTTTTGGGACATGAATTCCACCTCTTGATTAGTAATCCTCCACAAAATGGCATTTAAAATGTAAAGTTAAGAGCAGGCTCTTATTCAAGAATGGCGCCCGTTTGCTTAATAAATTAATGTTAAATTAGTTATCATCGACTTCAATTAGGTAAACCTTTTCCTTAAAACCACCCCGTTCAACAAATTTCTTTTTTCTTGCTGCTTCTATGTCTTTAAATCCTTCCCCATGAATTGTTGATAAGGAATGTATAATTTCCAGAACATCAGAGAGTTCTTCAACTGCTTCTACATCGTTTTCTGCTTGTAAGTACTCATTTACTTCTTCTTTCAATTTTGTTTTTAATTCCTGAAAATACGTTGATTTATCAAGCATTTTAACCTTGCATGTTTCTCCATTTCTTTCGATTAACTCTGGGATTTTGTCCCGAACAAGTTTATTATAAGCTGGCATTATCCACTTCTCCTATTTCTCTTTATTCTACTAACAATACGTTTTGGCTAATCTGTTTTTACCCACAATTCTTTAACAAATTGGCATAAAGTAAAAATGGCGGCTGCCTCTTATTCCATTCTCGCCCGATTGGTGAATATCATTAAAAATCTTTAAGACACACAATAGTCTTCTAAATACCAAGATGGTATCGGGTTATTCATACCATCAAACCAAGTCAGAACTTCTGCTGCCTGTTCTTGCATAACGCTAATTTGATCTGCACCAAAAGGGATTGCCCAGTATATTGAAGATAATGTATTGCTGCTTATATAGAAAGCCAAAAGTCTAAAAAACTGAACGGGAGGTCTTCCATTAAAATAACCGTTAAGTTGTCCTGTGGCGAAGTACGGGCTGGCAGCAGCACTCCATACAATGCGATTAAATTCTTCCCATGGATCACCGTAGTCATTACGGTTGAAATCAATTATACTCAACTCTCCTTCTGACGAAATAACCATATTCCCAACATGATAATCACCGTGTTGAAAACATTGCGGTCTTTCCTCAAGAAGATATCTGTTCGCCTCAATGTAGTCTAATATATTATTGTCTCCATTTATTTTTATGCCACATTGATTGTATTTTTTTATTTTATTGTCTGTTTTACGATTAAAACGAGTTGCCCAATGTTCTTGTTCATTTGGCGCTGGTATACTGTGTATCTTCCTCAATATCTGTCCTGATTTTATACCTATTGCATATTGCTCAATATTGGCAAGCTTGGGTAATACAATTTCAGCATCTTCACCGTCACACCATTTAAAAAGTGAATACACACTTTTTCCATTGTCACAAATACCAAATTCAATAGGATACGACATAGATAGATTATATTCTGCTATTCTTTTCATCATTTCGAATTCATGTTTCTTTGTATCATATGCTGAAATATCAGTTGTACGGAGTAGCAATTTTTCATTTTCCATCGTTTCAATATAGTATTTTTTGTCACTGGACCAACCTTTGTTTACAGGTTTGATTTTCTTAAACGTTGAGTAACTTTTTATATCGAACACGTTTTTACCTCCTTACCAATACTTGCAATCAGAATGCTGAAAAACAGGAATAGTAAACAATAGTGTGCGCATTTCTTATTCCGCGAAAGCACCCGATTAATGATTAGAAATTAAACAATCCTTGCTCTTTCCATTGGTCAAAGTACTTTTGATAGCCCATATCCTTAGCAGTCATAGTATATTGCACTCCATCCAATTTAAAAGTATGAGAGCCAGACAAGGCTTTATATGTCGGATTTTCTTTTACATCTTGGAAAAGGGATTCGAATGTAGTAATATCAACTTCTGATGAGCCATTTTTCCTTGTTTCAAGAAGAATAAACTCCTCTTCTTCTTGGAATATATCTCTTGTGAAAATTAAACCTGCTTTTTTCAATGATGAGTATAATTGGTTCATATCAATCCCCATTCTCTCTAAAAATTCAATATCAACTAAATGGCCCGTTTGAATTTAATCTCACTACTAGGATAAACATCTGCAAACCAATTTAAGGCTCTGTTATGATGGTTTATAATTTGTTGTGCAGTAATTTCACTAGAAGTCCAGGTACTATGTGTATCTGAAACTAAAGTCACCTTATATCCCATACTAAAAGCTCTCCTACATGTTGTATCTACACAAAGTTCCGTTTGAATCCCTGCAATGTATAAATGTTCAATCCCCTGCTTTTTCAACTTTTCATCCAAAGATGTATTAAAAAATGAATCTGGAGTTGCTTTTTGTATTACTATATCTTCATTTTCTGGAGCTATCTCAGAATGAATTTCCCACCCCTTTGTTCCAAATTCTAAAGGTTTTCCAACAGGTGCATTATGCTGAATATAAAAAACTGGTGTCTTTGTTAATCGTGCTTTTTTTAATAAATCATTTAAGTTTTTTATTAACCTATCACCATTAAAGACAACATTTTCTTCTTGAAACATTCCATTTTGAACATCAATAATTAGTAATACCTTTTTTGTCATATCCATACCTCCCTTTAGGAATCTATGTTCCAAATTCATCATAAATCTCACAATATCCTATTCCACAAAATGGCCAATTTCTAGCACAACTTTGTTCCGTTATTGCGCACTTTTCTGGAACAACTCTTTTATTTAACTAACATCTTTCTAATAATTCGTATTTGACCTCTGTGATTAATTTCATCTTCAAATACGTGAAACCATATAAAATAGTTATTAGATGGATTGCTATCCCATAATCTATTTTCGTACAACCAATCATCATTCCGTTTGGAAAATTCTTTTAAAGTTCCTTTTCGTACCTTAGTAAGTTTATCAATGTAGAAATCTAAACGATTTCCCTTTTATATTTTTTCTTCCTTTTTCACCTAGACTATATGCGTCTCCCTACTCAGCCGTCTCTTGCTCATTTGGACTCTTACCATCAAAAATCTCAATTTGAAATCCTTTTTCAACAGCCGCAATATGTAATAATAGTGCTCCTATGCTATTGGCATCATCATTTGGTAAGAAATCTAATTCTGAGGTCGTTAATCCTTTTACAGCCTCTAAAGTTGTTTTTCTAGCGTAATCCATCTGTGAAACCAAGTGTCCGATTTGAGGAGTAAAGTCTTTTATTTCTGATATCTTAAATTCCACTGAATAAAACTCTTTCTTATTCGTAATGACTAGAAACAAAAACTTTATTTGTTAAACGTAAGAAAGCGATCACTTTATTAAGCAATCATCCCTGTTTGATTAGTAACTGTCTCAATGGTTTCCAGAGACTATATACCAAGTAAATGTTTTGAGTCCTGATAATCTCCTATGTTAGTAATAACTCTGCAAGCTCCGCCTTCTTCTGTAACCATAGTCGCAACCTTTTTAATTACCCCCAGTAGTTCAAGTAATAATCCATTATCACTTTCTTCTAATGTAATTAGAAAAGGTATGTGTTTTTTAGCAATTGCAACAATATGTATTGGGTAAAAAGATTTTGTATGATAATAGGTTAATACATTTTCTATCTAAAACACCTTATTTACTTGGGTTTTACCACTTAATACTTCATCACAATAAAAATCCTTAGTCATAATAACCTAACTTCCTATACTGCTGTTCATTTAACTTTTCTAACTCCTTCTTTGACAATTCTACCCTTTAACTTAATATTAATATCTCAAAATTCCATAATTTACACAATAAGTTTTTCCTGAATATGTGCCTTTTCATGCAAAAAGGCACATATCCTTGCTCCGGAAATGCGCCCTTTTATGGAAGATAGCTTTAAAACAATTATGCTGCACATATATTCTAGAAAAACTTGCTCCTATTTATGAAAAATTGGTTAAACTTTTCTTTGAAACACCGTTTTTACCATCTTTTAGAGAATAGTATTACTTCATTTTGAAAATAATAACCTCAAGGAGGCTACCAATATGAAGAAATGCCTATTCATAATTGTATTATCTGCTTTTTTATTAATGGGTTACAATTCCGTTCAAGCTGAAAATTCACACAAGCACGATTCAAAAGGAATGGAACAGGTTTTTGACCATTTTATGTTAGAACAATTCAACAACAAGATTCACAATGCTTTGGGAAATTATTACAAACGGGATTCTATACATTTCCAATTTGATTGGTGGGCGAAAAACTATGATGTAGTTGAAATGCAACAAAGCGAAAAAGGACGAGAGTTAAGTCATCCATATTTAATAAAATTTACTGTAAAAACGTACTCTGAAGACGGTAAGCACTTGGGAACTGATGCGATAACTTTTGGTGTGACACCTGTCTATAAGAATATGTTAAAAGATAATAATCTAATCACGATGCAAGTTGAACAATTAAACTTGGAACACCAAAAACCTACAACTCCAAGGAAATAATTAAAGGCACCAAAATTGGTGCTTTTTTCAATATATGAGAATTATTCTTCCTAACTCAACAATCTGGCCCAATTCTTGAACACTACTTATTCAATAACTGCGCCTAATGAAATAGCAGTTATGCTTTTGTTTTTAGATACTCTATTTTATGAATATCTTTATAATTATTTTTATCTGCTCGATAACTGTCTTTAGATGAAGCTTCATGTACACGTAAATATTGTTTCAGTGTTAATAAGTAAAATTTTGCGCCTGCCTTTTGATGTGTTTCTATACCCTCTAATAATACTCCTGCGAAAGATGGTAAAGTATCAATGATGCCAAACTCGACTGATAACCCACTTTTTAAAAATTCATGTTCATGTAAATCTACTAAACAATATCCAAGAGAATCCATAAGCCGTACAATACGATCCCAATCAAAAATAGCTTTTTCAGCAGGTACTTCCCAATCTCTTTTATCACCAGGTACATGAATATCTAAATCCTGAGCATCCCAGCTCTTTTCTGTAACAACTTCTAAACCAACTGACCCCATTAACAATGGTATAATTTGAATCTCATTTAATTTTCTTGTTATTCTTAAAAACTCATGAAATTTATGACTTTCCATTTCTCCTCCCTCTATATACTTTAATTATCTTCAAAATACTCTTGTTTTCTTAGAATTAATCAAGCACCATTTCATTGAATGTATTGATGGATAAAGCGTTTAATCAGAGTACAGAATATTCTAACCGGGTTTTATCCATCCTAACAGCCAAATTGTGTACATTTGGTTGAAAAGGGATATAACCATGCCCTCATTCTCCACACCGCTTATGGTCGCTCACCCTCCCATGTATCACGGGATTTTAATCCATACATTCCTTCGTCCTGCGTATCCACAAGGTGGAGGTCGGAAAAAGCTCCTATGCTGGGTCTGGTGCCCGAATGGAATAAATAATCTCCGACTCTGCATTATTGGTGTTTGTTCATTCCAAAACTTAGATGCATTTTTTCAACTACTTTGAAATAGCTTAAACTGCCTGCAATTCTTTCATTTGAGTTAAACCTTGTAATAGCTTGCTACCTTCAAATTCACATTGTTTTCTGCCAATCACAAACAGTACACGTAGTAATTTGCCGCACATTGCAATCAATGACTGTTGTTTCTTCAACGGGTTGACGGATCGGGTCGTGTAATATCTGTGCAGGGTCTTGAACGTCGAGTTACTGGCTACTAATGGCCTAACGGCCAGATATAAAGCTTTTCTCAGCTTTTTCCGCCCTCGTTTTGTTATCCTTGTTTGTCCCTTGAACTTCCCTGAACTATGTTCTCGTAACGACAAACCTGCCATATTGACCAGCTGTTGTGGATGGTCATATTTTTTGAGGTCTCCGACCTCAGAGAGAAAGGTGGCTATGGTGATTGGCCCCAGCCCTTTAATATTCATCATTTCCTGGGCGCCTGGAATGTCTTTCATGAGATCTGTAATTTCCATGTCCAGTTCGGTTAATTGGCTCTGATAGAGCTCGTATTGGTCTAAGAGACTGTGTATTTCTTTTCTTGCGAAACGCAATCCAACTTCAATGCCGACACTCTTCCTTGCCTTCTCAATGAACTGAGTTGCACGCTTGATTCCGACGCCTCGCTTAATTGTCGTTTTCCATTGTGCTAATACTTCCTCCGGAGTCACGCCTCGGAGGTCGGATGGAAACGGAAAGTTACGTAAGCTGAATAAAGCTGTCTTGCCTTCCCAGTCTTTGAATACATCATTAAACTCTGGGAAATATCGCTGAATATGGTTTTGAATGCGTCCTTCAATGATAATCAGCTGTTTGACGAGTTGATCTCGTAATTTGATCCCTTCCCGCAGTTCGGCATAAATGCCATCGAGAAGATTTGGTACGGAGTATCGTCCGTCTTTTATCAGCTGTGCAATGACACGCGCATCCTTGGTGTCATTTTTCGTTGGTGAGTTATCATCGAGTTCTTTGGACTTTTTCACGTGCATAGGGTTTACCAGCACAAAGTTAATATCTTTTGCTTTCAGATAATAAGCAAGGCTCAGCCAAAAGTGTCCTGTTGGCTCTGCACCGATGATTAATTCACTTTTACGGTGTTCTTTTTGAAGTCTGGAGACCCAGTTTAAAAGCTGTTCAAAGCCATGAACGCGATTGTCGAAGATCAGTCGTTTTCCAAATTCAAACCCTCGGTCATCCTGCGCACGTGCCACGTGTTTGTTTTTAGCGATGTCGATTCCTACAATTAATGTTTCTGGTGTGATTTGCGATAGTTTGTGATTTTGATTATAATTCATAGTGGGTCCTCTCCTTGGTATTTATTAATTTCGGGGTCAATGCGCATTGACACCCTGTACTATACCAAGGGGGCTCTTTTTTGTTCAACCCTCAAATTTCTTCATTACAGGAATGCTCCTATGTTATTTAACATTACCATATCTCTTTTTCATTAACCCGCTCCTATAAAATACGACTGATTTTTCAGGTAGTGGTTCTTCAATATCTGGCTCGATTCAAAAGGACGCACTATTCGATTAGCGCACCCATTTGTGGAAAGGTAAATAATGTTTTAATATTTTCATCGAGGATGAAAGTCATAATATTTTCATCGAGGATGAAAGTCATAATATTTTTAACCGTATGTCCTTCCACCATTTAGTGAAAATGTGGGTTCGCCAAAAGTACCGAACCCACATTTTAAAGAATTTTATTCGACTATATTTTGAACAAACAAATGATTATTCCTATACACGATCAAAGCAACAATAGCAAGCAATAATCCCGAAATAAGGAAAACAATCCTGACTCCGAGCAAGTCAGCTAATATCCCCATAACAAGGGATGCCACTCCGAATACACCTGTTGCAACGGCTCCCAAGGATGTGTAAACAGTGGAGAGCTTTATCTTTGGAATACTGGTTTGGATTACTGTTTGCTGTGGAATACCCTTTATTTGTCCAAATAATCCAATTCCAAATGACAGTAATAAAGCGATGGTTGGATTACTGGTTATACTGAACAATATGGTTATTAAAAAGCTAAACAAGGAACCAATAAAGATTACCTTGCCCATCTTCCTTTCCAGAACGGAAGAATTTTTTATACAATAGATACTTCCAACTATTAACCCTAAAAAGAAAGAACCATTAATAAAACCCCACCATTTTTCACCTACAAGTAATGCTTCACTAACAAACACATACAAGATGGCAGCAATCCAAACAGTTCCTGCGATGGTTTTCAATACTTCCATTAATGCTATTTTTCGTAACACAGGAGTATGAAATAAAGTGTTCCAACCCTTTTTAATTTGGTCTAATTTGCTTTCCTGTTCCACTGTTTGTTGTTCAACATTTGCCAAGAAACACAACATGATACTTGATATTGCAAATAAGAAACCAACGACCCAAACGATCTGTTGTGAATTCATCATTACTAAGAATAAACTACCCACAAACCACATAGTAGCCTGAATGAATTGCGTTACCGTTTCAGCTATTCCATTCGCTCGTACTAACTCATCCGGCTCCACATAATGTGGTATCAATGTTTGTCTAATCGGATTGGCACATCCGTCAAGAAATGCGATGACAGCGATATTGATAAACACCAGATAATAGTTCGATTCAGATATTCCAATTAACAAAAGTCCTAATACAACTATTAAGAATGTTTTTCCCAATTGTGAACCAGCCAGTAACCACTTCAAGTTCACTTTCCCAATCAATAGAGGTGTTAAAAGACTAGATACAAACATAGATGACGTAATTGTAAACGGGACAAAAGATGCCGCAGTTGCGGACCCTGTTAAAGCAAAGATCGCACTAATAATACTTACCATATAGAGAACATCACCAATATTCGCAAGTGACTGCCCCGTTAATAATAAAGGAAAATTTTTATTCAATTTTATATCCCCCAATTTAGAATAAATTTCGTATCTAAAACGGGGATTCTCAAATTGGACTGTCCATGATGTAACTCCTTTATATTTAACAGATAAACCTTGGGGATTTAGATTTATCAAAATGTATTTTAATGATCTAAAGATTGTATGAAATTTATATTATCAAATAATGCCGAATTGAACGAATGATTAATTAGAATAAATTCCATTCTAAGTATAACGGAATCTGGATTACAAATCCATACACCTTTTTAAAACAGCAGTCTTTACAAACTTCAACAATGTGATGAGATTTTCGAATAGCATGCCTGGCGTTTTTCAAACGACTTTATTGTAAATTAGACAACATTATCGTTATATAACATCACCAATGACATTTAGGAATTTACAAAGTAATGCCGAAGAAGATATTATAACTCTACACAGCATCTTCCAGAACTTAAACTAACAAAAAATTAAAAAAGACACCATATAAGTGTCTCTGAACCTTTAAGGTAGTTGCTTTTACTTTATTGCACGTTTATTTAACTTCTACATCAAATATAAAGGAAGCCTCTCCGTTTTCCCATTTTGCTTTCACTTCATAAATATATATCCCTCCTTCTTCTGGAACATTAATTTTATTATCTTTTAAAGCGACTTCTTTTGCTTCTTCATCTTCGTTCCATTCAAAGACAGCTACAGATGGGTTTTCTTTAATCATAATTTCTTTCTTATCGACAGTTAACACTCTATCTTCTTCAATGGATTCTACGAATTTATCTCAAGGCATTACTTGTTCTAATGAGAAATAAGGATCAAGTAGAAATAGATTTAACTGTAAAAAAATAGATCCCGTAGCATAACGTATGAAATCATACGTTATGCTACGGGATCTTACGTTAATCGAAACACATCTACTATACTATCCTTCTTGATAGGTAGTTTGATAACAATTCCTTTGTCATTCTGCACGAAATCAAGCTGGGATGCACGGCCTAAGTGTTCTATACGTTGTACATGCTTGTTATAGGGCAGGATAATCTCTTTTTCATGTCCGTTATCTTCATGCTTATCTAACCAAAAGCAATAAGTGGTTTCTCCTTTTTTTGTAAAAGCGAATTCGCGTGTATAATAAGGGTCACACATTCTAGTACCATAGATTGCTTCTCCATGGATATCTAACCATTCTCCAAGTTCCTCCATTCGTTTAATGGCTCCCTTAGGAAGCCGTCCATCTGGCTGTGGAGCAACATTTAACGCTAAGTTACCTCCCTTGGCAACTACTTCAATCAGTGTATAAATAATCTCCTTCGTGGATTTATACGTATCCTCATATTTAAAAGAGAAAGAAGTACCCATCGTAATACAGCTTTCCCAAGGTACATGTATGGGATTATCTGGAATGGTCTGTTCTGGAGTGATATAATTCTCAAACTTTCCTCCCATCATTCGATCGGCCGTTAACAGCCAAGGCTGAATTTTTCTTGCCTTTTCTATGACTTCATCGAGCCGAATATCCTGATTTTCATGACCAACCCATCCAGCATCTAGCCAGAGGATATCGATGTCCCCATATTTCGTCATTAATTCCATAATTTGATTGTGGTTAAATTGAACATATTTATCCCATAGCCAAGGATATTCTTTTGGGTTATATGTTGGTCCACGCCAGCTTTTACTCCCTTGCTCCATTCCCGGAGCCCAATAATAGGGAGTATGCCAATCTGCTTTTGAATAATAAGCCGCAATCCCTAATCCATTTTTACGAAATGCTTGGAATACATGCTTACAAATATCCGCATATTTATGAGTATGAAAAGGGCAATCGTCTGCCGTAATACGATAATCCGTTTCTCTTGTGTCCCACATACTAAAGCCATCATGATGTTTCGTTGTAAAAATTACATATTTAAATCCTGCTTTCTTTGCTAGATCTGCCCATACATGTGGCTGAAAACGAATTGGATTAAAGGTCCTGTTTAGGTCCATGTATTGGCGCTTTAATTCCTGACTATTCGCCTCCCAATCTATTCCTTCTCTAGACCATTCTGCATCCTCATCGCTTAATGCCCACGATTCTACAACGCCTAGTTGTGAATAAGGACCCCAATGCATCATTAATGCCAGCTTCTGATCCTTAAACCATTCTAGTCGCTCTATTAGTTGTGATTCACTTGGCTCCACCCAGTTTTTTTCTGCACTATATCTATGAACTCCTTCTGCAATCATCTGATCAGTAGATTCTTGAGTCATCGCTTTTTCCCCCCTTCAACATGCTATATTGTTAATTATCTTCAGTTTGCTTAGCTTAATAAATAGAATCAATATGTTCTTATCTTATAATTGTAATCATTCTGCTATCCAGACGTATATAAAGCATCGTTAGCCATCCACTATGTACAGTTTTTTTACAGTATGTGATTTTTGATATGCTTAACAATAGCTAATTACAGGCATTAAGTGAAACTTCCATCAGTGGGGGGCTTACTGCAAGCTATATGTAGGATAAAACTACTCCGAACTACGATCCGGATAAAACTTTACTCGGATTATAATTCGGAGCTTCCTTATTTGCATGTCTGTTTGCCTCTCATAGTTGGAGACACTCAAACTCATCTATTCAATTTACGATATTGCCCTGGAGTAACACCTATAATTTTTTTAAATTTACGAGTGAAATTGGCAACATCCTTATAGCCAACCTGCACAACGATATCTTTAATTGGCTGTTGCGTCTCTTTTAGCTGTTTTTTAACATTCTCCATTCGCAGTTCCTGTACGTATTGCGTAAAGGTAACCCCTGTCTGCTCTTTTATAAACCTACTAAGATAAGAAACAGAGAGTTTAAATTTTAGGGCAATACTTTCCAAGGACAGCTCATAGTGTTGATAGTTTTCCTGAATATACGCTAAAATATCATTGCGAAGCTGGTCATTATGACTTTCCTTTTTGCCTTTTACTTCTTGGCAAATGTCTAAGACCAATGTTTCCAATCTTGTATGTAACTGCTCAATGGAATAAAAGTCTACTATCCGATTAAAATCTTGAATATTATTACTCAAACCCGTTTCCGAGATCGTTTTAACGATTGTATTGATTATGTCAAAGCAAATACATTTTAAAACTTGAATGGAATAATCATTATGATCTAACTTGGAAAAAATGTGACGCAATGTTTCAATTGCTACAACCTTATCACCCTGTTTTATACTTTGAATAATCTTTATCTGCTCTTCCTTTGGATAACCAAGAGACTGCTCTGGCTCTAGACTAATATCCTCAAAATAAATAATACTGCCTGGAGGATTTATGAATTTATATTCAATCGTTGCAAGCGCCTCAATGTAGGATCGATTTATTTGTATTTTCTCCGTATAAAGACCTCCTACTCCAATCGTAGGCTCTATCAACGAGAATTCCTTGATAAACTGTCGAATTTCTAGTACTAATTGCTTTCGTAATTCGCTAGGCTGCTTTGCGCTTTCTTCTATACTGATAATCACCGCCATTGCATCATTATATAAAAGATCTATTCCATGAGCATTAGCATTTTCAAATGACATATCAGACAATTTATTAAATAAATTCTCACGTTCTAACATATTAGCTTCATGAAACATTCCTTTATCGAAATAAATAATTCCAACAAAATAGGTACCACCCTTCAGGTCTATTTGTAATGCCTTGGAAAGAGTCTCTATTTCTTCTTTAGTCGGAATATCGCCTTTTAACAGCTTTACAAAAAACTGATCCCTTGCAAATGGCTTTTGCATATACATTGCCTCATTTAAGGTTTGATGATCCTCAAATACATTTGTAATGGTTTGTCTTATCGTTTCTAGTTCATTACCTCCTTCCATTTCTTGCGTATTATTTTTTCCTTTTCTCGTAATTTCAACGATATTTCGAATCGGTTTGTATTGATTGTTACCAAGTAAAATTGCCAATATAAAACCTATAATAAATATAATAACTAATAATATAAAAACTATTAAACTAGTATTTCCCAACCGCTTAAAAAATTGATTGCTATCCATTACGGTAATGAATTTCCAATTACTCATATCGGATTTAACAGACACCATCGAATAGTCTTTACCATCTATCGTTACATTGTTAATTCCGCTTCTACTTGAAGAAGCATAATCAACTTTCTTTATATTTATAGAATCATCATTAATACTGGAGGCAATAATTTGATTGTCTTCATTAATAATATATGCATTCCCCTCAAAATCACCAAGGATATTTTGAATAAGATCTGTCATTTTTCTTTCTTTTATAAAATACATGACTGTACCATAGGGACTTGGATTCCCAGGAGAAATAGGAAATAAATAAGCAATCATATTCTCATGTTCATCCTCGTTAATTACAACATGATCGATTGGCTTAATAAACGGAATTGTTGAATGTAAATCATTTAGTAAATCTTGCTTTTTCCATTCATTAAAACGGTACTTATTATTCAGTAAAGCATCGATGGAATAGGAGCCATGCGTTGAATATATTGTTTCTGCATTATGGTAATAAATAAACAATTCCTCAATGATGGAACTATTCGCTTTATATTTGTTTAATTCATCAATAGCCTCTCCACCATAATAATTATGGCTAAACATATATGGCGTCAATCTTGGATCATATGAAATTCTCGCTGCTAATGTTTCTAACTCCTTCATTCGCTCATTGGTTATGTTTTCAACCTGCTCCAATTTATTAATATTGGATTGTTCTATTTCCTTTCGTAGGCTGGAAACCGAGTTATAATAAATTATCATGCTCATAAGAAGAAAAGGTACAAGAAATATAAATAAATAAGAAATAATATATTTATATAACAGTCTAGGCTTTTTCCAATATCTCCACATAATCTCCCCCCTTATAAACTAACTCATTTGTTTATTCTCTATCTGTAAACAAGCTTGGTGGGCAAACCACATGATAGGTGTAGCAATTATTGATGATCCAGCAAAAACCAATAATATTGGCAGGAAATAGAATACATATAAAAGTAGAATAATACTAATAATCATTGCTATTGTTTCTAATGGTCTGGCCAATGCAATAAGAAAGGATTGTTTAATATATTGATGGAATTTTAAGTTATAACGAACAAATACAGGATAAAAATAGAGCAGCATAATAACATATAATGAACCAATAAATAAAAGTAATGCATGAAAATAAAAGGATTGAATGTAATTTTTCGATATGGCAATATCTATATACATAAATGCCCCAATGCTCATAAATAAAATACCAAATGCATTACTAGTCTTAAAATGCTGTTTATAAACAGCATAAAAATTTTTAAATATCGGTATATCGAAGTCCTTCTCATACCATTTGTGCATGACTGTATATAAGGCTGTAGTTGCAGGGGAAACACCAAATACTATTAATCCTAATAAGGTAAAAGCTACCCATAAAATATGTAAATACATAACTTTATAAAGCCAATTACCAAAATCATATATCCATCGTAAAAAACCATTAAATAAAGACAATTTATATCACTCCTATGCAAACGCTTACCTTGTTGTTTCTAACTACCCCTCCTAATCCCCAACTGAACTTCTTTTGTAAATACCAAATCAAGTGGCGTAATGGAAATAATTGGATGTATTAATAATTAAAATAGAATAATAGCTCTACTTTACAACTATCGACAAGAAAAAACACCTTTCAGCAAGTATAGCATAGAAATCTTTCTTTTATTATAATATTTAGAAAAATAAGACTTAATTATTAGAAATTAAGCCTTATTCGTTTCCTTCTCGTACACATTTCCTATTCTAATTTTTCGTTGTAATTTCTACCTCTTCAGGTCGATATACCGCTGTTATAGTACCTTTCATATCCGTTGCATACATTACAGTACGCTCTGACTCGAGTAAAAATAGATAACTAGTATTCGTCTTTTGATCGGTAATCTTTATTTCGATATCTTTCGAACATTCTGATACAAATATATATAAACAACCATGTTTGAAGGTTAATTTTCTTCCATACATCCCGGGGAGGTTTCCTTTATTCCATTGAAACTCTTCAGGTATTCCTGATCGTCTCATAACATAGGAATATAAAGCTATTATTGGTTCATTACGTTCGTTTAACTCCACAGGTAACCCACACCAGTAAATCATACCCTTTCCATATGGAACTTCTTTCATAGTCTTTCCACCTACATCTACTTCTTTCAACAATTCACCAATCTTTTCATTCCCAAACGATACAAAGTAATCCTGCCCATTCATTTCAAGTATTTCTTCACGAACAAGATTTTGTGTTTTGGTTTTACCTAGAATCGATTCTGTTCTAGAGGTATGGCCCCAATATGCATCGATACTAATTGCACCAGTGAATAACAGATTAACGCCTTTGTCCTTTACCATTGTTAATATCGTATCGAATGTACTTGAACTAAAATTATGTGGACTTGGAATAATAAGTAATTTGGGCAAATCGCTCAATATTTCTTCTACATGATATTCACTAACAGCTCGAAATGGCATATTCATTTCATAAGCTAATACACGTGTTAATTTCGTAGTCGCCCTTATGGAATATCTACGATTGGAGAAATCATTAGAAAATGGGTAAACTACAGCAATATCCTCTAACTTCCTACCTCTAAATAAATCTTTTATTTTATACATGAATTCTCCATAATCATAGGATACATTTGCCTCTGGTTTTTCAGTCCCATCTGCACGTATTGCTCCAATATTTGATTCATTAATATTATTCATAAAGTAGTTTGTATTCCACAGCCATTGAACTGCACCCGCTCCACCAGTTGAGAAAGCATAAGCATACTTCCTCTCTAATATATTTCGTAATTCTTCCTCACTTCTTTTGGCGTGATTATTTGCATTTTCAACATACATGATTCCTGTTTCTTGAATTAAATTAGGTTTTGCAGGCGTTTTA
Organism: Virgibacillus sp. Bac332; assembly: GCF_003667785.1. Taxonomy (NCBI): domain Bacteria; kingdom Bacillati; phylum Bacillota; class Bacilli; order Caryophanales; family Bacillaceae; genus Virgibacillus; species Virgibacillus sp. Bac332. Next base: position 319,225 of record NZ_CP033046.1, read on the forward strand.
GTGAATATTCCGTCCCAAATTAAGTCATCTAAAAACCACCATGTATGGTTACTGGTATAATCAACGGCTTCACTATAAAACAATGGGGATGGTCGCAATCCACCAAGTGCTTCATCCTGTCCCACAGTAACTAGCTGATCACCAGCTAAGTTCTTAATCGAACTTGCTAGCTCCTTTACCCATTTATTATGCATGTCCATCGTGTATAAGGTGTAATCAAGCCAGCATAATCCTTTCTTCCCAGACATCATATCCCTTATTCCAAAATTGATTTCAGAGGCCTCTGGTGGTTCAACTGCTGCAAAAGAAGGTAATTCTTCTTCCGTTACATTCCACCTTTCTCTTAATTCACGTACAGTTCCGTGCCGTGCTTTAAGCCACTTCTGATAGTTTCTGCGATCATAGCTATCATGACTAGTTTTAGGACCAGCAAATGGACGGTTGGGATCAAATACAGACGGCTCATTAATTAAGTCCCAGTTAATATTTGTTGTTTCTACATGTCTAGAAACAATCGACGTAATAAAACGTGTTTGCGCCTTCAAGCTACGAGAATCAAGATAAGGATTCTCACCGTCCCAAGCCTCAGGAGTAAAGGAAAAGAACGTAAAGGTGACCTCGATATCATGTTTTTTAGCACATAGTATAAAGGCATCAATGGCTCGGAGGACGGCTTCATCCATGTATCCATCAATAAACATCATATTGCGCCAGCCTGTCCAAATTCCAGTACGAATATAATTAATCCCAGCACGTTTCATTTGTGCCATATCGTTATCCCATAAATGGGCATTAGGGAGAAACAAAAAATAACGAGCAACATCTGAGGTCATATAGGTCATTCCAACAATTGGCATAGGTTGTCCGTTTTTATGGAAGTAATCACGATCGCAGTATAAGGGCTCCCCTCTAGCCAAGAGCTGTTTATCCATCCCCCAGAATCCCTGATAGAGTGAGCGTACCTCACCGTTCTCTGACTCAATATAACAACTTACATGATATAATCCAGGTTCAATCGTAATCGGAATAATAAATGAATGATTATAGCGTTGTTTACTAGCTTTTATTGATATAGTCTCTGTATAAAGTGGTTCTGAATTGCTACTTACTGTTAATCTAACCTCCCATTGGACAGGTGCATCGGTAAAGGACTCCATCTGTAAGCTAGCCATCGGTTGTTCCCCTTTTTCATATGTAGCATAGTTCACCTGCAAGGACATCTCCGTCACACCATGACTGGTAAATAGCGCTAATTCTCCCAAAAATTCAATTCCTAATTTGCTCCAAAACCGTTTATCCATCCTTTGATTAATAAATATCCATCGACCGCCTGTAAACGCTCCGTTTCTATTTTCAATCAGAACACTCGGAGCAGCTACTTTTCTTCCGGAATCCGTAAATCCTTGTAGCAAAGGGAATATCCTAGCATCCATTGGTCCTGCTGCACCCATTTCTCCCTTTAAAGAACTGGATTTGGTAACATGCAGGATAAAGTTATATGTATCTTGGATGGCAAATAGCTTTTCCTTTCCTTTAAAAATGGGAATATCATAATTGGATTGTAATTGCGTGACCTGCTTCGTTTTTACTGGCAAAGCCTCGTGAATATTTAATTGTTGGTGGTACGCAGTCTGTTCACGTTCTTTTTTCCATTTGCCGTCTTCTTGAAAGCATGGAACTCGAAAAGGGATGCCACCAAAGTGAACCATACCTTTTCCGGTTGTTAAATAAGAATAGATCGCCTTCCAAGCATTTTTAGGAAAAAATGAACCATGTAGATTAATAAAACAAGTTACCTGATCATCATCAAGAGCTTCTTCCAATGAATTAGCAGTTACAATTGTTCCATTTAAGTCTTCCAAAATAGATCTATTTGGTCTATTACCATCTATAGGAAAATCATAATCATAAAAAATAATTGTTTTTGCCATATAGCGTGCTCCCATCCACATAACGTTGTAATATTCAGAATTGAACTTACATGATTAGCGTACATGTGATGTAAGGCACTGTAAATATGTGATTATCGTAAACTATGTTTTTATTGCATGTTGCTTCTACATGCACCGAATTAGATAGCTAGAATGTGAATTAACGTCATATCGTTACTATTTAATGATATTTGTTTTCGTCACAGTTGAGCTAGCAATTTTCCATCCATCGCTTTCATTGACAAATACATACTCCATATGTGCAATATGATCACGATACGATTCGCCAGCTGCAATAAATGATGCCGTTGCCCGCTGTTCTGCCTCAATTACAATGCGATCATTCGATTCTTCTATTACCTTAAAATCCAATAGTTCATACGTAATATCATAATCCTTAAAAAATACTTCTAATTGTTTTTTTGTATCTTCCCTACTCGCTTCTACAATTGTCTCCAGATACTTATCCATATTTTCATCTTCAGAATAGGTTAAATTATCTTCTAAGACTTGTTTAACTTGAGAAGCATTTTTACTTATCTTGCTTGCATCATCATTACTACAGCCCATTATGACTAGTAGTGTTCCAATTAATAGAAGCATTACCTTATACATAGTACATCATCCTTAAAAGCTTAATAGATATTACGCAAAAGCATTATCTCAATACATAGAAGTCGATTGGGTATGGTCCATTCCTTGCATTTTTTCCACAGCTTGATTCGTAGCTTTTGAGTTATTATGTTTTAAAGCGTGGTAGGAAGAATTGATTTGCTCAAATGTGTTTTTAATTTCTTCAAGCTTATGCAGAATAACACCTGTATTATCTTCTTTGTTCATGCTTGTATAGGACTTTTCAAAGTTTTGAATGGTAGCTTGAAGCTCTGATAATGCCTTATCAATAGGTGCACGTTCGATTTTTACTTCTTCATTCATGAATTACATAATCCTCTCTTCTTTGGTTCACAAAAATAATACTGTCTTCATATGTTGAAGACAATTAACTGCTTAACGTAATGCAGCAGGTACTCGGTATTATAAAATGAAAACCTCAAGCAGTTGGGGGATTTTGTTTATCCCACACTAATTGTTAGTACCACTAGGGTATAACCTAAAGACCTTTGAAGCAATCGAACATTTACTGGCAGTCGATCTCACTTACCAATGTTAGCTTCTCTTTATTGCTTGAGGTCGGGGGCTTACTGGCAGTTATATGTAGGATAAACCCCCTTAAAATTATAAGTGATTACCTTTTATTTTCTAAGTTAAAAAAGTACTAGATTCGCTTATTAATCGACATACTGTGACTAGTAAGTAGGGAAATTGGACTATCATAGTTATTTAATGGGATAATGAAAAACTCCGGAATCTGGTGACTCCGAAGTTTTTCAGTTATTTATAATTTAATCGCTCTGGCAATGCATGAATGGAATCGATTAAAACATTTAATTTCCCTTCAATCCGATGCAATAGATAAAATGTTACAGCTATCGGAAAGCCAACATCTGTAATAAAAGCTATCCATGGATCCATAGCCATAGCCTCCTTTTTAGTTAAATGAAAATTAAAATATAGCCTAGACTACGTTTAAAAAATGGCTGTTATAAACAGCTTCGTGTAGAATAACTGGCATCACCTAGATTCCAGCTTGAAGAACAACCGACTAAAGACACCTTTGTATTCACATAGGCTGAGGCTGATCATGAAAAAGAGCGTGTATTCCCATTGTTTAGAAAGAGAGAGCTGTCTTTTGGTACAGCTCTCTTCCTCTTTACGGATTGGTGCCGTTAATTAATATCTATCTCCTCAACAATCCGTTCTACTATTCGAGCACCCTTTTTAGAAAGTAGCTCCCCGCCACTTGACGAAAATGCATTTTGTTTGAGAATTTCATCCATAGCTGCGTTAACAGCAGTTGGGTCTGCAGGTACTATGGGGTGATCAATCGAATAAGTTACTGTCTTTCCTTCTTTATTCGCAAATTTCAATTCTAGTTTTTTCAACGTATTCCCTCCCTTCTTACTTAGTTACCTTCTTCTTCCTTAGACTGGCTCAATGGCTGAGGTATCCTTACGTTCAACGGAATGAAGCGGAAGCTGCTGCAATCCAGCAATCGCTTGTGCTATTGTATATAGCTGTTCTGCGTTTGCTGTAGGTTTGACGTTATTAAAGCTCTTTGTCTTAACGATTGATTTTCCAGTTACCTCATCCAAGCCTCCGTCAAATACCAACCATAATGAAGAGTCCATTATTTGTGTCGTTGCCATATTTCTTCACCTCCTTCTATCCTTACATTCGTATGGAATAGTAAGAAGGAGGCATGAAAGGAAAAGAAAAATATGTGACGTTATTTATTAGACATAGAGAAAAGAGAGGGTCACTTAACCAGCTGGGAGAATGTGAATTGAATAATATCAACAGGTAAAAAGGATAATTGATTTTTTTATTATCTGCACATAAAAGGATGCTTTTATTTACATACTTATGACGATCTGATAATATATCCTATGTACCAATCATCCTACAAATTTGGAGTGTAAAGAATGCTTAAGAAAACGAATCGCATATCGTTAGTCGACCAAGTTGTTTCGCAAATGGAGAATTTAATTGAAAATGGTCATTGGTCTATTGGTGATAAAGTTCCACCTGAAATGGAATTAATGGAAGAATTCGGTGTTAGTCGTAATACATTAAGGGAAGCTATTCATGCTTTAGTACACGCAGGTTTATTAGAAACAAAACAAGGAAGCGGAACGATTGTCCGTTCATCAAGTTCCCTAGAAGCTGCAATGCATCGCTACATCGAAAAATCTGATCTACTAGAAACGTTAGAGGTTAGATTAGCCTTAGAAAAAGAGGCAGCTCAGTTGGCAGCAAAACGCCGAAGTGAAGAGGATATAAACAAGCTGCACGCAAGTATTAAACAGTGTCAGGATGCGGCTGAACGAGGTGCTATGGAGGATTTTATTAAAGCAGATATCACTTTTCATAAAAATATGGTAAGAGCTGCAAATAATAAGCTGCTACAAGATTTATATGAACATATGACAGATCCGTTATATTCCTCTATCCGCGATATTATGCTAATGGATAATCAATTCGATTATAACAAGGAAATTCATAGCGAGCTTTTAGACGCGATTCGACATCAAGATATAGATGGTGCTACAAAGTATGTTGATGCTTATATTAATGAATTTAAAAAAAGATTATAAAGCATGCACAGAATTTCAAGAGCAATAGAGGACAAGGTTGCTCCAGTATACCACTTTTTTAGAAATAAACTTCGGATTAGTTCCGTTGTTATGATAGATTCGGAGGAAAAATTTTGAATAATAATAGACTAACTTTAGAAAAGACACAAGAAAACCGCAATACTTGGATTTTTTTAATTGGAATTATTTTGATTGGGTCAAACTTAAGAGCTCCATTAACTTCTGTTGGATCCCTAATTTCCTATATACGTGACGATTTAGGAATTAGTAATGCGTTAGCTGGAACAATTACAACTTTACCTTTACTTGCTTTTGCACTTGTATCACCGTTTGCTCCTAAAATAGCAAATAGAATCGGCATAGAATGGACAATATTTATTTCTATCACACTATTAACAATTGGTATTATTATTCGCTCCCTATTTGGTTCCATATTTTTATTTTCTGGAACCATTCTTATTGGGTTAGCTATCGCAATTGGAAACGTATTGCTACCAGGCTTAATAAAAATGAACTTTCCACTTAAGATAGGATTAATGACAGGGATATATGCTGTCTTCATGAACGTATTTGGAGCTTTAGGATCTGGCTTAGGTGTTCCTATTTCTTCTATCGGAGACATTGGCTGGCAAGGCTCACTGGCTGTATGGGGGATACTTTCCTTTATTGCCCTGCTTTTTTGGATTCCTCAGTTACAAAAACAAAACAAGTCAGATCCTACAACAAGTGCAACTCCACAAGCAGAGGGGTCTATTTGGAAATCCACACTAGCATGGTGTATTACATTATTCATGGGATTACAATCGTTAATATTTTATACGCTAATTACATGGCTTCCTGAAATATTACAATCTCATGGTTTTAGTTCGGATAGCGCTGGTTGGATGCTGTTCCTTATGCAATTTGCTATTATCCCGGTAACGTTTATTATTCCTGTTATTGCAGAACAAATGAATGACCAGAAGCTATTAGCTAGTATAACTGCCATTCTATTTATGATAGGAATTGGAGGATTATTTTCTGGAATTATTCCTGTACTAGTTATATCCGTTATTTTTATAGGAATTGCTGGCGGAAGTGCCTTTAGTCTTTCGATGATGTTCTTCAGTCTTCGAACATCAAACGGCCAACAGGCAGCGGAAATGTCAGGGATGGCCCAATCGTTTGGTTATCTATTAGCAGCTTTAGGGCCAGTTTTAATTGGTGCATTACATGATTTAACAAATGGATGGCAAGTTCCACTTATTATGCTATTTATTATTTCAACTATCATTTTAATTGTGGGTTTAGAATCAGGAAAACAGAGAATCGTTACAGATCAATTACAAACTAAAACTGCTTCACTCAAGTTAGATAATTAACGTGTAAACATTCATGATGGAATTATTGTAAATACGACATGTCTTGCATCGAAAAGCTTAGGGAATACTAATCCGTTTGGTGCATACATGTCGGATTGAATCTATTCTATCAAAAGTCTTGTTTAGCTTTGATTTCCTAGCTTTGCTGATAATTCATATACCCCATACAAACCTATCCACTAATTGCATAACACTATTATCCTGAAGCACTTTAACAAATGGAATCAGACCATAAGCAACACTTCTAATAAACACCTTCTGCATAGCCATTATTCGCTAAATAATTTTTTAGAATATTTTTTAATTTACGGATTAATTACTTAATAGTAAAATAGTATGTAGTACGTTTGTCGAGGAGAAAATAGTATGTCTAACAAAAATAAAAATTTCTCACGGATTTCAATCCGTAAGCAAAAAATGAAAACAAATAGAAAGAAGCTATTATTATACATAGGAATCCCCCTTTCCGTAGTTGTAATCACAGTCCTTTCCTACGGCCTCCATCTGTATACAACCGCTAAAGATGCAGCAAATGAGTCCTTTGAAAAAGTTGGAAGAGAAAATGAAAAATCGGATTTACGATCTGAGTCTGTAGATCCTATTGAGGATAATGTATCCGTACTAATTATCGGTGTTGATGATAGTGAAAACCGGGGTTTTAATGAAAAGAGTAGATCGGATACATTAATTTTGGCTACCTTTAACAAAGAAAGCGGAAGTATAAAGCTTTTAAGTATCCCGAGAGATTCCTATGTAAATGTTCCAGACCATGGGTATACAAAAATCAATAATGCACATTTTTTTGGTGGACCAAAAAAAGCAATTAATACAGTGGAACGCTTAATGAATGTACCAGTCGATTACTACGTTCGTCTAAATTTTGAAGCTTTTATAGAAGTTGTCAATTCATTAGGAGGCATTCATTATGATGTCCCATTTGAAATTGTTGAAATGGATTCACAAGATAACAAAAATGCCATTCATCTATTCCCGGGACTTCAAGAGTTAAATGGCGAAGAAGCACTAGCGATGGCAAGGACAAGGAAATATGATAACGATATAGAACGAGGTAAGCGACAACAGGAAATTATAAAGTCAATTGTGAAGCAAGCTGCTTCAGCATCATCTATACTAAAGCTTGATGATTTAATAACCGCTGTAGGCAACAATATGAAGACAAACCTATCCTTTAGTGAAATGAAAAGCTTTATAAGTTATGGAATAAATACAAATCTCTCTCTAAGTTCTGTGAGTCTGGAAGGTACTGGGGGGAAAATGAATGACGGATTATGGTATTATCAAATAAACGAACAAAGCAGAAGCGAGCTCGAAAAAGAATTAAGAGCGCATCTCGACCTCTCCATATCGGATGTAAATAGTTCTGAATTCAGCTCTGAATCTAACGAAGTGAATGAGTCTACGATTAACTAATAAAATGCGTGATCCAGGCTCACGCATTTTGTTAATCTTTTTTCACATATACTCGAAACATAAACTCCACCGCTTTTAAAATTCTTTTCCAGCGAGATGGCTGTTTTAGTAAGCGGTATAACCATTCTAAATTTAAATTAATCCATGCCTTTGGGGCTCGTGGAACCTTTCCCGCCAAAACATCAAATACTCCACCAATTCCAATGAATATCCCTTTTGAAAATTTCTCTTTATGTTTCATAATCCATTGTTCCTGTTTAGGAGAGCCTAGGGCAACAAATATAATATCTGGTTCACTATTTTGTATAGATTCTGCGAACGTCTCATCTTCCATATCTATATAGCCATGATGATGTCCTGCAATCTGAATATGGGGATAACTTCTTTGCACTTCCGATACAGCTTTAGCATTTATTTCATCTTTTGCTCCTAAAAAATAGCAGCTTAAACCATGATCATTAGCATAACTTAGAAGATCTAATGTCAAATCATAACCAGTAACACGTTCTTGCAATGGTTGCTTCTGAAACTTTGCTGCCTTTAAAATACCAACTCCATCAGGAACGATATAGTCTGCTGTTCGAATAATTTGTCGATATGTATCATTCTCTCTTGCTTTCATGACAATTTCTGGATTAGCTGTTACTACAAAACACTTTTGCTCTTCATCTAATCGAGGAACCAAATAATCTCTTAAGAAATCATTCCTTGTTGTATTTAAGAAGGGAATTCCCATTATGGTAACAGTATTATTAAAACTCATTATTTTATGCAACCTTTCGCACTCTAGTAACGTCTATTAATATAGACCTTACAGAATTGTAATATGAATATTATTTACGAATACACATATTCGTAGTAAAATAAAACTTAGTTTTGAAAAAAAGCAAGAAAATTATCATATCTTTAATGATGTTGTTTTATATTAACATTATATAGAACAATTTTCTATTAAATAATTAAGGGTGAATACTGAATGTCAAATAAAACAACGCGTACTAGAGTTGTTCGAAAAAAGAAAAAACGTAGGTTAAAGAAAAGGGCATATTTCATATTGTTACCACTAATAATAGCCTTTTTAACAATAGTGAGTTATGCTTCTTATCTATATATAAAAGCAGACAGTGTTTTAAATGATTCTTATGAAGATGATGGCAGAGAGAAATCAGAACTTAGAGAAAGTAAAGTGGATCCCAATGTGGACAATGTTTCAGTATTAATTATGGGTGTGGATGCCAGCGACCTTAGAAACAATGCTGACAATGCTCGTACCGACACACTAATGGTTGCTACTTTAAACAAAGATGACAAAAGTGTTAAGTTGGTAAGCATTCCTCGTGATTCTTATGTTTATATTCCTGAAGTAGGCTATAAAACTAAAATCAACCATGCTCATGCATACGGGGGTACACAAGCAACAAGAGATACAGTTGAGAATTTATTAGGTATTCCTATAGACTATTATGTCAAAGTTAACTTTGAAGCATTCATAGAAGTTGTTGATGCAGTAGATGGTATTACTGTGGATGTTCCTTATGAACTTAAGGAACAAAACTCAAAAGACAAAGCTGGAGCTATTCACTTACTGCCAGGTGAGCAGCAATTAGACGGAGAAGAAGCATTAGCATTGGCACGGACAAGAAAAATGGATAACGATATAGAACGAGGGAAAAGACAGCAAGAAATAATAAAAGCTGTTATTAAAAAGGCCGTATCCGTTAACTCTATTTTAAAAATTGACAATGTTATAGAGGCAGTAGGAAGTAACATGACAACTAACATGACCTTTAGTGAAATGAAAAGCTTTATCTCCTATGGTACAAAAGGTAAAAACCTTGATTTTGAGACACTCACACTAGAAGGACAGGACTATCAGCCAAGTAAAACCTATTATTGGCAGTTAGATGAAGTTGCTTTACAGGAAACACAAGAAATCTTGAGAAAACATCTAGATTTACCTGCGCAGAATACTGTAACAGATTCCAATGAGGCTACATCACCAGAGGAAACCTCTTACTAATACTATTTAGAATAAAAGCTAAGCGCCCGATTAGAAACGTAGCGACTGGAGCGAATCAACAAACACGGCGAGCTTGGGAGCCGATGCTGACTTAGATTAGAGCGATTCGTGAAGTCGCCTAGTCTCTCGGCGTTATAGCTGGATACGACCTAGCACACCCCATATTTATCCACATGGGCAAATTTTGTAATTTTCTCATTAGCGTTGCACAAAAAATTTTAAAAATAGTCAAGTGCGCAAAACTGGAATATTTATCAAAAATATACCAATTAATAACTGTTCAAAAATTCAGTTTTTTGAATATAGGGTTTATAGAGCCAAAAGGATAAGGGGGTTCTAATTGAAGGTAGCCCTTATCCAGATTTTTACATATCAGAAGATAAGATCATAGGTTACATCATTATTTAAGTACCAGGTCTCCTCTCGTTTAATTTGTTCTAGTATGTTATTAAAGATGCGCTCATGTTCAAGTCGCCTCCGTCCATCCGACGTTCGATTTGGCTTTTTAAACAGTTCTTTTATAAAGGTAGAGAAGCAGCTTGACCAATATACACCAATAAATTCAAGCATTTCGAGAAGTGATCCTTGATAACACACTTTTTTCTTCATCAATAAAGTTAAGCAGAAAGTGATCATAGCTATGTAAATTTGGTTGTAAACGGCGTTTGAGCTCTTTCCATAACACTTTTTGAAAACTAAGTGTTGTTTCATCCATTTAAAGAATAATTCTATTTGCCAGCGATTTCGGTAAAGATCACTGATTTCCTGTGCACTCATTTTCGCATCATTAATGATGATCCTAATAAGATTTCCTTGACTATCTTGTGTTTCGATCAAGCGAACTGGAAATTTCATTTTCCCCAGTTTAACCACAGCCTCACGAAGAATCGTAGATTCCGGATCTACAGGGAGTTCTTCGATGACTTGGATAATGGTATTCTCCTTGATACGAGTACAGAAGCGAATATTGTTCTGACAATAATCATCAAATTTTTGAAAATCAAAGTACCCTCTATCAAACACATGAAGGGCATCCTTCTCTGTGACCATCAATGCGTCCAATTGGGTTCGATCAGCTGGTCTAGCAGGAGTAACAATGATTTTATTGGGGTAACCTCCCCATCACAAAAAACTACACGAGTATGAATTTTTACTCCAGCTTTCGTGTTTCGAAAATCAGCCCACCGATACTGGCTAAGGCAAAAAGAAATGGTCGTTGAATCAATGAGATGGATTTTCTCAAGTAATTCACTTCCCTTTTCTTCCCCAATTTCCTGATGGATCTGTTGGATTAAATGACGCAGAATCGCCTGGAAGATCTCCGGAGGAAGATCAGAAAGTTTTCGAGAAAGTTGAGATTTACTAATACTTTTTAGCCCAAGTTCTTTTTGTAATTTTTTCTTGTGCCGTACCTTGAAACTAATCTCTTTAAGACTTGATAACTGTTTCAATTGAGCATAAATAAATAATTTGGTGAAGGTGAGGCTATCTAGTTTTTTAACATACTTATCAATCTTCAACTGATCAATAATTTTAGAAATGACTTTCATTTCTGTTGGTTGAATATATTCCTTAAAAACTGATTTTGTGTTATTCTTGTCCATGAGAACTCCTTATAATTAGGGTATGGACAGGACTTTGAACCTTCTGTCATCTAATTATAAGGATTTTTTTATATCTTTGAAGACTATAAATTCCCTTTAATTACATTTATTTGAAATTAATTAATACTTGACATTTTTGTTTTTGTTTAATGCAACGATAGTGTAATTTTCTAGACTATAAAAAACTTCTGGTATGAAAACCAGAAGTTTTTTATGGCTTATGTCTTAAGGCTTTAAAGAAGTTTGTCAGTGGTTTATAGTTACTACTTATTAATTCAAGATTTTCAATTAATACTTGCAGAGTTAGCATTGCTACAACAAATATAGAAATGGACCCCCACACTGTAGTCATAGAAAATAAAATTGCTGCAACACTAAACATTGTACTTAAGCTATAGATAAATAATACCGTATGTTTATGAGAGAACCCCATGTGTAATAATCGATGATGTAGGTGTGAACTATCGGGGCTAGATAACGGTTTTTTATTTACATATCTGCGTATTATTGCAATTAAAGTGTCTGAAATTGGAACAGCCAGAATAAAAATGGGTATAACGAAGGAGACAATCGTTACATTTTTAAATCCTAATAGCGCTAATACCGATATCATATAGCCTAGAAATAATGCACCAGTATCCCCCATAAATATCTTAGCTGGATAGAAGTTATAACGAAGAAATCCAACCGTGCTAAAAAAAAGTACAAGCGCCATCGTTGCTACATATATATCCCCCATCAATATTGCCATTCCTGCAATTGTAAATAATGCAATTGCGGATACACCAGCTGCCAACCCATCAAGACCATCAATCAGATTAATCGCGTTGGTAACGCCAACAATCCAAAAAACTGTTATTAAAGAGCTCATAAATCCAAACTCGATTTGTCCTCCAAATGGAAGGTTTACGAACTCAATATGTAAACCACCACCAAGAACGACAAAACAAGCTATTCCAACTTGAACAATAAATTTAAATTTTGGAGATAAATCTGTAATATCGTCAAAAAACCCCAATAAAATAATAAGAAATGCTCCTATTATAATTACAACATGATAACTACTTTCAGGCTGTAAGATAGTTAATCCTAGTAAAAAGCTGATAAAAATTGCTAAACCACCTAAAGTTGGGATTGGCTCTTTATGTACTTTGCGAGCATTCGGCTTATCAGTGGTATTAAATTTCTTTGAAAGCTTTATTGTAATTGGAGTAATAATAGATGAAAATAACAGGGTCAAACAGGCTAACAAAGCTATTTCCAGCATCTAGCCCACCTCATTTTATAAAATACTGTTTGCGTCATATCATTATTTAATGTCTTGCATGCTTTGATATACATTATAAATGTTTTCTGCAAGAATCTCCAATGTAAATTTGGTTGATGCATGATGATATAACTTGCTTCCCATTAATGGTAACATACCCTGATTATAAAAAAATAATGCATCTTTCATTGCAGCAAGTAATTCCCTTGTATTTCCAGGCTTAATTCTCCAGCCCAAAGATTTATCGACAACTAATTCTCCGACACCACCAACATCTGTAGATATAACTGGAGTTTTGACCTTTGCGGACTCTAATAAAACAAGTGGAAAGCTTTCACTTAGTGAGGTGAGTAGCGTTACGTCTGCTAATTGGTAAAAATACTCGATATCATTTCGATAACCTAAAAAATGAACATGCTTTTCTAAATCGAGATTAGCCACCATTCTTTCTAATTCGTGTTGAAGACTGCCATCCCCAGCTAACATTAGATGACAATTCTGAGACGACTTTAGTAGCTCACAAAACGCTTCTAAAGCAATACGATGACCTTTTACTTCCTCAAGCCTAGCCACCATTAAGAAAACAATATCGCCCTCAGGTATACCAAAATCTTGTTTACAGTAACAAGATTCGACACGTTTTTTAAAATCAATTCCATTCAATGTAGTTACAATTTTTTCTGAATCTATATTGGCATCCATCAAGCAGTCTTTAAAAGGCTGTGAAATAGCAATTATTTTATCAGCATTCCTCACTGCATGAAGATTTAACTTGCAGAGTACTTTACCATACATCCCTTTTTCCATGAAGTCTAAAAATGGATTACTATGAATGGTTACTACCCATTGAAATGGTATTATCTTTTTCAGGATGTTTGCATATACATTTGCCCTCGGTCCATGTGTATGTATACACCCAATATCCTCCTGCTGTACATATGATTTTATCCTTTGCATCAATGGAATACTAAATCTAGAATGACAAGGGAAATAAATGGTTCTTATACCGGCATTGTTTGCACGCTTTAATAATTCTCCATCTTCCATAACTCCAAGGATAAACTCCTCTTTATTTAATTCGTTCATTAACCCTAGTATATGATGCATTCCTCCACCAGTCTCATTCCCCGCATTTAAATGCAATATTCTCATTGTTATTCACCTTCACATATACCACTAGTCGTTTCAACAGTTGCAAAATTGAAAGCAGATCCCTAACTATAACTTTTTTACCTTTAATAAAAAGAGCTAGTTACCATTTGATACGATCAGACCCGGATTTTATTCGTTTGGGCTGAGATCTTACGTAGAAACTACTTCTTTTTTAAGAATTAACTTATAAAAGGTAGAGAAAGGGACAAGCAAATAGATAACAGAGAAGAAGCTACCGTTTTTCATATTTGATAACTATTGAATAGCCTTACTAGTTTTAATATATCCAAAAGCGTAGAAATTTATTATCACACGTGAATATAAACAAAAAACGTGTCAATAATTGTACGGAAAGAAACTTCTGATCAGGAGCAATGCTATGAGATTGGATACCAAAAAAATCAATACATTACTATTTATTTTTATTATCCTACAGCCAGTCATCGATCTGTTAACATCCTTAACATCGACCTTTCCAATATCAGTCGGTGCATTTATTAGGACATTGCTAATGACATCATTATTTATTTCAATGTTCATTATTTTTTACCGTCAGCATAAGCAATTGTTCATGCTTTTAATCGCTTCTTATTTAGGGTTAGTAACTAGTTTTTTGTTGAATGCTATGCTAAAGGATAATTTTATTTGGTTCGCCGAATTGAATTTCTATTTAAAGGCAAGTTATTTCATAATCATTCTTTTTACAATTATCTATATTAATCAATACAATTGGTTATCTAAAAATACATTGTATCATGCAACAACCATTGTTAGTTACATTGTGGGAATTACATATTGGATAGCTATTATAACCAATACTAGTATGGATAGTTATCGCTACTATTCATCTGGACATTCTGGCTGGTTTTTCTCAGCAAATGAATTAAGTGTTATTACCCTTGTTCTTTTTACAATTATGATCATCAACCTATTGCAACATAAACGACTTTTGAATTGGATTGCATATATTCTCATCTTGAGTATGTTACCAATGATAGGTACAAAAACGGCTTATCTAGGTGGTTTAATCCTAATTGCCATTCATATTATCTATAGCTTGTGGAGGGCTAAATTACAGATCTGGAAGGATAAACACACGACTACCCTATTTCTTATTCTATTATTGTTCGTTTGCCTCATTCCTTACTCTCCAATGGGTTCCAATACAATTACTGGTAACGAACAACAACTAATTCACCCAGAAATGGAAACAGATGAAGGAAAAGAATATTCCTCAAAGTATGCCATTATAAAAAAGATTCTTAGCTCAAGAGATGTATTCTTCGCTGATGTAAAAACCAATTATTTACACGCAGATATTTTAAGAAAATTATTTGGATTGGGTTATGCAGGAGATTACCAAAAAGAACCAAAATTAGTGGAGATGGATTTTTTTGATTTATTTTTTAGTTTTGGAATTATTGGAAGTATGCTGGTAGCTTTACCAATGATAGGTTTAATGAAGCAATTGCTACCTTCATTCACCCGCTTACATATCGAAAATATTTTTTTATTAGCCATACTAGGTCTAAGCCTTGGAATAGCTTTTTTAGCTGGTCATGTACTATTTGCACCCTCGGTGATGACCTACCTATCAATTCCACTTATGCTTTTAGGAGTCGATCTTTATGAACGTACCTAAGCTGGTAAGCTTTATTATTCCTGTTTATAATGCAGAAAAATCCCTTACCACATGTGTGCAGAGCATTCTGGGACAAACATACAACTCCATTGAAATTATTCTAATAAACGATGGATCTACAGATAACAGTAAAGAATTATGCAATAAATTAGCTGAGGTTTATCCAGCGATTCACGTTATTCATCAAAAAAATTCCGGTGTATCAGCAGCAAGAAATGCTGGTATCAAAAAGGCAAACGGAATATACATTCAATTTGTAGATGCTGATGATTATCTCGACTCTATGATGACGAAAAAACTTGTAAACATTATGAATACTAACATTAATTGTGAGCTTGTTATTTGTGGATATGAAGCAATTTCTACAAGGGGAATTAAAAAATATACTTCTAGCATAGAGGGCATGTTTAAAGAAGATACCTATTTAACCCACTTTGGAGACCTATATAAACGTGTTATTATCCCTTCTCCATGCAATAAATTATATTTGGCTGATGTAATTAATCGTTATCAAATTACGTTTACAAATAGCCTTTCGATAGGGGAGGATCTATTATTCAACTTAAGTTATTTACGTCATTGTAAGCATATCTATATTAATAATGATCCTCTTTATAAATATGTTACAGATAATGAACACTCTCTATCAAGAGGATTTCGTAATAACTATCTAGAAGAACAACAACGCTTACTAGAGGAAGTAACTCGCTTTTTAAGGGAAAGAAATGCTCTAAATCTGACAAATGAACAGAAACTCGGAGAAATATACGCAAATAGTATTATAAATGCATTAACAAACCTTTTTCATCCTGATAATCCTTTACCTCGTAGTAAAACATTTGAAAAGATGAATGACATACTTAATGCTGCAAAACAAAACATAGACATACAACACTTTAGAGGTACCTATCAAAAACGATTAGTAAGAACATTACTGCGGTGCAAAGCTAGCTATGGCTTGTATGCTTTTTTTCGAATGAAGCCGTATTTACAAGAGCAACAACGCATTCTCACTACTTTATTGAAGAAGTTCAAGCATGAATAATCACCACGCTTTAGATTGATCCATTTAGAAATACACAGTTAAAGGAGAAGGTTATAAATGAAGAACGTTATGCTTTATGCCTATTCGCAATATAATTTAGGCGATGACTTATTCATAAAAATTCTCTGTGAAAGGTATCCAAATACTATCTTCCATTTATTAGCACCCCATAATTACAGTCAAACCTTCTCAAGTCAAAAAAACCTAAAAATTATTAGACGTGATTCTGTACTTTTTCGTGGAACAAATCTAATGACAACAAAGCTAGACCAGAGAAAGCTTTTTTATACTTATTTGAGCCGTAACTGCGATGCAATTGTTTATGTAGGTGGATCTTTGTTTATTCAAGGTGATAGCTGGAAAAAGGAACTAAAAAATGTACAGGAAATGCATATAAATAGCAAGCCTTTCTTTCTTTTAGGTGCCAATTTCGGCCCTTTTTCAGAGCAGGCTTTTTTAAAAGCGTATCATCATTTATTTCAACAGTTTACGGATATATGCTTTCGTGACCAATACTCATACACATTATTTAAAGACCTGCCCAATGTCAGAGTTGCTACTGATATGGCATTTCAATTAGAAACAATTAGAGCAGAAACAGATCCTTCGTCAGTTATAATTTCTGTGATTAAGCCATCGATTAGAAAAGCCTTACGCGACTATGACGCAATCTATTACAAGAAAATACGCGAAATAGCTCTTTATTTTATTGAACAAGGATACACTGTAACCTTAATGTCCTTTTGTAGTTATGAAAAAGATAACGAGGCTATAGAAGCAATTACCCAATCTATATCTGTAGGTGCTCGAAGCCATATTCATACTTTTTATTATAAGCATAATCTAGATGAGGCACTGGAACGGATTGCCTCTGCAGCTTTTATCGTTGCCACAAGGTTCCATTCCATGATTTTAGGGTGGATATTTAGAAAACCCGTATTCCCTATTGTGTATAGCAGTAAGATGACAAATATTATGAAAGATATAAACTTCCAAGGTAACTACGCTTCCTTTTATACACTGAATACCTTAAAAGCTGAAACTGTTTTTCAAAGTATTCATGGCAATATGGTTGATATAACAAACCAAATCATCGAGTCTGAAAAACAATTTCTTAAACTAGATATATATTTAAAAACAAAAACCTAAAGGACTGTAGAGAATGGCCAAAGGAGAAAAGCTAGCAAAAGATACAATACTATATAGCATTGCTACTTTTGGTTCGAAGGCACTTGTGTTTTTCATGCTACCAGTTTATACACATTATTTCACGACAGATGAATATGGTACATGGGATTTAGTTCTAACTACTTCCAGTTTGTTAGCTCCAATTATCAGCTTCGAATTAGTTTCAGCTGTTTATCGTTGGTTAATTGTAGAAAAGGAACAAGGGAAGCAAATGATCATTATTACCAGTGGCGTCCTTGCATTAGCTCGTAATCTAATTGTTTTCACAATCATTGCTTTAATATGCCTAGCTTTAATCCCTATTCCATATGGTCTGCTAATGTTAACACTAATCAATTTGGTCATCGTTAACAGCTATATGCAGCAATGCGCGAGAGGCTTAGGATTTAATACGTTATTTGCTTCGATTGGATTATTACAAACGACTATATATATTCTATTAATTATTTGGTTAATATTTGGGTTCCAAATGCGAATTGAAGCATTCTTCTATGCATATATCCTAGCTCATATGATAGCGATCATTACAGCATGGACCGTTATGCGCTTTCATCAATATATATCATTCAATTCCTATTCACATACGTTAATTAAATCATTTTTAACCTACGCGATACCTATTATTCCTGGGGCAATAAGTTGGTGGATTATGAATGCTTCGGATCGCTTTATTATTGTAGGTTATTTAGGATTAGAATTTAATGGTCTATATGCTATAGCTAATCAAATTCCTGCAATGATTATGATGATAAACACTGTATTTAACCTAGCGTGGAAAGATAGTGCCATTCTCCACTTCAATGAAACGGATAAGAATAATTACTATAGCAACGTATTCCAACATTTTTTTCGATTACTAGTAACATCCGTTATCTGTATTACACTACTTACAAAGCCAATCTTTTCTATATTTATTTCTGAAAAATTCTTTGAATCATGGCAATATACGGGCCTATTATTAGTAGGAACCATGTTTAGTGCTTTTTCGCTGTTTTGGAGCGCTGGTTTTCATGGAGCAAAAAAGACCAAGGTGATCTTTGTGACGTCAATCGTCGGTGCGTTTGTAAATATCCTTGTACATATTCTATTCATTAGCTCCATCGGTTTGTACGCAGCGGCTTGGTCAACCTTAATTGCTTTTTTTATCACTTGGATCATTCGGGTTTTTACGTGCAAGCCTTATTTTACGATACATGTGAACCTCAGAGATATGGCTATCTTATTTCCACTATTATTTGTTTCCATCCTTGCCCCATTTTTTATTGATTCACTCGGTTTATGGATTCTTAGTGGTTTAGCGTTCATTTTATTTTTCATTTATAACTTGACGATCATTAGATGGATTATAAAAACGATCCTTTATAAATATAGCAAATAGACTAGTAAGACCATATGTTATGTTATAATTTCATTATTGAGCGAAAGGAGATGGGTGAATGACATTAAATTTTGCACATAGAGGATCGATGACAGAGGCGCCCGAGAATACGGTGCCCTCATTTAAGAAAGCAATTGCTCATGGGACACGGGCAATTGAATTAGATGTCCAGCTCACCAAGGATCATCATCTTGTTGTCTGCCATGATCATAAACTAACGAAATACAATTCATCAGCAAATCAACGAATCATCGATTTAACGTTAGAGGAACTAAAACAAATTGATATCGGCTCATCATTTAATGGAAATTACACAGGGATTACGATTCCAACCCTAGATGAAGTATTAAATCATTGTCCAAGAGATATTTTTTTAAATATTGAAATTAAAAACATTCCTGTTATTTATAATGGAATTGAAGAAAGATTAATTCGTTGTCTCTCTCACCATAACCGCTTTGATAATGTGCTTATCTCATCATTTGATCACCTTGCCTTAAAGAAGATACAGGAAATGGTTCCAAACATCCCTTTGGGTATGCTATTTTACTATCGAATTCTTAATCCTTGGGACTATGCATCACAAAGCGGATTAACCATTACCAGTATCCATCCAAATAATGTTTATACGGATAAAAGTTTTATAGAAAATTGTCATAATAGAGGCTATAAGGTCTACCCTTATACTGTTAATCACAAGGAGCGTTACCGAGAGTTAGTAAATTACGGTGTAGACGGTGTATTTTCAAATAATCCAGAAATATTTTCTATCTAAGAAAACAAGCAACTGACTTTCTAAAGGATCAGTTGCTTGTTTTTAAGAATGAAAGATATGACCAACAATTCGTTTTGTAGATTTACCATCTTGATATTTAAAAAAACGGTCTTTGAATACTTCTATTTGATGATAATTATATTTCCGTTGTTTTATTATATCTATTAATGACATCGTTTCATCTACGATTGGCCCCGGCACTAATGATTGGTATTCATAGTAAAAATCTCTTTCTTTTGTATAGATTTCTAAGTCATATGCATAGAAAATCATGGGCTTGTTTAATAAACTATAATCAAAAACTACTGTGGAATAATCTGTTATTAAAATATCTGATAGCACTAATAATTCTTGGATGGGAAACTCATTTTTCATCATGTAAATAAAATCTTGATGAATTGTGTCTAATTCCTTATAAACCATGTACGGGTGTAAATGTATTAAAAGCGCATGAGAATCTCCTAGATACTCTTGTAATAAAGAAATATTAAATGGTATCTCAAATTTCTCTTGATAATGACTTTTCCCCCTAAAAGTCGGTGCATATAGTAGCAATATTTTCCCTTTCAATTCTGGATAACTTTCATAAAGTTTTTTAATTAATCCATTAAGCTCGTAATCCGAATAAAAATAATCCGTACGAGGAATTCCAAAAGGATATATTTTTTCTTTTGGCATGTTAAAAGCCTCTGCAAAATAGGGAATGACCTCTGTCGAACTAACGTATACCTTAGAATAGTTACTGTGAATCGGAATGTGCTTTAAATACTCTTTACTAGGACCAAACGATTTACCAATTGTACTATAACCAAATTTTTTAAATGCACCAGCACTATGCCATAACTGAATAATCTCAATACCTTTTCTAGGTTTAATCACATATATAGGATAATAATAGTCATCTATAATGAAATATTTTGAAGTAGCCAAATGATAACAGGCTCTTATCATATGGAAGATATATTTAATCTTTCCTTTTAAGGTGCTTTCAAATTTCTTGAAAAGAAGTTTTCTTTTTATTGATGGATAATTCTCTCTTATTTCTCTATTTACAAAAGCTAAATTATCCTTAATTTTATTCGATCGATAAGAAGCAAATGTAACTTTATTCTTATTTAGTGGAAATAGAAGGCAATAGAACATATGTATCGATCTTATAAAATACTTTATAATAATAGTAGGTACTAGTCTTAATAAATTCATATTAGATACCTACCCCTTACTTTAATTTTAGTATATTGGAATAAATATAGTTTACCTGTTTATGCAATACAGGTACTTGATTATCTTTCGAATAGAAAATGTTTAAAACCCTTTTCCTCTCTTCAGAATATAGTTCTGGTTCATAAACAGCCTTCTCTAATTCTATTAAAAGCTCTTCAAAGGTCTGTGATTTAGGTCCAGGAGTTACATCAAAGTAGTTAAAATACATCTGATTAGATTTCTGCAAATATTGGTTTAAATCATAAGAGAAAAATAGTACTGGACGATCTAGTAACAAGTAATCAGTATAGCAACTTGAATAATCAGTTAGCAGAATATCCGTATACTTAAGTAATAATTGTGGATCATAATCTTCTTCACTTATATCAATGATATGGTCATAAATTGTTGGTAGCTGTCCATGACTATACATATGTCGTTTTACAAGAAAAGTATATCCCGTTTGCTCACAAAAATTATTAAGCTTTTGAAAGTCAAAAACTATATTAATATCCATCTCTAATTTCCCAAAATTACGATGAGTTGGCATATACAAGATAATTTTATTAGTTTTAATCCAATCTGGAATTTGTGTATCTTCTTCAGATTCGTTAAAAAAAACATCATTTCTTACCTGACCGAGTTGTAAAATATTTCCCTTTGGCACTAAAAATGTATGCGGATAATAGGAAGATACGTGATCACTAGTCGATACTATGTAATTTTTCCTTGCTTGATTCGTTTTCACTACAAATTTTCCAAAGAAACGTTTTAACCAGCTTTTATCGTTTAAAACTTTGTAAGTAAACGTGTTTTTATTTGCTCCCCATACTTTTTTTAATCCAACCCCATGCCAGGTATTATAGGATATTGCTCCACCTAAAAAAGATTTACTAAAATCATCATTTATGGAATGAGAGTGAATGACTAATTTAGCACGAAGTTGATAAAATATTCCTTTTAATGAATGTTTTTTATATGTTAAATAACCATAACTCTCTAGTTTTTTTACAACTTTTTGGTTGCTAGTTATCCAGACACATTTTAATTTAGGATATTTTGACATCTCCAAAAATAAATATTTAGTGTTACCTCTAAACCCTTGACCGTTTTCTCCTCCAAAAACAACCAAATTTTGCTGTTTAGGAAAGAACCTTGAGATAAAATGTATAGTAATAATAATGGATCTCTTTCCTATTAGTCTTAACTTCTTAACTTTTTTGCTATTTATAGAAATCAAGATTAGTAGCAATAAAGAAATAATTAATATATCTTTATATTCCATGCAGCTCGCCTCTATTTTTTATAGTTATATCATCTGTTTTCTCGATGTCTCTTTTGCATTTTTCTTTGCAATCTGTTTTCTAACTACAATATTTTGACCGTCAAGACAAGTTTCATTATCTGCTAACAATTGAAAGACAACTTCTCCAACATGCTCTGGTTGCATTATCGTACTAGGATCCTCATCTGGTGCTAACACTCTTCTCAGTTCAGTAGCACATCTACCAGGAGATATGCAATAAACCAGAATGCCATAATCAGATAATTCCGCCGATAACGTATCAGACATATTTATTAATGCAGCTTTAGAAGAAGCATATGATAGCCAACCTGGGCGTGCAGAACTGCCTGCAGTTGAAGCTACATTTAATATCTTCCCTCCTGTTTTCTTCATAAACTTAACGACTTCCTTAGTAATATTAAATACCGAATGAACATTTATTTGATATGTTTTTTCCCAATCTTCTACAGAAGTTTCTAATAATGATTTAGGATTGGCATATCCTGCAACATTTATCAACATATCGACAGTTTTATATTTTTCTCCTAAATTATCAATTAAATTATGAACCTCATAATAATTAGTTAGATCAATTGGATAATAGACAATATTTTTCCCACTGCTCATTAGACTTACCGTTTCTTTCAAACCTTCTTCTGTTCTGGATAATAAAATGAAATTCTTTATATCATTTTGAGAACTCAAAGCGATTGCAATTGCTCTTCCTATACCTCTACTTGCTCCAGTTATAATACATGTTTTTGACATTAATAATCCCCCAATAAAATAGTTTCCTTATGAATTGCCTCTGCAATAATTCGATCTATCGGTTTTGTGATCTTAATGTTGTATTCAGAGCCTTTTAGTATCGAAATTTCTGAATTAAAATAATGGAAATATAAACCTGCATCCTCTGTAAAATGTAATTCATCTTCTCTTGCACACTCATGTGCGTATAATATTTTTTTTGTATTGTATTTATGTGGCAGTTGTACATTAATTAATTCTTCACGTTTTAAAATACCTTCCACAATTGATTTTCCATTTAACACCGTAAAAGGTATATCCAGACCTAAGATAGCGCTTTCATTATTTGCGTGAATTAATTTCTTAAATGTATCAGGCGTTACAAATGGTCGGACGGATTCATGAATTATGGTATTTTCGTATGAAGCTTTCTTTAATCCTTTATAAACAGACTCTTGCCTACTTTCTCCACCTTCAACACAAAATATTGGCTTCGTAAATCGATAATCACTTATTATTTGCTGAGTTTTATGTATAAAATTAGTAGGACATGGAATAATAATCTCTTTAATTTCCGAAATATTATCGATTTTTTCTAATACATGGATAAATATTGGCTTACCTGCTAATAATAAGAATTGTTTTGGAGTATTTAATTGATCCTCTTACCAACTCCACCTGATAACAAGATAAAGCTAAATTGCTTCATGGCTCCCCTCCTCATTAATAAACAAAAAACACTTTATAATTAAATTATAAATTAAATTCTAAAAATTTACACTAAATTTACAAACTTATTTAAAAAAATAAAAGAGGAAATTTTTCCTCTTTTATCTATTAATTATTCTGTCTATCTAACAGAAGTGCTTCTTGCTGCCTCTTAAATGCTTCTTCTCGATATGATTTTCGCTCTTTTTTTGACATTTTTTTAAATTCCTTTAGAAACTTTTCATACTTAGGAATTACTTCTTCAACTGTACCAAAGTCTTTTACCATTCCGTATTCTAACCAAAGAATTTTCTCACAGAACTGTTTCATTTGCCCTATGGAATGACTAACAAAAATCATTGTCTTCCCTTTTTCTTTAAATTCTTTCATCTTATTCAAACTTTTTTCAGCAAAAGCCTTATCTCCAACAGATAATGCCTCATCTATAATTAAGATATCTGGGTTAATATTAACAGAAATAGCAAAGCCAAGCCTAGACTTCATCCCACTTGAATATGATTTAACAGGTTGATCAATAAACTTCTCCAACTCTGCGAATTCAATAATCTCAGGTTCTAGTCCCCTTATTTCTTCTTTAGTAAACCCTAACATAAGCAACTTCAATTCAATATTATCTCTACCTGTAAGATCATTTTTCAAGCCAGCAGCAACTGCAATTAATGCAGCCTGACCATTGATTTCTACACTTCCTTTTGTCTCAGGGACAATACCTGCTATAATATTAGATAATGTAGATTTACCAGAACCATTAATTCCTACAAACCCTACAATATCCCCTTTTTCAGCTTCAAAATTAACGTCAGTAAGCGCATAAAAATCTTCACCATAACTTTTTGGGGTAATTAAATCTAATAGCCGTTCTTTTGTACCGTTATATAATTTATATTTCTTTGAAATATTTTTGGCGATAATCGCTTTTTTCATTGTCATCACAAGCCTTTATAAGTAATCAATAAAATGTCGACGGAATTTTACATGGAGCATAGATCCGAATAGGAACAATACAATAACAATTCCCCAGAACACTAAAGTATACTCCCATTGAGTTATAAAATACCATTCCGTACCAAATAAAGCAGCTCGATATCCCTCGATGAGATAATAAAGTGGATTTAATTTTAAAATAGTTAATACCTCTGCAAACTCATCTCCTACCATACTGAGTGGCCACAAGACACCCGATATATAAAGAAACATTCGAAGTACTGAATTAAGCAACATATGAACATCTCTAATAATTGTTGATAGTGTCGACGTTATTAAGGATAGAGCAAATATTAAAGCGATTGCTGCAAAGATATAATAAATCAATTGCAGATAATATATTGAAGCGTAATATCCAATAAAGTTTAATAAGATAATTGATATTCCGAGCATGACAAGGTGAACATAAAACTGCGAAAAAATTACATACCCAGGAATAATACTCATAGGAAAGTTCATTTTAGATAACATCTTCAATCGCGAGTAGATAGATTTCGATCCCTGTATTGTTCCCTGATAAAAAAAGATCCAAAGAAAGAACGCCGCTAATAGCCAGCTAAAAAAGTCAACCTCTTGTCCATCGCTTAAGGGGACATCTTCTCTACTTCTAAGTGTTGTAAATACAAACCAATAAATAACAATTTGAATAGCTGGATTTAATATTTCCCAAAGAATGCCTAAATAGTTATTTTTATTCTTACTCTTTAGTTCATAAATGGAAAGCCTTCTAAGCAAATAAAAATGATCTATTTGTTCTTTAATAACTTTAAGTGCAGATTTCATACGTATATCCTTTCAAGTATCAATATACCATCGTCTTTTTTACGTTATTAAATTATACAAGTAAAAATTATAAAACACAATGAAAATCAAAAACCTGTTTAAAAAGTTATCCTTTAAAAACTTTCTCTATTACACGTTTACTAGCTTCGCCATCTTCTAGATAACAAAATTTTTGATAGAATTCTTCAGTTGTAGCAGATGGTATAAAGCCATTTTCTTCAAGTTGAGATATTTCTTTAATAATTTCTTCCGTTGTTTTTACCAAAGGTCCTGGTGCTTTCAGTTCAAAATCAAAGTAAAACCCCCGTAAATTATCGCGGTATTCTTCTATATCATATACATAAAACAACATAGGTCTTTTTAAGTTTGCATAGTCAAAAAAAACGGAAGAATAGTCGGTAATTAATAGATCAGCTATTAAATACAACTCTCTAATATCCTCATGTTTTGAGAAATCATAAATGAATCCTTCATATCCTTTTAAGTCCAATTTTTCAGCAACTAGATAGTGAAGTCTTAACAAAATAATATAATCTTTACTAAAACGTTTTTTTAATTGATCAAAGTCCATTTGTAAATCAAACTTATACCTTCCCTTTGCATAAAACTGGTTATCTCTCCATGTAGGTGCATATAAAATTATTTTCTTATCTAATGGTAAATTCGCTATTTCTTTTATATTATTAATACTTTCTTGGTTATTCGCATTAATCAAGAAGTCATTTCGAGGATAACCCGATTCTATAATTTCCCTATCAAATTGAAACGCTCGTTTAAATATTTCAGTAGAATATGCATTAGCCGATACTAAAAAGTCCCATTTACTCGATTCCTTAAGGAAATTCTCCTTGTATTTAGTTGTATTTGTACCAGGCATATGAACTTCTTCCATATCAGCTGCTAATCTTTTTAAGGGGGTACCATGCCATGTTTGTAAATACTTTGTATGCTTTGGTTTTGGTATCCACAATGGTAACCTACTATTCGAAACCCAAAACTCAGCTCTTGCCATCAAGTAAACCCATTTCAACGACATCCTTCTTACAGTTTTTATATTCTCTATTTGAAAAGCATCCTTATATCTTCTATCAAAAATCCAATACATTTTATAGTCTAAATCACTATCTAATAATCTCTCGTATATCGCTCTTGGATTATCACTATATTGTTTACCTAAAAAGCTTTCAAAGACTATTAAATTTTTTTTCACAGGAATCCTAGCTATTATAATAAATACTAACTTTAAAAACTTTTGTATAATTCTGGACAGCTTCTTTTTCATCTTTTTTACTCCTCAAAAGTTAATGCCTTTACTTGTTTATAAGTCTCTTTCTATTCATATTATAATTCATTTCTTAGTAAAAAGGCCTGTTTTAACAGACCTTTTTACTAAGAACTATTTAAAAATCCTATCAACTACTCTTTGAGCAGCTTTTCCGTCCTCTAATGAACAGAACTTTTTCTGAAATGATTTATAGTTATCCTTATGATTATAAATAACTTTATCTATGTTCAATACATTTTGTATAATTTCCTGAGTATTAAAGACAAAAGGACCAGGAGCTTCCTTTTCAAAATCTAAATAAAACCCTCTTAAATTATCTCTATATTTCTCTAGATCATAAGTGAAGAACAACATAGGCCTACCTGTATTGGCAAAATCAAACATGACTGATGAATAATCTGTAATTAAAATATCAGTCACTAATAATAATTCTTGAATGTCCGGATACTTAGACACATTTTTAACGAAATCTTTTAAATCTTCATCTATTTGCAGCTTATTGTTAATGACGACATGCATTCTTAATAAAACTATATATTCATTACCTAACTGTTCTTTCATTTTATACAAATCCATATTTATATTAAATAAGAATTTATTTTTGTTATTCGTTTGATCATCCCTAAATGTTGGAGCATACAATATTACTTTCTTATTATCAACATTAAGTCTATTTTTAACTTTATTAATTGTATCTTGTAAGCCGTCCTTATAAAAAATATCATTTCTAGGGTAGCCCACTTCTAAAATTTCATTATTATATTTAAACGCACTCTTAAAAGCTTTTGTAGCATATCTACTAGGAGAAATAAGATAATCCCAACTTTGAACTGCTTTTCCTATTCTTTCTAAGTAATCATCGCTTCTACCATGTATTTCCTCTAAATCAAACAACATTTTCTTTAATGGGGTACCATGCCATGTTTGTAGATAGGTAGTAGATTTCCTTTTCTTTATATACGAAGGGAAATTCTGATTATTAACCCAATAACCTGCTCTTATTAAATAATAATAATATAACGGGCTTAATCTTTTAATTTTTACAGTGTTTTGATCAACGAATCTGTAATTATTATTATAAACCCAGATTTTTTTATAACTAAGCTCTTGTTTTAATATCTCCTCATATATATTTTTAGGGCTATCTCCATATTGCTTACCCAGTCCGCTTTCAAAAAGAATTAAATTCTTATCAACTGGGATAATTTTCGTTCCCAGATTATAAAAAAGCTTCATGCTAGGAAAATAATATTTACTCTTACGATACTTTTTGAAGAGAGCATTTAAAAACATAGCAATTTTAGGATTGTCGCTTATATTTCTTTTAGCACTATATTTACTTATTACTTTATATATTCTTTCAGAAGATAATTTATCTTTGTACTTAATAAATTTATTAGCTTTCTGTTTATAAATATCTTTCACAACAAAATTATTTAATGCATATTCTTCAATTAAATTTAATAAATTATTTTCATTAAAACATATTTCACCTGGTAAATCGTTGTTTAAGTCCAAATGAGACGGCCTATTTCCAATAAATCTTTTTCGATCAAATTGATAATATATTATCGGTTTATCTAGAAAACTAAAATCAAAAGCAACGCTTGAATAATCGGTAATCATAAGTGCACTTTCTTTAATTAACTGTTGTACATCAACTTCACCTTGGTTTATTATTCTTACGTTTTTATCTTGAAAGTGCTTTCTGAATCTTTGCATGTTTGGGTGTAAGCAAAAAATAATTTCAAAATTATGTTCCCGCGAAATTTTATGCAAATCCTTATTATTAATTAAAGCTTTATAATTACAAAAATACTCGCTTTCCAGAAAATCATCATCAGTAATAATCCAATCTCTCCAAGTAGGGATAATTAATAATTGTCTTTTCACTGTACCTTTACCATCAAAAAGAGTATCAAATCTGGATAAACCCGTTACGAAAACATGTCTTGGATCATAATTAAAATCATTAACAATCATTTGCTTTTCAAAGTCAGAACTAACCATAAAAAAATCAGTATCAAAATTAGGAGCATTTTTCCCATAATTAGCTACCATATTTTTAGTGCCCATAATGCCATGCTGAAGAAAAACCTTATCAGCTTTTACCTTTTTCTTAAATGCATAGGTTCTTATAGGATATAGATAATCAGGATGGTGAGATGAAACAATTTTTTCCGCCATTATAGTCTTTAAAATATGTTCCTTAGACTTGTACAAAAGAACATTACCATATTTTTCCACGTTTTTCCTTTCGGGTGAATCTTTATCTATTACATAGTATACTCTTTTCTCTGGATAATTCTCTCTAATATGCTTAAAAAAAGCATAACCTGTGTCTTGAGCTTTATAAGTCCTTTCACCTATAATCCATGTTTTTTTGTTATATTTTACTTTTCTAATTAGCCAAGACCAACGCATTAATTTTCTCATATAATTAAATACATCTGTTGAATAATTGTAAACTTCAAATGACAAGTTTTCTTTTTTAAATGTATAGTATGGATTAACCACTATTGCCTTGTGCTTATGCTTAATATATAAATCCTTTAGAAATAATTTAGCTTTAAATGTTGGTCTCCCAATTCTAATGTACTTTTCTTCATGCATATCATGCATCGAAACTTTAAGAAACAGATCGTATATATCTTCTGTTATATCCTTTTTTTTAAACAATTCAGCTATATTGATTGTAGCTTTATAATAGTAACGATTTAAACCAAATCTATAAGTAACTTCCTCATTCCTATGAGTTAGTTTAAGGCCATTGATTTCCAACTTACTCCCAGTATTTCTACCTAATAGTAAAATACTTCCAGTGGTAATAATAGAATTTTTTGTGAAAAGTTTACCTTCTATATTTATACAACCATGACTTTTTTTAAACTTATCAATTTGAATTTTTGTAGGAGAGTATGGTTCTCCATTTACAATTAACGATAAATTCCCCTTTGTAGTCAGATAATTTATAACTGAATCACTGTTGTAATAGTAAAATGGTAATTTAACTATTTCAGTTAATGCAAATCTGCCACATCGTATTAAATATTCACATAATATTTCATTATCTTCATTAATTATTTTACAATTATCGTTTGTATACTTTTCTTTACTAACTTCAGATAATGGTGTACGTACCTTAAAATACCAATCATAGGAAACACCGGAAATTAAATAATTGTTTTTTATTATTTCATCAAGGTTCACCTCAAACTTAAACTCATGTGTCGGTTTAATCTCTACAATTTTAAAACTTTCATCAGTTTCTCTAGACACCAGCCATAATTCTTTTGCACAGTAACTATCTTTATTAAAAGCCCCTGTAATTACAAGTTTATTTTCCATTTGGATATAGCTTATATTTCTTTTTAATTTATTTATTTTTTTTTTCTTTGATGATGAAAATATATTCATTTAAATCCCCTGCATTCTAGTAGTTTTAATTAGTTTAACAAAAATTATAATGCATTATTCTACAAATTTCTTTGTACTACAAAAATTTTATTATAATTGTTAAAAGTTATTTATTTAAAATCTGAACTAATTCAGATCAAAATAATTAAATCTGTATATATTCTAACACGACGGAATGATATCAATAAAGAATTGTAGAAGAAGATATAAACTCAAACAGAATGATAAAAATAACCATAAATTATTTTATACAAATTTAATAAAATTAGAGTTTATATTATGTAGTTGCTTGGCTGAATTGATTGGGAGATTCAACTGAACTCAACCCTGCCAATTTAATCTTTGGATCGTGCATGGTTGAACGAGTAAATATATTCTTCAATCCGACTTTTAATTCTTCATAGCTTACTAATTTTTCACCATAATACATTTCTTGCTTTAAAATGCCAAAAAAATTCTTCGTAGGTGCATTATCTGCGCAAGTGACTTTGCGCGACATGCTTTGGAATATTTTATTTTCTTTTAGTGTCCTCACTTACTGATTGTGTTGGTAATGCCAGCCTTGATCGGAGTGGATCCAGTACAGTAGGCTACCCGACTCTTCAGTATCCCTATTAATTCTATTAAAGGGGGCATGACAAAATTTAATGTTGGGCCTTTTTTGATGTCATACGTAATAATTTCTCCGTTATAAAGGTCAAGAATCGGATTTAAGTATAACTTCTCTTCGCCTAGACATTTGAATTCCGTTATGTCTGTTACTAACTTTTGAAGTGGAATAGATGTGCTAAAACGGCGGGACAACCGATTTTTCGCTACCTTTCCAACTCTCCCATTATAAGAGTTGTATTTACGGGATTTCCGCATGAACTTCACACATTTTAATCCTAGTTCCTTCATTATGCACTTGGTGCAATGCCCAAATTTCTTTAAATCTTTTGTAATTCGTTTATAACCATAATGTTCATGAAAGGTTCTAAATAGTTTTGTGATGAGCTCTTTTAATTCTGTTTCTGTATCTTCTCTGTCATAGCGTTCCATATGATAATGATGGGTTGCTTCAGGAATCCCTACAGTAGGAAAAATATCTTTTAATCGGAATCCTTCTTCTTTGATTTCGAATGCCAATGCAGTTTGTGATTTTCGTAGAAGACATTCGGATTCCCCCGAAAAGCTTTTAGCTTTTTTAAGTATAACCTTAGTAGTTTCTTGTTACCTTGCTATAAGCTCTCTGACCCTACATAGCCAAAGGTTTTCTAAACCATTAAAATCAAATAGATAGTTTACTTAAAATACATCTAAAAATAATGTATCATATTCGGACTTCTTAATCACGTTATTATCACAAGAAATCGAACAGAGAGAAAAGACAGCTTTAGATATACGTCTTAAAAAAGCAAAGCTTTCCTACATCAAAAGCATTTATGACTTCGATTTTAGTTTTTAACATAGTATAGATGAACGAAGAATTAAAGAAATGTTATCCGGTAGATATATTCATAATGGATATAACATTTACTACTGGGGCCACTAGGGTTAAGAAAGACACATTTAGCCATTTATATGGCTTTCGAGGCTATTACAAACAGTC
This sequence comes from Virgibacillus sp. Bac332, assembly GCF_003667785.1. Taxonomy (NCBI): domain Bacteria; kingdom Bacillati; phylum Bacillota; class Bacilli; order Caryophanales; family Bacillaceae; genus Virgibacillus; species Virgibacillus sp. Bac332. The sequence goes on from NZ_CP033046.1 coordinate 351,258, forward strand.
ACCAAGTCCTTTTTATTAATGCCAATAATTTTATACCTGAGTGCCAGAAGGCAGAAAAACAAGGGTGAATCCAACGGATTATTAAAAAGGTATAGTCCCCCAGAACTACTAATTATTGATGAACTAGGTTATTTAGCTTCGATGAACTGAGCGCAAACACGCTTTTTCAAATCATATAAGAAGATATGATCATGGCGCAACGATTATTATTTCAAATAAATCGTATGTTGAATAGGGAAAGATCTTTGGAGATGGAGGATTAGCAACGGCCCCTGGATCGTTGTGACTGCTAAACTAAAGTAGACAGTTTCCGCTAGATTAGAAGAAACACTTATTTACCCAAATATACCAGTAAAATATATAGCTCTCCCATTGTATGATATTTAAGATTATACACACATCAATGGAGGGCGCAGAAAAGGTGGATAAGTGGGAAATGTATATGGAGATTCAACAGTTAATTAAGCAAGGATTTAGTAAATCGAAGGTGGCGGAAAAGTTGGGGGTATCAAGATCAACGGTGTATCGCAACCTGCAGAAGTCTCCTTCGGAGATGGCTGAATGGGTAGAAAGTATAAAAACGAGAGAGAAAAAGTTAGATCCTTACAAAGCGTTAATTTTATCCTGGCTGAGAGAACATCCTGATATGTCAGCAGCACAAGTGCAAGATTGGTTACAGGAAAGGTATGAATCACTGGAGATTGGCGAGAGCACGGTTCGTGCCTACGTTAGAGAATTACGTACTGAATATAGAATAGAGAAAGAGACTCTACCGCGGAATTATGAAGCTATTCCTGACCAGCCAATGGGAGAACAAATGCAGGTTGATTTTGGTCATACAAAACAAAGAACACCTGACAATCAAGAGGTGAAGCTGAGCTTTATCGCATTTGTTTTGTCTAACTCGAGATACAAATATAAAAAATGGTTAGACAGACCTTTCACTACCCAGGATGTGATGGAAGCACATGAAGATGCATTTCGGTGGTATGGCGGAATCCCAAGAGAAATCGTTTATGATCAGGATAATTTAATCGTGGTCAGTGAAAATGGCGGGGATCTTATCTTAACGAAAGAGTTTCAACATTATAAGGAAACCAGGCGTTTAAACCTTAGGGTTTGTAGAAAAGCTGACCCAGAAAGTAAAGGGAAAATTGAAAATGTGGTTGGCTTTATCAAGCATAACTTTGCGAGACATAGAGTGTTTCACAACATTGATTCCTGGAATGAACAGGGTTGGCAGTGGCTAAACCGAACAGGGAACTATAAAATCCATAACACAACAAAAAAAAGACCGGTCGAAGTGTTCTCCTTGGAAAAGCAACACTTAAGACCAGTCGCAGAAAAATTAACTATCAAAAACAATTATGAAAATAGTATAACAAGAAGCGTCCATAAGGACAATACAATTCGTTATTTGTCGAATCGGTATTCTCTTCCACTAGGAACATTCCATAAATATGATACCGTCGGTATCAAGGAAACGGAAGACAAACAACTATTCATCTATATTACCGATACAGGAGAATTGATTGCAAAACACACTATTCCTGAAAGAAAAGGCCAATTAGTGAAGGATAGAAGCCATTCGCGCGATCGGACAAAAGGCATCGATTCATTTATGGATACGGTTGCGAAAGGGTTTGAAGAGGTAGATTCCGCATACGACTATCTCAATATCATCCGGCAAAACCCACCTATCGATTGGGCTGGGCATGGAGGCTCTCAACCAAGGATATAAAGTGATTTTTACTACGATGGGTGATCTCATTCATGTATTAAAGACTGAAGAAATCACAAGGAAATCGAAAACGAGAATGAAGAGAATACGAGAAGCAGATCTAGTTATCATTGACGATTTAATGTTTATGGCAATGGACAAACAGGAAGCCAATATGTTTTTTCATTTGATCAATGATCTGTACAATCAAACATCGATTATATTAACGTCCAATAAAGGTCCTAAAGAATGGGGTGAATTATTAGGAGATCAGGCAATTACAACCGCGATTCTAGATCGTATATTGCATCGAGTGGAAATTATTCATTTAAATGAAGACAGTTGGCGAATGAAGCATCGAAAAACCATATTTGGGCAGCAAAGTGTTTCAAATTAATAAGCAGAAATTGTGTCATTTTACTTGACGGTCACAATCGTCTAATCCATCATTTCACTATCTTTAATATTAAAGCTGACTCTTATCATCTGATGGAAAAGAAAAAGGCTGGCAACAAGCCAGACAAAATTTCCGATAATAGGGAATTTGATTCCGTTGAAGGGAATTCTAAACCATTGTTGACAATTGGTGCAGAGCTCCCATATGATATTTTTTTCTCTAAGGAACGAAATGAAAGGTTTCCGTCTATATATACTCAGTGACAACCTTCACTTTAAATTCTTCACTATATTTAGCCACAAAAACACCCCCAGAAATTAGATCTTTCACTCTAACTTCTGGGGTCGGTACCGACTCGCTCGTCGGCTAAAGGTGTTTCATTTATTACCTTAAACACTATCTATAGGATGGTATATCTAAATGTAAAGAATAAGAACCAATTTGTTGATATAAATTATACATAGTTGTAATTTGCTTTGAAGCCCAACCAATATCCGTAGCATATTGATGTGTTGCTGATCCTGTATTATCCATAGCAAGAGGATTCCATCTCATTTTATATAAAGTATTTTGTCCGGAGGAAATATAATCTCGTCCAATAAATTTAGCGCCTCCTACAATGGCCTTATATGGAGTAGTCCACCCTTCTTCATAAGCCTTTTTAGCCCCACAATCAACCGGGCAACTGTCATATGCCCCGATTCCATACATATTATAGACCGTTTTCCCATTATACTTAACACCACTGGCAAGAGTAGAGGTACCATTACCCGTTTCTAAAATAGCATGAGATACTAGATAGACATCATTAATACTATTTATTATGCTTGCATCAATAAATGCCTGCCCTTGTCCGGCTAGTGTTCCTTTTCCCGATAAGAAATCATTTAGTACAGAAGCAGATATATCACTGGACCTTGATAGGTCTAAGAATTGAAATTTTTGAACATCATCATTAATAAAGTTATTCGGATCTAAATAATATCTAACATCTTCCTCCTTAGCGTTAACCCAATATAATCTATACCAGTCTCCAACTTTTTTTCTTATAGAAACTTTCTCCCCATAATTTAAAGTATCAACTATTGAATAATTAGTACCCGGACCACCTCTTACATTTAAAGTACTTGCGGTAACATAATAGTAATTACCTTTATTATTGTATTGTATATAATCACCATGTACATAATGCACATATTTATCTGTTTTTGGGGTAGCCTTCATTTGTATAGAGACAGCTTCGCTTAGTGTTAAATCATAATAAGAATAGTTTGCAGTATTTTTTTCTAAATGAGATTCATGTACCCAAACCGTCTCCCCTTGTAATTGCCCTTTATACCAAAGTTGACCTCCCACCTTATTTGTTAAAGTTACTTCTAGTATTTCGCCTTTCAAATTAATCATATCTTTTAAATCAAATACTATATTTTTACTTCCACCCCATGGTTTATTGTAAGCTATTCCTTTACCCTTTAAAGTTAATTTTTTCTTATTACTATCTACGCTTTGGTGACTGTATGACGTTAATTCATCCTGTTTGACCCATCCAATGGTTCCACTAGTACTACTTGGTAAATTACTAATTAAGTAATAAATTTCACCATTTATTTCACTTTGACGTTTAATGTAATATACACTATTTAAATACTTCTCTCCTGAATTAATAGCTGATGACTCGTCACCAAGCCTCTTATAAATCTTAGAAGAATCGCTCTTTAATTTCCCTAATTTACTTGTGCTGGTTCCAGTGGTACCAGTTACATGACTTGAGTGAATCCATACTGTTTTTCCATTAACTATTCCCCGATACCATATATTGTTGCCAACCTTTTGAGTCAAATTAACCTGAATACTATAGCCTTCCATAGCATTAATTTCAGTATTATTATAAATAATGTTTTCTTTTCCACCCCATGGACGATCATAGGCTAGACCTGTTCCTTTTAAATATAAATTCTTTGAATTATTATCAATTCCTTCATGAGTATATGAATTAACATCTTCTTTTTTTACCCAACCAATGGTTCCTTCTGTACTACTAGGTTTATTACTTAACAAATAGTAGATTTTGTTGTCTATTTGGCTTTTTCTTTTTATATAAAAAACCTTGTTGGTGTACGTACTTCCAGCATTGATTGTTGTTGTTTCATCACCTAACCCCTTATAGATCTTAGCGGTTTCACTTTTAATTTTCCCTAACCTACTTGTTGCACTACCAGTTATATTCATTAAATGGCTTGAATGAATCCATATACTATTACCTTTTAGATTGGCTCTATACCATATATTATCTCCTACTTTATTAGTCAAGTTAACAATTAGTCCATAGCCTTGCATATTTTTAAGAGCTTCAGAATCATAGATTACATTCTGACTGCCTCCCCATGGTTTGTTATAAGCAACACCTTTTCCGCTTAAGTAGAATATTTTAGAAATGTTATCTACATTTACATGGGTGTACGAAAGCATACTATCCTCTTTTACCCAACCAATTGTTCCTTTATGGCTACTTGGATAATTACTTATATTATAATATAGAATGCCATTTAAATTAATTTGCTGTTTAATATAAAAAACTTTATTTATATTTTCTGACCCTGCAGAACTAGCTGTTAACTCGTTACCTGGTGAAGAATAAATTTTCTCTTTATTACTCTTAATCTTCCCTAATTTACTTGTAGATTGAGGCGATTTTACATGATCCGAATGAATCCATACTGTTTTCCCTTCTAGTATCCCTCGATACCATAGGTTATTACCTACTTTTTGAGTCAAGTTAACTTGAAATATCATTCCTTGTCTCTTTTTTAAATCGTTTATATTATAAACTATGTTTTCTTTTCCACCCCACGGCCTATTATAGGCTATGCCTTTTCCCTTTAAATATAAAGTTTTTTCTTTGCTGTCTAATCCTTCATGAGTATAAGAGAGCAAATCATTTTTTCTAACCCATCCTATAGTTCCTGTAGAGTTGCTGGGTTGGTTACTAATTAAATAATATAGCTGACCGTTCAAATTAATAGATTCTTTTATGTAATACACCTTATTTATAAGTTCATTCCCAGCATAGTTATAATCTAGTTCATTACCCGGGGCAGAATAAACTTTTGCATCCACATCTTTAAATTTCCCTAATCTACTTATTTCACTAGATCTTGTTAGATGATTCGAATGAATCCATACTGTTTTTCCATTTAGTAACCCCTTATACCAAGTATTATTACCTACATTATTTGTTAAATTAACTTCGAATTTGTAACCATTTAGTTTATCTAGTTGAGAAGAATTATATACTACATCCTTACTTCCCCCCAAGGTTTATTATATGCAACCCCTCTCCCATTTAAGTAAAACACCTTTTTTTTAGAATCGACGCTTGTATGAGTATAAGTGGAAAGTTGATCTTTCCTTACCCACCCAATTACTCCATGAGTACTACTTGGTTGATTACTAATTAAATAATATACATCTTTATCAATATTCATTTGTTTTTTTATATAAAAGACTGTGTTCGTATAAGTATCGCCAGCTTTAAAATAATCTTCAGTTCCCTTTTCAGGATTATTATAGATTTTGGTATTAGACTTAATTATCTTGCCAAGTAGGCTTATATTTTTAGTATTTGTTATTTTAGTATCAAAATTATTAGTATCACTAATACTCTTGTTTTCGAGTTCACTAATAACATTATTTTCTTTAGGAACATTAATGCTATCATTATTCTCCACATCAGTATTATCATCACTAATAGAATCTTTAGCTTTTTGAGTTGTAGAACTATGTTCTTTATCCATCTCTAATTTAACTTCAGATTCCTCTTGCTCTAATTTAGGGTTAATAGATTCACCTTCATCATTAACTTGATTTACTGATGTGTCCCCCTCATTTTTTTCAAGATCATTATTTTCTACTGCTTCATCAGCTACTACACTATAAGGGTATAATAGGAATAATAATAATAACAAATTAATAATTTTCTTCATCTCAATCACCCTTTCAAAATTTGGATACTACTAAATTAAACTTTTATAATTAACAGAATTAAATTAATATGGTACTTAAGTGAAATTTAAAATAGATTTCACTTTTGTAGGTTTAAATTCATCCATTTCACATAAAATTTTTCTTTAATTACTACTGTTAGACGATAATGTTTTACTATCGATTTTATGGTTTTGTTCATTTATATTAATAAAAATACTTTTAAAAAACTCATCCCATTGTGCTCCTATAGATTCAATAGAAAACCTCTTTACACTCTCTATAGCATGCAATCCCATTTTTCCTCTTAATTCATTATCTTCTACTAATAGATTAATTGAGTTTGCCAATCCTAAGACATTTTCATTATCTACAAGAATCCCATCAACCTCATTTGTAATTATTTCTGAGGGACCATGCGGACAGTCAAAACTAACAACAGGAACACCACTTTGCATTGACTCTACGATAACCAAACCAAATCCTTCAATTCGTGAACTAACTGCAAAAATAGAAGAGTTTAATAATTCTTTGTTCAAATTCTTAGTCGGCCCCATTAAAAACACATGATTATATAAATGTCTATCTTGTATAAGCTTCATTAATTCATTCTTTTCTTTACCAGTACCATAAATTTTCAACTTCCAATCGGGATTTTTTTTAACAACATATGAAAAAGCTTCAATTAATAAATCATAGCCTTTAATGTAATCAAGTCTTCCCGCTGCTATAACGGTTTTCTCTTTTAATGAAGATTTATATACTTCTTGATTAGCAGAAACTGAATTAGTTATTTTTAAAATTTGTAGATTACTATTTCTATTAAATATCTTTTGATAATGTTCATTATCTTTATCCGTAAGGGTTATAAGATAATCTAATTTTGGATAATATTTTTTAATAGATTTTTTTAAACCTTCTGGGTGCCCTTCGAAGTTAATATGTTCTTGTCCAACTAATTTTATCTTCTTTCTACCAAACTTCGATATAAATAAGTTAAAACAGGGTCTTGTTGATACTAAAACTCCTTCTTTAATCGACCTCAAATATAAAAATAATTTAATATCCGTTAATAATGAGAACTGCTTTATAGATTCTTCATCTTTATGAATAAGTTTACTTTTTCTTGACAATAAAAAGTTAGCAATTTTTGTGCGTATGTCTTGACGATTTCTGTCACGAGCGTATACATCGTGGAGTATTGTTATTTTCACTCTGGGATCCACATGAAAAAAGGGTGTATTTTGCCTTCTAAATAGACTTATAATTTCAATACTATAGTTCTTATTAGCTAAATAATTTGCGGTATTTAAAACAGTTCTTACTGTCCCACCCATTCCATACACATTTAAAATTAAAAAATATATCTTCAAAATAAACCCTCCTAAGATTTCAAGCTATAAAATACCTGATTAATAATTCTTTGTGATGCACAACCATCTTCCCAAGAACAAAATTTATTATAAAACTCTTCATATTTATCAAAGTAAAGCTCAGGTAATGATCTTGAAATCTCTATTGTATCTAATAAATCTTTTCCATTAGTCACAATAGGGCCAGGTGCATCTCTGTGTAAGTTAAAATAGAAACCTCTAAGAGCTGAGGAATATTGTTTTATATCATATGCAAAAAAGATAATTGGTTTTTTTGTATTAGCAAAATCAAACATAACTGAAGAATAATCAGTTATTAATAGGTCAGAAATTAAATATAATAATTTAATATCATCATAGTTAGAAACATTATATATAATATTTTCATATTCCCTAATTTGACATCTTATTGAATCTCTAGGGTGTAAACGAACTAATAGAACATATTCATTTCCAAAGCGTTCAACAAAGTCATTTAAATTAAATTTAAATTCATATGGTTCATTGAACAAACCATTATGAAAGTCATTATCCCTCCATGTTGGAGCATAAAGTATTATTTTCTTATTAGCTGGTATATTTAAATAACTTCTAATTTTATTCACCTGATCACTCTTAAAATCTTTATCTTGATACAAGATATCATTTCTCGGATATCCAACATTTAATATTTGATTTTTAAATAAGTATGCTCTTTGTAATATATTGCCTGTATATTTATTTGGGGACACCAAATAATCCCACCTTTTATTTCTTCTAATTAAATTTTCAGAAGTATTTTCTTTGTATGAAGGTGAACTTGGGTCTATATCGAAGCCCAACTTTTTTAAAGGTGTGCCGTGCCATGTTTGAATATGAACAGTATTTTTTCTTTTTTTGTAGAAGTCTGGAAAATTTCCGTTATTAACGAAATACTTTCCAATTGCTAGATAATAGTAATATCTTAATGTGTTTGGTTTCACTATTTTGGGGTTTCCTTGTATTTTTTGGTTTGTTTTATTCACGACCCATACGGGTTTGAAATCAATACTTTGTTTAAGCATTTCTTCATATAGACCTCTAGGATTACATGAGTAATTCATACCAGTTGTACTTTGAAAAATAACATATTTTGAATTAATGGGTACTACTTTATTCATGAAGTAATAGAATTTTAATTTAATAGAATTACTTAATCTTCTTAGTTCACTATTCTTAACAAATAAACCCTCTAAAGTACTTTCTATTTTCGATGGAAGTAAATTCAAATAGAATACGCTATTGCTTTGGCCAAATTTAATTTCACACTCACATAAATCAAAATTAATATTTTGATATATATTTTCTTTCTGACTGTTGTTTATTGCTGCCGATATTATATACTTGTATTCTAATAATGTTCTACCTGTCTTAATTAATTTTACTTTAACCGGTAATTTCATTTTATGACCATAAGGAAGCTTAAACCTTATATTCCCCTCGATAAGCTCAGGAATTTCATCATTTGGGGTCTGTATATTTAGTAAACCGTCTATTATTAGTTCATTCTTATTAAAAAGTATTCTCTGAAGTTTTTTATTAACAATATGATTTCTGACTAATATTGACACTTCTTCATATAATGTATAATAAACTTTAACCACTTTATTTTCATTTTGTAAATTAGGTGATATTATCTGTGGCATATTGACTATCGAACGTTTATCTTCAATTCCATTTAATCTAGTAACAAAACGTATCCATTCTTCACCGGAAATTAAATAAATATCCCAAACTCCATTAATTAATCTATTACTATGTATTAAATTTTTTACTTCCAATTTATATTCAAATTTATTATTGTATACTTCAATAGAATCTTCAATAATTTCATTTGAATCTCTCTTTTTATCTTTATCCTATGCAACCCGTTTATTTTTATATCATATCTACTGTTTATATATCCTTTTAAACAAACATTATCTGTATTAATTAATATGTTTGTTATTTCAACTTGCATTTTTTGATTTACAAAAATTACCGATAAATGTTTTGATTTATTCGACTTTTTGAATAGGAGTTCGAATAAAGAAGAATTATTTATCATAAATAAATCTTTTAAATTCACTTTATCATTTATTGACAGTGGAATTTTTTTTGTTCCCACTTGTATATATAACTTAAACTCGCTATTCCCCATAGATTTAATATCATCAAACACAATATTCTGTTTGAATTCAACATAGTTTGAACTCTCTAAGATATCTAACTTAAATTTATAATCGCGCTCAGTTTCTTGATCTTCAAAAACTAAAAACCTCTCAGTTCCTATATCACTATCAAAAACTTTACCAGAAATTAACAACTGATTATTATCTACACTTGTTAATTCATGTACTTCTGCAAAAGCGTTATTATAAGTCGATCTTATCGACAGATTCCCTTTAATTGTATTAAAAAGTTGTAGGCTGACATTCTTATTTACTGGATAATATGGTACTTCTAATGATTCGGTTGCAATATCTTTTATTCTAATATATTCTTTACTTGTAATAGAATCAGAAAGCAAATATAGATCCCAGACTTCATTATAACTACCTTCAAAAATTCTTAATGGTAAAAGAAAAACGAAAGTTTCATAACCATTAAAGTATTTTTTTTCCTTTACTTCAAAAAAATGTTTTTCATTAGAATTTCTGTTCTTCACTAACACAAATTCTTCTTTTATCTTTTCACGCTCGTCATTTCCATAGTCAATTTTAGTATATAATTTAATATACTCTTGTCGATAAGAGATTTCATATATTAAGACTTCTTTTTTATTTGAATAATCCCAAATGTAATTAAGTAGTTTCATTTTAAGCTAATTACCTCCACAACATTGAATTTAATAATTATAATTCCACAAACACCAACCATAGTACTATCAAAACTCCCAAAACAGGATGATATTACTATTTCATATTATTTGGCAATATTCGACAATAATTACTTCTAAATAATAATAATAGCATAATTAATATCATTTTTGGAGGTATTAATAGAAGTATCCTTTTAAGAAAGAATTTATATTATTGTACTGAAAATCAAAAATTCTTTTGTTTTCAAATTACTATTAATTATTATTTATGTATCAGTTTGAATTATAAAAGTAATTCAAAAAGTGCTTTCAGATAACAACCCGGACAAATTAAATAGGTTTTATGACCTATACTATAAAATAAACTAGATTTTCAGATTCAATATATTGAATTATAAATAAATTTATTGGTAAGCTTTTATATAGTATCGACAATTATTTTTAATATTTTAGATTTATGTATTTATATTATTCTAGTTTAATTGTATAATATAGTATGCGTGAAATGTTAATCTTTTGTAATTTTATTATAAATTCAACGTAAATATTTTATGGTATTATAGTCCAAGAATCTATACGGAGGTATTTAACATGAAAAAAGTAATCACTTACGGGACTTTTGACCTACTTCATACTGGTCATATTAATATATTGAGACGTGCTAAGGAGTTTGGAGACTATTTAATTGTTGCTATTTCTGCTGATGAGTTTAATGCGTTGAAGGGGAAAAAAGCGTACTATTCATTCGAACAAAGGAAAGCAATTCTTGAAGCAATACGTTATGTAGACGAAGTTATTCCTGAGTATACGTGGGAACAAAAAGTAGAAGATGTACAAAAACACGATGTGGATGTTTTTGTAATGGGAGATGACTGGGAGGGTAAATTTGACTTTTTAAAAGATTATTGTGAAGTCGTTTACTTACCAAGAACCGTAGGAATCTCTACAACAAAAATTAAAGCAGATTTAAATAAGGCGAATAATGGTTAAAGAACTTGCTATTAGTGTATACTTGTTTATTTTTCGTATACTCTTTAACTTTTTTAAGCTCTTTCCTTTAAAAAAGAAGGTAGTTGGAGTCGCTACATTTGGTGATAATATTTATTATACAACGAATGCTATAAAGAAGCTTTCTAATGAAGAAATTATTATTTTAAAAGACTCGTCATGCAAGTATCGCTTTGATAGTCGACAAGCCCAAATAATTGTATTTGATATAAAGCATCCCATTTCTTATATCAAATCTATTTATCATCTTGCTACTGCTTCAACTATTTTAGTAGATACGTATTATGGATTTTTAGCTGCTACTAAATTTAGAGATAATGCTACTTGCATCCAACTTTGGCATGCTGGCGGTGCCATCAAGAATTTTGGGTTAATGGATCCAACAAATGAATTTAGGACAGCAAAAGCAAATGAACGTTTTGCTCAAGTATATCGTACCTTTGATTTTACCGTTGTTGGATCTAACATGATGGCAGAGACATTTAAAAAAAGTTTCGGTCTTACAGATGACCGCATATTGCGTACTGGAATACCACGTTCTGATATACTGTTCGATCATTCTATGAAGGATCATATCTACAGGAATATGACAGAAAAATATCCGATGATTAAAAACAAACAGATTATCTTGTATGCACCGACTTTTCGAAATAACCAGCTCTCTAATTATCAATTACACTTAGATATTCAAAAGCTGTATCAAGAACTTTCGAATGATTATGTTCTGTTTATTAAACCACATCCTGCTGTAACGTATGAGATCAGTGAAGCGTATAAAGATTTTGTATATGATGTGTCGGACTTCTATGATACGAATCATTTATTGCTAATTACTGACTTATTAATTACAGATTATTCATCTATCCCATTCGAATATGCATTACTAGAAAAGCCAATGATATTCTTTGCATATGATATGGAAGAATATAGCTATACTAGTGGCTTAATTGATGACTATGAACATAAAATGCCGGGCCCGGTTGTAGCATCAACAGATGCTATTATTCTCGCAATAAAGGAAAATAGATTTGATTATTTGCAGATTAAAGAATTCGCTGACCAATGGAACGAATACTCTAATGGTACAGCTAGCCTGAACCTTGCTAAATATTTAACTGGTACAGAAGAAAAGGAAAAAGAAAGAGCTATTATCTAACATTCCATTCGATATGAGTGGGATGTTTTTTCTATTTCTGTTACTTCACGTTGTATGAATAATACACTTCTTCCTCACTCATAGAATACCATACTCTCCCACTAACTACTGTTAAGATTCGGTAAATAATATTAATTATCTGTAAATTATACTGAAATTGCCTCTTAAATGTACTACTATTGGTGTTGTCATAAAAGTTAAGTAAAACATTGTATCTGTGAGCACACTTAAAGGGGGCATCTTTACAACGTCATGAAAAAGATATACAAATTTTTCTTCATTCCTATTATGCTAATCACGCTTAGCTTACCTCAACCAGTTTATGCTCAATCGGATATTCATGGACACTATTTTGAAAAAAGTATGTTGATACTTATTGAAAGAGGGATTATGAATGGATACAGTGATGGAACATATCGTCCAAATCGACCAATAACAAGAGCAGAGTTTACTGTTTTTTTAGTTAGAGCTTTAAACCTATCTACTGACTCTACAGGAACTAATTTTTCTGATGTTAAAAAGGACGATTGGTATTACACTGCGATCGTTACCGCAACAAATAATAAGATTATTGGTGGTTATCCAAATCACGTTTTCAAACCAAAAAAGCATATTTCTCGCCAAGAGGTAGCCGCTATGATGAAACGTGCACTAGATCTAAAAGGAGTAAGTGCAGATAAAGCCCCACTTTTATTTACGGATAACAAAGACATTAATCCTATGTTCTACGGTGCTATTCAGGAATTAGTCTATTTAAATATCATTGCTGGTAAAAAAAATAACGAAGGTTTATTTTTTGCACCATTAGATAGCACAACTCGAGGTGAAATGTCAGCTATATTAAATCGGCTGTTGCAACACATCGATGAACCTAAAATAAGAATTGATTACACTCATTATAATTATTCCTTTAAGAAAATGATTGACATTCAAGTAACCAAAACACCTAAAGTAGATGGCGCTGGAAAATATACTGCTAGTAGATCACTTGTCGAATACTATGCGAATCCAAATAATTTCTCTAAGGAATCAAGTGACTACTTTCAGTTTCTAAACCTTTCAGAGAACGCAAATCTAAATCCGCACGAGATTAATAGAAAAGTACTGCAAAATAAGGGCACTTTATCTGGACAAGCTAGCTCATTTATAGAAGCAGGTAGACGATATGGAGTTAATGAAGTGTATTTAATGGCACATGCGCTTCATGAAACCGGCAATGGTACTTCAAAGCTTGCAAGCGGGATTCCAGTGGATAAAAACGGCAATATTGTTTCCGAAAATAAGGCTACCTATACGGTATACAATATGTATGGTTATGGAGCTATAGATAATGATCCATTAAATGGCGGAGCAAAGTATGCTTTTCTGAAAGGCTGGTTTTCCCCAGCAGCAGCCATCATTGGTGGTGCAAAAGATATTGCAAATAACTACATAAACGACGGTCAAAACACATTATATAAGATGAGATGGAATCCAAACAACCCAGGATACCCTCAATACGCTACCCATGTAAGTTGGGCTATTTTGCAAACGAATAGAATTCAAGAGATTTATAATTTACTAGATAATTATGTTTTGAAGTACGATGTACCTACTTTTAATCAACAACCAAATGCCAAAGGTAAACCTAGCGGTGATAAGCAATACCATGTTGATACAAAAAATCAAGGCATAAAATTAACAACTACAGCCAATTTGAACCTTCGAACTGGTCCAACAACATCATTCCGTATTATCAAAACCTTGGAAGATAATATGACAGTAACAGTTATTGGTGAAAATGGAGGCTGGTACAAAGTAAGAGCAAATGAAACTATTGGCTGGGTTTCAGGTAGTTACTTGCAAGCCAAAAATAGTCGGAAGTCGAAACTGATCATGTTTCCTCCTACTGATGATCAAGAAATGCCAAGTCAATCAAAAGCGGTTGGTTCGCTAGTTGCTAGAATCACTGGAAATCATGTCCATTTAAGAACAGAACCTTCCACATCGAATCAAGAGTCAATCATTAAACAACTATTAATTGATACTCCTGTACAAGTGTTCGATGTGCATGAAAATTGGTATTATGTATCAGATTATCAAGATAAAGGTTGGGTGTTTAAAGACTATATTAAGCTTAACAACCTTTTTCAAGTTAAAAATATGGAATCAAATCTGCTTGTGCGCAATAAACCTAATCAAAAAGGAGATATCATTGGCAAACTACAAGCAAATGAATATATTAATGTAGCTTTTAACGAAGAATCTAACGATATTATTCAAGAAGGTGACTGGCTTAAAATTTATTATGAAAATGGATTCGGTTGGGTTCATCATGCCTATCTTCAAAAACAAGATACAACTAACTGATCTTATAATCATGCTTTTCCTTCAAAGGAGTTTGAAAATATGAAGCACGTAACAATTATGGATATACCTTTTTTAAATACAAATCAACATTCTTTTGTACAGCTACTAAACCAACGGATTCAGAAAAAAGAAAAGACATTTATTGTAACAGCTAATCCAGAAGTTGTTATGAAAGCAAATCATGATCAACAGTTCATGCAACATTTGCAGCACGCGACGTATGTTGTTGCTGATGGTATAGGAATCGTAAAGGCAGCTAAGTTGCTAAACCAGCCTTTGCCTGAGCGAGTTACTGGCTATGATACAATGATTGATTTGTTAAAACTCGCAGATAAGAATAGATATCGAATCTTTTTACTTGGTGCTAAAGAAGGAACTTTAGAAAAAACGGTAAACGAAATTTCAACTCGTTACCCAAACATTGAAATTGTTGGTTCTCAGCATGGCTACTTTGATCGAGAATCAAAAGATATTACAGCGTCAATCGCTCGGCTCCAACCAGATATAACTTTTGTCGCGCTTGGTTGCCCTGGACAAGAAAGTTGGATAGCAAATAACCTATCTAATTTTGATTACGGAATATTTATGGGTGTTGGAGGCTCCTTTGATGTTATCGCCGGAACAGTTAAACGAGCACCTATGATTTTTCAAAAGCTAAACTTGGAATGGTTCTACCGCTTATTAAAGCAACCAACCAGATGGAGGAGAATGCTTACACTTCCTCAATTTGCATTCCGGATCGTCAGGCAAAAAACAAAGGGGAAAATTTCATGAGCCGTTCTGCTTTTGTAAAAAGTACGCTGCTATTAACTAGCGCTACATTAGCATCTAAGTTATTAGGAAGCATCTTTCGTATACCACTGCAAAATATAGCGGGAGATCATGTTTTAGGAATCTTTAGCCTCGTGTATCCCGTTTATATGGTTGCTCTTACATTATCGGTGGCAGGAATTCCTATTGCCATTTCGAAACTAATTGCCGAAGCACGAACAAATGGTGAATTATCCTTTATCAAAGAAATTCATGTAACAGCTAGTATTCTTGCTTTGTTATTTGGTATTTGCAGCTTTCTACTAATTTATAGCTTTTCTTTCCCACTTGCATCTGCTTTGGGAGGACATTCTACAAGGCTAGCTTTAATCGTAGTAACAGCCACTTTATTAATAGCGCCATATATGGCCGTTTACAGAGGGTACTTTCAAGGCTTTGATGATATGAAACCAACAGCTATTTCCCAAGTTATTGAACAATTTATTCGCGTCGGATTAATACTAATGATCGCTTATTATTTTGTTCATAAAGGCTTGTCCGATGAAAAGGTAGCTGGTGGTATTATGATTGGATCGGTTGTAGGGGCGCTCGTATCACTTATCTACTTAAGATTAAAATACTTGCGGTCTTCCTTCAAGCAAACGTTAAGTAGAAAATATACGATGCAGCTATTTATTTCCTGGAGTAAACATATATTAAAGCTGTCTATACCTATAGCAATTGGAGCAATTACGATGGCATTAATTAATTTCATCGACTCCTTCACCATTCCATATGGTTTACGAAGTATCGGAGCGTCGGAAACGCGAATTAATTACCTTTACGGTATATATGGACGGGGGCTTTCCGTTGTACAAATTGCAACAGTGTTCGCTACATCCATTGTATTGCCACTCATACCTTTAATAACGACTAAACTCGCAGCAGGTGATAAGTCTCAAGTTCGGTCTATAACAGAAAAGACATACCACATAGCACATATACTTTCTTGGCCCGCAGCGATGGGGTTACTTGCATTAACCTTACCCATTAATTTAGCTTTGTTCACAAACCTAGAGGGAAGCAACGTACTGGCTATTATTGGACTTAGTTCAGTATTTACTTCGTTAACTATACTGAGTACTGGGATTCTTCAAGGTATGAACTTCGCTAAACAAGCAGCTATGATTATTGTTTTCGGTATTATAGCGAAAGCTCTATTCAATATTTATCTAATTCAATTATTGGGTTTACGTGGTGCAGCATTATCTACTCTAGCAGTATACATTATTCTATTTATCATAAATACAATGTTTATTTATAGACACTATTCATTTTCCTTCAGGAAAAAGGTGGTTACAAAAATCGTCGTAGCCTCGGTTCTTATGGGAGCAGTTATTGGGATACCAACATTATTTATCCCAATCTCTGAATGGACGCGAATTCAAGCATTACTCTATTTAGTCGGAGCTACCGTAATTGGAATTATCATATATATTTTACAATTACAGTTATATAACGTAGTGCATAAAAACGACATCCTAAAGAACATTCCTTATTTAAGTCAGAAAGGAAGAGCAAAAAAATGACAAAACAGAAATGGATTTGGCTTACTTTGATTGCCTTACTCGTATGCACGATACCTGGAATCGTTGAGCGCTGGCAGACAGAAACGAAGAACAACACCTATGAGATTGCTGTTCCTTACCAAGAAATTGAACAGTTAGCGACAGAAAATGGAGATGTTAATACGGATGATATTCTCTCTTCCTTAAAAGAAGCTGGATTAACTACCGTTAGTATAAGCCCAATCTCGCTAAAATGGTTGGAAAATCAAGACATAATTACGATTTATAATGAGCAGGAAATAAATAACGCCTTGCGGTTTAACAATCAACAAGCCGTTCATTCAAACAAAAAAGGATATTATTTTTCTCAACCAAAGGAATCCTATTTTAATAAACTCATTAAAGACAATTTGCAGCCTTCCTCTGTAACTATAAACGGTCAAGCATTTTATTTTATTGAACGAGAAAAAGATCTTCTTTCAAAAAATATTGCTTATAACAAAGAAACAATTAAACAAGTTGAACGTCATGGACTTCATTATATGTTTAGAGTTGAAAATGCAAGCCCAACTTGGAATCAAAAGAGTGTTAACGAACTAATTAAATTAAATGAAGCATACACTTCAAATATATTATTCTATGGGCAAGATGTGATTGGTTATCCACATATGGATAACGTAAAAGAATGGACAAACCAACTAATAGACGCTGGTTACCATTTTTATTCTATTGAATTTAGCCATCAGAAGGGATTACAAACGATTGCTCGTACTACAGATTACAATACAATTCGCTTGCATAGCATTCACTTAAATAATAAAACACTTCCAGAAAATATTGATCAAGCTGTAAGAGCTGTTAAAGAACGCAATATACGTTCTATTTTCTTTCATATCCCAACAAATGAGCCTGATAAGAGCTTAAAACAGACAAACACTTTTATTACAGGCGTGCATGATGGCTTAGCTCGTAATTATCAACAGGGAATACCTATACCGTTTAAAGAAATAAGCACACCTATATGGATGCAAGTAATTATTTTCATTACAGGCATTCTGTTTACTGGATTAGCTTCATCGATGTTGTTAAACAGAAAATATACAGCTGCTTCTATCATATTCATGACAATTTTAGCTTTAGCCTATTTCATGACTCAAAAGCTATTTCTCATGCAGGGATTTGCATTAATTATTGCGATCATCGCACCAATATTTGCAGTATTGTCTACAATAAATAAAGGAGATGGAAGACTTCTAAGCATTACCTTACAATTCTTAAAAGCACTGAGTATTACGTTCATCGGAATAATCATTGTGATCGGTTTGTTAAACGGCAATGCCTTTATGTCCGGATTTGAGGTATTTAGAGGAGTAAAATTAGTTTATATCATACCTATCTTGTTTATCGGTGGATTATTATTCTGGAGAAAAGCGTTAAAATTATTACATGTTCCTGTAAAGTATTGGCACCTTCTAGTAATCTTTATCCTTGGTGTAGTCGGTTTTTATTACATTACTAGGACAGGAAATAGTGCTAATGTTAGTGAGATGGAAATGATGATACGAAGCAAATTAGAGGAATGGCTATATGTACGTCCAAGGACCAAAGAATTCCTTATTGGGTTTCCGTTCTATCTATTAGCGATCTATGTCATTAGCACAAATAGACTGCTAGGAAAACTCATGCTTATCCCTGGAATCATTGGGTTTTTATCTGTAATGAATACCTTTACCCATATCCATATTCCTTTACATATTTCCTTGCTACGAACGACATACAGCATTGGAATTGGCTACCTTATTGGACTTTTGCTGATCCTGATATACAGAAAAAGTGCACCGTTTATTGAAAATTACTATCGGAAGAGGTGGACATAATGCATATTGTACTTTCAGGTTATTACGGATTTGATAATGTTGGGGATGAGGCTATTTTATTTTCAATTATTGAACAGATCCGTAAGGTCCAGCCCGATATAAAAATTACTATTTTATCCAATGACCCTGAAAAAACTAAAGATACGTATCAGGTTAATGCTGTAAATCGAAGAAAGATTACCGAGATTACTCAAGCGTTGAAAGAATCAGATGGATTAATTAGTGGTGGTGGAAGCTTATTACAGGATAAAACAGGTATGTTTACAATCCCTTATTATACTGGCATTATTAAGTTAGCAAAGATGTTGAATAAACCCGTTTTTATTTATGCGCAAGGTATGGGACCTATTAACGGAATCCTAAGCAAATGGCTAGTTAAGTATACTTTAAATAATGTTGAACAAATTACTGTACGTGACAAGGAGTCACAGAATTTACTTACTAAGATTGGTGTAAGACATGCATCTACTATTGTACCAGATCCTGTATTAGGTTTAGACTCCAGTTCGTTTACTCATAAGTGGGAAAAGGCTAATAAATTTAACCGAAAATTTATAGCTGTAAGTGTAAGAGATTGGCCGACAAATAAACCATTCATTCAAAAAATAGCATCCTGCTTAGATAAACTCGTTCAAGATGGTTATGCCATTGTATTCGTTCCTATGCATGGAAAACAAGATGAACGCAAATCAAAAGAAACCGCTGAATTAATGAATGAATATAGCTATATTTCACCAGCTAACGCTTCCTTAGA
The DNA here is from genome assembly GCF_003667785.1 of Virgibacillus sp. Bac332. Lineage (NCBI taxonomy): Bacteria > Bacillati > Bacillota > Bacilli > Caryophanales > Bacillaceae > Virgibacillus > Virgibacillus sp. Bac332. The sequence goes on from NZ_CP033046.1 coordinate 371,009, forward strand.
AGCTAAAATTGCACTTATTGGTGAATCCAATCTACTAATAGGTATGCGTCTGCATTCGCTCATATTTTCAGCAATTAATTACACACCATTTATAGCTATTTCCTATGACCCCAAAATAGATGCTTTTGCAGCGCTCTGTGAACAGCCTGTAGTCGGGCATGTTGAAGAAAATAACTGGAACAGCAAACAATTATATAACCAAGCTAATGAGGCATTATGCAATCAAGAACTGAAGCGAACTAAGCTAAGGAAGAAAATAAAGACTTATCAACATGATGCACGGAATACACCTGAACTCGCATTAAATCTTTTCTTTGGGAAAAGGCAAAAACGTCCGTATAGCAATGTTTAAATTTACAAGGAATGGATAAATAGGCCCGAATTTCTATGTTATGTTGCCTTCATTAAAACAGGTACTACATGTTAATTCTATCCAGGATAAGCATGTCTACGAAAAAGAATATGGGGTAGTTAATAGAAAATGCGAACAAAGCTATTAAACTTTGTTCGGATTAGTCTTAGAGTCCAGTTGTCTATTACCTAAGAACTTTAGATAGTACATAATCCTATCTCTTTACCCTAGATAGAATAAAGTGAAACCTCAATCGTTGGGGTTTTGTTTTCCCCTACTGATTGTTATTTAAACCAATCGAACATTTACTGGCAGTCGATCTGCGATCCTCACTTATCCACATCCTAGACTGCCATATAAATACACGGTTACAAGCTTTATTTTAAATTCTTCACTATATTTAGCCACAAAAACCCCCCTGAAATTAGATTTTTTACTCTAACTTCAGGGGGTCGGTACCTTATCGTTCGTTTTTTGATCAGAATCATTCATTTAGCACCTAAAATAAGCGAGACTCCGGCGAGAATAGCACGAGTCCGAAGATTTACTTGGTAATGTGTTTTTCTTTACCAAGTTAGCTGAGGCCGTACCCCCGTAAAGAGTGTATATTTTCACGGTGCGGTAATGATACTCCTATTGATAACATGATTATTCGTATTTTGTGTAAAGAAGTTGTGTTTTGTCTCAGCCTCTTAATACTTTCAATCCTTGGATAATATTTACAACTTTCTTTATGATGGTTACAATAGCATATCCACCTAATATACACATGATTGGTATGATGAAAAATCCATATCGTGGAATAGTTAAGAATAAATTTGATAATCCAATATACATAATAAGAATAGCAGCAATAGCAATTGCCTCTTTCTTTCGAGTAATAAATGAAACGATTGTGGTAATAAATGCTAGATTTACAATTATATTATGAATTAATTTAAATATGTTTACATAGCTATAAGCCGTATAGAAATAAATGGCGTCTGGAAGCTTAAATAATTCGTATGTTTTTCCTACAGTAAACCAAGCAAACCAGAGACCAAAATTATTTTCAAATCCTTCTTTTATTTTCATTATTGCATACTCTTTACTGTCCATCCCCAACTCTGCTTGTTCTTTCCAATAATCAGAAAAACTATACAGGTCAAACGGGTTACTGCCCGCAAACCAGCTATTCCCTGAATGCGTGGATAATAGAATAAACTCATTAAACATAATAAAGTTTCTGATTACCCAAGGTGCGATAATAACCGCTGCGCCAAATGCCCAAACCCCAGTTATAACTATCCACGTTTTTAGCTGATGTCGATATTTTACCAATAAAATAGCAAATGCGATCAGAACTAATGGAGCAATCACTGGTCGTATCATAACTCCATAACAAAATACGACAGCAAAAAGAAAATGAAATATTTTGTTATTCTTTTCAAGCGCTAGTAAAAATAAATAAATTGCTAAACAAAAAAAGAATATTCCTGGTATTTCCGTTAATGACGTCCGAAAGTAATGAAGTGGTGTAAAGTAAGCTGCATACAATGCACTGGCAACAATACCAATCCAACGATTCGCAAACGTCTTAGCGCCAATCAAATAAATTAGTAAAATGGTGCCTAAACTTAATAACATATTAAACAATTTAACTACGGTCATTTGATCTACGTCCAAAATATTTGCTATATGAAACAACACCACCAATATAATTGGATATCCAGGTGTAACAAATGCATTGGACTTCCCATCTGTGTTGTAGCCATAAACACCGTCTTCGATAATCTGGTTTGCCATCTTTGTATATAAGTATGCATCTCTACTTCCATACTTCCATGTATGCTCTCTTAACATTGCAATACGTTCACTTATTTCTCCATTTTCTAATTGTTGCTGGATCTCTGCATCCGTAGGTTGAATAAAATTACTTCCTGGATGCTGAAAGAAAAAATATGTATAAACGATAAAGGAACATAAAAGGATGATTCCAATAATGTATATTGGGGCTTTCTTGTATAACTGTTTATTATCATCTGCTTGATTCATAGTTTACCTCGCTATTAAATATACTCCCAAAACAATAACTGCTGCTCCTACCCATTGACTTGGGGTTACTACCTCTTTAAAAATAACATAGCCAATTACTACACCTAATACGTAAGCTAGACTTTGAAAAGGATATGCAACACTAAAAGGCATTCTAGATAAGATGTATAACCACAGCCCTGTTGCCAACACATAGATAAGGCCACCACCAATAATATAAGGGGATTTTATCACTTGAATAATCGTTCCAAACCCCATTGTTCCAATTTGCTGCATACCTACTTTCCATAACATCTGTCCACTAACTAGAAGCATAATATTTAAAACCAATAACAGATAATTCATACTTTCTTTTCCCTCTTTATCATATTCTCCGAACTTGTATTATCTTGCTGCTGTTCCTTAAGTAAAGCAAATTCTTGCGTTAAATGAATAACTTTACGGTTTAATTTCGAGATGCGTCTAGTTAAATCAAATATCATTATGATCGTACTTAGTAATCCAAATAAAAATAATAGACTCGGTGCATAAGCAATTCCTAACAAATCAGCTATAATTTCTAATAATTTTCGAGATAGACTTAAAATTCCTAAAATAACACATACAAAAATCCAAATTAAAGAGTCACGAGTTTCAAGGATGCCTCTTCGAACCGACTCTATAACGATTGTAAAGAAAAAGCAGATTATGAGAAAACTAAATAATGTAATATTCATGCGAAACTACTCCTTAACAATTGATTGCATCAGGATGGAAAGCGTAACCTTCCCAAAATAGTAAATACTCTTCCATGGAGTTATAGATGATGCTCCACCTTGACGTGCATGCATATTAGCAGTAACTTCTTTGATTCTCATCTTTTTTCGGTTCAAATGCATTAGTACCTCAGGTTCTGGATAATCCTTTGGGTAATTTTGTGCAAATAACGCAATAACTTTTCGATTAATTGCCCGATAACCTGAAGTAGGATCTGTAAAGTTTTTCTTCGTAAGAACTTTCAATACAAAATAAAAATAGTAAATACCAATTCTTCTCGTTATACTTCCTTTATACTCTGTTTTTTGTAAAAACCTGGAACCAATAACCATGTCTTCCTCCCCTTCTATAATTGGTTCCATTAATTCAAATAAATCTTTCGTATTGTGTTGCCCATCCGCATCAAATTGGATTGCAATTTCATAGCCATGATTGTATGCATATTTATATCCAGTTTGCACGGCTCCACCAATCCCTAAATTCTGAGGCAATTTTAATTGAACAATATCAAACTCCTTAATAATCTCCTCCGTACTATCAGTTGAACCGTCATTTACAACACAAACTTCTAGCTTTTCCGTTTTATTCTTTATTTCCATTAGACTTGTTAATGTTGTTGCAATACTATCTTCTTCGTTATAAGCCGGAACAATAATTATCGTTTTAGGAATACTTTTTATATCCATTGATATTCCCTTCCTTTTCAGGATTTTTTGGCATCCTTGGCTGATCCATCTTTCCAAATAGTATCCAATAAAAAGGGATATATCGAAAGGCAAAACGTACAGCAAACCAGCTCAGTAAACCAACAAATATAAATGTTATTACTTGCCAAGTATGATAAATTATCGGTGATCCTGACTGAATTATTTGCCTGAATATCATCAAAAATAAAGGATGAATTAAGTAAATACCAAAGGATGATGCTCCAATCTCCATAAAGACAAATTTGGTCCGTGGCTGAAAACTTTGATCTGCTATGTGTGCTATATAAAACAATAACACCCCGGCAAACAAAGCATGTGTTGCCCATGTAAATTCACCGATATAATTAGTGACAAATTCAGGTGAATTACTTGAAATCGCAGTAAAGACACCAATTCTAACCAAATACATATAGCCCGTATATAAAATTACTAATACACCATAACCAATACTTATTGGTATGATTATACGTTCTTTAAAAAGCGGCTGTGTCCATTTATGCTTTATATCGTTATAGTAGATTCCAAGAAATGCCCCCAGAAAATAAAAGGATAAATAAGATAAGGATATAGAACCTTTCCAAGGGAACTCAAAGTAGTTATTATTTAATACTACCCAAGTCCATTGCAATACCAAGCCGATCCATATTGCGTGTTTTCTTAAGAATCGTAGCTTCCTAAAAGCAATTAGCAACAATGGAAATAGAAGGTAGAATTGCACACTAATAAAGACAAAGTATAAATGTGTATGCGCTTTTCCAAGTGCTAATAAAGTTAAAAATCGGTTTATCGCAAAAGGGATGCTCGGATAATCGTAATAAACAAACATTTTAATAACAAAATAGACTATTGAAAATACAACATAGGGAATTAAAATAAACTTGAGGCGCTTTACATAAAATCGTCTCATTAATCGCCAAGTTATATCTCTAGGAAAGTAATTATAAAATAATACAAAACTGCTTAGCATAATGAAAGTTGGCGTTCCTAACTTTCCGGCTATGTTCAAAAAATTATAAACAGGAAATAATAATGAATCCGTTTCTAAATACGTCACTCCACTAGACGAGGCATGAACTGTTAGTACTGCCAAAATCGCAAAAGCCCTCGCTAGCTGTATTTCATCTAAAGTATTTCTTTGCATATGCTTCACTACAATCACCAAGACCCTATGTAATATTCGAAGCTACTTATACAATGCAACTCCATTACTAAGCTACTTCGTCTTATCTTTACTAGTTGCAATCCAGTTTAATATGGGTCGATACCGCTCGCTAACGATACCGGTTACTTCAACAATAAGCTCTACCATAATAAGTACCGTAACTAATATTATGGTTGTTCCCCACATCGCTGAACGAGTTAATATAACAGCAGCTAAACTAAACAACATACTCAAAGCGTATATCATAATTACCGTCTGACTATGGCTATATCCCATCCGTATAATACAATGATGCAAATGAAATTTATCTGGGGAAGCTAATGGCTTCTTATGTACAATTCGGCGAATTATGGCAAATAATGTGTCTAAAATCGGTATGGCTAAAATAACAATAGGAACCATCAATGAGAAAAGTGCAACATTTTTGAACAGACCCATCACAGCAATAATGCTAATCATATAACCAAGAAACAGTGAACCAGTATCTCCCATAAATATCTTTGCAGGATGAAAATTATATACCAAAAATCCAAGCGTACTCCCTAACAGCATGAAGGATATTAATGCGATTGGATAATTTCCCATAGAAATAGCAAGCACGGAAATTGTTAGTAAGGCAATAGAGGATACTCCCGCTGCTAGCCCATCCAATCCATCGATTAAGTTAATTGCATTAGTAATTGCCACAACCCAAATGATCGTTATTGGAATGGCCGCTAATCCAAAATCAATTCGGTCGCCAAATGGTACTGTAATAAATTCGATGGTGTATCCACCGAATACAGGAACGATCGCTGCTAACAACTGACCTCCAAACTTAACCTTAGCTGATAATTGAAAAAGGTCGTCTAGTGCACCTACTAGCATAATAATGGTTGCACCAATGGCGACAGGCCAAAAGTCAAATGTTATCGGTAGGAAAATTAGAAAACCAAGTAGAAAACTGGTATAAATGGCAAGACCACCTAAACGTGGCATGATTTTTTGGTGTACTTTTCGATTATTTGGTTCGTCAACTGCGCCACATAAAATAGCTAGTTTCTTTACAAACGGTGTTAATATAATTGCTACAATAAAACATATAATAATACCACTATAATTCACAGTAATCCTCCTACTATTTACCAAAGAGGTTGTTCAAACGTTGAACAAACAGATACATCCAATTTTTTTATTGCTTGGAATATATAAGATTCCTTGCGTTTATTGGTATATTTTAGAATAATAGCCTTTTCCGGTTAAACAAAGAAGGCCGGCCTTTAAATGAAAATTGAACTTTCAAATACAGGTTATCTCCTATTGAGGGAACAGGATAGTATTATGAAAGTAGTTAACTACACTTTCCCACCATTTAAGGTTCAAAATTGTATATTACAAAAATAAAAATGCTCTAGGAGCAAAATGTTTCTACTTTTTCTACTCAAAGTATCTATAAAATTAAATAATTACTTTTTGTAATGTTGAAGAATCAGGGTAATGATAGGCTTTATACTTTTCCAATTCATCTGTTGTTACAAGAACTGATGGATACTTCTTAAAGCGTTGCATTTGTTCTACGCTGTTTACCGTCCATGCAACAACTTGAATACCTAGTCCATCACAACGATTTACATATTTTTCTTTTAATCCATCATGTTTCACAGCAATGTAACTTGCATCCAGCTTTTCAATTAGTCGAAAATGGGAGCGTTTCAACTTATTAACGAGAGGTCCTATTTTAATTTCGCTTGATAGCTGACGTAGCTTCGCAAGCGACTTATGATCAAATGAAATAACATAAACTTGATCAATCATATCTACCTTTTGAATCGCTTCAAAGACCTCTTTTTCTAAATAATCATATAATTTCGTATTTTTCATTTCGATTGAAACAATGATTTGATTTTTAGCTAATCGAAGTACATCCTCTAATGTAGGAATTTTTTCTGAATCACCAACTGTAAATTGTTGGAGTTCCGATAGAGTATAATTTCGAATCTCTCCACTTCCATTTGTCATTCGATCAATTTTATAATCATGCATAACCACTGGAATACCATCTTTACTAAGGTGTACATCTAATTCGATATGAGTGAAACCTAATTCAATAGCAGCTTGAAAAGAAGACAGTGTATTTTCTGGATATTTAGCAGGATAACCTCGGTGTCCAATACCTCTAATATTCATCATCATTCTCCTTTCTGCTTCTAAAAAATATATAATTTATTTTCCGATTATTTTCATTATAAATCTCACTTATTAAGCGCATATTAGCTAAGAGTAAATAGTTTGTAAATTTATTCAATAAATAAACATTGGGTAATCTTACTATAAATATGGGAGGCTAAATAAAATGAAAAAAGTCATTACTTACGGGACGTTTGATATTCTCCATACGGGTCATATTAATTTATTAAGACGTGCCAAAAAGTACGGTGACTATTTAATCGTTGCTATCTCTACAGATACATTCAATACACAAAAAGGAAAGCAGGCATACTATACTTTTGAACAAAGAAAAATGATCTTGGAAGCAATTCAATATGTTGATGAAGTGATTCCAGAACATACCTGGAATCAAAAAAAGAAAGATATCACGAAATACAGTATTGATGTTTTCATTATGGGAGATGACTGGAAAGGCAAATTCGATGATTTACAATCGCTTTGCGAAGTAATTTATTTACCAAGAACTATTGGTATATCTACAACAAAAATTAAAAAGGATTTAACAAAACCAAAACATGAGTAGAGAGGTAGTCATCGCTGTTTACTTATTTATCTTTCGCATATTATTTAATCTATTTCGATTGTTACCGATGAAGCGAAAGACTACATTTATTGCTTCCATAGGTCACAATGTCTCATATACAGCCAAAGAATTGAAACATCAAGCGACTGATTCTATAGTAATTTTGAAAACGAATCGCTTCCAGCTAAATTTCAATCCAAATCATGAATACACAATGATTCATTTTAAAGCTTGTCATCCGTTCGATTGGCTACGATCCGTCTATCATTTAGCCACTTCTCATGTCGTGTTTGTAGATAATTATTACGGAATATTAGCCGTTACAAACTTTCGCTCAAACGTAAAAGTTGTTCAGCTTTGGCATGCAGCAGGAGCAATTAAAAAATTTGGACTTCAAGATCGCTCTAATCAATATCGCTCCAGAAAAGCACGTAATCGATTTAGAAAAGTTTATCAACGCTTCACCCACGTTGTTGTTGGGTCAGAAAGAATGGCTTCTATTTTTATTCAAAGTTTTGGCATTAAAGAAAACAAGCTATTACGCACTGGTGTACCAAGAACGGATTTCTTTTTTCAACCTGACAAAATGAAGGTTGCCATGGAAACAATTCAACATAGCATCCCTTTTGATCGTTCAAAGAAGGTTATCTTATATGCACCGACATATAGAAAAACACCTAAAACTGACATTCAATTAGATTTACAACAATTTCATGTTCATATGAAACACGACTATGTCCTATTTTTAAGTATTCATCCATCAGAACGAATGAAAGTGAAAAATAAGTATCCTAACTTTGTTTTTGATGTATCACGCTTTTCATTAAATCATATATTGACTGTTACTGATATACTCATTACGGACTATTCCTCTATCCCATTTGAATTTTCTTTACTAAAGCGACCCATGGTATTCTATGCATATGACTTACAACAATACAAAAGCGAAAGAGGCATATGGGATATGTATGAAGATCAGGTACCAGGGCCTGTAGTTATGAATACAATGGATGCTGTACAAAAAATAAAAGAAGGTTCGTTTAACTTAAATCGTGTATACTATTTTTCAAAGGAATGGAATACTTATTCTACTGGTGTTTCTTCGAAAGAATTAATTAAAGCTATCTATAGTACAAAGATAAAAAATTAATACGAATATAAAGTGAAAAATTTCCATCCGTGAGGGGTTGTTTATCCCCCACGGATGGTTAGTACCACATGGGTATGACTAAAGGCGATGAAACCAATCGGACATATACTAGCAGTCCACCCTTGGTTTTTTTATTGCTTGAAGTGAGGGGAGTACTGCCAGTTATATGCGGGATAAATAATTAAAAAACCTGTTAGTTCACTCTAAAGTGACTCCTAACAGGTTTTCCATCGTTAACTTCGATTTTTTGCTTCAATTTTCTTCGATCCGAGAATCAAATAATTTAATTCCTCTTTAGGAATCTTATTAAATTCCGTTCGTTTTGCAAAATAAAAAATCACACCTAATCCAATCCATGCTGCTAAAGCAATCCGTGATTGGATGCCAAGAAATGCTGGTGATCCAGGTATTAATAATAAAGCTAGGAAAACCAAGCTTGCTAGCATTCCAACTGCTGAGACCGTTTTTTTAAATGGCGACACAGCGTGCTTTTTCGGATCAAAGCTTTTGTCTTTTTTTGTTTTAAACAAAGTGAAAGCCGTGTAGCATGTATAGAAATAAGCAATCGTTACACCTACAGAAGACATATCCACTACCCATAGTAATGCTTCTCGCCCAAACCAAGGAGCGAATGCAGATACAACTACAGTAAATATAATTCCTACATAAGGTGTTTTATATTTTGGGTGAAGCTTTGAAAAGACTTCTGGTAAAATCTTTGCACGTGACATTGCAAATAACAGACGACTTGATGAAATAATAAAACCGTTCAGTCCAGTAAATACTCCCATTGTTAAAGCGGTAACCAGTAGCACAAGTCCCATTGTCCCCAATAGCTCTTGAATTGCAGCGCCTGTACCCCACACATGACTTTCGGCCACTAAACCCTGCCAAGGTTGAATCATTGCCGTTGCGATGATCATGAGACTGTATAATACCGCAGCAAAGAAAATGGCAAGTATGATTAACGAAAAGGCCTTTTTAGATGAAAAGTGAAACTCTTCTGCTGCCTGTGGAACATTATCAAAACCAACATATGCCCAAGGCGCAATTGCTACGATAGAAATAATGGCTGCAAATGCTGTCGTTTCAGTAGGAAAAAATGGTTGCACATTGGAAAGGCCAGCACCTGGCTGCCCACCAACCATAAAGGTTATTGCTACAATACTTAGAATCATAATACTACAAAAGATAAATTGCATACGCCCTGATAAGCCTGTCCCTCTAACGTTAAAATAACCAAATGTACCGAGCGCAACCGAAGCGATAATGATCTCCATTCCATAAACATCCCAACCAGCTACTTGATATAGGGGTAAATTTTCAATAAGTGCTGGAAAAACAAACTTAAACATTAACGCAAATGCCGAAGCGTTTAACGCGACAATACATATATATCCTAGGGTTAAAAACCATCCACTTATAAATGCATGCGTACGACCTAAACTAATAAATGCATACGCAAACTCTCCACCTGATACAGGAAAACTTTTTATAAGGAAACCATAGCTAACTGCTATAAGCATCATTAATAAAGCACCAATACCGAAGCCGATAATTACTCCCATTGGTCCTGCTGCGGACATCCATGTCGTTGGTTGAACAAAAGCCCCCCAACCTATCGATGACCCTAAAGCTATCGCCCAAACCCAATGAGCCTTTAAAGATTTTTTCAGCGTCGTTCTTTCTTCCATGATTGATCTCCTTTTTTTCTTGGTCCTTTGACCTAAGATGTTTACACACCTGTAGAATTCTATCACATTGTCTGATTATTAAACAAATTCCATATTCCTCTATATAGCAAGACATAGACTTTAATCGAGGCATATAGTCACCACCATCGCAAACGTAGTTAAATTATGAGCCATTTCGACTTATTTCCTCACCTACATAACCTTGCATAAGCAATAATGTCTAATGGAAAACTACAGATAGATAGTGGTACCCTTCTTTTATATCGAATAAACATGTTATCTGTCGGATCACCATCCACGTTACGTAAGTAAATCTTCTACATTAAGGAATAACGGTGAGCTTGCGAGCCGTTGATGACTTTTCGTAGGGAGATTTGTGAAGTCGCCTCGTTTCTGTACACTGGAGCTGGCGCGGCGCAACACGCCCCTATTTATCAACAACAAAAAGAGAAGAATCAGATATAACAAGATTCTTCTCTAATCATAACGAAGACTCTCCTTCACCTTTATCAGATTGAAGAAGAGTCTGGATTATTCTATGGTCAAGGAGAGTCGTCTACTTTCCTATTCTCTAGTATTAACTTGTACCGTGTTTTTTCTTCATTTCTTTTAAGTATTCCTCTGACTTTCCCTTAGGAATACTTAACGATTGCCATTGCGTCCCTTTTAGTTGTTTACCTATGTAAAGAATTTGTCCAATATGTGATGAATAGTGTGTTAGTTGCCTTTCAATTGCATCGATTACCGATAAAGACTGAGATCGGATGGTTACATATTTTTCTAGGTCCTCCTCCTTTAAACTCTGAAGCGTGCTGATTAATATACGCCAACCGTATTCCCATGTTTCCAGCAAATCATCCTTAGAGGCAATGGTATTAATAAACTCTTGATCCCTATTTCGATTTTCCTTTTCTCCATCACTAGTTAAAAAATCTGTCCATCTGGATACCATATTTCCACTCATATGCTTAACAATAACAGCAATACTATTTGCTGCTTCATTAGGTACCCAATGGATATCGGGTTCCTCTAATTGTTCCAATGCCCGATCGCCTTGATTCTTCAACTGATTAAATCGGCTATTGATTACTTGTAAATACGTCTGTCCAATTCCCATGTGTATCTCCTTTCATCGCTTACTTTTTCTTTTCAAAGTTAAATCGGTTACGAGATAGAACTATTATAATCTCACTTTGTAGTTCTATCTAAATTGGAGAAGCGTTAAAAAAGATAAATAGCAAAGGCTAAGATAGCTAAAAGAATGGTGATACTGTATATCCATGTTAATATTGGGACATTCGATGATAAAGACTTTGACTCATATTCAATGGATCGCTCCAGCTCATCCTGAGGCGTATGCCCCTCTTCTTCGTACTTCTTCATTTTATTTTCTTCTTGCTTTAATGCAAAAATAGTACCACCTAATGCTGCGATGAATAATACAATTAATAAAAGAATAAGACCTAAACTCATAATATATCACCTGACTTTTTCTGTTTTGGCATCTGCCTTTCTTCATGACAAGATCGCTGAATTATTCTGTTAATGCTTACTGGAAATCCATTAACAATCTTAAGATATACGTTACACTTCAATTCGATGCCTCCTTAAACGGAAAAATGAACCTTCTACCTACTATAATATACCGTTTTCAAATTATATCACCATCCAATTCAGTATCTTTTTCCCCATCAACTTTTATTAAGAAAAACGGAGCAAAATTCGCTCAGTCCTTATCACTACATGCTCAGATTTACGCTTCCTCTAGTAGCTATTATGGAATAATAGCTACTGCTTGACCACCACTCCGGCTGCCCACTTCCCTTTCCGTGGGGTTTGTCCTTCAGCTAACTTTTTTAGCAAAACCCGCTCAAAAAAGTGGATCTTCAGGTCAAACATTTCCCACAGGAGTTGAAGTGGCCGGCCTTCGCTATTATCAGGCTCTACAACGCTAGCATGAAGTAACACAGCTGCTTTTATACTCACGGATAGCGATTTTCACTTTACCCATTGTAAAAAAAGTCAACCTATTTCTTATGACAAGAATTGTTGCACCTTCTCATAGCGGAGACTAATTACGTAGACTCCTGCGGGATTAGCGCGAGCCGAAAATCCACTTTGCAACGTGTTCTTCTTTGCAAAGTTAGTTGAGGCCGTGCCCACGGAAAGCGAAGTAATTAGTCGGAGCATTGCCAATATACATCAAACATTTCAAAATAACTACTTGGCTTAACACAGTCATTGCACTGATTTTATACTTTCTTAACTTAGAACAAACAAAAGCGCAAGCTCCCGATTAGCAACGTAGCGACTGAAGCGAGTCAACGGAGATAAAGGAATCACGGTGCGCTTGCAAGCCCATGATGACTTATCGCAGGGCGATACGTAAAGTCGCTACGCTTCTGGGTGCTGGAGTTGGACACGACTCAACACGCCCTATAATTATACATAGGCTCAAATTTTATAATTTCCTATACTATAAGAAATGTTTTAGCGCTTCAGAAAATCGTTTAATACCTTGATCGATTCGTGCTTCATCTTCTTTCGCAAATGTAAAGCGAATATACGTACTTCGTGTGCCCAAGGCGCTACCTGGCAAATAAATAACCCCACTTCGAATCGCTTCTTCAAGTAAGTGCATCTCATTAATTTTGGTAGGAATTCTACACCACAAATGAATTCCCCCCTCAGGAGCATAAAAAGTAACATAATCACCTATATGAAATTGCAAACTGGATATGATCTGGTCTCTCCTATTAGCTAATTGCCGCCTTAAGCGCTTCATATGAGGATTGAAATAAACAGGCTGGAGGAATTTATCCGCGATCCTTTGAGAAAATGCACTATGACCAAAATCAAGCTGTTGCTTAGCATCTGACAATCTTTCAATAACAGCTCTTGGTCCAATAATCCAACCAATTCGTAAACCAGAGGCAACTATTTTAGACAAGGAACTAATGTAAAGCACATTCCCATTGAGATCCATTGATTTTAATGTACTCATTTTCTCCCCATTAAATGACGTTAAGCTGTAAGGATCATCTTCAATAATTGGAATTCCAAATTTAGCAGAGATGTCAATAACTCTTTGCCGACCGCTGTAGTTCAATATTGTTCCTGTAGGGTTCTGAAAGATAGGATTTAAAAAAATCATTCTTATCTTGTGTACCTTTAGTAATGAAACTAAATCATCTGGATTAATCCCATGCTTCCCAACAGGTAGCGGTAATGTTTTAACTCCAGCTGTTTGAAAAACTGGTAAATGGTAACTATATGAAGGATCCTCGATAGCCACAGTATCACCTGCCTTTAACAGACATTGAACAACAAGATGCAATGCCTGCTGTGCACCTGAGGTAATTAAAATAGAAGAAGGATTAGTATTAATTGCTTTATATTCTTTCACATGTGCGGCAATTGTCTCTCTTAATTTCTCATTACCTAATGGATGATCATACCCAAGCGTTTCTGGAAATTCCCCTGAACCAGCGATTTCCTTTAACGTAGTTGTTGGAAATAAGCCTTCAGATAACTCACCACTGGCTAAATTAATTATATCCTCTTCCGTCATCTCCTCCCGAAGTCGTTGTGTTATAGGAAGGTTTTGTAGAAAGGAGCCGGCTTCTATATATCTGTTCCAATTTGGAATCCTTTTCTTTTCCATTCCCCATATATCTCTACTAATTGTCGTCCCGCTACCTTTTTTTCTTTCTATTAAACCGTTTGCTTGCAATTCATCATAAGCCGCCACTATCGTACTTCTATTTACCTGTAAATCGTTTGCCAGTGTGCGCTCAGATGGCAAAGGCTTATCAGCCAGAAACGTTCCGTCATCTATTCCACTCTCAATATAATCAGCAATTTGTTTATAAATAGGCTTTTTTGCCATGCGGTCCGGTTTCCATTTCATTGCTTAACGTCCTTTACATAGATTCTTTTCTTCTATTATAACAGGATACTATTGGATTCGAATACGCTACCACGATACAATGTCAAACTTTCATTAGTTCCTTTTCCCTCCATTCCTCTCTAAAGCCCCCACGCTTCTATCAATCCACGCTCTCCTATAGGTTCAATTCATCGACGGTAGTTGTTATACCTTTGAAAGAGCGTAAAAGGTGGTTTTCAAGTCAGCTCACCACACAAGCTTTGATGGGTCACTTACACTTTATAAAGTGAAACTTCAATCATTAGGGGAGCATTACTGCCAATTATATGTGGGGTAATTTCTTAAGAAAACTTGAAGTGGGGCTTTTTACGAATAAAAATAAACAATCGGATTCTAGAATTATTAGAACCCGATTGTTTGTCATTCCCTTACGCATCAGTTAGTGATTGTTTAACCAAAGATTTCCCAAAAATTACCGAATATGGACCACAGTTTATCGAAGAGATGTCCAAATAAGCTATCCTTCACACTATCTGTATCTCCAGTCCGTTTAGTTACCGTATAGGTTTCAACCGTTTCATGTCCTGCTAGATCAACTACTTTAAACTCGAAGACATTTTCTCCATCTTCTAAATCTAATTCTACCTCAATCTCTTCATTAAATTTCTTCTTACCGTATGGTTTAGATAGTTCATGTGTATAAACATGATCTCCATCAACATATAAATTAATGTCATCGAAATTATCTTTCACTTTTGCAGTTAATGTAATATGATCTTCTTTCGTTTTCTTTTTGCCTTTTATTTTTAACTTTGCTTTCGAAGAATCAACAAAGTATCTTCTACCTATTTCCGTTTCATTTCCAACATTATCTACTGCCTTAATATGCTTAAAATAGTAACCATCTTTTTTATGAGATACCGGCATTGAAAAATCGTAACGCTCTTCTTCCTCGTTGTAAACAAGCTCTGCTTTTTCCCCGTCAATGGTTACTTCTTTTACACCAGACTCATCCGTAACATACCCAGAGAATACGACTTCTTTATCTGCATCAGCACTATTCATTTCTGGAGTTAATAAGTGAAGATCAGGAACCGTTTTATCAGGCTCTATCATTTCTGCTTCCGCTTCTACTTCATTACCTGCATAGTCAGCCGTTACGACTGTAATCGTTGCATCTTCATCTACATCCGTCAACGTATGTTCTGTTTCACCATTTACATATGGTTCTTCCAATACAGATTCTCCGTTTACAAGAACATCCCAATAAGCTACGCCACTTCCACCTTCCGTATCTTCTGCATGTACGGTGAGAAGCTCTTCATCAAAGCTATAAGATGCCTCTACCTCTGGAGCAGTAGTATCTAATATTACTGGAAGTCTTAGTGTTTGCCATTCCGCACCCTCATAATCAATGACTCCCTCTGCTTGTAGATAATAGTTACCCTCAGGAGCTGGTTTTCCTTTTATTTTCCCATCCCATGCACGATCAGCAGAAATAGAGTAATAAGGACCTGCACCTGAATCATAATAGTTTTTCACTAATTCTGATTCTAATCTAATGGTACGTACTTTTTTGCCATCCTCATCTAAGACCGTGAATTTTGCATCTTTTGCGTTCCTTAAGAAAGATAGCATCATTAATGCATCATCCTGCACGCCATCACCATTTGGTGAGAAAGCAATCTTTTCAGGATCTACTTCACCTGTAGCTAAATCTTCACCAAGGTAGCCATATTGCATTTCTCCTGAGTCATCTTTACCTAATGATGTAACGACAGAAGTCATTTCATAAAAGGAATCATCATCCCATACAGGCTCATCAAAAATAGGTGCATTATCCCACTCACCTTTGAACCCTACATATGGGACAGTTAATTCAGGGTTCGTATCTGTTGGATCCGTTAACGTAACAAATCCTTCTAACCAATATCCATTCGTAAATATTTCTGCAAGTGAATCATCTACCGAACTCACATCAATAGTTACTGTAAAGGTTGTTGAATCATTTGCTGGCACTTCTATGGTAGCGTCTTGATCTCCATTAATTGTCGCTAAGTCACCTAAATCATTTGATGGGAACATATTTGGTGCAGTGACAATCACACCACCTCCATCAACTGGTGTATCCGTTTGTACATTTGCCTCAACATCATAGGTTACCGCTTCATCACTGAAGTTTTGTGCAGTAAGTTCAAATGATACTTGATCACCAGAAATTTCTTTTAAAGCAACTTTAGCTTCATTGGTTTCTGCTTCTGTTACAACTACTGGTGTTGATAATGCTGCATGGAGCTGCATTAATCCTGAACCTTGTCGACGTGGTGATACAGGTTCTTCTTCAAAATATACTTGATCAGATGTATTCATCATTAAATTTTTTGCGAGATTAACACGATCTGCTTGCTCATAACCAAATTCCTCATCCACACGTTGCAGAACTAATGCACTTCCACCAGATACATGAGGAGCAGCCATGGAAGTTCCGCTCATTAATCCGTACTCATTATCATTTAATGTAGAATAAATTTGTCCACCTGGTGCTGTAATTTCCGGTTTAAAATCGAGATTCGACGTAAGACCCCAGGAAGAAAAAGCACTCATTTTCCCAGCATCTGGATTATCTATCGTCGTTGTTTCTCCTGAGAATTCTACTGAAACAGCTTGTCCATTTGCTAATGCTTCTGCAAGTTGATCCCCATCACTTTTCAACATAAATAATTGCGGAATCGTAATGGATGCCTCTGAAGCCATATTCACAACACCGTCTGTATTATTATAAATAATAACACCAGTAGCCCCTGCTTCTTGCGCATTTAATGCTTTTTCGGTAAATGCAAGCTCTCCACGTTGAATGAGTGCATATTTACCTGAGAGATCTCTTCCTTCAAAGTCTTCCGGATATCCTAGTCCTGCATCAACTAGTTCAAACGATGATCCATCCTCAGGCGGGCTTGTCTGACCAGCTGACAAAAATGCTGCAGAGCCTGCTTCTCCATCAATGGTATAACCTAATTGGTCTACTTCCATAAACGTGTTTTCATAGGAAGCAACTTGTAAAGATTCATAAGAAACACCAGGTGATCCTACTAAACCATAATCAGGATTAGATGCATACGGGTAAAAATATCCATCGGCAAATAAAGCAGAGTTCCCAGCAGAAATTGACATTAATACGCCATTATCTACCGCACGAGCAACTGCTTGCTGTTCTGGTGAGTCTGGATCAACATAACCTGCTGTAGACCCAAGGCTCATATTTAATGCGTCTACCCCTAATTTAATGGCATCATCAATAGCCTTCACATAAACATCACCATACGTATATTGCATTTCTGGGTCATTTCCGAATACTTTTAAGGCTAACAACTGAGCTTCTGGTGCAATTCCTAGCACCCCACCATTGTCTTCATCACCATTGGCACCTACTGTACCAGCAACGTGCATACCGTGATAATTTGCTTCTGCATGTATCTCACGAATTTCATCATTTTCATCCATATAGTTATAGCCATAAGGAACCTTATCGGTATAAAAATTCCCAGGTAACCCTTCCTCATCAATGGTTTCATTGACTGCCTCTTCGGTTAATGCAGCCGTGTCTGCATCTGATAAAACCATGTCTTGATGAGTAGAATCGATGCCCGTATCAATGATACCGACAACCATACCTTCTCCTTTATAACCATAATCCCTCCAAGCCTGTTGGGCTTCTACTAATTCTTTACTGTATTTCATTTCAGGCTTAGCAATTGGGCGTTCATACTCATTAACTACGTGTACCTTCTTTACATTTGGTATGTCCTTTATTTTTTTGAGGTCGCCCTGTTTTACCTCTGCACTAAAGCCATTAACGACAGTTGTAAATTCTTGTAAGTATTTTGCTTCCACTTTTTGTTGCTTCATTTCTGATTTAATCGTTTTTTGCTTTGCTTTGGCATCTATCTCCAGTTTCTTTTTCTCGCTTTCTGCAAGACTATTAAATTTTATGCCTTTTTTTGTAGCCACTTCAATAGCTGGCTTATCTTTCACTTCAACGATAACACGTACTTCTTTATCTGGATTTCCTGTTTCTGTCAATTTTTCTGATGTTAAATCAGCTTTTTTCTTGGTTTGTCCAGATAATTGGCCCATTGCACTAGCTGTGGAAAAGTTACTGAATGCGAGTAATAGCACAAATAAGATGATAAAAGACCTTTTTAGCATTGGTTTCCCCTTCATACATTCTCCCCCTTATTAATTTGGTAGTTTACTAGAATCGTGACTCTAGCCTCCTTCCTCTGAATAAACTAAGACTTAATATTCAGATATTAACAATCATAGTAAATTTCCGAATATTAAGCCAGCATCAAAAGTCCTAGTGTTAAAGTTATAGAAATTCTTGGTAATTCGACAAAAAACAACATAAACCTCCAATATTTTGTCATGTTTCTATTACTTTTTCTACATTCAAATGGTAGATAGACTTGTACGGTTTTATTAATATAGTAGGAAATCCACGACGTAACCTGAAATAGGCTCGCTTCACGTTGGCACTTATCAAGCTAACTTGGTAAAGAAAAAAACATTACTAAATGAAGCTTCTGGCTCATGCTGTTCCCGCAGGAAAGATTCGGTAGCCGTACATTGCACGGAGAAAAAATGCACCCTTCTTTTCCCGTTTAAATGGGGAACTCCTTGTTATTCCATACTTCTTGGCCAACATGTCATATTCTAAATAACCCTTTTGATATGCTCTTACTACCATTAATTTATATGGAGCACTATATATAAGCCATAAAGAAACACCCCAAAAGATAGATTTCACTCTAACTTTTGGGGTGCCGTACATCATTTTAGTTCTTTTTATTGTTTCTTATTTACTTTTATGCCGTGGGAGAAATTATCAGTGATGTTTCCGTGTGGCATATTGATTTTTCGGAAAAGCTGAATGACTTTTGTTCTCAAACAAGCTAAGCATCGTCCACAGGATATAGAGACTTTCTGATAATTAGTCATGTTTGATGGACAGCTGATCATCCTTTATAATTCCCGCAAGGTTTTTAATGGGTAATCAATTTATAGCCAATTCGTATGGAAGACGCCCTCTTTATCTTTTCTCTGATAGGTGTGAGCACCAAAGTAATCTCGTTGCGCCTGTAAGAGATTAGCTGGTAAATCTGCAGAACGATAGCTATCATAATAAGCTATTGCACTTGAAAATGCTGGTACAGCAATACCATGCTTAACAGCTGTAGCTACGACTTCTCGTAAAGCTCCTTGGTAGCCTTCGACAATTTCTTTAAAATAAGGATCGAGCATTAAATTAGCTAGTTGTGGTTCACGATCATAAGCTTCTTTAATTTTTTGCAAGAAGTGCGCACGAATGATGCAACCACCTCTCCATATCATGGCGATATCACCATAGCGTAAACCCCAATCATTTTCGTCGGATTGGGCACGCATTTGAGCAAACCCTTGTGCATAAGAGCAGATTTTACTCATATATAGTGCTTTTCGAACAGCTTCAATTAGTGCTTGTTTATCACCTGCAAATGGTACATCAGGACCTTGCAATTGTTTACTTGCTTTTACACGTTCATCTTTCATTGCTGAAATAAAGCGAGCAAACACTGACTCGGTAATCAATGGAAGTGGAACACCTAAATCCAATGCATTCTTACTTGTCCATTTACCAGTTCCTTTTTGTCCAGCAGTGTCGAGAATAACATCAACTAGTGGTTGGCCGGTATCTTCATCTTTCTTTGTAAAAATATCAGCTGTAATCTCAATTAGATAACTGTCCAATTCACCTTTATTCCATTCAGAGAAAACCTCATGAAGCTCATCTGCATCAAGCCCTAGTACATGCTTCAATATGTAATAAGCCTCGGAAATTAGTTGCATATCACCATATTCAATACCATTATGAACCATTTTCACATAGTGCCCGGCACCATCTGGACCAATGTATGTCGTACAAGCTGCTCCGTCTACCTTAGCAGAAATCGCCCCAAAAATTGGTGCCACAAGCTCATAGGCTTCCTTTTGTCCACCAGGCATAATAGATGGACCTTTTAGCGCACCTTCTTCGCCACCAGATACGCCTGTTCCAATAAAATGAATACCTGTTTCTTCAAGTGCCTTATTTCTGCGAATCGTATCTTCATACAGTGTATTTCCACCATCAATTAAAATGTCACCTTTTTCTAAATAAGGCTTCAGTGATTCAATAGTTGCGTCTGTAGCAGGTCCTGCTTTAACCATTAGCAAGATTTTTCTTGGCTTTTCAAGGGAATTCACAAATTCCTCTATTGTCTTCGCACCTATGAAATTTTTTCCTGTTGCTTCATCTTCTAAAAATGCTTCTGTTTTATCTACAGAGCGATTGTATACGGCAACAGAGTACCCACGGCTTTCAATATTTAGTGCAAGATTTTTTCCCATAACCGCTAACCCAATTACACCAATTTGCTGTTTTTGCATATATATGCCATTCCTTTCTAATCTATATGTCAGTAAAGAATTTCTATCTTTATTCTATCCCATTATAGTAAACTTTGCTTAAATAACAAAAGCTTATGATTTACGTATTATCTTTATCTACTTTTCTCTTCTTGAATAGCCTCTGTAATAAGTCAAGCATTGGGCGCTTTCCCCCCATTACAATACCCGCCATTTCTGCAAATACATGCAGGAGAATAAGTACAAAAAAAGTAATAACAAAGGCTGTGGTAATACTCGCATTGGAAAATAAAATTGCCATTGCACCAAACAAGGCACTAAATGCGTAAATTATTAGCACTGTTTTGCGATGGCTATAGCCTGCGTGTAGCAGTTGATAATGTATATGCTTATTATCTGCCATCATTATATTCTCTTTATTATATGCTCTTCGAACAATAGCAAATAACGTATCAAAAATCGGTACTGCTAGAACGATAATTGGAATAATAAAGCTGAATAGAGCAATATTTTTAAATAAACCAAGCATCGACACTACGGCAATCATATATCCAAGAAAATTAGATCCCGTATCTCCCATATAAATCTTTGCTGGATAGAAATTATGATAAAGAAAGCCAAGATTACTGCCTATCAACACTACACATATGTAAGCTACAAGAACTTGCGCATCAATTAATGCCATAATAAATATGCTGATCAATGCGATTGTCGTAACTCCCGTTGCCAGCCCATCTAAGCCATCAATTAAATTGATTGCATTTGTAATACCTACCACCCAGACTACAGTGACAAAAACGCTAATAAAACCTAACTCCACAGTACCGAAAAATGGCAATGTCAGTCTTTCTATAATCAGCCCAGCAGATACGAGAAATGTAGCAGCAATTAGCTGGCCCGTCAGCTTTACAACTGGTCGAATGCTGAACCGATCATCTAAAGCACCTGTAAGAATGATTACAACAGCACCTGCAGCAATTTCTGGTAAATGTGGATGCATAGGATGTAAATAAATCATCCCAGCTATCGTTCCTAAAAATATAGCAAGTCCACCTAAACGAGGTGTCACCTTCGTATGTATTTTACGATGATTCGGTAAGTCGACAGCTCCAATAAACATAGCAAATTTTTTCACTGGATATGTAAGTAAAAAAGCAGTTAAGAGTGCTATTAAAAACGCAATCCATAAATCCAAGTAATTAAACATAGAATTCTCCTAAGTATCCTAGATGACTTTCCTAGCTGGATTATAATTATTTTCAATTCAGATAAGACCAGCTTAAATTATATCGAATAATAGCAGTTTTTAGCAAATCTTATTGTGGAACTTCATAGTACATGGTAAGCTGGTTTTAGCATTTTTACTAGAGGTAAGGAGGATGAGACAGTGATTCCCTATGTTTTTGTCGCTGCAGCAGCATTCGCTGTATTTCCCATTTTAATTCTATTTAAAATAAACGTTGAAAAGCTTAAAAAGGATCCTAGACAGCAAGGTAAAGTACAAACAAATATGATGTTAGGTGTAGCTATAAGCGAAGCCATTCCAATTATTCTCATTATATACGGCTTTTCAAAACTAGCCCCTGTTTCTGATGTTTCTACTTTATATGTCCCTGGAATAATTATTGTGTTTTTCATGTTATTTGCTGCTTTCTTTATTTTTATGCAGAGAAAAGTAGATGTGGAGGAAAATTCCAAATCGGCTGTAAACAACTTTTCGATGATCAGCCTAATGTTAACAATGGCCATCCCACTTATTTCTGTTATTTCTTTATTTTTAATGGTTCCATAACGTATAAAAACCTCCTTGATATGGTGATATGGTAGGAGGTTTAGCTTGTAGAGAACCTTTTGTGTTTTCTACAAGACTTTTTTCGTAGGCGAACGGAATACCACTCGCTTTCCGAGGAAACGACAATAACGCAGCCCATGCAGGTCTTCTGAATCTGCGTAGCTACGTTCCACTTCTCTTTTCTCATTCCGATACATCCACTTACTTTGATTATAAATCCAGTTCCATTGAACCAGTTCTATCGCTCCTTCCCACACATGACGTGTAATGGTTTTCTGGAATAAGCACACCTTCTTTACTCAAAGAATCCGCACCGTGAAACTATACGCGCTTTCCGCAGGCACAGCCTTAGCTAACTTGGTAAAGAAAAACACCTTACCAAGTGGATCTGCGGACGCGTACTGTTCCCGCTGGAGTCTCGCTTATTTCAGGTGCTGAATTAATAATTTTGATCAAAAAACGAACAATAATTAATTTTCAACCAATTATCGTTCGTTTTTTTGATTGTTTCTTCATTCTTTTGTCTCAGTCTCTTGATCCTTCTATGATAGAAGGACTTCTATCTATTTTTACTCTTCTGTTTCTGTCCGATCAGAATCTAAACGTTGAATAAATTCTTCCGCAGCACTATATCCTTGCTGCTGTAAATACCAATTATTTGCTGCCGCTTCAATTAAGCCGACAACATCACGACCAGGCTGTAGCTGTATTTCAATACGAGGAATTGTTACCCCCATATAATCACTAGTTTCCGTAGCTACTTCTAATTCATTATTTAACTCATTCTTTTGCCACGCTGTCAGCTCAATATCAAGAGCAATACGAGTTTCCTCTTGAAATGCCTTTCTACCATACAGTCTTACCACATTTAAGAGCCCAATGCTTCGTAGTGCAAGAAATTCCTTATTTGTACCATTATGTGTACCGAGTAATGTTTCTGGTCCTAATTTTTTTAAGACAACCATATCATCTGCTACAAGCCGATGTCCTCGACCAATTAAGGCATGGGCAATCTCGCTTTTACCAATTCCAGATTTACCACGAATCAATATACCAAGTCCAAAAATATTAACACATACACCGTGAACAGCAGTCTCAGGAGCTAATGCCTTTACCATATAAGCATCATATTTATCCATAAATGTAGATGTCGCTTCCTTCGTACGTAATAATGGAATACCTTCTTGCTTGCAAAATCTAGTCAAATACGTTAATCCCTCTTGATTTGATGTAACAATAAAACAAGGTGGATGATAGTTTACGATGTTACCGATACGTAGCTGCCGCTCCTCATGTGATAATTGATGTAAGTAGGTAATTTCTTTTCTTCCCAATACTTGAACGTGTTCCATCGGAAAGAAATCAAAGTATCCAATAAACTCCAATCCAGGCCGATGCGTTCTAGCTTTTGTTATCGTTCGGTTCAATTGGTCCTTTCCTGCCAATACTTCCAAACTAAATTGCTTTGCTAGTTGCTTTATTGTTACAGCATTCATCTGTATACGCTCCATTTCTATTCACTTCATAGGTCTGAATCTCTTGACTATTCTTATTACGAAAAACAGATACAAGAAGTTTCATGATAACGTATCATGATGAAGTTAAAAAGTGAAGTCGACTTCCTTATTTTCCTGTTTTTCATAGCCCTTCATATAATTAATTCGACGCTGTGCAGAAGCTTGTGTTACTTGCTCATCTGCATGATAGGAAGAACGAACTAATGGACCTGCCTCACAATGCCTGAAGCCTTTATTAATAGCTATTTCCTTCAGCTCTTTAAACTCATCAGGATGATAATAACGCTCTACATTTAAATGTTTTTTAGTTGGTTGTAAGTATTGACCAATTGTTACAATGTCTACCTGATGTGCTAACAGATCATCCATCGCTTGAATAATCTCCTCTTTTTCTTCTCCTAAACCTACCATAATACTAGATTTTGTTGGTGTGTTTGGAGCAATTTCTTTTACCCGTTGAAGTAGCTGCAAGGAACGGTCATACATCGCTCTGGCACGTACACGTTTTGTTAATCTCCTTACCGTTTCAATATTATGGTTAAAAATATCTGGAGCACTATCCATAAGTGTATGCAGACTATCATAGTCACCCTTCATATCAGAAGGTAGAATTTCAATAGTACAGCCAGGATTTTTTCTTCGTACTGCTCGAACAGTTTCAGCAAAAACGGCAGCACCACCATCATTTAAGTCATCGCGAGCAACTGCTGTTACAACAACATGTCTAAGCCCCATTACAACAACAGAATCCGCAACTCTTTCTGGCTCTCCCCAATCCAGTTCATTTGGCAGTCCAGTCTTTACAGCACAAAAACGGCATCCTCGTGTACATGTATCTCCAAGAATCATAAAGGTAGCTGTTTTTCTTTCACTCCAGCATTCATGAATATTCGGGCAACGCGCCTCTTCACATACAGTGTTTAAGCGATTATCACGCATTAGTTTTTTTAGTCCTCTGTATGATTTATTCGTATTTAACTTTGTTTTTAACCATTCAGGCTTTCGAATATACGTCTGATCTTTAGGCATGGGTGACCGCTCCTTTTCTCGTGTTCTCATCAGAATAGTTTGTTTCAGCAAGTTTATATACTTCATCCCATTGACTTTTCGTTAATGAAAAAGGCTCTAGCTTAATGTTTAGTCCTTTCGAGAACCCCTCCATAAAAGCAGGTTTAATTGTTTCGTACGAATGCGCTTGATTTGTTAACTGATTAATTGTTGTTGCTTTTTTCCAAAAGCCTTGTTTTTTTCTTTCTTTCAATTTGTCTGAAGGAAATATAAATAGATCGAATAGCAAATCAATGTTCATGGTTATCGGTATCGATCCATGCTGAAGCAGTACCCCTTTTTTTCTAGTTTGTGCATTTCCTGAGAGTTTTTTACCATCTGCAACCATTTCATAAAAAGCAGGCCGCTCGAAGCAAATACTACTTCTCTCCTTGGAAAATGATTCAGCGTAGGTTGCTTCTATTCCTAAGTTTTGATAACCTTTTAGAATTCCTTTCGACAAATCATAATAAGCTTGGCGAATCGAAGAAGCTATCATAGGATGATCCTCAGAAATAACAATACTGTATGTTAATTCATCATCATGCAATACCGCACTTCCACCTGTCATTCTGCGTACAAACTGACATTGATGTTTTTTTACACCTTCTAAGTCAATTTTTCCATCTACTTTTTGAAAATGACCAATCGAAAGTGTCGGTTTCATCCATCGATAAAACCGTAATGTCGGCGGTATTTTCCCTTCATAATGCCAATGAAGCAAGGCTTCATCTAATGCCATATTAATGGAAGCATCATGTGGTACATTTTCTAAAAATCCCCATTGTTCATGCATGAAAATCGCCTCCCAATAAGAAATCGACTTCCAGCACATAGAAAGAGCTATCGAGATCAAAACTAGACTGACTACCTGCAAAACAGAGAACGATTTGCTATACATTAAATTAAAAACTGCATTCCTTGTGAATGCAGTCAACATTTATGTAGCCTTGGTGACCACACTTTCCCACGCAGGCATTATCCTGTTCGGGTACAGAGGGTCAAAACGAATACGTCTTTCTCAGCTATTCCAAATAGCTCCCCTAGTGCTGTAACATTTCCTATTAAATTTTCTAACAAAAACAGCTTAACAAGATTGGTATAAATTGTAAAGGTCTAAATAAGAAAACTCTGATAGCTCACCTTTAGCAAACTAATAAATCCCTTTAAAACGCTATACGACCAAACAACATGAATGTCGCCTAGTTCTGGAGGCTGGGGCTGGACGCGGCCCAAAACGCGCCTATTTTCCACATTGGCAAATTTTACTATTTCCTAGACGATAAAAAAATAGCTGCGCTGTAATCCATCGCTTCAGAAAACAGGCAGCTATTCCTTTCATGTATGAAATTATTTTGCAAGCTCTACTGCCTGATCTAAAACTTTATCACCTTGTATCATGCCGTATGCCATTTGATCGATTACATCGACGGCAATGCCATGTGGTTCAACCTGTTCTTTAATTTTCTTTTCTAAATAGCGAACCTGTGGACCAATTAATACAACGTCTAGATTATCTAATTCATTTTTTAACTGTGATTCAGCAACTGCATTTATTTCTGCATCTAGATTCCGCTCCTCAGCTGCCTGCTTCATTTTTTTAACAAGCATAGACGTTGACATCCCCGCTGAACAAACTAGTATAATTTTCATTTTATTATCCCTCCAATGTTTGTATTTTCTCATACATGTCTATCATTTCAACCGCTAAGTCTTTCACTGTCATAGCCGTCATTAGATGATCCTGCGCATGGATCAATATTACGGATAAATCCGTTTGTTTTCCATCTGCTTCTTCCTGTAAGAGTTTTGTTTGCATATGGTGTGCGTCATTAAATTCTTTATCAGCCGCTTCAATCTTTTGACGTGCCTCGTTGAACTGGTATGCCTTTGCATAAGAAATCGCTTCCATCGCATGTGACCTTGCATTTCCAGCATGTAAAATAATTTGGAAAGATAACATTTGAACATCCTCTGTTGTTTCCATTGTATTAACCCTCTTTTCGTTGTCTTAGTGTTCTAACTCCTGCCATTATAAACGGTATATACATAAGTACAGCAAGCGTTAAATTAAATACCTGTAAAGCAATTCCACGCCAGCTTCCTCCAGTTACTAAGTAACCGCTTAAAATTGGTGGCGTTGTCCACGGCAAGATCGCCACTGTTCTTGGAACTAGCCCAGTCGCCAATGCTATATATGACGTAACAGTTAACGTAACCGGTATCAAAATAAAAGGAATTAACATTGCAGGATTCAAAACAATTGGCAAACCAAATATTACTGGCTCGTTAATGTTAAATAACCCTGCTGGTGCAGATAATTTTGCCACTTGACGATAAGGGTGATTCTTTTCTCTACGGATGACAATAAAGATAGCAATTAATAAGGCAATTGTGGTACCAGATCCACCCATGAACACGAATGAGTCAAGGAATGGCTTTGTTACAATATTTGGTACTTCAAATGCGGACATTCCACTCTTAAATAGATCTAAATTTTGTTCAATTAATGGTAAATATAATGGTTCAATAACGGATCCAATAATATTCGTACCATGTAAACCAAAGAACCATAGTAAATGATTGAGGAATGAGACAACCATTGCTGCAGGCAGCGTATTCCCTAACCCCTGTAATGGTTCTTGAATAACATTGAAAATAACCTCAAACACGCTTTGCTCTGCAAATACATTCATCAATGCTTGGAAGAAACCAAGAATGATGAGTATAATTACTGCAGGAATTAAAGCTTTAAAAGAACGAGTTACTCCTTCAGGAACACCTTCTGGCATTTTAATTGTCATTTTCGATTTTATTAAGATTCTGAATAATTCCGTTAATACTAATGCAAGAATAATCCCGACGAATAACCCTTGTGTCCCCAACCATGCTGCATTCAAGCCACCATCCTCAGTCCATGGGACGAGCATAATGAAGCCCCCAGCAGATATTAGACCTGCTGATAAGCCATCAACATCATAGGACTTAGCTAAATTATAAGCGATAGAAAAAGAAACTAAAAGTCCCAATACAGCAAAGGTTCCATTCCAAATACTTCCCCCAACTGCCTGCCAATTACCGTCCCCAAAAATACCATTCATCCATTCTACGAAATTGAAACTTCCAAATGGCGGAAAGTTATTAATCAGGATTGCTAATGAACCAACAATAATTAAAGGCATAATCGCAACGAATCCATCACGCACTGCTACTAGATGACGTTGTGATCCAATGCGACCAGCAATTTCAATGAACTTATTCATTCTAATTCCCCCTTGATTTAAATTGTGGTAAATATGATTTATGTGCTTCTAATAACTCATCAAGCACAACCTTACTACCTTTTTCGTTTGCAAGAAGTGGATTCATAACCATTGCTGTATATGCATCGTTGTAATCTCCAGATATACTTGCCCGAATCACTAACTCTTCAAATGCCTTCATTTGATAAATATGGCCTTTCACTGTATGTGGCAATGCACCTACAGAAATCGGTTTTGGACCATTATTTGTAATCATGCAGTTTACTTCAATAACTGCATCTTCAGGCAGATCTGGAATAGCCCCATTATTAATCGTATTTACAGTCTGAACATCCTGTTTGTTGTTATATATAGAGTCCATCAAACTGCAAGCGACGTCACTGTAAAAAGCACCACCACGTTCTTCTAGTTCCTTAGGTTTTTCATATAATGATGGATTACTATAGATGTTAAATAAAGATGTTTCCAAATTTTGCACAACCTCAGCCCTAGTACCATTTTCCTTAAATGCTTTCACATCTTTTTCCAAAACCTCTTTCGTTTGGAAATAATACTGATGATATGGATTAGGAAGAAGTCCAGTTGCTTCAATGAATGTCTTCGACCAGCCTAAATTAACAATGTTTGCAGGTGAGTAATCTAAATCGCCGCTTAACTTCTCCAAAACTTCTTTGGTACGATCTATTCCATTGACATATACCTTCTTACCGAAAACAAAATGGTTCATCCCAATAAATTCAATTAATACGTCATTTGGATCGGCATCCAATATTTCTGCTGTTGAATGACGCATATTGTATGGAATATTACAAACACCAATAACCTTCTTATGTGGTGAATGTTTCAATAATGCCTCTGTAACGATTCCAGCAGGATTTGTAAAGTTTATAATCCACGCATTGGGACAAATTTCATGAACATCTTTTGCCAAATCCAATAATACTGGTATGGTACGAAAGGCCTTAAATATTCCTCCAGCCCCATTTGTTTCCTGACCAATAAATCCGTGACTTAACGGGATTCGTTCATCCTTTGAACGAGCAGCTAAACCTCCTACTCTTATCTGTGTTGAAACAAAGTCAGCTTGTTTAAGCGCTTCTCTACGATCTAATGTCCACGATAGATTAATAGGTTTATTGGATTTTTCTATCATGCGTTGTGCCAGATTACCGATAATCTCGAGTTTTTCCTTCCCAGCTTCAATATCAACTAGAACAATATCTGTAACAGGGAATGAATCATGGCGACGAATTATCCCTTCAATAATCTCAGGTGTATAACTTGATCCACCACCAACTACTACAAGTTTTACTGTCATTGTATAAACTCCTTTGATGAATTTTGAAAACGCTTTTAATTATAATGAAAAATTAAGCGTCTTCTGGAATGATCCAAAAAACTCTAAACTTCTTCCTTAACTATTGGTTACTTATACCTATTCCGTTTCTCCACTAAAAATGTATCATACAAATTATTTATTGTCCATACATTATTAAAAAATTGTTTTATATTGTCATTACATTTATAAAATATTGTCATTAAATGTGTAATCTTGTACACTTTAATTAAATAAATTTACAAGTAAAAGAATTTTAATAACGCATACATGTAGACAGTACAATTACTATCGGGCAATCGACAACCATCTACATTACCTAACCGGGTACTTCATGTATTATCCTGCAAAAAGGTCTTTTGCTTTTTACAACATATAACCAGATAATTTTAGTTTCACGTAATTTTAACGAATTGAAAATTTCCTTTTAACCCATGAACATGATAAAAAGATCAAATAGATAAGGGAGTGCACGAATGGAAAAGAACCAATCATTACATGCCTATATAAAAGAGGAACTACTGAATCGAATTAAAGCTAATAAATATAAGAGAGGAGAAAAGATACCTACAGAGCTAGAATTATGTAAGGGTTTTGGCGTGAGTAGAACAACTATTCGAACTGCTCTCAATCAATTAACTGTTGAGGGTTACTTAGAGCGTCATCAAGGCAGAGGAACTTTTGTCGCCGATCAGAAAGTAAAACAGACATTATCCCAAACCGTAAAACGATATAGCGACCAGATTGCCATTCAAGGGAAAAAAGCAGAAATCACGTTGATTAGTATTCAAGTTGTACCGGCAAATGAATATCTAGAACAATCGTTAGATGTTACGTTAAATGACCCCATTCAAAGGGTGGAGCGGGTTCGTAAAGCGAATACTGAGCCGACTCAATATGAGATCGCCTACATTCCGTGGAATGTTGCACCAGGAATTACAAAGGAACAAGCCGAGACCTCGCTTTATGGAGCTTTAAAAGAGGATTTTAGCGTCCACATAGCAAAAACAACGGAACATATAGAAATCGCACTTGCTGATGAGCGCTCCTCTTCACATTTAAACTGTGAACCTGGTTCACCATGCTTTTATATTGAAACCGTTGCAGAAAATGAAAAAGGGGAGAAGGTAGAATATTCTCGCTCTTACTTTAGAGGAGATAAAACAAATTTTGTCATTGAACGTAACTACCCATTTGAAGCTGAATAAAAGTTTAATAATATGGAGGGGGAAAATATTTATGAAGGTTTTATTTAATGCGGATGATTATGGTCTAACAAAAGGAGTAACAGATGGCATTATACAGTCCCATTTGCAGGGGGTAGTTGATTCTACAACGTTAATGATGAATGGGCTGGCTGTAGACTATGCAGTAGAACAAGCGAAAGCACATCCAACTTTAAAAGTAGGAATCCATCTGGTATTAACTTGGGGGAAACCATTAAGCTCCAAGATATCTGATCTTGTAAACGAGGATGGTACGTTTAGATTTAGTAGTCGTTTTCGACAAATGAATCCGCCCAATTTACAGGAATTGGAGTTAGAATGGCGCTCCCAAATAGAAGCTTTTTTGAATACGGGTCTTCCTTTACATCATATTGATAGTCATCATCATGTACATGGTTGGGAGCCACTTAAACCTTTAATCATGAAGTTAGCAAAGGATTATCAGGTCCCTGTTCGTGTTACTGACTCCTTAAAAGATGAGAAAGATATATTATTAACAGAACAAATCTGGTTAGACTTCTATGGAGAAGGAATAACCCCTGATTTATTCTCACAAATCCAATCACTTGAAGCATCAAGTATTGAAATAATGACGCATCCAGCGATGGTCGACAACGACTTATTAAATATAAGTTCTTATTTAGATAAAAGACAGGAAGAATTAAAGATATTATGCTCCTTACAAGCACCAGATTGGGTGGAAAAAATAGAATAAGCCGAACATCCTATCTTCTGGACGAATCGTTCCTATCATTACATATTAGTAACATGCTTATGAAAGGGGGAACCCTATGAATAACAATGACCCTACTTCTGTAGCTAAAGTCTGCATTCTTGCTGGAAAAATCATGTTGGAGAGTGGTGCAGAAACCTATCGAGTGGAAGATACAATGAATCGAATCGCAATTGCCTATGGATTAGAAAATGCGGAAAGCTATGCGACACCAACAGGTATTCATTTTTCTACTGAAGGAGAAGCGACCTATTTCCGTAGAATCTCCAATCGTTCAACTGATCTCCATAAAATTACTGAAGTAAACAGTATTTCGCGACAAATAGCCGAACAATCTATTGAGGTAAAAGAGGCTTTATTATTGCTAAAGGGCGTTCAGCATGCCAGTGAATCATTTCCATATTGGATGCAAATTCTAGCAGCTGCATTAGTTAGCGGTAGCTTCACCATCATGTTTGGTGGATTATGGGGTGATTTTATCCCTTCTTTTATTGCTGGTGGAGGAGGCTTTGCTGCCATGATCTGGTTTGAAAAGCTAGTGGAGATAAGATTTATTGCCGAATTTCTAGCTTCTTTTATCATTGCCATTCTCGCACTTATAGCTATCGAGCTGAATTTCGGCATGCAAATGGATAAGATTATTATCGGGGCCGTAATGCCTCTTGTACCTGGGTTACACATAACAAATGCAGTACGTGATTTGATGGCAGGTCATTTAGTAGCCGGTGTTTCAAAAGGCGTTGAAGCAATATTAACAGCCTTTGCAATCGGTGCTGGTGTTGCTGTCGTATTTGCCTTTATGTAGGATTAGGAGGAGATAAACTTGCTCTTTGCTCAACTAATGACAAGCTTCATCGCTGCTAGTGGATTTGGTATTCTTTTTAATGCCCCCAGACAAGCTTTAATCCAGTGTGGACTTGTCGGCATGTTCGGCTGGATTGTCTATTATATCTTGGTTGATCAAGGAATTGATACCGTTCCTGCTACTATCTTTGGTTCCATGCTTGTTGCTGTATTAAGTCATCTATGTGCAAGATTATATAAGACACCAATAATTATTTTTAATGTGTCCGGAATAATCCCTCTCGTGCCTGGAGGCATTGCTTATGATGCCATGCGAAAATTTGTTGAAAATGATTATTTTAGCGCTGTTCAACTTTCAGCAAAAGTGATGCTGTTAGCCGGGGCTATTGCCATCGGCTTGATGTTCTCTGAAGTCGCTAATCAAATTTTTAAGAAAGCCTGGGGCTGGTTCCGTCTCGAATAGTTGATTTTCTAATTTCTAACTTATATGATAGTGGAAGTTAATGATTTATAAGTGAAGCTTCAATCAGTTGAGGGGCTGTTTTATCCCCCACTTATGGTTAGTACCACAGGGGTATGGCCTAAAGGCCTTTGAACCAATCGGACATTTACTGGCAGTTGTTCCCATACTTATCCATATTTATTTCAGTTTATTGCCTGGAGTCGGGGGCTTACTGCCAGTTATATGCGGGATAAAGTGAAACTTCAATCCGTGGGTTTCGGATTGATAGTAGAACCAATCGGACATTTACTGGCAGTTGTTCCCATACTTATCCATATTTATTTCAGTTTATCGCCTGGAGTCGGGGGCTTACTGCCAGTTATATGCGGGATAAAGTGAAACTTCAATCCGTGGGTTTCGGATTGATAGTAGAACCAATCGGACATTTACTGGCAGTTGTTCCCATACTTATCCATATTTATTTCAGTTTATCGCCTGGAGTCGGGGGCTTACTGCCAGTTATATGCGGGATAACTTGGCTATCGGCTAATTAGTTAATAGAAAATGGAGAGGGTATTTTGAATACTATAGATAAACCAAACGTAGTAATTGTGATTTTTGGAGCAACAGGAGACCTATCTAAGAGAAAATTATTCCCTTCCATTTATCGCCTTTATCAGAATGGAAAAATTGGTGAAGATTTTGCAGTAGTTGGTCTCGCTCGTAGACCATGGACCAATGAAGTTTTTAGGGAAAATGTAAGAGATTCAATTCAAAATGCTTCTTTAAACGCAGAAGATATAGAAGCTTTTTCATCTCATTTTTATTATCATTCCTTTGATGTAACTGACACGTCTTCCTATGACCATTTAAAAATATTACTTGAAGAGCTGGAGGGTAATTATCAAACAGATGGCAATCGAATATTCTATTTAGCTATGGCACCGGAATATTTTGGTTCCATCGCCAATCAGCTTCAACAAAACGGCTTAAAGGATAGTGCTGGCTGGACAAGACTTGTTATTGAAAAACCATTTGGTCATGATCTAGAATCTGCAAAAGCGTTAAACAATCAAATTCGCGTGGCATTTAATGAAAATCAGATTTATCGTATCGATCATTATCTAGGAAAAGAAATGGTACAAAACATTGAAGTTATTCGCTTTGCGAATGGGATATTTGAACATTTATGGAACAATCGCTTTATCTCCAATATCCAAGTTACTTCTAGTGAAGAACTTGGTGTTGAAGATAGAGCACGCTACTATGATCATTCAGGTGCTACAAGAGACATGGTACAGAACCATATGCTACAAATGGTAGCATTATTAGCAATGGAACCACCAATTAAATTAACTCCAGAAGAAATTCGTTCAGAAAAAGTGAAGGTATTACGGGCATTACGACACGTTGATCCTGACAAAGTGGATGAATTCTTTGTTCGTGGACAGTATGGAAGTGGAACCTCAAAAGGCGAAGTGGTGAAGGGATATCGAGAAGAAACAGAAGAGTTAGCTGGATCTACTACAGAGACATACGTTGCTGGAAAAGTAATGATTGATAACTACCGTTGGGCAGGAGTACCATTCTATATCCGAACCGGCAAACGTATGAAAGAAAAATCCACTAAAATTGTCGTTGAGTTTAAAGATATACCAATGAATTTATATTACAAGGATGAAGCAGAGAAGCATCCTAATTTACTGGTCATTAATATTCAACCAAATGAAGGAATCACTTTGTATCTCAACGCTAAAAAGGCTGGAATCGGCTCAATTGCTGAGCCTATTAAGCTTTCTTATACCAATAATGGCGTGGATGGAATAAACACACCAGAAGCTTATGAAAAACTAATTTATGATTGTATCATCGGCGATACAACAAACTTTACACATTGGGATGAAGTAGCCTATTCATGGGCATTTATCGACTCCTTACTTCAAGCATGGTCAGCATCACAACCTAAATTCCCAAACTATCCTTCAGGTTCAATGGGGCCACAGGCTGCCAATGATTTACTTGAACAAGATGGATTCCATTGGTGGCCAATTACTGAATAGCTGATCATCTCTCAGAAAAAAGTCAGCGTAATATTCTAGTTTAGCAAAATGCTAATTTCTAAAAAAAGACCAAGTAATTCGCATAACATACGAATTACTTGGTCTTTTTAATTTATACGTTTTTGTTCGTCTGAAATGGTTCCAGTAATTATTAGTACAATAGCAGTAATGATATGCATTACCATACCGACAATAGGTATCCACCCAATACATGATGTAATAATTCCTAAAATACTACCTGCTGTAGCTGCACCATCTCTTTTTGATAAAAATAATGTAATGATATGAAGTATTAACATAACAAACAAGGGTGTCCAAAAATTTGAAACAATATATACGCCCCCAAGAATAGGAAAGCCAAGTAGTGCTTCAAATATCCCTGTGACCCATTTCATTATTCTGGATAAAGACATAAGATATCCTCCTCTACTTCTTCTATTCTTCTCAATAAAGTTAATCAAATACATTTTTTGCGGATGTACTCAGGTTAAAATTAGTGAGAAGTGAAAAAAAGCACGCCCAAATTCACAAGGTTTTTGAATCCGGAAATAATTAACTAACAAATATTAATACTTGACTGATCAGGAAAGTGGCTGGGACAAAAGTAAAATAGTTGAAGACGTGCCCACAGAAAGCAAGCATTTGACTAAGCGATGAATGAATGATCTATTTCCAAAACCGAAACTTTATCTAAATATTTCAGATAAAGTTTCGGTTTTACATCGCTAAAAATTCTTTTGTCCCTAACGAGGCTGCTGGGAAATATACTTCGCTTGCCAAGGAGTCTACGTATCTTTCCCAAGATAGTGTATTGTTCACCTTTAGAATGGGCTTTATCGCTTTATCTCAGCAGCTTCTTATCACCTAAGCTTCTTCTTTATTTTTATTTCTTCTTGTAATTTTTGCTGTTAAATCATCAAACAGTGTGTAGATTACAGGAATTAATAGTAGTGTAAAGATACTTGAAACGCCTAACCCAAATATTATTGTGACCGCTAATGGTTGCTGTGTTTCAGCACCTTCACCAAGAGCAAGCGCTAATGGTACCATTGCTAAAATCGTTGTTAATGTTGTCATAGCAATAGGACGTAGCCTGCTTGGTCCTGCTTCTAAAATTGCTTCATAACGATCTTTCCCTTTTTTGCGTAAAAGATTTATATAATCAACTAATACAATCGAGTTATTCACAACAATACCGGCAAGCATGATTATTCCAATAAAAGCAGGAATACTAAGAGGAATATCCGCGATAAACAGTCCGAGCATAACCCCAATTACAGTTGCAGGCATTGCAAACATAATAATTAATGGGAATAAGAAATTCTCAAATTGTATAGCCATCACTGCATAAACAAGGAAAATCGAGAAGACCAACGCAATTGCTAAATCAGTAAATGAATCTGTCATGTCTTGGGACTGACCACCAATTTCATAGCTATAGCCTTCTGGTAAATTCATGCTCGCAAGTACTGATTCTACGTCTGATGATATACTTCCTAAGTCTCTATCAACTATCTGGCTCGTAACATTCATCTGTGGTTGCTGGTTCTCTCTTAGTAAGCTAACAGGTCCGCTCATTTGCTTAAATTCAGCTACTTCATCAAGTGAAATGGTTGATCCCTGCATTGTTTGAATCTTCATATCATGTAAATCTTCTATTGAACTACGCTGATCCTTTGGATACATAAGGCTAACATCCATTTCCTGACCATCTTCCCGATACTTTGTAGCTACTTGGCCCGTAAATTGTAGCTGCACTTGGCCAAGAACCTGTTCCTGAGTCAAACCGTACATTGCTGCTTTATCTTTGTCAACGGTAATATTCATCTGCGGTACACCATCAGATGCAGCTGATTCTGGATTATAAATTCCATCTACTGTGGATATTTCATCGACAACTTGATCCGCAAGTTCTGTTAACACTTCATGCTCTGGACCGTTTAATTTTATTTGAATAGGTTCTCCCATACTCATGCCCGAATCCATTGAGCTTACTGTGATCTCAGCTCCAGGAATATCCTGAAGTGCTTCGTCCATTTCCTGGACAACAGCATTTGTTGTCTTCTCTCTCTCTGATGAAGGGATTAACTGCATGGTGTAAATTGCCTGGTTCGCACCACCGCCACCAGCTCCGGCAAAGCCTCCTCCGCCGACACTTACATAATTTGTTTCAATGACGGAATCAAATGCCTTTAATTCCTTATTCACCTTTTCAACAACCTCTTCGGTATGCTTCAAAGAGCTTCCAGAGGCTGTTTCAATACGAACCTCCATCTGACCTTGATCAGCAGAAGGAATAAATTCAGCTCCAATAAATGGTGTCAACGCCAAGCTACCAACAATGGCTAGGATGGTAACAAATACTGACGTTTTTCGATGACCCAATACCCATTTTAAGATACTGCGATAACGATCATTGATCCAATCTAAGAAACGATCAAACCAATATCGTCTTCCTCCATCCTTGATTGCTTTTTTCAGTAATTTTGAAGAAAGCATCGGAACAAGTGTAACCGCAACAACCAACGAAGTAATTAACGAAAATGAGACGGCTAAAGCAAGCGGTGTAAATAAATCTGATGCTATTCCTTCTACATAAATAATAGGTAGAAATACTACTAGGGTAGTTGTTGTAGAAGCAATAACGGCAGGAGCCAGTTCAGATGCACCTTTTATTGCTGAATCCTTCAAACTATAACCTTTTTGTCTGAAGGAGTAAATATGCTCCAGTATAACGATGGAGCTATCCACCATCATTCCTAAACCTAATGCTAGCCCTCCTAGTGTTAAGATATTTAACGTCTCGCCAGTGAAATACATTAACGTAAAGGTTGTAATAATTGCAATTGGAATTGATAAACCAATTACAATCGTAGCGCGAATACTCTTTAAAAATAACAACAAGATAAAGATGGAGATAATCCCACCGATTAATATGTTTTGAACTACCGAATCAATAGACATTTGAATAAAGTCAGATGTATCAATAATCACATCTAAATTGACATCAGATGGTAATTCTTGTTTTATTTCTTTGATACTGTCTTCGATATTTGTAGCCACTTCAACCGTATTGCTATCTGTTTTTTTCAAAACAGATAAAACGACTGATGGTTTACCATTTACAAGTGTTAGGCTGGATTGTTCTTTAAAACCATCCTTAACCTTAGCCACGTCTTCTACGTGTATCGTAGCACCTGCTTCAGTTTGAACAATCGTTTGTTTAATATCTTCCACTGATGAAAATTCGCCAGTAATACGGAGTTGAAGATCCTTATTTCCTTTTTCAACGGTTCCAACTGAGGCTGATTGATTCGTACTATTTAATGATTGAACAATAGATTGTGTCGTTACCCCATACTGTTGAAGTTTGGATTCATCCAAGATTAATTGAATTTCTCTTTCCTTTCCACCTTCAACAGAAACAGAGCCCACTCCACCTTGTCTTTCAAAGAATGGCACAACTTGATCATCGGCAACCTCTGTTAACGCTGCTGCATCCTGACCAGTCAGTCCTACCCACATTACAGGCATCTGATCTGGATTAAATCGCATAATATTTGGTTCGCCTGCACTATCTGGCAGCATCCCTTTAACCTGATCCACACTTTCACGCACATCTAACAATGCCTGATCTAAATCTGTTCCATTGCTAAACATTAGCATTACAAGTGAGGAGCCAGACTGCGATTGCGATTGAACTGTTTCAATACCTTCTACAGTACTTACTGCAGATTCGATTGGTCTACTTATTAAATTCTCTACCTCCTGTGGTGCAGCATCATCATAAGTGGTTGCGACCACTGCAACTGGGAGATCTATTTTTGGAAATAAATCAACCGTTAAGCTACGGAGTGAAACGGCTCCCAATGCAAGAATGGCCAGAACAATCATGATAACGCCGACAGGACGTTTTACTGATGTTTTTACAAGCTTCAAAATTTATTCCCCTTTCACGACATTGACCTTACTACCATCAGTTAATGTCAGCTGACCATTTACAACAATCTGATCCCCAGCTTTAACGTCACCCTCAATAGCAGTTTGATTTGACTGTGATTCTTTAATCGAAACTATAGTACGAACAGCCTTATTATCTCTTATCACATAAACAAATGACTCGTCATTTTCCTCTGCAATTGCTTCTGTAGGAACGATAACGGCGGAATCAATTCGTTTTTCTGGAATATGCAATTTTCCAGTCATTCCTGGCAATAAATCATTATCCTTATTCTCTATAGTTGCTTCAATTGGATATAGACCTGTATCATCAGGTATTGTTCCTATTGAAGTAACTTTTGCTTTATATTCTTTATCATTAATAATGGTAGTTAATTTGTCTTCTTTATCTAATAAGGAACGGATATCATTTGTTACCGTAAACTGTAGCTTTATCTTTTCTAAATCAACGATCAATGCTAATGGATTTTCCGTTGAAACAATCTCACCTTTACCTAACGATAATTGTGCAATTTCTCCATCTCGAGAAGCTCTAATATTTTGTTTACCTGCCGGTGTCTTTATAGTAGCTATCAGATCGCCCTCATTGACCTGGTCCCCATTCTCAACCTCCAACGTGTCTACTTCTCCAGGATTTTGAACCATAATAGGAGTTGATGTCAATGGTTGTGTTCGTCCATAAACTGTCTTATCGATAACGATATCCCCTTCCGTCGCTTCCTCCGTCTCAACTGGGGTTACTCTCTCTTCGCCTTGCTTCTTATCCTCTTCTTGATTACATGCAGCTAGCAGAACCATTAATAATAATCCCGCAAGACCTATACTTAATCTTTTCATCTATTCGACTCCTCTCTTATCTTTAACACATCATAATAGTTCAACATCGAACACTGTAGCAATTTGTTTAACTTCTTCATTCAATTCAGGATATCCAGTAAAGTGAGCTAACAACCCTTGAATAACTACAGTTTGTGGCTCATTACTATCTGCCTCATTTTGTATGGCCTGTATCACCTGATAGAGTTGAGACTCTTTAGCTCTACTCAATGGTAATTCAGCTACTTTCGACTCTAACTTTCTTAATGCTGCTAGAAAAGGTTGCTTAAAACGCTCATGCTCCGTTGCATTATGATAATCAGAAGGTATTTCTGAGGCTTTGACTAGCGGCTCTTCCTGATTTTCTAGCATTCCTTTAATTAAATCATCTAACCGTCTAACGATAAACATACCTGCTCGATATTTATCAATTGTAATATCATCTATTACCAACCACTTTAAATAACCATGAATGAGACCTTCTACTTGTATAACAGCATCAATAATCATTACATCTATTTGATTACCATAGATATCTCGTAGATTTTCCTTCATCCAATTAAAATTCTCTATCTTTAAGTTGCATATTTGGTTATCCATATCTTGCCCAATTGATATATTTTCACGAAAATACATCATAATATAATCCTTATGCTTATAGATATAATCAATTAGAACAGTGATTTGATTTGCAAAACTCTCTTTAGGTGTTTTTCCATTACTCTTTGCTTGCTTCATTTCCAAAGTAATATGGCGGTGGAAATCTAGAAAAGCTGTAGTAAGGAAATCTTCTTTCGATGGGAAATATATGTAAAAAGAACCTTTTGATACACCAGCCTCATTCGCAATTTCTTGAATAGAAGTGTTAAAGTACCCCTTTTCAGCAATTAATTTCATTCCTGCTTCAATTAACTTCATCTTTTTCTCATTCAATCTCGTCACCACCTGTTTTACGTAATAACTATACGAATAGTTTCAATAAAATCCTGACTTACCGGTCAGTCATTATACCACTTTATAAGTTTAACAACAAAAGCGTTTTCAAAACAAGTAAATTTACGTAAAAAAAAGAAACATATTGTTCCCTATTCTGAGCTACCAGCTTGTCCACCCAACTAAATCTTAATTTCTTTGCGTCCGTCTCTTATTTATCTGTATTAAAATTTAAAATATCGATTTCGGAAACTACGTTGGTCGAATAAAAACCCTCTATTCATATGTACGATTAATTGGCTAGTTCGCTTATATTGCATATCAAACGCATTATGCGAGATATTAATTAGTAAGTCATTGCCATCAAAAAATTTAATATAAGTCTGATCCTTGTACTTTTCATAAGTATCAATATGATGATAAGCCAACCAAACACAGCTTTTATTTTTTATTGAGGCAGTAGGTAGCATGTAAACACCCTTCTCTGGAATTATAGGAACTGGGAGTTTGCTAGACGATTTTAATATACGCTTCACAGCCTTCCTTCTTCCGTCTAACGTCGATCCATATAATAAACAACTATTGTTAATTATCTGTTCTGGTTTATGTAAAGACCTTCTCTGCATATTTCCTTCCAAAATAATAGAGCGAAAGTAGGATCGTTCCTTTAATAAGATAGCTTTCGTTTGTGGAGAAATAATATATACCGATGTAATTCGTTGTTCCATCTATTTACCTCCTGATTTTATTTTTATTAGTTGTAAATCTATTTTACTATGAATATAAATGGTTTTGGTATATATTCAGATGATTTAAAATGATTGGGTATAATTTAAATATATTTAATTTTACCGTTTTATTCTTATAGATTAGGGGTAATGAACTTATAATTAGCTAAAGTCACATGCTTGTATGAGTGAGATTAAAACATCTCCTATCTTTTGTTACGCGGTGACATCATATTAACAGGAGGAGAAAGAATGGCTAAAACTGAAACGAAGAGATCGATCAATGTAAAACAAGTTATATCAGGGACATTAATGGGTGCTGCTGTTGGTGCCATTACATCCTTACTATTAGCCCCTAAAACAGGGAGAGAGCTTCGTAAAGATATTTCAAAGCAGATGGTAAATACAAAAGATAATACGGTAGTAATAACCAAGAAATTTGGAAATTCAGCTAAGGGGAAACTCACAAATGTAAAACAAACGGCATCTGCTACTTCAAAAAAAATAACGGACAAAGTAAAAGCGCAAAGACAAAATAAACAAAAGCTTGAAAACCAGCAGACGGATGTAGAGATTCATTCCGCAAAAAAAGAATTAGCTGCTGCCAATGAAGCAAAAAAATAGAATACTTTATCATCTCATATGTAAAGATAAAGTGAAACTTCCATCCGTGAAGGTGATATTTCCCACGGATTGGTAGTACCACAAGGGTATGACCTAAGGCCCTGTAACCAATCGGACATTTACTGGCAGGCGACCACACACTTATCCATATTCATTTCACTTTATCGCTTGAAGTGGGGGGCTTACTGCCAGTTATATGCGGGATAAAGTGAAACTTCAATCCGTGGGGAGTTTTGTTTATCCCCACGGATGGTTAGGTGAACCAATCGGACATTTACTGGCAGTTGTTCCACACTTACCCATATTGGGTTCACTTTATTGCTTAAAGTGCGGATCTTACTGCCAGTTATATGCGGGATAAAGTGAAACTTCCATCCGTGGGGGTTTTGTTTTTCCCCACGGATGGTTAGTTAAACCAATCGGACATTTACTGGCAGTTGTTCCGCACTTACCCATATTGGGTTCACTTTATTGCTTAAAGTGCGGATCTTACTGCCAGTTATATGCGGGATAAAGTGAAACTTCCATCCGTGGGGGTTTTGTTTTTCCCCACGGATGGTTAGTTAAACCAATCGGACATTTACTGGCAGTTGTTCCACACTTACCCATATTGGGTTCACTTTATTGCTTAAAGTGCGGATCTTACTGCCAGTTATATGCGGGATAAACACAAATTATCTCATTTTACGATAACCATTATGAAATAATTTATAGATTAGATGCCTAGGTCTTTCCACCTATGTTATACTAAATATAGCTCAAACTAACTTTAAGTAGAAAGGCCTGATTTTATGGATATTGCTGCATTGTCTGTTACTATGGCAAATCAACAAGTTCGTTCTGATGCAAGTATTGCCGTGATGAAAAATGCTATGAAAGTAATGGAAACGCAAGGCGTACAATTGCAAGAAATGCTCGACCAATCTGCACCTACAGCACCGCATCCATCGCTTGGCAATCGAGTTGATATCTCGCTTTAGTTCCCCTTGTTCATTGTAGAAGTTTCGCATCACAAGTTTTAAACGTATAAGAAATAATGTAAAATAGAACAAAAGCGCAAGCGTCCGATTAAAAACGTAGCGACTGGAGCGAATCAACGGAGATAAAAGAATCACAGTGAGCTTGCGAGCCGATGATGACCTAGATTAGGGCGATTTGTAAAGTCGGCCTCGTTTCTGGGCGCTGTAGCTGGACGCGGTTCAACACCACATGGGCTATTTTATAATAACAAAAGCAGAACTTTCCTACTTTAGGATTTGTTCTGCTTGTTTAGTGATAATGTGAAACTTCAATCCGCGGGGGTTTGTTTATCCCCCACGGCTTGTTAGTACCACAAGGGTATGGACCTAAAGGCCTTTGAATCAATCGGACATTTACTGGCAGGCGATCCTCACTTACCAATAGTGGTTTCACTTTATTGCTTGAAGTGGGGGGCTTACTGCCAGTAAATGTGGGATAAAAACCTACATTAAGAGTGAAGAGATGAAATGTTATTGATTTCCTTCTCCATTCTCATCTTTGTTTTCATCATCCATCATGTTATTATCATTATTTTCGTCAGTGTCGTTACCATCATTCTCCATGTCAGGATTTTCTTCATTCATTCCTCCATTATCATCAGCAGGATTGTCATCGATATTATCTTCTTCCTGTTGATCTAGAGGTGCCTCATCCTCTACTGGATCCTGATCGTCATCTATTCCGCATGCTGCGATTAAAGACAACGCTAATACTGGTGCACCAAACTTCACTAGAAGTTTTTTCTTCATGTATTTTACCTCCTTTTGTTGTTCGTTATCTGTCTTAGCATAACCATTTCAAAAGAAGTCATACAATTTTTTTCAAAAATTACCTTAAATTTAACATGTATACACATTTGAACCAGAGAAACCAGCTGGATTACTGCCTTCCCTTAACCAACAGTCTAAGAAAAACTGAGCGAAATTCGCTCAGTCCTTATCACTAAATGCTCAGATTCACGCTTTCTCTAATAGCTATTATGGAATAATAGCTACTGCTTGCTTGACCACCACTCCGGCTGCCAACTTCCCTTTCCGTGGCGTTTGTCCTTCAGCTAACTTTTTTAGCAAAACCCGCTCAAAAAAGTGGATCTTCAGGTCAAACATTTCCCACAGGAGTTGAAGTGGCCGGCCTTCGCTATTATCAGGCTCTACAACGCTAGCATGAAGTAACACAACTGCTTTTATACTCACGGATAGCGATTTTTACTTTACCCATTGTAA
The DNA here is from genome assembly GCF_003667785.1 of Virgibacillus sp. Bac332. NCBI lineage: Bacteria > Bacillati > Bacillota > Bacilli > Caryophanales > Bacillaceae > Virgibacillus > Virgibacillus sp. Bac332. The sequence continues at coordinate 415,452 of NZ_CP033046.1, forward strand.
AAAAGTCAACCTATTACTTATGACAGAATTGTTGCACCTTCTCATAGCGGAGACTAATTACGTAGACTCCTGCGGGAATTGCGCGAGCCGAAAATCCACTTTGCAACGTGTTCTTCTTTGCAAAGTTAGTTGAAGCCGTGCCCGCGGAAAGCGAAGTAATTAGTCGGAGCATTGCCAATATACATCAAACATTTCAAAATAACTACTTGGCTTAACGCAGTCATTGCACTGATTTTATACTTTCTTAACTTTTAAAAAAGAAGACTATTTTATAGCGAACATAATCTCAGCTTCACAGGCAACTTCTCCATCCACTTTAGCAATAGCTTTTCCTTTACCAACTGGACCTTTTAATCGCACTATCTCTACATCCATATGCAATTGATCACCTGGTTTCACTTGTCTTTTAAATCGACACTTGTCAACGCCAGCTAAAAATCCTATCTTCCCTTTATTTTCTTCTAAACCGAGCATTGCAATTGCTCCAACTTGAGCAAGTGCTTCAAGTATTAAAACGCCTGGCATTACTGCGTAATCCGGAAAATGCCCTTGAAAAAACGGTTCATTAGCAGATACATTTTTTATCCCAGATACCCTTTTTCCCTCTTCTATTTCCGTAACCCGATCTACTAATAGGAAAGGATAACGGTGTGGGATCGTTTCTTTAATTTGTTCAATATTCATAAGATCTCTCCTTTTTTAATTTTATTGTTAAACATTTTCTGTCCATTGCAATGCTGCCATTTTATTTGCCGGAGAAAAACATTTACGGTGAAAACAACCGTCTGTTTTTGGAAATCAACTGTGTTCCCATATAAAATTTCAATAAAACTAATCGAATGAAGAGAGGTAGACCTCTACTAAGGAAAACTCAACCAGGGTTTTGTTTCCTCCCCACGGATTGTTCGTACCACAAGGGTATGACCTAAAGGCCTTTGCACCAATCGGACATTTACTGGCAATCGTTCCCCCTCTTACCAATTTTGGTTTCTCTTTATTACTTGAAGTGGGGAATCTTATTGCAAATTGTATGTGGGATAAAGTGAAACTTCTATCCGTGGGAGGTTGGTTTATCCCCACGGATGGTTAGGTGAACCAATCGGACATTTACCGGCAGTTGATCCATCACTTCCCCATATTGGTTTTTCTTCATTACTTGAAATGAGGGGCTTACTGCCGATTATATGCGGGATAAAAAAGAGCATCTAATCTTCTTTGATATTCGACTAGATGCTTTCATTTTATTCTGTTTTAGTTACTATATCAATAATATGCTGCCAAGTCTCTTTCTTTAATACATCTACCGGAGTGCCATCGCCTATTACACCGTATCCAATCATTAATCCTGCCACTAATGCAATAGCACAAAAAAGAAGAACGACAATGATCCGTAACCAAATGGGGAAAATCCGCAACCTTGGTCTTTTTCCCATTTTTCTCTCCTGCTTTTGCTTCTGTTTTTGAGATTTTCTCGTTTTTCCTTCCGCTTCAACAGGACGATCCTTTTTCTCTTTCATCCGATTTAAAAATCGCTGAAATTTAGAAGGCCTCTTAGGTTTTTTTTCCGACATTGCTCGATCCTCTTGATTTATAGACATGATTTGTTTCTCCTTATTCCTTTAAAAATACATAGGCATAACATTTTAATTCTTATGAGCAAGTTAATACATTAGCGTAATTGATTTACTAAGCCTGACATTTGATCACTCATAGATATGGTTCTTGCATTAAATTGATATGAACGTTGTGTCATGATTAAATCTGACATTTCTTTTGATATATCTACATTAGACATTTCTAATGCTCCGCTTTTTAATAAAGACTCATTGTCGCCTACATTTTGGATAATTTCACCGAAATTAAAACCAAGCTCATTTAAGTTTGGTAATTTAAACTCATTATTCCCCGTAGCCTCTAATAATCGAGGTCGAACGGCTTCAACAATTGCAAGTCGACCAACAACCTCCGTTTGGTTTCCTCTTCTTACCTCAATCTGACCATTTGGCTGAATAGCAATATCATCAAAGCCTTCTTCTATTAGAATAGGTCCATTTACTCCAAGTATTGGGCTGCCATCACTGTTGGTTAACATAACTTCTTGATCATTGTTCATAGGACTTAAGTAAAACGCTCCATCACGGGTATAACGCGTTTCTGTTACACCATTTTCGACTACTTGTACTTGGTAAAAATGATTTTCACCCAAAAGCGCCGTATCTAATGCTCGTTCTGTTTCAGTGAGCGTACCTTGTGAGAGATTTATATTTGTTGAACCGAGTTTTGCACCTGCTCCAATACGTAGTCCATCCGGTGTTAGTCTACCTTCTGCATTTGCAGGGTCTGTCATGTTATTCATTTGCTGAAATAATAAAGAAGAAAAATCGGCTTGTCTGCTTTTAAAGCCAGTTGTTTGACTATTCGCCATATTATTTCCGATTAGATCCAGTTTATTTTGCAGTTGATTCATTGTGACTGCTGCTTGTATCATCGTTCTGGACATACCTTATTCCCCCTAGACTAGACGCGCAATTTCGCTTACTGCCTTCCCCATACTCTCATCATAAGCTTTCAATACTCGTTGATTCGTCTCAAACAATCGATAAGACTCCATCATTTGCGTCATAGATTGAAGTGAATCTACATTTGACCTTTCAAGAAATCCTTGTTTGATTGAAAATGTTACGCCTGGGGGTAAATCTGCAGCGTCTCCTGCATATAACCCATTTCCTTCTTTCGTTAACCCATTAGCATCTGTTGCATACGCTACTCCCAAATTAACAGACTGCTCGGGAGTTTGCAGCAAGCCGTCTGGTGTTACGCTAAACTCCATTCCATTTGTATAAATCGGCTCACCTGACTGATCAAGCACGTAGAAGCCTTGATTTGTTACTAAATACCCTTGTCCATCAACCGTAAAATTTCCATTTCTAGTGTAACGAATTTCTCCATCAGTGTCTTGAACAGTAAAAAATAAACTTCCGGCCTCATCAGGTAATTCACCATTAACGATTGCAAGGTCCGTGGCAATACCAGTTTCTCTCATATCACCCTGGGTAAAGTTTGGAATGGTTTCCTGAACATACACCCCTGTATTTAATGAGCCAATTGGCTGTTGTATAGGTACATGCATCGATGTACTTGTGGGAACTTCTTTTCCACCCATTTGATTCAATAACATTTCCGGAAATGCTCGCAAGCTTGTCTGATCGGCTTTATATCCTGGAGTATTGGCATTGGAAATATTGTTAGAAAAAGCTTCCTGTTGACGTTGCTGAGCAATCATCCCGCTTGCAGCCGTATAAAAGCCTCTTAACAAGACGTCCCCTCCTCGATCTGATTTTTAACAGGTCTTAATTCCGTTAGATAACTTTTTTGCGTTCAATCTTATCAATATTTTCCAGCATCATTCCTGTACCTTTTGCTACACAGCTCATTGGCTCCTCTGCAATGAAAACAGGCACCTTAAGCTCTTCTGCAAGTAACTCATCAATACCGTGAATTAATGCTCCGCCACCTGTTAGAATGACCCCTCGGTCAATAATATCAGCAGATAATTCTGGTGGCGTACGTTCTAGTACAGATTTTGCAGCCTGTACGATTAGGAATACGGATTCACGTAATGCTGCTTCAATTTCAGTAGAATTAACGGAAATAGTACGTGGTAATCCTGATACCATATCACGACCTCGGATTTCCATTTCTTCATTTCTTCCACCCTTGAATACCGTTGCCACATTTATTTTTATCTCTTCTGCAGTTCTTTCACCAATTAATAGTTTGTACTTTTTCTTTATGTATTGTAAAATTTCGATATCAAATTTATCACCGGCCATTTTAATGGACTCAGATGTCACAATATCGCCCATTGATAAAACGGCTACATCTGTCGTACCTCCACCTATATCAACAACCATATTTCCACTCGGCTGGAAGATTTCCATACCAGCACCAATTGCTGCTACCTTTGGCTCTTCTTCTAGGTAAACTTTTTTACCACCTGATTTTTCCGCTGCTTCTTTAATAGCCTTTTGCTCAACCTTCGTGATGTTGGTTGGACAACAGATAAGTATACGCGGCTTAGACAAAACTCCTTTTACGTTTATTTTATTGATAAAATGCTTCAGCATAGCTTCTGTAACATCAAAATCAGCAATTACTCCATCCTTTAATGGACGAATTGCTTCTATGTTCCCTGGTGTACGTCCAACCATTTTTCTTGCAGCCTCACCAACCTCTAGCACTTTTCCTGTGTGTCGGTCCATCGCCACAACGGATGGCTCATTCAAAACTATTCCTTTTCCTTTAACATGAATTAATACATTGGCTGTACCAAGATCAATTCCAATATCCCTAGAAAACATGGGTTCAGATCCTCCTACTTAGATTACTATCTCTTTTTTATCCATACTGCTACTAATATAATATTTTACCACAAAACTCTACAATTAACTGCATTTTATTTAAATTTTGTCTAGGAAATTCGACAGGGATAAATGTTTAAATAATATCATTAACGAATACGGTCTAATCACATCCTAAAGAGGCCCGGGGGTAACTAACAACTTCTTTACTCAAAATACGAATAACCATGTTATCAATAGGAGTATCATCGCCGCACCATTAAAATATACGCTCTTTCCGCGGGCACAGCATCAGCTAACTTAGTAAAGAAAAATACGTTACCAAGTGGATCTTCGGACTCGTGCTGTTCCCGCGGGAGTCTTGCATATTTCAGATGCTAAATGAATGATCCTAATCAAAAAACGAACGATAATTAAACCTAAACTAATAATCGTTCGTTTTTCACTGTTTATTCATTCTTTTGTCTCAGCCTCTTTAATTTTCACTAATTTTGTTATAACCACTTATCCTACTGGCTTTGCCTCCTCTGTATGTTTAGGCTCGATTTTATATTTTTTTCTCGTTGCTTCTCCTCCACGCAAATGACGGATAGCCTTATGATGCTCAAGAACCTTCTTTACCCTGTTTGCCAATTCTGGATTAATCTCTGGTAATCGTTCTGTTAAGTCTTTATGGACTGTGCTTTTAGAAACACCAAATTCTTTCGCTATCACTCGGACAGTTTTCTTTGTCTCCACGACGTAATTTCCTATCCTGATAGTCCTTTCTTTGATGTAATCGTGCACACCGTTCGCCTCCCTGAGTTGTATATTTCCGAGGTGGTATTGAGACAAGGTGTTCCATTAGTGGCCTGCATATATGTTGAAATCATAAGTCGCTATGTATACTTGTTTTTACATGTCTACATCCATTATTGTATTTTACTTAATATTCTGTTATTTATATATACAAATTAGCTGATTTATGTGTGTAACCAGAAATAAAGCCACACATGCTCTCACCTCAGACATTTCGGAATGATTGGTTTGTATAAGTTTATTATCGAGTAGGTGTGTTTATGATTAAAAAACCATCTTTAAGGAAAGAAGGACATGCATTTTTTAATGAGGAAAGTAGCAGAACGTTCCCTGAATATGAACATATCAATTTCTTGCGAAGTAATACGTAGTAAAAATATATAAAAAACGATTCAACCTTTTCATCTTGCATTAGTGCTCCTTGTCACGCTTCCTACCAGTAATACTGTATTTTTTTCTTGGTCTTGATTCTTTTCCTAATAGACTACGTAAATTCTCTTTACTTTTAGTCTAACGGTCCAAGATCAGGGTCGGCTTGTATAGACACACCGGAATCAGCAGAAATATTACCAGGAACTAAAGAAATCATCATCACCAATACAGCCATACAAAGAAAAGATTTTACCTTTTTCATTTTATTACCTCCTAAGGAATATAAGGTTAGAAAAAGTTGAATCGTTAATCACCTATTTAGTTTTCATTTAATTAATTCTTCTTCACCACTCTCGGAATATTTTTTCACATTGTCTTCAATATATTGAGAGGTAACCTACTAAAGAAATAATCACTGCGCTTCTCAATAAAATCCTTATGAGATTGCAACAACAGTCGTTTATCATGTTTTGCTTTTCCCATGTAATATAGTCTAAAAGGGCTATTTAATGGGATATTACTTAATATCTCAATCGCTTTGTCTTTATTCCCTTTTGCAATTTCAATATGTGCCTGTTCACTTTTATCTACGGTGGTTATACCTTCCACCTTTTTAAAATGTGCAGCTATAAAAGGAATATTGTTATTTCGAATTAGATGCAAGACATCTTTTAGCTCATATTTTTCAGCTAAAGCAGTAGCCTCTTCTAAATGATGCATTGCTTGAAAGTACGTATCAAATGTATAGGAGAACCCAAGTTTTATATGAACGCCTGCTTTTGTTGAAGGGTTTTGTGAAAGATTAAGTACTCTATAGGCACATTTCCTCGCCATAATAAGTTCATTTCTCGACATATAATAAATCATTAAAATATGATTGAGTCTTATATTGAAAAAGGAAACAAGAAGTCTGTCATCGATTCTAGCAAATAATTGTTGTTGGATTTCTAAAAAATTACCCAATTTTCCCAGTTGATTTAGATCATAATATAAAGTTACCTTAACAAATTCTATTAGGCATTCTGTTTCGGGGTCGTTTATTGTTGGCATTCGTTTAATTCTCTGTAGCAATTCATGTGGAGGAGTTCTCTTTATTCTTCTATCTATCATTAACTGATAAATAGATGCCCATTGTCTGTTGGAAGTATAGGTGGATTTCAGATTCTTCTCAATCAATTGTTGCAATTCTCCAAAGAAGCCATTCATATATAAAAATTCCATGCCTTTTTTCTGAATATCTCGCGATGATGATTGTAAGCAGTATTTTCGGATTAATTGTATCACTGTTTCATCATTATGATCCCGTGATAGAAATTCCTTTAACTGCTCCAATGATAGCTCATCTTTACCCGAAATAAACATAGTAGGTAAGGACATTAATTTTAAACTCCTTTCCAACAAAGAAAAACAAGGCTTATTATCACTTGACTGTAAACAACTTTCGTCAAGCTTCAACATAATATTTTATTAATCACTATATTAACACATTTTCAACAAATAAAAAGAGGTAATCGTTCGACAAATTTTGCTATACATAAGAAACACTATGGTATAGCAAAATTTTTATACTTTCTTATCTTTCTAAAAAAACTGAGCAAAATTCGCTCAGTCCTTATCACTAAATGCTCAGATTTACGCTTCCTCTAGTAGCTATTATGGAATAATAGCTACTGCTTGACCAACACTCCGGCTGCCCACTTCCCTTTCCGTGGGGTTTGTCCTTCAGCTAACTTTTTTAGCAAAACTCGCTCAAAAAAGTGGATCTTCAGGTCAAACATTTCCCACAGGAGTTGAAGTGGCCGGCCTTCGCTATTATCAGGCTCTACAACGCTAGCATGAAGTAACACAGCTGCTTTTATACTCACGGATAGCGATTTTCACTTTACCCATTGTAAAAAAAGTCAACCTATTACTTATGACAAGAATTGTTGCACCTTCTCATAGCGGAGACTAATTACGTAGACTCCTGCGGGAATTGAGCGAGCCGAAAATCCACTTTGCAACGTGTTCTTCTTTGCAAAGTTAGTTAAGGCCGTGCCCGCGGAAAGCGAAGTAATTAGTCGGAGCATTGCCAATATACATCAAACATTTCAAAATAACTACTTGGCTTAAAGCAGTCATTGCGCTGATTTTATACTTTCTTAACTTTTAAGAAAAAACCCAGCTGTGAGAGCTGGGTTTATATGTTTACACTGTTCTTATGCACTTTCGGAAGCATCAGATGTAGCATCCGAGTCTTGCTCATTTTGCTTTTGCTCATCGTTTACATCAGATCCTGAGTCTTCCTCGTTATTCTCATCTTCCTTCGGCTGCTCTTCGGAAGTGTCATCTACCTGTTCATTTTCTTCCTGTTTACCTTCTTCATCTGCAGAATTCTCCGCATCCTCTGTAGACTCCGCTTCTTCAGAAGCTTCCTCTGTAATGCTATGAAGAGCACTAACTGGTTGATTAAAGAATGCTTCTGGATTAACTTTGTTGCCATCTTTTCTTAATTCAAAATAGACATGTGTTCCACTGTCCTTACCAAATACATTTTTACCTGCTGTACCAAGCTTATCACCCTGTTTTACTTCTGCACCTTTTTTCACACTTACTTCTTCAAGGCTAGCATAGTATGTCATTACCTCATTCTCATGTGAAAGTATGACAACATTACCAAGCAATGGGTCCTTTTTTACTTCTTGTATTGTCCCACTCAGTGCTGCAACTACATCAAATGTCTCACCATTTGCTGATGCAATATCTACACCATCACTTTGGTAGTATTTGTTGTTATACAGAATTAAAGCTTTCTCAAGTTCCTCTTGTTCTGCATCAGGATCATAAAATTTAGTTACGATTTCTGCTTCTTCTTGGTTTGTTACTGGCATTTGAATAACCTCTTGCTGATCCAAAACTGGTTCTGCTTCTTGATCATGAGATGGAATGTATTCACCATTCTCTTCCTGTGCGTCTGGAACTTGATTATCCATATTTTGATACCATACTACAACAGATAACAATACAGCGGCAATTGTTAAATAAACAGCTGGAAAAAACCACTTCTTGCGAAAAATTCGGCTCCACTTATTTTTTGAAGCACCTTTGTTTTCCTCTTTCATAAGATCATCACCTCAACAACCATTCTGATCAGAAAAAGGAATTTCTATACATTTTCAAAAAAATATTTTGAGAATTAATGCATTTTTTATAAAATAATGGGGAAATTAAATGAATTTATGAATTCATGACAACTGGAAAAATGATACATGCATAAAAACCCCCGCTTATTTTGCAACGAGGGTTGGAGCTATATTATCTACAGTACTTATTTGTACATTCTGATAATAATATTGCACAATATCTTTATATGATTTTCCGTCTTTAGCCATTCCATTTGCGCCATATTGACTCATGCCTATTCCATGGCCAAAGCCTTTCGTAGTAAAGATAAAATGATTGTTTTTTTGCTCTACCGTAAAATCACTTGATCGTAAATCTAGCTTCTCACGTATATCCCTTCCTGAGAATTTTTGTCCAGCAATTTCTATCTCCTCTACTCGTTTACTATCGGTTCGTGTTAATTGAATGGGTAACGGAGTTTTATTAGAAAAATCTAGCTCTAGTGCTTTTTCTAATTGATCAGAGGAGAATGTCTTTTGATCTAAATATTTTGGAGATTCTTTATCCCAAGGACTAGCAACACTCCTTAAATAGGGAAGTTCATTTTCCCAGTAATCCTCGGAATTCTCTGTATAACCATTACTCGTTGAAAAAAATGCGGGAGTAATTGGTGCATCTTTATACGTTAATATTTCTCCCTCTGTTTCGAGCACCGCTTTCTTTACTTTATTTATCTTCCAATTAAAGTCACTTCCCCATTGCTTTTGAAGCTGATACTCATCTTTGTATACTTGATGCTGCACCGTATCTGTAACATCTGATTTCTTTGACTCTTCCTCATTACCATGAAGCTTATAGTTTACTATATATGTTCTTGCAGCAAGAGCCTGTGCCTTCAGTGCCTCTTTCTCAAAATCTGCAGGCATCTCTGAGGCCACTACTCCAACAACATATTCTTCTAGTGGAATACCTTCTACTTTATCGGAAGCCGACCTCATTACCGATACTGAAAAGGGAGAGGAGCCTAATTCAACTTGTGCTGTAGTTTCATTCTCTGTAGGGGTAGCTCCTTCTTGCCGATCCCCCTTGGCAAATGGAACAACAATTAATGTTGGAACAACCAAAATGATTATTATTAAAGTAGACAATAGGAACATCACAGGAATTTTCCACTTTGATGGCTGCTTTGGTGGTTTTGTTAAAAAATACGGCTTTTTAGATTTAATCGGTAAGAGCTTGTTTTTAACAGGCTGCTTACTAGGAAGCTTTTTGTTTTTATACGAGGCTCGTTGCTTCTCTTTAATTTTCTTTAACAATGAAGAATTACGCTTCTTCCAATCTTTCAGCCCGCTCTTTTGTTGGTATTGGCTTTTTTTCATTACCTTCCCCCTTCCAAGTCATTTAATCTAGCATTCCTACTATTAAATCTATACACCGAATGAAAACAATAGAACCTAAAAATAAAAAACCTGAGACGCTCTCAAGTTTTCCAATAATTCTAATTATTGATAAATACCTTCTCCTTACCTATACATTAATATAACTAGGTAATTCCATTAGTTATGTTTCTCAGAATGACGATTTAAAGACATAGCTTACTTTTTCATAGTTCATTATGTTTTCATAAAATCGATGGGCAGCATCCCTTTGAATACCTGATGATAAAGCAATTGTTTTGTATTTATTTTCTTTAGCCCATTGATGAACATACGTGAGTAATTTCTCCCCATATCCCATTGATCGTTTATCATCATCAACAACCAAATCACAAATCCAGACGAATTTTCCGTAATATAACGTGATCATTGGCTTGAATCCGATAACTCCAACTATCTTTCCTAGCTCAAGTAATGCCATCAATTTATAGTGATCATATTTCATGGCGTCTATAACTAAGCTTTTATATGTCTGCTCATCTAGATGTGTTCTTAATTGTTTCATTATGGGATATGCTTCCATAATTTCAGTAGTTGTATTTAGTTCCTTCACACTTATTGAATTCATTCTTCAACTCCTAATTCTATGACCTAAATAAAGTAGGGTCTTTCTGCCGTTTATATGTGGGATAAAACGATTCCATTAGTTTCTGATTAAGCTCTTAACAGGTTCTTTATTTTCCACTGTTTCATCATATAAGTGACATGCTACATAGTGATCTTGTGTTACTTCTTGCCAAGCTGGCTTGGTCTTGGAACAAATCTCCATTGCCATTGGGCAACGCGTTCGAAAAACACAACCAGATGGAGGATTAATCGGGCTCGGCAACTCACCTTTTAAAATGATCCGCTCTCTTGCTTCTTCAATATCCGGATCCGGAATGGGAATTGCTGAAAGCAGTGCTTTCGTGTAGGGGTGAAGTGGATCATCATACAATGTTGTACTTTCTGTGAGCTCTACTAAATGACCTAAATACATCACTCCAATTCGGTCAGAAATTTGCTTTACCATAGATAAATCATGAGCAATAAATAAGAAGGTTAATCCTTTTTGAATCTGCAACGCTTTTAATAAATTTACCACTTGCGCTTGTACAGATACATCCAATGCAGAAATCGGTTCATCGGCAATAATAAAATCTGGTTCCAGTGCTAATGCACGTGCAATTCCAATGCGCTGGCGCTGGCCACCACTAAATTCATGAGGATAACGATTTGCATGATCTCGATTAAGTCCCACCTCTTCCAAAAGTTGATAAACCCTGTTTAGTTGCTCCTTTTTATCTCTATATATGTTGTGTATTTCCATTGGTTCGGAAATTACTTCTTTAACAGTAGACCTGGGATTTAGTGAAGCGTAAGGATCCTGAAATATCATCTGCATACGACGGTAAAATTGAAATCTATCTTTCTCATTCAAGTCATGTACATTCCTACCATCATATAAAACATCTCCATCTGTCTTATCATATAGTCCAAGAATTGTACGACCAATCGTAGATTTCCCACAGCCTGACTCACCAACAAGACCGAATGTCTCTCCTCTTTTCACGTTAAATGTAACATCATTTACCGCTTGGAGAACTTGACCTTTTCCAACTGTAAAATGCTTCTTTAGGTGAAGTACTTCTAATATCTTGTCATCCATTATGATTCTCCTCAGTGTTGAGCCAATACCGCCTAGCAGTACATAACTCCTTCTCATATTTTGTGTCTTTAATCGCTATTATCTCAGTACCTTTGCCAGTTTGTGGAGAATGCAGCATTTTCCCATCTCCGTAATATATTCCAACATGGTGAATCGTACCGCTTCCTTCTTGATATGCAAAAAATAGTAAATCTCCTGGTTGTAGTTCGTCCACTCTAACTTCTATTCCATCATTAGCCTGATCTCCAGCATCTCTAGCAATTAAATAGCCATTGGCTTTGTGTGCAGCATATGCTAGACCAGAGCAATCATAGCCAAATGAACTCATACCGCCCCAGAAATAATTTAATCCTGTATAAGCTTCTACTGCTTTAACAATCGATTTTCCTGTCCCTTGTTCCAATCCATCAGATGTAGAAAAAATATGAACATCACTTAAATCTAGATAACCCTTTCCATGAGGCGTTTGCACTTGTACACGATCTTCATACACATCATGTACCGGTAAAGTGGTTAAATAGCTTAATTTAAAATCATGATTTTTGCCCTCATATGTTAGCCATGACTTATCCTTTATTACCATAGCTCTCTTTTTTTGATCCCATAGCGATCTGTCAACTTGTTTTAGTTGATGAATAGGAACCCAACCAGGATAACCCCTTTTATCTTTATAAGATGGTTGAGAAGGAATTACAACATGTGCCCATTCTCCTTTTATTTCTGTAACATAAACTTGTTCACCATACAATACTTGTGTCTGCACACGATTGTCCTCACATAAGGCAAGTTTATCCTCATAACTAAGCGTCTCTATCCATCTATCAATATCCGTCGGTGTACTTATTCCAAATGTATCAATCTCTCTACTAGAATCTGGCGAAGTCCAGACAGTTGCTACTTGAACAGATGCAACCCATTGGAACGCATCAATTTGATCAAACGTTTGTTTAGGCAAGCAAAGCGCCCCCTTTCTCTTATTTTGATAATTCCATTTGTACATATAGATAATTCATTGCTACCAAACCTGTAAAGTCCCCATGTAATCTATTGTATTGAATGATAGGTTAGCCTTCCTATTGATTTCTTTTCTCTTATAAAAGCGTTAAAATTATTTTTTGTTACATTGGTTGGCTCTAAATGAGCTACGCTACAGCTGTATATCAGGTTTAGTTTCTAGCCTATTTCAAAACCAACATTCCATTTTCCTTTTCACTATTGTACACCAGGTTTGGCAATAAGCTTTTTATCATATGAGGAAAGACACGCTTCTACCCCTAATGGAATAGCGATATGAGGCATACAATGACCAATTTTAAATCCCGAAATAACTGGAATATCTAATTTTCTAAAATAATCGTCAAACACCTTATCTAGAGGCAGTGATGGTGTTACTTTTGGCTTGGCATCAGCAAAATCACCTAAAATAATGCCTGCTGCTGTTTCTAACTTTCCAGCAAGCTTCAATTGATTAAGCATGCTATCTATCCTATAGGGCTCTTCCCCTATATCCTCTAATAATAACAATCGATTCGTAGTATCAATCTCAAACGGTGTTCCCAGCGAGCTTACTAATAGTGAAAGATTCCCTCCTACCAATTCACCATTTGCATTCCCTTCAGCAATAACATGCAATGGGGATATTTCCTCTGTATACGTATAAGTAGTTGGCTGAAAAAGCTGTTCAAACATACGTGCAGACAGATAATCAAAATCGTCATTCCCGATATCGGAGGCAAGCATCGGACCATGAAATGTGATTAGTCCTGTACGCTGTCGTATTGCAGTATGTAAATAAGTTATATCACTATACCCCCAGAATATTTTTGGTTGCTTTTTGATACAAGCAAAATCAATGTATGGTGTTATACGTGCACAACCATACCCCCCTCTTGCGAAAACAATAGCTTTAATAGCAGGGTTCGTAATCATATCCTGTAAATCTTCAAGCCGTTCACTATCTGTTCCTGCTAAATAACCGTTGCGCTTATCTATATGTTTCCCCAACTGCACACAAAGTCCCATATTTAAAAAAAAGGATATAGCTTTTTGTAAACGAGTTCGATCAGGAGGCCCAGCCGGTGCAATCACACCAATCGTATCTCCTTTCTTCAACCTTGGAGGGTGAATCATGAGCAAACCTTCTTTCTGTTCATCATGTTCTCTGGGTAAAAAAGGAAAGGGCTCAAATACAATCTAATCTGTAATTGAGCCTTCCTCATGGCTTACTGCTTATCTGTATGTTTTAACTCAAGATAACCGACCGGATGGCGCAAAAGGTTGGAGACACCTTCTTGAACAACTTCTACTTGATTATAGTAGCGAATCGGAAATGCTGGCATTTCTTCTGCCAAAAGCTTCTCAGCTTTATACATATATTCCCAACGCTTTTCTTCGTCAGTTTCAGACTTAGCATTTTCAATTAATTCATCGTACTTTTCGCTAGACCAGCCAGTTCGATTCATATACGATCCTGTAATAAAGCTTTCTAAAAAATTTACTGGATCTGCATAATCAAATAAGAAGGAGCTACGAGATAGTTGGTGCTTTAATGCCTTTTGATCTTCTTGGAATACATTCCATTCTGTGTTTTCTAAATTCACTTCAACACCAAGGTTTTCACTAAACATACCTTGAAGTGACTCTGCTACTGCCTTATTTACGTCACTTGTGTTATAAGACAAGGTAACCTTTGGAAGCTCATCATATCCTTCTTCTTCCATACCTTCTTCAAGTAATTTCTTTGCCTCTTCTGGATCAAACGTTACCAATTCACCATTTACGTCACGGAAATCGTCTCCCGACGGATTTTGAAAGCCTGGCGATACAAATCCATATGCCGGTTTTACTTTATTTTTGACTACAAACTCAGCAATATTCTGACGGTTAACCGCCATCGCAAACGCTTTACGGATCTTTGCATTTTGGAAAGGCTCTTCGGTTACATTGAATCGATAAAAATCCAATCCACCTTGTTCTTCTATTTGGACATTATCTCCGTCAATAAGTTGATCAGACATCTCTGCTGGAATATCAGCTGAATCTAACTCACCACGCTCAAACATCTGGTATTCCGTATTCGTATCATTAACCATTGCCCAATGTACACCATCCAGCTTCACTGCCTCTGCATCCCAATATTCTTCGTTTTTCTTAAATACTATTTCGCTATCATGTTTCCATGACTCTAATTTAAATGGGCCATTTGCAACGAAAGATTCTGCTTCTGCATGCCATTCTGGATTTTCCTCCGCCACTTTGTGATTCACCGGAAAGAAAGCCGGGTTAGTAACAACATGCAGGAAATAACCCGTTGGATTTTCCAATTCTACTTCAAATGTCTTTTCATCAACAGCCGTTAATCCAAGATCATCAGCAGAACCTTCTCCGTTATTAAACGCCTCTCCACCTTTTATAAAGTATCCTAAAAAGGCTGCGGAAGAACCAGTTTCAGGATCTAGAAGCCTTTTCCAAGCATAAACAAAATCCTGTGCTACAACTGGATCACCATTAGACCAATTTGCATTCTCGCGTAAATAAAAGGTATATGTCTTTCCATCTTCCGATATATCCCATTTTTCAGCGATAGCTGCTTGAGGTGTATGATCCTCTCCTAATCGTGTTAATCCCTCTAGTAAGTTATTTAAAGCATTCCAAGATACTGCATCAAACCCGATTGCTGGATCAAATGATGTTGGCTCTTCCCCATTATTCAGTTGCAATATTTTCTCTCCTGTTGCCTCTTCCGTACCCTCTCCTTCTCCATCACTCTCTGGTTCTTTTCCAGCATCCTCATTCGCTGTACAAGCTGATAGTACAAAAGTGATAATAATCGTAGCTACTAATAATAGCCATTTCTTTGTCATGCTAAAGTCCCCCTTCTCGTGATATTATTTTTCGGCTGATGTAGCCAATAGCTGTTTTGCCCGATCATCCTGCATCCAGCAGTCCACTTTATGAGAATCGCTTCGTTCAGTCGTCACGGGATAAACTTTATCGCACACCTCCATCGCTAAAGGACATCTTGCTGTAAATGGACATCCTTGTGGGGGTGAGAATAAATCAGGTGGTGTACCATCAATTGGAGTCAATTTCTCTCCCTGTAAATCTAATCGTGGGACCGAATGCAATAAGCCCTTTGTATATGGATGCTGTGTCTGATAAAAAATCTCACGTTTTGTACCAACCTCAATGATTTTTCCAGCATACATAACGGCTATACGATCAGCAATTTTAGCAACAACCCCTAAATCATGTGTAATAAGTATGATCGAAACTCCAGTTACTTCCTGAATTTCATTAAACAGTTCAAGAATTTGAGCCTGAATTGTTACATCTAAAGCAGTCGTTGGCTCATCTGCAATCAGTAATTCTGGTTTACAGATTAAAGCCATCGCAATAACAATTCGTTGTCGCATCCCACCACTAAATTGATGGGGATATTGCTTCAACCGCTCTGCTGGATTCGGAATACCCACTAAGTTCATCATTTCTATCGCTTTAGATTTAGCCTGATCTCCTGTTATTTGTTGATGCTGTTGTAATCCTTCCATTAATTGTGTGCCTATAGTGAGTGTAGGATTAAGCGCAGTCATTGGGTCTTGGAATATCATAGAGATATCTACCCCACGGATTGATCTCATCTCTTTTTCAGAAAGCGTTGTTAGTTCCTTATTTTTAAAAATAATGGACCCGTTTGAAATCTTTCCTGGTGGTTCAGGTATGAGTCGCATAATGGCATTAGAGGTTACACTTTTCCCACACCCAGATTCACCAACAATAGCCAGGGTTTCACCTTTATTTAAATAAAAATTAACTCCCCTTACTGCCTTAACAGTCCCACCGTAAGTTGAAAATGTTACATGAAGGTCTTTTACTTCTAGTATTTTGTCCATCTGTTCACCTACTTCCTAAGCTTCGGATCAAGTGCATCCTGAAGACCATCACCTAATACATTAAACGCAAACATCGTAAACGAAATGAAAAATGCAGGAAAAAACAATGTCCACCAGTTTCCAGATAGAATCGCACCTAATGAATCGTTAGCCATTACTCCCCAGCTGGCAAAGGGTGCTTGGATACCTAGCCCTAAAAAGCTTAAGAAAGCTTCTGCGAAAATTGCGCTAGGAACAGTCAGAGTCATTTGTACAATAATTGGGCCCATCGTATTGGGTAATAAATTTTTCCGAATAATTCGAGGTGTCTTCGCCCCAAATGATTTGGATGCGAGGACAAATTCAAAGTTCTTAATCTGTAATACTTGGCCCCGGACAATCCTTGCCATTCCAACCCATCCAGTAACGGTTAAGGCAATTATTATTGTGCTTAAGCTTGGGCCAAGTACAACCAATAGTAAAATAACAACTAATAAGTAAGGTAGACCGTACAATACCTCAATAATTCGCATCATAATGTTATCCGTTCGACCACCTTTATAACCAGCTATTCCACCATATAAAATGCCGATGGAGAAATCGATTAAGGCAGCCATTAATCCGACAAACAAGGAGATTCTTGCACCATACCACGTTCTGGTAAATACATCTCTACCTGCATTATCTGTCCCAAACCAGTGGTCTGCTGAAGGCGGTTGGTATTGATTTGGTAAATCTTGTTTATTCACATCATAAGGTGAAATCAAAGGGCCGAATATTGAAAAAATTACGAGTACAATTAAGAAAATTAAACCTGCCATAGCTAGTCTATTTTTAACTAGACGCTTCCATGCATCCTGCCAATAGGATAACGATGGTCGGGCAACAGCTTCTGCAGCTTGATTATCTTTTTCCTTCCAATTAAACCAATCATCTGGTATGTCTGTAGGAGAATAGAAATGTTTCGAGGGTTTGTCTTTTAATTTCATACTATTCTCCTCCCTTTTTATGTAACTTAATTCGCGGATCAAGAATACCGTACGCAAGGTCAACAAGGAAAAGCATGATAATTAAGAATGCACTATAAAATACGGTAGTCCCCATTATTACTGGATAATCTCGTTGATTAATGCTTTCAACAAAATATTTCCCCATGCCTGGAACTGCAAATATTTTTTCAATCACAAAGGTACCCGTTAATATTCCAGCAAGCAAAGTCCCCATAATGGTAACAACTGGCATTAACGCATTTTTTAATGCATGCTTGATAACGATTTTCCAAGGAGAAAGTCCTTTAGCCCGCGCCATTTTTATGTAGTCCTGTGTCAATACCTCTAGCATTGTAGATCTTGTCAAACGTGCTATGATAGCCATTGGACCAGTCGCTAACGCCGTTACTGGTAAGATCATATGTGCTGGACTTAGCCATCTTGCTACTGGGAATAGTTCATAGTTTACTGCTAGTTGTTGTATTAACAATGTTGCTAATACAAAATTCGGAATCGAAATACCCAGAACTGCAAATCCCATTGCCATGTAGTCGATTACTTTATTATGTTTGAGTGCTGCAAATATCCCTAGAGTGACTCCAGAAATAACAGCAACAATAATGGTAATAATCCCCAATTCAAATGAGATTGGAAAACCACGACCTAACATATCATTTACTGTCTGCGAAGGTTGCTTAATGGATGGACCAAAATCAAACGTTACAATTGATTTTAAGTATAGAAAATACTGTATAACATAAGGTTCATCTAAATTATAATGAGCCTCTAAGTTTGCCTGTACCGCTTCGTTTGTTCCTCTTTCACTATTAAAAGGGGAGCCAGGAATTGAAACCATTAGAATAAACGTTAATGTAACAATAATCCAAAGTGTTATCACCATGATAAGTAGCCTTTTTAGTATGTATCGTAGCATGCTTTTTCCTCCCTATGAAAATTTTGTGTTCATAGCGAGCTCCGTCATAACAAGCATCGCTTGATACGCTTCTAATATGTCTTTTGCCTGAAAAGATACAACGGTAGATTCAGGCAGTATTTGCGTTCCAGGCATTAAATTTGCCCATTCCGCCTGACCATAATTGTTAAATTCTATCTTTAATATTGGTTGTTTTGGAGGTATTAATGGCTTTACTTGATTTCGATTAGTAATGGCGTGTTTTACTTTCATTGTTAGAAGTTCACCAGCTTTTTTGGGTGTTAAACTTTTAACGGCAGACCTAGATATGGTTTCCTTTACTGTTGCAGTTGTAACATTGGGAATCAGCTCCTGTGCTTCCCTAACTGCCTGGTCATCCCCCGCTACAAAAATTATTGGGACTTGATAATAACCTGCTAAATAGGCATTTAATCCCATTTCCCCAATCGGATGATCATTAATATAAAAATTACGTACAGCATGGATCATTGCATGTGACATAACGCCAAACTGACCTGCTCGAGCATGATATCCGACAAACATTGCTCCATCATATGTATTATCTAATCCTTGCATCATGGAAAAAGGCTTTACATCACCTGTAATTAATTGAGCGTCTGGATGTAATTGGTCTATAAGTATATTATTCATTTTAGAATGACTATCATTTATTAAAATTTCTCTGCAACCTGTTTGAAATGCCGCTTCAATCACATAATTGGTTTCATCTGTCATGATTTTCCTAGCTCTATCATAGTTATGCTCATTAGAATCCACATAGGTATAATCAGGTAAACCTGTTATTCCTTCCATATCAACCGACACATATAATTTCATGATGAGTACTCCTTTTAGGTCTTTTTCAGTATTAGTAATTTTCTTTCAATTCTAACATACAGTTAATAAAATGAAAAGTCGAAATATAACGAACACAAAGAAGGTAAACGCTCTTAGGATCCTCTATTAGTAGTACTTCAACTATTGATTTATGTTACGTTTCTTCGCTCATACATTCTTTTAAATAGTAGGCAAAAGATTAGCGTAAGGAAGTGCCAAGAATAGGAAAAGGCTTGGACAAAACACAACTTCTTTACTCAAAATACGAATAATCATGTTATATTTATAAAGTGGGAGCAGTACAAGTTATATACGGGGGAAATTAGACAATAAGAAAAACGGAGCAAAATTCGCTCAGTCCTTATCACTAAATGCTCAGATTTACGCTTCCTCTAGTAGCTATTATGGAATAATAGCTACTGCTTGACCACCACTCCGGCTGCCCACTTCCCTTTCCGTGGGGTTTGTCCTTCAGCTAACTTTTTTAGCAAAACCCGCTCAAAAAAGTGGATCTTCAGGTCAAACATTTCCCACAGGAGTTGAAGTGGCCGGCCTTCGCTATTATCAGGCTCTACAACGCTAGCATGAAGTAACACAGCTGCTTTTATACTCACGGATAACGATTTTCACTTTACCCATTGTAAAAAAAGCCAACCTATTACTTATGACAAGAATTGTTGCACCTTCTCATAGCGGAGACTAATTACGTAGACTCCTGCGGGATTAGCGCGAGCCGAAAATCCACTTTGCAACGTGTTCTTCTTTGCAAAGTTAGTTGAGGCCGTGCCCGCCGAAAGCGAAGTAATTAGTCGGGGCATTGCCAATATACATCAAACATTTCAAAATAACTACTTGGCTTAACGCAGTCATTGCACTGATTTTATACTTTCTTAACTTAGAACAAAAGCGCAAGCGCCCGATTAGAAACGTAGCCTGGAGCGAGTCAACGGAGATAAAGGAATTCACGGTGAGCCTGTGATCCGAACTTATTGTAGGGCGATTCGTGAAGTCGCCTCGTTTCTGAGCACTGGAGCTGGATGCGGCTTAACACGCTCATATTTATCCACATGGAATAATTTCATAACTTCCTAGACAATAAAAAAACAGATGTGGCAAGAAACCATCACCTGTTTAACAATTCGTATTTTTTCCATAGCATGATTAAGATAGCTCAGCAGCAATTTGATTATTTGTGGCATCTACTTGTACAAAAGAATCTATGGCGTGGCCATTCTCATCCACTCGTTCAATATCAGCTCCAAGGGATGCAAGCTTACCAGAAAAATCTACATATCCGCGATCCAAATGCTTTAGCTCTGTTACTCTAGTAACACTTTCAGCACATAAACCAGCTAAAATTAATGCAGCTGCGGCACGTAAATCTGTTGCTGCTACTTCTGCACCTTGAAGGTTACTTGGACCCTCAATAATGACACTATGACCTTCGATTTTCATTTTTGCATTCATGCGTCGGAATTCCTCTACATGCATAAACCGATTCTCAAATACCGTTTCCGTAATAACACTTGTACCTTGAGCAGCTAGCATCAGTGCCATCATTTGTGATTGCATATCTGTAGGAAATCCTGGATGTGGTAGAGTCTTTATATCAGTTGCCTTAAGCTTCTTAGGACCAATAACACGAAGACCATTGTCTTCTTCAGTAATAGAAACGTTCATCTCTTCCAGTTTAGAAATAACAGAACGAAGATGTTCCTTTTCTGCATTTTCAATCAATACATTTCCATTTGTAATTGCAGCTGCAACCATAAATGTACCTGCTTCAACTCGATCCGGGATAATGGTATGTTCAACCCCATGTAGTGAATCTACACCTTCAATTCGAATCGTCTCTGTACCAGCACCAACAACTTTAGCACCCATTTTATTTAAATAATTTGCCAAGTCAACAATCTCTGGTTCTTTTGCACAGTTTTCGATTATTGTCTTACCCTCTGCAAGCGCAGCAGCCATCATGATATTTTCTGTTGCACCAACGCTAGGCATATCTAAATAAATTTTTGCACCTTTAAGACGCCCATCTACGTTCAGTTCTACAAAGCCATTACCAACATGAGTTTCTGCACCCATAGCCTCGAACCCTTTTAAATGCAAATCTATTGGTCTTGACCCAATTGCGCATCCACCAGGCATAGCTACTTTTGCATGGCCATAGCGTGCCAGTAATGGTCCGATTACTAATACAGAGGCACGCATTTTACGAACATATTCAAATGGGGCTTCCGTAGTTAATTTATTTGAAGCATCAACAGTAACTGTATTATTTTCAAATGTAACATCTGCATTCATATTGCTCAATACTTGATTAATTGTATATACATCAGCGAGTTCAGGGACATCTGTAATAACACTCTTTCCTTCACTTGCAATAAGACTGGCTGCAATGACAGGAAGTACAGCATTTTTAGCACCTTCAACCCTAACGGTGCCCTCCAATTGGTGTCCGCCTCTTACGATGATTTTTTCCATATTTCAAATCTCCTTCAGATCCAATTTCATTATATTAATATTCATTTATTAGGATAGGTGTTCCTATCGTATATGTAGGATAGTCCGATCCTGTATCTTTGATTGCGATTTGTAAGTTCATAGATGTATTATCTACAGAAATTTTTTGATTCCATAGAGGTGTATACCCATAAATTATTTTTTTATGCGTTGAATTCTTCACATTATCAAATTGTGTCTTTACTTGTTGTACTTGAAAATAATTTGTCATGTTTTCTAAAAAATAATCACCACTTATTATATCATTCCCCTTAGTCGTCAGACAAGCAAATTTTTTTACAGCTTCAGTAAAATATGCATTTAAACTAGTAGTTAATACGTTTCTATAGTTTTTTTCAATTTCTTTACTCCAGCTCTTTCCTTTAATAACAATAATGAGTTCTGCATTATACTGCTTTTGCTTAGGAATCACCACATTATATAATACGTTAATCCCCTCTGGTAATAGAGCGTCACTAAAGGAATATTTTAACTTATTTTTGTCCTCGGAAAAATTAGGTTTAAAGTTGGTTTGTAACTCATGTACAAGATGTTTACTATCCTCTCTAGTGATAGCTTCCTTTAAAGTTACTTGCCAATCTTCCACCTTGGCACTGTTATTCATCATATAATTAGCTAAATCAACAAGCTCTTTTTGATTAAATGATTGCTTCGCTGCAACATTATTTGTAATCATTAGTAGCATAATAGATAATATAAATATCTTTTTCATAATAAAATCCCCCGTGTCCAACTATAGTTACCCATAGTATGAACCGAGAGATCTCAATACATACGATACAAATTATGACATTTTACTAGATTTATAAAATATTAATTAAAATAAGTGATTTAAATCTCTAGACCATTGGAGAATTTCTAAAAAGAACCTACTTACTCCAGAGCCAATAACGATCGTTATAAATAAGATAAAGATTTGAGCTTCCTTTGCTCGTCCTTTCTTAATAATAGGTTCAAAGTTGATTGCCGTTATTAACCGCCATGTGAGATATATAAATAGTAGATGCGATAGAATACTAATTATTGCTTGTTGTCCAATCGAAAACATAAGTACCACCTTTATTTTATTACTCTTTCTAACTTTGCCATGTATGCTAAAAAAAGTCAATCATGTAGAGAAATAGAAGGAGAGCGATTATCAAACGCTTACTTTTATTCCTCATATAACTGACAGTAAGACGCCGCTTCAAACAATAAAGTGAAACCAATATGGATAAGTGGGGGATAAACATCGCTCGCTGATTGAAGTTACATTTTATCCATTTCCCGGGAAATATCGACAAACTATTCATACTTTACACAGTAAAAAACCCATTGATTGGGGTTTCACTTTTTCTTGTATTTAATGTATACATTGTTAATTAATGTAATTTTTAGTGGGAATTCAGATTTTATGGTATATCATGAAGTAAAAAACCTTTTATAACTTTTGTTATAAAAGGTTTTTAAGGTAATAAGCAACTATTAAGAATGATTATTAACATTGCCCAATGAATATTACTGACCTATGATCACATGAGTAACGCTATGCTATGGTGGACAAACACCATTGCTTACTTTGCGACTTTTAGTCGATTTATCGCTCTTTGGAGTGCTAATTCTGCCCTCAGGAAGTCAACATTGTCTTGTTTCGAC
Organism: Virgibacillus sp. Bac332; assembly: GCF_003667785.1. Taxonomy (NCBI): domain Bacteria; kingdom Bacillati; phylum Bacillota; class Bacilli; order Caryophanales; family Bacillaceae; genus Virgibacillus; species Virgibacillus sp. Bac332. The sequence goes on from NZ_CP033046.1 coordinate 438,964, forward strand.
TGCAGGCGTTGTTCTGCACGAGCTTTTGCAGCTTCTGCACGTTGAATATCTATATCTGTAGGTTTTTCAGCAGATTGTGCTAGAATCGTCACCTTGTCTGGTCTAACCTCCATAAAACCTCCATTAACCGCTAATCGTTCGATATTATTTTCACGCTTTAAACGGACAGCACTAATGGATAATGGTGCTACAAGTGGGATGTGCCCTGGTAAAATCCCCAGTTCTCCACTCTCTGCTTTACAGCTGACCATTTCAAAACTATCTTCCAGTATTGGACCGTCAGGAGTAACAACACTCACAGTTAGTGTTTTCAATGTAACCCCTCCTCTGTTGACATGAAGCAATCAATGTATTGGATTGACCAAGTATATACATACTTTTCCATAGCTTCAGCCAACTTCTATTATTCCATTTCTTTTGCTTTTTCCACTACTTCTTCAATACGTCCAACTAAACGGAAAGCATCTTCCGGAAGGTCATCATGTTTACCGTCTAGAATTTCTCTAAATCCTTTCACTGTTTCTGCTACAGGTACATATGAACCCTTTTGTCCTGTGAACTGCTCAGCAACGTGGAAGTTTTGAGATAGGAAGAATTGAATACGGCGAGCACGAGCAACAACTAATTTATCCTCATCACTCAATTCATCCATACCAAGAATAGCGATGATATCCTGTAGCTCACGATAACGCTGTAGTGTTTGTTGTACTTCTACTGCTACTTGATAATGATCGTTTCCAACGACCTCAGGGTCTAATGCACGTGATGTAGATGCTAAAGGATCCACCGCAGGATAAATACCTTGCTCAGATAATCCACGATCAAGGTTTGTTGTTGCATCTAAATGAGCAAATGTTGTCGCTGGTGCAGGGTCTGTATAGTCATCGGCAGGCACATAAATTGCCTGAATAGAAGTAACAGATCCTTTATTTGTTGATGTAATTCGTTCTTGTAATTGTCCCATTTCTGTAGCAAGTGTTGGTTGGTATCCAACCGCTGATGGCATACGTCCAAGAAGTGCAGATACCTCTGAACCAGCCTGTGTGAAACGGAAAATGTTATCGATGAACAATAATACGTCTTGTCCCTGTTCATCACGGAAGTACTCAGCCATTGTTAGACCGGATAATGCTACGCGCATACGAGCACCTGGTGGTTCGTTCATTTGACCAAATACCATCGCTGTTTTAGCAATAACACCTGAGTCCTTCATTTCATAATAAAGATCATTACCTTCACGTGTACGTTCACCAACACCTGCGAACACGGAAATACCACCATGCTCTTGGGCGATATTATTAATTAATTCTTGGATTAAGACGGTCTTACCAACCCCAGCACCGCCAAACAAACCAATCTTACCACCTTTAACATAAGGTGCTAATAAATCAACGACCTTGATACCCGTCTCTAATATTTCCGTCTCCGTAGTCAGGTCTTCAAATTCTGGTGCTTGACGGTGAATTGGATCACGACGTACTTCTGTAGATAATGGCTCATCTAAATCAATATTCTCACCAAGTACATTAAATACTCTTCCAAGTGTCACATCACCAACAGGAACAGAAATTGGCTTTCCTTTGTCTTCAACTTCTATTCCACGCTTCAAACCATCTGTTGATGACATAGCAATTGTCCGAACGCTATTATCACCTAAGTGCAGCGCTACTTCTAATGCTAGCTCTGTCGTTGAGCCTGTTTTTTGATCAGTAACCACTTGGACTGATAAAGCGTTGTAAATATCAGGAAGCTGTCCGTCTTCGAATTTAACGTCAACGACAGGTCCCATAACTTGTGTAACAAGTCCTTTGCTCATCGATTTCCCTCCTAACTAACTTTCCAGAAAACGCAAGGAATGCTACTCGAGAGCAGCTACTCCTCCGCTGATTTCCGTAATCTCCTGCGTAATTGCAGCTTGACGCACGCGGTTATAGGTTAATGTCAAGTCATCAATAAGCTCGCCAGCATTATCCGTTGCACTCTTCATCGCCGTCATACTTGCCGCGTGTTCACTCGCTTTACCATCTAATAATGCACCATAGATTAAACTTTCTGCGTATTGAGGTAAAAGTATATCGAGAATTTGCTGCGCATTTGGTTCATATTCGTATTCACTACTAGAGCTAGCCTGTTCTCCCAGATTAGTAATCGGCAACAGTTGTGTCGTCGTAACTTTTTGTGAGATTGCACTAACATAGTGGTTATAGAACATATATAATTCATCAATTTCCTCATCGGCATACAATTGTACCGTTTCAGAAGCAAGTGCTTTAATGTCTGCAAAATCAGGTTGATCTGCGATCCCTACGACACTTTTAGCAACAGGAAGATCCATTTTTTTACAAAATTCATAACCCATACGTCCAATTGCAATAATCGTATATTCATCTTTTGACTTATGGCGATCCTGAATCGTTTTATAAAGGCTTTTTAAAACATTACTATTGTATGCCCCTACAAGACCTTTATCTGCTGTAATAACAAGGTAACCGCTCTTCTTAACCTCACGCATCTCCAGCATTGGATGCGTTGCATCTGTCGAGGAGTTAGCAATATTTGCCATGACCTCCTGGATTTTTTGGCTATAAGGTTCAAATGCCTTGGTATTTTGTTCTGCTTTTGCCATCTTAGAAGCAGATACCATTTGCATAGCAGAAGTGATCTTTCTTGTCTTCTTCGTAGAATCAATTCTACCTTTAATATCTCTAAGTGATGCCAAGCTATTTCACCGCCCTTTCATGTAAAAGGTTACGCGTATTGTATCTCATACTAAGTTCTAACCTTCAGAAGGCAAGAATGTTTTCTTGAATGTTTCGATTGCATCGTTCATATCAGACTCTTCTGGAAGTTTTCCAGTTTCACGAATAGAGTCTAATAGTTCTTTACGGTTGCTATCCATCCAAATGTTCATCTCTTCTTCAAAACGAAGAATGTCTTCAACTGGAATATCATCAAGGAATCCTCTTGTTAATGCATAAAGACTCATCACCTGTTTTTCAACAACCATTGGCTTATGAAGCCCTTGTTTAAGAATCTCAACTGTACGCTGACCACGATTCAATTTTGCTTGAGTTGATTTATCAAGATCAGATCCAAATTGAGAGAATGCCTCTAACTCACGATAAGATGCTAAATCTAAGCGAAGTGTACCAGCAACTTTTTTCATTGCTTTAATTTGTGCTGATCCACCAACACGAGATACAGATAAACCAGCATTGATTGCCGGACGAACCCCAGAGAAGAATAAATCAGATTGTAAGAATATCTGTCCGTCTGTAATCGAAATTACGTTTGTTGGAATATAGGCAGCGATGTCACCAGCTTGTGTTTCAACAAATGGGAGTGCAGTTAATGAGCCGCCTCCCATTGCATCACTTAACTTAGCAGCCCGTTCAAGAAGACGCGAGTGGATGTAGAATACATCCCCTGGGAATGCTTCACGTCCTGGTGGGCGACGCAATAGTAATGAAAGCTCACGATATGCTACAGCTTGTTTTGATAGATCATCGTATACAACAAGTACGTGCTTTCCGTTATACATAAACTCTTCACCCATTGCTACACCAGCATAAGGAGCAAGATACAATAATGGTGCTGGGTCAGATGCACTAGCTGATACAACAATTGTATAGTCTAATGCACCGTGACGACGGAACGTCTCTACCGTACTTCTTACAGTTGATTCTTTTTGACCGATTGCTACATAGATACAAATCATGTCTTGGTCAGATTGGTTCAAAATAGTATCAACAGCAACTGTTGTTTTACCAGTTTGGCGGTCACCAATAATTAATTCACGTTGCCCACGTCCGATTGGTACAAGAGCGTCGATCGCTTTAATACCTGTTTGTAATGGTTCATCAACCGATTTACGATCCATTACACCTGGTGCCTGGGCTTCGATTGGGCGTGTGTTAGACGTTTCAATAGATCCTTTGCCATCTAATGGCTGACCTAACGGGTTAACAACACGTCCGATTAATTCCTCTCCAACAGGTACTTGCATAATACGTCCCGTACGACGAACTTCGTCGCCTTCTTTAATACCAGTGTAAGGGCCAAGAATTACAATACCAACATTGCTTTCCTCAAGGTTTTGTGCTAATCCCATTACACCATTAGAGAATTCTAGTAACTCACCAGCCATTGTATTATCAAGACCGTGAGCACGTGCGATACCGTCACCAATTTCGATAACAGTGCCGACATCACTTACTTCAATATCTGAATCGAAAGTTTCGATTTGTTGCTTAATCAGATTACTGATTTCTTCTGCTTTGATGCTCATACCATTTCACCCCTATCTTCATTTGTTTGCAGTTACAATATTTCGTTCGATTCTTTTTAGCTTGCCGCTAACGGAGCCATCATAAATCGTATTTCCTAAACGAATTTTCATTCCACCTATAAGTGTTGGATCTACAACGTTTGTAAGCATGATTTTCTTCTTATTAAATCGTTTAGCAAAGCTATCTTCTAATTCACGGCGTTCTTCATCCGCTAATTTACGAACCGAATAAACAGTCGCATCTGCAATCCCTTTCGCATCATTTACTAACTGGATAAAATGATCAATAATGGATGAAGTGAGTTCAATGCGATGTCTTTCTACTAATAGTTTCATCGTATTGATAACATCTATTTGAAGACCGTTAAACACTTCGTCAAGGAACTGTTTCTTTTTCTCATTAGTAATACGTGGATGCTTTAGGAATATATAAAGATCTTCATTATCTTCAACTACTTTTTTAACCACACGAAGCTCATCTAAAAGCTGTTCTAATGTAGCTTTTTCATTTCCTAGTTGAAAAAGAGCCTCTGCATATCGCTTTGCAACTACTGCATTACTCATAGCTCTTCTCCTACCTCTTTAATGTAATCGTTAATAAGTTTCTCCTGATCCTGAGAACTTATTTCTTTTTCAATTACTTTACTTGCGATAAGTACAGATAAGGAAGCAACTTTATCCTGCAATGCTTGCAGTGCCTTTTCCTTCTCATTCTGAATATCAACCTGAGCTGATTCTTTCATGCGATCAGCTTCTGCTTTTGCAGCAGCGATAATTTCTTCTTGCTGTCTAGTTCCAGCATTCCGTGCTTCTTCAATCATTGCTTGCGCTTCTTGCTTCGTCTGCTTTAGTTGTTCCATTGCTTCTTTAGAAGCCTGTTCTGCTTCGGCACGACTTTTTTCAGCTGCTTCAATTTCACCTGCAACATAGTCCTCGCGCTTTTGCATCATGTTCATAACTGGACCCCAAGCAAATTTACGAACTAAAAGAAGCAATACAATAAAGAAAAACAATTGCATTAACATATCACCGTAATGGAAACCACCAAGTGCTGCATAAATCATCGAATAATCCGTGAATGCTTGCACAGAATTCACTCCTTTCACTTCTTATCGTGAACCATCTATCTTCTACTTCCTACTCATTACAAACAACGGCGAAGCACTTTATAAAGATGGTCTTCGCCATTAAAGATACATTCTATTTCTACATAACCATTAATGCGATAACTACGGCAATAATCGGCATTGCCTCAACTAAACCTACACCAATAAACATAGTTGTTTGTAATTGACCTTTTAATTCTGGTTGACGGGCAATCCCTTCAACTGTACGACTAACGATTAAACCGTTACCTACACCAGCACCTAATGCACCTAATCCTACTGCTATTGCAGCTGCTAAAGCTCCCATAATATAAATCCTCCTCAAAATGTTGTATAAGTTTTTAATAATTTCCTATCTCAAATATAAAGACAGGCTAATTAACGATATTAGTGATCTTCACTTACTTTATGTGACATATAAACCATTGCCAACATCGTGAAGATAAAGGCTTGAATTCCTCCAATAAACACACTGAATCCTTGCCATGCCAAGAATGGAATAGCTCCACCTAAAAATCCTAATACGGAAGAAGTAGTTAAACCTACTAATAGAGAAAGTAATACTTCCCCTGCATACAAGTTACCAAATAGACGTAAGCCTAATGTAAGAGTGTTTGAGAACTCTTCGACGATTTTAATTGGAAATAGCGGCCATAGAGGTTGTACATAACTCTTTAAGTATGCTTTTCCACCGCGAAGTTTAATACCATAAAAATGTGTTAAAACAATTACCATTGCTGATAACGTTAGTGTTATTCCTGGATCAGCAGTTGGTGACTTCCACCATACATCATGACCAACAACACCGTTTGTAATTACCCCTAGCATGTTTCCTACTAAAATATAAGTGAACAGTGTTAATGCTAGTGGGAGGAATAGTTTCCCAGTCTTCCAATCCATGGTGTCATTGATGATTCCTTTTACAAAATCTAGGATCCATTCCATTACATTTTGTGCGCCTGATGGCTTCATTTGTAGCTTCCTAGCACCTAGAACACACAATACAAATACAATAAGTGATGTAATGAACATCATTAATACATTAGATAAATTAAAATCAAGCCATGAAATACCAAATAAGTCATGGTAAATCGGTGCAGTATGATCCACGTTATTCACCCCTCTTTCTTGCTCGAATGTTTAATGTTATAAAGAGCAAAATCTATCATAATGACGAGATAGGATGTCATTAATCCAATTAATACAGCAATGATGTGAAAGTTCTCCTCCATTCGAAGTGCAATAATAATTGCTAAAGCAGCCGCAGCGAATCTTGATACAGTGCCGATACCTCGAGTTGGTGTTTTATTGGCTGCCGCATCAGTAAAATCGACAATTTTCTTTTGGAGTAAATATAAGTTATAAAAACTTACAATGCTCCCTAAAAGCAGCCCGAGGAAAATACGAGGATATGGTGTGAATCCAGCCCCAAGTACAAAAATAGCGAGAAGGTAGAACATCCACTTGCGTTGTCGTGCAGTCATTTTTTCAAATTGCGACATAATTCCCTCTTCCCTCGTCATTTATCAACAGAAGTTGAATAGCATGTACTTATTCTTTCAAACATTCGGAAACTAACCTAAACTGTGGTTTATTCCTTATGCGTATTCCTCGTTGTTCTTTGTTTTCACATTCATTGGATTCGAAGTTTCTGTGTGGAAAATCTTATGTTCTTTCAGCTGGGTTACATCGTATATTATGTAACGGCTATTAAATAAGGAGAAATGTACTTAAGTGCTGTGAAACCCCTACCATTCCACACTAAGCAAGTTTACAGGAGCAACCCCTTAATGTCAATTAGTTTCAGGCATATTTTGCATTAAATTTACTAGCCAAAATTTACAACATGATTCAAGGGATTTGACGTTTTTTTTGAAACTGTTTGTAAACCCACTAAGGTATAACAAAAGCCAGGAAAATCCTATTATCAGTATAGTGGATTTTCCTTTGCTAATTCGTGACATTTCTGTGAACAAATGATTACTTTATACTTATTAAGGTATTGTTATCATCGTTTGATGGCTCTCATATGATCCATCTGCTAATTGGACTGTAACAATTGCTAAATAATGGCCTGACTCACCAGCTTCCGATTTCTTTAATTGTCCTTCATTTACTCCTGTATTCATATCTTCCTTGGTCATTAGTCTACGCTCATAAACGAGTGTATCCGGATTGTAAAGATCAATATCAACGCGCTGTGCCGGTTCTGTTACATATAATCGATACGTAAATACATCATCGGAAAAAGGTTTTAATGAAAATTCAAAGCCCATTGCTTTAGGGTTGTCCGCAGATTTATTTACAAACAAATAAGGCATTTCATATGTGTTACCTTGCTCATTAAGGGTTATCCAACCTTGATGTACACCTTTTTTTAATTGTGAAGATGTTACCCTTAACTCAATTGTTATTTGCTTTTTTTCATGCGGTTTTAGTGTAAAAGATTTTGGTAGTTTCCAGCTCAATCCTGCTTGTTTATATGGAATCTTAAAATGATAGGTTTTCGTTTTATTACTGGTGTTTTCAATTATCGTTTTTCGCTTTCTATTTTCACTATAGTCATCAATTTGACCAAACGTTAATTGTGGGTCATATAAAATAGTCTCCGCCTCTATAGCTTGTTTTGGTTGAATTAGACCCATACCCTGAACAATAGGATCAATAGACTCTTCCTCATCATTTTTCAATCTTGCTGCTGTAGTTTTTATGGCTCCATAGATTTTTGCATTTGACCAAGTTGGATTTGCTTCTTTTACTAAGGCAATCGCGCCTGCCACATGCGGTGCAGCCATGCTTGTTCCTTGCAATGCTTGATAACCACCTGGGACAGTGCTTACTATTGAAGCACCTGGAGCTAAAATATCAGGTTTTATGTTCCAATTAACGGTTACAGGACCTCTAGAACTAAAGTCTGCAATGGATTCTTCTATTTTTTTATAGTTGGTTTCTAAAGAAAGCTTCTCTTTTTCATCTAATTTTTTCTTTAGCCATTCCCCGTCGCTTTGAGAAATCGATGCCACTGGTATGTTAATTGGCTGCTTATCTGTATGAATCATCCCCTGAAAATGACCTTCTTCATTATTGTGAATAACTACCGCTTTAGCTCCTGCTACTTGAGCCGCTTGTGCCTTTTGTGAAAAAGGCACGTCATCACGCGTGAACAACGCAATTTTACCTTTAACATTTGCTGTTGTATCAGCATTTACTATCTCATAAAACGTATCAAGATTCCATGGTACAGACCCTGACATAGTGGATAGACTAATCTGTTTATCATCCCATCTTTCATAGAGGAATGGCATCTCTCGTTCTGGACTAGAAGCTCCAACTGACAATGCTTTATTTGCTGTAGCTGGTGATCCAACAGTCCAATTAGCTGGACCGTTATTACCATTTGCTATCACTACAGCTATACCGAGTTCTGCAGCTTTGTTTACTGCCACACTTGTTGGGTAATCAGGTCCATTCACACTATTTCCTAATGATAGATTCATGACATCCACACCATCTTCCACTGCCTGCTCCATTGCCGCAATAACTTGTACCGACGTACCACTGCCACCTGGACCAAGGGCACGGTACGCATAGATATCAGCCTCAGGTGCTACACCTTTCAATTGCCCATTCGCAGCAATAATTCCAGATACGTGAGATCCATGTAAGGTAGGGATGCCCTGCTTAGACTTCGTTTCCATTGGATCATCATCCAAATCTACCAGATCATATCCCCTTTGATAGTTCTTTTGTAAATCAGGATGTTCATAGTCAATTCCTGTATCAATCACACCTACTTTTACACCTTCTCCAGTATAGCCTGTATCATTTAATTCATATGGAAAAACGGCATTTTCACTATCAACGCCTAAATTTTTGAATCTTGTTGTTTCATATGTTTTTACTGCATGTACATTTTTCACAAAATCCAGTGATTGCATTCTTTGTAATTCTTGTGGGGTTCCTTGCAGTGCGAGCCCATTAAATAATTTTGTATAAACAGCTACGACGTCAATAAAGGGATAATGATCCTGTAGATAATTTCGATGTTCACTAGGACTTCCTTCAACTTCTACGATAATGGACTGCTTGTCTAAGCTATCCTCAGCAGCCAAGGATGAAGATAGTGGGATCATTATCATTAAGAGGGTAATAACAAAAAGCAATGGACGCATTATAATTAAACTCCTTTCTGCCATTAGCTTTTGAAAACAAGACAAAAACTATGCACTTGTCATATTTAATGCTATATTGTACAAACGTTTGAATAATTGTTAGGCACATATCATCAATTACTTTTTTAGAGGAAAAAGGGTGTGGGAAAGGATGTTGGGAGTCAAAGAAAACAGCCGAACGATCATCCCGAAACGCTAAAACAGCCTTCGGATCCGTTCGGCTTTATCATGTTTTTTAGATATTTTTTATTTCGAAAAGTATTTCTTTATTTCATCTGCTATTCGACGTGAAGCTTCTCCGTCCCCATAAGGATTAGAAGCTTTTGCCATTTTATCATGTGCGTCTTGATCGGATAATAATTCATTAGCTAGTTGAAAAATTGTCTCTTCATCTGTCCCTGCTAATTTTAATGTACCTGCATCTATTCCTTCTGGCCGTTCCGTTGTATCTCGCAACACAAGGACAGGCACACCTAAAGAAGGTGCTTCTTCCTGAACACCACCAGAATCAGTCAAAATCAAATGAGAACGAGCTGCAAAATTATGAAAATCGACTACTCCGAGTGGTTCAATTAGTTGAATTCTTTCATCATTTCCTAAAATTTCATTCGCAGTCTGTTGAACGACCGGATTCAAATGCACTGGGTATACGACCTGAATATCGTCATGTGTCTCAACCAATCGCTTAATTGCTCGAAACATTTGCTGCATATTATTACCTAAATTTTCTCTCCGATGAGCAGTCATTAAAACAAGGCGTTTGTCTCCAATTTTATTAAGGATTGGATGACTGTAGGATGCATTTACCGTCGTTTTCAACGCATCTATAGCCGTATTCCCTGTCACAGCTATATGCTTCTCAGACTTGTTTTCCTGTATTAAATTCTGCTTGGATTTATCCGTTGGTGAAAAATGCAGATCTGCCATAACGCCAGTAAGCTGCCTATTCATTTCCTCAGGATACGGAGAGTATTTATTCCAAGTTCTAAGACCAGCTTCTACGTGACCTACAGCAATTTGATTGTAAAATGCCGCAAGTGAAGCTGCAAAAGTAGTTGTAGTATCTCCATGGACAAGAACAATATCAGGCTTCGTTTCTTTCATTACTTCATCCAAACCCTCTAATGCCCGCGTCGTAATTTGTGCTAACGTTTGCTGCTTCTTCATAATATTTAGGTCATAATCTGGTGTAATATCAAAAATTTCCAGAACCTGATCTAGCATTTCTCTATGTTGAGCAGTAACAGTAACAATAGATTCAAATTCATCCGATCGCTTATTTAATTCAAGTACAAGAGGTGCCATTTTAATCGCTTCTGGCCTTGTACCAAAAATCGTCATTACTTTTATCCGCTTAGTCATTTTATATTCACTCCAACAGGATATTGTTATTTTGTTCCGAACAAACGGTCTCCAGCGTCACCTAGCCCAGGGATTATATAACCCTTTTCATCTAACTTCTCATCTAAAGCTCCAAGGTAAATATCTACATCCGGGTGCTCTTCCTTAATTACCTCTACTCCTTCTGGAGCAGCTATTAGACACATCAACCGAATGTTTTGTGCCCCCCGTTTTTTCAAGGAATGGATTGCATCGTTTGCCGATCCACCAGTAGCTAGCATCGGATCAATCACGATCAATTCACGTTCTTCAATATCCGTAGGCAATTTAACATAATATTCAACTGGCTTTAGTGTCTGCGGATCACGATATAATCCAACATGACCTACTTTCGCTGCCGGGATAAGCTTTAACATACCATCAACCATACCTAACCCAGCTCGAAGAATAGGTACAAGTCCAATCTTTTTACCAGCAAGTACGTTGGCTTTTGCCTCCATCACTGGTGTTTCTATCGTTTGTTCTTGCAGCGGCAGGTTTCTGGTAATTTCAAAAGCCATAAGCATGGAAACTTCATCTACCAATTCCCGAAACTCTTTCGTTCCAGTGTTTTTATCTCGTATGTACGTTAATTTATGCTGAATTAACGGATGATCCAGTACGAAAACCTTTCCCATTTTGCCGATCACTCCTTTGTATTAGTTGCATCTTTAAAATTGTACTCAAAAATAGATAAGCTTTCAAGCTTAGCGAAAATATTTCCATATTAAATGAATGGTAAATTAGCCTAGCTATTCACGTCTACCTCGAAAAAAGGATGCCCATAAGGACACCCTGTAAAATCTATGCAAAGACAGCATATAATGGGAATTTTTCGGTTAATGCTTTTACACGTTGCTCTGCTGTTTTCAAAGTCGTTTCATCTTCGTGATTTTTCAAAGTTAATGCAATTATAGCAGCAATCTCCTTCATTTCTTCTTTACCAAACCCTCGAGAAGTAACTGCAGCAGTACCAATTCGAATCCCACTTGTTACAAACGGACTCTCTTGATCAAATGGTATCGTGTTTTTATTGGTAGTTATACCAATATCGTCAAGAACCTTCTCTGAAATCTTTCCTGTTAAGCCAAGCGGCGTAACATCTAAAAGCAGAAGGTGATTATCCGTTCCTCCAGATACAATACGAATTCCTTCTTCCTGTAATGCCTTTCCAAGTACAGTTGCGTTTTCAATAATATGCTTGCTGTATGATTTAAAAGAATCGGATAATGCTTCTTTGAATGATACTGCTTTTGCAGCAATAATATGCATTAAAGGGCCACCCTGCATTCCTGGAAATACTGTTTTATCGATCTTTTTAGCAAAAGCTTCTTTACACAATATCATCCCGCCTCGTGGACCACGCAATGTTTTATGTGTTGTTGTAGTTACAAAATCAGCGTATGGAACAGGATTTGGATGAAGTCCTGCAGCAACTAGTCCAGCAATATGTGCCATATCAACCATTAAATAAGCGCCTACCGCATCGGCAATCTCTTTAAATTTTGCGAAGTCGATAACTCGTGAATACGCACTGGCACCCGCAACAATTAACTTCGGCTGAACTTCTTCCGCTTTTTTTAATACTGCATGATAGTCAAGTTGTTCAGATTCTTGATCGACACCGTAATCTACAAAGTTATAAAGCGTACCACTAAAGTTAACTGGACTTCCATGTGTTAAGTGTCCACCATGACTTAAGTTCATTCCAAGTACCGTATCTCCCGGTTCTAAGATTGTAAAGTAGACAGCCATGTTCGCTTGTGCACCTGAATGAGGTTGAACATTTACGTGATCTGCTCCAAATAACTGCTTTGCACGATCACGAGCTAGATTCTCTACCACGTCAACATGCTCGCATCCACCATAATATCGTTTTCCTGGATAACCCTCTGCATATTTATTTGTTAACACAGAACCCATCGCTTCCATAACTGCTTCTGAGACGAAATTTTCTGACGCAATCAGTTCAATTTTATCCTGCTGGCGTTTTTTCTCTGCTTCCATAGCTTCAAATAACTCCATATCTATTTGTTTCACATGCTCCATTGTAAAACCTCCTATGTATTTTAATCACTTCAGATGTTGTTCAAAACATTGGAATAAATTTCAATAGACTTTCATCCAATAATTTGAACAGTGACCCTAATGTGAATAATTAATAATTTGTGAATAGCTGTGTCAACTACTAGCATAGACAGCTCGATGCCCACCAATTCTTTTTGGTCGAGTATATGCTGCTACAACCCTCGCATTACCGAGAAAACGCTGTTGAAAACGAATAGGAACTGCTACAGATTTTAAATGCATCCCAATCATTGTCTCTCCAATATCTATACCAGCATGTGCCGAAATACATTCGACAATCACTGGGTCCTTCAAATGTTTATAAGCATACGATGCCATTGATCCACCCGCTTGACGGGTAGGAATCACGGATACTTCTTCTAATTTATATTGTTGCATTACTTTTCGTTCTACGACAATTGCTCTATTTAAATGTTCACAACATTGAAATGAGAGGTGAATACCTGTTTTTATTTGTAATTCAGTTAGCTGTTCAAAAATGACTTCTGCGATTTCTTCACTTCCAGAAGTACCAATTTGTTGCCCTGCTACCTCACTGGTAGAACATCCTACTACAAATAATTCACCTTGATGTAAGAAACCTGATTTCTCCCATTCCGTTTGCATATTAGACAATTCTAGCTTCATTTGCTTCAGAAGTTCGAACATTTTTATCACCTACCATGTGATATAAGTCTAGGCAAGCCCATAGCTTGCCTTACTGCTCTTCATACGTTGTAATTTTGTTAATTCGATTTTCATGACGTCCACCGTCGAAGTCCGTTTCTAGCCAAATTCTTGCAACCTCACGAGCAAGACCTGGACCGACAACACGTTCCCCCATAGCAAGAACATTTGAATTATTGTGTTGGCGTGTCAATTTCGCACTATATACATCATGAGTTAAGGCACAACGAATACCTTTTACCTTATTCGCTGCAATCGACATTCCAATACCCGTTCCACAAATAAAGATACCTCGATCAAATTCTCCACTGGCTACTCGTTCTGCTGCCGGTAATGCGTAGTCTGGATAATCTACTGACGATTCACAGCTACAGCCAACATCCTCATAGTCAATGTTCATCTCCTCTAGTAAGTCCTTTATTTCATTACGGACAGTCATTCCTGCGTGATCTGCAGTAACAATTACCTTCACTTTTTGTTGCTCCTTTCTAGTACCAAACTAATTTACTTTAAACTGATTGATTTGCTGATTTAAGCTCTTAGCTTGCTCTTCTAATTCATGTGCTAAATGATCCACTTGTTCAATCGTAGATGCTTGCTCGTGAATTGCTGCATTTACCTCTTCTGCTCCAGCCGATGTTTCTTCAGCAATCGCAGCAACCTCTTGTGATTGCTTTACGGTATCCTCAATAGATTTTAATTGGCGATCCACCAATTCCGAGATACGATCAATTTCACTAGCTACATTCTCAACAGAACCTGACATTTGCGCAATTGCCTTGTTCGTTGTTTTACCATTAGCAGCTTCTGCTTTTGCATAGGAAACATTTTCGTTAATTTTAGCAACAACACCAGAGACATCTTTTTGAATTGCAGCAATTAACGCAGAAATTTGCTGTACTGCTTGTGCACTCTGATCAGCTAATTTTCGAATTTCATCAGCTACTACTGCAAAACCTTTTCCATGCTCTCCCGCACGCGCCGCTTCAATTGAAGCATTTAATGCAAGTAAATTTGTTTGTTCGGCGATTTCACCAACCAAGGTAATAATCGTCTCAACTTGTATGGCATTTTGCTTTAAATGGTCAACATCCTTTAATGATAATTCCTGTTCATTGGCTAGCTTCTGAATACCATCAACGAGTTGATTAACAGCTAGCTTACTGTGATTTAGGACGTCGAGCATCTCTCCAGATTTTTCTTTTGAGTGTGTCGCCTTACGCTGAACCTCTTGTGCCAGCTCTGTTGCCAATTCAACTGCTTCAGCAGTATTTTGAATAGCTTCTGATGAGCTCTCTGCCCCTTTTGATATATCATCAATTGACGAGCGTATTAAGGTAGAATGTTGCGTAACCTGATCGGAAGCATCTTTAATATGAATAACTGATTTATTTGTACTTTCAAAATGCCTATCTATATTATGTACGATATTCGTCAGATTTTTAAGCATTTTGTCAAATGAGATTCCAAGTGCTCTGATTTCATCATCCGATTTAGAAATTTCTATAACTTGATTCAGGTTGCCCTTAGCAGCATCAGATGCAGCGGCTTCAAGCTTTTCTAGTGGTTTTACTATGAAACGGGCTGCAAAAAATGCTAATATCCCTGACCAAATAATACCAAGTATAAGTGTTCCGATCGTAAATAGTTGTTCAGAGATTTCCCAGTAATTTTGCACATAATTAAAGACAACATAAATAAAAATGGCACTAACCGAATACGTTACCAGTGCTAATACTGTCGTAAACAACACTAATTTCAGCCGTAAACTAAAACGATATCTTTTCTTTTCCATAATACGTTCCCCTGCCTATTTTGATAATTTTTTTTGCAGTAGATCGATATATTTATCCAATTCATCTAGTGTCTCTTGATATATTCGTAAATCTCCACCAAAGGGATCTGATATATCGTAGTTAATTAAATTAGCCTCGAGTCTTCGAATATTAGTTATGTCTTCTGCAAGATACTCTTGAATCTGTTGGTCTAAGAGAGAATTATCTAGCTTATGCTGATTTTCTTGGATAAATAGTGACCTTTTTTCCTCATATTCCGCATATGACTGCTTTAATTTCTTCCATACTTCTTTATCGGCTTCGGAAACGTATTCTTTTAACGTATAGTACTTATCCTGATAGTTAGGATATTCCATTATAAGTGATTGCTTATGCTGTGTTGTCATTGTCAAAACAACGTCTGCCCAATTCAAAAGCTTATTTGTGACTGGTTGCGATTGATGATTCAGCACTATTTGTTTTTGTCTTAAAACTTCTATGGCTTTTGGACTTGCATACTGACCTTCCGCAGCAAAAATGCCAGCCGATTGTACTTCTGCTTCTGGTATTTTATGTTTCACTAAAGCTTCTGCCATTGGACTGCGACATGTATTGCCTGTGCAAACAAACAATAATTTCATAAAAGGGAACCTCCGATAACTAAACTCTTTCTCCAATATACCATATTCGTCTTCCTATAAACCACCACCTTTTTATTACATTTTAAAAGAACCAATTCTCAGCTAGTAACCAGCGCTGAGAATCAGTTCTTAATTAAAGTACGACTATCTGACTACAATAGCTTAATTTTCAAGATGTAATTTCAATCCTTCATGAGAATTGGTAAATCCAAGCTGTTGATAAAAAGCTAGTGCATCTGGTCGTTGTTTATCTGTCGTTAACTGTATAACATGGCAACCTTTCTCCTTAGCTTGTTGAATAGACCACTCCATAAATTTCTTCCCCACACCACGTCCTCTTACAGATGCATCAATTCTTACTCCTTCTATGGTTGCTCTCCAGCCTCCCTGGTATGTAAGATATGGTGTGAATGTAATTTGCAGTACACCTACCACTCGATTTTCCTTTTCTACCACACATAAGCTATTATTTGGATCTGAGTCAATGGCTTGAAAAGCTTGGTGATAGCTTAGAGGTAATGGGTTTTCATATTTTTCTCTTACTTCCCCAAGCTTATCATCAGCTAGTAACTTGACAATGTCATTGAGATCATCGAGATTAGCAAGCCTAAACGTAAGATTAGATAGCATGATTCTCCTCCTGAGTCGCTTGTTTTCTATTCACCATAAGCTTACCCGAGAAAGCGAATAAAATATAATACGCTCTCATTATCTGAATCAATAATTATAGATTATAATGACAATCGGGCTTACCCAAACAATAATCGAAACCCAAATCCGATTAGAATACTACCTCCTAATAATTCACTGTAAACACCTAGGAATCCTCGTACCTTCCTACCTAAGAGCAATCCGACCCAACAAAGGATGGAACTAATTATTCCAAAAAGCAATAACGCCACAATTGTTTTTACTCCAGATATCCCCAGACTAAGTCCCACTGAAAAGCTATCAATACTCAGTCCGAATGCTAGTAAGATCAGTCCTCCTCCTATAGGCTGGATGATTTTCTTTGCTTGATGATTAAATGCAGAGAACATTATTTGTGCACCAATACCTATGAGTAATAGCCCTCCAGCTAGTGTCGTTAGATGACCAATTTGTTCCGAAATTATTCTCCCTAAAATGATTCCTATAAAGGGCATAATGACATGAAATTGTCCAACGACTATGCCTATTAACGCTATTCGTTTCAGACGCAAGCGCTGCATACCCAATCCCAGGCTTACAGAAAATGCGTCTAGGCCAAGTGCTAACGATAAAAACAACAAAGCCGTAAATTCTCCAATATACCCCGACATCGATAATCCCCCTAGGACACGCTTATAAACTATATGCATGTCCTACATGGAATATGAACATAGGGAAAGTGATTTATACAGACCACCTAACAATCAGATTTTATAGAAAGCAAAAGCCAGACAGATTCGAAACGTTTCAGCTAAATTTCGAACTTGTCTGGCTTTCTCCAGTTATAAAGTGAAGCTTTACTGATTGCTAGTACCAGAAGGGTATGACCTAAAGACATTCGAATCAATCGAACATATATTCGTCTTATGGCATTGCCTCAATTTAATTCTATATACTGGCTTGCAGCTTTTTTTAAACGATTCATCACTGCCTGTCCGATCCCTTTCTCTGAAAAGGACTCACTAATAATAATGTCAACTTTTCCGTTCTTGAACGTTCGTAATGCATCATATAATTTTGACGCGATTTGAGTAAGATTATCTCCTAGCGGGATGACTTCATCCGCAGTTAAATGGTTGGTAGCCTTTGTACTTGCCATTAAGCCCACCAGCTTTCCCTCCATTTTCAACTGGTTGATTTTTCGTTGAATCGCTTCTAAAGAACCCTCCACAATATATAAAGGAACTTCTGGTGAATAATGTTTATATTTCATACCTGGTGATTTAGGTCTTTCGGATTGATTTGCCAAAGCTGGATCAATCATAACAGCCCCAGTTATTTCTTTTATTTCCTCCTGTGTAATGCCACCTGGACGGAGGATAATAGGAATATCTTGTGTACAATCTATCACCGTTGATTCCAATCCAACACCAGTTGCTCCGCCATCCACTACCCCAGCAATTTTCCCTTGTAAATCAGTCCAAACGTGTTCCGCACTAGTAGGACTAGGCTTTCCTGATAAATTTGCACTAGGCGCTGCTATTGGTAGATCACATACACGGAGTAACCACCTTGCTATCGGATGACTTGGGATTCTCACGCCAATGGTTGATAAGCCCGCTGTTACGTTTTCTGCACATACCCCATTACTCGGCAAAACAAAAGTAAGCGGTCCAGGAGCAAAAGCTTCCATTAACTTATCCACATATGCGGGCCATCCACACACAAGTCGCTCTAACTGTTGTTTATTAGCAACATGTGCAATAAGCGGATTATCCTGAGGTCGACCCTTGGCTGCAAAGATTTTGCTAACCGCCTCAGAATTGGTAGCGTCTGCACCTAATCCATAAACTGTTTCGGTTGGAAATGCTACCGTTTCGCCTTGCTTCAAAAGTGTGGAGGCTTCTTGAATCATCTCTATATCTATTTTTTCTTGTTTTGTTAATTTCCAATACTTTGTTTCCATCAATGTTGTTACCTCTTTTCTACTATAATCATTTTAGTAGATAGCAGATGTTTTCGCAATGGAACAAGTATACATTCAGCTTGCATAAATACTCTGTACGTTCCCTAACTTATCTTTTCCTTGAAACTTGAAAAATAAAATTCGAAGCTAAATGAAAAACACCCTCGGTCGATTCCTAAATGAACAAGCAGCTGTTGATCCTAGAGTATTCTAAGCATTTCCCATAGAAAGCAAGAAGTGACTCATCTTAATTTCCCTTCAACTAGATAACTATAGAGAGTTAAGTTATACACATCATCACAATTCAATTTATCCACAGCATTATTCTTTAATAATTTAGTTATACTAACTAATGTTTGAATTATACACATTTATCCACAATAAATACGGTGGATATCCACAGTTTTTGTTGATATGTTTGTGGAATTCCTTAGGACACATGATACAACCACCAATTACCGTTTGATTTATCATACTTATCCACGAAAACTTTTTCCTTTTGTGGATGGAATTGTAACGCTTCCAATAAGATATCAACAACCGGCTGATGACTATGCACATATACTCGCTCAGCATGCTGCTGCTTAGCCATTAAAAGGATAGATTCTAATAAAACAGGAAGATGCGCCGCTTCTGATTGTGTAATATATAGTTGCTTTAACCAATAAGTTCCTTCTTCCATTTCTTCTAGTATAAAGCAACCTTCTATCTCTCCTCTTAATTCAACCACATACCCTTTCCGAAGTAGACTTTCTTGATTCACATTAGGGTTATTTTTTAAAAAATGCTCTATTTGTTCAGAAGAAGCTTTATAAGCTGGAATTAAATTCATTTTATTCACCTCTATCTAGATTTAATAGTCTTTAACCATTTACCTCATTCTATGCAAAAAATGGTATATCTATGACCACCCTAGCCATTCAAATAGAAAAAATTTGACCTCTGTTTTTTCCTCTTGCTTTGCCATTTCTTGCTTCTCTGCTTCCTTTTTCTCCTTCGATTCAGCAGCTACAGCACTAGTACCATTTGAAAAATCAAGAAAACACAATGGAGGAAATAGAACACACCACCAATTAGCACCTTGTCCCTTACCTATCGTGATGAGAACCGCTTCATATTCACCAGCTGGGTAGACGTATGAACCATACACTTTTGCTGGAAACGTTACGTTCTTTCCATATTTCACTTGAAAAGCATTAGAATTTCCTGATTCATCCATAGCATTAGCTATTATTTCCTTAATTTCTGGTGTACGTTCCTCTATTAATCTTCTAGCTGCTTCAATGTCTGTAATCTCTTCTACCCATTTGGTGATTTCTTCATTTACTCGATCTCGTACAAGTCTTTTTAATTGTTGATCTTCCTCACTATCACTGTTCGCTAGAATTCGTAAGCGAATGGCATCATCAGGTATTACTTGATACGATTGATTCATACCCTTTTCATCGGTATCCTTACCGGTAATTTGTGCAGGTATACTTAACATAATAATAACTATTATAAAAACAAAAAATACTAGTTTCTTCATTATCCTGTACCTCCCTACTAACTATAGAAAACAGTATTGTCAGGAAGTGATAAATTTAAACTAGTATTCGATAAAATCATATTTTTATAGCTTTGCAAACAAGATACGATCCTTGCCGTTTATGTCCTTTAGAACGTTTATGTCACTATTAGGATACGTTTTTTTCACTAGGAATGTCACAGCTTCACCTTGTTCATGACCAATTTCAAATGCAATACAGCCATTCTTACGTAATACCTGTTTAGACTGGGATAGAATTTGTTTATATGCTGCAAGTCCATTTTCATCGGCAAATAAGGCAAGCTCGGGGTCAAAATTCTTAACAGTATCCGATAATTCTGATACCTCATCTCTTGATATATAAGGAGGGTTTGAAACAATAATATCTACCTGCATATGCTGCTCTATTAATGGTATTAAAAAATCTCCTTGATAAAAACGTATATTGGTATGATAATGCTGAGAATTTTCTCTTGCTGTAGCCAATGCTTTATTAGATATATCAGTGGCATATATAGAGGCATTTTTTAATTCTAACGCAAGTGTAATCGCTATAATGCCACTTCCAGTCCCCGCATCCACAATTGTTGGTATCTTATCCACAATCTTCGAATTTGTATATTGTATAACATGTTGTACAAGCTCTTCTGTCTCTGGTCTAGGGATAAGTACATGTTGATTAACATGGAATGTTCTACCATAAAATGATTCATAGCCAATCAGATGTTGAATGGGTACCCCTTGTTTAGCATGCTTTACTATATCCTTTTCATATCTTGCTATCACTTCTTCCGGTACGGAGTCACGCATTGTCACAAAAAATTCAGAGCGTGAAACCTGTAGGTGATGCTGCAGAATAAGTTCTGCTACTCTTTTTTCCCTATGATGCTTTTCTAAAAAAAGAGAAGCCCATTCGAGGACTTCATATTGCCTATTCTTTTTCATACTATTCACCAATTTGCTCCAGCTTTTTAGTTTGCTCTTCCATAACTAATGCGTCAATAAATTCATCTAGTTTACCTTGCAATATTTGATCCAACTTTTGTATAGTTAAACCGATTCGATGATCTGTCACACGATTTTGCGGGAAATTATACGTACGAATACGCTCCGAACGATCTCCAGTACCAACAGCAGATTTTCTATTTTCATCATACTCGGCTTGCGCTTCCTGTTGATACTTATCATAAATGCGGGCACGAAGTACCTTCATAGCTTTTTCTTTATTTTTAATTTGAGATTTTTCATCTTGAATCGAAACGACAACTCCAGTTGGAAGATGTGTTAGACGTACTGCTGACATCGTAGTATTAACACTTTGCCCACCAGGTCCGCTGGATGCAAACGTATCAACACGGATATCCTTTTCATGAATATCCACTTCCACTTCCTCAGCTTCCGGTAGGACTGCCACGGTCGCTGTAGAGGTATGAATCCTTCCTCCGGATTCTGTTTCCGGAACACGTTGAACCCGATGTGCACCATTTTCAAATTTAAGTTTAGAAAAAGCGCCTTTACCGTTTATCATAAAGATAATTTCTTTATAGCCACCAACACCTGTCGTACTCGCTTCCATTACTTCAATTTTCCAGCCATACTGCTCTGCATAGCGAGAATACATACGATATAAATCTCCAGCAAATAGTGCTGCTTCATCACCACCAGCTGCACCACGAATTTCCATGAACACGTTTTTATCGTCATTGGGGTCTTTTGGTAATAGAAGAATCTTCATTTTATCTTCTAGTTCTACTATATTATCGTTGAGCTCGGTTATCTCCAATTTCACCATTTCTTGCATTTCTTCATCTAGATTATCTTCTAGCATTTCCTTTGCATCCTTCAGTTGGGATGTCATATCTTTATACTCTCGAAAAGCTTGAACAACATCTTCCAGCCCAGCTTGCTCTTTTGAATATTCACGTAGTTTCTTGGAATCATTTATAATTTCCGGATCACTTAACATTTCATTTAATTTATTGTAACGATCTTCTAAAGACTGTAAACGTTCTAGCATCACGGCCACCTCTTTCTGATTAACAGTATAATTATAGTATACTCACGTTATGAGGTCAAAGTTATACCCACTTGCTCATCTATTATATGATTTTTTCTATTACACATACAGAATATATTTATGCATTGTTATACAGCGAAGTACAAAACAATTTTAACTTAAAACCAAATGTTTAGTTGTCGCTTGTACTTCCTTCTTATCATTCTATTCTTATACAACCAGTTTATCGGGTTTAAAACGCTTTTAAACAGTAAAAACAAAGGATATATAAAGCGAAACTTCAATTAGTGGGGATTATATTTAATATAGAAACTGGAATATACGAGGCTCCTGCGAAAAAAGAAACGATGTAAAGCCCAAGAGGGCTGGACGCAGAAAGCGAGTATATTCCAGTATGTAGGTATGGAGCTGCTTTTAGTCAACCCCTTGATCTTGATAGCTTCGATAAGCTATTTAAAATAGTATTCGTTGGTTTATTAGGCACTTCGTGATGATGGCGGCATCTTGGCTCATAAGACTCCGATGCTCCGACTAAAATAATTGGATCATCATACGAAGCGGGCTTATTATTAATCAAACGTTGTGTACGGCTAGCTGGTGAACCGCAAATCGGACAGATGGCATTCAGCTTCGTCACCGACTCACTTAAAGCCATTAGCTTCGGCATTGGTCCAAATGGTTCTCCGCGAAAATCTGTATCCAAGCCAGCAGTAATCACACGAATCCCTTTATTTGCTAATTCTTCAACTGTGTCAACTATATTCTCATCAAAAAATTGGACCTCATCAATGCCAACGATGTCTACTTTTTCATCCATATGCTCTAATAACTCATCTGAACTACTCACCGGTCTAGCAATAATTGAAGTACCGTTATGCGAAACAACTGCCTCTTCTTCATATCGATTATCAATAGCTGGTTTAAACACTCGTACTGATAGGTTTGCATAGGTTGCTCGACGAACACGGCGGATTAGTTCTTCAGATTTACCAGAGAACATACTGCCACATATTACTTCGACCCAACCACTTTGCTTCATCACATACATGATAAGTGTCCTCTCTTTCAATAATTACAATGTATCTTAGTAGTTTACCCGTCATTTATTTTACCTTACATGGAAATAAAGCATTTATTAAAAAACGCTGTTAATATATCAGAATAACATGATAACGTCTGGTTCGTCCTCTTTCCACATTCTCTCGTAGTAAAAAGTAAAAAACAGGCAAAGATTAGACGTTTTGCCTGTTTTTAAGGTTATTTTCAATAATTCTAGCTAGGACATCAACGTGTTCCTGCTATTTATTTCATATTATATTTTTTCTTGAATCGATCTACGCGGCCGCCAACTTTATCAGCTTTTTGTTTACCAGTGTAGAAAGGATGTGATTCTGAACTGATCTCCACACGAATCAATGGGTATGTGTTACCATCTTCCCACTCAATTGTTTCGTCAGAAGACTTTGTTGAACCACTCAAGAATTTAAAATCTGAGCTTGTATCAAGAAATACTACTTTTCTGTATTCTGGATGAATTTCCTTTTTCATGTTATTCCACTCCTTTTTGCCCTGAGTCCTTTGGAAACAGAGTTATTGTAAGAGCCGTCATAGGTACAATACCTTATCTAAACTCACATAAAAAGATTATAACAGTCTGGCCATCTGAATGCAATAGTATAGAATTAAATAATTGAAGTTGACGCTTTACCTCTTAGTGCCACGGCGTTTCATTTCTTCGTCCATTAATTGGAAAAATTCTTCATTATTTTTTGAAGATTTAAGCCGCCTTAGGAAACGTTCGAGGAAGTCATTTGAATCTTGCATTGTTTTACGGATTGCCCACATTTTATCTAGATGGGCTTTTTCTACAAGTAATTCTTCTTTTCTTGTACCTGAACGTAGAATATCAATTGCAGGAAAGATTCTACGTTGGGCAAGGTTACGATCTAAATGTAATTCCATGTTACCTGTGCCCTTGAACTCTTCATAAATTACATCATCCATCCGTGATCCTGTATCAACTAATGCTGTAGCAAGAATTGTAAAGCTTCCGCCTTCTTCAATATTTCTCGCTGCTCCAAAGAATCGTTTTGGACGGTGAAATGCCGCAGGATCAATACCACCAGAAAGTGTACGCCCGCTTGGAGGGATAACCAGATTGTATGCTCGCGCCAGCCGCGTAATACTATCCATTAGCACAATAACATCACGTTTATGCTCCACTAAACGCATTGCTCTTTCCAGCACTAATTCTGAAACTTTAATATGACTCTCTGGTACTTCATCAAATGTAGAACTTACTACATCAACATCAGGATGTACAGATCTTTCAATATCAGTTACTTCCTCTGGACGTTCATCAACAAGTAGAATAATAAGCTTTGCATCTGGATGGTTTTCAGAAATACTGTTTGCGATCTCTTTTAGAAGCATTGTTTTACCAGCTTTAGGGGGTGCAACAATTAAACCTCGTTGACCATAACCTACCGGTGTCATTAAATCAATGATACGCGTAGACAATTTATTTGTTTCTGTCTCAAGTTTCATTAGACGATCTGGATACAATGCCGTTAGAGCTGGGAAGTGAACTCTTTCCTTCGCTGTTTCAGGATCATCACCATTTACCGCATCTACATGTAATAACCCGTAATATCTTTCATTTTCTTTAGGTGGACGAACTTTACCAGATACTTTATCCCCATTTCGTAAATCAAAGCGACGAATTTGCGATGCAGATATATAAATATCCTCTGCACTCGGGGAATAATTAATAGGTCTTAAGAAGCCGAATCCTTCTGATGGAATAATCTCTAAAATCCCATCCATAAATAGATACCCATCTTTTTCAGCCTGTCCTTTTAAAATTGCAAAAATAAGTTCTTTTTTCGTTAACTTTGCATAATAAGAGACTTTATACTCCCTTGCTAATGCATAAATTTCTTTCAATGTTAACGTCTCCAGATGGGAGATAGTTAATCCTGCCATAAAATCACCACGCCTATTTAATATTAAACATAGAAAAAATATAATTACTAAAACCCATTGCATTATTACGAGTTTGTGATTTTCACTTCTTTTTTGGAAGGTCTGTCCTTGTAGAAATGAAGAAAATTTCGGAAGCTAGATTAGAAGTCCAACGATATAATCATGTATTAAACATATACCATAATACTCTTTTGATGATTAATATTCAACACCATAATGACAAATATCATAGAAAATCTTAAAGATTTAGAGGTTGTGTCATCATTTACATTGAGGTAGCTAGTGATTATTTATTACGTATATCACTAATTCCAATTATTGTTCGCTTTTAAAATACAGCACATGCTAAATTTTGTAGTTTATATAGAAAAGGAAGCCACTACACTTGACTGGCTTCCTTTTCTATCATCTCTAAAAAAGAAAGTATAGCTACACACAACAGTTGTAACCACATTTCATTATTTTCATACGTTATTCTGGTTTAATAACAAGATCAGGTTTTTTCTGCAGGCTATGCGCACCATCAATAAATCGTACTGTACCACTTTTCGCACGCATTACAATGGTTTCTGTTTTAGCCTTTGTACCCTTAAATTGTACACCTTTTAGTAATTCACCATCTGTTACACCAGTAGCCGCGAAAATAGCATCATCACCACTACAGAAGTCTTTCATCGTAAGTACTTTGTTCAAATCAGCTATTCCCATTTTTTCACAACGTTCTTCTTCCTCTGTGTTAGATGGCACGAGCTTCCCTTGCATTTCACCGCCTAGACATTTTAATGCAACTGCAGCTATAACCCCCTCAGGAGCACCACCAGTTCCCAGTAAAATGTCTACACCCGTTTCATCAAAAGCGGTGTTAATTGCACCTGCTACATCACCATTAGAAATTAATTTAATACGCGCTCCTGCGTCACGAATTTCTTGAATCAATTTCTCATGTCTAGGTCTATCTAGAACAGTTACCACAACATCTTCAACAGCTTTATTTTTTGCCTTTGCTACTGCCTGAAGGTTTTCTATCGTTGATGCATTGATATCAATCTTCCCAACAGCCTCTGGTCCAACAGCAATTTTCTGCATATACATATCTGGTGCATGTAATAACGTACCATTGTCAGCAATAGCAATAACTGCTAGTGCATTCCATGAACCATTTGCAACAATACTTGTACCTTCAAGTGGATCAACAGCAACGTCTACTCCAGGTCCATGACCTGTGCCAAGCTGTTCCCCAATATATAACATTGGAGCTTCATCCATTTCTCCCTCACCGATAACTACAGTACCTTGCATTGGAATAGTATCAAATACATCACGCATAGCTGTTGTTGCTGCATCATCTGCTTCATCTTTTTTACCTCTACCCATCCAACGAGCAGATTTTAATGCGGCTGCTTCGGTAACCCGAACCAATTCCATTGTTAAACTTCTTTCCATTACGTATCTCTCCCTTTTGTAAAATATCCTCATCCCGAGAAGAATTTTTACAAAGGTATTCCCTAACCTTATGCTAACTTCTCTCTAAGAATTCTGTAGTTGTATAATTTCTTGATCTGTCAATTCTTCACGCCAAATTTTAGCACCTAGGTCGGTTAATTTATCTGTGATTTTCTCATATCCTCGATCAACATGATCGAGTCCAGTTATTTCGGTAACTCCATCTGCCATAAGTCCAGCAATTATTAATGCGGCACCTGCTCGGAGATCCGTAGCGTTAACTTTAGCAGCTTGTAGCTGAACGGGGCCAGAGACAATAGCAGATCCACCTTCTACTTTAATAGACGCATTCATTCTTCTTAATTCATCTATATGCTTTAAGCGAGCAGAATAAATCGTGTCTGTAACCACACCCGTATTTACCGCTTTCGTCAACAAGGTAGTAAATGGCTGTTGTAGGTCTGTCGGAAATCCTGGGTAAACAAGTGTTTTTATATCAACACTTTTCAATGGATTTTTAGGAGCAATAAGTAACTGTTCCGCACTCTCTTCAATAGATATCCCCATCTCACGTAGCTTAGCTAAAAGTGATTCCAAATGAGGAGGAATTACATTATCGATGATAACCTCTTTCCCTTGTGCTGCAGCAGCTATCGTGTAAGTACCTGCTTCAATACGATCAGGGATAATAGTATGTCTGCAACCATTAAGCGAAGGTACTCCTTCAATCCGGATTACATCCGTACCTACCCCTTTTATTTTTGCTCCCATATTCGTAAGCAGTGTAGCCACATCAATTATTTCAGGTTCCTTTGCAGCATTCTCAATAACTGTTTTTCCTTTTGCCTTTACTGCAGCTAACATGATATTGATTGTTGCACCAACGCTTACAACATCAAGGTAGATTCTTGCACCTCTAAGTTCATTCGCCCGAAGGTAAATAGCTCCTTGTTCATTCGTTACCTCTGCACCAAGTGCTTCAAACCCTTTAATATGCTGATCGATTGGACGTGGTCCTAAAAAACAACCACCCGGAAGTCCGATAACTGCCTTTTTAAATTTTCCTAGCATTGCTCCCATAAAATAATAGGAGGCTCTAAGCTTTTTCACTTTCCCATTAGGGAGAGGCATGGCAATCATATTCTCAGGATTGATATGAACGGTTTGTCCATCCCAGGAAACCGTACCACCGATTTCCTCAAGTAAATCGCCTAATGTATATACGTCTGAAATCTCTGGTAGTCCTTCAATAGTTACATTAGAATCAGCTAAAATCGCGGCTGGCAATAGCGCTACAGCACTATTCTTCGCTCCGCTGATTCGTACTTTGCCATTTAGAACATGGCCACCTTCAACTAACATTTTTTGCATTAAGATAACCCCACTTAGGCAAGGAACATGATTAGCATCGAATTATGCTAACATTGACTTGCAAACTTATTTGCAGCAAGTACTGCTGCTTCTGTTCCTTAGGATGTGTACTTCTTCCATTATTATGCAATTATTTTTGCTTATTCCAATCAGCAAGGAATTTCTCGATTCCCTGATCAGTTAATGGATGTTTTACCAGCTGCTCCAATACTTTAAACGGAATAGTAGCAATATGCGCACCCTTTTTAGCAGCATCTATAACATGTAGTGGATGACGTATAGAAGCCGCAATTATTTGTGCATGAATATCATGTTTATTAAATATCTCTGAAATGGTTTCAATTAATACCATACCGTCATGGCCAATATCATCTAATCTACCTAGAAAAGGTGAAACATACGTAGCTCCTGCACGCGCAGCAAGTAGCGCTTGATTAGCATTGAAAATTAGCGTAACGTTGGTTTTAATATTCAATTCGCTAAATGCTTTAACAGCTTTTAGTCCTTCCAATGTCATTGGAACTTTAACTGTTATGTTTGGTGCGATTGCCGCAAGTTCTTTCCCTTCACGAATCATTCCTTCTGCATCCTCGGAAATCACCTCTGCACTCACAGATCCAGAAACTTCTTCTGTGATTTCACGTAATCGATCGTGAAAAGATACATCCTCTTTAGAAACTAAACTTGGGTTAGTTGTGACACCATCTAAAACGCCAAGTGCATTTGCCTCACGAATTTCATCAATATTGGCTGTATCAATAAAGAATTTCATTGATTGTCGCCTCCTAACTAATAAGCTGTTACCGATTATGCTTGTTGTGATGAACCAAATTCACGCATCTTGCCAATAACGGTTTGCTTGATTGCTTCTGTACCAGGTCCTAGGTATTTACGTGGATCATAAAGCTCAGGCTTATCTTTTAATACTTGACGTACAGCGTTTGTTTGAGAGATTTGGTTCTCCGTATTCACATTGATTTTCGCAGTACCTAAAGAAATAGCACGCTGAATATCTTTAGTAGGGATTCCCGTACCACCATGTAAAACTAACGGTAATTTAACAGTTGAAAGAATTTCTTCCATTTCTTTAAATCCTAAATTGGGTTCTCCTTTGTATGGTCCGTGCACTGAACCAAGCGCTGGAGCTAAACAATCAATACCAGTTTGATCCACTAATTCTTTACATTCCTTTGGATCAGCATAAATAACACCGTCTGCTATCACATCATCTTCTTGACCACCAACTGTTCCCAATTCAGCTTCAACGGATACACCATGAAGATGAGCTAGTTCCACAACCTTTTTAGTAATTGCTATGTTTTCTTCAAGTGGATCATGAGATGCATCAATCATTACGGATGTAAAGCCAGCGTGAATAGCTTCTGCACACTTAGCAAAACTTGAACCATGATCTAAATGTATAGCAACAGGTACGGTTGTACCATACGATTCCATAAGTGCCTTCACCATTGATACAACAACGTTGAAGCCACCCATATATTTAGCAGCACCTTCTGATACCCCAAGGATTACTGGGGAGTTCTCTTCTTCTGCTGCCTGAAGAATCGCTTGTGCGTATTCCAGGTTATTTAAATTGAACTGACCAACTGCATAACCATTGTCTTTCCCTTTTTCTAGCATCTCTTTCATTGATACTAATGGCATATATATCCTCCTCTTAGATGAACTATGCACCTATTTGAAAATAATTTAATTACAATATTAGAATACCAACAACAACTCAAAGTCGCAACAATCCTGCTAGTCAACCAATAATTGATTTGACCAAATCACATACTTCTTGGATATTAAAAGGCTTCGTTAGCACACTTTCTACGTTGCTACAATCTTCATTCTCACGAATAACTTCTTCTGTTATACCGCTCATTACAATAGTTCGTGTAGATACACCTGTTTGATTCATCAATCGTATTACCTCGAATGCATTATAAATTGGCAGCTTATAATCAATCATTAATAATTGGAAAGAAGAGGAAGTGACTTTGTCCAATCCTTCTTTACCTGTTTTCGCAGTTTCCACATGATAACCTTCATTTGTAAGGATATCTGTCAGTAGCATACAGATTCCAGGTTGGTCATCGACAATTAAAATTTTCTTTTTCATATAATGAATATCCCCTTTCCAAAAGCATTTATCCCCCATCACTTATATTCTATATGAACAAGATGATATCCTGCTGTCATATTAGGTTTTTACTGATTATACATACTCAACTCGTAAGAAGCGCAAGGAAATAGACTAAAAAAAGTCAACCTATTACTTATGACAAGAATTGTTGCACCTTCTCATAGCGGAGACTAATTACGTAGACTCCTGTGGGATTAGCGCGAGCCGAAAATCCACTTTGCAACGTGTTCTTCTTTGCAAAGTTAGTTGAGGCCGCGCCCGCGGAAAGCGAAGTAATTAGTCGAAGCATTGCCAATATACATCTAACATTTCAAAATAACTACTTGGCTTAACGCAGTCATTGCACTGATTTTATACTTTCTTAACTTATAAGAAAAACTGAGCAAAATTCGCTCAGTCCTTATCACTAAATGCTCAGATTTACGCTTCCTCTAGTAGCTATTATGGAATCACTCCGGCTGCCCACTTCCCTTTCCGTGGGGTTTGTCCTTCAGCTAACTTTTTTAGCAAAACCCGCTCAAAAAAGTGGATCTTCAGGTCAAACATTTCCCACAGGAGTTGAAGTGGCCGCCCTTCGCTATTATTAGGCTCTACAACGCTAGCATGAAGTAACACAGCTGCTTTTATACTCACGGATAGCGATTTTCACTTTACCCATTGTAAAAAAAGTCAACTATTACTTATGACAGTATTGTTGCACCTTCTCATAGCGGAGACTAATTACGTAGACTCCTGCGGGAATTGCGCGAGCCGAAAATCCACTTTGCAACGTGTTCTTCTTTGCAAAGTTAGTTGAGGCCGTGCCCCATAGCCGTCAAGCTAATAAAAAAGAAGTACGGTGCAATGAAAATATAAACATATTTTTCCAGTTTAATCCGTATTCTTTTATGGGTACTTGTTTTTCTTTTTTACACTTTTACTTACGCGGCACGGAAATGTACTTTATACGCAATGTTTAAGACATCAAAAGGACTTTTATGCTGACAACGATGATCTTTCCTTCCATGCCGGTATATGTTCTGGTAAATATTATCGATGAGAGCTTTCAAAGAAGAAAGGTGATAGAGTGAATACCCCTTCGTCTCTACTATTGCGTTTCTCGCATGATTGATACATTTGTACTCACTTCCTTCTAGTTGATACTTTTCGTAAAGGCAGTAACGGCACTGAAAAGCAATCATCGAAGAAAGAAGAATATGAATGAAAGTCCCATACAAATGACAGTAAAAGCGGTCGGTATTCATTGCCTGCACATCATCAATTTCAAATAACGATTTCCATGTTTTAAAGAGAATCTCCACTTGCCAACGCAAGGAATAGATAGGATACAAGGTTTGCTCATCCATTTCTTCTTGTGTTATATTGGTAGCAAGAATTTGGATATGATTCTTCTTGTTGGCGGATTGGGTATGCCCCCCTTTCCGTCTTCTTTCTTTTAAATAGGTATCTCTCTGTTTTTGTTGCTCTTCGGTTAATCGTTGTACGACTACACGTGCATGAAATGTATTTTTTCCCTTAACACCTAATTGAATGAACCCATAATCCTGTATCTCTCCTGGAGCTAGATGCATGGCATCTTCTTCAGGCTTTATTTGGATTCTTCGTTGCTTGTCATCCAATGTCCAATAGGTCATATTGGCAGGAACACGAGTAATATAATAGGCTCCTGCTCGATCTATTTTTTTAAAGTGATCTCCTGAGAAATAGCCGAGGTCACGCAAGATAAGGTCCTCTTCTCCTATTGTATCTGCCAATTCTTCAGCTGCATCGTGATCACTGTCTCTTGGTCCATAGAACAACGTATGCAAAAAATTCCCTTGATACAGCTCATATTCTAATTGTATTTTCACTCCATCCCAATAACTCGCGGTGTTCTTTTTTACTTGAAAGGATGTGCCATCCAAGATACGGATCCGAGAAAAAGGATAATCAGATGGAGATGGTAACGATAACATCTGTTGTTTTTCCGCTAACCGCATAAAAACTTGTTTTAAAAAAGCCACTCCTTTCTCGTCTAATCGTTGATGTAAGGCTTGTTTAGATATGGATATTTCTGATTCACGAGAAAGGGAGGCACAGAGCTGTCCTAGCCCCTCCGTACCAACTTTTTCATGTAAGAAGGCACATATACTTAAGAAATCTTCCGGCATTATCTTCTTCAATCGTTGTACAAAACCTGATTCCCGAGCAACATTGCGAAGTTCAGAAATAGATAAAATATCGTGCACACTCTTTACAAACGAGTCAAAATGATATTGCTTAGCCATACGTAATCCCTCCAAATTATTCCATTTATAATGTCAGAATAACGAATAACTTTATGGTTTTTAAAATATCCTGCTTAACTTGACGGCTATGGGCCGTGCCCTCGGAAAGCGAAGTAATTAGTCGGAGCACCAATATACATCAAACATTTCAAAATAACTACTTGGCTTAACGCAGTCATTGCACCGATTTTATACTTTCTTAACTTAGTACAAAAAAACATTCATTTCCCTTAAAGCAACAGAAGAGGGTTTTTTAAAAGGAGGAAAGACTCCAGCGAAAAGTGGGCAACCAAAGCGCGTACGCCTGACAAAATAGTGAAACGCTTTTATAAAGTGAAACTTCAATCAGTGGGGATTTTGTATACCCTCACTGATTGTTCGTACCACAAGGGTATGACCTAAAGGCCTTTAAACCAATCGGACATTTACTGGCAGTCGATCCCCACTTATCCATATTGGGTTCATCATTGTCGTGAGGTGGGGGCTTACTGCCTGTTATATGTAAGATAAATCCAGAGGCAATCCTTACAAGCTGAACTGAGATACTCTCTATGACATGATGAATGGTGTAAGCTATATCATTTTCTTGAAGTTTGATTTCTAAATCTAGCGGCAAAATTATTTGATTCATGTTATAATGTTTAAACATAAAAGGATGCCTCCGATTCTGTTATGGTGTGGTTACTTTAACTTTATCAGAAGGTATCCTTTTTGCGTACAAAAATTATTAAATTAGATAAAAAAGTGTCACACACCAATCAACTGGTGCGTGACACTTTTTTATTCTACTGGGTTTTGTCCCAGCCTTTTGATCCATTATTCTTTCGCTTCATTTTGTTTTACTGCTGCTCCAATAAATCCTTTAAATAACGATTGAGGTCTTGTTGGACGGGAGGTAAACTCCGGATGAAATTGACTAGCAACAAACCATGGATGATCTTCAATTTCAATTGTTTCAACAAGTCGACCATCTGGACTTGTACCAGAAAAGACAAATCCATGTTCTATCATTTGGTCACGATACGCATTGTTAAACTCGTAACGGTGTCGATGTCTTTCTTCAATAAATTCTTCACCATCATAAGCTGCTCTTGTTTTCGTATTGTCTTGAAGCTTGCAAGGATATATACCTAACCTCAATGTACCACCTAAGTCAGAAACATCTTTCTGCTCTGGTAATAAATCAATAATTGGATAAGGTGTACTTGGATCAATTTCTGCTGAATGTGCTCCTTGCAAATCCAGTACATTACGAGCAAACTCAACTGTTGCTAGTTGCATCCCTAAACAAATTCCCAAAAATGGGATTTTATTTTCTCTAGCATATTGAATAGCTACAATTTTCCCTTCTATACCACGATCTCCAAATCCTCCCGGAACTAAGATACCATCTACATTTTCTAAAGATTTATGAATCGTTTCCTGATCTAGCTTCTCAGAATTAATCCAATGTACATTAATATCTGCATCATAAACAAAACCAGCGTGTTTTAATGCTTCGACAACGGAAATATATGCATCCGGTAATTCAACATATTTCCCAACAAGTGCGATATCCACTTTTTTGGATAAATTACGTACTTTAGATACAAGCGTTTTCCACTCTTCCATATCTGCTTCTTGGCAATCAAGTCCAAAATGACTACATGTTAGTTGATCTAATTGCTGTTCCTGCAAGGAGATAGGCACTTGATATAGCGTATCTGCATCTCGCATTTCTATAACCGCTTTTTCATTAATATCACAGAATAAAGCAATTTTTTCCTTCATTTCTTTGCTAATCGCACTTTCTGTACGTAATACAATTACATCAGGTTGAATTCCTAGCGAACGTAACTCTTTAACACTATGTTGGGTAGGCTTCGTTTTCATTTCACCAGCAGCCTTAATATAAGGAACAAGCGTACAATGCAAATACATTACACTATCTCTTCCTACATCCTTCTTGATTTGACGAATTGCTTCTAAAAATGGCAAGGATTCAATATCACCTACTGTGCCACCGATTTCGGTTATCACTACATCTGCACCTGTTGCTTCACCGGCACGAAAAACTTGCTCTTTAATTTCATTAGTAATATGTGGAATGACTTGAACTGTTCCACCTAAATAATCGCCTCTGCGTTCTTTACGAATTACACTCGAATAGACTTTACCGGTTGTTATATTACTATATTTATTCAGATTAATATCAATAAATCGTTCATAATGCCCCAAGTCCAAATCTGTTTCCGCGCCGTCCTGGGTTACATATACTTCCCCGTGCTGATAAGGACTCATCGTTCCAGGATCAACATTAATATATGGGTCAAACTTTTGAATAGTTACCTTTAGACCGCGATTTTTCAACAAACGTCCCAAGGAAGCAGCTGTAATTCCTTTCCCTAAAGAAGATACAACTCCTCCAGTCACAAATATATACTTTGTCATCGTCTTTCCCTCTTTCTTTACATGATTTTCTTATCTTGATTTGTTAAATGAATGGGTAAATGATGGGTAGCTTTATCTATTACATTTATCTTGTACTTATCTGCTGAAAAATAATAAAAGCGCCTCCCCAAGTTGGATGGGGAAACGCTTCGATAATTAAAATAAAAGAGCCCAATTTAAATTGTACTGATCCAGCTATAAAAAGTCAAGCTTACTTCAAATCCATTATTTAACACTTTTAACGCTCTAACTCTTCATTATCGTCATCGTCTTCTTCATAATCCTCATCATTTTCATCAAATTCTTCATCGAATTCCTCATCAATCTCTTCATCCATATCATCGATATCAAAATCGTCTTCAAAAATCTCTAGATCATCTTCTACAACATCTAAATCATCTTCTACATCTTCTTCTTTTTTCTTCTTCGCTTTTTTCTTCTTTTTAGGTGCGACGGTAACTTCTTCATCCATTTGCTCTACAGGATACCAGCGTTTTAATCCCCACATATTTGAACCAGTAGTAATAAAACGACCATCTACGTTCAAATCCGTATAAAATTGGGCAATATTAGCTTCTTTTTCTCCGTCTGTAAATCCTTTTAATTCTGCTATCTTATCAAATACGTCTTTAAAATGAAAAGCTTTTTTCTCATCCAAAAGAATTAAATTAGCTACTTCAATCATAGACATATGTTGAATTTCTTCGTGGCTATAATTTTTCAAGCTCACGGTAACGCACTCCCTTTACTTGTATATTGATGGCTTATTTTGCCTAATTTAACTATTTGTTTATTGAATAAGTATTTCTAGTAGTCTTCCTACTACCTTTAACCATACCATACATTATAAACAAATATACAGGGTTTATGCTAGCAATTAAGCAGAAAAAATATGAAGCTTTTTACGGTTTCACTATTTTTTAATATTTAGAAGTCTAAAAATAGCATACATATGCAGTAGTACTTTTTTGTAAATCTTGATATATTGAATTTAAGAAGTAATCGGTGATGGATTTATTCCGAAGCAGTTATACTGCTCATCAAAAAATGGATCTGTCTATCCATGTACTCTTCAAGCGTAAATTGTTTTTGTAGCATCCATCTTCTAAACCCCCACATTTGTCCTTGTATAAAAATATTATTTGCTAGCAATTCTCGATCTCGCTGAGAAATTGAACCGGGAAAACAAGTAGAGATGACACGCTCAAGCATAGATACCATGTCTCTTTCCTTTTGCAATACATATTCTTTTATCTCTTTTTCTAAAGATTTCACTTCCTGATACATAATAAGTACTTCTTCTTGCATTTCATCCATTAATCGGAAATATGAACGAATTGCATTTTTAAAATGATCCACAGACGAATTATTCAAATCAATCTGCGCTTCTAAACGTTCAGACACCTGCTGATAAATAGAATCACATACAAGAAATAGCACATCTTCCTTCGTCCTAATATATTCATATAAGGTTCCAATGCTGAAGCCTGATGCCTTAGCTATTTCTCTGGTCGTCGTACGATGAAATCCTTTTTCTTTAAAAAGCGTCATTGCACCTTTAATCATTTGATTTCTGCGCTTTTCTACTAACTCTTGATCTTTTATGGAAGAAAGAATGGGATCCATATTCTTCTTCACCTCCTACTTCTACCGATCTACTTTCCGGAAGTTATCATTCTTCCTATTACTAAGCGTTGTATTTCATTGGTACCTTCATATATTTGTGTAATCTTGGCATCACGCATAAACCGTTCAACTGGATAATCTTTCGTATAGCCATAACCACCAAATATCTGAACCGCTTCAACCGAGATCCGCATCGCTGCATCCCCTGCAAACAGCTTTGACATGGCCGAAGCTTTTCCATAAGGCTGCCCCTCCGACTCTAGCCAGGCAGCTTGATAAGTTAAAAGTCTTGCCGCTTCTATCTCCGTTGCCATATCTGCAAGTTTAAAAGAAATACCCTGATTATGAGCGATAGGCTTGCCAAATTGTTCTCTTTCTTTTGCATAAGCGGCAGCAGCATCTAATGCTCCTTGGGCAATACCTAGCGCTTGTGCAGCTATTCCATTGCGTCCTCCATCTAGCGTTGACATTGCAATTTTGAACCCTTCACCTTCACTACCTAACAGATTCTCTTTAGGAACTCGACAATTTTCAAATACGAGTTCTGTTGTAGGTGAGGAACGTATACCTAACTTCTTTTCTTTTTTACCAAATGTAAAGCCTTTTGTACCTTTTTCTACAATGAATGCGCTAATTCCTTTATGTTGCTTATCTGCATCTGTTTTTGCAAATACGATATAAATATCTGCTACACCACCATTAGTAATCCACACCTTGTTTCCATTTAAAACAAAATGATCCGCTTCTTCCTTTGCCGTGGTTTTCATGGAGACAACATCACTACCAGCCCCTGGCTCAGACAGTGCGTACGCTCCAAGCGCTTCACCTGTAGCTAGCCGTGTAAGGAAATTCTTTTTCTGTTCTTCATTTCCATATTTGTAGATTGGCCAGCTCGCCAATGATACATGCGCAGATAGCGTAACTCCTGTCGAAGCACAAACACGGGAAAGCTCCTCTACAGTAATGACATAACTCATGTAATCTGCGCCTATTCCTCCATATGCTTCTGGCCAAGGTATCCCCGTTAATCCTAGTTCAGCCAGTTTATGAAAGATTTCTCTATCAAACCGTTCTTCTTCGTCACGTTCAGCTGCGGTTGGTTCAACCTCTTTTTTGGCAAATTCTGCAACCATTTTTCGCAGCATTTGCTGTTCATCTGACAGTTGAAAGTTCATTACTGTCCCCCCTTAGTTATTAAGTAGATGTTTGGCAATTACGATATGCTGTATTTCACTAGTACCTTCATAAATCTCGGTAATCTTGGCGTCTCTAAATAACCTTTCCACAGGATAATCCTCGGTATAACCATAACCACCATATATTTGCACTGCCTCAATGGCATTTTGAACAGCAGCCTTCGATGCATATAGTTTTGCCATGGAAACTTCCTTCCCACAGTCGTTCCCCTGTTCAACAAGAGAAGCAGCTTGATAAACAAGTAACCTTGCAGCTTCTGATCGAGTTGCCATATCAGCTAATTTAAAGGAGATTCCTTGATTATCTGCAATAGACACACCAAATTGTTTTCGTTCCTTTGCATAATTTGTTGCATATTGCACAGCTGCTTCACCTATACCTAAAGCTTGAGCTGCGATTCCAATTCTTCCAATATTTAAATTATGCATGGCTATGTTAAATCCTTCACCTTCTTTTCCTAGCAGCTGCTCTTGTGGTATTTCGCATTGATCAAATGTTAAAGAAACGGTATTAGATCCATGTAATCCCATCTTTTTTTCTCTTTTCCCAATGCTTAATCCAGGCGTGTCTTTCTCAACGATAAAAGCGCTTATATCCTTCTTTCCATCGCCAGTACGAGCAAAAGTGATATATGTATTTGCTTCTCCACCATTTGTGATAAAAATTTTTGATCCGTTCAATATATACTTGTCTCCATGTCTTACTGCCCTTGTCCTTAAACCACTTGCATCTGAACCAGCACCAGACTCCGTTAATGCAAAAGCACCAATATATTGACCAGATGCTAATTTTGGTAAGTAGTACTGTTTTTGTTTATCAGTCCCAAAATAAAGAATTGGATTTGTTCCCACAGAAGTGTGGACAGATAGTATAACACCAATGGTTGCACTAACTTTTGAAATTTCGTGAATGGTTTGAATATAGGATGTGTAATCCATTCCAGCTCCGCCATATTCTTCTGGGATTGGGATACCCATTAACCCTAAATCCCCCATCTTCTTTAAGACTTCTCGTGGAAATCTATCTTCTGCTTCCATCCGTGGGATTTCTTGAACGATTTCTGTTTCTGCGAAATCTTTTACCATTTTACGTAGCATTTTTTGCTCTTCGGTTACCTGTACCATTAGTATTCCCCCTTTTGTCGATTCATGTTGAATCAGTTATACACATAAAAACCTTTTCCTGACTTTTTCCCAAGCCAACCAGCTTTGACATATTGTCTAAGTAACGGACAAGGGCGATACTTACTATCCGCAAAGCCTTCATGAAGAACTTCCATAATATATAGACATGTATCTAAGCCAATAAAATCTGCAAGCGTAAGTGGCCCCATCGGATGATTCATTCCTAGTTTCATAGATGTATCAATATCCTCTACGGAGGCTATACCTTCATATAATGTATAAATGGCTTCGTTAATCATCGGCATCAAGATTCGGTTGGAAACAAAACCCGGAAAATCATTGACCGCAATTGGTGTTTTACTTAATTTCTTCGCCATATCTTCAATGATTTGGTAGGTTTGATCACTTGTTTGTAAGCCGCGAATAATTTCAACGAGCTTCATTACCGGAACAGGATTCATAAAATGCATACCGATAACCTGCTCCGGTCTGTCTGTTACTGCAGCTATTTCGGTTATTGGTAAGGATGAGGTGTTAGACGCAAGAATCGCATCGACGGGAGCGATGACGTCTAATTGGCGAAAAATGTTTGTCTTTACCTCCATATTCTCAATAACCGCTTCAATAATTAAATTAGCTTTGGAAGCATCCTGTAGCGTTTCTGATACAGATAAGCGTTGTAGCGTTTCCAATTTTTCTTGCTCTGTTATCCTTTTTTTTAGCACAGACCGATCCAATAGCTTCTGAATCGTCTGCATCCCTCTTTCCAATGCAACAGCATTGTTATCATTCAATTGTACTTTGAGACCTGATTGTGCACACACCTGTGCAATACCTGCTCCCATTTGTCCTGCGCCAACTACCATAACTCGTTTAATTTCCATGTTTTACCTCCTTTAGAATCCCTTTGTATATACGTTTATTGCTATTACTTCGGTACCTCAATCAATATTGCATCCCCTTGGCCACCGCCACTACAAATAGCAGCAATACCTAAACCACCGCCTCTGCGTCTTAATTCGTATATTAACGTTAAGATAATTCTCGCTCCGCTCGCTCCAATTGGATGTCCTAAAGCGACCGCTCCTCCGTTCACATTTACCTTCTCCTTATCAATTCCTGCTATCTTTCCACTTGCTAACGAAACTGCCGCAAAAGCCTCATTGATTTCAAATAAATCAATATCATCCTTTTTATACCCTGTCTTCTCTAGCAGCTTATTAATAACAAGCCCTGGTGTTTTCGGAAAATCTTTCGCAGGAACAGCTATTTCTGTATGCCCTTGGATGATTGCAAGTGGTGTTTTTTCCAGTTCCTCAGCTTTTTCATCTGACATTACCACAAAGGCACAAGCACCATCGTTAACACCAGGAGCATTCCCAGCTGTAATCGTTCCATCCGTGTCAAAGGCAGGTCTTAACGTACTTAATTTTTCTAGACTTGTATCTTTCCGAGGGGCTTCGTCCGTATCAACGATAACTGCATCCCCTTTACGCTGAGGGATTTCTACTGGAATGATTTCTTTAGCAAATTTCCCTTCCTCTATCGCTTTAACTGCACGTTGATGACTTTGGTACGCCCATTCATCCTGCTCTTCTCTAGTCAATTCGTACTCTTGAGCTGTTGAGTTTCCATAAACACCCATATGAACACCCTTAAAGGAACAGGTTAAGCCATCGTGGACCATCATATCGATTACTTTCTTATCACCCATGCGATTACCCCACCGAGCATCAGGAAGAATATACGGGGCATTGCTCATACTCTCCATTCCTCCAGCTACAATTACTTCTTCATCACCTAGCCGAATTAATTGATCAGCTAGTGTTACACTACGTAATCCAGAAGCACATACTTTATTAATGGTTTCTGTTTTTACCTCCCATGGAATACCTGCTTCTCTTGCTGCTTGACGAGATGGTATTTGTCCTTGTCCACCTTGCAAAACATTTCCCATAATCACTTCATGAATATCTGCGCCATTCATATCCGCACGTTTTAATGCTTCTCCAATTGCCTTACCGCCAAGTTGCGATGCCGTTAATGGCTTTAACGCACCTCCAAATTTACCAAAAGGCGTTCTTGCACCTGCGATAATTACTGATTTTCTCATCTTAAAACATCCCTTCTTTTTTTGATTACGCTTTCTTTATGATTGAACGCTCGCTCAAACAATCTTCTAATAAAAAGCTTGGCATAACCTCCAACCAAGACGCGACGTTGCTTTTCATTTATTGGAAAATAGAGGAGGATGGCTCCCCCTCACATTTCTCTGAGTAAACCGTTGCTTTTCCATAAATATAATAAACGTAATATATAACTAGCTGCTTAAGCACTCTTTACCTCTTCTTCTCTAAACACAGATAACGCAAGTATTTCTGCTACATCCATCGTGCTAATATCCTCTTCTACTTCTTTTGCTTTTGTACCATCACTTATCATTGTTAAACAGTATGGACATGCACTAGATATCATGTTTGGCTGTACTGCCATCGCTTGCTCCGTACGTGCTACATTAATTCGGTTACCGGTTGTCTCCTCTGACCACATAAGTCCCCCGCCAGCACCACAGCACATACCATTCTCCTTGCTGCGATTCATCTCTACTAATTCTAATCCTGGAATGGAACGAAGTATTTCTCTAGGA
Source organism: Virgibacillus sp. Bac332 (assembly GCF_003667785.1). Classification (NCBI taxonomy): domain Bacteria; kingdom Bacillati; phylum Bacillota; class Bacilli; order Caryophanales; family Bacillaceae; genus Virgibacillus; species Virgibacillus sp. Bac332. The sequence continues at coordinate 480,460 of NZ_CP033046.1, forward strand.
GGATCATACACTCCGTTATATCTTCCTAAATAGCATGAATCATGATAAGTTAGACGCTGATTTATTTCACGTTGTGGTTCAAGCTTTCCATTTAGAACTAAATCATATAGTAATTGCGTATGATGGTATACTTCAGCTTCAAATCCAAAATCAGGGTATTCATTTTTAAAAATATTATAAGCATGTGGATCAATGGTAACGATTTTCTGAACATTATTTTTTGTGAATTCTTTAATGTTCTTCTCAGCAATTTCCTGGAATAAAAACTCATTTCCTATTCTCCGAGCTGTGTCTCCTGAATTGGCCTCTTTATTGCCTAAAATTGCAAAGCTTATACCTGCTTGATTCATTAATTTAGCAAATGCAATAGCAATTTTTTGACTTCTGCTATCATAAGCCCCCATTGAGCTTACCCAAAATAAATATTCAAATTCCTTATCTTCTTTCTTCAACTCTTTTACTGTAGGGATATATACTGCTTCATCCTGCTCTCGCCACTTGATTCGATCTTTTTTAGACAGTCCCCAAGGGTTTCCTTGCCTTTCAATATTCATCACCGCACGTTGGACGTCCTGATCCATTTTCCCTTCCGTCATAACGAGATAGCGGCGCATATCAATAATAGTTCCTACATGTTCATTATTTACCGGACACGCATCCTCACAATTTCGACATGTCGTACACCCTGATAATTCTTCTTCTGTAATAACGTCTCCGATAAGACTTGCGCTTTGAACCGTTGCTGCTGCTTCATTATCTGCACTTGCACTGTTTCCTTGAGTATTTGAAAAAGCATATGCAGGAACCCATGGTGATTTACCAGTAATAGCTGCGCCCTTCTCCGTCAAATGATCACGTACTTTAATCATTATGTCCATTGGTGACAGCATTTTTCCTGAACCAGCTGCAGGGCATACATCTGTACATCTACCACACTCGACACATGCGTAGAAGTCTATCATTTGATGCTGCTCAAAATCTTCTACCTTGCCTACGCCGAAAGAAATCTCTTCTTCGTCTGCTTCTTCATCCATATCAAAATCAAGTTTTTTTAGCTTGCCTGGTACACGCTTACTTAAAAACACATTTACAGGCGCAGCCAATAAGTGAGCATGTTTAGATTGTGGTACATAAACTAAGAAAGTTAGAATTGTAATTGTATGCACCCACCATGCTATATAAAATAGTACCATTGCTACCGTCGGTGTAATCCATCCAAATACTAATGCTATGGAACTAGCAATTGGCTCAGTCCAAGTCGGATCATGTCCATGCCATAGAAGTGCCATTCCATTTCCAAATAACACGGAAATCATTAAAGTCCCAATAAATATTAGCACTAGTCCCGCTTTAAACCCTCGCTTCAGTCGGACAAGCTTTTCCATATAACGGCGATAAAATGCCCATGCTACTGCGACAAGAATCATTAATGTAACTAACTCTTGGAAGAATACAAACCCTGGATAGAATATACCGAGTGGTAAGTGATTGTCCGGAGATAGCCCTTTTATAAACATATCAATAGCACCGAATTGGACAAGAATAAACCCATAGAACATCATGACATGAATAATACCGGATTTTTTATCCTTTAATAATTTTGATTGTCCAAACACAATTTTTCCAATTCTTCTGAATCTTTCTTTGAAATCACGATCAAATTCTGATTTTCTGCCTAGCCTAATATAGGCTACTCTAGTTGCCACAACCTTAACGAATAGGTAAATACCATAGATTGTGATTGCTACAAAGGCCAATGCGTTAATAAGCAGAAATGTTTCCATTCATTCGCTCCCCCTAATCATGTAGTAATCTATTATAATGTGAAATTTTCATTGTTACTAACAATGAAAGATTTATAACCACCATGATAGCGATTCCATTTTTCAGAAAAATAACTTCATTTAAAATCTTATGTATCCCTACTATAAAATATGAATGATCATTCAGTCAACCTTTTTTTGCTATAGGCGATTTCACCTTCTGTTTCACTATGCAACAGTATATAGGTTAGAATGCAGGTAGATAGTAATAGATCAATGCTATCTTAATTATTCCAAATAAACATACTATTCACAAGTATCAACTCCAATAAATCAAAATCTCCTCTTTGCTTCCGCGGAAGTTGGAATGTTGCCCACGTAATGCGAAGTGTATATCCCCTGCAGGGTCAGGATTGCTGTATAGAGTAAAGCTTCAATCATTTGGGGTATTACTGCCAGCTATATGTGGGATAAAGAATTTAAGAAAAACTGAGCAAAATTCGCTCAGTCCTTATCACTAAATGCTCAGATTTACGCTTCCTCTAGTAGCTATTATGGAATAATAGCTACTGCTTGACCACCACTCCGGCTGCCCACTTCCCTTTCCGTGGGGTTTGTCCTTCAGCTAACTTTTTTAGCAAAACCCGCTCAAAAAAGTGGATCTTCAGGTCAAACATTTCCCACAGGAGTTGAAGTGGCCGCCCTTCGCTATTATCAGGCTCTACAAAGCTAGCATGAAGTAACACAGCTGCTTTTATACTCACGGATAGCGATTTTCACTTTACCCATTGTAAAAAAAGTCAACTATTACTTATGACAGTATTGTTGCACCTTCTCATAGCGGAGACTAATTACGTAGACTCCTGCGGGAATTGCGCGAGCCGAAAATCCACTTTGCAACGTGTTCTTCTTTGCAAAGTTAGTTGAGGCCGTGCCCCATAGCCGTCAAGCTAATAAAAAAGAAGTACGGTGCAATGAAAATATAAACATATTTTTCCAGTTTAATCCGTATTCTTTTATGGGTACTTGTTTTTCTTTTTTACACTTTTACTTACGCGGCACGGAAATGTACTTTATACGCAATGTTTAAGACATCAAAAGGACTTTTATGCTGACAACGATGATCTTTCCTTCCATGCCGGTATATGTTCTGGTAAATATTATCGATGAGAGCTTTCAAAGAAGAAAGGTGATAGAGTGAATACCCCTTCGTCTCTACTATTGCGTTTCTCGCATGATTGATACATTTGTACTCACTTCCTTCTAGTTGATACTTTTCGTAAAGGCAGTAACGGCACTGAAAAGCAATCATCGAAGAAAGAAGAATATGAATGAAAGTCCCATACAAATGACAGTAAAAGCGGTCGGTATTCATTGCCTGCACATCATCAATTTCAAATAACGATTTCCATGTTTTAAAGAGAATCTCCACTTGCCAACGCAAGGAATAGATAGGATACAAGGTTTGCTCATCCATTTCTTCTTGTGTTATATTGGTAGCAAGAATTTGGATATGATTCTTCTTGTTGGCGGATTGGGTATGCCCCCCTTTCCGTCTTCTTTCTTTTAAATAGGTATCTCTCTGTTTTTGTTGCTCTTCGGTTAATCGTTGTACGACTACACGTGCATGAAATGTATTTTTTCCCTTAACACCTAATTGAATGAACCCATAATCCTGTATCTCTCCTGGAGCTAGATGCATGGCATCTTCTTCAGGCTTTATTTGGATTCTTCGTTGCTTGTCATCCAATGTCCAATAGGTCATATTGGCAGGAACACGAGTAATATAATAGGCTCCTGCTCGATCTATTTTTTTAAAGTGATCTCCTGAGAAATAGCCGAGGTCACGCAAGATAAGGTCCTCTTCTCCTATTGTATCTGCCAATTCTTCAGCTGCATCGTGATCACTGTCTCTTGGTCCATAGAACAACGTATGCAAAAAATTCCCTTGATACAGCTCATATTCTAATTGTATTTTCACTCCATCCCAATAACTCGCGGTGTTCTTTTTTACTTGAAAGGATGTGCCATCCAAGATACGGATCCGAGAAAAAGGATAATCAGATGGAGATGGTAACGATAACATCTGTTGTTTTTCCGCTAACCGCATAAAAACTTGTTTTAAAAAAGCCACTCCTTTCTCGTCTAATCGTTGATGTAAGGCTTGTTTAGATATGGATATTTCTGATTCACGAGAAAGGGAGGCACAGAGCTGTCCTAGCCCCTCCGTACCAACTTTTTCATGTAAGAAGGCACATATACTTAAGAAATCTTCCGGCATTATCTTCTTCAATCGTTGTACAAAACCTGATTCCCGAGCAACATTGCGAAGTTCAGAAATAGATAAAATATCGTGCACACTCTTTACAAACGAGTCAAAATGATATTGCTTAGCCATACGTAATCCCTCCAAATTATTCCATTTATAATGTCAGAATAACGAATAACTTTATGGTTTTTAAAATATCCTGCTTAACTTGACGGCTATGGGCCGTGCCCGCGGAAAGCGAAGCAATTAGTCGCAGCATTGCCAATATACATCAAACATTTCAAAATAACTACTTGGCTTAACGCAGTCATTGCACTGATTTTATACTTTCTTAACTTATAAATCAAAACCACCAGTGTGAACTGGTGGTTTGCTCTGCGGCTGAAAGCCTTTGTTACCGACCTCGGCCTTAAAGGCCCACCGAACGGGTCTCCCATTTGCACCACATTCACTCACTGATTCTAAAGAATCTTCTATTTCTTCTTATTTTTTTGGCCTGTAAACGGGTCGTACTCTTCGAATAATGTTAATTGATCACCCATGAAGTCTTCTCTAAGCTGATTTCTAATGTATTCTTGTATTTGCCTTCTATTTCTACCCACTGTATCAGCATAGAAACCTCGGCACCAAAACTTTCTATTGCCATATTTGTATTTTAAATTGGCATGACGATCAAAAATCATCAAACTACTTTTACCTTTTAAATATCCCATAAATTGAGACACACTTATCTTTGGTGGAATACTTACCAACATGTGTATGTGATCTGGACAGCCGTTAGCTTCATGAATGGTTACACCTTTCCTTTCACATAAATCTCGAATAATTTGACCTATACTCTTTTTATACTTTCCATAAATAATTTGCCTTCTGTATTTTGGAGCGAAAACTATATGATACTTACAATTCCACATTGTGTGTGCTAAACTATTCTTGTCCTTCATTGGACACGCCTCCTTCTTAGGTGAGATTTAGTGGTCGGGAAACCAACTTTATCTTACCATGAAGAGAGGCTTTTTTTGACCCCACGCTTAAAGCTTTCCGGAACCCCTGGCACAGCCAGGGGTTTTCAAAAACATAAAAAAGCTATTTTCCACGATTGATGTTGGAAAATAGCTGTAGCTTTTAGAAAATACCGTTTTTTTCTTTGCAAGTTTGTTATGCCTATCGAACGAATACACTCGCTTTTCACTAACGAACGTCCAAGTCTCCTCATTTCTATTTGTGCGTTTTTCTCCTTGATTAAAACACTTTTGTTTTCGTCTCTGAATCTTTTTATTACATCTTTTCAGGTGCTGTTACACCAATTAGTTGAAGTGCATTAGAAAGCGTAATTCGAACTGCTTTCATTAATGCAATTCGAGCTTGAGTTCTCTCCTTATTATCTATATCCAAAACCTTTTCAGCATTATAAAAGCTATGCAGTAAAGTTGCAAGATCGTATACATATTGCGTCACTTTATGTGGTGTTTGCTTTTCAGCAGCATCTGCTACAACCTGTGGAAATTCAGCTAGTTTTTTCAATAAATCCGTTTCTTTCTCAGAAGTGAGTAAAGATACATCCATTGATTCTTCAGTCAAAAGCCCTTTGGCTTTAGCTTGCTCTAGCATTGTACAAATACGAGCATGTGCATATTGTACATAGAACACTGGATTATCATTTGATTGTGAGCGTGCAAGGTCCATATCAAAATCCAATTGGGAATCATTTGAACGAGTTACGAAATAGTAACGAACTGCATCCACACCAACTTCTTCTATTAATTCTCTTAATGCAACTGCCTTGCCTGTTCGCTTACTCATCCGAAGCTTTTCGCCATTTTCAAATAGATTTACCATTTGAATAATTTTCACATCAAACTTTTCTACTGGATAGCCAAGTGCCTGTATTGCTGCTCGCATACGCGGAATATAACCATGGTGATCTGCTCCCCATACATTTACGATCTTATCAAAACCTCTATCTAATTTATTCTTATGATAAGCTATATCTGGTGTAAGATATGTGTAACTACCATCTTGTTTAACCAAAACACGATCCTTATCATCGCCAAAATCCGTCGTACGGAACCACGTCGCGCCATCTTTTTCATAAATGAAATTGTCTAATACATCTAATGCTTCCGTAATTTTATTTTCTTTATATAAGGAACGCTCCGAGAACCAAGAATCAAATTCAACACGAAACTCTGCAAGATCCTTTTCAATTTTACCAAGTTCATATTTTAACCCATACTCTTTAAAGAAGGCTAACCTGTCCTTCTTCTCTTTAACTGCCCATTGATCGCCGTATTCTACACCCAGTTGCTTACCGATTTCTACAATATCTTCACCATAATAACCATCCTCCGGCATTTCAGCATCGTTACCTAATGCTTGTAGATAACGTGCTTCTACTGATAGAGCTAGATTATCGATTTGATTTCCCGCGTCATTGATATAATATTCACGTTCCACCTCATATCCAGCAGCATCTAACACATTGCATAAAACATCGCCAAACGCAGCTCCACGAGCATGCCCTAAATGGAGATCCCCAGTAGGATTTACTGATACAAATTCCACCTGAATTTTCTCACCTTGACCTGCATTTGTTTTTCCGTAAGATTGTTGTTCGCGCAGAATCGTTGGAATTATTTCACCAAGAAAATTGTCCTTCATGAAGAAATTAATAAAACCAGGCCCAGCTATTTCAACCTTATCTACAGCTGCTTCAGCCTTATCTAAATGCTTAACAATATCATCGGCGATTTGTCGAGGCGACTTCTTAGCAATACGCGCTAGCTGCATGGCAATATTTGTAGCAAAGTCTCCATGTGTTTTATCTTTTGGTTTTTCTAATATAACATCTGGCATCTCCGCTTCGTTTGTAAGCTCTGCCTGAATAACTGCTTTCGTAATTTGCTGTTTTAATATATTCTCTGTTTGTGCTAAGACATTCATGTCATGTCCTCCTCTTTAATCGTTACATCGATTTTATGTTGCCGTTCCTCTTGTCCATTTAGTTTGACAGTATAAGCTATATGTAAACTTCCATCTTCCCGGGCTTTTAATGGGGAATACAAAATAGATTGTGTGAAGGTTTCCATATGTATGCTGCCATAAGGATGCTTTAATACATTTTCTGTCGTTTGCCTTTCCTGGAACTGTTGATTCATCGTAACGTTACCAGAACGCTTAATATTTACCCTATCTGATTGAATAGTAATAAGATTTTTAATGACCGAATTATCGTCTGCCATTTCTTCAAATGTAAGTACATCCAAACTTCCTTTTTTGTATAAAAATCCATTTTGCTGAATTTTATTATATTCCATTTGACCATTATCGTCGATCGTCGTACAAAGTTCAATAGCCACTTGCTTATGTAAACTCATTATATCGCCTCAACTTTAGATAAATCCTACCAGATTATAAGCCTTTTATAAACATGTATTCCTGTGTATTCTATTATAACAGAATATTTTTATCAAGCATTGATGTACCAAGGTTTTATAAAGTGAAACTTCCATCCGGCTTTTACTGAAACAAATACGTACAAAGGCTTAAATCGCCACGTCCTGTGGCAACGCCTTTGTGACCTACTTCCATGTAGGCCCGAACCAATCGGGCATTTACTGGCAGTTGATCCCACACTTAACCATATTTGTTTTCTTCATTGTAAACAACATAAAATTTGCTTCTTTACCTTACGTACTTCATCACTTTTTTTATACGTTCACAAACCGATTAATTCCAAACATTATCTAAAATCCCATTATTAACACATATCTTTAGTTGCCAAACAATGCAGCCTCGATACATATCGAGCACTTGTTTTTTATGCATATGCATAATGTTACGAGAATAACGCTCGTGTAGGATAACTAGTGAGATACGAGCATTCACAGGAAGAATACAGGAAGCAGGTAAAGAATTTCAACCAAATATGTGACGGTAACCTTACTGTGTAAATTTTATATTTATGATATCATCTAGAAAATATATGTTAGGAGTGTTTTTTTGGACATCTTTATAACTATAGTTTTAATTATTGCCATTTTCGCTTCAATCGCTGCGTGGATCAATACCCAGACTATTTTAAAAGAATTAAAAGAAATAAAAGAGCATTTGGGTTTGAAGGGTGAGCAGAATGTCACGCCTCCATTCATTAAAAATGATCTCGATAAATGAATAACAGACCCTTTCAATTAAGGAGGGTCTGTCTGTGCCTAAATTATGAATAGACATTATAAGCTATTATTTTACCCAACCAAGCAACATTTCACGGATGAATTTACTTGCTGCAATCGCGGTCTTTTCCGAATGATCGTAAATGGGTGCAACTTCCACTACATCTGCACCAATTACCTCAACATTTGCATTTGCAATAAGCTGAATCACGTCTAACATTTCTGCAGAGGTAATACCACCCGCCTCCGCTGTACCAGTACCAGGTGCGAAGGCTGGGTCTAATACGTCAATATCAATGGTCACATAAACTTTTTTACCGGCTAGCTTTGGCAACATTTCCCTAAGTGGTGCAAAAACGTTGTACTTTGCCATATACATGCCGCTTTGCTTAGCAAATTGAAACTCCTCACGCATACCTGAGCGAATTCCAAAAGAATAAACATGATGAGCCCCGATCAATTCACAGATTTTTCGTATGGGCGTAGAATGAGAAAGGACTTCTCCTTCATATTCCTCTCTTAAGTCGGCATGAGCATCTATATGGATGAGAACCATGTCTGGATACATCTCATGCACTGCTTGAATTACTGGCCACGTAACTAAATGCTCCCCACCTAATCCAAGGGGGAATTTACCATCATGGACTATCTTTGAAACATAATTTTTAATTTTAGTTAAGCTTCTTTCCGCATTGCCAAATGGAAGTGGGATATCTCCTGCATCAAAATAACTTACTTCTTCTAAATGCTTATCCAAATATGGACTATACTCTTCAAGACCAATTGAGGCCTCACGAATTCGTCCAGGACCAAATCGGGATCCAGGTCTAAAGCTTACGGTCCAGTCCATTGGCATTCCGTAAATAACAGCATCTGCTTGATTATAATCTTGGCCAGCCATAATAAAAACTTTCCCAGAATAGGCTTCATCAAATTTCATAAAACGATCCTCCCCCTCTTAGGTCAGCAAGTCATTTACAAACTTAGGTAAAGCGAAAGCAGCCATATGCAGCTCAGAAGTATAATACTTTGTATTGATTGTGCTAAATCTTTCTTCTTTTACCTTTTGTGGATCATGTATTTTACTTCCCATTGTAAATGTCCATAATCCACTTGGGTACGTTGGAATATTAGCAGTATATAATTTTGTTATAGGAAAAATTGCTTTGACATCATGATACACCTGTGTAATTAGATCTGCTTTAAACCAAGGATTATCTGTTTGTGCAACAAATATCCCATCATCCTTTAATGCTTGAGAAATACCGGTGTAAAACCCTTGTGTAAATAGATTAACAGCCGGGCCCACCGGTTCCGTTGAATCTACCATAATGACATCGAAGGCTCGTTTGCTATTTGCTATATATAAGAAGCCATCCTCTACTTTGACTTCAACCCGAGGGTCTTCAAGATAGCCAGCTATCGTGGGCAAATATTTTTTGGAATAGGTAATCACCTGCCCATCAATTTCAACTAGTACAGCTTTCTCTACGGAAGGGTGCTTTAGCACTTCTCGTATAACGCCCCCATCTCCGCCTCCAACAACTAACACATGCTTTGGATTAGGATGGGTGAACAAGGGAACATGTGCCAACATCTCATGATAAACAAATTCATCCTTTTCTGTAGTCATTACCATATCATCAAGTACAAGCATTTTTCCCCATTCTTCTGTTTCTATTATGTTTAAATCCTGATAATCCGTTTGCACGGTAGTTAACGTTTGCTTTATTTTTGCTGTAATTCCAAAATTAGCTGTTTGCTTTTCAGTAAACCACATGCTCATACGAACACATCCTTTCCATATAACGACAATAAAATTATAGAGAAATTTGACAAAAAGACAAGCATTTTTTTCACATACGTTTATTTGCCTATATCTTTTCCCATAATGCTAGTAAAGAACACATAAATTGTAACTTTATGGAGAAAAGGATATGTTCATTCACTAAACATTTTCGGGTTATTCCCCACCTATATAATGAAAATTCAATCCATTGGGGGTTTTGTTTATCCACCTCACTGATTGTTAGGTGAACTAATCTTTACTGGCGGTTGATCCCCCACTTACCAATAGTGGTTTCTCTTTATTGCTTGAAGTGGGGGGCATACTCCCAGTTATATGCGGGATAAAAGTGAAACTTTTTCACCTGGCTTTGATAAGCTTTTTTTACCTTTAACTTAGGATATGAGGGAAAAGAACATGGCAAAAAAAAGAAAGATACGAATACATAAATTATTTCTGATTAGCATTGGATCTCTATTCCTTACTGGAATTTCCTTATTTATCTTTGTTTACTTGCTAAGCTTTGTTTTAGGTCCTCCAGAATTAGCAAATGATCAGAATACCATTCTATATAGCAGCTCAGGAGAAATCATTGGCGAACAGCATGGAGGAGAAAATCGAGAATGGGTAAATCTGAAGGATATGTCGGAGGCTGTTATCCAAGCTACAGTAGCGATTGAGGATCGTAATTTCTATGAACATCATGGATTTGATATAAAGCGAATCTTTGGTGCACTATTAAAAGACATTCAAACATGGTCACTAAAAGAGGGAGCCAGCACCTTAACTCAGCAATATGCGCGAAATTTATATTTATCACATGAAAAGACATGGTTACGAAAGATGAAGGAGGCATTTTATACTGTTCGTTTAGAGATGTTTTATTCAAAAGATAAAATCTTAGAGGGGTATTTAAATACGATTTACTATGGACACGGGGCATATGGTATCGAATCGGCAAGTAATTTATTCTTTGATACAAGTTCCAAACAGTTAACGTTAGCGCAAGCTTCCATGTTAGCAGGTATTCCTAAAGGACCAACCTATTACTCTCCATTAAATGATAGTAAAAGAGCAGAAGATCGACAGAAGCAAATTTTACAGGCAATGTATCAGCAAGGCAAGATTACAGAAATGGAGTACAAACAGGCCGCTCAAGCGAAGTTAGTATACAAAAAATCGAATGCACAGGAAAAAGAGCGAGTAGGTCCCTATTTTCAAGACTTCGTAATAAAGGAGGCTGCTGATCTGCTAAATATGGAAGTTGAAGGGATACGTTCTGGAGGCTACCAAATTCACACAACACTTCAAAAAGATCATCAGCTACTATTAGAGGAACAGATAAATCATGCGATTACACCTACAAGTGAAGTACAAGCAGGAGCCTTAGCAATGAATCCAAATACTGGAGGAATCATTGCAATGGTTGGGGGACGTAACTATCAAGAAAGCTCCTTTAACCGAACCGTTCAAGCAAAACGACAGCCTGGTTCTTCATTCAAGCCGTTCCTTTACTATGCTGCTTTAGAGAATGGCTATAAACCGAATACGATGCTACCAAGCAAACCAACTACATTTCAATTAGCAAATGGGGAAACCTATCAACCAAGTAATTATAATGGCTATTATGCTAACAAGGAAATAACGTTAGCCCAAGCATTGGCATTATCAGATAATATATATGCCGTTAAAACAAATCTGTTTGTTGGACCTAAAACTTTAGTAGAGACTGCAAGGGAATTTGGGATCACAAGTAAACTTCCAGAAGTTCCTTCACTAGCACTTGGCTCAGCAGCTGTATCTATGAAAGAAATGGTTACTGGATACAGTATGTTAGCAAATGGCGGGTACAAGATCGATGCCCATTCCATATCCAAAATTATTGATCATAACGGCAAGACCGTCTATAAACATAAATCTGAAAAGAAAAATCAAATACTTGACCAGAGAAAAACATTTATTCTAACGCATTTAATGACAGGGATGTTTGATCACGAACTTGATGGGTATATGCCCGTTACGGGTTCAACAATTACCGATCAACTAAATCGACTCTATGCTGGAAAATCTGGATCAACCAATTCTGACAGCTGGATGATTGGCTTTAGCCCCTCAATTGCCACTGGTATTTGGATAGGCTATGACGATAACCGTAAAATCGAAAAAGTTGCAGAGGAACGATATGCAAAGGAAATATGGGCTGATTTTATGCAAAAGTCTCATGAAAATTTACCAAACGAGACCTTTTCTGTACCCAGCGGAGTCATTGGAGTACCCGTTGATCCTACAACCGGAAAGCGTGCCACTCCTTATTGCAATACAAGTAGGGTGATGTTCTTTGAGAAAGGTACAGAGCCCCATGAATATTGCACGGAGCATTTCCATCACAGCCAAGAAGATAAGGATGTAAAAAGAGAAGATAAAAGCATCGTCGAAAAAATATTCGACCTCTTTGATTAACCATTTTTACCTGAGCAAGATTCATCAAACAAACAGTCTTGTTGAAACTCGAAAAATTTTTATGTAAATATAGTGGGATACAGCTAATTGTTACTACAGGCGAACCTTCTAAAACAGATTCTCCTGAACAAAAGCGCAAATGCCCAATTGGAAACGCGGCGACTGGAACGAGTCAACGGAGATAAAGGAATCACGGTGAGTTTGCGTGTCGATGATGACTTAGCTTAAGGTGAGTCGCCTAGTTTCTGGACGCTGGAGTTAGACGCCGCTCAACAGATCCATATTTATCTACATGGGCTAAATTTATAGTATCCTATACTAAGAAAAACTGAGCAAAATTCGCTCAGTCCTTATCACTAAATGCTCAGATTCACGCTTCCTCTAGTAGCTATTATGGAATAATAGCTACTGCTTGCTTGACCACCACTCCGGCTGTCCACTTCCCTTTCCGTGGGGTTTGTCCTTCAGCTAACTTTTTTAGCAAAACCCGCTCAAAAAAGTGGATCTTCAGGTCAAACATTTCCCACAGGAGTTGAAGTGGCCGGCCTTCGCTATTATCAGGCTCTACAACGCTAGCATGAAGTAACACAGCTGCTTTTATACTCACGGATAACGATTTTCACTTTACCCATTGTAAAAAAAGTCAACCTATTACTTATGACAAGAATTGTTGCACCTTCTCATAGCGGAGACTAATTACGTAGACTCCTGCGGGATTAGCGCGAGCCGAAAATCCACTTTGCAACGTGTTCTTCTTTGCAAAGTTAGTTGAGGCCGTGCCCGCGGAAAGCGAAGTAATTCGTCGGAGCATTGCCAATATACATCAAACATTTCAAAATAACTACTTGGCTTAACGCAGTCATTGCACTGATTTTATACTTTCTTAACTTATAAAAAAGAAGCCGAATCCAGATATACTGGTTTCGGCTTCTTTTTTGTCCTAGTAATACATGAGTAGCCCATGTACTCCTATATTTTACAAATTTCTAATACAAAGTACAAGATAAAATCGATTGCTTTAGCTCGACGTCACAAAATGTTCACTTTTAAATGTTAGCATAAGGAAGTATTCTTAACAATTATTGAATGATTGTAAGAAGTAAAGACTTCGCCGTTTTCCACTTCAATACATCAAGTTTATCACGCTCTGTCCATTAGCAATGGATGTCAACTATCCAACCCTTGTACTCTTTTGAAATCACTCAAGCAATGAAGAAAAAACAAAATGGTTAAGTGTGGGATCAACTGCCAGTAAATGTCCGATTGGTTCGGGCCTACATGGAAGTAGGTCACAAAGGCGTTGCCACAGGCGTGGCGAATGAAGCCTTTGTACGTATATGTTTCAGTAAAAACCGGTGGAGCTTACTGCCAGTTATATGCGGGATAACAGATTTACGAAAACCTTCTAGGTTGGCTAGATTGCCAAGCTAGAAGGTTTTCTCCTTATTCTGGAAGTGAATCTTTCAATTCATCTTTGGAATTTTTCCACATGTCTGGATCAAATTCAACCAAGAAATCCTTTAATAATTTCTTAGAATGCTCATCCATATGGTCTACGATAACTTTACCTTTTAACGACTTTTCCATATGTGTAACATGCTCAGGCATGGATTTGTAGGCTCGTTTAATCGAACGGTCAACGCGTAGCTCACTACCTGCTACACCAGAATAATATGGTCCATTTTCACCTTGATCAACATTCACCCATACAATCCAATATAATTTACCATTGGGTACCTCGTTTTTATCATTCAAATATTTTACGCGACGTTCGATATCACTTCTTGCATGCATTGCTGCCATATCAACATAAGCCTTATTTTCATTGGGATCCACAATTACGGAAGACATGTTTTCTAAACTAATCGAACCATATCCGTAACCACCATGTCCATCCGTTGAATCATCCTTAATGATCGTAAAGTTATTTTTTTTCTTATTCGAAGATTGATCGGAACTCATCCCAGAACCCTCCTTCTATGTTTACTGCTTTTTATTGTAGCATAGGTATTACCATGTTGACACCTATCTGTCTCTATTGCTTCAAGCCTTCAATAAAAGCGTGTGCCGCTTGTATTTCTTCATTCGTATATTTTTGCTTTGGTTTCACCGTATGTACCTTTGCAATATTTTCTTCTGTCGATAAGCCATCAAAATATAGCATTGTTGCAACAAGCTCTAAAAATCTAGAGCTTTTCCCCTTCATTGCTTCCACCTGACTGGAAAAATCGGGCATGTCCATTGCAAACTGATGTAAAAATTCTTCCCCATCATTTGTAATTGTATAATGATATTGATAATAATTGCTTTTATCTTCCTTTTCCTCATGAATGAACCCCAAATTACATAATTCCTCTACTCGTAATGTTAGCTCTTCCGAATAGGGACCATAGAAATGAAATTCATACTTTTCTTCAAAAGGCATACCACACTTTTGAAGGATATAAATCATTTTTTGAAGCTTTTTCCTGCCAGTGACTTCATTAGCAACGGAAAAAAACTGCATTAGCTTTGCATGATTAGTTAGCATTCTTTACCTCTCCCTGACCACTAAGAATTTCTTCTACACGTTTCTTCACCGTACTATCTTCTATCTTCTCTATTAAATCAATAGGAAAGTACAATTTGTGATCCGTTCGTTTTTTTCCAGAAATGGATTCAACAATTTCCGACTGTCTAGATAACTCCCTCAACTCACCATTTGGCATAAGCAAATGAATGGGTAACCGCTCCTCCTCTTCCCCTGGGCGATAAAAATCATAGGGTAAATCAGATGAGGAATCGACTACAAGATAGTAGTCTGGATCAATTCCTGCATTCATAAATAGGCGATGCAGCTCCATCCATTCATTCATTTGTAGGTTCGGGTTAAATTCAATATATTTAAACAACCTTCGATTGGTAAATCGTTCACACAAATCGCTCAAAATGTCATCTTCTTCTTCCTGCCAAAGTTGAAAATAATAGGAAACAATCCCCTCATCTAATTTCAAATAATCTTGTAGTTTAACATCCCCAGTAAAAAACGAGAGAAAGTGCGTAGGCTCCAGTTTAAATGTATAATTTGAATCTTCATACAATACCTTTGCTCGATGAAGGATTTTCGATAATATGACTTCTGCACTTCTTGTAACAGGATGAAAATAGACTTGCCAGTACATTTGATAACGACTCATAATATAGTCTTCTACCGCATGCATGCCCGTATACTTAATAACAACTTGATCCTCCATTGGACGCATCACTCGCAGGATTCTCTCCATATCAAAATGTCCATAGCTAACCCCAGTAAAATAGGTATCTCGTTGTAAATAATCCATGCGATCCGCATCAATTTGACTGGAAATTAAACTAACAACTAGCTTATCCTTATAAGTTTTTGCAATAACATCTGACACATCCTGCGCAAATCCTTTTACTACACGTTCCAATATTGCGTTTACCTTCGTATCACCTAATATAATCTGCTGTGTGAAATATTCGTGATCTAATTTAAATACTTTTTCAAACGAATGGGAGAACGGGCCATGTCCCAAATCATGCAATAACGCAGCACATAAACAAAGAAGACGTTCCTCACTGTTCCAATGTGGTCGTCCTTCGAAGTTAGTTATAATTCTACGAACAATCTCATAAACACCAAGAGAATGATTAAATCGGCTATGCTCAGCACCATGGAAAGTTAAATTCGTTGTACCTAATTGCTTTATTCTACGTAACCGCTGAAATTCCGGTGCTGCAATTAAATCCCATATCACCCTGTCCTTTACATGTACGTACCGATGTACAGGATCTTTAAATACTTTTTCTTCATGTAATTGTTCATCTTTATATGCCATGCATTCCCATCCGTTTCTTTTCGACGATTTCTTTTTATTATATAATAGATAAAGTGAACCTTCAATCAGGTTTTTACTGATTGGTAGGTGAACCAATCGGACATTTACTGGCAGTTTCCACTATTTTCTCTTCATGATATGTACTATAAATTGAAAGGGAATCTTACTGCCAATAGTGGCGGGATAAATAAACGAAAAAAGTAAGAAGCTAAACATACTAATACCTGGAGCATTCGTTTATTATTCAAGTAAATCAAGGAGTAAACTATGAAAAATTGGAAAGATTTGATACAACAAGATACATTTCGTTACATCGACCACTCTACACTAACTACCTTCAATAATGAAGCTTATACAGCCATACATTCGTTTGCGATTGATGATGCCCTGGCTCTTTCAATTAGTCATAGGTTATCACCACCAACTATGCGCTTATGGGTTCATCCAAACACCATTGTACTTGGTATTCCAGATGCAAAGCTGCCTTATATCGATGAAGGTATACAGCTGCTGAAAAGGGCTGGATTTCACGTAGTTGTTCGCAATTCCGGTGGTTTGGCAGTTGCTTTAGATAACGGTGTACTAAATATTTCATTAATCCTTCCTGGAGTAAAAGATCTATCCATTCACGAAGGGTATGAAGCTATGGTCCGTTTTGTTACGTACATGCTTGATGATCTAACAGATCAGATTGAAGCATACGAAATTGTTAATTCCTATTGCCCTGGAGATTATGATTTAAGTATT
The DNA here is from genome assembly GCF_003667785.1 of Virgibacillus sp. Bac332. NCBI lineage: Bacteria > Bacillati > Bacillota > Bacilli > Caryophanales > Bacillaceae > Virgibacillus > Virgibacillus sp. Bac332. Next base: position 497,496 of record NZ_CP033046.1, read on the forward strand.
AATGGGAAAAAATTTGCAGGCATTTCACAACGTCGGGTGAAGGATGGTGTCGCTGTGCAAATTTATTTGGATGTTGAAGGCAATAGCTATAAACGGGCGAAAGTAATTAGAGATTTTTACGATATTAGCAAAAAAGGAGAGAAAACTAAATTCACTTACCCTTCGGTAGATCCACATGTGATGTCTTCGTTGTCAGACTTATTGAATACACAACTAACCGTGGAGGATATGAAAGTTAGAGCGAAGAAATCCTTAGCAGCTTTCAATAACGAGGTGATTGAACAGCCATTTTCTGATTCGGAACAGGCGGATTACGAAAAGCGTCTCGAACAAATGAAAAAACGAAATGAACGAATTGAATCCACAAGCACCTGAAATGATACATTCTATTAAAAAAAACTGAGCAAATTTCGCTCAGTCCTTATCACTAAATGCTCAGATTTACGCTTCCTCTAGTAGCTATTATGGAATAATAGCTACTGCTTGCTTGACCACCACTCCGGCTGCTCACTTCCCTTTCCGTGGGGTTTGTCCTTCAGCTAACTTTTTTAGCAAAACCCGCTCAAAAAAGTGGATCTTCAGGTCAAACATTTCCCACAGGAGTTGAAGTGGCCGCCCTTCGCTATTATCAGGCTCTACAACGCTAGCATGAAGTAACACAGCTGCTTTTATACTCACAGATAGCGATTTTCACTTTACCCATTGTAAAAAAAGTCAACCTATTACTTATGACAAGAATTGTTGCACCTTCTCATAGCGGAGACTAATTACGTAGACTTCTGCGGGATTAGCGCGAGCCGAAAATCCACTTTGCAACGTGTTCTTCTTTGCAAAGTTAGTTGAGGCCGTGCCCACGGAAAGCGAAGTAATTAGTCGGAGCATTGCCAATATACATCAAACATTTCAAAATACTACTTGGCTTAACGCAGTCATTACACTGATTTTATACTTTCTTAACTTAGAACAAAAGCGTGAGCGCCCGATTAGAAACATAGCGACTGGAGCGAGTCAACGGAGATAAAGGATTCATGGAGCTTGCGAGCCAATGATGACTTATCGTATGGCGATTCGTGAAGTCGCCTCTTTTCTGGATGCTGGAGCTGAACGCGGCTCAACACGCCCCCTATTTAGCCACATGGCTAATTTTATTTTTTCCTAGATCACCAAAAAACGAAAGATAATTAACCTACACTAATTATCTTTCGTTTTTTATTACTTTTGTCTAAGCCTCCATAGCAGATAACTGGAATATACTTTCTTTCCACGGAAAACAAATTTCAGCCTCTCCTCAGGATAACACTCACTGTGGATCTTTAAACCGTTTCTCCTTCCGTAGTCTGTATATTCAAGTTTTTCATCTAAAAAGGTTTCCGAAACAATCCCTTTCATTATTCTGCTTGAGCAGCAGTAATTAATGCTAAATTATAAACGTCCTCTGCACTACAGCCTCGTGACAGATCATTTACAGGCTTGTTCAAACCTTGTAAGATCGGACCAACTGCTTCAAATTCACCTAAGCGTTGGGCAATCTTATAGCCGATGTTTCCAGCTTCAAGACTTGGAAATACAAAGACATTAGCATCACCCTGAAGTTCAGCATTCGGTGCTTTTTTCTTTGCTACACTTGGAACGAATGCTGCATCGAATTGAAACTCTCCATCAATAGTTAAGGAAGGATTCTTTTCCTTTGCAATGTTTAGAGCTTCAACAACTTTTTCCGTTTCCTCTGACTTAGCTGAACCTTTAGTAGAAAAACTAAGCATAGCTACACGTGGCTCCACGCCAAATAATTCTGCAGTTACCGCACTTTCCACTGCGATTTCAGCAAGATCTTGACTATTTGGAGCTATATTAATGGCACAATCAGCAAATACATATTTCTCCTGTCCTCGCACCATAATGAATACACCTGATGTTTTTTGGACACCTGCTTTTGTCTTAATAATTTGTAATGCAGGTCTAACTGTATCGGCAGTTGAATGCGCAGCACCACTTACTAGTCCATCTGCTTGATTCATGTAAACAAGCATTGTCCCAAAGTAATTCTCATCTAGTAGAATTTTTTCCGCGTCCTCTTTGGAAACTTTACCTTTACGACGTTCCACAAACGTCTCCACCATCAAATCAAATTCTGGAAATTCAACTGGATCCATCAATTTACAACGAGATACATCTACTCCAATGTCCTCTCCCTTTTGTTTAATAACCGTTTTATCACCAATTAATATTGGTGTTAGGATGTCAGCTGCTGCCAACTGACTAGCTGCTGTCAATATACGTTCATCTGTCCCTTCTGGAAACACGATAGATTTATTTTGGTTAGAAACCTTTTCTTTCACTTGCTCAAATAATTGACTCACTTTTATAAAACCTCCTAAATGGATATAGTTAAATAGTAGATGATTTTTTACATAAATTAAAGCAATTCCTATCTAGCTTTATACGTTTTTTGACAGTCTTATGACAATATAGCGAACGATGACGAATTGATATGTTTACGTCATGAATATACTGCCCAAATTATGCTATAGTAAAAACAGATCGTAAATAAATTAAAAGGTGCTCGTCATAACCTTACACACATAGTTAAAGGAGAGATAAATATGGTAGAAGCAGTGGAAACGATGGACGGCTGGTATAGCCTCCATGATTTTCGTACAGTAGATTGGACTTCCTGGAAACTTGCTACAGAAGATGAGCGTAAGGAAGCAATTGACAGCCTTCAACATTTACTTGTTAAATGGGATAAAGTTGAAGATGGGAAAGATGGAAGTCATGCCCTTTATAATATAGTAGGGCAAAAAGCAGATCTTATGTTTATGTTCCTTCGTCCTACAACAAATGAATTAGCTACCATTGAAACAGAATTGAATAAATCAAAAATGGGTGAGTTTTTAATACCTGCTCATTCCTATGTTTCGATTGTAGAACTTTCAAAATACCGACCGTATAAAGAAGAGCATCCGGAAGAAATACCAGAAATAGCCGCAAGGTTAAAACCAATCTTACCAAAATGGGAGCATGTATGCTTTTATCCGATGGATCGGCGACGCCATGGTGATGAAAACTGGTACACGCTTGAAAAAGATGTGCGAGGTAAACTGTTATACGAACATAGCATGACTGGCAGAAAATATGCGGGTAAAGTCTCACAAATTATAACTGGTTCCATTGGTCTTGATGACTGGGAATGGGGAGTTACTTTATTTGCTCATGACCCATTGCAATTTAAGAAAATTGTCTATGAAATGCGTTTTGATGAAGTAAGTTCTAAATACGGAGAATTTGGTGAATTCTTTGTAGGAAACCATCTTCCAAATGAAGCAATAGCAACATATTTGGAAATATAAGCCTCCTACTTAGCGAATTAAAAGATGTCCATGAATTGGGCATCTTTTTTATAGTCTAGGAAATTATAAAATTTAAGCCTATGGGTAAATATGGGGTCGACTCGTAATCACAGCGTGATTCCTTTATCTCCGTTGACTCGCTTCAGTCGCTATGTTTCTAATCGGGCACTTGCGCTTTTGTTCTTTTCCTTTAACAAAGCAAACGTAACATTTGATTTTATAACATATTTTCAATGCCTGCCACATACATATACTAATGCAACCAGAATGGACAGAAATGAGGAATGCAAATGGCTCTTGTCGCACATACAGATAATGATGTGGCGTTGTTAGCAAGATTAATGCGTGCGGAAGCGGAGGGGGACGGGGAGTTAGGAATGCTTATGGTAGGTAATACAGGTATTAATCGTGTCATTTCTAATTGTCTTGATTTTACAGAAATTCGAACGATTAATGATATGGTATTCCAAAGCCCTGGTGGGTTTGAAGCGACACAAAAAGGTTACTTTTACCAGCGAGCACGCGAAGCTGATAAACGGTTAGCTCGTAGAGTCATTCAGGGAGAACGACAGCATCCAGCAACAAATTCGTTATGGTTCTTTATGCCCGCTGGAGATTGTCCTGCTCAATGGTATGGTCAATGGAATGTAGGAAGATTCAAGTCTCATTGCTTCTATGCACCTACCGCCTCTGAATGTCCTTCCGTTTTCCGATAGTGAGGCATTAATATTTACTAATAGGAGGGTTTTACATGAGTGAAAACCAGGAAAATAACAATCAGCAAGCAGGAAACGGATATCAACCTTATCCGTATTACTATTATCCACCTTCATCTCCAGCTTATTATCCAAGTTATAATATGAGACAATACCCACCAACACAACAACAGACACAGCAACCATATCCTACGACCAGTAATCAGGGAATGCTTCCCATGCAGGAATCATACATCGAAAATATTCTTCGTTTAAACCGAGGAAAAGAAGCTACTGTTTATATGACTTTTGAAAATAATGACCAGTGGAATGCAAAAGTTTTCAAAGGGATCATTGAAGGTGCAGGCAGAGATCACATTATTCTAAGTGATCCGCAAACGGGTAAACGCTACCTCTTGCTGATGGTTTATTTAGACTATGTAACCTTTGATGAAGAACTAAATTACGCGTATCCATATGCAAATACCTCATACTCACCACGTTAAAAATCAAAATACGATCTAATAGAAAAGGGATGACACAACTTCCTTTGTGTTATCCCTTTAGCTATTAGATGTTTAGCAGTAAACAGAAAGGATGGATTCCATGAAGCATCCTTATGAAAAATTTATATTAGTCGAACTTATTACATTAGCTTGTGCCGCTGTAATCGGATTAATTGCACTTATAAAAGGCTATTTATTCTTAATTCTTTTCTGTCTTTTCCTTATTTCCATTAGTCTCGTATGTGATGGAATGATGGAATGGAACTTATACAAATCCATTCAAGCATTAAAGCAAGTGGCTCGTGCAGTACTTATCGTATTATTTTCTATCTATTTCCTATTTCAACTATAAACTATCGTATATAAAGCTATAAATGTTTTACAGCGAATGTACCCAATAGCACCCAGCCAATCAAAAATGCTACACCACCGAGCGGTGTGATCATTGCAAAGGTTTTAATTGCAGTTGTCGAATAAATATACAAACTTCCCGAAAACAGAATGATACCGATAAAGAACATCCAGCCTGCCCAAATAATACTAGCAGGATCAGCCTTCATCATTAATAATCCTGTTACTAATAATGCCATAGTGTGAAACATTTGATAATTTACTGCTTTTTCCCAGGTTGATAAAGCTTTTTCTGAAAGTCTTCCTTCTAAACCATGGGCACCAAACGCTCCCAACGCTACTGCTAAAAACCCATTAATCATGCCTAATACTAAAAATAGCTTCACGATTTACACCTCTTTATTAAAAATCAAAAATTGAATCCCCATTTGCTTCATCGTGTTCATTACCCGAGCTTGGTTTTGATGGTCTATGTAGTTTCGCATCATTATCGCCAAGCATCGCCTTCATCTCTAAGGGAGAAATACCATTAACCTTAGCCCTAACTTGATCTTTTGCACTATCCTCAAGGAACAAATCACATAATAAACGAACATGACGAATATGCTTCACCAACTCTTCAGTGTTATTATCTTGATCTTTTGCTTCGTTTAGTTCATTTATCATTTTTTGTATGATTGTGGTATTTGCCACTGCCATTCATCTTGCTCCTTTCTTTTCTACCTCTTTTCATTATAAAAGCTGTGCTTCAGTAAAACAAACGTTTATTTGCATCATTCTCTCTTCATAAATCACTTTCTATAACAATAAGAAAAACTGAGCAAAATTCGCTCATTCCTTATCACTAAATGCTCAGATTTACGCTTCCTCTAGTAGCTATTATGGAATAATAGCTACTGCTTGCTTGACCACCACTCCGGCTGCCCACTTCCCTTTCCGTGGGGTTTGTCCTTCCGCTAACTTTTTTAGCAAAACCCGCTCAAAAAAGTGGATCTTCAGGTCAAACATTTCCCACAGGAGTTGAAGTGGCCGGCCTTCGCTATTATCAGGCTCTACAACGCTAGCATGAAGTAACACAGCTGCTTTTATACTCACGGATAGCGATTTTCACTTTACCCATTGTAAAAAAAGTCAACCTATTACTTATGACAAGAATTGTTGCACCTTCTCATAGCGGAGACGAATTACGTAGACTCCTGCGGGATTAGCGCGAGCCGAAAATCCACTTTGCAACGTGTTCTTCTTTGCAAAGTTAGTTGAGGCCGTGCCCACGGAAAGCGAAGTAATTAGTCGGAGCATTGCCAATATACATCAAACATTTCAAAATAACTACTTGGCTTAACACAGTCATTGCACTGATTTTATACTTTCTTAACTTAGAACAAAAGCGCAAGCGCCCGATTAGAAACGTAGCGACTGGAGCGAGTCAACAGAAATAAAGGAATCACGGTGTGCTTGCGAGCCGATGATGGCATATCGTAGGGCGATTCATGAAGTCGCCTCGTTTCTGGGCGCTGGAGCTGGACGGCGGCCTAACACCTCCATATTTATCCACATGGCCTAATTTATAATTTCCTAGACTACAAAAAAGTCCTGAGTATTGCAGGACCTTGTTTTTTCGTATACTGGTTATCTTTTTCCCTATCAACTCGATGAAAAAACGAATGAGCATCAGTTTCCATACTCTCTACCCCAATTCCAAAATTCTTTTGGGTTGTTCTTCTTTATAGCGTTTATACATCCATTGCAAAAACCTGATTTCGTTATCCTGCAATTTTCTGCCAAGCTTCTTCTCCATATCTTTACATATTTCTAAAAAGCTAACCATACGCTTAAGATTCCCCCTAGTATGAAACGAGTTGATAATGCTATTCTATTGTACCTCGGTTTATGGTGATTATCAACTACAATATGATAAATAGGCAGAATTTACAGATAACTACTGTTTTTGACAAAATAGATTCCCTGTATTATGACAATTTTCCCTCCCTAAGCGAGCTTGTGAAGTATTTTCTTCAAATCCTATATTCATCGCCATCATGGCACATTTAAATGACGCAGGAACGAAATCAAAACCATGAAGACGAACCATACATTGCATTCGCTATATATGGAGACGAGACTTCTTGAAAAAAGAGCGCTTTTTTTGCATGCGATGTATCGCTTATCCTTTGGGAAGATATCGGCACCCCCTTAGTGTATAGCACGATAATCCGTCATCAGCCGAAGAGCAAGTATATTTCCCAAGTGGGTTTTTGCACGAAATTACTTCCTATTTACATTGAAATCATTTTATCGCAGCCTCATTCATTATTCTGAACGATCTTCAAGCTTGTTTTCAAGCTCAGTAATACGAGCCCGTAACTCGTTAACATCCTCCTTTGTCGCTAACCCAAACTCTTTAGCGAGCTTCTGTGTTTGCTCATATTGCTGCGTATTCCATTCATCCTTTTTCATTTCACCTTTCTCCACAAAATTTTGCAGAACCGTGCGTGCTTGATCTTGTGTTAGTTCATTCTTATCGACCAGTTGCTTTACCTTGCGTTCAAACTTCTCTTTACTAGTTACTGCAGCTCCTAATCCCAAAAGAAAACCTTTTTTTAAGACATCATTCATGTGTATCTCCTCCTTATTACTTTGATCGAATGTTGCGGTAATGCTTCATGAATAATAAAATCATCATTACAGCAAATATACTTGCTCCGGATATAGCAATGGTGGTCAATCGCCCTAAGTTTTGGTAATAGCCAAATAGGATACAGCTAACACTAACCAATAGTAGAACAAAACAGATTACTTCAAGTAAAACAAAGTAATTATGTGTCAGTTGCTTTTGTTGCTTCTCTCTCTCCCACTTTCTTTCCTTTTCCCCATTTTCTAGCCAACCTAACATAGCTTTTGGAAAGGATAATACTGGTTGAACTGCATCCTTTACATATTGCTTATAAATGGATTCCGCTAAATTTCTCCCGCCAAACCATTTTTTAATTTTAGGCTTTGCCCATTTCTGCAAATCTATATCTGGATAAATGGCTAGTAGGATACCTATAACGATTGATATCGCTCTTCCTAAATACGCATAATCCGCTGATAATTGGATTGGCTGATCACTTATAAACAAACGAATATCTTCTTTTAATTGTTCCATTGTATGAGCATCCATTGTATTTAATGAACCATTCTGATACATAGCAATGGTCTGTCTAATCATTTGTTTTAATTTCTTTCGATTCGCCTGAGGTAATATGAAATTCATTTCATCTAATGTTTCGATTACCCGATCGTAATCATCCATAATTATATTTTGTATTAGTTTTTTGAAATAATGCGTATCCTGCTTTCGTACCTCTCCAACCATGCCAAAATCAATAATTACAATCGTTCCATCCTGTTGAATCAAGATGTTTCCAGCATGGGGATCTGCATGAAACATACCTTCATTCAAAAATTGCTCTAGATAAAAGTCAAATAAGCTTCTAGCTATCTGCTGCGTTGAAACCTGATGTCGATGCATATACGAGACATCCGTTATTTTTGCACCGTCTATCCACTCCATCACCAAGACCTTTTTCGTACATAACTGCTCTATATAATTTGGAATATGTATGGCCTTATTATCTTGGAATCTCTCTTGAAAGTAACAGGCATGCTTTAACTCTTGTTGAAAATCTAGCTCCTTATTCATAACCGTGATAAGTTCTCGGTATAAGGAAGGTAAATCGGCCTTCTTACCAAATGACGTAAATACAGAAATCAACCAAAAAACGATTCGAAGTGCTTTAAAATCTATATGAAAAATTTCCTCAACACGATAACGCTGTACTTTTATTGCTACGTCTGAATGGTCTTCTCTTAACTTGGCTAAATAAACTTCACCTATGGATGCAGATGCGATGGACGTCGGTTTAATATCCTCTATATATTCATAGATGTCCCCTCCCCATTCCTCTTCTAATAGCTTCCGCGCATAGCTAAACGGCATTGGTGGGACACGATCAACCAATCCACTTAGTTCTTTGAGGAACGCATCGGGCATAAAGTCAGTCCTTGTACTAAGGAATTGCCCAACCTTAATTAATACACCGCCTAATTCAACAGCCTTATTACGATATTCTCTTGCTAATTTTGTTACTAATATATTCCATTTAGCGATCGTCCGGTCATCCCATACTTTATTTCTAAAATGGAACTTGTACATGAGAAAAATAAATTTGATTGTCATCCAGATCATGATACTGCAGCGATATACTAATCTATATTTAAGCCCCTTATTCACCTTCAACACCTCTTTAGATATGTACCCGATTATCTACTTATTTAAAACAAGTCGGTCCTAATAAATAGTTGGATAATGCGTATATTTCCCTTATAATAAATAAGAAATATGGAACAATGGGGGTTCTTATGAAGAATAATCACTTTACCATAAAAGACCATATTAAGGTTATCATCCCATCCTTAATTGGTATCTTTTTATTTATGTCACCTATACAGACAGAAGAAGGGCTTACGATACCAATAGCCATACTTGCTGGGAAGGTTCAAACCCTACTTGCTGATCAGTTATCTGCTATTATGATGGTAATTATTGTTATTACTGCAATAATGAGTGTATTCGCTAAGCTTATAGGAAGGGAAAAATTAAAAGGGACTCCTTTTTTTCAACAGCTTTTTCATGTGAGCACATTTTGGACAATTACCCGTGTTATAGCTGCCATATTTGCAGTAATGGTTTACTTCCGTATTGGTCCAGAATTTGTTCATGGTGAAGCAACTGGACAATTATTACTTGATGATCTGTTGCATGTATTATTCGCCGTATTTTTATTTGCCGGATTGTTTTTACCATTACTTATGAATTTTGGTTTACTTGAATTATTCGGTACATTAATGACGAAAATCATGAGACCATTATTTCGTTTACCAGGACGTTCCTCCATTGATTCTTTAGCATCTTGGGTTGGTGACGGGACAATTGGCGTATTACTTACTAGTAAACAATACGAAGAAGGTTACTATACAAAACGAGAAGCTGCTGTAATCGGTACAACATTTTCTGTCGTATCGATCACCTTTTCATTAGTAGTGATATCGGAAGTTGAACTCCAAGATATGTTCTTACCTTTTTATGGAACAGTCTTAGTAGCCGGATTTATTGCTGCATTAATCATGCCTCGGATTCCTCCGCTCTCGCGCAAATCCAATACGTATGTAAACGAAGAGGCGGAAGGATTATCTGAAGAAATTCCGAAAGGTGACAACGTGTTTACCTTTGGATACCGAAAAGCATTGAACCGTGCAAAGAAGGAAACAAGTGTGTATAAATTCATAAAAGAAGGTGGCCAAAACATCCTAGACATGTGGATGGGTGTCGCTCCTGTCGTGATGGCATTTGGACTGATCGCCTTAATAATTGCCGAAAATACACCTGTTTTCCAATGGCTTGGTATGCCATTTATACCGTTATTAGAACTCTTACAAATTCCTGCTGCTGAAGCAGCTTCAGAAACAATCCTAATTGGTTTTGCAGATATGTTCTTACCAGCTATCTTTGCTTCTTCCATTGAGGCAGATATAACCCGCTTTACTATAGCTGCACTTTCTGTAACGCAATTAATTTATATGTCTGAGGTTGGGGGATTATTATTAGGGTCTAAGGTACCGGTATCTTTTAAAGATTTGGCAATCATCTTTTTGTTACGTACAATAATTACCCTACCCATTATTGCAATCATTGCTCATATTATCTTTTAAGCTGCTATGCTATTAATGTAACCAAAAACAGACGGCCTATCCTTAGCCGTCTGTTTTTTATATTTAAAAAAAAGGGGGTTATTTTATTATACGTTCTCTCTAAACATTTGGTTCATTAATTTATTTATTTTCTCTGTTCGTAATGCCGTATTCTTCGGCATTTCTCCATCTACCATTTCCTCGACAGATGCTTTCCTTACAAGTTCCGGATTGAAACCCATTTTTTCAGCCATTAATCGCATAAATTCATAAAAGCTTCTAGTCTTAGGAGAACCGGCATTAAATACACCAGATACGTCATTAACTACCATTTTTACAATGACAGCCGCTAAATCCTCCACATGGACAAATGTACGAATTAAATCATCACGGAATGCAATTGGCTTACCTGACCGTAAATGATAGGAAAGTTTATCTGTTCGTTGATCAAGCCTGCCAACCTGATTTTCCCCATAGACAGACCTACTCTTAAGATGACATAATTGGTCAATTCATTCGTTATAAAGCGTTCAGCTTTGACTTTAGCATTCGCATAATTACTCAGCTCATGATCATCTGGTAAAGGGGTTGCGGGATCCTCCTCATCATACGGACCATTCCCAGCACTGTAGACGAAATCAGATGAAATATAAACGAGCTTTGTTTCAGGGGTAAGGTGGGTTAGCAAGTGCAGAAGCCCATGCTCCGTCAATTGATGTTCTTGTGGTCCGTGCATCACCGACCAAACAACTACATCCGGTTGCATTGCTTTATAGTAGTTGGAGAAGGATTCTGGCTCATTTATATCCAATTTTACTAAATCAGCAACTATTGCAGGTTCATCCAAATATGTTCCACTAACAGTAATTTCGGGGATAGCCTTGAATCGTTTGTAAACAGAACTTCCAACATAACCACTTGCACCAAACACACAAACTTTCATGATTATTCTTCCCCTTTCTTTTATTGTTATCAGATTAGGATTCTGTCTTTGGATGCTGCTTACTTATTTTTTGATACGTCTTTTTGATAATTGATACTCTTCCTTCAATAACTGGCTGCCAAATACCGAGAACTGGCCTACTTGATAACAGAAGAACTAACGCTAACGAAATAGCAGCAAGACCAACCAAATCTATTATTCGATTTACCTCAAATAATTCTGCTTGTCGAAAATATTGAATGAAAAAACCGTGAAGCAGATAGACATACAATGTTCTAGCTCCTAAAACAGTCCAATTAAATTGCTTTTTAGGCACCCACGATAATACGCTGACAATCATGAGAGCAGCCGTTAAATAGACAAGTAATCTTGCTAGTCCTCCAAATTCTCCCATTCCTAAATCTCCATATGATTTAGAAGCAAGCAACCAACCTGAATTAAAATCAGGCATATAATAAATAGCAGTTGCAATTCCAGCCATTACTATTATTGATGCTACCTTTATTCCTTTGTTCTTGATCAACATTAACTGTTTTTCCGTAATGAAGTAGCCAATTAGGAAAAACGGAAAGAATACAAATGTACGCGATAAACTAAACGTATGACCAATTTCACCAAAGTAACCTACAATTAGACCTAATTGAATTGAAATAACTACTGCCAATACTGGAGGTAGCTTTTTAAACCAATATAATAACATATGCCAACAGAATAAACTGAATAAAAACCATAATGCCCAATGAGGACTAAACAAATCCGTTTCCCATCCAGATTTACCAATCAGGTAATAATATCCTGAATAGAGGATTTGAAAAACAACATATGGTACGAGTAATTTTTTCATTAAATTTAAGATATATTTTATATTCCCAGAACCTTTAGCAAAAAAACCTGAAAGAAAGATAAATGCTGGCATATGGAAAGTATAAATCCACATATATAGCGTATTAATTTTCGGAGATCCGTCTGTAAAAGGCTGGATCATATGACCGAATACAACGAAAAAAATTAATAGCACTTTTGCATTATCAAAAAAGGCATTTCTTTCCATTACGCATCTCCTTTTTTAAAAAATTCTGAAACTTATCCCTTGGTCAATGTTAAATAAGTGTGCAATATCCACTTTACCCTATTTTTTATAGAAATAAATAGGTTACTAACCGATTTCATAGACTTGTTAGGTTATTGTAAAAGATTTGAAAAAAAGCTGTCATGATGTAATGGATAAAGTAAAAATTCAATCCGTGGAGGTTAATGTTTACCTCCCACGGAAGGTTAGTACCATAAGAATATGACCTAAAGACTTTGCAGTCGATCCCCACTCACCAATATTAGGTTCACTTTATTGCTTGAAGTGGGGCTTACTGCCAATTATATGCGGGGTAAAATTGGCCAAAGTTCTATTTTGAAGCATTCCACTGAAAAATCAGCTTTTATAGAAACCCTGTGTGTGGGTGGACGAATATCAATTGCTTTTCGTGAAAACAACAATAACGCAGCCCATGCAGTTCTTTTAAAGCTGCGAGGCTACGTTTTACTTTTCTCTTTTCTTATTCGGGTAAATCCACTTTCCTTTATGAGAAGGCCAGTCCAAGCAAACCCGTTCTTTCACTTCTTTCCACACATGACGTTTTGTACACTTCGTAAGTAGCCTGTCGAGACATTTTTGACAGCATGAAAAGAGGCTGGGACAAAACACAACTTCTTTACTGAAAATACGAATAATCATGTTATCAATAGGAGTATCATCGCCGCACCGTGAAAATATACGCTCTTTCCACGAGCACGGCCACAGCTAACTTGGTAAAGAAAAACACGTTACCACGTGAATCTTCGGACTCGTACTGTTCCCGCCAGAGTCTCACTTATTTCAGGTGCTAAATGAATGATTCTGATCAATAAACGAACGATAATTAATTTCAACCAATCATCGTTCGTTTTTAATTGGATTCTTCATTCTTTTGTCTCAGCCTCTTTATGAGCCTGTCTTCTTCTTTTTTGCCGTTGTTTTCGTCTTTTTCTTCGGTTGCTTTGGCTTTGGCTTTTCTTGTTTCGCTCGATCCAATGAGGCCTGCAGTGCATCCATTAAGTTTGTAGCTGCCTCTGGAGCAGGCTTTTCTGTTGCTGTAGCAGTAGATTCATCATTGTTCTTTTTCTGTTCAATTAGATCGAGTAATGCTGTACGATACTCATCTTTATATTTCGTAGCATCGAATTCAGTTGTTAATTGATCAATAAGCATTTTTGCCGTATCAAGCTCTTTTTTTTCGGTTTCCACTTCATCAGGTACATTTGGTACATCTTTCACATCACGAACCTCATCAGGGTAATGAATGGTTTCTACTACCAATGTATTCTCGTAAACACGAATAACAGCTAACTGTCCTTTTGACCGGATGATCATTTTGGCTATCCCTATTTTACCTGTATCTTTTAAAGCATTTCGTAACAGACCATATGCTTTTGCTCCCCCTTCGTTCGGAGATAAATAATAGCTTTTTTCGAAATAAATAGGATCAATTTCCTCTAATTGTACAAAGTCGACAATTTCCACTGCTTTATCTTCCTGTTCCTTCTGTAATGCTTTTAAATCCTCTTCATCCAGTACAACAAATTTATTTTTGGCATACTCATATGCTTTTACAATTTCATCATTCTCTATTGGTCGATCACAGACCGGACAACTTTTTTCATATTTGATTGGTGACTGGCATTCCTTGTGCAGCTGTCGAAGTTTAACATCTTTATTTTCTGTTGCAGCATGCATTTTTACAGGAATATTTACTAAGCCAAAGCTTATCGTACCTTTCCACATTGTATGCATTCACACATACCTCCCTTTGTCATAGTTTGGCTGAAATAACTTTATTTATCCTTCCTGATTAAACAACAGCATTTGTGTAAAAATAAGATAAATACAACCGTATCTTTTTAAAAGGGAGCATGAAATATGCATGTTATGAAACCGATAGCAAGTACAGATATACCTAAAGGTGACAATTGGATGTTTGAGGTGAAATACGATGGATTTCGTTGTGTTTTAAAATGGGAGCACGATAATATCCGTCTAATGAGTAAGAATAATAAAGATCTAACTTTACAGTTCCCGGAAATCATCGAATATTGCAAACGGAATCAAGAGAGACTTCTTTCCTTTCTACCTATACAGCTTGATGGAGAACTAGTTGTATTAAATAACATGTATCAGGCTAATTTTGCTTGGATTCAGAAAAGGGGGCGGCTAAAAAATAAAGACAAGGTCCAAGAAGCCGCTATCCATCGTCCAGCCAGCTTTCTAGCATTTGATCTTATTATGCAAAAGGGCAGACAACTATACCAAGAAATGTTTACGAAGCGTAAGCAAGCTTTAGAAGCTCTCATTTCTCAACTGAAGCACAACAATATCATACAATTTGTAAACGCATATCCAAATGCTGAGCTGTTATTAGAACGCGTTTTTACAAATAAAGGAGAAGGAATTATTGCTAAACGAAAACGTAGTACTTATAAGGCCGGTAAAAACCATCAGGATTGGTTTAAAATAAAAAATTGGAGAACATTACATGGTTTCTTAACTGCCTTCGATATGAGAAATAATTATTTTTCCGTCGCCGTCTTCCAAGAAGATACCATCGTTGACATCGGAAAGTGTAAACATGGATTAGATGAGGAAGCACTTCATACATTAAAAGATCTATTTATCCATAAGGGTAGTAAACAAACAGGTTCTGTATTCACGTTACCACCTGCCATTTGCGCGGCCATCCATAGTTTAGATTTATACGATGGGGAACTTCGAGAGCCAGAGTTTACCAAACTACAACCTGATGTACACGCGAAAGACTTAACAGTTGATAGATTACATCTTGATATGGCTATGCTTCCTGAAAATATAGAATTGACAAATACGACAAAATTACTCTGGCCAAAAAGGCATCTAACGAAGGGAGATCTGCTTATTTATATAAGAGAAATCGCTCCTTATATGCTGCCATTTTTAAAGGAGCGTGCTTTAACTATCATTCGTGCACCAGATGGCGTAGAAGCTGAGCACTTCTTTCAAAAGCATTTACCAGCGTATGCACCAGATTTTATTCCACGTGTACAAGCGGATGGTGAAAGCTCTATTCTTTGTGATTCGCTCCATACACTCATATGGCTTGCTAACCATGGCACTGTTGAATTTCACGTTCCGTTTCAAACGTTGGCTAGTAGCTATCCCCAAGAAATCGTCTTTGATTTAGATCCTCCCGATAGAGAACGATTTCATTTAGCCATAAAGGCGGCACAAATAATCAAACCCATACTAGATGACTTAAAATTGACATCCTTTGTGAAGACTTCAGGCAATAAAGGATTGCAAATCTATATCCCTATTCCGGAAAGAAGCATGACCTATGAGCAGACCGCATTATTTACGCAAGCAATTGCATGGACTGTTGAAAATGCTTATCCTCAGTTATTTACAACTGAACGTATGAAAGACAAGCGAAATGACAGATTATATATTGACTATGTGCAACATGGGAAGAACAAGACAATTATTGCCCCTTATTCACCAAGAAAAACCGTAGATGCCACTGTTGCAACTCCATTATTTTGGGATGAATTGACAGACAAGCTCAATCCTCAAGCCTTTACGATCAAGAATGTAGTGGATCGTGTGAAATACAAAGGCTGCCCTTTTAATAGCTATCACAGGGAAAAGGAGAAACAATCCGTATCCAACGTATTAAAGCTATTACAAAAATAAAGTGAAACTTCAATCCTTGGGGGTATTACTGCCAGTTATTTGTGGGATAAACTACGCACTCTCCAGAAATATACGTAATTACTGTGAGAGGAAAGATCTCGCTGCCCCCAAGGAAGCTTAACAGCCGCATGCCAAAAGTGAAGTCGATTTCTGGAGCAGCTTAGTTACACGAACCATCATTCCAGTTGTTGATAAACACAGTTTTATCCTCGTCTCCATCTAGTTAAACAAATGTTTATTTTTATTGCGTAACAATTTTTTCATACGTAAGCTGATCGCAAATTATAAATAGTTTTGCATCCGTTGGTATAGGTTTTTTCAATTGATTTATTATGGATAAATCGTTGCCATTTGCTATTAGCATTGCTCCTTGCTGTGCTAAATCAGTACGCGCTTCTTCATACGTGTTCCATGTTTCTTTTTTACCAATCGAATAAAGATCGTAGCCTTTATGACTCGTCAGTTGTCGAATGATTTCACTCGAGCCATTGAAAAGTATGGAACGTGCCGCAAGATGCCCAGCTGTATCGTTTGCAGTAATAAATTCCTCTACAGAAGCATGTTTAAATGCTTGAATATGCGTCGATTCCAATACTTCACAAATGGTATAGATATTTTGTTTATATTCCTTCCCTATTCCTTCAAGGATGGTCGCAATTAGTAAGGTTTGCCCATCTGCCTGAGATGTTGCTATCGTATTCTCAGGAGCAAAAACCATCACGGATTTGCACTTCAGCAAATTTGCTTGTAATAATACATCCTGATTCGCTGGATTTCCGTGAACAAATTCTACTTGTTCATGCAATATTGGGGTTTTCTCTAATTTTTCGTCAATAACAACAATTGGTATATCCTTAAACGTATGTAAAAGCTCATCTAACGTAATTTTTGCTTTTTTTGTCCAGTTAATTAAAATAATATGTCCCTCTGTTGAGATATTCAATTTCCCTTCCTCCTTTAACCGTTTGCGGATACTTAAAAAATCAATTGCTTTACCGATAAATATTGTCATAAGCCCTATCCCAACAATGTATAAAAACATTGCAAATAGCTTCCCGGGAACGGTAACTGGAGAAACATCGCCATAACCTACTGTTGTTACAGTTGTCATGGTCCACCAAAGCCCTTCAAAAGGACTTGCAAATGTATCTGGTTCTAAAAAATATATAAAGTAACTGCTAGCAAAAACCAATGTTAATGTTGCAAATAGCAGAAACCAATTATTTAACTTAATTACTTTTACGAATAATTGCTTAAAAAATATCACGCAGGTTCCCCCCTTTTTCTTTCTAATAACACTAACATACGCATCCTAATACCTAATAAAATAGTAACATAAATATAAGATTCGTATAGAAAAAAACGAATAGATTCATGAAATCCGATTATATTTTTAGCGAAACCGGCGAGTTATCCGATTAGCTAAAATAACTAGTGAAAGCAGTAAGGATTAGAGAGAGAAGCGGTGTCTCATTTCCGCAAGAGCTTTTTGTAAGCAAGTAGCTTGCCTGGCTTGTACAGGATCAATACCACCACTTCACTACTGCATCTAAAAGAATCTTTTATTTTTTGTCCTGTAAATGAACCAAACGCTTCAAATAATGTAGATTGATCACTCATATAAACTTCCTTGAGCTGATTCCAAATATATTCTTAGATCTTTTTTTATTACGCTATAAGCTCTCTGGAACCCCAGCATAGACGGGGCTTTTCTAAACAATTAAATAAAAAAAACTGAGCAAAATTCGCTCAGTCCTTATCACTAAATGCTCAGATTTACGCTTCCTCTAGTAGCTATTATGGAATAATAGCTACTGCTTGCTTGACCACCACTCCGGCTGCCCACTTCCCTTTCCGTGGGGTTTGTCCTTCAGCTAACTTTTTTAGCAAAACCCGCTCAAAAAAGTGGATCTTCAGGTCAAACATTTCCCACAGGAGTTGAAGTGGCCGGCCTTCGCTATTATCAGGCTCTACAACGCTAGCATGAAGTAACACAGCTGCTTTTATACTCACGGATAGCGATTTTCACTTTACCCATTGTAAAAAAAGTCAACCTATTTCTTATGACAAGAATTGTTGCACCTTCTCATAGCGGAGACTAATTACGTAGACTCCTGCGGGATTAGCGCGAGCCGAAAATCCACTTTGCAACGTGTTCTTCTTTGCAAAGTTAGTTGAGGCCGTGCCCGCCGAAAGCGAAGTAATTAGTCGGAGCATTGCCAATATACATCAAACATTTCAAAATAACTACTTGGCTTAACGCAGTCATTGCACTGATTTTATACTTTCTTAACTTAGAACAAAAGCGCAAGCGCCCGATTAGAAACGTAGCGACTGGAGCGAGTCAGCTGTGATAAAGAAATCACGGTGAGTCTGTACGAGCCAATGATAACTTATTTTTAGGGCGATTCGTGAAGTCGCCTAATTGCTGGACGCTGGAGCTAGACGTTGCTCTACATACCCATATTTATCCACATGGGCAGATTTTATAAATTCCACAGACTACAAAAAAGCTTGTAGAGAAACTCTAAGTTCTCTACAAGCTACCGCTTCATATTGACAATAATCTTAAAGGGATGAACTTTCCTCTATTGCCGTTTTATCATTAAATATTTTAACATCCATCTTTTTTAATATTCTCGATGTCAATGTCCCACTAACCATAGAACCATTAACATTAAGAGCAGTACGTCCCATATCAATAAAGGCTTCAATGGAAATTAAGAGCCCAGCTAGTGCAACTGGCATATTCATGGAGGAAAGTACAATTAATGCTGCAAAGGTTGCTCCCCCACCAACACCAGCAATTCCAAATGAACTAATACCAATAATAAGTACTAATTGCAATATAAATCCAGGTGATAATGGATCGATTCCTACTGTTGGCGCAATCATAACAGCCAGCATAGCTGGATATATACCTGCACATCCGTTTTGTCCCATTGTTGCACCAAATGACGCTGACATGTTGGCAATACCTTGATCAATACCTAGCGAATTTCGTTGTGCTTGAATGTTTAGTGGGATCGTTCCAGCACTTGAACGTGATGTAAACGCAAAGCCTAATACAGGAATGACCTTACGTAAATATATGAACGGGTTCAATCCGAATAAACTTACTAATAATAGATGAATAACAAACATAACGATTAACGCAACATATGATGCGAGAACAAATTTACCTAGTTCTACAATGCCTGCGAAGTCTGTGCTTGCCACCGTATTTGCCATCAATGCTAAAATACCATAAGGTGTTAAACGTAAAATTAATGTAACGATTCTCATAACGACTGCATAAAGAGAATTAACGATCTTTGTAAACATTTCTGCCTGTTCTGGGTTCTTCCTACGAACTCCGAGAACAGCAATACCGACAATTACCGAGAATATAACTACTGCAATAACAGAAGTAGATCGCTCTCCAGTCATATCTAAGAAAATATTAGACGGGATGAAATTCAGAATTTTTTGTGGAGCTGATTGATTTTCAACTTCACCCAATGTGGTCTCAAGCATTGTTCCTCGTTCATTTTCTGCATGCCCAGCTTCTATTTGGTCAGCACTTAAGTCAAATAGTGTTGCCGAACCAATTCCGATCAAGGCAGCAATCATCGTTGTTGTTATTAAAATGCCAATAATCCAAGCTGACATTTTTCCTAATTCAGCAGTTTTTTCTAAATTTATAATGGATTGAATAATCGACACCATAACAAGCGGTACTACAATCATCATAAGAAAACGGATATAACCACTACCTACGATGCTATACCACTCCGTAGTTTCTGTTAATACTTCTGAACCTGTACCATAAACCAGCTGTAATATAGCACCTAAGACAATACCAGCACCTAGCCCAGTAAACACACGCTTCGTAAATGAAAAATGCTTTTTCTGCATCCATATAAGTAATCCAATTAAAATAACTAGTACTGCGATGTTTACAATGGTATAAAGTAAACTCATTATATAAACCCTCCTTGTTTGTCATTTCCGTTATTATTTGCATATGAAGTTGAACTTATCATATGCGCAAAAAATTTTTATCGTTACCATATTTTATTATTCCGATAAAATTAGTATGACTTTAAATAAGATACAACGGTTTAGCATTTGTGTCAAGAGAATGATTTCTTCCATCTTGGATGCACTGGTTAGAGTTTTTAAGAGGGCTGACAACCACTTACGAACAAAAGCGCTAGCGCCCGATTACTGGAGCGAGCCAACAGAGGTAAAGGAATCACCGTGAGCTTGCAAGCCGATGATGACTTAGCGTAGGGCGATTTGTGAAGTCGCCTCGTTTCTGGGTGCTGGAGCTGGACGTGGCTCAACACGCCCATCTTTATCCACATGGGCTAATTTTATAATTTCCTTTGACAATTAGAAAAACGGAGCAAAATTCGCTCAGTCCTTATCACTAAATGCTCAGATTTACGCTTCCTCTAGTAGCTATTATGGAATAATAGCTACTGCTTGCTTGACCACCACTCCGGCTGCCCACTTCCCTTTCCGTGGGGTTTGTCCTTCAGCTAACTTTTTTAGCAAAACCCGCTCAAAAAAGTGGATCTTCAGGTCAAACATTTCCCACAGGAGTTGAAGTGGCCGGCTTTCGCTATTATCAGGCTCTACAACGCTAGCATGAAGTAACACAGCTGCTTTTATACTCACGGATAGCGATTTTCACTATACCCATTGTAAAAAAAGTCAACTTATTACTTATGACAAGAATTGTTGCACCTTCGCATAGCGGAGACTAATTACGTAGACTCCTGCGGGATTAGCACGAGCCGAAAATCCACTTTGCAACGTGTTCTTCTTTGCAAAGTTAGTTAAGGCCGTGCCCGCGGAAAGCGAAGTAATTAGTCAGAGCATTGCCAATATACATCAAACATTTCAAAATAACTACTTGGCTTAACGCAGTCATTGCACCGATTTTATACTTTCTTATCTTTTAAAAAAACCGGTTTCTCCTAAAGAAACCGGCTAACATAAATAGAATATTGTGATTTTAAAAGCTAATTACTAATCCAGCTTTATCATCTGATTTTTTGAGCCTAGGATATGTACTACACTCTGGATCTGCTTTTTCAAAATGGAGCAGATCTTCGATATAAGAATCTATCCCTTTCTGTATAATCAAAAATGACAAATACCCCCAGCAGTTTATCTCGCTTGGAACGATTCCTTTAGGTAACATCATTCCATCTGTTAGTGAACCATTAAAAAGAAGCTGCCTCAATAGTCAGCTTCCTTTCCTGTTTTTTTAAAATGAAACTCGGTCATTCCAAGCCTTATCTGCTAGACTAAATTTTGTGACAAACACTTATCAAACTAGGGTTGGTTCTAATTCAATTTCCACATTTCCTTTTAATGCTCTAGAAATCATACAGCTTTGTTCTGCCTTGATGACTAATTTGCGGAGTTGACTATGTTGACCTTCTGTCGCATGCTCTGTTAAAGTAACCGTTGGCCGATGTATAATTCGCTTATACGTGAATACTCCCTTTGTCACGTCCACGATCCCTTCCGAATGTAAATACATTTGCTTTAAAGGCAATTCCGCTCTTTCAATCATTGCTGCTAATGTAATAATATAACAGGTAGCAGCTGCACCTAATAGCATTTCGTCCGGATTTGTTCCAATTCCTGGACCATCCATTTCAGGTGGTATAGATATATTTGTTTTCAAGTTACCTGTCTCTAGGAAGCCTTGACTATTTCTCCCACCTGGCCAATCTGCTTTTAAATGAAAATGATGCTCTGCCATGTAATCACCTCTTAGCTATAGACTACTAAACATCCATTTCTAAAGGGAATAGTTATGCTTCAAACCCTGCTCACATAATTATAAAAAGTATTTCATCAGAATAATCACAATAATTCAGCAGCCTATACAGGTACGCTCAAAAAATACAGTGAAACTTCAATCAGTGGGGGGTTTTGTTTAGCACCCACTGATTGGTAGTACCACACTGCTTTACTTTCCCCTATTATTTCTTTGTAGGGAGTTGAACAAAAATTGAACCACAGAGAGCGCTTCTCCCTCACACGAGGTTAACGTGTTGTCGACTAAGATGACCATTCCACTGATTTTAAAAGAGACTTTTTTGAAAACCTAATCTATTCCTTCATAAAAGATCATTCATTGACGTTAATCCTGAGCTTTTTCTTTTTTGTTTGCATCGCTAGAGGTAAACCAACCAATAACCGCAATTCCTACTAATACGACATAGAATATCGATTTCCATAATGTTGAATGTGGAAAATCATGTGGTATCCAAGCAATATCTGGATGTGCAAGAACGATTAAAGCTAGTTTAACTCCGACCCAGCCAACAATTACAAACGCCGCAATTTCCAAACCAGGACGCTTATTTAATAAATCCACAAAAACATTAGCTGCAAAACGCATGATAATTAATCCAATCATTCCACCAGCAAAAACTACCAAGAATTGTCCGGTGTCTAGACTTCCGATATGGCCAAGATTAGTTGGTGGTAAAGCTACTGCTAAAGCTACTGCTGCAAGAATAGAATCGACCGCAAAGGCAAGGTCAGCAAATTCTACTTTTAAGACGGTCATCCAAAAACCGCTACCTTTTTCTTCTTTGGCACTCGCTTCTTCATCTGGTTCATCCTTGGATTTTAACTTATCATATAAATGTTTAATCGATATAAATAACAGGTAAGCTGCACCAATCGCTTGTACTTGCCATACATCGACAAGGAATGAAATAATAAACAATGAACCAAATCGTAATACAAATGCACCAGCCAATCCATAGAATAATGCTTTCTTTCGCTGATCTTCCGGTAAATGCTTCACCATTATCGCTAAGACAAGCGCATTATCAGCGGCTAGTAAACCTTCGAGTCCAATTAAAACTACTAATACCCATAAATATTCCACTAATAATTCAATACCCATTCTCTAGGCTCTCCCTTCTGCTACGCTCGTATAGAGCTTTAACCTTATATTCGACTTGAAGCTTTTACTTCTACCTAAAATTACGTTATGTAACTTCGTACAAATAAAAAAGCTCCTACCAATAGGTAAGAACCATCAAAAAAGACCCTTACCTAGACTGGTAAAGGTCTCGCTAACAACGATCGTTGCCAATTCAGCCGGAGAATATTCTCGTAATGACGACTAAAATTGTACAGCTACTCCCCTTTAATAGGAATATAACATTACTTACTATTAAACATCGATAAACATAAAATGTCAACGATTGATTCTACCATGTGTCTAGTTTTAGTAACTAGCCTTCCCCACAGAATCAAATCTATTCACCATATTAGCCCTCGATAATTTGTTCAAGAATCCGTTCCATAGCTTGTTTTAATGCAGAAATCCTTTGTATGCTCTCTTTTTCATTTTCCGTACAAACCCCATAATAACATTTGATTTTTGGTTCAGTACCTGATGGGCGAAGGCAAACCCAGCTATGCTGTTCTAAAATAAATTTCATCATATTTTCTTTAGGTAGTTCAATAGCTTCTATATTTTCTGGATTATCGAGCGTATAGCGTTGACCAATTAAATAATCTTCTGTTGCTTTCACACATAAATCAGCAATTTCCTGTAATGGTTCTGAGCGGATTGTAGCCATAATCTTAGCTATTTGCTCAGACCCTTGCTTCCCTTTTAAAGTTAGAGATGTCATGTCTTCCTTATAATAGCCATGCCTTTCATATAGTTCATGAAGCGCATCATGCAAAGTTTTACCTTTATTCTTCCAATAGTATGCCATTTCACTTGCCATCATAGCTGCTTGTATCGCATCTTTATCTCGTGCAAAGCTACTCGTTAAATAACCATAGCTCTCCTCATAACCAAATACGAAAGTTTCACCAGTTGCGTCAAACTCCCGTATTTTTTCTCCAATATATTTAAAGCCTGTCAAAGTATTAATTGTCGTTATTCCATAGTAATCCGCCACTGCTTTACCTAGTTCCGATGTCACTACTGTTTTTAGCATCCGTCCGCTTTTTAATAATGCCGAATCACTATGCGATAAAATATAATCCAGCATTAATGCACCTAACTGATTACCAGTTAACACTTGATAATTACCCGTGTCGTCTTTGACAGCAACACCTAAACGATCGGCGTCCGGATCTGTTGCTAATAAAATAGCTGCATCATGCTTTTTCCCCTGTTGTATTGCCCTTGTGAATGCTTGATGCTCCTCTGGATTAGGTGATTTCACAGTAGAAAACTCTGGATCTGGGACAGCTTGTTCTTCTACAACATGAACATTCGTAAAATTCAATTGTGCCAATCCCTGAGATACGAGCTCGTAAGCAGTTCCGTGAAGTGGTGTAAAGACAATTGGTATAGCTTTCTCTTGCTCACGTTCTTCTGCAGGCAGCTTAGATATATCAATCAATTTTTCTAAGTAGGCATTATCAATTTCATTCCCAATCCAGTTAATTAGTTCTTCTTTTTCTAATGTAGCTTGATCCATATAGGGAACTAATAATTCATCGTCTGTTTGTTGAATGCAGGCAATAATGTCAGCTGCCTGATTTGGTGTTATTTGTCCACCATCCTCATTATACACCTTAAAACCGTTATATTCTGGAGGATTATGACTTGCTGTAATCATTATTCCTGATACCGTTCCCAAATAACGTACCGCAAAGGAAAGTAGCGGGGTCGGTCTTAATGATTTAAACACATATGCTGTTATTCCAAATGCCCCTAATACTTTTGCTGTCTCAATAGCAAATTCTTTTGACATATGTCTGGAATCGTACGCGATTACAACACCTCTGTCTTTTACATTTACCGTATGTTCTAATAGATAATTTGCCAGTCCATTAACAGCCTTACGAATGGTATATATATTCATACGGTTTATTCCAGGACCAATGATCCCTCTCATCCCGCCTGTCCCAAATGTTAATTCTTTATAAAAAGCATCTTCCAATGCGAGCTGATTTCCATTTAATTTCGTTAACTCATTCTTTAAATTCGCATCAAGATCTTGGAATGTTTCCCATTTTTGATAGACTTTTTCCCAACTGGTCATTCGTTATGTCCTCCAACTGTATATAATCTATACGAATTTTAGCATACTTACACAGATTATTCTATCGATCAAATTTTGAATCGTTTATGATTTCATAAATTAGGTTAAAATAATAGAAAACGTAAAGATCAAAGCTGTCTTGTTTGGGAATATCATTGTTACTTTAGCGTCGTCGTATCAAAACAGTTCGTAAAGCTAAATAAGATATACTTTCTATTATTCTTTGAAACAGGTAAAATAGATACAAATGATTTGTGAAGGTTGGGATGTTGGTGGTAAATAAACGCTGGTTTCAGTTTTTAGTGTTTTTCATAATGGTTTTTCTGTTAATATTACTTATTTCGGTTACTGATTTTATTTTTACACCCTTTTTGAAAGTAATAGGGGCCGTCGCCGTACCTATTATAGGTGCAGGTATTCTTTACTATTTAACAAAGCCGTTAATGTACTTCTTTGAACGCCTTAAAATAAATCGTATCTTTTCAATTATTCTTGTATTTCTTGTATTAATTCTTCTTGGTGTTTTTGTCTATATGTATATTGCTCCAATTGCCCAACAACAATTTAGGAATTTAATTGATAATGTTCCAACAATGGTAAACTGGGCGCAGGATATGATTTCTTTATGGCAATCAAACCAAACTGCTATTCCTGCAGAAATAGACAAAGCAATCAATAATTTTACGAATAACCTTCAATCACATATTGATAGTGTATTAAATTATTTGTTTGGATTTATTGGACAACTCATTGGATTTGTTACTGCATTAGTTCTCGTTCCATTTTTCTTATTCTTCATGTTGAAGGATGGAGAGAAGCTAGTTCCATTTATTACACAAATCTTTTCCAAGAAAAAAGCGGAGAATATTCGTAGCTTGTTTGTCAAAGTAGATGGAACGTTAACAGCCTTTATACAAGGGCAGTTAATTGTTAGTTTTGCCGTCGGTGTGCTGTTATTTATTGGATATTTGATCATTAACTTAAAATATTCCTTAACACTAGCGTTATTTGCTATGGTAATGAATGTAATTCCTTTTGCTGGTCCATTTATAGCCGTAATTCCGGCATTAATCGTTGGAGCATTCCAAGATCCGTTTATGGTGATTTGGGTGTCCATCGTAATGATAGCCGCGCAGCAAATTGAAAGTAATTTAATTTCACCAAATGTTATGGGGCGTGCATTAGACTTACATCCATTAACAGTCATTACCGTTATCTTAGCAGCAGGAAGCATTGCTGGATTCTTAGGTATTCTATTTGCTGTACCATTTTATGCAGTGATTAAGACGATCATTATCCATTTCTATAAAACATACGTAAACTCTAAAAAAAATAAGGAAGATGCATTAATCTAATGCTGAGCTTATTAAAAGCATAAATTACATGTAGATAAAGTGAAACTCCAAACTATAATCCGAGGTTACGAACTTAGTTCCGGATATTGGTTTGGAGTTTTATCATTTATGGTGGTGAAGACTTCTGTGATAACTGATGAGCTCGAAGAATCAGTTGCTAAGCAATTTTTTTAGTGCGTTAGCTGATCATCATAAAGGTTCCCATCGTTTAGATTGCGATTTTAGAACATGGTATTATATTTGCTTGTGAACTACTCATTTAGTTTTAACCTAACCACTCGGTTATCTCTAAAACAAATAGACAATAGCAGAACCAATTTTATAATAGCCAATCTTCTTGTAAATATTATTTGCAGTTGGGTTCGACAAATCTGTATATAAACTACAAAATTGATACCCGTCATTTAACAGCTTTTGACTTAATTGGCTTACAACACTTGTAGCATACCCTTTTTTCTTATATTTATCAGGGGTATAGACAGCATTAATTGTCGCACCATGCTTCGTCTCCCTTGATTTATTCGCCATGGAAACCTTATTCTCCCCTATCTGCAAAAAATAAGCTGATTGCTTATGTAAAAACTCCGCCGCCAAACTAGATGCTCGCGACTCATCTATTGGTGCATTAGCTTCCTCTCCAAAAAGAAGAAGCCACTTTGCTAGAAGTGCATGATCAGCTAATTCTGCTTGAATTAGCTGTCCTGGTAAAGGATACTCTATCTGCACACGGTCTAATTGATAGATCAATTCATTCATATGTACGGATGCTGTTTTCCCGCTTTTTTCTTCCCATTGCTGGGCGAAAGCTTTTGCATACTTTATTGGCCCTAGTACGCCAGGAACCTCATAGCCATGTTGATTTAAATAATTCGTAATAACCGGTATGAAATCGAGAGAATTCACTTCAATATCTGGCAAGATCCAATTATGGGGTGGAGTTCGCAGGAATGCATAAATAATTTCCCCATTCGCTTCTACCCAACCTAAGAAACAATCTGTTTTGTTTTCCTTCAAGCGATTCATAATACCAAGCATCAAATTATTACATGCTTCTTTCTGAAGTAAAAGCGGTTCAACTCGTTTTGCATATGAATCAACAGCCTGGTTAATAAACACCTTCACCTTAACCATTCCCTCTCTATTTTTCTAATACTATGAATGTTTTTACCTGTTTTGTAAAGTGTTTTTTGCTACACTAGTATAAAGAGGTGATGAACGATGACAATAGAGCAGTTACAAGCAAAGCTTGATGAGTTAAAATCCGATTACGTACGGATTCAAAGTGACTTAGATAAACTTGAGTATGTCCGCGGCAGAGTATCATCTGCAGAGGAACAACTTATTCGTCTTGAAGGAGAAATTGCTGAAGTTAATAAACAATTAGCCGATTTAAATAAGAAAAACTGAGCAAAATTCGCTCATTCCTTATCACTACATGCTCAGATTTACGCTCCCTCTAGTAGCTATTATGGAATAATACCTACTGCTTGACCACCACTCCGGCTGCCCACTTCCCTTTCCGTGGGGTTTGTCCTTCAGCTAACTTTTTTAGCAAAACCCGCTCAAAAAAGTGGAACTTCAGGTCAAACATTCCCCACAGGAGTTGAAGTGGCTGGCCTTCGCTATTATCAGGCTCTACAACGCTAGCATGAAGTAACACAGCTACTTTTATACTCACGGATAGCGATTTTCACTTTATCCATTGTAAAAAAGTCAACCTATTACTTATGACAAGAATTGTTGCACCTTCTCATAGCGGAGACTAATTACGTAGACTCCTGCGGGATTAGCGCGAGCCGAAAATCCACTTTGCAACGTGTTCTTCTTTGCAAAGTTAGTTGAGGCCGTGCCCGTGGAAAGCGAAGTAATTCGTCGGAGCATTGCCAATATACATCAAACATTTCAAAATAACTACTTGGCTTAACGCAGTCATTGCACTGAATTTATACTTTCTTAACTTAGAACAAAAACACAAGAGCCCGATTGGAAACGTAGCGACTGGAGCGAGTCAGCGGAAATATAGGAACTACAGTTTGCTTACGAACCGATGTTGACTTAGCTTAGGACGATTTGTGAAGTCGCCTCGTTTCTCGGCGCTGGAGCTGGACGCAGCTCAACCCGACACCATATTTATACAAATGGGCAAATTTTATTATTTTCTAAAAGAGTGAAGCGTTTGAACTGCTCCCCTTAAGTTAGACAGATTAACAAATAAAAATCTGTTTTACCTTAGGGGGAATTTTTTATGTCCAAGAGATCTCATTCGAGTGAATTTAAATTTGAAGTAATAATGTCAACAATAATGAAGGTGATACAAAGAAGGATGTTCAAATATCAAATAAATAATACAACCCTTTCTAGATGGATGGAGACATTTGAAACGGACGGAATAAGTGGGTTAAAGGAAGCAGCTGTATTTGATTAGTTGTCAGGAGACTATTCTTATAAAGAAGTTCCAATGGAATCATTTTGGGGGGCTCTCAAATGTGAGAAGTACTATTTACATAAGTATGAAAGATATCAAGAAAGATTATACGGCCCTAGCCCTGTTAAATATAGAGCTAAAGCCGCTTAAATCCATTTTTATTATTTCCAATGTCTACTTGACAGGTTCAATTCAGCTTCATACTTCTTTTTCATTCCCTTTTGTATTGTTATTTCGCTGCGTTTCTAACTTGGCTTGAATCTTTGCTTTTTCTTTATTAGGTGGTGTCAGACTTACTATTGTATCCCCTACTGCTGGAACAGTTCGCATTTCTTCGGAATAAAATTTCAATTGACCTGAAGGCTTAATTAGATAAAGAAAAGCAGTAGATTCATCTTTGTCAGCTACATATTGCTTATAGTTATATTGTGAAGTTAACGTAGTTTGTCTGAACACATAATGATTATTCAGCTTTTCCAACAAATCTTCCATCGTAAATTTCTTATCAAATAAAATCCGTCCTCCAACTTTAGATACAACCTCTGTTGTATCACCTTTTATTTGATCAAGTGGACTAACTTTAAAGACATTAGTTCTACCATATTCGGGCATAAATGTTGTACATACAAGGGAATTAAAAGCATGATCATCTGTTATAGCTAGCAAATATTCATATGGAATTGTATCCAGGTTATATTCCGACTGCTCAGAGAGTATATTTCCATGATAAAAATTAATACCTGCCTCACGAACTGGCCTTAATCTTTCCCATGAAGAGTCAACAATTATTACTGGAAAATTAGCCTTTGCCAGTGATTTAGCTAATTCAACTGTAAAGCGATTAGCTCCATTAATTAATGCTCCTGGTCTTCCTTCCATAGATAAATGTAATTTTTTCGCCAACCAACCAATTGAAAATCCATGAGCTACAACCGTAAAAATTACTAGTCCAAAGGTAAGTGTTGTTAGTATTTGTGCATCTTCATAACCTGCTTCGGTCAATACACTAGCAAAATAGCCTGATACGGTCAACGCTACAATTCCTCTTGGTGCAATCCAACCTACTAGAGCTTTCTCATTAAATGATAATCCCGTGCCAATGGTAGAAAGGAAAATCGATAATGGGCGAACAATGAACATCATTAATAATACATAGCCAATAATGTTGGGACTAAATATTTGCAGTAGGGTTTCTAATTGCAAGGATGCGGTTAGCATAATAAATATCGTTGAAATGAGTAAAATTGAAATGTTTTCTTTGAAATGACGCATGTCAGAAATAGAGCTTATCCCCATATTGGCAAGTGTAATTCCCATAGCTGTTACTGATAATAATCCTGTTTCGTGCATAATTTCATCTGCACCAGTAAAACAAACAATAACAACAATGACAACTGCTGGAGATTTTAAGAATTCTGGAATATGGCCTGTTTCAAACATCCAGCCAATTCCTTTACCACATGCCCAGCCAAATATTGCCGCAAAAATAGATGCTGCAAAAAATAGTGTTAACTTTGCTCCATCCGGATCATTTGCTGTTAAAAAGGTAATAATCTCAAAAGCGAACACTGCTAAAAGTGCACCAATTGGATCAACGATTATTCCTTCCCATTTTAGGATTTTAGCTGGTCTAGGCTTTAGCTTTGATTGCCGTAATAATGGCATTATTACAGTTGGTCCAGTAACAATAAATAGGCCACCAATTACAAAAGCAACGGTCCAAGACAAACCTGCAATATAGTGAGCAGTTAATGAGCCGAGAATCCAGGCTATAAATGCACCAACAGTGGAGATTCGGAAAACAGGCTTGCCTAGTCCCCTGAGCTCCTTAAAGCTGAGATTTAAGCTGCCCTCAAATAAAATAATGGCTACTGCTACAGATATAATTGGGCTATATAAACTGCCAAAGTCTTCCTCAGGGTTCATTAAACCAAAAACTGGTCCTGCCAACAGTCCAGTGATCGACATAACAACAATAGCCGGCATACGGTAACGCCAAGCGATCCATTGGGACCCGATCCCTAAGAAGCCTATTAGCATGATTTCAAATAATAAAGACGGAACCATGTGATACCCCCTATTTAAAATTTCAACGAAACTACTTCCTTATGTAACATTGCAATCAATCCTACAGAAAGTAAAACGTCGGATAGCCATATAAAAGGAAATAACACATTCCTTTGTAATGGCAAATTATAGATAAGATAAAAACATTTTAAATGTGAAAGGAAAGAATGTAAACAATTTTAATTCAGGCAAATATAAATCATACTATTATCAACATTTACTTTTCTCTCCTTTTCCATTGACAATCTTAACCTGTTACTGTTAAGATGATGTCTGCTTTGCGTTATTTTCTGAAAAAAATTAATTCAAAAAATCGCCCTTTATTTTCAGATTATATTGAAAAAATAGATATTACTCTTCTTTCTTTAGTATTTGATAATACAGGAATGTTCATTCCATTTCGTTTTAATTTAAGGAGTGCTATACAACTGTATTCAATAAACAATCTCAACAGGAAATCATATAGAAGGGATACACGTATGATGAATAAAGATACATTCATAATCGGCTTTATGTTATTTGCTTTATTTTTTGGTGCTGGAAATCTCATATATCCTCCTGTACTTGGACTCCATTCAGGATCGTCTTTTATTACTGCTATTGCAGGCTTTGTGATAACTGGTATAGGTTTACCTATTTTAGCAGTTACTGCTATTTCGTTCGTAAAAAAAGATGCCAGAGAAATAGCAAATCGAGTCCACCCTCTATTTGGCATTCTATTTACAACAGCTGTGTATTTAGCAATTGGACCATTTTTTGGAATACCTCGTGCAGCTACAGTTGGCTACGAGATGAGCATCGAACCCTTTCTTAATAACGTATCACCTTATACGTTATTGCTGTTCACAAGTGTATTTTTTATTTTCGTCTTTTTTATCAGTTTAAATCCTTCAAAAATGGTAGATCGAATTGGACAGTATTTAACACCTATACTATTGCTGTCTATTACAGCATTAGTAATTGGCGCTATTATCTTATTTGACCAGCCAGCTACAGCACCTACCAGTGATTATGCTAGTAGTCCTTTTTTTAAAGGCTTTGTCGAAGGCTATTTAACTATGGATGCTATTGCAGCTCTAGCCTTTGGAATTATTGTGGTAAATGCCTTTAAAGAAAGGGGTGTTTCCACACAGAAAGGGCTTATTACTGCAACATTGAAGGCTGGATTGGTCGCTGGAGTAGGTCTGATCACTGTCTATACCTCTATCGGCTGGATTGGTACAAAGGTGGCAGGATCAGCTAGCTTCAGTAATGGCGGAGAGATACTCTCACATGCTGCAACTTCAATCTTTGGAACATTTGGAACACTGCTGCTAGGAATTATTGTTACGTTAGCCTGTTTTACCACTTCTGTCGGTTTAGTAGTTGCTTGTGCGCAATTTTTTTCAAAATTGGTGCCAATCTCTTATTCCTTGATTGCTTTTATAATTACTTTCTCTAGTTTTGTTATTGCTAATCAGGGTTTAGATGCAATCATTAGTTTTTCTGTTCCCGTACTTGTATTCTTATATCCAATAGCTATTGTACTTATTATGCTAACCTTTCTACGGTCATTATTTCAGAATAGGCCGGAGGTCTACCGTGGGGCAATTCTATTTACCGCAGTCATAAGCTTAAATGATGGGATTACGTCCTATGGTATTGATATTCCAACTGTCACGAACTATGTAATGAAAATTCCTTTATTTGATATTGGTTTGGGCTGGCTACTACCAGCTATTATTGGAGGATGTATCGGATTTCTAGTTTCAAAGCTTAGACCCCAAAAGACTTAACTATTACTTTAGGCTAGTGTATTCCAGTAAAGCTGTGAGATATTGCTGAATTAGCCAATACCGTCCGTACATTAAACGATAAGCTCATGAAAGCTAAAAATCATATC
The DNA here is from genome assembly GCF_003667785.1 of Virgibacillus sp. Bac332. Taxonomy (NCBI): domain Bacteria; kingdom Bacillati; phylum Bacillota; class Bacilli; order Caryophanales; family Bacillaceae; genus Virgibacillus; species Virgibacillus sp. Bac332. Next base: position 530,591 of record NZ_CP033046.1, read on the forward strand.
AACTTATAAAAATGAAACTTCAATCAGTGGGGTCTTACTACCAGTTATGTGTGTGGTAAAATTATAGAATATTTGTATATGCAGGAGCTGTATCTTTACAGCTTCTTTTTTTCTTCTATAACCAACTACAGAAAGAATATGTTAGGATGGTACATGTAAAAGGAGGAAATACATCATGGGAATGAAGGAAGAAAAACTACTTCAAACGTATTTCGGTTATGAAACCTTCCGTCCAGGGCAGAAGGAAACCATTGATTACATCTTAGCTAAAAAGAATATTCTCGCTGTCATGCCTACTGGTGGGGGAAAGTCCATATGCTATCAAATACCCGGCTTAGCATTGCCAGGCACTGCAATTATCGTATCTCCTCTTATTTCTTTAATGAAGGACCAAGTAGATGCATTACAGTCTTTAGGAATTGCTTCTACTTATATTAATAGCTCATTAACTGCAGGTGAACAACAGCATAGGCTAAAGGATATTGCATTAGGAAGATATAAATTTGTTTATGTAGCACCCGAACGATTTGATTCAGGAAATTTCTTGAATGTACTTAAGCAAATAAATATATCATTAATTGCCTTTGATGAGGCACATTGTATTTCCCAATGGGGTCACGATTTCCGACCGAGCTATCGATCAATCATTCCACAATTAAAGCAATTACATCATGCTCCAATTATAATGGCGTTAACGGCAACGGCAACAGAAGAAGTCATATTCGATATCCAGCAGTTATTACACATAAATCATGTAGTAAATACAGGCTTCGAAAGAGATAATTTATCCTTTCACGTCATTAAAGGAAAGAATAAATCCTCCTATATCCGCTCTTTTTTACAGGAAAGAGGCACTGAATCAGGAATTATTTATACAGCAACAAGAAAACAGGCAGACAGTCTTTATGATCAGCTAGAAAGACGCGGTTATTCGATTGCTAAATATCATGCAGGTCTTTCAGAACAAGAACGACAACATGCGCAATCTGCATTTATTCATGATGAAAAACAGCTTATGGTTGCAACAAATGCATTTGGTATGGGGATTGATAAATCTAATGTTCGTTTTGTCATTCACTATGCTATGCCAATGAATATTGAATCGTACTACCAAGAAGCTGGGAGAGCTGGAAGAGATGGGGAGCCAAGTGATTGCATATTATTATTCTCAGCACAGGATATACAGCTACAGAAATTTCTTATTGAACAATCCTTAATGGATGATGCCGCAAAGCAAGGGGAATATCGTAAACTGCAGTCCATGATTAACTATTGTCATACCCATGGATGTTTAACTACGTTTATCTTAAATTATTTTCATCAAGAGGATAACAATGAATTATGCGGTCGCTGTAGCAACTGCATCCAACGTCAGGAAAAAATAGATATTACAGAGGAAGCGCAGAAAATACTTTCTTGTGTAAAACGGATGGGAGAAAGATTTGGAGTTGGGATGACAGCGAAGGTACTTAAAGGATCGAAAGACAAAAAGCTAAAAGAGTTTCGGCTCCATACATTATCTACATACGGAATCCTCTCAGCTTTTACCGAAAAAGAATTAACTGAATGGATACATTTCTTGGTAGCAGAACAATTATTAGCTACGGAGGAAGGGAGATTTCCAATTCTAAAGTTAAATCATCAATCTGTTGAAGTGTTAAAAGGAAGAAAGTCTGTATACATGTTTACGATGCCGATCCCGATAAATGAGCAGACTGATTACCATAAAGATTTATTTACGGCATTGCGTAACTTAAGAAAGCAGTTGGCTGATGAAAAAGGGGTTCCACCTTATGTTTTATTTTCTGATGCAACCTTAAAGGAATTAAGCAGATATTTTCCGGTTACCAAAGAAGATATGCTAGAAATTAAAGGGGTAGGTGAGAAGAAATACGACCAATTTGGTGAAGCATTTTTAAACGTTCTAAAAGAATGGCGATCACAGAATCCTGATGTAAAAAACATCATTCGCATAAATGATCCTGTTCATCCAAAACCTAAAAAAAATAACCCTGAAACAGACGAGAATCCAAGTCATGTTATAAGCTATAAAATGTTCCAATCTGGCAAATCTATTAAAGATATAGCTGTTATACGTGATATATCCCATCAGACGGTAGAAAATCACTTATTTAAAGCCTTTAAAGACGGATATCCGATCGCTTGGGAAATATTTTTTACATCGAAGGAAGAGGAAGCCATCTTACAAGCTAGAGAACAACTTGATGACATCAAGTTAAAGTCTCTTAAAGAGGCACTACCGACGGAATATGATTACACAAAGATAAAAGCTGTACTGACAAAACATAGCTTCATCTAATCGGAAATTGGGTAAAAAAAGATGGTCCTTGCCAGACTTGACGACGAGTACCAGTGTAATGTCCTAGTGAGTAAAGACCCAAATCTCCTATAGCGTAACAATTGATCCTAGATTCCCGAACGAAGCGATTTCCATGAGGAAACCTACGCATTCAACCACGGAAACGAAAGTCCTTCACCTTCGGACAAGAAGACCCTTGGATCCGTATAAACGGAAGCAGTCAGCTCTCTATTTCGAGCTGACTGCTTCCGTTGTTCACCTTTTATCCCGCATATAACTGGCAGTAAGATCACCCACTTCAAGCAATAAAAAGAAAGCAATATATATAAGTGGGGGATCGACTGCCAGTAAATGTCCGATTGGTTCCAGGGCCTTTAGGTCATACTCTTGTGGTACTAACAATCAGTCGGGGATAAATCATACCCCCAACTGATTGTTGTTTTACTTTATATCTAATGCCCAAGTTCCATTACGGAAAATAGCTTCTGTTGTTCCATCTTCAAATACACCGTCTATATCCAATTGCTCTGAACCAATCATGAAATCGACATGATTTAAACTATCATTCACTCCATGCTTATCTAGCTCCTCTTCGTTCATTGCAGCTCCACCCTCTACATTTGTAGGATATGCCTTACCAAGCGCAATATGACAAGAGGCATTCTCATCAAACAACGTATTATAGAAGATTAAACCAGATTGAGAAACTGGTGATTCATGAGGTACTAATGCTACTTCACCAAGGCGCTTAGAACCGTCATCTGTTTCTAATAAATGCTTTAAGGTATTCTCCCCTTGTTCAGCTTGATAATCAACCACTTTTCCATCTTTAAACGTTAGACTAAAATTATCGATTAAGCTACCACCATAATTAAGCGGTTTTGTACTGGCTACTGTACCATTCACACCATATTTGTGGGGCATAGAAAACACTTCTTCTGTTGGCATATTCGGATTAAAGGTCGTGCCACTCGACGTTTTTGCAGAACCCCCCTTCCAAATATGTCCTTTAGGAAGTTCCATCTCTAAGTTTGTTCCTGGCGCAGTAAATACTAGCTTCTTATAATTTTTCTTGTTTAAGATTTCACGAGCAGTTCGGAGTGTTTCGTTATGTGCATCCCAAGCTGCTATCGGATCATCTTGATCAACCCTTACTATTTTTACAATTGCGTCCCAAAGGCTTTCAATGGCATCTTCTCTTGATTTTTCTGGGAAAATCTTTTGTGCCCAATCTCCTGTTGGAATAGAAATAATTGACCACGGAATGATATCATTCATGGTATACTTCCGAAGGTGCTTCATCGCCTCGCCAGCTGCTTTATTTGCTTTTGCTACACGGGAAGGATCAATATCCTTTAATAAATCAGGATTCGTTGAACGAATATTTAATATTGCCGCTCCATCCTCAACATAGCTTTTTTGTAGCTCCACTTTCCACTCAGGAAAACTAGCAATAACTTCATCTGGAGCGTTTTCATATTTTAACAATGTAAGCTCATCATCCACCCAATTAATATGTACGTCCTTTGCTCCTAACTCATACGCTTTACGTACAACGATTCTTGTAAAATCTGCACCCTCAATTGGCGCATTAACCATTAATGCCTGATCCTTCTGTATATTCACACCAGTGCGTAATGCTAACTCTGCATATTTTTCTTGTGTACGTTGACTAACCATCTCTTTACCTCCAAATTAAATTATTTCGTATACCGTTATTATTTCATAAATTCAATAAAATTACCAAATAACTTTTTATAATTAGAATAAATTGGAAAATATTTGTTATTATCCCCCTTATCTATTTACGACATATCGAGATTATGTTATCCTAAAAATAGGTTACTTTTCGTAATAACTGTAGAATTTGCTAATAGATATATGATACCGATTGAGGTGATGATCATGGAGAACCTTTGTCCACGTTTCGAAAAAGCTATGGGACTTCTTAGCACACGCTGGGTAGGGCTTATACTTTTTGAACTATTAAAAGGTACAAAACGTTTCTCTGAAATGGAAGCTGATTTGCCTATCAGCGGGCGGTTGCTCTCTGATCGACTTAAAATGCTAGAAAAAGAAGGAATCGTTACAAGAGATATTTATTCGGAGTTTCCTGTTCGTATTGAATATTCTCTTTCCGAAAAAGGAAAAGCATTAGAACCAGTTATTAAAGAAATTCAATGTTGGGCAGATCATCATATTTCATTAGAAGAAATAGATGAAGAGTGAAATGAGACTGAGACAAAAGAATGAAGAAACAATAAAAAACGAACGATGATAAGTTAAAATTAATTATCGTTCGTTTTTTGCACGGAATCATTCATTTAGTACCTGAAACAAGCGAGACTCCGGCGGAAACAGCACGAGACCGAAGTTCCACTTGGTAACGTGTTTTTCTTTACCGAGTTAGCTGTGGCCGTTCCCGCGGAAAGCGAAGTAATTAGTCGGAGCATTGCCAATATACATCTAACATTCAAAATAACTACTTGGCTTAACGCAGTCATTGCACTGATTTTATACTTTCTTAACTGACGAGAAAATTAACAGACCACATTGCACAATGCAATGTGGTCTGTTTTGAACTATTCTGTATTACCTGTTTGTTCTCTTCCCCAATACTCGATTCCTTCTTGATTATCTAGAGTATCTCGGTAAAATACTGGATCCTTACCTTCTTTACGCTGTCTTCGATAATCCTGGAGTACTTTATTAGCAATTTTAAATAGCTTCGATATCGCATAGAGATTGATCAATGCCATAATAGCCATTGTCAAGTCAGCTAAAGACCAAACAAAATCAAAGGATGCTACTGCTCCAAAATAAACCATCGCTAATGCTGCAATCCGATAAAGGAACAGTCCTGTTTTACTATTCTTTATATATGCAATATTATTTTCACCATAGTAATAGTTGCCTAAAATAGAGCTGTAGGCAAATAGTAAAATGGCAATTGCAATGAAGCCGCTCGCCCAGTCTCCAATATGAAAAGCAAAAGCATTTTGTGTTAATTGGATTCCATCTGCCTTACTACCCTCATATCCACCTGCAGTGATTAAAATAAATGCCGTAGCACTACAAATTAATAACGTATCAAAGAAAACACCTAAGGCTTGAATAAACCCTTGCTTGGCTGGATGTGATACTTCTGCTGTTGCTGCAGCATTTGGTGCACTACCCATACCAGCTTCATTGGAAAATAAGCCTCGCTTAATTCCCCACATAATTGCCAAGCCAAAGCCTCCACCGGCTACTTGCCGAATACCGAATGCGTTCGTAATTATAATCGATAACATATCTGGAATTGCAGTAAAGTTTACAAGTAAAATATACAACGATAAGATAATATATAAAATGGCCATAATCGGTACGATAATCTGTGTAACGTTTGCAATACTTTTTAAACCACCAAAAATAACAATTGCAGTAAAAACAAATAACAACAAAGCAATCAAGTGTTGATTAATATCAAACTGTCCTTTAAAGGCTAAACTAATTGTATTCGATTGCACAGAGTTAAATACGAGACCATATGTAAAGGTGATCGTTATTGCAAAAATAATTGCCAGCCACCGTTTTTTTAATCCCTTTTCCATATAGTAAGCTGGCCCTCCACGGTATTGATTCTTATCCGGTACTTTATACACCTGTGCAAGTGTACTTTCTACGAAGCCAGATGCTGATCCAAGTAATGCAATTAGCCACATCCAGAATACGGCACCAGGGCCACCTGTTGCTATGGCTGAAGCCACTCCAGCCATATTTCCAGTACCTACTCTAGAGGCAGCACTTATTGCAAAAGCCTGGAATGAAGAGGTACCTTTCTTACCACTCGCGCTAATTGTTCGTTTATCGAACAATACTCGAAACATCTCTGGAAGATATTTAAATTGTACAAATCCCGTCTTAAACGTAAACCACAGCCCCAGTCCAATTAAGACAATAATCAATACATACGTCCATAAGATGTTATTGGCTTCGCTAATTAGATTTTTTAAAATCTCCATCCTGTAAACTTCCTCCTTTTACACTATCCACATTTTCTTAGCTCATATCGTTATACTTATGTGTGTGTTATTCGTTATTACCCTAAATATTGTATACTAAATCTACAATAAAGGAATGAACCACACAAAAAAGAGAAATCTCTCTTTTTTCTTGTTGAAAAGGAAATTATAAAATTTGCCCTTGTGGATAAATTGGCGCGTGTTGAGCCTCGACCAGCTCCAATGCCCAGAAACGAGGTGACTTCACGAATCGCCCTACGGTAGTAAGTCATCATCTACTCGCAAGCACCCCGTGATTCCTTTAATCTTCGTTGACTCGCTCCAGTCGCTACGCTTCTAATCGGACGCTTGCGCTTTTGTTCTTATGTATTCCCCCTACTTATTCTAAGAAATTCCCCTTTATTTTCCTCGACTATTCCACGGATAATCCGTTCCAAATTCCTGTGCAAATTCTTTCGATTGTTTACGACGCTCAATCCTTTGTTTAGCTCTGACGGCAGCTAGCTCATGAAGTTTTTTCTCATGATCTGTCTCAGGTACAACTTCAGGGACTGGACTTGGTTTGCCGTCTTCATCAACAGCAACAAAGGTCAAAAAGGCCGTAGCACAAACACGTCTTTCTCCAGTTCGTAAATCTTCAGTAACTGCTTTAACGAAAACTTCCATTGATGTTTTATGCGTCCAGGTTACAAATGCCTCAATACATATCGAATGACCTTCTTTAACAGGAGCAAGGAAATCAACAGAATCTGTAGAGGCAGTTACTACAGGCTTACGTGCATGACGTGATGCAGCTATTGCAGCCACATCATCAATATGGGCCATTAACTTGCCTCCAAACAATGTCCCATATGAATTCGTATCAGGAGGCAATACATGAGACGTTTTAACAGCTAATGATGTCGAGCATGTTTTCTTTTCCATTTTAACTTTTCTCCTTTCAAACTTGTTATAATACTGGTGATATTAATCGGGAGATAGATTCTTTAAACCGTATGCCTAACGATCGTTTACTATATAACTTCTTGGTCATTTGTGTAGATAGCACAATATCTTCCTTAAAAGCCTCAACCAACCGCTTCGTTAACTCTTTATCATAAAGAAATGCATTTACTTCAAAGTTCAAACGAAAGCTTCTGACATCGATATTAGCAGTTCCCACCGATGCAATTTTTCCATCCACTACGATTGTTTTAGCATGAAGAAATCCATTCTGATAAATATACACCTCTGCACCTGCATCTAATAAATCACCGACATAGGATAATGTTGCCCAATAAACAAACGGATGATCCGGTTTATTTGGAATCATAATCTTTACGTCTACCCCCGATAAAGCAGCAATTCTAAGAACATCCCGTAAACTTTCATCAGGAATAAAGTAAGGTGTTTGGATATAAATATAATCCTTGGCAGACATAATCATTTTAATGTATCCATTTTTTATCTGCTCCCAATCTGAATCTGGTCCACTCGAAACGATTTGCACACCCACATCACCAGCTGGAACAGCGTTGTAATAACGATCTTCATATAAGATATCATTCCTAGAAGCTTGGTTCCAATCCAAAATAAAGCGAGTTTGCATATGCAGAACCGCATCACCATAAATACGCAAATGTGTATCGCGCCAATTTCCAAATTTCTTATCCTGCCCAAGATACTCATCACCAATATTAAAACCACCAATATATCCCACCTTACCATCTATAATGCCTAATTTTCGATGGTTACGATAATTAATTTTGAAATTGATTTTCGGAATCTTTGGCGGAAAAAACGCCTCCACTTCTACGCCAGCTCTTCGTAATCGTCTAATATACTTTCTTCGTAATGAACGGGAACCCATATCATCATAAAGTACACGAACCTCTATACCTTCATTAGCCTTCTTAATAAGAATGTCAGCAATACGCTTACCTAGTTGATCATCACGAATGATGTAATAAAGCAAATGTATATGATCCGTAGCTTTTTCCAGATCAGCAATGAGGGATTCAAACTTTTCTGTTCCATCCGTAAAAATGGTCACTTTATTATCTTGTGTAAAGATGGCATCATCATTACGTAAATGTAAATAATATAAATCCTCATACTCTGCTATCTCTTTATGTTTGAATGCAAACGTACCGTTTTCAATTGCACGAAGCTGGGATTGTACAGCTGTTTTTACACCAAGTCTACTCTTTGTATCCCAAGTAAATATCCTTCGTTTACTAATCGGCTTACCAAAGATTAAGTATAAAAAGAAACCTGCAATTGGAATAAACAATAATACCATTAACCACGCCCATGTAGCACTAGCATCCTTTCGTTCCAAAAAGATAATAGAAACACCTAAGGCAATATTAAAAATTAAAATAAATCCTAATAAGTATGACAGTATTTCCATAGTCTGACAAATCCCCCCTTACATGAAAATTGTTTTAGTTCGTGCCATGTCTTATCCAGTAACAATTTTCTATTATCCTCCCCAAACTAGACTGTTCCTATTTTTAAGGGTGAGGACATCAAATTACGCTAAAGTAGAAAGAGTATATATCCATCACCTCTACAATCAATAATATAGCATACATTTTAATTTGTCGTTAGCTTAGCAGAATGCAAGCGCTACCTATTATTTATAGAATAAATGATATTAGCTTATTGTATTAAATTTTATCCTTTTTATGTACCTTGATGCTGTTATAAAGCACTTCATATGAAAGAAAACCATAACCTTTCTACGTATCAAATCGTATTTACGATTCATAAATGTGGTACTGACATCATGAATGAACATTATATATGATCTCATTATTAATAACACCAGCGTATCTTATGTTTTTGTATATCTAACAGTCTTTTCGTTAAGGGTTACTTTGAACTGTTTAACCAGGTCTTAGAAAAACTGAGCAAAATTCGCTCAGTCCTTATCACTAAATGCTCAGATTTACGCTTCCTCTAGTAGCTATTATGGAATAATAGCTACTGCTTGACCACCATTCCGGCTGCCCACTTCCCTTTCCGTGGGGTTTGTCCTTCAGCTAACTTTTTTAGCAAAACCCGCTCAAAAAAGTGGATCTTCAGGTCAAACATTTCCCACAGGAGTTGAAGTAGCCGGCCTTCGCTATTATCAGGCTCTACAACGCTAGCATGAAGTAACACAGCTGCTTTTATACTCACGGATAACGATTTTCACTTTACCCATTGTAAAAAAAGTCAACCTATTACTTATGACAAGAATTGTTGCACCTTCTCATAGCGGAGACTAATTACGTAGACTCCTGCGGGAATTGCGCGAGCCGAAAATCCACTTTGCAACGTGTTCTTCTTTGCAAAGTTAGTTGAGGCCGTGCCCGCGGAAAGCGAAGTAATTAGTCGGAGCATTGCCAATAGACATCAAACATTTCAAAATAACTACTTCGCTTAACGCAGTCATTGCACTGATTTTATACTTTCTTATCTTTAAAAAAAAACCTATACCAGCTACTACTAGCATAAGCGTATTATTTCTTCGCTACTTGTCATCTAGCTTGTTTAATGCTTGCTCCAAATCCTCCCAAATATCTTGCCAAGCCTCTAAACCCACCGATAAACGGATCAGTTGCTCCGTTATTCCCATCATGTCACGCTCAGCTTCTGGCACAACCGCATGTGTCATTGTTGATGGATGTTGTATAAGCGTCTCTGCATCTCCTAAGCTAACTGCAATTTTTAAAAACTCCAAGTTATTTAAGAACTGTTGAACATCGTATTTATCCCCAACTAATTCAAATGATATAACTCCAGCACCACGCTTCATCTGCTTTTGATATATCGCAAAATTTGGATGCCCCCTATCACCTGGATAATAAATAGTTGAAATCCTTGGATGAGTACCTAATTTCTCCACAATCTTTTCTGCATTATCTGAATGTCGATCAAGCCGAATCGGCAGTGTTTTCAAACCCCTTAATAATAGCCAAGCATCAAATGGCGAAAGAACGCCTCCAATATCTTTTTGTGTCGTCATGGCAACACCGTCAAGAAATGAACTTCTTCCTACTACCAAACCACCAATTACATCTCCGTGTCCGCCAATATATTTTGTAGCACTATGAACAACAACATCACAACCAAATTCCAGTGGTCGCTGAATATAAGGGGATGAGAAGGTATTGTCTACAACGACCGGAATATGGTAGCGCTTTGCAACCGTTGCTACCATTTGTAGATCGATCAGCTTCATGGTGGGATTAATTGGTGTTTCAATATAAATACAGGTTGTTTCTGGCCTTAGACAAGCCAAAACCTCTTCCTCACAATTCATTTCTGAGAAATCATGATTAATATGATACTTATCCTTTAACATGGATAACAATCCATACGTACAGCCATAAAGCCCGGAAGAACAAAGAATATGATCATTTGCTTTTGTTAGTGAAATTAATACCGCTGAAACGGCAGCCATTCCAGAGGAAAAAGCCAACCCTCGCTTCCCTCCTTCTAATGCCGCAATCCGCTCTTCCAAAAGCTGTACAGTAGGATTACCTAAACGCGAATATACAAAACCATCCTCTTCCCTTGCAAAACGCCGCTCTCCTTGTTCTGCTGAATCAAATGTAAAAGTAGAGGTTTGAAATAAAGGAGCTGCTAAACTTCCTAACATCTCTTCTGAATGATAACCTTCATGAACAACCTTCGTCTCCAATTGCTTTTCTTTCTTCTTCACATCCATTCCTCCTCATGTAAACTCTTGTAAACTGACTACCTATATATATCCTATTCAAATAAACGCATAAATGAATACGTTTTCTTTAGAGACGTTATCTTTGCTTTTTTTCTGGAGCAATTCTAAAATAGATTTACTTTATACCGGAAGAAGGGATGAAACCTTATGAACGCTAATCAGGATCCGAACGGTATGATCTACACATCATCAGCATACATATTATGGGGATTTCTACCAATCTATTGGAAGCTTCTTGACCATGTTTCTCCAGGGGAAACATTAGCTCACCGCATTATTTGGTCTTTCGTCTTCACATTTTTACTTGTTCTCATTATGCGTAAATGGTCGGATTTTACGAAGGAATGGAAGGAATTGCTTCATAATAAAAAGAAGCTATTTGGTATTTCTTTGGCTACGCTAGTAATTAGTCTAAATTGGTTAATATTTATTTGGGCCGTTAATAGTAATCATGTTGTTCAAGCAAGTCTGGGCTATTATATTAATCCACTTATAAGCATATTACTAGGAATTATCGTATTAAAAGAAGCCTTTACTTTCCGTCAAACTATTTCATTTATTCTAGCAGGAATCGGTGTGCTTTATTTAACGATAAGCTATGGTGTGTTTCCTTGGGTGTCATTATTACTTGCCATCAGCTTTGGACTGTATGGTTTATTGAAGAAAAAGGTCGATATCGGACCAATGATAGGGTTAACCATTGAAACCATGCTTATTCTCCCCTTCGCAATTATTTACCTAGCCATTTACCCTGATAACGCCTTTCAGCTTCATGAATTCTTTTCATCTACGAACCTATTATTAATGGGTGCAGGTGTTATGACAGCAATTCCCTTGTTACTGTTTGCAAGTGGAGCGAAACGCATTTCTTTAGCAATGGTCGGATTCTTGCAATATATTGCACCAACATTAATGTTATTACTAGGCGTATTTATATATAAAGAAGCCTTTACTTCTGCTCATTTAATTGCTTTCGCGTTCATTTGGATAGCTCTAGTAAACTTTATGCTTACGAGCTACCGAAGACCACTGAGGAAAAAGCATGTATAAAAAGATATAACATGCTCTAGGTTTTCTTACGTTTTGGCGATGGTATTATGCCTGCCTTTTGTTACGATTTAAAACTAGTGGTTGACAAAAGATTATGTACACCTATATAATATTCAATAATTTAGAAAAATACATCTCTTATCAAGAGCGGTGGAGGGAATAGGCCCTGTGAAGCCCAGCAACCAAAAAGCGATGAAATATTGCTTTTTACGGTGCTACATCCTACAGATCCATTTTATGATCTGGAAGATAAGAGGAGGAACGGTTAAATCCAAGCCCTCTTCTTAGGAAGAGGGCTTTTTCATTTTCCCCCTCTTCCTCCAGACACAAGGATTGCTATTCAGTAACTGGCCACGTCAATACTAGTCGTGGCAATACAGAACTACAAACTATCCTAGGAGGAATGAATAATGGCAAAATTTCACCAGAAACAACCAGATACAGTATTACTACACGGAGGTCAGGTGCCAGACCCAACCACGGGTTCTAGAGCTGTCCCTATTTATCAAACAACATCCTATGTTTTTCGTGACACGGAGCACGCACAGAATCTATTTGGCCTTACCGAACCGGGCAACATTTATACACGGATAGGGAACCCTACCGTAGATGCTTTCGAGCAACGAATTGCCGAATTAGAAGACGGTGTAGCAGCAGTAGCAACAGCATCTGGAATGGCAGCTATTACCTTTGCTATCCTAAATGTTGCTAGTACAGGAGATGAAATTATAGCTGACAGTAATTTATACGGTGGTACTTATAATCTATTTGCAAACACACTTCCTCGCTATGGTATAACGGTTAAATTTGTTAATGGCAAGAACAAGAATGAAGTCGAAGCTGCTATCACAGATAAAACAAAAGCAATCTTCGGTGAAATTATTACGAACCCTAGTCTGCACATCTTTGATGTCGAGACCATTGCTGCTTTAGCTCATTCTTATAATATTCCTTTAATAATTGATAATACATTCGCACCTTATATTGCTAAGCCGATAGCATGGGGAGCAGATGTTGTGGTCCACTCCGCTACAAAATGGATAGGAGGACATGGTACGACCATTGGAGGTGTTGTCGTTGATGGCGGAAGGTTTAATTGGAATAACAGCAAATTCCCTGGCTTTACAGAACCAGATGAGAGCTATAATGGCCTCCGTTTCATTGATGTTGGTCCTGCGGCTTTTGCTACTAAATTAAGGGTACAATTATTGCGTGATATTGGTGCGTGTATTAGCCCGCATAATGCGTTTTTACTATTACAGGGTTTAGAAACCTTGCATCTTCGTATTCCTCAACATAATAAAAATGCACAGATAATTGCCGAATACTTAGCTAAAAATCCTGCGATCGAATGGGTGAACTACCCAGGTTTACAAAGCCATTCATCAAACAAGCGAGCTAAAAAATATTTTAGTGAAGGTGCTGGATCTATCATCACTTTTGGAATTCGAGGGGGGAGAGAAGCTGGACGACAATTAATTGAATGTATTGAATTATGGTCACATGTAGCTAATGTTGGTGATGCAAAATCACTAATTATTCATCCTGCTTCAACAACGCATCAACAACTAACCGTTGAAGAATTAAAAACTAGTGGTGTTACGGAGGAAACAATTCGTCTATCGATTGGTTTGGAGTCTGTTACCGACTTATTATACACCTTAGATGCTGCTATCGCTGAAGCTACTGGCGAAGCAAAAACGATAACAACCAATGATTCCGTCGCTATCAGTTGGCTACTTAGCTCTCCGTTTGATCGTAATAATGGAAATATACGAAAAAAAACCATTGCCGTATACGGCTGGGAAGATGCAGGAGAGAAAGAAAGGGAAAAAGTCAAACAGCTACAATCTATTGGTTTTGAGCTTTATTATATAAGTCATTCAACAACTGAAGAATCTCAGCATGTGTTCAGAGACTTATCAGCTATTCCAACTGAGCTTGATGCTGTATGGTTTCTCCAATCAGACCTCCCATCAGGTGTTATCGAACAAGTTATAAATAAACAAGGAAAAATAGTATGGTTGGAACAGCCTTATCAAAATAGTACTTTAGAATATGCCAAAGCAGCTGGGATCACTGTTATTACCGCAAAAAATCCTTATGACGAGTTTTTAGCATTGCGATCACAAGACGATGCTTCTGACCTCACTCATGTTTGAACGAGCAAACAGTATGCTGGAATCAAACTAATTTTAGAAATTTAGAACTAATTATTTATGTAACAAAACTGTTTCACTTTTAGAAAGGAGGTTTACTTTTACTACCGATTGGAAAAATTATAAATAACCTTCCCTTACTGATCGCCTGTTATTGAAGGCGATCTTATTTTATCCCGTATATAACTGGCAGTAAGATCCCTACTTCAAGCAATAAAGTAAAACCAATATGGGTAAATGTGGGGATCGACTGTCAGTAAATGTCCGATTAATTGAAAGTCCTTTAGGTCATACCCTTGTGGTACTAGCAATCAGTAAGGGATAGACAAAAGCCCCAGCGGATTGAGGTTTCACTTTATTTCCTTCATTGAACAAGTTATGAAGTACATATATATAGGAAATACTTTCGAATGTATTTTATACATGAGACAATAAAGAAAAAAGGTTATGAACATAACAGCATAGGTGTGAGTAAACATGAAGAAAAACTACTATTATTTCGGTGCTATTTTTGTGATGCTTTTAGGGATCAGTCTTATCTTTTTCCTGACACATCAGCCTGACCCAAAGTTAAATGATGTTATCATTTCGGAGAAAGACAGTAAAACAAATGGGGATCAGCAGAAAGAAGCGACTAAGACAGATCAAGATGAAAAACAAGATGATCAAACGGAAGAAAAGCCATTCTCCGAAATGGTAGTAAGTGCTGTTGAACAAACCATTCAGTTCTTTTCAAATAAAACACATGTTACAGCAATAGGTGATTCCCTTACACAAGGAGTTGGCGATTCAACCGCACAAGGTGGATATGTAGGGATTTTGGAACGGGCTATTAACAAGGATAAAAAAGTAGTAACATTCGATAATCTAGGTGTCCGCGGTAATCGCTCTGATCAGCTGCTTAAAAGACTGGATAAACCCGAAGTTGTTTCCTCGATTAAGCGATCTGATATAGTATTAATAACTATCGGAGCCAATGATATAATGCAAGTCCTTAAGCAGAACATTACCAATTTAAAAATGGAAGACTTCACGAAAGAGCGTGCACAATATCAAGAAAGATTGCATCATATCTTTTCCAAAATTGAAACAATTAACCCGAAAACAAAGATTTATTTATTAGGATTTTATAATCCATTCCAAAAATATTTTAAAGATATAAAGGAATTAGGAATCATTGTTGAAAATTGGAATAATACAGGGAAAGAAATAGCAGCTAGCAAAAAAAATGTATCGTTTATTCCGACAAAAGATTTATTTGATAACACAGATGAAAACCTATTTGCAGAAGATAATTTCCATCCGAATCACCTCGGCTATAAGCGAATGGCCCAGCGTGTATTGGATTTCCTAACAAACGAAGATGAAAGAGGATGAGTAATATGGCAGAAAGAAACGTACGTCGATCTAAGAGGAGTAAGTGGAAAAAGCGGTTTATAGGCTTGCTTTCATTAAACATTGTCATATTAATCATTATTTTAGCACTTATTTTTTGGCCAGTACCACGTGTAGATTATCCGGCTCAACATGCAGATAAAGCTGATGAAAGCTCAGAATTTGTCGTTCGTACGACGAAACAAAATTTGAATGAGTTAATTAACGCATATATCGATCAAATGCTCAACGATACAAAACATCGCTATCGAATTGAGTTAGGTGAGGATGTACATTTAATTGGTGAATTACCAGTATTTTCAACAACCGTACCATTATCTGTTCATTTAGAGCCATTTGTTCAAGATAATGGCGATATTATATTAAAGCAAAGATCGATCTCTATCGGATTACTTGAATTACCAAACCAAAAAATTATGGAGTATATTGATAAATACTTACCAATGCCCGAATGGGTAACGGTAAATCCAAAAGATGAAGCTATCTATGTTGCAGTTACAGATATGAAGCTAAAAAGTAATTTTCAAGTAGCTGTTGAGCATATTGACCTTGACGCTAATAACTTAGCATTCAAATTCCGCGTACCTTACCAAACTTTAGGTATCGAATAGTTTTAAAGCCTATCGTTACTGTCTCATTACAGAAAAAAAGCGCAAGCGCTCGATTAGAAATTTAGCAACTGGAGCGAGTCAACGGAGATAAAGGAATCACGGTGAGCTTGCGAGCCGATGACGACTTATTGTGGGATGATTCGTGAGGTCGCCTAGTTTTTGGGCACTGGAGCTTGCCGCAGCTCAACACGCGCCTATTTATCCATAGGCTCAAATTTTATAATTTCCAAGACTACAACAAAAGCTGGACGTTGTTCGTCCAGCTTTTTTCTCATGAATAATACGGTATAAACTAAAACTTTAATCCGTGGGGATCTTGTTTATCCCTCACCGATTCCATTACCATAATAGTATACCCTAAAAGCCTTTGAACAAATCGAACATTTACCGGCAGGTATATATGAGGAATAAATGATCATTTTGTGGCTAATTTCACTTAAAAGCAGTGTAGCAAATGCTTCGCTTCGGATTGAAATACATCCTATTATCAGCTAATATATTAACTTAAATTGACCTTTTTACTTAACGGATAACAAACCGTTTTACTTTTGAAGATAATAAAATTAAAAATGATTGCTTTGTCTTTTCTTCAACAACTATAGTACTTAAAGATTCCTGATTCCCGAACGGATAATCGCCTAGCTTACCTTTATAAATCAATTCCATACCTTCGTGATTCCGAATATCAGCAGGTGTAATAAAACAAGCAGGTTTCTTCAAGCTAAAAGATGGTACACCTCTTAGAACAGTCGCTACAAATTGTGAACAAAATAGTGCACACTTTCGATTAATTTCAATTTGTAACAATATACCAAATAGCCCAATAAAATTATATCTATATTTATGCTGTTGCCTTTCAATATCCTTAATATTTTTTACTATTTTCTCACACTCATGATCAGCTACTGTAAATTGATAAACGGCACAGTCTGATTTCTTCATAAAATCACTACGAATATCCTCTTTAACAAATCCTCCAATGAATGGATTTCTCGGCCGCTTCCGTCCAAAACTATAGACTTCTGTTAATTCATGATCAAAGCCAATAGATACATGGTTTAAAGACTGCTTCGTAAAGAAATTTATCGCTTTAGCTAAATTAGTACCTGTATCTGTAAAGAGAAAATAGATGACCTTCTCTCCCAATAAACACCCCTCCCCCCAACTTCTATTATAATGAAGAAGCGAATTTAGGTAAAACCCTTTTCTATTCTACTATTACAAATAATTGTAAATTATACAAGTTAATTTTTTATTGTGACAAAAACGTAAGAAACACATATGAAGTCTCTTGCATTGATGTTATGGTTCATGTTTCTAGTTAACGAAATCTACCCCGTACATCATAGCAAGAGTTTTATGTCTAGACCTATTCAAAATTCAATGTTTAATCATGTCTAAACATTGACGAAAGCCTAGAAATAACGTAAGCTAACCATGATTACAATTATTATATTGGAGGAAATTAACAAGCATGATTAATGTTTCTAATGTTAGTTTACGATATGGCGATAAAAAATTATTTGAAGATGTAAATTTAAAATTCACTTCAGGCAATTGTTATGGATTAATTGGAGCAAACGGCGCAGGAAAATCAACGTTTTTAAAAATTTTGTCAGGTGAGATAGAACCTCAATCTGGACATGTATCGTTATCACCTGGTGAACGACTTGCTGTATTAAAACAGGATCATTTCGCCTATGAAGATAATCAAGTACTTGAAACAGTTTTGATGGGCCATGAAAGGCTATATGCTGTCAAACAAGAAAAAGATGCTATATATATGAAAGGTGATTTCTCAGAAGAGGATGGTATGCGAGCAGCTGAGCTAGAGGGAGAGTTCGCAGAAATGAATGGTTGGGAAGCAGAATCTGATGCAGCAGTCCTTCTAAAAGGCCTTGGAATTAAAGAATCACTACATGATAAGCAAATGGCTGATTTGTCTGCAGATGAAAAAGTAAAAGTATTGCTTGCACAATCATTATTTGGTAATCCAGACATCTTACTACTGGATGAGCCAACGAATGGATTAGATATTCATGCTATACAATGGTTGGAAGAATTTTTAATTCATTTTGAAAATACTGTAATCGTTGTATCACATGACCGTCATTTCTTGAATAAAGTGTGTACACACATTGCTGATGTCGATTATGGAAAAATCGAAATTTATATTGGTAACTATGATTTCTGGTACGAATCAAGCCAATTGGCTAACAAAATGGCTCAGGAAGCTAACAAAAAGAAGGAAGAAAAGATCAAGGAGCTACAAGCATTTATTGCACGCTTTAGTGCGAATGCATCTAAATCAAAGCAAGCAACTTCTCGAAAGAAATTACTGGATAATATAACACTAGATGACATTAAACCATCGTCCAGAAAATACCCATATATCTCCTTTACCCCCGGTCGCGAGATAGGGAATGATTTATTACGAGTCGAAGGGTTAACCAAAACGATAAATGGAGAAAAAGTGCTTGATAACGTTAGTTTTACAATGAACAAGGATGACAAAATTGCTCTTGTAGGAAAAGATGACATTGCTAAAACAACATTATTTAAAATTTTGATGGGCGAGATGGAACCTGATGCAGGAACCTATAAATGGGGTGTGACCACTTCACAGTCCTACTTTCCGAAAGATAATGCTGCGTACTTTGAAAATAACGACCTTCCTTTGGTTGATTGGTTACGTCAATATTCGCCAGAGGATGAAACAGAAACATTTTTACGAGGGTTCCTAGGTAGAATGCTTTTCTCTGGAGACCAAGCACTAAAAAAAGCAAATGTGCTTTCCGGTGGTGAGAAAGTTCGTTGTATGTTATCCAAAATGATGTTAAGTAATGCGAATGTACTTCTATTAGATGAACCAACGAACCACTTAGACCTAGAATCTATTCAATCATTAAATAATGGATTAATTAAATTCAAAGGATCCATTCTGTTTACGTCACATGATCATCAGTTCATACAAAGTATTGCAAATCGCTTAATTGAAATCACACCAAACGGTTTGATTGATAAGGAAATGAGCTATGACGAGTATGTTCAGGACAAAGAATTGCAAGATAAGATTGCCAAAATGTATGCAAGTTAATTAGCTCTAAAAAGTGGTTACGCTTTACCTATGTGATCATAAAGAGGCTGAGACAAAAGAATGAAGAAACAATAAAAAAACGAACGCTAATTAGGTACCGACCCCCTGAAGTTAGAGTAAAAAATGTAATTTCAGGGGGTGTTTTTGTGGCTAAATATAGTGAAGAATTTAAAGGGAAGGTTGTCACCGAGTATATAGATGGAAATCTTTCATATCGTTCCTTAGCCAAAAAATATCATATGAGTAGCTCTACACCACTATATGAATGGGTGAAAAACTATGAGCGTCACGGTATGGCGGGACTAAAACGAAGAAATACAAAGAAGGAGTATTCTGTTCAATTTAAATTAGATGCGATACAATTTATGTTAGAGACAGGTGCTTCTTATACAGAAACTGCTGTTCAATTTAAGTTGAGCACTTCGTCCATTGTTAAACTCTGGATGAAAAAATTTCGCAAACAAGGTAAGGAAGGCCTGGAATTAAAACAAAAGGGGCGTCCTTCTATGTCTAAAAAACCCATGAAACAGAAGAAGCAGAAAGCAAAAAAGAGAACACGTGAAGAAGTGTTAGAACGTGAGAATGAGCTACTAAGGCTAGAGAATGCCTACTTAAAAAAGCTAAAAGCTTTTCGGGAGAATCCGAATGCCTTCTACGAAAAGCACAGGCAAAGGTGGCATTCGAACTCAAAGAAGAAGGATTCCGATTAAAAGATATTTTTCCTATTGTGGGTATTCCTGAAGCAACCTATCACTATCATGTGAAAAATTTTAGAAGAGAAGATTCGGACACAGTATTAAAAGAAATCATTACAGATTTATTTAAAAAGTTCCATGAACGTTATGGCTATAAACGTATTACAGGAGAACTAAAGAAATTAGGATATGTTATCAACCATAAAAAAGTGTATCGCATTATGCGAGAATTGGGATTAAAATGTGTGAAATTTATGCGGAAATCCCGTAAATACAATTCCTATAAGGGGAACGTTGGAAAAGTGGCGAAAAACCGATTGTCTCGCCGTTTTAACACATCTATTCCACTTCAAAAGTTAGTAACAGACATAACGGAATTCAAATGTCTAGGCGAAGAGAAGTTATATTTAAATCCGATTCTTGACCTTTATAACGGAGAAATTATTACGTATGACATCAAAAAACGCCCAACATTAAACCTTGTCATGACCCCTTTAAAAGAATTAATAGAGATACTGAAGAGTCGGGCAATCTACCGCACTACGATCCACTCCGATCAAGGCTGGCATTACCAACACAATCAGTGGGTGCGGACACTAAAAGAAAATAAAATATTCCAAAGCATGTCGCGCAAAGCCACCTGTGCAGACAATGCACCAATGGAGAATTTCTTTGGCATTTTAAAACAAGAAATGTATTATGGTGAAAAATTAGTACGCTATGAAGAATTAAAAAGTCGGATTGAAGAATATATCTACTGGTATAATCATGAACGAATAAAGGAAAAATTGGCTGGGCTGAGTCCAGTTGAGTACCGAACGCAATCCAGCCAATCAGCTGCATAGTATAAACTCTAACTTTTGGGGGTAACCACCTTAGTTGAAATTAATTAGCGTTCGTTTTTTGATTAGAATCATAAATTTAGCACCTGAAATAAGCGAGGATCCGGCGGGAACAGCACGAGTCCGAAGATCCACTTGGTAACGTGTTTTTCTTTACCAAGTTAGCTGAAATCCGTGCCCGCGGAAAGCGCGTATAGTTTCATGGTGCGGCGATGATATTCCTATTGATAACATGATTATTTGTATTTTGAGTAAAGAAGTTGTGTCTTGTCCCAGCCTCTTCTTTGTCAATATCTTTTTGTATCGTCCTCTGTTGTTTATCCCGATATAACGGGCAGTAAAACCCCCACTGATGGAAGTTTCACTTTATTTTACAAATTTCATACTCACCTTGTTAAGCATTTCATTCGTCATTTTGTCAAGGTCATATGCTGCCTTAAAGCCCCATTCTTCCGTGGCTGCCGAAGAATCGATACTATTTGGCCAACTGTCTGCAATTCGCTGCTTAACAGGATCTACCTGATAATCCAGTTTAAAATCTGGGATATGCTTTTGTATAGACTTAGCAAAGTCCTCAGGTGCTGCTGAGATAGCAGAAATATTAAATGCATTTCGATGCTTTAATTTGTTTGGATCTGCTTCCATTAACTGGATAATGGCATTTAACGCATCTGGCATATACATCATATCCATGTACGTCCCTTCTGCAATGCAAGACGTGTAGGTTTTATGCTTAATAGCTTCATAATAGATTTCCACCGCATAGTCTGTAGTTCCGCCACCTGGAAGCGTAACATGAGAAATCAAACCAGGATAACGAACTCCTCGCGTATCTACACCAAACCGGTGATAATAATAATCTGCTAACAATTCACCAGATACTTTGTTGACACCGTACATGGTTGTTGGACGCTGTAACGTATCCTGTGGTGTATGATCCTTAGGTGTTGTTGGTCCAAAAGCACCTATCGAACTTGGGGTAAAAAACTGTAAATTCAGTTCCCGAGCAGTTTCTAATGCATTAACAAGGCCACCCATATTAATATGCCATGCTAATTTTGGATTCTCCTCAGCTTTAGCAGATAATAGTGCTGCTAAATGCATGACAGTATCTACATTATATTTCTTAGCAACACTATATACTTGATTAGCATCCGTTACATCAACAAGTTCAAATGGCCCTTCTGCAATGATCCCTTCTGCCTTACGGATATCTGTCCCAATAACATTTTCTACACCATATGTTTCTCTTAATTTAACGACAAGCTCTGAGCCAATTTGTCCCAAAGCTCCTGTGACTAAAATTTTCTTCATTTCACGATATTCCTCTCTATTGTTACACAATTTCCCGCTGTTTTATATAATCCCTAATTCCTTACCAACTTTCTCATACACTTGAATTGCCTTATCTAGCATTTCCTTCGTATGTGCCGCACTTGGCATATTTCTTACTCTCCCTGTACCACGTGGTACCGTTGGGAAGACGATAGACTTCGCATAGACACCTTCCTCATTCAAACGCTTACTGAATGTTTGTGTCGCATTTTCATCACCAATGATACAAGGTGTAATTGGTGTTTCACTATCACCAATATCAAAGCCTAGCTGTTGTAATCCGTCTTTCAAATAATTCGCATTCTCCCATAGCTTTTCATTTAATTCCGTACTCTCCATTAATATTTCTACTGCCTTCGTACTAGCAACAGCATCAGCTGGTGACACGGCAGTAGAAAATAGAAATGGACGAGAGCGTACCTTTAACCAATCAATTAAGTTAGCTTTTCCTGCAACATAACCACCTATTACGCCAATGGCTTTTGATAATGTACCCATTTGGAAATCAACTTTATCCTGTAGTCCAAAATGCTTCACGGTTCCAGCTCCCTTACCTAATACACCAGATCCGTGTGCATCATCAACGTAAGTAATAAGATCAAATTCCTCTGCAATTTCTACAATTTCAGGGAGCTTGGCAATATCTCCGTCCATTGAGAATACACCATCGGTAATAATCATAATTTTATTATACTGACCTGATTCGACCGCTTCTTTAGCTTTTTCACGTAAATCATTCATGTCCGAATGATTAAACCGTATTATTTTTGCTTTTGATAAACGACAGCCGTCAATAATAGAAGCGTGGTTTAATTCATCAGAAAGGATGGCATCATGCTTATCCATAACTGCAGAAATAGCAGCCATATTGCAATTAAAACCAGATTGAAACGATATAACTGCTTCTGTACCTTTAAATGCAGCAAGCTTTTTCTCTAATTCCAAATGAAGATCAAGCGTACCATTTATTGTCCGAACGGCACCTGCACCAACACCGTGTGAGTCCACTGCTTGCTTTGCTACTTCCTTTAAGCGTTCATCAGTAGCAAGCCCTAGATAATTATTAGAGGACAAATTAACTAATACCTTCCCATCGATTGTTATCTCCGGACCATTTGGACCTTGGACTGGGTCAATTTCATTATATAGACCTCGTTCTTTTAAATCTGCAATATTGTCATTTAAAAAAGAATCTAATGCTTTACTAGTCATTTTTAATTTTTCCTCCTTATTATGTAAACGATTTGCAGCTAATGAATGAAACAGCAACAATGTTTATCATAAACAACTGTTTCGCTTCATAGTATTTTATACACGATTATTTCTTCTTCAGTTTAACATAAAGCCTGAAAAATGTTTAATGAGATAAGTCGTATGAAACTGTAGGATATTGGAATAGTAGCGGCTGACTTTTTCTTTTCTTTATGTTTTACAATTACCTGTTAAAAATGCTTCAATAACTTACAAATTTGTAAGAATTCCCACAAAAAATGTCATAAAAAACTATGGTTATTAAAAAACATTTTTATTATACTGAGTATAGAAATCACATATGGAGGAATAAACATGAAGAAAGTTCTTGTTGCCATGTTTGCTATCTTAATTATTACTTTCGGAATTTTTGGATATGTGGAATTAAATGATGATTCCAATGAAATAGTGGATAAAAATCCTAATTCTATTAAAGTAAATTCATAATATACTTCTAAACCATGAACCTACTAAATTCTACAGCTGATCATTTAACACTTACTATTCTACTTACTTTTTATATCCAGCCCTTATTTCTAGCAATTTCAACCGCTTCTATGCGGTTTTTTGCTGCTAGCTTTTGGATAATCTCTGATATATAGTTTCGTGCCGTACCGTAGGACAAATATAATGTACTTGCTACTTCCTTCGCAGTTTTTCCCATGGCTATAAGTTGAAGTATTTTTTGCTCCCGCTGATTTAAAGGGTTTTCATCTTTAAGTATTCCTACCATTAACTCCTGACTATAAACCTGCTTCCCTGCTGCTACCTGGCGTATACCTGCAGAAAGTTCATCAATAGAACGATCTTTTAATAGGTAGCCATCAATGCCTAATTTTAGTGCTTTTTCAAAATAACCAGGTTTTTGGAAGGTAGTTAAAATGATAACTTTCGGACCATTCTCTATACGCTTTACATAGTCAGCAACTTGCAACCCATCCATTACAGGCATTTCAATATCTACCAAACAGATATCTGGGTTTAAGGTTTGAATAAGCTTTAATGCTTGTTCGCCATTAGTTGCCTGACCAATCACTTCCATATCCTCCTCTAAATCCAATAAAGAACTGAGCGCCCCCAATAACATTTTTTGATCTTCTGCAATTACAATTCTATACATATGTTTCCACATCTTTCTTTACTTTAGGAACCTGCATTTCCAGTACACTACCATTCGTAGTATGTACAGTCAACGTTCCATTAATTAAAGATAACCTCTCTTTCATCCCCTTTAAACCATTCCCTTCTCCCCATTCCCGGGATTGCCCAATTCCATTATCTGCCACGATTAAGTATGTATTTTCAACTGTATCCTTTAAATCAATCCAACAATAAGATGCTTTACTATGTTTTACAATGTTTGTGACCGCTTCACGTAGGCATAAACTAAGCATACTCTGCTCGACTATTGGTAGACTCTCCATATGAATATTTATATTCGTATGAACTTGTATGTTAGCAGTTTGTAAAATATCTTGTACATAAATAAGTTCTTCCATAATGGTATGAGACTTCATACTGGTTACTAATTCCCTCACTTGATCCAGCGCTATCCTAGATGTTAATTCTATTTCCTTAACCTCTTGTTTAGCCCTGTTTTTATCTTTTGTTATCAAACGTTCAACTAGCTGACTTTTCAGGGTAATTAAAGACAACGTATGGCCAAGCGTATCATGTAAATCACGGGCAATTCTTGTTCTTTCTTCCCGTTTAACTAGCTCTTTTATTTTTGCATTAGCTTCATCTAGCTCGCTTTCCAACTCCATTCGTTTATTCATTGAACGTATTCCAAATGGGGCAGCAAGAATTACCACTACAAAAGGGAGAGCGTTCAAAAAAGGAAATGAATGTGTAATAAAACCATGGTATACCAATGGTACTCCAATTGTACATGCAAGCCAGCCCCAGGCAATATGGAATTGCTTTTTCTCTAAGTACCATGAAATAAAGTTTACAGTAAAAAAACTTAAGTACATAAAATTATAATGATAAAAAATACTTTGGATACAAATAATCACCATTTGTATGCCTAGCCATATAGAAAAAGACGTATGACTAGTAATGTAGTAGAGTTGTCGATATGATACAGTAAATAATATTAATAGAAAGAAGCCTAATAATTTCTTCATCCCCACCTCATCCCACAGAAATGAAATAGGGATAAATAAATATACTAAAAATATGTATGGATATAAGCCATATTTGAATGGGAAAATGGAAAACCTGCATTGCTTTACCAAGCTAATCACACCACCTCTTGTCTACGTCTTATATAGGTTGATAATATCATAAATAAACCCGTAAAGAAGAAAAGAATTAGCATATTACCCCAATGTGGAGTATTCCCTCGTATTATTTCCCAGGGACCATTAACAAAATTATAGGAGGGTAACCACTCGGCTATTGCTTGCAGCCACTTAGGCATAGTATCTAAAGGCATCCACATACCACCTATTAATGCTAATGCAAGAAAAAGGATATTACTTACACCATTTGCAGTATCCACTTTTTTCATAGTACCAATGAGTGTCCCTAATGTTAAAAATGCAAAAGAACCTATTATAATCCACAAACCACTTATTATCCATTGCATAGCAGTTAGGGAAACACCATTTATTACAAAGCCAGCAAAAAATATTACAATAATCGATAATAGATGAATACAACTTTGTCCAATCATTTGACTCAATAAATAGGTTGCATTAGACAGAGGAGTCACTTTTATAAATTTGATCCAACCAGTCGACTTCTCTTGAACCATCCGTATACCTAGTGACATGATACTTGACCCCATCACACTAAATGTAGTCATCGACATTAAATAATGTGACGCCCAGAGTTCTCCATCACTCACTCCAACATTTATCACGTTTGTAAAAACAAAATAAAAAATGACAGGAATACATAGAGACCAAAAAACATAGTACGGATTTCGAAATGCCCTTTTCATCTCGGCCATAGATTGATAATATAAGACTCTCATTTATTTACTCCCTTCTTTGACTAAAGTGTGAAAGACATCTTCCATCTTGCCTTTATCAATTTGAATATCGTATGTGTTTGTTTGATGTTGAGTAATGTAAGAAACGATAGAGTCGGTATCCTTGGTCTCAATATATATTCGGTCGTATCGTTGTTCAATACCGATAATAGCTGGGTGCTTCAATTGAGGTATTCCCGTATCATTATTTATTTTGAATGATACATACTGTTTTGAGAGTTTTTCTTTTATCTCGTCTGAAGAACCATTAGCAATTACACGTCCTTTATTAAACAGAATAATTCGATTAGCGATATCATCAGCTTCATGTAAATAATGTGTCGTAAAAATAATCGTCTTTCCTTGGTTTGCTAGTTGAGTAACTCCTTGCCAAAAAGATGCCCTAGATATCGCATCCAAACCATTAGTTGGTTCATCCAGTATAAGCACTTCTGGATTACCCGCTACTGCTAACGCAAAATTCACCCTTCGCTTTTGACCACCTGATAAATATTCAACTTTATTTTGAAGCTCTTTGGTTGTTAATCCTGTTATTCTTATCATGTCATCCAATAAAAGTGGTTTTGTATAATAGGAACGAAATAGCTTAAGTAGTTCTCTAACAGTTAATCTATCCATTAAGCCTGTTTCCTGAAGCATAACACCAATTCTTTGCTTAACAAGTTGATTTCTTGGGTCCATTCCTAGCAAACGAACCGAACCAGCTGTTGGTGTTAGTAAACCTAAAATGATGGATAAAATGGTTGTTTTACCAGCGCCGTTTGGCCCTAACAGGGAAACTACTTCACCCTGTCTAATTGAAAATGAAACAGTATCTAATGCACTAACCGTAGTATATTTTTTACTTAATCGATTCACTTCGATTATCTTACTAGACATTCTACATCAGCTCCCTTTTCCTAAGTTTAGTAGATATAAGTGCGTAAATTTTAGTATAGTATGTCACAAAGTATAGTTGACAGTTGTCATTTTTTAACCGCAGATATCACAAATGCATTTTTCTGCTGAAATAAAAAGGGGCTGGGACAAAACCCAGTAAAATAAAAAGTGGTACTCGCCAATAATTTGGTGAGTACCACTTTTTTAGAGATTTATGTACGCAAAAGGGATAACTTCTGGTAAAGTTAAAGTAATCACACCCAAACAGAACCGGAGGTATCCCTTATGTTTAAACATTATACCATGAATCAAGTCGTTTTGCCTTTAGATTTTGAAATGAAATTACAAGAAAATGATATCCCCTATGCGGTTAACCATATTGTAGAACATATCCCAGAGGAATCATTTGTGGGATTTTTGCGTGAAACAGGTTGTCCTGCATACCATCCACGCATGATGATGAAGATTATCTTATGTGCCTATACCCAATCTGTTTTTTCTGGCAGAAAAATAGAAGGCTTACTTAAAGATAGTGTACGGATGATGTGGTTAGCACAGGGTTATGAGCCGAGCTATCGTACCATCAATCGATTCCGTGTTCATCCCGAAGTAAAAGAGGTGCTACGCCAATGTTTTGTCCTATTTCGCTGTCAACTTGTTGAAGAGAAGGCAATTGAAGAAGAGGCCATTTTTATTGACGGCACGAAATTAGAAGCGAATGCCAATAAGTTCACTTTTGTATGGAAAAAATCCATTGAAAAATACAGCTCCGATTTAATAGAGAAGTCGAATCAAATGTATGAGGAGCTACTGGAAAAAGAAATTATCCCCGAAATAGAAAGAGAAAGTTCTGATGAAATTTCAACGGAGGAACTCAATGAAGTAGTTAAAAACCTAGATGAAAAAGTGAAGAAATACGATCAAGAAATCGAGGAAAGTGAAAAAGCAAAAGATCGCAAACAACTCCGTTCTATGCGAAAAGAACCCAAGCAATACCGTAAACAATTCCAAGACTATGTAATTCGTAAACAGAAATATCAAAATGATATGGAGATCTTTGGCAACCGCAATAGTTATTCTAAGACGGATCATGATGCCACTTTTATGAGAATGAAAGATGACTATATGAAAAATGGCCAACTTAAGGCGGGTTATAATGTACAAATTGCGACCGAAGGCCAGTACACATTAGCTTATGATGTATTTCCAAATCCTACGGATACTCGCACGTTTATTCCTTTTCTCAATAATATTGAAGAAAGGTACTTCAAGTTACCCAAGTATATTGTCGCTGACGCCGGTTATGGTAGTGAACAAAATTATAGTGAGGTATTACACCGAAATAGAACTCCACTCATTACGTATAATACCTATCGGAAAGAAAAGAAAAAGAAATATAAAGAAAATCTTTTTTATGTGTCAAACTGGGACTATGATTCAGACAGCGACTTCTTTACTTGCCCAAACGGAAAGAAGGTACCTTTTCAATATCTATCGAATCGAACAGATAAAGCCGGATTTAAACGAACCTTTCGTGTTTATGAATGCGAAGATTGTTCGGGATGTCCATTACGCGTTCATTGTACCAAAGCAAAAGGAAATCGTAAGATTTTCTATAATGCCCATTGGGAACAGCAAAAAGCATATATAAGAGAGCAGCTTTCAAAAGAAGAAACGGGAGAAATCTATGGAAAACGTAAAATAGATGTAGAACCTGTCTTCGGATTTTTGAAGGCTAATTTGCGTTTCACTCGTATGTCAGTGAGAGGCAAATCGAAAGTGGAAAATGAATTAGGATTCGCCTTTATGGCGGTGAATTTAAGAAAGTACACCGCCTTCAGGCAAAATACAAGCCTAAATTATAACAAAAAAGATTCCAGCTATCATTTTTTGATAACTGGAATCTTTTTTAACTTCATAAGGGCTAGTTATGTCCCAGCCCCTTTTTTAAATTATCTTCAATTATTTTACGATAGTGACATTAACTGTTTTTACGCCCCAATTCATGGCTGCGCTTTTTGATGGTACGTGAACATCTATTTTATTACCTTTGATAGCACCACCCACATCGGCTGCAGTTGCATAGCCATAGCCTTCAACATATACTTCTGAACCGAGTGGAATCACATTTGGATCAACAGCGATTACTTTTGCATTTGGATTTGCATTCAGGTCAACTCCTGTTGATGTTACTCCAGAGCAACCACCACAATCTGCAGTATACGCCGTTGCTGTAACAGAAATGGTTTTTCCTTCTGGATTGTCATTCTGTGATTTAGATTCGTTCTTCTGTGTATTTTCACTTACTTCTTCTTTTTTCTCGTTTGAATCTGCTGACTTTTGCTCTACTTTTGCTACTGGCTTATCTTCTTGTGAAACATTAACACCTTTAATCGTTAATTCTTGTCCAATAACGATGATGTCTGATTTCAGGTCATTCCATTCTTTAAGATCTTCTATAGATACATCGTATTCTTTTGAAATATCAATCAATGTATCTCCTTTTTCAACTGTATATTTATCATTTATAAATAATGTTTGTTTTGGTTGAATAGTTGTTGATTTTAATTCATTAATTTCAACCAAGTCTTCAACTGTTGTATTATATTCATCTGCAATATCCCAGAGATTGTCCCCTTTTTTTACTTCGTATTCTTCCGCTGATACAGAAGTAACAGCAGCGCCAGCAATAATGATGCCCGTAGCGAATGAAGCCACAAGTTTTTTCATTCGTAGTCCCTCCTTAAATTTCTGACATTGCCTATCGTACCATAGGGGTATAGGCAATGCAGTTACAAGTCGTTTAAGACTCCATTACAAGCATTACCAAATCTAGCGCTATTTATTACAAATGTAATAGATTTGTGATAAAAGTTCTGTGAATCTAGTATTTTGTATTTCAATAGTCATCATTTATGGGATTTTGTAATAAAGTGAAACTTCTATCAGTGGGAGCCTTACTGTCAGTTGTATATAGGATAAAAAAACGGAGCAAAATTCGCTCATTCCTTATCACTAAATGCTCAGATTTACGCTCCCTCTAGTAGCTATTATGGAATAATAGCTACTGCTTGACCACCACTCCGGCTGCCCACTTCCCTTTCCGTGGGGTTTGTCCTTCAGCTAACTTTTTTAGCAAAACCCGCTCAAAAAAGTGGATCTTCAGGTCAAACATTTCCCACAGGAGTTGAAGTGGCAAGCCTTCGCTATTATCAGGCTCTACAACGCTAGCATGAAGCAACACAGCTGCTTTTATACTCACGGATAGCGATTTTCACTTTACCCATTGTAAAAAAAGTCAACTATTACTTATGACAAGAATTGTTGCATCTTCTCATAGCGGAGGCTAATTACGTAGGATCCTGCGGGATTAGCACGAGCCGAAAATCCACTTTGCAACGTGTTCTTCTTTGCAAAGTTAGTTGAGGCCGTGCCCGCCGAAAGCGAAGTAATTAGTTGGAGCATTGCCAATATATATCAAACATTTCAAAATAACTACTTGGCTTAACGCAGTCATTGCACTGATTTTATACTTTCTTAACTTATAAAAAAACCTCTTTTTTAACTAGATCGTAGCTTATAGAGAAACAAACCATTTTTATTGGCAGAAAATAATACCTGTTTGTCTTATCAACTGGAATGATATCCCCTTTTAAAAGAAATAAAAACTGCCGAGAAAAATTTCTCGACAGCTTGAGGGAAGATCTATGTTTTTGGCTATTCGTTAATTAAATAATCCTTTAAAAAAGTTGCTCAATGCTTGGAATAATTCACTAAAGAAGTTTGCTACTTTCTCCCAAAATCCCTCGTCCAACCCAAGCTCATTTGCCTTATCCTTAATCGTCGATGCAATATCTTCTAATTGATTTTTAACTTTATCAAAATCAATATTTAAGTCTCGCATCTTTTCAAATAAATCAATCAGCATTTGCTTATCTGCTTCACTAAGAGATATCTCTAGCTTGTCAAGCTGTTCTTGTACAATACGCTCAACATCCTCTTTCGTAGCAGGGTTTTGTTCAGCAATTGTCTGTTTAATTTCGGTTAGTAATTCACTAACCTTTTCCTGACTCATGCCTTCTTTTTTTGCGAGGTCTGTAGCGACATCCAATTCGTCGTTTGCTAGCTCCATACGTTCTTTATCTAGTTGCTCTCCTTTAACATCATAAGCCTTATATATACCCGTTAATGCAGAATGTCCACTAACTTTAACAGGTGAAGCAACGTCCACAGTAGCATTTTCTACTCCCGCGGTCAGCAGGGCGTTCGCATACATTTCTTTCGTAACTTCTGTAATGTTATCTGGAGTAACAATATTAATTGTTAAGCCGTTTCCTTCTTCCTGACGGGTAATTTTTGCACTGGAATACATGTTCGAATTTGGATCACCATTAATATATTTGGCACCATCTTGCCCGGAGACATCAAATTCTTCTACATTATCTGCCTCTTTGATGTTTAATAATTTTCGAACCTCGGTTCGCTGATTCTTATTTAATTGAGCCCCATAAACAACGATTGGTGAGCCTAACTTTTCATTTATACTTTCTGTATCACTAGCTCCATTGTCCGCTTGTACAGGCAAACTTATTCCAAGTACTAGTCCAACAATCAGCATCCCTATTAAAAATTTTTTTAATTGACGTTTTAACATTTTTGTTCTCCTTTTATGTGTACTAATTTATCCTATATTTATTTATTTCCAAATAACATTATGCACCCATTATACCTGTTTTCAAATAATATGGGTATCATTCTTATAAAAAATAAGGCTTGCGATGTAGATAATACGTCTACAACTACTATATAGATTTTAGTCATATATTAATGAAGACTTAACTAGTAAGCAAATTATTTTTCTTTATGTAGCATCTCCTATATATTTAGGGTAACGAAATAATTAGGAAAGAAGGGCATGACCATCATTGATAATCATCCTATAGTAAAGCGAAACTTAGCAATCATGTGGTTTGCTAACTTTTTTATTGCCGGAAGTATGACAATGGTACTTCCATTTATTTCTTTATATATTGAAACAATGGGTAATTTCTCAGATTCATATGTACAGAATTGGTCAGGATGGATATTTGCAATAACCTTTGTAACGGCATTTATTTTTTCTCCGATTTGGGGCAGGATTGGAGACAAATATGGTAGAAAGAAGATTTTAATTTTCTCCGCGGTTGGAATTGGTATCTCCATTTTATTAATGGGATTTGCCACTTCCGTATGGCAGCTATTTTTACTCCGTTTATTTATGGGAGTAGCAACTGGATTTATTCCGATGTCACAAGCCTTTATTTCCACACAGACTCCAAAACATATTGCCGGAAGAGTATTAGGTACGCTGCAAACAGGAAGCATTACCGGAACGCTTATGGGACCTTTACTTGGCGGAACACTTGCTGATACTTTTGGTTATGCCAACACGTTTAAGTGGGTTTCTGTTACTGTTTTCATTTCTGGCATCATCGTTTTACTCGGTGTTAAAGAAGTAAAAACAAAGCTTTCGGATGACGCGAATGATTACCGCACATACACAAGAAAACAGGTTATCCAACACATCGTGAATCAACCCGTGTTACTTGTTGTTATACTAATTTCAACGTTAGTACAAATCGCGCATTTTAGCATTCAACCGATCTTATCATTATTTGTTGCAGATATACATGGCCCAGAAAACATAGCATTGTTTGCTGGTATCGCCTTTTCAGCAGCTGGACTTGGAAATTTATTAATGACTAGAAAATGGGGTAAAATTGGTGACAAAATTGGATATATAAAGGTTCTTATCTTTCTGTTATTTATGGCAGGCATTGTATATCTTCCCGGTGCCTTTGTTACGTCGATTTGGCAACTCGTAATATTAAGGTTTTTACTTGGAATATCCATCGGTGGGATTATCCCTTTACGTATCGCGTATATTCGCCAAAAAGCTCCCCTTTCTATGCAAGGAGAAGTACTTGGTTATAACACAAGCCTCCGTTTTTTGGGGAATATTATCGGGCCAGCACTTGGGGGTGCTCTGGCAGGGTTTTTTGGTTTTTCTGCAGTCTTCGTGGTAACAAGTGCATTATTACTTCTGAGCGGTGTTATCATGCTTGTATGCTGGTTTAAATATGAGTATAGCCAAAATGATTCCCATTCACTGTCTACACACAGATCATAACGAAATAAATTTCGTAAGTATATGCGAAGTTAGAATTAGCACAATCTGTGCTCCTAATCCCATGTTAGGCTAAAGAAATTGATTTATCTGTTAGAATATGCTAAAACTAACAGAGTCCCTTCCTTTGAAGGGACTAGTATCAAATAGAAAGAAAGTGATAGCAGTGGGAATAGTCGTAGTAGAGGTCTGTGACGGAAATGCAATCACTTCCATTAATATAGAAGAGATTCTTGAGAAGGAATTTCCTGAGGTAGCTGTACTCATGAATGAATGTTTATCTTTTTGCGGGCTTTGTAGAGTTAAACCTTATGCACTCGTGAACAATAAACGCATTTTCGGAAACACACCTGAAGAGTGTTTAGACAAAATTAGAGCAGTAATAAAAGAAGAACTGGCTGTGTATGAATAAGCAGCCAGTTCTTCTTTTTATTTAATCATTTCCCGGGAAATATGTCATTATTTGTTATAATTAACTACTTAAAGACTTGCTTGGAAAATTTCAATCGAATCTTGTTTGGTTAATTCCTTAAAGTTGCCGTATCTGGGCTTAGCAATGACTGTTTTCTCAGCCATTTCTTCTACAGAGCTTGCATCAATCGAATAATCGGCTAGGCTAGAAGGCGCACCAATTCCACTCCAAAAAGCGCGTAACCTTTCAATCCCCTCTAAGGCGATGTCACGATCTGTTTTATCTGTAGGGTCTACCGCAAACACACGAATAGCTAGTTGTTTAAAACGCGCTTCGTTTGTTTCGTCCAGTACATGCTTCATCCAATTAGGGAATAATATTGCTAACCCACCACCATGAGGGATGTCATGTACTGCGGATACTGCGTGCTCTAGGTTATGTGTTGCCCAGTCACCTCGAAACCCCATGCTTAGCATATCATTCAATGCTAATGTACCGCTTAACATGATCGTCTCACGGAACTCATAATTCGTTAAATCATTTAATAGCTTTGGTGCTGTTTCCATTACCGTAAGTAAGATAGATTCGCAGAAACGGTCTTGTATTGGCGTATTCCCTGTTTGGTGGAAATAATGTTCCAACACATGTGACATCATATCTACGATACCGTAAATGGTTTGATTTCTCGGAACTGAGAACGTGTGCGTTGGATCAAGGATGGAAAATCTTGGATTTGTATATGGAGAACCCCACCCATGCTTTTCATTCGTTTCCCAATTGGTAATAACAGAACCACGATTCATTTCAGAACCGGTAGCTGCTAAGGTTAGGATGGTACCGAATGGAAGTGCATCAAGCGCTTGCTCCTTCTTCGTCACAATGTCCCACATATCTACATCTGTTTTTGCACCTGCAGCAATTGCTTTAGTACAATCAATCGTACTTCCGCCCCCAATAGCTAAAAGAAAATCGATGCCTTCTTTTTTACAAATCGCTACCCCTTTACGTACAGTAGAGATTCGCGGATTAGGTTCTACCCCTGCTAATTCATATACTTCTGCGTGAAACTCATTTAGCTTAGTTAAAACATTATCATAAATGCCGTTACGCTTTATACTTCCGCCGCCATAAACGATAAGTACCTTTTTTCCATACGGCTGTATCTCTTCAGGAAGTTTATCCAATTGGCCTTTTCCAAAGATTAATTTTGTCGGATTATGGTATGTGAAGTTCTCCACTGTTTTAACCTCCTATGCTTTCGTATATACAATAACATCCATTTCAACGAGTACATCTTTAGGTAATTTACTTACCTCAATCGTAGCTCTTGCAGGATAGGGTTCTGTAAGGTAACTACCGTAAATCTCGTTGATTATTGCAAAGTCTGTCATCGATTTTAAGTAAATCGTAAATTTTACTGCTTTAGAAAAATCCGTGCCTGCTTCCTGTAAAATTGCTTTAATATTTTCTAAAACTTGTTTTGTTTGACCCTCAATTCCATTAACAACGTTGCCGCTGATCGGGTCAATTCCTATTTGTCCAGACACATAAAGGAAATCACCTGCTTCAATTGCTTGCGAATACGGTCCTAGTGCAGCTGGTGCTTGTTCGGTATGAATCGCCTTCACCATGTTACATTCCTCCTTTTATTTCTTTTCACCCCGCATATAACTGGCAGTAATACTCCCACTTTAAGCAATAAAGTGAAGCCAATATGGATAAGTAGGGGATAAACAAACCACTAACTAATTGAAGTTTTACTTTATCATCATAACATGTTCGATTCTACTCTTCTGCTAATTTGTCTTTATATGCCATAACTGATTTCACATAATAAATATCTCCATAGCAAGCTCCTAATTCTTCGGCTCCATCGCGAAGACATCGGTACTTCTCCTTATCCGGATCATTTGCATACATTTCCTGAGAAAATATGATGGCAGCTTCTTGAGAAAATTGATCGGAATGCTTCTTCATATAGTTAATAAACCCTTTTCCAAAATTATAGGATTGAACTGCTACAAGCAAATCTCCGTTTGCCTCTTTTAATGTTTGTGAAAAATAATAGACTCCCTGTTTAATAGAGAGCTGTGGATCTTGGATACACCCACGTTCACCACAATAGCTTTCGGATGATTGCATAGGGTCATCTCCTCTTCCGCCAGATTCCTGCATCATCATTGCTAATAATGTATCAATATGTTGCGACACATCATACTGTTTCGCATATTTTTCAACAACTGGCCGATACGCTTTAACTTCCTCACTAATGATCGGAGAGGAGGAAGTAGGTGATGAATTTTCTGCCTGTTCTTGATAAGCTAATAGCGAAATTCCAATAAATAGGGAAAACAGTAGAAAAGCTAGGAAGATGGTTCGTTTTATAGCTGTTTTTATTTTCTTATTGCGTTTCATATGCATCTATTCCTTTATATACGATCTTTAAATAACTATATCTTACCTTCATTGTCGAACATCCTTCATTCTTTACTGTTTTTCTTTCCTAAAATCACAAATGCTCCAGCAATTGCTCCAAACATCATATGACTGATCATCCAGTAGAAAAATGCCATCCCATCCGTTATATCAGGGGTACGGGACGACATTATTGTTGTTGTATATAATAGCAATCCAATAATGCTACCAGATATTACATAAGCTATCAGTTGATTTTGTCGACCAAACTTGTTCAACACAACATATAAGATTGGAACGAGAATAATAGATACGATTAGATGCAGGGAAAACTCTTCTAGCTCATTTAGAGTCCATTCCTTTATAATAGGAATGTAATCTATATTTAATAAGAGTGTATAAACTTGCTTAGAGGTTGTAATTTGTATCAGTTTTAATATTCCACCAAGCATAACACCAGCTACAAGACCTATTACGGCAAGCTTTGATAATTTCATCTCCAGCTTCTCCTTTATCCCATTACATGCTTGATCAAAAACTCTATTCCTAGATTACCTTACTTTAGTTATATTAACAAATCTATTACTAGATCAAAAGATACTAGCTTCATCGCCCATTGCTTGCAACGCAAATAAATCGACAACATAATCATTTAAAAAAAGACCAGTAGGATCTAGCTGCTTTCTAATATTTAGAAATTCATCCAACTTCGGGTAAAGCGCCTTCAATTTTGAGAGATTCAGCTTATGCATTTTCCCCCAATGTGGTCTCCCTTGATAATTTTGAAGTAGCTTTTCCATATCACCGAAATAATTCTCATAGGGCATCCCCTTATACATATGAAAAGCGATATATGCAGAATTACGCTTATAAGCAGGACTGAGCCAAAACTGATCTTGTTTGACCATTCTTACCTCAATTGGAAAATGAACCTGATATCTGGCAGTTTCTATTTTTTCACGTATCGCAATTAGAGCTACTTTTACGTTTTCTAGAGGAATACTGTACTCCATTTCACGAAATCGCACTCGTCGTTCCGTTGCAAATAAATCAAAGCTTTTTCCATGAATAGTTGATGAACCAATTGCCTTTGCTGATAATCGACTGATCGATCGACTTGTGGAAGGGAATAGTCTAACGGTTTCTGATAGAAGCTTAAATAGGTGATTCTCTACTATTAATGCTTCCATTCGATGCTTTCGTAAGGACTGGGGAGCTTGTTCTGAGAGGTTCATTGTCTTTATTTGGACGAGATCAGAGTAAGGAAATAAAAAGCATTCAAAATGACGATTTTGCTCTATTAATGTAGGTAATTGTTCTAATAAGTCTCTAAACTTATATTTACTGCTCGTAAGTTTGTAAGTAGGTGCAGGTATCACGCTGATGGTAATTTCTACGATAACACCCAACAAACCTAAGGAAATGACCCCTGCATGAAATAACGTTTCATCTTGCTCTTTTGCTATAGTTAGAGTTTCTCCTTTTGCAGTTACAAGCGTGAAGCTCAACACCTGTGTAGCTAAATTACCAAATTTAATTCCGGTGCCATGTGTACCTGTAGATATTGCTCCTGCGATACTCTGCACGTTAATATCTCCTAAGTTTTCCTGAGAATAGCCCTCAGCTGCTAATTGCTTTGACAATTCATGAAGGCGTGTACCTGCAAGGATAGTAGCCGTGTTCAATTCCTTATCTAAATGCGTCACTCCAGTTAAATGGTCTAATGACATTAAGTAATCTTCACTGACAGCAATTTCGGTAAATGAATGCCCTGCTCCAACAACTCGTATCCGCCGTTGTTCCTTTCTTGCCATATTTACATAGTCACATACCTCTTCTGCTGATGTTGGAAATAACACTTCTCTAGGCTTACAATGAGCAGTTTCAGACCAATTTTTCCATTCTCTAGTTTCCTTCATTAAAAGAAGCACATCCCTTCTCCACGATATGTTTTATAATGGTCCACAACTTTTCCATTTGTTATACAAGCTATATTCGTAAATCGTTCACATATTTCACCAGCTTTAGCAGCACGAAAAACAACATAATCCCCTAAATGCATTGGTACTGGAATAAACACAGGTGTCTGCACCTCACCCGTACCCTCGACCGAAATGAGTTTGCTACCCTCAGGAAAAACTGGTTGCGGTAACTTATCCACCCCTGGGCTTCCGGAAGCCACATATCCCCCTCCTAAACAAGTATAGATTTGTTGTTCAGGTTGCCGTACAATCGGTAATGTAAAGAAAAGAGAAGGATTCGTTCCGATCGGCTGCTTATAATAATCAAATAACAATGGTGCATAAAAACCAGATCCAACGGTTACCTCTGTTACAACTCTTTCGTTAGAAGTTGTTACCAAACTACCTGTCCCACCCCCATTGACAATTTCAAGAGAGAATCCTTCATTTGTTAAAGCATTGATTATCGCCTTTCTTCTATCGGCTATCTTTGCCACTGATTTTTTCTTTAATACTGTTACAGCTTTGTTCAATACCCATTGCTTGGGTAGTTGATCAGGCACACCAGCAAGCTGCGCTTCATAACCCATTACACCAGTCAACTTTAGATGGGATTGTTTGGAAATAACATGTGCTATCTCTATTACACTCGTTACATCACGTAATGGCGAACGACGGACGCCAAAATGAAAGCCAAAGAAATTAGTACTCATATCGATATCAAGACAGGTATAAATGAGTCCATCATACTGTTTAGCAATGGATTGTAAAAACACAATCTGTTCACGCTGATCTACCATACAAATAATTTTCCCACCCGATTTATTAATCTTTGCAATTTTTGCAAGCAGGGAAGCATCCCAAACCGGATAGCCTAGTAAAATATCACGAAAACCATATTCATACAGAAATAATGCTTCTTTTGGACTAAAACACATTAATCCTTGAAATACGGAACTATTCGCTAATATTCTCTCGATGACTGGAATCGAACGGATCGATTTCGTAGCAATCCTCACCTTTTTGTTATTTGACTTTTCAGAAATTATATCGCAGTTTTTATCTAACGCAGCTAGATCAAGCACCAAACCAGGATGTGGCTCCCGCTCGAGTAGCTCTTTTGTGAACATGACATCACCACCTTTATTCTAGTATCCTTTAATGAAAACTAAAGTGCAAGCTAATAATAAACTAACAACTTTGGCAGTAATCCAGGGATAAAACCCACATTATCTGGAAGAATAAAAAGCGCAAGCGCCCGATTAGAAACCAAGCGACTGGAGTGAACGGTGTACTAGCGATTCGGTGATGACTTAGATTAGTACGATTCGTGAAGTCGCCTAGTTTCTGGGCGCTGGAGCTGGACGCGACTCAACACGCCCATATTCATCCATATGTAATTTTCTAGACAAAAACCAAAAAAATTCTGCTATCAATTGATAGCAGAATTCCTATATCGGACTATCTCCAAAAACTGTCATATCAATGGAATATACTCCCTTTTCGTAAGCAGCCACCAAACAGCACTGCTTTCACATAGCTTATTATATAAAAGGCTTTTCTTCCAAATATTTATAGCCCTAAATCTTTCCTATACTGCTCTAATTCTTTTGTCGTACAGCGCACCCAATGTCCAGGTTTCACTTCACGAAACTCTGGTTCTTCACTTTTATCATGAACGGATGGATCATATGCTGTACGCTGACGACCTCGTTCATAATTCGGATCTGGCAGTGGAATAGCGGATAACAATGATTTCGTATATGGATGAATCGGATTATTATAGAGCTCTTCACTGTCTGCTAGCTCCACCATATTCCCAAAATACATAACGCCAATTCGATCACTAATATATTTTACCATCGATAAATCATGGGCAATAAACAGATACGTTAGCCCTTGATCACGCTGTAGCTTTTTCAATAGATTGACAACCTGTGCTTGAATAGAAACATCCAGTGCCGAAATGGGCTCATCGGCAATAATTAATTCTGGCTCTACGGCAAGTGCTCGCGCGATACCAATCCGTTGACGCTGCCCACCACTAAACTCATGAGGAAAGCGGCTCGCATGCTCTTTATTCAGCCCTACCACCTGTAGTAATTCTTCTACTCTCGCCTTCCGTTCTGCCTCGTTATTTACGAGATGATGGACATCCAAGCCTTCCGCTATAATATCCATGACTGTCATACGCGGATTTAACGATGAGGATGGATCCTGAAAAATCATCTGCATTTTTCGATTAAATTTAAGCAGATCCTTCTTCGACTTCTTCCCATGTACATCCTCGTTATTAAACAGTACTTGACCACTTGTGGCCTCATATAAACGAATGATTGTTCTTCCCGTTGTCGACTTTCCACAGCCAGATTCGCCTACTAATCCAAAGGTCTCCCCTTTATAAATATCGAAAGAGATACCATCGACAGCCGTAATGATTTTCTTCCGCCCAGCTCTAAAATGTTTCTTTAGGTTTTTTACTTCTAGTAATTTTTCTTGCTCCATCAAGCTTCACCGTCCTTACTAGCCGTACTCGCAAATCCCTGCATTCTCCGTTTTACCGATGCTGGCGGCTCGATTTTCGGTGCGTCCTCATGGAGTAGCCATGTCGCTGCATAGTGTGTGTCAGATACCTTAAACATCGGCGGCTCCATGACGGTGTCAATTTCTAATGCAAATTCATTACGTGGGGCAAAGGCATCGCCCTTTGGAGGATTCAGCATATCCGGTGGACTTCCAGGAATCGCAAATAATTCCTCTTCATCACTGTCCAGCGTTGGCATCGAACCTAGTAGCCCCCATGTGTATGGGTGCTTCGGATTATAAAAAATATCATCTGTTGTCCCAATTTCGACAATTTTTCCAGCGTACATCACCGCCACTCGGTCTGCAATATTAGCTACAACACCAAGGTCGTGCGTAATAAAAATAATTGCACTATCCGTTTCCTTTTGAATATCCTTCATCAGCTCTAAAATCTGTGCTTGTATCGTCACATCTAATGCCGTTGTTGGCTCATCGGCAATGAGAATCTTTGGATTACAGGCAAGCGATATCGCTACGACCACGCGCTGGCGCATTCCGCCAGAGAACTGGTGAGGATATTGGTTAATCCGTACTTCTGGATTAGGTATACCGACCAATTCCAGTAATTCCATCGCTTTTTTCTTCGCATCCTGTTTAGACATATTCTGATGCTTAATTAAACCTTCAATGATTTGGTTCCCTACCTTCATCGTCGGATTTAACGATGTCATCGGATCTTGGAATACCATCGAAATATCTTTACCACGGAGTTTTTGCATCTCTTTCGTAGATTTGTTAACCAAATCCTCACCTTCAAACAAAATCTCCCCTGATTTGACAAAGCCGTGTGGCTTAGGTAAGAGCTGCATTAACGCCATCGATGTTACCGACTTTCCCGAGCCAGATTCACCAACAATCGCTAATGTCTCCCCCTTTTTCAAATCAAAGTTCACACCTCGAACAGCTTGTACTTCACCGTTGTAGGTGTTAAATGAAACGCTCAAATCCTTTACTTCTAACAAATTACTCATTTAGAAACACCTACCTTCTTATTTATGCATTTTCGGATCAAACGCATCACGTAATCCATCTCCAATTAAGTTAAATGCAATCATAATGACTGAAATCAGTACTGCTGGGTAGACTAATAGATATGGATATTGTCTGATATTGTCGAATCCAGTATTTATTAGCGTACCTAGAGATGCATCCGGCGGAACCATCCCTAATCCAATAAAGCTTAGAAATGCTTCAAAAAAGATGGCACTAGGTATCGTAAACATCGTATTAATGATAATAATCCCACTAATATTTGGTACTAGATGCTTCCGAATAATTTTTCCATTCGTTGTGCCCAACGTTCGTGCAGCAAGCACAAATTCCTGATTTTTCAGCTTCAACACTTCACCACGGACGATCCGGGCCATTCCAATCCAACCCGTTATCGTCAGAGCGATAATAATCGATATAATACCTGGCTGTAATACGAGAATCATTAATAGAATAACAACAAGATTCGGAATTCCGACTAATATTTCTAGTATTCGTTGCATCACATTGTCGACTCTTCCGCCATAATATGCGGAAATACCACCATATGCGACACCAATTACGAGATCAATCGCCGCCGCAACTAATGCGATAATTAAGGAAACTCGTGTACCTAACCATAATCTTGTCCATTGATCCCGACCAAGCGTGTCGGTGCCTAGCCAGAAATATTGATCGGACATATCCTTGGCTTCATAAACATGATAAGTAGCTTTTACTTCTGCAGAATTATTGCTGCCATCCCCTTCAGACAGCACCTTTATATCAATAAATTCTTCTTGGTTATCATAACGGGATATAGCCTTTTGTGTAGCTTGTTCAACATTATCACCTTTGAATTCATCCTTTAATGTCCCATCAAAACCTAACCATGAAATATTTTCTAAAACGGGGGCATGCGGAGGCATTTTGGCTCGTGATAAGTCTTGATCATCTAAACCATGCTCATTCATACCCGGTCCGATGATACTAAATACAACAATCACAGCCAGCAGAATAACACAAAACATTGCCATTTTATTTTTGAAGAAGGTTCGTCTAGCATCTTGCATAAATGTTCGACTAGGGCCTGATATTTTTTCACTATCATTCTCTTTATCTTTTATAGGTACTAGTAATTCTTTTGGGACCTGATTTTTTTGATGATCTTTCTCCATATTAGCTTTCCCCCCTGTAAGCCTGATTCTAGGGTCAATTAATACATATAGGAGGTCGATGATTAAGATGATTACTACAAATAAAAATGCGAAAAGTATTGTCGTTCCCATAATTACTGGATAATCATTAACCATAACCGATGTAACAAATTGTTCTCCTATTCCTGGCACAGCGAATATTTTTTCAATAACAAGCGTTCCTGTCATTAAACTCACTGCCATTGGACCAATCACGGTCACAAGTGGAATAAGTGCATTACGCAAGCCGTGTTTAAAGATAATGCCGACTTCGCTGACACCCTTTGCACGTGCCGTTGTAATAAAGTTAGAACCCATTACTTCGATCATTTCCGTACGCGTAAAACGAGCAGCCGTTGCCATCGGGAATATCATCAAGGCGATCGTTGGTAATATGGTATGTTCAAACGTTCCCCATAATGCGACAGGGAACCAGCCTGTTTCCACGGCAAGGAACCATTGGAGTAGTCCAGCAAATACGAAGGATGGAATAGATGTCCCGAGTACTGCTAATATTGTCGAACTATAGTCAAGAAATCCATTGTGCGATATTGCAGCTATTAAACCGAATAAAATTCCTAGAATTGTTCCTACTAATAATGATTGCGCTCCCAACTGTGCAGATGGGCCTATTCGATCCATTAAAATATTCGTTACAGGTGTATTATCAAACGCAAAGGAAATACCTAGATCTCCCTGTACAAGACCTTTCATATAATTTACGTATTGAACGGGAACCGGGTCATTCAAGCCGTATTTTTCTAATACAATGGCTTTTTGTTCTTCACTCAATTTATCCTCTGCATTAAGCGGACTACCAGGCAACATTTTCATCAGAAAGAATGACACGGTAGCAATAATAAACAGTGTAATTGCCATATACATGACGCGACGTAAAATGTAGCGTAACATGCTTGCACCTCCTAAAATTAAGCTAATGTTCAATATTATGAGAATATATCAATATAAGGGGAAAAAGAGAGTATGCATCATGCAGTGCCTACTCTCTCTTTAAAATTTCTATCTTAACTTAAAATGATGTGCGCTTATTCTACACTTGCCCATTTGTACTCATATGTTGGACCAAATGCGTTCATGTATACGCCATGCATCTTAGGAGATACTAATTGTGCTTTAGCACGTTGATAAACAGGTGCTATTGCAGCATCTTCAAATAAAATCTTTTCTGCTTCCAAGAAATTCTCGTAGCGAGCAGTATTATTAGTAGCTAATTCAGTTGTCGTTTCTTCTACTAATTTGTCATATTCTTTATTTGAATATCCCA
Organism: Virgibacillus sp. Bac332; assembly: GCF_003667785.1. Taxonomy (NCBI): domain Bacteria; kingdom Bacillati; phylum Bacillota; class Bacilli; order Caryophanales; family Bacillaceae; genus Virgibacillus; species Virgibacillus sp. Bac332. Next base: position 574,931 of record NZ_CP033046.1, read on the forward strand.
TTTTATTGTTTCCACCGTCTGTCACCCAAAGGCTCATATATGTGTATGGGTCAAGGTAATCTGGTCCCCAACCAGACAGTTGGATGTCATAATCCATTTTTGTGTCTAGGTCTAAACGTTGTTCACCAGGTACTTGCTTTAGGTTGATTTTTAGGCCATCTAGATTTGACTCTAGTTGATTAACAAGATATTCATTCATTGTTTTAGCCGTTTCTGTATCACCAGATAGGAATTCAAGCTCAATGGAATCTTTACCTAATTCTTTTAGACCTTTTTTCCAGTATTCTTTTGCTGCTTCTGGATCATACGTAATATGATCTCCACTTACTTCGCGGAAGTCTTTTTCACCTTCTGGCATTTGAACAAAGTTTTCGGGAATTAAACCATTTGCAACGACAGAACCATTGTTAAGAATAACATCAACTAATGATTGCTTATCGAATGCTCTACTTAGTGCAGCACGAATATTTGTATTAGCTAAAGCTTCATTTCTTGTTTCATTAAATTTTAGATACCATACTGACATTTCAGGAGAAACATTGTAATCTTCGTGTGTAGCATATTGGTCAACCAAATCTGAAGATAAGTCAGCACGATCTACTGTACCTTTTTCATATAGGTCCACTGCTGTTTGTGGGTCTTTAACAACCTCATATGTCAATTTATCTAGTTGTACTGTATCCGCATCCCAGTAACTTTCATTCTTTTCTAGATCCCAAGAACTGCTTGTGCTAGTCCAATTTTTCAATACAAATGGACCGTTTGATAATACTGTCTCAGAACTTGTAGCATATTTATCACCTTGTTCTTCAACGAACTTTTCATTTAATGGTAAGAACGTACCGAACGTTGTGAGTGATTCAAAATATGGAGTTGGGTTTTCAAGCTCAACTACTAATGTATAATCATCTTTAGCAGTAACTCCTAACTCGTCTACAGCAGCATCTCCACTACTAACGGCTTCAGCGTTTTTAATAACACCGCTCATCATGTAAGGACCATACTCTGAACCAGTTTCAGGGTTAACCGCACGTTGCCATGCATAAACAAAGTCATTTGCAGTAACTGGGTCCCCATTTTCCCATTTAGCATCTTCACGTAGTGTAAAAGTCCAAGTTAGACCATCGTCACTTACTTTATGTTCTTTTGCGATACCTTCTGTAGGTTCGCCATTTTTATCTAAGCGATATAGTCCTTCCATAGTAGAACCTAAGAACTGGAAAGAGAACTCATCTGTTGCCATGGAAGAATCCATTGTAGAGATTGTTCCACTTTGTAATAGATTAAGTGTATTATCGCCACTACTTTCACTTGTACCAGAATCTTTACTTTTTGATCCTTCAGTACTATTGTCATCGCCACCGCAGGCTGCTAAAAAAACACTTAGTACGATACCAAGTGCAACCAATAATGACCATTTCTTCATACTAATATCCTCCCTTAGATGTCCCTTTTTTCTGAATATTTTAGTATTTTTCGCTACTAAGAATTCGGTTACAGTTAAAAATTATATAACTTTTAGACAAGTTTGAAAAGGCTTTTTACCTAAAACAGTTTATTTTAATTATTCCTACATTTCTTAATTTATAAGACTTCGTTATTACTAAAATGTCGTTTAATCCTGATTTCATGCATGTTTTCGTCATTTTTCTACAAAGTTTTCATATTCAAAATTTTAGGATATTTGGTTTAAAATACAAGTAATTTTCAGTCAAAAGAATGACGTTTTAAGAACTATTTAAAAATAGGTAACTGAATTAATTTTCATTTTTTAATATCCTTATTGAAATCCGATTCATCTAGAAGTGTTATAAAAATCAAAAAAGCTACTAAAATTAAGAAAAAACTGAGCAAAATTCGCTCATTCCTTATCACTAAATGCTCAGATTTACGCTTCCTCTAGTAGCTATTATGGAATAATAGCTACTGCTTGCTTGACCACCACTCCGGCTGCCCACTTCCCTTTCCGTGGGGTTTGTCCTTCAGCTAACTTTTTTAGCAAAACCCGCTCAAAAAAGTGGATCTTCAGGTCAAACATTTCCCACAGGAGTTGAAGTGGCCGCCCTTCGCTATTATCAGGCTCTACAACGCTAGCATGAAGTAACACAGCTGCTTTTATACTCACGGATAACGATTTTCACTTTACCCATTGTAAAAAAAGCCAACCTATTACTTATGAAAAGAATTGTTGCACCTTCTCATAGCGGAGACTAATTACGTAGACTCCTGCGGGATTAGCGCGAGCCGAAAATCCACTTTGCAACGTGTTCTTCTTTGCAAAGTTAGTTGAGGCCGTGCCCGCGGAAAGCGAAGTAATTAGTCGGAGCATTGCTAATATACATCAAACATTTCAAAATAACTACTTGGCTTAACGCAGTCATTGCACTGATTTTATACTTTCTTAACTTAGACAAAAGCGGAAGCGCCCGAATAAAAACGTAGCGACTGGAGCAAGTCAACGGAGTTAAAGGAATCATGGTGTGCTTGCTAGCCGATGATGCTTTAGCTTAGAGCGATTCGTGAGGTCGCCTCCGTTTTCTGGGCGCTGGATCTGGACGCGGCTCAACATGCCCATTTTTATTCAGATGGGCTAATTTTATAGTTTCCTAGACAACAAAAAATAGGCTGCCGAAATATTACGACAACCTATCTCTTGAATCATGTAATTTTTTTATCCCGCATATAACTTGCAGTAAGACCACACTCCAAGCAATCAAGTGAAACCAATATTGGTGAGTGGGGATAAACTGCCAGTAAATGTCCGATTGTTTCTAGGGCCTTTAGGTCATACCCTTGTGGTACTTCGAATCCGTGGGGGGATAAACAAAATCTCCCACGGATTGAAGTTTCACTTTATTGTTCACTTGCTTGCTGCATCAGCTCTGTTTGCCCTTGGGAGCGATTCATCATAAATTGAACAGCAATCATAATGATAAATGCAATAAGCCCATAAATATCTGTATTGCCTTCTGGATAAATGAGCATTAAACCTACTACCACGGAAATAATTCGGACGAGCCAATTTAGCTTAAGATACCAAAATCCAATTAAACCAGCACCAATTGCAATCATGCCCGTAATAGCCGTAAAGAGAATCCAAATAATACTTAGTACGGTCGTATCAATCATTAACAGCTGTGGTTGTAGAACGAACATATATGGAATGATAAATGCTGCTACTGCCAATTTCGCAGCATTCACCCCTGTTCGTATTGGTTCACCGCCAGATATTCCCGTCGCTGCAAATGCGGCAAGTGCTACTGGAGGTGTAATATCAGCAACAATTCCAAAATAAAACACAAACATATGACCTGCAAGTACTGGTATGGCAACTTCAAGTTGATCATTCAATGCTAATATAGCTGGTAAAGCAATCGTTGATGTAATGATATAGTTAGCTGTAGTTGGTGATCCCATCCCCAATATAATGGAAGCAACCATTGTGAAAAACAGTGTAAGCAGTAACTGCATATCAGCAGAGCTTGCAAGAGAGCCTGCCATACTTACAAGACTATTTCCCAATTTCAGCCCAAGACCTGTTTTTGTTACGACACCGACAATAATACCAGCGCAAGCAGTTGCAGCTGCCACACCTAGTGCCGTTCTTGCTCCAGAGGTTAACGCCGTTATAAATTTTGATAGATTAATCCGTGTATCTTTTCTAAACATACTAACCAAGATCGTAATACCTATTCCTAGTAACGCTGTTCGTTCAATACTAAACCCTTTAAATAGTAACCAGACAATAGCTATAATCGGAAGCAATAAATGAATCTTTTTGAAAACTTCCTTTTTAGGCGGGATCTGGTCCTTTGGCAAGCCGTGTAAGCCGGTACGCTTTGCCTCTAGATGCGTCATTATCCAAATACCAGAAAAGTATAAAATAGCTGGTATCGTAGCCGCCTTCGCAATTTCCCAATAACCCACTCCAGCAAACTCTATCATTAAAAACGCTGCAGCTCCCATAATTGGTGGCATAATTTGACCACCAGTAGAGGAAGCCGCCTCAACGGCACCAGCGAAATTTGGTTTATAACCGAGCTTTTTCATCATCGGTATGGTATAAGACCCAGTTGTAACAGTATTAGCAACAGAGCTTCCTGAAATAGTACCATTCAAGGCACTTGAAAAGATGGCAACCTTTGCTGGTCCACCTGTTCGACGACCCGCAAGTGAAATTGCCAAATCATTAAAGTAATTTCCTACCCCAGTTTGTACTAAAAATGCACCAAATAATAGGAATAAAAAGATATAAGTTGACGATACCTGTAAAGGCGTACCTAAAATACCTTGCGTTGTAAAAAACATTGAATCAATTAACTGTTGTAGACTCAGCCCTCTATGTGCAAGCATGCCTGGCATATACGGGCCGAATAATGCGTATACCAAAAAGATAATTGCAATAATGGTTATTGGAAGCCCTACTGCTCGTCGAGTAGCTTCCAGAACAAGTAATATCGCTGCTCCACCAATAAACATCTGCACCTGTGTAATACTTCCAATTTGCTGTACTAACGTCTCATAGAAAACTGGCCAGTAGCCACAAACGATAATGGACAATAATACAAGCAAATAATCATACCAAGCAACCTTCTTCTTGTTCCCCTTTTTTCTTGCTGGAAACAATAGAAAAATTAGGGATAGTGCAAAACCTAAATGGACCGTACGCTGAATGTAAGCAGTGTATTGGCCAAAGGCTCCTGTATAAAGCTGAAATAAAGAAAATGCTAATAATCCGATAAAAACGATAGCAGCCGCTGTACCAGCAAGCTTTCTCGTATTCGATTCAGAATCATATTTCTGTAACAATTCCTCTTGCTGTTTTTCGGTTAATTGATCTTTTGAGTCACTCAACGATCCTCACTCCTTTCAAGTATTCCCATAGTGTTAAATTTTCTATTTTTAAAGTAAACCAAGAGCCTGGCTCAAAGTATTTATTTAGGTAGATTTGATGCTCTGCGTTCTCGCCCCAAACAAGTCGATTTTCAGAAACGGTTTTGCCGTTTCTTAATTTAATGTTAGGAAAAATATTATCCAGCCTTTTAATATGGTATTTTCCATCCTCATACGTGAATTCTTCACCTTCTTGAGCATTAGATGGCATACCAATTCCAAATTCTTCATATACAATTTCATTTTGCTTCATATTCTGATTATCTAGTACAACATATTTTTCCACAACATCCGTTAAATGAATAGAATGTTTGAAAATTAATTGGAAGGGGGCGCCTTCTTCTATAGGAAGGAACGCATCAATTTGCTTTGTATTTTCTTCATAAAATACTAGGGCTGTTCGGAAAGGAACACATAAAGCAAGTAGAGTAATTAATAGTAGAAGAACCAGAATAGCTATCATTCTCTTTTTCTTAAAAAACTTCATGAATATTCACCTAGAAACCGTTGAGATTTGTATAAGAAGATGTAAACGCTTCTAAACATGGGTTGACCGGCAGCAAATTCCTACATTCATGCAGGATTACAGCCGGCCACCAAGTTATTTATTGTAAAACTTATTTTGAAGCAGAAATACCTTCTTCTTCAAAATATTTCTTTGCACCTGGATGCAGATCAATTCCAATACCATCTAACGCAGATTCCTTCGTAATAAATTCACCTTTTGCATGAGAAATTTTATCCGTGTTTTCGTATATTGCTTTCGTAATATCGTATACTACCTCTTCAGATAAACTATCTCTTACAGCAAGCATTGCCAATACTGCTACTGTTGTTACATCTTCTTCAATATTATACGTACCTGCTTTAACTGTATCTTCAGCATAATATGGATACTCTTCAACTAATGCCTGAACCTTATCTTTAGCAATTGGAACAATTCCTACATCAACCGTTGCTGATAATCCTTCAACAGCTCCTGTTGGCGTACCCGCTGTGATAAACGCGGCATCAATATTACCGTCTTGGATACCACCAGTAGACTCTCCAAAATCAAGGTTTTGCGCATCAATATCATCCATTGTCATACCATGTACTTCTAGGATTTGTTCTGCATTTACATACGTACCAGACCCTGGTGCACCAACGGAAACCGTTTGCCCAGCTAGATCTTCTACAGATGCAATTCCGGAATCTTTTGTTGTTACGATTTGAATAGTCTCTGGATATAGCGAACCAATCGCCTGAACATTATCTACAGCTTTACCTTCAAAAGAATTGATTCCTTCAATAGCATTTGCTACAACATCTGTCTGAACGAATGCTAGATCTGCTTCTTCGTTACTTAATGCCATTACATTATCAGCAGAAGCATTGGAAGATGGTGCATCTGTTTGTATACCTGTTTCATCATCAATAATCTTTGCCATTTCTCCACCAAGCGGGTAATAGGTACCGCTTGTTCCACCTGTAAGCATGCTTAGAAACTTAGGTTTGTCTCCACCATCTGATCCACCATCACCATTTTTGCCTTCTTCATTACCACCACATGCCGCTAGAAATAGAGCTAATACTAGTAGCATAGCAATAGAAACCATAAGGTTTTTATTTTTCATACAAACTCCCCCTTATACATCGTTAACATGTGAATATATTTTACATTTATTTTCATGATATTGTCAAACTATTCCTAACAGAACCAATTTCAATTACTTTTCCACATGTAAGCGAGTTCAATTGTTGCGTAGGATTTCACTATTCATGCAGGTATTATTTGCCACATGACGAACGTTTTTATCCCGCATATAACTGGCAGTATATAGAGGATAAAAATCCTTGCTAACACACGCTGGCAGCAAGGATTTTCCTGTCATTACACTCCTAATTCCTTTTTGTATCGCTCCAATTCTTTTGTCGTACAGCGCACCCAATGGCCAGGTTTTATTTCCCTAAATTCAGGATCTTCGCTAACATCATGGATTGTTGGGTCATAATTCGTTCGTTGACGAGACCGTTCATAATTCGGATCTGGCAGTGGAATAGCGGATAACAATGATTTCGTATATGGATGAATCGGATTATTATAGAGCTCTTCACTGTCTGCTAGCTCTACCATATTCCCAAAATACATAACGCCAATTCGATCACTAATATATTTTACCATCGATAAATCATGGGCAATAAACAGATATGTTAGCCCTTGATCACGCTGTAGCTTTTTCAATAGATTGACAACCTGTGCTTGAATAGAAACATCCAGTGCCGAAATGGGCTCATCGGCAATAATTAATTCTGGCTCTACGGCAAGTGCTCGCGCGATACCAATCCGTTGACGCTGCCCACCACTAAACTCATGAGGAAAGCGGCTCGCATGCTCTTTATTCAAGCCTACCACCTGTAGTAATTCTTCTACTCTCGCCTTCCGTTCTGCCTCGTTATTTACGAGATGATGGACATCCAAGCCTTCCGCTATAATATCCATAACTGTCATACGCGGATTTAACGATGAGGATGGATCCTGAAAAATCATCTGCATTTTTCGATTAAATTTAAGCAGATCCTTCTTCGACTTCTTCCCATGTACATCCTCGTTATTAAACAGTACTTGACCACTTGTGGCCTCATATAAACGAATGATTGTTCTTCCCGTTGTCGACTTTCCACAGCCAGATTCGCCTACTAATCCAAAGGTCTCCCCTTTATAAATATCGAAAGTGATTCCGTCAACGGCTGTAATGATCTTTTTTCTACCTGCTTTGAAATGTTTTTTCAAATCCTTCACCTGTAATAATTTTTCCGTCATCGTCGGTCACCACCTTTATTACCGGTATTCGCAAATCCCTGCATTCTCCGTTTTACCGATGCTGGCGGCTCGATTTTCGGTGCGTCCTCATGGAGTAGCCATGTCGCTGCATAGTGTGTATCAGATACCTTAAACATCGGCGGCTCCATGACGGTGTCAATTTCCAATGCAAATTCATTACGTGGGGCAAAGGCATCGCCCTTTGGAGGATTCAGCATATCCGGTGGACTTCCAGGAATCGCAAATAATTCCTCTTCATCACTGTCCAGCGTTGGCATCGAACCTAGTAGCCCCCATGTGTATGGGTGCTTCGGATTATAGAAAATATCATCTGTTGTCCCGATTTCGACAATTTTTCCAGCGTACATCACCGCCACTCGGTCTGCAACGTTAGCTACAACACCAAGGTCGTGCGTGATAAAAATAATTGCACTATCCGTTTCCTTTTGAATATCCTTCATCAGCTCTAAAATCTGTGCTTGTATCGTCACATCTAATGCCGTTGTTGGCTCATCGGCAATGAGAATCTTTGGATTACAGGCAAGCGATATCGCTACGACCACGCGCTGGCGCATTCCGCCAGAGAACTGGTGAGGATATTGGTTAATCCGTACTTCTGGATTAGGTATACCGACCAATTCCAGTAATTCCATCGCTTTTTTCTTCGCATCCTGTTTAGACATATTCTGATGCTTAATTAAACCTTCAATGATTTGGTTCCCTACCTTCATCGTCGGATTTAACGATGTCATCGGATCTTGGAATACCATCGAAATATCTTTACCACGGAGTTTTTGCATCTCTTTCGTAGATTTGTTAACCAAATCCTCACCTTCAAACAAAATCTCCCCTGATTTGACAAAGCCGTGCGGCTTAGGTAAGAGCTGCATTAGCGCCATCGATGTTACCGACTTTCCTGAGCCAGATTCACCAACAATCGCTAATGTCTCCCCCTTTTTCAAATCAAAGTTCACACCTCGAACAGCTTGTACTTCACCGTTGTAGGTGTTAAATGAAACGCTCAAATCCTTTACTTCTAACAATTTACTCATTTAGAAACACCTACCTTCTTATTTATGCATTTTCGGATCAAACGCATCACGTAATCCATCTCCAATTAAGTTGAATGCAATCATAATTACGGATATTAATATAGCTGGGAACACGAGTAAATATGGGTACAATCTCAGGTTCTCAAATCCAGTATTAATCAATGTCCCAAGAGACGCCTCTGGCGGAACCATCCCTAATCCAATAAAGCTTAAGAATGCTTCAAAGAAAATCGCCCCTGGAATCGTAAACATCGTATTAATGATAATAATCCCACTAATATTTGGTACTAAATGCCTGCGAATGATCGAGCTATTTGGCGTACCTAGCGTTCGTGCAGCAAGCACAAATTCCTGACTTTTCAACTTTAGCACTTCACCACGGACGATCCGGGCCATTCCAATCCAGCCTGTTATCGTCAGAGCGATAATGATCGAGAGCATTCCCGGCTGTAATACGAGAATCATTAAGACAATGACGACGAGATTTGGTATACCGACAAGAATTTCAATAATTCGCTGCATCACATTATCCACTTTACCGCCATAATATGCGGAAATACCACCATATGCGACACCAATTACGAGGTCAATCGCCGCCGCAACTAATGCGATAATTAAGGAAACACGCGTACCTAACCAAATCCTTGTCCATTGATCTCGACCAAGCGTGTCGGTGCCGAGCCAGAAATATTGATCAGACATATCCTTGGCTTCGTAAATATGATAAGTAGCTTTTACCTCTGCAGAATCCTTACTGCCATCTCCTTCGGACAATACCTTTATATCAATAAAATCTTTATCATTATTGTATCTTTGAATTGCATTTTGCGTTGCATGTTCTACATCGTTACCCTTAAATTCATCTTTTAATGTACCGTTAAAGCCAAGCCATGAAATATTTTCTAAAACGGGTACGTGTGGTGGCATTTTAGCACGTGACAAATCTTGATCATCTAAGCCATGCTCATTCATACCTGGTCCGATAATACTAAATAAACTAATCAAGCCTAGAATAATAACACAAAAAATCGCCAATTTATTTTTGAAGAAGGTTCGGCGAGCGTCCTGCATAAAAGTTCTGCTTGGACTCGTTATTTTTTCACTTGTATCTTCTTTTCTTTCAATTGGTATTAATAATTCTTTTGGTACTTGTTGCTCGTTTTTTTTGTTATCCATTTTTAGCTCTTCCCTCCTGTCAGTCTAATTCTCGGATCAATTAATACATAGAGGAGGTCGATGACTAGAATAATGACAACAAATAAAAAGGCAAATAAGAGGGTTGTCCCCATAATTGTAGGGTAGTCATTAACCATAATGGATGATACAAACTGCTCACCTATCCCAGGTACGGCAAAAATTTGTTCAATAACAAGCGTTCCTGTCATTAAACTCACTGCCATTGGACCAATTACGGTCACAAGTGGTATAAGTGCATTACGCATACCATGCTTGAAGATGATTCCGTATTCACTTACACCCTTCGCACGTGCGGTTGTAATAAAATTAGAACCCATTACTTCGATCATTTCCGTACGCGTAAAACGAGCAGCCGTTGCCATCGGAAATATCATCAAGGCGATCGTTGGCAATATGGTATGTTCAAACGTTCCCCATAATGCGACAGGGAACCAGCCTGTTTCCACGGCAAGGAACCATTGGAGTAGTCCGGCAAAAACAAACGAAGGTATGGAAGTACCTAGTACAGCAAGAATGGTTGAGGTATAATCGAGGATACCATTATGCGAAATCGCGGCAATTAACCCAAATAAAATACCTAAAAATGTTCCCACTAGTAACGATTGTGCACCTAGCTGTGCCGACGGACCAATTCGATCCATAAGTATTTTTGTAACCGGTGTATTATCAAACGCAAAGGAGATACCTAAGTCCCCTTGCATTAAATCTTTCAAATAAGTTATGTATTGCACTGGCACAGGATCATTTAAGCCATATTTCTCAAGAACGATTTCTTTTTGTTCTTCGGTCAGTTTATCTTCTGCCTTCAACGGACTACCTGGTAGCATCTTCATTAAAAAGAAAGATACGGTCGCGATGATAAATAGCGTAATTACCATATAAAATACACGTCGTAGTATATAACGAACCATTCGTGCACCTCCTATTAAGCTGAATATTCTAAAAATAGTAAATGTTATTTATTATAAGTCTTTTTCTTGACAGGGGAAAAGAGAGTATATACCAAAGGGTCATACACTCTCTTAACCTACTAATCTTTAGCATATTAATTTAGACTACTATTATTCTTCTGATCCAACGCTAGCCCATTTGTATTCATATGTTGGTCCAAATGGATTCACATAAACACCTTTAACTTTAGGTGATACTAATTGTGCCATTGCACTTTGGTAAACAGGAGCGATTGCTGCATCTTCAAATAGCATCTTTTCTGCTTCAAGGAAGGTTTGGTAACGTGCTTCATTATCTTGAGCTAATTCCGTAGTAGTTTTTTCTAATAACGCATCATAGTCAGGGTTAGAGTAGCCCATTTTATTATTACCACCATCCGTTAACCATAGGTTAAGGAAGGTATATGGATCAAGATAGTCTGGACCCCAGCCGGAGAATTGAATATCATAATCCATATTCGTATCTAAGTCTAAACGTTGCTCAAACGGAACCTGCTTTAACGTAACTTTTAATCCAGGTAAATTTGTTTCTAGCTGATTAGCAAGGTATTCATTCATCGTTTTAGCCGTTTCTGAATCACCTGCAAGGAATTCAAGCTCGACAGAGTCTGTTCCTAGTTCTTCTAGACCTTTTTCCCAATATTCTTTCGCCTTTTCTACATCATATGTCACTAAGTCGCCACTAACTTCACGGAAATCCTCTCCACCGCCTGGCATTGGGGTAAAGTTAGCAGGAATTAAACCATTAGCTACTAGCGATCCGTTGTTAAGGATTTGATCGACTAGTGCTTGCTTATCAAATGCACGACTAATTGCAGCACGGACATTTGTATTTGCTAATGCTTCGTTTCTCGTTTGGTTCATCTTCAAGTAAAAGACAGATGTTTCAGGTGTTACTACATAATCTTCATGTGTAGAATACTGATCAACTAAATCAGATGATAGTCCAGCACGATCAACTGTACCGCTTTCATATAAGTCAACACCAGTTTGTGGATCCTTCACCACTTCATACGTCATCTTTTCTAGCTGAACCGTTTCTGCATCCCAGTAATCTGCATTCTTCTCCAGATTCCATGAGCTGCTTGTGCTTTCCCAATCTGTTAGCTTATAAGGACCATTAGATAATAGCGTATCTGTACTTGTAGCAAACTTATCGCCTTGTTCTTCAACAAATTTTTGATTTAACGGGAGGAACGTGCCAAAGGTAGTTAATGATTCAAAATAAGGTACAGGATTTTCTAGCTCTACAACAAGGGTGTAATCGCCATCCGCTTTAACACCTAAATCCTCTACAGGAACGTCACCAGTGTTAACAGCTGTTGCATTTTTAATAACGCCACCCATCATATACGGGCCATATTCAGAGCCAGTGTCTGGGTCTACAGCACGCTGCCAAGCATAAACGAAATCATGTGCAGTTACAGGATCGCCATTTGACCAAACTGCATCTTCACGTAAGGTAAATGTCCATGTAAGACCGTTCTCACTCACTTTGTGCTCTGTTGCAATACCTTCAACTGGTTCTGCGTTCTCATCCAAGCGATAAAGACCTTCCATGGTTGCACCTAGAAACTGGAAGCCATATTCGTCAGTAGCCATGGATGGATCCATCGATGGAATTGTATCTCCATTAATAAAATTAAGTACTTGTTCTACATTTTCTTCGTCTTTTGCTGGTTCTTCTTCTTTCTTATCATCAGAACCAGTGCCTTCTGCTGAATCTCCGTCATCACCTGAGCATGCTACTAAAAACACACTAAGCAATAGACCAAGAGCCAATAATAGTGACCATTTTAACTTCATAGTTAAAAAGAACCCCCTTAAAGTAATAGTTTTTTGATTTTTTCGCAGATTTAATCTACTAACGAAATTATACAATCAACCCAGCTAATTTGCAAAACATTTTTTATAATAGTGTAAAAACTATCATTATTTCCATTTATTAAAAATATGTGTAAACAGCGTTAGATTAATGCTTTCGTCCTAAATACAATTCATTAAATTTTTTAAATAATGCGCTTTTTGCAACATAAAATTCTATGATATAATTAGTTCAACTTATCTAGAAGGTGACTCTATGAATAAATCAAAACATGGGCTGTATTTCCTGCTCACGATATGCTTAACGATTGTAATTTTTCTTATTTTCGCTCCATCCTATAATCTCGTGAACTTTATAAATGCACTATTCTATGTGTTTTTACTGCTTCTCGTCATTACATTGTTTATCTATACCAAAAAAGGCGGCTTCTTTGATGGTGTCACGTTTGGCTTCAGAAGATTTTTAAGTATGATGTCAAATGACTATATGGAAGAATGGAAAGAAAAGCCTGCTCCTTCTGAAAAGGTAAATCCCTCATTTTATAAGATCATGCAATTCCAAACAATTACTACCTTTGTGTTATTAGGGCTACTACTGATTATTTATTATTACATTTAGCTATAAAGAGTGTTCTTCGAAGGTAGCTCGCTCTAATATTCTTTTCTTCAAAAACGGAACTTCCCGAAAAGATATCGTTCAGATGTCGCAGCGAAACTATACAAGACTTCAGTGAAAAAGTAACCGTGTGATATCCTCACACGGGACTTGCCCATAAAGAGGGTAAGCCGTTGCCGTGGAATGAAAAATGTATTTCAAATATGTGTGAAAAGAGGCAGGAACAAACGTATTTTTATCAAAAGAAGATGTATGACAACTTCGCTTTCCACGGGACCGTCCCAGCCTGTATGTTTATTTCATACTGTTTTTTTAGGTAGTCCAGTCAGCTAGATATATGTATAAGTAATGCAAATATATTATTTTAGGATTGACAATTATGAGAAAATTCAATACTATATTGCTATTAGCGAAAGTTGTCGATTGTTGTTCGTTAAATATTGATGGACGCTTTACTGTATTAAAGCAAAGAAGCGATGTCAATACTTGCTTACAGTGTACGTCCAGCTTCAGAAAGTTTTCTAAGACTGATATGTAAGGTGGTCTATACAATATGAATTTTCGAGAATTGGAAAAATCCATACATCACAAATTGGAACCGGTAAGCGATCATTTTTCTGTTTATATTGAAACAAATGAAGGTACTATTTCCATTAATCCAGCTCAGTTAAGATGTGCAGCCAGTTTGGCTAAATTACCAATTTTAATTGCAGGCTTTCGTCAACTAGATAAAAACCCACATTTACAGGACAAGCTTGTTTATATAAAAAGGGAAAATATGGTTGGCGGTGCTGGAGTAATTAATTATTTATCCCATTCTCATATTTATAGTTATCGAAACTTATTGGAGCTAATGATTATTGTTTCAGATAACACAGCTGCCAATGTATTACTTGATATATTAGGTGTAGAAACAATCAATCAATTAACAAAAGATGCTGACTGCCAACAATCGATCATTCAACGTAAGTTTATGGATCTACAGGCAAAGGAAAATGGATTGGACAATTATACAAGTGCATATGATATCGCAAAATTGTTGCATTTAATTTCAGAAAATAATAAATTTTTAACAAAAGAGAGCCAGAAAATGATTTTAACTATTTTAGCTAACCAGCAATTTACTAATAAGCTCCCTAGTTATTTGCAGGCAGAGGATGAGATTCAGTTTTACCATAAAACGGGGGAGCTACAAGGAGTCACCCATGATGCTGGCATTATGAAATATCAGGATAAGACGATACATGTTGTTCTTTTATCAGAAGGAATCTCCCTTAATGCAGAAAGTGAAAGAATAATTGCAGATATCGGTCATTTATTAATTCGTTACATCAAGTAGGGAAGCTAGTTTAAATAAAAATAGGATTACATAGTAAAAAAATTTGCATTTATAATCATTTATAAGAACATGGGAGCGTTTAGAATGAAAATTAAGATTGCAGCTTTTGGTAATGAGGATGTAATGAAACGCATTATGAAGCTCGCTGATACGAAAAGCGATATCGAGCTTATGCCCTTTACCTACTCAAAGGCTGAAGATGTTACAGAATTAATTGAAAAAGCATATGTATGTGATATTTATTTATTTACGGAACAGCTCTCTTATCTATATGCAAAAGACTTGTTAGTGAAGAAGCGAATTCCAAGTATTCAAATACCGTATGATGAATATATGATTATTCACTCCTTATTCCGGTTAAACCATCTTCATAAACAAGTTATTAACCGCATTTCTCTAGATGTGTTAAGTGGGAAGCATGTCAGCAACGTACTAGCAGATATAGCCATGAAAAATAAGGATATCTATATTTTTCAGCCAAATAAACAACAGCAGGTGCAATCAGATGACATTGTGTCCTTCCATCAAACGTTATGGAAGGAAGGAAAAATTGATACTGTCCTCACATCTACAAAGGAAATCGAAATAAAATTAAGACATGAAGGTATACCCGTAAGCTGTATGACAATACCTAGACTAAATATTGCATGCGCCCTCGAAGAGGCTCGAAAAATCGTGACACTTTCAGAGCCCAATACTACACAAATTGTTTCTGGATACGTACGATTAAAGCAATGGGAAGTTATTGAGCAACGAAGAGGTAGTACGGTGGCTAAGCAATCGCTACAGAAATTACATCGTTTACTCTTAACATTTGCCAAGCAAACGAACGCTTCCGTCTTTCCAAGTGATGATAACCGTTTTATTTTATTCGGTACCAAGGGAGTCATTGACCATATTCAAAATCATTATCGGGATTTTCCTTTACTGTACGATATTGAGAAAACATTGCAAACACCTGTCGATATTGGATTTGGATTGGCTTTAACCGCAAAGGAAGCAGTGGAAAATGCGAAATTAGCATTAGATGCATGCAGTACGGAAAAAGACAGTAAATGCTATATTGTTAATGAACGGCAAGATACGATTGGACCAATTGGTATTATTAAACATTTTGATACATCGAAGCTTTATCAAGCACTCATTCATAAGGCACGTTTAAATAATGAACTATCCTATAATTTTATCGATTTTATTCAATCTCGAAATAACGAACCATTCTCTTCTCACGATATTGCATCGCATTATAAAGTTACAAAACGAAGTGCAGAACGTACCATTAATAAACTGTTAGCTGGCGAGGTCATAAAAGTGGCAGGTGAGGAAAAGCCTTATCTAAAAGGAAGGCCGAGAAAACTATTCCGATTAAATCAGTAAACTTGATAAAGTAAATCTTCCATCCGTGGGCTTGTTTATCCCCACGGATGGTTAGGTGAACCAATCGGACATTTACTGGCAGTTGATTCCCCTCTTACCAATTTCGGTTTCTCTTTATTGCTTGAAGCGAGAATCTTACTGCCAGTTATATGCGGGATAAATCCCTTCGTACCCATCATCTCATTTCCTGCCATTTTCTTTCCGATAATTTCTTATACTGTTCAATAGCTTCGATTGTTGGCTGCAAGGATGCTTCCCAAAATGACAAATCTGTAATGTCCTGCTTTAGATAGTGGGCTGCCAATTGTTCAATTGTCATTTTTCCTGTGTTTTTTAAAAATGCATCGTATTGAGCCGGAAACTGTACGGGATTTTCCTTATATTGTGCATACATTACATTGCTGAGTAGATAGCCAATGGTGTACGGAAAATTATAAAATGGCAGCTCTGTACGATAAAGGTGTGGGATGGTCATCCATAGATAAGGGTTCATGTCTTTCACCGTGTCTCCATAAACCTGTTTAAACGTGCTTGTCATTAATTCATTTATTTCATTGGGTTTCAATGGGCCAGACTTCCGTTGTTCATATAATTTCATTTCGAAATCAAACATTGCTGGAACAGTCACTTGATACTTTAGACCATTTCCAATCTTCATTTCTAGCAAGGTTAATTTTTCTTCTTCATTTGATGCGCTGTCTATTACAGCATCGAGTACTAGATTCTCAGCGAACGTTGAAGCTGTTTCCGCAATACTTGTACTTCTTTCCTGTGCAAAAGCGGGTTGATCGTTGACTAAGTAATTATGATAAGCATGCCCAAGTTCATGAGCAATCGTTACAACATCTTGATAACTGCCGGTATACGTTAAAAAAATACGACTTTCTTTAGCAATTGGTAAGTAGGCACAAAACCCACCATGCATTTTCCCCTTCCTATCCTCTGCCTCTATCCAACCATTCGCAAAAGCATTTGCTGCAAAAGTTCCAAGTTTTTCACTAAACTTAGAGAATTGGGTAATGATCAAATCTGCCGCTTCTGCGTAAGTAATTTTATTTTTTGATGTAAAGCTTGGTACATCCGTATCATACCATGCCATTTTCTTAAGCTTCATTAACTGCGCTTTTCGTTTTAAATAAGGTTGCATGATGTAACTCTTCGCGCGTATAGCTGATAGCATGGTATGTAGCGTTTTCTCCTTCATTCTATTTTTATCCATTGCCTCTTTTAGCATATTGTCCCAGCCACGCTTTTCATACACATCTAAGCGAAATCCACTTATTCGATTAAATGTCGTGGCAAAAGAGGAGCCATTTTGTTGCAATACATCCATTAATGCTTCCGCTGTATTTTTCCTTAGCGAGCGATTGGGCGAAGCTAGATACATTAATGCTTGTCCTATCGATGCTTCCTCTACCTTTCCCTGTTTGTCGATGAGGATTTTCAATTCACCCATTAACTGTTCGTAGTAATTCTCCCAACCAATAAATCCGTTAATCGCCAATTTATTAATTAACTTTTCCATTTCAGCAGGGAGACGATCTTTGATCCCGGCTCTACGCTCTTCTAGATAAAAACGAACATCTTGAACTTCCTGTAATTGAATAAAATGATTCCATTGATCGACGGAAAAATGATCAATATGCGTGTCAATATCTACAAATAATGCTTCAAACATGGAGCGTACATGATCTATCTCATTCATTATTTTTAATATATCGGGCTCTCCCACATTAACTGCATAGAGGCAGACAATGTAATCCTCTAGCTCTCTTAGACCTTTTAGATTTTTTTGCACATCGCGTAAACAGGAAGCAAATGATAATTGATCATCCACTGTTCCAATCTTCGTATGCAGCCTATCTATCTCTCGCTTTAATTGATTCAACGTCTCATGTAATTTTTTGGAATCTTTACCGCCAGCGTATAATGTATCAAGTTCCCAATTTTCTTTTATAGTTTGTTCCACTTAGCATCCTCCCTTATGAAAAGTATAGCTTATTTTAAATTTTCTGACTCCGTCTTAAGTCGTATATTTATTACATACACAGATTTAATTTTACTTGATGTTAATTACTTTCCTATTAAATTAAATAATTCATGAAGAAAGCATTCTTACACTATGCTTAGTATGTCAGCACAAAAGATATCAAACTTATATTGTATTGAAGGGGCACTATTATAAAGAACCATGGCTTAGGACAAACTCTATTAAACTATCGTAAAAAGAATGGTATGACAATTCGTGAGTTTGCCGATGATGCAGGAATTAGCACGTCAATTATTAATCAAGTAGAAAGAGGACAAGGAAATCCTTTGCTTACTGTATTAGAGTTAATTGCAAAAGCATTAAACGTACCACTGTACGCTTTTTTTTAATGAAATTGATACAGATTCCCTTATTTCCAGAAAAAAAGATCGCGTGAACGTATATCGTGAAAATAATAACCATATTGTCTATGATGTTTTAACACCAGACCTTATGAAGGCACATATCGAACTAGAAGGGACCGAGTATTTTTTAGATGAAGGAGATGTGGTACGTACTCTACCAAATATGAAGCATCGTTTTTTGAATAAAAGTGATAACTCGAGCCTATTTTATTCGTACTTACGTCATCGTTGTTTTAAACCTCTCCTTATCATGTAAGCGTAACTCCTTAAACACGAATAGGGGGCGTTGCAAACATCGATCTAGTATCCATGTTTGCAACGCCCCGTGTTTAACTTTTTTATAAACCAAATACACTTATTACATCGTTACGTTTTATATATTTAATAGTTCCCTGACATCATCTTCACTCAAGCTGGATATCATCGTTTCTCCAGGTTGGATTACTTGATCGATTAATTCTCGTTTCTTTTGCTGCAGCTCATATATTTTCTCTTCAATAGTACCTTCCGTAATAAGCCGAATCACTTGAACTACATTTTTTTGGCCAAAACGATGAGCACGACCTGTTGCTTGGTCCTCAACTGCTGGGTTCCACCATAAGTCATATAGAATAACGGTGTCGGCACCTGTTAAATTAAGTCCCGTTCCACCGGCTTTTAACGAAATTAGAAACACGTTGTTTTCACCATTGTTAAATCGCTCACTGATCTCAACTCTTTCATGCGATGGTGTCTGACCATGTAGATAAAAATAGCCGATCCCTTCATGATCTAACTTCTTAATCAGAATTTCATGCATCGAAGTAAACTGAGAAAATATTAGCATACGCTTCCCATTTCCTAATGCATTCTTTATTGTGTCCATAAGTTGTTCTAGCTTTCCGGATTCCCCTTGATAGTTTTCTAAAAATAGAGATGGGTGACAGCAAATTTGTCTTAGTCTTGTCAAACCGGCAAGTATCTTCATACGGTTTTTTTGAAAGCCATTTTCGTTCATTGATTGTGCAGCTTCTTCTTGTAGCTGTCGATGATAGCCTACATATAAATCTTTTTGCTCCTTCGTTAACTCAGAAGTATGCACGGTTTCAATTTTATCGGGTAGCTCATTTAGCACATCCCGTTTTAGGCGTCGTAAAATAAATGGTCTTGTCATCATAGCAATTTTTTCGTAAGACAGTTGTTTAAATGTTTGATGATTCGGCATTAATCCTGGGAGAATTACTTGGAAGATAGCCCATAGCTCATCAATCGAGTTTTCAATTGGGGTCCCACTTAAGGCAAATCGTCTCCCTGCTTTAATTTGCCGAATAGCTTTCGATGTTTTCGTAGCATAATTCTTTATATATTGCGCTTCATCGAGAATCAGTGTTTGAAAAGATAATTCCTCATACAGTGCAATATCTTGCCGTAACGTTGCGTAGGAAGTAATCCAAACATCCATATTTTTTGAATCCGAAAATTTTCGTCTTCTTTCCTGGGGAGATCCAGTTAAGACAGCTACTTTTAATGTTGGTGTAAATTTTTCAAATTCTTTTTTCCAATTATATACAACAGATGAAGGCGCCACAATCAGATGAGGATCTTCACAAAGCTCTGACGCAATATATGCGATACTTTGTAATGTCTTCCCTAGACCCATGTCATCCGCTAGTATACCTCCCAAATGATAATGGCTCAATGATTTAAACCATTGATAGCCAATTTGCTGATAATTTCTAAGTGATGCCTCCAGCGTATCTGGAAGTGGGTATACTTGTTCTTCTGGAGATTTTAACTGATGTAGTAATTTACGAAATGATAGATCATAACGCTTACTCGTTTCCAGTAGCTCATCTACCTGTGTACCTTGATACACTGGCACCTTAACCTTGCCTTCATCCAGATCATTGACCTCAATATCCATCCCATCTAAGAACCGTCTAACAGATGAAAATGTGTCACTTTCCAAGGAAAGAAGTGCTCCATTATCCAAACGATAATAGCGTTTTTTTTCAATAACTGCCTCTAATATTTGATTTACCTCTGTGTCATTTATCCCCTCAATATCAAAACCGATATCAAGTAAATTTGATGCATTTTCCAATTTAACACTTGTACTTGTCATCGGTTCTTGTTCGACGATTAGATTCCGTATTTCTGAGGTTAAGTAGAGCTCCACATACTCCTTTAGCTTTGGAAGCATATAATAAATGAAATCATACATTTCCTCTTCGTTTTCCATATCGATATAGAGCTCTTTCCCATTATAGTGAAAATCAGCATGTTCTATGAGTCGCATAATTTGTTGTTCTTTTTCCACATCACGAATAATAATGACTTCATTTTCTTCACGTCCACTAAAGGGGTCAATTTGTTCTTTTCCATAATGATATTCTAATCTACCTACGACCCATGCTGCCTTCACCTCTAAATAGAGTTTTGCCTGTAATGGTACTTGAATAATATCTTTAGCTACCTTATCATCGATCGCTACCTCACCAATTTTTTTCAATGATGGAATAACAGTAGAAACAAATTCATCTGCCTGCTTCTTGGCGATTGGTAAATGAAAACCTTCATTACGGAAATGACTAATCTGTTCAATCACTGGAACTTGATGACTTTGAAGAAAATAAAATATTCCTTCAGAAAATAGTAATTCATAGGCATCTAAGTAGATAAAATCATTCACCTTTTCCATTTCCAATTGCAAATCTTCTTGTTCACTAGCGGTTAAAGAAAATTGAAAAGGTAACGAATCCCTATTAATGGATACAGATGGATACGTGAGATCCTTTGTTTCCACAGTCAATGACTGCGCTACTAATTTTTCTAGCAACGCTTTTGCCTCTAGTGGTGGAATGATAATCGATCGTTTACTTGCTTGATCGCCTCTAAAAAAAGGATTGGTATGATAAATTCTTTCATTTTTAATGATGGCAGATAATGTCTCTAAAATCTGCCGATCCACATCTGAAAAAGTGTGTATATCTGGATTATAGGAAAATTTTTTTGTCATCGGGTATTCCGATGCTTGTGAAACATGTTGGAGAAATTCACCTGCATTTTTCACAACAAAACAACGCTTTTCTCCCACTTTAAGCTCAATTTCCAATTGACTATTAAAAGCTAATTTGCAACTATACTCTACCTTAAGCATCGTTTGCTTTGGTAACGCAGTTTCATTGTCGTTATTGTTTTGCGGAATGTTATGAAGTGCATTCATAAATTTCCGAGTCATGTTGTAATCATATGAGGAATATTTAGGAACCTGAAATTTCTCATTGTCTTTATTAACGATATGGATTAATACCGCAGCTATATGCTTACATGAACCAAATGCGTCAAATGCCGGACAATCACAATACGTATCAATGGTACCTTTAGAAAAATCCTTCATATTAATCTCGACAAAATAATTTTCCGATCCGTGTACGATGGCAGTCCATACTTGATAATTAATATCGTATAAAAGATCACTTACCTTATCTTGTAAATAGTAGTCTAATCCTCGCTTATATATAACGGAAGGAAATAATTTTTCAACATTGATGTTTCGGATACTTTTCAAAATAGCAAATACCATCCTTTACCAATTCTTATTACTATTGTATACGAGTTTTCATTGATTTTAAACTGAAGCCTGCTCATAAAACAGCTTTTCCCGTCATTTACCCTTACAAAACTGTAAGCTTGCTGAAAGGAAAATCCATACCTTCTAACTCCTAATAACGGTAGACTAGCATTAGAAAATAAAGTTGGAGGTAGGATTATGAGTCAACCTGTATTACACGTAAACCATTTAAATAAAGTTTATGGGAAGAAAAATGAAAATCAATTTCACGCATTAAAAGACGTCTCTTTTGATATAGAGAGCGGTGAATTTGTTGGAATTATGGGGCCATCAGGCGCCGGAAAAACCACTCTATTAAATGTTATTTCTACATTAGATCAATCTTCTAGTGGAACCATTGAGATCGCTGGTACGAATATTACCGCTATGAAGCAAAACCAGTTGGCAGATTTTCGTTCCGAGCAGCTTGGATTTATCTTTCAAGACTTTAACCTGTTAGAAAACCTGACTGTATATGAAAACATTGCTCTACCGTTATCATTAAAAGGTGTTTCCACTCGACATATTAAGCCAAGCGTGATGAACGTTGCACAAAAATTAGGTATTGAAAAGATTATCGATAAATATCCTATTACAATATCTGGAGGTCAAAAACAACGTGTTGCTGCTGCGCGAGCACTTGTACATGAGCCTGCCATGATTTTAGCAGATGAGCCAACCGGTGCCTTGGACTCTAAAAACGCAAAAAGCTTAATGGAAACATTAGTTCACTTAAATGAAAAGCTTAATACTTCAATTATGTTAGTTACACATGATCCGTTAAGTGCTAGCTATTGTCAGCGAATCTTATTCATCCAAGATGGCCAATTATATAAAGAAATCCATCGCAACACAACAAGAAATAGCTTCCATCAGGAAATCCTAGATGTACTTGCTGAGTTTGCTACATCAAATGAATTGGAATAGAAAGTAGGTGATACGATGTTAGTAAAATTAACTTTATCAAGTATGCGAAAAATGTTTAAAGATTATTTAGTATTATTGTTTGGATTAACGATATCCATTGCTATTTTTTACATGTTTCAAACGTTAGCTCAAAATAAAGCATTTGTTGAAGCAAATTCATTAATTAGTTCCATCATGTTTGTGTTTCATGTTGGTTCCTTTATTTTAGGGTTTATTACCATTTTCTATATATTCTATGCCACTTCTTTTATTCAAACATTAAGGCAAAAAGAAATGGGCATGTATATGACACTTGGAGCTAAAAAGGGTAAAATCACACAACTGATGTTTTTCGAAACATTCTTCATTGGGATTATCTCTCTTGTCGTAGGAATCATAGTCGGAGTTGGATTATCGATTGGTATTTCTGACTTGTTAATGCAACAGCTTGATTTTTCAGTAGAAGGATTTAAGGCAGTATATACTTCCTCCATCCTTACAACCGTTATCTTTTATATTATTTTATTCCTGTTGACTTCCATCGTAAATGCTTGGCAGATTGGCAGAAGAAGTGTATTACATTTACTACACGCTGGTCAGAAGCAAGATTTCGTGAAGGTAAGTGGTGTAAAAACGTTCTTTGGCGTGCTATTTGCCATTATATTAATCGGCATTGGCTATTTCGCAATGATTGAAATTGAAAAGCTACAGCAGTTAGGTGTAATTTTAGCCTCCGTTACAATTATACCAGGAACATACCTTGTTTTTATCTCGTTTTTACCCTATTTCTTGAAAAAGCTAAAGCAAAACCGACAGCTTAATGAGAAAGGAATTAATTCATTTACACTTGGACAACTTCGTTTTCGTATGCTTAACTTAACAAAGGTACTAGGAACGGTTGCCATGCTTATTGCTCTTGGATTAGGAGCCATGACAGCAGGGATCTCCTTTTATCATAATATTGAAATTCAATCTTCCATGTTCCATGCGAATGATGTCGCCATACATCAACCAACTGAGCAAGATTTAGAAGCACTCAAGTCGATGGATGTGACTGAACAGCATACGTATACGTATAAAGTAACTGATGATGGTATTTATTTTCTTAAAAATAAGCTAATCGAAGATCCACCATTGGTGCAGGCGTACAATGCACAGTTTGAGTTACCAAAAAAGCAACGTGTTGAAGATAAATTACCTGCTTCGTCTTATTCACTTCAAGAAGATGCAGGCTCTGAGGAATTACCTGAAAATTGGTGGTCAGCAATATCTACCGAAATCAATGCTAGCTACAACATGTTTGGCTCTACTTCAGTGTATGTTGTTGATCAGGCTAAGTACGACGAGATAGATGCGAACGATAATGAAGTAATTTTGGCTCGCGTCGAAGATTTTAAGGCGGACATTCCGCAGATAGAAAAAATCGATAAGGGTCAAGCTCAGATCGCAGAAAAATATCGTGGAGAACCAGTTGAAAATACCGGTAGTAAGTTCACGAACTATGTTGCATTAAAGAGTCTTGCTAGCGGAACCATTTTTATGGGAATATTCCTAGGAATAGCTTTCTTAATGATGATGGCCAGTGTTCTGATGTTTAAATTACTATCAAGCGCAGGGGCAGATATACATCGCTATAGTATGCTAAGGAAAATTGGCGTACGCAAATCATTATTGAAGAAATCTATCTACCGTGAGCTCTTCCTATTATTCCTTTTTCCAGCGTTAGTTGGCTTAGTGCATGTAATTGTGGGAATGCAAATGTTCTCGTTTATTATCATTGAGCCTTATACAAAAATTTGGATCCCAATTAGTATTTTCTTCGTAATTTACGGACTATACTATTTGATTACCGTTCATTTATATAAGCGAATTGTCCTTCCAAAGGAAAAATAGTGTTAGCAGCTAATCTAAAAACCAAGCGATAATTATCTTCGCTTGGTTTTTTACTGCCGATTATGACTACGAGCTGCCTTCCATACTAGATATATATATAAAATAATCGAAAGCGACACAGAGCCTGCAGCTGTTACATAAATGAAAGAATAATTGAATACAAAGGCAATTTGTCCAAATATAATAGCGCCTAACCCTATACCTAAATCAAAGAAAGAGAAAAATGTTGCATTTGCCATACCCTTTCGATTACCCGGCGCATTTTCAACAGCCCATGCTTGTAAGGCTGGCTGCACAGAGCCAAATCCAAGTCCATACATACCAGCTGCAATTAGCATAACTGCAGTATTTGGCAGCCAGGCTAATAAGAGCATTGCCCCAAAAATTAAAACCGTCCCTGGTAAAAAGACATAGAGATGCCCTTTTCGATCATACACTTTACCAGCAAAGGTACGAGAAATCATTAAAAAAATGGCATATACAAGAAAATAAGATTCGATTCCAGCTACACTTTTTTCTGCTGCGTGTAACGGAAGGAAAGTGGCAATTCCTCCAAACGTAAAGGTAATAAAAAATAATAACATGGAAGGCTGTATTGCAGTTTTTTCAAAGATATCGAACTTCACCGCAACTGTTTTATGTTCAGACTGGTCTACCTTTTTATACCTGATTGTACTCGATAATATAAATGCAATCAAACCACCACTAGCACAGATTAGAAATAGTTGTGGAAAGGTTATGACATCTACTAATGTCAATCCAAGTGAAGGACCAAAGGCAAGAGCAATGTTACCTGATAATCCGAAATAACCCATCCCCTCTCCACGGCGTTTAGGGGGAATAAGATCGGTGGCAATTGTTCCAGTCGCTGTGGTTGAAAATCCCCAGCCTATTCCTTGAACAATTCGCATCATAAGTAAAAAGGCTATGCTTGTAACGAAGGCGAAAGAGCCAACCGATAATACAAACACACCAAGACCGAACATATAAACAAAGCGTCTCCCTCTAGATTCCAGTGCATGACCAGCATATGGTCTCATTAAAAGTGCTGAAAATGTAAAAATACCAACAATAATGCCGATTAGCTGATCACTACCACCAAGCTCTTTCACAAATAATGGCAGGGTTGGGAGCGTCATTTGAAAACCTAGAAAAATAAAGAAATTAGCTAAACAGATTAGTATAAAGTCACGCGTCCAGATTTTTCCAGATTTATTTGTAGTAGCTTGCTGTGCATCCACAATAACCCTCCTTTTTCTTCGACACTCGAAATATATTATACAGATTTGGAGGGAGAAAGCAATGATTACAAACTATGAAGCTATTCATTTAGTTACTTGTTCTATAAGAGTGACTGTTTTTTGTTGAACAGTAAGGTGGATGAGACAACTACCAATGAAAATAAAGGGAAAATTCAATTCAGTTGGAGATGTTTATATACCGTTAATCACCAGTACAACTAGTATAGTTCTGTCTTTTATTGATACAATGAAAAAAACAATATGATTATACAAGGAGGATACAATTGTATCTTCGTTATGTACTGAAAGTAGGGATATAAATGACTACATACTACCTTGGTGTCGACATAGGCACAACAAGTACAAAGGCGGTACTCTTTACAAAAGATGGAAGAATTACCTCAAATCATACGATCCATTATCCGCTACACACCCCAACTCCATTGATTGCCGAACAGAATCCATTGGAAATATTTGATGCAGTGATCCGTAGTATTCGCGAAACAATTCGAAAAAGCAACATTTCACCGATGGATGTATCATTTATTTCCTTCAGCTCAGCAATGCATAGTCTCATTGCTGTGGATAAATCGGATCAACTTTTAACCAATAGCATTACATGGGCAGATACACGAAGTACAAAGTACGCGGATCAAATAAAGGAAAATAATGGACATGCTTTATATTTACGCACGGGGACACCTATTCACCCAATGTCTCCATTGTCTAAAATAGTGTGGTTGAGGGAAGAAAAGCCAGAGATATTTAGACAGACCAAAAAATTTATTTCCATTAAAGAATATGTATTTTTTCGGTTATTTAAAACCTATGCTATTGATTATTCTATAGCTTCCGCAACGGGTTTATTGCATTTAAATAGGTTGGATTGGGATGAAGAAGCATTACGTGTAGCAGGGATATCAACAAGTCAACTCTCTAAACTGGTTCCTACCACTGAAGTATTCACTGGCATATCCGATGAACTGAGTCATTTTATGGGAATTAAACAAACAACGAAATTTGTCATTGGCGCAAGTGATGGCGTTCTTTCTAACCTCGGAGTGGATGCAATGGAGCAAGGTGTTATTGCAGTTACAATTGGTACAAGTGGTGCCATACGGACAGTTACAAATAAACCACATACCGATGTAAAGGGTAGGACCTTTTGCTATGCATTAACAGAGAAGCATTGGATCATTGGGGGAGCTGTTAATAATGGAGGCATGATACTACGATGGCTCCGAGAGGAATTGGCTGATGCTGAGGTCGAAACAGCAAAACGCCTAGGTATTGATCCGTACGACATGCTCACTGAGATCGCCTCTAAAGTAAATCCAGGTGCGGACGGATTGCTCTTCCATCCATATATGACTGGTGAACGTGCCCCATTTTGGAATGCTAATGCCCGTGGTTCTTTCTATGGGCTTAGTATCCATCATCAAAAGCAACATATGATACGAGCAGTACTAGAGGGCGTTATTTACAATCTATACAGTGTATTACTAGCATTACAGGAACATATTGGAGAACCATTAAGGATCCAAGCAACAGGTGGATTTGCTCGTTCTGAGATGTGGCGGCAGGTATTGGCAGATGTCTTTGATAAACCAGTTATCGTGCCTAAAAGTTATGAAAGCTCATGTTTAGGTGCTGTGATTCTTGGAATGTATGCCCTTGGTGAAGTTGAAGACCTGCAAAGTATTTCCGATATGATTGGCAGCACGCATACACATTATCCAGAAAAAAATTCAAGCGATATTTATCGGGAGCTACTTCCAATTTTTATTCGCTTATCAAATTTATTTGAAGATGAATACCAGTGTATAGCGGACTTTCAACGAAAGCATAGCACGAATTATTAGAGGTAAATTACTATTCGCTGATATCTAAGTGTCATTCAATTTAATCAACGATATTAGATACGAGCAGGAAAAGATTATGCAAAATGTATGACGTAATTAAAAGAGGTAACAGCTTTTGAGTTGAACTTTCAAAAGATCGTCTCGAATTTCAAGTGCTTATTCCGCTTCCCGGTATTGGAGAAATTACAGTCGTCAGAGAGTTCGACGATAGTCGTCGTTTTAAAAACCATAAAGTGAAACTTAAGCCGTGGGGGGTTTTGTTATTCTTCATGGATTGGTAGTACCACAAGGGTATGACCAAAGGCATTTAAACAAATCGGACATTTACTGGCAGTCGACCACGCTTATCCATATTGGGTTCTCTTTATTACTGGAGGTGGGAGCTTACTGCCAGTTATATGCGAGATAATCTTTTTAGAATAAATAATTTACCACCTGAAAATATGAGAGACTCCTTAAAAAAGAAGAACACTTTTTCAAAGAACCTATGTAATTATCGAAGATGCATGGCTCGTCTTTGTAACGGAACGTTTTAATTATATGATAACTTCTTGTTGACTAGTTAACACTCACAACGATTTATAATTGTTCGATTAATAAATATATTCCTGTAAACAACAATAGCCCATATGTTAACTTTTGGAATAATGCTTGATTAATCCTTTTAAAAAGAATTTGACCAGTAATTAGCCCTATTACCACGAGCGGAAGTGACCACGCACTTGCTATCCAAATTTGCTTTGACGTTCCAGCAGCAACAACCTGTATAATTAAGCTAATCATGTAAATAAATAGGTAAAATGCTAGCGTTGTTGCCCGCAGCGTCTCCTTCGATGTATTCGTACTCGAAAAATATAATAAAATGGGGGGGCCTGGCATACCAATACTTGTTGTAAACGCTCCGGAAAATCCGCCAGCTATATAATCGCGATGATTTGTTTGTTTCAGACGAAATTGCATCATTAATAATATGGTTAAGAGTAATATAGTTACACTAATTATAAGCGTCAAGACCTCCACATCAATAAGCAGAAAAATTACTGTACCGACAGGTAAACCAAACACACTTCCCCATCCAAATCTTTTTACAATACCTAAATCTACATCGTGTCTAATTTTATAGATTAGTGCACATGAAATAATTAATGAAATAACTAAGTTTATTTGGATTGCTTCTCTAGGTTCAAAGATTAATAACAAAAGAGGTGTAGCAATAATAGAAAAGCCAAATCCGGTACTCGTTTGCAATATAGAAGCAACTAATATAATGAAGGAAAAAAGAAAAATGGATTCCATATACTCACCTACAGCATGGTAAATTTTAGATAACCTTATTATATCAAAGAACGCTGAAAGAATATGAATGATTGCTTGTGCCATGAAAAATGCCCGAGCTATCTCGCTCGGGCACATTGGATCTATTCAGCTATTACACCACAGGCTATACGGTCTCCTGCATCTCCTGATGGCTGAGATATATAATCATCTGCACCAGCATGGATTACTAAAGCTGTTCCTCCCTCTTTATAAAGCGAATTATCTTTCCCTTTTTTCAGCGTAACCAATTCGGCTGTTGTTTCTGTGTTTACGGTACCATCTTCCCCAACTTCAATATTCGGTAGATCGCCTGCATGAGGACCTTCTGGGTGCTTCTTTCCATGCTTAGTTTGACCAGGATTAAAATGTCCCCCTGCCGACTTAAAATCTGGCGGTTGACAGGATCCTGTTTCATGAATATGAAAGCCATGTGTTCCAGGTGGTAAGTTTTCTCCGTTAAGTTTTATATGAACACCCGATTTCACTTGCTTTAGTGTCGCTGTTGCAACAACATGATCATCTTTATCTTTTAATGAAACGAGAACCTCTTCCTCTGCAGTTGCATTATCTGGATTCCCTACAGTTGGACTATCTTCATTTTGTTGATCTTGTTCATTATTTTTATCGACGTTACCTTGCTGCTCCTCATTATTTGGATTACACGCTGCTAGAAGTAGTAATACCAATCCGAAAATTAGTATAGCATACGACCTTTTCATACCATTACGCTCCCTTCGAGGATGTTTAGTATCATCATTCACTTTTGTTAGACTCCTTAAACATCAGAGTAGCGTAAATTGATGAAAACAATAGGTATACTACTGATAATAGCCCCTTTATTACTTTTAAATGACGTATGTTCCAGCAATAAAATCGTGTATAGCTAAGTTATCTATCTCACCCCCACCATAAGGACGCTGACAATTACACCAATATATACCAAAGTTAAGAACATAGATGAGACTCGAAATTATAACACGAAGTAGGATGGCTATAATCGTGTTATTCACATGGGTACATTTTATAATTTCCTAGGCAAAAATAAAAGTGAGCTGCCCTTTAAAGACAGCTCACTTACGATTGTCATTTTTTATATTATTAACCACTTCATATCTAACATCTATTTGCTAAGAAGCTTAACTATCAAATCGGTTAAATACTATGCCACTTTCATGTTTGTTTTTTTGCCAGTCGGTTTATGATCTTTTAGAAATGGGATAACCCAGCGATCCAATCCATATCTGCCAGCGTTATAACCAGCTACAAGTAAGAATGTCGTTAGTAATACCATTTGCGCATTTGTGCTGACTGTTCCGCTAAATAAGAAGGCAAAATTCATTGTTATTCCCATTAAAGCAGCGAAGTTGGTGAAAATTCCTAATATCAATGCAATACCTACTAATAATTCTCCCCACATCACAAGAAATGTGAATAGTTCTGCATTTGGAAGTGCAACTTTTTCTAGAAATACAGCCCACCAACCTTGAACTGCAGGGTGTTCACCACCTGCACTTGCTATTGCACCTTGTAAAAATCCACTAGCATCAAATCCACCGCCAGTTATTTTTCCATATCCGGCAGTTAGCCATTCATAGCCAATATAAATACGTATGATTGCCAATATTCCTGCTGCCACTTTATGATTGCGAATAAAATTCATGATCATTACTTTCATCTCCTTTTCAAATGCTCACTATTTCACAAGAACTTGTGTATTTCTTACTACACCTATAGTTTACCATGATTCATTTAAATTTAAATCACTTTGCTCACTATTTCACATTTAGTTCATAACTTTATTACCATTTCATGTAGGATGGAAATTTATTCTTGACACCCTACCTTAATCCTATATACTGTATATAAACACATACACAGTATAACAGTATAAGGAGGATTTACTTATGAAGGAATGGAAGCAAGCTTACCAAGTAGCAAAACTAGAATTAACTCATTCGATAAAAGGCTTTTTCTTTTATTTTATCTTTTTAATGTTTATCTTATCCTTTCTTGCCACATCTCTAGAATCTTACATAGATAATGACTTTATGGGATATGATTTCTTCTTCATTTTCCTTTTTTTCATGGGGGGATTTTGGGCAAAACCAAAGGTGTTTCAAAGTCAAAAGCAGGCTTTAGATTTTTTAGTGTCACCTACCTTAATCATGCAACTCCAATTACCTATTAAGCAGGATGTGCTTATTAAGAGTAGATTTATAATCTATTTTTGTTATTCACTACCTTGGCAAGTTATCTTTTTGATACTGTTTTATTATGTATCCCCTATAAACGAAATGCTATCTATCAGCGCATATATTGCTTTCTCCGTCATTTGGTTGTCGACAGCTGTTTATGTTGGAACGTTATTTCCAATGAGTGATGCAGGAGAAAGAGGCTTTGCTGCAACAACGATTGGTACCATTATTATTGCTATCATGGTGTTATTTTTGATGTTCATTGCTTTTCTAGGTATCTATTTTTTTACTGATCATGGCTTCGTATATTGGTCTATCGTTATTGCCAAAAAATGGCCTTTTCTTGCATCCATACTGTCTATCGGATTGGCTGGCGCTGCTCTCCAAGCTCATCAAATTTATATGAAAAAGATAATGAATAAACTGGATTATATATAAAATTGGAAAGGAGTAATTAAAGTGGAATTGCCAATACGTCTTTCCAAGTCATCTCGTGAACCAATATATCATCAAATCGAAAATCAACTGAAGGCATTAATTGCAGGTGGACAGTTACCGGAAGGGGCTCCCTTACCATCTATTCGCTCACTATCCAAAGATCTGGAGACAAGTGTTATCACCATTCGAAGAGCCTATCAAAACTTAGAATACCAAGGGTTTATTCGTACATCCCAAGGGAAAGGAACCTTTGTAGCTGAAATTGAAGATGCACTGAAGCAGCAGGTTAAGGTTTCAGAGGTGTACCAAACGATTGAAAATGCAGTTGATACGGCACTTAGCTATGACTATACGATAGATCAAATAAAGGAGATCTTTACTGAAGTGATGGAATCACATACTAGAAAGGATGATAACAGTTGAATGGAATAATGGAAATTTCCAACCTAGAAAAAGGCTTAGATTCATTCCATCTTGGACCTATAAATTTAACGCTGGAACCGGGAACAATAACAGCATTAGTTGGTAATAACGGATCAGGAAAAAGCACCATATTAAAGTTAATTATGAATTTAGTAAAGCCTGATAAAGGGAACATTAAAGTGTTAAATAAATTTGTCCATGGTCCAGATGAAGGTTGGAAGACAACCGTAAGCTACCAACCACAGCCAATAATTGGCTGGAATGCTTTCTCAGGTAGAACACTTAAGAAATTTATTGCCCCTTACTATCCAAATTGGGATGAACACTTATTTGAAGAAATGGTGAAACGTTTCGATATTTCCCTAGATAAAAAGTTTATTCACTTATCTCCTGGCTCACAACAGAAGTTATGTCTTGCGTTAACCTTACCGAAAAACACACCTTTATTGCTGCTTGATGAGCCAACAACATTTATTGATATCCCTGCAAAGCAAGTATTTCTGGATATGATCGTAGCATGGATGGAGCGGGGAGATCGAGCCATCGTTATGACCAGCCATCAATCTTCAGATATTATGAAACTTGCTGATTACTTATGCGTATTAAAAAGAGGGGAATGGGTTGGAACATATGAAAAAGAGGCATTAAATAATATGTTTAAACGCTACTGGTTATCCGATACGTTACCTGAAGAAAGGATACCTGGAGAATTACTGCGAACCAATAACCAAATCATTTCGAATAACCCAGATGATACAGAGGCATATTTCCATAATCAACATATAAAAAGCTCTTCTCAAGCACGCTTAGATTTAGAAGAAATGATTACATTATTAGTTGAATAATGAAAGGACGATGTCGACTTGAACACAATGCTTACTGTCAAAAGCTTAGGTAAATCCTTTAAAGGGATACAGATTATTTCCAATATTTCTTTTGAAGTAAAACAAGGAGAAATAATGGCTATTCTTGGTCCTAATGGAGCAGGAAAATCAACAACCATTCGTAACATCATGGGAATCATGTATCCGGATGAGGGATCCATTACATTTCATCATAGTAAAGGAGCTACTATTCCAAGACATAAAATTGGTTATTTACCAGAAGAGCGCGGCCTCTATAAAAATGTTAAGGTAATGGATATTTTACTTTATTTAGCCGAATTAAAAGACTATCCACTAGATAAGGCGAAACAACGGGCACTCGATTACCTTAAAAAGTTTGATCTAGAGGGTAAAGAGAAGGTTAATGTGGAAGAGTTATCCAAAGGGATGGGGCAAAAAGTGCAATTTATTGCCTCCATTATTCATGAGCCAGAATTATTGATTTTAGATGAACCATTTTCTGGTCTTGACCCTGTCAGTCAGGAGCTATTTAAGCAGGAAATTAGGAATCTCGCTCAGAATGGTACCGCCATATTATTATCCTCACATCAAATGAATCTTGTTGAGGAAATGGCAGATCGATTATTTATGATTCATCGCGGACAAAAAGTTATATATGGTGAAATGACAGATGTAAAAATGGAGTATGCTAACTTTAAATGTACGATACACGGCAAAAATAACAAACAAGATTTAGCAAAACTTCCTAATGTTCAACGGGTCGAACAGGAAGATGACCGCAGTATCATTTACCTTAGTAAGGACGTGCAGCCCGCAACATGGCTAAGACAGCTTCCGAATCATATTAACATTCAGGAACTTACGCTGAATCGTATTTCACTCCATGAAATTTTTATTGATATTGCAACAGACAAAAATCTATTACAGGAAGAAGGTGAGGAGCATGCGTAATACCATGAAGGTAGCCAAATGGGAGATCAAACGAAATCTAAAAAACAAGACATTTATTATTGGCATGTTTCTAACACCAGTTCTCATAATTGGTTTTATGCTACTCGGAAATACCTTTGGAGGGTCTGATACAGAGGAAACACAAGAGCTGACAACCGTTTTTATAAATGATCAGCTTCAATTATTTTCTGCCATCGAGAATACGGTTAAAACAAATGATCTCCCTTGGGAGTTAAAACAATCAGATTTAAGTGAAGAAGAAGTAAACAAAGAATTAGAAGATACAGATGATACTGCCTACTTATTTATTGATCAACGTTCACTAGAAGAGGGTGTTATTCGAGCCTACACTTCTGAAGAGATACCCCCTTACTTTATCAACCAGGCACAAATTGTGGCAGGTCCATTACAAACGATGCAGATGAAGCAGCTTGGTTTAACCGAGAAAGAACTTGCGACGCTTTCACGTGGAGTTTCTGTTGAAGCGATTGTATCTAAAGAAGCGCAAGAAACTGTAAATGAAGAAGAAGCTGGAGCTGACCCGCTGAAACGAATTGTACCAGGTGCGTTCGCTGGATTTATCATGCTATCCATTGTATTTACAGGAATGGCGATATTCCAAAGTGCGTCACAGGAGAAGAAAGATAAGATTGCAGAGATTATTCTTTCATCATTAACACCAGCAGACCTTATGCAAGGAAAGATTATTGGCTATTTCGTTCTGGGTCTCATTCAGGCTGTGGTTTCCATTACACTTGTGTTGCCTATCATTGCTTGGCGTGTAGATATATCCATTTTGCAGTATTTATTAGTACCTGAACTAGCCTTTTATATTGCTATTGCCATCTTAGGCTACCTTCTCTTCGCCTCTATTTTTGTAGGTGTTGGAGCTACGATGGCAGACGTTTCAACTGCCGGTAATTTTCAGGGAATGGTCATGATGCTTCCATTTCTGCCATTCATTTTCATTGGTCCGGTCTTAAGTGATCCAAATGGATTCATGGCTCAGATTGGTTCTTATATTCCCTTTACTTCTCCAGGGGTTCTCTTACTACGATTAACTAGTTTAGAAGAATGGCCATGGATGGAAATTGCCATTTCATTGGCGATTCTAATCATCAGCGTCTGGTTCTTTATGAAACTAGCTGGAAAGATATTTAAAGTTGGTATATTAATGTATGGTAAAAATGCTACACCTGCAGAAATATGGAAATGGATACGCGCTTAAACCTATGATCATTTTAAGGAGCGGGAAGATCACATTTCCACTCCGCTCCTTCCTTTAATTCCAGCTTTTTATTACTACGTTAATCAGTTTCTCGATTCGTTTACAGCCTACCAAAGTAAAAACTTCAATCAGCGGGGGGCTTACTGTCAGCAGTATTTCGTAATAAATCACCAAACAAAGCACTCCGTTGCCTATTCGGTAAATTTTTCCAACTCCTTATCCCTCCATTTACGTTAAACCTCATCCTGCTTCTTCTTTTTCCTTCGTTTTCTAAAGTGAAATATAATCATACTAACCACTACAATACTAGCTATTATAAATATCGTGCTAGTAATAGGGTGAATGGTAAACGCATATAGCCATTGATCGATAAAGTATATATCTCTTGGGTCTGATACATCCTCAGGTGTAAATATCGTCTTATCTTGCCAATTAGGCTCGAGCATCAGGTAGGAACCAGTCCAAGAGGTTAGAAATAATGTATATATGGAAACGATCAGTAATACGATGAAAACGATTATTTTTTTCATTCGTGATTCACCCTTAAAGTACTCAAATAGGTTATTAATGCCTGTTTATTAGTTATAATGACCTGTTTATCGTTATAGCTGCTCAACATATTGCAAATATCCTGTCTTTTCTGCTCAAATTGTCTATTCCACTGCAACATACTGATAAATATAGAAAGTGTAGGTTGATAATTGGCAGGTTCGATGCCTAACTTCTGCCTTAGGAATCTTTTACAAATTCGAAACGACCGAACATGTTTATTCGTATCCAATATGATAATAAGATCTGCGTGTTTAATACTAGGAATTACCAAATTATCACGATGAACACCTTCAATAATCCAAGCAAATTATTGACATATGCTTGAAAGTATCTTCTTACGTTCTTCGATTGTTCTTTTTATATCCCCTGTCTTCCTTCTATACCACACGACATTGTCCAATTCATAATAGGTTATACGAAGCTGTTTCGCCAGCAACTTAGCTAACGTCGTCTTCCCACTACCTACAGAACCAATGATACGTATCTTACTTGGAATCTTCAACTGTGGCTCACCTACATTCTTTATTACTGTTCTTGCTTTATACTAGGTCTCAGCTGATGAAGTATGTGATGCGGTCTTACTTCGAATGCTTCATATGGGATGTAGGTTGGATGCATTGCATCTAATACCCTATCTAAAAAATGCTCTCGTGTAATATATTGAGATGTATTCGTAGGTGTTAATTTTCTAAAGCACACTTCTGTTGTTTCCTCTTCTTGCGTGCGTAAGTCACCAGATATGTATTTTCCTCTAAATACAATATTTATGATTCCCTTGGTAACATTCTGATAAATTCCAGTTATACCATCCATCTGGACGATAGCTCCTGTTTCTTCCTTAATTTCTCGATGTACTGCTTCTAATAATGACTCCTCTTCTTCCACTTGTCCTCCTGGTATCTCCATGGTATCTGCACGATCCATATTACGTACTAGTAGAACTTCCCCCTGATCATTCGTTATATAACCACTAACAGAAACTATATGCTTAGGATATTGATCGTTTCCTGTAGAAGTTAAGAATTCCTGACGACTATCTATAATGATATCCCCCAATTCTTTTCTTTTTTTGTGTCCCATTTTATGTAAGTCACTTGCTCTAATGTTCGCTTCGATACGCTCATATTCCTCCATATTATTATATGCCCACATAGCTGTTATTTCATCGTTTGATTGATTTACCCATCTGCCAACAAGGTTTGCCCCATAGGTAAGCTGATTCGGAAGCAAATATTCATGAAAGAAGTTATTAAAAGCTTCAACGGTGCCCTTTTTCAATTTGTATGTTTTCTTTCTATATATCATCTTTGGAATAACTCCTTTAGCTAAATCATTTATTTTATCTATAAATAAGATTCTTCTCTCACTTCTAAAATACCTGCTGAAGAATACAATTTAAGAAAAGGAAAAATTTCATGAGTTTTTAGGATTCCTTACCGTCCAAGGTATCCATAGGATTATGCCTGTTAAGATGGTAAAAACACTACAGTCTTTTGCTAAATACGGCTTCATTCATCCTGAAAAATCTTTCATAGGGAGGATAATACATGAAAATTGCTGTATTTCATGGTTCCACTCGAGTTAATGGAAATACGGAATATTTAACGTATCAAGCAGTTCCTAAAGAGAAAGGAACCCATATTTATTTACGCGATCATGATATTCAACCAATTATTGATAAACGTCATGCACCAGAAGGATTTCCAGTAGTTGAGGATGATCATACACAGTTAATCGATCAACTGTTAGAGCACGATACGCTTGTTTTCTCTACACCAATTTACTGGTATGGGATGTCTGGTCCAATGAAAACCTTTATTGATCGTTGGTCACAAATTTTAAGAGACGACAGCTATTCACATTTTCGTGTCGCATTAAAAGAGAAAAATGTTTATCTAATAATTGTTGGCGGTGATCATCCACGAGTAAAGGGACTACCGCTTATTCAGCAATTCAATTATATCTGTGAATTTTATGGAATGACACTAAAAGATTACGTGATTGGCCAAGCAAGACGACCTGGAGACATTGTTAATGATCAAGTTGCACTGACTGCTGCTTCAACGCTCATTCACATAGATTGAATTGGTATACATTAATAAACGACAGCTGTCTGCTATCAGAAAGAGAGTAAGACAAAAACCCCCATTTAACTTTATTACTTGAGGTGGGGGCTTACTGCCATATGCGGGATAAAGTTATGTAACACTTATGACAACGGCTTTTGTTAGCTGTTGTTTTTTTACTGTAGGTTAAGCCTCTGTCTTTTTATACATGCAATAGTTATAGCCAATTTGCAAACAGTTGCCAGTTAGAAAAGCGATAAAAACTAGAATTTCGACAGTCGGCCGCATATGAGTAATATAGATGGCCAGTAAAATAATTGCTATATGAATAGGAAACGTCCAAAGGCTGCGAATTAACTTTCTTCGGTAACTAAGCTGAAAATAGATAATCACTCTACCACGATCAATTTTTGGCTTATTTTTATAAACAATCGACATAACAATGGTTGCCATGATAGCTACCATCACTGGTATCAGTATATCCGTAACTGGAAAAGGTGTATATGCAGTTTGTAACCAAAAATAAAACAACGATATCCCCTCATTTTTTCCAAATTCCTTAAAAAGTTTAATAATGAACGTTACGATCTCCCGAAGACTTTTTCATAGAAGCCCTCTCTTCCACATGTAATAGTAAAACACCATTATAACAAACCCTAAAACAAATACAAAGATAAGATTAGTATCTTGACAGTTGATTATTTTAGATAAAGTGAAACTCCTATCAGGGTTTTGTTTATCCCCCCACTGATGGTTAGTACCACAAGGGTATGACCTAAAGACCATTGAACCAATCGGACATTTACTGGCAGTCGATACCCCACTTATCTATATTGGTTCCACCTTATTGCTTGAGGTGGGGGTCCTACTGCCAGTTATATGCTGGATAGAGGTATTTTTTGTGTTAATTCCTGCTACCCATCTAGCAATCTAGTACTTCATAGTTTATTTTTCAGAAACATAGTTTAATTAGTTATCTCCTTGTACATACTGTTATTACATTAAATTACTATTAAGAGGAGATTGCTATGCGGTTTATCTATTATATTGTTAGTAGCTTTGTCGTTATCTTTGTATCTATGCTTTTTTTTCCTAATGAAAGTCAAGCAGATACTCGAGAGCTTTTTGAAGTAGGAGAAACAATGCTAAATGTTAGAAGTGAACCATCAGACCAAGCAGAAATCATCGGTAAGCTACAAGCTGGTGATCAATTAGTCGCCTTCGAGGAAAAATATGGATGGATTAAAACATTTTATGATGGGAAGGAGGCATGGGTAGCAGGGCATTATTTGCATAATATTGGACAAGTAAGTGAAGCGAAAGAAACAGAAGAAGAAAAAATAAAAGTAGTAACAAAGAACACGCATATTCGCTCTGGTCCTGGCTCTAGCTATTCTAGTATTGGAACATTACCAGCTGGAAAAAGCTATAGACTAATAGAAACCAAGGGTGAATGGCATCAAATAGAAGTAAATAATGGACAAAACGGTTGGATAGCTTCCTGGCATACGGATACCCCAGCTCAAGAAGCTACAAACGCAAGTGTATCCGCCCACACAATCAAAGCACCAGACCAGCAAACATCAAGTATAACATCAGCGACAAAACCGCTTGATGGTTATCATATCATGCTAGATCCAGGACATGGCGGGAAAGATTCAGGGGCAATGGGCTTGAAGAATGTATACGAAAAAAATTTAACATTTACGACCGCTCAGAAAATTGCTGATAAGCTACGTGAAGCTGGGGCAACGGTACTGACTACGAGATCAAAGGATACGTATATATCATTAGATCGAAGAGTTGAATTAAGTCATTCTAACAAGACCAACGCATTTATTAGCATTCATTATAATGCATTTCCTGATTCATCTGTTAGTGGCTTAAATACCTTCTATTATTCTAAGAAAAATGATCTTCGATTAGCAGAAAATGTGCATACATCACTAACAGCTTCTATTGATATGAAAGACCGTGGGATACTCCAGAAAAACTACCGTGTCCTACGAACAAATCATGCGCCATCTATTTTACTGGAGCTTGGTTTTATTACAAACCCAAATGATCTAGCCAAGATTCAAAGTGAATCATTTGAAACGAAGGTAGCCGAAGCAGTTACCGATGGATTAAAAAACTATGTGCAAGAATAACGTAATGGAAGCTGTCTGTTATTAGTGGATAGCTTCCATTACGTTTAATTGTAGTACATATTGTTCTCCTTTTTTCCCAATAATCCTTTTCCCACTATCTACAAATCCACATTGTTGATAAACGTGTTGTGCTATCATATTTTGATGGTTTACTCCAAGGACAACCTCATTTTTTTTCGGAAAGTGGCAATTTAGAAAAGCAGGTAACTGTAGAAGTGATTGTTTTGCAATTCCTCTCCCTTGCATCTTGTACGCAATGGAATACGAGCAAAGCAGTAATGCCTGTTGGTTATCACTATACATTTTAAGACTTTCTCCATCCTCTAGTACAAAAAAACCTGCAACATGGTGTTGAAACAGAATGACAATCCCATGTCTTCTTGCTTCTGAAGCTTCTTTAGCCAATGCTTCCTTAGGATGTGCGGTATACATTAATTGATCTGTTGATAAATGGTAGTAAGTTAAATCAGCGAGATATTTATCTTGAAAGAAATCCAATCTAACTGCTGGCGTATTATTCATGCTTTATCACCACAAGCTGTCTTTTGGGCATAAATCATGCTTAAAATATCATTAAACGGATATGCTTTTACATCATAGTTATGTTCTTTTAACCATTCTATTAGGATAGAGCGATCCGCATAATATTCATCTTTTATGGCGTAAATTGCCTCTTTATTGCCCGCATCCTGAAAATATTTCATAACTTGCTTGCGTTGTCGTTCATTAATAAACATTAAATCAGCTATACAAATTTGCCCACCTGCTTTTAATACTCGATCCATTTCCTGTAATGCTAGTATTTTTTCTTCGTCAGTAATATGATGTAGTGCATAGCTGGAAACAATCCCATCTACTTGCTGATCCATCAACGGCAAGGCTAAAAAGTGTCCTTTACGTATTTCTATGGCTGGGTGCTTTTGTTTACAAACATGTAACATGTTTTCGGACTGATCAATGCCAATGACGTTTATTCCTTTGGGTAAAAACTTTGCACCGAGATTTCCTGTACCAATTCCAATATCTAGGCACGTATTGCCAGCTTCTAGCTGGATGGTTTCAACTACTTTTGTTAACGCCTTATCATAGTCCTGATGTACATTAAAGCGATAGCCATGCATCTTGATACTAGAATCATAATCCTTAGCTTGACTATCAAAATTCCATTTGTCTTGCCAATTTCGACGAATTTCCTTTAAATTTTTTAAATGAGTCGCTAATTGATAGATTGCTTGCATATTATCATAATCATCCGATGTACGATCTAGCATTTGATCGATCGTATGAATCATATCCTTCATTTCGAGCCATTTTTCATAGAGAGCAGATCGTTGTATGTTTAGATACTGCGAAATGCTTCGCTGTTCTTCGTTTAGAACGTGGGATATCTCACTAACGCTAAATCCGATTTCTCGAAGAGCTAATATCGTACTTAATCGGGCAATATCTTCTTCAGAAAAGCTGCGATACTCATTGTTGTCTAACTTTGCAGGCTTAATTAATCCCTTCTCCTCATAAAAGCGAATTGCTCTCGGAGTAGTATTTAATTGCTTTGCTACTTCTTTTATTTGCATATTCCTTCCTCCTCAACTTCACTATAAACCTTGACGTTACGTTAATGTAAAGTGGAAAATTCGATTTTTTGATTTTTGCTCATTATATCATTTTGTAATATGTGAATTCGTTCCTAAAGGAATGATATACTATAGGCAAAGTTATAAAGTAGGGGCTTCCTGCCAGTTATAAACGAGATAAAAGGAACTATCTATTTAATGTCAAACTGAAATAAAGTGAGGGTATCTATATGCATAAGCGAGTACAAAAATTGATTGACGTTACAGCAGATGAATGGGGACTAGATAAATATTATTTAAAAAGACACAGCTTTGTTAAAGAAGAAAATCCTAATGAAGGCGTATCCTATGAGTTAACCATGGAATGGTTTCCTAATGAAGCAGCGGAAACAGAAGAAGGCTTAAATCCTCCAGGAACAGCCGTTGTTGATGTAGACCTTCATAGTGAACGAATCAAAAAAATAATCTTTGTTAATGATATATCTTATGCTCATGCAGAGGCGTTAACTGTCATTCACCAAACCAGTGAACAAATCATTGAATGGGTTGAGGAAATGACGGGTCTAGAATATGGTAGACAGTTTCAATTAGTCGAGGAATCAAAAAATGAAATGCATTTCCGATCTGCTGTAGACAATATTCCCGTCTATCCAGGTGGGAACATCGATATAACCTTTAATGAGCAAGGACAACTTACACTCTTTTCTATCCATGGGAGCTTTCCTACAGAGGATCAAGTTCAGTGGGAACCCTTTGCTTTAACGTCGGAAATCGTTGAACCCATTGCTCTAGATCATTGCAAGTTGATGGAAATTCCAGTGGAGAATGAACAAAAATGGATTTCCGTATACGGGACATCTATGTTCTTCCTTACCAATAATGGAGGAAAGACGATTTCCTATGATCAAGTGGAAAAATCCATCATTTATTGTAATAGCGTTGAACCTATCACATGGAGCCATACTAGTTCCGCTTCTACCATATCTCTAGAAAAAATCGATCTGTCACCAGAAATTTCCGAGTCTGAGGCATTGAGCAATAATAAAGAGATTGATAGAAAAAGATCTATTTCCAAAGATGAACAAACTAGAATTATTACAGAAGTGAGTCGTCTACTACAGCAAGAGTTACCAGATGACAATGGCCAATGGAAACTAACTACCATTCAACAGGAACACAACTACCTATTTGCAATCTTGCATCCAGTAAAGCAAGATTTTCGTATCATCGGTCCTAAGATAAAGGTTATTATGGATTCAAAAACATTAAAGCCTCTTAATTATATGGACAATCGTCAATTGCTCGATGTCTTTCGTGATTTTAAAGAAGCAGAAATGCCTGTTATTTCAAAGGGAGAAGCATCCGAAAAGCTCCGTAGCTACCTTGAGATCTCACCTGTCTACGTCTATCAAAAAGGTAGGTATATGTTATGCGGTAAAATTGAATGTAGCTATGTAGTAGATGCAGTAACGGGGGAAATGATTAGCTTAGACGAATAAAGTAAAACTTCAATTAGTGGGTGTTTTGTTTATCCCTCACTTGGTTCTCTTTATTGCTTGAAATTGGGGGCTTACTGCCAGTTATATGCGGAAAAAATCAAACAAAATACCCTGCCTCTAGAAGCAGTAGGTTTCTAATAGGTGCAGCTACTTTTGCTCTATATCTAGCACACGCATAAGAAAAACGGAGCAAAATTCGCTCAGTCCTTATCACTAAATGCTCAGATTTACGCTTCCTCTAGTAGCTATTATGGAATAATAGCTACTGCTTGACCACCACTCCGGCTGCCCACTTCCCTTTCCGTGGGGTTTGTCCTTCCGCTAACTTTTTTAGCAAAACCCGCTCAAAAAAGTGGATCTTCAGGTCAAACATTTCCCACAGGAGTTGAAGTGGCCGCCCTTCGCTATTATCAGGCTCTACAACGCTAGCATGAAGTAACACAGCTGCTTTTATACTCACGGATAGCGATTTTCACTTTACCCATTGTAAAAAAAAGTCAACCTATTACTTATGACAAGAATTGGTGCACCTTCTCATAGCGGAGACTAATTACGTAGACTCCTGCGGGATTAGCGCGAGCCGAAAATCCACTTTGCAACGTGTTCTTCTTTGCAAAGTTAGTTGAGGCCGTGCCCGCGGAAAGCGAAGTAATTAGTCGGAGCATTGCCAATATACATCAAACATTTCAAAATAACTACTTGGCTTAACGCAGTCATTGCACTATTTTATACTTTCTTAACTTATAAAATAAGCTGTCGAATTTCTCGACAGCTTGAGGAATCGGCGATATCGTCGATTTCTTTTTTATAAATCATCAAATCCGTTTAGGTCACTTGTCTTAGTATATTGACGTGATTTCTGTTCAAAGAAATCTGTTTTTGTTCCATCAAAATTATCCACATAAGCTCTAATCCATTTTAGTGGATTATCCAAGTGATCTGGATAAATATCTTGTAACCCCATCATACGAAGCATTTTATTTGCACGATATTTTATATAACCTGCCATTTCATCTAAATCAATGCCTTCTACATTACCTAATACATAGTTAGACCATTCAATCTCTAATTCTACGGACTCTTTGAAGTGATCATATACCCATTGTGTAAATGATTCCGTGTTATATTCTGGATTTTCAGCCAATGTCGCACGGAATAGCTCCGAAATAAATCGACCATGCTCTAACTCATCCCTATTAATATAACTGATCATCGTAGAAGTTCCAACCATCTTATTATGGCGTGCTAGATTATAGAAAAATGCAAAGCCGGAATAGAAGAACATCCCTTCTAATAGCGATGTATAGACCATCGTTTTTAAAATATTTTCAATCGATGGCTCTTCAACAAATGCGTTATATTGCTTAATTAGATTTTCATTACGTTTAAGTAAAATGGGATCCTTTCTTCCTAATTGAAAGGACTTATTCTGTTCGTCTAGTGAGACAACAGAGGATAGAACATAGGAATAACTTTCATTATGCACAGCTTCCTGCTGTGCGATTACTGCCATAATCGATTGAACCGATGGATCTGTTGCATATAAAGATAGTAATAATGCTGTTCTCGTTTGTGGTGCATCTAATGTTGATAACAATCCAATAATTTTTAGATATGCATCTTGTTCTTCTTCTGATAAAGAAGGAAATTGTTTGATATCGCTCTGCATATTCACTTCATCTGCTTGCCAATAATTTCCGACAAGTCGCTTGTACATTTTATACCAGTGTGGATAAGCAATATCATTCCAATTCAGAATACCACTTGATTTACCTCCAAAAATCCCCGTGGACTTATTTGGATTT
This sequence comes from Virgibacillus sp. Bac332, assembly GCF_003667785.1. NCBI lineage: Bacteria > Bacillati > Bacillota > Bacilli > Caryophanales > Bacillaceae > Virgibacillus > Virgibacillus sp. Bac332. Next base: position 619,913 of record NZ_CP033046.1, read on the forward strand.
AGTGGCTCTAATGTTTTCGCTTTTTCAAGCATGACTTTTGACATGATGCAGTACTCCTTCCACCCAGTCTTTCACTTTTGATTCTTGTAAACCACGTGGGGATTGTTCAACCTTCAACCCCTGCCATGGACTGTTATAAAAATGACTTAATTTATCAACTGCTCTACAAAATAAGTCGTCTCCGCCAAACTGTGTATCTCCCGTTCCAAATATGGCAACATTACTTGGTTTATAGCCTACTTCCAGTATAAAATCTTTTACTTCCTCTGGTGTACTTCCTTTATCCCAAGTAAAGGTGCCGATAAATAGTATATCATATTCGGACGGACGTATCGGCGGGTCAATTCCAATTCGGTGAACCGCCGTAGTAAACCCTTCCTGATTTAAGGCATCTTCAATAATCGTAGCTACTTCTTGTGTATTACCACTATATGTCAAGTACGCAATTAACGCCCTCAACTTTGACACCACTCACATTCCTCAACTTCACTTGAGGTGGATCGAACGTAATAGGTAGTTTTTAAGCCCTCTCTCCAAGCTTGTAAATGAAGGTCCAGTAACACGGAAGCTCTAATCGTATTCGGAACATAAAAATTAAATGATAGACTTTGATCAATATGCTTTTGTCTTGCAGCATTTTGTTTTACAGACCAACGCTGATCCACAATATAAGCAGAACGTCGATATACATTATATGTCTCATGCGTTAAATCTGGTGCAGTGACAGGAATTTTAAAATCCTTCTTCTCTTCGTTATAGAACGGCTTGAAGATTGGGTCAATACTAGCTGTTGAGCCAGCAATCATTGCTGTTGTTGAGTTCGGTGCAACTGCCATTAAATAGCCGTTACGCATACCGTGTTCTTTAACAGCTTCTTTTAATGTTAGCCACTCGCCTTTATGATAACCCTTCAAATCAAAATATTCTCCTGAGCTCCACTTACTGCCTTCGTACGCTGGATAGCTTCCTTTTTCTTTACTTAATTCCATGCTGGACTTAATTGTCAAGAAAGCAATTTTTTCGTATAAATCATTCGCATAGTTTACTGCTTCATCGGTTTCCCATTGCAAATTCTTTCTTGCTAATAAATGGTGCCAACCAAATGTTCCAAGTCCGATAGCACGGTATTTTTTGTTCGTTAACTGCGCCTGCATAATCGGTAAATTATTGATATCTATCACATTATCTAACATACGCACTTGAATTTTAATTAACCGTTCTAATATTTCGTCTGGAACAGCCTTACCCAAATTAATCGAACTTAAATTACAAACCACATAATCTCCTGATTGATATTTCTTGACGATCGTGCTCTCACCTTCAAGAAATTCCTCCATAAATTCAGATGGAGATTGGTTTTGTGTAATTTCTGTACATAGATTAGAACAATAGATCATTCCATTATGACTATTACTGTTCTGACGATTTACTTCATCACGGTAAAACATAAATGGTGTACCTGATTCAAGCTGTGACTTCATAATGCGCTTCATAATATCGATCGCTGGTATTTTTCGCTTTGTTAACTGATCGGATTCCACACATTCTTGATATTTTTCACGCCACGTACCGTTTCCTTTTGCTTCATCATAAAAGTCCTCTAATGAATAGCCCATTACTTGCCGAACTTCATGTGGATCAAATAAATACCAGTCTTCACGTTTTTCTACCTGTTCCATAAATAGGTCTGGAAGTGTTACACCTGTAAAGATATCATGGGCACGCATGCGATCATCCCCATTATTTAGCTTAAGATCAAGGAATGCTTCAATATCACGATGCCAAACATCTAAATATACAGCAATTGCACCTTTTCTGGTTCCTAGCTGATCCACATTTACTGCTGTATTGTTTAATTGTTTAATCCATGGGACAACACCACTCGACATACCTTTAAATCCTTTAATAGAGCTACCGCGGCTACGAATCTTACCCATATATACGCCAATTCCACCACCGTTTTTCGATAGCTTAGCAATGTCTGTGTTACTGTCGTAAATTGATTGTAAGCTATCATCTACTGTATCAATAAAACAGCTTGAAAGTTGGCCATGAGTCTTACCTGCGTTCGCAAGTGTCGGTGTAGCAACTGTCATATAGAGATTGCTTAGTGCCCAATAAGCTTCCAAGACATGTTCCGTACGATGTGCCTTATCCTCATGTTGCATTAACGTCATTGCAATAACCATCCAACGTTCTTGCGGAAGTTCAAAAACGTTCTTATCATGATCCGTTGCAAGGTAACGAGTTGCTAACGTATATAATCCTAGATATGTAAATGATAAATCTTTTGCTGCGTTTATTTGTTGTGCAAAATAATCAATCTCTTCTTTTGTATACGTATCAAGTAATGTAGGCTTATAAATCTTTTTATCCGTAAGCATGTTTAATAATGCGTAGAAATCGCCATACTTTGCATGTCCATCATATTGACGATTCTCACCTGCTTGACGATACAGTTCTTGTAAATAAATACGGCTTGCTAGATATGTCCATTCTGGTTCAGATTCATCAATATTTTCCAATGCATTTTTAACAAGCATATCAATTGCTTTTTCAATTGGTGTATCCTCATGTATGGTTTTAAACGCTTTTTGCTTGTATGCTTCTGTGTGAATAGCTAGTCCTTGCGCAGCATTATCAATTACTTCTATAAGTTTCTCTTTATTCGATGTCAATTCAATGATCATCTATAATCCTCCCTTTAACTGCTTCTAAATCCTGTTCAGCGATCTAGTAAGAAATACGCCCCTGTCATTAACCTTTTTCGCAAGACATGAAACAGATCCTAGTAAAAAATGAATATCTATTAATTTTAATAATTATCATGCAAAAATAAAAAACCGCTGTATCTCGTGAGGATAGAATTCTTGATCCTTTTGGGTTCTCAACAATCTCAATTTTCTAACACGAAATCGGTTACTTAAATATCATAAAAACACTATATATAGTATTTGTTTCTTAACAATTTTACGATATATTGTGTTAAAAGCTTAGCATATAACATTCCGGAATGCAATCATTTTAGCGAAAAAATAGAGACGACAGAACGTTCAAAAACGGTCAAAATTGAGATAAAACAATGCTAGAAACTGCTTTAAAAATTTAATAGAAAATATTCCCTATGATAGAGAACAGGCTAACAGTCATAGACGTCTTACAACCTTGTATATTAAATTTCTTCTGATCAGATATTCAAGACAAATATCTAATGTATGAATTATTCCTATGTGTAAATCTTAATACATACATACGATCAGATTGATATGCAGTAGTAAACCCTTATTCAAGTAAGTTTACCTCCATTTAAAGCAATACTTCAATTTTGGTGCTTTGTTATGACCTGTACGCTTATCCGAGAAGGAGTAAGGGCATCTCCATGGTTTGTCGATGGAACAAAATAAATTTTTATCGCTGGATAAACGCCCCCTTCTGTAACATCAGATAATAAGAATACTACATATTGATGGTAGAAAGGATGATTCTTTATGAAGACAAAGCTAATCGATTGGCGTACATTTATCAGTGCTTTAATTCTTTTATTATGTGTATGTTTACCCTTAATCTTCTTCCCAGAGGCCGGTGCGGAGCTTGTCAATGCAGCTAACAGCTTTATGACTGGTAAGTTCGGGTTCCTCTACTTAGCACTTGGCTTATTATGTTTTGTTTTTCTTTTATATGTTGCCATTAGTAAATTCGGTAATATTAAGTTAGGAACGAAGCAGGACGATAAAGAGTTCGGGAGTTTCTCTTGGGCGGCCATGCTATTTGCAGCGGGAATAGGATCGAGTATTCTCTATTGGGGAATGATCGAGTGGGCCTATTACTATCAAGGACCCCCATTCGGTATAGCTCCTGAGTCGGCAGCAGCAATTCCGTGGGCAGCCTCCTATGGTATATTTCATTGGGGCCCAATAGCTTGGGCGATTTATACATTACCGGCATTACCTATTGCCTACTTTTATTATGTTCGTAAGACATCTGTATTAAAAATTAGCGAAGCGGTCAGACCTGTCATTGGAAAATGGATTGATACGCCAATTGGCATTATCATTGATGTACTGTTTATGTTTGGATTATTAGGCGGTGCTGGTACTACGTTAGCCTTAGGCACACCTATGATCGCAGAAGGAATCAACAACTTAACCGGCATTCCTGTCACCTTAGGTCTAAAAGCTATCGTTATGTTGATTTGCACACTAATTTTTGCTATCAGTGCCTATTCCGGCCTTACAAAGGGAATTAAAGTACTAAGTGATATTAACTTATGGCTTGCCATTTTTGTCCTTTTATTTGTTTTTATCTTTGGACCTACACTTTTCATTACCGAGACTACTTTTACTAGTGTCGGACAGGTAGCCGATAGCTTTTTTAAAATGGCTACATGGCTTGAGCCATTCGCTAATTTAGCTGGATTTGAAGAAACAAGATTTCCTGAATCCTGGACGGTATTTTATTGGGCATGGTGGGTTGTCTACGCACCGTTTGTTGGATTATTTGTTGCACGTATTTCCAGAGGACGTACCATACGTGAGATGGTTTTAGGAACTATGATATACGGAACTTTCGGCTCCATTTTGTTTTTCGGTATTCTCGGAAATTTCGGGTTGTATTTACAATTAAGCGGACAATTTGATGTGATCGGTTTTATGAATGAACATGGTGCGCCTGCCGCAATTATTGCTATTTTAGAACAGCTGCCATTAGCTAAAATGATGATTGGTGTTTTTACGGTATTGGCCATTATATTTTTAGCAACTACCTTTGATTCCTCATCATTCATTTTGGCAGCTGTGGTGCAAAAGAAAATTCAATCTGAACCGCTTCGGTGGAATCGGCTATTTTGGGCATTTACCCTATGTCTTCTTCCAATGGTACTCATGTTTGTCGGCGATTTGGAAACATTACAAACAGCAAGTATCGTGGCAGCTTTTCCTGTTATTTTCATCATGGCACTTTTAGCATGGTCCTTTATTAAGGCCGCTACTGTTGATATTCGCGCATCCAAGCATTACCGTAGTTCAACCATCTACATCCATACAAAAAGTACCGATGATAAATAAAGTGAAACTTCAATCTGTGGGGTTTTTGTTTACCTTTATTGTTTGAAGTAACGGAAAAATCGCGTTCTGAAGACGCGCTCGCGGAAAGCGAAGCATTTGACTAAGCGACGAATGAACTACCTGTCTCCAAAACAATAACCCCAAACTTCATCTGAAATATTTCAGATATAGTTTGGGGTTTACATCGCTAAAAATTCTTTTGTCCGAGCCCCATATTCTTTAAAATTTAGAGGAGATAACTTCCGCACCCGTTAGGTTAATCTAAACGGCGTGGGGGGGATGCGTTTTTGTCATGCTTACGATTTTCTACTTCTTTAAACAGATCATCTTCATTTGAAGTTTGCTTCATTTGCTCATTTAAGCTTTGTAAGTGCTTCGTTATTTCATACAATTGTTGGTTCGGAGCATTTGCCTGTAACGCATTTTTTAACTCATTAGCTAGCTCCTGAAATTCTTTCTTCGTTACCGGCTGTGCCTCTGGCTTTAAGGCAAAGCCTACTTGACCATTTGGTTCTAGTGTCGCCCATTGCACATCTCGAATACTTGTGACGTTCTGTTGTCTTAAGTTCATTTCTAATTGATCGACAGTCAAGCGTAGTTTTTTCAAATGTTGTTCTTGTATGACACCATTATGTATAAGTAATTTTGACTTTCCTGTAATAACATTTTCAAAGAAATCTGATTTAATTTGAACAAATTCCATAACGATTAACGTAAGTACTAGAACTGCTCCTACTCCTAATGTAACCCAAATATTCTTGCCAGCTAACGGCTGGATGAGTAGTGAACCTATCCCAATCATAATAACCGTTTGTGTCAAGGTCATTTGTGAAATAGATTTTCTACCAGCAAATCGTAGAAGTAATGTACCTCCTAGTACAATCAATACCGCTTTCCAAACCCAGGCAAACTCCATTCATTAAGCCTCCTTCGATCTATTCTCTTGTTAGTTTGACTGCTAGGAGGTAATTTATACGAATTACCTATGCCAAAATCCAATTTTGCCGACTAAACGTATGGAGATTCTCTCACAATCAAGCTGGATAAATCATGATTCTTTCTTTTAACGCTGTTAACCTGTTAAGAGCTTTTAACCCCAGTCTCTTGACGTCTAAGTTCCGAGAACTCGTCCCGATTTTCTACAAAAATCTGATGCCATAGCATAAATACAAGTACAGTCCATAGCTTTCTTGCATGTTCTCCCTTATTAGCAGCATGCAACTCCAATAAATTTAACATAAATGATTTGTCAACTAGATGATCGGTTTCACTCGTTTTAATTAAATTTTTCGCCCACTCATATAATTCATCTCGTAACCAGGATTTCATTGGTACGGGAAAACCGAGCTTTTTCCGATTCAGCACATGAGCTGGAATAATATCGTGCACCGCTTTTCTTAGAATAGACTTCGTCGTACCATCAGCTATCTTGTATTGTGTGGGTATTTGTTTTGCAACATCAAAAACGGCCTTATCTAAAAACGGTACACGTAACTCTAATGAATTTGCCATCGTCATTCGATCTGCCTTTACTAAAATGTCCCCTGATAACCATGTATGGATATCAATATATTGCATTTTTTGAACGGGATCTGCGGCCTCTACACACTTATATAAAGATTTTGTCCAAGATTGATAGGACTGGTTACTAGCATAATTCAGCATAAACTGTTGTTTTTCCGCTTCTTCAAACATCTTAGCATTGCCAATATATCTGTCTTTAAGTGATGTAGTTCCCCGCTGTAAAAAGCTTTTACCTCTCACACCCTCTGGCATCATATCTGCGATCCGTTTGACTAGTGGCATAATGCCTTTAGGTATATATTGAAAGCACCTTAATGCTTCCGCCTCTCGGTAAATATTGTATCCACCAAATAATTCATCTGCACCCTCGCCCGAAAGCACAACTTTAACATGCTTTCTTGCTTCATTTGCTACAAAATAAAGCGGAATACTTGCTGGATCGGCTAAAGGGTCATCCATATGCCAGATTATTTTTGGTAGTTCACTAACAAATGCTTGGGCTGAGATATATCGATGAATATTTTCAACGCCAAGCTTTTCAGCACTCTCTTTTGCTACATCGATTTCCGAGTAGCCAGCCTCGTCAAACCCTACCGAAAAAGTTTTTATTTGTGGATTTATTTGTTTTGCCATTGCTACTATGATTGTTGAATCAATTCCACCAGACAAAAAAGCACCTACTGGGACATCACTTTGCATATGTGCTGTCACTGAATCAAATAATACTTCACGTATAGCAAACATCAGCTGTCTTTCATTTTTATGCACTGGTTGCAGACTTGCATGAAAGTATCTAGAGATTTGTATCGGCTTTTGCCAATCCTTAACAAAATAATGATCAGGCGCTAAACGTTGTATCCCTTCTGTTATTGTTAATGGATCTGGCACGTATTGAAACGATAAGTAATGCTGAAATGCTCGTTGATCAACTACATCCTGCTTATTTAAATAAGAGATACACTTTTTCTCTGATGAAAAGACAGTATCATGTTCATTTTCACAGTAGTAAAATGGTTTGATCCCAAAAGGATCCCTAGCTCCATAAAGTCTTTTCTCGTCTTTATCCCAGATTAATATGGCGAACATACCACGAAGTTCTGAGAATCCTTCAACACCTTGATCTAGAAATAAGAAAGCAGCAACCTCTGTATCTGAATTGGTGGTAAAATGATACCCTTTTTTCTTTAATTGCTCTTTTACTATTTTGTAGTTATATATCTCACCATTAAAAACCATCCAATACCGTTGCTTGCCAAAAGAAAAAGGCTGCTGTCCTCCATCAATATCAATAATACTTAACCTTCGGAAGGCTAATGCTATATGATCATCATGGTAGCTACCATCATCATCCGGACCTCGATGTCTAATTAGCTGATTTGCTAGTTTGATTTCTTCCAAATGCTCATTACTGAATTGAACCTCTTGATCTAATAGTACTCCTACGAATCCACACATAGCATTATCCTCCTTAAATTAACTACTTCACAATTTCAAAGCTTTCTAAAATATAATGGAAGCGAGCTCCATGTCCTTCAGCTGCTTCTAAAAAATACGCTTGTTTAATAACAAAAACCTGCCCGTTCATCGAATCTGTAACATAATATTGGTAAATAGGAGTGTCCCATTCAGGATATTTGCTCCCCCTGCCACGTATCAACTCTGCCTCTATAGGATTTTTTGTTCGAGTTTCTTCAACAATTTCCATTTCTTCGTTATTCAATGTTTCTTTAATATCGGCAACTACTTCTTCTGTTGTGGTATTTTCTTCTCTCCTAATTTCCATATAAACATCTGGATAACTGTCTGGAAGCTCTTCTTTTAGTTCAATTCGGTCAGCTTCTCCACCCTTATCCATCTTATAGCGATCATCATCGAGATAAATAACATAGCGAAGCTCCTCGTTTGTTTCCAGGTGCGTATCTAGCTCCTCTTGTTGACCTTCCATGTCGATCTGTTCTTGCTTTTCTTCAATAAACAAATCTTTTAAGTTTTGTATCATAGCCTGACCAGTCTCTGTCATTACTCCAAATAATAGAATGAGCATTACTGCCGCTAATGATATGCCAGCTACCCATACTCCTCGTCGATTCTTATCATGTTCCGTAATGGAGTGGAATAATTCATCCTCAATGCTTTTCCAGATCGCTTGTTTGACGTCCATATCAAGCTGTGTTTTCCTTTTGAGTTCTGCTTCTAGTTGTTTATCAAACAGGTTATTATCTTTCATCAGAAGCACCTCCCATCATACCTTTCAATTGCTTTCTAGCTTTAAACAGCCTAGACTTCACTGTGTTCACATTTAACTCAAGCACTTCCGCAATATCTTTTTCCGTAAATCCGTTTAAATATTTTAATATGATTACTGTGCGATGATTTTCCTCCAATTTATCCATAGCTAGATACAAATCATCAAAATGGTATGCTTCTTCTGTTTGTTGGTGCAAAAAATCTAGTAACTGATCTGATTCGATACTCCTTGCTTGCTTTGTTTTCTTTTTCATATACCGCCTAGTCTCATTAATTAATATTTGATAAAACCACGCCTTAAATGATCTGGACATATCATAGGAATCAATATTTCGATAGACACGAATAAAGGTTTCCTGAACGATATCTGATGCATCTGACTGATTTTTTGTAATGGCAAAAGCTGTTCGTAGCGAATAGTCAGCAAATCGATCATATAGATTCTTAAATGCCTGATGATTGCCTTTCTTTATTTTTTTAATAAGCCTGGTTTCTTTATCCACCACCAGTGACAATCTCCCTTCATGACGTTCTTACTTATATATACCTTGACATTTTGTAAAAAGTTTTCGACCAGTTAAAACTTTACACTCTACCTTACATTTATTTTAGATAAGATACGTAGCATCATACAGAAAAGCAAATTTGTAATGTATTCGCTTACATGATACGATTGGAAGTACCTATATATTTCTTGAATCCTCAATGCACTTACCATCAGTTACACAGAATACTTTTCAACTGTTGGAAAGATGTAATGCTCATTCCATAGACAAAACGAAGCGCAGCGATACCTGAGAAACAGCGTGTTCTGGTGAGACCTCTCTGCAGCGGCGAGGGGACTCGTAGACCGACTGCCCGTTGTGACAATCTGCCATATTCCATTATTCACATATAAATTGTTCGAGTGGTTAGTTTGAGTGAAGAGATAGACTCACTTTATAAAATAGGAGGGATCTTGATTGGGTAAAACAAAACATAAGGGACCTATTAAGCTCTCGAAGAAACCAGACCCATCCCTTTGGGTCAGTAAAATTCCTTTTGGTTTAGGAAAAATCAAGCCACATCATATCCGAGATACCGCCAAAGTAGCTTGGGAAAACAGAGATAGGCTACCCTACGCTACGCGTATCCTTACACAAGGAGTTTGTGATGGCTGCGCCCTTGGCGTACAAGGCCTTAAAGATCAAACACTAACCGGCCCTCACCTTTGTACTACCAGATTAAATGTTCTTCGCTTAAATACAATGCCAGCAATTAAGAAAGAAATACTACATGCAGATATAGATGAGCTACGAAATCGGAGTAGCACGGAATTACGTCAGCTTGGTAGAATTCCTTACCCTTTAATCCGTAAACAAGGTGAACGTAAATTTCGTCGTATCTCTTGGGATCAAGCTCTAGATACAATTGCTACTAAAATACAATCCTTGCAACCGAAACAATTTTCCTTCTACACGACTTCTCGTGGAATAACGAATGAGACATACTATGTTCTTGGAAAAGTGGCGCGTTTCCTTGGAACAAACAACATTGATAATGCCTCAAGAATTTGCCACTCTCCTTCCAAAACTGCATTAAGCCGATCACTTGGTGTAGGTGCATCCACTTGTAATTACAAGGATTGGATCGGAACGGACGTTCTTATATTCTGGGGTTCGGTTGCTGCGAATAATCAGCCTGTGTCAACCAAATACATGTATGCAGCAAAGAAAAAGGGAACGAAAATTATTGTTATCAACCCATATCATGAACCCTCTATGGATCAATATTGGATACCTTCTATTGCAGAATCCGCCCTATTTGGCACGAAAATAGCTGACGATGTTTATCAGGTTCATATTGGTGGTGATATCGCCTTTATGCACGGGCTTATGAAGCATTGGTTCGAAATGGAGAAGGAAGTACCTGGCTCAGCGCTTGATCATGGTTTTATTAGTAAACATGTTAATGGCCTTGAAAAACTACAATCCACCGTTAATACATATTCATGGGAGCAGCTGGAAGAATCATCTGGTCTCTCTAGGAATAGAATGATTGAATTAGCTACACTCTTAGCACATGCTAAATCAGCAGTATTTGTTTGGTCAATGGGTTTAACGCAGCATCGTTTCGGTACAGACAATGTATCACAAATCGCTAATCTGGCATTACTCCGTGGTTTTATCGGTCGAGAGTTTTGTGGACTAATGCCAATACGTGGGCATTCAGGTGTACAGGGATCAGGTGAAATGGGAGCCGATCCGTTCTCATTACCTGGAGGTAATATGAATGATGATCAGCGAAAACGATTAGAGGGTATTTGGAAGTTTGATATCCCTACCTGGCAAGGTGATATTGTGGGTGAGTCTCTCGAAAATGCTTGCTTGCCAGATGGTCATGAACGAAAACTTCATCTTTATTATTTATCCGGTGGGAATTTCTTAGAAACGATGCCAAATCCAGATTTTATTCAGACATGTCTTGAGAACGTCGAGCTCAGGGTCCATCAGGATATTATCTTAAATACATCCACGCTTACAGATGCAAAAGAAGCAGTACTCGTATTACCTGCAAGAACTAGATACGAACAGCGTGGTGGCGGAACCTCTACATCTACGGAACGAATGGTTTATTTCTCTCCAGAGATAAAGGGCCCACGAATTGAAGAAGCCCGTACAGAGTGGGAAATCTATATAGACTTGGCTAAACGGGTATGTCCAGAGAAGCAAGAACATATTCATTTTGACAATGCATCAGCTATTCGCAAGGAAATTGCAGAAGCTGCACCAAATTATGACGGCATCCAGCACCTACATAAACGAGGGGATCTTTTTCAATGGGGTGGCGCTTGGCTGTGTGAAGATGGAATTTGTCCTACTCCAGATGGCAGGGGAAATTTAATAGCAATCGAAATTCCAGAATTAAGAAAACCCGAAGGGCATTTCTATGTAACAACTCGAAGAGGAAAACAGTTTAATTCCATGGTCTACAGTGAAACAGATCCCTTTAATGATGCAAAACGAGAGGATGTACTAATTAGTGAAGAGGATGCCGTTAAGTATCATATCGAAGATGGTGAGCCAATCGTTGTTTATAATCAACATGGGTTATTTGCCGGACGCGCAAAGTTTGCTCCAATGAAATCTAGTAATTTAGAAGTGCATTGGCCAGAAGGGAATGTTCTTATACCAAAAGGAGTATATGAGGCATATGCTGGAATTCCCGAATATAACACAGTAGTTATTTTAGAAAAAGCTGTGTCCTATTATGCACAAAAAGATAGAAAATATGCCCAAAAACGTATCGAAGAATTAGAGATTGACAGCCACTAAAAGGAGGAGTGACATGCGTTCCAATGAAGCAAATTGGGAGATGATCCGCTTTGATAATACAGGAGATTCAAATGAAACCTCACTAGTGGCTGTAGAAATGCCAATTACTATTCATATAAATGGAAGTGAGTTTGCCACAATGGTATGCTCTCCAAGCAATCTTAAAGAGCTCCTCATTGGATTTTTAGCATCAGAAGGTATAATTCGTAGTTATTCTGCTATTAAAGATCTAGCTATTGATATCGATACTGGCTATGCATATATAGAAATAGATCCTCTCCCAACTACATTTCATCAGGACCATTCTAAGCGTTTCATTGGCTCATGTTGTGGGAAAAGCAGACAATTTTATTTTAAAAATGACGTAAAGACAGCAAAAACTATTCTTTCCAAGCATATGATATCAGCTAAACAGTGTTTTTACTTAATGCATGAATTACAGCAATCCTCTAGTCAGTTCCGTAAAACTGGTGGTGTGCACAATGCTGCACTAGCTACTACTAACGAACTTATGGTTGTTCGTACGGATATCGGGAGGCATAATGCACTCGATAAGCTTTTTGGGCATATTTTGGTAAACAATGTTCCTGTACATGATAAAATTATTGTCTTTAGTGGACGTATCTCTTCAGAGGTCCTTTTAAAGCTATCCAAAATGGGAATTGGTATATTAATTTCTAAATCAGCACCTACTAATTTGGCATTACAGCTGGCAGAGGATCTGAAGATTACCGTTATTGGATTCGTTCGTGGATACCAAATGAACGTATATACCCATCCAGAACGTATCGTGAGAGGAACATAAAAATAAAAGCAAGTCCTACCTTACTGCAGGACTTGCTTTTATTTATTCATACTCGAAAAGAAGTCTTTTAATGGATCCTCTTCTTCCTCTTCGATTACCTCTTGCTGTTGGTTTGTATCTAACGAATCCAAACGTAAACTATCTAAATCTATTTCTTCCTTTAGAGCTGTTTCCTCCAACACAGGCTTACCTGTGTCAATATCATTTTCTTGTAAGTATAGTGCCTCATCAATATTCGTATGATTACTGTTTAAGGAAGCCAATAAGGTCGTAGCTCGCATTGGATCACTTAATAATTGATATAGAATGGTACCTACTAATGCTTCTGAATGCTCATGTTTCAACCAACTCTTTTGTTCCTTGGTTAATTGTTTGGGGAGCGGGACAGTGACCGTTTCCCGCTCTTTTGTAACACTTTCACTTAAGCCTCGTAATACAAATTGGGCAATTTGACTAGAAAAATTTCTCCGTTCCGTTTCCTTGAGTCGTTGTAGTGCCTTTAGTAAATAATCCGGTGTATCGGAAGGAACACGAAAGGTTATTGATTGCCCTCGTTCAATTGTGTTTTTGGCCATTATATCACCCTATTTTGCTTTTGCCTTTACTGCTTCTTTCTCTTCCTTTTCTTGCTTGGCATTCTTATTTACAAAATCAGTTATTAACTTATAATAAGCATTAGCCATCATCCAAATACTTTCCTGTTCATCTTCAAAGAAATCAATGTTAAAGCCATCGAGTTTATTATTAAGTGCTTTTAAATAATCTTTTAAGACTGCTGATCCACCACCGACAAAGTAACAAATTTCCGATTGGGAATTCTTAGCCCACACGTTTCTTAAGAATCGATACTCTTTTTTAGCCAATTCAAGTAGGATATGGTCTGTAATATCGTGAACGCTTGTCCTACTTCCTTTGACCATGATGTGATGTCGGTCATTTTTCCTTGTAATAATATCTACTACATCACGGCGACTATCTAGCTCTACACCATGTTTTGTTCGAATTTCTTCCCTAATCTGCTCCAGTGATTCAGAAACGCCTAAATTAAATCCTTGGGCTTTATCATCGTCAACATTACGATTACGAATCACCGCGATATCTGTTGACAATCCACCAATATCTTGAATAAGTATTTGTTTATCAATCAAATCTTTATTAATAACTTTTAAATCATTATCCATAATTAAATTCACATATGCTGCAAACCCCTCTGGATAAACCTTTACTTCATCAAATTTAATGTTTACTTTCTTACCCTGATGATGTGGTGTTACTAAAAATTCAACTTGGTGAACCGATCCCAGTAATTGAGAACGATAACCTACATCCTTACCTTCCTTTACCTCTCGGAGTGGTAGCCCAGTTCCAAGGGTATAATTTGCATCAATAACTTTATTCTTCATGGAAAAGGCTCCATTTTCTACTGCATCCAATGCTAAGGAAGCAAATAGCATAATTAAGGTTTGATCCTCTTCTGCCTTGCTACTACCGGGATCTAGCTCTGTTGAATTGTTTGTCTTTGTTGCTAAATTCCCAACACGGTAGATTACGTTATTTTCTTCGAGCGCAGGTGAATGTACGCGAATATGAATATTATCCAATACCTCTTTTTTATCTAGCTCTTCAATGCCAATTACGGGACGGTCTTCAAAATCCTGGGCGACTACATTGGGAATATATACCTCGTGTTCCATCTTTCCAAAGTTTGCCTTTAACGCATCGTTTCCCACGTCCACTGCTGCTATTCTTGTTTTTGTCATGTAAGAAAACTCCTCTCCATAATAATACATTCTATCTAAGAGTACTTCCTTTCTTCTTATAACGCAATCCGACTTTTTTCGTATTCTATTTTGTATACATGTTTACAGTTTAGTTTTCGTTGATATAACAGTGTCTACACATATTTGTACACAAGTAAACATTTTTGTGTTCTTCATGTACACTTTTTGTTTACTTGTATACATTATTGTTTGCAAATGAAGTTGATGTGACTATATGTAAAAAATGAGGCCGTGTATTGCTTTTCCAAATAGCAGCATACTCGATTAGAAGGAAAACTAAACGTTACTCAACAAAAAATTAGTTTTCAGGTGATAGCTAACCAAACAATTAATATTAATCCAATGATGTGCTTTCCTATAATAATGAAAACCAACCGATGTTTAATTTTCCACATGGAATTGGTTTGCTTATATTTTTTTCAATTGACATTTTGTTAAGTAACATCAATTTGCTTTTTCTTTACGATTTGTTTGTACACGCTGAAAACGAGAAGAAGAAGGTTTCATGTTTTGATCACCATTACTTTGTTTCACTGTTATCTTCTTTTTTCTTATTGTGAATTTAGTTATAAGTCCTCTCCTTTCTTCTTGCACCTCTTTTATTCCTGTTATAATGAATTGCATGGCGAATATGGTTAGAATAAAAGCTAATAAAGGAAAAAGCGCTAACCAATACGTTTCACCATCAAGTATCGAATTTTTTGCATTGCCCAGTAAACCCGACCATTCGATATGGATTTAGGGGGTTTATCATAAATCGTACCACCAAAAAAGAAGGTAAATACGCCTAAATGTATACATCGTTACCTTAATCTATATAAGATATTGTTGTTGCAACTGCTTTCAAGAACTTTAAAACTAGGAATCTAAAAAAACGGCATGTTACAATAGAAGCAAGGATAGCTTTATTCCATAAGGAGTGAGCGTACATGAGTAAGGTCATTCTCTTTGATGGTGTTTGTAATTTCTGTGATCAGAGTGTTCAATTTATCTTAAAAAGAGATAAGCAAGAGCAGTTTACATTCGCCTCCATACAAGGAGACGCTGGTCAGGAACTCTTAAAAAGAAACCATGTAGCAACTGACATGAATAGTTTTATCCTCATTGACGGTAATAAAACGTATTTTAAATCAACAGCAGCGCTTAGGGTATGTAAAGAATTAAACGGCGCATGGAAGCTTTTATACGGCTTCATGATCATTCCTAAACCGCTTAGAGACTTCCTATATGGAGTGATCGCCAACCATCGCTATGAATGGTTCGGACAGAAACAAAGCTGTACATTGCCGTCTCCTGAAACAAGGAAACGGTTCTTGTAGATAGTGACAGATGAGGAAGTAAAAAACCTAAGTGCAAATTGCACTTAGGTTTCTCCTTTAGCCAACATTCTTTTTCTTCATTTGTTTACTTCTAAGTTGTCCACAAGCGGCATCAATATCTGCACCATTCTCCCAACGAACACCACAATTGATTCCTTTATCCTTCAACGTTTCAAAAAAGGCTTGTATAGATGCTGATTCACTACGCTGATATTGGTTATGTTCATCAACCGAATTATAAGGTATTAAATTGACATATGCTAAGTGTCGATGATTCTCAAGCAGCTTCGCCAACTGAAGCGCCTCCTCCTGATGATCATTGACATCTTTTAACATAATATACTCATACGTAATTCTTCGATTCGTTTTCTCTAAATAATAATCTACTGCCTTCATTAGCTTTTCAATAGGGAAGGCTTTGTTTATTTTCATGATTTGTGTACGTAACTCATTGTTAGGAGCATGGATAGAGATCGCTAGGTTAACTTGGATTCCTGTATCTGCAAACTCATATATTTTATGAGCTAAACCACTCGTTGATACAGTAATATGTCTAGCACCTATATTTAATCCTCTATCGTCGTTTACTACATACAAAAAGTCCATTAAATTAGTAAAGTTATCAAATGGTTCGCCAATTCCCATGACAACAATATGACTAACCCGATCATCCTCACCACGAGAATCTAAATCTTTTTGTACATTCATGATCTGTTCAACAATTTCACCACTAGATAGATCACGATTTTTCTTTAATAGCCCGCTAGCACAGAAACTACAACCGATGTTACAGCCAACCTGCGTAGTTACACAAACAGACAATCCGTAGTTAAATCGCATTAAAACAGTTTCAATTAAATTACCGTCTGCTAAGCGAAATAAATATTTAATCGTACCATCTTTTGATTCTTGCTTAACCTCTTCTTCTAGTGTACCTAAGACAAAATTGTCCTCTAACAAAGCAATCGTCTGTTTATTAACATTCTTCATGTCAGTGAATCGATGGACACGTTTTTTATAAAGCCAATTCCAGACCTGATCAACGCGGAAACGCTGTTGACCATGATCCATTAGCCAATCCGTTAATTGTTCATATGTTAGTCCATAAATGGATGGTTTACTCATGATTTACCCTCATTTCTAGATTATCTTATCCAAACAAACTGCAAAATTTGATAATCTAATACCTAAAAATATTTCTCACCATACTATCTTACTGCAAGTAGTATTTTGTTGCAAACTCATTTCTCCGTACTTTTATGCAGATCACAAGTTATTTGTCTAAAACTTACCTTTTTATGTACGAAGATCACATAATAGTGGTGTGTAGACACGAAAAAGCGCCACCGCTCCATACATTGTATGAAACAATAGCACTCCATTTTCGACTTATGGTAGCACAGTTTCTCCCATTAAATAACGATCACATTCCCTGGCTACGCCTCTTCCCTCATTTATCGCCCAAACAATTAGACTTTGTCCGCGTCGCATATCACCTGCAGCAAACACACCGTCTACATTTGTTTTATAGTCATCATAATCAGCGGCGACGGTCGATTTAGCCGTAGTTTCAATTTGCAATTGCTCAATAAGATCCTGTTCTGGTCCACGGAAACCAATCGCAATCAATACAAGATCTGCCGGCCAAATTTTTTCAGTACCAGGGATTTCATCCCGGACTTTGTTGCCAGCTTCATCATAACGAAGGCGAACGTTTACTGTGTGCACCTCTTTAACATATCCATTGTCATCCCCAACAAATTTTTTAGTCATCACAGCATAAGCACGTGGATCTTCCCCATAAGTACTTGCTGCTTCTTTATGACCGTATTCTACTCGATGAATCGTTGGATATTGCGGCCATGGATTTGTTTCCATATCACGAACTAATCCTTTTTTATCGTAAATATCAAACTGAGTTAGACTCTTACAATTATGGCGAACAGATGTGGCTAGACAATCTGTTCCTGTATCTCCACCACCAATAACAATAACATCCTTACCCGTAGCAGATATATAATTGCCATCCTGTAAATCTGAATCTAGTAGGCTTTTCGTATTGGAATGGAGGAAATCCATTGCATGATGAACACCTTTTAATTGACTCCCCGCCACTTGAATATCACGATGCACTGTCGCACCACCACATAGTACAATCGCGTCAAATTCCTTTCTAAGTTCTTCAGTAGTAATATCTTTACCGACTTCTGTATTCGTTACAAAGGATATTCCTTCTTGCTGCAAAATTTCGACGCGTCTTATCACTACATCATAGGAAAGTTTCATCTCTGGAATGCCGTAAGTTAATAATCCTCCGACACGATCATCTCTTTCAAAAACTGTAACGAGATGACCTGCTTTATTCAACTGAGCTGCTGCGGCTAGCCCTGCTGGTCCAGAGCCAACGACAGCCACTTTTTTGCCAGTTCGCTTTTCTGGAGGCTTCGGGACTACCCAGCCTTCTTGAAAGCCTTTCTCAATAATTGAACGCTCTACGGTTCGAATAGCAACAGGCGGCTCATTAATACCGAGCACACAAGCTCCTTCACACGGAGCCGGACAGGCAATCCCAGTGAACTCCGGGAAGTTATTTTGCTCATGCTCTCGATCTAATGCCTCTTTCCACTTCCCTTCATAGACAAGCTGATTCCATTCGGGAATAAGATGATACACTGGACAACCAGAGGTTACACCATTAATTTCCATTCCTACATGACAAGTAGGTACACCACAATCCATACAGCGTGCCCCCTGTATTTGAACCTCTTTATCCGACAATGGAGCTGTATAATCAAACCAATCCTTGGTACGGACCGCTGGGTCTCGCTCCCGCCGTACTTGTCTGTCATATTCCATAAACCCTGTCTGTTTCCCCATCAAAGGCCTCCTTTTCCAACAAGCAAACGCATATCTATCCCTTTCTTAATTGGCAAACATGGCTATTGTAATGCTCCTACCTCTTTCTTTTCTTCTTTTGCAGGCTGCTTACTCTCCTCAAAGGCAAGCATCTCTGCATCGAATTTGCTCATTCCTTCTGCTCTTAACGTTGCAATTCGGTCATTTATTTTCACAAATGCTTTTGGAATAATTTTCACAAACTGTTCTACATATTTGTCCCAATAGGATAAAATTCGCTCCGCATGTGTACTATTTGTTTCATTTACATGTTGTTGAATAATTCGATAAAGTCGCTGAATTTCTGCTTGATCTGCTACTGTTTCTATATGCACAAGCTCGTCATTCACCTTCGAACAGAATGAATCGTCTTCATCGAATATATATGCTACGCCACCAGACATACCTGCAGCAAAATTTCTTCCCGTACTTCCTAATACTACGACTGTACCACCTGTCATATACTCGCAACCATGATCTCCTACACCTTCAACAACGATGGTTGCTCCACTATTTCTTACTGCAAACCGTTCTCCTGCGAGTCCGCGTATATATGCTTCTCCTCGTGAAGCGCCATAAAAGGCTACATTACCGATTATTGTGTTTTTCTCAGGTGGGAAGGTAACAATAGGGTCTGGATGGACGATAATTTTCCCTCCAGATAGACCCTTTCCTACAAAATCATTGGCATCACCGATAAGTCGTAATGTCATACCTGGTGGAATGAATGCTCCAAAGCTTTGCCCAGCAGATCCGTTAAAATTCAATTTAATCGTATCTTCAGGTAACCCAGCTTCCCCATAGCGATTGGTTATTTCACTGCCTAATAGCGTACCAGTTACCCGATTTATATTACGTATTGCTGTTGTAAACTCAACTGCCTTTTTCTGTTCAATTGCCTGTTTACAATTCGGAATTAGTTCTTGATAATCAAGTGTCTTTTCAATTCCATGATCTTGTTTGATTGTCGCATATCTTCCTACTTTTGCAGGTACATCTGGTTGATAAAGCAACTCTGTCAGATCTATACCTTTTACCTTCCAATGATCAATGGCTTGATTAAATTCAAGCACATCCGTACGACCAATCATTTCATTGATGGTTCGAAAGCCAAGTTCTGCCATTAATTCACGTGCTTCCTGTGCAATAAATTTCATAAAATGGACTACATGTTCCGGGTCTCCCATAAATTTCTTACGTAGTTCCGGATTCTGTGTTGCTATCCCAACTGGGCATGTATCCAAATGACAAACACGCATCATTACGCATCCCAATACGACTAGTGGGGCTGTAGAGAAGCCGTATTCCTCGGCACCCAGCAGACTTGCTACTACTACATCACGCCCTGTCATCATTTTACCGTCTGTCTCCACAACAATTCGATCTCTAAGTCCATTTAATAAAAGCGTTTGATGTGTTTCAGCCAATCCAATCTCCCAAGGTAGCCCTGTATGCTTCAAGCTTGTACGTGGTGCTGCTCCAGTTCCACCATCATAACCACTAATTAAAACTAGATCTGCTCTACCTTTTGCGACACCTGCTGCAATGGTACCAACGCCAACTGCTGATACAAGCTTGACACTAATTCTTGCATTTGGATTCGTATTTTTTAAGTTATGAATTAACTCAGCCAAATCTTCAATGGAGTAAATATCATGATGTGGTGGTGGAGAAATGAGCTCAACTCCTGGAGTAGATCCGCGTACCTCAGCAACCCATGGATATACTTTTTTTCCAGGTAAGTGTCCACCTTCACCAGGCTTAGCACCTTGGGCAATCTTTATTTGGATCTCATCAGCATTCACTAGATAATTGCTGTTTACTCCAAACCTCCCTGAAGCAACCTGTTTAATGGCACTCCTTCTTAGATCACCATTCTCATCACGAGTAAATCGGTCTGTTGATTCACCGCCCTCACCACTATTACTACGCCCACCGATGCGATTCATGGCAATCGCTAAAGACTCATGAGCTTCCTTACTGATCGAGCCAAAGGACATAGCACCAGTTTTAAAACGAGCACAAATAGATTCTATAGATTCTACTTCGTCGAGTGGCACTGGTTTACGTTTTTTAAAGGACAGTAAGCCCCTTAAAGATTGAAGATTCTCCTTTTCATCTGTCAAAAGCTTTGAGTATTCCTTAAATAACTCATAATTACCTGTTCGACAGGCATGCTGTAAAATATGAATAGTTTTAGGATTATATTGATGGTCCTCCCCATCTTTACGATATTGGTATTCATCGCCAGCTTCTAAGGTATAGCTGCCACCACGATTTTCTGAAAAAGCCTTTTGGTGACGCATACGTGTTTCTTCCTCAATTAGGCCAAGATCAATACCACCCAATCTTGAAGCAGTACCAGTAAAATACTTTTCTATAACATCTTTTCTTATACCAATTGCTTCAAAAATTTGTGCTCCTCGATAACTCTGGATTGTCGAGATTCCCATTTTCGAGAGTATCTTTATAATTCCATCTGTCACTGATTGAATATAATTCCGCTTCGCCTGTTTTGCTGTATACTGTTCTAATTCTTGTTTCTCAGCAAGATCTTCTATGGAGTGAAAAGCAAGATACGGATTTATCCCTTCTGCGCCATAGCCGATTAAGCTTGCAAAATGATGAACCTCTCTTGGTTCTCCCGATTCGATTAATAGACTCACTTTAGTACGTAGCCGCTGACGAATTAAATGGTGGTGTAAACCAGATACAGCTAGTAATGCAGGAATAGCTGCTTTATCTTTGCCGATTCCTCGGTCAGATAAAATGAGGATTACAGCACCTTCATTAATGGCTTTATCTGCCTTTACAAAGAGTTCGTTCAGTGCTTTTTCCAATGCATTCTCCTGATCATTTACATCAAAATGCATAAACAAGGTTACTGCTTGAAAACCGGCTAATTGTTGAATACGTAATTTTTCTAATTCGCCATTTGTAAGGATTGGTGTTTTCAAACGAATGTGTCGGCAGCTTTCTGCAGTGGGGTGTACTAGATTCCCCTCTGCTCCAATAGTCGTCTCGACCATTGTGATAATCTTTTCTCTAATGGCATCAATTGGAGGATTTGTTACTTGAGCAAACAATTGCTTAAAGTAGTTGTATAGCAGCTGTGGCTTCTTAGACAGTACAGCTAAAGGTGAATCGTATCCCATGGAACCAATCGGGTCTTTTCCGTCCGTAACTAATGGTTTAATGATTTTATTCAATTCTTCCCGGGTGTATCCAAATGCATGCTGCTGTTTAATTAATTTTTCCTCTCCAAATACCGGCTGTCTATACATTACATCTGGAATATCATCTATATCTATTTTATTATTCAACCATTCCTTATACGGTTGTTCTGATGCAATTTGCATTTTAATGTCTTCATCTGGAACAATGACACCTTTCTCCAAATCAACTAAAAGCATTCTTCCAGGCTCTAATCTACGTTTATACAATATGTCATCAGCAAATATATCCAGGGCACCAACCTCTGATCCAAGAACGATCATTCCACTCTTCGTAACATAATAGCGTGCGGGCCGCAATCCGTTACGGTCCAAACATGCGCCTATTTGCGTTCCGTCAGAAAAGACAAGTGCCGCAGGCCCATCCCAAGGCTCCATCAGTGTACTATGATATTCATAGAAATCTCGTTTTTCTTCTTTTATTCCATTATCATTTGCCCAAGGCTCTGGAACCATCATCATTGCTGTATGCGCTAGAGAACGTCCAGATAAATGCAGGAATTCAAATGTATTATCAAATATAGATGAATCGCTTCCCTCATAGTCAATTACTGGCAATATCTTTTCCATGTCCTCTTCTGTAAAATATTCCGATGAACACATTTGCTCCCTTGCACGCATCCAATTCACATTGCCTCTTAGTGTATTAAATTCACCGTTATGAATGGTGTATCGATTTGGATGCGATCGTTTCCAGCTTGGAAAGGTATTAGTACTAAAGCGAGAGTGAACTAATGCGAGTGCTGATTTAAAATCAGGATGGTTTAAGTCGATATAAAAGGCATCTAACTGTTCAGGGACGAGCATCCCTTTGTAGACGATGGTACTTGAGGACAAGCTACTAATATAAATATCCTCGAATTCTGGGGATTTTGCAGCTTCTTGTTCGATTCGCTTCCGAATGACAAATAACTTTCGTTCGAACGCTTTTTTATCTTTCACATCTTCCGGTTTCTTTATAAAGATTTGACGAATGGAAGGCATACTTTTTGCTGCTACTTTCCCAATAAATGATTCGTTAATAGGGACTGGTCTCCAGCCAAGAAATGTTTGTCCTTCTTCTCGAATAATTCGTTCAAACATCCTTTTACTTTCCATACGGAGATTATGATTTCTCGGAAGAAATACCATCCCCACACCGTAGTCCCCTTTTGCTGGAAGTTGAATTCCTTCCTTTGCACATTGCTTCTGAAAAAAACGATTCGGAATCTGTGTTAAGATTCCGGCACCATCCCCTGTACTGGTATCTGCCGATTGACCACCACGATGCTCCAGGTTACAGAGAATATTAATGGCATTTTGCACAATATTATGCGTCTTCCTACCGTTTATGTTTGCAATCATCCCTATCCCACATGCTTCATGTTCAAAATCAGGACGATACAATCCCTGTGATTCAGGGAATCCATTTCGCGACATCCCAACATCCCCTTTCTTAACATCAAAATTCACATGATCTATATTTTAATTTCATTGATTTCAGAAGCTTTAAAACCACCTATCACATAATTTTCGCACTGTTCCATCCATTCGGAAAAAAGTATAGTAGGATTATCATATCATAATTTTTATTTTACCTCAAAATTCAGATAAGTTATTTTAATACAATATTATTAAATTTTAATAAATGAAAACGCTGTCTTTTTCGTGTTTCTATTTTCTTTATTCATCTAAACTGCATGATTGACAAGGGGTATAGACAGGTTGAGGATTACTTCACAAAAATTTCAATTTTTATTAAAAATTTTCTTTGAATTTTTCTTAAACCATGGTTAAATGATCAATTCTTTCGTGGTCTAGACCAGTTGAATTATATACAATTGATTTATCCGCTTTAACAGCTATCAACGAGCTATCTGTTTTCTACCGAAGCTAATCGTTGGACGGTTTATAAAAAAATCCGTATCATTTCTTATTAAGAAATAAGCGAAGAGGTGAAAAATAATGACTCATACGAAGACATTTCAGCATATACCATTATCTGTCTTAGACTTAGCTCCTGTTAATGAAGGCAGCACACCAAGCGATTCTTTTAAAAATAGTGTAGCTTTAGCACAGGATGTAGAGAAATTTGGCTTTAACCGTTACTGGCTAGCTGAACATCATAACATGCCTGGAATAGCTAGCTCTGCAACCTCCGTAATTATCGGACATATTGCCGAAAAAACAAATCACATTCGTGTAGGAGCAGGTGGTGTTATGCTGCCAAATCATGCAACACTTGTCATTGCCGAGCAATTTGGAACGCTTGAGTCACTCTATCCAGGACGCATTGATTTAGGGCTTGGCCGTGCACCAGGGAGTGACCAAGCGACAGCATATGCGCTAAGGCGGACACTAAATATGAGTGTGGAAGATTTCCCTATGCAAGTAAATGAATTACAAGATTACTTCGCTAAAGATCCGGTTTCTCGTGTAAAAGCTGTTCCTGGTCAAGGGTTAAACATCCCTATTTGGTTACTCGGTTCTAGCGATTTTAGTGCTAGATTAGCAGCTCAAAAAGGGTTGCCATTTTCCTTTGCTAGTCATTTTGCACCTGCATATACAATTCCTGCATTAAACTTATATCGAGAACAGTTCCAGCCATCCGAATATATGGATAAGCCATATGCCATGGTTGGTGTTAATGTAATTGCTGCAGACTCTGATGAGAAGGCGAGCTATTTAGCGACTTCCTTGCAGCAGCAATTCTTAAATATGCGTCGTGGAAAACCAACAAAGCTAAAGCCACCGATTGAAAATATCGAGGCCCATTTCTCTATTAACGAGCTTGAAGCTATCAAACAAACGCTAGACCCTCGTACAACGATAATTGGCAGCAAAGAAACGGTTAAACAGGGGTTGAAAAATTTCTTAGAGGAAACACAGGCGGATGAAATGATTATAAGCTCTCAAATCTATCATCAAGCAGATCGGCAGCGGTCGTTCGAAATTATTTCTGAGTTAATGGATTAACAAGCTATCATTAATGTTTACTTAAAACAGGTTCTATCACGCTCCATTAACATACTTCCCTTTCCTGCGGGATCTTCAGCCCGTACACTGTTCCCGCAGGATAAGGAAGGCATCAGCAGCGATGCATCGTACGCAGAAAAACGCTCTTCTTTTTAAGGAGTCTACGTATTGTGACTTCGCTTCGTATCAACATTTTATCCCGCATATAACTGGCGGTAAGCCCCGCACTTCAAGCTATGAAGTGAACCACTATGGATATGTGGGATCAACTACCAGTAAATGTCCGATTGGTTCACGGGCCTTTAGGTCATACCCTTGTGGTACTAACTATCCGCGGGGATAAATAAGCCCCCCACGGATGGAAGGTTCACTTTATCATTTGGCTTTTGGGTTAACGATTTTAGGTTCGTCCCCGACCTTTTTATCCTTTATTTTTTTCTAACAACTTCTTAATCTCTTTTAATTCCTTCTGAACCTCAGCTAGTTTCATATCCGTTGGTGATGGAGAATCTTCTCTACTAGCTTCTTCTACATTATTGACAACAACCCCAACAAATAAATTAACAATTACAAATGCACCAATAAGAATGAATGTGACGAAGTACCACCAGGATGAAGGATCTTCAGCTAAGATTGGGCGCATTACACCACTTGCCCATGACTCCAATGTGATGACCTGAAAAAGCGTCAATAAAGACTGGTGTAGTGTACCGAAGTATTCAGGAGCGATTAGTTGAAACATCATCGTACCAATAACACCGTATACATAGAAGAAAATACCTAACAGCAGTAGGATCGTTCCCATTGAAGGAATAGTGAGAAGTAATGCATTAACCATCTTTCGTAATGAAGGTATAATAGAAATGGCCCTTAACACACGAAGCACACGCATTATTCTTAATACCGTTACATAATAGGAGCCAACCAATACATGTCCACTAAGTACAATTACAAAATCAAATACACTCCAAGGATCTTTAAAGAATGCCTTAAGAGAACGACTGCCAATTAGTCTAATTACAATTTCCAATGTAAATATCCAAAGTAATATTCGATCGGCAAGATATATCCAACCTGCATACTTTTCTGCAACAAAACTATATGTCTCTAAACCGACTAAAATGGCGTTCAAAACAATTAATACTATAATTGTATTCATAAAAGCAGGATGTTCTGCTAGCGTTGCACACTTTTTACGAATTGTGCTCATGATATAATACTTGCCTCCTTCTCTTTAGTAATTTTACTGATTTCCCTATCGTTTGTCACCTACATATTACTTTTCTACTGTTAATTTTCCGTGAACAACCAAACTCGTAAATAGAAAGCGACAGTGAATTTATGTCTATACCCCCTACCATCGCATACGTTATTGAATTATAAAGCTCTCAACGGTTTAAAAAAACTGAGCAAAATTCGCTCAGTCCTTATCACTAAATGCTCAGATTTACGCTTCCTCTAGTAGCTATTATGGAATAATAGCTACTGCTTGCTTGACCACCACTCCGGCTGCCCACTTCCCTTTCCGTGGGGTTTGTCCTTCAGCTAACTTTTTTAGCAAAGCCCGCTCAAAAAAGTGGATCTTCAGGTCAAACATTTCCCACAGGAGTTGAAGTGGCCGGCCTTCGCTATTATCAGGCTCTACAACGCTAGCATGAAGTAACACAGCTGCTTTTATACTCACGGATAGCGATTTTCACTTTACCCATTGTAAAAAAAGTCAACCTATTACTTATGACAAGAATTGTTGCACCTTCTCATAGCGGAGACGAATTACGTAGACTCCTGCGGGATTAGCGCGAGCCGAAAATCCACTTTGCAACGTGTTCTTCTTTGCAAAGTTAGTTGAGGCCGTGCCCGCGGAAAGCGAAGTAATTAGTCGGAGCATTGCCAATATACATCAAACATTTCAAAATAACTACTTCGCTTAACGCAGTCATTGCACTGATTTTATACTTTCTTAACTTACGAGTAAAGGGAGAAGCTAAGAGCTTCTCGCCCCTCTCACACCCTAGATAGTCGCCATGCCTGGCGCATCTAAAAAAGCTGGTCAAATCATCAAAGATTTGACCAGCTTATACTATTCTCCAAACTATTTAAC
The DNA here is from genome assembly GCF_003667785.1 of Virgibacillus sp. Bac332. Taxonomy (NCBI): domain Bacteria; kingdom Bacillati; phylum Bacillota; class Bacilli; order Caryophanales; family Bacillaceae; genus Virgibacillus; species Virgibacillus sp. Bac332. Next base: position 647,150 of record NZ_CP033046.1, read on the forward strand.
TTTTTCAGCTACTTCAACTGTACGTTTTGCTTGATGCTTAACAGCAGCTTCTACATCCTCTACCATTTTTCCGTCTTGTCCTTGGGTTACACTTGTACCATATGGATTTCCACCAGCTCCAAAGATTACTTGGTCACTATATCCTGGAGGTACAATTATAGCTCCCCAGTGCATCATCGATGTGTACAGTGATAAAATGGTAGCTTCTTGACCACCATGCGGATTGCTGGCAGATGACATCGCACTTACTACTTTGTTAACCGTTTTACCTGCTCCCCAAAGACCACCCTGCATATCTATAAATTGTTTCATCTGTGAAGCCACGTTACCAAATCGAGTAGGGGTTGAGAAAATGATTGCATCAGCCCATTCAATATCATCGGATGTAGCTTCTTTTACATCTTTTGTTGCATCATAGTGAGCTTTCCAAGCAGGGTTTGACTCAATTGCAGCTTCTGGTGCAAGTTCAGGAACTTTCACCAACCTTACTTCAGCTCCTGATTCTTTCCCAGCTTCCTCAGCCCATTTAGCTAACTCGTAGTTCGTTCCTGTAGAACTATAGTAGATTACAGCTAATTTTACATTGCTCATCGAATTACGCTCCTTTGTAAAAAGTTTTTCAGCTATTTTATCAAGAAATTTCATATTCCTTAATATCTCCTTGCTGTTCTGATTTATTCGATAAAGTAATCGTTATTACAAACCAACCAAAAGAATTAATTCTGGCTATTCATTAAAAAGTTAATTACTTTATGTAACTATAGTAAAATAACCATAAACTTATGTCAAGTAATTTTATTATAAAAAGTAACTATAATTAAATATTGGGTTTTTACAAGGATCTATCGCCTATCCTAAACCTTCCAAAAATACATCTATAAAATTTGTTGTAAGGCGACGGGCTACATAATATAATGAATGTGAATGATCCACAGATACAGATTATAGGTAAAGGGTGAGAATGTGGGAAAACGAATATTTTACTTTTTGTTAACGAACATTTTAGTTCTAGCAACAATCACGATTATTTTTACGCTCATTCCTGGTACATGGAACTATATTCAGGCGGACGGAACACTTCATTTAGGCACATTATTAATTTTTAGTGCGATTATTGGTTTTACAGGATCATTCATTTCATTAGCTATCTCACGTTGGATGGCAAAACGAATGATGGGTGTCCGCGTCATTAATCCTGAAAAACCAATGTCAGAATATGAAAGAGCAGTAGTAGAGAAAGTACATCGCTTATCTCGAGCTGCCGGATTAATGCATATGCCGGAAGTCGGCATTTACGATTCACGTGAAGTCAATGCATTTGCTACTGGACCATCGAAAAAACGCTCCTTAGTAGCAGTATCTACTGGTTTATTACAGGAAATGGATGATGCTGTTGAGGGTGTTATTGCCCACGAGGTAGCTCACGTTGCCAATGGAGATATGGTAACGATGACACTCTTACAAGGTATCGTGAATACCTTTGTTGTGTTCTTAGCTCGAATTGCGGCTTTTATTGTCTCTCGTTTTGTTAAAGAGGAATTAGCACCAATCGTCCATTTCATCGCGATTATCCTCTTCCAGATTGTCTTCTCTGTCCTAGGAAGTCTCGTTGTATTTGCATATTCAAGACACAGGGAATTTCATGCTGACAGAGGTGGTGCAGACCTGGCTGGTAAAGATAAAATGAGACATGCTCTCGAATGTTTACGTATGTATACAAACCGTGTTCGAGGTGACGAAACTTCGATTTCTACTCTAAAAATAAACGGGGCTAAAAAATCTTCTATCTTTTCAACCCATCCAAATTTAGATGAAAGAATTGAGCGTCTAGCTTAAGTCAGTTACCACCTCCCTTACTTAGGGAGGTTTTTTCATCAAATCAGACCTTACTCAATCCATCCCGAATCCTTCAACTTTGCAATTGCCTCGATCCGATTTCCAACTTCTAATTTGTCCAATATTACGGAAATATAATTCCGAACGGTACCTGTGGTAATATATAATTCCTTAGCAATCTCTTTGGTATTTTTCCCTACCGCTAATAGGCGTATAACTTGTTCCTCACGTTCTGTTAATGGATTTTCATTCTTATAAGCCAAATCAATAAGCTCTGGGGAATAGACCTTACGCCCACTTACGATAACTCGTATAGAATTGGCTAATTCCTCACTGGGACTATCTTTTAATAAATACCCACTTACCTTAGCGTTTCTAGCACGTTCAAAATAACCAGTTCTAGCAAAGGTTGTTAAGATGATTACCTTGCAATTATTATCTTTTAATTCTTCAGCAGCATCCAAACCACTTTTTATTGGCATTTCAATATCCATCATACATATATCTGGCTGTTGCTCCTTAACTAATCGAACTGCTTCTTCTCCATTACTTGCCTTACCAACAATTTCTATGTCCTCTTCTAAATTTAGTAATGCACCTAATGCACCTAATAACATCGTTTGATCTTCAGCCAGAACAATTCGTATCATTCTACCTTCTCCTCTCCCGTTTCTGATTGTTTGATGACATTTGGGATACGAATAGTTAATACAGTCCCTTTTGTGCCTGTAATTTCCAGGTTCCCATTTACAAATTCTAAACGTTCTTTTATACCACGAAGCCCATTCCCTTCATTATCTTGCAACATCTTTGCATTACCTACTCCATTATCTTTAATCTCCATCATCCACGCACTCGCTGTTTGATGTACATTAATATAACAATCGGTAGCATAACTATGCTTTACCACATTGGTGACAGCTTCTTTCAAGCACATACTCAATACATTCTCTACTAAAATGGGAGTTTTTATAAAGTCAGCATTGATGTCTGTATGTAACTGCATTTGTGCAGCATCCATCATCTGTCGAGCATGAATAATTTCTTCTTTTAACTTGACTCTTTTCATTTCCGAAACCAAGTCTCTTACTTCTTTTAACGCTGTCCTAGCTGTTTGATTAATATCCTGCAATTCATTTTTAGCCGATTGTGGATCAATCGTAACTAGCTTACCTGCTAGATCACTTTTCAAACCAATAAGCGATAGCTTTTGTCCTAAGGTATCATGCAAATCCCTTGCAATTCGCTGACGCTCTTTTATAACCATCAATTGTGAAATTTTCCGATTTGCATCCTCTAACTGGTGCTCTAATTTATCCTGTTTATTCCGATTATAAAGTGTAAAAGGTAAGAGGATGACACCAAAAACGGTTATCGCAATAAACGGCAGCTGTGATAAAAAGAGGGTACTTTGTATATAAAAACCAAGACTAACTGCCGATATAGTTGAAACTAAATGAATAACATATAATGTGATAAATCCATTTTTACTTTCCAAATTACCAATAAAAAATGCTAGAAACAACGAAAAATAAACATACCCAAAATATAAAGTCATCCCAATACTTATCGCCATTTGGATACTAACGGAAAAATAAACCGTCCAGCCTTTTTTTATAAAAGAAAGCCGATAGGTGGTAAAGAAGCACACAATTAATACAATACCTATACCAACTTCCAAAAGTGATGAAGAACGAATAATAAAATAAAAGGGCAATAAACAAAAAACAACCCATGCAAATGCACTTAATCCTGTATTTTTTGGGAATATATGATACCAATTTTGCATTGTTTGCCCTCCTTAAGCTGATGTATTAAGTATAGCAATATTTTCGTGCCAACTCATTCCTTTCGATAGGATTCAACACCATTTCAAAAAAATACCGAACTACTATCCGGATATAACTTCTATACACTAGGATTATAGTTCGGAGTTTCTTTATCTTCTTTTTTCATTACTGGCGAATGTTACAATTATTTCTCTTGAACACTTGTTTTCATAGAAATATTCACATTCGTGTTTTTCTGCAATGTCTTCAATTCTTTAAAGCTGATAAATGTTCGTGAAGCTTCATCATACAGACGGAATCGAATGGATTGCAAACTAGTTAACAATGTAATCGTTGTTGCTTTTTGCAGAGGTGGTGTTGATTCATGAGCATCTTCTAAGTGGTAATTAGGAACTTTTGGACTCAAATGATGTACATGGTGATAGCCAATATTTCCCGTCACCCATTGTATTATTTTTGGCAGCTTATAATATGAACTTCCATCCACAGCAGCTTTTACGTAATCCCATTCTGCTTCGTTTTCAAAATAGGAATCTTCAAATTGATGTTGTACATAAAAGAGCCAGATACCTAGCGAGCCGGATAAGAAAAGAATTGGTAATTGAATAATGAGAAAGGCTTGCCATCCAACTATCCAAATTAGTGAGGCATAGATGACTACGATGGACAAATTAATGAAATACGTATTTAAACGTTCCTTACGTCTTGCACCTTTTCTGTTAAACCGATTCGATAGTAAAAAAAGATATAATGGTCCTAATCCAAACATAATTATGGGATTTCGATAAAGACGATAGGCGAGTCTTCTCCAAAAAGATGCTTCCTTATATTCGTTAACTGTCATTACCCATACATCACCTGTACCACGTTTATCTAGATTGCTACTCGTCGCATGATGTATCGCATGACTACGTTTCCACTTTTCAAAGGCAAACAATGTAATAATTCCTGTGAGTGTACCCACCATTCGATTTGCTTTTGGGCTCTTGAAAAAAGAACTATGTGTGCAATCATGGAAAATAATAAATATCCGAATAACAAACCCTGATGCCACAACTGCCAGTCCAAGCGTAAGCCAAATAGAAATGGACAGACTTTGATAAGCAAGAAACCAGAGAACTAAAAATGGAAGAATCGTATTAACGAGTTGGATGACACTTCGCCTTACATCCGAATTTGCAAAAACTGCAACACTTTTTCTTAATTGAGTTTGTTTCTGTCTACTCATGTTTTCCTCCTAGTTACTATCTTTTCCTATCATCGTAAAGGTTTTACCTAATGATAAGAAGACATAAATATCAAGGAGCGTACATGACAAATATCATATCTGCTATGTTACAACTTCATAATTCGTTGATTAACGCTTCACCTTCTCTCTTATCAGTGAATAAGCGCCCCCCAACAAACGGATCTTTCAAAGAATGGTAATCATGCATACCTCCACCACCAAAACCGTTACTTCTCTAACTGCATATAAGTCCTGTATACATTCACCTGAAACGTCCAATACATGTCCGAATAGATCTGTTTGTAATCCACCTAATGTTTTTCTACTCAGTATATATAGCCGAACTGCAATGAGCGGACCATTTTTACTATCTAAAATTTTATGCGGTGATGCTACGAGAATAAACTTATCTCCGACATATTCTCTTGAACCCCTTATTGCTGTTACCTGTACATCTTTTGAAAATGTATTATCTATTTCACGATCTCTCGCTTGAATCTGCCTTTCCATTGCATCTATACGAAGAAGTTTTTGACCCCAATGCTCTCGAATCATGAATTCGCATTCTTCGCTGCTCTGGTGAATTAACTAACTAAAAACAGACCATCAAATGACTACCATGCTTACCCAAAAGATTGCTCCGGTTCTTGGTCTAATAACAACATGCGTCTCCCTCCACGCAACCTCACTTGCAGTAACAATTCTCGCTAGTCCTACTCCAACAATAATGACATTATATTACATAAGCTACCTCCTCAGTAAGGATTCATTAGATTCGCTATTCCCACAGAGAATCCTTCTCTAAAGAGGCTTGTTTAAGTGTTCGTATTCCATTTAAAATAATGAGCTACATGCCATAAATCTTTAAACTCAAGGTCAGCAGTAGGCTGTTGTGCATGTCGACGATCTCCAACGAGTATTGTATTTACTCCTGCCTTTTTTCCAGCCTCTATATCCATTTCTCTATCTCCCACCATATAACTATGACGAAGATCAATTGCATGCTTCCTGGCTAAATCGTAAATCATTTGCGGTTGAGGTTTACGGCATGCACAGTTAGCATGCGGTTTATGAGGACAATAGGCAATATCATCAATGACTCCATGAAATTCGGCTATTTCTTCCTTCATTCTTTGGTGTACTTGATGTAATGCTGCTTCGTTCATATAACCAAGTCCAAGTCCACCTTGATTCGTAACTACAAAAACTTTATACCCTAAATGATTGAATAGGTTGATAGCCTCTCCTACACCATCAAGCAGGTAAAAATCCTCTGGCTGATTTACAAATTTCACACGTTCTGTTAATACTTCATTGATAACTCCATCACGATCTAAAAACATTGCAGGCTGTTTCATCTAATCCCCCTATCCTTCATAATCCTTAGTATGTACGAAGAGGCCAAGATTTATATAAAGTAAAACTTCAATCCGCGGGGGTTTTGTTTTCCCCACGGATTGGTAGTACCACAATGATATGACCTAAAGGCCTAGAACCAATCGGACATTTACTGGCAGTTGATCCTCCATTTACCCATATTAGTTTCGCTTTATTGCTTGATGTGAGGGGCTTACTGCCAGTTAAATGCGGGAGATATGTCGCTTATGGCGCTGCGATTATCTCAACAAGCACATCATCCATGAATGATGCACTAATAAACCTTTAGGAGTTAACAAATTATTTCTACCGATAGATTCACTTGATGGAATATCAATTTCCAAATGACTAAACCTGATCTGTGAATTCTCTGCTTTGTCTCGGCGTAGCACTGATACTCAAAATTTCCTATTCTATTATACCCCTTGTTTATGTTGGGAAGATGTCAATCTTGTTTTCGCTATTTGGTCTGCCCTAATGCCGAAATCACCGACCCGGTTGCTTGAATCCAACTTCCAATAGCATTTACTTCTTGCGCGTCATCGCCAGTTCTTCCCGATAGAGCTTGTAGCGAATTACCGATAGCTTGAAGTAAATTACCATAAATATTACTAAGTTCATTTTCATTTGGCTCATGTCCTAGAGCGTCCGCTAGTGCTACTCCACCACCTAAAGCTTGAAGTAAATTACCTTTGATATTTAAATCATTCTTTATTTTTTCATTAAAATCAATAACAATTCCAGTAATAACTGTTGAGTTACCAATTGCTTGAATCTCATTGCCTAGTTTATTAAGTGTAAAGTGATCAATACTATCTGCCACTAAAGAATTTCCAGTTGCTTGCATTACATTTCCAACTAAATTCAGTTCCTTCGCCAAGGGAGCTGGTATATTTATAGAGGGGGTTGAGCCTATTGCTGATAAGGTTGTTCCAATCGCTTGTACCCACGACCCAAATGTTGCTTTCCATTCATTACTCATCAACTCAGCACCTCCTCCTAACCATATTGTAAACATTGTAAAACAGCTTTGTTACATCCTTCATGAAAAATAGATAGATGAATGACGTACAATAGCCAACTAGCAAAATTCGCTCAGTCCTTATCACTAAATGCTCAGGTTTACGCTTCCTCTAGTAGCTATTATGGAATAATAGCTACTGCTTGACCACCACTCCGGCTGCCCACTTCCCTTTCCGTGGGGTTTGTCCTTCAGCTAACTTTTTTAGCAAAACCCGCTCAAAAAAGTGGATCTTCAGGTCAAACATTTCCCACAGGAGTTGAAGTGGCCGGCCTTCGCTATTATCAGGCTCTACAACGCTAGCATGAAGTAACACAGCTGCTTTTATACTCACGGATAGCGATTTTCACTTTACCCATTGTAAAAAAAGTCAACCTATTTCTTATGACAAGAATTGTTGCACCTTCTCATAGCGGAGACTAATTACGTAGACTCCTGCGGGATTAGCGCGAGCCGAAAATCCACTTTGCAACGTGTTCTTCTTTGCAAAGTTAGTTGAAGCCGTGCCCGCGGAAAGCGAAGTAATTAGTCGGAGCATTGCCAATATACATCAAACATTTCAAAATAACTACTTGGCTTAACGCAGTCATTGCACTGATTTTATACTTTCTTAACTTTTAAAAAAACAAACCTGAAATTATGGGATTTTTGCCGTCGGTTGCATGTAAGGTGAACCTACCCTGCATGTTTCATAACCCTTCCATAGTTGGAAACGAAAGTCGACGACTCCTGCCTTAAAAGTGTGTGCGGGTGTGACTTCACAAGAGTGAAGCCACGAGGGGTCTCACAGGCACCGTCCGCAGAAGGTAGCAATCAGCTTCTTCCTAACAAAAGCGCAAGCGTCCGATTAGAAACATAGCGAATGAAGCGAGTCAACGGTGATAAAGGAATCACGGTGTGCTTGCGCTAAACGCGGCTCATACCCTATTTAACCATATGGACTAATTTAATCATTTCCTAGACTATGAAAAAGCTACATCTCTTTTTACAGAAATGTAGCTTCCTCATTATATAGATCCCCTTTATCTAATCGAACCATCTAGAAACTAATCCTGCCCAATTAGTTCCTGCATTGTCCCCTGTTTCGTGTAACTAACATGCCAGCTCATTGCCTTTTCCAAATTATGAGGTGTCTGCCCACCACCTTTAATTGCTTCCTTATAGTAATTCCATAATTGCTTACGATACATAGGATGTGCACAATTTTCAATAATCAGTGGAGCTCTTTCCCTTGGAGCAAGCCCTCGTAAATCTGCATAGCCTTGCTCCGTAACTAATATATCTACATCATGCTCTGTATGATCGATATGCGAAGCAAAGGGTACAACACTTGAAATAGTACCATTCTTAGCAATAGATTTTGTAACAAAGATGGCGACCCTAGCATTTCGGGCAAAATCACCAGATCCCCCTATCCCATTCATCATCTTCGTGCCCGCCACATGAGTTGAATTGACATTCCCATAGATATCAAATTCTAACGCTGTGTTAATGGATAAAAGTCCAAGTCTACGAATAATTTCTGGATGATTGGATATTTCCTGTGGACGCATAATTAATTTATTTCGATATCGCTCGAAGTTGTTAAAGACCTCTTGCATTCTAGCCTCAGAAAGCGTAATCGAACAGCAAGATGCCATCCGCACCTTATTTGCATCCATTAAATCAAATACAGCGTCCTGTAATACTTCCGAGTAAATCTCTAGATTTTCAAATTCTGAATTAACCATTCCATGTAAAACAGCATTTGCAACTGAGCCAATACCAGATTGAAGTGGAGCAAGGTTTTTAGTTAATCTCCCTGCCGCAACCTCCTCACGAAAAAAGTGCAGCAAATGATCGGCCATAACCTTTGTTTCTTTATCTGGCTGTACAATCGTAGAGGGAGAATCCGTTTGGTTTGTAAAAACGATTCCTTTAACTTTCTCCACATCAATCGGAATACCGATTGTACCAATTCGATCATGTACCTCAGTTAAAGGAATAGGTTTGCGCTTTCCTTGCTTATCCGGGCTGTATAGGTCATGCAGCCCTTTTAACAATAGAGATTGAGCTAAATTGATCTCAATAATAACTGCCTTTGCGCTCTCTGCAAATGAAAGGGAGTTACCAATTGAAGTAGTTGGTATAATTAACCCTTCAGCCGTGATGGAAATCGCTTCCAAAATAGCATAATCAACTTTTTCTATTACATTCCCCGTAGTAATTCAGCGGTATGCGAAAGATGATGGTCAACGAATAGATGCTCTCCTTGATTTATTTTCCTCCGCATGAATGGATCTGCTTGAAAAGGTAAGCGTTTATTAACCAAGCCTGCTTCCGCAAACATCTTATCAACGTCTGACCCCAAAGAAGCACCTGTAAAAACATTCACCTTTAGGCGCTCCCCATTTTCGACTCGCTTTACTAACGCTGTTGGTACAGCTTTTACATCCCCTGCCCGGGTAAAGCCGCTTAATCCAAGTGTCATTCCATCCTTTATCCACGATGCTGCTTCTTCTGCAGTTACAACGCGATCATGCAGTCGAACATCCTCTATTCTATCATGTTCACATCTCATCCCAAACCCCTTCTTTCTTATTAGAGTTTAAGGACTATTCTATATGAAGCGCTTTCTTTTTTGTGGAAATATGTCTGGAATAGAAGTATATTGCTTAGACCAGTACCAGATACTTTTAAAACAGTATTTGTATTCAAAATCCTAATAGCTTCCGAAAATAACTGGAATAGGATTGGCTAACAGGTATTTGGTCTCCATTTCTCATAGCTAGCATAAATGTCGAATGCGTATCTGGATAAATATGCTCAATTTGATTCACATTAACTATAAATGATCGATGACAACGAATGAACGATTCTCTTGGTAGCATATACTCAAAATCCTGCAACGTAAGCCGATGTACACCATTCAATTCTTGAGAAATAACATTTGTCCTCCTGTCCTTCACTTCGATATATTGGACTTTCTCAAAAGGAATTGGTTTCCAACCGTCTGAAGTCTTTACGGTAATAACTGATTTCCCCTCCGTTAATGCTGGATAAATAGCAAGCACACATCCTCCTAAATGAGCTCCATCATAAAAGGGAACTGCCATACCATGATACGGGATCCCAAATACATTTCGGGGTATGAATTCAGACACTTTCTGCTCCATTACCAGAGCCTTGCTAGCAAGTGTTTCTTCCTTAATTGAATCTCCAGGTCTAATTTTTAAATCAATTCGTATACTTGGGCGATAGTAGATATATTCCGATGTCGTTGTTACGGCAATAGATATCTCATCGGAAAAAAGTTCACCAATTACATCTAATAATGATCTAGTAGTGAGTCTTTGCATGATAATGCTCCTTTTTCCTTACTTCATCCATTTCCTCGTGGATTTTTTTACAAAGTGTTTCCTTTATAGCTTTGACCGAATGATTAGAAAGCCAATCTATATTAAACTGTGCATGCTTATCTTCCTTTAAGTGTAGCTCAATCAAAGTACTTACTTCTTTGAATCTCTTTATATCTTCGAAGGAAATCCGTTTCCTTGGTAAACATAATCCGCGATAAATTAAAATCTCATTATCCTCCATACGAATGTAATCCTTTTTCCACATGGTTTGGTAATGGATCCCTTGAACAAGCGAAAAAAAAGCAAATATACTACTTATTACAACGAATGCAGGATGATAAAAATCATTCTCACTAATTTGTAACCATAAAATAACCATAACGGCTAGTGAACTGAAATATGCATTTCGAGCTTTTCTTTTCCAAATGGCTTCATTATAAAATGGATATCCCATACGCACACCCTTTTTGACTCAATCCTTATACATATTACAACACATTAATCTACAAAGTGAAACTTCAATCAGTGGGTATCTTACTGGTTATGTACAGGTTAAACTTCTGATTTTTGTTTAAACGCTGCTGGCATTACCGCAGCTATCACTTCTCCCTTTGCACAGCAGTCGTTATGAGCAAACACTTCCGTGCGTATTTTGAATTTCTTTGGATGTATTTCTTCAACAGTTCCAATAGCCTTCAGAGGTATACCATGAGGTGTCGGTTTCATAAAGTCTACACGTAAAGATGCGGTAACAAAACGGGGTGGCTCTGTCCCATCTCCAATTTCATGGCCATTTTTACGATGTAAAGCCATTGACGCTGAGCCTGTTCCGTGGCAATCAATTAAAGATCCAATTAATCCTCCATATACAAATCCAGGAATAGCTGTATGTTCTGGCCTAGGTGTATACACCGTAATCGTTTTATCACCTTGCCAGATGGTTTTAAAATGAAGTCCTTCTTTATTCAGCCTTCCACAGCCGTAGCACCAAGCATAGTCCTCTGGGTAAATATCTTGTATTGCATCTATAGACATGTTGTCCCCTCCTTTTTTGACTAGTATAGCATACAAGCATATGTTGAAATATATGGTATAAGCATAAATTTTACATCCTCAGTCAACACAGTGTAGTTGATAACGGATCCATTGCTTGTCGAAATCAATCAAATGGTGACATCGCTTTATATCTTCGCTAGAATATAAGTATACAGATATTACTTTCAGAGATGGGGTTTTGTGGCATGAAAAGATTGGTCATATTAGGCGGGGGGTACGGTGGACTGAAGGCCTTGTTAGGTCTGCTTGATTATCAGCTGCCAGAAGAAGTAGAAATTACCTTAGTGGATCGAAATCCTTACCATTCTATTAAAACAGAGTTCTATACAATAGCAGCAGGTACTTCTGCAGAAAAAGATGTTCGATTACACTTTCCTGACGATCAACGTGTACGTTATTTTTACGGGGAGATTAAAGAAATTAATACGGTTAAGGAAGAAATTTTATTTTCTAATTCCAGTGAAATCATTCCCTATGACTATCTCGTAATTGGTTTAGGTTGTGAGGATAATTATCACGGCATTCAAGGAGCTAAAGAGTTCACACATAGTGTTCAAACCTTTGAAAATGCAAGAAATACAGGGCTTGCCGTTTGTAATTTGAAAGCTTACGGGAAAGTCTCAGTCGTTGGTGCTGGACTAAGTGGTATCGAAGTGGCTTCAGAAATAAGAGAAAGCCGCCCTGACTTAAATATTCGCTTATTAGATCGTGGTGCAAGTGTTTTAAAGGCTTTTGATGCAAAAATACAGCAGTACGTATCAGAATGGTTCATTAGAAACGATGTAGATGTACTCCACCACTCCAATGTAGAATATGTAGAAAAAGATGGCGTCTGCAATAACGGTGTTTGTTTTGTAAACGATGTTACCATCTGGACTGCAGGTGTAAGACCACATTATTTAGTTCGAGAACTTCCCTTTGCTAAAGATGAGCAAGAGAAAATCGTTGTGAATGATTTCTTCCAAATACCAGAAAGAACAAATATTTATGTAGTAGGGGATTGCGCTTCCTCTGAATATTCACCTAGTGCACAGCTAGCTGGTCAGCAAGGGGAGAAAATCGCAGAGGTGCTTTTAGCAGTTCTCAGTGATAAAGAGCCAAAAAAACCAAAGGAAATTAAATTAAAAGGTACACTTGGCTCACTCGGCAAATCGGATGGGTTCGGAAACATGATGCAAAAGCCAATGACTGGGCTTTTACCACGATTAGCTAAATCAGGGGTTCTTTGGTTAAATAAGCGCCATTAATACGTAAAAACCGAGGCTGATCACTCTGAATTGCCTCGGTTTTATTATTCACTGGACAGTCAACGTCACATTTATAGCATTAGATGAACCAAACCAGGGGTAATGATGGAAACAACAACTGCACTTACAACCATAGCAATCGTGCTAATCGCCCCTTCTAGCTGACTTTTTTCCATAGATGTCGCTGTTCCAATTGCGTGAGATGCACTCCCCATTCCAACACCACGCCCTAAATAATGATCCAATCGAAACAATCTAAGAACAAAAGTATGCATCAATACACCACCGATTCCTGCTATCATAACAAATACTGCTGATAACGACATAACACCACCCAGAGTATCTGTAACAGCCATCGCTACTGGGGTTGTTACAGACTTTGGCGTTAACGAATAGATAATGCTTGATTCAAACCCCGCCCACTTAGCTAATAATACGCCTGTTGAAATACCTAAGATTGCCCCAAACAATGTCCCTACTAAGATTGGTATGGTTACTTTTTTTAAAGTTTCTCTATGTTGATATAATGGATAAGCAAGCGCAACAACTGCCGGACCTAACAGCTCATTAATCCACTTTCCACCAATCATATATGTTTCATAAGGAATATGAAACATAGCTAGTATAATAATGATTATTGTCGTCGCAATTAAAACTGGCGCCGTTAAAGGGTAATTCCACGTATGATGAATACGAACTGCAAGTTGATAGATGAAAAACGTTCCGATAATTGCCACTGTTGCTAAGATGATTTCATTCATGCTGACATTCCTTTCTGCGAATTAACCACTGACTTACAACACCTGATCCACCCATAACAAAAATCGTGCTTATTAATACGATAATAATCAGGAAAAAACCTTTTCCAGAAAATAAGTGAAAATAATTGATAACACCAACTGTAACTGGAATAAAAAAGAATGCTAGATTATTAATAATATAATTAGCACCTTCATCAACCCAGGAAATACGAAAAACGTTGGTTATTAATAATAGAAATAAGATCAACATACCTATTACACTACCAGGAATAAATAAATGCAATGTGTTTTGTATCCAATTGCCAAACAAAAATATGATATATAATAAGCAAATATGGAGGATCATTTTACCTAACTTCTTCAAGATGGTCACTTCCTACTCTAAGATGTACCAATTGAAATAAATAGCTTATCATTAAAACACCGCGAGACAAAACGAAAAAGACTTGCTCGTAAATCCATTGAATCATCGCTGTGTTTCACCAGCTATTTTTCAAATGACATATACCATTATAGCAGTTATACAAACTACGTTGTAAATTGATAAGTGAAACTTCAATAAGTGGGAGGGTGTTTATCCCCTATTTACCAATATTGGTTTCTCTTTATTCCTAGAAGAGGTGGTGTTATTTCCAGTTATATGTGGAATCCTATCTTCCCGCCCTATTGCACAGAAAAACAACCGGGTTCACCATACCCGGTTGTAGAAGTTAGCTATTAATAAGATGACGCTTGGTGTGTACGGTTGGCCAATCGTTCATTTTTAACTTCAAGCCATTGCTTATTCATGTTAATGGCTTGTGTGATGCTCTCAAGCTGATTGTTTACTTGATTTTTAGCTGTTCCTCCCAGAACATTACGTGCTTGTACAACGGCTTCTGGTGATAGAAAATGATAAATATCAGCTTCAACCTTTTTAGAGAAAGACTGAAATTCATCCAACGTTAGCTCTGTTAAATATTTATTTTCTTTGATACAATATAGCACTGTTTCACCTGTTATCGCATGCGATTCTCTGAAAGGTATCCCTTTTCCAACTAGATAATCAGCAAAATCTGTTGCATTAGAATAATCTCTTTGTACCGCATTGTACATAACATCTTTGTTTACTTTCATCGTTTCAATCATCGGCGCAAATAAAGATAGCGCTCCTCTTAACGTCGCGACAGTATCAAACATACCTTCTTTGTCTTCTTGCATGTCTTTATTATATGCTAGCGGCAATCCCTTAAATGTTGTCAGCATTCCCATAAGATGACCGTATACTCGACCAGTTTTACCTCTTACTAATTCTGCCACATCAGGATTTTTCTTTTGTGGCATCATACTACTACCAGTAGAAAATTCATCATCGAGCTCAATAAAATGAAATTCTTGACTAGACCATTGAACAAGCTCTTCACAGAGTCTTGACAGATGCATGGAAATCATTGATGCATCACTTAAGAATTCAATAACAAAATCTCGATCACTAACTGCGTCTAAACTATTTTCACAAACACCTTCAAAGGCAAGTTGTTCAGCTACGAATCCTCGATCGATTGGAAACGTCGTCCCCGCTAGCGCACCAGCACCGAGCGGCGATTGATTCACACGCTTCCAGCTATCCGTTAATCGATCGATATCTCGTTGGAACATCCAAGCATATGCCAGTAAATGATGGGAAAATAATACTGGCTGAGCTCTTTGAAGATGTGTATAGCCTGGTAAAATGGTATCCATATTTGCTTTCGCTTGTTTTAGTAATGCGATCTGTACATGGACTAGTAAATCGATTAACTCCACCAAAGCATCACGTAAATATAAACGCATATCAAGGGCTACTTGATCATTTCTACTTCTCCCTGTATGAAGCTTTCCACCAACGGGACCAACTTCTTCAATCAGTAGCTTTTCTACGTTCATATGAATATCTTCATGTTCTTCACTTAATCGTGCTTCTCCACTTTCTATTTTACTAGCAACAATGTTAAGACCCTCTGCTATGGTTTTAGCCTCTTCTGTCGTTATAATCTTACATTTACCTAGCATAGCCACATGTGCTAGGCTTCCCTCAATATCATAGGCTGCTAATTTCTTATCAAAATAAATGGAGGCTGTATACTCATCTACTAATTGACTCGTCGGCTTAGTAAAACGCCCTCCCCATAGCTTCATGGCTTGACAGCTTCCTTCACATCTAATACGGCGTCTTTCACAGACTGATCAACAGCTTTATGTGCGTGATTTACAGTTGCGTGTACTTTTGTAGGCAGTCCCCAAAGCTTAATAAATCCTAAGGCAGCTTCATGATCAAAGGCGTCCTGTGCATTGTACGTAGCTAAATCAAAGTCATACAACGACTGTTGTGATTCACGACCAACTACTTGTGCATGACCTTTATATAATTTAACTTTAACTGTACCAGATACATCGTTTTGTGTTTCTTCAATAAAAGCTTTCAGTGCATCCGTAAGTGGAGAATACCAAAGGCCGTCATAAACCGTTTGCGCCAGCTTTTGCTCCATTAACGGTTTAAATTGAGCTACCTCTCTAGGCAAGGTTAGTGCTTCTAATTCTTGATGGGCAGCAATTAACGTAAGTGCCCCCGGAGCTTCGTAAATTTCTCGTGATTTAATTCCAACTAAACGATTTTCCACATGGTCAATTCTTCCGACACCATGCTTTCCAGCAACACGATTTAATGTAACGATAAGTTCTTCTAATGGCATAGAATTGCCATCTAAGGAAACAGGCTTACCTTGTTCAAATGTAATTTGCACAATTTCCGGATCATTTGGCGCCTCCACTGGATTTGTAGTTAAGTCAAATGCTTCTTCTGGTGCTTCAGCCCACGGATCTTCTAATATTCCACATTCGTTACTACGTCCCCACAAATTTTGATCGATGCTAAACGGATTATCTAGATCAATCGGAATAGGAATATTATGTTTTTTTGCATATTCAATCTCTTCTTCTCTCGACATTGCCCATTCACGTACAGGTGCAACAATTTTTAAATCTGGCTGTAAAGCAGTAAACGCAACATCAAACCGTACTTGATCATTTCCTTTACCAGTACAGCCATGTGCTACTGCTACTGCACCTTCTTCTTTAGCAATATTCACCAATATTTTGGCAATCAATGGACGTGAAAGCGCTGATATTAAAGGATACTTTCCTTCATATAATAAATTAGCTTGTAGCGCAGGTAACACAAATTCATTTGCAAACAATGCTTTGGCATCGATGACATACGACTTAATTGCCCCTACTTGTAATGCTTTATTTTTTACAAATTCAAGGTCTTTCCCTTCACCTACATCAAGGGCTACTGCTATTACATCATAATTATATTTATCCTGAAGCCATTTTATCGCTACAGATGTATCTAGTCCGCCAGAATAAGCTAATACGATTTTATCCTTGGTCATTCTCACCACTCCTGTTCATTAAGTTCTTATTGAATTATTATGCATTAACATGAATATATATTCAATAGGTAACTATAATATTTTTATAGAAAATATGTTTTATAGTATTAATTCCTGTGTAAACCCTTGATACAAAGAGTATTAATTTAACTGATCGTCATGCACAAGATGTATTTTACGTTTATTAAAAAGATATAGATTTGGAGTGGAAATAAATTTATGTTGGCGAATTAAAAACCCCCTTCTAATAGGGGGAGTGTCAACGAACTATCAACATTTACAATAAGGAAAGAGCAAAGAAGGCTGGGACAAAACACAACTTCTTTACTCAAAATACGAATGATCATGTTATCAATGGCTAGTATCATCGCCGCACTGTGAAACTATACGCACTTTCCACGCACGGCCTCAGCTAACTTGGTAAAGAAAAACACGTTACCATGTGGATCTTCGGACTCGTGTTGTTTCCACCGGAGTTTCGCT
The DNA here is from genome assembly GCF_003667785.1 of Virgibacillus sp. Bac332. Classification (NCBI taxonomy): domain Bacteria; kingdom Bacillati; phylum Bacillota; class Bacilli; order Caryophanales; family Bacillaceae; genus Virgibacillus; species Virgibacillus sp. Bac332. The sequence goes on from NZ_CP033046.1 coordinate 664,700, forward strand.
TATTTCTGGTGCTAAAATAATTATTCTAATCAAAAAATGAACGATAATTAATTTCAACTAATCATCGCTCGTTTTTAATTGTTTCTTCATTTTTTTGTCTCAGTCTCATTTTTTATAAATTTTAAATCCTTAAGGTGGGTAATTATTTTTCGCTTTTTTTCTGATACCAGTGAGCATAAATATACAGTAACATTGCAAAAATAGAGGTTCCGATATTTCCTAACCATTGTACTGTATCATTGAAAGTGAATTGCTTTATTGTTAAAAAAAGAAAAACGCCGATAAGTACAGCAATATTGTAAATCAATCTATCACGCACTCTCTCTAAGTTAATTACTTTAACGAAGTACCTAGTTTTATCATAAGGTAATTAGAGTGAAAACCAGTCAAATTAAAACCTCTTTTTTCTGCTGAGGCTATACAAGTTGTGAGCATCCATATCATGGTTATGGGTATACCGCCACCTTTAACACCTGACATTCACTATATCAAGATCCTTTTAACCCCTCTAAGCTTCCACGTTTGGGAGTGTCTACCGGCGAGGGACCCCCTAAGATTGGGGAGTTCGATAAATGGGATCTGGGACCAACGGTATGATAAAATATGATAGCTGATACGGAGTTTAAAGCGAAAAATACGTCTCATCCTATTAGATAATACATTGATGCCAAAATTTTGTATAGAGGTATTTTAAAATGGACAATTCACCTATCTAAATCGCTAACTGCTATCTCCGCAGAACCCCCCTTAATTTTTCTGTAATATGGATGAACAGGTTGTAGTCATTGTTGTTTTAATCAGAAGGATTATTATTTCAAAAAGATCCGAACTACCATCCGAATATCACTTCGTTACTCGCATAATAGTCCGGAATTGCTTTATCTATATTTCATTTGTCTCGTCCGCTATATTTTATAAACTGGTCAATGCTTTCGTTATTTCGCTGTCCCCGGATACTAAATCAAAGGATTTACAGAATGTATTCTTTTCTTTAAGAGTTGCTATGACAGTTGAGGCTACATCCTCCCTTGGTATAAATCCTCTTGTTAAATTCTCAGCTGCTGACACTTTACCAGTACCTGGATCATTTAACAACCCGCCAGGCCGAACAATGGTATAGTTCATCCTCGTAGTTTTTAGCATTCGATCAGCGTAATGCTTCGCTACATAATAAGGCCTAATCTGCTCATTCCAATTTTCCCGATGATGAGCTTGATGAGCACTAACAATAATATATCTATCGATGCCTACCTGCTCAGCAGCTTCCATCGTTTTTACCGCTCCATCTAAATCAATGAGTAACGTCTTGTCCAGGCCTGTGCTTCCTCCAGATCCTGCTGTAAAAATAATTGCATCTGTCCCTTTCATTGCTGCTGCTAATTCATCAACACTGCCTTCTAGATCTGCTATAACTACGTCGATTCCTTTACTTTCTAGCGCTGTTGCTTGTTCCTGCTTTCTTACCATCGCTTTTACCGTATGTTCTTTACTAGTCGTTAATTGTTGTAAAATATGTTTCCCAATTTGGCCATTCGCTCCTACTAAAAATACATGCATATGATCGAACTCCTTCCTAATGTGAGTGTTCTGGCTCCATTATTTCAGACAATCTTAACCGAAGCAAAAGTACTGTTTCGTATAGAAGTTATATTACTTAGAAGTTGCTGTATCAGTTAGTTACACTACTATTCCTTAGTATATGTGGCCATAATATGGATACATTCGCTTCATTTAGGATATTTGACGTTCACAGTACTCCCACAAAGGACAATCCGTACAAATCGGGGTTGCTTTACAATGTACTTTTGCATGCATCACAATTAGTGCATGATATTCATTATATATTTCCACGCTTTCTGGAAGCTCCCTTTCCACATCAGAACGAAACGCATCATAGGTATCTGGCATATTAAAACCAAGTCTTTTAAAAAGTCGCCTTGCATAAGCATCAACTACGAATATAGGTTTACCAAAAGCATACAAAAGGATTACATCTGCTGTCTCTTTCCCTATACCATGAATTTGCAGCAACTGCTCCCGTAACTCTAGTCTTTTTAAATAGCGAAGCTTCCTTACGTCATAATCATACTGTCTAAACCACATAAGAAATGATTTTATACGCTTTGCTTTCGTGTTAAAAAACCCACTAGGACGAATAAGTGTGGCTAATTCGTCAAGCGACAATTCATATAGCTCCTCTGGAGATCGATATACTTTTACATTTTTCATTGCCTTTTCGACATTATTCCAGTTAGTATGTTGTACTAGAATGGCTCCAAGCATCATTTCCATTGCAGAATCTGCCGGCCACCAGCCTTGTGGACCATAGTGAGAAAATAACGTATCATAAATAGCTTGGTAAGTACGCATGTGTATTACTTTCCCCCATCATTAAATTTTCAACCTTACCTATCATTTTCTCCATCTTAGCAGAATGCCGTTTATCATTAAACTACATTCCCTATAAAGTGAATGCTTAAAATAGAAAAGCTTCCTATTCTCACCCGCCAAAAACCTCCCAATATTCACCTATTACGACAGTGTATTTTTCTCTCTTGCAAGTTATAAAAGGACCATTTTTCTATTAATTTACAAAACATTTACATTGATAACATACTAGCTTAATAATCGCCTACTATACTAGCAAATGAGAGGGGCAACCCTCCTTGATAATAATATATACGCTAAACAGGGGAGGCAATTTTAATGAAGTTCAAGAAGTACCTTATGTTCTTTCTTATCGCCGCACTTGCCGTTGTTATCGCAGCATGCGGGTCGGATTCAGAAGGAGATAGTTCAGAGAAAGAAAATGACTCATCTGAAAACGCAAATGCTGAAGGTGAAGGCGGATCTGAAGAGCTAGAGGGTAGTGTTGTCATTGATGGATCTGGAACAGTCTATCCTTTAATGTCAAGATTAGCTGAAGAATATATGGTTAATGAACAACCAAATGTATCTGTAGAAGTAAGTCGCGCAGGAACTAGTGCTGGATTTGAAAAATTCCTTGTAGAAGACGGAACAGACTTTAACGATGCTTCTCGTGTGATTAAAGAAGAAGAACAAGCAAAAGCCGATGAGCTTGGGCTGGAAATTAAAGAATTAAAAGTAGCCTTAGACGGATTAACAATCGTTACTCATCCAGATAATGATTGGGCTACAGAATTAACGGAAGACCAAATCACAGGCATTTTCCTTGGAGAATATACAAACTGGTCAGATATTAATTCAGATTGGCCAAATGAAAAAATTCAAACCTATGGACCAAACGAAAATCATGGAACGTATGAATTTTTCTATGAAAACATTTTAGAGGAAAAAGATCTAGTAAGTGATATTAATTTGCAACAAGATTATTCAACACTTGTTACGTTAGTTTCAGAAGATAAAAACGCTATTGGGTTCTTTGGCTTCGGCTATTATGACAGTAACAAAGATAAGCTGCAAGCAGTTAACGTAGATTTTGGTAACGGACCGGTTGAACCTTCTTTAGACACCATTGCTGAGGATGGAGATTATGCAGGGTTCACTCGCCCAGTATTCACATATTTGAATGTTGGTCACGCTAAAGAGAAGCCCCAAGTACTTGATTACGCGCTATTCGTTATGAACAACATAAATAAATTTGCTGGTGAAACTGGTTTTGCTCCAATCCCAGATGAAGAAGCAGAGAGCTTAATCAGTGATTTAGAAGCTCTTAAATAACAGGACAAACCATTAGTGCTCTGTACTAATGGTTTCGGTCTTTCTCATCTTAAGATGTGCTCGTAACGCTAGTAAGCACCTAATCTAATTAACTCCACATGATATGAGAGATGAGAGCTGCTATGCTCTCATTTCTTGTGACTTAACGCTCTGGAAGGAGGGCACCAATAATGGCATCGAACAACGAGATAGACAATCACGAAAAAACAAAAGTTAGAGACATGATTGCCAAAAATAAAAATGGACAAAACATGCGTAAGGTAACAGAGAAGATGATCCCAGTACTCCTCTTTTCCATAGCCGCTATTTCCATTCTTACTACAATTGGTATTGTCTTTACACTATTAACAGAAACGATAGAATTCTTTAAACGTGTACCGATAGCTGATTTCTTTACAGGGACTGTCTTAAAACCGCTTAGTCAAAATCCGGAGTTCGGGGTACTTCCCCTTATCAATGGAACTATTATTTCATCTTTCATTGCTATGTTAGTCGCAGGGCCGATTGGAATTATGACAGCCGTTTTCTTAAGTGAATATGCTTCTGAAAGGGTCAGAAGAACGTTAAAACCACTTTTAGAAATCCTTGCAGGGATTCCTACTATTGTGTATGGATTCTTTGCTTTTACGTTCGTAACACCACTAATAAGAGAAATATTTCCAAGTGTAGAAGCAACTAATATTTTAAGCCCTGGATTAGTGATGGGAGTAATGATCATCCCCATGATAGCTTCTTTATCGGAAGATGCTATGACTTCTGTTCCCAATTCTATGCGCGAAGGAGCTCTCGCATTAGGTGCAACAAAGCTAGAGGTTACATTTCGAGTCGTTATTCCCGCTGCGCTTTCAGGAATTATCGCATCCTTTGTTTTAGGAATATCTCGAGCAATCGGCGAAACAATGATTGTAACCATTGCAAGTGGAAGCTCGAAGAACTTCACCTTTGATATAACCCAATCCATGCAAACAATGACTGCTTACATTGTGGAAGTATCAGGTGGGGATGCACCTGCTGGATCGACCATTTACTATAGCCTATATGCAGTTGCTATGACACTATTTGTCTTCACACTTATCATGAATTTACTTGCTAGATATGTCTCTCGTAAATTTAGGGAGGAATATTAATCATGAAATATGTCAACATCGAACAAGTACAGAAAAAGATGAATACGCGTTTACTAAAAAACAATCTATTAAAATCATTATTCTTTGCAGCAACGTTATTTGGCTTAGTCGTTCTAGCAATCTTAATTATCCGCGTCTTACTACAAGGTGCTAGCTGGATTAACATGGATTTTTTAACAGGAAAGCTATCAACTTCTCCGGATAGAGCAGGGATTATGGGGGCAATATTAGGAACCTTCTGGCTCATGGTCGTTGTTATTCCTGTCACATTGTTCCTGGGAGTAGGTACTGCCATCTATCTTGAATTATATGCAAGCAAAGGACGTTTTCAATCCTTTATTCAAACAAATATAGCAAACTTAGCTGGTGTACCTTCGATTGTATATGGAATTCTCGGTATGACATTATTTGTCCGTGCGCTCGACTTTGGAAACATTGTTTTAGCTGGCGGACTCACCATGTCATTACTTGTACTTCCTATCATTATTGTTGCTGCGCAAGAATCTATACGTGCCGTACCTCAGCATCTTAGTGAAGCATCCTATGGGATGGGAGCAACCAAATGGCAAACCGTAAAGAATATTATCTTACCAGCAGCATTACCTGGTATACTTACAGGTTCTATCTTATCGCTTTCTAGGGCTATTGGCGAGACCGCACCCCTTGTTGTTATTGGGATTCCAGCTCTATTAATCCCATTTCCAGGTGGTATTATGGACAAATTCACTGTCCTCCCTATGCAGATTTACTATTGGACGTTGGATTCATCCCTAGTGGAAGAGTATGCGAATTTAGCTGCGGCTACCATCATTGTTTTGTTAGTATTACTATTTTTACTAAATGCAGCGGCAATTTTTATCCGCAATAAGTTTCAAAAACGATATTGATAAGGAGTGAACAGAATGAGCACCTTAACAAAACCAAAAATGAAAGAACCACTTGCATTCTCAGAAAATACTGTACAAATGCCCCAGAAAAACATTGTTTATGACACGAACGATTTAAATCTATGGTATGGAGAAACGCATGCTTTAAAAGATATTAACCTATCCATCTACGAAAAAGAAGTCACTGCCATCATTGGCCCTTCTGGATGTGGTAAGTCAACGTATCTAAAAACATTAAATCGTATGGTTGAGCTTGTTCCTAGCGTTCGTACCTCGGGAACAATTACCTATAATGGAAAAAGTATATTGGATAAATCTTTTAAAGTGGAAGATTTGAGAACAAGAGTAGGAATGGTTTTTCAAAAACCGAACCCATTTCCAAAATCAATCTATGATAATATCGCATACGGTCCTAAAATTCATGGTATTCGCAATAAAAAAGTACTCGATGAAATCGTGGAAAAGAGCTTACGAGGTGCTTCTATCTGGGATGAAGTAAAGGATCGTTTAAAAGAAAATGCCTACGGGCTTTCCGGAGGACAGCAACAGCGGATCTGCATTGCGCGCTGTTTAGCGATTGAACCAGATGTCATTTTAATGGATGAACCAACATCTGCATTAGATCCAAAATCAACATTGAGAGTGGAAGAATTAATCCAAGAATTGAAAAAGGATTATTCAATCATCATTGTTACACACAATATGCAGCAGGCCGCAAGAATATCTGATCGTACTGCCTTTTTCCTTAACGGTGAAGTCGTTGAATTCGATGATACCAATACGATTTTTACGAATCCAGCAGATAACCGCACGGAAGATTATATCTCTGGAAGATTTGGTTAGACGATTTGCGTAAACCAATTATATAACCTCCCCCTTCATATTTATAAAGTGAAAGCTCAATCGGTTGGGGGGTTTGTTTATCCCCTACTGACTGTTACTATGAGTACCGCAAGAGTAACTTTCTAAACTATCAAAAGACGAACAATAATTAACCTAAATTAATTATTGTTCGTCTTTTATCAATTATCTCTCAATCTTTTTTATAGCCTTATAAGCTCATGTTACTTCATCATTCTACATGGAAGCGCTGCGAATGATGCGAGAGCGAATCCGATATGTCTGTAAGCTTGCGTCCAATTTGATAATTGTTTTTCAGTTGAATGACTTGTTCATCACTACTTATCAGCATCTGTTCTGCACTCTCTAAATTTTCCCTCGATACGGAAGAATATTGAATGGCCGTTTGTTCTATATTAGGGAGTATATCTCCAATTCGCTGTAATTCTATTTGTATTCCTCTAAGTTGATGACTTACATTCGTAATTTCCTTTAGCAATGCATCAAAAGCATCCTTAGAAACGTTAGACATCATTAATGTCTTGTTTGTTTTCGTTAACATCTGCTCAAATGCTTCAGAGGCATCTGCTGTGTTTAACTCCATGCTAGAAATAGAATTAGTGATTTCAATAGCGGCTTGTGAAGATTGCTCCGCTAGCTTGCGCACTTCATTAGCTACAACTGCAAATCCTTTGCCAGTTTCACCTGCTCTTGCTGCTTCAATTGCCGCATTTAACGACAACAGCTTTGTCTGTTCTGCAATTGCTTGTATCATATTAACAAGATTAGCTATGGAATGTGAATTTGCTTTTACGCTATTTATTTTTTCCGTAAGGTGAGCAAAATCGCTTTCGAAAGTGCTAATGGTTTGAATTAGCTTCTCCATTTGCACTTCACCCGTTTGCGCAGACTGATTCATCGTATCGGAGCTAATAAAAATACCCTTCATCGTCAAAATCGTTCGTTCCAAATCATCCTTCATCACCTTAAAGGTCTTGACACTTTGCTCTGAGCTCGATGCGGTCTGTTCAGCACCTTGCTTTACCACATGAATCGCTTCCTTTAATTGTTCTCCAGAATGTAACGTCAATTCTGAAGAAACTTGTAGCTCTCCACCAGCTTTCTTAAGGTCTACCGTTGTATCTTGTATTTCATGAAGCATGGTACGCATATGAGTAATCATTGTTTCATAACTTTTATGGAGGGATATAAACTCTGGTAATGTTGTTTGTATAGCTGGAGCCTGCTGCAGATTGCCTTTTCTTACAGCTTCCATTGTCTTTCTCAATACCATTAAAGGCTTTATTACACTACGAACAAATAAAATGATGAAAAGGATAGTAATGATACTGCTTACAACAATAATAAAAAAGGTAAAATAAGCCATTTCATGAACTGGCCCCATGTATGAAGCAGTAGGAACAAGCAAAACATATATCCCTTGGATTTCTTCCATCTCTTGAAAGGTTATAGTATATTCCTCGTCATTTATTGTTCGATGAAACAAACCCTTATTTTTTTCTACGATATCATTTACTAATTGTTCGGAGATAACAGGCAATTCTCCCTTACTAACTTTAAAGGGGACTGCTTGTCCGCCTTCTATGTAAAAATAATGAGAGGTCATTCCATCATCGGCTAATTTCAATTTCTGTGACCGCACATTCGCTTCTAACTGTTGCTTAAAATAGGAATCATCACTGACATATAAAAACTTCAAATTATCCGCGATATAACCCATTAATTCCGTCTCTCGTATTAGACGATTTTCAATCGAAGTCATCGTCGTTTCTTTTGCTTTTAAGTATGAAATAACTCCTACTGCTATCATAGAAAATAATAGTAACGTAATAAACAGCATGAGTAATCGACTTCGTAAGCTTAATTTTTCCAATATCCGTTTGCTAACATGCGTAGTATTATGGAACCATTTTTGAATAACCTGCTTCAAGCAAACTCCCCCTGCATCATTGCTTCATTATCAACAAGTATATCAAGTAAGTATTAATTTTTTGTAAAGCAATCGTTAAAAATGGTTAATTTGAACCATGAAAAATAACACACGACGATTCCTAATTTAAAAAAGAGGTGGGGACAAAAGGATTTTGATCGAAGAAAAAACGAACATCGAAAAAATATATTCGTGTAACGAGGCTACTCCAGAAATAGCGTAGTTTATTGTTCGTCTTTAGAATGAACCATTTTCGTTATGTCCCACCCTCACCAACATCCATCTATCTCTTTTTCTTATCCACATACTCGTTTGGTTCGTTACCGCCGTGGGAATTACTATTCTTAAATGGACTTTTACGACCGTTGCGATGTTCTCCATGATTACTATTTTCCTTAAATTGATTGTTCTTATCAGCCATTATAAAATAACTCCTTTCTACGTAAGCTTTAGTAAAGGCGTTTAAAAGAGATATACATGAATGGTATTGCTTTAGGATCTTATTACAACAGGTAATAATCCTTATGCTGCCGAGATACTCTTCTAAACAAGCCATTTATAGTCTTTGTAAGAGTAACTAAATTATTCCTTTTTTCGGCGATCTTCCGAAAAGGATGAGTCGTCATTTTTCTCAAAACGTCCATTTATCGTTATAATAATAGTAGTAGAATGTTCTTTGGAAGGACTGTTCAACATGTTATCTTTAGAAATGCTCATCTTTCTCTTTTCTGCGATGCTCATTGTCGGAGTATTAGCAACCAAATTCTCCACTCGATTGGGCTTACCAGCCCTCGTGTTGTTCCTCTTAATTGGTATGGGCCTTAACAAATTTGTTTTCTTTGAAAATGTAGAGCTTACCCAACTAATCGGAATTATGGCTTTAATCATTATTTTATTTGAGGGTGGGACACAAACAAAGTGGGAACAGGTTCGGCCTGTCCTTGGAGCAGCAGGCTCGTTAGCTACATTAGGAGTCTTATTAACCACCATATTAACAGGCTTTGCTGCTATGTATATTCTTGATCTATCTTTACTTGAAGGAATGTTATTCGGGGCCATTGTTGGTTCTACAGATGCAGCTGCTGTTTTTTCCGTTCTTGGTAATAAAAATATCAATACGAAATTGACATCTACACTTGAAGCAGAATCCGGTTCCAACGATCCCATGGCGGTATTCCTTACTGTTTCCTTTATTGAGCTCATTCAAATACCCGAAACATCCATTTGGAGTACGATTGGTAGCTTCTTTATACAAATGGGACTTGGCTTATTAATCGGACTATTACTCGGTAAGCTAACCGTGATGCTTATCAATAATATTAAGCTTGATACTGCCGGCCTATATCCAACATTAGCTATTGGTATGGCTACAGCTACATACTTTCTAGCGGACTTTTTAGGCGGAAGTGGCTTATTAGCTGTTTATGTAATGGCTGTATTTGTTGGTAATAGTGATTTAATGTATCGTTTCTCTATCTTACGATTCAACGAAGGATTTGCATGGATGATGCAAATTGTCATGTTTATCCTCCTCGGACTACTTGTTTTTCCAAGTCAACTTACGGAAGTCTTTTGGCAAGGTATTATTCTCTCCATCATTTTAATGTTTATCGCGAGACCGATTGCTGTATTTATTTCCATGGTATTCATGAAATATAATGTTAAAGAAAAATTGTTTATTTCATGGGCTGGGCTAAAAGGAGCTGTTCCTATCGTTTTAGCCACTTATCCGATCATTGCTGAAGTAGATAACAGTGACTTAATTTTTAATGCGGTATTTTTCGTTGTATTAATTTCAGCTTTGGTTCAAGGAAGCACATTATCATGGCTAGCTACAAAATTAAAATTAACCGGCTATAAAAATGATCCTACTAAACCTTCAATGGAACTCATTAATCTAGGAAATACAGAAGCGGAGATCATGGAAGTCAGGATATTCTCTCAATCTCCGGCAGTTAATACATCATTAATAGATATAGAACTTCCTGACGAGACATTAATTATCGGTATTATTCGTGATAAACAGGTTATTACTCCTACTGGTAATTCCGTTATTTTAGAGAATGACATCTTATACGTATTGAGTAATAAGAAAAATAGAGAAAAATCAAAGAAGGTATTATTGGGTCAAAAAGAAAAGAAAAAGCCTGTCAAAACGGAAGCATAAAGTAAAACTTCAATCAGCAGGGATATTACTGCCAGTTAAATGTGGAATAAAAATGAGCTATGCCAAAGTAAACGAAAGAAGCAAAAAGCTGAACGATATTCGAAATGGTTTAATGAATATTCGGATTCGTTCAGCTTTTTTGTTCTATATCATTTCCATGTTTTTAATAAACGCCTTTTAGTGGTACATAGATACTTTCTTTTAAACTTTCTTGCCTCGTATTTTAGTCGTTAGAAGTGAGCATTAAGTGTTACCCCTGCCCCTTTCGCATTTTCTATTCCTCTAAGATATACTTCCTTAAGGCATAGCCGACTCCATTGTTTTCATGATGCTTCGTAATGTAGGTGGCATGTTGTTTCACTTCATCCTCAGCATTTTCCATCGCGATACACATTCCAGCAATAGAAAACATAGGTACGTCATTATAATTATCTCCTATTGCCACTGTATGCTTTAAGGGAATATTAAAATAATCTGCCATCTGCTTTAAGCCATAGCCCTTATTCGCATTAGGATGAGCTATTTCTATCTTTTGTTTACCTGAGGATGTTATGGATATATCATTTCTATTTTTCAGAATACTTTGGAGTATATTCCTTTTTGGCTTTTCGAAAGAAAGAACAAATAATTTATATACCTCTAAATCCGTATAATCGATTTCATTATAATTAGAAACATGTAGTAAGCCGTGCTGCCTGTTTTGCATATCAATGATATGATCTACCCAATCGATTGCTACGTCTAAATCCTGTATTCCTCTTTTTTCTCGTTCAAGGATCCCACTAATTTGGCTTTCTACTAAAATCCCACCTTTCGTGTATATTTCAAAATAGACTAATTGCTGTTTAAGTATCTCGATGAGGTCACCTATAACATCACTTGTTAGGAATAAGTGATACAGAAGTTTATCATTATCATATGCTTTTGCACCATTACCTGCAATAATTGGACAATCTATAGCAGCACGCCTAAGAATCTCTTTTGTATCATGAACCGAACGTCCAGACGAAATCACGACAATGTCATCTTTCCTTTGGACCTCATGAATGGCCTGCACATTCTCATCAGAAATCGTTCCATTTTCGGAGAGAAGCGTCCCATCCAAATCTATAGCAATCAACTGCATCCTATTTTCCCCCTTTCATCATTGAAGCTAAATGATAGGGGACTGCCTTAATAGACATCCCCTATCTTGTCAATTTATGCTTCAATAATAGAAGGAACTACTTTTCCTTTACTTCCTACCATCCGTATTTTGGAAGCAACCATAGCTTTTGCAGCTTCTTTTGCTTTTTGTAAGTAGGCTCGTGGATCCAAACTTTCTGGTTCCTCTATAAAATGCTGTCTTATTGCTTCGGAATACGCATTTTTTAATTCTGTAGATACATTTACTTTAGCCATTCCTAGTGAAACACACTTCCGAACATCTTCCTCTGGTACAGCAGATCCCCCATGCAATACTAATGGAGTATCTACCAATTCACCAATCTGTTCAATCCTTGAAAAATCAATATTTGGTTCACCTTTATAAATACCATGCGCAGTTCCAATCGCCGGAGCTAGTGTAGGTACACCTGTCATTTGAACAAATTCCTTACATTCTGTTGGAACTGCTTTTTGTGCATCTTCTTCTGATACAACAATATTATCCTCTACTCCACCTACTTTCCCTAGCTCTGCCTCTACATTTACACCAAGTGAATCTGCTAAATCCATTACCTCCTGTGTTCTGCGGACATTTTCCGCAAATGGATGCATAGAGGCATCAATCATTACTGAGGAATAACCAGCTCGAATTGCCTGCTTAATCACTTCATAATCAGTACAATGATCTAAGTGTAAGCCAGTAGGAACATGATAATATTCGGAGGCTGCCTTAACAACTTTCACAATGTTTTCTGCACCGAGTGATTTTACCGTACCAACAGTTGTTTGCAATATAACTGGTGATCTCATTTCTGCAGCCGCTTCTAGTACCCAGTAAATACTATCAAATGAATGGACATTGAACGCTACAATTCCGTATTTTCCCTTTTTAGCTTGGTTTAACAATGGTGTAGTTGATATAATTCCCATTTTATATCTCTCCTCCTGAAATAGCAGTTGCTACAATATTTGCTAGCTGCTCGTTTGTTGTTGCATCAAGCATCGATTGTCTAACTTCTTCATCCATCAACGCGCGTGATAAGGCAGATAATGCCTGTAGATGGGTTGAACCAGCTTCTGATTTAGGTATTAACAGGGATAAAAAGAAGAATGCTGGTTGACCGTCAAAAGATTCCCATTCAATACCAGTTTCTGTGCGAACAATAATAATCGCTGGTTTCTCTACCGCTTCCGTCTGCGTGTGGGGGATTGCAAAACCATCCTGGAACCCAGTTGTACTTTGTAATTCTCTTTGTTTTAAACCTTCGATAATCGCTTCTGCTGAACTGGCGATCCCATGTTTTTTTGCAATGTCAGCAATCGCTTGAAATACACCTTGCTGTGAAGAAGCTGTCGCCTGAAGCTGAATAAAATCTTTATTAATTAAATGTTTCATACTGATCACTCCTCAATTGGCTTATTGTGTGCTGCTTTTTTTCGATATAGACCATATAGGAAAGCACCAATTAGTGAACCTACTAAAATAGATAAAACCCATTGGAAAGCTCCTGTAACAACTGGAAGAACTAAAAACCCACCATGCGGTGCTGGCACTTGAACGCCGAACATGTAAGTCATGATCGCTGCTATGGAGGAGCCGAACATAATAATCGGCAGGACAATTAAAGGGCTCTTAGCTGCAAAGGGAATAGCTCCCTCTGTAATGTGCGTCGATCCTAATATAAAGTTGACAGCTCCAGCGTTTCGTTCCTCTTTTGTAAAATATTTGGGAAAAATAACTGTAGCAAAAGCAATAATTAACGGTGGCGCAATACATGCTGCTGATACCCCTGCCATAAAATACAGATTTCCTTCGGATAATAATAGTGTCCCAGTAACATATGCCGCCTTATTAAACGGTCCGCCCATATCGAATCCACACATTGCACCGACAATTAATCCTAATAGTAATGGATTTGTTGATTGTACGGATGCTAGGAAGTCCATTAATCCTTCGTTTAAACTTGTTAATGGTTGGATAATTGGCGTCATAACGATACCAATTAGAAAGATTCCCAAAACTGGATACAAGAAAATAGACTTCAATCCATTCAATGAGTGCGGCATCTTTTTTAACAGTTTTTGCAGGAGAATAATGATATAACCTGCAATAAAACCTGCTAATATTCCGCCTAAAAATCCTGCTCCGCCTTCATCTGCCAATAGCCCACCAATGAAGCCAACAACCATCCCCGGCCTTTTAGAAATGGATTCGGCAATAAAAGCTGCCAATATCGGCACCATTAAACTAAAACCTAATCCACCAACTTGATTTAGCAATGCTGCAAATTCATTGTACTGCTCATGGTCCGGGTCAGCCGAATAGATACCGAACAGGAAGGAAACTGCAATGAGCACTCCACCCCCTACAACAAATGGGAGCATGTGTGATACGCCATTCATTAAGTGCTTATATATTGAATGAACCCATCGTCTATTTTGCTTGGTAGCCTGATCCCTCTCATCGACTTCCATTTTATCTGCCTCATTACCTGACTCTTGATAATCTGAGTCATAATAAGTAGAAGCTTCTTGATTAACTATTTGATTAATAAGTTCTTCTGGAGAACGAATGCCTTTCGAAACTGGTACATCGACTAAGGGCTTTCCATGAAATCGATACGCCTGTACATCCTTATCTGCAGCAATAATAACACCATCTGCTTCCTTTATTTCCTCAGGAGATAAGGCATTTTCAACACCAACCTGACCATGGGTTTCCACTTTAATCTCCACACCCATTTTTTCTGCAGCTTTTTTAAGCGCTTCTGCAGCCATAAATGTATGTGCAATACCTGTTGGACAACCTGTAGCTGCAACAATTTTCTTTTTAACCATACTTAATCCCCCCTATAATTAGTGATGGAAACTTGCTTCATAAGTTCTGCTATATTTGATAAGTCACTAAGACCTTTAGAAAAAGCCGTAGATGCTCCAGTAGCAACTGCATATTTTAACGTTACATCTAATGGAGCGTTTTCCATTGTTTTTGCAATAAACGCGGCGAGCAAAGAGTCTCCAGAGCATGCCGTATTTACTACTTCTCCAACTGGTGAACTAACGTTTACTAAATGATTGTCATTTAAGAAAATTGCTCCATTTCCTCCTCTAGATATAATGACGTTTTTAGCTCCCTTATATAAGAGCTCCTTACCATAAACGATTATTTCTTGCTCTGATAACGGCATATCTTTTCCAACTAAATGAGCAAGCTCTTCTTCATTTGGCTTCAATAAATAAGGACGATACGGAAGAGTTTCTAATACAATAGATGAGCTTGAATCAATTACAAGGTTAACGTCATTTTCAGCACAGATTTTGGCTATATCTACAAGAATACTCTCCTCTACTCCCCTAGGTAAGCTTCCTGAAACGATTAATATACTTCCCTTTGGAATAGTCTTTATTTTTTGTAGTAAGTTATCAACATCTTTTTGCCCAACTTCTGGACCTTGATTGACAATTTTATATTCCTCATCGGCATTTACAAACACATTAATTCGTGTTATTCCATCCACATTGATGAAATCACTGTTAATCCCTTGCTTAGTTAATTCTTCTTCAATAAATTTACCTGTAAATCCACCGATAAATCCTAATGCTGTATTTTCTATTCCCATTTTTTGAAGCATAATAGAAACATTGACGCCTTTTCCATTTGCTTGATAATCTTCATCAAACGTACGATTTACTCTATTTGGTTTCAAGTTGTCTATGGCTACGTATAAATCAATAGCTGTGTTCATTGTACAGGTATAAATCACAGCTTCACCCTCTTTCTTTGTTGTTAAGTAAAGTATCTCATATTCATTTATGTAAATGTTTTCAGCTTATGTAAACCTTTGCAGTGAAAGGATGCGAAGGTATGACAAACCTAGTAAATTTTAGTAGCGTTAATGAAGCTGCTTGCCACTATGGCGTTGTGAAAATATTAAGTGAAACTACTTAGCAGCAGGGGTCTTACTGGCAGTTATATGCGGGGAAAAAAGCTAAAAAAGGAATGAAGAAGCAATAAAAGACGAACGATAATTATTTGATAATAATTATCATTCGCCTTTTAGCGATTTAGGAAAATATAAAATTTGAGCCTGTGTATAAATATGGGCGTTTTGTCTATCCCACACTAATTGTTAGTACCACAAGGGTATGCCCTAAAAGTCCTTGAACCAATCGGACATTTAATGCAGTCATTCCCACACTTACCAATTTTGGTTTGTCTTTATTGCTTGAAGTCGGGGTCTTACTACCAGTTATATGTGGGATTACATGATTATTCGTATTTTGAGTAAAGAAATTGTTTTTTTATCCTAGCCTCAGACGATATTCAGAAAAAAGGATGTTTCCCAATAATTAACGGAATGCTCCTTAGAAGAATAATCAATATCGGATTATCACAGAACTGCATTTATTTTTTTGTACGGATTACGTAAGAATCAAGAAGTATTCTAGCTATTACATTAAGTGAAAGTCTTGAACGAACTTCATATTCTGGAAAAAGGGAATGATCTGTTTTATACCCTAATAGAGTCATATCAGATAATCTACTAAGTGACGAGTCAACCTTGGTAGTTAGTGTAATCGTTGTTACTTGTCTCATATTTAAGTTTTGGCATGCCTCCACAAGCTCAGGTGTTTCACCATTTAACGATACAAAAATAGCTATATCATTTTTTCCTACTTTACGAGACTTCACACGAATGATATTAGGGTCTTCATGTGTTTCACATATTTTATCTAAAGCCTGTAATTTTACCATCATTTCTTTTGCAATCATTTCTGAAAAGCCACGGCTAAAAATATAGACTCGTTCTGCATTAAATATTTTTTGGACGGCATCTTCAATTTGACCAATGCTTTGTAGCTGGATGGTTTTCGTAACCTCTTCCTCATTTTTCTTAATTACCTGTTTAATATCGTCGTCAATATTTCCAAGCCAATCATGGGTGTCCTCCATTTTCTTGTCCTGTTTTAAACGATATTTAAAAGATGTATAGCCGTTATAGCCTATTTTCTTCATCAGTCTGACAATCGTAGCTGTAGACACATTTGCTCTTTCACTTAACGTAACAATTGACATGGTAGCTATCTCGTCAAGATGTTGGTGTATAAATTCCAATAAATAGCGCTCCGCTTGACTGAGCATAGAATAGGTTTGATGCGGAATATCAAATAAAGGTTTATCCATCATGAAAACCTCCTTCCTTAGTTATAGGAGTAAGGAAATCCTGTTATGTAACGGTATACCAGCTTTGGGTGTATTTCTATTGTTGTCTATGCTTATAGAAATATTACTATTATATCGTTCCGTTCGAATTAGTATCCTATAGAAAATGTACCCTATTCGTATAATGAAAGAATACCACATCGAGCCTACCAACTGCTACTTTAACAGCTAACAAGGCGATACAGAAAAAACCAATTTAGTTATGTTCCAACCTCATCACCATTCTCTTACTCTAGTCTTATCAGCAACTTATCGATTTCCATAATTTGTATTAGAAGAATAAAGTCCAGCTTCCAATCTTGAACTTTAACCTTGCTGACGCAGGAAATTATTCATTAGCACGGGCAAGGAAACTAATATAGGCGGATCATTTAAACGTGGTGCACGAAGTGTTACATACAGGTGTGGTACAGATGAACGAGGTTGCACTACAATTGGATGATGGATTTTAGCTCTTAGTGTAGTGTGTGGGAGCAAAATATCTGTTGCCTGCGAATCCCAAGTTACCGCAGTTGCCATTAAATAGTAACGACCTGGCTTCACATTAGAAAATGAAAATTCACCTAATGTCGACAGTAGTGTACCATATTTCGGCATTCCCTCTGGAATTGGCTTCGGAAACAATCCTATTAAAATAACTCCACTGAACGGAACTTCTGCATCAATTGTTCCTGTAACATAGTTATGTGCTTTTTTAACAATGCTTGTTTGTTTCCATGTCGCCAGTTGATTCAAGGATGTCAAATGCTTGTTCACTACCTGTGGTGAATGACGAAACGCAGATGGTGACATACCTACCCGGTTTGAAAACCTTGTTGTAAAGGTACCAAGACTTTGCTGGCCGATCTCCATACCGATGTCACGGATACTTAAGTTTGTCTTTAACAATAAATCCTTTGCCTTCTGTAAACGAATAGAAGCAACGTAATAATGAGGGGGCAAACCAACATATGCTTTGAAGATACGGGAAAAATGATAAGGACTGTAAGCTGCATAGCGTGCTAATCGAGCAAGCGATAGGTCTTCATCAATATGCCTTTTTATATAAAATAGCACTTCATCCATTTCTGAAGAATAACTTGGCACGTTACGTTCCTCCTGACCTAAATACCTATTAATAGTATTCGATTTAAATCAAAGAATTCCTTTAAGCATTTCCATTATTTCATCGACAATTGAATTATTTTCTTATAAAATCAGAATAGAAAAAATTATTACAAGTAAAACTTCAATCAGTGGGAGTTTTGTTATCCCCACTGATTGTTAGTATCACAAAGGTATGACTTAAATGCCTGATGGGGGCTTACTACTGTAGCTATGTGTGGGATAGAAATGTACGTTTTGAAGATTAAGCTATTATGTAAAAGGAGTGTGGTGAAGTGAATAGTCCCATTAAAAATCAGGTTAATACAATATTTGTCAGCGTTAGTGAATTGCACAGATCGGTAAAATGGTATTGTGATTTATTAGGGCAGAAGTATCAAGCAGAACATCTAAACCAACCTGTTTATAAGCTTGATATCAATCATCATACGGGGTTGATATTAGATGCCGGGCCTAGAGGAAAAGTTCAAAAAGTTACTCCGTCTCCACACCCATTATACAACTTTCATACAGATGATATTCAAGCGGCATTTCGATTTGTAGAAAAACCGAACTATCAAATCACATCACCCATAACAGCGTTTACAGCCGTAAAAGATCCTGATGAAAATATTATTATGGTATGCAATGGCTGATCCAATAACGAATTCCGGAGGACTGCATATGTTCAGAATTCTTTTAGAGGGCTGGTTACCATTTATTCTAACAGGATTAATTACTGCTTCCATTATCATTCTTTTAGCAAGATACATGAATCGTGTAGGACTTTATATAATTACAACACTATTGAACTTCGCCAGTTTTGCATTATTCATCATTAGTATATTTGCGATTGGTCCCTGGACAGGAATGGGAATAGGGCTTTTTTCCATTTCTTTTCTAATTGGTGTTAACATGGGAATTGTCATTAGCTTCTTTATAAAGTGAAACTTCAATCTATTGGGGTTTTGTTTTCCCCCACTTAACCAATATTAGTTTCAATTGCTTGAAGTGGGGGGTATGACCAGTTATATGCGGATAAGAAAGAAATAGCGTGAGGTTGTATGTTATGTCACATGCAACCTTTACTTAACGATGTAATTCTGCTTTCATATCCCATGACGTTCCATTAAGCCCTACTTTTATAAAACCAAAGCGCTTGTACAGCTGTACAGCAGTATTATTGGGATCAACGCTTAATGATACTGCAGGATACCCAGCTATTGTGAGCCTTCTCAGCAATTCATTAAGAAGTAGCGTGCCAATTCCTTTCCCTCTATAATCAGGTAAAACTGCCATACTAAGCACAGGAGTATCATCAGCAATATAACCATAGGTTTGATTTTTCTCATTAAATAAGCGCGTCCATATTGCGCCTACATGGTTTCCTGTCTCATCCAGGGCAATCAGAGCAATATCTCCATCTCTTCCCCAATTGCGAACATATTTCTCTAAGGCTGGATCTTTTATTATTGCTCTTGATGGTCGATCCACACCTTCAGGAACATATATTGCTTGATAAAGCATCTCCCATAAGAAATCGATATCAGCAGCTGATCCAGAATGAATCGTATACTTTTCCATAAACACATCTCTCTTTCCTTAGTTAAAAGCCTTTAACTATATTGATAAAAGACACTGTTGAATTAATTCGATACTACTTAAGAGAATCCCTACCTGAGGCAAGTAAAATGGTAAATCAATTGAATCACATGCTTGTAGGAGTAAAGCTAGGGACTAAATGAAACAGTAAAAAAAACTGAGCAAAATTCGCTCAGTCCTTATCACTAAATGCTCAGATTTACGCTTCCTCTAGTAGCTATTATGGAATAATAGCTACTGCTTGACCACCACTCCGGCTGCCCACTTCCCTTTCCGTGGGGTTTGTCCTTCAGCTAACTTTTTTAGCAAAACCCGCTCAAAAAAGTGGATCTTCAGGTCAAACATTTCCCACAGGAGTTGAAGTGGCCGGCCTTCGCTATTATCAGGCTCTACAACGCTAGCATGAAGTAACACAGCTGCTTTTATACTCACAGATAGCGATTTTCACTTTACCCATTGTAAAAAAAGTCAACCTATTTCTTATGACAAGAATTGTTGCACCTTCTCATAGCGGAGACTAATTACGTAGACTCCTGCGGGAATTGCGCGAGCCGAAAATCCACTTTGCAACGTGTTCTTCTTTGCAAAGTTAGTTGAGGCCGTGCCCGCGGAAAGCGAAGTAATTAGTCGGAGCATTGCCAATATACATCAAACATTTCAAAATAACTACTTGGCTTAACGCAGTCATTGCACCGATTTTATACTTTCTTAACTTAGAACAAAAGCGCAAACGCCTGATTAGAAGCGTAGCGACTGGAGCGAGAAAACGGAAAGGAATCACGGTGAGCTTGCGAGCCGATGCTGACTTATCGTCAGGCGATTCATGAAGTAGCCTAGTTTCTAGGCGCTGGAGCTGGATGTGGCTCAAACACGCACCCTATTTAACCACATGGCTAATTTTGTAATTTCCTAGACAGTGAAAAAAGAGTGTATCCTCCCGTTGTGCGGGTAAGAAAACACTCTCCTCTAGTTTATTCTTTTGTAAACGCAATCGTACTTCTTACCGTATCAATTGGACGAACCATTTCCTCTATCTCTGCTCGATTTGGTTCAAGAAACGGTGGAAGTGATAAGCTTTCTCCTAAAGTTTCATAAGGCTCATCACCCATAAACCCTGGTCCATCTGTTGCAAATTCAAATAGAATTTGTGGAGCTACCCGGACATATAAGGATTCAAAGAAATGGCGGTTGACATACCCTGATGTTTGAAACCCAAAATTCTCCATACGGTTAATCCAATCCTCTAAAACGTTTCGGTCTTCTACACGGAATGCGGCATGATGCACTGTACCAAAACCCTGCCGTGCATTAGGTAGCACTGGATTATATTCCACTACAACCTGTGCACCATTACCACCTAGCCCAACTTCAAACAGGTGAAATGCTCCTTCTTGATCAATCTCTTTAAACTGTAGCACGTTCTCCATCATTTCTTTAAAGTAATCAAAGTTAGCAATACGAACAAAGATTGGTCCTAAACCTGTGATCGCATATTCTAATGGAATCGGTCCTTTTTTCCAAGGAATACCGGAATCAACACCTTCATTAGCTTCATCAGAAATTAATTGATATTGTTGATCATCGAAATCCACAAAGGATAGAGACTTTTTGCCAAATTGCTCCTTAATACCTGTATGCTTAACTTCTAAACGCTCAAAGCGTTGCACCCAATAATCTAATGCTGCGTCTGATGGAACTCGGAAGGATGTTTTGTAGATCTCATTCGTTCCATGTGACCCTTTTGGAATGCCGGGAAAATCAAAGAAGGTCATATCTGTACCTGGATTCCCGTTATCATCAGCGAAAAATAGATGGTATGTCTGAATATCATCCTGATTAACTGTTTTCTTCACTAAACGCATGCCAAGAACATATGTGAAAAACTCGTAATTTTTTTCTGCACTGCTCGTAATCGCTGTAACATGATGTATTCCCTTTAATCCTTGCATGTCATTACCTCCTCATTTTCTAACTGGCTTAATATTTTTAATTAAGATATCTTTAATTAAATATAAATATACCACGTTTCCTTCTACTTGTCCATTAACTAAACTTCATTCATATAGTGAAACTACCATCCGTGGGAGGGTTGTTTATACCCAACGGATGATTAGTACCACAAGGGTATGACCTAAAAGCCTTTGAACCAATCGGACATTTACTGGCAGTCGATCCCTCTCTTACCGATTTTGGTTTCTCTCTCTATTGCTTGAAGTCGGGGTATTACTGCCAGTTATATGCTGAATAAAAATAGCACACTACCTAGGATGAGCTAAATAATCGTTTATTATTTTTCATTTAAATGCTCGTTTAATTCATTTGAAATCTGATTCAATACACCCTCATCTATTTTTTCATAATAAATCCCATCCACTGTTATTTTTTTCTTTTTAATCGTTATATCCTTTGTCTCAATGGAAAAGGAATGAATACCATCTCTTATCTTGTCTAACTTCGCAGATGATAAATTTGTTGATTCAATTTGTTCTGTCAATTGTTCTACCAATTTACTACTATTTTCCTTATAGTTAATTTTATCCCAAACCATTTTGGTAGTACTCCTGTGCTTATCCGTTTCAACCCAATCCTTTAGAAATTCTGTTAAAATGACAGCATAGTAATCGATCGGAACATCGAAATAATTTTCGAAGGTTGCTATCACGGGTTCGATCTCTTGATTATAAGCCATTGCATTCGCAATTTTATCCTTCCGCATATTGTCATTATGTGCATCAATAATGGTTGCATAGGCATCTCGAGGTATTGGAACTAGTTTTATACTTTCCATTGCAGAATTATATGTAAGTACCAGCTGAAATACAGATCGATGAGATTCTTCCGCCAATATTAACACAGAAAATGTGTTTTTTACGTCAGTAGATACTGCTTGATTGTCCTTCGTATAAAGTGAAGGCATTATTACTCCAATTGCTAAGATCACGATCAGCATAGTGGCAATCGTAGGACCGATATAAGACGTAGACGTTCGTTTCCGTTTTTTCTTTGCTGTATGAATCTGCTGTAATGTCTGTTGACGATCTGCTTCTGTGAATGTTAACGATTCATTCTCGATAAACGAAATGTATTCTCTCTCTTTTTTACCCATGATAGTTCACCTCCAATTTAGTTTTCAATCGTTGTCTAGCTCTTTTCAACCTTGTTTTTACTGTACTTGTGTTCAATTCCATCATGTCACCAATTTCTTCAATTTGAAAAGATTGATAATAGTACAAGTAAATAACTTCACGATAGATAGTTGGTAACGTATAAACTACCTGCTGCAGTTCCTCCTTTGCTTCTTTCTGAATAACATTATCTTCTACGGATGAAAAGATAGCGCCTGCGACATCCTGAATAAGTTGAACTGCCTGCACCTTTCGATGATGCCAGCTTTTCAAATAATCCTTGCAGCCATTGATCGTTATCCGATACAGCCATGTTTTTAGTGAAGACTTATAGCGAAAGGAATCCAAATGCTGATAACATTTAATAAACGTAGATTGGACAATATCCTTTGCTGTCTCTACATTTTTCACATAATGAAATGCAAGTCGGACCAATTCATCTCCATACATAATCATGACTTCCTCTAATACCCTTTCTTTTTCTCGTTCCATAATTCCCCCCCCTCATCCATTGCTGTTGTTTGCTTGTTCGTTTGACGATCCTATCGAAGAAATAGTTTCAGCTAAACGAAGAAAAAAGCATCCCCCGTAGAATGCTTTCAGTATAGTTGTTTCAGATTGCGATTAAGAAAAAATGAATAGTCGGCTTTCGAAATGCTCGTTTTGTTTTTTAACGCTTATCCATTTAAAGTATATCTTTCCTTTAAAAAAACAACAGATTGATGAATTAATTGCTTCAATACGTCAATATCAATATCTGATAGCTTGTTAATATAGACACATGCTTTCCCACTCGTATGTTTTCCAAGTTTCTGCAATAATATCTCTCGCTCTTCGTCTCCGGTAGCGAAATATAGACTAAATTTAGCCTTTCTTGGTGAAAAGCCAGCAAGCATTGCATCACCTTCATGTCCACTCTTATATTTATAATGGTAGGACCCAAAACCAACAATACTTGTTCCC
Organism: Virgibacillus sp. Bac332; assembly: GCF_003667785.1. NCBI lineage: Bacteria > Bacillati > Bacillota > Bacilli > Caryophanales > Bacillaceae > Virgibacillus > Virgibacillus sp. Bac332. Next base: position 688,517 of record NZ_CP033046.1, read on the forward strand.
CACATTTTTGCAGGATAACCTGTTACTTCTGTAAAAATATCTAATAGCCTGTAGGCATCTTCCTTTTTTCTTGGACTCGCTACTTGTTCAATAAATTCGATAACACTACCATCATTTTCTTTTGTCTTTAGTTCATACATCTTCACATGCACTCCTTTTTAAAGAATTCGACATCGAAGTAACCATAATCTAATATACATATTCTATGCAGCTCAAATAAAATCCTTTTATAGCTATTCAAGTGTATCCGCTTTGCTTAAATCCTACATTCCTATACTATTATAGAATAGAGGATTATCTAAGAATGATTCATTAAACCGTCTTATTCAGGAGGAGAAACGATGTTTTTAGCATGGAATGAGATCAAGAATAACAAATTACGTTTCACTTTAATTGTTGGTGTATTAATGCTTGTATCCTATCTTGTCTTCTTTTTATCAGGATTAGCAAATGGATTAGAAAATATGAATAAAGAAGCGGTAGATAAATGGGATGGCCAAGGCGTGATATTAACAGAGGAATCCGATATTAATTTACCTCAGTCTAGTTTGACCTTAGATGATTATAATGGTGAAGGTGTGGATGAATACGCTAGCCTTGCACAGATTAATTCCATTGCTACTTCGGATGATCATAAATCTAATGTTTCTATTTTTGGCATTGATAAAGAAGAGTTTATTATGCCAAATGTCATTGAGGGTGATGCCTTTGCTAAGGAAGGAGAAGTTATTGCCAATGAATCTTTAAAAGATGAAGGATTTAAGCTTGGTGACAAACTAAGTCTTTCTTCTACAGAAGAAGATTTAACGATCGTCGGCTTTACAAATAATGCAAAATTTAATGCAGCACCAGTTCTTTATACCGATTTGTATACATTACAAAAGGTTCGTTATGGCAAAGCCGCAGAAAACTATGAAGATCGAATAAATGCCTTCATACTACGTACCGATAATCTGTCTGATATAGAAGTACCGGATGAATTACAAGTGGTAGATACGACAACATTTATCGAAAATCTACCTGGCTATTCGGAACAAAACTTAACGTTAACATTTATGATTTATTTCTTGTTTATAATTTCAGCAGTCGTACTGGCTATTTTCTTATACGTATTAACGATTCAAAAGGTCAGTATCTTTGGTGTGATGAAAGCCCAAGGGATTTCAAGCAGTTATTTAGCACGCTCTGTTATAGCTCAAACATTCTTATTAGCTATTGCTGGAGTAATTATCGGCTTTATTCTCACAATGATTACAGGCTTCTTCTTACCTGCAGCTGTTCCAGTAGCATTTAATTATCTTGACCTGCTGGTATATGGCATTGTACTTATATTTGTATCCGTGTTAGGTGCTTTATTTTCAATACAAACGATTGTTAAAATAGACCCGCTAAAGGCGATTGGAGGGTAAGACATGGCTATTCTTGAGATGAACCAGGTAAATAAATTTTTTGGCTCAGGTCACACAGAAATAGAAGCATTAAAACCTACAAATTTCCAAGCAGAAAAAGGAGAGTTAATCGCGGTAATTGGCCCATCCGGTTCAGGTAAAAGCACCTTTTTAACTATTGCTGGCGGCTTACAAACACCTACAAACGGAAAGGTTATTATTAATGAAATGGATATTACCAGCCTAAAGGAGAAAAAACGTTCAGCCATCCGCTTACGTGAAATTGGCTTTGTTTTACAAGCTTCAAATCTAGTGCCATTCTTAACAGTAAGTCAGCAAATGCAACTGTTAGATAAAGTGAAAAAGCATAACTTATCTGCAGAGAAGCTGAAAGAGCTCTATCAATCCTTAGGAATCGAAGATCTCTTAAACAGCTTTCCTTCTGATTTATCGGGAGGAGAAAGACAGCGTGTTGCGATTGCAAAAGCATTGTATACAGATCCAAGTATTATTCTTGCAGACGAACCGACTGCTTCCCTTGATTCAGATCGCGCCTTTGAAGTAATGGAGATGTTAAAGGAAGCGACCACGAAAAACGACAAAACAACGATTGTAGTAACGCATGATACACGCTTAATTGATTACTGTGATAAAGTTTATAACATTACAGATGGTAGGTTAAGCTTAAAACAACCGAGCCATTAAGATATAGATTATTTTACGATTGATCAAATGCAGCTAGGACAAAGGAAAAGCCGGAAAAATTCGAAACGTTGGGAGTAACCAAGTAACCACCCTAGCAAACGATCGAATTTATTCGGCTTTTATTGTTCTAATTTGTTTGATAAGCTCTTAAACAAACCCCTAAGAAAAACGGAGCAAAATTCGCTCAGTCCTTATCACTAAATGCTCAGATTTACGCTTCCTCTAGTAGCTATTATGGAATAATAGCTACTGCTTACTTGACTACCACTCCGGCTGCCCACTTCCCTTTCCGTGGGGTTTGTCCTTCCGCTAACTTTTTTAGCAAAACCCGCTCAAAAAAGTGGATCTTCAGGTCAAACATTTCCCACAGGAGTTGAAGTGGCCGGCCTTCGCTATTATCAGGCTCTACAACGCTAGCATGAAGTAACACAGCTGCTTTTATACTCACGGATAACGATTTTCACTTTACCCATTGTAAAAAAAGTCAACCTATTACTTATGACAAGAATTGTTGCACCTTCTCATAGCGGAGACTAATTACGTAGACTCCTGCGGGAATTGCGCGAGCCGAAAATCCACTTTGCAACGTGTTCTTCTTTGCAAAGTTAGTTGAGGCCGTGCCCGCGGAAAGCGAAGTAATTAGTCGGAGCATTGCCAATAGACATCAAACATTTCAAAATAACTACTTGGCTTAACGCAGTCATTGCACTGATTTTATACTTTCTTAACTTATAAAAAAAAGACTTCGTAGCGTCCAAGAGAACGAGAAATTTAACAAATCCCAAACGCTTTTTATTCTGAATCTATTTCTAATTCTTTTGGACGTTCTCCTTTTTTATTCATCAAACGAATGTGTAACGGTTTAATCTCTAATATGGTTAGATTTGGATCGTCTGGTCCATCAAACCATACTTTCATTTGCTCATTCCAAATCTGCTTTTTTAGGTCAGGGGAATTATTAAAGGAAACCTTACCTTCGTATTCTACATAGGAATCACCGAATCCCTCACCGTCATAACCCAAAATAATATGCGTATATGGGTTTTCTTCTATATCTTCTGTCTTGTCTGTTTGCTTACTCGTTGGTGTATATAGAGATAGGTTTTCATGAAAAAAAGTCATATACCTTGAATGTGGCATCTTGTTTTTTACCGTTGCCATCGTACCAACAAAGCTGTTGTCTAAAATATGCTCAATATCTTGTTTTATTTTATGCTGACTCACACTTTTACACTCCTTTTTGTTTCTGCTATAGATATTATTCCTTAGTTACAAAATCTTAAACAGGGAGAAGATCAAATCTGTAATAGAACGGCAGAAAGAACTTCTCATTTACTTCGCATGTATGATAAAAACGTTATATTTCTGGCTAGCCCTTTAAATGAGATTGGATATATTCATACCCTTGTTTATTTCCAGTAATCTCAGCTAGTTTATATACATTTTTTAGCAACAACTTCCGGTCAAGCTCGAAAATAAATTCTGTATAAATATGATCTATTGTATTTCTTGCAAATTCCCATATCACTTGATGGTGTTATTCATTTATGGACTCAGCCAACCGTGCTAAAGCTGCGATTATATCCGTAATAACTGGGTAGGTTTTTTTGTGAATAGTGCCGAATAATTCCCAACCCTTGATAAAGATGATATTCAAAGTTATCAACACCTAGTAATAGACGTACCTGGTGATTATTATCCATTAAGTACGGCGAAAACGTGGTACGTTGTTCTAAATATAGCAGTAGGTCTGTTACTTGGTATATTGTATTGGAAGCTGTTTTTGGATCATCGTTACCAATTGATTTTATTGCTATCTCAGCAAGCTTATTTAATCCATTTCAAATCTTGAATCTCGGTTTCTTTGTGTCCAATACGAATAAGCTGTATATACTTTGATTCATCAATAGCTCCTGCACCAGGGCCCCAATAAGAAAAACTACCAACACGTACTTCCATCTTCAACAAAATGTTGTCTTTCTGTGCCTCCTCAATTAGTTCATTGAAAAGTATAAGTTGAACATAACCAGATAAAGGTGTTGATACAGTATGTAGTTCTTTTCTATATGTTTCCATTAGATTCCCTGGCTATTGCTGGAAGTGGGGGACTTACCAGTTATATGGATAAAAAAATAGCTGCCGATATATGCTCTCGGCAGCTTAAAAAGCCATTCAACGTCCCCTCGTTTTCTATACAACGAGAGATTGCACTACATTTCATGTTAGCTTCTTTTTACTTTGCAATAGCTAATGTATCCTTAATCGTAATATCGGAAGAGAAGGCCATGACTGTTGTGTTATCTGCATCAGCGTCAGATGCAAGCCCTGTCTAATACTTTCCAGCATCACAGGTTTTTATATCGCTAAAATTGTCTTATATTGAACTACCTTCACCTCACGCTTCATCGTCCAATACGCTCGACTTCACTTAGTCGTTGTTGCACTTATTCATAATATGGCACTCCTTCATTATCACCAATCAAGCCAACTACCATGGAACAAAACGTATTAGCAAAATGAAGCGTTCTAGCTAGTTCCCAGCCGTGCAACAGTCCATATAGCATACCTGCATTAAAGCCATCGCCTGCGCCAACCGGATCCACTACCTTTGAAGCCTTAAAGGTGTTTACAAATTTTATTGGACCTGTTGATCATGGATTGAAAACAATCATCGCCTCACCTAAGGTAATCACTTCATTCATGCTAATTCCTCCAAACGACTCTTCCATCTAATTATCCCCGGTGTCGTGTATCAATAATGCCGTTCTTAGCAGCAATAACCATATCTGTCATATTTACAAACAAACCAGTTTCTACAACACCTACCGTTTGTTTTAATTGCTCATGTAATTGTTCTGGTTGTTCGATAAGATCAAACTGGCAATCAAGAATATAATTATGGTTGTCAGAAATAAAAACGTCCTGATCACTTTTTCTTAGTTTTGGGTTACACCCAAATGCCGCGATTCTTTCCGCTGTCTTTTCCCAACCAAACGGGACAACTTCCACTGGCAATGGAAAACTCCCTAGATGTGTAACCATTTTTGAATAATCGACGATAATAATCAGCTTAGTGGCTGCTACATCGATAATTTTTTCCCGAACAAGTGAACCTCCCCCACCTTTTGTTAATTGCAATGAGCTATTAACCTCATCTGCGCCATCAATTGCTAGATCAATCTTAGTTGCTTTAGAAAATCCAATCAATGGTATTCCAAGCTTTCTAGCAAGCTTTTCTGTTTTTACAGATGAAGGAATGCCTTTTACATCCATGCCTTCTTTAATTCTCTTTGCTAGTGCTTCCAACATATAATTTACCGTCGATCCAGACCCAAGTCCTATCGTCATCCCAGTCTGAATGTATTTGACTGCTGCTTCTGCTGCTAATTGTTTATCCTCAATTGAGCTACTCAATGGTAAATCACTCCTTTAACTAAACAAATTAGGTATAAAGTGAAACTTCCTTCCGTGGGAGAGTTGTTTATCTCCCACGGATGGTTAGTACCACAAGGTTATGACCTAAACGCCTTTGAACCAATCGGACATTTACTGCCAGTTATATGCGGGATAAACAACCCCTTCCAACGCTAAAGCTAGTACGCTGCTTTTCTACTATACTGTCTAGCTATTTCTGTTAATTGTTGATAATCCTCGGGACTTTTTAGCCGCTGAACGTTTACCAGGTTACTGCCTATGCCTACCGCCTTACTTCCTTTATCCAGATACGCATTCATATTATCTAGTGTTATTCCCCCTGTAACCATTGCTTCTACATGCGGAAGTGGGCCAAGGATATTTTTAACATAATCGGGACCGAATGTATCAGCTGGAAAGATTTTAACCATCTTCGCCCCATGCTCATAGGCATTAATAATTTCTGTGGGAGTTAACACACCAGGTATAGTAAGCAATCCATATCGATTCGTTAGTTTGAGCGTCTCTGTATTTAAGGTTGGAGATACAATGAATGCTGCACCAGCAAGCATTACTGTCCTTGCTGTTTCTGGATCAAGTACAGTTCCTGCTCCAATGCATACATCCTGTTTCATATGTTCTACTGCTTTCGCAATTACATTAGCTACATTAGGGGTTTCTGCTGTAATCTCAACAGCTTTCACCCCCCCTGCAGACAATGCTTTTAATATCGGTACAATGTTATCTTCGTTTGCTTTACGAATAACCGCTACAACTTTGGTATCTTTAATAATATCTATTGGATTCATTATTTTATCCCCTCTTTACTCTAAATTTGCGTGCCTTTGATTTAATTCTTTAATCTGATCCTTCGGTAGATGTTGCAATATATAAGCAATTACAGCATCTAGCAACAGATGAGCAGGTTGATCAAATTGACTACCTAACGGTTGAATAGTTGAAGGCTCGGGTGGCAACCTTTTTTAGTAGCAGCTGGAACCTTCACGACACATTGACTCAACGTTGCAATTGCCGATTGTTTATTTGTCGTAACCAAGGCTATTTTCGCTTCAATTGCTTTGGCCTTTTCGGCAAAGTACGTAAGCGTACCTGTGCTTCCGGATCCGGATAAAATCAGCAACAAATCATTCGCATCGAAAATATCTTACCAATGAAGCCAGATCGTCCTGTGTCAGCAACAAAAATTCGATTTGCTTTTTGGAGTGCTCCAGCTAAATTTATGCCTTCCTCTGTTTTTACACGGTGTAATCCTTCTGATACTTCCGATGCAATCGTATTAATCGTTCTTTTTATAAACATCCTTCCTTTCAGCTAGCATGATTCCCTGTCTATTAATTGAGGTGAAAAACGGTAAACCTGAGCTGCTGTTCCTTGATCTTCTTGATTTATTTGCTTAAAAAGCAATTGTGCAGCTTTTTTTCCCATTTTAAATGCAGGCTGGGAAATTGTCGTTAGCGTTGGATAATAGAACGAAGCAAACGATACATCATCAATCCCAATAATCGCCAAATCATTCGGAATATTCACATGATGATCCTTCGCGTATTGTAAAATCTCAAATAACACACGATCATTCAAAGCTAGCAGAGCCTCAGGTGGATCTGACAACGAAAGCATTTGTTGAATAATCATTTGCATGTCAGTAAATGCTCCACTTGCTAAATATTCTGGTTGAAATGATAGATTGTATTTTGCTAATGCTGTCTTATATCCTTGAATTCTTTCCAGTCTTGGTGTTACAGGCATATCTATCAGTGGAGAAATCATTCCTATTTTTTTATAACCAGCCTTAACAAATTGATCTACAGCTAATTCAGATGCTCGTTTATTATCTAATAAAACAGCATCCATATGAATTCCCGGCACTAGTCTATCCATAAATACGAAAGGATATCTTTCATCAAGCAGTCCTTGATATAACTCCATATTTTCTCCCGTAGGAAAAGCTATAATACCATCAACCTGCTTTGCACGAAGCATTTCAATATAGCGTTTTTCCTTTACAGGATCATCATCTGCATTACATACGATTACGTGAAAGTTTGATTCGTGACAAAAATCCTCAATTGCACGAATAACCTGTGTGGAAAAAACATGGAGAATATTTGCAACGATGACCCCAATTGTCTTTGTTGATTTCTGCTTTAAACTACGAGCAATAATATTTGGACGATAACCTAGTTCAGTAACAGCTGTCTCAATGCGCTTTTTCGTTTCTTCCCCCATATAGTCATATCGTTTATTTAAAAACTGAGATACCGTGCTTTTAGAAACATTAGCATGTGCTGCTACATCAGCAATTGTAATTTTTTTCATTTTATTCTCCTTATCCAATTACTAAATCGGTTTAGTAAATCGGTTTATTTCAAGTATAAATGAACTGAAAGCGGTTTACAAGATAAAATGAAACTTCCATCAGTAGGGAGCTTACTACCAGTTATATGCGGGATAAAAAGAGGTTGGGACAAAACACAACTTCTTTACTCAAAATACGAATGATCAAGTTATCACGCCGCACCGTGAAAATATACGCTCTTTCCGTGGGAACGGCCTCAGTTAACTCGGTAAGAACACGTTACCACGTGGATCTTCGGACTCGTGCAGTTCCCGCCGGAGTCTCGCTTATTTCAGGTGCTAAATGAATGATTCTGATCAAAAAACGAACGATAATTAATCCAAACTAATTATCGTTCGTTTTTATTGTTTCTTCATTCTTTTGTCTCAGTCTCGCTTAGCAAATATTAATTTCTATGAATAACGTTTTTTTCGGATACCTTTCCAAACGTTTTCACTATGATTGGGGTTAACCATTCCATGCTATATTCAAGTAAATCCTTCAAATCATTAAATGTGTGTATATCTGCAAAGCTGATTTGAACAACAGCACGACTTGTGTGAAGCTTGTCCACATGCATTTGCGGTAAGATTTCTTTCTCCTCACTTACCAACTGATGCATCCAATCGCGTATCTCATTAACTTCTGGAAACTTCCGCTTAGAATTCGCTTGATAGTACACATAGATTAAAAAAGCAATTTCTCCATTTTGCTCAAAAGGATGTAACAAATCAAGCACACATTCAAGGTATACATGACCATATTCAATTACCCATTCTGGTTTTGCAATTCGTGCAATCGCCTTAAATTCTTCCGCTCCCTGTAAAGCATCCATTTCAATTACATCTTGTTCAGCAACGTTTATTTGACAAATTAATTTTTTAAACAATAAATGACGCTGTTGCTCATCCAGATCCGGATTTGCCAATAATGTAATAGCATGCTCTTCCAGACTCATATCAGCCACATAATAGAAGCGTTCAAGCATCTCCTGAAAGTTAAGAAATAGCTGCTTCAGTGATTCGTTTGTAAACAAGTTAGCCCATATATCCTGTAAAAAAGTTCGATAATCAACGATATGAATATTTTTAACTTGGTCCTTACCAAAAGGGTCTAACGTTAAAATGACATAATCCACGAAAACAGTAGTATGATCAACACCAAGCTTCGTACAAAGGTTTTCTAAAGCGGTATCCGTTTGAAGGCATTCTGTATGTTTACCATTTTCATCAGGGTTTAGTATATTTTCAATAACGACAATATGGTTAATCTGATTATCTTCTACTACTAAAAGCACAAGATCAATGATACCCATACTTTTTCCGAGTGCCATTCTCGAACGAGCTCGTACTTCGGTGTTAGCGTTTATCTCAACATGTAATGTACTGAAATCTCGGAGAAATTGAAGTGCAAATTCTGAGGAGTAGTTGATAAAAGTAGCAAACATATTAGCGATGACATCTTTTTGATAAAAACAGTTAAGCGCGTCAAAAATATTTAAGGAATTTGTGTTAGCAGCATCTAGAGTATGTTTCACAAATCGTACCTCACTTCTATTAAATTCACGTAGGAATAATTTACCACGTAATTAGTTTAATAGAATGAACGAAGAAAGGAAACAAAAAATACTTCAAATAAGCAAAATATTAAGTAGAAAATACAAACGTTTCATTCAAATTAATGTAGGACCCTGATAAGTTCATCTATGCTTCTCCAATAACTACCTCGTTAACGGTTATTTTATCCCACATATAACTGATTAAAGTTTCAATTTATTGTTTTTAGTCATGAATGACTAGAAGCATTCATAGGTATAAATGAAAACTCTATTTAGCAGAGAACATGTTCATCTTTCTCAGAAAAGAATCGAAACAAATGAATGTAAGGTGGGGGCTAATAATGAATGAGACGATAGGAGTTACAGAAGAAGAGATTAAACGTTTTTATGTTTTACACGACCAGAAAAAAGAAATCGAACAAGAGTTACATCAATTAAAGAAGAAGTTCCACCAATTTCTTGATGGATCCATTGGTAAAGAACGTAAAGGAGAAATTATACGTGGTGACTATCAGGTACATCGCCAAATCCGTTCCTCTAGCAATTATATGCCTGAAGTAACTGTGCAAAAACTAGACGACTTAAATTTGAGTGATTTTATTATTACTGAGAAACGACCAGATACAGAGAAGCTTGAAGCAGCAATAAAGTTGGGGTTTGTAGACGCAGCTACTTTTGAAGATTGTAAGAATACCAAAGTAACTCAAGCGATCGTTGTCAAAGAAGTAAAACAGTAAAGAAGAGCTTTTACATTTACAATGGGAGTGTAATATTAACTGTGTAAGTAAGAAATGCGTACGGTTTCTTATTTACACAATTTTTTATTTGGTAGAATAACAAGGTAAAAGAGTGTTTTAAATGGGTAAACCTAAAAGAGATCCTAACTTAAAATTAGCTAACAAGATTATGGAACAGTATCAACCTGAAACGGTAAAAGATGTGCAAATGCATTAAAAAACATATTTGAGCCTATGTTTGAGACGATGTCAAATGGCGAAATGGACCATAGGTTACTCTTCAATGAATCTTAGTTATTTTGATCAATCCCGTTTCAGCCAAGATTTCAAAAGTCGGAAAGACTTCAGATAACCTATCTGGAAAGAAACAAACGCTAGGAGTAATAACCCATTTGAGAATAATCGAATACATTAGCTTCACAAAGAACAAAACGAAGGGCGGTTAATCCTATGCTTACAATTCTAGCTGGAATTGGCTTAGTAGGAATAGTTATTTCAGGAATCTTCTTAGGAGTTTTTACGAGCGGACAGCAGCAACGAGCTAATTACCATTCAGAAACAAGAGAACATTATGCGTTCCGTACAAAAATTGGGCTCTATTGTGGCAGTATTGGTTTAGTTTTCCTCGGAATTGCTGGGTTAATATGGTATTTTTAAAGTAGCGAAAACGCATTTCTAAGAAAAGTTGGTGATCGTATGTATGCAAATCAATTACCCATCCTGATTTTTATCATGAGTATACTGTATATCTTTATCATTCCTTCTGAACCAGAGAACTTTAAGCTTTTCTTTAAATTGATTCCCATGATTTTAATCATTATATATGCGTTAAAACAAATGCCTCGTCAGCAAACAAAAACACATTGGCTTATTCTTATGGGTCTCATTTTTTGTTCAATCGGAGACGGAACCTTACAATGGTTTGTCGTTGGTCTTACTGCATTTTTAATCGGACATCTATTCTATTTAGCTGGTTTTTCTTTACAATGGAAATTTTCCATTATTCGAGCTGCTAGCATCATCCCGCTAATTATCTATGGATTATTCATGGGAAATGCATTAATTCATGCAATCATTACCTCAGGAAATCAATCGCTCATTATCCCTGTCATTTTTTATATTGTAGCCATTTCCTTTATGGCTTGGCTCGCAATAATGACTGGGAACCGATTTGCGATTGCAGGTAGTATCTTATTTGTTATATCTGATTCCATCCTGTCTTGGAATATGTTTATATCACCAGTTGTCTATTCACATGTACTTATTATGACAACCTATTATGCTGCACAATTTTTAATAGCGCATAGCCTTAGCAGCTTGTCTAGCAAACAGAGTCGGCTTGTTTGGTAAGGCACCGAATTATGCTACCTTATAAAGGAGGATATCATGCACATTCTACTTGCTCCTGACTCTTTCAAAGGAAGCTTAACATCGTTAGAAGCAGCAACAATTATGAAGCAGGCTATCCTTTCTATTGATAACGAGGCTACCGTTACACTAAAGCCAATGGCAGACGGTGGTGAAGGTACAGTTGACGTCATTCTTGCTTCTACAACTGGACAAAAAATAAACGTAACCTGTACAGGTCCTTTAGGTGAAACCATCCATACCTATTACGCCATCCTCCAAGACCATACAGCTATTATTGAAATTGCCAATATTGCTGGTCTTGTTCAAGTTCCAAAGCCTAAAAGAAATCCAGAGAACACCACCTCTTTCGGACTTGGTGAAGTGATAAAGGATGCACTCGATCGCGGATGTAGCTCCCTTATTATCGGCCTAGGAGGAAGTGCAACAAACGATGGTGGGCTTGGTTGTTTGCAAGCTTTAGGCATGAAAGCATGGAAGCAAGATGGTAGTCAAGCTGACGTGTTTGGAAAAGACCTTTTAGACATTGATCATATATCATTTGCGGACATCGACCCTAGATTAGAGGAGGTTACAATCCATGTGGCTTGTGATGTCGATAATCCATTAATCGGTCAGCAGGGTGCGAGTTCCATTTACGGCCCACAAAAGGGTGCTACTGAACAGCAGGTGACTCTATTTGACGAAGCACTTGCAGCTTATGCATCCTTGCTTGCAGTGAACCGAGGTAAGGATTTCTCTAATAACAGAGGTTCAGGGGCCGCTGGTGGACTAGGTTTCGCTCTATTAACAATTGGTGCAAGACTAACTTCTGGGGCAGCCCTTATTGCTGAGGCTACACAATTACATCAAGCAATGAAACAGGCCGATTTCATAATTACTGGTGAGGGGCAGAGTGATGAACAAACATTATCCGGAAAAGCTCCAGGTTATATTGTCGAGCTAGCGAATACGTTGCACGTCCCTGCGCTATTAATTTCTGGAGCACTATCAGGAGACCTCACGGCGCTGCGTAAGCAATTCCATGGTTGTTTTTCGATCGTTAATCGACCATTGTCTGTTGAGGAAAGTATGGAGCAGGCACAACGATTACTATACGACCAAACCATTAACATATTCCAATTAATTCGTGCAATCATAAAAAACTAATGTATCGACTATGCTCTTCCCCTACCTTTCAAAACTGTAAGCTGCTTGTAAGGTAGATCCAACGAAGAAGAACAGCTCTCCGTGATAGTATTTAGTCAACAGGAATGGAGAGGATGCACTAAAATGAAAAAATTATTTTTTATAATCATATTTATTAGTACAATTATTGTGACTGGATTAGCCATCATGCTCTTATTTTCGAATGAAATTACAGATCGCTTTAATCCACTAGTACCCAAAGAAGAAATCTATGTACAAGTAAATAAAGATGGACATGCAAAAAGTCCAGGAGGTTATGATTATACATTGATCGGATATAATGCGAAGGGGAAGCAAAAACAAGTTACTTTCTATGCTAGTGGTGAACTACAAAAAGATGCATACTTACGCGTTTATGCAAAAGGGAAGTATATTGAAACATGGGAAGAAGTCAGCCATAATGACATACCTAAAAAAGCAAAAGCACATTTTTCCTAAGTTAAAAACAAAAAGTCATACTACAACTTGAAGTTGCTTTTTAAATAGGATAATGTTACTATATGCTTAATAAATAAATATGCATCACATGTTACTGATACGATCAGGCATGGTGGTATGATAGAGCAACCTTAGGTTCTCTGTATACTGCCATGCCTTTTTAAATTGAAAAACACATGATGTATTCTTGATTTTAGGACAGACTAAGGTTTACTTACCTGCTCCCTTTTTATAAAAATATCTATCAAACATGAGAATCAAACAGAAAGGTGTACTGTTTATGTTTAAAAAAATGTTTAAAAAATCAAACGAACAACAAATTTTCGCTCCAATAAATGGTAAAAATGTTGCTTTAGAGAAGGTTCCTGATCCAGTATTTAGCCAAAAAATGATGGGCGAAGGGATAGCAATTATACCTCAAGATGGTAACGTCATTTCACCTGTCAATGGAAAAGTGGTACAAATACCTGAAACAAAACATGCGATTGGATTACTTGCCGATGATGGTACAGAAATCTTAATCCATGTCGGATTAGAAACGGTAGGTTTAAAAGGTGAAGGCTTCAAGGTACAGGTGAACACCGGAGATACCGTAAAAGTCGGCCAACCGCTATTGGAGGTTGATTTAGATTATATCAAACAGCATGCAGCGGATATCATCACACCAATTATAATTACGAATAGCAAAGAACTAGATAAACATTTTACATTCACGAAAGAAGCAAACAGTAAAGCAGGTGAAACAATAATTATCACTATTTAAGCCTAATAAAGCTGTTAACTGAAAAAATAGGAGGTGACTTCCGGTGAGAATTACAAAAATATTGAATAACAATGCAGTAATTGTGACCGATGGGAAGCAAGAGAAAATCGCCATCGGTGCAGGAGTTGCCTTCAATAAGAAGAGAAAGGATATTATCAGCCAGGAAAAGGTTGAAAAACTCTTTGTCTTAAAGGAAAACGAAAAGCTACAAGAATTGATTCTGCGAATCCCGGAAGAACACCTTATGCTTTCAGAAGAGATTATTGATTATGCAGAAGAGCAGCTGGGTACTAAATTAAACGAGCATATACTTTTAGCACTTACGGATCACCTATCGTTTGCAATTGAAAGAGAGCAACAAGGAATACACCTAAAGAACAAGCTGTTACAAGAAATTAAAATTATGTACAAGCAAGAATTCGAAATTGGGGTTTGGGCGATTCAACATATAAAGGATAAGTTAGAAGTTGAAATGCCCTTAGATGAAGCAGCTTTTATCGCGCTTCACATACATACAATGAAAATTCAGGGAGGTGATTTACACGAAACTGTAAGACAAACAGCAATTGTTAAAGATATGGTGGAAACCATCAAACAGGATTTGAACATCACATTTAATGAAGATGACTTGGCCTATGAGCGATTGATGACACACCTTCGCTTTGCGCTAAATCGTGTATACCAATACGAGGTACATTCAATGGATGAAGAAATGCTAGAGATGATTAAAAGAAAGTTTAAACGCTCGTATCAATGTTCCGTACATGTTGCCAAGAAGTTGTCTTCCGCTCATGGAATAGATTTACCACCAGAGGAATTGGGGTACATTACACTGCATATTGAACGCTTAAAAAAATATCAATACTGACTCCGTCTTTATATAATACTAATTTTGATAGCGTATTCAACTGCAATGCTTCAATAAAACGTATAGGAGGAATTCTTATGATGAAATATTTACAACGACTCGGTCGTTCATTAATGCTGCCAGTAGCAGTGCTACCAGCTGCAGCCATCTTGATGGGGATCGGATATTGGATTGACCCATCTGGCTGGGGGGAAGGAAATGCAATTGCAGCCTTCTTGATTAAAGCTGGTTCTGCCATTATTGATAATATTCCGATTCTCTTTGCTATTGGTGTAGCGTTAGGAATGTCGAAGGATAAGGACGGTTCTGCTGCATTAAGTGGACTTGTGGGTTATCTAGTTGTCACTACATTACTTTCAACAGATACCGTCGCTTTATTACAGGGCATCGAAGCAGAAAATGTTAATGCTGCGTTTGGAAGTATCGCAAATGCCTTTATCGGTATGCTTTCAGGTGTCATCGCCGCTAGTATGTACAACCGGTTTAGTCATGTACAGCTACCGGATGCATTGGCATTCTTCAGTGGCAAACGGCTTGCGCCAATTATGACATCCTTTGCGATGATTATCGTAGCAGGTGTGTTATTCTTTGTTTGGCCAGTCATCTATTCTGGATTAGTATCATTTGCCGAGTCCATTAGTCAATTAGGAGCTGCAGGTGCTGGCTTGTATGGATTTTTCAACCGACTATTAATTCCAACTGGATTACATCATGCGCTGAACTCCGTATTCTGGTTTGATGTTGCTGGAATTAACGATATCGGAAACTTCTGGTCTGGTGAAGGTGAAAAAGGGGTAACTGGTATGTATCAAGCTGGTTTCTTCCCTATCATGATGTTTGGTTTACCAGCAGCAGCACTTGCTATGTACCATACGGCTAAAACTAAACGTAAAAAACAAGCTGCATCACTACTACTGGCAGCTGGATTCGCAGCTTTCTTTACAGGTGTAACAGAGCCACTCGAATTCTCATTCATGTTTTTGGCTCCAGCATTGTATTTTGTTCACGCAATACTAACAGGACTTTCCTTAGCTATCGCAGCATTTTTCAATTGGACTGCAGGGTTCGGTTTTAGCGCAGGTTTTGTTGATTTATTCCTAAGCTCTCGCCTACCTTTAGCCAATCAGCCGTATATGCTAATCGTCCAAGGGTTAGTATTCGCTTTGATCTATTATGTTCTCTTCCGTTTCTTAATCAAGAAGTTTGATATGAAAACACCTGGACGTGAAGATGATCAGGATCTGGAAGACGAACAAGCTACAGAAGAAGTTCCAGCAGATCAAAAATTCACTGCAATGGCCGCTCAAATATATGAAGGACTTGGTGGAGATGCCAATGTTACATCGGTAGATAATTGTGTAACTCGCTTACGAGTAGAGGTTAATGATATGAATAAAGTGAATCAAGATAAAATTAAAGCTACTGGTGTTCCTGGAATTAATGTTGTAGGTACGCATAGCATTCAAGTAATTGTTGGTACGAATGTCCAATTTGTCGCTGATGAGGTAGCAAAAATCCGCGGAAAATAAGCAGGAATAAGAAAAAAGCGCAAGCGTCCGATTAGAAAAATGTATCGACGGTACGAGTCAAAGGGGATAAAGGAATCACGATGTGTTAGTGAGCCAATGATGACTTATCTTCGTACGATTCTGAAGACGCCTAGTTTCTGGGCGTTGGAGCTGGACGCGGCTCAACACGCCATATTTATCCATATGGGCTAACTGTAAAAAGAGGCTGAGACAAAAGAATAAAGAAACAATAAAAACGAAAAGATAATTAATTTGAATTAATTATCTTTTCGTTTTTTGATCAGAATCATTCATTTAGCACCTGAAATAAGCGAGACTCCGGTGGGAACAGCACGAGTCCGAAGATTCACTTGGTAACGTGTTTTTCTTTACCAAGTTAGCTGAGGTCGTGCCCACGGAAAGAGCATATATTTTCACGGTGCGGCGATGATGCTCCTATTGATAACGTAATTATTCGTATTTTGAGTACAGAAGTTGTGTTTTGTCCTAGCCTCTTTTCATTACAAGAATATTTCCCTATACGCGTAACTTTGATAAGATAAATTTAAAGAAAGTGTATAAAGGTATCTAAAGGGGAACTGATATGAATGGCTCCATTAAATGAGGATCAATTATCACAGATTCGAAATGAACGAAAAGACCAAATTATGCGAGCAGCTTTAACGGTATTTGCTGAAAATGGAGTAAAGCTGACAAAGGTTGGAATGATTGCAAAAGAAGCAGGAATTAGCCATGGCTTACTTTATCATTATTTCCACTCCAAAGATGAAGTTCTTTATCAAAGTCTTAAATGGGCAATGCAAGGAACTGACGAACTGTTTAAAGAAATTCAAACCCTTCAACTATCTCCATTGGGAAAAATAAAACATTTTACAAGGATTGCTATTGAAGAGGGGAATAGTGATATCTTCCGAGTCATTCAACATATTACAAAGAGCAGCTATCCTATACCAGCACAAATCCACGAATTAATCGAATCATCTGGAAATAGCTATTTTAAAGAGCTACTTCCTTTATTTATAGAAGCACAGAAGCAGGGAGAGATGATTGCAAATGATCCTCAAGAACTTCTTGATCTGTACTTAACGGTTATATCTGGAATAATTGTCGAGGATCTACCTTGGATACAGAAAGATACAGAGAAAAAGGTTGATCTCATCTTACGAATGTTAACCGTACGATAGATTCTCCTTTAATTAATAGTGATCTTTCCTTAGGCTCCATTTTGATAAAACGCTTACAATCCAGGGGATTTTGACGTATAATTTTTACTAATGACATATGGAGGGAATGAAGATAAATGTTTAAAAAGCTGTTGAATTCTGTTGGTATCGGTAGTGCAAAAATTGATACGAAATTATCAAAAACAGAATTTGTTCCTGGCGAGGCTTTAGAAGGTGTTTTAGAGATTGAAGGGGGCAATAATGAACAAGAAATTGACGCAATCTACTTAAAGCTAATGGGTTCTTATACATACGAATATGGCGAAGAAGATAAAGAGGCTGAGAGCTCTGTACTATTACAAAAGTATGAATTAGGTAATCATTTTACTATTGAGCCTAATGAATCTAAAACGATTCCTTTTCATTTTGAGTTGCCTGCCGATATTCCAGCAACATTAGGGAAAACAAAGGTATGGATCGAAACAGGTCTGGATATTAAAAAGGCAATCGATCCAAGCGATCGTGACTATATCAAGGTATACCCCCATCCGCTTGTCGACGCATTTTTACGAGCTGCAAACAGCCTTGGATTCAAATTGAAAGAAGTAACTTGTGAAAATGCACCACGTCAGCTACGGAAACGATTACCTATCATGCAAGAATATGAATTTAAAGCATATCAGGGTAAGTTCAGAGGAAAATTAGACGAGATAGAAGCCATATTCTTCGTATCTGAATCTGATGTTGAGGTTATTTTAGAGATTGATAGAAAAGCAAGAGGGGTTGGCGGCTTTCTTTCAGAAGTTCTAGAAATGGATGAAAGTAGAGTTGGCCTACGCTATGGGCCAGACGATATAGATAATCTTTCTGACGATCTAGAAGAGATTATTAACCAACACAGCTAGCTCCATTGTTAATGTTAGGATAAAGAATAAAGTGAAACTTCCATCCTTTGGGGGTTTTATTTATCTCCACAGATGATTAGTACCACAAGGATATGACCTAAAGGCCCGTGAACCAATCGGACATTTACTGGCAGTTGATTTCCTTCTTACCAATTTTGATTTTACTTTATTGCTTTGAATCGGGAACTTACTGCCAGTTATATGCGGGATAAAGTGAAACTTCCTTCCGTGGGGAGTTTGTTTATCCCACGGATGGTTAGATGAACCAATCGGGCATTTACTGGCAGTTTATACCCATTTACCAATACCTTGATGTGAAGTCTTACTGCCAGTTATATGCGGGATAAACTAGCCTACTTGATTTCAAAAACACATTGACATTGAGTAGGCTTCCCTTTAAGCTTATATTGACTGATTAAGTCAATCAAAAACAAAGTGAGGGAAATTAATGATGGAAGTTAAGCAAGCATGTAAGTTAGAGAAATCTGTTAAAAGAGCAATTAGTTCTATATTTGTTGATGGATTTGGCGAGCATCTCACCTTCTTCTCTAAGGATAGAGAAACATTAATTACTGCCCTTGAGCACATGTTTGTAACAGAGGTTTTTTATGTAGCTATTATCGATGGAGAAATTGCTGGAATAACCGCATGTACAGACGGTCATGCTCTATCTGTTCACCCCATTAAGCAAGAGCTAAGAAAGCATTTAGGTTTCTATAAGGGCACCTTTGCCTACTATGTTTTTAAACGGGAATTTAAAAAGCCTCCAATTGAAACTGGCCCGGGTAAGGCATCTATAGAATTCGTAGCTACCGCTCCTCAGTATCGGGGAAAGGGCGTTGCTAGAGATATGATAGAGCAATTGCTTGCTCTTCCTACTTTTACAGAATATATATTAGAAGTAGCCGACACCAATACGAAAGCGATGAACCTCTACACGAAGTTAGGTTTCAAGGAATTTACCAGGAAGAAGCAATCATTTAGCAAAATAAGCGGGATAAATTATCGTGTTTATATGAAATATACGACAAAAAATTAGCATCTCCATTTAAATCGTAAGTCCCCCCTTTCTTCCTTTCCTAACTAAAGAGAGAATCTTTTCATATATCCCATTTGTAGTAAAATTAAGTATTTAATAGAAATCCTGTACGAAAAGATTCCTTGTGGTATAATAAACTGTCTGTCAACAAACTTCCTCACTCTTAAACACATTCGCTTTCAGTGACGAGCCACATTTATCAAGTACCAAACTTCATCTAACAATTTCATAATGGGGGGTAATATATAGAAATGACTAATTTTACAATTTGGGCATTAATGATTGATATTAGTATTATTTCAGGATTGTTATTAATTGGAACCATTCTACGCGCAAAAGTGAAATGGATACAAGCTTTATTTCTACCTGCTAGTATGATTGCTGGCTTTATTGGACTTGCCTTCGGACCAAGTGGAGTGAATGTATTACCTTTTTCTGATCAATTCAGCACATATCCTGGGCTGTTAATTGCGGTTATCTTTGCTGCTATTCCTATTGGTGCAGCCAAAGTTAACATAGGAGACGTATTTCATCGCGTTCGTAACATGTTCTCTTATTCCATGATACTCACGCTTTCCATGTGGGGAGCAGGAGCGTTATTCGGCTTGCTTATCCTCGTGCCTCTTTTCTCAAATTTACCTAGTGGATTTGGTCTTATCTTAGGCGCTGGCTTTCTAGGGGGACACGGAACAGCCGCGGCCATAGGCGAAGGGTTTGCACATTACGGGTGGGAAGAAGCAATGGACCTAGGAATGACTTCAGCAACCATTGGAATATTAGTCGCTGTATTAGGTGGATTGTTTTTAATTAAACGCAGTACGGAAAAAGGACAAACACAATTTATTACAAGCTTCAAAGACTTACCGGACGAGCTTAGGTCAGGACTAATGCCTAAAAACAAACGGTATCATATGGGACAAGAAACCGTATCTTCTAGTTCTATCGATCCGTTTGTTCTACACTTGGCAATTATAGCTTTTGTCATTGGTGTTGCTTATTGGCTTACGAATATGCTAACTGCTTTCATTCCTTCTGTATCTATTCCATTATTCAGTGTTGCTTTTGTGTTAGGACTTATTTTCCAATCCATTAGCAGAAGGATACATGCAGATGATTATATAGATCAACGTGTCATGGAACGTATTGGTGGAACTGCTACTGATTTCCTTGTCGCAATTGGTATTGCTTCCATAAATATTACAGTAGTGATCGACTATGCTGTACCGCTTATTCTTTTGTTTGTGTTTGGGATCCTTTGGGCATACTTTTTATTCCGCTTTATTGGTCCAAACATATTTCAAGAATACTGGTTGGAAAAGTCATTATTTGGCTGGGGATGGAGCACGGGGACAGTAGCTATGGGACTAGCGCTTTTGCGAATTGTTGACCCAGAGCTGAAGAGTAAAACGCCAGAAGATTATGCATTAGCTTATATTGGTGTTGCTCCTGTAGATATTATTATTGTTACGTTTACACCAATTCTATTCTCTCTTGGATTTACTTGGATTATTCCAGTTGTACTCTTACTCATTTCTGCACTTATAGTCGCTATATATAAATATACAGGTCTATGGGGCAAAAACCATAAACAACAGATGTAAAAGAACAGAAGCTGGGACAAAACACAACTTTTTTACGCAAGTTATCAATAGGAGTATCATCGCTGCACCGAAAATATACGCGCTTTCCCCGGGCACGGCCACAGCTAACTGGGTAAAGAAAAACACGTTACCAAGTGGATCTTTGGACTCGTGCTATTCCCGCCGGAGTCTCGCTTATTTCAGGTACTAAATGAATAATTCTGATCAAAAAACGAACGATAATTAATTTCAACTAATCATCGTTCGTTGTTTCTTAATTCTTTTGTCTCAGCTCATGCCTTGTTTATACAGCGATTATACAAAACTTTGTAGAAAAGAACTATGTGCAGCCACTAGAATGAGTGGGGGGGATCACACAAGGCTGATCCTTGCCCACAGAAGAGAAGTATACTCTCATTGCACAGGAATAGCGTTCCCTTTTAGGACAGCCCCTTGCTTACCCTTATACTACTTTTGGGCCGACTAATGATATTGGTTTTTTTCCAAGTACCAAACCACTTAAATTGCTATAGCCAATTTGCTTGTAAGCATGTAATAGCTGTTTAAGATCATTTACCCGTTGATCTTCTTTTAATTTTTCAATTTCCGTATTATATACATTTAGTATATATTCATCCTGAACAGCCGGCCTGAATTTCTTTGCATCTTCATCCATAATAAGGCAGCCCATGTATTGAAAGTTAAATTGCAACTGTCTTGTTAATTGAATGACATGCACGAAACGCTGATATACAGCTGGTTTATCTTCTTTGAATTTAGCAATGGCCTGCTTTGCATGTAATAAATCTTGATAGCTAGATGTGATAATCATGAAGTCTTCTCCCCTTTCGCTTACTCATCCCAAGGCTTTTTAACCGAAAGCTTGGCCACAAGGTCTTTGTTTTGTTGCCTTTTCAACTTACGTATCTTAGCTCGTTCTTCACCAGTTGAATAGAGAAATTGCTCCTCTTCAGATTCGGGAATAATGGCTGGAACGTCAATTGGCTTTTTATTTTCATCTAAGGCAACGAACGTTAAAAATGCTGTAGCTGCAATTCTTCGTTCTGCTGTAATCATGTCTTCTGCAATTACCTTACAGAAAATTTCCATAGAGCTTTTACCCGTATAAGAAACAAAAGATTCGATACATACCGAGTCACTTTGACGTATTGGTGAAATAAAATTAACGGAGTCCGTCGAAGCTGTCACACACTCCTTCACACGAGAGTGTCTTCGTGCAGATAGCGTAGCACATGCATCCAGCTTCTTCATAAGCACTCCGCCAAACAATGTATGATAGTTGTTTAAATCATTTATCAAAACTTGATCATTTTGAATGATACGTGTTTCTTTACTCTTCTTAGCTTGCATATATAAATCACCTTATCTATTAATTTCAGGGTCGGCTCTCACCTCACCACTAATCCATTATAAACCCCTACACTTTGGTACGTACAATGCCATTAATGTTGATGTACCATAACAAAATGTTATGTAAAGGCTTAACTTGTGAAATGTATGTCCTTCATTAGTCAAGAGGTAAGCGCAAGATGTGGGTTTCTATTTAGATGAAGAAAAAAAGCGCAAGCGCCCGATAGAAACGTAGCAATTGAAGCGAGTCAAGGGAGATAAAGGCATCACGGTGACCTTACGAGCCGATGATGACTTAGATTAGGGCATTCGTGAAGTCGCCTAGTTCTCTGTTTAGCTGGACGCAGCTCTCAACACGCCTATTATTTATCCACAGGCTCAAATTTAAAATTTCCTAAACTATAAAAAAAGCTTGCAGAGAAATAGAATCTCTACAAGCTCATTCATGATTCATTACGTAATAGCTTTTCTTTGGCGAAGCGTATAAACTCTTCCATCACCTGAGGAAGCTGTCTATCTCTTTTCCAGATCAAAGCAAGATCCCACACAATTGTAGGATTTTCCACAGCTATTGCTTTAACATCATTAGTCAGTTCTGTACTGGTGCTCTCTGGTAATAAAGTAATCCCGACATTGGAAGCTACCATCTCCTCCATAAAATCTAATTGAGAAGTTTCCGATATAATGTGCGGTTCAAAGCCTGCATCTTCACATGCAGTAACGATGCTATCTCTTAATGAAAAGTCTTTATTAAACATAATAAACGATTCATGCTTCAAATCTAGTAAGCGAACCTGTTGTTTAACAGCAAGCGGGTGACCAGATGGAACAACCACTTTTAAACCTTCTTTTATAAACGAATAATGATAAAATTCGTCATGTGTAGTCGGTAGCACAACAACACCAAAATCAAGCTTATCATGAAGGACCTTCTCTTCGATTCGTTTAGATCCATCCTCATCTAATTGAAAGGTTATTTCTGGATATTCTTCATGAAACGAAGCGATTAACTGTGAAAAGAAAAAAGAATTCGTTATCGAAGGTAATCCAATACGCATATGCCCCTTTTTAAGTTGTTGTACTTGATCTAGATCTAACATCATCGCTTGATATTGCTCAACAAAATTTTGGGCATGCTCGTACAAAACGCGGCCTGCTTCCGTTAATGACAATTGCTTCCTCGAGCGTATGAATAATGAAACACCAAGTTCTTCTTCCAGAGATTTGATGATTCTGCTAATAGCAGGCTGAGTTATATATAATGTAGTGGCAGCCTGCGTAAAACTGCCTGCTCTTGTGACTTCAATAAAGTATTGTAGATGCTTAATCTCCACTACCTTGTTCCGCTCCCTATTTGAGAATCATTTACGTGCTCATGTCATTTTAACATAATACACTATGGAATTACTCATTATTGACTCGATTTAAAATGCTCTTTAAATGCTGAAAGGAATGCTTCCGGTGAGGACTTCACTGTATAGGTATATACCCCGCGTAATGTATGCAGATATAGAATGCCGCCTTGGTTGGCAATTTCTCGATAAGAAAAGTCCATAACATCCTTTATTGGAAATTCTCGATTTTGTGTGACAACGCGATCATGGTATAAATAAATCACCCGCTGATGTTCTATATCTATTTGCTCCACACTGGTCACTTTTCGTTCTATTTTTATATATGGATGCTTTGCTATCAAATACATTCCGTCCTCCTAAAATAAGGCTTAGATGTTTTTATCGTAACATATTTACTATTTCCCAAGCTTCTATAAACCATCATACCAAAAGTTTAAATTAATTTTTTTGTATCCTTACTTTCATCAAACTTTCACAAACCTACGTTATCATGTAAATACTTGAAATTTTATGGAGGCCAAGGATTATGCCGTCAGCAACAGTTCTTACAACAATTTCAATACATGTAATTAGTATGAGTGTTGGATTTATTGCCTATTTTCTTAGCAGTAATTTACCTATAGCAGAGCGAAAGCAAGTATCGCAACAAATGATATCTTATTTAGTGAATTTTGTAATCTTTATTTGGATAGGGAAAATAGTTCTGAACCTCTCCTTATTTATTTCTGATCCAATTGCTGTCTTAGCATATCCGAGTAATGCACAAGCATTTTATTTCGCACTGTTTCTACTAGCAATACAGCTATGGTATAAAGCAAAACGTAGCGAAGTTGACATAGAAATACTGTTGTACTGCTATGTCCCTGTATTACTCGTAGCATCATTCATGTATCAATTTATCGAAATCATTTGGAAAAATAATACACTTGCTTGGGGGGACTTTATTCTCTTACTCATTCTGCTACTTACATTTCTGCTTTTACGCGATCGATTAAGGAAATCCACCCTATTGCTTTGTATGGTCTGGGTCTGGGCAATTGGAAAATTAAGTATAACGTGGATAATGCCATTCACAACCATATTTGGCTATATGATCCACCCATTCTTTTTCATTACCGTCGGGCTTATATTTAGCATTTTATTCGTATTCAAAAGAAAGAAGGTGTCTGAATGATGCAAGCTGCAGATCTTACTATTTGGCTAGCTCTAGGTGCGGGAATGCTTTCATTTCTCTCACCTTGTACATTACCTATATTTCCAGCTTATCTTTCCTATATAACTGGGATGAGTGTAAAAGAATTAGAAAATAACAACAACATAAAAATTAGAAGTAAGCTCCTAGTTCACGCTATTTTCTTTCTTATAGGAGTGTCCTTGATTTTCATCGGCCTCGGTGTAGGTGTGTCCTTCCTCGGTCAATGGATTCAAGGAATTTTAGCAGGAGAATCCGGTCAACTCATTCAACGTATAGCTGGAATTTTTATTATTATCATGGGTTTATTTGTAGCTGGTTGGCTAAAAATTACCTCCTTCATGAAAGAAAAACGATTTCGCTTTACCAAGAAACCGGTAGGATATGCAGGAACTGTTTTTGTTGGAATGGGCTTCGCTGCAGGATGGACGCCTTGTATCGGACCTATATTCGCTTCCATCTTAGTAGTCGCTGCAGCGAATCCAACACAAGGAGCTTGGTACACGCTTTTTTATGTCATTGGTTTTGCCCTACCATTTTTGATTTTAACGTTTTTCCTTGGGTCAACAAGGTGGATTGTCCGATATAGTGACAAGATCATGAAAGTTGGAGGAACCATTATGATTCTCATGGGAGTACTCTTGTTTACTGGACAAATGCCTAGAATATCAGCCTTTTTATTAAAGCTTGTTCAAGATACATGGTTAACCAATTTAGGCTAAGGAGGGATTTTAATGAAGAAAACTATACTTATCGTCGTAATTCTAGCAATGTTTTCTTGGGCACTCTATGATTTTGTTTTTTCATCAAATCAAACCGTTCAAGAGGATGAAGAGACTTCCGTTGCAAAGAATACCATTACTTCGGAGGTAAAAGATAATCCAGACGAAGAAAAAGCGGCGAATACCGATAAGGAAGGTCTAAATATTGGCAATATGGCGCCGGATTTCAAATTGCAAACACTAGACGGTGAAACCGTTCAACTTTCTGATTTCCGGGGAAAACGGGTCATGATTAATTTCTGGGCAACATGGTGCCCACCATGTCGTGCTGAGATGCCTGATATGCAGAAATTCCATGAGAAAAAGGATATTGTTATTTTAGCTATTAATTTAACCGAAACTGAAAGTAATCTTCTTGATGTTAAACGTTTTGTAAAAGATTTTGAACTTACCTTTCCTATTTTAAAGGATGAAAAAACGACGGTTGCAAATCAATATCAAATACAGCCAATACCTACCTCGTACATGGTTGACTCCAAGGGACGCATTCAATACAAAGCCTTCGGAGCAATGAACTATGATTTAATGGTGCAGGAATTTGAGAAAATGCAATAAATGATACTTTTTTCTACTTACTTTATAGCATAGCTTTTTTCAGCAAGGATTGTTTACCATTTGAAGAAAGAGCGAAACATTGAATAAGAATGCAGTACATTATATTCTTTTTCTGCAAATTACGGTAAACTAACGCATGGGTGGTGAAAATATGAAGCAAACAATTATGGTTGTTGAAGATGATAAAATGATTCGAAAACTTATTCGATTATATTTAGAGAAGCACCGTTATGAAGTCATTGAAGCAGTGGATGGAGATGAAGCAAAATCCTTATTCTTAGCACACCATCCATGCTTAATCATCCTTGATTTAATGCTGCCAAAGGTAAGTGGTGAAGCTTTCTGTAATTGGGTTCGAAAGCAAGTAAATGGTGAAGTATCCATTATTATGTTATCGGCAAAAGCGACAGTAGAAGATAAAATTACTGGCTTAAATATTGGTGCAGATGACTATATAACCAAACCCTTCGATCCTAATGAGCTTATCGCCCACGTTGAAGCAGTTTTACGCCGCACCAGCCATTTTTGTCAAAAAATCGTTAGTGATGGGCTCTGTATAAAGCCTCGTAAAGGCGAAGTGCTTCTTTATGATCAGCAGATTAAGTTAACAAAGCATGAATTTAACCTGCTCCATTATTTTATGCAAAACCCAAATTTTGTTTTATCACGGGAGCAGCTTGTTTCGCAAATCTATCCGAATGCTGAGCAAATGGTAATGGAAAGGACAATCGATGCACATATTAAAAAGCTTCGCGAAAAAATAGAAAGAGAGCCTGGCAAGCCACAGCGCATTCAAACCATAAGAGGAATGGGGTATAAGTTTGTCACATCTACGTAAGAAAATAACCAATATCCTACCTGAGAGCTTCTTATGGCGATTAACGATATTACATTTTCTCGTCATTGTAGTTGCCATGATTATTAGTGGCTGGGCGTTATATCATACTGCCTGCTTCTTAGCAGCAGGAGTTGGTAATTTAAACGAACAGCGACAAGAACAATTCAATCAAACATTATTAAATTATGTATGGTTGTTTATTATCATCTCTATTATTGCTGGTACTATCGTTTATTTTTATCTAACTAGACGACTACTAAAGCCCGTTCGTAGTTTAATGCATGCTACAGAACTATTAAAAAGAGGGGAGTATCCAGAAGCAATTACCGTGTCCAGAAAAGACGAAATTGGACAATTAGTGGAGCAGTATAATGAATTGATTGAAAAACTAACGAAAAATGAGGTAGAACGTAAAAAGCTTGTTTCCGATATATCTCATGAATTCCGAACGCCTCTTTCCAATCTGAACGGCTATTTACTTGCTTTAAAATCTGGCGATATAACAGGTGATGAGCAATTATTTGCAGCACTTTATCAAGAATCCAAGCGTCTAACTTCTATGCTCGAACAGTTTGATCAATTAAAAAAGTGGGACTATACTACATCGCAAACACCGTACCATAAAGAAAAAACCGCCATTCATACACTAATCCAACAATGTATTGCTATGTTTAATTGGACGTTAAAGCAGGAAAAGATAGCAATTGATGTACAACTAGAGGAATCTAGCTTATCCTTACACCCAGAAGGAATTCAACAAGTAGTTAGCAATCTGCTGGATAACGCAATCCGATATTATCAGGGTACTGGAGCTATACATATATCAGGCAAAGTACAGCAATATCAATATATTATTTCCATTACAGGTCCAAGTGAAAACATACCTCAAATGGAGCAAGAAAAGCTTTTTGAACGATTCTATCGGCTAGATTCTTCACGAAGCAGGGAAACGGGTGGAGCGGGCTTAGGTCTTGCTATTACAAAAGAAATCATCGATCAACATGATGGAAGCATTACTATTCGTTCTTCCGACAACCAAAATACCTTCAACGTTTACTTACCAATAAAGTGAAACTTCAATCAGTGGGAGGGGTTATCACCCCACTGATTGTTAGTACCACAAGGGTATGACCTAAAGGCCTTTGAACCAATCGGACATTTACTGGCAGTTGCCTCCTCACTAACCCATCCTTGGTTTCACTTAAATGTTTGAAGAGGGGGCTTACTGCCAGTTATATGCGAGATAAAGTGAAACTTCCATCCGTGGGGTTTTGTTTTTCCCTACGGATGGTTAGTAGAACCAATCGGACATTTACTGGCAGTTGCTTCCTCACTAACCCATCCTTGGTTTCACTTAAATGTTTGAAGAGGGGGCTTACTGCCAGTTATATGCGGGATAAAGACAGCGTATTTCTTCATTAGAAAAACGGAGCAAAATTCGCTCAGTCCCTATCACTACATGCTCAGATTTACGCTTCCTCTAGTAGCTATTATGGAATAATAGCTACTGCTTGACCACCACTCCGGCTGCCCACTTCCCTTTCCGTGGGGTTTGTCCTTCCGCTAACTTTTTTAGCAAAACCCGCTCAAAAAAGTGGATCTTCAGGTCAAACATTTCCCACAGGAGTTGAAGTGGCCGGCCTTCGCTATTATCAGGCTCTACAACGCTAGCATGAAGTAACACAGCTGCTTTTATACTCACGGATAGCGATTTTCACTTTACCCATTGTAAAAAAAGTCAACCTATTACTTATGACAAGAATTGTTGCACCTTCTCATAGCGGAGACTAATTACGTAGACTCCTGCGGGAATTGCGCGAGCCGAAAATCCACTTTGCAACGTGTTCTTCTTTGCAAAGTTAGTTGAGGCCGTGCCCGCGGAAAGCGAAGTAATTAGTCGGAGCATTGCCAATAGACATCAAACATTTCAAAATAACTACTTGGCTTAACGCAGTCATTGCACTGATTTTATACTTTCTTAACTTAGAACAAAAGCGCAAGCGCCCGATTAGAAACGTAGCGACTGGAGCAAGTCAACGGAGTTAAAGGAATCATGGTGTGCTTGCTAGCCGATGATGACTTAGATTAGGACGATTCGTTATGTCACATCGTTTCTGGGGCGCTAGAGCTGGACGCAGCTATTTACCTGTTTCAGCAAATCGCTTTATTCGAGCGCCAATTTCATCTCTTACTCGTTGAAATACCTGCCACTTCACTTCTATCGTTCCTTCCGCCTTTGCTGGATCATCAAAGCCCCAATGCTCCCGATGTACATGCGAAGGTGTGACAGGACATTTGTCCTTAGCGTCTCCACATAGCGTCACAGCGATGGTAGCATGCTGTAAGATAGTCGGATCAATAATATCCGACGTGTGATCAGAGATATCAATACCAACCTCTTTCATTGCCTTCACGGCATGAGGATTGACCCCATGAGCTTCTATACCAGCACTTCTTACTTCCCAATCTTCACCTAGATACCTCTTAGCCCAGCCCTCTGCCATTTGACTACGACATGAATTTCCTGTACATAAAAAGTAAATTATTTTTTTCGTCATTTTCATCCTCCTTTTAAAATAACCATAACGTAATATATAGTCCTATGAGTGTAATAAACAAAATTGGGACAGTTAATATAATGCCTGTCTTCACATATGTGCCCCACGATATTTTTACTCCTTTTTGTGATAGCACATGAAGCCATAACAGGGTAGCGAGTGATCCGATTGGTGTAATTTTTGGACCTAGATCCGATCCAATTACATTTGCATAAATCAGCGCTTCCTTTATTACTCCAGAAGTGCTAGTTTCAGCGATTGCTAAAGCATCAATCATTACTGTTGGCATATTATTCATAATTGATGATAGAATCGCAGCAATAAATCCCATTGCAATTGTAGCAACGAATAATCCTCTATCTGCGCTTGCTTGAATTATACTTGCCAGCATTTCAGTAAGACCAGCATTCCGTAGACCATATACTACGACATACATTCCAATCGAAAAGAACACAATAGCCCAAGGTGCTCCTTTAATTACCATCATTGTATTGACTGAATTGCTTTTACGAGCCATCAATAGAAAGAATATGGCAATAATCCCAGCTACGATGGAGACTGGCACACTGATCAATTCGCTCACAAAATAACCGATTAATAAAATTGCAAGAATGAACCATGATAGTCGAAACATCTTTAGATCGCGGATAGCTGTTTTCGGCTCTCTAAGCTGGTCGACTGCATAGCTTCTCGGAATCGATTTTCGAAAGTAAAGCAATAAGATACCGATCGTAGCTACAAGGGAGAAGAGATTTGGAATAATCATTCTAGAGGCATATTCTACAAAACCAATTTGAAAAAAGTCTGCCGAAACAATATTAACAAGGTTACTTACGACTAGAGGAAGTGAAGTTGTATCAGCTATAAATCCACTAGCAATAATGAACGGAAATATCATTTTTTCTTTAAAATTTAAATTACGAACCATTGCCAAAACAATTGGTGTTAAGATTAGTGCAGCCCCATCATTGGCAAAAAAGGCGGCAACGATGGCACCTAAAATACTGATGTAAATAAACATCTTAACTCCGTTACCTTTAGCTAATCTTGCCATATGCAAGGATGCCCATTCAAAAAATCCTATTTCATCTAAAATCAGTGAGATAAGTATAATAGCTACAAATGCTAAGGTCGCATTCCAGACAATTTGAGTTACTTCAATCACATCATTAAAGCTAACAACTCCCAGTAGCAACGCCAGGATAGCCCCACCACATGCGGACCACCCAATGGATAACCCCCTAGGCTGCCAAATGACAAACAGGAGAGTTAGTATAAAGATAACTAATGCTAGAAAAATCGATGATGTCAACATACTCCCTCCTACTTACAACAATTAATTCTTGTTCCGTTTTCTTCCAATTGTTTTAACTGGTAACTTTGATCTGGAAGCTGATCAAGTAGTGTTTGGATGAAAG
Source organism: Virgibacillus sp. Bac332 (assembly GCF_003667785.1). NCBI lineage: Bacteria > Bacillati > Bacillota > Bacilli > Caryophanales > Bacillaceae > Virgibacillus > Virgibacillus sp. Bac332. The sequence goes on from NZ_CP033046.1 coordinate 719,585, forward strand.
GATATTCCGAACTATTTTTATTCATGGAATAAAATATCCACTGACCTTTTCTCTCCTCCTGTACCAAACCAATATCTCTTAACTTACGTAAATGCTGGCTAATGGATGGTTGACTAACTTGAAAGATCTCAACAAATTCACAAACACAGCAATCTTGATCATCAAGGATCTTCATCATGATTAGCCTTGTTTTATCTCCTAATAATTTACAGATCAAAGCAGCACGATCTGTTTCTACTGATGTATCCTGCATAAACACCCTCCTCATTAATATAAGTATATAAGTATATACTTATATATTCAAGATATTTATTCCTTATGTATTACTATAACAAAAGCGCAAGCGTCTGATTAGAAACGTAGCGACTGGAGCGAATCAGCGGAGATAAAGAGCTTGCAAGCCGATGATGACTTAGCTTAGGGCGATTCGTGAAGTCGCCTCGTTATCTGGGCGCTGGAACTGGACTCTGCTCAACACACGCCTATTTATCCACATGGGCTAATTTTTTAATTTACTAGACTATAAAAAACGCTGACCACTTCATGCTTATGCATGAAAGATGTCAGCTTCCAAGTTACTATCTACTTTTTACAAGTAGATTAACTGCTTCTTTTATTAATTCCTCCGTATTTTCACCATTTCTCTGTTCTTCACGAATACATTTTTCTAGATTCTGACTGACAATGAGTGCTGCTGTGCGATCCAATGCACTCCTAGCAGCTGACATTTGTGTTACAACGTCTCGGCAATCCTTTTGTTCTTCCATCATCTTTAATAACCCACGAATTTGACCCTCAATTCGTTTCATTCGATTCATTACTTTTTCATCGTATTTCATACTTACTTCGCTCCTTTGTCCCATCATAGCATAAACAAAAGCTTATTGTGCACTCTAACTTTAAAAAGAATGCAGATCTTTAGTGAAACCACTACCAACCTAATTACCTATTTATTCCAAAAATCCGTTTAATCATTTCTCGTTAAAAAACTCCAAATGATCTGTATACAAATATAGAAATACAGTTGATTTCACAACAGGTACAGACAGCGATTGAACCGTCTCCTCGTTTTCCTACCTGAACAAGCTATTTCTCCCATTAATTCTGTCTTCTGTGCCAAGTTATGGAATCAGACTATCATCCCTTCACGAACGATCGAAAATTATCCGGGGCCATAACAGACAGCAGTGTTTCCTCCTCTCCCTAATACTGAGTCAAATCTATCTTGATAACTGAGGGGAATGGAATCCCCTTACTCATGACTTGGTTCTGTATGTTTCCGTATTTCCCGCTTTCTAATTTGTACTCGTTTAATTGTACGATCTTCTACAGATAAAACTTTAAACCATAAATGATCTGTTGATATTTCCTCACCTGCCTCTGGAAAATAATGAAAGGCTTTAAGCAAGAACCCAGACAGGACATCCTCTTCCTCCGGGATGTCAGTATGAAAGATGGTATTCAAGCGATGAAGTGGAATTTTTCCATGACATATAATTTCAGAGTCTGTGACTTTCTCTACCATTGATTCGTTACCCTTATCTGTTTCATCTTCTATTTCTAAACCAATCAAGACTTCGATTATATCTTCATGGGTTATGATCCCTTCCGTACCACCATACTCATCAAGAACAATTGCCATATGCTTTTTATCCTGTATCATTTTTCGGAATACCCAATCAACCGAATGGAATTCGAAAACGATTAACGGGTTCATATCGCTAAACGACTCTAATGATTTTTCCGGTTCCATCGCCCAAGACAACAGATACTTTGAATGGAATACACCTACAATATTGTCAATCTCCTCTTCATAAATTGGATACCTTGTAAATGGGTTATCAATAGCAATATTTCTAACCTCTTCAAATGTTGAATCACAAGGAAGTGCCATAATATCCACACGGGGTGTCTTCAATGCATCCTTCACATTAAGATTATTAAATTCCAGTACCCCTTTAATACGATAGGTCTCGTCCTGTTTAAAAATACCCTCGGTACGCGCTATATCCACCATAGCCCGAATTTCTTCTCTCGATACAGATGTACTATCTTCCTGTCCTTTTGATAAAAAGCGAATGATAGCACCAGTAATTCCATTAAGCAGCATGGTTAATGGCTTAAAAATAGTAACGACTGCTTGAATAACTGGGTAGACCACATGTGCAATTCGATCAGGAAAGGCGGCCGCTACTGATTTAGGAATTACTTCTGAAAAGATTATAATCGTAATCGTTAATAACGCTGAAGCAATCCCTACATTTATACCGTAGTCAATCGCTACCATAGTAACGAGCGTCGGTAGTAAGATATTTGCAATATTATTCCCTATTAGAATTGCTGTAATAAATTGTTCTGGCTTGGATACTAATTCAAGCAGCTTCCCAGATCGTCTATCATGATTCTTAGCTTTTGTCTGTAATTTCATTTTATTTGTCGCGGTTAATGCCGTTTCACTGCCTGAAAAGAAAAAAGATACAAATAATAAAATAATGATCGCAATGATCACGTATGTCTTCCTCCTTATGTAAGTTCATATACTTGTTAGGATATGTCAGTCATTTACCTATGATACATTATATTTCCCACCATTTCACTGGGCCAAACCACTGTGAGCTTAACCCTATAATCCTGCACATATTTTAGGTGAAAGTTAGAAAAAATAAGACGAAACTACTTCACTGGAGCATAAACATACGCTACTAACAGAAAGGAAGGTGGATTCAGATGGATAAGGAAAGAGCTCAAGAAATAATGAATGCAGTAGAGATGATACAAGTCCGCTATCGAGGAATCCCAGTCTACATCAAATCGTTACATGAAAAAAATACAACAGCCACTATCTTTCCTCTAGATGAAATGGAAAATGAGCAAATTGTGGACATACAAGGACTACACGAACTACAATTAGACAACTAATAGAATTGTGTCTCAAATGGTTCGGTTTATATAACAACTAAGAAGGACAGAACGCTTCTAAGGTGGGAAGCTTTAGAAGTTAAAATGTGATGTTTCATAAGTGGAAAAAGCCCGTTTTGGGGAAAGTATATGTCCATTCGTGTACGTATGGAGCTGAGGGCAGCTCCATACTCATAGTTGTAATCCGGTCCATTGCCAATACGTAAAATAAAATACAATCATAACAAGGATATAAACTGGCATAAGTATTGTACTTAATTGAAGCAATTGTTTTGCGTCAATCGTCATATCACCTTCTTCATAGAATAGTAATATTGCTTTTGAACTAACTGGAAATGTTAAACAATAGTTCATTCCAAGTAAACTCAAGAAAACAACTGCCGCAGTGTTTAGCCCTATGGACTCACTAAATACAATAATACTTGGAATAAAAATAATTGCTCTTGTGGTATGTGAATGTACATATAAATGACTTGTCACCGCAATCACTAACATAATCATCATGAATAGCCAATTGGGAATATGATCAAATACATTGAACCCCTGCTCGATAATTCGCAAAAAATGAGAAGTTTATGAGAAAGCTGGTGATAGAAGATGTAAGGCTGTCCATTACTCGAAAAAAAAACTCCTTAAGCAAGAGGTTTCTAGATTATTCAACTTATTTATGATTGTTTCCATCATTTCGATTAATCCGAAGTGGTAATCAACTGCCAGTAGATGTCCGATTGGTTCTAACCTCTATGGTACTAACAATCTGTGGGAGTTGTTTATCCCCCACGGATTAATTTAACCGATCAAATGATTGTTGTAAGGCTTCATTGAATTTTTGTTGCTCTTCCACCATCTCAAATGTGTGTTGTTTATTAGATAATGTTGATTAGGTTCTTTCAATCTTCATTATTTTTATAAATCTCTTTATAATTGACATGATTAATATATACCCCCATTATTATGACTGCTTATTTTGAGTTCTTCGTAATTGGGACATTTCAACTATATGTATCTACCCCTTTTAAATAAAAGATCCCTTCATCTGTTAAAAAAATATGATACGATAATAAATACAATTATGTGAAAAAGCTGAAGGGAGTCATTACACTTACTATTATTATAATAGAGAAAACGAGCAAGATTAAAATTTATATCATTCCATTTAACTACTTACAAACAACATCAGCACGGAGGAAACAACATGAAAAGAATTTTACAGATTGCCAGTGCATTTATCGGAATAGTCGTTGGAGCAGGCTTTGCTTCTGGACAAGAAATTTTGCAGTACTTTACTAGCTTTGGTTACATTGGGACAATTGGATCCATTGTTTCCACTGGTTTATTCGCCTATCTAGGTATGACACTTACACGACTTGGGAGCAAGTATCAAACAACCTCGCATCGAGAAGTCATCTATCTGATGAGCGGGCGCTTTTTAGGGACAATGGTTGATTACATTATTGTCTTTACATTGTTCGGTGTAGGAGTAGTCATGATCGCAGGGGCTGGATCAATCTTTAGTCAACAATTTGGGCTTTCATCCTTTGCTGGAATTACCGTAATGACGATACTCGTTATCCTTACCGTTATGATGAATGTCAATCGTGTAATTGCGGTTATTGCAAGCATTACACCTTTTTTAATTCTAACCGTCATCTTACTTTCCATCTATAGCATGATGACAATGGATACTTCCTTTGCAGCAATGGAACCAATTGCTAGAAATCAGCCAGCTGCTTTATCGAACTGGTTTATCTCTGCCGTTAATTATGTATCGTTTAATATAGCTTTAGGTGCACCTATGGCACTAGTTATGGGGGGATCTGAAAAAAATGAAAGAATTGCTACCATTGGCGGACTACTCGGCGGTCTCGGGATCGGTTTACTTATTGTTTTTAACCATTTAGCGATTTTTTCTAATATGGAAGCAGTTGTTGGCTACGAGATGCCTATTTTAAAAATCGCGGATGATCTTTCTCCTATACTTGGAATGCTATATTCCATCATTCTTTTTGGCATGATTTTTAATACCGCTGTTAGCATGTTCTTTTCATTTGGATCTCGGTTTATGAAAAGTGAAACAAAGTCATTTCGTATGTTTATTGTGTTCACAATTCTTACCGCATTTGCTTTAAGTTTTGTTGGCTTTACAGAATTGGTCTCCTTTTTCTACCCCCTAATTGGTTATTTAGGTCTGTTTTTAATTGCTGTACTTATTATCGTACCGGTCCGATTACATAAAAAGAAAAACGGGAATGCTCAAATGGAAGATAATTAACTATAGAAGTGCGAGATTGGAGGGAATATCTTGCTAAAACAATGGCTTTACGAAGCGAAATATACGGTTGTTTTCACGGGAGCTGGGATGTCGACAGAAAGTGGTTTGCCAGACTTTCGTTCAGCTAATCAAGGGTTGTGGAACAAGCAGAATCCTACTAAAATCGCTAGTACTGATGCATTAAATAATAACGTTGAGGCATTTACAACATTTTATCGAGAGCGAGTATTGGGAGTGAAATCCTATAAACCACATAAAGGCCATTATATTCTTGCAGATTGGGAGAAGGCCGGTACCATACAATCGATTATAACGCAAAATGTAGATGGGTTTCACCAGCAAGCTGGGAGTAATCGTGTTGCTGAGCTTCATGGCACGCTGCAAAGGCTCCACTGTCAATCCTGCCAGAAGGAATATAGTAGTGAAGAATATGTACACAAAGACTACTTTTGTAAATGTGGTGGCATCTTACGTCCTTCCATTGTATTATTTGGAGAGACATTGCCTGCCCAAGCTTTTCAAGCGGCACTCTCTGAATCAGAAAAAGCTGATTTATTTATGGTCCTTGGCTCATCATTAAGTGTAACACCGGCAAACCAATTTCCGTTAATCGCCAAAGAAGGTGGTGCGAGATTAGTCATCATTAATCACGAACCTACTGCATTAGATGCTTACGCAGATATGCTCATACACAATCGACAAATAGGAGACGTATTAACTGAATTAGACCAGTAAGAAGCAAGATAATTGAGTTATCTAAACTATAAATTGAAACTTCCATCCGTGGGGTGGTTTATCCCCATGGATTGGTAGTACCACAAGGGTATGACCTAAAGGCCCTTGAACCAATCGGACATTTACTGGCAGTTGATTCTACACTTATCCTTATTGGTTTCACTTTATTCCTTGATGTAGGGAGCTTACTGCCAGTTATATGCGGGATAAAGTGAAACTTCCATCCGTGGGGGGGTTGCTTATCCCCACGGATGGTTAGGTGAACCAATCGGACATTTACTGGCAGTCGAACCCACACTTATCCTTATTGGTTTCACTTTATTCCTTGAAGTGGGGAGCTTACTGCCAGTTATATGCGGGATAAACAACTTTTCTGTATGGTGATTAAAAACGTGCTGGGACAAAACACAACTTCTTTACTCAACATACGAATAATCATGTTATCAATAGGAGTATCATCGCCGCACCGTGAAGATATACGCTCTTTCCGCGGACACGGCCTCAGCTAACTTGGTTAAGAAAAAATACGTTACCAAGTGGATCTTCGGACTCGTGCTGTTCCCGCCGGAGTCTCGCTTATTTCAGGTGCTAAATGAATGATTCTAACCAAAAAACGAAAAGATAATTAATTCAAATTAATTGTCTTTTCGTTTTTTATTGTTTCTTCATTCTATTGTCTTAGCCTCTTTTTATTACGTCATCCATTTAGGGGGTGTGTTTTTATCCCAATATATTTCACCAATGTCATAGTGTTTTTCAAAATTATCAGCTTGGAGATGGTAATGGAAATTAAACCAATGACCTTCTAATGGACGATGAACCCTTCTCACATGGAATTTAGCCACTTTTTCCTGCGCCTTCAAGTCATAAATATTAAATATTCTTTCTCCATAGCCATCAGCGGGATCCTCCGATATGTCATAGTAAGTCACAGGCGCTTTATCATCAAATAAAATTGTCTCCATCACTTTTTCTATGTTCGGTAAAATAACGGCTGTAAACTCGTCCTCAATTCGATGTGAAATTCTTGGACCCATCTTTATTAATGCCTGTTCTTTCGCCTTTTCCGTTAATTGATCTATGGTATATGCTTGAATAGGGACGACATCTTCTGGCGTTTCTAATACCGAGACAGGTGTAGCTTCGTCTAGAACTGACCCTGAATCATAACGTTCTTTATGCTCCTCAGGATCTGCCGTTAATGAAGTTGGAACGTACATCCCTAATGTCATAATTGTGATAAGAACAACAGCTATTTTTCTCATCCATTGCTTCATTTTAGAGCGCACTCCTTTGTATCTATTACTATAAATTCTATCACTTCTGTATCATTTGTCTATCCTATTTTTCAGAATTTAGTAAATTGATAGTGTAAAGGCTGCGATTACAAAAAACGTCATATACTATTTCTCTTAATAAGGCATTTAAGGAATATTCCATACATGTTTGAGTTTAAAGAAGCGACAGATGTTCGATCATTCTATTCTTGTACCTAGTGTTAATCCGCCATCAACAACAATTTCGGCACCGGTGCAATAAGAACTTTGATCTGAAGCAAGGAACCCAATAACATGTGCAACTTCTTTTGGTTCACCGATTCTTCCTAGAGGAGTTTGAGAATAAATAGGTATTGTTCCACTTGTTTGAGCCATTCCCGTATTTATTCCGCCAGGGTGTACGATATTTATTCTTATCCCATCTTTCCCTACCTCTACAGCCGTCGCTTTTGACATTGCCACAACGGCTGCTTTCGTAGAAGCATATGCAGCCGTTCCATCTAAAGGTGCAAATGCTGAAATAGAGACATTGTTAATGATGGAGCCCTTCTTTTGCTGAGACATTATCGGTATAACCGATTGCATGCCAAGGAATACACCAATCTGGTTAACATTAATAATTTCACGATATTGATGAAGTTCTGTCTCCGTCAACGCAGCATTGTAGTATAATCCTGCATTGTTCACCAGAACATCTATCCTACCAAATGCTTCTATGGCAGCATGAATTGACCTTTCCCATTGTACTTCATTTGTTACATCAAGCTTAACAGGAAGTGTTTTATTCTTATCAAATTCTTGTGACAGTTTTTCCGCATCATTCAGCTCCCGTGCAGCAATGATTACACGAGCACCTAACGATAAGAAGTAGCGTACTTGTGCCTCGCCTTGCCCTCTAGATGCACCTGTTACAAGAACAACTTTATCTTCTAGATTATACAACATGATATCACCATTTCCGTTAGTATTTAACTTTACCTTCTTTTATAGGGTAACAGGCACGACTAGAAACTTCACGATATTAGACTACGCATGATCATTAACAAAAAAACTGAGCAAAATGGTTAGTCCTTATCACTACATGCTCAGATTTATGCTTCCTCTAGTAGCTATTATGGAATAATAGCTACTGCTTAACCACCACTCCAGCTGCCCACTTCCCTTTCCGTGGGGTTTGTCCTTCAGCTAACTTTTTTAGCAAAACCCGCTCAAAAAAGTGGATCTTCAGGTCAAACATTTCCCACAGGAGTTGAAGTGGCCGGCCTTCGCTATTATCAGGCTCTACAACGCTAGCATGAAGTAACACAACTGCTTTTATACTCACGGATAGCGATTTTCACTTTACCCATTGTAAAAAAAGTCAACCTATTACTTATGACAAGAATTGTTGCACCTTCTCATAGCGGAGACTAATTACGTAGACTCCTGTGGGATTAGCGCGAGCCGAAAATCCACTTTGCAACTCCTTCTTTGCAAAGTTAGTTGAGGCCGTGCCCGCGGAAAGCGAAGTAATTAGTCGGAGCATTGCCAATATACATCTAACATTTCAAAATAACTACTTGGCTTAACGCAGTCATTGCACTGATTTTATACTTTCTTAACTTTTAAAAAACGGATTGTTTTCGTTATGTCCCAACTTATTTCAATAGATATATTCATAACTAAAGCTGCCGATGATACGTTTTCCTCCCATCATGGGAATAAATAACTTTCTTATCCTCCACATAGGTTTCTAAATATACTGTTTTGCCCCAAAGCTGATGAATATAAGGAAGCACATGCTCTAAATATTTTAGATCTAATTCTATCCCTTCATAATTGTGAACCAAATAGAGCTCCCCATTCCGCAAGTAATCACCATTTTCTACGGTTATATATGGAAATCCTCCATTTACTCGCATGGAAATAAGCTGATCACGTACTGCTTCATAATCTTTATTGGTAATTTGATAGTTTCTCCCCTTTTTCTCAAATAAATACATATCTTCTCTCGCTACCAAGTCTTTCGTTAAATAATTACGGATGAAGGAGATATCCGATTCCAGCTCTCTTACTTCAAAAATCTTTTCTCTTCCTGAATTTTCTTTTATGCCTAATTGCTTCATTTCCTTCGTCGGATGATTATACCGCTCCTCAATGTCTTCAAAAATTTTTATCCCTAAATAATAAGGATTTATTTGATGCTTCGAAGGCTGCACAACACCGGCATTTAATGTAGCAAATTCAACGGTCTCATCACTTGTTAAATCCATCTCACGTAAAATACGCTGATGCCAATAAGATGCCCAGCCCTCGTTCATAATTTTTGTTTCTAGCTGTGGCCAAAAATATAGCATCTCCTCACGCATCATTGTTAAGATATCCCGTTGCCAATCCTCTAGGTCTCTACTGTATTCTTCAATAAACAATAATAGATCCTTCTCTGGCTGAGGAGGAAACTTCTTCCGCTTGTTTATTTCCCTCTTCTTGTTATCATCTGATTTCTCATCTAAGCTCCATAAATCATCATAAGGTGTTTTAGGAGCAGATGTATCTTCTTCCTCTTCGTCCTCCATATAATAAGCAGGTAATTTTGGCCTTACGATGGATGGGTCAATATGTTCTTGAATTGCAAGAATCGCATCTAAAAACTTCTCCACTTCCCTTTTTCCATAAACCATCTCATAATGTGCAATTCGTTCAGCGGTAGCCGTCATACTTTCTACCATGTCTCTTCTTGTATTCGAGAAACGGACATTATTTTTGAAAAAATCACAATGCGCCAATACATGCGCTACAATTAATTTATTCTGAATAAGACTATTCGTATCAAGCAAAAAAGCATAGCATGGGTCAGAATTGATAACAAGTTCATATATTTGGCTTAGACCTAGGTCGTATTGTAGCTTCATTCGATGAAACTGTTTACCAAAGCTCCAATGACTAAAACGCGTCGGCATACCATAAGCACCAAATGTGTAAATAATATCGGCTGGGCAAATTTCATAACGCATTGGATAAAAATCTAATCCAAATCCTGATGCAATTTCTGTAATTTCATCAATGGCACGATGAAGCTCCTTCATCTCTGTCAAATAGATCCCCCCAAACGTACTTTATACAGTTTATGAACAAATACTAGAATGATTACAGTTAATAAGATTTGCATGTACAATTACTTGTACTTTTAATTTGCTTTCTTATACAAAATGAGTACTTATTACCTAGTTAAAATATGTTAACGTAAAATTTTTGATCAAAAGTATTGCTATTTTTAAACCAGTACCATATAATTTGCCTATAGGAAACATTTTAATCCTGATAAAATGTTTTGGACATAATACAACAAGAGAATTACTAACATAAGATACAAGTAGATTTTTTTTAGGCTTGTTTTGCCTTAGACAAACATTATTAGAGAGGGGAAATACTACATTGAGGAAGATAGGATTATTTTGCTTAACCGTATTACTTATCATTGGGATCGTGGGTTGTTCTTCCGGATCTGATGAAGCTAATGGATCGGAAGAGAATCCCATAAACGTCGTTACAACGATAGCCCAAATTGGAGATATAACCGAGAATATCGGCGGAGATCTTGTTGAGGTAAATAGTTTAATGGGACCTGGAGTCGATCCGCATTTATATAATGCAGTTCAAGGTGATATTCAGAAGATGACAGAGGCAGATATCATTTTCTATAACGGACTTCATTTAGAAGGACAAATGGGAGAGATTTTTGCAGAAATGAAACAGGAAAAACCTACTATTCCCGTTGCAGAAAATATACCAAAAGAAAAATTATTAGCTGATCCGGAAAGCCCAGATATTAGTGATCCACACGTTTGGTTTGATATTAATCTCTGGAAATATGCAGCAGAAGCTGTCCGAGATGGATTAATTGAGTTGGACCCCGATAATAAGGAAACGTACACCCAAAATACAGCGGCTTATCTAAAAGAGCTTGATGAATTAAATGATTATGCGCTGGAACGATTCGAGGAAATTCCAGAGCAAAGCCGTGTACTAGTAACCGCTCACGATGCATTCAATTACTTTGGAAAAGCCTATGGCTTTGAAGTAATGGGATTACAAGGCTTAAGCACAGAGTCAGATTATGGAGTAAATGATATCCAGCGTATTATTAACGTATTAGTAGAACGAAATATTAAAGGTGTATTTGTAGAAAGCAGTGTTTCCGAACGCTCGATTAACGCTGTGGTAGAAGGTGCGAAGGAAGAAGGTCAAGAAGTATCCATTGGCGGTGAATTATATTCTGACGCAATGGGAGAAGCAGGTACTGAAGAAGGTACTTATATCGGAATGTTTAAACACAATGTGGAAACCATTGTTGAATCTCTAAAATAAGGTGGGAGTTAGTATGTACGCATTATCAGTAAAAGATATATCGGTAACCTATGATAAACAGCTTGCCCTTGAGAACGTGTCTTTTGCTGTACCGGAGGGATCGATAACAGGGATTATTGGTCCAAACGGTGCTGGTAAGTCGACACTTATTAAATCTATTCTACAATTACTACCTACTTTATCAGGTAGTGTCGAGATATTTAATAAGCCTATACGCACACAAAAGAAAATCATTGGTTATGTCCCTCAACGAAGTGAAGTTGATTGGGACTTCCCAACTAATGCTCTAGATGTGGTATTAATGGGGAGATACAATCATATTGGATTATTTAAACGAGCAAACAAAAAAGAAGTGGCATGGGCAAAAGCATGCCTTGAAAAAGTGGGAATGCAAGATTACGCTACACGCCAAATTAGCCAATTATCAGGGGGGCAACAGCAGCGCGTATTTCTTGCCCGAGCCATGGCACAGGATGCCAAAGTATACTTTATGGATGAGCCATTTGCAGGAGTAGATGCTTCAACCGAAAAAGCTATTATTCAATTAATGAAAGAATGGAAAGCAGAAGGTAAGACAGTACTTGTCGTACACCATGACTTACAGACAGTTAATGATTATTTTGATCATGTATTATTATTAAATAAATCACCAATTGCTTATGGGGAAACACAGTCGGTATTTACGTTAGACAATTTGGAACAGGCATATGGCGGGAAAATTGCATTTTTACAAAAAGCCCCTTCAACAGTAAAGGAGTATACGTAAAATGGAAGCAGTAACATCCTTTTTCTCCAGCGCTAACCTGCAATGGGTGCTCATCGGTAGCTTACTTCTAGGGTTTGCTAGTGGTGTCATCGGCAGTTTTGTTTTACTCAAAAAACAAAGCCTTATCAGTGATGCCATGGCCCATGCAGCTTTACCAGGGGTATGTATTGTATATATTCTGTTTCAAGTAAAATCTGTACCTTTTTTATTAGCAGGTGCGGCGGTTACAAGCTTAATTGCAACGCAATCGATTCAAACGATTGTAAATAGGTCGCGCATTAAAACCGATGCTGCTATCGGAATAATCATATCTGTTTTCTTTGGTCTTGGAATTGTTTTACTGACGTATATCCAGCAAAATTCAAGTGGTAACCAAGCTGGGCTTGATTCATTCATCTTTGGGCAAGCTGCTTCGTTAGTACGAAGTGATGTTCAACTAATTGCCATTGGTGCATTCGTTTTAATCATTCTTACTGCTTTGTTCTTTAAAGAATTTAAAATTAGTATCTTTGATCCGCAATTTGCACGTGGAATTGGTTTACCAGTAACATTTTTCAATGGGGTTCTGCTATTTCTAGTAGTTGCCGTCGTTGTAATTGGTATTCAGATGGTAGGTGTTGTCTTAATTGCAGCACTATTAATTACACCACCGATCTCAGCAAGATATTGGACGGATCGTCTCGGGTTAATGACCATCCTAGCTGGTATTTTTGGAGCCATTTCTGGTGTGAGCGGCGCTGTCTTAAGTACTGCTCTTCATAATCTACCCACAGGTCCGGTGATTGTTCTAAGTGCATCACTTATCTTTTTCATTTCCTTACTTTTTGGATCAAGAAAAGGGCTTTTATTTAAAGGAGTGAGGCACGCATGACGTATACAATGTGGATTATATTAACTGGATGTCTTGTAGGTGTAACCTGTGGTGTAACTGGGTCTATCCTTGTATTACGTAAAATGTCAATGATTGCAGATGCGATCAGTCATACTGTTTTATTAGGTATCGTGGGAGCATTTTTCGTAACCCAATCGTTAAATGGGGTTCCCATGCTAATTGGAGCTGGTATCGTTGGTATTTTAACGGCTCTATTTGTTGAAATGCTACACTCCTCAGGCGTACAATCAGATGCTGCAATTGGGATTGTATTCACATCCTTGTTCGCCCTAGGTGTCGTACTAATATCCTTTATTGGAGACCAAGTACATTTGGATGTACAGCACGCACTTATGGGAGAAATTGCTTTTGTACCGTGGGATACTCTGACAATCAATGGTGTCAGCTATGGACCCGTTGCCGTTTGGATGCTTGGGGCAGTGCTGATTATTAACTTACTATTGATTATTCTGTTTTATAAAGAAATAAAAATGTCAACATTTGATGCACAGTTTGCAACATTAATTGGTGTACCTGTCGTCTTAATTCATTATTTATTAATGACAATGGTATCCCTATCTACGGTAGCATCCTTTGATAGTGTGGGAGCAATACTAGTGGTAGCCATGCTTATTGTACCAGGGGCCACCGCCTATCTGCTAACCGATCGATTTCTTGTATTACTCATCCTAAGTGGTGTGATCGGTATCCTATCTGCACTAATGGGCTATTGGTTTGCCGTTCAATTAAATGTATCCATTGCTGGATCAATGGCAGTAGCAACAGGTGTACTATTCCTTGCAGCTTTCTTGTTCAGTCCAAAACAAGGAGTTATTACACGGAAATTCAGAAATAGTAAGGAAGAAACCATACAACAGTCAGCATAAGGACAGGCCGTAGTGCAATTCTAATCGGGTATAAACCAAGGGACTTCCTCATCGGAATTCCTTGGTTTATTTTTTAATATATTGCTATTTGTGAACTAAGCAATCTTATTGTGAACTTCAACTGTATGATTCTCCTCAATCGGGAAAAGCTAGTTCATAGGAGGAATCACTATGGCAGATCAATTTTTAACAATTGAACAGTTTAATAAGCTTTTGAAAAAGTGGAGTGGAAAACGTGTAAAAATTGCAAAACAGGAGCTTCACGATTATGATGAAACGATTATGGATCTATCTAAAGTTTCTTATGAGACAAACACACGTAGAATTGATGATTACCAGCCCTTACATGCTCTACAACTGAATGGAATGGGTGAAGTCGAAAATGCTTCCAATCATTTTGAAGAATTGCCAACTTCTATGTACGAAATTCCACTGGAGGATACATCCCTATACCAATTTGACGGCTCACGTTTTGCCTTGGTAACAGATCGTGCCATCTATACCATCGAAATAGCAGATTAGCATCCATAGCCTTCCAGATAAATAAAAGCGCATACACCCGCCGATTAAAAACATAGCGACTGGAGCGACTCAACGGGGATAAAAGAATCACGGTGTGTTAGTGTAGCCGACAATGACTTATCATAGTGCGATTCGTGAAGTCGCCCCCGTTTCTGGGTGCTGAAGCTGGGCGCGGCTCAACACGCGCCTAATTTCTTAATTTCTTAAGTTTTATACAACAATCAAGCCGTTTCTTTTTCAAGATTATTTGGTCCATTTATAATACACAAATTTTAACTTCTGACCATTCATTTCAAATTCTTGATCACTGGTTTTTGTTTGCTCAAATCCATTTTTCTCTAAAACCTTTTGGGATGCTATGTTATTGGTTGTTGTTTTTGCCTTAACCTGTTCAATATCTCGATCTGTTAATGTTTCTAATAATAATTTCAATCCTTTCTTAGCAACACCTTTTCCAGTATGTAGTTGTCCTACTCTATAGCCTAGATAACCAATTTTTTGAGATCTATCAATATCAACTAAATTAATTCTTCCTAAAATAGAACCATTTTATCTTTAATTAAATAGAAATATGAAACTCCTTCAGCTTGCTCTTTAAGTAATGTTTCATGTCTTCTTTTAAAAATCTCAAACTTATAGTATTCGTTTCCTCGGGTCGGTACCATTTTTTCGAAAAAATATTTGTTTTCAAGTTCAAACTTATACAAATCTTCCGCATCTGTGGCATGTAACTTCTCAATTAATATATCCATGTGTAATATCCCCGTTCAATTTTAATGTTTACATTAATAACCTTCTAAAAACTAACCTACACTTTTTCTTGAATTGTTGCTTATTCCATAATCTGGCCCTAATCCGTAATAAGGGCGCTGGTTCTTGTTCTGGAATCTCTCCCGTTTGCTTAAATAAGCATTATAAAACTTGAAATTAAAAATACTATAACTAAAATTAGCTTTATGTAACCACTATATTTTGGTGTTCCATGCCGTTTTTCTAAAAATTGCACATAGCCCACAAGTAAAAAAGATCCAACAACTAATATAGTAAACCCAACTTTATCATCTTGAATAATCATAACCCTTAACGCCATATACCCTATTATGAAATATCCTAAATGCCCCATTGTATATTGGAGAATATGCTTCATATCTCCCCTCCTGTGTTTATATAACAATCTGGCCCTATTCTAAAATAGAGCATAGATTCTTATTTGGAAAAGCACCCGTTTGTTTAAGTCTATTGGAGAAGGTTGGGAGACTATTTCCCAAAGTACAATTTTTATATTTCTCGTCGGTATCTTAAAGAAATATAATCTTCTTCTTCAGCATTACTAAATGCCTCTTTTTCGTACATAAAATTAAACCCTCTTGCTTCATAAAATGGAATACCTTTATTATTTCCCTTTTGAACGGATACCCACTGTTCCTTAGAACCTTTTGTCTGTTGTATATCTGTTAAATTGTTTAAAAGTTGAGTACCGATCCCTTCCCCACGGCGTTCAGGATCCAAGTATAAAACATAAACTTCACTTTTATCATCATCTATCATGCCACCACCAATAGCCCCAACAACAACTCCATTGTCGAGTGCTACAAAATAGCCGTCCCAATCGTCCACTTCATCTAACTCATGAAGTATACGGTCATAATTATAAAATGTCTCATTATTCCTTCTTATATTTTCTGGACTTCTAATACCCTCATATGTGTCCAGACAACCTTCGGAACAAACTTTAGAAATACCTTCAACATGCTCTGGCAATCCTCTTTTAACTACAATCATGCTATTTCCCCCGCTTATATTTCCTTATAATTTTAATTGGGAAATGAAAAAATCACTTCTCCAACAAACTGGACCGATTCTGAAACAATGGTTACTGTATATTAAGCCAAAAATGGGTTTCCATATTTTTCGCAGTAATTATAAAACCCGTGCTTATTCATATACATCATTTTTTTGACATTCTCTGGTGTGTCAAATTCAATCAATTCCAAAACTAATTGAGTAAATTCAATAGCAGCCGTTCCATTTGCAGTGACCAATTTTTTATCCTTTACTGCCTGTTCCTCTAGGAAATTACCCTTAGGATTATAATTTTCATAATCGTTCCAGATATAAGCGGAATTTCCGGTATGATTATGATCATTTAGGAAACCATTCTTTGCCAAAAAGTCCACTGCACCGCATATAGCCCCTATGGGAATATTGTTTTGAAATGTAGTTTTGATTAATGGCAAGAGCTTTTTATTATCATTTCCCCATGAATTCCCACCAATCATAACTAATAAATCAAAATCCTTAGGTTCTGAACCAATGATATAATCAACAGAAGTTTTAAAACCACCTATTGAATTTACACTATCATCTAAAGAAATAGTATCAACAGACCAATCTTCTCTTTGATTTAATGCCGACGACAAGTAAGCACCTTCCCAATCTGCATACTCGTCCAATATAAGAAATAACGCCTTTTTCATAACAACACAATCCCTCTTCTCAATACAACTCTCATAAAGTTTATTTAACCAGATTAATATTCCATCATTTGGCCCAATTCTAGCACAACTTCGTTCCGTTATTTCGCCCGTTTCTTGAATAAATCCCTGTTATAGAAAAAACTACTCTTATCGCTTACTATTTATAACTATAATTCAAACATTCTGTTTTCTTTTCATATGGTTACGAATTAGCCGGATTTGACCTCGATGATTTAGCTCATCCTCAAATACATGAAACCAACGGAAATAGTTATTTGCTTTATGATTTGGACCGAAAGGGGAAACTTTATCTAACCATTTATCCTCTATTTCCTTAAAACAATCTAGTGTGCGCTCTCGTACTAAGTTTAACTTTTCTACATAGAACTCAATTCCATTATTGGTGATTTCTGTATGTGCCTTTTCACCGAGATTCAATCCTATATCAAGCTTTTGTAGCTCTTCTTTAGTAGGTTTCCTATCCTCAAATGTCATAATTTGATAGACTTCTTCAACACATGCTATATGATACAAAAGGCATCCTATTGAATTCCCCTTGCCATCTATACGATAATCAAGTTCTTCTGCTGTTAACCCCTCTATGGCTTCGAGCGTTGTAATTCGTGTATATTCCAACATAGATAATAATCTTCCTATTAATGGGGTATAACCTGATTTTACGTCAACAATAAATCGTTTATCTTTTAAATTCTTCATTTTTTCACCTTCCTTATTTCATAAAAGAATAACTGATTTTGACCTTATAACAATTGTCAAATTCGTAAATATCCACAATCATTTTTCCGTTATTGCAATTTGAAAAGACGTAATTTGTAATAATCGCGCCCGTTTCATGAACAATCTTATACTATATTAACTTATTGTTGCCGGCTTGATAAGTTCCGTATCGTCCGAAATATAACCTAATTGTCTGCTTATTGAAACGATTTATCCTTTGTGATGAAATTCATGAGTAGCGGCATGCGTAAAGTGCCAAAGGGGTGTGAGCTCTTCTTCTTCATCCTGCCATGGAACTGGGCCGGAAATGCTAAGATTCCATCCAAATTAGTAAAGCTAACCAAGTGTCTTTCTTGGATGGAAAATACAATTAGTCGTCCCCCTTGCTTTACTCAACGAAATGGCCCTAATCCTTAATAAGGGCGCTGGTAATTGTTCGGGAATCGCTCCCAAATGTGGTTACTAATGTTCTTACGCTGTAGTAATAATCGGTCCTTCATTCGTAAGAATAATCGTATGTTCGTATTGAGCGACATAGCTTTCATCGGTTAGGAAGGTCCATCCATCTTCGGATTGGAAAACTTCTTCTTCAAACGTAGATATTATCGGCTCAAAGGCAATTACCATACCCTCTTTTAAAATTTCGTCATCCCAGCGTGAGAAGTAATTGAAAATATGTGTTGGTTCTTCATGAATCGAACGCCCAATACCATGCCCAGTAAGATTTTTTATAACTGTTAAGCCATGCTGTTTCGCTACATTATGTGCAGCTTTACCCAGCGCATTTTTTTTCGAGCCTGGTTTTGCCTTCCTAAGCCCCGCTTCGAACGCTTCTTTAGCAACGTCACATATTTTCTGTAAAGTAATCTCTCCTTTACCTACTACAAAGGAAATTCCCGTATCTGCGAAATACCCATTTTTAGAACCTGAAACATCAATATTTACAATATCTCCCTCTTGAATGGTCCGTTTCCCCGGAATCCCGTGCGCTACTTCTTCATTTATGCTAATGCACGTATATCCAGGAAAACCGTATTCTCCTTTTGGTGCAGATTGGGCTCCTGCTTTTTCAAACATCTTCTTCGCAATTTCATCGAGTTCTTTTGTGGTAATTCCAGGTTTTGTACAATGGACTAATTCATCTCGAATCGCTCCACAAATTCCCCCAATTACTTTTAATCCATTAAAATCCTTTTTAGTCCTTGCAACCATTGTATATCCTCGCTTTTTAAAGTATTTTGTGATTAGTATACCATTTAGTTTCTAGCATAAACGAAACGGATTGTTCTTCAACATTTTGATCCGTTTACTACATAGTATGAGAATGTTTTGTTGGTATCGTTACTTCAACCTATATAGTTTTACTAAATTTTTTTATACACCTACTACTTTTAACTGCTTTAGTACTTGTTTGTTATTATCTTCTAGTTTCTTGATTTCCGTTTTAGTGAATCTATAATGGCATTTTTATTGCTGCCTTTCATTTCTCGTTTTAATTGTTTTGGTGTTGGCATTTGCGAGTCCTGCTTCCTTAATAATTCAATTCTCTCACGAATCTCAGTATTGTTGTACAATGTTGCTTTCCCTACACCTGCTTCCTCTGCAACACTATTGTAATTTCCTAGACTAAAAAAAACTGAGCAAAATTCGCAGTCCTTATCACTACATGCTCAGATTTACGCTTCCTCTAGTAGCTATTATGGAATAATAGCTACTGCTTGACCACCACTCCGGCTGCCCACTTCCCTTTCCGTGGGGTTTGTCCTTCAGCTAACTTTTTTAGCAAAACCCGCTCAAAAAAGTGGATCTTCAGGTCAAACATTTCCCACAGGAGTTGAAGTGGCCGGCCTTCGCTATTATCAGGCTCTACAACGCTAGCATGAAGTAACACAGCTGCTTTTATACTCACAGATAGCGATTTTCACTTTACCCATTGTAAAAAAAGTCAACCTATTACTTATGACAAGAATTGTTGCACCTTCTCATAGCGGAGACTAATTACGTAGACTCCTGCGGGATTAGCGCGAGCCGAAAATCCACTTTGCAACGTGTTCTTCTTTGCAAAGTTAGTTGAGGCCGTGCCCACGGAAAGCGAAGTAATTCGTCGGAGCATTGCCAATATACATCAAACATTTCAAAATACTACTTGGCTTAACGCAGTCATTACACTGATTTTATACTTTCTTAACTTATAAGAAAACCGGGCAATACTGGATCATATTTGCCCGGTTTATGTTTTATACTAATGCCTCTTCTTTTTGGAAGAAGGTCTTTAAAGCTTGGTAAATATCCGCTTTTTCTTTCACGATATAACATCTGAACTTCGGATTATTAATTTCCTCAAAAGCTCGCATCAGGGTTGACTTGCGACTATACCCATTTACTTCTCCATATCCAAACATACTCGAATGAGTCATGATCTCGTTCACCAACTCGATACAGGAAGGATTATCGGAAGTGATATTTTCTCCATCAGAAATATGAAATGGATAAATATTATAACGAGATGGATGATACTTATTATTTATCAGTTCTAACGCTTTATTATAGGCAGATGAACAAATTGTTCCACCACTTTCCCCTTTGGAAAAGAAATCCTCCTCCGATACAATTTTGGCTTCTGTATGATGTGCAATAAATTCAATTTCAACAGATGCATATTTAGTACGTAAAAACCTGATCATCCAAAAGAAGAAGCTTCTAGCTACATATTTCTCAAATGTACCCATCGAAGCACTCGTATCCATCATGGCGAGGACAACAGCTTTTGATTCCGGCTTCGTTACATCATTCCATGTTTTAAAGCGTAAATCATCATTGTAAATTGGTGTAATCCCTGGCCTACCTTCCCTGGCGTTACGTTTGATTGCTGTCAGGATAGTACGCTTTTTATCAATATTACCCATTAACCCCTTTTTGCGAACATCATTAAATTCAATCTTCTCGATGGTTATCTCCTGCTGTTCTTTTTCTTTTAGGTTTGGTAATTCAAGCTCTCGAAAGAGTGCTTCTTCGATTTCCTCTAAGGATACGTCAGCTTCATAATAATCTTCCCCTGGTTTATCGCCTGCCTTCTTACCTTTTCCTTGTCCCTGCTCTTCTCCCTGAGGAGCTCGAGCAATGATATCCCCTACTTGGCTATCTCCTTTCCCCTGCCCTACATGCTTTGATTTATTGTAGTTATAGCGAATCTTATATTCATCTAAAGAACGAATTGGAATTTTTATAACATCTTTTCCATTGGACATAATAATATTTTCTTCACTCACCAAGTCGGGTAAATTATTCTTGATAGCATCTTTAACTTTATCCATATGACGTGTTTGATCCTGATAACCTTTACGGTGGAGGGACCAGTTTTCCTTTGAAACGACGAAGTTCCCACTATCTTCCTGCATGCGTTCCCCTCCTATATAATTTGATCTACTTGCCTTTTGATGCTTTCTTTATCCTATGCACGTACAAGTTTATTATTGCATTATTTAAACTATTTTAAAAAATAGCCGTTGCTAATAAGTTTTAATCAAAAACAACTGTTTATTGTTTGTCTTTAGAATGGTTCGTTTTAGAGTTATGTTCCAACCTGTCCCAGCCAATGAAGAACTAAAGCAAGTGCCCGATTAGAAACGTAGCAGACTGGAGCGAGTCAACGGAGATAAAGGAATCACGGTGTGCTTGCGAGCCGATGATGACTTAGATTAGGGTGATTCGTGAAGTCGCCTCCGTTTCTCTGCGCTGGAGCTGGACGCATCTCAACACGCCCATATTGATATCCGCATGGGATAATTTTTTAATTTCTTAGACCGTAACAAGGTTGGGACAAAACACTTCTTTACTCAAAATACGAATAATCAGGTTATCAATAGGAGTATCATCGCCGCACCGTGAAAATATACTCACTTCCCGGGCACGGCCTCAGCTAACTTGATAAAGAAAAACACGTTACCACGTGGATCTTCGGACTCGTGCTGTTCCCGCCGGAGTCTCGCTTATTTCAGGTTCTAAATGAATTGTTCTATTAAAAAACGAAAAGATAATTAATTCAAATTAATTATCTTTTCGTTTTTTGGTTGTTCCTTCATTCTTTGGTTTTCGTCTCTTAATTAGTAAGGTCTATACCTATTTAGGTTGTAGCAACACTATCTATTCAATAAACTGCCAACATAGCGAAGCAGCTCATTTGCAGAAACTGAATTATATCCATATTCATCGACCAATCTGGCAATGACCTCATTAATCTTTTTCAATTGTGACTCGTCTGGTGTTTTTGAAGAGGTTGTTATTTTTACAACATCTTTCAAATCCGCAAACAGCTTTTTCTGAATTGCTTCACGTAAACGTTCATGTGAATTATAGTCAAAGCGTTTTCCTTTCCTAGCAAATGCAGAAATCCTAATAAGAATCTCCTCACGAAACGCTTTCTTTGCATTTTCTGATATACCAATTTGTTCTTCAATCGACCGCATTAGCTTCTCATCCGGATTCATTTCTTCCCCAGTGAGCGGATCACGCAGCTTATTCTTATTACAATATGCCTCTACATTATCCAAATAATTATCCATTAATGTCTTAGCTGATTCCTCATAGGAATACACAAACGCCTTCTGAACTTCTTTCTTGGCGATCTCGTCATACTCTTTCCTGGCAATGGAAATATAATTCATATATGTTTCTTTATCTTCTTGAGATATAGAAGCATGCTGGCTTAACCCTTCCTTTAGGGAACGTAAAACATCAAGAGCATTGATTGCTGGTACCTCTTTACGAATGATTGCCGAAGAAATGCGATTAATCACATAACGTGGATCAATGCCATTCATCCCCTCCACTGGAGATTCCTTCTTCAATTCCTCTACATCCATCTGATTAAAGCCTTCAACACTCTCGCCGTCATACAGCCGCATCTTTTTTACGATATCAACTCCTTGTTTATTAGAATCCTCCAAGCGAGTCAGAATAGAGAAGATAGCCGCTACTTTTAAAGCATGTGGAGCAATATGCACATGTGCCATATCACTTTCCTTAATCATCTTTTTATAGATTCTTTCTTCCTGCGTAACTTGCAGATTATACGGTATTGGCATCACAATAATTCGAGAATGCAATGCTTCGTTCTTTTTATTTGAAATAAATGAGCGGTACTCTGCTTCATTCGTATGCGCAACAATTAATTCATCTGCACTAATTAACGCAAACCTGCCCGCTTTAAAATTTCCCTCCTGTGTAAGTGATAGTAAATGCCATAAGAACTTCTCATCACACTTCAACATTTCTTGAAATTCCATCATTCCTCGATTGGCCTTATTTAATTCCCCGTCGAACCGATAGGCACGAGGATCTGATTCGGAACCATATTCGGCAATTGTGGAAAAATCAATACTACCAGTTAAATCAGCTATATCCTGTGATTTCGGATCAGACGGACTAAACGTACCAATCCCTACCCGTTTATCTTCAGAAAGAAAAATGCGTTCCACACGTACGTCTTCAATCTTTCCATCATATTCCTTCTCTAATCGCATCGTATTTAGCGGAGATAAACTGCCCTCAATACGTATCCCATACTCCTCTGCAAATTCATCCCTTAAATGATGTGGTATTAAATGTAGTGGATCTTCATGCATAGGGCAATCTTTAATGGCATAGACAGCTCCTTCATCGGTTCGAGAATAGCTTTCTAAGCCACGCTTTAACATAGTAACGATAGTCGATTTCCCACCACTTACAGGCCCCATTAATAATAAAATACGCTTACGTACATCTAGACGTTTAGCTGCAGGATGAAAATACTCTTCTACCAATCTTTCAATCGCTTCTTCAAGCCCGAAAATCTCTTCACCAAAAAAATCATACATCTTCTTACCGTCTTTTTCAGTTAAACCAGAGCACTTAATCATATTATAAATCCGTGAATGAGCAGTTTGAGCCACCTCTGGCCTTTCTTTAATGATCTCCAGATATTCCGCGAACGTCCCTTCCCACTTCAGAAGCTGTTCTTCTTCGCGATGCTGCTTCATTTTGCTAAGAATATCCATGTTATTCCTCCATCCAGTGTCTGATTACTATAGCCTATGCTTAATTGTTTTTTATGATGCCGGTAAGTTAAAACCTTTTCTTGTCTAATATTATGCCTGTAAAGGAGCTATATTTTTAATTCGTATAAATTAATAAATTACTTTGAGATTTAAAATAATGTAGTAAATCACATAATATTTTGTTGTCAAAATTATAATTAAACATTGACTATTTAAAGTAACTTTGCTATTATTTGCATGATGTTTGACTAATTTAAAAATTCAGTAGACTATGTTAACAAATTATGACAGCACAGTATTCGACAATTTAAATGAATTAGACATCGCTAGAAAACGTTTTTGGGATAAAGGAGCAGAAGAGTATTTACTAAAACTTGGAGAAGTAGTCCATCGCCATGGACTTACAGATGTAGTTGGTATTACAATGGCTCATAGACATTTTCGTGTTAGAGATGGAGAACAATTAGTTAAGGAAGTCAGAGACAATAGTTCCGTAATAAAACCATTATCCAATCTTAATAATGATGAAGTTATTCCTTTTACATGGAAGCTATCTAAAAATAAAAATGGGAATCTTCTTTGGCATCCCCTAGAATTTGTTAAAGTTAATACATTAACAGAGGAATCAATCAATAATGAACTAACACTTAGGAATAGTTATGATTTTCTCAATGAATTTTCTAGTACATTAATAGAACTTGGTCTGGAAGATATTTTTGGTCTTTGTATTGTACATCGTGAATTTCAACTTTCACCTAATGAGATGTTAGTTGAAAGTTTGGAAGAAGAGTCACGAACATTGTCATTTAATATAACTCCTAGACAGACTTTAACCCATACGGTATTAATTCCTACTTTTTGGCGTTTTGATAAAAAGGGGAAAGCGTTACAGGCCGAGGCTTGGAAACATTGCATAGGTCACTGATTCATATACTACCTCCTATCATATAGATAAGGAGGTTTTTATATGATTGGGGCACTAAGCTTAACTAACATTATTTTGCTCTTCACAAAAGTACCTTGGTTAAACTTCGTAGCACATTTTAGTATTTAACACTAATATTCTTCTTAAACGTAAAAGTTTCCCTAAAATATTAATAATTTATCTTATGAAAGCGAGGTGATGTATTGTGGTTACACACTTACTTCGTCAAAAGAATTTCCTGTTCATTTGGGCTGCCCGCCAAACTTCGGCGTTGGGTGATTGGATTTTATTAATTGTTTTGCCTCTATACATACATAATCTGACAGGATCAACTATCGCAACTGGTACGATGTTTATAACTCAGATGATTCCACGACTTTTCTTTGGTTCCATTGCAGGGACTATTGTTGAGAGATTAAATAAAAAATGGACATTGGTCTTTACGGATTTAATTCGTGGGATCATATTGTTTGGCTTATTTGTCATTCCTGCCGATCACCTCTGGGTCTTTTTTTTGATTGTTTTTATTCAAAACATGATTGGCACTGTATTTATGCCAGCTCACCGTTCATTGATGGTAGATATTGTAGAACGAGAGCACATCGTTGATGCTAATTCAATCACAATTGTAAGTGACAATATTATCCGTCTTGTTGGCCCTTCTTTAGGTGGTGCATTACTAGGTATCGGTGGACTTCATATATCAATTGCAATTGATATATTATCATACATCATCTCAAGCATCCTTATATCATTAATCACATTATCAGTTGTTAAACAAGCAGAATCCAAAGAAAAATCGACACTAATGGTAAAATGGTTAAAGTTTTGGAATGACTGGTGGAAGGGTATTAAAATCGTTCGAAAAAATCAATTATTTCTAGTCATTTTCTGGATGTCATCTATTACTTGGCTTGCTCAAGGTATGATCAATGTCCTATTTGTACCCTATGTATTAGATGTAATGGGTGAAAGTTCAGTTGAATTTGGTTGGATAGAATCAGCTGAAGGAGTCGGTGGATTAATAGGTGGCTATTTATTGTTAAAATTAAATAAAAAGGTAAACCCATTTCCACTTATTATGATCAGTTTGTTGCTTACTGGAATTATGTTTCTTTTCATGTTCAATTTACCGTATCTGTTAATCGTTTTAATCCTAAATGTTCTACTAGGAGTGCCTAATATCATATTTAGTGTAAGGTTAGAAACATTACTTCAGGAGCATGTTCCTGAAGATTACCTAAGTCGTGTTTTTGGCTCGTATAATACAATGATAGCCTTGGCTACTTTAGCCGGAATGGCTTTAGCAACCATTTTTAATTTTATTGGTACAGTTCTTTTACTAAACCTGACAGCAGTATTGTTTATTGCTGTGGGAATTTTACTTTACAGGCCTTTAAGACATAAGTTAAGAGAACAAGGTAATTCAAATTAAGCATATGGAACTGTAATTATATGATTATTTATTCCGATAAAGGGAGTTGAATTCTAAATACCAATTAATATCAATTTTACGTCAGTTCCATTATTTTATAGCTTAACTTTTTATTCAGATTATTTGTAAGATACACACCGACAAATGCATGTTTTATTCTAACTTATCGATTTAGAAACTCTATATCTATAGCTAATACGCTTTTGTTCAACGCTTTTATCCGGGTGATACAAAAAGATGCCCGGAAAAGTCAGATGGATCATTGAACAAAAGCGCAAACGCCCGAATAGAAACGTAGCGTTTAGAGCGAGTCAACGGAGATAAGGAAATCACGGTGAGCTTACGAGCCGAAATGACTTAGATTAGGGCGATTCGTGAAGTCGCACCGTTTCTGGGCGCTGGTGATGGACGCGGTTCAACACGCCCATATTTATCCACTTGGGCATTTCCTAGGCTAAAACAAAAAAAGCTCGGCAGTCATTCCCATTTTGGAAGACCGCCAAGCTTGATGATGCTACATTAAAATTATTTAGTGACGTACAGAAGCAGGAAAATATCTTTTTTTCAGCCGCGTCGATAATACTTCTAAAATAATGGCTATGAGAAGAATAGCATACGTAATAAATCCAACCTCACTCAAGTCAAAATAAAAACCGGAGGCCATAAATAACTCAAACCCAATACCACCTGCACCAGCAGCAGCTCCCATCGCTACAGCAACTGAAAAGTTAATTTCAAAACGTAAAAACGTCCATGATAATAAATATGTAAATGTGGAAGGAAGCACACCATGCATTACTACATGCCACCAATTCGACCCGGTAGCTCGCAATGCTTCCAGTATTCCTTTATCTACTTCTTCAAATGCTTCTGAAAAAGCTTTTACAAGATAAGCAATGGAATGAAAGAGCATACCAAGGACCGCAGCTTCACTACCTAATCCTGCTGCAATTGCAAAAATCAAGACCCAGAGAACGGTGGGCACTGCTCGAATAAAGGCAACGATAATCCGAACAATTTTAGAAATCCACTCTTTGGACAAATTTGTAGCCGCCATCAACGAAAGAAAGAGAGCAATAACTGCTCCAAGCACGGTTGAAAGAACTGCTAACCCAAGTGTAATCCCTATTTGATAAAGTGCTTCTCCCCAACTAAAGTGATTTAAGGCAGGCTCTAGAAACATTACTTTCAAATTATATGCCGTCTCTGTAATGGCAGTAGTTAGATGCAGACCCGTATAATCAAAGAATAGAAAGCCTACAATCGTCAACAGAATAAATAAAATTATTGTCCAGCGCATTACTCGCTCTGACTTACTACCAGATTTAAGAGAAATACTGCCATCTTTTTTTCGCTTCATATACGTTGGCTTTGTTATAGTTTCCATTACAAAATCACCTTCCGTATATAATTTGAGATTAGTTCAATGATGATCACTGCGATGACAATACTAAATGTCACAAGCGCTACCGCATTGTAGTTCATCGACTTATAATACATATCAAAGGTATAACCTATTCCCGTACCAGTAAGAATACCTACCAGTGTTGCACTTCTAATATTGGTTTCGATCATGAATAGAATCCAGCTAATCATCTGCGGCAAGCATTGTGGAATGACCGCTTTATTGACAATATGAAAATACGTCGCTCCAGTAGCCGTCAATGCTTCAACAGAGCTTTGACTAGCTTCATCAATGGATTCGATAAAAGCTCGAGTTAAGAAACCGACCGTCCCGACAAACAAAGCTAAGTATCCCGTTATCGAATTTTGTCCAAATGATAGAAGCAAAATCAGCGCCCATGCAACAACGGGGATATTTCTTGAAACAGCTGCAATGAATCGAGCCACTACACTTAATATTCCATTCAAGCTTGTTGTTTTAGATCCCATTAATCCTAAAAATATCGATACGACTGCAGCTGTTGTGGTTGCTGCAATAGACATGAATACGGTCTCGTTTAGCTTTTCTAGAATGGTTGGCAGTCGTTCCAATGACTCTTGTGTAATTAACAAATTGGAGATGATCCAGCCGATAGCGGCAGGAAAAGCGGCTAAGCCATCCACAAAATTAAAGTTAGTTATGACAGCTGAAAGATACGTAATAGCTATAATAATTAATAGAAACAAAGTAGATTGCCATTTTCGTTTTTGCATCACTTTTTGATTCACAGTCGATTTCTCCTCACACCGTAATTAATTCTCTTGTTTGTGTTCCATAAATACGATTAATTCGATCATCTGTTAATTGGTGATTGGAACCGTCAAATACAACTTTCCCTTGATTTAGACCAATAATGCGATCCGAATATTGTTGAGCTACTTCCACTTGGTGCAAATTCACTATACAGGTTATACCCAGCTCGGAAGTAATTGATTTCAGATGGTCCATAATAACCTTGGAAGCATTCGGATCAAGTGAAGCTATTGGTTCATCACATAGTACAAGCTTTGGATCTTGAATAAGCGCGCGGGCGATTCCCACTCGTTGCTGCTGCCCTCCACTTAGTTGATCACAGCGCTTATAAGCATGCTCTTCAATGCCTAGCTTTTGCAGAAGAAAAAAGGCACGCTTTTTTTCTTGTTCCGTGAATCTACCTAAGACCCCCTGCAATGTTGTTTTATATCCAAAGCGCCCGTGAAGGACATTTTCAATTACGGTTAAACGAGGTACTAAATTATAATGTTGAAATACCATCCCAATATTTGTCCGTAGTCGTCGTAACTGTTTTTTTCCAAGAGTTCCCACATTAGCACCATCGAATAGGACATTTCCTTCACTAATTGTCACCATCCGATTGATACATCGAAGCAATGTTGATTTTCCAGCTCCTGAAGGACCAATGATGGATACAAACTCACCAGCTTCTATATCAAAATTCACATTCTCTAATACCTTTGTTTCTGTATCGTACGATTTACCAAGACCAACTACTTGCAACAATGACATGATAGCTTCTCCCTTCCATTTGTAAAATGAAGAGTATGCCCAGAAAAAGGTGCATACTCTTTTAACCATCATCTACCTACCAATCTTACTTCGAAATTTCACGTATTGGATCAAACCAAGCATCCTCTGCTGGCGCGAATCGTTCCTTATCGGATTTGAAGAATAGTGCGGAATCCTCCGAATTCTCTGGTACAAAAATTCCTTGGTTATTCGCAACTTCATCTGAGGTTAGAACCTCTTGTAATTTTTTATAATCTTCTTCACCTAACGTATCCATATTTGCAGCAAAGGGCGCATTTAATACTGGGGTTACACTCATTAGTGTAAATTCGCTACCTGTTACCTTATTAAATGGTTCTGCAGCATCGTCCTTCACGCGATAAACAGAACCTACTGTATTTTCTTCACCTTCCGCAACCTCCACATAATTTTCTACACATGTATCACAAAATGCAGCAACATCTGCATTACCCGATAATAAATTCACAGCAGATCCTTGGTGAGAATTCCCAAACAATACTTGAGAGAACAGCGGGCCAGCTTCCATTAGATCTTCTTCCGTTAAATCTGCATATTCATCCTGTTCGGTGAAATGTGCTAATATACTTGAGGAAGGTACTTTAAATCCTGAGGTAGAACTGTTTGATACAAAGGAAAACTTTTTGTCAGCAATGGTATCAAGTGAAAATTCCCCATCCTTTTTGTAATTGTCCTGATCATCAATGTTTACCGCTAACCAGCTATGGTATACCGCATCATCTAATGTTCCTGATGGGCCTGTAGGAACAACTAAAGGTTGAATAGCGTCATTACTTTTATTGGCCTCAATGTATCCCTGCGCCCCCATGAAGGCAACATCTGCATTATTGTTCACCAAAGTCTCAATAGCAATGGCATAATCTGTCGTTAAGTGATGCTCTACTTCTTTTCCGGTTGCGTCTGCAATTACCTTACCAATTTCATCACGAGATGATTTCAAATCCTCACCAGATTCATTTGGATACCAAACAATATCAATCACATCATCAACTTCAGCCTCTCCGTTGGCATTACCTTTCGAGCAACCAACCGCAACAATAGCTAATAAAAGCAAAACAGCAATCCTCGTTATTGTTTTTTTCATCCTTAACGCTCCTCATCCATAGATTATCTGACAAGCCAATAGACGAAATAGGGGGATAGCATTCACGGTTCTATTGATTTGTCCTATATCATTGAAACATAAATAATCTAAAAATAGTTTATATTTACATTTTTTTAACTATTATTTAAGCTTGTTTACATATCCTTAATAATTAACCGTTCGTTCAATCGGAATCTGAGGACTAACGATAGATCCTACAGTGATTGGAGTACCAAATGCACCGTGATAATCTGTTCCACCTGTCATTATGAGTTGATATGTATTAGCTAGTTCTTCTACATGTTGATAATCTATTTTCGTATGATCTGGATGATTCCTTTCAATGCCTCCCAACCCAACCTCGACTAATTCAGGAATGATATCGTACGAATGAAGTTGGCCGGGATGTGCAACTACTGCAAGTCCACCATCTGCTACAATGCCTTTCACCGCATCAAAGGCATCCACATACTCAATATCTCCAGAAGCGGGTCCATTACCTTTAAACAGGCTTTGATATAGTTGTTGATATGCGTCAGAAGTGTAAGCAGATGTTGTTAAATAATTCATAACATGTTGTTTATAAACTGTTAGACTAGGTAGAGCCGACGAAATAATAGCTTGTTGATCCAGTCGATAGCCTACACGTTTTAGTTGCTCGATTTGCCAAAGAGTATGTTGTCTACGCCTTTCTCGTATAGGCTGGCAAAGTGCTTCAATATGTTTAGCCTGTTCATGGTAATGATAACCAAGGATATGAACCTTTCGTTTACGCTTAAAATCATATGCTGATATTTCTATTCCAGGAATCACTTTTATCCCTAGTTCGGCACCAAGCGCTTGTTTTTCCCCCAGCCCCATCGTACTGTCATGATCCACAAAGCTTACGTAATTGACCCCATGATGAGCTGCTTTTTGTAGAACTTCATAAACAGAATCTGCACCATCGGAGTATGTACTATGAACATGGAGATCAGCCTTCACATAGAACACCTTCCTCCTGTAGAGGTACAGGACTAGATTTCATATCGTACACCTTATCGCAAAGCCCATCCATAAATTCGATATCATGAAAAATACCGACTAATGTAGTACCATCTGCTTTTAGTTTCTCGATAATCTCACGTACCTTCACTTTTGATTGCTGATCTAAACTTGCAGTAGGTTCGTCAAGTAGCAGTAACCTTGGTTTCTTTACTGTTGCGATTGCAATATTTAATCGAAGCTTCTCCCCGCCTGAAAACGTATTGGGATACGCATCCCATAATTTTCGATCCAATTCAAAATGCTTTAATGCTTTCTCAGCCTCTGCTTTGGCAACAGCTGCCGGTTCCTCCATTTCTAGTAACGCTTTTTCTATGAGCTGTCTAGATGTTGTACGAGGCATGACATTCAAAAACTGAGATACATAGCCAATCTCATGCTTTCGCAAATACAGCATTTCTCGCTCCGTTACCTTCGCTAAATCAATCTTTCCGAACCGATTTGAATCATATACTATATTTCCAGTATCGGGCAGATAGGTTCGGTAGATACTTTTTAAAATAGTAGATTTGCCGCTCCCACTTTTGCCAACAATCCCTATAAATTCACCTTTATCCAATGAAAAATGAATGTTCTCCACAGCTTGCATCGTTTTCCCCAGATGATGAATCGTAAATTGCTTACCGAAATTCTTAACCTCTAATAATGCCATCGAACTATTCCTCCTTACTCCTACGTCTTTAATTGGTACGATAGTTTGTCGTTGTAATTAACGCTCCATTTACCATCGTAGCTGTCAGCATTGGATACCCATCATCCATCCGTTCAATGATGATAATGTCTGCTTTCTTTCCAGTCTTAATAGAGCCGATCTCTTCATCCATGCGTACGGCTTTAGCAGGATTAAGCGTGACTTTCATAAACATCTCATGTAAATCATTGCTGTACGACTCACTTAATGTAAAAATGGCATGTAATAATGCTGCTGGATAATAGTCACTACAAAGAATATCAATACTGTTCTCAGCAATTGCCTCAGCAGCAGATAGATTGCCAGAATGAGAACCCCCAAGCATTACATTAGGAGCTCCAGCAATTGTCTTTAGCCCTAATTCTCTAGCCTTTTTGGCAATATCAAGGGTTATTGGAAATTCGCTAATCGTGGTTCCAAATGAAGCTACTAAATCCAGCTTCTCCACATTATCGTCATCATGCGAGGCTACAGCTATTCCCTTTGCTAAAGCTATGTCAGCTATTTCTTTTATTTGATCGATCGACAAGCATTTCATATTTTGACGTTCTAAAATAATTGTCTGTACATCATCATCTGATAATGCACGATATCCCTGAAGGGTTTGTCTGTATACCTCCAAATCACGATACTGTCCTTGCCCAGGTGTATGATCCATAAAAGACAATAAATGGACTTTATCATCGTTTATATTTTGAATCAGTCGATCAACTTCTGAAACATTATCAATCTCAAACCGCGCATGCAGTCGATGGCGGATTAAATGAAGCTCATTATGAGTCGCTGCAATAGCATCTACCATGCGCTGCACATTCTCTGGATAACGCATTGGCTTATGTGTAAATACATCCTCACGATAGAAGGAAAGCGAGTGGAACATCGTCGTTATTCCATGACTAATTAGTATTTTTTCGGCCTCACGTAAGCTAATATGGAAATCCATCATACTCGTTGGCCGTGGAGAAGCAATTGTCTCAATATAATCAGAATGAATATCAATAAATCCAGGTGAAATATACCCACCATTTGCGTTTATGTGGTCTGCAGTTTTATATTCATTAATGCTTTCTTCAGGAATAATCGCTTGGATATGATCACCTTCCACAACAACAGCATATCCTTCTAAAATCGTTTCTTCTGTAATCACTTTTCCATTATGAATAATATACACCGTAGCTATCCCTCCTATAATAATGAGTAAACCAATCGTTGCGTGTACGCATGTTGTGGATCTTCCATAATCTGATCTGTTAGCCCTTGTTCAATAATGGCTCCGTTCAGCATGACAATTGTGCGATCTGCCAGCATTCGAATAACTGCTAGATCGTGCGATACAACGATCATACTAATACCAGATTCTCTTTGAATCCTCTTAATTAAGTCCAATACATTTGCTTGAACGGACAAATCAAGACCTGTTGTAACTTCATCGAGAAATAGAATGGGCGGATTATTCGAAAGTGCTTTTGCAATTTGAACACGCTGCTGCATACCACCGGAAAAATTACGTGGCTCCTCCTTCGCTCGAAACAATGGGATATGGACATTTTCTAACAACTCACTACCCGTCCTCTCCATCGTTGTAACGTTACGATTACCTGCAGCAATTTGTTTTTCTGCAATATTACCCATGGTAGAAAAATTCATTTTTAATCCTTTTACCGGATTTTGATAGACCATTCCGTATTTATGATTACGAATATATCGTTTCTTTTGTGAAGACAGATTAAATACATTCTGCCCTTCCAATTCAATATCATGAATATATGCATCTCCGGAAGTAACTGGCTCATCAAAATATAAGCACTGCATCATCGTAGATTTTCCACTGCCACTTTCTCCTACAATCCCAAGGATTTCACCAGGGAATAATTCCAAGGATACATCCTGGCAAGCATATACCGTCCCACATGTGGAGCAATAATTTCTCTCTAGTTTTCGAGTGGACGTTTCTCTACAATCCTGACAACCACCACCAAATTGTTTATTTAAATTCCGAACGCTTAAGATTGGTTGTTCATGCATGAGTGGGTGCAGCCTCCTTTTCCTTCAGTGAATTTAACCGATCGACACAATAGCTTGTATCATTACATTGATAATAGCTCTTACCAGAAGTTTCATCGATTAGCTCATCGAGAAACACATCATCAGCACCGCATAAATAACATGTATGATCGGCAAAGGATTCCACTGTAAAAGGATAATCCTCAAACGCAAGTGAATTTACATCGGTATATGGCGGGACAGCATAAATTTTCTTCTCTCTCCCTGCACCCAGAAGAATAAGAGCTTCGGAATAATGCAATTTCTGATTATCAAACCTCGGAATTGGGCTAGGGGCCATTACATAACGCCCATTCACATAAACCGGATGATCCGCCCCTGTTGCTGTCTTTCCGTACTTCATAATTTGTTCAAACAAAAGCAGCCATGCTCCACTATATTCATCTTCCGCATGTAATCTTTTGGTTATATATTCACTAGCTTCCACTTGTCTAAGTGGTTCTGGAGTTGGTACCTGCAATACAAGTATTTGCTCCTTCGTTAATGGTACTTCCGGGATTCGGTGCCTTGATTGTATAAGTGATGCTGCTTCTGTGTTCTCCGTTAGTGCTACATTGGTTGTTTGTTGCACCAACTTCTTAATGCTAACAGCGTTTACGGATTCATCAGCCCCTTGATCAATTACTTTTACGATATCTGTCTTGCCAATTAAGGATAGGGTAAGCTGAAGTCCTCCTGTCCCCCAGCCTCTTGCTATCGGCATTTCTCTCGAAGCAAAAGGGACTTGATAGCCTGGAATAGCGACTGCTTTTAAAGTGGCGCGACGAATCTCTTTTTTAGAACCTTCATCAAAAAAGGCAAAGTGTGTCATTGTTTTCATTACTTTTTCCCCTCCTTTTTCACTTCACGAACACTATCCAGCTTAGACTGAAAGGTCACATAATGTGGTAGCTTCAAATGTGAAATGAAACCAGTAGACTCAACAGAGTCAATATGTAGCAGTACAAACTCTTCATCATGTGTAGGAAAATCGGATTCAGGATGCTCCAAGCATTGATCTAAAATACTCATTGAAATTGCCTTCGTTTCATTTTGGCCATAGCAAACACCATATCCGATTTCAAATTCCAATTCCGCTTCATTCTTTTGGTTTTTCGTTGATACTGGTACAAACGACTCCACTTCCGAAACTTTAATTTCCCCAATATAATATTGATCTTCATGATTCTGTCCTGTATCATTTGGCTGGTCAACATAGACTGGTAGTGTGCCCACACGTACTTCTCCAACGGTTGGATGTACTTGCCCATATCCCCGTAAAGATGCATATCCCAATGCAGTTACCGCTCCTGTTTGACCACGAGTTAACACTTGCAGCCTTGCACTTCTTGGAGCAGGGAATGGAAGGTTTTCCTTCGTGATATCAACCGGTTTCGTATCATCAGCCTCATAGGTATCAAATAACCCTTCTTTTCTTAGATATTCCACCACTTTAGGGAAATAGCTAACCTTATCCGTAGCTTTTATGTTTGTAAGCTCCAGTTCATAAGCTTTTACCCATTCTTTATTCTGCTTAACACGCTCATCCAATAAAGAAAAATCCAATAATCGATGTGTATAATCTGTGGTTGCTCCTAGCAATTGCCCCCCAGGAATATCTTTAAAGCTTGCAGAGATACGACGCTCAACAAACATTGACTCCGATTCTACGGTTTGACTGTAATATAGTCTAGGCAAGGTTGATCGATGTGCTCGCATAATAAAAACGGCCTCTTCCATACTTCCCTCAGCCTGTTTGATGGATAATGCTGCTAGAAAAGGAGAATACAAGCTACTCTCCGACATAACTTGATCAACTAGGGATCGCATTGTTGCCATTATCGTTTTAACCTCAATAATCTCACTTTCCTTTAAGCGCTCATAGGTTAATCGTTTAATCGATGCCTCAATCGCCTTTGTTCCACCTTTAACTGCTACATATCCCATTTATTCCACCCCCGTAATTTCAACTGTAGTCGTTCTAGGGATACAAACGATATGTGCCTGTGTATCTGTTATAATCAGATCGATGCCTAAGGGGTACTCATTTATTCGTTCCTTACGAGCTTGCCATACTTTTGTATAAATGCCCGTAAACAGCTTGACCTCATTTTTAATACCGGGTCCCATTAATTTCAATTCAGCAGTATTCGAAAGTTTTGGTGTTTCGATGATCCACGTGCTGGAATTTTGGGGATCAATTAAATCACCTATTTTACACTGATAAATCGCCTGTAAGATGGATAGCTCCGTTGCATCCTGTAAAACGATAATATAATCTGCCTTATCAGCAGGTGCTTGCTTTGCTAAGGTATATTCCGCTATTTTTCCGCCAATCTGCTGCTGTTTTTCTGATATAAGATGAAAGGAAACCTCTCCATCTAATAAAGCCATTGCGCTAAGTAAAGTAGCATCATAACATGGTAATTGATAATCCACCTGCTCTGCCTGTTCTCGAAGAATTGAAATGTCACCAGGTCGAGACATACTATACAAGATCTTTCTATATACTTGCTGTAAATCATGCACTTGATCTATAGCCATACAATCTCCCCTAATCCCCTATTTTTAATAAACTGAAACTTCAATCAGTATGAGTTTTGTTTATCCTCCACTGATTGCTACCGGTCAACAACTACTCGTTCCATACGATAACTCTTTCCCAGGGTCTGGTATCTTCTAGTCGTTGTGTCTACCTGTACCTTTTGAGACTTCCCAATTAGCTTCAACTCAATTGTCCATCGTTTCAAAGTTTACCTTTGTTTCAAATAGTTCTGCCTGCTTTTTAGCTTTTTTCATCGTTATTTCGGTTTCTGCCTGTAGAAGTAAATCATGCCATTCCTTCGTTTGCGGTAAATTGGCATTGTAAGCAGCATCGATAATGGCAAGCTGTAATGCTAATTCGTCTTCCATTCCCTGGACAACACCAATGCCGACATGCTGATTGATTTCTACTTTTGCTTCTGTTACAAGTACTTCGCCAATATAGAATAAGGAGTTCTTAGCCGACTCTCGCATCTTAACCATCGTTAATCCGTAGTGCGGAGCGACAATTTCTCGATAAGTATAGTTCTGTAAAAGGCTTTCTGCGAGCTGCTTTGCCAATGTTGTATCATCTTGAATAAGAATTTCGGTTCTTCTGCGCCTCTTCATTTCATGCACCCTCCTTTACAAATCC
This sequence comes from Virgibacillus sp. Bac332, assembly GCF_003667785.1. Classification (NCBI taxonomy): domain Bacteria; kingdom Bacillati; phylum Bacillota; class Bacilli; order Caryophanales; family Bacillaceae; genus Virgibacillus; species Virgibacillus sp. Bac332. Next base: position 756,820 of record NZ_CP033046.1, read on the forward strand.
ATCGTAACTTGTTGCCAAGTTGCTGTGTTTTAAAATATCGTAAAGTATTTGTAAAGGAATCCTTTATCATGTAAACAAACGAAGACAGATGACCTTTAGTCCATATAGCAAAACAGCATACCAAAGGATACTATTTTCACATAAAGTGAAACTTCAAATTAGCTGAGGTCTAACTGCCAGTTAGATGTGGGATAAAACGAGACAAACAAAAAGACCGGAAATAGCTAATGCTATTCCCAGTCTCAACCGTTAGACTTATAGAGTTCATTATTTTTCAATACATACGTTACCCCATATTCAGGTATTACTAGCCGACCACGGTCTGGAATGAGTCGTTCGGGATGAAAACTATGTAACGGGATCAATGTTTTTGGGTTCAACCTCTCCAATACATACTTTAAATGCTGCGGAATGGCATGCCCCCCAGTACCTGCTAAAAATCTTGGCAAATCAAGCACGTTTAATAAATTTATCAAATGATGATAAGCCGGATCATAATCTCCTAAAGGTGTACCGTTAGAGTGAAGATACGCTCCTTGACTCACATGTAAATCAAATAGCTCTAACGAATTTTCATAACTCATTTGTAATAAATACGCCGATGGATTTCTGTTAATAACGCTTGCATCCACTGTTTCATAGCGACTCATTAAATCCTTCTTCCAACAAGGTAATGGCCCTATGGTGCTCTCATGCTTCGTATTTGCTGGAATATATACTGAAAAATTCCTTTTGCCGAGAAATTGTTCAGCTATATATGCTGTTTCTAATTCAAACACAAGCTTTCGCTTAGCTAAATTGGCAACTTCCAGCATTGTTTTTAAACGTTCAATATTGCGGTGATAGATATTAAATAACCCGAGACCGGTTGTCTCCTGTAAGATTTCTATCATATGACCAGCAATACTAGCTTCCTTTACTAGGCTCGTAGGCAATGCTCGATCAGCAATAATTGGCTGTTTCCTTTCTTCAATTCCCCGTAATGTTGTTCCTTCCATGATGAGCACATCAAAGCCTCGGTCCTTCACTTTTTCGATCGCGGCTTCTATCCATTGAGGATTTTTTCCGTGCAGACGAAAATCGCCGGTATAAAATACTGCTCCATCTGGGGTCTGCACATGAAAACCACAGGCACCTATGACATCATGATCAACTCGAATTGGCGTAATAAAAATCTCGCCAATTTGAAACGTCTCATCATATGTACAAGCATGAAGGCTTGGTTTATGCCCCTTTACGGCTTCCCCTACTACTTCCAATGACCGATACAATTTCAAGGAGTCCTCTGTGAAATAGACAGGAATTTGTGGTGACAGCATACCGACGCCTCCCATATGATCCAAATGTAAATGAGAAACAATCACAGCTGTTTGCTTTGCGTCCCGTTCTTCTGGAAGAGGATCAGCTAATCCCTCGAGATCTTCAGCCAGATAGATACCATCTATCGGTGGGATCAATCCGAGTTTCAGGTAATCCTTCACTATCTTGCTTGATCGCTCTTTTATTTTCTCATCCAACATACTGGCATCTGGGCTAAAGATTAAACCAAAATCAAAAATTACCCGACTCCCTTTGTATTCAATGGATACAATTGTACCGCCAATCGTACGCAGTCCACCCCAAAAGCGGATTTTTGTGTGATTACATGCTTCTTTCAACCTACTCGCCTACCTTCTTATAATTACAAGGAGGAGCCTATTCAGCTCCTACCTTTCTATATACTGTTAATGTTTCCACTTTTGCTTAAACCTACTTATTTGCTTTATCTACAGCATCCTGTGCCGATTTTTGCAAGTCCTTTAGTCCATCTTCAATTGACTTTTCTTGTAATAATACGGATTGAATCTCCTTATTCAAAGCTTCATTTATACCAGATTTTCCTTTGATATGGGGATCATAGTAGCCAGCATCAAATTGAGAAGCAGCTACTCCATAGGCCGGATTTTCCTCTACATACTTTTTCCATTCATCCGTCTCTAATGCAGACGTACGTACTGGCACATAACCAGTGGATTTTGCCCAAAAAACAGTCTGTTCCGTACTTGTTAAAAACTTCATATATTCCCAAGCAGCAAGCTTTTCTTCGTCGGTTGCAGAATTAAATATAGCTAAATTGGTACCCTGAAAAGCCGTTGCTGCTGCTTTACCTTTTGGTAATGGTGCTACAGACCAGTTGATCTTTCCCTCCGCTTCAGCACCAACAAAGGATATCCCAGCTGATGATCCTACATACATTGCAACGTCCCCCGACCAAATGGACTCGACATATAACCATCTTCTCCAGCAAGCCTGGCAGTACCTTCTGCAATCATCCCATTTAAAAATTCAAGCGCTGTTTTGGCTTCTGGGGTATTGAAGGTTACTTCATCCACTGCATCATCGATTGTTTTGCCTCCTGCTTGGCGCACATACGTTGGGAACGATAGCCCTATTGAGTTCTCGAAGCCTAATCCAACCACTTGCTTACCGTCTTTATTCGTAGTAAGTGCTTTTGCTGCAGCCTGATAACCTTCCCAGGTTGCTGGTATCTCTAGATTCTTTTCTGTTAGCATATCTGTATTGTAGTAAAGGACTTCAGTACTCTTATTAAATGGGACACCATACATCTTGTCCTCCCATGTATTCGCTTCACGGAAAACCGAAACAATATCGTTTAATTCATCTTTAGACCAACCATGTTGCTTGTGTTCCATATATGGTGTTAGGTCAGTGATTAAATCATTCTCAATGTACTGCGTCATCCAATCTTCATAAGCCTGTGCCATGACGGGCGCGTTTTCTGCTTTAGCAGAAGCCATTAATTTTTTTGACAAATCATCGTACGAGCCTTGGCTAACAAGCTTTACCGTAATATTATCCTGAGACTGATTAAATCCATCTGTCATTGTTTTTAACGTCTCCTCTAGACCACCTGTCATAGCATGCCAAAATTCAATTTCTACTGGACCCGTTAGCTCTTCTGGAACAGAAGCCGTTTCTTTTTTCTTGTCCTCATTTGGCTTCTCAGCATTCCCACATGCCACTAAGCTAATTGCGATTAGACCTACAAGCAAAACGAATAAAAACTTTTTCATATTATACCCTCCATCATTATGTATTTTATATTGTAAAAACGTCACTCTGTAGAGCATTGATTCCTCTAACATAAGTAAGTTGAACAATTAGCACCTATCTGTGTCTCTGCTTTAGAACGTAAAGCTCGAGGTTCCACCACACCGCTAGTCGAACTTATCCTTTTAAACCGGTTTTTGCTACCCCTTCAATAATGTACTTTTGCAAAATAATATATAAAATGATCATCGGCAGAATAATCATAGTTGAAGCGGCCATTAATAATTCATAGACAGTACCTGTTTCTGTACTGAAAGCAGTCAAGCCCACTGGAAGTGTCCGCATTTCCTCTGAATTAGTCACAATTAATGGCCAAAGGAATGCGTTCCAGCTACCGATTGCTTTTAGTATTACAATGGTTATTAGCGCAGGCTTTGCAAGTGGTACCATGATTGTCCAAAGAAACTTGAAATCACTGCAACCGTCAATTTTGGCAGCGTAGGAAAGTTCTTGGGGAATTCCAAGAAAGAACTGACGCAATAAAAAAATCGAAAATATACTTGCAAGCCATGGGACAATTAAAGCTTCATATTGATCAATCCAACCTAAATTTACCAACGTAACAAAATTTGGTGTCAGTAGTACTTCTCCTGGTACCATCATGGTTCCTAGTAGTATGGCAAAAATGATATTTTTCCCATAGAATTGAACTCTCGAAAAGGCATAGGCTGCCAAAATGGTCGTTATTAATTCACCTAGCGTACTTGCAATCAATACAAAAATACTATTAAAGGCATAGCGCGCAAACGGGGCAACTTCAAATGCTTTCGAATAATTCTCCCACTGAAAATCTCCAGGAATCCATTGCGGAGGCATAATCATAACTTCATTAGAGGCCTTTAATGAAGTACTAATCATCCAGACGAATGGAAGGAGCATTAATAAAGCACCTAGCGTTAGTAACAGATAAATAAATCCTTTAGACATCGCTTCTTTCTTTACCATAATTTTCTTCGCATCCTCCCTATTAATAATTCACCTTTTTCTTCCCAACATATAGCTGGATTAAGGTAAAGATAAAGATTACCAAAAACAACATATACGCAGCAGCAGAAGCAACGCCAAAGTCCCAATCCCCATAAAATCTATTGAAGATGTAATACACAATGGTTTGAGCACTACCAGCAGGACCTGGCTGCCCGCCAAACAGTGCAAACACTTCATCAAACACCTTGAATGCATTGATAATCGAGATAATAGAAATAAAAAAGGTCGTCGGAGAGATTAGTGGTACTGTAATATTTTTAAATCTCTCCCATTTAGAAGCACCATCTATCTGTGCTGCTAAATAATACTGCTTGTTCACATTTTGCAGTCCTGCTAGAAAAATAATAATGTTATAGCCGAGCCCCTTCCAAATTGCAAGAATAATTAATGAGGGCATTGCCCACTGTGGATCTGTTAGCCATTCAATTGCGTCAATTCCAATAAAGCTTAAGAAATAATTCAAAACGCCGTATTCTGTATGGAAAATCCATCGCCAAACAATAGATACTGCAACAACGGAGGTAACAAACGGAACAAAATAAATGGTACGGAACAATCCCCTGAGACGAATGTTCTGGTTTAGCATCACAGCAATACCTAATGATAAAAGAATGGAAATCGGTACTACCCCTATCACATATATCAACGTGTTATACATAGAACTCCAAAATTCATCATCTTGAAGGATATACAGATAATTATCGAACCCACGAGCATATACCTCGTCTTTAAAATAGTCGTAATCCGTATAAAAGCTCATGATAAAAGACTTTATAATTGGATATAAATTAAATACGATAAGCACCGCCAATGCTGGAAGCAGATAGAAAAATGCTTTTATTGTTTTTCTTATAGTAGGACTTTCATTCAAACTACTTCCTCCTCACTACGCTGATGGCTAGTTATAAGCGATTTTCCTGTTAATAGATTCTCTCCATCTGTTTTTCTAAAAACATGAAAGCGATTTGGATGTAATCCGAATTTAACCCGCTGTCCTTGTGTGATGGAGGCATCCAGCGGGACGATTGCTCTTACCTTTCGTTCACCTACAAGGAAACTTACCAAGTTATCCCTGCCAATTCGTTCGATTATAAGCACCTTCCCTCCAATACCCTGCTTGTTTTCATTGACTTCTATATAGAAGTCCTCAGGTCGAATACCAACGAGCAATAATTCATTCAACTTAACTTCCTTTGAAACTGGGTATGGAAGTTGAATAACTTCTCCCGTTTCCGTGAGCTGAACGGTATACCTATCTCCACTGAGAGTTGCTGGTAAAAGATTAATAGGTGGATTCCCGAGAAATTGTGCGACAAATTCGTTTTTAGGATGATCATAAATATCTTGTGGCCCACTAAACTGTTGAAATCTGCCATTCTTCATCAAGAGAATTTTATCTGAAATGCTTAACGCCTCTTCCTGATCATGTGTCACAAAAATGGTCGTAATACCTGTGGCTTGTTGAATACGTTTAATCTCTTCACGCATTTCCAACCTTAGTCGAGCATCTAAATTAGATAATGGCTCGTCCAACAAGAGTAACTTCGGTTTTTTTACAAGTGCACGAGCGATGGCAACGCGCTGCTGCTGTCCTCCTGACAATTGGCCAGGCTTTCGATCTAATAAGTGATCTATATGTACGAGCGACGCCATATCACGAGCTTTTTCCATAGCAATCTTCTTTGGCACCTTTTCCATTTTTAGAGGAAACATAATATTTTTAAGCACCGTCATATGTGGGTATAGTGCATAATTTTGAAAAACCATACCAATTTCTCTTTTTTCTGGTGGGATGTTATTGACGAGCTGATCACCAAAAAATAATTGGCCAGAAGTAGGCTGGTATAATCCAGCCAACATGAACAAGGTAGTACTTTTTCCACATCCACTTGGTCCTAGCAAAGAAACTAGGCTACCTTCCTCCATCGTTACATTAAGCTTGTCTACAGCAATTACATCATCAAATTTCATGGAAATATTCTTTAAGATTATTTTCATATGGAGCCCTCCTAAATTAGCCATAACTTATTATCTGAATATTACATATAATTTAAAAATAAAAACCTTAGGTAGTAAATTTATTTCAAATAAGTTATATTTAAATGTTAAGGTGTTTTATTACAATCACATTATCTACGAGCTATACATAAAAAACAAGACGTATCGCTGTTAATTTACACTAAATTTACAATATTTTAAATTTTTACTATTTAATCCCGGCATGTTTCGTATATACAATTTCACACATCAAAAAAACAGCTATCTTCACAGAAGAAGGTTTAGCTGGTTTTTATTTTTAAAGATATCTTTGCTAAATTCTATTTAAGATTACCGAATTATAGGAGACCGAATTGATGAAAAGAGCGTTTGGTATACACATTTTCAGGAGTTTAAAACACCCCATTCTCATTAGGGGAATCCTCTGGAATGGGTTGACCCACATCCCACAATTCAACAATCTTGTCATCCTGGAAACGGAAAATATGAACAACAACACCTCCAAGGTCATCCTTGTTTTGTTTGACAAGTGAATGAACCGCAACGAATTCGCTATCTCCAATAATACGTTTGGCCTCAAATAGCTTGTCAGGATTCTCTGCTGCATTTTCCTCCATTGCTAACATAAGTGAATGAGCATCACCACGAAAATAAGGGGGGTGATGGCAAAAGCCTGGACCGACGTGACTACTATACGCTTTCCTGACTTTCCCTGATGCTACGAGTCGTAAAAACGAAACTGCTTTCTCTTTCATCGAAAGCGTACCTTTACTTTCCTGTTTTTCATCCATTTTCACCATCCTATCGTATGTGTAAGACGACATATTTTAAAAATCCCGAACCTTCAATCAGTAGGGGTTTTGTTTATTACCCTCTGATTGTTAGTACCACAAGGGTATGACCTAGAGGTCTTTGCTTTGAACCAATCAGACATTTACTGGCAGGCGATCTCCCATTTCATTAGTAATTGAAAGTGGGGGTCTTACTGCCAGTAATAGATGGGATAAAAATACCTCTTTAGATATTGGTTTATCTAAAGAGGTAAAGTAAAACGAATCTAGTTTTTTATTGGCTATCCTATAAATAAGGAGTGTTACTAGTTCCTATTGCATCGTAATATCGTATTTAAATTTATCACTCCGGTAGAGTATTTTCGTATACTCGAGGACATCCCCTGTCTCTACATCCAAGCAGTCACTTTCCACGATAATAAGTGGTACCATACTGCTACAAGATAATAATTGCTGCTCAGAAAAAGTAGGGAACGTAATACTAAGCAATGTTTGATTACTCGTAAATTGTGTATAGCCTAATTCTCGATAATAAGAAAACATCGACTTAATCTTAGGGCCATCTTCAGCAATTTGCGGGAACTTCAACTCGTTTACAAAGGATTGGTGAATGGCAATTGGTTCATCATCAATCAAGCGAAGTCTACCTATTTGATAAACGGTATCTCGGTTGGTTGCCTTTAGTATCTTGAATATTTTCTCTTCATAATCGATTTTCTTACAAAACGCATTCTTTGTTGTTAGATTGTAGCCAGCTTGCCTCATTTTATCTGTAAAGCTTACCTTCCCCGTTAAATGTAGCTGAATGGGAATAGGTGCCTCCTTTAAAAAACGTCCTTTCCCATGCACAGAGTATATATAACCACGTTCTTCTAGTACCATAAGAGCTTTTCTGGCAGTAATTCGTGGTACACGATAGGCAGTTGCTAGCTGGTTTTCTGAGGGGAGCTTTTCTCCTGGCTCCATTGCTTTTTTAATCATTTTCTCCATCAAATCATCGATAATACGTGCTTCCTTATCCACTGTGATCCCAAACTCCTTTTCAGCATTAAGCTGTTATAGGTTCTCTAGAAACACACGGATGACATCTACACCACCGATAAAAGTCCCGAGTGAGCTTCCTAAATTAGCAAGAACCACAATCAATAATACTCTTGTCACTTTATTCCTCCAAAAGCCCTTAACGGTGAATACATCCTCCGAAAGTGTTTCAAAATCCCGCACATGTGGCCTGCGAATATAGGCCTGAACAAAGCCGGCAAACCAACCAGCTGCTAACAATGGATTTAATGAAGTAAGAGGAGCGACCAAAAATGCAGTAAGAATTGTTAACGGGTGACCAAATGCTATTAAAGCTCCAATTGCGGACAAGCTTCCATTCCAAATCACCCAGCTCAGCGTTTGTTCCCACCCAGCTGCTGGATTCGCAAAAAACGTATAAGCAATGATAGCGAGAATAAGCACAGGGATAGACCAACCAATAATCTTGGGAATCTTCGACTTTGGTGGAATTTCTGCTAGTTTTTGCAAATTGTGCTCCCGCTTAATCTCTTCTTTAATTCCTGGGACATGAGCTGCGCCGAGTACAGCAACGACCTTATTACCCGGGGCATCTTTAATTTTTTGCGCTAAATATTGATCCCTTTCATCGATTAACGGCTCTTTTAACTTAGGAAATGTATCGGTAAACTCCTGCAAAATGGTATTTATAGTATCTTGTGTCTTCATTTTTTCTAACTCTTCTTCGGAAATACTCTCCCTACTGAAGATACTAGCTATCACTTGCGTTAATAATATTGCTTTTCCCTTTAATCCAATATTATGCCATATTCGCGAAAAGGTAATCTGGATATTTCGATCTGCTAACACAAGTTTTGCATCATTCTCCTCTGCAGACTTAATGCCTTGAATCATTTCTTGACCTGGATTAATACCAAACTGTTTCGCCATTCGTTTTTGAAAAGAAGATATCGCAAGATTCATTAATAATAAGGTTGCCTTCTTTTCTTTAATTACCTTAAATATATCCATTTCCCGCCAGCTATTACCATCTTGAACCGATTGGAAGCGCTGCTCATCTAATTCTACACAGACAGCATCTGGTTTTTCTGCTTCAATCACATTCTTTACCTGTTCAGCACTATGCTTAGAAACATGGGCAGTTCCAATTAAGATATATTCTTTATTTCCTATATGTATCCGCGTTATATTCTCTTCCGTCATGAATTACCTTCCTTTTTACTAGACAATTAAGTAAAGCTTTGTACTGTAATTATACTTTAAATACAAATAATTTTATATTATAAAATAAAACTTCTCTGAAAAAAGGGTTCTGCTTTAGAGATCGCTGATGTTCACATTTAGAACATATGAGATCAGCGCTTTCTGTACACACCTAACCTAGTAACTGCACTCATATGTGTTACTCTTCTCATTATCTGCAATCACTACTTTAGCGCCTTCTATAACCAGACCCACCTGATTTTGTAAACGTCTGATTCTCATTATTTACTAACCTATCTAATGTAATTAATATTATTTATCATTACATACATATCCAATAAAGTGAAACTTCAATCAGTGGGGGTATTGTTATTCCCCACTGATTGTTAGTACCACAAGGAGATGATTAAAGGCCTTTGAACCAATCGAACAATTACTGACAGATATATGTGGGATAAAAAAAACTGAGCAAAATTCGCTCAGTCCTTATCACTAAATGCTCAGATTTACGCTTCCTCTAGGGGCTGGGACAAAACCCAGTAAAATAAAAAGTGGTACTCGCCAATAATTTGGTAAGTACCACTTTTTTTGAGATTTATGTACGCAAAAGGGATACCTTCTGGTAAAGTTAAAGTAATCACACCCAAACAGAACCGGAGGTATCCCTTATGTTTAAACATTATACCATGAATCAAGTCGTTTTGCCTTTAGATTTTGAAATGAAATTACAAGAAAATGATATCGCCTATGCGGTTAACCATATTGTAGAACATATCCCAGAAGAATCATTTGTGGGATTTTTGCGCGAAACAGGTTGTCCTGCATACCATCCTCGAATGATGATGAAGATTATCTTATGTGCCTATACCCAAACTGTTTTTTCTGGCAGAAAAATAGAAGGCTTACTTAAAGATAGTGTACGGATGATGTGGCTAGCACAGGGTTATGAGCCGAGCTATCGTACCATCAATCGATTCCGTGTTCATCCCGAAGTAAAAGAGTTACTACGCCAATGTTTTGTCCTATTTCGCTGTCAACTTGTTGAAGAGAAGGCAATTGAAGAAGAGGCCATTTTTATTGACGGCACGAAATTAGAAGCGAATGCCAATAAGTTCACTTTTGTATGGAAAAAATCCATTGAAAAATACAGCTCCGATTTAGTAGAGAAGTCGAATCAAATGTATGAGGAGCTACTGGAAAAAGAAATTATCCCCGAAATAGAAAGAGAAAGTTCTGATGAAATTTCAACGGAAGAACTCAATGAAGTAGTAAAAAAACTAGATGAAAAAGTGAAGAAATACGATCAAGAAATCGAGGAAAGTGAAAAAGCAAAAGATCGCAAACAACTCCGTTCTATGCGAAAAGAACCCAAGCAATACCGTAAACAATTCCAAGACTATGTAATTCGTAAACAGAAATATCAAAATGATATGGAGATCTTTGGCAACCGCAATAGTTATTCTAAGACGGATCATGATGCCACTTTTATGAGAATGAAAGATGACTATATGAAAAATGGCCAACTTAAGGCGGGTTATAATGTACAAATTGCGACCGAAGGCCAGTACACATTAGCTTATGATGTATTTCCAAATCCTACGGATACTCGCACGTTTATTCCTTTCCTCAAGAATATTGAAGAAAGGTACTTCAAGTTACCCAAGTATATTGTCGCTGACGCCGGTTATGGTAGTGAACAAAATTATAGTGAGGTATTACATCGAAATAGAACTCCACTCATTACGTATAATTCCTATCGGATGGAAAAGAAAAAGAAATATAAAGAAAATCCTTTTTATGTGTCAAACTGGGACTATGATTCAGACAGCGACTTCTTTACTTGCCCAAACGGAAAGAAGGTACCTTTTCAATATCTATCGAATCGAACAGATAAAGCCGGATTTAAACGAACCTTTCGTGTCTATGAATGTGAAGATTGTTCGGGATGTCCATTACGCGTTCATTGTACCAAAGCAAAAGGAAATCGTAAGATTTTCTATAATGCCCATTGGGAACAGCAAAAAGCATATATAAGAGAGCAGCTTTCAAAAGAAGAAACGGGAGAAATCTATGGAAAACGTAAAATAGATGTAGAACCTGTCTTCGGATTTTTGAAGGCTAATTTGCGTTTCACTCGTATGTCAGTGAGAGGCAAATCGAAAGTGGAAAATGAATTAGGATTCGCCTTTATGGCGGTGAATTTAAGAAAGTACACCGCCTTCAGGCAAAATACAAGCCTAAATTATAACAAAAAAGATTCCAGCTATCATTTTTTGATAACTGGAATCTTTTTTAACTTCATAAGGGCTAGTTATGTCCCAGCCCCGCTTGACCACCACTCCGGCTGCCCACTTCCCTTTCCGTGGGGTTTGTCCTTCAGCTAACTTTTTTAGCAAAACCCGCTCAAAAAAGTGGATCTTCAGGTCAAACATTTCCCACAGGAGTTGAAGTGGCAAGCCTTCGCTATTATCAGGCTCTACAACGCTAGCATGAAGTAACACAGCTGCTTTTATACTCACGGATAACGATTTTCACTTTACCCATAGTAAAAAAAGTCAACCTATTACTTATGACAAGAATTGTTGCACCTTCTCAAAGCGGAGACTAATTACGTAGACTCCTGCGGGATTAGCGCGAGCTGAAAATCCACTTTGCAACGTGTTCTTCTTTGCAAAGTTAGTTGAGGCCGTGCCCGCGGAAAGCGAAGTAATTAGTCGGAGCATTGCCAATATACATCTAACATTTCAAAATAACTACTTGGCTTAACGCAGTCATTGCACTGATTTTATACTTTCTTAACTTATTAAAATAACCATGAGTTAGAATCTCATGGCTTAACATGTACTTATCTGCGATTTTTAAAACCACAAGTGAATGCCGTTTGTAGTCGCATATATTTGTATAACGTGCGAGCATGTCTCCCTTTCTCTGTCGTTGGGTCTATTTTAGATTGGAGACGCTTCATAAATTCTCGATCACATCTGCATGGATCTCCGTATTTTTGATAGCATTCATCATGGGCTTTGCAGGCTGCATCAACGTCATTTATCGGCTCTCCAGGACCGCTACAGCCAGGACCACACCACCTATACCCTCACGGAAAACAAAATCTTGGGTGGTGCTTCATTGGTCTAGGTTGCCTCAATGCTTACACCTCCCTCTCAATATCGCTACAATACTATATTCCAATGTTTATAAATTTGTCTATGCATTTGTCCTCTTGTTTTATATCTACTTGGATTTACACTTCCAAAAAATTAACTTCGTGTTCGATTCTGCTTGTCATCGTTGTCATGATTACAATGGACACTTACGTAGACGTTAACGATCCGTATATTGTTCAAAAGTCCACTATATAAAGTAAAACTTCAAGCAGTGGAAATAAGGGCATGACCTAAAAGATCTTTGAACCAATCGGACATTTACCGGCAGTCAGTACCAGCTACTTACCAATTTGTTTCACTTTATTGTTTGAAGTGGGGAGCTTACTGCCAGTTATGTACGGGATAAAACTACTACAATATCTAAAATTGCTCCCTAATCAACTCCAAAAATGCTTGTAGATTAGGCGATAGCCATTTATTCTTATGGATAGCTGTATATATCCCAATTGTATTCGATGGGCTACAGGATGGCATTTCTACGAGTTTACCTTCCTGTAGTTTATCTTTTATAGTGAAATAAGGGAGCATTGTATTACCAAGGCCGCATAGTACACATTGTTTAATTGCTTCAATACTTGGTAGCTCCACTTTGGTAACCGAGCTGTTGCCGATCGCTTTTATATGCTGATCAATTATTGGCCGCCAACTACAAGCATATTCCGTTACGAGCATTGTTTCAGCAGTTGATGAAGAGCAATGATCTGTGGGCTGTACTAAAGATAGCTTATCCTCCGCTATTTTATGAATAATTAATTCATCATGAGACCAATTATTCTCCTCCACTAAAACAGCGACATCTATATCTCCTCGTTTCAGCTGTCCTTCCAAGTTGTCATATTGAAGTGATTTTAGCGTTAATTCAACTTTAGGAAATTTTTTTCGAAATGTCATAATCAACGTTGGAAGCCAATAAATCATGAGAGACTCACTTGCACCAATTGTTAATGGACCAGCTGGCTCACTACTAGCATGAATCGCAGCCTTGGATTTGGAGTAAAGTTGAATAATCTCTGTTGCGTAAGGTAGAAAGTTTTTTCCAGCCTGTGTGAGAACGACCTTTTTTCCCATACGATCAAATAGTGGATGTCCCAATTCCTTTTCCAAATCCTTTATATGTGCTGTAATCGATGATTGCGCATATCCTAATGTCTCTGCAGCTTTCTTAAATCCACCAACATCGACAATCGTTTTAAACGTAATAAGCTGACGTAGTTCCATACTTCTCTTCCTTTATATCAATTTTATTGAACTAAATGTTCAAATATATCTATTTTACTGAATTATGTAATTAGTATATGCTATTTATAGCATCATTACAAAGGAGAGGAAAAATGATGAAAATCATGACACTTTTAGGTAGTTCAAGGAAAGACGGCAATACAGCTTACCTTACAGATAAAGCTTTAGACGGCATCGAACATAAGCGTGTGTTCTTACTAGATAAACAGCTAAATCCGATCATCGACCAACGACATGATAAAGATGGATTTGAAACAGTAGATGATGATTATGAAGCGCTCTTTTTTGAATTCTTGAAGTATGATACGTACTTCTTTGTTACGCCAGTATATTGGTTTGGAATGTCTGGTCAAATGAAAATATTCTTCGATCGCTGGAGTCAATACATGAAGGATAAGCGAATTGATTTTTGGGAAGCATTCCGTGGAAAAAAAGCCTATGTTATTGTCACAGGTGAAAAACCAGACCCCAAAACGGCGGCATTACCTCTTATTCAGCAATTCAATTATATTTTTCAATATATGGATATGGAATTTGTCGACTATGTCATTGGTAAAGGAAATAAGCCAAATGATATTCTATCAGATGGTTACGCTCTTGAAAAAATGAAGCTGTGGAACAGTGAAATTAAAACACAATTGAAACCCACTACTGTTATCAATTGATTCCACAAACAGCAGGTTCTCTGCTTGGCCACCTCTATTGCTAAAGAACAAATATGACAAACATCCATTTGTAAACAATTGCACATTTTTCGTCACAGATGAATAACATATGGGTGAACATAAGGAGGTCGATGGGATGAACCATTCGCATTATCATATGGAAAGTAGCCACGCTGACTATCAGCCAATGCATGAGAACAACTGGAACGTAAAACAACAGGTAGATATGAAGGATTTTTGTAAACAACAGTTATATCAATATATTCAGATTGAAGTAAATGACGGAAGTACCTATATAGGTATTTTACACAGTTTCGATGACAATCAATTATATTTATTAATTCCTACTCCTGATCAAGATACAAATCGAAATGACGCTAATGACCAGCGATTGTTTCCCTTCTTCGGGCCATTCGGTCTATTTGGTTTTCCATTCTATGGAATAAGGAGGTTTGGTCCATACCGCCCATATTGGTGGTGGTAGAGATGCTACGACAAACGTATTTTAGGTAAAGCACAAGCCGAACTATTATTATTTGAATCATTCGGCTTGTGCTTTACCAGTCTCATGTTAGTAGAGGAACAACACGTAGACTCCTAGGTGAAAAAGCCTTGGTAAGATATCACGTTGTTATACTGCTAATCAGTTGTCGCCAAAAGGAAGTATTTACCGGAACACTAATGATTCCCCACCATCATTTCCCATAGACTAACTTACTTTCTTGTTATTTTTTGTCTGTACAGGCGTGCGTCTCCGTTAAGCATGAACTTTTTTTAAATAGAACAAACAGTAAATGAAAATTCAATCCGTGGGTGGTTTATCCCCACGGATTGGTAGGTGAACCAATCGGACATTTACTGGCAGTTTAAACCATACTTATCCTTATGATTTCACTTTATTTCTGAAAGTGCGTTCTTACTGCCAGTTATATGCGGGATAAAGTAAAACTTCAATCCGTGGGTGGGTTATCCCCACGGATTGGTAGGTGAACCAATCGGACATTTACTGGCAGTTTAAACCATACTTATCCTTATGGTTTCACTTTATTTCTGAAAGTGCGTTCTTACTGCCAGTTATATGCGGGATAAAGTAAAACTTCAATCCGTGGGTGGGTTATCCCCACGGATTGGTAGGTGAACCAATCGGACATTTACTGGCAGTTTAAACCATACTTATCCTTATGGTTTCACTTTATTTCTGAAAGTGCGTTCTTACTGCCAGTTATATGCGGGATAAATTTGTTATTATGCTATTATTCAACCGTGTATAAACATATAATAAGGTAATTAACTATCTGGGAGGTATGTCCATGTCTGATATAGCCAAAACACCTAAACCACCATATTACGCAGCTATTTTCACATCAAAACGTACGGAGAATGATAACGGTTATAATAAAATGGCTGAAAAAATGGTAGAATTAGCCGCTAAGCAAGAAGGTTTTCTAGGGGTTGAGAGCGTTCGCGAGAAAGGACTTGGTATTACGATATCCTATTGGAATTCGCTAGAGGCAATTCATCATTGGAAGCAACATGCTGTTCACCAAGCTGCTCAAAGGAAAGGCAGGGATGAATGGTATCGTACATATGCTGTACGCATCTGCAAAGTAGAAAGCGAAAGCGTTTTTGACATGTAAGGTCTCGAGTTTTATAAGTGGCTGGGTCAAAACACAACTTCATTACTCAAAATACGAATAATCATGTTATCGATAGGAGTATCATCGCCGCACCATGAAAATATACTCGCTTTCCGCGGGCACGGCCTGAGCTAACTTGGTAAAGAAAAACACGTTACCAAGTTAGCTCAGGCCGTGCTGTTCCCGTTAGATAAGGAAGGCTTCGGCAGCAATACATCGCACGCAGAAAAAGCGTTCTTCTTTTTCAAGGAGTCTCGCATATTTCAGGTGCTATATTAATTATTTTAATAAAAAAACGAACTATAATTAATTTCATATTTTAAAGTCTTATATTCGGTATCATCTTTCCCTATTATTTCTGTTGATATATTGTAGCTTAGCTGATTCCCAATATCATCAAACACCCCTTATTTAAAGTAATTTCTTAGTTACTAGCCTAAACTTCATATCAATGCCTCCGTACTTTGCCACCATTGATTCTAAACTGTTCGTAAAAAAATAGATGTAGAGAATATGTTTAGAAACATACCTTATGTTTAGTTTATAGAAATAATTAATTATCTATCTTGATATTTCACTTTTTGGAGATGTTGCAAATGATTAGGATATTGTATGTTGATTATGATGAAATTTTTTAGTAACGGTCTAAGACTAATTATAGAAAAAGAAGCGGATATGAAA
This sequence comes from Virgibacillus sp. Bac332, assembly GCF_003667785.1. Taxonomy (NCBI): domain Bacteria; kingdom Bacillati; phylum Bacillota; class Bacilli; order Caryophanales; family Bacillaceae; genus Virgibacillus; species Virgibacillus sp. Bac332. The sequence continues at coordinate 773,316 of NZ_CP033046.1, forward strand.
TTATTGGGAACAACGCTTAATAAGAATCAACTATTTAAAACAGCAAAAGAACGAAAACCAGATGTTATTATATTCAATACTAAAGTGAAGAATATCAATGTTATCCAAACAACGATTGCTTTAAAACGTATAGTTAATCATATTAAGATTATCTATATGATGCAAGATTGTCATCAAGACTTAGTACTTAGAGGACTAGAAGAAGGGGTCAATGGTTTTATACTAAACAATATTAATAGTAGAAATTTTATTAATAGTATACGAAATGTCTACCATAGTCATTATATTTTATCCGGGGAGATACCTAAGCTCATCCTGAATCATATTCAAATAATTCAATTACAAGATAAACAGAGAATGAAATTTAGGTTACTGCAGCGAGGAATAGTTGTTACGTTACGTGAGCTAGATATTCTCTATCTTTTATACAAAGAGTATAACAATAAAGAAATTGCCATTACGCTACATTTAAGTGAAAAGACTATAAGGGATTATGTAAGTCATGCATATAAAAAAATTGGGATCAACAAACGAAATAAAGTCATTAAATTTTCAAAAAATGTCATGAATAAGAGTTATTGATTGTAATATATTGCTCTCTACAATGACAAGCGTTTCTATATCGTAGATGTAACTATATTCAAATTTTTGAAACAATGTTCAATATTATCAATTTAACAATTGACGGTATAATAAATGAAATCTACCACCATAATCATTGATTACAAATTATGTATTCATTGATTTTTAGAGGATGAAAAACATGAACCCGTTAACCAATAGAAAGATTTTTCTAATCATTAGTCTATTACTCCTAACGCTAAACAGTATTCGAATTATCTGGATTACTTATCATAAAACACCAGACCATCCACATGCCAAGGATGGGGTAATAGATTTTCAAAATTGGAAGTTTACGAATTATCATTTGATTACCCTTGATGGAGAATGGGAATTTTATCCAAATCAATTTCTAACCCCTAGCTCTTTTGACAAACGTGCTAAAGCGGTTAACCATTTTATTACTGTTCCTGAAAAGTCGCAAAATAGTGTAGACAAGCGATCCCCATATGGTTACGGCACATATCGTCTACAGGTTTTACTCCCTAAAAGTAAAGAAAAACTCTATGGTGTGCAAATACAACGAATTGCATCAGCTTTCGACATTTACATCAGTGGTAAACTCATTGGAGGCTCGGGGAAGCCAGCAAAATATCCAAACCAATACAAACCTGAATCACTCCCCTTTTCCACTTTCTTTCAAACAGAAGCAAATACTATGGAAATTATCATACATGTAGCAAACTATGACTATCATTCTGGTGGAATCATAAAACCTATCAAATTTGGAACGGCACAAGCGATTAATCATGAAACGAATTCCTTAAAAAACCTGGAAGTTATGACCTTCATTATTTTACTTTTACACTGTGTATATGCATTTATTCTTTATATAATTGGAAATAGAAAAACAGAGTTAGTTTATTTTTCTCTAGTTCTTATTTCTTCCATGTTTGCAACCTTATTAGATGATAGTAAGCTATTACTTCATTGGTTGCCAATAAATTATGAATGGTCGATAAAGCTTAATTATATACCTTATATTTATATAAATCTTTTTGCTCTTCTATTTATTAAGCAAGTACTTTTCAACTCAAAACAAGTACTACTCTCACGTTGGATTTTAATATTATTCTGTGTTTTGTCAATTGTGCTTTTAGTATCCCCTTTTCCATATACTTTTTATATTGGACGAATCACATTAAAACTAAGCTATATTCCTTATATATATACAATCGTTTTAATTTGGAAGTCGATACGTAACGGGAAAAGAGATGCCATCTACTTATTATTATCAGTAATAAGTATGGTTAATAGTACGGTGTGGGGAGCAATAAAGGGAAAATGGCTGGAGTTAACCTATTATCCGTTTGATATCATCATTGCAGTGATTTTATTTGCTTGTTATCTATTTCGACTCCATTTGCATATTGCGAAGCAAAATGAACGTCAAGCCATAGAATTAAAAAGGGTGGATAAGATAAAAGATGAGTTTTTAGCAAATGCAGCTCATGAATTACGGAATCCACTTCATGGTATCATCAACATCGCGGAAACGATACTAACTTCAGGCTCTTTTTCCATAAAAGACAAGGAACACTTACAACTATTAGTTATGATAGGTCGTCGCATGTCCTACACATTGAATGACATCCTTGATATAACACGTTTGAAGGAACCAAACGTACAATTACAAAAACAGCGCGTTCATGTACAAACTATTACAAATGGTGTGGTAGATATGCTCCAATTTATGACCCAACGGAAACCAATAACTTTTAAGGTTGTTATACCAGAATCGTTCCCTTACGTATTTGCTGATGAAAATCGTTTGATCCAAATATTATTTAATCTGCTTCACAATGCGGTTAAATATTCAGATGAAGGGACAATTACCGTCACTGCGAGTAGAAAGAATCACATGGCAATTATTCATATAACAGATACAGGACGGGGAATGGATAATCGTACGTTACAAAAAATCTTTCTACCGTATGAACAGGAAAACACAGATACGAATTCAGGTATTGGAGGAATTGGACTTGGGTTAAGCATATGCAAACAGCTAATTGAGCTACACGGCGGATCAATCCATGTCGAGTCTACGCCTGGTAAAGGTTCTATATTTTCTTTCACATTACCAATAGCTAAAAATACTGATCATAAAAAAGGAGAATCAGAAGTTGCTACAACCATTCATTCCCCTTCAGATACGTTAAAACCATTGGGAGACTTAAAGTCAGAAACACCTGAATTCTCTCCCTTAGAGGAGGAAGGGGATAATAAACAAAGAATTATTCTCGTCGATGACGACCCGATTAATTTACAAATCTTAACGAAAATGCTTAGTTCAGAGTTTTATATTTCGACAGCAAATTCTGGAAAGGAGGCATTAACGTTGCTTCACCAACGGGAGTGGGATTTAATCATTTCCGATGTTATGATGCCAAATATGTCTGGATACGAATTGACCAGACATATCCGTAAACAATATTCTATTTCAGAATTACCCATTCTACTACTTACTGCACGTAACGAATCAGAAGATATACACACTGCCTTTCTTTCAGGTGCAAACGATTATGTAATAAAGCCGGCAGAATCCTTAGAGCTAAAGTCACGTGTTCGAGCTTTAACGAACCTAAGAACATCTATTAAAAAACATCTTCAGATAGAAGCTGCATGGTTACAAGCGCAAATACAGCCGCACTTCTTATTTAATACGTTAAATACGATTGCATCATTAAGTGAAATTGATACGAAAAGAATGATCCACCTGCTTAATGAATTCGGAAATTACTTACAAAGAAGCTTTGATGGAAAAAACACAGAGACAACTATTCCGTTAGCAGATGAGCTTGATTTGATTCGCTCCTATTTATATATAGAGAAGGAACGATTTGGCGACAGAATAAATGTAGATTGGGATCTTGAGGAGAACAATAGCCTGATGATACCACCAATGGCTATTCAAACACTCGTTGAGAATGCGATCCATCATGGCATACTAAAACGGACTCAGGGTGGTAATGTTCGCATACAACTTATAAATCATGATGCTTTTTTTAAAGTAACTATTGCAGATGATGGTATAGGTATGGAAAAATGGAAGGCTGACAAGATTCTTAATAACCACCTTAGCACTAGTGGGGTTGGATTAGCTAATACGAATCATCGATTAATCAAAGCGTATGGACAAGGATTAGACATTACAAGCATTCCAGATAAAGGAACCACCGTAAGCTTCTGCGTACCGAAAACTCAGCCGTAAATGAGATTTGTCTCCTATTAGTCAATTGGATCGATAATCAGACCATTTCGATCACTTTATTAATTTGTAGAATACGACTGTATAATGGTTTTAGGTTATCTTGTATATATGAGAAAAACCTGATGTAATTTGGATCAATCACATCAGGTTTTTTGCGCCGTATTCGTTACACTATATCACCCTATCATTCGATTTTTTTCTTCTCAACTAGAAGAGAACGCCAATGCCTGTAAAGAAGAGATTAAAACAAATATTTTTTATCATTCTGAAGGATTAATAAAGCTCATTTAATCCTTATATAACTATATACAACATTGTTCTGAACAGAAGTTTAAATACCTCGCAACCATTTTGTCAGTAATCCGTCTATCAGTAGCGATAATTAATCCTTTAAGCAATAGCATACAAGAAATTTACTTACTAACTTTCTTCCAATGATTGTACCATTGAATGGTTTCAAGACTTGGCGTTATGTTTAATTCAACTAACATATCCCTGTTTAACTGGTCAAATTGTTGGTCAACTAATTTAGGATTACCCTCCATAGCATATAATTTCATTAAGGCTACGTAAGCTTCTTCCGTACCTGGCTGTTGATTACATATATTGGTATACCAATGTATTGCTTTTTTTATATCTCCTTTTTTCTGATAAAGTTCAGCTAATTGAAACGAAAAATCAAGCCAAGTTTGCTCAAGTCGATGTCGTTCAGCCTCCGCCCACCAATAATCATATTCCTGAAGATAGGCACCTGTGTATACATTCATAATCTCCTCATATTCTTCAACCGCTTCCAAAATAAGCGGCTGTGCTGAATTAAGCCTTCTTTCCCATTCCTCAACATCAATTGTTACATCCTCTGTACGAAGAATATACCCTTCTTTCGTACTCTGGATATAAAAATGGTGGCTATACCTTTTTAACGTTTTACGCATATTATATACCGTCGTATACAACAGGGGGTATATTTTATCTAAATCACAATCGTTCCAAAATAGATCAATTAAGACTGATTTCCGAACAGGCTGTTCTCTATTTTGCAATAAATAGAGAAATAGCTCTTGTGCTCGGGCTGTCCGCCAACTTAAAGTTTCAGCTTTACCTGCTTCGTTTACAATTGTTAGCTGTCTACAAACATTTACTTGAATCTTACTCTTTTCGCCTGGAGACTCCTGTTGAGGCATAGCAAGACGTGCATTTATACGTGATACAGTTTTATGTAATCGATCCAGTTGTAAAGGTTTGACAACATAATCTAATGCGTTAATTTCAAAAGCATGTACAGCATATTGATCATAGATGGTTACAAAAACGATCGTTATATTTGGCTTGCTTTCCATTATTTGCTCAGCTAGCTGCAAACCATTTATCTCTGGTAAATGAATATCTAAAAAGACGACATCGACATGAGATCGTAAAATGCAATTCTTTGCTTGAAGAGGATCAATGAATTTATCAATAATTTGTACATTACCTATCTGATGAAGCTTCCGCTCTAGGAAATCTAATGCCAGCTGTTCATCATCGACGAGAATAGCTTTCAAAAAAAGACCTCCTTTTTCAGCCCTTTTTTTATATCTTCCGCTAACGAATAACATCCGTCAATATTTCCTGTCACCCAAGTGTGAAAATGAATCTTAATACCTACAAATCAACTTAGCAAGATAAAAAAGATAGTATTTAAGCAATAGCTCATTTATACCTTTCACTGCTAAAAAACCATTTATATCCTAAATATCTACATAATACTTTAATCCATGAGGGTCATTAATAATAGAAATCAGGTGCGTTTTAATATATCCACAGGGGGATAAAAAATGGTAACTGCTACTTTTTTAATAACACTTCACGATAATTTTAAGAGACTCAAATAACCGATATAAATCGCTAGACAAACGATATTATATCGGTATTCGAAAACTATGATAATTACATTTACACACATTATATTATTAAAAAACGATTTGGCTTAATTTATAGAGAATAACACTACAAGTGTATACCCTAAAACAGCTAAAATAACCGAACCAATGATTCCCGCAGCAAATGATTTCATACCTAATTTGCGGAAGGTTTTTATATCGACATTTAAACCGAGACCTGCCATTGCCATAGCAATAAGCAAGTAAGCGATATTAACAATTACTCCTGCAACCTCCTCGGATACAATCCCAAGGGTATTAAATCCGCTCATTGCAATAAATCCTATAATAAACCAAGGAATGATAGACATGGATAGCCTGCTTTCTGTTTGCCCACTACCTCGCTGAAAGAGATAACCAATGATGATAGCTACTGGCACTAGTAATGCCACCCGTGTTAATTTGACAATAACGGCTAAATCTACGGCATCATTCCCTCCAGCCGTAGCTGCTGCCACCACATGAGCTACTTCATGCAGTGTTGCCCCAGTGAATACACCGTAACCAGCTGGTGATAAATGTAAAGCTGTATATAAAACCGTATAAATTAATGTAAAAATCGTTCCTAATACAGCAACAGTGGCAGCACCTACTGCTGTTTCATCATCCTTCGCTTTTACTTGTGGCGCGATAGCTACAACAGCAGCCGCACCGCAAATAGCTGTTCCACATGCCGTTAAGATTCCAAGTCGTTTGCCTACACCAAACCATTTTGTTAACCCATAAACAATAAATAAAGTTACTACCAGACATATAGCAGCAATTAGAAATACGCCAATACCCGCGTTATAAATATCGGCTAAGTTTAACCGCATTCCTAATAAGATAATGCCAAAGCGCAATAATTTCTTATTCGAGAATGTCACCCCAGCCTGTAAATTTTCCCGAACACCGATAGTCGCTTTCCATACCATTCCGATAATAATTGCGATAACTAACTGTCCCATAATTGATAAGAATGGTAGCTGAGCAACATACTTTGCAATAATAGCGATAAGTAATGTAATACCTACCCCTTTCACAAAGGCATACTTATCTGCCTGATGGTTACCAATTGCTTTCCCCATTACCGACACTTCCTTTAAGTGGTTTCTACTTAAACTTTACCGAAAGTATTATTATTAGTAAAATACATATATATAATTATAACTATTAGTAATATTAATAATAAGGGGAGAAGTTTAACTTGTACTATGATGCATTGCGCACCTATGTCGCGTTAGTAGAGGAAAGGAATTTTACGAAGACAGCTGAGAAATTACATATATCACAACCTAGTGTCAGCCTGCATATAAAAAATTTAGAGAAAGAGTTCGGTACAGAATTAATCATACGTTCACCTAAATCCATGCAAATTTCGCCCACTGGAGAGGTGCTATACCACCGTGCTAAACAAATTCTAACAATCTACGAACAGACAAAGCAGGATATCATGGAACATCACCAGACTATTAAAGGCAATTTAAAAATTGGCGCCAGCTTCACCATTGGAGAATATATCATTCCCGATTTACTCGTTGAGCTTCAAGATAAATACCCTGAGCTTACTCTCGAAGTAGTCATTGGCAACACAGAAGAAATTGTCCAGCGAGTACGACTATTCCAGGTTGATATCGGTTTAATTGAAGGGCAGACGAATGATAAAGAGCTTTCTGTTTATCCATTTATGCAGGATGAATTATATGTTCTAGCTGCGACCAACCATCCACTAGCAAAGAAAGCTACCATTACGATGAAGGAACTGCATAATCAAGCCTGGGTGACCCGAGAAGAAGGCTCTGGTACAAGGGAATACCTTAATCATGTCATTCGTTCAAATGGGGTAAAAGCGAAATCGATACTTACAATAAGTAGTAATCAAGGGGTTAAAGAAAGTGTTATCAAAGGAATGGGGCTATCGCTGCTTTCGCATAGCGTAATAGAGCGAGATGTTCAACAGAACCAACTCGCTATTCTCCGACTAAACAACACAACCTTCAATCGAACATTCTCCTACGTTTATTCACCAATCATGAAAAGTAAAAAAAACGTGGAAGCATTTATCGAAGCATTAAAACAAAAATGGCCGTATACGTGAACCTTCCATCAGTGAGGTAATTTCGATCATCCCTCACTGATGGTGCATGTTCTACTATCATTACTACCCACTTTGCATAAGCTTCGATTAATCAACCATACAAATCCAGGTAGCAGCCTTTGCTGAAAAGCGATGCTACTCAGCATTTATTTTATTCTCCAATCGATAAATACCTTTTCGATCTCTAAGCATACAGCCATTTCGTTTAAAGATTGCTATCATGTTCGTATTAGCTTCATCTGTACTACCAACATAATACGTAGCATGGAATAGTTTTAACAATGATAGAGTATGAAGATGTAGTTTAGCACCATAGCCTTTTCCCCTCCATTCTGGTACAACACCAAAGTAAAACATCCTCCCTTCATCAGCTGTACCCATCTCAATGTGAGGAATAGCTATACCAAGTTTTTCATTATTAGACGTAAAATAAAAACAGTGATCACGCCAATGAGCTCCCAATTCATGGTGTAAGGATTGCATGATCTGTTCAATCGTCTGCTGTTTGTTTTTATTCGCCGAGCCTGACCGACAAGCTTGATAAAGGCTAGCAAAAACTTGATCACTCATATTACTCTCTGATAGCGAATAAGCTTGTATCTCACCATCTAAAATCGGAATGTCCTCCAACGTTCTTGTATACTCGACAATTGTGGAGATTTTCGTAAAGCCAAGCTGCTTTAATTCTTGCTCGTGCACTTCATCCATCAGTACAGAAATATAACCAATGTTTCCCTCCTGCCATTCTCCTAATAGCTTTTGAAACATTTCCATATAAGCTTCTGTGGATATACCTTCCTGTTTGACTTGATCAACAAGCCAATATTCTTTTTCATTTTTAATTGTATTATACAAATTCATCTGCTTATCTCCCCAATATAATTTTTCACGATCATTGTAATAATGACGTAAATCAATATGCACTACTAGACTAGTTTCATTTACTAAAATTATCTATTAAACTACCACTATTATTCTAGTCCTTATACCTAAAAACAGCCATTTTTTAGGTAATAATTCCTGTTTTTACAATAATTAGAAGGATATCACGAATATTTCACGAAATCAGAAAATAACAACCAAAAAGGGAGAGGATATACATGAAAAGAATTTCTTCTATTGCACTTATTCTTATCTTAACACTTTTGGCAATACCCACTACAGGATTAGCTGAACAGCATCAACACCATGATCAGTCAGCAGCAACATCTACTTATATTGAAACACTACCAAAAGCGAAAGAATTTGCACCAGAACAAGGGCCAGCCAAAATTGAACAATCGACTAAAGTGAACGTATTAGATGAAAACGGTAATGTGAAAAAGGTCAAAACAACGAAGAAAACTACCTCTACAAACAAGTATAAAGAGAGGGGAGAGTTACAACCACAGGCAACAAAGACAGTAACTGTACTTGCAGTAGCCGATGAGGAGTACCGAGCAGCCTATAGCGATTGGCAAGATCGTGTCCAACAAATTATAGAGAATACAGATGATGCATTTATTCGTGATCATGGAATTGACTTTGAAGTACAAGCGGTAGCAAGCTGGACATCACAAGGTGGAAGTAGCGAACAAATTTTGGCGGATTTACAAAGAGACTGGTCTAACGAACCTTATGATTTTGTAACTGGATTTACTAAAGATGCAAACTTTGATGCGGGAGGAATTGCATACGTATATAATTCAGCTCCAGGAACAGCATATAGTGTTAACTTAGATCAAGGAATAACGAACACTTCAAAAGCTGCACAGCATGAGTTTTCCCACAACTATGGACTAGGCCATGACCCGCAGGGCAGTGGAATACGCTGTATTATGAACTATGATTACGCATATTCCGTCGACTATTGGCACCCAGAGCACCATGCACAAATTCAAAATAACAAACAATGGTATGGTCAATAATAACCAAGTTCAAAGAGGGCCGTCCTAGAAGACAGCCCTCTTCTTACTAAATGCTTCCCCTACCTCAATAATGGAGCAGCCTCTTCATGAGCTGAACCCACTTACTTTGTCTTATTTTCTAACGGATTTTAAATCTTTAGTTCCATAATCAAACACTTCAACAAGATCTCCACTAGCTACAACTCTACTTTCTGGTTTACTCGGAATATCGCAAGTGATCAGTGTAATTTCATCTTTTCCATTATCATCGATAATAAAGTAATCTTTTTCATCGACCTTTCTTACACGGTTAATGACATATTTATATACTTTATCTAGATCGGTTACATATATTACATCATGAATAGACAAACGAGCTACATCATGAAATAACAAGCCCTTTTCCTTCATTCGATGCCCTGCCAGTGCATAATTACCTTTTCCCAGATCATCATATTCCTTCATTTCGCCTGCTCCCATTAGAAGATTGTTATTATTAACTGTACTAAAAATGGGAAGTTCTAACTCGGTAGAAGGAATGAACAAATATGCAACTGGGTTCCCTGTATAATTAATATTCTTTAAAACATCATATTCAGACGGGAAGTCAATAATTACTTCTTCCTTTTGCTTCTTCTCCCTATTATCCTTCAACGTTTCACTATCAGATTTTTTAATTTCTGCAACTACTTTATTAATTTTCTTATTCATTACGTATTCTTTTAGATATGGAGACACAAAAAAAGTTATACCAATTAAAGTAAATAAAATGATTATGAAAACAGTTACCTTTTTCATTTGCTCGATCTACTCCTTAAAAGAAGGCGGAGACAAACGTATCTTAATCTAACAAAGAGCAAACAACTATAAAGTGCAACTTCAACCAGTAGTGGTTTAGTTTATCCCCCACCGATTGTTCGGTCCACAAGAGTATGACCTAAAGGAATTGGAACCAATCGGTCATTTACTGGCAGTCCCCCCCCCTTTCACTATATTGCTTGAAGTGGGGGGATTACTGACAGTTATATGTGGGATAAATGATGGTTCGTGTAACGAAGCTACTTCGCTTTCCGTTGGGGGGCGGGTTAGCATTCTCGTGCTGACACTATGAGGTCTCGTCGTTGCCTATACTCGTGCAAGACAAGGAAGGCTTCGGCAACGATACATCACATGCAGAAAAAGCGTTCTTCAATTTCAAAGTGTCTACGTACATTCCCGAAATAGCATCATGCATTATTTGCTTTACATTAGACTGTTTTAGTTACTCCCCAACCCTCTTCTTATACAGCTGGAATATCCTAATTTGATTCATTGTTTTCTTTTTTACGTACCAACCTTGCGAGTATAACTGCTGCCGCTAGGAAAAGACTACCTAACATATAATTTATCGTGTTCGTTTTATCTCCTGTTTTTGGTAATTTTTTCGGAGCTTCTTTTGATTGCTGTTCGTTAGTACTTGCTTTCTTAGCATTGTTCTTCATGGTAACGTTTACAGTTTTGCCGGTTTCTTCTATGGCAAACTCGTAAACGGTTTGGTCAATTTCATAACCCTCTGGTGCTTCTACTTCTTGATATGTGTACTTCCCAAAAGGCAAGCCTTCCACCATTGCTAATCCTTGTTTATTCGTTGTTACCGTAGAAATATGATTCCCCTCTACATCTTTAATTTCAAACGTTGCTCCTTCTAGTGGTTCATTAGTCTTTTCATCTACTTTGTTTAGCTCAAAGTTCCCACGGATGATGTCATTTGTTATTTCAGCTGTAACTTCCCCGTTTTCTAAGACCGCAATCTCGTATATATTTTCATCAAGCACATAACCAGCTGGCGCTTCTATCTCTTGGTATGTGTATTTCCCGAAAGTTAAACCTTCTGTTATTGCCAATCCTTGTTTATTCGTTGTCATGGTAGAGACAATATTACCTTTTTCATCCTTTATTTCAAAGGTTGCTCCTTCAAGTGATTCACCTGTCCCGACATCCGTTTTATGAATAACAAGGTCTCCCTTTACAATGTCATAATTGATAGAAACACTTACATTAGCTTCCTTTGTATCTGTTTCCATCCATGTTATTCGTTGTAGCTTTTCTCCATCTACACCCTGTCCACGCTTGTCACTATCTTGGTAGCGTGGTTCATATTTATAGACATTTTCAATATCTGTAGTAGCTTTAAAAGCTAGTTCAATTTTCCCTTTTTCCTCAATATCCTTTGCGTTCAAACGAATCTTAAACGCATTCCCATCTAATATATAATCATCCGTTACAGTATTACCTTCAAGATCAACAAAATATGCGTTGTAAAGGTTTTTCTTTGTAAAAACCACTTTAGCATTTTGATTATTGACTTTTAGCTGTAAAACATCTGATTCGAAATATGTTCCATTCTGTACAAGTTTGTTTGCTTGCCCTTCAAGTTTAATATGTAAATCTTCTTCTGCTGGAACATCAAGTAAATTGTTCTCAATATAATCCACGTGTTTCTCAATAATTTTATATAATTCCTCAGAAATCTCATGATCTATCTCACCACGAGTGTGTTTAATTAAAGAATCGATCGTAATATTTTTACTATTCATATCATGAGAGACAATGTACAGCGCTACTTGAGAAACATAATAACGTTGATCTTCTGTCAGCTTTTTCCCGTTGATTGTATAATCATTCGTAATATCTTGGTCGTTGCCATATGCATAGACCATAGCAGTGTATTCTTCTTTAGTTAAACGTTCAGATGTCTTCTTATACTCGTTTCCTCCATCCTTTTCTAACAATGGAGAATCTAAATCCCAATTCAGGCAATAAACAATAACACCATTTTCATCAACTTTGAAGCGCGTACCCAGAATCGCACCACCAAGTGGATTATTTTCTGTTATTCGATCAACATAGCCAATAGATGGTGGTCTGCCATCATCATATGTAATATTACCTCTGTCTAAACTAAAAAACGTTTTGTATCTCGGAGAATCATTTGCACTAGCAGTATCGATTAAAAAAATAGTGGTATAAAGCAAGCTTAAAATTAATGTGAGAATTACTGTAATTGTAATAAATTTGCTTGATTTTAATACATTCAATTTTTACAATCCCCCTGAGGTGTATTTTTAGCTGCAATCTAAGATAATTACTTAAAATTACCACCTCACTTACCGAAATAAAATTAAACATACTCATTGAAAGTCTGGATTGTCTCATCTATATTTATAGATAAATATAAACAATCAAACCCAACACGACATATAATGTCGTTTATTGCTTACATTTTACCTGACGTTATATGTCGCGTCAATGCGAAAAAGGAGAACACATCTATGAATATTGGAAGTAAATTGAAGAACATCCGAGAAGAAAACAATTTGAAACAAACGGATCTAGCTAAAGTATTAAACGTTAGCACCAGACAAGTTCAACGTTATGAAGCAAACCATAGCATACCTAGTATCCAAAAATTACAATTACTTTCAGAATATTTCAGCGTCGGCATTGACTACTTTACAAAGCAATAACATAAAGTGAAACTTCAATCAGAGGGGATTTTGTTTATCCCCAACTGATTGCTCATACCACAAGGGTATAACCTAATGGCCTTTGAACCCATTGGACATTTACTGAGGAATAGTATTTGGTTTTTATGTTTATTTGTTTTTGTTAGGAAAGATAGCATTTTCTCTATTATGTCGTCTTTTACAATTTTAATAATGTTTTTTTGGCTGCCCTAATTTTAGAATTAGAAATAAATAGGTTACCAGTATTGATAACCCATTTATATTAGTATATATCGCAAGCATATATTTTTTGTTTCCCATTTCTTCTAAACAACATCCAGAACTTAAAAACTATTATTCTATGGTTAATTACATCTTCTCCGTAGATAACCATAATCTACGAATCCTTATGCATAAAATCTTCTTCCATAATCCTTCTATTCTATAGGATAATAACTATACATTACTCCAATCACAATCTTCCTTAAACTCGAAAAGTCTGTACGAAGCATATTTCATTATCAATCACTTGCTTCTTTTCTTCAAAGTTGATATTTAGCTTCTGATAAGCCTTTCTCCAAAATGAAACAGCAGGTTTATTCTTAGCTAATTCAGCTACAACGTATTTCCCTCTTTTCTGCTTAAACAGCTCCTTTAATAGCAAAATTGTAATTCCTTTACCTCTAAACTTCCTTAACATAAAAATATCATTAATACTATAATCATATTCTTTCTTTAAAAAAGGCCTTTCTAATAGGAGTAAGAACCCAACAATTTTTTCCCTGTCTTTAAGGAAATATGGTGCTAAGCCATCCGTCTCCCAGATCAAATCAAAAGAATCATATGCAAATGAACCATTTTCCGATATGTCTAAATCATTTGTAAAGCTAGAAAGATCATGTAAATAGAGAGAATATAAATTATAAAGAATTTGCTTTTCTTCTTGAGGTGTTAGCGATAATGACACCAATGTTTTTGCTCCTCTCTTAAGTAATTGTGTTTCTTAGTATTTTCTCACAAAATCATGTTTTTCCTTCTTAAATGTATATTCATACAACCACTCCCCCCTTGAAATTCCGAGAGCCTGTTTTTCATTTTACTAAAGCAATCTCTTTATCTCCTACATATACTGATGAAACGAATGATCATAAGTTATAAAGGAGAATTAGACTAGTGGATTATACACACTCTCGATTTTTTCGTATTACTGATCCTTCCTCTCGCGAATTTATCTTCCCACTGCCAAATACTTGGGAAACTAGATTTTATGAATATGAATGGGTAAAACAGTTTGCTCATGAAAAAGATACGGTACTAGATGCAGCATGTGGGATTGCCCATCCATTAAAATTCTATTTGGCAAACGTATGTCGATCCGTCTATGCATGCGATATAGACCAGCGCATTTTATCAAAAGAAGCCATCCTGCATGATGCAGTGTCAACTTATCCGCGGAACGTGGAACAACAGGAGATAGATGCTTTTCTTCAAAATATAGACATCCAATGCTGTTCATTGACCCAGCTTCCCTATGAGGATAAACTTTTTGATAAGGTCTTCTGCATCTCCGTATTAGAGCACCTAAGCCAAGAAGATAGTATTAAATCCTTTTTAGAACTTAAACGCGTATTAAAGGACGACGGTCAAATGATCTTTACCTTCGATTATCCGACGATCTCCATCGAGACACTTACTAAAATTATCGATATCACCGGGCTAACATTTTATGATCACTATACTTTATCTAAACCTGACGATGCGATTGTTTCTAGAATTTGGCAGGAGTTAAATTGCTTTAGAGCCGTATTAAAGAAAGTGTAGCTGTTTCAAATTAGGCTCTCATCATGAACACATGCCATTATTGATTGTTCGTGAATAATGATCTGCTGCCAACTCGATAAAATCGATTCGCGGCAGATCAAAGACTTATGCACTAATAAAATATCACCCTATTTTCTCCCTCCTTCCGGATGATTATGTTTAAATTGCTTAGGGGTCATCCCATGTTTTTTAAAAACCTTAACAAAATAACTTTGGTCTGTAAAATTTAGCCAATTGGCTATGTCAGAAACGGCGTAATTAGTTAATATAATTAGTTTTTTCGCTTCGTCGATTCGCTGCTTCTGGATATACGCACGAATCGACATCCCTACTTCCTTTTTAAACATTGACGATAGGTAATTTGAACTTAAATGACAAAGCCTAGACAAATTCACTAGCGAGATATCATTATACAGATTGTTATAAATATAGTGCAGACAAGCTGTTATTGGTGCAGAATGTTTTTGTTTATGTAATTGGTGTACGCGTTTCGTATAATCGTATATAGCTTCTTTCACTAAGTTCAATATTTCTTGCAAGCTTCTTAATTCTTCAAGCTGTTGGATATAGAAGTCACTTAAAGTAAAAGCTGCTTCCTCATTTAGTCCTCCCTTTATGGCAGCCCTGCAAACAAGTGCGATTGCTGTTATCATTAAATTTTTCTCACTTTGTAATCGGCTTCGCTTAGACAAAATACCCAACGCCGCTTCTCCGACAATCGAGTAATCGGTGACGTCAGCTAGCTTGTCAATGCGACCATTAGTTATATGTTCCAATAATACGCGCTCGTAGTAAAGTTAGAATGAAAAATAAAATCCCTTCTACCTTTCGAAAGCTCAAGATCTGCATTTTCTATTTGCATATCTTTTGGTTCCAATATGCTATTTTGTTGTTTAACCAATGTTTTTTCTAATCGCTTTTGATAAATCATATAATAAACTTCTTTGCTAATCACTAATAATTGCTCCCTCGATATAACAGCAACAGTTCTGTAATAATCAATCAGGTTTCTTTTATTTTCGTACCCTTTAAAAAGATCCATTATCTGTGTTATTTGTTTTTCGGACATTTCTGTTTCTATGGTAGGACCAACAATAATTTTTCCCAAAGAAACATTCTCCTGATGAACCTTGATCATAAAAAAATGTAAGAAGGAATTGGAAAAAAACAGAGGGGAATCCGCTAGGTTACCTGAACCGCAGAAAATACTTAATTGTTCTTTTATTGGACGATAAAATGGATTTTTTTGTAGTTCTGCTTTCGTAAATTCGTATTCAAGATCCCCGTTTGCATTGACATAATACACTGGTATTTGGTGGGCTTCCGAGATAAGCTGACACGTATATTTCACATGCTCTTTTAAAGATTTCATAATTACTTCCTCATTTCATACGTAAGCGCTTATATTTTTAGTCTTTATAAGAGAAAAATACTATTTTTCTTACGTAAATACAATCTTTGATGATATACATCGTCTAAAATAATAGTTGAAGATCTATTAAAGAGGGAAATAAGGATGGAATTAGCACACAAAGTTGCTGTAATTACTGGTGCTGGCAGTGGTATTGGTAGAGCAAGTAGTCTAAAGCTAGCTAATCACGGTGCAAAGGTTGTACTAGTTGACTTTAACCAAGAAACAGGGAATGAAACCTTAAAACTTGTACAAGAACAGGGTGGAGAAGGTATTTTCGTCCAAGCAGATGTTTCCAAAAACGAAGATGTACAGAATTATGTTAATCAGGCTATGGAAGTATACGGACGTATTGATATATTTTTTAATAATGCAGGGATTATCCAAAAGTTTGCTCCTTTTACAAAGGTAGAAGAAGCAGAGTATGATCGCATTATGTCGGTTAATGTAAAAGGTGTATTTCTCGGATTACAATATGTATTAAAGGTAATGGAAAAACAGGGAAGTGGCTCGATCATTAATACTGCTTCTACAGCTGGTGTTCGTCCAGAGCACAGTGTGGCTGTTTATTCTGCTAGCAAGCATGCCGTCATTGGTCTAACGATAGGTGCTGCATTAGAATATGCTAATAAAGGAATTCGAAAAAGATGGTTACGTTCCTGAGGAAATATCAAATATGAGAATGGGGCGTTATGCTGAACCAAATGAGCTTGCCGAAATGGTTACCTTCTTAGCATCTGATAAAGCAAGCTATATGACTGGCTCCATTGTTGTTGTCGATGGTGGATTAACATTATAAGCCTATCTTTAAGGCCTACGACTCTCTCCTTTACGCAAACAGCTTGTACACTAAATCGCTAAAGGAGAGTGTTTTTTTATGGTAAATAGACACTAAAAATTTCTTAAATAAACAACTTGCAGCAACTATAACTATTTAAACAGATCCATGTAGTCTACTTCTATATGTTTTTTGTTTAAGTATAACTCCAGTAAAGAACAACCCTACCAGTAGCAATATGAACTTAATACTAATTAATGGAATAATAAAAATAATGCTATAGGAAAGAGATAGCCACAAGAACAAAATGCTTACTATTTTCACTTTTAATGGTATACCTTTACCTGAACGATAATTTTGGATATAAGGTCCAAAAAGCCTGTTCGCCAATAGCCAATGATACAATTTCAGTGAACCTTTAGCGTAGCATGCTGCAGATAGTAAAAGGAATGGGGTTGTTGGAAGAATTGGAACAACAATGCCTAACACCCCTAATCCGAGTGAAAAAGTTCCACATATATTAAGCGATAATTTTGTCATGTTTACACCAACTTATAATTATTCGTAGATATGAACTAGTTATCCTAGTAACTTAACATTCAACATCCATCAGAGGGGGAGCCTCTACCAATGGCTAGTTAAACTAATCGAGCTCTTATGGGCAATTAATCCCTCCACATTCAGGTAGTTAACGATGCGATTTCTTTTAAACTGTTAAGTCAGCTTAAAAGATGAAGGGAATAAAATCCTTTTCTGAAAGTAACCTACCATAAAATTCTTAAGGAGGCTCAGGTCCGCTTAACTCATGCCTCATTTTTTACTTTTACACTCATTATTCTTGTTTTATTCGGACCATTAGTAACATGAAAAAGGAGATGATAACTATCGAGATCACCCATAGCCATGCCAATTCGATATTCCCTGAATCAAGCGCTATATAAATTGCCATAGGAATGGTCTGTGTTACTCCTGAAATATTACCAGCAAACATTAACGTCGCGCCAAATTCGCCTAAGGCACGCGCAAAGCTTAATATACTCCCTGATACCAGAGAGCGGAAAGCCAACGGAATGGAAATCAGAAAGAAAATCTTCCATTCATTTGCTCCGTCTACCCTTGCTGCTTCCTCAATACTAAGATCGATCCCTTGAAAGCCCGTTTTGGCAGACTGATACACAAGTGGGAAGGCAACAACTGCAGAAGCTATAACAGCAGCCCACCATGTAAATATAAGGGGTTGCTTAAACAGCCATTCAGTAGCCTGTCCAACTATGCTATTCTTTCCAAATAGGATGATTAGCAAAAATCCGACGACCGTGGGAGGTAGAACCATTGGAAGCATAATGATGGTTTCTAATAATGCTTTTCCTTTAAACGTCTTTCTGGCCAAAAATCGTCCTACTATTGTTCCGATTAAAATAACTACAACACCAGATATGGCCGTCACCTTTATAGACAACCATATTGGACTCAAAAATTTTTGCATAACTACCTCATTTTGTAGTAAATCCATATTCCTCAAATACCTTCAATGCCTTGTTGGTTTGTAAATAATTATAAAAATCTTTTGCTGCTTTGTTATCTTTTGAAGTCTTGATGATTCCAATTGGATAAGTAATAGGGGAATGTGTCTCTGAATTGGCTTTTGAGACAATATTCACTTTATTAGAAACGATAGCATCTGTTTTATATACCATTCCAGCATCAACATTACCCGTTTCAACATAAGACAATACTTGCCGAACGTCTTTTGCATAAACTATTTTTGATTCTATATCTTTCCATATATTCATCTCTTTTAAAGATTCCTTGGCATAATTCCCAGCTGGCACGGATTCAGGTATACCAATGGAAATTTTACCTACTTCTTTCTTTACAAGATCTTGAAAGCTTGTAATAGTAGACCTTTTAATTTTGGGAACAACCAATACAAGTTCATTCCCAAGAAGATCTACGCCATCTTCTTTTGCAATTTTTCCTTCATCGATTAATCGATCAAATTTATCTACTGCTGCTGAGAAAAAAATATCCACCGGTGCTCCTTGAGAGATCTGACGTTGCAGAGAACCAGACCCTCCAAAATTAATTTTTAAATCCACCTCTGGATGCGCTTCTTGATAGGTATGTTGAATAACTTCCATTCCATCCCTCAAACTTGCTGCTGAGGCAGTTAACTCAACATTTCCCTTCTTATCTGAAGATGGACCTGTACTCTGTTTATTGGAACACGCCGTAATAATCATAAGAATAAGCGTAATGCCTAACGTAATCCTTTTCATGCTTCCATCTCTATTCTATAGATAATAATCTATAATCTTTCATACTACTTAGCAATGACTTTCATCACATTATTTAAAAATCACTCATAATAAAGTGAAACTTCAATCAGTAGGGGGCTTAAGACTTTGATCATTTTTACCTGTTGCTTCTATAATCACATCAATATATAGTGACTTCAATCACAAACAAACGCTATATATTGTGTTAGGATGATAGAAGATTAACAAGATACATAAGTCTAAAGGAGAGGTTTATGCATGTTCCAAAATACGATTGATATTATCGACAAATTTACATTGCAACAAGAAAACAAGCAAACAGATTATCTTAGGCACGAAAACAGTAATTATGTTTATTCCTTACCACTTTTAAGGCATAATTTAACCAATCATGCGGAGGAAGAATTTCTTTTTAATCATATTCTCCCATTAAAAATAAAAGAGTTATATGATGAGGGAATTGTCTATGTACACGATAAACAGCTTGCACCATATTGTGTATCCATTAGCTGTAAGGATATTGCTACAAAAGGTATACCATCGCTGGCTAAAAATATGATCTCATCCAAACCAACTAAGCGGATGTCAACTTTATTACGACATTTTAGTAATGTTGTTACACTAGTATCACAGCAAGTCTCAGGTGCAGTTATGTTAGCACAACTATCAACCATTGCAGCTTCTTATTTGTTTGATGAGGAGCGCCGTAGTATTACGTATACAGATGAAGAACTCGTAGGGCTATTTCAAAGTCTTATCTGGGAACTAAATATGCCACTTAGATCTGGGGCACAAAGTAGTTTTTCTAATATTACATTAGAGTTTGGGAAACCTTCTGAAGAAATAAAAGAACAATATATCATTATCGGTGGTGAAGGACGAAATATCCAGTATAAGGATATACCAGCAACTTACTTTGATCGTATCAACCAAGCAATTATTAATGTAATGAAAAATGGAACAGGCAGTGATGGAATTCCTTTTACTTTCCCATTATTGACAGTCCAAATTGATGATCATTTTGATTACCAAAACCCATTATTTATCGAACTACTGGATAAAATGTATCATTGGGGTGGTGTATATTTTGAGAACTTTAAAACAAAGCCATTTAAGGATCCATATTACAAAGCATTAAATCCACTCATTCAAGCAAAGGATCCAGAAGTGAGTAGGAGTCTCTGTTGTAGGCTGCAAATCAACTTAGAGACACTATCGAAAGCCGGTGGTGGTGTTTTCGGATCATCAACAGGCTCCACAGGTGCTGTACAGGTGCTCAATTTAAACATGAACAGGGTGCTTTTGGAATTCGGACATGATATGAATCTCGTCAAAGTGAAGATACGTGAGTATATGGAAGTTATGCAGGAAGCCCACATGGAAAAGAGAAAGTGGATTGAACAAAACAAAGAATTATATCCGACTTTTTTCGCCTTTAATAAAAACTTGAAAAACTATTTTAATGTATTCGCCCTTACTGGTATGAATGAAGGTCTCATTAATTTAGGCTATAAGGATGGAATTAAAGATAAAAATGGTAAAATGATTGCTCACGAAATTATGCAATACATGACAGAGATTGTAAATGAATTTATTGTGAGAGATAACGTGGCATGTGGAATTGAGTATGCCCCTGCCGAAAATGCTGCCATTAAACTTGCACGCCATGACCTTAAATGGGCAAAAGCAAATAATCGTGAAATCTATGTACAAGGTGAAGGAGATAATCCTTACTTGACTAGCGGCTGTATGACTCCATTTTCTGAAGATGATTTCGCAGAACAATTAGAAAACAGTGCTGAATTCCAAGGCTATGCTACATCCGGCAGTGTATTACATCATTTTCTTGAAGTAAAAGTAAAACCAGAAGCCTTAGCCAAATACTTGGATAAAATTTTTGAAAAACCGATTAATTATATTACATTGACACCAACGATTACGTCTTGTATGAGTTGCGGTCAGAAAATCATTGCTGAAGATGCTAAGAACATTCATCGTTGTCCCGTCTGTGAATCAAAAGACATTGCAACTTTCAGCAGAGTTATTGGTTATTTGAAAATGATCTCCAGAAACAACGTCCATGTAGATGATAAGGGATATTATGAAGGGAGATATAACTTCTGGTCAAAAGCGAGAAGATACGATTGGGCGATGAGAAAACGATTAAAAGAAGCTGCGTTGAAGGAGGCTGTCCACCGTTAATTAGCGGTGATAACATCACAATGAAATTATACAATAACTTTATTCGCACATTTACTGACTTGCCTAATCATACCACATTATTGATTCATTCATTGTCAGGCTGTCCCCTTCATTGTTTGGGCTGTCATAATTATGAGGAAATCATCGCTAACACACCAAAAGAATATAAGACCACAAATGATTTATATGACTATTTGAAGAAAAGTGGCTTTTTATTCGATGCTATAATGTTCAGTGGAGGCGAATTTCTGATTAACCCATTAGATGAAGTGCGTGACCTATTGCAACAAGTGAGAGCACTTTTTGGTGGAAGAATAATTGTAACAACTAGCGGAATTTATTACCAAAAGGTTCGTGCATTATACGCGGAAAACCTTGTTGATGGCATCCATATCGATATGAAGCTGCCATATCATGTATTAGATATAGAAGAAGATGCACAAATATATAAAGATGTTATGGGAATCACACCAAGCAAAAAACTTGTTGATCAATTAATCGCAAGTGTTGACGCAGTAATTGAACATAACTCAATCTTAGACCAAGTTCGAACAGTGCAATATCCATTGCTAGATGAGGCATTTTTTACAGAGATAAAGCATTTTGTAGAGGAAAGAAAAGCATCTCATAGAAGCATTGTGCCTTATTTCCTAAATGAATTTGTTTACCCACGGAGCTAATACGAAACACATGGATCGGATACATAACTAAAATAGATAGCAAAAGCGGAACGATAAAATAGTAAAAAGAGCGCTTATCTTTTTCTATGTGCGATGTATCCGAATCACACCTTACAGGAAAAGGGCGAGGAAGATCCAGGAAAGCGTCTTTGCTTCCGAGAAATCTGAAGCCGGACGCAGCTCAACATGCGCCTATTTATCCACATCGGCAAATTTTTTAATTTCCTAGACTACCAAAAACCGAGAACGACAAAAGATATGTCATTCTCGGTTTTTGTGTCGTTTATATTCGCTTAAACAAGATATTATTCTCCAAATGAACATGCTGGAATGTATCATCTTCCAATTCAGCTAATCTAGCATAGGTAATTTGATACGTACCGCATGCATTCACAGGAGGTTGATATCCATCGGTAATGGCCCGCATTTCCTTCAAGTCTTCTCCAACAACGTCATGCTCTTTTTCTAATTTATGAATTGTCTCATAAATTTGCTGTAACAGCTTTTCATTCGGGTTTAATTCGTATTCCTTCAATAAAGGAAAAAGTTCATTCTCTTCTTTTAAAGTATGCTCCTCCATTTCTACTTTGAAATGATTGTATAATCGATGCAATTCTATTAAATGTGGTTGATCTGCTCCATGTCGACGAAAAACCTTTGTAACAAATTCCCCTAATGCAGGGAGTTCCTCTAACAAATAGGCATGATGTGTATGAACGATGTGATCTACTAGTTCTGATATAGAGAACGTACCCCAATCGACAGTAGAATCATTTGCCTGCCATCCTTGATAATTGGTATTTAATTCCTTTAAAATCGCATCTCCATCAAGATTGTTTTGAGCAAATGCTTCCTTAAGAGGGCGATCTCCGTTACAGCAAAAGTCAATCTGATGCTCCTTAAACAAGTCACTGGCCTTCGGGAACATCTTTACAATATGAGCTGGTGTGTGATCTTTCGTAAATGTATTCATTATGATTACCTCCAATACCTGACTTATCTCCAATGTAAGCTATTTCCTTTCTAGAGTCAGTGATAGAAATCACTTTTACAAAAAAGCAAAATTATCACTTATTAACTATGATGATCTCTATATTTCGACTGATTGAATTCTGTCAGATCATTAAACATGCCTACATAATATTTAACATCACCAACATTATTCTTAACGGCACTTATATTGAGCCACTCCTTGTATATTTCTCCATTTTTTCGTTTGTTCCAAATTTCTCCTTCCCAGAATCCCTTTTGATGGATATGGACCCACATTTTCTTATAAAAGGCAGCATCCTGTTTTCCAGAATGTAGTATACTTGGTTTTTTGCCAATTACATTTTCTTTTGTAAAACCGGTAACACGAGTAAAAGCAGGATTCACGTTTTGGATAACACCATCCTTATTGGTTATAATAATTGCTTCTGCAGTACTTTCAATAATTTTCCGTTCAATATTCATCTGATCTTGGTAATATAAAAACAGGACGATCACTAAACATATGAATGCAAATTGAGATAAAGCCATAAAACCGATAGAATAATGGTCTGTTATTGTATAAACAGCTGTTAGTATGATTGGCGGAAAAAAGCCACCTAATCCCCCCATTGCAGAGACGATGCCATTTACAATACCTGCTTGTTTTGAGAAGTATAAAGGAACAAGTTTAAAGACGGTTCCATTCCCAATACCCACGCTCATAGCAACAGCAATAGACCCTATGGTGTACCAGCCAATTCCTGGGGAAAAGGACAATAAAATCCCCGAAAATGCGATACCGATAAAGGTAATCATTAACATAATATACGCATTGAATTTGTCTGCCAGCCAGCCGCCTAAAGGGCGAAAGAGCGTGGCTAACACAATGAATCCAGCCGTCCTCAAACCCGCATCTACTGTATCTAAGTGATAATTATTCACTAAAAAGTTTGGAAGAAATACCGTAAAAGCGACAAAGGCACCGAATGTTACAAAATAAAACAGACTTAAAAACCAAAGTGTAGCATTACGATACACACCCTTTATTTGCTCAGACATCGAATTTTTGACCTTTGTTTCCTGTTTATCACCAAACAAAAAATTCAATCCAATAAAAAGGATTATTAAAAGGATATATAATCGAATAGTGCTTTGCCAGCCCAGAGACTGAGCGATAACAGGCGCTGCAAAAGTTGTAATGGCCGTACCTGCATTCCCAACCGCATAAATACCATTAATAAAACCATGTTTTTCTTTTGGATAATACTTAGGTAGCGATGTGACCCCAATAGAAAATGTAGCACCACTAACCCCGAGAAGTAATCCACCTATTAATAAATCTGTAAAGGAGCTTGCAATACTCAAATAATAGACAGGGAATAGTAGGATGATAAAGCTAACTATGAATACCCATCGGGCGCCAAATCGATTGGCATAAAATCCAATAGGAATACGTAATATAGACCCAAGAATCACAGGAATTGCAGTTACTAGTGAAGCCTGACCTGATGTTAAAACAATATCTTCCCGAATACTAGGCATTAAAGATGAGATTAAAACCCAGATCATAAATCCAACAATTAGGCTAGATGTTTGCATCGATAACTGTATACCAGGCTTTTTCATAGGAATAATTTCCCCTTTCTCCAAGTTGATCTCGACATCTTTACGATATCGATTTACTTGATGATTGGCTGTGAAAAACATCACATATTTATCCTGTAGTAATTCACAGAGAAAGCAGTGACATACCATAAGTATAGAGTGATGTTTTTCACAACTTCGCATAATGCGCTATGATTAACTTAAATTACAGATACAAAAAGCACTTTATTATTGGTTTCACTCTTAGTACCTAAAGTGGAGACTTACTGCCAGTTATATGCGGGATAAAAGAGACAACGAAGCGTGGCAAAACTATATTTCAATGGGGTTACTTTAGGAATTGAAAAGGGAATCGTATGACACATAGATTAAACAAACACTCCACGGAAGAAAAGTTCATGAATATAACAAAAGAAAAAACTAAGAAAAACTGAGCAAAATTCGCTCAGTCCTTATCACTACATGCTCAGATTTACGCTTCCTCTAGTAGCTATTATGGAATCACTCCGGCTGCCCACTTCCCTTTCCGTGGGGTTTGTCCTTCAGCTAACTTTTTTAGCAAAACCCGCTCAAAAAAGTGGATCTTCAGGTCAAACATTTCCCACAGGAGTTGAAGTAGCCGGCCTTCGCTATTATCAGGCTCTACAACGCTAGCATGAAGTAACACAGCTGTTTTTATACTCACGGATAGCGATTTTCACTTTACCCATTGTAAAAAAAGTCAACCTATTACTTATGACAAGAATTGTTGCACCTTCTCATAGCGGAGACTAATTACGTAGACTCCTGCGGGATTAGCGCGAGCCGAAAATCCACTTTGCAACGTGTTCTTCTTTGCAAAGTTAGTTGAGGCCGTGCCCGCGGAAAGCGAAGTAATTAGTCGGAGCATTGCCAATATACACAAACATTTCAAAATAACTACTTGGCTTAACGCAGTCATTGCACTGATTTTATACTTTCTTAACTTAGTACAAAAACAATTCAATTAGGCTATCAATTTAGTAAGGGGGTAAATTCCTTTTGCTTTTCATGAAATAGGAACTCTAACGCATTGTCTTTTTTAAAGATGGCAGGAGCCTCATTCATGGAACGAATTCTATGACACAAGCACAAAATTTCTATAAGAAACTAATCGTTTAGGAGGTTACATTAAATGGTTGAACGTCGAAAACCAATTAAAGTGAACGATGCATTAAAACGTGTGATCAAATATGCTCCCCAGGGAAGTATCCATTACATCCCTATCCATCAAAGCTACGGACATTTCCTTGGAGACGATTTGGTAGCTGATCATCCCATCCCTCCTTTTGATCGCTCGCCCTATGATGGGTTTGCAGTTCGCTCTAAGGATACAGAAGCTGCTGCTAGTACCAATCCTCAAAACTATGAAGTTATTGCAGAGATTGGTGCC
This sequence comes from Virgibacillus sp. Bac332, assembly GCF_003667785.1. Classification (NCBI taxonomy): domain Bacteria; kingdom Bacillati; phylum Bacillota; class Bacilli; order Caryophanales; family Bacillaceae; genus Virgibacillus; species Virgibacillus sp. Bac332. The sequence continues at coordinate 799,677 of NZ_CP033046.1, forward strand.
GGGAGCGTGTTTACTGGGAAGGTTGGCAAAATGCAAGCCGTACGAATCATGACAGGTGCGCAAGTCCCCAATGGTTGCGATGCCGTTATTATGTTTGAATCTGTAAAAGAGTATGAAGCTTGTGAAAAACGATACATCCAAATTAAACGAAGGCTACAACAAGGAGAGAATATTTCCTTTACCGGTGAGGATGCCAAATCTGGAGAGGTTCTAGCTAAAAAAGGCACCTATATCAGTCCAGGAATAGTTGCCTTATTAGCCACCTTCGGTTATAAGCATGTTCCCACAAGCAAAAAACCAACTGTCGGAATTATCGCAACTGGTAGTGAACTATTAGAGTTAGATGAAGAAATACAGCCAGGTAAAATTAGAAATAGTAATGCTTATATGGTTCAATCACAAGTAATACGTGCAGGAGGGGAACCCTATTATTTTGGTCAGTTCAGTGATCATTTCACAGCCTGCTTTGAGCAAGTGAAACAGGCATTGGATCAGGTCGATATTTTAATAACTACCGGTGGTGTTTCAGTCGGAGATTACGATTATATGCAGGATATCTATAAAGAACTGGGAGCAGAAATTCTATTTAATAAAGTGGGAATGCGTCCTGGCAGTGTCACAACTGTTGCAAAAAAAACAGGCAAGCTGTTATTTGGTTTATCAGGGAATCCATCTGCCTGTTTTGTAGGTTTTGAACTTTTTACAAGGCCGGCAATTCGAAAATTTCTCCATGCTTTTCATCCACTTTTAAAAAAGGAAACGGCAATATTGGGTGCTGATTTCTCCAAACCAAATCCGTTTGACAGATTTGTCAGGGGCCGTCTAACTTTTCATCAAGGAAAGTTAGTCGCGACACCAATTGGATTGGATAAATCCAACGTTGTCTCTTCGCTTGGGGCTGCCAATGTATTTATCGAATTTCCTGCTGGTACAAGGGGATACAAACAGGGTAGTGAAATTTCGGTAATTTTATTAGATGATATGTAAGTATTATTTTAATATTGTAGAATAACCAATTCAGGTCGATGCCTTAGTTAAAAGGAAAGCTGATGCAATAACAACATTTATTGGTACTGTCCGAGAATGGGCAGAGGGAACGTACCCTTTATTTGGAATATCAAGCTTATGGTTAGACAAATAACAATTACAGATTTTAAAGAAAAACTAAAGAACATGTATCCTCTCGGATTAGATCAAACAATGTAGCGATTAACGAAGGATATGCTAGAAACGAAGGCGTAGTAAAATCTGGGATACGGTTGCTTTATCCCATCTGTAAGCAGTGGTTGAGGAGGATTCATATGAAAATTATTCAAGTTGTCGGATATAAAAACAGCGGAAAAACAACCCTTGTATCCAGAATGATTAAAACGTTCTCCAAACAAGGATTCCGAGTAGCCTCCTTAAAACATCACGGCCATGGTGGTTATCCATTGGGAATGGAGAACAAAGATAGTGAAAAACACGTAAAGGCAGGCGCAATTATCTCAGGAGTGGAAGGAGATGGTATGCTTCAATTATCTTATCAAAATCCTGTATATGTAGACCAAATAGTGAAAATCTATCAAATGATGGGGATAGAGCTGTTGATCATAGAAGGATACAAGCAAGCGAACTATAGCAAAATTGTCTTCATTAGGAGTGAACAAGACCTTCACCTCTTGGATCAAATGACAAACATTCAGGCAGTCATAACATCACTACCATTACAGCAACGCTCCGATCCGTATCCAATATTTAATCATATCGAGGCGTTCATGAGGTGGCTTCTTAATAACTTTGATTAAAGAATAGCACAGTGTGATCGCCAATACAGGCAATAGGCATGCCATTCTTCATCAGCCTGTACTAGCGTAATACTGTGCTATATAATTTTCCAGAAGCGACTCGGTGTTGTCCTCACTTACCATAGACATTAAAAACACTCATCTATTTAGTTAATGTTGCATATTTCAATCGGACAATCCTCACAGCCAATTTCATCTCTTAGGAACTGAATATCCTTTATGAGAATTTTTCCGCTACTATTAATGGATATGATGTCCATTTTCCTAAGTCTACTAAGCATCCGATTGACGCTTTCCCTACTTGCTGCGCAAAACAAAGCCATCTCTTGATTAGTAAAAGCCATGTCAATAAGAATACCATTAGAACAAGTTACACCATAGCTGTTTGATAAACGAATAAGCGTAGAGTATAATGCACCTTTTTTGCCATTCAAGAGCAGATCTCTAATTTTAGATTGGAATTTCCGCATATGGTTTCCCGACCACTTCATAAATTCAAGTGTTAAGGCAGCATTAGAGAGGAGTTCTTTTTCCAATCTATCCTTATTAATGATTACGACCTCACCAGACTCCACAACCTTCGCGCTGAGAAAGTACCTAGCATTCTCACTAAATAATGTAAGCTCGCCTACAATATCGTCATGATTACATATACGAAGAGATAATTCCTTGCCGTCTGCAGTAAGCTTATTAATTTGAATCAGACCAGACTTAATCAGGTAAATTTCATGAGCTTCCATTCCTTCATGAAAAAGATGGGAGTCCTTATACATTTTTTTCTTTGAACCAATTTCTTCTAGTAGGGCATACAGCTCATGGGATATACGCTCTCTACCATGAGGTGATTTTTCAAGCAAACTGGTTTGCATATATATCAGCCCCTTTCCATAGTATCAAAGGTTTTACATATATCATTTTATCATGAACATTTATGATGTAGAGACGTAATAATTTACAATATATTGAATGAACTCGTTATCGTTTTATTGGGTTTAGGTGATAATGCAAAAGACGGAAAGTGTGGGACTAGCCAGATGGGCATTGCCAAGAAGTATATGACCAACTTCGTGGAACAACGGGTTTATTTGATTTTATGATGAATGCAATTAGCTAGTAGGAGGCTTTGGTTAATCCCCCACTGATTGCTAGTACCACAAGGATATGATCTAAGGCCTTTAAATCCATCGGACATTTACTGGCAATTTACCCTATTGCTTGAAATGAGGTCTTACTGCTAGTTTATATGCGGGTTACATAAACGCCTTACCCTTCCTTTATCCATATGTTCATCGAATAAACGTTGGATATACTCTGATAACACCCAAAAAATTTTATTTTGCTCATGATAGCAAATCCATTTTTTCACTAGAGCTGATTCGTTGCTCATGCTCCAATAGCCATTCCTTCCGCCATAAACCACCAGCATAGCCTGTTAGCTTCCCGTTTGCTCCAATAATTCGATGACATGGGATGGCAATACTAATTTTATTTTTACCATTGGCACTTCCAACTGCGCGAACAGCCTTTTCTCTACCGATAGTCCGTGCAATATCACGATAACTAGCCGTTTTTGCATATGGAATGGTCGTCAATGCCTGCCATACCTCTCTTTGAAACGCTGTTCCGCTCACTTCATAAGGAAACGTGAATTCCAATCGTTTTCCAGCAAAGTACTCCTCTAGCTGCTGATAGCAAATTTCAATAGCTTGTGGCGTATCCGAAGTTCGAGCATATTCAACAATTTCACGATCAGCAAATAACACGGAATAAACAGTGTCTTTTGTTCCAGCAATCTCTATTACACCAATCGGTGATGGAAAATCAACTTTATACAGGTTCATCATATAAAGACCTCCAAAGATAGAAGGTAGCATAAGCCTGCCAGCCTTCCCAATTCGTTGCTATTACTTCAATTTCCTTTATTGATGGCTTTTTATCTAAGCCTAGCTGAATTTTTAGAGCATTGTGCAAGCCGACATCGGCGATTGGTAATGCATTGGCTCTCCGAAAACATTTCATCAACACATAGTCGGCTGTCCAGTTTCCAATACCTCTAATCGCTACTAACGCCTGCTTTATCGTATCGTAATCCTTTCCCTGTAAGTCATCCTTGGTTACATAACCATCACGTATTAACCTAGCAACGCCGATGACATATTCTGCCTTTCTAGTAGAAAATTGCAGGGCTCTTAGCTCTTTGACAGTTAGTATAGCAATCTTTTCTGGCTCTGGAAACAGCCAGAACGTTTCTCCCTTAAATGTAATATATTCCCCATACTTCTCTGTAAATCGCCTTTTTAATTTGTAAGCAAAGGTTAAATTAATTTGCTGACCAATAATTGCCCAGGATAATGCTTCAAAGAGATCGGGAATACCAATCATGCGTAAGCCTCGATACGTTAATGTAAGTCGGCTGAGCAACTGATCCTGTTCTGCAGCTTGATAAAACAATTCTACGTTCCTATCTAAATCAAACCATTCACAAATAAAGCGCACTACCTCTCGCTTTTCTTCGGTAGAAGGAACCTCTATTGGAAAATGGACGGCTAGTACCTGATCATTATAAACAATGCGACATAGTATTATAGAATCGTTTATTTTTAACAGCTTATATACACCTTCCTCATGAATAACATGTACAATCTCTTGATCTGACCTGTTAAGGAATAGCAAACATTCATGAAAATTAAAATGTTCCGGAGGGATTATTTCTATATATGTTTGGCAATCGCACCATTTCATTCTTACCGTTCCCCTCCTTGCTGAATTAGGCCATCTCGATATTCACTAGGTGAACAATGCTGATGTTTACGAAAGACTTTATAAAAATTAGATGGGCTATGAAACCCTACTCGATAACAAATTTCCAAATTCTTCAAATCAGTATTTTTTAATAAATACGCCGCCTTATCCATCCGAATTTTTTCTAAATACGTGCGAGGTGTTTCCGATGTTTCCTCTTTGAACACTCGTTCTAAATAATAGGAGCTCATACCAATGTGATCAGCAATATCCTGCAAGACAATTCGTTGCCTATAATGCTGTAGCAAATACGAGATAACGCTCTGCACAAGTGCCACATGCGGGGAGTGCTCTACCTCTGGCTGACATCTTTTACATGGCCTATATCCCGCCGCTTCTACTTGATCCATTCGATCATAAAATTCTACATTACATTTTTTGGGCTTACGCGATCTACAAGATGGGCGACAATAAATCTTTGTGGTCTTGACAGCTGTGTAAAATTGTCCATCATACATTCGATCACAAGCGACGATCCGCTCCCACATTTCTTCAAAGGAAAGATCGATCATGGAAAGCTCACTCCCTTCACGTTTCTACCTTATTCCTAGTTTAACAAAAAATTCACTTGTTTATCGTCCTCAATCTTGCGGTTACCGTCTTTCGCAAATCTATTGAAACAAATCGGACATCATATTCGTAATAAAAGACAAGCAATTTTATTATTTCGATGATAGAAGGTGACAAACATATGTATGCAAACATGAAAGAACCTGATCAACACATTTCCAAAGACGCCATTCGCGTCTGGCGGATCTCTAATTGCATGATCCATATAAGCTTTATACTGATAGCAATAATCCTACTTATACTTGATAATTATTTTGACTGGTATAATTGGGTCACTTATGTCCTATGGATTGTTCTTACTTTAGATATTATCACTGCGATCTGGTCCATCTTTTTCGAGCCTGTATTGCTACAAAAATATTGGCGATACGGGGTAGACGAAGCGTATGTAAAATTACGGCACGGTAAATGGCACATTCATAATCAAGTGATTCCGATGACCAAAGTACAGTATGTCGGATTGGAACAAGGTCCATTATTACGAAAATACAATTTGTATACGATTTCTATTGGGACGATGGCGTCCACCCACCAGATTCCTGCACTATCCGAACAAGAGGCAACATCGCTAAGAAATCAAATTGCAACACTAGCGCGGATAAAGGAAGTGGAATACTAATGGATTTAAGCAAGCGAATGCATCCACTGATGATACCCGTTTCCTATATTAAATCTCTAAAGAATACATTCTTCATATTCTTTATTTTATTTATTATTAACTTATCCAATGATGCTATGTGGGTGAAAATAGGCAGAATTCTATTTATCGTTTATTTGGTTTACGCATTATTTTCTATTATTCTAAAATGGTGGAAAACAACCTATACGCTAAAAAAGGATGCTGTTGAAATAGAGGAAGGCGTATTTACCAAAAAACACCACACTATTCCATACCAACGTGTCCAAAATGTCCAATCACATACGCCATTTTATTTACGCATGTTTCAATTAACGTCCATAACGTTAGAAACTGGGGCTGAAAGTAATGATGCTTCATTTACATTTACCGCTCTAGCAATAAAAGAAGCACAACGTATGGAAGATACGTTGGATCAATTTAAACAACAAGATGCAGAAAAAGATTGTGTGAGAATAGAGTCCTCTGAGGACTTGGTTAATCATGAAAAAAGAACGATCCATTTTAATCCAAGCAAGAATGATATTTTGAAGGCCTCCGTGTTGTCCTTTAGTTATTTATTGCTTATTCCTTTACTCATTTCCGTCTTTCAGAATATCAATGAGGTTTACGATCTGACAGACTTCGCTGAGGGGACCTTCGACTTCCTCATCCATTCTTGGCTATTGTTAACAATCGTTATTATGTTGGTTATTCTTGCTGCTGTAGTCTTTGGATTAGTACGAACCTACCTTCAGTATGGAAAATATGAAATAGCTTCTGATGAAAACCGTATTTATATTAGAAAGGGCATACTCAATGAACAGCATTTTTCGATACGAAAACAAAACGTGCAAGCTGTCCATATCGAACAATCCTTATTTAAACGAATACTACATCTAGCAGAAGTTAAGCTCATTAGCGCAGGTGGAGTTGATTTTTCCGGGGATGAGGTTAATTCCTTGTATCCATTCTTGCCAACTAAACGAGCGATTACACTAATCGAAGAGCTGCTTCCTGATTTTGAAGTGAAAACAGAAATGGAACGTTTACCGAAGAAGTCACTTATCGTACGATTATGTCGCATTCCGTGGCTTTGGTTAATTGTTACAGCAATACTAATGATTTGGAAGCCTGAATGGTGGATTATTTCGCCGATTCTCTTTGTATTAACATATACTTCTCGTATATTAGATTTCTATTTTACACGCTTTTTGATTCATGAGGAATTTCTACAGATTCGTTCCGGTGGCTTTTCGTTAACTACTGTCATAACAACTCGTGAAAAAATTATCGAATTTGACTTATCTCAATCACTACTAAAAAAACGTTTAGGACTTGCCACCATTACAACAACAAACCGAGGGAAACCAATCCATGTGGAGACATTAGATGATCTATCCTATGATCAGGCAAAGGGAGCGTTTATTTGGTATACCGGACGTAAACCAGCATTAGATATGGAAGGTGACAGTTATGGAGAACAATAATGTTTTTATTTCCGATAACTTTTTATCATCCGGCTATACTACTATGAAGAATAAGCATAATGAGGAGATAGGCTATCTTGATTTAAAGACTGCTTTCTCGCTCTGGAGTTGCCGTATATGATGACAAGCAAGTCAAACAAGCCTCAGGAAAGCTTGCGTCCTTTTCTAATCAATGGACGGTATATGATCACAATGCGAAGTGCTTGGTGTAGTGAACTACTCCCACCACTTACCACCCTTACCGTTGGGATACGCCCTTCACACGCTAGAAGATGGAGACTTCTTTCGGAATTGTATTAAAAACAAGCTGGTTCTCATTCTCAAAAAAATATAGCTACAAAACTACTGGCAGGGGGACTTATACGATAACTTCTCCTACCTTCTCAAAAGCATTCACTGTTGTCGATACGAAGGGTAATGAAATTGCTATGTTTAAGCGAATGAATCATTTCTTTTCTTCCCCTGCTTATGAACTAGTTAAACACACGAACCATATAAGCATGGCAGAACTCGTCATTGTAGTCATGGGAGTGAATGCAATTGAAAAAAGGAAACAGTCAAGTTCCACAAACAGTGCGGGTGGAAGTATATAATGTATTTCCATCCGTAAGAAGCTAAACCATGGAAAAGTTATAAGCATCCATCCTGTTGGTTAATAAAGTGAAGATTCAATCCGTAAGGGTTTTGTTGACCCCAACGGATTGTTTGTACCACAAGGGTATGACCTAAAGGCCTTTAAACCAATCGGATATTTACTGTCGATCCCCCACTTATCCATATTAGCTTCACTTGCATGAAGTGTGGTTCTTACTGCCAGTTATATGTGGGATGAATCCTTGTACAACAGACTTATCTAAACGGGCGGGTGTTATATCACCATTCGTTCAGGAGGGTATGTGCTACGACTATTTTACAACCTCAAAAAAGTCAGTATAACTAGTAAGGTAGAAATCAGCTGAAATATATTGATTTTGGAAGCTGCATGTTTTTATTCCTAGTTTCTTTGCTGGGATCAGATCAATTTCGCGATCACCTACAGCTAAATCAAGCCGATATTTCTCATGTAAATAAACATATGAGGAAGTATCCGGCTTACGAGGAAAACCATCATCGATCGTCACCATATCCGAGAAATATGACGCTAAACCATGGTAGTTTAATACACGTAGCAAATTTTTACGATCCTTATGCGTCATAATGACATTGGTATCAGCAAATTGCAAGACATGTTCTAACCCCTCAAAAGGATTTACTTCTTCGGGCGAGATATGATCTATGAGACGTCTCACCTCTTCTTCTTGTTCTCTTGTCATCCTAAAATAGGTAATAGCATGACCAAACGAAATCTTTAATTGTTGATAAATTTCGTGTTCATCCGCTTTGTCCTGTAAAACCTCCTTAAAACATTCCGTATAACGAGGGTATGTATCTATTAATGTACCATCAAAATCCCATAATATATTCAATTAAATCATTCCTTTGCTTCTTAATCGGCTGCTAAACGATGGCGACATTAATACCCTTTTTCCAGGTTAACAACATTCATATTTGGTAATTCTCCCTTAGCATAGCGCTGTAAGTTGGGCAAAAAAATATCATCGATGACGCGCTTAGCATAATGCTCAGTAGAACCAGCTGTATGTGGTGTTATAATGACGTTTTCCATATCCCAAAGTGGGCTTTCTGATGGTAATGGCTCCGTTGTAAATACATCCAGCCCCGCTCCAGCAATTTGCTTTTGTTGCAGAGCATGGACAAGATCCTTCTCATTAATAATTGGACCACGTCCAATATTAATTAATATGGCGGTTTCCTTCATTTGTTGGAATTGCTGAGCTGCAAACATCTGCTTCGTCTCCTCGGTTAACGGTAAGGTTATTACGACAAAATCACATTGCGGAAGTACTTCAGCTAATTGATCAGCTCGATACATCTGTTCCACATCATCTGTCGGCTTTCCGGAATGTCGTACACCAAGTACACGCATCCCAAATGCCTTCGCAATTTTAGCTGTTTCTAAACCGATTGCTCCAACGCCGATGATTCCAATGGTCTTGCCATGGATCTCTTGGTTGAGGTGAGCATGATGCCATAGCTTTGCTTGCTGCTGACGAACATACGTATGAATTTTACGAGTAAGTCCAAGCATTAAAGCAAATATAGTCTCTGAAATTGGATAAGCATGCACACCATTCGCACTTGTTACTACAATATTCCTTTCTTTTAAAGTAGCAAGCGGAAGACTGTTCACCCCTGCACTCCATGTTTGTACCCATTGCAAATTCGTATTTTGCTCCAGTATGGTTGGGGCAATCGCTTTCTTCCAATGCAGAATCACTTCCGCCTCTGATAATTGCTCCAATACGTTCTCAGGATGTTTATCTGCCACTACCCTCCATTCTGGTATTATTTCTTTTATTGTGTTTATCTGTGTTTCGTCCAAATCAAGATTTATCACTAAGGTTCGCTTCTTCATCATTTCCTCCTATATGAAGTGGCTAGCCGGCCCCTCTAGTTTAAAGAAATAGTTACTTTAGTTCCGTTCTCTTACATAACCAGACTCTAATTCAGGCTCTTGTTGTATCGTAGACTTAGGAAAAATAAATGTCCACGGCATACTACATCTAGGCTCAAGCGTTAACCTTGCATCTGAAAAGGTATGGGTAGCAATTGCATAACCTTTTTCATCGTAGGTCAAACGCACACCATCCAATGTCAGAATATCGTCCGTTAGATTTTGAATGATTACTGTAATAAGAAGGTCATCACGGTGATTACGCGCTTGCCAAAATGGAATAAACCGTTCCGGATGATCTGCTTGATTTGCTTTTTCAAATGCTTTCAAGAGGTCCTGTCTATCCTGTGAATCAATTGTCTTGTCCCACGCCTTTTCAAAGACTAAACGTTGCATGTTAACCACCTCTTCCTTTCTTCCACTAGTATATCATTTACATGAAAATTACTCTTCCACTGGCTACTGTGTAATGCACTTTCCCATTATTTTTTAACTACAAAAACAAATACCTTGCATTACAAGGTAAATAATCATATATTTGCATTACCTTGTAATACAAGGTAAAGAAAGAGGTGTTACTCCATTGTCTACAACTCAAATGATGAAAGGTATTCTCGATGGTTGTCTGCTAGCAATTATTAAGGATACAGAGGTATATGGATATGAGCTAGCTGAAAAGCTTGAAGACTACGGCTTCCATTCATTTAGCGAAGGAACGATCTATCCATTACTTATGCGCATGCAAAAAGAAGAGCTAGTAACTTCAACCTTAAAAAAATCAACTGCTGGACCAAGAAGAAAATATTACTCACTGACAGAAAAAGGTGAAAGCGAATTACAACATTTTATGGAGCGGTGGCAAACGTTGCAAGCAAACGTAAACCGTGTACTGAGCGATGAGACAAAATAAAGCCTATTTACATAAAGGGGATGTTGAAATGAATACAAATCGTATTGTACTTTCGAAAAAGAGTAAACGATTCTTAGAAGATTTACGCATCTATTTATTCTCAAGTGGAAAAAATGCAGATGAAATTGAGGATATCGTAGAGGAATTACAAGTGCACCTCATCGAGGCAGAGCGAGATGGCAAGTCAATTGATAACATTGTTGGGCAATCGCCTAAGGCATATATGGATCAAATCTCTGATGAAATGCTAACAGACTATCAGGAATGGTTTACGTATATTGTTATTATTGTTTTTGGCTCCTTTGGTTTTATTATCATGAATGACCTGTTTCAGGGGAGCGTGTCCTATTCTCTATTAGAAATCATTGGTTACTTAAGTATTGCTACTGTTTTTATCATTTGTGTATTTCAAGCATTTAAATATATTGCTGCACATAATCTTTCCAAAATAGTCGAATATGTCATTTTTTACGTACTTGGCCTATTGCCAATTAGTTTGTACATAGGTTTAATCTTTTTAAACGAAGTAATAGAAACACCCGTTATCCATCTAGAAATGCTTGGTATGATAATTACTGCAATCCTTACACTCGCCTTACTACTAGCTATTTCATATTGGGCAAAAACGTGGGCCATGTTGATTATTCTAGCATTACTAATCTTACCAGATACCGTTTTGCATTCCTTTCATATTTCTGAAACGCTTCACCTCCTTTTAGGAACATCCATCAGCTTCGTTGGTATTGCCATTTACCTTGTTATTCATAGCAAATTAAGCCGCGCTCATTCATAATGGGTACGGCTTCATTTCACACATACCCAGCACGCACATTCTATTAATACGCTCTCTATTTAGTCCAAAACCGCCGTTATTATTAGCCACCGTCACCATCTTTCATACTATTCAATCCTATTTCAACATAGTAAGTATGATAGAGTCCATGTTATAATCTATAATGGAAATTAAGCGATTATTATCAAATAAAGTGAAACTTCAATGCGTGGGGGGTTTTGTTTATCCCTCACCGATTGTTTGTACCACAGAAGTATGATCTAAAGGCCTTGGAACCAATCGGACATTTACGGGCAGTTGATCCATACTTATCCATTTTGGTTTCACTTTATTGCATAACCGGGGCTTACTACCAGTTATATGTGGGATAAATAGACAGATAAACAGCTAATGAATTGAAACAGCCAATAGAGATGGAGGATGGACATGTCAGACTTAGGGAGCTTTGTTGCACATTACGGTTATATAGGGATCTTTATTGTTCTTATCTTAGGTATTATTGGGTTACCAATACCTGATGAGTTTTTACTCACTTACGTTGGTTACAGCGTATTTGCAGGACGTATGTCACTATCCTTATCACTTCTTGTAGCAATATTAGGGTCTGTCATAGGTATCTCGATTAGTTATTTTCTTGGGCAAAAACTAGGGCTACCGTTTATTAAACGATTTGGTCCTAAAGTACATATAACGGAAAAAAATATTACATGGGTGCAACATAGCTTTAGAAAATTTGGTGGATTTTTTCTTTTAACCGGCTATTTCATCCCTGGGGTTAGACATATTACCGCCTATATGGCAGGTATAACAAGCTACCGCTATTTATATTTTTCTATTTTTGCTTATATTGGTGCAATGATATGGGTATCGACATTTATTTTTTTAGGAATGATTTTAGGTAATAACTGGGAAGTTATCAAGCACGTCTTTCTTCATAGCACCAAAATATTCTGGATCATGCTTTTTATCATTATTCTTTATATTTATGGGAAAAGATGGGCGAAAAAAAGGGAGAAAGCTAGTTAGCAATAACCCCAAGACTTTCTCCATATTTTATTTCACGCCATGCTGATACATCTTCTGCAAACTGAAAGTTGTCGTTTTCTATTAATAATATGACGGTGGACCCAAATGAGAAATAAGCTAACTCTTCTCCCGGTTCTACTTGTTCATGTTGATTGGTAAGATGGATACTATTTACATTTAGAGCGCCAACCTTAACAACTGCAATATTTTTCTTGTTACTTTCTATTTCTGTAATGGTGCGGTAATTTGTAGATAATGGGCGATTTCCATATTTTATACCAATCCTATTTACTGGATAGGATTTACCTCCAAGTGTCCAGTTCCCTTTAATATGCCCTTTGATTGGACTATGAATTCTGTGATAATGCTGCGGAGATAAATATAGAATGATATACTTTCCGTCCTTATATTGATTAGCTTTTTCCTTACTTCCTAGCATTTCTTCTAATAAAATCTGCCTATCTTTCACCTCATATGTTTCTGTCTCGCTTATCGAGCCAAATGCACGAATAACACCATCAACTGGGCTGACAAGAGCCCCTTCATGATTGTCGATTGGTCGACTTCCCGGCTTCAGTACTCTAGTAAAAAAATGATGAAGACTCTGGTATTCTGAAAGTGGAAGCTTGATCTCTGCTAGATTAATCCGATACACTTTTACAAACAAAGGAATTAGCATTCGACTAGATTTTGATGTTGTCACAGCTATTAGTAACTTAGATATATATCGATTTCCGGTTAGTTCTACAAGTAGCTTAAGTAGTGCCTTTAACACTGTGTGTCCCTCCAATACCATAAAGTGAAAACTTCCATCCGTAGGGTTTTCTTTATCCACCACGAATTGGCAGTTGAACTAATCGGACATTTACTGGCAGTCTCCCCCCCTTCCCCATGCTTGACCGGGGGCTTACTACCAGTTGTATGCGGGATAAAGTGAAACTTCAATCCGTGGGTTCTTCTTTTCTCCCACGGATTGGTAGTACCACAAGGGTATGACCTAAAGGCCCTTAAACCAATCGGACATTTACTGGCAGTTGATCCTCACTTACCCTTATTGTTTCACTTTATTGCTTGAAGTGCGGATCTTACTGCCAGTTATATGCGGGATAAAGCAACTTTGTAAATCTCTTTCGACAAAATATAGTATAATTTTCTTTAACAGCAAAGTAAATGGGGAACGCGTTGTATTCTGTTTTTAAATGAATTAATTTCAATTATTCGTGCACGAGCAATGACGCTCATTCCATACATACAAACGATAGGCGGTTATTCCTACGGGATAGCGCGTTCAGACAAGCCCCCGTAGAAGCAACGTGGAAACTCGCGAAGCCACACACAGAAAGTAATTGACTCGTAGTGGCCATCAACTATATTTTCACTAGTTACATACAGATTTTTAGATTCTACAAGACTAGTTACATGACGAAATTCACCCAACTATATTGATAGACCTATTAGGAGGACATCATGAATATAAGGAAACAAATACCAAATATCTTTACACTAGGAAATCTTTATTGCGGCTTTCTATCCATTGGTTATGCCGCTTCAGGTCAATATAAAAATGCTGCTGTTCTCGTTCTTATCGGCATGATGCTAGACAGCATGGATGGCCGGATCGCTAGAATACTTCATGCTGAAAGTTCATTAGGTAAAGAATTAGACTCTTTAGCCGATATAGTAACTTTTGGTGTAGCTCCATGCTTTTTAGTATACTATACGGTATTTTTTAATAATGGCATGCTAGGATTTGCAGTTTCCGGATTATTTCCCTTATTCGGCGCATACCGATTAGCACGATTTAATATTACATCTGAGCAACAATCCATGAATCATTTCACTGGTGTACCAATCACCGCTGCTGGCGGCATATTAGCACTATTAACCTTGTTTAATGATGAAGTTCCTAGTATTGTAACAACGGTTGTCTTTACTGCTTTATGTTTTTTAATGATTAGTACGATTAAAATTCCAAGCTTTAAAAAAATTCCTTTACCTCGCTACGGAACTATTGTGACTGTCTTTTTAGGTGCATTATTAATTATAGTGAATATCGAGTCACATGGCCGATTTCCATATTTGCTTTATGTAGCAACACCTATCTATTTAATTTATGTAGCTTATCGATTTGTCAAAGTAAGAGAAACAAGATAATACATGTAAAGATACTATGTATCTAGGACGCTACTATAAAGCTGTTATGGATTTAGGAAATGGGTTGTAAAGAATAATCAGACTAATTTAGGCAAAAGGGGAATGTCACCGGTCAACCTTCATCACTCATATGTTAGTAACGGTACATGAGTCTAGAGGGGAGGAAGAAAGATGTATTATCCAAATGATCACTATAAGAGTAAACGTCCCCATCCAGCCTATCCTTTTACACAAGCTCCATATTATAGCTATAGCGACATATACACCGCACCCCCATATAACCAAGATCGGCAGCAGCCAGTTAGCGGGCAGGCTACATGGACGGATGGAGGACAAATTACACAATGTGGTATTCCATGGTCAGATAATCTGTATATGACGGCGGCGGTAGGGGAAAACTCTCCTTACCAATGCGGACAAACGCTAAAAATAAGAAATCTATCCATACCTGGTCAACGAGAAATTCTAGTAACGGTCGTTGACCAGGTTCCAAACTATCCTCCAAATAGGATTAATCTTCATCGCAAAGCATTCGAAACATTAGGAGCAAATGTAAATATGGGTGTCATTCATATTGACATTATACCCTCTCCTGAATTAGATGAAGAAAAATGGGGGAAATATCTGTTGGAAATAACACAAACTGCTTACCCTAATTACCAAATAACAGAGTATAGTAAGGTAAGAAAAACAAAGGTTTCCGCAACACGAACAGAGGAAGTATATGAATATGTGTTACAAGCACCGCAGGATAAAATCACCGTTAGAGGGACCGTCGTTTATAATCCAAAAACAGATAAAGTGATATCGTTTGATATAAAAGAAATTTGATGAAATATGAACAGATACAGCTTCGGTATGATACCGAAGTTGTTTTTTAGGAAGAAAAAGGAAAAAACTAATGGAAGCATTGATGGATCTGGAATATTTCATATATGGTTACTCTTCATTTGCTCTTCTTTTCTGATAATTAAAGGTTGTACAAGCTTCATTTTGGAATAGAATAGTATTATAAGCTATTAAGAACTTCTCGATAGCTATACAACAAGCTTTTCATTAAATAATACCACCCAAAAATTGTAAACCGCATAACCGCATTTTTTAAATAGGGAGGGGAGCCACTTATGAACACCTTTTTTAGCTATATACTTCTTGGACTATCTTTATCTGCTCCAGTAGGTCCTATTAACGCTGCTCAATTAAATAAAGGAATACATCATGGCTTTCTTCATGCTTGGCTCGTCGGCTTGGGAGCAATGCTTGGTGACCTCCTATTTATGGTGCTTATCTATTTTGGTGTTGCCCAGTTTTTGACTACACCCTTGATGAAAACCTTTCTCTGGTTATTTGGCTTCTTCATTTTAATCTATACGGGTATTGAAAGTATTTTAAGTGCTAGAAAAGCTTTACGAGAAGATAAAGCGCTGGCTGCATCAACAAAAGGAAAATCATTTAGGACAGGCTTTTTTATGGCAATCTCTAATCCGCTAAATATCGTTTTTTGGTTGGGGATTTACGGAGCAGTATTAGCGAAGACTAGTGACCAATATAGCAATCAGCAGCTTCTCCTATTTAGTAGCGGCATATTTCTAGGAATCCTCATATGGGACGTGTTTATGGCTGGGCTAGCAAGTACGTTTCGTAAGTTTTTTCAATCAAAGACCCTTAATTACATATCGGTGTTTGCCGGCATCATTCTAATTGGGTTTGGTTTATATTTCGGGTATCAAGCATATATTCTTTTAGCGAATTAGCATAGGCATGCACCCAATTTCTCCTTCGATAATACAGTATGGTAGAAGGAGGAAAAACAAATGGGATTACTTTATGATAAGCAGCAGCTAGATGAACAGCTGGAAATACTTCCGAAATGGCAACAGGAAGCCTTTCAATCCTTCTCTTCCATGATTGCTGATACAAACACCTATCCATGTGTCCCTGCACGTCAAGGGTTTCTAGCTAATCATTTACGATTTCTTTTTGCAGGTGATCCAAACAAAGAAAGTACTGTAAAGCAGCTTGCTGATGCTTTAAGAGAGTATAGCGATTGTTCACGAAATGCAGGAAACTATACATCGTTAGCCGTATTTTTTCAAACCTCTAAGGAAATTAGAAATCGTTACGCGGAAGCGGATTATCGAGAGCTGTTCTGGTCCATTTTAAACCATGTAACAGCATTTGATGAAGCAGCATGGCCCAAGGATATTCCGACAGATCCCGCTCATCATAAATGGGAATTTTGCTTTCATGGCGAGCCGTACTTTGCCTTTTGTGCTACACCAGCTCACCATCAAAGGAAAAGCCGTCACTTCCCCTTTTTCCTCATGGCTTTTCAGCCTAGATGGGTATTTGCAGAAATGAACGAGTCCACTGCTTTTGGACGTAAAATGAAAAGCATTATCCGCAAGCGACTCACAGACTATGACGGCATTCCTGGGCATCCTGATCTCAAATGGTATGGCCAAGAGGATAACCATGAATGGAAGCAGTACTTTCTAAATGATGATGACACGAGCCCGAACAATTGTCCATTTCAACGTATGAAAAGCAAGCTTACAACGTTTTTTTAAATAAAGTGAACCTTCCATCCGTGGGGGGTTTTGTTTTTCCCACGGATGGTTAGGTGAACCTAGAATGATTATGTTGATTCTCTTATGATTAGTTTAGTGGGAAGCTTCATAACTTCACGCTTCAGTTCAACACCCTCTTCAATATGTTTTAGTAATTCTAAAACAACCTGTTGACCTAGTTCTATTATTGGTATTTCGATAGTTGTAATTGTTGGAGTTGTAACCTCACAAATCAGCTGATTATCATAGCCAATAACAGCTAAGTCATCAGGGACTTTGTATCCGGATAAAATTGCCTTTTTAATAACACCTGCAGCAACCTGATCATTCCCTGTATACAAAGCTGTAGGTTTTTCTTTTACATTTATCAGCTCTTCAAAAATTCGTAAGCCATCTTCAATATTAAATGCCTTACCAAAAAACCATTCATCTATATACGGAAGATCATAATCGGATAAAGCTTGTAAATAGCCTGCTTTTCTTTCTTTTTGCGCTTGACTATAAGACAGATCATAGCAAAACCCAATTTTTCTATGTCCCTTTTTGATTAAATATTTAACTGCTTTATAGGAGGCATCAAATTCATCATACCCTATAATTGGGATTGGAGCTGAATCGTGATACTCATTACACAATAAAATTGGACCCTCTTTTAAATAAGGTTCAATAAGTCCCCATTTATTTTCTAAAGAACACAAAATTACCCCATCAATCTCTTTCTTTTTTAGTAAATCCAAGACTTTTAATTCTATTTTTTTGTTATAAAAAGTTTGAAAGATAAGAACTTTATAATTTTTCTCTAATGCATTAAAGGAGACAGCACCTTTGATTAATTGGGCAAAGAAGGGATGATCTATTCTCGGAATAGATATTGCAATAATATAGTTCTTTTTGGCCCGAAAATTACGAGCAAGACCGCTTGGCGTATAATCAAGCTGATTTATTACATGTAATATCTGTTCACGCTTTTCCTTGGAAACATAAGGCTGATTATTCAGTACTCGTGATACCGTGGTTCTAGATACATTACACAATCTAGCTATTTCATTTATTGTAGCCATTATTTCCCTCCTTAAAAAAAGTTGTTGACATGATATCGATTCCATATATTAGGATAAATACGACTTAATCATATTATATAGGGAGGGAGCAGTTGTTGAAAACTATTGTCCAAGTTACTGGTAAAAGCGACACAAATTTGTGGTTATTAAAGAATCTAAGTAGTAAATTACAAGGAGATTATTTTGAGATTCAAGATAGCATCGTAAATCAGAAGTTACATGCAACATTTTGTAGTGAAAAAGATTTTGATTTGGAAAAGGATATTTTGAATCATAAATCAGAACCACTAGATAAGGTTCCATTCATGCCTGTAAATCGTCTGATATCTGAAGATGAGGTAAATGATATTCTAGAAACTTTATCAAACGTATTACCGACTGGACAATATACAAGTGGTCCATATTTAACAGAATTTGAAGACGTCTTATCATCTTACTTACAAAAAAAGTATGTGATAGCAACAAGTAGTGGTACAGATGCGTTAATGATTAGCTTATTAGCATCCGGTCTAAAGCAAGGAGACGAAGTTATAATGCCAGCTAATAGCTTCGCCGCCACCGAGAATGCCGTGCTTGCAACTGGAGGTGTACCAGTATATGTAGATATACATCCGCACACTTATTGCATCGATAGCAATAGAATTGAATCAGCTATTACGGGTAAAACGAAGTTTATCTTGCCAGTACATATTTATGGCAAACATGCAGATATGCTTTCTATTAGAAATATAGCTGATCAGTTTAACTTAAAGGTCGTTGAAGATGCATGTCAAGCAATAGGTATAGCTAATCTAGGTGAAAAGGCAGACATTACCACATTAAGTTTTAATCCCTATAAAAACATCGGAGTATGTGGAAAAGGTGGAGCAATTGCCACAGACAATAAAGAACTTGCTGAGAAATGTATCCAATATAGCTATCATGGATTTGCAGCAGGTAAAAAAAATGTGAAAGCAATAGATTACGGTTTAAATTCAAAAATGGATAATTTACAAGCAGCTATCGGATTACAGAGAATCAAGTATTTATCATTAAATAATTTTAAGCGACTTTTGTTGGCAAATAGATATATTACTAAATTGAGTACCTTACAGAATGAGGGACTAATAGAAATTCCTGAATTAAATGGAGATAACGTTTGGCACTTGTTTCCGATCAAAATTAAAAACGATCGTAGGGGTCACGTTATGAAAGCAATGAAAGAGAAATTCAATGTTGAAACTGACTTATTCTATCCAGTATTGGCACACAAACAAGATACGGATTTAGTTAAAGTAAATTATCAGGAAGTGCATTTACCTAAGACAGAATTAGCACATAGGGAGATAGTGCATTTACCACTATATCCTGACTTAGCCGTAGAAGAGCAAAACTTGGTATTGGAAGGTTTATACCATGTTATCAAGTAGTAAAGGGGGATTTAGACTATTACCGACTGTTGATTCTCCTAAATACATTGTTTTCAGTGATTTTGATGAGACATATTACCCTCATGAAATGACTAATGAAAGACAAAAGGCATTGTATGAACTTGAAGATTACTTAGAGGAGAAAAGCCAGCAAGGATTACTATTAATTGGATGGGTTACAGGAAGCAGCTTGGAATCTGTATTGCATAAAATGGAAAAAGGGAATTTCAGGTCATTTCCTCATTTTATCGCTAGTGATCTAGGAACAGAAATCACCTATTTTCTTGACCATAATTTTCTTCTACAGGATTTGGATTGGCAGTCAACCATCGACCAAACAAACTTTAACAAAAAAAATATTGATGAGATCATATCTCTATTAAACAAGGAAGACATTGAATTAAGTCCACAAACCCAATTAGGAAGTTCTCGTTATAAAAAAAATTTTTACTATCGATCTTCCATGGATACAAAGATGGATAAGAGGAATTTATCAAAGATTAAAGAAGTTGTTAAGAAATTTGGTCTTAACGTAAATATCAACCGTTGCAACCCGCTTGCTGGGGATCCGGAAGACAGTTACGATATAGATTTCATCCCAACAGGTACTGGGAAGGATGAAATTGTGAGGTTTATGTTAGAAAAATATAAAGTACATCCAGAATATGCTATTGCATTTGGTGATAGTGGAAACGACTTAAAAATGCTCAAAGCGGTAAAACATGGTTACTTAGTAGAAAATGCAGTTAAAGAGGCTAAGGATAATCACACGCATATATCTACTGGTCCATATTCTCAAGGTATCATGAATGCTTTAAAATCAATTATTCAATAAGGTAGTGTAAAAAGCTTTATGAAAACAACATGACAGACGCAAACGGCAGCGTCTCTGACGTTGATCGATTTCTATTTTGGAAATGCTTTACGAACGGGTTCATTACATGAAGGTACTATTAGTTACATCCTTTTATTGAATTGCGGGTCACCTCATAAATAACCTCGTTTATTAGCAGTACGTTTTTATAAGGAAACTTTTGACAGTACGTTAAATAATTAGGAGGAATAATGATGAAAAGAATCGGGATAGTTGGGGCTGGAGGTATAGCTAAAGCACATGCAATAGCATTATCTACTATTAAAGATGTTGAACTAGTTGGTGTACATGACATAAATAATCATCATTCTGAACAATTTGTAAGAAGCTTCGGTGGAAAATCATATCCTGATTACGCTGAGCTGATGCAAGATGTAGATGGTATTATCGTTGCATCTCCGAACTTTTGTCATAAGGAACATACATTACAGGCATTGTATGAAAATAAGCATGTATTATGCGAAAAGCCCATGGCAATATCTATTGAAGAAGCGAACCTAATGAGAAAAACGGCAGAACAAAACAGCGCCTTAGCTGTTATGGGTTTTAACTACCGCTATTTAGAAATAGTTAATATCCTTAGAAGCCTAATTATCAGTAACGAACTCGGGCACGTACTAGCAATAAAAATTCATTTTAAAAAGAACAGTGCATTAAGGAGAAAAAAGTATACTTGGAGAGACGACGCTAATAGTAAAAAAACAAGTGGAACGCTAGGAGATCTGGGGATTCACCTTATTGATTTAATTTGGTACTTATTTAAAAGTAACTTCAAAGAAGAAACCGTAAATGTCAAAATAGAAACAAATGTTAAAACAAAAGAAGATAAACATGTACACGTAGATGATTATGCTGAAGTCTTCGGACAGCTGGAAAACCAAGTTTTTGTTAACTTAATTACTTCGAAAATATCCGATATAGAAGAATGCGGTTTTGGAATAGAGGTTATTGGTCATAAAAAGGAATTTAAATATCATACCAAAAATCCTCTTGTATATGAATTAAAAGCTGGTATAGACAAGGAAGAATATTCCGTACCGCCTACTTTACTATACAACCCTCCAACTGAGTTTTATGGGTGGTCTGATTCATTTAGAAATGAGTTAATTGCATGGATTAACAAAGCAAACCAGAAACCTTTAATCGATATACCAACTTTTGCAGATGGATATCGTTCTCAAGAAATATTAGAGATGTTCTTCCAGAAGGAAAAAACAAACAAATATCAGGAGCTTGTAACGAGTTAAAGAACAAAAGCACAAGCGAAACGTAGGACTGGAGCGAATCAACGAAGGTAAAGGAATCACAGTGAGCTTGCGAGCCGATGTTGATTTAGATTAGGGGTTTCGTGAATTCGCATCGTTTCTGGGCGCTGGAACTGGACGCAGCTCAATACGCGCCTATGTATCCACACAGGCAAATTTTATAATTTCCTGAACCAATAAAAAACAGGGATTTAAAAGTCCCTGTTTTTTCAATAGGAGTGATACCGTGAGAGGGATATTCATCTTCGGATGTATGTTTTACTTCGTAGTTGGTGTAATTCATATAAGTATAGGAAGCCTCACACCATACTTATTAGATTATTTCAACATTGCAGCAAATGACCTATCTGTTATTATATTTTTTCAGTTTTTCGGTTTTGTAAATGGGGTAATACTATCTCCAATGATCGTAAAAAGATATAACCATCTTCAGGTCATTACGTTTGGTTTAATCGTTTTAATCCTTGTATTGAGCGGATTCTTTATCATAAAGGATTGGTACTATATTGGTATCATGATGTTTTTATTAGGGTATGGTGCTGGAACTCTAGAAACGACAATAGGCTCTTTAATCATAGCAACTCACAAAGATAATGTAGAAAAAATGAGTAAATTAGAAGTATTTTTCGGGTTAGGTGCATTTACTTTCCCTATTTTGGTACATATTTTTATAGACATAGAAAACTGGTTCTTACCTTTCTACGTTCTTTTTTCCCTACTACTAGTGATGCTAGTCGGATGGTCTATCTTATTGTCAAAAAATCAATTTGAAATAAACGACATGAAACATCAATTTCATATAGCACCGGATAATAATAAAGTTATTCAACACTTTATTCATCATCCGAGAAAATTTAAATTTTTATTTTTAATTGCATGTTTTGCTTTTTTATATGCAGGAATTGAAACGAACCTGGCGAATTTTTTACCCGTAATCATGATAAATCTAGGCTTTGAGAATTATAGCTTAATTAGTGTATCTGTTTTCTGGAGTGGGATTGTATTAGGGAGATTAGTTATCGGGAATTTGAGTAAAAAGATTACTTATTCAAACTATCTAATTGTAAGCTGTTTGTTATTGATCGTTTTCTTGAATCTTTTTCCTTATATTGCATACCCGTTACTACAGTTAGTAAATATTTTCCTAATCGCATTCAGTATTGCGGGGATATTCCCTATCGTTTTGACATTGAGCTCTATTATCATTGGGAAATATGTTGATGAGGTTACGAGTATATTTATAGCCGCTGCTAGTTTTGGTGGAGCGATAATATCTCTTTTGATTGGCTGGAGTATAGAAAATGGCCATACTTTGCTTATCTTTACGATTATGGCTGCTATTTTGATATGGATATCAACAAAGATAAAATATGAAGATACAGTGAAAGTCAATTCAACGCAAAAGCTCTCTTAATGTATTATTTGTCTGATGATATTAATACGAGCAGCCACGATAATTTATATCTTTTGCTTTATTTCATATTCTGTTACAGATTCTACCAGAAATTTCGCGAAAGAGATTGATAATCTGTTAGGGACACATAACTCCTTAAGCTCCATTCTAAAGACGAACAATCAACTACGCTATCTCCGGAAACGTAGAGACGTGCAGAAGGAAAGGCTGTGATGAAACCCTAAAGCTCGCACCATGAGAAGGCTCACCAGCCGACCGATGAAAGCAGAGTATAGTTTCCGGAGACACTTTCATATGTGAACCATTCTTGCTAGTTGATCGTTTTTTTGATGCAAACACTTTAGTCCTCATGGTTCAATATTGCCTTCGTTTATGAATGATACTAGCAGCAATGGCAATGAGTAACAGAAAAATCAAGCTCACGATAAACCCTACCCTACTTGCCTTCTCCATCACGGTGCCCAAAACTGTGACAGTAATGAGTAGCATACCTATTGTTGTTTTGATCCAATCCATCACTGATGGCTGCATTAGCTTCGTATACGTCGCTAAAATAAATACCCAATTATAAATCAGCATTAAGCCAGCAGCAGTCGTCACATATTCAAAGATTTTCTCTGGCAATAAAATTGCAATAATCGTTGAAATAAAAAGACCTGCTGCGGTAAATAAAAAAGCTGGTATCGGAATTTTCCACTTCCCCTTTTTAGCGATCCGTGCTGGTGCATCGTGATCCTCTGCAAGGGATGTTAAAATCGTTACTACTGCATAAAGAGCTGCTACCATTGTTGAAAAACCAGCAATGATTAAGATCCCATTTAATATGTCTGTTACGTAAGGGACATGAAAAGTGGAAAGCGCTGTTATAAACGGGCTTTCATCTGGGTTTATTTCATGCCAGGAAACTAGCGACAAAGCAAGTGCAAGCGACATTACATAAATAAATGTAAGTCCTATTATCATAATTCTGCCTGCTTTCGGCGCAGACTTTGGCTCTTTTAAATCAACAACTAATAGACCCATAACCTCTATTCCTCCAAAAGCGTAAAACGCATAAAGCATAGCATTCCACATTCCCAAGGTACCCTCGGAAAAGAAATTACCATCTTTTTCAAGAAGCGTTGCTTCACCGATCAATCCCCGGATAATAAGCGTAATGGCGACAATAATAAACATGAGAATAGCTGCTGTCTTCACAACGCCAAATACGTTCTCAAACTTCTCAAAGCCTTTCATACCAGTTAAAATAACAAGCAACCCTAGTACCGAATAAATCGCAGCCAGCAACCATAAGGGTATGCTAGGAAACCAGAATTGCGTAAAGATGCCTAATGCAATGAGCTGACTGCCCATAATCAACATTTCAGATATGCAATACACCCAGCCATTACTGAATCCGGCCCATCTCCCAAAGGCTCGTCTGGCATAAACGCGAAACGAACCCTTATCTGGATGCTCCACAGACATCTTTGCTAATGCATCATACACGATGTACGTTCCTATTGCCGCCAAAATAAATGGAATTAAAACAGCTGGGCCGCTTTTTTGGATCGCAATACTGGAGCCAAGAAAAAAGCCCGTTCCTATGGTGCAGCCTACGCCAAGCAGAGACAGCTGCCACCACTTCATATTCCCCCTACTTCTACGCATCAACAGCGTCACCCCCCATAAGATTATTACATTGAGCTTTTCCGTTGAAGGGGGAGCGTCATGCAACGTATGCCTCCACCAGCCTTTTCTAACTCAGTAACTTCAATTTCGATGATGTTCTTCCTTTGTAATTTCGGATGACTTCTTAACCTTTGTTTATGTGCTTGCTTACTAATAAGAATGGTTTCTGGATTAAGATTAAGAAAATTAATATCAGGAATCGTATTATATTCTTCAAGCCAGTAAACCTCAAAACCATGACGATTTAGGAATTGCTCTGGCATCTCATATCTTGATGCTCGCTCTGTCCAAACATGAATAGGAAAATGGCGAACGAAGCTTTTGGACACGACCACATCCTTACTAGCTACATTGCAATTCATATCTAAATGTAGTGTATCTGTACGTCTTGGTAAGCTAATAATTCCTATTTCAGAAAAACCCGCAGCAAATATACTCTGCTTTATCTGCTCCACACTTTCTATACTTGTCCGCATGCCAACATTAATCCAAACGGCATCTCGATTAAGCAAAAGCACATCCCCATACTCTAGTGCTTTTATGTAGTTATTTTCATGCATTCTAAAGGAATTTGGAAACCATTTGTCCATTAATACATGTGCTTGTACATATTCTGGACGTCTCATCGACGTACCTGCTTCTCCAGGTAGAATGGTATTCCCAAATACACAGGCTAAATCTCTCACAAAAAAACGATTGATGAGTTGGTCACTTAGCTGTTGATCCTCTTTAGTTAAATACGCTGAATAATCAATAACCTGAACGCCGGCATTTTGTAAAGCTGCTTTCAATTCAAGAAAATTTTCATGTGCTTTTTTATAATTAACAGGCGCACTCCACTGTACTTCCTCAGCTGTCTTTATATCTGGAATACTTACCATTGATGGTGCACATACTAGCACCGTTTCCAACACATCATGCTCCGACCAACAATTAGGCTCAAATGCTAACATGGCATATCCTACCTTCTATTATGTATTCATCTTATCGTTTCCAACTCGAAAAAAATTTATGTGGAGGATATACCGAAAAGAAAAAATGACATTTATACATGAAAATTCCTAAATCGGAGAATCTAAGCATGGACAAAATTAACATAGGAGGTATTAGGATGGAAAATATGAATAATATGAATCAACAAGGAAATCAACAGCAGCCCAGCAACATGCCACAAAATCAGCCGATGCAAAACCATGGAGGACATGAATTATTTGATGCGCATGAGGTAATTGCTGGCATCATTAGCATGCTCGATCAATATCAAATGTACGATCAGCACATTCAAGATCCGGAGTTAAAGGAAATCCTACAACGCCAATCGACATTTGTTACACAAGCATACAATACAATTGTACAAGCGTTCCAGACAGGACAAGATCCACAAGTCCCGACACAACAATACGAAATGGAGCAGAACAACAATACCGTCTATGGCATCAAGCCAGGGCAGCCTAAAAAACCAAACGCCTCAATTAATGAGCTTTCTGATCAAGGGCTTTCCGCTTACATGCTAGGACAAACAAAATCCCTAACTTCTCTACTAGCGATGACTGCGGTGGAAATGACCAACCCGGTCTTACGCCGTGTAATCGCCGATACCGTTCCGAACTTTATTGAGCTAAGTTATGAAATATTCCTTTATCAAAACAAGCATGGGTACTACCAAGTACCTCAGCTAAGCCAACAGGATATGAACCAAATGCTAAACAGCTACACAACCGTTCCTCAACAAGGAACTAACTTGCAATAAGAATAGGTGGAACAAAGGCAAAACATTAGCAAAAACGAACTCTTTATTGCCCAACACCACAACGAGCTACTTCTTTAAAAGAGGAGTAGCTTTTTCTATTGCAATATATCATCATCAAACTAACCTGTTGCCTGTGAGCTTAAATGATAGCACATGAATATCGGTTCGGTTGATCGTAATTTCATCTCTTTCTTCAATGAATCCTCAAAACCCTTATCCCATTACTAATTTTTAATACGGCAAATCAGTTCCTCTATTGCTTTTTTAATAATCAAATGATATAATAAGATTTAATTATTTTTGTTCGGTGTAAAGGATAGCATGAGTAATCACTTTTCGTCTTGAGATTCGCTTTGGGCAAGGATAGTAATATAATGTGCGAGAACGCACTAGGAGGCAACATAATGGAACAAGGTATTGTTAAATGGTTTAACGCAGAAAAAGGGTTTGGTTTTATCGAGCGCGAAGGTAATGACGATGTATTCGTACACTTCTCTGCAATCCAAAGTGAAGGGTTTAAATCTTTAGACGAAGGTCAAAAAGTTACTTTTGATGTTGAGCAAGGTGCTCGCGGACCGCAAGCTGCTAGCGTTCAAAAAGCTTAGGTGGAACAAAGAGGCTGAGACAAACGAATAAAGAAACAATTAAAACGAACGATAATTAGTTGAAATTAATTATCGTTCGTTTTTTGATTAGAATCATTCATTTAGCACTTGAAATAAGCGAGACTTCGGCGGGAACAGCACGAGTCCGAAGCTCCACGTGGTAACGTGTTTTTCTTTACCAAGTTAGCTGAGTCCGTGCCCGCTGAAAGCGCGTATAGTTTCACGGTGAGCGATGATACTCCTATGGACAACATGATTATTCGTATTTTAAACAAAGAAGTTGTGTTTTGTCCCAGTCTTTTTTTGTAGTCTAGGAATTTATAAAATTTTCCCGTGCGGATACATAGACGCGTGTTGAGCCACGTCCAGCGCCAGCACCCACAAACTAGTCTACTTCACGAATCGCCCTCTAAGTCATCATCGGTTCCAAGCTCACCTTGATTCCTTTTATCACCGCACTCCAGTCATTACATTTCTAATCGGGCGCTTGCGCTTTTGTTCTCGAATAAGTTCCTATATAGTTGATTTCCTAGAACATCAGTATCTCACGAATATCTTCCTCAGTAATGGATGAGGCTAATTTATTCTGGGGATCAATCATTTCTTCAATCAGATGCTTTTTCTTCGCTTGTAGTTCATTCATTTTTTCCTCAATGGTACCCTTTGAAACTAGCTTAATCACTTGCACGACATTCTCTTGTCCCATGCGATGAGCGCGGTCAGCAGCTTGCTGTTCTACTGCTGGATTCCACCACATATCATATAATATCACTGTATCAGCACCTGTTAAATTAAGACCCGTTCCCCCTGCTTTCATAGAGATAAGAAAGAAATCACGTTCTCCCATATTAAACCGACGACATCGGTCCACTCGTTCTTTTGACGGCGTCTCTCCATCTAGATAAAAATAAGGAATCCCTTGATGTACTAAATCTTTCCCTATCAGATCTAGCATTTTCGTAAACTGAGAAAAGATCAATACCCTTCTACCGGCAAGACTTGACTCTTTGATCAGCTGTTTAAGCTGCTCTAATTTTGCTGAGGAACCTTTATAGCCTTCAACAAATAATCCTGGATGGCAGCAAATCTGACGGAGCCTTGTTAATCCGGCAAGTATTTTGATACGATTTTTCCGTAATGTATCTCTATCTAAGTGCTTTAAGGTATCCTGCCGCAGCTTCGCTAAGTAAGCTGCATAAAGCCTTTTTTGATCAGGCAACAACTCTATAGATTCTATCGCCTCCATTTTTTCCGGCAGCTCTGCTAACACATCTTTTTTTATTCTACGAAGTAAAAATGGGCGCATTCGTCGGATAATCTGTTTCCTCGTTAGATTGTGAAAGTCCTTCAATCCCTGAAAAAGCACAGGAAAGACGACGTGAAAAATGGACCATAATTCCTCTAGGTTATTTTCCATTGGTGTTCCCGTTAGAGCAAAACGATAATCGGCCTGAAGTTTCTTTACCGCCCTAGCTGTCTGCGTCACTGGATTCTTAAACGCTTGTGCTTCATCAAAAAATATAGTGTGAAAGAGCTGCTTCTCAAACCAATGTATATCTCTGCGTAAAAGCGGATACGAGGTAATCACAACATCCATTTCCATAATCCGTTTACGTTTTTCCACGCGCGTCTTTTGATTGCCATCGATAATAGCTGCTTGGATCTCCGGGGTGAACGTATTCAATTCATGAAGCCAATTATAGGTTAACGAAGATGGACAAATGACTAATACGGGAAGACCACGTTTTCGAATTGTGTTAAGCTCTGACTGTATAAACGTCATACTTTGCATCGTTTTCCCTAGCCCCATATCATCTGCCAAAACCCCACCAAATCCATAGCTGGACAGTGTTTTCATCCAACGAAATCCATACTTTTGATATTCACGTAACACCGACTGTAAACGTGCTGGGATCGGATATTGATTTAGATCAGGATTCTCTATCCTCTTCAAAAACTGCCGGAACGATTCCTCTAAGGTAAAGACTGTATCGGAAGCAGCATCCAATAGTTCAAATCCTTTGGTTACTGGTACATGTAGTCCTGCTTCTAGATCATCATCCTGGTTTGGAACTGCCTGTAAAAATCGCTGTATTTCTTCAAATTCACTTGTTTCTAACGTGAGTAGCGAACCATCTCGTAACCGATAATACTTTCTTTTTTCTTCAAGCGTCGCTAACAAATCGCGAATATCTTGTTCCGGAAAACCTTCAATTTCAAACTTAAATTCCAGCCAATTCATCCTATCCTTATGTGCCTTCACTTTAATTCTTGGCGGAACAGGGCTCTTTATAACCCGAGCTCGAACCGCTGACGTCGCATAGACGTTGACCAGCTTCTGTAGCTTCGGGAGTTTATGATATAAAAATTCATATTCGAGTGCTTCATTATGCAGGTAGTATCCTTCTTCTGTAACAGCAAATTGACTGTCCTTCATCCATTGGAGGATAGCCTCCTCCTTTTCCCTATCCCTAATAATTATCGTACCCGTTGGAATAGGACGATTCTCTAACGGATTAATCACGATATTTTCATAATGAAACTCGATACTTGCCAATAGTCTATTTTTTACACGATCCAAATACAGCTTGCCACGAAGTGGTGTTTGGGTTAGAACAGATGATAATTTAGCAGACAAATGTAAGGAACCTAATTTTCGTAGTCTAGGAACGACGTTTTCCATAAATACTGCAACCTGTTCAGTAGTGATCAATATATGCTTTGCTTTTGTTGCATGTAGCATTTGCTTAAGCTCTCCCAAATACGTCATATCCTCCCGATCCAAAGGCATGAAACTGCGATCAAACAGAACCATTTGATATATAGTTAGGATTTCTACACGATTAAGCCCGTCTATTTCTAGCAGAAAACCATCGCCAGTATTCGTTTCTTTCACAGAAAATTGGATTGGCAGGGCCTCCCTTTCTATACGCAGACCTACGAATGCTTTTCCATTCATATGAAGTGTTACATCTGATAATCCGGTAAGTAATGGCAGCAATTGTTGCCAAGCAGTCGTAGGAATCGGTAAGAGATCCTCCCTTTGCATGTGTGCGGTACTTACATAGACATTCTCATCCGTCATCACCTGAATCAACTGCTGCAGCACTGCATCTTTATCAATGGTAAAACAATGAAGCTCTGGATCATAAGAAGGTAGAAAATAGGGATTTCCTTCTCCCACAGCCGACAGAAAATCGCGAACATGTTGTATTCGCTCCGCACCTAACTGTATGCCAATACCAATCATGCTCTGCCCTTTGCTATTTGAGATTATTTCACAATTAAAGCCAAGAGAAAGCACCTGTCTATCTTCAAAATGCCGTTGTCTACCACTAGGCCTAGCAGTACGCTGATCAAACATATTGATAAATCCTTCTGCTAGCTGTTGGTTCGAAAGATTCGCCTGCTTCTCCTGCTGTCGATCAGCTATCGCCAGCAAGACAGCGGCAATATGCTGACAATTCTTTGAAAATGAGGCTAACGACGGACAGCTACAGCTTGTATGTACTTCATTTTTATCTGTTCTTTCGATGGATACCTGAAAGTCTTCGTTACCAGTAACTGTTGCCTCACAGTAATTGTCCGTATAGGTGTTTAAGGTCACTTTATTTGCTCGAAAAAAAGAGACTCCTTTTTTCAAGGAGGATGTTCCGCACATTTCTTCTATTTTTTTATGAGTTAGTTTGATATCCACTAGTATCGCCTGCTTCTCTCTAACGTCCATTTATTACTAAGTAAGATTGTATCATATGCAAAGGTTGTTACCTAACGTTCTAATAGTGATAACAGATGAGATATTAACTTACAGCATATTGGTAAAAAAAGGAGTCAGTTGTGAAAGCTACAGGTTGACGGATTGTTCAAGCCGATGACTAAAATTTGACTACATAAAAAAGAGGGTACTCAATATGAAGGAGAATATGGAGAACCAATATTGCATAAGCAAATTTTAGATATAAATTTAAAGGGATAATACTTTAGTGCCATATGTTTTCTGAGTAAAGAAAGTAATATACAATAATTTAAAAATCTATTAATAATAGGCGGATTTAAAATGAAAGTAGTTAGAAATCCTGAAAGCGTTCATAAACCGTTAGCACCATATAACCATCAAATAGAGACAACAGGAAATATGAGGTGGCTGACTTTATCCGTCAACTTGGTATGGACGTTAAGGAGAATGTACCAGAAGATTCCTCAGAACAGTTAAAATTGGCTTTTCAAAATATAAAACTTAATTTACAAGAGGCAAATATGGATGTAAAGGATCTCACTAAACTTGTGTTTTATATTGTTGGAGAAATGGATGCAGGCAAAAGAAGAGAGATGATTGGTGAATTCCTAGGGGAGTATTTACCTTGAACAACAATGGTGTTTGTAGTAGCTTTAGCCGCTCCTCCATTTAAAGTGGATGTTGATGCATGGGCATGTAAAGAAGAATGAAATAAAAGTATAATTAGGCCCAAAAAGGAAAACCTTTTTGGGGAATCGTCAGGATTGTGAATTTACAACAAGACACTTTTCCCATGTTTAACAACATTAAGAAAGTACTAATCCGTCTTAACTATCAATCTATTATTTAATTTGCGACGTATTAATTATCATTTCATATATTCAATGTTTTCAGTAATATTATCAAGGACTTCGTCAGGTTGCTTTGAATAATAAACCCAATACTTGACTTCTTTTGAAAAATCCTCCGTAATTTCTATTGTGAACTTAGTCATTCTTGCTGATTTGCCAAAGATTTTAACATCTTTCACATCGGCGTCCTCTGGTTGAACGATAGTAACAATCGGTGCATCCCCTGCGCTAAGGGAACTTGTTTGAATAGCATCCCAGCTCTTTATCCAAACAAGCTTGTCTTTTTCATTTTTTAAAATCGCTGGACTTAATCCATTTGTAGGATTATACAAAAATACATAAATGTAGTCTTGTTTAAGATCATAATCGACAATATCTTCGGGATTATAGCTATTTGCTTTTATTACTTTTTGAATTTGCTCCTCGAAAGAGAGCGTTTCAGAAGCATTTTCATCTACACCCTCAGATACAACGCTTTCATTTTTGGTATGATCATTACTTTCTTCATTGGAGCAACCAAAAAGGAATAGGATTACAGTAACGGATAACAGTAGCTTCTGCAAACAAACCTCTCCTTTTCTTTTAAGCTTCGTTTACTTATTTAAATTTATTTTCGTATAAAGTGAAACTTCAATCTGCAGGAGTTTTGTTAGCTCCCACGGATTGTTCGTACCTCAAGGGTATGACCGACATTTACGCAGTTGATCCCACACTTATCAACATTAGTTTTATAGTTAATATGATCATACCATACAATAAGTATAACGTTCATGACAATTATCAAATTCTCTTATAGTGTCACCTCTATCTCACCTTCCATCCCCGCTTCTTTATGTCCGGGGATCGTGCAAATATAACGATATGTACCTGGTATAAGCGGGGTAAATGTAGTAACTTGATTCTCACCCGCATCACTATGCAGCTGAATCGAATAATTCGATTCCTGATGATGAGCAGAGGATGTACCCTGTGCTTTCAATCCGATAATTACTAAATGATGCTCCATCGTCCCACGGTTAGCTAAGACAAGATTTATTGTTTCTCCAACTGCTACCGTCGCTCGGTTTGGCAAAAACGTATATTCATCAGCCTCTATCTGTAGATGCTTTGCCTGAAGCTGGCTATGGCTATTGTTATAATCATTGGCTGAATAAGGCATAACCGGACCTAATTGCTGATACGCCATTAAAAATAGGGGAATTATCACAATAAGTGTT
This sequence comes from Virgibacillus sp. Bac332, assembly GCF_003667785.1. Taxonomy (NCBI): domain Bacteria; kingdom Bacillati; phylum Bacillota; class Bacilli; order Caryophanales; family Bacillaceae; genus Virgibacillus; species Virgibacillus sp. Bac332. The sequence goes on from NZ_CP033046.1 coordinate 832,763, forward strand.
AAGGGATGGAGGAACCAGCCACTTGCTTTTGTAGTAGATTCTTGCTTCATTAAATAATAAAGAATGAGCACGGTACCTACAAACAATGCAACTATGATTCGAATCATTGCCTCCTGGTTTTCTGCAGCAATCATATCCCCTAGCATCGCTCCCATCATCCCTCCCATGATACCCGCTAAAGCCCCATCAATTACTGCCATCATGCTTATTGGCATACCAGCCAAATAACCAGTAGCCATTCCTACTAGTATTCCAATCACTGTCGAATCAAACAAATTCCCAGATAGAAAGGCTCCTATGATTACACCAATAGCTAATCCAGCACTCATTCCAAGGGCCATTGCCACCATCATCCCAGACATCACAGCAATCTTATTTCGATAATAGATTGTATTCCAGATAATAAAGGCAGAAAGTAAAGCAATAACTAGTATGGTTATAAACATTGAAATTGTCATTTTCCATTCTCCTCGCAAACTTGTCCTATTGCTTCATTATATGAATCGTTAAGCTATTCATTCACTATAAAGTTCAACTAATCGGACATTTACTGGCAGTCGATCCCCGCTTACCAATTTTGATTTCATTTTATTGCTTGAGGTGGGGGCTTACTGCCAGTTATATGCAGGATAATAAATCAATCATAGTTGTCACAGAAAATTTTGATTTCATGCATCGTTTCTTCACACATTTTTTTTAGACTTTATAGAGTGAAGCTTCAATCAGTGGAAGTTTTATTGATCCCACACTTATCCATATTGATTTCACTTTATTACTTGAAGTGGAGTCTCACTAGCAGTTATATGCGGATAACTAGAAGGAGGAGATACTTTGAGAATCACTCACTTACTTATTGCTATTTTACTGATTAGTTTTTTGTCTGCGTGTTCGCAACAGGGATCGGAAACCAACGCGAATCAAGAAAAAGGGGATACGGCACACGTTAAAGAGGAGAATTTTACCGGAAAGAAAGTAAATGAATTCGATTTGACAGCTATGGAGACCACATGGAAATTAACTGCTGAAAATACAATAAATGCTTGGACCTATAATGACACTGTTCCAGGTGAACAACTACGTGTCAAAGAAGGGGAAGTGGTTAAAGTTAATCTAACGAACGAATTACAGGAGCCGGTTTCTATCCATTGGCATGGCATCCCTGTACCCAATACAGAGGATGGTATTCCAGGGATAACACAGGATGCTGTTTTACCAGGTGAATCTTACACATATGAGTTTGTTGCAAACGATCCCGGAACCTATTGGTACCATTCCCATCAAAATGGCGTAGACCAGCTTGATAAGGGATTGTATGGAACGATCATTGTAGAACCTACAGATCCTAAAGAAGAAGCTGACATAGATCGAGATTATACATTAGTACTCGATGAGTGGGAATCTGGAAATTATCAAGTAGAGAATACAGATAATACAGATCACGCTAACATGGACATGAACAATAAGAGCGGAATGATGGATGGAAAAGGAATGGGACATGACATGTCTTCCTATGACATCTTTACTATTAACGGCAGATCCTATGAAAATAGTAAACCACTAAAGGTGAGAAAAGGGGATTTAGTAAAGCTTCGTTTCATAAATGCAGGGTACATGGTTCATCAAATACATATTCCAATAGACTACAAAATTACTCATGTAGATGGACAAAAGGTGAATAAACCACAATCCGTAAACAAATCGTTGTTTGAAATTGCCCCCGGAGAGCGTATAGACGTTGAATTTACAGCTGATGGCAGTAGTAACTTTACCATTGACCGTCATGGAGAGGCAGAAGCATCACAGGCCATGAAAATAGATGTTGTATATGAGGACAGAAACGTTCAGGATAACAAGCATGAAACAACGACCAATACAGTGGATATTACCCAGCTTGGAAAACAAAGGGAATCCCAATTCTCCATTAATGATAACTTTGATGTAGAATATGAAATGGATTTAGCTACACAGATGAGCATGGATGCTGAGATGGGCATGGTTTGGACAATTAATGGGAAGACCTTCCCAGATGTATCTCCTTTAAAAGTAAATAAGGGGGATAAAGTGAAGGTTACCTTAACAAATAATAGTATGGATAAAGCTACGCACCCCATGCATCTTCATGGACACTTTTTTCAAGTTTTAAGTAAGAACGGAGAACCACTTAGCCATTCACCTATTATGAAGGATACGTTAAACGTAAAACCAGGAGAAACTTACGAGGTAGCATTTCTAGCAGATAATCCAGGAAATTGGTTGTTTCACTGTCATGACCTACACCACGCTTCCAATGGAATGGTAAGCATGGTCAACTATAATAACTTTAAAGCATTTTATCAAGACAACGGAAACGTAGATAATCAGCCGGAATAAATTAGCGGCTGAGACAAAACACAACTTCTTTCCTCAAAATACGAATAATCATGTTATCACGCCGCACCGTGAAACTATACGCTCTTTCCGCGAACACGGCCTCAGCTAACTTGGTAAAGAAAAGCACGTTACCAAGTGGATCTTCGGACTCGTGCTGTTCCCGCCGGAGTCTCGCTTATTTCAGGTACTATATGAATGATTCTAATCAAAATACGAGCGATAATTAATTTCAACTAATTATCGCTCATTTTTATTTGTTTCTCATTCGTTTGTCTCATGATTTAAAAAACGATTCTTTCAGAATGGAATACATATACAAATCATCAAACTTTCCACATGTAAATTCGTAATGTCGCAATAAGCCTTCCCTTATAAATCCCTGTTTTTCCACTAATCGTTGGGACGGACGATTTAGAGGTTCAATTAAAGCCTCAATTCGCTCCAGTTCAAAATGCTTATACCCATAGTCTAGGACAGCTTTTAGTGCTTCTTTAGCAATGCCCTTTCCCCAATACAGCTTACTTAACTCAAATCCTACCTCTGCACGATAATGCTTGGGATGCATGTTCAAAAAACCACAGCTGCCGATAACTGTATCCATATTTTTTAGAGTTATACCCCAGCGAATTCCCGTTCCTTCTTCTCGTATTAACTGATACCAGTTAATTTCCTCCAGAACTTCGGTTGGTGTTTTATATGGCTCCAAGCCCATATGTTTGACCACGTCTTGATCAGATAAGTAGTCAAACATAGCTAGTGCATCTTCATTTGTTACTTCCCTTAAAATAAGCCGTTCCGTTTCAATGATTGGAAATGTATTCATTGCTAATTCTACTTTTGTAATGGGGGATATCCTTCTCCAGCTCCACCCTTTGCCTTGTATGAATGAATGCTATCTTAATTGTACCTTATGAACTCATTAAAAAGCTGCTAGAATCTTGACAATAGGGTTTTAAACTCATCCCTTACAATGTAAAAAAAGAACCTTTAATCTTAACATAGATCAAAGGTTCTGCGTTTACGTTAAATGCTGTCCTGTTATCAGAATCCCAGTATATACAGCCAATATGAATAAGTGGGGGGATAAACAACCCCCCTACCGATTGAAGTTTCACTTTATGTGAATGGATGTTCCAGCTTAACTATGCACCTTTTCTTTTTCACCAAGTCCAAGTGTCTGTGCTGTTGATGTATGAACCTCTCGAAGAAGCTCCGGATTTTCTGCTAGTGAGACACCATAAGAAGGAATCATCTCTTTTATTTTTGGCTCCCAGTCTTTTACATGTTGAGAGAAACATTTTTCGATTACCTCAAGCATGACGTGAACCGCAGTAGACGCACCTGGCGAAGCTCCTAGCAATGCAGCTATCGAGCCATCTGCAGAGCTGACAACCTCCGTACCAAATTGAAGTGTTCCTTTGCCATTCTCCGTATCCTTGATCACTTGCACCCGTTGCCCAGCCACTACTAGACCCCAGTCCTCACTCTTAGCATCCGGAATAAATGCTCGTAATTCTTCCATGCGCTTTTCCTTCGAAGATATTACTTGTTCAATCAAATATTTTGTCAAGGAAGCATTTTTCACACCAGCCGCTGACATTGTCACGAGATTATCTGTTTTAACCGAAGCTAACAGGTCTAGCATGGATCCCGTTTTCAAGAACTTCGGTGAAAAGCCTGCGAACGGTCCGAAAAGCAATGATTTTTCATGGTCGATAAATCTTGTATCAAGGTGTGGCATAGACATCGGTGGAGCTCCTACCTTAGCTTTACCATACACTTTTGCATGATGCTGTGCGATCACCTCTTGGTTATTACATACCATGAATAGTCCACTTACAGGGAAGCCACCAATATGCTTCGATTCAGGAATCCCGGTTTTTTGCAGTAAATGCAGACTGCCTCCACCACCGCCGATAAAAAGAAAGTCTGTCGTATGGTACTCAATTTTCCCATTATCGATGTCATGGACTTTTACTTCCCATGTACCGTCACTCAAACGTTGAATGTCCTCAACCGTATGTCTATAGTTCACCTCAACGTCTTGACTTTCTAAGTGATCGAACATTTTACGTGTTATTTCTCCAAAATTGACATCGGTTCCAGAATCAATCTTTGTTGCTGCAATTGGTTCATCCGCTATCCTATCTTTCATCATGAGTGGAATCCACTTCTTAAGCTGTTCCTGATCATCGGAAAACTCCATATCCTGAAACAACGGATGATCTGACATGGTTTTGTAGCGCTTTCTTAAAAATTCTACGTTCTTCTCCCCTTGCACAAAACTCATGTGAGGCAAAGGCATAATAAAATCCTTTGGATTACGTATCAGATTACTGTTTACAAGGTAAGACCAAAATTGTTTTGAAACCTGGAATTGCTCGTTTACTTTAATTGCTTTCGTCATATCTATCGAGCCGTCAGGTTGTTCATGCGTATAGTTCAGCTCGCACAATGCAGCATGCCCCGTACCTGCATTATTCCAAACGTTTGAACTCTCTTCTCCTGCTCTTTCCAGCTTTTCAAACACACGAATGTTCCAATTTGGTACCAATTCTTTCAACAATGATCCTAACGTTGCACTCATGATACCTGCACCAATTAACATAACATCTGTTTTCGTATAGTTTTTGCTCATTCCCATTCATTCTCCCTATTTTCAACAGAAAAGATGTAATCGCTCTTGTTGAATGATACATCAAACAAGATGTATCTCGTTACAAATCTTTCCTAGAAATATTTAACCCACTCTCTAGTTTACCACTATTAAAGAAATATTTAAATTTTATTTGGTAATTATAAGGAGGTAACAAGCGGACTAGAGTGCTAAAACGTTGAAGCTGCACTGACTAGATTCGAAATTTTATTTAATCTTCATATAACTGGCAGACATATCCCATAAACAGAACCCCTAATTGAAGTTTCACTTTATGATGTTGGTCTGTGTTTCAACCCTGTGATCCCCTGCATCATTTTTCATGAGTAATGGATCAAGTAAGAAAGCTATGGAGGATAGACTGAAAAAATTAGAGAAAAAAATATTACACGAAAATTACTTAATGAGTGAAGATGATGATCAAGAAGGAACAGAACAGCCGAAAGTTCAAGAGACTGAACAGACTGAGTATAAGGAATTTGAAAAAAATAAAACGGTACAGACTAAAAAAGATGAAGAAGTAGACCAAAAAAGAAGTAAATTAGTGAATTTCTCTAAAAAAAAGGTTGAGGAAACTCATAATCGTACATTTCTAGTTGAAAATACACTGTTTAAGAGATTAAATAATTTATCAAAAGGAAAGCATGGTTTTAAGACATAGTTTATAAACTATGCGATAGAAAAAGCACTTATTGAGCTTGAAGATGAGTTTGGAAAATAATACATCCCTATGGGCAGAGCTACAGCGTGTAATATTGTCGCTCTTTTTAGCAAATATTCATACTGTAGCATATAACCTTATTTCCTCTATTAAACTTTCCGCACCATCTTTGCTTAGATTAATTTTTCCATCACCGAAAGCAATATTATCCTCTGAAATCTCACCAGTAACCAAACAAGCGTTGTTAAATTTCTGTAAAATCATTATATCATTGTCGATCAAAAATTTCACAAGATGTGGTAGTACCAGCGAAGCTGTCACTACCCGTAATAAGGAATACAATTAAAAATGTAAAGGGTTTTTATAAAACTTAAAATCAACTATAATTCACATCAACATAATGGCAAACTAGAAAATAGTTCAACACTTATTAGCTCCTATTTCTTTCATAACGAGTGAACAACAACAAAATTTAAAAGCATAAAAAATCCATTGGAGTCATTATAGGGATGGTACCAAATTAAGTGGAGCAAATGACGATCAATATTGAGATTAAATGTTTTTTAGAGTTTATAACACAAAAAACTAGTATTCCTCCAATGATTGATATAAATATAATTGAATTAATTATTGGAATTTCCGAAAAATAATCCTTTAGCTGGAATATTTTGTATGCTATGATTAATATAGATAAGATTTAAAAATATATTAGGAGGAATTTTTATGAAAACGTTTTTAAATAACTATTGGAAAAAGGGAATTTCTATGCTTTGTGTAATAATGTTATTGGTTACAGTATCGACTTCTTCTGTTAGTGCAACTATACAACAAGATTCTACTACATTATCTAACTCAGAACAAAATGTTCAAGTATTAATTTATGAAGATGAAAATGAAGCTATATATGCGGAAGTTCCAAAGTCAAAAGTAGATGAGTATAAGAAAGATTTAAAGAATAGTAGTTTTCTACATAATGAAGTACAAAAAGCACGAGGAAATAACGTAAGTACTAAGGAAGTTACAACTTATGGATCTTGTGGCGGTACAACAACTAAATACTTTAACAAAAATGCCGTTATAGACACTTTAGAACATATGGAAAGAGGAACGAATTGGTCTAGACTTTTAAGTAATCCTATCTCCGATCCTGCTGTGGCAGCCGCTACAAAATTATTAACTAAAAGTAATTTATTATCAGTAATAGCAACTGCCACAACATGGGCTGCTGGAGACTTAATGGGTAGACAAACTGCATATTGGAAAGATTCAGCCATAATGATTTTGAAAGGGAAGATAAGAGGGGTTAAGTTAACTATAAAACCTAACTGTACCAGTAATTATCCAGCTGTGTATAAAAAGTATACTAGATATTAAACAACATTATGGATAGGAATGAGAGTAAATGGATGTGAAAACTAGTAAAATAATTAACATAATTGGAATAATATTAGTTATTGTTACAGGTATTTTGCATTGGTTATATTATGATGCTATGAAATCTTGGTTTACTGGTTTACCGGGGCTTATAATTATTATAATATTAGCTACTATGATTTTTTATAGACCGAAAAAAAAGAAGTAAGAAAACAGGAAAAACAGAGAGAAAATGAATTAATGCATACTGGCGATAAATTAAAAGACAGTAATGGAATATGGAGTTGTATGTCTAGCAACACAGCACGTTATTAATGATTCTATTTTCAACCATAAGAGATGGACCTTGTAATGGTTCATCTCTTTTTTTAGGCTCTAAAACACATGTTCGGGTACTGAGAAAATTCAGCCAAAAAAAACACGCAAACTCCGAATTTTGTTAGACTTGTTTTACCCACAAAACAAACACAAAAGGAGTTACGTGTAAGTGAATTTTAACATGTCTTTACCAGGTTTAGAAGCCTTTCGTATTAAAAAAATGATGGAGTTTTTCAGCTCCATGTGGAACTAGATGTTAAACCCCATCGTTGTCCAGTATGTAATGTGCTTACAAAAAAGGTGCATGATTACCGTACGCAAAAGATCCAGCATTCAAAACTGTTTGTAAGAGAAACACTTATTTTTTACCGCAAGCGTCGCTATAAATGTGAACAACCGAATTGTGAAAAACGGTTTTATGAGAATAACTCATTAGTAGAACGCTATCAACGGCAGTCTAAAGAACTAAAGCAAGCTATTGAATCTAGATTTAACATTTCGTCAACTACTGTAATGCGTAGATTTGATGAAGTGGGATCTAGTTTTTGAAGGAAACAAAAGAGTTGACTTCTGTAATCGCTATTGATGAATATAAGGGAGATTCAGACGGAGAAAAATACCAAACCATTATTGCCGGATAGGAAAAAGGAAACGGTAGAGACTTACTTGAAAGAGCATGGGCAAAGGGGAGAAGTGGTGGTTATGGATATGAGCCCTTCATTTAAAGCAGTCGTGGACTAAGCATTAGGGAAACCAATTGTAGTAGCTGAACGTTTTCATTTTTGCCGGCATATTTATTGGGCTCTTGAACGTGTAAGGAGAAAAGAACAAAAGCAATTTAGCGACTACGACCGTAAAAAGTATAAGCGAATGAAGCACGAAACCTTAACTGAGAAGCAATGTGGTATCTGGAACGTTACTTAAAAATGTCGGATACATTGCGGATAGCATACCAATTAAAAGAAGCATATCAGCTTTGGTTTGAAGAAGCAAAGGACCTAGGACCTTCTAACTTAACGGCAGTCAAAGAACGCTTGTATGAGTTTTACAACTTAGTAAAAGCATCTGGATTTGAAGAATTATGGAAACCTTCCAAAACTGGCAAAAAGAGATTATAGCTTTATATTTTAACTTACATAATGGCTATGTGGAGGGGATTAACAACCAAACGAAAGTCAAAAGAAACGCTTTTGGTTATCGGCGTTTTGATCGGTTTCGAATGAAAGTATTATTACATTATCAATATAAAAATATAAATGGGCGAGTCGCATAAGCGAATTAGGTTTGAGCATACGAATTTATGGGAGAAGGAAGCTTTCTAATTATGAAAATCTACTTAATCGATTATTTTTGTTTTATAAAGACTTCTATGATACAAGAGATGAATTTGAAAAAGATATCTGGGATGTTAGAAATATTCCTGGTGCAAGATTTCCCGATCATGAATCAAAACATATCCTGAATTTCGAGGATATCCCTGTTCCCTTTCGCCCTCTTGCAAAAAGATATTTAAAATTTAGGATCAGTCATTTATCTCTTGGCCAATGTACTCTTGACGTTAGAATATTAAAGTTATTTTTGGAATTTATACATAATAAAAATCCTTCTTGGAAGGATTTAAATGCCCTAACTCGGAAAGATATCGAAGATTATCTTATATTTCACAATAAAAAGTTTCATGACAAAATACCGTCAAAGAGAAGTTACTTAATTGTTCTAAATGTATTCTTTGAAACAATTGAAAAACTGCAATTCGATGAAGCGCCAACGTTGCCTGTGAATCTATTGTTGTTTAAAGAAGATTTCCCTAAACCGATTTAAAAATCTGAACATGATATCAAATACATTCCTGAAGGCGTTCTTCAACAAATTGAGGAAAAACTAGAGTTCTTAAAACCATCAAAGTACATACCGATTGTTGTCTTACTTCGGGCTACTGGTTGGAGAATATCAGATATTCTTAATCTACGTTATGATAATTGTTTAGAACAAACATCTCAGGGATGGTACTTATGCGGTGATATTAAAAAAACACAGGTAATGAATCATCGTGTACCGATTACAAAAGAAGTAGCAGAGATAGTAGAAGCTGTAATAAAAGTGATTAAAGATCAAAGCAATACGATTAATAATCCTAAAAATTATTTATTCGTACAGCTTGAGGGTGTCCGGAGAGGCCGACCCTATAATTATTACGACATTCGCAGAAGTTTGAAGCGCTTTACTGAAGAACAAAACATAGTTGACGATTCTGGGACTCCCTTTTTTATCAAAAATCATGCCTTTCGGCATACAAAGGGTGTGGAACTACTTAACAACGGAATGAACATACTCCATGTTCAAAAATGGATGGCTCACGCTTCCCCTGAAATGACTTTACAATATGCAAAAATTCTCGATACAACCATGCGTAAATCGTGGGAAGAAGCTACAAAACAGGGCATATTTCGAATTGACATTAAAAATAAACGACCAGTTAAAGTTGAACTTACGGATATTGAGAATGAAGATATCATTGAATGGGAATATATACGCCATAATTTAGACGCTGTAAAGATGGAGCTTGGCTATTGTATGAAACCAATTAAGCAGCCACGCCCTACTCAAGTGAACCCATGTCTTTCCTGTCGCAATTTCTGTACAACACCAGAATTCATACCTAAATTTGAAACGGAAATTAAAGAAGTTAAAAATGTAATTGAGCGCGGTAGGGTTTTAGGTCGTCAAGTTTGGATAGATAAAAATCAGACCACCCTCGAACGTCTAGAGCCTATCCTAGAAACTTTGAAGGATGGTGCAATGCATCATTTAGCCGGGAAAAAAGGACGCGAATATATTGGAGAGGAACGCAATCATGAAAAGTAAACATATCAGAAATACCGAAGGTGTGAAAAAACATGCCCAAATGAAAAGCCAAGAGGCTACACAAAAAGTAGATCAGGCTATACAACGTCTTATCAAAACGAAGGCTAAAATTAATTTTAATCAGGTTGCCATGGAATCAGGTGTATCTAAGGCATTTCTTTATAACAATCAAGAAATAAGAAATCGAATAGAAGGACTACGAAAGCAACAAGAAGGATTGAAATCCTCACAAGCCATGAAACGTAATATGACAGATGCCAGTAAAGATTCGCTTATCGTAGCCAAAAATAACCGAATAAAAAAGCTTGAAGAGGAAAATAAGCATCTAAAGGATGAATTAATGAAACTACGTGGTATAATCTACGATAAATTTTGAGATTTAAAAACTTTATTATCGTATTTCGATTTTACTTCTTGTGCTAACTAAGCAGGTTATTTCAATATTGAATTGACGGGAGGAAATTTAATGAGGGCTAATCCAAAGGAATTTCATATTCATAATTTAAATTATATTGTAAGGTCTGCAATAGAAAATGATGCGATAAAATTGTCTGAAGTAAGATTGCAGATAGATGGCGAAACAGAAAATTTAGATAGAGAAAAAGGTGAGGCGTACATAGATGAATCAGGTTTTAAACGAATTATTAAAGATGATACAGAAAGCACCACTAACCTATTTTTAGTCGCTGAAGTTGATGAAAGAATTGTAAGTTTTTCAAGATGTGAAGGGAACAAATTGAAAAGAACTGCTCATAAAGTGGAGTTTGGAGTCTGTGTATTAAAAGAATTTTGGGGATATGGAATAGGAAAAAACTTATTAAAAGAATCTATTCATTGGGCAGATTCAAATGGAATCAAGAAAATTACTTTGAATGTTCTTGAAACCAATGAAAAGGCTATAGCGCTGTATAAAAAATATGGTTTTGAAGTAGAAGGCATTTTAAAAAAGGACCAAGTTCTATCTGACAGGAATTACTATAATACCGTATTAATGGGGAGATTTAATAAATAAGGATTAACCTTCCCAAATGCTTTATCTGCCATTTTCGGTCCGAGTATAGCCCTGTTGTCTTTTTTTACAAATACAATATAACAAATATCAGAAAATTTGTTCAACTTGATTGAAATCTAAAAATATATTCATTGACTTTTACAGTTATTTTTTATGCAACGCTAGTGTTTTATTAACAATGTATAAAATCCTGCATAAACGTATAATATTCAAAGTCAGTGGAACTATTGATATAATAGATTTTCCAAAATTACCGAACTTACTCAAAGAAACATCATGTAAACTAAAAATGAATATGACATTCATTCAGCCGGTAAAACACATCATTTGTAAGACGTTCATTTATATATAATGTCAGCGTATTATTCTTATAAAAATGTATACTTTATACATGAGGTGACCACTAAATGACAAAAAATAATATGAGGATAATTACATTAACAATTATAATGCTTTTATTTTCAGTTCAAACTACACATGCAAAAAATCAAGAATCAACGGATGATGAAAATTTATATTATTCTTATATAACACTTCTTTCCCCTTATATCTTAAAGGAGTTAGAAAATAATGGACTAGGAGACCGCTCTTTTGCATTGTACGATGCAAAAATAGTAAACATTAAGCGTGAAGAAGATCCATCTTTTACGTTTTATCCAACAATTCAGGTTAATACTTATTTTGGTGCTCACAATCCACCCTATGGATTAGCAACTGTTACATTTAAGGTATCTCCAGGCGAAGTAAAAACAATTAATTTTAAGCACAAAGATATCAAAGATAGTAATTAGTTCGGTGGTGATGTGTTATACATAGTAGTTTGTAGACCAAATTCTAAAGCTTTTAATTTATTTGCAGCTGAATCCACTCCAATATATATCAAACCAATGCGAAGATAAACTACTACTACAATTCACATCACCCATATTTTCAATACGAAACGTGTTAGTACCAAAAAAATACTTTTTTATATTTACGCTTCTTCTATTTGCTTTTGCTTCGCTTCTCTTTTAAGTTTTATCGGCGCATAGATCAAACCTAATATTAATACAAGTCCCATATAGCCAATGGTTGGATAGAAAAGAGAGACTAGATCGGTAAACCCGATAAAACTTACGATAAATCCAACGAGTAGGATGATCGTATAAAAGATTTTAAACTTGCTTGTCTCTACTTTCGTAAAGCGAGCAGCAAACGAATAAAACATACTTATCGCTGTATTAAATATCATAGCAAAGATCACAATCGCCATAATTGTACCTAGTATTGGCGAGATATCGTTGACAATCGCAAGCATTGGCATATCCATATCGCCAACCTCCTCGATTTTAGAGAAGATGGCTAGATAACTCAAAATAATAAGTAATCCAAGCACGAAGCCACCAACTAGTCCTCCTAAAGCTGCTGCCCTTCTATCTTTTTCAGCACCACCCATTACTAATGCCATCGATGCACCTACTGCTGTATTGAAGGATGCATAATTCACCCCTGCAATAAACCAATTTGGCAATGTTGTCGGCTGTTGCTTCGCTAAGTCATCCAAGGAACTGAACGACACATCCATCGTTAAAAAGCTATAGACTGAAATCATCACAATAAATAGAATTAAGAAAGGAGTAATCCCACCAATAACAGAAACAACCTTGTCCACATTCATCATCCCAAGTACCAAGACAAGTACTGTCATAAGGATCGTACCTAAAATTGCTGGCAGTCCAAATTGTTGAGCTAAGTTAGAACCCGCCCCAGCCAACATAACCACACCAACACCAAATAGAGTAAAAATAAGAATATAATCAATAACTGTCCCTATCACGCGACCAAAAATGGTCTCCCCACTTATTGTATAAATAACATCCTTGTGTGAATTCGTTTTCATTTTACTGCCGACCCAGACGAGTGCCATCCCAACATACGCAAATAAAGCGGTTGCAATAACTCCCCCAATAATCCCCATCAGGCCGAAGCTAGTAAAGTATTGTAGCACTTCCTGTCCAGAAGCGAAACCTGCACCAACAATCACCCCAATAAAAGCGCTTCCAATTAACAGGATTTTTTTCATTGTATTTCCTCCCATCGTGTTGCATGATTACTATAACATCTTCACTATGAAATCGATTTGTGTATATACTAAAATAATAGAATAAAATTTTGTTTATTTGTTCAAACCATACACGGAGGAATAAGGTCTATGTCCCAACAGAAAGATATACTGAATAGCTTAAAGGAAAAGATAACATCCCTCGATCAGCTTGCAGACCAGATTGCAGATATCTTCGGATGTCCAATTACAATAGAAGATTCCAATCATCATGTCGTATCCTACAGCAAACATAAAGACAATATCGACCAAGTCCGCATTTCCACGATTATCAACCGAAAGGTCCCAGATAAGGTAATAAATGCATTGTGGAAAAAGGGTGTGATGCCAAAATTAATTGACAGTGATAATCCTGTTCGCATTCCCAAAATTAACGAGATTGGTCTTGGCAATCGCGTTGCTATTTCCGTACGCAACCAAAATGAAATATTAGGATTTGTGTGGGCCCACACATCCGACAAAGCCTTTACAGACGAGGATTTAATATTATTCAAAGAAGCGGCTGCTTACGTGAAGAAATTCTTCATCAAAGATCTACAGCGCCATCGCAAGCTGGAAGAAGGATATCGAGACTTCTTTTGGCAGCTGTTGCGTGGAGATTTGCAAGATACGGACGCTATTAAACAACGGGAAAAGAAATACAATATGCACTTGGATGGTAATAAAGCGATTGTCATTATTCACTTTACAGATGAAATAACCGAACAAATGGAAAAGCATGCCTTTTACTTATCAGAATCGCAGGTCAAGCTACATGTAATTACAAGTCTCTTTGACAATAATGATTTTATTATGCTCGTACATCTAAAGGATGCATTCGATTACAAGCAAACGATGTATGCCTTTATGGACGACTTCATTACACTGATTAGCCAACAACTAGACTTAGCGGACATATTTGCAGCAGCAGGACTAGTTTATCAACCGGCGCAACAGATCCAAAACTCCTACCAACAGGCTAGAGAAGTATTAAAACTACAAGAAAAGCTACCAGATACCATCGCTCCTGTAAAACTCTACGAAGATTTAGGGGTGTACCAATTTATCGAGCAATTAGCAGCTGCACGGAAGATGAATCAATACAAGAACCCATTTATCGAAAAACTACGGGCTTATGACCAAATTCACGGGACTTCCCTTCTAGCGACATTAGAAATGTATTTTCACTGTGATAGCAATGTCTATAACACAGCCAAAAGGCTATTTATTCATCCCAATACAATGAATTATCGCTTAAAGCGAATTAAAGAGGTTAGTGGCATTGATTTAAAAGACCCAAACCAAAAAGCAAATTCCTATCTTGATCTAATTATAGAAAGCATACGAAAAGCATGATTTGTGCATTTACACAAATCATGTTTTTTCCTTTTATATTTTTTCATAATGAAACCGTTTTACATAAACGTTATGATACAAGAACAGATTGATTGAGAAGGAGTTGGATAATGATGATTATCGGTGTACCAAAAGAAATTAAAAACAACGAGAACCGTGTTGCTATGACACCCGCTGGGGTGATTCACTTAATAAATGCTGGTCATACCGTCTATATCGAAAAAGACGCAGGTATGGGAAGTAATTTTACAGATGCGGAATACCAAGAAGCTGGAGCAGAGATGATCGCTAACGCTGCAGATGTTTGGGAAAAAGCAGATATGATTATGAAGGTAAAAGAACCACTTGCATCAGAATACAAATACTTCCGCAAAGGACTTATTCTATTCACATACCTTCATTTGGCTGCAGAACCAGAACTAACCAAAGCATTAGTGGAAACTGGAGTAACTGCCATCGCTTATGAAACCATTACAGCAAACGGCACATTGCCATTGTTGACACCAATGAGCGAAGTAGCTGGACGAATGGCTACACAAATTGGCGCACAATATCTTGAAAAATCGGAAGGCGGAAAAGGCATCCTCCTTGGTGGAATTCCCGGGGTAAAACGCGGAAAAGTAACCGTCATTGGTGGGGGCGTTGTTGGGACAAATGCTGCAAAAATTGCACTTGGCTTTGGTGCAGAAGTAACCATCATCGACTTAAACCCAGTACGTCTTCGTCAACTAGACGATATCTTTGGTTCAAGCATCCAAACATTAATGTCAAATCCGTACAATATCGCAGAAGCGGTGAAAGAATCGGATCTCGTTATCGGTTCTGTGCTCATTCCAGGAAGAAAGGCTCCCAAATTAGTAACAGATAAAATGGTTCAATCCATGCAGCCAGGTTCTGTGATTGTTGACGTTGCCATCGATCAGGGAGGTAACTTTGAAACAGTGGACCACCCGACCACGCATGATGATCCAATCTATGTAAAGCATGATGTTCTCCATTATGCGGTTGCCAACATCCCTGGTTCCGTACCACGTGCGTCCACGGTTGGCTTGACAAACGTAACCGTTCCATATGCTGTACAAATTGCATCGAAGGGCGCTGTGAAAGCGATTCAGGATAATCCAGCAATCCTTTCCGGTGTCAATGTGATGAATGGAAAAGTAACATACGAAGCAGTCGCAGCAGATCTTGGGTACGATTTCGTATCACCGGAAGATGTATTGAAAGACGCATAAGTAAATAGCAGCTATGTGCCCTTCTACCTTGGTATGAAGGGTGCTTTTATTCACATATAACTAACTGCCAGTAAATGTACGATTGGTTCTAGGGCCTTTAGGTCATATCCTTGTCGTACGAACTATCCGTGGGGGGGGGATACCCCCCAACTGATTGAAGTTTTACTTTATATTAGGTATGATCGAAAAGTGCGTTGCCTCATTGCAGAAATTCAACATCGGTAGTCACCTAAGGAGAGATGCAAAATGAAGCTTGGAAGTTACCGCGATACATGGGCAGAAGTTTCGTTAGATGCGATTAAGAATAATGTCAGCGCCTTTAGAAATCATATCGGCAAGCAAACCAAACTGATGGCTGTCGTCAAGGCAGATGGCTATGGGCACGGAGCCGTAGAAGTTGCAAATGAAGCCATTGCAGCCGGTGCTGACTATCTCGCTGTCGCCTTATTAGATGAGGCGATTCAGTTGCGGCGAGCAGGAATTGATTTCCCTATTCTCGTACTTGGATATACACACCCAGCTGGTGTGAGAACAGCGATCGAGCTGGATATTACCTTGACAATTTTCACGGAAGAAGCAGCTATGAAAGTGAAGCATGAAGCAGAGGTGCTGCAGAAGCCCGCACGTATTCACTTAAAGATCGAAAGTGGCATGAATCGAATTGGTGTGAACAGTAAAGAAAAAGCCATTCAAGTAGTCGAAGCAGCTACATCCGACTATGTCATACTGGAGGGTGCCTTCACACACTTTGCCGATGCAGATAATACCGATCCAACTTATACAGAGAAGCAATTCCATCAATTTTGTTTGGTTATTTCATTTCTCAAGCAATACCGCCATATTCCAATTATTCACTGCTGTAATACCGCAGCAACCATCGCCTATCCAGCTATGCATCTAGACATGGTACGTGTCGGTATTGGGCTTTATGGTTTATATCCAGAGAAACATCTCAAGGAAAAGATTAACTTGACCCAGGCCATGAGCTTCAAAACCAAGCCTATCCATATCAAGACATTAGCTCGCAATGAATTGATAAGTTATGGACTAACCTTTCAGACTACAAGGGAAAGTAAGATAGCAACCATTCCCGTTGGCTATGCAGATGGCTTTTCGCGCTTACTATCCAATCGTGGCGATGTAACCGTCCACGGAAAACGCGTACCGATCGTCGGCAGAATCTGTATGGATCAATCAATGATTGATATTACCGAGGTTAATAAGAATGTCAGCTTAGAGGATGTGATTACCATTTTTGGTGAGCCTAGCGAAGGCTATGTCGCCATGGAGGAGGTTGCTGATTTAATGGGAACTATTCATTATGAAACAGCCTGTTTAATGGGGAAACGCGTCCCACGTGTTTATGTAAGAGGCGGGAAAGCCATGGAGTTTAGAGGAATGGTTGAAGAAGGAGTTATTACTGGTAGTTGAAAAAAAGCAAAAAGAATACAAATGTGACTTTCTCCGCTTTACGTAAAAGTTCCATTAAGAACGAAAAGCGGATTTTTATATTGTAGAACAAAAGCAGATGGTATAGATGTAACCTATTCCAATTGACTTCTATTATCGCTTCTGCTAGATTATAGGTAATTCATATACGTAACGAAAAGGAATGTTACCTTTAGTGGGCATAACCTGACGAATAAGGAGCACCATTGCTGTGTCCCTTGCATTCGTCAGGTTTTTTTATTGCCGTTATGAAAATATGGAACGTAAAGGAGCAGAGATAATGGAAAATTATACATTTCCAGATGGGTTCTTATGGGGTGGCGCAATTGCAGCAAACCAAGCTGAAGGGGCTTATCAAACAGATAATAAGGGCTTAACCATTGTTGATTTATTGCCGACAGGAGATAGTCGTCGCGCAATCATGAAGGGGGATGTTCCTTCCTTACAACCATTGGCTGGCGAGTTCTATCCGGCTCATGAGGCGATTGATTTTTATCATAATTATAAAGAGGATATTGCTTTATTTGCAGAAATGGGCTTTAAAGCACTACGTGTGTCAATTGCTTGGGCACGGATCTTTCCAACTGGAGAAGATGCAACACCAAATGAAGCAGGATTAGCATTCTATGATGCGTTATTCGACGAGCTACGAAAGCATGATATAGAGCCAGTCGTAACGCTTGCACACTTTGATGTGCCTGTTCACTTAATTGATACGTATGGAAGCTGGCGCTCTCGTAAGCTTGTGAGCCTATTCGAACGCTATGCAAAAACGGTGTTTGAACGTTACCAAGACAAGGTGACATATTGGATGACCTTTAATGAAATAAACATGCTGCTTCACCTTCCATTTCTCGGTGCTGGACTGGTCTTCGCTGAAGGAGATAATCAAAAACAAATTCAATATCAAGCAGCCCATCATCAATTAGTGGCTAGTGCCTTAGCAGTAAAAGCATGTCATGAAATCATTCCAGATGCACAAATTGGCTGTATGCTAGCAGCAGGGATGTTCTATCCATACAGTTGTAATCCAGAAGATGTAAAGCTGGCGATGGATAAGGATCGTGAATCCTTCTTCTTTATCGATGTACAAGCACGTGGGGAATATCCAGGCTATGCAAACCGCTTCTTCAACGAAAATAACATTCACATTGCGATGGAGCCTGGAGATCTTGAAATCCTCAAGAATCATACAGTCGATTACATCGGATTTAGCTATTATTCCAGTAGAACGATCAGCTCTGACAAAGAAGTGATGAAAAAAGCGACAAGCGGGAACGTATTCGGTTCAGCAGTGAACCCTTATGTATCTAAATCAGAATGGGGCTGGACGATTGACCCAGTTGGATTTCGCATCACCGCAAATCAATTGTATGATCGCTATCAAAAACCGTTGTTCGTAGTAGAAAATGGCTTAGGTGCTATTGACCAAGTAACTGAGGCTGGAACGATTGAAGATGATTACCGTATTGCATATTTACGTAGACACATTGCCGAAATGGCTGAAGCGATCGAAGATGGCGTACCAATTATTGGTTATACAAGCTGGGGGCCTATCGATATTGTCAGTGCCTCTTCCGGAGAAATGAAAAAGCGATATGGCTATATTTATGTCGATCGCGACAATGAAGGAAATGGTACTGGTAAGCGAATCAAAAAGAAGAGCTTTGACTGGTATAAACGCGTTATTTCATCTAATGGTCAGCAACTTGATTAGCATTTTAACGAATAAGAACTTTGGTATGCTCTTTCTTTTATGAAAGCGTTGACGTATGAAAAGAAATAGGCTTATAATACTAGTAAGTTATGAATAACTATAGATATGATGATTAGGGTTGTAACTGGTCAGCAGGCAAAACCTAAGTCACCTTTTATAGACCTGTATTAGGTTTATTTCAAAGTGGCTTAGGTTCTTTTACTTTTCACGAACGTTGTATGTGAAGGAAGGATAGCGAATGAAGATTCATAAAGTACTAAATAACAATGTTGTCAGTGCATTTGATGAAGAGGGCATGGAATTGGTTGTCATGGGAAGAGGGCTAGCATTTCAAAAGAAAGCTGGTCAAGAAATCGAAGCGGATAAAATTGAAAAGGTGTTCACCTTAAAGGATCAGCAAACCTTTGATAACTTTAAGCTATTGCTACGAGAAATTCCGGCTGAGCTCATGTCTGAGGTTGAGCTGATCATTAAGGATGCTAAGGAAGCCTTGAATACAGAGCTCAATGAAAAAATTTATTTATCCCTTCCAGACCATATTCATTTTTCTATCGAGCGTTATCAGCAAGGGATTACCATACGAAATGATATTCTTTGGGAAATTAAGCAGTTGTATAAGGATGAATTTGCGGTTGGAAAAAGAGCAGTAGCACGCATTAATCAACGGTTTGATGTCGAGCTGCCCGAGGATGAGGCAGCGTTTATCGCCATTCATATTATTGAAGCAAATATGAATGAGGACACAGAAAATACGTTTAACACGACGAAGTTTATTCAACAGATTATCAATATCGTCAAATATCATTTTAATGTGGAGTTCAATGAAGATTCGTTGAACTACGGACGCTTTATTACACACCTCAAATATTTTGCCCAACGTGTATTTAATGGTTCTCATTATAAAAATGATGATGATTACTTATATATCATGATTAAGCAAAAGCATAAAGAAGCATCCAAATGCACCGAGAAGATTAAAAGCTATATTAAAAGGCAATATAATCACGAGCTGACAAATGAAGAAATGCTTTATTTAACGATTCATATCGAACGTGTCGTGAACCGTTAAAATCCAGATGGATAGCCCTGTCATCATGAAATACCTTAACAAATAAATCATAAAAGCGATTAGGATTGTTACTGATTAAGCAGGCAAAACCTAAGTCATGGAAGAGGAACACGAGTATGTTCTAGCTCTTCTATTGGCTTAGGTTTTTTTCATACTCTTTTCGCTCAAACGCCTAGAGGAGGTTTACTATGGATAACCAAGCATTAGCTAAAGAAATTATACATCATGTGGGCGGCGAGGATAATGTACAATCACTTGTTCATTGTGCTACGCGTCTACGCTTTACCTTACAGGATCCTTCGAAGCCTAATAAGGACAAATTAGAAAATACAGAGGGTATTATTACAGTGAAGGAGAGCGGTGGACAATTCCAAGTGGTTATAGGAAACACCGTGCCCGAAGTGTACCAAGCAATTGGTGCGATTTCTAATATTCTAGAAGATGATAAAAAAACGACAGATGCTTCCACTAATGAATCAAAGGGGAATATTGTCGGACGTGTCGTAGATGTCATTTCTAGTATTTTTGCACCATTGTTAGGCGTAATGGCTGGAGCAGGTATTTTGAAGGGGCTACTATTAATTGCTGATAACCTAAATTGGTTAGACCCAGCCGGAAGCACCTACACGATTTTATATGCAGCTTCAGATAGCTTATTTTATTTCCTACCACTACTATTAGCGGTAACCACCGCACGTAAATTTGGTGCGAATGTTTTTACCGCATTGACAGTTGCTGGCGCACTTGTCTATCCAACCATTGTAGAATTAGAAGCACAGGATGCTGCTATCGATTTCTTCGGCATTCCTGTCGTGATGATGCCTTATTCATCAACGGTTATACCGATTATTCTATCTGTAATTATGATGAGTTATGTAGAAAAGCTCTCGAATCGCTATATTCACCAAAGCGTGAAAAACTTTTTAACACCGTTAATCTCTTTAGTCGTACTGGTGCCAATTACCTTAATTGTCTTCGGACCAATCGGTGTATCGATTGGTAATGGGATTGCCGACGCACTACTTGCTGGATTTAATTTTAGCCCATTACTTGCAGGAGCAGCATTAGGGGCTGGCTGGCAGCTATTCGTTATCTTTGGGGTGCACTGGGGACTTGTTCCTGTCTTTATCAATAACATCGCTGTTTACGGACAGGATGGAATTAAACCAGCAGCTACCGCTTCGGTATTCGCTCAAACTGGAGCAGCCTTTGGGGTATTCTTAAAAACGAAAAACAAAAAATTAAAAGCACTTTCCGGTTCAGCCACGATTACCGCATTATTCGGGATTACCGAGCCTGCGGTTTACGGAGTAACCTTACGATTGAAGAAACCCTTTATCGCCGGCATTATCGGTGGGGCCGTTGGTGGGGCAATTATCGGATACGGTGGTACACAAGCATTTGCCTCCGGTGCACCAGGGTTATTAACCCTACCGATCTTCTTCGGGCCAGGTGGCGAAGGATTTTTCGCCTTAATTCTTGGAATTACCGCTTCCTTCATAATCTCTGCCGTGCTAACCTATATGCTAGGCTTTGGTGATCCAGTGGAAGAAACTGTTGAGGAAGCAAACACAGCTATAAAAGACGATAATATAGAATCGGTAGATGAGCAAATTTTTAGCCCATTGGAAGGAGAGGCAATTGCATTGACCAATGTAGCTGATCCTACCTTCGCTTCAGAGGCAATGGGTCAAGGGATTGCGATTAAGCCTCAGACAGGTCGGGTTGTTTCTCCAGTTAATGGAACCATCTCCGTTGCCTTTAAAACCAAGCATGCGATTGGTATCGTTTCGGAGAATGGTGCTGAACTATTGATCCACGTTGGTATAGATACCGTACAGTTAGATGGGCAGTACTTCACTTCTCACATCCAACAGGGAGATGTAGTGAACATTGGTGATGTTTTAGTAGAATTTGATATAAATAAAATCAAGGAGGCCGGTTATGATGTAACCACTCCAATCATTGTCACCAACTCGAACCAATACAGTACAGTCGATGCTACAGCTGAAAATCAAGTAAAAGAAAAAGATTCGATCCTGACACTTGTTGCAAAGGACTAAACAAATAAAACCCTCTATTGTAATAAACTAACCTAGTAATATGAGACAAGAAAACGCACCTATACTGCCTTTGCCCTGAATGGAACAGGGGGAAGGCAGTTTAGTTTTGAAAAAGGCCGTATATAGTTGTATATCGTACAGTACAATTCTATTTTTTCTAGTACAATAGTATTTGTAAGACACACCCTTTGGAAGGATACAATGATGGTATTATCAAAGCAACTCCCTTTCCGGGACATGCTTACGTAGTATAATCAGGTTGAATCTCCAGTAACTGGAGAACGTAAAATAAGATATTGGAGGTGAGTCATGTGCATGCAAACAGCGGCATGGATTTTCAGAAGGTTTTAGATTCTAAAGCTGTGACGGATACGTTTTCCATTGGGCAAGTGGCGAAAATGATTGGAACTAAGGTCAGAACCGTCCGTTATTACGATGAAATTGGGTTAATAAAGCCTACGAGCCATACGGATGGTGGACATCGATTATATACGGCAGAAGATATATGGCGTTTAGAGTTAACGATTACCTTGCGCTATCTTGATTTTAGTATTGATGAAATAAGCCAGCTCATTTCTGGGGAATTGCCGGTTGAAAAGGCACTCGATTGGCAGATCGAATCGCTTTCGACACAGGCTAGCGCACTCACCAATATGATTGCGATTTTACGTCAGGCGAAGCAGCACCAAGGGGATTCACTGCGTTATGTTTACGACCTCGTTCATGAAAAAGAATTAACTATCGAGAAACGAAAACAGTTCATTTCTGAGAAGGTGGAAACCTTGAACATTTTTGAAGAGATTCCTTCAGAATGGAAGGAGCCAATGTTATATTTTTTCAATAAATATATTGTCAATCAAGCGAGGGTAACAGCAAAACAAACAGCCGCTTGGAATGAGCTTCAGGAGCTGATAAACGATCCCCAATTTATCAAGGAACTGAATAATATTGAGTTTTTCTTCTTACATACAGGTTATAAACCTCGTTACAGTGTAGCCACATGGATGAAAAAGCTTGAGAATATACAATATCGATTGAATCATGCGGTGGATAAAAAACATGCTGCCGACAGTCCTTATGTACAGGCCATTGTCGAGGATATGATTATGCTTTATGTCAATACAGAGCAAGCATTTAATAAGGAAGATTTTATCCGTTCTTTTGCAGAATATGTTCAGCAAACGAGGGCGCCACTGCTCGAACGCTGCAATACACTATGTTCCATTATAAGTCCTTCATTTCATTTGCTTGCAAAAGGTAATCTCGTACTTTATCAGAGCTTACAGCTAAAGCTAGAGCAACTGTCAGATCAATCATGCGAACAGCCTGAAGGCTAACGTCCCCTGGCTGTTCACCTGTACCATTTAGCCTTTTTCCAGCTCAAACGCCGGGTGTTCCCCCATATTTTGCTCCAATAGCTTAAATGGCTGCTGCTTTAAATAATGATCGAAGAAATCCTGCGTGTAATCGTTAATGAGCCGATGAGCCTTTCGGGCATCAACCCCCTCCAGTTTTTCATATATTGGTGAAAACAGATATAAATCAGAGAAGCCCATATGCTTCATGTCTTTTATTTTCATCCAGTAATTTCCACCTACAGCCACATGTTTATACCGCGGTAACGTTTCCTCTATAATTTGGACAGACACTGTATCTGCGGTGTTTTTCACCTCTATGGAGTCATCGGCACTCATCATCATAAAGGGCTTTTTCATCCCTTCTGCTGGAATCCGTTGTTTTCCATATAAAATGCCATCCATATTAATTGCAGCCTTTATTCTAGAATCCGACATTAGCATCTGTGCACTTGTCGCCCCTCCAAAAGAGTGGCCAAACATCCCTACATTGCTCATATCCATGCGACCCGTAAAACGACGATCCGGATCATTATTGGCTAGCTTCTCTACTTGATCCAGCACAAACTTGGCATCTGCTACCCAGCCTTCATTCGCTTTATCCAAGTAAGCGATTGATTCGGTATCTTGTGGCACAAAGTTTGCAACACGACCATCAGCAAAAACAGATGCTGTACTACTGTACGTATGATCTATGCCCACCACTATATATCCATGACTCACTAAATGCTCGATCTGAAAAGTATTCTGATTCTTATGCCCACTAAATCCATGCGAGAAAATAAGAACCGGATAAGATGGCTCCCGATTGGAAATCGCCGCGTTCTCAATGGCATGTGTTTTAACATAAGCGAACGTCGTAAACAACAGTTTCGGCATATTCAGAAGCTTACTATACCCCTCCACAAACACATCTGGGTTAGAAAAATAGAGCTCTGTTTCTCCTTCTGCTTGAGCATCTGCAGGATACCAGATCTGCACCATTAACTCTCGCTTGTCACCCGGATCTGGCGTGAAGGTTTCATCCCGCGCCTGATCCTTCCAGTCGTAGGTAACGGTGCCGATTTTGTACGGACCTGTCGGCTCCTCAAAGGTGAAGACCGGAAGTATAAGCGGCAGCGCAACGGCCACGGAAGAATAGATTACAGCTAACGTTATCAGTGCTATTCGTTTTACGCGGGATGCTTTTGTCACCACTCGCTCAGCAGACTGTTCGGATTTGAACAGCAATCTACCGGCTACAGCCACTAACGGAACTACTGTCATAACATAAGCCGGAATCATCTGCCAGCGCCAGCCTTCAATAACTCCATGTATCAGTATTAGAATGGTGGAAACACCGAAACCAATAAGCAACCAAGGCACAGGCTTTTTCTTGGCAACTAGAATCCAACCGATCAGCAAAAGGTTGAAGACAATAACGACTATCTCAAAAAATCTCATATGCATAGAACCTCCTCGTTTACGTTAGCTTCTAGCTTCAAATGCTAGCTGCTTGCTAATATAAACAATACAATATCCAGTAGGTGGAGATTCAAGGACTATTTTATTCATTCAATCACTGCAACTTAACGGAAAGGCGAAGTTGGTAAATGGCGAATTTCGTCTCTAGATATTCTGTACGAGGCTCTTTAAGCAAGTATTAACTTTATTTTTTAATGATTGCTTAAAAGAAGTACATGGTATAGGCGTTAATAATATAGGTGACCTCTGAGCGGGCAGTGGATACATTGCTTTCTTACTCATGATTAAGTTTAAAGTTAGAATATGTTCAGATTAATTTGTGATTCATTATAACCATATCCTTTAATAGCCCTTTGCGTAAGTCACTCCAATTATATTAATCTTAAGTCTTCTTTTAGAATAATTACTTTCATTCTTGTCTTTGTCGCCTTTGAAAGCGAGTAACTTTTTCACGATTTCCGCATATTCTCATTGAACACCATTTTCGCCTTCCACGAGTATCGATAAACAATAAAACGCAACTAGGATTCGCACAACGATGTATAGAGGATAATTTATTGCTTGTATAAAGTTTAATAGCATCCAGTGCTACTAGCGAAATTAAAACATTAGATGGTTGTCCAATGGGGACAGGTATTAACTCATTATTTTCTACCTTATAAGTGAATGGTGCCTTTTCAATAGCTGTTTCCAGATAATTAATCCACCCTTCAGAAAGATCTTCTCTATCGGCTAAACTTTCATATCCCTTACGCAAAAATGAGCGAATCTCTCTTAAGATTGGTAAGGCCTGACTAGACCACTCTTGTACATTATCTGAAATTTGTTTAGTTAGAAGAATATTCTCCTCTAGTAAAGTATTCACCCAATTAATTACATCTTCTGATTTTGTCAACAAATCATATCGGGTTCCATTCCGAACCACTTCTGTATTTACCAAATCCAAAGATAGATAACCAGAAATTAGTGGGAAGTTACTTTCACTAACCATTATAATCCCTCATTTCTATAATTATTTTAATATTAACCTATTGTAGCATACTTGACAGGTTAATTATAATTGTATATTGTATTAACCATTAAAACCGAAATTTAATGGTTAATGCATTTATAGGAGGAGATTTTTTGCAACATTCTTTTATGGGTAATCGAGTTATTCTGATTACATTTATCACACTTATGGGAGCATTTGGTCTAAACCTGACAGCAGGGCAATTTTTTGCTCCACTGAATAACACCTACGGATGGGACTTAACAACACTTAGTTTAGCAGTGTCTCTCAATATGATAACTTGGGGGATTTTCCAACCGATTATGGGAAAATTGATTGATAGGTTTGGTCCTAAGTCAGTAATTGCTAGTAGTGCAGCGTTAATGGGAATTGCATTTTTGCTATCCGCAACAATCACTGAAGTATGGCAATTCTTTATTTATTATGGGGTTTTTACCGCAATTGGTTTTGCAGGCTGTGGTTCTATGGCCAACTCAGTATTAGTATCGAGATGGTTTGTGAAGAAACGGGCTAAAATGCTTTCAAGAAGTTCAATGGGAATGAACATTGGTCAACTTTTGCTATTACCTTTAACTGGTTATCTAATTGCTAACACTGGTTTCCGCTCTGCATTTGTGGTACTTGGAATGATTATTCTGGTTGTTGTCGTGCCTTTAGTTTTATTTGCAGTTAAAAATAATCCAGAAGATGTTGGTCAATTGCCAGATGGAGATTCTACGGCAATATTTTCACCACCTCGGAGTGCAAAATTGTCAGAGGCATTAAGAAGTGGTCAGTTTTGGATTGCAAGCCTAGGATTTGCTTCTTGTGGTTTTACACTATACTTAGTAACCATGCATCTTCCAAATTTCGCAGTTGATCTAGGGGGGGATACCTCACTTGGGGGGCAATTACTTGGTATTGCTGCTTTTGCGAGTGCAGTTTCAATGTTTGTAACAGGACAATTAACTCGTAATTTTGGAAAGAAAAATTTGTTGATTATGCTTTATATTATTCGCCTGATAGCATTTATTTGGCTAGCAATATCACCGGGGATATGGCAGTTATATGTATTTTCAATTGTTTATGGAGTTTCATCAATGCCAATCATTCCACTAGTTACGGGGATTATTGGTGATCGATTTGGTAAAAATGCAATGGGAAGTATTCTAGGGTTTAGTTGGCTTCTTCACCAAATATTTGCTGCATTAGGTGTATTCCTTGGTGGGTACCTTCGAGCAGTAAGTGGAGATTACTCTTATGCATTTGGAATGGGTGGCTTAATATTAGCAATCGGTGCAGTAATTACATTTTTTATGCATCCAGAATAATCATATTATAGTTAAGCTCTTATAAACTATGAAATATAGCAAATTGACAAGATTAAAGATAATATAGTAGCATGTTACTATATTGATGTAGTAATTAATTATAATGTAAAATGCAATTTAATACGAGGTGTATAAATTGAATGATTTCCAAAGTCTATCTGAAACGGAAATGAAAATAATGAAAGAAATTTGGAAAATAAATCGTCCCTTTAAATCGAATGAATTATTGGAAGTTTTTCTAGTAAAAGAAGGTAAAAAATGGAAAGGGCAAACAATCGCAACCTTTCTTTCTAGGTTAGAAGATAAAGGGATGCTTGCTGTAAAGAGAGAAGGACGGTCAAATGTTTATAGCCCAAGATTATCGTTTGAAATGTACGAAAAAAAGAAAGCACAGGGTTTTTTAAATACGATGTATAAAGGATCTGTGAAAAATTTTTTAGCGACACTTTATGATGACGATATTAATTCTGAAGAATTGGATGAAATCAAAAAATGGTTTGATGATAAGTAGGTTTGATAATGGTGGAATATCTAACTATAATTATTGGTCTATCTATAGCAGGAAGCAGTGTATTGTTATTTTCACTATTTATAACATATCTTTCTAAAAGGACTCTTTCATCAAAGTGGTATTATCGGAATAGAAAATTATCTTTATTCTTTTTTCTTGTTCCAGTCTTTCTAGTGTCAGATTTATTATCGGTAATTAACAGCGAAGATGTGACTACTCAATATATAGAACAATCTATTATTTTTCAACCTGTCTTATCTTTAACAACGGCTTTTTTTCAAGTCGTTGTTGTAGTTTGGGTTATTGGCGTAACGATTAGTAGTTTAGGATTTATATATATATTTATGCGATTCACGAAAAAACTTAAAGCGAGTTGCTTTTCTGTTCCAAAAGAAAATATTGTATACGATGTTCTACGCAAACAGATGGAGAATATGAATCTAAACTCTCCTGTCGAAATCGTATTTTGTCGTTTAAATATCAGTCCCATAATTATTGGTGTTTTTAAGCCTACTATTGTATTACCGATGCATGATATTCTACCAGATGAGTTAGAAATGATAATTAAGCATGAATTAATACATTATAAGCGAAAAGATTTATGGGTAAAGAGAGCTGCGTTGCTCGCAACCATACTCCATTGGTATAACCCATTTGTTTATATATTACAAAAAGAAATCAATAAATGGAGTGAACTTTCCTGCGATGAAGATGTCGTGATAAAAATGTCTCACAGAGAGAGAAAAAAATATGGTGAAACCATTTTAAATATGATCTACCGTTCCAATCAAGAGACAAACCCATATCTTTTGGGTACTTTTTTTGCGACAGGTCAAGTCAATTTAAGAAAAAGATTATTGAGAATATTAGAAGCAAAAAAGGTTAGAAAATCTATTGTATTCCTATCCTTCATAATATTTATAGCTATCGGAAGCGGTAGTGTTGTAAGTGCTAACTTAATTCACAAAAATATAAATAGAGTATCAGAAGTGGTGCTTTTTAAAGCTGGTATTGACAAGTCAACAGAAGAACAAGAAGAAGGGAGTAATTATGAAATAAATTCAGTCAAGAAATCTGATGAATCTAAATTCTCGAGAGAAGATTGGGAAGAAATTCTTAAACAAGTTGAAAATGGTGAAATAGTTTTAGAAGACGAATGAATAGAATAAAGTAAAACATCATTAATTATAATAAATCACTTATACGAGAAATCATATTCTTTAATACTCAAAGAAAGCGGCTTATACATGCATTGCATAAGTCGCCTTCTTTTTAGTATTATCTATCTACCAGCAACATTTGCTCACAAAGGGTTGAAGTTTTATCTTTTCTTTTTTTTTCTTTTTTTAGTTAACAAATAACGAAATAGGAAAAAAACTATTAAAGCCCCTACCCCTACAAATATTATTTGAGAAAAGAACGTATTGAGTTCAAAACCACCCATAAAAATAACTCCTTTTATTTTGAAGATTTAGAGCTAGAAGTCCATTTCACTTTTGAATTAGTAGCACTTGTGATTTTTAAAGTAGTTGTTAAATCAAAAGAATCGCTAAACCCGATTGGTTGACCTCCAATAACTATCCCATTTACTTTAGTAAATGAACCTCGACTTTTTACTGTTTTCTTATTATTAATGACTTTTTTCAAAGAGTCAACTACTATGGTTGTTGGTGCATTTGCTTTTGTGCCAGCTTTAGTAACGTCAGTTATCTTAATAGAACCTTTGTTGACTGTGTAACTAGTATTTATTTTAGCTCTAGCCGCTAAATAAACTCCCCAAAAGTCAACTTTATAACTTGTTTTCCATTTTGAACCTGGTTTTCCACTATGACTAGCAAATGTTGAAACAGAATTTGAATTATCTTCACTAACAGTAGCAGTTTCGGCAACTACAAAACTACCGTCATCGAACTCTACAATCTCTCTATCGTTTAATCCTAAATCTAAGTTTTCTAACTCATCTTCGACTAAATTATAATTAAAAGCACTGACTTTAGTATTTAAATATTGATATACTTCATCTTCTGTGTATTTACTTTGAAATTCAATTACTTCTGGTAATTCTCCTATTTGATCTTCAGACCATCCATCTAAAACTTTTTCTTTAATCAATCCCATCAATTCTTTATAATCTTTCTCCATTGTATTTTCCGATGTTAAATCAGATGCGAATACGCTTAAAGGCGATACTAGGCTTAATAATAAACCAATAATTAAAAATGAATTGAGTAATTTTTTCAAAATTAAAACCCCCCTGTACATAAATATAAATAAAATTACGGGAATCTTTAAACCTATGATTTTCTTTTTCCAAATCAGCATTCGTTTAAAGTTTCCTTATTAACTATCCTCCTTTTACTAGTTATCAACATTCATTTTGTAATTAAAAAGACATGCAATTACAAAAATAAATTATGAACTACAATTATGTAGTACAATTATCACTATACCATTGTAGTGATTCATTGTAAATATTAACTATCCGAAAAGAATGAATTTAGCGTAGGTTAAAACGAATATATTTTTAAAAGATGCTAATAAATCGTTAATAAATTAATTCTAAATTTAAAGACTGTCTAGATTGTTTATTAAAACTACACCATACTTTTTTAAAGCACATTTAAATTAAGCTAAATGAATATATTTTTACTACATGCATGTAGAAAAAAGTAAATATAGCTATTATAATAGAATAATCACAGTTAATTATTCATAGGGTATATCTTTAAATTACTAGTGATAGGTAAAACGTAATGCTTAAAGGAGCTGTAACAATGGTTAAGAAGTATTTTGTAATGGTGTTTAGTCTGTTTTTTATGTTTTTATTTCATGTGGGTACTGCAAGTGCAGAGGAAAGTTCAATTTCGGATATGGATTCAGAAGATTTTGTTGCTGAACTTGTGTATGAAGGGGATCAATCTACTGAAGAAGAATCTATTGACAAAATATCACCATTTTTAAATTTTACTGTTAGACATTCTTCTCTTGGTATAAATAAACATGTTAAATCTAAAAACAAGTATAAAATGTCAAAAAATCAAAAAGTAAAGGTTGGTGTAATTACATGGAAGCCCTCATCACAAAAAATACAATTAGGATTTATTAATGCTAGTAATGGTAAACAATATTGGACAAAAAGTTATGGTGGTGGGAGGAAAACAAGTGGTAGTTTTATACTAAGTGGACCTAGTGGTACATATTATATTGCCATCCGTACTCCATCTACAAATACTAGAAGTATTAATGTAAAAGGAAGTTTTGACTTTTAATACTTAATATGAATTTGCTCCAGAATATAATAGTTGATGAATTAAATTTATCCGGTGACTTTTTAATTTTACTCTATTAATTATATCAGTAGTTTTAACAATAATTTCTTTGTTTTTATCATTATAAAAGAATTTCTAGAAATTAAAAGTGTCGAGTAGACTTTTTGCAAGTTTTCGAGTGGATAAAAAAAAGATGGTTAACTTTTATTTATATTACAAACATTAACAGGGCACTAAAACCAAAAATCACTCTAAGTTATTCCTAAAATTAGAGTTTGTGACTAATTTTAGGAATAATCTTATTTATAAGTTCGAGTTTCATTATAATCATATCCTATGTTCTAAATAAAGTGTACAAAAACGCGTGTGTCTCTTTGTAAGAAATCTACGTTTTCAGTATTGGCTGTTTGGAATACACTCACAAACAATATAGCTTTAAAACCAATAATTACATGGGTGGAATTTCTATAGTTAATAATGTATTACAATCATTAATTGATTATCCGACCTCTCAGTCGAGTAGCCAATGGGAGTTTCACCCAAAGGCTCTCACAGAACCGTACGTGAACCTCTCAGTTCATACGGCTCTTATCATTCAGCCATTTAAGGAGTCATTCGGAGAGCCCAATGTGAAAACATTCTGGGCTCTCTTTTTGCAAGTTCTTTAAGCCATTTTTCCGCACGTCTCCGATGACCTCTAAATCGTTTATATTTGCACATTGCCCATTTGATTAATCTTCGATTTAAACAATCAATGGAATATTTCACTGCTGATGGGTTGTACTTTATGAAATAGTTGAGCCATCCTCTAACGGTGGGATTTATCATTTCCGCTATCATTTCAATTTTGCAACCCGTAAAACTATGAATTTTCATCGTCTTTATCTTGTCTCAAAAGGCTTTTGCGGACTTTTTACTTACTGATGGAAGGAAATTAAACTGTAATCTCCCTAACCTATCTTTAATGAATATTCTTCGAAAGGTGTATCCCAGAAAGTCAAACTCCGTAACAGGATATTCCTTCTTCCTGTCCTTATCTTTGCAGTAGACTATCTTTGTTTTCTTCGGATGTAATTCAAGTTTGCATTCTCTTAGTCGCTGATAGAGTTTTCTCAATATATATTGCGCTTCCATTTCCGACTTGCAATGTATTATCGCATCATCTGCATATCGCTCAAACGGCGCATGAGTATTTGTTCGCACCATCCACATATCAAACGCATAATGCATAAACAAATTCGCAAGAACGGGACTAATAACGCCTCCTTGCGGTGTCCCACTATTTCGTTCAATTGTACATTCTTCGGAATCAACAAATGGTGCTTTGAGCCATCGTTCAACATACAGTATTATCCATGGCTCTCTTATGTGTTTCCTTACTGCCCGCATCAATAGTTCATGGTCAATGTTATCGAACAATCCTTTAATATCGAATTCTATGACGTAGTCATACTTCCAGCATCTTTTCCTTGCTTTTCCTATCGCTTCTAGTGCTGACTTATTTGGACGATAACCATAGGAGTCTTCATGAAATACTGGTTCTACTTTTGGCTCAAAGTACATCTTTACCACCATCTGTGCAACTCTGTCTTCGACAGTTGGAATACCAAGTCCACGTTTTCCACCAGTTTTCTTAGGTATTTCAACTAACTTCACCGGTGGTGGAAAATAGCTGCCCGAACTCATTCTATTCCAGATTTTATACAGGTTATCTTTAAGGTTGTCCTCAAATTCTTTCAAATCTATACCATCAATCCCTGCACTTCTTCTGTTCGCTTTGACTCTTTTGAATGCAGATAAACTACTTGTTTTGAAATCTTATATGGCTTACTCTTTTTCATCAAATCCTCCTGCTTTCACAGTTGTTTTCAGTTTTCGAGTTGAATGATGGTGCCCCTTCGCTCCTTGCCATTACAGCAACTTCGTTACTACTACGAACACCTCCGCCCCTACATAACGCTTCGCTATTTCGACCTCACCTTTCTGTGGTTTGTGTCTTTTCACTTATCATCGTAATGCAGGTTCCTGTGTTTCACATCAGAGCCTGATATACACTCATGCCACCTTAATACCGTTTGCCAAGCAGACAGCATTTCAGGAATCTTCTGCTCTTGTCCCTACCTAGTGGTGATCGGTAGGCTTTGACAAAGTTTTACGTTATCGATACTTCCTCAGCGGTTCACTTGCGTTCATCTTTGTATATCCCACATGATCGTTTTATTACAACCTTTTCCCTAGACGCTTACTACCACAACTCTTTATTGCAGCAGCTTAGGGTTGTTTGATGGATTTGCCTGATTCAATCTCCATCGAGGGGCCTTCCCTCATCTCTGATGTGCCTTTCACAGCACACCACCATCGTACGTACGGATCCGTATACGGCTGTTCAATTTCATACTAAGTATGTACTTTATTGTAGTGTTGAACACAAGAGATTAGTCCGAACTTGGCTAATCTCTTATTCATAATTGTCGTAGTGAATACCCACGAGTTGACAATGCGGATAACACCTTTACTTGTATGGCTATATTTATAAGCATTATATTTGTCCATTCACAATTTGATTAGGTTCTTTCAACGGTTCTTAGCTGTCTCATGAAGTAGGTATCCACTTTTCCACTTCGTGTCAGTGATTTATTTCCTCTTCCAATCTAGATTTCTATAACAGCTTCTGCTGACTTCTCACTATCCAGTCTTGTGATCACTACAAGGTTTTGGTGTAGACCAATGAGACCTCCCCAGTTAAGGTAAGAACTCTTTCCATCTATCTGCCACATATACACCGTATGATTGTAGTAGCAAATGAATTATAACTTCTTTGTCAGTCTTATCCTCATACGTTGCCTCCTATATGCTTTCTATTCAGACCAGAGATTTGCCTCGAGCTTCCTGCAAATTCCACGTCACCCATGGACACCCTTACTTTTGACTAAGTACGTACCGCTACAAGGTCGTACTGAAGACTTCCCTCCTTAGAGTCCGCCCATGCTGGGCAAACCAAAAACGACCCACCTATTAGGTGAATCGTCCTAGTGCTATTCAAGGAACTTCTGCATATCCTCATTTAAATAAACCCAGCCTTTCCAGCCAATATGAATCGTATCACGCATAAAATGAGGGTCGTATTCATGGTCGGAATAATCGGCGTAAGTAAAGCCACTATCATTAA
This sequence comes from Virgibacillus sp. Bac332, assembly GCF_003667785.1. Classification (NCBI taxonomy): domain Bacteria; kingdom Bacillati; phylum Bacillota; class Bacilli; order Caryophanales; family Bacillaceae; genus Virgibacillus; species Virgibacillus sp. Bac332. Next base: position 867,078 of record NZ_CP033046.1, read on the forward strand.
TTTGCTTCTTTATACGAGTGTAGTATTCTTGCCGTCCTTTTTCGGGGAAGCCTGTGTAGTCATAATACGCCCCATTCACAGGTATAATGACAAAAAGAGGGTCGGCATTAGCTTCCTTGAGAATATCAAGCATCAGCTGGAAATCTTCATACTCAAGTGATTCTGCATAGGAATGTCCTTTATTCTTTCCTTTCATTCCCTTGATATAATGCTTCCTATACTTATACACGTTGTCATCAATATAAAATTTGGAATGCTGTGTCCGTTTCTCGCCATAAGCATCAGCTTGTGCCTGCAGTTCTTCCCACGTCTTGTCCTTCACTTCGTTTGACTGATGCCGATTAGTTGGTTTATCCTTCAGAAGTGTGAAATACAGATCCTTTTTCTTAAGTAAGGATATATAAGCCTTTGCAGAAACTGAAAAAATATTAAACTTAACCTTTTTGTCATTCAAATAAGCATCATAAAGCTGATAAAGTATCGTGTCGTTCTTAACCGCATCATACGTTATCAGGCGTTGCATCAATTTTCGTTTCACTTGCTCGTCCACTTCCTTATTAAAAGGAAGCTGGTAGGCTTGCAGAGCGGAATAGTTGGGTGCAAAATGCTGCTCGTCTGTACCATGCTTTACAAACCATTGCGGCGATACGATGATGACCATCTGCTTGTTCTTCAATTGATCAGCATGCGTGGCAAAGTTTAAATCATGAATAATAGAGGTCATCCCGCCTTTTCCTATTAAATAAGGTGTAAAGACAGCGGCATTCATTTCGAAATAATTTGATGGATGGAATGGATCCCAGCGCGACAATTCGGAAGAACCATAGATTGGAACATACGTCGAATGTTTGAGCATTTCACTTTGCAAATATGTTCCTTGGAACATATTTGACTCCAGACTGGTAGCCGATTCCTCCAAACGATCCTCCGGAACTAACTTAGCAAGCCATGATACGGGTACGAGTACTACCCCGGCAAACAGGACCAATGCAAGAATGATTGGTCCAAAAAAATACTTCTTCTTCATTATTTCAACTCATTCAGACGATCAACGATAGCATTTGGTGTATTCCATGTATCTCGATCGAACTCCGTAATCGGTACATTGATATCAAGCTGCTCCTCGAATTGAACAAGTAATTCTACTGTCGCAAATGAATCAATCAGTCCTGCGTCGAATATATCCAAATCATGCTCTTCTTTCACAACATCATCTTCACAAACTTCTGCAATAACCTGTAGTACTTTTTCTTTAAAATTCATATTCATATTCCCCTTTTATTGAAATGGTCTGCCAGAAAACAGATAAAAACCGAAACAAACGACATGGAAAGTGATAACGATAGACACAATTGTCATCGCTCTTCCTGTTGGCCAGCGTTTATGTTTTTTATTCCAGGTCTCGAAGAAATTAAATCCGGCCATCATCAAGGCATGATATGCTCCATAAATGATGTACTGAATCGCTAAACCATGCCATACTCCCATTAGCAGGAACAGCAGAATATAACCTAGATTCGAGACGAGCATTTTGTTCTGTATCCATTTTTTCTTCTTCATTAAAAAGACGAAGCGCATGAACACATAGTCACGGAACCAGAACGACAGTGACATATGCCATCGATTCCAGAAATCCTTGATGTTGCGGCTGATGAATGGCTTATTAAAGTTCTCCGGTGACCGGATTCCCATCATATAACTGACTCCGACTGCAAACGCCGTATAGCCGGCAAAGTCGAAGAACAGGTACAAGCTATAGCTGTACATATACAACAGATGATAGATAAACTTGTAATCCGCTATATATTCTAGATTCATAATGAAGTACGTATTGATGCTGTAGCCGGTTATAAATTTATACAAAAAACCAAGGAAGATTTTGTTAATCCCTTTATAAAGCAGTTCCTTGTACTCCTCCGGTGTCCAATGCTTTTCTTCATCCTTTTGAAATCGGCGGAAGCGATCAATCGGACCTGATGAAATTGTTGGATAAAACAGCATAAAATTGACAAGCTGAAAAATCGAGAGCTGATCCTTAATCAATCCATCTCTTGTTTCAATAATGATTTGAACAGCTCGGAATGTCAGATAGGAAATACCCAGAAAGCTTGCCCAGTTATCCACTGCTAAAATCGGCAAAACCTTGGATAAAATCAAAGGCAGGATCGATAGAAAACTTATTACATAGAATACGAGGCTGCTATTCTTTGTCTGTCGATAAGTAATATAGCCTTTGACCAGTACAACCTGAAGAATGGTGAAGGCTACTAACGAGAAGAAGCCTGCGTCCCCTCCTGAAAATATAATAGCCAATACAACAATGGTGACGAACACATTGTAATACCGCAGCCGCTTACCCATTGTGCCGAGAATCATCGTCGGCAGTAGCAAAATACCTAGAATGATAAAGAAAAGGAAAGAACTATACGGGGTCATGCGAATACCTCTTTCTTCATTTTCTTACGGTCTACTTTCCCATTCATCGTCATTGGAATAGCAGTATGATACGTGAACTTCCGCGGGATCATATATGCCGGCAAGCGCAAAGCAAGATCTTTTCGAATAGCAGCTGTCAGCTTGTATTCCTTCTCAAAGTCATGATCGGCTGGTACCACTGCCGCAATCAAGTATTCAATTTCCTCGTTTGGCGCATGAGGGATAACAATGGCAGCCTTAATATAATCAGATTGATTAAGGTGGAATTCAATCTCTTCCAGCTCCATCCGGTAGCCGTGCAGCTTGATTTGATAATCCAGTCTGCCTTGGCAATACACCAAGCCGTCCTGAATAAAGCCGGCATCTCCAGTACGATAGGCGTTCATTCCGTTTATAATGCCGAATGCATTTTCTGTCAGCAGCGGCTCACCCAGATAGCCCTTTGACACACTTGGCCCTGCAAGGATAAGCTCCCCTTTTTCACCTTCAGGTAACAGATTTCCCGATTCGTCCACAACGAGAATACGCATATCGGGCTTTGGATAGCCAACCGGCAATGCCTTCTCTTTCGCGAGCAATTCTTCCGTAATTTCAACAGACGTCACAGCAACCGTTGCTTCTGTAGGTCCGTATGTATTAAAGATTCTCGCTCTCGGAAAACGTTTTTTCAGCTCTTTGGCTACAGCTAACGGCAGTACCTCACCACAGAACAGGAATACCTCAAGCTCAGGAAGCATTTTTTCATTAAAGTCCGGATTCGGAAAACACATTTGTACGAAGGATGGCGTCGATGTCCAAATTTGCAATGCCGAGCGACTCAAGTTCTCAAACAAAAGCTTTGGCTTATTGATTACATCTTTCTCCAATGCATGAACCGAACCGCCACTTTGCAACGCTGGATAAAAGTCCATGACAGACAAATCAAATGAAAACGGTGCCTGATTCAAGAACACTTTTCCTTGCTCTAACGGAAAGTCACCTGTCATCCAGTTAGTAAATGACTGCAGATTTGCAGCGGTTATTTGAACACCTTTTGGATTTCCCGTACTGCCGGATGTATAAATGATATAAAAAACTTCATCAGGCTGGACCCAATATTGATCACCAATAGGCTCTACTGTTTCCAGCTGCAGTGCTGACACGTGTAAAACAGCGATATTATCAAATTCCAGGCTGCTATCTGTTGTATTAATTACTAATTCTGCACCGGATTTTTCCACGATATAGCGCATCCGTTCCATTGGAATGGATGCATCTACCGGTATATAAGGGTGGCCAGCCTGCACACAGGCGAGGAAAGATACCGGTATATCGGTTCCCATATGACCATATACAACAATTGGTGTCTGCCGTCCAAGCTGTCTGGCATGTATGAAGCTTGCCAGTCTGCTCGACCTGTCCCAAAGCAATTCGTAGTTCAGCACCTGGTCCTCTGTACGAAATGCCGTCTGTTCCGGGTTGCTTGCCGCATGCTGTGCAATACGTGTTAAAAGTTTCATGTTATTATCTTCTCCATTTAGAAATCATTATAGATATAGTTGCCTGTATTAGCCGTATGGAAGCCGTACATCAAAAACAAGGTGACAAGAATTGCCAGATAAAAACAAGTATGCAAAGCAAAACGGACACCAGTGTGCGCATACAGCTGCTTGAGTTTATTCATCTTTTCTCTTCCTTTTATTCAAATTTATAGCCGGTTCCAATAACAGTCTTGATGTGATGTGATTCACAGCTTAGCTTAGCTCTCAGCTTTTTAATATGTGTATCGACAACGCGACTATCACCATCGAAGTCCAACCCCCATACGTGATTCAAAATTGCCTCACGTGAAAGGACGTTATTTTTATGGTGAAGCAAGAACACCAATAATTCATATTCTTTTGGCGTCAATTCTACTTGTTTGCCCTCAAGCTGAAGCTGATGGGACTTCATATTAACGATTGCTTGACCGAAGCTGATCATATGACCAGTGGGCAGGTAATGTTCGGTTGCGCGTTTCATTAAAGAATTAGCACGTGCGACTAGCACTTTCGGACTAAATGGCTTGGTTACATACTCGTCGGCTCCAAGTTCAAACCCATGAATTTTATCATCGTCACTAGATCTCGCTGTCAGCAAAATGATTGGTACGCCAGATCTCTTTCGCACCTGCCTGGTAACAGCAAATCCATCCATTTGCGGCATCATGATATCGAGAATGACTAAATCCGGATAAACCGCATCATACCAATCGATAGCACTGCTACCATTATCCGTTTCATACACTTCCCAGCCGTCCTGTTTGAAGTAATCGGCTACAACTTCCCGGATTCTTACTTCATCCTCGACAAGCAACACTGTCTTTCCCATCGTGAATCTTCCTTCCACTCTATATACATAAATTAACAAGGTTATATGTCTTTTATGTGTCCTAATAAGTAATTTATCCCATTATTTGAAACGAACATAGAAACGCACACCGTCAGGCATGTTTTCCGCTCCGTAATGAAATGCATGCAGGTCTAGAATTTGCTGGACGATAGCTAGCCCCAATCCTGTACCGCCTGTCATTCGGCTTCGAGAGGATTCGGTCCGATAGAAACGTTTCCAGATCTCATCCAGCTGCTCTTCCGGTATTTGCTTGCCTTTGTTTTCAATTAAGAATACACTGTCACCGTTTTCTTGATCTAATTCGATTCGAATCGAAATGACAGAATCGCTCTCACTGTGCCGGACAGCATTGATAAGGAGATTTTGCATTACTCGTTCCATCCACTCATAATCCGCCAAAACAGGCTGTTCATTCTTCGGCATGATTTCAATTATGACATTTTTCTCTTTCGCGATACAAAATAGTTTATTTGCCAAGCTCTCAATCATTTCACTAAGTAGAAAAGATGTTTTTCTTAATCGGATTGCACCGTTTTCCAACTTAGCCAAATCCAGCATATCCTTGATCAGCACTTCCATCTTGTCCGACTCTTCAATAATTACTTCAATATAGTGATCTCGCTTATCCGGACTGACACCATCCTGCAGCCCCTCTGCGAAGCTTTTGACAATGCTGAGCGGTGTCTTTAATTCATGTGATGCATGCTCAAAAAACTCGCGCTGCTCCTTCTCCATCTGCTCGCGCTTTTCCATATCCTGCTTTAGCTTTCCATTCGCTTGTTTCAAATCATTTAATGCGACATCGAGATTTTGTGCCATAACCAGCATATTGTTTGAAAGGCTCCCAAGTTCATCCTTCTGCTTAATCGGCTTTGCTGATGAGAAGTCCAGATGCACCATTTTTTTTGCCATTTCATTCAGTTTAATCAGCGGTCTGCTAACAAGACGTGAGTAGAATAGCGACAGCAATAGGATGAGTATAAAGCCTGCGATTCCTATATATACATAAAATACTTGAAGTGATTCATTAGTGTCTCTAATTTCCTGAAGAGATGTGACAGAGAACATAAATTGCATTTCTCCATCTTTCTCAAACGGCTCAATTAGTACTAAATTATGTTTTCCACTCCATGACTCTACCCAGTCCAGCTGCAGGCTCTCCCCTTTAGAAAGCTGCTTTATCTGCGCCTTCTCAAGCGGGAACCATTCCACCAGTGCATCATAGAGAAGTCCGATCCCCCTATTCCACATCCCAGCCTTAGGCAGCGAAATGCTTTTTACTTCCCCTTCGATTGTCACTTCATTATCGACCAGATCTTCACCGACACTAGACGTATTCTTTGTAATAACAGATGGATAAATGACGGAAGGAACCATGGCATCTGCTTCTCCTTGCACAATCAATGTATCTCCTTTTGCGATATGTAATGCGCGCAGCTGTTTTCCGTAATCTGTGACGAGTAAGGAAAGCGATATTTCCACAACTTTGCCGTCTTCTGTTTCCAGCATAATGTTAAACGGATCCTGCACCAGCTGAAAACCTTCTGCGTCCACAATCGTCAACGGGCTTTTGGTCTCTCTCATGTAAGAGAGTGTCTGTTTTGTCAGTTCCTCTTCGCTCCAGGAATTTTTCTCATAAGCTTCTGCTAACTGATGTATGTGCTTTGCTGCTTCTTTTGTTTTATGATGCTGATAAAATCGATCAAAAAATAATAACTGAAATATCATAATCATGGCGTAAAACACCAAAAAGAATAAAGCTGTCACAGCGAATAATTTAACGGTGATACCGCGTTTTCTCATGTTATACTCCTTTATTTCATAAGCGTTTTTTAATAACTTAAGCTATGGGTATGTTATTTATGTGTCCACATACCCCCTCTATATCGTACACATTTTTTTCAAGTTGCGGAATCTTTTTTGTACCTGCATATGACCAGAATAGAGGGCTATCGTGAGCAAAGATAATCAGTATATGAATTTACAAAAAGGCAATTCAATATCTTAGTGATATAGCTTGTTTATTGCATACGCGGATCAGCTCATGTTGCGTTAATTCTCCTTTCACTAATGAGGTCGAAACAACTCATACGCACCTGGCAGCTTGCAAATATTCCACAAGGCTGGTGGTATTGAGAAACATGCGCAAATGACTATACTCGATGCATCTATCCTAGATATATTTTTCGGTTCCGATATCCTGGTAAGACCTATTTCCTTAATAAAAAGAAGCTATAGGAAACCCTGCGTCCTTGAACAAATGTAGAAATAAATTTAGATTATCCCTATACAATAAAGTAGGGAAAACACTCTCATATCTTCCCCCTTATCAAACCGTACATGCCATATTAAGGCATACGGCTTTCCCGTATATTAAAATGTCTCAAAGGTTGCATTCCAGGCTTTTTTGCATCTTTTGCAGTCGGTGAGGAGTAAAGTACTCTTCACCTTTTCTTTTCGCTCGACTTTCTTTTTATAGTTTTGCTTCGCTGTTTTAGTGATTTCCTCCAAATAATTCTCTTCCGTATACCCATATGCCTTGTTCAAATAAAGCCATGCTTTCAAATGTTCCTAAAGAATTAATGACCTATTTTTTAAGCTCTAATTAAGCCAATGAATAATTGGGAAGAAGAGATACTAAACTATTTCAATTCTCCCATTATAAACACCTATACAGAGTCCTTGAATCTTTTAATTAAGACAATGAACCATTGTTGGTCGTGGTTACTTTTTTGAAGCCCTTAGAGCAAAGATTTTGCTTATTCAAGGCTATCGTAAAGTTAAAAAGAAATTCGAGAGGTTGAAGTTATTTTCGGAAAATTGTTAGCTGATCAATTCCCAGATTGGTCACAAACTGGTTATAAATGGGTGTATGAAAATATTTATGGTGCTGATTTTTCCACACTATTTACCAATTACCTTATTATTTCAGTAATAAAACTCAAAAGTTGTCCCATCCCATCCCCTGTCCCCGATATGATAAAATAAGACATATCTCAACACATAGGATGAAAAATATGAAAGAACTAAAAGAAGCACTTGCTGTATATCCAAAGAAAACAATCGATATTAATCAACTACAAGAATTATCATCACCTTTTTTCGATAGCTATGAAGCTTTTGCTGAAGAAGTGCTTGCTTTAGAAGAAGCGGGCATTTTAGCGATGGTGAAAAGCAAAGGGCGTTCACCTAGAAAACCTTCTGTCGCCTTGCATTATCGTATTCAAAAAGCGAAGTTAAAACAAGCGCATCACCACCTCTTACAACAGTACCGTATTCAATTCCATCGTGAAATAAACCTTGACTATTACTATCAACATGATCCGAAACAGTGGCAGAAGGATTTACCCTACTTACGACAAATAGATCAATATATACGAACAAATGGTTTTCCTACAGAAGCGATTCCAACACCAGAAAGAAGCTATGAGATTGCTGGTGATGAGAAATGGATAACTGAGAAAAAAGGTAAAGAATTATTAGAACGGGTTCACCTATTCGATAAAATGAAAATAATGCCTGTATCAGAACCATTAAAATATGCGATTAATCCCAATCAAGTACAAGAGCCCAAACAACTCCATTTAATTGTTGAGAATAAAACCACCTATCAAGGTCTATTGCCAGCCATCAAACAAACAGCCTTTGCCACCTTGATTTATGGAAGTGGCAAAACGATCATACAGAGTATCGAGCAATTTAATCAGCAATATCCAATCACTGCTGACCACCACTTCTTTTATTTTGGTGATATCGACCGTGAGGGGATATCGATCTGGCATAGTTTGGCGAACAAAATCGAACTACGTTTAGCGTTTCCTTTTTACCGAGCTTGCTTGGCAAAACAGCCTGCGCAAGGTAAAGCCTATCAAAGAAAGCGTGAGGGAGCAGAGGATGCCTTTTTACAGTGGTTCGATCAACAAGAGCAGCGTCAAATCAAGCGATTACTCGCTGAAGGCTATTATTACCCACAAGAAACATTAAGAACAAAGGAATTACAACAAATATGGGAGGGATCAAATTGGAACGACATGATATAGCAACGATTACAGCAGGCTATCAGGAACGGATTCGTCGTCTGGCGTTATTTGATCCCTTAACGGATTTAGAACGTAAACGGGAAAAGGATGAGAATGGTAAGTTAATTGATATGAAGGGTTTAGGACTATTAACGTTACTATTTTTCTTTGAACAAAAAGTGATGCGTCACTATAAAACAGGGGTAAAGCAGTTAGCTGTCTTTATTCAAGAAGTGACGGCAGAACAGTATCAGTTACAAGCAAGTGATTATTCTCGTCTTGCTAGTAGTCTGATCGATAATTTTCGTCCAGGGACAGGGGTCAAGCGAACCTATTCCTTCTATAACTGGGAAACAGGTCAAGACGAACAGCTCGAATATTCGATTCTCAAAACGAATAATTTTAATCCAACGACAAATGAACAGTTTTATACGTTAGACGATGATGGCTTGGAACTTGTCTTTGCTACAAAAGAGTTCTATAGTGAATTTCAATTATCGATTAATCAATTGATGCTTCGTAAACAATTAGAGCGCGGCGAGTTCAATGGGGCATTAAGACAAGTCAATGAAATGCGTGTCGCAGTAGAAAGTATTGATGAGCGGATGCTGGCACTCAAACAGGAAATTCAACGCAGTATTGTTTCAGAAGAAACGTTTGATCGTTATAAAGAGTTATTAAATGATAGTTACAGTCGTTTGCAGCGTGAAGATGATGAATTTAAAGAGTTGCGCCAATTTGTGAAAGAAACGAAGGACAGGCTCTATGCGAAAGATATTCATCGCAAAGAACAAAAAACGTATGATTTAATTTTGACGATCACTAGAGAGCTAGAGGCGGTTCACTACGATCATTCGAGACTACTAGAACAGACCTTATCATTAAAAAATACGACCTTAATTACAGCGCAAGAGTCGTTGTATTACACGGGAATTGAAGCGTTTAATTTCGATCATGAAATTACCTCGCATATTATTTCGGTGCCGTTGCCACTGGAAACGATGAAAGGTGTGCTCCATCCGTTCTTAAAAGTAGAGGAAGAACGAACCTGGTCACCACTAACACTTTTTGCTGATCAAAATATTGTTGAAGATCAACAAGCAGATCAAACGACGACAATGCCTGAAGCGGAAAGTGATGAGGAAATCGATGCTAGAGCAAAAGCGTTAAGAAAACTATATAAAAAACTAATGGAAGAATTATTATCTGTTTTAAGTAAGATGCGAGAAATCAGACTATCTGCCTTTTTTGACTATTTAACCGAGACCAATCAAGCCCAACTGTACGCATCAAGGTCTTTTTATGAATTTTGGTTAATCTTACATCAGCGTTCACCGATAACGCGTGGTGATATGGAGCATGACGAGGATGGTAAATCGCTATTAACCGAAGCATTGTACATCCTTGGTGATAATCGTTTAGTTATTACCGAAGAGAAAGCCATTTTAAATCGTTATAAACGTTATTCCATTCAAGAGATGGTGATCCGATTGGAGGAGTCATAGTGCATTACAGTGAGGAAAAGGTAATCGAAGCCTTTCGTATTTATACGAAATTAGCGCGTACGTCTGTTACAGATCAAGAAGCGGTCCAGCTATATCGAGCCGACGATGATATTCGTAGTTTACTAGATTTATATGCAAAAGAAGTAGATGCTGTTATCGTGAATACGAGTGAACATTTATATTTAATTCCTGAGACGAAATTGTCGAGCTTTCATGTTAGTAATGACTGGATGAAACGCCATTATTTGCGTTCTGGCGCTACTAATGCAGATATTTACTTACTGTATTTTACGACGATCATTTTGTTTGGTAGCTTCTATAATTCTTATCAAAGCGCACGCCCGACACGTGATTTCTTACGGATCGAGGAGTGGATGCACCAGATTCAGGAACGGATTGAGCAATTGCAGGCCTTAGAAGAAGAAGTTTTAAAGGAAAAAGAGCGTGAATTCTCCTATAACTGGCGCCAAATAGTCGATAAATGGAATGATATGAATGATGTGAAAGAGAGTGCCAAACGTCAAACAGGTAATACGATTAGTCGCTATAGCTTTATCGATACTGTGAAGCGTTTTTTACTTGATCAAGATTTAGTCAAAGCCCTTGGAAATCAAGAAATAACCTTAACTGATAAAGCGCAAACCATTATCCAGCGCTATTTTATGGAAGTGGAATATAACAAAGGAATCCTTACATTTATCTATGAGATGGAGGGAGAGAATACAGATGCCAACGATTAGTAAAATTCGCTTAGCCAATGTCATCTATGAGGAAGGCAATAAACGTTATAATGATGAATTATTTTTATTTGATGGCTACAATGGGGCAATTCTATTAGAAAATGGTGGCGGTAAAACGGTGTTGATTCAAACAGCACTACAGGCAATGCTACCACACACAGAGCTCGCTAGTCGCAAAATCGGCAAAACATTAACATTAGAAAGCGCGCCTGCCCATATTGCGGTCGAATGGATCATTAATGACAAACCAAGGCGTTACGTCGTGACAGCTGTCACCCTTTTTATGAATAAGCATGGCGTCGATTCGCTCCGTTATGTCTATGAATATCAGCATGGTGATCCCCATGCGATTGAGGAGATCCCTTTCGTCCGTGAGGTGCAAGGTGGTAAGCGTCCTGCTGAGCGCGGGGAAATGCAAGATTACTATAGTATGATGAAGGATAAATCATTGTCAGCGAATACCTTTGCCACGATTAAAGAGTATCGCCAATATATTGAAGACAACTATCAGATTATTGCCAGCGAGTGGGAGAACATTGTCAAAATCAATAGTTCAGAAGGTGGTGTTGAAGCCTTCTTTGAAGCGTGTAGAACGACGAATCAGCTGTTTGATCGCTTGCTAATTCCAACCGTTGAAAGCGCGATGGCTGGTCATAATCCTACCCTTTTTGCTGATTTGTTTGAGCAACGGTATGAAAGCTTTAAAAATTATCAAAAGTTAAAAGAAACGATTGCTGAAAACCAGAAGATCCAGGATGAATTAGTTGGCTATACGACTGCTTTTGAGCGTCTCCATACGAAAGAGCAACAATTGCTCGAGGCGAAGCAACGAACCAAAGGAATCTGGGAACAAACCAAAGCAGACAAACAGACCTTTTTAACAGAAAAAGAAGCGATCGAAGCAAAAATAATGAGCTGGCAGGATGATACTGATCAACACGAAGTAAAAATCGCTTCCAGTACAATTGCCGCAAAAGAAGCAGAAAAACAGCAAATCGACAAGGACTACCAAAACGCAAGTCTGCTTTTACAAGAACAAAAAACAACGGTAGCTGATATCGAAGGGCGTCACGCAGCATTACGGTATGCCAAATTTGCCGAACAACAACAAGCAGCAAATGAATCCTTATCCTTTATCCAAGATCAAATTGCTTCGTTCGAAAAGGAAGCAGATATCGAGATGTTAAAGGATCAGCTGATAGAAGTAGAGCAAGCCTTACATGGTGCCTATCAAGCTCAAATCGATGACATTAACAAGCAACAACAAGACTTACAACGGGAAAGGAATCCATTACAAGAGCAAATCAAAACCTTAGAGAAACAACTCACCAACCATGAGCAAACGGACCAACAGTGGAATAGCAAGGTAAACAAGCTTCAATCTTTTATCGAAACTCGTGAAAAAGATAGTGATCGCTTGCGTCAAGCACTGCTCGCGAATCCAGAACAGGAAACAATTGAAGAGCTATTACCAAAATGGCAAGCTCGTTACCAAGTGTTAGATGATGAATTGGTTCACTTGAAAACAGAAAGCAAACGATTGGCGCGTGAAATAGACGAAAAGCAGCAAGAAAGAAATCACTTACAAAAGGATTTCCAAGAACAAGCTTTACAAATACAGCGTGTCGAACAACAGTTACAGGCGATGTCAGATGAAGAACAGCAACTAGTCGAGTCTCTGGCGATGTTAAGAAGTGCTTGGCAGGATGTTGCAGGTGTTCACTTACAGCAACAATCGATCGAAGGTCAACTCGAAAACTATATTGAAAAACAACGATTCGAGCGCAAGAAATGGTTGGATAAGGAGCGGGTTGCGTTACGCTATGTTGATGACTACGGAGAGCAAGAGACTTTCTTCAGTGATCCATTCCTCTCCGAACAAATCGAGCTATGGAAGAATCAACTCGATTATCTGGAAACAGGTGTGAATTATCTCAACCAGCTACCAGAAGAGCAGCAGGCATTGTTAAAGCAGGCGACGTTATGGCCGAGTATTTTGGTGACAACGACAAAGGCAAAGCCCCGATTAATCAAGCGTTTAGAACAGGTTTCCGATCGCTTTATCTTGCCGGTGATGGTGGTGACGACAGAAGAAGCAACCGCTATGACGGATATCGAAAAAGGCAACTGGATCGTCCCGAATCATTGGCGTGACAACATAGACTCCGAAACGTTTATCGCGTGGCAACAGCAATTAAAACGTCATGCTGGCGAGATCACAACAACAAGAGAAAACGTTGAGATCGAGGTGAAAAGCTGGGAGCAAGCGTTGACACAATTCCGCCAGTTTTTAAGGAAATATCCTTTTGAGCAGGTAGAAGACTGGCAAGAGCAGTTACACAGTCTGCAAACAGAGCAGGAAAATCTAGCAGCCAAGATCGAGCAAACAGACAAACAAATTACGGATCATCAAGCAACCATCGATAAATATCGTAACAGAGCAGAAGAAGCAGAGGCTGAGCGCACCGGAATCGAATCAAAACTGCGAGATGGCCAGCAATATGTAAGCTTCCAAAAGGAAATCTCCCAGCATCAGCAGGAAGTTGACACATACCAAGAACAACAACAGGAACTAGCGCAGAAAATCAAGCAGACGAAACGATCGATGACTCGTTATCAAGAAGATGTCGATCTGTTAAACGACCGTATTCGTGATCTAGAGATGAAACAAGAAGTAATCACCAGTGAAGAGCAATATCAGGAAGTAGCAACATTACCAGCAACGTTCACAGATGAAAGGATCACCAGTCTGAAATCAAAACGCAAAGAATTACAGCTACAGAAAGAAAAGATCACACGTCAAACCGGTGAATGGGAAGCGAAACAAGAAACCGAACAGCAGCGGATCGAGACGACTACAGAACGGATGGACGAAATTGAACAAGCTTTCCCATCCGTTGATAAAACAGAAGTATTCCCAGCTGATGGTGACCAGTATATTGACCGATTACACGGACAATTACAGACAGCAAAAAGCGAATTAACCGAAATTAGAGCAACCTATCAAACGACTGAACGAGATTTACATGTCAAACAAGAGTTACTAAATGAAGCATATAAAGACTTTTATAAACGATTCCCTGATGACGAAGTAGTGCGATTTGAGCAAGACTTAACCGTTGTTAACGAACAGTTACAACAAGAACAAACCGAGCTAAAAAAGCAAAAAGCTTATCTCGATCAAGAGTTCAAGCGTGTGAACAAGGAGTTAGCTAGTCTTGATGAAGCGGAGAGGCTATTGGAGAATTTTATAGAAGGGTATCACTTTAACGCACCAGGAATTGCGAGTATTACGTTAACGGAACAAGAAGCAACTGATTTTCAATACCAGCGCAACCGTTTTGCCAAACAAGCGACAGATAAACTAAAAGAAATGAAGCAGCTAGTCGATGACGAAAGCGAGCTTGTCCGTCTTGCTAGGGATCAGTTCCGTATCTTTTGTCGAACAAAAATTACCGATAAAAAATTACAACAAATGGCGATTCAAGGAGTCGAACAGAAGCGTGACTATCAGGAAGTCGTCACCTTTAAACAGAATATGTTCGCAAGCATTCAACGAATCACTAAATATGCCAATGAGCATATTCGCAAAAGTGATGAAGAGCTGCAACTTTTTATCAATCAAATTCATACCCATTTGCAAACATTAGTCGAAGAACTCGAGCAAATCCCGAAGAAAACGAGAGTGAAAGTGGATAACTGGAAGCCAATCTATAGTTTCTCCATTCCAAAATGGGAGCCAGAAGACGGCAAGTTACGCATTCGTGATCATACCGAGTGGATCATTAACCAATTAGATGGTGAGAAGTACCACAATGAGCAAGGGCATCAGGATATGAATAAGATTCGTGTGAATTTAGAAAAATGGCTGGAATCCAAGCAATTACTCAAGGTTGTCATGGATCGCGATGTGATGAAGGTGCATTGCCGTAAAGTAACCAATGATAATCAAATTTCAACCCGTTCGTATTCCTGGGAGCAAAGCAATGTCTGGTCAGGAGGAGAAAAGTGGAGTAAAAACATGACGCTTTTCTTAGGCATATTAAAATATGTAGCAGAAAAGAAAAAAGCCAACTTAACCGACCGTGCTGTTATTTTAGATAATCCATTTGGCAAAGCATCAAGTGATCATGTTCTAAGTCCGGTCTTTTTTATCGCCGAGCAGTTAGGCTTCCAAATCATTGCGTTAACGGCTCATGCTGAAGGCAAGTTTCTGCAGGATTACTTCCCGATTATTTATAGCTGTCGATTACGCGCGTCAAAGGATGAAAGCAAAAAAGTCATGACAACAGATAAATGGCTGCATCATGCTTATTTTCAGGATCATGAGCCAGCTGTTATTGATCGGTTAGGGCAGGCAGAGCAGTTGGATTTGTTTGAATGATAGGGTTTGATAGGGTTATGTGGTGATACAGCCATTGAAATGACCCACTTCTGACATACTAAAGACCACTAAAAGACAAAAAGTGTACCAAAGAATGACAGAATTGTACACCACTCCAACCTTCTGGTGAAACCATACTTTATTTTTGAGAACTGAAAATAAAGTATGGTTTTTTAGCCAATCATCCAGTACATAGCTTATGGGCAAGATTAACCCTTGTATGGTGTAGTAGACTGATACTGTGAAACAAATTATTTCCATAATTTTATTGTGAAGATTTGTTGTATTGTGAAGTAATTCCCTTAAACTAACTGGTAGGTTATTACAAGAAGAACAAGGAACCAAATTACAAATTTCGGTCTTCTCGTTGAATATAACCGTATTTGGTATCAGCCCCCCAAAGCTGTTTGGATACTGTGATGACACGAATTCGTGCCAATTTTCCTTGGATATTTCTTTTGGGTGTGCAGTTTTTCTTTAACAAGGAAAACGAAAAGTAAGAGAACATGCGAATATGAGCTTGGACGTACAAAATTAGATACATGATTAGCTTGTATTTATAGATAGTAGTCTTTTATAAGGGATTACGTTAACAGAACCTGATTTGGGAAGAAAAGTATGAATTCACTAGCTAGTCTCCAAATTCATTGGTAATATATATGAACATACTTAAAATTCCATTATTGTATATATAATATTACTAAGAAAAATAAGTTATCTATTATGGAGATTGTATTATGACAAAAAATGATTCTACCAATTTTGTTTTGCATGCAAAAAGTAAACAGTTTTACTGGGAAGGTAATGGGCTTTACCATTAAAACATTCTTTAATGGTAAAGCCCATTATAAGACTAACAAAGGCTTCTTTGCTGTTGAAGAGAATAGATACCCTACTCCTCAATAAGGGTGCATACACACTTTTATTGTTTTGTAAACTCCGTTAGAAGCTAAATTTCCTATTTTTCTGTTAATAGTGTTATTATCTATTATATCATCAAGAACATCTACTTGGAGTTTTGTATAAGAACCATCATCATATTTAATCATTTTAGTGACGGGTTCGCTATTTTCTAAAGTAGAAATTAATCCATTATTATCACTCTCTAAAATATCTTGATTAGAGAAAAACATTTTTTCGTTACTTTGCATTGCCTTAGTTGAATCTAAAGTTTCCCCAGCTTTTATCTTTTGGATAACCTTTTCAATATCACTATCTGAGATGCCATCTTTTTTCATATGCTTAGTAATTTCGGATATTTCTTCTGAAGATATCTTAGTAGATTCTGCGGAGACATTGTTGTTTTGGAAAGCAAAAAACAAGGTGAATACTAGAAGTAAAACAAATGAATAATTAGTTTTTATCCCCATTAAAACACCCCTTATGTTATTTGTATTAATCATATTATACAAAATATTACAGTGGAAGGAGAATTTTATGGCAATTACAATAATTGTATCAATTATCTTTCTATCAATCATTGGAGGAATACTAGGCTTTTTGTGTTATAAACTCTTAAAAAAACACTTGATCTCAATATTGATCGTCATTTGCACTACTTATTTAGGTACGATTCCTATATACATGGTGACTCCGATTGTTTACTTATGTATACCATTAGGAATAGTTGTTTACTTTTATTTAATATCTGATTTAAAATCATAACTTTTTTTAGGGGTACCGTCAGGAAAATGCGGACTTACAACGCTAAGCTCATTTTCCTGACGATACCCCATAATGATATTTATCAGAGAAATAAGAGTATTGATATAACAGACTCTTATTTCTCTATATACGTTTCTGCTAAAACTTATGAAACAAAACTCCAAAAACTAGATGGTTTACTAACAGATGAATCCTTTACTAGTTCGTAACCTGACATATAAATACCCCGCTTTCGAAAATTCTTATAAAAAAACCTCATTTACTTATGATACGGTTCACCTCTATTAATCCGAAACCCACGATAAACCTGCTCCAACAATACCAAGCGCATCAATTGATGAGGAAATGTCATTTTTGAAAAGGACAATGCTAAGTCGCTTCGTTTTTGTACTCCCTCACTGATTCCTAAAGACCCACCGATGACAAAGGCAATTTTACTTTTACCGTATGTAGCTAGCTCGTCCATTTTCTTGGCAAGCTGTTCTGAGCTTAGCATCCTGCCATTGATCTCTAGTGTGATGACATAGGTGTCTGCGGAAAGCTGTGATAAGATGCGCTCGCCTTCCCTCTCCTTGACCTCCAGCATTTCTGCTTCGCTCATATTTTCTGGTGCTTTTTCATCCGCTACTTCTTTTATCGACACTTTGGCGTAAGCGTTTAACCGTTTCATGTATTCGTCAATACCTTGCTTCAAGTATTTTTCCTTTAATTTTCCGACCGATACAATCGTAATTTTCATAATACGTAACTTCCTTTTTCGAATTTTTCTATCCCTTATTTCAGCATAATACCATACAACCCATTTCCTTCAACTCACCAATTAAAAACTACACCACCAACCAAACAACAACATATAGTGCGAATATACAAACAAGGCTAATGCAAAGTAACATCCTTGTTGTTCGCTTCGATAAACGCTGCATTTGTTTTCCTCTATACCAACCTGAGAATTGATACTTATTGCGATACAAAATATAGATGACCCCTAATACCCCTACTCCTTGAAGAAGTCGAAAGAAGAACAAATATCCATTGTCCTCGATTAGTTCTTGAACATCTAGGTTGGTCGTATTTTCAAAAACACCATTCACAACTATTCCGATTAACGCAAAAAAGAAAACTATAACCACAAGCACACGGACGATTTCCAATATAGCTGATAGCATAACCTTCATCCCCAACACCCCATCGTTTTTTCTTTACTATAACAAATTCTCCTCGCAGTTTACATAAATCTTCCAAAAATTAACTTGTCCTCTTGAATTCTTTCTTGTATTATATATCTAAATGATACATATCATATAGATAGGAATGAACAAATATGAATAAAACCTACAATCACACCACCTATGCATTGCTTGGAATATTAACGACAGATTGTCGTACGGGGTATGAGATAAAGCAATTGATCGATCAGAGCTTAAATCACTTTTGGAAAATTAGCTATGGACAGATTTATCCAACCTTAAAAAAGCTAGTAGCCGATGGGTTAGCAACCGTTACGACGACAGCTCAGGATGGGAAGCCAGATCGCAAAGAATACACCTTAACCGCAGAAGGTAAAAAAACGTTACAGGAATGGCTGGAGCAGCCGCTTCAGCAGATTCCTGTCGAGCGAAATGAAGTCATTTTGAAGCTTTTCTTCAGTCGCCACCAGCGTACAGAGCATACCTTAGCGCTACTACAGGACTACAAGCAAAAATTACTGGAGCGTTATGAAACCTATCAATCCATCGAACAAATGATCAAAGGCAGCCACCTAGAAAGCGCGGATGCAAACTATTGGCTGTACACGTTGGATTATGGCAAGCGGATGACGAAAGCCACCATGGAGTGGTGTGAGGTAACCAAGGGACAAATCAATCAGGAGGAGGATTAAGATGGGGAAACAGATCTTTCACGGTCGCTATACGACAGAAAATGATGAGGATATGGTTGTCTTTCTAATTGGCATGCGGATTAATCGTCGGCTGGCTGTTCACAAATGGCTTCCTGTTTTTACCGCAATGCCTGGCATGATTAAGGAGCTGTATACACATCAAGAGGAGTTAGGGTTTCTAGCGATGGAGAATTACTTCGGCTTACGAACAACGGTGATGATCCAATATTGGCAGTCGACAGAGCATTTGTTGAACTATGCAAGGGGGCAGAAGCATTTGGCTGCTTGGCGGGCATTTAATCAAAAGGCGAGCGCTACGAATGCTGTTGGTATCTATCATGAAACATATGTTGTTCCAAAAGGGCACTATGAATCGATATATGGAAATATGCCCATCTATGGTCTAGCAAAGGCAAAGAATCACATTCCTGTAAGCGCAGAAGAACGGAAAGCAAAAAAGCGATTAAAGCTACATGTCTAGTATTATAGAGCAACCTATGTAGCATAACCTCATGTCTCATCAAGCAGCTGCAAATAAAGCAACTGTATTATACGATAGCCTTATGAGAAACAGTCATGCGCAGCCTCAGATGATACTAACGAATGGACGGAACCTCCAGGAACAAGGTTAGTGTATTCCAATAGTGTAAAAAGGGAAGCTATCTCTTCGGACAGCTCCCTTCCTCTCTTTCTACCATTTCACTACATAGCTAGCTTCATAACGATTCATTTTATCAATTAATGCTGCTGGCTCTTCGGCAACAATAATCATATCGCGATATTCCTTTTTCATAAATCCTTCATCAATTGTATGGTCTAGCATTTGAATTAGTGGATCGTAAAAGCCGTTGACATTCAATAAAGCGATTGGCTTATCATGATATCCTAATTGTGCCCATGTAAACACCTCGAACCATTCCTCTAACGTTCCCGCTCCACCTGGTAATGCTACAAAACCATCGGCTAAATCTGCCATTTTTGCCTTACGCTCATGCATCGTTTCTACTACATGAAGCTCTGTTAAATGCTCATGGGCAATTTCTACATCCATTAGCTTTTGGGGGATTACGCCAATCGCTTGGCCACCTTGATCTAACACAGCATTTGCCACAGCTCCCATACAACCGACCTGGGCACCGCCATATACCAAGGTTTTATTGTTTGCTGCCATCGCTTCACCTAGTTGCTTTGCGTTTTCTATATAAACACTGTCCTGACCAGCGCTTGACCCACAGAATACAGCAATTCGCTTCAAATCCATCCTCATCACCCTCATTTCTTGATTGTCATACTTCCATTATATCATTCTCACATCAAGTTGCTGCATTTTAATTTATTATGTTTCCTTATCTAATTATTATTGAGAATGGCACCTTCAATAAACGCTACAGCTCTACTAGTCATTTTAGTAAATTCGCAGTTTTCATTACAATCGATTTTATATGAAAATTTTTGTTTACTAGACTCTTGTCATGTGGTTTTCGCCCATTTTTCAAAAAAAGAATTTGAAAGGTAGAGAGGGATTTACGTGACCTTCCTAGAAATAAAGAATTTGATACGCAAATAAGTTTTGCTGGAGGAGCAGTTTGTAAATATTTATTTCAAACAACAGTCGATACGTATGGAGGTAAAGACAGGCTTGTAAAATACTTTCCTAAGTGGGTGTTGTAATTGAATCATTTAAATAGTGTTTTTAATAGAATAGGATTATTAGACTTAATATTTATAGTTCCTATGTTTATGTTATTTTCTTATTTACCTAGCTATAATGTTTGGAGTGTATTATTAAACATAGTTATTGTTATATTTTTTGCTTTTGGTTTAGCTATGGCTTTTCACATTATTGTTGGCTCCATTAAAAAAAAGAAGAGCCATTGACTTTCAACCTGATTAAAATGAATCTGACAAAAGTATTCTATTCACATAATAATCCGAACCATTGTGATATGCTCCCTTTATCGTAGACAGAGAAAATAAAAATTCTCTTACTACTATGAAGGGAGTATTTATTGTGTTTAAAAGAACACCAAGCAGACTGATATTATGTCAATAAAATAGATGCAGCGAATGGGGAGAATTTTTCTTTTCCCTACCGTGCCTCGCTTACTGCCCTCTCTGTTAGGAGAAGGATAATACCTTCTACACAGTGTATGGTTTAAGCGCTTATCATACTTCTTTTCATCGTTAATCGGTGACATGTATTGATTAGTTAAGCCTTTACATTTTATATTTTGACTTTTGCTACAAAATGAGGTACATTACTAATAGACGAACAATCATAATATATTATATAAAATCATTCGGATTTTGGGGTGTAAATCATGGAAAATGTATTTGATTACGAAGATATTCAGCTAATTCCTGCAAAATGTATGGTGAATAGCCGTGCAGAATGTGATACAACTGTTACGTTAGGTGGAAACACCTTTAAATTACCAGTCGTTCCTGCAAATATGCAGACGATCATAGATGAAAAGATTGCTTTGTTTTTAGCAGAAAATGATTACTTCTATATCATGCACCGCTTCGAACCAGAGAAGCGTATTGCCTTTATCAAAGATATGCAAGCGCGAGGCCTAATTGCTTCGATTAGCGTTGGTGTAAAAGAAGAAGAGTATGGATTTGTGAAGCAACTAGCTGATGAGCAGCTAACACCAGAATATATCACCATTGATATCGCTCATGGTCATTCAGAAGCAGTTATTAAAATGATCAAGCATATTAAACAGCATGTACCTCAAAGCTTTGTCATTGCTGGAAACGTTGGAACACCTGAGGCGGTTAGAGAATTAGAAAATGCTGGTGCTGATGCGACAAAAGTGGGAATCGGCCCTGGGAAAGTATGTATTACTAAAATAAAAACAGGCTTTGGTACAGGTGGCTGGCAATTGGCGGCACTTCGTTGGTGTGCAAAAGCAGCAAGCAAGCCTATTATTGCCGACGGTGGCATCCGGACACACGGTGATATCGCGAAATCCATTCGCTTTGGTGCAACCATGGTAATGATCGGTTCATTATTCGCAGGACATGAGGAATCCCCTGGCGAAACGATTGAAAAGGACGGTAAGGTGCTGAAGGAATATTTCGGCTCTGCCTCTGAATTTCAAAAAGGGGAAAAGAAAAATGTAGAGGGAAAGAAAATGCTTGTGGAGCATAAAGGCTCCCTTACAGATACGCTAAAGGAAATGGAGCAGGATCTACAATCATCGATTTCTTATGCAGGTGGCAACAAGCTGGAGTCGATTCGCCATGTAGACTATGTTGTCGTTAAGAACTCCATCTTTAATGGAGATAAAGTTTACTAATTACGTGTTGATGAATAACTTGGTATTTCAAAAGGGACATACGATTAGCCGGGATCTTTTTCAACTAGCCCGTACAATCCCCCAGATAAGATAATGGAAGCCGAACTAGCATCCGTGGATACGACGTTATATCCGGATCATAGTTCGGCTTATTTTTGAAATGGTAATACGTCTTACCGAAAAAACTAGATTCCGAGGGATCTGCTAAGAAAATAGCATCTGTCCATAGAACCATGTATCGGAAAATAAATTAACGCTGACAATAACCGCAGGAAGCATCCTCTATGTCAAATTACGATGAAAGCATAAAATGATTATACGGCTTTCAAGATCGCTCCCCTTATAGCACCTCTTTCACTAGACCCTTCTACCTAAATTTTCGTTCAATTCTACGAAAACTGCTATACTAGATGTAGCCAAATCCGCTCGGTAAGGAGGGGGTATTTCCGTGTGGGAATTATTATTAACCATGATAGAACGGATTGGGATTCTCGTTACGATCGCATTCATCTTAACAAGGTTCCGATTCTTCCGCAGTATGTTCTATCAAAATCAACTGAATCGCAGACAGCAATTTACCGCCATTCTATTCTTCGGCTTCTTCGGCATTATCGGTACATATTCAGGTGTTAGTCTCAGCACAGAAAATTTGGAATTTCACCGTTGGGCAGCGGACCTATCGGCTGATGAAGCAATTGCCAACTCGCGTGTTATCGGTGTGGTAATTGCAAGCCTGCTTGGCGGTCCAACGGTTGGAATTGGCGCAGGGATCATTGCCGGATTACATCGATTTACCTTAGGCGGATTTACGGCAATTGCCTGTGGTCTTGCCACGATAATCGCTAGTATCCTTGCTAGTCTATTTTATAAAAAGCATAAACGGGTGAGACTGCAAACCGCATTTATTATTGGTGCGCTTGCGGAGTCCCTGCAAATGTTAATTATTTTAATGATTGCCCAGCCGTTTGAACAGGCAAGCGCACTTGTGAACATTATTGGCATTCCCATGATTTTAGCAAATGGGCTTGGATCTGCACTATTCCTGCTCGTCATTAAAAATGTATTAAGCGAGGAAGAAAAAGTAAGCGCTCTCCAAGCGCAGAAGACGCTTCGTATTGCCGATCAGACGATTTCTCACCTACAGCATGGATTAACACCAACGGCGGCTGAAGCCGTTTGTCATATTATCCATCAGGAAATTCAAACGAGTGCTGTTTCGATTACGAATCGTTCGGAAATATTAGCACATGTTGGGCTTGGACATGATCACCACCGTACCAATAGTCCGATCCAAACAAAGATTACGCTTGATGCCATCCAACAGGGGAAGGTCTTGATTGCCAATCAGGAGTCGATTCATTGTGCAGTTACGAATTGCCCCTTAGGCGCAGCAGTTATTGCACCACTTAGACAATGCGGAAAGACAATTGGCACCTTAAAGTTCTATTTTCGCTCGGAAAAGGAGATTACAAACGTAACAAAAGAGCTGATTAAAGGACTTAGTTCGATGATTAGTCACCAACTTGAAACGGCAGAGGTAGATCGTGCCTATCAGCTGGCAAAAGAGGCAGAGATAAAAGCGCTTCAAGCACAGATTCGTCCACACTTCTTGTTTAATACGCTGAATACGACTATCTCCTTAATCCGCTTAGATCCAGGTAAAGCCCGGAAAATGCTCATGTCTCTCTCTCATTTTCTCAGGCAGAATCTATCAGCTACGACCCAAAGCACGATCACCTTACAACAGGAATTGGCTCATGTGAAGGCTTATTTATCCATTAAAGAAGAACGATTTAAAAATAAATTAACGGTTAGCTATGAAATCGATCCTTGTGTACTTAACCAGCTTATTCCGCCACTTACGCTACAACCAATAATTGAAAACGCCATGAAGCACGGCTTTAAGGATAAAGAAACAGATTGCATGCTGAAAATAAAAATAAACCGGAATCAAGATAGAATTTGCATTTATGTAGCAGATAATGGCAAGGGAATGAGCACAGAGCTGGCTGAGCAAGTCATTCAAGCGCCTATTGATTCAGCCTCTGGCAGTGGCTTGGCCCTGTACAATGTAAATAGAAGATTAAGCATTATGTTTGGCGAGGATGCTTCGCTGCAAATCAGCAGTAGCATTAATCAAGGAACTGCTATTCAGTTTTCCATACCCTATAAGGAGATGTCACAACAATGGATCAGTTAATTCAAACACTTATTGTGGATGATGAATTATATAGTAGAGATGAATTGAAGCATTTATTAAGCAGCTTTCCTTCTATTCAGCTCGTTGATGAAGCTGCGTCTGGCGAGGATGCTGTGATAAAGGCCCTTCAGCACCAGCTAGATGTTATCTTCTTGGATGTAGAAATGCCAAAGATGGATGGGATGAAGGCAGCAGAAGCCATTCGAAAGCTGAAGCATGCACCGTTAATTGTGTTTGCAACTGCCTATCCACAATTTGCAGCGGAGGCATTCCGTCATGATGCTGTGGATTATTTGCTGAAGCCCTATGATGAGGAGCAATTACAGGAGACAATTCAACGAATTGAAAATAAATTATTTACTAGCCAGCAGACCGATAAAACGAAACCAACGGGTAAGCTAGCCGTTGATGCGGATGGGGAGATCTTTTATCTGGAGCCAAAAGAAATTCTCTATATGTCACGGGTGGATAAATTAACAAAGCTGATTACGAAGACCGGCGAATATGAAACGAAGATCCCATTAAAGGAATTAGAAAGCAGGCTGCTTGCATACGGATTTTTCCGGATTCATAAAAGCTTCTTAGTGAATTTAGAATATGTTAGCCGGTTAACCCCATGGTTCAATGGTGCCTATCACCTGCATGTAGATGGACATGACGAAGTGTTATCCGTAAGCAGGAATTATGCCAAAGCATTAAGACAGCGTTTAGAAATCTAGTAAGCTATTTCACATCTTAATAGAACAAGCTAACATGTTAATCTGATTTTTCTACGTGTTATTCTCCATTCCCCCTTTCTTTCTTAGGTTTCTTTTATACTTTATGTAATCGCATTCATTTATAGAAATAGGGGGAGAGCGCGTTGTATACTTTTTTAGCTGGAATTGCACTACTGATTATCGGTTATTTCACATATGGTAAATTCATTGAAAAATTATTCGGTGTAAAACAGGAGCGAGCAACACCTGCTTATGTAAACGCTGATGGGGTAGATTATATTCCAATGAGTACCGCAAAAAATTCATTTATCCAGCTGTTGAATATTGCTGGTACTGGCCCTGTATTTGGACCAATTATGGGAGCACTCTATGGACCAGCAGCCTTCATTTGGATTGTTGTTGGCTGTATTTTTGCAGGTGCGGTACACGATTATTTAACAGGGATGATTTCCATTCGTAATCGTGGTGCGCATTTACCGGAATTAGCTAGTAAATTTTTAGGAAAGGTCATGAAGCATATTGTAAATGCATTCGCTGTCCTGCTCCTGTTATTAGTAGGTACGGTATTTGTTTCAACACCAGCCAGTCTGCTTCACTTACTTACAGAAGGTAGTGTTGCCGTGTGGATCTTTATTGCTGCTATTTTTGTTTATTATATTGTCGCTACACTACTTCCAGTAGATAAAATCATTGGCAGACTCTATCCATATTTTGGCGCACTGCTATTACTAAGTGCACTTGGCGTTGGTGTTGGATTAGTAGTCACTGGTGCACCGATTCCTGAGCTGTCCTTACAAAACTTCCACCCAGACCATGCACCTATCTTTCCTTTATTATTTTTTACCATTACTTGCGGTGCGCTTTCTGGATTTCATGCAACGCAGACACCGATTATTTCGCGTACAACGAAGAAGGAAAAAGAAGGACGTAAAATTTTCTATGGTATGATGATTGCTGAAGGGATTATTGCAATGATTTGGGCAGCGGCAGCGATGAGCATGTTTGATGGCTATCAAGGACTAAGTGATATCTTAGCAGCTGGCGGACCAGGAGCGATTGTAAGTGAATCCTCAACGGTATTACTAGGAGCAATCGGCGGGACACTTGCTGTCCTAGGTGTCATCGTTTTGCCAATCACGTCCGGAGATACTGCATTTCGTAGTGCAAGAATGATTATTGCAGATTATCTGAAGATCGCTCAGAAAAAGCTATCCAGCCGCTTATGGATTGCCTTACCACTGTTTGCTATTTCGGTTGTCTTAACGCAAATTGACTTTAATATTTTATGGCGTTACTTTAGCTGGGCGAACCAAGCCACAGCTGTGATCGCGCTATTTGTAGGAGCGATGTATCTTTATATCGCAAAGAAAAATTACTTTGTTTCACTCATACCAGGTACATTCATGCTTGTTATGGTAATCACCTATATTCTATCCCAGCAAATCGGCTTCGGCTTACCGATGAACGTTGCTTGGGCCGGTGGTGTTATTGGAACGATAATCCTGCTTGTCCTATTCTTTAAGGCTGCGAAGAAGGCTCGAGCAAACAATGTTCCATTGGAGGAGGATATCTCCAATTGGGACAGCGCTGCATAAGAAATTTATCTATGAAGAGGTATTGTCTTAATGGGCAATACCCTGTTTTTTTGTACAACGATGCCTTCATATTATTCATTTGCGTATATCTTTTGAAACTTTGTACGATTTTCAGAGGAGGTATAGAACTTATC
Organism: Virgibacillus sp. Bac332; assembly: GCF_003667785.1. Taxonomy (NCBI): domain Bacteria; kingdom Bacillati; phylum Bacillota; class Bacilli; order Caryophanales; family Bacillaceae; genus Virgibacillus; species Virgibacillus sp. Bac332. Next base: position 894,029 of record NZ_CP033046.1, read on the forward strand.
CGTATCTTACTTTATAATAAATAGCATCATCGGAAGGGGGATAATAGCATGCCAATTAATGTACCTAAGCAATTACCTGCACGTCATGTGTTAGAGGAAGAGAACATCTTCTTAATGGATACGGATCGGGCGACGACACAAGATATTCGTCCGTTAAATATAGTTATTGTCAATCTAATGCCTGAAAAAGAACGCACGGAAACACAATTACTGCGTTTATTAGGTAATTCGCCATTACAGGTTACCGTTACATTCCTTCATACAGCAACACATGAATCAAAGACAGTTAGTCCGTCCCATTTAAATCAATTTTATAATACATTTGCCAATATCAAGAACCAGCGATTTGATGGCATGATTATTACTGGTGCACCTGTGGAGCTCATGCCTTTTGAACAGGTTGATTACTGGGAAGAGCTTTCTGAAATTATGGAATGGTCGAAAACACATGTTACCTCTGTCTTACATATCTGTTGGGCTGCCCAGGCAGCACTTTATTATCATTATGGTATCGGCAAATTTGAGCTACCCGCTAAATGCACAGGGGTGCTCTCTCATACAGTGGCAAATTCTACTGTAGAGCTTGTCCGTGGATTTGATGAGGAATACTTAGCACCACATTCCCGTTATACGGGTACATCAGCGGAGGAAGTGGAAAAGAATGATAAGCTGCTACTCCTGTCATCGACGTTAGACAATGACCCATTTATTATCTTGTCTAAGGATGAAAAACACGTGATGGTTACTGGTCATTTGGAATATGATGATCTTACGCTTGCGGACGAATATTATCGCGATCGAAATAAAGGCATCGATGCAGCTGTTCCTAAAAATTACTTTCCCAACGATAATCCGGAAATAAAACCATTAAACCGCTGGCGCTCCCATGCACATTTACTGTTCTCGAACTGGCTTAATTACTACGTCTATCAAGAAACACCATATGAATGGAAATAGGCCAAAAATGGTCATCCGGTAAGACGGATAAGCTAGAAATAAAAAGCAAGTGTGGTAAATAGCATCCCACTGTCTTACGGGAGGTATCGGTGAGATCCCGCAGCATTAGGGGCTCACCAGCCGCCCACGGCAAGCGAAGGATATTTCCGAGTAGCTTCGTTTCATGAACATCATTTCTAGTTATTTTTTCTTTGATTCAAACACTTTTCCTTCTTCCCCAACGGATTTGGCTCCTTTCGTAAATGTGGCTGTCACAGAAAGGGTGCTTCCACTCATGCTCCATTAGGTATCTGACATATGTTGGTTCTTTTTATACCAATTCATTACAAAGGGCTTCTTTGCTTTGCTGTAGAACCTCGTGTCATCATAGCGGATTGATAAACGCTCCTTTTAGCTACCATAGCGTTCGACTCCCTCTGGATGAGCGCGAAGCATAGAATTATCATATCTTTAGCATATTGGCTTCTTATCGGCTAAATGAACAGGGTTACTGCTATGAACCGTAAAGAAAGGTACTGTATACGGCTTTCATGATTCTTTGACTTTTTCACCTTTTACGTTGCGATTTATAAGATGAACCCTATCACTAAGACTTACTTGGTGAATTTGTGGTACATAATGTTTGCATATTAACGTGAAATAACTTTATTTCTATTTTACACCTTCCTTACCAATCATCTATCCATAGTTTGTAAGGTGTACATTTGCAGTACTTTCGGAATAAGGATTTGAGCCTATTAGCATAAAAGGGACAGATTGTGGAATCACACTAGATACTTCTTTCTTTATAGAGAGGGTTTAGTTGAATAGTCCCTAAAGGAATATTAATGTTAGTTCGCAGAACGCGGAACTGTTGGTACTTGTGAGAAAATAAAATGTGTTACAGTTTGTGCGTACGGATTTACTTCTTCTATGAATTTCTCCGCTTTTGATAAGTTTTCAAAGTGCATTTTAAGCATGTAACAAGCATTTCCAGCTATACGATAACAAAAATGTACGTTTGGGAGTTTTAGAATAAAGTTTTTGAACGACGTATAGTCCCCATTTTTGACTGTTGCTTCAATTATACATTGGATAGGTAGACCTAATTTCTCATAATCGATTTCTAATGTATAGCTTTTAATAATACCGAATGATTCCATTTGTCTAACCCGTTCTGTTACAGAAGGAGAAGATAGGTTAACTCTTCTTCCAAGTTCACTCATAGATAAGCGACTATTTTTATGTAATTCATCTAAAATCTTTCTGTCAACATTATCAATTTTCATTTTTAAATAAATCCTCCTAATATCGTTAATTGTTTAATTAATTTATCGATTACTCATTATAAATTTAATGTTATTTTTGTATTAAATCTTCTAAAATTAAATATAGCAAAGGAGGATTTTAAATGGCAAGAATTAAGGAATCAAGTTTCGGAGACTCACCATTTCAACGACTTTTAGGACACAACGTAGAAGTAATGAAAGGATGGTCACATTTAGGGAAAGTATTAGAAAAAGGAGGATTGCTTTCTTCTGAATTAAAGGAGCAAATAAGGAGAACGTTAGCCCAAAGTAATGGTTGTGAGTATTGTAAAGTGAAAGGTAAACCTAATCCTGATAAGTTTGATGAAAAAACTTCTATTGCGGTTGCTTTTACGGAGGTGTTTTTAAAGCTAAGGGGGAATATACCAAATTCAATTTTTAACGTTTTACAGGATTGCATGACTGAGGGAGAAATCAGTGAACTTTGTGCTTTTATTTCGTTTACTACTGCTTCACAGTACTTTGGAGCTATGATGAAATTAGAACCTGTAAAGAAATAATTTTAAATATAAAAGTTCTTCCTAACTAGTTGCTTTTGTTTAATAAGGCTTTTAATGATCTTCAACAAAATCGGCTAATAAACTATATTTCTTCATGCTATACTAAAATTGTGTATGACAAAAAAACCTTCCGAATCTAACAGTAGGAAGGTTTTTCATTTTATAGGTAGTGATTTCACTTCCTAGCAACTCGCGAAGAAATCGCGCTTCCTGCTCAAACATTTGTACCCATTTTTTATCGTAATCTGTTAATCGCACCTTCATCACCCGAGCCCTCCCTTATAAAATACACAGCATATTGTTTCCTTCAATGAATCCTGTTCAAGATAGCAAACGCTTCATTAGCCGTCAACGGTTAATGGAGCAAATAATAGCTAAGCCACCACATACATCATGTGATGGCTTATATATCATAAAGAGGTTTTCATTCAACCAGACAACGAGTATAGTACAGCTGACCTTGAATCAAGCATCTTCCATTTATCTATTTCATCTTTATTCTTCATTGATCTAGCTAATACCCGCCATAATACGGTGGGTAAGGGGGTGGATAATAGCCGTAGCCACCATCATCGAACGCATTCACAAGTGTTCCTGCTAAAAGCCCGCCAGCTAACCCACCAATTAGTGGAACGCCGAACCCGCCGAAAAACGGGCCACCGAATCCTGGGCCACCAAATCCCGGACCTCCAAATCCTGGACCTCCAAATGGTGGTCTGCCATAGCCTCCTTTAAATCCTGGGCCAGGACCAAATGGTGGTCTGCGTTCAATATCTTCCTGTACATAAAATTGTTGCTCAGGAGGCATCGCCGCAGGCATATTCCAATCTCCATTCATAGAACTTCCCTCACTTCCATATTGTCTATGAAATTAGGATATGCATTTGCCCAGCAAAACTATTGGGCGATTATACTAGGACATAAAGGGATTTTCCTTATTCCCTTCGTCTTTATTCAGATATCCAGCTACAAAGCGCTTTCAAGGAGCAACGTATATTTCCGGAGTTAGTTTATATACCATTATCTTCGATCGCAGCAATAGATTTTTTTACATAAGAAAAACGGAGCAAAATTCGCTCAGTCCTTATCACTACATGCTCAGATTTACGCTTCCTCTAGTAGCTATTATGGAATAATAGCTACTGCTTGCTTGACCACCACTCCGGCTGCCCACTTCCCTTTCCGTGGGGTTTGTCCTTCAGCTAACTTTTTTAGCAAAACCCGCTCAAAAAAGTGGATCTTCAGGTCAAACATTTCCCACAGGAGTTGAAGTGGCCGGCCTTCGCTATTATCAGGCTCTACAACGCTAGCATGAAGTAACACAGCTGCTTTTATACTCACGGATAGCGATTTTCACTTTACCCATTGTAAAAAAAGTCAACCTATTACTTATGACAAGAATTGTTGCACCTTCGCATAGCGGAGACTAATTACGTAGACTCCTGCGGGATTAGCACAAGCCGAAAATCCACTTTGCAACGTGTTCTTCTTTGCAAAGTTAGTTGAGGCCGTGCCCGCGGAAAGCGAAGTAATTAGTCGGAGCATTGCCAATAGACATCTAACATTTCAAAATAACTACTTGGCTTAACGCAGTCATTGCACTGATTTTATACTTTCTTAACTTTGAACAAAAGGGAGCAATACGCTCTCCCTTTTTGGTTATTAAATAAAACAAATGAATTGCTTTATTTAAATAATACATTTGTAGATACAAATGAAAAAATCGCTAATATCACCAGAATCACAACTAACGTATAAATTGTTTTTTTAACTCTTGACATATCCACTTACCTTTCCCTTGTTGGTTACACTTACACACGACATTTTCCATCCTTATACATCCAAGCCCCTTTAAAAACAAATGAGATAGCCATATTTGCCTGAGAATACGCACTTGTTTTTGAATGACCTTCTATTTTTCCAAGAAAACTAAAGGGCTTATACCGTTATCGATAGTCTCCTCTTTCCTTCCAATGGATATATGACGTTTACCAGACAAATCAAACAGCTCTACTCGTAAAACAAATGATGGAGCATTCGATCCTTATTCTCAAAAAACTGCCGCATCATAGCATAATGACTTGTCTCTTCTAACGTCGTTTCCCGTATACCCGAATCCGATAATTCAAATAATAGAGACTGTGGATACGCCATAAGAATTGGTGAGTGGGTGGATATAATAAATTGTGAGCCATTTTCTACTAATTCATGAATGCGCGTAAGCATGGACATTTGTCGTAACGGTGATAAAGCCGCTTCTGGTTCATCTAATATATAAAGACCATTCCCTTGAAAACGATGAATAAAAGTTGCGAAAAAGGCCTCTCCATGAGATTGCTCATGTAAAGATTTACCTCCAAAGGAGTCAATAATACGTGGCCCAGCCATTGGCTGACTATCCATCACTTCAATATTCGTTGCTACATTGTAAAACGACTCTGCACGAAAGAAAAAATGATCGATCGGGCGCTGGACACCTTTACTAATCCGAATATAGTTATCTAAAGGTGAATGCGAATCATAGCTGGAAAAGTTAAAATTCCGCGTACCTCCCTCTGGATTAAAGCCTAATTCTACAGCAATTGCCTCTAACAGTGTTGATTTACCCATGCCATTTTCACCGATGATATACGTAACATTTGGATGAAAATCTAACACTCCCAAATGACGAATAACGGGTAGATCGAATGGAAATGTATCAAAGGAAGGCACTTGCTCCTGTTTTAACTGTAAGCTTTTTAAAAAAGGATTTTCAGATGTTAATCTAGGCATAGGGAATCACCTCTGCATAACGAGCTCTTTTTCTTTTCATTTTAGCATTCCAAGCTACATTTAGCGATAGCCATCTTCAACGTAAAAAGAGCTGCCCAAAAAGCAGCTCTCCTCCGACATAACTGAATATACAATTCAATATTCTCGTAAGTAAACCTCTTTCACACACAAATTCTTCTCCCGAAGGGGTTTCCAAATAGGTTAGTTACTGTATTTACATAATACCTCAGCCATCCTCCATGGCATTCATTATTCTTCCGTAAATTCATGTTTTGCTAACGTGGTAGCTAGTTGATCTTCCACTCCTCTAATCGTTGCACTAGAACCCACGTAATTATTTACCATGATGGAGAAAATAAGCGGCTTCCCATCCTTCGTTGTAACATAGCCAGAAAGGGTGGATACCCCCGTTAACGATCCTGTTTTTGCTGTCACATTTCCTTTTGCTGGCTCTGATGTCATTCGATACCGAAGTGTACCTCCAACTAACCTTTCTGCTTCACCTGCAACCGGTAATGACTCCTTATAAGCAGCGAACCAGTCCTCATCCTGTACGTTGTAAAGCAATTCAGCAAGATCATTTGCTGGAATCATATTCTTATGCGACATTCCAGAACCATCCCGAAGTAGTATCGTGTCTTCATCTACACCAAAATCGGTAATAACGTCTCCGATCACCTGCAGCCCCTCATCCCAGCTGCCTTCATCGTTTATTACTTTTCCCATTTCCTTTGTCAGCACTTCACCATGCCCGTTATTGCTTAGTTTCATAAACGGAATGAGTAAATCCTTTAATGGCATTGACTGTTTAGATGTTAGGAGCTGGGCATCTGCCGGTGTTGCTGCAAACGTATCCTTGGAGTTGCCAATAAAAGAGATCCTCTGTGCTTTTAATGATTTTTTAAATACATCGAGCGCATATCCAGTTGGCTCCCATACCGATACCCACGTCCTAGACGCTGCACCTTCTACTGGCATCGTACCCTCAACAACTACCGTATTCGATCCATGCTCTCGCTCAATCGAAATATCCCTCGGCTCTCCGGCATCCACCATTTTCGTGTTATTTTTAATCGTTATATAATCTGTCTCTGGCGTAACACGTATTTCCGCTTTTCCTTTGGCAGTATCTTTCGCAGTTGCTTCTACAATTACCGTACCAGCATCGTAGTCTTCATTTGGTGACAGGGTTAATGCCGAGACCTGTGCACCTGTATAAAATGGCTCATCAGACCAATTCAGATCCTGCGAAAGACGAACGTCATCATACCATGTATCATCACCTACAAGATCTCCCTTAATTTTCCGAATTCCTTGCTTCTTTAAATCCTTAGCAAATTGAACAAAATCCGTTTGGAGGAGGGTGGGATCACCCTTTCCTTTTAAGTATAGATTTCCATGTAGTACCTTCCCTCTTCGCTTACCATCCGTTAATATCTCTGTCGCAAATTGGTAGTCCTTCCCAAGTGTTTCTAAAGCTGCTGCTGCAGTTAGTAATTTCATGTTAGAAGCCGGATGTAGTCGAATGTCACCGTTCTGTTGATAAAGTAGTTCACCAGTATCTGCACGCTTAATGCTAACACCCGTAACCGTCCCTTCCAGATGCTCATTCGCTAGTATAGCGGAAAGCTTTTCATCCAACGGAGCATCTTCATCCATTTCTGCCTCTGTTATATCTTCGGATGCTTTTACAAATAAGGGCTCCTCCTGTTTCAAAAATGGGATTATCGTAATAAGTAAGAACAAGAGGAGCAAAAATCCTTTCTTCATGTGATTCTTCCAATCCATGAGCTTGTCCACATCCCCTCATTTTATTTGAATATTTTAATTATACAGTAAAATAGTGCGTTTATTAGAAATTTTATAAAAAAAGCTTCCATAGACCTAGATAAATAGGACCTTATTTATCCCTTCTACAGTCGCTAAGAGCTCCGCATACGCTCTTTCCATCAACGATACGAACCCGATCGATTCAACAACGATACCTTTGAAAGAATGCAAAGGTAAGTTTCACTGTATCTCACCAATCGGGCTTTACGAGCAATTGACCGCTCATTTATCTTTCATGATTCCATCGAGAAGCTTAAAATGTGGACCTTTCTTCCCGATAATTCGGCTTAAAAAACGTGTCTTAGAAATAAAAGGAATGTCATGTAATTTATGTTTCATTACCATATCATCTGAGACAGGTTTCATAAGATAAAAGGTTATAACATGACAAACAAAGGAAAAGCCCATTGGTTTCTACTAGATTTTTATATATAGAAGAGTGTCGTTTTATAACCTATTACCCTATCATATACATAAGCTTATGGAACGATGGACCACAATACTTTAATTGGGATTTATTTTATTTTGTAAGTTAGCCATCGTTACAATACATAAACAATTAAATTTCTTGCATAATCGGTTATAACTATCCTAGTGCGAATATCATTAGCGATTAATCGCGGAAACTAAAGTGGTACAATTTGACCTCTAATCTCCCCTGCAGGATTTTGTTCAGTATGAGCATTTACATACGTTAGTTCTCGTTCCATAGAATTTATTAAATCCTCTACAGTCCTTATTCCTACCTCATTTGGTACAATGTCATCATCAGTAATAATGCCAGTAACAACACCTCTTTGCGTCGTAATGCCATTTTGTTCCTCAAGCGTTTCTAGGTTAGCCCCAAATAGGAAAACTACTACTGGTCCATTTTCTCCACGTTCACCAAAGTGAATATGAGCCTGAATGAAATTTCGAATGTTCCGAACATCTAGCGAAAACTTTACTTTAGTTCTTCTTTTATTTACTACAAATTTTGCACTACCAAAAGCGTTAGTCTTTACCGGGGGGACTTCGTTATCTCCCTTCAATCTAGCTTTAAACGTTTTTAGCATGTTTTCACCTTCCTTCCATATAATTGCTATAGTTTATGTATGGATATATGGTCTGTATAGTTTTAAAACCTAATTGTTGGATGTATAGTAACGAGCCAGGTCACGCGGACATTAACTGTCAATGAAGGAACCAAAAGGCTAGCTTCTCAATTTTAATACTTGGGAATTAGAAATTCTGTAAAATCCGCATTTTCCTAATACATCATGTTGTCAAAGGAAATGCTAAAATTAGTTGCTTACATAATTTTATTTTGTTTAAAAGCCCGTAGGGTTAGCTTCCCTACAATAGGTGTCACTGAATATGCGTTTTCTTCATGTTTACTTATTAACATATTTTCCATCGATGCGCCCATTGTAGGGTCCATAAGCCATAACATCATTTTTCAATCATGAATATCCCTCCTCTTGATATACGTTTAAAATGCCTCACGTAGTGAGGTTATGCAGTTCTAGACGGAAAAATCTTATCATTATCAGCGTATAACCAATCATAATAAAGCCTTCATTCATAGGTTATAAGAGAAGTCTATTTATTAGGGTCCGATCTAAAAATGTCACAGTATGGTGGTGGATTTGCGCTAGTTGTTGTGTTGTTTGTCGTTCTAATTATTGTTGGTGCTGGATCATTCGGCTATGGTGGTTACGGCTAATAAACGTAAATAAGAATTAAGACGAAATAAAGTAACCCGATTTAACGAATAATGATAGCCATGTTTGTCACTCCTACTATGTAGAGAGTGTTGATATAAATTTAATTTTGTTTATCCCCCACGGATGGTTAGTACCACAAGGGTATGACCTAAAGACTTTTGAACCAATCGGACATTTACTGGCAGTCGATCCACCACTTACCAATTTTGATTTCATTTTATTGCTTGAGGTGGGGGTCTTACTGCCAGTTATATGCAGGATAAAAAGGAGGGATATGAATGTCATTCGGATATGGCGGTCAAGGCTATGGTGGCGGTTACGGCTGCGGCTATGGTGGTGGCTACGGATACGGTGGTGGATTTGCACTTATTGTTGTATTATTCATTCTATTAATCATTGTAGGAGCTGCAGCATTTGGACACAGTTATTAGAAAGTTTTAACGTAATAAATCGACAATTGAAGAAATGATGATGCTGACTTACATTTTATTTTTGTCAGCATCTTTTTTATGAAAACTTTCCAATCAATTACACCTACTTGGATATGTGATCATACCCTAAAAGATAATTCTTTTATCAAATAAGGGAGATGGTTTTTTTGTATCCATTTTATAATTACAGAGTAAGCAATTGGGAAGCTGTTTTATCTTTGTTGTACCATAGTTTGTATGCTGAAGAAATGGTATGTGCTATGAGTAGCGAGTTATTCCATATACCGGAAACAAAGGATTTAAAAGGGAACAACGAAATGCATAGTCACCTAGTCCCTGCATCCTATCATCGTATAACCGCAGTGGGATCATCTCAAAGACTTACGAATGGTGAGCAACGGCAATCTATTATTGACACATTAATAGCTTGTATAATTAATGCGGAGACGCAAGATAAAAAAGTGCGTGAGGGCTTAGATACGATGGCTGAGAATGCGCCAACTGAATATAAATCCTTTATGGAAACAATTATCATATGGCAAGAGCAGGCAGAAGCGTATTTAAATGAAACAAAAGAAGCTTTACAATCAATGGGAATTTCTGTTCCATCAGAAAGCGAACAGTATAGTTCATGAGGTTGGTCTTAGTGACTAACCTTTTTGTTTATATATAAAAATAATTGCGGAGATACAAGGGGTAGTATTTATTTAAAACAAAAGGAGCCTATACTTTTCCTTCTATACTCTAAATATAGAAGGAACAAAAGCGGAAGCTCCCGAATGGAAACGTAGCGACTGGAGTGAGTCAACGGAGATAAAAGAATGAAAGGTGATTTTAATCCGTTTTGGAGTATTACGTTGATTAATTTGCATTTTATAATTTTGAAATTCCCTTTATTTTAGCTGCATCATTTAATGTGGAGAATTGGGCATGTACCACTATTAAATTGCCAACAATAAGATGATATTTTAAATTTATTAGTTATATTTTGTAACATTTGCCTATGGGATGAATATTTTAGGAGTGAGGTAATATAGGAAGGAAGGATACAATGCACTATCAACATGAAATGGATCACCCATATCAACACTATGAATCACCATATGAACCAGGCTATGATTCTCCATACATGGATCATAATACACACAAAAAACAAATGTATGAATTATGTAATAAATTTCATTTATACTTTGTGCAAATTCAAGCAATAGATGGGCAAATGTATGATGGCATTATTGAAGATGTAGATGACGACAGTGTAACATTGCTTATGCCATATGGTGATATGGACAGAGAAGAGGGAACGGAACGCCAATACGGCTTTGGGTATGGTGGATATGGTGGATATGGTGGATATGGCGGATATGGCGGATATGGTGGATTCGGTTTTCCTAGAAGGTTTCGTCGTTTTAGACGGTTCCGATTTCCATTTTTCCGACTACGTCGTTTATTTTTCCCATACTATTATTAATATTTCCCTCCGAATTGTTAATCCTTTCGAAAAAGATGCCTCTTTCATAAGTTGATAAGAGGCATCTTTTGATGATTAAAATCCTTCGATGTGTACTAGTAATCATTATTCATACTCGACTTTTTAGAAGGGTTCTTTTATTTTAAATAAAGAATAATGATGTCAACAATACAAGGGAAACAATAGCAAAGAAGGGAAAAAAGAACCCTGATACACCTGAATCAAGATAAATTCCTTTAGGAGTAACATCCTTTAGAACACCACGATAACATTTCCCATAGTGATCTACGACCTTAACTGGCTTTCCATAGTATTTACAGGCTTTTTGATAAAAGTAATCAGCTTTCATCGAATTCCTCCTTTCTTACCAATACAGTATTATCATATTCTAAAAGATTCTAACTGTATGGATAAGTGAAGGAGGGGTTAAGTACAAATAAGTATCCGCTCATCAAACGGGCTGTTTAAGTTTCGCCATATGAAGGACACTTTACCAACGAGAAGCTGGGACAAAACACAACTTCTTTACTCAAAATACGAATAATCATGTTATCAATAGGAGTATCATCGCCGCACCGTGAAACTATACGCGCTTTTCGCGGGCACGGCATCAGCTAACTTAGTAAAGAAAAACACGTTACCAAGTGGATCTTTGGACTCGTGCTGTTCCCTCCGGAGTCTCGCTTATTTCAGGTGCTAAATGAATGATTCTAATTAGAAAACGAATTGTTTCTTCATTCTTTTGTCTCAGCCTCTAATTTTATAATTTCCTCACTAGCGATCATTACATTTTGAAACTAAAGCCAAGCAACATACATTTCCTCAAGATTGCGAATATTGGTAATTCCAACTATAAAAATTCATGAAAAAACTTTATAATTAGGGTATGGTAGTCCTGTCCAAATCCCTAACTATAAGGAGTTCACATAAACAATCCTACCATTAGATTCAAAAATTATACAAAAAATGATTGAACACGCACAACTCGATACAGACTTGGCTGGGAATACATTGAGTTTTGTAGTCCTCATTCAAAAAAATACCTAATGTGTAAGAATTAGCTCCCAGCTTGCGTTACTTAAAGTGAAATCAAAAAAGGAGGAATAGAGATGATAAAAATTGGCGCTGTATTTATCCCTGTAACCAATATGGAAAAATCTGCTCAATGGTATCAGGAGAAGCTTGGGTTAAATCCTATTGGCGCTTGGCCAGATGGTAATGGAGCAGATTTTTATTTTACAGAGGAAAAGCAATATGTAACACTTATAAAGGTGAAAAAAATGCCACCAACCACTTTCCCTGACATTACGGATTTTCAGAATTCCTACTTCAATTTTACAACTGCTGATGTGCATGCATTACATACTGAATTAAAGCAAAAAGGTGTGCATGTTTCCGAGGTAGAGGATCATGGAGCAATTACTGGCTTTGACTTTTATGATCTAGATGGCAACACGTTTAGTGTCATTATAGATAGCTAGTATGAAAAGGGACAAACCAAACGAAATATAGATAAGGAAACTCTGAACTCCATTCGATATACGAAGTTATGTTCGAATAATAGTTCAGAGTTTTATCGTTTATTCTTTGGAAATGATATTTGTTTGTCTTAATTGAGCCCTTCTGTAAATCTAGCTTTTCTTTACGGGTATTAATATCGTAAATTCTGGCTCCTCTTCGATTTTATCCATCTTGTATAGCTCAACATGGGTTAAATGACCGACAGGGTTCTCCTCATACCCTTGGCTTTGAATCCATTCATAGATATTTTGGTAGGAGCGATCTATTGCCTGTCCTTTTTCATGATCACACGTTGCATATGTTAGCTCAGGTAGGGTTACAATCTCCATACCCGATGGAATCTTTTCCACGTCAGTCACTTCCACGACAGCATAATGGATGAAACCATTCGAAGCTGGATTTGCATGATAAGATAATCCAAAGAAACGATCTGGCTCCAATGCATCGACTATTTCATGTACTCGCCTTCGCAATTCTCTTTGCAGATTTCGAATTTCTCCAGCGGCCGCTCCAACAAATGTACCTTCCCATTTTAGACCAATTGCTGTAAACCCAGCTTTTGTCAATAGTTTCGCCTCATTAGCCTGCTTATCCCTCAAAATTATCAACCCTTTCCTAATTTTCTAACTAATTATATACTAATAGTGTGACAGGTCTAGTCTATATTTCCAACTATTTTCGGGAGAAGGGGGGCTACATTCTAACAAGCATGCTTACAGCTTAGTATAGCACGCCCTTCGACCAACCCTTGATGGAGCTAACAGTCTTACTTTATTTCACGAACAAATGCATAAGCTGGAAAGGAAAATTGCTTCTATGAAATTCTACATAGCCTCTAGTTTTAAAAACAAAGAACACGTACGTTACTTAGCAGAAGGGCTCGTCCATAACGGGCATCTACAAACATACGACTGGACACAGAATACCCGAGCAACCACGGAAAAGGAGCTACAATTCATTGGCAGCAAAGAGAAGCAAGCAGTTGTAGACTGTGATGTATTTTATTATGCTAGTACCTGCAGGAAAAGGGAGTCATATAGAATTAGGCATTGCGACGGCTTTGGAAAAAACAATCTATATCTTTTCAGAAACAACCATACCCCCAGAAAAAGCAAGTACCTTCTACTATTTGCCTTTTATCCAGAGAAGGCAGGGACTACTGAAAGATTTTCGGAACGAGCTAATAAAAATGAGCTGATCGTTTGCTAACATTCTTCCGCTATAATTGGCAGGTTCGAGATGAATGGTTTGATTGGTGTAAGCCAATTTCTCATGATGAACTGGTAAAGCAACGAACTGGTGGTGTAAGAAGTATTTTGGGTACGCTCTTTCACATCATAGATGTGGAGCAAGCGTGGATAAACGGATTAGCTGGTAAAGAAGAATACCATTATGACAAAGAAGAATTTACCACCTTAGAGGATATAGTAACATTTTCCCAAACTTGTAGGAGACAAATTTTACCTTATATCGAATCGTATTATGCTGGTAAAGATTATAAGCCTTGTTTTGGAATGTTTACCCACGGGGAAATCATGCGTCATGTCATTGCTCACGAAATCCACCATGTGGGACAATTATCTATCTGGTCGCGCGAGCTAAATAGGGAACCCATCACTGCCAATTTAATACGAAGAGGACTTTATAACACAGATAAGGAGTAATACTATTGTTTATCGTAAATGTAGAAGGCGCCATTTATAAAGACAACAAATGGTTAATTGGAAAACGTAGTGTAAAGAAGATCATGCCGCTAATACATTATCACTAATTGATGGAAAAGTAGAGCAAAGAAGGCAATACGGATACCATACTTGAAACGACATTACGTAGAGAAATTACCGAGGAGGTAGGAATTTCTGTTAAGCACCCTATATATATAACAAGCGCCTCCTTTGTAACCGATACAGGTATCCATGTTGTAAATATAGTATATCTATGTGAACATCAATCTGGTAAAGCAATTGCGAAAGATCCTAACGAGATAGCTGCTGTTTATTGGATGACAACAGAGGAGATCATCCACGGGTCCACGATCCCAGGATATGTGAAAGCTTATATTAAGCAAGCAGATCGCTTAAAGCAAAAGGTGATAACCAAAACAGAAAAGACATTCGAAACGTAACTACTTTTGTAATCGATTATCTCACGTATATGATTTGGAGCAGCAGTAAGGGGATTGCTACACAACTTTCCCTTAAGCTTTCATTATTTATAAGAGAATAGTCATATACGAGCTATAGAAGGGATTGTGTGTACGTGATACTAACAAACGAAATGGCTTTGCAGATCGAACAAGCTGAGATTGATACACTCCAATCAAGATTAACTGCTATTTCCCACATCCAAGGAAATCCAATGGATGCTGACGTAAGAACATTTGGAAATGCTACTGCATTTACTGCTACCAAAATTCCTGGCCCTTCCTTTAATACAGTGAAAGGACTGACTGATAATGATAGCGACCATTTAGAGGAGATAATTGACTTTTACCAGCAAAAGAACATTCCGTTACAATTCGAACTAACTCCAGCCCATGTGTCAAATGTTGTATTTGATGCACTTGCTTCCAGAGGCTTTTACCAAAAAGGATTTCATACCGTTCTTTATGGAGAAACGGCGAAGCTTAAACGCAGACAGTTTCCTGATATTACTATCAAACCAATACATATAGACAATTTTAATACATTTGCACATATTTATACAAAAGGATTCGCAATGCCTGATTTTTTAAACCCCTTTATTGCAGAAAATAACGCTGTTTTGCACAAGGTGCCTGGCTGGACGTTTCTACTTGCTAATAGCAGCAATACACCGGCAGGAGTTGGTGTACTATTTACAAAGAATACGATTGCGAACTTAGCTGCCGCAGCAACGCTTCCTACCGACCAAAATAAAGGTGTGCATCAAGCCTTACTTCAACGACGTATCCAGCTTGCAAGAGAGGCAAACTGTAAAATCATCGTTGGTCAAGCCACATTTGGTAGTGTGAGCCAGCAGAACATGCAAAAAGTAGGAATGACCATCGCATACACCAAGTCAATTTGGCGGAAGAAATAATCTCCTTATAGAAATAGGGATCATTTAACAGAATCCAGCATACTTTCAGTTAATAAGATTGTTGAGAGGTGTGATATCGTTGCATAAAACGGTTGTATTGGTTTATCTAATGCTTTTCTTAATAGTGTTTGCCGCGTGTGAAACGGACAGTAAAGTGAAAGAAGACAGCGTAAAAGCTATAAAAGGGAATGATGAAAATTCAACAACTGCATTAAATGAAGCATATAATGATTGGGAGCTTACTCCAATCTTTGAGTATCATACGAAAAGTAAGGATGGTGAAGATTTAACTTATGAAGTTATCGGAAAAAAGGATGCATTTGGTATAACTGGCCCTTTCCCAATCGTATCTAGTAAATCACAAAAATATTTTTGGTTTTATTGGGGGCAAGAAAATATTAAAAATCAACCAGTAGAAATAATGGCATTAAAAAAAAGGAGCAAAAGATTTAATTAAGGTGTTTTCTGGAGAATTCTACAGCGGAGCACAAATTAATAAAAACGAAGTTAATATGCCATCAAATTTATTATTCCCATCTCCCGGAGTTTGGAATGTACTCATTTTTATATAGTGAAACTTCATCCCGTGGGAGTTTTGTTTATCCCCCACGGATTGTTAGTTGAACCAATCGGACATTTACTGGCAGTTGATCCCCACCTATCCATATTGGTTTTACTTTATTGCTTGAGTGGGGGTCTTACTGCCAGTTATATGCGGGATAGATGATGAGCTTACTGGGAACATTGTCGTAGAAGTAGTATCAACTGATTAATTACGATGAACTGTAACATATTTATTTAAATACATCATTTAAGACAGCTTACCATCCCCACGGAAAAAATTGATCTAATACATAACCTAGCTACCTTCCAACAACAGATAGCTAGGTATTGATTTTTTTCAACTAATAGACTCCAACAGCATTATAGGCTTGTTCGACAGCTGCCACCGCCTCTGATTCGTCTCCATATAGATCCGTAGCCGCTTGTATAGCAGCTTGACGCATCATGCTAAAATCGGAATTACTTGTTAAATAAAGGGATAGGGCGCGATAATAAATTTGTTCTGTTACATCACGGCCAACTCCATTCACTTCAACATCGTAATGCTCTCCTCCCTCTGAAACTAAATAAGCTGCTTTATTATTAATACTGCTGTTTATATGGACGCCACCATTATCTAATGGTCCTGTATATCTTCTATCCCAATGATCTGGATAGGGCTCCTGTGTGCGTCTTTCAATCAATGCCGTCGGATCTTCCATTGATCGCAAGGCCATCGTTCCATCTGCCATAATTGCATCACCGATTAGCCAATCATCCCGATCAACCATTGCCCCAAATATATCTGCAAACGATTCATTCAAGGCGCCAGACTGATTACGATAAATTAATCCGGCTGTATGCTGAACAACACCATGGCTCATTTCATGAGCAGCAACATCAAGTCCTCCTGCTAACGGATGAAAACGAATGCCATCTCCATCCCCATAGGACATCTGCCTCCCATTCCACGATGCATTATTCCAGTTATGTCCGACATGAACCGCTGATATTAAAATTTGACCATTGTCATCTACAGAATTACGATTAAAGGTATCCAAATAATAATCATATGTTTTTTGTGCATTTGCATGAGCATCGACGGCTGATCCATCCCGGAACATCTTATTTAAACTTGTTATATCTACATTTGTACCTGTTGTATGGTCATACGTTACTACCCCATCACCACGAGTAATATCAAATAGCCTGTACATCCCATTAAATGCCTGAGCCTCAAACATCTGTTTATCACCAAACACGCCTCTTCCAAAAGCAGTAACATGATGAGCAGCATTATATGAATCGATAATGCTACCATTGGACGCGTCAACAAAATAATGCCAAAACCCTACGGATGGCTGTGTAGTAGAAGCCGTAACAAGATACGTGTCATAGAATTTTTCCTTATATTCATATAAATATCGTTTTGCATCTACTTCACCATCATAATCCTTTACTTCCCCAATTTTCTTTTCAATATGTGCTTTAGCAATTTCTTTTGCTTTCGCTGCTGATACCGTCGTTTTTTCTGCCACATTTTTCGTTTCTATTGCAGGAATAACCTTACCGAAATACGCAGTAACGTCTTTATTTTCATCTAATGTAATTGTCTGATCCGCGCCAAATATAGGTATGCCTTTATACAACTGCTCTAGCTTAAAGTGGGTGGTGCCTGTTTCCCGATCTATTTGTTCATTTGTTATGTTAAAATTAATATGCGAACGATCTGTTAATTGAAAGTGTTCTTGATTGGATTCCAAATATGAAAGGACAACCTCTTTTTTGGATAGACCACTTGGTGCCTGCCATTTTTCAATAATATATGAGGGGGTATCGTAGGAGTTATCTATGTTTATTTTTGTTTCTTGCGCATGAATCATAGTACTATGGGTAATCATTCCAAATGACAATGGAACCGCCAGTGTCAAAGCCATCCATTTTTTCTTTAATTTCATACCTACCATCCTTTCCATCTTTCATAAATTAGCCGCTGCCCGGATCAAGCGGAGCCGTTCATCCTTCACTCCCTTTCTGCTATTAATTATGAAGTCTACACCCTCTTAACTCTAGTAAATTTTAAAAATGAATTGCTAGAATCTTACGTGTAGAAACTATTATAGATTAATAGACTCGATAAATTTGTCGAAACCCGTAGCTATGTTTATGAATAATAAAAAATGATTAATATGTACTGATTTCTGTTTACTTATACATAGGAGTTAGGAATGAAACCCATTAGAAAAGAAGCTGATTTCGTTACTTTTTTCGAGGCTAAATAACTACCCTTATCGGTCAACGAAAAGAAACCTCTGTTAAAAACGATTCAAACCTCCTAATAAAGCTACGGTTATTATAAATAATAGCTAAAATGTTATAACTTATTCACTATAAATCCGAGAAAAATTAGCGATTATACTCCATCATTCGTCTTGACCCTTCATTTGTTTGCACCTTTTTCCTCAGTTTATTTGGAAAGCAAAACAGAAATAGTTTTTATTTTTTCAGCAATAAAATAGAAGGAAATTCTACAAAATAACTCGAAATAGATAGATGGAAGGAAGTGAAAGCGATGTTAAAAGGAAAACATTTCTATCTAAGGCCGTTTACCGAAGACGATGTGACCGAATGCCTGAATCTCGAAAAACGGAACCGCTCCTTTTTTGCAGCCTATTCCATAGAAAGAGAAGAGGATTTTTATACAGAAGAGGCTCAGCTTAAAAGAATTCGGCAAGCGATAAGTAGACAAGCGAAAGAAGAGGAGTACCATTTTGGGATGTTTCTAAACGAAGAGCACAAGCTAATTGGTACGATTAATTTGTTTCAAGTAAAGCGGGGACCAGTACAGTGTGCACTTATCGGCTACGTTCTTGATAAATCTCATAATGGCAAAGGATACATGACCGAGGCGGCTAAGCTTGTAGTAGATTTCGGATTTAACGAGCTGAAGCTCCATCGGATTGAAGCAGGAGTTATGCCACATAATATCGGATCGATTCGTGTATTAGAGAAGGCAGGATTTCATAAAGAAGGTATTGCCAAAAAGAATGTGAAAATAAACGGAAAGTGGGAAGACCATCAAGTATTAGCTATCATCAATCCAGAAGATATGTAGGAACAAAAGCGCAGATCGATTATCGTCATGCGCTTTTGTCAATTCGACGTCTCCTCAAAGGAAATTCCTTCTACTTTTTCTGACGATACATGATGCTTTATATGAATTCGCACACCAAATTCCTTATCTCCTTCTCGTAGCCACAGCTTAAATTTTTCTATTCTTGAGTCATCCTGTTCTTCATTGCCACTGTATAAATAATCAACAATCTCGGCATCTGGATATTTAGCCATCGTTGCTTTGACAGCCATTTTACCCCACTTTGCATAGGCAGGAACTTCTTCAACAACAGCTGCAGCAGCTTGTTCTGTAGGAATTAGAGAAGTCGCCCCTGTAATAAGCATCAACCCACTCAAGCTAACTGCCATAAAAAATGTATGCATCGGTCCATCCTCCTTTATACATTTAGAATGTGAAGAATTTGTGAATTTATACGTATCTTGATTTGTGAACTTCGAACACGTTTACTGTGAACTTCAACGAATTTTATTTAGTATAATAAATGAATAGGTGATGAAGGGGAGGGAGCAATGAACATGACAACTATTTGTTTAATTAGACACGGGGAAACCGATTGGAATGCCGCGGGAAAGCTCCAAGGCAAAACGGATATTCCATTAAATGATACTGGTAGAAAGCAAGCTATGAAATGTGCTACATATTTAAATAGCGAAGATTATGATGAACTGATATGTAGTCCATTACGAAGGGCGAAGGAAACTGCAGAAATTATAAATAAGCAACTACAATTACCATTTAAAATAATGGAAGCGTTCAAGGAACGATCTTTTGGAAAAGCAGAAGGAATGACCATCTCAGAAAGGAATGAAGCTTATCCTGATCGCAACTTCCCTAATCAGGAAGAGCGGGAGGATTTTCAAGCACGAGTAATGGGTGGTATTGCAAAAGTGAAGGAGCAATACCCTAACAAACGGATTTTATTAGTTGCACATGGCGCTGTAATTAATGCGATACTCTCCGAGCTATCTGACGGGGAAATTGGTTCTGGTAAAACAAAGCTTATGAATGGATGTATTAGTAATATTCATGTTCAGCAAGATGATTGGAAGGTTCGTGACTATAATCAAACAGAACATCTCTCCTAAGAAAAAAGCGCAAGCGCTCGATTAGAAGCGTAGCGACTGGAGTGAGTCAATAGAGATAAAGGCTTCAAGTTGAGCTTGCGAGCCAATGAAGACTTATCGTAGGGGTGCCCGTCATGGTGGCACCCCCTATATTTGTGTATGTTAATCAATTATCAATGTATCTTCCTTCATTTTGTAAGCACATTACATACCGGACAACGATGGGGCTTAACATCCAGTTCCACATGGAGCTGAAAAACTCCACACATAGACATCTGTCGTCCTTTTTTGATGATCACTCCTTCACTTCAATAATAAAGCTAGCCTCGATTTCCTGTATACGTACTTCTACATTTCCTGATTCCGTAAATGTATAGGGGGAAAGCTCATATATACCTTGCACATCATGCGCTTCTGCCAAACCATTGATTACTTGGTCATTTAATTCGGTTATATTTGCCTCCCACGTTTCCGTTGCACCTGATGGATAGGTAAGCTCTACTACCGTGTTGCCCTCTAAATTCCAATCTTCCCATGTGACAAGATGAAGATTGGCTTCTTTATCTTTAGTTACAAGTCCATCACCATAATATCCGACATCACCAATTTCTCCAAAAACTGTATGTTCATTCCCATTCACCTGTATATCTAAATAGGGTGGTTGATAGGTCACTTCATAATAAATTCCATAAGCGAGCGATACAACGCCTGCAACGGAAAGCCCAATCATTAACTTTTCAAATGTTCCTTTTTTAAAACCACTCATAAACTCCGAAAACGCCGCAAATTTAGCTATTAAAAATAAAACAATAATAACAGCAATTATACCAATTCCTAAGATAATATACATTTTCTCTCTCCCCATCCCTAATCTAATTTTATAAATTTCTGAATTAGAATGTCAACAGCATAAATAAACGAACGTATATTCTTGTTTTTATGCGTAAACAAAGCTATACTTTTAACAGGTACAATTAAAACGAAACATAAGAGGAGTGACTAATCATGAACTATAAAAATGCACTTACACAGTATATAGATGCAACGAACTCACATGATTTCCAACAGGTTGAAAAGATGTTACATAAGGATGCACATTATTGGTTTACCGATAAAACCTGTGCTTCCATCCCTGAAATAAAAATGTATTTCGAGCAAGCGTGGAGAACAATTGAGGATGAAATTTACCAAGCAAAAAACATTCAGTGGATCGCTGTCGATGAACATACAGCAACCTGTATCTACAACTACCATTATAAAGGGTACTATGAAGGGCGGCTTGTTTCAGGAAGCGGACGTGCAACGAATGTTTTTGTACAAACAGAGGATGGGAAGTGGAGGCTTATTCACGAGCATTTAAGTAGTTTGTGAGTTCATCACATAACGTTTAGCAAGAAAAATTCTACATAATAGCTAAACAATTAAGGACACAACCTTTGTATACGAGCAAGTTATCTTCATTTTTATATAATGGAAAAGGGATAGGATAGGATCTAACTAAAACAGTCCATTCTAAAGATGCACAATAGCAAATATTCGTAGATTGTTGAAAAAAGAAGATCGCTTTTCCTGCGTGCGATGTACTGCTGTCGAAGTCTTCCTTATCCTGCGAGAGTACAAGATAAAAGGCTTCGAGCAGACATCATAGTACGACATTTCAACAGCAAGAGGAGGGACACCAGCCGAACGCGGAAGCACGTATATTTCTGGAGCGAATTAGTTGAACGAACGATCATTTTTAGTTGTTTCATTTTTTTCTTCGATTAGAACGCTTTTGCCCCCGCATATCTAGTACTTTTTCATTAGAATGCTGCTGTCCAGCCTGCATCTGCAGTAATGACCGTACCATTTATAAAGCTTGAATCTTCAGATGCTAAGAATAGAGCCACATTGGCAATTTCTTCAGGTTGTCCAGCACGTGGCATAACTGCCTGACCAGCTTTTGTACGACTTGCTCCAAGCTCGTTTACGTTTTTCATGGATGCACCGATATTGGTTGCAACACCACCTGGAGCAATTGCATTACATCGAATACCTTTATCTGCATACATATAGCCAGTGTTCTTCGTAAAACCAATTACAGCGTGTTTGGAAGCAGTATATGTTGCACCAGCATGCGCCCCATTTAAACCGCCAGTTGACGCAGTATTAACAATAACGCCTTTTCCTTTTTCCAGAAAGATCGGTAGGGCTTTTCTTGTAGCACGCATTACCGCAGTTGTATTAATGGCAAAGATTCGCTCCCAATTCTCATCTTCGATTTCGCCTGCGGGCTCAAAGCCATCCATAATTCCTGCATTATTGACTAGAATATCTAGCGTCCCAAATTCTTGAACAGTTATATCAATTAATTGGTCGATTTCTTCACGTTCTGCTACGTTTGTCTTCATTGCTCTTGCTGTACCACCAGCTGATTCGATGGCAGAAGCTACCGCATCTGCACCTTCTAAATTAATATCCGAAACGATTACTTTAGCACCCTCTTTGGCATAGAGCTCAGCAATAGCTTTTCCCATACCTGAAGCAGCACCAGTAACAATTGCTACTTTGCCTGATAATTTCATTCATAATCTCTCCTTTATCTACATATAAAAAGGTCTTCCAACTAATGACAATATCATGTGACTGTATACTAGAAGCATAATGTACTATACTTAAGGTAGCAATATTCAAATAACCGCTAACATGTTGATTAATCAACATTAAACACCCTTGATGTTGAACATAACAAAATAATAAACAGATTGGTGGTAGATTGTATATGAAAGTAGATCGGCGGATTCATAAGTCAAAAACTGCATTAAAATCTGCGTTGCTTACACTTATGAAAGAAAAGGAATTACGACAAATCACCATCACGGATATTGTCAAAACAGCGGATTTAAATCGGGGAACATTTTATAAGCACTACCAAATACAAGAGGATCTACTCCATGAGCTAGTCGACGATGTCATATCTGATTTAACTAAATCTTACCGCGATCCATATGCTAATAAGGAAATATTTAGTCTCCATGACCTGACCCCTGCTAGTATTAAAATATTTGAACATGTGGCACGTTTTGCTGATTTCTATCAAACCATTATTTATCACGAACATGTATTACCAGGTTTTCAAAATAAATTATGTGATATTTTGAAAAAATTGCCAATGAACGACCTTGCACAGCTGCAAAAAGAGGACAGGGGAGACAATTCAATTGAAAAAGACTTACAGATAAGTTATCAAGCTTATGCGTTATTTGGAATGATTATGGAATGGGTAAAAGGTGGATTCAAATATTCCACTGACTACATGGCTGACCAATTAATTAAAATGCTGTCAAACAGACCTATTTCTATGCAATATCTTACACCTAAAGTAATGGAAGCATCGGAAACAACTTCATAAGTTAAAAAGAACGTCTCATAAGGTAGCTTATCGATACTAACTGGAATACACTACTCTTCCTTGGCAATGATTCAGCTTGCGCATGAGAGAAAATTCACTGCCAGATTCGTGAAGTCGCCTCGTTACGGGGCGCTGGAGCTGGGCGTGGCTCAACACGCCATTTTTATCCACATGGGCTAATATAATACTTTCTTAGCTTTTTAACCTTATGAGACAGTTCTAACATTACGCTAGAATTGATGCTGTATCGCCATAAATATGCATTCCTTTGATTTGCTACGATTCATACAGATAATTTCTTCTAAGGTTTTCCCTTCGAACAGCATCATTTATCCTTACGTTAAATAATCATTTTCTAACAAGTAATTAATAACCTGCTGCGTCGCTTCTTCAATCGATTGTTTCTCTGTATCAATTGTTAGTTCAGGAGCAATTGGTTCCTCATAAGGTGCATCGACACCAGTAAAACCCGCTATTGCACCAGCACGTGCTTTTTTATATAATCCCTTGGGATCACGTTCTTCACACGCTTCTAAACTACATTTTACATATACCTCAATAAATTCTTTATCTGGTAGCAGCGCTCTTACAAGATTGCGGTCTTCTCGATATGGAGAGATAAAGGCAGTCAATGTAAGAACACCCGCATCGATAAATAGCTTCGATACTTCGCCAATTCGTCGGATATTTTCCGCTCGATCCTCCGGTGTAAACCCAAGATTCTTGTTCAATCCATGCCTAATATTATCACCATCTAGCCGATACGTGTAAATACCTAGTTGATAGAGCTTCTTTTCCAGCTCCACGGTAATCGTTGATTTCCCGGAGCCAGATAGCCCCGTAAACCAAAGTACTGCACTTTTATGTTTGTTTCGTTTCTGCCTAGCTTCTTTTGATACAATCGAGTCATGCCAAGCAATATGCTTCGACTTAGTCACATTTTTCCCTCCTAAAACCACCAGAAGTATACAATCATTACCGTAATAATCATTACCAAGATACTTAATGGTGTCCCTATTTTCACATAGTCTTTGACTGTATAGCCACCAGGACCATAGACAATTAGATTCGTTTGATACCCAATCGGCGTAATAAAGCTAGAAGACGCCGCGATCGTCATTGTAACTGCAAAGCCCATTGGCTCTAAATCTAGGTTAGCTGCCATTTCGAAGACAATCGGGATCATCAAAATAGCCGCTGCGCTGTTTGTAATGATTTCCGTGAATAGATTTGTTGCTATATAGATAAGTAATAGTAAGCTAAATAAGCCAAGTGGCTCTCCTACACTCAATATTTTATCAGCAATCCAAGGTGCTAAGCCTGATTTCATCATCGCCATGCCAATACCAAATGAACAGGCAATTAGCAATAGCACATCAAAGTAAATATATTTCTTTACCTCTTCCATTGTGATCACCTTCATTGCTAACATGATTACAACTACGATGGCCATCGCCTTAAACATGCTCAATATACCGATTGTAACCAATAGAATCATCGCTAAAAAGAGAATGATTGTTATCCAGCCTTTAAAAGGATTTCGCTGAAATGTATTCGGTCGATCTAATGGGGTTACTACATAAAAGTCTTCCGATTGCTGATACTTTTCCATAAAATCGGCTCCTGCTAGTAATAGTAAGCTATCACCTGGCTTTAACAAAATATCACCAATTTTGGATTTTATTCGTTCGCTATCTCGGTGAACTGCAATAACTCCAGCATCGTATAAGGATCGAAACTTAGATTGCTTCACCGATTTGGAAAGCAAGGAGGACTGATGCGATACAACAGCTTCTACAATTGTTGAGCTGCCATTCTTTAAATCATCAAAATCAACTTGCTTTCCCATTCTTAACGATAACCCTTTCGTTGTTTGCACCTCAGCTAATGCCGTGATTATACCGGTAAAAATGAGACGATCACCAGCTTGAATAATGGTTGTAGCGCGGACAGGTGATACGCGCTCCTTACCACGGATAATTTCGATTAAATAAAGTCCCTTTAACTCTCTTAATCCAGCTTCTTTCACACTACGATTTACCGCTGAAAACGAATCCTCAACAACCATTTCAGCAATATATTCTCGGGAATCCTCTTTTACCTGCTGTTGAAAACCTTTATTTTCCGGTAACAGGCGTCTGCCTATGACAATCAAATAAAGGAGACCAACAATGGTAATCGGAACGCCAATAATTGCTAACTGAAAGACTGAAAATCCATCATAGCCGTAATCAATTAGCATACCATGTACGACAAGGTTGGTGGACGTCCCCATTAACGTAATGGTTCCACCTAAAATGGTCGCATAGGAAAGGGGGATTAAGAATTTTGATGGTGCAATTTGATGCTCCTCACACCAATTTTTAATTAATGGCGTAAACGTAACAACAATTGGTGTATTATTTAAAAATGCAGAAAGTGTAGACGTTGGTATCAGTACTCGGACCATTGAGCCGATTAAACTATTACTTTTATTTAGCCAGTTCTTCATAATGTCTTCGATAATACCGCTTTTTTGAATGGCACCAGCTATAATAAATAACAGAGCAATGGTTAGCATTCCTTCATTAGAAAAACCAATAAGCGCGTCCTCTGGTGTTACAATACCTATTAATAAAAAGATGGTTAATGCGGTAAACACAATGATGACTGGATGCGCAATATCCATGATAAGTCCACCGATCATGAAACAAATTACGATAGAAACAATGATCATCTCGCTCGACATGAGGAACCTTCCCTTTACTTAACGTTGTCTGAAGCCTTCCCTTAACACTTTTGCTACTTCTGGGCGTGAAAATTCTTTTGGCAAATCTTCTCCATTACGTAGCTTCTCACGTACTTTCGTGCCACTTAAATGAACGTGGTAGGATTTATCATGTGGACATGTTTTTTCTGTTCCCATGTTTTCACATGCTGTGCAATAAAATGCATGTTCAAATGCAAATATTTGAATTCCTAGCTCTGCCTCGTATTGGGAAATTAACTCCTGCGCTTCGTAAGTACCATAATAATCACCAACACCTGCATGGTCCCGCCCAACAATAAAATGCGTACAGCCATAGTTTTTTCGAACAATAGCATGTAAGATAGCCTCTCTTGGACCAGCATAGCGCATCGCTGCAGGATAGATTACTAGTCTCGTTCGGTCTTTCGGATAATATTTATCTAAGATGACTTCATAGCTTTTCATTCGTATATCAGCTGAGATATCATCTGATTTTGTTTCTCCTACTAAAGGATTAAGCAATAGCCCATCAACAGATTCTAATGCACATTTCTGAATATACTCGTGTGCGCGGTGCACTGGGTTCCTTGTTTGAAATCCTACAATTGTTTTCCATCCTAATGCTGCGAATAATTTCCTTGTTTCTCTTGGATCTAGCTGATAATTAGCGAATTGATTATTTGCTTTCTTTTGAAGTAGATGAATAGGACCAGCTAGATATATATCACCTTTTTCATACACTTTTTTAACACCTGGATGTGATGGGTCAGTTGTGCCATACACAAGCTTTGCTTCTTTTTCCTTTTCATAGTGATACTTCTCGGTAAGATTTAAGACACCATATACCTCATCATCCTCGCCAATCAGTGCGATTTGATCACCGATTTCCAATGCCTCTGCTTGTGCTTTTTCTACATCTAGTGTGATGGGGATACTCCAAATCGTGCCATCCTCCAACCGCATTTCTTCTACAACTCTTGTATAATTTGTCTTCCCCATAAATCCAGTAAGAGGGCTAAAGCCTCCATTCGCAATCAATTCCAAATCGGAGAGATGCCACGTATTTACTGTTACTGTTTTTACGTTCGCTATTTTTTGCAAATAGGCACCCCGTTCTTCCTTAGCGACTTGCCTTTGGATTAATTTACCTCCATGAGGTATACTTCCTATCTGTTCCGTTGTTGATATCACTTAAGCTCCCTCCTATTCGCTTTCATGGCATAACGCTTCATTGAACAACCTGTTGTTCGTAATAATGATTCATTTCTACGACCATTCTTCCCATCTTCGGTTTCGTCGGATAAAAAACATCCTGAATCTGATTCTTTCTTAATTCCTGTGCAGTTACTTTTCCTACTGCAGCAGCTAGGGCATGTTTATTAAAGGCGGCTATTACCTGTTTTCTATGCTCATGTGAAAGGGAGTGGAAAAGATTCTGAACCTGTGTTTTGCTTGTAAAAATAACAGCATCTAAGGATTGATGAATAATTTCATCCCTTAATTCCTGTAATACCTCAGCATCTGGTTGCTTATAATAATATGGTTTCGCCAAATAGACAGCATATCCTAAGTGCTCTAATGCTGCTTGTAACTGTAAATCATCTTGGTTATATGCCTGTAAATAAACACGCTGTCCTTGCCGATTAGGTTGATTAGCAAGCGTCTGTATAAGATCCTCCATGGTGCCATCTTTCGATACAAATGTCGGAGAAATAGCGTGTTCTTTTAACCAATGACGTGTCTTACTGCCTCGAATTGCTAACGTCGTTTGTCCTAGCTTCTGAATAAAATCGGAAAAGCAATGGAGCTTTCGTGCAACTCTTTCTAAGCTCGCTGCCCCAATTCCTGTAGTTAAGATGATGAAGTCAAATGATCCTGACAATAATGTTGAAATATTCGCTTCACCTGTTTGATCATCAAATACTTGTTCTCCTTGAATAGAGAATACGGAGGGTATGCCTCCATTTTTTTTAACTAATGTAGCTATCTCTTCCACTTTACGTGTAGCAGCAATACCTACCTGCTTATTATTTAATCCATTCACTTGCATCGATCCTTCCCGTTATTGCTCTTAACGACTGTAATGCCTGAAGTTGTTTATCTTTACACAGAAATTCCTTAGATACGAGCGATTGTAATAGTTTTTTCTGCTGCTGCTTATCCACGGTGGATTGTTTCAATAGCTGTCTGCTTTGATATAGAAAATCTACATAGCCTTCATAGTCCTTGTTATAGATGCGTTCAAGTTCTTTCTTAATCTTGGATGATAGTGCTGGACTTGCTTCATTGGTTGAAATACTAATGGACAATCTTCCTTGCTTCAGATATGCAGGAAAATGAACATGACTCGCTTTTGCATCTGAAGCATTATTTACAAGGCACTCGGCTGGTGCTGACATAGATACGAATTGATTCACCAATTGATCGTCTGTAGCGGCAACAACAAGTACAGCCTGCTGGATATCCGTTGCCTCGAATGTCTTTTGTTTCCATGTAAGAAAGCCCGCTTCCCAAGCCGTTCGAATTGCCTTATTAATCATAGGACTAATTACTGTAATGTAAGCACCACTGTCTATGATTGTGTTTATACGTCGTTCTGCTATCGTGCCACCACCAACAATAACTACTTGCTTTTCATTTAATTCAAGCATTAATGGAATTCGCCCCATTGCATTCAACATCCTTTTTATAAAATTGCTTTACACGATTGCCTCTATAACGCGATCCTTTAATGCTTCCTGCATTGCCGGATGCTTTCCTAAATGATGACAAAGGATGATTTCCCTCTTGCTTCCCCCAATTTCTGTAATCCTTTGCTGAATATGTCGCATCAAAAATCCGGTAAACCAAATATAAGGGACGATAACAATTTGCGAGTTTTCCTCCGTAACAGCTGCCCGCAACTTTCCCTCAAAAGCAGGGGTACATGCAGCTAGATAGCATGCTTCCACATGAGCTACCCCCGTTATTTTTTTTAGTCGATTTGCGATGGTTTCGATATCGATTACTGTTTGTGGATTACTACTGCCTCTGCCTACTAACAGCACCTTCATATCTGACTTAATAGTTACCACTGCTTGATTCATTCGCTCAGCCAATATCTGCGTTAATCGATCCTGTACACCAAGTGGTTGACCATAGGTAAATGAAATAGCTGGATATAATGCCTTTTGCTGCTCAATAACCTGCGGAATATCGTGATAATAATGACCTGCTTGTAATAATAGCACCGGTACAATTGCGATGCGGGTTGCCCCTTGAGTTACCAAATTAGCAATTCCCTGCTTCATATCAGGAGTGGCCAATTCGAGAAAGCAGATTTCCTGCAAGGGAATATCCACCTGTTCTTTCACCGTTTCAAGAAACGATATGGCTTCTGCCGTAGCATCAGCGTATCTACTGCCATGACTTACATAAAGAACAGCTTGCATGTAGCTTCCTCCCTTTGTTACCCAATGACAGCAATTGGCGATTCGGATGCTTCATAAGCCAGCCCTTCAAACCACTTTATTTGTTCACGTAGCCGAACGACCTCACCAATAATAATCATCGAGGGGTTTTTTAGATGTTTAGCTTTCGTTGCTATCGTGTGCAACGTACCTGTTATCGTTTGTTGCGCTTGTGTTGTCCCATAATGTATAACGGCAATCGGCGTCGTTGCATCCCTGCCATATTTAATTAGATAATGGCATATGTCTGGAAGGTTTTTTACACCCATATAAATACATAAGGTTTCAGCGCCCTTAGCAAGGTGCTCCCAATATGCTTCACCTGTATCTCCCTTTCGAGTTACTCCCGACACAAAAGCAACAGATGAGCTAATCTGTCGATGGGTTAACGGGATTCCGGCATAGGCTGGCGCAGCTGATCCAGAAGTAATTCCTGGTACAATTTCAAATGGAATCTGGTGTTTTCCTAGAGTGAGCGCTTCCTCACCCCCTCTTCCAAAGATAAAAGGGTCACCGCCTTTTAATCGCGTAACAACCTTCCCTTGCCTTGCATATTGCCAAAGTAATTGATTTATTTGCTCCTGCTTTAATGCGTGGTGATCTGGACGCTTCCCACAATAAATCAGTTCTGCTTGTTTAGGTGCATAGTCCTCTAATAATTGTTCATTCACTAAACGATCATATAAAATAACATCCGACTGACCGATGATCTTTGCACCTTTTACCGTAATCAAATCGGGGTCACCTGGACCTGCTCCAACCAAATATACCTTTCCCATTTCCTACCCCCGCCTCTTCTATTAATCTGGTTTAAACCTGCACTACCTATGAAAATCAAGTCCGGAATGTACAGCTTCCACATAATTCGCTCGAATAACGTAGTCTCCAAAATGCTCCCCATCGAGCCGTTCCCTTGCATACTGATTGAGAATAGGACGAAGTGTATCTAAAATCTCCTGCTCGCCTATATTTTCTCGATAGAGCTTACTTAATCGTTCCCCGGTAAAACTTCCACCAAGGTACATATTGTACTTACCTGGCGCCTTACCAATGAACGCAATTTCTGCTAGAGCTGGTCGCGAGCATCCATTGGGACAGCCTGACATGCGTATAACCATTTCTTCTTCACGTAGTCCTGCTTCATCAAGAATCCCTTCTATCTTTTCAATTAATGAAGGAAGGTACCTTTCTGATTCCGCCATTGCCAAAGCGCAAGTTGGTAACGCAACACAAGCCATCGAATTACGGCGTAACCCGCTAAATTGCCCACCATCTGTTAGTTTGTACGTTTTGATAAGTTGATCGATCTGTTCTTTCTTTTGTTTCGTAACATTTGCAATGACTAGATTTTGATTAGGTGTTAAACGAAAATCACCCGTATGCACCTTTGCGATTTCCCTCAGTCCTGTCCTTAATGGATAATCCTCTGTATCCTTTACACGGCCATTTTGAATAAATAATGTGAAGTGCCATTTGCCGTTTCCCTCCACCCAGCCATAGCTATCCCCATTATTTTCAAACTGATAATTTCTCGTTTCCTCCAATTCCCAGCCTAATCGTTCATGTAACGTTTGCTTTAGCCAATCAATACCTCTTGCATCGATCGTGTATTTAAATCTTGCATTCTTACGGTTGGATCGATTTCCATAGTCACGTTGAATTGTAACAATTTCCTCTGCTACAGCAATTACTTGATCTGGTGTACAGAAGCCAATCACCCGCCCTAATTGCGGATACGTATCGGTATTTCCGTGCGTCATTCCCATACCGCCACCAACAGAAACATTAAACCCCACCAGTTTACCTGCCTCTTGAATAGCAATAAAGCCAAGGTCTTGAGAGAATACATCAATATCATTTGATGGTGGTACAGCAATGCCAATCTTGAATTTTCTTGGCAAATACGTTGTTCCATAGATTGGTTCTATTTCCGTTTCATCTCGCGAATCAACTACTTTTTCTTTATCTAGCCAAATCTCATGATATGCTCCGGTTCTTGGTGAGAGGTGGTCACTAATTTTTTGTGCCCACGTTTGAACCTCTGCATGGACCGCCGATTGATATGAATTGGTATTGCACATTACATTTCGATTTACATCACCACATGCTGCTAAAGTATCCATAAGTGTATGGTTAATCTCTTTTATCGTATTTTTCAAATTCCATTTCAAGATGCCATGTAATTGAAATGCTTGCCTTGTGGTTAGACGAATCGTTCCATTTGCATAATTGTCAGCAAGTTCATCCATCACCAGCCATTGCTTAGGGCTGGCAATTCCTCCTGGAACACGCACTCGCAGCATAAATTGATAGGCAGGCTCTAATTTTTGACGTCTCCGTTCATCCCGTAGATCACGATCATCCTGTTGATAACTCCCGTGAAACTTCAGCACTTTATTATCATCATCCGAAATAGCTCCTGTTATTGGGTCTGCAAGTCCTTCCGTTATTGTACCTCGTAGAAATTTACTTTCTTTTTTAATTCGCTCCATATCATCCAATGTGGTCTCATGTAGTGAGTCCTTTCCCTTTGCCATTCGTTAAACTCCCTCCATTCCTTAATCTTCACGTGTAATAGCACCAAGCATGGATCCTAAATAACATGCCTATTTAACCAACAAGAGCCATTAATACACATCTCGCTGGTAGCGTTTCTCCTGACGCATTTGCTGCAAATACGATTCAGCCTCCTCCGCAGTCATGTCTCCCTCCTGCCTTAAAATCGTAAGTATTGTTTGCTGGACGTCTTTTGCCATATGCTTTTCGTCTCCACACACGTAAACAGCAGCGCCTGCTTTTAACCATTCATAAAAATCCTTACTTTTTTCAAGCATCTTGTGTTGTACATATACTTTTTGATCGGTATCCCGTGAGAATGCCACATCCATTCTCGATAGCACACCAGATTTTAACCACTTTTGCCAATCCACTTGATAAAGGAAATCACAGGAGAAATGCTGTTCTCCAAAGAAGAGCCATGTTTGTTGCTCCGCTTCGGTTTCCTCTAGTTCCTCCAGATAAGAGCGAAATGGTGCAACCCCGGTACCAGGACCAATCATAATCACCCTCGTTTCCGGGTCATCAGGAAATTGAAAATTAGCGTTTTGATGGATATACACTGGCAATTTCTCACCGACTTCCACTCGTGTGGCTACTTGACTGGAGCAGACGCCCTCACGTTCACGCCCATGAGCAAAATAATTTACCGTACCAACAGTTAGATGAACTTCATCAGGGTTGGCTTCATAGCTGCTGGCAATGGAATAAAGACGAGCAGGTAGCTTCCGTAATATGCTGACAAAATCCTCAGCCAGCAGCTTCTTAGGCGGAAAATCGGTTACTAAATCTAAAACATCCCTTCCCTCAAGATACGACTTTAAATTTTCCTTATTGCTTGCTGTTAATAGATCGGTTAATGCTTCATTAGCAAATAATGTAGCTGCCTTTTCTACTAGTGGCTTCGTTAAAACCGTAATCTCAAAATGGGAAAGTAAAGCTTCTCGTAATGACCTAATTTCCCCCTGTTTATTCACAGATACAGTTTGTTCTGCATCCCAATTCATCGCCTTCATAAGTTGATCGACTAATACGGGGTCATTTTTCGGAAATATCCCTAAGCTATCTCCTGGTTTGAAGGTAAAGCCAGACCCATCAATGGACAATTCTAGATGGCGGGTTTGCTTATTGGAACCGCGACCACTTAAATTAATATTCTCCACAACCTCGGCCATAAATGGATTTGTTCTTGAAAAACCAGGTTGTTCGGAAACGAACGTGCCTGCCGTTTGTTGACCTGCTAGAACGGTATTGTCAACAACTTCAGATGACTGCTTTAAAACCCCGAGTACTCCCGTCATCCACTCAGACGCTTGCTCATCAAAATCCAAATCACAATCTACTCGGTCATATAGCCTCTCTCCACCTAATTCTTCTAGGCGTTTATCAAAGTCTTTTCCTGTTTGACAGAAAAATTCATACGACTCATCACCGAGCGCTAGCACTGCGAAACGCAAATGATCCAATTTAGGTGCTTTTCTGCTGTGAAGAAATTCATAGAAAGAGATCGCATTATCCGGTGGATCACCTTCTCCATGGGTTGCCGTTATAATTAATACATCCTCTGTCTTCTTTAATTTCTTTGGCTTAAAGTCATCAAGCGCGGAGCAAGTTACCAAAAAATTCGCTGCGTCTAGCTTTTCAGCCATCGATTCTGCTAATGAGCGGGCAGTCCCTGTCTCCGATCCATATAATACGGTTACTTCTCTCGGATCTGTGCCAGCATTCGTTGCTTGACTGACGGCTTGGGGGTCTGGATTACCAGATTGGACTTCTTTTGATATAAAAGCTGAAAGGTAACCACTTAGCCAAACCTTTTGATGATCCGTTAAAGTAGGTAACAGGAGATTTAATTGTTCTATTTGTTCGTGATTAAAAGGGCTATTTGTTACATTCAACGACAACACGTTCCACCTCACTATTAAGTTCTTTTTTATACCTATACAATCAAATACTTAGTATACCAATTAATTTACTAGGAATTAAACGAAATAAAAAAGATGAATACTCAGATCATCACGATTCGCTTTTATTAACCGTGGTATGCAAGCCACATTCCGTTTTCGTTTGCCCCGTCCATCTACCTGCACGTAAATCATCAGAGTCGGCTACTTGGGAGGTACAAGGAATACACCCAATACTTGGATAATTTCTATCATGCAGTTCATTATAGGGCAATTGTTGTTTTTGAATATAATTCCATACATCGTCCCAAGTCCAATAAATTAACGGACATATTTTAATGCTTTTAAATCGTTCATCCCTATTCACAAAGTCTGTTTTACTACGACTTGGTGACTGCTCTCTACGAAGTCCAGATATCCAAGCAGGTACCTTATCTAGTTCTTCTTCAAGAGGCTTGATCTTACGAATGAAACAACATTGATCTGGCTGTCGCTTCCACAAGGCCGAGCCATGCTTTGCTGCCTGTTCTTCCACTGTCAAATCAGGCTGCTTTAAGCGAATCCGCAAATCAGGGTACCTTTTTTTCACTTCATCGATGAGATCATACGTTTCTTGAAAATGTAACCCTGTGTCTAGAAAGACAATCTCTGCATCAGATTTCTCCTTTGCTATTAAATCAATTAGCACCATACCTTCTGCGCCAAAGCTACATGCATAAACGATGGAATCCCCATATTGCTCATATGCCCAACTTAAAATGGTAGAGGCTCCTTTCGTTTCATCCTCAGGGAGAAAATCTTTAAAAGGATCAACAGTAAAATCTTGATATGACAGCATATGACTTGTCACGCATTATCCCTCCTACGTTATTCTTAAAAATAAAGGCGTAAGGTCTAGGCAAACAAATGTACTGGAAATAGGCAGTGAGGTAAACATAAACATGCTATGAAAAACTCTTCCTATCCATGTGATAAGAAGAGTAATTTGTACGGTATCTTGCACTCTTCTTATCTATCAGACCATTGTCTGTAGGAATTGGCACAGTGTTAGAATAACCTGCTGCCGAAGCTTCAAAGGGCCTTTTCCCTCCACCTCTCTTGATAAGAATTAAAATCTATGACTGTATTGTTTGATATATTAAATGGTTTTCCAGAAAAAGTCAATGCCTTTTTCCAAAACATGAGAATAGTTTGATATTCATGTTATATACAAAAAACAAGCCAGATGTGACAATAAATTTTTTTAGATCATGAAAAGAATCACCTAAATGTGAACGTACTATTCTCCCAAAAGCATGTGTATTCTAATATGCTTATGATAATGCTTTTAACCCGGTAACTCCAATAATAATCGCAATCAAACTAGCAATTCGATACTTATTCGTAGATTCACCAAAGAAAATCATGTTCATCAATACCGCACCGGCCGTTCCAATGCCAATAAACACAGAATATGCCACACTTACAAGTAAATACGAGAAGGATGCATATAAAAAGATGAATGAACCACCTAATCCACCAATATAAAGCAGTCCATTTCGTATAGTCTTCTGTTGACTATAGAGACGTAAACCTAAGACACCTAACATTTCAAATACAGATGCACTCGCAATAAATAACCAACCCATTAGGATTGAACCCCCTTTGTCGCTTCAGACTGTTCCGGTTGATCAGAAAGTTTTAAGCCAATAACCCCTAGAACTAGAATCAACATAAAGAACATTTTTCCTACATTTAAACTTCCACCAAACAAGTAAATATCCATGATGGCTGTACCTACTGTTCCCGCAGCAGCAAATATCGCATATACGGTACCTGTTGGTAGATTTTCACAAGCTTTAGACAGGAAATGGAGATCTAAAAGGATAGCTCCTATGATTAGGACCCAATGCCACCAAGCGTTAGCGGTATTAAATCCATAGATCCAGATCAATTCAAAAACACTCGTTAATACAACATATATCCATGATTTATTCATTTCTGTATTTCATCCTTTATCACATGACTGACTTTCAGTCATTATATTTTTAGAAAACCTGAGCAAAATTCGCTCAGTCCTTATCACTACATGCTCAGATTTACGCTCCCTCTAGTAGCTATTATGGAATAATAGCTACTGCTTGACCACCACTCCGGCTGCCCACTTCCCTTTCCGTGGGGTTTGTCCTTCAGCTAACTTTTTTAGCAAAACCCGCTCAAAAAAAGTGGATCTTCAGGTCAAACATTTCCCACAGGAGTTGAAGTGGCCGGCCTTCGCTATTATCAGGCTCTACAACGCTAGCATGAAGTAACACAGCTGCTTTTATACTCACAGATAGCGATTTTCACTTTACCCATTGTAAAAAAAGTCAACCTATTACTTATGACAAGAATTGTTGCACCTTCTCATAGCGGAGACTAATTACGTAGACTCCTGCGGGATTAGCGCGAGCCGAAAATCCACTTTGCAACGTGTTCTTCTTTGCAAAGTTAGTTGAGGCCGTGCCCACGGAAAGCGAAGTAATTAGTCGGAGCATTGCCAATATACATCTAACATTTCAAAATAACTACTTGGCTTAACGCAGTCATTGCACTGATTTTATACTTTCTTATCTTTTAATAAAAAACTTGGATTACACCAAGTCCAATTACTTACATAATGCATGTAATGCAAATTCTAAGACTTCTCGTTGTTTTTGTTTAGCAGACTCCTCGTCTTGTTGGTCATACAGATAGGATTGTTCAGCGGCCGATTCAATTAGGCCAATTAGTAATTTAGCTGTTCCGTTAATATCAATCGAATCTCGTAATTTACTAGCAGCCTTTGGTTGCTCAAGAAATTCTTGCATCCAGGCATAATAAGGCTCATAGATTTTTTCCCACTCACTCAAATAGTCACTTGAGGCTAATCCAGCAAAAATCAGCGCAAATATTTCCCGATATTCCTTTGTCAGGTCAAATATAATGGAGACGACTTGACCTAATTGATCCGTAAATGCCGTTTCTCGATTTACTTTTCGCTCCATTTCTTCTACGATTCGTTCTACCATCACTTCAGCAATTGAAGGCATAACTGCAAGTTTCGAGGGAAAATATAAATAAAAGGTTCCTTGTGCGATGCCTGCGCCTTTTACAATGTCGGAAACCTTTGTTTTTTCTATCCCTTTTTCACGAAACACATGAATAGCAGACTTCGTAATTTTTTCCTTTTTATTATCCATATCACCGCCCCTTTCATAGTATTCATTTCTCTTGACTGACTTTCAGTCATTTTATAGGATAAATTCCTTCCTGTCAAGCATCTCTCTTGTTTCTTCAAAAACTTGACGGAAGGAATCGTTTTACTATCCTATTTCGTCCAACCTAAATCCTCATTTTTCCATTGTAGCATTCCGCCTCGTATATTAATTACTTCAAAGCCTTCATTTAATAATATACTTGCGGCTATCGCAGAACGCTTTCCAGAGGCACAGTGAACAGCTATCGGCTTACTTGTGGACAGCTCTTTGACTCGCTCCTTTACATGTGGCAGCGAAGCATGTATTGCTTCTGGAATGCGTGCTTCCTCCCATTCATCTTGATAACGCACATCCAAAATTTGCACTTCATTCTTTTGAAACCTTCGTTCAATCTCTGTTGGTGATTGATTTTGGTACGAACGTAGACTGGATGCCGTTTGAATTAACGATGTAGAGAAAAACCCCCTAAGCTTATCCATACCAATGCTTATAACGATTTCTCTTAATTCATCAAAGCGATATGGCTCAGCTATGAAATAGATGTTGGACTCATAATCAACGAGCTTACCTATCCAATCAGCAAATAACCCGGGATATGGAAGGTTTATTGTTCCTGGAAGACTAGCATTAGCATAATCGATAGCATTTCGAGTATCAATGACTATATTTTTCTTGTCTTTTGCTAATTCTGCGATACAGTCTCCCTGTAATTGAAATTCTACACCGGCAGGCACATTGGCTAACGGTGTCATTCCCCTTTTGTTTATTGCTTTCATCTTGGCAAAATAAGCGGGTGGTTCTGGTTGGCCATGAAGCAAAAAGTCCACAAAGGGCTGCTCCTCTGTAAACTGAAATGCCGGATTATACATTCGCTCGTATCCTACTGTACTAGTAGGTATGGAGCCAAGACCTTTACCACATGCACTTCCAGCTCCATGACCTGGCCAAATCTGTATATAATCAGCATATTGTTTGAACCTTTGTAGCGACTTAAACAGCTGCCGAGCTCCTTTATCAGCAGAGTCTTTCACACCTAACGCCTTTTCAAGAAGATCTGGGCGACCTACATTTCCTACAAAAACAAAGTCACCCGTAAATATCCCCATTGGCAAATTGGCTGTCGCCTTATCTGTTAGCTCATATGCCATGTGTTCTGGTGTATGACCAGGAGTATGTATTGCTTTGAGTTGGACATTACCGATGGTTATAATGTCTTGGTCTCGTAATCCTTGAACGGTTAAACAATCATCCCAATCATACCCTCCATTGTTCGGTCCTTCCGTCGAATAAAAAATCGTCGCTCCCGTACGCCGAGATAGTTCTGTGACACCAGATACAAAATCAGCATGAATATGTGTCTCCACCGCTGCGGAAATATGAAACCCCTGCTCATTAGCAAGATGGATATATGCATCGATATTCCTTGCTGGATCAATAATGGCAGCTTCTCCAGTTGACTGGCAGGCTACCATATAAGAAGCTTGCGCTAAGGAAGAATCATAAAAGTATTTTAAATACATCTATCTAATAACCTCCTTCTATTCCATACATTTCTAACAAACGAACTATTAGGAGATTCCCCGACTAAGGAGAGCCGGGGAACTTTTTCTACTTCATTTCTTTCTGACAATAATACCAATCAACGCAATCATAGTCCTGATCATTCATTCGTTCATTTGCTTCCTGCTTTGTTTGTGGTGGTTTGACAAGGGCCTTGTCACCTGATTGCCAATTAGCTGGAGTCGATACACCATATTCATCCGTTGTTCGCAATGCTTCTACAAGGCGAACAATCTCATTCATATTCCGTCCAGTTGTAAGTGGATAATAAATGAGTGCGCGAATCGTCTGCTTCTCATCTATGACAAAAACAGCTCGTGAAGTTTCTGTGCCCGTAGATTCTGGCATAATCATACCGTACTTCGTCGCTACTTTTTGATCTAGATCAGCAATGATAGGAAATTCTATGGTCGTCTGAAAGTTCGCTTCTATATTCCGCAGCCAGGCAATATGCGAACTAACACTATCAACACTTAAACCAATCAATTCCGTATCCAGTGCACGTAATTGTTGATATACCTCCTGAAAGGCAACAAATTCAGACGTACAAACTGGTGTGAAATCAGATGGATGGGAAAACAATACAACCCATTTCCCTTGATAGTCACGAAGGGAGATATCTCCCTGTGTCGTTTTAGCCTGAAAATCAGGTGCCTGCTCCCCAATTCGTGGTAATCCATTTACTTCCACGTGGTGTTCCTGTTGTTCCATGTTTGAATCCCCTTTCTTTTTACTTCTAGTTCTGCTAGTCTTTACCTTTATATTACGTGGACTAAACATGCATGTTAAAAAAATCTGAATTGTCATGGAATGTTAACAATTTAGCGTGCTTGTAAATAATTGTTTAGTGAGAGAAAAAGCAACGAAACTACGATCGAATAGTTAGCGGGAATTCGCTAGGCGGTTCGATCGTTCGTCCGGGATAACAGACAACTAACCCTTGAGTACTTGACAGACGCCGATGTGTGATACGTACCATTCTATGGCTAGAAACCCGGGCACTGCCAAGATTAAAAAAACTGAGCAAAATTCGTTCAGTCCTTATCACTACATGCTCAGATTTACGCTTCCTCTAGTAGCTATTATGGAATAATAGCTACTGCTTGACCACCACTCCGGCTGCCCACTTCCCTTTCCGTGGGGTTTGTCCTTCAGCTAACTTTTTTAGCAAAACCCGCTCAAAAAAAGTGGATCTTCAGGTCAAACATTTCCCACAGGAGTTGAAGTGGCCGGCCTTCGCTATTATCAGGCTCTACAACGCTAGCATGAAGTAACACAGCTGCTTTTATACTCACAGATAGCGATTTTCACTTTACCCATTGTAAAAAAAGTCAACCTA
The DNA here is from genome assembly GCF_003667785.1 of Virgibacillus sp. Bac332. Lineage (NCBI taxonomy): Bacteria > Bacillati > Bacillota > Bacilli > Caryophanales > Bacillaceae > Virgibacillus > Virgibacillus sp. Bac332. The sequence goes on from NZ_CP033046.1 coordinate 934,472, forward strand.
TTACTTATGACAAGAATTGTTGCACCTTCTCATAGCGGAGACTAATTACGTAGACTCCTGCGGGATTAGCGCGAGCCGAAAATCCACTTTGCAACGTGTTCTTCTTTGCAAAGTTAGTTGAAGCCGTGCCCGCCGAAAGCGAAGTAATTCGTCGGAGCATTGCCAATATACATCAACCATTTCAAAATAACTACTTGGCTTAACGCAGTCATTGCACTGATTTTATACTTTCTTAACTTATTAAAAAAGCTAGTAGAGGTGCAGAGCGCTCCTCTACTAGCCTAGACTAGTGAAGTAATCTTAGCAGTATTGACGTTTTCTAGTAAAAACTATTTTATTAGCGCATTTGTACACGATGCAAGTGAGCAAAAATACCATCTCGCTTAAGTAAATCTTCATGACTCCCCTCTTCTTCAATGCCCTCCTTTGTTACCACCATTATCCGATCTGCATTTTTGATTGTAGCAAGACGATGGGCAATCACGAGCGTTGTACGATTCTTGGAAAGCTCTGTTAGAGCCTTTTGAATAATTGTTTCGGTCTCGGTATCGAGCGCTGAGGTTGCTTCGTCTAAAATAAGAATTGGTGGATTCTTTAAGAACATACGCGCAATAGCAATCCGTTGCTTTTGTCCCCCCGACAGCTTCAATCCACGCTCACCAACCTGCGTTTCATATCCATCTGGAAGCTCCTTAATAAATTCTTCCATATGAGCACGACGTGCGGCTAGCTCAATTTCCTCATCCGTCGCATCTAATTTTCCATAAGCTATATTCTCACGCAACGTACCAGTAAACAGAAATACATCCTGTTGTACAATACCTATTTGCTGGCGAAGTGATTCTTTCGTCATATCGCGAATATCCATGCCATCAATTGTCACGCTCCCGCCGTCCACATCATAAAAACGTGGAATTAGCGAGCAAATGGTTGTCTTACCTGCTCCCGATGGTCCGACAAAGGCAATCGTCTCTCCTGCATTAATTCCAAAGCTAAGCTTATCTAATACAGGTTTTTGTGTTTTTTCGTAAGCAAACGTAACATGTTCAAATGAGATATTTCCCTTTAGATGTTCTACTACTGTTGCATCGTCTTTATTTTGCACATCTGGTTCAATTTCTAATAGATCAACAAATCGTTTAAATCCTGCCATTCCTTTAGGGTATAACTCCAGCAGAGCAGTTATTTTTTGAATCGGTGTAAATAATACATTTACAAATAATACAAAGCTTACCAATTCACCAATAAGTAGCTCCTCCTGATAAGTGAGCCATGCCCCTACTACTAATACAACCAGCGTTATTAGGCGCATAAGCATATAGATATTTGAATGTACAATTGCCATTACTTTATAAGCACCAACTTTTGCTTTACGGAAGCTATAATTGTCCTTAGTAAAGCGATCCATCTCATGTGTTTCATTCGTGAATGACTGGACAACCCGAACTCCAGACACTGCGTCCTCCACTCTTGCGTTAACACCGGCAATATCCTCATACATTTTCTTCCAAGCTTTATTCATTTTTATATTGCTATAAGCAATAAGGAAAATTAAAATAGGCACGGCGAAAAGAATAACAATTGCTAGTTTAACATTAATCGTAAACATAATAATGAATGCTCCGATAAACGTCATAATGGATATAAAGAAATCCTCTGGACCATGGTGAGCAAGCTCACCAATATCAAACAAATCATTGGTGATACGACTCATGATATGACCTGTTTTCGTATTATCAAAGAAACGAAACGATTGTCGTTGAACATGATGAAACAACTCTTGACGCATATCTGTCTCAATATTTATTCCTAATTTATGTCCTAAATACGTTACGACATATTGTAAAGCAGTACTGATCAGATAAACCAATAACAATAAAATACTTACCAGCACAATGATATCCCAATCATTTTCAGGTAGTAATTTATCAATAAAGCTTTGCACAGCAACTGGGAAGGCAAGCTCCAGAATAGCAACAATTACTGCAGAGGTAAAATCTATGATAAATAAACGCTTATGTGGCTTATAATAGGAGAAAAAACGGCGTATCATTTCCAAGTACACTTCCTTTCTGCATTCTAAAAGAAATTATAAGGCTAATGATGGGGCTTGGCAAGATAGCCAACCTAAGATTTTAAAAAGCTTGGCAAGGTTGTCTACCTCTCTGCATATATATAAAGGGAAGCTTCCATCGGTTGCGTTCTCCTACATGCCTCACTGGTGGTTAGCCTAGTTCTATTGACCCTAAGACTTCTGCTATGCTTCGATCCATCGATAGTGCAAAGCAAGTTGGTTTATATATCCACAAAAATATGTTTTTCTGTTCACACCGTTTGGACATTTGCAGATAGTGAAACGTCTAGTTACACTATGCGATTTCTGCGAAAACTTATGGTGGATCCCTACTGCCTATTCATGCAGGTTTAAACGAACAACAAAAAAGGGAGGTATTTTGTGAAAGGTACATTGAAGTTGCCATTATATCAATGGGTATGCTATTCGATTGGTTTTGTATTTATAACTTCTGGGATGATGAAGTTAATCGTGCATGATTTCAAAGGGATATTTACACAGTTAGGAATACCCTTTCCAGAAACAACACTTTTCCTAATTGCTCTCGTTGAAATTGTTTGTGGAATACTTATTGCTGGTAAAATGTATGTAAAAATCGCTGTCCCTCCATTGATTCTTATCATGTTTGGAGCAATCTATCTAACCAAATTACCAATACTATTAAATCAAAATCTACTTGCTTTCTTATTCGAAGCACGTCTTGATATTGTCATGTTCATTTTATTGCTAACAATTTGGGATAGAAATAAGTAAACTCCAATCCGTGGGGGTTTTGTTTATCCCCATGGATGATTAGACCAGTCGGACATTTACTGGCAGTCGATTCCACACTTACTAATTTTGGTTTCACGTTATTGCTCGAGGTGGGGGCTTACTGCCAGTTCATGTTCAACTGTTGATAAATAGTGTATAACTTGGCAGTTTCCTGTTGAAAAACGGTGATTACCCACAAAGTTATCCACATATGCACAAATGTTCGCAGTTATTTTGTGATCAAATTGTTTATCTATACCATATATTGATTTTTGTCCATTTTTTTATCAACAAAATGTGCATAACTCTTATTTTCTGTGGATATTTAAATTTATTCGATATTATAAAGCTTTCTTCTCCTTATAAAATACAGCTTCCTTTTCGAAAGTATGTTGGCTAACAACCCAAAAAACTGAGCAATATTCGCTCAGTCCTTATCACTACATGCTCAGATTTACGCTCCCTCTAGTAGCTATTATGGAATAATAGCTATTGCTTGACCACCACTCCGGCTGCCCACTTCCCTTTCCGTGGGGTTTGTCCTTCAGCTAACTTTTTTAGCAAAACCCGCTCAAAAAAGTGGATCTTCAGGTCAAACATTTCCCACAGGAGTTGAAGTAGCCGGCCTTCGCTATTATCAGGCTCTACAACGCTAGCATGAAGTAACACAGCTGCTTTTATACTCACGGATAACGATTTTCACTTTACCCATTGTAAAAAAAGTCAACCTATTACTTATGACAAGAATTGTTGCACCTTCTCATAGCGGAGACTAATTACGTAGACTCTTGCGGGATTAGCGCGAGCCGAAAATCCACTTTGCAACGTGTTCTTCTTTGCAAAGTTAGTTGAGGCCGTGCCCACGGAAAGCGAAGTAATTAGTCGGAGCATTGCCAATAGACATCAAACATTTCAAAATAACTACTTGGCTTAACGCAGTCATTGCACTGATTTTATACTTTCTTAACTTACCAAAAAAGCTGTCGAGAAGTTCTCGACAGCCTATAGGGCTAGGTGAAGCCAAACTGTTCATCAAAATGTTAATAGCCTTCGAAATCCGTGCGGCTTTGTTTAATTCTACATGCTTTGTTCTATTTACGGAAGTATGTTTCCACAGCGCTGTACAAACACTATCCTCTGTATAATTTCACATAGAACCTGCTATGCAAGCTTTTTTTCCAGTTCTTGTGCCATCTTCAAGGAGAGCATTTAACGGATTCTTTCATTATCCACAGCCCTTTGGCTTTGACCACTTATTTTTGGGTACCCAATTTAATCGTTGTTTCTTTGCGCTTCCCATCACGGTAATAAACGACGGAAACGTCATCGCCAACCTCTTTTTCTTGATATAAAATTTTACGTAAATCAATCATGTTCATAACCTGTTTACCATCTAATTCAGTTATTACATCTAATCGCTTCAATCCTGCCTGATCAGCTGGTGATAATGGTTCTACACTCCACACATACACACCGCCTTCGATCTCATTCGGCAGATTAAGCGTATTATTCCATTCAGATTGCGGCACCTCATCTAATGAGTAGATTTCAACACCTAAATAAGGTCTCGTTACTTCTCCTTTACTTTCTAGCTCAGTAATAATCGGCATTGCCGAATCAATCGGAATGGCAAATCCTAATCCTTCCACGGCTGTTTCATTAATCTTCATGGAATTAATACCAATTAACTGACCCTTAATGTTAATTAATGCACCACCACTATTACCAGGATTAATCGCAGCGTCTGTCTGAATAACTTCAGCTTGCCAATCTGCGCGTCCATCTTGGTTGAAATCCTGTGGTATTGTTCGCTCCGTTCCACTAATTACACCTTGAGTTACAGAACTAGAAAACATGAGTCCTAGTGGATTTCCAATGGCAATGGCTGGCTCTCCTACCTTCACACTACCAGATGAGCCTAATTCAATAACCTTATCTACCTGTTCTCCATCCATTCGTAACACGGCTAAGTCTGAAAACAAATCACTGCCGATTAACTCTGCCTCAATATGTGTTTCATCAAATAATACAACTTCTATGGTATCCGCACCCTCAACGACATGATGATTTGTCACCACATAAGCTGTGCCATCCTCATTTTTATAAATGACACCAGAGCCTTCTCCAGCTTGATTATCACTTTCCTGTTGCTGCCAAAAATCATTTTTCCGTTGAATATTAATTACACCAACAACTGCCGGGGTGACTTGATTCACCACATCGGTTATCTGTGTAGATACATCAACATTCAGCGTTTGCGTTGGTACATTGGAATCTGTACTACCAGATTCTGTATGCAGCTGACTTTCTTCCGTTATGGAGATAATTCCCGAATCAACTAATGCGGGTAATGCTATTGTCACTAGCAGTACTCCGATAATTACGCCTAATAATACAGGTACAAGCCAATTTTTCTTTCTCTTTCGATATGGATTTGGTGGATAGTGCTCATCATAATAACCCATTTACCTACCCCCTTACGATCAACAGTTTAAAACATTTCACACTTAGTTATTCCCATAATGATTAAAAAAATAAACAAAATGTTAAACAACCTCATAAAGTGGTGTTGGACTTTTATGATCTGTATCCAATAAATTTAAGGATATTCCTCTTTCTCGTAATACACTATCTACCGACATACGAGCAAGATCTCGCATATTATTGTCAAGGCTCAAATGAGCTAAGTAAATACGTTGTGTATTATTTCCTATAATATCAGCTAAGGCGAGTCCACAATCCTCATTAGAAATATGTCCTGAATCGCCTAAAATACGCCGTTTTACATTCCAGGGATACCTTCCCATTCGCAGCATACCTACGTCATGGTTTGCTTCAAAAATGTAGGCGTCCGCATTTTCGACCGTCTTTTTTATTCGTTCTGATACATATCCCAAATCCGTCACAAGCGCAACTTTCTTTCCATGATGATGAAAAGTATAAAACATCGGTTCAGCAGCATCGTGTGAAACGCCAAATGACTCTACATCTAAGTCACCAAACGTCTTCACCTCTTCCATCCCAAAAAGAAACTTCTGTTCCGTTGCGATTTTTCCTATCGATCCTTCCATCGCTTTCCAAGTGTTTTGATTCGCATAGATTGGTAGATTATATTTACGAGCTATAATGCCAAGTCCTTTTATATGGTCACTATGCTCATGTGTTACTAATATGGCTGATAATTCTGCTGGGTCGATATTAATCTCCTGAAACAATCGATCCATCTGTTTTCCGCTTAATCCTGCATCTACTAGCAATTTTTCCTTTTCTGTTTCTATAAAAAAAGCGTTACCTGTACTTCCGGATGCTAGTACACTAAAACGTAGGGTCATTCCTGTTCACTCCGATTTTTATTATCATCTACTAATTGATTTAAGTAGTCAATAAAGCCTGTCTTCCACTCGACCTCATCGTTTATTTGTTTATACAACGGTAGGCTGTCGGTTATTGTTGAAGTAATAAAGCTCGTGTCATCACTAGGATAAATATAACTTTCAACTGCATTAAAGAAATAATTTCTAATGTTATCCTCTGCGTCCTTAATACTGACTAGATAGGTTGGTGCAAACACATGAGCTCCTGTATCTCGTTTGATTCTCGTATAATAACCATTCTCTATATTAACAATTTCATCATTCGAATATAATTTGTTTTCCTTATATAATTCATTAAACATCGTATTAACCTTAATTAAGGTCAACTTTTCCCCTTGTGGCTCTGCTTCACCGAGTAACGTCTGTGTGTAATACATCATTTCATTTGCATCATTTAAATACACAAGTAATAAACCATATTGATTGTAGTAGATAGGTCGGTTATTTTTATTTTGGAAAAAGATTAATACATTCGTGTCTTTATTCCAACCCCAATAGCTAAATTCATCGGAAAAAGCAACATAGCTTTTGACAAGCTGACTAATACTCGTTACACTTGCTTGCTTGGGAATCGAAACAGGCTCTTTGAACCTTGAAACAACCGTATAATTATTAATAATTTGTGGGTCCTGATTACTTAATCCAGCTATTCTCTCCATTTCAGTATCTGTCAGCTTTTTGGGTGATACCTTAATAACCGAATCCTCTGTAATATCCACCTCTTTATCACTAATTTTAATGCTTTCTGCGGCGAGCTTATCTTCGAGCGTCTGCTCCTGATAATTAAATTGCTCGGGATTCGCTCGATCTTGCTTATCGATAAATTGATATAGCAAATAAACATCGAGGATTAAGAAGCAAAGAATAAATAATGTTTTGATTTGATTCCACTGCATGCCTAATCCTCCTTCTTTTGAGGATTTAGTCGTTCCTCAAAATTAATTCTCTGCCAAGATCCATTTAACTTCATAAACCAGCTCGGCTCCAATTCAACGTAATCGTTTGGATCATTTTCCTTATAATTATATTGATAGCCTAATTGAATACCTTGAAGGTTTTTTATACCCTCACCAAGGCGATCTTCCAAATGAGAAATAACCGCTTCACCAGAGGGGATATCCCATTGCTCTTTTTCCAATTCATTTCTTATGCGCAGTAATGAGCGTTTATAGCTAAAAATTTCCTGTTCACGGAACTGCATTTCCATTAATGATAGGCCAAACTGGTTGTAAACAGGATAGCCATTATAATGCATTTGATAGGTGATACTATTTGTTGCTAGATCCGCGCTCATCAATTTGTAATCGCCTGTCCAGCCATTATGTTCATTGATTTCATCTACACTTTTCTCCAATAAATTCATAAACCCAAAATTCGATAGCACCTTAGGAATCGGATTGTAGTAATCCATTCTTCTACCGTTTTGCTCCACTCTTAACTCACTAATCCCATTTGAATAATTAGCTGAACTAAGCTCTGTATTCGATCTACTGACCGTATCCGGATTTTTAAATAATGTCTCTACTAATAAATTTGGTGATATTTTTTGAATGGTAAACAGATATTTATACTGATTTGTTGGTTTACTTGGAATATAAAAAGCTTGCTGTCCTTCACCAACTTGTAAGAACTCGGTTAACCCTTCCCGTGAAGCAATTAATTGCCTGAGATTCTCATAAATTACTGAGTCCGTGATCACTGCCTGTGCTGTTTTACTACCATTTAACGCCGGAATTTGTAATGTTATCGTAGATGCATCAACATTCAATGTCATATACATACGCTGAAAAGACCAGGTTGGTAGCTTTTCCATACTTTCTGAATCTGTAAACGAGAAGAGTCTGTTGGCCAATTCAATCGGCAGCTCCTCTGGGAAAATCAATTCTATATCATAATCGGATAACTTCTGCTTCGCATTATAGATAGAAAAATCCGTTAAAATCCACGATTGCATTTCTTCAAAAAACCGTTGGTTTTCCTTGGGATCTTTATAGCCAAGATGCTGATTAGTCGCGTGAAAAATAACAGATTGAGGTGCAATCAAGCTGTTTGTTTTCACAGCTGACCCACCAATATCTATTCCTCCTACCGCAGGATTCTTATCTAACGGACTATACTCTTTCTGGTAGCTCCAAAGTCCAAATGTTAGTAATAAGCTTACGCCTATCAACAGGACTAATGCAAATGATTTAAATGTTTCTAGCTTCACGATGCACCCCTCCGCTTCTGATTCATAAGCGGCAGTGTAAAGAAGATCGTTGTCCCTTTACCTTCTTTGCTCTTTGCCCAAATTTGTCCATGATGCGCCTCCACAAGCTCTTTCGCAATTGCTAAGCCGAGTCCTGTACCACCAAGCTTCCTCGTCCTCGCTTTATCTGCACGGTAAAAGCGTTCGAATATTTTATCTAGTTTATCATAAGCAATACCTAGTCCCTGGTCATGGATGCTAATCAATAAATAATGACGTTTTTGTTCAGCTTTTAGCTTAATCGTACCACCTTCAGGAGAATATTTAATCGCATTTGAAATAATATTATCCAATACCTGTGTCATCTTATCCTTATCAATCCATACATGATAGCTTCCGTTTGGAATTTCTCGTTGTAATGCAATATGCTTCGGAATATGCATTTCAAATCGATCAATAATATGGTGGTAATAGCTAATAAAATCTGTTCGTTCCTTCTGCAATGGATACTCCTCTGCATCCATTTTTGAAAGCTGTAATAAATCATTAACCATACGAATCATTCGTTCCGTTTCATTTTGTGCCACACTTAGGAACTTAGGGGCTATTTCTTTATCCTGCCAAGCACCGTCCGTTAACGCCTCGATATAACTTTTCATCGTCGTTAAAGGTGTGCGCAGCTCATGTGATACATTGGAAACAAATTCTCTACGTTCCTGATCAATCTTTTCTTGCTCCGTAACATCACTAATCACCGTTATAAAGCCAGTTACTTCATCTTCATCATCAAACACTGTGGAAAAATTAGCGCGCACAATAAACGCTTGTTCCTCATCACTAAAATCAATAATCATCGAGCCACTATCCTGTAATTCTGTAACATCGACCATTTTTTCGTCCAGCTGCAGTACATCCAATAAATATTCTCCGATCATATCATCAGGGTTATACCCAATTAATCTTCCTGCAGCTTCATTCATAAGCGTAACGGAACCAGAATTGTCCGTAGCAATTACACCATCTGACATATTTGACAAAACCGAGCTAAGCTTTCTACGCTCCTCCTCAATGGTTGCATACGAATGCTTTAACCGGTTATTTAAATCATTAAATGTCTCTGAAAGATGACCAATTTCATCTCTTCCATATACATTTACTTTCTGTGTAAAGTCACCTGTTGCCATGTTTTGCGCCTGCCTACGCATTTCAATAATCGGTTTCGTAATGGTACGAGCCACTAATATCCCTATGAAGGCAGAAACCGTAATTGCTAATATCGAGCCACGAAGGAATATTTTACTAATATTGCTTAATTGATCATAGACGGATTCTAAAGACGCCTCTAAATAAATAACACCGACAACAATATCACTATCATCTTTATCTAAAATAGGCTGTGCTAGGATATAAAACCGATCATTTGCCTTTGCTCGTATATCAGGTTGAGGGGCATTACTTGTAAGTGCACCTTGCACATAACTATTGGTTGTCTTCTTTCCAATATCATCCTGTGTTGTATAGTCACTTGTAGCAATCACTCTACTTTGATTACTAATCACCTGTAGACTTGTAATATCATCTGCTTGAACCTCTGAAACAATACTTTGAATTTCCTCATTTAATGTTGGTTCATCAGGATTGTCCTCATCACGCTCACGTGCAAAAGCCTGAGCTAAATTATGACTTAACAGCTCCACTCGATCCATAATAGATCCTTTAAAGCTCTCTACTAAGCTCTCCTCTAATTTCACTGTAAAAAATGAGCCGATAACCTGAATAGCTACCAGCAATAAAAGAATATAAATAATAATAAATTTTAATTGAATAGAACGGAAAAAGCCGACTTTTCTCATGAATAACTACTCCTGATCAGGATTTCGTAAATAATACCCTACACCTCTTCGGGTTACTATCCACATTGGATTACTAGGATTCTCCTCTATTTTCTCACGTAGTCTTCTCACCGTAACGTCAACGGTACGAACATCACCAAAGTAGTCATAACCCCATACGGTCTCCAATAAATGTTCCCGCGTCATAACTTGTCCCATATGACGAGCAAGGTAATGAAGTAATTCAAATTCGCGATGGGTGAGTTCTATTTGTACACCATCACGGGAAACAACATACGCATCTGGATGGATGACTAGCGATCCAATTACAATATCCTTTGTTGCCTTCACAGTATCGTCTGGAACTACCTGCTGTCTACGTAGATTTGCCTTCACACGAGCAATCAGTTCGCGATTACTAAATGGCTTCGTTACATAATCATCAGCACCTAGCTCTAGCCCTAGCACCTTGTCTATCTCTGAATCCTTTGCTGTCAGCATAATAATCGGCATTGTTTGCGTTTTTCTAATCTCTCTACATACTTCATTGCCATCTTTATTTGGTAGCATAATATCCAAGAGGACTAAGTCAGGCTTTTCAGCTTCTGCAGCCTCAATCGCTTCGTCACCATCATTCGCTACAATAACTTCATAGCCCTCTTTTTCTAAATTAAATTTTACTATATCTGCAATTGGCTGTTCATCATCTACTACAAGTATTTTTTGACTCATATCTGCCACATCCTTCTCTTTCACAATCCTAAGTTTATTTTATCTTACTTTTGTTCAAAAGTCTTTTCTAGTATACGGGTTCATTATCAGGTAAGTTGCTTTTACTATAACCTTATATATGTTCGAAAGCAATGAGAGGTTTTTAACGTAGATAAGAGAGGAATTTTAAATTTTTTTACATTTATTCTCTTTGGAGTTCATTATTATCTTAATTCTATATCATAAAAAAGACTGATTCAAGAGCAGCTCCTGAATCAGTCCTTTATAATTACTTTAAATAATCGGTAGGATCCTTACGTACCCCATCTTTATACAACTCAAAATGTAAATGAATACCAGTTGATCTACCTGTCGTCCCCATTACACCAATTTTACTACCTTTTTCTACGGTTTCACCAGCTTCTACATCCATCGAGGCTAGGTGGGCATAAATGGTTTTCATCCCGTTGTTATGATTGATAACAATTTTATTACCATACCCTCCATTATCGTAGCCTGCTGATACAATGGTTCCATTATCAGCTGCTTTAATGGTGCGACTGCTCGGCCCAGCGATATCAATACCTTTATGAACGCTTCCCCAGCGTTTTCCCATCGGACTGGATATATGACCGCCAACAGCTGGCCATGTCAATTTGCCTGTTCCACGAGAAGGGATTACTTTCGTACCTTTGATAATGATCTCTTTTTGTGGTTTTTTTATGATTTTTTCATCAATGACTGTTTGATTTATTTCTTCACCATTACGTTTCTCCATAGCATACAAGACTTCTTTTTTACCATGTTTACCTTGCTGCTTTACTTTCTCTTCTCCCTTGTAAAGCTCATCCGATTTAATCACTTTCGTTTCATGCTTTACGTTTTCTTCTGCTACATGTGCTTCCTTTACAACAACCTCGGCAAACGGACGATAAGCAGTCACATGAATCGCTTGATTAACATGGAGCACGCTATCCTCAGCTAACGACTTGTTTAACTCAAGCAATTCTTCCATAGATAAATTATATTTGCTAGCAATCTCACCTAGCACTTCTCCTTCATCCACCTTATGCACCTGTTCTTCCAATGTTCCTTTTTTCATCATAGTAAGACCTTGCTCTACTGTTAATAGCTTCTCCGGATCAATAACACCATCTGTATATGTAACATGGTTTGAAAGCTCAATACTTGTTACAATACGATCGCCAACTTCTAAATCATCCGCAGTAATTTTTGTTCGGCGTTGATTATCTGGATTTACCGCCATTTTTTCCTCTAATGTCTGCCATTCTTGTTTCTCGACATATTCTGCTTTATAGCTTGCTATGACTTGCTCCGCTGTCTCATAATCTTTAAAAAAGCCTACGCTTTTATCGCCAATTTTTAGCTCGATAGCTTCTGCCTCTATCGTTATATTTTCCTGCACAGCAGCTAACACCTTTTCATTATCAAATGTTGGATTAAAGACCTTTTCGGAGATAAGCGAAATATCTTGTTTGGGACGTAACGTCAAATTGCCATCATTATGCTCCACTGTAGCTATCTTCTTATCTATCATTTGTTGAATCGCTTGCTCATTATCAACCTTACCAATGTGCTCACCGTCTATATACACATGGTAAACCGTTTTTAGATCGTCTGCTGCATAGACGGTTGAAACAGTAAAGAATGTGGCTATTAGTAGGAAAACACCTAATTTTATGTATAAGCTTGATGAAGCTTTATTTCCTTTTGTAAACACTTACAGTTGCTCCTTCTTGCATTTCTCTCTATCTACATTTTTATCCTCTTTTAAACTAACATAGGATAATAGTCTCAGAAAGAGCTATAACAGAACTGTAAAGAAAATGTATAATAGCATACAATTTTTTACTATTCTATCGAAATAGCAAAACAGTGTGCTTCATTATTGCTTGGTAGTCAGTTTTAATACATTTATTTCTGGAGAGTTGAACAAACGAAAATTTAAAAAAGATACGGCATCGCTACTCCCTAAGCCGGCACTCACATATTGCTTCGTTCCTTGATACTCCCACAACCCCTTAATTCGATCAGCAGGAGGAAAAAATCGATTTGGTTCATACCAGGGTTCAGGAACAAAGATAGGTCCTAGAATAGGTAACCTGATTTGTCCACCGTGATAATGTCCAGCAATAATTAGATCATACTTCCTCCATATTAAATCAGGGCTTGCCTTAATCGTTTCTATTCGCTTGTCGACAATAGGATAATGATTTACGGCAATAAGCAGATCTGATGTATCCATATCTTCTAACACTTTTAGATCTTTAATCAGCTGCTGTTGATAACTTAAATAAGCAGGATTTTGAGCATATGGAGGCTGAACTACCCCTTGTACATTACCCAGAGCACGTTCATTTTTGATAATAGATAGTTCAAAATTAACAAAATGGATGGCTGATTCCCCTTTATCAATGGTATAAAGTGATTCTAAGAACGTAACATTTCTTTTTTTCAATCCGTTTATAAATTCACTTGTTTCTACTGTTGAATCAACCTGATAGCTAAGCGGATCAGTATTACCTGGAACATAGAGGATATTTTCCTTATTATCCAACCCATCAATAATCGTATAAAACGCCGAATCATTTTTGCTTCTAATGCTATCGAGCATATCACCTGTAAAAACAAGCACATCATAGTCAATACCATTAATAGCTTGGATTAATTGCTGTTGATTTTCCCCAAATAGTTGTTCATGTAAATCTGTTATTTGTAGGATCGTAAAATCTTTAAAGGAATCTTGAATACCATTAACCTTAATTTCTTGCTCCACAACAACAAATCGATGATTATCCCATATTGTATAGGTAACGAATCCAAGTAAACTACACAATATGAGCATGGCTATCTTTTTTCTCCCTATAGTAATCATTCAGGAAATCTCCTTTAACCTGCATATAACCGGAAGTAAGAACCCTCTTCAAGCAAACAAAATATGGATAAATGGAGGATCTACTGCCAGTAAATGTCCAATTGGTTCGGACCTACATGGAAGTAGGTCACAAAGGTGTTGCCACAGGACGTGGCGATTTAAGCCTTTGTACGTATTTGTTTCACTAAAAGCCGGATGGAAGTTTCACTGTATATAAGGTACTTCATGTATTTTCCTTCTACTTCAAACCGTAATAAATGGATTAGCGAATGGCTTGTGTCTGTTTCTGTAATAACTGACATAGGATACCTTGATCGTCCGATTCTAACTGTCTAAAAGTCCCCATTTGCTTGACCGCCCCTTTATCTAACACAATGACTTGATCAGCGTGATGAACCGTAGACAACCGATGGGCAATTACTATCAGTGTCATCCTACCCTTCAATTTGTTTAACGATGATAAAATCTCTCCTTCATTTTCGCTATCCAGCGCACTAGTTGCCTCATCCAACACAAGAATTCCTGGACTTCTTAAGATCGCACGTGCCAATACTAGCCGTTGCTTTTCACCACCAGATAGCTTCATACCCCTATCGCCAATAACCGTATCTAGTCCATTCACTAAATTCCTCACAAACTTAGCAGCAGATGCAAAATCTAATGCTTCCCATAGTTCCTGTTCTGTAGCTCCTGGCTTAATTAACAACAGATTTTCTCTTATGCTTGTATTAAATAAGAATGGATCTTGGGCAACATAACTTACTGTTTGCCTTAGCTCGATCAAATTTTCCTTTGTAAGTGGAATCCCATCTACAAAGACCTCGCCCTTTTCTGGTTTATTTAAACCCATTAAAATATCTATTAACGTGCTTTTACCTGCCCCAGATTTCCCTACAAATGCGGTCATTTTATTTGCTGGAATAAATAGAGATATGTTACGTAGCGTATAACCAGCTTTGTTACTTTCATAGCGAAAATAGACATTTTTGCATTTGATACCCTCATTTACAGTTATTGGCTTTATTTCTTCATGAGATCGAGACGTAAATTCTATCGCTTGATTACATTCATGTTGCAAATGCTTTACCGCTTGAAAGGATGGAATAGTCGTGGCAATTCGTTCCATGGAGGCTTGAATATCTACAACCCTCGGCCATAGTCTGGAAAAGATGATAATAATTAACATGAGCTGGCTGCCTTCGGCCTGTAAAAGCTGAATGGCCACAAATATAAAAAAAGCGATTAAAACAGCAGAAGCTATTTTATAGTAAAGCTGTGATGTCATTTTTAATGTTGTAAAATGAACTTGTTCTGCTTGCATACGCTCTGTTATAGATTGATACCACCTTATTCGAGATCCTTCCAGTGTGTTGCTTTTAATATCCTTGATTCCATTTATATGATCCGTAATTCCTGCAAGATAATCTCTTCCTAACTCATAGTTTTTACGACCTAATTGTAGGGATTGCTTTAAGAACTTTCGATTAAAGTAAATGAGTAGCAACCCACAGATTAATACCATTATGGTAAGAGTTGGTGATAATATAAAGGCAAAACCAATTTGCACGAGCGTAAACACAAGTGACGTACAAAACATAAGAATCGAATTTATTCCTGAACTGGTACGAGAAATTTCTTTCTTTAATAGATTAATCAGGTCAGACTTTCGATGCTTTAGATAAAAGCCCCAATTCGCCTGCATTAAACGACTGTATGTTTGTATACGTAAATGCCTTAGGAAGCCCTGCTGTACGATAGCATTTTTAATGGCAACGCGCCGTTGGAGAAGGTTCTGTACGATTGCTAGCAAAATAAAAATGCCTAATATAATAGGCAACCCCATTGAGCTCGGAATGGTAGATAAGAAATCAAACTGTTGTATTATTGCTAGCTCTTCTGTATTTATGTCAACAATCCCCATCAAGCTTATCATTGGGACGAGTAGTAATATGCCTGCTCCCTCCAAAAAACTCATGCATATCATAGCAAGCAAATTTACGTAAAGTGTTTTCCCAGCAAATTCATGAATTTGTCTTAGGAAGTAATAAATATCTTTCATCTCGTGCTCCCCCTAATTGCATACCTCACTGTCTTTCTCCAAAGCCATAAAAAAGGGCGTAGCGGGAAATATAAAACATGTAGTTTTTTCGGCAGTGGTAATGTTTCTCCATCCTCTGGATACGGATATAAAAAGCTTAATATAAAAACTAGCTTTTGCTTCGGTGCCATGAGTGAAAACAAATGCCATTTATGATAGCGAGAAACCTCTTCAGGAACTGGGGAAGCATGGAGATTCACCTTTCTTTCCAGATAAAATAATGCATCTTGCGCTAACGCTCGGGAGCGTTCTGTACAAAGCGTTTTCCATTCCTTGGGAAGTGTCGTGTTTACTAGATCACGGGCTAACGTAATACTCTGCCCGCCTATGTGATGATAACCGTACTTTTTTAAATGCTTATTTAAGCTCATCCAGTCCATTTTCTGCAATTTCAGCATTTGCTGTATATCTATAATCCATCGTAACCTTGACCAGCCATGACGTGCTCCATGTGAAACAAGAAACAAAAACAAGTCCTCGTATCCAAGTAAGTAAACAGGTGACTTATGAAGCGAGCTTTTCCTCCTTCTATCCCATAATTGAGTGAAAGACGGTTCTTTGGCAGGGCCTGGATGTAATCGCCAATGTAATTCCAATTTAATTTGTTTTTGTGGATGAATATATGTAACATGATGATGTCTCCATTTCCAATCATTTAAAATAGTTTGGATATAATCATCTTTTTCATATCCAAAGCGTTTAAGTAATGCCTCTGCTGTCTTCAAACGATCGAGCGGGATAAGTACATCAATATCACTTGAAGTCCGTAGAGAAATATCCCCGTATAACTCGTGTGCAAGCACTGGCCCTTTTAAAACAATAAGCGGAATAGCTTGTTTGGCAAAAACATTACTTACCTCATCGATTTCTGCTGAAAGATGAAGCATTTCCATTGTATTGCGTCTATATTCCTTACTTAAAAACTGTATGACATCAGAAGGTAACGATATTGCTTTGTTCACTTTAAGCCTCGAATAAAGTAATGGATAAATACGATGATGCTTCATAAGATCTATACATTTATCCCAATCAATAGCTGCAAAAATAGCTTGTTCATTGTTTTCATTTATAAGGTCAAGAAGTAGCTTTACTTCATTAGGTAGGCGAGAAAGGTTTAAATACTTATCCATGATAATCACCAACGGACTTACCTGAATTTGTGCGCATCGCGAATGTTGCTACCACCGTGAATTTTCTCATTCCTTCTTTACCTGTAACATAATAAGAACCACTACGTAGCCAGGAATGAGCGATCAATTCATCATTCGCATCTTTTGCCGTTCCTAAATACAATGTGCTTTCCATATGGCGTCGACGTAGCATTTTTTGTCCAGCAATCGCTTTTACTAGACACTGACTATCCCATGGTGTGTATCGACTCATTATTTCAATAGATTCTGAGATGTGCTTCAACACGTGGATATTCGTTTCTGTGATCTGACTTGATGTTTCTTCCGATTGATTGCCTAACAAAGGAGAAACCATTGCGAAGGGTAATGCTTTAAGAATCCTTCCCCATCCTAAATAAAAGAAAGCTTCTAATAAACGTATTTTTGCTTCAGAATTCAATAAAATAAATAATTTTACGTTATGCATCATACATGTCTAATTCCTTTCCAACGTCATTTAAAAAGGAAATAAAGATTAGGCTCTTATCTGCTTGCATCGCTACATTGAAGCATATTCTATGATAGCGATTCCGGATTAACTTGAATTAATCCCTCGTTTAATAAATGCCTCAAAAAAGTCAGAACCTGTTCCTCACAAGCGTGCTCCTCTACATCATATTGACTAGTTAGTAATGAGATTAAAGCCTTGATGGATATTGGCTTTTCGATATGTTCCCAAATATCCCCTCCCACTGTTCCCAAATTATAATACGAGCTATTTTCCATACATAGCATGACTTTTTCACCATCCATGTCACTTACAATTGCATTGGTATCTTGGCTAACTAATTGATGGATGGTAAGCTTTTGCTGCTTGATCATTTGTATTCCTCCTTGCTATCCATTCTGATTCGATAACGTCTGCAAGCTGTTCCGCCGTAAAATAGGATGTTGGGCGTTGTAATTGATAGATATCTAGTTTATTTACCATTTTAGCTATCGTATGAAAATGCCATTCCAATAACCCTGATTTTTTCAGTAATGACTTGCGAAACGTATGTTTATACAGCGTTTGCAACCGTTCAAGATTGTGAATTGGCTTTACCTGAATATCCTGCTTATCACTTTTTACTAATTCATATACACCAATCAAAGGTAACCATTCGGAGACAAATTGGTTCAAGACCGGAATAGCAAATTTTGATGCTCTATCGATAAGTGGACGATACTTCGTTTCCTCCATTCCAAAATGATGTAAACTTTCTAACCATAATTTTTGTTGGGGATACGCTGGCTTAATATATGGAATGCCACTCTTCTGGAAGGTTACTGGAATAAGGTCATCACTTATTAAATGATATCCTCTTTGTAAAAATTCAGATGCTAGCGTAGACTTTCCAGCTCCTGAGGAACCTACAATGGCAATGGCAGCTCCATCAACAGCTATCGCACTCCCGTGTAAAGGAAGCGTTTTCCGCTGCATTAATAGTATTCCCATACTTGTACCTAGGATAAATAAACGAACTTGATCTTCCTGTGCACCATCACATGGCGAAACAGTTATGTTAGTTCCTCCATGGATTGCATAGATAGCCACCCCATCAACCTTAAACATACAAAAATTCTCTTTAATTATAAAAAATTCATCCTCTTGAAATAGCCTTGCCCATTGTTCCGTTAAATCCGCTCTCGTTATGATCACGTCACGTCCTTGTCCCTCATTTTCAAAAGACATAGGCAGTAGCTCTGGTAACACGATATCACTAGATATCGTTAATCCGAATGCCCGATAATCCACGCCTCTCATTCCCCCTCTTTATCCCGCATATAACTGGCAGTAAGACACCACTTCAAGCAATAAATGTCCGATTCGTTTCAGAGCCTTTAGGTCATACCCTTGTGGTACTAACCATCCGTGGGGATAAACAAAACCCCCCACGGATTAAAGTTAAATTTGTTCGGGCTGTCTCAAATTTAGCTCTCTACTTTTACAACTACAGGATGAGACAAGCCCTAATGTAAGTAATGTGATATGGCTGTTTTAATTCTTATTCAAGAAGTGTTCAGCCGCTAACAAAACGATGTTTTCTTTAGCTACCAAGATTATCGTCTCCTGAATCATCACTATCATCCCACCATTTGCCACCATGGCCTTTGCCCTTGGTAAGGCTTACACTAAGCTGATCTAATACAGGCTTTTCCCATTCTTTTTTCATGAAGTTCCCCCCTTTCATCATTCGTTCATTATAAAGAACATTAAATGGATAAAAAAGTGCGAATAACTTCGCAATTTCGTTCTTTATAAAGAATATAGTGCTAATTTACCATGACTCTCTGCTATTGTCAATGCTAAGAACGATGAAGTCAAGCTAATTTCCTAGATACTTTATCGTATTACCCTCTTGCTTAACATGTGGTGATGTATTTTCATTAATGTATATCCATTCTTTAATTGAAGTGGAATCAATCTCTGTATATATCACATTATCTAAGATGGCTACCTCCTTCGCTTTATTAATACGGATAATGGGGATCTTTGTTGCTGACTCAAATTGTGAAGATTGAATAACAGCTTCTACACCAGTATTATCTACATGTAAATCGCCAATTTGCTTAAATACACAATCGTTAAATTCATAGTTACCTAAACTATTCAGATCAATCCTTCCCTTTCCTGGCTCTGATGATGCAAATTCACAGCCATTATATGTTCCTCTAGGTAAATCAAGTCCATACGTTGCGTTATAGTCAATAACTTTCAAGCGATTAAAGATACTACCATCAGCTACTTCACCGACTATATTACGTTCGACCGTTTCGCCTGTGATCGTTACATCACTTAATTTTATGGGTTGATCCTTGATTTGTAGCGAATTGATTTGTTTTCTATCATTTGCTAAGGTAATATTTGAAACTTCTACGCCATATGGCTCTTTACTTTGAATACTTAATTGTGAATTTGTGAATTCCATATCTGTAAGTAGTGTATCTGGACCGAAAATCGTTGCTAACGAGTCCGACATACGGTTACCGCGAAAGACTGCTTCACCTTCCGCCACAATTTTACTAGCATCAAACGTATTATTTTTAATAACAGCACCAGACCGAAACGATGTAGCTATCGCAAGACCAATGGAGGAATTCGCTTTATTCGGCCCAAGATAATTTTCATCAACCGTGACATCTTGACCATCATAAAGAATAATATTATACCTTTCATTATTATATATCCGATTCTCTTTTATAAGGATATTGTAATTAGGATAAAAACCTGCTTCAATATCAATTCCTGATTGAGGGGCGATTCCCTTGATGTTATGTATCTTATTTTGCGTGATCTCCATGTTAGAGACGCCTGCAACGGTTATTCCCTGCCTACGATTATTTGCTGATTCACTATGCTTTATTTCAACCTGATTGGATATATCCTTATTCCAATACTCCAGTTCTACGCCAGCTATCTCTTCTGTATCAAACACAGCATGAAAGTACGCTGCCTGCTCTGGCACATTGACCATACTCCAATCAAGCTCCTGATTCTCTACCTTTTGAATAAATGTACCATCTGAACGATAAAAAAAGATATCATAAGGGGTATTGGCATTCATATTTTTTGGGCGCGAGAGCTGAATAACTCTGTTTGCATCAAAAACGGGATGCTGGAAATTTGTCTTTACATTTCCTTTGGTTCGAATCTTCGTAGAATCAGCTATCAATTCTCCCTTCTTACCAATTGCACCCAATTCAAAATCACTTTCTTTTAATCTATTTATTTGTTTCGAACTCCCGCCAACCATAATGCCATCTCCAGTGAAATTAATCGTCTTTACATCTTCTATCTTTAAATTATCGGTACCAAGAGCTAATATTCCCATACCAAACTCATGGGTGCCATGGCTATGAGACGTATCCTTTCCAGTATAATCGTGTGTGTCGCGATCTCCTTGAAATGTCCCACCTTTAATCGATACATTCTTCGTCTCTGGACCGACATATACAATTTCATAGCTCTCATATGAATTGGTTTCCTTTTTTAGAGTTGCTTCATCAGCTAGTTCTAGTGTTAGATCGCTTACCATATTTAGGCGAGCATTCGGATCAGACGGCTCCTGTCCCTTATCTATTAGATACGTTCCAGCCGGTATATAAAACGTGTTGTAATCATTTCTACTTGCCCACAGTAACGCTTTGTTTAAGCCTTCTGTCGTTTCCTTTGGATGTGTACCATCATTATAGATCCCCCATCGTTCCAAATCCACAGTATAACGCGACGTAGAATTATTATCACCACCGCCTTGTTCATCTGTAAATTTCATTATCAAAAAAACAGCACCTAAGACAACAAGACCTAAAAATAGCAAATACTTCTTCTTCAATTCTTTCACCTCGCTCGACAGCTGGATTCTAGCAAGCACCCACATTATGTTAAACTTCTATTGCATTGCCTTATATATATACACATTTTTTCCCTTTAATGGGATCGTTTTCTGTAGTGAAAAGTAAGATGTTCCTTCCAACTTCTCGGTTCTTAAAATGATATTAACCTGGTATTTTTTCATTAAAGACCGTAATTCTGTTTGCGTCAATTCATTGATATGACCAGCATTATCATACTTTCCATCATATATATCCATGAACCGTTCCGCCCATTCCTTATAATATTTTTCATTAAATGGAAAGTCTTTGCTAACCGGTACACTTCGATTTGCAATTAAGCGTAGTTTTTGATTTACTAAATGATCCACATCAATATCTGCTAATATTTGTGCATCCTGAGCGGTATGTTCCTTCACCCATGCATAAAGCTCATTCCGTGGTTCTGAAATATCAGGAATATTAAAAGCTAGTTTTCGATCCAACACAAAAAAGCTACCTGCAAAAGCCAATAGTACGAGTATCAAATAGAAATAATGTAAACCTATTCGTTTCATTAAATAGCGATCTAAATAAATATGAAGCTTCAATCCTTTTTTAGCGAACAACCAATCACTCCATACTGCATAAACGAATACAGCCCCCATCATTAATGTAGAGAGCTTTATATCCTGTGTAAGTACAGGGATAAACGGAAGATGCAGCAATAGGAATGAAAGATAATCTTTATTTCGTAATTTGTAATACATGTAATAGGCAAAGATAAATAAATAGAATCCGGGGACAAATACAAACGTGCGATAGGGAATTATGGTTACGATCGATTTGATAGGAACCACTTCAACAAAAAGATAACCAATAGCCATCATGAACGTAATATAAAGCCCATACAGCTTGAGAAACCTTAGAATAGAAGCTGGCAGCCTCTTTCTTATTACATAGATCATATAGATGATGATAACGGCGTACATGATAGCAATGAACCAAATTTCGATACCAAATTTCGATGGAATATAATGATGGGGATGTCTAAGATCACCAATGATTGTTGTGTATTCCTTACTCGATAAGAGTGCTACTCCCTTTTCCGACAGCTTTAATGGTATATAGCTAACGAAAAATGCTCCGATTATCGAAAGCAAACCCAAAATGGGCCAACGATTTATCATCGATTTGATTTCACTGAAATTATACGTAGCAACGAAAAGCAGTCCAGCTATCGCTAATCCATGTAATGTTAATACAGGGTGAAGCAGCATAGCAATAGCAAATAACATACATGATGAAAAGATGTTAGCTCGATAAATTAGAACGAAGCCAAACAGAATAAACACTAAGGAAAATTCCGCTGCACTGAATACAGGTGTACTGAAAAACCAGGCAATCGTTCTCGGAATACTATAAAAAGAAATGGCTCCTAAGAACATTCCAATAAGAGCGATATACGTTTGCTTGTTGCTAAGAACATATAATAAAGTGAAAACTGCAATGTTTAGCAGAAAAATCCGTAAAAGATTTACAAATGCAATGAACACTGTATAATCTACATGAAACACGTTTGCTCCAAAAATATAAAAATAGGAAACGTACAATCTAGGGGAAAATTCTTCAAATGTATTTGTATAAAAGTCAGCTGGCAGAAACTGCTTATTTAATAGCTTCTCAATTTGTGGAAAGCTATCTACTACAGGCCACCCCCAAGCAACCTGATAAAAGTAAACGGAAAATAAACTAATGAGAATAATTATAAGGCAGAAGATCAATGATCCATATTTCTTTGTCCTATTATCATTCACCCTAAACTCCCCCTAGATCCATTACGCTTCCCATAGATGGACATACTCACGTTTTGTACATATTGCATCCACATGTATAGCATTCGCTAGTAAATCATCCTGATAATTAGTAATATCCTCTGGTCTGCCTTGCAACTCAGGAGACACCAAGCATAATTTAAATCCTGCTTGCTTCAATTTCGTAAAACGTTCCCTATCAATTGGTAGTCTGGTAAAGCAATCTATCCAAACCCAATTCACTCGCCCCTGCATCGCAAGAATCGTATCTATCCCTTCGAACTCGGAAAATCGGATAGCAATATTCCGTTCTCCATGACGTGTCAGTTCATAAATCATCGGAAAGGAAGAATCTAGAAAGAAGTAGTTCGTAATATGATAGTTTTTTAATAGTGTTTGAACCTTATGCTCAATTCGTTCACTCTTAATATTTAAGATCATACAACCATGTTGATAATGCTGCAGAAACTCCTCCAAATCCTCTCCATCCTCAAAAGGATCATGTTGCAAAATAATGCGTCCTCCTGCATCTCGCAAATCAATCTCAACCCCATAATGCTTAGGTAGCTTATTTAATTGAGCAACGGTATTTATTCGATGAGCAATATAGTCCATTATCTAGCTAACTCCTTTTTTAAGGTCGTACTAAAATCTAGGGTACGTTTTATAAATTTTACCTTGGCAGCTAACCCATTATTCCAGCTTGATTCCCCATGTAATCGGTCTGGGAATACGACAGCAAACCGATGAATTTCCAAATCGGCCTTCCTAGCCATATAGAACGCATATAGATCCAGCGAAAAGTCATCTGGCGGATTAGACCAGCTTAAATAAAAGCTACGATGGAATACATTTGGCTGCGCATTTATATCACGGAGCTTTTGCTTTAAATATAAGCTTTCAAACAAGCTCATTCCGCCTGTAAACAGCTGATCGAACAACGGCCTATTTTTTCGATTTCCCTTCACAAATATATGTTGAGGTGAGGGACTATTGTCTATTACCTCCATCGCTTTGATAACATCTAATGGATCTGTTTGTAAATCTGCATGGGTCCACCCTAAAAATTCACCTCTGGCATGACTTAAACCGTATAAAATACCATATCCATATCCGCGATTCACTTCAATTTCTAAGCGTTGAGCAAATGAATATTGAGGAACCCATTGCTGCAACGTTTCGCTGCTTTCATCCTTGGAACCATTATTGACTAAGAGAATTTCGACATCCTTTCGTTCCATTACCTGCTCCCATCTAGCTAATAAAGCTGGGATATTTTTCGCCTCATTATAGCAAGGAATCACAATGGAATACTTGATCATTTTTTAAACACCCACCATTTCTGAACCGTAAAATTTATAATTGTACTTGCTGCCGTCGCAATCGTAAAGCCAACTAATGTTATCGAGCTTATATACGTCAGGATGAAGAAATTTACACCAACATTAACTCCAAGTGTACTTACATACAGAAGTGTAAACTTATAAAATTGGATGATAGCATGTTGTTTCTTTTCAAACGTCCAATACTTATTGAGAAGAAAGGCAATGATCATTCCGCAAATATATGAAATCAGTTTGGCAATATTGGGATCTAAATTTGGAATCAGGATAAAATATAGCAAGCAATCCACAGCAACAGCCGACATTCCTACTACGATGAAACGCAATATCTGTCTAACATGGCTATTCATTAAAGGGAAACTGGCTTTTTCCATTGATACAATGCATCCAACTCAGATATTTTGTCTTTATTTATAAATGTATCCAAATGTAAACGGTAGGGATGCCAAGCACATTTATGGAAGAAGCTCTGCCAGTATTGGAATGTTTTTAAATCCGTGGGTGTACCCCAACCAATATAATGATCCACCTCAAGCACTTTTACATGTAATCCCATCTCGATTAGTTCATTGAAACAGCTATCTATATAAAATTCACCATTCACTCGTATATTTTTTGCAAATAACCGGTTGATAGCCTGTTGAAAATAGCTCGCTTTTCTAAAATAAAACGTCCCAACAATCGCATGATCATCATAAGGATGATCACTGATTGGCTGCTTTACGGATACCTCTGTTACACGATTCTGTGTGTCCACCTTCACCCATCCATACATTTCTGGATTTACTTTACTAGAAGGATGTCTTCGAAACGTCCATATAATGGCATCAATATCATCATCATGCATTAATTGTTGATATACGGCCTCATTCCATAAGGCTCCGTGGTCACAGGCTGAAATAAGTAAGGATTCATCCAGATTTATTCTATCCAAGGCTAATGCACAGGTTTTCGCCTGCCCTTCCATTAGCTCTTCTACCACTAAAATTTCACCCGACTCCCCATACATTCTTAGGTCTTGTTCTATATCATAGCGCTGCATATGTTCTTCCAAGCACATTAAAAATTGTTTGTTAGCCTTTGGTAAATATGCGTTTGCTTGTATAAACATCGGTTTCCCAGAAACCTCTATAAAAGGCTTCGGCAGCGAATAACCATTTCTAGCAAAGCGACTCCCCGCACCAGCTAATGGTAGTATGGTTGTCATTGGATATATTTCCTCGGCTTTGTTTCCTTCCATAACCCTATGAAAATAGCTCGACCAACGTTGGTATGCTTCCATATCCTCTGGCGTCCCCCATTGAAGCATATGTTGTATTTCGTAAATGAATGTATGCAATCCGTCCCTTTGTAATAGGTTATAAACGAGACTGACATAGTATTCTCCGTTCACATGGATATTCTTTTCCATAAGTTCTGTAAAATATTTTTTTACAAAAAAGCCTTTTTTAAAGTAATAGGTTCCGCTTGAAGCAAATTCCTCCATTCTATTCGAAGTGAACGGCTGTTTTTCTTTTATTTCTAGCATCCAGTTATGCTGATGACGCATAAATGCATAATTGGTTGTTCCTAACATATGGGGATGAAAACCTCTATACGCCGGTATGGCACCGTCAGCATTTCTTTCTCGAGTACGTGCTAGAAAATCATCATAGCTCCAGTAGCAAGAGAAGTCACAATAATTAATAATGACCTCTTCCTCATCGTTTATTTCCTGCATAGCTCTTGTAACTGCATATACTGGTCCCTGCTTATGTGGTGATATACTAATAATTTTTCCCTCTGGAGCAATCCGCCTAAGTATACTTTCCATATTTGTGGCTTGCAGGTGATCCTCTCTACAAATAAATATAAAGCCCGTTTCTTTGGGAAATAAATTCACTACATGCTCAATCATTGGCATGCCATCCACTTCAATTAATGGCTTTGGTTGCTGGTAACCTGCTCGAACAAATCGACTGCCTTGTCCTGACATAGGTATAATAATTTTCACTTTCATCCTCCTAATCCCTTATTAACGCGCAGGAAAACCTCTACTGTTAAACGTTTACTTTATACGCTCTGTCTAAATTTCTCTGCTTCCCAATCGCTTAAGTACCGTAACTCGTTATTATCTAATGGTTGTTCTTCACCATATAACGATGCAAGTGTCATAATATGTGCTTTGAATACTTCCTCCGTTTCTTTTGCTTTTTTGCGATTTACAGACACAAAAAATAAGTAGCCTTTATAAATAACTACTTTCGGTAGAGTTTGATACATATCCATATACTCTTTTAATGCTGCTACGTCCTGTTTACTAGTTACATTTACAGCGTAGTAACCACAAAACACAAATGTATCTGGACATAAAGGCGGTTTGTAAAATAATGTTCGCACATGCTGGAGCATCTGTGTCAAGTAAGGATCCTCCGATAAATAAGCAGTGATTGGGGAGCTGTCAACAGTGTACATTAGTTGTGAAAGTTCATTGCTAAGTCGATAGTGATCGAAATAAACACCTAGATGCTTTTCAATGGTCATAACAACATGATTGGTTAATCGCTTCACTTCATTTGCGTCATCCGCGCTAACAATTAATCCGTGATTTTGTAAAAAGATAATCTGAGGTAATTGCTGCCATTGATCTAGATAGTTCACACACCTCTCGTTTAATTTGATAGCGAGATCGATCCCGGGTGTTTCGTATGGAATAAATAGAGCTTCAGGAAATAGCAACTGTAGTTGGTCTCTCCCATTTTGTTTACATGTAAACATATTTACGACGATTGGGTGCGTATGAAGCGTATATTTATAAAGCAGAGCATGTAGGAATGTTTCGATAGATGGTCTATGGTCAACCGAATATACCGTTTCTTTCATTAAATTCCCGGCAAGCTGCTCTCGCTTTTTTTTATCTGTTTCATGTAAGACTTGTTCATTTTCTAGGATTTCCTGTATCTTATTAAGGCTAACTTCTACAAAGGCATCCGTCTCATTTACATCCGACAGCAGTTGTCCCGAGGCTTTAATGAGCATCTTTCCATTCGCTAACTTAACAGAGGAATTGCCACCTCCAGCTTGAATTAAATCGAACCGTTCCCCAGCGAAGCGTGAAAGCCCAACAAATAGCTTCTTCTCCTCAACCATGTTTCTATCCACTCCCTTCCATAAACTGGTTTTATAACAGCAGGCGAGGTGCTGTTAAATTTTTTCGTATACATGCAAAAAGTTCCCTATAGCTAGTGGGTTTTTATGAGCAGCCTTTTGATTCAACCAAAAAGATGTTATTCCTAATGTCGATGCTGCTACGACATCTTTTTCATAATGATCACCAATCATAATGACTTCTCCTGCTTCCATTCCCAATTTGTTTAACGCAAGCTGAAAAATATGCGGATGTGGTTTTTCTACACCTGCTTCTTCACTCGTCACCATGTAGTTGATACGTTCTTGAATACCGAGATAGACTAGCTTCCGATGCTGAATATGAGTCGTCAAATCCGTTACGATACAAATTGGTATTTCTTTCGTTTTATTTAGAAAAGCATGAACACCTTTTTTCAGCCGCATCGCTGGTAAAAATGTATCCCAATATAACCGATACGCTTCTAATGTATGTACTTGCGCATTTACGTGTAAATATTCAAACATCCGTTGAAAATAAAGCATTCGATTATGGGAAGCTGCAGTAGCACCTAGATCTGCCTTTACAGAATTCTTTGCTAGTTGAAACACTTGCTCCAGCTCCGCATAACTCCTAGATGTATGAGAGGCTATATAAGCAAATACGGCATCCATCCCCTGCTGATGCGCATATTCATAATCATATAGTGTATCATCAAGGTCCAATAGGATTGCTTTAAAATCCATTGCAATTACCTACCTTTCATTTTCTCACTAATAAATACGAGGATAATTAATTGTATAAATGCCTCATAGCCATCCCGCCACTCAATCATATGGCCACGAGTAACTTCATTTAAATTTTCAATACAGTGATTAGCTAATTCATGGACTGTTTGCCGATCAATTGGCGCATGTAATTTTATCATCTGATGCTTTAAATTAGCGTGATAATCATGTGTATATGAAATATTTGCATTATCCATTTCCTCCAATACATGCTCGAGAAAAACATCCGCATTACAGGTGATTGTTAATTGAATTGCAGGATTCTCATCTGGGTTCCCGATCGCAAATGGCTTATCTGTATAATATTTGATAATAATATCGGCATATTTTTTTTGCGGATAGATATATTTCTTTGCATCTTCCACCCTAGCGTCAATTTGCTTCATCAGCTTCTCTATCGAGTAACCACGTTCGTTACAGTCTCGTATAATCTTCCAATGTCTTCGCAATTGTTCATCTGTATCCAGATAAATTTTTAGATCTAATACCTTTCTCGTTCTGGCTAATAAAAGTGGATGTAGTCCACACATGACAATAAAATCATTCGGGTCTATCTTCTGGGGATTTGTAAAGCTCCCCTTTTGATGGTCGTATTCAACGCGTTTTGCCGAG
This sequence comes from Virgibacillus sp. Bac332, assembly GCF_003667785.1. Classification (NCBI taxonomy): domain Bacteria; kingdom Bacillati; phylum Bacillota; class Bacilli; order Caryophanales; family Bacillaceae; genus Virgibacillus; species Virgibacillus sp. Bac332. The sequence goes on from NZ_CP033046.1 coordinate 963,523, forward strand.
TTACCATTCTTCAACCTTTCTAACGTAGACGCCTGTTCATGCAGAAAATTGGCCTTCGGGTTTAAATGGGTATACTCTTTCCACTTCTCATGACCTCGCTCCCATTTATGATCACCGTCTCCTTCAACTATAAGTAACCTCTCGGCACCAAATAAATTCATTAACCCTTTTGTTAGTGTTGTTTTTCCAACACCACTATCGCCGCCTATGCCAATTACGGTTGGCCTTAACCGCACTTTGTATAAGGAATTACTAATAATGCCATACCTATAAAAAATCCAAATTAAACATAGCAAAATCCCTTCAAATAACGTAAATATCAAATTAGGTACAAAGCTATCATTCTGATCGATATGAAAGAATTCAGAAATAGCAAGTAATGTTGGATTTGTATTGGGATAAAAAAAGATAAAATAACCTAAATAAGCGGTAGTTAATAGTAAATATTGATACATATTATGTTTATTCTCATACGTCTTAATAAAAAAGAATGACGCAAACACAAAGGACCAGGCATACCAATGAGGCATTGGTGGAATAAATAGCACAAATGCAAAATAAAGCATGCCTAAATAGGTATACAATAAATCAGCATTAATTTTATCGAATCGAAAAAAGTGAATATAAATTAATGCAATAACAAGCGGTGCTACATAAATCTTGAGATAGTCAATTTCCAAATATATATCGAACATTTTAAATTGATCTTCATAGTAAAAAACCGATAGTTGATACCCCTTTGAAAATAGAAAAGGGCTTGATAAAAGAAACCAAGTCCCAAGTGCGATTATACTGAATTTCATTACATCAATCGTTCGATGCATTTTCAAAAAATAGATAAGAAGTAATGGCAATGCAAAAATTACTGGCATTTTTAACGACAATCCAACCGCATAGAAAACCGCAGCAATGACATGCTGTTTGCGTAGTAAATAAAATACTGATAGCAATAAAGCAGCTATCGGTAATAAATCATGATGTGGATATAGATAACTCGCTATAAAAATAAGGGGAGAACCATAATAGATAAACATGACCCGCTTTTGCTTTGTCGGAAATGTTCGCAGTAGTACATAATAAATAAGCATATCTGCTAGTAATGTTGGTAGCTGTATTAAAAACGTTTGAAGATGCTGCCCATCCAATCCGAACAGTACAACTGGCCAGAAAAAAAGCGCTAATATAAATAGCATTCCTGATGGATAAGGAAACGTCTCAAGAAATTCTTTTCCCTCATAAAACATAGGCCATGCATCACTAAATGTCCTAATAAAATGGTCTACACTTGGTATTGTTACATCAAACATATCCTTCGGTATCCAAGCATACATCATGATCACTTTAAGACATGTTATACCAATAAACCATTTACTCTGAAAGGTGTCACTTCGATCCATCTTCATATCATCCCCCCTTATGGGATTTTCTTAAGAAAACTGAGCAAAATTCGCTCAGTCCTTATCACTAAATGCTCAGATTTACGCTTCCTCTAGTAGCTATTATGGAATAATAGCTACTGCTTACTTGACTACCACTCCGGCTGCCCACTTCCCTTTCCGTGGGGTTTGTCCTTCAGCTAACTTTTTTAGCAAAACCCGCTCAAAAAAGTGGATCTTCAGGTCAAACATTTCCCACAGGAGTTGAAGTGGCCGGCCTTCGCTATTATCAGGCTGTACAACGCTAGCATGAAGTAACACAGCTGCTTTTATACTCACGGATAACGATTTTCACTTTACCCATTGTAAAAAAAGTCAACCTATTACTTATGACAAGAATTGTTGCACCTTCTCATAGCGGAGACTAATTACATAGACTCCTGCGGGATTAGCGCGAGCCGAAAATCCACTTTGCAACGTGTTCTTCTTTGCAAAGTTAGTTGAGGCCGTGCCCCGGATAGCGAAGTAATTAGTCGGAGCATTGCCAATATACATCTAACATTTCAAAATAACTACTTGGCTTAACGCAGTCATTGCACTGATTTTATACTTTCTTAACTTATAAGAAAAACAAGTGATTATTTATGAGAAAAGGTTTTCTCTACTACTGGGTGCTTCATGAGTTTCGTGCTTACGATTCGTTTAGCAACATGATAGAGATAGTTAAACTCTTCTGTCTTTCGAAACAACAGATAAAACAATACATTGGGAATGATTATGCATATAGTACCTCTGAATAAAATTGTCCACATGGTATATGTGGTGAAAAAGCTTCTGGCAATAAAATCCGTTATGATAGCAGCTATAACAACAATTAAGGTATACACCATATATCGTATAAAGTGAAAGCGAACTGGTTGAAAAAAAACATATCTAAAAAGGATATATGGATCATACCAAAAATAAACGCTCCATCTACTTATAACCGTTCCTATGAACACTCCCGCCAAGCCAATTTCCTTTGCTAGTATAATGGAAACTAAAATATTTATTCCTGCTGCTATAATCGGTCGATATTTACCCTTCCTAAATAAACCCGTTGTTTCTCTAAACGTAGTAGTCGCATTTTGCATACCCGCCGTAAAAAAGTTTAAGATTATGGCAAATACGATAAACATATTTAATACGTACTGATCGCCTAACCAAACGGTAATAAACGGATTAAATAAATTCCAAAGACAAATAGCACAGAAGCCAAATATCCAGAAATTAGTAAAGCGAATAACACGAAATATAAAATACTTCTTTTCCGCACTTTCTTCAACATGTAAGTTACCAACACTTGCTGTTATCGAGTGAAATAAATAGCCTAAAAGCGTAGTAATCGTGCTAATAATTAATAAATAATTGGCATACATCCCTACAAAGGCGATACCGGCAAAAACGGATATAATGATATTGTCTGCACCATGAATAACAACACCGCTAATCTTATATAAAAAGAGAGCATACAAATTACTAAAAAATTGTTTTCTATCTTTTTTCGGTAGCGTTGCATGTGCTCCTTCCATCAAAAATGGATACAATTGATTCGCTTTACGTGCTATATAAACATTCTCCATTACTCGGAAAGCGACCTGTGTAGAAAGAACGACAATATAATTTTTAGTTGTTAATAGTAATACAATCAAACATAGATTAGTCATAACGATAAACACACTGTGTATCTTTGATATTATATGATGTCGTTGATCTGCAATAATAATTGCTTGCTTATGCACAAAATAATAGGACATAACAGATTGCAATAAAAATAACAGATAGATTGCATGCAAATGATCAATTCGTGTATCACCATTTAGTAGGTATGGCAGAAATGGTAATAGTAATAGTCCGATGACACAAACAGCAGCGCCGATGATTCTATATGCCTTTTTAAATAGATTCATGTACGCTTGAATTTTGATCGTATCCTTTTCTGCCAACGGTTTATATAAGCTATAGATCATAGCAGTATCAAAGCCTAAATTCGTTAGTGATAAAATTAAGAGAACACTGCTGAACAGCCCTTCAACACCTACGTATTCGATACCAAGCGTATAAATAAAAACGGTGCGAACAATCATCCCCATGATCAGACTAATTACTTGTCCTGAAACCCCAAAGAACATATTTCTAATTGAGTTTTCGATTCTCATATAAACGCCTTCTACTTTATAAATTTTGCATTCGTATTCGATTTAACCGAGTGCGTACTCTGCGAATAATTATTGGAACGAACTTTGTTAGTCTGTATTTTAAAAGTGCTTTTTTTCTTTTAGCCGCAAAATCATACATTACGAACCAAGCCACTAATTCCTGATCCATAATTTTTTCCTGATTCTCTTTCATTCTGTCTTTAGATAGGTTCCACTGCATGATTCGCGCCGGTGTAAAATACTTCACGTTATCCTTTAAAAAATCGCTTATATGTTGAGATAGACTTCCTGTTATAGGAAATCCGAAATCACTTGGATCGCTACCCTCCGCAACAATACCAACTATTGTACGAACACATTTCTCGCAATGACAGCAATTTTTTTCATTTAAAAAACAGACCCTGAGGTTCACATCCGTTTCCTTGTTTGCGTAATAGTCTACAACTAATTTCACTTTTTCCTGCCGATTTATCTCATAACCGTCATGAAACACATGTCCCGAAGCAAATTTTATCTCATTATCAATCGTTGGATCCGATGCACACTTTGCCCTATATCCTCTAAAATAAGAGCTAGCAATGTATATACAGTTGATTTTCTCCTTATAGGCGATCGGGATAGCCGCAGAAATAATAGCTAAACTATGATGTAAGCCATGCCACCAAGAATCACCAAGTTTCTTTAGAAAATGTCTATCAATTTCTTGAGCGCTAATAAATGTCCCATAATTGGAATGAATAAGAATGTTATCAAGGTTATGTTCACAAGCAAATCGAGTCACGTGTTTTTCATCGGCATCCCATACCTTACTTCGTTGTACGGAATGCTGATGCCATCCATATTCAGTAATAAGTAAGGGCTTCTTTTCCTTGATCCGAATAAAGGTAGCAAGTGCATCAAGCCCCCCACTAAATAACTGAGCAGCTTCATGTTCAGGGGTATAGCTATTCTCTATGAGGTGATCCACATGTATTTCACCTGAAAAAATTACATCTGGGTACATTCGCTGATAGGCTTTCTTGATGTTGGCAAGGCAATCATAAAAGGATTTATCCAATTCAGAAACATAGATGGATGAATTGGTTATCCAAGCAAGTGGTGCGGTGTTCGCAACAAATGGAATAGCTGCTACACTAACCGGGACATCTTTCAAATCATCATTATATTGAAAAAAGAGATGATTACCTTGTTGAAAATACCGTTGGAGTTTCTTGTCTACACGAAACGAAATATCAATCCTTTTTCCATTCACTGCAACATCATCGAGTATAATAGCTTTCATTGAGCACCTCTAAATGACAATTCGGTATCGGACGTATTCACTTGCCTAAATTGTTGTAGCCACGTATTTATTCGCTTGAGATCTAGCTTTACATCAGTAGTAATCGCGGAATGTATGGTGGTTTCTAATTGACTCATTTCTCTTCTGTCTAGTTGATTAAGGTTATATGTCTCTCCCATGCCTCGCGCCCTTTCATCAATACCAATAATAATAGCTCGCTTTTTATGTCTCATTGCATAAATTCCTCCATGTAAACGTGTACCGATATAATCAATATCTTGAGACAATATTTTTTCATACGCTACTAACGTTGGAGAAACAATCTGAATCCCTTCTATATTATCGAGTGTATGAAAGTAATGCAGATCCTCTTTATCTTGAATCCAGAAATAGATCTTTTCATAATTTTTTTGTAAGACATTTATTAATAACTGATCGCATTCTTTATGTCTCGCATGAAAAGTAAGTGTAAAAACCACCGATGTAGCTTTATGTTTCGGAATTTGCAAACAAAAATCTGGCGTGAGTGACCATAATGTCGCACAGCCAGTATTAATTGCCTTCAGCCCCATATCTTCTACGAAACTTTTTGTTCGTTCGTCTCTAACACTATGAATATAGTCATGCGATAATACTTTTTTATAAAGCATTTTTGTATATCGCTTTATTTTAGTTCCTTTTCCTGCACCAACTCCAACCAAAATACTTCCTTTTAAAGGTTGATAATTAAATAGATTAATATTCCATTGTGGAAAATGGGTTAGCATATCCATTGTCAGTAAATTGGATCCTCCGACAAATTTGTATTTCGCATTACTATATAGTTTTACACGGTTAGAGCCTCTAACCACTTGATACCAATGAAATGGAGCTAAATGCGTTGGTAAGGTAAGTACGTAATCCTCCTTTGTAATTTCCGTTAAGTGCTCTCTCACGCACTTCATAATAATGTCATCACCCTTATTCAGAGACCCTACAGATGTATCTAATAATACAATATTATCCATTAAAGACTATGACCTCCCTGCGACTTCTTGTTCAAATGTCTGATATAGCTTTTTGATTTCTAATTTATTGCTATAATCCAATTGCTTGGTATTCTCTACTAGTCTTTCTCGGTAGGATGTATGATGAATCAGCTGCTTGATGCCGGTAACCAAACCATCAATTCCGAGAGCACAAATGCATCCATCTACGTTATGCTTAAGCTGACTTGCAGCGGTTGGATAATTGGTAATTAGAACTGGTTTTGCTAAAATTTGCGCTTCTGTTACTGTCACTGCTTTTCCTTCATATCTAGAAGGTTGCACGTAAAGATCTGCTGCTTTCATAAAGGGATACGGATTGACTTTTTTCCCTAATAAGAAAAAATGATTTTGTAGGTGATTGTTGGCGATCAATCGATACAGCATTTGCTCATCTCCACCATAGCCAACAACGTACCAAGCAAGGTTTTTATAACCACTATCTATTATTTGCTTTAATGCTTTTATCGCCATATCAATCCCTTTCGCATGAGATAAACGTGCAACCGTTACGATCTTAAATCTAGTATCGTTTAGCATCGGATTTTCTACTTCTTTTGTTGCCATCTTCCTAACAAACATAGGTGATATCATATTCTCCACTACTTTTACATCAAGTCCTTTATATACGTTTAAAAAAGCCTCTCTGCATGCCTCCGAAACCGCAATAATCGAGTCGAATTTAGCCCACATATCGTAATCCATTTCTTTGTCAACCTGCACTGTTGAATAATCTGTATGTATCCAAGCGATTTTATGATGTGCTTTCACCTTTTCAGCAACAAAATAATGGGGCCATAAATAACTAATTGCAACATCATACTGCTCTTTTATAGTCGGTAGCATCGGCAAGGTATATTTCCACATGAGCTGTGATTGATAATAGCCTGGCTCCGAAGCTTTTAATTTAAAACCGTTTATTTGTGCATGTAGCTTCGCCATTATTCTGGAAAAACCTATCTGGTAATGCCGTTCTTTTATAACGGTTGGAATGGACTTACGAAATGTCGTATACGCTGGTATTTCAGTTAATATATTTACGTTATGTGGAACGAGCTTCAAAAATTCCCCCTGCTGTCTATACAGCATTAAATCGACATGGTACGTATCGTAATCTAGATTTTCAAGTAAGCTAAGGAGACTCCTTTCTACCCCACCAACCTCCATATCAAAGGAGGCGATAAATATTTTTTTCTTCATATACACCACCGCTATCGGATATATAAATGCCCATCAGCTTTGCAATAGCTAGGGAAACCGAATATCCATTTTTTTCGAAAGCAGCTTTCACTTTCATCGTATTCTTTTCTCTCTTATACACCATGTTCATAATTTTATCTGCCCAATATTGTGGCCCTTCCTGCAAAGAAATTCTCGAGATTAGTCCTAATTTAAGGTCTGCCTCCGGTTGAATTGCTTCGGAAACGATACATGGTAAGCCACTCGCTTGTGCCTCTAGTAACACAAGACCCAGCCCTTCATAAATGGATGGAAATAGAAATACATCCATTGTATGCAGAATGGTAGGAATATCCTTGCGAAGACCTAAAAAACGAATATTCTGATCAAGCTTTTCTTGTTTAGCAGTTTCCTGAAGCTCTTTTTGTAACTTACCTTCCCCAACAAGAATTAGCATGACTGTAGGATCTTTTTGTCTACAAACTTTTAGGATTTCCAGTAGAAATCGATGATTTTTAGCTGCGATGAATCTACCAATGTGACCAATAATCCGCTGATTTGATAACCCTTCCTCCCTCTTAAACTGTTCTACCTGCTTGTGATCCTTATACAAAAAATGCGTATACTCAATTGCATTGGGAAAATAGGCATACGTTTGTTTCGATAGCCCTCTTCGGCCGAATAGATAGTGACCAGCATGATTACTACATGCTAATAAATGCGTGGAAAATAGCTGAATGAGCAATCGCATCGTGGGCTTATAGGCTTTTCTAATGATACTGTTGCCTTCATCCTTCGTCGTATGTGCATGCGATATTCTTCGCTTAACACCAGCTAGATAACCGGCTGTCATAGCAACCCCGCAGTGAAATAGCGTATGTGCGTGGATGGCCACATATGGGCCATAGTGCTTGATAGCATGATAGATCTCACGAATTGAATTTGTCTTTGTAAGCGTAATAACGCTACCACCTAAACTTCTAATTTCCTGATCATAATCCGCTTCTTCACTACTGTAAGATATAAAATCGAATTGTATTTGTTGATGGTTTAGTCTTCGATAGATATTCATAAGCAATGTTTCTGTTCCACCACGATTCATTGCACCAACCACATGTAATACTCTAATCGGCTTCTTCTGTTTCATTTATGATCTCCTTTGTAAATTTAAACAGTTCATTTTATTAGCCTAAATCATCTTTCTCCTTTTGCCACTTTGCAAATTCAATCACTGCGCGATATTCATGAAGTTGCCCCTTGTCAATGCCTGTTCTCTTTAGTTCATTTACAAAATCTATCCACTCATGCTCTGGCAATTTTGCATCTTTATCATCTAAGCCTAATATCGTTCGGAGATCGACATCCAACACAGCTGCGATTTTCTCTAATATTTGGATCGATGGATTATGATTGACATTCCTTTCCATACTGCTTAAATAAGATTTCGATATATTTGCACGTTGTGCGCATTCTGTTAAACTAATTCCCTTTTTTTTACGAATACGTTTAATATTTTTTCCCAACATCTCCTATACCTCGCGTTTTCCTATAATAAAAAAACTCCCATTTGGGAGAGAACGCTTAAACGCCTTTCGAATACAAGTAATAACTCGAAACTGCTGCTCTTCCGTTAAGTTTGACCCAGAAGGAAGACAAATCCCTGTTTGAAACAATTGTTCGGCTACGTGAAGGTTTTCTTGATGTGGATAGTACGTAGCATCGTAAAAAAGTGGCTGTAAATGAAGAGGCTTCCAAACTGGTCGTGCTTCTATATTTGCTTCTTCTAAGGTCCTTAACACCTCGTCTGCTGTTGTGTTCGTAGCCTCTGTACTAACGGTAAACGTAGTCAGCCAACGATTGGATCTTGTGTTTTTTAGCTCTTGCATAAATTGAATACCTGGTAAATCTCCTAATAATCGTTCATACCTATCGAACACCTGCCTTCTTGCAGCAACACGTTCCTCCAACACACGTAATTGTGACCTACCAATCCCAGCTACAATATTACTCATTCGGTAATTAAATCCGATTTCGCTATGTTGATAATGTCGTGCTTGATCGCGAGCCTGCGTCGCAAGAAAACGCGCTCGTTGTATAGATTCAACATCGTTTGAGATGAGCATCCCCCCTCCGGATGTAGTAATAATTTTATTTCCATTAAATGAGTAAATTCCATACTTGCCAAACGTACCGGAAGCCTTGTTTTTATAGGTGGTACCTAGGGACTCCGCTGCATCTTCTATGATAGGGACTTCATAGGCATTACAAATCTGTACGATGGCATCCATTTGGGAGCTTTGTCCATAGAGATGAACAACAATAACTGCTTTCGGAAGCTTTCCCCGTAAGACAGCATCCTCCATTGCCCGCTTTAAAGCTTGCGGTGACATATTCCAGGAATCAGGCTCTGAATCTATAAAAACCGGTTCTGCCCCTTGATATAAAATGGGATTAGCGCTAGCAACAAATGTTAACGTAGAGCAAAACACCGTATCTCCTCTCGTAACATTCATCAAACACAGCGCTAGATGAATAGCGGCCGTTCCCGAGCTTAGCGCAACCGCATCCTTAACACCTACTCGCTCAGCCATCTCTTGCTCAAACCTATCTACATTTGGGCCAAGTGGGGCAATCCAATTCATCTCAAACGCCGCTTCTATATATTCCATTTCTGTACCACTCATATGTGGCAAGGATAGATTAATTCTTGGCTCTGTCAATAAGCTCACCCTCTTTTTTCGTTTTATCATTATTGACGAATCTATCTATAATTCGTGTAGGGGAACCAACAGCTTTACTATAGGCTGGGATATGCTCAATAACGGTAGACCCTGCACCAATAATGGACCATTTTCCTAGATGCTTTCCTGGTATGATAGTAGCTGATGAACCAACATGAACTCCCTCACCCGTGCTTACATTCCCCGCTAATGTTGCATTTGGTGAAACATGCGAATAATCACCTATTGTACTATCGTGCTCTACAATTGCTGATGTGTTGATAATCGAGTACATTCCTACTTCAGCATTCGCATTGATTATCGCATGAGGCATAATTACTGATCCAAACCCAATGGTAGCAGATTTACTCACTATAGCTGACGGGTGAGCTATGGATAGATAATGCTTTGGTAACAATGGTAGTTGCTCCACAATTTCCTTTCTCACTTTATTGTCACCAATAGCAATAACCACCTTAGTTCCTTTACGTAAAAGCTTTATAAGATAAGATACGGGTGCATGAATGACACCTTCTATCTGAAATCCACGTTCATACTTATCATCTAAAATAGCTACAACATGATAATTTTCCTTAGCAAATATCATCTCTTGTACAACCTTGCTATGTCCACCATCTCCTATGATAATGATCCGCATCTTATTGGGCTTCTTTCGTGCCATGAAACTTTGTCATTGTTGCTGAACCCTGTTGAGTTATCCCTTCTCTTTTAAGCACTTTAATAAAAGTTAAAACTAAGATTCTACTATCTAATAGGAGATTTTGATTTTTTGCATACCAAATATCTAATTTAAATTTTTCCTCCCACGTAATTGCATTTCTTCCATTTACTTGAGCCCACCCTGTTATGCCAGGTTTCACCGTATGACGAAGTAACTGCTCTTCGTTATATAATGGAAGGTATTCCATCAGTAGTGGTCGAGGACCAACAATACTCATCTCACCTTTTAGCACATTAATAAATTGTGGAAGTTCATCTAAGCTGTATTTTCTTATCCACTTACCCAAAGCTGTTAAACGTTCTTCATCTGTTAATAGGACGCCATTTTTCTCCTTTTCATTTATCATCGTTCTGAGCTTATACAGCTGAAACGGTTTATGATGCAAACCAGGGCGTTGTTGTTTAAAAATAATAGGACTTCCCAATTGCAGCCTGACCCCCCAGCAACGATAAGGAAAATAGGAGAAAATAAAATAAGGATACTAATGGACAAAAAAACATCAACCAATCGTTTCATATATTTAACTCCTTTCTATGAAGCGTTTCCCTTATAAAAACTGCCGTATACACGAACAAAAGCGCTAGCGCCTGATTAGAAACGTAGCAACGAAGTGAGTCGGCAGAGATAAAGGAATCACAGTGAGCTTACGAACCGATGATGACTTATCGTAGAAGGATTCGTGAACTCGCCTAGTTTCTGGGCGCTGGAGCTGAACACGGCTCAACACGCCCATATTTATCAACAAGGCAGATCCCTCATTTCCTAGACTAGAAAAACGGAGCAAAATTCGCTCAGTCCTTATCACTAAATGCTCAGATTTACGCTTCCTCTAGTAGCTATTATGGAATAATAGCTACTGCTTGCTTGACCACCACTCCGACTGCCCACTTCCCTTTCCGTGGGGTTTGTCCTTCAGCTAACTTTTTTAGCAAAACCCGCTCAAAAAAGTGGATCTTCAGGTCAAACATTTCCCACAGGAGTTGAAGTGGCCGGCCTTCGCTATTATCAGGCTCTACAACGCTAGCATGAAGTAACACAGCTGCTTTTATACTCACGGATAGCGATTTTCACTTTACCCATTGTAAAAAAAGTCAACCTATTACTTATGACAAGAATTGTTGACCTTCTCATAGCGGAGACTAATTACGTAGACTCCTGCGGGAATTGCGCGAGCCGAAAATCCACTTTGCAACGTGTTCTTCTTTGCAAAGTTAGTTAAGGCCGTTGCCCGCGGAAAGCGAAGTAATTAGTCGGAGCATTGCCAATATACATCAACCATTTCAAAATAACTACTTGGCTTAACGCAGTCATTGCACTGATTTTATACTTTCTTACACTACAAAAAAGCGCTGAGAGCGCTTTTTTAAGGCTTCTTTTAATTGAGTAGAAGAGGAGAAGCATTATAAAGTTGGATAAAAAGCCATTAAAAAATCCCTGCATTTTTTATCAGGGATACATTCGTTTTATTCCGTTTTGTTACTTCCTCATAGCCATTTAGATTAGTAGATTGCCATCTCCACGTATCCTTACACATAGCGTCAATTCCTCTGGTTGCTTGCCACCCAAGTTGTTCTTTTGCTTTCGAGCAATTTGCATAACAAATGGCTGCATCCCCAGATCTTCGTGCTTCTATCGTATAAGGAATAGTTCTACCAGTAGCTTTTTCAAATGCAGCTATTACTTCTAATACACTGTATCCTCTACCAGTACCAAGATTAAATGTATTTATACCTGTGGAGGATTGTACGTTTTCTAGTGCACTTAAATGACCAATAGCTAAGTCAACCACATGAATATAATCTCTTATTCCTGTCCCATCTTTCGTAGGATAATCATTTCCAAATACATGAAGCTTATCTAACTTTCCCACAGCAACCTGTGAAATATAAGGAAGTAGGTTATTCGGTATACCATTTGGATCCTCTCCTATCAAGCCACTAGTATGCGCACCAATTGGATTAAAATAGCGCAATAAGGCTATACTCCAACGTTGATCTGAAAAGTATAAGTCTTGCAGCATTCCCTCAATTATTTGTTTCGTACGTCCGTAAGGGTTTACTGGCTTCAGCTCCGTATTCTCATCAATCGGAACTTGATTTACAGCACCATATACTGTGGCCGAGGAACTAAACACCAATTTATTGACCCCATACTCACGCATAACCTCACATAAAATGACGGTGCTATGGACATTATTACGATAATATTTAAGCGGGAATGAAACAGACTCACCCACTGCTTTATAACCAGCAAAATGCATGACCGCCTCTATATTATGCTTAGCGAATACCTCTCTAACACTCGCTTTATCTAATAAACGGATAGGATATGCTTTCACTTGCTTACCAGTAATTTCCGTTATCCGCTTTAATACATTTGGATTACTATTTTCAAAGCTATCCATAATAACGATGTCATAACCTTTATTAAGTAGCTCCACACAGGTATGACTACCAATATATCCAGCCCCTCCAGTAACGAGAATGGTCATTTTTCTCCCCCTTTCGTGTTCCATACAAGGTAATCACTTTCATATAAAATTTGTAGGCTTATTACATTTTCATAATAATAATAAGCGAAGTAGCAAATTAAAATTCCAAAGTAGATAAATTTTTGGTCCTTTTCACGAAATAGCTTTACAATCCATGAAATAAGAATTAACTGATATAACTCAAAATAAATGGAAATTCTAGCGAATATCCAATTCTGCGTAGATATCAACATAAAAATAAATCCTAATAGCGACATATTTACAATATAATCACTATTTGGAGTTAATTCCCTTAATTTATTCCTACCTAGAAAAGCAATAAATAAAGGCACCGCACCTACCGCAACCCGCAGGATATTCGACCCACCTTCCTCAAAGCCTTTATAGTGACCATATTGGGTATCCTCTAGTGCTGAAAATAATAGTGCTGAGAATTGTTCAAATCCAACTACGATGACTAAAGATACCGTAATTAATACAAGCGTCGCTTTGGACCATGCCTTAAATCGCACTAAAAAATATATAGGTAATAGAATAAGTGCGCTTTGATGAAACAAGGAAGCCAAACAAATAATCAATGCATATTTGATAAAACTTCCTTCCGTTACATATTTTATTGCTGTGAAAGCAATTGCAGCAGCTAATACTTGCCGTATGCCGTTCATAGATACAAGGAATAAACCACCTGTGATGTAGACATACAAACTAAGCTCTAGCATTCTTGAATAATGGTATAAAACAAAAATGATGAATACATTTGTGATAAGAGCTGTTGTAAAAATCAAGATTTGTGGATCTTCTGAAATAAAATTTTTTAATAGCATTTGTAGCAAACCAAAACCGATATCCTTTTGCGCTATTACTGTATCCCATGTGAAATTATTAAGTTCATAGGAATATTTGTAAAAAAAAGTATCTCCAATATTAGATCGTAGTCCGGAAATGACTACAAGAGATGCTAATGAAGCAAAAACAAATAATTTATTTGGTCGAACCGCATCAACTACGCCTGGAACGGTAATTGGTGTTGCCACATATCGGGCTAAAAAAGAAAATGAGAAAACGAGCATAAGGTTAAACCAAAGCAAGGCCATATGATTTTTCCTTTCGGGATAAAGTAAATCTTTATTGGGCTGAGGTCATTGTGGTAGTAGTCGATCTAAACTTAATATATAAGAACAATAAAAAGCCAAGTGGTATAGCTAATATTGTAAGTGTTTTTACTGGTGTCTCTTTGAGAAATGAACGATTATTACTTAGCATACTGCTTGATACATAGTGGATAGCCTGCCTAAATTTAAAAGAAGTACTAGCGAACGGTAGCTGCATTAGCTCTTTACGGTAAAAAGAAAAACCCTTTGGGTTATTTCGATACTGATTTATCATATTATAAGAAGAACCATCAGGTAGATATTCTACATGGCATAGTACTTGATTCATTAATAACATTTCATAATCCCTATCTAGCATAAAATATTTATATGCTAGTCCTAGATAGTTTTCATTTTCAAATAGTGGATAGTTATACTTCCGCGTTAATGCTGTTCGATAGACAAGCTTCTTATCCCCTTTAACACCATATCTGTGATAAAGATTAAATAATGTTGATTGGCTGACGTGCTGTGGTAACGGAGTGCCAATAATCTTATTATGCTTATCTGCATCAAGGCCAATAATTCCACTAACTTGTTCACTGCCATAGTCATCCCAAAATGTTAGAATCTTTTCAACAGCATCCGTTGGCATATAATCATCTGAATCGATACAAACATTTAATTCTGTTTGGATGCGTTCATAGGCAGTGTTATGTGCACCATGCATCCCTTTGTTTGGCTGCCAACAATAATCAATTTGTATCACATCTTCTTCTTTCCACTTTTCTACTAATTCGCGCGTATGATCGGTCGAACCGTCGTCCACAATTAACCATATAAAATCTTCAGAGGTTTGTGCTTTTAGGCTTTCGTAACAATGGTGAAGACAATAGGCCCTATTATAAGTAGGAGTAAATATCGTTATACGTTTCATACAATCTCCTCTCGTAAATTGATGTAAGCGTCTTGGGTTTCACGTGCGGTTTTTCGTATATCATATCCCCTTTGCGACACTGCATCTTCATACATATAACGAGTGAAGGCAGCTTTATGACATTTCATTATCTGCTTGATCCAACGATCCTTAGCATTAAGTTCTATATATTCTATAAGACCGAATCCCATATCCACTTCTTTCGTAATCGTATTAGCAATGATGCAGGGTAAACCTGCACTTTGCGCTTCAATCAATGTAACCGGTAACCCCTCATGTAAAGATGGAAAGATAAACGTATCAAACGCCTGTAATAAAAGATGTATATCCTTTCGTATACCAAGTAAACGCACATGACTTTCAAGATTCAACTCACTAATTCTTTTTTTCACTTTTGATTTTAATGGTCCATCCCCAACTAATAATAGGACGGTATTAGGTATTTCACGTTGTATTTCCTTAAATAATTCTAGTAAATATAGATGATTTTTTTGTCGTGTAAACCTTCCAACATGACCTATTACAAATGTATTTTCTGATATACGCAGCTTTTCCCGCATATCGTTGCGTAACTGCTGAGAAAATTGAAATTTATCTGCTTCAATGCCGTTCTTTAGAATAAAAGCTTGCTGTGCCTTATTTTTAAACAACCAATTTGCTGCAGCTTGAGAACATGCATAATAATGGGTAGCACTCTGTGTAATAAAGCTGCCTGCAAAGCTCTTGTATAGTTTTGTAGCTAGACTTCCTTCACTTTCCGTATTGTGGCTATGGGATATTCGAATGGGTACATTCGCTGCCTTAGCTTCTCGAAGAACGAGTCCACTCATCTTATCGAGGTGGGAATGAACAATGGAATATTCTTGATTTTGTTGAAAAAACTGTCGTAAACCCCGCCTAAATCCATGATGCCCAACATCCGTAATATAAGGGATCCGATGAATACGTCCACCCATCTGCTTAATTGTTGCATCGAATTCACCTTCTCTACACGTTAAAAAATCAAATTGAACCCTTGTTCGGTCCATATTTCGATATAAATTCATCAGTAGCGTTTCTGCTCCCCCTCTGTTCATATTTACGACAACATGAAGGACTCTTAGTGGGCTACCCATACTTTCTCCTCCCCTTCGTTCATATACCTTTTATAAATGCTACGCAACTGCTCTAGTACCAAGCTTTGACTATAATATTGTAAAATTGTATCACGAGCATTTTCACCTAATGATTGCCTTTGTGCTGGTGTTTCAGATAGAAGCTTTATTTGTTGAGCAAGCAATCTAGAATCCATTTGTGGTAGCACGATACCATTTTCATTACACTTGATTAATTCCCTATATCCTCTATTATTCGTAGCGACTATTGGAATACCGCATGCCATTGCCTCCATAATACTTACGGGTAAGCCTTCTCGATAACTGGAACCCAACGCAATATCACAAATAGGCAAGAGGTTATGTACATCCTTACGAAATCCAAGAAATTGGATAAGATGTTCCACGCCAAGCTTTGTAGCTAACTCCTTACAAAAATGGAATTGATCACCCTCCCCAACAAGGAGTAGCTTTACATTCGGGAGCTCTTCTTTTAAATAAGCTAAAGCATGGATGAGGAATTGCTGATTTTTATTTTTGTTAAATTCTCCAGCGTGAAATAGTAAAAAGTCATCTGGTTGAAACCCGAATGACTTTTTTTGTATTGCTTTTTTTGCCTGGTCTATCGGGATAAATGTAGCTGGATCAACACCAACACCATTAACCTTGTTGATCTCCCCTGCTTTAAAACCATGCTTCACCGCTAATTGATAGTCCTCATTATTAATTACTATTAAGCTATCCGATAAACGAGCAAGATACTTCTCAATAGGATAATAGATGAGCCAACTTTTCCATGATCCTCCTTTACAAAAATGAAATCCATGTGCTGTATACAAAACCTTCGTCCCTTTCTTTCTTCCCCTCCTTGCCGCCATTCTAGTTAACATACCACCCATAGGTGTATGACAATGGACGATAGCATACTGTTGTTTCTCGATTAATGATTTTAATTGCTTATAGCCTTTCCAATTTGCTAGACGAAATGGCGATCTGTCAATCTCGATATTATATTTATGATCAACATAAGGTAATTCCATTGAACCTTTAGCAGCAACCTCGACTTGCCAGCCCTGCTCCTTAAACCACTTTAAATATGGCAGATGAAATGCTTTAAAATGATAATCTACGGTTGCACAGAATAAGATTTTCTTTGGCATACTCTATTCACCTTTTCTTAAAGACTACCTAGTTAACTCTGTTTCTACTACGGTTGCAAGATAATCTAATAATGGCTTCCTTAAGTTCTCTCGCTGCAATCCAAAAGCAATAATTGTTTGCATAAACCCTAATTGGTCACCAACATCATAACGTTCACCAGCAAATGCATACGCATAAACAGATTCATATGCATTTAGCTTTGCTATGGCATCCGTTAATTGAATTTCCCCTCCTGTACCAGGTTCCTGTGACTTGAGAATTTCGAATATGGCTGGAGTTAAAATATACCTACCTAAAATAGCTAAGGTAGATGGAGCCTCTTGTTGCTTCGGTTTCTCAATTAGATCCTTGACTTGGTACAGATGATTCTCCATTAACTGTCCAGCTACAATCCCATACTTGGATACATCTTCTCGTTTTACATTCTGCACACCAATAACCGGTGACTGGCAATGATAAAATTGATTCAATAGTTGCTTTAAACACGGTGTTTCTGCTTTCACAATATCGTCTCCTAATAAAACAGCAAACGGTTCATTACCGATAAACTTACGTGCACACCAGATAGCATGCCCTAAACCTTTGGGTTCTTTTTGCCGTATATAATGAATATCCACGAGTGTTGAAGAACGTTGTACGGCATGTAGCAAGTTGTATTTCTGTTTATTCATAAGACTTTGCTCCAGCTCAAAGGAATGATCAAAATGATCCTCGATAGCCCGCTTTCCTTTCCCTGTTACAATAATGATATCCTCAATCCCTGAAGCAACTGCTTCTTCTACAATATATTGAATAGTAGGTTTATCAACAATTGGCAACATTTCCTTTGGCATCGCCTTTGTAGCAGGTAAAAATCTAGTACCTAGCCCAGCCGCAGGGATAATAGCTTTCCTAACCTTCATATTCTGTTTCCCCCACTTCATTTCTATATGGTGACTACCGATTCAGATTTATGGATTGTCTTACTATTTGCTATCTCTATTAATCGATTCTTTAAAGCGTGTGAATCTAAACTCGTATACGTTGTTAGAATATCTTGAATGCTCTCTATTTGGATCTCTGTCGTTTTCCCAATATAAATTTTTGGATAAATCTGTTGATCTACTATTTCCTGTTCAGTAAGTAGTTCCTCAAACAGCTTTTCCCCCGGCCTAGCTCCGGTATAGGTTATCTCTATATCATCAAGTGTAAAGCCCGAAAGCGTGATTAAATTTTTGGCAAGGTCAACGATTTTAATAGGCTCTCCCATATCTAGTACAAAAATTTCACCCCCATTAGCTAATGCACCAGCTTGGATAACTAGCCTTGAGGCTTCAGGAATTGTCATGAAATAACGAACCATATCTGGATGTGTTACGGTAACTGGTCCTCCTCTTTCGATTTGCTTTTTAAATAATGGTATAACGCTTCCGCGGCTACCTAATACATTTCCAAACCTAACAGCGACAAACTTTGTATCACTTTTTCTATCCATATCCTGAATAATCATTTCTGCCAGTTTTTTTGATGCACCCATGACACTAGTTGGATGAACAGCCTTATCTGTTGAAACCATTACAAAAGTCGTCACCTGATGTACGCTGGCAGCTATTGCTACATTCATGGTTCCTATCATATTATTTTTTACAGCTTCTTCTGGATTTTTTTCCATTAATGGTACATGTTTATGGGCTGCAGCATGATAAATAATATCTGGCTTGTGAGTTTTTATCACATCCATCATCTTATCCTTATCTTGAATATCTGCAATAATTGCTGTGATTTCAACTGCATCATTCTGCTTTTTTTCCTTTAACTCCATCTCAATGGTATAAATACTGTTCTCACCATGACCTAGCAGTATTAAATGACTTGGCTGAAATTCTATTAGTTGTCGTGATAATTCCGATCCTATCGATCCACCGGCCCCTGTTACAAGAACCCTCTTTCCTTGAATATTTTTGGAAATACTTTCGATATCTATATCTATCGGTTCTCTTCCCAAGAGATCCTCCACTTCGACATCACGAAATTGATTTACAGAAACTTTCCCCGTAATCAGATCCTCCAGTAAAGGTAAGATCTTTGTTTCTGCTTTAGTTTTAGCACATTCCTGAATAATGGGCTTTAGCTCCTTTTCAGGTAAAGAAGGAATAGCAATAATAATATTATCTACTTTACGTTCTTCAACAACATCGACAATCTCCCTTACGCCACCTATAACAGGAAGTCCTAAAATATCAAGATTTTTCTTTTTGCTATTATCATCAATAAAGCCAATTGGTAGCAATCTACATTCACTATTTTTTAATAATTGTCTTGCAACCATTGTTCCTGCTGATCCGGCACCAACTATCAAAGTTCTCACTTTTGTTGTTCGTCTATTTATAATAGAATCACGGTACAATCGCCAAACTAATCGTGAACCACCAATAAAAAACAAATGTAGCAGCCATGTTATCATTAAAAATTTAAGTCGTATTTCTTGTAATGCAATGAATTGAACAACACCTGTAACGAATGCAGCGTAAGTTACAATTTTTAAAAGTAGCAATAATTCATTTGTACTTGCATATTCCCATACTTTTTTATAAAGTTTATAAGATAATGAAAAGAAATAATGACTACATAAAATAGCAATCGTACTTATCCATAACAATGTGTTCTCGACATGAATAGGCTCCCCAACTAAAAAACTACTTATAAAAATGGCAGAAAGTACAATACAGGAATCAATGCAGATAAAAAATGATAACCTTTGTCGATATGTCACAAACTTCCCTCCCCTCATACAAACTTTCTTATGTAAATAGATTGGGCATCTAACCCATCCTCACACCACACTATCGACGACTAGCGTCTAAGGTTTGACAACCCACAGCATGACCGAGTGCCTACCTTGATAACGGCGAGTAGACATCACCATAAACCAGTTTTAATTCTTAATAACGAACAATTGGTTTAAAAAAATTTATTTGTATTTTTCATTGATAATAACTCCCATTACATTCGCTTTCGCCAATTCAAGCACTCTTTTAGCCTCGATAACGTCCTCTAAATCCGTCTTCCCTCTGCCTACAAGTAAAACCACACCATCACTATAATTTGCCAGTAACCTTGTTTCTGTATATTTTAAGATAGTTGGAGAATCAATTAGAATAACATCATATATCGTTTTGAACTCTTTCAATAATTCCTGCATCTTCGCACTTTCTACTATTTCAGCAGGGTTAAAAATACTCGAACCACTTGTAAGAATATCAAGCTCACCAATTCCCGTCTGATTAATAACAGAGCTCCATGTTAAATCTTTTGTAAGCAAATTCGTTAGCCCTAAGCTTTTTTCTTTTTTAAAAACACTCTGTACGGCTGGACTTCGTAAATTAGCATCAATCAACAGTACCTTTTCATTTTGTTTAGCCATCGTAACAGCTAGATTTGAAATAGCTGTTGATGTGCCTTCCCCGCTTCCTACCGATGTAAAGAGAAATATTCGATGATTTGGATTATTGGTTAAAAACTTCATATTGGATCGAATTGTTCTAAATTGATCCGCTATGATCGAATCAGGATAAGCATGTGTTATAAGATTTCCCTTCTTCATGTATTTACGCTTACTCTTACTTAATATCAGCTGTCTCACCCCTTACGTTTATTTCTCTTTGTCTTCTTCTTTTTACAAACTTTTTCTTATTCACGTTCGATATCGATCCAATTACCGGTACACCAAGAACCAATTCTAACTCACTTTCTTTTCGAATTGTTCCATCCAAGGAATCAAGTAAAAAAATTAATCCTAAACCAGTAATGGCACCAAATATAAATGAAATAATTACTATTTTATGCTGTCCACCATTTATAGCTTGATGATTTTCATCCGCAGAAGATAGTAATTGCACCTCTTTAAAATCTAAAATATCGGCAATTTCGCTTTTAAACGCTGTAGCTGTCGTATTGGCGATTTCAACAGCTTGAGCAGAGTCGCTGTCCCTAACAGAAATCTGTACCACTTGTGAATCTTCTATTCTCGCTACCTCAATTTGTTCGGCAAGCTCTTCAGATGTTTGTGATAGCTGTAATTCTTCTTTCACTTTATCCATAATTAATGGGTCGGTAATCATTACCATGAGTGTCTTCATATATTCACTATCCGCGCCAATAATCACCCTTGTCGACGTTTGATAAATAGGGGTATTATTAAAACTGTTATATAGATAGCCAGCTGATGTAAAAAGAATGGTAATGGCAATAACTAGCCATGCTCTTTTTTTTAACAAATCAAATACTTCTTTTAAGTTAATATCCTTCTTCTTTTTTTGTATATTTATCGTTTCATTGTCCATGAAGGTACCTCCCCTATTATTTATGAATGCTTTACTTTCTTAATAACATCCCTATCATTCTTTATATAGAACAATTAAAGCAAAAAAATTACTATTTTAGCAGGAAGCAAGATATATTAGTAAACCGTCTAATAGTTATTTATAGTTTAGTTCTTTATAAAGAACAAGTCAACAATTAATTTTTTATCATCCTGTTTTTATATACATGAATTTACTACAAAAGCTCAATAGTCCAACCACAGTATATGTGCAAATAATGCACTTTAGAACAGATTATTTAAAAACAGCGAAGGACGCTATAACATATATGGATATTTCGATATGTTATGTTCCTATGTGAGATGATATTCAATACATTGATTCCATGATTGGAATGAAAAGGTACGACTCCTACGGAATAGCGTGGCCAAGTGAGACCCCGCAGAAGACAAGCGATGAGAAGGCTCACGGACCGCCCGTGGAAAGCGTCCGACTGTAGTGGAAATGAACAGTATTCTACTATTCAGCTTTTTCATATTTCAATATGACTAGCTAATTGCTGAAGTTGACTCAGTTTAGAATGGGAAAGGAATAATTTGTTTTTATGGACCTATAACTTCAACTCATCAAAACCTAGTTGAAAAGCTCATATAAACAAAAAAACGGGGTTGCCCCATTAAATTCATTTAGAATCGACTGTTGGGACAGTCCCGTTTTCTATAACGACGTAGATTAATTTTTACTACCAGACTAATTACCTTTTGGTACCTGTTAAATTAGCTATATACACTTCGTACAACATTGGTTTGCGAGCGATCCGGTCCAACAGAAAAGATGGATAATGGAATCTCCGTTAACTGAGAAACACGTTCTAAATAATGACGTGCATTCTCAGGGAGCTCGTGCAAGCTTTTCACATTTGTGATATCTTCTGTCCATCCAGGCATTTCCTCATAGACTGGTTCACATTCAGCAAGTGCCGCTAAACTTGCTGGAAATTCCTTAATAATTTCCCCTTTATAACGATAAGCTACACAAATCTTCAATGTTTCAATACCTGTTAGTACATCGATAGAATTTAAAGATAAATCTGTAATACCACTTACACGACGTGCATGACGAACAACAACACTATCAAACCAGCCAACACGACGCGGTCTCCCTGTTGTTGTCCCATATTCACGACCAACCTCACGAATCTGGTCACCAATCTCATCATGTAACTCCGTTGGAAACGGTCCATCACCTACACGCGTTGTGTATGCTTTGGAAACACCTACTACATGATCAATCTTTGTAGGCCCAACACCAGAACCAATGGTTACTCCTCCAGCAATTGGATTAGAAGATGTTACAAAAGGATAGGTTCCTTGATCAATATCAAGCATGACACCCTGCGCACCTTCGAATAATACTCTGCGTCCATCGTCTAAGGCATCATTTAATACAACAGATGTATCACATACATATTTAGCCATTTGTTGCCCATAATCATAATATTCTTCGAGAATATCCTCTACTTGAATAGGTTCTACCTCATAAACCTTCTCAAACAAACGATTCTTCTCTTTTAAATTTTGCTCTAATTTTGCACGAAACGTTTCTTTATCCATTAAGTCCGCAATGCGGATACCGCATCTCGCTGCTTTATCCATATATGCTGGACCAATTCCTTTTTTAGTCGTTCCAATTTTATTTTCGCCTTTTTCTTCTTCCTGCAAGATATCTAATTTTAAATGATATGGCAAGATGACGTGAGCACGATTACTTATCCGTAAATTATCTGTAGATACATTACGTTCGTGTAGATAAGCAATCTCCTCCACAAATGCCTTTGGATCGATTACCATACCATTACCCAATACACATGTTTTTTCATTAAAAAATATTCCAGATGGAATTAAATGTAATTTATACGTGATGTCATCAAATTTAATCGTATGCCCTGCATTGTTACCTCCTTGATATCGTGCAACAACCTCTGCATTTTGCGATAGGAAGTCCGTAATCTTTCCTTTCCCTTCATCGCCCCATTGTGTTCCAACTACTACTACTGATGACATGGTGCACCTCCACTGAATTAATATATATTATACGTTTTTCTTTAATCACAAAAGTAATTTTATCAGTATAAAATCAGATAGTCAATTCAAAACACGAACATTTATATAGAAATTAATGTAATTGTTCGGTAAAGTTGATTAAAAAGAATCAAAGCGCAAACACCCGTTTAAAAACGTAGCGGCTGGAGCACGTCAACGGAGATAAAAAATCACGGTGAGCTTGCGATCCGCTGATGACTTAGATTAGGACAATTTGTGAAGTCGCCTAGTTTCTAGACGAGGGCTCAACACGCCACTATTTATCCACACATGCTAATTTTATAATTTCTAAACATAAAAGAGGCTGGCACAAAACACAACTTCTTTACTCAAAATACGAATAATCATATTATCAATCTGAGTATCATCGCCACATCGTGAAAATATACGCGCTTTCCACGGGCACGGACTCCGCTAACTTGGTAAAGAAAAACACGTTACCTCGTGGATCTTCGGACAAACTGTAGACATAGTAACTTGATATTTTGCGAATAACTGGCTATGTGTTAAACCATTCTTAAAAGCCAACAATACTTCATATTTCCATTCTACTGAATATGATTTGTGAGTCATAAAAACTCCCCTTCATGTAGAAACAGATTTTTACTTTTTAATCTGTCTGCCTTAAGGGGAGCATATCATTTCAACTAATTATCGTTCGTTTTAATTGTCTCTTCATTCTTTTTTCTCACTCTCTCTAAATTAAACAGGGACTGGTGGTACATCACTTTCTTGATAACGATGATCTAAATCAACGAATTTATTGTATTCCTTAACAAAAGCTAATTCTACATTTCCTACTGGACCATTACGTTGTTTAGAAATAATGATTTCGATTATATTTTGTTTTTCCGATTCTGAATCATAATAATCATCACGGTATAAGAAACCGACGATATCCGCATCTTGCTCAATACTACCAGATTCACGTAAGTCCGACATCATTGGACGCTTATCCTGTCGTGATTCAACACCACGTGATAACTGTGAAAGGGCAATTAGTGGTACATTCAATTCCCGAGCTAAACCTTTTAAAGAACGAGATATTTCTGATACTTCCTGTTGTCTATTTTCCTTGGAATTTGCACTACCCTGAATAAGCTGCAAATAATCGATCAATATCATTCCAAGCCCATGCTCCTGCTTGAGACGACGACATTTAGAACGTATATCAGCAACACGTACTCCAGGTGTATCATCTATATAGATCCCAGCATTCGATAAGCTCCCCATTGCCATAGTTAGCTTACTCCAGTCATCAGCTTGCAACTGACCATTACGTAGTCGTTGTGCGTCAATATTTCCTTCTGCACAAAGCATACGTTGAACTAATTGATCTGCTCCCATCTCTAAACTAAAGATAGCTACATTTTCATCCGTATTAACGGCTACATTTTGAGCTACATTCAACGCAAATGCAGTTTTACCTACAGATGGGCGGGCAGCGACAATAATAAGATCATTACGCTGAAATCCAGAAGTAATCCGATCCAAATCTCGGAATCCAGTCGGTATCCCTGTCACATCAGCACTTTGATGATGAAGTTGTTCAATATTGTCATAAACATCAATTAGTACATCCTTGATGGCCTTAAATGCTCCAGAATTTTTCCTTCCAGAGACATCTAAAATACTCTTTTCTGCCTCATTAACAACATCTTCTACTTCATCTTGTCGTTCGAAACTAGAAGTAACAATGTCTGTTGCTGAACGTATTAGCCTTCTAAGTAATGCCTTTTCCTCTACAATTCGACAATAATAACCGATATTAGCTGCTGTAGGTACACTTTCCGCAACCTCTGATAAATACTGAACGCCACCAGCTTCTTCTAACTGCTGTGCATTATGCAAATAGGAAGTTACTGTGACAACATCAATCGGCTCCCCACGATCAGCAAGGGCAATCATGCTTGCAAATATCCGCTGATGACTAGCACGATAGAAATCTTCTGGTACCAGTATCTCTGAAGCAGCAGAAAACGCATCTGGATCAATGAAAACCGCACCAATAATGGATTGCTCAGCTTCTATATTATGTGGTGGAGTACGATCATTCCATGACTCATTCATTGATTGTTTTCCCCTCTCTGAAGATGTAAATCTAAGCGCAGGGCGCCTGTTTTACTAGATGTTTCTACAACGTATTATTTTTCTGCAACATGTACTTTGATTGAACCTGATACCTCTGGATGTAGCTTAACCGGAACAGTTGTATAACCTAATGCTCGGATAGGTTGGTCCAATTCTATTTTACGTTTATCAATTTTATACCCGTAGTCTTTCTTCAATGCTTCAGAAATTTGCTTGCTCGTTATAGAGCCAAATAACCTACCATTTTCCCCAGACTTAGCACTTAGTTCTACAGTTAAGTCCGCAAGCTTATCTTTTAGATCCATTGCTTCTTCCTTTTCTTCCTGTTCTAGCTGCTCATCTTTACGCTTCTTCGCTTCTAATGCTTTCATATTACCGTGCGTTGCTTCTTCAGCTAGGTTGTTCTTTAATAAGTAATTACGCGCATATCCATCAGATACATTTTTAACGTCGCCTTTTTTTCCTTTTCCCTTTACATCTTTAAGAAATATTACTTTCATTCTGATTCGCTCCCCTCATAATATTCATCTAAAATTTCTTTTAATAATCGCTCTGCTTCTACAATTGTCATATTATCTATTTGTGTGGCTGCATTCGTCAAATGGCCACCACCATTCATTTTTTCCATAATCACTTGAACATTGACGTCTCCTAAGGATCTAGCACTGATCCCTACCCTTCCATCCTTCCGCTCTGATATAACAAAGGAAGCTGTAATCCCACTCATTGTTAAAAGTATATCAGCTGCTTGAGCAATTAGTACAGGGCCATGAACTTGCCCTTCTTCTGCACTAGAAATAGCAATTTTATCTCGATATACTTTCGATCGCTCGATTAGTTTACTTCGTTCCACATATACATCAATATCTTCCTTCAAAAATTCCTGAACGAGTACTGTATCAGCCCCTTTTGCTCGAAGATATGATGCTGCATCAAAGGTTCGTGAACCTGTTCTTAGTGTAAAGCTTTTTGTGTCTACGATGATTCCTGCTAACAGCGCTGTTGCTTCAAGCATTCGTAGCTTTAATTTTTTGGGTTGATATTCTAATAACTCTGTCACTAACTCAGCTGTAGAGGATGCATAAGGCTCCATATATACTAACGTTGGATTTTCGATAAACTCTTCTCCACGTCTGTGGTGATCGATGACCACCTTATAATCCGTCTTCTGTAAAAGTGTTTCACTAGCTACCATTGATGGACGGTGTGTATCAACTACTACAACTAGACTTCTCGCACCGATAAGTGATTCTGCTTCCTCTGGATCTACAAAATGCTGCCATATCCTCTCTTCCTCACGAATCGCATTGACAAGGCGATATACACCTGTATCGATATCTTCTGGGTCAAATACGATATGTCCCTCTACATCGTTGGCAATTGCAATATTAAGGATTCCGATAGCAGCCCCTAATGCGTCCATATCAGGCGCTTTATGTCCCATAATAATGACATTGTCACTTGCCTTTATCAGTTCCTTTAAGGCGTGGGAGATCACACGAGCCCTAACTCGTGTACGTTTTTCCATTGGATTGGTTTTCCCACCATAGAAACGAACCTTTCCAGATTCATCTTTTATTGCAACTTGATCTCCACCTCGACCAAGTGCAAGATCAAGGCTGGATTGTGCTAACTCACCGAGCGTAGGTAAATCCACATACCCAACACCTACACCAATACTTAATGTTAACGGCGTATTTCTTTCACCAATTAACTCTCTCACTTCATCAAGTATCTCAAATTTCACTTTTTCAAGCTGAGCCAAAATCTCTTTTGTCCCAACAGCGATAAAGCGCTCTTGAGATGTTCGCTTCAAATATAGTCCATGATGTTTTGACCATTTGTTTAAAACAGAGGTAACTTGTGAATTCAAATGGCTTTTATTTGTATCATCCATGTTCTGGGTAATTTCCTCATAATTATCAAGGAAAATAAATAATATAACGGTTTGTTCATTACGGTAGAGGTTTTGTAATTCTGATTGCTCCGTTCGATCAAATAAATAAAGAAGTCTCTCTTCCTTCTTTACTGTTGTCTGAAATACATAACCCTGTAATTCAAACCAAATTTCATCCTTATTTTCTTTAATTTTTGGTATTAAATCCTCTGATAACGAATGCAGAGAATTCCCAACTAAACTGTCATCATCAAATTGATTCATATATGGATTTGCCCATTCAATTTTATAATCCTCACTAAACAAAATAATACCAAACGGCATTTCCAATAATGCTTCTTCTCCCACTTTTTTAATTCGGTGAGATAATGTTGTTATATATTGCTCCGCTTCATCTTGAAGCGTTTGCTCAGAACGGATACTATAATAAAGCGAAACAGCTAAAAGCACAGTCATGATTAGTCCTACTACCCACTGGAAATACCAGATAACACTAAGCAGAATTATAGACAGCACATAAATGACCCATACATGATTTCTCAGTGTTGGCTTCTTTTGTTTATCTGACATCACATTCAGCTCCTACTGTGCATTACCTTTATTTTCATAGATCTGCTAATCCTTCTCTGCTAACTTATCTCTTAACCCAAACCCTAAATCAAATATTCCTATAAAGCGAATAATAAATAACATCATAGGGAAAAGCACTCCGATCACCACACAAATTATTGGAAATGCTTTTGTTATCTTCTTATAGTTAGCATAGAAAAACAGAAATGAAAAACCTTGAATCGTAACGAGCATTTGTGTTAAAAGTAATAAGTTTTGGGTCGCCATATATTGCAAGCTTTCCGGGTCCGTAAAAATAAATGCAAATAACAAAGCAATTACATATACAAAGATGATTGAATTCGGAAATCGCAATTCACGAAATGGTGGAAACCGCAAGTCTTTCCGTTCTATTCGATTTAGAAATTTATAACTGAACCATTGACTGAGAAATGCCATTAAAATAGCAATTGTAGCTAAGAAAAATGGAAACAGAGTTACAAACGCATGGATCGTTTGTTGCATGATCTCATCAATTTCTTCCAACTGCGCTTCAGCAGTGAATTGTTCGATCACACCTGTTGACATCTCCATAGATTCGTTAAATATTTGCTCCATTGCATCTATTACATTTATCTGAAATACAAATTGTGTAAAAACAAATGCAAATAATAATCCGATGATAAACCCAAAAGTCCCCCTTGCCCATGTCTCATAAGCAGAGAGGTTTCGATAAATAGAGCTACCAATCATAATCCCGCCTAGCCCCATTAGAACTGTCATTGGTAACGTATAGATCGTTGTAAATAAGATCGTCATTACAATAGAAAAGGCAAACATGATTAGGGCTGGCTTCCAATCATACCTTGAACTATAAATAATAAATGGAATTGGCAATAAAAATATGGATACTATCGGTATAATTGGGACAAACAGGCTCACTAGCAATAATCCCATGAATACCAGTGTTAATAGCGCCCCGTCAGTTAGTTGTTTTGAATGATTCATTTTGCACCCCATCTTACTTTGGTTGTAACTACGTCATTATAATATGATAACATGTTTTCGTTGCAAATGGTTGTCGAAAAGCGTAGAAAAAATTATTTCCCGGGTAATAAATTACGGAATGAAGCCATAAAGGAGTACATATTTCTACAAGAATTGTAAGTAATTGTTATATTATCTCGCTTTCTTTCTTTTTTATGATAAATGTCATCCTTTTTTCAACTACTTAATAAGAAATTGTCCTTCGTTTCCTTTATAATAGTAAATGAAACTAATATGTAAGGATGACTTATATTGATTTTTCTAAATGCGTTTTTACATAGTATCAAATTACCTAGAAAGAAAGCAATCTTTCAGCTTAATCGTATAGGCATGGACATTACGATTATTTACATGTTTATTCTATTACTGCTTGTATCTATTCCGTCTCTGATTGATCGAATCACAAATTCTAGTAGCCATAGCGCTGATCTTAGCTTTATCTTTTTGATTATTTACTTTTTCATTTTTTATTATTTACCAATGGCTATTATCGTTTTTATATTGCTTTCTGCTATAGCGTATATTGGTACTAACTTAGCGAAAATAATGGGTAGAAAACTAAAATTCTCGATCATTTGGAAAATGACTGCCTTTACTACGACGGTACCGTTTTTTCTTTACGCGTTAATAGCATTAACTACCCCAATTAGTGATCATTATTTATGGTTTTTTTGTGTTTATTCCCTTGTATTGCTAATTATGATTATATCTGTATATCCAAAACGCCGAACAAAATAGTCGAGCACAACTTATGACAAGGAGTTTTTAAATGAAATACCTCGTTCTGTTATTCTTTAGTTGTATTACGCTAACAGGTTGTTCCCTCTTTAATCAAGAGGAACCATTTCAAAAATCTACAGAAGCTAATAAACTCTTAGTTTCTGCCGCTGCAAGCTTAGCTGATGCTTTACCAGAGGTTATTACAGCTTTTGAAGAGGAATATCCTAACATTAATATAACCGTCAATTACGGAGGCTCTGGACAACTATCGAGACAAATTCAGCAAGGGGCTCCTGTCGACATATTTTTATCTGCAAATCAACAATGGATGGATACGCTTACAGAAGAGAAATTAATTGCTGAAGATACACGTACAGACGTTATCGGTAATCATTTAGTGTTAATTGGTAATAAGCAATCTTCACAGTCAATAGCTTCTCTTCAGCAGCTTTCCGACATGCAAATTGATCAAATTGCAATCGGAAATCCTGAGAGTGTGCCTGCTGGTATTTATGCCAAAACAGCATTGCAAAATAGTGGTGTTTGGCAGTCGTTAGAGGAGCAATTTGTGTATGCAAAAGATGTACGTCAAGCACTTACTTATGTAGAATCAGGTAATACAGAGCTTGGTTTTGTCTATGCATCTGATGCTGCTATTTCAAATGATATACGAATAATAACAGAAGTCGATGAGACGCTATATCCAGCTATTGTGTACCCTGCTGGCGTTACTTCATATAGTACAAACCGTCATGATGCAGAGACCTTTATCCATTTCTTGAAACAAGATAAGGCTGCGGCTATTTTCAAGTCCTATGGCTTCCGTAACATCCATTAATGTGCAAAGGTTGAAGTAGATATGGATTATACACCATTAATTTTATCAATTAAAATTGCTGGCATCGCAACTTGTATAGTATTTTTGCTTGGTGTAAGTTGTGCGCGATTAATTTCGCGAAATCAATTTCCAGGAAAACGGCTATTAGAAGCATTGTTTCTACTCCCACTTGTTCTTCCGCCGACTGTAGTTGGTTTTGGGCTTCTATTCATCTTCGGTAAAAACGGCCCAATTGGTCGTCTTTTACTCCAGTGGTTTGATTATCAGATTGTCTTTACTTGGGTTGGTGCAGTAATAGCTGCTGTGGTTGTATCATTTCCCTTGATGTACCAAAGTGCTGCTGCTGCATTTCTAAAATATGAGAAAAATCTTGAACACTCAGCACTTACAATGGGAGCATCTAAATGGAAAGTATTTTGGACAATTTCCTTCCCCTTAGCATGGCCAGGTTTGGTGGCAGGTTTTGTGCTTTCCTTTGCAAGGGCTCTTGGGGAATTTGGGGCTACTTTAATGGTCGCTGGTTATATACCTAATCAAACAAACACCATTCCTTTAACCATTTACTTTGCTGTAGAATCCGGAAATATGCAAACTGCTCTATTTTGGGTTATAGGTATTGTTATTGTCGGCTTTACTGCAATCCTTTGGCTTAATTGGTGGAGTGGTAGAAATATATTGAAGCTTACCAAAGAATAAGATACATCCAGACCTAGTCTATAAACGAATGTGACAATAAGAACGTTAGAATAATAGATTTGTCGCGTTTATAGCTTGATTTTTGATAAAGGAGCGAATTGTTCGATGCTTTCCGTTACGATCGAAAAAAGACGAAATCATTTTATATTAAATACGGCATTCGATATTCATAATGAAATCGTTGTCCTATTCGGACCCTCAGGGGCAGGTAAAACAACGATCTTAAATTGCATAGCTGGGCTAACTCATCCCGATAAAGGCAAAATCAGCCTTGGAGAGCGAACTTTATATCAGAATAAGCAGCAAAAGCCCGTTCCTATTCATAAACGTAGAATCGGCTATTTATTTCAGGACTATGCATTGTTTCCCCATATGTCAGTTGAAAAGAACATTCGTTATGGGATGAAAGATCCATTACTTGTTGAACAATTAATAGATATAACTCGGATACGCCCATTACTCCACCAATA
The DNA here is from genome assembly GCF_003667785.1 of Virgibacillus sp. Bac332. NCBI lineage: Bacteria > Bacillati > Bacillota > Bacilli > Caryophanales > Bacillaceae > Virgibacillus > Virgibacillus sp. Bac332. The sequence goes on from NZ_CP033046.1 coordinate 995,530, forward strand.
TCCACAACAAATATCAGGAGGGGAAAAACAACGTGTAGCATTAGTTAGAGCACTTGCTACCAAGCCGGAAGCTCTGTTATTAGATGAGCCATTTTCCGCTTTAGACGAGAAAACGCGTGCGGATTGCCAAAATGAATTAAAACGTCTTCATGATTATTGGAAAATACCTGTTATTTTAGTTACACATGATAAACAGGAAGCCGACATCCTGGGAGATCGAATCCTACATATAAAAGATGGGTCCTTGCATTCCCCTTAGATTACTTTATAAAAGCAACTAATACATGTATGAAACAAATGTGCTTTAATTAAACAAAACTAGAAAAAATGATTCGTGCAACGAAGTGACTCCGGAAATATACTTCGCTTTCCACGATTGACTAGAGCTATGTATTTAAGATCTCATTTAGATTGGCTTGTAGCTAATTTCTTCTTTATAAGAAAAACTGAGCAAAATTCGCTCAGTCCTTATCACTAAATGCTCAGATTTACGCTTCCTCTAGTAGCTATTATGGAATAATAGCTACTGCTTGACCACCACTCCAGCTGCCCACTTCCCTTTCCGTGGGGTTTGTCCTTCAGCTAACTTTTTTAGCAAAACCCGCTCAAAAAAGTGGATCTTTAGGTCAAACATTTCCCACAGGAGTTGAAGTGGCCGGCCTTCGCTATTATCAGGCTCTACAACGCTAGCATGAAGTAACACAGCTGCTTTTATACTCACGGATAGCGATTTTCACTTTACCCATTGTAAAAAAAGTCAACCTATTACTTATGACAAGAATTGTTGCACCTTCTCATAGCGGAGACTAATTACGTAGACTCCTGCGGGAATTGCGCGAGCCGAAAATCCACTTTGCAACGTGTTTCTTTGCAAAGTTAGTTGAGGCCGTGCCCACGGAAAGCGAAGTAATTAGTCGGAGCATTGCCAATATACATCAAACATTTCAAAATAACTACTTGGCTTAACGCAGTCATTGCACTGATTTTATACTTTCTTAACTTATAAAAAAAGTTATCACCCCATGCCTAGCAATAAGCATAAGGTGATTACGTTTTTCACATGAACGTGAGTAACCTCTTGAAGAGCTTTGCTCTAAACGCTTGAGGTTACAGCACGTATTAATATATTATTTTTCTCATAGTAAAACCGTTATCAAACTAAATGAATATACAAGATAACGTATAACTCCTATTATGCTTGTTTTTCAATATACACTTGATGTGGGAAAGGTATATCAATGTTATTTTGATCAAATGCTTCTTTAATTGCTTTACGAAGCTGTCTTTCAACTGCCCACTGTTCCATATTTTCTGTTTTTGCAATAACCCGAAGTGTAATATCAGAATCACCGATTGTTTGAACACCTAACACATCTGGTCCTTCTACAATTGTCTCATTCTCTTGCTTTATCTTGTCACAGACCTCTTGAAGGATTGTCATGGCATGGTCAATATTATCATCATAAGAGATACCAATGTCAACGAGAGCTCTCATATTACCACGAGAATGATTACTTAGTGAACTAATCTCTCTATTAGGGATAAAATTCAAAGTCCCGTCAAAGCTTCGAATTTGGGTTGTTCGTAAACCTACTTCTTCGACAATACCACCGTATCCTGCTGTCGTTACATAATCGCCAACATCTAGTTGTTTTTCCAGTAATAAGAAAAAACCAGTTACGACATCACTTACCAGACCTTGAGCACCAAAGCCAATTGCTAATCCGATAATACCTGCTCCGGCAATTAACCCTGCAGCATTAATTCCAAATATACCAAGCACTATTACCAAGGTGATAAAAATGAGAACATATGAAAAAAAACTAATTGCTAATGCTTGTAATGTTTGTGTTCTACCAACAGACATCTTCTTTTTAGTCTGTACCTTTGAGAAAGAAGATTGAATTAGTTTTTTTCCAATGGCACGAGTAATCAGGAAAGCAATCAGAATTGCGACTAATTGAATGAGTATAATACCAACATCTAAAATAACTTCTTCCCATTCGATGTTTTCCAACCATTTCATTTTAAAATCGACTCCTTTGCGAGTTATGATTATAACAAAAATTTCATCTGTAAAAAAGCACAAAATAGTTTTTGATGGAGTTGTTTTCGAAATTTAACCTATTTCATTTTCCATTGTTCACCAATCCATTACTATCGCAAATCCAATATGTAAAATATTAAACGATCGTATCTTTCTTATATGGTATCAGTTCCTCATAGCTATATGCTCTGAGGAACTGTCTGAAAATGGTAATGCAATCAATAATCCCTTAATAACGCTCTATAAAAAATCTGCTTACCAAATACCACCCTTTTAAAGGGGTATAGCCAACCAAATTTGGTTGGCTATATCCCTTTAGTTGAATAAGATAGTTAATCTAGAGACCTGAATCTTGCTTCTAGAAAAAGAAGGAGTTACTATTCTCTTCCCCAATTTTATTAATCATAAACCTCCTAGATAGATTATTAAATATACGAAAGCGTTAATATAGAGTTAGCTATATGATAAGTCTATCAAATCATTATAAGAAATTCGCTAACGTAAGTGGATGACAATGATTCAATAGGAAGCATATATACCACCATTCCTTCATATGTACATATAATAATAAAAAGGCATCATAGGTCTTAGCCTATAATGCCTTTAATAACTATTTATTACTCAGCTACATATGGCAATAAAGCCATTGTGCGAGCACGTTTGATTGCTTTTGTAAGCTTACGTTGGTATTTTGCTGAAGTTCCTGTTACACGACGAGGAAGAATTTTCCCGCGCTCAGAGATGAAACGTTTTAGCAAATCCACGTCTTTGTAATCAATGTGTGTAATTCCATTTGCAGTGAAGAAACACACTTTACGACGCTTTGCACGTCCGCGACGAGCTGCCATAAATAACCCTCCTTTTCATTTTAAAATGGTAAATCATCATCTGATATATCGATAGGCTCTCCATTATTTTTAAATGGGTCCTCTTGGTTTCTATTTGGTTCAAATTGGTTCTGGTTTCTATTTGGTTGGAATCCTGATGTATCCTGTCCTCCACCTTGAGAGGTGCCTTTAGATTCTAAGAATTGTACGCTGTCTGCAACAATTTCTGTAACAAAAACAGTTTTCCCATCCTGACCTTCAAATCTACGCGTTTGCACACGACCATCAACCCCAACCATACTTCCCTTTTTCATGAAGTTCGCTAGGTTCTCTGCTGGTCTACGCCAAACAACACAATTAATGAAGTCGGCTTCACGGTTCCCCTGTTGATTAGAGAATGGACGGTTTACTGCAAGTGTAAAGTTAGCTACAGCTACTCCACTTGGTGTATAACGTAAATCAGGATCCTTCGTTAACCTGCCGACAAGAACGACACGATTTAACATCAGAACCACTCCTTATTATTGATCATCTTCTCGAACTGCAATATGACGAATAATATCATCAGAGAACTTCGCTAGGCGATCAAATTCGTTAATCGCTTGTTCATCAGCACTGAAGTTAATGATTACATAATATCCATCACGGTAGTCATTGATTTCATAAGCAAGACGCTTCTTACCTTTTTCATCAACCTTTTCAATCTCCGCGCCATTATCAGTTAGAATTCCATTGAAACGCTCAATTAAAGCTGTCTGCGCTTCCTCTTCCATATCTGGGCGGATGATGTACATGATTTCATATTTTCTCATCCGTAACACCTCCTTTTGGTCTTAGCGGCTCCTAAATATTGATCAGCATTATTGCCTCCCGCAATAGGAGCAAGGAGTAATCGTAAATTATAATTACTCACAATAGTGTATTATACCAAATCATATTGTAAATAACAAGCCTTCGAGAGATCCTTCAATACATTATACATATATAATATTCGTCCTTAGCGGTTATTTCCTGACTATACATTAAAGCGAAAATGAATGACATCTCCATCTTTTACAACATAGTCTTTACCTTCTAACCGCACTTTTCCATTCTCTTTTGCCTGTGACATTGTTCCTGCTTCTACAAGATCATCATATGATACCGTTTCAGCGCGAATAAATCCTCGTTCAAAATCTGTATGAATAATTCCAGCTGCTTGAGGGGCTTTAATTCCTTTTTGGAATGTCCATGCACGGACCTCCTGTTCTCCTGCTGTAAAGTAAGTAGCTAAGCCTAATAAATGATAGGAAGCTTTGATTAATTTATCTAACCCTGATTCAGCTATTCCTAGATCTTCAAGAAACATTTCCTTTTCTTCGACATCAAGCTCAGCAATTTCTTCTTCAATCTTGGCACATACAACGATAACCTCGGCGTTTTCCTTTGCGGCATAGTCTTTAACCTTTTGTACGTTCTCGTTTGTATCAGGATCGGCAACCTCTTCTTCACTCACATTTGCTACATAGAGTGTCGGTTTACTAGTTAATAGATGTAGACCTTTTACCACTTTATATTGTTCTTCTGTAAAATCTAGTGCACGTACAGGCTTTTCTTCTTCTAAACCAGCTTTAATTTTGACTAGTATATCATACTCTGCAACAGCTGCCTTATCTTTCTGTCTAGCCAATTTTTCTACACGTTGAAAACGTTTGTTAACTGTTTCCAAATCAGCAAGAATTAGTTCCAAGTTAATGATTTCAATATCATCAATAGGATCAATTCTTCCAGATACATGCGTGATGTTATCATCTTGAAAACAACGTACCACTTGGCAAATCGCATCAACTTGACGAATGTGGGATAAAAATTGGTTTCCTAATCCTTCGCCTTTACTAGCTCCCTTCACAATACCAGCAATATCCGTAAATTCAAATGCTGTAGGTACTGTTTTTTTTGGTTTTACTAATTCTGTTAATTTATTTAAGCGATTGTCTGGTACTTCCACTATTCCGACATTAGGATCAATTGTAGCGAATGGATAATTCGCTGCTTCTGCCCCTGCTTGTGTAATAGCATTAAATAATGTTGATTTACCCACATTTGGAAGACCGACAATTCCTGCTGTTAGAGACATTCAACTTTCACTCCTTAAGGATTCCATTCATATAAACGCGTTTGTCATTCTAATTATAGATATTTGCTAGACAAATGACAAGCTGACAAAAAACAAAAATAGGCATAGAAACATGCCTACTTTTGCGTTTTACCCTATCACGTTGTAAATATTTCTTTCTGTCTGCTACCATTGTAACATTTTCTAGGTGTCATAGTCTATTTTAACTACTTTTATTCTTCTGCTTTTTCTAGCACTTTTTTCATTTTTTTAGTGAATTGTCTACGCGGTATCATCACACTATGATCACAGCCTAGACATTTAATTCGAATATCCATACCCATGCGAATAATTTTCCAGCGATTTTCCCCACATGGATGCGGCTTTTTCATCATGACGACATCATTTAACGCAAACTCTTTTCCTGCCATCTTGTTTTTCTCCTTTTTATCTCATTATAACTACTATTTATTATTCTCGCTCAGGTGTTTGTTCCGTTTGACTATTCCCTGATTCTTCATAATTTAATTGGTTTCTATTTGTCTGCGTTTGTTGCAGTTGTGATTTATCACGGTTGAGAATATTATCTTTTTGTTCACGAGAATACATAACAATTCGTGGTGCAGGGATTTCAATACCTGCTTTATACAGCTTATCCTGCATTTCTTTACGAATATTTCTTTCGCCTGCCCATTGAAAGCCTGGCAGCGTATCTGCAATTACTCGTATAACAAAGTATGAAGCTTCTAAATTTTGCACACCGATAATCTCTGGAACACCGACTAGAAAGTCATACTTATCAGGTAACGTTACTGCCACATCATTAATAATCTTCTCCGCATCATCTACACTGCTTTCATATGGAACGTTAATATCAACAATAGCTAGACCATTATGAATAGAGTAATTTATAACCTGAGTAACATTTCCGTTTGGTAAGATATGCATTTCACCTGTCCAACTCAATACTTTTGTAGTTCGTAGACCAATTTCTTCAACTGTTCCTTCGATACCAGCTACTCCAACATAATCCCCTACTGAGAATTGGTCTTCAAAAATAATGAAAAATCCTGAAATGATATCTCTAACAAGATTCTGTGCACCAAAACCAATAGCTAGTCCTGCAACACCAGCACCAGCTAGTAACGCTCCGACCTGAAAACCTAATACATTATCAAGTATCATGATGAACGCAATAAAGTATACAACATAGGTTATCGTACTTTTAATTAATTTTTTCAAAGTATTTTCTCGTCGTTCTGTAATTCGAATTGGGCCATTCTCTCTTCGTTTAAATAAACGATCGACTACCTTACGGGTGACTCGGACAATTATATAAGCTAGTAGTAAAATTACTAGAATTCGAAGTACACCTAACCCTATCGCTAGCCAAAAATCTGCCCCAGTTATATAATCCCAAAACTTAGATAACTCATCACTAAAATTATTTATTTCCTTGCTAACTTCTTCCTTATCCATATGTACCTCCTCCTGCTGTAAATACCTATGTTTTTTTATTTTCTAATTTATCCCATACCGGAAATAATAATAGTCGCGTTAAAACGTATAAATTTAGTATGCCATATATGGGGTACAAATAGTTTATTAATGTCGAGAAACCTAGTGCTGTTAATGGAATCATTGTAACCAAGGTAACAGAAACAATCAACCATAATGGTTTTTTTATATACTCCTTTATACGCGTTACGATACCCAAAATTCCAGAAGCTGCGGTTGTAAAAATAGCAAACCATAATAGAATACTCATCAGTATTAGCATTTCGAACGGGTAGTGCTTTAAAATTGCAAATAAGGGAATCTCATATAACAGTAATTCATCCGCTATTTGAATTAAGCTATTATTATAAATAAACGAGATAACACCAAGTATTAATCCACTACCAACACTTGCTATCCATATCTCCTGCTTGGACTTTACTTTGTTCCCAATTGCCCCCAAGACCGCAATTAGCGGAAGAATATTTAACGCAGTAAATGGAAATGCGGCTGTCCAATTACGCTGCTCATCCCAATGTGAAAATAAATCAAGTTGTTGATCAATGGTAAACCATAATAATACAAATAGCAGTCCTGTCAATAATAATGGTAATATAAATTGATTCATAGAAAGTAGCCCATTTATTCCCTTCATAAATAAAATAATAAGCGCAATAATTATAATACTTATACCCCACCAATAGGGGAAATTAAACGCTTGAGAAGTTGCCCCACTTCCAGCAATCATAATTACGGTTGTTGTAAAAAGATAAATAAATATCATGACATCATATATTACAGTAAGTTTCTCACCGACAATTTCACGTAGCACTGGTAAATAATGCGTCGATTGTCGTTCAAAGCTTATGGTCATTATCACTATACAACAAATCGAAAAAAATAGGCCAAATAAACAAATAGCTAGTCCACTTTCATGACCAAAAAATTGCCACAATTCCCTCCCAGAAGCATATCCAGCTCCTATTGTTGTTCCAATAATTAAAAACATCCATTTCATACCCGCACGCAGCATGTAAGTTCCTCCAATAATTTAAGAATCGATGTATAGATTTCAAAAAATTTCCGTATACTATACCAATATGTATTTGGAGGATAAGCTATGAATTTAAAAAGCAGATTAGGCCGGAGAAATGAAAATTTCCGTATGCTACATACAGAACCTAATTTTTTACACGTTATGCGTGAGAAAATTATTTCCTGGATGCCGCACTCGCCACGTGATTATGTAGTGGTATGTATTGGTACGGATCGTTCTACGGGAGACTCTTTAGGTCCATTAACTGGTACACTACTAGCTGAGAAAAAAATTAAACATTTATCGATCTATGGTACACTAGATGAACCCGTTCATGCCACCAATATACATGACTATTTACAGGATATTTATAGCAATCATCACAATCCTTTTGTAATCGCAATAGATGCCTGTTTAGGGAAACACACGTCCATTGGACACCTTATTACTGGTACAGGGCCAATAAAACCTGGAGCAGCCTTTAATAAGCCCCTGCCTGAAGTTGGTGATATTCACCTTACAGGTGTTGTTAATGTTAGTGGGTTTATGGAGTATTCTGTTCTGCAAAACACTAGATTAAGCTTAGTGATGCGAATGGCTAGTAAAACAGCGGACTTATTAGAACAGCTTGATCAGCGATTAATTTATCAGCACCATTCTCCTGCAGTTGTCATTCAAGTCGCCAATCCTACAATACCTAATTAGATTATTGAAGTGATTCGATGGTGTGTACATGCATAGAACAAAAGCACAAGCGCTCGATTAGAAACGTAGCGACTGGAGCGAGTCAAATGCTATAAAGGAATCACGGTGCGGTTGCGAGCCAATGACAACTTATCGTCCATGAAGTCGCCTAGTTTCTAGGCGTTGGAGCTGGACACAGCTCAACACGCTCCTATTTATTGACATGGGCAAATTTTATAATTACCTTGATTTCCTAAACTATTAGAAAAACTGAGCAAAATTCGCTCAGTCCTTATCACTAAATGCTCAGATTTACGCTTCCTCTAGTAGCTATTATGGAATAATAGCTACTGCTTGACCACCACTCCGGCTGCCCACTTCCCTTTCCGTGGGGTTTGTCCTTCAGCTAACTTTTTTAGCAAAACCCGCTCAAAAAAGTGGATCTTCAGGTCAAACATTTCCCACAGGAGTTGAAGTGGCCGGCCTTCGCTATTATCAGGCTCTACAACGCTAGCATGAAGTAACACAGCTGCTTTTATACTCACGAATAGCGATTTTCACTTTACCCATTGTAAAAAAAGTCAACCTATTACTTATGACAAGAATTGTTGCACCTTCTCATAGCGAAGACTAATTACGTAGACTCCTGCGGGATTAGCGCGAGCCGAAAATCCACTTTGCAACGTGTTCTTCTTTGCAAAGTTAGTTGAGGCCGTGCCCGCGGAAAGCGAAGTAATTAGTCGGAGCATTGCCAATATACATCAAACATTTCAAAATAACTACTTGGCTTAACGCAGTCATTGCACTGATTTTATACTTTCTTAACTTTGAACAAAGAAGCAGGTGCCCCCATTAGCAACGTAGGACCGAACCACTTCGCATGAGGTAAAGGAAACACAAATAGCCACAGCGATTCACTGTTGACTTATCATAATCATAATCGTAGGTCTCGTCGGCATCTATGAAACGACTTACTCTGTTATACACAATCTTAATCAACAAAAAACAGCGATACTCATGCTGTGATCGCTGTTTCCCTATCTACTAGTTATTATCTTTTTCCAGCTTTTTAATGCGTTCTTCTAATTCTGATAGTTTTTTATACTTATCATGTATCCTTGAGCGGATGCCTTGAATTATAACAACTATAGTTAAAATAGTAACAATTACTGCTAATAACCAGCCTATGTATATTTCCATATACGAAAGTTACCCCCTCATTTAGAATAATTGATATATATAATATATAAAACCTACTGTAATAATAGCTGGCAATAGATTTCCGATTCGAATAGATGTGATTTTTAGTAGATTGAAGCCAATCGCCAGAATTAGTACTCCACCTACTGCAGTTAGCTCTGTTATCATGCCATTCAGAAAGCTTTCTGGAAGGATTTGTTCTATTTGTGTAGCTAATAAGGCAATAGTACCTTGATATAAAACAACCGGGATAACCGATAGGATAACCCCAAATCCTAAAGTTGTCGTTAATACGAGCGCTACAAATCCATCAAGAATTCCTTTTGTAATTAATACTTCATGATCACCACGAATTCCACTATCTAAAGCACCAATTACCGACATGGCACCTATTACAAAAATTAGTGATGCAGTGACAAAACCTTGGGATACGCTAAAATCACTGCTTTTCGTCGTGAATTTACTTCCTATCCATGTTCCCAGACTATTTAATCTTACTTCTAGATTCAATAGCTCTCCTAGAATTGCCCCTGTAAGTAAGCTGAGTAATACAATGATAATTAGCTCTGTGGAAAGTGCCATTTGAACCCCAATAATCATAACTGCCAATCCAATTCCTTGCATAACTGTTTCTTTATACCGTTCAGGAATTTTTGTAAAGAGTAAACCAAACAAACTACCAATGATGATTAATACGCCATTGATGATAGTTCCATATAATGCCATGCCCTCATCATCCCCAATAATTGAATTAATTTAATAGATGCTTGCAATGTCTCTCATTGCTTTTATAAATGGAGTTATTTCTTCTTATGTATTGCTTCTCGAAAGACTTACTCTTACAGCACCTTGTTCGCTGGTTTGCAACATTTCATGCATTAGTGAACTACATTGTAGACAAGCTCGTAATGCGATCTGATAATGTGCATCCAGTATCGTAGCAATTTCATGTGATGATATATCTTTACTATTAAATGCTATCATTGGCAGAGATCATTCATCTATCCTATAGCACGTAACACCAGAAATTGCTTGGAGCTCATTCACAAGCATTTGCGTTAATAATGTTTCACGTGAAACAATTTCCTCTACTTGTTTTTCAAATAAACTTAAAGCAGCAAGTAAACCAGCTATCGCTAGCGTATTCAACGTACCACTTTCAAATCTTTCCGACCATCCGTTTGGTTGCAATACTTCCTCTGAATGGCTTCCCATCCCTCCATGAATAAGTGGTTTTAATTCACCCTTGTACCATAGTATGCCCCCCTCTTTTGGGGATCGCACCTATTTCATTCATTACCCTCATCATCGCCTCGATAACTACTGGTGGTTTCGGATAAGATGAGGCAGCTTGATCAAAATATATCATGATCTATCCGCCAATTCTATTTAGACTATAAGCTGAAGCTCATTAATTTATACGTGTATAGAACAAAAGTACAAGCACCGATTAGAAACATAGCGACTGGATCGAGTCAACGGATATAAAGGAATCACGGTGTGCTTGCGAGCCAATAATGACTTAGATTAGGGCGATTCGTGAACCCGCCTAGTTTCTGGGCGCTGGATCTGGGCGCGGCTCACCACGCCTCTATTTATCCACATAGGCTAATTTTATAATTTCCTAGACTATAACAAAAGACTGACATTTTTCATTGTCAGTCTTTTATTAAAATCATATCATATGTTGTGGCTCGCTCACTGATCTAATACATCCATAATTCGTTGTAAGTCTTCATCATTATAAAACTCAATTTCAATTTTACCTTTTCGTTTACCGCGCTGAATGGAAACTGCTGTACCCAGCCTATTTCTTAAGTATGATTCTCTCTCCTGAAGGAAAATATCCTTCTTAGGCTTTTCTTTCTTCTTCACCGGTTTTTCATTTAACTGAATAATTAACTTCTCTACTTGTCTAACATTCAGCTTCTCTCTCCGTATCTTTTGAATCAGTGCTTGCAGTTTAGTTTTATCTTTCAGACCTAATAAGGCTCGTCCATGACCCATTGAAAGCTCCCCGTTGTTAATACAAGCTATCACCTGATCTGGTAAGGAAAGTAACCGAACGATATTGGCAATATGTGAGCGACTCTTTCCTAACCTCCTTGATAGCTCTTCTTGGGTAATCCTTAATTCATTCATTAAGTTGGCGTATGCATGCGCCTCTTCAATCGGTGTTAAATCTTCTCTTTGAAGATTTTCTAATAGGGCAAGCTCCATCATTTTTTCATCCGATAATTCTTTAATGACGACAGGAAGTTTTTCTAAACCAGCCTCTTTAGCAGCACGGTATCTTCGTTCACCAACAACTATTTCATATCCTTTAATACTTTTACGTACTATGAGTGGTTGAATGATTCCATATTCTAGTATCGATTCTTTTAACTCCTCAATAGCATCTGCATGAAATGTCTTACGTGGTTGATATGGATTTGGTCTACATTCAGTAATGGCTATTTCCTGAATAACATCATCTTCATGCTCTTCAATGTCTGGAAAAAAAGCATTAATACCTTTACCTAACCCTTTCGCCATTGGCCATCACTTCCTTCGCTAATTCAAGGTATACTTCTGCCCCTCTTGATTTTGGATCATAACTTATAATCGGAAGTCCATGGCTAGGAGCTTCACCCAACCTCACATTTCTAGGAACAATCGTTTGATACACCTTATCCTGAAAATATTTTTTAACTTCCTCAATTACCTGAAGACCCAAATTCGTTCTTGCATCTAACATCGTCAACAGTACCCCTTCTATCATAAGTGACTTATTTAAGTGCTTTTGGACTAGTCGAATGGTATTCAATAACTGACTTAGCCCCTCCAAAGCATAATATTCACATTGTACTGGAATAATTACCGTATCTGAAGCAGTTAATGCATTTAATGTTAATAAGCCTAAAGAAGGCGGGCAATCTATAATGATATAATCATACTTTTCTTTCAAGTTTTCTAATGATTTCTTTAATCTTATTTCCCTAGAAATTGTTGGTACAAGTTCAATTTCTGCACCAGCAAGCTGAATGGTAGCAGGTATGATATCTAAGTTGTCTACATTTGTTGGAATACAAACTTCCTCAGCTGGTAGATCTTCTACTAGTACATTATAGATACAGTTTTTCACATCTGCTTTATTAACCCCTGTACCACTTGTTGCATTTCCCTGGGGATCTACATCAACAAGAAGTACATTGTTGCCCAAATGTGCAAGACAAGCACTTAAATTCACCGATGAAGTTGTTTTTCCTACGCCACCTTTTTGATTTGCGATGGACATTATTTTTCCCATGTTGACACCTACCCTAAAACTATATACTTTCTATTTTATCACTTTTTTTATGCAATGGGCGACTTATTTATGTTTTGTTTCTATTTCATAATCCAAAATTGCACCATTTTCCGTGTTTTAACTATTCATGTGCAAAATACCCATCTTTTTTGTAAAAGATGGGCTGTACATGTAATTATTTCGATGTATAATAGCTTTACTTCTTTTTAGGTATTTTTATTGTGATTTGGTAGTAATCGTCTAAATCCTGTTCATCTGATTCAACTTCTACTCCCGTATCTGACACCATATTTAAAGACTGTCTAATGGTGTTCATTGCAATTCGAATATCCTTATTGAACCCTTTTCTCTTTGGCGCTTTCTTTTTCGTTGTAGATTGTTGCTCATTTAATTTTTTAATTCGATCTTCTGTTTGTTTAACATTTAGGTCATTATCCAAAATATCTTGTAATAATTTAATCTGCTTTTCTTCATCTTTCAATTTAATGAGTGCGCGTGCATGTCTTTCTGTGATGTATTTACCCAATAATGCCTCTTGTACGGGCTGTGGCAATTTTAATAAACGAAGCTTATTAGCAATTGTAGATTGATTCTTGCCTAAACGTTGTGCTAATGCTTCCTGCGTTAATGAATGTATTTCCAATAGTCTAGCGTAAGCAGTTGCCTCTTCTATAACTGTTAATTCCTCTCGTTGCAAGTTCTCAATTAATGCTACGGAGGCAGTTTCAGCATCTGTCATTTCACGAATAATAGCCGAGATGTATTCCCATCCCAATGATTGCACTGCTCTCCATCTGCGTTCCCCAGCTATTAACTCATATTTTTCTTCCTCGCCATCCACCTCTAACTTACGTACGACGATTGGTTGAATCATTCCATGCGTATGAATTGTCTGTGCGAGTTCTTTTATTTTTTCTTCACTAAAAATCGATCTTGGTTGAAATCGATTGGCCTCTATATGATTGATAGGAATCTGAATAACTTCATCAGGATGAAACGATTCCATTTCAGCATCTGAATCCGCTTCAGATTTATCACCTATTCCAAAAAATCGGTTAAAGGGCTTCACCATAATCCCACACCACCTCTATTGTACTTGATATGCTTATCTATGTATAAAATATAAAATGTTTCACGTGAAACATTTTATATGAATCTATCATTATTATAGCACAGGAAAAGGTATTCATAAGAAAAGCGCGGGGCAACTTGACTACTCCCAACATGCCTTTACAAATCTTTTATTTCCTTAAGGAAAGTGCTAAAGACCTATAAAAAAGGCAGTAAATCTAGACATTTCATCACTTATACGTTCATATCGCTTAAGAAAAAACGCTGCAGCAAAAATGCTACTGCGCTTGTATAAAAACTACACACCCATGTACATGTTGCTGGATGATAGTGCATCAGCTTATATTTTATCACATTTTTTAGCCAAAGAATATCCAATCAGCCTATTTTAAAATTAATGCTTTGATCGCTAAAATTCATACATGTAAGTAATGATAGCTTATTCAATTGGCTCTTTGTTTGGTAAGCCAGCTTTTCTTGGATACTTCTTAGGTGTTTTTCTTACTTTTTTAATCTCTATAATAGATCGTTCGCTAGCTTCTTCAGGCAAAGCAAATGTGTATGTATGCATTAATTTTCCACCTAATAACTCAACTGCCGATTTTGCTTGTCCTACTTCATCCTTTGCCTTTAATCCCTTCATAGCAAGAAAAACTCCATGCTTTTTAGTTAATGGTAAACACAATTCACATAGCACGGACATACGGGCGACAGCTCTTGCTGTTACTATATCAAACGATTCTCGAAATTGGTTCTTCCCGAAATTCTCGGCACGATCATGATAAAAAGCAACGTTATCTAACGCTAACTCCGTTGCTAAGTGATTTAAAAAGCCGATACGTTTTTTTAATGAATCCACAATCGTTACTTTAAGCTGCGGAAAACATATCTTTAAAGGAATACTGGGAAATCCTGCCCCTGCTCCGACATCACAGATAGTTAAGTCTGTAGTGAAATCATAATAAAAGGCCGCACTTATGGAATCATAAAAATGCTTTAAGTAGACATCCTTTTCTTCTGTTAAACCAGTAAGATTTATTTTTTCATTCCATTCAACTAACGTACGATAATAGATAGCAAATTGTTCCTGCTGCTGTTGATTTAGATCGATTCCTTTTATCCTTAAAGCTTGTACAAATTGTTCTGGGTTCATACCGTTAACTCCTTATGTAGAGGGTGTTACAGAAAGGAATAACAGCTGTATACCTTTCTGTAACCTGAAATATCCTAAACACTCCTGCATCAGTCCACTGTCAATCAAATACTAATTCGCCAAACGAGCGATATTTCCTTGTTCAATATATACGATTAAAATGGATATATCTGCAGGATTGACCCCTGAAATTCGTGACGCTTGACCTACGGATAGTGGTCTTACCTTTTTAAGCTTTTCTTTTGCTTCTGTAGCTATTCCACTAATATCATCATAATCAATATCTACTGGAATTTTCTTATCTTCCATCTTAAGCATACGCTCTACTTGTTCATTTGCTTTTTTGATATAGCCTTCATATTTTATTTGAATACCGACCTGTTCCGTTACTTCAGCGGATAATTTGGGATCTGCTTGGATAATAGATGATAATAAATCATAGGATAATTCTGGACGCTTCAATAAATCATAAGCTTTTATAGCTTCTTTTAGAGGTGTTGCACCTGCTTGCTCAAGCAGGTAGTTTACCTCTTCAGAAGGTTTTATAATTAGCTTGAACAATCGATTTTTCTCTTCTTCTACCAGTCGATTTTTCTCGACAAATTTAGCATAGCGTTCTTCTGAGATAAGACCAAGCTGGTAGCCTAATTCAGTCATTCGTAAATCAGCATTATCATGTCTTAATAATAGACGATATTCCGCACGAGAAGTAAGAAGACGATAGGGCTCATTGGTTCCTTTTGTTACTAAATCATCTATTAGTACACCAATATAAGCTTGGGATCGATCTAGAATAACTGGTTCTTTATCCAATACTTTTGCTGCGGCATTAATTCCTGCCATAATTCCTTGAGCAGCAGCTTCTTCATAACCCGAAGTACCGTTAATTTGACCAGCAGTAAACAATCCAGGAATTTTTTTTGTTTCCAAGGTTGGCCACAGCTGTGTTGGTACAATTGCATCATATTCAATTGCATAGCCTGCGCGCATAATTTCTGCATTCTCTAGTCCTTCTACACTTCTTACCATTTCATGTTGAATGGATTCAGGAAGTGATGTGGAAAGTCCTTGTACATAAACCTCTTCCGTATCTCTTCCTTCTGGTTCTAGGAAAATTTGATGACGAGGTTTATCATTAAATCGAACAATTTTGTCTTCAATAGACGGGCAATAACGAGGACCCGTTCCCCTTTTCATACCAGAATACATGGATGAAAGTGATAGGTTCTCATTAATTATTTCATGTGTAAATTCATTTGTATACGTTAACCAACATGGGATTTGCTCCGTAATATATTCCGTTGTTTCATAAGAAAAACTTTGTGGTTTTTCATCACCTGGTTGGATCTCTGTTTTTGAATAATCAATGGTATGACTATTTACTCTTGGTGGAGTACCTGTTTTAAAGCGAGTAATCTCAAACCCAAGCTCTTCTAAGTTTTCGGATAGCTTAATTGTTGGGCGTTGGTTATTAGGACCACTCTCATACTCCAGATCCCCCATTAAAACTTTCCCACGCATAAACGTACCAGTAGTAATTATAACTGTTTCTGCACTATAAGCAGCATTCGTTTCAGTAATAACACCTTTACATATGCCATTTTCGACAATTAATTGATCTACCATACCTTGACGTAGTGTAAGATTTCTTTCATTTTCAATTATTTGTTTCATTTCTTTTATATATAAAGGCTTATCAGCTTGTGCACGCAAAGCCTGCACAGCTGGTCCTTTCCCAGTATTTAACATACGCATTTGAATATACGTTTTATCAATTACTTTTGCCATAACACCGCCAAGTGCATCTATTTCACGAACCACTATACCTTTAGCAGGTCCGCCTATTGACGGGTTACATGGCATAAAGGCAATCATATCTAGGTTGAGTGTGAGCATTAATGTCTTTGCACCCATTTTTGCTGCAGCGAGACCTGCTTCTACTCCAGCATGCCCTGCACCAACTACAATCACGTCATAATGACCTGCATCATATGTCATTGGTCTTCATCCTTTCTATATTTTCATTACCAATATCAAAAAAAACGATAGTTTTTATTTACTTTCCTAAACAAAATTGTGAAAACAGCTGATCAATTAAACTGTCACTTGCTGTATCACCAATAATTTCTCCTAATAATTCCCATGTTCTTGTAACATCAATTTGAACAATATCCAGAGGCATTTCTAATTTTAGAGCATCGATAGCATCTTCTAATGCACGGCTGGCTTGTTTTAATAACTGAATATGTCGTACATTTGAAACATACGTTAGATCTCCGGTATCAATTTCCCCTTCGAAGAACGTTTTAGAAATCGCATTTTCTAATTCATCTACACCTTCTTCTTCAATTAATGAGGTAGTGACAACTGGTTTATTCTCTGCTAGCACTTTTACCCGCTCTAAATCCAATTTTTGCTCAAGGTCTGTCTTATTAATTATTACAATATAATTAAGTCCCTGTATTGCTGTAAATAATTTTTCGTCTTCCTCTGTTAAATCATCGTTATAGTTCAAAACGAATAAAATCAAATCAGACTCTTTTAATACCTGTCTAGAGCGTTCCACACCAATCTTCTCAACAATATCTTCTGTTTCTCTAATACCTGCTGTATCTACCAAACGTAGTGGAACACCTCTTACGTTTACATACTCTTCAATAATATCCCGTGTTGTCCCTGGTATTTCTGTTACAATGGCCTTATTTTCTTGAACCAGTGTATTCATTAACGAAGACTTACCGACATTTGGTCTACCAATAATAGCCGTTGCTAAGCCTTCTCTTAATATTTTGCCTTGTTTAGCAACCTGTAACAGCTTCTCTATTTCTGCATGAACTTCTTTTGTCTTCTTACGCATCATTTCATGTGACATTTCTTCCACATCATCATATTCAGGATAATCAATATTCACCTCAACATGAGCAACTGTTTCCAATAGATCCTGTCGTAGACGCTCAATTAAAGTAGACAAACGACCATCCATTTGTTTTAGAGCTACCGACATTGCTTTGTCTGTTTTAGCCCGGATTAAATCCATTACCGCCTCAGCTTGAGACAAATCTATTCTGCCATGTAGAAAGGCTCGTTTGGTAAACTCACCAGGCTCTGCTAAACGTGCTCCTTTACTCAATATAATTTCCAGCACACGATTTACAGCAACCATTCCACCATGACAGTTAATTTCAACTACATCTTCACGTGTAAATGTTTTCGGCGCTCGCATCACAGAAACCATTACTTCCTCAGCAATCTCATTTGATTGTGGATCGATAATTTTCCCATAGTTAATAGTATGCGACGCTACCTGCTTTAAATCATTGCCTTTGAATATTTCCGTAGTTATTGAAATTGCTTCAGGACCACTTAATCGGACAATTGCTATCGCCCCTTCACCAATCGGTGTGGATATTGCAGTAATTGTATCTGTTTCCATTGCTCTTCACCTCCAACATAAAGTTATATATATAGAACGTATAATTATTTTTATCGTCACTAACTTAATAGAATATCATACTTTTTAATAAAAATAAAGTTATCCACAACACATCCCTGCTAAACGTGATAAGGTTTATGCACATGTGGATAACTTTATTCGATATACGCTTCCTGCTTCGTGAATTGTACACAATCTGTCAAAATAATGCTACCCTTTTTCAAAAAAAATTCCGCCTAGTTTGGCACTAAGCGGATAATTTTTGATTTATTTCTTACTAGCCATATTAAGGCTGTATTACAATATGACGATGTGGCTCTTTACCATCAGAATATGTCGAAACTTCTTCATTTGCTTGTAGCACACTATGAATAATTTTACGTTCGAAGGCAGGCATTGGCTCCAAAGCTACCTTTTTATTCATGCGGATAGCCTTATCTGCCATTTTTAACGCAAGCGACTCAAGTGTCTCTTTTCTACGTCCCCGATAACCTTCAGCATCTAGTGTCACCGTATAATATTGCTTTCCTTCTTTATTGATAACAAGATGTAGTAAATATTGTAAGGCATTTAAAGTTTGTCCTCTTTTTCCAATAAGTAAAGCTATATTATCACCCTGTACATCATAGGTTACATGATTTTCCTCTACCTTTGTAAAAATCGTAGCATCTATATGCATCTGTTTTATGATTTGCTGTAAATATTTTTCCGTTTCTTCTATCTGATTTTTGACAGTCGATACCTTTACAAAAGCGCGTTTGGACCCGAAAACACCTAGTAACCCTTTTTTTCCTTCATCAATCACGTCGATTTCGACTTGGTCCCTTGTTGTATTTAACTGCTCTAATGCTGATTGGACCGCTTCTTCAACCGTTTGTCCACTAGCAGTTATTTCTCTCACTTTTTGTCTCCTCCATTACTTTTATCAGCCATCATTGGTTTACGGATAAATAGTGTTTGGGCAACCATAAAGATATTCCCTACTACCCAATATAACGCCAATGCTGCTGGGAAGAATATTGCAAAAACACCAATCATAATAGGCATCACATAAAGCATAACCATCATTTGTGGATTTTGAGCGGCTGGACTTCCTGACATCATCAATTTTTGCTGGAACCACGTAGCTGCTGCAGCAATAATCGGTAAAATGAAAAATGGATCCGGCGCACCTAGCTCAAACCACAGAAAACTATGTGTTTTGATGGATTCCGTACGCATAATTGCATGATACATGGCAATTAAAATAGGCATTTGAATAAATATTGGTAAGCACCCTGCAAGCGGATTTACCCCATTCTTTTGAAATAATGCCATTGTTTCCTGCTGTAGTTTTTGCTGTGTATTTGCATCTTTCGAGCTATATTTCTGTTGCAGTTCCTTCAACTTAGGCTGAATATCCTGCATAGCTTTTGAACTCTTTAATTGTTTCACATTTAGTGGTAGCAGTACTAGCCTTACTAAAATAGTAACGATTACAATCGCTAGACCGTAGTTTTCATTAAATAATTCTGCAAAATATGTGATTAGCATGGATACTGGAAAGACGAAATATTTATTCCAGATACCTTCACTTTCTTCCGTGATAGGTTCATTTACATCGGTACAACCAGAAAGTATTGCTAGCAGACCAATTAAAGTTACCAGCAACCAAAACTTTTTACGCAACACTTTTCCTCCTAACTAAAATAAAAGAGCTAACTCTTTTCTATCAACGAATATTCAAATAGCTTATCCTAAGAGTTATTTTAACCTAAACAAACCTAAGATTCTATATTAAATTTATTGATTTTTTAACAATCGTTCTTTATATAAAAGATGTGTCAAGCTTTTTTTGATTTCATGATATTCCATCTGTTTTGCAGGGTGTCTGGCAATGATTACAATATCATGTGGATACGCAATTTTTTCCTCTAATTCTTGAAAAGACTGACGTAAATAACGCTTAATTCGATTTCTTGTTACCGCATTTCCTATCTTTTTTCCAACAGATAACCCAATTCTGAAATGATTCTGCCCCTTTTTCTCTACATAATAGATGACGAGTTGTCTGTTTGCAAAAGATTTACCACACTTAAACGTATATTGAAATTCTTCATTCTTTTTAATTCGAAATTCTTTCTTCATCTATATCACCTTATTACGTATACCACTTATCAGCTTGTCCCTGATTCTGGTCTTTTCTATGTATAATTATAGAAGAAATATCATTCTTCTATTCTTAAGCTGCCCAACTTATAAGTGGTAATAACACATTAACCCCACTTCTATCTATAAACAATATGTCTAAAGTGGAAAAAAGACCACTGATTATTCAGTGGCCTATGCAGACAAGACTTTTCTTCCTTTACGACGACGACGAGCCAATACTTTACGTCCGTTTTTAGTACTCATACGTGAGCGAAAGCCGTGTACTTTTTTACGTTTGCGATTATTTGGTTGATACGTTCTTTTCATTTATCCTGCACCTCCCTAAGGGATGAAATAATCTTTTATTAAACAGTCAATAGACAGTCTTTGTAATTATACGTAAAAATACTTCCATCTGTCAACTCACTTCTAATTTAAACTATCCACACCCTACTGTTTGGAAATAATCGAGTCTTATTTGCTATCCACAACATATATCGACAGGAAAATCACAAAATATAGTGGTGTGGACAATAATTGTCTACAACCGATGGACTTTGTGGATAACTGTCGAAACCCCATTGCATTCAAAGGGTTTTTCTGATATTATATTTGTGTTTAACTTGTGAAAAAAGAAAACTGAAATTCTAGTTATACACAGACTGTGGATAACTTGTGGATACTTGTTAACATGATTGTTTATGTTGTTATCAACAAAGCTGTGGACAACGTTTATAATTAATTCAAAGCTTATTCCACCTATATTTATTTATCCACACCAATATTATTTTTGTTATACCATTTTAACCCTTCAATTTTAAATACAATTGGAAGTAGACCCAAACGTAAATTCTATTTATCTTGCCTTTCCATCTTTAAAAGATTGAGAGAGGCTTTTTATGTCATTATTACTCATTAATTGGAGCAGTATGCAGTCTTTACGTAAATACTCATTAATTAACATAAATGGTTCCTAATAGAAACATCGATAATTGGAAGTGGATGACATTTATTACAGTGAAAGGAGTGAAATTCTGCTTGGAGAATATACAGGAAATATGGATAGCTACCTTAGAGAGAATTGAAGAAAAAATTAGTAAGCCGAGCTTTGATACATGGTTAAAGAACACAAAAGCAGAAACCATCGAAAACAATACACTTATTGTTTCCGCACCAAATGAATTTGCTAGAGATTGGCTTGAAAATCAATACACAAAGCTTATTTCCGAGATTCTATCAGAAATAACTGGTTCAGATATTGTTGCTAAATTTATACTTCCGAATACAAGTACGTCGATTGATAACTTCGAACCTACACAGAAGCAAAAGCCAAAAGACGATCCTAATGAAGCACCTAAATCCATGTTAAATGCAAAATATACCTTTGATACGTTTGTTATTGGTGCTGGAAACAGATTCGCTCATGCTGCATCCTTGGCTGTAGCTGAGGCACCAGCACAAGCATATAACCCGTTGTTTATATATGGAGGAGTAGGTCTAGGGAAAACACATTTAATGCATGCCATTGGACATTATGTACGTGATCATAATCCAAACGCAAAGGTCGTTTATCTATCTTCTGAGAAATTTACAAACGAATTTATTAACGCAATTATGGATAATAAAACAGTTAACTTTCGTAATAAATATCGAAATGTTGATGTTCTGCTAATTGATGATATTCAATTTATAGCAGGTAAGGAATCGACACAGGAAGAATTTTTCCATACATTTAATGCATTACATGACGATAATAAACAAATAATTATTTCAAGTGATCGGCCACCAAAAGAGATTCCAACTTTAGAGGACAGGCTTCGCTCTCGCTTTGAATGGGGATTAATTACAGATATTACACCACCGGATTTAGAGACCAGAATTGCTATCTTAACAAAAAAAGCAAAAGCAGAAGGACTCGACATTCCAAATGAGGTTATGCTTTATATCGCTAATCAAATTGATACGAATATTCGCGAGCTAGAAGGTGCGCTTATTCGAATTGTTGCTTATTCATCCTTAGTTAATCAAGATATTGATGCATCACTAGCTGCTGATGCTTTAAAAGATATTATTCCTAGTAATCAACCAAAGATAATAACTATCCAGAGCATTCAAGAAACGGTTGGAGCAAAATATAATGTACGATTAGAAGATTTTATTGCCAAAAAACGGACAAAATCGATTGCTTTTCCACGCCAGATTGCTATGTATCTATCTCGAGAAATGACAGACGCATCCTTACCAAAAATCGGTGAAGAGTTCGGTGGGCGAGATCATACTACAGTAATTCATGCTCATGAAAAAGTATCAAAGTTGATGGAAAAGGATACGCAATTAGTAAAAGAACTTGAAGAATTGAAAGAGCAATTAAAATCACTTTAAATTATAACTCTCACTTTCTCATTTTCAGCTAATTAAAGATCCTGTGAAAACTGTGGAAAACAGAGACAACCTTATAAACAAGTTGTCCACATGTGAATAACCTTAGCGCATTGACAAAAACAGATTTATCCACATAATCACAGCCCTTATTATTATTATTACTATATTTTTATAAAATAATATAATTAAAAAGAACTTCCACTAGGAGGATTTATTTCATGAAATTTATCATTCAGCGAGATCAATTAATAGCAAGTGTTCAAAATGTAATGAAGGCTATTTCATCTAGAACGGTTATTCCTATATTAACTGGAATAAAAATTGAAGCTAGACAAGACGGTATAACCTTAACAGGAAGTGATTCTGATATATCTATTGAGTCCTATATTCCTGCTGAAGAAAACGGTACGGTTAATGTTGAGTACATTGAAGAAGGAAGTATTGTACTACAAGCGAAGTATTTCCCAGACATTGTTCGCAAACTTCCTGAAAAGACGATAGAAATACATGCAGATGAAAACTTAAAAGTAACCATTCGCTCAGGAAAAGCAGAATTTAATTTAAATGGACAAGATGCTACAGAATATCCACAATTACCTAAATTACAGACAGATGATAGTTTTGAACTACCAATTGATTTACTAAAGAGCTTAATTAAACAAACGGTATTTGCTGTATCCACAATGGAAACTCGACCAATCTTAACGGGTGTAAATGTAAAATTAGAAAATCAAACACTTACATTTACAGCGACAGATAGTCATCGACTAGCTTCTAGAACGATACCAGTAGCAGATACTACCAATGAATTTTCTAATGTTGTTGTTCCGGGAAAAAGTCTAAATGAATTAAACAAAATCTTAGATGATACAGAGGATAAGGTTGAAATTAGTGTAACTAGTAATCAAATTTTATTCCGAACAAAACATTTGAATTTCTTATCCCGTTTATTAGACGGTAATTATCCAGAAACCTCTCGGTTAATTCCTGATCAAAGCAAAACGGTATTGCATGTTAAAACGAAAGAATTATTAAGTACAATTGATCGTGCTTCCCTATTAGCTAAAGAAGAACGCAATAATGTAGTTCGTTTAACTACACAAGGTGATCAGCTAGTAGAAATTGCAAGTAATCATCCAGAAGTTGGAAATGTTACAGAAGAAGTTGCGGTATCTTCAATAGAGGGAGAAGAGTTAAAGATTTCATTTAGTTCTAAATACATGATGGATGCATTGAAAGCCATTGAATTTGAGGATGTGAATATCGAATTCACTGGAGCGCTACGACCATTTATTATTCATCCAGCAAATGAAGACTCTATCCTGCAGTTAATTGTACCTGTGAGAACATACTAAAAATAGCTCATGCTTTCCGTTAATTTAATCAAAAAATTAACAATCACTTTGATATTTCAGCGTAAAATTTAATAAAAAGCTCTTATCGGACGAAGATAAGGGCTTTTTACATCTGTATAAGTGATTTTTAGCTTAAATAAGCGATTATTTTAGGATATAAAGGGTCATACCTTTCCTTAATGGAAAATCTTTAGTAAAATAAGAATAGAGGATAAATAGATACGTGTTTTACAAATATGACCTAAAAGAGTGATAATATGCCTGAAAAAATAACTATACGAACGGAATATATCTCCTTAGGCCAATTCATCAAGCTTGCCAATGTTTTAGAATCTGGTGGTATGGTAAAAGCCTATTTACAAGATGTTGGCGTCTTAGTTAATGGTGAACGAGAACATAGGCGAGGGAGAAAGCTATATCCTGGTGATGTGGTGAAGATTGAGGAAATCGGGTCTTTTCTCGTTACAGATTGATAAAAAATGAATTAACATATAGAGTCTTAGAAAATGATTTTGACGGTTAAAATAAAACTTGCTTGTTTCTGACGCAGCTTTTTTCATTCTGCGTCTGCAATTCGTTCAGGTTCAAGCTATTTTTGCTGCTTTGCAATCTCATTACTAGGAAGAATTTAACAGGCATCAGCAAGCCGTCATTCATAAAAATCTGTTTTCGAAAAACGTTATTTCAATAGATTACCTACGTTAAAAGGATGGAATCATAATTTTTTATGATTAGAAGAGGATTAACTATGCATATTGAAAAGCTACAATTAAAAAATTACCGTAATTACCATAAATTGGATATATCATTTGATGATAAGATAAATGTAATTATCGGTGAAAATGCGCAGGGGAAAACGAATTTAATGGAGGCTATCTACCTGCTTGCCTTTACAAAGTCCCATCGAACTCCTAGAGAAAAGGAATTGATCAAATGGGATGAAGAATATGCTAAAATAGAAGGTAGAATTACTAAAAGAAAACAATCTTTTCCGCTAGAAATCGTAATCTCCTCAAAAGGGAAAAAGGCGAAGTTAAATCGATTGGAACAAAAGCGGTTAAGTGATTATATAGGAGCGCTAAATGTTGTTATGTTTGCTCCAGAGGATTTAACACTTGTAAAAGGAGCACCACAAATTCGCAGACGTTTCATTGATATGGAACTTGGCCAAATACAGCCTCGTTACATCTATCATTTAGGACAGTACCAAAAAATCCTTAAACAACGTAATTCTGTTCTAAAACAATTGCAACGCAGATCGGATCAAGATACTACGATGTTGCAGGTTTTAACAGAGCAGCTCGCAGAACATGCCGCAACTCTATTGGAAAGGCGGTTTGTTTTTTTGGATTTATTAAGAAAATGGGCTAGTCCGATACATTATGGTATTAGTCGTCAACTTGAAAGTCTGGAAATAAAGTATTCTCCGACAATAGAAGTATCAGAAGAAGCAAATAAGGAGAAAATAGAAGATATATACTGTGAAAAATTCAAAAGCATTCAAGAAAAAGAGATCGAGAGAGGGACAACATTAATTGGCCCGCATCGTGACGATCTGCTGTTTTATGTTAATCATAGAGACGTACAAACCTATGGATCACAAGGACAGCAGCGAACAGCAGCTTTATCTGTAAAACTAGCAGAGATTGAATTAATTTATAGTGAGGTAGGAGAATACCCCATTTTATTGTTGGATGATGTGTTAAGCGAACTAGATGATTTCCGACAATCTCATCTTTTAAACACAATTCATGGTAAAGTTCAGACCTTCGTATCCACCACAAGTGTTGATGGCATTAATCATGAAACATTAGAAAAAGCGGAAATCTTTCGTGTGCAGGAAGGAAAAGTAGAAGCATAATGTGGGGGGATACAGATGTTTATTCATATTGGAAATGATACCGTCATTCACTCGAGTGATGTTGTTGCTATTATTGATTATCATTTAATTTCATCATCAACCATTATGGAAGAGTTAATGACAGAATCATTAAAAGAGAAGCGAGTAGCTGGACCGATTGAACATGCAAAATCAGTCATGATTACGAAAGAGATGATGTATTATAGCACTTTATCTGTCTCTACTCTGAAAAAAAGAGCAAGTATGATATCTACAATCAGCAAGCTCGATGATTTTTCAGACGAAATTAAGGAACTAGATTCCGAAGAAGTTTAGAAATGGATGTGAAAACATGTCAATGGAAGATAAGATCATGAATGAACAGGCCTATGATGCAGATCAAATACAGGTACTTGAAGGGCTAGAAGCGGTCCGTAAACGTCCCGGAATGTATATTGGTTCAACAAGTGAAAAAGGCTTGCATCATCTCGTCTGGGAAATTGTAGATAACAGTATTGATGAAGCCCTAGCTGGCTATTGTGATAAGATCGAGGTTATTATCGAAAAGGATAATAGTATAACGGTAAAGGATAATGGACGCGGTATCCCTGTTGATATCCAGAAAAAAACAGGACGCCCAGCTTTAGAAGTTATTATGACTGTCCTTCATGCCGGAGGAAAGTTCGGTGGTGGTGGTTATAAGGTTTCTGGTGGGCTTCATGGCGTAGGTGCTTCTGTTGTTAATGCGCTGTCTACTAATTTAGAGGTACATGTCCATCGAGATAATAAAATTCATTATTTACAGTTTAAAAAAGGTGTTCCACAAGGGGAAATTGAAGTAGTTGGCGAAACAGATATTACGGGAACAATTACACATTTCAATCCTGATCCAGAAATCTTTAACGAAACCACGACGTATAATTTTGATACGTTATCTCAACGTCTTAGAGAGTTAGCATTTCTAAATAAGGGAATCAATATTTCCATTGAAGATAAGCGAACAGACTCAGAGCCAATTAATTATCATTATGAGGGTGGAATTAGCTCTTATGTAGAATATATAAATCGCACAAAGGAAATCTTGCATGAGCCTTTTTATGCTGAAGGAGAAGAGCAAGGGATATCTGTAGAAGTTGCCATTCAATACAATGATGGCTTTACGAGCAATCTCTATTCATTTGCCAATAATATTCATACCTATGAGGGCGGTATGCATGAATCTGGGTTTAAAACAGGATTGACACGTGTGATTAACGATTATGCTAGAAAGAATAACTTATTTAAGGAAAATGATCCGAATTTATCTGGAGACGATGTTCGCGAAGGATTGACAGCAATTGTTTCCGTTAAACATCCTGATCCTCAGTTTGAAGGTCAAACAAAGACTAAATTAGGTAATAGTGAAGTACGGACAGTTACCGATTCTGTTTTTAGTGAAACCTTTTCTAAATTTTTATTCGAAAATCCAAACGTTGCTAAAATCGTTGTAGAAAAAGGATTAATGGCTTCACGTGCCCGGGCAGCGGCGAAAAAAGCTCGTGAACTGACACGTAGAAAAAGTGCGTTGGAAGTATCCAATTTACCTGGTAAACTTGCAGATTGTTCTTCAAAGGATGCTAAAATCAGTGAATTGTACATTGTGGAGGGAGATTCTGCGGGAGGATCTGCTAAACAAGGACGTGACCGACATTTTCAAGCAATCTTACCTTTACGTGGAAAGATTTTAAACGTAGAAAAAGCGCGGCTTGATAAAATTTTATCAAATAATGAAGTGCGAACGATTATTACTGCTTTAGGTACAGGGATTGGCGAGGATTTTGATATCACTAAAGCGCGTTATCATAAAATTGTGCTTATGACAGATGCCGATGTTGATGGTGCCCATATTCGAACGTTATTGTTAACCTTCTTTTATCGTTATATGCGCCCACTTATTGAGCATGGCTATGTTTATATTGCGCAGCCACCTCTTTACAAGATACAACAAGGTAAGGCTGTTCATTATGCCTACAATGACAAAGAGATGGAACGGATATTAGAGGAAATACCGAAAGCTCCAAAACCAGGCTTGCAGCGATATAAAGGTTTAGGGGAAATGAATGCAACGCAACTTTGGGAAACAACAATGAGTCCAGAATCACGTACCCTTCTTCAAGTTGAATTATCTGATGCAATTGACGCTGATCAGATTTTTGATGTGCTGATGGGAGATAAAGTGGAACCACGAAGAAACTTTATCCAAGAGAATGCCCAATATGTAAAGAATTTGGATATTTAGATAAAGCCACGTTCCACGTTGTTATATAAAATATAAAGCCAGCTTCTCAGGCTTTATAGGTTTTGGTTGTACTAGTGAATGGAGGTAGTATTACAATGGCGGATCAGCAACGTCCAAATGTACAGGAGATAAATCTTAGTCAGGAAATGCGTACATCATTCCTTGATTATGCAATGAGTGTTATTGTCTCACGTGCTCTTCCAGATGTTCGTGACGGATTAAAGCCTGTTCATCGTAGAATATTATATGCAATGAATGATTTAGGTATGCATGCAGATAAAGCTTATAAAAAATCTGCTCGTATCGTTGGTGAAGTAATTGGTAAATATCATCCACATGGTGATTCAGCTGTTTATGAAGCTATGGTAAGGATGGCGCAGGATTTTAGTTATCGAAATATGCTGGTAGATGGGCATGGTAATTTTGGTTCTGTAGATGGAGATTCAGCGGCAGCAATGCGTTATACGGAAGCAAGAATGTCAAAAATATCCATGGAATTATTGCGTGATATCAATAAAGATACAATCGATTATACGGATAACTATGATGGCTCAGAAAGGGAACCAGTTGTTTTCCCTTCTAGATTTCCTAACTTACTTGTTAATGGAGCATCAGGGATAGCTGTAGGGATGGCAACAAATATTCCACCACATAATCTTGGTGAAACAATAGATGCCGTACTTGCGCTAAGTAAAGATCCAGAAATTACAATTGATGAACTGATGGAGGATTATATTCATGGTCCTGATTTCCCTACAGCTGGGCAAATTCTTGGTAGGAGTGGAATTCGCAAAGCATATGAAACAGGGAAAGGCTCTGTTACTATTCGAGCAAAAGTCAATATTGAAGAGAAGCCAAACGGAAAGTCTACGATTATTGCAACTGAATTACCATATCAGGTAAATAAAGCAAAGCTGATAGAGAAGATTGCTGAGCTTGTACGAGATAAACGAATTGACGGAATTACTGATTTACGAGATGAATCAGATCGTGATGGGCTACGTGTCGTTATTGAACTCCGTCGGGATGTAAATGCGAATGTTGTTCTTAATAATTTATATAAACATACTGCGTTGCAAACTACCTTTGGGATAAATACGTTGGCATTAGTAGACGGACAACCTAAAGTACTTTCAATCAAACAATGTCTTATTCATTATTTAGAGCATCAAAAAGTAATTATTAAACGGCGTACAGCATTTGAATTGCGAAAAGCTGAGGCACGTGCACATATTTTAGAGGGGTTGCGAATTGCGCTTGATAATTTGGATGAGGTTATTGCGCTTATTCGTAGTTCAAAGACAACAGATATTGCACGTACTGGACTAATTGAACGTTTTGATCTATCTGAGAAACAAGCACAAGCAATTTTAGATATGCGTTTACAACGTTTAACAGGTCTTGAACGTGAAAAAATTGAAAATGAGTATAAAGAACTTCAAAAACTAATTGAAGAGTTAAAAGCGATTTTAGCGGATGAAGAAAAGGTATTAGAGATTATTCGTGAAGAGCTAACAGAAATTAAGGAACGCTTTAATGATGATCGTCGAACTGAAATTGTTGTTGGTGGTAGTGATTTCTTTGAGGACGAAGATCTAATCCCAGAAGAAAACATTGTTATTACATTAACACATCAGGGATATATCAAACGATTACCTTCTTCTACCTATCGTACTCAGAAGCGTGGCGGTCGTGGTATCCAAGGAATGGGAACGAATGAGGATGATTTTGTTGAACATCTTGTCTCTACTTCTACCCATGACACTATATTATTCTTCACAAATAAAGGTAAAGTGTACAAGGCAAAAGGATATGAAGTGCCAGAGTTCAGTAGAACTGCAAAAGGAATTCCCATTATTAATCTGTTGCAAATTGAGAAAGGCGAATGGGTGAATGCGGTTATCTCTGTAAAAGACTATCGTGAAGATCAATTTTTATTTTTTACAACGAAGCACGGTATTTCTAAACGTACGTCACTTGCCCAATTTGCAAATATTCGTAAAGGTGGACTTATTGCAGTAGGACTTCGAGAAGAAGATGAGCTGATCTCAGTGCGGCTAACTGATGGTACAAAGGATATGATGATTGCAACGAAAAATGGCTATTTAATTCGTTTTCCAGAGGACCAAATACGATCTATGGGAAGGACTGCAGCTGGCGTAAAGGGTATATCATTACGTGAAGATGATGAGGTTGTTTCCATGGAAATCTTACAGGAAGATGCTAAGATTCTCCACGTAACAAGTAAGGGTTATGGTAAACAAACACCAGAGTCAGAGTATCGAATAACAAATCGTGGTGGTAAAGGAATATACACTTGTAATTTAACAGAAAAAACAGGACATGTAGCAGCGGTGAAAGCTGTTTCAGGTAAAGAAGATCTTATGCTAATTACTGTTGCAGGTGTACTCATTCGTATTCCAGTCGAAGATATATCAGAGACTGGACGTAATACGATGGGAGTTCGTTTGATCCGTTTACAGGATGATGAGGAAGTAGCTACTGTAACAAGGATTGATCAGGATGAGGAAGAAGAACAAGTGGATCAGAAAGATCAAGCAGCACAAGATACAACAGAAGATGTGGAAGAATAATTGAAAAGATGGCTGACGTTCGGCCATCTTTTTTTCAACTAGATGAAACACAATGAGATACTATCCTATTTTATATATCTTATTTATCTAGTGGGGAGGAAAGTAATATGCAAGTAAGTCCATTACATCTAATACCAGGCTGTGTTTTAATGAAGGACGTAGAAGGAAAAACGAGTCGTCCGATAATCCCTAAGCAGACTGTGCTTACAGAGCAGCATATTGTTGTATTACAAAAATTCCTAGTGAAAACCGTTCATGTCTCTCCAAAGTTGGCAGATGGTAGTGAATATCAGCCGAAAGAGGAAGAAATGCAGCAAAGAAAGAGTGATTTGTTAGAAACTAACCTTCGTGAGGAAACATCATCTTTACCATTTGCAGCACATTATCAGCTAGCTGTTAAGCAATACAAAGCGCTCTTTGTATCTTGGCAAAACGGCTCAGCTATTGATATTACTCAAGTACGTAAGTTGATTATTCCTTTGTTAGGGCGAATGAAAGACATCAGCCAGGCAATCTATACTATACATCACTATGCAACTAGGGAGGACTATTTCTTTCATCATAATGTGGCGGTGGCTATTTTATCGGCTTATCTCGGATACAAAACCGGATACGCAAAAGGAGAATGGTTACAAGTTGGTCTAGCAGGATTTTTAAGTGATTGTGGAATGGCAAGAATTGATCCTGCCATCGTGAAGAAACATCATTTTTTAACAACTGAAGATTTATTAGAAGTAAAAAAGCATCCTACTTATTCCTATCGAATAACCGAGAAATTACCAACGATTAAACAAGCTGTTAAACAAGCAGTCTTACAACATCACGAGCGAATGGATGGCAGTGGTTATCCACTTGGATTATCCAAAGGGAAAATTCATCGTTATGCTCGGATTGTCGCTGTTTGTGATATGTACCATGCTATGATTTGTGATCGGTTATATAAGGAAAAGCAATCCCCTTTTAAGGTAATGGAGAAACTGCGGCAGGAGCAATTTTCTAAGTTAGATCCAGATGTAGTTCATACTTTTGTGCAGGGTATTACCAATTTCCCCGTAGGGACAAAGGTAAAGCTATCCAATGCAATGATAGGGGAGATTGTCTTCACTGATGCCAATAAGCCAACTCGACCAATGATAAGGCTACAAGATAATGACGACATCATGGCATTACAAAATCATCCTACTGTTTATATTGAAGAGATTTTAGAGAGTTCGTCTAGCATCGACTGACTCTCTTACAATTTTTTTCGTTGATCGTATAAATTTTCCCCTAATAGAAGTGGCATTTTAGTTGACGTTAATTCTAAGAAGTACAAAATGAATGGATAATCGATGTCGGGTTTTGCGACGAATAAATCTCCCCACCACTCTGTTTCATAACGACAAAGCATGCTTAGATTATATAAAATCAAATAATGTACCATCACTTCGTGAATGGACAGATAATCTTCACGTTTTAAAGGGAAAAATAATTGTTCTGTAGAACTGTGGACGAAAAATGGGCCAGTTACTTTTTTAACTGGATCAGTAACCTCCATTCGAATCATACGATCATCGTAATCATAATATTTTATATTTGGTAGGTATGGTTGAATTCGGCGAATAAAGGCTGTATCTGTTAAATGATAGGAATCCAGTAAATGAGCTGGAAACTCTAATAGTTTGGAATATTGTTTTCCGACAGGTACCATCTTATGTTCCCCTTGAAATTGAAAGAGTTGATTCATTTCTGGTATTACTGCTAATAAATGTTTCATACTTCTTTTTTCAAATGGAATCGTTTGCTCGTATAAATGCTCAGAAAAGTAAGGGAATAAGCCATTATGTTGTACTTTTACCTCATCATTCATAAATGTATAATCCTTTTTCTTTCTTTTCCTAGCTGTTACACCATGAGCTAATAAGTTGGTCGACTCAGGATAATTTGGGCGTTTGGTTAATAAGCAGGCTTTAATGAAGTGCACCATCCCATAAAAATAAAGAATCGGCTGCATAAAAGGATCAGACTTCCTTCCTTGCTGATAAAATCGGTTCCCATGGTTTAAATAATAGATAAAGGCATTACAATTCTCATAGCTCTTCGCTTCCGGATCTGGAAGTTTTAACTGTGTATAACAATGGCATAAATAGCTTTGTGCAGTTTGTTGGGATTGTAAGTAATTAACAAAGGAGATAATCGGATTCATAGATGATACCTCTTAACTATTAAAAAATTTTGAATCTATTTATTTTTTTATTTCCAACAATCTCTTGTTGAAAAAGCTAATATGTTGGCGTATTGTAAATAAAAATAGAAGTACTACTAGTGTATGCAAGTTCGGTTCTTGCATACATAAGGGTGTAGTGAAAAGCCTAGATAGTTATCTAAACTTATAAGGAGGATAAGCATGCGAGAAGATAAATTTTCTAAAGAAGGTTTAACGTTTGATGATGTTTTGTTAATGCCTGCAAAATCAGAGGTATTGCCAAAGGATGTGGATGTAAGTACACAACTAACGGACAATATAAAGCTCAACACCCCATTAATAAGTGCTGGAATGGATACTGTAACAGAAGCATCGATGGCAATAGCAATGGCTCGACAAGGTGGAATTGGTATTATTCATAAGAATATGTCGATTGAGGAGCAAGCAGAGCAAGTAGATCGTGTTAAACGTTCCGAAAGTGGCGTAATTACAAACCCATTCTTTTTAACTCCAGAACATCAGGTATATGATGCAGAACATTTGATGGGTAAATTTCGCATATCGGGTGTACCGATTGTTAATAACACGGATGAACAGAAGCTTGTAGGAATACTTACGAATCGTGATCTTCGATTTATTCAAGATTATTCTATATTGATTTCAGAAGTGATGACAAGTGAAAATCTGGTAACAGCACCAGTTGGTACAACTTTAGAAGAAGCTGAACAAATCCTCCAACAATATAAAATTGAAAAGCTGCCATTAGTGGATGATCAAACGGTTCTAAAAGGATTAATTACTATAAAAGATATTGAAAAAGTAATTGAGTTTCCACATGCAGCAAAAGATGCGCAAGGTAGACTATTAGCAGGTGCAGCAGTTGGTGTGACAGGAGATGCTATGAAACGAATTGAAAAGCTTGTGGAAGCTGGCGTTGACGCTATCGTTATTGACACAGCTCATGGCCACTCACAAGGGGTTATCGAACAAGTAAAAGCAGTACGTAAGGCTTATCCGTCATTAGATATTATTGCAGGTAACGTAGCAACACCTCAAGCAACGAAAGAGCTGATTGAGGCTGGAGCATCGATTGTTAAAGTAGGAATTGGCCCTGGCTCTATTTGCACTACACGTGTCGTAGCCGGTGTAGGTGTTCCACAAATTACAGCAGTATATGATTGTGCGCAAGCAGCTGCTGAATATAATGTACCTGTTATTGCAGATGGTGGTATCAAGTATTCAGGTGACATTGTAAAAGCATTGGCTGCAGGAGCTCATGCGGTTATGCTAGGTAGCATGTTTGCAGGTGTTTCCGAAAGCCCTGGTGAAACGGAGATTTTCCAAGGAAGACAATATAAAGTTTACCGAGGAATGGGATCTGTTGGTGCAATGAAGGCAGGCTCAAAAGATCGTTATTTCCAAGAGGACTCTGATGTGAAGAAGCTTGTCCCTGAAGGAATTGAAGGTAGAGTTGCTTATAAAGGTCCACTTGCTGATACGATTCATCAATTAATGGGCGGACTTCGTTCTGGAATGGGTTATTGTGGTACAGAAACTATTGATGCACTAAGAGAAGATGCTCAATTCGTAAAAATTACAAATGCGGGGCTAAGGGAAAGTCATCCACATGATGTACAAATTACCAAAGAGGCACCTAATTATTCTATATAGTCTTTACGACAAACTTTGTACTAGTCGATGAAAAAATTGTAGATGGGGATATTTCCCTGTCTATTTTTTTGTCTATTTCTATGGTAAAATAACTAAGTGCATCCTTAAATTGAAAAAGTGTGCAACAAACATAGAGGTTAAACTACAGGTTGGAGGTACAGAAAGTTGAAACATAGTCTACAAAAGAGTTTCGTCATTTTACTAGCAGCGATGGTAATGATGGTTTCTATCATTGCAAAGCCATTTACTGCAAATGCTGCAGAAACATTGGATATTGAGGCAGAATCTGCGATATTAGTAGATGCAAATACTGGTAAAATTTTATTTGCCAAGAATGCGGATGTGGCTCTTCCTCCAGCTAGTATGACCAAAATGATGACAGAATATCTCGTATGGGAAGCCATCGAAAAGGGTCAAATCAGCTGGGATACAACAACACAGATTAGTGACTATCCATACAGCATTTCTGCTAATGCTTCTTTTTCAGGAATAGGATTAGAACAATCGAAGGATTATAAAGTAAAAGATTTGTATAACGCAATGGCAATCAACTCTGATAATGCTACTTCGATTGCATTAGCTGAATTGATTGCAGGTTCAGAAGCGGAATTTGTGAAAATGATGAATAAAAAGGGAGAGGAAATGGGGCTTCCTGACTTTAAATTCGTTAATTCCACTGGTTTAGACAATGAATCATTGGGAAAAAACCATCCAGAAGGAACAGATCCTAATGGTACAAACTTGCTTTCTGCGGAATCTGCTGCGCTACTTGCCTATCATCTAGTAAATGACTATCCAGAATCGTTAGAGGTTTCTAGCATGCCATCCACCGAATTTGATGGAAAAGAGATCCGAAATTGGAACCACATGCTTCCGCATAAAACAACCTTTTTAGAGCAATTTTATTATGAAGGTGTAGATGGGTTAAAGACAGGATATACTGATTTAGCTGGTTACTGCTTTACAGGAACAGCTAAAAAAAATAATCAGCGCTTGATTTCAGTTGTGATGCAAACGGATAGTGAAGAAAAGCGATTTGAGGAGACTGCCAAATTATTTAATTATGGTTTCCAACAGTTTGAAAGCACAGAGGTATTTCCGGCAGGACATCAAGTAAAAGGTAAATCCTCCCTTCCAGTAGCGAAAGGAAAGGAAGATCAGGTTGATATTTCTATTAAAGAAGGAATAACGATACCTATTAAGCCTAATGAAAAAGATAAATATAGTATGGAATATACAATAAATAAAGATTTGTTAAATAAAGAGGGCAAATTGACTGCACCAATTAAAAAGGGAGAAAAGATTGGGACAGCACAGCTTAAATATAAGGGCGAGAATGACTATGGCTATATTATTAAAGATAGTAATAGTACGGTAGATGTTGTAGCGAATGAAACAGTTGAAAAATCCAACTGGTTTATGTTAACACTTGGAGCAATTGGTGATTTCTTTGCTGATTTATTTACGACAGTAGTTGATTGGGTGAAAGGCTTATTCTAATCAATTTTTCTTAAAGAGGAAAAATTGATCATCTGATATAGTTATTTTATAACAAGGGGGAGTTTATATGTCTCATACAGGTACAGAACGTGTAAAACGTGGTATGGCAGAAATGCAAAAGGGCGGCGTTATTATGGACGTTGTCAATGCTGAACAGGCGAAGATTGCTGAGGAAGCAGGAGCAGTTGCGGTAATGGCTCTTGAACGTGTTCCATCTGATATACGAGCAGCTGGTGGTGTCGCTCGTATGGCGGACCCTACTATAACAGAAGAAGTGCTAAATGCTGTCTCGATTCCTGTAATGGCAAAGGCACGCATTGGACATATCACAGAAGCACGAGTGTTAGAAGCAATGGGTGTTGACTATATTGATGAAAGTGAAGTCTTAACACCAGCTGATGATGTGTATCATATTAATAAATCAGATTATACCGTACCATTTGTTTGTGGCTGTCGTAATCTAGGAGAAGCGGCACGTCGGATTGGCGAGGGTGCTTCCATGTTACGTACCAAAGGTGAACCTGGAACAGGGAATATTGTAGAAGCAGTTCGTCACATGCGTCAGGTACAATCAGAAATTAGGAAGCTTACTGCGATGTCAAGAGATGAAGTGATGACTTATGCCAAGGAGATAGGTGCACCGTTCGAATTACTAATCGAAATTCGTGAGGATGGCCGTCTACCTGTGGTTAATTTTGCAGCTGGTGGGATAGCGACACCAAGTGATGCTGCACTCATGATGGAGTTAGGGGCTGATGGTGTATTTGTTGGTTCAGGTATCTTCAAATCTGCAAATCCTGCCAAGTTTGCTAAGGCCATTGTAGAGGCGACAACACATTACCGAGATTATAAATTGATTGCAGAACTTTCTAAGGACCTTGGGGTTGCCATGAAAGGTATTGAAATGAGCACCATTGAAGCACATGATCGTATGCAGGATCGTAGTGAATAGAAGGAAGGATTCCATATGACAACAATTGGAGTGCTTGCATTACAAGGTGCAGTCCGCGAGCATCTTCGGGCTGTAAAGGCTTGTGGTGCTAATGCAATAGAGATAAAACGAAAAGAACAGCTAGCTGAGATTGATGGATTAATTCTTCCTGGCGGTGAAAGCACAACGATTAGAAGATTAATTGACAGCTATGACTTTTTTGATGCTATTCAAGATTTTGGTAAGCAAGGTAAGCCTATCTTTGGCACGTGTGCTGGAATGATTTTAATGGCGACTGCCATAAAGGATCAAGATACTGCACATTTAAAACTAATTGATATGGAAGTTGCTCGTAATGCATTTGGACGTCAGGTTGCGAGTTTTGAGGCCGATGTAGAGGTGCATGGTATTGCAGCAGATTTTAATGCTGTGTTTATTCGCGCGCCCTATGTTGTTAAAGCAGGACACGATGTAGAGATACTTGCTACATATAACGAACACATTGTTACAGTTAGACAAGGTAACTATCTAGCAACAGCTTTTCATCCTGAATTAACAGATGATAATCGGATGATTGCTTATTTTGTTCAGATGGTTAAGAAAGCTGTAGCAAGTACTTAACACTAGTAAACCTGATGAGACATAACTCAAATGCTTTTTCTTTGCATGTAGGAGTTTTATAGTAAGAATAAGACCGAACGAATTCGAATGCTAGTTAAAGGTGGTTATCCCGGAAGTTAGATTTTTCACTTTAACTTCCAGGGGACGGTACCATTGCTTCGAATTATCGTTCGGTTTTTTGATTAGCGTATTATGTCTGAGCTTTTTTTTATTCTCTTTTTGGTTGTCAACACCTTGCTCCATTACATTCGCTTCA
Organism: Virgibacillus sp. Bac332; assembly: GCF_003667785.1. Classification (NCBI taxonomy): domain Bacteria; kingdom Bacillati; phylum Bacillota; class Bacilli; order Caryophanales; family Bacillaceae; genus Virgibacillus; species Virgibacillus sp. Bac332. Next base: position 1,033,605 of record NZ_CP033046.1, read on the forward strand.
ACATGTTGGGCGATAGGATACGGTAGCTGTAGCAAAAAATGTTCTTCCAGATACATCTTTGGCATTATGGACGACAACAAACGAGGGATGGGGGTGCGCAGTTGCAAAAAAATGATAGTTGCATATACATAAAAAATCAGCTATGATGTAATATAATACCTATATAAAACGATGTTGACAGGAAATAGTAGTAGTTTATCTTCTTAAAGAGAATCGATGGTTGGTGTGAATCGATATTAGATAGCTATGAATCCATCCTTGAATTGGTTTATGGAATTCTTTGGATAGTAAGTAAACCCGGTGACGTACCGTTAAAACGATAAGCCGGAAGAGATTTCTCTTCAATCAGGGTGGCAACGCGGGAATTTTACTCTCGTCCCTATTTCATTAGGGACGGGAGTTTTTTGATTTTTATTTATTAGACATAACTAAGGAGGACAATTGTAATGCTAGACATGAAATTTTTACGAAACAATTTTCAAGAAGTGAAAGCAAAATTAACCCATCGTGGCGAAGATTTATCAGAGCTGGATCGTTTTGAGGACCTTGACGAAAACCGGCGTAAGCTTATAGCTGAAACAGAACAGCTGAAGGCAAAGCGAAATGAAGCATCTAAACAAATATCTGTATTAAAAAGAGAAAAGAAAGATGCAGAGCCAGCTATCAAGGAAATGCGCGAGGTTGGTGAAAAGATTGCTATACTGGATAAAAATTTAAAAGAAATCGAGGAACAATTGGGGCAAATTATGCTATCCATTCCAAACATTCCACATGAAAGTGTACCTGTTGGTGAAGATGAAGATGATAACATTGAAGTGCGTCAATGGGGCGAACGTCCAAACTTTGCTTATGAAGCTCAACCACATTGGGATATCGCAACAAATTTGGGTATATTGGATTTTGAACGTGCAGGGAAAGTGACTGGCAGCCGTTTTGTATTCTACAAAGGCTTAGGGGCACGCTTAGAGCGTGCTTTATGGAATTTTATGATGGATCTACATGCGGATGAACATGGTTATGAGGAAATGATTCCACCATATATGGTAAATCGTACAAGTATGACCGGAACAGGACAGCTGCCGAAGTTCGAGGAGGATGCATTTAAATTAGTTGATTGGGATTACTTTATGGCACCAACCGCGGAAGTACCAGTAACGAATTATCATCGGGATGAAATCTTATCTAGTGATGACTTGCCAAAAAAATATGCCGCATTTAGTGGGTGCTTCCGTTCTGAAGCAGGATCAGCAGGTAGAGACACTAGAGGATTGATTCGCCAGCATCAATTTAATAAAGTAGAGCTTGTTTATTTTGTTAAACCAGAAGAATCTTATGAAACATTGGAAATGTTGACTGGACATGCAGAAAAAGTATTACAGTTATTAGAGCTACCATATCGTGTTATGAGCATGTGTACTGGTGATCTAGGTTTTACAGCAGCAAAAAAATATGATATTGAGGTTTGGATCCCTAGTCAAAACACGTATCGTGAAATTTCTTCTTGTTCTAATTTTGAGGATTTCCAAGCTAGACGAGCGGGGATACGATTCCGTAGAGATGTAAAAGCTAAACCGGAATTCGTGCATACGCTCAATGGTTCTGGTCTAGCGATTGGTCGTACTGTTGCAGCAATCCTCGAAAATTATCAGCAAGCAGATGGTACTGTTGAGATCCCTAAAGTATTAAAACCTTATATGGGCGGAAAAGAAGTAATTAAATAGTTTATTCTAAAAGCGTGCCGGAATTATATAAATCGGCACGCTTCTATTTTAGTTGTCGCTGGATGAGGATTAATCTGTGAGCATCAGTGAACTTCAAAGGAACATTAACGAAAAACTGGTGACTTCAAACAATCATCTAGAAAAAATTCTTTTAAACCTCTAAAATGATGTAGACAAAGTGATCAAGGATTGCTACTATATAAATGATAATGATTATCAATTTCATTAGGTTAGATAGTTCTTTTTGATAAGGAAGTGGGAAGAAATATGGCTGCAGAGTCTCGGACATCCGATCTACATACAACAACGAAATCTATTAAATCTAGACCACTGCCAGCAATGATTATTTTAATTGGTGGTATTATCGCAACTATATTTGCTCTGACACTTTCTATTTCTATAGGTGCAGCTGATATTACATTTTCCACTGTATGGGAAGCGATATTTCATTATGATCCAACCAGTACTTCACACTCCATTATTCAGGAACTAAGACTTCCTAGAACCTTAGCTGGAGTTTTAGTTGGTGCATCTTTTGCTGTAGCTGGAGCGATGATGCAAGGGATGACAAGGAATCCATTAGCTGATCCAGGAATATTAGGGATCAATGCAGGAGCGGTCTTTATGGTCGCCATTTGCTTTGCGCTCTTTCCTGGGATGTCTTACAATGGATTAATTCTCTTTTCATTTATAGGTGCAGGTGTAAGCGTCGTTCTTGTATTTGGTATTAGTTCGATGGGAAAAGGAGTAGTAACACCTGTAAAAATAGTGTTAGCTGGAGCTGCTGTAACAGCATTTTTTACAGCTTTAAGTGAAGGTATAGGCATTTATTTCAGTTTAAGTCAGGATTTGGCTTTTTGGTTTGCTGGCGGTATAGCAGGTGTGAAATGGACACAGTTAAAATTAATGTTTCCATGGGTTCTCGGCGCGCTGATTGCAGCTATGCTGTTATCGAAATCAATTACGATCCTAAGTCTTGGTGATGATGTAGCCAAAGGATTAGGACAGCGGACGAAGCTTGTACGTGCAGCAGGCTTTATTATCGTGTTGTTAATAGCTGGAGTTGCTGTCGCAGTTGCTGGTCCAATAGGTTTTGTTGGCTTAATTGTTCCGCATATTGCCCGCTTTTTTGTTGGAGTTGATTATCGGCTTATTATTCCATGCTCAGCTGTGATAGGCGGCTTTCTTACTTGTATAGCAGATATAGGTGCGCGTATGATTAATGCACCACAAGAAACGCCAATTGGTGCGTTATTTGCTTTAATTGGTGTTCCATTCTTCCTTTATGTTGCTAGAAAAGAAAGGAGGAATCTGTGATGCGCTCTATAGGAATACGGTCCGAAGATGAACGAACAAGAAAACGGATTCTTATATTACTTATATTTATTGTTTTAATTGTGCTTACTTTTGTTATTAGTATTAATATTGGCGCGATCCGTTTAGCCCCTTCTGAATTGCTACAAACAATCATTGGAAATGGGACCGCCCAGCAAGAATTGATTTTATTTGAATTTAGACTTCCACGAATTATCATCTCTATGTTAGTTGGTGCGGGGCTAGCAGTTTCCGGCTGTATTTTGCAAGGAGTAGCACGTAATCCTTTAGCAGAGCCGGGAATATTAGGGATAACTACAGGTGCAGGACTAATGGTAGTTTTAGCATTAGCATACTACCCAGTTGGCGAAAGTATACCCGTTGGTCTACTGCCGTTTCTATCCTTAATTGGTGGCATTAGTACGGCGATTATTATTTACATGCTAGCTTACGATAGGCATAATGGCTTGTTACCTAATCGTCTGGTGTTAAATGGAATTGCGGTAGCAGCTGGATTAAATGCAATTCTATTAGTTGTCTCCTTACAACTTCCAGAACAAAAGTATGATGTGTTAGCAGTTTGGATGGCAGGAAGGATTTGGGGGGCTGAATGGCGCTTCGTATTTACGCTATTACCATGGATGATTATTCTATTACCATATATCTTTTTGAAAGCACGAACGCTTGATGTCTTAACTTTTGGTGATGAAGTGGCTACAGGGCTAGGGGTTTCCGTGGAGAAAGAGCGATTAAAGGTAGTCGCTGCTTCGGTTGGATTAGCTTCTGCTTGTATATCTGTTAGTGGAGGCATCGCCTTTGTCGGCTTAATAGGCCCACATCTAGCAAGAAAATTAATTGGACCAAATCACCGTTTTCTATTACCGTTATCTGCTGTTGCAGGGGCTCTACTATTACTTGCTGCAGATACTATTGGAAAAGCAATTTTACAGCCATCTGAAATACCCGCCGGAATTGTAGTTGCAATTATTGGAGCACCATATTTTCTATATTTGTTGAGTAAATCGTAAGGTTAATAAAAAATGAAAAAGAAAAGAGGATTATAGATGAAATTTTCACGGATACTTCCATTCAGTTTCTGTTTATTAATAATTTTTCTGCTAGCAGCTTGTGGAGATAGTGATAAAGAAGAAAAAGCAGAGAACAGTAAAGCGGATGATACAAAACAATCAGAGGAACAAGCTGAGCAAACACGTGTATATGAAAGTCCAAATGGAGAGGTAGAAATTCCGGCAAATCCAGAACGAGTTTTAGTCGCTGATCAGGATTATGTTGGTTATGCATTAGCTCTAGGAGTAACACCAATTGCAACTACTGGCTGGATATTTGATTCCCCATATTTTAAAGATCAATTATCTGATACGAAAAATGTAGGAGATAAAACGTCAATTAGCATAGAAGAGGTAATTGCACTTAAACCGGACTTAATTATTACGTATTCAGAAGATAAATATGAACAGCTTGCAAAAGTCGCTCCTACTGTGTTAATTCCTTTTGGTACTTATAATTATCGAGAAATGCTTACTGAATTCGGAAAAATATTAAATAAAGAGGAAGCAGTAAAGGCCTATTTTGCTACCTTCGATGAGAAAGTAGAAGAAAAGAAAAAAGAAATAGCAGATGTCATTGAGAACGATGAAAAAGTCGTTATTATTGAACTTGCTGAAAAAGAAATATACTTGTTTGGTGAGTCTTACGGAAGAGGCGGAGAAATTATTTACAATCAACTTGGTTTGAGTGCTCCGGAAAAGGCTGCTGAAGAAGCAAAAGATGAAGGTTGGGCAAGTATTTCATTAGAAGCTGTGCCCGAATTTCTAGAAGAAGCCGATCATATATTCATTGGTGTAAGAGAATCAGAAAATGGAGATACAGAAGAACGGAAGTCAGATGTTACCTCGTTAACAATGTGGGAAAACTTACCTGCAGTTAAAAACGGGAATGTTTATGATTATAAAGTCCAAAATATGTATTTTTCCGATCCAATTGCATTAAGTCATCAATTAGATTTCATTGTTGATAAATTAAAATCAGAATAAATAGGATTGTGATATGCTCCCCTTAAGGTAGACAGATTAAAAAATAAAAACCTGTATCTACATGAGAGGCCACTGAAAAAGTCCAAAAAAGATATGATTTCCATTTTATTATGGGATTCATATCTTTTTTTAGTTACAATAAAAGTACTAAGATAGAGCGGGTGGATACAATGATACAAAAACAACAATCAATGATATTAAGTGCATATTCGGAAATTTATGATCTGGTTGTACCTAAGGATAATGTTTTACGAAAGCTTAATGAGTTAGTAGATTTTTCTTTTATATATGATGAATTAAACGATAAATACTGTCATACAAATGGTAGGAATGCCATTGATCCAATCCGTATGTTTAAATATTTACTTCTAAAAACAATCTATGATTTATCTGATGTGGACATTGTAGAGCGTTCCAAATATGACATGTCCTTTAAATATTTTCTTGGTATGGCTCCAGAAGAATCCGTGATGGAGCCAAGTTCTCTAACCAAGTTCCGTAAATTACGTTTAAAAGACAAAAATTTATTGAATATGTTAATTAATAAATCCGTGGAAATTGCCATCGAAAAGAAAATTATAAAAAGCAATTCTATTATTGTTGACGCCACCCATTCAAAGGCCCGTTATAATCAAAAATCACCAAAGGAAATACTGATGGATCGCTCCAAGAAACTTCGAAAATCTGTTTATGAGATCGATGAATCCATGAAGAAAAAATTCCCATCTAAATCGACAACGAATAAGCTGGAAGATGAAATTGAATATTGTCAAAAACTAATGGATGTGATTAAAAATGAGGAAACGATTTCCGAATATCCGAAAGTTAAAGAGAAATTAAACCTATTAAAAGAAAACGTAAATGATGACATCGAACATTTACGAATCTCTGAGGATGAAGATGCGAAAATCGGCCACAAAACGAAAGATACATCTTTCTTTGGCTATAAAACACATATAGCGATGAGTGAAGAAAGAATCATCACGGCAGCGACGATTACAACTGGTGAAAAAAATGATGGAAAACAATTAGAAGTACTTATTGAAAAAAGTAAAGAAGCTGGCATGGAAGTAAAAACAGTAATTGGAGATGCAGCTTATTCTGAAAAGGGAAATATTGAATATGCCAATGAAAATGAAATGAAGTTAGTAGCTAAATTAAACCCTGCTGTTTCACAGGGTAATCGAAAAAAAGAAGATGAATTTGAGTTCAACAAAGATGCGGGAATGTACGTTTGTAAGGCAGGTCATATGGCAATACGAAAAGCTCGCCAAGGAACAAAAGATGTCGCTAAAAACCAAGTAGATACATACTATTTTGACATTGAAAAATGTAAAGTTTGTCCATGTAAAGAAGGATGTTACAAACCTGGAGCTAAAAGTAAGAGCTATTCCGTAAGTATTAAATCAGATGAACATAGCGAACAGGCAAAGTTCCAGGAAACAGATTATTTTAAAGAAAAATCAAAAGAACGCTATAAAATTGAAGCTAAAAATAGTGAATTAAAACATAGACACGGGTATGATGTTTCAAAATCCTCGGGTCTAGTTGGCATGGAAATGCAAGGAGCCATGGCTATATTTACCGTAAATCTAAAACGGATATTGAAGCTAATGGGTTAAAAATAAGCAAAATATAATAGATAAATTAGTAAAAAGACGACTCTAAATTTTTAAAAAAGAATTTGAGTCGTCTTTTTTATAACAAATTTCAAGTTTCACTGAAAAATCATAAGATTTTCAGTGGCCTCCTACATGAAGGGGAGTTTTTTATTGTTTCTTCATTCTTTTGTCTCAGCATCTTTTTTAAAAGTTAAGAAAGTATAAAATCAGTACAATGACTGCGTTAAGCGAAGTAGTTATTTTGAAATGTTTGATGTATATTGGCAATGCTCCGACTAATTACTTCGCTTTCCGTGGGCGCGACCTCAACTAACTTTGCAAAGAAGAACACGTTGCAAAGTGGATTTTTGGCTCGCGCTATTCCCGCAGGAGTCTACGTAATTCGTCTCCGCTATGAGAAGGTGCAACAATTCTTGTCATAAGTAATAGGTTGACTTTTTTTACAATGGGTAAAGTGAAAATCGCTATCCGTGAGTATAAAAGCAGCTGTGTTACTTCATGCTAGCGTTGTAGAGCCTGATAATAGCGAAGGCCGGCCACTTCAACTCCTGTGGGAAATGTTTGACCTGAAGATCCACTTTTTTGAGCGGGTTTTGCTAAAAAAGTTAGCTGAAGGACAAACCCCATGGAAAGGGAAGTGGGCAGCCGGAGTGGTGGTCAAGTAAGAAGTAGCTATTATTCCATAATAGCTACTAGAGGGAGCGTAAATCTGAGCATGTAGTGATAAGGACTGAGCGAATTTTGCTCCGTTTTTTTCTAGGAAATTATAAAATTTCCCCTATGGATAAATATAGGCGTGTTGGGCTGCATCCAGCTCCAGCGTCCAGTAACTAGGCTACTTCACGAATCGCCCTACGATTAAGTCATCATTGGCTCACAAGCTCACCGTGATTCCTTTATCTCCGTTGAATCGCTCCAGTCGCTACGTTTCTAATCAGGCGTTTCCGCTTTTGTTATTGTATCTGCTACTTTCGAATTATTAAAAAAAGTGCATCAAATTCTAAAGAGCTGCAACTTTTTATGAGGCGAATTCGTTATTTAGGGAGGAAGAGGGAGGAATATTGGATATACAAGACTTATATAAGCTTTATATTTTAGATGTTTATCGATATTTATTCTCCCTATGTAAGGATAAGGAATTAGCAGAGGATTTGACTCACGATACATTTATGAAAGCATACATAGCATTAGATAGATCACCGCCAAAGTCCTTTAAAGCATGGCTGTTTAAAATAGCCTACCATCTTTTCATTGATTATATGAGGCACAGTAAAAGAATTGTTTATCAGGAACCAGAATTTTTTTCGAAAATAGCTCACGATCAATCAACAGAATTAGATTTTTTAAAACACTTACATATTAGAGAATTGTACCGAAAGCTTGATCAATTGAAGCCCTTACAGCGGGATGCTATTCTTCTATGTGATATTCAAGGATATTCCTATAAAGAAGCAGCTACTATTCTATCAGTAAAGGAGAACACCTTGAAATCCCATATTTTCCGTGGAAGAGGACGACTTAGACAGCTTTATAAAAAAGGGGAGTGAAGCATGAGCACAGAATGGAAAGAAAAGCTAAAAAAATATTATAATGGTGAGCTGTCAGAGGAGGAAGCTCTGGAAGTAGAGGAGGAATTAGATAGGCTTGATGATTATCAGGAAATACTAGGGAAAGAGATACCATCTGTTGATCAGGAGAATGATCGTGAAGATATACCTCCGGAAAAAGTCCAGCAAATTCTAAACAGTAGTATTCGGCATGCTAAATTTTCCTTAGTAGCCTATGTTGTTATGATCCTATTACTCATATACCCTATTATGGTGATAGCTAGTTATCTGTACTATGGCGTGAATAATAAGGCTGAAGAACTTATAGATGTTGCAATTAATACAGTTTACGTCACGGAGCCAAATGTTAGTCTTGAAGAAATGGAGATAGAGGAGCAGATTAATTTATTTCATTTTCAAGTTCAGATGGATCTTTTCAAACGAATTGGCAAAAAGGATATAAAGCAAGGGGAGTGGCAGGTCAAATATCTATTCGATGATGCAAAAATGCCAGTACGAAACTATATTACAGAATCTCCGAAAGAGCGAATCCCATATTTTGATACAAAAAAACTATATCACCCTAAAGCAACGATTACGAATCGAGATAATACAGCTTGGGATACACTTGAAAAACTGCCAGAAGGAACTGTTTCTGAAATATATGTCTCACTAAATAAACTTACAAACCCAGATGAAATGCCAGACATCGTAGATGGAATGGATGTGGAATGGCGATGGTATGCTATAGATACTGGTTTAGAATCCACAGGTAAAGATCTAGAAGGAAGATATCTGGCGCCAATCGGTTATCCTGCCCAAACAGATCCTGATGCTTGGTCACCGTACAATAATTCAAAATCAAATGAAGCACAATTCTTAGATAGTCTTCATTTACTAGAAAAATATGAAGATCAAGCGGTAGCCATTTCCCATGCAAAATCATTAGAGCTGAATGATCGGATTAGTTATTTAATGAACCATGGGATTCATGTTTATGCCGGGGTACTTACAGGACCTACAAAAGAGATATTAAAACTACAAGAAAATGAAGCAATTCGAGCGATTCATATAGGGGAGGTGCGATTATGGAATTGGTAAGTTTATTTCATAGAAAAGAAAAAAAGAAACGACTAAAATTAAGAGAAACGAAATTTGGTATCGCGTCTTTTATATGTGCATTGCTTACATTAGCCTATTTAAATATTTTTTTACTAACCTTCGGTGAAGTTGCGGGACTTACGAATATCTTCTTTGGTGTACTACCCTTTCTTGGTACACTTTTTGGTTTAATTAGTTTAACAAGAATAAATTTTAAAAAAACCTTTACCTTGTTAGCATTCAGTATTTATGTATTTACCGCATTTTGTATTGTTATCGTCGGTTTCTTTGAGCTAAGCATTTATCCAAAGCCATGAGGAAAGTAAAAACGTTTTTCACATGGAAAACAGAGAAATACTAGAAATCTTGGAGTAGTCCATCTTTATATTAAACAAACTACTTGCTGGTAAGTGACCAACAAGTAGTTTGTTTTACTTGATTACTGATTTTCTTTACGTTCGATAATCATCTCAACGAATAAATCAATTTGTTTCTTTACTGCAATTGGGTCGTAACGATAAAAAATATCAAAGTCATTATAGAAGATTTGATCTTGTTTATGAGCTTGTAAATTTTTCCAAACAGCAGAATCTTTCAAGTCTTGTAAAGCTGTCCCTTCATTTTCAGGGTCATACGTGGTTAAGAACATATAATCAGCTGCATAGTCAGGGAGTACCTCTAGAGAAAGCTGTTTCGTACTTTCTCCTTCACTGTTCTTCTCTGGCATCTTTAATTTGAGCGCATTATACAAGGCTTGTCCACCTCTACCCGAATTATCACCAAAGGTCCACAATTCCCCTTTGTTTGTAAGCTCATAAATGCCAAATGTTTCATCCGGCTCGATAACACCCTCTAATTTTTTACGACCTTCCTCTCCTTTTTTATGAAAGTCAGTGAGGAATGCTTCTGCTTGATCCGGCTTACCTGTGATGTCACCGAATAGCTTAACGGTTTCTTCTACATCGGATGTAGTACCGTATGGGATATGAATGGTTGGAGCGATCTTAGATAATGCCTCGTAATTATCATCATACATAACGACGATTAGATCCGGTTTTAGCGATAATACTTTTTCTTCATTGAGTGGATAGCCAACATCTGTTGCATCCTTTAATAAATCTGATATAAATGGATTATCAAATGCTGTTGGTTCAGCACCTACTACGTTTGCACCTACGGACAGTAGTTCGCCCCCGTAGTAGTCGGTGACAATTCGTTTTGGTTTAACTGGTATATCGACATTCCCTTTAGCGGTTTCAAAACTACGCATTTCTTCTTGTTTATTATTATCTTCATTGCTATCTTGATTTTCTGATTCTTCTTCTGAGCTATTATTACCACCACATGCTGATAAGAAGATAGCAAGAATAACTAGAAAAACTGGTAAGCGCAATTTTTTAATCATTTTCAATCTCCTTAGCTTATGATTTTTGATATAGATGCCTTAATAGCGCTTTATTTCTTGAATTAAATTTATCGTTATGTGAAGATACCCTTGCTTTTGCTGTTGCATCAGGTTCTAATAATAGTTTTGCTTGATTAACGGCATTCGCTGCATCTACAAATGCTCCAGCAATTAAGTGTACCTTCCCATCAAACGATAGGATATCACCAGCTGCATAAAGACCTTCAATGGAAGTAGCTGATTTCGAGGTTCCTTTTACAAAGAAATCCCTTTCTATTTCAATATTTAAAGGGCTTTCTTTAATAAACGTTAATTCTCGTTCATAGCCATAGCTAATGATAAGCGCATCTGTTTTCACTTCTTCTTCTTGATTTGTCTCGTGGTTTCGTATTTCCACGGCTTCGATTTGATCGCCTTGTGCATTAGCATGCAACTTCTCAATGGTTGAATTAAAATGGATGTTAGCTGTAGAATTCATGATTTGCGAAATATGTGCTTCATGTCCTGTAAATTCATTTTTACGATGCACCATATGTAGCTGCTTAGCTATTGGTTCTAATTCGTTAGCCCAATCAATGGCTGAGTTTCCCCCACCAGATATGATAATGTTTTTATTTTTGAAATGCTCAAGACTTTGTACGGTATAATGCAGATTTGTTACCTCAAATCGATCTGCACCTTCAATATCAATTTTAATTGGATTTAATATACCGCCACCAACTGCAAGAATTACTGTTTTACTTAAATATTGATTACCAGAATGGGAAGTTAATACAAATAGGTTATCTTCATTTTTCTCTATTTTTGTAACTTTTTCGTTGAGAATGACTTCAGGATCGAATGTCAATGCTTGCTCTGCCATTTGATCAATTAAGGTAGCTCCAGTTACAGGAGTTAATCCACCTACATCCCAAATCATTTTCTCTGGATATACGTGTACCTTACCACCAAGCTTTGGTTGATATTCTATAATACGAGTTGATAAATCCCTCATGCCACTATAAAAAGATGCATATAAACCTGCTGGTCCACCACCAACAATAGTTACATCTGTAATATCTAAATGTTGCATATTATAATTACCTCCTTCGCCATTGATGATAATGAGAATCATTATCACTATGACTAATTATACAGAATTTTTTTAGGAAAGCAATAAACGGTTAGAAAAATAAATGACAGGTTTATAAAAAATTTTCAAATAGTAATTGACAGGATGTCGCATGCGTAGTATTGTATATATCAATTACAAAATATAAACTTCTTATTCAGAGAGGTGGAGGGAATTGGCCCTTTGAAGCCTCGGCAGCGGACTTTACAAAGTACTGTGCCAAATCCAACAAGTCATTTGTGCTTGGAAAATAAGAAGAGAGCGCCAATAGATATGGAAATCTCTTCTTACAAACAAGGAGGGATTTTTTTATTCGGAACAAAATTTTATAGCGTAACTTCTTATCCAGAGAGGTGGAGGGACTGGCCCTTTGAAACCTCGGCAACAGACTCTATGAAGTACTGTGCCAAATCCAGCAAGCTAAGAGCTTGAAAGATAAGAAGAGGATAGTATATGGATGCCTCTTCTTAACTGAAGAGGCATTTTTAGTACAGACATAAAGGAGTGATACATCATGATTACGTTTGAACGTGTAAGTAAAATTTATAATGGAAAGCAACAACAAATAAAGGCATTAGACGATGTGAATTTGCACATTGAAAAAGGTGAAATCTTTGGTGTTATCGGTTTTAGTGGTGCTGGGAAAAGTTCCCTTATTCGTTGTGTGAACCTATTAGAACGTCCCTCTTCGGGAAAAGTAACGGTTAATAATCAAGATTTGCTAAGCCTTTCTCCAAAGGATCTACGTGAAGCTAAACGAAGCATCGGGATGATTTTTCAGCATTTTAATTTATTAAATGCTAAAACAGTATTCGCAAATGTAGCGATGCCGTTATTACTTGCTAATGTACCAAAAGATGAAGTGAAGCGTCGGGTTATAGAACTACTAGAGTTTGTTGGATTAAAAGATAAAGCAGATAATTATCCAGATCAACTATCTGGTGGACAAAAGCAGCGTGTAGGAATTGCTCGTGCCCTTGCTACGAAGCCAAAGGTATTATTATGTGACGAAGCAACTTCAGCACTAGATCCAGAAACTACGAAATCAATTTTACAGCTGCTAAAGAAGATAAATGAAGAATATAACCTAACCATTTTGATTATTACGCATGAAATGGGGGTTATTCGCGAGATTTGCGATAAGGTAGCGGTATTGGATGAGGGGAAAGTAGTAGAAGCAGGTTCCGTATTCGAAGTGTTTGCACAGCCAAAGACAGAGATTGCACATAAATTTGTACGGTCTGTGATGCATGATGATATTCCTAGATCCGTATATGAGCTGTTAAAAGTGCTGGATCAACGTCAGAAAATTTATCGAATTGTATTCCTTGGGGAATCGACGGGACGACCGCTATTATCAGAAATTGCTAAGCAATATGCGGTTGATGTAAATGTGTTATTTGGCAGTATTACGGAGCTACAGGGAACACCATTTGGCAATTTAATCGTCAAACTAGATGGTGATGAAAATGAAATAAATCGTGCTATCATGCATATTCACCAACAGAAGGTAACGGTAAAGGAGGTGCTAGCAGATGTTAGTTAATGGTCAACAAATTGTGGAAGCATTATGGGAGACTATTGTAATGGTTGGCGTTTCCTTGCTTTTTTCGTTTGTAATTGGTCTAATCTTAGGGATTTTACTTGTTGTCACAAGAAAAGGTCATTTATGGGAAAATAAAGCAGTTTTTACCGTATTAAATGCCATTATAAATGTGTTCCGATCTATTCCGTTTATTATCTTAATGGTTGCTGTCATACCATTTACTCGTTTGGTAGTTGGAACTTCAATTGGAACTGCGGCAGCTATTGTTCCAATGATTTTATATGCTGGCCCATATATTGCTCGATTAATAGAAAATTCACTACTAGAGGTTGATCCAGGTGTGATGGAGGCAGCACAGGCTATGGGTGCAACACCTAAACAGATAATTATGCGCTTCCTTATTCCAGAAGCGCTTAGCTCCTTGTTATTGGGTATTACGATTGCCACCATTGGACTCGTAGGTGCATCTGCCATGGCAGGTGCAGTAGGGGGTGGAGGCCATGGCGACTTAGCTATTACTTACGGATATCAACGCTTTGATACATTGGTTATGATTATCACCGTAGGGATTCTCGTTATTATGGTTCAAGGCTTACAATCTACAGGCAATTTCATTTCTAAAAAAATTAGACGTCGGTAATGACTATTAATTTGAACGCTTTTTTCTAGCTATTTTTTAAAGCATTTATCGTTAAGTAACGTATTTAAAAATAAGGAGAGAACAGCATGAAAAGAATAACCATCCGTTTTTTATTGATTATATTGACAAGCATTATCACAGCATGTTCGAGTAGTGATGCAGCTACAACAGTGAAAGTCGGGATTAGTGGATCAGATACAGCCATTTGGGATTACGTGGCAGAAAAAGCAAAAAAAGAAGGGATAGATGTCGAAATCGTTCGTTTTTCTGACTATGTTCAGCCCAACTTAGCATTAGCTGAGGGGGAAATCGATGCAAATGCTTTTCAGACGGTATCTTATTTTGATGCTTTTATTGAAGAACATCATTTAGATTTAACCCCAATTGCAACAACAGTTATTGCTCCAATGGGCTTATATTCCGAAAAGCATGATCGTCCAGAAGATATTCCAGAAGGTGGAACCATTGCCTTAGCAAAAGAGGCAACAAATATGGGGAGAGGTCTATTGTTGTTACAGGACGCAGGGTTGATAACGTTAGAAGAAGGATTTGATGGCAATGGTTCATTAGATAAGATTGTTGAGAATCCAAAAAATCTTCAATTTGAATTGCTAGTGGCTGGTCAAACACCGCGTGTTTTACCTGATGTCGATGCTTCTATTATTAATAATGGGATTGCAGTTGATGCAGGTTTTAGCCCGTTAGATGATTCCATTTACCATGAAGATGAAACAGCAACGCCATATATAAATATCATCGCTGTCCAAAAAGAGGATCAAGATGATGAAGTGTTGAAGAAATTAGCAGATATTTATCAAACCGAGGATGTTGCGAATTTTATAGAAAAAGAAAGAGACGGAAATTCAATTCCAACGTTCGTACCATTAAATGAAATAGGACATTAGACAAATAATAATATAGAGAGGTGAAGAAGATGACTATCGTTACAGGTAATATTGTAGAACTTAAAAAGCGAATTGCAACTTATATTGATGCGAATAAAGAAAGATATATAGGGATTAGTCATACCATACATGAGAACCCAGAAATCGGAAATCAGGAATTCTTTGCAGCTAAAACATTAACAGATATTTTAGTTGAGGAAGGCTTTGACGTTGAAAAAGATATAGCCGGGCACCAAACAGCGTTTATCGCAAAGAAACATGGTAGAGTTAAAGGACGGACCATTGGATTTTTAGCGGAATATGATGCATTGCCTGGAATTGGGCATGCATGTGGCCATAATGTGATAGGCGCCACCAGTATTGCTGCTGCAATTGGTCTAAGTAAAGTAATTGATGAAATTGGTGGGAATTTAGTTGTATTAGGAACACCAGCTGAGGAAGGTGGACCTAATGGCAGTGCGAAAGGAAGTTTTGTAAAGGCAGGGCTTGTTGACCAGCTTGATGCTGCAATTATCGTACATCCAGGTGCCGAAACTAGTCTAACGTCACCAAGCTTAGCTGTAGATCCATTAGATTTCGAATTTCTTGGGAAGCCAGCTCATGCATCAGCGCATCCAGAAGAAGGAATAAATGCATTGGATGGTGTGATCCAATTGTTTAACGGGATAAATGCTTTACGTCAGCATGTACCAAGTGATGTACGTATTCATGGAATTATTACAGATGGTGGTCATGCTCCTAATGTGGTTCCTGAATATGCAAAGGCACGATTTTTCATCCGAGCAGCATCGAGAAATACATTAAATGAAGTAACTGATCGGGTTAAGTCGATTGCTGAAGGAGCGGCTTTAGCAACTGGTTCACAGCTGAAGGTTACCCCATTTCAAAATGAGGTCGATAATTTTATTATAAATCGTAGTTTTGATGACGTTTTTAAAGAAGTCGTCGAAGAATTAGGGGAGACAGTTAACACAGAAGAAAGAAAAACGTTGGGGTCAACAGATACAGGAAATATTAGTCAGGTTGTTCCAACAATCCATCCGCATATTAAAATTGGTTCTAGTGACTTAGTTGGTCATACCGTAGCCTTTCGTGAAGCTGCTAAATCAAAGCAGGCTGATGAGGCTCTCATTGTTGCAGCCAAGGCATCCGCATTTACTGCTTTAAAGCTTATTACCGATAAAGCAGTCTATGCACGTATTTATGAAGAATATGTTGAAAGAACTCAAGCATAATAGGGATAATGGGAATATGGGGGAATGAAGATAACATTCTCATTTCCTCCATAATTTTTAACGATTCAACTAGCCTTTTTGGATCCAGAGTGTTCGGTTATCCGCATACAGTAATTTCTCTATTGAATTGAGCTTTCACTTTGTTTATAGAGGTTTTTAGTGATAAGCATGTATGAAGTGAATTCAAATATACACATCTATAAATGACGGAAATTTCCGAAATGGATTATTGTCATTGACAAGCTTATTTATGCATGGTATATTATATTTTGTTGTCACGGAGGTATACCCAAGTCTGGCTGAAGGGATCGGTCTTGAAAACCGACAGGGGTGTAACAGCCCGCGGGGGTTCGAATCCCTCTACCTCCTCCATTTATAAAATAGCGCATAAAATTTTGGAGATAAAAAAACCGTTACCATGTAGCGGTTTTTTTCGCTGTATATGGAAACGGAATTGTTGAAGTTTGCTTATTTCGTTTCTTTTATAAATGATTCGAGAAGTTTACGAGGAAGTGCAAAGCTTTCATTAGCTATTTTTAATAATTGTAAATCGTTGTCTTCACCTTCCTGTGCTTTTATATGGTTCACTTCATTATGTAATTGTTCCATTCGTAAATCGAGGTCCGATGCTACTTTCGCAGCATCCGTTAATTCTTTTGATAAATGATCAGGAATTACTTTATTATACTTATAGTAAATCTTATGCTCAAGACTTGCCCAAAAATCCATAGCAACGGTACGAATTTGAATTTCTACATATACATGTTCTTCACGATCTGACATAAACACAGGTATCGAAAGAATAAGGTGGAGACTTTGATAACCGGTGGATTTAGGATGTTTTATATAATCTTTACAGGAAATCACGGTTATGTCCTTTTGCTGCTGAATCATTTCGCTAACGCGATAAATATCAGAAATAAACGAACAAACAATACGAATACCTACAATGTCATGGATATTTTCTCTAATGGATTCAAGTGAAATATCTAGATTTTTTCGGTACATTTTTTTTAGAATACTTTCTGGAGATTTTATCCTTGATTTAATATGCTCAATCGGATTATAGTCATGGAAATGCTGAAATTCCTCCTGAAGGATCTGAAGCTTTGTGTTAATTTCATCAAGACCAAATTTATAGGTCATCATAAAACGTGTCATTTGATCGCGAATTTGTTTAAGCTGCTGAATTTGATTTATTGAATTAGCCATGTTAGCCCTTCTTTCCTTGATGATTATTTTTAGTTTAGCTTAATTTAACCTAAATTACACGTTTTCTTGACATTTGAAGCATTTCAGCATATAGTACATATCTAACCAAATAATATTTTAAAAAGGCAGTGATTGGACCAGTAATGCAGCGGGCGTACGAAAGAGAAAGGGATCCATCGGCTGAAAGATCCCAGACGTAAACGACTTGTATGAACCTATCCAGGAGCCGTTAGAATAAAAACTGACCGCAGATGAAGACTGTGTTAACAATAAAAGCTGGGCATAGGTTAGCTATGTCAATTTAGGTGGTACCGCGGAAATGCTCTTTTCGTCCTTATTTGAAGGATGAAAGGAGCTTTTCTTTTTGGAAAAACAAATAAGTAGTAAGTATCTAACGGAACGTATTGAATTTAATCTAGGAGGTAATTGGAAATGGATAAAAAAATCGCATTCATCGGAGCAGGATCAATGGCTGAAGCAATTATATCAGGAATGGTTCGGGCAGAGATCGTAGATAATAATCATATTTCAGTAACCAATCGAAGTAATCAGGAGCGAATTTCTCGACTAGAGAAAAGGTATCAAATTAATAGCGTAATGGATAAAGAAAAGATAACAACAGATACAGACATAATTATTTTGGCTACCAAACCATACGATATAGAGCAAGCCATCGATTCTATTAAGGACTATATTACAGCGAATCAATTAATTATATCTGTAACAGCAGGTATTTCTACTACAGCTATAAAACAATTTATCGGTATAAACGTACCAGTTATTCGAGCAATGCCAAACACTTCAGCATCTATTGGTGAATCTGCAACTGCTATCTCTGCTGGAAAAGGTGTAAGTAAGGATCATGTTCAGGAAGCAGTTACGCTATTTAATACGATTGGAACAACGGTAGTAGTTGATGAGGAAGATATGCATATGGTAACAGCAATTTCTGGAAGCGGCCCGGCGTATATTTATTATTTGGTAGAAGCAATGGAAAAAGCAGCCGTTGATTCTGGGTTGCATAAGGATACGGCAAAGGCTTTAATTGCCCAAACAATTCTTGGGGCTGGTGAAATGCTTAGCCAATCTGAAGATACAGCTGATGTATTACGAAAAAAAATTACGAGCCCAGCAGGAACAACGCAAGCGGGTCTAGAATCTTTAAAGAAGAATGGATTTCAACAAATAATCATCGAGTGTGTGCAAGCAGCACGGGATCGATCCATAGCGTTAGGGAAGGAATAATAAGGAGGTACAGCAATGCCGAGTTGTGCTCATTGCGATAAGAACTGGAACTATATGGATACATTAAAGCGTTCCTTTCGAATGAAAATGAAGTGCCCGTATTGTGAAGAAGCGAATTACCTATCAGCGAACAGCAGAAAGAAAAGTAGTATGACATCTCTAATCTTATTACCCTTGATTTTAATAGGTAATATCTATTTAAATCTTTCTATACCTTATGTGATTTTAATTGGACTGCTTTTATTGATTAGTATCGTGACGACAACACCGTTTATGATTGGCTTAAGCAAAGAAGAGGAACCATTGTGGTAAGGGATTTTCCTCATGTTTGTAAAAAGTTATGGAAAGAAATGTTTTGGTCAAGAAGTTTTGTTTGTTGACGACTGGCGGTTCGCCTATTGAAGTAGTTAAAAAATAGATTGAAAATCAAAGGATAAAGTGAGGTGATTTGATATGGCTAAACAAAATAAAGCGTACAAGTTTAGATTGTATCCAACAGATGAACAGGCTTTGGTTATACGTAAAACCTTCGGTTGCGTTCGCTTTGTCTATAACAAAATGTTAGCAGAACGAAAAGAAACGTATGAAACCCTAAAAGATGATAAAGAAGCATGGAAAAAGGTAAAACATCCTACTCCTGCCAATTACAAAAAAGAATACGAATGGCTAAAAGAAGTCGATTCATTAGCGTTGGCAAACGCTCAACTAAATTTAGATAAGGCATATAAAGCCTTCTTCAAAGGGCATGCCAGG
The DNA here is from genome assembly GCF_003667785.1 of Virgibacillus sp. Bac332. Lineage (NCBI taxonomy): Bacteria > Bacillati > Bacillota > Bacilli > Caryophanales > Bacillaceae > Virgibacillus > Virgibacillus sp. Bac332. Next base: position 1,053,016 of record NZ_CP033046.1, read on the forward strand.
TTCCCAAAATTCAAAAGCAAACGCCATAAACAAAGCTACACAACGAATGTCGTCAATGGAAATATTCAGTTGTTGGATGGTCATATCAAATTACCTAAATTAAAAATGGTCAAAATCAAGCAACATCGAGCAATTCCTTCGGAGTACACCATCAAATCTTGTACCTTGTCTATGACTTCATCAGGAAAATACTATATTTCGATTCTTACAGAGTACGAGAAGGAGATAAAAAGGAAGGAAATTGAAAAAGTTGTTGGCTTAGACTTTTCAATGGATGGGTTGTTTGTTGATAGTGAGGGTGAGAAAGCCAATTATCCTAAGTTTTATCGACAAATACTTAATAAATTAGCAAAAGAACAACGTAAACTTTCTCGTAAAAAGAAAGGCTCTGCAAATTGGAATAAACAACGTATTCGAGTAGCTAACATTCAAGAGAAAGTTGCCAATCAACGCAAGAACTTTCTTCACCATAAGTCAAAGGAGTTAGTGTCTAACTTCGATGCTGTTGTGATTGAAGATTTAGACATGAAAGGAATGTCACAAGCACTTAAATTCGGTAAAAGCGTAGCTGATAATGGATGGGGAATGTTCACTTCTTTCTTACAGTACAAACTAAAAGAACAAGGGAAACAACTTATCAAAATTGATAAATGGTTCCCATCTACCAAAACTTGTTCGAGTTGCGGAAATACCCAACCAATGCCTATAGAAATTAGAACATACGCTTGTTCGTGTGGGCTAAATCTCGATAGAGATTATAATTCAGCTCTCAATATCAAAAAAGAAGGCATTCGCTTATTAGCAAGTGCCTAATGAAAATATAAACTCTTGGAACAAGAGGGTTAGCTTGGTCCATTTCGTCAGCTACCAAAAGTGGTGATTACCCAAGAAACCTCCACTTCAAGCAACCCGTAAGGGTGTTAAGTGGTGGGAGTAGTTCACTTCCTATTTCATTAACTCTCTCGATTTCCATCTTCTAGATTGCTGAATAAAATGTCCAATCTTCTCTAGAATAGGTTCAATAGAATTTTCCTGCTTCATCAAATCATAATCAGATATATTAATCCTTAGGATTGGACATGCATTGAAGTTATTAATCCATTCTTCATAACGCTTGTACATTTCCTCCCAATAGGAAATTGGTGTACTTTTCTCCATTTCACGCCCACGTTCTTGAATACGTGCTAGCACTTCATCAAAGGATCCCTCCAAATAAATGAGTAAGTCAGGATGCGGGAAGTATGGTGTCATGACCATTGCTTCAAATAGGTTTGTATATGTTTCATAATCCGTTTTTGACATCGTTCCATTATCATAATGCATTTTTGCGAAAATTCCTGTATCCTCATATATGGAACGATCCTGGATGAATCCACCACCGTATTCAAAGATCTTTTTTTGTTCTTTAAAGCGTTCTGCTAAGAAGTAAATTTGTAAATGAAAGCTCCAGCGTTCAAAATCAGCATAGAACTTCTCAAGATAAGGGTTTGTATCTACTTTCTCCAGCGATGTTTTAAATTTAAGTGCTTTTGCTAATGCGTTTGTCATTGTTGACTTCCCTACCCCGACAGTACCAGCAATGGTAATAATACTGTCATTTGGAATAAGATATTTTTCTCTTAAATGCATGATTGTGTTCCCCTTTAACCTTTTCTCGCCTCTTCAGCGACTTTTTTAAGCTGTAGATTGACCTGATTAATGATACTGTCTAGATCATTTTGATAGCGGACAAAATCCATCTCGTCTCCATTAATGCGGATAACGGGAATAGTTGGATGCATGAGCTCGAATTCATTCATGTAATCCTCATAATCCTGAGACAGCTGTGCAAGATAAGATGGCTTAATGTTTTGTTCTATCTCTCTTCCGCGTTGATGAATTCTTTGCAAAATGGTATCCAAGCTTGCATGCAAATAAATCATCATATTTGGAACGGGCATATCTTTTGTTAAAATATGATAAATCTGTTCGTACTTCTCGAATTTATTAACTGGGAGTGTCCGTCTTGCAAATATCATGTTTTTCGATATATGATAATCAGCTACTACTGATTTATTTTTGCTTAAAAATTTTGTATCAATGTCCTCTAATTGTTTAAATCGATTGCATAAAAAGAACATTTCTGTTTGAAAACTCCATTCCTCAATATCATCATAAAATTTTCCGAGAAATGGATTTTCCTCCACAATTTCCTTTAATAAGTGAAAATCAAAATGTGAGGAAATTTTTTTGGCAAGCGATGTCTTTCCAATACCAATTGGTCCTTCAATTGCAATAAAAGGAACTCCTGCCATAGCTTCATCCTCCAATCCATAACTACCTAAAACAGATGTATTATATTTTATCATACAAGTTAAAGCAGTACCATGTATAATTTCGTATAGTACTTTTCAAGGTCGTTGTAATTTTGTATAATGGATAGTGCTGGATTAGAAAATCCAATTCTATATCAAGCATGAATTGGAAGAATTTTATTGATAATTTCATTGTTATCTAGTTTTCTTACTCATGCAATCATGCCCCCGTAGCTCAGGGGATAGAGCATCGGTTTCCTAAACCGTGTGTCGCAGGTTCGAATCCTGCCGGGGGCGTAGCTTTATGGGCTTTCATTTTTGAAATTGCTCATACCACTTATTAAATTAGAACTACTGTTCTCGCCACTTTATGAGGGGTATTTTTTACCTTGAAACAGAACAATAATAATTGTAGCAAAAAATAAGCCCCGTCCTTAGTTGGATGGGGTACTTATTTTTCCATAATTTCAACCTTAACAGCATGTCTACTAGGGGGGAAACTTTCCAATATTCTATCAAATCATACTCGTATTGGTTGGCCTACTTCTATCTCATCTAAATTAATATCTACATCTGATAAATTAACAGATATTGCATTTGGATAGCTTATTCCCAATTTACTCTCTTCATATTTTTCCAACAATTCCTCTTCCCAAGTAGGTGCAAATAAAAAAGTAGTTTCGTATTTTTGTATTACATAACCTTCTTTTCCTCCATTCCTAGGTGGATCTTTTTGGCGAGACATCTTGATTTAGGTCTTTTTGTTGATTTCCATTGTTAGTACAACCTACAATAAAAATGAATAATATGATCAAATAACTAAGAGACATGCTTTTTCTTAACAAACTTCATAACCTCCAAAATATTGTTTTATACATAAAGATTTATGATATGTAATTAAGAACCTATTTGATATGAGGTTCTTTTCTTTATCTATAGAGTTGATACTAAGGTGCTATTGTGAGTACAAAAGTTATCAACTCATCGTCAGCTTTAGGTCCACCATTTGTATCAATTTTATAATAAACCATATTTTGATCCCAATTGTAAACTGAACCACACATTACCCATTGAGAAATCTGATTATCCTCACTCATTAAATCTCCTGAATATCCATAGATACTTAGAGTTTCAGAATCTAGATTACGTTGGTCTGTCATGCTAAGTGTCCCAGTGACCTCGCCTACATGAAAATCACCTATAGGTTGTACTTTTATTACTGCATAATCATATTCTATATCGTAATTTTCTGACCAACCTCTTGCGTTGTATATTCAATTAATCCAGATTCGCCACGACTGAGCCACTTAAAGATGCTACTACCTTACAAAACCGTAAGACTATATATGGCTTCTTTGTGGTAAAGTGGTTTAGGAACTTTAAAAAAAGGGTGATTTATATGAAGCCAAATAATATTTTGTCCTCGCTCAGCTATTTTAGTATCTTTTTTGCCCCATTTCTTTTTCCTATTATTGTTTATTTTGTTGCCGATAAAAGTGTAAAGCACCATGCAATAAAAGCATTGTGGGCACATCTTGTTCCATTTATAACGATTGTTTGCATTATTGTAATTGCTGTAACACTAGGAATCAGTCAATTAAGTCAAACCGTTAATGGCGGTATTTTAATAGGTGTAGCTATTCTCGCTGTTATTGTAAATGTGTATTTTTTCATTTGGAATCTTGTGAGAGGGATCAAAGTGCTAAATGAAAATTAATATAAATGAAAAGCTCTTATCATTTAATAGCTATTTTGGTTTTCTAGATTACAAACTGGAATTTTAAAGAAATGAGGAAGAGACAAAATAAATTGAGATAAAAAAACTCCGAGCCATAATCCGAGTATACAAAGTGATACCCGGACAGTGGTTTAGAGTTTTATTTTTATCTTTCAATTTTTTGAAATAGTGATGATAACTATTAAAAGAGGGGGAGTTAATCCCCTATGGAAACAGATCGAGTCCGAAGATCCACGCAGTTAAGCAAATTTTGGTTAGCCGCATTAACTGAGACCGTGCTAGTGTAAAGCGTCTATCTCAGAATGAGAAGAAAGAATAAAATGTTATTCGGCTTTAGCTATACCTAGTTTAGTTATGCCTCAACCAATTGCGCTTATAATTATGTTGATGAGTAAAATAATTTCCACTGCATATCAAGGATTATTTTTTCTTGCTTGACTGACGATGAGGTCAACTACTTCCTGATATTGTTGCTCTTTTTTAGGTAGAGAAGATGCAATCGTGTGTAATTGACGAACTGCTCCCTCACAAACACTCCACCTGATTGGTGTGTGTTGTTCGCATTCTTCTAAAATAAAATCAATTAATTCCTTTTCTTCCCTCGTGTTTATGTCATGATTAATCTGATCGAGGAGATTCCTGATCTTCCAGACAATCGATTCTTCCGTCTCATTCCAATTCCCAAAGTTAAAAGGAAAAAGAATTTGTTTAGCGTGTTTTGTAATCTCTATATTCTTCTCTAATCGAAGAATATTATAGTCAAGAATAGACGAACTATTGGTGTTTAGGTTCATTTGGTTAGAATATCGCATCTGATAACCTAATCCACCAGTAAAATGAGTAGCTATGTCCATAGCATTTGCCTCAATTTCCATCCCATAGACATCAATTAAACGTTTGGCTAACCAGTTTAATTCATTATAATGATTCTCATGCATATATTGGCTCAACTTTTCATCATTTTCAGCTAACGCAATATTATAGAGATCTAGAATATTTTCAGAGCTGTAAAGGGCGTGTTTTACACGAAGCTGTGAATAAAGCGTTTGTTTACTATGTATATTGCCTTCTATTAATAATTGCTTTTGTTGCTCTTCCACCTTTGCATCGACTTCTTGAATAATTGAAAGAATTAATTGGGATTTAGAGGAAAAATGATTATAGAAGGTCCCTTTGGAAACTCCTGAATGCTTGAGAATATCTTGAACAGAGGTATAGTGAAAACCTTTGGTTTGAAATAACAACTTTGCAGCATCAACAATCTGTTTTTCTTTTGCCATGTATTTTCTTCTCCTAAAAAATATATTGACATTTTTATTATAGCACCTATACTATATAAATGGAATTATACTTAAGTATAAAAAAATAAACTAAAGTAAAAAGGTGTGAATAATAATGAAAGAATCTAATTCTCAGCCAGTAGACATTAATGGGAAACCGTTTAATAGAGCTGGCTTTGTTGTTGTTTTATTAATGGGAGCATTTCTAACTATTTTAAATCAAACGTTATTAGTTACAGCAATTCCTAAAATAATAGAGGATTTACATGTTTCTGCTTATGATGCACAATGGTTAATCACTTCATTTATGCTCATAAATGGAATTTTAATCCCTGCTTCTGCTTATTTATTACATCAAATAGAAAGTAGAAAACTATATTTGATTGCAATGGGAAGCTTCATATTGGGGACAATAATTTGTGCGCTAAGCACCACGTTTTCCCATTTATTGCTTGGACGGATCATCCAAGCGATTGGATCAGGTGTAATGATTCCATTAGTGCAAACATTGATGTTTTTAGTTTTCCCAGCCAATCGTCGAGGAGAGGCAATGGGGCTCGTTGGTATTGTTATCGCCTTCTCACCGGCAATTGGTCCAACTTTAGCTGGGTGGATTGTTGACGTTTATCATTGGCGGTATCTATTTTATTTTGTTTTACCATTGGCTGTTATCAATCTATTTTTAGCATTTTATTTACTTAAAAATGTAATTCCCCTAACAAAACCGAAGTTGGATATTCTATCATTCGTATTAAGCTGTATTGGTTTAGGATCATTGTTATATGGTATTAGCCTTGCTGGAGATACAGGGTGGAGTAATTCAATTGTATGGATTACTTGCGTGATAGGGATAGTAATCTTATTAATGTTCTCTTTAAGACAACTTAGATTAAAAGAGCCCTTGTTGGAACTACGTGTATTTAAAAGCAGAACCTTTGCTGTAACAACGGTTATTGTCTCTATTATTTTTATGACAATGATCGGATCTGAAATTCTACTTCCAATTTTTACACAAAAAATACTTGGCTATTCTGCACTTCAATCAGGTTTAATCCTGCTTCCTGGTGCTATTGTTTTAGGGATCATTTCTCCCATATCGGGAAAGATATTTGATAGGTATGGTATTCGTACGTTAACTATTGTTGGAATGACTATTCTCCTCATTGGTACATGCCCATTCATGTTTCTAACGAATGAGACAACCATATGGTGGCTAATCTTTTTTTATATGTTAAGAATGGTGGGAATGGGACTAACGATGATGCCACTTGCAACTGCTGGAATTAATGCGCTACCTCAGAAATTAGTTAGCCATGGTACAGCAGCAAATAATACTGTACGCCAAGTATTTGCTTCACTTGGTGCAGCTATTATGGTAGGCGTGATGACGATATCGGTTCGTAATTTCTCTACGAGTCAACATGTCTTGACGGAAGCCGGTTCATATTCTAAAGCTATGGTAAAAGGGATAAATAATGGATTTATGGCTGCTTTTGTACTTGTTATTTTTGCATTCATAATCTGCTTTCTAATTAAGGATAACCGAAAAGGTAGATAGGAAAATATTTAGAGGATTTTTTTTGGAAAGTATTTTAAGCAGTTGTTTTGATAAAGTAAATGAATCGGAGCATACTATAATTGAATTTAATAGTGGGGGGTTAGATTATGAACGCAAAAGAGCTAAGAGAAAAAATAAATGATTACTGCGAAGCATATGATAGTTTGTATGGCAATCTAGTTAAGCCTATAAACGAAATGCTTATGAATATTGATGCCGATATATCAGAAAAAACAGCTAATCAAATTTTGGAAAACCTTAAATTATTTCACGAGGGAGATAAATATATAGCAGATTGCCATTTAGATGAGAGCAATAATTTTATCGAAGATGGTATCGAAGCATTAAAAAAAGGGAACTTGGCTGAAGGAGCTTTACAAATTTTTGGGGCAGGATTAAATTTTGCGAGCTTTTCATCGAAAGCCGTTACACATAAAAATATAAACCCTCATGGCATGATCAATGAACGATTTAAATTAATAAAAAACTCACTAGATTAATATACTTCATTTATGTAATTTTTTTAGCTACAGCACTGATAAAGGCGTAAACGTTTTAAACAGTGAAAAAGAATTACACGAAGGCTACATCGTGTTTCTATAATAAAAACAGCACTGAAGGGTATTCGTAAGTTTTTGTTAATTCAAAGGAAAGTGAGCTTTCCTAACAGACTGCTCACTTTCCTACATCACTCGCATATTCCAGTGTTATTTTGGTAATGTAAATGTAGCTTTCTTTCCTTTTGATATATCATTTGCCTCTTGGTCTTTCATTGGTCCGATTTCAACCTCGAATGATTTATCTTTCCAGATTTTCTCGTATTGTTCTTGGTCTAACGTATAGATTTGGAGTAATTCACCAGCGCTACCTGATTCAATCATATCATCGTATTTATAGTTAAGTAACATGCCTTCATTTAGCATATATTGAGAGCCGTCATTTACCGTTAACTTCGACATAATGGAGCTATGTGCAACCTCAGAATCGCTTTTATTGTCAATGTTAAATTTCACGGTTAATAAGACGATTCCATTAGAAAATGCCTCAAAGCGTGGTGCTTCTTCTTTATTTGGTTTAAATTCTGTAAACTGATAACCATCTAGTGTAACCGTAATATCACCTAATTTTTCACTTTCCCCAATTCCGTCTTTTTGACTTAGCATTTTTTTATCGCCCATATTCCCTGCAGTTGCTTTGTCTTGGTAAAATGCTTTATTATCTTCTACTTTTTCTGCTCCTTCTTTATTTAGACTAAAGGTAAACGTACCTTTTTTGCCAAAGGTAGAAGAGAAATCATCTTTTTTAGCTTGTGGTGCAGGGACTTCTGCTGTAGCAGTAGATTCTGCAAGCACTTGCTTCCATTGGTCTTCACCAAAAGGATAAGTATAATAACCAGTTATCGTTTCCCCTGATTTAATGACATAGTCATTAGATGGAGCCAACTTTGTAGGAAGCTGTTCTTCTTCAGGTAATAAATCTCGGTAATTATTGAAAGATTTCTGTGCTCCTGTATAAGATAAATAGAAGGATGGCATATAATATGCATCGTTGTCGGTATCATTTTTCACTGTGTATTTTGCAACAATGACTCCGCCATTTGTTTGATCATTGAATGGAATGGCGTAATCTGTATGGAAATCTTTAAGCTCCACAAGTGAGTAACCATCTAATGAAACAGTTACACCTTCCATTTCATGTGTTTGTGGTTCATTATTTTCATAAACCACTTCCGTAGTTCCTTCTGTTTGTTCTTCCATGTAGCTAATTAACTTGGAGAAATCATTTGAACCATCACTTTCTTGTTGTACTGTTTCTTTTGTTTCCTCCTCTGCTTTTGCTTCATTTTTTGAGTCTTCTTTTGTAGTGGCTGATTCTTTAGCATCATTTGCTTCACTATCTTTTGCTTCATTTTTATCACTGCCACATCCACTTACAATGAGGGCAGTAATAACGATTGTGATGAGTAGCATAATTATCTTTTTCGACATGAATCTGGTACCTCCATAAAATTGTAAAGTTAGTGAAATAATACTACAACTATTGTAAGTTTTATATCGGTAAAAAGTTCTATTGTTGTTTAAAATGAAATAATTAAATAATCTTAGCCCTTTATAAATTCATATATGAAATAATCGGTTGTTATTATTGATTTATCATAAGTTAAACCAATGATTTGATCAATTTAGAACAACAAAAATTGTTTGAGAAATAATAAATCATATCAGACTTATACACTATATTTTCATACAATTGAATTTACTTCGCTGTCAAATTTCCGGATATTTTAATGTCTCTTTGTGGTATAAAGTGACATTAGATGAAGTAACAGGCTAGTAGGGGTAGCCGTTATATCTTAAAGCAAACTGTTAACGTTGAAGATTAAATAGGTATCTCACTACCTTCGTAGTCAATTTCAAACCCAAGATCCTTTAGCATTTGGTGGTCCTTTGTTCCTTCCTGCCCGGCTGTGGTAAGATAATCACCAATAAAGATGGAGTTAGCTGGATATAATCCAAGTGGTTGAAGGCTTCTTAAATTAACTTCACGACCTCCGGAAACTCGAATTTCTTTTGTAGGATTAATAAAACGAAATAGACATAATACTTTTAGACAATAAAGAGGAGTTAACTCATCTGTCCCCTCTAATAATGTCCCCTCCATGGCGTGCAGAAAATTAACAGGAATAGAGTCAGCATTTAATTCTTTTAAAGCAATGGCCATTTGGATAACATCCTCTTTTGTCTCCTTCATTCCTACAATGACCCCAGAGCAAGGCGAAATCCCAATATCTTTTACTTTATTGACAGTTGCAACGCGATCCTGATAGCTGTGACTAGTTGTTATATTGTCATGATGATTTTTTGATGTATTGATATTATGGTTGTATCGATCAACACCAGCTTCCTTTAATTGTTCGGCTTGTCCTGGTTTTAGAATACCTAAACATGCGCATATTTTTAAATTATATTTTTCTTTTATTTCTTTGACTGCACTGGTTACTTGGTTTAGTTCACGGGTGGTTGGTCCTCGACCACTAGCGACAATACAATAAGTGCCAGAATGAAGTTGGTGTGCTTTTTCCGCACCTTGAACGATGGTATCCTTATGCATCATACGATATTTTTGGATTGGATTTGTCGAGTCTCTTGATTGAGCACAATAACCACAATTTTCTGGGCAAGCACCAGACTTGGTATTAATAATCGTATTTAATTTTACTTTATTGCCATAATACGTTTTTCTAATGAGATAGGCACTATGTAGCAAGTCTAGAATTTTATCATTCGGACATTCTAAAATCTGCATGGCCTCTCCCTCTGTAATTTCATATCCTTCCAATACGGCATTTGCTAGTGAATTGAAATTTAACATAGTACGCCTCCTTTAATATTTCTTATCTGTTTCTAACTAGTTTTATTCCTAATTGCTAGATTAGTTAGTTACTCGTGTTTTGATTCCTATGGGATTTGTTCGCTGAAACGTATCATATATTCTTGGTGCTACCATGGCTGCAGCGCCAATTGTCAGTAAATCTACTGGTAAGTATGCGAGCATGATTAGCCATGCCTTACTATAAGTTATACTCTCAGTAGCATCCATAAAGAATGCTAGAGAAAAATACATATAATTCGTTCCAATTAGGTAATTGAATACAAGTCCCACCAGAGAAGCAATAACAAAGGTAAGGGAAGTGGGTTTTCTTGTAAATTCAATCACTTTCCCTACCATATAGGCTGTAACAATAAACGATATAATAAAGCCAAAGGTTGGACTAAAAATAGTACCTAGTCCACCTTTCAAGCCAGCGAATACGGGAATACCGATAACCCCTACAAGGACGTATACGATCATGGAAATCGCCCCCCGACGGCTACCAAGTAGAGCACCAGATAAGAAACAAAAAAATGTTTGTAAGGTTATCGGTACACCGCCAATTTGCAAAAATGGCACCCATGTGGTTATATTTGCTCCAATCCCCATTAATGCTACAAACAAAGCTATTAAGGTCAAATCTAAGGTATGAACACGTATGTGCGTCTTCAATTAAAAGCCTCCTGTCTAAAAACCTGTAACGTAACAACACACCTGTCATTAAGGGTTTATTCCATCTAAGGCTAATAAATTAGCCACAAATTATAATTCTCTATAAGAATGTTTGAAGTGGTATGGACACTTTGGTTTGCTCAATCACGTGTTTCGGGCTATTCGAATCGAGCCAAGGTAGAATGCCAAGGACAGGAATCCCAGTTAGCTCCTCAATAATGCCAGGATTGGTTTGTTCAGCTGCCCCATGTTTGGCTTCATCTAATCCATTTAAAACAATTCCAGCTATTTCAAGCCCCATATGCTTGGCGAATTGAACAGTTAACGATGTATGATTGACGGTGCCAAGATGTATACTTGCTACAATTAACAATGGAAAGCCAATTGCTTTAGCTACATCGGCAGCAAGATAATTTTCACCGAATGGAACGGCAATTCCACCGGCACCTTCTACAATGAAGAATTCATGGGTATCTCTAATACTGTTCCAAGCGTTGACAATGGATGCTAGGGAAATCAACCGATCTTCTCTTTTGGCAGCAACATATGGTGCTAATGGCTCTTTAAATTGATAAGGTGTAATTTGCTCCAATGTATTCCTATCTCCTGAGAATCTCTTCAGAATAGCGGGATCGCTGAGGGGGTGTTCCCGTTTCTCTCCACTTAACATGGGCTTAAAAACGCCAACATCTATTCCTTGTTTGTGTAATGCACCGGCAATGCCAGCACCGATACATGTTTTACCAATACCCGTATCTGTTCCTGTAATAAATAATCCCTTTGATTTCATACTTTTGTCTCCGTTTCTTGGTTGATCTATATAGGTAGAGTAGTAGAAGTCGTTTATGTGAGATTTTATTTTTTTATGGTCTCCAATTGTGCATATTTTTCTTCTGTAATCTGTTGAATAGAGGCTTCCATAATTTTTATCATTTCCCGCAATTCCTGTCGTTTGCTAGATAGTGGCGGCATAAAAACAATCGTATCTCCCACTGGACGGGTTAGCATACCGAGCTGACGCATCTTTAAGGAAACGTCATAACCTACTCTTTTTTCGAAAGGAAAGGGTTCTTTTGTTTGCTTATTTTTCACTAGTTCTATTCCTACCATAAAACCAAGCTGTCTAATATCTCCAACATGTTCTAATTTATTGAAGCATTCTAATTCCCTGTACAGGTATTTCGAGTTTTCTTGCACACGAGTAATTACTTGTTCTTTCTTAAATAAGTCCAGATTGGCAAGAGCAACTGCGCAACCTAACTGATTTCCAGTGTACGAATGTCCATGAAACAATGTTTTCATATTTGTATAATCATCATAGAAAGCCTCATATATTTGCTCTGTTGAGAGAGTAGCAGCAATTGGTAAATAGCCTCCTGTGATACCTTTTCCGATAATCATAATGTCTGGAGTTACATCTTCATGCTCACAGGCAAACATTTTCCCTGTTCGACCAAATCCGGTAGCTACTTCATCGAGAATAAGTAGAACGTTGTATTTCTTACACAATGCTTCAACACCAGCCAAGTAGCCATGAGGCATTAATCGCATTCCTCCTGCTCCTTGCATCATCGATTCGACTGTTACGGCAGCTAGCTCATCCTGATGCTGATCTAATGTACGTTCTAGTTCTAGTAAGCACTCATTTTTACATGTTTCAGGGTCTCCACTTGGATGTCTATATACATATGGAAAAGGAACAGGGATGCTATCAAATGTAAGTGGCTGGTAGACGTGATGGAAAATATCTACCGCACCAACACTTACTGCGCCAATTGTATCGCCATGATAACCGTCCTTCATCGTTACAAATTTATTTTTACCTGTAACCCCTTGGTTTCTCCAATACTGAAAGGCCATTTTAAGTGCGATTTCAACAGCTTCTGCACCACTATCGGAGTAAAAAATACGATTTAGACCATCAGGGGTAATATGTACTAATTGTTCTGCTAATTCAGTAGCTGGCTGGTTTGTCATTCCAAGTAGTGTAGAATGTGCAATTTTATCTAATTGACTACAAATAGCTTCATTTAATTCTTTTTTTTGATGACCATGTACGTTTAACCATACAGATGAAAAACCATCATAATAGGATTTTCCTTCCGTATCTTTTAGGATAACGCCTTGCCCACTTTCAATAATTAACGGATTACGATCATAATCCTTCATTTGCGTAAATGGGAGCCATAGATGTCGTTTACTTTTTTCTATTAATTCACTGTTGCTCATTGATAGACCTCCATATTACATTTTATTGTTAACCATATTTTTTAAAGGTTAACAATAATGAAATCATAAAAAAACGTCGAGGTCAATCCTTATTGATAGAATTTGTTCGATGAATAGCTTGTCTATTATTGGCGATAAAAGGGCTGTTTGCATACCTTTTTTAAAATTAAGTTGTCGTACGAATCCTATTCTTAATTTCCAATGTAATATAACCATATATATAGAAAATTTGTATATTTTAGACAAATATAGACAGGGTCTATTCATTTTGCATAAAAAATGGTAGAATGGTAAAGCAACTCAAAAAATTACAAGCTTCAATCCTTGTAAACACTGCATTTACACTACCATTCCAAATAGCCTCTATTCACCAAATCGTCTCAGACAATCGAATATACAACTAGAAAGGACGAATGCTATGAATCTAACGAAAAAAATTCTGATTGCCCTCGTACTAGGAATCATCGTAGGTATAGGTTTAACTTTTTCATCTAGCGATGTATTTTCTGCTGTTGATACGTATGTATTAAATCCTGTTGGACAAATATTTTTAAATTTAATCATGATGATTGTTGTGCCGATCGTATTTGTTTCCATTGTCCTGGGAACAGCTGGGTTAGGTGATCCTTCGAAACTAGGTAAAATCGGCATTCAAACGGTTAGCTTTTATTTAGTTACCACTGCTGTAGCTCTTGTAATTGGACTTGGTGTCGGATTTTTACTAGAGCCTGGTAAAGCTGGAACATTTAATGTAGAAAATGTTACCTATGAGGAACAAGCAGCACCACCTATTATGGATACATTAGTTCAGATAATTCCCGAAAATCCAATCGAAGCAATGTCTACTGGAAATATGCTGCAAATCATTGCTTTTGCCATATTTATAGGGGTTTCACTAGCAGTATTGGGGGAAAAAACAAGTGGGATTCGTAGTTTATTTGAACAAGCAAATGAAATCCTTATCTTCCTTGTTAACGCAGTAATGAAAACGGCTCCGTATGGTGCGTTCGCATTGATTGCCTCAGCTATTGGAGATGCTGGATTAGATGCATTAGGGTCTATGTTCATGTATATGCTAGCAGTAATTGTAGCACTTATTTTGCATGGCGCAATTACGTATAGTTTGGCAATCAAAGGCTTAGGAAAAGCGAGTCCGTTAAAATTCTATAAATCATTCTTCCCTGCAATGTCTGTAGCGTTTAGTACATCTAGTTCAAGTGCAACGTTGCCTGTCTCTATGAAGTTGGCTCAGGAGCAGTTAGGAGTAAAGAAGTCGATTAGTAGTTTTGTTCAGCCTTTGGGAGCTACGATAAACATGGATGGTACTGCAATTATGCAGGCTGTAGCTACCGTGTTTATTGCTCAAGTATATGCAGAACCACTTGGATTAAGTCAATTATTGATGGTTGTCTTAACGGCAACGTTAGCAAGTATTGGAACAGCTGGGGTACCTGGCGTAGGCTTAATTATGCTATCAATGGTTCTTAAACAAGTTGGTTTACCTGTGGATGGCATCGCGCTAATCATTGGTGTTGATCGGTTATTAGATATGCTACGTACATCACTTAATATTACTGGAGATGCAGCTTGTGCCTATATTATCTCGGAAAGTGATAAGAAAAATAGTAAACAAAAAGCACAGCAATCTGCATTATAGTAGAACTGTTTTAAGATCCATCTAGCACGAAAAATATGCTAAACTTCTGTATAGTCAAATAGTGTACAGTAATCAGGAGAAACGGCTACCTGTGGAAAGGTAGTATATACCAGTAGCATGGATGGGGAGTTGACTGATGAAGTCAGCTCCTTTTTAGCAGCCTAGGAAATGATAAAATTTGCCCATGTAGATAAAAAGGCGCGTGTTGAGCCGTCCAGCTCCAGCGCCCAGAAACGAGGCGACTTCATGAATCGCCCTATGATACGTCATCATCGGCGCGCTAGCTTACCGTAATTCCTTTTTCTCCGTTGATTCGCTCCAGTCGCTACGTTTTTAATCGTGCGCTTGCCGCTTTTGTTCTAAGTTAAGAAAGTATAAAATCAGTGCAATGACTGCGTTAAGCCAAGTAGTTATTTTGAAATGTTAGATGTCTATTGGCAATGCTTCGACTAATTACTTCGCTTTCCGCGGGCGCGACCTCAACTAACTTTGCAAAGAAGAACACGTTGCAAAGTGGATTTTCGGCTCGCGCTAATCCCGCAGGAGTCTACGTAATTAGTCTCCGCTATGAGAAGGTGCAACAATTCTTGTCATAAGTAATAGGTTGACTTTTTTTACAATGGGTAAAGTGAAAATCGCTATCCGTGAGTATAAAAGCAGCTGTGTTACTTCATGCTAGCGTTGTAGAGCCTGATAATAGCGAAGGCCGGCCACTTCAACTCCTGTGGGAAATGTTTGACCTGAAGATCCACTTTTTTGAGCGGGTTTTGCTAAAAAAGTTAGCTGAAGGACAAACCCCACGGAAAGGGAAGTGGGCAGCCGGAGTGGTGGTCAAGCAGTAGCTATTATTCCATAATAGCTACTAGAGGAAGCGTAAATCTGAGCATGTAGTGATAGGGACTGAGCGAATTTTGCTCAGTTTTTTTATAGTGGTAGTTATAAAATCAGTGTTATACGCCAACTTTTCTAATAAATAAATAGTTTATTACTTTAAAAATGTCACAGAATGTTCTAAAATAAATAATAGTTACCAAAAAGTTTGCATAATTTTTAATACATTGTTTTTTAATCGGTTCATAAATAGAATTAGTACTTGTAAACGTATCAAGGAGATATTTCTATTATTTGTAACCGATTTCAATTTATAAAACGAGGTGATTGGATGGATATGCAGAAGATACCAGTTAAAGAAGGTAATCATAATCTGAAAGATTATGAAAAAGTTAGGGAAACTTTTTCATGGGATGATATGAAGAAACATTTTTCCTGGAATGAAACGGGAAAGGTTAATATTGCCTATGAGGCGTTAGACCGCCATGCGGAAAATCCAGAGAAAAAGGACCAGGTTGCATTACTGTATTCTGATCCAGATAGAGAAGAGAAGGTAACCTTTGGTGACCTACGTGATGAGAGTAATAAGTTTGCTAATGTTTTACGTAAGTATAATGTGAAAAAAGGAGATCGCGTATTTCTGTTCATGCCAAGAAGCCCAGAATTTTATGCAGCTTTCTTCGGTATCCTTAAAGTTGGTGCCATCGCTGGACCTTTATTCGAAGCTTTCATGGAGCAAGCGGTTCGCGATCGATTGCAGGATAGTGAAGCAAAAGTGTTAATTACAACACCTGATTTATTGTATCGAGTTCCACAGGAGGATTTACCAAACTTAGAAAAAATAGTGCTTGTAGGGAAACATAACGAATCTGCGGATCATTATATTGATTATCAAAGAGAAATGAAGGATGCTTCTAATAAAACAGAAATGGAATGGGTAGATTTAGAAGATGGTATGTTACTCCATTACACATCTGGATCTACTGGAAAACCAAAAGGTGTGTACCATGTCCATAATGCTATGATTCAACATTATGCTACGGGCGAGTGGGTATTAGACCTAAGGGAAGAGGATGTATATTGGTGTACCGCTGATCCAGGCTGGGTTACTGGAACAAGTTACGGAATTTTCGCACCATGGTTGCATGGTGTGACTAATGTTATTCGAGGTGGAAGATTTACACCGGATGATTGGTATGGAACACTAGATACGTATAAGGTTAGTGTCTGGTATACGGCACCTACAGCACTTCGTAAATTAGTAAGTGCAGGAGAAGACGTAGTGAAGAAATATGACCTTTCTTCCTTACGACATATTATGAGTGTTGGAGAGCCATTGAATCCAGAAGTAGTGACTTGGGGATTAAAAGCATTTAATTTGCGGATTCATGATACATGGTGGATGACGGAAACAGGTGCACAGCTTATTGTTAACATTCCATCAATGGAGATAAGACCAGGATCAATGGGGAAACCATTACCAGGTATTGAAGCGGCTATTATTGATAATGAAGGAAATGAACTACCACCAAACCAAATGGGGAATTTAGCTATTAAGAAAGGTTGGCCATCTATGATGCGGGCTGTATGGAAGAATCCAAGCAAGTATGACAGCTACTTTATCCATGGTTGGTATGTATCAGGAGATAGTGCTTATAAAGATGAAGATGGCTATTTCTGGTTCCAGGGGCGTTTAGATGATGTTATCAATACTTCTGGTGAACGAGTTGGCCCATTTGAGGTAGAAAGTAAATTAATAGAACATCCGGCTGTTGCTGAAGCCGGCGTTATTGGGAAACCACATCCAGAGCGAGGAGAGATCATTAAAGCGTTTATTACGCTGAATGATGGGTATCAGAATACGGATGAATTACTAGAGGATATACGCTTATTTGTTAAGACAGGGCTAAGTGCTCATGCTGCACCACGTGAACTAGAAGTAAAAGACTCCATTCCTAAGACAAGAAGTGGTAAGATCATGCGTCGACTATTGAAGTCTTGGGAGCTAGGATTGCCTACTGGTGATACGTCAACATTAGAAGAATAGATGGTAGAGCCACAGAGGGTAAAATAATTTAGATAACGAAGACGCTTAATTATAGACTGATTAAAATATGCTCCCTTCCAAAGTAGATAGATCAAAAAATATAATCTGTTGCTTTGGGGGGATTTTTGTCTAGGAAATTACGGAAATTATAAAATTTGAGCCTGTGGATATATATGGGCGTGTTGAGCCGCGTGAAGCTCCAGCGCCCAGAAACGAGGCGACTTCATGAATCGCCCTAATCTAAGTCATCATCGGCGCGCAAGCTCATCGTAATACCTTTATCTCCGTTGACTCGCTCTAGTCGCTACGTTTCTACTCGGACGCTTACGCCTTTTGCTCTTGAAATGCTATCGAACGGAATGGATACAACACTCCTTTTACACCGCTCACTTTATAAGCTAGTTATTTCTTATTTACTTTGAAATCTGTTACATTTCCAATATGGGACAT
This sequence comes from Virgibacillus sp. Bac332, assembly GCF_003667785.1. Classification (NCBI taxonomy): domain Bacteria; kingdom Bacillati; phylum Bacillota; class Bacilli; order Caryophanales; family Bacillaceae; genus Virgibacillus; species Virgibacillus sp. Bac332. The sequence continues at coordinate 1,071,144 of NZ_CP033046.1, forward strand.
ATTCATAAATTGAGGAAATGAGGAATCTTAAAATGTCTAAAGAATTTTGGGATCAAAACTTTTCAGATAAAGAATTTGTATATGGGAAACAGGCAAATCAATTCATCCAGCAAAAGAGTCACCTCTTATCTAAAAATTCAACTATAGGATGCTTTGCAGAGGGAGAGGGCAGAAACGCCATCTATTTAGCTGGTTTAGGGCATGAGGTTATTGCTTATGATCAATCTACTGTCGGATTAGAAAAGGCAAAACAATTAGCTGTAGAGCAAGGAGTAAACGTACAAGCTATTCCCATGGACTTGACTAAGGAAAAGGTGATATCTCGCCAATTTGATGCGGCGATTATGGTCTTTGGGCATGTTCCAGCGGAAGATCAACATTTTTTTATTCATAATATAATTGCTGCTGTAAAGCCAGGTGGCTATGTAATGTTTGAGGTATACTCAGAGGATCAATTAGACTACCAAACAGGTGGACCAAGGGAGAAGGAAATGCTGTATCATCCATCGGATGTATTACAATGGATAATGCCTCATCATTGTTTGCATTTCTATTATGGAGAAGTAGATCGAAAAGAAGGAAAAAAGCATACTGGCTTGTCTCATGTTATTCAAACGGTTATAAAAAAGAAAGACTAGATATGTAAATAGAACCAAAGGATAAGCGGATTACTCCCTTAACCTTTGGTTTTTGTCGTTTATGCAGTAATGGATTCAGCTGGGCCAAAAATTTCGAAATGAATATCTTTGTCAGCTACATGTGATTTTTTTAAGCTTACATAGGTTGTACGCATGAATCCTTTTGGTCCACAAATGTAACATGTAGCATCTGATGTTGGTAAAATTGAAGATACCCACTCAGCGTCTATATAGCCTTTTTTATCACATCGATCCGTATCTTTGGGATGATTATAGATCGTATAGCTTGTCACATGATTATTAGAATTAGTAATGGTAGCAACTCTCTCTTTCAACGCATGATAATTTTCTGACTTTGCAGCATGAATGAAGATAACCTGTCGTTCAGGCTGTTCTTTTATCACCGTTTCTAACATACTCATCATTGGTGTCATTCCCACACCTCCACTAATTAGTATCAGTGGTCGATGATCTTGTTGATCAAGTATGAAGTCTCCAGCCGGTGCACTTATAGGTAAAATGCTTCCTTCATTAATTTTCTCATGTAAATAAGTAGAGACAATTCCTGCTGGGCCTTGTTCATTCTCATCCTCACGTTTAACACTAATGCGGTAATACCCTTCATCCGGAGCACAAGATAAACTGTATTGGCGAAGATGGGTATATGGTTCACCATCTATGTCTGCTTTTACAGTAATGTATTGTCCAGGCTGATAACTAGGAAATGGTAAACCATCCTCGGGAACTAAATAAAAAGATGTAATAACTTCACTCTCAATTACCTTTTTTGTCACTTTGAAATTTCGAAAACCTTCCCAGCCACCGGATGATTGCAATGTCTTATTATATAATTCTTTTTCCACGTTAATAAAAAGATCTGCTATGACATAATATGCTTTTTCCCATGCATCGATCACATCATCATTAGCTACTTCTCCTAAAACATCTTTCATTGCTAGTAATAGGTACTTGCCAACGATTGGATAATGTTCTGGTTGAACATTTAGACTTTTATGCTTATGTGCAATTTGCATGACATGGGGTACTATTTCTTCTAAATGATCGATATTTGCCGCAGCAGCATAAACGGTATTCGCTAAGGCCTTGGGCTGAGCACCTCTCCGTTGATTGGTTTGATTAAATAAATTCTTTAATTCTGGATGATTTGTTAGCATTAGCTGATAGAATCGCTTCGTTATCTCTGAACCTTGTTGTTGTAATACTGGCACAGTAGCTTTAATAATGTCCTTTGTTTGCTCATCTAGCTCGACTGTTTGTGTTGACATAACTAAGCACTCCCTTTAAAATAAACATGTATTTTGTATACATGTTTATTTTATAATGATTTAACTGGTAAAAAAACAGGAAAATAAGCAAAATATGTTACAATAATGTGAAAACATGAACAAGTAGGTGTATCCATGAATCTTAAAAAATATACAGATTACGCATTACGTGTATTAATATTTACGGGAATGAAATCAGATCAAGAGCTGGCTACAATTAAAGAGATATCCGAGGTATATACGATTTCACAAGAACATGTAAGGAAAGTAGTACATGAGCTTGTAAAGATGGAATTGATAGAGTCGGTAAGAGGCAGGCATGGAGGAATTAGAATGGCTAAGCCACCAGAAGAAATCAATGTTGGTAGACTTGTTCGACAGCTTGAAGCTGATTTTGTCATTTTAGAATGCTTTGATAAAGGAACAAACCACTGTGTTATTTCTCCAGGCTGTACATTAAAACATGTATTAAATAGGGCGTTAGTCGCTTTTTTTAAGGTTCTTGAAGCATATACATTAAAGGATTTAATTAAAAATGAAGAAGAGCTTCGTGAACTAATGGGACTGTAAAAAATATGTTTTATATAAGAATTATTGGGAACATATAATTATGTAGTCATCGTAAAGGAGTGGATATATCATGAGTAAAAAAATAGCAACTGTTATTACAGATATGTTTGAAGATGTGGAATATACAGAGCCAGCTAAAGCTTTCCGGGAAGCTGGTCATGAAGTCGTTATTTTGAAATGTTTGATGTATATTGGCAATGCTCCGACTAATTACTTCGCTTTCCGCGGGCACGGCCTCAACTAACTTTGCAAAGAAGAACACGTTGCAAAGTGGATTTTCGGCTCGCGCTAATCCCGCAGGAGTCTACGTAATTAGTCTCCGCTATGAGAAGGTGCAACAATTCTTGTCATAAGTAATAGGTTGACTTTTTTTACAATGGGTAAAGTGAAAATCGCTATCCGTGAGTATAAAAATTTGGCTATACCAGAGTGTTTCTTACTGTGGTATTTTAAGTATATGGAAAAAAACATCTTGAAACGAATCTTTTTTGATAAACATCAACATTGGGAAGCATTTAAGAAGAAACATGGAGAGCGAATTCGTCCAATTGTCATTAAAGAGGTGGAAAAATTTCGTGACTGTGGAGATCCCAAAAATGGATTCAAACTCTATGTTTGTGAAGGATGCCATGACGTTCGACATGTCCCTTTTCGATGTAAAGGGCGTTTTTGTACAACGTGTTCTGTAGGAGAAAGTGAAGAATGGAGTCGCGTCCTTACAGAAGATATAGTACAAGTGAACCATCGGCATGTAATCTTTACGATAGATGAAAAATTACGGGCTATATTTCTATGGCATCGAGAGCTTTTGAAACCCCTTATGGATGAAGCTGCGAAGCTAATCACGGGTTATTTTCGAAAGAAGGCAAAAGTGAAACCGGGGATAATTGCCGGATTACATACATTTGGGTCAAGAGTGAATTTCAATCCCCATGTTCATATGTTAGTGACAATGGGAGGAGTTACGAAAAAAGGAGAATGGAAAGCGTACGACTATATACCGTTTACGATGCTTCGAAAGCAATGGCAGACGGTGGTGTTAAAATTCATTCGTAACCACTTGTCAAATAAGGAAAAGAAAAGAATTCAACCAAGATTACAACAGGCTTTTTCTAATAATGGGGAAGGTTTCTATGTGTATGCCCCAAAACAAAGAGGAAAGGTGAAGGACCAACTGCGTTATATTGGCCGCTATATTCGTCGACCAGCGATTGGGAACAATCGTATCGAGGAATATGATGGTCAACATGTGACATTCAAATATATGGATAAAGTAGACGGTAAAGAAAAACATGAGACCGTAACGGTAGAAGAATTTATTATTCGATTAATACGTCATATTCCTAATGAACAGTTCAAGACAATTCGTCACTATGGGGTGTATTCTAGAAGGAGTAAGAGCTTAAGCAAAAAGCTATTAGCTACATGGCAACAAGGTACAAGGAAATGGATAGTAAAAGTGAAGAAGACATTACGCCGCCAAACCTGGAGAGAGCGTATTATTTCTAGTGGTCAAAAAGATCCCCTTGTGTGCTCGCATTGCGACAATTACTATGAATACAAGGGAGAAGTGTGTCTAGAGAATGGGAAATTAGAAATAAAGATTGCATTAACAAAAGAAGCAAGGAATGATTTAGAAAGGTTGATTCACTATCGCACAGACCAACAAACGACGCAAAAAAGGGAAGAAGAAAAAAGGAACCGACCACTTACGTCCAAAGAAGACCTACGTCAACTATCATTGTTTCATGTGTCATGAAGAAGAAAAGATACCGTATAACGTAGTAGAAGAGTTTGATTTGATGGATGGCGGAGACCCAACTACGCCACCAAGATTCAGCTGTGAACAATGTGGAGGAGAAATGTATCCGGAGTATTATAAAGGAGTACAAGGACACGAATACAAACTATCGGATGTGCTCTAGCTATGGCAAACAGGAAAGGACCGGGCTGGTTTTTGCCCGGTTTTTCTTAAGCTAAGATATGTGTAACCCAAGCTTCAGCATTCTATAGCAAATGGAAGGATCTGTTAGATTGTAACTGTCACTAGTCCAATTTTTGAATTGTGAATTGATCCTGTAGTAACAGCCAATTTTGTGGGAAAGCTAACCCTAATTTCCAATAGGATATGCCTAATAAACCTAATTCCTTTATGAGATTGAATTTGGCTTGAATGGACCGCGCATCTTCAAACCATACCTCATGTTGACTTCCTGTATTATCGGTATACGTGAAGTAAGGTGCCTGAGCCTTTTCATCGTATCTAATTTCTGCATTGTTTTCTCTTGCAATCGCGATAGCTCGCTGTGGACTTACAGCCTGAGCCGGCTCCCCACCATTTGCCTGATATGGCAGTGTCCAGTTGTATCCATATAAATTTTGACCTAATAAGATTTTCGTAGCGGGCATTTCCGTTAATGCATACATAACGACTTCCCTTACTTGATCAATTGGTGAAACAGCCATTGGTGGTCCGTAGGTATAGCCCCATTCATAGGTCATTAGCACAACAAAATCAGCAATTTCACCATGTACTGCATAATCATGTGCCTCATACCACTGTCCAGTCTGTGTGGCACTGGTTTTTGGTGCTAATGCTGTGGACATTAATAAATCTTCTTGGGATAAGCGTTCCTTTGCTTTTCTTAAAAACGCATTGTATGCTTCTCTGTCCTCTGGGGGAAGAAATTCAAAATCAAAATGCACATCGCTATATCCACCAGAAGTAGCTGTATTAACGATGTTATCTAGGAGTGTGTTTTGAACGCTTTGAACGGTTACAATAATATGTCCAAGTTCTTGGCTGAATTGACCCTCTTCCAGATTAGTCACAACCAGCATCTTTGCCGTGTTATTCTGTTCAGCGATTTCCGATAATCCATTTAATGGTGGTGGTGTTAAGCTACCATCTCTGCCAACACGATAGCTAAATATCGCTAAGTAGGTTAAATATGGAGTGGTTTTCATGGCTGCATTTTCTAGCGTATCAGAAACAGAATCTCCCATTGGTTCGATATAGGCATTGCTTGTGATAGGTGATTTAGGCCCTGGTGGTATATAAAGCCTAAATCCAACCGGAAGTACATTACCTGGCGAGATACCATTTATTTGTGCTAGCTCCTGATAAGACATTCCGAATTGTTGAGCGATGGAAAATAAACTATCACCAGGTTGGACAAAATAAAACTGTCCGACGATAGGAATAACTAATGCCTGACCGACCACTAAATTGTTTGGAGCGTCTAGTTCATTGGCATCGATAAGCGCCTGTGTTGTTGTATTATATGTATTTGCAATACCATATAACGATTCACCTGGGCTAACTACGTGAATTTGCATATAGAATCCCTCCTTCATGAGGTTGTTCAAAAATGAATTAACCTCTCTTTGAACACACCTATTTATCGATCTGCTATTAACAATCTATGAGAAGGGATTTCTTGTTATTCCAACTATATAGCTGTGATATTTGCTTTCATGACAGAATGTAATAAATATAGAGCATATTCATTATTGTCCTTACCTTCAGAAGCCATGCAGTTCTTTGGGATGTGCATATCATACCCATACATATAGGCATCCTTTGCAGTAAATAGAATACAAATATCACCCGCAATTCCTGCCATTAATAAGTTGTTTTTTCCTAATTCATTTAGCAGAGATTGTAATGGCGTTTGAAAAAAGGCGGAATGCTGTGGTTTAATTAGAAAATAGTCATTATCGTCTGGTTTTAACGGTTCAATGATTTGTTTACTCCTATCATTATGGCAGTAATTGATAATTTTATGAAAGTCAGCCTGCCAAAGACCATAATGGTCATTAACATAAATAATAGGAAGTTGCTTTACTTTTGCAAAGTTGCGTAATCGTAATAAATGAGGAAGTATATCTTTCGTATTTGCTAATAAGTTATTACCACCATCAAAATTAAAATCATTTACAATATCTACAAATAAAACAGCGGTGTTTTCAAGCGATGAATGCAATCCAATTACTCCTCTCTAATTTAAAGGAATTGATGTTTAATGATGCTTTTCTTTTAGTTATTTCCGTATTCTTGTTTTTCAAACTATTATTGAAAGGTAGGGGCAAAATTGTTGGATGAAAAAATGATGGAGTTAGCCATAGACGAGGCTACTAAAGCTGCAAGACAAAATGAAGTTCCTATTGGAGCTGTTATTGTATATCAAGGTGAAGTAATTGCTAGAGGCTATAATCAGCGTGAAACATCACAAAGTACGTTATCACATGCTGAATTGATTGCTATCGAACAAGCCAATGATGTAATTGGCAGTTGGCGCTTAGAGGATTGTACACTGTATGTGACGTTAGAGCCTTGTCCGATGTGTGCTGGGGCAATTGTCCAATCTCGAATTAAGCGTGTTGTATATGGAGCAAAAGATCCAAAGGCAGGTTGTGCTGGTACACTAATGAATCTATTAGCAGATAAGCGGTTTAATCATCAGGTAGACATTACGAAGGGTGTGCTAGAAACAGACTGTGGAGATCTTTTAAGAAATTTTTTCAAAGACCTACGTAAGCAAAAAAAGAAGAGCTAAGGTAAGCTTAAGAGCGAAAATCTATTTTAACAGATTAGTTATTTTTCCATGCTCTACCATTGCATTTTTTTAATATTATCGTTATAATGATTAATGCCGTGCTAAGTGGGGAGGTAGCGGTGCCCTGTACTTGCAATCCGCTATAGCGAGGCTGAATTCCCATCTGAGGTACGATGACTTTATAGTCTGCCTTAAGGGAGTGGTGTTGACGCTTAGGTCCTGCGCAACAGAAACCCATGAATCCTGTCAGGTCCGGAAGGAAGCAGCAGTAAGTGGTCATTTCTGTGTGCCGCGGGGAAGCCTAGGTTGAGCCATGAACTTGAGTAACGTATAGGGTTGTCGTATCGAAGATGGGTGCACGGTTTACATAAGATTAGTAAGTCCCCTAGCTGTTTGCAGCTAGGGGACTTTTTAAATGGGATATAATTTTTTAGGCACCATTAATTAGACGTATATTCATTGTGATGGAGTCGGTACGGTACCTGTATTAATCAACGATGGATAATGGAGGAAAATTACGACACTCCTGTGGAAAGAAAGTGACAGAGACACCGTAAAAGTTTGTGTTAGGGTAACGTGCATTTCTCGGTGGAAAACGAGTATCCTTTCCTCAGTAGTAAGAGTAAGAGAACCAAAAGATATATAGAAGTGAAGATAATAGGTAACCCAAGCAATATTAATAATAGAAGTGCTAAATAGATATGAAAGGGAGAGGTACAAAATGGATCGAAAAGTAATATGGGAACATCATGAGAACGTAGGAACAGAATTTTTGCAAATGAAATATATGCAAGATGGTATACAGATTACAAGTACGGTTATAAACGGTCAGAAAGAGGCTCCTTATCTTGTTCATTATCAAATCGAACTGAATAGGCATTGGAAATTTCGAGAATTGAGAGCTGAAGCAGATAGTGGAAAGCAAATCGTACTACGCTCTAACGATCAACGAGAGTGGTTTAATGAAGCGGGAGAGGAGATTACTCATTTACGAGGTGCAATGGATATTGATTTATCGTGTACGCCTTTTACCAACTCCTTGCCAATCAATCGTTTTATGTGGGAGACTGGTCAATCCAGTGATTTTGACATGGTATTTATAGCTGTTCCAGACTTTACATTGACTAAAGTTAAACAACGGTATCATCTTGTAGAACAGTCAGATAAGCGGAAGGTATTTAATTACAAAAGTAATACGTTTGAATCGACGATTGAAGTAGACGAGATGGGGATTGTGACAAAGTATCCGGGGTTATTTACCAGATTATATGCTAAATAAAAAAGGGCTGTCCCAAAAGGCAGCCCCTGTTCCTAGTCAACGGGAATAAACTCCTTTTCCGTGGGCAGTGATTCAGCCTCTTCTTGCGTATAAACCCAACATTTCGGGCTTCACACCATTGTATCTTGCACAGGAGTCTCGTATATTCCGGTTGCTGTGTCTTCATGTACCTTATGAGACAGTCCCTTATGGATGGGTCATGTCATGATTTTAGATAACCGTCTACAACTAGATCGAGTTTACCTGTATTCGGATCGATGACTAAGCCATGGACTGGTACGCTTTCTGGCATAAGCGGATGGTTCTTAATCGTAGAAACACTATGCTTCACACTATCCTCGACACTATCAAACCCTCGTAAAAAATGTTTGAAATCAACACCTGAATGGTGAAGTGTATCTAGTTTTTCTTGACTAATTCCACGAGTTTTCATTTTTTCAACTGTTCGATCAGCCTCTACACCGGCCATCCCACAATCATAATGGCCAATCACACAAACCTCATCTACTTCAAGTTCATACACTCCAACGAGAATACTTCGCATGATGCTACCAAAAGGATGGGATACAAGTGCTCCGGCAGTTTTAATAATTTTCGCATCGCCATTCGCTATATTCATGGACTTTGGCAATAGCTCGACGAGTCGAGTATCCATACAAGAAAGAATTAAGGCTCGTTTGTTTGGGAGTTTATTGCGCTGATATTTTTCATATTCCTTATTGTCAACAAATTCTTTATTATAGGTTAAAATCTCTTCTAATAAACTCATGATCAAGCTCCTCTTTTTAATAATCTCTATCCATTATAAAGGAAAAATTACAAGAAGACATAATTTAGGTGGAATTACTAGATATATATCATTATTAAAAACAAACTGAAAATTATCAACATATGTAATTTCTTAATTATGTTAAAATAATAATCTTACAAAGAGGCATCCGTTTTATAGATGTTTCATTGAATGGAGAAAGTGAAAATGTCATTACAAGTCAATAGAGGATGCTAATTCAATTGTCATTATGGATGTTTTTACTTATTGCTCTTTTACTTTATTTTGGGGTATACTTCATGCTAAAAAGAAAGCTTCATATAAATAGTCAAACAATTAGATACAAACATGTAAATAAATTTAACTTTTACCTTGATCCTATCGTTTTTCAATATTTTCCAAAAAATGTATTTAAATCTTCAGGCGTATTTGATTTGAGTCCGTAACTTTTTTGTTTTGTGTATGAATTCTATTGCACTTTTAGTAAATCTTTTGTTCTTTCCTCGTATTTTTTACTCTAAATGGCCTATATTTTTAAAACCAGAAATATTATTTTTATTCATCTCTTTTTTCCATTTGTTTTATCGCTATGGTTCACATTCCCCCCTTAAATAGAGTATAATTAGAAGGAGATTTTAAAGGAGAATTGTATCATGAGCTATCAAGCTTTATATCGGGTTTGGCGACCAACGAATTTTGCAGATGTGGTTGGGCAAACCCATATTACACGAACTTTGCAGAATGCGATTGTACAAGAAAAATTCTCTCATGCCTATTTGTTTTCCGGACCACGTGGGACAGGGAAAACAAGTGCTGCGAAAATTTTTGCCAAAACGATTAACTGCGAGCGTTCGCCGGTAAAAGAACCTTGTAATGAATGTGCGGCATGCCGTGGCATTCAGGATGGGTCCATTTCCGATGTTATCGAAATTGATGCTGCATCTAATACAAGCGTTGATGATGTCCGAGAAATTAGAGATAAAGTAAAATATGCATCTAGTGTGGTACCTTATAAGGTATATATCATTGATGAGGTACACATGATATCGGTAAATGCATTTAACGCATTGTTAAAGACACTGGAAGAACCCCCAAAGCATGTTGTCTTTATCTTAGCTACAACAGAACCACATAAGATTCCATTAACGATACTATCAAGGTGCCAACGGTTTGATTTTAAGCCAATTTCTAATCAGGCTATCGTCGAGCGAATGCAAACCATTATAGAAGCAGAAGGAATATCCGTTTCAAAAGAAGCACTAGATACGGTTGCTTTAGCTGCTGAAGGTGGAATGCGTGATGCACTAAGTATTCTTGACCAGGCTATTTCCTATAGTGAGGATACGGTTGAACTGGAGGATGTTTTAGCGGTTACCGGTGGTGTATCGCAACAAACTTTAATGAAAATTGTCCAGTCCATGTATGAAAAAGATGTACAACAAGCGTTAATGCAGTTGGATGAACTGCTCCAGGGAGGAAAAGATCCAGCTCGATTTGTTTATGATATGATCTACTTTCTACGCGATTTGTTACTATACAAGGGTGCGCCAACACTTGAAGGAATGCTAGAGCGTGCACGCGCTGACGAAAGTTTTAAGCATTTAGCTAATCACGTATCCAATGCTTGGGTTCAGGAAGCAATGACACAATTAAATCAATGCCAGCAGGAAATCAAGTGGACGAATAGCCCGAAAGTGTATATTGAGATTGCCATCCTGTCCATCACAAACGCTAATGTGGAACAAGGACGTTCAGAACAAGTGGTAGAATCTGATGCAATTGCAGGGTTAACTGCAAAAATTGGTCAGCTTGAAAAGGAATTGAGCTTATTAAAGGAAAACCCTGTTGTTAGTGCACAACCTGCACCACAACGTGAATCTAGAAGAGCACCATCCAGATCATCGAAGAACAGTTATAAGATCCCATATGAGCGAATTCGCGAGGTACTTAAACAAGCGGAGAAGCCAGCATTGAAGGAAGTTCATTCTCAATGGGCTACCTTTTTAGCAAATTTAAAGAAAGCTAATGCTCCCGCTCATGCTACTATCCAAGATAGTAAGCCAGCAGCAGCATCGGATCAAGCGCTTGTCGTTGCATTTAAATATGAAATACACTGTTCTCTGTTCTTAGATAATCGGGAGACAGTAGAATCGATACTCTCCAATGTACTAGGAAAATCATTAACGATTATCCCAATTCCAGAAAAGGATTGGACAGATTTACGAACAGAGTATTTATCAAGTCAAGAGAAATCGGAACCAAAAGCGGAACAAACTGCAGATCCACTAGTTGAGGAAGCAAGAAAGCTTTTTGGTGATGACGTATTGGAAATACATGATTAATCGAAGCATTATACGAATTAAAGGAGGAATTTTCCATGAAGGGAAATATGGGTAATATGATGAAGCAAATGCAAAAAATGCAAAAGAAAATGATGAAGGCACAGGATGAATTACATGAAATGACATTCGAAGCATCAGCTGGCGGTGGAATGGTTACAGTATACGCCAACGGCAAAAAAGAAATAACAGATATTCAAATCAAAGAGGAGGTTATTGATCCTGATGATGCTGAAATGCTACAGGACTTAATCTTGACTGCTACGAATGATGTATTAAAACAAATTGATGATAAAACGAATGATACAATGGGACAATTCACGAAAGGGTTAAACATGCCTGGAATGTTCTAATTCTAGGAGGCGCGTAGATGTATTATCCAGAACCAATTTCTAAATTGATTGATAGCTTTACAAAATTGCCTGGAATCGGGCCAAAAACGGCTGTCCGCCTGGCATTCTTTGTGTTAAATATGAAAGAAGACGATGTCTTGGAATTTGCCAATTCATTGGTCAATGCAAAGCGAGAGCTAACACATTGCTCCACCTGTGGCCACATTACGGATCAAGATCCATGTTCTATTTGTCAGGATACTTCCCGTGACCAATCGATTATCTGTGTTGTACAGGATCCGAAGGACGTTATTGCCATGGAAAAAATGAAGGAATTCCATGGGAAATACCATGTATTACATGGAGCGATTTCCCCTATGGATGGGATTGGACCAGAGGATATTAACGTTCCCGATTTAATTAATCGACTAAAGGATGAAGAAGTTGAGGAGTTAATATTGGCTACAAATCCTAATATCGAAGGTGAAGCAACTGCAATGTATATATCCCGACTTGTAAAACCATCTGGAATTCGAACAACAAGAATTGCTCATGGTTTACCAGTAGGGGGAGATTTGGAATATGCAGATGAAGTAACCCTATCGAAGGCATTAGAAGGTAGAAGAGATCTGTAGGAATTAGGTGAATACATGGCAAAGAAAAAGATAACGAGAAAAGATGTTGACGGTGAGTTGTTAGATACGATGATTCGTTTGGAGAAAGAGAGGAAGCAAATCGAGTCAATGGTTTCTAGAAGCATTGAATCGACAAGTGATGGATATCATTGGGAGGCTTTTGCACAAGCGAAATATTTATTCTTACTACGAGAGGCAAGGCATCGTAATTTACGAGCAAACTACCATTAATTGAAGGTTTTTTCATAAACTACTATATTAATTGATACGTATACTTCAAAGACAAGGCATGGATGCACTTGTCTTTTTGGCTCGATTATATATGTTGAGCTTTGAAAAAATTAAGCATAATAAAACACGCAGGCTCCTATATTCTTTACACTTGAACTGACGAGAAACAAAGCAAAGGGATAGGATTGCTGTCGTTAGGGAATAACTGAAGCTAACCATCGCATAACTTACTCATTCAGTTATCCCTAACCTATGAATAGAATTGGCTAAATCTAAACTAACAAAGTGCTCTCGTCTTTATTAATAATATAATCTGCAGTTTCAACTGCTTTTTGTAGCTGATTATTTTTCAGATAATAATTAAATAATTCCCTTTCATAGCGTTGCATGGTTACAAAAAAACCATGCTCTTTAAAATAAGGTAATGCTTTTTTTGTAAGATAGAAATAATATTTTTCTTCTAGGTCAAGAATCGTATAATAATGTAGCCAGAATACATGCTGATATAAGGGATCTCCTATTTCTGTAGCTACTGCTAAGCCTTCTTCTACTAAAGCTAGTAATGCTTCTTTTGCAATAAATCCTCCTTCATTACCACAACGTACATACCCTTCTAATGATAATAAATAAATATTTGATTTCTGTTGCTTTAAATCCATGGACGCTTTATATAGTTTACCAGCTTCACGGTATTTCTTTCTCTTTAAGTGTTCGTAGGCATAATTATGTAGAATTTTAGCTTTCTTTTCTGGAGAGTTACATAGATCACAAAGCCGAATTAATTCATCGTATTGCTCCTTCGTTTCCTTAAAATTTCGATGCTGGCCGGACTCTACTTCAATTAACATAAGGTTTTCCGTATCAATAACCCCAAGAAAATAATTTCTTTGCTTATAGGCATTCAACGCTTTTTCCCCATAGTAATATGCTAATACGGGAGAATGGATATGATGATAAGCTGCTGCCAAATCATAATAGACCATAGCATTGGAATACATATCAAAATTAATACTTTTTAGTAGATCGATAGATTTAAGATGCTCATCAATCGTCATATAGTAGATACCTTTTACATGTTGCAAGAGGTTCTCTTCATAGTTATTGAGCTTATTCCGTTTTTTATCCAGAAAGTCGATTAACTCTACAGCATTATCCACACTATTTTGCTTTAAATAATAGATGGCCTTTAAGAGTAAATAGTAGAGGTGATATCCTGAAATAGCAATCATTTCGTTTGTTTGAAATTCATGATAAACGGTAGTCGCACTGCTATAATCTTGGGAAATTATCATTTCTTTCCATTGGTCAAGCTTCTTTTTTACATTTTTTAAACTAGCTGCTTCTTCTTCTAAATTAATACTTAGTTTTTGAGCTAATAACATCGTGATTTCTGGTGAATATTCCGTTAATCCTCTTTCTATTTTACTAATATGTGTTACAGAGCAAATGCCTTGCCCAAGCTGTTCCTGGGTGATTTTAGCTTTTTCTCTGTAAAATTTAATAATCTTTCCTTCATACATCGATGCGGCCCCCTTTTAAAGAGATCTTCATTACATAATTTTTATCATTATTTTGTACGAGGATTAATAGAACTTCCGATATAAATAGCTAACTTTATACCAATTATAGCTAACTTGGGGTAATTATTAATAGTGCTTTTGATGCGAATTTTTTTCATTCGTAAAGGTGTTACACCAAGCTAATGCCTAGCAAGATAGGTTTTTATTAATATCCTTGCAACCTTGTTAATACCCCAAGGGAGTAATAGTAATGCAAAAGTTCTATTTTAAATATTCAGAAATGAAAGAATTACCCCAATTTACAGTATTGTGATGTGAATATAACATATGGAATAAGAACGGATTTGTACTTGCAGTTACAAATGCAAAAAGGAGGGAAGTATTACAAATCTAATTCAAAAGGAAAGAGAGGAGAAAATAGGTCATGCTAAAACGTAGATTGCAATGGCTCACTGTTTATTTATCTATTATATTACTGCTCATGTCCCTAGTTCCTGTATACCCATTTGCCGCCTCAGCTAAGGGGAAGGAAATAAAAGAGGTATTAAGTGACTTATCAGCAGAAGAGCGCAAAGCCATCCATGAATTAGAGGCAAATCAAGGTTTTACTATTCATCCAGATATTAATGTAGAAACGTCAGAGCCTGTACAGGTTATTGTTGAATTTAAGCAGGATCCAGCAAAAGTAGAGGTAGCAAAGGCGAAAGCGATGAAGTCACGTAGCAAGGTGACGTTAACTCAAGCATCAGACAAGGTAGAAGCATCACATAAACAATTTAAAGAATCCTTACAAAAGATGAAGAAAACAAAAGCTGCTAATGAACCAGCTATTACTTATGAGTATCGACATGCGATAAACGGTGTGGCGATGACATTACCTGGAAACAAGGTAAAAGATTTAATTCAAACAGGTGTTGTTAAACGGGTATGGAAGGATGAAACCGTTAACCTAGATCTTCCAATCATAGATCAAAACAAAATAGAACCCAAAATGGCTGATAGTGTTCCGCAAATTGGGGTAGATCAATTACATGAAGAAGGAATAAAAGGGGAAGGAATACAAGTTGGGGTAATTGATACAGGAATAGATTATAATCATCCTGATTTAACAAATGCCTATGATGGTTACCGTTTTACAGTAGGGGAAGACCCTGCTGATATTGATCCAGATCAGGTTAAGGGTTGGGATTATGTAGATAATGATGCGGATCCGATGGAGACTACGTATGAGGACTGGCAGAAGTCAGGAGAAGCGGAATTTATTAATGGGATAAGCTATTACACCTCACATGGCACACACGTTTCTGGCACAATTGCCGGTACGAAAAGTAATGATGTTGATTATGCAGTTAAAGGTGTAGCTCCCCAAGTAGATTTATATAATTATCGTGTGTTAGGACCTTATGGTTCGGGATCTACTAATGGAGTCATCGCGGGGATTGATAAAGCTGTCAAGGATGAAATGGATGTTATTAATCTCTCATTAGGATCTGGTACAAATGATCCGTTGTCTCCGACATCTGTAGCTGTTAATAATGCCGTATTATCAGATGTAGTAACGGTAGTGGCTGCAGGTAATGCTGGACCGGGAGAAAAAACGGTAGGATCACCAGGAGCGGCAGCGCTTCCAATTTCTGTTGGAGCTAGCGATGTGTCACAGGCAATACCAACATTCGATGCTACAGCAGGAGATATTGTATTAACAGATTTGCAACTGCTTGCCAAGAATTTTACAGACGACCTTGAAGCGCTCCGAGGTCAATCTTTATCTGTAGTAGATGCAGGCCTAGGGTATGCAGAGGATTTTTCAAAGATTAATGTAGAAGGGAAAATTGCTCTAATTGAGCGTGGTGAGATTACGTTTGACGAAAAAGTTAAGAATGCAAAGGATGCAGGCGCTGAAGCTGTCATTGTATTTAATCATGAAGAAGGACAAATTCCTTATTATATTGGAGAAAGTACAGCATATCTCCCAGCATTCCGTTTATCTAATCGAGATGGACAAGCTCTCAAAGAAGCGCTTTCAGAGGATCTTTTGCTGGTGTTTGGTGAACTAACAAATACGAATTCAGAAGGCGATCATTTAGCAGATTTTAGTTCAAGAGGACCTGCAGCACAAAATTATGATATTAAGCCAGATGTCGTGGCGCCTGGAGTAGCCATTTTCTCTACGTACCCTTCCTATGTTAATGATCCGGAAAGTAATAACTATGATTTAGCATATGCTCGGATTCAAGGTACTTCGATGGCTTCGCCACATGTTGCAGCATCAGCAGCACTTATCTTACAAACCCATCCAGATTACAGTCCGTTTGAAGTGAAAGCAGCTTTAATGAATACATCTGTTGATTTAAAAGAGGATTATTCTGTTTATGAAGTAGGGGCAGGACGTATTAATGCTTATGATGCCGTTCATGCTAAGACAGCAATTAAAGTCCTTGATCAAACAGAGATGATAGATGGTGAAGAGTCTATCATGATCGATGAAGTTACAGGATCCATTGGTTATGGTAGTTACTATCTTGAAAAAGGTCAGGGGCTAGAAAAAACGAAAGCCCTTCGAATTGAGAATCGCTCAACGGAGGAGGAAACGTATGCCATTAACGTTGAATTCCTAAAAGGAGACAACGAAGGTATTGCAGTAAATATACCGGAATCGCTAACTATAGGAGCTGAACAGTCAGAAAATATAGATGCAACTATTGAAGTTCCAGATAATGCATCGTACGGCAGATTTGAAGGTTATATTCATATTGAAAATGAACATAGTGAAGAGGCTTTCCAAGTACCGTTTGCTATTCGCGTTACCGATAAAGGGATTGATTATGTTGATTTAGATCGAGAAGCCGTTCCCAATGAATGGACATTCCATCCATTTTTACGTCCATTTATTACTATGGCTTTTAAGATTAAGAGTCCGATGGAAACAATGGATGTGATTGTAAAAGATGGAGATACAAATGAACCAATCGGGTTAGTTGGTACGTTAGATAGCAGCAATATGGATGTTGATCGAGAGTATTATGTATTAAATGCGTTTATGGGGAATGTATTTCCATTTACCGATGATCCGGAAAACCCAATAGCTGAAGAAATAATGAAACTGCCAGAAGATGATTATATTCTAGAAGTGATTGGTCATGATGAAAACGGAGAAACGTACACGGTGCAAAATGTTGTTGTTGTCGATAATACACCGCCAGAAATAACATTTAACGATCTTGAGCCTGGTGTACATGAAGTGGATGAATCGATGTATACCGATGAAGATGGTTATCATGCGCTATGGGTCCATACAAATGTCTATGATTCTACGATCGACGTACTTAATTCCAAAGGACTAGAGTATGATCAGTCGGAAAATATCGTTGCTTATTATCAGAATTCGCCATTTCCTGGTTTAATTTCAGTAGAGGCGAATGGAGATATGAAATTTGGTTTATTACCAGAAGAAATTGAAAATGAACCAGTGAATTTAGATTTAATGCCAGTTGATTTAGCTACGAATGCTAATTTTATGAATAAAACGAGGTATACATTCGTTAAAAAAGGTACGGCTTATGGAATCGCTAATTATAATAAAGAGTCAATAAGTAAAGGTGACACATTTACAGTGACATTAAGCTTAAAAAATGTTCAAGCACTAATGTCTGGCGAATTTGAAGTAGAATATTTTAGGGATCTCTATACGTTTGAAAATGTTCAAGTTAATGAGGCATTTGCGGAATATGCAAAAGAAAATGGGTTGGATGTTGAATTAGATGAACCAACCTTTAGGGAAGACTATTGGACAGACTTTGTGAAGGTAGGTGCTTCGGTGGAAGGAAATGATTTTTCCGGCATTAATGGAGATATGAAGTTTCTTGATGTCACGTTTAAATTGATAGATGATCATTATTATAGTGGTTTGGCAAGCTTATCTTTTGCTGATTTTAGCTATAAACAAGCTGGGGAAACAGAACCGACAACCATTCCTGTTTTTTCTCATGATAAGTATACCATTATTCCAAAACATTCGACGATAACAGGATTTATTAAGCCAGAAGCTTTTCTTCATGAAGATGGTTTCACATTAAATAAAGACTATGAAGGAATGGGTGTTAAAGTATATGCAAAAGCGCAAAACGGCAAGAAATATACGGGTACTATTACGGAGCAAGGAAGCTTTACCATCAAGGGCTTACCTGTGACGGAAGAAAAATATAAGGTTTATGTAGATGTTCCAGGTCATTTAAATAACGTGTTGGAGGCAGAGGTAGGAATAGAAAAAAATGGTGAACTAATTGGGCAATCGAAGCGTGTTTATCCTGAGATGAATCTTGCTGGAGATAGCAATGGAGATAAAGTGGTTGACATCCACGACGTGATGCGAGTTGTTGCCCATTATGGAAAAGAAAATGATAAAGCAGATGTTAATAAGGACGGGGTAGTGGATGAAGCAGACATCCGATTTATAGAGAAGAACTTTTTAGAAATTGGATTTGATGCACCAGGTAATAAAAGACCACTAGAAAAACTAGGCAATAAAGGATTAAATGATTTTCTAAAATCCTTAGGTCTAGAGCCAAACAAGTAAAATAAGCAGTCTTAAACGATGCGTATCGTACAGCAATTTGAATATTCATTAAAGAGCAACCTTGATAAGACCTTTGGTGAGACCGTTACCTCGGGGCAAAGCGTATACCAGTTGTTTAGTAAGAGAGCTGTCTCGAGAGACAGCTTCTCTTAAAAACATTATGGGAGTGAGGGGGATGGAAATTAACAACGGATTCAGGAAAACATGGAAAATAATGATACGTACTTTACTTACCTTACTAATTATTATCGTTTTATATATGGTGGTTCAATTGTTGCTATATCCTAAACAGCCTCCTTCATTGTTTGGATATCAGCCTTTCTCTGTATTATCTAATAGTATGAATCCGACTTTCGAGACTGGCGATATGGTCATTGTAAAAAGATTAGCTCCAGCAGAGATTCAGGAAAATGACGTGATTACGTTTAAGAAAGGGACAAATCAGTATGTTACACACAGAGTAAATGAAGTAGTTTCCCATCAAGGCAATATCCAGTTTGTTACTAAGGGAGACAATAATAATGTGATTGATGAGTCAATGGTAACTGCAAATAAGGTCATGGGTAAACAGGTAGCCACCATTCCATATGCAGGATATATTGCTAAATTTATAAGTGGCCCAGTTGGGTTTATTCTACTTATTGTTCTCCCATTTACTGGATACATTTGTTTAGAGGTATATGAGCGAATATCGCGAACGACAAACGAAGATGCAACGAATCAAAAAAATGAATTGTAGCTAAGGAGGATATTTATGAAAAAATGGAAGAAAGCACTATTAGGTACAACCTTTGCCGGAGTATTGGTAGCATCAACTGGTTTAGGAACATACGCGTGGTTCACTTCAGAAACAGAGGCTCACGGGGACATGGAAAACGGAGTGTTGCAAATAAATGATAATAGCAATATAGAAACGCCAATTTTTTCTGGGGTTAAATTTGCCCCTTCCCAGCTTGAATATGGGAATTGGGTGACGATCGAGAATACGGGTGATTTAGACACGTTTCTGAGGGCGACTTATTCCCATTCCATTGACAAGGCATCCTTAGATGCATATGAGGTAGGATATATGGCTATGAAATACACGGTTACGCCGGACCAAGATACCTATGAAGAATCAAAAATTCAATTAGAAAACCTTTTTAATGGGGAAACAAATGAGCGGACTTTTACTGCTGCGAACACAGCTGAAGGTGTGGAGTTTTCTGGGGAACTATTAAACGGGGGAAATTCTGGAGAGCTTGTATTTGGAGAGGGTGAAGAGGATTCGTTTTGGCAGCTAGATGAAGGCCAATATATTGATATTATGATAGCTATCAAACTTGATGAGAGTGCAGGTAATGAATATCAGGGAGCGCAATACGATGCTACCTTTCGTGTGATTGGTAAACAAACAGATGACGGTGCAGCATACGAGCAATAATTCGTAGGGGTGACAACTTGTGATATACAAGAAGAAAGCTTTTCAATTGCTTTTATGCTGCTTGTTTGTATATTTGGTAGGATCTAGTATAGCTACATCTACGACAAAGGCATGGTTTATAACTGAATCCCAATCACAGGGGAAGGTCGTCCATGCTACTACAGAGGATCTTTTGGATGTTGACGCTACTGTATTATCCTATGACACAGACTGTGTAATATGGATAGAAATGAAGATAAAGAATATCTCTGATGTGGCAATTCCAATAGAGATAGATGAAAGGTCTATTTATCTAGCTCCTGGAGAAGTATTCTCTGAAGTGTTTGAACGAAAGGTATCTTGTGAAGCAAACGAATTGCGTTTTCAATTAATAGGATTTAATCGGTTTATTGATGAATTTATTGTTGTTCCACTCCAACCATCTCTATTGAAAAAAACTGCTGTAAATAGATCTGTAGATATAGAGATAGAGAAACAGGTGAAGAACCAAGTGCAAACACCAGATAAACAAGCATCTGATTTGCATGAACAGTAAAAAAGACTTTTAGGGAGAGACAAGTATTTTAGATAAAGGAGCCTCGAAACATAATTTAAGGGTGAACGATGCATGGTCACGTTAGGCGGCTGCTTTAGGATTGGGACATAACTAAAACGGTTCCTTCTAATGAAGGAAAATACACTACTCTAATCTCTCCGGAAATATACGTAAACTCCTTGAAAAAGGAGCGCTTTTTCTATATGTGATGTATCGCTATCGAAGCGTTCCTTATCCTGCGGTAGGAAAGCAAAGTATATTTCCGGAGAAGCTTCGTTCACGGACATCATTTCTAGTTGTTCGTTTTTTGGAATGAAATATTTTATTCTCCGCTTCGTAGATATTATAAAATTGGATGTAAGCTATAATCGCCTCCATTAATGCTTCACACGTGTAATAGTTTTGCCACCCATACTAACCGCATCATGCTTCCGCTTTCTTTAGTAAACCTTCGATATTTCTACCAGAGAAAACAGATGGTGTTGGGCTTTTTCGATGTTAGGTTGTTCTTATTCTCCTTTGTCCTGCATATGTAATATAAAAGGACAAGGGAGAGGGGTTGATCGGTATGAGTTCTACACTAGTTATTTCAATAATGGTAGCATTAATTATTATTTTATTACTTGTTGGCGCGCCAATCAAACCAATGCGCTTTATTGGACATACTACGGTGAAATTAGGGATAGGCATCTTATTTCTCTTTTTTATTAATGTATTCGGTGGAGCTATTGGGTTGCATATTCCGATTAATGTATTTACTGCAATTATCGCAGGCTTTCTCGGTATATTTGGACTAGCTTCTTTATCAGCTATTCATTTGTTTATTATTACGTAAAAGGATATGGAGGTACATTTTTCTTATCTATTTCTTACAAAAAGTTTCAAAGATTGCCTGTATAGAATCCGTTAGATTAGGAGATACTAATTTGTAACGGAGGTGGGGAAATGAAACAGAATATGACATATGAGCGCTGTGGCATTTGTGAGGAAGAAAAGGAGACAGGTATTCATTTGTACACGTTATTTATTTGTTCTGAATGTGAGCATAATATGATACACACAGAGCCCAGAGAAGCGAAGTACAACTATTATCTGCAAAAATTAAAAAATATTAATAAACCAAAACTATATTCCTAGATCAAGAGGCTCGGACAAAACACAACTTCATTACTTAAAATACGAATGATCAGGTTTATTAATAGGACTATCATCGCCGCACCATGAAAATATACGCTCTTTCCGTGGGCACGCCGTGGGCACGGACTCAGCTAACTTGGTAAAGAAAGACACGTTACCAAGTGGATTTTCGAACTCGTGCTGTTCCCGCCGGAGTCTCGCATATTTCAGGTGCTAAATGAATGATTTTAATCAAAAAACGAATGATAATTAATTTAAAATAATTATCGTTTGTTTTTTGTTGTTTCTTCATTACTTTTTTCTCATCCTATTTTTATAAGAAGCCATGAAGGGTTGGCAATGACTAAATGAAAAGACGGTATTGCTATGATAAGATAAGAGATATGTAAAGAAGTAACATGCTTGGAGAGATAAAAGAATGAATCAAAAGCTAACCCCATTATTTTCTACATTACAACAATTTCAACTGAATCAACCCGTTTCTTTTCATGTACCTGGTCATAAAAATGGTGAGATATTTCCTTCCTTCGCAAAGGATTATTATTCATCCTTATTAAGGCTTGACGTAACGGAGCTACCTGGCCTAGATGATTTGCACGCCCCCGAGGGTGCAATTGCAAATGCTGAACAACTGGCAGGCGATTATTTTCAAGCTGATCATACATTTTTCCTTGTTGGTGGAAGTACGACTGGTAATCTAGCGATGGTCCTAGCAACTTGTACAGCAAATGATACAATTATTGTGCAACGCAATTGTCATAAATCGATTATGAATGCTTTGGAATTAAGTGGTGCAAAACCAGTGTTTATTGCTCCAGAATATAATGAGATAGTAGATCGATATACGAGCCCGAGTATATCGACGTTACAGGAAGCGTTAGCACTTTATCCACAGGCGAAAGCAGTAGTGCTTACTTATCCGGATTATTTTGGCAAAACATTCAATCTAAAAAAAATGATCGATCTTATTCATTCATATCATATTCCCGTCCTTATTGATGAAGCCCACGGTGTTCACTTTTCATTGGGTACTCCATTTCCAGAGTCTGCAATAGCTCTTGGTGCGGATATCGTTGTACAGTCTGCCCACAAGATGGCTCCGGCTTTAACAATGAGTGCATATCTTCACTTGAATTCAGCTATTGTTTCGAAGCATCGTGTCGCACATTTTTTACAAATTATTCAATCCAGTAGCCCATCATATCCAATTATGGCATCGTTGGATATTGCTCGCGCCTTTTTGGCAGACTTTAAACAAGTAGCTATTAAAAGGGTTCTAGCTAGTGTTGATAAGGTCAAAACTATTTTTGATGATTCGAGCTATTGGAGAATTGTGCCAAGTGATGACCCTTTGAAAATAACACTTCAGATGAATGAAGGTATTGCAGCAAATGAAGTAGCAAAACACTTTGAATTCGAACAAATATACCCAGAGTTAGTGACACATAATCAACTACTATTTATTCACGGGTTGGCACCATTTCCTTGGGAAAAGCGCTTGAAAAAAGCTGTAAAAAGCGTGAAGGATCAATTAAAAAATAGTGCCAAGCATGATACAATAAAAGTACAAAGCTTTTTTCCGAAGCGAATTCAGGAATTAGCTTTGTCCTATCCATTGATGCAAAATCTGCATACCGTTTACATGCCTTTTAATGAGGCAGTAGGACATGTCGCAGCAGAAGCGGTAATTCCATATCCGCCAGGTATTGCATTAATTCTTAAAGGAGAAAAAATTACAACATTACATATAGAAGCCATTAACCAATTACGCAAACAGGGTATTCGTATGCAGCAACGTCATACAGATGGCATCCATGTTTTTACAGGTATAAAAGAAGGAGAAGAAGATACGTGAGTGGACAATTTATTACATTTGAAGGTGGCGAGGGTGCTGGTAAAACCTCGATTCTCCATTCTTTAAGAAAGAAGCTAAGTGATCATGGGTTCGAAGTGCTAGCAACACGTGAACCTGGAGGTATTGAAATTGCTGAGAAGATTCGAACCATTATTCTTGATCCGATGCATACAGAAATGGAAGAGCATACAGAAGCTTTGTTATATGCAGCCGCAAGAAGTCAGCATCTAGTTGAAAAGGTGTTACCTGCATTAAAGCAGGGTAAAATAGTGCTATGCGATCGCTTTATTGATAGCAGCCTGGTTTATCAAGGGTATGCAAGAGGATTAGGGATGGATGAGGTATTTGCAATCAATCAGTTTGCTATTGGAGATTGTATGCCGGACATGACATTGTTCTTTGACATTAAACCGAAAAAAGGACTACAACGAATAGCGGCGAATAAAGATAGAGAACAGAATCGATTAGATTTAGAAAATCTAGAGTTCCATGAACAAGTCTATAAAGGGTATCATATACTTGCAGAAAGATTCCCTGCACGAATTCAAACAATTAATGCAGACCAAACGATAGAAATGGTTGAAAAAGATGCTTACGATCGTATTATTTCTTTATTGACTTAACTAATGAAAAATAAAGGAGCTGGCAAGAATGAAGTTATTGATCGCAGTGGTACAGGATAAAGATTCTAATCGCTTAGTTGATGCTTTAGGTGAAGAGAATTTTAAAACAACCAAACTCGCTACTACTGGTGGATTTTTAAAAGAAGGAAACACAACTTTAATGATTGGTTGTGAGGATGAGTATGTTGATGAGGCGTTAGATATTATTAAAGATAATTGCTCTCATCGAGAACAAATGGTTGCCCCTATTTCGCCAATGGGTGGGAATGCAGATTCCTATATACCAAAGCCAGTCAAAGTTGAAGTAGGCGGAGCCACTGTATTTATATTGCCAATCGAATCGTTTTTTCAATTTTAATATGGTGTAAAGAAAAATTACTCCAACTAGTTGAAATCCGAACAATCTGTCTGTGAATATTGGTATACTGATTTCCAAGGGGGCTATGTGACCTCCTTGCTATGTCTAGCTTGAACACGCTTCGTGTAGAGTAGCCGCTGTTTGTTCCAATTAAGCAATCATCGAAACCGCCTTATAGCATTATTCGGTGATTTCATGGAAATAACACGTTTACTTATGAAGTTCATTTACTTGAAAAAGGGACTGAGCAGATGAAAATTAGCCAGGATTTAAGAACACAACCGGAAACTAAATATACCAGAACGACGAATGAGGACAACAGGTCTTTTCAGAAAACGCTACAGTCCCAGGCTTTGAATTTGAAGCAGCAGGAATTACAAGTACTCATGAAAAGCATTACCATGCAGGGAGACAAGCTGGCACGTTTTCGAACATTTCGTGACCTTGCTAAATTCAAACGCTTGGTGAAAGGATTTTTGCAGGAAGCTGTGTATAGTGGATTAGATTTGCAAAAATCACATAGTTTTGGCATGGATCGTCAAAATCGTAAGTTAATGCTAGTAAAGCAAATAGATGAAAAACTAGTAGAATTAACAGAGGAAATTATGAATCAAGAGAAAAAGACGGTAGACATACTTGGTTTAATTGGAGAGATAAAAGGTTTATTAGTTAACATATATACGTAGAATCTTAAGATAGATTATTGAAGGGGATACATATGGAAACATGGTCTGAGGTTGCAGAAGTACAACCGTTGGCAAGTAAAATAATAACAAACAGTATGAAAAAAGACCGCATTTCTCATGCGTATTTACTTCAAGGAGAAAGAGGGACCGGCAAAGAAGCAATCGCTTTATTAATTGCCAAAGGCATATTTTGTGAAACTAATGCTGTAAATGAACCTTGTCAAACGTGTAATGCTTGTAAACGTATTACCTCAGGGAATCACCCAGATGTTCATTGGATTGAACCAGATGGACAATCAATTAAGATCGATCAAATAAGGAATTTACAAAAGGAATTTACCTATTCGGGTCTAGAATCTAATAAAAAGGTATATATCATTAAAGGTGCAGATACGCTAACAGTAAATGCTGCTAATCGTATTCTTAAATTTTTGGAAGAGCCTAGTAAGCGAACAACTGCTATTATGCTAACAGATAACAGTCAAGCTATCTTGCCGACTATTCGTTCAAGATGTCAGGTTATTGACTTAAGGCCTCTTCATCCAACGATGTTGCAAAAACAACTCATTGAAGAAGGAATGCATGAGAGAAATGCTGTTTTGATGAGTACTCTAACGAATCGTATAGATGATGCTTTTACTAGAATTAACGATGAGTGGTTTGCCTCTGCAAGAAAGATAGTGGTACAATTAATAGAAGTACTTTCGACCAATCCAGAAGATATATTCTTATTTATTCATCAGCATTGGGTGACTCATTTCAAAGATAGAAATGAGCAAGAAGAAGGATTGGATCTCTTGCTTATCGCAATGAAAGATATTCTTTATTACCATATAGAAAATGAAGCTGGGATAGTGTTTTTCGCCCCTTCTGATGAATTGCTTGAATTGGCAGCAAGGCGCTTTTCTCAGAATCAATTAGTAGCAGTCTTACAAGCTATTTTACAAGCAAAGCGAAAATTGAAGCAAAATGTCCATCCGACCTTAGTGATGGAACAGCTAACACTTCAAATACAGAGGTGATAAGGAATGATAGAGGTAATTGGTGTCCGTTTTAAAAAGGCGGGTAAAATATATTATTTTGATCCAGGGGAAGCTACCATTTCACTAGATAGTTATGTTATTGTAGAGACAATTCGTGGAATCGAATTTGGCAAGGTTGTTCTTACCAATAAAAAGGTTGACGAGGAAGATGTTGTTCTACCACTTAAGAAAGTGATTCGTATTGCAACGGATAAGGATAAGTTAACCGTTTTAGAAAATCAAGAACGCGCAGAAAAGGCCTTTCAAGCCTGCATGGATAAGATTAAAGAGCATGACTTGGATATGAATCTAGTAGAAGTGGAATATACATTTGACAGAAATAAAATAATATTTTATTTTACAGCAGACGGAAGAGTTGATTTTAGAAATTTAGTAAAAGATCTGGCTGCTATGTTTAAAACACGTATAGAACTACGTCAAATTGGGGTACGGGATGAAGCGAAGATGCTTGGCGGTATCGGACCGTGTGGTAGAATGCTTTGCTGTTCTACTTTTTTAGGAGATTTTGAACCCGTTTCAATTAAAATGGCAAAGGATCAGAATTTATCCCTAAATCCGGCAAAAATTTCAGGTCTATGTGGCAGACTGATGTGCTGTTTAAAATACGAAAATGATGATTATGAGACAGCGAAACGGGAATTGCCGGATATTGGGAAAACGATAGAAACACCTTATGGTAAAGGCAAGGTTGTAGGGTTAAACATCTTGGAACGACTCATCCAAATCGAAATCCCTGAAAAAGAACGAGTAATCGAATATACTTTAGATGAACTAATAGATGAAGGAATTTTAGCGCAAGCCACAGAATAACGGGGTGAGTAGCGTGAAAAACAGGCAAATTTTTGATCAGGTATCAGATATGGAAAAGCAAATTGGTGAATTATATGAGCAGTTAGGTGATCTTAAAGGCAAATTAAGTGATTTATTGGAAGAAAATCATCGACTTGCCATGGAGAACCACAATTTGCGTAATCACTTAGATCATTCAAAAGAAGATGAAGAGGAAACATCTGACAACAAAGCAGAAGTGAATAAGAGCTTTCCTGGTGAAGGTTATGATAACCTAGCTAGATTGTATGAAGAAGGCTTTCATATTTGTAACTTGGAATTCGGTAGTCCGAGACGAAATGAAGACTGTATTTTTTGTCTGGACTTTCTGAATAAAACGAAATAATGCAATGTATGGCTGTCTCGATTTCGGGACAGCCTTTATTACAGTTGACTACTTTTTGCTTACGAGAAAGGACATACATATGGTTGAATTATACGATGATGAGCGTTTAGATTATTTACTGGCTGATAACAGCATGAAAATTATTCAAAGTCCTTCTGCATTCTCTTTCTCTTTGGATGCAGTACTACTTGCAAACTTTGCTTATATTCCGAAAAAAAGAGGAGCCATACTTGATCTCTGCACAGGCAATGGTGTTATTCCATTATTACTGTCGAGAAGGAGTAAAAGTAACATAACAGGTGTGGAGATTCAAGAACGTATTTACCAGATGGCGAAAAGGAATATCGACTTGAATAACTTACGTGAGCAAATAAAGATACTGCATGGAGATTTAAAATGCATGCAACCGATAATAGGTCAAAGTAGTTTTGATGTAGTCACCTGTAACCCACCTTATTTTCCGACCCCGTCAGCTACTGAACATAACCAAAATGAATATTTAACAATTGCCAGACACGAAGTTTTCTGTAGTCTAGAGGACGTTGTGAAGGCATGTAAGCTGCATGTTCGTCCAGGAGGGAAGGTATCTATGGTACATCGACCAGGCAGGCTTATTGATATTATTAGCCTATTTCGTAAGTACAAGCTCGAGCCAAAGCGTATTCAATTTGTTTACCCCAAAAAAGGGAAAGATGCAAATATGCTATTAATTGAAGCAATTAGAGATGGGAAGCCAGATTTAAAAATCTTGCCACCTTTATATGTATACAATGAGGATGGTACGTATACAGAAGAGGCAGAGGAGATTATATATGCCTGAACATGAACATACGGTCTATATTCTGAAATGTAAAGATAACTCATTATATACAGGTTACACAAACAATTTGGAAAACCGGCTGAAAATGCATAATGAAGGAAAGGGTGCAAAATATACCCGTGGAAGAGGTCCGTTTCAAGTTGTTTATATCGAGCGCTTTTCCAGTAAAGAAAAAGCAATGAAGAAAGAGTATACCATTAAACAATTAACTCGCAAGGAAAAATTACAACTTATTCGAGCAGCCTTGAAAGAAGTGATAAAATATGAACATTCAACAAAGCTTTGATAACGAAAAAAAAGGGAAATTATACATTGTTCCGACCCCTATTGGTAACTTAGAGGATATTACGTTCCGTGCATTAAATATACTGCGCTCAGTGTCAATTATCGCAGCAGAGGATACACGAAATTCTAAAAAACTATTGAACCATTTTGACATCTCAACACCGTTAATTAGTTATCATGAGCACAATAAGCTGGCAAGAGAGGAACAACTGTTACGGCGATTGGAAAACGATGAATCAATTGCTATTGTAAGTGATGCAGGAATGCCTGCGATATCCGATCCTGGTCATGAGTTAATTCAAGCGGCGATTGAGCAAGAATTTTCTGTAGTAGTACTGCCTGGAGCAAATGCAGCATTATGTGCGCTGATCGGTTCTGGTTTACCAGCAAATGAATTTTATTTTTATGGTTTCTTACCCCGTAAAAAGAAAGACAAGGAGGCAGAACTAGAGAGATTACAACGGATACAGGCCTCTTTATTATTTTATGAGTCACCTTATCGTATAAAGGAGACATTAAAGGCTGCCAAGTCTGTACTTGGTAATCGCCGTGTGGTCCTAGCACGGGAGCTATCTAAACGGTTTGAAGAATATATTCGAGGTACACTGAATGAGGTCATCACCTATACAAAAGACATAGAGCTTAAAGGCGAATTTTGTATGGTTATTGATGGAACAGACCAGTTAATTCAAGAAACTTCATTATGGTGGGATGGCTATACTATTGTTGAACATGTAGATTACTATATAGATGAGAAAGACATGCCTAGCAAAGAAGCAATAAAGCTAGTTGCAAAAGAGCGAAAGCTTCCGAAACGTGAAGTGTATCAAGCCTATCATATCGAGGATTAATTTGTTGCTATAAAAAAAGGTCTAACGTGTAGAACAGGCGTCAGACCTTTTTGAGACAATAATCTTACTATTTATTAAATCTTGCTTCTATCTCTTTAACCAGCTCTTGTGCACCTTCTGGGCTGAGGACAAGTTTGCCGTTTGCTAAAGAGAGATTATCATCGGAAACCTCTCCAGTAAGATGACAAGTCATGTTTGGTTTGTACTTCTTAAGGATAATTTTGTCATTTTCCACGTAGATTTCCATCGCATCTTTTTCCTGAATTTCAAGCGTACGACGAAGTTCCATTGGGATGACAACACGGCCAAGCTCATCCACTTTACGTACAATTCCGGTAGATTTCAATTTCTTTCCCCCTAAGGTTAGAAAAACGAGCCAATTGTCAGCAAGGGCTTTCGTTCTTCCTTAAAATTTGTAAAGCAAAAAAATCGTCATATTTCGACATCACTCTATGCAATAGAATACCAGTGTTTCTTTTTTCTGTCAATAAATATTTACCTGAAAATTTAATAATTTGAAATACCTGTATAAATACTATTATATCAGGTTTTGTCTTTTACTTAATTGGTTAAAATAAGGTATAAATCTGAAAAAAGCAAATAAACAATCTAATATTTTTCGACAAAATTCGATGTTTTTCTATGTTTCTCTTACAAGACATGATGACATTGCACTCTATTTGGCAAAATAACGGATAAAAGCTACAATAGTATATAGTTTTAATAAAGGATGCTGGTGGATTTAGGAGGTAATGGGAATGCCAAATAACAAAAAAACGTTTTATATAACAACACCGATTTATTACCCTAGTGGGAATTTGCATATTGGTCATGCGTATTCTACGGTTGCTGGCGATGCAATTGCTAGGTATAAGCGGATGCGTGGCTATGATGTAATGTATTTAACAGGTACGGATGAGCACGGTCAAAAAATCCAAAAAAAGGCTACAGAAAAGGGTGTAACTCCACAAGCGTACGTTGATGACATTGTAAGTGGTATTAAAGATTTATGGAAGAAACTTAAAATATCAAATGATGATTTTATTCGGACGACGGAAGAGCGTCATAAAAAAGTAGTGTCCAAAATATTTGATCAGCTTGTTAAACAGGGGGATATTTATTTAGATCAATACGAAGGCTGGTATTGTACATCTTGTGAGTCCTTCTTTACAGAGAGACAGTTGGAAGATGGGCATTGTCCAGATTGTGGCGGTCCAGTTGAAAAAGTAAAAGAAGAATCCTATTTCTTCAAGATGAGCAAATATGTCGATCGACTTGTGCAGTTCTATGAGGATAATCCAACGTTTATTCAGCCAGAAAGTCGTAAAAATGAAATGCTGAATAACTTTATAAAACCAGGGCTTGAAGATTTAGCAGTATCTCGTACCACTTTTGACTGGGGTATTAAAGTTCCCGGTGATCCAAAGCATGTGATATATGTATGGATTGATGCTTTAACTAACTATATTACAGCTTTAGGTTATGGTACAGACGATGATAGTAAATATCAAAAGTTCTGGCCAGCAGATGTTCATTTAATGAGTAAGGAAATTGTTCGTTTTCACACGATATATTGGCCAATTATGTTAATGGCATTAGATCTTCCCTTGCCGAAGAAGGTTTTTGCGCATGGTTGGATACTGATGAAAGATGGAAAAATGTCAAAATCTAAAGGGAACGTTGTTGATCCTGTACAACTAACAGATAAGTACGGCCTTGATGCACTTCGCTATTATTTGCTTCGCGAAGTTCCATTTGGATCAGATGGTGTATTTACACCTGAAGGATTTGTAGAACGTACTAACTACGATTTGGCTAATGATCTAGGCAATCTATTAAAC
The DNA here is from genome assembly GCF_003667785.1 of Virgibacillus sp. Bac332. Classification (NCBI taxonomy): domain Bacteria; kingdom Bacillati; phylum Bacillota; class Bacilli; order Caryophanales; family Bacillaceae; genus Virgibacillus; species Virgibacillus sp. Bac332. Next base: position 1,102,509 of record NZ_CP033046.1, read on the forward strand.
CGTACTGTTGCTATGATTAATAAATACTTTGATGGTCAGATTCCGTTATATCAAGCAAGTGAAACAGAGATTGAGGCTTCACTTGAAGCATTTGGAAAAGAAACGATTCAGAAAGTAGAAGAAGCGATGGAGAATATGCAGTTCTCTGTAGCACTATCCTCCCTTTGGCAGTTAATTAGTAGAACAAATAAATATATTGATGAAACAGAACCGTGGGTATTAGCTAAACATGAGGATCAGAAGGAACGATTGGGTAATGTAATGGCCCATCTAGCTGAATATCTTAGAAAAATTGCAGTTATGCTACAGCCGTTCTTAACAGAAGCACCTACAGAAATCTTCCGACAGCTCCATGTCACAGAAGCGGCATTAAAGGAATGGGATAGCATTTATCGTGAAGGGCAAATTAGTGTAGGTACTAAAGTTCAAAAAGGAAAGCCAATCTTTCCTCGCTTGGATGTAGATAAAGAAGTACAAACTATTAAAGCAATGATGCAAAATCCTGCACAGGTTAAGGAAAAAGCTACGAAGGAAGAAACCAAAAGTACACAAGAAATTACCTTTGATGACTTTATGAAGATAGACATGCGAGTGGCAGAGGTAATAAAAGCAGAGCCTGTCAAGAAGGCTGATAAGTTATTGAAGCTTCAATTAGATCTTGGAGCGGAGAAACGGCAAGTTGTTTCGGGTATTGCACAGTACTATCAACCACATGAATTACCAGGTAAAAAAGTAATCTGTGTAACGAATTTAAAACCTGTAAAACTAAGAGGCGAAAAATCAGAAGGTATGATTCTTTGTGGGGAAGATGAACATGGTAAGCTCGTTTTAGCATCTGTAGAAGAATCACTGCCGAATGGATCTGTCGTGAAATAAAAATAGGAAAACGGGCTGCTTGTAAGGTTCGTCAATTTTTAAATTTTTAAAGTACATGACTCTAGTTGAAATGGGGTTCGTATGAAAGGCATTAGCTATGAGTAAATTTGTTCATGACATGTTGAACCTTGTAGGGAAAGTGAAGTATATTCGGTTTGAATAAGTAGGGAGCTGGCTTTTGGGACAGCTCCTTTCTAAGCATAAGGAAGTTTTATTTTGTCATATAGTAAAGTAATTTTATTTGCTTCGGTCTGTCCAAGCTTATTTGAAGATAAACAGGTGAAATATATGACATAGCGTTTGAGCTTTGTGTTTAAGGAGTGAAGTGGTTTGTTATTTGATACACATGTTCATTTAAATGCGAGGGATTTCTTTGAAGATCGCGATGAAACAATTCAGCGTGCTTTTGATACCGGCGTAAACTATATGGTGGTAGTCGGTTTTGATCGGGAAACGATCCCGTTAGCTATCGAAATTGCAGAACAATATGAAACCATTTATGCGGCTGTAGGCTGGCACCCGGTGGATGCTATAGATATGACGGATGAAGAATTAAACTGGATTGAGGAATTTTCTGCTCATCCAAAGGTTGTAGCTATCGGAGAGATGGGATTAGACTATCATTGGGACAAGTCACCGAAGGATGTACAAAAAGACGTTTTTCGTAAACAAATACGGTTGGCGAAGAAATTAAATATGCCAATCATTATTCATAATCGTGAGGCGACCGAAGATGTTATTGAAATTCTTCAAGAAGAAGGTGCAGCATCTATTGGCGGTATTATGCATTGCTATAATGATTCAGCAAAATATGTACAAGCCTGTCTGGATATGAACTTTTACATCTCTCTTGGAGGTCCAGTAACATTCAAAAATGCAATAGAGCCAAAGGAAGTAGCGGTACAGGTGCCATTAGACCGACTGTTGGTTGAAACGGATGCACCTTTTTTAGCTCCACATCCAAATAGAGGTAAAAGAAATGAGCCTTCCTATGTTAAATTAGTAGCAGAAAAAATAGCTGAGCTGCGAGGTTTAACCTTGGAAGAAATTAGTGAAAACACGACAAAAAACGCTATTTCTCTCTTCGGGATAAAATTATGACGGTTGTAAAATAAGAAAAATATTTTGTTAAAAAATAGGAAAAAAACGGTATAAAAAAAGGTTAGCATTTAAGCTAACCTTTTTTTTATTGATAATTAAAAGATGGCGAAAAACCAGTTGTACCAATGCTTTCATTGTACTTATTAAAGAGTAATCCGCTCCTCAAATTAATGTGTAATCTAATTGTAACTTAATCGTAATCGGATATACTTTGACTTTGCATATAACTGTTAATATAATCAAAATGCATTAAGAGGAGGCAGAAGCATGCGAATGATTTCAAAGCTAATGCCGGCGTCGACAATGAAGCTGGTTATTTCAGGTATTGGTGTTTTGGCACTTGTTGTATTTTCCGGATTAGTACTATTTGATGCTACGAAGGCAGAAGTAGTCATAACTGAAGACGGTAAAGAACAAACAGTGAAAACGCATAAAAATACCGTTGAAGAACTGCTTGCAGAAGTAGGAATTACCGTCGGGGAGCATGATCATTTGTCACACAGTAAAGATGCTTCTATTGAAAACGGTATGGAAATTGAGTACAACAAAGCCAAGCAGGTTTTTGTAACTATCGATGGAGAAAAGCAGGAATTCTATACAACTGCAGACACAATAGATGAATTTTTACAAGAAAAGAATCTCTCATTTCAACAGCATGATGATATCTCACATAATCAAGGGGATACCATTGAAGATGGACTACATATTCAAGTAAAACAGGCATACCAGATTACCATTAACGATGGAAACAACCAAACAAAATCAAAACCGACCACAGGTGGAACAGTAAAAGATATCTTAGCTCAATCAGACATTTCATTTGATCCGGAAGGCTTGGATAGAATTAAGCCAGCATTGGATGAAAAGGTGAAAAAAGATACGAATATTACGATTGTTCGCGTTAAAAAGGTTAAGGATGAAGTTACAGAAGCGGTTGCCTTCGAGACAGAGAAAAGAAAAGATAGCAGTCTTCCAAAGGGAGAAGAAAGGGTTCTTTCGGAAGGGAAAGACGGTAAGCTGAAAAAAGTCTATGAGATTGTCAAAGAAAACGGAAAAGAAGTTAGCCGCGAGCTTCTAAGCAAGGATGTTGTTGAAAAAAGTGAGAATCGAGTTATAGCTGTAGGTACGAAACAGGAAAATAAGCTTGTGACCTTATCGAGCAAGAAGTCACATTCGAGCTCAAAGAAAAAATCAAGTTCTAAGCCTTCTGGCGGAAAAGTGTTTACAATGAGTGCAAGTGCGTATACAGCTAGTTGTAACGGCTGTTCTGGTTATACATCTACGGGTATCAATTTAAATGCAAATCCGAATAAAAAAGTAATAGCTGTCGATCCAAGTGTTATCCCATTAGGTTCAAAAGTTTGGGTAGAAGGTTATGGAGAAGCAATAGCTGCTGATACTGGCGGTCATATTGTTGGAAATCGCATCGATGTTCATGTTCCTTCGAAGCAGGCAGCGTATAATTGGGGAAGGAAAACAGTAACAGTAAAGGTTATTAATTAATATTTATGCTCTTACCATGATATAGTGGTAAGAGCATTATTTATTATGGGTATAGAAAGAGGAACAAATGTGAAAATAAAAGAAGTGATTGTTGTTGAAGGTAGAGATGATACAACAAAGATTCTTCAGGCGGTTAATGCTGATACAATTGAAACAAATGGATCAGCGATTAATGATACGATTATAAAGCAAATAAAGCATGCGAAGGATAAACGGGGGATTATTATTTTTACAGACCCAGATTATCCTGGTGATCGCATTCGTCATATTATTGACCAGGCTGTACCAGGCTGCAAGCATGCGTTTTTAACTCAACATGAGGCACGAGCTAAGCATCCTAATAACAAAAGTTTAGGGATAGAACACGCTTCACCTGAAACGATTCGCAAGGCTCTCGCTGATGTATATGAGCTAAAGGAAGCGCACGCGAGTGAAATTGCAAAGGAAAATGTAATCAACAGCGGACTAATCGGAGGGGCGCAAGCAAAGAAACGACGGGAACGATTGGGTGAGCTGCTACAAATTGGTCATACAAACGGAAAGCAGCTTTTAAAAAGGTTGTCGATGTTCGAAATAACCAAAGAGGAATTTGATAATGCGTTAGCACAAATACAGCGGGAGGAAAAGCATGACAGTGAATAAATATATTGCAACACCATCACGTACAAAGGAAATACTAACAAAGTATAACTTCTCGTTTAAAAAGAGCCTGGGACAAAATTTTTTAATTGATACTAACATATTGGAAAATATCATATCCCATGCAGGAATTGATAAAAACGCAGGTGCAATTGAAATAGGACCTGGTATCGGTGCGTTGACAGAGCAATTAGCTATTCATGCAGATAAAGTAGTTGCTTTTGAAATAGATCAGCGTTTATTACCCGTCTTGCAGGATACCCTACAACCCTACTCAAATATTCAAATTATCCATCAGGATATTTTGAAGGCAAATGTATCAGAAGTCATTTCCTCCTGCTTTTCGCAGGAACAACCGGTACATTTAGTTGCAAATTTACCTTACTATATCACTACACCTATTTTGCTGAAGCTTTTGCATGACAATCTTTCTGTAGAGAGCTTCACTGTAATGATTCAAAAAGAAGTGGCTGAAAGAATGGCAGCTAAGCCCAATAGCAAAAGCTATGGGTCCTTGACCATTGCCGTTCAGTATTATACGGAGGCAGAAGTGGTCATGCATGTTCCTAAACGAGCATTTATGCCACAGCCTAATGTGGATTCCAGCATATTAAAGTTAGTGAGACGGGAAAAGCCGCCTGTCCAAGTGCACAATGAAACGTTCTTTTTTATGCTTGTTAAAGCTTCTTTTGCACAACGAAGAAAAACACTTCGCAATAATTTAGTCAATCATTTTAAACCTGATTGGGATAAAGAAACGATTGTACAACTATTAGAAGAAGCTGGAATTGATGGCAATAGACGTGGAGAATCATTGTCTATTGAGGAATTTGCTGTATTAGCAAATGCATTTTATTCAGTTGTTAATAATAATACATGATGTGCTTATGAAGAGTGAATTAGGTATAGAACATAAACGCTAACCCTTAAGAGACGGAAAAAATGGTAAATGAATGGTTCTATATAAAAAATGCTGGGATGAGAGGTGTCTCTGCGAGAGACTACTTCATTTTCTGCGACGGTTATTACGAAGCATTATCTCTAGGCAGCATTCATGTCATTCTGCCTATATGAGGTTAAATTGAAACGCAACAAACGTTTTGACCCACAAAAGCTGAACGGATTCGAATGCGAGCTGAAACGCTTCGAATAATCGTTCAGCTTTTTTCTATAAGTAACTTACTTTATGTTTTATTCTCATTTTGCTGTCCAAGGTAGTTAAAAGTAATTATATAGGTGATCTGTAATAAACGCACAGATTTTATGATGGACTCATACGCTATATCAGAATGTTTTGGAAGGCTGTGAGGTGTCAGTTATGAACTATTCGAAGGGTGATCTGGTTACAAGAAAATCTTACAATCATGATTTGTTGTTTCGGGTTGCTAGTGTGAAAAAAAATAGTGCTGATTTATATGGTGAAGATATCCGCCTGAAAGCAGATGCGCCTATATCTGATTTAAAGAAGATACAAGAAAGAGAATTAGAGAAGCGTAGACAAAAAGGAAAGGAAAAAGAGGAATTTTCCTTCCGTTTATTTCGGCAGGACTATCAATTGATGAAAGAGAAACGTGAATATCACGCAACCGAAGGCTATCAGCATGAACCGATTTTTTTTCAATTACCAGCCAAAGTTCTGCATCTAGACGGCGATCAAATGTATTTAAAGAAATGCATTGAATTATATCAACGAATCGGATTACAAGTACATGGAGTGCATTTACATGAAAGGGAAATGCCGATACAAATAGGTGAATTGGTGGAGAAGATACAGCCTGACATTATCGTCATTACAGGACATGATGCGTTTTCCAAGAACAAGGGCAGAAAAAATGACATACGTGCATATAGACATTCTAAGTTTTTTGTGGAAACAGTACGAGAAGCACGAAAGATTAATCCTAATGTGGATCAGCTAGTTATCTTTGCAGGTGCATGCCAATCACATTTTGAATCACTAATTCGAGCAGGTGCTAATTTCGCAAGTTCTCCGCTACGAATTAATATACATGCGTTAGATCCTGTTTATATTGCAGCAAAGATTGCTTATACACCATTCATGGAAAAGGTTAGTGTATGGGAAGCACTAAGAAATACACTTACAGGTGATAAAGGAATGGGTGGGATAGAAACGAGAGGATTATTAAGAACAGGGTTACCCTATTTAGAAGATGAATCAAACGAATGAGCAACTTGCCTTCAGGTAAGATTGCTGGATAAAAATGGTACAAGTTGGTAAATGAACGAGTAATTTTTTCATGGAATATACACATGTAAATAGCAAAGTTCCAATTAATTTAAAAAAATATACATAAAAACTTAACATATGCCAAATAATAAGCGAAATAGACAAAATAAATTGTTGACATTAAAATTGATATCTTGTTATAATAAATAGTTTTATTTGACTATTGTACAAGTTTATGGTATGCTAAATCCAGTGAGGTGGAGTATAGTGGCGAAAACATTAATCGAAATAAAGCAAGGTCTTGAAGGTCATGTTGGTAAACGGTTAAAGCTTAGAGCGAACGGCGGCAGAAGGAAAACAATTGAGCGGTCGGGAATATTAGCAGAAACGTATCCTTCTGTGTTTATTGTTGAGCTTGACCAAGAAGAAAATGCATTCGAACGTGTTTCATACAGCTATGCAGACGTTTTAACAGAAACAGTGGAACTTAGTTTTACAGACGAACGTACCATTGCTTCCGTGCTTGAGCAGTAGCCCTTAGGTTTACTGCTTTTATTTTATAGATTTATAACTGAATTATCTGTAATTTTGATGAACTACTTAATACGAAGGTAGTTTGACTTTCCATTTAAATTTTTCCTTTTTTGTATACATATAACGCGAATTAAACAACGAATCTGCTACAAACTATAAATGTCGTAAGGTAAGACTCATCATACGAAGGGAGTTGTTCTTTCATGGCTAATCGACGTGGAATAATGTCAGACCATTTGAAAGAAGAAATCGCCAAAGAGTTAGGATTTTACGACACGGTGCAGCAGGAAGGTTGGGGCGGTATCAAGGCTAGAGATGCTGGTAATATGGTTAAGCGAGCCATTGAAATTGCTGAAGCAAACATGCAACAAAAAGGCAGATCCTAAAGGGTTTGCCTTTTTGTGTTTTGGCGGGACTTGTACCTGCTTGTAGTCGCCTCCAATTATGTAATATGTTACAATTTTAATATCTATCTACAAGAAGGGTGACGGGTGATGGTGCTTTATGAGAAAGCCCCTGCGAAGATTAACTTATCGCTTGATGTGTTAAGTAAGAGAGATGATGGTTATCACAACGTTGAAATGATTATGACGTCAATAGACTTGTCTGACCGTATCGAATTATTTGAATTGAATCAGGACAGAATAGAGATCTCGTTGGAAAGTAGATTTGTGCCAAGCGATGAACGGAACTTAGCGTATAAAGCTGCAGATGCAATTAAGCGGAAATACGGAATTCGTAGAGGGGTTCATATCAAAATTGAGAAAAGCATACCCGTTTCAGCAGGATTAGGAGGAGGGAGCACAGATGCTGCAGCTGTTCTAAGAGGTTTAAACAGGCTTTGGTCACTACATATACCGATGGATGAACTAGCAAATTTAGGCGCGACACTTGGAACAGATGTACCATTCTGTGTCTATGGTAAGACCGCGCTAGCTAGTGGGCGAGGAGAAGTGATTAATGCCCTACCAGCGCCTCCGCCATGCTGGGTCATTTTAGCCAAGCCAGACATAGGTGTGTCATCTAGAACCATTTTTCAGCGAATTATCGTGGATGAACTTGCTCATCAGCAAACACAAGGAGTGATCCAAGCGTTAAGAGCAAATGATTTTGAGCTGCTTTGCAGAAGTACAGGAAATAATTTAGAAGCAATTACTGTACAATTATACCCTGAAGTGCAACGGATCAAAGATGCAATGAGACAAGCAGGAGCCTCAGGTGTATTAATGAGCGGAAGTGGGCCTACTGTATATGGTCTAGTTGAGCAAGAAAGCAAGGCAAAAAGAATTTATAACGGTATGCGCGGATTTTGTGATGAAGTATATTTTGTACGTCTTTTAGGTTAAATATTGATAAAACACATATGATAATGGTATATTAAAGGGAAATATTCGGTTTTGAGGTGTAGTTATGAAAAGAAGTAATCGTTTAGTCGCGTTGACTAATTATTTTCTTGAGAATCCAAGATTGCATAAACAGTTACCTTATTTCGTAAATAGGTTAGAAACAACGAAGGCTTCCGTAAGCGAAGATATGGATATTATTGATGCTGTATTTCGTAATGAAGGATTGGGTTATTTGCAACGGACCACCGGAGCTGGTGGTGGTGTGAAGTATATCCCAGAGTATTTACATGAAAAGAGTGAAGCATTCATTCATGAAATGTGTCACCAGTTAGCGGATCCGGTACGAATTCTGCCTGGTGGTTACCTTTACATGAGTGACCTCTTAGGTAATCCGAAAACAGTAAGAGAAATAGGCCGGGTTTTTGCTTCTGCATTTTCGCAGATGGAAATTGATGTTGTTGTCACGGTTGCTACAAAAGGTATTCCTTTAGCCTACTCGGTGGCTTCTTTTCTTGACGTCCCTGTAGTAATTGTGCGAAGAGACCCCAAAGTAACCGAAGGGTCATCCGTTAGTATAAATTATGTATCTGGCTCCTCAAGAAAGATTCAAACAATGGTTCTTCCAAAACGGAGCTTGGAAGAAGGTGCAAATGTCTGCATTATTGATGATTTCATGAAGGCTGGTGGAACAATTACTGGAATGATTAACTTATTAGAAGAATTCAATGCTCAAGTGAAGGCAATAGGTGTATTGGCTGAGGCGGACGATGAAGAAGAAGAAAGGGTTGTAGAAAATTATACTTCCTTAATTAAAATATCAAATGTCGATCTTAAAGCTAAAAGCATTGAGGTTCATCCTGGTAATTTTGTAGAAATAGGCGGTCGTAAGTAAGGCAAAAACACCTGTTTTTTCCATCCATTTGAAAATATTTTATTTTTTTTAATAATTTAGCAGGATTTTAAATAGTTTTGTTGAACTAGATAATATAGATTCAAATGGGAAAAGGTGGTGATACATCATGGAAGTAACTGACGTTAGATTGCGCCGCGTTAATACGGAAGGAAGAATGCGAGCGATTGCATCGATTACTTTGGATCAAGAATTTGTAGTTCATGATATCCGTGTTATTGATGGGAATAATGGACTATTCGTTGCTATGCCATCCAAACGAACACCGGATGGGGAGTTTAGAGACATTGCACATCCTATAAATTCTGGGACACGTGCTAAGATTCAAGATGCTGTATTAGAAGAATACCATCGTGCAGGAGAAGCTGAAGTGGAGTATGAAGAAGCTGGAGCTTCCTAATATGCACACAATATTTGGGATGCAACTAGAGGTCTAATCTACATCAGGTTAGCCTTCTTTTTTTGTAGTCTAGAAAATTTTAAAAGTAGCCCATGTGGATAAATATGGACGTGTTGAGCCGCGTCCAGCTCCAGCGCCCAGAAACTAGGCAACTTCACGAATCGCCCTACGATAAGAAAACTCACCGTGATTCCTTTATCTCCGTTGACTCGCTCCAGTCGCTGCGTTTCTAATCGGAGGCTTGCGACTTTTGTTCTTTTGCAAGCGATTTAGTAATGTTTTTGTGTCTAAAAAAATATAATTTTATTTGCTAACTAGCGCAAAGCCTCCTTTTTCGGTCGAATCGTTTTTGTGCTTTTGTCTACTTGCTTATTAGAATGAATCGAATCGCTCTGTATTTTTCTTGAGACGTGCATAAAGGCGGTAAGTATGGAAAGTTTTACATTACCGAGGACCTTGTTTTATACGCTTTATCTATTGAAATGAAAAGGGTTTTAAGATAATATTCATTATGGATAAATCGAATTGATGGAGGTTTCCTTATGACGAAGCGATATGCTGTTGTTTTAGCAGCGGGTCAGGGTACGAGAATGAAATCTAAGCTATACAAAGTACTCCATCCCGTAGCAGGTCGTCCAATGGTAAAGCATGTCATTGATCAGATAAACACAGTGAAGCTAGATGAAATTGTTACAGTAGTAGGCTTTGGTGCAGATATGGTTAAAGAGCAAATTGGCGACGAAAGTAAATTTGTTATTCAAGAAGAGCAATTAGGAACGGGGCATGCAGTGCTCCAAGCAGAGGATTTATTAAAAGAAAATGAAGGAACAACACTAGTAGTTTGCGGAGATACCCCTTTAATAACGAGCGAAACGTATCAAGCACTATTTGACCATCATGAGCAGACAGGTGCTAAAGCAACTGTATTAACTGCAAAAGCTCCAAATCCATATGGCTATGGTAGAGTTATTCGCAATGCGGTTGATGAAGTAGAAAGAATCGTAGAACAAAAAGATGCCACCGAAAAAGAACTACTCGTTGATGAAATTAATACAGGTACATATTGTTTTGATAATCAAGCACTATTTCAGGCGCTGCAAAATGTGTCCAATGATAACGCACAAGGTGAATACTATTTACCGGATGTTATCGAAATCCTTCAAAAACAGGGTGATAAGGTCAGTGCATTTATGACAGCTAGTTTTGAGGAAACACTAGGAGTAAATGACCGTATAGCCTTAGCAGAAGCAGAAAAAACCATGAAACAACGCATTAATGAAAAGCACTTACGAAATGGCGTAGCGATAATCGATCCGGATAATACGTATATTGAACCAGATGTAGAGATAGAGCCGGATACCATCATCCATCCTGGAACGATATTAAGAGGTGATACGGTTATAAAAGGCAATGCAGAAATTGGACCACATTCAGAAGTTACGAATTGTTACGTGGGGAATGGGACTGTTATTAAACAAAGTGTTGCTAGTGATAGTAAGATTGGTAATCATGTCAAAATTGGGCCATTTGCACATATTCGTCCAGAAAGCTCCATAGGTGATCAAGCAAAAGTTGGAAATTTTGTAGAGATTAAGAAGACCGATTTAGCTGAGAAGAGTAAAGTATCACATTTAAGCTATATTGGTGACGCAAAAGTTGGCAGCAATGTCAATATTGGTTGTGGTACAATAACAGTAAACTATGATGGAAAGCATAAATATTTGACGACGATAGAAGATGATGCATTTATTGGATGTAATTCTAATCTAATTGCTCCAGTTACTGTCGGAAAAGGATCCTATGTGGCGGCTGGTTCAACAATTACTAAAGATGTACCGGAAGATTCTTTGTCTGTAGCTAGAGCTAGACAAACGAATAAAGAAGGATATGCGTCAAAAATTAAAAACAGACAAAAAGACTAACGGAGGGTTCTAACTCATGGCATCTACTTACAAAGATACATCTTTGAAAGTGTTCACATTAAATTCTAATCCTAAACTTGCTGAAGATATTGCGGAGCATATTGGTACAATGCTTGGTAAATGTACTGTATCTCGCTTTAGTGATGGTGAAATTCAGATCAACATCGAAGAAAGTGTACGTGGTTGTGATGTATACGTTGTACAATCTACATGTTCCCCGGTAAATCAGCATATTATGGAGTTATTAATTATGATTGACGCTTTGAAGCGAGCGTCTGCTAAATCCATAAATATAGTAATGCCATATTATGGATATGCTAGACAAGATCGTAAGGCTCGTTCTCGTGAACCGATTGCTGCTAAGCTTGTTGCAAATCTATTAGAAACGTCTGGTGCCGATCGTGTCATTACATTGGATTTACATGCTCCACAAATCCAAGGATTTTTTGATATCCCTATAGATCACCTACAAGGTGTTCCTATTCTGTCTGATTATTTTGAAGCGAAGAGCTTAGAAGATATTATTATTATGTCTCCAGATCACGGTGGAGTTACACGTGCTCGTAAAATGGCTGATCGACTAAAAGCGCCAATAGGTATTATTGATAAACGTAGACCTCGCCCTAACGTTGCCGAGGTTATGAATATCGTTGGTAATATTGAAGGCAAGACAGCTATTCTAATAGACGATATTATTGATACAGCAGGAACTATTACACTTGCTGCAAATGCATTGGTAGAAAATGGTGCTAAAGCGGTATATGCGTGTTGTACACATCCAGTATTATCTGGTCCAGCGATTGAACGTATTAATGACTCTAAAATCAAGGAACTTGTTATTACGAATTCGATTCCTTTACCAGAGGACAAGCAGCTTAATAAAATTACTCAGTTATCGGTTGCGCCGTTAATTGGCGAGGCAATTATTCGTGTCCACGAATTGCAATCAGTAAGTATCTTATTCGATTAAATGTTTAGATATTGCATTTAATGGGTATTCTCTATATGAATGTTTTTTTATAGACAACTGCATGAATTACACAGACAAAGTAGAAAAGAAGAAAGGGCTTATAACTAAAAGCCTAGGATTTTTCTAATAACTTGGAGGGTGATGTACGTGGCAGTTAAATTAGAAGCAACATTACGAGAGGATCTTACTAAATCGGCAACAAAGGAAATACGAAATAGTGGTAGAGTACCAGCTGTTATCTACGGAAAAGAAAAGGATTCGGAATCCATATCTGTAGATAGCATTGAATTAATAAAGACGGTTCGAGATGAAGGGAAAAATGCTATTATTACGCTAAATGTGGAAAACAATAAATCGGTAGATGTTATGTTACACGATTACCAAATTGATCCATTGAAGGACGAGCTAATTCATGCAGACTTTTATATTGTTAATATGGCTGAAGAGATGGATGTTGAGGTTGCGCTTCGTTTAGAAGGTGAAGCTCAAGGGACAAAAGATGGTGGCGTACTTCAACAGCCAATGTATGAGTTACAAGTTCGAGCAAAACCTGGAAATATTCCAGAGGAAATTATCGTGGATATTACAGACCTTAAGATTGGAGATAGCATATCTGTCTCGGATATAACGATTAAAGGAAATTACGAAGTACTTGAAGATAGTGACACTACGATTGCAACGGTATTGGCTCCTGACACATTGGAAGATGTGGAAGAGGCTCCAGATGAGAATGCTGAGCCTAAATTAGTAGGTGCTGAAGATGATGCAGATGCAAAAAAGGAATAAAGCAACCATTCCATCATTGATGGTTTTACTTCCCGTTCATATGGGATAAACATGTAAATTATATAACAATGAGTGACTCCCTCCTGTACAGGAGGGTTTGTTGTATTGTATGATACTTTCTAGGAAAGATTTTCTGATAAAGGAAGTAAGCAAATGAAATGTATAATTGGATTAGGTAACCCTGGTAAGAAATATAATGGTACTAGGCATAATGTTGGGTTCATGGTCATTGATGAATTACTTCATCGTCATTCATGGAAGTTGAATAAGTCCAAGTATAAGGGTGATTATACGATTGTTCACTTGGACGGAGAAAAGGTATTGCTCCTAGAACCACAGACCTTTATGAACCTATCCGGCGATGCTGTTAGACCATTAATGGATTATTATGATATAAAACTAGAAGATATATTAATTATCTATGATGATTTAGATTTACCTGTTGGGAAAATCCGGTTACGTCAAAAAGGCGGACATGGCGGACATAATGGTATTCGTTCCATTATCGATCATTTAGGTACAAAAGATTTTAAACGGATCAGAATAGGTGTAGGAAGGCCAACGTCTTCTGTTTCAGTTGTAGATTATGTTCTTAGTAATTTTTCAAAGGGAGAATCAGAAGCTGTATCTGACAGTATTGGAAGAGCCGCGGATGCATGTGAAGCATGGCTAAGCGCCTCGTTTTCGCAGGTAATGAATGAATATAATCAATGATGCTTTCATAGGATAGGATACATACATTCATATAGCAACGGGAGCTTTTATTTATTGTATAAGATAAGCGTTTTTCGGATAAACTTTTAATATGAGTTGAAAGTTATTCGAGGAGGTTCCCAGTTTGTCTATTGTGTATACTTGCAAACACTGCGGTCAGGAAATAGGAAGACTGAAACAGCAGGTAGTTGATACATCTATGCTGGGTTTGGATCAATTGACAGCAAAGGAAAAAGAAGAGATGATCACATATAAGTCAAATGGTGATGTGCAGATTGAAGCTATTTGTGAAAATTGTGAAGATGCCTTAGGACATCATCCACATTACCATGAGCTAGATTTTTTTATTCAGTAATATAACCAGCAAAGGCTTTGGTGTAATAACCAAGGCATTTTTGCGCTTCTTTCACAGATATAGTTATTGAGGCTTTGATCGTTTCTTTTAGTTTGAAAGAGAATGATAGAAAAGGATTTGGTCCATAGGGTGTATTTGTCCATATTATCGTGGATAACTCACTTTGACTTTATCAGCTATGAAAGATGTAGAATGTCATGTAAGAATGAATATTAGGATAGGTTAAAGGTAAGTAAGCCAATGCGCTTTTAGCACACCCTATGTACGTGGAGGTTTAGTAATGAAAGGTATTCAAAATTATTTACAATCAAAAGATGATATAAAATCGATTATACATGGAATTTCTAGTGGAATGGAAGAGCAACTTGTTGCCGGTCTGTCTGGCTCGGCGAGAAGTCTATTGGTTTCTATCATTCATACTTCAATTCATAAACCGGTATTATTAGTTACACATCAATTAGTTCAAGCGCAACAGTTATATGATGACCTCACAGCTTTTATGGGAGATGATGATGTGCATCTCTATCCGGTGAATGAATTAATTGCTTCAGAGATTGCAATAGCAAGTCCTGAATTACGTAGTCAGAGAATTGAATCCTTAACCGCTTGGACGAAGAAGAAATCTGGTATATTAATTGCTCCTGTTGCTGCTTTGAAGCGTATACTACCTCCGCCAGAATATTGGAGTAATTATCAGCTGCCATTTACAGTTGGGGAGGATATTGATGTAGAACAATATCTTAATTCGATGGTAGATATGGATTATGAACGAGTATCGATGGTAACAACTCCTGGAGAATTTAGCAGGCGTGGTGGAATTATTGATATTTACCCAATAACCGAACAACATCCAATTCGAATTGAGTTGTTTGATGAAGAAATCGATTCTATTCGATATTTTGATGCAGATACCCAACGTTCACTGGATAAATTACAGGAAATAATAATTGGACCGGCAACAGAGCTACTTTTATCACAATCTGATATCCATGCTGGAGGGGAGCGTCTTGAGGAAGCGCTTTCCAAAACGTTGAAATCGTTGAAATCTAAAGAGTCAAAAGAAAAACTATTAGAGGTCATGGAGAGGGATATTGAGCGCTTAAAGAACTTAGAGCACTTTCCGGAAATGTATAAATACATCGGCTATCTTTACAAAAACCCTGCTAGTTTACTAGATTATATGCCGAGTGATGGACAAATCATACTTGATGAGATGAGCCGTATACAGGAGACAGCGGTGCACCTGGATTCGGAGGAGGCTGATTGGTACAGTAGTTTGTTGGAGTCCAATCAGATGGTGAAGGACAGTATATTTTCATTCGATTGGCATACGATTTGGTCAAATATGAAGCAGCCACGTTTATATATGTCCGTATTTTTACGCCATATTCCAAACACACAACCGCAAAATATTATTAATTTGTCTTCAAGACCTATGCAAGAATTTCATGGGCAAATGCATTTATTTAAAAATGAGTTAAAGCGCTGGGAAAAAGGTGAGTATTCGGTTGTCGTATTAGCTCCCGATTCTAAGCGTGCAGAAAAAATTCATTCCATTTTCATGGATTATGATATCGATGTGGGGTTAGCCAGTGATTTACAGCTTCCTGTAGACAAACCTACAATAGCTACAGGGAATATTACGAGTGGTATTGAGTTACCGATGCATAAATTGGTGCTTATTACAGAACAGGAATTATTTAAAAAGCGTACCAAGCGAGCTCGAAAACAGCAAAAAATTTCGAATGCCGAACGAATCAAGAATTATCAGGAGTTAAAGGTTGGCGATTATGTTGTTCATGCGAACCATGGAATTGGGAAATATTTAGGCATTGAAACGTTGCAAGTAAATGATCTTCATAAGGATTATATGCTTATCAAGTATTCTGGTGATGATAAGCTTTTTGTGCCAATAGATCAAATTGATCAAGTTCAAAAGTTTGTTGGTTCAGAAGGAAAAGAGCCGAAGCTGTATAAACTAGGCGGCAGTGAATGGACAAAGGTAAAGCGAAAAGTACAGTCCTCTGTTGAAGACATTGCAGATGATCTTATTAAGCTTTATGCAGAAAGAGAAGCGAAGAAGGGTTACGCATTTTCTGAGGATACTGAAATGCAGCGTGAATTTGAAGCGTCTTTTCCGTATCAAGAAACAGAAGATCAACTTCGTTGTATTGAAGAGATTAAACAAGATATGGAAAGAGAACGTCCAATGGACCGACTGCTTTGTGGTGATGTAGGGTATGGAAAAACAGAAGTAGCAATTCGTGCAGCTTTTAAAGCGATCGCGGATGGTAAACAAGTTGCTATTCTAGTTCCAACAACGATTTTGGCCCAGCAGCACTTTGAAACAATTCGCGAGCGTTTTCAGGATCATGCTATAACGATAGGGTTATTAAGTAGGTTTCGAACACGAAAGCAACAAAAAGAAACGATTGATGGATTAAGGAAAGGAACCGTGGACATCGTTATTGGTACACACCGTGTTTTATCTAAGGATGTACAATATAGTGATTTAGGCCTGTTGATTGTTGATGAAGAACAACGATTTGGTGTTAAACATAAGGAAAAAATTAAACAATTAAAAACAAATGTGGATGTGCTTACACTAACGGCTACACCTATTCCTAGGACATTGCATATGTCGATGCTAGGGGTACGGGATTTATCGGTAATCGAAACCCCACCAGAAAATCGTTTCCCAATTCAGACGTATGTAATGGAGTATAATCCAATTTTTATGCGTGAGGCAATTGAACGAGAGATGGCCCGTGGTGGTCAGGTCTTCTTCTTGTATAACCGGGTAGAGAACATAGATAAAGTAGCAAGAGACCTTGGTATGCTTGTTGACGCAAGAATTGCTGTAGCTCATGGTCAGATGAACGAATCGGAACTGGAAAATATTATTTTCGCTTTCTTAGAAGGTGAATACGATGTGCTTGTAAGTACAACCATTATCGAAACGGGAGTAGATATTCCGAATGTAAATACATTAATCGTAAATGATGCCGATCGCATGGGATTAAGTCAACTGTATCAACTAAGAGGTCGTGTAGGACGATCAAATCGAATTGCTTATGCGTACTTTACGTATAAGAAGGATAAGGTATTAACAGAGGTTGCTGAGAAACGATTACAGGCGATTAAGGAGTTTACTGAACTTGGGTCAGGTTTTAAAATTGCTATGCGGGACTTATCTATCCGTGGAGCGGGTAATCTCCTTGGTGCACAACAGCATGGATTTATTGATTCTGTAGGCTTTGATATGTATTCGCAAATGTTAAAAGACGCCATTGATGCGCGTAAAGAAGGAAAAGAAATTGAAGAAATCACACCATTTGACACGGAGTTGGCATTGAGCATTGATGCATATATTCCTGATACGTATATTAAGGACGAGAAGCAAAAAATCGAAATATATAAACAATTTCAGTCTATTGCTTCTACAAATGACGTAGAAGATTTACGAGATGAATTGATAGATCGATTTGGCGATTATCCAGAAGAAGTAGAGCATTTATTCACAGTAACTGTACTGAAGATGGTTGCAAAGAAAGAACGTGTGGCTTCACTTAGTGAGAAAGGGAATAAAATTGAAATGCTCGTTGATGAAAATCGAAGTCAACAAATTGATGGTGCTAAATTATTTGAAATTGCTAATACATTTGGCCGTGGTGTTCAATTGGGAACAGAAAACAATAAATTGAAGATCGTGTTTAAATATACAAGGGATAACAAGCACCAACGATATGAGATTGTTGAAGATTTTATAGGTAAATTAACTAAAGCGAATCGAGATGCGTAAAATTTTGGTACTTCATGTATAGATATCCTGCTTTGCATCATACTAAAAACACACCTGGTGATTTTTACACGAAGAGATAAGATTTACTAGTGTAAAAACGAGCAGTAATCATCATTAGAAAGTGAGGCTACTTAGTATGAAAGCAACAGGAATTGTCCGTCGTATTGATGATTTAGGAAGAGTAGTAATTCCAAAAGAAATCAGAAGGACGCTACGAATTAGAGAAGGAGATCCACTAGAAATTTTTGTGGATAGAGAAGGAGAAGTAATTCTTAAAAAATATTCTCCAATTAATGAGTTAGGGCATTTTGCGAAAGAATATGCAGAAGCTTTGTTTGATTCGCTTCAGTCACCCGTAATTATTTCAGATCGTGATGAAGTCATTGCAGTTGCGGGGGAGTCAAAGAAAGATTATTTAAACAAAAACATTGGTGCTCAGTTAGCGAAGATCATTGAAAATCGTACGCAAGTATTTGAAAAAGAAGCGAAGCAGCTAGAAGTAACAGATGGTAATGAGCAAGAGTTGAATTCTTATTGTGTTAGTCCAATTATTGCCAACGGTGACGCAATTGGCTGTGTAATGGTGTTTTCCAAAGAAGGGGATGCATTTAGTAAGGTTGAGCAAAAAGCTGTAGAAACAGCTGCAAGCTTCTTAGCTAAGCAAATGGAATAATACTTCATAAAGGATTTGGAGCGTATTCTATATTTTGTAATAGCTTGTTAAAATAGCTGGATCCTATATCTAGTAGGGAAACGTATTTCTTGATTGAAAAAGCAAGCCATCTAGCCAACGTATATTCTTTGGTAGATGGCTTTTTTTATAAGTTAAGAAAGTATAAAATCAGCGCAATGACTGCTTTAAGCCAAGTAGTTATTTTGAAATGTTTGATGTATATTGGCAATGCTCCGACTAATTACTTCGCTTTCGGCGGGCACGGCCTCAACTAACTTTGCAAAGAAGAACACGTTGCAAAGTGGATTTTCGGCTCGCGCTAATCCCGCAGGAGTCTACGTAATTAGTCTCCGCTATGAGAAGGTGCAACAATTCTTGTCATAAGAAATAGGTTGACTTTTTTTACAATGGGTAAAGTGAAAATCGCTATTCGTGAGTATAATAACAGCTGTGTTACTTCATGCTAGCGTTGTAGAGCCTGATAATAGCGAAGGCCGGCCACTTCAACTCCTGTGGGAAATGTTTGACCTGAAGATCCACTTTTTTGAGCGGGTTTTGCTAAAAAAGTTAGCTGAAGGACAAACCCCACGGAAAGGGAAGTGGGCAGCCGGAGTGGTGGTCAAGCAGTAGCTATTATTCCATAATAGCTACTAGAGGAAGCGTAAATCTGAGCATTTAGTGATAAGGCTGAGCGAATTTTGCTCAGTTTTTCTTATAGTTATATAGTAGCATATTTAGAATGCAAATGTTTGGTATTGAACTATGCTATAATGATGTATAAAGTGTAGGATTAAAGGAAGTAAATCATGAATGGAAATGAAACAAACCAGCTAGTAAAGGGAGCTTTCCTGCTTACATTGGCTGGATTAATTAGTAAATTATTGAGCGCTGGTTATCGAATTCCTTTGCAAAATCTTACAGGGGATATCGGTTTTTATGTATACCAGCAAGTATATCCGATATTAGGTATTATTTTTGTATTATCATTTTATGGGTTCCCATCAGCTATTTCTAAAATGGCAGTAGAATTAAAAGCACAAGGTAAAGGTCTTTCGCTTAAAAGCTTCTATCTTCCAATTGGTTTCATTTTATTACTTATAAGTGGTTCATTGTTTTTATTTTTGTTTTTTAATGCATCCTATATTTCGGAGTGGATAGGTGATGAAAAACTTACCTCGATCTATCAATTAGCTGCGTTTACTTGCTTATTCGTTCCCTTTTCGGCATTGCTTCGAGGTGTGTTTCAGGGTACATATGTAATGAAACCAACAGCTTATTCACAGGTTGCTGAACAACTGATACGTGTAGCAATTATTATTGCTACGGCGATATTAATTAGTATGAATGATTATCCGCTTTATCACATTGGGAAAGCCGCTGTATTTGCATCCATATTAGGTGCAGGGACTGCGATTATTGTCCTTAGTGTATTCTTTTGGAGGAAAAAGCCCTATACAAATCAGGAATTTAACATCCCTTGGAATTATTACGTGCGGACCATTCTTATATTAGGTGTTGCAGCAGCGTTAAATCATATGGTCTTATTAGTTATTCAATTTGCCGATACATTCACAGTTATTCCAAGTCTACTAAAGGCTGGTTTATCGAAAGAAGCAGCAATGGAGGCGAAGGGTATCTTTGACCGTGGACAACCATTAATCCAGCTTGGAACTATACTTGGTTCATCCTTTGCGTTAGCTTTAATTCCTACTATATCAAAGAAAAAGCTAAAACATGATCCAATTACCTTTTATAGTTATATACGTGGTGCTTTATTATTTAGTATCTATCTAGCTGTTGGAGCAACGATTGGGTTGATCACTATTTTTCCTGAAGTAAATCGGCTACTTTTTCAGGATAACCAGAGTACAGGAAATTTGCAGCTATTAATGATTTCCATATTACTAAGCTCAATTTCTATAACAGCGGCAGCGGTTTTGCAAGGTCTTGGCTTTATAAAGCGCATTGCTGGGTTTATTCTTATAGCTTTTTTTGTCAAATGGATAGCTAATCAAGTGCTGATCCCTTGGCTGGGAATAACAGGTAGTGCGGTGGCAACGATTATCTCCTTACTTGTGTTATGTATGATTGTATTACGAGAGCTAAGAAGGAAGCTTCCCCATTTAAACCTTTTGAAATCTCTTCAGTGGCGTCCGCTATTTGTAGCTATTAGTGCGATGGCATTGTTTGTCTTATGTGGTCATTTTATTATCCTGCCTTGGCTAAATATATCTCGTATCGGCTTGTTGGTATATGTCGTTTTTATCTCAATTATGGGGGCAGCTCTATATGGCTATTGTTTAATAAAGTTACGAGCATTTTCTGAGCAGGAACTACGAATGCTACCGTTTCGTACGTTCTTGATGAAACTACAAAGCAGGAGGAAATAATATGAATAAAATTGAAATTATAGGATTGGGAGCGGGCGATCTGGAGCAGCTTTCATTTGGTATATATAAAAAGCTATCACATGCGAAAGAAGCGGTCTATACACGGACTTTAGACCATCCAGCTGTCAAAGCTTTGCAAGAAGAAGGCGTACGTTTTCTTTCTTTTGATAGTATTTATGAAGCGGAAAGTCAATTTGATAATGTTTATTCAAGTATTGTAAGCCTTCTTTTACAGAAAGCAGCGAAGCAGAATGTTATCTATACAGTTCCTGGACATCCAATGCTTGCAGAAAAGACGGTTCAATTATTACTCCAACAACAGGAAGTAGAGGTTGAAATTGTAGGCGGACATAGCTATTTGGATGATCTATTTACTGCACTGCAAATCGATCCAATTGAAGGTTTTCAGTTCATAGATGGTACATCATTTGAACGAGATCAATTGAATTATCGAAATCACCTTATTTTCTGTCAGGTGTATGATCGTTTTATTGCTTCCGATGTTAAACTAACATTACTAGAAGACTTACCAGCTGATTATCCTATTACAATTGTTGAAGCTGCCGGCAGTAAAGATGAAGCCAAAAAAACTATTTCTTTAGAGGAACTGGATCATGCAATGGATATAAGTAATTTAACAAGTATTTATATTCCGCCAGCACCGGATAATGTTCTTCATCATAGCTTTGAACAACTACGTAAGGTTATTCGAATATTGCGTAGCCCGGAAGGTTGTCCGTGGGATAAAGAACAGACACATGAAACATTACGTGAGTATGCCATTGAAGAGGTCTATGAGCTACTGGATGCTATTGATCAAGCGGATGATGAAGGAATTGTTGAGGAGCTTGGAGATGTGTTACTCCAAGTCATGCTCCATAGTCAAATTGGTGAAGATGATGGCTATTTTACAGTAGATGACGTTATTCGATCGATTACGAATAAAATGATACATCGACATCCTCATGTGTTTAAGGATGCTACGGTAGATACAGTAGATGAAGTGTACAAAAATTGGGACGAGCTGAAGCAGGAAGAGAAAGGGAATGTGCGTAAATCTATATTGGATGGTGTAGCAAAACAACTTCCGTCACTGGCGAAGGCTTATCAACTCCAAAAGAAAGCCGCGAAGGTAGGGTTTGATTGGGAAAACTCGGTAGATATTTGGGCTAAACTTGATGAGGAGTTAAACGAATTTAAAGAAGCGGTGCAAAAGAATGAAAATGTAGAAATGGAAAAAGAGTTTGGAGATATTCTATTTGTACTTGCGAACCTATCTAGGTACTATAAAATTAATCCAGAGGTAGCGCTAAATCGTACAAATGCAAAATTTCAATCTCGCTTTTCCTATATTGAGCAACAATTAGAGAAAAGACAAATCGATATTCAGCATGCAACTTTAGAAGAAATGGATGCATTATGGGACAAGGCGAAAGAAGGGGAGTAAAATTCAATGAGATTAGATAAATTCTTAAAGGTTTCTCGATTAATCAAACGGCGAACATTAGCTAAAGAAGTAGCGGACCAAGGAAGAATTACGATTAACGGTAACCAAGCAAAGGCATCATCAACAGTTACAGCTGGAGATGAGCTTACCATTAAATTTGGTCAGAAACTTGTAACGATTAAGATCAATAATTTGAAAGAAACTGTTAGAAAAGAAGAAGCAGAAACATTGTATACCGTTTTAAAAGAAGAGAAATTAAATAATTAGGTTACACAGTTCTATACTTGTCCCTCCTTTCATAAAGTAATAATGATAAGGAGGGCTATTACGATGAATTATTATGAGAATAAGGAAAATATAACACGTGTGCAAACGGATCATTCTGTAAAAGTTAATAATCGAAAAAATTTAGAAATAACAGGTGTCAAAGAAGTAGATAGCTTTGATAACGAGGAGTTTCTATTGGAGACAGTTATGGGTTATCTGATTGTCCGCGGGCAAAATTTACATCTAAAAAACCTTGATGTAAATGAAGGGTTAGTAACCATAAAAGGAAAAATATATGAGCTTTCCTATGTAGATGAGCAGCAGGAGAAAGCTAAAGGGTTCTTTAGCAAGTTATTTAAATGAGCTTAAGTACGCAATTCCTCACAATGATTACTATGATTACAGGCGGATTTTATCTTGGTTTAATTCAGGATACATTTCGTCGATTTACACCATATTGGAAAAATAGAAGAATCCTGACTTATGTTATGGAAATTTGCTTTTGGTTAATGCAGACAATGCTATTATTTTATGTTTTATTCCGGGTAAATGGTGGTGAACTAAGGTTCTATATATTTGCTGCTTGTTTATTGGGGTTTGCCTTTTATCAGGTTGCTGCTGCAAACGTATATAGAAAAGTACTGGAGCAGATCATTCGTATTATTGCGGCAGTTTATCGATTTTTTGAAAATATAGTACAAGCTCTTATCATATCTCCAATTACGTGGATCGTGAAACTTATATATACCTTTATTGTTTGGCTATGTAAAGTTGTTGGTACGATTCTTCTTTTTATTTTAACTGTAATCATTACGCCAATTAAGTGGATAATTCAAGCTATATACGGACTATTGCCTAAAAAAGTTCAATTATTTCTTTTTAAAATAGCAGGATTTTATAGTAAAATGAAGAATATATGTATAAAAGTAGTGAAGTATGTTAGGTTTAAGAGGAGGTAACGAGCTTTGGCTTCAGACAAACAAACAGTAACGAGATTAGATTCTAATTATATGCAGCAATATGATGCTTACATAGAAAGGCAGAGACGGAAGAAGAAGCGTCTAATTCGCCGGCTTGTGTTATTTTCTCTGATTGCAGTAATAGCAATAGGGACCATGGCGACGTACCATTTTAAACAACGTGTACTTCATGCAGAAAAGACGGAAGAATATCAAGCCTTACAAAAGGAATTGACAAGCTTAGAAAAGCAAGAAGCCAATTTGCAAGAGGAAGTAGAGCTTTTAAATGATGAGGATTATGTATTGCAAATTGCTAGAACAAATTATTTCTTCTCTAAAGAGGGCGAATTAATTTTCAAACTTCCCGATGAGAAGCCATCATATTGACACACTTTTGTCTGCTTGGCTATAATATAGTAGTAAGCTAATGGTGCATCATTGTGATCATATATTAGTTTCTTAAAAATTCTAAGGAGGAGCATTTTTTTTATGTCAATTGAAGTAGGCAGCAAGCTGCAAGGAAAGGTAACTGGTATCACTAATTTCGGGGCCTTTGTAGAGCTTGAACAAGGTACTACTGGGCTTGTTCACATTAGTGAGGTTGCTGACAACTATGTGAAAGACATTAACGATCACCTTTCTGTTGGAGATGAAGTGAAGGTGAAAGTTATTAATGTCGAGAAGGACGGGAAGATTGGCTTGTCTATAAAAAAAGCAATAGATAAACCAAAACGTCAGCGAGATAACCGTGAACGGACGGAGTCTTTTGAGTCAAAAATGAATCGCTTCCTTAAGGATTCTGAGGACCGTCTTGCCTCTTTGAAGAAGCACACGGAATCCAAACGCGGGGGTCGAGGTGCTAAGAGAGGATAGCAGTTGCTGTCTATACAATAATGCTCTATATATAAATACGACAAAAAGAGAGGTTGGAACTTTTATGTTCCAACCTCTCTTTTTAATTGTTTAGGAAAATACCGGAAAATATAAAATTTGCCCATGTGGATCCATATGGGCGTGTTGAGTTGCAGCAGCTCCAGCGCCCAGAAACGAGGGCGACTTCACGAATTGCCCTAATCTAAGTCGTCATCGGCTCGCAAGCTCACCGTGATTCCTTTATCTTTGTTGACTCGCTCCAGTCGCTACGTTTCTAATCGGACGCTTACGCTTTTGTTCTGATTTTATAGTGTAAGGTAGACCGATATAACAAAAAAACCTGCTGCTTTGCTTATGCAACAGGTTTTACTAAATAATGGCGGCGGAGGGGATCGAACCCCCGACCTCACGGGTATGAACCGTACGCTCTCGCCAGCTGAGCTACACCGCCAAATAAGCCAACAGAAAATATAATACAGCAGGTTTAAGACTCTGTCAATAGCTTTCTTATAAGAAAATCGAAAGAATCACAGGCAATATAAGTAATTTAATTAAGAGCCCTGCCCAAATCGACTTACACAATAGAGAATACAAATAGTAAAGAATACGGTACTTTAATATTTAATAAGCTTGGTTTTTTACAAATAACTATCTCCGTTATGATAAAATGAAAAAGCATTGTACGATATAGGAAAGGATGAGGCTGAGACAAAACTAATGAAGAAACAATAAAAAACGAACAATGTTTAGTCGAAGTCAATTATCTTTTCGTTTTTTGGTTAGAATCATTCATTTAGCACCTGAAATAAGCGAGACTCCGGCGGGAACAACACGAGTCCGAAGATCCACTTGGTAACGTGTTTTTCTTTACCAAGTTAGCTTAGGCCGTGCCCACGGAAAGAGCGTATATCTTCACGGTGCGGCGATGATACTCCTATTGATAACATGATTATTCGTGTTTTGAGTAAAGAAGTTGTGTTTTGCCCCAGCCTCTTTCCATTATTAAACTGAACGGAGAAATGAGGTAACACTACGTTGAAGAAAGAAATAAGGAATAGACTAATAATTTTAATTGTACTTGCTTTTCTTCCTATCTTATTTCTAACTATTGATTATAAGCTAGATGTAGAAAATAACTATATAAATAGTTTGTTTTTTGTTATAGCAACTTTGATTGTAACAATGACAATATATGTCATTTTAAGCTTAATTATTAAAAAGTATCCTTCCCTATTTGAAAAAGGAATATGGAACAACCCCTTCCATACTTTAATGATAGGAACCCTTATTTTATTTGTTTTTATCCTAGTAGCTGTGTTGAGTGTAAATAATTTAGATTTCAGTCCAACGATGAATAAGGGATTAACATTTATAATGGCTTATCCTGTTGTCTTTGTTTTAATTTTAATGATAGATTCTTTTTATAAAGGTGTATTCAATATCGTAAGGGAAAGACGTTTATTTATCAGCTCTATATCGGTAGTTTTTATTCTAGCTATAATGATTTTATTTGGTTCATTAAGTAATATGTAACTAAAGCAATATCGTTTTTTCTATAATTATTAAGTGCGTTAATCTATCAAGTAAATTCAGTTAGACTTTATTTCAAGCCAGAAATAATAGGCCATTCATTTCTCAATGCTTTAATTAAATTCCAGTCTGACCACGATTTTCCTACGTAATCTATATCGTAACGATATCACCAACTACGTAATAAAACTCGAAAACTGCTTTATTTTTCGATAAATAGAGGATGTTTAGTTAGAAAGGTTCAGAATTCGCCAAAACTTTTTACATAAGGCAATAGGTGAAAATGCCTTCACTTGCTGGATAAAGTAATGGACGATTCAATACCTACTGGCATTCGTTTTTGTGCTGTTTTAATCCTTCCACACGCGTGTTCGTGTTGAAACCTGTTTGAAGAATAGAAAGTCGTCGAACGATTCTTATGAAACGCTCTCTTGTTTTGACAAAAATAGAAGGCATATTGTGATTTAATGATATGCACAAAGAGGGAGTGGTAGTTATGATGGATTCAATTTCAAGAATGGAACCGAAAGTATTGGGAGCAGAAAGATCAAAACAAATGGACAAGCTCCGAAACCGGCTATATGCAAAGATGAAAGGGGTATTGCTGGAAAGAGGATGGCTTTTTTATATGATCGGTTTTTTATTGGGACGAGCTGTGATTCTATCCGTTGTCTCTCCTTTTGCAGTTGCTTTTTTAGCTACAATTTGGCTTGTCCATAAGGAAAAAACATTAAAAACCATACTTGCTGTGCTATTGGGTGCTTTAAGCTATTCTGTAAATCATAGTATCTTTATCGCTCTGGCCATACTGGTTTTTGTCTTTATGGGTGGTTTATTTAAGCAGGCGAAGAATCAACAGATGCTTATCCCGTTATTTGTATTTTTATCTACGATAGCAACAAGGTTATTTCAGTATTCCATTAGTCAACAGCTATCTGCTTATGACTGGATGCTGGTTTTCGTAGAAGGAGTATTAGGAACCGTATTAGTATTAATTTTTATGCAGAGCATTCCATTATTATCACCAAAAAGATATAACCCCGCATTAAAGAATGAAGAGATCGTATGTATGATCATACTCATTGCCTCTATACTTACTGGTACGATTGGCTGGGAGTTTTATGGGGCTTCCTTCGAGCAGATATTCTCTCGCTATTTTGTGCTCATTTTAGCATATGTCGGTGGGGCCGCGATTGGCTCAACAGTCGGCGTGGTTGCTGGACTCATCTTGTCTCTAGCAAATGTAGCAAACCTTTATCAAATGAGCTTACTCGCTTTTTCAGGTCTCTTAGGAGGACTATTAAAAGAAGGTAGGAAACCAGGCGTTGCTGTTGGCCTATTTGTTGGAACGTTTTTAATTGGAATCTACGGCGATGCGAACCAGTTAGTCCCATCGATCATCGAGTCATCCATTGCTATTTTAATCTTCTTGCTTACACCTGCTAGCTGGTTTAGAAAACTTTCAAGGTTCATACCTGGAACAGAAGAATATACGAATGAACAGGAACAATATTTACAAAAGGTGCGAAATGTAACCGCTAAACGTGTTGAACAATTTTCAGATGTTTTTCAAGCTTTGTCTAAGAGCTTTACCATCACAGATGGTCCAAGCGAAGATGATCAAGAGTCAAGAAGAGAAACCGATTACTTTTTAAGTCAAGTAACGGAGAAAACCTGTCAAAATTGCTTTATGAAGGAAAGGTGTTGGCAAAAACAATTTGATAAAACATATACATTAATGGAACAAATGAAAGAAGATATGGGGGAAAACGGAAAACCAAGCAGGAAAACAGCATGTGAGTTTGAAAATTATTGTGTGAAGCCTCAAAAAGTTGTTGATGTAATGAAGGAGGAGATGTCTTACTTTGAAGCCAATCAAAAATTAAAACAACAAGTATTAGAAAGTAAAAAACTTGTAGCTGATCAATTGCAAGGAGTTTCGGAGGTGATGGAGGATTTCGCAAAGGAAATATTAAAGGAACGGCAGCATCATGAACAACAAGAAATGCAGATTGTACATGCGTTGAAGCAAATGGGGATTGAACTGGAAAAGCTAGAAATTTATCGCTTAGATAAAGGAAACGTAGATATTGAAATGACATTAACCTTTTATGAATATCATGGTGAAGGTTCTAAACTGATTGCACCTGTATTGTCTGATATTTTGAAAGAGATTGTTGTTGTGAAACAGGAAGAAATTGCCCCATTTCCAAATGGGTATAGTTATTTAGCGTTTGGTTCAGCAAGAGAATTTGTCGTTGAGACAGGTGCTGCTAATGCTGCGAAAGGTGGAGGGCTTGTATCTGGAGATAGTTATACAACCATAGAGCTTGGTGCAGGGAAATACGCTATGGCTATCAGTGATGGTATGGGCAATGGTTTAAGGGCTCAGGAGGAGAGCGTTGAGACATTAAGGTTGCTTCAACAAATTTTACAGACTGGAATACCAGAAAAAGTAGCGATTAAATCGATCAACTCAATTTTATCGCTACGATCTACAGATGAGATGTTTGCTACACTCGATTTGGCGGTAATTGACTTACACAATGCTTTCGTTCGCTTTTTAAAAATAGGCTCAACACCTAGCTTTATTAAACGGGGAGATCAATTAATTAAAGTGGAAGCTAGTAATCTCCCTATGGGGATTATTCAGGAGTTTGATGTAGATATTGTTAGTGAACAGTTAATGTCGGAAGATTTATTGATTATGATGAGTGATGGTATTTTTGATGGGCCAAAGCACGTGGAAAATACGGATGTATGGTTAAAACGAAAAATAAGAGAAATGAAGACCGACGATCCTCAGGAAATTGCTGATTTAGTTTTAGAAGAAGTTATTCGCACTAGGTCGGGAGAAATTGAGGATGATATGACCGTGGTAGTTGCTAAAGTAATGAAGAATATACCTAAATGGACTTCTGTACCAATTTATCATGATCAAGCTCAGTGAAGGATATAGTACGTATTTACCTTCCATCCTAACTAGACTATGTATAGATCACATAAAAAGTGGTGAAGATGGTATTAATAGTTGGGAGGTAGATGACGTTGAGAAAAGGTACACTGAAGCAAATCTTGTTAATTACAGATGGATGCTCAAACAAAGGAGAAGATCCTTCGGCTACAGCTTCTTTGGCTTATCAACAAGGAATCACTGTAAATGTAATTGGAATATTAGAGGATGAACAGAGCGAACAACCCGAAGGTTTAAAAGAAGTTGAAGACATTGCATTATCAGGTGGTGGTGTTAGCCAGCTTGTCTATAAACAAGCATTATCTCAGACAGTACAAACGGTGACTAAACAAGCGATGACCCAAACACTGCAAGGTTTTGTAAATAAAGAATTACAGCAGATTTTAGGACAGGATCAGTCACTAGAGGATCTTGAGCCGGAAAAGCGCGGAGAAATAATGGAAGTAGTAGAAGATATGGGGGAGACGTGTGATCTGGAAGTATTAGTATTAGTTGATACGAGTGCAAGTATGCATGATAAGCTTCCAACCGTTAAAGAAGCATTAATTGATCTATCTATTAGTTTAAACGCACGTATTGGTCGTAATCGCTTTGCAATTTTTAGTTTTCCTGGAAAACGAAAAGATATACAAAAGGTATTTGATTGGTCACCTGCTTTAGATTCTATCTCTACCATTTTTCCAAAACTAACAAGTGGTGGCATTACTCCTACAGGTCCTGCTATTCGAGAAGCAATGTATCAGTTTGGTAAGAAAAGCTTACTAAGGAGCTTTAGAGATGAAGATGAACCAGGAATGGAAGAAGCTTAATAGTGATATCCGCTCTGGAATGCATATCCAGGGGAAGTGGCATAAACAAACGTATGTTATCAAAAGAAAGCTTGGCGCTGGAGCCATTGGTTCTGTATACCTGTGTGAAGCAAACGGCAAATTAGCTGCATTGAAAATTAGTGATAAACGTTCTTCCATGACGGTTGAGGTTAATGTGCTCCGGTCACTCGGTAAGGTCCAAGGAAATCGTCTTGGACCTTCTTTATTGGATGTAGACGATTGGACGTCTCCAATAGGTACTAAATATTCATTTTATGTAATGGAATATTTGCAAGGTGAATCGATGGCCTCCTATATCCATCGCCATGGTAAGGAATGGGCCGGGGTTTTCATGGTACAGCTGTTGGAGGATCTCGAACAGCTTCATCAACAAGGATGGGTTTTCGGCGATTTAAAATTAGATAACCTATTAATCGTCTCCTCTCCGCCACGTGTGCGTTGGGTAGATGTTGGAGGAACAACACAAACAGGAAGAGCGATCAAAGAGTATACCGAGTTTTATGATCGTGGTTATTGGGAAATGGGATCAAGAAGAGCAGAACCAAGTTATGATTTATTTGCTTTTACGATGGCATTCATTCATGTCTATTATCCAAAACGTTTTGTCAAAGGTTCTCAACCGGAGAAGCTTCTATTTCGCAAGCTGGATGAAGCAAGAGGACTACGCCCATATCGGAATGTCTTAAAGAAGGCACTAGCAGGTAAATATGCTTCTAGTTCACAAATGAAAAGAGAGATGTTACAGGTAATTCATGATACGCAGAAAAAAAAGCAAAAAACTAGGAAGCAAATCCAACAAGAAAAAGAAGCTCCCTTTTTGCTAGAGGCCGGAGGTATTTCTATTCTAGCGGGAGCCTACTATTTAATTTCTTTGCTTTTTCAGTGATCCTAGTTGTGATAGGATAAAAGTAGAAATGTTGTGTTGGAGATGGACATAATGAAAACGATGATTACTCATTTTATAAAAAAACATCACTTGTTAACAAAGCAGGCAACAGTCCTAGTAGGTGTATCAGGGGGACCAGATTCGTTAGCACTTCTCCATTACCTCCATTCGATAAGGCAGGAATGGGAAATACGTATAATCGCCGTAACTGTCGATCACCAACTGAGAGGGGAAGCATCCCTTGAGGATCTTCGATATGTTAAGCGATTTTGTAAAACGTGGGATATCGAATTTGTAGGAACCTCTGTTGATGTACCGTCCTATAAAAAGAAGCACAAACTAGGAACACAACTAGCGGCAAGAAAATTACGATATAAGTTCTTTGAAGAGCAAATGGAATTATATAATGCCGATTTGCTAATGCTCGGCCATCATGGTGACGATCAGGCAGAAACGATGCTCATGCGTATGGTACGTTCAGCAGATTCACAAGCATTAGCAGGTATTCCTGTTAAGCGGGATTTTGCTACGGGTGCTATTGTTCGACCTTTTCTCTGCGTAACGAAAGAACAAATATGGAATTATTGTGAAGTGCATCATATTAAACCGAGGCTTGACCCTTCGAATCATGAGACAACCTATACAAGGAATTATTTCCGAAAACACGTACTTCCATTAATAAAAGAGAAAAATAGTAATATACATACTACCATACAGCATCTTAGTGAAACGTTAGAGGCCGATCAAGCGTATTTAAATAGACAAGCACAAGAAATGGTCGATACAATTGTGATGTTTGATAAGGAAAGATGCCAGGTTTCATTTGAAATTAAGCTGTTTAAAACGTACGCATTTGCTTTACAAAGACGGGCCTTTCATCTAATATTAAACTATCTGTATACTGATTTACCTAAGGACTTATCCTATGTCCACGAGGAGCAATTTTTTGCATTATTGCATCGAAAAACAGGTAATGCGCAACTAGATTTTCCCTCTGGCTTAAAAGTAGAGAAGGCATATAACCAGCTAAAGTGTCACTTCCAGGATGACCTCCATACAGATTCATATCATATGTTATTAAAGATCCCAGGCAAAACTGTTTTACCTGATGGATCAGTATTCACTACTGAATACGTGGATGAATATCAAGAGCAGTCAGAACAGACCTTTATTTTACAAAGCGGGCAGGCGGCTCTTCCGTTACATATACGTACCAGAAAGCACGGAGATAAAATGCGCTGGAAAGGGCTACAGGGAAGTAAAAAGGTGAAGGATATTTTTATTGATGCAAAAATACCTCGATCTGAACGGGGCACTTGGCCAATTATCACAGATAATAATGGAGAAATCCTATGGTTGGTTGGTTTAAAAAAGGGACTACTTGAGAAACAGGCAGATAATGCCGCATTTATACAATTAAATTATGAAAAAGGCAACATGTAGGAGGAGCAGAATATGCATAATGATATTCAAGAGGTACTAATATCGGAGGAGGAAATCGCAAGCAAGTGTAAAGAGCTAGGACAACAATTAACCGAGGAATATGATGGGAGATTTCCGCTTGCAATTGGAGTTCTAAAGGGTGCAATGCCATTCATGTCTGATATTCTACGACATATGCATACCCATTTGGAAATGGACTTCATGGATGTTTCTAGCTATGGAGGAGAGATGCGCTCTTCTGGAGAAGTGAAAATCGTAAAAGATCTAGATACTAAAGTTGAAGGTCGCGATTTGCTCATAATAGAAGATATCATTGATAGTGGATTAACTCTAAGCTACTTGGTAGACCTGTTTAAGTATAGGAAGGCAAAATCAATTAAAATTGTCACATTACTAGATAAGCCATCTGGAAGAACAGCTGCAATTAAAGCGGATATAGTTGGGTTCGAAGTACCTAATGAATTTGTTGTTGGCTATGGATTAGATTATCAAGAAAAATATAGAAATTTGCCATATATAGGTGTTTTGAAACCAGAGATTTATGGTGGCGAATAATAAAAATAATCAAGTGGAAGAATGAAATAAACCTTGGAAATAAAATGCTGATTTTTCAAGTGAAATTAGTTGTATTTCAACTTTTTTATATGATACGATGTTATATAGTTTTTCCCCGCTTGGGAGGAGGTAAGTAATGAACCGGATATTTCGGAATGTGTTCTTTTGGATACTTATATTCTTCGTTATTATAGGAGTCATTGGGGTATTCAATGGACAAAATGAAGAAGCAAAACAATATAATGTAAAGCAGTTTATGGATGCTTTAAATAATGGCGAAATACAAGAAATGACGATGCAACCAGCAAATGGTATTATTCGTTTTGAAGGGACTTTAAATGATGAGGATAAAAAATTTATTGCTCAAGTTCCTGATAATACGGACATTATAGCGTCAATTACAGAGCAAGCAAACGATCAAAGTGTGCTTAACGTAGAAGAAGAAGAACAACCAAGCGCGTGGGTAACATTCTTAACAACAATGATTCCGTTCTTGATCATCGGACTGTTCTTCCTGTTTATACTTAGTCAAGCCCAAGGTGGCGGCGGCGGTGGCCGAGTCATGAACTTTGGTAAAAGTAAGGCGAAAATGTACAGTGAAGACAAGAAAAAAGTCCGTTTTAAAGATGTAGCAGGAGCAGATGAGGAAAAGCAAGAGCTTGTTGAGGTAGTGGAATTTTTGAAAGATCCACGTAAGTTCTCAGCCGTTGGTGCAAGAATCCCTAAAGGGGTACTTTTAGTAGGACCTCCGGGAACTGGTAAAACGCTACTTGCTCGTGCTGTAGCGGGTGAAGCAGGTACACCATTCTTCTCTATTAGTGGTTCTGACTTTGTGGAGATGTTTGTTGGTGTTGGTGCGTCCCGTGTACGTGATTTATTTGAAAATGCGAAAAAGAATGCGCCTTGTATTATATTTATAGATGAAATTGATGCAGTAGGTAGACAACGTGGAGCTGGACTTGGCGGTGGACATGATGAACGTGAACAAACGTTGAACCAGCTTTTAGTTGAAATGGATGGTTTTGGTGTCAATGAAGGAATTATTATCATTGCAGCAACAAACCGTGCAGATATTCTAGACCCTGCTCTGCTTCGTCCGGGACGTTTTGACCGTCAAATTACAGTTGATCGTCCAGACGTTAAAGGACGTGAAGAGGTATTACAGGTTCATGCAAGAAATAAACCATTGGCTGATAATGTAGATCTGCAAACGATAGCTATGCGTACACCAGGCTTCTCTGGTGCAGACTTAGAGAATTTACTAAATGAAGCAGCACTAGTAGCTGCTAGACAGGATCGAAAAACGATAAATATGCTGGATGTTGATGAAGCTATTGATCGTGTCATTGCTGGTCCGGCTAAGAAAAGTAGAGTTATTTCTAAGAAAGAACGCAATATTGTAGCTCACCATGAAAGTGGACACACGGTGATTGGTATGGTTCTAGATGATGCAGATATGGTTCATAAGGTTACCATTGTACCACGTGGTCAAGCTGGTGGATATGCTGTAATGCTACCGAGAGAAGACCGATACTTTATGACCAAACCGGAATTATTTGATAAAATTACTGGGTTATTAGGTGGTCGAGTTGCGGAAGAAATTATGTTCGGAGAGGTAAGTACTGGAGCACACAATGACTTTCAACGTGCTACAGGAATTGCACGTAAAATGATTACGGAGTATGGAATGAGTGATAAAATTGGGCCATTGCAGTTTACAAATGGTGGTGGTGAAGTATTCCTTGGTCGTGATCTGAACAATGAACAAAACTACAGTGATGCGATTGCTCATGAAATTGATCAAGAGATGCAGAACTTTATAAATTATTGTTATGATCGTGCGAAGAAGATTCTTACTGAGCATAAGGATAAGCTAGAGCTTATTGCCCAAACATTGCTTGAAGTAGAAACGCTAGATGCTAAACAAATAAAATCACTGTTTGAAGATGGAAAACTACCTGAACCTGATCCGATTGAAGACACAGAAAAAGATGATGAATCGGTTAAGGTAAATATCCAATCTAATGATAAAGAAGATACTCCAGAAACGTTTGAAGAGGCAAAAGCAAAAGTAGACAAGAACTTAGACAAAGATGGAATTACAACAGATAACAAGCCTACTTCAACAGATGAAATTACTACCGATAATAAGCCATCATCAAATGATGAAACGGATAACAAAAAATAACGTCATTACAAATAACTATAAATAGAAATGAATATCTAGAGTTTGAGATAAAAGTAAATAATAAACAATAGAAACGAACTATAATTAGTTGAAATTAATTATAGTTCGTTTTTTGATTAAACTAGTAGCTGAAATATGCGAGACTCCTTGAAAAAGAAGAGCGCTTTTCCTGCGAGCGATTTATAACAGACGAATCCTCTCTTATTTTGCGGAACAGCATGATTCCAAAGCTTCACTTGGCCACGTGTATTTCTTTGCCAAGGTAGCTGAGACCGTTCCACGGAATGCGAACATATTTCATGCGTGTTGCGGTAATTATACTCCTATAAGTATTCGTATATTTCCAAGCTCATTCCTTCCTAAGAGCTTATTGCCATAAAGTTTATAGTCTGTTTGTTATATATTCATAACTATGTATGGTATATTAAAAAATGAAATTATGTTGCAGACTAATTGTAAATTTTGTCGTAGAGAAAGGTATGGGAAAGCATGTTGTTTGTACTTGATGTGGGTAACACTAACACAGTATTAGGTGTATTTGAAGGAGATCAATTAAAGCACCAATGGCGGATAAAAACGGATCGTTATAAAACAGAGGATGAGTTCGGCATGCTTGTCAAATCGTTGTTTGACCATAAAGGAATTACACTTTCGGATATGAAGGGTATTATCATTTCATCTGTTGTTCCACCCATTATGTTTGCTTTGGAGAAAATGTGTAAAGACTATTTTCATCTGGAGCCTATGATAATTGGGAAGGAGTCGGTTCATTCCTTTCTAAAGATGCGTTATCCTAACCCTAGAGAAATTGGAGCAGATCGTATAGTAAATGCAGTAGGCGCAATCGAAACATATGGTGCACCATTAATAATAATTGATTTTGGGACGGCAACTACGTTTTGCTATATCAATGATCAACAAGAATATCATGGTGGTGTCATATCTCCTGGTATAAATATATCGATGGAAGCACTGTATAGTAAGGCTTCTAAGTTACCGAAAATTGAAATTCAAGCCCCTGATCATGTTGTTGGTTCGTCCACGGTTGAGGCAATGCAATCGGGTGTATTCTACGGCTATGTTGGACAAGTTGATGGCATTGTCAGACGAATTGAAGCGGAAATGGGTGTGAATGCAAAAGTAGTTGCTACTGGCGGCTTGGCTTCGTTAATTGCTCATGAATCCCAGACTATACAGCATGTAGATCCATATCTAACGTTAAAGGGGCTTTATCTCATTTATCATAAAAATAAGCAATTATAAGAATAAGGTTAATTAGAAAGGAGTTTTACAACATGAAGGACTTTATAATTAAAGCTACAGCATATAATGGAATGGTTCGTGCTTACGCGACAACTTCTACAGATACGGTAGAAGAGGCAAGAAGAAGACACGATTCATGGGCAACAGCATCTGCTGCTCTTGGTAGAACGATAACGATTGCAGGTATGATGGGAGCTATGCTGAAAGGAGAGGACTCCATTACGACAAAGGTAATGGGAGATGGCCCCTTAGGAGGTATTATTGCAGATGCGAATGCAAAGGGTGAGGTTCGAGGATATGTGGTAAATCCACATGTTGATTTTGAATTAAATGCAAATGGAAAATTAGATGTGGCAAGAGCTGTTGGTACTGAAGGTAATATAAGCGTGATTAAAGATTTAGGATTAAAAGATTTTTTCACGGGAGAGGTTCCGATTATTTCCGGGGAAATTAGCGAAGATTTTACGTATTATTTTGCTAATTCTGAGCAAGTTCCTTCAGCTGTTGGTGCTGGTGTATTGGTGAATCCAGATCATAGTATTCTAGCTGCAGGGGGGTTCATAGTACAGGTTATGCCTGGTGCTAGTGAAGAAGTGATTAGTCAGTTAGAGGAGAAAATTCAAGAATTGCCACCGATTTCTACATTGATTCGTGAAGGAAATACACCTGAACAAATTCTGCATCGGTTATTTGGAGAGAATCAAGTAAAAATTCATGAAACCGTCCCTATGGAATTTCGCTGCAAATGTTCAAAAGAACGACTTGAGCGAGCAATAAAAGGGTTGGGTGATAAAGAAATTCAAAATATGATTGATGAAGATCATGGGGCAGAGGCAAGTTGCCATTTCTGTAATCAAACATATCAGTTTACGGAGGAAGAGTTAGAAGCTTTAAAAGGGTAGTATTTTGAAGAGGCTGTCTCATTGTGTCGAATTGAATGTGCTAAAATCCTTTTGATTGATGTTGGAGACAGCTCATTTGTAGATTTGTAAAACTGAGAAAGTAGTTCGTTAAGTTAACAAGTGTTGAATAATACCTTGTTCAGCGTACAGGGGGAGCTAGTATCCATGTCGAAAAAACTATTGCTAGGTGTCATTATAATACTTTTAATAACGAATATTGCTACTTTATTAATTTGGCGTAATGAAGGGGTTAATGTTGGCGATGGAAGGAAGTTGAGTAGTAATGATGAGGTGGCAATCATTGGAAATGATGACATCAGCTTCGCTCAATGGAGTGACTCGCTTCGAAACAACTATGGAAAAAAGCATTTACGATCAATGATAGATCAAGCAGTTGTACAACAATTAGCAGCGGACAAAGGACTAAAAATTAGTGATAAGGTTATAGCTAGAGAAATAGCTATGTTAACTACGATGCAGGGTGTGACTTCAGCGTCAACTTATGAAAAGTTAGAGAAGCAATGGGAAGAAGATATTACATACAGGTATCAATTGGAAATGCTTTTAACAGAGGGGACACCTATTCCAGAGCAAGAAATAAAGAATCATTATAATACATATGGTGATCAATATAACTTTACATCTTCTATGCAAATTTCACATATCGTAGTAGATAATATGGAAACAGCAAATAAAGTTTATCAAGAATTGGAATCAGGTGCCTCATTCAAGCTATTAGCTCGAGAATATTCAATTGATGAATCCTCTAAAGCAGAAGGTGGATATCTTGGCTTTATTTATACAACTAGTCAATTCTTTCCTAATGGCTATGCAGAAGTTGCTGAGAATATAGAAGAGCATTCTTATAGTAAACCATTTGTAGCTGATGATGGTGTGGTAATTCTTTATCTTCATCGCAAGCTACCATCTATTACATTTACGTATGAAGAGATGAAACCGTATATAAAGAGTGAATTAGCATTACATAAACAAAACCAGTCGTTAGATGCCACTCCACTATGGGAAGAGATGGAGATTGATTGGTTATATGGAGAAGAATAGCACGTAACAATAGTCGATGGACAAAATAAGTAGACGAATGCCTAAATATTCCGTATTAGTTGACATTTAGCTGGGTAAAACGTACATTATAATTAATCATACAAAATAACTAGGAATTAGGAGGGAATGTAGTGAAGGTAGCTAATAATATAGCTGAACTTATTGGTGGAACACCAATAGTAAAATTAAATAATGTGACAGACGCTGACAGTGCTGACATCTATGTGAAGCTTGAATTTATGAACCCAGGTAGCTCTGTTAAGGATCGTATTGCCTTAGCAATGATCGAGGCGGCTGAAAAGTCTGGAGAATTGGAAGCAGGAGATACCATTATTGAACCGACTAGCGGTAATACAGGTATCGGTTTAGCGATGGTAGCTGCAGCAAAGGGGTATAAGGCTGTGCTTGTAATGCCTGACACGATGAGTCAAGAGCGCCGCAATCTTTTACGCGCCTATGGTGCAAAACTTGTGTTAACTCCTGGAGCTGAGGGGATGAAAGGCGCTATTAATAAAGCGGAAGCATTACAAAAAGAGAATGGTTATTTTATGCCACAGCAATTCAATAATGAAGCAAATCCGGAAGTCCATGCAAGGACGACAGGTAGAGAAATTGTAGAGCAAATGGGTGATGGCCTAGATGCATTCGTCTCAGGGATTGGTACAGGAGGAACCATAACAGGAGCTGGAAAAGTTTTGAAAGAAAACTTTGAGGGAATAAAGATTTATGCGGTAGAACCTTCTGCTTCTGCTGTGCTATCGGGGGCTACTCCTGGACCTCATAAAATTCAAGGAATTGGTGCTGGTTTCGTACCAAAAATATTAGATACAGACATCTACGATGAAATTTTACGCATCGAGAATGAAGAAGCCTTTGCAACTTCTAGAGAAGTAGCTACTACCAACGGAATTCTTGGTGGCATTTCTGCAGGAGCTGCTGTTGCAGCTGCGAAGCAGGTGGCGAAGAAACTAGGGAAAGGGAAAAAGGTTCTTGCTATTTTCCCAGATAATGGAGAAAGGTATTTATCGACTCCGCTTTATCAATTTGAAGAAGAATAATTAATGCGATTGTCCTTCGCCAGTATCTAATATTTGATACTGGCTTTTTCATTGTTTAGGAAATTATAAAAGAGTGTTGAGCTGCGTCCAGCTCCAACGCCTAGAAACGAGGCGAGTTCATGAATGAACCTACGATAATTCAACATCAGCTCGCAAGCACACCGTGATTCCTTTATCTTCGTTGACTCGCTCCAGTCGCTACATTTCTAATCGGGTGCTTTTGTTCTTGTTTATAGTGGGTCGCCTGCTTGCTTGTTCTGTGATACGATTAAGGGAGAAAATGTCAGGAAAGAAGGTACGGGGCAGTATGAAACTAATTACAAAAGTGAAAACCTACGATCTAAATGAACGTACACATATAATGGGGATATTAAATGTTACTCCAGATTCCTTTTCTGATGGAGGAAGCTTCAACACAATTAACAAAGCAGTAGAACACGCTGTGAAAATGGAGGAGCAAGGAGCGGATATTATTGATATTGGTGGAGAATCTACTCGGCCAAATCATGAACCAGTTTCTCAAGAGGAGGAAATTAAACGCGTAGTTCCCATTATTAAGGCTGTGAAAGAGAAAATAAAAATACCGATATCCATTGATACATATAAAGCTGAGACAGCAAAAGCTGCAATTGAAGCTGGTGCAGATATTATTAATGATGTATGGGGTGCAAAAAAAGAACCGGCGATTGCTCAAGTTGCAAGTGAGTATCAAGTACCTATCATTCTCATGCATAATCGAACGGATTTAGATTATAACAATATCATTGAGGACATGTTGAATGATATACAAGAAAGTATAGATATAGCATTACAAGCTGGCGTGTTGGACCATAATATTATCATTGATCCAGGTATTGGATTTGCTAAAACAGCTGAAGACAATTTGCTCGTGCTGAATCAGTTGGAGGTATTCCAAGAATTAGGCTATCCGCTACTATTGGCAACTTCAAGAAAAAGGTTTATTGGGAATATCCTAAACGTACCACCTGAAGAAAGAGACGTAGGAACAGGTGCAACTACTTGCTTAGGAATTATGAAGGGTGCCAATATGGTGCGTGTTCATGATGTGAAAACAAATATAGAGCTTGCGCAGATGATGGATGCAATGCTGCGCGTGAAAAGAGGTTGACACATGGATAAAATATATTTAAATAACTTACAATTTTACGGTTTCCATGGTTTACTTCCTGAGGAAAACAAACTTGGCCAGCGTTTTCACGTAGATGCTACTTTGTTTTTAGACTTATCTAAAGCCGGAAGTAGTGATAATATGTATCAGTCCATACATTATGGACAAGCCTATGCGTATATAAAGGAAGTAGTCGAAGGCGAAGCCAAGAATCTAATCGAAGCAGTTGCCGAAAGCATAGCCAATAAGCTCTTAACCTCCTTCGATTTACTGGAAGCTTGTACGATTAAAGTTATTAAACCAGATCCACCAATAGCGGGTCACTATCACTCTGTTGCGGTGGAAATACATAGGGAGAAAACGACGAAATGAATAAGGCATATCTTGCATTAGGAACCAATATTGAACCAAGAATTCAATATTTAGAAAGCTGTTTATATGAACTAAGTAAGCATCCAGACATATCAATAATAAATCAATCATCCATTTATCAAACAGTTCCAGTAGGGTATACGGATCAAGCCGATTTTCTTAACATGGTAATTGAGATAAAAACGACACTTGCATCATTAGAGTTACTGGATTATTGTCAGCAACTAGAGCGTGAATTGGGAAGGGAACGGACGATTCGTTTTGGTCCGCGAACAATAGACCTTGACATTTTGCTGTATAATCAAGAAAATAATAAAACGGAGCGATTAATTATTCCGCACCCGCGAATGCATGAGCGTGCATTCGTGCTTATTCCATTAAATGAAATAGCACCAGATATAGTAATACCAGTAAAGGAAAAGCGTGTTGCTGATTTAATAGAAGAGCTTCCGGGAAATGACATAAAGGGTGTAGCTATATGGACAAAAAACGAATCGGCAGACGAATAAAAGCATTTCGTAAATTAAAAGGATATACTCAAATAGATTTTGCAAAAGCATTAGGCGTTCCTCTTTCCGCAATTGGTGGTGTAGAACGTGGCTCGAAGGAATTATCAGAG
Source organism: Virgibacillus sp. Bac332 (assembly GCF_003667785.1). Classification (NCBI taxonomy): domain Bacteria; kingdom Bacillati; phylum Bacillota; class Bacilli; order Caryophanales; family Bacillaceae; genus Virgibacillus; species Virgibacillus sp. Bac332. The sequence continues at coordinate 1,143,975 of NZ_CP033046.1, forward strand.
GAATTACTAGATAAAGTTGCTGAGACATTATCCGTTTCGAAGGAGGAGCTGACATTACAAGAAGTACCACAAGAGGATAATAAATTCTTGGATGGCTTACCAAACGAAAAAAATGAAGAAATTAGGTAGGGGGATGAGCGATCCAAAATGGACGCCTCATTGGCACTAATTGTTAAAAGTAGCTATGGAGGTAATTCGTAAGCATTCTGCCTAGTATCGGGTCTACGTGAAAATGGTAAGGAAAGGCGACGTTAATAAAGCTGAAACGCATGCAGATCTACTAGTATTTTATATGCTAATCGAATGAATAAGAGGAAGCAAATAGAGTTTCCTAAATTCAAAGGATTTCAAAATCTGTCAGTAACCTCTGGTAGGTTTTTACCATTAATTGCGAAAGCTTGAGGCATGAAAGATTTATGTAAATCAGCTATACTTACATAATAGATAAGGACTGGAGTGATAAAGGTGACAGAGGAATTAAATGAACATATGCGAGTTCGGCGTGAAAAGCTCGAGCAGTTTATAGACCAAGGAATAGATCCTTTCGGTGGGAAATTCACACGAACTCATGTAGCAAACGAATTAAAAGAATTATATGATCGTTATTCAAAGGAAGAGTTGGAAGAAAAGGAAGAAAAGGTGACCATTGCCGGAAGAATGATGACCAAACGCGGAAAAGGAAAAGCAGGCTTTGCTCACATTCAAGACATTAGTGGTCAAATTCAGTTATATGTTCGTAAAGATAAGATAGGCGAAGAAGCTTATGAGATTTTTAAGTCAAGTGATATGGGAGATATAATCGGGGTTACTGGGATAATGTTCAAAACTAAGGTTGGTGAGCTGTCTGTTAAAGTAACTGAGTTTCACCTATTAACAAAATCATTACGACCATTACCTGAGAAGTACCATGGCTTAAAAGATATTGAACAGCGTTATCGACAACGTTATTTAGACTTGATTACGAATATGGAAAGTAAAGAAACGTTTGTGTTAAGAAGTAAAATAATTCAAGCGATGCGCAGATATTTAGATGGACAAGGTTTCTTAGAGGTAGAGACCCCGATGTTACATGGTATTCCTGGTGGTGCTTCTGCTCGTCCATTTGAAACGCATCATAATGCATTAGACATCCCTTTGTATATGCGAATTGCTATTGAGCTTCATTTGAAAAGGCTAATTGTGGGTGGATTGGAAAAAGTCTATGAAATTGGACGTGTTTTCCGAAATGAGGGTGTTTCAACTAGACATAACCCTGAATTTACAATGATTGAGCTCTATGAAGCATATGCCGATTATCATGATATCATGTCCCTTACTGAAAATTTAGTTGCTCATATTGCGAAAGAAGTACTTGGTTCTACAACGGTAGCGTATGGAGATTATGAAATTAATCTAGAACCAGAATGGACAAGGCTACACATGGTTGACGCGGTTAAGAAGAAGACGGGTGTAGATTTCTGGAAGCATATGACTGATGAAGAGGCTCGGGCATTAGCGAAGGAGCATGGAGTTGAAATAACGGATACTATGACTTTTGGGCATGTAGTTAATGAATTCTTTGAACAAAAAGTTGAAGAAGGACTAATACAGCCTACGTTTATTTACGGTCACCCTGTAGCCATTTCTCCTTTAGCTAAGAAAAATAAAGAGGATGGTCGTTTTACCGATCGATTTGAGTTGTTTATTGTTGGCCGTGAACATGCTAATGCATTTAGTGAGCTAAATGACCCAATTGATCAACGTGAACGTTTTGAAGCACAGGTGAAAGAACGTGCAGAAGGAAATGACGAAGCCCATCTTATGGATAGTGATTTCTTAGAAGCGTTAGAATACGGAATGCCACCAACGGGTGGTCTGGGTATAGGTATTGATCGTTTAGTAATGTTATTAACGAATTCCCCGTCTATTCGGGATGTGTTATTGTTCCCGCAAATGCGGAATAAATAGATGGTTAGCAGAGAAAGTGGATTATTCCCTTTCTCTGCTTTTTTATAAGTGCGCCAGGCATGGCGACTATCTAGGTGGTGAAAGTCCACTGTGGAGGTACACATCAACCAACCACTAGAGAAGCGCAAGGTGTTTATCGTGAGAAGTCAGTCGACGCCATAGTAGTGATGAAAAAAATCATGAAGGGCTGAACCATTTATAGTGACGCCATGAAATGCACGAAGGATAGACTTCTGAATGTGTTAATGATGAAAGTATGAGCGTATCTCAGGAGGATAGTCAAAATAGAAGTGTTCTTCGTCACGTGAAAGGAAAGGAGAAACGAGTGTGGGGCAAAGAGGTATTCCTTTTGTCTTAGACCGTTATCTAAAAGTACACACGGAGATATAAATTGAACCGCCGTATACGGAACCGTATGTACTGGTGGTGCAAGAGGGGCGAGAAGTTCTTAGCTTCTCCCTCTACTCGATTTAGGAAGGTATATAATTTGTCGCACCCAGAAACGAAGTGACTTTACGAATCGCCTTACGATAAATCATCATCGGCTCGCAAGCTCACCGTGCTTCCTTTATCTCCGTTGACTCGCTCCGTTTCTATTCGGTCGCTTGCGTTTTTTCTCCCTATATATAGAAGATTAACGTTTAATGGTTACGTTGTACAAAGCATAATTCAAACGATATTCACGTTTTATTTAGTTGGAATTGGGTACATTATTTATAATAGATAACGAATTAAAATAGGCTTATTTAAATATTAGAATTTAATAAAGAGTACAAATTAATATTTTGTCTTATTTTCTTTACAAAACCCCTTGATTTCATATTACAAACGTGGTAAATTTAATAACGTTGCTTCACAAGGCAACTGCCAATGCAATTCATAAAATGAATAAAAAAAGTGTTGACACTCAATGCTTTGCATGGTATATTAATAAAGTCGCCAATTTGAACAGCGAAAAAGTTAAGTAAAAAAAGTTCTTGACTTGAGTTGATCAAACTGGTATAATGAAAGAGTTGCTGTCGAAAAAGCAGCAAACTAATTTGCTCTTTGAAAACTGAACAAAACAACCAGTATGTCAAGAGAAAAACATGCAACTGTTTTTTCTTAAAAATAACCAGAAGGAAACTTCTGGAGCAAGCTAAGACATCATAATTAACGGTGTTAATTATGAACAAACTTTTTTGGAGAGTTTGATCTTGGCTCAGGACGAACGCTGGCGGCGTGCCTAATACATGCAAGTCGAGCGCGGGAAGCAGGCAGATCCTCTCCGGAGGTGACGCCTGTGGAACGAGCGGCGGACGGGTGAGTAACACGTGGGCAACCTGCCTGTAAGATTGGGATAACCCCGGGAAACCGGGGCTAATACCGGATAATACTTTTCGTTGCATAACGAGAAGTTGAAAGGCGGCTTTTAGCTGTCACTTACAGATGGGCCCGCGGCGCATTAGCTAGTTGGTAAGGTAACGGCTTACCAAGGCGACGATGCGTAGCCGACCTGAGAGGGTGATCGGCCACACTGGGACTGAGACACGGCCCAGACTCCTACGGGAGGCAGCAGTAGGGAATCTTCCGCAATGGACGAAAGTCTGACGGAGCAACGCCGCGTGAGTGATGAAGGTTTTCGGATCGTAAAACTCTGTTGTCAGGGAAGAACAAGTGCCGTTCAAATAGGGCGGCACCTTGACGGTACCTGACCAGAAAGCCCCGGCTAACTACGTGCCAGCAGCCGCGGTAATACGTAGGGGGCAAGCGTTGTCCGGAATTATTGGGCGTAAAGCGCGCGCAGGCGGTCCTTTAAGTCTGATGTGAAAGCCCACGGCTTAACCGTGGAGGGCCATTGGAAACTGGAGGACTTGAGTACAGAAGAGGAGAGTGGAATTCCACGTGTAGCGGTGAAATGCGTAGAGATGTGGAGGAACACCAGTGGCGAAGGCGACTCTCTGGTCTGTAACTGACGCTGAGGTGCGAAAGCGTGGGGAGCGAACAGGATTAGATACCCTGGTAGTCCACGCCGTAAACGATGAGTGCTAGGTGTTAGGGGGTTTCCGCCCCTTAGTGCTGAAGTTAACGCATTAAGCACTCCGCCTGGGGAGTACGGCCGCAAGGCTGAAACTCAAAAGAATTGACGGGGGCCCGCACAAGCGGTGGAGCATGTGGTTTAATTCGAAGCAACGCGAAGAACCTTACCAGGTCTTGACATCCTCTGCCAATCCTAGAGATAGGATGTTCCCTTCGGGGACAGAGTGACAGGTGGTGCATGGTTGTCGTCAGCTCGTGTCGTGAGATGTTGGGTTAAGTCCCGCAACGAGCGCAACCCTTGATCTTAGTTGCCAGCATTTAGTTGGGCACTCTAAGGTGACTGCCGGTGACAAACCGGAGGAAGGTGGGGATGACGTCAAATCATCATGCCCCTTATGACCTGGGCTACACACGTGCTACAATGGATGGAACAAAGGGCAGCGAAGCCGCGAGGTCAAGCAAATCCCATAAAACCATTCTCAGTTCGGATTGCAGGCTGCAACTCGCCTGCATGAAGCCGGAATCGCTAGTAATCGCGGATCAGCATGCCGCGGTGAATACGTTCCCGGGCCTTGTACACACCGCCCGTCACACCACGAGAGTTGGTAACACCCGAAGTCGGTGAGGTAACCTTTTGGAGCCAGCCGCCGAAGGTGGGACCAATGATTGGGGTGAAGTCGTAACAAGGTAGCCGTATCGGAAGGTGCGGCTGGATCACCTCCTTTCTAAGGATAATTACGGAACGCGAACCATTCTTTACGAATGGTTTGTAAGGACATACTTGGTTGTTTGGTTCAGTTTTGAGAGAGTAAATGATGTCTCTCAAGGGTGAAAGGATCTTCTGTTAAGATCCGTCACGTCCTGTGACGAACGCAGAAGTCACCACATCCTGTGGAAGTTTGTACCTTGAAAACTAAATAAGAGTAACAACGACATCAAACTAAAAGCGGAAGCGAATGTTTAGCGATGTACAGACTGGACTGACTCGCAGGAGATAAAGGAAACACGATAAACGTAAGTGAATCGATGTTGACTTATCGTACGAAGAGGAAGGAAGTCATGCTAATCGCTATGAGCGGAAGCTAGAAAACCAAAAGTTAAGGCGATAAATAAGTACGCTTATTCATAGAAAGCTAGTTAAGTGAATAAGGGCGCACGGTGGATGCCTTGGCACTAGGAGCCGATGAAGGACGGGACTAACACCGATATGTCCCGGGGAGTCGTAAGTAGACGTTGATCCGGGAATTTCCGAATGGGGGAACCCACTGTTCGTAATGGAGCAGTACTTCTATCTGAATACATAGGGTAGAGGAGGCATACCCGGGGAACTGAAACATCTCAGTACCCGGAGGAAGAGAAAGCAAACGCGATTTCCTGAGTAGCGGCGAGCGAAACGGAATTAGCCCAAACCAGAAGGCTTGCCTTCTGGGGTTGTAGGACACTCCATTGGAGTTACCAAGAAATTCTTTAGATGAAGCGATCTGGAAAGATCCGCCATAGGAGGTAAGAGCCCTGTAATCGAAAGAGAATTTCCTCCGGAGTGGATCCTGAGTACGGCGGAACACGTGGAATTCCGTCGGAATCCGGGAGGACCATCTCCCAAGGCTAAATACTCCCTAGTGACCGATAGTGAACCAGTACCGTGAGGGAAAGGTGAAAAGCACCCCGGGAGGGGAGTGAAAGAGAACCTGAAACCGTGTGCCTACAAGTAGTCGAAGCCCGTTAATGGGTGACGGCGTACCTTTTGTAGAATGGACCGGCGAGTTACGATCGTATGCAAGGTTAAGTGGAAGACACGGAGCCGCAGCGAAAGCGAGTCTGAATAGGGCGACATAGTATGCGGTCGTAGACCCGAAACCGTGTGATCTACCCATGTCCAGGGTGAAGGTCAGGTAACACTGACTGGAGGCCCGAACCCACGTATGTTGAAAAATGCGGGGATGAGGTGTGGGTAGGGGTGAAATGCCAATCGAACACGGAGATAGCTGGTTCTCTCCGAAATAGCTTTAGGGCTAGCCTCAAGGAACGAGTACTGGAGGTAGAGCACTGATTGGACTAGGGGCCCTCACCGGGTTACCGAATTCAGTCAAACTCCGAATGCCAGCTACTTTGCCTTGGGAGTCAGACTATGGGTGATAAGGTTCATAGTCGAAAGGGAAACAGCCCAGACCGCCAGCTAAGGTCCCAAAGTATACGTTAAGTGGAAAAGGATGTGGAGTTGCTTAGACAACCAGGATGTTGGCTTAGAAGCAGCCACCATTTAAAGAGTGCGTAATAGCTCACTGGTCGAGTGACTCTGCGCCGAAAATGTACCGGGGCTAAACGTATCACCGAAGCTGCGGATTGTTCTTACGAACAATGGTAGGAGAGCGTTCTAAGTGCTGTGAAGTCAGACCGTGAGGACTGGTGGAGCGCTTAGAAGTGAGAATGCCGGTATGAGTAGCGAAAAAAGAGTGAGAATCTCTTTCACCGAATGCCTAAGGTTTCCTGAGGAAGGCTCGTCCTCTCAGGGTTAGTCGGGACCTAAGCCGAGGCCGAAAGGCGTAGGCGATGGACAACAGGTAGATATTCCTGTACCACCTCATGAGCGTTTGAACGATGGGGGGACGCAGAAGGATAAGGAAAGCGCACCGATGGATGTGTGCGCCCAAGCAGTGAGGAAGTCGAATAGGCAAATCCGTTCGACGATTTCAAGCTGTAACGGGGAGGGAAATAGAGTACCGAAGTTCCTGATTTCACACTGCCAAGAAAAGCCTCTAGTGAGTTCATAGGTGCCCGTACCGCAAACCGACACAGGTAGGCGAGGAGAGAATCCTAAGGTGAGCGGGAGAACTCTCGTTAAGGAACTCGGCAAAATGACCCCGTAACTTCGGGAGAAGGGGTGCTCCTCTGCCGAGGAGCCGCAGTGAATAGGCCCAAGCGACTGTTTAGCAAAAACACAGGTCTCTGCGAAGCCGAAAGGCGAAGTATAGGGGCTGACACCTGCCCGGTGCTGGAAGGTTAAGGGGAAGCGTTAGCACTTTTGTGCGAAGCGTAGAACCGAAGCCCCAGTAAACGGCGGCCGTAACTATAACGGTCCTAAGGTAGCGAAATTCCTTGTCGGGTAAGTTCCGACCCGCACGAAAGGTGCAACGACTTGGGCACTGTCTCAACGAGAGACCCGGTGAAATTATACTATGTGTGAAGATGCACATTACCCGCGACAGGACGGAAAGACCCCGTGGAGCTTTACTGTAGCCTGATATTGAATGTTGGTACAGCTTGTACAGGATAGGTGGGAGCCATCGAATCGTGAGCGCTAGCTTACGTGGAGGCATCCGTGGGATACCACCCTGGCTGTACGAACCTTCTAACCCAGGACCGTGATCCGGTTCGGAGACAGTGTCAGGCGGGCAGTTTGACTGGGGCGGTCGCCTCCCAAAAGGTAACGGAGGCGCCCAAAGGTTCCCTCAGAATGGTTGGAAATCATTCGCAGAGTGTAAAGGCAGAAGGGAGCTTGACTGCGAGACCTACAAGTCGAGCAGGGACGAAAGTCGGGCTTAGTGATCCGGTGGTTCCGCATGGAAGGGCCATCGCTCAACGGATAAAAGCTACCCCGGGGATAACAGGCTTATCTCCCCCAAGAGTTCACATCGACGGGGAGGTTTGGCACCTCGATGTCGGCTCATCGCATCCTGGGGCTGTAGTCGGTCCCAAGGGTTGGGCTGTTCGCCCATTAAAGCGGTACGCGAGCTGGGTTCAGAACGTCGTGAGACAGTTCGGTCCCTATCCGTCGTGGGCGTTGGAAGTTTGAGAGGAGCTGTCCTTAGTACGAGAGGACCGGGATGGACACACCGCTGGTGTACCAGTTGTTCCGCCAGGAGCATAGCTGGGTAGCTACGTGTGGCAGGGATAAGTGCTGAAAGCATCTAAGCATGAAGCCCCCCTCAAGATGAGACTTCCCATCACTTCAAGTGAGTAAGATCCCTCAGAGATGATGAGGTTGATAGGTTCGAGGTGGAAGCGTGGTGACACGTGGAGCTGACGGATACTAATCGATCGAGGACTTAACTAACTTCTTTTGGTTGTCGTTGAATGATCTCTTATTTAGTTTTTAGGGTACAAAAAAATCCTTGCATTTTCTCAGGAAACTGCATATAATATAACTTGTCCTTAAGAAGAAGGACGTTCTGAAACAACACAGAACGATCTACATCCTTTAGGTCTGGTAGCAATAGCGGAGAGGTCACACCTGTTCCCATGCCGAACACAGAAGTTAAGCTCTCCAGCGCCGATGGTAGTTGGGGCTTTGCCCCTGCAAGAGTAGGACGCCGCCAGGCATTATACTTAATTTTTAATTCAAAACGCAATTTATTTATGCGTTGCACATAGTGCATCGGAGGATTAGCTCAGCTGGGAGAGCACTTGCCTTACAAGCAAGGGGTCGCAGGTTCGAGCCCTGCATCCTCCACCATAAAGCCGGCCTAGCTCAACTGGTAGAGCAACTGACTTGTAATCAGTAGGTTGGGGGTTCAAGTCCTCTGGCCGGCACCATTTTCATTATACTTGTTAATTATGTACGAGTTATTAGTTCGCTAGAACTTCTAGAATTAAAAATTTATGAGCCATTAGCTCAGTCGGTAGAGCATCTGACTTTTAATCAGAGGGTCGGAGGTTCGAATCCTCCATGGCTCACCATAATAATATAATTTTGCGGGTGTGGCGGAACTGGCAGACGCGCTAGACTTAGGATCTAGTGTCTTCGGACGTGGGGGTTCGACTCCCTCCACCCGCACCATTCATAAAAATATATTGTATTGCGGAAGTAGTTCAGTGGTAGAACATCACCTTGCCAAGGTGGGGGTCGCGGGTTCGAATCCCGTCTTCCGCTCCAAGCCAAGCCGGGGTGGCGGAATTGGCAGACGCACAGGACTTAAAATCCTGCGGTGGGTTTCCACCGTGCCGGTTCGAGTCCGGCCCTCGGCACCATAAGCGCCCGTAGCTCAATTGGATAGAGCGTTTGACTACGGATCAAGAGGTTAGGGGTTCGACTCCTCTCGGGCGCGCCATTTTTTCGGGAAGTAGCTCAGCTTGGTAGAGCACATGGTTTGGGACCATGGGGTCGCAGGTTCAAATCCTGTCTTCCCGACCATTATATGGGGCCTTAGCTCAGCTGGGAGAGCGCCTGCCTTGCACGCAGGAGGTCAGCGGTTCGATCCCGCTAGGCTCCACCAATATTTGCTCTTTGAAAACTGAACAAAACAACCAGTATGTCAAGAGAAAAACATGCAACTGTTTTTTCTTGAAAATAACCAGAAGGAAACTTCTGGAGCAAGCTAAGACATCATAATTAACGGTGTTAATTATGAACAAACTTTTTTGGAGAGTTTGATCTTGGCTCAGGACGAACGCTGGCGGCGTGCCTAATACATGCAAGTCGAGCGCGGGAAGCAGGCAGATCCTCTCCGGAGGTGACGCCTGTGGAACGAGCGGCGGACGGGTGAGTAACACGTGGGCAACCTGCCTGTAAGATTGGGATAACCCCGGGAAACCGGGGCTAATACCGGATAATACTTTTCGTTGCATAACGAGAAGTTGAAAGGCGGCTTTTAGCTGTCACTTACAGATGGGCCCGCGGCGCATTAGCTAGTTGGTAAGGTAACGGCTTACCAAGGCGACGATGCGTAGCCGACCTGAGAGGGTGATCGGCCACACTGGGACTGAGACACGGCCCAGACTCCTACGGGAGGCAGCAGTAGGGAATCTTCCGCAATGGACGAAAGTCTGACGGAGCAACGCCGCGTGAGTGATGAAGGTTTTCGGATCGTAAAACTCTGTTGTCAGGGAAGAACAAGTGCCGTTCAAATAGGGCGGCACCTTGACGGTACCTGACCAGAAAGCCCCGGCTAACTACGTGCCAGCAGCCGCGGTAATACGTAGGGGGCAAGCGTTGTCCGGAATTATTGGGCGTAAAGCGCGCGCAGGCGGTCCTTTAAGTCTGATGTGAAAGCCCACGGCTTAACCGTGGAGGGCCATTGGAAACTGGAGGACTTGAGTACAGAAGAGGAGAGTGGAATTCCACGTGTAGCGGTGAAATGCGTAGAGATGTGGAGGAACACCAGTGGCGAAGGCGACTCTCTGGTCTGTAACTGACGCTGAGGTGCGAAAGCGTGGGGAGCGAACAGGATTAGATACCCTGGTAGTCCACGCCGTAAACGATGAGTGCTAGGTGTTAGGGGGTTTCCGCCCCTTAGTGCTGAAGTTAACGCATTAAGCACTCCGCCTGGGGAGTACGGCCGCAAGGCTGAAACTCAAAAGAATTGACGGGGGCCCGCACAAGCGGTGGAGCATGTGGTTTAATTCGAAGCAACGCGAAGAACCTTACCAGGTCTTGACATCCTCTGCCAATCCTAGAGATAGGATGTTCCCTTCGGGGACAGAGTGACAGGTGGTGCATGGTTGTCGTCAGCTCGTGTCGTGAGATGTTGGGTTAAGTCCCGCAACGAGCGCAACCCTTGATCTTAGTTGCCAGCATTTAGTTGGGCACTCTAAGGTGACTGCCGGTGACAAACCGGAGGAAGGTGGGGATGACGTCAAATCATCATGCCCCTTATGACCTGGGCTACACACGTGCTACAATGGATGGAACAAAGGGCAGCGAAGCCGCGAGGTCAAGCAAATCCCATAAAACCATTCTCAGTTCGGATTGCAGGCTGCAACTCGCCTGCATGAAGCCGGAATCGCTAGTAATCGCGGATCAGCATGCCGCGGTGAATACGTTCCCGGGCCTTGTACACACCGCCCGTCACACCACGAGAGTTGGTAACACCCGAAGTCGGTGAGGTAACCTTTTGGAGCCAGCCGCCGAAGGTGGGACCAATGATTGGGGTGAAGTCGTAACAAGGTAGCCGTATCGGAAGGTGCGGCTGGATCACCTCCTTTCTAAGGATAATTACGGAACGCGAACCATTCTTTACGAATGGTTTGTAAGGACATACTTGGTTGTTTGGTTCAGTTTTGAGAGAGTAAATGATGTCTCTCAAGGGTGAAAGGATCTTCTGTTAAGATCCGTCACGTCCTGTGACGAACGCAGAAGTCACCACATCCTGTGGAAGTTTGTACCTTGAAAACTAAATAAGAGTAACAACGACATCAAACTAAAAGCGGAAGCGAATGTTTAGCGATGTACAGACTGGACTGACTCGCAGGAGATAAAGGAAACACGATAAACGTAAGTGAATCGATGTTGACTTATCGTACGAAGAGGAAGGAAGTCATGCTAATCGCTATGAGCGGAAGCTAGAAAACCAAAAGTTAAGGCGATAAATAAGTACGCTTATTCATAGAAAGCTAGTTAAGTGAATAAGGGCGCACGGTGGATGCCTTGGCACTAGGAGCCGATGAAGGACGGGACTAACACCGATATGTCCCGGGGAGTCGTAAGTAGACGTTGATCCGGGAATTTCCGAATGGGGGAACCCACTGTTCGTAATGGAGCAGTACTTCTATCTGAATACATAGGGTAGAGGAGGCATACCCGGGGAACTGAAACATCTCAGTACCCGGAGGAAGAGAAAGCAAACGCGATTTCCTGAGTAGCGGCGAGCGAAACGGAATTAGCCCAAACCAGAAGGCTTGCCTTCTGGGGTTGTAGGACACTCCATTGGAGTTACCAAGAAATTCTTTAGATGAAGCGATCTGGAAAGATCCGCCATAGGAGGTAAGAGCCCTGTAATCGAAAGAGAATTTCCTCCGGAGTGGATCCTGAGTACGGCGGAACACGTGGAATTCCGTCGGAATCCGGGAGGACCATCTCCCAAGGCTAAATACTCCCTAGTGACCGATAGTGAACCAGTACCGTGAGGGAAAGGTGAAAAGCACCCCGGGAGGGGAGTGAAAGAGAACCTGAAACCGTGTGCCTACAAGTAGTCGAAGCCCGTTAATGGGTGACGGCGTACCTTTTGTAGAATGGACCGGCGAGTTACGATCGTATGCAAGGTTAAGTGGAAGACACGGAGCCGCAGCGAAAGCGAGTCTGAATAGGGCGACATAGTATGCGGTCGTAGACCCGAAACCGTGTGATCTACCCATGTCCAGGGTGAAGGTCAGGTAACACTGACTGGAGGCCCGAACCCACGTATGTTGAAAAATGCGGGGATGAGGTGTGGGTAGGGGTGAAATGCCAATCGAACACGGAGATAGCTGGTTCTCTCCGAAATAGCTTTAGGGCTAGCCTCAAGGAACGAGTACTGGAGGTAGAGCACTGATTGGACTAGGGGCCCTCACCGGGTTACCGAATTCAGTCAAACTCCGAATGCCAGCTACTTTGCCTTGGGAGTCAGACTATGGGTGATAAGGTTCATAGTCGAAAGGGAAACAGCCCAGACCGCCAGCTAAGGTCCCAAAGTATACGTTAAGTGGAAAAGGATGTGGAGTTGCTTAGACAACCAGGATGTTGGCTTAGAAGCAGCCACCATTTAAAGAGTGCGTAATAGCTCACTGGTCGAGTGACTCTGCGCCGAAAATGTACCGGGGCTAAACGTATCACCGAAGCTGCGGATTGTTCTTACGAACAATGGTAGGAGAGCGTTCTAAGTGCTGTGAAGTCAGACCGTGAGGACTGGTGGAGCGCTTAGAAGTGAGAATGCCGGTATGAGTAGCGAAAAAAGAGTGAGAATCTCTTTCACCGAATGCCTAAGGTTTCCTGAGGAAGGCTCGTCCTCTCAGGGTTAGTCGGGACCTAAGCCGAGGCCGAAAGGCGTAGGCGATGGACAACAGGTAGATATTCCTGTACCACCTCATGAGCGTTTGAACGATGGGGGGACGCAGAAGGATAAGGAAAGCGCACCGATGGATGTGTGCGCCCAAGCAGTGAGGAAGTCGAATAGGCAAATCCGTTCGACGATTTCAAGCTGTAACGGGGAGGGAAATAGAGTACCGAAGTTCCTGATTTCACACTGCCAAGAAAAGCCTCTAGTGAGTTCATAGGTGCCCGTACCGCAAACCGACACAGGTAGGCGAGGAGAGAATCCTAAGGTGAGCGGGAGAACTCTCGTTAAGGAACTCGGCAAAATGACCCCGTAACTTCGGGAGAAGGGGTGCTCCTTTGCCGAGGAGCCGCAGTGAATAGGCCCAAGCGACTGTTTAGCAAAAACACAGGTCTCTGCGAAGCCGAAAGGCGAAGTATAGGGGCTGACACCTGCCCGGTGCTGGAAGGTTAAGGGGAAGCGTTAGCACTTTTGTGCGAAGCGTAGAACCGAAGCCCCAGTAAACGGCGGCCGTAACTATAACGGTCCTAAGGTAGCGAAATTCCTTGTCGGGTAAGTTCCGACCCGCACGAAAGGTGCAACGACTTGGGCACTGTCTCAACGAGAGACCCGGTGAAATTATACTATGTGTGAAGATGCACATTACCCGCGACAGGACGGAAAGACCCCGTGGAGCTTTACTGTAGCCTGATATTGAATGTTGGTACAGCTTGTACAGGATAGGTGGGAGCCATCGAATCGTGAGCGCTAGCTTACGTGGAGGCATCCGTGGGATACCACCCTGGCTGTACGAACCTTCTAACCCAGGACCGTGATCCGGTTCGGAGACAGTGTCAGGCGGGCAGTTTGACTGGGGCGGTCGCCTCCCAAAAGGTAACGGAGGCGCCCAAAGGTTCCCTCAGAATGGTTGGAAATCATTCGCAGAGTGTAAAGGCAGAAGGGAGCTTGACTGCGAGACCTACAAGTCGAGCAGGGACGAAAGTCGGGCTTAGTGATCCGGTGGTTCCGCATGGAAGGGCCATCGCTCAACGGATAAAAGCTACCCCGGGGATAACAGGCTTATCTCCCCCAAGAGTTCACATCGACGGGGAGGTTTGGCACCTCGATGTCGGCTCATCGCATCCTGGGGCTGTAGTCGGTCCCAAGGGTTGGGCTGTTCGCCCATTAAAGCGGTACGCGAGCTGGGTTCAGAACGTCGTGAGACAGTTCGGTCCCTATCCGTCGTGGGCGTTGGAAGTTTGAGAGGAGCTGTCCTTAGTACGAGAGGACCGGGATGGACACACCGCTGGTGTACCAGTTGTTCCGCCAGGAGCATAGCTGGGTAGCTACGTGTGGCAGGGATAAGTGCTGAAAGCATCTAAGCATGAAGCCCCCCTCAAGATGAGACTTCCCATCACTTCAAGTGAGTAAGATCCCTCAGAGATGATGAGGTTGATAGGTTCGAGGTGGAAGCGTGGTGACACGTGGAGCTGACGGATACTAATCGATCGAGGACTTAACTAACTTCTTTTGGTTGTCGTTGAATGATCTCTTATTTAGTTTTTAGGGTACAAAAAAATCCTTGCATTTTCTCAGGAAACTGCATATAATATAACTTGTCCTTAAGAAGAAGGACGTTCTGAAACAACACAGAACGATCTACATCCTTTAGGTCTGGTAGCAATAGCGGAGAGGTCACACCTGTTCCCATGCCGAACACAGAAGTTAAGCTCTCCAGCGCCGATGGTAGTTGGGGCTTTGCCCCTGCAAGAGTAGGACGCCGCCAGGCGAACAAGAAGGAAGACTGAGTGAATTTTTTTACTCAGTCTTTTTTGTAGTCTAGGAGTTAATTAAATTTGATCCTGTGTATAAATATGGGCGTGTTGAGCCGCGTCCACCCGGCTCTAGCACCCAGAAACAAGGTAACTTCACGAATAACCCTAATCTAAGTCATCATCGGCTCGCAAGCTCACCGTGATTCCTTTACCTCCGTTGACTCGCTCCATTTGTTCTTATGTAAAATATTTGGCCAGTAGTATTATGATAAATAGCAAGGTTTAATCATATATATAAGAGAAAAATATAAAAAGATGCCACTATACCTTTTATTTAGATTCATGTAAAATGAAGGGAAAAATGGACAGGGGGGTGCGAAAATTGCAAGCTTTTTTAGACGAATTATTGGGTGATCATTTTTATCTTATTATGTTACGTGTATTAATTGCGTTAGTTCTTTCTGGGTTAATTGGATTTGAAAGAGAAGTAAAGAATCATTCAGCCGGTTTTCGCACACATATCTTAGTTGGGGTCGGAGCCTGTTTAATGATGCTACTTTCCTTATTTGGATTTGAGTCATTTATGGAGTATGATAACGTTCGATTCGATCCTGCGAGAATACCATCCTATGTAATAAGCGGGATAGGTTTTCTGGGAGCAGGAACAATTATTGTTTATGGTGGCGCAATTCGCGGTTTAACAACTGCTGCTTCCATATGGACAGTTGCTGGTATAGGGCTTGTGGTTGGTGCCGGCATGTACGCAGCTGCTGTTTTTACGACATTTATCATTTTACTAAGTTTAATTTTTCTTAATAATTTTGAGCGACTATTTACAAAGGGGGGGACTTCCCACTTAATTGAGATTGTCACCTTACCCGATCTAAAGGTGAATGAGCTTGTTTCAGCGTTGGAAAAATTCGATTTAACCATAAAAAAAGTAGAGATTATTAAAATAGAAAACGACTTGCGAAATATTTTTATTAAAATAGAAAGAAAGCCAGATCTAGATCGAATTTCTTTATTTGAGGAAATTTCTAAAGTAGATCATGTGAAAAATATATCTGAGCTTAAGTAAATGGGGCTGCTAGAAGAACTTTACAACATATAATATGGTGTAAGGTTCTTTTTTTAATAGAAGAAATGATAGAGATCTCGTTCATTCATAGGTTTCGTAATGGTGATTTTTGTCTAGAATAAACATAGAACAAGGTATTTGCATCTTCTCGATTTTGACGTATAATAAAGGTAAAGTCAAAGATAGTCAAAGTCAAAGGATGCAGCTAAAAAGGGGGTGGGCATATGAGTAATATTTCAGATGTGATAGAAAATTATTTAAAACAGATACTTCAGGCTAAAGGAAAAAATGTGATTGAAATTAAACGAAGCGAGATCGCTGATCAATTTCAATGTGTCCCCTCACAGATAAATTATGTGATTAATACGCGCTTTACTGTGGAAAAAGGATATATAGTGGAGAGTAAACGTGGTGGTGGTGGATATATTCGTATTATGCGAGTAATTCATCAAGATAAATCAGAATTAATCAATGAAATAATTGAAATGATTAATCCAACAGTTTCTCAACAAAAATCTGTCGATGTGTTAGAAAGGCTATTGGAAGAAAATCTTATTACAGAACGCGAAGCAAAAATTATGCTGAGTGCTATTGATAGAAATACACTCGCATTTCAATTGCCGTTACGAGATGAAATTCGTGCGCGCATACTTACAACGATGCTGAATACGCTAAAGTATTTGAATAAGTAGGGGGGAATGCAAATGGAATGCCAGGAATGTCATGAACGACCTGCTACACTGCACTTTACACAATTGATTCAGGGACAAAAGATGGAAGTGCATGTATGTAAAGTTTGTGCAAAAGAAAAAGGATATTTGACATATCCAGAAGATGGATATTCATTGCATAATTTACTTTCTGGGCTCTTTAACTTTGATACATCAAATATGGCGGGACCTCAAGGGTCAGCCTATCAGCAAGTAAAAGAGCTACAGTGTCCTAAATGTGAAATGACCTTCTCGGAATTCAAACAAATAGGGAAATTTGGATGTGCGCTTTGCTACGAAACGTTTAATCATCGTCTGGACCCTATTTTCCGACGAGTACATGCTGGTAATACAAAGCATAGCGGAAAAATCCCTAAACGCCAAGGTGGGGATTTGCATAAGAAGAAGCAAGCAGAAGAATTAAAAGTAAAACTAAAAACGCTGGTGGAGAATGAGGAATTTGAAGAGGCTGCTAAAATAAGAGATAAAATTAAAGCGTTAAATCATGCGCAAGATGATTCGGGAGCAGGTGATCATACATGACACTACAGCAATTTATGAATAAGGCTATTAGCCCTTGGATGAGGGAGGAAGGACCAGATAGCGATATTGTACTAAGTAGTCGTATTCGCCTTGCAAGGAACTTTGCAAATATTGCTTATCCAATTCTTGCTGAGCCAAATCAATTAGAAGAAATAAGGAATTTCTTTAAAGAGAAATATGAAAATCAGTCATTTAGCGAGTATAAGAATATTTCCTTTATTTCTATCCGGGACTTATCAGCAGTTGAGAAACGCGTATTAGTAGAAAAACATTTAATCAGCCCATTATTGGCAAAGCACTCAGAGTCAGCTGCAACACTTATTTCTGAGAATGAACAGGTGTCCTTGATGATCAACGAGGAAGATCATATTCGTTTGCAACTGTACTTTCCAGGATTTCAATTATCTAAGGCGTTGCAAAAGGCATTTGAATTTGATGATTGGTTAGAAGAAAAAATTAATTATGCCTTTGATGAAACAAGAGGATACCTTACGAGCTGCCCTACTAATGTAGGTACTGGGATGCGTGCATCTGTCATGATGCATCTACCAGCTCTTGTTTTAACAAAACAAATAAATCGTATGATACCTGCCATTAATCAGTTAGGGCTTGTAGTCCGCGGTATTTATGGAGAAGGTAGTGAAGCGCAAGGTAATATTTTTCAAATATCTAATCAAATTACACTTGGAAAATCAGAAGAAGATATTGTGGAGGATTTACAAAGTGTCGTAAAACAGCTCATAGAGCATGAAAGATATGCTAGAAAACAATTAATGGAGCAATCAAGTGACAAAATGGAGGATAGAATTTATCGTTCCTTTGGTGTTTTGGAATATGCTAGGATCATGGAGTCGAAAGAAGCTGCTAAATGCTTATCTAATGTACGCCTAGGAATTGATTTAGGCCTTGTGAAAAATGTTTCACGAAATATCCTCAATGAATTAATGATACTTACTCAGCCAGGATTCCTACAACAATATGCCAAAAAGACATTGACAGCGAATGAACGTGATATATTACGAGCATCACTTATTCGCCAACGTTTACAATTAGAGAAATAGATAGGAGGAATTTTTTATATGATGTTTGGACGTTTTACAGAAAGAGCACAAAAGGTGTTAGCTTTATCTCAAGAAGAAGCCGTACGATTAGGCCATAATAATATTGGTACAGAACATATCCTCCTTGGACTTGTACGTGAAGGAGAGGGGATTGCGGCAAAAGCATTGCAATCTTTAGGGCTGGAAATTTCAAAAATACAAGAAGAGGTTGAAAAGCTAATTGGTGTTGGCAAACAACCGATGCAGTCAATACATTATACACCCCGTGCCAAAAAGGTTGTGGAGCTATCTCAGGATGAAGCAAGAAAGCTTGGCCACTCCTATGTAGGTACAGAGCATATATTGCTTGGTCTTATTCGTGAAGGAGAAGGTGTTGCTGCTCGTGTATTAAATAATTTAGGTGTTAGCCTAAATAAAGCTAGACAACAAGTGCTACAATTGCTTGGAAGTAATGAATCCCAGGCTAACAGACAGGGGCGCGGTCAACAATCTAATGCAAACACGCCGACGCTTGATTCACTTGCTCGTGATTTAACGGTAAGTGCGAAAGAAGGTAATATTGACCCCGTTATTGGCCGTAGCAAAGAAATTGAGCGCGTTATTCAAGTGTTAAGTCGTAGAACTAAGAATAATCCAGTTTTAATTGGTGAACCAGGTGTAGGTAAGACTGCCGTAGCCGAAGGGCTTGCACAGCAAATTATTAATAACGAAGTGCCAGAGACATTACGAGACAAACGAGTGATGACACTGGATATGGGTACAGTTGTAGCGGGAACAAAATATCGTGGAGAATTTGAAGATCGATTAAAGAAGGTTATGGAAGAGATTCGCCAGGCTGGAAATATTATACTGTTTATTGATGAGTTGCATACATTAATTGGCGCAGGAGGGGCTGAAGGTGCGATTGATGCATCAAATATTCTAAAACCCTCATTAGCCCGTGGGGAGCTTCAGTGTATTGGAGCTACAACGCTTGACGAGTACCGTAAATATATTGAAAAAGATGCAGCGCTAGAACGTAGATTTCAACCTATACAGGTAGATGAACCGACGTTAGAGGAAACCGTCCAAATTTTAAATGGTTTACGTGATCGTTATGAAGCACATCATCGCGTGACGATAACCGATGAAGCGATTGAAGCAGCTGCAAGTCTATCTGATCGTTATATTACAGACCGCTTTTTACCAGATAAAGCTATCGACTTGATTGACGAGGCTGGATCGAAGGTACGCTTACGCTCCTACACGGTACCACCTAATTTAAAGGAACTAGAACAAAAGCTGGAAGAAGTAAGAAAAGAAAAGGATGCGGCTGTACAAAGTCAGGAATTTGAAAAAGCAGCATCGCTTCGTGATTCTGAACAACGACTTCGTGAAGAATTAGAAGAAACAAAGAATGAGTGGAAAGAAAAGCAAGGACAAACCGATTCGGAAGTAACTATAGAAGATATTGCTAGTGTCGTTTCTACATGGACTGGTGTACCGGTTTCTAAATTGACAAAGGATGAAAGCGAACGATTGCTGAATATGGAAGATACGCTTCATAATCGTGTGATTGGTCAAGAAGAAGCTGTGAATGCAATTTCGAAAGCTATCAGAAGAGCTCGTGCAGGCTTAAAAGATCCAAAACGTCCGATAGGTTCTTTTATCTTCTTAGGACCAACAGGTGTAGGGAAAACGGAACTTGCTCGAGCACTAGCCGAAGCAATGTTTGCTGATGAGGATGCTATGATTCGTATTGACATGTCAGAGTATATGGAAAAACATGCTACGTCTCGTTTGGTAGGTTCACCTCCTGGTTATGTTGGCTATGATGAAGGTGGTCAGCTTACAGAAAAGGTTCGTAGAAAGCCATATTCTGTTGTATTACTTGATGAAGTGGAGAAGGCACACCCAGAAGTATTTAATATTCTATTACAAGTACTAGAGGATGGCCGTTTAACTGACTCGAAAGGTCGCGTAGTTGATTTCCGCAACACGGTATTAATTATGACATCTAATGTTGGTGCAAATGAGTTAAAACGTAATAAATATGTCGGCTTTAATTTGGAGGAAAATGGTCAAGATTATAAAGATATGAAATCTAAGGTTACAGAAGAATTGAAAAAGGCATTTCGTCCAGAATTCTTGAACCGTATTGATGAGACCATCGTATTCCATTCATTAGAGAAAAAACATATGAAGAATATTGTAACGTTAATGATTGAACAGTTACAGCAACGGCTTAAAGAACAGGATATTGATTTTTCGTTAACAGATAAAGCGTTAGATAAAATTGCTAATGAAGGTTTTGATCCCGAATACGGAGCACGACCGTTACGCCGTTCGATTCAAAAAAATATCGAAGATCTCTTATCAGAAGAATTACTTAAGGAGACAATCCAAAAAGGTCAAAAAGTGAAAATTGGCCTGAATAATAAAGGTGAATTTATTATTCTTCCATAGACGATGATAAGCAAAAAAGTAGGGAAAGGGGCTATCCAAAAAGTAGCCTGTACCTACATAACTGGAATATACTCGCTTCTTGCATGAAATGGTTCAGCCTCCTATTGTGGGTACAACACTCATGTTAGGTCTGCAAACTGTTTCTCTTTCTGCAGGAGTCTTGTATATTCCAGTTTTCTTTATATAAATAAGTGTGAGACTAATCCTTTTCTTAAACGATTAGATAACATAAATACTGTATAGGTACTCGAGGCCATGCATATTCTTTTGTTTGTGGGGAAAAAGTCACTTAGGAGTATAGCGTAAATGAATAAGGTATTCATGTTTTTTAGTAATAAGGAACGATTCTTATAAGGGAAGCAGGAATTTGTGGCAAGACTATGGAAATTATTGATTAAATTGATAGGAACCTGTAACTTTATCATTGCAATAATCGTATATAATAGATAAGTGAAGGGGTAGAGAAAATTGGCAAAGCGAAAAACGAAATATGTTTGTCAGGAATGTGGCTATGAATCCCCTAAATGGATGGGAAAATGTCCTGGATGTCACAATTGGAATACCTTTGTAGAGGAAGTAGAGATAACTGGAGGTCGACATAAGCAGGCTTTTCAAACAGGTGCTAGATCTACCGTCGGCAAGCCAGAGAAAATCACTTCTATCGAATCAGAAGAGGAACCACGTGTAACAACCTCTATGAAGGAATTTAACCGCGTATTAGGAGGCGGAATCGTACCAGGGTCATTGGTGTTGATTGGTGGCGATCCGGGTATTGGAAAGTCTACATTACTTTTACAGATCTCAGCGCAATTAGCGGATAAGCAATTACCTGTCCTTTATATATCTGGAGAGGAATCTACAAGACAAACGAAGCTACGAGCAGACCGTTTAGGTGTTAAAGCGGATTTACTTTATGTATTAGCGGAAACAAATTTATTAGATATATCCAATCAAGTAGAAGCCATTAAGCCTTCTTTTGTTGTTATTGATTCTATCCAGACGATTTTTCGGGAAGAGGTTTCAAGTGCACCGGGAAGTGTTTCACAGGTTCGCGAATGCACGGCAGAGCTGATGAAGCTGGCAAAATCAAATGGCATTCCTATTTTTATTGTGGGACATGTAACAAAGGAAGGGGCTATAGCTGGTCCCAGGCTGTTAGAGCACATGGTTGATGCGGTTCTTTATTTTGAAGGAGAGCGGCATCATACGTATCGTATTTTACGTGGGGTGAAAAATCGTTTCGGTAGTACGAATGAGATGGGGATATTTGAAATGAAAGAAGAAGGACTAAGGGAAGTAATGAATCCTTCTGAAATCTTCCTAGAAGAGCGCTCACAAGGAGCTGCTGGGTCAACTGTTGTTGCTTCTATGGAAGGAACAAGGCCTGTGCTTGTTGAAATTCAAGCGTTGATTTCACCTTCAGCCTTTGGGAACCCACGGAGGATGGCAACAGGGATTGATCATAATCGTGTTCCGCTGCTTATGGCAGTGCTGGAGAAGCGTGTTGGACTTATGTTACAGAATCAGGACGCCTATATAAAAGTAGCAGGTGGCGTAAAATTGGATGAACCCGCGATTGATTTAGCAATAGCAGTAAGTATTGCATCGAGTTTTCGTGATCAACCAACAAAGCCTGATGATATTTTTGTTGGAGAAGTTGGATTAACGGGAGAGATTAGACGTGTATCTCGTATCGAACAACGAGTTCAAGAAGCGGCAAAGCTAGGTTTTAAGCGCGTTATTTGTCCAAAAAATAATTTGGACGGTTGGACAGTTCCAGATAGTATTGAGGTTATCGGTGTAGAATCCGTTCAACAAGCATTAAATATTGGAGTCAGCAGGTAGTAGATTGTTTTTAAAGTCTTGGAAATAATAAAATTTTCCCTTATGGATAAATAGGCGCATGTTGAGCCGCGTCCAGCTCCAGCGCCCAGAAACGAAGCGACATCACGAATGACCCTAGGATAAGTCATTATTGGCTCGCAAGCTCACCGTGCTTCCTTTATCTCCGTTGACTCGCTCCAGTCGGTACGTTTCAAATCGGGTGCTTGCACTTTTGCTCCTAAATTCATTGCTATTGGATTACTTATATGATATAATTTTATTTTTATATATTTGAATGTTAATTTTAGCTGTGCTATGATTTAGTTGATATAATAGCTTATTTTATTACTTTTGAAGGATTATTTTTTTCTATCGTAGGCAATAATATAAGGTAGGAGGTGGCAGTGGTGCTGAAAAAAATAGTTCATTTATTTTTTGTTATCATGGGTGGTACCGTTGGGTATTTATATATCCCGGATATTGTAAACTTATTGGATATTACTAATGCAAACTGGGTATCATCACCATATGCAGGAACAATAATCGGTGCAATTATTTTCTTTCTCATTTCATATTGGCTTGGGGATTATATTGTAGGGTTTTTAAAGTGGGTAGAAGAAGCACTTATAAAATTGCCTGTTGGTGATTTGTTTTTTGGAAGTTTAGGGTTAATGGTAGGATTAGTTATTGCTTTTCTAATAAATATACCGTTAACAGATATCAATATTGAACTAGTATCTCAAGTTTTACCGCTATTTATCACAATATTATTGGGGTATTTTGGTTTTCAAGTCGGGTTTAGACGTAGAGATGAATTTGTAAATTTATTAAACATTAATAAAAAAGAACGAGAGAAACGCAAACCGTCTGATACGGAGTATACACAAACGATTCAACCTAAAGCTAAAATACTGGATACAAGTGTCATTATTGATGGTCGTGTAGCGGATATTTGTCAAACGAGTTTTCTTGAAGGGACAATTGTTATTCCGCAATTTGTACTTGGTGAGTTGCAACATATTGCAGACTCTTCTGATGTGTTAAAAAGGAACAGAGGTCGAAGAGGGCTCGATGTATTAAATCGAATTCAAAAAGAATTACCTGTAAAAGTGGAAATTTATGAAGGTGATTTTGAGGATATCCATGAAGTGGATAGCAAGCTTATTAAATTAGCAAAGGTAATTGATGGAATTGTTGTTACCAATGATTTTAATTTAAATAAGGTCTGTGATCTACAAGGTGTTCCTGTCTTAAATATTAATGATCTGGCAAATGCTGTGAAGCCAGTTGTACTACCTGGCGAAGAGCTTGTTGTTCAAGTTATTAAAGATGGTAAAGAACATAACCAAGGAATTGCCTACCTTGACGACGGAACGATGATTGTTGTGGAAGAAGGTAGAGATTATATTGGAAAAACAATTGAAGTTTTAATTACCAGTGTGTTGCAAACATCTGCCGGTAGAATGATATTTGCCAAGCCAAAATTACTTGAAAAAGCACTATAAAAAGGGTATAACTTATAGAGGATAGAAAAAAGTGATAACATGTCATTGTTATCACTTTTGTTATACTATATATATACTATTTTGGTTCAAAAAGATTAGTGATTCAATTTACATTATGTTTGAAGAATAGAAAGGGGCAGAACCATGACAAACCAGGTTCGTGTACGTTATGCACCAAGCCCAACAGGTCATTTGCATATCGGAAACGCACGTACAGCATTATTTAACTATTTATATGCGAAAC
The DNA here is from genome assembly GCF_003667785.1 of Virgibacillus sp. Bac332. Taxonomy (NCBI): domain Bacteria; kingdom Bacillati; phylum Bacillota; class Bacilli; order Caryophanales; family Bacillaceae; genus Virgibacillus; species Virgibacillus sp. Bac332. The sequence goes on from NZ_CP033046.1 coordinate 1,167,852, forward strand.
ATTTTAACGGGAAAATGGTTATTCGTATTGAAGACACAGATGATAAACGAAATGTGGCTGGTGGTGAAGAGAGTCAGCTGAAGTTTCTTCAATGGCTAGGTGTCGAATGGGATGAAGGAGCAGATATAGGCGGCGAATACGGTCCCTACCGTCAAATGGAGCGTCTTGATTTATATCAAAAATATGTGGACGAGCTATTAGAAAGAGGCTTGGCTTATAAATGCTATATGACGGAAGAAGAGCTTGAGGCAGAAAGAGAACAGCAACGTGCGAGTGGGCAAGTACCTAAGTATTCGGGTGCGCATCGTGATTTAAGCGAAGAACAAATCACAGCATTTGAAAAAGAAGGACGTCAACCAAGTATTCGTATGAGAGTTCCGGAAAATGAAACATATACATTTAATGACATCGTTAGAGGCGAAATTACGTTTGAATCCAGTGATTTTGGTGATTGGGTTATTGTGAAGAAAAATGGTATACCTACGTATAATTTTGCTGTTGCTATTGATGATCACTTAATGGAAATAACGCATGTACTTCGAGGAGAGGAACATATTTCCAATACGCCGAAGCAAATGATGGTTTACAATGCGTTTGATTGGGACGCACCGCAATTTGGACATATGACGCTTATTTTAAATGAAGAACGGAAAAAGCTGAGCAAGCGAGACCAGCACATTTTGCAATTTATTGAGCAGTACTATAACCTTGGTTATTTACCAGAGGCGCTTTTTAACTTCATTGCTTTATTAGGATGGTCGCCTGTTGGAGAGGAAGAAATTTTTGATAAAGATACATTAATTGATATCTTTGATCCTGAACGATTGTCTACTTCAGCTGCGATTTTTGATCGTCATAAATTAAAATGGATGAATAATGAATATATTAAAGCGGCAGATTTAAAGGATGTCATTGAGCTTGCAATGCCGCATTTGGTGGAAGCTGGGAAATTACCACAGCAAATAAGTGATGAAAAGAAACAGTGGGCTGAACAGGTGATTGCTCTATACAAAGAACAATTAAGATATGGAGCAGAGATTGTAGAGTTAACAGATCTTTTCTTTAATGAGGAATTGTCGCTTGATGAAGGTGCAATGGATGTGCTTCAAGAGGAGCAGGTTCCAGAAGTACTACAAGTATTTACAGATAAGTTAATTCATTTGGATGACTTTACGAAAGATTCTATTAAGGCTCAAATCAAAGCCACGCAAAAGGAAACTGGACATCGTGGCAAAAAGTTGTTTATGCCAATTAGAGTAGCTACAACCGGTCAGACACATGGCCCTGAGCTTCCTATGGCGATTGAATTACTAGGGAAAGCGGCTGTTCTGTCGCGCTTAGATAAGGTGTTAAACAAATTAGAAGCTTAATAATTCACATTCTGCATAAAATGTAATATAGTATTACTACAATATTGAACGATGACAAGGAAAAGTAGGAAACGTGAGGCTTATTCAGAGAGATCCACCTTGGCTGTGAGTGGTTCTAAGATCCGTTTTTGAAGTGCCCCTTTGAGTCCGTTATGGAAATGAGTACATAACGGCGGAACTCTACCGTTATAAGGGTGAAGTTGGAAGGATAATTTTAGCCTTCAAACAGAGTGGAACCGCGCAAAAGCGTCTCTGAGTAATCATACACAGAGGCGTTTTTTTATAGTCTAAGGAAATGATAAAATTTGCCCATGTAGATAAATATGGGCGTGTTTGAGCCACGTCCAGTTCCAGCGCCCAGAAGCTAGGCGACTACAAGAATCACCCTAATCTAAGTCAACATCGGCTCGCAAGCTTACCGTGATTCCTTTATCTCTGTTGACTCGCTGTAGTCGCTACGTTTCTAATTGAGCGTTTGCGCTTTTGTTCTATTATAAAAGCGGTGGATTTGAATATAATCATGGCATATTTTTCTTGGGGTGAGGAGGTTAATGAAGTGGGGATATGGAGACGATTGAAGGAAGATATGGATGTTGTGTTTGAACAAGATCCAGCAGCTCGAACATATATTGAGGTATTTTTAACGTATTCAGGGCTGCATGCTGTTTGGTCTCACCGCATTGCACATGCATTTTATAAGCGAAGAATGTTTTTCATTGCACGTTGCATATCACAAGTGAGCCGATTCTTTACAGGGATTGAAATTCATCCAGGTGCTCGAATTGGCCGTCGTTTATTCATTGATCACGGTATGGGAGTCGTTATTGGGGAAACTTGTGAAATAGGTGATAATGTAACCATTTTTCAAGGTGTAACATTAGGGGGGACTGGTAAAGAAAAAGGAAAACGTCACCCGACTGTAAAAAATAATGCATTAATTGCGACAGGAGCCAAGGTACTTGGCTCAATTACAATAGGAGAGAATGCAAAAGTTGGTGGTGGATCTGTCGTACTTCGTGATGTACCCGATCATTCCACGGTCGTTGGAGTTCCTGGGAAAGTAGTAAAGCAAAATGGTGAAAAAATGAGAAGGGATCTCGATCATCACAAGATGCCTGATCCAGTTGCTAGTCGTTGTGAGCATTTACAAAATGAAATAGATGCATTAAAGGACGAAATTGCTAAATTGAAGGAAGGGAAGTAGAATGACGATTCAGATTTTTAATACACTTACTCGACAGAAAGAAACCTTTATCCCGTTAAAAGAGGGTGCCGTAAGTATCTATGTTTGCGGGCCTACTGTATATAACTACATTCATATCGGAAATGCTAGACCAGCGATTGTTTTTGATACGGTTCGTCGATACTTTGAATACAAAGGGTATAAAGTAGATTATGTTTTAAACTTTACAGACGTTGATGACAAGTTAATTAAGGCTGCGAATGAGTTAGGCCAGGAAGTGCCAGATGTGGCCAGTAAGTTTATTACCGCATATTTAGAAGATGTTGATGCTCTAGGTGTGAAAGAAGCAACCCATAATCCGCGTGTAACAGAAACAATGGATGATATTATCGCGTTTATACAAGTGCTTATAGATAAAGGATTCGCTTATGAGGCGGCGGGAGACGTCTATTTTAAACCGCGTACGTTTGATGGATACGGCAAACTATCTCATCAATCCATTGATGAGTTACGCTCAGGTGCGCGTATTCAAGTGGGAGAGAAGAAACAGGATCCTTTAGATTTTGCGCTATGGAAACATGTGAAGGATGGGGAAATATCTTGGGATTCACCATGGGGTAGAGGTCGGCCGGGGTGGCATATAGAATGCTCTGCAATGGTCAAAAAATATTTAGGTGATACCATTGATATTCATGCTGGCGGGCAGGATCTAGCTTTCCCTCACCATGAGAACGAAATCGCTCAATCAGAGGCTAGGAATGGAAAAACCTTTGCGAACTATTGGATGCACAATGGGTATATTAATATAGACAATGAGAAGATGTCTAAATCATTAGGGAATTTTGTGTTAACAAGAGATTTAATTAATAAGCATGATCCGCAGGTACTTCGTTTCTTTATGTTAAGTGTACATTATCGTCATCCGATTAATTTCACTGAGGAGTTATTGGAAAGTGCCAAGAATAGCCTAGACCGAATTAAAACGGCTTATTTTAATCTGGAACACCGGAAATCATCGAGTGTGAATTTAGTGGACCACCAGGACGAATGGATGCAGAAAATTACGGTGTGGAAACAACAATTTGAGGCTGACATGGATGATGATTTTAATACAGCAAATGCTATTTCTGTATTGTTTGATGTGGCCAAGGATGCTAATGTTTACTTGCAAGCTAAACAAACGTCTAGTGATGTTATTGAAGAATTTCAGGAAACAATCCGATCATTCCTTTATGTATTGGGAATAGAGCTGAAAGTAGAAGAGGATTTACTCGATGAGGACATTGAATCATTGATTGAAGAAAGAAACGAAGCAAGGAAGCATCGTGATTTTGCTCGAGCGGATGAAATTAGAGATATGCTAAAGGATAAAAATATTATTTTAGAAGATACGCCTCAAGGGGTTCGTTGGAAAAGAGGCTAGTTATGAATTTGGATGTTAAACAAATGAAGAGTCTTGCCCTTGCCTATATGGGGGATGCTGTCTACGAAGTGTATATAAGGGAGCATCTCCTGCAGCTTGGGCAGGTGAAACCACAGCAATTACATCAAAAAGCAGTTAATTTTGTGTCAGGAAAGGCTCAAGCAAATGTTGTATTATATTGGCTGGAACAAGATTATTTAACGGAAGAGGAAGTAAAAATTGTCTCCAGAGGTCGTAATGCTAAGTCAGGGTCTATTCCTAAAAATATTAGTGTCCAAACCTATCGATATAGCACAGCTTTTGAGGCATTGATAGGATACCATTATTTACAAAAAAACGACGAGCGGTTGAAGCACCTCATGAGGGAAGCGGTTGAATTTACAGAAAGGAGTGAAAAGCCTTGGAACAAGAAATAATTATTGGGAAAAATCCAGTGATAGAGGCATTGAAGTCCGGACGTTCTGTTAATAAAGTACTTATTTCAGAGCATTTAAACGCTTCTGCACAAGGTAAATTATTTCAACTTGGCAAGTCCGCTGGGACAATCGTACAAAAGGTCCCAAAGGCTAAACTAGATCAATTATCGAATGGAAATCATCAAGGAATAATAGCTTACGTTGCCTCTTATCCTTATGCTACGGTGGACGATTTATTTCTACGTGCAGACCAAAAAGCGGAGGCTGCCTTTTTTATTATCTTAGATGAATTAGAAGATCCGCATAACCTAGGCTCGATATTACGTACTGCTGATGCGGTGGGAGCTCATGGAGTAATTATACCGAAACGGCGTTCTGTAGGTTTAACTGCTACGGTGGCGAAAACGGCTGCGGGAGCAATAGAGCATGTGCCAGTAGCTAGAGTTACCAATATCGCCAGTACCATCGATGAACTAAAGGAGCGTAATGTTTGGGTGGTTGGCACAGAAGCGAATTCTACAGAAGATTATCGTAAGCTTGAGGGTGCATTACCTATCGCCCTTGTAATTGGTAATGAAGGGAAAGGGATGAGCCGTCTTGTGCGAAAAAAATGTGATTGGACGGTAGGTCTTCCCATGATAGGGCAGGTTTCTTCGTTGAATGCTTCTGTGGCTTGTAGTTTATTGCTATATGAGGTTTATCGCAAAAGGTACCCTGTTGGTGAATAGCGATGATTGTTGTGGTAGTTGATGGTTATAATATAATTGGCGCTTGGGAAGAATTGCAAAAATTGAAAGAACATGATATTGGACAAGCACGTGATCGACTTATTGAATTATTGGCTGAATACCAGGCTTATTCGGGATATAGAGTCATTATTGTGTTTGATGCTTATTATGTTCGAGGTATTGCTAATAAAACAAATTTATATAATATAGAGATTATATTTACAAAGGAAAAAGAAACGGCCGACGAATGTATTGAAAAGCTAGTTAAAGAATTAATGAATATCCAGACACAGGTTTATGTTGCAACATCTGATTATGCAGAACAAAGGACGATATTTGGCAGCGGAGCTTTACGTAAATCGGCACGGGAATTATTAATTGAGTCTCAAAATATAGAAAGAGAAATTGAAGAAACAATAGAAACGCACCATAAAAAACAAGCATCGTCTAAAATAAAACTTAATCGAGATGTTCTGGAAAAATTTGAAAGATGGCGCAGGGGAGAAATGTAAAACTCAGATTAAACCGCGCCTGTCTGGGTCTATGCTCTGTTGACTATTGTAAAGCGCTTCCTGTATAATAAGCTTTAAAGTGACTGCGGTGTAGTCAGGGGGTCATACTTGGTGAGTGCCAACCAATTAGATTTTGACAATAAGAGCTTAAGTATGCTGGATGATGAGGGGATTGTAGAGCTTATTCATCGAGGAAATAGCCAAGCGCTTGATTACTTAATACATAAGTACAGAAATTTCGTCCGAGCTAAGGCTCGCACGTATTTCTTAATTGGTGCGGATAAAGAAGATATTATCCAAGAGGGGATGATTGGCCTTTATAAAGCTGTTCGCGATTATGATGGGGACAAGCTATCATCGTTTAAAGCCTTTGCAGAATTGTGTGTGACAAGGCAAATTATAACCGCAATCAAAACTGCTACTCGACAAAAGCATATTCCACTCAACTCCTATGTATCTTTGGACAAGCCAATTTATGATGAAGAAACTGACCGTACATTATTAGATGTCATTGCAGGTTCAAAAGCCATAGATCCACAAGAACTTTTGGTTAATAGAGAGAAATATGGTGATATGGAAATAAAATTATCTGAATTATTGAGCGAATTAGAAAAGAAGGTTCTACATCTGTATTTAGATGGGAGGACATATCAGGAGATATCTGTCGAGCTTAAGCGGCATGTCAAATCTATTGATAATGCACTCCAACGTGTCAAGCGGAAGTTGGAGCAGCTCATGGAAGGTAGCGAGGTATCACAATAGGATGCATTGACACATTTTTGTAACCATGCTAGAGTTAATATAGAAAAATCCCTCAATAGAGGTGATATAATGAATAAAAAAATAACTTTAGCATGTGCAGAATGTTCAAGCAGAAACTATACAACGCATAAAAATGTATCCACTCAGCCTGCGCGGCTAGAAGTGAAAAAATATTGTAAAACTTGTGGCAGACACACGTTGCACCGTGAGACGAAATAGACTCCGATGGAACGATATAGTAAATGGGGTTTTATATAAATTTATGGCTTTACTAATAAATAAACACGAAAAAGCCAAGATTTTCAGGTCTAGGGGGTACGAACATGTTTCGTTTTTTTAAAAACGTTTCAAGAGAAATGAAAAAAGTTAGCTGGCCAAAAGGCAAAGAGTTAACTAGTTATACCATTACTGTAATTACTACAGTAGCGTTTGTAGCGTTGTTTTTCTTTTTAATTGATCTTGGAATCACACAAATTTTGAATTTGCTATAATATACTTGAATATTTATTTTACAAATATGCTATAATGATAAATAATATGAGTCATTTGAAAACCCGGTCAACGTCGGGTTTTTTAAATTGGAAAAGAATTGGTACCTGTTTGTTAGAAAAATTCAACTCAGAGTTGTATTAATAGGGGTGCCCATGCTCTTGTGTCCATATATAAACCTAATTACAAATAAAGGGAGGGAAGGACAAATAAAGTTGTCCTGATAAACATGGAGAAAAATTGGTATGTGGTACATACGTATTCTGGCTATGAGAATAAAGTCAAAATGAACTTAGAGAAGCGAGTTCAATCAATGGGAATGGAAGATAAAATTTTCCGCGTAATTGTACCAGAAGATGAAGAGACGGAAATAAAGAATGGGAAGAAAAAAGTATCCAAAAAGAAGTTTTTCCCTGGTTATGTATTAACTGAAATGATCATGACGGATGATTCGTGGTACGTTGTTAGAAACACACCGGGTGTTACTGGTTTCATAGGATCTAGTGGTGGGGGGACAAAGCCTACCCCGCTTTTACCTGAAGAAGTGGAAAGTGTATTAAAGCGTATGGGTGTTACAGAGGCAGTTGTACAGTTTGAATTCGAATTAAAAGAAAATGTTCGTGTAACGGATGGACCGTTTACAGATTTCACAGGATCTATTGAGCATATCGATATGGATAAGCAGAAGGTGAAGGTTCATGTAAATATGTTTGGTAGGGAGACTCCGGTAGAATTAGATTTCTCTCAAATTGAAAAACTATCGTAGTTCATAAAGAATATTAGACAATACCTTGCATTTTTTTGTTATTCATGCTAAAATTCTTTTGTTATTCATGCATCTATCCTACTGATGGATAGAGCAAATTGGAGTGGGAGGGGACCGACTGGAACCCTATTACCACATCACGGACTTTAAGGAGGTGTGTCTCGTGGCTAAAAAAGTAATTAAGCTTGTAAAATTACAAATCCCAGCTGGTAAAGCAAATCCAGCACCGCCGGTTGGACCAGCATTAGGTCAAGCAGGTGTTAATATCATGGGGTTCTGTAAAGAATTCAACGCACGTACGCAAGATCAAGCGGGTATGATTATCCCTGTTGAAATTACGGTGTTTGAAGACCGTTCATTTACATTTATTACAAAAACTCCACCGGCAGCTGTGCTGTTGAAAAAAGCAGCTGGTATTGAAACTGCGTCAGGTGAGCCTAATCGTAATAAAGTCGCAACATTAAAACGCGACAAAGTAAAAGAAATCGCAGAAACAAAAATGCCTGATTTAAATGCTGCTAATGTAGAAGCAGCGATGCGCATGGTTGAAGGAACTGCGCGCAGCATGGGTATCACAATCGAGGACTAGTAATCGATTCCTTAGACATAGCGTTGCTATGTGCGGGGTATATCGTTTGCGGTGAAGTGTCTTTTGGTTGTGAAGCCAATCGATGCAGATTGGGTTGTTTTACTTGATACGGTATAGGTTGCGGTTGGATTACCTCTCGCAACCTTTTTCGTGAAGATGATAATTCGGTATTTCGAACCAAATTATCCTCTTGAGCTTTATAAAAGCCGACCGTGCTTTTATAAGTGGGAGGTATTACCGTTATAACCACATTTGAGGAGGAAATAAAATGGCTAAAAAAGGAAAAAAACATCAAGAAGCTTTGAAGCTTGTTGATCGTACGAAATCATATGAAGTAGCCGAAGCGATTGCATTAGTTAAAGAAACAGCTAAAGCAAACTTCGACGAAACAGTAGAGGCTGCTTTTCGTTTAGGTGTAGATCCTAAAAAAGCAGATCAACAAATTCGTGGAGCGATGGTGCTTCCACATGGAACTGGTAAAACACAGCGTGTTTTAGTTTTTGCTAAAGGTGACAAAGCTAAAGAAGCAGAAGCTGCTGGCGCTGATTATGTTGGAGAAAGTGATTACATTAACAAAATCAACCAAGGTTGGTTTGAGTTTGATGTCATTGTTGCAACTCCAGATATGATGGCTGAAGTTGGTAAACTTGGACGTGTGTTAGGACCAAAAGGCTTAATGCCGAATCCTAAAACGGGAACAGTTACGTTTGAAGTTGAGAAAGCAGTTCAAGATATTAAAGCTGGTAAAGTAGAATACCGCGTTGATAAATCTGCTAACATTCATGTTCCGATTGGTAAGATTTCTTTCGATAATGAAAAGTTAATTGAAAACTTCAAAGCAATTACAGACACTTTAGTTAAAGCTAAGCCTCAGGCTTCAAAAGGAACGTATATGAAGAATGCTTCTGTGGCCTCTACAATGGGACCTGGAATCCGCGTTGACTTTTCTGGCTTTGTCCGTCGATAATTAATAGTTGACGTTTTTGTCGACATTAGTTATAATGATTCACGTTGATAAAAGAATACGTTGTACCGTAGACAGCAGGGGCATGCATTTGCTTAATCATCCTGCCGAGGTGTTTATAAAAATTGGTAATTAGCGATTGAATTCCAATGTAATAATAAGCTCCCATGTCTACGTGGGAGCTTTTTTTAATGGCTCCGAACAGAGTGGGGTATACGGTATAATGATCATTTTTTAGGAGGTGGAAGAATGTCTAATATTATCGAGCAAAAGAAACAACTTGTTGAAGAAATTAAAGATAAATTTCTAGCGAGCGAAACAGCTGTTGTAGTTGACTATCGTGGGCTTGATGTAGCAGAGGTTACTGAATTACGTAAACAATTACGTGAAGCAGGAATTGAATTCAAGGTTTACAAAAACACGATGACTCGTCGTGCGGTAGAAGCTGCTGAGTTGAATGATCTTAGTGAGACGCTTGTTGGTCCGTCTGCGATCGCATTCAGTAATGATGATGTAGTAGCGCCAGCAAGAATTATCAATGATTTTGCTAAACAACATGAAGCGCTTGAAATCAAAGGTGGAGTAATTCAAGGAAGCGTTGCTTCTCTTGAGCAAATTAAGGAACTTGCAGATCTTCCAAACTACGAAGGTATGGTTTCTATGCTTCTTAGCGTACTTCAAGCACCAATTCGCAACCTTGCATATGCTACAAAAGCAATTGCGGATCAAAAAGAAGAACAAGGCGCATAATCTGTGCTTTAACGGTATAAAAACAAAATTTAATTTTAATTAGGAGGAAATTAATCATGACTAAAGAACAAATCATTGAAGCGGTTAAAGAAATGTCAGTATTAGAACTTAATGATTTAGTTAAAGCAATTGAAGAAGAATTTGGAGTAACAGCTGCAGCACCTGTGGCAGTAGCAGGTGGAGCTGGCGGCGGAGATGCTGCTGAAGAGAAAACTGAATTTGATGTAGTGCTTACAGATGCTGGTGCTTCTAAGATCAAAGTTGTTAAAGCTGTACGCGAAATCACAGGTCTTGGACTAAAAGATGCAAAAGACTTAGTTGATAACGCTCCGAAAGCAGTTAAAGAAGCAGTATCTAAAGAAGATGCTGAAGAAGTTAAAGGTAAGCTAGAAGAAGCAGGCGCAAGTGTAGAGGTTAAGTAATTAATTTCATCAACGGAGCTCGTCGTAACCATTACGGCGGGCTCTCTATATATCATATCATTTAAGCTAAGACTTGAGCAGATGCTTCTACTTCAAGCACCTTGCTATAACTACCTTCAATATTTTAATAAAAGTAGGTGCCATATGACAGAGCATTACTTTTCACCAAAACCCCAAACTAAAAGTTCACCAAAGACATGGAATTATCAATTGAATGGAAAATCCTATACATTTACAAGTGACGTAGGTGTATTTTCTAAAAATGAAGTTGATTTTGGAAGTCGGCTATTAATTGAACAATTTAATGAACCGGTAATTGCGGGGGATTTTTTGGATCTGGGTTGTGGCTATGGACCAATTGGGATCGCAATAGCAGATCGATATAAGGATCGAAAAATTGTAATGGCTGATATAAATGAAAGAGCTGTTGCATTAGCGAAGGAAAATGCTTTAAAAAATGAGGTTACTAATATCGAGTGTGTACAGAGTGATCGGATGTCTGCATTCACAAGTCGTCAATTTGCCGGGATTCTTACTAATCCGCCGATTCGTGCGGGAAAAAAGATTGTACACCAAATGTTTGAAGAAGCACAGCGAGCGCTGTTAAAGCAAGGAGAACTATGGGTGGTTATTCAAAAGAAACAAGGGGCTCCTTCCGCTAAAGAAAAATTAGAAGCTTTATTCCGTGAAGTGGAAGTGGTAGCTAAAAATAAAGGGTACTATATTATGCGGGCAATTAATGTTTGACCCGTATCTTCACTTATGATAAGATAGGAAAATGCTAACATGGCGATTCTTATGTCAAGAGGATATTTCATAACATAATAAGGTATATTTCATAAAAGTTCGGAAACACTGGTAAAATCGGAAAGATTTGGTATATACAATGTGCTTTTCGTTTATTTTTGAAATATGCTTCATGTGGTTTGTTTTGGAATTCTATTGCTGAGAGGATCCAAATAATATACTTGTAATTATCTGTTACAAGTTTGTTAGGCATGTTTTGTACGCTATTCGCACAATCACAGTTAGCCAATATTCGAAAAGCCGAAAAGAAGTAATTGCTTCTGTATTGGTTTTTCTAATTATATTAAATTTGGAGTAGAATTACAATCTACGAAAAAATGTATGATTTAAGGGGTGAAGCAGTTGACAGGACAACTAGTTCAGTATGGACGGCACCGCCAGCGCAGAAGCTATGCACGTATCAGCGAAGTATTAGAGTTGCCGAATTTAATCGAGATCCAAACCGCTTCTTATGATTGGTTTTTAGAAGAGGGTCTCCGAGAAATGTTTCAAGACATTTCGCCGATCGAGGACTTTACAGGCAATCTATCACTGGAATTTGTTGACTACAGTTTAGGCGAGCCTAAATATCCTGTAGGAGAATCAAAGGAAAGAGATGTTACGTATAATGCTCCACTTCGTGTGAAGGTTCGATTAATTAATAATGAAACCGGAGAAGTGAAAGAGCAGGAAGTATTTATGGGTGATTTTCCATTAATGACTGACACTGGAACATTTGTTATTAATGGCGCAGAACGTGTAATCGTTTCTCAGCTTGTGCGATCACCTAGTGTTTACTACAATGAAAAGATTGATAAAAACGGAAAGCGTGGCGTAGCTGCAACTGTCATTCCGAACCGTGGTGCATGGTTGGAGTTTGAAACAGATGCAAAAGATGTTGTCCATGTTCGTATTGATCGTACGCGTAAATTACCGATAACTGTATTGCTACGAGCACTTGGTTTTGGTACAGATCAGGAGATTATCGACTTATTGGGAGACAATGAGTACCTGAAAAATACGCTTGAAAAGGATAACACAGAAACAACGGAAAAGGCGTTGCTAGAAATCTATGAGCGGTTACGTCCTGGAGAACCACCTACTGTTGAAAATGCAAAAAGTTTATTAATCTCTCGCTTTTTTGATCCAAAACGTTACGATCTTGCTCATGTAGGTCGTTACAAGATGAACAAAAAGCTGCATATAAAAAATCGTTTATTTAATCAAGTACTAGCCGAAACAATTGTTGATCAGGAGACTGGCGAAGTACTAGCAGAGAAAGGCGATAAGCTAGAGAGAAAACTACTAAATAAATTAATTCCATACTTGGAACGTGAAGAAGAGAAGCTTGGTGAAAAAACACTTGAGCCTAAAGACGGTGTGCTTGACGACCAAATTTTGCTTCAATCGATTAAAATAGTTGATCCTACTGACCCAAGTGGTGAGAAAGAGCTTAACGTAATTGGAAATGCTGGAATTGAAACAAGTGTTAAAAATATTACGCCTGCGGATATTTTATCAGCAATTAGCTATTTCTTTAACTTGCTTCATCAAGTAGGCGATACAGATGATATTGACCATTTAGGTAACCGTCGTCTTCGTTCTGTTGGAGAGTTATTACAGAATCAGTTCCGAATCGGGTTATCTCGGATGGAGCGTGTTGTGCGTGAACGAATGTCTATTCAAGACACATCAAGTATTACGCCGCAACAGCTGATTAATATTCGTCCTGTGATCGCTTCGATTAAAGAATTTTTTGGAAGCTCACAGTTGTCTCAATTTATGGATCAAACAAACCCATTAGCAGAACTAACACATAAACGTCGTTTATCTGCGTTAGGACCTGGTGGTTTAACTCGTGAACGAGCTGGTTTCGAAGTACGAGACGTTCACTATTCACACTACGGCCGAATGTGCCCGATTGAGACGCCTGAGGGTCCGAATATCGGCTTAATTAACTCATTATCGAGTTTCGCTAAAGTAAATAAATTTGGATTTATTGAAACGCCGTACCGTCGTGTGGATCCAGATACGGGTAGAGTCACAGCTCATATTGATTATCTAACAGCAGATGAAGAGGATAACTATGTTGTTGCCCAAGCAAATGCAAAGTTAACAGATGAGGGGCATTTTGTGGATGAGGAAGTTATTGCTCGTTTCCGTGGTGAAAACACAATCGTACCTCGTGATCAAATTGATTACATGGACGTTTCTCCGAAACAGGTGGTTTCAGCTGCAACAGCTTGTATTCCATTCTTAGAAAATGATGACTCGAACCGAGCGTTAATGGGTGCGAACATGCAACGTCAAGCTGTACCATTAATGCAGCCTGAAGCGCCAATTGTTGGTACTGGTATGGAATATGTAAACGGAAAAGATTCTGGAGCCGCTATTATCTGCCGCCATGAAGGAATTGTAGAACGTGTTGAAGCGAAGGAAGTTCATGTTCGTCGAATTTCTATTGTGGACGGAAAAGAAGTAGAAGGCGATTTAGATCGTTACAAACTACAAAAATATATTCGCTCTAACCAAGGTACATGTTATAACCAACGCCCAATCGTAAGTGAAGGAAATCGCGTAACTAAAGGTGAAATTCTTGCTGACGGTCCTTCCATGGAAGACGGAGAGCTTGCGCTTGGCCGTAATGTTCTAGTTGGATTTATGACTTGGGAAGGTTATAACTATGAAGATGCGATTATCATGAGCGAAAGACTCGTAAAAGATGACGTGTATACATCTATTCATATTGAAGAGTATGAATCGGAAGCACGTGATACGAAGCTCGGACCGGAAGAAATTACACGTGATATTCCTAATGTAGGGGAAGAAGCGTTAAAGAACCTTAACGAATATGGAATTATTCGTATCGGTGCAGAAGTTTCTGACGGTGATATACTTGTGGGTAAAGTGACGCCTAAAGGGGTTACTGAATTATCCGCTGAAGAGCGTTTACTTCACGCTATTTTTGGTGAAAAAGCTCGTGAAGTTCGTGATACATCCTTACGAGTTCCACATGGAGCTGGCGGAATTGTGTTGGATGTTAAAATCTTTAATCGGGAAGATGGCGATGAGTTACCTCCTGGGGTGAACGAATTAGTTCGTGTATATATCGTTCAAAAACGTAAAATACACGAAGGAGATAAAATGGCCGGGCGTCACGGTAACAAAGGTGTTATATCCAAAATTTTACCTGAAGAAGATATGCCATTCTTGCCAGACGGTACACCAATTGATATCATGCTTAACCCACTAGGGGTACCATCACGAATGAATATCGGACAGGTTTTTGAATTACATTTAGGTATGGCTGCAAGACAGCTAGGAATTCATGTTGCTTCTCCGGTATTTGATGGTGCGACAGAAGAAGATGTGTGGGAAACGCTTGAAGAAGCAGGTATGCCAAGAGATGCTAAGACTATCCTTTATGATGGAAGATCAGGAGAACCATTTGACAACCGTGTATCTGTAGGTGTTATGTACATGATTAAGCTTGCGCACATGGTTGATGATAAGCTGCATGCTCGTTCTACAGGCCCTTATTCACTTGTTACACAGCAACCACTTGGTGGTAAAGCACAATTTGGTGGTCAGCGCTTTGGTGAGATGGAGGTTTGGGCATTGGAAGCTTATGGTGCGGCATACACCTTGCAGGAGATTTTAACAGTGAAATCAGATGATATTGTCGGTCGTGTTAAAACATATGAAGCGATTGTAAAAGGTGATAATGTACCAGAACCTGGTGTACCAGAATCCTTCAAGGTATTGATTAAAGAATTGCAAAGTCTTGGTATGGATGTCAAAATGCTTTCAAGTGACGAAGAAGAAATCGACATGCGTGAATTGGAAGAAGAAGAAACACAGCAAGCAAGTAAGCTCAATATAGAAGTAGAAGAGAACTAAAGCAAAAGGTAAGGTTGGCTCTCAATAGAGCCAGCCCCTAGCTTTAGATTAAATATATTCATAGGTAGCTTGGTAAAATCGGACACTAAAAGGGAGGTTGGCCCCTTGCTAGATGTAAATAATTTTGAGTATATGAAAATTGGTTTAGCTTCACCAGAAAAAATTCGTTCATGGTCATATGGTGAAGTGAAGAAGCCGGAAACGATTAATTACCGTACACTAAAGCCTGAAAAAGATGGATTGTTTTGTGAACGTATTTTCGGGCCACAAAAAGATTGGGAATGTCATTGCGGAAAGTATAAACGTGTTCGCTATAAGGGCGTAGTTTGTGACCGCTGTGGCGTAGAAGTTACAAAAGCTAAGGTTCGTCGTGAGCGCATGGGTCACATCGAACTCGCAGCACCTGTATCCCATATTTGGTATTTTAAAGGAATTCCAAGTAGAATGGGTCTTGTTTTAGATATGTCACCACGTGCGTTAGAAGAAGTTATTTACTTTGCTGCATATATTGTGACAGAAACAGGTAATACACCTTTAGAAAAGAAACAATTACTGTCTGAGAAAGAATACCGGGCTTATTACGATAAATACGGAAAGTCATTCAAAGCTCAGATGGGCGCCGAAGCAATCCGTAAATTATTGCAGGATATTGATTTAGAGAAAGAAGTAGATGCGTTAAAAGAAGAGCTTAAGACAGCACAGGGACAACGTAGAACTCGTGCTATTAAACGATTAGAGGTACTAGAGTCTTTCCGTCATTCTGGCAATGAAGCATCTTGGATGATTTTAGATGTTTTACCAGTCATTCCACCGGAAATTCGCCCGATGGTTCAGTTAGATGGTGGACGTTTTGCGACATCAGATTTAAACGATCTTTATCGACGCGTTATTAATCGAAACAATCGTCTTAAACGCTTGCTGGATCTTGGCGCTCCAAGTATCATTGTGCAAAATGAAAAGCGCATGTTGCAGGAAGCAGTTGATGCATTGATCGATAATGGTCGACGCGGTCGTCCTGTTACAGGACCAGGTAACAGACCACTAAAATCGCTTTCTCATATGTTGAAAGGGAAGCAAGGTCGTTTCCGTCAAAATCTATTAGGAAAACGTGTGGACTATTCCGGACGTTCTGTAATCGTTGTTGGACCACATTTGAAAATGTATCAATGTGGACTTCCGAAAGAAATGGCATTGGAATTGTTCAAGCCATTTATTATGAAAGAGCTTGTAGCAAAAGGAATTGCGCATAATATTAAATCTGCAAAACGCAAAATTGAGCGTGTACACCCTGAAGTTTGGGATGTCTTAGAAGAAGTAATCAAGGAACACCCTGTACTTCTAAACCGTGCACCTACGCTCCACAGATTAGGTATTCAAGCATTTGAACCAACACTGGTTGAAGGTCGTGCGATCCGATTACATCCATTAGTATGTACAGCTTATAACGCCGACTTTGATGGGGACCAAATGGCTGTTCACGTACCATTATCTGCTGAAGCGCAAGCAGAGGCTCGTATTTTGATGCTTGCAGCGCAAAATATTTTAAACCCTAAAGATGGAAAACCGGTAGTTACACCATCACAAGATATGGTATTAGGAAACTATTATCTTACGCTGGAACGTGAAAATGCAGTCGGAGAAGGTACGATATTTAATGATCTGAATGAAGCTTTATTATCTTACCAAAACGGGTATGTACATTTGCATACAAGAGTTGCGGTACACGCATCCAATTTAAATAACGTAACATTCTCTGAAGAACAGAAGTCACAGTTATTAATTACAACCGTTGGTAAATTAATCTTTAATGAAATTTTACCTGATTCGTTCCCGTATATTAATGAACCTACAAAGGTGAATCTAGAGGATCGCACCCCGGAAATGTACTTTGTAGAACGTGGAACTAATGTAAAGGAAGTAATTCAATCTCGAGATATCATTAAGCCATTTAAGAAAGGCTTCCTTGGCGATATTATCGCAGAAGTCTTTAAACGGTTTAAGATTAGTGAAACTTCAAAGATGTTAGATCGAATGAAGGATCTTGGTTTTAGTTATTCAACGAAAGCTGGTATGACAGTTGGTATTTCAGATATTGTTGTACTTCCAGAAAAAGAGGAAATCTTAGATGAGGCACAGAAAAAAGTTGATAATGTCTTGAAACAATTCCGCAGAGGTCTTATTACGGAAGATGAAAGATATGATCGCGTCATTGCCGTTTGGTCACAAGCAAAAGACACCATTCAGGATAAGCTGATGCACTCACTAAGTAACAGAAACCCTATCTTTATGATGAGTGATTCTGGTGCAAGGGGTAATGCTTCTAACTTTACGCAGCTGGCGGGTATGCGTGGACTAATGGCCAACCCAGCTGGTAAGATTATTGAATTACCGATCAAGTCAAGCTTCCGTGAAGGCTTAACCGTTCTAGAATACTTTATTTCTACACACGGTGCACGTAAAGGTCTAGCGGATACAGCGCTGAAAACAGCTGACTCTGGTTACCTAACTCGTCGTCTTGTGGATGTGGCGCAGGATGTTATTGTACGTGAGGCAGACTGTGGTACAGATCGCGGCTTAAAAGTAGCTGCTTTAACAGATGGAACCGAAATGATCGAGCCATTAATTGATCGATTAATCGGACGTACAGCTTTCTATTCAGTAAAACATCCTGAAACCAACGAAGTAATTGTTGAAGCTGATCATTTAATTTCAGAGGATCAAGCAAAACAAATAACGGAAGCTGGAATCGAAGAAGTAACGATTCGCAGTGCGTTTACATGTAACACGAAACATGGTGTCTGTCAAAAATGTTATGGACGTAACCTAGCAACAGGTGCCGATGTAGAAGTCGGAGAAGCTGTTGGAATTATTGCTGCCCAGTCTATTGGTGAGCCAGGAACCCAGTTAACGATGCGTACATTCCATACGGGTGGGGTTGCCGGAGACGATATTACACAAGGTTTACCACGTATTCAAGAATTATTTGAAGCGCGTAATCCGAAAGGGCAAGCGGTCATCAGTGAGATATTCGGAACCGTTCTAGAAGTTAAAGAAGTGAAAGATAAGCAAGAGATCGTTATTCAAGGTGATGTAGAACAACGTTCCTACGCTGTTCCTTATAATGCTCGAATGAAGGTAACGGTTGGGGACGAAATTGCCGCTGGTCAAGAGCTTACAGAGGGTTCTATTGATCCGAAAGATTTATTGCGCATTCGAGGAGTGGAAGGCGTACAAGATTACTTGCTACGTGAAGTTCAACGAGTATACCGAATGCAAGGGGTAGAAATCGGTGACAAGCACGTGGAAGTTATGGTACGTCAAATGCTTCGCAAAATCCGAGTGGTGGATTCCGGAGACACCGATGTGTTACCAGGTTCTTTATTAGAAATCCATCAGTTCAGAGACGCCAACCATACAGTGCTTAAAGAGGGCTACCAGCCAGCTATTGGTAAACCTGTATTACTTGGTATTACAAAAGCCTCTCTTGAAACAGATTCGTTCTTATCTGCAGCATCTTTCCAAGAAACCACTAGGGTACTTACAGATGCAGCAATCAAAGGTAAGCGTGATGAGTTATTGGGTCTGAAAGAGAATGTCATTATCGGTAAGCTTGTTCCTGCTGGTACAGGAATGCAACGCTACCGAAGAGTAAAGCCTGGCTTAGATGAGCCAATTGAAGTGGAAGAAGTAGAAGAAACAGAAACTGTACAATAAATAAACAGGCTTTCACATTTTAACTGAACTGTTGTTTTGATGTGAAAGCCAAGCTTATACAGTATTCAATAGGACAAGTGATCTTAAATCGGAAGTGCAAAAATATCTATTTGATATTGACATTAAAAAATGTGAGTGATAGAATATTCAAGGTGCTTCCGATTATACTTGTTACTTTGGAGGATATGAAATGTCTTATGAAAAAGTAATGCAAGTTCAATCACGAATAATTATCGGAACAAAGCAGACACTTAAAGCCATGAAAAATGGTGAAATAAGTGAAGTGTTTATTGCTGATGATGCTGATCAACATATGACACAAAAAGTCGTAAGTTTGGCTAAGGAGCTTGGCATCCCTTGTCAGTATGTAGATTCCAAGAAAAAACTTGGGGTTGCATGTGGCATAGAGGTAGGTGCATCAACCGCAGCAGTAAAGCATGAATAGTTTTAGCGAATCTTTCGTTGAAGCTTTGTTTTTTGCCAAAAGATGAACCACCTGGATGTGTGGGATTACAAACCCCGCGCAAAACATTAGCTAAACAGATGATATAGATTATGAAGGGAGGAAAATACAATGCCTACTATTAACCAGCTTGTACGCAAAGGACGCGTAAGCAAACCAAAGAAGTCTGACTCTCCAGCACTTAACAAAGGGTACAATAGTTTTAAGAAGAAACTAACGGACCAAAACTCACCACAAAAACGTGGGGTATGTACTCGTGTTGGTACACTAACACCTAAGAAGCCGAACTCAGCACTTCGTAAATATGCTCGTGTACGTCTATCTAACAATATGGAAGTAACTGCATATATCCCTGGAATTGGTCACAACCTTCAGGAGCACAGTGTTGTACTTCTACGTGGAGGTCGTGTTAAAGACTTACCTGGTGTTCGCTATCACATTGTTCGTGGTGCGCTAGACACTGCGGGTGTTGAAGGACGTCAACAAGGTCGTTCTAAATACGGTACCAAAAAACCGAAGCAATAAGTAACTGATTAACTCATTCAAATAGAAGAAAGGAGGAAGGACATATGCCACGTAAAGGACCAGTACCTAAACGCGATGTCTTGCCAGATCCACTTTATAAATCCAAACTAGTGACTCGTTTAATCAACCAGATCATGATTGACGGAAAAAGAGGTAAAGCGCAAAAAATTCTTTACAATGCATTTGAATTAGTTTCTGAAAGAAGCGGACAAAATGCAATGGAAGTTTTTGAACAGGCAATGAAGAATGTAATGCCGGTGCTAGAAGTACGTGCTCGTCGTGTTGGTGGTTCAAACTACCAAGTACCGATGGAAGTACGCCCAGAACGTCGTCAAGCATTAGGACTTCGTTATATTGTAAACTACTCTCGTCTACGCGGAGAGAAAACAATGGAAGAACGACTAGCAAATGAAATCTTAGATGCTTCTAATAATACAGGTGCTTCCGTTAAAAAACGCGAAGAAATGCACAAAATGGCAGAAGCGAACAAAGCATTCGCTCACTATCGCTGGTAAGATAAAACAAACCCAAGCTAGGAAGGAGAAGAATACATGGCTAGAGAGTTCTCCTTGGAAAAGACGCGTAATATTGGTATTATGGCACACATTGATGCAGGTAAGACCACTACTACTGAGCGTATTCTTTTCTATACAGGACGTATTCATAAAATTGGTGAAACACACGAAGGTGCTTCGCAAATGGACTGGATGGAGCAGGAGCAAGAGCGTGGAATTACAATTACTTCCGCTGCAACAACTGCTGCATGGAAAGAACATCGTATCAATATTATTGATACGCCGGGTCACGTAGACTTCACTGTAGAGGTTGAACGTTCCCTACGCGTGCTTGACGGAGCAGTAACAGTACTTGATGCTCAATCTGGTGTTGAGCCACAAACTGAAACAGTATGGCGTCAAGCAACAACCTATGGTGTACCAAGAATCGTATTCATTAATAAAATGGATAAAATTGGTGCAGATTTCCTTTACTCAACAGGTACGCTAAAAGAGCGTTTAGGTGCAAATGCACATCCTGTTCAGTTACCAATCGGTGCTGAAGATAACTTTGAAGGAATCATTGACCTAATCACGATGGAAGCATTCTTTTATGAGGATGATTTGGGAACTCGTGCTGAGGCTCGTGATATTCCTGATGAGTATAAAGAAAAAGCAGAAGAGCTACGCGGCAGCTTGATCGAAGCTGTATCTGAGCTTGATGAAGAATTGATGATGAAGTATCTAGAAGGAGAAGAAATCTCTAACGATGAACTGAAAGCAGCAATTCGTCAAGCTACATTAAATGTAGAATTTTACCCAGTATATGCTGGTTCAGCTTTCAAAAACAAAGGTGTTCAGTTAATGCTTGATGGTGTACTTGATTATCTACCTGCTCCAACAGACGTTGCTGCAATTGAGGGTATCGTTCCTCGAACAGAAGAGAAGGTAACTCGTCCTTCTGATGATAATGCACCGTTCTCTGCTTTAGCATTTAAAGTAATGACAGACCCTTATGTTGGTAAGCTTACTTTCTTCCGCGTATATTCTGGAACATTAGATTCAGGTTCCTATGTGAAAAACTCTGTAAAGGATAAGCGTGAACGTGTAGGACGTATCCTGCAAATGCACGCAAATTCCCGTGAAGAGATTTCTCGCGTATACTCTGGTGAGATCGCAGCAGCTGTTGGTTTGAAAGACACAACTACTGGTGACACTCTATGTGATGAAAAGGATTTAGTTATTCTTGAGTCAATGGACTTCCCAACACCAGTAATTGGCGTAGCTATTGAACCGAAGACAAAAGCAGACCAAGATAAAATGGGTATTGCTTTAGCTAAGCTTGCTGAAGAGGATCCAACGTTTAAAACGGAAACAAACGAAGAAACCGGCCAAACAATTATTTCAGGTATGGGTGAGCTTCACCTAGATATCATTGTTGACCGATTAAAGCGTGAGTTTAAAGTAGAAGCAAATGTTGGTGCCCCTCAGGTTGCTTACCGTGAAACGTTCCGTGCATCTGCTGAAGTCGAAGGTAAATTCGTACGTCAGTCTGGTGGACGCGGTCAATATGGTCACGTATGGGTTAAATTCGAACCAAACGAAGAAGGCGCTGGATTCGAATTTGAAAACAAAATTGTTGGTGGTGTTGTACCACGTGAATACATCCCTTCTGTTGAAGCTGGAATTGAAGAATCAATGGAAAATGGTGTATTAGCCGGTTACCCACTAATTGATATAAAAGCTACATTATATGATGGAAGCTACCATGACGTTGACTCTAACGAAATGGCATTTAAGATTGCGGCATCCATGGCTTTGAAAGCAGCTAAGAACAAATGTAACCCTGTTTTACTAGAGCCAATTGCTAAGGTTGAAATTGTTATCCCAGAAGAATACATGGGAGATATTATGGGAGATGTTACCTCTCGTCGTGGTCGTGTGGAAGGAATGGAAGCACGTGGACCTCTTCAAGTTGTGAGAGGATTTGTGCCTCTATCTGAAATGTTCGGTTACGCAACTGCGTTACGTTCGAACACACAAGGACGCGGAACATTCACTATGCATTTTGACCATTATGAAGAAGTACCGAAGAGTATTTCTGAAGAAATTATTAAGAAAAATGCTGGTGAATAATTGATTTTTTGATAAATCTAAAGTATAACTTGTATTGAAGGCAAAGAAATGATGTCTATCATTGTTTCTTTGCACATCATAAAATTACAAAAAACACTTTTACTTATTTAAAGGAGGAACTATAAATGGCTAAAGAAAAGTTCGATCGCTCTAAAAGTCACGTAAACGTTGGTACAATTGGACACGTTGACCATGGTAAAACTACATTAACTGCTGCAATTACAATTGTAATGCATAAAAAATCTGGTAAAGGTACGGAAATGGCTTATGACCAAATCGATAACGCACCAGAAGAAAAAGAACGTGGAATCACAATTGCAACTTCCCACGTAGAATATGAAACAGATACTCGTCACTACGCACACGTTGACTGCCCAGGTCACGCTGACTATGTTAAAAACATGATCACTGGTGCTGCTCAAATGGACGGAGCTATCCTAGTAGTATCTGCTGCAGATGGTCCAATGCCACAAACTCGTGAGCATATCTTACTTTCTAAAAACGTTGGAGTACCTTCAATCGTTGTATTCCTTAACAAAACAGATATGGTAGACGATGAAGAATTACTAGAACTTGTAGAAATGGAAGTTCGTGATCTATTAACAGAATACGATTTTCCTGGTGATGATGTACCAGTAATCAAAGGTTCTGCTCTTAAAGCAATTGAAGGAGATGCAGAATACGAAGAAAAAATCGTTGAACTAATGAATGCTGTTGACGAGTATATCCCAACTCCAGATCGTGACAAAGACAAACCATTCATGATGCCTGTTGAGGACGTATTCTCTATCACTGGACGCGGTACAGTTGCCACTGGTCGTGTTGAACGTGGTGAAGTACGTGTTGGTGATGAGGTTGAAATCATCGGTCTAAACGAAAAAGCTGAGAAAACTACTGTAACTGGTGTGGAAATGTTCCGTAAGCTTCTTGACTATGCTGAAGCTGGAGACAACATTGGTGCACTTCTACGTGGTGTTGCTCGTGAAGAAATCAATCGTGGACAGGTGCTTGCTAAACCAGGCTCTATTACTCCACACACTAAATTTAAATCAGAAGTTTATGTTCTATCTAAAGAAGAAGGTGGACGTCATACGCCATTCTTCGCAAACTATCGTCCACAATTCTATTTCCGTACTACTGACGTAACAGGTGTTATTACACTTCCAGAGGGTACTGAAATGGTTATGCCTGGAGATAACATCGAAATGAGTGTTGAGCTTATTTCACCAATCGCTATTGAAGATGGTACTCGCTTCTCTATCCGTGAAGGCGGACGTACTGTTGGATCTGGTGTTGTAACTTCAATTGAAAAATAATTAATGCTATAATATAAAGCACAGCTGGCGTGACGACGCTATCTGTGCTTTGTTTTTTTATATGATGAAACCGTTAAATAGTAAATCTAATAATAATGAAATAGATGAATCTTATAATATTTTAAACTGTAATAGCTAGAATTTCTGCGATTTTCCAGTTTTATTTTAGTATAATCCCTTGAAATCACTAGCTAGAACACGTATAATACATAGATGTGCAATTCCCTAGAATTTATGTATAAAGGGTTGCATTGACCAGTTTTTTTCTATATAATAATAATGTTGGTCATCAGAGGCGATGAAACGGAAGGTTGTTGGCACACCCGGCCCCTTTGCCATGGCTGGTTGTTAAGAAATTTCCGTGGAGTATGTCTATACAAATATGGGCGAAAAAGGAGGGAAAATAATGGCAAAAGAAAAAATCAGAATCCGTTTAAAAGCTTATGATCACCGTATTCTAGATCAATCAGCTGAGAAAATTGTAGATACTGCGAAGCGTTCAGGTGCAAATGTGTCTGGTCCAATTCCGCTACCTACAGAAAAATCAGTTTACACTGTACTACGTGCGGTTCATAAATATAAGGATTCACGTGAACAATTCGAAATGCGTACACATAAGCGTCTAATCGACATTGTTAATCCTACACCACAAACAGTTGATTCACTAATGCGTCTTGACTTACCATCTGGTGTAGATATCGAAATCAAACTATAATTTTTGTTTTAAATAGGAGGTGTAACGGATGACGAAAGGAATCTTAGGTCGTAAAATCGGCATGACTCAGCTATTTTCTGAAACTGGAGAGTTAATCCCTGTTACAGTTATTCAAGCTGAGCCAAATGTGGTATTGCAAAAAAGAACGTTAGAGAATGATGGTTACGAAGCGCTACAACTCGGTTTTGCTGATGCGAAGGAATCACGTACTAACAAAGCGGAAAAAGGTCATGCTGAAAAAGCAAACACAACCCCTAAGCGCTACGTTCGTGAAATCCGTAACGCAAATCTTGATGAATATGAAGTAGGTCAAGAAATCAGCGTTAATGTTTTTGAAGCTGGAGATAAAATCGATGTAACTGGTACAACAAAAGGGAAAGGATTCCAAGGTTCCATTAAGCGTCACAACCAACAACGTGGCCCAATGTCCCATGGATCTCATTACCACAGAAGCCCGGGTTCTCTAGGTGCTGTTGACCCAATGCGTGTATTTAAAGGAAGACCACTTCCAGGGCGTATGGGTGGCGATCAAGTAACGATTCAAAACCTAGAAATTGTCAATGTAGATGAAGAACGCAATCTACTTTTAGTCAAAGGTAATGTTCCAGGTGCAAAAAAATCATTCGTAAAAATCACGAGTGCAATTAAGGCTAACTAATCATACACACGAAGGGAGGATATGTCATGCCTAAAGTAGCACTATTAAAACAAGACGGTACAAAAGCTGGTGATATGGAATTAAATGATTCTGTATTCGGCATTGAACCAAACACACATGTTTTACATGAAGCAGTAGTAATGCAACGTGCGTCTTTACGTCAAGGTACGCATGCGGTAAAAAACCGTTCTGAAGTACGTGGTGGTGGTCGTAAACCATGGCGTCAAAAAGGAACTGGTCGTGCACGTCAAGGTTCTATTCGTTCTCCACAATGGGTTGGCGGTGGAACTGTATTCGGACCAACACCGCGCAGCTATAGCTACAAATTACCAAAGAAAGTCCGTCGTCTAGCGCTAAAATCTGCACTATCTTCAAAGGTAAACGAAGATAACCTTGTAGTTTTGGAAAGTATCGTAATGGATACTCCAAAAACGAAAGAAATAGTTAAGATGCTAGATGCATTGAATGTTGATACAAAAGCATTGATTGTAGTTTCTGAAAAAGATGAGTCAGTTATCCGCTCAGCAAACAACTTGCAATCTGTTAATGTTCTAACTGTAGAAGAGCTAAATATTCTAGACTTGCTTGGACATGACAAGCTGATCCTAACGAAGGATGCAGCTGAAAAAGCAGGGGAGGTGCTTGCATAATGAAAGATCCACGTGATATTATTAAGCGCCCTGTCATCACTGAGAACTCAGCTGATTTAATGGCAGAAAAGAAATACACGTTTGAAGTAAGCCCTAAAGCTAACAAAACAGAAATTAAAAACGCTGTTGAACTAGTTTTTGGAGTGAAAGTAGAAAAAGTAAACACAATGAACTTAAAAGGTAAATTCAAGCGAATGGGACGTTACGGTGGGTATCGTTCAGACCGCAAAAAAGCTATCGTACAGCTTTCAGAAGATAGTAAAGAACTAGACTTCTTTGAAGCATAACAAAAGAATTTTGTGAAGGAGGGAAAACAAGATGGCGATTAAAAAGTTCAAACCGACGTCAAATGGTAGACGTAATATGTCCGTATCTGATTTTGCAGAAATCACCACAGATACGCCAGAAAAATCCCTTTTAAGCCCGCTTTACAAACGTGGTGGTCGTAATAATCAAGGGAAATTAACTGTTCGTCATCAAGGTGGCGGCCATAAGCGTCAATACCGTATCATCGATTTCAAACGTGATAAAGATGGTATACCAGGACGCGTTGCTACTGTTGAATATGATCCGAACCGTTCAGCTAATATTGCATTAATTCATTATGCTGATGGTGAAAAACGTTATATTCTAGCACCAAAAGGAATCAAAGTAGGTCAGGAAATTGAATCTGGCGAAGGTGCTGATATTAAATTAGGAAATGCTCTACCACTAGCAAATATTCCAGTTGGTACGATCATTCACAATGTTGAATTAAAGCCAGGACGCGGCGGACAGCTTGCTCGTTCAGCTGGTGCTGAAGCTCAAATCCTTGGACGTGAAGAGAAGTACACATTGGTTCGTTTAGCATCAGGAGAAGTTCGTTTAGTATTATCTACTTGTCGTGCTACTGTAGGTCAAGTTGGTAACATCGAACATGAGCTTGTTCGTGTTGGTAAAGCAGGACGTTCTCGTTGGTTAGGCAAGCGCCCAACTGTACGTGGATCTGTTATGAACCCGAATGATCACCCACACGGTGGTGGTGAAGGACGTGCGCCAATCGGACGTAAATCACCAATGTCACCTTGGGGTAAACCAACCCTTGGATATAAAACACGTAAACGCAACAAGCCGTCTGATAAATATATCGTTCGTAAGCGTAAAAAATAAACGAAAACTGTGGCGGGAAAAATTACCCGTCTCTCAAGTGCGAAAGGAGGTTTATCCATGGGTCGCAGTTTGAAAAAAGGACCTTTTGCAGATGACCATCTGATGAAAAAGATTGAAGTTTTAAATGAAGGCGATAAAAAACAAGTAGTAAAGACTTGGTCTCGTCGCTCTACTATATTCCCTACTTTTGTCGGACATACGATTGCTGTTTATGACGGACGTAAACATGTTCCAGTATATATTACAGAAGACATGGTCGGACACAAATTAGGAGAATTCGCGCCAACACGCACTTACAAAGGGCATGCCGGCGATGATAAGAAAACAAAACGCTAATGAGAGGAGGCACACAACATGCAAGCTAAAGCCGTTGCGAAATCGGTTCGTATTGCTCCTCGTAAAGTACGTTTAGTCGTTGATCTTATTCGAGGAAAAAATGTTGGTGAAGCAATTGCGATTTTACGCCATACACAACGCGGTGCTTCTCCAGTCGTAGAAAAAGTTTTAAACTCTGCGATCGCTAATGCAGAGCATAACTACGAAATGGATACAGACAATCTAGTAGTTTCGGAAGCATTCGTAAACGAAGGTGCTACATTGAAACGTTTCCGTCCACGTGCACAAGGACGTGCAAGCAGAATTAACAAGCGCACAAGCCACATCACAGTTGTGGTAACAGAAAAGAAGGAGGGATAGTCAGTGGGTCAAAAAGTAAATCCAACAGGTCTTCGCGTCGGTATTATTAAAGACTGGGAGTCTAAATGGTACGCAGGCAAGGACTATGCAGACTTACTACACGAAGATATTAAAATTAGAGAATATCTTGAAAACCGCTTAAAAATTGCTGCTGTTTCTTCGATCGAAATAGAACGTGCAGCAAACCGCGTGAACATTACGATTCATACTGGTAAACCAGGTATGGTAATTGGTAAAGGCGGGTCAGAAGTAGAAGCACTACGTAAATCATTGAACAGCCTTACAGGCAAACGAGTTCATATCAATATCGTAGAAATCAAAAAAGTCGATATCGATGCAACATTAGTTGCTGAAAATATTGCTCGTCAATTAGAAAACCGTATTTCATTCCGTCGTGCTCAAAAACAAACCATTCAACGTGCAATGCGCGCTGGAGCAAAAGGGATTAAAACACAAGTATCTGGACGTCTTGGCGGAGCAGATATCGCTCGTGCGGAACATTATAGTGAAGGAACAGTACCACTACACACTTTACGTGCTGATATAGACTATGGTACAGCAGAAGCTGATACAACCTATGGTAAATTAGGTGTAAAAGTGTGGATTTACCGTGGAGAAGTCCTTCCAACTAAATCAGAAAAATAAGGAAGGGGGCAATGCATTATGTTAATGCCTAAACGTGTGAAATATCGTAGACAACATCGTGGTAAAATGAGAGGCCAAGCTAAAGGCGGCACAACAGTAGCTTTCGGTGAATTTGGTCTGCAAGCAACAGAAGCTTCATGGATTACTAGCCGTCAAATCGAGGCTGCTCGTATTGCAATGACTCGTTACATGAAACGTGGCGGTAAGGTTTGGATTAAAATCTTCCCAGACAAACCATACACTGCAAAACCCCTAGAGGTTCGAATGGGTTCCGGTAAAGGTGCTCCTGAAGGATGGGTAGCAGTAGTTAAGCCAGGGAAAATTATGTTTGAAATCGCAGGTGTATCAGAAGAGGTTGCTCGCGAAGCGTTGCGTCTTGCTTCTCATAAACTTCCGATCAAAACTAAGTTTGTAAAACGTGAAGAAATTGGTGGTGAAAGCAATGAAGGCTAATGAAATTAGAGAACTAACCACTGCCGAAATTGAACAAAAAGTTAAATCGTTAAAAGAAGAACTATTTAATTTACGCTTCCAACTTGCAACAGGCCAATTGGAAAACACTGCACGCATTCGTGAAGTTAGAAAGTCAATTGCACGTATGAAAACTGTAGTACGTCAACGTGAATTAAGCGTAAATAACTAGAAAATTGAAGAGGAGGTTAGCCTCGATATGACTGAACGTAATAATCGTAAAGTATACACAGGCCGTGTTGTTTCCGATAAAATGGATAAAACAATTACTGTTTTAGTTGAAACGTATAAGTTCCACAAGCTATACGGCAAACGTGTAAAATACTCTAAAAAGTTAAAAGCACATGATGAAAATAACCAGGCTAAAACTGGTGACATTGTAAGTATCATGGAAACTCGTCCGCTATCAGCTACTAAGCGTTTTCGTCTAGTTGAAGTTGTTGAAGAAGCGGTAATTATATAATATAGTTCGCTAAGGAAGATCCGAAGGGAGGTCACAGCGATATGATTCAACAAGAAACTCGTTTGAAAGTCGCAGATAACTCTGGTGCTCGTGAATTGCTAACCATTAAAGTATTGGGTGGATCAGGACGTAAAACAGCTAATATCGGTGATGTTATTGTATGTACTGTAAAAGAAGCAACACCAGGAGGCGTTGTCAAAAAAGGTGACGTTGTTAAAGCTGTTATTGTTCGTTCGAAGTCTGGTGCACGCCGTAAAGATGGGTCATATATTCGTTTTGATGAAAATGCAGCGGTAATCATCCGTGATGATAAAAGTCCAAGAGGAACTCGTATCTTCGGACCAGTCGCACGTGAATTACGTGATGCAAAATTCATGAAAATCGTATCTCTTGCTCCAGAAGTATTATAAGCTAAAAATTAGCCTTGTTAGGAGGTGCGTTAAGCATGCATGTAAAAAAAGGTGATAAAGTTAAAGTAATTTCCGGCAAAGACCGTGGAAAAGAAGGTACTATCTTAGAAGCATACCCGAAAAAGGATCGTGTGCTAGTTGAAGGAATTAATATGATTAAAAAACATGCCAAACCTTCTCAAGAAAACCCGCAGGGCGGTATTCTTAATCAAGAAGCACCAATCCATGTTTCTAACGTAATGCCGATAGATCCTAAATCCGGTGAACCAACTCGTGTTGGGCATGAAGTACGTGATGGAAAGAAAGTCCGCATCGCTAAAAAATCCGGTGAAGCATTAGATAAATAGGTTCAGCGAAAGGAGGGCGACATGATGAATCAACTTAAAAATAAATACCAAGATGAAATAGTACCATCTTTGATGAATAAATTTAACTATGAATCTGTGATGCAAGTACCAGCAATCGAGAAGATTGTCATCAACATGGGTGTTGGTGATGCAGTACAGAACTCAAAAGCTTTGGATAACGCTGTCGAAGAGCTTTCATTAATTTCTGGTCAAAAGCCAATGATAACTCGTGCAAAGAAATCTATCGCTGGTTTCCGTCTCCGTGAAGGAATGCCAATCGGTGCTAAAGTAACCCTTCGCGGTGAGCGTATGTACGAATTTCTTCAAAAGCTAATTGCAGTATCACTTCCACGTGTACGTGACTTCCGTGGTATTTCTAAAAAAGCTTTTGATGGTCGTGGAAACTACACATTAGGTGTTAAAGAACAACTAATTTTCCCAGAAATTAACTATGATAAAGTTAACAAAGTACGTGGTATGGATATTGTTATCGTAACAAGCTCCAATACTGACGAAGAAGCTCGTGAACTTCTGGCTCAGCTAGGCATGCCTTTCCAAAAGTAAACGAAAGAGCTAATACAAGGAGGGAAAATAGTGGCTAAAAAATCAATGATTGCAAAACAAAAACGTCCACAAAAGTACCAAGTACGTGAATATACACGTTGTGAACGTTGTGGCCGTCCACATTCTGTAATCCGTAAATTTAAACTTTGCCGTATTTGTTTCCGTGAACTTGCCTATAAAGGTCAAATTCCTGGTGTCAAAAAAGCAAGCTGGTAAACCCCGATTCGGGAAGGAGGTAATGATTAATGGTTATGACAGATCCAATCGCAGATATGCTAACTCGTATTCGTAATGCTAACATGGTAAAACATGAAAAGTTAGAGCTTCCGGCTTCTACAATCAAAAAAGAGATCGCTGATATCTTGAAACGTGAAGGTTTTGTTTCTGACTATGAGCTTGTTGAAGATAACAAGCAAGGCGTTCTGCGTATTTTCCTTAAATACGGTACAAACGAAGAGCGAGTTATTACAGGTATAAAACGAATTAGTAAACCAGGTCTACGTGTTTACGCAAAAGCTAATGAGGTACCACGTGTACTTAACGGATTAGGTATTGCTATCGTTTCAACTTCTAAAGGAGTGCTTTCAGACAAAGAAGCGCGTTCTCAAGCAGTTGGTGGCGAAGTACTTGCATATGTCTGGTAATTGATTATTTAATGATGAGGAGGTGCATGGAATGTCTCGTATAGGACTTAAGCCGATTGAAATTCCCCAAGGTGTAGAAGTTAAACTGGAAGGTAATGTTGTTTCAGTTAAAGGACCTAAAGGTGAGTTAACACGAAATCTACATCCAGATATTAAAGTTAATATGGAGGATAATGTGATTACGCTAGAGCGTCCAAGTGATCACAAAGACCACCGCGCATTACACGGTACTACTCGAAGCCTTATCAACAACATGGTTGAAGGAGTAAGTAAAGGATTTGAGAAGTCTCTTGAAATTATCGGGGTTGGTTACCGTGCGCAAAAACAAGGTAACAAAGTAGTGATTAACGCTGGTTACTCACATCCTGTTGAATTAGACCCTGTTGACGGTATCGAAATTGATGTACCAAAAAACACACAAGTTATTGTTAAAGGTATTGATAAAGAGTTGGTTGGAGCGGTTGCTTCTAATATTAGAGCAATTCGTCCGCCAGAACCGTATAAAGGTAAAGGTATTCGTTACGAAGGTGAATACGTACGTCGTAAAGAAGGTAAAACTGCTAAGTAAGAATAGTTAGGGAGCAGAAAGGAGTGACCTAAATGATTACAAAACCTGACAAAAATGTTATACGTAAAAGAAGACATGCACGTGTACGTAAGAGTCTTTTTGGTACACAGGAGCGTCCTCGTTTAAACGTATATCGTTCAAATAAACACATCTATGTACAATTAATTGATGATCTCAATGGATCTACTGTTGCAAGTGCTTCAACGAAAGATAACGAAATTAATGTTGAATCTACAAGTAATGTAGAAGCAGCAAAGCAGGTCGGAGAAATGATCGCTAAACGTGCTCAGGATAAAGGTTACAAATCGGTTGTATTTGATCGCGGAGGCTACCTTTATCATGGTCGTGTGAAGGCTTTAGCAGACGCTGCAAGAGAAGCAGGTCTTGAATTTTAATCGATAAAGGAGGGACATACATGAGTAAAAACATTGATCCGAACAAATTAGATCTAGAAGAACGCGTTGTTACGGTCAACCGTGTTGCAAAAGTTGTAAAGGGTGGACGTCGTTTCCGTTTCGCAGCTCTAGTTGTAGTCGGAGATAAGAATGGTCATGTAGGTTTTGGTACAGGAAAAGCGCAAGAGGTACCAGAAGCAATTAAAAAAGCAGTTGACGATGCTAAGAAAAATTTAATTACAGTACCGATCGTTGGAACCACAATTCCGCATGAAATTCATGGTCAATTTGGTTCTGGTAATGTATTATTAAAACCAGCTGCAGAAGGTACAGGAGTTATCTCTGGTGGCCCAGTTCGTGCCATCTTGGAACTTGCTGGTGTAGGTGATATACTAACTAAATCACTAGGTTCAAATACACCAATTAATATGATTCGTGCAACATTGAATGGACTAACAAACTTGAAGCGTGCAGAAGACGTAGCAAAACTACGCGGGAAGTCTGTAGAAGAACTGTTAGGATAAGGAGGGAACTGTTATGTCTAAAAAACTAGAAATCACCCTCACGCGCAGTGTTATTGGTGGAACAGAAGGTCAAAAGAAAACTGTTCAAGCACTAGGACTTAAAAAAATTCGTCAATCTGTTGTTCATGAAGATACGCCAGCTCTTCGTGGTATGGTTAATAAAGTATCTCATTTAATAGCGGTTAAAGAAGTTTAAATACGAAATTAGCGTAAAGAGGAGGTGCTCGCATGAAACTTCATGAATTGAAGGCTGCAGAAGGTACACGTAAAAATCGTAATCGTGTAGGTCGTGGTATGTCATCAGGTAACGGTAAAACATCCGGTCGTGGACATAAAGGTCAAAAAGCACGTTCTGGCGGTGGAACTCGTCCGGGCTTTGAAGGTGGTCAAATGCCACTATTTCAACGTCTGCCAAAACGAGGATTTACAAACATTCACCGTAAAGAATTTGCAATTGTAAACCTGGATACTTTAAATCGTTTTGAAGACGGCACAGAAATTACACCTGAGCTATTACTGGAAGAAGGTGTCGTAAGCAAACTTAAAGCCGGTATTAAAGTACTTGGCAATGGTGCTATCGAAAAGAAACTAACAGTAAAAGCTCACAAGTTCTCTGCTTCAGCGAAAGAAGCAATAGAGGCAGCGGGCGGTAAAACAGAGGTGATTTAATGTTCCGTACAATCTCCAATTTTATGCGCGTAGGTGACATTAGGCGGAAAATAATTTTCACATTATTGATGTTGGTTGTCTTCCGTCTAGGCACATTTATTCCTGTGCCATTTACAGATAAGCTAGCAATCGATCAATTGATGAACCAGCAAAACGTATTTGGATTTCTGAATACATTTGGTGGGGGAGCCTTACAAAACTTCTCCATTTTTGCCATGGGAATTATGCCTTATATTACGGCATCAATTATTATGCAATTATTACAGATGGATGTTGTACCCAAATTTGCTGAATGGAAAAAGCAAGGGGATGCAGGCCGAAAGAAATTAGCGCAGGTTACGCGTTACGGTACGATTGTCCTTGCGTTTATCCAAGCAATTGCAATGTCTATTGGCTTTAATGCGATGGCAGGTGGTTTGCTAATTGCTGACCCTGGAATAATGAAGTTTCTTGTTATTGCTATTGTGTTAACAAGTGGAACTGCATTCCTGATGTGGTTAGGTGAACAAATCACTGCGAATGGAGTAGGTAACGGAATTTCCATCATTATTTTTGCAGGTATCGTAGCAGCAGTACCGAATGGAATTAAACAATTATACAGCCAGTATTTTATAAATCCTGGTGATGATTTGTTTATTAACATTGTTATTGTTGCCTTAATTGCTTTGGTAGTTGTAGCAGTGACAGTTGGAGTAATTTTCATTCAACAGGCATTGCGAAAAATACCTATACAATATGCCAAAAAACTTGTAAATCGCTCTCCAGTTGGCGGGCACTCTACACATTTACCGTTAAAAGTAAATGCTGCTGGGGTAATTCCAGTCATTTTCGCGATTGCATTTATCATGGCACCTAGTACGGTTGCCAGTTTCTTTGAAGGTAATCAGATTGCAGCAACAATTCAACGTATATTCGATTATACGCAGCCAACAGGTATGGTTATTTATGTAGCATTAATTATTGCTTTCACTTATTTCTATACATTTGTTCAAGTGAATCCTGAACAAATGGCTGAGAATTTACAAAAACAAGGTGGCTACATTCCGGGCATTCGTCCTGGTAAGAATACGGAAACGTATTTGACAAGAGTCTTATATCGTTTAACATTCGTAGGCGCGCTGTTTTTAGCAGCTGTATCTGTACTACCAATCGCCCTAGGTGGAATAGCCGATCTACCTGCGTCTATACAAATTGGCGGCACAAGCTTACTTATCGTTGTAGGTGTTGCCCTGCAAACGATGAAACAATTGGAAAGTCAGTTGGTAAAGCGTCACTACAAAGGGTTTATAAAGTAATTTTTGCTGACAATGAGAGCGAGGGGAAAATTGTTGAACTTGATTTTAATGGGTCTGCCAGGTGCTGGTAAAGGTACGCAGGCTGAGAAAATAAATGAAAAATATAACATCCCTCATATTTCAACAGGAGATATGTTCCGTTTAGCTATTAAAGAGGGAACAGACCTAGGAAAGAAAGCAAAAGAATATATGGATCAAGGCGAACTTGTTCCAGATGAAGTTACGATTGGGATTGTCAGAGAACGCTTGGGTAAGGATGATTGTAAGAATGGCTTCCTATTAGATGGTTTTCCAAGGACAATCGCTCAAGCAGAAGCCTTACAGGACTTATTGCAAGATATGGATCAATCCATTGATTACGTACTTCATGTAGATGTACCGGAAGAAAAATTAGTGGAGCGTCTAACTGGTCGTAGAATTTGTCCGACATGCGGAGCAACTTATCATGTAGTTTATAACCCGCCTAAGGAAGATGGGGTCTGTGATAAGGATGGTTCACAATTAATCCAACGTGATGATGATAAAGCCGATACGGTGAAAACTCGTTTATCTGTAAATATGGAGCAAACCAAACCGTTATTGGATTTTTACGAGGATAGAGGATATCTTGTAACTGTCAATGGAGATAAGGATATTGATGAAGTATTTCAAGATATTCAGTCAAAAATTGAAAAATAAGCATCTTAACTGTAATTAAGCGCACGAGGGATGCAATTCTAATTGTTAAAAGTTATAATTAGTCGAGAGTAACATACGCATAAACGTGTATTACTTCATAATAAAGTGACACAGGATGAAAAGTGAGTAAACCTTTTTCCTATTTTTAGTTGTTCTAAGGGTGGATAAAGAGTACGAAGAAGTTCGATAATACGTCTTTACCGGACCTTTGGGACATCATCTAAAAGGTAGCCATATAAACTATAGCCTAAGTGAAGGTGATCGTTGTTGAACGAAGATGATTCGATTCCGCTAATAGGTCAAGTTGTTCGTATTATGCAAGGACGTGAAGCGGGTCAATACGCATTAGTAATTAAAATTATCGATGAAAAGTATGTCTTGCTTGCAGATGGGGAAAAACGTAAATATGATCGACCAAAGAAAAAGAATCTGCATCATATTGAAAGAATGGATTATATTTCTCCAGAAGTCCAAAACAGCCTTCTAGAAACTGGTCGTGTCACAAATGGTAAATTACGATTTGCCATAGCTAAATTTGTCAATGAAGTTGTGACTGATTTGAAGAAGGGAGATCAACACGATGGCGAAAGACGATGTAATTGAAGTGGAAGGAACCGTAACAGAAACGTTGCCAAATGCGATGTTTAATGTAGAATTGGAAAATGGTCATACAGTATTAGCCCATGTTTCTGGTAAAATTCGTATGCATTTTATTCGCATTCTTCCTGGCGATAAAGTAACGGTTGAACTTTCTCCGTATGATTTAACTAGAGGACGAATTACGTACCGTTATAAATAAGCTCTGCTCCATTAAAGGAGGTAAAGATGATGAAAGTAAGAGCATCAGTAAAACCCATTTGTGAAAAATGTAAAGTTATTAAACGAAATGGTAAAGTAATGGTAATTTGTGAAAATCCGAAGCATAAGCAAAAACAAGGTTAAGAAATTGGAGGTGTTTGAAAGCTATGGCACGTATTGCAGGTATTGATATTCCACGTGATAAACGTGTAGTTATTTCACTAACCTATATTTATGGTATTGGAAAAAACACTGCACAAAATATCCTTAAAGAAGCAGGCGTTTCCGAAGACACACGCGTACGCGACCTTACAGAGGATGAATTAGGAAGAATCCGTAAAGCAACGGACGAATATACAATTGAAGGTGACCTTCGTCGTGAAGTATCCCTTAATATTAAACGCCTAATCGAAATCGGCTCTTATCGCGGTATCCGTCATCGTCGTGGGCTTCCTGTTCGTGGACAGAAAACAAAAAATAATTCACGTACACGTAAAGGACCACGTCGTACGATCGCTAATAAGAAGAAATAACGAAAAGGAGGTATAATCTATGGCACGTAAAACTAATACACGTAAACGTCGTGTGAAAAAGAATATTGAGTCAGGTATTGCACATATCCGTTCAACGTTCAACAACACAATTGTAACGATTACGGACACACAAGGTAACTCTCTTGGATGGAGTTCAGCTGGTGCACTTGGCTTTAAAGGCTCACGTAAATCTACACCTTTTGCTGCACAAATGGCAGCTGAAACTGCTGCTAAGTCTGCAATTGACAATGGCATGAAAACACTTGAAGTAACGGTTAAAGGACCTGGAGCTGGCCGTGAAGCAGCTATCCGTTCACTTCAAGCAGCAGGATTGGAAGTTACTGCAATTAAGGACGTAACTCCAGTTCCTCACAACGGTTGTCGCCCACCAAAACGTCGTCGTGTATAATTATACCGTATATAATTTGTCACCCTGTCTATAATGGGTTATGATAGCTAAAAGTGTAAAGGAGTATATCTCCTTTAGCGAACAGCATCCGAGAGACAAGAACGTACGAAAGAACTACAGGTAGTGCAGAAACGCCAACTGCCTATTTGAGGAATTTCGGTTAGACAGCTGGTCTAACCGGGGTTTCGACGTTTTAAAGGAGGGTTTTATTGAATGATCGAAATTGAAAAACCAAAAATTGAAACGGTAGAAATCAGCGATGATGCTACATTTGGAAAATTCGTAGTCGAACCGCTCGAACGTGGATATGGTACCACTCTAGGAAACTCCTTGCGTCGTATCCTACTATCCTCACTTCCAGGTGCTGCTGTTACATCAGTTCAAATTGATGGAGCGCTACATGAATTTTCAACAATCGAAGGTGTTGTTGAAGATGTGACAACGATTATTTTGAATCTGAAGAAACTAGCTCTAAAGATTTACTCTGATGAAGAGAAAACATTAGAGATTGATGTGCAGGGAGAAGGAAAAGTTACGGCTGCAGACCTAACATTCGATAGTGATGTAGAAGTATTAAATCCGGATTTGCCAATTGCAACGTTAAATAGCAAAGGCAGCTTGCATATGAAGATTACAGCAGAACGTGGACGTGGCTATCGTCCCGCTGATGCTAACAAAAGAGATGACCAACCAATTGGTATCATACCAATTGATTCAATTTTTACTCCAGTGTCACGTGTTACGTATCAAGTAGAGAATACACGTGTAGGGCAAGTAGCTAATTTTGATAAATTAACAATGGATGTATGGACTGACGGAAGTATTCGACCTGAAGAAGCTGTTTCTTTAGGCGCGAAAGTCTTTACGGAGCATCTAAACATTTTTGTAGGCTTAACAGATGAAGCGCAGAACGCAGAGATTATGGTCGAAAAAGAAGAAGATCAAAAAGAAAAAGTGATGGAAATGACCATCGAAGAACTTGATCTATCTGTTCGATCTTATAACTGCTTAAAACGTGCTGGTATCAATACAGTTCAAGAGCTTTCAAATAAATCTGAAGAAGATATGATGAAAGTACGTAATCTTGGTCGCAAGTCATTAGAAGAGGTAAAAGTAAAACTTAATGACCTTGGCCTAGGCTTACGAGATGATGACTGATAAAATCAAAAGTGCAGTATGATCTGGACGTAGCTTTTTTCAGTTGATCGTATTTTAAATAAGTCATTAGTCATCATGAAAGGGAGGGATAGTCCATGGCTAGAAAATTAGGTCGTACAACCGATCATCGTATGGCGTTGCTTCGTAACCTTGCTTCTGACTTAATTATTCATGAACGGATTGAAACAACAGAAGCAAAAGCGAAGGAGCTAAGATCCATCGTAGAAAAAATGATTACTTTAGGTAAGCGTGGGGATCTTCATGCTCGCCGTCAAGCAGCATCATTTCTATATAACAAGGAAGCTAACGAAAACGAAAATGTGATTCAAAAACTTTTCGATGATGTGGCTCCACGTTACGAAGACCGTCAAGGTGGATACACTCGTGTTCTTAAATTGGGTGCTCGTCAAGGTGACGGAGCAGAAATGGCAATTATTGAACTAGTTTAATGTAACCACATCCGACAAGGGCAGGACTGAATCTCTTCTACGAGGTGCATCCAAGCCCTTTTTTTGTAGAAGGAAAAAGGAAAGGAAAGATCATTCGTCTAACATACGAATTGCATCGTAAAGCCTTAATCAATCAGCTAAAGAACGAAGCTGAGACATGTTCATTAGAGGAAAGAATACACCCCGGGTGAGTTTAGATGGAGGAACAATGATGAGTAAGAAGTTAATCGAGTTTAGAAATGTATCTTTTCGATATGGAGATGAGCAGCCTTGGGTACTAAAGAATTGTTCGTTTACAATCTATGAAAATGAGTGGGTTGCCATAATTGGTCATAATGGTTCAGGTAAATCCACGATCGCTAAATTAATGAATGGTTTATTGTTTCCGCAAGAGGGTGAAATTTTCATAGATGACAAGCAGGTAAATTCGGAATCTGTATGGGATGTACGGAAAGATGTTGGAATGGTTTTTCAAAATCCAGATAACCAGTTTGTGGGAACGACGGTTCAGGACGATGTAGCCTTTGGCATGGAAAATAGAGGATTACCTCGAGAAGAAATGCTTAAGCGCTTGGATGATGTCTTAAGCGCTGTAGGTATGGAGGATTATCGAATTACAGAACCACATCGATTATCTGGTGGACAAAAACAGCGTGTAGCGATTGCAAGTGTTCTAGCCATTTCCCCAAAGGTTATAATTTTAGATGAAGCGACAGCAATGCTTGATCCAAAAGGGCGAAACGAAATTATGAAGACAATAGCTGGCGTACAGAAGGTAAAAGAGGTCACATTACTTACGATCACCCATGACTTACAAGAAGTCATTCAAGCTGATCGTGCCATTGTAATGAATGATGGACAGATTTGGGCGGAGGGTGTGCCGAGAGAAATTTTTTCAAAGAAGGAAGCATTGCGTAAGATTGGATTGGATGTTCCGTTTGTATCTAGGTTAGCTGATGTATTAAAAGCAGAGGCCATTCCCGTTACACAGGAGCCACTAAATCATGAAGAACTGCTGGAGGACTTATGGATATTACATTCAAGAACGTAAGCTACGTATATCAACAGCATACACCGTTCGCACATAAAGCAATTGACCATTTAGATTTTCATATCCCTTCTGGTTCTTTTGTAGCAATTATCGGACATACTGGTTCTGGAAAATCAACATTAATCCAACATTTAAATGGACTAATCAGACCAACTGAAGGTGACGTATGGATAGGAGATTATCATTTAAGCGCAGAAGAAAAACCTAAATTAATGAAAGAGCTTAGAAGTCGTGTAGGTGTTGTATTTCAATATCCGGAGCATCAACTATTTGAGGAAACGGTAGCGAAGGATATTGGCTTTGGTCCGCGAAATTTTGGTGTTGGGGATAGAGAAATACACGACAGAATTCCAGAAGTTCTATCAGCTGTTGGCTTAACGGAAGATTTCTTGAACCGTTCTCCGTTTGACTTAAGCGGTGGCCAAATGAGGCGGGTGGCAATAGCTGGTGTATTAGCAACAAAGCCTGAAGTACTTGTATTGGACGAGCCTACTGCTGGATTAGATCCACGTGGACAGAAGGAAATCATGGAAATGTTCTATACCAGGCATCAGGAGCAAGCACTTACGACAATTTTAGTAACACATAGTATGGAGGATGCAGTAAAATACGCTGATCATGTCATTATTCTTAATAAGGGAACCAAATATATGGAAGGGAAGCCTGAGGAAGTATTTGTCCAAAAAGAGGCATTACAGAATGTACAGTTAGACGTTCCAGAAATGGTACAATTTCTTGATAACTATGAAAAGAAATTTGGTATCCATATCCCCTATACTAGGCAAACTGTGCAACAACTTGGTTTGCAAATGAAGCGTTCGTTAAAAGGGGGAACCCTACATGAATAATGCTTTGGTTATTGGTCAGTATGTCCCGGGAAATTCTATCATTCATAAGTTAGATCCACGGACAAAGATTTCGATAATATTTATTTATGTTTTCATTGTGTTTTTTGCCAATAATGTTTGGAGTTATGGGATATTAACAGCTTTTGCCTTAGCTAGTTTAATTTCATCCAAAGTCCCGATTAAGTTTATATTAAAAGGGTTAACGCCCGTATGGTTTCTTATTATCTTTACGTTTATTCTCCATATGATTGTCACGAAAGAGGGCAAGCCTGTATTGGAAATATTTACGCTTACCATTTATACTGGTGGGTTAATTCAAGGATTTGCGATATCGATGAGGTTCTTTTTACTTATTTTAGTAACCTCTCTATTAACCCTAACCACGACACCAATTGAGATCACGGACGCGATTGAGGATATGCTACGTCCTTTAAAGAAAGTGAAGTTTCCTGTGCATGAATTAGCATTAATGATGTCTATTTCACTACGATTCATCCCCACTCTACTACAGGAGACAGAAAAGATATCGAAGGCGCAGGCTTCAAGAGGTGTTGATTTTAAAACAGGACCTGTAAAAGAAAGGATAAAAGCTGTCGTACCTTTGCTTGTTCCATTATTTGTCAGTGCTTTCAAGCGCGCAGAAGAACTGGCAATGGCTATGGAAGCAAGAGGATATCAAGGTGGAGAGGGGCGCACAAAGCTTCGTGAATTAAAAATTGCGAAACGTGATGTATTCATCTATATCTTATTTCTTTGTATTATAATCGGATTATTTATTACACGAAATTAATTATTATAATTGGAAGGATAGAATTTCCGTTACTACGATAATATCTATCTTTCAAAGGAAGGCTGCTACAGTATGGTAAGACTTAAGTGCATTATTAATTATGACGGATCACAGTTTTCAGGCTTTCAGATACAGCCTAAGAAACGAACCGTACAAGGGGCGTTAGAGACAGCTTTAACTAAAATGCATAAAGGGGAGTACATTCGTATTCAAGCTTCTGGAAGAACAGATACAGGTGTTCATGCGAAGGGTCAAACCATTCATTTTGACTCAGCTTATGATATTCCTCTATATAACTGGAAGCAGGCCTTAAATACCTTACTTCCGAATGATCTATATGTTAAAGAAGTCGAATATGCAGATGATTCATTTCATGCACGCTATGATGTAATTGAAAAAGAATATCGATATTATGTTTGGCATGAAAGTGAACCGGATGTATTTAAACGGAATTATGCATATTATTTTCCTTATGAATTAGATATTAGGTCCATTCAAGCGGCTTGTGATTATCTAGAGGGGACCCATGATTTTACAACTTTTTCCTCTGCTAAAGCTACTACCAAAGGAACAAAAGAGCGGACGCTTTATCAGGTGAGTTGTGAAAAGAGAGGCTCGGAAATTGAGTTTATCTTTCGCGGGAGTGGTTTTTTATATAATATGGTCCGAATTATCGTAGGTGTCCTTTTAGATATAGGTCAAGGAAGGCGTCAGCCGGCTGATATCATGGATTTATTGGCGAAGAGGGATAGAAGGCTTGTTGGAGAAACCGTGCCCTCAGAAGGCCTCTATTTATGGAATGTTAGGTATGATGAAAAAAGGTAAGCGGATTGTCGGAGAAAATGCAAATCATATGCATCAGCTCTTGACAAAATCCTATCATTTGGTGTATTATGATCTATGGCATTTTATTTCTAAACCATGATTAGCCCCGGAAACTAATTATGTTGAAATAGACGAATGAATATTGAAATTGATTTTTTTTAAATATGGAGGGAAACACTCATGCGCACAACTTTCATGGCAAATGAAAATAATATTGAACGCAAATGGCTAGTTGTTGATGCAGAAGGCAAGCGTTTAGGACGCTTAGCGAGTGAAGTTGCTGCGATCCTTCGTGGAAAGCATAAGCCAACTTACACACCACATGCAGACACTGGTGACCATGTGATTATCATTAACGCAGAAAAAGTAGAATTAAGTGGTAAGAAAATTACAGATAAAATTTACTATCGCCATACAAACCACCCTGGTGGACTTAAAGAGCGTACTGCATACGAAATGCGTACGAAATATCCTGAGCAAATGCTAGAGCTTGCTGTTAAAGGAATGCTTCCTAAAGGCTCTCTAGGACGTAAAATGGGTAAAAAATTACACGTATTCAGAAGATCTGAACACACTCATCAAGCACAAAAACCGGAAGTTTACGAGCTTCGTGGGTAACTAAAAGGAGGTAAACATTTTGGCACAAGTACAATACTATGGCACAGGTCGTCGTAAAAAATCAACTGCACGCGTACGTTTAGTACCTGGTACAGGTAATGTTACAATTAACGGACGTAACGCATCAGATTATTTCCCATACGAAACACAAATTTTAATTTTAAATCAGCCGCTAGTGGCTACTGAAACTCAAGGTACTTATG
The DNA here is from genome assembly GCF_003667785.1 of Virgibacillus sp. Bac332. Lineage (NCBI taxonomy): Bacteria > Bacillati > Bacillota > Bacilli > Caryophanales > Bacillaceae > Virgibacillus > Virgibacillus sp. Bac332. Next base: position 1,210,783 of record NZ_CP033046.1, read on the forward strand.
ACGTTATTGTTAACGTTCATGGTGGAGGTTTTACTGGTCAAGCTGGTGCTATCCGTCACGGAATCGCACGTGCGCTTCTTGAAGCTGATCCAGAATATCGTGGATCTCTTAAAACAGAAGGCTACCTAACTCGTGATGCTCGTATGAAAGAGCGTAAGAAATACGGTCTTAAAAAAGCACGTCGTGCACCTCAGTTCTCAAAACGTTAATAGGTTTGTTGATATACCAACGTTTGCAAAGGTTTTTTGGTGCAAGTTGGTGCAAATTAACGTTAATATTATAAAGCACTTAACAGATTTAAAGCATCGGCATCTTGCTGGTGCTTTTTTTCTGGCATTAATTCCAGATAATAATTTTGTGTGGTTTGTATATTTATATGTCCTAATCGTTTTGAGACATATGCAATATCTATGTCTTGAGCAAACAAAAATGATGCGTGCGTATCTCTCAAACCGTGAAACGTTGTTTTATTAATGTCAAGTTTCTCTAATAGGTCAGTCAACTGTTCAGATTGTTTAAATCCTCCAAAACTAAAAATATAACCATTCTCTTTAACAGGAATCCTACGAATCAGCTCATACACTTCTTTATTTATAGAAACATCACGTTTTGCATTTTGTGTCTTTAAGGAAGTATCGTCAGAAGTAGGACTGATTGAATGTCTAACTTCTATTCCGTACTCATACAGACTCTCAGGGCGAATTGCTAGTAGCTCTCCCCGTCGCATACCTGTTTCTAATGCTAGTAATACAAGTACGTTGAATTCATCTTCTGGATGCTGTAAAACGTAATTGCGAAGCTTTCTAAAATCTGTAATAGATAAAGCTTTGTTTCGTTTAGGTGGGTTTTCTCCACGTGTTTTTACTAAACGAGCAAAATCGTTTGTAATATAACCACGAGCGTATGCATCACGTAAAGATGTTTTGATTTTAAGAAGCACTTCATGTGTTGTTTTTCGTGAATGTGTTTTCGCATATTCGTCAATTTTCTTTTGAACAACAATATCGTTTAAATCTTTTAACTGGATATCCTGAAATAAATTTCTAATAATGCCAGAAGTACGAACATAATTTTGAAATGTTGTTTCTTTAACATCATTAACCTTTACAAGGTAAATCCAATTCTCGAAGAAATCTGCAAATGTTGTTGTTCTGTGAGCAAGTTCTTTTCCTTCTCCTTTCGCTAATTCCATTTCTAAAGCCCAAAGATTTGCTTCTTTCTTTGTTGGAAAGGTTTGCGAAATCCTTTTATGTTGACCATGTTTGTATAAAGAAACCTGTGCTCGATATGACTTTCCTCTTTTTACTATACTAGCCATACTATCATCCCTCTCATAAAAATAGCTGATAGATGCTAGTTGAATACAATTATATTGTATTTCTAAACTAGCATCTTATCAACTGTCGGCATTTTTAAACGGAGTGCTTTTCGATAAAGTGTACTAAAGATTTCATTGTGTATCGTTCATGCTTGCCGATCATGAAACGCTCTAGCTCATCGTGTGGTCGGATGTATTTATCAAAGGATTTTGGATCAATACCTAAGAAGTCTGAAGCTTGTTCTCTTGTTAATAGATATGGATAATCCTTTGTAGCCATGTTGGTGCTCATATGGCATCTTCTCCTTTTTATTCATATTCGTTTAATGCATTCAATGCACTTTCGGCACTAACTTTAATATTTGCTAAAATAGATTCGGGTGTATAGTTGTGTTTTTGATAATCCGAATCACTGGTTTTTTTGTTGATTGTGCTTTCACCCTGTAAAAATGAGTCAACAATTTCAATCACATTCTTTATGTTTTCTCTTACTTTTGGCTTATTCATGTAAATATCATCCTTCCCAAGGTTTACCTTCTAACAGATAAAGTGCCTTGTATTTATTCACCCAAGATATATGGTCATCATTGGGTTCGAACTCTTCATAGAAATGTTTATAGAAATAATCTATTAATTCCCGTGCTGTGCCATTGCCCCATATCTGCTCAGCTTTCCACAATGTTGGAAGAAGACCAGACCCCTTAATTAAATGGTCTATCGATTGCTCTAATAAGTTGTTTCGTGGTGAAGGTGACTCAAAGTGGAAGTCTTTCTGATCCAACAAATCGAGCATTAATTTTGTGAGTTTATGTGGTCGATTCGAGTTCGTGTAAAAGAACATGTATCGATCAATGATAGAACTCACTATTAAATTTTTGAGTTGCTCATCCGTACTACATTGCTTTATTGCTTCTGTTAGCTGGTGCGCATAATCACCAGAATACTCTGCTTCAACACGTGTCCAGTCATCTACTTCTTTAGCTACATGGCGCATGTGCTTCATGACAATTGTTCCTCTTTCTTATCATAAATGCGTAAATGCACTTTTGTATTTCTGCTTTTTGCCCCGATATACAATGTTTGAGCTTGAAAGTTTTTGGACACATCGGACACTTTCGAGTTGTTTCTTTTGTATGGTTTTTCTTTATTGTCATCAATAACCTTTTGCAGATAACTTTTACTAGTACTTGCCATAGCGCAATTCAGTCCTTTTCTCTTCAATTGAACGTTTTAATTTAGCGATATCAATGCCTTCATTAAAAAAGTCGCAGCACATATCAATTCGTGAAAGTCTAAAAGAATACTCATCAGCATCAATCAACTTAAAAAAGGTGTGTAAATGAATTGGTTCGTTAAATTCTTCTTCATATCGCTTCCGATATTCATGCCATGCGTAAGCGCTGAATTTGACTATGACACCCATTTTCGTGAATGCTTCATGGTAGGCAATGCAAAAGTAAAATGGTGCATTGATGAATGAATAGCCCACGGTATAACCTTCAGGCAGCTTAACGTCTGCTTCATCAAAGTCGTCGAATAGCTTATGCATTTTTGATTTAACCAAGAATATGCCTATTAAGCTTTTTGCTACCCAGTCACGCCATTCGTCAAAGTCAAATACGCCTGTTGCTTGTAATACTAGTGTGAATTGGTCTATATCTAGTTTAATCATGTGCTATTCACTCCATTTCGTTCGGAAAACTTTAGGGAAAGTTTTTCAAGTGTAAAAGCCTGATCTGACGGTGTTAATTGCTATTTTTGCTTCCTACCGGAGCTGGCGTGATTACCAAAACGCCAGCTCTCCTAAAGGTGTAAAGCACGGAGCGGTACCTTCCCCGCCTAGGCGGCGGGTCCCCTTCCGCTCTCTGTGCCGTCTCTCCTTAAGGAAAAGCTAGGTGCTTTCATTCAAAAAGCTACAGTAAGGAACCGTCAACAAGCGTGGATTGTCTGCACTTGCAAGCCCTGGATAACTGTAAATTCCTTGACCAGCAGTAAACTCGACTGGTGGTATATCCACACCAGATGAAAATAAAGTTCTATAGGTTTGCTCATCGCTATCACCTAAAGCAATCTTTAAGACGAGCTGTTCTCTAATCGCTGTTGGCATTGTTTGAGCATTCATTTGTTGTGTCGCTACCCATAAAATACAGCCTAGTTGACGACCCATGAATGCAATATCAGACAGTATGCTGTCGACTTCATCGCGTTCCTTTTTCGCCAAGGTCTTCCATGACTCTCTTAATGCCCCAAACTCATCTATAAGCAGGATTAAAGCGGGAAAACCTGCATCCTTATACGTCTTGTTGCGGTTTGATCTGAAATAGTCTTGTAATTCCTCTTGCCGTTCTTCCATACGCTCATGAAATTGTTTAATCAATCCAATCGCATTTTTCTTGTCGGCAGTTCGTTCACCACCAACGGAGTGTTTTGCCATTTGGTATACGTCTGTTCGCTTCGGATCAATAATGAATAACTCGTGATTCGTCTTTTTCGATAATACTTGTTCAACTAGCATTTGAATAAAAAACGATTTGCCACTACCTGTTTGGCCAACTAATCCCATATGATGAAACGGTACAGTTGCACGCTCATCTAAGCGTAAGGCATAATTGTCTGCTGTCTCGGTTGACCATTCAATCAAATCATTTGCTGATTTAATCTCAAGTTGCTTTTGAGAATTCACATCATAAATCTCAAAGACATAGCAATTACGATCTCTAGATAAATATTGACGTTCACATACATATCCATTTAACGCTGAATCAATTCTCATGTCTTCTAATCTCTTGTCGAATTTAATGGAGTTTTGAATAAACACTTTTCCTGATTTTCTAGCTCGGTTATCATCAAATACAATTTTGATGTTTGGTAATCTAACTAAACGATTATCAAATTCACGTTCATCTTCAAATCTTGCATCTTTGATATGCCTTCTCAATCGTTTTATCATCGAATAGTAATGCACGGAAAAAAGTGGTCCAAACCATAGTTTATTGCGAAATGACCAACCAACGAATAAGCCAATTACCATCAAACCAATAGGAACCAAGAAGATATGTGACTCAACATGTGGAAGCTGTAATATCGTTATTTGTTCTGCAATCAATGGATACAGTTTGTAAAAGAAAAACCATAAAACAAGAAACAATCCGATGATTAGAAACGAAATAAACCCACGTTGCATTCGGTATGTTTTCTTCATGTAATTCACATCCTAATATTGTGATTCCGCCCCTTTTCAGGGGCGGTCACATGCATTAAAGTGTTTGATGATAGAAAGGGGACTGATTGCCCCCACTCGTCCTTTATTTTGGTTGAGTAATATCTACGTCATCTGCTTTGACCGAAAGTTCGCTCATGTACGTTCCATACACAGCAGCTGTCGGATTCACAAACATAATTTTACTGAACTTTTTATATTCCTTTGGTGGTTGAGGAACTTTCACTACAACCTGTTCCCCTGCATTAAGATCAGGTGCTACATCTGCCCCTGTGTATTCTGTTCGGTCAGTTGCAATAACTGTTTTGTACTTAGTTCCAATGACTTTAGGATTTTTTCCGTCAGCATCGTATTCTTTCCAGTCCTCGTGTGACATCACTCGTACGTCCTTGTCTTTGAAAAAGGCCGCACAGTCAAACCGATTAAACTCTCGTAGTTTCTTCATTTGAAGAACTCATCCTTTCTCTGTTAAAATTATTTGGGGTTAAACAGTGCACTGGTTTGTCCCTTGATTAAACAATAACATGTTTATAACTTGTTTTGTTTGTTTTAATAGGTTTTAGGGGTGGTTTTTGCTGTTTTTTAAATACACAGATTCTCTGTTAAAATTTTCAGTTTGTGTTATAATGAGAAAAACGATGACGAGGTGAGCAAACTTATGAGCAGTCAGGATAAAGTAGAGATTCACGAAATTCTTGATATGTTTAATGAAGCAGTAGGTTACAATGGTTTGGATAATACAGGTAAAATAACCAAAATTAGGGATGATGTTATTACACGGTATGTATTTTATAACTGGGTTGATGAATACAACAAAACACATACAAGACCAATTAAAAGTCAGAAAGTTGATCAACGTACTAACGTATGGTTTAGAAATGACATTGAAAAGCTAATTAAAACTACAAAAGTACAAGAAAAACTAAAAAGGGCATATTTAAAAGAAACTACCGATTTATATGGTGAAATTGGAATGTATGGATTACCTAATAGAAGGGTATCGAAGAAGTATAAAGAAAAAATGGATGAAAGAAACAATGAGGGATTTGTTCAAGCAATTAAGAGCAGAATGGAACAATTGATAGATGAGATTATTGAGAATCATTTCACTTTGTTATGTGATAGCAATCAAATCAATGTAAAGACCTACATAAACAAAAAAGAAGTTATAAAAGAATTTATTGACTTGGAAAAAGTCGAAGAAGAAGCTTTTAAAATGGAAGATAATTATTATGGAATACCTGAATATGATAGTACAGGTGATATAGTCGCTGTGCATCATCTAGATAAAAGACCAAATACCAGTTACTTTTTAAAAGAAGACAATAAAACAATATAAATCTTTTAATTGGTGTTATATGAATTTGTTTCTTTCTTTTCAGCTCCCCTAATTTTAATCTCCTAATGCGTCCATAAAGCAAGAACGCATTATCGATTATATAAAGGGTCTTCGTTCTTCGGATGTTATGAGTCAGCCAAGTAGGATAAGGGTGCGTAAGAAAGCAATTAACGCTTTTAACGCACCCTAATTCATTGGGCCTCCTCAAAACATATACGAATCACTCGATAGCTTTGCTACTTACGCCACTTGACATTAATCGATGCGAAGATTCTCTAAATGGTGACCAAAAAGGTCAAAAAAATAATTGAGGGGTTGATCTAGATGGAAACCATTTTAGAAGTAGTTCGCATTGAACAAATTATCAGAGAGGCTGAAGAAGGTGTTGATTATATCGTTCGTAGCCCAGAAGACGGAGCAAAGATAGCATCTCGCTTTATTGGTCGTGATGATCGTGAAGTGTTTTTTGTTATGTGTTTAAATACAAAAAATAATGTTGTTGCAGTTCACCGTTGTCATGTTGGTTCGTTAAATTCATCGATTGTACATCCGCGCGAGGTGTTTAAATCAGCAATACTTAATAACGCAGCTAGTATCATTGTTGCACATCAGCATCCAAGCGGAGATATAAAGCCATCGATGGAAGACGTTAATGTTACAAAGAGATTAGTAGAAGCTGGAAAGTTACTAGGCATCGAAGTGCTTGATCACTTAGTAGTAAATAGTGATAACAGTTTTACTAGCCTGAAAGAAAGAGGCTATATTTAAAAAGGGAGAAACAATTCCCTTTTTTTCTTCAAGATAGATTTGGGTTATCATTAAATTAATGTGAGTTTTGTCGTATAATTAAATACATAGAGAAGATATTTGATTTGGCAATATACTCATGTACGATATGGCAGAGCAAAACATACATTTTTCTATACCAGTTATTACATATGTGGAAGATTTATGTCAAAGCAAAGGAGAATAACAATGAATTACTTGAATGAAAATAGCTTTATATCATTAGTGAAAGAAATTGATGCTGAATATAGAACACAGAGAGATAGGGGTACTTTATTTGAATTATTGATAAAAAACTATTTAGTGAATGAACCAATGTACGAACGTTTATTTGATGATGTTTGGATGTTGAGTGAAGTACCTTCAGAATATAATATTCCTAAAGCTGACACTGGCGTTGATTTAGTTGCTAAAAAAGCAAAAACAAATGAATTAGTAGCTATACAGTGTAAATATTATTCTAAAGATACAAAAATCCGTAAAGAACATATTGATTCATTTTTAAATGAGGTTGGAAAGAGTTACTATTCTGAAGGATTAATCGTAACAACGACAGATCAATGGACTAAAAATGCAGATGAAGCTTTGAGTAATAGAGATAAGACTATCATGAGAATATCTTTGTCCCAATTAAAAGAAAGTAGAATAGATTGGACAGAATTTAGCTTTACTAAACCTGATGAAATAATTCTTCAAGATAAGAAAGTTCCAAGACCACATCAAATTCCAGCAATAGAATCTGTTATCGAAGGATTTAAAAATTCGGATCGTGGAAAACTGATTATGGCTCCAGGAACTGGAAAAACATTTACATCGATGGCGATTGCAGAAGAAATGGCTAGAAAATCAAATGATACTTTTAAAGTTTTATATCTAGTTCCTAGCATTCAATTACTGTCACAAACTTTAAGAAGTTGGAATGCAGATATTGATTTTAATATGGATTCAATTGCAGTTTGTTCTGATAGGAAGGTAACTAAAGAGCGGATTGGAACTGAAATTGAAGATATCGCAACCGCTGATATTGGTTTTCCAGCCACTACAAACACTGATAAATTACTGGAGTATCAGCAAACAATAGAAACAAGAGGGATTCAGCCAGAGTTTATTTCTGTATTTTCTACATATCAATCGATAGATGTTATTATTGAATCGCAAAAAAAAGGTTTTTATGAATTTGATTTAATTGTTTGTGATGAAGCTCATCGAACAACTGGTGCAACTGAACTAAATCAAGAAGAGTCAGCATTTACGAAAGTGCATAGCAATGACAATATTAAAGCGAAAAAACGTCTTTACCAAACAGCTACACCTAGAGTATATGGAGAAGATGCGAAAAGAAAAGCAGAAGAAAAGTCTATTGTAGTTGCGGATATGAATGACCCAGAAACTTATGGAGAAGAATTATATCGTATTGGTTTTGGTGATGCAATTAGAAAAGGAATCTTAACGGATTATAAAGTAATGGTTTTAGCAGTGGATGAAGATGTAATTGCACGTCGTTTCCAAGATATGTTTTCAAAAACTGAATCAGGTTTACAGTTCGATGATGTTACGAAAATTATCGGTTGCTGGAATGGACTTGTAAAACGAGATGGTAATACGAACAAAACATTAGGTCAACCAATGAAAAGAGCCATAGCATTTACTGGTACAATCAAGGACTCAAAAAAGATAACAGATATGTTCTCAACTGTGGTAGATGAATATTTATATAAGGATGATGACAATTTTAATAATCAGTTTAACATTGAAATTCAGCATGCTGATGGAACAATGAACGCCATAGAGAAAAATGAAAAAATTGATTGGTTAAAGAGTGAAGTTCGTGAAAATACTTGTCGTGTATTATCTAATGCTCGTTTTTTAACAGAGGGTGTAGACGTACCAGATCTTGATGCAGTTATGTTTTTAAAACCCAGAAAGTCTAAAATAGATATTGCACAAGCTGTAGGTAGGGTAATGAGAAAAGTAGAAGGAAAAGATTATGGATATATAATACTTCCTATTGGTGTACCAGCAGGTGCTGAAGCTCATTCTATTTTAGATAATAATGAGAAATATGAAGTAGTTTGGGAAATTTTAAACGCTTTACGTTCGATTGATGAGCGTTTTGATGCAACAATTAATAAACTGGCTTTAAATAAAAATAAACCAGAACAGCTTGAAATAATTGGCGTTGGTAATCCACCAGAGGATTTAGAACATGAATCAGGAAGTGACCAGCTAACAGGAGATGAGATTTTATTTTCTGAAAACCTAACTGATTTAGAACGTGCTATTTATGGAAAGATTGTCCAAAAAGTAGGTAATGTTCGGTATTGGGAGCAATGGTCAGAAGATGTAGCAGAGATAGCTCAAAAACATATAATGCGTATTAATATTATGTTAGAAGATAAAAATAGTGATAGATATCGAGAGTTTAAAAAGTTCATGAAGAGTATTCGTCATAACATTAACAACTCAATAAGTGAACAACAAGCAATTGAAATGTTATCACAGCATTTAATTACAAAACCTGTTTTTGAAGCACTTTTTGAAAAGGATAGTTTTGTAAATAAAAATCCTGTTTCCCAAGCAATGGAATCTATTCTGAATATATTAAATAAACAAGGATTATTAAAAGAACAAGAAAAATTAGAAGACTTTTATGAGAGTGTACGTGTTCGGGCAGAGGGAATAGATAATTTAAAAGCTAAACAGGATATAATCATTCAACTTTATGAAAAGTTTTTTGAAGTTGGTTTTAAATCAACTACAGATAGATTAGGGATTGTATTTACACCAACAAAATTGGTTGATTTCATTATCTATTCGGTTGAAGATGTTTTAAGGAAGCATTTTGGGAAGTCGATTAGTAATGAGGATGTCCATGTTCTTGACCCATTTACAGGTACAGGAACTTTCATCGTTCGGTTGTTACAAAGTGGTCTAATCAAAAAGGAAGATTTATTGAGAAAGTACACTAAAGAACTCCATGCAAATGAGATTATCCTATTAAGTTATTATATTGCTGCAATAAACATAGAAGAGACTTTTCATGCAATATACGAAGGTGACTATATTCCGTTTGAAGGAATTATTTTAACGGATACATTTGAAAGTGTTGAAAAACAAACTTCCTTTGAAGATGAATTTTTCGGGGATAATGATAAAAGATTGAAGCGACAGATTGAGTCGCCCATAAAAGTTATTATTGGTAACCCACCTTATTCAATCGGGCAAACTAGCGCAAATGATAATAATAAAAACGTAGATTATCTACTTTTAAATCAAAAGATTGATGAAACTTATGCGAGGCATACTTCTGGCTTAAATAAAAAATCCTTATTTGATACCTATATAAAAGCATTTAGATGGGCTACTGATAGAATTGGTGATACTGGTGTGATTGCTTTTATTACTCCGAATTCTATTATAGATAAGCCGAGCCATGAAGGATTTAGAAAAGTAATACATGATGAATTTAATCATATATACTCAATAAATTTAAAAGGAGCAGTTCGTGGAAAAATTGGTGAGGAAGCTAAGTTAGAAGGTCAGAGTGTCTTCAATATTTTAACAGGGATTTCAATAACAATCTTAGTAAGGGATTCTTCTGAAAACCATAATATTTTTTATTATGACATTGGAAACTATTTAAATAGGAAAGATAAGTTGAATAAATTAAATGTTTTGAAGTCTATCAGAAATATAGAGTTTGATAAAATAACACCAGATCAAAATAATGATTGGATCAATCAGAGAGATGAACAATATTCTAAATTCCATGAAATGGATGGGGAGGTATTCACTTCAAAAGCAATTGGTGTTACTACTAATAGGGATGCATGGGTATATAATTATTCAAGAGAAAAAGTTGAATATACATCTAAAACAATGATTCATAATTATAATTCAGAAGTAAAACGATTGAGTATTGTTAAAGATTTAAAGAAAAAAGAAGAGATGATTAATACTGCTGATGATTTTGTTAAATGGTCTCGTGGTCTGAAAAAGAAGTTAGTGCAAAATCAATTAATAGAATATAATTCAAAAACAATTGTTAGTAGCTCATACCGACCATTCACCAAAAAATGGTTATATTACGATAAAAATATTGTGGAATATCCTGGTATATATCATTCTATTTTCGGAGAAGAAAACAAAGTTATTTATGTATCTGGAGGAGGGGCTAGACGAGACTTTTCTGTTCTTATGGTAGATTCAATACCAAATCTACACTTAATGGAAAATGGAAGAGGATATGTTTTGTATAACAATGATGGGAACGTTCTATTTTCTGATAATAGCAATATCAATGAAGATTTTTGTGAAAGAATTCAACTGAATTCAGAAGACGTGTTTTATTATGTGTATGGTCTACTGCATTCTAAAGAATTCAGGAGAAAGTATAATAATGATCTTAGAAAAGCGTCGCCACGCATACCTATACTAAAAAAGAAAGAAGATTTTATTAAAGTGGGTCGAGCTTTAGCGAATCTGCATCTTAACTATGAAGAAATACCAGTGTTTGATGATGTTTCTATAACGAAAAATGAAAATCCTTCATATCGTGTGACGAAAATGAAACATCCTAAAAGGAATCAACGTAATATTATAATTTTTAATGAAGATATTACAATTTCTAATATACCAGATAAAGCGTATGAATATATGGTGAATGGGCGCGCTGCCATTGAATGGATAATGGACCAATATCAAGTCAAAATTGATAAAAAATCAGGGATTACCGACGATCCTAACTTATATTCAGATGATGAAAAATATATTTTCAACTTACTATTAAGAGTGATTAATGTATCAATTCAAACAGTAGATTTAGTGCATAGCTTACCACCAATAGAAGTAATTGAATAAATATTATCCCTGTCATATTGTGACAGGGGTTTATTATTAGAATGGATGTGATAAATATGGAAGGCGGGATTGATTTAATCAATATATCAGATTGGCTTCAGATATTATCAATTATAGCTACTACAGTTATATCGGTTGTTTCCGTCATCATTGCAAGTAAATCCTTACGACTTACAAGAAAATCAATTGAAGATGCAAATAAACCCTATATCGGTTGCTATGTGGAAATGATAGAAGTAGGACATTTTCAAAAATATTTTGTCATAAAGAATTTTGGGAAAACACCTGCAACAATAATAGATATTAAATTTGATAAAGAAATTAAAGGATTAGGAAGACATGGAAAGATAGATTCAATTAAAAATGCACTAATTGCACCAAATCAAAAATTTATTACGGCGGTAAAAGTGGAAGAAAAAGATAACTTTACTGTAATTGTCATTTATAAAGACATGAGTAATCAAATAGTTGAACAATCCTTTAATCTAAATTTAGGTTTTTCATCAGATTTATTGTATATAGATTCGAATAATACAGCATTATCAAAAGATACGAATGCACTAAAAAATACGTTACATCAATTTATGAAAAGAGGATTATGATTCTATATTGAAAAAATGGATAAAGGAAAATTAATTGTATTCAGCTAGCATCTACGTAGTGTGGTGCAAATTGGTGCAAGTAATGTCAATTTCAATCCTTTTTCATACACTTTTATCCATATACCATTTCCCAAAACGTTGATATAAAAGGGTTTCCATGGATTAGGTATACTTAGATTTCATCTAGATATTTCTCAAAACGTTAAAATATCAACGTTTCAAAGACTCTTATCCAACTTGGATAAGGGTCTTTTTTATAATCATTTTCAGCTTGTGACTATATTTTGACTATATTTATTCAGATTCCATGAATGGTTCCATTTTTTATTAAGGTAATTACTATTATGATTATAAAATGAATTTAATGGAAAATTTACAAAAAAATGAAGGAAGATGTGAATATTTGTAGAAATAGTTAAATGTAGTTAAAGGAGGTGAGATATGTTGAAAAAGATTCTTGCACTAATAATTTTTCCCGTCATGATTATTTTAGCTTCTCAGACCTTCCCCTCAGAACCAATCGCAGCTGAAACTACTGGAAATGAAAGTCCTAAAAATGAAATTAATGCAGTAAAGTATTTCGGCCCATTTCCTTTTACAACAAGAGATGGTAAATGGGACGGTCAATTTTCTGTTCCTTCGCTAGGCGATGTTACAATTAGACTTTCGGGGGAGGATTTATATTGGGAGACAGGGCGAGTGCGGATATGTAATAGGGACTCTGGTAGATGTACTCTATGGGGTCCCCTTTCAGTAGGTACCCAACCTTCCAGAACATTTACTGACGTTTTACCAGGTGCATATTATGTAGATGTAAATTACGCGATGAGAGCATTATCTGGTACAAGCACAATTGAAGTAAGATATTAGATAAATAGGTGATTTAGAGCTGATATAAGACGTTAGGTAATATTCGGCTCCTATCGTCTTATATGCAGCCCTGAAAATATATTTGTTCGTGATGGATGAATTAGTAAAGTTAGTGATACGTTTGATTCAGGTAATGATGACAATCCAATTTTATTGAGTGAATTAAGTACAGAAAGAAGGCTAATTGTACCTTCTTAACCGTTTTTTATTTAATTTTACTTGTGATAAATCGTTCAATTCTCTTGTAGAGTGATGTTTGTTTCTATGGGTTAAATCCTCTAATTTTCTAACTGCAGCGCTAAATTCATTGTCGGAGATTTGTTTTGTAGCTAAAAGAGTACATAACATTGCATATGCAATTGGAGTTGTATCAACTATAACCTCTACATCCACATCTGAATTACCGCTATATCCAATTGTAGATAGACTTTCATTATTGAAGTCTATTGAGCGACCATTTTTTAATGAATTTTGCAAATTTATTCCCCACTTTCATAGAAAAAGAGTGGGATAAATTATATTACCCCACTAGTACTTATTAATAGTATTTCTTACGTTTCCTGTCATCGTCGTCTTCATCATCGGAAATAACATTAACATAAGAGTTGCCACTTTTAGTGATCTTCGCAATGTTGAAATTGCGGTTTTTGTTTTTTAAGTCATTGTCGTTATCATTATCGTTATCAACATGAATATCACTGTCGAAATCTACATCGGCTTTAGCTTTTGCATCTGCATCTGCTTTTGCGGTAGAGAAAAACTCTTGATTACCATCTTTATCAAATTTTCTCTTTGGCCTCCACATACAATTTCCCTCCTTTATTTTCGATTTAATATAATATATTCAATGTTACCCTTAATTGAGTTGGCAGTTATCTTAAGTCATTTGCTTGTTTTATTTTTAAATAAAAATAACCACTAACAATATCATAAATTGAGCCCTCCATATGAAATGAAGGGCCAGGAAATAACATGTGGAAAGACCCTTTGTGACTGCTAAACTAAAGTAGACAGTTTCCGCTAGATTAGAAGAAACACTTATTTACCCAAATATACCAGTAAAATATATAGCTCTCCCATTGTATGATATTTAAGATTATACACACATCAATGGAGGGCGCAGAAAAGGTGGATAAGTGGGAAATGTATATGGAGATTCAACAGTTAATTAAGCAAGGATTTAGTAAATCGAAGGTGGCGGAAAAGTTGGGGGTATCAAGATCAACGGTGTATCGCAACCTGCAGAAGTCTCCTTCGGAGATGGCTGAATGGGTAGAAAGTATAAAAACGAGAGAGAAAAAGTTAGATCCTTACAAAGCGTTAATTTTATCCTGGCTGAGAGAACATCCTGATATGTCAGCAGCACAAGTGCAAGATTGGTTACAGGAAAGGTATGAATCACTGGAGATTGGCGAGAGCACGGTTCGTGCCTACGTTAGAGAATTACGTACTGAATATAGAATAGAGAAAGAGACTCTACCGCGGAATTATGAAGCTATTCCTGACCAGCCAATGGGAGAACAAATGCAGGTTGATTTTGGTCATACAAAACAAAGAACACCTGACAATCAAGAGGTGAAGCTGAGCTTTATCGCATTTGTTTTGTCTAACTCGAGATACAAATATAAAAAATGGTTAGACAGACCTTTCACTACCCAGGATGTGATGGAAGCACATGAAGATGCATTTCGGTGGTATGGCGGAATCCCAAGAGAAATCGTTTATGATCAGGATAATTTAATCGTGGTCAGTGAAAATGGCGGGGATCTTATCTTAACGAAAGAGTTTCAACATTATAAGGAAACCAGGCGTTTAAACCTTAGGGTTTGTAGAAAAGCTGACCCAGAAAGTAAAGGGAAAATTGAAAATGTGGTTGGCTTTATCAAGCATAACTTTGCGAGACATAGAGTGTTTCACAACATTGATTCCTGGAATGAACAGGGTTGGCAGTGGCTAAACCGAACAGGGAACTATAAAATCCATAACACAACAAAAAAAAGACCGGTCGAAGTGTTCTCCTTGGAAAAGCAACACTTAAGACCAGTCGCAGAAAAATTAACTATCAAAAACAATTATGAAAATAGTATAACAAGAAGCGTCCATAAGGACAATACAATTCGTTATTTGTCGAATCGGTATTCTCTTCCACTAGGAACATTCCATAAATATGATACCGTCGGTATCAAGGAAACGGAAGACAAACAACTATTCATCTATATTACCGATACAGGAGAATTGATTGCAAAACACACTATTCCTGAAGGAAAAGGCCAATTAGTGAAGGATAGAAGCCATTCGCGCGATCGGACAAAAGGCATCCATTCATTTATGGATACGGTTGCGAAACGGTTTGAAGAGGTAGATTCCGCATACGACTATCTCAATATCATCCGGCAAAACTACCCTCGGTATATTAGAGATCAGCTGCAGATTATTTCAAAGCAGACAAAGGAGAACAATGGGGCAATCTTATCAGCAGCACTAAAAGAATGTGTGAAAAGAAATCTTTATAGTGCGACAGATTTTAGCGATATCGTTTCATACATCAAACGACAACGCCAAGCTGATGATACAATAACCGATAACGCCCGGGCTGTATCATCAATAAATAAGATTTCAGGCTGGCTCATGGATACGGAAGCCCAAAAGAGAACAGTAAATGCCTATACTGAAATATTGGAGGGTGAGTCTAATTGAGTCAGCTGAATCAATTACAAGATTTGATGAAAACCCTCCGCCTAACCGAAACAGCTATCCATCTTCCTACACTCATAAGAGAAGCTGAGCAAAAGGACGCATCCTTTACTCAGTTTCTCCTGGATGTGGCAACCTATGAACAAAAGCGCAGAGAAGAAAAGCTATTAGAGAAACGGTTTAAATGGGCGACGTTCCCGTTTTTCAGCACTCTGGAAGAATACGATTTAAAAGAACAGAAATCATTAAGTTCAAAGAAACTAAATCAGTTGAAGGACTTAACGTGGATGGAGCAGCTATATAATATTATTTTCCTTGGGCCGCCAGGCGTCGGCAAAACCCACCTATCGATTGGGCTGGGCATGGAGGCTCTCAACCAAGGATATAAAGTGATTTTTACTACGATGGGTGATCTCATTCATGTATTAAAGACTGAAGAAATCACAAGGAAATCGAAAACGAGAATGAAGAGAATACGAGAAGCAGATCTAGTTATCATTGACGATTTAATGTTTATGGCAATGGACAAACAGGAAGCCAATATGTTTTTTCATTTGATCAATGATCTGTACAATCAAACATCGATTATATTAACGTCCAATAAAGGTCCTAAAGAATGGGGTGAATTATTAGGAGATCAGGCAATTACAACCGCGATTCTAGATCGTATATTGCATCGAGTGGAAATTATTCATTTAAATGAAGACAGTTGGCGAATGAAGCATCGAAAAACCATATTTGGGCAGTAAAGTGTTTCAAATTAATAAGCAGAAATTGTGTCATTTTACTTGACGGTCACACCCTTAACAGGTCTATAATAAAGTATTCAATTAGCCGTAAATTGTGTAGGCTACTTTATTAAATCAATCATGATAGCAATTAATCAAGATATAAATTTAAAGCTACAAATAGAAAGTACTATTTATGTATGGATTGATTAAAAAAGCCCCTCATAAGAGGAGCTTTTTAGGTTGTGTTGGTGTGACACTGTGGGTAACTACATTATATAGTGCGCAATAACTAAGGATCAGCATTTATATAGCTGGTTCCTATTTCAAAAAGTTAGATTTTAAATCTAACTTTTTAGGGGTACCTCACCTTTAATTTACTAGTAAATATCCTCTGAGAATTCTACCTCCATTACAATATATCTTCTCTCTCGGCTTTGTAGATCATCCAGTATGCACCCACAGCTCCAATCACTGCCAGCGTCATTTCGACAGCAGGAGTTACAGTATATGTAGGCCCGTTGTTCATGGAAATGGAGGTAAACTCGATAATGAAAACAGAAACAATTGTCGTCGTTGGTGATTTCCGAAGCATTCCCAAAACAAGTGGAATCCAGCTACTCATCGTCTTTAAAACGGCATGAATAAGAATTTCCATCATTTGATTGGATATGATTGGGGAAGTAAGAGGTTCCTTGACGAAATCATATTTGACGTTTAACCCGATTAAGACAAGATTAATGAACAGATTGGAGATGATAATAATAACAAAGGTAACAAGCGAGATTAATGCCAGCTTGGATATAAGCAGCTTCTGTCTCCTAATTGGATAGGTGAATAGCACTGAAGTTGTCTTATTCACGTACTCACCGACAATTATTCGAGCCATTAGTATTGCAGCAAATATTACGAACGTAAAATTCACCATGGAACGAGTTAAATCAAATGCAACGTTGTAGGTTGGGTGTATGTAGGTGTTTTCCACTGACCACTGTAACATCATCATCCAGACCAAAACCGTCATCACCAAGTTTGACACTATAACACACAAGAAATATCCATTCAGTTTGAATTTTTTTAATTCCAACTTTATTAGCGAAATCATGTATCCCCACTGCCTTGCAGAAGATTTAAAAAATAGTCTTCCAGCGTTTGATTCTTGCGTCTGATTTCTCCAATGTCAACTCCATTCAGAATTAGCGTTCGTACAATTTCAGGTTGAGGTAAACTTAAATCATAGATACGAATTGTCGATTCATTTATCAATTTAAAATTGCACATTTCTAGCTTATTAGACAATATGCTAACTGCTTTCACGACATCCTTTGTCACCAATTCAATATACTCCGTCCAGTCTCTTTGGATGTTCTCCATTGCCACTTCTCGGATAAGCTTGCCTTCACGAATGACACCAATCGTATTTGCGATTAGCTCTAACTCCCGAAGTAAGTGGCTAGTTAGAAACACCGTCATTCCATATTCTTTACTCAATGCGGAAATCAGGTTTCGCATGTTCTTCAATCCAACCGGATCAAGACCATTGATTGGCTCATCCAAAAGTAACAGCTCCGGTCGGGTCGATATTGCCCGGGCTAATCCAAGGCGTTGCTTCATGCCAAGTGAATAGCTTTTTACAGTTTTGGATCCTTCAACGGTTAAGCCGACCAATGCAAGTGCTTCATCGATAGACCGGTGATCGTGATAACCCATGTATGCACAGTGTAGCTCCAGATTTTCCCGAGCAGTTAGCTTTTCATAAAATATTGGATAATCAATCAAGCTACCTATTCGCTTCTTAGATTTGCAGTCACCAGTTATAAGTCTCTCTCCGAAAAGTTCAATCACTCCTTCAGTTGGCTTCCATAAGCCCGTAAGCAGCTTCATGACCGATGTTTTGCCAGCTCCATTCAGACCTAAGAGTCCGTAGATTTCTCCTTTCTTAATGTGAAGGTTCACATCGGACAAGATGTTGTTCCCACTCAGGTTCTTGCTAAGTCTACTCGTGCTAACGACGTATGTCATGGTTAGTCCTCTCCTTTTAACGATTTTAATCGAATTGTAAATGTCGTTCGCACGAATGGATGACTCTTGAGCGTTATTTCGCCATGTAAATGTTCGACAAGACGTTTCGTTATTGTTAAGCCCAGTCCGCTTCCTTGATAGAGTCGGTTCCTGGAATCTTCGAGCGTGTACATGCGCTCAAATACTTTGTCGCTGTGTGATTCACCAATTCCTTTGCCACGATCCCACACATCTATATAGACATGGGAATCATCGCCGCGCAATGTTAGGCCGACGGTTAGACCCTCTTTTCCATACCGAACAGCATTAGAAATGAGGTTTTGCAATATACGATCCAAAGCTTCCTCGTTGCCCAATGCGTACATTGGTTGATCTGGTATATCAATGATGGCTTCCAATCCAGCAGATTCAATATCATTATAATGAAAAAGTAGATTATTTTTGCAAATTTCATTTATATTTACATAGGTTAGTGGCAAAGCTTTGTCCCCGGATTCCAAGCGGGCCAAGTCGAAGAACTTATTAATCAGTTGCAAGATCTCCGAAGTTTTGGTCTGCACTTTCAGAAGAGTCTGTTTCCTTGCTTCCTTCGTCATCTCCTTGTCGCACACGATTGTCTCAATTAAACCAATCACGACTGTGAGTGGCGTTTTTAAATCATGTGAAATATTGGCCAGCATTTTACGGATTCCAGCTTCCTTCTTTGCATGCTTGAGGAACTCCTCGTTTTTCTTCTCAAGCAGTCGGTTCAGTTCGACTAGAAGTTTTTTTAATGCTGGATCATTCGTGAACAGAAGTACTTTTTCGGTTTGATTTTTCTCTATAATTGTCCGAAGCTTGTCACGGATGTAAAAGAGATGGGCGTCTCGCCCCCTAGCTAACCGGTATTGTGAAATGTTGAACATAATTAGAGCTAAGATAATGCCAATTAGAATACCAGTCATTCAAAATTCCCCTAGCTTATATCCGATACCCCACAGCGTCTTAATATATTGAGGTTTCGAGGAACGATCCTCGATTTTGTCTCGTAGACGGCTGATTTGTACGTTAATACTATTCTCGTCGCTGTAGTATTCTTCGTTCCATACTGCACGATAAATATGTTCTTTTGTGAATACTTTATTCGGATTGCTGGCGAGTAAATATAAAATTTGAAATTCTTTGGATGTTAACATAATGTCCTGGCCATTCTTAGTGACAGTGAAGTCGTCTACATTAATTGTTAATTCTCCAACCTTCAATACTCGTGACACAGATTTTTTTTCGACAACAGTGGGTGAATATTTTGTCGTACGACGGATCATCGCCTTTACTCTGGCCGTAAGCTCGATTAACGAGAAAGGTTTAACGATATAATCGTCTGCTCCGAATTCGAGACCTACTACTTTGTCCACATCATCATCTTTGGCCGATATAATTAGAACCGGGGTGGTGTTATATACTCTGACTAGCTTCAAAAACTCCAACCCGTCTAGCTTTGGGAGCATTAGATCGAGCAGAACCAAATCATATTGTTGACTCATGACAGCCTGTATCCCTTGCTCACCATCGTATGTACATACAACATCGAATCCTTCCTTACGTAGATAATTTGCAACCATGTCACTGATAGAGTTATCGTCTTCTACTAACAATATTTGTGTTTTCATACCCGAATTGTATCAAAAGTCAAAAAAATAGTAAATGAAAGGGAATTCTCCGTATCGGTCATTAAATCACTTATTTACTTTGAAAATGAACCTCCGGATATTTAGCCCCTAATTGTTCTAACACATTATCATCCGTTCCTCTCAAATACTGATCGAAGAATGCAAGCGTGAATTCATTAACTAGAAGATGAATTTGCTTAGTATCTTCACCTTTTGCACGCATCAGTGGGCTGTACAAGTTAAGATCAGTAAAGCTAGTATGGTTTGAATTCGGAATGACCAAAGACAATGCACCACTTGCGACAACTTTT
This sequence comes from Virgibacillus sp. Bac332, assembly GCF_003667785.1. Classification (NCBI taxonomy): domain Bacteria; kingdom Bacillati; phylum Bacillota; class Bacilli; order Caryophanales; family Bacillaceae; genus Virgibacillus; species Virgibacillus sp. Bac332. The sequence goes on from NZ_CP033046.1 coordinate 1,231,182, forward strand.
TCATACCTTGACATAAGGTCGTAAAAGTCTTTCTCAAGCGCTTCACGATTTCTTCCTGTCTGTTTTAAAATCTCTTCCGGAGTAATTTCATCCAGATCTGCCTCGAATCGATCCACATCTAGTGAGGACGCGGAGTACATCAAGAAAAGTGGCTTTTGAACACTCTTCTCAGGAACTGGTCCTCCAAACAGTGATCCGTCCATATTTATGGCAGCTTTTACGCGATCATCTTGCAATAGCATTCGATACGCCGTGGCACCTCCATAGGAATGCCCGAACATGCCAATTTTCTCGAGATCAAGCCTTCCCTTGAATTGATCGTCCTCTCCGCCCTTATCCAACTCTTCAAGCTGATCAAGTACGAAAGTAACATCTTCTGACCAAATGGACATCCTCTCATCGAACTCAGCAAGAGTGTTCTATTCATCTTTAGTCGAGTATTTCATTGTTCTACCATCTGGAAAAACCGTTGCTCCCGCATTATAAGTATGATCAATGCCAACGACAATATATCCACGACTTGCTAGTTCTTCAATTTGAAATGTATTCTGATTACGGTTGCCGGCATTACCGTGCGAGAAAATTAGCACAGGATAACGTTCCTGCCTATCAGACAAAATACCCTCAGAAAACGAATGCACACGGACAAGACCTAAATGGCTCATCATAAAATCAGGTAGCCCCATTAGTTGCGCCATTCCCTCCTCTTTTTCCGGCACATCTCTCATATATTGATTAGTCCTCTTCTCGCTCTCTTCGTTTGCTGGATACCAAACTTGTACCATCAACTCGCGCTTAGCTTCCGGATCTATCCCAAACGTTTCTTTGCGTTTTTTGTCCGTCCAATGATAGGATACTGTTCCTACCGAGTGATTTCCTGTTGGTTTCTCAAATGAGAATACAGGCATGACAATAGGTGGAATGATTGTGATTGCTAGATAAACAGTGAGTAGTACAGTTTGAATAGTCAATACATACCACTTTCTGGGTTTTATATTCTTTCGTTTGACATACAGATACGCCGTTAACAAAACAGGTGTTAAATAAGCCGGAATCATTCGCCAGCTTACGCCCTCTGCAACCATCTGTACAATTACCATAAAATATCCCACGGCCAAAGGCCAAAGAGATACTATGTTTGTGGAGGCTTTTTTCCTCCTTATAAACACCCAATACAATAATCCAAAATTAACAACGACAAGTATTATCTCTAAAAATCTCATATTATTATTACTCCTTTCTGATTTAAATCTTGCAACTGATTCAATTTCTATTGTAAAAGTAATACATGTCGTTTTTCTTTCTTCATTCTTACATATTTCTTTCATACGATAAATTTACCCCGATAATTTGGTACTCACCAACAACCTCAAATCTTGCTTTCTTTGCGGGGTACCGCCATATATCACCATCTGGGATGGGAGCGTATTAATTTTCTTGGAGAATATAGGTTTGATGCTAATAGATTACTAGCTAATTCTCTTAGACCCTTAAATAAAACTTAAACCAATAACAAGCCAAATTCCTTAACGTACAAGAATTTGGCTTTCATAATGTCGAAATTTGCTAAGCGTATAAAATTTTCGAAATGACGGTACCTTTTTATTGTAATTTTAGACCGATCGGTCTAAAATGAAAGTAAGCTAAATTATATTACTGGAGTGAGATGAAGATGAAACGCGTATTAGTAGCTGGGGCAACAGGTTACCTAGGGCGATATGTTGTAAAGGAACTTAAACAGGCGGGATATTATGTAAAGGTATTGGTCCGATCACCAGCAAAGTTAAAGCAAGAGGGGGCTTTCTCTTCCCCAGTTATCTATGAATTCATTGATGATATTGCTGTGGGGGATGTTTCCAAGGCAGAAACCATTCAAGGTATTTGCGCAGATATTGATTACGTTTTTTCCTCAGTAGGTATTACAAGACAAAAAGGTCATTTAACGTTCATGGATGTAGATTATCAGGGGAATCTGCATTTGCTGAAAGAAGCAGAGCACAGTAAGGTACAACGGTTTATGTATATAAATGCGCACGCGACTGAAAATTGTCCTTCTGCATTAATTAAAGCAAAACAGCTATTTGTAGACAAATTAAACAGAAGCTATGTTCCACATATCATCATCAATCCAACGGGTTATTTTTCTGATATGACGGAGCTTTTCACTATGGCCCAAAAAGGAAGGGTATTCTTGTTTGGCAAAGGAGAAAATAAAATGAATCCCATACATGGGGCTGATCTTGCGGAATATTGTGTAGCATCCTTTTCTAAAGAAGAAATATCACTCGATGTAGGAGGTCCTCATGTTTATACATATCGTCAAATGGCTGAACTATCTATAATGGCCGCTAACCCAAACAGTAAAATTACAAGCGTTCCACTGTGGCTTGTGAAAAGTATCTTCCCATTTCTAAGAATTAGTAATAAAAGACAATATGAATTATTGCAGTTTTTCTTTTATGTAATGACACACGATGTTATTGCTGATACCTATGGAAATACTGATTTACAAACTTATTTTGAAAATATGAACGTATAAGGAGAGCAACAATGTCTCATAAAACAAAACAGAGTCTTATCCAAGCTACCATTGATTTGATTATGGAGAATGGACTGGAAAGGCTTACGATTAACAAAGTAATAAAAAAGGCGGAAAGTAGTAAAGGCTCATTTTATTACTATTTTTCTAACATAGACGATTTAATGAAGGAAACATTTTTATATGCCTTAGAACATAGTTTAATTGATTTTTCTTACAATCCAGATAAACCTTTTAAAGAAAATATCCTTTCGTTTGGGCGCTATTTAATTAAAATGTCTACGGAAAAATCACCTGAACATGCGATTATGTTTTTGTGGATCTCCAAATCCTATCAAGATGAAAGCTATCGAAGACAATTTCAGGAGATGCGCAAACAAATTATCGAAGAAAATTCTGTTTCTAAGGATTTTCAGAAGGTATTTCAAGTGGATGTAGAATGGTTATACTTTATTGATGTTGTTATTATAGGGTTTCTTGTTCATTGCCTCCTTCATGATGATGAAGACATACTACTTTCCATCTGGAAACAGCTAACCAATCCTATCGTCTATGCTTCTAGAGTTTAAGTATGAACAATTGTCATCATCGAACAACGCTTCTCAAAGACCCTTAATCAAGTCTAGGTGGGGTCTTTTTAAAGTCACTTTTGAGAACCATAGCCTTACGTTTATTATACGTCAGCAAGTAGTAGTGAGTTTTGTGTAAGTATAGTAAATTAAAAGCCCTCACATTTGTGGGGCTACATTTTTACGCTCATCCAATTTCCAGCAGATTTTCAACTCAATTTACCTTTTACCACAACCCTTTTATCACCAGATAATGTACATGTCAATAGGGTTATCTCAGCTCCGTTATTCTCCAATACTTCCACTGCATCTTCTTCGACGGTCTTAATTTCTGTTACTTTGTAAGAATAACGATCATTGTCTGTTGTTAAAATGATTTCAGCACCTTTTTTGACATCTGGAAGGTTACGGAAATGTCGGTCTCCGCGATACCCCCGATGGCCAGCTATTGATATATTATCTGTATTTGGATCTTGATCTTCAACAATCTGAGTTAAACTAATTGCTAAGTTCTCTTCCGTGGTTGATGGTAATACAAACTCCTTTAAATGGATCGACGGAATTTCTAATTCATAAATACTTTTTAATTCTTCTTTCGAAAAGTTTATGTCAGGCGCCGTTTCATTATTTAATCCATCTGTTTTCAATAAATCCATTGCTTGTACAAGTTCTGCATTTTGTTTTGAAGTATACCAATCATAAGATAATGGCACGGCAATGAGTATAGCTCCTAAAACAAGTAATCCTAGCCCCATCCATAGTCTGCCTTTTTTCATCATGATTCGCCTCATTTCACTTCAACCTAAAGGAATAATGTTACAAAGAGGCCGAATCATCTAAGAGAAAAATGAACAACTAGAAAGGATGGCTCGTGCAACGAAGCTTCTCCATCCGTCACTTTCCGTTGGCGACTGGTGAGCTTCTTCGTGCTGAGGTACCTAACCGATGCCTTTTCTTTTAGATAGGGAAGGCTTCGGCAGCAATACATCGCACGTAGAAAAAAATCGCTCTTCTTTTTCAAGGAGGAGATAGAGTCGTACATTGTTCCACTCTAGAATGTTCGTGTATCTCAGCCTCTTTGTAATTTACTTATTTACTATTCTATTAAAGTTCCGCTTCTCATTCGTCTGATATGCGTATACAAAAGGAAACTACCTGATCCAAGAAATATCATACCGATTATAGCTAGATATCGTAACCATTCTTCCCCAGTTTGTGGTAGCTTATCTCCGAAATCTTGGCTAGGTGGCGTCGGTGGTGTATCTCCTTTTTCCATAGGGGTGTTTTCTACAATCACTTCTTTGTTTTTATCTCCTAATTCAATGGTGATATGAATTGGCTTATCTAATTGCACATAACCAGTAGGAGCTTTGATTTCCACTAATTGATAGTCTCCTGGTGTTAATCCCTTTACGATCACGATGCCATTTTCATTTGTTGTTATCGTTGTAATTCGTTCACCCTCACCGTCTAACACGTCAAAGACTGCACCTTCTAAAGTTGTGTCTGTGATCGCATCAACTTTGGTGATTTGTATGTCCGTTTTTAATAAATTGTTGCTAAATTCCAAGTATAGAGGCTCTTGTTGGTCAAAGACGATTTCAAATTCAATAGGAGTTTTATCCAACTGATAACCAAAAGGAGCTTTTGTTTCAATAAACGCATAATTTCCTGGCTTCAGATCATCTACAACTAAGACGCCGTTTTTATCCGTAGTAAGTTCCGTTTTTAGCACTTCGCCTTTTGCATCCACCAACGAGAATACAGCTCCTTCGAGCGTATCTCCCGTTTCACCGACTTTCGTAAGTTCGACTGAACCAGTACGTAGGGGATTCTCAAAATTGACTTTTGCTATTCCTTGTCCCAATCCAATATCAAATGGAATCGGTGTGGTATCTAATTCATACCCTGGGAGTGTTTCTGTTTCTACAAGCTGATAAGAGCCTGGAATTAAATTGTCAATGATAAGTTTACCTTTTTCATCTGTAACAAGGTTTTCTTGTAGTGTTGTTCCGTCGGCATCCTGCAATTCAAACACGACACCTTCTAACAGTTTTCCATCTTCTCCTTCTTTGGTTAACTCTAATGTACTTGGAATATAACTGTTTTCCGCCTCTAGTTCCAGCGTTTCTAGTTGATTGAATGCAATTTCAAATTCGATTGGGGTGTCATCTAACTGATAGCCAAATGGAGCTTCTGTTTCAATAAATGCATAATTTCCTGGTTTTAGGTTCTCAACCGTTAAGATACCCTCTTCATTCGTAGTCAATCCTGTTTTAAGCTCTTCGTCCTTTTCATTCACTAACGTGAAGACAGCACCTTCTAGAGTATCGCCCTCTTCACCAATTTTTGTTAACTCTACAGTCCCTGTACTTAATGGGTTTTCAAAGCTTACCTGCTTTGCTTCTGATTGACCAATTTCAATTTCAAATGGAATTGGTGTAGCATCTATGTCGTATCCTGGAATGGTTGCTGTTTCTACTAGCTGATAGTTACCTGGTTTCAAATGGTCAATCACTAATTTGCCATTCTCATCAGTAAGGAGCTTCTCTTGTAAAGTCCTCCCATCGGCATCCTGTAGTTCAAATTCTACGCCTTCTAGTAGTTCGCCATCTTCTCCTTCTTTAGTTAGTTCGACTGAACCGAGAGCATATGCATTTTCTTTACTTACTTCAATTTGGGCTTGCTGTGCTAATTCGATATCAAACGGAATAGGTGTATCATCTAATTGATATCCTTCTGGAGCTAGAGTTTCTACAAATTTATAGCTTCCTGGCAATAAGTCTTCAACAACAATAATTCCATCTTCATTTGTGGTTAAACCTGTTTCAATTTCTTGTCCATCCTCATTGAATAAAGAGAATTCTGCCCCTTGTAAATGTTCTCCTCCTTCTCCAAGCTTTGTTAATTGAACAGAATTATCTAGATCCATGTATACACCAACACGCGCTGGTTCTACCGGCTGACCTTGATCAGTAGCAATTGCGAATGAGTTCCAAGCAGCCCGTTCTGTTGGGTTAATGGTTTTGTCTAATACACCTTGATCTACTTCCGAAGCGTTAGGAGCTTCCATTGAAAAGTTAATAGTGATATTTTCACCCTCAATCCATTCAACCCCATCTTTCAGTTCTAACTTAAAGGAATGAATAGAGGACCAATCGTCAACCTCCGTTGCCAAAGTCCAATTAGGCTCTTCAGCCGAATCTGGGTTCGATAATTTCTCTGTAGATTCTGGGTAGTTCGTATTTCTGATTAAATCATCACGCTCTGGTGTCATAGCAGAACTATAATAAACATCTACTTTATCGACCCACGAAGCAGGAAGTTGAATTGCTTCCGTTAATTCTGGAGTAAATTGGCTCCCGCGATCAATGTTATCAGTTATCCCTAAATCATTAATAGATGGCATAACATCTATGAGTGTCATACTTGAGATGTCTTTTCCTGAAGTATTGGTTAATGTTAATTGGTAATCAATAGAACCACCTGGGACAGTGCTTCCAAAGTGAGTAAAATCTTCATCTAGTTGCCCCTTAACCAATTTCTCTGTTTGGATATTATACTGTCCACTAATATAATATTCATTGCCAGACTTTAAACGAGGTTGATCTGAATTACCATTCTCATTAAGGTCCTCTACATCCGTTTGTAAAACCGTATCCGTTAACCCAGGGCTTTCAACTGACGGTACGGTTAGTTCCTGATCTCCAGAAAAGCCGTAAACACTAAAAGAGAGTGTATTTGGTGCGCTTTCATCTATTTGAACATTAATTTCTGCGTATAACGAACTACCTGGTCGAAGCAGGCGGTCATTCCAATTAAATTTTACAAGTTGTCTACCACTATCATTATAGTTGTTGCTTATTACGGTATAGTCACCACCTGCTGCAGAAGTAGTATCTATGGATGACCTGCCGTCAGCATCTGTAAATTCCACTTCAGGATTATTAGCAATGTTTATTCCTGGTGGCAATAGTACTACAGTTTCTAATGGTTCATTCATAGCTAAAGTTGAACTGTCTTCAGTGTTTAAATTTACCCGCATTCGATTATCTCCAGGAGCCACATATGAGCCTAGCTGATCTATTAGCTTAACCCCAACAGTAGCTATCGGAGGCTGATCGGTTGGTTTTGGAGCAATCTGTGCAGATCTCGGACCTGCTAGAGGATCAGAATTATATTGGTTACTGAATGCATTACCATCTCCATCTACTCCATAAACATCCCATTCGTTGGTTACAGATCCTGTATAGCCAGGTTTGACTTCAAAAAAGTAATTAGGTCTGCCTACATTTAACATACCACTTGGAGCATAAGTAAAATCTAGAATAATATCGCTAACTTCATCATTTTCACTGATTCCTAAGTCCGCTCTATTATAAACAGTATCTAAATCAGCATTTTCAACTAGTAATTCCCGTTCACCGTTTACAACTGCTTCAATATTGAAAATAGGATCATTCTTTAAAGGCACTCCATTTGGATAGTCTGCATTCGGCCTATAAATAAATCCCCTAGGTGTTTCTATTTCTTTAAAAATTAGATTTGAATCTATATGATAACTAGTAGTATATTCTTCAAAATCACCTTGGGCACTTTCTGGTAAAGGAGCAATTCCGTGAGAAAAGCCTAGAAGAGCATCATCATAAACAATTGGATTAGGGTCCCTGTTGCTATTTGGAGCTATGTTTCCTTCACCGTCTAATGGACCAACATGTACCGGAACATACCAATTTCCTTCAATATCGCCATTTGCGGTATCAGAATCAACAATGGTTATACTATCATTCGTATTAACGTTACTCTCGTTATCACCAATAAATAAAGTATTAATAGCTACATTATTAGTAAGCGTTTGATTTACAGTGTTATTTCCTACAGAGAGAACCATCTCCATATTGGCATTAAATAATGAATTTTTAGCAGTTTCCTGGTCATCAAATGAAGGAGCATCGAAAGTCCAAATCAGTTGATTTCCATTTTGCTCAGGTTCAGGGCCGTTGATTGTTGAGTCATAAGATAACCCATCAGGTAATGTATCTATAACCGTTATTTGAGAATTTTCGTCAATATAAAGCTGTCCAGTACTGTTTTTAGGAATGTCTACATTTATTTCCCATACAGTTTGGGAGTTCGGGGTAGGTAAGTTTCTTTCATTACCTTGAACGTCCGTAAATCGCTTCGTGATATTTATAGGATTGGACGCATCTACTACAACTAAGGCATTATCATCAACTTTCTTTTGTTCGTCCGCTTCAAAAGAAGCACTTATCTCCAGTTCAGTCCCATCGGGAGTAAAACCATTGCTAGTTTGTAATTTAATAATCTTTTCATAAGTCTGGCCTGTTTTTAGCGTATCAAATTCGTAGACCAATCGATTGTTTTCAGAATCATAGATTGGTTGGACACCGGCAATTTCTAATTCTGATAGTTCTTGGTTAAATGTAATTGTTTCTAAAGTTGGCAAGTCAATAAAAATAGTAGCATTTGTGTATTCAGTTATTGATCCCGTAGTTTTAAAGACAAGTTTATATGCCGCATCATTTCCCGAAAGTACATTAGCATTTCGTGGAGAAATATCGATATCTACATTTAGATTGCCTGAAAAGGGGGAAATGGCTGGTTGCTCACTATTAACCTTTGATTCTGATTTGCTCTTATCAGAGGAGTCAGTTTTTGCTTCCTTTTGAACTAGATTCTGTTCCTCAGCAGTATTCTCTTTTTCTGCTTTTTCTTTTTCAGTATTCCCGCTTTCAGTATTCTGCGTTTTCTCCTCTTCTATCGGCTCGACCTTTTCTTCATCACTTGGACTTGCATTTTTCTGTTCTTTATCGTTTGAAGGTAATTGGAACGTAAAATCCTTCGTTGCTATTAATTTTTTTTCCTTAAATCCTTCAATTTTAATAAGGTTTTCGCCCTCTGTTAAATCTTTAAGTGCAAACCGTATTTCTTTGGTGTTTTCTAAAGAATTTATGTTTAAGCTATGTGATTCTTTATTGTTGGTGATTGTAGCTTGGTCGTTTCCGACAAAATAATCACTATAATTCGAGTTCTTCGGATACGTAACGTTTAATTCATCTATTTCTTCACTTATTACTACTTTGAAAATGGAGTTTTCGGTTGTCCCCTCTTTTTCAAGAGATACTGCTATATCCTCTCCAGCCCCAACACTACCAGCAGCCATAGCAATTGATTGACTAAATTGTGTGAATATCATAGAAAGAATAACCACTATGGAAAACATTTTTTTCATCCTGAATCCTCCAATCATAAATTTTATTACAAATATTTCACCAAGCGTAACACAGTTTTACAGATATTTGTTTAATATTTCAATCATTTTACAATGTTATAAAAATTAGTGTCGAATTTACTAATACTTTGTAACTATTTGTTATGATAAAGAGTATGAAAAATGTAATCTTATGGCATGAATACGGATGAGTTTTTGAATTTGTGAAATGGTCTCTTTGTTTTGTGTAGTAGCAGTTCATAGATACCAAATGTTGTTCGTTTTCCGTTAGGTATTCTTCAAGATATTTGTCTTTGAGCTCTAGCCGCTTAAGCACTCAGCTTTTCATCGTTGATTTCCATTGATACAATGAACCTACATATTTTATAGATGCCATCCATTAATAGATGGCAGATGCACTAAGTAAATTACGCAATATAATACTGTAGGAGGTTTTTTATATGAAGCAGAAACAGCTTATTTTAAATGAAAGACCAAATGGGCTACCAGATGAACGCACTTTCCAATTTGAAGACGTAGAAGTAGGCAACCCAGAAGCGGGTGAGCTTTTATTAAAAACATTATTTGTTTCTGTTGATCCGTATATGAGGGGGAGAATGTCAGATGGTCCGTCATATATTGAACCATTTGAGGTAGGTAAGCCATTAAATGGTGGCGTCGTTTCTCAAGTAATTGAATCAAAAAGCGATCAGTTTGACAAAGGAGATATTGTAACTGGACATTTGGTATTTCAAGAATACCATGTAGTTAGTGATAACCATGTACGGAAGGTTCAAACGTTTGGTCTGCGTCCAAGTGTTGCTCTAGGGCCACTGGGAATGCCTGGATTAACAGCCTATTTTGGTATGATGCATATTGGTGAGCCAAAAGCAGGTGAGACCGTAGTAGTTTCTGGTGCAGCAGGGGCTGTTGGGCAAATTGCCGGGCAACTTGCTAAAAGAGCGGGTGCTAAAGTCGTCGGTATTGTTGGTTCTAAGGAAAAAGCGAGGTATATTACTGAAATACTTGGCTTTGACGATGTGGTTGAATACAAAGAAGGAAATGTGGCTAAGCAATTAGCAGAAGCTTGCCCCGATGGCATTGATGTGTATTATGAAAATGTTGGAGGAGAGATTTCTGATGCTGTTTGGCCATTACTAAATACATTTGCGCGTGTACCGGTATGTGGTGCAATTTCTTCTTATAACTTGGAAGAAGGAGAGTATGATATAGGTTTACGTGTACAGCAGTACCTTATAAAATCAAGAGCGAAGCTACAAGGGTTTATTGTTGGTGATTTTCAAGCGGATTATAAAGAGGCATATGAGGTACTCGGTAAAGCTATTGCTAATGGTGAATTAAAATTTGAGGAAACAATTGTTGATGGATTTTATGCTATTCCAGATGCTTTTCTAGGCTTGTTTTCTGGAGAAAACATTGGCAAGCAGCTTGTAAAGGTTGCAGATAGTGAGTAGAGAAGCATATAAAAGAGGACTGTTTGTGGTTTTCCTTCTGTTAAATAGACAATCTAAAAATATTAAGCCAATGTGATTAGCTTATTCCCTTGTCTATTAATTGAATTGGCGGTGTACTTTCTTAAGTTCACCGCCATAAATGCAAACCTTAGCTCATTTTCCTAGCTCTCACAGACATACAAGTGAAGCTTAAATTATCGCTAAAAAATTCGAAGGTGGGCCTACATTAAAACCACTTTCATCGTGGATGATAAGCAGAACAACCTGTTTCTCGTAAGCATCAAGTAAACACTTCAACACTTCATTCATCTGGAATACGCTCTAAGCTTTATGAATAGTGAAAGCTGTATTTTCATCTTAATAAAGTTTTTGATTTCTACATATAGTGACAGAATCATTTGGTTCATGTCGATTTTGTTTTGCTGTGGTTACTTTACCTTGTTTAGAAGGTATCCATTTTGCGTACAGAGATAGAGAAGGCACTCACCAGTTGATTGGTGAATGCCTTTTTTATAAGTTAAGAAAGTATAAAATCAGTGCAATGACTGCGTTAAGCCAAGTAGTTATTTTGAAATGTTTGATGTATATTGGCAATGCTCCGACGAATTACTTCGCTTTCCGCGGGCACGGCCTCAACTAACTTTGCAAAGAAGAACACGTTGCAAAGTGGATTTTCGGCTCGCGCTAATCCCGCAGGAGTCTACGTAATTAGTCTCCGCTATGAGAAGGTGCAACAATTCTTGTCATAAGTAATAGGTTGACTTTTTTTACAATGGGTAAAGTGAAAATCGCTATCCGTGAGTATAAAAGCAGCTGTGTTACTTCATGCTAGCGTTGTAGAGCCTGGTAATAGCGAAGGCCGGCCACTTCAACTCCTGTGGGAAATGTTTGACCTGAAGATCCACTTTTTTGAGCGGGTTTTGCTAAAAAAGTTAGCTGAAGGACAAACCCCACGGAAAGGGAAGTGGGCAGCCGGAGTGGTGGTCAAGCAGTAGCTATTATTCCATAATAGCTACTAGAGGAAGCGTAAATCTGAGCATTTAGTGATAAGGACTGAGCGAATTTTGCTCCGTTTTTCTTATCTACTAGGTTCTGTCGCTATTCCATTGCACTTTAAAAGATTAAGGACAATAAAAATGTCCAAATACAAACGAATGCGAGCAATGCAAAGCTGTATTTAAGAGTCATTTTCATGAGTGTGGCCTCGTTTCCTGTTTCACCTACGGCTGCTGCTGCAATCGCAATGGATTGTGGCGAAACGAGTTTAGCCATGACTCCTCCGGCTGTGTTCGCAGCAACCAGTAGAGATGGGTTAGTACCTAGGATATTTCCCGCTGTTGCCTGGATTGGTGCGAATAGGGTGTTGTTGTTTACAACAGAGCCTGTCATAAATACACCGATCCATCCAAGAATTGGTGACAATAACGGAAATACTTGTCCCGTTTTAGCCACTGTTTCACCAAGCGCCGTTGTCATTCCTGCATAGGTCATGAGTTTGGCAATTCCTAGTATGGCACAGATCATGACGATAGGAATACTAAATTCAACCACGGTTTTTCCCAGAAGCTTGCAGCTTTTTTTGAAGTGGATGGCTTTCGTAGTGATCACCGTCGTCAAGGCAGATAATAAGATTGCTGTCCCTGTGGCCCCGAGCAAATCGACAGTTATTGGTATGGTTGAACCTGGTATAAGTCCCTTCACAACTGAAAATTCTAGTATACCCCCCTCTGCAAATAGTCCTTGAAATACAGGGAGGCTCCAAATCATGATAAAAAAGGTCAACAGATAAAAGGGGGACCATGCTTTTACCACTTCTCCAATGGAATAGGTTTCTCTCTTATTTTTATAATCATCAAGCAAAAAGATGTTCTTCGGCTGCCACTTCTTCAAGAACAGTGCTAATACCCCCATCGTTAAGAGAGAAGGAATAATATCCGCAAGTTCTGGACCGATGGTGATCGTGATGACTGCCTGTGACACAGTATAGGTCGCTGCCGTCACTAAAATAGCAGGGAATATTTCCTTGATTCCCTTCCATCCATCCATGAGCCAAATAAGTAAGAATGGAATCGTAAAGTTAATGATTGGTAGGGTAAGGGCTGTCATCACGGAAACCTTCATGGATGTCACATTCTCCAGTGCAAATGTATCAATAATTCCAACAGGAATTCCAATGGCACCGAAAGCACCGGAAGCACCGTTTGCAATTAGACACAGCATGGCTGCCTGCAAAGGTTTAAATCCCAGGGAAACCAAGAGCACAGCACAGATGGCAATTGGTACACCGAAGCCTGCAGCACCTTCCAGGAAGGCATTAAAGCAGAACCCAATTAATAAAAGCTGTAGACGTTGATCATGTGAAATCCCAGCTATACTTCCTCGTAAAACATCAAATTTTCCGGATATAACGGCAATTTTATATAACCATACGGCCATTATAATGATATAGCCAATCGGCCATATTCCGATTATGGTACCTTGTACGACACTGCCCACCGATTCCTCAATAGGAAGCTTAAAGACAAACAGTGCGATTATGAACGTTACACCAAGATTCAATATAGCTGCATGTATGCCCTTCATTTTAAAAATAGTCAAGCTCAAGAGAAATAACAAAACGGGAATGGCTGCAACCATCGCTGTGATTCCTAAATGACCGAACGGATTAACACTTTCAACTAACATACAAATGACTCCCTTTTAGTAAGAATGATTGGATGATGAGCTTGCCCTATTACCCTATCTTCTGTTGAAAGTCTTGCAATAGTTGTACAGAGATCGCAAATTTTTCTTGTTCTCTTTCATCCAGCGAGATTTCAATCACATTTCTAACCCCTTTTCGGTCAACAACCGCTGGAACGCCGATATATACATCATTGACACCATACTCTCCTTCGAGTAGCGTACCAACTGGTAAAACCACCTGCTCATTCCGCAGGATCGCCTTCGTGATCCTCGCTAATGCCATTGCAATTCCGTAATAGGTCGCACCTTTCATTTCAATAATTTGATAAGCAGCATCCTTAACCTGTTGGGTGATCACTTCTTTTCTTTCATGGGATATCTTGGTAGTGATTTGTGTGCCTGAAATATTAGCAGAGCTCCAAACCGGAAGCTGTGAATCACCATGTTCACCGATAATATACCCATGAACACTTATAGGAGCGATCCCAAATTCTCTTCCTAACAGGCTTCGAAATCTTGCTGTATCCAAGACCGTTCCTGAACCTATGACCCTCTCTTTTGAAAGGCCTGAGAATTTCCATGTAGCATAAGCCAGTATATCAACCGGATTCGTTGCTACGATGAAAATACCATCAAAACCGGATTTCATAATCTCATCCACTATTGACTTGAAGATATTTACATTTTTTTGCACCAGCTCTAGTCTTGTCTCTCCGGGATTCTGTGCTGAGCCAGCACAAATAACCACAATCGCCGCATCTTTACAATCTTTAAAAGTCCCATACCGGATCGTCATGGGACTAGGTGCATATACAATCCCATGATCCAAATCCATTACATCTCCCTGAGCCTTTTTCTTATTTATATCCACTAGTATGATATCGTCACTCAATCCCTGATTTATCAATGAATACGCGTAACTGGACCCAACCGCTCCTGTACCTATTAGCACCACTTTACTACTTAAAATTCCACTCATATTCATTACCTCCCGACATTTTCATTTGTGTATTATCCCCAGCATAGATTCATGAATACATTTGTGATTTTTTCACAATATGATGTATGTTAATTCATTGGTGTAATATATAGTGAAGAGTTACATACTGCTTTTTTGTGATTTAGTTAATTCTCATCTCTATCCTTTAATAGCGTCATAAAACAGCTAACTTTTGTTTTTCTCATAAAAAAAGATACAATAGCTCTGAAAGGAGTTTATGTATGCGTACGAACTATGAATTATCAGACAAAATGACAGAACTATTGAATAGCTATAACAGGAATAGCAACGCATTTCAGGAATTAATTGGTGAGGGTGGTTATATGCCGCCGAATCAAGAATTATTAATAGATGCCATCTCAGCGCTCAGCATGGGGAAAAACATTCTGTTAAAGGGTCCAACTGGTGCTGGAAAAACCAAATTTGCTGAAACACTTTCTATGCTATTTCAACAACCGATGTTTAGTGTCAATTGCTCCGTTGATTTAGACGCTGAAAGCCTGTTAGGCTTTAAAACACTTGCAAATAAAGATGATCAGCAGGTTATCGAATTTGTTTCAGGACCTGTCATTAATGCGATGCAGCATGGCACATTTTTATATATTGATGAAATTAACATGGCAAAACCGGAAACATTGCCTTTAATAAACGGAGTCTTGGATTATCGTCGAACGATAACGAATCCATTTACAAATGAACTGGTGTCTGCCAATAAAGGGTTTAATGTAATTGCTGCCATTAATGAAGGGTATGTTGGTACCGTTCCGCTCAATGAGGCATTAAAAAACCGTTTTGTTGTGATTGAAATACCTTATATCGAAGGTGAGCAACTAAAGCAACTGATTCAAGAGAATACGCAACTTAATGATGAGCATACCATTGACTTATTTGTTACGTTGTCAGCTGACCTCATTCAAGCCGTAGTTCAAGGGAAAATAGCTGAAGATGCAGCGTCTATTCGTGCTTTACTAGATGCATGTGACTTAAGTGTCCTTATTCCTGCGGAACGAGCGATTCAACGAGCCATTGTTGATAAACTGGAAGAAGATAGGGAGAGGGAGTTTGTCTTGAATCTGGCGGCAACCTTATTCTAGTTAGGAGATTATACGATGTATCGTTTTCATGATTCTAAAGTAGATACTAATTTATTTCGGCAATTGCAGGATCTGACTACGGTTTTATCCAGTAATCCCGAGCTATTATTCGAGTATAGTTTTGGTTCTTATATTGATTTATTAGATGGGAAGGTAACCGCAAGCAGAACCTGGGATACTACCAGTCCGAATGTAAAAGTGGCTGGCTTGAAATCGGATGTTTTTTTACGAACAATTGGATCGTTTCGTTATTCTGATATACAGGCTATGAAGGAATTTTTACACACCGTAAATGAATCTTCGTTGCCAAAATTCGCTTCTCAACTATTTGCATTATTTGAAGATATTCGATTAGAGGAGAAAATAAAGCAAGAACGCCCGGGGACAAAGCATGTATTTACTGTTCGGAAAAATTACTATAAACATAAATTTGAAAATGAACGTGCTGCACATGTTACAAGGGGCCTAGCATTAGATGAATTATTTTGCTTGATTTATTTAACTTTACAATCGAATAGCCCAGACCCTAATTTTCCGAGAGCTTCACAATCACAGCTTGAGCAATTAAATAAGGTCAAGCCACTTATTTATTCTGTATATGAAGCTAGAAGTACACAAGCTGTTTCAGGGATTGTCGAGCAAATTGTTTCCCGTCTTCATGAAGGATACGTAGATACAATTCATGATTATTTTGTATTTCCCATTCATCATATTGATAAATATACTAAAAACACATTATTTGATGAGTTAACAAGGACGGATGAGCTTGCAAATGAGGATAGCGAAGAATTGGACGAAGAGAAAAATGAATATATGGATGAACAGTTTTCCACCTGGCATCGGGAAAATGAGAATAGTGATCGACAGCAGACCTTTCTGCAATTTGAATTAGAAGTTGGTACTAAAACGAATATAATGGGCAATGGTGCCAGAGAAACAGAAGATGGTGATCAAGCAATGGGAACGATTCAAGGGTCATCAGGACAAACTAAAAATAAGGATTACTCAGATTTAGACACTTTGGATAAACAAGAAATAAAGCCAGGAAGCGGCAGAGATGCAATATATGGGGAAGCAAATAAGAATGCGGTAAAATGTGTCAAACAATCAAGCCCTCCTTCCCAAGCGGATATTAATGTATATCTTGATTTTGTGAAAGATATTGAAAACTATAAGCGCAAGCTATCGACGATTATAACAAAAACACTGGAACATAAGAAGAATGCAGCAAGAAAGGATTTAATGATTGGCAGATTGTCTAAAAAATTATTGCCGATGGTGCTTGATGAGAAGCCACGAATATTCTATAAGAAGAATCAAGAATCGAAGGAATTAGATGCCGCTTTTACATTGCTAGTAGATTGTTCTGCCTCGATGCATGGAAAGATGGAAGAAACAAAGCGAGGAATTGTACTATTTCATGAAGTGCTTAAATCCTTTCAAATCCCACATTCTATCATGGGATTCTGGGAAGATGCTATGGAGGTAACGGATCATTACCAGCCTAATTATCTTCATATCATTCACTCCTTTTCCGATTCCTTATACCAAAATAATGGACCAAAAATTATGCAGCTCGAGCCTCAAGAAGATAATCGTGATGGATTTAGTATTCGAGTAGCAGCAGAGCAATTAGAGGCCCGCCGTGAAAAACATAAATTTTTACTAGTATTCTCTGATGGGGAACCAGCAGCAGCTAATTATAATCAAAATGGCATTGTCGATACAAATCTTGCAGTTCTGGAGGCGCGAAAAAAAGGAATGGAAGTCATTGGTACTTTTCTCGCTGATGGTGAAGTAGATGAGTTGGCAGATAAGC
This sequence comes from Virgibacillus sp. Bac332, assembly GCF_003667785.1. Lineage (NCBI taxonomy): Bacteria > Bacillati > Bacillota > Bacilli > Caryophanales > Bacillaceae > Virgibacillus > Virgibacillus sp. Bac332. The sequence continues at coordinate 1,248,595 of NZ_CP033046.1, forward strand.
TAATGCAGAATATTTATGGTAAGCATCGTATTCTCGTTCCAAGCGTTTCCGAACTTCCTGATCACTTTGCACCACTTCTGAAAAAATTATTATTAAAAGTAATATAAAAAAACAGATCCATTTTGTTATGAAAGCACCCTTAAATAGAACTTAGTTTTGTAGGCAAGCTTCTAGGTTAACTTATTAATTTATCTCCTGTATAGTATCACAGGGGTATGAGCTAAAGGCTTTTGAACCAATCGGACATGTACTGGCAGTCGATCCCCCAATATTGATAAGTGGGAGGGTTACTACCGGTTATATGTGAGATAAACGTGTATGATGTTTACAAATTGAAGAAAGTGAAGTGGGAACATGGACCTCCATATACGTGAGGTATCGACTGAAAACTGGCAAACGATTGCTTGTCTTTCGGTAAAGAAAAATCAGCAGGACTACATTGAGAGTAATGCGCTCTCCATTGTTCAATCGATGTTTGAATCGGAATGGCAATCTGTAGGATTATATGATGGAGAAATAGCAATTGGCTATGCTATGTATGGTCAAGTAAAACGAGAAGGTGACGTTTGGCTAGATCGTTTTATGATCGATGCGAAGTACCAGGGACTTGGTTATGCATCAAAGATTTTGCCAATCCTTCTCAAGCATATTGAAGAACTATATGATACAGAAATGATTTATCTAAGTGTCACACGAGATAATACAAAGGCGCAGGCCTTATATGAGCGGTTGGGTTTCCGGTTTAATGGAGAAGAGGATCATTCAGGTATTGTCTCTGGATTGGTAATGGTACGAGATACAAGTACCATTTAATAACTATTGATGGAGAAGCGGCTTATCAACGTCGCTTCTTTTATTATAGTCTATAAAGAATGAACCTCTTATTGACATTTGGGTAGAGTTAGCACAAAATAATTGCATACAATTATACAAAATCACAAGTGGTGGATAGGAAGGGTGTGAAGTAAAATGCGTCTTGGAACGAAGGATTATGTATATGAGGAGATAAAAAACAAAATTATTTGTGGGCAAATGGAGCCTAATCAGGACGTTATTGAGGAAAGTCTTGCTAAGGAATTAGAAGTTAGCAGAACACCTCTACGTGCCGCATTACAACAATTGGAATTTGAAGAATTATTGGTAAGAAAACAGAATGGCAGATTAAAGGTTGCGCCACTTTCTATCACAGAGGCAAGGGAAATTTTTGAGATTCGCAGTATATTAGAAGGTAAAATCGCTAGAGATGCGACAAAACATGCTACAGAAAAAGATATTTACCATTTAAAGAATATAACGCTACTGATAAATAAGGCTAAAAAGCAGGGATTGGAAGATGATCATATTCAATACGGTATGGAGTTCCATTCTTACTTATATGAGCTAAGTGGAAATAAAACGGCAAAGAAAATTCTACTTACACTAAATAATCATATAAATCGTTATCGAAGGTTAGGCCTAATACAAACAACAGATTCAACGGAAAATCAGCTAGATGATCATGCTTTAATATTAGACCATATGATAAAAGGCGATGCGCATCAAGCGGAACTTATTTCACAGCAGCATGTTATGAAAAGTCTAGATACTGCTATTAAAAAGATGGAGGAGTTATATTAACTTATGCTTCCATCTAAAAATAATTGTATACAATTATACAAAACGTAAGATAGTGAAAGGAGAGAGAATATGGATTGGAAGCGAGATACGAAACTAATTCATGAGAACTTAAAGCCAGATGCTAAGACAGGGATGATCACACAATGTATTACACCTGCTGTAGCTTATGCTTTTCCAGATGCAGAAACAGCTTCAGATGTAGTTTCAGGAGAACGGGAAGGAATCTATTATGGGCGGTATGGTAATCCAACTGTACAGACCTTGGAAAAGAAAGTAGCGGCTTTAGAAGGTGGGGAAGCCTGTTTAGGCTTAGCTAGTGGAATGGCGGCAATTTCCACAGCATTATTAACCTTTTTAAAAAATGGTGATCATGTAATAGTAACAAAGGATGTTTATGGAGGTACGTTTAGTTTCTTACACTCTCTTGCCCCACGCTTTGGAATTGATGTTAGTTTTGTAGATTGTACGAAGCTATCTTCTATAAAGCGTGCTTTAAGGGATAATACGAAAGCTGTTTATATTGAAACTCCGTCGAATCCGAGACTCACAGTGCTTGATATAAAAGCAATTGCTAATTTATGTAAGCGTTATAATATTCCTTTAATTATTGATAATACATTTATGAGCCCGTATCTACAGAATCCGTTACAATTAGGTGCCGATGTTGTCATTCATAGTGCAACGAAGTATATGAACGGACACGGAGATGTATTAGCTGGTTTGATTATTAGTAATGCATCCACTATTCAATTCATGCGAAAGAGAATTGCAGGTGATCTTGGTCAACAATTAAATGCTTGGGATGGATTCCTGATAATTCGAGGAATAAAAACAATGGCGTTACGTATGAATAAGCACTGTGAAAATGCTCAAAAAATAGCGGAGTATTTAGAAACGCATGAAATGATTGATACAGTTCACTATCCAGGTCTATCTTCGCACCCTCAACATCAATTAGCAATTCAACAAATGCGTGGGATGGGAGGAATTGTATCATTTGAAGTAAAAGGAGGGTGCCCAGCAGGAAAAATGTTTATAAACCATCTTAAATTAGCTATGATATCTTTTAGCTTGGGCGACCCGGAAACATTGGTTCAGCATCCTGCTTCGATGACACATGCGTCAATTCCACCTGAAGAACGTTTGAAGTACGGGATTACAGATGGTCTAATCCGCCTATCAGCAGGTTTAGAAGACAGTGAAGACATTATTCATGATATACGACAAGCATTGAATAGAGTACAATCAAGTATAAAAATAGTAAATTAATGAAGGTATATGCGCTTGCTCCTTATGTAAGGACGAGCGCATTTTTTCGCCAAAGCTTATTTTGCTATCTCTTTTGGCCATTCTATCATTGATTATAAGCGTAGCATTTTGACTTCATATGTTGTAGGATCTTGTCAATTTTTACAAAAACAATAGATTTTTATCCGATTCTACGATAAAATTAAGGCAATATTTGTAATTCTGATAATTGAAATATAGAAGAGGGATGTAGCAGATGACTTATTATAGCAACATGGGTAAATTTCTGTTTTCCATAGAAGATCATTTATTTCGAGTAAAGAAAGCAGAGAAAATAAAAAATCTGTGGAAAATGAATTTCTTACTTCTTTTATGTACTGTCATCTTATACGGTTGGATGGCCTACGTAGGCATAGGAACAAATCTTCTTTCGTCAGGAGCTATGGAGCTAAAGCCATTAATCTATGAGCAACAAAAATTTTGGTTTCTGGTAGGAAGGGTAGCCTTTGCAGTTTTATTTACAGCGTTAGTGTTGTTTATACCTTCATTGATTTTCTATGTTATTACAGGAGTACCTTATCGGAAACTATTAATCATGCAACAGGTTGTCTTATTGGTAGTTTTAATTGAAAGACTAATATGGATTCCGTTAGCAGTTTTTAATGGGCTAGATTGGTATGTATCTCCTTTATCTCTAGGGATTATTGCATCATACCTTTTCGACAATACGCTGTTTATTTATTTTTTCGGAGCCATTTCATTATTTCAGCTCTGGATCATTTATTTTCAAGTCAAATACATAGGTTATTTATCAGATATAAAGAAAAAGTGGCTTTGGCTTATTGTAATAGGGTTACATATGTGTTATTGGATTCTTGCTGCATTGATAGCATATACTGATCGATACATCTTGAATGGGTGGTTTGGATAATGCAAAAGGCTAAAAAACGTTTTCTGCAAGTCGCTATTGTATTATTTATTGGTGTTAATTTTGTATTGGTTTATATCGATGATGAAAAAAAAGTAGATCGAATTGCTTATATCTCTGACTGGTCTCAGGTTAATCAGATGGATATGGAAGAAAAGTTGCATACTTCTGGGGTGTTAGCTGCTACGGAAGCGAACCACGTGTACTTTGATCCTCAAACAGGAAGCTTTAATGAATTCCTGGTAAAAGAGGGGAGCCAAGTTAGTGCGGGAGATGCACTTTTTTCTTATACGGTAGACAATTATTATGAAGCGGAATCGAATCTCATTCAAGAAGCAGATCAGGTAGAGGGTGAAATTGCTGCTATTCAACAGGCGATTACACAAATGAGAGCTTATCAGATTCCGCAAACAAATACAGAAGCATCCCCATCATTAGAAATAACATCGGAGGAAATGCGTGTAGAGTTTCCACAAGATCCGATCCAAGCCAATTTGGTTAAAGAGCAATATATTGTAGAAAAGGAAAAAGAATTGGCACAAAAAAATGCTGCGTTAACAAGTATTAACAATCAATTACAAGAGCTTCAAACGACGGGTGATACGATTACGGTGGAAAGTCCATATGAAGGTAGAGTTGCATCGGTATCTTCCTCATTGCAAGATCCAATTATAACGATTGAAAGTGCATCTCTACATGCTGAGGGGGAGTTGACGGAACAAGAGCGTACGCTTGTACAAGCAGGCTTACCCGTTGAGATTAGCATTTCCGAGAAAGATATAAGTCTGGAAGGTACTATTAATCATGTAAGTGATGCTCCAAAAGGGAATGTGACTGTAAAAGATGATAGTATCTACCCTTTTGCTGCAACGTTTGAATTAGATGAGGAAGAGGCAAATATGGAAGGTGCGAAGGAAGAGAAAGAAGAAACAGTAGAAAACCCGGAAGCTGTCGGTTCGTCTGATACAATGGATCAGACGGAAGAAAAGACAACAGATGGTACGGAAGCATCTACCAAAGATAATGAGAATCAGGAAGCGTCGATTGAACAAGCATTATTACCTGGCTATCATGCAGATGTAACAATTATTACGAAATCATCGGAACAGGCAACAGTCTTATATGAAGATATGATCGCTCAAGGTAATGTATGGAAAATGACAAAAGAGGGAAATTTATTGAAGCAGAAAGTAGATACGGGAATTCTTATGAATTCTATGTTAGAGATAACTTCTGGCGTGACTGTTGGAGATGCAGTTGCAGCGGATCCAGAAAGTCAATTTCGGCAGCAGGCAACATTTATAACGCCAATTAAGTGGGACCATAGTTGGAAGCGTATCATTTCTCCTCGCGATACTGCTTGGTACGAGCCCTTTTTGATAGGCTTCTTATCGCGATAGAGGAGTTGTCCTAAAAGACAACTCTCATCCTAAACCAGCCCCCGGAAGGTGGTTCAACTCCTAGGGAGTAAATACGACTCGGTGCGAGGCTTAATGCAGCCGTTCTTCTCGCTGGAGTTTCTCGCGTAATCCAGTTGCTACATCTGTACGAACCTTTTTGGCTGCTTTTTTACATTGATGATGTGAGAATCTTCTCATCATCTGACTGTTGTTGCTTCTGATGGCATATAACATTAATAATGGCACCACTTATTAGAATCATTCCAGTTAGGAAAAACCAAATTAATAAAATGATGATGCCACCAAGACTACCATATGTAGCAGAATAATTCCCAAAATTACTGACATATACGGAAAAGCCTAACGAGATAACCTGCCAAAGAAAGCTAGCTGTTATGGTTCCGGGAATAATATGTTTAAAAGGGAGTCGTTTATTCGGAGCAACACGATATAGAATAAGAATGAATCCTGATAATATAATGAGACTAACAGTCCATCGAAGCACTTGTAATAACAAAGCAGTGGTAGCAGAAAAGAAGAATAAGGAATCTAAAAATTGGAGAATGACATTTCCAAAAATGGGTACGATAATGGCAACAACCAATGCTATAATCATACTTAAGGTGAGGCCGAGTGCAATGATGCGAACAACGAGGAAGTTCCTTGTTTCATTCATTTCATAAGCTTCGTTAGTTGCTTTAATGAAGGCATTCATCCCGGCTGAAGATGACCATATAGCTCCTATTATTCCAATGGTAAGTAGACCACCACGTGGTGTTTCGATAAGTCGAACAATATTTTCTTCGAAGATAGCTGAAAGTTCATTAGGTAGAGCACCTTCAATAAAAGTAATGGCATCATCAGGATGTATATTAAAATATGGAATTAAGGCAAAGCAAACTAAAAATAATGGTACGATAGATAATAAGAAGTAGTAGGCTAAGGCAGCTGCTAACAAGGGAACATTATCACTTTTGAATTTTGCTGTAAATTGCTTGGCAATTGCTTTTATATTTGACATATACGTTCCTCCATATGTAGTTTAATTACCATATACCCATTATTTCCATGATGTAATCGTCAAAGCACAATACGTTTTATTCGCGTATTCAAGTGGTATAATGCATGTATAGGAAGGGGGATGTTCGAATTGGAAGGAATTATATATATAGCTATTCTAATGATTAGTATTGCATTTGCATTAACGGTCGGGTATATTGCCTTAGTATTACATCGTGTGTCTAAAACACTGAGAACGATGGGAAATACATTAGGGGAAGTTGGGCAAGAAATGCAACAAGTAACCCCACAATTAACACATATGTTACAAGAAACGAATGGAATGATGGACGACATAGAAGAAAAAATGAAGGCAACTGATAGTGTGTTTGCAACTGTAGAGAACATGGGTAACTCGATCAATACGATAAATCATGTATTAATGAAAAATAATTCTAAGCTTACAGATGCCGAAATGGAGCAAAAGACAAAACCATATATTGAAGGTATTCGTTGGGCTGAAACAGCATTTTATTTATTTGATAAATGGAAGCGGCATACACCTACCCAGAATAAGCAAGAGCAAGCAGCTGATGTATCAAACAATCATTCAGGGAGAGAGGGATAATCATGTTAACAGGTATTGGAGTATTATTAATTGGGATTGCATGTTTAATAATTGCTATTTTTATTGCACATGTATTAAATAATTTAGCAGGGGTGCTTCATGGTGTCGAGAAAACGGTGAATCAGCTTCCGGATCAAATGAATTCCATTTTTAAGGAAACCACTAATTTAATAGAAGAAAGTAACCATACCTTATCAGATATAAATGAAAAAATGAAACAGTTAAGTCCGTTATTTTATATTGTCGGTGATGTTGGAAATGTAACTCGGAAATTTTCCTCATCCTTGGTTGATGTAACGGAATCGTTAAAGCAAAAAACGGAAGATACGAAGGAAGTAACTAATAAAAATAAAGCTGGTGGTTTATACGGAACATTTGCTCTTGGATACTACTGGTTGCAAAAACGTAGACAGCATAAGAAAGATCAGCATGAAGGAGCACCATTAAATGACGAACATAACGAGTAAAAGCGTCAGTGTAATTACAGCCGGAGCAGCAATTGGCATAGCTGTAGGTTGGTTTGTGAAAAGCAATATGACAAAGCAGGGGATAGAGGAAAAGCGTTCTATCTGGGAAACAGCTAAGGAAATAGAGAGAAAAGTATATCAAGATGGTCAAGCTCGTGCAATTAAGATTGATGGCTTGAAAAAGGATATCCAACAAAAGCTGAAGCGTTGATATGTAGAGTAGGAACATCCAGTAAAAATTCTTACTACATATGTTCATATACCTGTAGGAAGGTCAGGCCAAGGGGTTGATTTAAGACAACCCCTTTTTTTAATAGTTTAGGAAATTAAAAAATTAGCCCATGTAGATAAATAGGGATGCGTTGAGCCGCTTCCGGCTTCAGCGCCCAGAAACGATACGACTTCACGAATCGCCCTACAGTCATCATCGGCTCGCAAACTCACCGTGATTCCTTTAACTCCGTTGACTTGCACCAGTCGCTACGTTTCTAATCGGACGCTTGCGCTTTTGTTCTTGGTTTTAATCGTAGTTGCCTTGCATATCTTAAAGAAACTTGTTTTTCTTCTGTTTCTGTCATTGTGATTCTTTTTTCTTGAAATGAAAATCCGCTGGCTTCATAAAGGGAGTGCCGTATATGTTTCCCTCTTGTACAGATAGTGGCTATAGCTTTGTATGACCTATCCTTAGTTTTACAATAGATATATTCACGTATGATCCCGCATTTTATAATATATAATATTCACTCCCCCTCATAATTCAAAAAAATAAGTGATGATAGCATTTAAGAGAAATTCTTAATCGAATAGATACAATTAAAAAAGGGATAATTGACCCTAAAGTGGTCTCATTATCCCTATATCAAATATGTGTTCTCATAAGTAATGCCTTTTAAGACTCCATGTCTATTGTATTTCGTCTTTTACTTTGCTGAATAATGTAGTAGGCCAAAGTGGCAAGCCCATAAATACCCTCCAAATGATTCCTTTTAGTAAATTCATTTCCATCTGTGTCCTTCTTCACTTTCATGACAGCATCTACTAGCGAAGAGGATGCGTAATTGGCTGCCCTTGTTGCATCGCCCACTAACTGAAATATGGGAGTTAATTCTTTAACTTGTTGATTTACTTCATGAAGCGTGTCATTCCCTGATCGTAGGGCTTCAGTAGCTTGAGAAGTAAGCTCTTCCATTTGTTGAGGAAGACCACTAGTTGTTTTCTGTAAATTATTTAATATCCCAGCAAGTTTATTAAGTGGTTTAATTAAAATAACTACAAGTACGAAAAGTGCTATTCCAATAATAACAACACCAATACCTAACCAATCCATTTTTTCTACCCCTTTCATGAAAATACATACAGCTTGCACCGATTTAGTTCAGTGCTACAAATTGGGTGTTTTGATATTTTCTTATGTATTTCTTTAATATACCACGAAACCATAAAAAGTAAACGGTGGATCATAGGATGTAATAGCATATTTTACCGGTATGTCCCATAAAATAGAAAAGCATAAAAAAAGGGGACGAGGGTCATGAAACATATTATGAAGATAGTCATATGGGGATTAGGTGCACTATTATTACTATTTCTTATTCAATTTCCGATTCAGAAAAATGAGTCCTCGTGGGTAGGCTCATCATGGTCGTTACCGCTATCTGGAAAAACGATTGTTATTGATCCAGGACATGGCGGACCAGATGGGGGGGCAGTAGGTAAGGATGATACGCTAGAGAAGGATATTTCCTTAGAAGTGTCTAAAAAACTGCAAAAGTACTTGCAACAATCTGGAGCATTGGTTTATCTAACACGTGAAGAAGATAAAGACCTAGCTGCGGAAGATACCAAAGGACTAGCGAGAAGAAAATCAGAGGATATTCGAAAGAGGCTAGCGTTTATAAAGGATAAAGAAGCAGACTTTTTTATTACGATGCACTTAAATGCATTGCCATCCTCTCGCTGGAGCGGAGCGCAAACATTTTATTTTCCGGGCATGGATGAGAATAAGCATTTAGCCAAAATGATTCAGTCTGAGATTATTCGCAATTTAGAAAACACGAACCGTACACCATTACCTATTAACAGCGTATATTTGTTAAAGCATGCCGAAGTTCCCGGGGCTTTGGTAGAAATAGGTTTTCTATCTAATGAGCGAGAGCTGGAATTGTTGAAGGATAGGAACTATCAACTAAAAATGGCAGCAAGTATCTATGAAGGTATTCTAAGGTATGCCACAGAAGATATGAAAGAAGAAGAGGATAACTAGCTAAGAAAACGATTACTATCCCTTTTATTACACAGCATATTACTTAGAATTTCTATGTTTTATGTTATACTAGCCTTGAATGAAATAACAATAAGGGCAGACAGTTTAAAAGGGATGGTGATTTATTGTGTTAACAAAAGATGAAGTTATACAACTGCTTAACCCTGTTAAAGATCCGTTTTTACATATAACGCTTGAGAAAACAGAAGGCGTAAAGGAAGTGACTATTAAGGAAGATAAGAAGCATATCAGTGTTAAAATTGGTATTGCTAAAACGAATACAGCTGAGCAGATGCAGCTTCAACAGGAAATTGTAGGCATTCTAAAGAAAAATGGAGCTGTAACGGTTGGCTTGCGTTTCGAACAGTTACCAGACGATATCATTAAGAAGTATCAGCCAGCAGTTGAAGCAGAGCAAGAGGCTGCTTTAATGGGTGGTCATAAAAATACGAAATTCATTGCTGTTTCAAGTGGTAAAGGTGGCGTTGGTAAGTCTACTGTAACCGTTAACTTAGCAATTTCTTTAATGCGCTTAGGGAAAAAGGTAGGAATTATCGATGCTGATATTTATGGGTTTAGTGTTCCAGATATGATGGGAGTAGAGGAGCGCCCGGCTGTACGTGGTGAGAAGATTATTCCGGTAGAACGATTCGGTGTAAAAGTAATTTCCATGGGCTTCTTTGTTGAGGATAACTCACCAATTATTTGGCGCGGACCAATGCTCGGTAAAATGTTGAACAGTTTCTTTAAAGAGGTAGAATGGGGCGATTTAGATTATTTACTACTTGATTTACCACCGGGGACTGGTGACATTGCTATGGATGTTCATGAATTGCTTCCAACCTGTAAAGAAGTAATTGTTACTACACCTCATCCAACAGCGGCCTTTGTTGCTGCCCGTGCAGGACAAATGGCGTTGAAGACAGATCATGAAATTCTTGGTGTCGTTGAGAATATGGCCTATTTTGAAAGTAAGGCTACTGGTGAAAAAGAATATGTATTCGGTCAAGGTGGAGGTAAAAAGCTTGCTGAAGTGCTTAAAACAAAAGTACTTGGTCAATTGCCATTACAGCAGCCTTATGAGGAAGAAGATGAATTTGCTCCTTCCATTTACCAGCAGGATCATCCGAATGGACAAGCATATCACAAAATAGCTTCAAAAATTGTTGCGATGCTGGAAGAATAGTACGGTATAACCAGAAATCAATAGTAATTCAAGGCATGGTTATAATAATAATGAAAAAGCGGTCGCTTTGGCGTCCGCTTTTTAATATCTGCAATGCCGCTTGTTTAATCTAAATAAAGAAAGTGTTACAATGTGTGGCTATTGTCCCCCGCCAGATCCGCCACCGCTTTCGCTTCCTTGTTCTTCTTGGTTGCCTTCTTCACTTCCGCCTCCGCCTTTTTGTTGCTGGCCTTTGCTTTGTTTTTCAGCAGCCTTCAACAATGTTTCCTGCATTTTTTCTTGGAATAGTGGAGTTTCTAATGTTTGTTGAATGGTTTCTTCTAAGTGAGCGCGGAATTGTTGACTTTTTACTACTTCTAGCATCTGTTCTGTCATCTCTGGGTTTTGTAACAGCTCGAGCATTTGTTTCTGATAGTCTGCATCATTCATTAAGCTTTTAATCAGCTTTATATGTTCATCTTTCATCGATTTTGTATATTCTTTTACAAAATCCGTATCCTGAAAAAGCTTTGTCCACATTTCTTTCCCTTTTTCAGAAACAAGGGCCTCATTAATGGATTTTTTCACTACATCAGATTCCATGACTAGCTCTTGTTTCATGGTATCATCTGTCATAATTTCTCGTAGTGCTTTTTTACCATCTTCAGTCTGTAATATATCAACAACCATTTTTTTGGTTGTGTCATACTGTCCTTCCTTTTCAGAGGCATTTCCGCCGTTACAGCCACTAATCAAGATGACAGATATCATGATAACGGCTAAATAAATGGATCGAATCATTAGGAAATCCTCCTTCCTCTTCTTACTTAATATGAGTGACAGAAATGAAAAATATTCGCTTTAGGAAGGAAAAAAGTGTCCCTTCATGATAAAATACCTTTAAACAGCTTAAAATAGAGACAGTTAATTATTGGTCATTTTACATAGTGGTAGGAGGAAGCAGTTTTGAATAGTCGAAAATTGGTGCATTTCTTTTTTAAAACATTGTTCATAGGTGGGTTAGCTGGATTGTTAACCAGTTTTTTTGTAAAAGCTGAAGATTATGCAGCAAACCTTCAACCGTTTAACGTAATGGAATTATTTGGCTTAGTTATTTTCTTTATAGGTATTGGTTTAGTGTTTAGTGTTATAAGTCAAACTGGTTTTTTCGCATATTTATTTATTAATCGATTTGGGTTAGGAATGTTTCGGTCTTTCTGGTCAACCGTTCAAGTTCTGCTTATAGCATTTGTTATATTTGATTTAGTTTACTTTCCTTATCAAGCTACAGATGGTGAGGTAGCTATTTATTGGTTTATCTTGATGGCTGTTGCCATTTTGGCATACGGTTGGATTGTCGCGAAGATTAAAGCAAAAGAAACGAATCGACAGGCTTTTATTCCAGCTCTATTTTTAATGGTCGTTATTACAACAGTTGAATGGGTACCTGGGCTTCGAACAGAAGGTACAGATTATGCTTGGCTTATGATTATTCCTTTACTTGCATGTAATACATATCAGCTATTAGCACTACATCGAATAAATAATAGTGACTCTGTAAAGGCTTCAACGGAAGCAAACAGATCAAGTCAGAAGAAGCATGTGAACCCAAAGAAAGCATAAATCAAAAGCGCCGGTATATGATGCATACCGGCGTTTTAAAGCGTTACATATAGAAGTGAAAAGATTTTCAGCCAATGGCTTAATCCACTAATTTTGGTTCAGCATGTGCCTGATTAATTAATTCAGTAATTGAAACAAAGGTGAAGCCCTTGTTTTTTAGCCCTGGGAGAATCGTCTTCAACGCACTTGCCGTTTGTTTTGCAGAATCTGATGCATGGAATAGCAAGATATCTCCGTTAGTAGTTTTCTTCATTACGGTATCAACAATAGAATCAGTCCCAGGATTTTTCCAGTCATTAGGATTGACATTCCAATGAATAACTTTATAATCCATGTTTTCAGCTACTTCAATGATCTCTTTATTAAAATGGCCACTCGGTGGGCGTAATAAATTTACATCATCGTAACCTAATTTATCAAAGGCTTCTCTCGCCTTTTTTAAATCTCTCTGTACTTCCTCTATATCTTGATCAAGATAACTTTTGTAACGATAACCTAATATTCCTAGGTCGTGCTTGCCTTCTGTTATCTTTTTTAAAATATCTGGATGTCTTTCAGCCCACTCACCGCTTACAAAAAAGGTAGCTTGTACATTCTTTTCTTCAAGGGTTTTTAATATATCATATACTCTTTCCTCTCCCCAGCTAATATTAAATGTCAAAGCAATATCACTTTCGTTTGCATTGCCTTTCGTTAGTGCAGTTGGTTCTTTATTAGAGAATACAGAAAAACTTCCATCTCTTTCAAACCAAATAAACGTAGCAGTAAATAAGGCAAATAAAATCACAACAAGCCAGCGTTTCCATCTATTAAATCGCCATACATAGAAATGTTCCATTCTACCGCTCCTTATAACTTGTCCTTTATAAAAAGCTATGCTGAGAAGAATGAAATAAGAACAAGTAATGAAAAAAACTTAGTAAAATTGTTCTGTTTTACGGATGTAAATCTGATTTTTTTGGGAATAGTATGCAGTAGAAGGAATTTTCTCGTAAGAAAAGGGAACAACCGACAAAATTCAACCATTTCTGCGAATAAATCTGATATAACTGTTTTTTTAAAAGGTAAAGATAACCTGAATTGAAATATGAGGTGAACGCATTGTTAGGATTGTTAATCAATGAGATAGAACAAAAAGAAGTAGAATACTTATTAAGAAGAGAATTGGAAGAGTTGCTAATGGATCTAGAAGATCATCGAATTGATCATATGGTTAAACGAGCAATGAAGGAAAGATACAATATCCTATTTCAATTATTTCGGAGAGTAGCTAACGAAAATGAGTGCTTGAAATATATGCCGAAACGCAGTGAGAATCAATAAAAAATTAAAAGAATCTCCATAGGTATTTCAAGTATTGGGGGTTCTTTTACTTTCTAACAGAAGAAGGACTCTTTAAATTTATTGAACTTAAATAAACTTTTTTTAAATAAACTATTGAAGTCCAGACGTTTATATGCTATATTATTTTTTGTTGTCAACAAATGACGCAACACATTATAAAATAGTTTTCATCAAAAAATATTTTAAAAAACATGTTGACAATCACTTGGAATCATGATAAATTATATCTTGTCGCAAAAAACGACAAAACATTAAAATTGATCTTTGAAAACTGAACAAAACAACCAGTATGTCAAGAGAAAAACATGCAACTGTTTTTTCTTAAAAATAACCAGAAGGAAACTTCTGGAGTAAGCTAAGACATCATAATTAACGGTGTTAATTATGAACAAACTTTTTTGGAGAGTTTGATCTTGGCTCAGGACGAACGCTGGCGGCGTGCCTAATACATGCAAGTCGAGCGCGGGAAGCAGGCAGATCTCTTCGGAGGTGACGCCTGTGGAACGAGCGGCGGACGGGTGAGTAACACGTGGGCAACCTGCCTGTAAGACTGGGATAACCCCGGGAAACCGGGGCTAATACCGGATAATACTTTTCGTTGCATAACGAGAAGTTGAAAGGCGGCTTTTAGCTGTCACTTACAGATGGGCCCGCGGCGCATTAGCTAGTTGGTAAGGTAACGGCTTACCAAGGCGACGATGCGTAGCCGACCTGAGAGGGTGATCGGCCACACTGGGACTGAGACACGGCCCAGACTCCTACGGGAGGCAGCAGTAGGGGATCTTCCGCAATGGACGAAAGTCTGACGGAGCAACGCCGCGTGAGTGATGAAGGTTTTCGGATCGTAAAACTCTGTTGTCAGGGAAGAACAAGTGCCGTTCAAATAGGGCGGCACCTTGACGGTACCTGACCAGAAAGCCCCGGCTAACTACGTGCCAGCAGCCGCGGTAATACGTAGGGGGCAAGCGTTGTCCGGAATTATTGGGCGTAAAGCGCGCGCAGGCGGTCCTTTAAGTCTGATGTGAAAGCCCACGGCTTAACCGTGGAGGGCCATTGGAAACTGGAGGACTTGAGTACAGAAGAGGAGAGTGGAATTCCACGTGTAGCGGTGAAATGCGTAGAGATGTGGAGGAACACCAGTGGCGAAGGCGACTCTCTGGTCTGTAACTGACGCTGAGGTGCGAAAGCGTGGGGAGCGAACAGGATTAGATACCCTGGTAGTCCACGCCGTAAACGATGAGTGCTAGGTGTTAGGGGGTTTCCGCCCCTTAGTGCTGAAGTTAACGCATTAAGCACTCCGCCTGGGGAGTACGGCCGCAAGGCTGAAACTCAAAAGAATTGACGGGGGCCCGCACAAGCGGTGGAGCATGTGGTTTAATTCGAAGCAACGCGAAGAACCTTACCAGGTCTTGACATCCTCTGCCAATCCTAGAGATAGGATGTTCCCTTCGGGGACAGAGTGACAGGTGGTGCATGGTTGTCGTCAGCTCGTGTCGTGAGATGTTGGGTTAAGTCCCGCAACGAGCGCAACCCTTGATCTTAGTTGCCAGCATTTAGTTGGGCACTCTAAGGTGACTGCCGGTGACAAACCGGAGGAAGGTGGGGATGACGTCAAATCATCATGCCCCTTATGACCTGGGCTACACACGTGCTACAATGGATGGAACAAAGGGCAGCGAAGCCGCGAGGTCAAGCAAATCCCATAAAACCATTCTCAGTTCGGATTGCAGGCTGCAACTCGCCTGCATGAAGCCGGAATCGCTAGTAATCGCGGATCAGCATGCCGCGGTGAATACGTTCCCGGGCCTTGTACACACCGCCCGTCACACCACGAGAGTTGGTAACACCCGAAGTCGGTGAGGTAACCTTTTGGAGCCAGCCGCCGAAGGTGGGACCAATGATTGGGGTGAAGTCGTAACAAGGTAGCCGTATCGGAAGGTGCGGCTGGATCACCTCCTTTCTAAGGATAATTACGGAACGCGAACCATTCTTTACGAATGGTTTGTAAGGACATACTTGGTTGTTTGGTTCAGTTTTGAGAGATCAATTCTCTACTACATAGTTAGATGGGCCTGTAGCTCAGCTGGTTAGAGCGCACGCCTGATAAGCGTGAGGTCGGTGGTTCGAGTCCACTCAGGCCCACCATCTATTATATATAAACACACGGGGCCTTAGCTCAGCTGGGAGAGCGCCTGCCTTGCACGCAGGAGGTCAGCGGTTCGATCCCGCTAGGCTCCATTTTTGTACCTTGAAAACTAAATAAGAGTAACAACGACATCAAACTAAAAGCGGAAGCGAATGTTTAGCGATGTACAGACTGGACTGACTCACAGGAGATAAAGAAAACACGATGAACGTAAGTGAATCGATGTTGACTTATCGTACGAAGAGGAAGGAAGTCATGCTAATCGCTATGAGCGGAAGCTAGAAAACCAAAAGTTAAGGCGATAAATAAGTACGCTTATTCATAGAAAGCTAGTTAAGTGAATAAGGGCGCACGGTGGATGCCTTGGCACTAGGAGCCGATGAAGGGCGGGACTAACACCGATATGTCCCGGGGAGTCGTAAGTAGACGTTGATCCGGGAATTTCCGAATGGGGGAACCCACTGTTCGTAATGGAACAGTACTTCTATCTGAATACATAGGGTAGAGGAGGCATACCCGGGGAACTGAAACATCTCAGTACCCGGAGGAAGAGAAAGCAAACGCGATTTCCTGAGTAGCGGCGAGCGAAACGGAATTAGCCCAAACCAGAAGGCTTGCCTTCTGGGGTTGTAGGACACTCCATTGGAGTTACCAAGAAATTCTTTAGATGAAGCGATCTGGAAAGATCCGCCATAGGAGGTAAGAGCCCTGTAATCGAAAGAGAATTTCCTCCGGAGTGGATCCTGAGTACGGCGGAACACGTGGAATTCCGTCGGAATCCGGGAGGACCATCTCCCAAGGCTAAATACTCCCTAGTGACCGATAGTGAACCAGTACCGTGAGGGAAAGGTGAAAAGCACCCCGGGAGGGGAGTGAAAGAGAACCTGAAACCGTGTGCCTACAAGTAGTCGAAGCCCGTTAATGGGTGACGGCGTACCTTTTGTAGAATGGACCGGCGAGTTACGATCGTATGCAAGGTTAAGTGGAAGACACGGAGCCGTAGCGAAAGCGAGTCTGAATAGGGCGACATAGTATGCGGTCGTAGACCCGAAACCGTGTGATCTACCCATGTCCAGGGTGAAGGTCAGGTAACACTGACTGGAGGCCCGAACCCACGTATGTTGAAAAATGCGGGGATGAGGTGTGGGTAGGGGTGAAATGCCAATCGAACACGGAGATAGCTGGTTCTCTCCGAAATAGCTTTAGGGCTAGCCTCAAGGAACGAGTACTGGAGGTAGAGCACTGATTGGACTAGGGGCCCTCACCGGGTTACCGAATTCAGTCAAACTCCGAATGCCAGCTACTTTGCCTTGGGAGTCAGACTATGGGTGATAAGGTTCATAGTCGAAAGGGAAACAGCCCAGACCGCCAGCTAAGGTCCCAAAGTATACGTTAAGTGGAAAAGGATGTGGAGTTGCTTAGACAACCAGGATGTTGGCTTAGAAGCAGCCACCATTTAAAGAGTGCGTAATAGCTCACTGGTCGAGTGACTCTGCGCCGAAAATGTACCGGGGCTAAACGTATCACCGAAGCTGCGGATTGTTCTTACGAACAATGGTAGGAGAGCGTTCTAAGTGCTGTGAAGTCAGACCGTGAGGACTGGTGGAGCGCTTAGAAGTGAGAATGCCGGTATGAGTAGCGAAAAAAGAGTGAGAATCTCTTTCACCGAATGCCTAAGGTTTCCTGAGGAAGGCTCGTCCTCTCAGGGTTAGTCGGGACCTAAGCCGAGGCCGAAAGGCGTAGGCGATGGACAACAGGTAGATATTCCTGTACCACCTCATGAGCGTTTGAACGATGGGGGGACGCAGAAGGATAAGGAAAGCGCACCGATGGATGTGTGCGCCCAAGCAGTGAGGAAGTCGAATAGGCAAATCCGTTCGACGATTTCAAGCTGTAACGGGGAGGGAAATAGAGTACCGAAGTTCCTGATTTCACACTGCCAAGAAAAGCCTCTAGTGAGTTCATAGGTGCCCGTACCGCAAACCGACACAGGTAGGCGAGGAGAGAATCCTAAGGTGAGCGGGAGAACTCTCGTTAAGGAACTCGGCAAAATGACCCCGTAACTTCGGGAGAAGGGGTGCTCCTCTGCCGAGGAGCCGCAGTGAATAGGCCCAAGCGACTGTTTAGCAAAAACACAGGTCTCTGCGAAGCCGAAAGGCGAAGTATAGGGGCTGACACCTGCCCGGTGCTGGAAGGTTAAGGGGAAGCGTTAGCACTTTTGTGCGAAGCGTAGAACCGAAGCCCCAGTAAACGGCGGCCGTAACTATAACGGTCCTAAGGTAGCGAAATTCCTTGTCGGGTAAGTTCCGACCCGCACGAAAGGTGCAACGACTTGGGCACTGTCTCAACGAGAGACCCGGTGAAATTATACTATGTGTGAAGATGCACATTACCCGCGACAGGACGGAAAGACCCCGTGGAGCTTTACTGTAGCCTGATATTGAATGTTGGTACAGCTTGTACAGGATAGGTGGGAGCCATCGAAGCGTGAGCGCTAGCTTACGTGGAGGCATCCGTGGGATACCACCCTGGCTGTACGAACCTTCTAACCCAGGACCGTGATCCGGTTCGGAGACAGTGTCAGGCGGGCAGTTTGACTGGGGCGGTCGCCTCCCAAAAGGTAACGGAGGCGCCCAAAGGTTCCCTCAGAATGGTTGGAAATCATTCGCAGAGTGTAAAGGCAGAAGGGAGCTTGACTGCGAGACCTACAAGTCGAGCAGGGACGAAAGTCGGGCTTAGTGATCCGGTGGTTCCGCATGGAAGGGCCATCGCTCAACGGATAAAAGCTACCCCGGGGATAACAGGCTTATCTCCCCCAAGAGTTCACATCGACGGGGAGGTTTGGCACCTCGATGTCGGCTCATCGCATCCTGGGGCTGTAGTCGGTCCCAAGGGTTGGGCTGTTCGCCCATTAAAGCGGTACGCGAGCTGGGTTCAGAACGTCGTGAGACAGTTCGGTCCCTATCCGTCGTGGGCGTTGGAAGTTTGAGAGGAGCTGTCCTTAGTACGAGAGGACCGGGATGGACACACCGCTGGTGTGCCAGTTGTTCCGCCAGGAGCATAGCTGGGTAGCTACGTGTGGCAGGGATAAGTGCTGAAAGCATCTAAGCATGAAGCCCCCCTCAAGATGAGACTTCCCATCACTTCAAGTGAGTAAGATCCCTCAGAGATGATGAGGTTGATAGGTTCGAGGTGGAAGCGTGGTGACACGTGGAGCTGACGGATACTAATCGATCGAGGACTTAACTAACTTCTTTTGGTTGTCGTTGAATGATCTCTTATTTAGTTTTTAGGGTACAAATGAATAAGTAATGTATCCGCCTATAGATATGAGAAAGCATCAAGCAAGGAATGGTTCCGAGCAGATGTTGATTTATCGAATTAAGAAATGTCTGGTAGCAATGGCGGAGAGGTCACACCTGTTCCCATGCCGAACACAGAAGTTAAGCTCTCCAGCGCCGATGGTAGTTGGGGCTTTGCCCCTGCAAGAGTAGGACGCCGCCAGGCATTTTTTTATACTTATTTATAAGTAATACTATTACTATATTTACATGTATATTTTTTATGGTATGATAAAAGGTAATACTGTGTACCTAGCTTAATTATTGATCTATCCTATTCCACAGTAGCTCAGTGGTAGAGCTATCGGCTGTTAACCGATCGGTCGTAGGTTCGAATCCTACCTGTGGAGCCATTTTATGCTTCCATAGCTCAGTCGGTAGAGCACCACCATGGTAAGGTGGGGGTCAGCGGTTCAAGTCCGCTTGGAAGCTTTCCTATAAACCTTGAGATGCAAGGGTTTAAATAAAAGAACACCACTTTTTTATTAGTGGTGTTCTTATTTTTGATACGAATTTGATACGAATGATATTTATTTTTGATAGGGATTGTACCAACGAAAAGCACAAAAAATACGCTTCGGAACTATTTTGGGTTATTCTTGTATCATTCTAAATAATTTACCATTTTAATCTGATTATATAGAATTTTAAGCTATATCTTTGTTTTTAGAGAATATAACAAAGCAAATAGCCATTATATTTAAAAGTAACATTATTCCATAATATATATTTGAAGTGTCATCGAGGTATTCGAAAAAGTACCGAATGATATTCAAAGACAGTATAATAATTAAAATAATTATTTTACGACTCATGTAGACATCCTTTCTTTAAAGAAAATATTTTCTTTCACTTTGAGTTGGTAAAGTACATTTAATTTGTTTACTTATTCTCTTCCTATATTTAGCAACTAATTTATAGAAAAAGTTTCTTATCGGTTTTGGTACTATTTTTAATATAAGTATCGGAAAAAATAATTTATTTGCTTGAGCTATTACGTGGAGAATTGCATCTGAGTATATATACATTTTATTAGAATTAATTAATATTATGCTATCCACGTTATCTCTAATTTGGTTTTCCATTTTAAAATCATTGTACCATTTGCTATTAAAACTTGTAATCCTTAGCGATTTGTTCTTGTTTATTTTTAAAAGAAATTTAATAAAGTTACTACAAAAGTTGCATTCTCCATCATAAACTAGAATCACCATTAAATTTCCTTCTCCTCTCTTTGAATACCTATATATTTCAAATTAGTAACTTTATCTTTAATATACTTAAAGCGATGGCTATATTCTCTATCACTCATAAATTGCAAGTCTAAAACAATCATAATAGCACCAAATGAACTAGACCCATAAAAACAATAATACTTAGATGAAACAGGATTGAGCCAAGTAAGCTTAAATAAGCGAGTATATTTATTGAACACAAAAAAAGGAAAGAATAACTGTGTGAATATAGCCAAATAAGCTCCTAATGTCAGTAATAATGGAGAATTCAATATTAAGTGCTTCAAACCTTCAAACTAATTCATGCTAAAGGCACCTATATTTAGAATATAATACAACGCTGTTCCATCGGAGTTGTTCTTATTAATCTAAAATTTATGTTTCTGATGAATTCTATATAGTAAATGGTTCAACGGATAATAGGGATTGTACCAATGAAAAGCGAAAACATACGCTAAGGAACTGTTCAGAAAACCAGAATTTCCAGCGTAATCCTTATATTTCTCCTTGTCTTATGCTCCTACTTCTCTAGTTTTTTTAATTACCAATCTTTTTCTATTTTCCATCATTCTGGGATAAATTGTCACTAAATAATACGTATATATGTTCGTTTTTTATGATATAATAAGAACAAACGTTCTTGGTGGTGACCTTATTATGAAAGGATTGCTGAATCGTTCTGTCAAAAGTAAGCAAAAAATAATTATTATTTATTTGGATAGCAATAATAATGTAACTGAGCGTTATATCCGTGTTCTAGAAATACGCGAAAAGAGTATTTTGGCTTATTGCTTCTATCGGAAAAAGGTGAGAACATTTACGCTAAAGAATATTCTTTCAGCAGGATTAGTTAGAAAGCGAGTGGGTGCGTAATGAGTGTAAATGATCGAGGAAGTATTAAATGGACCGCAATGATGATGCCGGAGCATATAGAGTTATTGAAGCAAACATGGCAAGAACAAGAGCGCAAACAAAAACCTATTATAGATGAACAAAAACAAGAGGAAATTAACTTGAAGCTGCAAATGGCAGTGAAAAATGAGCTAACCATCGATTTAAAGTATTTTTTGAATCACGATTTTTATAAAGCTAAAGGGAAAGTAGTCAGTATTGATAGACAGAACAGGTATATAAAAGTGGCAGGCCAATATTTACCTATAGAAAGTATTATTGATGCCTGGATTGATTAAATTTACTTTTTACTAGCAATATATAGTGCGCCATTTTGTTGAATTTCAGCATAAAAGACATCCGATATGGAAGGTACTCCCCTTAATTGAAGTTGCTTTTCTAACCAATGCTTATTTAGGTTTAAGGCAATTAAGTTATTTGTATTAATCTTTCCGTCAGCAATTACAGTCGTTGAGGTAGGTGGAATGCTATTCGTGGCTGGAGGAATGTTCATATCTTTTTTGGTTAACGATTGTTTCGCCTCTTTCTTCATGACGGATAGACTGCCATCTGTTTCAAATATTGCATATTCGACATCCGAGACAGCGAAAACGTTTTTCTTCCTCAATAAAAGGTTTAAATCGTCAATATCTAATCTACTTTTCCGAAGCTCATCCTCCACAATTTCTCCTTTTCGAATAAGAATAATTGGTTCCCCTTCAATAACGTAACGAACGCGTTGTGATTTTATATCTAAAAAACCAAGAAATATGGTAAAAGCACTCCAGCATAGTAATGATAATATTCCATGGAATAGACTGAGTGTAGGGTCAACTGCAAATGAAGCAGCTAATGTACCGATTGAAATAGCAGAGACAAAGTTAAAGAAGGTAAGCTTAGAAATTTCTTTTCTTCCCATAATTCTTGTTAATGCAAGTAAGATAGTAAAGGAAACAGCTAACCTTAGTACTAATTCGATAGTGGACATAATAAGCCTCCATAAACAAAAGGTGTTTTTAGTATTGTTCCAAACATTGGAATTAAAATGTATGAATTAGGATAATTAAAAGGTTGCAGTATAAACAAATAAGAGAAAATTATAGGTACCATCATCGACAGTTCGATACATCACTATTTGGCGATTGACAATTGGAAGGGAAGCAAATGAAGAAATATTATCTCTATATTTTTATTAGCTTGAGTATGTGCTTGTTTTTAACGGGATGCTGGGACCGCGTGGAGATTGAGAATCGAGGCTTTACCGTTGGTTCAGCGATTGATCTAGTTGAAAAAAAAGAAGATGGTACGTTTGAACTAATGCTTACCAACCAAATGGTTGTCCCCTCTGGATTAGGGTCTCCTTTACAGGGAGGTAGTGGTGAGCAAAAAGCATATAAAAATATAACTGCAACGGGCGAAAGTATTTTTGAGATTACCCGAGAAATGTCGACATTATCAAGCAAGACTCCTTTTTTCCAACATATGAAGGTATTAGTTGTTTCAGAAGACATCGTTAGAGAACCACATCTATTTGGAAATATACTAGATGTTCATATTCGCGATCATGAAATGCGTAGAGGGATAAGACTTGTCATAGTAGAAGGAAAAGCAAAAGAGGCGTTAAATATCCTACCCATAGATGAAAAAGTACCTGCACTATATATTGAGTCTTTGATGGAGAACAACTATAAAAATGCAAGCTCACTACAGCCAGTTCATATAGGACAAGTTCAAGAGTTACTGCTAAGTAAAAACAGCTACACGATTCCAGAATTACAGATTGTTAACGATCATTCCGTTAAGTACAAAGGAGCTGCTGTATTTCAAGGTGATACCAATCACATGATATACTCCTTATCTGATGATGAAACCATGGGGCTAAGCTTTTTGACTGATACGAAACAAAATGGACCGATAAAAATCAAGGTAAATGGACATATGGTTGTCATAGAACTAACAGATGTTAAACAAGATATATACTTTAAAAATAAGAAAAAGGAAAACTTACAGGTCGATATAAATATTGATGTTAAAGGGAATATTGGTGAGAGATATGGACTTACTAGTGTATTTAGTAAAAGCTATATAAATAAGGTGAAAGCGGCAACAGAGCGAAAGGTGCGGGCACTGGTTGAAGGAACTATCAACAAGGTGCAAAAAGACTTAAAAGTGGATGTGCTGGGGATTGGTGACAAGCTGTATCGGCGACATTATGATTTCTGGAATACGGTCAAAGACGATTGGGAGAAAGGAGAAAATTATTACTCCCAAAGTAATATTCGTGTGAATGTAAATGTGAAAATTAAAATGGTAGGCTCCTCAGACAAAGTAGAAACGATCAATAAATAAAAAAAACATGCATCCCAATAGCTGTTTGGGGAAGCATGTTTTTTTGTAAGTTAAGAAAGTATAAAATCAGTGCAATGACTGCGTTAAGCCAAGTAGTTATTTTGAAATGTTAGATGTATATTGGCAATGCTCCGACGAATTACTTCGCTTTCCGCGGGCACGGCCTCAACTAACTTTGCAAAGAAGAACACGTTGCAAAGTGGATTTTCGGCTCGTGCTAATCCCGCAGGAGTCTACGTAATTCGTCTCCGCTATGAGAAGGTGCACCAATTCTTGTCATAAGTAATAGGTTGACTTTTTTTACAATGGGTAAAGTGAAAATCGCTATCCGTGCGTATAAAAGCAGCTGTGTTACTTCATGCTAGCGTTGTAGAGCCTGATAATAGCGAAGGCCGGATACTTCAACTCCTGTGGGAAATGTTTGACCTGAAGATCCACTTTTTTGAGCGGGTTTTGCTAAAAAAGTTAGCTGAAGGACAAACCCCACGGAAAGGGAAGTGGGCAGCCGGAGTGGTGGTCAAGCAAGCAGTAGCTATTATTCCATAATAGCTACTAGAGAAAGCGTAAATCTGAGCATTTAGTGATAAGGATTGAGCGAATTTTGCTCAGTCTTTTTTGCAATTTTTATATAAATTTATTTTTATACATCTCTAATCGCTTGCATGCAAACTCGTATTCTACATTGAATAGGTGCATAATTTGATATGGGGATGCCTTAGGAATGCGTTGTAGCATGAACGTAGGTACACATAAGTGGTAGCTAAAATAATTTGCTTGCCACTCTTGCAGTTCAATGAAGGCTTGAGGTAAATATTCCTGACGACCAGCATGCCATAGGTTATGTGCTATTTCATGGGCAAATTCCTGCCATTGAACTTGTTCGTTATTAGTGGCATTTAAAAAAATAATGCATTTACCATTCTTGTACACAGTTTCGCTGCTAAATTCCCAAAAGTATACGGGTATTTTTAAGGAGTTAGATATATTCTCGATTCTTAGCTCAGTAGGGATCTTTATGTTAATTTTTGCTAATAAATGTTGGATGTAGTCTTCTGTCCTTGAATATAAATACATAGTAGCCCCCTTAATGGAATGTATGTTCGTTTTTGGTGTAAAATAGATGGTGCACAATGTTGTACACCTAGTATATTTCATGTATATGTGGAATCAGAAAAGGGTATATTTAGTGACCATGTAACTAAAGCTTACCAATTAATAATGCTCATACTCAATTAAAATATGATGAACTAAAAAATCATGTCTGATCCTCTTCTTTAAAGGCCTCCCAGATTCTTTTAAGTCTACGGAGGTCTTCTTCTTTATTTTTTGGTAATTCTTTATACCATCTCTCTAAAGATGGGTCATTACGAAAGGCTGCAAACGCTTCTTCTTCCGAAAGCCTAGGATCATCAGATCGCCCTAGTAAATAATCTGTTGTACTAGATAATACAGTTGCCAACCGATCCAATTCATGATCTTTGATCGGTCTATCTCCTAGTTCAATTCTGTTCATAACACTCACATTTAAATGAACACGTTTGGCAAGTTCGCGTTGACTCCAATTTCTACTTTCCCTTAACTCAATAATTCTTTTTCCTATATTCAACGTAAACACCACTTTCTATATCAGCAACTAAATCATATCATAATTTCCAAAAAAGAAACAATTCATTTCTTAAACAGAAATACTTTTTTTGACATTTCTAATATAGCAATGTATGATAAGAACACATGTTCTATTAATTAAAAATGAATGGCTGGGAGGAAGTAACATGTGTTCAAACAAAAATAGGAGTGTAAGGAACAACAATTGTGTTAAATGGGTAGTCAATGAATATAGGCGAGATAAGCGAACCGGTCCACTATCACCAATATCAAGAAGTAATTATGCGCAGCTTTTATTTGAAAAGGGGGCGGGCTTCCATGAACAAGGAACAAATCGAGAGTACGTTAAAAGATTATCATTGGATGATTAAAGAAATAAATCGACAACGTAAGCTTTTAAATGAGGATATTGGTACAAGGTTGGTAGCTCCTTCAGGGATAGAATCATCACTCCCAAAAGCACAGGGAACCGTAAGCGATCCAGTAGCACAGGAAGTAATAAGGCGGGATAAGAAGAGTTCTTGGATTGTTAAACTAGAGAAGAAAGTGTTATTTATTCAAGAAAGATTGCCAGCTATCAAAGACCCTAGAGAGGCTACGGTTTTAGAATGCATGCTTGATGGGATGACAATAAGTGCTATAAGTCAGCATATGGGACTTTCAAGAAGGCATATTTATAACATTAAAGAATCAATTGTAGACAAAATTTCACAGTTTACACACTCTTCTCAGTAAATGACAAGTTAGAATAGCTTGATGTAGACTAGAGTCAAGCAAGATAAATCAACAACGATTTCTCACAGATGCATGTCCGAAATGACGTAAAACTAAACATTTCTTAGCTATCGATAGATATTAAAAAGTCGTGAATGCGCCAATGCGTGTTTAGGGCTTTTTTTTATTGAAATGGTAGTGAAGAAAAAGGAGGTGAAATTCAAGAGAAGATGAATAGTGGTTTGTAGTTGCATTAAGGAAGTAGGAGAGGAAGTACTTACTATTTTATTTAAATTCGGAGGGAACAAAATGGCAGATAATCAAATTAAAATGCAAGAAGGAAAAAACAAAATATTATTATTTCGTTTGCTAGAAAATCAAAGTGAAGAAGCAGCAAAGTTAGTATTTCAAACAGAACATACGTTTAGCTACTCTCGTGAGTTAGAAAGGATTATAACAAAGGATGGTTCCTTAATTAATGTCGGAGAATTAGAGTCAGAAGTTAGCATTGAAGCAATTCAGGCAATGGGTGATCCAGTAGGTGATATGCTTCGCCAATCTGTTATTAAAGGACAAAAGCTTGAACTATGGGAAGTAACAGTAGATGAGGAATTAAAAACACCAGATAATAAGTATCCAGCTATCTATGCTCAAGGTTATTTAGACTCTTGGGAAGACCCGGCAAATGCTGAAGAAAATGCTACAATATCTAGTAACTTTACAGTAGAAATGGAGCCACAATTTGGCGAAGCTACGTTGACAGATGAGCAGCAAGCTGCAGTACAGTACGCTTTCCAGGATACGACAGTCGAAGCACCAATTGGAGAATAAAAACGTATAAGATGAAGCATATGAATTCGTCATAATAGGTGAATTCATATGCTATTTTTATCAATAAATTCAAACACATGGAAGGTGGAAAAATAATGGAATTTGTAATTAATGGAAAAAAACATGATTTAAAATTTGGAATTAAATTTATTCGAGAACTAGATAAGGAATATGAGGTGGATTACCAAGGAATGAAATTTGGTATGGGCGTAAATATGGCATTTATGAATCTACAACAGTTTAATCCAGTGGTCATACATTCTGTAATGAAGGCAGCTACTTCATATTTAGCTACACCACCAACGAATCAGCAGATAGAAATAGCTATTGAAAATTATGCGCAGGAGAATGACGGATTACATGACCTTTTTCTGTCATTGAAAGATGAATTGGGGAAGTCACCGGTCATGAAGGACACAATCAAACATTTTCAGAAGACAGCAAAAGTGAACAAATAGTAGATTCGGAACAAACATATGAGGAAATTATTATAAATTGCTTTCGATACTTGGCTTTTACCAGTCTCTATCACATTGAAGTTCTAACGTTACGGGAATATTTATTAAGACTACATGCATTTCAGTTACAGCAAATAGATAGAGAATATAACATGCATAAGCAGGCTTGGTTGAACCATCAAGTGACGCTAACAAAAGAACAAGGTAAAAAACAGGTTCCTATTTATAAGCGATTTAAAGACTTCTTCGATTATGAAAAATATTTGAAGGAGTTGAGAAAGCCGAAAATACGTTTAAACAATCAAATGAAGCGTATGGCAACTATTGCAAAACAAGTTAATTCTAAAAAGGGGTGAGAAAAATCTATGGAAAATCCTAAATCGTACATGGAAAGTTTTATGACAGACATGGGTACATTAAAGGATGTTAGTGGATCATTTACTACACTACAAGAAACTATTGATCCAGTAGTAACTCAACTATCTGAAATGGAACAATCACTTTCGTTTATACCAGATGTATCAGAAGGGATTACACAAGTGCAATCTGTTCTTGAGCCATTTCTGGGTGTTCTTGGTGGAACAGCTAATACTTTAAATACGATATCTTCTGCTGTAACAGGGTTTATGCCAATGATGCAGGAGCTACAGTCCATATTTAGTGGGTTATTTACCACTTTACTCAACAACCCGTTTGTTTTAGTTATTACATTAATTACCTTATTAGCAGCCACGTTTTTGTATTTATGGAGTACCAGTGAGACTTTTAGGGATATTGTAATTGGAGTTTGGGAATCTATTAAGGCATTTATGATGCCTATTATTCAGGAGATAGTTGGATTTGTAATGACTATATGGGGTTCCTTGACGACCTGGTGGATAGAGAATCAAGCCTTGATAATGCAGACATTTAAGACAATTTGGTCAGCTATTCGTACCGTCATAACTACGGTTATTGGGTTTTTACTCCCTTATTTAACAACAGCATGGCAGCTCATTTCAACTGCAATTACGAATGTTTGGAATGTCATAAAAACAACTATAACGATTGCTATGGAGATCATTAAAGGCGTAATTACAACGATTATGAAGGTGATTACAGGCGATTGGTCTGGTGCCTGGGAAACAATAAAATCTATGTTTTCTAATGTATGGGAGATTATGAAGTCGTTTGTTGTTATGAAAGCTACAGAAATCTGGCAGATGATAAAAAATAAATTCACTCAAATTAAAGACACGATTTCATCGTTAATGTCTAATGCCAAAAATGCGGTAGTCCAAGGGTTTATTACAATGGTGACAAATGCTATGACAAAGGCTCAGGAAATAGTATCAGCAGTGCGACAAAAATTTCAAGAAGTAT
Organism: Virgibacillus sp. Bac332; assembly: GCF_003667785.1. Lineage (NCBI taxonomy): Bacteria > Bacillati > Bacillota > Bacilli > Caryophanales > Bacillaceae > Virgibacillus > Virgibacillus sp. Bac332. Next base: position 1,277,209 of record NZ_CP033046.1, read on the forward strand.
TTCAAGCGGTTAGAACAAAGCTTGCAGCAGCAGTTGTAGAAGTAGGAACACAAATTGCAAAAATGCCAGGAAAAGTACTAGAGCTGGCTGGAAGAATGGTTTCAGCTGGTAAGGATCTCATTATGGGATTAATTAATGGTATTAAGGAAAAAGCAACAGGTGTAGCAACAGCAGCTCTTGATGCAGCAAAGAAAGCGGTAAACGGTGTATTAAGCTTTTTGGGAATTAAGTCACCATCTCGTTTATTTAGAACTATTGGTGATGATACGATGGCTGGGTTTGCTATGGGTATCGATCATATGTCTAAGAAGGTAGTCGATTCTGCAGTTGCTGTTTCAGACAAGGTGCAGGATTCGTTCAATCCACAATTTTCTATGCCAAATATCTCAGGACAGATTAGTAATGTAAATCGAGCGGCCAATCAAAGGATGGAAAATCATATGACAAATGAATGGGTTCATAAACAGCCAGCACATGTAAATGTAGCTATCGGTGGACAACAATTTAGTGCTTTTGTAGAGGACATAACGAAAGTACAAGGACGGCAGAGATTAATAAAAAAGAATTTTGAATAGAGGTGGTGTTTTATGTATAAATTTGTTAATCCAACTGATACTAACACAATTCAAAATGTAACTTCACTTCAAACATTATTCAATGGTAATAATCTAGATAAGGAGTTAAGTGATGATACAGGTAGTTTTGTAACATTAACAGTAAGTGGTCGATCAAATTTAAATCAGCGAATTAATACCATTGATGTACCTGGGTTAGATGGAACAAATGAGTATAGTAATCCAACTTTTGATATAAGAGAAATAACTATTAAATATAAGCTCACTGATCAAACGAAAGAAGGATTTAGGCAGCGTTATAATCGACTTAATTCTTTATTAGACGGTTCAAAGAAAGAACTCGCTTTTACAGATGAAGACGCTGTTTTTTATGCAACATTACAAACAAATGAGGTACCAGAAGAAGAAACGAATAGTGTTATTGGAAACTTAATCTTCTTATGCTCTGATCCTTTTAAATATGGTCCAGAACAACAAATCAACTTTACTGATAATGTAGCAACAGTTGTAAATGATGGTACAGTTGATACAAGCCCAATATTCCAGTTGGAAGTACTTTCTCCAATAACATTTGCCATGATTCAAAATCAAAACGGAGATTATATGATGATTGGTAAACCTTATGATATTGAGGGAATGGAGCCTACCGAACCTTATACAGAAATATATAATAATAAACTAAACAGTTTTACAGGATGGTCTAAGATTCCTGGTGGATATATATTTGATGATGACTTGTTAGGAGGAGTTGTGGATGGTTCATTAGCGATTGGGAATGGTCAATGGTATGTTAAAGATTATGGGAGTAATCCAAATGGTTGGCATGGACCAAGTAGAAAAACATCATTTGAAAAATCGATTCAGAACTTCCAAGTTAAACATTATATAACAAGTCTAAGCTATACTGGGCAACTTGGAAAGAATGCTTTATTTTTACTGGACGACAATAATAATATTGTTGCATCAATGGGTGTAGTTGATCAAACTATTTCTAAGTGGAATAATCATGTTGTGTTTAATCTTGCAGGAAACAAACAAATATTTAAATTTCAAGGTTTTAATAATACTCAGATGTGGCTAAGGTTAACAAGAAAAGATACATTATTCACAGCGGAAGTATATCAACTAGATAAGAATGGCAATGTGCATAATAAAGTAAGTAGAGTATTTGAAGATTTAAATGGTCAGTATCAAGCACCTATTACACAAGCCGCAGTTTACGTTTCTAATTATAAGGATTATTTTGCTATTCCGATGTATGTAAATCAACTACAAGTTAATCAAGTAAACAATATATCAGAAAATCAAATCCCTTTTATAGCTAAACAAGGAGACGTTATTACCTTTGATCATGATAAACAAAATCTATTAATAAATGGTGAAAGTAGAAAAGACCTTAAGGATTTCGGGGGAAGCTATTTTCGGTTATTAACTGGTCATAATGAATTATTTTCTTATCCAAAAGGATCTATTCAATCAATTTGTAATTATAGGAAGAAATTTTTATGACAGTAATTCATATCTTAGACCATAATACAGATAAAATCTTAGGGGACTCTACTACTTATTATGATGAAAATCATGTGGAGAATCTTAAAAGAGAAGAAACTTTGTACTTTATAGAACCTCCTAATAGTAAAATAACTTCATTCCTCAATAAAAAAAATCGTGTAGTAGTTCCTGTTGATAATGGTTTTTATCGTGAATTTATTATTGAAGAAGTAACTGGAGCTGAGGAAAAAGAAGTGTATTGCAGTGCATCACACATTGAGTTAAAGAACTTTAGACCGATATCACCAACGGTTTTAAACGGAGCAACAGTAAATACATCTTTAGATTATATTCTTAAGGATACGGGATGGAAAAGAGGAATTACAGATTATAGAGGAACGTGTAATGTTGTTTTTGATGAGTATATAACTCCGTATGATGCATTATTGCACATTTCTAATTTAGATATATATGATTTAGAGTTACAGTTTAGAATTGAAGTAGCTAATGGAAGAGTTTCGTCCCGATATGTAGATATGGTTAATAAGCGAGGTAAGTGGCGTGGGCGAGAAATTGAGTCAAAAAGGGATTTGATTAGCGCAAAACGGACCGAAATTACACGTGACGTAGTTACAGCACTTTATGGTATTGGACCAGAAAAGGAAGATGGTACTAGAGAAGTTGTTATTGTTGAAGATGATGAAGCCAGACAGGTGTGGGGGAGGAAGGTTAATGGAGTTATACATCACATTTGGGGTATATATATCCCCCCAAACTCCCAAGAAATAACCAAAGAAAGATTAAAAGAATTAGCAGAAAAAGAATTGGAAAAGAGGATTAATTCTGTAATTCAATATGAGGTTCAGGGAATAGATATTGAACAAATATTTGATATAGCAGAAGAGAAGGTAGAATTAGGTGATTATATTAGGATTAAGGCAACTGAGTATAATCCCCCTCTATTTCTTGAAAGCAGAATTATTTCTATAGAAGGTCCTATACGTAATAGATCACAGAAAAAATATACACTGGGGGAATTTATTGAATATACCGAAAGAGAGGTTAAGTATAATTGGGAAAACTTAAAAAATAAAATAAGTGAAAAAGTTAGTTTAATGCAATTAAAGAATTTTTCGGAGCCCAAAAAAATAATTAGCGATAAACCGCCTGTTAATGCACATGATGTAGTATGGGTGGACACTTCTCAAAATCCTTATGTGCCAAAAGTGTATAATTTAGGTATGTGGGAAAAAATGACACCTACTGTGGCGAAAGAAATAGGGGCTTATAATAAAACACAAGTTGATGATATTACAAGTGATGCAGATCGATTAACTAAGGGTATTATAGACGTTAGTGCAGTGACGTTGCGTACTTCAAGTGATGGTGCTCGTGTAGAATGGGACGGTTCGAAAGGATTAGTTCAATATAATTCAAACAATATTGCTACTTCATGGTTGGATTTAGAAGGAAATGCACATTTTGAGAATGGTTATTTTAATGGAGAAATACATGCAGAAAGTGGAACTTTTAAGGGAATATTATCAGGTGCGACTGGAACATTCTCAGGGAAGGTTGAAACCTCTCAATTAATTGTAGATAATCCAAATATTGAACAAGATGGAATGGTTGGATTACGGTTACAAACAGCAGCATGGCAAGCTAACGAACAACAACCTTTTCGAAAAACAGGTCATTTAGAATTTAACACATTAAACGATGCGTTGGAAATTTATAAAATAAACCTAAGTGGTGATGAAGTTCCTCTTGATGGCTTTAGAATTAATGTAAAACGGTCTGAATTTATTGGTGATGTAATTGCAAGTGAGAGTTTATATGCAAATAGATTGTTTACTAAGACAATTTACAGCAGTTGGGATCAAAGTAAATTTATTTTAAATGATTATCAAAATGGGAGTATTTCGATAAACGCTTTAGGTAACAACTTGTACTTGGGATATGTAAATACGTCAGAAGTAGTTTCCAATCGCCCTTTTCGAACGGTAGATTTATATGTTAACTCTATTAGAGCAAATACCTCAAGTAATGTTTATTTAAGGGTTCCGGATTCTGGAGGAGAAGTAGTTGTATCTTCTAGCACATCAACTGCTGATTATAAACCTATTCGAGCAAGTGACTTTATAAATTCATCAAGTGAAATGTTTAAAACCAAAATCCATAAATACAAAGGTAGTGCGTTGGAATTATTTAATCAAGCAGTTATTTATCAATATCTTAAAAACGGAGAAACAGAATATGGATTTATAACAGAAAGAGAGACACCGAAAGAAGTTATTAGAGGTAATGGGGTTAGTAGTTATTCAATTCAGGGATTAATAGTAAAAGCTATACAGGAATTGTTTGAGCAAATGAATCAAATGAAAGGGAGGTTGGGAATGTAATGAAAAAAATAAACGGAGATCGTCTATCTGAAATTCAAGCAATTGAATCAGCAAAAATAATAGCACAATTGCAAAGAGAAAAAGTTTATTTAATTGCTGAATTGGAAGAATACAAGAAAATGGAAATCCAAGAACAACAAGATAGCAATACAGAGAATAAAACTTATTAAGTGTTGTTTTTATTTCATAAAAAAATGAATTTGCATATTCTAGCTTTTTAAATGCTAATTTCACAATTTAATTGCTTAATTAAACATTATCGTTGCATTCTAATTTGTGTAGAAATAGGGGGGATAATAATAGTACAGCCAAAGGTAAGGGAAATGGAGAATAGTGAAAGGTTGGCGATAGTAGAAACAGAGTTAAAGCAACTTAATAAAACGATTACTGCCATGAATGAGAAACTGGATATTTGGAATCAAAGTTATCTTCCTAGAAATGAGATTTACATGATGTTTGAAGTACGTGATAAGGAAATCAAGGCAATTCAACAAAATATTTTATTGGAAGAAGAAAGTAAATGGAGTTTACGTCGCTTATGGCCAGCCTGGTTAGGTGTGGTTATAGCGGCTTTTTCATGGCTAGAAAAATTGTATTAACGGGGGCAGACAAACGTGGACAAAGGCACGATCATTCGTACGCTAGTATTGGCATTGGCGTTGCTTAATCAATTTTTGATAATTGCTAATCTAAACCCTATACCTGGAACAATGGAGACGTGGGGCGAAGCAATCTCTATTATATTTACTGCTACAGCAAGTACATGGGCTTGGTTTAAAAATAACTATATTACGTCAAAAGGTAATGAACAAAGGAAAGTATTACAGCAATCTAATCTGACAAGATAGTCAAGCGGCTAGTCCAAACGGGCAAGTCGCTTTTTTAATATAAAAATAATGAAGGAGGAATTTTTTATGACAAAAATTTTTATTGATGCAGGACATGGTGGTAGTGATCCAGGAGCAACTGGAAATGGATTACAGGAGAAGGATGTTACGTTGGCCATTGCTTTAAAGCTACGTGATATTTTAAACAGTGATTATGAAGGACATTCGGTTATGCTTTCGCGGACAACGGATCAAACATTATCCTTATCACAACGTACGAATATGGCTAATAGCTGGGGGGCAGATTATCTCGTTTCTGTTCATATTAATGCAGGTGGAGGTACTGGATTCGAATCCTACACTTACAATGGTAGCTATTCAGGCAAGGCTGAAACGAATCGATTACGTGCTATTGTGCATAATGCCATTGTGAATGAAACAGAGTTTAGGGATCGTGGAAAGAAGGAAGCAAACTTCCACATGGTAAGAGAATCTGCTATGCCAGCTGTGCTTACGGAGAATGGTTTTATTGACAATGCTGCAGATGCAGCAGCATTGAAGTCGGATGCTTTCCTAAATAAAATTGCTCGTGGTCATGCAGAAGGTTTAGCAAGTGCATTAGGTCTTACCCTTAAAGATGTAAATGATGGGCAAGGATATATTGAAGTAGTTGTTGATTCATTATGGACTTATAATACGGCAAATTGGAATGATAAGGCAGTTATAGTAAATCAAGGGGAAGTCTTTACTGTCATTAGGGACAAGTTCCCAGTAGATGGAGGTTATATGTATCAAATTAAGAGCGGATTGTATATTACTGCAAATCCAACCTATGTAAGGTATTATACGAAATAAAAAATCCGCTAAGGGTGTTGAATCCCCAAAGGTTACTAGATAAAAAAGATTAACCTTTGGGGTTCACCTCACTGTGAGGGAGGATCTTTAACTTTTGCTTATTCAAAATAAAGATCAAAACCTTCAAGTATTTCTCTAGCAGTTTTATTTTTTGCTTAATTGCTTTAAACCTCCACCATAGAAATTTTATCCCGCATATAACTGACAGTAAAACCCTCACTGATTGAAGTTTCACTTTATATAGGGTTGGGCGCCTCTGTTAGTCTGTCAAGGTGCTTATGATCGAACCCAGTTTTCCTTTTATGCACATTACTAGCTACATATTTATGTTCAAAAAGTTAATATGGAAATTGGAAACCAATATGATGCTTATGAGCTCCCGATATCTAAGCCAAAATATACCAATTCACATAGTATAATTAAAATTACTATTAACTTAAAAACAATCCTCAGTTCGTACTAATTTTTCCATTAATACCTTTTTAAAATATTTATGTTTAAGAAAATCTACTATAATTAAATTAAGAGGAAGAAGAATTCATAGTACTTGTCTAATGGTAAGGCTTTCTTTGTTATTTTTTGAATAGAGTTGGAAGTTTCCTTAACAATTGTAGCCAGGATAATAGCCAGGGTGGGGATGGCTGTATACATATTGCATCGGGTTATAAGGGTGTGGTAGCGGCATGTTTGGATAATGAACTGAAGTATAACCTTGGTTGTTATTTTTTGATTTGCGACTACATTCATCCGTTGGTCCAATAATAATGGTTTCGTTTTTTATCGGTGCAACGGCCTCTTTCCATGCTTCTGGATCTAAGCAATACGTATGAGCTATAACGTCTACAGGAGTTTTTGTCAAGATATCTGACCCTAAGATATATTCAGGATATGGCGCGTCAAAAATGGCTAGTAAATGTGTGTTGTTCTCTGACGCTTCTTCCCAATGCCACCATCCCTGAGGTATATTTGCAACTTGGTCTGGTGTGATTGGTATATTTTTAACTTCGTTATTGAAAGGGTTCATAAAGGAAACGACAGCTGAACCACTAATACAATACACCAATTCTGCTGCGTTTTGATGATAATGTGGCTCAACAACATGACCCTTGCTTAAATAGATATCAAGTATCGATACATTACTTAATGTATTTAATACATCTCTTCCTAACCGGTTAATATAATTCTCGGAATTCCTTGTAAATAATCGATTCGTATTTAAATCCGAGAAATATTCCACGTCAGGCTTCGTGTAATCCATGTAAGAAGTTACCATAAGCTTTTCTCAACTCCATATATTTAAAGTTATTCACATCATATCTTATGAAAAGCTATGGAAAGTGTGACAAATGCCTATATTGCTTACAACTAAAATTATGAGAAGCTTGCGAGAAAGAATACAAATGACATAGCGTTATGATGAATTAACGAAAGTATGGAACGTGATAGGGTGGCTATAGAAGTAATTCAAGCTAACAGGTAGGAATAAGTTTGATATAGTAGCCTAGCCATCGGTGTTCGTTTAGAAGGTAAATGACCATGTCTATAGGGTGATTGTTAATAATTTTTCTTTTGACATAAACAAAGGACGTACACGAATGCACGTCCCACTACTAACCGCCAATAATATGGTATCCAGAATCAACATGAAGAACTTCTCCGGTAATACCTCGGGAAAGTTCACTCATAAAGAATAGTGTAGCATCTCCAACTTGATCCTGATCCACATTTTTTCGAAGAGGAGCTTTTTCTTCGATCATCCCTAATTTTTCGTTGAAACCAGACACTCCTTTGGCTGATAGTGTACGAATTGGTCCGGCAGATACTGCATTAACTCGAACACCATATTTACCCATATCTTCAGCTAAATATCGCACGCTTGCTTCTAGAGAGGCCTTGGCAACACCCATAACATTATAGTTTGGAATAACCCTTTCTGCACCAAGATAAGTTTGTGTAACAATACTTCCACCCTCTGTCATTAGGTCCTTTGCGGCTTTTGTTACAGCTACTAAGGAATAAGCACTAATTTCCTGAGCTAGTAAAAAGCCATCTCGTGATGTGTCTGCATACTCACCTTGTAATTCCTCTCTGTTAGCAAAGGCTACTGAATGAACGACTCCATGAATGGTTCCAATCTTTTCTTTTATGGTAGAAAAAGCTTCAGTAATACTCTCGTCATTAGCTACATCACAGGATACAATCAACTTAGCTGTAATATCATGCTTATCAAGAAGCTTTGTCAATTTCTTGTAAGAACGATCTTGTCTATATGTAAATATTAGATTTGCTCCTGCTTTATGTAAGGATGATGTTATTCCCCATGCGATGCTTCGTTCACTTGCAACACCCATGATAACAATGTTTTTTCCTTCTAATAAATTCGTCATCAAAGTACCTCCATAATAATTCTTTTGTACATTATAACCTATCCCATAAATTGAAAGAAAGTCTTATCTATTGTATCATAGGACACTTCGTAATAAATCGCATCAAACCTTTGATCTTGTAGGGGTTGAAACGAAAAAATAAAAAAAATTAAATTCCCCCTTTACAAACCATTCATATCTGGGTATAATAAAATTCGTTGGTTTACGACAGAGTTTAACAAAATTCGTTGTAACATATGGCCAAATAAATGTTTGGCCCGTTGGTCAAGTGGTTAAGACACCGCCCTTTCACGGCGGTAACACGGGTTCGAATCCCGTACGGGTCACCAATATTATTTTAATATACGAGTGGTTTTGGAGGATTAGCTCAGCTGGGAGAGCACTTGCCTTACAAGCAAGGGGTCGCAGGTTCGAGCCCTGCATCCTCCACCATAAAGCCGGCCTAGCTCAACTGGTAGAGCAACTGACTTGTAATCAGTAGGTTGGGGGTTCAAGTCCTCTGGCCGGCACCATTTTTTACAAACCATGAATAAATTATAATATATAGTTAACAATATGGAGGGGTAGCGAAGTGGCTAAACGCGGCGGACTGTAAATCCGCTCCCTCAGGGTTCGGCAGTTCGAATCTGCCCCCCTCCACCATTTTTATTGTTGGGCTATAGCCAAGCGGTAAGGCATCGGGTTTTGATCCCGTGTACCCCAGGTTCGAATCCTGGTAGCCCAGCCATTTTTTTATTTATGGGTCTTTTTTTAAGAAGAGCCCTATTTTTTTGATGAATGAATTTTTCAACACGAGCCATTAGCTGGCCGCAAGCATCAGCGAATTAACTACTAGATGCAGGCCTGCGAGGAGTGTGGCATCAGCGAGTTGTCATTCAACACGGCGAGCACCATTTTTTGTCAAGCTAAAGCTTAACGTATAAATTATTATTTTCAACACGAGCCATTAGCTCAGTCGGTAGAGCATCTGACTTTTAATCAGAGGGTCGGAGGTTCGAATCCTCCATGGCTCATTTATATTAATAGTATAGAAACGTCATATAAAAGGTGGGATAAACAAGGTCGTTATGGAATGTAGCAGCCTTGTTTATTTGCATTTTAGAGTGATTTTTTACATAATAGTAACAGTTATTTTTTTATACATAGCATGGTATTATGATATCATGTTTTCTTGAGTGAAAGTCCTTAAAGAGAGACAACATTTTCTAATGAAAAATGGTACAATCGTGATATAATTTTACTATAGATAATGCCTGATAATAATTTATTCCGTACGAATTTCTATATACAACAATTAAAAGGATGATAGGCAATGGAGACCTCCAGAATTCCTGGTTTTTATAAGAAGTCGGTGGAAGAACGCAGAGATTTGCTGAGAGACATGCATGGGTTGACAGATCAAGATATAAATACCTTAGCTGAGAAGGAAGCGTTATCCCCTGATACAGCTGATAAGATGATTGAAAACGTTATTGGTACTTTTCCCCTTCCGTTAGGATTAGGATTGAATTTCTTAATTAATGGGAAAGAATATGTAGTACCAATGGCGATTGAAGAACCTTCTGTTGTTGCTTCTGCTAGCCATATTGGGAAAGTAGTGAGAGAAGCAGGAGGTTTTACAACTGAAGCAACAGAGAGAGTCATGATCGGACAAATTCAGGTTGTTGGATGCCCAGATTTGCAACAAGCTAAAGATAAATTGGTAGCAAAGAAAGATGTACTAATTGAAAATGCTAATGCTGCTTACCCAAGTATTGTGGCAAGAGGCGGTGGTGCAGAAGACCTTGAAGTACGCATACTAAATGAAGAATCCAACTCAGCTTATCAGCAAATGCTTATATTGCATTTATATATTAATACATGTGATGCAATGGGAGCGAATATTATAAATACCATGGTTGAATCGTTAGCTCCGATGGTTGAAGAATTAACACAGGGCAAAGTTTATTTGCGTATTTTGTCTAATTTTGCGGATAAATGCTTAGCACGCGCAAAGTGTGTTATTCCTCCTGAGCTTTTAAGAACTGGTGATTTTTCTGGTGAGGTAGTAAGAGATGGTATAGTAAGCGCCTATGAGTTTGCTGCTTCTGATCCCTACCGAGCAGTAACGCATAATAAAGGAATTATGAACGGTATCGATCCAATTGTAATTGCAACCGGAAATGATTGGCGGGCTGTCGAAGCTGGCGCTCATGCTTATGCGTCTCGAAATGGCCAATATGGTTCAATGACAACGTGGTCGGTTGATAAGTCTGGAAACCTTGTCGGTGACTTAGAATTGCCAATGTCAGTAGGAACGGTAGGAGGATCTATTCGTGTTCATCCTATTGCAAAAATTGCCCATAATATCTTAAATGTTGAATCTGCCCAAGAACTAGCACAGGTAATAGTAGCCGTTGGTTTGGCACAGAATCTAGGTGCGCTAAAAGCATTAGTTACAGATGGTATACAAAAAGGCCATATGGCTTTACATTCTCGTTCTGTTGCTATTGCAGCAGGAGCTACTGGGGAGTTGATCGATATCGTATCTGAGAAATTAGTAGAAATGAAGGAAATCCGTGTCGGAAAAGCTAAAGAATTGGTGGAAGAATATACAAAATGAGTGCAGAAAAGGCAACAACAACAGAAAAAACAGCTATTGGAATAGCTCATAGTAAACTAATTTTAATCGGAGAGCATGCAGTTGTACACGGACAACCTGCTATTGCTATTCCGTTTCCATTAGTAGGTGTAGAGTCCGTTGTGGAACAAGTACCAGGTACAGTGAAAATTGATACTACTTTCTACCATGGTCCACTTACGTTGGCACCAGAATCATTACATGGTATTGTGCAATGTATTCAAGGAACCTTAGAGTATTTAAATATGCCTTGTCAGGACTTGTTAATTCGCATTAAATCCTCTATTCCACCTGGAAAAGGACTTGGGTCAAGTGCTTCAGTGGCTATTTCGGTAGTCCGTTCATTATTTGCTTATTTTAATGAGGACTATACGGATGAGGATTTATTACGATTGGCTAATATAGCAGAAACCTTTGCACACGGTGCTCCAAGTGGTATTGACACGTTGACAATTACATCCCAATCCCCTGTTTGGTATGAAAAAGAGCATCCTATTGACTTTATAGAACTAAGTGATGATTTTCATTTTGTAGTCGCGGATTCCGGACGGATCGGCGATACTCGTTTGGCTGTTGAATCCGTTGCTCATCTAGTAAAGATGGCTCCAAAGAAAATTCATCGTAAATTGGAGCGCATTGGTAAATTAACACATCATGCAAAGCAAGCGTTGGAAAAAAAGGGTAAACATATTTTGGGACATATGTTAAATGAAGCCCAAAAAGAACTAGAGGCGTTAGGAGTAAGTGATGCTGGCTTAAATCGCTTAATTAATTTTGCCCGAAAAGAAGGAGCATTAGGTGCGAAACTAACAGGTGGCGGTAATGGAGGTTGCATTATTGCTCTTGCCCAAAATGAGGTACACTCCAGACAGCTCGCTGATAAATTAAGAAAATTTGGCGCTCATGCTGTTTGGCCATTTGTTCTAAAAGGAAATAAGGACAAATAATAGCATAGAAGGAGACTCATGCATGAAAGCAACTGCTAAGGCACATACAAATATTGCCTTAATTAAATACTGGGGAAAGCGAAATGAATCCATTATACTACCAACAAATAATAGCCTATCACTTACCTTAGACGGCTTTTATACAACAACAACCGTAGCGTTTGATGATTCTCTTTCTGAAGATCGATTTAAATTAGATAACCAACTGATAGCAGGTGATCAGTATAATCGTGTTACAGCATTTCTTGAACTGATAAGAAAAATGGCAGGGAAGCACATTTATGCAGATGTTGAATCGGTAAACGATGTTCCGACTGCGGCAGGCTTTGCTTCATCAGCATCTGGTTTTGCTGCATTGGCTGCTGCTGGTACGAAAGCAATTGGATTGAATTTAACCAATCAAGAGCTTTCTCAATTAACACGTCAGGGCTCTGGATCTGCTTGTCGTTCTATATATGGAGGCTTTGCGGAATGGGAAATGGGAACGAAAGAAGACGGTTCAGATTCATATGCTGTACCGATCGCACCAGCTGACCATTGGGATATCCGAGTCGCCGCGGTAGTGTTATCATCTACCAAGAAAAAGGTGTCAAGTCGTACAGGTATGAAGCGGACGGTAGAGACGTCGCCATTTTTCCAAGGGTGGATTGATAGTATCCCAAATGATTTAACACAGATTAAACATGGCATTCAAGATCGTGATTTTCAAAAAGTCGGGGAAATTGCTGAAGCGAATTGCTTGAAAATGCATGCAACAACTTTAGGTGCTAATCCGCCATTTACTTACTGGCATGATACTACACTAGCCGTCATGCAAACAATTCAAGAAATGCGTGCTCAAGGTATTCCAGCTTATTTTACAATTGATGCAGGACCAAATGTTAAAGTTCTCTATTTACCTGAGCATGAAAAAAATGTCGAACAGACACTTATAAATTTACCTGGTGTATCAGATATACGATTAAGTAAACCGGGTCAAGGAGTAACCTATTTGTAGGGGTTGAACGATTTGTCACAAACATCAATGACTATAAAAGTACCAGGAAAATTAATGATGGCTGGAGAGTTTGCCGTATTACAACCAAATAACCATTTGGTTGTAATGGCTGTTGATCGTTATGTATTTACGACAATCCAGCTAAAGGATACTAACAAGATTAGTTTAATGGATTTTCAATTAACGAATCTATCATGGAAATATAGCGATGGGAAAGCTGTCATTGCCTCTGATGATCCGCGAACCCGTTTTGTAGAAGAAGCTATGACAATTGCCATCACTTATTTGAATGAAAAACAAATTTCACCAGCACCTTTTCAACTAACTATCAATAGTGAGCTAGATGATGAATCTGGTGTAAAATATGGGCTAGGCTCTAGTGCTGCTGTAGTAACCTCAGTTATTGCTGCTATTTTAAAACAATTCCTCCCATTTGACCCTACTGCTCAACTAATATTCAAACTTGCATCGATCTCACATGTTATTACACAAGGAAATGGATCGGGTGCTGATGTAGCGGCATCTTCATATGGAGGTTTTCTTGAATATTCCTCTTTTCAAGCAGAATGGTTAAGAAAAGCTCATAAAGATGCTAAATCTCTAACTGAACTTTTGCAATGTGACTGGATATATTTTTCGTTAGAGCCGGTTCAATTGCCGAAAAATGTCTATATGTGTATTGGTTGGACAGGTAGCCCTGCATCCACACCGAAACTTGTCGATAAGATTTTACAATTGAAATCGGATAATTTGACACAATTTAACCATTTTCTCTCGGAAAGTGAAAAGGCGGTTTCGAAGATTTTAACCGGAATGAAGCAGAATAATGTAGAATCCCTGTTCGATGGTGTTAAGCAAAATCGACACGCGTTGGCAACGGTTGGACAACATGCAAAAATAGCTATTGAAACACCTCTTCTTTCTAAACTATGTGACTTGGCAGAAGCTTGTGGAGGTGCTGGTAAACCTTCCGGCGCAGGGGGTGGCGATTGTGGAATTGCTTTTATGCCCTCACAAGAACAAGCGCAGCAACTAATGGAGATGTGGGAAAAAGCAGGAATAAAACCACTGTCACTAAACCCAAGTCCATTTGGTGCAAAAATAGCTGAATCATGATGAATATATGGATGTTACCATAAGGTAGTATCTTTAGCTTAAAATGCAAGCAGTCTCTGGCTTATTTGCCGGGGATGCGGATATACAGAACAAAGTGAGACTCCCCTTTATCTGAAGGAGAGTTTTTTTATAGTTTAGAAAATTACATGTTGATAAATATGGGCGCTTTGAGTCGCGCCCAGAAACGAGGCGACTTCACGAATTCCTACGATAAGTCATCATCGACTCGCAAGCACTCCTTGATTCCTTTATCTCCGTTGATGCGCTCCAGTTGCTACATTTCTATCGGGAGCTTCCGCTTTTGTTCTAAGTTAAGAAAGTATAAAATCGGTGCAATGACTGCGTTAAGCCAAGTAGTTATTTTGAAATGTTTGATGTATATTGGCAATGCTCCGACTAATTACTTCGCTTTCCGTGGGCACGGCCTCAACTAACTTTGCAAAGAAGAACACGTTGCAAAGTGGATTTTCGGCTCGCGCTAATCCCGCAGGAGTCTACGTAATTAGTCTCCGCTATGCGAAGGTGCAACAATTTTGTCATAAGTAATAGGTTGACTTTTTTTACAATGGGTAAAGTGAAAATCGTTATCCGTGAGTATAAAAGCAGCTGTGTTACTTCATGCTAGCGTTGTAGAGCCTGATAATAGCGAAGGCCGGCCACTTCAACTCCTGTGGGAAATGTTTGACCTGAAGATCCACTTTTTTGAGCGGGTTTTGCTAAAAAAGTTAGCTGAAGGACAAACCCCACGGAAAGGGAAGTGGGTAGCCGGAGTGGTGGTCAAGCAGTAGCTATTATTCCATAATAGCTACTAGAGGAAGCGTAAATCTGAGCATTTAGTGATAAGGACTGAGCGAATTTTGCTCCGTTTTTTTTATGTTTTGCTGCTGTTAAAGGGCGCTTACCCCTTGTTTGTAGACTTCCTATTTAAAAACTCCTCTTATGATTAGAAAAAAGCTCCTACAATTTAAGCTTTAGTTAATAAGTACGCTCCATTTATTAACGGCTAGTAGCCTCTGTTTCCTTTTGTTACACAGACAACTCAAATTTACAATAATTTTAAATATAGCTCCTACATGAACTAGATGGTATTAATATAACGTAAATAATTTACTTCCCCTTTACAATTTAAGCTGACTATGACCATCCCTCTCCCTGTTAGAGCTTAAAACATCAGCATTTCTAATAACTTTCCATATATTGGGGTAAAAATAGATGATTAACTTTCATTTACAAAAAAACAGCTTTTATTTAATTATGGCTTTAATCTTCCTTTACATTTGGCTACTACAATAAAGTTAGACATCGAAATAAGTGTGTTGGAAAGGAGGATCTTGATGACTAAAACAGAATTACACATTCATTCGACATTTTCCGATGGAGGTTATAATCCAGCAGAAATAATAAACAAAGCAGCAGCAACAGGTATACAAATTCTTTCTTTTACGGATCATGACGCTATTGGTGCTTATGATGCAGCTTTACGCCATGCGGAAGCGAATCATATTACGTTAATTCCAGGGATAGAGCTCAATACAGATGGGGAAGACGGAGAGCTACACATCCTTGGGTATTTTTTTGATCCTCACCATAGGAAAATGTTTGAGTATACATTATGGCGCAAACAGGAGCGTACTATATGGACCAAAAAGATAAATACGCTGTTAAATCAGCTTGGTTATCTGATTACGTTTGAAGGTGTAACGCAGCATGTCCCTGGAGAGATTATCGTACGTACACATATAGCGGAAGCACTTGCAAAAGAAAAATATTTTACAACGGCAAGAGAAGCTTATGAGGAATTATTAATTAAAGGTAAGCCAGCATTTGTGGAGCGTGCTGCTTTTTCTGCAAAAGACGCAATTGCGTTAATTCATGACTGTGGTGGGGAGGCTTATTTAGCACACCCCGGAACGTATTCCTCTCCAGTTCCGATAGATAATTTAATATCGTATGGGATAGATGGGATAGAGGTATACCATTCTAAACATAGCGAGGAAGATATCCATCATTGGTTAGCGTATGCCAAAAAACATGAGCTGCTCGTTTCCGGTGGTTCTGATTATCACGGAACGGAAGCAAGGAATTCTGTTGCAATAGGAAGTGTGCAGTTGGATGAACAATCCAAACAACATTGGATGAAACGAGTTGATCAATTATGAAATTTTTTATATCTTCCTCTTTATGTTGGGATTACCACCCGAAAGAAGTAATAACACTTGCTAAGAAGTTTTGTTTTTCAGGTGTAGAAATGTGGGCTGAACATATCTACCATCATGATGCTAATGCTAAGGTATTGCGTGATTATGCTAAAGAAGAGGGTATTGCTTTAACATTACATGCGTCCAGCTGGGATCTCAATATTTGTTCCATTAATAAGGGGATACAGGAGCAATCAGTGAAAGAACTAAAAAAATCAATTGATTTAGCGTCACAATTACAAGTGTTACACATGACGTTTCATCCGGGCAGATTTACGGTGAAAGATTATCTTTGGGAATATCATCAGGATCGCTTAATTGAAAATACGCAGGAATTATTAGCGTACGCTGCCGATAAGCAGGTAACACTGTCGCAAGAGTTAATGGAACCTATTGCTAAAGAGATTTTAACCCAACCAAAACATATGAATGTGTTTCAAGATAAAGTGGGTACAGAGCTTCCGGTTACTTTGGATATTGCACATGTTCCTTTGCATGAAAGCTCGATTCAATATTTGGAGCAATTAAGGTTTGTAAATAGTATTCACCTTAGTGATTCTAGTAAAGAACAATATCATGTTCCTTTAGGTGAAGGAGAGGTAGAGCTTCAGCACATATTAGAAGTTCTATCTACTATGGATGTTCCAATTGTACTAGAAGGTATGGACACGTCACGTGAATTAACTTTTTTAAAAAAGCATATTCAATTTCTTTATAACCATAAGTGGATCGAGAGGAAGGTATCTATTTGAAAATATTAATTACAAATGATGATGGCATTTTTGCACCTGGTGTGCAGGCGTTGGCAGATTTGCTTTCCCATTTTGGTGAAGTAACCGTCGTTTGCCCTGAAACAGAAAAAAGTGCCTATAGCCATAAAATAACGTTAAGACAACCATTGAAGTTAAAAAAAGTTGATTTTGCCTCACATGCAGAAGCCTTTGCTGTCAACGGTTCACCGGCAGATTGTGTCAAGCTTGGTATGGAGGTCTTACTTCCAGAAAAACCGGATATTGTTTTTTCTGGAATTAATATCGGACCGAATGTTGGTCGTGATTTGTACTATTCTGGAACAATTGCTGCTGCGCAAGAAGCAATGCTCTATCAGGTTCCTTCTGTTTCTGTGTCTTTAGAAACATTTGATAGCCGAAAAATAAAATTTGATATCGTGAAACAATTACTTTATCAAGTTGTGGAGGTGATTGTACAGAATAAAATCCCCAAAAATTTAATGCTTAATGTGAACTTACCTTACACGTCAAAAGAGCTCTGTAAAGGTGTTCGGGTGGTTCCGATGGATTTATCGGTATCACGCTATAACTTTGCTGGATTAAATGATCCCCACGG
This sequence comes from Virgibacillus sp. Bac332, assembly GCF_003667785.1. NCBI lineage: Bacteria > Bacillati > Bacillota > Bacilli > Caryophanales > Bacillaceae > Virgibacillus > Virgibacillus sp. Bac332. Next base: position 1,294,971 of record NZ_CP033046.1, read on the forward strand.
TCACATTTATTACTGGCTGAAGGATCACTATCATGAATTAGAGCTAAATGAAGGAACAGATTATCATTTGCTACGAGAAGGATATGTTACTATCTCGCCTATTGAATTAGTGCACACACGAAAGAGAAGAATTGATCAATTAACACGCTGGTTTTATCAATATACAAATTTACAGGAGGAAAAATAAATGAAAAGAATGGTTCTTTTTATGACATTATCATTGCTTTTAATATTTCTTGCGGCTTGCGGTGAAAGTGGAACTAATTCGAATGAATCTGATAAAGATAAGGATTCGAATGCGAGTGCAGCTAGTGATATGAGTGGTGAAATAGAGTTTTACACTTCCCAGCCTGATGTAGATGCGGAGAAGCTGGTGGATGCATTTAATCAAGAATATCCAGATGTTAAGGTAAACATATTCCGCTCAGGAACAGAAGAAGTAATCAGTAAAATTAACGCAGAAAATCAAGCTGGAGAAGTACAAGCTGATGTTTTACTAGTAGCAGATGCTGTAACCTTTGAAGGTTTAAAGAAAGAAAATATGCTAATGAATTATATGTCTCCAGAAGCTGAATCCATTCCGAACGATTTTGTTGATCCGGACGGTATGTACACGGGTACAAAAATAATGGCTACTGGTCTGATTGTAAATACAGATAAGGTTTCCGCAGCACCAACCTCATGGCAGGCGTTAACATCAGAAGATGCAAGCGACCAAATAGTCATGCCAAGTCCATTGTACTCTGGTGCAGCAGCATATAATTTGAGCGTATTGACCCGTAATCAAGCATTTGGCTGGGATTTTTATGAAGCTGTACAAAAGAATAGTCCAATGATTACGGAAGGAAATGGAGCAGTAATGGAAAACGTATCATCCGGTCAAAAATCATATGGGATGGTCGTAGACTATTTAGCTGCTCGTGCGGCAAATGACGGTTCTCCAGTTCAATTAGTTTATCCAGAAGAGGGTGTACCTGTCATTACAGAACCAGTTGGCATCATGGCAGATACCGATCAAGAGGAAGTAGCGAAGGCTTTTGTTGATTTTATCTTGTCTGAAAAAGGGCAAAAAATGCAAGCAAAGATTGGATATACTCCGATTCGTGAAGGAGTTGAACCACCAAAGGGTTTAAAATCGCTTGATGAAATTAAGGTATTACAAGCTCCGATAGAGGAGTTATATGAAAGCCGTGCATCAGATAAAGAGAAATTTGATGAACTGTTCTCCAAATAAGGATTACTAATTGTAGGTGATTGTATTGAATAATAAGGATTGGAATACTTTAACTAAAATAGAAGGGATGCGCAGAGGCGCATTTCCTTCTAGGTTATTTAACATATCATTGAAAACAGTTGGCATTATACTGGTAGCTATATTTTTTATCGTTCCTATCATTCGATTGGTGATGATGAGCTTTACAACGGAAGAAGGATTTTCATTACAGTATTATCAAGAGATTTTGCAGGATCAGCGAACATGGCAAGTGTTAAAAAATACGTTGATAATTGTAACTGGATCTACCATCATTGCTTTTATACTGGGTACGTTTTTTGCTTGGATTGTAGCATATACAGATATTCGTATGAAACGCCTGGTACAATTGTTTGTTTTTTTACCTTTTGTTATTCCTTCCTATATCACCTCGTTGGCATGGGTTCAATTTTTTGGCCCTGGTGGATTAATGGAGCGTATGGTGGCTTTCTTATCATTACCGAGCCTTTCCTGGGATTTGTATAGTATGTCTGGAATTATCTTTGTCATGGGGATTAGTCATTTTCCACTCGTTTATTTATTTTCTATCCATGTATTTCGAAAAATACCTCGAGAAATGGAGCTGGCTGCCCAAATATCTGGATCAACGCGATGGAATACGTTTAAAAAGATCATTCTGCCTATGGCACTTCCTGGCATTGTAGGTGGTTCATTTATTGCATTTTTAGGAAGTTTAGACAATTTTGGAATACCTGCTTTCTTAGGTACACCTGCTGATATCCCTGTATTATCCACATATATTTATCAACAAGTGATTGGCTTTGGTACATCCGCATTTAATCATGCTGCGGTATTATCAATGATACTAGGGGGCGTGGCGGTGACTGGTCTATTCGTCCAATGGCTGTTATTAAGGAAATCGAAACAAGTAGAAACAACCAAATTAGATTATACGCCTCGTTATACTTTGGGGAAAAAGCGAATTGTTGTTGAAAGTATGATGTGGCTGTTCTTTGCTGTTACAAGTATTTTTCCATTAATTTCAATGGCAATGCTTTCGTTTTTACGTGCATATGGTCTTGATTTCCTTCCAGAAAATTTCTCGCTGAAAAATTATCAATACATTCTAACGAGTAATTCTACGATAGATGCTATTTTTACTAGTATGAAACTAGCTAGTGTGACTGCTGTTATAGGAATAATCGCAGGAACCATATTTGCTTATTTGCGTATTCGTAAAACGAACACCACGATAAAAGTGATGGAAACGGCAATTACAGTTCCTTATGCATTACCTGGGATGGTTTTAGCGTTAGCGATGATATTTGCATGGATGGAACCAATTAAAGGTTGGAACCCAGGTATCTATGGATCTGCCATCATCTTATATATTGCCTATATTACGAGATTTTTAATTTTACAGATAAGGAGTGGTGTGACAGCATTTCAGCAAATAGATATTCAGATTGAAGAGGCGGCACGAGTTAGTGGAACAAATGGTATAGGTAAGTGGAAGAAAATCTTGATTCCTTTAATTACACCAGGGATTTTAGGTGGAGCATTGTTAGTGTTTCTTAGTGCTTTATCAGAGCTTACTGTTTCTTCTCTACTATACGCTTCGACATCTGAGACGATTGGTGTGTCTATATTAAGCTTTCAGCAATCGGGCTATTCTTTATATGCTACGGCCTTCTCTAGTATTATTGTAGCTTTAATTGTGCTTGGATATTTAGTGCTATTTGCTGTACAGCGTTTTTGGAGCAGAAAGGTGGATAAAAGTAAATGAGTACAACTGTACAAAACGTAACCAAAAAATTTGGAAGTTATCAAGCACTTCATCGTATTAATCTATCCATTCAAGAAGGGGAATTTCTTGCGATTCTCGGTCCATCTGGATGTGGGAAAACAACACTATTACGCTTATTGGCAGGGTTTGAGTCACCTACCGATGGAAGTATTTTATTGGATGGTATAGAGGTAGCAAATGCGAAAACAGCTACTCCTCCAGAGCAAAGAAACGTAAGTATGGTATTCCAATCATTTGCCTTATGGCCGCATATGAATGTAAAGGAGCATATTCAATTTCCCTTACAGCATCACCGTTTTGCTGATAAAGCAATAAAGCAAGATGCCAATCAGCGAATTCAGGAGGTGTTGGAGATTGTTAACTTAACAAACTTTTCTGACCGAATGCCTGGTGAATTATCAGGTGGTCAGAAACAGCGTGTTTCACTTGCTAGAGCGATTGCTCCGAAGCCGAAATTATTGCTAATGGATGAACCTCTAAGTAATCTTGATGCAGAGTTACGTATGGAGATGCGACGGGAAATTCAAAACCTCCACCAATTAACCAAGGCATCTATAGTGTATGTTACGCATGATCAAGGAGAAGCTCTGGCAATGGCAGATCGAATTGTTGTGATGAATAATGGAGAGATAGAACAAATTGGTACGCCTGAAGAGATTTATTATCATCCAGAGACGCCGTTTGTTGCAAAATTTGTGGGAAAAGCTAATTTGTTCGAGGGTAGTTGGGAAGGAGATTCCTTTACCCTTAAGCATAGCAATGTGAAGTGGAAGGATTGGGGCATCTCCAATAAATTAAAGGAAAAGAGTATCTATCCATTGCGACCAGAGCAAATTACATTATCAAGAAAAGAGCACGGGGAGCTTACCGGTACTATTAAAACAAAACAGTTTCAAGGAAGGGATTATCACTATTCCGTAGCTGTGAATGATCAAGTTATTATCGGACATATACCGCTTAGTAAACCATTTGAAGTTGGTGAAAACGTCTCGGTTATCCCAATAGAAGGTTAGGTTGGGCATCATGCAGTTATTCTACGTAGATTTTTGGAGAATGGATGTGATCTGGATATCATATTATGTCAAAATCTTAAATAGTATGATCTATAGCGACTAATGCTTTAAATATAAGTCAAATACAGCCATTGGCTGTATTTTTTTTAAGCGAAGTAGTTATTTTGAAATGTTTGATGTATATTGGCAATGCTCCGACTAATTACTTCGCTTTCCGTGGGCACGGCCTCAACTAACTTTGCAAAGAAGAACACGTTGCAAAGTGGATTTTCGGCTCGCGCTAATCCCGCAGGAGTCTACGTAATTAGTCTCCGCTATGAGAAGGTGCAACAATTCTTGTCATAAGTAATAGGTTGACTTTTTTTTACAATGGGTAAAGTGAAAATCGCTATCCGTGAGTATAAAAGCAGCTGTGTTACTTCATGCTAGCGTTGTAGAGCCTGATAATAGCGAAGGCCGGCCACTTCAACTCCTGTGGGAAATGTTTGACCTGAAGATCCACTTTTTTGAGCGGGTTTTGCTAAAAAAGTTAGCGGAAGGACAAACCCCACGGAAAGGGAAGTGGGCAGCCGGAGTGGTGGTCAAGCAGTAGCTATTATGGAATAATAGCTACTAGAGGGAGCGTAAATCTGAGCATTTAGTGATAAGGACTGAGCGAATTTTGCTCCGTTTTTTTAGGTTTGCCCATTATGGCGTGGTGGGCTCCAATGGGGTGAAAGTCTCTCAGTACGACCTAGTAGTGATAAGTACATAGCCAAAAGCAAGGGTGTCCATGCTGCTGAAGGATCCAGTACTAGATAAGGGTGTAGGAAATATGACGTTATATTTGAGTATGCATATATATACAATCTAATGTCGAGTTGAGTCATCTTGTTTTTTCTGTCTACAATAGAGTAAAGGGGGCGCTTACATGAAGAACAAAATATCAATTATTGGTGTACCAATGGATTTAGGTCAAAGCCGCCGTGGAGTGGATATGGGGCCTAGTGCTATGCGCTACGCAGGCGCTATTGAAAAATTAGAAGAATTAGATTATCAAATCCATGATCTCGGTGATATCCCGATTAATCGTCCGGATAAACCTACGACGGATAATAGTAGTAATTTAAAAAATTTAGCTCAAGTGGTTGAGGCAAATCAAAAGCTAGCAGAAATGGTAGATAAAGAAATAGAAAAGAGACATTTTCCTTTAATATTCGGCGGAGATCATAGTATTGCAATTGGTAGTTTAGCCGGGATATCCAAGCATTATGAAAATCTTGGTGTGATATGGTATGATGCACATGGTGATTTAAACTCTGGAGAAACTTCACCATCAGGTAATATCCATGGTATGCCGCTAGCTGTTAGTTTAGGAATTGGTCATGAAAAGCTAACAAATATTTTAGGGTTTGCGCCAAAGATTAAACCAGAGAATATTGTGATTATTGGTGCACGCTCACTCGATCCTGGCGAAAGAGAGTTGATTCGCGACAGGGGGATCAAGGTCTATACGATGCATGAACTAGATCGAATGGGAATGCCAAAGGTTATGGAAGAAACGATTTCTTATTTGAAAGAACGTACGGATGGAGTGCATTTAAGCTTGGACCTTGACGGGCTTGATCCATCAGAAGCTCCAGGAGTAGGAACACCAGTTATAGGTGGTATTACTTATAGAGAAAGTCATCTGGCAATGGAAATGCTTGAAGAATCAAAACTACTGACGTCTGCAGAGTTTGTCGAAGTCAATCCAATTTTGGATGAAAAAAATAAAACTGCTACTGTTGCTGTCGGATTAATGGGATCACTTTTTGGAGAAAAATTGAAATAATAAAATGAATAGCAGTGGTGAAATTTTCGATCAATAAAAAAGACATTAAATTTCAAACTGGAAATTTGATGTCTTTTTTTACCCTAATTTCTCTATTTTTATTGTGTTGTAACGTGATGTTTTGTGAATACATACATATTATTTACTGTTATGAAGATATTCATTAATGAGCTGGTCTAGCTTCATACTAGAAGAGATGACAGCTTCGGAAGTTAATGCATGTGAGTTACTCAGAGATATCATTTCTTCTCGACATTTTTCGATTTTTTCCAATAAAACATAATTACTCACAAAACTATCCTCCTATCTAGTATACTATAATAGGAGAGTAGCCAAATTTTTGCAATCATAAACATAGATAATTTTTCTGTTATTTTTTGAAACCTTTTCGAGGAGTTATTCGTAACATGAATACCGCATAGTTGGCGGAGGTACCAATATGGATGAAATGATAAGAGAGAGAATAAAACAAGTGAAAAAAGGAGATCAATCAGCTTTTGAGGATGTGGTCTCATTCTTTCAAAACAAGATTTATCAGCATTGCTATCGAATGCTTGGTAATGCACACGAGGCGGAAGATATAGCGCAGGAAGCTTTTATTCGTGCATATGTAAATATCCATTCGTTTGATGACCGCAGGAAGTTTTCAACATGGTTATATCGTATTGCTACAAACCTAACGATTGACCGTATTCGAAAACGGAAGCCGGATCATTACCTTGATGCAGAAGTAAAGGGGACAGAAGGATTAAATATGTACTCTCAATTGGCTGATAACGGCCGTCTGCCAGAGGAAGAGGTGGAAGGGTTAGAGCTACAACGCTATATTCAACAGGAGATCATACAGCTTCCTCCGAAATATCGAAGTATCATTATGCTTCGGTATATTGAAGAATTTTCCCTTCAGGAGATAAGTGAAATCCTAGACATCCCTTTAGGAACGGTAAAAACCCGAATCCACCGAGGAAGGGAAGCTTTACGGAAAAAGCTTCGTCACGTGTAAAGGAGTGTGACTCACTTGAAATGTAATAATGAAGCTGTAGAATTAATGCATAAATATTTAGACGGTGATATTACCAAAGAGCAAGAGCAAACACTTAGTCAGCATTTAGAGAGCTGCGATGCATGCCAAAGGCATTTTCATGAGTTAAAACGAACCATTACGTTTATTCAAAGTGCAGAACAAATAAAAGCACCAGCGAATTTCACAGCTACTGTTATGGAAAAGCTTCCTACAGAAAAGAAACGAATAAAATATACAAGGTGGTTTAAGGCTCATCCAATGCTTACAGCAGCAGCCATCTTTTTCGTATTTATGCTAAGTGGAATGCTTTCCGTTTGGAATCAGGATAGTGAGCTAGTTGTTTCCAAACAGGAGGACTTGGTCATTAATGGGGATACAGTTATTGTGCCGCAGGATGTGACCGTAGATGGAGACTTACTAGTAAAAAATGGAAATCTCATTATAAATGGTACCATTGATGGAAATGTGACACTCATCAACGGTAAGCTGATAGAAGAACCAATTGAAGGTGAAGGACTGATGGCTTCAGTTGGAGAGGTAAACGGAGAATTAAAGCACGTTGATCAAGTTTTTGAATGGATATGGTACTCAATTAAACAACTGTTTCAAAGTGTTTTTGCATTATGAGGCTACAATAGATTAGTCTGAATATCGGCATTCCGATTTCAGGCTTTTTCTTATACCGTCAAAGTAGTTGATTACTTGCTTACTTTAGAGTGATATCATACATGTTACTGGTAAAATTATGTTATAATAATAACGTTATGGTCACAATGAAACTAGTGTTTAGAAATTTTTCGTAGAAGGATGTGTAATCATGCTTGATGGGGGATTCGACCTGATACAGCTCCTAAGGATAGGCGTAGATATTGCTCTCGTCTGGTATGTTATATATAAATTAATCATGCTAATCAGAGGAACGAAGGCAATCCAGCTTTTAAAAGGAATTGCTGTAGTATTGGCTGTATGGCTTATTAGTATTGTTTTAAATTTACAAACCGTTCAATATTTTACCAATCAGATAATTGAATGGGGACTTATTGTCATCATTATTCTGTTCCAGCCTGAACTGAGAAGAGCGCTAGAACAACTGGGTAGGGGTAATATATTTGGACGAAGCTCACGCTCAGAAGAAGAAATAATTGAACAAAATATTGAAGCGATTATTCAGTCTTGTAATTATATGGCAAAACGACGGATTGGTGCTCTCATCTCGATTGAACGCGAGACAGGCATTGGCGATTATGCGGAGACAGGTATCCCAATTGATGGCAAGCTGACACATCAGCTTCTTACAAATATATTCACTCCAAACACACCATTACATGATGGTGCGGTGATCTTAAAAGGAGATATTATCACTGCCGCAGCATGTTATCTACCATTATCGGAAAGTCCTTTTATTTCCAAAGAACTTGGTACTAGACACCGTGCTGCAATGGGAATTAGTGAAGTTACTGACGCTTTAACTATAGTTGTATCGGAGGAAACAGGTAATATTTCATGTACAAAAAATGGTGAGCTACATAGAGAGCTTGACCAAGAAGGTCTTCGTACATTATTACGAGAGAATTTGTCATTAAGCTTAAAAGCCCCTAGTAAAAAGTCAAAAAAGAGGAGGGGAAACAAAAATGGATAATTGGTTTAGAAGTAAATGGTTTGTCCGTGTCGTTTCCTTGGCCTTTGCGGTGTTGTTTTATGTCTTTGTGTCTGTAGAAGTACAAAATAGACCAAATAATGATGGCTTAACGTTTCCATCGGGGGACAGCTCTCAAGAATTACAGACTTTAGATGATGTGCCAGTAAATATTAAAATTGATAACGAAAAATATGTGGTTAGTGGTGTTCCTGAATACGTATCTGTTTCCATGGAAGGGTCTGCTGGCTTCCTCACTCCTACAATTAAAAATAGGAATTTCAACGTATATGTTGATTTACAAGGATTAAAAGCTGGAGAACATACCGTGGAATTACAACATGATATTTCTAGCGAATTAGATGTTTATATTGAACCAAAGCGGATTGATGTAACCATTGAAGAGAAAGCAACGAAAGAATTCAATGTCATGGTTGACTTCTTAAATGAAAGTCAAATTGCTGAAGGTTATGAGCTAGGTGATTACGAAGTTAATCCTAAAACCGTAACGATTACCAGTGCCAAAAGCGTAATTGATAAGATTGGTATTGTAAAAGCATATGTCGATTTATCTAATTTGGATAAGCCAATTAATAATCGGGAAGTACCTGTTAATGTTTATGATAATCAAGGTAGTGAATTAAACGTGAATGTTGAACCAGGGAATGTTATCATTTCTGCGGATATAGATAATCCGAGCAAGAAAGTACCACTAAGTTTAAAGACGAGTGGGAAGTTGCCGGAGGGCTATGCATTATCATCGATTTCTGCTAATGTAGAGGAAGTGGAAGTGTTTGCAAGCAATAGCTTGCTCCAAAATATTGACGAGATTACAACGGAAGACATCGATTTGTCGAAGATTGAACAATCAGGTACAATCGAGGCGAAGTTAGCCTTACCAGAGGGAGCAAGCGCACCTGGAGTAGAGAATATTAAAGTGGATGTAGAAATAGAACAAACGAAAACCATTAAAGCTTTACCAATTAATGTAGAATCTCTGGGAGATGGACAAGAAGTATCCTTTATCGATCCATCCAATGCAGAGTTAGACATCACAGTTACTGGAAATCAAGCAGACATTGCAAAGCTAAAAGCTGATGATTTCCAAGCATCAATAAATGTGGAAGGTCTGGACGTTGGGGAGCATGATGTCCCAATAACGATTGAAGGACCCGATGGAGTAACCGTTGAAGCTGAATTCGAACAAGCTACGATTGAAATAAGTGAATCTTAATATAGGATTGCTCTCGCTTGATAAACGGTGAAAAGGATATAAAGGAGAGAAACTCACATGGGAAATTATTTTGGAACAGATGGAGTACGCGGAGTAGCAAATAAGGATCTTACTCCAGAATTAGCCTTTAAGTTAGGGCGTATTGGTGGTTACGTATTAACAAAAGAAACGCAGCGACCTAAGATCATCATTGGTCGTGATACGCGGATATCTGGCCATATGCTTGAGGGAGCACTGGTAGCCGGATTACTTTCTATCGGTGCAGAAGTAATGAGACTAGGTGTTATTTCCACTCCAGGTGTTGCGTATTTAACCAAAGCAACTAGTTCACAAGCTGGTGTAATGATCTCAGCCTCTCACAATCCTGTTGAAGATAATGGAATTAAATTCTTTGGTCCAGACGGCTTTAAACTAACAGATGATCAAGAAAATGAAATTGAAGCGCTTATGGACGGAGAAGACGAGTTACCACGTCCGATTGGTGCCGATGTTGGGAGCGTCAACGACTATTTTGAAGGCGGTCAAAAGTATCTATCCTTCTTAAAAGATACGGTTGATAATGATTTTGGCGGATTAAAAATAGCTTTTGACTGTGCACACGGTGCTACATCAAGTTTGGCTACACATTTATTTGCTGATTTAGAAGCGGATATCTATTCTATCGGCTCATCTCCAGACGGATTGAATATTAATGATGGTGTTGGGTCTACACATCCGGAGAAGCTTCAAGCTTTTGTGAAAGAGAAAGATGCTGATATTGGTCTAGCATTTGATGGCGATGGTGACCGATTAATTGCTGTTGATGAAAAAGGAAATCTTGTAGATGGCGATCAAATCATGTTTATATGTGCTAAATATATGAATGAAAAAGGAGCCCTTCGTCATAATACGGTCGTTTCTACGGTAATGAGTAATATCGGTTTTTATAAAGCATTGGAAGAGAATGGCATGCGTAGTGATAAAACAGCAGTAGGGGATCGCTATGTGATGGAGGAAATGCGAAAAGGTGGATACAATCTTGGTGGTGAACAATCTGGACATATTATCTTTCTAGATTATAACACTACGGGAGATGGCATGCTGTCAGCGTTACAATTAGTAAATGTAATGACGGAAACTGGTAAGCCGCTGTCAGAGTTAGCAGAAGAAATGACCATTTATCCGCAAATACTTAAAAATGTAAGAGTCTCTGACAAGAAAGAAGCATTAAATCATCCAGAAATAAAGAAAGAGATTGCAGCAGTAGAAGAGGAACTTGGAGAACAAGGACGTGTCTTAGTAAGACCATCTGGTACCGAACCACTGGTGCGGGTAATGGTTGAATCACCAACGAAAGAAGAATGTGAGAAATATGTTAATCAAGTCGTAGCTGTAATTGAAAGACTGCTTGGAACAAATCATTAATTTTAAATAGTAACTACTAAAAGCCGCCGCTTAATGGGCGGCTTTTAGTATGTATGGATAGTAACTTTTCAATGTTCTTGACAACCATTTTTGTTCCTACTATAATTTGGTTGCTCAATCAAAAAAATGATCAATTGATCAGGAGTTGTGATATATGAATGATAGACAATCCTTTATTGCTGAAGCTAGAAGAGAACAAATTATAAAGGCAGCAATTGAAGTTCTTGAAGAGATTGGTTATGTAAGTGCCAGTTTATCTAAAATAGCTAAAAAAGCAAACATTAGTACTGGCCTTATTTCGTATCATTTCTCGGGAAAAGAAGATTTGATGAATAGTACGCTTGGTTATCTGATTCAGAACGAATTTTTATTCATTCGTAAAAGGGTAGAGCAAAATAGTAAAGCGGAGGAAAGATTAGCAGCTTATATAGATGCAAGTTTAGATTATCAGTTGAAGCATCTTTCAAATAATATTGCTCTAATAGAAATTGTTTTTCATGCACGCACAGATGAATATGTACCTTATTATCTGTTAGAGGAAGAAGAGGGAGATCCAATAACGATATTATTAAAGGATATCTTACAAATGGGACAGACGAATAATGATTTTGCTAAATTTTCCGTTAAAACAGTAGTAACTATTATACGAGGAGCTATTTCAGAGTTTATGCTATCCAATGATTCTAAACAAAGTACGGAACAATATGGAGAAGAATTAAAAAACATGGTATTTAAAATGGTGAAGTAGTGGAGGGAGGAAACAACATGCTAAATGAAGAGACAGTCTTAGGATTAAAGCGATTCGATAAGTTGTTTATCATTGTCATTTCTATTACCGTTGGTGGGCTGCTTGGCTGGTTTATTCCTGTCATCATTGATTGGGTATTAGAGCTGCCATTTGTACCGATGGAAGGTATTATTTCTATAATTGATTCATTAAATCATTTTTGGGTTTCGGTTGTTGCTACAATTGTAGGCGTTATTGCAGGTATCGCTTTTATAGTTTATGTCTTTCATGTAACGCTGAAGGTGAAGGTATCCGATAAACAGATTACTTTAATTCTTGGAGAGATGAGAAGGGATATTCATAAGCAGGCTATTTCTGCAATTTTTATGGAAAATAAAACCTTGATTATTCTTGGAGAAAATAGTAAAGAAATTTTCCGAGAAGACTTGGAGGTTAAAAAGGAAGAGGCAAAGGAAGCCTTTTTATATTATGGTTACCCTTGGAAGAACGAAGACCCTTTTATAAAGGATTATCAACGCTGGGAATTGGGTAATAATCAATATCCTTCCGATATTAATTCTATTCTATACGCTAGAGAACGAGCATTAAAGGAGGATAATGAGGAGGAAGCAAAGCAATTACGTGAAGATTTGGCCAAGCTAGGTGTAGTAATCCAAGATAAACAAAAAGCACAGTATATTCGTTTAATAAAACAGGGGTGAATAAATTCGTGCACCCCACAATGCATTCCAATTTTAGATAGAATCTACATGCTATTTAGCCCCACAATCTGTTCATCTTTCTATAATAGAGAAGAACAAAATGAAGACAGGAGGTAGTAAGCATTGATAACAATCTTAACCGTCGATGATGATGCACATATCCGTGAACTGCTTCGATTCTATTTACAAAAGGAAGGATATCAAATTATTGAGGCCGAAGATGGTCAAGCAGCATTGAAGCAATTAGCGAAGCGACAAGTTCATTTGGCAATTGTAGATATCATGATGCCGCAAATCGATGGATATCAGCTTTGTAAAGAAATTCGTACCGATTATGATATCCCTGTTCTGATGCTTACCGCAAAAGGTGAACTGACAGATAAGGAGAAAGCATATATGGCTGGTACAGATGATTATATTGTAAAGCCGTTTGAACCAAAGGAAGTTTTGTTTCGAATTAAAGCATTGCTCCGCAGGTTCCAAATGCAACATAATGAAAAAATACAACTTGGCAATACAGTGATTGATCGAAAAAGCTATGAGGTTCATACACAAGGGAAGACAATCATACTCCCATTAAAGGAATTTGAACTGTTGGCACAATTGGCGAGTTATCCGAATCGAATATTTTCTAGAGAACAGTTGATTGAATTGGTATGGGGATCAGATTATCCAGGTAATGACCGAACAGTAGATGTACATATTAAGCGACTTCGCGAGAGATTTACCTCAGTGCAGAACGACTTTTCCATTCAAACCATTCGAGGGCTTGGTTATAAATTAGAATTCATTCGTGATGCAGGTGTTCACTAATGCGGACACTTTATGTACGAATTATTGTTACAACGATGGCTATCATGATTACTAGCTCCATTATCGCATTTATTGCTAGTAACGTTTACTACCAGCATGTATTAAAACCAGAAAATGATAAAAAGGTTACTCATATGGCTAACAATATTGTTGATCTTTACAATGGTAGTGATCAATCGATTGGTCATTTTTTAAGGGATATGGCAGATTTAGGATACTCCTTTTATTTAATTGATAATGATGGCCAGAGCAAGACATTTGGCAAACCATTTGATACAACAGAATTGCAATCATCGGTTGTACAGGATGTCTTAAGCGGTAACATATACCACGGCATTGCAAATTATCCTTGGCAGCCCTTTGTAACCGGATTTTTTGATCATGCACTTTCAAATACCATTGGCTTGCCGATAAATGCTAATGACGATAGCTTTGCCTTATTTGTTCGACCAAATTCCGTGCAGCAATTTGGTGAAATGCGTATCTTTTTTGCAGTTATTATTGGACTTGCCTTGTTTTTTAGCTTCTTGTTTGTGCTTTTTAGTACACGCTGGATTGTAAACCCAATTCAGTCATTAACAGTGGCTACGAAAAAAATTGCAGCAGGTAATTATCATATAAAATTAGCTGTTAACCGTAAGGATGAGATTGGACGCTTGGCAAGAAATTTTTCAACCATGAGTGAGAGTTTACAAAAAACAGAAGAAAAAAGACAGGAATTTGTTGCAAGCGTCTCCCATGAAATTCAATCTCCACTTACATCAATTCAAGGGTTTTCACAAGCCCTTCAGGAGGAGAACCTTTCCAACGAAGAACGCATTCATTATCTATCCATTATTGAAAAAGAGAGCAAACGATTATCTGTACTTAGCAGGCAACTGCTTACCTTATCTCAGCTGGATCAAGGCAATAATGAGCTGGAGCGTATTCCATTTGATCTATCGGAGCAGATGAAGGAAATATTATTTACACTTGAATGGCAGTGGCGCCAAAAAAATCTATCGATAGAATGGGATGCTAAGCCAACGGTTATTAACGGCGATCCTAAATTATTACATCAAGTATGGATGAATGTTATAACAAATGCCATTCGTTATACATTGAAAGAAGGAAAGATATCAATAACTGTAAAAAAAGGGAAAGCGAATGTTGAAGTTATTATTACGGACACAGGTATTGGAATTTCTCAAGAAGATATCCCTCAAATCTTTGATCGGTTTTATAAAGCTGATAAAGCTAGAACGCGAAAAGCAGGTGGAACAGGTCTGGGATTAGCCATTACAAAGAAAATTGTAGAATTACATGCTGGAACAATCATGGTTAAGAGTGAAGAAGGGCAAGGAACAGCGATTATTATAACGCTACCGCAATAGTAACGAATCGTTCATCTTCTGTTCATACAAAAGGTCTATATTAGAAGCAGAAGAGGAGGGAAGTGCAATGTTTCTTGCAATTCGAGAGTTACTATTTGCGAAAACTAGATATATATTAATTGGTCTCATTATGGTTTTAACGGCTAGTCTAATCTTTATTATTTCGGGGTTAGCTCAAGGTCTATCTGCTGATAATGCGTCCTCGATTCAAGAGCTGCAAGCGGATTTGTTAATCTTAACAAAGGATGCAGAGGGAGAACTTACAAAATCCTTTATTCCAATGGGCGAGGCGCAAGAGATTGTAGACAATCAAGGTGATGAGCATGCTAGTACTTTAGCCATTCGGATGATGAATGCCACCAGAAATAACAGTCAACAGCAACTAGATATTGCAATGTTTGCAACAGAACCTGATAGTATGCTGATGCCAAAAATAACGGAAGGAGTTTCTCCAACAAATCAAAAACAAGTAGTAGCCGACACTACATTAAAGCAGGAGGGTGTAAAGCTTGGCGATAAATTGACAATTGGGGAAGCCTCTTACATTGTGTCAGCTTTTACATCAGGTCAACGATACAGTCATACTCCCGTTGTGTTTATTCATAATCAAGGCTTAGATCAAGTGAATGCAATTGCTGTACAAGGCGACGCCCATGTAGAAGGGTCATTTGATGTAATGACAAAAGAAGATGCACTTCAGGGGATTCCTAGCTATTCGCAGGAACAGGCATCGCTAAATATGATGATCATTTTCTTATATGTCATTGCTGCATTTGTGCTGGCTGTGTTTTTCTATGTCATCACACTACAAAAAAGGGAACAGTTTGGGGTGTTAAAAGCATTAGGTGCTAATAACAGCTACTTGATTCAGGGGTTAATGGGGCAAGTAGTATTACTTGCCGTTGTATGTATCGCATTAGGAGCAGCGATTACGGTTGGAATAGGTGCGTTATTCCCTAGTGATATGCCATTTCACCTCGAATTAGTTACAATGCTTAAGCCAGCCATTATTATGATGATTGTCTCCTTTATTGGAGCACTGTTATCCCTTTATCAAGTAACGCGAATTGATCCAATTGAAGCAATTGAGGGGGCTGCTGCATAATGACACTTATTTTAGATCATGTTACGAAAACTTATACAGATGGTCCAAATCGCTTTAACGCTTTGGATGAAGTATCCTTAGAAGTAAAATCAGGTGAATTTATTGCGATAGTTGGTCCTTCTGGATCAGGAAAAAGTACGATGTTATCAATTGCCGGGGCACTACTTTCTCCAACAAGTGGGAACGTGCTGTTGGCTGGAGAGAATATTACTGGATTATCATCGAAAGAAATAACGAAAAGACGGCTTGAAAAGATTGGGTTTGTGTTTCAAGCTGCTCATTTAGTTCCATATCTCAAGGTAAAAGATCAGTTGAATATTATTCAAGTGCTTGCCAAGAAACGAGTTAAACATGGGAGTGATTTACTTACTCATTTTGGCTTGCAGCATCGGTTGAATAATTATCCCAATGAGCTGTCAGGAGGTCAGCGTCAGCGAGTAGCAATTGCTCGTGCACTAATGAACGATCCGCAAATAATTCTTGCTGATGAACCTACTGCAAGCCTTGACTCCAAGCGAGGTCAGGATGTTGTAAAACTTTTGGCAGGCGAAATTAAAGATCGAAACAAGGCCGGAATTATGGTAACGCATGATGAGCGCGTACTTAGCTATGCAGATCGAATTGTAACGATTCGCGACGGAAAAATAGTAAAGGATTAAATAGTAAGAACTGCTCAGCAATAAAAACAACCACTCATATAATAAAAGAACGACCACAGTTCCAGCTATGGTCGATAGATACCCATCCTTATGATAGGGATTGGCGTTATCTAATTTAGAAAGAAAAAATAGCCCATACCCCTTTGTGGAACAGGTGGCTATTTTTTTGCGTTAAGAATAGCTACAACAACTGAATTAGCGTTACGATCATGCGTTTTATCAATACTATAATGAGTAAGTGTTAATGTATTTAACGTTACTATCTACTCTACTTTTGTCCCGTATATAACTGGCAGTAATCCCCCCACTGATTGAAGTTTCACTTTACATCTAACTGTTCTTTTAAAGCAGTAATTGATTGGATGTTCAAGAAATGGTTGAAGAACTTACAAAGGTGATGGCATATTTGGCTTAGATAAAAAGAGATGAGTATATGTAGAAAAAGAACGTGAAGAAAGTAGTTTACTTCTCTTTTGGATTGGTATCAACTACAAATTCTCCACGCTTTAGTTGATTTTGCAATAGATCCTCAAATAATATTTACAAGATCCTTTTTTGCTTTCTCTTTAACATTTAATCCATTAATCATTTCCAGAACCTGTAACGCACATCCCCATGAAAAAGTGATTCCAGAGCCACCATGTCCATAGTTATGTATAATGGATGAGTTAGGTACTCTTTCTAAACGAACACTTTTTTCACGGAAAGGCCTTAAACCAGTACGCACAGGTTCATAGGAATCAATAATTGCTTTTTCAAGCGGAGGGAAGAACGATTTACAACGATTATACATCTCTTCAATTGGTTGATAATTTTCTAAATTAACTTCTAAATCCCATTTATTAAGTTCAGCTAAACCTCCTAAAAGTAACATGTTTTCCCCTCTAGGAAGGATAAAAATAAAGCCAGGATCTTCACTAATTCCATCATGAGAAATACAATAAGCTTCATCTAATTTAGAGAATTGTTGCCCATCATTCACAACTCTAACTAATGCACCACGTAACGGGGTCATGTCATCATCAGTCAATTCAATAGCACCTAAACCTGTACAGTTTACAATTACATCCACTTGGTATTCCGCTTTTAAATTTTTTTCTTGTTGTTCTAAATTTCCTACAATTTTTTTCATTATAATATCACAATTTGATTTTTCAACCTTTTCTTGTAGCCACTTCATGTAGATATCCGTATCAATCATAGGAGCTAACAGCGTATATGCGTCTTTAATACCCATTTCTGGATTAACTCCTTTTTCTTCAATCAGTGATACACTATGGCGGAAACTACGAACATGTCTTTTTAATTCGTTCATTTTTTTTAAATCTTTAGAGTTATCCTTTATTAAATTTTTAAAAAAGAAAGTAACATCACGCATGTATACTCCACTTTCTTTGTTTTTAGATAAATCCGAGAATATATTATAAGAGAGTAATGACCATTCTTTTGATATCTTAATTGAAGCTTCATCTTGGTGGTTTCCACAAACAGCCGGAGGCCACTCCCACAATGCACCTGCGACTACGGAAGTAACTTCAGGAGCGAGCTTTTCTGTAACTATTTTGACTTGATGTCCTTCATTTTGTAAAATCAATGCTGTAGTTAGCCCTACTACCCCACCACCTATAACTAAAACTTTACTTTTTTCACTATGATTTATATTCACAACATCACTTCCTTATAATTTGTTTAACTATTAGAACAATTTGTCACAAAATTATATAACATAGCCCTTTCTAAAATATTGAAGTCTACCAATGGGTTTTCTGATAATAGTTCTGCATATTCTGATTTTTGTTGTTATTTTGATTCAAAACGATCGTCTACTACAGAATTGATGTATGAATCAAAATCTCCTTCTCTCAAAGAATTCAATGAGTCTTTTAGTGATTCTTCAGCCGACTTTAAAGAAGCGCTTACATAGTAAATAAATGCCATCAGTAAAGCTAACGCAGTGATAGAAACTAAAAACAATTTGCGTGATAACACTCATTTCTTCTAACCGTTGAATAATATTGAGGATATCCACCGTTCTAAACGGGAGATGCTCTCCACTACAACTGTATCGCCTTGCCTGATGACATTAAAAAGTTGATGAAGTCCTTTTCGATCTTTAATCGTACCTGTAAACTTCTTCTTAACTATTTTTTACAATCATATTGATTAAACATACCAATTTGCCGATCTAAGTTTTGATCAATAGTAGACACCCGAGCCGAGCATAATCAATTATCATTTGTAACCTTCAGTAAACCTATATATTTTTATTTTACTAGAAGGACTCTTATTGTAAAGGTATTTTTTGGTAATTAATAAATCTTAATAAAATCAAAGTTTAGTAGGATGAAAGAAAGCGTTACAAAAATACTGGTTTATGGTAATGGCATGTATTAACATGGAGATAAGTTCTAAATCAATCTGGCCAGATTGTTGTATAACATTTTCAAGTACAATACATAAATTAGGATATTAGTGAGATTAAATTCTGGTATTAGTCCTAACCTATGTGGTCAAACAATAGGTTTTACAATTTTGACAATAGTAACATTACGAGGTGGTTTATTAATGAAAAAGAATGAAAAAACATATCTAAGTATAGAAGAAATTATTTCATTACCAACCTTATCAGGTACAAACATAAGTGATAATGGCAAAAACGTAGCATTTGTCAAAAAGACAGCTAACTGGAAAGACAATAAATATCGGAACCATGTATGGATATATGAAAAAGAAAAGGGGCAGTGTTACCCATTAACAACTGGTGAAATAGATAGTACATACCCATTATGGTCTCCAGATTCTAGGAATATTGCATACCTTTAGCCCAGTTGGTGATGAGGAGAATAAGACAAATCAAATCTTTGTTAAGTCGATAGATGGTTATGACGGGGTTCAAATTACTAATGAGAAAGAAGGAGTCAGTAAATTCCAATGGGAGCCTAATGGCAAGGGTTTTTATTATGTTGCGCAGTTAAAAGAATGCGAGGAGATAAGGAAACGTAAGGAACTGTATGGAGATTTCCGTCATGTAGGTAATGAATATCAGAATAATTGTTTATGTTACATTGAAATAGATAAAGTGATACAAAATGATAAATATGAACACAAAAATAGCGTTGTTTATCAACTAACTGATGGTAAGGATTTTCATATCCATGAATTTGATTTGATATTTCAGATGATGGGAAAAAGGTTGTATTTATAGCTACACCAAGCCCAAATATGGAAGAGTATCTGAATGGAGATCTATACATATTAGATATTAAAGCGGAAGAGCTACAAAAGATGCATATAGATAAGTTGTTGGGAGGGAGTGTTTGCTTTTCTCCTGAAGGCAACAAAATATGTTACGCAGCAAGCATAAGGGAGAAGGATTACTATAAGACCCATATACAAGATATTAATTTAGAAATATATGATATTAATAATGGAGAGCTCATTCAACCTTTTAGCAAATTTTGATAGTACGGTAGTTCCATTACGCTGGACAACTAAAGGAATTTTAATTAGATGGTAGAATAAAACTAATTATCTTATTGGGTTACTAGCTGAGGATGGCACTGTGGAAATGTTAAGCGAAAAAGTAGATAGTTTTATAATGGATGCTTCTATAACAAGGGATGAAAATCATATATCCTATAATAAGGCTATAACAAATGAAATCTTTGAAATCTATTTAGACGATACAAAAATAACGAATGAAAATAGCTTTCTCAAAGGAAGGCTTAAATGTAACAGGGAAATAATTTCATGGATAAATAGTGATGGTCTTGAAATAGAGGGAGTTTTATCAACCCCAGTAGAGTTTGACACAAATGAAAAGTATCCCTTATTAGTGGTAATCCATGGTGGTCCAGCTTGGGCATCCTTTCCAATATTTTCAGATTGTTTTAATGAGAAATATCCTATTGAACAGTTTATTGGAAAAGGCTTTATCGTTTTAGAACCAAACTACAGGGGAAGTTCTGGTTATGGTAATGAATTCTTGAAAGCTAACTATAGAAAGCTGGGAATTGTTAATTACGATAATGTCATATCTGGAGTAGATAATCTAGTTGACAAAGGGATTGCAGATAAAGATAGAGTAGGGGTTATGGGATGGAGCAACGGAGGATATATATCAGCCTTCTGTTCAACATTTAGTAGTAGATTTGTGGCTATTTCAGTTGGAGGTGGAATTACTAATTGGAGTACCCATTATGTAAATACAGATATACCTTACTTTATTAGTATGTATTTAGGAAATAATCCATGGAATGATCCAGGGATATATACGAAAACATCACCAATGACATATATTAAAACTGCCTGTACTCCCACTTTAATCCAACATGGCGAAAAGGATGTAAGAGTTCCAACTCCAAATGCATATGAGCTATATCAAGGGTTAAGGGATATGGAAGTTGATACAGAATTAATTATATTTAAAGGAATGGGATATAGTTCAGACCAACCAGGAATTAATGTGGCTATTATGAAGCAGAATTTGATGTGGTTTTCACACTATATTCTTGGAGAAAGTATGAAAGATTTTAGGGTTCTATAATGGATATCCTCAAAGGATACATAAGGATGAATTTCTAATTTAAGTCGACTTTTAGTCTTTATTGTTTTCGTATCAATCACAGGTTTTTTTATACAAATAGATAAGATTTGGAACTATTGATGCAGTTTCTATATTATATAGAAGCTATATCTTTCGGGCGAAATCCTTTGTATCGAATCAGATGCACGTTGGCTAATTTCTTCGATTACAAAATCCTATGCAGTCGAATCGATGGGTTGCTGCATGGAGTTTCTTGCTCCCTTCTTTAATATGATTTAAATTATATGTTACTTGGGCATCTTCACTTCTTGATATGTTGGATTAACATCTCACTGCTCCTTCTCCTTCTAAAGGCTGAGAAGATTCTACTTCTCCTGACTGTGTTACAACAAACTGCTACGTGCTACTATTGGTATAGAAATACTATCGACCCTCATACAGATACGTTATACTACATATAAGTATTAATTTTCTAATAACTTAGAATGTAGGTGAAAAAAGATAGGAGGAGAGTAATGTTAAATTTTCCAAAGCCAACGGTGGAGCAGTTTTTTCGTACCTATACGATCACAAATTTTACAGTTAGCGTTGATGAGAAGCGGTTAATATTTACCTCGAATTTAAATGGTAAGATGAATTTATGGGCAATGGATCTACCAGACACATTTCCTTATTTATTTGCCCATCATGATGAAGCTTGTAGCTTTATCAAGGTTGATCCGAACAATCGATTTGTACTAGCAGGATTTGATAAAGATGGTGATGAAAACCACCATATATATGCATTGCCTGCTGAGGGAGGTCTGCCACAACCTTTAGTAACAGGAGAGGCATCGGAAAAATATTTCTTTTCGCATTTAAGTGAAGATGGGGAGCGATTATACTATATGACGTCTGAAGATAATCCCTCTTTTTTGAATGCGAGAGTCCGAGATCTTCGAACAGATACGGATCAACTTATACATGAAGGGGAGGAATCGCTTACAGAGCTAGCCGCTGTTTCCAAGGATGAAGAAGCATACGTGTATTTATGTTCGTTCGCAAACACCTATGTAACAGGGTATGTAAAATCTGGAGAGAATAAAAATTACCTCACACCAAATCCTGATAAAGTCCATGTTGTATTTGATCCGATATTTACAGATAATCAAACCATCTATTTTTTAACAGATTATGAGAGTGAATATAGTTATCTTGCAAAATTTGATTTGGGTTCGAAACAGTTTTCAAAAGTTTTAACGATTGAGAACGAGAGTATACAACTTTTAAAATGGCATAAAGAGAATCAATGCTTTTATTTGATAACGGAAAAAGGCGTTACGGATGTGATGTATCGCTATGAAGTAGCAAGCGGTAAGCTCCATACGTTAAAGTCTCCAGTAGATGTAATTGATCAATGTCATGTTACAACATCTGGTTCCATCTTTTTATTAGGACGAAGCGCTACAGTGCCTAGTAATATTTTTCAATCCGTGGATGGTGGGGATTGGCAGCAACTTACGAATAATGGAGTACTTGGTGTAAAAAATGAAGATATGGTTGAACCGGAAATTGTAAACTATTCCTCCTATGATGGGATGGAAATAGAAGCCTTGTTATTTAAAGCCCACCCAGAATATGATAACGGTCATACTATTTTTTGGCCACATGGTGGACCACAGGCTTCCGAGCGAAAGATGTTTCGTTCAATGTTCCAATGCTTCTTAAATCGTGGTTATTCAATATTTGCTCCTAATTTCCGAGGCAGCACAGGATACGGCGCCTCTTTTGTAAAAATGGTGGAGCAGGATTGGGGTGAAGGACCACGATTGGATTGTGTAGCAGGAGTAGAGTGGCTAGTTAACAACAAAATTAGCACTCGAGAGAAGCTCTTTTTAGTAGGGGGCAGCTATGGGGGATACATGGCGCTATTATTACATGGACGTCATTCTGAATATTTTAAAGCAGTTGTTGACATATTTGGTCCTTCTGATTTATTTACTTTTGTTAATTCAGTTCCTCCGCATTGGAAGCCGCTGATGGAACGTTGGTTAGGTGATCCAATTAGGGATGAAGAACGATTTACTAAAGATTCTCCAGTGACTTATTTGGACGGAATGACGAAGCCCATGCTAGTCATTCAAGGAGCAAAGGATCCCCGCGTTGTAAAAGAAGAATCGGATCAAATTGTTGCCAAGCTTAAGAAACAAGGGCGTGATGTGGAATATTTAGTATTGGAGGACGAAGGGCATGGCTTCGCAAAAAAAGAAAATGAAATAAACGTATATAAGCGGATGCTTGATTTTCTAGATCAACATCAATCCTAAGAAAACACAGCTTGTAGTGAGCTAGGAGACTCGCTACAAGCTTTTTTCGTAATCGAATAAAACTTACCCGCTTTTCACAGACATACACCCGACTCCAATCATCAAAAGCCATCTTAGCGTTTTTTACGCTGAAGTTCTGTACTATACATCCTCTTTATCCCGCATATAACTGGCAGTAAGCCCCCAACCAAGCAATAAAGTGAAGTCAATATGGAGAAGAGTGGGAACAACTGCCAGTAAATGTCCGATTGGTTCAACTATCAATCCGAAGCCCCGCGGATTGAAGTTTCACTTTATTCATAGTAGAAGAACATGGTGCATCCTTTATATCATCGTTGACCGATATGTCACGATGCGATATAGTCGAGTTGTGACATATCAAGTAGATAGTAGGTGGATGTGATGAAGCGTGAGAAACTGCTGAAAAGTTACATACCAATGACAGAGACAGCTTTTTATATTCTTATTTCTTTAATTGAACCAAGACATGGCTATGGAATCATTAAGCATGTCGAAGAAATAACCAATTATCGAATTCGTCTCGGGTCTGGAACAGTTTACGGTACGTTGACTAAGATGCACCGAGATGGGTTGATTAGTGTTTATTCAGACAGTAAACGCAAGAAGATCTATGAAATTACCCAGAAAGGTCAGAATTTATTACAGATAGAAATACAACGGTTAAAAGAATTGCATGCTAACGCAATAAAGTATGGGGAGGAGCTATTATGATTAGCGTATTCCGTCCATTTTGGAGTTATGATGTAAATGCGACAGAGAATTGGTTAACATATATGGCACAGCAGGGTTATCACTTTGTGAAGTTCAATCGGTTAACAAGACGGTTTTATTTTGAAAAAGCAGGTACAATCATGCAAACACCAACATATTGGATAGAACACGAGAAAAGGGGTAAAGCTGATCTATCGAAAGCATTACAGGAGGATGGCTGGAGACAAATTTATGCAGAGCGAAATTGGCATGTACTGCGTAACGAAAAAACATTACATGATATTACAACACTTCCAGCTAGGGAAGGAATGATACGGAGAAACGATACCCTTAGAAAGTTATTTTTCATACTATTACTCGCCTTGATATTCACTGCCCTTCCCCCCGTTTTGTTACTGGGAGTTTCGTTAGTAATGGCTGGTGTGCCACCATCTGTAGAGGGAGGGCCAGGATGGCTATTCACAGCATTAATCGGCTTATCGCTATGGATGTATATTCCATATTCTTTTTTCAAATTAAATCAATCGGTAAAGCAATTAGAAGCGTGCGACGTGTTAGAAAACAAACAGAGGTTGTCGCAAGAAAAGTATACGTCAGACTTTGTAAAATGGAGGTTAGGATGGATATATGCACCTGATAAGTTAGAGAAATGGTTAGAAGCGATGGCTAAGCAGGGGAAGCAGCTTGTAGCAGTTCGTACATTTGGAATAAGATTTTATTTCAAAGATAGTAGGCCGCAGCATATTCGATATTGTGTGGACTACCAGAAAGAGTTAAATCGCGCTTACTTTGATATGCACCTTGGTGCTGGATGGAGGCTAATGCATGCATCAAAAGGATTTATGAATAAATGGTCGATTTGGTCTATGGCCTATGAAGAGGGTGAAGAGTTGCCGCAATTATATAACGATACAGTCCATATGTTAGATCATGCTAAGCGAATTGCATTTTCTCATCTTTTCATGATGCTTCCGATGACTAGCATGTACGTGGTGCTTTTTTCAATGCAGTGGTCAGCGGATATGGGCAAAATGGATTGGTTTATGCTAATTGTTTTTGGTATAGCGGTTATTGAGTTTGCTACCTTTTCGCTTCAATCAGGTCTTTATTATCAACGGATTAGAAAAAGAGTTTCAAAGTTTTTCCCGTGAAGTCTTTACGTATAAAGGATTAACATCTAATCTTCGTGAAATGGAATTACGCATTTAGGGAAGTGGTTATCATCAGAGTTAGTAGAAGAAGCTTACAGTTAACGATTATCGTGTTATCAGGTTATCAACTTTTAACAGGAGATTTGCGTTTCATGCCATTAACTATTTTATTATTAGGATTGTTATTCATCGTAATGGGAATAAACGAAGTGAGAAAAGATAAATTGAATATATGGGGTTATGTTAGCTTCATTACAGCAGCATTTTTGTTTTTCGTAACATTACAGCTGCTACTTAACGTGAATACTTTAAACAAGTAGAGCAAGTACCTATACTTGTTGATAGAATACTTGCTCTGGTATCAAGCTATTTTGCGGTAACAGGGCTGTAATTTCCAGGTACATTATTAACGGAAATAGACAAACGATTCCAGCAATTGATGGTAATAATAAGGGCTACAAGATCAATATATTGCTTTTCATCAAAGTACATGCGTGTCTGTTTATATAGTTTATCAGGCACACCATTTACTGAGATAGCAGTCACAGCTTCTGCTAATGCTAAAGCTGCACGCTCGGTTTCTGTATAAAATGGTGCCTCACGCCAAGCTTGTAAACAATATATCCTTTGCTCGGTTTCTCCTATTGCCCGCGCATCCTTCGTATGCATGTCGATACAAAAAGCACAGCCATTCATCTGTGATACGCGAATTTTAATTAATTCGATTAATTTCAGATCAAACGCTGTTTTTTTCTTGTATTCCTCAAGCTGCACTAGTAATTTGACAATTTCAGGTGACGTCTTCTGATAATTGATTCGTTGTTCCATTCAAAATCACTCCTTTTAAATATTGGCCCTTCACTATATAGACAAAATAGCTAGCTGTTTTGTGACAAAAAAGAGAGAGCTGTGTGTGTGCTCTCTCATTATCAGTGTCTAGGTATTGAAATCCGGTTTAATTTATCCGGATTAGAAACAATATAAATGCGACTTATATTCTTTTGACTTCTATCTAAAGCAAAGGTAATGATTTTTACTGGACGACCATCTTTAACTTGTAAAATACCTTGTTGACCATTGACGATGACAGCGTAAAGTTTCCCACTAAAACTCCCCTTAGAGAAAATTCCTTTAAGGAAAGCTGATACACGGCGCTTATTTAGAATTGGATAGATGGCAGCAAGTACTTTCCCGCCCCCATCTGTAACTAGAACAACATCCTCTGTAAGCACATGAATAAATTCATCAAAATCACCTGTAGTTGTAGCATCAAGGAATGATTTTGTAAGGTTCTCGGCACGATCAGCGTGGTTTGTGTGGGCGGAAAATAAGTCGTTTTGTAATTTTTTCTTAGCACGACTATATATTTTCCTAGTGTTTACTTCTGTTTTATTTATGATATTAGCAATTTCAACATAATGATAGGCCATTGCTTCCTTTAAAACGAACACAGCTCTTTCTGTCGGAGTTAATTGCTCCATTAAAACTAAAAATGCATATGAGATTGCCTCATCTGTAATTACCTTGTCTAATGGCTGCTTGATAAAATGAACTTGTGGTTCAGGTAACCAGGTGCCAGTGTAGGTTTCCCTTTGTGTACGTGCAGATTTTAAAAAGTTAATACAATGATTGGTCGTTGTTTTCGCAAGGTACGATTTGAGATCTTTTATATGAGCCGTTTTTTGGTTCATTTGTAATAAGGAATCATGAACAATATCCTCTGCGTCTGTAACGGAGCCCAGCATTCGATACGCTATGGAAAATAGATAGGGCTGATATTCTTTATACATCTTCTTGAATTCCATTGGAACCTCCCCTTTTTTGTTGGATATAACAGGCAGTAGGATTCCACTTCAAGCGATATAAGTGGGGGAACGACTGACAGTAAATATCCAATTGGTTTAAAGGTCTTTAGGTCATACTGTTGTAGTATTTAGAGGATAAACAAAACCCCCAACTGATTGAAGTTCACTTTAATGATTTTCTATAGTTTACCGCAGGTTTTTGAGTAGTAAAACCCCAATATTTATTTTACGTTAAGAAGAACATCGTAAAAAAATGTAATAAATGGTCAATGGTAGCGTAATTATGAAATAAGGGGGTTCAAATAACTTCATGAAATAGGCTCAGAGGGAGGGTTAGTCCAATGAGAAAAAAATGGAAGCCATTTTGGAGTTATGATATAAGAAAAATGGAGAACTGGTTGCATGATATGGCATTAGCGGGTTATCGACTGACGAAGATCAGAACGAATAAGCGATTATTTATCTTTGAGGAAGCGCAACATCCTCAAAGGATTCACTATCATATTGTATATGATAAATCAATGGATTACCACCTGTCTGAAGCTATACAGAGTGAGGGCTGGAAGGAAGTGTGTCACCAAGGAAATTGGTATGTGCTTGCTAATGAAAAACCAGCAGAAGAACTAAGATGTTATCCAGTACGTGATGGTATTATTAAGCGAAATCGTAATATTTTATATTTTTATGGTGGAATATTTATTTACCTGCTTCTCACCTCCTTATTATTTTTAGTATTAAGCTGTATTACCATATTTTATTTCGGCGGTGTATTAACATTTGAGGAGAAGCCATTTTGGATAGCCACCCTTATCTTCGGAGGTATTCTATGGTTACTCGCTCCGTTTTCAACGATTCGGTTATATAAAACAAATAAACAGTTTTGGTAAAAGAGGTACTTCATACATGGTGCCTCTTTTCTTCTGCTAAGGACATGTAAATGGGAAGATTTTTAGAAGCATATTAGTCACATTGTATGAACAATGCCAATTTGTAATCATATAGTAATATAGCATCACAAAAAAATGATTGACGCAAATCAGAGAATAAGGTTAAAATGTGGTGTATCCTATTAGTAGGAAATTACGTTTTATTCTAGAAAAGAAAGGAGCATTAAAGAACGCTTTTATATGTTTTACAAAGCGCCAGGACTATTCTTTCCGAGCGATGGAAGATAGTTGACGAGGTTGGAGGTTATCGAATTGTTCGGCGGGTGCCTCCCGATTGCTCACCTCCATTGTAACGCTTTTTCTCAAAACAACAAGGTAACTTGTTGGCCAAAGGAAAAAAGCAAGGTGACATACAACAATCACGAGAAAGGGGCAGCACAACGCCCCTGTAACAATAAATTATTGGTTCGTTTGTCTGCCCCTTTATATAAGGAGGCCACAAACATGTGTGGAATTGTAGGTTATATTGGACAAAATGACACGAAGGAAATTTTATTAAACGGACTTGAAAAACTGGAATATCGAGGGTACGACTCTGCTGGTATTGCAATGCTTAATGATAATGGAATTAATCTTTTTAAAGTAAAAGGACGTATTGCCGCGTTAAGACAACGTGTAGATAGCTCTGTTCATGCAACTATGGGAATCGGCCATACCCGCTGGGCAACACATGGTGTGCCAAGTGAAGAGAATGCACACCCACACCAAAGCGCGTCTGGAAGGTTTACACTAGTTCATAATGGGGTTATTGAGAATTATCAGGATATAAAAAGAGAATACCTACAAGCTGTTGATTTTGTTAGTGAAACGGATACGGAAGTCATTGTTCAGCTTGTTGAACAATTTTTTGCAGAAACAAACGATACAGCAAAAAGTTTTCGTAAAGCAATGAGTCTATTAAAGGGGTCATATGCGATTGGCCTGATTGATAATGAAGACCATGATACGCTATACGTTGCAAAAAATAAAAGTCCTTTATTAGTTGGTTTGGGCGATGGTTTTAATGTTGTTGCAAGTGATGCAATGGCAACGTTAAAAGAAACAAATCAATACTTGGAGATTCATGATCAGGAAATCGTACTGGTTAATCGGAATTTTGTAGAGGTACAGAACCTGAACGGTAAGGTCCTTGAGCGTCAACCATTTACAACAAAAATTGATGCAAGTGACATCGAAAAGGGAACTTATTCTCATTTCATGTTGAAGGAAATAGATGAACAGCCATTTGTCATGCGCAAAATTATTCATGAATATCAAACAGAGAACAATGAATTAAAGCTTGATGCAAATGTACGTCAGGCTATGAAGGTTTGCGATCGTATTTATATCATTGCAGCCGGTACCAGCTATCATGCCGGACTAGTCGGCAAAGAGTTTATTGAAAAATTAGCGCATATTCCAGTAGAAGTCCATATTGCTAGTGAATTTTCCTATAACATGCCATTACTATCTGAAAAGCCATTGTTTATTTTCATTTCCCAAAGTGGTGAAACAGCAGATAGTCGTGCTGTGTTAGTAAAGATAAAAGAATTGGGACATCCAGCATTGACGATAACCAATGTACCAGGATCCACCCTTTCTCGTGAAGCAGACTATACGTTAAATCTATATGCAGGTCCGGAAATTGCCGTAGCATCCACAAAAGCGTATACGGCACAGCTAGCAGTCTTAGCTATTTTAGCTGTAGATACTGCAAAGGCAAAAGGATTGGATTTAGACTTTGATCCATTACAAGAACTTGCCATTGTTGCAAATGCGATGGAAGTATTAACAGATCAAAAAGAGGCAATTGAAGATTTAGTCCGTGAATATCTAGGAACAACACGGAATGCCTTCTTCATTGGCCGTAGTACCGATTATCATGTATGTATAGAAGGTGCATTAAAACTGAAGGAAATCTCTTATATTCAGGCAGAAGGCTTTGCTGGAGGAGAATTAAAACATGGCACCATTGCTTTAATCGAAGAGGGTACACCAGTTATTGCCCTTGCTTCACAAGATAATGTGAACTATTCCATCCGTGGAAACGTGCAAGAAGTAGTTGCTCGTGGAGCCAATGCATTAGTGATTAGCATGAAGGGACTTGAGCAGGATACGGATGCTTTTGTTATCCCACATGTACATGAATTATTGACACCACTTGTTAGTGTCGTACCTTTGCAGCTATTGGCATACTATGCTGCACTTCATCGAGACTGTGACGTGGATAAACCACGTAACTTAGCGAAGAGTGTTACAGTTGAATAAGTGAAGGTAAGATATCTAATATAAGTGTTAAAGACAAATAAAGTAGGAAACTAACAAAAAAAGATAGAAATTAACAAAAAAAGTTGGGAATTATACGTTTGTGGTTATTTTCACACTAACTGCTAATACTAAAGAAAATTACAAAGGATAATTGGTGAGAACATGAGTAATCGAATATTTACCCAAATAGTTAAATATGGTTTTAAAAAGGGGCTGGGACAAAACCCAGTAAAATTAAAAGTGGTACTCGCCAATAATTTGGTGAGTACCACTTTTTTTGAGATTTATGTACGCAAAAGGGATACCTTCTGGTAAAGTTAAAGTAATCACACCCAAACAGAACCGGAGGTATCCCTTATGTTTAAACATTATACCATGAATCAAGTCGTTTTGCCTTTAGATTTTGAAATGAAATTACAAGAAAATGATATCGCCTATGCAGTTAACCATATTGTAGAACATATCCCAGAGGAATCATTTGTGGGATTTTTGCGCGAAACAGGTTGTCCTGCATACCATCCTCGAATGATGATGAAGATTATCTTATGTGCCTATACCCAATCTGTTTTTTCTGGCAGAAAAATAGAAGGCTTACTTAAAGATAGTGTACGGATGATGTGGTTAGCACAGGGGTATGAGCCGAGCTATCGTACCATCAATCGATTCCGTGTTCATCCCGAAGTAAAAGAGTTACTACGCCAATGTTTTGTCCTATTTCGCTGTCAACTTGTTGAAGAGAAGGCAATTGAAGAAGAGGCCATTTTTATTGACGGCACGAAATTAGAAGCGAATGCCAATAAGTTCACTTTTGTATGGAAAAAATCCATTGAAAAATACAGCTCCGATTTAGTAGAGAAGTCGAATCAAATGTATGAGGAATTACTGGAAAAAGAAATTATCCCTGAAATAGAAAGGGAAAGTTCCGATGAACTTTCAAAGGAAGAACTCAGTGAAGTGGTTAAAAACCTAGATGAAAAAGTGAAGAAATACGATCAAGAAATCGAGGAAAGTGAAAAAGCAAAAGATCGCAAACAACTCCGTTCTATGCGAAAAGAACCCAAGCAATACCGTAAACAATTCCAAGACTATGTAATTCGTAAACAGAAATATCAAAATGATATGGAGATCTTTGGCAACCGCAATAGTTATTCTAAGACGGATCATGATGCCACTTTTATGAGAATGAAAGATGACTATATGAAAAATGGCCAACTTAAGGCGGGTTATAATGTACAAATTGCGACCGAAGGCCAGTACACATTAGCTTATGATGTATTTCCAAATCCTACGGATACTCGCACGTTTATTCCTTTTCTCAATAATATTGAAGAAAGGTACTTCAAGTTACCCAAGTATATTGTCGCTGACGCCGGTTATGGTAGTGAACAAAATTATAGTGAGGTATTACATCGAAATAGAACTCCACTCATTACGTATAATACCTATCGGAAAGAAAAGAAAAAGAAATATAAAGAAAATCTTTTTTATGTGTCAAACTGGGACTATGATTCAGACAACGACTTCTTTACTTGCCCAAACGGAAAGAAGGTACCTTTTCAATATCTATCGAATCGAACAGATAAAGCCGGATTTAAACGAACCTTTCGTGTCTATGAATGCGAAGATTGTTCGGGATGTCCATTACGCGTTCATTGTACCAAAGCTAAAGGAAATCGTAAGATTTTCTACAATGCCCATTGGGAACAGCAAAAAGCATATATAAGAGAGCAGCTTTCAAAAGAAGAAACGGGAGAAATCTATGGAAAACGTAAAATAGATGTAGAACCTGTCTTCGGATTTTTGAAGGCTAATTTGCGTTTCACTCGTATGTCAGTGAGAGGCAAATCGAAAGTGGAAAATGAATTAGGATTCGCCTTTATGGCGGTGAATTTAAGAAAGTACACCGCCTTCAGGTAAAATACAACCCTAAATTATAACAAAAAAGATTCCAGCTATCATTTTTTGATAACTGGAATCTTTTTTAACTTCATAAGGGCTAGTTATGTCCCAGTCCCTTTTTGCCTTACTTGGTTACATAAACTTTAAATAAGTCGTAAATAAAAAAAATGATAACAGGGAGATAAATAATCATGGCAAAGAGAAATCGATCAACTACTGCTGTAAAGATTGAAAAATGGATTAAAGAAGGTAGGGGAACTGGTGAAGGTGCAGATTATAAACCGTGGCTAACTATTCGGGATGTTCCTTCGAGAGGTATTGCAACAAGAAATAAAGGTTGGAAGACTAAACGAATACACCAACTAATGTCAAAGTTAGAGTTAAATTACCTTTATACCCTTGAATGGTCTGATGCAGTTATTGACATAAGAGAACAATATCCACTACTACCATTGGAAAGGACATTAGAGATAGCAGATGACTTCGGAATTAAGCATCCTACTGATCCTCAAACTAATGAAGAAACTGTGATGACAACTGATTTTTTAATCACAATTGCAACATCCAATGGTCTTGCGTTAAGAGCTAGAACAATAAAACCATCATCTGATTTGAATAAAAGGACTATTGAAAAATTTGCTATAGAGCAACAGTTCTATAAAGAGCAAGATATAGATTGGGGAATTGTAACAGAAAAAGATAAATCGGAGCAGTTCATACGTAATATTGATTTTTTGTATAACGCAAGATACATAGAAAATATTCCAGGTGTAACAGAAGAAAGACTGAAAAGTATTTCTTCTTGGCTATTACTGGAAATAACGAATAGTAGTGACCCTTTATCTGTAGTAGCACTAAATTGTGATGAGAGACTTGGATATAAGCTAGGTACTTGTTTGTTTATCGTCAAATATATGATTGCAAATAAAAATTGGTTAATTAATATTTATGAAGAAATTGATCCCCTGAAGAAAATTGACATAAAACCACGAGGTGATAAAAATGAACAACATATTCGTTAACTCAGTAATTGAGTGGTGTGACCAAGAAAATAACTTACTGTCCATAGAAAGAGTATTATGGGTTTCACCACAAACAAATGACGTTGTATTAATTAGGATTGATGAAGAACAGAAATCACTACCGTTCTTTAGAGACTACGCAGAAGTATTAGACGCATTAGAAACGCCGTATGTTAAAAAGTTAAATAAGGATCCTTTACGGGACTTATTAAATATTTGCGATGAATTTATTAATAAACATAGAGATAAGAGGGATAAGGCTTGGATGATTATTAAAGATTTAGTGGAGTTAGAACCATTTATATATGTAAAAGAAGAAAGAGGAGAATTAATAAGTGATTGTATAAAAAAGCATGGCGTAAGAAGTAAGTATATTTATAAAAAGCTTAAACAGTATTGGGTTGGTGGAAAAACTAAAAATTCTCTACTTCCATTATATAAAAATAGTGGGGGAGCAGGAAAAAATAAGAGGCTGGGCAAGAAAAAAGTAGGACGCCCATCTAATTTATCTAGAGAGTATCCCAGTATGATCGGAGTGAACGTTACCGATGAGGACAAAAAGGTTTTTAGAGCAGCTATTAAAGCGTATTATGTAAAATCAGATGCACCTGAACTGAAGGATACATACGATAAAATGATTAAATCCTTTTATCAAAAGATAAGAAAGTATAAAAATTTGGCTATACCAGAGTGTTTCTTACTGTGGTATTTTAAGTATATGGAAAAAAACATCTTGAAACGAATCTTTTTTGATAAACATCAACATTGGGAAGCATTTAAGAAGAAACATGGAGAGCGAATTCGTCCAATTGTCATTAAAGAGGTGGAAAAATTTCGTGACTGTGGAGATCCCAAAAATGGATTCAAACTCTATGTTTGTGAAGGATGCCATGACGTTCGACATGTCCCTTTTCGATGTAAAGGGCGTTTTTGTACAACGTGTTCTGTAGGAGAAAGTGAAGAATGGGGTCGCGTCCTTACAGAAGATATAGTACAAGTGAACCATCGGCATGTAATCTTTACGATAGATGAAAAATTACGGGCTATATTTCTATGGCATCGAGAGCTTTTGAAACCCCTTATGGATGAAGCTGCGAAGCTAATCACGGGTTATTTTCGAAAGAAGGCAAAAGTGAAACCGGGGATAATTGCCGGATTACATACATTTGGGTCAAGAGTGAATTTCAATCCCCATGTTCATATGTTAGTGACAATGGGAGGAGTTACGAAAAAAGGAGAATGGAAAGCGTACGACTATATACCGTTTACGATGCTTCGAAAGCAATGGCAGACGGTGGTGTTAAAATTCATTCGTAACCACTTGTCAAATAAGGAAAAGAAAAGAATTCAACCAAGATTACAACAGGCTTTTTCTAATAATGGGGAAGGCTTCTATGTGTATGCCCCAAAACAAAGAGGAAAGGTGAAGGACCAACTGCGTTATATTGGCCGCTATATTCGTCGACCAGCGATTGGGAACAATCGTATCGAGGAATATGATGGTCAACATGTGACATTCAAATATATGGATAAAGTAGACGGTAAAGAAAAACATGAGACCGTAACGGTAGAAGAATTTATTATTCGATTAATACGTCATATTCCTAATGAACAGTTCAAGACAATTCGTCACTATGGGGTGTATTCTAGAAGGAGTAAGAGCTTAAGCAAAAAGCTATTAGCTACATGGCAACAAGGTACAAGGAAATGGATAGTAAAAGTGAAGAAGACATTACGCCGCCAAACCTGGAGAGAGCGTATTATTTCTAGTGGTCAAAAAGATCCCCTTGTGTGCTCGCATTGCGACAATTACTATGAATACAAGGGAGAAGTGTGTCTAGAGAATGGGAAATTAGAAATAAAGATTGCATTCACAAAAGAAGCAAGGAATGATTTAGAAAGGTTGATTCACTATCGCACAGACCAACAAACGACGCAAAAAAGGGAAGAAGAAAAAAGGAACCGACCACTTACGTCCAAAGAAGACCTACGTCAACTATCATTGTTTCATGTGTCATGAAGAAGAAAAGATACCGTATAACGTAGTAGAAGAGTTTGATTTGATGGATGGCGGAGACCCAACTACGCCACCAAGATTCAGCTGTGAACAATGTGGAGGAGAAATGTATCCGGAGTATTATAAAGGAGTACAAGGACACGAATACAAACTATCGGATGTGCTCTAGCTATGGCAAACAGGAAAGGACCGGGCTGGTTTTTGCCCGGTTTTTCTTATGAAGGTTATTACTTTACTAAAAACGGAATTAAAGCACCGATACTCCCTAAGAGTGAAGATGTACCGACATATAGACAATTTAAATATTGGTATAACAATGAACACAATTCAAAGGAAAAGTACTTGAAGAAGGAAGGGGAAAGGAAGTACCAATTAAAAGCAAAACCAAACGTTGGTGAGGCTTCTAGAAGAGCAGTTGGACCAGGATCAATTTTTGAAATTGATGCAACCATCGCTGATGTATATCTTGTTAGTTCGTTATCACGTGACAGAATTATTGGACGTCCTGTTGTTTATATTGTAAAAGACGTTTTTTCAAGACTAGTAACTGGGCTTTATGTAGGATTAGAGGGCCCTTCATGGTTGAGTGCGATGCTTGTATTAGAAAATACCAGTTTGAATAAAAAAGAGTACTGTAAAGAATTAAACATAAATATTGAAGAGTGGGAATGGCCTGCTCATCACATGCCCACAGTAATTGCAGCAGATAGGGGAGAGATGGAAGGGTATAATGCAGAAAGCTTAATCGACTTACTTGGGATTATGGTTTACAATATGCCGCCATATAGGGCCGATTTAAAAGGAATTGTAGAGCAACATTTTCGAACAATAAACACAAAAATTAAAAAGTGGGCACCAGGAGCTGTTCACAAAGACTACCATGAAAGAGGCGGAAAAGATTATCGTTTAGATGCAAAGTTGACCTTAAAAGCATTTGAAAGAATCATTGTATTATCTATTTTAGAACACAATAGAAAGATCATTTCTAACTATCCTTTAACAAGCGGAATGATTGAACATAAGCTAATACCAACACCTATTGAACTTTGGGAGTGGGGGATTAAGCATAAACATGGTTATTTACAGGAAATTGATAGTGACTTAATTAGATTAGCTTTAATGCCGTCTAAACAAGCCTCTATTACAAGAGAAGGTGTGTACTAAGCGGTACTATTCTTCTGATTACGCAATAGAGCAGGGTTGGTTTGAAGAACCAGTTATAAAAGGTAGAAAAAAGATAAATGTGTCGTATGATCCAAGAAGCATTAATTATATATTTATTCGCAAAGAAAAAGGTGAATATGAAAAATTTAATATGCTAAATAAATTAATTGCTGATGGAGAACTTGAACCCCGAATTGAAGATTATGAAGAATACAGCTATGCGCGAAGTATTTCAGAAGAATTTATAAAAAGTGAACAAAGGCAAATATCCTCAGATGCAGACACACACATAGAACAAATAATTGCAGATGAAACTCATAAAACCAATGAGTTAAAAATACCTGGACAAAGTAAGTCAAGTCAAACAAAAGCAATAAAACAAAATCGAAAAGAAGAAAAGGAATCAATGCGAGAAAGTGAAAATTGGGATAACACTCTAGGTGGAACAAATGAAGATGGACAAGCTGATTTGTTAGAGTTTGATATGGAGCAAAGTAAAGACAATAGTGAAGGAAAGGATTCTCTTATAAATATGTTAAAACAGCAAAGTAAAGTAAGGAGATCGGCAAAATGAAAAAAGATATTGCTTTTGACGGGAGTATTATCTCTGTTCTGATGGGAAAGCAAATAACTGCAAAATATAATGAACAGGAGATACCGAAGTATAGAAAGAATCCTTTAATTGAAGCTTTACCTGCTATCAATTCACAAATTGATGTAGGAGAGCGATTATTAAATTTTCCAGACTACTATGCCGAAGATAGACAAAAGCCTCCTGAAATTAGGTTGCATTATATAGAGCAAGTTCGAGATTATATGCAACCGTTATTGGTTCACTTACAAATTGAGTCCAACCTTTCCATAATGATAAGAAGAGGTTATGTTAGCAGAAATCCTTTATCTCCATTTTATGCTAAACAGTTTGCAGTAGGAATAAAGGAGATACTTAATGTTGATTTGGATGAGGATGGTAAGAATATTATAGGAAATCAGTCTACAGCCAAGTCATACACAATAATTGGAATTAGCGGAATTGGTAAAACAACTGCTATTGAAAAAATATTGTTAATGTACCCCCAGGTTATAATTCACTCAGATTATAAATATAACGGGTTAGAATTAGGATATTTAAAACAAATAGTTTGGATTAAATTGGAATGTCCGTTTAATGGATCAAGAAAGTCTCTTTGTCAGCAATTCTTTTTAACTGTCGATCAAATTCTCCAAACAAACTATTATAAAAAGTTTGTTAAATCTAGAATTAATGAGGAAGATCTTATTATAGCAATGTCTCATGTTTGTTCACTCCATTGTGTTGGTGTTCTAGTAATAGATGAAATTCAAAGGATGAAAAAGGGAGAAGCAGGGCAACTAATGTTGGATTTTTTTGTTGATTTAAGCAATAAACTAGGTGTCCCCTTAGTCTATATTGGAACTTATAAAGCAATCCCTCTATTTAATAAATTGTTAGCTAATGGTCGTAGGGCAAGTGGTATGGGTTCTGAATTCTTAGATCCAATGACAAAAGAAGATGAATGGGATTTGTTCTTAAGTAATTTGTGGGAGTATCAATGGACGGAGAAAAAGGTGCCTTTAACAGAAGAGTTAAGTAATGCAATGTATGAGTTAACTCAAGGCGTTACGGATTTTGTAATAAATCTATTTATAAAGTCACAACAATACGCTATTGCCTATGGTCAGGAAGAATTATCAGTAAGGTTGTTAAAGACGGTTGCTAAACAAAATTTGAAATTAGTTCAAGGTGTGATAGATGCTTTACGCATAGGAGATAAAGAAAAAATTAAACAGTATGATGATATTAAACCTGGTTGGAATGAAACTAATGAGTACGTCAAGGCATTAGGAAATAGACTAGGGTTACATGGAAAAGTTAATTCTGAACATAAACGAGCAATAAATAAAAATAAATATGAGAAAAACTTCGAAATACTATTAAATTTCGCATTAAACTTTGATTTATCAGAAAAAGAGGCTAGAACTATAGTTGAAGATGCTATGAATTCTAATAAAGGAATGAAGGCTTTACATGAACAGCAAACAATTATTACACAAATGATAAAAAGTAGAGAAGTGACTCAATTTCATAATTACTTTTTTAATAAAATCAAAGAGCTGCAGAATTCTCAAAAATATTTTTTAAAATTAATCTAAGCAGCTATATTTTGATGAAGCATTGAATTAATACGATCACTGGCTAGTTTTGATGCATTATAAATAAGCGTTACGATGTCAAAATGAACCTTCGCTCGTTTTCCAGTACGGTAACGGATATTGTCTAGTTGATAATATTCCTTGAGATAAGCATTCACACGTTCTACAGCAGTACGCCGTTTAAAAATGGATTTCCATGCTTTTGACCCTCGTGCAGGTGCTGTATATCTTCGAAGGTTGGTAGTTATTTTCACCTTGTAAATCTTTTGACATAGACCTTCGGTTGCTAGCGGACAATCCTTACATTCCTTTGGTCGTGTGTATTTCAAGGTTTCATATTTGGTATCAAAGCTATCATAACGATAAGAATGTTCTCGAAAACAGGTAGGTGCAAAGTGTTTATCGAATCCAATGGGATCAGATTCATTTCGCTTATTGTAAGCTATTACTGATTGTTGCCCCATACGGTTTACTTGGACATAAATAGGATCATAATCATAACCAGCATCCATTGTTTGATAACGTAAAGATGAAAGAGATAGACGTTCATGAATGCCCTTCAATAAAGGAATGGCTGCTTTTCCATCATTTAAACTGCCTGAAGAAAACAAAGACTGCAAAATGTATTGACTTGATGTGCCAACTGCTAGATGTCCTTTATAGCCATACCAGAACACATTTTTACCTTCACTGTTTTTCTTTATGCCCCATTTCGGATCTTGAGGAACTTCGTTCCTCAGTTCTGTTAGTGGTACAGGTAACTGAGCTTCAATCTTTTTTTCGTAAAGTGGAAGGCTTGCTTCCTTTTTAGCTTGTTCTTCCAACCATTGTTCTCGTTCTGCCTTTGATTTACGACCACGTTTTTTCGGTTCTGTCTTTGTTTTTTCTTCTTTAGCTGGAGCTTGATCACGTGCTTCAAAATGAGTTGCATCGATTGCAACGGTATCATCGATAATGAAACCTTCTGCAATCGCTTGAAATAAAACTGTCTCTTGTGCTAATTCAAGTGTATTAGAATCACTGAGTTTAGTGATCAATCGAGAATAAGCAGCCTCCGAAGGAGTCTCATCAGATACAAGAAATCCGCAGTTCCATTTGAACAGTGGGTCGTCTTTCAGACGTTTAATCAAGTCTTTAATTGTTGGAATACGTTCAATTATACGAACGCATAATGAGATAATCATTGCGGCATAGTTGAGCTTGACCGGTGCTCCAAGCCTTGATTTCTTGTTCACTTGATATAAGATTGCGTCCACATCTATTTCTGAAATGATTGCTTCATAACGTTGGGTAGGTTCCATTTCCAATAAGTCATAGATGTCAAATAAGCTCTCTTGTCGTATAATAGACATAGGGAGTCCCTCCAGTCTTTTGGTTAGTTTGGTCACTTACCATTATACTAGACTTGGGGAGGTACTCCATTTTTTATGTCTTAAACCCATTGAGCCGCAAAGGCTCATAATTATGAAATTCACTAAAGTAAATAAAGATAATAAACTCAATAAAAAGTTAGTTCAAAGTAAAACAGTTAATCACTTTTCAAACAAGAATGATATTCGTCTAATTGCTGAAAATGCGAAGAAACAAAAAGTAGCCCTTGAAGAAGCGTTAAGAGATGCAAATATAGTTAAATCATTTGATGAATTTTTAAATTAAAGTAAAGTGGTGAGACATTTGTTAAGTTTTTTTCCAAGTCCTTATAAAGATGAACTTCTGTATAGTTGGTTGGCTAGGTATCACCGCAGAAGTGGAAATAAGAGTTTTAAACAAACCTTGGTTGATTTATACGGCGTAGAAACAAAGGTCCCAATAACTGATTTGCCAGGGAACCTAATGGATATTTGTAATCGTATTAACAACATTTATACTTCAAACTACCTCTTGGCAAAGCATACTTTATTTCATTACTATTCACCATTCCTACCTAAAGATAGGGAGAATATGTTAAAAAAAACAATGATTAATAGTGATGCGAGTGGTGTCCACATGTTTACAGGTATAACCGCAAGTGGGATAAAATATCCTAGATTTTTAAGATACTGTATAAAGTGCTATCAAGAAGAAGTTACAAAATACGGAGAAGCCTATTGGCATAGATCTCATCAATTATCCGGAGTTTTCATATGCCCGTTTCACCTGCAATCGTTAAATGAATCCAATATTCCTTTTAAAGTACCAATGAATAAACAAAGATTTTATGATTTAAATGAAATTGAAATAAATGATAAAGGAAAGGCGAAGTTGTTACAAAGTTCATGGAATCACTTAGAGTTTATTTCAAAACAATCACTTACAATTCTTGAACTGGAAATTTCCCCCTTAGGTTTAGAAAAGATTAGAGATTATTATGTGTATAAGTTACGAGAAAAAGGCTTTGTTACAGTATCATCTAGAATCAGGTTCAGGGATTTTTTACCTGAGTTTATTAAATATATAGGGAGTGAATTATTAAGTAAACTTGACAGTGATATAGATAAAAATGCTGAGGACACATGGATACATAAACTATTACGAAAACCCCGTGTTTCCTGCCACCCTCTAAGGCATCTTTTATTAATCAGGTTTTTAGATGAAGATATCGCAACATTAAATAATATAAAAGGAAATCATCTTCAATATGAACCTTTTGGCTCCCCACCTTATCCATGTTTAAACAAAACTGCAAATCATTATTTGGATAGCGTAATGACCAGACTTGAAATTACTAATTGTTACGAAACTGGAAAGCCGGTAGGAACTTTCACTTGTGGCTGTG
The DNA here is from genome assembly GCF_003667785.1 of Virgibacillus sp. Bac332. Taxonomy (NCBI): domain Bacteria; kingdom Bacillati; phylum Bacillota; class Bacilli; order Caryophanales; family Bacillaceae; genus Virgibacillus; species Virgibacillus sp. Bac332. Next base: position 1,336,277 of record NZ_CP033046.1, read on the forward strand.
GGTTTGTTTATTCTAGAAGAGGTCCGGATCAATTGGAAGAAGACCGATTTAAAGTGGGCAGAATAAAAAACTATGGGGAATTATGGGAAAATAAATTGAGAGAGCTTTATCAGAAGAAAGTACCGTTAGTAAAGATAGCAGAGAAGATAGGGGCTGACAGAAGTACAGTCAGTAAATATATTAAAAAATTAGATAGTGGTTATGTGCCGGAAAGAAGAAATGGAACGAACAAAGAGAAAAGGGATTTATATAGGGTTAAATGGATAAAACATAAAGAAAAAAATCCTCAATATAGTCGGACAAGACTTAGAGAAACGCTCTCATCTGTATATATATGGTTGTATCGAAATGATAAGTATTGGTTATTTGAAAATCTTCCTCCAAAAAAGGTGAACAAGCAAAAAGCTATTAGAGTTAATTGGAAAATGCGAGATGAAAAGTTATCCATGTTAATTAAGGAAGAAGGCGAAAGAATTAAAGGTAATGAAGATGATTTGGTTCGAGTAACTATTAGTGCAATTGGTAAACAATTAGGTATATTATCGCTACTCGAAAAACAATTAGATGTTTTGCCTAAATGCAAAGAGGCATTGAATGAAGTAACAGAGACTATCGAAGAATTTCAAATACGTCGGATTAAGATAAAAGCGTCACAGATGCGAAATCTTAATATCGAAGTTAAGGAATGGCGAATTATGCGCTATTCGGGGCTAGGCGAATGTCTAAATCCCGATGTTCTTAATGCAATAGATAAGGAAATAAATAAGGGGATTGATTTATAAATAGATTTAGATAAGGGGGGAAGTCTTGTTAGCATTTTTTCCATCAATTTACGAAAACGAATTAATGTATAGTGTATTTGCGAGGTATCATAATAGGTCGGGAAATAGATATTCTAAACATACTTATTTAGACTTATTTAATGAGAATCTTGTAAGGTCATATGCGGATATCCCGAGAAAACTAAGTATTTTTTTAAAAAATATATCTCATATGAATCATATCGACTTTAACAATTTGGTTAATAAACACACCCTATATTTGTATTTTACCAACTTTTCAAGGGAGGAAACAAAGAAGGAACTATTGACTATTATTGCAAGTGGTGGCGAAAGTAAAACTAGTAATGTAAGTCCGACAAATAAATATTTTAGATATTGTCCGAAATGTGTTAGTGATGATTACCTAAAATATGGTGAGACGTTCTGGCGAAAAGACAATCAGATTCAAGGTGTATTTTATTGCTTAAAACACATGGAACCACTTAGGGACAGCGATGTATTGTGGCAACCTAGATTCAAAGAAAAAAATATTTTTGAAGTAGCTTCACTTGAAAATTGCCCATTAGATAGGCCACCTGCAACTGCAATTAAAAAAAGTTCGGAATCTATTTTGCTTCAAGTTGCACAGGAATGCCTTAAAACGGCAAACCAAAATCTCCTTTTATCTTTTGACAATATTGTGGATGTTTATAAATATTTATTACATCGTGAAGGTTATCTAAAAGGTAAGATGGTCAACCATAAAGAATTACTTATGGATTTCCAAAACTATTTCGGAGAAGAAATATTGGATATCTTGGGAGCAGAATTTAATGGTTGCAAGAGAAGTAACTGGTTAAGTAGTATCGTAAAAAAACATAATCAAGTATTCCCTCCTATCAAACATGTATTATTAACGCTTTTTTTAAATGAAAATGTTGATACACTGAACCATTATAAAAACAAAATAATAAGTCCATTTGGTGAGGGGCCATATCCTTGTTTTAATCCGTTCTCTGATCACTATCAACAAATGGTTATTAATAACGCAGAACTCGGAACAAGCCCTGTAAACAAAACCGAAATAGGCATTTTTTCATGTGATTGTGGATTTACTTATACAAAATCAGATAACATAAATAATTTTAGTATTGAACAGATAAAATACATAGACCCAAAATGGGAAAGACAATTTGAGAGATTGTATAAAGAGACAAAGAAGAGGAATGGAGGCTATGAAGATAATATAGACAAATTACTTCACATTAAGCAAAAATATCTAGACTATTCAAATGGTAAAAAGCGAAGGGTATCATATCCTTTAGAATTAATAGAAGATTATAGGGAAAAGTGGCTAGAAATATTAAAAAGAAACCCTCAATATTCCTTAGAAAGAATTAAAAAGCAAGATATGAGTACATATGCTTTTTTAAATCGGCATGATAAGAATTGGTTAAGGGAGAACTCCCCTAATATCAATAATGTTGGATTTAAGAAAGTTGATTGGGAAAAAAGAGATAATGAAATGTTAAATGCTGTTAAAAAAGGGACAAAAATTTTATTGGACAAAGAAAAGCCAGAAAGAATTACATTGTATGCTTTAGGGAGGGTTGTTGAAAAACTGGATTTGTTAAAGAAGGATTTTTTACAAAAGATGCCTAAAACAAGTGAATATATAAATTGTGTTGTCGAATCCCATGAACAATTTCAGTTAAGAAGGGTAGAAGGTGTTGTTAAAAAGTTAATTGAATCTCGGAAAACTCTTACAGAGAGTCTTGTTAGGAGAGAGGCGGGAATAGCTAAAGGTAGATCTGAGGCAGTAGATCAAAAAATAGCTAAGTACTGTAACGAGTATTTAGATGTAAATATTGTTAATAGAAATTTATAAATGAAAAAAGGGACATAACAATAAAAGAAATCTACAGATTTTGTAAAAAGTAAAAGTGTTGTATAATTGTTAGTAACTATTATTCTATTATATAGTTGGTAGAGGTGTTTAAATGATAACAGGTGAAATGCGAAACAAAGTAGATAAAATATGGGAAACCTTTTGGACAGGTGGGATTACTAACCCATTAACTGTAATTGAGCAATTTACATATTTAATATATATAAAAGGGCTTGACGATCGAGAAAACCAAAAAGAAAAGGATAATGAGCTACTAGGTCTAGAATACGAAGGGATATTCCCAAAAGATAAACCTCAATTGCGTTGGTCGAATTTTGCAAATATGGGACCAGATGAAATGTTTAATGTTGTATCGCAAGAAGTATTTCCATTCATTAAAACAATGGGCGGAAAGGACTCTGCATATGCAAAATATTTAAAAGACGCCGTATTTGTAATACCAACACCTTCTTTACTGGCAAGAGTTGTTTCAGGTATTAATAGTCTTCCCGAAACAACAAAGGGAGAATCTAAGAAAGATACCCTTGGTGACTTATATGAGTATTTATTATCGAAACTTCAAACTTCAGGAACAAACGGTCAGTTTCGTACACCACGTCATATCATAGATATGATTGTAAAACTAATGAAACCAACACCTGAAGACATAATTGTTGATCCAGCAGCCGGTTCCGCTGGTTTCTTAGTGTCTGCAAGTGAATATTTACGTGAAAATCACAATGATATGTTTTATGTTCAAGGCTTAAGAGAGCATTTTAATAAAAATATGTTTCATGGTTTTGAAATTGATAACACTATGCTCCGTATTGGGGCAATGAATATGATGCTTCACGGTGTAGATTATCCGAATATTAACTATCGTGATAGCTTATCTGAACAAAACAAAGACCGGGAACTCTATACAATGGTTTTAGCAAACCCACCTTTTAAGGGCTCCTTAGATTATGATTCTGTTTCAGACGATTTACTAAGAATTACAAAAACAAAAAAAACAGAAATACTTTTCTTGAGTTTATTCTTACGTTTACTAAAAAAGGGGGGTCGTGCTGCGGCGATAGTACCGGACGGGGTATTGTTCGGAAGCTCAAATGCTCATAAATCAATAAGAAAAGAAATTGTTGAAAATCATAAATTGGAAGCAGTAATTAAAATGCCAAGTGGAGTTTTTAAGCCATATGCAGGGGTCTCAACTGCAGTCATAATATTTACAAAGACAGAAGCGGGGGGAACGGATCAAGTATGGTTTTACGATATGAAGGCAGATGGGCTATCTTTAGATGACAAAAGAAGTCCGATTGAGGAAAATGATATTCCAGATATTATTAATAGATTTAATAAATTAGAAAATGAGACAAGTAGGAAACGTACTGAACAATCTTTTCTAGTACCCTTAGGAGATATTAGGGAGAAGGAATATGATCTGTCACTAAATAATTATAAGAAAACAGTACACCAAGAGATTAATTACGAAGATCCTAAGCTAATTATTGAAAAAATTAAAAAAGATGAAGAAGAGATACTAGAAGCCATTTCAGAATTGGAGGAGTTCCTAAAATGAAATGGGTGAAGTTAGGTGATTTTACAAATATTAAGACAGGAAAGTTAAATGCCAATGCAGCTGAGGCTAATGGGAAATATCCTTTTTTTACTTGTTCAATTAATCCTTCTAGAATTAATAGTTACTCATATGATTCTGAGTGTGTATTAGTCGCAGGAAATGGTGATTTAAATGTTAAATATTACAATGGTAAATTTGATGCTTATCAACGGACATATATAGTTGAGTCAATTGATACTAAATTACTAAATGTAAAGTACCTGTATTATTTTTTAAAGATGTATGTTGAAAAATTAAGAGAACAATCTATCGGTGGAGTTATTAAGTATATAAAATTAGGTAATTTAACAAATGCTGAAATACCGTTACTTGATATAAAAGAACAAATTAAAATAGCTTACATTTTATCAAAGTCAGAAGATATCATAAAAAAACGAGAGCATCAAATTTCAAAATTAAATTCCTTAAAACAAAGTATTTTTTTAGATATGTTTGGCAATCCCATAAGTAATCCAAAAGGGTGGAAGAAAGAGAAGCTTGGTGAATATTTGGAACATATAGAAGGCGGTTGGAGTCCAAAGTGTCACTCATACCCAGCACTTAATGGTGAATGGGGTGTTTTGAAATTAGGTGCAATAACAAAAGGAATTTTTAAAGTAAAAGAGAATAAATCATTACCAAAATCTCTAACTCCAAAAGAGGAATTAGAAATAACAAAAGGTGATTTATTGTTTAATAGAAAAAACACACCAGAACTGGTTGGGACTAGCGCTTACGTATTTAATACACAAAAAAAATTAATATTTCCAGACACCATATTTAGATTAATTGTTAAAGAGAACGAACTTAACAAATTGTTTTTGTGGCAGTTGGTTAATAATTTTTCTGTTAAAGAAAAATTAAAAGACTTATCCAGTGGTAGTGCAAAATCAATGTCAAATATTTCAAAACAAAAGCTTAAGCAACTAGAAGTTGTAGTTCCAGATATTGAACTGCAAAATCTATATGCTAAAAGGGTATCAACTATTGAAAAACAAAAAACACAGTTAATATCTACTTTAAGAAACTATAAATTGTTATTTAATTCTCTAAATAGTCGTGCTTTTAAAGGCGAACTATTCAATGACGACACCGTAGAGCAACTTTAACCGACTAAAAATCGGAAGAGGAAGAGGTGCCCCAAATGTCTAACTTTGAGTTTTTAAAAAATAAAACCCAATATCAAAGTTTTTCTGGTGCTTGTGAAGAAGCTGAAAAAAGCCTTCAAGTAAGTCCGGCTACTTGTGCTATATTAACAAGACGTGCATTGGAGCTTGCGGTTAAGTGGATGTATAGCTTTGATAAGGATCTGAAGGTTCCATATCAAGATAATCTATCAAGTCTTATTCATGAGCGTACTTTTAGGGACATTATTGACAATGACCTCTTTCCACTTTTGAAGTTCATTATAAAGTTAGGTAATGTTGCGGTTCATACAAACTCGAAAATATCGCGTGAAGAAGCAGTGACCTCATTATATAATTTATACCAACTTGTTAATTGGATTGATTATTGCTATTCATTAGAATACACAGGCACAGAATTCGATGAGTCGATTCTCTTAACAGGTAATGAACCACGGAAAAGACCTGAAGAATATCAGGATTTATACGAGAAACTGAGTTCAAAAGATAAAAAGATAGAAGAGATGCAGAAGGAAAATGATGAACTACGTAAAAAGGCAACACAGAACCGAGTACGAAATACGGAGGATTATAATTATCAAGTTGATGAAATCTCAGAGTATCAAACTCGAAAGCTCTACATTGATCTTGAATTAAAACTTGCAGGGTGGGAGTTTGGTAGGGACGTTATTGAAGAATATGAAGTAGCACATATGGCGAATAGATCGGGTATCGGTTTTGTAGATTATGTCTTACTTGGAGATAATGGAAAGCCTATTGCTGTAATTGAAGCGAAGAAAACTTCAGTAGACCTATATCAAGGGAAACAGCAGGCAAAACTTTATGCAGATTGCATAGAACAAATGAGTGGCCAACGTCCTATAATCTTTTTCACAAATGGATTTGATACTCGTATCTGGGACGACTTAGAATATCCTGAACGTAAGGTGTCCGGTTTTTACACAAAGGGAGACATTGAACTCCTAATAACAAGAAGAAAATTTAAACGACCACTAGTTAAAATCAATATCAATGATGATATTACGAACCGCCCCTATCAAAAGGAAGCCATCACAAATGTTGCGGAAGCAATTCAAATGAAGGAACGGAAAGCACTCCTCGTTATGGCTACTGGGTCTGGAAAAACAAGAACGGCGATTTCAATTGTAGACATACTAGTCCGACATAACTGGGTAAAAAATGTGTTGTTTTTAGCGGATAGAACAGCACTTGTAAAACAAGCAAAGAATTCGTTTAATAATCTCCTTCCATCAATGAGCGTTTGTAACTTATTGGATAATAAAGATGACCCTGAATTAAGCAGAATGGTGTTTTCTACTTATCCAACAATGATGAATGCTATTGATGACATAAAAAGAAAAGATGGGAAAAGGTTATTTACCGTAGGACACTTTGATTTAATTATTATAGATGAAAGTCACCGTAGTATTTATAAAAAATATCGATCAATCTTTGAGTATTTTGATGGTATCCTACTAGGATTAACAGCAACACCAAAAGATGAAATAGACAAAAATACGTATGATATTTTTGGGTTAGAATCAGGGAACCCGACGTATGCTTATGAACTAGAGCAAGCGGTAAATGATGGGTATCTAGTCGACTACCGTACAATTGAATCTACTTCTACATTTCTTGATGATGGATTGCGTTACGATGAACTATCAGAAGAAGAAAAAGAACAATATGAAGATACGTTTGATGATGATGTAGGAGATTATATTGCTAGTGGAGCAATGAATGATTGGTTGTTTAATGATAATACAATTGATCAAGTGCTTAATGATTTGATGGAACAAGGAATTAAAGTTGAAGGGGGAGATCGCTTAGGGAAAACGATTATTTTTGCCAAAAACTCCAAACATGCAAAACGAATCGTTCAACGTTTTAATGACTTGTATCCGCACTATGGTGGTAACTTTTGTCGTCAAATCGATTATAGCGTTAATTACGTTGATACCATAATTGATGACTTTTCAACTAAAGATAAAACACCTCACATTGCTGTATCTGTTGATATGCTTGATACAGGAATAGATATTCCTGAAGTTGTAAACCTTGTTTTCTTTAAAAAAGTACGTTCAAAATCTAAGTTCTGGCAAATGATTGGCCGTGGAACACGCTTGTGTGAGGATTTATTTGGTCCAGGTCAAGATAAAGAGTATTTCTTAATTTTTGATTACCTACGTAATTTCGATTTCTTTAGAGAAAATTCAAAAGGAATTGAAGGTAGACTAACAGTCAGCTTAACCCAGCGAATATTCGAATTGAAACTAGATATTGTAAGAGAGTTACAGGCACTAGACTTTCAAGAAGGAGATTATATCAATTATCGTGAGGAATTGATTAAAGAACAGCTTGAAGAAGTTAATCGTTTAAATGAGGATAACTTTCAAGTACGGATGAATTTGAAGTATGTTCATAAATATAAAAATAAAAATAACTGGCAATCTTTATCGGTTTCTAATATTAATGAAATTAAAGAACACATTTCACCTCTCATTATATCAATCGACGATGATGAGATGGCAAAACGATTTGATAATGTAATGTTTACGATTGAATTAGCTTATTTAACTGCTAACAGTGCAACAAAGCAAATTCGTAGTGTTGTGAGTACTTCGGAAAAATTAAGCGAGCTTGGGACAATCCCTCAAATAAGCCAAAACAAGGAATTGCTTAACAAAGTACAAGATGATAAGTTTTGGGAAGAAGCACATTTGTTTGACCTAGAGGAAGTTCGAAGTGTAATGAGGGATCTCATTAAATTCCTTGAAAAAGAACATCAAAAAGATTATTACATCAATTTTAAAGACACGTTCCAGGTGATAGGTAGAGAAGAAAGCCCTATTTATGGTGCAAACAATTTACAAAATTACCGAAAACGTGTTAACCAATACTTGAAAGAGCATCAAGATCAGGTAGCAATTTTTAAATTACGAAATAATAAACCTTTGACGGAAAAAGATGTTCAATTGTTAGAAGAAATTTTGTGGGAAGAGCTTGGGACAAAAGAAGAGTATGAGAAAGAATTCGGTGATACACCTATCACAAGGCTCGTACGACAAATCGTAGGCTTAGATCGACAAGCAGCGAACGAAGCTTTCTCTGAATTCTTAGCAGAACAGCGGTTAAACAGTAGTCAAATTAAATTTGTAAAGCTTATCATGGACTACGTCATAAAGAATGGCTACTTAGAAAAAAGGGTGTTACAAGAAGATCCTTTTAGATCGTTAGGTAGTATTTCAGAGTTATTCCAGGATAATATCGATGATGCTAGAAAGATTATTCATATAATTGACCAAATTAATAACAACTCAGAATTTACAGAAGGGGCATAACGTTTAGGTTATGTCTCTTACTTTATTTTTTATTGCGTATTTAATTAGTTAAAAATACAATGGATAGAGAGTGATATTTATGCAAATGGTTAGTATGGAACACCTAAGATGGCTTGTGGACACAGGCGAAAAGTTAACTTTAGCTGATGGGGAAACAGTTGATGTATGGGTATTGAATCATGAAACAGATGATGAGGTTCTATCTACATGGGCTAGTCACTTCAGAAATCACTATTGTCTCGATGATGAAATAGATTTTTACAGGAGGGGTTACAATTTCTCAAGAGCAGAATACTTAAAAGAAATAAAATTCCCTGATTCTTCTGTGGCTCCTGGACCTAGTATTCGTGCGGGAGATTTTAGTGAAATATTAGTATCAGATTACCTTCAATATATCCTGAATTATTGGGTGCCTCGGACTCGTTATGGTGATAAGACAGTACGAAATGAGTCAACTAAGGGAAGTGATATTATAGGATTCAAAATTATAAGTGATAAACAGGATTCCTTAGATGATGCGCTAGCGATTTTTGAAGCGAAAGCAAAATTCACGGGACGTAAACAAAATAGACTTCAGGATGCGGTAAACGACTCAGCAAAAGATCATTCCAGGATAGGCGAGTCGCTTAATGCTATTAAGCAACGCCTCTTTGATAAAGGGATGCTTCATGATGCTGAACGTATCGAAAGGTTTCAAAACTTGGAGGATCGTCCTTATACAGAGGTTTATGGCGCAGTAGCCCTATTATCGACAGCTATATTTGATCCAAATGAAGAAATAAAAACCCAAACTAGTAGCCATCCCAACTCCAATAATTTGAAACTTCTTATTATACATGGTGATGAACTAATGGAACTGGTTCATGAAATTTATAGGAGATCTGCAGATGAAGCCTGATAATAAATCTCAACAATTATTAGGTGTTACTCGTTCAAAAGCAAAGATGTATGAGTACGGTGTACCAACAGAATATCACATACAAATATCCAAAGATCCTGCTAGGCTTTTTAATTTGTCAATTGGCATACTTGGTGATCTCGCTGCGCAAATAAATTCAGAGTCAGTAGACGAAAATAAAATTAACCAATTACATAAAAACCTTCAGTTTTCAGCTCGTTTTTTTGATTCTTATTTGCAATCACGTTTAAAAAAGGAACTTACACCTTACCTTTTAATGTTAGGGTCTGCATCTTACTACTTATGTGATTTACCCGGAAGTTCAATTGTACTTGCTGGGCAATTGGGTGATGAATGTCCTGATTTGGATGCAGAAGGACTTGAAAAATTGCTTTTTTGGCTTCTTCAAGGGGATTATTCTAAAAAGATGAGGGAAGTAGAAGGGCCATATGTAAAGATCGTTGATGAGATGTATAACCAAATGAATGATTATTATAATAGCGGAAAAGGACAAGATGTACTCATAGAAAATGCTCTTTATATTAGAAAAATTGCTTATGGTAATGGTACACCTCGCCAGTTACTTTTCGCAGATATCATTTGTGCAGTTATCAAGAAACGTATTTTAAACTCTGTATGGTACTGTTTACCACAGTACACTGGCATTCCTATTAATAGATGGGAAGAAATCTTGTATAAAAGTAGATCTATAAGAGAATTTTGGCCAGCACAGCACCTTTTGGGCAAACATGGAATTTTTAGAGGTGAGTCAGGAATAGTACAGATGCCGACTAGTGCTGGGAAAACTAAAGCAACTGAATTTATTATTCGTAGTGCTTTTCTCTCAGATAGAACTTCTCTTACTGTAGTTGTAGCTCCTTTTAGAGCTTTATGTAATGAAATTAGTAATAGTCTTAAGGATACTTTCCGTAATGAACCTGTAAATATTGATGAACTTTCAGATGTAATGCAGACTGATTTTGAGATTGATGAATTTTTACAAAGAAAACAAGTTTTAATTGTTACTCCTGAAAAACTTTTATATGTACTCCGTCAATTTCCGGAATTGGCAGAAGGAATAGGATTAATTATTTATGATGAAGGACATCAATTTGATAGTGGTAGCCGAGGAATTACTTATGAACTACTGTTAACATCTGTAAAGTCTATGATTTCGCGACCAATTCAGACTGTCCTTATATCTGCGGTTATAAGAAATGCTGAATCTGTAGGTAACTGGCTTAACGGAGAAGGGAATGAAATAGTTTCAGGGACTAACCTTATTCCTACATACAGGACTGTGGCTTTTGCAAGTTGGCTTGATCAACGTGGAAAACTTGAATTTGTGGAGCCAAGTAATCCTGAAAACGGAGAATTTTTCGTTCCGAGAATAATTGAGCGCTACCAACTTAACCTTAAAAATAGAGAAAGAAGGGAAAGGTTTTTTCCAGAGAGAACTGATGCTCAAACCATTGCTCTATACTTTGGTATTAAGCTAATTTTAAATGGAAGTATAGCAATATTTTGTGGCACAAAGTCATCTGTATCAAGTATGTGCGAAAAAATTGTGGATGCCTATGATAGAGGATTGGCACTATCTAAGCCTATTGAATACTCTAATTTTGAAGAAATCAGACGATTGCATTTTCTATATCAATGCAATTTAGGTGATAGTGCGGCGACTACAAAAAGTGCAGAATTAGGTATTCTTACTCATCATGGTAACACGCCACACGGAATTCGTCTCTCTGTTGAACATGCAATGAAGGAAGGAATGGCGAGTTTTGTCATTTGTACATCTACTTTAGCTCAAGGTGTTAATCTTCCCATTAGATACTTAATTGTAACTAGCCTCTATCAGGGTTCAAACCGAATAAAGGTTAGAGATTTTCATAATTTGATTGGTCGTACGGGTCGATCAGGAATACATACAGAAGGAAGTGTTATTTTTGCTGATCCAAATATCTATGATCAAAGGAGAGGATTTCGTACAAGATGGAAGTGGGGTCAAGTTAAGGAACTATTAGAGCCTGCTAATTCTGAACCGTGTGCAAGTACATTATTACAAGTTTTCGAACCTCTTAAAAGTGATACTCAAGGTTATACAATTGAGATAGACATGTTGGATGTTATCCAAGACTATTTAAATGACCCAAAAGCAATTGATGAAATCTTAGAGAATTTTGCCATAAAACACAATGAGAAAGGTTTTACGAAAAAAGGCTTAATTGAGCAGATGTCATACAAAATGAACATTATATCATCCGTTGAAAGCTACTTAATGACTCATGAGGATGACTTTGGTTTTGGCGATGAAGAGGTTGCGGAACTTGCTAAAGGAACCCTTGCATATTTCTTAGCAAGTGATGAAGAACAAACTAATATTGTTGAACTTTTCAAGCTTCTTACACAGCACATTGTTAAGAATGTTCCGGACATCTCAAAAAGGAAAATTTTTGGCAAAACTTTATATGGTGTTCAAACTTCTATTAATATTGAGAAATGGTTATCTGAAAACATTAAGACTATCACTACAAGTAACAATTCATCTGACTTACTTATAGCTTTATGGTCTATTTTATCAAAAAATATACATAATAATATTTTTAAAAAGTGCGATAAACCAGATGTAATAAAAGAAATTGCAATAGGCTGGATTGAAGGAAAACCATTTTATGAACTATATGACTTGGCTGAAAATTCGGATATGCGTCTTGTTAGTGGAACGCAGCGACGGCATGTCAAAATAGATCATATAGTTGAGGTCTGTGAGAATGCTTTTGCATATGATGGTACCCTTATTATAGGGGCTATAATTGAGCTGCTTGATCTAACTAGTATTGAAGAGACTGAAGATGTTATAAATGAATTAAAGTTACTACAAAAGAAAATGAAATATGGATTATCATCGTTGAAAGAAATAATGCTTTATGAGTCTGGTTTTTCTGATAGGGTTGTATCAAAAGATTTAAGCTCGCTGTTCAATAAGGATATTCAGCGAAAGCAAAAAATACGTCGAGATATAAAGCAAAAAAAGGAAAATGTTCGTGAGTTATTAAAAAAGTATCCTTCCTATTTTACTACTGTATTTGAAAACATTATTAAATAAATGTAGAAATATTATTTTAAACAGGATTTTAGCTCTATCTCTAAAAAGGATTACATTTTTATTGGATGATCTTTAAGATTAATTACATTTACATCTAACGTTATTCTAGTTAATGGGTTTATCCAGGATTTTTGTTGCCATCTTCACAAAGAGCACCCTTATGGAAGGTAGCAATTATTACTCCTGGATAAATACTGACTTATTAGGTTAAAATATTAATTGATTATCTTTTGATTTAAAACTTAGGCTTTCGTCGTTTACAAAAAGTGTTAAATTTAATATACTTAAAATAGTTAATGAAATGGAGGGATATTATGCCTAATATATGGGATAAAGTCCAATTAAACCCTTCTGAACGACCTAAATACACACGCTTTGAATTGGCTAAATTGGTTCAAGAGAGAAGAAATGAGCTTGGCCTTTCGCTAAAAGAAATATCAAATAAATACGGTGTTGAAGAATCATTTTGGAGAAGTATCGAAAATGCTTCAAGAGCATTTAATGTAAAAATTTATAAACTAATTGGTGAATTTTTGAATATGAGCAAAGATGAAATGCTAGCTATAGAAGTGGATGACATGTCTTCTCTAAGTTTTCGAACTAGTGATGAGAACCATCCAGAAATACAAGAGGCTATTGAATTCGCTAATATTGTTTTTGATGAAATGGTAATGCAGGAAAAATTTGCAACAAAGTAATCTGAGGTGGTTTTTTGTCACGTAAAAATAAATTATCTCCTAAGAAAAAAAAGGAGTTATATCAAACAGTTGTCCCAATTGCTGAAGAGTTTAGAAATCGTTTCCTCAATAAAGATGGACCTATTGAGGACACTTTCGACACATTAGAGCAGTTGGGATATTTTATTGTTAGGTTCCCAGCCCACAATAATTTGTCCGGCTTCTATATTAAAAAAGGTGAATACAACTGTATTTTTGTAAATAGTTCTCATTCCTTAGGAAGACAATACTATTCTGCATGGCATGAGGTTTACCATGCTTATACAGGTGATATAGGAGGAATCAGTCTTTTTGATGAAATTCAACATAGTGAGATGGAACAAAGAGCTGAATATTTTGCAAGCTGCATCCTTATGCCAGAAGACTTAATTCGAAAGTATATTCGTCAAAAAGGCTTGTCCCATTTAAAGTATGTCTCGTATAATGATTTGATTATTATGCAAAATTATTTTCGTGTTAGTTTTAGTGCTCTTATTACTAGATTAATAAAGTTATATCCCTCCTATCAAAAAGAATTATCAAACAGATACAATCTAGGTTTAATTAAAAATGCTCAAAAGCTACTTAATAAAATCCATGCTGTTGGTGGTGACGAGGCTTTAGTCCTTCCAACAAACAAATTTTCTGTATCCCAACGATTTTATGAACTCCTATATAGTAATTTAGAAAATGACCGAATAACAGCAGATAAGGCACAGTCTATATTAGAATTATTAGAAAGTATGAGACAAAAATATGAATCCTGATTTTTCTAAATATCCTATTTGTGATACAGATATGTGGGTGTATCTATATTTGAGTGATTTTTTGGAGCGAATATTGCAACGACACGAAAAACTAGTATTTGCTGACGTAGTTGAACAAGAAATATTAGCATGGGAGCAAAACAATGATAAATATAAAGACATTGCGGTTTATTTTAGGCAATGTAAAGAATCCGGTGTTGTTCTAGTTATTCAGCATGAAATACATATAGATAAAGAAGATCGCGACTTTTTAGAGCAGACACTAAGAGATTTACATTTTACAAATGGTTTAAAAAATAATCCGAAAGAACGTAATAAAGGAGAATTTGTATCTGCTTTGTATGCTGATCATTTTGAGATGCCCTTTATGAAGTCTAACGACAACACATTTCAGGTTGGAGGAAAAGGTAAATTAGCATTTCCAGAACTTGCTGTAAAAAATTGGTATGACATTGTTGAAGAGTTTGCTTATAATCAAGATGAAAAGATACGAATAAGAAAATTGGTTCATAAAGAGCAAAAGCAAATGGCTTATTATTATGAAAATCAAAGGGAAGAGAAGAAGAAGCAAGACATGCTGAGAATACTTGCTGAAAAGGTTAATAAGGGTCGCTTGTAAAATAATTAGTTCACTTAGCTCATGATATTAACTATGAAAAGAAACATAAAGATTGTATAAACTATGATTTTGCGATGTATAATACAGTTGTGAGTGGATTCGTCATATCTTTGATGAGTTTCCTGATGTATTCAAGAGCGAAAGAGTCCTGGATTTGGTTGTTATTATTTCAGGGCTCTTTCGTTTTTTTAATGAACTTTTCTATATTATCAATATTACTCCAAAGAAAATGTTAGTTGTGTGCTGTTTATATGATATTCTGTGATTCATAATCCAAAATATAAATTTCTAACTTTTTTTGTCAAACCATAATTGGGTACCTCAATTCCAATTTCCAACTTTATTTTTTCATACATAATTCTAAATTACTACTCAAATTAGTGAATTTCATAATTATGAGCCTTTGCGGCTCAATGGGTTTAAGACATAAAAAATGGAGTACCTCCCCAAGTCTAGTATAATGGTAAGTGACCAAACTAACCAAAAGACTGGAGGGACTCCCTATGTCTATTATACGACAAGAGAGCTTATTTGACATCTATGACTTATTGGAAATGGAACCTACCCAACGTTATGAAGCAATCATTTCAGAAATAGATGTGGACGCAATCTTATATCAAGTGAACAAGAAATCAAGGCTTGGAGCACCGGTCAAGCTCAACTATGCCGCAATGATTATCTCATTATGCGTTCGTATAATTGAACGTATTCCAACAATTAAAGACTTGATTAAACGTCTGAAAGACGACCCACTGTTCAAATGGAACTGCGGATTTCTTGTATCTGATGAGACTCCTTCGGAGGCTGCTTATTCTCGATTGATCACTAAACTCAGTGATTCTAATACACTTGAATTAGCACAAGAGACAGTTTTATTTCAAGCGATTGCAGAAGGTTTCATTATCGATGATACCGTTGCAATCGATGCAACTCATTTTGAAGCACGTGATCAAGCTCCAGCTAAAGAAGAAAAAACAAAGACAGAACCGAAAAAACGTGGTCGTAAATCAAAGGCAGAACGAGAACAATGGTTGGAAGAACAAGCTAAAAAGGAAGCAAGCCTTCCACTTTACGAAAAAAAGATTGAAGCTCAGTTACCTGTACCACTAACAGAACTGAGGAACGAAGTTCCTCAAGATCCGAAATGGGGCATAAAGAAAAACAGTGAAGGTAAAAATGTGTTCTGGTATGGCTATAAAGGACATCTAGCAGTTGGCACATCAAGTCAATACATTTTGCAGTCTTTGTTTTCTTCAGGCAGTTTAAATGATGGAAAAGCAGCCATTCCTTTATTGAAGGGCATTCATGAACGTCTATCTCTTTCATCTTTACGTTATCAAACAATGGATGCTGGTTATGATTATGATCCTATTTATGTCCAAGTAAACCGTATGGGGCAACAATCAGTAATAGCTTACAATAAGCGAAATGAATCTGATCCCATTGGATTCGATAAACACTTTGCACCTACCTGTTTTCGAGAACATTCTTATCGTTATGATAGCTTTGATACCAAATATGAAACCTTGAAATACACACGACCAAAGGAATGTAAGGATTGTCCGCTAGCAACCGAAGGTCTATGTCAAAAGATTTACAAGGTGAAAATAACTACCAACCTTCGAAGATATACAGCACCTGCACGAGGGTCAAAAGCATGGAAATCCATTTTTAAACGGCGTACTGCTGTAGAACGTGTGAATGCTTATCTCAAGGAATATTATCAACTAGACAATATCCGTTACCGTACTGGAAAACGAGCGAAGGTTCATTTTGACATCGTAACGCTTATTTATAATGCATCAAAACTAGCCAGTGATCGTATTAATTCAATGCTTCATCAAAATATAGCTGCTTAGATTAATTTTAAAAAATATTTTTGAGAATTCTGCAGCTCTTTGATTTTATTAAAAAAGTAATTATGAAATTGAGTCAAATCAATAATAACGGTAATTTTGGTTTCCAACTTTATTTGTCTTTAACAATAAGGTTTCCCTGTAATTGTTTTTTACAATTTGTGACTTAGCTTTACAACGAAGGGCAAGAAGATAGCGTATATATATGTTTCTGTGATATCAATTAGGATCGAGAACGTACCAAAGGTACGCTTTCTCGGTTCTTTTTTTTAAGTTAAGAAAGTATAAAATCAGTGCAATGACTGCGTTAAGCGAAGTAGTTATTTTGAAATGTTTGATGTATATTGGCAATGCTCCGACTAATTACTTCGCTTTCCGCGGGCACGGCCTCAACTAACTTTGCAAAGAAGAACACGTTGCAAAGTGGATTTTCGGCTCGCGCAATTCCCGCAGGAGTCTACGTAATTAGTCTCCGCTATGAGAAGGTGCAACAATTCTTGTCATAAGTAATAGGTTGACTTTTTTTACAATGGGTAAAGTGAAAATCGCTATCCGTGAGTATAAAAGCAGCTGTGTTACTTCATGCTAGCGTTGTAGAGCCTGATAATAGCGAAGGCCGGCCACTTCAACTCCTGTGGGAAATGTTTGACCTGAAGATCCACTTTTTTGAGCGGGTTTTGCTAAAAAAGTTAGCTGAAGGACAAACCCCACGGAAAGGGAAGTGGGCAGCCGGAGTGGTGGTCAAGCAAGCAGTAGCTATTATTCCATAATAGCTACTAGAGAAAGCGTAAATCTGAGCATTTAGTGATAAGGACTGAGCGAATTTTGCCCGGTTTTTCTTATCTATATTAAAACTGTTTTCGTTTTTTTTATCTTTTGAATCAATTTCATAATTGCTGTTTTTAAAAATGCATAGAGTTGTTCCTTGATGATTTTTAAGTTTTTTTAATAAAGATCAATTTTATTTATGCAGCTTTTAGCGTCTTATGTTTCATTTCTAGTCTAATCCGATCCGCGGCTAATCTCGAGGCATTATAAACAAGCGTCACTAAATGGAAGTGAAGCCTTGATTTTTTCCCGGTTCGGTGACGGACATTATTCAGTCCAAAGAATTCTTTCAAATAGGCATTAACACGTTCGACAGCGGTACGTTCTTTGTACAGTTCATCCCATTTTTTCGATCCCCTTGCGGGATTGGTGTACTTTCGGATATCTGTAGATTGTCTGATTTTAAAAGTCTTTTGACAAAGTGAGTCGTGTTGTAATGGGCACGTTGCACATTCCTTCGGACGTGTATATTTCAATGTCTTGTATTTTGGATCGAAGCTGTCGTAGCGATAGGAATGCTCTAGGACACAAGTCGGTGCGAAGTACTCGTCATAACCAACCGTCTCTCCTTCGTTACGTCGGTTATATGGAATGACAGCTTGTAGATCCTGATCGATTAATTGTTGATAGATTGGTTCATAATCGTAACCGGCATCGAAAAGGCCAGCAGTAAATAAAGACGGAAGATCGCGATTAATTTTCTTTAATAAAGGGATGGCTGCCTTTCCATCATTGAGGCTACCGGACGTCATCATCCCCGCAAGAATGTACTGGCTTTTTGTGCTAACGGCTAAGTGACCTTTGTAGCCAAACCAGAAGATGTTTTTTCCATCACTGTTTTTCTTGACTCCCCATTTTGGTTCGATGGGGGCTTCATTCAACAACACTTCCACTGATTCAGAAAGCTGATGAACAATTTCTTTTTCATAAATCGGACGCGCTTCTTCCTCGGCCTGTTTTTCTTTGAGCCATTGTTCACGCTCAGCTTTTGGTTTGCGTCCGCGCTTTTTCGGTGTTGTCCTTTCTTTCTTATCGGATGTATGAGCGCGATCTCTTGCCTCGAAATGAGTAGCGTCAATAGCGATGTTTTCTTCGCCGATATGCCCTTCATCGATGGCAAGAAAAATCAGCTCATCATGGATATGTTCCATCTCATCTGATTCACTGATGATAGTAACCATTCTTGAATAAGAAGCTTCAGAAGGAATTTGGTCAGAGTGAAGAAATCCACAGTCATATCGAAAAATAGGATCACGTTTTAAACGCCTAATCAGGTCTTTGATTGTTACAATTCGCTCCACCACACGAGCGATTAATGAGTAGATCATGGCACCGTAATTCAGTTCTCTTGGGGCACCAACTTTATTAGGTTTATCAAATAAATTCAAGATGGGATCCAAATTGATTGTTGAAAAAACAGCTTCAAAATGATGGGTAGGTTCCATCTCATATAATTCGTGTATGTCAAACAAGCTTTGTTGTCGTATAATAGACATAGGGGCATCTCACCTCTCTGTTTATGTTTGTGTGGTAACTAACATTATACAGGATTTGGGGAGGTGCTCTAATTTTTATGTCTTTAAAGTCTTGAGCCCCAAGGGCTCTATATTATGAAATTAACTCTTTTAATTTTTATTTTTATTTTCCTTTAATCCGTTCTCGCTTGATTTTCAGCCTCATTATTTGGCTTTTTACGTTTGACGTGTTTGTCTACGATATGCTTCCAGTTATTTTTCACGTTCCATCTATCCATTCATTGTGGTTCCACTATCAATTGTATCCGTTAACTGTAAGATAAAATTTTCTATTTACTCATTAAATAATATTGTAAATCAATTACCTTTTGTGTATTATGTATATAAAGTATATATACAATATATCTAAAAAGAGGTATTTGCATGCAAATTATAATTTCAAATAATGTAAAAGGACCTATTTATGAGCAGATTTATACGCAAATAAAGAAGCATATTTTGACCAATGAATTGCAAGCCGGACAGTCTTTACCTTCCATGCGTCAATTAGCTAAGGATTTAGACATAAGTGTCATTACAACTAAACGAGCATACGAAGAACTAGAAAAAAATGGTTTTATCTTTTCGATAGTTGGAAAAGGCTCCTTCGTATCTGAGCAAAATAATGAGATAATTCGAGAACGAAAAATGAAAGTGATAGAAGAGCAATTAATGGACGCCATTCAAAATAGTAAAGAAATAGGTCTAGAGTTAACAGAATTAGAAGAACTGCTTAGGATGCTCTTTAAGGAGGAAGCATAATGGAAAGTGTAATTGAGCTAAATCAGGTAAATAAGTCGTTTAACGGATTTCAACTAAAAGACTTATCTATATCGGTTAAGAAAGGCTTTATTACTGGTTTTATAGGTGGTAATGGGGTTGGTAAATCCACGACGATCAAGTTGATTATGAATTTATTACAACCCGATAGTGGAACTGTTTCCCTTTTCGGCTTGAATTACAAAACACATGAAAAGGAAATAAAACAACGAATCGGCTTTGTGTTCGATGGTAATATCTTTTATGAAAATAGTACATTGGCCGACATGAAGCAAATGATTAGCCCCGCTTATAAAAATTGGGATGATTCCATTTTTGTTCAGTATGTAGATATGTTTGAGCTGCCACTAAAGAAAAAAATAAAAACATTTTCAAAAGGGATGATGATGAAGGCTTCTTTAACCTTTGCATTATCACACCATGCTGATCTAATTATTATGGATGAACCAACATCTGGTTTAGATCCAATCTTTCGCCGAGAGCTGCTGGATATTCTTCATAATCTGATGCAGGATGGTGAAAAGACGATATTCTTTTCAACACATATTACGACAGATTTGGATCGGATAGCGGATTATATCACCTTTATTCATAATGGACAGCATCAATTTACAAAAGCGTATTACAAAATCGAAGAAAACTATGCAATTGTGAAAGGTGAGACAAACCTATTAGATCGGGATACAGAACAGGAATTTCTAGGGATTCGTAAGACAAATTATGGTTTTGAGGCATTGACGTCGAATAGACAACGTACAGAAAATATTTTTGGCGATACGGTCGTTATCGAAAAGCCGACACTTGAAGATATTATGCTATATACAAAGAAAGGAAAAGAACGTTATGCTAAATCTTATTCGTAAAGATATTTTATTACAGAAAAATGGAATCTTAATTCTGTTACCTGCCTTATTTATCTATTTGTTTTTTGGTACTTCTATTACCTGGGGAAGTATTGTATTTTCTATTGTAATCATTATGGATGTTTTTTCAAAGGACGAAAAATCGTCAACAAATTTACTGTTGAACGCTTTGCCTTATACACGAAATGAAATAGTTAGTTCGAAATATATTGGTGCCATTATATTAATGACTTTCGTTCTCCTAACTATTTCTGTTGGAAATTGGATTATACATAGCGAAATGGTGCAATGGAAGCAATTACTTTTGATTACAAGTATTGTCGTCATCTTTATTTCATTTGCTTTTCCTTTCTGTTATCTTTTTAAAAGTCGTTATTTAATGAATGCGTCTATTGTTTTGTTTTGTCTTTATCTTGTTATCGTTAATACATTTATCGTAGATTTGAATGATCGAATTAGAAATATCGTGCATACAATCTTGTCATTAGAAAATACGCAGCTGTATTTATTCGTGACCTTATCAGTCGTTCTGCTTTACGTTATCTCATGGATACTTTCTATTCGTATTTATAGAAGAAAAGTATTTTAATGGTGTTGAAAAAGGGGTATTTAACTTGTTTTCAACAGAACTTTAATTTTCCATATTGTAACTCAGTTAACGGTGATAATGGAGTAACAAAAGAGTAGTATGTCGTTTCATGTTTTTAATAACCTACGAACAGTGCAAAAAAGGAGTGAATTCAATTTGGACCCACTCCTTTTTCTAATCAATAGATTTCCATTTCCCTGTTTTATCCCGCATATAACTGACAGTAAGACCCTCACTGATTGAAAGCTTACTTTATTTACTCATAATGAAAACTTGACAAATAGCTTATGATGCATTAATATAAGAAAAAAACAATGTTAGTTGTTAATAACTATCATGAAAGGAGTAGTTGTTATTTGAATGAAAAAACTAAAAGTACCGCAGATAAAATCCTATCAGCGACAATCCAATTAATGTCTGAAAAAGGGTATAAAGCCGTAACAATTAAAGAAATTGCAGCAAATGCGGGTATGAGTGAAATGACTGTTTTTCGAACCTTTGGAACAAAAAAAGCAATATTAGAAGCCATAATCGATAACTACCTATACACAGGGCCTATAGAACAACAGATCCAAAAAAATATCACATTTAATTTAGAAGAGGATCTACTAATGATAAGTATGTTGTATCATGAACTATTGGCAAAAAATAGACAAATTTTCTTAATTTCCATTATGGAACGTAAAACAATGCCCGATATTCATGTGAATGTCCACAAGAATGCAGCTAAATTTCTAAAAGTAGTTATCGACTACTTAAAAGTGATGCAGGAAAAGGGCAAGGTAGTTGATGGAGACCCAGAAATTCAAGCGTTAACATTAATGCAATTTAACTATGGGAAGTTTGTTGCTGAAACACTACTGGAGGACTCGTCCTCTACATTACCACAGGAGGATTATCTTCGAGAGGCGATAACTATAATTGTTAAGGGATTAAAGCCTTAATTTTTTTTACGATTCAATGTTAGTTATCACTATCTAACATTGAAGTGTTTTCGTTTCTTTCCCTCATTACATAAACTTAATGTTAGTTTCTAATAACTAACTGACAATGTTTAACATAAATTAAATATATATAAGGAGTGTGTTGAATGAAAAGAATGGAAGATAAAGTTATTTCGGAGATTAGTGGGCAGCGCCGTTCATATCCTACTGTCACGCTCATCGTTGTGCTTGCTGGAGTGCTTGTCATAGCAATGTCAATTGCTGGAACAGCAGTAGCAGTTCCACAAATAGGCGTTGATTTGAGCGTATCCGGTGCCCCTTTGCACTGGGTGGTTGCAGCTTACAATCTAACATTTGCTGCTTTTACGCTAGTATTTGGATCGCTGGCGGATTTATTCGGCCGTCGGCGTACATTTATCATTGGATCGGCTCTTTTTGTCATTGGATCGCTTATTAGCGCAATCTCGAATAATATTTTTCTGATGGACGCTGCTCGTGCACTAGCTGGCATCGGTGGTGCAGGAGTGATGGCAAGTGGTGGTGCAATCCTTGCCACTACATTCAATGGTCCAGCTCGTATGAGAGCATTCGCTGCGTTAGGAACGATGGCAGGTGTAGGTATTGCCATTGGTCCATTTTTGTCTGGTTGGTTAGTTGGCGAGTTTGGGTGGCGTTCCATCTTTCTTATTTATTTAGCCATTGGCGTACTGATTCTGATTGGTACTTTGTTCATATCTGAGTCGCGAGGAGCTCAGAGCGTCAAAGTAGATTGGCCAGGGATGCTTACTTTTATCGTAGGGTTCACGCTAATAATGTTTGGCATCATGCAAGGGCCAGAGATTGGGTGGGGAAGCCCGGTAATTCTTACAGTGTTTGTGGTTGGAATAATATTACTTTCAATTTTCGTTTTCGTTGAGCGACGAAGTACACATCCTGTTCTTAACTTAAAGCTGATTAAAAATACAAGATTTATGGCTTGGTGTATTAGTACACTTATAACATCAGTTGGTTTTCTCGGTGTACTGGTCTTCCTTCCAGTCTACTTACAAGGGGTGAATCAGATCTCTGCTGAAGAGGTTGGTGTTATTATGCTGATACTAACGGCACCAGTATTAGTGATTCCCCAGCTTGGTGGCTGGTTAGTAAATCGGGGCGTTTCCACTCCGGCTCTTATTGGGCTAAGCCTTTTGTTAATAGCTGCTGGTAATGCCTGGTTAACGGTGATTCATCCAGGTGTAAGTACAAGTGATTTATTTGGTCCCTTGCTAATGATTGGAGTCGGAATGGGAATTTCATTTGGTATTACCGATGGCCAGGCTATGAGCCTCGTAGACCAAGAGCAAGTTGGAATGGCGGCAGGTTTCCTTAATACTATTCGAGGTGGTTCTGAAGCATTAGTTATTGCTGTGTTTGGTGCAGTATTAGTCACATTGCTTCAGGTACGGGTGAAATCAGCTGAGCTTGCAGAGCAAGTAGCAGCAGGGGTTATTACTAGTTCAGACTTAGGATTTCTCTCTGAACAGTTCACCGAAGCATGGCAAGTTACACTATGGGGCGTAGCTGCAATTTGTGCTACGATGGCAGTTGTCGTTTATGTAATGCTTGTAGTGCCTAAGCGCTATTCATAGGAATAGTAGTTATTCAAGATTTTAGTATACAAACTTGTAAATGATAAATCTAAAGGAATTTAACTATCGAGTCAATAAAATGTCGAAGATCTATAAATGTTACTATTTAATTTCCACTATAGGCGGAGGCTTTTCACATACTGCCTAAAAGCCTCCTTGTCACTTCTTACCTAGTCATGCTCTCCTGCGTATTTGGTTCCTATTTATAGTAACATTACAAAACTAATGTACTTCATTGTATGTTACAGTGATGATATTTGGTTTACTAAGAACGGTGGAATAAATAAATTAGCTACGGTTATACAAAAACTCTAAAAAATGTACGATTTGACTTATACCTATTTTTTAATAGTTTTCATGTACGTCATTCATTTTTCTTTTTTGTAGGCTTTTCATCCAGAATGGACCTTAACTCCTTAATATCATCTTCTGATAAAGAATCTTCCTGGATAAACTGTACTAGCATTGATTTTAATGTTCCACCATAAATTCGCTGAATAAAGGACTTTGCCTCTGCATGTTGACAATCATCCTGGGTGTAAAGCGGAAAAAAGGTGTATACTCTTTGGTTTTTATTTACTCCGACAACCTTTTTATGAGCAAGACGATCCAAAAGTGTGCGTACTGTTTTCGCCTTCCAGTCCTTCTGTTCCTGCAAGGATGAAATGACTTCGTTGGCTGTCTGTGGGGACTTTTCCCAAAGCACATTCATGACTTCCCATTCTGCTTCCGATATACTAGGTACTTTATTTGTCACACTAATCTCCTCCTGCTTAAAATGCGCCCGTTTAATGTACAAAAATTTTTAGTATGTGTATACTAGGCTTTTTCAATTAGCATTAACCTTAAAAGCTAATATATATCCTTATCTCTTAAAATGGATAATGTTATTTCAGCTGCCTTACTTCCGTAGGAGCTTGCTTCATTTTGTATGTTCGTTGCAAAGAAGAAAGTATCCGCTTCGGTCTCGACATATCCTATGAACCAACCACTAATATTTTTGCCATTGACACTACCTGTGCCAGTTTTTCCTGAGAGTATCATACCATCTTTTTCCTCTAATTTAATTGCATCTTTTACCGTTTGGATATTCTTATCTTTAAATCCATATTTGTTTGTATAAAAGTCTTTCAGTGCATTTACTTGTTCGATTGGAGATACTTTCAAGGAAGACTCCAGCCAATAGTTGGATAATCCAGCAGAAATATCTTTATTACCATAGTTTATTGTCTTTAGATAAGCTTGGATGTTGTCTTTAGAAACATGTTGATCCAATCTTTGAAAATACCAAGAAACAGAATTTTTCATTGCTGTAGTTAAATTTTGATCCTGATTCCAAGAATCATATGGATATTGCATCCCATTCCACTTTAACGTGGAATTTTCGTTTGTTATGACATTTGATTCTAGTCCAAATAATGCGCTATAAATCTTATACGTAGAATTAGGAGAAACTCTTAATGTGCTTTTCTCTTCATTATAAATACGATATGTCTCATCTTGTATACTATATAATACAAAGCTTCCTTCATAACCCACAAAATAGTTGCTTAAATCCTCGTAGATTGTTCGTTCATGCTTAAATTTATGATGATTATCTTCAGCTGTCGTAGCAGAAATGATCGGAATTTGACTCGTTACAAATAACCCTACAAGCATAAAGATAGCTAGACTTTTCAGCTTCAACAGCTTTGATTCGGTTGTATACGATGCAATACTTTCAATACGCCTTTTAATCTGCCTTTTTGACCCGTTTAGCTGATTTGTCAAAATAAAATGCTCTCTGCTCTGGGAGTTTTTATCAACAAAATTAATAATTGTATTTCCATAGACCCTATATTTCTGCTTATCTAATAACTTCAATACAGTAATATCGCAGGCAATTTCACGATCTAATCTCATTTCTTTAAAAGCAAACCAAACGAATGGATTAAACCAGTAAACAATTTGATACATGACAACAAGGTAATTTATTGCAATATCTTTATATTTATAATGATTCAGTTCATGTAGCAAAATGTATTTAATTTCCTCCATCGATAGCCATTTTTCAAAATGGCTTGGCAATACAATATAAGTTTTAAATAGACCAAATGTCATAGGGGATTTGACAAGCGGGGATATTCCTATATTTATTTGTTTTGTTACATTTAACCGTTGTTTACATTGTTCAAACAAACTTAGAATTTCATTATTCCCAATGCTATACGTAGCGCGCTTTATTTTTTTAAGTTTTAACCACGAATGGATTGTTAGCGCAGTGAAAAGCAGCATGCCTAGTATCCAAATTACGACTAGTATTTCATTTAGGGCTGTAAGATCCATTCGATTAACAGAGACTGAAAAGTCCTGCATCCAGTTTACCTCCGCTTGAGGTTCTTCAGCCAAAGTTGTAGATGATGGTGTTTGATTTGCTTGCTTACCATCCATCGACAAATAGTTTCCAACATGAAGGTAATGAGTTGGTATGAAAGGAAGCGTCAACGCAAATAGCAATAAAAACCATAAATGATATCTCCATTTGGCGGAGAGTTGGTTTTTAAACAATTTTCTAATTAACGTAATAACTACAACAGTAAAAGAAGACACCATAAAACTTATCATAAAGTGGATAAAATCCATGCTATTCTCTCCAATTCTTGACCATCTTAACTTTCGTAGCAATGATTACTAAAAGATAGAATCACATAATGAATATATAAAAATAGTAGCACTTCATGATTGGTTAAGCAATCTACCAAATTTATGTAAACAGTGCAATTACAAGAAGTAAACGTACAACCTATATAGTAGATCGCCCCTTCTAGATGATTGTCACAACCATATTTCAAGGGATCTTGTTTAATGATCTTTGTCCATTTGACAAAAATAGATTACGACTGTAGTATTAGACTACGGTTGTAATCTGTATGTAGTTACTTAGGTGAGAGATTGTACAAGAAGAATCTAAGCAAGCTAAGTAAAGACAAGAGCTCTTTTGTGTTGATGCTTCGGTACTTCTTCATACTTTTTCCCATAATATTCGCTATACTCAGGAATCAGCCTTCTTACCGAGTTAGCGACTTCAACTAGATAATATCGGAGATACTGATTTCCATTCGTCTTGAGACCCCACAGCGAACGTTTTTTGTGAGCAAAAGGCTCAAGCCATGCCCACGGAAAGCGTCCGTCAGGAATGAAAAGCAATGAAATGGTTTGGGAAGGATATCAGCAAAATGGACACAAAAAATCCTAAATTGCTTTTAGTAATGATGATTAAAGATGTCAAGCAGAGAGGAGGCACGGCTATGTTATCCCAAAATGGAGAAAATCCTTAAATCGCTTCAATAGGTGCCTATTAATAGAGTGATTTTTAAAGGGAGTTTGTTGAAACAATGGAAAAAAGAGATAAAAGAAAACATCCGTTTACCTTACGAGTTAGCATTTTATTTCTTCTTATATTCTTCTTATTTACAATATTAATTTTTCGGCTTGGGGTTGTACAAATTTTAAATGGAGACAGCTTCCAAGCAGAAATAGACCGAACAACTCAAGATACGACGAAAATGCCGGTACCACGTGGGAGAATATATGATCGTTACCATCGCGTTATTGTAGATAATCAACCACTATATGCGATCACTTATATGCCGGCAAAAGGGGTACAAGCACAAGAAAGATTAGAGGTCGCGGAAAAATTATCAACCTTTATTTCGATGTATCATGGCAAAAATAAGCAAGCTCAATTAGATACGCTAACCTTACGAGATAAAAAAGAATACTGGTATTTAAAGCATATAGATGAAGCAAAAAAACGATTAATGGAAAAAGAAGTAGCTAGCATGGACCCATCAGAACAATATAGTACGATTTTGAAGAGAATAAATAAAGAGGAAGTTAACGACATAACAGAAGAACAGTTAAACATTATCCTTATAAAAAAAGAATTAGATAAGGCGATGACCTTAACACCACACATTGTAAAGAATGAGGGGGTAACACCAAGTGAATTTGCCAAGGTTTCGGAACATTTACATGAGTTACCTGGAATTAATGCAACGACAGATTGGAAACGAGCATATCCTTATGGTGATACGATTAAAAAATTGTTAGGGTCCATTACATCTCATAAAGAAGGGATTTTAAAGGATAAAAAAGACTTTTATTTGACACGTGGCTATAGTCCGAATGACAGAGTTGGAAAAAGCGGATTAGAAGAGCAGTATGAGGCTGTTCTAAGAGGAAGAAAGGAGCAGATGAAGTATACGATCAATAAAAGGGGGGAAATAGTTGATTCCAATATTGTGGTTGAAGGTCAGCAAGGGAAGGATTTAGTTTTAACGATCGACATAGCACTCCAGGAAAAAGTTGATCAGATTGTACGTGATGAATTGAAAGCAATTATTAAAAAATATCCATATGAAAATCGTCATATGGAAGACGCGCTAGCCGTTGTTTTAAATCCAAAAACCGGTGAGTTGCTTGCCGTTTCTGGACAGCATTATGATCGCAAGCAAAATGCATTTCGTAATACTGCGTACAAAGCATTGTATGATCAACATATACCAGGTTCTGCTGTGAAAGGGGCAACAGTATTAGCCGGTTATCAATCGGCTGTAATAGCTCCGGGAGATACGTTTTATGATAAACCATTAAAAATTAAAGGAACACCAGAAAAAAGTTCGTATACTGATTCAAGCCTTGGCTTGCTTAATGATCAGGATGCTTTAAAAAGATCATCTAACGTGTATATGTTTTACATCGCCTTACGTATGGGTGGAGAATATCATTATCAGTATAATCAACCTGTTACATTTCAAAAAGAGGCGTTTCAAGAAATGCGGAATTATTTTTCTCAATTTGGACTTGGTGTACAGACTGGAGTTGACTATCCTTATGAGGGTACAGGATATAAAGGTCCTAATCCCGTAGCAGGTAATCTCCTGGACTTTGCTATTGGACAGTATGATACATACACCACTATGCAATTAGCTCAATATGTTTCTACGATTGCAAATGATGGATTACGTGTTCGGCATCATTTTTTGAAAGAAATTCGGCTCCCTAATCCTTCTGAAAAACAGCTCGGTTCTTTGTTTAAGAGCGTAAATACAGATGTACTGAATCGGGTTGAAATGAGTCAAAGTCAGATTAAACGTGTCCAAGAGGGCTTTCGACGTGTATATCAGGAGCCCGGTGGAACCGCATATCGCGAATTTGGTGATAAATCGTATAATCCTGCAGGAAAAACAGGAACAGCAGAAAATGAGATTAATGGCAATTATACGGAGAATCTCACTCTCATCGGATATGCACCATTTGATCATCCAGAGGTAGCTTTTGCAATTGTCGTACCACACACTGGTAAAGGCGAACATGTAAACAATAAAATAGGCGAACGAATAATGGATGCTTATTTTGAATTGAAAGAAGAACGTCGTGAACCAAAAGATAAAGAACAAACCGAATAAATGTCGATATGCTTTTGCATTAGCTAATAGTTACCCAATTATATATACACGCTTTTGCTACGATAGGCAATACTAAGACCCATATGTTGCATCTAATAATCTTGCCAATCACCTTCATGTCACGCTGTGAACGATGTAGGAGTAATCGACGAGAAGGAGTTATTAGGAATAAAAAACATATAGAAAGAAGGAAGATTTTTCATGAAAGTATGTACGCAGCTTTGCCGATCAAATAAATATAAGTGGACAGGAATTTTATTACTGTTAGCATTTATTGCTTTAGTAGGTTGCTCGAAAAATGAGGTAAGTAATCATAGTAACCAAAAGAAGCAAGAAACTGACATCAAGGCCACTTTTAGCAAACTTGAGAAAGAATTTGATGCCAGACTTGGTGTGTTTGCTCTAGATACTGGAACAAATAAAACGATAGCTTATCGCTCAGAAGAACGTTTTGCATATGCTTCAACGCATAAAGCCTTAGCGGTGGGAGCGCTGTTACAACAAAAATCAATGGAAGATTTAGAACAAAGAATTACCTATACTAAAGATGACCTTGTAAATTATAACCCAATCACAGAAAAGCATGTGGATACAGGGATGACGCTAAAGGAGCTATCCGATGCTTCTATTCGTTTTAGTGATAATACAGCAGCTAATCTTATATTCAATCAAATAGGTGGCCCTAGTGGATTGAAAGATACACTGAGGGGTTTAGGGGATGAGGTTACTAATCCCCAGCGAAAGGAACCAGCATTAAATGAATTTACACCAGGAGAAACAGCTGATACTAGCACACCAAAGGCACTTGTTACTAGCCTCCAAGCTTTCACACTTGGAGATGTACTTCCAGAGGAAAAACGAACGATATTAGTAGATTGGCTTAAGCGAAATACGACGGGAGATAATTTGATTCGTGCAGGTGTTCCAAGTAATTGGGAGGTTGCAGATAAAACGGGAGCTGCTTCATATGGTACGCGAAACGATATTGCTATCATTTGGCCAACAAAAGGTGATCCGATTGTTCTTGCCATACTTTCTGATCGGGATAAAGAGGATGCTGATTATAATGATAAGCTTATTGCACAGGCAACAAAGAAAGTAATAGAACTTCTCTATTTAGATAAAGAGTAGGTTGGAGCAATCTAAATATAACAGTAAATTTCTTTTAGACTAGAATCGGGACGTACTATTCGTATGTCTTCTCGATTCTTTTTTTGTTAGGTATGTTATAGTTTTATATTTCTTTATTTACGTATTAGAGATTTAAGCGTTGCATATAAAGGTAGTGAAAGATCTAATACTTGGTTATATCGCCTTGTGCCTATGAACAAGGGAAACGCTAAATCTTTGATCACGAACTACTTATGATAGGTATCCCATTTACCCCACATATAACTAGCAGTAAGCCCCTGACTTCAAGCAAAAAAGTGAACCCAATATTGGTAAGAGGGGGTTCGACTGCTAGCAAATGTCCGATTGATTCAATGGTCTTTAGGTCATTACTACCAATCAATGGGGATAAACAATCCTCCACGGATGGAAGTTTCACTTTATTATTTAGGTTGATCGAAAGTATGTTTAGCAACCTTAAGAAACTCTTTTACAGCGGGAGATGCATTTGAAATTGAACTGCAAGCTAGTGCAACTTCACGCCAATTAATAATATTTAATTTACCTATTTTAATAGTTTGCTGTGTTTTTAGAAATAGCGCTGGACCGATTGTAACTCCGAGCCCTTCCTGTACCATATTGGCTATTGTATTACAGTCATGTACTTCGAAGCGGATAACAGGTTTAACATTTGCTTGCTTAAACAACGCTTCTACATGTGCTTGGTACATACCTGTTGGCATGATAAAAGGTTCATCTTGTAAATCTTGCATATTTACCGTTTGTTTGTTAAAAAACTTATGTTCTGGATGAAAAGCGATAACCATTTCATCTTTTATTAGAGGTACAAGATCAAAGTCTGAGGTCGATCTATCCTCCACAACAAACCCTATGTCTATAATTCCTGAATTCAGCCATTCGGTAATTTCTTCGTATGTCCCCTCATAAAATCTAAATTCTATTTTAGGATGCTTTTTTTGAAATTTTGCAAGTATTTTTGGTAATAAACAAGAAGAGGCGCTCGAAAAAGTACCAATATGAATCGTGCCTATTTCTAGATTAGTTGCTAGAGCTACTTCCTGGTTTATTTTTTCTATATTATTTAGCACTTCTCTCATATGAGGAAGGATTTTTTGCCCCACTTCTGTAAGTGCTATCCCTTTTCGGCGATCACGAATTAATAAGGTCACACCCCATTCTGATTCCAGACTGGCAATAGCATGACTTACAGCTGATTGGGTCATATTTAACCTTTCCGCGGCTTTGGTAAAACTCCCCACCTCCATCACTTTCGTTATAATTTCAAAGCGAATAAGACTCATGAGTTATTACTCATCTCCTTCATTAAAAATATCAATTTTACTTATGTTATCACAGGGCATAAAATGAGAACAAGTCTTGAAGTGATAAGGAGCTGTAGAAATTGAATAAAAAACTAAATTTAAATATATTTTTACTTGCTTTAGGAGCATTTGTTACAGGTACTGCAGAGTTTGTTGTTTCTGGAATTTTAGAAATTATTTCTGTTGATTTAGATATAACCATTGCATTAGCAGGTCAATTGATAACCGTATATTCTTTGTCTTATGCTATAGGAGCACTCGTCTTGGTTATGTTAACTGCAACATTTGAACGAAAAAAAGTATTATTATATTCCATCTTTACATTTATCTTAGGAAATATAATTGCATGTTTTAGTTATGACTACGCTTTACTTATGATATCACGAGTTATTATGGCTATGAGTGGTGGATTGTATATTGTAGTTGCAACGAATTATGCTGCTCAAATTTCTACGCCTGAAAAAAGAGGTGGTGCCATAGCAACTGTTATCACGGGCTTTACCGTTTCGTTAGTACTTGGAGTTCCAATAGGAACATATTTAGCAGCTTATGTAGATTGGCGGTATATCTTTCTAATTATTGCCTTCATCACGGTCCTTATTTTATATTTCCTTTACAAAAGATTACCTTGGATTAAAGGGAATACGCCACTCCCTTTTAAGCAACAAATACAGATAATCAAGGATAAGCGACTATTTACAGGGTTACTAACTACCGTATTTTGGATTCTCGGATATACAATGGTGTTTGCATATATTTCGCCGTTATTAGGTACAACTGCTGGATTATCTATAGAGATGATTAGTGTCGTATTATTCGTTTTAGGTACGTTTGCTTTTATTGGCTCTCGATTTGGGGGGTATGCAGTAGATAAATGGGGTCCAAATCGAACGATATCAATTAGTTTATTCATTCACGCAATGGCTTTATTTTCTTTAACGTTTACAACGCAGTCAACAATAGGCGTTTTTATTACCGTAATGGTTTGGGGAGCAGCTACTTGGACAACAACACCTGCGAAGCAATTTTACCTTATTACATTGAAGCCGGATTCGTCTGAAACGATACTAAGCTTTAATACAGCATTGATGAATGTTGGGATGACTCTTGGGGCTGCTTTCGGAGGTATAATCATACAGTATATTTCCATTTTATATTTAAGTTGGATTAGTGGTTTATTTGTAGTTCTAGCTTTAATTTTCATTACATGTTCGTTTCACTTAAATAAAATAAAATCAACGAATGTACACATAGACAACTAGCACAGTAATGAAAAAGGGGTAATCGGATTATTGGATGGAAAGAGGTTAAGAGCTGGCTCTATCCTCGCAATTTTCCGAATACCCTAGTTATCAACTGCTACGACTATCATATTCTAATACATAATTTACATATGTCTAACCATGATTGGTTAATGTGCCATCATTTCATGGGCAATATCGTGACCATCCATTTCTGATGGATAGTAGGTTGGCCAGTTGTTGACTTCTTCCAGTAAATCTTCACGGCTGTCACCCCAATATAGGTGGTAATGCCCAGCTTCGTTCGGATAGATACTATGATCACTGAATTGAATATACTGAGGAAGCTCTTCGGTTTCTTCAACTAGTTTAAATATGTATCTTACTCCCCTATTTCCCGCGTCATATGTTAGGATTTCGTACCCATCATAGGTATATTCACCTGTATATTTATCGCCATTTTTGAAGAACGTTACCATATCCCCTTGAATTAGGATACGATCAACATCCGTTTGATAGCCTTTATTATAATATTTCTTATACGCTTCAGCTGTCTTATCACCTTCATTTTCAGCCTTATAAACGAATACCTCATCAAGCGTCCCATCTTGTAAATATGGATATACAGATTGCCAGTCACCTTCCCAATCTGAGAGTGAACGATCTTTCACTTGACTGTCTTCAAAATACCCTTCGTAAATTTGTTTTGTTTCTTCATCAAGTGCATGACTGTGGTCGTGATCATGGTCGTGATTATGATCATGCTCATTTGTATTATCAGTTGTTTGCTCTTGCTGTTTAGAAGTGTTGCCGGATGATGATTTTTCATTATCTTCCTTAGATGAGCCTGAATTTTGACACCCTGCTAATACTAGTAACGAACTAATGGTTACTATGCTAAACCATTTTATAAATGAAATACGCATAAATACTCCTCCTCATAAATCGTAATGATTACGATTTAGATTATACATATATGGAGTGCGAACGTCAAGACAAAATGTATCCATCCTTACTGAATGAAAATCTACTTTGCATAGGATAGGTGCCATGTCATCTTCATAGTCTTTCTTTTAGAAAGGGTTTTTGGATATGAGAGGTTAATAGATAACAATCCAAATATAAAAAGGGGAGAGTTAAATGAATACCTTTTAATTTGGGCTGTGACAAAACTAAAGAGGATAAAATAGCTCTTTCAAAAAAGGATAAAAACTCCTATAATATTATCAGACTATGCTCTCCTACTTTTATTGCATACGAAGGTGATTTAATAATGTTATTTTATAATCGTATATTAATAATGATACCGCCCTTCCCCTAGCTGGTCTCTTTGTTTTTAACATAGACCATGCTTGTAGGAGGGCAAAAAATGAAAAAATATACAGCACCATCTTTACTTTTAATGATTGTTCTGGTGGCTTTTCCACAAATTAGCGAAACAATCTATACGCCAGCTTTGCCGGATATTGCTAATGCGATTGGTGCTACAAATAATTCGGTGCAGTTAACCTTAAGTATTTACTTTATTGGTTTCGCCTTCGGGGTTTTCTGTTGGGGATGGGTCTCTGATTTAATCGGCCGGAGACCAGCAATGCTAAGTGGTTTAGTTTTCTATGTAATAGGAAGTGTGATGTGTTTTTATTCTGAAACCGTTACTTTCCTTCTTGTTAGCCGCTTCATTCAGGCTTTTGGGGCAGCTACTGGGTCAGTTATTACGCAAACCATTTTACGAGAAAGTATGTCTGGAAGTACAAGACATGTTATGTTTGCACAAATATCTGCAGTTATCGCTTTCACACCTGCAGTAGGTCCACTTATCGGTGGTTGGGTGGATCAGGAACTTGGGTTTAAGGCTGTCTTTTTAGTGCTTGTTATAATGAGTATTTTGTTGTTTATCTATGCTTTTTTCAGGCTACCGGAGACAACGAATGGTTTAACAAGAAAACGAGTCGCCATTTTGCCTGTTGCTAAACGAATTGTTTTTTCTCCACGTGTCTTTGTCTTTGGATTGCTAATTGGTGGTATAAACGGAATTTTGTTCAGCTATTATGCGGAAGCCCCCTTTATCTTTATGGAACACTTTCATATGTCTCCAGGTATGTTTGGTTTCCTAGGTATAATTGTGGCGTTGGCATCTATTATTGGAGCTATAATCTCAAGAAAATTATTAACCATATATCAGCCAGAGAGAATTATTCACCTTGGATGCTTCGTAATGATTGTAGGCTCTTTGTTATTAACATTGGCCGTTATTTTCACAGCTTCATTTAATCTAGCATTACTGCTAGGTATTTTAGTTGCAGTTTTTATCATGTTAATAGGAGCAGGTATTGCTTTACCAAACTGTTTGAGCCTTGCGCTTGTGGATTTTCAAGATGTTATAGGAACAGCCGGGGCAGTTTTCAGTTTAGGCTATTACATGTTAGTTAGTTTAGTAACGACGGGAATGAGTTTTCTTCATAATGGTTCATTGATTACGATGCCATTATATTTTTTGAGTATAAGTGTTGTTATGTGGGCACTTGGTAAAAAGTATATTTTGAGATAATAAAGAATTGAATTGAAGAGAAGCGCCTTGTTCCCAAGGTGTTTCTCTCTTTTTCTGTTTTAGTAACAAGTAATTAAACGGGATTAGGTAATTGGCTGCTTTTCAAATAAAAGATTCATAGAACTACTTCGCACTATCTCTTTAATGAACTAATAAATCTAATAATAAGAAATATTCATAAAAAATAGAACAACATCTTTGTTGTGAAAGCGTTTCAACAACGTTAACCTTAATTTGTAACCGTGCAATTGTAGGGAGGTTCCTGTTTTATCCCGCACATAATTGGCAGTAGTGAGGTTAAACAAAACCCCAACTGATTGAAGTTTCACTTTATGGAAATAAACCTACTTGTCCTCCCAATCTAATTTAAGTTATTAAAATAAAGGAGGTAAATGGATCAATGATAAAAAAATGTGCACAGAAAGTATGTACAGTGTTACTAGCATTTATGTTAACTGTTTCTTATCTAAGTATAATTAATCGCTCATCAGCTTATGCAGAAGGTTGGAATCAAGATACTTCTGCTGGAGATGAAACAACTGAAATCACACAGCAAAAGGGGAACAGCAACATGAGATCTGCAGTGGAGGAGAAAATTGGAAAAAAGGATAAAAATTCAAAAGAATCACCAAGCGGGGAGGGATTACAAACTATTGATTCTACTAGTAATCAGACAGAAATTAATGATGAGAACTTGGAAGAAGGGGACTTAGAAATTATTCAAGGTGACGGTACGATAACCTATCACGATGATGGGTCTGCAACATTTGGAATTACATCGAGCGGAAAAAATAAAATAGTCTATAAAAATATGGAAGAAATGAAAAATGGTATTTTTGAAGCAGACATTACATCAGATACAGATTTGAATCGTTTCGGAGTTATTTTTCGAGTACAAGATCCCTCTGCGTATACGTATGTGGGAACGGAGGATCAGAACAATCAGTACTTCCATGAGCTCTTCGGTCCAGTGAACAAATGGACTTCGCTAACGAAAGGGATGGCGATAGAGGCAGACCAAACATACCATTTGCGTGTACGATTTATTAATGATTCAGCAACGCTCTTCATTAATGATGAAAAAATAGGATCATGGACGCAGTCTGGTGGTGTAGATAAAGCGGGATTAATTGGCTTAGAGAAGAGCCGCGGAGCTGCTAATATTACGATTTCGAATGTGCATATGAAGGAGTACATGCCTCCAGATCCACCAGATCTAGAGCCAATAGAGCAGACAATAAGCTCAGATTATATGAATGTAACAATTGATGAAGTGTTTCCTAGAGTAATCAAATACTCTGTTGGTAACAGTGTAATGAATGGGCAGCTATCACCAGTTTATGGATTAAAAATAAATAATATGCTTTACTATCCTGAAGTAAGCTTTGAAAAGGTTAGTGATCAGGAAGTGATTTATACGCTAGCTGTTCAGGATAAGTTTGAGGACCTTGATGCTACGTTTACCCTTTCACTAAAAGTGAATGGCAATAAGGTTGTTTATAGCTTTGAGGAAATAAATAATAACGGGAATACCACCATTGAAACAATCGAATTTGCAGATATGAATTTTATCTCAGTAAATGCTTCGCAAGCTGATGCAAATGCTAAATTAACCAATCTCAGTAGTGATGTTACCAAGCCCGGTGATACGACTGTGAATGTAGACTCATCAATGGAGGAAATAGGAAGTTCAAAGGGGTACTATGCTGCCTTCCTGTCAACAAACGAACTAAGTGCAGGGGTATGGTCCAGTTCAGAAGTAGATGGCTACCATAACTTGATTGCCAACCGGTACGTAAATGGTAATGGTAATAAAGCGCTAGGTATTGCATCCAACGCTCTTTATTACCATAGGGAGTTTATGTCAGAACCATCCTCTAATAAGCCGACCATAAAAATTGCCATTGCAGAGGATTTAAACGCAGATAACAACGTAGATTGGCAGGACGGAGCAATTGCATACCGTGATATTATGCAGACGATTAAGGGATCGGAAAACGTAAACAATAATGTAGGCATGCGCATTGCCATGAATTTTGGCTCACAGACCCAGCAGCCATTTCTGAAAACGCTAGACAATGTTAAAAAGGTAGCACTTGCAACAGATGGATTAGGACAGGCTGTTCTGCTTAAAGGTTATGGAAATGAAGGACATGACAGTGCTCACCCAGATTACGGTGATATTGGCGAGCGTATGGGTGGTTCAATAGATTTAAACAAACTTATTGAAGAGGGTCATCAGTACAATGCGGAATTTGGTGTTCACATTAATGCCCAAGAAACGTATCCAGAAGCAGATGCTTTTAGTGACGATTTGATTAACGGTCCTAATGCCAAAGGGTGGGGGTGGTTAGACCAGTCATACACTATTGATAAATTGAAAGATTTGTACTCGGGTGCACGTGCTCAAAGATTGGATGAATTAAAAGCAGCCGCACCTGAACTTGATTTTATATACCTAGATGTTTGGTATCAGGATCAATGGGAGTCCGATCGGATTGCTGAGCAAATTGTGGACAGAGGGTGGAGGATGACAACAGAATTTGGTACAGCTGTTCCAAATTATTCCACATGGCAGCATTGGGCAACGGACAAAAATTATGGTGGCTCAGCAAGCAAGGGTATTAACTCTGAAGTGCTTCGTTTTATTAGTAATCATCAAAAAGATTCCTGGGTACTAAATTGGCCAGAAGTGGGAGGTACAGCGGATCATCCATTACTTGGTGGATTTGAGTTAGCTGGTTTTGAAGGATGGCAATCGGATAAGAACTTCGATCACTTCATTCGCATGACATTTGATACGAATTTACCGACGAAGTTTTTACAAAAATATTATGTAATGAATTGGGAAACAACAGAAGGTGACCCAACGAAAACCAATTTAGAAAAAGCAATCAAGTTAAAGGATCCAAGCAATGGAGATCAAGTTGAAGTGAGACGAAAAAATGATTCGAGAGAACGAATCATTCGTCTTAATGACAATGTCATACTTGACGGTCATACGTATTTGCTGCCATGGATCGAGCAGGATTTCGAGAAACCAACACCTGATTCTAATAAACTATATCACTGGAATTTGGAAGGTGGAGAGACTACATGGACACTTCCGAATGAATACGAGGATGCTGCGAGTCTAAAAGTTTATAAGCTAACAGATCAAGGTAGAACGGATATGCATGAGGTAGAGGTAGTTGATAATCAAATTACACTGAACGCGGAAGCAGCAACTCCTTATATTATTGTTGCTGGCGACGATCAACAAATAAAGGTTGAGGAATGGAGTACTGGTAACCATATTCATGATTCTGGGTTTAATACAGGGACAATTAAAGATAAGTTTACAAAGGTTAAAGGTGATAAGAAAGCTGTCAGTGTAAATAGAACAGACCAAGCAGAGGATGCTCGAAATTTAAGCAGTGGCGACTATTATTTGAATATGGACAGTCCGAAAAAAGAGACAATTGTAACTCGAACGATAACCGATTTAGAACCTGGAGCGGAATATGTAGCAGAAGTATATGTGGAGAACAATAGTGATGGGCAGGCTTCAATTTCTGTTATGGGTGGCGTAGAGGAGGTTAGCAATTATACATTGCGTAGCTTACAAAAGAACTACGTAAAAGCTGATTCACATGCCACAAATGATGGATACAACAGTAATATGCAGCGGATGCAAGTAAGTTTTATCGCTGAAAGTGATACAGCTATATTATCGCTTGGCCGTGAAGCCGGGGAAGGGAATACAAGATTTGATGACATCCGAATTGTGCAAAGTTCATTGAATAATTACAGCTCACCAGGTGTATTTGAACAGGATTTTGAAACAGTTGTCCAGGGAATTTATCCTTTTGTTGTAGGTAATACAGAGGGTGTAGAAGATAACCGCATTCACTTGGCAGAGCTTCATACACCATATACACAAAAAGGTTGGGCAGGCAAAAAAATAGTTGATGATGTACTTGAGGGGAAATGGTCTCTGAAGGTGAATACCGGAAACAGTGGATTAGTATACCGAACTATTCCACAACACTTTCATTTTAAACCAGGTGTAACGTATAAAGTGAGCTTTGACTATCAAACAACTGCTGATTCGTATCGCTTCATCGTTGGTGACCAAGCGATTGATGTTCGAAATATCGACAAGGCAAATGGATTAACAACGAATGAATTACTCCCAGCATCTATAAAAACAAACACAGCAGAGTTTACCATTACTGGCTCAGAAAATGGTCAAACCTATATCGGTCTCTTTAATGATGGCACATCCGTAAATATGGACACTGGGGAAGGTACATTTATATTGGATAATCTTCGCATCGAGCAGGCAGTACCAGTATCAACAATAGCCGATTTACGTGCATTAGTTGACTATTATGATGAAATTGGTGCTTTTAAAAAGAAAAGCACTGTGCATGCTTTGAACATACATCTGACCGTGGTGGAACGATTTGAACAGAAAAAAGAAGAAGAAAAGATTGTGAAACACTTGAAAGGGTTTAAGCGGTTACTTGATCGACAAAAAGACAGAGGTTATATCACAAATGAAGCTTATGGTGGCCTTATTTCTGGTACCAACAGTTTAATTGGAAAATGGCAATAGAAGACGGATTTTTACATGAGCAATTTGTATAATTTGCTTAGGATTCATTTCTTATAAATTGGCTTTGCATGCTTATTTTTATTTATATTAATTAAGGGGCTGGCATAAATGGCTTATAAGGAAAGCTTTTACTTGTGGAACACCAATTGAAGCTTTGGCAATACAATATTATTTATCTACAGAAACGGTTAAAAAAATAGTCTATTCTAGATGAATGAAAGGCACTGACAAATCACTTGTTAGTGCCTTTCATGATGTCAAAAACGTTTCATCATTGTTTTAGGCATAGCTATTTATAAAACGATCTATTTAAATAGAAGATAAGTTGATATGGTTAAGTAAAAATTATCAAAGAAGGGGTTATAAACATGATCAAAGGAAGTTATGTATACATAAGACCTATCTGTGATAGTGATATGGAAAGTATATTTAAGGGATGCCAAGAGGATGAAGGGTTATACATGACTGGCACACGTAACGTATTTACAATGGAGGAGGTGGTTAAAGCTTATAAAAGCTTTAGCCAAGATGAGACGCGTCATGATTTAGCTATTTGTTTATTAGAAAATGGCCAAATTATAGGTGATTTATCGATTCAAGAAATTGATGAACATAATAAAAAGGCAATGTTTAGAATAGCGCTTCATGGTAAGGACAACTATGGAAAAGGGTATGGGACAGAAGCTACACGGCTTGCACAAAAATTTACATTTGAGGAATTAAACTTAAATCGCTTAGAGCTGCAAGTCTTCTCACATAATATTCGTGGCATAAAGTCTTATGAAAAAGCTGGCTTTCAAAAAGAAGGCGTTTTAAGACAATCCTTATATTTGAAGAATACATATTCGGATGAAATTATTATAAGCATGCTTTACGAAGATTATGTAGCTAACTTGAGGTTCTACGAAGAGGGAGAAAAAAATAAATAATTGACTAAAGCAAGTATTTTGTTTAAAATTATGAAATAATTATGTATTTAATAAATTATTAGACTTTGGAAGAGGTGTGCAATATGAATAATGAACAAAATGAATGTGGTTTTGAGTTACGGAAATTCAACCGGTTTTACACAGAAATTCTAGGCTTTTTAAATGAACATATCTACGATAGTCCTTTTTCTTTAACGGAAACTCGTATTTTATTTGAGATTTATAACACTAGAAATTGTACAGCTAAACATATTCAAGAAAAATTAGATTTAGATGGTGGTTATGTAAGTAGAATTATTAAAAAATTCGAAATGGAAAAAATGATTTATAAGCAAAAATGTAAAGATGATGGTCGTAATTATCATCTATATGTCACGAATCATGGAGAATTAATATACAAAGAGCTGGAGAAGAAGGCTAATCAGCAAGTGGGATATATTCTTGAAGGTTTGGAAGATGGTCAAAAACGAAGGCTGATTTCTTCAATGAATACGATACAAGAAATTCTTTCTCATTCATTTCAAGATAAAGAAGAAGCCGTTACTATCCGGAGCTATTATACTTCGGAAGATATAAAAAACATGATTGAACAGCAATGGTTATTTTATAGCCAAGTATACAAATGGGATAAAAGTTTTTTAGCATATCTTCATGAGACCTTTGACTCTGAAATAGAAAGGATCTGGATAGCGGAAAGTTGTGGACAGTTTGCAGGCTGTATTGGTTTAGTAAATGATGGAAGCGAGACCGGACAGTTAAGGTGGTTCCTAGTAAATCCAGCATTTCAAAAAAAGGGAGTGGGCACTCAACTTATTAAATCTTTAGTTCAATATTGCAAAGAACATAATTTTGAACGAATTTTTCTTTGGACGGTTAGTGATATGGTAACTGCCAGACCATTATATAAAAAATTTGGATTTGAAATAACAGCAGAAAAAGAAGAAAAATCATTGTGGGGATCTACTTTAATAGAAGAACGTTGGGATTTAGATCTAAGGACCAAATAATTATTTTTTTAGGAGAAGATATGAAGATAAAATTTCATTATGGTTGGATTATCGTTTTTGTGACATTTTTAACTTTTTTAGCTGTTCAAGGTGTACGCCTTTCATTTGGTGCTTTTGTAGAACCATGGGAATCTGAATTTTCAATGGATAGAGGAACAATTTCCCTTATTTCAACTTTAAGCTTTATTGTTTATGGACTTTCCCAACCAATCATTGGCAGGCTAGTTGATAAATTAGGTGCTCGTATTATTTTATCCTTCAGCACTTTTCTAGTAGGAATAAGTATTTTACTTACTTCTTTTGTACATCACCCTTGGCAGTTATTTTTTCTTTATGGAATTATGGTTTCTCTTGGTGTAGGAGGAGCCTCTAATGTAGCTGCAACAGTGGTTGTAACTAATTGGTTTAATGAAAAGCGTGGCCTTGCATTTGGGATTATGGAAGCAGGTTTTGGTGCTGGTCAAATGTTTCTTGTTCCAGGTTCTCTCATGTTAATCCATTGGTTTAATTGGAAAATGACTGTTATTATTTTAGGTGCTTTTTTAATTTTCGTTGTCTTTCCAATTGTCCTTTTAATTTTACGAAATCATCCTAAAGAAAAGGGGTTATCCCCTATTGGCGGGGAAGTTATTGAAGAAGACATAGACGCAAAGAAAGCTTTAAATACAAACCTTTCGATATGGCAAGTATTTCTAAAAAGAGAATTTTGGTTCTTAATTTTACCTTTTGCTATTTGTGGTTTTACTACCACAGGATTAATGGATACACACCTAATTCCATTTTCACATGATCATGGTTTTTCAACAAGTGTCACTAGTGCAGCTATAAGTATACTTGCTGGATTTAATATTTTAGGAATCTTAATATCTGGTGTAGTAGCTGATCGTTGG
The DNA here is from genome assembly GCF_003667785.1 of Virgibacillus sp. Bac332. Classification (NCBI taxonomy): domain Bacteria; kingdom Bacillati; phylum Bacillota; class Bacilli; order Caryophanales; family Bacillaceae; genus Virgibacillus; species Virgibacillus sp. Bac332. The sequence goes on from NZ_CP033046.1 coordinate 1,379,259, forward strand.
AGCAGTCGGAAAATGTTATTCTTTCTATATGTAGTTAGAGCAATATCAATTTGTATTCTATTATATAGTCATAATTCTGGTTTACTACTTGTTTTTGCAGTGCTATTTGGATTAGTTGATTTTGCAACTGTAGCCCCTACTCAATTATTGGCTACTCAATATTTTAAAGAATATTCCATTGGATTTATCTTAGGATGGTTATTTCTAAGTCATCAAATAGGATCAGCATTAGGTGCTTATTTACCAGGGCTGTTTTATAGTGAGACAGGTAGTTATAACATTTCCTTTTACTTATCAATTGTTATTTTAGTAGGAGCAGCTATATTAAACCTTTTATTACCTGAACCTATGAAGTATGCTAAAAAGGGAAAACTACAAAACTGAAACCTTAGTGTAGGTCAATAAGTTGAAATTAAATAGGTGTTGTATTTTTGGTTAACTGACGATGTCTAGTCATCTTTGTTATATTCCCAAGTATAGCTTCAAGAATTTTTCTTAGTTCATTCAAGAATAGCTACGTAACCAAAAAATAATTCAGCCTTTTTATAAAACGATTAAATATAGTTAAATGAAATAAATAAGTTTACTGTTGTCAGTACTTGATTTCGCTTTTTTGTTGATAGTGGGCCACCTCTTTCAATTTTGAGTGTTTTTATTCATTCTAGTTCGTGTTTTTTTCACAATGACCCCATGTTTCGTATAATAGTAGCGTTTTGGGAAAAGGTGAAACTTAATTAATTAAAGGACGTAATACAAAATAAAGGGAGGTATATTCAATGGATTGGATAATAAGAATTGTTATACTCATTGCTTTTGTGCCTTTTATAATGTATTTTGTTGCTTTAGGAAAAAATGTTCGGAAAACAGAAAAGGATTACAATCGAGATATGACATATGAGTTAAATCCCTTTACTGGTACGAAAATGCCTGTAAATGACCATGACATAAAAAATAACGGTGACTGAAGAAAAAGAAGTACAGATTTGGATATACTACTATATAAAAATTTCTTTAAAGAAACGGCAGGAATAGCTGTTAAGCTTTAATCAAAACAAAAGCCAGTATTATTTGTAGAGTAGTTTAAAAAGATGGTGTGAAAACTATATATTCATCCCATCTTTTATTCTAGTCTAGGAAATTATAAAAGTGCCCATGTAGATATGGGCGTGTTGGGCGGCGTCCAGCACAGCACCCAGAAACTAGAGGACTTCACGAATCGTCCTAATCTAAATCATCATCGGCTCGCAAGCACACCGTGATTAATTATCTCCGTTGACTCGCTCCAGTCGCTACGTTTCTAATCGGGCACTTGCGCTTTTGTTTATTCCGCATATAACTAGCAGTAAGCCCCCCGTTAATTGAAGTTTCACTTTATGAAAGAACACTTCTTTGGTAATGATTGAAATTTATGGATGTATATAGCATTAAAAAGAAGTTTATTAATTACTAATTCAAATCTCTTATATACCACGCATTCATGGCGGAATGGTCAGAACCAGACAGTGGTTCATCCAAAAGAGAGAATCCAAATTTTTCATATAATATACATGCAGCTGTTAATTCATGCTGTGTTTCTAAGTAGCACTTTGAATAATGTTTAGATGCAAATGACAGAGCTGTTTCCATCAGGTTCCTTGCAAATCCTAAACCTTGCGTTTTTGGACTTACGTAGAGCTTTTGCAATTCGCAAACATGGTCATGTTCGTTAAACGGTGCTATACCAATTCCGCCAACAACTTCTCCTTCCATTTCTACCACCCAATAGTTCGCATGTTTTAACTCCGTATAATATTGGTGAAGATCGTTAAGTTGAGGGTCAAAATAAGCTGTACCAGGAATCGCTAAACCAAGTGATTTTAGTGAATCCTGTATGATCTTTTTTATTTGTGCATTGTCTTCTTGTTTAATTTCTCGAATAATCATATAATACCCCCTCCAAATAGTTCTCATTAAAGATTACGAAAGATTGTTAAACTGTTCTCCCCTTAAAAAGTTGACTAAGTCAACATTTCAAGGGTATAGTTATAGTAATATTAAAAGTGGACAAAGTCAACTAAAGGAGAACGTATGGATAAAGAAATTATTTATGATATCAGGCAATTCAATCGATTTTATACAAAGGTACTTGGTTTATTTAATAACCACATTCTAGATACAGATTATTCATTAACCGAGGCACGCATATTATTCGAAATTAGCGAAGAAACTGAATGTATTGCGAATAATCTCGTTCAAAAACTTAATATGGATAAAAGCTATATGAGCAGGATTTTGCGTAAATTAGAGAAGGAAGCATTAATAGAGAAAAAAAGCTCAGCAAGAGACAATAGAAAAAACTTTCTCTTTTTAACAAAAAAAGGAGAGGAACAGCTAGCTAAAATTAATATTCAGTCAGATCAACAAATAAATCAATTGTTTAGCGGACTATCTGAAAGTGAGATACATGAAATTCATACTTCGATGATGGTTATAAAAGAAAAATTAAATAAATATAATTTTTGAGGCTATGGAAACTGAATGGAAGTGGATAAGGAGTGTATATTTATTAGTCCTCCATTTATTCATGCAGTTCTAGATGAAATGAAAAGGATATTTGCGATGAATGTAGAAATAAATAAGGAGATGATAACAGATACGGAGGTAATAGAATGATTAATAAAGTAGGGCAGCTCATGCTGTATGTAAATAATCAAGATGAAGCAGTGCATTTTTGGAGAGAAAAGGTAGGTTTTCAGGTCATTACTGATGAAAATAATGGTCAGGGAATGAGATGGATTGAGATTGCTCTAACAATGGAAGCCGAAACAAGGATAGTACTTCATGATAAAAGCGTTATTGCAAAAATGGAGCCTGAATTAAATCTTGATACACCTTCCTTGATGTTTTTTACTGACAATCTAGAAAAGCTATATAAGGATTTATCTAGCAAAGGCGTCACAGTTGGTGAAATGGTACATATGCCTTCGGAAAAAGTCTTTAACTTTGCAGATAGTGAAGAAAATTATTTTGCAGTAATGGAAAAAAACGAATAACTGTTGCTATGAAATTAGGCATTGAACAGGACAATTTGATCCATGAGTAAGTACAGCTGTTCAAGATGCGAGCAATTCCTTCGGAGTACAACATCAAATCTTGTACCTTGTCTATGACTTCATCAGGAAAATACTATATTTCTATTCTTACAGAGTACGAGAAGGAGATAAAAAGGAAGGAAATTGAAAAAGTTGTTGGCTTAGATTTTTCAATGGATGGGGAATGTTCACTTCTTTCTTACAGTACAAACTAAAAGAACAAGGGAAACAACTCGAACAAGTTTGATAAATGGTTCCCATCTACCAAACTTGTTCGAGTTGCGGAAATACCCAACCAATGCCTATAGAAATTAGAACTTACGCTTGTTCGTGTGGGCTAAATCCCGAAAGAGATTAATTCAGCTCTCCATATCAAAAAAGAAGGCATTCGCTTATTAGCAAGTGCCTAATGAAAATATAAACTCTTGTAACAAGAGGGTTAGCTTGGTCCATTTCGTCAGCTACCAAAAGTGGCGATTACCCAAGAAGCCCCCACTTCAAGCAACCCGTAAGGGTGGTAAGTGGTGGGAGTAGTTCACTATACTGATTTCGTTATGTTCCATCCTCATTAGGTTTAGTCGCGTAGGCTTTAGAAGTCTAAAATTCATGTTTCGTTACGGCTAATTGAATAATCACTCCAAAGGGATCTCTTACAATACCATATCCAGAACTAAATGCATTTTTTTCAAAGGGTATTAAAATGTGGACGTCTTCATGCTTTAGAAGATTTGCATAGATAGTATAAATCGCGTTATAGTCCTTTGCTTGAACACATAAAGACGAGCTGTTATCTAACTGCCAGGAGCGGGTTTGATCCATTGCTTCCTCGGCAATCATCAGCTTGTTCGATCCAATTTGTAAGACAGAATGTGTAATATAGTCCTCTTGCCCTTTTGCGTACGTAAACTTTGGGTCCATGTCCTTCATTTCTTTATAAGTTTTTTTGAATAGAACCGTAGCCTCTAAATATTGCTCATAAAATGCAATTGCTCTTGCTCCTTGTCCGTTTAAAGATAGGAAAGGAATAACCTCAACATTCATTGAAATGCCTCCTTCGTTTGTTATACTGATGAGTATATAGAATAAAGGTGACAACTATTGGCACTATTAAGGGGGATTTTATGAAAAAAAGTGAGCGCTTAAATCAAATGCTTCGTTTCGTTAATCAACGGCAACGTTTTACACTAAAAGATGTCATCAATGAATTTCAAATTTCGAAACGGACTGCACTTCGAGATATAGCTTCACTTGAGGAGATGGGCGTACCTTTATACGCCGAATATGGGAGATACGGCGGATACCGTTTAGTAAAACCAATTACTTTGCCGCCGATTTCATTTTCAAGTCAAGAAGTGTTCGCGCTTTATTTTGCCATGCAGGCACTACAGAGCTTTACGAGTACGCCATTTGAAATATCCTATCGTTCCGTTCATGAAAAGTTTTTAGAAGGACTCACGACAAAACAGCGAAAGCAAATAGATAGCTTGCAAAAACGAGTCGCATTCTTTCATGCAGAGCAGCTACATGAATGTGCTTATTTAGAAGAGCTTCTATTAGCTTCGACTAATAATCAAATTTTGTCGATAGTCTATACCACAGAAAAGCAGACGACAATTCGCCGTATTCAACCTATTTCTATCTATGCTATGAAGGGCTATTGGTATTGCCAATCTCTTGATTTGAATAAAAAAGCGTATCGTGTCTTTCGCTGTGATCGGATAAAGTCAATAGAGGTAGTGGAGGATGTGGATATGATAGACGTAGAAGGTATCACTATAGAAAATGCACATGTTTTCTGGAAGCCTACAGATCAAGCTATTCCGTTTAAATGTGAGATAACAAAAACAGGCATCGAGCAATTCATACAGAGCCAGTTCCCCTCTATGAAAATAAAAGAAGAACATAATGATTATTATTTGGTCGGAACTTATGAGCCTACTGAAGTAGACTTTATCATTCGTTACCTAGCTAGCTTTGGAAAAACCATACGAATTGTTGAGCCTGTTTCGTTAAAAGAGCAACTAAAGGCGTATTATTTAGATTTAATTAATTATATATAAAGTGGGAGATTTTTTGGATGTAACAAGGGTGTTCCTGCTTAAAAAGTACCTGATACAATTTCTCCTTTAAACATCGTTGCTGCTCGCTGTGATCTTCTAGCTACTGCTTCAGCAGAACAGCTTGCGTCCACAAAAACCATATTCGCATCATCTCCAAGGCAAGGCCATATTTGCTTACCTTCAAGATTTAACGGTGTTTTGCCATCCGTAATATAGGAAAGTGTTTGTGCGAGTGCGGGTTCATCTATCCACGTAAAGATTTCTGCTAATCGTCCCGCTCGTTCTAATATATCGCCATTTCCAAATGGTGACCAAACATCAAAAATATTATCACAGCCAACTGCAACCGGCACATCTTTACTGTGTAATAAGTCAACAGGTGGAACTCTTCGATTAATGGGAACACTTGTAATAATGGTTATTCCTGCTTCAGCCAATTGCTCTGCTACTTCCATTGCCTCCGAAGGAGAGATTTCACCGAGACCAAATGCATGGCTAATAGCAACCTTACCTTGTAAACCGGCCTCCTTGGTTAGCTCTGCTAATCTTTTCATAGTGAAGATACCTAAATGGTCTGGATCATGTAAATGTAAATCGATACCTGCGTTACCTTCGACAGCAAGCTCGACCATGGCTTGTAAAGATGCTTCAATATCACCATCCACTGTCGCAGGATCAACTCCTCCTACAAACTGAGCACCTTGCTTTAAAGCTTCTCTAACTAAATGTTGTACACCTGAACGTAATAATCCATGTTGTGGAAATGCAACAATCTCAGACGTTAATTTTCCTGCAAAAGCTTGTAATATCTTCTGAACTTCTTCAAAGTGCTTTAGGCCAATTTCTGGATAAATATCTACATGGGTACGTACATGTGTAACACCATACATTAAATAGCGATTCAATAATTTTTCTGCTCTTTCTTGAATGGTCGTATCTAAAGTTTGTCGTGTTTCTTTTTCTAGTTTAAGTCGATCAAAAATAGTAGGCGCGGGGGTTGCTGAATGCCATTGGTCACCTAGTAAGGTCTTATCTAAATGACAATGTTGTTCAACAAAAGATGGTAGCATTAACAAGTGATTTACATCTTTTTTGGGAAGATGCTCAGGCAGTGATTCATTAGCAGATATAATTTTAGCGATTCTTCCGTCACAAATCTTGAGGTGAAATGCTTCCGTTTTGGTACCTGTAATTGAATTATTAGTAACCTGATAGCCAGTTTCCAATCTAGCATTGGTTAGCCAAAAAGTAGAACTCATATTTTTTCTATCCTTTCTCTTTAACGATTACATTGCTCCTGCAACAATCTTACCTTTATATAAAACTGCCATTCGTTGCGCTCTCCTAGCAACGGCTTCGGCAGAACAGCTTGCATCTACAAAGACAAAGTTAGCATCGTCCCCAGTTTTTGGCCAAATCATCTCTCCATTTTGATTTAATGGCGTGATTCCTCCAGTAATAAAGCCTAGTGCCTGCCCAAGTGATTGCTCGTCTTTGAGATGAAAGCGTTCGGCAAGTGTTCCTACCTTTTCTAGGCTGTCTCCTTTTCCAAAGGGAGACCAGTGATCGATGATACTATCGTCACCAAGTGATACCGCTACTCCTTTTTCTTGTAAAAGCGGGATTGGGATGGTTCTTCCAAGGGGTACAGAAGATGTGATTGAAATACCATGGTGTGCTAATAAAGCTGCGACCTCACTTACCTCTTCAGTTGCTATGTCTGCAAGAGCTAAGGCATGGCTAATAGTGACTCTTCCCTGCCAACCAGCTTCCTCCGTTAATGCTGCCAATCGCCTACATGTAAAAATACCAAGGTGACCAGGATCATGCAAATGTATGTCTATATCTGCATTAGCCTCAATTGCAAGGTCGAACACAGTTTGTAACGATTTCTCAATATGATTATCAATCGAGGCAGGATCGATACCACCTACGAGTGAAGCTCCAGTTTTTAACGCTTCTCTCATGAGAGATACGGCATCGCTACGTAATAGCCCGTGCTGTGGGAAAGCAACGATCTCCACAGAAGCTTTATCTTTGAACGTTTCTAGTGCTCTTAGCGTCGCTTCTAAATTATTCAGACCAATAATTGGATCGACATTACAATGTGTACGAATATGAGTGGATCCTGACTGCAGTAAGAGGTTGATTAATATTCCTGCTCTTTCTTCGACCACAGGTAGTAATTGGCGAAGTAATGTTTCCTCTTCTTCAAGTCTTGTCCATATCCCTTTGGTTGCCAGTGTTGGTGCTCTCCAATTACCCCCATAGTAAGTTTTGTCGATATGAATATGCATATCTCTGAATGCTGGTAGCATTAAATAATGCTTTGCATCGTGCCTTGGGACGTTCGTATCCAAAGGAATATTTGCTGGGATTATTTGATTAACCTTTCCATCTACAATACGGATATGAAAATGTTCTGTCTCCGTACCGATAATCATGCTATTTCCATAACGGTAGCCCGTTTCTAATCGGACATTTGTTAACCAATAATCATTTTTCACTTCTTAACTCCTCCTCTCATGATATTAATTAGCTGACTTTGCATTGCTTAGAATAGCTACTATATCTTGATATCCGTTATTCTGTGCATGTTGTAGAGCGGTAATTCCCTCTCTATCCCCCATATCAATGTCGGCACCATGATCAACTAATAGTTTTACAATTTCTTGATGCTCCTCTCCACCGTCACCTAGTATTACCGCCTCTAACAAGGCTGTCCAATGTAGATTATTAATATGGTTAACATCGGTATCCGAATGAGTCAGCAGTTCTTTAACGATATTGACATGGCCGCGTTCTGCTGCTGGGATCAGTGCTGTTCCACCAAATCGGTTTGTGAGATTGGTATCTGCTCCTGCTTCGATGGAGAGTTTTACAATTTCCAATAATCCTTCTGCTCCAGCATATAGAAGCACATTATTTAGGCTATCATCACGAATATCAATATCAGCACCTTGATTAATTAGGAGCTTTACTGTTGCTACTCTATTATGATAGGTTGCTGCAAGCACAGGTGTAGTTCCGCTTCTGTTTGTTGCATCGATGTTAGCGCCAGCTTTAAGCAGTTTTAGAACCTCGTTCGTATTTCCTTTCTCAGCTGCATCAAATAATTGTCGATTCAATGTGTTCACCTTCTTTTCTGTGGAGTGATGGTTGGAGGAACTTGGAAATTCATGGCATCCAATTAGCAGAAAGAAACATAATATTAGGATAAATAGATACATGAATATAACTCCTTTTTCCTTTTATCCCGACATATAACTGGTAGTAAGCTCCTCACTTGGGGGATAAACAAAACCCCCACTGAAGTAAGTTTCACTTTATACTTTTTATGCTACCATGGTGTTAGTTATATGAAAAATATTTAAAAAATTAATTTTACTTAACTTTTTCATATAATAAAAGTGGAGGTGTTAAAATGGATATTAGACAGTTGCGATATTTTATAGCGATTGTAGAGGAAAAAAAGATCTCTGCCGCTGCTGAAAGACTTCATATTTCCCAGCCACCATTAAGCCAGCATTTAAAAGCGATGGAAGAGGAGTTGGGTTCAAAATTAGTAGAAAGAAGTGGCAAGTTTTTTGAGGTAACCGAGGCAGGAAAAGCACTCTATAAATATGCCTTACGAATGAACCAATTAATGGAAGAGGCAAAAATGGAAGTGAAGGATGTAGGACGTGGATTATATGGAACGTTGACGATCGGTATCAATACCTTTTCTTTTGCCGGTCTCGCGGACATTCTTCGTCAATTTAAAAGACAATATCCGAATGTTACTTATAAAATTCAACAAAATGAATCGTTGTATCTTTGTAAATTAGTTAGGGATCGTAAGGTCGAACTAGCGATTATTCGTTTACCGCTTGATATGGATGATTTCTCTGTTGTTCATCTTCATGCAGAACCGTTTTATTTTATCACATCGAATAAGCACAATGTATTCACACATGAAGTATCGTTTGATGAACTTGAACATTATCCTTTACTACTACCAAGTACAGAAGGGTTAGGTGTGCATTATTTAATTATAGAGGCTTTTTCTCGATGTCAACTACAGCCAAATATGGTTGGTGAATGCTCGGATATTACCTTGTTAATGGATTTAATTTCATCTGATTTTGCTACATCTATTGTACCAGAGACCTTACTTAAACAGCATAGCGGATACCCGATACATGCTTATAAAATCTCTGATGCAGTTGGTTTATCTGGATCGGTAGGTTTAATATGGTTAAAGAATCATGAATTGTCGAAGACTGCGCAAAATTTTGTCCAAATGATAGAACAACAAAACACGAATCGTGCAAAGGAATAAGGAGGTTTATATATATGAGATGCTGTTGTGAAAATGGGAAAATAGATCATTTGAAAATGGAAGGTGATGAGGGTGCAGATCCGTTCTGGTGCAAAAAATGCGGCTGCAATCTTGATATAGAGGATATACCCATATCAGGAGAATTAACGAAAGAATTAACGCTTTGGATAGCAGCATATGGGAATTGGATAGATTGGGAAAACGATAAGTTGCGAATAGACGCAATTGAACTTGAGAAAAGATTTAATCAAACAGGTGTAAGATTAATGGAATGTGTAAAGAAGGAGCTTGGAAGCTCTTATACCATCGAATTTATTCCATCAACAACCGTAGTGATGTATTCATAGACGTTTTAAGCAGAGGGGAAGAAGAGATTCAACGCGTTATCCATTCTTTGTTTAGTTAGTTTGCGATAAATATAAATATATAAATACTTTCCTTAACGATTCAGTTGCATTCCGAATTAGGGATGCTTTTTCTTTTTGATATCCGAGTATTATCTGTGTTTCTTGAGGAATATCTTCACAAGAATTGGAGATACTAACCACGAATATTGCTGAAAGGAGTTTATGCCATGAATCAATTAACGCAGACGGAATTAGAGAACCTTCGAAAAATGATCGGCGAGCATGGAATGATAGCCAATAAGTTAGAGACCTACGCTCAATCAGCGACCGATCAAGAATTAAAGTCCATGTTACTTCAAGACGCTCAAGCAGCTAGACAAGCACAGCAACAACTTTTACCATTTTTACAATAGGAGGAAAAAGATGTTACAGGATAAGGATATTGTGAATGACTATTTAAACGGATTAAATGCGAGCCTGAAAAGTTATGCAGGCTACATTAGTGAGGCTAATAATGCACAGCTTAGACAAACGCTAATAAATTTAAGAAACGGGGATGAATCTCGCCAACGAAAAGTATATAGTTACTCGATACAAAATGGTTTCTATAAACCAGCACAAGCAGCATCCCAACAAGAAATTCAACAGGTACAATCGGAATTGAGTGCTGGACAATAAGCATGAAAGAGTATCAATAGTCCATCGACTATCCGGTACTCTTTCGTATACATAGATGTAAAGTTATATAGATTCAACTTAAAAACCATCCTGTGCTATGATGGAAGCAGGAGGGTAAATGGATGATTTACATAGGATTAACAGGGTGGGGGGACCACTATTCTCTGTATCCGCCACAGATAAAGCCGAAAGATAAATTACCTGAATATAGTAGCCATTTTTTAGTAGTAGAGGTTGATGCCTCTTTTTATGCAGTACAGCCTGTTCGTAATGCTCAAAAATGGGTGAGGGAAACACCAGATAATTTTCGTTTTGTTGTAAAAGCTTATCAAGGTATGACCGGGCATCAGCGCGGTGAAGAAAATCCCTTTGAATCGAAAACAGAAATGTTTCAAGCATTTATAGATTCCTTAAAGCCGTATCAGGATGCCAATAAATTAGCAATGGTTCTATTTCAGTTCCCGCCATGGTTTGAGTGTAATAAGGACAATGTGAATTATTTACGTTTTTGTAAGAAAATGCTGGGAGAGATTCCAGTCGCACTTGAATTTAGAAACCAATCATGGTTTAGTGACCAGTATCGTAACAGTACCTTATCCTTTATGAAAGAGGAAGGATGGATTCATTCTATAGTGGATGAGCCGCAAGCAGGTGATAGCTCAATACCAACCGTCCCTGAAGTAACGCATGAAGACCTGACACTCATACGAATGCATGGTAGGAACGTTCACGGCTGGAATAAACCAAGCAGTGCGGAAACGAATTGGCGGGATGTTCGTTATCTTTATAAATACAATAAAGCAGAACTTTCAGAATGGAAAAACAGAATTTCTGAACTACACAGGCATAGTAAGGACATCATGGTTCTATTTAATAATAATTCGGGTGGCGATGCAGCCGGTAATGCAAAGGAGCTTCAAGAAATGCTGGGAATACGCTATGACGGACTCTCACCAAAGCAATTAGGTCTATTTTAATGGTCAGTGTGATACGATGTATTCTGAAAAGATTGCGTAAACGAAAGGACATAGCCTATTAATCTAAACAAACAGGCTATGTCCTTTACTGTTCATATTCATATAAAAAGATTGTGTTGGACTAGTCTACACTAGTTAATAAAAGATTTGGCACCAATATAATGATTTTGCCAGTAGTCGATGCTAATATCTGCTACACGCACACCGTCATTTCCTGCGTGAATCATTTGATTGTTACCAATGTAAACCCCACTGTGCGATGCTCCTTCAGTATCATAAGTTCCCTCAAAGAATACTACATCTCCAACGTTAGGAGCGCCTACATGGACACCGTCATTCTCCCACATCTCACTATGGGTTCGAGAAACATCGATACCGACTTGCTTAAATACATAATTAATAAAACCACTGCTGTCCATGCCTTTCGTAGTAGTTCCACCCCACACATAAGGCGTGCCTATGACACTTTCTGCAGTAGCAACAATATCAGATTGAATGTTTGTTGAATTAGAATTTCCAGCTTCTGTAATAGTTAAATCACCAGATGGATTGCTTGCAGGTAATGCTAAAGCTTCAGATGTATTCGGCCCTACTAGTCCGTCAACTTGTAGTTTTTTGTCTGCTTGAAAATCTCTTACTGCTTTTTCAGTAATAGGACCAAATATACCGTCAACTGTATATGTATAGTAGCCCTTGTCATGAAGCGTTGCTTGTAAATCCTCTACTGCTTGTCCTGTATCTCCAAGCTGAATAAGTGAGAATTCATCTACGGTGGTTTTCCGGACATTAGGAATATTGCTCTCATTAATGGTAATATCCCCTTCTGAAGAGCCTACACCTGCATTGGCAAATACACTTCCACTAAAAATAGGAGTGAAAGCTAAGGAAGTTACTAATGCTGCAGAAATTGCATATTTTCTTGTTGTATGATTGGACTGTGCCACTGTTTTTCCTCCTCTATATAGGTTTATCTCGTTCAATAGTAAAACTGGCGAAACAGGGTCTGATATATTTCGACAATTTAACTATCCTAAATGTAACAAACGAAAATATCAGTGAGTTAACATAGAATTTAAGGGGAAATAACAAATTATGATAATAAATTACATTTATGTCAGTAACATTACGCTAATTCTCCTCCATTTAGTCAATGCTACACCGATAATAAATAGAGTAATAGAGATACTACAAGCCGCGAGTGTCCATTGAAAAACGGCTCTGTTGTCCTTGTACAAAAATAGCAATAACAGTCCAAAGAAATACAAATGGATATATGATATCTTCCTTCCCGATGAAAATGGTAATGGCTACGATGCTGACTGCAATTAACGTAATTTCTGTTCATCCCAATTCTCCTAAACTAAAAAAGGAAGTGAAATCATTTCTGGTGAGGTAAGTAAATACATTAACTTATACTAGCTAAAGAAACCCATCCCGAATAGATAGAAAAGGGAGTGCGATCAAAGAGACTGCTGGCAGAATTAGTATTAACACGATAATAAATCGAAATAATAGATAAAAGTAATAGGAAAATGATAACAGTTTAGAGTAAAATTTTTTCCTGAGTAAATGCTAAAATCCAAGCCCCATTTAGAATAAAGTTTATGAAAAAGGGATTAAAAAACTATGTGATTACCACTTGTTTTTTCCTTGGATTTGGTGTAGCATATATAAAAATTAAACGTTATGAAAAGGCAATGAAGAGGACATGAGTTACTTTAGACGGTTTCCAGAGAAGGAAGAAATGCTGAAAACTTCCTAACCTATAATGTAAGTTACCACCTCTGAGGCTGTATTGGGGAAATAAAGTATCCAGTACCGTGAAGCTACGTTACAGCGCCATAAGCCAATGAACGCCTATTGTTTATTGGGAAGTTGGGTGGAACCACGAATTAACACATTCGTCCCTATGTTAGGGATGGATGTGTTTTTTGTAGTCTCTAGGAAAATATAAAAAATTGGCCCATGTGGATAAATAGGGGCGTGTTGGGAAGCGCCCAGAAACGATTGGACTTCACGAATCGCTTTACGATAAGTTATCATCGGTTCGCAAGCTCACCGTGATTCCTTTATCTCCGTTGACTCGCTCCAGTCCCTACGTTTCTAATCGGGCGCTTGCGCTTTCGCTCTAAGCAAGTTAATTGTATGCGATCGAATGGCGATGAAGAGGACATGAATTATTTTTTGCCGTTACCAGAGAGGGAAGGAAAGCTGCGATCTTCCTAACGAAGGAAAATGATTTACCACCTTGGAAGCCGTATTGGGGAAATAAAGTATCCAGTACCGTAAAGCTACGTTACAGCACCATAAGCCAATGAACGTAAATGGTTCATTGGGAAAATGGGTGGAACCACGGGTAAGACACTCGTCCCTGTACTAGGGATGGGTGTTTTTTATTGTAGCCAAAATGAAAAGATAATGAATATTATTAAGGAGCATTCCTGTAATGAAGAAATTTGAGGGTTGAACAAAAAAGAGCCCCCTTGGTATAGTACAGGGTGTCAATGCGCATTGACCCCGAAATTAATAAATACCAAGGAGAGGACCCACTATGAATTATAATCAAAATCACAAACTATCGCAAATCACACCAGAAACATTAATTGTAGGAATCGACATCGCTAAAAACAAACACGTGGCACGTGCGCAGGATGACCGAGGGTTTGAATTTGGAAAACGACTGATCTTCGACAATCGCGTTCATGGCTTTGAACAGCTTTTAAACTGGGTCTCCAGACTTCAAAAAGAACACCGTAAAAGTGAATTAATCATCGGTGCAGAGCCAACAGGACACTTTTGGCTGAGCCTTGCTTATTATCTGAAAGCAAAAGATATTAACTTTGTGCTGGTAAACCCTATGCACGTGAAAAAGTCCAAAGAACTCGATGATAACTCACCAACGAAAAATGACACCAAGGATGCGCGTGTCATTGCACAGCTGATAAAAGACGGACGATACTCCGTACCAAATCTTCTCGATGGCATTTATGCCGAACTGCGGGAAGGGATCAAATTACGAGATCAACTCGTCAAACAGCTGATTATCATTGAAGGACGCATTCAAAACCATATTCAGCGATATTTCCCAGAGTTTAATGATGTATTCAAAGACTGGGAAGGCAAGACAGCTTTATTCAGCTTACGTAACTTTCCGTTTCCATCCGACCTCCGAGGCGTGACTCCGGAGGAAGTATTAGCACAATGGAAAACGACAATTAAGCGAGGCGTCGGAATCAAGCGTGCAACTCAGTTCATTGAGAAGGCAAGGAAGAGTGTCGGCATTGAAGTTGGATTGCGTTTCGCAAGAAAAGAAATACACAGTCTCTTAGACCAATACGAGCTCTATCAGAGCCAATTAACCGAACTGGACATGGAAATTACAGATCTCATGAAAGACATTCCAGGCGCCCAGGAAATGATGAATATTAAAGGGCTGGGGCCAATCACCATAGCCACCTTTCTCTCTGAGGTCGGAGACCTCAAAAAATATGACCATCCACAACAGCTGGTCAATATGGCAGGTTTGTCGTTACGAGAACATAGTTCAGGGAAGTTCAAGGGACAAACAAGGATAACAAAACGAGGGCGGAAAAAGCTGAGAAAAGCTTTATATCTGGCCGTTAGGCCATTAGTAGCCAGTAACTCGACGTTCAAGACCCTGCACAGATATTACACGACCCGATCCGTCAACCCGTTGAAGAAACAACAGTCATTGATTGCAATGTGCGGCAAATTACTACGTGTACTGTTTGTGATTGGCAGAAAACAATGTGAATTTGAAGGTAGCAAGCTATTACAAGGTTTAACTCAAATGAAAGAATTGCAGGCAGTTTAAGCTATTTCAAAGTAGTTGAAAAAATGCATCTAAGTTTTGGAATGAACAAACACCAATAATGCAGAGTCGGAGATTATTTATTCCATTCGGGCACCAGACCCAGCATAGGAGCTTTTTCCGACCTCCACCTTGTGGATACGCAGGACGAAGGAATGTATGGATTAAAATCCCGTGATACATGGGAGGGTGAGCGACCATAAGCGGTGTGGAGAATGAGGGCATGGTTATATCCCTTTTCAACCAAATGTACACAATTTGGCTGTTAGGATGGATAAAACCCGGTTAGAATATTCTGTACTCTGATTAAACGCTTTATCCATC
The DNA here is from genome assembly GCF_003667785.1 of Virgibacillus sp. Bac332. Classification (NCBI taxonomy): domain Bacteria; kingdom Bacillati; phylum Bacillota; class Bacilli; order Caryophanales; family Bacillaceae; genus Virgibacillus; species Virgibacillus sp. Bac332. Next base: position 1,394,869 of record NZ_CP033046.1, read on the forward strand.
AATACATTCAATGAAATGGTGCTTGATTAATTCTAAGAAAACAAGAGTATTTTGAAGATAATTAAAGTATATAGAGGGAGGATCTAAAATGAAAAATTCAATTCATATTCAATTTCCGGATGGAAAAGCAAAAAAATATCCGAAGGGGATTAGACTTACAGATGTAGCATCATCCATTAGTCAAAGCTTATCCAAACATGCAATTATAGGAAAGGTTGATGGTAGATTAGTCGATTTAAGCTACCGATTAGAAGCGGATGCATCTGTTGCTATATTAACAATGGATTCAGCTGAGGGTATTAAAGTTATGCGACATTCGACTGCCCATGTATTAGCCCAAGCGGTAAAAAGGTTGTTCGGAGGCGTGAAGCTAGGAATTGGTCCAGTCATTGACAATGGCTTTTATTATGATTTTCAACTTGACCATAGCTTGAGCTTGGATGATTTTCAGCTTATCGAAAAAGAAATGAAGAACATTATTCAGGAAGAGCTAGAAGTGAATCGAAAGGTAGTATCCTATGAAGAGGCTGTACAGGTATTTAAGGAGAAAAAAGAGCCATTTAAACTAGATTTACTAAACAATCTACCGAAGGATGAAGAAATAGCACTGTATCAGCAGGGAGAATTTATTGATTTATGCCGTGGTCCCCATGTGCCGCATACTGGCTTTATTAGAGCATTTAAGCTATCGCATATCTCAGGAGCCTATTGGCGAGGTGATAGTGAAAACGAGGTTTTACAACGTATCTATGGCTTTGCCTTTAAGAAGCAGGCAGATTTAGCCAATCATCTTCATTTCTTAGCAGAAGCCAAAAAGCGAGATCATCGGAAATTAGGAAAGCAATTAGAGCTTTTTATGTTTTCCGAAGAAGCACCAGGAATGCCGTTTTACTTACCAAATGGTCAAATCATTCGTAACGAATTAGAGAATTTTTCTCGAGAAGTACAAAATAAAGCAAACTATCTAGAAGTACGTACACCATTAATGATGAATCAACGTCTGTGGGAACAATCAGGACATTGGGATCATTACCATGAGAATATGTATTTTACAGAAGTTGATGATACGGATTTTGCACTGAAGCCAATGAACTGCCCTGGACATATGTTGATGTTTAAAAATAATCTTTACTCGTACCGAGACTTACCAGTTCGAATTGCGGAGTTTGGTCAGGTTCATCGCCATGAATTTAGTGGTGCTTTAAATGGAATGCTACGTGTACGTACATTTTGTCAGGATGATGCCCATATCTTTGTAAGGGAAGATCAAATAGAAGAAGAGATTAAGCAAGTGTTTCATCTGATTGATCATGTTTATCGTACATTTGGTTTTTCTTATTCGGTGGAACTCTCCACACGTCCAGCCAATTCTTTAGGGGATGACCAGCTATGGGCAGTTTCAGAAGGGGCATTATCAAATGTGCTTCATGATCTAAATATTGATTATCAGCTCAATGCTGGAGACGGGGCTTTCTATGGTCCGAAAATCGATTTTCATATTAAAGATGCCTTAAATCGAAGTCATCAGTGCGCAACAATTCAGCTCGACTTTCAAATGCCAGATAAATTTGATCTATCTTATATAAGTGAAAACAATGAAAAGGTTCGACCTGTAGTCATTCACCGAGCAATCTTCGGTTCTCTTGACCGATTCTTTGGTATTCTTATTGAACACTTTGCTGGTGCATTTCCAATTTGGCTAGCACCAATACAGACACAAATCATTCCTGTATCAAAGGTCCATGCTGATTATTGTTTTCATGTTCAAGCGAAACTTAAGGAGCTAGGGATAAGAGTAAAAATAGATGATCGAAATGAGAAGCTGGGATATAAAATTAGAGAGGCGCAGATGAAGAAGATTCCTTATATGCTAGTTCTTGGAGATAAGGAAATAGAAAATAAAACAGTAAATGTTCGTGCTTATGGTAAGCAGCAATCCGAAAGTATGGATGTAGATAAATTTATCGAAAAAATGATTCATCAAATAAAACAAAGAGCGCTATAGTAGATAGGATAAAATTTGACGTAATAAAAAGAATGACCTCAATCTGTTTTGGGGTCATTTCTAGATTTCTCGGGGAATGCTCTAAAATTTCTACTACTTCGTTAGTGGAAAATTCATGATATCACTCCTCTTATATATATGTAATTCGTTACATAAATAGTTAGAAAATAAAGCTTATTGATTATTTTAAAAAGGAGAGGGTTACCTTATACTGAGAATAATCAAAAGGATATAACGGAATGGGGAATGATACATGTTAAAGAGCGCAATTGTTATAGGTGGAAGTGTTGCTGGAAAACTAGCTGCAAAGGCCTTATCAAGATATTGTCAGAAAGTAATCATCTTAGAGGCAGGGCCAAATTGGGAGGAAAAAACACCAAGAAAGCGAGTACCGCAAACCTATCATCCGCATGTTCTACTAAAAGGTGGAGAAGAGGCCATCGAAGAATTGTTCCCGTGTTTTCTTGATAACTTAATTGCGGATGGGGGAATTATCAATAACTTTACTCGAGATTTAAAATGGCATCATTTTGGGTTTTGGAAACAGCGATTTACTGGGGAACTAGTGATGGTACAACAGAGTAGGCCATTGTTGGAATGGCATTTACTGCAGCGGATTAATCAGGTGGAAAATATAGAGGTCAAATATGAAACACGTGTTGAACAACTATTGGCCAATGAACGCTATAGCAAAGTTACAGGGGTTAAAGTAAAGTATCTGCAAACACAAGAGGAAGAATCCATTACTGCTGACTTAGTAGTTGATGCTAGTGGGTTTGGCTCTAGGAATATGGAGTGGCTAAAGCCGTTTCGTATACATGTGAAAGAGGAGAAGATCGCGATTAAGCTTTTTTATGCTACCCAATATTTTCGTTTGCAGCAGGAGGAAGAAATGGATTGGTGTAATCTATTGATCTCACCTAGCTTTCCTGAAAATCCCTATGGAGCTTTTATTCAATCTGTAGAAGGTGGACGATTTTCTATAACCTTTAGTGGTTATGCTAATGAACAGCCTCCAAAAACGGAAAAAGCATTTCATGCGTATGCCAAAAAAATACCAGTACCTGATGTTGCGCAATTTCTCGAAAAAACGCAGCCGATTTCCGAGATCAACATACATAAGATACCCTATCAAGTATGGCGAAGATTTGATTTAGCCAATGTACCAGCTGGTCTCTTGGTTGTAGGTGATGCCCATTGTCGTTTTGACCCAGTTTTTGGACAAGGAATATCCGTTGCTGCCATGGAGGCATTAGCACTCCAATCATGTTTAGCTGATCAGGAAAATATGGATCATAAATTTAATAAGGCATTTCATAGACGAATAGCTAAGCTCATATCTACTCCGTGGGATATGGCAACCACGGAAGTGTTGAGACATCCTGATATTAAGGGGGAGAGGTCTATTATTTTACCATTTAAGCAGTGGTACACGAGAAAGATTTATGAGTTATCCGCTATAGATCCTGATATTTATCTTCGATTAGTAAAGGTCATGAATTTGCTACAGCCTCCAATGCATCTTTTTCATCCAACAGTAGGAAATGCCATTTTGAAAAACAAGATAGCGCATAAGAATAAATAAAAAAACTAGCAATGCTATGCAACCCTAAAAAGTTTATCCCGCATTTAACTAGCAGTAAGCCTTCAATTTATTTTCGATTTTTTCCAATAATTTTATTGCGGTTGATATAAATCGATGATATCCTTTTCAAAGGAGGAGATCGTTATGAGATATATGATCATGAGAACGCTATAATCCATTTGCTTTTTTTCGGAGGTACATAATTATTTCCGAAAATATCAGTTATCTCAAGAAAAAAAGCAACTATGGAGGCGTAGACTATGAAACAATTAATAACCAATAAACTGACGGAAGTGCAAGAGAAGATTAATTATTCAGGGACAGTGCTTGTGAAAAACGAAAGGCAAGTCTTAGCAAAAATACAAGCAGGCTACAGAAATCGGGCAGAGCAACTGCCAAATGAAATGGATACTAAATTTGGTATTGCTTCTGGGTGTAAATTGTTTACAGCGATTGCTATTTGTCAGTTAGTGCAAGCTGGAAAGCTATCTTTTCATGATCATCTAAAGGATTGCATCGGGATGGAGCTACCACTTTGGGACGATACCATTACGATACATCAGTTACTTACACATACTGCTGGGGTACCAGACTATTTTGATGAAGAAGTGATGGATGATTTTGAAGAATTATGGAAAGAGCAGCCCATGTATCATCTAAGACAATTACGTGATTTTCTTCCTCTTTTTCATAATCAACCGATGAAATTGAAGCCGGGGGAGCGGTTCCACTATAATAACACGGGCTATATATTGCTTGGTTTGGTAATTGAACATATAAGTGGACAGGAGTTTACTGCCTATATAAACGACCATATTTTTCAAAGAGCGAACATGCATGATTCGGGATATTTTTCATTCGACCAGTTGCCTGGACAGACAGCTTTAGGGTATATAGATGAAGCAAATGGAAGCTGGCGAACGAATCACTATTCTTTACCTGTTCGTGGCGGGGCAGATGGAGGAGCTTTTGTAACCGTAGAGGATATGGCAAAGCTTTGGAGTTCCCTGCTCAACCATCAATTATTGAATCGAGATCTTACGAAGCTGTTATTTACTCCTCATGTACATGAGGAAGGAAATACGTATTATGGGTACGGGGTCTGGCTTGACAAACAGGATGACTCTATCTTCAAGTACCATGTAATGGGCTATGATCCAGGAGTTAATTTTAACGCTTGTTACTATCCGAAAAATGATATTATATTTGTTGCATGCTCTAATACTTCGACAGGATCATTTCATGTGATGAAGGAATTAGAAAATAATTTATAAAAAATTGGCAGTTCCGTCTAGGGCTGCCAATTTTTTATAGTATACTTATTTTACTTCCCACTTGTTAAGCAGCGATAACATAACTGCCCCTTGTAGTGAGGGTATAAGGGTGTCTTTAGAAATGCATAATGACGTGGTTTCTGACATAGCTGTATTTAGTCATATACACTTAGTAACTTCTCCACGCTTTCTCATATTTTTCAATGAGACTAGGGCGAATAAGTGTGTTTATGTCAAGTGCTACTTCATTCCCTTTATCGTCCGTTATTTCCTGATCTATATCCTTCCCGAATGTTGTAAGACCTTGTAACACCTCATTCGTAAGGAATTTGGTATCTACAGAGATGTCAGCATTATCTAGCTGGACCTCTTCCCGTTTTGCCAACACAAACCCCCAATCTCCAAAGCTTGGGATATCGACATGGAGGTTATCTGTATACAGATTAGCAGCCTGAACAGTCTTATCTATTGACCAATATACCTCTGTTGCAAAGGTCGGACTTGTTGCTTGAATCATAATGGATCCACCAGACCTTAGATGATTCCTGAGCAGCTGATAAAACTCAAGCGTATATAGCTTGTTTAAAGACTCATTATTAGGATCTGGCAAATCTACAAGAATGACATCATATAAGGTTTGGTCCTTTTTTAAAAACTGAAAGGCATCCGTATTGATAATTTCAACCCGCTCATCTTGAAAAGCATCTTTATTCAAGCTAGTCAATTCATGATTTGTTTTCCCTATTTCTGTTACTCTTGGGTCTAGATCAACCAATGTCATCGATTTTACTTCATCGTATTTTTGTAATTCCCGCAGTGCCAGTCCATCTCCACCGCCAAGAACGAGTACCTTGTTCTTGGATGATGATGTAGCCATAGGCGTGTGTACTAATACTTCGTGGTAGCGATATTCATCTTCTGAACTGAATTGTAGCTGTCCATCAAGAAATAATCGTAAATCCCCTTGTTCTTTTGTTAAAATGACTTGCTGATAGTCAGTTTGTTCATTGTATATGATTGGATCTTTGTATAGTTTTTGTTCAAACATAAATGCAGTTTTTTCACCAAATAAAACTCCTAGCACCAGAACAAATAAAATTATTATTCCAGCTATCAAATGACGCTTAAAGGTAATTATTTCTTTTTTAAAATAGATTAATATCCAAAGTGCTATTACAACATTTATAATTGCTACAATAAATGCGGTTTTAACTAATCCGAATTGTGGGCGAAACAGATAGACAAATAATAATCCACCAATTAAACCACCAGCATAATCGGAGAAAAGTACTCTTGCTGTACTCTTTTGTACAGTTACACCAATTTCGTTTGCCTTGCGAATTAAAATAGGCAGCTCGACACCAGTTAACCCCCCAACTACTAAGGTAATGAAATAAAGGAAAAATGCATCCATTCCAGAGCTTAAAAATGCAGTAACACCGAATAATACAAAGGTGGAGAACCCTGCAAGCATTCCAATGGAATATTCAATCCAAACAAAGGATAGGATTAAATTTTTTGTTACTTTTTCACTTACGGAAGCACCAATTCCCATACCGGTTAGGAAAAGGGAGATCGTAAGCGTATATTGTTTCACGCCATCCCCTAGCAGATAAGATCCAGCTGCACCAAATAATACTTCAAAGATAATCCCGCAAATGGATACAATACCAGAAGCCCAGTAGATGGCCTTGCTTTTTTTCATATTTAAATCAGTCACAAGTAGGTCCCCTTGTATAAAAGATCTTTTTGTTGTTGTGTAAAGTTTACCCTGCATACAACTGGCAGTAATACCCCGACTTCACGCAACAGTGAAACTATTATAGGAAAGAGGGGGTAACAACTGCCAGTAAATGTCCGATTGGTTCAAGGGCCTTTAGGTCATACCCTTGTGGTACTAGCCATCCTTGGGGGTTAAACAAAACCCCCAAGGAATGAGGCTTCACTATCTTGCTAGTTTAACTTCAAATATGAGACAAAGTCCAAACAATAGACCCACAAGTCTATTATGCTATCATGCGTATTTACGTGTTCCTTTTATTCTCCCAAACTCGGTTCTGTTTAGAACGTGAATAGCACATATTCATGTTTATAAATGGAGATGAGAGATAACTAAACCGAGCGTATATCTTAATAATGGGATGATTTCCACGGGTACGGCCTAAGCAAACTCGGCTAAGCAAAATTCGCTTAGCCGAGTGGAGCTTTAAACTCATGCTGTTACCGCAGGATATGGAAGGCTCCAGCAGCGATACATCGCACGCAGATAAAGCGTTCTTCTATTTTCAAGGAGTCACCCATATTTTACCTGCATAATGAACGGACTATTGTTTCCATTCTTTTGGTAGCGATCATCACCATTTGAACGATAAAACGCTGAACTACTATCTGGATATAACGTCGTATACTCGGATTATAGCTTCGGTTTCCTTTATTTTCACACATGATTATTCATGTATAAAACGTTATGTTATGGAAGCACCGATCACGAATCCTAGTCCGATAGAGACACACATGCTAATGATGCCAACAGAAATGTTTCCTTTTAATAGCTGCTCTTCCACAGAGAATTTACGTGTGAATAATTCAAATAATAAGTATGCAAGCATCTGCAGTACAATCCCAACCGCACCCCAGATAATCGTATCTACGATACTAGCACTATGATAAATGGAGAATGCTAAAATAATACAAATACCAACAATTTTTCCTCCGATAGATAATGAGACTGCATGATTACCTTTAAGTACTTCATCCCAATCCTTATATTTCCTTGTCATTGCTTCAAAAATAGCTAATCCGATTAAAACAATCGCGATAGCAATGAGGAAGTATACAACTGTTAAAATAAATGGCTCCATGTTATTCATCCTTTCTCTTGTTACTAATCAACTTTCTTACGTTTTTCAAACTACTTTCCAGCCCCTGGACCGCCTCCGCGAACAGAAGATGATCTAACCGATTTAGAGGAGTCACCTGAATTCTTGTAGAAACCTCCTGAGGAAATGTAGCCTCCGTAACAGTCATTTGTATTCTTACATTTATTTTTCCTTTTCTTAGCCCAATCGTCAACATCTAGTACTTCGTCCAACACCCAAAGTGCAAATAACCCGTTAAAAAAGTTTGGATTATAATTATCACGTACGAATTGTTGAGAGGCTATTTCAACGGTAGAGTTATCTGGATCATTCTCATCCTCTGTAATAATAATAAATAAATCATCATAGACGAGTGCTTGCTTTTGATCGGTCTTCTCACTTACCTTGTTGGGCTCTTGATACTCCTGTAACTCAGTAACTACCTCATCAATGCTTTTATTCTCTGCTATGTAAATCTCAGAAACATCAGAGGAACTTTCTTGACTAGTAACAACATCCTGAAATGTATAATTTGTATCGATAAATTCAGCAATCCCATCTTTAAAAAATGATCCGGTCGTTGTTCCAGCTTGACTATTACCACATGCAGATAGCAGGAGCATAACAGATACCAAGATAAAGAAAAGTGATCGTTTCATAAGTTTCACCTTCTTTTTTGGAAATCTATCTATTAGAGACACTCAGGAGGATATTCCTTCTGAGTGTCTAGAATATACTTGTTAAACGCTGTACGTGTTTGTATTATTCTTTACCTAATTTTTTTTTGAGAGCAGCAAGCTCATCATCGACATCGCTTTTCTCTAACGCTTCAAATTCATCATCTAAGCTACGGTTTGAACTGCGTAAATCTTCACTGGTTTCAGCCTCTGCTTCAAATTTTAATACTTTCTCTTCCATACGTTCGAAGCCTTGTTTTGATTCATCGCTACCAATCCCAGATAGGGTACGATTCATTTTAGTTCTAGTTTTTGCCGATTCAGCTCTTGCTTTTAATGAATCTTTTTTGAGCTTCATTTCTTGGTACTCTGCTTTCATTTCATCAAGCTTATTGCGTAATGAAGCGGAGTCTTGTTTAGCACGTTCATACGATTCTTTTAATGACTCAGCAGTTTGTTGATGCATCTTTTTGTCTTCTAGTGCGCGTTTAGCTAGATCGTCGTTACCTGCTTCGATTGCCTTAATCGCCTGTTCGTCTCGTTTTGTTACCATTTTTTGAGCATCTTCGTATTTCTTCTGCATCATTTTTTCATTGGCGATTTGTTTGGCAACAGCAGATTCTGCTTCACGAATATCCTCTTCCATGTCACGCATGAATTGATCAAGCATTTTCACTGGATCTTCTGCCTTATCTAAAACAGAATTTAATTCGGACTCAACAACGGTTTTCATTCGCTTAAAAAATTTAAACATGTTCATTCCTCCAAAATAGTATTTTATGTTACTTGCTAGCTATAATTTTCAACTCAAACTCTTCAATTTCGTAGCCTGTGCTAACTTCAATTTCATTGCCCCATTTTTCGATGGATAAGAATTTCTCTTCATCATCGTCGTAGTAATCAAAATAGTGACAAGTCATCCCTGATAGATTTTGACTACGGCCAACCCCTATTACTCTAGCGGTCCCTGATTCATCTAAGTAGTACGTTGTACCATCATATTCTAATTGTTTGGGGATCGGTTCTTGAAGCGGTAATTTTATCTTTTCATACATTCCGAGGTTGAGCTCATCATCCATTTCAACACTCAACCATATAGTTTTATGTGTACCCTCGAGCTGATATGCATGCCATTTAAAACCGTGATCATCGTAATTGATTTTTCCGACTACTTTATAGTCTTCTAGGTCAAAGGTTACAATGTCATTCATCTCAAGATTAAACATATTTCTCTCTTGTATTGGCTTATTGGTATCATTCTTTTTGCCAAATAAACGTCCCAATATACTCATCTATTCACCTCAACTTATCTTAGCATACTTTCATTATACTAGTACGAATGACAAATGTATAAGTTTCAGATTTTATCAAAATGTTGAGGACTTTTGTATGGGACAGCATTTCGTTAAGTGGATACGACAGAACTAATTTTGGCTTAGCTGGCCCTTCTAATATTTTGTGATTTGTGAGCCTTTAAATCTTCTTCTCCAAAAAATCGACAATTACTTTGCCAATCTTTGATCGGTTTAGAATCAACTTTATATATTCGGCCACATCATTAAGCGTAATTTGGCTATTGTTATAAAAATTTAAAATCTCCATTTATATTTCTTTCCAAACGCTATATTTTCTCATAAAAAATCTCCCCAGTAGGCAAACAGATTTATTTTTTCATCTGTCTATCTATCGGGGAGCATATTAGTTTTATTTAAAATATGACTTAGGGTACTTTTTTCTGTCTCTCATTCAGTTAGGTCTCGCCATGTTTACAAGATTTCTTTTATCTATTTTTTTGATCAAGTTTAGTTTTCCCTTTCAAACCGTAATATACTATCCAAAATACAATTGGAACAAATAGTGAATAAACTTTATTTTCTTCTGGTAATAAAAACAATAAAGCTACAAATATAATAATTGCTGGCACCAACAGTATAAAATACTTTCGTTTATCCATATAGAATCTCCTTATAAGTAAATATTTCCCTTATTTCAGTTTAACTGAAGGAGGGAGAATTTTAATATTAATATTTCACTTGTTTTTTATTAACTTTAGTGGTTATTTTAGTCGTAATTCCACCGCGTTTTTTAGTTGAACTTTTGGGCATAGATGTTTTTATAGATGACGCCTTTCCATACCACTCTTTAACAGATATCATACCACTTTGAATCGCAACATGAACTTTTTTTCCTTTTTTAGTTAATTTTAAAATTTGCTTTGCTCTTTTTTGAGACTCTAAAGTAGAAGCAACTCCCACTACTGAAATATAAGGACCTATTCCAGGGATAAAAGAGGCTCCAGCCCATGCAATTGTAGATTTATAACTAATATTCAACTTAGCAGCATATGCATTTGCATCAGCTTTAGTCATAAACATATCTATACCTTTACTGGTAGATTTATGACCTCCTACCTGATAAGTAGTTGTTGCAGCAACATAACCTCTTTTAGGTTTTTTTGCTGCTTCTACTTCGTGACTAAATGAATCACTAAAAGAAACAAAAGTTAAATAAAAGCTATTAGTAAGATTACAAAAAACTTCCCTAATTTCATAACCATCCCCCTAATTTCCATATTTATCTTTTTGCACATAAAATATTATAATATAAAAATGAAAATTTAGGGATATTTAAATGTTAAAATATTCCACATATTTTAACATTTAAATAGTCTGTTGGAACGCGAGAACAACCTATATATGAATCGTGTTTTTGGTAGTATGAGGAATTGATCCTTGTTTTTTTAAATTTTAAATGAAATATTCCATTTAAAATGTGCTATTGGTATGATGTAAGAAAATAATGAATAGGAGGAGTACAAATGAAAAAAATTGTACCCCATTTACGAATTAAGAATTGCAAGGATGAAATAGCATTTTATCAAAAAGTATTCGGTGGCGAGATCAGAAATACACAGATGTCAGATGGTATTGAGATGTTTCAGGGCCATGAAGGTAAGTATATTCATGCAGAATTGCATATAAATGAAGACTGTATTTTATATATGGCAGATGTATTTGATGAGGAGATTATTCAAGGTAGTGATGTCCTATTAGGTCCAGATCTAGAAAGTGAAGAGGAAATCACCAACATTTATGAAGCGTTAGCTAAAGATGGTGAGGTGAAAATGAAGTTACAAGATACCTTTTGGGGTGCAAAGCATGCAATGGTTACCGATAGAAACGGCATTTCATGGGAGTTAAATTATACGAAAAAAATTCAAAACGATGCTTGAGCGTAAGATATGGGAGGGTAAGCTAATGAAGCGAAAAGTAAGAACGATTCAACAGCCGCTATTACCAGAAGGTTTAAGTCAGATATCTTTATCGGATATTTCCAATGAAACACTAGTGGAAATCGGAAAGGTTACATATGTTGATGGTCCGATAGAAGCAGAGCATGTGCGGTTTGAGGAAGTTCATTTTAGAAATGTAAATCTAACGGGGTCAAAGCTGCCATTTTCTTCTTGGTCCAACAGTATCCTTGAAGATTGCGATCTGTCACATGTGGATTTTAGCAGGACCCGTTTTCATCGCGTATTATTCAAAAACTGTAAATTAGCTGGAACGGATTTTGATCAGACGGAACTTCGTGATGTTTATTGGCAAGAGTGTCAAGCTCCATATGCCTTATTTAATCAAACGGATATGCGTGATGTTTGTTTTACGAATTGTTTATTAAAGGGTGCGAATTTTTTAGATTCGAAATGGGACTATGTTCAATTCGGACATTCAACGATTGATGATGTCCAATTTACAGGTACGTCCTTAAAGAATGTTGATTTAAGCGATTGTCAATTTACAACGATTCATACGAATGCCGAAGAAATAAAGGGAGCAATCATTTCAGCTGAGCAAGCCGTTTCTTTTATCGAATTGTTTGGTGTGAAGGTAAAAGATTAGGGTACTGCATGAAGGAGAAGGTAAAGATGATACAGGTATTCGGTAAGGTCGTTGATTCTGAAACACGATGTATCCACTATCATTCCGAAAGAGATGTTATCGCCATTAAATGTAAAATGTGTCAAACGTATTATCCATGTTATTACTGTCACGAGGAAGCAGAAAAGCATACGTTTACTAGATGGAAGGAAGAGGAATTTTCTAATAAAGCCATCCTTTGTGGAGTGTGCAAAACGGAATTAACGATTAATCAGTATTTGCAAATGAGTAAATGTATGCACTGTGGATCTGTGTTTAACGAGGGATGTAGGCTACATCATCATTTGTACTTTGATTAAAGATAAAGAGAAATGTCTCCTAAAAATGTTAGATGAAGCAACTGGAATATGCGAAACTTCTGTGGTAATCGTAACGGTTGTGATGACCTCGTCATTATATCTCTACTCACGAGGAGGTTAAACTATTGCGCGGATATTCCAGTTGTGTGAAAAGAGAGCTAAGTTTTGGGATGTAGTATTTGTGTTCTTTTTTAGAAAAACACCCCGCTGTAAAGCTATAACGTGCTATGAAAAGTAAAAATGCTATAAAAATAACTACTGAAAAATATCTGATTTCTCTCTAGTTAAGGGACTCCTCGTCTAAAATTGTCCTTTATACCAGCTAAAATACCCCAACTTAATAGAAATCATAATAATAATGAAAAAAAGGAGAAGCATACCCACCAAAAAAGTCCAATCCTGCCATTTAACCGTAAATGTTCTATAAAAGGTGCGTTGCCTCTCGCCGCTGAATCCTTTAGACTCCATAGCTACTGCTGTTCGTTCTGCTTTGCGAATTGCTCCGGCAAGTAAAGGGATTGCATAGCGTTTATATTGTTGTATGGATTCTTTTATTCCGTTAGCTCTTCGTACCCCTCTTATTTGATGTGCGGCACGGATTTGGTTAAGCTCATCTTTCATTAAAGGTAAAAAGCGATACCCAGCTAATACCCCATAAGCTAATTTTGGAGATAGCTTGCATTGCTGCATGAGACTTAGAATGAAATGCACCATATTTGTCGTGAAGATAAACATAAATGATAAGGATGCGAAGGCAAGCATCCGCAATGTTAATGCTAACGCTACCGTAACATCTTCCTTTGGTATATCCCAAAATAGAATCTCCATGGTATCATGTGGTCGATTTGGTTCATCAGCAAAGGCAAGCGTTGTCCAAAGCATACCAACGGATAATAGGATGATAATTAAGAAATAAAGCATGTATCGTTTCCAAGCAATTTTTCCACATACGAAAGTAAGGAGGATGGTGAATAAGCAATAAACTAGTGGTGTAAATGGATCAAACACAAAGGTCAATAGACACACTAATAGAATAACGGTAAAAGCTTTAATGCTTGGATTAAGTTGATTTAATAGCGAAGTCATGCTGATTCACCTCCAAATGTTGTTGCAGTTGAATTCGGGTTGGGTAGTCTAAGTGCCATCTTCGTAAGTCCGAATCCTTCCATAATTGGTCTGGTGATTGATCTCTTATAATTTCTCCGTTTTCTAAAACAAGGACACGGTCCGCATATTTGTCGACGATATCCATGTCATGTGTAACCATGATAATGGATGTGCCTTTGGCATGCCGTTCTTTTAACATTTGCATAAGCTTTAAGGTAGAAGCGGCATCCTGCCCGAAGGTAGGCTCATCTAGAAAGAGTATTTTTTGTTCATCGACAATCATTGTGGCTACACTGAGTCTCCTTTTTTGTCCCTGACTTAGCGAATAAGGATGGCGATGCTCGAATCCTTGTAATTGGCAATTGACTAGGGTGTAATGTACTTTCTCTTCTATATATGATTCTGAATATGGATGCAGACGTAAGCTGTAGGCAATTTCATCAAATACAGTGTCTGTAATAAATTGGTGCTCCGGATTTTGAAACACGTATCCAATCTCTTTTCGCAATAATTTTTCCTTCCAATTACGGATAGGATGCTGACGTAGGAGAATGTCTCCGTGTGTAGGAGCTTCAATACCACTAAGTACTTTTGTTAACGATGTTTTGCCGCTTCCATTAGCTCCAATGATTGCTACAAATGAGCTCTCATACAGATCGAAATCAATTTGATGAAGTACCCTTTTTTGTTTTTTATTTTGAGTAACACGCGAAGCAGATAGTATAATGTCTGCTTGGTGAGCTGCTGGTATTGTCTTTTCTAAAAAGCTATTGTCCATATATGTAACTAATGATGGGGTATCCTTGATTGTTAACGGTGGACTGATATAAGCAGCTTTGTTTTGTTCGGCTGCTGTAAGTACAAGTTTTGTTATTTTTGGCAGGCAAATCCCCTCTTCTAGCACGCTTTCTTTATTATCCGAAATGATCCGTGCTAGTGGGCCATCATACATACATTTTCCGTCCTTAGATAATATGAAAGAACGGTCGATAAAAGATACCCAGCCTTCCAATTGATGTTCGATAACGATTATTCCCATTGATTTTTTCTGTTTAATGGTTTGAATAGTCTTGATAAATTCTTGAGTCGCTTGTGGATCTAAATTGGCAGTCGGTTCATCCAAGATAAGTATCTCTGGTTCTAGTGCTAGCACACAGGCTAATGCTAATTTTTGTTTTTGTCCTCCAGAAAGGGATGAAATGATAGAGTGCTTGTCATCCATTAAGTCAACCATTTGTAATACTTCGTCTATTTTTCTAGCTATTTCAAGCGGCGGTGTACAAATATTCTCTAGGCCAAAGGCAATTTCATCTTCTACCGTTAACATACAAAATTGGCTTTCTGGATCTTGGAATACGACGCCAACTTGTTTGCTAATTGTACCGGGATGTGCATCGTGTATAGATTGACCGAATATGGTAACATCACCTGTCATTTTACCGTCTAATTCGCGCGGGTATATACCATTTAAACAGTGTGTTAACGTACTTTTTCCGCTACCACTTGGTCCAAGTAGTAGCATGGTTTCCCCTCTGTCTAACTGAAAGCTCAGATTAGAGATGATTGGTTTATCATTATCTTCATGAAACCAGAGTGAAAGATTAGATACGTTGATCATGATGCGGAACGTTCCTTTCTGATTTGTTTACCAAGCGCAAAACTAGATAGTACGCCTGTTTTCGCGAGTGAATCACTAATTGCTTTTCCAAGCAAACCTGAAATGATTGCCCCACTAATCATTCTTATACATAACATACCTAATATGTATGGAGTACTTAAGGCAGCATAGCCTGATCTAAAATATCCCCAAACAAAACTAAATATAGCTGCTCCAACACCGGCTAACATTAGCACCCAAAGTGAATAGCGTTTCCATTTTGTTAGCGCAAAGGCAGCTTCTGCGCCAAGACCCTGTATAATACCCGTAATAATAATGATTGGTCCCATAGCATTACCGAGGAGCATTTCTACCGTTGCAGCAATTGTTTCTGACAAAAATGCAGCTCCGGGTTTACGAATGATATAAGCCGCAATAATGGATACAATAAACCAAATACCAAATATAAAGTCATATCCTATGGGTCCCATGAACGACACGAGAATTTTTCCAATAGGTAAAAATGCTAAATAAACGATACCGAAGACTACGGAAAGAACAGACATAACAATTATTTCCTTTAGCTTCCAATTATTCAAAGTATCTCCCCCTTTTTAGATGGGCTATTTGCAGATATGGTGGTTGTCATAACTAGATGTGATGAATAACTACTTTCTAAATTTGTAAAAACACGTTCAAGTCCATCGAATATAAGTTTTCCATCCCCGTCTAGCCTTGTAGCATAGTGGATAGAGCTAACCTTAACCCCATGGAGCTTCATTTCCTCAATTTGGTTATAAATGATGTTCATATAATTTCCTCCACCCAACGGATAAAGGGAAAATTTGCCGGCAACTTCTTGCTGAAGGTTATTTGTATTTAAATTTAATCGATGGTCGTCCGTTGATAGATATACATCCCCATCGGAGTCTCCCGGACAGCCGATGGAGTAGGTGGCACTAAACACGACATGGTGTCCTGTGCTAGCCGCATGCAAAAAAAGTGCCTTGGTTACATCAAAAACATGTGTGATCTTGCCACGTACACAGGTTTCTACATCTGTTGTTTTAATCCAAACCTTAGATGTATCTACGTTTTTCAGTGAAGTTGTAATTACATCTACAAATTGATCTGTCATTGGATAGATGGCAAAAGAGCAACCAGCAATCCGACTATTAATACAGTTCAATGCTTGTTCGTTCATATCATTTTCCTCCTAATAAATAGTCATGTCAGTGAAGTTATACATAAATAAAAAAGACTGCATTCTTTGGGAATGCAGTCTTCAAAAATATATGTAGGCTATGCCTATAAAACGATATATGAACGACTGCACTTCCCCACGCTAGTATTATCTAGATCGGGTTATAAGGGTCAGAGTAGTCTCTTCTCAGCCATGTACATAGCTCCCCTAGTGCAATTTAAAATAGATATGCAGTTTTTATGTATTTATATATACTACTAATAGAATAGTTCAATTAGTGCTTTTTGTAAATACGATAAGTGATATACTGTGAAATAAAGCAACTTATAGAACTGCTAGACTTTTTGACTTGATACCTCACATTGCAATGAAGTACATGAGCAATGTAATCAAAAGAGTAATAAGCTAAAATGTTGGGTGTATAAGAGAATAGTGAGCAGTTATCATTCTCTAGAATTATACTTATTCTGTATCCGATGTACCTCGTCCATTAACTCGTTGCCAATAATCGTAGTCATCTGATCGTATACAGCTTTCCATGCATTCTTCCATTGCTCTCTTTCTCTTGTTGTAAGAAAGTGAATAGTAACAACATCTTTTTTTCTTAATTCACGTGTATAATGATCATTCATCTCAATCGCGTGACGTTTCCCCCAATCCGTTGCTTCACTTAAGGCAGCTTGAATGGCTGATTGATTATATTCAGATAATGATTCCCAAAAAGGCTTATTAATAAAAACACCGTATCCGAGATAACCGTGATTGCTCATAGTTACAAACGGTTGATGCTCATAGAATTTTTTAGAGTAAATATTAGAAATCGTATTTTCCTGTCCATCAATAAAATGTACTTCCAAGTTTTGATAAGTTTTATTAAATGGTAAGCTACTTGTGCTAGCATGTACTTGATTAAATTGTTCCTTAATAACAGGACTAGGCATAATACGGAAATGGAGTCGGTTTACATCATCTGGTAGTTTGATAACGTGTACTTGATTCGTAAGCTGTTTATAACCGTTATACCAAAAAGTCAAGCCCTTCACGTTTGTATTATGAAGGTTTGCAAGCAATGTTTTCCCTATTTTACCCTCATATGCTTCCGTTACTGCCTCGTGTGTAGGGAATGCATAGGGGAGATCAAGGATACCCCATTTGGGAAATAGCTCACTTACCTTAGCTGTTGCCGGGGCAATCATTTCAACATTCCCATTTTGGATGGCTTCCCACTCATTGGTGTCATTATATAGAGACCCATTTGCATAAATGTGGACTTTGATTCTTCCATTTGTTTTTGCTTCTACAAGTTGAGCAAACTTCCGGGCTGTTTGTCCCTTTGGTGTGTCAGTCGCAACAACATGACTAAACCGAATGATGATTTGTTCACGTAATCCCTCTTGTTCATCATCATAATCATCTGTTCCACGAATTGTCTCGAAGTCAATTCCAATTACGACAGCGGAAACAAGTCCTGTTATAATAAATGTTAGAATTATAAAAAAGTTTCGCAAATAATTACCTCCATGAACTAAATAGAGAAAGTTCAGTGTGTGGTCATTCATCCCGCATATAACCGCAGTAAGCTCCCGCTTCAAGTAATAAAGAGAAACCAATATGGGCGATGGATCGACTGCCGGTAAATGTCCGATTGGTTCGGGCCTCCATGGAAGTAGGTCACAAAGGCGTTGCCACAGGAAGTGGCGAATGAAGCCTTTGTACGTATTTGTTTTAGTAAAAACGGACGGAAGTTTTACTTTATCCCGCATATAACTGGCAGTAAGATACCCACTTCAAGCAATAAAGAGAAACCAAAATGGGAAGTGTGGAACAACTGCCAGTAAATGTCCGATTGGTTCACCTAACCATCCGTGGGGATAAACAAAACCCCCCCACGGATGGAAGTTTCACTTTATTTTATCATAATATTCTATCAATCATTAAACTTAAGGAGAAGTGGGGAATGGTAAGTCTTCGTAAAATGCCAATTAGACTAAAGATTATGATTCTATCTTTTGGGATTGTTCTATTTACGCTCTTAATTGGTGGCATTATGCTTATCGGCAATCTTTTTCAAGGAAAAGAAGAAGGGCTTGGTGAGCGTGGACTTATGACAGGGAGGATCGTGGCGAACTTACCAGAAATAAAGGATTCAATTGTAAAAGCACGAGGCTGGAAAACAATCAATCCAATTGTTGAGCGAATACGTACGATTAATCAAGTTGATTACATTGTTGTTTTAAATATGAACCGTATCAGATTCTCCCATCCAATCGAAAAACAGCTCGGAACGGTATCGTCAGGGAAGGATGAAGGGGCTGCTTTTGCTGAGCATAGTTATGTTTCAAAAGCGAAGGGGGAACAAGGAACTGCTATCCGTTCTTTTGTTCCAATTGTTAATGATAGCTTTGAACAAATAGGAGTAGTGCTTGTCGGAAATATGCTCCCATCATTTTGGAACATACTTTTATCTATACGAGTAGAAATAATGATCATTGCTTTACTGACAATAGCCTTTGGAATCATTGGTTCTTATTTATTGGCAAGACATGTTAAAGAACAGACGTTTTGGATGGAGCCATATGAGATAGCGAGGGTGCTAAAAGAGAGAACAACAGTTTTTCAAGCAATGCATGAAGGCGTTATTGCTGTAGATCGTGATGAGCGGTTAGTTGTTTTTAATGAAAAGGCAAAAGAGATTTTACATATTGAAATGGATGTTAATGATGCTCTCATGAGTACGGTCTTGAAAGACAAAGTAATGGTACAGCAATTAAGAGGGCAGACGGCAGCTTATAATGAAACATTGAGAGTTCATGAGAAGCTAATTATGTTAAATCGGATTCCAATAGAAATAGAAAACGAACGGATAGGCTGTGTGGTGGTTTTTCAAGATCGGACAGAAGTTACAAAGATGGCAGAGGAGTTAACAGGTGTAAAAGCTTTTGTCGATGCATTACGTGTTCAAAATCATGAACATATGAATAAGCTTCATACAATTGCAGGATTAATTCAGTTAGAAGAAAATGAGCGAGCGTTGGAATATGTTTTCCAAACGACACAGAAGCAGGCGTCCTTAACAAGGTTCATGATGCAACGAATTAAAAGTTATAGTATTGCAGGTTTGCTTATTAGCAAGATACGTAGAGGTGAAGAGCTAGGAATTGATGTTAGAGTGGATGGTCAAACGTCAATAAAAGCATTTCCAACTGTGTTTAACAATCATGATATGGTGCTCATACTAGGGAATTTAATTGAAAACGCAATTGACGCATGTGCTATATCAGAGATAAAGCAAAAAAGGATTAATATCACAATTTATCAAAATGAAACGGATTGTATGATAAAAATCATTGATAATGGAATTGGTATCGTTGATACGGATCGAATTTTTGAAAAGGGCTATACGACCAAAGGGAAATCCGGATCAGGAATTGGCCTATATTTAATACAGCAAATGATATCCAAGGCAGAAGGGACTATATCAGTTGATTCAGTATTACATCAGGGGACACAAATTATTATAACGATTCCAATGATGTTGAGAAAGGAAGGGTTCCGTGATAAGAGATTCAGAAGTGAAAGTATTGCTGATTGAGGACGACCCTATGGTACAAGAAGTCAATAAAAGAATGGTAGAAAGGGTAGAGGGCTTTCACGTTATTGCAATAGCCGAAAACGGGAAGCAAGGCTTGGAATTATGTCAATACAACAATCCCGATCTCGTTCTGCTGGATATCTATATGCCTGAACAAGATGGTATCGCAGCACTTAAAGCGTTAAGGGAGTTAGAGTTGGATTTGGAGGTGATTATCATTTCCGCAGCTAATGAAATGAATATGGTTCGTAATATGCTACATCACGGAGCTCTCGATTATCGTCGCCAATTTAATGCAAGTGAAAAGGTAGATCAGCAAACGATTGATGTCTTAATGATGCAGAATGAACAGAATAGTAGACAAGGACATTTGCTGCCTAAAGGCTTAAATAAACAAACATTGAATCAAGTAATTGAATTTTTAGGCTCCCAGAATGAGCCTGCTTCAGCAGATAAAGCAGCTGAAAGTATAGGTATTGCACGGGTTACCGCAAGGAGATATTTGGATTACTTAGAGAAGATGGATCGCGTAGAGATTATCCTCCAGTATGGTGTGGTTGGTAGACCAGTTAATCGATACAAGCTTATTTAATGGCTATCTAAAAGACCAATATGAACAAAATGTACAATATGTTCATATTATTCTTAAAATAAAATGAAATCGTTATCATATAGAAAAGGATTTTAAAGGAGGGTACTTGTTTTGAAAAAATACCTTGTGTTGATATGTATGTTTTCAATTATTATCGCTTTATCAGCTTGTGGAGAGGAAGAAGCAGCCGAACATTCGGAGGAAGTTAGTGGTGATGGTCAACCAATTGTTTTTGGGACTGGCGGTACTTCGGGAACGTACTACCCCATTGGCGGAGCATTAAAGCCTATTTTTGAAGAAAGTGATTATATTAATAATGTCACTGTCGAGTCTACTGGTGCTTCCGTAGCGAATATTCAGAATATGCAGGATGGGTTAAATCAGATGAGTATTATTATGAGTGATGTAGGTTACGATGCGCTTCAAGGAAAGGGACAGTTTGAAGGTAATCAAGTGGATGTGCAAGCAATGGCTGGTATGTATCAAAATGTTGTTCAAGTTGTCGCAACAGCGGACAGTGGAATCGAAGCAATCGAAGATTTGGAAGGAAAACGTGTTGGTGTTGGTAAAGTTGGTTCAGGAGTCGAGCAAAGCGCTAAAAAGGTATTAGAGGTACTTGGATTATCATACGATGATCTTTCCAAAGTAACGCATACTGGTTATGCGGATAGTGTACAGGAAATGAAAAACGGAAATTTAGATGCAGCATTCTTCACCTCTGGAGTACCGAATAGTAATATAACTGATTTAATGCAGCAAAACGAAGTAGTATTTGTAGAAATTAACGGTGAAATTGCAAAAAAACTAATGGAGGCGTATCCATTCTATAAAGAATTTACGATTCCAGCTAGAGATGAGGCGATGTATAACCTAGATCGAAAGGTAAATACGGTTGGTATTCAAAACATAATTACTGTTTCTCCAGAGCTTAGCGAAGATCTCGTATATGATTTGACGAAACGATATTACGATTATTTAGGAAGCGAAGAGGTATCTATAAGTGCATTAAAACAACTCGATCGGGATGACTTGGCCGAAGGTTTGGTAGTCCCAATCCATTCAGGTGCTAAAAAGTTTTATGAAGAACAGGGGATTTTAAAATAAGATGCTTCAATAAAAGGATGTCGCGACTTAAATGGATAGTGATAACGATTATAATGGTTGGGCTAGGTGTGTTGCTCGTACCAGTAAATGCAATACTTGTATCACAAGGAACAACCATCACCTATGCTTTTCTTCAAAATGATGATGTTTTTTCTTTACAGTGGATTCATTCTGTTGAAAAGGAAGCCTGGGTGGAAAACTTCATAGTTGATGATCAAATTATTTCATTAGATTCCACCAAATTTAAAACATTTGGTGCTGGAGTTCCTACATGGTCAGAGCATTCAACCGAAGTTCAAGATGGTTGGGTATATATGCAGATAGATAGAGTGATTGGTGCCGAGCTAGTGCTAAGGTCTTCGCTAATGAATGATTACCAGTTGATCTATCAAAAGAAAAGATACCCTTTGGAAGCAAGTAATATGGCTTATATAATAGAGGCTAAACAAGCGCCTCTCTTCTTCATTCTATGGACAACAGTAAAAGAAATGGTGGGATGATATATGAATGAAAAAGCAAATTTGGAGGGGTTTGAACGGGAAAGCAATGTACGTACACAATACCCATTAGTTATAGGCATCCTAATTACCGTGTTAGCAGCTGGATTAGGTTTGTTTCATCTTTATACGTCATATGCTGGTTCACTTGTAGATATCAAACAACGTAGTCTTCATTTATACACATTAATGGTGTTAGGTTTTTTATTATATCCTATAATGAAAAAAAGAAAGCACAACGGTATCCCCGTCTATGATTATCTGTTTGCGGGGATATCCCTCCTACTTGGTATTTATATGCTTGCATCTGCTAACCGAATTATTGAATCTGGTGGTCAAATTAACGATATAGATGTTTATGTCGGTATTGCTGTCCTTATTATATTATTTGAGATTACAAGAAGGGTGACGGGGTGGGGACTAACGTTACTCGCATTTGGATTTCTTGCTTATGGGTTTTACGTAAAGTTATCCATATATCCTGAGCTAACAGGTCCCATTATATTAAGTGTTTCGGAAGGAATTCTATCTCATTTAATCTACATCACAGAGGGAATCCTAGGGACAGCAATCGGAGTATCTGCTAGTTATATTATATTATTTATTCTGTTTGGTGCATTTTTAAGTAAATCGGGAATGGGGCAGATGTTTAATGATCTGGCAATGGCGGTAGCTGGTCATACGAAGGGTGGACCAGCTAAGGTGGCTGTTCTGGCAAGCGGCTTTTTAGGTTCAATTAATGGTTCCGCTATCGCAAATGTAGTGACAACGGGTGCTTTTACGATTCCGTTAATGAAAAAAGTAGGATATCAGAAGAATTTTGCAGGGGCTGTCGAGTCTTCTGCTAGTGTTGGTGGGCAAATATTACCTCCAATAATGGGAGCAGCAGCCTTTATCATGGCTGAGAATCTAGGTATACCATATACAACAGTGATCTTAGCTGGAATTATTCCTGCATTATTATTTTATATTGGTATTTTACTCCAGATCCATATTAGGGCTTCTAAGCTTGGTTTACGTGGATTAAATAAGAATGAGTTGCCAACTGTGAAGGAGGTATTAATCCAACGTGGTCATCTCCTGATTCCAATGGCTATCCTATTGTATTTGCTATTTACAGGGAAGACGCCATTCTACGCAGCGTTTTGGTCGATTGTATCAACGATTATTATTACAGGTACTGGAAGAACGTTACTTATCGGAATGGCAGTTTCTTTATTTCTTATATTTGAATCTCAGATAAGAGCACTCCTATCAGGGATAAGTATGCCGATGTTACGTGATAACTGGTTAGAGCTTGGGCTAATTGTCCTGATACCTTTAGTCATTAATCTTATACGTAAAAAGGCAAAGGTGAAAGCAGAGGAAATAGATGTTCGGGATTTTTTTGGGGCATTGGAAAAAGGTGTTCGTACAACCATTCCTGTGGCAGTTGCTTGTGGTGCGGTTGGCATTATTGTAGGTATAGCTTCTTTAACCGGTGTAGCGCTTGAGATTGCAAGCTCCATCGTAAGTGTCGGTGAAATGATTCAGAGTCCCCTTGTTCAGCTTTTAATCACATTAGCGTTAACGATGGTCGCGTCGATTATTTTAGGGATGGGATTACCAAGCATTCCAACCTATATTATTACAAGTACAATGGCAGCCCCAATATTACTACAATTACCATATTTTAGAGAATTAGCTGGAACAGATGAAACAGCTATTTTTGTTGCACATATGTTTGTGTTTTATTTTGGAATTTTTGCTAATATCACTCCGCCAGTTGCGTTAGCTGCCTTTGCAGGTTCAGGTATTAGCGGTGGTGATCCGATGCGTACAGGCATGCAAGCAATGAAACTAGCAATTGCTGGATTTATTGTACCATTTATGTTCGTCTTTTCTCGTGAAATGTTGATGATCGATGCTACGATTAGGAATCTACTACTTATTACGGTGACTTCACTAACAGGGGTTTTTCTTTTATCCGTAGCAGCTGAAGGCTTTTTGAAGGATGCACTTCCCTGGTATATCCGAGTGATAGCAACCTTAGGAGCATTGCTGCTCATCTATCCTGGTATTTGGACAGATATGGCAGGCATATTAGCTCTTATTTTAGTTCTATCCTCCAACTGGCGAAAAATAATAGAAAGAGAGAGAGAAAATCAGGTCGGTTAATAGAAATAAATGATAAAAAAGATGTTAATTATCCATGCAAAAGCATCGATATCAACATCTTTTTTAATAGTCTAGGAAATTATAAAATTAGCCGTGGATAAATAGGGGTGTGTTGAGACGCGTCCAGCTCCAGCATCCAGAAACGAGGCGACTCACGAATCGTATTACGATAAGTCATCATCGGCACATCGTAATTTCTTTATCTTAGTTGACTCGCTCCAGTCGCTACGTATCTAGTCGGGTGCTTATGCTTTTGTTATCCCACAAACAACTGGCAGTAATACCACCACTTATTGAAGTTTCATTTTATATTTACTCATGCTCACCATTTCGGTAAGCTTCATTTAAGCTTTTGTAATCCTATGATATAATAGATATTAGACTGATAAAGGAGGTGAATATAAGTGATGATAGAATTATTAAATGAAGTAGTTAATGATGTGTCGCCATTCTATCTATATATTAGTATATTACTTACGATTGTATCTACCTATCAATTCTTAACAATAGATGCGCGAAATATTATAGAAAATAATAATATTTTGACAAGGGAATATCATAATCTACGTGTACGGTTATTGCCAATGCAAGAATTATTTGGCGAATGTAGAGAGGTTATTGAATGGTTAATTAAAAAGACAAATCGAATAGCATCGCCTGATGATGATACAGACAACGAATCCTTCTCGTTCCAAGCAAATGAATTATCAAAACGAGGAGGACAACAATGGATCGTCAATTTATATTCACATTCCTTAAGAAATATAGTGTAATTAGTATTATTCTTGTAATCTTTTTAACGGGTTGCCAAGGTGATACTAGCGCTGCAGGTTTTTTTAGTTTTGAAAATCCCTTTTCGCAGCTTATCAAATATATTGCCATACTGTTTGGTGGCGACTATGGATTATCAATCATCGTTCTAACGTTGCTTATTCGTTTGCTTTTAATGCCATTATCTTTAAAACAAACGAAAAGTGCTGCAAAGACGAAAGAAAAGATGAGCGAAATGAAGCCTGACATGGATGCTATTACGGATAAGTATAAGGACAAAAAAGATGCAGAGTCGAAAGCAGAGATGCAAAAGGAAATGATGCAACTCTACCAGAAGCATCAATTTAACCCTTTAAGCTCATTGGGGTGTTTGCCGATGCTTATTCAATTTCCGATTATCATAGCGGTTTACTATGCGATTAGGAATTCGCCAGAAATTGCCGCACATTCATTTCTCTGGTTCGATTTAGGACAGGTTGATTTGATTCTACCATTTGTCGCAGCGGCTATTTACTTTATTCAATCGAGAGTATCGTTAATGGGGATGGACGAAAAACAGAGGAAGCAGATGGCGGTTATGTCGCTCTTATCGCCTGTTATGATAGGGTTTATTTCCTTTAATGCACCTGCTGCATTACCATTATATTGGACGGTTAGTGGACTGTTTTTAGTTCTTCAAACATTAATAGCAAAAAGATTGTACTATCCGAAAATCCAACATTAAATAGCGTTGACATCCGAATGTATCCTATTTATAATTACTCGAGTGGAATGGATAGTAGAAAACATTCCGTGCGGGAGAGGTTCTTAGCTTTAACCCTCTATAAAAAACTAAGGACAAATGATGTGATAAAAAGTCATGTGCCTTAGGCCATGGCTTTTTGTTTGTCTAGAGAATTACAAAATTAGCCGATGGATAAATATGGGCGTGTTGAGCTCCAGCACCCAGTAACGAGGCTACTTCACGAATTGCCCTACGACAAGTCACCATCGGCTCGCAAAGCACACCGTGATTCCTTTATATCCGTTGACTCGCTCCGGTCGCTAGGTTTCAAATCGGCGCTTGCACTTGTTCGTTTTGGTGAATTATATTAAATGCTTTGTTTCTAAATGGAGTATTAAGTAGGTACGCACTTGTTTTAACGAAAGAATATTTAAAAGGAGGCTTCGCGATGGCTAGTAGAAGTAATGATGAGTTAACTGGTGTAACACAGCTAGGAAGTCAAGGAACGATGTATGCTTTTGACTACACACCGGACGTACTGGAGGTTTTTGATAACAAGCACCCGGGTCGTGATTATTTTGTTAAATTTAATTGCCCTGAGTTTACCACGCTTTGTCCTAAAACAAATCAGCCTGACTTTGGGACGGTGTATATTAGCTATATACCAGATAAAAAAATGGTTGAGAGTAAGTCACTAAAGCTTTATTTGTTCAGTTTTCGTAATCATGGTGACTTCCATGAAGATAGTATAAATATTATTATGAATGACTTGATTGATTTAATGGCACCCCGTTATATTGAGGTCTGGGGAAAGTTTACACCGCGTGGAGGGATCTCCATAGATCCCTACTGTAATTATGGTAAAGCGGGTACTAAATTTGAGAAGATGGCAGATCAAAGACTAATGAATCATGATCTATACCCAGAAAATATAGATAATCGTTAAAAAGTAGAGGGTTAGGTTTAGGTCTCTTCCTTTATAATCTCGTTTGCAGCACAGACTACAGATTTACAACGTAGTGAAGATTAGGACGTGCTGGCATATTAATGGACAAGGAAGAGGAGTTTTATGTTTATCTATCTTAATGCGTTATTTGTTGGGCTTTTATTACTATCAAATATATTAGCTGTTAAACTGTTTCAAATAGGAGAATTTATTTTGCCTGGGGCTGCGATTGTATATGTCGTGACCTATTTGCTTACAGATGTGATTGGAGAAGTATATGGAAAGAATACAGCTAGAAAAACGGTTCAGGCAGGATTTATAACCCAGTTGTTTGCGGTGTTTTTCATATTTATTGTTGTTCATTTACCGGCTGCACCAGCATTTGGTCTACAATCAGAATTCGAACAAATACTAGGTGGTAGCTTTCGTGTTATTGCAGCTAGCTTGCTCTCTTATATAGCAAGTCAACACCTTGATGTAAGTATTTTTCATCGTCTTCGTGCAAGCCATGGTGAGAAGAAGCTATGGATACGAAATAATGTCTCAACGATGACAAGTCAACTTATTGACACAAGTCTGTTTATAACCATCGCATTCTGGGGAATCGTGCCGCTACGAGTTCTATTGGGTATGATAGTCACCCAATATATATTTAAACTAATCATTGCAATAATAGATACGCCGTTTGCTTATTTGTTGGTTAAATGGGCGAGGAAGCTTGAGGCAAAGTAATAAAGTAACTTTTAATTGTTTATAGGATTTTATTTATTGTAAAGATAATCAAAGATTTATAAACTGTCAATTCCATTGACTTTGCTGAAGAATGAAAGCAAAACAGTAGATTAAAACCAGTTATATTGATAGGATCTCCTACTTCAGGTTCCTATCTTTATGGCCGGTTTTAATTTTCATGAATATATGAAAGGAAGGGTTGCGTATGCATCATTAAGTAGGCAACTTTATAAAAAAGAGATTCGTATAAGGTAATAATTCTGAATAATTAGTTAATATAATGGTGATGTAATTACAAATTGAGGAGGGGAAATGGATGGATGAATCGGATAAGCTATTAAAGATTCTTGGTAATAAAGATGTGCTTGCACTTGCTTTTGGAGCAATGATTGGCTGGGGATGGGTCGTTACGTCTGGATTATGGATTACAGAAGCTGGCTCCATGGGAGCGATGCTAGCCTTTGCTATTGGAGGGCTACTTGTTGTCTTAGTTGGATTAACTTATGCCGAATTGTCCTCAGCGCTGCCATTGGTTGGAGGAGAGCATGTATATACGTATAAGGCAATGGGCAGAGTAGCATCGTTTATTGCTACATGGGCCATTATTCTTGGTTATGTGTCTGTTGTCGCATTTGAAGCTGTTGCATTTCCTACAGTTTTCGAGTATGTCATACCTGGTTACAGCCAGGGGTACTTATATACGATAGCTGGCTGGGATGTAACAGTAACCTGGGCAGGTATAGGAATTCTTGGTTCGTTATTGATTGCTTGGATTAATTATCGAGGTATTAAGCTAACAACAGTTATTTCCTTTATATTAACATTAGTAATTTTAATAGCAGGTCTTATGTTAATAACAGGTAGCACATTTGGCGGGAATATAGCAAATATGAAGCCGTTAGTTGAAACTGGTGTAGCAGGTTTATTAACAGTTATCATTATGACACCATTTATGTTTGTTGGATTTGATGTCATTCCGCAAGCGGCGGAAGAGATTAATTTACCACAAAAGAAGATTGGTCAGTTATTAATTGTGTCAGTAGTACTCGCTGTTATTTGGTATATTGCCATTATTTTTGGGGTATCACGAATTTTAGATGCTTCTGAGCTTATGGCGTCCAACTTAGTTACCGCTGATGCAATGGCAAAAGCATTTGGCAATAGTAAATTAATGGGGAATTTTCTTGTGCTTGGAGGGATTGGTGGGATTTTAACAAGCTGGATTGGGTTTTATGTAGGTGGTAGTCGCGCTATTTTCGCTTTAGCAAATGCAGGTATGTTACCAAAGTCACTTGGAGAGTTGCATCCTAAATATAAAACGCCCCATAAAGCTATTCTATTAATTGCTGTATTATCTACAGCAGCTCCTTTACTTGGTCGGCCTGCTTTAGTATGGCTAGTTGATGCTGGTGGCTTAGGACTTGTAGTAGCGTGGTTAATGGTAGCAGTATCTTTTATTATTTTGCGCAGAACAGTTCCTAATATGAAACGTCCTTTTAAACTTCCTGGAGGGACTACAATAGGGTGGATAGCTGTATTAATGTCCGGAGGAGTTATGACCCTTTATTTGCCAGGTATGCCATCTGCTTTAATTTGGCCATATGAATGGATCATTGTAGGGATATGGATATTATTGGGCATTATACTTTATAACTACTCCATGGCCAAATATGGTAAAGGATATGCCGACGAGCACATGAAAAAAGAAATAAATCGGGTAGCGTAGAAGCAGAATGGAAATGAGAAAGAAGAAAGCTGTTACTAAAAAAATTTTAGTAGCAGTTTTGTTATAGTTATAGTCTAGGAAATTATAAAATTTGAGCCTGTATATAAATATAGGCGCGTTGAGAAGCATCCAGCTCCAGTGCCCAGAAACGAGGCGACTTCACGAATTGCCCTAACCTAAGTCATTATCAGCTCACAAGCTCATCGTGATTCCTTTATTTCCGGTGACTCGTTCCTGTAGCTACGTTTTTATTCGGGCGCTTGCGCTTTTGTTCTAAGTTAAGAAAGTATAAAATCAGTGCAATGACTGCGTTAAGCCAAGTAGTTATTTTGAAATGTTTGATGTATATTGGCAATGCTCCGACGAATTACTTCGCTTTCCGCGGGCACGGCCTCAACTAACTTTGCAAAGAAGAACACGTTGCAAAGTGGATTTTCGGCTCGCGCAATTCCCGCAGGAGTCTACGTAATTAGTCTCCGCTATGAGAAGGTGCAACAATTCTTGTCATAAGAAATAGGTTGACTTTTTTTACAATGGGTAAAGTGAAAATCGCTATCTGTGAGTATAAAAGCAGCTGTGTTACTTCATGCTAGCGTTGTAGAGCCTGATAATAGCGAAGGCCGGCCACTTCAACTCCTGTGGGAAATGTTTGACCTGAAGATCCACTTTTTTGAGCGGGTTTTGCTAAAAAAGTTAGCTGAAGGACAAACCCCACGGAAAGGGAAGTGGGCAGCCGGAGTGGTGGTCAAGCAGTAGCTATTATTCCATAATAGCTACTAGAGGAAGCGTAAATCGGAGCATTTAGTGATAAGGACCGGGCTGGTTTTGCCCGGTTTTTCTTAAAAGATAAGAAAGTATAAAAATTTGGCTATACCAGAGTGTTTCTTACTGTGGTATTTTAAGTATATGGAAAAAAACATCTTGAAACGAATCTTTTTTGATAAACATCAACATTGGGAAGCATTTAAGAAGAAACATGGAGAGCGAATTCGTCCAATTGTCATTAAAGAGGTGGAAAAATTTCGTGACTGTGGAGATCCCAAAAATGGATTCAAACTCTATGTTTGTGAAGGATGCCATGACGTTCGACATGTCCCTTTTCGATGTAAAGGACGTTTTTGTACAACGTGTTCTGTAGGAGAAAGTGAAGAATGGAGTCGCGTCCTTACAGAAGATATAGTACAAGTGAACCATCGGCATGTAATCTTTACGATAGATGAAAAATTACGGGCTATATTTCTATGGCATCGAGAGCTTTTGAAACCCCTTATGGATGAAGCTGCGAAGCTAATCACGGGTTATTTTCGAAAGAAGGCAAAAGTGAAACCGGGGATAATTGCCGGATTACATACATTTGGGTCAAGAGTGAATTTCAATCCCCATGTTCATATGTTAGTGACAATGGGAGGAGTTACGAAAAAAGGAGAATGGAAAGCGTACGACTATATACCGTTTACGATGCTTCGAAAGCAATGGCAGACGGTGGTGTTAAAATTCATTCGTAACCACTTGTCAAATAAGGAAAAGAAAAGAATTCAACCAAGATTACAACAGGCTTTTTCTAATAAGTTAAGAAAGTATAAAATCAGTGCAATGACTGCGTTAAGCCAAGTAGTTATTTTGAAATGTTTGATGTATATTGGCAATGCTCCGACTAATTACTTCGCTTTCCGCGGGCACGGCCCATAGCCGTCAAGCTAATAAAAAAGAAGTACGGTGCAATGAAAATATAAACATATTTTTCCAGTTTAATCCGTATTCTTTTATGGGTACTTGTTTTTCTTTTTTACACTTTTACTTACGCGGCACGGAAATGTACTTTATACGCAATGTTTAAGACATCAAAAGGACTTTTATGCTGACAACGATGATCTTTCCTTCCATGCCGGTATATGTTCTGGTAAATATTATCGATGAGAGCTTTCAAAGAAGAAAGGTGATAGAGTGAATACCCCTTCGTCTCTACTATTGCGTTTCTCGCATGGTTGATACATTTGTACTCACTCCCTTCTAGTTGATACCTTTCGTAAAGGCAGTAACGGCACTGAAAAGCAATCATCGAAGAAAGAAGAATATGAATTAAAGTCCCATACAAATGACAGTAAAAGCGGTCGGTATTCATTGCCTGCACATCATCAATTTCAAATAACGATTTCCATGTTTTAAAGAGAATCTCCACTTGCCAACGCAAGGAATAGATAGGATACAAGGTTTGCTCATCCATTTCTTCTTGTGTTATATTGGTAGCAAGAATTTGGATATGATTCTTCTTGTTGGCGGATTGGGTATGCCCCCCTTTCCGTCTTCTTTCTTTTAAATAGGTATCTCTCTGTTTTTGTTGCTCTTCGGTTAATCGTTGTACGACTACACGGGCATGAAATGTATTTTTTCCCTTAACACCTAATTGAATGAACCCATAATCCTGTATCTCTCCTGGAGCTAGATGCATGGCATCTTCTTCAGGCTTTATTTGGATTCTTCGTTGCTTGTCATCCAATGTCCAATAGGTCATATTGGCAGGAACACGAGTAATATAATAGGCTCCTGCTCGATCTATTTTTTTAAAGTGATCTCCTGAGAAATAGCCGAGGTCACGCAAGATAAGGTCCTCTTCTCCTATTGTATCTGCCAATTCTTCAGCTGCATCGTGATCACTGTCTCTTGGTCCATAGAACAACGTATGCAAAAAATTCCCTTGATACAGCTCATATTCTAATTGTATTTTCACTCCATCCCAATAACTCGCGTTGTTCTTTTTTACTTGAAAGGATGTGCCATCCAAGATACGGATCCGAGAAAAAGGATAATCAGATGGAGATGGTAACGATAATATCTGTTGTTTTTCCGCTAACTGCATAAAAACTTGTTTTAAAAAAGCCACTCCTTTCTCGTCTAATCGTTGATGTAAGGCTTGTTTAGATATGGATATTTCTGATTCACGAGAAAGGGAAGCACAGAGCTGTCCTAGCCCCTCCGTACCAACTTTTTCATGTAAGAAGGCACATATACTTAAGAAATCTTCCGGCATTATCTTCTTCAATCGTTGTACAAAACCTGATTCTCGAGCAACATTGCGAAGTTCAGAAATAGATAAAATATCGTGCACACTCTTTACAAACGAGTCAAAATGATATTGCTTAGCCATACGTAATCCCTCCAAATTATTCCATTTATAATGTCAGGATAACGAATAACTTTTTGGTTTTTAAAATATCCTGCTTAACTTGACGGCTATGGGGCACGGCCTCAACTAACTTTGCAAAGAAGAACACGTTGCAAAGTGGATTTTCGGCTCGCGCTAATCCCGCAGGAGTCTACGTAATTAGTCTCCGCTATGAGAAGGTGCAACAATTCTTGTCATAAGTAATAGGTTGACTTTTTTTACAATGGGTAAAGTGAAAATCGCTATCCGTGAGTATAAAAGCAGCTGTGTTACTTCATGCTAGCGTTGTAGAGCCTGATAATAGCGAAGGCCGGCCACTTCAACTCCTGTGGGAAATGTTTGACCTGAAGATCCACTTTTTTGAGCGGGTTTTGCTAAAAAAGTTAGCTGAAGGACAAACCCCACGGAAAGGGAAGTGGGCAGCCGGAGTGGTGGTCAAGCAGTAGCTATTATTCCATAATAGCTACTAGAGGAAGCGTAAATCTGAGCATTTAGTGATAAGGAATGAGCGAATTTTGCTCCGTTTTTCTAAATATTATTCTATTTACTATAAACACATTACTGGTATTTTGCTATAATGAAATCTATATATTCAGAACTTATTGATAACTGCTACTGCATAGGGAGGTAACGATGACTCGTATAGTGAAACCAGAATCATTACATTTACAGGCGTATCATATTTTAAAAGAGGAAATTGTGAAGGGGGAATATAAACCGTACGAACGTGTGGTTGAAGCAAGGTTGGCCAAAAAGTTAGGAATCAGCCGAGGTCCTGTTAGAGAAGCGATTAGAATGCTTATTCAAGATGGGCTACTTACATATAACGATGGTTATGTGAGAGTGTATAAACCAACTGTTAAAGATGTTGTAGATATATTTCAATGCAGAGAAAGCTTAGAGGCCTTAGCGATCCGTCTGGCGATTGAACATATTACAGAAGCGGAAGAGGAACAATTGCAGAAAAATTTACATGACACCATTAAGGCGTATGAGCGGGATAAAGTCATTGAATTAGGACAGCTAGATCAACAGTTTCATGATATTATTATTCACGCTTCCAAAAACAGTCAGCTATTGGCGTTGTTAGAAGCAATCAGGACAAAAATCCATTATATGCGTATTAGTATGGTTAAAGGCGATTTCTATCCATCCTTTGTGAAGGAACATGAACGTCTAATCGAGCTTTTGTTGAAGGGTAATGAGGATGATGCGATTGCTTTAATGAAACAGCATATTAACAAGGGTTTGGAAGGTGTGTTAATGCATATTAATCATCAATAATCTAAAATGCTTCACCAATTTAGGGTTTATCCCGCATATAACTGGCAGTAGTACCCCGACCTTTAAGTAACATTGAAACGAATATAGGAAAGAGGGGGAACAACTGCCAGTAAATGTCCAATTGGTTCAAGGGTCTTTAGGTCATATCCTTAGTGGTACTAACCATCCGTGGGGGATAAACAGAACCCCATGTATTGAAGTTTCCCTTTATTTCTTCATTTTAGTTAACAGTTTGCTGTTGACTAAAATGATTCAATATTGTAACATCCAAAATATATAAAATATTTAGATATATATGGAAAATCTATGTAGTGGGTGTAACAGAAGTTCTTTCTCGGAAAATATGTAAGCGCATACAATGAATGCTTAAGGGAAGGGTGGAATTGATGAAAGATGGGCTACAAGTAGGAGATACAGCGACGTTAACTGTAGAAGTAACTCGGGAAATGTTTGCGCAGTTTGGTGGGGAGCTAGTCCACCCTGCATACTCAACCGCTTCCATGGTATACCATATGGAATGGGCAGCTAGAAAGTTAATAATACCTTATTTAGAAGAACATGAAGAGGGAATGGGGGCAGCGGTTTCAGTACAGCATCTTGCCCCATCAGGTCTAGGGACAGTTATTCAAGTAACTGCGATTGTTACCCAAATTAGTAAGCGAGGGGTTACAGCAGATGTGACTGTCAAAAATCAACATGGCTTTATAGGAAAGGGGGAGGTTCAACAAGCCATTCTACCTAAAGCAGTTATTAACGAAAAATTATCAGCTGCCACGTAAATAAGGAATTAGATAATGGGGGGATTAAAATGAAACAACTTGAGCAATTCAATGCAAAAGAGGTCGATATGTTTCAAAAAATTTCGAGTCATGAGCAAGTCATATTTTGTAATGATCCTTCAACTAATTTACAAGCTATTATTGCTATTCATAATACAACGCTTGGGCCTGCATTAGGTGGTACTCGTATGTATCCATACACGGATGTAAGTGAGGCGTTAGAAGATGTCCTTCGTCTATCTGAAGGGATGACAGCAAAGTGTGCCGCCAGTGACGTTGATTTTGGAGGGGGAAAGGCAGTAATAATTGGTGATCCACAAAAGGATAAGTCTCCAGCTATGTTTCGTTCCTTTGGTCAGTTTGTCAATTCATTAAATGGTAGATTCTATACTGGGACTGATATGGGAACGACGATGGATGACTTTGTCCACGCTTCTAAGGAGACAAATTTTATTAATGGGATCCCAGAAGAATTTGGCGGTAGTGGGGATACATCAATTCCTACAGCTCAAGGGATGATCTATGCTTTAAAAGCTACTTGTCAGTTTTTATATCGCAATGATGATCTAAGTGGTAAAAGGTATGCTATCCAAGGCTTAGGAAAAGTTGGTACAAGAATAGCTGAACATTTATTACAATTAGGCACAGAGCTTTACGTTACAGATATCAATGAAAAACGGATAGATGATATCAAGGAAAAAGCCAAGGTAGCTGGAGCTTCAGTAATTGCAGTCGATAGCAGAGATATTTACACGGTAGATGCAGATATTTTTGTGCCTTGTGCAATGGGAGGAATACTAAATGAAAGGACGATTCCCCAACTAAATGTCAAGGCTGTAGTCGGTTCTGCAAATAATCAATTAGCTAGTAAGTTAGATGCGGAGAGACTACGAGAAAGAGAGATTATGTACGCACCTGATTTTATAGTTAACGCAGGTGGTCTAATCCAGGTAGCTGATGAACTATATGGATCAAATAAAGAGCGTGTATTAGTAAAAACAAAATCTATCTATAATTCCGTCTTAGATATATATAAGCAAGCGAGACTAGAAAATATTACAACAATAGAAGCTGCTAATAAAAAGTGTCAAAGACAATTGCAGGAACAGCATAAAAGAAATAATTTCTATGTACGAAATCAAAGACCGAAATGGGACTTTAAAAGATAATTCTTTTCATAACAGATAGATATGTTTTCTTAATCTTATTAAAAGGTGGGGTTGAGATGAAAGAACGGTATCCATTATTTCAAATTATGAATAAAAATGGCGAATTGCTGGATCATGCATATGAAACGGAGATAACTGTAGACCAGGTTAAGTCATTTTATTATCACATGCTACGAATTCGTACATATGACCAAAAGGGGGTAGCCTTACAGAGGCAAGGACGGATAGGCACATATGTACCATTCGCGGGGCAAGAAGCAGCTCAGGTGGGAAGTGCATTAGCATTAGCTGATAAAGATTGGATGTTTCCAACATATCGAGATCATGGCGCATCATTAACATTCGGTGCAGATTTAGATAGGATGTTACTGCATTGGAATGGTCGTATTGAAGGTTGTTTGCCCTCTAGGGAAAAACATATTATGGCCGCTTCCATACCAATCGCTACACATTTACCCCATGCTGCTGGTGCAGCAATGGCTGAGACATATAAAGGAACAAAAAATGCAGCGATAGCTTATTTTGGTGATGGAGCAACATCCGAAGGGGACTTTCATGAAGGCATTAATATAGCTAGTGTATTTAAAGCACCTGTTGTATTCTTTAACCAAAATAATGGATTTGCGATTTCGTTACCAGTGAACAAACAAATGAATTCCCAGACAATTGCCCAAAAAGCAGAAGCGTATGATATTCCTGGTAAACGTGTTGACGGGATGGATATTTTTGCGGTTCATTTTGCTGTGAAAGAAGCGCTAGAAAGAGCCCGTTTAGGAGAAGGGCCAACGTTAATCGAAGCTGTTACAGTAAGATTCGGCGCGCATACAACAGCGGATGACCCTTCCAAATATAGAGATCAGGAAGAGATAAACCGTGTCCGAGAAGAGATAGATCCCGTATTGCGATTAGAGAAATATATGAAGCATTACAATATATGGGATGGTGATTGGGCAGCTACAATTACTAACGAAATCAAAGCAGAAATTGATGAGGCTATCCAGAGAATGGAATCTTATCAAAAGCCGAATGCAGCGGATATGTTTGACTATGTTTTTGAAAAACCAACATGGACGATCGAAAAACAAAAGGAAAGCATTATCTCGACAGGGAGGCAAAGCTGATTATGGTGATGTCAAAGGAGTTAGAGAAGAGGTCAGGGGTTAAAACAAATTCACTTACAGTTATTCAGGCAATAAATAACGGGTTACAAACAATGCTAGAACTGGATAATGACATACTTTTACTTGGGGAGGATATCGGAAAGAATGGTGGAGTGTTCCGCGCAACAGATGGGTTGCAGCAGAAGTTTGGAGACCACCGTGTTATTGATACACCATTAAGTGAGGCAGGTTTTGTAGGAACAGCAGTTGGTATGGCCTTGAATGGGCTAAAACCAGTAGTTGAAATCCAGTTTTTAGGGTTTATTTATCCTGCTTTGGAACAAATCGCCACCCATGTCACTAGGACTCGTACACGTACGTTAGGACATTATCATATACCAATGGTGATACGCGCACCATATGGTGCAGGGGTAAGATCACCGGAAATTCATTCTGATAGTGTAGAAGCTCTCTTTACACATTTGCCAGGTATAAAAGTTGTTTGCCCTTCTAATGCTTATGATGCCAAGGGATTGCTTATTGCAGCAGTTGAAGATCCTGATCCTGTGTTATTCCTGGAGCCGATGCGTCTATATCGAGGTCAACGGGAAGAGGTACCTATGAATGCTTATCGGATTGAGCTTGGAAAGGGAAAAACTTTGCAAGCAGGGGAAGATGTTACTATTCTTGCCTGGGGTGCCATGCTCCCAATTGTAGAGGCTGCTGTAGAGGAAATGAAACAGTATCAGATATCCTGTGATGTCATCGATCTCCGGACATTATACCCGCTAGACAAAGAGATTATTGCCGGCTCGGTTCAGAAAACCGGTAGAGTTGTTATTGTACATGAAGGCCATGAGACAGGTGGCGTTGGAAGCGAGATTATATCTATTATCAATGATACTTCTTTTCTCTTTCTCAAGGCTCCGATTGAAAAGGTAACTGGCTTCGATGTGCCAGTTCCGTTATTCGCCTTGGAAAATGATTATTTGCCAACAAAGGAACGTGTGTCGAAAGCCATAAAACAAGTTTACGAGTTTTAGGAGGTGAGCTGGTGGTTCAAATAAAATTTACGGATATTGGTGAAGGAATGAATGAGGGTGAAATTATTCATTACTTTGTTGATGTAGGTGATGAAGTAGAGGTAGATCAGCCGCTTGTAGAGTTACAGACAGATAAAATGGTTGCTGAGATTCCTGCACCTTCAGCAGGAAAGATTAAATCAATCTATTATGCAACTGGAGATATTGTAACGGTTGGCACCGTAATAATGGAAATTGATACAGGCAAAGATGCTGTAATCACAACGAAAGCTGAACAGCAAGTATTGGTGGATGAAGGGGCAGCATCAGCTTTAGATAGTCAAAATTCATTCCGTAATCCCTATAATCGAATATTAGCAGCT
This sequence comes from Virgibacillus sp. Bac332, assembly GCF_003667785.1. Taxonomy (NCBI): domain Bacteria; kingdom Bacillati; phylum Bacillota; class Bacilli; order Caryophanales; family Bacillaceae; genus Virgibacillus; species Virgibacillus sp. Bac332. Next base: position 1,433,154 of record NZ_CP033046.1, read on the forward strand.
CCTTATACGAGAAAGATTGCTAGGGAGCTAGGTATTGATATTGAACAGATTAAGGGAAGTGGTCCAGCTGGGCGCGTCTTAGAGGAAGATGTCTATCGATTCAGCAACCAGTCAAATGCTTGCAACGATAATCAAGGGGAATCACATACCGGTATAAGGGAGGATGCTGAGGGCACAACGATTCCTTTCAAAGGCATCCGAAAGCAAATTGCGACTAAAGTCAGCCATTCCTTGCTGACAATTCCACATGTTACCCATTTTGATGAAGTAGATGTGACGAACCTTAATGAGCTTAGAAAGACGTTAAAGCTATCAGGAGATAGTATTTCCCTCGCTGCATTTCTGGTTAAAGCAACGGTTATTTGTTTAAAAGAGCATCAGCTATTTAATGCAAGATTAGATGAGGAAAATGAGGTTATCCGACTTTTAACCGATTACCATATGGGGATAGCTACAAACACAGAAGCAGGGTTATTAGTTCCGGTCATTTATGATGTAGATCAGAAATCCATTCGAACGATTAACAAGCAGATGAAGGAATTAACCATAAAAGCAAGAGAAGGGAAATTAACAGCAGGCGACATGAAGCATGGTACCTTTACTGTTAATAATGTGGGCCCACTTGGTGGTACAGGAGCTACCCCAATTATTAATCATCCACAGACTAGCATAATGACATTTTATAAGACAAAAAGAATGCCCATTGTCTTGGATGATGATGAAATAGCAATTCGTTCGATAATGAATATATCCGTGTCATTTGATCATCGGGTTATCGATGGGGCTCAATCGATTGCCTTTACAAATCGATTTATTGAATTAGTTGAAAACCCAAACAAGTTATTATTGGAGTTGATCTAATTGGTAGTAGGAGAATTTGCAGAGCACCGCGAATTAATAATCATAGGTGGAGGACCAGGAGGTTATAATGCAGCTATTCGTGCAGCCCAGCTAGGAATCCAGGTAACCGTAATTGAACAGGACCAGCTTGGTGGTACTTGTTTAAATAGAGGGTGTATACCTTCAAAAGTTTTCAGCCATGCTGCCCAGCAAGTGGCTTCTGTAGCAGACTTCCAATCATTTGGCATATGTGTAGGAACACCAGCTGTAGACTTTGCTCAATTAATTTCGTATAAAGATCAGATCATCCAGCGATTGAGATCCGGGGTTGAGAATTTATGTCAGGCAAATAAAGTAGAAATTATTCGTGGAAGGGCAAATTTCATTAACGATAATCGAATTGGTGTGGAATTAGGGCATCGTTTTGAACTGTTTGATTTTAATCAGGCAATCATAGCTACTGGCAGTACTGCTGTAATGCCATCCACAATAGGTGAAAACGATCGGATTTTGGTTGGTCATACTGTATATGAATTGAATGAAGTGCCAGAGGAGCTGATTGTTTATGGTAGTGATGCTTATGCTTTAGAGGTAGCATGCAGTTTTCATAAGCTAGGATCTGCTGTTTCGATGGTGCTTGATAACAAGGATTTTTCATTTGACCATACGATTAATCGTGAATTAAGGCGAGTTCTAAAGAAGGACAAAATAAAAGTCTATAGGGGATATCAATTAGAAAAGGTAAGCTCGGATTCGAATTATGTCCAGGTGGGATTACTGAAGAATAATCAAAAGGAGATATCTCTTTCAGGTACACATCTTTATATGGCAACAGCATTGCAGCCAGCAACTACTTCACTGGAGCTTAATAGACTGGGGGTTAAATGTTCGGATCATGGATTTATACAAGTAGATAAACAATTGAGGACTTCGGTTCCATCGATATTTGCTATTGGTGATGTTACTGGTGGAACATTTTCAGCGACAAAGGCAATGAAACAAGGTAAGGTTGCAGCGGAAATTATTGCTGGGAAGCCAAGTGAGGTTGATCTAACGATGATGCCTACCATTGTTCGCAGTGTTCCTCCGATAGCTACAGTTGGGTTAACAGAAGAAGAAGCGAAAGAACAGGGGTTTCAAGTAAAAACAAGTCAATTTAGCTATAGTGGAAATAGTTATGCAATGATTTCGAATCAAAAAAGTGGCGTAGCAAAGGTTATAAAAGATAATAATTCGGATCTACTACTAGGCGTTCATACAATCGGTGCGAATGCAATAGAATTAATCGGTTCTGGAATCACCGCTTTAGAAATGGCTGGAAGAGATGAAGACTTAAGATTCCCCTTATATCCTCATCCTAGTTATAATGAGATATTGCTTGAAGCAATGGAGGGATTGTCGGATAGCGCTATTCATATGAAACCTGTAGAAAGCCAGCTAGAAAAAAGTAAATAAAGCAAAAGGGTTCTCTAGTTATAAGATAGCTAGATTATAATGAAATAAACAAGATAAAAATTGGCTGGCTCTGGCTTTTGCAGGGAGTCGGTTTTTTATTGTATAGGAAATTATAACACCGTGATTCCTTTATCTCCGTTGACTCGCTCTAGTCGCTACGTTTCTAATTGGGTACTTACGCTTTTGTTATCCCGCATACAACCGGCAGTAAGACCCCCACTTCAAGGAATAAAGTGAAACCAATATGGGTAAGTTGGGGATCAACTGCTGCCAGCAAATGTCCGATTGGATCAAAGGCTTTTAGGTCATACTCTTGTGGTACGAACAATCCGTGGAGGATAAATAAACCCTCCCTGATTGAAGTTTCACTTTAAGATAGCTAAATGAATAGGAGTCTCAAGTTAACTTGATTCTATAGGTAGTCAATAATTTTATCAAACTGTATGATTATTTTTGTATAATAGATATTGTGATTTATCTCGCATACAACTGGCAGTAAGACCCCCACTTCAAGGAATAAAGTGAAACCAATATGGGTAAGTTGGGGATCGATTGCTGCCAGTAAATGTCCGATTAGTTCAAAGGCCTTTAGGTCATACTCTTGTGGTACGAACAATCCGTGGGGGATAAACAAAACCCCACTGATTGAAGTTTCACTTTTTTTAACGTAAGGAAAAATAGGGATTGTTAGGAGAAAAGAGATGCGAAAAATAAGCTTTAATGATATTTATACGGAAAGTCACCTGGTAGTGGGAACTGAATTGTATTCGCATTATCATAACCCAGAGATGTTAATTCAATATGATAGTAATTATCTTCAATTTCATCGAATGCCCACGCTACAAGAGTTTATAGAGGCAGCAACGTATTTGAAGGAATTTCACCAGAAAAATGGACAGAAGCATGTTAAGTTTTATTTTCCTGAAAATCGTAAGCCATCAGAAGAATTAATTCAGTTTTTTCATCATCAATCTTTTGAGTATGGTTATTTAGAGTTATATGCTATTCAACCAGAACAATTTCCTATTACAGATAATCATCTCGATATTACGATACGAATCGTATCGGAAGTAAACTTCGATGACTATTTACAGGTACAATATGAACAGGATTTAGAATTCGGTGAAGAATTTGCAAAGGCAAAACCTGCTCTATATCGACGGCATTTTCAAGATGAAACGTTTATGCAAATTATGTCATATTATCAGGGTACAGCTGTCGGTTCGTTGGAAGTAATCATAAAAGAAGATACTGCTGAAATCGATGGGTTACACGTGCACCAGGCATTTCGTAAAAAGGGAATTGCTCAGCGATTACAAAAGTTTGTAATGGATCAATTCCCTAATAAAACCATTATATTAGTTGCTGATGGTGAGGATACTCCGAGAGAAATGTATATTCGCCAAAATTATCGTTATCTCGGATTCCAATATGAAGTACAAAAGGTTGATCTAAAAAAAGATGAATAACCTGGAGGGAAATCATTCCATGAAACATGTTTTGGTAGTAGGCGGAACAGGGATGCTAGCAGATGTAGTGAGCTGGTATGCTAATCAGTCAAACTATGTTTCTGTGATTGCTAGAGAGGAAGAAAAAGTAAAACGTATAAAGCATTCTACTAAACAGCAGAAACATATATATCCGATCTATGTTAATTATCGGCAAATAGAGAAACTAGAGGAACAACTTAAAACAGCAATTTTGATGCTCGGTCTGATACAACAAGTCGTTGCTTGGGTAAGGTCAGATGCCAAAGAAACATTAAAATCAATCATTAAAGTAGTTACTGATCAATTATCGGATTGGCAGCTCTTTCATATCATTAATAGTAGTGCAGATAGTGAACGAATAAAGGATTATTTATATGTGCCAGCAAATTGTCAGTATCGCCAAATACAATTGGGCTTTAAGGTCGTAAGCAACTATTCAAGATGGCTGACAAATCAAGAGATAAGCCAAGGTGTTATCGAAGGTATTCAGCAGGAAAGAAATACAATGTTACATATTGTTGGACAGGTAGAGCCTAGTGACAAATGACCATAAGTAGTGGGGAGTAATAATTTAAAACTTGAGTGTCTAGATATACAGGAAGATAGTTGTTTTTATATGACATGTTAGGGGAATACTTATTTTAGTAATCAGTGTGGGTGCTTATGAGACTTATTAAATGCAAATAACTTAGTTTAGAATCGAAAAGGGGCTGGGACAAAACACAACGTCTTTACTCAAAATACGAATAATCATATTATCAATAGGAGTATCATTACCACACCGTGAAACTATACGCGCTTTCCACGGGCGCGGCCCCAGCTAACTTGGTGAAGAAAAACATGTTACCACGTGGATCTTCGGACGCCTGCTATTCCCGCCGGAGTCTCGCTTATTTCGGGTGCTAAATGAATGATTTTAATCAAAAAGCGAAAAGATAATTAATTTAAACTAATTATCTTTTCGCTTTTTATTGTTTCTTCATTCTTTTGTCTCTGCTTCTGTTCTTAGCTGGGAGTTTTTGTTTTTAATTGTCAATACATAACATGTCAACGGTCATTAGTCAGCTTAGCTCTCATGCGAGTGATGTTTCCTTAATAGCAAATCATTGCAAATGTGTTATCTCCACTGCTCCATGTTCCATACTTGTGTTATCCAATTTTCATAAAATGTAGGTTCATGGGATACAAGAATAACACTTCCCGTATAGTTTTCTAGTGCTTCCTGAAGTGCTTGCTTTGTTACAACATCTAAATGATTCGTTGGTTCATCCAAAATGAGGAAATTACTCTTTGCTAACATTAATTTACATAAACGGACCTTTGTTTGTTCCCCTCCACTAAGTGAAGAGAGTGGTTGGAAGATATGTTCGGTTTTGAGTCCGCATCTTGCAAGGTTTTGTCGTACTTCCTTTTGTGTTAAGTGTGGAAAAGCTGACCAAATTGTTTCTAATGCAGTAGTTTTGGCAATGGACGGCATTTCCTGCTCGAAATATGCTGGTAAAACCCTCTCGCCGATGGTAATGGAACCATCTAGTGCTGTTAACTCACCAAGTAATGTTTTTAATGTGGTTGTTTTTCCAATTCCATTATGTCCAACAAGCGCTACTTTTTCACCACGCTCCAATTTTAAATTTACATTGGAAAACAATGGTTTATCATAGCCGATTTGTAGATTTTCAGTTTGCAGTAATTTATTGACTGGTTGGTGAGATACGGTAAATGAAAACATTGGTTTGGGATTATTTGTCGGTTTATCCAGACGTTCCATTTTTTGTAGCTTTTTTTCCCGACTTTTTGCCATCTTGGCAGTCGATGCGCGTGCTTTATTTTTTTGTACATATGTTTCAAGCTTTTGAATCTCTGCTTGTTGTTTTTCATATTGTAAATGAATTTGTCGCCTTCTTAATGCATAGGCCGCTGAAAATTGTTGATAGTTTCCTGTGTATCTTGTTAAGTTTTTATGTTCTAAATGATAGATCACCTGAACGACCTCATTCATAAAATGAGTATCATGTGTGATTAGGATAAATGCATAGGGATACGCTTGTAAATAATTGGTTAACCAATCGATATGTGCAGTATCTAAATAGTTTGTTGGCTCATCAAGCAAAAGTACATCGGGCTTCTGTAAAAGCAGCTTAGCAAGTAATAATTTAGTACGCTGTCCACCACTTAACATACTCACATCTCTATCTAGTCCTAATTGGGTTAGTCCGAGTCCTGCAGCAACTTCTTCGATAGAAGCTGGAATGGTATAAAAATCATGTTGATCGAGCAAGGTTTGTAGTTCACTATACCGTTTCAATATGTTATCCAAATTATCAGTATGAGGATTCGCCATTTGTTCACTAAGGTCTTCCATTTCCTTCTCTGCATCAAATAATGTTTGAAATGCTCCTTGTAGAAATAGACGAATACTAGTTCCAGAAGTTAAATGAATATGTTGCTCGAGATTACCGATATGTGCTTTAGGATGCCATTCGATGGTTCCCTCATCAGCAATTAATTCTCCAGTTAACAGTTGAAAGAGGGTAGATTTGCCTGCGCCATTTGGTCCAACTAACCCGATATGTTCCCCTTTTAACAGGCGAAATGATACATCTTTTAATACTATTTTATCTCCGTAACCATGTGTCAAAGCATTTACATCTAATAAACTCATAATACCTTTCGCTCCTTGTTAATTTTATCTAAAAGCCAGCAAGTACAAGGAGGGATATACCATAAGAAACAAAAACTGGACAGAGCGTATGGACGCCCTGCCCAGTGTATAAATGGTAAATACTTAAAAAGTATACACCATGGTTATCCAATGAGTTCAGGTGTTTATCCGCTGCTTGTAACTTGCGATTGGCTTGCTAAAAATGGGCATACGTATCCCGTATTTAGGCAATAGCAAGTTGAAGCACAGCAGATAAAAACATAAATAACCTTCACTCCTTTAATCATAGTACATCCAGATTACCACGATTGGTTCTCAAACGCAAGCCTAGTTGTAGTATTATGGGAGACGTTGGTTTAGGGTTTTAGGTTAGATAGGCTAGACAAAAACTAGGTTCTCACTTTGTGATTATTAACATGACCTTTAAAAATATAATTATGGGTAATAGTTGCATTTATTTAGTTTAGTATCTATACTAATTGGTATGAAGAATAATAATTATAAGCAATTAGAGGATAGTAGCCATAGTATTGGTAAGTTAATCTTTCAACTTCGACGCCTGGAACGTAATCCTCGAACCTTCAGTGATGCGGGTACTTTGACTCCAAGTGAGATTCATGCAGTAGATGCAATTGGAGAAGACAGAAATATACTAATGAGTCAATTGGCTGATCGACTGGGAGTGACAAAAGGTGCAATTACACAGGTTGTAGGGCGTTTAGAGAAGAAGGGGATTGTGTGTCGAACCCCACACCCTGAGGATTCAAGGGCTGTAGAGATTTCATTAACAGAAAAGGGAGTAGTAGCATATCAGGCACATAGGAGACTGCATCAGAATTTTTATCGAAAGCTGAGAGAACAATTAAGTTCAGACGAAATCGCCATTTTTGAAAAATGTGTAAAAACATTTACGAGTATATTAAACGAAGAAAATGATGGTGAATAGTCACGAGCAATCAGTGGCAATCAAAAACTGCTGATTGCAATTTTTTTAAACATTTAGTTTAGAAGCTAAACTAAAAAACTTGCGGGTCCATTTTAAGACTACATGGTGTGTCTTTTAATTCAATCTTATTTTTAAAGGAGGAGTATACTATGGGTGTTATTTTTGCTATTTTATCAGCCTTTATGTTTGCTGTTAACAATGTAGTTGTAAAGAAAGGAATAAAGCGAGCTCCTCATAGTGATAACGGCTTGTTTATAACAGTTCTGATAAATGTAATTTTATTAGGTGTTCTTTGTTTCATTGTAATGGGGTTAAGGGGGTGGGACTTTCATTTTTCATGGGAAGCTTTCTTCTTCTTTTTACTTGCGGGATTGTGTACTACTGGAATAGGTAGGCTAACATTGTTTTCAAGTATTTCCTATATTGGTCCATCGAAGGCTTCTGCTATTCGAAATTCTACTCCTATTTTTACAACTATATTTGCTCTCATTTTTCTTAATGAAGAGATTACATTATTACCGGGAATTGGTATGGTTCTATTACTTGCGGGAGTATTAAATGAGGGGTTTCGATTGAATAGGATAGAAGCATCGAAACATCAACGCGATCCAAAAAGGTATTCGTATATGGGATTTGGATTAGCGGTATTCTCTGCCTTGATCTTCGGAGTTGGCCAAGGAATTAGAAAACAAGGTTTAATCGAAATGAATGATGCTTTTTTTGGTGTATGGGTGGGGACACTGGCTTCTTTAGTTTTCGTTATTTGTTATCAATCCATTCGTGGAGAGTTTATTACTAATATAAAGAAAAATGTTAGGGTAATTAATCCTTACTACCTTATTTCTGGTGTATTAACAAGTATAGGTCCGTTGTTCTTCTTCCTAGCAACTCAAAGAATGCAGGTTTCATATGTAAGTGTTATTGCCGCTGCTGAACCAATACTAACTATATTCCTAACCACAGTAATTTTTAGAGGGATTGATTCAGTTACCAAGTATACTTGGATAACCATAACAATGATGTTCCTTGGAACAGTACTCATTGTAATTCATATCTAGCCATTTTATAAAAGAGAAAGGAAGAAACAATATGAAGGACCATATACTTGTCGTAGGTGGGTATGGCCATGTAGGAAGATTGATTTGCCAACAGCTGGGGAATTTATATCCTGACAAAGTAATCGCCGCTGGAAGAAGCTTTAGTAAAGCAAGAGAATTTTGCAGTACAACAAATGGCTCGGTGATACCTCTTGAATTAGATATAACAAAGTCGTTACCATCAGATTTATTTGAAACAGTAAGGATAGTAGTAATGTGCCTTGATCAAAAAGATACAGGTTTCATACAGGCTTGCTTTGCAAATAACGTAGATTATATTGATATTTCTGCAAATCATTCATTCCTATCGCGTATCGAAGAACTACAAACAGAAGCAATGAATCATAAAACAGCTGCAGTGTTAAGCGTTGGTTTAGCCCCAGGACTTACAAATCTATTAGCTCGTCATACAAAAAGCTACCTAGATAATACAGAGGAAATGGATATATATGTCATGCTAGGATTGGGAGATCGACATGGTAGGGCAGCGATTGAATGGACAATAGATAATCTGAATACAAGATTTCAGGTTTATTCAAATTGGGAAAAGGTCAATGTGGACACATTTAGCAGTGGGAAAACTACATATTTTGGTAAGGAGCTTGGAGAAAGAAAGGGATATCGTTTTTATTTTTCAGATCAAAATTCCCTTCCTCATACCTTGCAGATACCCACTGTATCTACTCGACTATGCTTTGATTCCAAAGTTATAACGTATGTAATCATGTTACTTAAACGAGTAGGAATATTTCGTTTAATAAAATATCAATCTATACGAAAAGTGATGGTATGGCTTTTCAGTAAAATCAGATGGGGAAAGGAGTTATATGCATTGAAAATCGATGCATTTGGAGAGGTTAGTGGTAAAAGAGTGAAAGCGGAGTGTAGCATTCAAGGTCGGCAAGAAGCTTTGTTAACTGCTAAGATAGCAGCTAAGCTTACAGAAAAACTATACACTATGAAAGGATTGAATGGAATCTATCATCTGGAAGAGCTTTTTGACATAGATTCATTCTATCCAGATGTCATAGCACCCCATGTTCGTATAACTGAATATAGAAATAATAGTTAATTTAAAGGCTACCAATAGCTATAACCAGTCATATCAGAAGTAGAAAGCAACAGAAAAATAATATTTTGCAAGCAGAAGATGTCGTCCTTAGCATGAGCTTACTGTAGAAAATAATAGTGCTTGTGTATAACCAATTCAAATCTAGTATTTTAACAGCTTTTTTTGAAAAGGGAACGGGACATAACTAAAATGGTCCATTCCAAAACACAATGTACTAGCCCGGAACTATATGTAGACTCCTAGAAAAGACGAGCGCTTTTTTCTGCTTGCGATGTATTGCCTAGCAAGGGGAGGGCTGACAGCCGCCAGAGGAATACGAAGTATATTTCCGGAACCGCTTCGCTGTGTTTGGGCACTTTTATACTCGTTTCTGTCGATTTTTGTTCCTATAGGAGCTGCAAAACAGATTGTTGACAAAGATTAGTCTAAAGCCAGATCTGATTGAAGCTTCTGTAAATGCGCTTCAAATGTTTTTCTTTCTTTATCTGTTAAATGATTACCGCCATACCGTACGGCTTGATAAAGATAAAGTGGTGCATGCTGTACGCCTAAACGTTGAAACCATTCTTCGATTGTTTCGGTCGGCTTTCTTCCAATACCTTTTTTCTGTGCTTTTTTTTCAAATTTTAGTATCTGCTGACGAACTTGATCAAGTGAATTTGTACGAAATGGCGTCAGAAATCGACCTTTCTTTTTATTTGCATTTTTCTCTTTACTATCTAAAGGAGTGGAGGTAAACGGCGGTATATTTTCCTGTTTGTACGTAAAAACAGGTTTCTTACGATAGTATAAAAACAGGGAAATAACTAAAATTGCTCCCAAAGTTACGCCGATTAGCCAAAGCCAAGGGTAAGATGATTGCCCTCCGTCAGCTGCTAAATTTTTTAATGCTTCGAACGGATTATCCTCTTCTGCCATTTTTGCTACCATTTCTTCGTAATTTTCTTTTTTGTTGTTTTGAAAGAATTCAGGGTCGAATCCGGCTATGTCTATACCATTTGCGAAGATAGTACCGATGAAAACAATTACTTGGCTTATACCAAACCAAAGGAAGCTAATTACTGGTACTACTCCATAAAACATAAAGAACAAGGTAACGCTGATGATTGAAATTGCAATGAAAATTCCGACGATATATTGTAAGGAACTGAGGGACTGCTGCTGACTGGCTTGAATATGACTTGAAACATACCCAGCAATTAGAATGAATAATAGTACAGCTGCCATCCAGAAGTGAGTAGTGTCAAAAAACCAAACGGAATCAATCAGAAAAAAGAAAGCTAACCATGTGATTATATGAATCTGGTTTTGTACATCAGGGACTTGTTGATGTTTGAAAAATCTCCACGTCATATATAGCGAAAAAGCAAGGCTAATTAAAATAGGATACGAAAATATCAACACTAATATTGCCCAGTTTATACTGATTGAAACAATAAAGAAGATTTGATTGTTCATAAATTTACTAAGTGTAGTCTGAATGATGATGAGCAGTACTACCGCAATAATGAAACTCCATGAAGGGACGGGAAAAGCAGACTGTACAAAAAAAGGGACTAAAATAAAGTACAAAAGAATTCCTTCATAGAATAACTGATAGTATTTTGTCATTTTAGTTTTTATCCACATGTTTTAAAACCCCTCATTTGGGAATTTGTTGGAGGGTGTTACTCTCCTCTGATCCTGCAATAAAATAACACCTCTTGCCTTGTGTATTCCATTTTCGAATGAGTAATTCACTAGCTGATGTGATTTCACCAACGAAGACAATTAAATTTGAATCTGCCATTTTTGTTGTAGCCTGATGCAGCACTTCCTCCATTTTCATTATATTAGAAGTTACTCCATCTACACGGGCAAGCATTTCCCATACTTTTTTTAGCTGATTATTACCTTGATTTAACTCAACATGGTAGGGTTTATTCCCATACTGTTTCAAATTAATATAAATGGAGAAAGGATACCCTTGCTCGGTAATACTTTGGCAAAGGAAAGCTGCTTTTGAAATGATGGACTCTAGATCTCCACTGGTATAGCGATTGCCAATTTGCGAAGTCAAGGAAATATTGACAAAAATGGTCCATGAAATATTACGGTTGCGTTCATATATTTTAGTTTGTAATTTGTTTCTTTTGGCTGATGCCTTCCAATGTACTCGAGAAAAGGAATCTGACGGTATATAATCCCTAGTGCCGAGCGGGTGAAGGAGATCCTCAAATGGCGACAATAAGGTCGCCTGGTTTCCGAATGTCATCTGTTTAAAGCTTTCCATTCCATGTACGGGCAATGGGGTTGGATAGATAATAATCTCTGTTTGATATTTTTGAAGGTACGTCAAGTGTATAGCTTCAAAATTCAGGAGGTGAGGAAATACGATACCAACATTAGAAACACCTGTGACACCACGTTCCATCGCTTTAATCGGTATAGCTAGCTTAACAGAACTTTTCCCTTTTAATACAAAGGGCACACGAAAGGAAATGCGTCTCATTCTTTCTGCTGCTATTTCCTTGTTTGTTCCAGCTACCTTTTGGTTTGTTTGCATCTCGAATGTACCGTTAAAATAGGGAAGGAAAGACTTGTTTTTTAGTACAATTTCAATAGTGGCTTCTTCTCCCTCTGTTAAGCGGAGTGTTCTTTTAGGATTCTCTATGATAAGTCCCTTTGCAATATTCCTATCATAGATCAATCCGAGAAAGATAAGCAATAAGATCATTCCAGCGAACATGAAGATAAAAGGCTGTTTTATCCAAACACTTAGGATAACCAGTATGAGAGTTAAAATAATTAACAGTCCTCGTATTTTCACTTTGTTATCAGTAGTGTTTATTTGCCATTGCATAATTAGTGAGACTCCAATTCCACAGGTACGTTAACCTGTCCTAAGATTTCGTACAGAACATCTTGGCTAGATTTTTTAATCGACCCTTCTAGTGTAAGCATCATTCGATGTGAAAGTATATATGGTGCCAACTCTTTTATATCCTGAGGATTAACAAAATTTCGAGCTTGTAAATAAGCATGTGCTTGGGCTGCTCGCATAAAGGCTAGTGCTCCACGTGTGCTTGCACCTAGTATACTATCAGGGTGGGTTCTCGTTTCCTGAATAATCTCTAATAAGTAATCCTTCACGACATCTGATACTTCTACGTGCATAATTTCCCGTTGCATCTTAATTATTTCTTCTGCTTGTAACAACGGTTGAATATTGTCAATTGGGTCATTCAACTGATTTGTAGACAAAATGCTTTTCTCCTGATTTGCTGTTGGGTATTGTAAAGGAATCTTCATTAAAAAACGATCTAATTGGGCCTCGGGTAACGGGAAAGTACCTTGATTCGATTCAATTGGATTCTGTGTTGCAATTACGAGAAAAGGAGAATTTATATGAATGGTTTCTCCCTCAATGGTTGTTTGTTGTTCTTCCATGACTTCCAATAGACTTGATTGCGTACGAGGAGTGGCACGATTAATTTCATCCACTAGTAATACATTAGTCTGGATGGGGCCAATCCTCATTTCAAATGACTGTGACTTTGGATTAAAGAATTGGATACCAGTAATGTCGCTAGGCAAAACATCTGGGGTAAATTGAACACGCTTGAAATCCACATTACTTATTTTGGAAAAGGACTTAGCAAGTTTTGTTTTACCAGAACCAGGCGTACTCTCCAGCAAGATGTGTCCCTTTGCCAATAATGAAACAAAGATAAGATGAACGACTTTTTCTTGTCCGATAATAACTTGGTTTAGTATTTCTTTTGCTCTGTTTACTTTTTCGATCATATTATGTACCTCCGAGTGATAGAATCCAAAAAATTAAACTGAGACTATTATACCACTACTAAACTTCTTTTTTCCATATTTTCTAACTATTTAAACGAAAGATGTTATACTTAAAGTATTTTAGAATGGAGGAGATAAGTTGCGTTCTGTGGATCAAATAATGAATCTAGTATTAGCTGTTGCTAAAGCGGATAATCGTATACGTGCTGTAGGAATGAATGGTTCGCGTACAAATGCGAATGCACCAGTCGATCCATTTATGGATTATGATATTGCTTTTTTAGTAAATGACATACAATCTTTTATGAAAGACACAGGTTGGATTGATGTGTTTGGTGAACGGATAATTATGCAAACACCTGAAGATATGAAGCTGTTTCCTCCAGAATTGGGAAATCGATTTTCCTATTTAATGTTATTTACCGATGGTAATCGAATTGATCTTACATTAGTACCCATTGAGGAGATGGAAATTTATCTAAATGAAGATTCGTTAACGAAGATAGTGTTAGATAAAGATAATCGTATCTCAGAACTACCATTTCCAACCGATCAGGATTATTGGGTAAAGCCACCAACAGCTGCATTCTTCGCTGACTGTTGCAACGAATTTTGGTGGGTAACAACTTATGTGGCAAAAGGGTTATGGCGTTGCGAAATGCTTTATGCGATGGGTCATATGAATCTTGTTCGATCGATGCTACGTAAAATGTTAGAGTGGCATGTCGGAATAGAAACAAACTTTAAGATAAGTGTTGGAAAAAACGGTAAATATTTAAAGCGATACTTGCAGGAAGATACGTGGTATCAGTTATTACAAACATATCCTGAAGGGAACAATGATTCATGCTGGCGAGCATTGTTTGTGATGTGTGAGTTGTTTGAAAAAACATCACAGCTGGTGGCAAACGTATATGATTTTACATATCCTCGTCAAGAAGCACAACAAGTGCTCGAATTTCTACAACATGTAAAGAAATTGCCTAATGATGCCACTGAAATTTAAGAATGCACACGGAAAGGAATAATTTCATGTTTAGGTATAGAGCTGTCATTGGACAGCTCTTAGCTCTGCCATAAATTTACTCATATCGGTTATATTCCAATTCCCATGCTGGATTCCAAACAATTTCCCAAAGGTGCCCATCAGGATCTTGAAAGTGACCAGAATAACCACCCCAAAATGTATCGTGAGCAGGGTCTGTTATGATAGCACCTGCATTTTTAGCTTGTTCCATAACTTCATCAACCTCTTCACGACTTTTAGTATTATGTCCAATTGTACATTCTGTTGAACTCGGTTCACCTAGTTCTATCTTGGCTTCGTGTGCAATATCCGTTCGTTTCCAGATAGCGAGCTTTATTCCTGCCTGCAATTCAAAAAAAGCAACTGCCCCATGCTCAAACTCACTACCAACAATGCCTTCTGTAGGTAGTCCAAGGCCGTCCCGATAGAATTGAAGTGAGCGTTCTAGATCATCTACGCCCAATGTAAGAACAGTTATAGATGGTTTCATATTTCCTACCTCCAGAACAAATTATATAGGAAGATACTTAAAATTCCTTAATATTCGTAATGCTTGTAATGTGAGTATGCCTTTCCATTCTTTTTCTGCTATGGGCCAATCGTTTTCATATTGGTGCCATTCCCAGTTAGGTGCCCATGCGCCATCGGTTGCCTGTTGACCTATTAGATGATCTAGTTCCATTGGAAGTATATTGGCGAATTTACGATAATGTGTTGATTTGGGCGAATCAATAATTTGTAATGGTCCTGCCACATATCCTTCTCTCTTTGCAGGATCTGCAATGACACAATTATTAATAAAGCGCTGTAGCCTATCCTCGATTTTTGTACGTTTCTTCGTATTTAGCTTAAGCTGTTCGTATAAGCGAAGGTAACAGAAAAGTTCATGCATCTCTGCTAAATCACAGGTCTCTAATAAATGCTGAATTGCATAATCAATGAGCATATCAAGTTTTTCGTAAGTTACTAGGTCCCGATATTGTATGAAGAAACCTACAATATCTGCATTTGGATTACCCCAATTGTCGGAGAATACACCATATTGCCACCAGATTGCACGTGGGGATCGCTCTGCCTCGACTGGAATTATATCCCATCCCGTATGATCATCTTGATAAGAAGTGATAAAGTAGTCAAGTGCTTGGCAAACAACATTCTTTTTTTCCTCGAATGCAGGTAATTCCCCAAGTATTCCAAGTGCATATGTCGTTGCTAATGCAGAGGATTCATTACAGCGAAGATCTGGTTCCAGTCCATGACCAAAACCTCCATCTGGATTTTGAAAAGCAATTAATTCTTGGAGTGCTTTTTTATAATTAGTAGCTTCAAACTCGTATTCATAAAGTGCTCGTTCAAGTGGTCTTGCATGATTTTTCATAAAATGTTGAGCGAGCTTGAAAGAACTTATATCCATTTTTTTTGTCATCGTGTTCACTCCTTTATATTGTGGTAAACACATAATAGCATAAGAATGAATGTACGTTATTGTAAAAAACGGACAATCGAATCTAAGTTTTACCCCGCATATAACTGGCAGTAAGCCCCCTACTTCAGGGAATAAAGTGAAACCAATAAGGCTAAGTGTGGAATCAATTGCCAGTAAATGTCCGATTGGTTCTAGAGCCTTTAGGGCATACCCTTGTGGTACTACCAATCCTTGGGGAATAAATAAAATCCCCAAGGATTGAAGTCTTCCTTTATTTTAATAGAATCTGCTTCGGTGACTGGCCGTAATGACGTTTGAATTGATGAATATAATGCGATTGATCGTAATAACCATAATTTGCTGCTATGTTAGATAACGATGAGGGATTATCATGTAGTTCTTTTAATGAACTTTGAAATCGAATAATATTAGAAAATGCTTTAGGACTGACACCTAATTCCTTCTTGAAGACCCTTCTAATCGTTCTTTCACTAAAATGGGTCTTTTCTGCTAGTGTGCGTATGGGGAAGATACCCAGATTTGTAAACAAGTATTGCATACTTGTTTCTAGTAATAAATCTGTGCGATGTGTATTTTTTGATAAAAGCTTTACTAACTTCATTTCAATTTTGTTAATTTTCTCTGGAAGGTTTTTCGACAATAGCAAATCTTCCTGCAAAAGCGAAGCCTCCTGCCCCCATATATCCTCAAGAAGTACTTGGGTATCCATTAATTCGGCGGGAGGATACATAATAAATCGGCGTGCCGTATCTGCATAAAAACGAATTCCTAACAGGTTTTGTTTTTGCCTGAGTTTCATTGTTTCAAATGTGGTCATTAAGCCGACAGCAAAGGAGCCCTTTGCTAAGGAAGTTGATTGAAGGTCGAATATAATATCGATACAGCCGTCTGGAACAATTCGATGTAATGGATAGGTATCTAACGGATGGTAATGGACAGACCAGTAACATACAACATAATCAGATAAAAGCTTACTAGGTAAATATTCTTGATATTGATAGTTTGGGTTTCCTAGGCTCTTTTCAAAGATTGGTGGTTGTAAAGGATAATAATTTCGCATGTTATTTCCCTCTCTAAGGAATAATTCGCAGATAGGACAACTTCATGATTCGATTTTGCTCTATTATATACCGTATCTCTATATAGTTCCATGCTAGCTTAGCTAGGAAAGAGAAGGTAACTTAATATTTCCTTTTACGTATTGACATATTTTATTCAATTAATGTTCATTTTTTTGTACCAAACTCCGTGAACATTTTCTGACAACCAGCACATTCTATTGTTTTTCACCGTATATGGTATTAAGATAGATGAATGGATTTTGTGAAGTATGTAACAAAAATATTTCAATACATTTCATATCAACAACATGCAGGGGAGGGTATCTCTTTATGAAGATTAAATGGGCGATACTAGCATCGCTATTCACATTATTAGCGGTGCTAACAGGTTGTGAGCCATTGTTAGTTTTGGATCCAAAAGGGCCACAGGCGCAAACACAAGCCAATGTCATTTGGATATCAATAGCAATTATGGCTGTGATCGTAATTGTAGTATTTGCAATGCTAGTATATATACTATTTAAATATCGTGCATCTAAACAACCAGATTCATATGAACCACCGTATATTAAAGGAAATATTATTGTTGAATCACTAATAGTAGGGATTCCAGTACTAATTGTAATTGTTTTATCCATTATCTCCGTCCAGAGTAACTACAAAGTGGAAGCAACTCCAGAAGGATACGAGAATGATGAACCTTTAGTTGTATATGCATCTTCATCCGATTGGAAATGGCATTTTAGTTATCCTGAACAGGACATTGAAACAGTAAATTATCTATATGTACCAACAGATAGACCGCTTGAATTTAGACTCTATTCATATGGGCCGATAACTAGTTTTTGGATACCACAACTTGGTGGTCAAAAATATGCTATGTCTGATATGATTACTACCCTTCATTTAGGTGCAGATGTACCAGGTGAATATATGGGTAGAAATGCAAACTTTAGTGGTGAAGGATTCGCTGAGAATACATTTAGTGTAGAAGCAATGCCTCAAAAAGAATTTGATGAATGGGTTGATGAAGTTAAACAAACTGCAGACCCACTTACTGAAGATAAATTTGATGAATTGCTGGAGCCAGGGCACCTGGGTCAATTAACATTTACTGGAACTCACCTAGAATTTATGCCTCCGCCAGAAGGTCATCATGGTGGACATAATCATGGTTCTACCTCGGAAGATGATCATAGTGAACATGAAGGTGATTCTAGTGTAGAGCAGGATGAACATGAACAACACAATTCGGATTCCGGTCATGCAGATGAGACAAATGAGCACACAGAAGATCATCATTAAGATTTAGTACATCGGGTTATCCGGAAAGGAGTAAGAAAAATGGACTTTTTTGAACGTTTTATGATCCCACATCCAAGTCCTGCGATATATGCTGCTATGGTTGCTATTGTCCTCACTTCAATAGCAATCGTAGTTGGTCTTACCTATTTTAAAAAATGGGGGTATCTATGGCGGGAATGGATTACAACCGTTGACCATAAAAAAATTGGAATTATGTATTTAATATCCGCCTTGCTAATGCTATTTAGAGGTGGGGTAGATGCATTAATGATGCGAGCACAGACAGCTGTTCCAGAGAACGCACTGCTGGACGCGCAGCATTATAATGAAATATTCACCACACATGGCATCGTTATGATTATCTTTATGGCAATGGCATTTATCATTGCATTAATGAACTTTGTTATACCGTTACAGATTGGTGCAAGGGATGTTGCTTTTCCTCGATTAAATGCAGTTAGTTTTTGGCTGTACTTTATGGGTGCAATGTTATTTAACCTTTCCTTTGTCATTGGTGGATCACCAAGCTCAGGTTGGACGTCTTATTTTCCACTTGCTGGAGATGAGCTAAGTCCGTCTGTCGGGACAAATTATTACATGCTAGCTCTGCAAATATCCGGGCTTGGTACGTTAATAACAGGTATTAACTTTATTGTGACGATCCTTAAAATGCGTGCACCTGGTATGACGCTTATGAAAATGCCGATGTTTACATGGTCAGGGTTAATTACAAACGTCATTATTGTATTTGCCTTCCCAGTTCTTACCGTTGCATTAGCGATGGGAACTATGGATCGTTTGTTTGCAACGAATTTCTTTACAACGACAGATGGCGGAATGGATATGCTCTGGGCTAACCTGTTTTGGGTTTGGGGACATCCAGAGGTTTATATTTTGATTCTGCCAGCTTTCGGTATTTATAGTGAGGTAATCTCTACTTTCTCTCGAAGGAATTTATATGGTTACAATTCCATGGTCGCTTCCATGGTCATTATTTCCTTACTTTCCTTTGTCGTATGGGTACACCATTTCTTTACAATGGGTCAAGGAGCAATGGTTAATAGTATCTTCTCCATTACTACTATGGCTATTGCGATCCCGACTGGAATTAAGATCTTTAACTGGTTGTTAACCATGTGGAAAGGAAAAATTCAGTTTACTGTACCTATGTTGTATTCGTTAGGGTTTATTCCGATCTTTACCATAGGTGGTGTGACCGGTGTAATGCTTGGAATGTCAGCTGCTGATTATCAATATCATAATACGATGTTTTTAGTAGCACACTTCCACTTAGTAATTATACCTGGTGTTGTCTTTGCGATGATTGCTGGTCTTACGTACTGGTGGCCGAAGATGTTTGGGTTTATGTTAAATGAACGAATTGGTAGATGGGCGTTTGGTTTTATTGCTGGCGGAACTTGCCTTGCCTTCTTCCCAATGTTTATTTCTGGATTAGATGGGCAAGCTCGTCGTATGTACACGTACTCTGAATCTACTGGCTTCGGATTTTGGAATATGCTCTCATTCATTGGAGCTTTAGGTCTTGCAGTTGGGTTTATCCTCATTGTATACAATATTTACTATAGTACACGTTATGCATCAAGAGATATTGGCGATGATCCATGGAATGCACGTTCATTAGAATGGGCAACACATAATCCAGTACCTGAGTACAACTTTGCCATTACACCACAAGTAAATTCTAGTCAGGCATTCTGGGATTCCAAGAAAAATGGTCATACATTATTTAAAGGTGGATATAAAGAAATTCATATGCCTAATAATAGTGGTGTACCATTTGTTATGAGTGTGTTTTTCTTCATCTTTGGATTTGCCTTTGTATTTAGCATGTGGATTACAGCGGTAGTTTCATTGATTGGTATATTTGCATGTATGCTTCATCGCTCATTTGAGAAAGATCATGGGCATCATATTTCCGTTGCGGAAATTGAAAGAACTGAATCGGAATTGCGGGGTGCTAGAAATGAATAAGGATAACACGCAACCGCTTGAATATAGTACAGAGCAAGGACGTATGAATATATTAGGTTTCTGGATATTTATTGGAGCAGAAATCATGTTGTTTGGAACACTATTTGCTTCCTATTTTACGTTGGAAGGTCGTACAGGAGCTGGACCAACAGGTGCCGAGATATTTGAAATCTCCCCAGTTCTTGCAGAAACGCTTCTATTATTAACTAGTAGTTTTACAATTGGTTTAGGTGTTCATGCTATGCGTCTCGGTAGACAGAAAGCAATGATGACATTTTTCATCATTACATTAGTACTTGGTGCTGCTTTCTTGAGCTTTGAAGTGTATGAGTTTATTCATTATGTCCATGAAGGTGCTGGTATACAGACTAGTGCATTCACATCTATTTTATTAACGACATTAGGTACACACGGCGCGCACGTAACATTTGGGTTGTTTTGGGGAATTATGATAATGATTCAAGTGATTAAACGAGGACTGACTCCAGAAACAGCTAATAAATCATTTATTTTCTCTCTTTACTGGCATTTCCTAGACGTTGTTTGGATTTTTATATTCAGCTTCGTTTATTTGAAAGGAATGATGTAAATGAAAGAATTATTCCCGATTAAGCATGTGATGGGCTTTGTTTTCTCGTTGATTTTGACTAGCGTCGCGCTGTTAGTATATATCTTGGATATGTCATTTGCTCTTGGGTTGACGATCCTGCTTATTACCGCATTTGCCCAAGCAGCATTGCAATTAGTCGTATTTATGCACGCTGGTGAATCTGAAGATAAAGGTGCGATTTATACAAGTGTGTACTACGGTATTATCATTGCTGTACTTACGGTATTTGGTACGCTATTGGCAATGATTTGGGGTTATGTATAAGAATAACGGCTATTGATACCTGAGCATATTAGGGTAGATCAGGTGCCTAAAAAATCAGTTATAACTATAAAAGGGGCTGGGACAAAACCCAGTAACTGAAAAAAGTGGTACGCCAATTTAGGGCGTATCACTTTTTTTACTTTTTTCAATATTTATATACGCAAAAAGGATACCTTCTGATAAAGTTAAAGTAACTACACAAAAACTTAGAAAAGAGGTATCCTTTATGTTTAAACATTATACCATGAATCAAGTCGTTTTGCCTTTAGATTTTGAAATGAAATTACAAGAAAATGATATCGCCTATGCGGTTAACCATATTGTAGAACATATCCCAGAGGAATCATTTGTGGGATTTTTGCGTGAAACAGGTTGTCCTGCATACCATCCACGCATGATGATGAAGATTATCTTATGTGCCTATACACAGTCTGTTTTTTCTGGCAGAAAAATAGAAGGCTTACTTAAAGATAGTGTACGTATGATGTGGTTAGCACAAGGCTATGAACCAAGTTATCGTACCATTAATCGTTTTCGTGTTCATTCCGAAGTAAAAGAATTATTACGTCAGTGTTTTGTCTTATTTCGTTGTCAACTTGTTGAAGCGAAGGCGATTGAAGAAGAGGCTATTTTTATTGATGGTACGAAAATAGAGGCAAATGCCAATAAGTTTACCTTTGTATGGAAAAAATCCATTGAAAAATACAGCACCGATTTAATAGAGAAGTCGAATCAAATGTATGAGGAATTACTGGAAAAAGAAATTATCCCTGAAATAGAAAGGGAAAGTTCCGATGAACTTTCAAAGGAAGAACTCAGTGAAGTGGTTAAAAAGCTAGATGAAAAAGTAGAAAAATATGATAATGCAATCGAAGAAAGCAAAGAAGCAAAAGAACGCAAACAACTTCGTTCCGAACGAAAAGAACCCAAGCAATACCGTAAACAATTCCAAGATTTTGAAGCTCGTAAACACAAATATCAAAAAGATATGGCAATCTTAGGCGATCGCAATAGTTATTCTAAGACAGATCATGATGCCACTTTTATGCGAATGAAAGATGACTATATGAAAAATGGTCAACTTAAAGCAGGTTATAATGTACAAATTGCGACCGAAGGTCAATACACATTAGCCTACGATGTATTTCCAAATCCTACGGATACTCGCACGTTTATTCCTTTTCTCGATAGTATTGAAGATAGGTACTTTCAATTGCCCGAGCATATTGTCGCCGACGCAGGTTACGGTAGTGAACAAAATTACAGTAATGTACTTCATAGAAAAAGAACGCCACTGATTACTTATAATTCCTTCGGATGGAAAAGAAAAAGAAATATAAAACAAATCCTTTTCATGTATCCAACTGGGACTACGATTCAGACGGAGACTTTTTTACTTGTCCAAATGGAAAGAAGGTACCTTTTCAATATCTATCGAATCGAACAGATAAAGCCGGATTTAAACGAACCTTTCGTGTCTATGAATGCGAAGATTGTTCGGGATGTCCATTACGCGTTCATTGTACCAAAGCAAAAGGAAATCGTAAGATTTTCTACAATGCCCATTGGGAACAGCAAAAAGCATATATAAGAGAGCAGCTTTCAAAAGAAGAAACGGGAGAAATCTATGGAAAACGTAAAATAGATGTAGAACCTGTCTTCGGATTTTTGAAGGCTAATTTGCGTTTCACTCGTATGTCAGTGAGAGGCAAATCGAAAGTGGAAAATGAATTAGGATTCGCCTTTATGGCGGTGAATTTAAGAAAGTACACCGCCTTCAGGCAAAATACAAGCCTAAATTATAACAAAAAAGATTCCAGCTATCATTTTTTGATAACTGGAATCTCTTTTTTACTTCTCCAGGCTAGTTATGTCCCAGCCCCTTTATTTATGGTAGGATTTACTAATCTCGATCTTCTTTGTTCGTTTCTTTATTACTTCTTCTGTTGCTACGAAGAATATACCCATTAGAAAGATAAACACTGCCCCCATGATTGTGCCAATGCCAATGCCGGTAACCACACTGTATCCGCTTACGAAAAATCCATATGCAAATAGTGCAATTCCAATGAATAATACAGTTGCCCCTACGTACTTAACGGCATTTAGCATTTTTTCATTTATTTCCATCTCGCTCATCCTCCTTATACTTATATTATTCACCTTGTTCACAAAGTTGTCAAATACTTTATGAAAAATTGTTAAAAAGTATAATTGACAAAACAGGTATTGTTTCCATACACTATAGTCAAACAATCAAATGATTATTTGAATGAGGTGTTCTTAATGGTTACAGAAAAACGTGTAAATTCCACTAATGATACATGTGAAACGTTTTGTTTTGATGAGGATAAGGTAAATCGAATGCAGCCAAAAATAAATAAAGTAGAAGGCGTGGAGCAGATTTTTAAAGCACTTGCTGATGCAACACGTTTAAAAATTGCGTATGCACTTACACTAGAAAAAGAATTATGTGTTTGTGATGTTGCTCATATCATAGGCTGTACTAAGGCAACAGCCTCTCATCATTTAAGGCTATTACGGAATATGGGATTAGCAAAATATCGGAAAGAAGGAAAGTTGGTTTTTTATTCGTTGGAGGATGAACATATTCATCAATTAGTAACAATTGCTACTGTGCATGCAAAAGAAGGTGTTGGAAGTGGAGAATAAACAGGTCTATCGTTTAGAAGGCTTATCCTGCACGAATTGTGCCGCAAAGTTCGAAAAGAATATTCGTGCTATTGATAGTGTAGATGATGTGCAGCTTAATTTTGGTGCATCCAAAATTACGGTACAAGGAGCAGCTTCTATTGCGCAATTAGAAAAAGCAGGGGCGTTCGATGGGATTAAATTATACCCAGAGCGACAACGAACGAAACCCAAACGGCCGTTCTGGAAAAAACGTGACAATATAGCCTCTATGCTTTCTCTGCTTTTTACAATTATCGGATATACACTGTTCTTCCAGCTAGGAGAAAACAACCCTTTAACTGTTGGAATGTTCGCTGTAGCGATTTTAACCGGTGGTTATCATTTATTCATAATTGGATTTAAAAATCTTGTCAAGCTGCAATTTGATATGAAGACATTAATGACAGTCGCTATTATTGGTGCAGCCATAATTGGGGAGTGGGCAGAAGGTGCCGTTGTTGTCTTTCTTTTCGCTTTAAGTGAAGCGCTAGAAGGATATTCAATGGATAAAGCAAGGAAATCCATTCAATCACTAATGGATATTGCTCCTAACCGTGCTACTATTAAACGTGGAGGCTCCTTGATTGAAATAGATGTTGAGGATGTGCAGATTGGTGATATTATGGTTATTAAACCAGGACAAAAGATTGCTATGGATGGGGAAGTAGTATCGGGAGAATCATCCATTAATCAAGCTGCTATAACGGGTGAATCGATACCCGTATATAAATCAGTTGGAGAGGAAGTATTCGCAGGTACATTAAATGAAGAAGGGTCGCTGGAAATTCGCGTAACAAAATTTGCAGAAGATACAACAATTGCCAAGATTATTCATTTGGTGGAGGAGGCACAAGCAGAGCGTGCTCCGTCCCAACAGTTTGTTGACCGATTTGCGAGGTATTACACTCCAGTAATTCTTATTATTGCATTGCTAATTGCTATTGTACCTCCATTATTATTTGGAGGGGTATGGTCAGAATGGATATACAGTGGTTTAGCAGTCCTTGTTGTAGGTTGTCCATGTGCATTAGTTATATCAACACCAGTAGCAATTGTAACAGCAATCGGTAATGCAGCCCGTAAAGGTGTTTTAATAAAAGGCGGTATTCATCTAGAAGAGGCCGGTAAACTCCAAGTAATTGCTTTTGATAAGACTGGTACACTTACAGAAGGGAAACCTGTCGTAACAGAAGTAGTATCAATTGGAGCCATGACTGATGGTGATGTGCTTGCATTTGCAGCGGCGATTGAATCATATTCGCAGCATCCGCTTGCTTCAGCGATTATACGTAAGGCGAAGGAAGAAAGGGTAGAAACATGGGATGCAACTGATTTTCGATCGTTTACTGGAAAAGGGGCAAGAGCAGTAGTCCAAGGTAAGCAATATATAATAGGTAGTCCAGCTTTATTTAAAGATATGATAAAGCTACCAGTTGAGACAGAACAAAAAATCCAACAACTCCAATCAGAAGGAAAAACAGTTATGCTACTTGGAACACCAGCGAGGATTGAAGGATTAATCGCTGTTGCCGACCAAATACGAAAAGACAGTCCTTCCATCATTGAAAGACTTGTTCAATTAGGCAAGTGTACGGTAATGCTAACAGGTGATAATCAAGCTACCGGAAAAGCTATTGCTCAACAAATTGGTATAACAGAGACAAAAGCAGAACTTATGCCTCAAGATAAACTAGTAGCGATTAAGCAGGTTCGTGAGCAATATGGAAGTGTTGCAATGGTAGGTGATGGTGTTAATGACGCTCCCGCATTAGCAGCAGCTAATATCGGTATTGCTATGGGCGGGGCAGGAACAGATACAGCATTGGAAACAGCAGATATTGCGTTGATGTCGGATGATTTAGATAAGCTTCCCTATACAATGGCGTTAAGCAAAAAAACGTTGAAGATAATTAAACAAAATATAATCTTCGCTTTCGTTTTAAAATTAGTTGCATTGCTTTTAGTTATTCCAGGCTGGTTGACTCTGTGGATTGCGATATTTGCGGATATGGGAGCGACGCTTATTGTTGTGTTAAATTCATTACGGTTAATGAATGCAAAATAATAAATCCATCTATATGATTTCTTGAGTTGTTCAAGTTTAAATGATCGGTAATTTTTATTGCGATGACATTCAAAAATTCTATTGACAACACCTTATAATCGGCGTAGATTATAACATATCTATTATGATTTATATTAGGTGGAAAATTAATATATCCTAATGCCTTTTATTCGCTGAATCCTTTGAGCGGGGGAACCATTTTTGATAGGATAAATTCCTGTCTTGGGGTGAATCTTACTAGTTAAGAAGGGATACTCTCAGTCCCTAATCCGACAGCTAACCTCGTAAGCGTTTTGTTAAATCTGGGGAGAAAGGTCCAAGGGTCATCCTTTAGACCATTCTGTTTGTAATGGTCTTTTTTTCGTTGATAACGTATTGTATGTTCAAACAGCGATGATAAATAGAATCTATGTTGTATATGCTTTGTGCTTCTTCAGCACTTATGAAGTAACAAACTGATTTAATCAAGCTTTGAACATCCTTTTGAGGTGACAGCGAATGGGTTTTACATAAAGGATATAGAGAAAGAAGGATGAATGTTGAAAAGGAAACAATTTGCAGTCATTGGTCTAGGGAGATTTGGCAGCAACGTATGCAAAGAATTATATCAATTAGGACATGAGGTATTAGCTATTGATGCAAATGAGTCTATTGTCGATTCGCTTAAGGAATTTTCTTCTCATGCTGCAGTGGCTAACGCAACAGATGAAAGAATGTTAAAATCACTTGGTCTTCGAAATTTTGATTTTGCGATTGTAGCCATAGGCGAGCATATTCAACCAAGCATTTTATGTACATTGTTATTGAAGGAAATGGGGATTAAGCAGGTGTGGGTTAAAGCGCAAAATATACAACATTTTAAAGTATTAGAAAAGATTGGAGCAGACCGTATTATACAGCCTGAAAAAGAGATGGCCATGCGGATTGCTCACCAACTTGATTCTGAAAAAATAATTGATTATATTGAACTGTCGAAGGAATATAGTATTGTGGAATTAGTAGCTACTAAAAAAATTAGTAATAATACAATTGTACAGCTTGATGTCAGGAAAAAATATGGCTGCACAATTTTAGCAGTAAAGCGAAGAGATGAAGTAAATATATCACCACTACCAAACGATTTCATATATCAAGGTGATATATTGGTTGTAATGGGACATAAGAATGATATTAAACGATTTGAAAATAGAGGTATGTAGAAGATGAGGAAAATCATTTCGTTACATCCGCTGCGAGGTAGTATTATTCATTTAAGTCCACCGCAAATTCTGGCGTTGGGATTCTTGGTATTTATCATCATTGGCACGGTACTTTTAAAAACGCCAATAGCAACTGAAGTTCCGATATCCTGGTTAGATGCCTTGTTTACTGCTACATCAGCTATTACTGTGACAGGTTTAGTCGTTGTGGATACCGGAAATGCTTTTACCATTTTTGGAGAGCTGGTTATTATGACGCTCATGCAAATTGGTGGCTTAGGATTAATGACATTTTCTGTTTTAATATTAATGATGCTTCGAAAAAAAGTCGGACTTCATCAACGAAAGCTAACACAGGAATCATTAAGCTTAAATGAAACATCGCTAGGAGGACTGCTTCGATTAGTGAAGCTATTATTTATATTTTCTATCTCTATTGAGGCTATCGCCTTTCTCTTGCTAACGATTCGTTGGGTTCCAGAATTCGGCTGGGAGCAAGGTTTACATCAAAGCCTTTTTCATAGCATATCCGCCTTTAATAATGCAGGTTTTTCTTTATGGTCTGATAGTCTTTCTTCATTTGTGGGGGACCCTATGATTAATGTTGTTATAACAGGACTATTTATCACAGGAGGACTTGGATTTACGGTGCTAGTGGATATATGGGATAAGAAGGGTTTTCAGAAATTATCCTTACATTCGAAGCTAATGATTGTTGGAACATTGAGCATCAATATCGTAGCATTATTTACTTTATTTGTGTTAGAGTATTCCAACCCAGCTACAATTGGTAATCTACCGTTAATGGATAAGCTATGGGGATCTTATTTTCAAGCAGTTACTCCAAGAACGGCAGGTTTTAATTCACTGGATATTGCTGAAATGACTGTACCATCTATTTTAGTGTTAATGATGCTCATGTTTATTGGAGCTGGTAGTGGTTCAACAGGCAGTGGTATTAAGGTAACCACCTTTATCGTAATGATTTTAGCAACGTTGTCCTACTTAAGAGGTAAGAATGAGACAACGGCTTTTGATCGAACCATTAAGCCACATGTTATTTTACGTGCTTTATCGATAATGATTATTAGTATATTAGTAATCTTTGTCGCTGTTTTTATATTAAGCATTACGGAGAAAGCACCGTTCCTAGTAATTGTATTTGAAGTCATTTCCGCTTTTGGTACGGTAGGTTTGTCGATGGGGTTGACAGGTGATTTAACATCATTTGGAAAATGTGTCATTATCATAATGATGTTTATTGGTCGAATCGGACCATTAACGCTGGCATTTGTATTCGCTAGACAAAGAAAGAAATCATCCATTCGTTACCCAGCAGAAGATGTGTTTACCGGCTAAGCTTATTAAGAGAGTTAGAAAATCAAAATCCTTTTCTATTTAGTAACCAAGGTTTTTCTTGAATTGAAGAGAACGCTACTCACTTTTTGTGAAAGGAAAATGAAAGGACAGGAATTTGTAAGTCATTCATTTTCTTAACGTGAAGTATTTACAAAGCCTCTATAATTCAGTAAGATAATAGAAATATTTTATGTAAAGGCAATGATGAGAAGAGTAGATGGATAAGAGCTTAAACAGAGACCTTTCGCTTAGCTGAAAACGAAGGAGTATCGAGTCCATTGAAACAAGGCTCCGAGCTGCGCATGGGAATTTCCTATTTTTTTATTATAGGAAAGGATCGTGTGACGGGATCTCCCGTTATAGAGATAGAGTATAAGCAGCATGCTATATTGTTTAGCTGCCGTACTTGATAAGATTTCTGTGGCGACACAGGAATAAAATGGGGTGGCACCGCGATTTTGGATTCCAAATCTCGCCCCCAAGATGACTGTCTTGGGAGGTGAGATTTTTTATTTACATCAGAGTTTAGTTACAGTGCCTGTATTTTAGAATTTCTTTAAAGTTTTAAGCTAGCGGAGGCACTGCCACTTTTCTTTTGTTTTAAATAAAACTGGGGGGATTCAAAATGGTGGTTGCGTTGCGTGAATGGAGGAATCCTTTATTACTATTGTTAGGTATAGGTATATCGAATCTTGGTGGCTGGATATATTTAATTGCACTTAATTTAATTGTGCTTGAATGGACAGGTTCACCATTGGCCGTTTCAATTCTATATATGCTAAAACCGATTGCTTCTATTTTTTCAAGTTTTTGGGCAGGTAGTTATATTGATCGTCTGAACAAACGGAAGCTAATGATTAATTTAGATATATGTAGAGGGATATTGATTTTAATACTTCCCTTTATATCCAAGCTCTGGATTATGTATGGAATCGTTTTTGTCATTAATATTGCAGATTCTATTTTCGGTCATACATCAATGGTTTACTTTACGAAGTTAATTCCTAAAAAGAATCGACAACGCTTTAATGCATTAAGAAATTTTACCTCGTCTTGTGGATTTTTACTTGGACCGTCGATAGCTGGATTGCTATTCCTGCTGGGTTCACCTTTTTTAGCTATTCATTTAAATGGTGTTTTTCTTCTACTATCAGCAGTAATCTTATTAATATTACCTAATGTTGATGCGAAAAATAACTCAGAGGTAGCTAGTGTATCATGGCAAATGATTAAATCAGATTGGAAAACAGTTGTGACTTTTAGTAAGACATCGATGTACATTGTTACTGTTTATTTGCTGTTTAGTGGGGTTACTGTTTTGATGACTGCTATTGACTCATTAGAAGCTGCTTTGGCGACAGATGCGTTGTCTTTTAGTGAGAGTGAATATGGTTTACTTGTAAGTATAGCTGGTGTCGGATTTATTATTGGTTCAATCGTGAATAGTGTAATAGCAAACTGGGTGAAAAATTATTATTTAATAGGTTTAGGAGTTTTGGTCACTGCCATCGGTTATCTTATCTTTGCTTTTTCAACTAATTATGGTATGGCTGCTATAGGTTTTTTCGTCATCATGTTTGCACTATCTTTTGCTAACACAGGTTTCATGACCTTTTATCAAAATAATGTACCAGTTGATTTAATGGGTAGATTTAGTAGTATATTTGGTATAGTAGAAGCTTTTTTTATTATTTTTTTGACAGGAGCTTTTGGTTTGATAGCAGAGTTAATTGCAATTCGACCAGTGATGATAACTGGATCTATCGTTTTATTAGTACTTGGGTTAATAATTTGCTCTGTTGTTTTAAAATCCTCAAAAAGACAATTTTATAAGCTAGATAAGGATGCAATTAGTTAGTTTAAAGAAATGAAATGAAATTTTAGAATCTCCACATAAATTCCATATGAATTACACAACAGTTCCATATGTTCCTTTTACTATAGAAGAAAGAATTGGTTGATAAATAAGGAGTATGGTAATGGAGAAACAAATGAAGTTCGTTTTTGATACAACAGATTATTATCGATTTATCCGGTTATTAAGAGAAATTACGCCATATCAGCTTAAAGTCGATAAAGCAAACGGTAATGAAGAAGTCTTGAATATCTCGGAAAGAATCATCTATTATCGGTTAAAGAAGGAACTGGATGATTATTATCAACAATTAGATAAGGCTTGGTTTAACTAATAACAATATAACAAATAAGATTCAGCTGTTTATCTGCTGAATCTTATTTTACATATGGTAATTTTATTTAATAGGTACGTGATTCTTTAGCTGGCGGGAGAAAGCTCATCCTCAGTTACCCATTTATGGTTTTTAACTTCTTCACCACTTGTGTTAGATATATAATCAACCATGTATACAGTTGTATCTTTAGCTGAATCGATGGTGGCAGTAGCTCCATCCATTCCTTTCATATGAGAAGCTTCTACTTTTACTTCTGATCCAGATTCCAGCCGCTTAGCTCCAGGGTTCATTAGCTCCTCATGTATCACCCATTTATGGTTCTCTACTTTTTTTCCGCCATTAGTCGGGGTATAGGTGATGGTATATACAGTAGTATCATATGCACCAGAAATGGTTGCTTCAGCACCTTTCATTCCTTCCATATGATCTGTTTCAATTATTGCTTTGCTGCCAACCTCATATGTTGGGTTTTTAGCTGTTTGTAAGCCTTTTGGTACGTATACAGAGCTAGAATGTTCCATTTGATCGTGCTCACTTGATCCCGATTCCGTTTCTGGATCCGCGTTTTCAGTAAGACTATCGTTATTTTCCTGTGTACTTCCACATGCTGATAGTGTCATTGCTACAATAAATATACCAATTGCCAATCCCCATTTCCGCTTGTTCATGAGACTACCTCCTTCTTGTTAGTGATATGTCTCTATTAATTTACCCAGTAAATTTGCAGATTTTTTGCAGTTTATATGACATATTATATACAAAAAATGTAAAATATTAGCTGCATAGCTCGTCTGCACAGAAAATCAATAATTTTTTAATACACTGAATAGAAGTGTTTAATATATGGGGGAGGTAATATAATGAAAAAATTTATAGATTATAATAAGTATACAGAGACTGTATAACAGATACAGTTATTACCGATTTCGAAAGGCGGTTAATATGGTTAATAAGCTTTCTCTAAAAATAGGTATGCTTTTCTTTTTCGTCATTTTAATAATAGAAGGCTTGCTCTATTTTATTCTCTACATGAATTTAGCCGGTGAGCGTATTGAAGAAATAATCAATAATTTACTTGCACGAGGTAATACACATAGTGAAGTGTTAGAGGACAACTTTGAGGCAACAACGCTTGAACACGTTGGGTTAATGGAATCTGCATCTGAGTTTGTCGTTATCATTACTGATGAAGCAGGAAAGATTCTAGTTCATTCAGATCCAGTTCAGTCGGAAATGACAGAGGTTATTGAGCGTACGAACTATGATTCCATACCTTCAGAAGGTGTTGTCATTGAAGAAAGATGGAAGGATAGACAGTTTATTGCTACGGATAGTCCCATCACGATAAATAAAGAGCATCGCGGGCATGTTTTTATGTTCGCTCATACCAATCAAGTCAAGCGGGTCTTAGATCATTTAAGTAATCAATTTTTATTTATTGGTATCATTACGGTGGTTTTAACGATTATTACCATTTTTATTCTTTCTCGATTTATTACACTGCCATTGATGAAAATAAAGCGTGCTACAGAACAGCTAAGTGAAGGGAATCATTTTATTGGATTACATACAGAAAGAAGGGATGAACTGGGTGAATTAGCACAGGCGATCACAAGCTTATCCAATGATTTAGACCGGTTGAAGAATGAAAGAAATGAATTCCTAGCAAGCATCTCTCATGAATTACGGACACCACTAACGTATATGAAAGGGTATGCGGATATAGTTTATAGTCAGGCGTTAACAGATGCTGATTTAAAAGAATATATTAGTATTATTCGTGAAGAGACGGAAAACCTATCTATTTTAATCAAACATTTATTTGAATTAGCGAAAATGGATCAACATTCTTTTCCTATAAGGCGTGAGAAAGTCTTTTTAAAGCAGCTTGTAACATCTATTGTCGACTTCATAACACCTGTGCTAGAGAAAAAAGATGTCGCGCTGTTTGTACGTTGTCCTAATCATATTTCATGCTACATAGATCCAAATCGCTTTCAGCAAGTTCTATTAAATATTTTAGATAATGCCAACAAGTATTCGGTAAAAGGTGGGGAAATTAAACTAGAAGTAAAGGACAGTGATAGGTATATTGAGATTATCGTTCGTGATCAAGGTGAAGGCATACCGAAAACGGATTTGCCTTATGTGTTTGATCGCTTATATCGTGTTGAAAAATCCCGTTCTCGAAAAAATGGTGGTAGTGGATTAGGTCTTGCCATTGCCAAAGAAATTGTTGAGGCTCATGATGGTATCATCCAAATATACAGTGAACAAGACGTTGGAACAAAGGTAATCATTAAAGTACCAAAGGGTGAGGTTATTGAAGAATGTACTTTTAATAGATGATGAACAAAGGATGTTGGATTTATTAGCGTTGTACTTGAAGCCACACAAATATATCTGTACAAAGGCGCAAGATGCTACAAAGGCACTAGAGCATTTAGAAAAAGAAAATTTTGATATTATTCTGTTGGACATCATGATGCCTGAGGTAGATGGTTGGGAGCTTTGCCAATCTATCAGAAAATTTTCTGATATACCGATTATCATGATAACTGCACGAGATCAGCAAGAGGATATTGTTAGAGGGCTTCGTTTAGGAGCTGATGATTATGTAACAAAGCCCTTTAATGCACAGGAGTTATTAGCTAGAATAGAAGCGTTATTACGTCGTACAGTACCAAAAAATGTAATAGAGGTTGATGGTCTACGCTGGGAAGAGGAACGGTTTGAATTAAGCTATGGTAATCAGGTGATTAAGCTGACGCCCAAAGAATTTTTTATGATTGGTCACTTAATGAAACACCCTAATAAGGTATTTACACGGGAGCAATTTATTGAATTAATTTGGGGTTATCATTCCGATACGGAAGGAAGGACCGTTGATTCTCATGTGCGCAATATGCGTGAAAAAATAAGACAGGCTGGGTTTTCCATAGATGACTATTTGCAGACTGTTTGGGGGGGTAGGTTATAAATGGGTGGTTCAAGATTAAGTAGATGTAAATAGGAGTTGGACTAAGCATATAACTTTGAAGTGATAAATGAGCGAAGTAGGAGACTGAGACAAAAGAATTAATTATCGTCCGTTTTTTGATTAGAATCATTCATTTAGCACCTGATATAAGCACGTGTCCGAAGATCCACTTGGTCACGTGTTTTTCTTTACCAAGTTAGCTGAGGCCGTGCCGCGGAAAGCGCGTATATTTTCACGGTGCAGCGATAATACTCCTATTGATTAATTCGTATTTTGAGTAAAGAAGTTGTGTTTTGTCCCAGCCTCTTGTCTTTAAATTAGCATTCTTCTTTAAGCTGATTTACAAGCATCCGCACATGCAAAGCATGCATCTGCACATCTCTGACAATGATCGTGTGCATGCTTTTTGCATTCGTTTCCACAGGCTTCGCAAATTTCTGCACAGACAGAGGTTAACGCAGCAGAAAATGGTGTCCCTCTGCAGATTGCTTGCTCCAGATAGCTGCAAATATCTGCGCATTCTCGATCTAAACGTATACAGTTGGTCATCATTTTGATATCTTCCTCCTGCAAGCAGGCGTCATAGCAATGATTGCATGCTGTCATGCATTCATGTAATGCGCGAATAAGCTCCTGATGCTGTTCATGCCCCATTATTTTTACCTCCTAAAGATGAAATTAGAGAATGGATCGCAGTAAATTCTCTAGCTAAGTTCATCATGTTATTTCATCACTAACACTTACGTTGCCCAACTTCTTATATAATAAACAAATTCCTTTCAAGGATTTGTTATTTTGATAAACTGTAGAAAAGGAAATGGATGAATAGAGGAGAGAGGTTCCGATGAGTTACCAATGGTTAGATTGGGCAAGAAGATTACAATCTATATCCCAAGCTGGTTTAACTTTCACGAAGGATATATATGATCGAGAGCGCTATGAAGAGCTACAGCAAATAAGTAAAGAAATAATAGAGAGTTATTCGGAAATAGAGATGCAGCAATTATCGAACTTATTTGCATATGAAAAAGGATATCAAACACCTAAACTTGATGTGAGGGGTGCAGTATTTAAAGAAGAAAAAATATTAATGGTTAGAGAAAAAATGGATGATAAATGGTCACTGCCTGGAGGCTTTTGCGAAGTGGGGTTATCACCTAATGAGAACATTGTGAAGGAAATATGGGAAGAATCAGGGTATCATGTCGTGCCAACAAAATTGCTTGCGTTGTTAGATATGAATAAGCACTCTCATCCGCCACAACCCTATCACTATGATAAACTATTTATTCGTTGTGAAATTGTTGGTGGAGAGGAGAGTACTGGTATTGAAACGAAAGGGATAGACTTTTTCGCAGAGGATCAGCTGCCAGTTCTTTCTGTCGGTCGAAATACCGTAGATCAAGTTAAAACCCTATTTGAATTTAGTCGTAATCCTACAAAACAAGCGATAGTAGAGTAGGTAGTTAAAATCATGTCTCTGCATCAAAGCAGGAAAAATTAGTACAGCTATCGAAATAGGATTGTATAGAAAGGAAAATTGATGTACTTACAATACTTATTTCATGAGCCAATTCAATATATTACTAAATTAACGCCTAGCTACGAAGATCAGGCAAGTGATGTTTCGTTTGTGCAAACGAAGCGTCAGGCAGTGGTTGTACGTATTACGAGAATGGTAGATGAGCAGAGTAATGATTTTGGGTGGAAATGTAAAAGAATATTTGGGATTGATCCAAGAAACGTATTTTCCTTAGAACGTATAAATAATACATTAAATAATCTAACTTCCTGACCAAGGGTTGTTCATAAGGGGAAATCGTTTAATAGAGAATTCGTAGTCGTAGAGAAGCTGGAAGGGAAAACGCTTGAATCGTTTGTTGAACGACCTCCTGCTGTGCTACAAGGTCTTTGGAAAAAGATTGGCAAAAATTTATTAGTATCAGCAATTTTTGTTCCAATGCAATTTTTAGCTGTTAAGAATGGTATAACAGGTTTAATTCGTACAGAGGCTTATGCCTATTGCACCAAGAGATTTAGACTTTATTGGATTGGAATACGTTCTAGATAATTCTTCTGCATTAAGTTTAGGAAGGGTTATGAGTCGATATGGGAGCTTCCTGATTTAAAGCATGTAGACGGTTATCCCACATATAATTGGCAGTAAGCCCCACTTCAAGCAATAAAGTGAAACCAATATGGATAAGTGGGGGATCGACTACCAGTAAATGTCCGATTGGTTCAAAGGCTTTAGGTCATACCCTTGTGGTACGAACAAGCAGTTGAGGACAGCAAAACCCCCACTGATTGAAGTTTCAATGTATCGTTAGCTATATTGATTATTAGCGGTACAAGGTGACATGGATGTGAAGGTATGACTAGATTATAAGGTGCTATTTTAAGGGAGGAAGACGAAGATGAATCCTGTTTTGATTGTCGGTGCGGGTCCAACAGGACTTGTATTGGCTTTAAGTATGACTAAGTTTGGGGTTCCAATTAAAATTATTGACAAAGCAGATGGACCAGGTACTTCTTCTAGGGCAATGGCCGTGATGCCTAGAACGTTAGAGTTTTACAATCAGCTTGGCATTTCCGGTGTAATCATTAATGAAAGTATTAAAATAAAGGAAATGCAGCTACATGTGGATGGGAAAAAAAGAGCTCGTATGCATGTTGGTAGTTTAGGAACAGGGTTAAGCCCATTTACATCTCCATACAGTTTTCCGCAGGATGAGCATGAAAAACTACTTCTTGAAAAACTAAACGAATTTGGTATAACTGTCGACTGGAACACAGAGCTTCTTTCTTTTCAAGAAGATCAAAAATGTGTAAAAGCAAAAATGCTTCAGGCTGGTCATGCTTTGGAAGAAGAATTTGCTTATATCTGTGGTTGTGACGGTGCTGGAAGTGCAGTTCGGCATCAAATCAACGCAGATTTTCCTGGGGGAACTTACGAACAGCTATTTTACGTCATGGATATTAAAGCTACAGGTAGACCGATAGACTCGCAACGAATATCGCTTTGTTTTAGAGGAGAGGAATTTGTTGTACTTTTACCTGTTCGTAGTAAGAATACAACGAGGGCGATTGGTATATTTCCAAAACAGCTTGTTAATAGTCGTGACGATGTTGATAAGCTAGTATCCTTCATGGAAGAGGCTTATCAGTTGGACATAAAACAGGTTAATTGGTTTTCTACATATAACGTTCATCATAGGGTCGCTAGTCATTTTACTAAGGGTAGAGCATTTCTTGTCGGTGATGCTGCACATATTCACTCTCCTGCTGGTGGTCAGGGAATGAATACTGGAATTGGCGATGCGGTTAATCTCGGCTGGAAGCTTGCTTCTGTCGTACACGGAAAGGCGAAGGAAGAGTTACTTCATTCGTATGAAGTAGAGCGGAGGGCTTTTGCCGAACGCTTGGTAAATACCACGGATCGTGCTTTTACAAGTGTGGTTTCTGGCAGTTTTATCAATCGATTATTACGAAAACAAATTGTCCCAAGGCTTATACCCCTTGTAGATCATTCCATGCGTATTAAAGAGCAGCTATTTAAAATTATTTCACAAACGCAAATTGAATACACTCAAAGTCCACTAAGTAGTGGCAAGTATATGGGAGTAGAGTCAGGACAACGGCTTCCATTTACTGGAGATAACTATCAAACATTACAAACCATGGATTGGCAGGTTCACGTATACGGGTCAGCTTCTGCTCAATTATTGAATTTTTGTAAGAAGCGTGGATTACCTCTTCATACTTTTAGTTTTGATTCAATTGCGGAGCAAAAAGGATTACAGAAAGAAGCGATGTATTTGCTTCGTCCGGATGGTCATATTGGTCTCGTTCATTCCTATCAGGATATACAACAATTACAGGAATACCTTGATAACTGGGGTATTACTCCGGTCCATGTCAAGCAGTAACAAAAGATAATTTGAAACATGGTTATCCCGCTTTTTTAGCGGGATTATTTTTATGGTTTTACAATTACTATAGGGGGGTATAGTATATTTGTGTTGGAAATAATAACTAAGCAAATGATAAGAGTGAGGAGGGTATTTTATGAAACAAAAACATCAACACCATAATCATGAGCATCATCATACACATGTAGATCGAGAAAGCAATCAAGATAAGCACATGCACAAGCATCATCATGAAGAGCACAGCCATCACGGTCATCATGACCACGGTGACATGGTAAATGATTTTAAGAAACGATTTTTTATATCATTGATTATCACTATTCCAATTCTAGTGTTATCTCCAATGATTCAGGGATTTATTGGTGTGAATTGGCGATTTCCATCTGATCAATATATTCTATTTGCGCTAGCAACAGTTATTTTCTTCTATGGCGGTTGGCCGTTTATCACAGGTGGCATCCGTGAATTAAAAGATCGTAATCCTGGAATGATGATGCTTATTGGCTTAGCCATTTTAGTTGCTTACGGGTATAGCTCTCTAACGGTCTTTGGTTGGGAAGGTAAAGACTTCTTTTGGGAGTTAGCAACATTAATTGATATCATGCTACTTGGTCATTGGGTAGAAATGCGTTCGGTGATGGGCGCGTCCAATGCTCTTGAGCAATTAGTCAAGTTAATGCCTAATGAAGCACATAAACTAGATGAAAATGATGAAATAGAAGATGTACCATTGTCTGAATTGGCAAGTCGTGATCGTGTACTTGTTAAGCCTGGAGAAAAGATACCCGTAGACGGTACCATCCTTGATGGAAAATCTGCAGTAGATGAATCCATGCTTACTGGTGAGTCAGTACCCGTTGAAAAAGTAAAAGGTGACGAAGTAATAGGTGGTTCTGTAAATAAAGAAGGGTCGCTAACTATTCAAGTGGAGAAGACGGGAGAAGCGTCATTTTTATCTCAAGTTGTTACGATGGTGAAAGAAGCGCAGGAATCAAAATCGAAAACGCAGGATCTCACTAATCGAGCTGCCAAATGGTTATTTTATCTTGCCTTATTTGCAGGGTTAGCTACATTAGTTATTTGGCTGCTGCTTGGGTACTCTTATGATATAGCCATTGAGCGAATGGTTACGGTTATGGTTATTACTTGTCCACATGCTTTAGGGCTAGCTGCACCTTTAGTCGTTGCAGTTTCAACATCCATCTCTGCAAAAAAGGGGCTACTCATTCGTAATCAAGCTAACTTTGAAGGTGCAAGGAATTTAAATGCGGTTGTCTTTGATAAGACTGGTACGTTAACCAAGGGAGAATTTGGCGTTACAGATATTATTGCAGATAAAGGGTATCAAAAAGATGAGGTACTTGCTTATGCTGCGAGTGTTGAGCAGAATTCAGAGCATCCAATTGCAGCCGGAATTATTGGAGCAGCCAAAGATAAAGCTATCTCATTAAACAAGGTAAATGATTTTGAATCGATTACTGGCAAAGGGATTCAGGGAAAAGTAGATGGCAAAACGATTAACGTTGTCAGTCCCAAATATGTACTTGATAATTATCTAACATTTGATCGGAAGCTGTTTAGTAAAATGTCGGAAGAAGGTAAGACCGTAGTATTTGTGCTGGTTGAAGAGGAATTAATCGGTATGATTGCGCTTGCTGATATGGTAAGGGATACAGCAAAAGAGGCGGTTAGATCGTTGAAGAAACAGGGTATTCATTCTATTATGCTAACTGGAGATAATCAGAAGGTGGCAGATTGGGTTGCTAAACAATTAGGAATAGAAGAGGTTTATGCTGAAGTATTGCCAGATGATAAAGCGAATCAAGTGAAAAAAATTAAGGAAAAGGGTTGGAAAGTTGCTATGACTGGAGATGGTGTCAACGATGCACCTGCATTAGCAACTGCGGATTTAGGAATTGCAATTGGTGCAGGAACAGACGTAGCTATGGAGACTGCTGATGTTGTTCTTGTAAAAAGTAATCCAAATGATGTGGTAGAACTAATGGATTTATCACGGAAAACGTACCGAAAAATGGTGCAAAATCTATGGTGGGCAACAGGTTATAATATATTTTCTATTCCGCTAGCTGCTGGCGTGCTCGCGCCGATTGGAATTGTTCTTAGTCCAGCGGTTGGTGCAGTGCTAATGAGTTTAAGTACTATAATCGTAGCAATTAATGCGAAATTATTAAAAGCATAAATGTAATAAAGCGGCTTAAGGTTCCTCCCAAGCTGAGTGATAAAAAAACTAGTATATATAAAGCCTAGTAATCATGTTATTCTTTCATCGTAAAAGGAAATAGCAGAGGGATGACTCGTGTTGTATTTTCG
Organism: Virgibacillus sp. Bac332; assembly: GCF_003667785.1. Lineage (NCBI taxonomy): Bacteria > Bacillati > Bacillota > Bacilli > Caryophanales > Bacillaceae > Virgibacillus > Virgibacillus sp. Bac332. Next base: position 1,472,960 of record NZ_CP033046.1, read on the forward strand.
CAGGAGTCACCCCTTATGCCTCTACGTTATTAACGTGTTTTCCATAGGATGAGAATCATCACCATTTCAAAAAAATGAACGATAAAGGTTCGAACGACTTTCTGGAAATAACTTCGTATCTTCCGATTCATATCGTTTGGAGCTTCGTTCACTCGCACCCTTTTGAGTAATGTTAATATATAATGATCCGTAATACCGTTTCATAGGAATGTGTTCCCCATCGAAAAGTGTTTTCCAAATTAAGCTCCTAATATAGTATCGACAATACCGTATTCTTTTGCTTCCTTAGCGCTCATGAAGAAATCACGTTCTGTATCATGTGCTATTTTTTCATATGGCTGGCCGGAACGATCGGCAATTAATTGATTGATTTCTCGCCGTTGCTTAATAATGCGATTAGCATAGATATTCATATCACTGGCTTGGCCCTTCATCCCACCGTGCGGTTGGTGTATCATAACCTCTGAGTGAGGGAGTGCAATTCTTTTCCCTTTTGTTCCTCCTATAAGTAGCACGGCGCCAAAAGATGCTGCCATACCTGTACAAATAGTTTGAACATCAGGTTTAATATGGTTCATCGTATCTAAAATCGAAAAACCGGCTGATACAGAACCGCCTGGGCTGTTAATGTACATTGAAATATCTTTTTTTGGATCTTGAGATGCTAAAAATAGTAATTGTGCAGTTACTGCGTTAGCGAGTGTATCATCAATTTCAGAACCGATAAATACAATACGATCTTTTAATAACCGTGAATAAATATCATAGCTCCGTTCTCCGTGATCTGATTGTTCTACAACATAAGGAATTGGTACGTTCATACGTTAACACCTGCCTTTATCGTTTAAGAGGAGTAATTGAATGAGGTAAAGGCTGTTCCTTATTCAGAAATATGTTAAGCAGCCATTTTACTTTCCATGGTATTTGGTGTATGTTGTCGTTGAGCATATAAGGCGCGAACAGAAGCGTTATCTGTCAGTAAGTTTGCTAGTAGTTGAACATCATCGTTTTGTAATGCATAGGTGTATAATTGGATACGTAGCACCTGATCTTCATCTATTGGTGAATCAAAATCTAAACTTTTTCGAACCTCATCCTTTACTTTTTGTCGTGCTCGAAAAAGATTTGCCTTAACGGCTCCAATGCTTACATTTGTCAATTGAGCAATTTCTTTGAGACTGCATTTACAAACATCTGCGAGTAAGAAAAAGATTTGTTGGTTTATAGTCAATTTGGATACTAACTGATTTAATAGATGCACAAGATTTTGCGAAAGTATATCACTTGTCGAATCGGCAATTTGTTTTTCGTAATCCTCGTATGGGATTATTGGTAGCTTTTTTTTACGTAGCTCATCAATCCATGTGTTTCTGGCAATTGTAGAAAAATAAGCTTTTTTTAGTGATGTAGGTTGATGTTTCTTCCAATTCACATAGGATTTTACCCAAGTTGTTTGCATGAGATCTTCTGCATCATGGGTGTTCTGTGTGAAGTGCAAACAAGCCTTCCAAATAGAAGCTACACACTTATTCCAAGCTTGTTGAAAATCGTTATCCATGGAAAACACTCCTTTTTCAATCTCCCCTTTCACATGTATTAACGAAAAAACGGCATAAAAGGATACGGATAGTTTAAAAAAATAAAAAAAGAATACTATCTATGTAGTATTACAATGAATAGGATAATATGGGGAAATACGTAATTCAAAAACACCTGTTGCATCTATGAATAGAACATGATATGCTTAACAGGCTATGCAAAAAAATAATTGATATAATATTTTTATCCAATTATATTATATCAATTATTTTTTGTGAAGTCAACACAAATGAGTAAAATAGTTGAATGGGGTTGGTTAAATGAGTTCGAAACATGGTGATTGGGTGGTTGAGCAACAAAGAGTAGAAAAGGTGATGGAAGAAATTTATAAAAAGGAAGAAAAACTACTTTCAAAGACTTCGGAATTGAAAGATAGTGTTATCGACCTTCGTAAAACATTTTGGGACGATGTGACAGTTAACTTGGATGAACCAGATGATGTAATTGAAACAGAAGCTAGCATCAAACAACAAGCTGAGCTATTAGCTCAAAAGGAAAAAATTCATGGAAGCATGGCTAAAGAACTTCAAACGCTAAAACAATTAAAAAATAGCCCATATTTTGGAAGAATTGACTTTAAAGAAGATGATGAAAAGACAGCAGAACAGCTATATATTGGTATTTCCTCTCTTATGGACAGAGAGGAGAAAGATTTCTTAATCTATGATTGGCGCGCACCCATATCAAGCCTATATTATGATTACACCTTAGGTAAAGCTGCCTATCAAACGTTGGATGGTATGGTGATGGGGAATATATCATTAAAAAGGCAATTTATTATACGAAATGGTGAAATAAAGGGAATGTTCGATACCGGATTGACTATTGGAGATCAGCTGCTTCAGGAGGCGTTGGGAAATAATGCTAGCTCTACAATGAAAAGTATAGTTGCTACTATACAGAAAGAACAAAATAAAATTATTCGCAATGAAAAGAGCAAGCTTTTACTTGTACAGGGAGTAGCTGGAAGTGGTAAAACATCAGCAGCGCTACAGCGTATTGCATACTTAATGTATCGTTATCGTAGTGAATTAACCCCTGAGAATGTGGTTTTATTTTCACCTAATCCACTATTTACGAGCTATATAAATAATGTGCTTCCTGAACTAGGAGAGACTAATGTGAAGCAATTAACTTTTTTTGATTATTTACAAGATAAGGTTGGGGAGGCAATGAGTATTGAATCTCCTTTTGCACAAATGGAATATTTGCTCACTTATCAAGAAGATGCTAACCGTCATTTTCGATTAAACAATATTAAATATAAATCAACAATAGCATATAAGCATCTACTTGACGCATATATAGCTGACCTTCATGCGGAAGGAGTACAATTTAAAAATATTTCATTTCGTAAACGTATTTTAATACCGAAGGAGAAGGTGAAGGAATATTTCTATACGATGGATCCAAATATATCCTTGCCAAATCGAATAGAGTTAACCGTTAAGTGGCTATTGAAAGAGCTTTATCAATTTCAAAAAGAAGAACTGAATAAAGATTGGGTTGAAGAGAAAATAGGACTGCTAGATAAAGCCGCATATGTGAAAGCGTATTATGAAGCTCAGGAGCAGGATGGGGATAGTGCAGTTGATGAAGAGTTAATATTAAGGAAGGTTGTAGTAGCCAAGATGTTCGATTCATTAAAAAGGCAAATAAAACAGTTAGCCTTCGTAAACGTTTTAGCTACTTATAAGAGGTTCTACACGTGCTGGGAGTCAGATGAGCTACCAGAAGACTGGACGTCATTTTCCTCCCAAACGGCAAGTAATTTATCAAAAAACTTTTTGACTTGGGAGGATGCTGCTCCATACGCTTACTTCAAAAGTCAACTCCTTGGTGATGAGACAGACCGTGCTGTTCGCCATTTATTCGTGGATGAAGCACAGGACCTTTCCGAGTTTCAATTTGCTTATATAAAGCATATGTTCCCTTATACGAGGATGACTTTATTAGGGGATATCAATCAAGCAATTAATGTCCATACATCAAGGGATAATCCGCTACAAGCAATGGGCGAGGATAATACTGAACGGATAACATTAACAAAAAGTTATCGTTCTACCAAGCAGATTGTTGAATTTACAACGTGTTTTGCTCCAGGAAAAGAAGTAATTGAACCATTTGAAAGGCAAGGAAATAAACCTAAGCTGCTGTATCTTAACAAGACAGAAAAAGAGGTCCTACTTACCTCAGTAAATGAACTTTTAAAAATTGGGTACGAAACGATTGCTTTTATTTGTAAAACAAAAAATGAATGTGTGGCTATCTATAACTTACTCAGCCCATCTATTTCTGTTACTCGAGTGGATGAGGAGACATATTCCTTTAAGAAAGGAATACTTATTATACCTGTTTATCTAGCGAAGGGGATTGAATTTGATGCGGTTATTATCCCAGATGCATCAACGAATCACTATACGGAATCAGACCGAACAGTATTTTACACAGCCTGTACACGTGCGATGCATGAGCTAGTTATGGTAACAGCGGCTGAGCCGTGTTTGTTTATCCATGAAGCTAAAACGGATACGTATGTAGTGGCCAATGGATAAGAGTTGTTGCCTTAGTCTAAAAGATAAAAAATGAAGATACTCCGAACTGCAATCCGAGGAATACGAAATTTTCCCCACATATAACTGGCAGTAACTGCCAGTAAATGTCCGGTTGGTTCTAGGGCTTTTAGGTCATATCCTTGTGGTACTACCAATTAGTGGGGGGTAAACAAAATTCACTAATTGAAGTTTCTATTTAAAGAGGTGGAAAGATTTTTTCTTAATAAAGGAGCTAAAACGCTTGCTTTTTTTCTGAAAATAGTATAAGTTTCATATATGCAACATTATTAGTTGTATAAAATATTTGTTTCTTAGGTTAATTAATTTGTCTTAGAGACAAATTAATGATTGGTAGTTCAGGTATTTCAAATTGCTCTTCCGGGGTGGTAGCCGGAAGAGCGCCCCCTTTGCCGCAATTTATTAGAAAAAGGAGCAAATTTGAGATGTTCAGGCTTATGCGTGAATCACTGCAATGGAGTAGTAATATTAGCTTTTTAACATTTGGAATGGCTTTTTTGTTTGCGTTGATTTCAACATTATTTCAAGAAGGTTCAGGATTATTTCTTAGTCTACTCATTGTGTTTGTCTTTATTATGATAGGAATTATTGGCGATACGATTGGCTTAGCTGCAGCAACTTCACAAGAGAATCATTTTCATGCTATGGCTGCTAAGAAAGTCAAGGGAGCAAAGGAAGCAGCATTTATTGCAAAGAAAGCCCCTTTATTTTCAAGTCTTTTTAATGATGTTGTCGGTGATATTTCAGGAATCGTTACTGGGGCAGCTTCTACGGCTGTCGTATTCCAACTGGCTAAACTGGTTCAAACTTCCGAAGGTTCCATATGGTTTATTATTATATCTGTTGTATTAACAAGTATTATCGCTGCTTTTACAGTAGGGGGAAAGGCAATTTGTAAAACGCTTGCGATCTATCATTCTACGAATATTATTTTATATACAGGTAAAATGATGTATTACTTAAAAGCCTGTACACGTATATTTGCAATTTGGAAAAAGGAGAATCGTTCAGTACATATGCAAAGTCGTTAAGCTGACGTGTTGCTTCGCGGAAGGTGAAAATTCTATATTGCTTTTCGCTCCTTGAATAAAAAGAACGGGGAAAGTATCTCAACGGACTGCGGATGAAAGGGTATAAACCTTCATCCTTTTTTATAAGTTAAGAAAGTATAAAATCAGTGCAATGACTGCGTTAAGCCAAGTAGTTATTTTGAAATGTTTGATGTATATTGGCAATGCTCCGACGAATTACTTCGCTTTCGGCGGGCACGGCCTCAACTAACTTTGCAAAGAAGAACACGTTGCAAAGTGGATTTTCGGCTCGCGCTAATCCCGCAGGAGTCTACGTAATTCGTCTCCGCTATGAGAAGGTGCAACAATTCTTGTCATAAGTAATAGGTTGACTTTTTTTACAATGGGTAAAGTGAAAATCGCTATCCGTGAGTATAAAAGCAGCTGTGTTACTTCATGCTAGCGTTGTAGAGCCTGATAATAGCGAAGGGCGGCCACTTCAACTCCTGTGGGAAATGTTTGACCTGAAGATCCACTTTTTTGAGCGGGTTTTGCTAAAAAAGTTAGCTGAAGGACAAACCCCACGGAAAGGGAAGTGGGCAGCCGGAGTGGTGGTCAAGCAGTAGCTATTATTCCATAATAGCTACTAGAGGAAGCGTAAATCTGAGCATTTAGTGATAAGGACTGAGCGAATTTTGCTCCGTTTTTCTTATTTCTCATTATGTTGTCCATTAATATGGAATGGAGTCATATTTATTAAAAATCAGTTGACAAAAGGGGGTTAATCCCATATCATTTTAAATGAAATTAATAATCATTCTCAATTATATAGTGTGGGTAATAATCTAATTAGCAGAAAGTAACCCTGATCCTATTTTCTTATTATTTACTGAGAAGAAAATACTGGTCAGTCTATGAAGAAGCTAGTAGATTTAGTCGAATAAAGCATAAGGTGCGTTGGAAGTTATGGGAAAAACAAATAAAGTGCACGTAGTTATATTAATGACTGCACCCCTTTGGATTATACTTATTACTTGTTTATCAGTGGTTTTGGGGACAAAATCGATTGCTTTAACTACCGTTTGGGATGCAATTATTAACTATGATCCAGAAAATGTCGATCATGCAATAATCATAACGTCACGTATACCTAGAGCTCTTGGTGCATTAATAGTAGGTGCCTTTCTAGCGATATCGGGAGCGGTTATGCAGGGGATGACAAGAAACTATCTTGCATCCCCTTCCATTATGGGAGTTACCGATGGATCAGCTTTTGTAATCACTATTTGTATGGTGTGGATGCCAGGTATGTCATCGTTACAAATGATTCTTTATTCTATGCTTGGTTCCTTATTAGGAGCAGGAATTGTATTTGGCTTTGGTTCACTTTTACGGAATGGGTTGTCACCTGTGAGATTAGCTATTATTGGCACCGTTATTGGTACGTTTTTAAGCAGTATATCATCGGCCATTTCCACCTATTTTCAAGTGTCGCAAAATGTGAGCTTTTGGTATAATGCACGACTTCATCAGATTGATCCATCCATGTTAAAAATCGCAATTCCTTTTGGCATAGTAGGAATCTTGATCATTATATTTTTAGCAAAATCAATTACTATCTTGTCATTAGGTGAAGACGTATCTGTTAACTTGGGACAACGAACGAAGCTTGTTAAAGCGATGACTGTTATAGCTGTTGTTATGCTGACAGGTACCGCCGTAGCACTAGTTGGAAAGATAGGTTTTGTAGGTCTAATCATTCCTCATATCACTAGATTCTTAGTTGGTATAGATTATCGCTGGATCATTCCTTGTGCTGGCGTAATTGGCGGCGGATTCTTGGCGTTATGTGATGTGTTAAGTAGATTTATCAATTATCCGTTTGAAACGCCAATTGGTGTTATCACTGCTTTTATTGGAATCCCTTTCTTCCTTTATTTAATTCGTAGTAGGGGAGGAGAGAAGCATGCATAAAGCAGATAGACGTCGATATATTACAACATTATTGCTTATTTCAGTTTCGATATTAGTGGCGATTTACATAAGCATTACAAATGGATCGTTTGATATTACGGTATCAAATGTTTTTCGAACCATTTTACGTATTAACCCTACAGAAGATTATGATTTAGTTATTTTTGATTTTCGACTACCACGAATTGTTATTGCTGGTTTAGTTGGGTTTGGACTCGGTATAGCTGGTGCAGTTATTCAAGGGATTACTAGAAATGGTTTAGCTGACCCAGGGATACTTGGTATAAATGCCGGTGCTGGAGCGGCGATTGTATTGTTTATGTTTTTCTTTAAAGATAAGATAACGGATACGGGATTGTTAGCTATTATGATGCAGCCACTCTTTGGGTTAATTGGTGGTCTTATAGCGGCTACGATTATCTTTCTCTTCGCTTGGAAAAATGGAAAATTAGATTCCCAACGTCTTCTGCTTACGGGAATAGCTATTGGATCAGGTTTTGGAGCATTTTCCCTTTATATTTCGTTAAAAATGAAAGCATCTGACTTTGAGATGGCAACGGTATGGATTTCTGGAACAATATACAACGCTAATTGGATTTATATTCTATCTATGATTCCTTGGATTATTTTATTTATCCCAATCATCTATAAAAAGGCTTATTTATTAGATTTATTTCAATTAGAAGAATCAAATTTAAAAAGCTTAGGTGTTTCCGTAGAGAAAGAGAAAATACTACTTCTAATAAGTAGTGTTGCTCTTGTCAGCGCTTGTGTTTCTGTATCTGGAAGTATAGGTTTTGTAGGGCTTATGGCTCCACATATAGCAAGAAGACTCGTTGGACTACAGCATAGATATGTGATTCCTATATGTGGATTACTTGGTGTACTACTTGTCATCGTATCAGATTTTATAGCAAAAACGGTTTTTGCCCCAGCAGAGTTGCCTGTTGGTATCGTGATATCGATTATCGGTGTACCGTATTTTCTATATTTATTAGTAAAAACGAAAACATAGGGAGGGGAAGGCAAATGAGTATTTTGCAGGCGGAGGCATTGGAGACTGGTTATGAAAGACATACGGTGTTCAGAGATCTTCATTTACAGGTGAAGACTGGTGACATCACGACAATTATTGGACCAAATGGCTGTGGGAAATCAACCTTATTAAAAACAATGGGAAGAATTTTAAAGCAGCGTAATGGAAAAGTATTCTTACAAGGCAAAGAACTTAATCATATACCAACAAAGAAAATTGCCAAACATCTAGCTATGCTTTCGCAAAATCCTACTGCCCCTGGTGAACTGAAGGTGGAAGAGCTTATCACATATGGACGTTATCCACATCGGAAAAATGTCAATAAATTAACAAAGGAAGATCGTAAGGTTATTGAATGGGCAATGGATATTACCTCCACTACATCCTTCCGTGACCGTAAAATAGGTAATCTATCAGGTGGTCAAAGGCAGAAGGTTTGGTTGGCGATGGCACTAGCTCAGGAAACGGAAGTACTATTACTAGATGAACCGACAACGTACCTTGATTTAGCTCACCAATTGGAAGTCCTACAGATTGTACAACGGCTTAATAAAGAGCATGGTTGTACAATTGTAATGGTATTACATGATATTAATCATGCTGCTAGGTTTTCAAATGAGATTGTGGCAATGAAGTCTGGTGAAGTTATTTCTGTTGGAAGTCCTTCAGATATCATTACAAACGAAGTATTAAAGGAAGTCTTTGAAATTGATGCAAGAGTAATGATAGACCCATACGATAATTCCCCAGTATGTTTTGGATATGATAGTATACAAGCATAAATAAATGTAAGGGGGAAATAGGTTGAAAGAATATAAAACATCGCCTGTAATTACATCTGGAGCAGAGAAATGGTCGATGACTTCGAGGTACGGTAGGCGATACGATATTTACATCTCTATACCAAAACAGCCAGCTCCGGAATCTGGTTATCCAATTATCTATGTTTTGGATGGGAATGCTTTTTTTCATACATTTCATGAGACGGTGAAAGTACAATCTGCTCGATCAGAAAAAACAAAAGTGATTCCGGCTGTTATTGTAGGCATTGGTTATCCGGTTGATGCCGCTTTTGCATCTGAATTTAGAGTGTACGATTTTACGCCACCTACTTCTGTGGAAAATTTACCACCCAAGCCTGATGGTAGTGCATGGTCTGAAAATGGTGGAGCAGAGGAGTTCTTTCATTTTATTACGCAGGAATTACAGCCATGTATAGATCAACACGTTTCCATTGATCGACAGAAACAAACATTATTTGGTCATTCTTTGGGAGGATTATTTGCATTGTATGTTTTATTTTCAGGAACGTCTGTATTTCAAACCTTTATGATAACAAGTCCTTCAATATGGTGGGGAAATCGCGTCATATTGGAGCTAGTAAAGAACTGGGCCGCTAATACCGATATAAGTGAAAAGCGGGTGTTTCTTGCTGTTGGTGAATTAGAAAAAGATCATATGGTAAATGATGCACGTGATCTCGCTATTCGACTGGAAGAGCTAAGATCAAAAGGATTAACAACGGTATTTTATGAATTGACGGATGAGAATCATGTATCCGTTGTACCAACTGTGATAAGTAGAGCAATAAGGTTTTTACATATGCATTCAGGTTAAGCATACGATAGTTAGATTTATTCCACATATAAGCGGCCGTAAGATTCCAGCTTCAAGCAATAAAGTGAAACAATTATTGGTAAGCGAGGGATAGGCTGCCAGTAAATGTCCGATTGATTCAAAAGCCTTCAGGTCATACCCTTGTGGTACTACCAAACCATGGGGGATAAACAAAAATCCCCAAGGATGGAAGTTTCATTTTATTCCAAGTATGGAACCAGTTGTATGAAACCGTAAATATGTTTGACATTAGGAACGCTTTACTTTATGCTAAGCATATTATAAACAAACGGTTACATTCGTTGACGAGAATGAGTAGGTATAAATGTGGATCTTTAGAGAGTTGGTGATTTGCTGCAAGCCAATGTTCCCATTATGCTGAATATCCTCTCTGAGAAGGAAGGCTGAATATTCATTTAAGTTTTCCCGGGGACCCGCCGTTAAAAGGGGCGCGTATGATAGTACGTTGATGAGTGCTAGATAATTGTATTGCATATACATTATCTGGAATCAGGGTGGTAACACGGGTGGAAACTCGTCCCTATCTAGGGGCGGGTTTTTTTATGTATATAAAAGGATGACGATACGAACCGTATAATAGTAATCATTGAAATGGAGTGAGTTTATGAACGAATCTGTGCATAAAGAGACAGCGATAGAAAGGGAGAAAAGAATAAAGGAATGGTGGAATGAGGAAGGGATCTTTCAGGAATCCATTCGAAACAGAGATGGCAATGAATCGTTTGTTTTCTATGAAGGTCCGCCTACCGCTAATGGGTTACCCCATGCTGGTCATGTCCTTGGTAGAGTTGTTAAGGATGTAGTAGCAAGGTATAAAACGATGCAAGGATATCAAGTGGTGCGGAAAGCTGGTTGGGATACGCATGGTTTACCAGTAGAACTAGGTGTTGAGAAAAAAATTGGAATATCTGGTAAACAGGAGATTGAAGCATATGGGGTGGAGGCATTCATCGAAGCGTGTAAGGAAAGTGTATTTGATTATGAAAAACAATGGCGTTCCTTTACGGAAGCTATTGGATATTGGGTCGACATGGATGATCCGTATGTAACATTGCATAATAATTATATTGAAAGTGTATGGTATATCCTTGCAACGATTCATAAAAAAGGGCTGCTCTATCAAGGACATCGGGTAACGCCATACTGTCCTAGCTGTCAAACATCGTTAAGTTCGCATGAAGTGGCTCAGGGTTATAAGGACGTAAAAGATCTATCCGTAACAGCGAAATTCAAAATAAAAGATACTAGGAATGAATACTTCTTAGGCTGGACGACAACTCCGTGGACATTGCCGGCCAATATTGCTTTAGCTGTAAACCCAGAAATGAACTATGTAAAAGTAGAACAGAATAATAATGTTTATATTGTTGCAGAAGCTCTTGTCGATCAAGTGTTCACAGCTGACTACCAGATCGTGAGTCAACATACGGGGGTAGAGTTTGTTGGTTTATCGTATGAACCGCTCTTTCCTTATGTAGAAGTATTGAAAGGGTATGTAGTGATTGGTGCTGATTTTGTAACTAAAGATAGTGGTACCGGGATCGTTCATTTAGCTCCTGCTCATGGGGAGGATGATTATCAGGCTGTTCAGCGAAATGGTTTGGATTTTGTTCATGTAATCGATCAGGCTGGAAGGTATAAAGAGTCTGTTAAACCACTAGCGGGGAAATTTGCCAAGGACAGTGATGTATCCATCATAAAAATGCTGGCAGATAAGGGACGCTTATTTGCAAAAGAGAAATATGAGCATAGCTACCCACATTGTTGGCGTTGCGATTCACCCCTTATTTACTATGCTATGGAAGGATGGTTTGTAAAGACTACTGCTATCAAAGATATTATTCTACAGAACAATGAATCCATCGATTGGTATCCAGAGCATATGAAGTACGGGCGATTCGGTAAATTCCTAGAAAATATGGTGGATTGGAATTTAGGGAGAAATCGTTATTGGGGCACTCCTTTAAATGTGTGGATTTGTGATAGCTGTCAGCACGAGTTTGTGCCAGAAAGTGTTCAAGCATTAAGAGAACATGCAGAAAAAGCTATTCCAGATGATCTGGAGCTACACAAACCATATGTTGATAAAATTACGCTAAACTGTCCGAAATGTAAGGGTAGTATGTATCGAACAAGTGAAGTGATTGATGTTTGGTTTGATAGTGGCTCCATGCCGTTTGCTCAATATCATTATCCCTTTGAGAATAGGGAGCTTTTTGAGAAGCAATTTCCAGCGGATGTAATTGCTGAGGGAGTTGACCAAACGCGGGGTTGGTTTTATAGTCTATTGACGGTATCTTCCTTATTTACAGGGAAGCCTTCCTATAAACGTGTATTATCGTTAGGGCATATTTTAGATGAAGACGGAAGAAAAATGTCAAAGAGTAAGGGAAACGTTATAAACCCAATCGAACTTGTGGAAACATATGGCGCTGATGCATTGCGCTGGTCATTATTGGCGGATAGTGCTCCGTGGAATAATAAGCGTTTTTCTTCAAATATTGTTGCTTTAGCGAAGTCGAAAATGGTTGATACATGGATGAATGTTTATTCATTTTATACGTTATATGTGAAGATTGATCAGTTTAATCCAAGCTTGCACCAAGCTGGAGAGAGATCCATACTTGATAACTGGATCCTTTCTCGTCTACAGACAGCCATAACAGAATCACAATTATATATAGATAGCTATGACTTTACTTCTGCTACAAGAGAGCTAGCTGTATTTGTTGAACAGGTGAGTAATTGGTATATTCGCCGTTCCAGAGATCGTTTCTGGGGTAAGGGAATGGACAATTCAAAACTTGCAGCTTACCATACGTTATATGAAATTTTGACGACAACTAGTCGTCTACTTGCACCATTTATGCCGTTCATTACAGAAGATGTACATGTTAATCTTACTGGTAATAGTGTCCATGTTGCAGATTTTCCTAACGTCGATAAAAACTTACTTAATAAACAATTGGAGAAAGAAATGGGTGGTGTCCTACAGGTAGTTGAATTAGCACGTCATGCTCGAAATACGTCAGGTATGAAAACAAAACAACCACTGTCGGAATTATTAATAGTAGGTGACGATATCCAAACGAATTATTTAATGAACTATCAAGATATTATCAAGGATGAAATAAATGTGAAGCAGGTTAATGTACTAAATCAACCAATAGCTTCTGTTCGATATGAAGTTAAATTGAATTTTCCAGTTGCTGGTCCGAAGTTAGGCAAGAAAATTGGGGAGGTCCAAAAACGGTTGCAGCAATTATCTACGGAAGAAGCAAAAAAGATTGCGGAAGGTGATTTCCAGGTAAGGCTTTTATCAGGGGAGATTTTACAGTTAGAAGCAGAAGATCTTTTAATTCAACAGGTAACAAAAGAGGGAATAGAGATGGCTACAAATGAAAGCTATGCTGTATATTTAAATACGCAAATAACGAAGGAACTTCAACAAGAGGGAATGGCCAGAGAAATTATTCGTGCTGTACAGCTATATCGAAAAGAATTGAATTTACCAGTTGATAAACGTGTACACCTTATCTTCGATGCTTCAGACAATGTAAGGGAAGTTATTACTCAATTTCGGGGAATTATGGAAAGAAATTTATTGGTAAAGTCAATGGAATTTGGAAAAAAAGACACCATGAAAACAATTAACGTGGAAGATGAATCGATCGATATAGCTATAGATATAGAAAGTAACTAAAAATTTCAGGGAGCGTAGCCTTGATTATGCTCAATCTATTTAATAGTCAGTTATAGTTTATTCCAAATTGTCTGTTGGCATGGATGACTTTAATTACGCTATAGACTTAATGGAATACAAGAAATGCCATGGAGACTAGTAGCTCCATGGCATTTTTATTACATTATTTATTATAGGCTCCATGCATAACCGGTCCTACATATGCATTCAATTTCCATCCAGAAGTAATTGCTGCTGTTACAAAGTCCTTTGCATCTCTGACAGCATCTTCAACGGATTTTCCTTTAGCCAAATTTGCTGTAATAGCAGCAGCAAATGTGCAACCAGCACCATGATTATAAGTTGTATTAATCTTATCCTTTTCCAAAAGTGTAAAGGAGTTTCCATCATAAAAAAGGTCTAAGGCTTTTTCGTAATCAAATGCTTTTCCACCTTTAATAATGACATTTTTAGCACCTAGTTCATGGATTTTTACAGCAGCCTCTTTCATACCATCAACTGTTTTAATCGGTCCTGTTTGTGCAAGTTGTCCTGCTTCAAATAAATTTGGTGTTGTGACAATTGCATGTGGTAGTAAAAGTTCGCGCATTGCGTCCGTGTTCTCTGGCTGAAGGACCTCGTCATCTCCCTTACATACCATCACAGGATCAAGAACATAATTACGCAGTTGATATTCTTCAATCTTTCTTGCACCTAATTCAATAATATCAACAGAACCTAGCATACCCGTTTTCATAGCATCAACGCCAACGGATAGAATGGTATCCAATTGCTTTTCTACAATATTAACATCAATGGGTGAAACATGGTGGCTCCAACCATCAGGATTCATTGTCACGATTGAGGTAAGTGCTGTCATACCGTAAACATCATGCTCTTGGAATGTCTTCAGATCCGCCTGAATTCCAGCACCACCGCTAGAATCAGAGCCAGCAAGAGTTAAGGTTTTTTTCATTGTCATTTATATCGCCCCAAACTTAAGATTCTTCGTTCTTCTTATAGAATATAACAGAAATTCTGAGAATGAAAGTATTAGATGCTGTAGGAGCGTTATGAACAATTGCATGGATATAAATCATATAGTAATGGTAGCTAGATAAGGTGGTGAAATGAATGAAAACAATTAGTTTATGCATGATAGTAAAGGATGAAGAAGAAATATTAGAACAATGCTTAAGAAGTGTGGAATCGGTCTGTGACGAAATAATTATTCTAGATACTGGATCAAAGGATAATACTAAAGCGATAGCTTCCAGTTATACAAGCAAAGTCTATGATTTTGAATGGATCGAAGACTTCTCAGCTGCACGGAATAAAGCCTTTAGCTATGCAACGAAGGATTTTATCATGTGGTTAGATGCAGATGATATTTTGCTTCCTGAGGATATGGAAAAGTTAAAAGAACTAAAAAAAGAGCTCCATGATGGCATAGATGCAGTTTCCATGTATTATCACACTGCATTTGATGAACAAGGAAATCCTACTTTTAAATATCGAAGAAATCGGCTTGTAAAAAGAAGTAATCAATTTAAATGGTTTGGAGTAGTCCATGAGTATTTACAGGTAGGCGGAAATATTATTCCTTCACAAATAGCTGTAACTCACCGGAAATATGAGAAGAATAATACTTCGAACAAGGGGGATCGCAATTTAAAAATTTATGAAAGGCAATTGGAAAAGGGCAAAGCGTTTACTCCAAGGGATATGTTTTACTATGCTAATGAGCTAAAGGATCACGGGCGAATAGATGAGGCAATTACGTACTATCAGCGCTTCTTAAATACAAAGCAAGGATGGGTGGAGGATGAAATACGTGCATGCATCTATATGGCTGACTGTTTTAAAGCGAAACAGGAGTCAGATAAAGAATTGGAGGCTTTATTACAAACATTAAAATTTGACTTGCCGCGCCCTGAGGTTTCATGTAGGGTAGGGGACCATTTTAAAGAAAACGGATTATTCAAAAAGGCAAATATTTGGTATGCTTTGGCACTTACATTAGAACCTGAAAATGATAGCGGATTTACAAATACAGCATTTTCCACTTGGTATCCTCATTTACAGATGTGCTATTGTAACTGGCAATTAGGGAATAAAAAAGATGCCTATCATAATCATGTCATAACAAAAAAATATAATCCAACCAATTCACAAGTACTTCATAATGAAAAATTCTTTCAGCGCTTAGATAAAGAGGAGTTAAAATAAGCTATGAACTATTGATTCCCTGCATACATTTAACTTGTGTGTAGGGGTTTTTCATCATTTTTGCAATGAAAAATCTCAGTTTGAGGTGTAATTTGTCTACAATAGGGAATTATCTAAATGTAGACAGACATAATTTTGTCTTTGGTTTGTCAATGTTTTGTCATGGTAATCATCTTTTTTCTATATAAGTATAGTTTATACTAGCAGTAAAGTGGATAACAATAACATGCTTAAATCAGTCTAAGGATAAGGATGTATATGAATAGATATTCGCTTGATCAGTACTGAGCAAGTTGAGAGCTTGCATGAATAAAGGAGGAAAAACCGAATTATGATGGATATGGATCCGGTGCTAGTGAGTCGACTTTTAACTTCACTAACACTCGTATTTCACATTATCTTCGCTACTCTTGGTGTCGGAGTACCATTAATGATATCTATTGCTGAATTTATTGGAATTAAAAAGAATGATCCACACTATTCAATGCTAGCACGGCGCTGGACACGCGGATTCGTTATTCCTGTAGCAATTGGTGTTGTAACAGGTACAGCTATAGGACTCCAGCTATCATTGCTTTGGCCGCAATTTATGCAAGTAGCTGGAAATGTTATTAGCTTACCGCTTTTTATGGAAGTATTTGCATTTTTCTTTGAAGCCATCTTTTTAGGAATATACCTTTATACGTGGGATCGATTTAAAAATCCGATGACCCACTGGTGGTTTTCTCTTCCAATTGTAATTGGAGGTGCACTTTCTGCTGTATTTATTACTTCAGTAAATGCATTTATGAATACACCTGAAGGCTTTACGACAGGAGCAGGTGGTTTTGCGGCCATAAATCCAATCGATGCTATGTTTAATCCTGCTATGCCTTCAAAGGTATTTCATGTTTTAACTTCTGCTTATTTGACAGTGGCTGCAATTCTTGCAGCAATCGCTGCATTCAGTATGCTACGGAAGAAAAGAACAGAATATCATAAAAAAGCACTAAAATTAACGGTTACATTAACCTTTCTCTTTTCAATTTTGACAGCAATTGCTGGAGATGTGTCCGCAAAATTTTTGGCAGAGCATCAGCCCGAAAAATTGGCAGCTGCAGAATGGCATTTTGAAACAGAGGAAGGAGCAGATCTTGTCCTGTTTGGTTGGTTAGGTGATGAGAATACACCTGCTGGTGTACTTCGTTTCCCTGGGCTTTTAAGTTTCCTAGCTTATGGGGATTTTCAGAGTGAGGTAACCGGACTTGAAGAATTCCCTGAAGAGGAACGTCCACCTTTATGGATTCACTATATGTTTGACTTTATGGTGGTAATCGGATTCTTCTTATTAGGAGTGTCCTTACTATATATTTTATCGTGGAAAATTAAACGGTGGAATGAACATAATAAATGGATGCTATGGCTACTCGTAGCTAGTGGACCATTAGCGATGCTCGCTATTGAATTCGGTTGGATATTTGCAGAAGAAGGCAGACAGCCGTGGATATTACGGGGTTATATGTTAGTAGAGGATGCGGCAACGACATCTCCATATGTAGGTTTGATGTTTCTACTATTTCTTGGATTATATATCGTATTAGGAGTACTAGGTGTTATTGTATTAAGGAAGCTTTTTAAAAATAATCCGGCTGAAGAAGAACTAGAGAAGAAATACCCGACGATAGAAAAGGGTGATAACACATGAGTTATGAAATAATTGGGATTACCGTATTGTGGATCTTTTTATATGGTTATCTTATTGTTGCATCTGTCGATTTTGGCGCTGGCTTTTTTGCGTATTACGCAAAAATCACAAAAAAAGATCATATTATCAACCAATTGATTTCAAGATATCTGTCCCCTGTCTGGGAAGTAACCAATGTATTCTTTGTTTTTTTCTTTGTGGGCATCGTCGGGTTCTTCCCTGACTCGGCTTACTATTATGGAACTTCACTGTTAGTTCCAGGAAGTATTGCTATAATATTGCTAGCCATACGTGGCTCCTTTTATGCCTTTGAAAATTACGGATCTAAAAAAAGCAATGTGTATATGTTCTTATATGGAGCAACGGGTTTATTAATTCCGGCATCATTATCTACTGCTCTAACGATGTCTGAAGGTGGTTTTATTTTAGAAGAGAATGGTGTTGTTTCTTTAGACTATCTTGCATTATTTACAAGTCCTTATTCATGGAGCGTTGTATTTCTTGCTATTGTATCCGTGCTATTTATTAGCGCAGCGTTTCTAACATTTTATGCAGCAAGGGCGAACGACCAGGCAGCGTTAAAGCTTGTTCGTAAATACGCATTATTCTGGGCTACACCGACCATTATTGCTGCGCTGACTACATTTATTGCTTTAGGTCAGCATAATGAACGTCATTATCAGAATATGTTTGATTTGTGGTGGATGTTCGGTCTATCCGTTGGGTTCTTTATGATTGCCATGTGGTTAATTTATGAAGGAAAACGTTATGGATTAGCATTTATAAGTGTGATGCTGCAATTCTTCTTTGCCTTTTTTGGATATGGTGCTAGTCATCTTCCATATATTTTGGATCCTTATATTACGATTTACGAAAATGCGACGCATGAAGCAACAGGGATTGCATTGATTGTCGTATTTATCTTAGGCTTATTTTTGCTAATTCCTTCGCTAATTTTACTCATGCGCTTATTCTTATTTAATGCAGATTATGTGAAGGGAAAGAAATGAGGAGCTACAAAAGATTCTGTTGAACAGGAGCAAAATAATGCGCGATGTAAAAGAATTTTTAAATAGCAAAAAATTTAGCATGATCTATTTATTGGTGTTTGCTTTCATAACGGGTGGAGCAATTATTGGACAAGCTTATCTACTCGTCAGCATAATCGATGGTGTCTTTCTGGATGATCTAACCTTTCGAGAAATCCTCCCATTATTGGGAGGATTATTCATCATTCTCTTCGTAAGGACTATGTTTACTTACCTGAGCGGTAGGGTCGGTGTTCGACTGGGAGCAAATGCAAAAAGATATTTTCGATATATATTGCTTGCGAATTATACAGAAAACCCTGTTCAGGCTTCACTTAAGGGGCAGGCAGGTCAAAAGGTTAGTGTCACCATGGACGCCACTGATGAGATAGATAGCTATTTTAGTCAATATATCCCTCAAGTGATTCGCTCTTCAATTATTCCAGTTATGATATTAATAGTTGTATTTACCCAGCATGTAAATACTGGTTTAATTATGCTTATTACATTCCCATTTATCCCATTATTCATGGTTATAATTGGGATGCAAACAAAGAAAAAGTCAGAAGAACAAATGGAGAAATTGGCTGTATTTTCAGGTCGGTTTTTAGACACGCTTCAAGGTCTTGTTACTCTAAAATTATTTGGCAAAGCTAAGCAGCAAAAAGAAGCTATTCAACAAAGCAGTTTAGGGTTTCGGGATGCTACGATGGATATTTTAAAAGTAGCCTTTGCATCATCTTTTATGTTAGAGCTGATTTCTATGTTGGCAATCGGGATCATCGCATTGGAAGTTGCGCTGCAACTAATTATTTTTGATGGAATATCTTTTTTTACGGCATTTTACGTGCTCGTACTAGCTCCTGAATTTTTCACAGCACTACGTGAGCTAGGAACGGCTTTCCATAATGGAAGAAGCAGTATGGGAGCTATAAGAAAAATTGAAGAAGAGTTAGTGGATGGACCAGCTGTTCACTGGGGAGATAAGCCGATTCCGAAAACAGATATCCCAGTAAAACTGGAATTAATAAATGCGGGCTTTCAATATGGAGAAGATCAATTTGCATTAAGACAAATTAATACAAGCTTTTCACCAATAACCAAGAATGCGATTGTTGGTAAAACAGGATCTGGAAAGACGACGCTCTTGCATATGATTGCAGGTATTATCCCAACGCACGGAGGTGGTATAGCTATTGATGGTGTGCCTTTAACTAAATATAAAGAGGAAGACTGGTTTCATAGACTTAGCTATATTTCACAGGATCCATATATTTTTTCGGGGACAATTACAGATAATATTGCTATTGGAAGTAACCATCAACAACCAACAAAACAAGAAATAGAAGAAGCAGCAGAACAGGCAGGTATTTCGGATACAATCGCTTCATTTGAGCATGGCTATGACACAGTAGTAGGAGAAGGTGGAAGAGGCTTGTCTGGGGGAGAAAAGCAACGTCTAGCCTTAGCAAGAGCCTTTTTAAAGCAACCATCTATTGTACTATTTGATGAACCAACCGTTGGATTAGATTTAAAGACAGAACGAATCTTGCAGTCTTCCATTGAAAAGCTTGCGAGAACCGCCACGATTATTACAGTAGCTCATCGATTGCACACGATTAAAGATGCGGATAAGATCCTGTTTCTTGATGATGGAATGCTTATTGCAGAAGGAACACATGAACAATTAGTACAAACGGTTCCCGGATACCGAACAATGGTATCTGTACAACGGGGAGGGAAGGCTGAATGAGAGATCTAGTAATTGTGACCAGGCTTATGATGAAGGAAAAAAGAGATATTCTCCTTTCCATTTTTTTAGGGTTTATTGCTGGTCTAGCTACGGTATTACTGTTCTCGGCTAGCGGATATTTAATTTCAAAAGCAGCATTACAGCCGCCGTTTTATACGTTAATGATTCTGATTGCTTCTGTAAAATTGCTTAGTTTTATTCGAGCGTTCAGTAGATATGGAGAACGGTTTGTTTCCCATCGGGGTACATTTACGATGCTTAGTAATTTGAGAATGACTTTTTATCAAAAATTAGAGCCATTAGCACCGGGTATATTTAATAAGTATCGTAGTGGGGATCTTTTGGCAAGAATTGTTGGGGATGTAGAGAGTCTACAAAATTTCTTCCTGCGTGTGGTCTACCCACCAATTGTTTTAGGGCTCGTGTTTCTTAGCACAATTTTCTTTACATGCTTTTACTCTATCCATATAGCCATTATTCTGTTCATTGGACTATTACTCACAGCAGTTGTAATACCTGCTATTTTTGCTATACGTCAACAAACAATCAACAGCCAAGTACGAGATGAGCGAGCAAAGTTATCAACAGAAGTAACCGAGTTTCTGTATGGATTTCGTGATTTGAAAATTTATCAGCAAATGGATAATAAGCGAAATCAACTTTTAGAGACATCTAATACTTATATCATGGAACAGGAGCATGAGGGGATTAACACCTTGTATAATCAGTCAATTAATAATTTTGTTTCATTACTGGTAACGTGGAGCGTTTTGGCTGTTGGCGCCTATTTGATTGGGCAAGGACAGTTAGATGGTGTGTTATTAGCTATGTTGGTTATGCTTTCTATTACTGTATTTGAAGATGTATCACCCATGGCTGTATTTCCGATTCATTTTAATGATAGTAGACGAGCAGCGAATCGATTATTTTCTATAGTTGAGAAAAAGGATAAAAAAATGGTGGAATCAAGTTTATTTCAGCAAATCGTAACTGCACCTACTATCAACATGAAAGGTGTATCCTATACGTTTTTAAATGAAGGGCGACCAGCTGTACATGAAGTAGATTTGCAGCTTTCAGCTGGTTCCAAAACAGCAATAGTTGGTCCAAGTGGTTCCGGAAAATCAACCATACTACAGCTACTATTAAAGTTGGTCACGACAGATACAGGTAAACTATCCATGAATAATACGAATTTCGACCAGATCCAACAGGAGAGTATCTGGGAGGCTGCAAGTGTCGTTCTCCAAGAAAATCATTTCTTTTATGGTACGATTAGAGATAATCTGCAATTAGCGAATGATGGAGTAACAGAGAATGAGATGCATGCCATGCTTAAGAAAGTTCAATTAGATCATTTTGATTTAGATAGTCATGTATTTGAAAAAGGAGAAAATTTATCTGGCGGAGAGAAACAACGATTAGCAATTGCAAGAGCAATGCTTAAAAGGGGATGTTTTTGGTTGTTGGATGAACCTACTTCTTCACTTGATGCTGTAACAGAGCAGATTGTATATAACCACCTTTTTCAACAAGCAGCAGATGATACAGTTGTTTTGATCAGTCATCGTTTAACTGGTATGGAACGTATGGATCAAATCATTGTGATGGATCAAGGACGAGTAGTAGAAAAAGGAACCTTTACGGAGCTAATGGATAAGCGTGGATACTTCTATGAAATGAAAGAATTAGAGAGGAATTTGTTATAGCAGTATCTCGTACTAGTTTCGGATCACCCTTTTGTAATAATGATTAATGAGATGATCCTTTATAGTTTAATATAAAAGGAACCCTCTTTTGAGATAATTCTTCAAAAGGGGGTTCGCAAGAATGAAGTGTGTCGTTATTTTTATACTTTAGCTGCCCAAATTTCTAGTTCTATTTTTATTTCTGGCAAACCTAATTCTGTAATGTACCCGATAGTCATTGCAGGGTAATTGTTACCGAATAATTCTCCCCATTCGGAATACAGGTAATCCCAATCAATTTTTTCAGTTGCCCAAACATTTACTTTTATAATATTATTTGCTTCTAGCTGTTCAGATTCTAGTAATGTTTTAATGTTATGAAATGTATTGTTAATCTGTGCGTTCAAACTTTCTGGGAATGAACCATTCTGATCTACTCCGACCTGTCCGGAGCTTACATAAAGTTCCGAGTTCCTAGGTATTTTGGTTATATGAGTGTAATTACCGACTGGTTCCGGCATGTTTGCTGGGTTTTTTCTAGTTATTTTATTTTTCATTTTTATCGACCTCGTCATGTTTATTAGTATCTGCAGTTTTCTCTAAAAGGCATTTAGACACACTCCACCCTAGGAAATGTATCTTAGAAAAAAACAGCAGTAGAGTATCCATATCCTAAAGATAAAAATTCAAGTGATCTTTTCTTCATAATATGCATACTCCTTTCTTTACTGACAAGTTCGATGTTTGCTATATCGTAATCGAAATGTATAATTAATTATTGATCAATCTTCTAAATGAATTTTATCATTTTTTTTCATCACGATCAATGTAAAAAAGCGTTATAGCGACAGTGAGTGTACCTCGTATAAATTTACGGTAGTGTATCCAATAACTCCTTCAATTCGTACCAATCATATAGTCGAATAGCCTCTGTAAAATTCCTATTATAGGACTGATCTTTTAATAGAAGCGTTGTGTCACTATCTAACAATGTCTTAAGGACAGTTGGCTTGTCATCTACGTAGTAATCGAGATTTAATTCGTTAATGATGGTTATTTTTTCATGATCCTTCATTCCATAATAAAAGTTACCATCATCGATAGGGAAATCACGTTCGCTTAACCATTTTTTTGTTCGTTCGCCATGTTGAGAAGGACGGGCGGTAATATAATATATATCATGTCCCTCACGCTTAAGCCATTTTACTGTTTCTAATGCTCCTGGAAAGATAGGACAATCCGTATAATAAATAGATTCTAACGAGCTTCTCCACAATTCTTTTCCTTCTTTATCTGTAAGTCCAAAAGGTTCGTGAATTTCTACCCTGGTTAAACGATAGAATTCCTTAATAGGTACATGTTTATTTAATTTCTCTCTATACAAGTTAAAGGCATGTTCTCGTAAATTAAGTAACGTATCATCAATATCAAATCCAAAGTTCATTATACATCCCTCATATCCCTGTAGGCAGGATATCCCGTCCATTTAAAGTCTTTACCAATCTGTGTTATTTCTATATCCTTCAGTTCAATTGCATGTTCCATCTTATCTATGCCAGTCCCTTCAAGAAAAGTTGGAGCATGTTTTCCACCGATTAATTTTGGAGCCATATAAATAATCGTTTTATCTACCAATCTATTTTCAATAAAGGAGGCATTGATTACTCCTCCAGCTTCAATTAGTAATGATGATATACCATGTTCCCCTAGATATGTTATGACTTTCCCTGGATCAACAACGGTTGAATCGCCTGTGTTAATAACAGTAACACCAAATCCTTCTAATTCTTTTCGCTTATGTCTATCATGATTTTTGGTTGTAAAAATCCAAGTGTTTGCCTGCTTATCCTGAACAATCTGATAATCTAAAGGAATTCTCAAGGAAGAATCCATAACAATTCTTAGAGGGTTACGACCATTTGGAATCCTTGCTGTTAGCGCGGGATTATCCTTTAATACGGTATTTATTCCTGTAAGAATCGCCATATGTTCGGTTCGTAGTTGATGAACATCCTTCCTGGCTTCTTCAGATGTAATCCATTTACTGCTAAGCGTATGACTAGCAACTTTTCCATCTAAAGTGATTCCAGTTTTCAAAGTAATAAAAGGTCTCTTTTGTACAATATACGTATTAAATACTTCGTTCATTTTAATTGCTTCTGCTTCACGAATACCGATTTCCACTTCGATACCTGCTTTTTTTAAAATAGAAACTCCATTTCCAGAAACAATTGGATTTGGATCTAGGGTTGCAATAACAACCTTTTTAATCCCTGCTTGTACAATTGCTTCGGCACAAGGACCTGTTCGACCATGGTGTGAGCATGGTTCAAGTGTAACATAAATCGTTCCACCCCTTGCCTGCTCTCCAGCCATTCGCAATGCATGAATTTCCGCATGTGGCTCCCCAGCTTGCAAATGCGTGCCTAGGCCAACTATTCGATTATGATTAACAATGACGGACCCCACTAGAGGGTTTGGGTCCGTTTGTCCTTTCGTAGCTCGGGCGTTGTTTAATGCAATATCCATATAAAATTCATGATTAGTCATTGAAGCAATTCCCCTCTGCTTGCAAATGCCCTGACTTTGTCACTTTCGTTTGTAAGTATTTACGGTTGTATTCAGAAACATCACCCCATAATGGGGTTCTCCCTGAGACTGGTAGCCCAGCTTTTTCTAACGCTTCAAGCTTTTTCGGGTTATTTGTAATTAAGGTAACTGATTTGTTACGTAATTTTTTCAAGACTAGAATAGCGTCATCATAATCTCTAGAGTCATTAACAAAACCAAGAGCTTCATTGGCTTCAACGGTATCATAGCCGTTTTCTTGAAGGAGGTAAGCCATTGCTTTACTAAATAAGCCAATTCCTCTTCCTTCATGGTTCGATAAGTAGAATAGTGCGCCTGCACCATTTTCTTTAATTCGCTTCATGGATTCCTTTAATTGAAAGCCACAATCACAGCGTTTGCTTCCAAAAATATCGCCAGTATGACAGATGGAATGCATACGAATTAAGGCATTTTCAGCATTAGCGAAATCCCCATATACTAAAACACTGGATTGTTGGAAGTCAGCCAAATTAGAGGAAGCTAATTTTTTAATGATTTCTTCATAGTCCTCTGTAATTTGATCATAATTTAGCCAGCAATACCACTGGAATACAGTTGTCTCTCCATCTAGATTTACAGGTAGTTGAATTGGTCCAACTAAATATATAGCACGTTCATTCTTTTGTATGAGTTGAATTTTATCCTTCAAAATAGAAAAAACGTCAGATTTAAGCTTTATTTGTTCCATTTTGTAATCTCCTTTCATTTCCACTAAGTATAATGAAAAAAACGGATATCATCAATTTTTCGTTCTTTTAATGTTATCCAGTATATTTGAGAAATTTACTTGGTATAGGAGAACCTAGATCAGATAAACGATACGGAGGTAAAGCACGTCGTTTATTAATACGTTAGACCTGTTACTAACATATAGTATGTACTATATTTTCTTCCGATTGGGATAAAAATAGTATTTTATTAATTTTGAAGGTTCACTTTATTTCTCGTTTACATACATACTGTATGTATGTTAAGATGTAAAAAAATGATATAGGAGGATGTTTATGCGGGTATCGAGTTTTTATCCAGTTATCATGACAGATCAAGTGGAGATAAGTTCCACCTATTACCAAAACTATTTTAATTTTGAGGTGGTGTACGAAGCAGATTGGTATACTAGTTTAAAACGGGTTTCGAATTCACTAACGTATGAATTAGCCATATTAAATGCTACCCACACAACAATTCCAGAGGAATATCGAAAATCTGTACAGGGAATAATTTTAAATTTTGAGGTAGTGGATGTAGATATTATTTATGACAGGCTTATTACTGAGTTAAAACTTCCATTGATACAGGAACTCCGTGACGAAGAATTTGGGCAAAGACATTTTATTACAGAAGACCCAAATGGTATATTAATTGATGTAATAACAGTCATTCCTCCTTCTGCAGAAGAGACGAAACTGTATAAGCAACAGATATGGAATGAAGAGTGAAAGGATGTTCATACAATTGCTTTAAAATATTCATTTTCCAGTGATTTAGCCAAGCGTCTGACTGATTTGATCAAACCGTACTCCCCATTATTTGAAGAACAGTTATTTATCCCGCATATAACTGGTAGTAAGACCCTCACTTCAACCATTAAATTGAAACCAATATTGGTAATCCATTGAATAATTTATGTTTATTGGAACTTCTGATTAACGATCCTTCTTTATATGTTAGAAAGTCTGTGGCAAATATTAATGATTTAACAAAAGTAAAATAGATGGTATGGATTGGCTTCAAGCTCAAGAAGAAAAGGTAGAAATAAAGCTCATTTTAAGTGGTTTTTATAACATGGATTACGTTTTATTAAGAAAACAAAATGATCAACAGGCTATCATGCTTGTTGAGAAAGATAAAATACAGATTGAACGGAGAAGGATGGGAGTAAATAACGAATGAGAAGAAATAAAGAAGAAGCAATGAACACAATACACAACTTGATCGAAGTTGGGAGAAAACACTTTACTAAGCATGGATATGAAGGTGCTTCTTTAGAGGAAATTGCAAAGGAAGCAAATCTAACTCGTGGTGCTTTATATCATCACTTTAAAAATAAGCAAGGTCTGTTTGAAGCAGTATTAATTACAGTACAAAAAGAGGTTGCTGATCAAATCGAACGAGATGCTAGAAAAAGTGATGATTTGTGGGAGCAACTATTATTAGGGTGTAAAGCATTTGTAACAGCTGCTGTTGAACTTCAAAATAAACGAATATTACTCATTGATGGTCCGGCAGTTGTAGGTTGGGAAGTTTGGCGATCGATGGATAGACAAAGCTCGATGCGATTGTTACATGAACAACTTGACCTTATGCAAAGAAGTAATTGCTTCAAGCCAGTTTCAGTGGAAGCGATGACCCACTCTTTATCAGGTGCATTAAATGAATCTGCATTATGGATTGCTCAAATGCCAGAGCACGAGGGTTCGTTGGATGAAATAATGAAAGTAATTTCATATTTCGTTGAGGGATTTAAGCTGCAGTATGGGACTTCGTAAACCTTCTCTTTTTAAGAATATTATTGGAGGTAGTAGGAAAGAATGGATTTCCTTCAGGTTGTCAAAAAACGTTTCTCAAGAATTATTACTGAAATTTAGAAAAGGATCCGTCACTTTTTCCGTAAGAGTAGACGGACCATCCTTTTTATTCTATACGTTTCAAACATCTTTTTCTTTCTAGTTCTCCCGCATATAACTGACAGTAAGTCCCACACTTCAAGTAATAAAGTGAATATTTGGGGGGATAAACAAAACCCCCACTGATTGAAGTTTCACTTTATATGTGAGTATAATCTATTTAGTGCACAGGGCTGCCTTAGCTCTGGCTGCATCTCAAAAAAATCAAGATTCCCCTTTTCCAACAATTCCATAAAACAAGATTTTTACAATATCCTCGGTCATCGGCAGTATTTGTTTATAGATATCCTCACGCTGCATAGCTTCTTTAAATATTTGTAAATACATTAGAAGTGACTCATTTGATAGGTTAGGATCGATAAATCCGTCACGCCTTCCTTCATCAAATAAAGCCATCATTTTAGGCAGTGCCTTTTTTTGATACAACTCTTCAACATAACTAGTTCCAGCTGCATATTCCTTCATAATGACGTCATAGAAATTAGAATGTATATGCTGGGCTGTTTCCTTTTTCGCAAAAATAATCCCCTTTATTTTTTCATGGAAAGGTAAATCGCTGTTAAATAATTCTTCAAATTCCCACCATGCTTTATTTATATAATGTTTAATTACTTCTTGGACAAGGTTATCCTTGCTGCCAAAATAATTATAAATCGTTACCTGAGATACATTTGCTTTTGTAGCTATTTCCTTAATAGCGACTTTTTGTACGCCGAAATCCATAAATAAACTTAAGGCCGCCTCTAAAATATGTGATTTTTTTAACTCCCGTCTTCGTTTAAAACCGTCCAACTAATCTCACCTCATTTTAAGTTTAATAAAAAATATGTAATAAAACAATAAAAATATTTCATAAGTTATTGCAAAAGAGGTTTTAAATATATATTATGAAATATATAAGTTAAAATATTTCATAATTTGAGAAAAGGGTAAGGGAGGAAGAAGAATGCCTGTATTGAAAACATCGAATTTAACAAAGAAATTTGGTAAGTTTATGGCGCTAGATGGTGTAAATATAGAAGTTAATGAAGGAGAAGTCTACGGATTTATTGGGCCGAATGGAGCTGGGAAGTCAACAACGATTCGCATATTATTAGGAATATTAAAGGCAACGAAAGGCAACGTACAGATTTTTGGGAAGGATGCATGGTCAGAGGCTGTAGAAATCCATAAGCGAATTGCTTATGTTCCAGGTGATGTGAACTTGTGGCCAAACTTAACGGGTGGAGAGGTTATTGATCTGTTTGTTAAACTTCGCGGTGGCAATAATAAAAATCGTAGAGAAGAACTAATTAAGCGGTTTGAATTGGACCCAACTAAAAAATGTCGTACGTATTCAAAAGGGAATAGGCAAAAGGTTGCTTTGGTTGCCGCATTTTCTTCTGATGCAGACTTATATATTTTAGATGAGCCGACATCGGGGCTTGATCCATTAATGGAACAGGTATTTCAATCTTGTATATTAGAAGAAAAGCATGCAGGGAAGAGTGTTCTGCTTTCTAGCCATATTTTATCTGAGGTGGAAAGGCTTTGTGATCGTGTTGGTATTATTCGACAAGGAGAAATTATAGAATCTGGCTCACTAAGTGAAATGCGCCATTTAACACGTACCAATTTGTTAGTTGCTACCAAACAGTCCATTGCTTCCCTTGATGAAGTAAAGGGTGTTCATGCCATTGAAGAGCAAGGGAGTGAAATATCCTTTCAAGTTGATACGGAGGAGTTGGATGCCGTTATTCGTTATATTAGTCAATTTGGCATTGTAAAATTAGAAAGTGCTCCACCGACATTAGAAGATTTATTTATGAGACATTATGAAGGTAAATCGAATATAGGAGCAGGAGGTGCGGTGTAATGGCTGGCCAATTCACAAAAAATACAGGAAGACTGTTACGCTTTCTCCTCCGTCGTGATCGGTTGCGTATCTCTGTCTGGATGCTTTCATTAGTAACTGTAACGTTGATGATTGCCATTTCTTTTACTGATCTATACGCAACAAAGGCAGATCGTCAAGCAATAGCTGAAACAATGTTAAATCCAGCAATGACAGCCATGGTGGGAAAAGGATATGGGTTAGAAGATTATACATTTGGAGCTATGATGGCACATCAGATGCTTTTATTTACAGCGATAACAGTAGCAATTATGAGCATTCTTTTGGTAGCACGACATACTCGAGCAGATGAGGAAGAAGGCCGCATAGAGATGGTCCGTTCCCTTCCGACTGGACGGTTATCTAATTTGCTTGCCACACTTAGTGTAGTTTTTATGACGAATTTTTTACTAGCGCTTATTATTGGCTTTGGTCTAGCATCATTGGGAATAGAAAGTATGGACTTAGCAGGGTCTTTGTTATATGGAGCTGGCTTAGGAGCAGCTGGTTTCTTTTTCACAGCCATAACAGCAGTTTTTGCACAACTGTCCGAAAACTCTCGTGGTGTAATTGGTTTTTCTTTTTTCGTATTAGGAATTTCCTATATGCTACGTGCTATTGGTGACGTTAGTAGTGAAGCATTATCATGGGTCTCACCGTTAGGGTGGATTTTAGGTACACAGGTTTATGTTAATAATTATTGGTGGCCCATTCTATTGACAGTTGGTGTATCGTTTATACTATGTATATTGGCACTTTATTTAAATGCGATAAGGGACTTAGACTCTGGTTTTCTTCCTGCTAAACCAGGAAAGAGGCGTGCATCCTTCTTTTTACAAAGTCCATTCGGATTAATATTTCGACTTCAACGTACTGGCTTAATCGCATGGGCAATTGGTATGTTTGTAATTGGAGCATCATATGGTTCTGTTCTGGGGGATTTAGATACGTTCTTTGAGGATGTGGAAATGATGAAGCAAATGTTAACCCCAGTGGAGGGATTTTCGCTTACGGAACAGTTTATTACCATGCTGATGAGTGTCCTTGCTATGATGAGTACCATTCCAACGTTAATGGCAATACTAAAGTTAATGGGGGAAGAGAAGAAGGGGCGCACGGAGCATTTATTAAGTCGGGCTATTTCGCGTACTCGTTTAATAGGTAGTTCATGGGTGATAGCGATGCTTGTTTCATTTGGGATGCTTTCATTAGCGGCAATTGGACTATGGTCTTTAGCAACAGCCTCCATTGATGGAGGAATCGATTTAGGAGTTGTTTATCGTGCAGCAATGGTCTATCTACCTGCCATGTGGGTAATGATTGGTTTTACAGTATTGCTTATTGGACTGTTCCCTAATGGGAGTAGTTGGATATGGGGTTACTTAATTTATTCGTTTATTGTAGTTTATTTAGGTAATTTAATGCAATTTCCCGATTGGATGAGCAATCTTTCCCCATTTGGTCATGTACCACAAATACCAGTAGAGGACATGAATATAATGGCCATTTTCATATTGACGGTAATAGCTTTTGCATGCACCACCATTGGTTTTATAGGCTATCAGAAACGGGATATAGAGGGTTAATTAAAAGCCGAAAGATAAAAAAAATGTGGATACGTTGTGTGATGTATCGTTGCCGAAGCCTTCTCCACGGAAAGCGAAGTATCAATAGGAGTATTATCGCAGAAACATGAACATATACTTTTTTCCGCGTCCATTGCCTCAGCTAACTTAGTAAAGAAACATACGTTACCAAGGGATCTTCGGACTCGTGTTGTTCCAGCCGGATAAGGAATGCCTAAGTAGCGATACATTGCACGCAGAAGTTTCACTTTATTCGTGGGTGGACGGTGTATTAATTCCTGGTTTCCTTTATAATAAAAGAATATATGGAATGTATTTATGATAGGGGTCAAGGTAATGGGTAAACAGCGAAACGGGATAAAGCCATTTATATCTTTAATTATATCTACGAATATTCCAAGACTTGCACTTACAATAGGCTTAATCGGAAGTATAATTACTACACTTGTCGGATTGAGTATTCCTTTGCTAACTAGAGAACTAGTGGATGGGTTCTCTATCGAATCAATGAGTATGCTATTGATTGTGGCTATTGGGCTTGTATTTATTTTACAAGCAGTCATTGATGGCATATCAACGTATTTACTTGCAGCAGTAGGACAGCGAATTGTTGCTCGTCTAAGGGAACAAATGTGGATGAAGCTGATTCGGATGCCAGTTAGCTATTTTGATAAGACGAATAGTGGAGAATCGGTAAGTCGCGTTGTTAATGATACAGGTATAGTAAAAGATTTGATTTCACAGCATTTTCCACAATTTATTAGTGGATTGATATCTATTATTGGTGCAGTTGCTATTCTACTAATTATGGATTGGAAAATGACACTCATGATGTTAATTGCTGTTCCAATTACCATCCTACTTATGATGCCTTTGGGCAGTAAAATGGCGAAGATTTCCCGTAGTCTACAAGATGAAACAGCAATGTTTACAGGAAATATCCAACAAACTCTAAGTGAGATTCGCTTAATGAAGTCGTCTACTGCTGAATCCTTTGAAGAACAAAAAGGCGTGCAGGGAATCGGCAAATTATTTTCATATGGCTTAAGAGAATCAAAAATATTTGCCCTAATTGGTCCATTAATGTACTTAATTATTATGGCTGTAGTTGTCATTATTATCGGTTATGGTGGGATAAGAGTAGCAAATGGAACGATGTCAACGGGGTCGCTGGTAGCGTTTTTATTATATTTATTTCAAATTATAATGCCTATTACGACATTCGCTATGTTCTTTACTCAATTGCAAAAAGCAAAAGGTGCGACAGAACGGATTATAGATATATTAGATCTACCGGTAGAAGCTGGTCAAAATGGGATTGACAAGCAGATTACACATGAAACGATTCATGTAAACAATGTTACCTTTGCCTATGATGACAACGAGCAGGTGTTAGAGAATATATCTTTCACCGCAAAGCCTGGAGAAATGATAGCTTTTGCGGGTCCTAGTGGAGGAGGAAAGACAACTTTATTTGGGCTATTGGAACGATTTTATCAGCCATCTGAAGGAGAAATAATAATTGGTAATACATCGATTCAGGACTTATCCTTAGAAGCTTGGCGTAGCCAGATCGGATATGTCTCACAGGAAAGTGCAATGATGGCTGGAACGATTAGAGAAAATTTAACCTATGGCCTAAGTAATGCATCAGATATATCGGATGGACAGCTCTGGGCGGTTACTGCGATGGCTTACGCAGATCAGTTTATTGCTGATTTTCCCGAGCAGTTAGATACAAAAGTAGGAGAACGAGGAATAAAACTATCAGGTGGACAGAGGCAACGAATTAATATTGCCCGTGCCTTTTTAAGAGATCCAAAGATATTAATGATGGATGAGGCTACTGCAAGTCTTGATAGCCAATCTGAAAGAATTGTTCAACAGGCTTTAACGCGATTAATGAAGGGACGTACGACTTTTGTTATTGCCCATCGCTTATCAACAATTGTTGATGCAGATAAAATTGTATTCATTGAAAAAGGAAAAATAACTGGCATAGGTAATCATCAGGAGCTTATGGAGCAACATGCCTTATATAGAGAGTTTGCCGAACAGCAATTAGCTGATCGTTAAGCGTGGAGAGCGAAAACATCGCTCTCTTTTTTTATAGTCTAGGAAATTAGAAAATTAGCCCATGTGGGTAAATATGGGCGTGTCTAAGCCGCGTCCAGATCCAGCGCCCAGAAACAGGCGACTTCACGAATCGCCCTAATCTAAGTCATCATCTACAAGCAAACTCACCGTGATTCCTTTATCTCGGTTGACTCGCTCCAGTCGCTACGCTTCTAATCCGGCGTTTGTTCTTTTGTTCTAAGATTGCTATGTTTTGGCTATCTGAACCAGCATAGATTTAAAAATGCTAGTGCGAGAGTATGGTGAAAAGTTAAACGCTACTACTGCGAAGATTACAAAATACGATGTAGTCAAGCAATTTCAATCTTTGAGTACATTATATATCTAAATTATGAAAAAATTCCAGGTAATATATTGCATGTTAGAGAAAAAAATAGTATGATTAACACCATTGATATATTGCATATAGATGGAAGGCATTTACATTAAAATTTGCTTCTAGGAGAGGACATATATATGAGGGAAAAATTATCATTTTCAAACTATGCCGCCATAGGTGTAATGTTATTTGCATTATTCTTTGGAGCTGGTAATTTAATATTTCCTGCTCAGCTTGGACAACTTGCTGGAGCTAATGTTTGGCAAGCGGTCATCGGGTTTTTAATAACTGGAGTAGGTTTACCATTATTAGGTATATTAGCTATGAGCTTTTCTGGTAGCAAAAATCTTCAGGATTTGGCCGGTAGAATTCATCCTATCTATGGTGTTATGTTTACCGCACTATTATATCTAACGATAGGACCATTTTTTGCAGCACCAAGAACTGGAACGGTAGCATTTGATGTTGGCATTTCACCATTTATCAGCGAGGGATTCCAGCAAGGTGGTTTAATGATTTTTACACTCGTTTTCTTTGCAATAACCCTATTTTTTTCGCTTTATCCTGCAAAAATCGTCGATTATGTTGGTAAGATTTTAGCGCCAGGCATTGTGGTACTACTTGTGATTTTACTTGCTATGGTTATTTTCAAACCAATGGGTTCTTTACAAACTCCTCAGGAGGCATATGCAGATGGTGCCTTTTTGAATGGATTTTTGGAGGGCTATAATACAATGGATGCACTTGCTTCCTTGGTGTTTGGAATTATCGTGATTAAGGCTATTCGTTCATTGGGAATTACATCTAAACGAGAAATATTGAGAGCTACGGCCAGGTCTGGTTCTGTTGCTATTGTTTTATTAGGAGCGATATATGTTGGAATTGCTTATTTAGGAGCTACAAGTACAGAGATATACGGAATATTTGATAATGGTGGACCTGTATTGAGTAGTGCATCAACACATTATTTTGGAACATTTGGATTGATTCTATTAGCGCTTGTTATTACATTAGCTTGTTTAACGACAAGCATTGGGTTAACAACTGCTTGTTCAGAATATTTTCATTCATTATTTCCAAGGATAAGCTATAAAAAGTTTGTTGTATTCTTTGCAGTGATAACTTTTGTAATAGCTAATTTTGGTCTTACTAATATTATTACTTATTCCATACCTGTACTGATGTTCCTATATCCATTAGCGATCGTCTTAATGTTATTAGCATTCTTGTCACCTTTGTTTTACCATGGAAGATCTGTCTACATTTCGGTAATTGCAGTAACATTTTTAATCAGTAGCATTGATGGACTAAAATCGCTCTGTGAATCATTAGGTATTCCTTACTTTAACTGGATGATTCCCATTGTTTCGTTCTACGAAACAGTTTTGCCGTTATATAATGAAGGTCTTGGCTGGCTAATCCCAGCATGTATAGTCCTAATTATTACAGGCATTGTTCTTCGATTGCAAAAAGCATCTACTGTTCAGGCATAATCGAAAAAATAAAGTATGATTAAGAGACGGAGACAAATGTAATGAAGAAACAATAAAGAACGAAAGGATAATTAATTTAAAATAATTATCCTTTCGTTTTTTGATTAGGATAATTAATATAGCATCTGAAATATGTGAGACTCCTTGAAAAAGAAGAGCGCTTTATCTGCGTGCTATGTATCGCTGCCAAAGTCCTCCTTATCCACAGCACGAGCCCGAATCCACTTGGTAACGTGTTTTCCTTTACCAAGTGAGCTTAGTCCGTGCTCGCGGAAAGCCAGTGTATGTTCATGATGCGGGGGTGATACTCCTATTAATAAACGTGATTATTCGTATTTTGAGTAAAGAAGTTGTGTTTAGTCCCAGCCCCTTTTCAATAATTTATTCCTCATATAACCGGCAGTAATCCCCTCACTTCAAGCAATAAAGTGAAATCAATATTGGGAAGTGGGGGATCAACTTCCAGTAAATGTCCAATTGGTTTAAAGGTCTTTATATCATACCCTCGTGGTACTAACAATCCGTGGGAGATAATAAAATGCCCACGGATTGAAGTTTCACATTATTTTAGTGCTTGAAATTCTTGTATCGTACGTAACCAATTTTCTTTCATAATTGGAGCAAGAGCCTCATTATTTCCTTCTTTCATAAGGTTAATAATCTGGCTATGTTCTTCTATGGATTGTTCAGTTAAAATGATGGAGTTATGGAAGAATAAGCGTCTTACATGGGCTTGTAAGTTAGCAATAATGTTGTGGATATAGGGATTATTTGCAGCATCAACGATAACTTGATGAAATTCTTCGTCAATTTTTAAAGCGGCATAATAATTCTCTGAGCGAATAGCTTTCGTAAATCGGTCATTAATTTCTTCCAATACAGCTGTTATATCATCCGTTAAATTATCAATAGCTAATTCAGCTGACAAGGCCTGTAGTACAGCTAATGGTGGAAGTAAATCATTCATAGATTCTTTTTCCACTTCTGTTACTTGCGTTGCTTTTCCAGGAAACATCTTTACAAATCCCTGTACTTCTAAAAGTTGTAGAGACTCTCTAACCGGAGTCCTACTCACGCCTAATGCTTTAGCAAGTTCAGAATCATTAAGTTTTTCTCCAGGTTGTAATGTACCATCAATAATCCACTGTTGAATCTGATTAAAAGCACTTTCCTTTGCGGATTGCCTTACTGGCCTGGAATGATCTGAAGGTATTGGCATTATCTGCTCCCCCTCTACAATTATTTTTAGTATACTAAACAGTATACAATAAATTATTAATTATGGAAATATGCAATATATCACTAAGATTTTTAAACGTTGTGGAGGGATTTATTTTGATTAACTATGAAGATATAGTTTCTCAGGAGCTAGAAGCTTGGCGAAGGAAAATGTATGCTAAACCTAACTTATTTAATCAGCTTTCTAAGAAAGCACAGATGAAAATAAATAACTGGATACCTGAAAAGGCGCATCGGATAATTACTGAAAGTATTAAAAATATGGTTAAGGCTACATTAGTAGGCTCACATGTAACTACGAAAAAACCAGAAATGCAAGAAATGAATTTATATCAGCAAGATCAGCTTGTAAAAGAAAAGTTATCCACCTATCGCAAAACAGCAACAGTAGAAGGTGCAGGTACTGGTGCTGGTGGTATTTTTCTTGGTTTTGCGGATTTTCCTTTACTACTGTCTATAAAAATGAAATTCTTATTTGAGGCTGCAACCATATATGGCTTCGATACAAAGGCTTATGAAGAACGATTATTTCTTTTACACATATTCCAATTAGCTTTCTCCAATGAAAAAGAAAGAAAGAAAACGATGTATGTTATTGAAAATTGGGAACATGAAAAGCAACATTTACTGGATATGGATTGGCGAGCATTTCAACAGGAGTATCGTGATTATATAGACTTGGTCAAATTATTACAACTCGTACCTGGCTTTGGCGCTATTATCGGTGCTTATGCCAATTATAATTTACTTGATCATCTCGGGGAGACGGCTATGAATGCGTATCGTCTGCGACTATTAGCTGTACCAGAAGAGTAAAAGTAAAGGGGAGGGTAGAGAAAAATAGGGGGACCCCTGCAAAAACAGCAAGAGCCCGAAGGTCCACGTTACTAAGCGTGGTTAACCGTGTTAATTTGGTTTGTGGAAAGCGTTCCATACTTTTGATTGCGATAAAAAATAACAGGCTTATTTGATATTTACTCTCGGCATTAACTTATGAAAAGCACTTCGTTTAGTTATGCCCTCTAGCAATTAATATGGATCTGCTTCATGTCCTTTTTCGATTGCTTGATCTGGTGCTTTTTCTGCATCTTTATTACCTAACGGATTTTTACTTGTTCCATCATTCATCATGGTTTTGGCCTTTTCCAGACCTTCACGTAAACGGAGGCCATATTCTTCATCTGCATCCTCAG
The DNA here is from genome assembly GCF_003667785.1 of Virgibacillus sp. Bac332. Lineage (NCBI taxonomy): Bacteria > Bacillati > Bacillota > Bacilli > Caryophanales > Bacillaceae > Virgibacillus > Virgibacillus sp. Bac332. Next base: position 1,509,930 of record NZ_CP033046.1, read on the forward strand.
CCAATGCGACCATTTTATCTTGAATACGTTGATCACACATAGAAAGATCATTCACTAAATTAGAAATTAAATCATCCTTTTCCCAGTCTTTGAAGCTACGGAATGTCTCGCCTGCTTGCTTTGTATTGTCATTTCTGTCGATGGATTCACGAACAAGCTTTCCTTTTATCTCAGGGGTGTATTCTTTTCCCGTTTGTTCAGCTTCCTTTAATCCACCTAGTACCGAAGGCTCGTAATTAACATGTGGATTTTGACCAGGTGCTTTGTCATTTTGCTGACGTAATTGTCCACCCTCTTGGTTTGTAGCAACACGCTTTTTTGTTGCATTAATAGGAACCTGTAAATAGTTTGCCCCTACACGATAGCGCTGTGTATCAGAATAGGAGAACGTTCTACCTTGCAGCATTTTATCATCTGAGAAATCAAGTCCATCGACAAGAACCCCGGTACCGAAGGCAGCTTGTTCAACTTCTGTAAAGTAGTTTTCTGGATTTTTATTCAATACCATTTTTCCAACTGGTAACCATGGAAACTTGTCCTCCGGCCATAGTTTTGTATCATCAAGTGGATCGAAATCTAGCTCGGGGTGTTCATCATCGGTCATAATCTGGACGAATAGTTCCCACTCAGGATAATCTCCTTTTTCAATAGCATCGTATAAGTCTTGTGTAGCGTGATTGAAATTGGTAGATTGAATCTCATTTGCTTCTTGCTGTGTTAAGTTTTTAATTCCCTGTTTTGGTTCCCAATGGTACTTAACTAATACCGCTTCGCCCTCTTTGTTAACCCATTTATATGTGTTTACCCCAGAGCCTTGCATCATTCGGTAATTTGCCGGAATGCCCCAAGGTGAGTAAATAAAGGTTACCATATGGAAGCTTTCAGGGGAATTCGCACAAAAGTCGAAGAAGCGTTCACTATCTTGAATATTTGTTACAGGATCTGGTCGAAAGGCATGAATCATATCTGGAAATTTCATTGCGTCACGAATGAAAAAGATCTTAATATTATTTCCGACTAAGTCCCAATTCCCGTCCTCCGTGTAAAATTTTACAGCAAAGCCACGTGGATCACGTACTGTTTCTGGAGAATGTGTACCATGAACAACCGTTGAAAATCTGACAAAGACAGGAGTTTGCTTCCCTTTATCCTGAAAAACCATGGCTCTTGTATATTTGGATATAGGCTCATCACCAGCCATGCCGTATGTCTCAAAATAGCCATGTGCCCCAGCACCACGAGCATGAACTATCCGTTCGGGAACTTTTTCACGGTCAAAGTGACTTATTTTTTCGATGAAATCATAGTTTTCCAGTGTTGCTGGTCCACGATTTCCGACTGTTCGTATGTTTTGATTGTTAGTAACAGGATGCCCCTGCCTCGTTGTTAAGGTATCTTCATTTTCGATATTATTGGCTTTATTTGTATTTTTTTGCTCCATCCGTTTTCTTTTCCACCTTTCTAAAATATAACTAAACTAGAATTTCCATAATTCTGCTATTTTTTAGTTTGCCCACTTATCTAAATATCATTCTTTAATTTCCACAAAGACGGGATAGACAGTTACATGGTAAAATATTAAAAGAGTCTTTGAAAAAGAGAGGATTTTTTTTGTGAAACTAACAGAAGCGAGTAAAACAATGTCTCCAGCATATGACCCATGGGAAGCATATATGGACGTGGAACAGCATGGGGGAATAACATTGTCTAACATTGAATTTACAACAACAACGCTTTGTAATATGCGCTGTGCCCACTGTGCAGTAGGCTATACACTACAAGGGAAGGACCCGGATGCACTACCAATGGAATTGATTGAACAGCGACTAGATGAAATTCCTCACCTTCGTACACTAAGTATTACTGGTGGAGAGCCGATGATGTCGAAAAAATCTGTTCGTGATTATGTAGTTCCATTGCTTAAATATGCTCATTATCGTGGTGTGAAAACACAAATTAATTCGAATCTGACCTTGCCTTTTAGTCGCTATGAAGAAATCATTCCTTATTTAGATGTCTTACATATTTCACATAACTGGGGTACTGCTGAAGAATTTGCGGAGACTGGATTTGCAAGAATGGAGAGAAAGCCATCAGAGGAAAATCGTAAGAAATATTTCGAACGAATGGTTGAAAATGCTCAGAAATTATCACAAGCAGGTGTCATGGTATCTGCAGAAACGATGCTAAATGGTCGGACATATCCTTACTTAGAAAAAATTCATGACCATGTGCTTGAAATGGGTTGTGCACGACATGAGATACACCCGATGTATCCCGTAGACTTTGCAAGTAATTTAGAAACGTTATCCTTAGAAGAAATGCGGAAGGGTATCGAACGGTTATTAGACCACCGTGATCCTGATACATGGATGTTATTTGGTACCTTGCCTTTTTATCCATGTAGCACGTCCCAAGCGGATTTGAATTTACAGAAGCGTTTATTTAAGGAAAAGAATGTATCGGTGCGAAATGATCCTGATGGTCGTTCTCGTTTGAATGTAAATATTTTTTCGGGTGATGTGATTGTGACTGATTTTGGAGATGAGCCAAAACTAGGGAATATACAAACCACTTCGTTACTTGAAGCTTACGATCGTTGGATGGCTTCAGACACAGCAAAATCGTTAAATTGTCATTGTCCTGCTGTTAAATGTCTTGGTCCAAATATTCTTGTGAAAAATACATATTATCAAGATGTAGACTTTCAACAAAGAAAAGCCACTATTAAACTGTAATTAACATATGAGGGGGACTAGAGGATGGAAGTGTGGGATCTGTATGATAGGAATAGAAATAAGTTGGATGAAAAGCATATACGGGGAGTGCCGATGCCAAAGGATCGTTATCATCTAGTTGTTCATGTATGAATTCAAAATGATAGTGGGGGGCTTTTATTATCAAAGCGACACCCTAACAAGCCATATGGGGGTTATTGGGAGTGCACAGGTGGTTCTGTGATTGCAGGGGAAAACAGCTTACAGGGGGCATATCGAGAGGTAGCTGAGGAACTAGGCTTACAATTAGACGATAAAGCAGCAAAATTACTTCGTAGAGAAGTTAGACAGGTAGATCATTTGGACAATTGGCTGTTTCATAGCAATGTATCTATTGAACAGTTAACTTTTCAACCGGAAGAAGTAATAGATGCTAAATGGGTAGATGAAGAAACATATCGGCGAATGGTTAGGCAGAAAGCAATCGTTCCAACGCTCCATCACTTCTTTGATGAATTAATGGTGAAGTAAAAGCTTAGTATTTCCTAGGAGCTTAAGGGAGCCAAGAAAGTGTTGACAACTAGTTTTATGTATCGTTATAAGGTTAAGTGTGGGATGACTGCCAGTAAATGTCCGATTGGTTCAATGGCCTTTAGGTCATACCCTTGTGGTACTAACCATCCGTGGGATAAACACAACCCCTACGGATGGAAGCTTCCCTTTATCTTTAGTTAGTATAAAAGAATATAGATTGTTTTACATGTGTACGCTTCTATAAATCGGAGCGTTTTTTTCTTAGTCTAGGAAATTATAAAATTTGTGCCTATGGATAAATAGGAGCGCTTGCGCTTTTGTTCAAAGTTAAGAAAGTATAAAATCAGTGCAATGACTGCGTTAAGCCAAGTAGTTATTTTGAAATGTTTGATGTATATTGGCAATGCTCCGACTAATTACTTCGCTTTCCGCGGGCACGGCTTCAACTAACTTTGCAAAGAAGAACACGTTGCAAAGTGGATTTTCGGCTCGCGCTAATCCCGCAGGAGTCTACGTAATTAGTCTCCGCTATGAGAAGGTGCAACAATTCTTGTCATAAGTAATAGGTTGACTTTTTTTACAATGGGTAAAGTGAAAATCGTTATCCGTGAGTATAAAAGCAGCTGTGTTACTTCATGCTAGCGTTGTAGAGCCTGATAATAGCGAAGGCCGGCTACTTCAACTCCTGTGGGAAATGTTTGACCTGAAGATCCACTTTTTTGAGCGGGTTTTGCTAAAAAAGTTAGCTGAAGGACAAACCCCACGGAAAGAGAAGTGGGCAGCCGGAGTGGTGGTCAAGCAAGCAGTAGCTATTATTCCATAATAGCTACTAGAGGGAGCGTAAATCTGAGCATTTAGTGATAAGGACTGAGCGAATTTTGCTCAGTTTTTCTTATTCAGGTTTTTTAGTTAAAACGTCATGATCAAATTGTGCTTATCATTGATTGTAATAAAGGTTGTAGTATAAGACGTGAATTTATAGGTATTTATTAATTCATTTGTATAGATTAATAAATTGACAGTTAAGAAAATAGATTATAAACTTACATAAAGTAACTGTATTTCAAAATGTAATTATATAAAAGAAGAGAGGACAATGGTTATGGAAAGAACATTCTTTAGCAATCGTGCAACATATGTAGGCGACGTATCCATCCATGTTACGAATCTGAACAACTCACTTGATTTTTATCAGAACATCATTGGATTCCATATCCTTGAAAGGAATGAGCGGAAGGTGGTCTTAACAGCGGATGGCAAAACATCATTACTCACCTTAGAGGAGCCAGAAAAAGTATTATCTAAGCAGGTGAAAACAACGGGTTTGTACCATTTTGCATTATTATTACCAACACGTGCTGATCTTGCTTCTTTTTTAATGCACTGTTTGCAACAAAATGTCCAGTTAGGGGCATCTGATCACCTTGTTAGTGAAGCATTATATTTATCAGATCCAGATGGTAATGGTATTGAGGTCTATTCTGATCGACTATCGTCAGCGTGGGAGTGGATAAATAATCAAGTGACCATGGCAACAGAACCGTTAGAAGGTGAGGGGCTTCTAGCTGAATTGAAATCACCATGGATGTATTTACCAAATAAAACGGTTATGGGTCATATTCACTTGCATGTCGCACACTTAGAAGAAGCCAAACAATTTTATGTAGAAGGTCTTGGATTTAACGTCGTTTCCAACTATCCTGGTGCATTATTTATATCTACAGCGAATTATCATCATCATATTGGACTTAATATATGGAATGGTGAGGGAGCACCGGCACCGGAAAATAATAGTGTGGGTCTAAAATTATTTACACTTGTTTACCCAGATAAGCAAACATTAGATGATGCAATCGACCGCTTAAAGGCTAGTGAGGTTAAAATAAAGGAAGAGAATAATGGATACTCAGTGGAAGACCCTTCAAAGAATCTCATTCATTTACGGAAATAAAAAAGCTATCATTTCCTAGCTCTTTCTTTGAAGAATTTCTAAAGAAATTTAAATATGTCTACATGTTTTTGTGACTTTTTGATACATTAAACCGTAGTACAACTGATAACTTTTTGTAGAAGAGGAAGGTCACATGGCATATTTATTTTTGATTATTGGTTTCGTTTTGTTAATTAAAGGTGCAGATTTATTTGTGGATGGTTCATCGAATATTGCTAGATTGCTTCGCATTCCACCAATCTTAATAGGTTTAACAATCGTGGCATTTGGTACTAGCTCACCTGAAGCAACGGTGAGTATTGTTGCGGCTTTACAAGGTACTGCAGATGTTTCAATGGGGAACGTTATTGGGAGTAATATTTTTAATTTAACACTTGTCGTTGGGATTGCGACGATTTTGTTCCCAATCAAAGTAGAAAATGAGACGATTCGTAAGGAAATTCCATTTACATTATTGGCCAGTGTAGCACTATTAATTTTAATTAGCGATACGGTTTTACAAGGGTTTGAGATAAACTATATCTCTCGAAGTGATGGACTAATCTTTTTACTATTCCTTTCTGTTTTTATGTATTATGTGATTGAGGTCGCATTAAAGAGTAGAGAAAATACAGCGCAAGACAAATCAGCAAAACAAACAAAATGGGGGAAGAACATTTTAATTACAGTACTGGGATTAGCTGGTATTGTTATTGGTGGACAAATGGTAGTTAATAACGGGAAGGAAATCGCTTATTCACTGGGAATGAGTGAAGCTCTAGTTGGTTTAACAATCATTGCAGTTGGAACTTCCCTTCCAGAGCTAGTGACCTCCATTACAGCTGCTTTGAAAAAGGAAAGTGAAATTGCATTAGGAAATATCGTTGGAAGCAATATCTTTAATATCTTATTTGTACTTGGAACATCATCTGTGATTACGCCACTAGCTGTTAATGGTAAAGTTATTATAGACATTATCATGATGATTGGTTTAACGGTTTTGCTGCTAATTTTTTCGAGGACAAATTATCGAATAGGGAAGACAGAGGGAGTATTTCTTGTAGCTGGTTATGTGCTATATGTAGCTTACATTATTATTCGGAATTAACAAAAAAATAAGCATAAGATGAACTGCACCTCCGTTGTTAGACAGATCTTACAATAGGGTGCAGTTCAATTATACGTTAGTGCTCCTATTTTATAACTGTTGGTACCAATTTCTCGCAGCCTCTACCTCACTTAACGTTAACTGATGACCTTGATTTTCCCAATGTAATTTTACATTTGCTCCTGCATTTTCTAATAATTGCCTCAGTTCTTCAGATTCTTCAGCAGGACATATTGGATCATTCGTACCTGCTGCAATAAATACATTGATCCCAGAAAGATTTGGTAATGAAATTCCTCTTCGAGGTACCATCGGGTGATGAAGAATAGCACCTTTTAAGGGATTTTTATAATGAAAAAGTAAACTTGTAGCAATATTAGCGCCATTGGAATATCCAACAGCAATGATATGATGACGATCAAACTGATAGTTTTCTGCAGCCTCATCTAAAAATTCATTTAGTTCTTTTGTACGGAAAATTAAATCTGCTTCATCGAATACTCCTTCTGCTAATCGTTTGAAATAGCGTGGCATTCCATTTTCAAGAATATTACCGCGTACACTGAGGATATTCGCTTCTGGATCAATTTTACTTGCCAATGGAATAAGATCCTGCTCCGTTCCGCCTGTACCATGTAATAATAAAAGCGTTGGTTTTGTTTGATCTGTTCCTTTTTGAAAGATATGCTTCATGATGAATCTCCTTCCTGGATTATGCGCGACGTCCAACTTGTTTAAGAACATCAATTAACGATTTCTTTTGCTCATCGTTAATTCCGATAAACAATTCTTCAATAACCTTTTGATGCTTTGGGAATATTTCATCCATTAATTCCTTCCCAGCATGCGTAATATGAATATAAACAACGCGCCGATCTTCATGGCAATGTTGCCTTTCAAGTAGACCTTTCTTTTCTAGCTTATCAATCACGTATGTGATAGAGCCCGTACTAATTAATACTCCTTCCGATATTTCTCGAATCGTTTGATTTCCTTTATGGTATAGCGTTTCTAATATAGTAAATTCAGAAGTTCGCATACCATAACTGCTGATATCCTTTTTTATTCGCTCCTGAACGGCTTTTGAAGACTTCATTAATACAACAAATGATTTTAATGATAGATTTTCACTCAATATTTAACCACCTTAGACATTTATATTTAATTAATTTATTATTAATTAAATGTAAATCATTCGTTAGAGTCTGTCAACTTATTCATGTGTGTAACAATCGTCATTTATTTCTTATCAACTCTCTTTTTCGTGCTAAAAGTCTTTGGAATTCTTCATCTAGTTCCTCTGAAGGTTCTATACTAAGTTTACTTAGTATTTCTGTAATTTTTGTTTCTAATACAATCAATTCTTGCTCTGTTGCATTTTCTTCCGTCTTTGGTATATGGTTTTTGAATTCGTCATAGGTACCTTCAAAGATGTCAACTGTACCACTTTTAAAAGCAATAATTCGTGAGGCAATGCTTTGGATAAAACGCCGATCATGGGAGACGAATAGTACTGTTCCCTGATAATTTTTTAGCAATTCTTCCAGTGCTTCTACTGCTTCGATATCTAAAAAATTGGTTGGCTCATCTAAAACAATGGTGTTTATATTACTTACAAATAACTTAGCAAAAGCAACCTTTACACGTTCTCCCCCACTAAGTACTTGCACACGTTTATACACATCATCTTGAGAAAAGTTGAGCCTTGCCAATACAGTCCGAATCAAGGTCTCATCTTGAATCGATGTAATACTGACATTCTTTATAATGGTTTCATTTGTATCAAGTATATCTAGGTTTTGACTAAAATAACCAATTTTCATTGATGGCGAATGATGAACATGTTCTCCTTCGTTTACCATTTTTTTAATGAGCGTAGTTTTCCCACTTCCGTTAGGACCAATTACGGCGATTTTATCTCCGCCTCTAACGTGAAAACGAACTTGATTAAAGAGAGTGCGTTTTCCCACCTTTCCTTTTAGGTCTTCAACACGTAAGATTATCCTACCATTTATCTTTATATCATTAGGTAGATTCATTTTAATGGGAGTAGGTTCTTTCACTTTATCCACTTTTTCTAGTTTCTCTAACCTAGTTTCTATGGCTTTGACTGTTTTCCGTAATTTTTTTTGTTTATTAGCAAAATAGGGTTTGGCACCTGTTATTTTGGCTTCTGAGTTAGTTGTCTGCTTTGGCTTTTTAGTTGCTCGTTGCGCTTTTTGTTCTTTTAATTCTAGGGCTTCTTCCAATTGCGTTTTCTTTTTGATATATTGATCATAAGCCTGCTCCTGCTGTCTTCTTTCGAGCTTCTTTTGTGCGCGATAATCTGAGTAATTGCCTTTGTATACGGACAATCTCCCGTCTTCTAATTCCCAAATGGTCGTACATAGTGCATCTAAAAATTCTCGATCATGGGAAACGATGATCAATGCACCATGCCATTTTTGTAGCTGTTTTTCCAACTTTTCAATATGAAATGTATCCAAATTCGTAGTCGGCTCATCCGCAAATAAGATATCTGATTTTTTTGCCAAAGAATGGTTTATATATTCTTGTGTAACTTCACCACCACTTTTGGTCGTAGTTGTTCGTTTCAATTGGGGAAGTAATTCACGTGTTCCTTGTGAGATTACCTCACCTTCTTCAGGCGTTTCTTCACCTGCCAGTAGTTGGAGCAAGGTTGTTTTTCCGCTTCCATTTTTTCCGACAAGACCTATTCGATGGTGCTTATGGATACGAAGTGTTTCTACATCAATTAATTTCCGATCCTGTATAAATACTTTTAATTTTTGAGCTTCCAATAACTTCATACATTTCATCTCCAATTCCTTTAAAAGTAGAGACAAAAAATGCCTCCCACTCATTTCAGAATAGGAGGCAAATGTGTATTGGCTAACTTACACGGTTGTCTGCGAATAATCAAATACATTAGACAGCGTTTTTTTAACCAGTCACATCAAGCACAATCCTATTCTGAAACTTCGTTAATGGCATAGCAAAATAAACAGATTGAATCTGTTATTAGACTACCCTTACTCGAATGTTTTCAGTGAATAGGATTAGTACTTCATGTAATTAGGTCACCCTTTACAATTTTATTAGTGCAATTATATATAATTTCCTTTATTTTGTCTATAATACAATCGGCTAATAATTCAAATATGGTGTTAGACATTTATGATAGCCCTTTACAAAAGAGCAAGTATTTTATATAGTGTATATACCTAATATTTCTAGGTAGGTGAGAAAATGTTTAACCGAGAGTTAGTAAAAGGAAGTACTTCCTTACTTGTATTACAGCTTTTAAATGAACGCGATATGTATGGCTATGAGCTAGTTAAGGAAATGGACCAGCGTAGTGAACATCATTTGCAAATCAAAGAAGGAACATTATATCCCGCGCTCCATAAACTCGAAAAACAGGGATATATTACTTTTTATTGGCAAGAGCAAGAAAAGGGACCAGCAAGGAAATATTATTGCATAACAGAGCAAGGGAAAGCAATGCTGGAAGAGAAAACAAATGAATGGCATCGCTATGTACAGGTGATGAACAATTTAATCCGGAGAAAGGAATCATGAAGACAGCAAGTCAATACTTCCTTCAAGAACTAGAACAAGCAATAGGTGATCATCCAGATAAAGTTAATATTTTAGCAGAATATGAATTACATGTTCATGAATGGATGAAGGAAGAAGGTGCTGAATCTGTAGATAACTATTCGAAATTAATTGAAAGACTTGGTTCCCCTCAAGAAATAGCACTTTTGTGGAGACAGGAAGCAGCGATTACTCCTAAAAAAACACAATGGTTATTCGTTGGTTTAAATATTGCTATGTTTCTTGGCGGAGTAATTCTAACAATAATTTATAATGTTTTCTCTTGGCATTGGGTGGAGCAATTATGGCATGGACTAACAGAGACTACTTTTATTATAATGATTGTTTATACATTATTTTGGGGACTATTAGGCTATGAAATTGGTAAGGAGTTTGGTGATGGTGGTAGAAGGCTATTACATAAAACGTTTATCGTCTCTGTTGTACCAAATTTACTGCTTATGTATTTAACCCTTTTTAAACTTATTCCCTATGAGTGGTTTCAGCCCTTGTTAAATGTGCCCTTTATCATGCTTTGTATAGGTTTTACAGTAGTTTTATATCCCGTGTGTTTGGTTGGTTTTCGTTGGGGACGTAAATTATCTGTATAATAAGTGCTTAGCCTTAATCATACGATACAGCGTAGTGATTGTTTTACTAAAAGTAGCGTGATAATAACAGCAACTTGATCGCGCTGCTTACACATTAATTTCAGATAAAAATTTTTAGTTATATACATAGTTATTCTATATACATAGTTATTCTATATATAAAATAACAATGTTTGGAGGGATTAGATGGTAAACCAAATAAATTTGCGAGGTGTGTGGTTATTATTAGTATCTTTGGGATTAGGGATAGTTGCAGAAGTTTGTTTTTTTCATGGTAAGATAGGTATCTCCTATATCGTATTTATTGTGGCATTATATATGGTAATATTTCTGCATTTTCAATTTGCATTTTATCATCGAAGAATTGGTATGCTGCTGATGGTTGTTATTTGGCTATTAGCAGGAAGTTATTTATATTTGGACTCGATTCTGTTTTATGAAATAAACTTAGTTGTTATTCCGTTACTTATATATTGTCATCTTGTCTTAATTACAACACCAGACCAATACGCTTGGGTTAGTATTGAATTTGTAACAATATTGAAAGAAAAGTGTAGCCAGTCCGTACGTTATAGTTTAAATGCTTGTGACGAATTATTTAAACGGGTTTTTAAATACAATAATAAGGATATGGTAATACCTATAAAACCCATACTGATTGGACTAGGAATTGGTATCCCATTGTTACTCATTGTTATAACCTTACTAATGTCTGCCGATAAGGTGTTTCAAGAATTAGTGCTGCGTGTACCCAATTTTATAATGCAAATGAATCTTTTAAAGGAATTTTGGCGTATAGCTATTGTGCTATTAGTAGCATTCTTTTTCTTCGGTTTGTTTCGTGTTTTGCCAAAAAAGCCCTCTACTCGTGAAGGGATAACAGGCCCACAAGAAAAAAATTGGAACGGGCTGACAGCAGTTACGATTCTTCTCATGCTGCTTTCTGTGTATTTACTGTTCGTGTGCATTCAGTTTTCGTATTTTTTTGGTGAAAGCCTTCATTCCGGTTACACTTTTGCTGAATATGCAAGGAAAGGTTTTTTTGAATTAATCATTGTAACATTAATTAATTGGTCGATACTAATTAGCTTTATGCGCTTCGTACAAAATACTAGTGTCAAGCTTAACCGTATGTTAAAAATTCTTTACACTTTGCTGATAGGTTTGACTTCGATTATGCTTATTTCTGCATATCAAAGGCTCAGTATGTATGAAGAAGCATATGGTTATACGTTAGATCGAGTATTAGCGCATGGATTCATGATCTTCCTTATGGTAATATTTGCATATACATTAATACGTGTATGGTTAACAAGACTATCACTTTTGCATTTTTATCTTATAGCAGGAATGATCTTTTATACAGGGATGAATGTGATCAATATAGAAAAGCTTGTGACAGATAAGAACTTAGAAAGATATGAAGAGACTGGAAAGATAGATATCTATTATTTGAACACACTTTCATATAGTGGATGGAATGGCTTGCTACAACTATATACAAAGGAACCTAACTATCATGGATTAGAGGAGTTATTAATAGGACGAATCAACCAGGTGCAGCGGAATACAGAAAAGTCGTGGCAATCCTTTAATTTTACTAGACAGAAGATAGAAGACAAATTAGATAATTTATATGTAGATTAAAAAACGATCCCTGGTTTTTCAATAGGGAGTTTAATGCAAGGGGGATCTTTATGAACGCATACATTCCTACACACGTTGCTATTATGATGGATGGTAACGGCAGATGGGGAAAACAACGAGGGTTAACGAGAAGTGAAGGACATTATGCTGGAGCACAAGCTATGGAGCATATTATCGATGCTAGTATAGAATTAAATATAAAAGTCTTAACATTATATGCTTTCTCATCGGAAAATTGGTCACGCCCAAAAGATGAAGTTAATTATTTGATGCAGCTACCTGTTAAATTCTTTAAACAAAAACTTCCAGAGTTTCAGAAGAGAAATATAATGATTCGCTTGTCAGGAAATATCGATGAATTGCCAAAGCGGACAAAACAGTCACTTATTCAAGCTGTCGAAGAAACAAAGAATAATACTGGAATCGTTGTTAACTTTGCCTTTAATTACGGAGGAAGAGCTGACATTTTACAAGCAATCCGTAAGATCATTGATGAAGCTCGAAATGAACAAATTGATATTAATCAAGTAGACGAAAAGTTGTTTCGAAATTACTTGTATACAAGTGAACTGCCAGATCCAGAGTTAGTAATTCGTACTGGTGGAGAAAAAAGAGTTAGTAATTTTCTATTATGGCAATCTTCTATGGCAGAGCTCTATTTTTCCGATGTGTACTTTCCGGATTTTAATGAACAGGAACTATGTGCTGCAATACGAGAATTTCAACGTAAACAATGGACGAAACATAGCGAACTATTAAGTTAAAAGCTCAAGCTTGGTCTAGCCAAGCCTTGAGCTTTTTTATAATCTAGGAAATTATAAAATAATTTTGGAGGTTATATTCTAGTTTCCATAAATAGCATTGACTATCTCTGAGCCTTATCCTTGCTTTAAAGATTCTGAACGGTTTGAAGCTTATAGTCTTTCAATTTACCTTGATAAATTGCTTGAAAATGATTAACTTGCTGTAAATCATGTGGTGTTACTAAGGATATAGGCTTATCAAAATCGACGATGTCACTCTCTTTCAATACACTTGCAACAAACTGAGAGCAAAAGAAAGCATTTTTTCGGTTAAATGGCATATTAAAAATAATGGCAATTAACCCTAAGAAATTATAGCGATACTTATCTTTTTCCTCTTCAAGCTGTTGAATATATGCTCGCATTTGCTGCCATTGCTGTTCCGTAATAGTAAAGGATAGAACTACACCTGTTGCCTGCTTAAATAGTCCATTTTTTACGTCCTCTTGAACAAACCCACCGATAAAAGGATTTTTAGCTGTTTTTCTTCCGAAACTATAAACACGTTCCAAAGAAGGATCAAACGAGATAGAAGCATGATTGTATGGTTTTCTAGTATATAACCGGATCAGTCTCGTAAAAACTGTCCCAGTATCTGTTAGCAGTATATAAACTTTTTTATTCTGCATAGCCCTCTCTCCCATTAAGCGATACTTCATGAGTTAAAATTTCTAAATGATAAGTCCAACTATATTAATTAATACGTAATAAAGTCCTAAATAGATTCTAAAAAATTTTTAGATTTTGTTCTAGTCTAGGAAATTATAAAATTAGCCATGTGGAAAAATATGGGTGTGTTGAGCCGTCCAGCTCCAGTGCTCAGAAACGAGGCGACTTCACGACACCCTAGGATAGTTATCATCGGCTTGTAAGCATACCGTGATTCCTTTATCTCCGTTGACTCGCTCCACAGTCGCTACGTTTCTAATTGAGCGCTTGTGTTTTTGTTCCTACTTAATCATAAGGTACTACTTCATTAATTATAAGTAGCTTAGGAAATATCTAGGTATACGACTTGAGATGTATATTTTCAAAACATGTGTTGACAAATTATAATACATGTAATAAATTTATTACACATGATAATTATTTGTTTGTCAATGGGGAAGAATAAGTGTCCATGGTAAATGCATTGATAATGAAGCCAGGAGTGTTAGAGAGAAATGGATAAGAAGCATCATTTAAATGGAGACCAGCTACTTGCTTTTTTTGAGGCATTAGCTAATCCTCATCGCTTAAAAATTATTTCTATTTTAGATCAGGAGCGAAAGTATGTTAGTCAATTGGCTAGAGAGGCAGAGATGAGCAGACCTTTATTGTATATGCATTTACAGAAGTTAGAAAAGGCTGGAATTGTCACGAACGAAATGGAGTTATCGCATGATGGAAAAGCAATGAAATATTATGAGCTCGCTTCTTTTGATTTTAGAATTACTCCAGAACTAATCAAAGAAGCAGCTAAAACAATAACATTTAAAAAGAAAGAAGGGAAATAGGAATGGATTCTGAAACAATGTATGAATTAGCAGGAATGCTTTTTGTTGTGTTTCTTATTGGGTTTGCGGTTGTATTACTTGTATCGCTTACGAAAGTGTGGCAGACAAGAATTAAAACTTCAAAGGAAGAGGTATATCAAAAACTTGCTGCCGAAGCAATTGAAGTACAAAAAGCGTCTAATACGCATCAAGAAAAATTAACTGCTGATATGAAAGAAATCAAAGAAAAGGTTGCTTCCATGGAAAAAATGCTAAAAGAAGTGGAGTAGCAGTGAGAAGCTCAAATATAACTTAAAGACTTGCCGCTAAGGCGAGCAAAAAAGGTTTTAAGATAGTGGTTATGTGAAATGTTTCAGGGAAGTTCTTCTAGCGTAATAAAAGACTCCGACTTCAAGCAACACTGATCGAGTGTTGTATGGACATTATAATGTGGAGCATTTTTCAATCGTCAGGAAGGTTTCAACCAACACATGGTACGTATCGATGAAATAGTTAAATTAACTTGCAATTTGGAAAATATGTGCTATTCTAGTAATAGTTAAAAATGAACGGAGGTTTTCCTAATGATTTTAAACAGACTACGTTTCCAAAAGATTGAACTATTAACTGAATAAGTTCAAGGACGCTGGCTTGTACTGTAGCGTAAATGGGAATAGTCTGCCTTTTAGGAAATCATATAGTTCTGTAAAAAAGGGGGGTATACCTCCCTTTTTTCGTTTAGAAAAAATAAAGGGTGATCTATATAATACAGTACACAGGCAGTGGTCTGTGTTTTTTATTTGGTTATAATTAGCCATCACAAAAGGGGCACTAACTATGGGGAGGAGTGGTTGTCATGACATTGTCAAAAAAACAAGTTATGGAATTGGCGGAAAAACATAATATGAATTTAGTGGAACAGTCGCTAAAAGAGAATCAATCTGGATTAGATTTTCATGTTTTCTTTGCGGAGGATCAGCTTGGTGATCAATGGGTGCTTCGGATGCCGAGGCGTAAAGATGTAATTCCAAGGGCCCGACAGGAGAAGCGAATATTAGATATTGCTGAAAGGAATCTTACTGTTCAAATCCCAAATTGGTCTATTTTCACCGATGATTTGATTGCGTATAAGCTATTAACTGGTATTCCGGCAGGGACTATTGACCCTGAAGCAAAAAGTTATGTTTGGGAAATTGACGACAAGAATGTACCAGTTGAATTTCATATAACCTTGGGAAAAGTAATAAAAGAGCTACATGAAAGTAATCATCAATCTGCTAAGGAAGCAGGAGTGACCGTTTATACACCAACAGAATCACGAGCATCCATGAAAAGCCGTATGGATAAAGTGCAGGCAGAATTTACGATTAGTGATTCATTATGGGAGCGTTGGCAAAGTTGGCTTGAAACAGATGCGATGTGGCCAGAACAAACAGCAATGATTCATGGTGATTTACATGCAGGCCATATACTAATTAATAAGCACGCGGAGGTTACTGGGATTATTGATTGGACAGAAGCTAGAGTAGATGATCCTGCTAATGATTTTGTAGCGCATCTTGCATCATTTGGAGAGGATGCCGTGAAAAAATTAATTGCTGCATATCAAGAAGCTGGAGGTTATGTTTGGCCAACCATGTTTGAACATATTGTTGAGCTTACTGCAGCTTATCCGGTTTCCATTGCCGAATTTGCATTAATCTCTGGAATAGATGAATATAAAAACATGGCACAAGAAGCGTTGATGTTAAACAACTAGTCTTGTTTACTAGTATGTGTCAAAAAAGGAGACAGGGACGAAAGTGTTTTAAGCAAAGAAAAAGCGATGACTCGTGCAATTAAACGGATCTGGCAATATACTTCGCTTTATGTGGGCGGCTAACGAGTCTCATCGTGTTAACGTACTATGTGGCTTCGCCTATGCCTTTTTCCGCAGGATAAGGCATAGGCAGCGCTACATCGCACGTAGAAAAGCGCTCTTCTTTTTCAAGAAGTCTACGTATATTTCCGGAGTTATAGTAGTACATTCTTCATTTAGAATTGCATTTAGCTAAGTACCGCCTTGATCAGTCTTTCTTTGTTGCCTGTGTCATTTGATTCCAAATAGAGCCTTTTGCTTCTTCTCCATCTTCAATTCGTGCTAAAGCCATCTTCACTTGCATTCTAACTTCAAATTCAGGATCTTCCATAGCAGTCCTTAGAGCTGAAATAGCAGTTTCATCTCCTAGCTCGTATAGAAACATCGCTGCACGCCAGCGAACAAGTCTGCTTTTATCAGATAAGGAGTGGATTATCTCAGGTATCGCCTCTTTAAATCCAAGGTCGGAGAGACAATCTCCTGCTGTTCGCCGAACATTGACAGCTTTATCTGTTAATGCTTTATATAAATAGGGAAGTACGTCTTTGTCTTCAATCATGCCGAGATAGGCAGTTGCTAATCTACGAATGGATGATTTTTCATCCTCTAGTGCTTTGTCTAAAACAGGTAAATCTTCTTTTGTTGGGTTCATTTGATCCAACGCAGCATAGCGTTCTTTCCAGTTCGGATTATTAAGCATTTCAAGTGTCACCTTTTTATTTAGAGAGGAAACAAAGGATGTATCATTAGTTAAGGCATAATTGACAAGGTCAGATAATCGCTGGTTGTCGTAACTTGCTGAAACCTCCTCAACGACATCCTGTCCGATCTCCTCTAGATCACCGTATCGCGGGTTTTGCTCGATCCATTTTCGTTCTTCAAGCATGTTTTCTGAAGCTGTGGAAGCGTTCATTGCAGCGTTCATAAATCTATCAGGCAGGCCGAAGCGTTTTTCATTGTCACCTTCTGTTAATTTCACCTGCATCGGAATATAGCGGAATGTTTGAATATAAACATGGACTTCTCCAAAAGCCTCTTCGTTACTAGCGCTGGTCGAAATAACATCATCATTTTCTTTTTCTACTGATCCTAAAACTTCTCGAACCGCCGGAAGTATTTCCTCCCAAGCAACTCGCGGATTTCGCTCCAGTGCGATAAAATTAATGACGCGATAGATACCTTTTACTCCTTTAATTTCGAACAATTCTTGTATATAAACAGGTGCATCCTGTTTGTCATCAGCTAATGTAAAGTTTTGAGTTTGTCCATCCGTGAGGTGTTCATCAACATTAATTTTCATGGAATATGGGCTAGGTGTTGGTTCAATTGATACAATCTTCATAAAACATTCCTCCTTTTTAGATTAAAGCTTAACGCTAGTTGAATGAGCTGCCGACTTAACATTTATCATTCCTACTTTTTGCTGCAAGAGCTAAGCGATAGTAACTATTAATTTTAACAAATGGCCAAAAGATAATCTATATGGATATATTAAAATTCTAATAGCATATGGTTGGTATGATATAATAGTAAGGTTGATTTTAAAAGTTAGCTTACAGGGCATCTTCTCATGTAGGAGATGTTTTTAATCGTATAGGAGGATGGAAAGATGGAAAAAGTATCAATAAACGAATCAAGGACAGTGCAAACAAGGCTGGTGCTCCCACCAGATACGAATCATTTAGATACTATTTTTGGTGGAAAGGTATTGGCTTATATCGATGAAATTGGTGCTCTTTGTGCGATGAAGCATGCAAAAAGTGCGGTTGTTACGGCATCAATCGATTCGGTTGATTTTCTTTCATCAGCGAAAGCCGGAGATTCCTTAACATTGGAAGCTTTTGTTACATATACAGGAAGAAGTTCAATGGAAGTATATGTGAAAGTAACGGCGCGTGATCTAATTAATCAGGTTGAAAGATTAACAACGGAATCATTCCTCACAATGGTTGCAGTCAATGAACAAGGACAACCTATCCCTGTGCCACAAGTATATCCAGAAACGAATGAAGAAAAGAAATTACATGAAACAGCTCCATATCGAAGAGAGAATCGGAAAAGGCGTGCGACAAATAGAAAGTAGAAAAAAGAGGCAGGGACAAAACACACTTCTTTACTCAAAATACGAATAATCATGTTATCAATAGGAGTATCATCGCCGCACCGTGAAACTATACGCTCTTTCCGCGAGCACAGCCTCAGCTAACTTGGTAAAGAAAAACACGTTACCAAGTGGATCTTCGGACTCGTGCTGTTCCCGCCGGATCCTCGCTTATTTCAGGTGCTAAATTTATTATTCTAATCAAAAAACGAAAAGATATTTAATTCAAATTAATTATCTTTTCGTTTTTTATTGTTTCTTCATTCTTTTGTCTCAGCCTCTTTTTTGTAGAGAAAAGAATAGCTAGCAGTCATCCATTTATCATTCCTGCCGTTGTTCCAGTAAATTTCTAAACCGTTCTTTAAATAGCCTACGATCTTCTTTTGAAAAAGGTTTCGGCCCTTTTGTTCGTTGCCCACTTTTTCTTGCCATAGCACTTAAATAGCGTGTTTGTAAAAGCTGGTCAATATTTTCGTTCGTATAAAGGAAGCCTTTGTGATGAACTACTTGACAGTGTTTAGCAAGCCCTAAGGATGCAAGGCCGTAATCCTGAGTTACAATAATGTCACCTTTTTGTACTAATTTCATAATTCGATAATCTGCTGCGTCAGCACCTGCATCAACATAAATAGTTTTGACTCCATCTAATTCGCGTCGATTAGAAAAATGGGAAAAGCTTTGAACAAGTGTAACAGTAATTTCAAATTCATTCGCTAACTGAATGACAGAATCCTTTACAGGGCAAGCATCTGCATCTACATATATTTGCATGATAAAACTCCTCATTTGTACTTATATCTTGGGGTGAGCATAGTTTGAAAGCTCTCAAATGTCAAGTTAAAGTATATGTTTTGTTTTGGTTATTAATGTGCACTTTACAATAGTGTACGATATACACCATAATGTTTTTAGGAGTTGATAAGATGAGCGATATTAAACAGCACTTAGATAAACTAACGCAGGAACTACGTAGGGGTACGCTAACAATTGGTGTTTTAAGTCAATTATCGAAGCCACAGTATGGATACTCTCTAGTAACGAAACTAAATGGAGAGGGAATCCATGTTGAACCAGGGACGTTATACCCATTGCTAAGAAGACTAGAAAAGCAGGGATTGCTGGAAAGCACTTGGAATACAGATGAAGCCAGGCCACGGAAATACTACATGTTAAGCAAAAGAGGTGCAGAAGTATTTGAACTATTATGGCAAGAATGGGAGGAAATGGTGGATAGCTTAAACCATTTAATTGGTTTAGAAAAAGGAGGAGACTCGGGTGGAAATCATCGATAGGTATATTTACGCAGTGACGCAGCGGCTGCCTCAATCGCAGCGAGCAGATATTTCTCAAGAGCTTAAAGGTCTAATTACAGATATGCTGGAAGAACGAACGGATGGAAAGCGTACTACTGATAAGGACGCTGAGCAAGTATTACTCGAGCTAGGAGACCCAAAGCAGCTTGCGGAGCAGTATCGTGAAACAAAAAAGTATATCATAGGTCCTGAATTTTATGATCCATTTATGACGGTTATGAAAATAACATTATATTCTGTTGTTATTGTTATGAGTTTTGAATTTGTAATTCAAATTATCATTAACCCAGCAAGTCTATTGGAGCAGTTTGTAGATTATATTGTGTTATTTTTCACGATGATACCTATGGCGATTGGCTGGGTAATAGCTGTATTTGTATTGTTGGAGTATGTTCAAGTAAATGGACAAGATTTGAATATAGAAAAGAATTGGACACCATCTGATCTTCCGCAACTTCCCGACCTAAAAAGACAGATTAAGCGATCCGAACCGATTACAGCGATTATTTTCTTTATAATTGTTATGGCAATGGCGGTCTTTTCAAGTAACTACTTTGGCGTGTGGCGCTTTGAGACAGGGGAATTTGCTACTGTAGTCCCGTTCTTAAATGAGGATACGTATTCAGGTTATATGTTATTTATCCTTCTCATTCTTAACCTATAGTTAAAGAAATTGTCAAACTAATAAAAGGAAAATGGACTAGTAAATTGCTTATATTTACGGTGGTGATTGATATAATAACCGTTGTGGTAGTTCTGTTGATGGTAACCGGGCCTGATTTTTGGAACCCCGCGTTTATGCAAGAACTTGAGCAGGCTGGTATGATAACAGAGAGAAGTGAAAGCTATGAAACTGTTGAAAAAATCTGGGAAACGGCAACTCTTTGGACATTAATTTTAATGATTGTAGGGTTAATATGGAATATCATTGCTGGGTGGTTAAAAGTTAGAAAAATGAATAAATAGATGTTTTCTTTTTCCGCCATATTGATTATAATTACTATCAATTATAATCAATATGGTTTTTTATTAGGGAAGAGGTGGAATTGATGAGGTTAGTTGAGCCAGCTCAGGAATGGGAAAAAGAACACCGAGCTTATGTGGAAGAATGGGGACTGACACGGATGATTCCTAGTAGTTTTGACTTAACAGGACATGACACTTATGGTGCCTACCTGAAGGCAAGGACTTTAAGACAAAGCGGTCATGGGAATCGTGTACCAAGCTCAAATTATTTCTTAATTAATGATGAGAATAGAATAGTAGCAATGGTTGATATTCGACATGAGCTTAATTCTTTTTTATTAAATGTTGGTGGGCATATTGGATACAGTGTTAGACCCTCCGAACGTAGAAAGGGATATGCCACTCGTATGCTTCATGAAGCTTTGGGAGTGTGCAAGGATTTAAAGATAAAGCGTGTACTAGTAACATGTGATGAGGATAATATTGGTTCAGCCAAAACCATAGTAAATAATGGTGGGTTAGAGGATAATAGCTTTATTGATGAAGATGACACACTGAAAAGGAGGTTTTGGATCAACAATGACTAACAGCATTGATTCTATCATTATGGAATACATGAAAAAGGAAGACTGGCCAGAGGTAAGAGATATCTATATAGAGGGTATTAAGACAGGAAATGCAACATTTGATACAGAACCACCAACTTGGGATGAGTGGAATAGTAAGTATTTACAAACATGTAGACTTGTTGTACGTGAACATGGTAGAGTCGTAGGCTGGGCTGCTTTACTGCCAATTTCATCTAAGAAAGCTCACGCTGGTGTTGCGGAGCTAAGCATTTATCTCGGTGCAAAAAGTAGGGGAAAGGGATTAGGGAGAAGGCTAATGGAATTTCTAGTAGCGGAAAGTGAAGCTGCTGGTTTCTGGACACTACAATCTGGTGTTTTCCCAGAAAATGTAGGAAGTATTTATTTACATGAAAAAGCAGGATTCTATGAAGTGGGTATTCGAAAACGAATTGGAAAACTAGATGGCGTATGGCGTGATGTTATTTTATTGGAGCGGCGAAGTAAAGTTATCGGATAGACTGAGCTGCTAATAAAGATCGCACCAGTTTTATCCCACATATAACTGTCAGTAAGACCCCCACTTCAAGCAATAAAGTGAAACCAATATTGGTAAGTGGGGATCGACTGTCAGTAAAGGTCTGATTGGAGGATAAACAAAATCCCCCACTAATTGAAGTTTCCTTTTATTTGACAAGCCCATTCCTTTAGCGATTTTGCTTGGTTGGATCTCTTTTTTCTCCGTTTTTCACTTCCTTTAGTGTAGAATTCACCAAGATGCTCTTCATTGTGTTGCTTTTCAACAGCTTGTTTGCATTATACACCAACCTGTTTTATCCTTTTCCTTCACCTAAATTTCAGATCGAAAGCTTTTGCCAAGTTCATCACTAATACCAAAGTAATGTCTAAAATTGTATAGTAGTGGACTCCATTTGTTTGGATTAATATGATTTTCATTCATAATAATTTCCTTATGTGCATGTACATGGATAGCCTGTGTTTCAACAATTGCAAAGAATGGAGCGTATTCGGGAATCTGAATATTCTTCACGATCGCTTCAATTTGTATGGGGCACTCTGCAATACGATTCGGCTTAACCTCTTTGGAAGGACAAGGAGTTAGCCCGCTAACAGCATACTTTTCCTTCTCATACTTGAATCCATTGTCTTTTTTAAAATTTGGTACAGGGTCTTTCCCGGTGTATGGAGCGAGTCGTTCAACATTCTCCCAGAGGGAAGGGTCTGGAATATTAAGAACACATTCAGGATGTCTCTCTAAGTTTTCTATTGCTTTTCCACCTAGACCAATTCCTAATACGATCGTATTACCTAATGCCCACGATGATGACAATGGACTAATATTAACTGTTTCATCCTCATTGCATGTGTTTAGTAAAATAACTGGTGTTCCGTAATAAAGAATTTTGGGTTGAATTGTTTCAGTGACGGGTACGTGCTTCCATTTTTTTGTTCTCATGTTTCTATCTCCTTTCATTCATTAATTTGATTGTATAACGTAATTATTTCGATTATCATCGAAATATGAATTACAAAAGGAGGAAGTCTATGAAAACAAATACAAATGCGGCGATAATAGCTTCACTTGTAAGTGAAGCGTCAAGAGCTGCCATATTAACGGTATTACTAGACGGTAGATATCATCCTGCTAGTGAGTTAGCGTATATGGCAGGAATAAAACCTCAGACAGCAAGCTTTCATCTAGCAAAAATGGTTGATGCAAATGTCGTAGCTGTTTCTCAGCATGGAAGGCATCGATATTACGGAATCCAAAGTCAAGAAGTTGCTCAAGTAATGGAATCTTTTTTATCGATAGCACCACCTATTAAGATTAAGTCTTTAAAGCAAGCAAAGGAAGATAAAGCCATTCGTTATGCTAGAACTTGTTATGACCATCTTGCTGGTAATCTCGGTGTAGCAATAACGACTTCCTTCCTTCATAAAGGTTTAATTGATGAAAAGAAAGAAATATTTACAATTACTGAGGATGGGAAAGAATTTTTTACAAGTTTTCAAATAGATCTAGAGAAGCTAAAAAAGAAGCGTCGTTCTTTTTCACATAAATGCTTAGATTGGAGTGAAAGGCGACCACACCTTGCCGGTGCACTGGGAAATGCATTGTTAGAGCGTTTTATAGAATTACATTGGATTCAGCAATTACCTAAAACACGTGCGATAAAAATTACAGCTGAGGGAGAAAAAGGATTTAAAGAAATATTCGCTGTCGATATGTCACATTCATCGTAAAAACTGCAAATGTATAATTTGCCCCAATTTCTAGAAAATATTTAGAAGTTGGGGTTTTATTTTGTGTTAAATTTATTAGTCTTGGTGTTATTTAATGATTTTACCTATTGTAATTTATCTGAAAAAGTAATATACTACATTACATGACTAATGCACTAACCTACATCTGATTGGAAGGGAGGCTGCAGGAATGCATTTGAGTACTGATGGCACGAAACCTATCTACGTCCAAATTGCAGAATGGATCGAAACAGAAATATTAAATGGTAATTTCCAGCCAGATGATAAAGTATTTTCTCAATATAAACTCGCAGAGATGTTTACCATAAATCCTGCAACTGCAGCTAAAGGATTAAATATATTAACAGACGAAAAGGTTTTGTATGGAAAAAGGGGACTTGGAAAGTTTGTAACAACGGAAGCAAGATCAATCATTGTTGATAAACGGAAGAATCAAACATTAAAGGGACTCATACTGGAAGTAGCGTTGGAAGCAGACCGGTTAGATGTAGACGAAGAAGAGTTAATAGAAATGTTAAAGCTAACAATGAAGAAGCAAAAGGGGGATGTGTAATGGGATTGATTACCTGTGAAGAACTAAGTAAAAGTCGAGGAGGCGAAAATGCATTAAATGACATTTCCTTTTCTATCAATGAAAATACAATTACTGGACTGGTTGGTAGGAATGGGGCGGGAAAAACGACATTATTAAAGATTCTTTCAGGATTATGGAGGGAATCTTCTGGGAAAGTGCATGTTCTTGAGGAACATCCTTTCAATAATTTATTTGTTGCTGTTAACTCTATTTATATTGATGATCAAATGGTATTCTCACAGACACTTTCTCTTAAGGATATTCTTATAGAGGCGGAACGATTTTATCCAAATTGGGATAGGGAATTAGCCAATCGTTTATTTGAATATTTTCAATTCCATCCGAAGCAGAAACATGGTCAATTATCTAAGGGGAAGCGAAGCACCTTTCATATGATTTTGGGGCTAGCCTCAAGATGTGCAGTGACAATCTTTGATGAGCCAACAATAGGTATGGATCATGCTGTTCGAAAGGATTTTTACAGAGCATTATTAAAGGATTATCTTACTGTTCCGCGAACGATTATCATTTCTAGTCATCACCTAGAGGAAATAGAAGAATTGCTAGAGCATGTCCTGTTGTTAAAGCACGGAAAGAAATTATTTCATTTGCCAATCGATGACGTTAAGAATTATGCGATTGGTTTAACAGGTAGAACTGAAATAGTAAGGCAATGGGTTAAAAATAAACAGATCATCCATATGGAGAATGTTGGTGTAAATAGCTCCTATGTAGTTATTAAAAATGACCCATTTGATTTAGATCAGGCTAGGCGACTTGGCATTAGCGTATCACCTGTTACTCCCAGTGATCTTTGCATTTATCTAACTGATCAGGAACAAGGGAGGATTGACGATGTCTTTAAATAGTATTTCATTTAGAAGTCTGGTTTACAGTCAGTATATATATAAATTAAAAAGCTATATAGGATTATTTAATTCTTTGGTTGTTTTACAGCTACTTGCCATTCTTTTTGCTCTAGGTGGCTCTGGTATGAGTGGTACGAGTGGATATGGGATTCGTATAGATGTTAATTATTACTCCGCCGATTTAGTTATCATCTTCACCATCCTTTGGGCATTTTTTAGTTCTATATTAATGACAACTCGAAGCTATCAAGAAGAAAGCTATACATTTGTTACGAATCGGCTTAGTAATAATCTTTCAAATATCGCAGTCATATTGACTATGAGTATTATTAGTGGTTCAACGGCATTACTATCCAAGCCGTTAATGAAAGTAGTCTTATACGTAATTGGTGACACATTTTTTATAGAAGCAGAAACGGCGATTAGCAGGATGGATCAACTAAGTGGAATTATAGCGACCATTTTGTATATTTTATTAGCAGGCTCGATTGGCTATCTTATTGGCACTGTTGCGCAAATGCATCGACTTCTCACTATCATTGTTCCGGTTGTATTCATAGGAATACTTGTTGCTTTTGATGGGGAAGGGCAATTCACTTCCAAAGTGACAGCGTTTTATTATCAAGAAACCTCCATATTACTATTTAGTGCAAAGATGGTTGTAACGATTGCCTTATTATGTAGTGCAGCTACACTACTTAGTAATAGAAAGGAGGTTAGACAATGAATGATGTTATCGTAACCTTTTTACCTATTGTCTTACTTCTTGTTATTATTACAATCGTATTTGTTATATCAAATGTATGGAAGAAATATGTAGGTGGTTATAGAAGAGGTATCAAGTGGTTGTTTGCACTATATATTATGACGCTACTTATTGCTGCTTGTATTTCTTATATATTACCAATTGAAAAGCCAATTAAGGAAGAGAAGGTAGAGAATGTACCGTATATATATGATTATATAGAAAGTGGAAGGAAAGATGAGATTGATCCTCGGTTTATCCGTCGACAATGGGAATATTCATTGGCAGAAGAAGAACTGCAAATCTATGCACCTGAGAATAATTTCAATGGTACAACGATTCTCGTAGAACGGACGGATGATTTAAAAGACAAGGTTGAGGTCACTTTTTATCAAACACCTACTTATATGTATGGAAAGCGAATGACAGATCAAGCCCCGTTACCAATTATCAAGCAAGAGAAAAATGTACTATACATGATGAAGCCAGAAGAAGTTTCAGTAGAGGAGAATACCTTTAAGAGGGAATTTCCATTTAACCAATTTACTGGTGAGGAATTTATGAGTAATGGTGCAGACATTTCTTATGGTCAGGATTTACTTTTTGTCCGTATTGATCATTCCATTAAGGTTCACTTAGATGAATCTGCTGGAATGCATATATTTAAATCAGAGTGAGGCTTTCCCTAAAGGTTTATACAGTGATGTAACTGAAAGGACGAACAATAGTAGTGAAGCGTAGGAAATATACGTAGACTCTACGGGAACAGCACGAGTCCAAAGATCCCTGTAGCGACTCGAAATGAGGAGCTACAGAAACGGAGGCCGTGCCCGTGGAAAGTGAAGTATATTTCCGATGCTGTCATACATCTAGTATAGTTCGTCTTTTTTTGATAAGCCTACTTTTGTCCCTGCCTCCTTTCAAACATATTCAGTACGTAGCATTCCCATATGTAATAAGTCATGCCATTTCCCATTTCGATATAAAAATTGCCTAGATCTTCCTTCGTGAAAAAACCCTAATTTTTCATAAAGCTTAATAGCCTTTAGGTTAAAGGAAAACACTCGTAAAGATAGTCGGTGTAAATTCATTTCTGAAAATGCATAGTTTAGTAGCAGTTGCATTGCCTCTTTACCATAGCCCTTTCCCCAGTAGTCTTTATTACCAATATCAATAATGCATTCTGCGTTGTGGTTTACATTGTCTATTTGTATTAGCGAAATAACGCCTATGGGTGTTTCGCCGCTGTCTTTAACGGTAATGATGTAGCTTTTTGATGTGCTACTATGGAGAATGACTTCTCTGACAAATGATTTCGTTTCTTCAAATGTATAAATATCTAGATTAGGACTCGTTGTCTGCATAACATCTATATCATTTCTCCATTGGTGGTAAAGGTCCGTATCCTCGATTGTCATTTTTCTTAACTTTATTCTAGAAGATTCAAATAACATATGATCACGCTCCTATTTTTGGGGTGTTTGTACTATTGGACAAAGCAAAGTCTTTAACGATTCCAAGAAAAAATCTATTTGTTTTTCCATGCTTGTCACCTGTGATCCAAGTAAATCGGTGTTTAATATCATTCCATCCATAAATGAAATAAGATAGTGTGCAATGGTATCTCCATCTGTAACTGGATTTAATTGACCGGCATCTTTTCCTTGTTGGATGGTATGTTTAATTCCTTCAACCATTACTTCATATCGCTTTTTAATATAAGAGAAATGCTCCTTGTTGTTAACATAGTTAGAAGAAAGAAAGAATTCACTGCGTGCTTGTACAAGGGATGGCTGATTCGTGTGAATATCTACTAGTTGTTCAATCCAAAAAGTAAGTTGTTGCCAAACCGATTTTCTACTATCTATTTGGATATTCGGCAACAGGTACTGATCGTCATTATAGAGTACCTCCACAAAGGCATGATCTATATTTTTGAAATAATTATATATTGTTCCCCTTGATACACCAGCAATATCAATAATGTCTTGTATAGTTGCATTTGTGTATCCTTTACTTAGAAAGACTTCACGGGCCGCAAGTAGTAGCTGTTGCTTTTTTTTCACTTTGTATGTACTAGTAACTTTGGGGGCCATATATTGCCTCCTTTACCTAAAGTGACAAGTATGTCATTTTAGGTAATTATAAATGACATCCTAATTAAAATCAATGTGCTATATTACAACGAATTTAAATATTTAATACATTTAGTGTTTTTTGATTCGTATTACCTAAGACAATCACTCCTGTAAAAACAGGCTCTTCTAAATATAGGCTTTTATGCCTCTTAAAATGGGGAATTTTATGCTATATAATAGTAATGTTAATGCTAATATATTTTATGATGTATGACTGAAGCTTCAAGCAGCACCGAGGTGAGAAAATGGAATCCTTAAACTGGATTAATGGACAAATCAGTCGGACACAGAATTCCCTTTACATGTTAAATGCTCAATTAGATGAAAAACGCAGGGAATTGGAGCGACTGGCATTAGTCCATTCTAATTTATATGATTATCATAAAGAGCTTAAACAGCATAGAGATCTATGTGTAAACCCAGAATTATCAGAAACTACATGGTATGGACAACTTGCAAATCAGTTCAAACAGTATCGGGATCAAGAAATTCTATCAAATTATCAATCCCTGTATGACTATCAGTTAGTTCAAACGCTTGATCAATTAAATGACAAAATAAGGGAAACGAAGCAAGCCATTATTGATATTCGTATGGATGTATCTACACATAATACGGAGCTTGATCACTTATATGATAAGCAACGAAGGGAGTTAATGAGTTAGTGAGTGAAGAAATAAAGCTAAATTATGCACCGATAGAAAAGGCGTTAGCAAACTTACGAACAAACATTCAGTCATTGGAAAATAGAATACCAAGTGATGCCCAAAGTGACATATCATTAGACATGGTAAATAAAGTAAACGAAATTAATCTTTTATTAGAAGATGTATTGAGCTCTTACCAAGCATTACTTCTTACTCATGAACAAGAAACATTGGAAGCAGTAAATCAATTATTAGAGACGGAAGAACGAATAGCTTCCAACATACAGATTGTTAAATAATAGGAAAACGACCACGATAACTCTTCAACAGCGTTCCCCATCAGGAGGTTTCCATGAAAACATTAGACATTCAGGAGTTAAATCACTATATTGATAGGTTACGAACAAAGCTTACAACTGTACAACAACAAATGAATGATATACGACAAGCCGTTCACCAATTGACATCGTTGGACCATGCATTGCAAGGAAATATGGGAACTGCAATTCGCTCTTTTTTTGCAGATGTCCATGAACCATTTCTACAATATCTCGATAATTTTCTTACAGAATACGATCAGGCGCTTATCCAATTAAAAGAGGCTGTACACTCATATGAACCAGCAGCAGATGGCTTAGTTCAGCAATCTTTTTTAGAAAATGATCTGGAACATGGCTTACAGCGAGTGGAAGATGTGACGAAGGGAATAACAGATGAAGTAAATCATGAAATTTATAAGATCCAAGATATTATTTCTCTACCATTGCTCGATGACCATGATCTACTTAGAGGTATTCAGCAAGCTAAGAATAACAAGAATGAAGTAATCGAGCAGTTGTATGCCTTAGATCGTTCGCAGATGAATACGTTAGAGCCTCTGTTACAAGAACTAACAGTAATGAAAAACTATATGGCCAATATTAAGGACGTTTTTTATCGTGAAAGTAATTCTATTTCAACATATGATGGTTCAACTTTAAAGAATAGTAGTCCGTATGATGAAGTCATTAAAGAAGTTCATCCACCCAACGATCAATAGCTGAACTTCTATCAAGTCACAGCATATATGCGTAGCTAATCACTAATTTTTAAATAGGATATAAAAGAAAGACTTTGATAACAGTCAATCAAAGTCTTGTTATTTTTTTGAATCGTATAGATTGGTTTTTGTAGAGTTAGGTTTTAATCTTCGAAAAAAGCTCGATTAATTTGTATATATTTTTCCTCTTCTTCTGGAATATCTTCTTCCATATAAATCGCTTGTACAGGACAAGCTGCTTCACATGCTCCGCATTCAATACATATATCGGGATCAATATGAAACATATCTTTACCCTCTTCAATGCAATCTACAGGACATACTTCTATACATTCAGCTGCTTTTTCGTTTTCACATGGTGAAGTAATAACAAATGCCATAAAAAAGTCTCCTTTACTTTATCGAATTACCATACTTTATAAGGCATAAGCTTTGTAGTGTTATTGTTTAGTACGTTGAAAAGGATGAAGGGAAAACGGTATTATGGTGCAACAGTTTATCCCACATATGACTGGCAGTAATACCCCTTCAAGCAATAAAGTGAAACGAATATGATACTTGGGGGATCGACTGTCAGTAAACACCCAATTGGTTCAAAGGCTTTTAGGTCATATCCTTGTAAGTTAAGAAAGTATAAAATCAGTGCAATGACTGCGTTAAGCGAAGTAGTTATTTTGAAATGTTTGATGTATATTGGCAATGCTCCGACTAATTACTTCGCTTTCCGTGGGCACGGCCTCAACTAACTTTGCAAAGAAGAACACGTTGCAAAGTGGATTTTCGGCTCGCGCTAATCCCGCAGGAGTCTACGTAATTAGTCTCCGCTATGCGAGGGTGCAACAATTCTTGTCATAAGTAATAGGTTGACTTTTTTTACAATGGGTAAAGTGAAAATCGCTATCCGTGAGTATAAAAGCAGCTGTGTTACTTCATGCTAGCGTTGTAGAGCCTGATAATAGCGAAGGCCGGCCACTTCAACTCCTGTGGGAAATGTTTGACCTGAAGATCCACTTTTTTGAGCGGGTTTTGCTAAAAAAGTTAGCTGAAGGACAAACCCCACGGAAAGGGAAGTGGGCAGCCGGAGTGGTGGTCAAGCAGTAGCTATTATTCCATAATAGCTACTAGAGAAAGCGTAAATCTGAGCATTTAGTGATAAGGACTGAGCGAATTTTGCTCCGTTTTTCTTAATGGTACTAACAATCCGTGGGGATAAACAAGGTCCACAACTGATTGAAGTTTCACTGCATCCTAATCTCTTTTAACAATGATAGATATTCCTTGACCGACACCAATACACATTGTAGCCAAACCGGTTTTACATTGTCTTCTTTTCATTTCATGTACTAAAGAGGTTAAGATTCTCGCTCCACTGGCTCCCAATGGGTGGCCGTAAGCGATGGCTCCCCCATTAACATTTACTTTTTCCTGATCTAATTCTAATGAACGTATACAAGCAAGTGATTGCGCAGCAAATGCTTCATTTAACTCAATTAAATCAAGGTCATCGACAGTCATATTTGCTCTTTTCAATGCTTTCTTAGTAGCTGTAATTGGACCAATTCCCATGATTCTCGGTTCTACACCAGCAACAGCTGAAGTAACATAGGTAGCCATTGGTTCTAATCCTAGCCTATTCGCTGTTTCTCTGTTCATTAACAGGATGGCAGAGGCGCCATCGTTAATTCCAGAAGCATTTCCTGCAGTTACGCTACCATCTGAAAACAAGGGAGGGAGCTTCTTTAGTTTTTCTCTAGAAGTATGCGATCTAGGGTGTTCGTCTATTTCTAAGTTATATACCCCTAATTTTCGATCATGAATAGGTACTGGAGTTATTTCTGCTTGAAGGATCCCATTGTCCATTGCTGATTTAGCTTTCATTTGACTTTGAAGAGCAAATTCGTCCTGTTCTGATCGAGAGATTTCATATAACTTAGCAACGTTTTCTGCTGTTTCTGGCATAGAATCGGTACCATATTTTTCTTCTAAGGAAGGATTCGTAAATCGCCAACCAATTGTTGTATCTTGGAGAATTTGATCACCACGTTTGAAGTCCTTATCTGATTTTCCCAATACATAGGGAGCTCGTGTCATACTCTCTGTTCCACCTGCAATCATAATATCACCGTGTCCTAATGCAATGGCTCTTGCAGCATAAGTAACAGCATCTAATCCTGACCCACAAAGCCGATTGATCGTAGTTCCGCCAATTTCTGTTGGATAATCGGCCAAGAGGGTAGACATCCGAGCAACATTGCGATTATCTTCACCCGCACCATTTGCATTCCCCATAATGACTTCTTCTACTTTATTAAGTGGTAATGCAGGATTCCGTTCCTTAATGGCTCGTAGGACATGTGCACCTAAGTCATCTGGACGCACCGTTTTTAAAGCGCCATTGTAACGACCGATGGGGGTTCTAACGGCATCAACGATAACAACTTCGTGCATTGTATTTCCTCCTACTCATTGTACTTATATATGCCATGCATTGTTTTTTTTCCTAATCGACCTGCTTTTACAAGCTGTTCTAATAATGGTGCTGGCCGGTACTTTTCTCCTAATGTTTCATGTAAATATTTTAAATTATTGAGACGTGCATCTAGTCCTACCAAGTCGGATAGCTCTAAAGGACCCATTGGATAATTTAGCCCTAGACGAATGGCCTTATCTATATCTTCAGCAGTTGCTACACCTTCTTGAAGCATATGAAATGCTTCATTTCCTACTAATGCACTTATTCTGCTAGTAACAAAACCTGGAAACTCATTAACTTGTACACTTTCCTTTCCCAATTTTTTTGCTACCTCTTGAATAACTTTTACTGTTTGATCGTTTGTCTGAATGCCACGAACTATTTCAACAAGCGGCATTTGTATGGCTGGATTAAAAAAATGCATGACTGCAACCTGTTCTGGTCGATTAGTAAAAGATGCTAGTTCGGTCGGACTAATAGTAGAAGTATTAGATGCAAATATAGTATGCTTCGGAGCAAACGCATCAGCATCTTGCATTAGCATTTTCTTAATATGCTGCTTCTCTGGAACTGCTTCAATAAATAAATCTGTTGTCACAAGGGCTTCTTTTAATTTACTAGTTGTTTCTAAATTAGCTAATACGTTTTTTGCCTGTTTTTCAGTGATTTTTCCCTTTTGAATGCCTTTTTGAGCCGTGGTATTTACATATTTTATGGCGGACTCTAATTGATCTTTAGAAACATCTACTAAAATAGTATGAAAGCCAGCAAGGGCAGAGACATATGCAATGCCTCGGCCCATAACTCCTGCACCAGCGACTGTAATATTCTGGTTAGTCATCTGTATCCTCCTACACACCAAATGGATTTAATGGTTTGGGTCCATAATAAGAGAGTATACTTTTGTCTTCCAAGTAGAGATCTAGTGTTTCGACACAAAGTTCTCTACCAAATCCGGAATGCTTATATCCTCCAAATGGTGTTCCAGGGAATGCTGAAAATGGATTATTTATCATTACAATACCTGCTTCAATTTGGTGGGAGACTCGTGTTGCTCTACCTTGATTAGTAGTCCAAATAGCAGATCCAAGCCCATACTCAGTATCATTTGCTCGTTTAACAACATCTTTTTCATCTGTGAACGTTTCTATGACAACTACCGGTCCGAATATTTCCTCTCGAACTACT
The DNA here is from genome assembly GCF_003667785.1 of Virgibacillus sp. Bac332. Lineage (NCBI taxonomy): Bacteria > Bacillati > Bacillota > Bacilli > Caryophanales > Bacillaceae > Virgibacillus > Virgibacillus sp. Bac332. The sequence continues at coordinate 1,543,118 of NZ_CP033046.1, forward strand.
TTCATGTCAGGAGTGACATCTGTAATGATGGTCGGCGCATACCAATATCCGTTTTCAAACCCTTCTATTTTCAATGCCTTGCCACCAGTAGCGATTGTCGCACCGTCCTGTATTGCGGATTGCACATACCCATCAATGACTTCCAATTGTTCTTGACTAATGATGGAGCCGAGATGTGTACCTTTATCAAAGGGATCACCAGATTGTAATCTTTCCGTTTTGGCAATAAATTGCTCCATAAATTCATCATAGATAGATTCATGAACGAAGAGTCGAGAGCGTGCTTCGCAGGATTGTCCAGTGTTAAAGAAGATACCAAATAATGAACCTGGTACTGCTGCATTTAAATCTGCGTCTTCGAATACAATATTTGGTGACTTTCCACCAAGCTCAAGCGTTAAACGCTTTAAGGTGCTTGCAGACTTTTTCATAATTTCTTTACCAGTATCGGTCGATCCGGTGAACGCTACCTTGTTGATGTCATTGTGTTCTACAAGATAGTCGCCGATAACTTTACCTGAACCAGGAAGTGTATTAACAACTCCTTCAGGTACTCCAGCTTCGTGGCAAATTTCGTTTAATATAATTGCTGTAATAGGTGTTAAACTAGCAGGCTTTATAATGACAGAACATCCTGCAGCAATTGCGGGCGCTATCTTCCAGGCTGCCATCATCATTGGATAGTTCCACGGTATAATCTGAGCGCAAACACCGATTGGTTCTTTGTGTGTATAATTTAGAAATCCATTAGGCATGTTATTAACGGTTCCGCGATGACCGACAATTGCTCCGGCATAAAATTCAAAGTCTTCGATAGATTGATTTATTTGAACTTGTGCAGCTCCTATCGATTTACCGCTGTTAAGTACTTCCATTTCAACAAGCTCATTGAAGCGCTCCCGCATAATAGTAGCAATTTTATTAAGGACACGAGCACGCTTACCTACAGGGTATTTTCTCCATTTACCGTGATTAAATGATTGCCTTGCTGCTTGTACAGCTCTTTCTGCATCTTCTGTCGTTGCCCTTGCAACTGTGGCTAAAATTTCACCCTTAGCCGGGTTGTATGTTGTGAATGTCTCTTTAGAGCTACTATCAACACGCTCCCCATTTATAATCATTCGGTAGTAATCTCGTTTCATCGGTTTAACCTCTTTTGCTAAATCTGCTACGACAGTACTTGCCATTGTAATCACTCCTTTTATTATTTGCCAACAAATGTTGGCTTGCGTTTCTCTTTGAATGCCTGCAATCCTTCATGATGATCCTTTGACATTCCAGCAATTCGCTGTGCTTGCGCTTCTTTTTCGAGCATGTTATCAAAAGGAAGATTCATGCCATCTAGCATATAGCGTTTAATTAATGAAACGGATTTGGTCGGTAAAGCCGCAAGTTTTTGCGAAAACGCACTAACTTTTTCATCCCATTCAGATGAATCGATTAATTCGGTTGCTAATCCAAGCTGATATGCCTCCTTGCCGGTTATCGGTTTACCAAGTATAGATATTTCTAATGCCTTGGCATATCCAATAAGGCGTGGTAGGATATATAAGAATCCAGAATCTGGTATTAAGCCAATATTGATAAATGCACTTACAAATTTAACATCTGGCTTCACTAATCGGAAATCAGCTGCCAATGCTAAACTCATGCCAGCGCCTGCAGCCGTTCCATTGACAGCTGCAACGATGGGTTTAGAAGTTTTTCTCATAGCTTCCATCATCGGATGATAGCGTTTGCGTAATAGAGTAGCATGATTTGTGTTAGTATCTATGCCAGCTAAGTCTTCTCCTGAACAAAAGGCTTTTCCTGCACCTGTAATGACGATACACCTAACTAAATCGTCCTTTACTGCTAATCGTAGAGCTTTCATAATCTCTAGATTCATGGTTTCTGTAAAAGCATTATAGGCAGAAGGTCGATTCAGTAGAATAGTAGCTATGCCGTTTGATTGGCTGTAGTTAATGGCTTGAAAATTTTCATTCATATTCATTCTCCTTTGAAAGAAGGATTTCGTTTTTCCATAAATGCCTTCATGCCCTCTGTTTGATCCTGTGAAGAGAAAGTAAGATAAAAGTTCTTTCTTTCTAACTTCAACCCTTCCATTAAAGATGTATCCATAGCTTCATATACTGCCTCTTTTATTAACCGAATGGCCAAAGGTGCTTGATTAGAAAGTTGCTCTGCCAGTCGCATTGCTTCCTCTTCAACAATTTCGTTAGCTACTACTTGATTAATGACACCGTGATCGAGTACTTCTTGTGCACGGATCATTTTTCCAAGCCATATCCATTCCAATGCTTTTGCTGTGCCCACTGCTTTTGTTAAAAGTTGGGTTCCACCTGCTCCTGGCATGACGCCCAATGACACTTCTGGAAAACCAAATGTAGCGTTTTCTCCAGCAACTACTAAATCACAATGTAGTGCTAATTCAAACCCTCCACCTAAGGCAAGACCTTCAACAGCTGCAATGATTGGTTTCTTAATTAATCTGATACGATCCCAGTCAGCAAATGGGTTAGACATTTCAAGTGATAGTGGAGAATCATCCAGCATTTCACCAATATCTGCACCTGCTGCAAACGCTTTTTCATTTCCTTTCAAAAGAATAACTCGAACCGAAGAATTATGGTCAAAGTGCTCCAACTGTTCAACAATTTCCTTAACCATTAACCTGTTTAAAGCATTCGCTACATTGGGGCGAAATAGCTGGATGACACCGACCTTATCTATGGTATACGTGTTTATATACTCACTCGTCATCAATTTCCTCACCAATCATTAGTGATACGATGTCACCTGCAAAATTCATAACATCTTTTCCTGATGCCTTTCCCTCTGCTGTTTTCATTGCTTGTTTCAATGCATCATGGTTGTCATAATACATCTCGCATAGTAAATAATAATCAGATTTCCCCATTGGTGAACCTACAATTCTAGTAACCTTCATTTCTCTTAATCCAGGAATCTTTTTTGTTATTGGTGTATGTGTATTGAAATAATGCTCATCAAATGCTTCCTTGTCCTCCGGTTGTTTGTATAACGCAATAAGTTTCACCATATATATACCCCTTTCTAAATTAAGTGATGGTATGATGATCTAATACAGGTTTCATTGCTTCAAATGGATTTTTACAAGCTGCGCAATATAAAATACTACGACACGCAGTAGGTCCAAATACATTCTCCATTGATGTGAATGCAGAACCACAGTATGGACAGTCCACTGTCCACTCATCCCCTGGAATATAATTTTCAGGTGGAGGAGCTATCCCGTGCTTTTTTAACTGTTGCTTGCCATGATTCGTAATGGAGGTGGTCGACCATGTTAATTGAAAGGAGAAAGTAACCTGACAATCCATAACCCAATGAAGCTTTTGGACTGCAGTCTGCACATTTTTTTGGATGAAATCTAAAGCAGGACAGCCTGCAAATGTAGGGACCATCGTAATTGATACTGTACCTCCATCGATAGAAACTTTATGAACCATTCCTAGGTCAACCACGCTAACTGCGGTTAATTCAGGATCATCAACCTTCTTAAGCGTTTCATAGATTTCCTTTTGTTTTAGCTCCATACTCAAGTTGGTCACCTCCTTAAGCAAATGCTTACCATACAGCCTTTTGGTCACTATTATATACTTCACTTAGCGTGCTTAATGCTTGATCTAAATCTGCTGTATGTTCTCCATATCTTCCCCTCGCAGGATGATTATCAACAAAAAGCGAAGATGGTAAGGATAAAGACTGTTCCAGCTCTTTTAGCCACTGCTTTCGAAGGTAATCCTCACCTGCAATTAAATGATGCTTCTCAAGTTCAAATGCTTTTGGACCTAAGCCTATAATATCCGCACAAGCTGGCCAGGCAGCTTCCAATTGAAACTGAACCTTATTTTGTGCTTCCTCTGTCGATCCAAGCAACTGCTTTAACCACATGCGCCAATGTGCTAAATGATATGGCTGCTCCATTAAAACTTTATTAGCAATATCTGCTAGTGGTTGATAGGAACTATTTATAATGGTCTCCAATTTAACTTTCTTCATTGTTTCAAAAAGAAATTGTCTTACTACTGTTAGCGCCCAGTCGTAATAAGGTTCTTGCAAGTATGAACCTTCACCGTTTTTTCTCTCAAAATAGCTGGCATTTCTTCTTTCCACCGCTTGCCGTTCATGTGCTAACTTATCTGCGTTACCTATATCTAAGTCTTCTAGCAAGTGGTAATATAGAGAAGCGTGCCCCATTGTATTTTGGGTAATGGACGAAAGAGCTACATCTTCTTCTATGTGAGGAGCTAAGCCTAGCCATTCAGATCCTCGGAAGGAAATGATAAAATCGTCGTCGGCAAGCTGAAATAGTAATTCAACAAGTGCCTCAAAGTAGGAAGGATTTTGTTTCGCTTCTTTTGCTGTATCTATCCGTTTCACAATTTTTTCACCTCTTTCCACGACATAATTTCTTTCTCATCTAGCATTCCTTGCTCTTTTTCACGCCATTTTTTCCGTAGGTATCCATAGCCTTTTGTTGTACGATATTCCTTGTTATCTAATCGTTTCGTCCATAGTTGCCGCTCCTCACTGGTCATAGAACGAATTTGGCTGCGTGGTACAACCCATACATCAATAACATTTTCTCTGCGCATAAAATTTTCCTGTGCCATATTTAATGCCATTTCATCGTTAGGTGCTAGTAAACTAAATTGATGCTGAATAGGTGATTTTGCATTTTTTTTGCTAAAAACTTCATACTCCTGGTAAAAATTCGATCCATCGTGACTAGTCATATCTGCATGATCCTCCTTTCTTAATTAGGAGACGACAGCTTGAGGAGCTAAAGCTTGTCGAACCCATCGATTATTTTCGTAGGCTATGTCTCTTAATCGTAATCGTTGCTTTGAACAAGGCCCATTATTACTAATGATTTTTTTGAATTCATTCCAATCTGGTTGCTTGTATTCCCAACGTTTATTGGCTTCATCATAATGAATAGTTTCATCTGGTACCGTTAATCCCAAAGAGAAAATTCGAGGTAAGTACTTATCCAAGAAAGCTTGCCTTAGTTCCTCATTAGAACTTTTCCTAATTCGATATTTCGTAGTTATTTCCTGCTTAGAAGAACCAGTTGTTGTTGCTGAAGCTGGCCCAAAAAACATGAGTAATGATGACCACCAACGATCAAGAGCTTCCTGTAACATATCTCTTTGCTTGTTAGATCCTTCTGCAAGAGCCATAATAATAGATTCTCCATGCTGTGCATGGAATACTTCTTCCTGACAAATTCGTTGAAGTGCTCGTTGGTAAGGTCCATATGAGGCGTCTAACATATTTGTTTGTGAAATGATAGCTGCTCCATCTACTAACCAACCGACTATGCCTGCATCTGCCCATGTTTTTGTGGGCATATGGAAAACATTATGAAACTTAAGCTTGCCGTTTAATAAGTCTTGCATGATATTCTCCCTGTTTTTACCATAGGGTTTAATTAAATCCTCAGCTACACGAAGTAATAATTGGCCATGACCCATTTCATCTTGAACCTTAGCCATAATGCCTAGTTTTCTTTTCAAGCTGGGTGCTTTGGGTACCCATTCTTTTTCAGGTAGAGCTCCCATGATTTCGCTAATTCCGTGCATGGATATGAGTTTGATTAATGCATTTCTGTATTCATCTGGCATCCAGTCATCTGCCTCAATTTTTTCTCCTGCCTCTATTCGTTTCATGAAAACAGTATGCTTTTCTGTATCCTTTTCATGATCAGCAGCAGATGCGCCTCCATAAATATACATTTTCTCAACTCCTTATTACGATTAATTAACGCAATTATAATAAAACGTTATATAAATATCAATAGCGAAATATTTTTAAATTTTTGTTAATACAATAAACACCTATGTAATTAAGCTTATGAATGAATTGTTGCTTTTACTACAGCATCACAAATATTGACAGCGCTTTCAATAAAAGATACTTTATATGTAACAATTTTGGTGAATTCGTTTAAAAAATATCATGTGAAAGGGGAATATTATGTCTACTTTTTCAAAAGAAGAACAGTGGAGTCATCTGCAAATGAAGGATTTACAATGGTCTCGACTAAAGAAATCCATTAAACATGCTTATGAAAATGTACCTTTTTACAGAGAAGCTCTGCAACGCATTCCTATTACTCCCGATGACTTTTGTTCATGGCAGCAGTTCCAAGAACTTCCTTTTACGAAAAAACACCATTTACGCGAGAATTATCCGTTCCAGTTGTTAGCGACTCCAGTTAATGAGGTCGTTAGAATCCATGCATCATCTGGTACTAGTGGTAAACCAACTGTCGTTGCATATACAAAAAATGATATTAGCCACTGGGGACATATGGTGGCTCGTGCTATTTATATGGCTGGTGGCCGGAAGGGTGATATTCTACATAATGCTTTTGGCTACGGTCTTTTTACAGGTGGATTAGGTATTCACCATGGATCTGAATATCTAGGATGTGCAACTGTTCCAATTTCCGGAGGGAATACAAATAAGCAAATAGCTATGATCCAAGATTTTAAGCCACGTATTATTTGCTCGACGCCTTCTTATCTATTAAACATTGGTGAGACAATGATAAATCAAGGAATTAATCCAGCAAACACGTCGTTGAAATTGGCAATCCTTGGTGCAGAGCCTTGGTCAGAGAAAATGAGGGATATAATAGAGCAAATGTTTGATCTGGATGCGTTAGACATCTATGGTTTAAGTGAAGTTATGGGACCCGGCATCGCAATGGAGTGTGAATGTAAAGAAGGATTGCATGTTGCCGAGGATCATTTCATTATAGAGGCTATTAATCCTGAAACGCTAGAGCCTGTACCTGATGGGGAGGATGGAGAATTAATCTTCACGAGTTTGACGAAGGAAGCCATACCAATTATTCGATATCGGACGGGTGATGTTGCATCATTAAGTAGAGAAAGATGTGCATGTGGTAGGACAACAATTAAAATGAGCCGTGTGAAGGGCAGAATTGATGATATGTTAATTATTAGAGGGGTTAATGTATTTCCGTCTGAAATTGAACGTTACATTTGTAGTGCAGAAGAATTGGAGCCACATTATGAAATTCACTTGCTGAAGAAAGGTGCAATGGACCATGTGGAATTGCACGTGGAAGTATGCGAGTTGTTTTATAATTCTTTATCTGAACAATCATTTAATGACCAAAAGTCATTGGAGCTCATTCAAAAAGTTAAAAAGACATTGAAAATGGAACTGCTTGTATCTGTTGATGTTCGTTTGACAAAGCCTAAAACACTTTTACGTTCAGAAGGAAAGGCGAGACGAATTATTGATAAACGTCCGTCGATGTCTGCCACATTATAGTGTATAGAGTGTGCTACAAAATATGAATCGATATAGGAGTATCATCGCACAATCTGAAATATACTCACTTTGCACGGGCACGTACGTAGCTAACTTGGTAAAGAAAAGTGCGTTATCAAGTGAATCTTCGGACTCGTGCTGTTCCCGCTGGATAAGGAAGGCTTCGGCAGCGATACATGGCACGCAGAAAAAGCGTTCTTCTTTTTCAAGGAGGTTCGCATATGTAATGTACTATATTAATTATTCTAATCAAAAAACGGATGATAATTAATTTAAAACAATTATCATTCGTTTTTTATTGGTTCTTATTTACTTTTATCTCAGATTCTTTCTTTTCAAGTTAAGCTATTTCGGCTAGAATAGGAATGGATAACTTGTTCAATGATTTTGAATATATACAATGATTAAGGGAATGGAATTACAAAATGGCAAAATTATTTAATACACGCTCCATGATTTTCACGCTTTATGGTGACTATGTTAGTCAATATGGCAATGTTATTTGGATTGGAAGCTTAATTCGGTTATTGGAAGAATTCGGTCATAATGAACAATCGGTGCGTGCGGCTATTTCTCGTATGAATAAGCAAGGGTGGGTAAAGTCCCAAAAGAATGGAAATAGGAGCTATTACTTTTTAACAGACAGAGGAAAGGCTCGTATGGATGAAGCTGCTCAACGGATCTATCAAATAGAAGCACCGTCATGGGATGGGCAATGGAGGCTACTTCTTTATACGATTCCAGAAGAAAAGCGCCATCTTAGAGATGAATTGCGGCAAGAATTAGTATGGAGTGGGTTTGGTCTTTTATCTAATAGCTGTTGGATCACACCTAATCCATTAGAACAGCAGGTAAAAGATTTAATAAAAAAATATGATATTGACGCTTATGTTAACTTTTTTCATGGTACATATGAGGGTACAAAGGAAAATAAAGATTTAGTAGAGCAGTGCTGGGATTTGGAAGCAGTGAATGAACGTTATTCACAATTTATTCAAGCATATAGTCAAAAATATATTATTGATAAGAGCAAAATTGAAAAAGGCGAGATGAATGACGGCAACTGTTTTGTGCAACGAACATTACTTGTACACCAATACAGAAAATTTTTATTTATCGACCCTAGTCTACCTAAAGAATTACTACCAGACAATTGGTTAGGTGATTCAGCTGCTTCGCTTTTCACAGATTATTATCAAATCCTTAAAGAACCAGCTACAAGGTTTTTTGAGTCTGTATTTGATTCTGGAGATATTAACGTATAGCGAGTAGGGCTGTCGCAAAAGATAGTATTGCTCTTACAAAACTGGAATATACTCCACTTCCGTGGAAGAAATGATTCCATATCGTCAGGGAAATCGATTCATCGAGTGTCTGTGCTTCCCGAGAGGTTTCGTATATTCCAGCCTATGAAAATATCTATTCAAAAACTTTTTCAAGGACATCTATTTGTTTAAATTCTTGTCCTTTCTGAACATACGTATCAATCGTTTCCTCGATCATATGAATATCCTTATCTGTTAATGTTCTTACAACTTTTCCAGGAGAGCCAAGAACGAGAGAGCGAGGAGGGACTACTTTTCCCGATGGGACAAGGCTATTTGCTCCAATAATCGTATATTCTCCTACCTCAGCCCCATCTAATACCGTAGCACCCATTCCCACTAGTACACCTCTTCTTAATGTGCATCCATGAACAATTGCATTATGGCCAATTGATACCTCATCTTCAAGTGTTAATGGAAATTGTTCATACAAGTGGCACATGGTGTTTTCTTGAATATTACAGCGTTTTCCAACCTTAATCGGACCTTCATCTCCACGTAACACAACGTTAAACCATATACTAGACTTTGCTCCAATTTCAACATTTCCAATAATTTTTGCACCATCAGCAATAAAAGCGGTTTCATCTATAGATGGTATAGCATCTTTATAACGGTAGATCATCTACATTCCTCCCTATAAAGTATGTTATAATTCAGTATAACACATTCTATACGGAGGTGGATAAAAGTGAATGACTTAACACGCAAGCTAGGAATTTCCCTTCCTTTCATTCAAGGAGGCATGGGTAACATAAGTCATGCAGAATTGGCTGTTGCTGTGTCTGAGGCAGGAGGGTTGGGAACAATTGGAGCAGGTACTCTTTCGCCTAACTATCTGGAAGATATGATTATCAAAATCCGTAAACAAACCTCTAAGCCATTTGCTATAAATGTACCACTATCAGTACAGAAGAATGTAGATGAGTTAATAAAATTGATTATAGGATACCAAATCCCTGTTGTTTCGTTGTCTGCTGGTAACCCAGCACCCTTTATAACTAAATTAAAGAATGAAAATATTATTGTAATCTGTGTGGTAGCGAACGAAAGGCAAGCTATAAAGGCAGAGGAAGAAGGAGCAGATTTTATTGTGGCAGAGGGTGTTGAAGCTGCTGGGATTAATGCACCGGAAGAGCTTACTACATTTACACTAGTCCCTAAAATATGCGATTCTGTAGCTATTCCAGTTATTGCTGCAGGAGGTATAGGTGATGGAAGGGGAGTGTTGGCTGCAATGAGCTTGGGTGCACAAGGAGTGCAGTTAGGAACAAGACTAATTGCGACAAAGGATGCGAAAGTTCATAGTTTATATAAACGTGCGCTCTGTGCCGCTGACTCTGATGGGACGATGATTGTTGGTCGTTCATATGGAAAAATAAGAAGGATCTTAAAGACCCCTTATGGGAAGCATTTGTTAGAGGAAGAAAGGAATAATCCAGATTTAAAAACATACCTAGATCTAACGGATGAAAACCATCATATTTTGGGAGCACTAGAAGGAAAGTTTTTAGAAGGTCATGTGAATGCTGGTCAGGTCGCGTCGATTATTAATGATATCCCGACGGTTAAAGAGCTTTTTCAACGAATGATACAAGAGGCACAAACCCTTTATAACCATCAGTTACCATTTGGAAAATCATGAGGTAATCTAAGGACGGAATTTATCTCGTATATAACTGGCAGTAAGCCCCCACTTCAAGTAATAAAGAGAAACCCATATGGGTATAGTGTGGTAGAAATTCTAAGTGACGTCTTTTCTAAACGAATATGATTACAAGAGAGGAGCGGTGCGATTTAAGTAGCCGTTCTTTTTTGTCATATTAGCTTTTAAAATTCCGTTGTCTATCCCCAAGGTCCTGAGCTGTTATAAAGAATATTCTCATATTTATATTGACAGTACATGGTGAATTACGTATGCTGTATATAACAAATATTTTGGATTCGTATTTAAAACGTAATACGATATTTAGTTGTTGGTTTGTGCTTTACATGATAATGACTGTGACTGCAATATTAATTGAAAGGGGGAAGGGTAATGTCAGAAGATACGTTGTATGATATTACCATTATTGGAGCAGGGCCAGTAGGTCTTTTCACTGCCTTTTATGCAGGTATGCGAAATGCATCCGTTAAAGTGATTGATAGTTTGCCAGAGGTGGGTGGGCAATTGTCTGCTTTATATCCTGATAAGTATATTTATGATGTCGGTGGATTTCCTAGTGTTAAAGCCCATGAATTGGTTAGGCGGTTATATGAACAAGCATTCACTTTTTCACCAACATTTCGTTTAAGTGAAACAGTAGAGCATATCATTCGTTTAGAAGATGGTAGTTTTAAGGTGATAACATCGAAGGATATCCATTATTCTAAGACTATAATTATTACGGCTGGAGCTGGTGCATTTCAACCTAGAAAATTGAAAGTAGAATATGCAAATCTGTATGAGCAAACGTGTCTGCACTATTCAGTCAAGAACCTAGAACAATTTAACGAAAGAAGGGTTTTAATTTGTGGGGGAGGAGATTCTGCTGTAGATTGGGCATTAGCACTGGAACCTATAGCCGAAGAGATAACATTAATACATCGACGACCTTCTTTTCGTGCTCATGAACATAGTGTATCACTTTTAGAAAAATCAAGTGTCAATGTTAAAACACCTTATGAGGTTAAGCAGCTTATTGGTACGGATAAAGCTATAGAAAAAGTCTTAATTCAAGAAGTGAAGGGTGATGAATCATTCGTATATGATGTAGATGATGTGATTGTAAGCTTCGGTTTTGTCACTTCTTTAGGACCTGTTAAAACATGGGGATTAGAACTTCAAAAAAATGCTATTCTTGTTAATTCTAGAATGGAAACAAACATAGCAGGCATTTTTGCAGCAGGCGATGTTTGTACGTACGAGGGAAAAGCCAAATTAATTGCAACAGGCTTTGGTGAAGCACCAATAGCTGTGAATCATGCTAAGAAAATAGCGGATCCCAAAGCCAAATTACATGCAGGACATAGTACCAGTATCTTTGCTACTGCAAAATAACCTATAAATTAGCTTTCGTTATAGGAGGAGGAAGATGGATAAAGTAGTTGTGGAAGAGAAAGGTTCATTAGCAATCATTATACTGAATCGACCAGAAGTATTAAATTGCTTTGATTATGATATGTTACAGCAGTTGGATAAAACGGTACGTAACCTACAACGTAAACAAGACATACATGTAGTTATATTTACAGGTTCAGGTGAAAAAGCATTCAGTGCTGGTGCAGACCTTAAGGAAAGACGAGGGTTATCTGAAGCTGAAGTTAGAAGGAATGTAAATAAGATTCGTAGAGTATTTTTACAAATTGATGAACTGCCACAGACGACCATTGCTGCAATAAACGGACACGCTTTTGGAGGTGGATTTGAACTAGCTTTAGCATGTGATCTTCGAATAGCAGTAAATGATGCAATGCTAGGTCTAACCGAGGTTAGTTGGGGGATTATTCCAGGAGCAGGAGGTACACAGCGGTTAGCTAGACTAGTAGGTCCGGCTAAAGCCAAAGAATTGATTTTGACTGCTCGGAGAATTGAAGCTAAAGTTGCTGAAAGGTGGGGAATAATAAATTCAGTTGAAGAACACGGAGAATTAATGGATCAAGCCAGTTCTTTAGCAGATGAAATTCTTGCTAATGCTCCATTAGCTGTAAATCAGGCGAAGTTCGCTATTGATAAAGGAAGTAATATCGATCTCCATTCCGGATTAGCTATTGAGGCAAATGCTTATGAATCTATTATTCCAACTCAAGATAGGATCGAAGCTTTACTTGCTTTTAAGGAAAAGAGAAAGCCAAAATTTCAGGGAAAGTAAAGTAGAATTCAACACCGGGATTTTCTTTCATTTCCCGTTTCCCCTCTTTGTATAACTAGACTTTGTGGTTTGAGACTTTAGCTTCTAATTCATGGAGATGGCGGAATAACTAACTGGATGCTACGCAGCATTCAGTTTTTTGATATATATTGTACGTTATAAACGAGCCTTTGGTTTTCCTAACTCAAGTAATGCAGTTTTTATCGAGCTGGTTAGAGGTAAACAGGGGACTCTTCGCAATTTATCCGCATATAACTGGCAGTAAGCCCCCGACTTCAAGCAATAAAGAGAAACCAATATGGATAAGTGGAGTGCCAGTAAATGTCCGATTGGTTCAAGGGTCTTTAGGTCATACCCTTGTGGTACTAATCATCCGAGGGGGATAAAAAAACCCCACGAATTGAACTTTATTTGATCGATTAGAAGTATGGAAGAGGTAGAAATCGTAATAGAAAAGATAGATGGTTTTAATGTTTCAGTTAGGAGTGATATTATTGTCAAAGGGATTGCTGCATCATATTGAATTAAATGTATCTGATTTAAAGGAAAGTGTTCAATTCTGGGGATGGTTGTTAGAAGAGTTAGGATACAGTGTTTATCAGAAATGGGATTGGGGTCAAAGCTGGATATTAGCGCATACATACATTGTTTTTGTTCAAACAGATAATAGATTTTTAGAAGATGGATATCATCGGCGTAGGATCGGTCTTAATCATTTAGCATTTCATGGAGAATCGAAAGAGCATATTGATGAAATTACAGAGGAATTAGTAGCGAGAGGAGTTGCTATTCTCTATTTAGATAAGCATCCCTATGCTGGAGGTGTCGATCATTATGCGGTTTTCTTTGAGGATCCTGACCGTATTAAAGTAGAAATAGTGGCTAGTAATGGAAATTAAGGAGGAGCATTAGGTGAAGCTAGAGCATTCAAGAGACTATAAATTGCTTGCTAGACTAAATAGAGGTGTTCATGAATTGCATGTTCAGTTATATCCTGAATACTTTAAGCCGTATAATTACGAGAAGATGATTGAGCTATTTCAAACATATATGGAGGATGAAAATAATTATTTTCTAGTATTATTTGATGCAGAAACAGCTAAAGGGTTTATTTTCTATGAAATTGTGACAAAATCAAATACCCCATTTAACAAAGAATATAAATCACTTTATGTGCATCAAATTAGCATTGAAGAAACAGCTAGGAGTAGTGGTTATGGCAAAGCGCTCATGATAGAATTAGAAAATATAGCTTATACATTGAAGGTAGACTGTATAGAACTTGATTATTGGGTAGACAATCATGTGGCCAGAAATTTTTATGAAAAATTAGGTTTTCATAAAAAAAGAGAATTTGTTCGTAAAGATTTAGATACATAGATTGGTGGTTTATTAATGAAAGCTATTGAATTGAAAGGTTATTAGTTGATTAACAAGAGTTGAATCAACATTCCATTGCTTGTGAGTTGGAGAGAATTACAAATGCAATGCTACGATATATCGGTCATACAGATCCCGGTTAATAATTTTCTTTTCCTTTCATAATCTCCGTGCGATAATGAGAAAAAAGGTTAGTTAGGATGAAACGATGACAAATGTAATTGAATTGTATGTAAAGGAAAAATATAGTAAGCAATATATAAATGGATATCCACTTATCGTAAAAGATGCTGTTCGTAATTTAGATGTACTTCATCAGGAAGGGGTGATTATCCATTTATTGGATAAAAATCACCAATTTCTAGCAAAAGGTTACTATGGTATACAAAATAAAGGAATTGGGTGGATATTGACCAATAAATTAAATGAAGACATTAACTTTTCGTTCTTCAAAAAGAAACTACTTTCGGCAATAAATAAAAGAAAAGGTTTCTATCAATCAGATGATACAAATGCGTTTCGCGTTTTTAACGGTGAGGGTGATGGGATTGGTGGAGTTACCATTGATTATTACGCTGGATATTATCTGATTAACTGGTATAGTGAAGGGATTTATGCATTTAAAGAGCATATTGTACGTGTGATAGACGAACTTGGTGACTATCATGGGATATATGAAAAGAAACGGTTCGATAGAAAAGGTAACTATATTGATGATGACGATTTTGTCAAAGGCAACCGTGGAGAATTTCCAATCATCGTAAAGGAAAATGGAATGCATTACGCTGTTTATCTAAACGATGGAGCAATGGTAGGTGTATTCTTAGATCAACGTGATGTGAGAGTCGCTATTCGAGATAAATATGCAAAAAATAAACAGGTGCTAAACACTTTTTCTTATACTGGAGCATTTTCGATAGCCGCAGCATTAGGAGGAGCGGCCAAAACCACGAGTGTAGATCTTGCTAAGAGGAGTAAAGGAAAAACAATCGAGCAATTTAGTGTAAATGGTATTGATTTCGAACAGCAGGATATTATAGTAATGGATGTATTTGACTATTTTAAATATGCTCGAAGAAAGCAACTTAGCTTTGATATGGTTATATTAGACCCACCTAGCTTCGCAAGGTCCAAAAAGCGAACCTTTAGTACTGCTAAAGACTATCCAGCTTTGATAAAGGATACCATCTCTATAACGAACCAACATGGTATTATCGTTGCATCTACAAATAATGCAAGTTTGGGTATGAAAAAATTCAAAGGGTTTATAGACAAAGCATGTAGTGAGATGAACACATCATATAGGATTCTTGAAGAATTTCAGCTACCAGCTGATTTCCAAACAGATAAAAGATTCCCTCAAGGAAATTATTTAAAGGTCTTAATCATACAACTAGGATAAATTTGACTGAATCGCTTCGAAATTTTGTTCGAAGCGATTTTTTATTAACTCCAGTCGCTACATTTTTAATCGGGTGCTTGCGCTTTTGTTCTAAGTTAAGAAAGTATAAAATCAGTGCAATGACTGCGTTAAGCCAAGTAGTTATTTTGAAATGTTAGATGTATATTGGCAATGCTCCGACTAATTACTTCGCTTTCCGTGGGCACGGCCTCAACTAACTTTGCAAAGAAGAACACGTTGCAAAGTGGATTTTCGGCTCGCGCTAATCCCGCAGGAGTCTACGTAATTCGTCTCCGCTATGCGAAGGTGCAACAATTCTTGTCATAAGTAATAGTTGACTTTTTTTACAATGGGTAAAGTGAAAATCGCTATCCGTGAGTATAAAAGTAGCTGTGTTACTTCATGCTAGCGTTGTAGAGCCTGATAATAGCGAAGGCCGGCCACTTCAACTCCTGTGGGAAATGTTTGACCTGAAGATCCACTTTTTTGAGCGGGTTTTGCTAAAAAAGTTAGCTGAAGGACAAACCCCACGGAAAGGGAAGTGGGCAGCCGGAGTGGTGGTCAAGCAAGCAGTAGCTATTATTCCATAATAGCTACTAGAGGAAGCGTAAATCTGAGCATTTAGTGATAAGGAATGAGCGAATTTTGCTCCGTTTTTCTTACCTGCATATAACTGGCAGTAAGACTCCGACTTCAAGCAATAAAGTGAATCCAATATGGGTAAGTGTGGGATCAACTGCCAGTAAATGTCCGAGGCCTTTAGGTCACACCCTTCTCGTACTAACCATCCGTGGGGATAAACAAAA
The DNA here is from genome assembly GCF_003667785.1 of Virgibacillus sp. Bac332. Lineage (NCBI taxonomy): Bacteria > Bacillati > Bacillota > Bacilli > Caryophanales > Bacillaceae > Virgibacillus > Virgibacillus sp. Bac332. The sequence goes on from NZ_CP033046.1 coordinate 1,559,238, forward strand.
ACCCCAACTGATTGAAGTTTCACTTTATATGGCGTTTGTTTTTTATTTTTGGTCCGAAATAGAAAAACGTATTGTATATTTATTCTTTTTATTGCATAATAATTCATATACGATTTGGAAGGTGGAGATGTAATTGGGAGTGGGAATAAAACGAGCGACAGCAAAGTTTCATGAATTACATGGTCGGAATTTTTTAACATTAGCTGATTATACGGAGGAACAGATTAATAGTTTATTAGATTTAGCAGAGAATCTAAAGTATGAACGTAGGAAAGGAATTCCCCATCATTATCTAGAAGGAAAAATACTTGGCATGATATTTGATAAAGCATCTACGAGAACGAGAGTTTCTTTTGAAGCAGGAATCTATCAATTAGGGGGGAGTGGTATATTTTTAAGTTCCAATGATATCCAGATAGGGAGAGGTGAATCAATTACAGATACAGCTCAAGTGTTGTCATCTTATGTGGACGGTATAATGATTCGAACATATTCACAATCAACAATTGAATTGCTAGCAGAGAAAGCTAGCATCCCTGTTATTAATGGATTAACGGATTTATATCATCCTTGTCAGGTTTTAGCTGATTTCCAAACAATAAAAGAGTTAAAGGGTCAGTTAAATGGTGTTAAAATAGCGTATATTGGTGATGGGAATAATATGGCGCATTCGCTTTTGATTGGTGCGGCAACAATGGGAATGCGCCTCTCAATTGCTTCACCGAAAAATTATCAACCTGATGCTGATGTGGTTATAAATGCAAAGCGAATTGGTTCTGAATCTGGAGCGGTTTTAGAAATTTCCGATTGCCCTGAAGACGCGGTTCAGCAAGCTGATGTAATTTATACAGATGTATGGGCGAGTATGGGCCAGGAAGAAGAACAACAAAAACGAGAAATAGCATTTACAGGCTATCAAGTTAATCGAAGTCTACTTTCGCTTGCCAAATCGGATGTAATATTTATGCATTGTTTGCCAGCTCATCGCGGTGAGGAAGTATCTGCTGATGTAATTGATGGAGTACATTCTGTTGTCTTCCAACAAGCTGAGAATCGTCTGCATGCACAAAAGGCTTTGATGGTTGCACTATTAGGCAAATAGGGTAGTATTTAATAAGCAAAAAAGCATTGAAAATAACAGCAAATCACGAGCAAAAGAAGTTGCAGAATCAATTTTCCGCAACTTCTTCTTTTCCTGATGTTACCTTCATGCCTTGGGTGTCGATATTCACTTGGCAAATGTTATAGGAAGAAAATTGACCCTGTAATTCACCTGCGATGGACTGCCCCTTACCCTTTGGAGCAAATACTAGCATTGTTGGTCCAGCTCCGCTAATCACAGTTCCATAGTTTCCAAGACTTCTCGCTGCCTTTTTGATCTCTGTATATTTTGGAATTAGGGTAGCACGAAATGGCTCATGAAAAAGGTCATTTTCCATCATTTCTCCTGCTAAATGATAATCATGGGAAGTGAGCGCAACAATAAATAGATTACAAATACTACTAGCACTTGCTGCATATTTCCTAGTGAAATGCTCAGGTAGTACGCTTCTTGAGGCTTCCGTTTTTAATTCTGTATCTGGAATAACTGTAATAATATCTATGTTTAGACTGTTCCATTTATAATAGTTAATTTTATCATTTGCAGTTGAGGCTGTTACTACAAGACCTCCTACTAATGAGGCTGCAACATTATCAGGATGCCCTTCTTTTTCTGTAGCTAGCATTAATTTGTCGAGTAGCGATAATTGTAGGCGGCACAGTTGATTAGCAAGCTCGATGCCAGCAATTACTGCAGATGCACTACTTCCAAGACCGCGAGCTAATGGTATAGAGCTATCGATGGTAACTTTGCAAGGTGGCAGTTGCTTTCCATAGTGATGTGCTGTTTCTTTTGCAATCTGATAGATAAAATGCTTATCATAGCTTTCAAAATCAGGTAATAGAAGTGATTGGTGCTGGATTTCCCAATGACTATGCTTCTCTACAGATAATGTTAAATATAGACCTAGGGATAAACCTAGCGAGTCAAAGCCTGGCCCTATATTTGCAGAACTTGCCGGTACAGAAATGGTAAAGCCATTCATATTTGCACCTTGTTTTCTAAATACTCCATAACTGTTTTTTCATCATTAGGTAGTGAAACAGGGTTAATCGTTAATTGGTCAATTGCAGTTTGTGGATCTTTTAATCCGTTTCCTGTAAGAACTGCAACCACTTTACTCCCCTCTTTAATAACTCCCTTTTTGCATTGTTTAATTAGTCCGGCAATAGATGCACATGACCCTGGCTCAACAAAAACACCTTCACTTGCTGCTAGTTTTTTGAAAGCTGCTACGATTTCATCATCCGTTACGGAGTTTATGATACCTTTTGATTCATCCCTTGCTTCCTCTGCTAGCTTCCAACTAGCCGGGTTCCCAATCCGTATGGCCGTGGCTACAGTTTCAGGATGTGGAATCACTTTGTTTTGAACAATAGCAGCCGCTCCCTCTGCTTCAAAGCCAAACATTTTTGGGAGACCTGACTGTTCTATATCGTTATATTCTTTAAACCCTTTCCAATATGCACTAATATTTCCTGCATTGCCTACTGGTATGGAAAGAATATCAGGAGCAGTTCCAAGTTGGTCGCATACCTCAAAGGCCGCTGTTTTTTGACCTTCTAAGCGATATGGATTAACAGAGTTGACTAATGTAACAGGAGATGACTCGCTTAATTTTCGTACCATTGCTAGTGCTTCATCAAAGTTTCCATCAATTTCCACAATCTCCGCACCGTACATAATCGCTTGTGCTAATTTTCCTAATGCAACTTTTCCTTTAGGAATCACAATAATTGCTTTAATTCCTGCTTTTGCTGCATAAGCAGCTGCAGAAGCTGAGGTATTTCCAGTCGATGCACAGATGATTGACGTACTGCCTTCTTCAACCGCTTTTGCTACGGCCATAACCATTCCCCTATCCTTAAAAGAACCGGTCGGATTAACGCCTTCAATTTTGCCATAAAGTTCTATTCCAAGCTCTTTAGACAATGTAGAGAAATGAATTAATGGTGTATTGCCTTCATGTAATGTTAAAGCTGGTGTGTTTTCTGTTATAGGTAGTAACTCCTTATAATTTTTTAGTAGTCCCGGCCAATTCATGTGCTGCATCTCCTTCCACTTTATAATAGCTTTTTATCTGCAGTACCACATCTAAATTGTGCAGTTGATTTAGCGCATCTTGAAAATTATGAAGCGTAGTGTGATGTGTAACAACAATGATCTCAGCCAACTCCCGTTTTTTAATTGGTGTCTGAAGAATCCGCTTAAAGCTAATATTTAGGTCGTTAAATAATGTAGATATCTCAGAAAAAGCACCTACCCGATCCTTGACATGTATTCGTAAATAATACTGTCCAGAACGTTGGTCAGAACTTCGTAAATGTTTTTCAAATCTTGCTTCAAGTGAGTGTTTACCACATACACCGAGGCGCATATTCTTAATTACCGTTACAAGATCAGAAACGACAGCTGTTGCGGTTGGCAGACTTCCCGCTCCTGGCCCATAGAACATTGTTTCACCAACTGCTTCACCATACACATAAACAGCGTTATATTCATTTTTTACATCTGCTAACGGATGTTCTTTTGAAAGTAGTGTCGGCTGAACACTTACTTCTATTTGTTGATCCGAGCATTGAGCATAGCCAATTAATTTCATAGTATAGCCAAATTTTTCACCATATTGAAGGTCAGCCAATTCTAGGTTTTTAATACCAGATACTTCTACATCTTCGAGAGCAATATCTGTAGAAAATGCTAGTCTTCCTAAAATCGCCATTTTTCTAGCCGCATCTAAACCTTCTACATCGGCTGTTGGATCTGCCTCAGCAAATCCAAGTTCTTGTGCCTCCATTAATGCATTTTCGTAGGAAACACCTTCGTTGCTCATTTTTGTTAGAATGTAGTTGGTAGTTCCGTTGACTATTCCCATTACCTTTTGAATTCGATCAGATGATAGTCCGTCGGAAATTCCTCTCAAAATGGGAATACCACCAGCAACACTTGCCTCATAATAGAAATCACATTTGTTTTGTCTTGCTGCTTTTTCTAGTGCTGTGCCATGTAAAGCAACAAGGTCTTTATTTGCCGTAACAACATGTTTTTTTGCAGCAAAAGCTTGTAAAATATGATGATATGTTTCGTCAATTCCACCCATTACTTCTACTATTACATCGATATCCGGGTCATTAATTATGTCATCAGGATTCGTAGTGAGAAACGTTCGATCTATTTCTACATTACGAGCTTTTTCAAGGTTACGAATTAATACGCTTTTTACATTAACCTCACAACCTAGTTGGTGAATAAGCTCTTCCTGATGACTTTCAATAAGTTTTATGACTCCTGAACCGACTACTCCTAATCCTAATAGACCGATAGAAACCGTGTTTCCCACTTCATCACCTCATCGTTTTTGTTTAATAGCTATTTAAACACGAATACTGAACTATAGCAATAGTCAATTTTTTGTACGCATAGAAAAGTTACGTTTTTTCAAGATGTGGTTTTTTCGTCATCATATTCTTTTCTTCAGAGTAGTTTTTTCTAAGTACCCAGCTTTCTTTTAAATAAGTTGGAATTCTGTAACTTCATTAACTTTTGTTACGTCGTGCGAATAAACTGAGTCTAAGGTAGGTCAGTGATGGAGGTGTATGGTATGAGCGATGCAACAGCCGGATTAACGTTTGTTACTTGTTTATTGCTAGGTGCAGGCATTGGAATGTTGTTTGGTCATTTAGAAGCTGGGGGAGCAATTGGTCTTGGTCTTGGTATTGTTTCTATTGCTTTATTTCGAAAAAATAACAAATGATGCTATTTGTCCCACATATAACTGGCAGTAAAACTCCACTTCAAGAAATAAAGGTGGAGGGACTGCCAGTAAATGTCCGATTGGTTCAAGGGCCTTTAGGTCATACCCTTGTGTACTAATCATCCGTGAGGGGTAACAAAACCCCCACGGAATGAAGTTTCATTTTATATTCATTGACGCCTCTCTATTGTCTTTTTATACTTAGGAAGGCAGAGAAAGAGATAGGTGATTAAATGGAGTTTTCAATAAATTATTTATCCTTTTATCTTATTCATGTGGATGGCGAGGATAAGCGATCAAAGCACTTTCAGACATTGGATAAGGATAGATATGATAATAATCCTCTTAAGGATTTTTTAGATGGAGAGTTAACCAGAATTACCAAACGGAAAGTGGAGCGGCATGCGAAATCAGAAAACGCTCCAACAAAGATTGGTAGGTTTATTGTTGAGCCCGGCCATGAATTAACCTCTAATCCAAATTATAACTTATTTCAAAAAGTGAGAAGTTCTGCGTCAACCGAAGATTTTCGAGAGGCGGCTGATCAAATTGCCCAAATGTATATGGATACAAGCGCTGTAAGAGGGGGAGCGTTGTTAATAGCTTCTGCAAAATTGACCAAGTTCTTCGATGACCCGTTTGTTTTCATTATGAAATGTGATTTTGAACCGAAAGTAGCAACTATTACTGATGAGGAAACCCTAGTAGAGAATGTTGAAATGGCAATTACGACGAAAAATATGAAGTCGATTCAATATCCATTTATGCCAGAGGAAGGGATGATGGACGCGGCAGAGATTAAGGTTCATCAAGCATCTCATGCGCGTTATTTTGAGGACTTTCTCCCATTTGTGTCTTATGAAAAATCCATGCCAGAAATCATGAAGACACAAGTAATAGGAATGGTTCAGGAACATATTAAGGAGACATTCCCTGAAGAAAGTGAAGAAAAAGAACAATTTGAAGAAGCTATTGAAGAATGGGCTGTTACTCCAGAACGGGAGATACAGGAACGATTAACAACAGAGCAGGTGGTGGAGGCGTCTGCGCAAATAGTAGAGCAAACACCTGATGCTGAACTGAAGATGAAGCTTGACCATGTTGCAATTAAAGCACACCTTTCTGATTTTGGAGAAACATTGCACTTGGCTAAAGTGAACGGAAAATATATGTTAATGATTGAAGCAGATCAAATTAGTTTTGATAAAGGCTTTTCACCAATTGAATTTCATAAACCAGATGAATTTGAAGTAGTGGTAAATCGAGTCTTAGCTCGAAAGTAGTAAAAAGGGTCCTACATAGGTAAGTATGTTGGGACCCTTTAGGTTAGTCTGGTGAATAATATAAAAGGCTTAGGCATAGCTTCTTTTCTGAGATTTCGTCATTGAGACTAGAATCGTACCAAGTGATAGGATGACGAAGATGCCACCTATTGCTGCATTTTGCTGTACAGATGCTTGTTCGATAACTATTCCGCCAACTAAGGAGCCAAATGCAATACCAAAATGCAATGCAGAGTTATTGAGACTTTGCTGAATATCAGAAGTTTCCGGTGCTGATTCAATAAGGTAGCTTTGTAATGCCGGTGTGATTGCCCAACTCATCATGCCCCAGACTATCATGACAACTAAAAATACAGCGAAGATGGAGGTTGTAAAGGGAATAGTTAACAGGGATAAAGCAAATATAACAAGTGTTGATATAATGGTTTTTTTCGAACCAAATTGATCTGAGAATGCACCACCAATACCTCCACCGCTTACAGCGGCGATTCCAAAAATAAGATAAATGATGCTTAGCCAGTTGCCACCCAAATGCATGGTGTCTTTTACAAATGGTGTTAGGTAAGCGTATAAGATCGTATGCCCTGCCATATATAAAAAGGTAGTGGCGTGACCAAGTAAGATTTTACTCTCTTTGAGCGAATGAATTTGTTTTTTCAGTGACACTTGTGGTTTGGGCTCCACTTTTTCCATGAAATAATAAACGCCGATCATAGACAGTAGTGATAGTAAAACAATGAAGACAAAAGGAGCTCTCCAACCGAACATATTTCCAAGGACAAGCCCGATCGGCACACCTAATACTAATGAACCACTAACACCCATAGAGACAATCCCGATGGCTCGACCACGGTACTTATCATCGCCAATGTTTGCAGCAATGGTTAAGCACAATATAATAAGTAGCGACCCACTTGCTGCTGAAATAATCCTACCAATAAAGAGCATACTATAAATAGGGCTAAAAACGGCTATTAAATTTCCTATTAAAAATATAAGTAATGCAATTAATGTTAATTGTTTTCGTTCTATTTTAGCTGTGGCAATAAGCAGTATTGGAGCGGAAATGGCAAAAACTAGAGAAAATATTGTAATTAAAAGTCCAGCCTTTCCTAGACTTACGTTTAAATCGTTAGCTACGAGGTCTAATATACCACCAATAATTAATTCAACCATTCCCACAACGAAAGAAATAATAGTTAATAAATATACGCGTTTGTCCATTCTATGACGCCTTTCTAATTTGAAGATACGAAGTCATGCTTAAACGTTTTCCTATACAATAGTAATCCCAATTTCTTCAATTGACAAGGAATACATGGTTACAAGATTGGGGTGTATTTTGCGAATTTTTGTTACCTAAGTACGACAAAAGAAATAATCCTATTTTTTTGATATACTTTAGTTATCCCAACTATAACTGGCAGTAAGCCCCCACTTTAAGCTAAAGTGAAACTAATATTGGTAAGTGGGAGATCGATTGCCAGTAAATGTCCGATTAATTCAAGGGCCTTTAGGTCATACCCTTGTGGTATTAACCATCAGTGGGATAATTAAAACCCTTACTGATTGAAGTTTCACTTTATTACCTCATAGACTTGAAGGAGGAACCATTGTTGCGTAAAGAAGGAAATTTACAAAAGGATGCCATGCGTGCTCTTAAGGAAACGAGCAGGACCTTTTATATACCAATTACGTTATTAAAACCTGTGTTAAAAAAGACGGTCGGATCTGCATACTTATGCATGAGAGCAGTAGATGAAATAGAAGACCATGAACAATTAGATTCGGAAACAAAACAGTATCTGTTACGAGCTACTGGAAAGTTATTGGCTGCAGATCGATTCGACGAGGAAGCTTATCTTAAGTTACTCGGTCCATATCAATCGGTGCTCCCAGAGGTTACATTACGGCTTGGTGACTGGTTGAAAGTATGCCCAGAAGATATTGTTGCAAAAATAAAAACGTCAACAAGTATTATGTCACTTGGTATGGCAGACTGGACTGAGAAGAATTGGATTATCAAAACAAAAGATGACCTAGATGATTATACGTACTATGTGGCGGGTTTAGTTGGTGTGATGTTATCAGACATATGGTATTGGTACGATCAAACAGAAACGGATCAAGATTTGGCAATTGGCTATGGGAGAGGATTACAGGCGGTAAATATGCTTAGAAATCAAGAGGAAGATGCACAGCGTGGTGTGCAATTTATTCCCGATGGCTGGAGTCGTGCTGATATGTTTACTTATGCAAAGAAAAATCTAGGGCATGCAGAGACGTACATAAAGGATATCAAGACACGTCATATTCTCCTGTTCTGTAAGATTCCTTTAGCATTGGCTAATAAGACATTAAAGGCGCTAGAAAAAGGGCAGGAAAAAATGACTCGCGATGAGGTTGAATCTACGGTTGACGAGATTATGAAGCAATAAACACATTCATATAATTTAATGCATGTACCAAAGAGTCTTGCTATGCAAATTACCTACCAAGTTCATGAATAATTGACAAACTTCATGTGGAAACCTATAATCAACAACTGTGTTTAAAATTGAGCAAGCTGGTGGGTTTTTGTCATGATTATTGCTTCCATATATCGTGCAATAATTATTATCCATCCAACGGTCTTTAATGACAAATGATAAGCAAAATATTACAGGCACTTGCTCCTATAATATTAGGAGGAAAAACGTGGATTCAAAAAAGAACACGAAATTGGATTGGCCGGTATTTATCATTAGTGGAGGATTATTAATTTTATTTATTCTGCTGTCTCTTTGGAATAAAGATGCTGTAGGAAATACAGTAAATACTTTATTTACGTATTCTTCAGATCTATTTGGTGCCTATTGGCAGCTTTTATTATTGGGTAATTTCTTTATTGGTTTAGCACTTGCCTTTTCAAAGTATGGGAAGGTTAAACTAGGTAAACAGGATGAGCCCAAATATAGCTATTTTAAATGGGTAGCTATGATTCTGGTTACATTATTGGCAAGTGGTGGTGTTTTTTGGGCAGCATCAGAACCAATGTATCATTATATGACAACCCCACCTTTATTCGGTGGTGGCGAATTTAATAATATGTATGCGGCCTTTGCACAATCCTTTATGCACTGGGGATTTTTAGCTTGGGCGATTCTAGGTACACTAGCTGTAATCGTTATGATGTATGTACATTACAGCAAAGGTTTTCCGCTAAAGCCACGTGGATTATTATATCCGATTTTTGGAGAACGGATATATCAAAAAAGCCTAATTGGTTCTGCCGCTGATGTTTTTTCTATTTTTGCAACAGTTGCAGGGACATTAGGGCCTTTGGGGTTTTTGGGCTTACAAATTGCCTACGGTCTTAATCACTTATTTGGTATACCGAATACGTTGTCGGTAAGCATCATAGTAATCATTGTTTTAGTGTTTGTTGCAGCTATCTCCGCAGCAACTGGAGTAGATAGAGGAATTCTAACATTAAGCCGCTATAATGTTGGTTTTACCATATTCTTAGCATTAATCGTACTCGTTATTGGACCAACTATGTTTATTATAGATGCTTTTGTTGGAGGAACAGGCTTACATTTACAGAATTTCTTTTCAATGACCATGTTTCGTGGGGATGAGGGCTGGTTGTCCTTTTGGACCATATTCTTCTGGGGCTGGTTTATTGGGTATGCACCAATGCTGATTGTGTTTATTAGTAGAATTTCTCGTGGAAGAACCATTCGTGAATTAATTATCGCTGTTTCTATCGTTGCGCCCATCGTTAATAATTTTTGGTTTTCGATTGTTGGAGGAACAGGTGTTTATTTCGAAAATAAAGTTCCAGGCTCCATTTCAGATGCTTTGAATGAAGGCGGTATGCCTGCAGCGGTTATGGCTATTACAGATCAGTTGCCGTTTGGAATGTATATGGGGGTTGGTTTCCTTATCGTATCCATTATATTTGTAGCAACAACAGCTGATACGATGTCTTATACCGTTGCGGCTACAATAACAGGGAATGATCATCCTAAGCGCTGGCTACGCGTGTTTTGGGCTCTTATATTTGGTGCAACTACAATAGCAATCTTAACGATTGGAGAGGATAGTGTTACTTCTATCCAAAACTCTATTGTTATTACTGCTGTTCCAGTATCACTGCTTTTACTTCCACCTTTATGGAGTGCACCACGAATTGCACGAACGATGGCGCTTGAACAAGGGTTGATTTGGCAGCGGGAGATGCGTAAAAAAGTTGATAAATAATAAAGAAGTCCTTGCTCATCATGGCAAGGGCTTTTTGGTGATGTTTCATCATAATAATGAACGTATATAATATAATGGAGTTTAGATGTAAACCATGCCTAAAAATTATTTCAATGCACAACCATCAAACCTATATATACCTATAATAGGTTAGAAAACGCAAAAACTCTTTTTCTAAAGTATGCTGATATTTTACGATGGCATACGTATTCGCCTTTAGAGATGTGCTTAAATCTGATTGCACTTCAAGTAATCTTCCTTCTAATAATTCTCTTCTTACCGTTGATCTGGGAATAAAAGAGACTCCTAAACCTTCTTCAATAAATCTTTTTGTAATATGAACTTGGGAAACTTTCATCGTTTTTGCTGATGGATGCATATACGTTATTCTTTTTAACAGCTTCTCCCAATACTCTGGGTGATTGTGCGTAAGCAAATGATATTGGTTAAATAGCTCTTCTTCCGTGATTGGAGGAGCAAATTCAGGGTCCATTCCATCATGTGGTGCCACTAAAATAACTTCATCTTCATAGATGATTTCATTTGTTAATTGGGGGTTAAAGCTTTGCATGCATGAAAGCCCAATATCGACCTCCTCGTTTATGACTACTTCCTCAATATCCCTAGACTCTAATATGATAACGGAAATCTCGATATTGCTATGCTTTAATAAATACTGCTTTAGAACATACGGCAAAATCGTATCAGCAATGAGTGGTGAGATCGCCATTCGAAAGGTCGATTTATATCCTTGTGCCATCGAATGTAACTTTTTACCTCCTTCTTGATAAACCTTAAGGAGCTTCCGAGCAGTTTCTAAATAACATCTACCTTCTTCTGTAAGACTTACCCTTTTATTTGTTCGGTTAAATAATAGAATACCAAGCTCTTTTTCCAATTGTTTAATATGAACCGTAACAGACGGCTGCGAAATATACAGGACTTCGGCAGCTTTCCGAAAGTTCTGCTGTTCTGCAACGGTGACAAACGTTTTTATCCAAGAAAATTCCATAATTGCCCCCTTTGATTAATAAAATTAATCATTATATTTAAATATAATTAATTTTCTGGATTGATTTTATTTTATACAATAAAAGTAAGAAAAGAAAGGGAGTTGAGAAAATGATTTATCACGGTTTAAAAGAGATTACTTGTATAGAAACAGCTATTAGTCACATTGATGGGCAAAATGGGAAGCTTATTTATAGAGGATATGATGTTAAAGAACTTGTTCAAAAGCAAACATTTGAAGAAACCGCTTATTTGTTATGGTATGGAAGCTTGCCTAACTCACAACAATTACATCAACTTTCCGAGCAATTTAAGTCCAATAGAAAACTACCAACCTATGTAAAAAAAATGATTCACTCCCTTCCAGTCAATATGGACATGATGAGCGTTATCCGAACAACGATTTCCAGCATGGGTAACAATAACATGACTTGGAAGCCTACCATCGATCAAGCGATTACCTTAACAGCACTGATGCCATCAATCATTGGATACAGAAAGAGTGTACTAGAAAACAAGAGCTTTGATGAGAATGCAGCTAAAGAGCTTAACCATGTTGAATATTACCTCTTTATGTTAACTGGAGCTGTTCCTCCAAAAGTGCATGTCGAGGCACTTGAAACTTACATGTTACTTACACTTGAGCATGGTTTAAATGCCTCTACTTTCTCAGCTAGAGTAACCGCATCGACTGAATCTGATATGGTATCTAGCTTAACATCTGCTATTGGAACAATGAAAGGTCCATTACACGGAGGGGCTCCTATGGGAGTGATTTCTTTATTAGATGAAATCGCAGCTAGCCAGAGCGCAATAAAAGTAATTTCTGAAAAAGTGATGAATGGCGAACGACTAATGGGGTTTGGACATCGTGTATATAAGACGAAGGATCCTAGAGCTATTTCCCTGAAAAAAGTTCTATTACAAATGTTAGGAGAAGATCAATGGTTAGACTTAGCTATTGATATCGAAGAAACAGCGATTAGTGTATTAAATAAGTTAAAGCCTGGTCGATCTTTATATACGAACGTCGAATTTTATGCAGCAGCTATTATGAAAGCTATTGATATGCCACCTGCTTTATTTACTCCAACATTTACCGCAAGTCGAGTCGTTGGTTGGACGGCACATATTCTAGAGCAATCAGAAAATAACGTCTTATTCAGACCTCAATCTCACTATACTGGGGAAACAATCAAACAGTAATACTCTTGGTTACAATAAAAATAATATGAAAGAAGCGGTGGTAGAAGATCATAGGCCTAATTTTTCCCGTTAAATGGGAAAGACTAGGCTTTAAAAGTGCAAAATCGTGTTATCGTGACAAAAAAACATTGAATCCCTATCAAATATTAAGTAAACTAGTAATAAGGTCATCAGATGACCTTATTACTAGTTGTGTAATGTAATCGCTTTATTGGGAGAGAGGGGTTTGATGTATTTACTAGTTGCATTAAGTGCAATCATTGCACCGTTTATTTTTCTTGTTATTTTACGATTTCCAGCTACTAAAGGGATGACATGGAGTGCACTCATCGTTATATTGTTTGCGATTTCTGTATGGGGAATGGAAGGGAAGATTATTATTTCTTCTATCCTTCAGGGGACACATAAAACGCTTACGATCTTATGGATCTTATTTGGTGCATTAGTGTTATTAAATACACTACGAAATACTGGGGCAGTTGATCGGATTAATCAAGGTTTTCAAAACATCTCTGGGGATATGCGCGTGCAGGTTATTATCGTGGCTTTTTTGTTTGGATCTCTTATTGAAGGGGCAGCAGGATTTGGGACTCCAGCGATGGTAACAGGGCCATTGATGATAGCATTAGGATTTCAGCCGTTGGCAGCAGCAACCTTAGCTTTAATTGCAGATAGTTCTGCCGTAGCATTTGGTGCTGTGGGAACTCCTGTAGCTGTGGGGTTAAGTAATATCCCGAACGCGAATTCTACCTTCTTTCAAGAGATAGGAATAAAGATAACAACACTTGATATATTTGCGGGAACCTTTATCCCGTTTATGTTAATCGTGATTATGACTGTATTTTTTGGAAAAGGTAAAGGTTTCAAGGATGCATTTCCTATGTTGCCATGGACATTGCTCATAGGTATAACCTATACAGGATCTGCCTTATTATATGCTGTAACATTTGGGCAGGAATTTGTAGCAATTTTAGCGTCATTGACCGCATTAATAGTAGCTACTTTAACAGCTAAAAAAGGGTGGTTATTGCCGAAAAATAAATGGCAGGATGCGTTACAAGAAGGATTTGAACCTTCTACTAAGAAGTCAGAAATGGGTATAGTTGCTGCATGGTTTCCGTACATCATCGTTGTAGCTTTATTATTACTAACTCGTATCGTACCTTGGCTAACAGAATTTACACAAACGGCGATTGATCTCTCGTGGACGACTATTTTTGGAATAGCGGGAATTGAGTCAAGTTGGGAGTTCTTGTATTCGCCAGGGACAATCCTAGCTATTGCGGCAATGCTATCTGTTATTATTCATCGTAATAAACTTCGAACCTTTATGGATGCTTCCAAGCAATCCTTATCAACGATGAAAACGACAGCAATATCATTAATAACGACGCTTGCGATGGTTCATGTGTTTACAAACTCTGGCTTAAATGTAAATGATTTAGTGAGCATGCCACAATATATAGCAGAATCATTTGCGAGTTCACTTGGGTCTATTTGGTTTTTAGTAGCACCATTTTTAGGTGAACTCGGAGCGTTTATTACTGGTAGTGCAACTGTTTCAACGCTTACATTTTCTCCGATCCAATTCAATGTAGCAAATCAGGTTGGATTAGATGTAAACGCTGTCCTTGCAGCGCAAGTAATTGGAGCTGGAGCTGGTAATATGATCTGTGTTCATAATGTCGTTGCAGCCAGTGCTGTTGTTGGATTATCAGGGAAAGAAGGAGAAATAATACGAAAAACATTGGCACCAGCAATCATCTATGGGTTACTAGTGGGTGCCGCTAGTTTTATCATGCTTCAATTGTTCTAACATTACCTTATATCTAGCTTGGTCAGCTTTTCAAAAGCATAGCTATCCAGTAAAATGGGTTCAAATGATGAGGAGCTGAAAGCATGGAATATAAACGTATAAAAACTAAGAAAATCTACGAGCAAGTAGCTGATTCTTTAATAGATATGATTAAAAGTGGTCAATTAAAGCCAGGTGATAAGCTAGACTCGGTTGAACAACTAGCGAAAAATTTTGATGTGGGGCGGTCAGCGATACGTGAAGCACTAAGCGGTTTGCGGTCAATGGGTCTAGTTGAGATGCATCAAGGTGAGGGGACATATGTAAAAACGTTTGATCCTAAGCGATTTACCTTACCAGTAAGTACTGCATTTTTAATGAAACAAAACGATGTAAAAGAATTGTACCAGGTCCGAAAGATTCTTGAAGTAGGTACAGCAGGTTTTGCTGCTAGCAGTTATCAGGAAGCTGATCTAATCCAAATGCAAAAAGCATTAGATGTGATGAGAAATGCAAAGGGAAATGATGTCTTAGCAGAAAGTGCTGATACTGATTTTCATATAGCTATTGCACAAGCTACACACATGGATCTGTTAATAAACTTAATGGGAAGTGTTTCTGAATTGATGTCCGAGACAATTCGTGAGGCACGTCGTCTTCTGCTTTATTCGGAAGATCGAGCAGATGCATTATTAGCAGAGCATGAACGAATTTATCAAGCAATAAAGAACAGACAGCCTGATAGAGCCAGAGATTATATGTATGATCATTTAGAGAAGGTCGAAAAACTGTTATTTAAAAATCTTGATTTGGATTAAGAATAGCCTCGGTCATAGAGAAAATAGTTAGAGGTGAAAGATAATGAGAGTATCATTATTCATTACTTGTGTAAGTGATATTATCTTTGCTGATGTTGGTAAAAACACGGTAGAAATTCTAGAAAGAGTGGGATGTGAAGTAGATTTCCCTGCCGCCCAGACATGCTGTGGTCAGCCTGCTTATAATAGCGGCTATTTGCAAGAAGCAAAAAAATCAATGAAACAAATGATGCGAGCATTCAAAGATTCGCAGTATGTTGTAGGCCCGTCAGGTTCTTGTGTCGGTATGCTTAAAGAATATCCTGCTATTTTTAAGGGAGATCCAGAATGGGAACAAACAGCCATTGAACTAGCTCACAAGAGCTATGAAATCACTCAATTTTTGGTAGAAGTTTTAGGTGTAACAGACTTGGGTTCAACATTTAAAGGAAAAGTTACCTACCATCCATCTTGCCACATGACGAGGTTATTAGGAGCGAAGGATGCCCCGCAAACACTCTTAAAAAACGTTAAGGGTGTGGAGTTTATTGAACTACCGGTTAAAGAGGACTGTTGTGGCTTTGGTGGGACATTCGCAGTTAAAAACCCTGAAATCTCTGGAGAAATGGTAAAAGAGAAATCGCGGCATGTTTCAGAAACAAAAGCTGAATATCTAGTCGGCGGAGATATGGGTTGTCTAATGAATATTGGTGGAAGAATGCGGCGAGAGGGGAAGGACGTGAAAGTAGTTCATATTACAGAAATTTTAAATACGCATGAGCAAGGGGGAGGAATAGCATGAGTATAAAAATTGGAGATGCTTCGTATAAAGATCGTATTAATAAGGGAATCGAAAATGATTTTATGCGTCAAGCTGTTTCTTCTGCCCAAGGACGTTTTCGATCAGGCCGGTTGTCACAAGCAGAAGAGCTTGGTAATTGGGAAGAATGGAGGCAGCTTGGTTCGGAAATTCGTACACATACGTTAGAAAACATTGATTATTATTTGCAGCAGTTAAGTGACCAAGTGGCTAAACGCGGTGGAAATGTATTTTTTGCAGAAACAGCAGATGAAGCAAATGACTACATTGAAAATGTGGTGAAAAAGAAGAAAGCAAAAAAAGTTGTCAAGTCGAAATCAATGGTTACTGAAGAGATTGGTCTGAATCATAGCTTAGACAAGATAGGGGTAGAGGTAGTTGAGTCAGATTTAGGAGAGTGGATCCTGCAATTAGACGAAGATCCACCATCACATATAGTTACACCTGCATTGCATAAAAATAAAGAACAAATTCGCGAAACCTTTATAAAGAAACGTGGTTATGATAAATCAGATTCACCTGAAGAATTAGCAGCCTTCGCACGTGAACAGCTGCGAAGGGATTTTCTTTCCGCAGATGTAGGAATTACAGGCTGTAATTTTGCGATCGCAGAATCAGGTGCTATCACACTAGTAACTAATGAAGGTAATGCTCGAATGGTAACGGCCCTTCCCGATACACAAATTACGGTAATGGGAATGGAACGAATCGTCCCAACATGGGAAGATATGGAGGTACTAGTTAGTTTACTTACAAGGGCTGCTGTCGGTCAGAAGTTAACTAGTTATGTCACTTCATATACCGGCGCTAGGCTTGAGGGTGAAATTGATGGATCAGATGACTATCATTTGGTTATTGTTGATAATGGACGATCGAAAATATTAGGAACCGAGTTTCAATCGGCGTTACACTGTATTCGTTGTGCTGCATGTATTAACGTTTGTCCGGTTTATCGTCATGTTGGTGGACACGCATACAATTCGATTTATCCTGGTCCAATTGGTGCTGTACTAACACCATTACTGGATGGTTATGAAAATCACAAGGAATTGCCATACGCGTCGTCGCTTTGCGCAGCTTGTACAGAGGCCTGTCCAGTCAAGATACCGCTACATGAGCAGTTAATTCGTCATCGTCAAATTATAGTGGAAAAGGAAAAGAAATCCCCATTAGCGGAAAAAGTCATGATGAAGGGATTTGCCCAATGGGCATCTAATCCAGCAGCATATAAATTAAGTACGAAAATGGCTCGAACAGCATTGCGGCCTTGGACTAAAGATGAAAATATCGAAAATGGCCCTGGACCATTAAAAGGATGGACAAATGTTAGAGATTTTCCAGCGCCCCCCAAACAATCGTTTCGCGCTTGGTGGAGTAATCGTCAGAAAGAAGGTGAGGCATAATGGCAATCCATAATCGAGATAAGTTTTTAAATAATCTAGCTAATAACCTTGGACGTCCTCGCCGAACAGATGAAGTGATAAGACCAACCTATAGCGTTCAACCACAATATGAGGTGTTAAACGGATATTCGACGGAAGACCTTATTCTTGTTTTACAGGAACAATGTAACGTCATTCATACGGATTTTATTCAAACAGAGCGGAATAAATTAGCTAATGTGTTAAAGGAGACAATTAATCGTTATGAAGGGAAATCGATTATAGCTTCAAATGATAAGCGCAACAAAATTTACGGTTTGGACGAGATATATGAACAGTTTAATCAAGAACTAGATGTTCATATATGGGATCATACGATAGGTGAAGAAAATCAAAGAATTGCGGAGCGGGCGGATGTAGGTATCTCTTTTAGTGATATAACATTGGCAGAGTCTGCAACTATAACCTTATTAAATAATAAGAATAATGGGAGATCTATTAGTCTGCTGCCGAAAACATATATTGCTATAATACCGAAAAATACAATTGTGCCAAGGATGACTCAGGCTGCTAAACGGCTTCACGAAGCTACTATACAAGGAGAAGACGTGCCTTCTTGTGTAAGTTTTGTTTCTGGACCTAGTAATAGTGCTGATATTGAGATGAACTTAATTGTGGGTGTTCATGGTCCAATTAAGGCAACCTATATCGTTGTTGATTGATAGTATCCAAATAAACTTCTCTTTAGATGGTCAACTAGATGACTTGCTATTGGGAAGTTTTTTATTTTTAAATTATACACAGGCTAAATAAAGAAGAGCTAATTTATCCACATATAACTGTAGTAAGACCCAATTCCAGTAATAAATAAAAAGTGATATTTGGTAAATGAGGGATCGAATTCCAGTAAATGTCTAGTTTGTTCAAAGGCCTTTAAGTCAGAACCTTGTGTTACTAATAATCAGTGGGGGATAAACTAACCCCCCACACAATTTAAAGTGTCAATTTAGTTATACTGTGTTAAAAGCACTGGAATGATTCAATTCGGTC
This sequence comes from Virgibacillus sp. Bac332, assembly GCF_003667785.1. Classification (NCBI taxonomy): domain Bacteria; kingdom Bacillati; phylum Bacillota; class Bacilli; order Caryophanales; family Bacillaceae; genus Virgibacillus; species Virgibacillus sp. Bac332. The sequence continues at coordinate 1,577,683 of NZ_CP033046.1, forward strand.
TAGATCAATACCAAAGTATACCCATCCAAACCCAGTCCATCGGAAGCCAGCTATAGAGTTTCTACCTACAAAAGTTGGATAAAACCAAAAGGAATCTCGTCTTAACCAGATATACGTGTACCGGTATAAGCAGAAGCGAATTCCGCCTGGATCAATTGCAAAGGTCTTTGCCTGTGTTTTTTGTGGCACAAATGATGGGGGCGGTGATGTTGGTGCTTGACCAGGCCCTCCAGGGAACCCGGGCGGTCCAGGAGGTCCTCCGCCAGGCCCCCCAGGGAATCCAGGCAGTCCAGGAGGTCCTCCGCCAGGCCCCCCAGGAAATCCGGGTGGTCCAGGAGGTCCGCCACCAGGAAAAACAGGACCGATTATTTCACTTATATTAGGTAGGTTAAATACTCTTTGGTCATCGTTATATGCGTGTTCATCGTTATAAGGATACATAAAAAATCTCCTCCTCTAAAAAATCTTTCCCTTCACTATATGGGGCAATCGTCTAATTTGCTATTCGTATTTCCCATAATGGGCGGATAGCGATGTAGGTTTATTACACAAATATAAATAAAAATTAATTATTGAATCCTTGCTTATGTCAAAGCTGCATGTTAGTATTATTTTACTTATAGTGAATGTTCTTTGAACACTCATCTAATGAACGGGGGTTTTACTGAAATGATGAATGATCAATTCCGAATTACTTGTTTAACTAAATAACATGCTATTTGTGTGGCATCTATCGGGATTGGTCTACCTGTTTCAATAAAACGATAAAGAAAATGGGGAGGGAATTCTTCTCTCTCTTTTTTGTTGGTAATTTTTGTAATTTTCAGGTTAGTCAAGCCTCTCCTGCTATAGTTGCTAGATAAAGTGCGAGATATTTATTAGAAAGGAGCTTCAAATTGAATAAAAATAACGGTACAAATTATGAATATTTAGCTGATGATCCTAATTTTAAGGTTATGCCGATCATGTTATCGTTAATTATTGGTGCTTTTTTTGCCATCCTAAACGAAACGTTATTAAATATCGCTTTAACCACATTAATGGGGGAATTTCATGTATCTTTACCAACCGTTCAGTGGATGGCTACAGGATTTATGCTTGTTATGGGAATCGTTATTCCTGCCTCAGCTATATTATTACAATGGTTTTCAACACGGCAATTATTTCTAGGAACAATGCTTGTGTTTACGTTGGGAACAACAATATGTGCATTAGCACCAACCTTTCCGATCTTATTAACGGGAAGGCTTATTCAAGCAGCTGGTACAGGTTTATTAATGCCAGTCATTTTCAACGTATTTTTACTTGTGTTTCCTCCACATAGACGTGGAAAGGTGATGGGGCTTGTCGGTCTGGTTATTATGTTTGCGCCAGCAATAGGGCCAACATTGTCAGGGATCATCGTAGAATATCTCGGATGGCGTTTCTTATTTATTTGTGTCATTCCATTTGCTTTATTTTCTGTTGCATTTGCTTATAGATATTTAGTAAATGTATCAGAAGTTACTAAACCAAAAGTTGACGTACGATCACTTGTGTATTCAACAATTGGTTTTGGTTCACTAGTTTATGGATTTAGCTCAGCAGGAAAAGGAGAGGCTGGCTTTTTAAGTCCTAATGTCTACACATTTATTATCCTTGGTGTAATAGGAATCACGTTCTTCTCATTAAGACAATTTAAATTAAAAGATCCAGTCATGGATTTACGTGTTTTTAAATATCCGATGTTTACACATGGAATATTGATGTTTCTAATCATTATGATGACTATGTTTTCGTCAGAAATCATATTACCTGTGTTCATGCAAGGCCCGTTAGCATTATCAGCGGCTACAGCTGGCTTATTACTTTTACCTGGAAGCATTCTGAATGGACTTATGTCACCTGTTATGGGGCATCTATTTGATAAATTCGGTCCAAGATTATTAATGATACCTGCTTCGATTGTATTAAGTGGAACAATGTTTATGATGAGTAGACTTCATGCTGATACAGAACCATGGATGATTATTATTGGGTATATTCTATTGATGCTTACGGTATCAGCTATTATGATGCCTGCTGAAACAAACGGTTTAAATCAACTTCCAAAACGATTATATCCGCATGGTACCTCAGTAATGACGACCTTACAGCCAGTAGCAGGTGCCATCGGTGTTTCTGTCTTCATTAGCATTTTAAATGCAAGACAAAATCATTTTTTAGGTCAATCTAAAAACCCAGATGACCCAGGTACAATTAGTGATGCAATGGTAGCTGGAGTAGAGCTAGTCTATTTCATTGCTTTTGCTATTTCAATTATTGCCGTTATCTTGGCTTTTCTAGTATACCGTGCCGTTCCAAGAGATCAGGATAAACAAGAATTAGAACAGCCTGAAGAGAATTAAATCATTAGCGAGGCTGGGACAAAACACAACTTCTTTACTCAAAATACGAATAATCTGGTTATCAATAGGAGTATCATCGCCGCACCGTGAAAACATACGCGCTTTCCGCAGGCATGGCCTCAGCTAACTTGGTAAAGAAAAACACATTACCACGTGGATCTTCAGACTCGTGCTGTTCCCGCCGGACTCTCGCTTATTTTAGGTACTAAATGAATGATCCTAATCAAAAAAACGAACAATAATTAATTTCAACTAATTATTGTTCGTTTTTTATTGTTTCTTTATTTTTTTATCAGTCTTTTTTTAATGTAGGAGGTTGAAAAATTACTTTGACAGATAGAGTAATTTATCGTATGATTACTCTATCAGATAGAATAGTTGTAAAATAAGGAAGTGTGATAATGATAAGAAGTGATATTATTCGTGGTCACTTGGAATCGATAATTTTACGTTTAGTCTGTGAAGAGGATCGCTATGGCTATGAAATATCGAAAGAGATCAGTTCCAGAACAGATAACAGATTTCAAATAAAGGAAGCTACTTTATATGCAGTTTTTCAGCGACTGGAAAAAAAGGATCTAATTGAGTCCTATTTTGGGAGTGTTTCCCGAGGTGGAAAACGAAAGTATTACCGCATAACGACTCTTGGAAAAGCTTATTTAAAAGAAACTGTTCAAGAATGGAAGGAAACAAAGGAAATTATTGATTTATTTATGGAGGGATTAAATTGAAAGAAATTATTGGATATGTTGAGGAATTATTTAAAAACATTCCTGAAAGTGAACAAAAAAACGCAGTTATGCAAGAAATAACCCAAAACCTTGAAGAAAAGGTCTGGGATTTGATGGAACAAGGAAAGGCAGAGGAGGATGCGATAAATAAAGCTATTGTTGATTTTGGGGATATTGAAGATTTAAAGCAAGAATTAAGCGCAAAACAACCTGTGAAGAGGAATTTGCCTAAGCTTAATTTATGGTATTCCATATGGAGTAGTCTTCTGATTATTTCCTTGTTCGTATTTATTAACTTTTACTACACACCAGATATCATTTGGTTTGTATATCCAACATTTGTAGTACTTTGGTGGCCGCTAACAATGTACTTTTCTTGGAAGCGTAAAAAGTGAGGAGGAACACAATGTGAAAAAAATTGATTTGGCTTTTTTAGTTACAGGCTCAGTAATGACAATTATTTTTCTATTTATTGTAAATATGTTAACAAGTGTAGAACATATTTGGTTTATGTACCCAGCCGTTGTAATGTTAGTTTTCCCGTTAGGGTTGTATTGCTATAAGCAGAAGAAACAGACGTTATTTGCTATTATTACTAGTACATTACTATTAATTCTTCTCATCATTGAGAACATAAGAAGTACTCCTACGTATCCATGGGTTTCGTATACAGTTATTCCGTTGGTTTACTGGCCGATTCTTGTGTTCTTAGGGGCTAAAGCCAAGACATTACGAGTTGCAGTTGTTGGTAGTGGCGTTGCTATTCTTTATTATTTTTTACTAAACGTAATAGTCTCTCCGCATACTCCTTGGGTTATATTTCCCGCCTTTGCTGTATTATGGTGGCCGCTATCTGTGTATCATGTGAGAAGAAGTACGTATTTTACTTTTTCACTCCATGCGTCATTACTTCTTTGTTTATTTTTTATAATGGTAAATATTATTTACTCACCAGGTACCATTTGGGCCATTTATCCGATTTTCGCCATTCTTTGGTGGCCATTAAGCCTGTATTTTTTTGTATATAAACGGAATACGGAATCATGAATCAAGCGTGTAAACAGCCGCTGAATGGTGCTTCAATACAGCAACAAATAGTTTAGAACTAGAAAAGCAGGATGGATTCGAATGTTACCAAAACATTTCGAATGATAGTTCTGCTTTTTTTTACTGAAATTCTTTGTTCCAGTTCTTTTTGTTTGGATATAGCGATTGGTAACCTGTATTTAGAATTTAAATATGCTGTTAATTAATTTTTCTATTGACTCTAACGTTACGTTATACTTTATAGTAAGTTTACAGGGAGGTTAACAGCTATGAAAGTAAAGGAAGTAGCTGATTTGGTTGGGATTAGTGTGCGCACACTACATCATTATGATGAAATTGGGCTATTGACTCCCGAACAAACAACCGAATCAGGATATCGCATTTATTCAGAGAATGATCTAGAACGTTTGCAGCAGATTTTATTTTTTAAGGAACTTGATTTTTCTTTGAAGAAAATTAAAGAAATTATTGACAGCCCTTCTTTTAATCAAGCTGAGGCCTTAGAGATGCATCGCAAAATGCTGCTTGATAAAAGGAGGCGAATCAATACAATGATTGGAACGATTGATAAAACATTAAAGTATAAAAAAGGAGAGATTGTAATGAGTAATCAAGAAAAATTTGCCGGATTTGACTTTAGTCATAATCCTTATGAACAGGAAGCGCGAGAGCGTTGGGGGGATAAAGCAGTTAATAAATCGAATGCAAAACTTAATAGCTTCACAAAAGCTGAAAAAAAAGAGTTTGAGGAAACGTTCCATGCGATTTATCGTAAATTAGCCGAAGTTCGTCATGAAGATCCTGCCTCTGAAATTGCTCAAGAACGAATTGCTGAATGGTATCAATTCTTAAATCGTATAGGAACGTATTCACTAGAAGCTTTTAAAGGACTAGGCCAACTATATGTAGATGATGAACGTTTCACAAAAAATATCGATCAATATGGTAATGGTTTAGCTGTATTCATGCGAGATGCGATGACTGCCTATGCTGATAATCTTCAATAAATAGAAGGAGGCAGGAATGCTTCAGTCTCTTTTCGGTTAATCATGCTGAAGTTTTTACGAACAGTTTATTATCTATAGAGCTATGTGCTTATTCCCTTGCAGTCGTTATGGTAGTTCTAAAGGCTACTTTATGTAATAGGATTGCTACTATATTACCAAAATTCTGATTTTTATATACAATTAGAGAGTGACAGTGTATAGTAAAATGTAGATAGATTATTATAAAAGGAGTAGTGATAAAACAATGAAAAAGTTATTGCTGGGTAGTTCCATTCTTACCATGCTTCTTTTCTCGTCTATTTCAGCATCGGCAGCAGTGTCACCAGATTCCGGTGTGAATGGGTGTAAAGCGGGGAGTAAACACCATTGTAAGCGATATGAACTATAGATTTATGTTGATGAGCCTGTAGCTTGGAGCTACGGGTTCTTTTTATTCAAGTGGATAAATATGGGCGTGTTGAGCCGCGGCCAGCTTCAGCGACCAGAAACGATGCGACTTCACGAATCGCTCTAATCTAAGTCATTATTGGCTCGGAAGCTCACCATGATTCTTTCTCTCGCTCCAGTCGCTACGTTTCTAATCGGGCGCTTTGCTTTTATTCGTATAAAGAGTCGCAGGATTGACGAAAAAGCAAGCGTAAAAAAAGCTGTGCCGATTGTTTTTTATTGGGCACAGCTTTAATTGTTTTGTGTGCTATTTCTGCACTCTTTGAATATAGATTGTTACTACTATAATTGTAGAACAGCTTTATTAATATCTTCTGCAAGGGTTATAGCGGATATGATCGCAACCCCATCCGCTCCCGCTTGGATAACAGAAGCTGCATTGTCTGTAGTGATACCACCTATACCCACAATTGGCAGGGAGGGATAAGCTTGTTTGATATCTTTTATCCAATTCGGTCCAATCGCTGATTTAGCATCCTCTTTTGTTGTAGTAGAAAATATTGGCCCCACTCCTAAATAGTCAACAGAGGAAATGGGACTATTTACTAATTCTGTTTTATTTGATACAGAAAGGCCGACCCATTTATTTGGAAAACGCCTACGTAATTCCAGAGCAGATACATCATCCTGACCAACATGGATACCATCTGCATCTAATATTTCAGCAAGTTCTATGTCATCGTTAACGAAGAAAGGTATACGATAGTTTTGACAGATATTCCGAAGTTGTTTTCCTAAAATAAATTTTTTATAACCAGTTAATGACCCGTTTCCTTTTTCTCTAAATTGAAATGCTGTTATACCAGCTTTTACTGCTTGTTCCAAAATATGCTTTGGATCGTTATGGCAGTTCTGACTACCCATAATAAAGTATTTTCTTAGAGCATCCTTTAGCTGCAAAGATTAATTAACTCCTTTCAATTGATCTAAGTCTTTGGAAAGGGCGTCTATAAATGCTGGTAAGAAGCTTCCAGGACCAAGCACATATTCTTGAGAAGCCGCGTGTTCAGCAGCAAGTCCATAAAACTGTACTGCTGCCAATGCCTTAGCTTCTAGAGCATGATTAGTTGTTAAGCATGCAGTTAGAATAGCTCCTAATAAGCAGCCTGCACCAGTAATTTTTTCTAGCCATACATGACCAGTCGTGTTGTGAATTATTTTCCCTTCACTGTAAATTACATCCGTCTCACCAGTAACTACAGCAGTTGTATGATAGGCTTTGGCAACTTTAACGACAATTTCTTCTAGATTACCGTCCCCAATTGACTCAACACCTTTTGTTTTCCAAGGGATCTCCACAAGCTGTGCCATTTCGCCAGCATTACCTTTGATTGCGGTAAACTGTACTTCGTGTAGCAAATGCTTTACAGCTTCTTGGCGAAAGGTTGTAGCCGCTACGCCAACTGGGTCAAGTACGACAGGGATACCTTTTTTATTTGCGGCTATTCCTGCTAGTTTCATAGCTGATAGCTCGTTTAAAGTTGTTGTACCAATATTAATAAGTACACCATTCGCAGCGGTAGCCATTTCTTTAGCCTCTTGTTCTGCTTTTGCCATTATCGGTGCTCCACCAAAGGCTAACAGACCATTAGCTGTAAAATTCATGACTACTTCATTGGTTAAGTTATGGATCAATGGTTTTTGTTCTCTAACTGCTTGAATAATGGATTGTGTCATTGTTCCACCCTTTCTTTGCGTACCGCCCAATGATTTGTAGGTCCGTTACCGGCACCAAGTGAAAAGGAGTATTGAATAGCAGCTGTTACATACTGTTTCGCCTGCTTTACAGCTTCGTAAAGTGGTAGACCTTTACTTAGATGAGCAGTAATTGCCGCTGAATACGTACAACCTGTACCATGTGTATTCTTTGTTTGAAACCGCTCTGCTTCGAACGTGTAAAGCTTATTCCCATCATATAAATAGTCGACGGCTTTACCTTGCAGGTGGCCACCTTTAACAAGTGCTGCGCGTGCTCCAAAGCTTTTGACGATCTCGAAAGCCGCTTCTTGCAAATCACTTGTATTATCAATAGATTGTCCTGTAATATACTGTGCTTCAGGAATATTAGGAGTAACTACAGTCGCTAATGGTAATAGCTGCTGTTTGAGAAACGATCGAGCATCTTCCGATATTAATGGATCGCCACTAGTTGCAACCATGACAGGGTCCATGACATAGTTCACAACTGATTTGGACAAGTGCTCTGCAATAACCTGCATCATATCTTTGTTCGCAATCATACCTGTTTTTATGCTATGCACAGGCATATCTGATATAACTGAGTTTAGTTGCTCATTTATCATCGTAACAGGTAGATGGTGTACGTTTTGCACACCGGTTGTATTTTGTGCCACAACAGAGGTGATTACAGACATTCCATATACGGTTAGTTCTTGAAATGTTTTTAGGTCTGCCTGTATGCCAGCACCGCCACTCGGATCTGTTCCAGCAATAGTCAGCGCGCAAGGTATGCTAGCCATTAGCTGTTCACCTTTTCTGCGTTTGGCCATGATTCACATGTGTAGGCCATTTCCCAGAATTTAAGCTCCAGCTGGCAGCTTTTTCGAAAAGCTTCTCTAATGAGATCTTTTTCATCCTTGGCAGCATTTTCTGCAAGTATATCCAACCGTTTTCTCAATTCAAAGGTGGTATTATCTACATCACCACTTGCATAGAAACTAATCCAATCGTAAAAAGGGTGATCTTTATTAGGATTATACTGCTCCATTAATTCCCTACCAATTTCTAAGTATGTCCAAGGGCATGGAAGTAGAGCTCCTAGTATCTCACTAGACGTTCCCATTTGTGCATGATACATCATATGTTTAATGTAATGATCTGCAGTAGGTGGCAAAGGGTGTCCTTGTAAGGACGCATAGTCCACACCGATATGATTGCAGAAGTTATGATGTGGGTGGATTTCATCGTTTAATATAAAATTTATTTGATCAAAGAAATAAGCAATATCATCACGTTTCTTTGATTTGGATAGCGCTATTCCATAAATTTGCATAAAGGCATTTAAGTATTCAAAGTCCGCTTTAATATAATGTGCGAGCGCATCTTTAGAAATCTCGCCAGTCCCTATCCCCTGAACAAAGGGATGATTAAAAATAAGCTGGAAAATATCATTGTTTTCTTCTCTTAATTGATCAGTGAAATTCATATTTAGCCTCCTTCTATTATGGGAAGCCACTAGAGGTGTAAAAGTAGATAAATAGAGGATAATAATATGTTCCCCACTACTTTCCTGCGCTGGTATTATCCAGATCAGGTTCAAAGGGACAAAGGAAAAGTCCTTATCTCAGCAACAAAGCGCCCCTAGTAGTTTCCTTGTACGCGTATCGTATCTTCTTGCTTTACTCGTAATAAAATGAACCAGCCAATAAATGCGCCAGTTATGCTACTTACCAAAAACGATGGCATGAAAATGAAAGCGCCAGCAGCACTGTCCATAAACAATTTAGCAAATGGAACCGCTATGAATGATCCGATAATACCAGTACCAATGCTTTCTCCGATCACAGCCCACAGCTTTCTACCAAACCACTGATAAAAAAGCCCAGCAAGGAAAGCACCAACCATTGCTCCCGGAAAAGCAAGTAATGTACCAATCCCCAGCATATTTCGTAAAATTCCAATCATAAAAGCTATGACTACGGCTGGACCAGGTCCCAGTATTACTGCCGCCATTACATTTACTGCGTGCTGCACTGGATACGCTTTAGCAATTCCAGCAGGAAACCATAAGAATTGTGCTCCTAATGTTCCAATTGCTACGAAAATTGCCATCAATGTTAATACGTGCGTTCTTCTCACTTATTCCCTCCTTTCTATAAAAAGTGAGCATAGGACAACAATAGGAATTACCGACAATATGCGGTATAGCTTACGTCCTACACGCCTCTCCCCAGTAGCTATGGATGCTAAAGGTAGACAGCAAAGCATAATATACATCCACTCTGTTCTTATGAAAAAAACCAGATCCTCCATGGACCTGGCTTTGTGTAAGAAAATAGAAAGACGTTGCGTCTACTACTTCCCTCCGCTGGTATTAACCAGATCAGGTCCATAAGAGTTAGAAACGTCACGTGTTTCCTCTCAGCCCACATATTGGGCACCCCTAGTAGTTAAGTAACTTGTGAATTTAATTATGCTTTCAGCAACTAACAGAATCAAGCATAACAAATATATTGTTATTTGTCATGGGAAAAAAGGAATATAGCGTCTACCATTTAAAGCGCCTTTTTTTAATAGGCTTATTTGATAGGTTATCATCTATTATTTTATTTATGTTTATATGATAATGGTGGAATTAGTGATCCATAGAAATAAATGCCCTTACAGCTTAGTAAATGTAGCATATGGTAAATAGAAATTTATTATAGAAAGGATGAATCTAATTGGCACTTACTCCTTCTAAAATTAAACAAGTACTTCTAAATTTAATAAATGAACAAGTTCAAATTACTACTGCTTTTGGAATGGTAACGGGAACAGTTGATCAGGTTAAGAATGATTATACTGTCATTATCGAGGGATCTGGCGACCAAGTTTTGGTGAGACTGTATAAAATTGAGCTTATTAGTGAGCTATAAAGGAGGAATATAGATGTTCCAAATAAATCTTTTTGCCGAACTTTTAACGCGTATAGGCTCTGATGCTGAAATAGCTACTGATAATAATTTAATAGAAGGTACGCTTCTAAAGGTAACTTCACAATTGGTAATCGTTAACGATAATAGTGGTTATGGGCCTCAAGAAATATATATAGCATTTAATGCTATTAATTTTGTACGATTTTCTTAAGAATAATAAAGTTAGGTTTTGTTGGTTTAACAGTATTACTTTTGATTAAAAAGTATAACTTCTCGATTTGAAGGAGTTATACTTTTTTTAGTTATGCACCGTGCATGGATGAAAACTTGGCGTTGAAAGTCTGCTACAAGCTTGGCAGTAGGAACTGTTAGCGCATGGAAATGGCTATCGTGTGGTAGTGACTGAAAGAAGCTGGGCGTAAACTTCTGAACTGACGAACAGAAACTAGACAGAAGGTTTGATTAGTTCAGATAAGTCTGTAACATAAGACAAAGTCCAATACTGCCCATACAGCAAATTTAGCAGTTATATCGGAGGAAAGTTTTCATTCTAACAGGGAGAGATCTTATGAGGGGGCTGTGAGAGTTATAGGATAACGAGCCGATACAACCAAGATGGTGTATCTGATCTGTTAGAGAGGATTCTTTCAAGAAATAATCTCAATTAAGCTTATCTTCAAGTAGTCAGAAATAAAGGTACAACAGGGGGGGCGGGTATGTTGTGTGATCAGATGTATAGGTAAAAGTTATGGTATTGAGCATTAGGGAAATGGCAGAACGAGAGTCTGTCAGGTGAATATTATGGAAACGAAACCATTGAACCACTGAGGAAGTATCGAAAGTGTATAGAAGTCATCAAACTGAGGGGAAGTCATTTACTCAGGATCAGTTCGGAAGAAACCTGTTTACTGTCCGTTCGGTAGAGGGACAGATCCTTATAATACCATGGTGAAGAAAGAGTAGTTTAAGTATCTACAGGATGGTAATAATACAGATTGTCCATGATGTTCCTGTAACAAATCAGTTATAAGGAAATCTCTATCTTCATTACAATAAGGTCTAAGAAGAATTCATAGTAAAGTAGACCAACTGAATTCGGCTCAAATAGGTTAATGACGTTTTTGGTGTTTTTTTATTAGAGGGGACTTGGTACTGAAAAATCAGCATATAATTTCTGAAACAGGCGGAGTAGATTGCCTGTTTCAGAGAATATTTAGATAAACAAAAATTCTTAGAGTTTAGGGGAAAAAAGAACGTATTACATGATTTTAAATTGAATGACTAATAAAGAAGAAACAATTGTTTTAAATTGACCAATAATAACCACACTTAAATAATCCCATTGCGATTTTGGTTTTAACTCTTGTAATGGCGTGGTTTTAATTTTAATAATCATCGGTACCCAAGTTTGAAAATAAATATTTATATGAATGATATGATTAACCAGCGAATATAAATAAAATTAGACACTAATTATTCATACTTTCTAAGACTGGTTTGGTATTTGAATTTTCCCTATAAAAATTTGTTCTCGTTGTTTATTTTACTAATTTCCTTACTAATTTGATTGGTAATTAATAATGCTTTTATTCCTTCATTTCCTGATACAGAAGGTTCTCTTTTGACCTTAATACAGTTTATGAAATCAGTTAGCTGTACTTGTAGTGGATGTATAGAATCATCCACCTTAATAGTTTTGGTGAGAATAGAGCTTCGTATGTTGATTTCTTTTTTTAATAAATTGACGTCTATAAAAGCATCTTCGGTGAGAATTTGTATGGTTCTAATTTTATTTTTAGATTTAAAACTAGATGACAGCTTTACGATTGTCTCTTGTGAAGACTTGGCAATGACCACAGCATGCTTAATTGTACCGTCAATTATTTTTCCTAACGCCTTAACTTCCATGAGTTTATCCTTAAGAATCTCTTGCAAAATATAAAGGTCATGGATCATTAAATCCTCTACAACATCGATATTTTTAATTCTTTTATGGTAGGGGCTCATACGCTGAAATTCAATGCCAATTATTTTTTTATTTTCTAATACCTTTAGAAGTTCCTGAATTACGGGATTAAAAAGCTCAATGTGGCCAACTTGAAGTATGACCCCTGATTTTAAAGATTTATAAAGCAAATCTTTTGCTTGTTCTACTGTACTGGTCATAGGTTTTTCTAATAACATGTGTACTTTATTATCAATACACTTTAAACCAATATCATAATGAAACTTAGTTGGGACAGCTATACTAACAGCGTCAACTTCTTTTAAGAGATTATCCAATGATGGGAAAGGCTTCATATTGTATTTTTTAGCAATTTCATTTCTTTTCGTTTCATCTATATCATATATACCTATTAGTTGGCAGTGATGATACATAGACGAATACGTTCGTATATGATTTTCTCCCATATTACCAGTTCCAATTACACCAACTCTCATATAATTCTCCTCACTTTGAATACGAATTATTTACATGTTATGCATTAGCTAGAAAGTGAGGTAGACTGTCATAACGACAAATTTTAAAATTGGCAATTGGCCTGTGCGCGAATGATAGGAAGGAGTGTCAACATGATCAAATTGCTCTTAATTGCAGAAGACACTTCTAAATTGATCAATAGGAATTTTTATTATTTAGAGCAGGAACTTAAAAATATGGTACATTTAACATTATGGAGACAGTCTGGACACATTGACTATATATTAAGGAAACTAGAAACTAGACCCGATTTTATAGTACTTTTAAATGATATTGATCGACATATGTCACCAAAGATAAACGGCCTTGCTCATATTGATATACCAACTGGTTTATTTGTAAATGATGTCCATCGCTTTATAAGCCTTAGACGAAATTTTATTAATAAAAATAATATAGATTACTTGTTTTCTATCATTAGAGATAAATTTTTAACATTATATCCTGAATTTCAAGATAAAATGGAATGGTTTCCGCATTTCGTCAATATAGATGTATGTAAAGACTATAAGTTAAAAAAAGATATCAACTTACTACTGATGGGAGCTGTAAGTGATACGTATCCCTTAAGGCAAAAAATCATAAAGACGTATGAGGGGAATGCTGATTTTATTTATCACAGGCATCCAGGTTATCAAAGTTTCAGAGAAAAAGAACAAGAAAAGATGATGGAGCACAATTATGCAAAAGAGTTGAACAGATCCAAGCTATTTTTTACTTGCCCATCTAGACATAATTATCCAGTTCTGAAATATTTTGAAGCACTTGCTTGTAAAACATTGCTATTAGCCCCTACCTTTAAAGAATTAGAAGATATAGGTTTTACTCCAGGAGTACATTTTGTAGCAATCGATGAAATTAATTTTGAAGAAAAGGCAGCATATTTTTTAGCTCATGAAACGGAACGGAAACAAATAATTGAACAAGGATACCGGTTTATTCATCAACACCATACTGTTCAACACCGAGCACAGCAATTAGTTAAGAAAATAGAAAAGATACTTCAATCACAATAATGGGAGGTTTTTGTTTGTCTTCTATACCTGAAAGCACGCAGATTGGTCATCATGTTACAATTGAGGATGACGTCACAGTTGGAGAGAATGTTGTAATTGGCCATAACTCTGTGATCTTAGAGGGAACAAAAATTGATAACAATGTAACGATTGGCTGTAATTGTGTTCTTGGTATCAAGCCAGCTATTAACCAAAGAATGCGGAAAACGTCGAATATTACCGAGTTAGTAATTAAAGCTGGTACACGGATTGGTCATCTAGTATCTATCTACGCTGGTACTCAAGTTGGCGAAGAGGTATTCATTGGTGATCATGCGAGTATCAGAGAAAATACGATAGTCGGTGATAAAACGGTTATCGGTAGAGCAGCGATAGTTGAACTAAATACACAAATTGGAGACTCTTGTACCATTCAAACAATGGCATATATTACAGGGGATACCATAATAGAAGATAATGTATTTGTTGGTCCCTGTGTATCAATGTCTAATGATAAGTATATGGGAGCGCAAAGTTATAGCTTAAAGGGACCTTTTATTAAAAATGGTGCCAAAATTGGAAATAATGCATCATTACTACCGGGGGTCAATATTGGAAACAACACGATAGTCGGTGCAGGTTCTGTTGTTACAAAGCATTTAGAAAATGGTGTAATAGCCGTAGGCATACCCGCAAAAATAATAGGTTTATCAGAAGAGAGTTGATTTAGATGGATACAAAGCAGATAGAAGATATTATGGTTTTGATGCACAATCAATTCGAAGCAGTTGGGAAGAGAATTGGTAATGAATTTCTAATTCCAATAACTTTACTAGAAAAAGGCTACGGTGTTGAAAAAGAGTGGCTAGAAACAGATAATTTGTTGAAAATTTTCATTACGAAGGCTCGTTATTTAGAAATAGATCAATATGATTATCAAGGTAATTACTTACATTATGACAGAAATCGTGTAGAGAATTGGAATGTCGAATTTATTAATGGTATTCCCAAAACAATTTACACGTATGGAAAATATTTTAATCCGTCTACAATTGCTCAATATGGCCTGCAACATTATAGCATTTATTTAAAAGAGAAGAAATTAGCAAGTAAGCAAAAATTTTTAAAAGTAGCTGATTGGTTTATGCATCATCAAGACGAACAAGGAGGGTGGCCGTATCAATTTGATCTTCACTATTACCCTGGTAGGTTAAATAAAATCAAGTCTCCATGGTATTCTGCGATTGGATTAGGTATGGCTATGTCTGTTTTATCTAGGGCTACTGCGCTTACCAAAGATAAAAAGTATGAGCAATGTGCATTAAAAGCCACTAAAATGTTTGAAATTCCTTCAAATAACAATGGGGTGCTAGCTAAGTTTGAAGACAAGTACATGTTTTATGAAGAATGTCCAACAGATCCACCTAGTTTTATTTTGAATGGCTTCATGTTTGCATTAATTGGGTTATATGATCTTTCTAAACAAAGTGGCGATGTGGAAACAAAAAAATTATATCAAGAAGGAATTGTTTCGCTAAAAAGAATGTTACCTTTATATGATTTGGGTTCACGCACTGCTTATGATTTAACGCATTATACAACGGATGGAGGTTATCCAAATGTAGCAAAGTGGGGGTATCATATTACCCATATCCATTTATTAGCTGCATTAAACTCGATAGAGAAGGACGCAAAAATGAACGAAGCATTACAAAGATGGAAAGGCTATTTAGACGGAAAAGTGTCTACTGTATAATTCAAATAAAAGTATACAAATGAATTATTCTCTAAATAGGAAAGAATGTTATAGAAGCTCGATTCTAGGTAGGCTTGTACATCGCAGTGCTCCCCCTATTATGAGATGCGTAAGACAATAGGGGCAGTGCGTCTGTGTTTTCCCCTAAGTTGGGGATATCAAGGGGCTCTGGAATGAAAGATCATCGTTAATCCCGCATATAACTGGCAGTAAAATCCCCACTTCAAGCAATAGTGAAATCGATATGGATAAGTGTGGGATCAACTGCCAGTAAATGTCCGATTGGTTCCAGTGCCTTTAGGTCATACCCTTGTGGTACTAACAATCAGTGGGGGAAAACAAAAACCCCCAACTGATTGAAGTTTTACTTTTATTGTATCTGTATATTTAGTCTCATTTTCTCAGGTTTCTATTTTAAATTAAAAGTCATTCATTAAAATATGGTGAATAGCGTAGGCTGCTTTTCCGTCACCAAACCGTGGAGGAGAATGATTAGGAGTCTTTAGATTCCTGACATTATTTACTATTTGTTTCGTATTATATCCTGCTAGCTGATTCCAGCCGGTCTGTACAGTTTCAATCCACTCTGTTTCCTGCCTTAATGTAATACACGGAATTTGTAGCATATAGGCTTCTTTTTGTAAACCACCAGAATCAGTTAGAACTGCTGTTGCTTGAGCAGTTAATGCTAACATATCAAAATAATGTAATGGTTCTACTGTTTTGATATGAGGTAAATCAATTAATTCATTTAACTTATACTGTTTAATTTTACTTTTAGTTCTAGGGTGTAATGGAAGGACTACTGTTTTAGCTAATTGTTGAAATGCAGTTAGTATTTGTTTTAAATGTTCGGGTTGATCGGTATTCTCTGCTCGATGAACAGTGGCAAGATAATAATTATTATTTGTAAGTGATAAATCTTCTAAAATGGTAGATTGTTGGATAGCATGATCTTTAAAGTAAAGAATAGAATCATACATAATATCTCCCGTTAAATAAACACCTCTGTTGATGCCTTCGTGTTCTAAATTATCAATAGCAGTTTGCGTTGGACAAAATAGCAATGTTGATAAATGGTCTGTAATCACTCTATTAATCTCTTCAGGCATTTTTTTATTAAAACTACGTAAACCAGCCTCAACATGAGCTAAGGGAATATGGAGTTTTGCTGCAGCGATGCTTCCTGCAAGGGTTGAATTCGTATCTCCATATACAAGTACAATATCAGGCTTAACAGACATCATAATCTTTTCTAATTCTAATAGCATTTTAGAAGTTTGTTCACCGTGAGAGCCAGAACCTATACCTAAATAATAATCTGGTTTAGCAAGCTTTAATTGGTCAAAAAAGATGGTAGACATATTATCATCATAATGTTGACCTGTGTGTACCATGATCTCTTTTATTTTGGATTGGGAATTGATCGCTTTAGATAACATAGATGCTTTGATAAACTGTGGCCTTGCGCCTACTATAGTTAAAATGTGCATTTCTTTCTCCTTTCTATATAAGGCTTTCAGTATAAAATTATGATTTTTATATCCTTATCGCTAGTCTGCACATGATTTGAAAAGTAAAAAAATAGAATAAAAGAGTTAGATATCTAAAACAACTTTAATACAGGAAAGGGGCATGAAAAATTGTCTAAAAAGGTATGCATGCTAGTTGCAGAACACCCATTTTTAGATTCTAGAATATTTAAACGGGAAGCCAAAAGTTTAAGAAATTTAGGTTATGATGTGACATTAATTGTTCCTAGAAAGGATGGATATTTGTTTGACATAGATGGTACTCCTATAAAAGATAAATTTACTTCTTCATCATTTATTTATGAAGGAATTAAGATAGTCACTTATTCATTTGAAGAAAGTAGAGCACCATTAAGCAAAGTCGTAGCTCCCGTATCTAAGTGGGAACAAGGGTTCAGTAACCCATTAACAGAACTTGGTATACAACAAAATGCAGACGTTTATCATGCTCATGAGTATTTATCGCTTTTTGCTGGGATTGGTGTAAAAAGGTTATTAAAGCAAAGGAATAAAGAAGTAAAGTTAATTTATGATAGTCATGAATTAACACCAGACCCTTTCGATCCTAAAAACCATGAGAGTCATCGCAATAACTTGAAAGAGAAGCTTTTAATTATGCTGAAAGAAGTTGATCAAATCATTACCATTTCACATTCGATAAAGTCTTGGTTTCTTTCCCAAGATCCCACATTTTCTGTAGAGGTCATATATAACTCGCATCCATTGGTTAAAGAATTTCAGCCAAAGGACTTTACCGGAAATGGTCTGATTACCTGTTACGAAGGTAACATTGATTATAAAAGGGGAAGTAAGGATAAAATAATACAAATTACAGAAAAATGTGCTGATTCCATCGAATTTCAATTTAAAATTATAGGTGGAACGAGGTTTGGTGATACATTTAAACTTCCCAATCATTTAAAGGATAAAATTAAATTAACTGGGTGGGTAGATTATTATTCTATTACACAACATATGAAAGATGTAGAAGTAGGTTGGATTGATTATGAAGATTTACATGAATCACTTAATCGTTCCTATGCGATGCCGAATAAATTCTTTAGTTATTTAAATAATGGTGTTCCTATTGTAGTAAACCGCTCCCATGAGATGGAATCTTTTTTACGAACCCATCGATGTGGTTTAGTAATTAATAAAAGAGATGCTACTGCTACAGATTATGCTGAAGCTATGCTATATTTAGCCAATAATAAGAAGGTATTGAAACAAATGAGTCTAAACGCTAGAAAAGTAATGGAAGAAACGTATTGCTGGGAGAAAATGGAGAACCGATTAGATAATGTATATCATGAGTTACTCAATAACTAGCGTAAAGCTCTTTTTTAGTTCGTTTCAGTGACCTGCTGTTTTACCCAATTTATCGTTAATGCAATTCCATCCTTAAAGTCAGTTTTATTATAGGAGCCAATCAAGCTCTGCAATTTTTTCATTGATCCCCTATGGCTGGTAACATCGGCTTTTCGATTTGGTTTTCTAAGGATCTCTCCTTGATAATTCATTTCATCAATGATCGTCTCCATTATATATTCAATCGATAACTGTTGGTCTGTTGTAATATTTACAGAATCTCCTGGAGGAATTACGGAATATAGTGTTGTCACGATATCGACAGTATCTTTCACATATATATAATCTCTTGTTTGTTGACCACTGCCATGAATTTCAGGAATTTCATTAGAAAGTATTTTTCTAATCGTTGTAGGAATAACCCCAGCTAGAGGTCCTGTGAAATTTTGTCTAGGCCCGTAATTATTAAATGGCCGAACAATAAATGCGTCTAGATCAAACATGGTTACGTAAGACTGTAACATCAAATCAGCAGCAGCTTTTCCGGCGGCATAAGTTGTTGTAGGAGCTAAAGGATGATTTTCATCCATCGGTTGATACTGAGATGATCCAAATGCCTCTGATGATGAAAAATGACACAGTGTTTGAAATTTCTTTTTTCGTTGTAATTCTAATAAATTTTTCAAGACTATAACATTTGTTAAAAAGGCATTGGCTGGATTCATAAACGAATAGTTCAATGCTTTGGTTGCACAGTTAAAAACAATGTCAATGTCGTGTTCTTCCATAATATAGTTTAGAATTTCTTGGTTTTCGGCATTATCGATATAAAGCGTTGTATTATTCTTTTCCAGAGCAGAGGTTAAATTTTCTTTGTTTCCGGTAAAAAGATTATCTAAAATAATAATTTCTTTAGCTTTTTCTTCGATTAATTTATCTATTAAGTGACTTCCAATAAAGCCCGCTCCACCAATGACTAAAATAGTACTGTTTTTAAGTGACTGCCTTTTCATGTTGCCCTTCCCTTCCATGTTTCATTTAATAATTCAATCGTGACTGACCACCGTCTACACTAATTGTAGATCCAACGATCCACGAAGCTTTATTTGATGCAAGAAAAACAGCAGTATTTCCTATCTCCTCTGGTTTACCAAGTCTTCCTGCTGGTATGTTAGCTTGTGCATAATTGTCTAAGAAGTGTGGGTCGTTTTTAATTCGTCGTTTCCATTCCTTGTTGGGGTGGAAAATAGCACCTGGAGCAATACCATTAACACGAATATTATGTTTTATTACTTCAGAGCTAAACGATTTTGTGAAACTATTTAAAGCGGATTTTGAAGCGTTATAAGCTGGAACTCCCCCTGATTCCTTTCCGTAAATAGAAGAGATGTTTATAATTACTCCGGACCCCTCAGTAATCATGTGCTGACTTGCTAATTGACTTAAATGAACGGCAGCGATAAAGTTGAGATTCATCGCTTCATTAAATAGATTGGGGGGTGTTTCTAAAATACTTTTTCCATAGCTAGCCCCTGCATTATTAACAAGAACATCTATTGTATTAAAATCGTTTATAAAATCAGATATTAATTGTTCTCTTTGCTGATTATTTGCGATATCTTTTGTATAAATCTTGACACCAAGTTCCTTTTTCACTGCTTCTAGTTCTAACTTATTTCTAGCTACAATACCCACCTTGGCCCCTTCCTTTAGGAAGGCTTCTGCTATTGCTTTACCAATTCCTTTAGTTCCACCAGTAACAAGTACTTTCTTACCTTGTAATTGTAAATCCATAAGGTATCCTCCAATATTTCATGTAGCGGTGAAAAATACATCACATATTTCAATTATATGTATGAATATTTTATTTAGAGTGTTAATACTTTATTAAGTAGAAAGAAGGACTATATTCAATTCAGACAGTAAAGATAGGGGGATTTTTTTTGAATCAAAAGGTATGTATGTTGCTATGTTACCTTCCTTTTCTAGATTCACGTATATTTGAATGTGAGGCCAAAAGCCTTTTAAATCATGGTTTTGATGTTACGATTATTGCACCACGAAAAGACGGTCTGCTATTTCATGTCGATGGAAAACCATTTTCCAAGCAATTTCGTGATGAGGTTTTTTATTATCAAGGCATTAAAGTTGTTACCTATGATAGTGAAAAAAGATCCGTTAATTATTTATCTGATCCTCTTTATCAATTAGGATTGAAAGAGAATGCAGATTTCTATCATGCCCATGAGTTGAATTCATTTACATATGGTAAAGAAATTAAGTGTGCTTTAAGACAGCAGAATAGTAAAAAGGTTAAATTAATATATGACAGCAGACAAATAATTCCAGACCCATTCTCTTTAAAAATTAATGCTGAAACAAAGCAAAGATGGATGAGGACACTCCGAGATAATTTAAAAGAGGTTGATTACATTGTTACAGTATCTGAATCGATTAAATCCTGGTACTTATCTATAGATCCATTGCTATCCATAGAGGTCGTGTATAATGCGCCATCATTAACACCAAATATCAAGAAAAAAAATGGGTCTAATCATTCACTTGTGGTAGCACATGAAGGAAATATATCAAAAGAAACCTTTGAGAAAATAAAAGCAATAACGGATTTTTACAATGAAGATATTGATATTCACTTTAAGATCATTGGTGGTCCAAGATACGGGGAGACACTTTCCATACCAAAACATTTACAATCAAGGATAGAGCTATTTGGTTGGATTAATTATCATGATCTACCGAAAGCCATGGAGGATGTAGATATTGGGTTAATAGATCTTGATCCATCACATTCACTTAATAATGCCTTTACCATGCCTGCTAAATTATTTAGTTATTTAAACAATGGCATCCCTGTTATAGGAAATAAATGTAGTGATCTAGAGAAATTTATTAGAACGTATTATTGTGGAATGGTAATTAATAAACGAAATTCTAGCTATTTGGATTATATAGATGCGATACAATATTTGCACCAATATCCGAATGAATGGCAGATAATGAGTAAGAATGCAAGAAACGTTATGCAAGAAACCTATAGCTGGAGTCATATGGAAAAACGTTTATTGGCGGTTTATCAATCCTTAGTTGGAAACCGACAACCGTATTTTCTGTTATAGAATGAATTGAGGCTATTATTGGGAGGGTAATAATGCATACAGATGTTTGTTTTTTATTAACGGAGCACCCTTTTCTGGATGCTCGTATTTTTAAAAAGGAAGCGAAGAGCCTGTTAAAACAAGGGTATCGTGTAACGATGATTGTGCCCAGAATAGAGGGGTATTTATTTGATATTGACGGTAGTACATTTACTGAACGTTTTCTAGAAAAAACGTTTTATTATGAAGGCATAAAGATAGTTACATATGAGCAAATGTTCCCGGAAAAAAATATAAAAACATTGCATTATAACCTCCAGTCGAAAAAGAATAATCAGTTTTCAGATCCGTTAACACAACTAGGGATTGAGCAGGATGCTGATATTTATCATGCACATGAATTTTTTTCTTTATATTCTGGTATTTTGATCAAACGTGCATTCATGTCTCAAGGAAAACGATGCAAACTTGTTTATGATAGTCATGAATTAGAACCTGACCCCCTTTTAAAACAGCCTATCCAAACGTTGAAAATAAAAATTCAGATGCTGAAAATAATGCTAAAAGAGTTAGATTATTTGGTAACTGTATCTGAATCAATTAAAGAGTGGTATTTATCCTTTAATCTCAATCTCCCTATAGAAATAATTTATAATTCTCCACCGTTAGCTAGGGATTATGTACCGAAGAAAACGAACAATTCCGAATTAACGCTTGTGTATGAAGGCACAGTAAATAAAAAGAGAGGGAGCTTTAATAAATTTGTTCATATATTGGAATTAGTTAATAAGCAAATGCCTGTAAAAGCCAAAATAATTGGGGGATGGAAGGCAGGTAAATACGATAATAATCATTACAACCTAACGAATATTAATGATCATATTGAATTTGTGGGGTGGCAGCATTATGATTCCATACCAAAAGCTATGAAAGATGCAGATATAGGGTGGATTGATTTAGACGTCAGTCATTCTTTAAATAACAAATTTGCTATGCCAAATAAGTTCTTTAGTTATTTAAACAATGGTGTTCCGGTTTTAGTAAATCAATGTAAAGATATGGCTGAATTTATTCAAACGTATCGATGTGGTTACGTTGTCCCCAAGCTAAAGGCTGATGCACAAGATTATGTAGAAGCTTTACTCGACTTAGAAAATCATAAGCTTGATGAGATGAGTTATCATGCACGAGAGATAATGGAGTCTATGTTCAGTTGGGAGCATATGGAAAAAAGACTATTTAAAGTGTATAAAAAATTAATGGATGGATAATTGGGAGAATAGTACGAATTAGCCATCGAAAAGTGTCCGTTTGTAGTGTAAAACGACGGGTTTAACGCACGTAAAATATTTAAGAAATAAGAATGAATAGGAAACAATGGGCGAAAACATAACGCCTAAATATTAATATACGAGGAGAATTCTAATGAAAGTCTTACATTTACCTTATGGTGCCCCTATGATTGAATTATGTCGGGCATTACGAGCAAAAGGAGTCGAGGCGACAGCATGTCATTTTAACGACAATATATACAAGTTTCAACCAGATATGTGCCTACATTTAAATTTATTACCACCTACGGAAAGGGAAAAAAGAATCAACGAATTTTTAGAAGAAGCGATGCAAACCTATGACATCTTTCACTTTCATTTTGGTGAAACTTTTTTTTCTGATAAAAGGGATCTAGCCATGTTAAAGCAAGCAGGTAAGAAAATGATCGTACATCATCATGGTTCTGATATTCGCGTATTGTCTGTTGCAAAGCGTTTAAACCCATATGTTCGTGTGAAACCTGAATGGACGGAAGAAAAAATATATAGCAATGTAGAGAAGCTTTCAGGCTATATTGATCATGCCGTTGTCCAAGACCCTGAATTGGAAGGGTATATTTCACACATGTATAAACATACACATATTATTCCACATACCATTAATGTCCGTAATTTTAAGCCAAAGTACCCTGACCCACGAAAAACATCTCCACTTGTTGTTCATGCTCCTACCTCGCGCGATCTTAAGGGGACAGAATTTATTTTACAAGCTGTTCATGATTTAAAGGAATCAGGAATACCTTTTCAGTTTAAATTGCTTGAAGGGATTACATATGAAGAGACAAGGAATATGCTGTCCCAAGCTGATATTGTTATCGATCAGTTACGAATTGGGGCTAGCGGGTATATTAGTTCTGAGGCAATGGCCTTCGGAAAGCCTGTTATTTGCTATTTAAGGGAAGACCTAGTGACTAAATACCCCGGTAATACCCCAATCATAAATGCGAATCCTTCTACGATTACAAGCGTACTAAAAGAACTAATCCAAAGACCAAAGAGCTGGAATAAGCTTGGAAAAAGAGGAAGAAAATATATTGAGACATATCATGATTCTCCCATCGTCGCACAACGTTATCTTGATATTTATAACGAACTAAAGTAGTAGTTTTAGAGGCGGTAGTTGATTTTATCCTTATAAGTGCTAATGTACAGTCATTCTACAAGTGGATTCGTATGTTATAGTATCTTTCTTTGTAGAAATGAGGGTGAATAATGATAACAGATCAACAAGAAGCATTAGCGAATGTGGCAGTAATTGGACTTGGGAAAATTGGATTAACGCTGGCTGCAGTATTTGCGAATAATAATTATAATGTCTATGGATCGGATATAAATAAGGATGTTGTCGCTACAATTAATCAAGGTAAATCTCATATTGTAAATGAACCTGGCTTAGATAAGTTGGTTTTGACAGCTCATAAAAGCAAGAACTTATCTGCAACCACTGTGACAGCAGAAGCTGTTACGAAATCGGATATAGTTGTTGTAATTGTCCCTGTACTAATCGATAATCAGTACAATGTAGATTATCAATTGATAGATGCTGCCGTTAAAGATATAGCTAGTGGGATTAAAAAAGGTACACTAGTTATTTTTGAAACGACTATTCCTCCTGGTGATACACAACATCGGTTTGGTAAAAAGATAGAAGAGCTATCTGGTTTACGCTTAGGAGAAGATTTCTACCTCGCTTATAGTCCAGAGAGAGTTTATTCCAATCGAATAATAGAAGATTTAAAAAAATATCCAAAGGTTGTTGGTGGAGTTAATGAAAAGAGTTTGGAATTAGCTGTAAAATTTTATAAAAATGCTTTACATTGTGAATTGATTGAAGTGAGCTCAATAGAAACAGCTGAGTTTTCTAAAATTGCAGAATGTGTATATCGTGATGTGAATATTGCACTTGCAAATGAGCTAGCTCAGTTTGCAGAAACAAAAGGCGTAAATATGTCAGAAGTAATAGTAGCAAGTAATAGTCAGCCATATTCACATTTACACACACCTGGAATTGGTGTTGGAGGACATTGTATTCCAATATATCCATATTTTTTTATTAATAAAGGTTTGAAACAAGGAATGACACGGTTGGCAAGGACAATTAATGATCGTATGGCTAATTATGCTATTGCTAAGATTGAAAAGGAACTTGGAAGCTTAACAGACAAAAATATTCTCATTCTAGGATTATCGTATAGAGAAAATGTAAAGGAACCAACTAAGTCTACAACATTACTTTTAATGGACCAACTAACGAATATGCGATCAAATGTATTTGTAAATGATCCTTTATTTACGAATGAAGAAATTAAATCATATGGAGCTTCGCCTTTATCTTTACAGGATAAATTTGTTTCTGAAATTGATGTTGTAATCCTTCAGGCTTTTCATGATGCTTATACTGATTTAAGTTTTGAAGAGTTCAAAAATTGTATGCTAGTTTTAGATGGCCGAAATAAACTAAATAAAAATGAGATCAGTAGTCTGGGGATTACTTATAGGAGTATAGGTAATGAAAAGCCAAAGGAGGAGTTATGATGTTTAACAATAACAAATTAACCCCTATTCCAATGGTAGATTTAAAAGAAGAATTATATCTAATAAGAAGTCCAATTATCGAGACGTTAGGTGATGTCTTAGATAGCGGTGAGTATATACTAGGAGAAAAAGGAGAGAAATTAGAAAAGGCAATAGCGAAATATGTAGGAGCATCGTATGGTGCCGGAGTAGCAAATGGCACTGATGCGTTAGAATTGTCCCTTAAAGCTTTAAATGTTGGGGACGGAGATGAAGTAATTACTACTCCGTTTACTTTCTTTGCTACTGGTGAAGCCATCGCACAAGTCGGTGCTACTCCTGTTTTTGTAGATATTGAAGAAGAAACATATAATATAGATCCTGCAAAAATTGAAGAACAAATTACGGAAAAAACAAAAGCCATTCTTGTAGTACATTTATATGGTCAAATTGCTAGAATGAAAGAAATCATAGATATAGCTAAAAAATATAACTTGAAGGTGATTGAAGATGCTTGTCAGGCAATTGGAGCAGAAGATGATAGAAAAAGAGTAGGATCGATTGGAGATATTGCTTGCTTCTCTTTTTTTCCTTCAAAAAATCTCGGGGCATTTGGTGACGCAGGAATGATAACTACGAATCAAAAAAAGGTTTATGAACAAATTTGTAAACTCAGAAATCATGGTAGTAAGGAAAAATATTATCATTCATCAATTGGTATGAACAGTAGGCTTGATGAATTTCAAGCTGCTATTTTATTAATTAAATTATCTTATTTAGATATTTTCCTGCATCAGCGAAGGGAGGTTGCAAGGCGGTATACAGATAACTTTAAGGAATTTGTGAAAAGCCCAGTAATACCAAATAACAAAGCGCATACTTTCCATCAGTATTGTATTGAATTAGATAAAAGAGACGAACTTGCACTAGAATTAAGAAATTATGGAATTGCCTCTGCTATTTATTATCCAATTCCTTTACATTTGCAGCAGGCTTTTCATTATCTCGAATATAAAGAAGGGGATTTCCCGATAGCAGAAAAAGTAGCTAATAGAATACTTGCGTTGCCTATATATCCAATGCTATCTATTCAAAAACAAGAGTATGTGATTGAAAAGGTTTTAAACTTTTTAAATAGCGGTCTATAAGCCATAGATAAACTAATTACGCCCATAATTGTAGAGGAGTAATGAACTAGTCTTATGGGCGTTTTTATGCTTTGCTTTCTTAGGACTATTAATAAACTCTAATGATTTTTTTGATTAGTTAATCATTTATAATTTACAATAACAAGTAGTGAAGAAGCTATAGTCGGCTATATATAAGTAATACTTATTCAATCCTTTTCATTTATTTTAGGACTTTTATTATTTATCCTAGGAATTATGTTGTTAATAAACTCATTCCATTTGCTACCGTTATTTTTGGTAATACTTTCTTTGTGTTCTCTAATATTATAAATCGTAAAATCCTGATAATGTAGCTTAGATTGCTTTACTAATTGCAATAAGATGCTTACATCTTCATACAGCCTTCCACTTTCAAAATCGATTACTGGAAAGCCACCTACTTTTTTTAAAATCGATGTTCGATATATCCTCGGTCCGAGAGGGAATGAATAAGACATCAACTCAGCTTCTCCGTCAACGCTTTTCCCCTTACTTATTCCTTTAAAAAGTATGTCTTCATTTACTTGTTTCCATCTCCTAAAATTACCGTAGAGCACGGATGTTTCCTTCGAGAGCTTTAATAAGTACTTTTTTACAATGGATACTGCATTAGGATCTAGCCAATCATCGGCATCAAGCTCTACTATAAATTCAGATGTAACATAAGGTAGTAGTTTATTTAAGGCTTTAGCCTTGCCTCCATTATTTTTGGTAAATAATCTGACCTGTTCTCTATTATCCCATTGTAATAGTTTATTTAAGGAGTTATCTGTAGAGCCATCATCGATGATTAGTATTTGATCAAATGGTTCTATTTGTAAAGTGCATGAAGCAACGGCGGTTTCTACATATTTTTCCATATTATAATTTGAGATTAATACAGTAAGAGAAGGAGAACTTCGTTTATTTTTTTCTAATTGGTATTTTTCTATCATTAATTGTTTTTCCTTATTTGTAGAGGTGACTGTTTGCCATGCTTGCTTAATCAAACCTTCTTTGTTAACTTGACATGATTTATCTATATTCGCAATCCAAGCAGGCAAAAAGGCTTCTTTAAATGGAGTTTTAACGTTGGAGAACCCACCTATTTTTTTAATATACGCAGTCGATACGAAAAGTGGCAGATAAATAATACTATGATATTCATGGCAGCACGTTGCTAACACTGTCTTTGGTTGTTTAAGCTGAAGCTTTTCTGAGGAGATATGTGGAGATAGACAATGTGTGTGACTTAGAAATAAAGCATAGGGGGTAATCATCTGATCTATCACATTATTTAGTTCTTTTTCTAAGTCATTCTTAATAGGAACAAAATCAAAATGGATAGACCAATCACTAAACTGACTACTATCTAAAACTACATTTTCTTCTTGAAATACAATAACAGAATTTATTCTCTTATGAAGAGCACGTAAAGAAGCTATCATTTTATAGAATACTTTTTGATTGAAAGGAAAGATGATAATGGCTGATATATCTTTCAACATTATAGACCGCCACCTTTGCATAGTATTAAAAAATCGAATAGTGTAGGTGCCATATACAGAAAATCTATATAGTATATGCTTTTTAAGTCGCTTAAGTGCATGGCTTAATTTAGGATAGAAGTAACAAAATTACTTTTAGCAAAGAGGTAAAACTAAATAAAGACGTTGGCGGATTTAATAGTCATTATTATTTCTGTAAGTCCTAGTAATCAATTAACTTTTAAAGTTATTAAGTTTTAGCGAGTGGCTGATTAATGATCTATTGTTATTTGTCATGGGGAAAAGAATATAGAGTATAATGCCATAATCTAGTAAACTAATACTACTACTAAAAGGATAAACGAAAATACAGAACGTAAGGAGAAATCGAATGGCAGGCCTATTAGTAATATATAGTCTAGAAAAGCGAACAAAAGATTCTATCATATTTCCGATATTTAATCTTACTATAGAGAAAGGAGATATTACTGCTGTTTATTCCACATTAAATATAAGAAAAGTGCTGTTAGAAATAATTTCTGGTAAAACGCTGGCATCGAAGGGGGAAATTCGTATCAATGGCGTTACAATAATGGAAAATAGAAATCTATTTTTATCAGGAGTGGTCCTAGCCTTCTATGAGGACGGGATATATGACAGATTAAAAGTAAGAGACTATTTCTCATTCTATCGAGCAATTTACGATAGTAATCAAACGATTGATCAACTTTTGCGTATCACGCAGCTGCAAGATAAACAAAACCAAAAAATAAAAACGCTAACGTATTCTGAAAAACAGCGCGTCCGTTTTGGAAAACAATTGCTTCAGCATGCTGAGTTATATATTTTTGAAGAACCAGATTTAAACGTCGATGTTGAAACAAGACAAGTATTTATTTCTATTACGAGAAGATTGCAGCATGAAGGGAAGGGTGTTCTTATACTAACTGGTAATTTGGAAAGTGCGCTAACTATTGCTGATCAAGTTCTTCGTATAGATGAATCAGGTTTACAACAAATTCCTACAGAGAAAGGAGAAAGTGATTCGATATTAGACGATCCAATGCTTGAAGCAGAAGTACAGCCTTTTCAGTTAAATAAAATACCAACGAAAGTAAATGACAAAATCGTGCTATTTGATCCTCCTGAGATTGATTATATTGAAAGTAATGATGGACAATCTCACATATACAGTAATGGTAATCTCTTCACTAGTGCATCTACATTAAATGAATTGGAAAGCCGCTTGGAGCATTTTGGATTCTTTCGCTGCCATCGCTCTTATATAGTTAATTTGCAAAAGGTACGTGAAGTCATAACATGGACACGTAATAGTTATAGTTTAATTCTAAATAATAAAGAAAAGACCTCCATTCCATTGTCCAAATCAAAAATGGCACAATTGAAGGATATGTTAGGAATGAAATAGAATCCATTCATCCATTCAATGGCTCCATTCACGGTAAAAATACTGCTAAATTGCAGATTTTTTCCTATGCTGAGGTTACACGAAACAGTTATCAGCATAGGAGGAAAATGAATGGAACATATTATACAGGTAAAATCACTTGCTAAGATTTATGGCAATCAAGCTGCATTAGAAGATGTAAATTTTACGGTGGAAAAAGGAGAAACGTTTGGATTTTTGGGGCCAAGTGGAGCTGGGAAAACGACCACTATTAAAATTTTAACTGGCCAATTATTACAAACATCTGGAGAGGCCACGGTTTTTGGAAAACCAGCATCATCTTTAAATAAACCACAGTACCGACGTGAATTTGGAGTAATTACAGATAATAGTGGGCTATATAGTCGATTATCTATTGAGGATAATTTAAATCTATATTGTCAGCTGTATCAAGTTTCAACGAAACGGATTGGAGAGGTATTGGAAATGGTAAGTCTCTCTGAAGAACGAAAAAAGCAGGTAGCTAAGTTGTCAAAGGGGATGTTTCAACGCGTCATTTTGGCAAGGGCATTACTGCACAAGCCAGCGCTTTTATTTCTTGACGAACCGACGTCTGCTCTAGACCCTGCCAATTCAGCACTTATTCATCAAGGATTACGTGAACTGAACAAGGAGGGGACAACGATTTTTTTAACAACGCATGATATGAATGAAGCTGAAAACATTTGTGACCGTGTAGCATTTCTTCATCAAGGAAGAATTCAGTTGCTAGATCAACCGAAAAAGCTTCGTAGGCAATTTGCGGAAGCTTCCGTATGCATTGAACTAAAAGATGGTAGAGAAATTAATGTACCAGCTGGTCCAGAAGGAGCAAAGGACATATACGATTATTTTGCATCAGATCAAGTAGTCTCTATTCATTCCAATGAACCAACACTTGGAGATATATTTGTAGAACTAACAGGGAGGAAACTGGTATGACTTTTTCAATGAAAAGAATGTACGCTATCTTTCTAAAGGATTTAAAGGATTTATCGAAGAATATGTTTATTACTTCCTCAATGCTAATGCCACTATTAATTGCTGTGCTATATTCGAGAATGGATGAGCTTTCTATAGATATGATTTATCTAGTTATTAATCTTTCGTTCTCTACAATCGGAGTATTTGTGCAAAGTGCCATTATTGCTGAAGAAAAAGAAAAAAATACCTTGCGTGGTTTAATGCTTTCTCCCGCAACTATTCTAGAGATATTTGGTGGTAAGAGCTTAGTTACTTTTTTATTGACACTTCTAACCATCATACTATCAGCAAGATTAATAGATTATGAGCCATCAAGTATAAGTCTCATTGCTATTGCACTGATAATCTCATCTGTTTTTTATATTGGTCTTGGTACACTAATGGGATTATTAACGAAATCAGTTGTAGAAGCATCTGTCATTACGTTACCAATTATCTTTTTATTCGGTTTTAGTACGTTGTTACAAACATTAATCAATACTTATCCAATTCTGTCCTTTATTGAATACTTACCAAATGTTCAACTGGCAGAATTGGCAAAAGAAGTGCAGCTTGGGGCAGGTATCGAAGATATTTGGGGTTATTTAGCTATCATTTTGGTATGGGGAATAGGAATTTGGCTGTTAACGACCTGGTTTTATAAAAAGAAGGAGACTGCTGGATAGCAAGACTGATAAACATTATTTTGAATGCTTGGTATTAGAGTTATTTGTGTAAATTGAAGTGCAAGCTTTATTGATTTAGGTGAAGAAGGATGTAATTTCGTTGAAAGCGAATTTCTCCGGTATGATTCTAGGTTTCTTATGTACGATAAGTTACAGGAATCGAAGTGAAAAAATTATAAATTGCCATTTTACCGTGACAAAAAAAGCTACCCCAAATGCTTCGTAGACATTTGGGATAGCCTTTGTTTCTGTAGGAGTGATATATTTTTTATTAGAACTATAAAATATCTAATCTAATTACTAATGCAATCAATACTTGTAATAGAACTTGGATGTTAATAGCAATATCAGTATCCGTTGTGGATACTTCTACTCCGCGTGAGTTTTCAATATAAACTTGCTGTTTGTTAATTTGGCTAGATTTTAATTTTGCGAACAGATCTTGAGTTATTTCGTCTGCTTTATGACCATCTGCAATCGAAATGCTAATTACGATAGCAATTGCTACCTGAAGCGCAACTTGGAGATTAAGTGCAGCTTGGATATCTGATGAGGATACCTCTACATCACAGGAATCCTTAATAATAATGGATTCGAGAGACTTTTGCACATTATTTAATTCTCCACTTGCCTCCTGATCCACCGTGGAATCTTTATCAAATGGGTGACACATGGAAGTGTCTAGTGCTCTCCATTTTTTGTCATCGCCACAGCTCTTGTCACATGAATCAAAACGATCATCGAATCTGTCACGATCGCAATGATGGTGTTTATCGCGTCTATCGCAGCTATCACAGATATCCTTAAATCGATGGCAATCGCATTTTCTCCTATGGTCTCTTACATCATCAAATGCTCTTGATCTAGGCATACTATTATTTCCTCCTTCTTCTCGTTTAGAATATTTTATGATTAAGAGTGGAAATAGGAAGGGTGATTGTACTAAGATATACTACCTATTTATTGCTATAGATAGATATTTTTCTCAGAAAGAGGTGAAGCCCGGTACATATCCATTGATTTACCAGGCTTCATTATGCATGCTATACCATATATAGGAAGGAAGTTAATTTTATAAATAGTTTATTTGTCTAGTATCCAATATAGTTTAATAACTATTATTCCTTGTTTTCATTGGTATCTTTATTTTCTTGCGTAAATTCTTCCACATTTTTTCTTAATTGATTAACCATATTTCTGACCATTTCTTTATCCTTTTCATCTAATTCTTTTGTCTTTAACGATGCCCCATGTTTTTTTAGTGTAGCATCTAAAAGGAAATCTACAATTTGACCTGGGGCATTATTACTGTTTTTTTCACTGTTTTTACTCAATCCAATCACCTCCATACGATTTTTATATAGTATATTCTTAGAAAGGGTAATCGTGTTAAGGATAGTAGTCTATTTAATATATATAGCTAAGGGTTCTGGATGTAATTATCTATTTGTAAAGTGAATATCCCAAAAACTGTGCTTGTATAAGGAAAGCTAAGTCAGGTGGGCGTTTGTATGGATAATGAAAGATTATGGAATGCAAACAATAAGCAGGTACAGTTCTCTAATAGAGGAGCATGTCAGATGTATTATGTTTGTTAAATCACATAAGTAGCATAGTATCTAAATAAAGAAAAATACAAACTTATCCACCAATTGGCTAAGTTTGTATTTTTTATATGTGGATCATGATTAAATTAATGGAGCATAGCGGGCTCGAACCGCTGACCTCTTCGCTGCCAGCGAAGCGCTCTCCCAGCTGAGCTAATGCCCCGTACATAAATTGATTATAGATAAGTATGGTTGTTTTTGCAAGTCCATCAACATCAGTTAATCTGTTTTCATGGTACTTATTTACTATTTTAGAGAATTAATAGTAATATAGTTTTGAATTTACCAAAAATTTACTAATTTATTATAGATTATCAATGTTTGTTATGCGATAGTAAAAGTGTGTCATGTCAACGTAATACATGACAATAAATTATTTATCCTTAAGGAGGGAGAAGATGCGAAAATTACGGGTGAAACAGTCTTTTTATTTGGTTCTTATTTTTACGTTGATTTTAATGAATTTTTCACCAGTATTAAGTACATCTGTGGCCGCGACAGACGACGGAGAAACAACGGAAGAGTTGTTTATATCAGAGTATATCGAAGGTAGCTCCTATAATAAGGCCATTGAAATTTATAATGGTACAGGGGAAGAAGTGGATTTGTCAGGCTATCAATTGGCGCTTTATAGTAATGGTGCTAATGAGCCTAGTCAAACAATGACATTGGATGGTACG
The DNA here is from genome assembly GCF_003667785.1 of Virgibacillus sp. Bac332. Lineage (NCBI taxonomy): Bacteria > Bacillati > Bacillota > Bacilli > Caryophanales > Bacillaceae > Virgibacillus > Virgibacillus sp. Bac332. Next base: position 1,610,952 of record NZ_CP033046.1, read on the forward strand.
TTGGCATATGACGATGCATATGTAATTGCTCATCCAAATGCAGATGAGGCAGTATTAGAGGTGGCAGATCAAACAAATGGTAATGTAATTAATTTCAATGGGAACGATTCCATTGCTTTGCAACAAAATGCTAGTAATTTGGATGTTATTGGTATAATTGGGGATGATCGTAATTTTGCGAAGGATGTAACACTAGTAAGGAATTCATCCGTTATTGCTCCTGTTTCCAACTATGACGAGGGACAGTGGACCAATTATGACAAGGATACATTTGCATATCTCGGTGATCATACCGTAGATGGCGTTGATCCGGGTGAACCAGGTGAACCTGATCCAGAGAATCCTGATTTAATTACCATTGATGAAGCTAGGCAGCTTAATGATAGAACAGCTGTAACTGTAGAAGGAATTGTTACAGTAAATAATGATGCTATTAGTAATGGTACTCAATTTACAACATACATTCAGGATGATACTGGCGGCATTAATCTATTCTCTTTTGAACAAGGTGAATTACCAGATGTAAATAAGGGGGATCTAATCAAGGTTGTTGGCCAGTTAGATTCTTACAATGGGCTAAAAGAGATCGTTCCTTCCAGTGTAGAAGTATTGGGAACAGATCAGCAACTACCTGAGATTCAAGAAGTAAGCTTAGAAGCATTACAAAATGAAACTACTGCAGAATCGCTTGAAGGTGAGCTTGTACGTGTGAATGGCTTTCTTTCAAGTATTCCAGAGAGTCCGGCTGGTGGAGGATATAATATCTCCTTTATTGATGGAGATTTTAATGGAACAACTTTACGCGTCATGGAAAATGCATTAGATGTCACTCAAATAGCTGAAGAGAAGTGGTATGACGTGACAGGAATCGTCAGTCAATATAACAGCTATCAATTGATTCCAACGGAGCAAAGTGATTTTCAACTAGCTGCAGAACAACCTGATCCACCATCTGCTGCAGGCGAGTATGAAACGACAGTTGAGCGTGTAACAGATGGGGATACTATTCGTATTGCTAATCCAGTATTAGGTGAAACAAGAGTTAGATTTGTTAATATGGATACACCGGAAACCTATGTAGCCCATAATGATGACCCAGCTAGAGATGAGATAAATGAAAATCAAAAATTTCATGGGGATGCTGCGACTGCTTATATGAATGATTTAATCCAGCCAGGTGATGAGGTAATCATTCGGCTTGGCGACACACCAACAGACGATTATGGGAGATTATTAGCAGAGGTTATTCGCAAAGAAGATGGAATGAATATTAATTTAGAAATGGTTGAACAGGGTTTCGCTTCAACGTATTTTATTGCACCATTTAATGAAGAGGTTTATCCAGAATATCAGGCTGCTGTAAAGGATGCAAAGGATAACGGGCTTGGTATTTGGAATCCAGAAAAACCTTTATTGGAATTGCCGTTTGTTTTTCGAGCAAATGATGATCAGAAAGGCTTCCAACGATATGTAGGTAATTCGGATACAAAGGAGTATGTTGTACCAGATAATTGGGCAGATGTACCAGTTGAAAAACGTGTATTTTTTGCAAGTCCTGAAGAGGCAGAATCCTATGGATATACTCCTGCTGGGGACCGAGTAGATGAAAATTTACAAGTACAGTTACTTGGATTTAATGATTTACATGGGAAGATCGATCAGGAATATGAATTAGATCCTGATGGCGATGGCGTATCAAAGATGTATGGAAGGATCGACTATGTTACTTCCGCTATTAAAGAAAGAGAGCAGGATCACCCTAATTCTTTCGTCGTACATGCAGGTGATATGATAGGCGGTAGTTCACCTGTATCAGGTTTATTACAGGATGAACCAACCGTTGAAGTTATGGAGACGATCGGGTTTGACTTTGGCTCTGTTGGAAATCACGAGTTCGATGAAGGAACAGAGGAACTGCTGAGAATGGTAAATGGCGGAGAGCATCCTGAAGGAAAAGGTACTCCTGAATATGACGGTATGGATTTTCCACTGCTTTGTGCAAATTGTGTGTATAAAGGAAGTGGTGATCCTATGTTATCTCCATACTACATTGAAAAAGTAGATGGTGTAGATATTGGCTTTATCGGTGTTACGACAGAGGAGACAGCTAATATTGTCATGCCTGAAGGAATCCAAGATATTGAATTTACTGATCCGACGATTGCTGTAAATGATGCGGTTGCGGAGTTGCAACGACAAGGAGTCGAATCAATTGTTATCCTCGCACATATTCCAGCAGAGCAAGATGGTGACGGTGCGACAGGAGAGGCTGCTGATTTAGCCAGAAATGTGGATGATGCTGTGGACGTAATTCTTGCAGCTCATAACCATCAAGTTGTTGATGGTATGGTAGATAATAAGTTAATTGTCCAAGCTTCAGAATATGGAAAGGCGTTTGCTGATATTGATTTAGAAATCGATCGTAAAACTGGCGATATTATTCAAAAAGAGGCGGAGATAGTATTTGTTGATCAAAGTAAATATACGCCAGATGAAGATGTTACCGCGATATTGGAGAAGTATCAAAATCAAATTGGGCCAATTTTGAATGACGTAATCGGATATAATGCCACTGATTTAACTGGTGATTACATTGTTGATGGAGATCATGGATTAGGGAATTTACTCGCTGATGCTATGAATTGGGCCATGGATAGTGACTTTGCAATGATGAATGGCGGAGGAATCCGTGATGATCTTCTTGCTGGTGAAGTGACATGGGGAGATTTATATAATATTCAGCCATTTGGGAATACGTTGATGACTGTTGAAGTAACCGGAGATGATATTTACACGATATTGAATGAACAGATTTCTTCGCAGTATGGACCAGATTATAGTGTGAGTGGCTTGCATTATACATGGAATTCAACATTAAATGAAGTAGTGAAAGTAACCTTACCAGATGGTACCCAAATTGACAGAGATGAAGTATATACACTAACAGTAAATAATTTCATGGGGACTTCTGAGGGGCCAATTAAAGATTTAGGACAAAATCCTGTTACTGGTCCGGCAGATATTGATGCAACCGTTGATTTTGTAAAAAGCTTAAACAGTAATCCAGATCATCCGTTTACGTATACCTCTGAGGGGAGAATTTCGGAAACAGATAAAGAACCGGGCGATCCTGGAGAGCAACCAGAGATAGAAATTGAACCGAAGCGAGATTTTGGCGTTGCTACGGTCTATACGAGAGAGATAAGAGAGCTAGACGATGGCGTCCGTTTAACAATAAATATTGAAAATGGTTGGAAATATCGAGTCTTATTCTTAACCAAAAGACAGGTTGACTTACTTCGGGAGAAAGAAGTAACCTTAGTGGTTACGAATGGTTCAGGTTCAGCAACCTTTGATATGGCTTCATACCACAAACTATTTTTATTTGTTTGTGTGAAAAACAATGAAATGTAAATCTTTGTATAGATAAAGCAACTAGTATACTCGGAAGTCGCTAAAATGAGTGTTTTTGCTCATTAAGAGGTTGAACCGATAAAGTATGTTTTCTAGTTATGCTAGAAGAAGGTCGAAGTAAAAGAAAGTAGAGATAAGAGAACTCTGAACTATAATCGGGTGAAGCTATAAGTGGATCGTAGTTCAGAGTTTTGTCTTTTGATTCCTACAAAAAGGAACGCATATCGCCGTACAGTTATCCTAGCAGAAAAATCATGTGTGATACCTACGTAGTCAGAAAGTCCTAAGATCAACACTGCTAAGCGATTTTTGGTTAACAGTTTTAGCTAGGTTCGCGGAAAGCAACCCATATTTCAGATTGATTTAAAAGCATACAATATTATTCGCCTGTAGACCATATGCGTTGCTAGGTTCACGCTTTCTTATTTAACATTATGCACGATCCAGCATTCGTTGAAGCGCAAATGTTGCATATGTTGACACATCTTGCGGAACAATTATTTTATTTATTGGCTGTCCCTCGATAATAGCTTCTAGCGACCAAAGTAGATGTGGTAAATCTATTCTGTTCATGGTTAAGCAGGGACACATGTGAGGATTTAAAGAAATAATACGCTTATCAGGATGTTGATGAATAATCCGTTGTACAAGATTCATTTCTGTACCAATTGCCCATGAAGTACCAGACTTGGCCCGTTCTATGATTTCAATAATCGATTTCGTGCTACCATTAAAATCGGAGGCGTCTACGACCTCTTTTCGACATTCAGGATGAACAATAATATTCATATCTGGATAGGAATTCCTTACTTGTTCAATGTTTGTTAACGTAAAATTTTCGTGTACAGAGCAATGGCCCTTCCACAAAATAACTTTAATATCATCTACATTTTCCGTAAATTGCAATTCGTCTTTAATAGGATCCCAAACTGCCATTTCATGAGGTTCGATGCCAATATCAGCTGCTGTATTTCTTCCTAAATGTTGGTCTGGAAGAAAAAGTATTCTTTCCTTTTGGGAAAATGCCCACTGTACCATTTTATGCGCATTAGAAGAAGTAACGGTAGCACCATCATTTTTGCCGACGAATGCTTTAATAGCAGCTGTTGAATTAACATATGTTAATGGCAAAATAGATTCCCCAAATAAATCAGTTAGCTTTGACCATGCTCTTTCTGTTTGGTAAATATCAGCCATATCAGCCATCGAACAACCTGCTCGCATGTCTGGCAAGTAAACAGTTTGATTAGCAGTTGTAAGAATATCAGCGGTTTCCGCCATAAAATGTACACCACAAAATACAATATAGTTTGCATTGGAATTTTTAGCGGATACCTGTGCTAACTGAAGTGAATCGCCAACAGCATCCGCAAATTGAATGACCTCATCCTTTTGATAATGATGACCAGGGATAAATAGCGAATCCCCGAGGTCTTTTTTAATATGTTGTACGCTTTCCTCCATTTCTGCTTTAGATAAATGAAGGTACTTCTCTGGAATAGTATGAGAACCTATTAACGTTTGGAGTAATTCCATTTAAAATTCCCCTTCCGATTTATACGTTTCTAATTTTTACAGTTGCACTTATATCTAACGCTTTGACAGAGTGAGTTAGATAGCCTAAAGAAATATAATCAATTCCGCTTGTTGCATAGTCATGTAATTGCTCTATTTGTATTCCTCCTGAAGCTTCTGTGATGATACCTTCAGGAACATATTGTAGCCAATCTTTAATTATTTCCGGTGAACAATTGTCAAACATAATAATATCTACTTTATTTGTAATAGCTTCCATTAACTGTTTCTCTGTTTCTATCTCCACTTCAATTTTTGTGGTGTGTCCTAATCGCTTTTTAACTGTTTGTACTGCATCGGTAATCGTTCCAGCAAATGCTATGTGATTATCTTTTAGCATTACCGCATCATACAGGCCAAAACGATGATTATAACCACCACCACATTGAACTGCATATTTTTCTAACATGCGTAATCCAGGAGTGGTTTTTCTCGTATCACAAATTTTTGCTTCTGTTCCTTCTATTAATTTCACAGCATTTGCTGTCATGGTAGCAACGCCACTCATGCGCTGAATCAGATTAAGTACAACTCTTTCCGCTTGAAGCAGTTCAATAATTGGACCGCTAATGTGTGCAATTTCGGTTCCTGCGGTAATAAATTCTCCGTCCTTTATGTGAATGTTGCAGTTAATCAAAGGATTTATGATGGAGAACCCTATTTCAATAACCGCTTCTCCACAAAATGTTCCTGCGCGTTTTGCCACAAGATGTAAATCCCCCTCTTTGTTAGGTTGAAACAAAGCTTGTGACGATATATCTCCATTACCAATATCCTCTAAAAAAAAGCTTTCAAGCATAGATTTTAGCTTCATGGTGTTCACTATAATTAACCTCCATGTTTTCGTTTATCTCGCATATAACCGCCAATTAATGTCCGATGGGTTCAAAGTCCTTAGGTTATACCCTTGTGGTACTAACAATCCGTGGGGGATAAACAAAACCTCCATGGATTGAAGTTTCACTTTTTTCGGTAATGGATAATACTTTTTCTTAGCCAGCGTTTGTAGTCTTTATTCGGAAAATCGGAACGGATATGACCACCTCTGCTTTCGGTTCTGATAAGAGCTGACTGGGTCATTAATACGGAATTAATCCACATGAAATAAGTCTGTATATCCGCTCTTCTACACTGATCAATATTTGCAAAAGGGTCGATTGAAAAGGAATTTAACCAAGCGAAATGGTGTTGAAGGCTATCATTATTTCGAATTATGCCAACATAATGTGTCAGTTTTTCCTGCAGCTCTTTCCTTGTAAAAGGAAGTGATTCAAGTGGGTTCTTGTTATCTGGGGCAGGAACAAAATCTTTAGGATATTCTTCTACTTTCGTTTTTAATAGAAACATAGAGAGTCGACTTCCGTATACAAAGCCCTCTAGTAGTGAGTTACTCGCTAGGCGGTTGGCACCATGAACGCCACTGCATGCTACTTCACCTATCGCATAAAGCCCTTTTATTGATGTGCATCCCCATCTATCTGTAACAACACCGCCCATCATGAAGTGAGACCCTGGTAACACTGGTATTTTTCCTTTACTCAAATCAACATGATGTGCTTTACATAACTGCGAAATAGAAGGGAATCGTTTTTTGAAATTATGAATAGTAGTTATATCTAAAAATACGTATTTCCCAGATGTTACCTGTTTAAATATTTCATGGGCCACAACATGTCTTGGCCCTAAATCTTGCTGGTCATGGATTCCCTCCATTATTCGCTCGCCTCGATCATTAACTAATATGGCACCTGCCCCTCTAACAGCTTCTGAAATAAGTCCTACTGTTTTACCATTTGCCGATAAAAGTGTTGGGTGGAATTGTAAAAATTCTAAGTCACCTACGCTTGCACCTGCTCGATAGGCTAAAGCAATTCCATCTCCTAAGATGGTTGGGTGGTTTGAGGATTGCGTGAATAAGCCACCTGCACCACCGGAAGCTAATACAACATGTGGAGCGTAAAATTCCAGCAATTCCTCATTGCTGTTCTTGGCTTTTATGCCAATACATTTACCATCCCTATTTAAAATCAAATCCATTACCATTACATTCTCCATCCATGTGATGTGATCAGAAGCTTGTAATGATTCTAGTAAGAAATTCACAAGCTTCTTTCCTGTTTGATCTCCACCTGAATGTAGTATTCTAGGGACTCGGTGTGCACCCTCAACACCTAATGACAATGATCCATCAGCCTCTAAATCAAAAGGAGCACCGGCGTCAATTAATTCTTCAATAACTTTTTTACCTTCTTCAACAAGATCGTTTACACGATACTCATTTCCATGCCCCTCCCCAGCTGTCATTGTGTCATGAAAATGTTGCTGCGGAGAATCCGTTTTTGCGATAGCGGCGGCAATCCCACCTTGTGCCATGAAAGAATTACTGTCCTTAACTTGACCTTTTGTGATAATCATCACATGTTTGTGATTACTGAGTTTATAAGCTAATTGCAATGCAGCAATCCCGCTCCCTACAATAATGACATCGATTTTATTCATTGTCTTTCCTCCTGTTAATTTACAGGTGTCTTGACACATATGATTACACATAATTAAAATAATTACAAGTGTTATAGAATAGTAGGACTTCGTACAGAAGGGAGAGATTCATGTGAAATACTTCGATTATGCAGCTACAACACCTATCGATCCAGAGGTGTTAGCAATATACCAAGAGACAGCCTTAAGTTATTGGGGCAACACAAGTAGTCTTCATGATCAAGGAACAAAAGCTAAAGGGCTATTGGAAAGCTGTAGAGATAAACTGGCGTCTATACTACATGTTTCTTCAGATGGTATTTATTTTACTTCAGGCGGTACAGAAGCCAATCACATAGCTATTATTACGCTAGCATTGAGCCGACAAGATAGGGGGAAACATATTATAACAACAATGGCGGAGCATTCCTCTGTTTTTTCAAGTACAGCATATCTAAGGAAAGCGGGATTCAAAATAACCGAAATTCCCTTCTTGCAAAATGGGCAACTAGATTTTTATGCTTTAACAGATGCCATTCAGAATGATACGATTCTAATTTCAGTTGGGCATGCTAATAGTGAAATTGGTTCCATTCAGCCAATTGAAGCAATATCTAAGCAGGTAAGAGGACAGAACATTCTTTTACATAGTGATTGTGTTCAGTCATTTGGTAAGATAGACATAGCATCCATTAGTCCATTTGTTGATGCAATGTCTCTTTCCTCGCATAAAATATATGGTCCAAAGGGTGTGGGAGCAGTATTTATACGACCTGAATATCGAGTTACAGGAATATTTCCAAACGAAACGCATGAACGTGGAATCAGGGGAGGCACCGTTAATACACCAGGGATTGCTGCTTTTGTAGCAGCAGCATTAAAATTAACGAATAAAGATTGGAAAAAGATGTATCAGTTGAGAACTACCTTTTTTGAACACTTAGGTAGCAATTGGGAGAAACGGTTTACGATATTTGAGTCACCCTCTGATGTTCAACTTCCGCATGTAATTGGTCTAACGGTTAATGGACGTGAGGGTCAGTGGGTTATGTTAGAATGTAATCGTAGAGGGTTTCATATATCAACGGGAAGTGCTTGTCATCAGGAACTTCAATCTCCAGCAAGGACAATAATTGCTATGGGGGTTATGGAAGAGAAGCAAAGAGAATTTATTCGAATCTCGTTTGGACAAGATACTACGTTGGATGATGTGATTCAACTTGCGCAGCTATTAAGAAAGTTGGCGAAATAGTGTTTTCAATGAATCGTTAACATGGATGAATGAGATAATGGACGGTGATCAGATTGAATGAAAAGAAAAAAATGCTTGGTGATGAAAGAAGAAAAGCTATCCTAGCAAAGCTAAAAGCAAATAATGAACCAACGACTGGTGGGGAACTAGCAAAATTAGCAAATGTAAGCCGTCAAGTAATCGTTAGTGATATCACATTATTAAAAGCAAGGAATGAACCAATTATTGCAACAAGTCAAGGATACGTATATATTCCACATAGTTCTATTGGTGGTGTAGAACGAACTGTTGCGTGTCAACATACTCCCGAAAGAACAGAAGAAGAGCTTCACTTACTTGTTGACCATGGTATTACCGTTAAAGATGTAAAGATTGAACATAGTGTTTATGGTGATTTAACAGCATCTATTATGGTATCAAATCGGAAAGAAGTAGCCCAATTTATTGAAAAAATCTCAACAACTGGTGCAGCATATCTTTCCGAACTTACTGACGGGGTTCATATTCATACGTTAATAGCAGCTAACGAACAACAATTAGTTGAAGCAGAAAATGCATTGAAAGAAGCAGGCTTTCTGATTGAAAATAAATGAATAGCATCTCATCCTTTAGCAAATAAGCTAGAAATACATATATCCTCAAGAATTGTCATAATTGAAAAATAGTGATTCATAAACTAATAAAGTGTGAGGATTCCATATCTTTCTCACAATTATATTCTCCTGACATGTACACGTTGTTATTTGGTGTAAACGGTCAGGTTTTTATGTTTTTTAGAATAGAGAGGAGAGGGAATATGTATTTCTTAAAGTGGTTATTTATTGGATTAGCAGTAAATGCGGTTGCTTTGATGCTTTTGTTTGCGAATATGGAAGGGATAAAGGGATTGCTGGAATTTATCATGGAAATGAACAAATTCTCAGACAAATAATGAAATGTTAATAAAGTGTAACATTATAACTATATCGCCCTTATTTCATTATTCCCTTTAACTATATCTACTTAAGGGGTCATGGAGTATTGTTTATTATTATAATAATCAAGAAATATTTCCATTTTATTACTTTAATTTTACATAAGACTGACATATACTGTATATACTGAAATACTTCTTAAAATTTGTTAAATTATGACGTTTGACGAATGGCAATAAGAGGAGTAACATAATTCTGTCGAAAAAAACAATTGTCAGTTTATTCTGAAGGAAGACGAAGGAGTTTTTACTATCATGTCAAGATATAGCAAAGAAGAAATTGTACAAAGTGTCCCGCAAAAGGGATTTTTTGGACATCCCAAGGGTTTATTTACCCTGTTCTTCACTGAATTTTGGGAACGCTTTTCCTATTATGGAATGCGAGCGCTATTACTCTATTATATGTATACAGAGGTGGCCAGTGGTGGTCTTGGTATTGATGATGGAACAGCTAAATCAATAATGGCAATATACGGCTCCTTAGTGTATATGTCTGGGATAATAGGTGGATGGATTGCGGACCGCTTGCTTGGTACGCAGCAAACCGTGTTCTATGGTGGTGTGTTAATCATGGCCGGTCACCTTGTATTAGCGCTTCCGGCTGGAACTACTGCATTATTTATTTCTATGTTTCTAATTGTTGTCGGTACAGGATTATTAAAACCAAACGTATCTAGTGTTGTTGGTGATTTATACAGCCCTTCAGATGTGCGTCGTGACTCTGGATTCAGTATTTTCTATATGGGAATTAATATGGGAGCGTTAATAGCACCTTTAATTGTTGGAACATTAGGTCAAGAATATAATTATCATTTAGGATTTGGTGTAGCAGCTGTTGGTATGCTTCTTGGGCTAGCTGTATTTTTAGCCACGAAAAGGAAGTATCTTGGGCTAGCCGGTACGTATGTTCCAAATCCATTAGAAAGAGACGAGAAGAAAAAAGTTTTTACACGTATTGGCTTAGGTGCAGTAGCTATTATCATCGTTGGTGCCATTACAATTCCTGCAGGTATACTAACGATTAATCGATTTACGTACTTGGTCAGCTTTCTAGGTATTATCATTCCTACATTATACTTTATTGTGATGTATCGGAGTCCGAAAACAGATGCGGATGAGAAATCACGTTTATTAGCTTATATTCCATTATTTATTGCGGCAATTATGTTCTGGGCTATCCAAGAGCAAGGTTCCATTATTTTAGCAGAATACGCAGATAAACGAACAGATCTTAGCTTTTTAGGAATCGAACTTCAGTCCTCCTGGTTCCAATCCTTAAATCCATTATTTATTGTCGTACTCGCTCCTTTTTTTGCTGGATTGTGGGTAAAGATGGGTGAACGACAACCATCTACTTCGAAAAAATTCTCTTTAGGCTTACTTTTCGCCGGTCTATCATTCTTAGTAATGATTATACCTGCGTCAATGAATGGAACAGAAAGTCTAGTTAGTCCGGTTTGGTTAGTGCTAAGCTTTTTACTTGTTGTTATAGGAGAACTTTGCTTATCTCCAGTTGGTTTATCAGCTACAACCAAATTAGCACCTGAAGCATTTTCAGCCCAAACTATGAGCCTTTGGTTCTTATCCAATGCATCAGCACAGGCAATTAATGCGCAAATTGTAAAACTATATACACCGGAAACGGAAATCATTTATTTTGGTGTTATTGGTGGAATTGCGATTCTATTAGGTGCTATGTTGTTTATGCTTTCATCGAAAATTCAGCACTTTATGAAAGGTGTTCGTTAGAATGAGCACTTTAACGAAAATTCGGCAAAGTCAACGATTTGCCGAATTTTTTTATAAGTTAAGAAAGTATAAAATCAGTGCAATGACTGCGTTAAGACCAAGTAGTTATTTTGAAATGTTTGATGTATATTGGTAATGCTCCGACTAATTACTTCGCTTTCCACGGGCACGGCCTCAACTAACTTTGCAAAGAAGAATACGTTGCAAAGTGGATTTTCGGCTCGCGCAATTCCCGCAGGAGTCTACGTAATTAGTCTCCGCTATGAGAAGGTGCAACAATTCTTGTCATAAGTAATAGGTTGACTTTTTTTACAAAAAATCGCTATCCGTGAGTATAAAAGCAGCTGTGTTACTTCATGCTAGCGTTGTAGAGCCTGATAATAGCGAAGGCCGGCCACTTCAACTCCTGTGGGAAATGTTTGACCTGAAGATCCACTTTTTTGAGCGGGTTTTGCTAAAAAAGTTAGCTGAAGGACAAACCCCACGGAAAGGGAAGTGGGCAGCCGGAGTGGTGGTCAAGCTGTAGCTATTATTCCATAATAGCTACTAGAGGAAGCGTAAATCTGAGCATTTAGTGATAAGGACTGCGAATTTTGCTCAGTTTTTTTTAGTCTAGGAAATGATGAAATTTGAGCCTATATAATTATGGGGCGTATTGAGCCACGTTCAACTCCAGTATTACGTTGCTATTCGGGCGCTTGCGCTTTGGTTCTTTACAGTGAAGAAGTTCTTACGATATATTGTTGTTAAGCAAAATCTCCATTATGAAGTGAGGTGAGTCTGTGAAGTACGGACATAAATATAAGGTTGCTCATCGTGAAGCGCTCATTGGTGTTGGTCTGGTAATCTTTAATTTCTTATGGTGGTTTGCATTTGCCTACGGTTTAGGAGGTAAGGACCCTCAAGAGTATACATATATTGTCGGATTACCTGCGTGGTTTTTCTACAGCTGTGTAGTGGGATTTATCGTAATGGCCATATTGGTGGCAATTGTAGTGAAAAAGTTTTTTGTTGCTATTCCATTTGATGAGGAGAAGGAAATAGAATGAATTGGGAATCGCTAATACCGTTAATAGCAATATTATGTATTATATTTGGAGCAGGAATCTGGGCCGGTGGCTATTTAAAGAATTCTACCAACTTTGCTCAGGATTATTTTTTAGGCGGTAGGAGCCTCGGTGGTTTTGTGCTAGCTATGACAATGACAGCAACCTATGGAAGTGCTAGTAGTTTTATAGGGGGACCAGGGACAGCTTATAATGAAGGGCTAGGCTGGGTTTTATTAGCCATGTCTCAGGTTGCTACTGGCTATTTTGTTCTAATGATCCTAGGGAAGAAATTTGCTATCGTAACTAGGGAATATAATGCACTAACGATGGTGGATTTTTTGAAAGAAAGATATCAATCAAAATGGGTTGTTATCTTTTCTTCAGTCAGTATTATTATCTTTTTATTTTCAGCAATGGCTGCTCAATGGATTGGTGGAGCAAGATTAATTGAATCGTTGATTGGAATCAATTACACAACTGCACTATTTATATTTGCTGTTTCTGTTTTAATCTATGTTACTGTAGGAGGATTTCGTGCAGTTGCTTTAACGGATGCTATCCAAGGAAGCATCATGTTCGTTGGCACATTAATTCTTCTTATTGCTGTGATCATAGCTGGTGGTGGTATACCTAAGATTATTGCTGATTTAACTGCAGAGAACCCGAATCTAATTACCCCTTATGGATCTGAAGGACAGCTGACGCCAACTTATGTATCATCCTTCTGGATATTAGTTGGAGTCGGTGTGGTTGCATTACCACAAATTGCAGTACGGGCAATGTCATATAAAAGTTCACAAGCAATGCATCGAGCTATCATTATTGGAACGGTTGTTGTAGGTTTTATTATGTTAAATATGCATTTAATTGGTGTTTTCGCGCGACCTATTCTCCCAGGTATCGAAGTTGGTGATAAGGTCATGCCGTTAATTGCTTTGGAAGTCATGCCGAATTGGTTGACAGGGATAGTACTTGCTGCACCGATGGCAGCTATTATGTCTACGGTGGATTCGTTATTATTACTAGTCAGCTCGACCATTGTAAAGGATGTTTATTTAAACTATGTAAAACCTGACGCCTCCCATCAAACTATTAAACGCTTAAGTATTGGAATAACAGCATTGTTAGGCATCATTGTATTTATGATGGCACTCAACCCGCCTGATCTTATCATTTGGCTAAACCTTTTTGCATTTGGTGGTTTGGAAGCTGCTTTTATTTGGCCGATTGTACTAGGTCTATATTGGAAGAAAGGAAATAAATATGGGGCGATTTCCTCCATGATAGCAGGAGTAGGCTTATATATTTTATCAGACAGTTTTTTTCCTAAGCCGTTTGGACTCCATTCTGTCGTCCTTCCAGTTGTTGTCTCGCTAATAGTCTATGTAACGATAAGCTTACAAACGCAATCAAAAACAAACGTCACATGATGCCCTGCTCTTTTCATTGCTAAAGCCTGAATCGGAAAGGTAATTATAGAGGTATAAGATAAAGGAGCGAATCGACGAGTAACGAAGCGCTCCTTTTTTGTAGTCTAAGAAATGATAAAATTTGAGCCTGTGTATAAATATGGACGTGTTGAGCTACGTCTAGCTCCTAGGCCCAGAGACTAGGTGTCTTCACGAATCTCCCTCATCTAAGTCATTATTGGCTCGTAAGCTCACCGTGATTCGTTTAACTCCGTTGGACTCGCTCCAGTTACTACATTTCTAATCGGGCGCTTGCGCTTTTGTTCTAAGTTAAGAAAGTATAAAATCAGTGCAATGACTGCGTTAAGCCAAGTAGTTATTTTGAAATGTTTGATGTATATTGGCAATGCTCCGACTAATTACTTCGCTTTCGGCGGGCACGGCCTCAACTAACTTTGCAAAGAAGAACACGTTGCAAAGTGGATTTTCGGCTCGCGCTAATCCCGCAGGAGTCTACGTAATTCGTCTTCGCTATGCGAAGGTGCACCAATTCTTGTCATAAGTAATAGGTTGACTTTTTTTACAATGGGTAAAGTGAAAATCGCTATCCGTGAGTATAAAAGCAGCTGTGTTACTTCATGCTAGCGTTGTAGAGCCTGATAATAGCGAAGGCCGGCCACTTCAACTCCTGTGGGAAATGTTTGACCTGAAGATCCACTTTTTTGAGCGGGTTTTGCTAAAAAAGTTAGCTGAAGGACAAACCCCACGGAAAGGGAAGTGGGCAGCCGGAGTGGTGGTCAAGCAAGCAGTAGCTATTATTCCATAATAGCTACTAGAGGAAGCGTAAATCTGAGCATTTAGTGATAAGGAATGAGCGAATTTTGCTCCGTTTTTTTAGGTGAGGAAGTATGATTCACTTATGCTTTTAATTGTTGTGCAAACGCAACGAAGCTCTCTAGTGAATCTGCATTGCTTAAAGCTCCTTTATTAACAACCTGCTCTGCTGGTTTTCCCATCAATAATTTCTTTACAGGAATCTCTAGTTTTTTCCCATTTAATGTTTTAGGTAGATCAGAGACTTGATGAATTCCGGTTGGTACATGTCTTGGAGAACAGTGAGTTCGAATATGTTTTTTAATTGATTCCTCTATTTCAGTAGTTAATTCATATCCCTCTTTCATAACAACGAAAAGAGGTACAAAAGAATCTCCATCTATTTTTGGTATATCAACAATTAAACTATCAGCTACCTCCTGAACATGGTCTACTGCACGATAGATTTCACTAGTACCAATTCGAATACCTCCACGGTTGATTGTTGCGTCTGACCTTCCATAGATAATACATGTATTTCTTTCCGTAATTTTAAGATAATCCCCATGGCACCATATTCCAGGGAAGACATCAAAGTAGCTATCGTGAAGTCTCGATCCATTCGTATCATTCCAAAAATAGATTGGCATAGACGGAAAAGGTTCAGTTAAGACAAGCTCACCGACATTTTCTATTTCAGGCTGTCCTTGCTCATTAAAGCTTTCAATTTTAGCACCTAGACCACGGCATTGTAATTCTCCGGCATAGACTGGAAGTATCGGGCAACCTAATATAAATGCTGTACATACATCCGTTCCCCCACTTGCAGAAGCAATCCAAATATCTTTTTTTACATTTTCATAGCACCATTGAAATCCCTCTGGTGGTAGAGGTGAACCTGTGGAGCTAATATTCTTTAGATAACGAAGGTTAAACAATTCTTTTGGTTGGAATGTATCCTTCATACATGCTGTAATATAGCTTGCACTTGTACCCAGAACAGTCATTTTTGTTTCTTCAGCTAGTTTCCATAGCTTTTCTTTCGTTGGATAGCCAGGATTTCCATCGTATAAAATGATGGTACTACCGGTTAGTAACCCACTAATAAGGAAATTCCACATCATCCAACCAGTAGTCGTAAACCAGAAAAAACGATCATCTTCTCCTAGGTCAACATGGAAGGTTAATGCCTTTAAATGCTCTAGTAAAATTCCGCCTTGACTTTGAACAATTGGTTTTGGCTTTCCAGTAGTACCAGATGAAAACAATACCCATAAAGGATCATTGAAGGATACATATTCAAAGGACAGCCTTTGATCCTGATGTTGAGATGGAATAGCTTCCTTCCATAAGGTCACAGACGGAAGCTGTTGAAAGGTTGCCTCTTTATCTAAGTAAGGAATTGCAATCGTTGCTTCGAGTGTTGGTAAGCTAGCTTCGATAGTAGAAGCTACTTCTGTTCGATCAAAATCCTTTCCCCCATAGCGATAGCCATCCACAGTGAAAAATACCTTCGGTTCGATTTGTTGAAAGCGATCAATGACGCTCTGTGTACCAAAATCAGGAGATGCACTAGACCAAATAGCGCCAAGGCTAGCTGTAGCCAAAAATGCTACCACTGATTCATATATATTAGGTACATAGGCGACAACACGATCACCTTTGTTAATTCCTAAGTTCTTTAGTGTGTGTTGCATAGCTACTGTATCTTGGTATAATTTTTGCCACGTTACTTCCGTAGTGGTACGGATTTCTGATGTATGAATAATTGCAGGCTGTTCAGAGAAAGCACGCTTATTAAAGATATGCTCGGTATAATTTAATGTAGCTTCTGGAAACCATTTATCTCCAGGCATTTGATGAGACGTTAATACAGTTTGATATGTATCCTTTGCTTTAATCTCGAAATACTCCCAAATAGATGACCAAAATGCTTCGATTTCATTAACGGACCATTTCCAGAGGGAGTGATAATTCTGAAAGTCTAAACCTTTATGCTGTTTGAGCCAATGTATATAGTGATTAATTTTCGAGTTTTTTTTCCTCTCGTTACTTGGCTCCCAAAGTAGTGTACCTTCACTTACTTGTTTCAACTCGTTCCCTCCTGTTCATGAAAAAGATTACTTCTATTATATGTAAACGCTTACGGTCTGTAAAGGAACCTATATTTCTGGAAAAACTTATCGGATAGGGGCAGTACGGAAGCTCCAACTCAAGTGTACCACGTCCCTTTATTGGACGTGGTACACTTGAACGTTCTATTCTATACGAGCAAAAGGCTTTAATTGTTGGCTAATATATCAGAAAAAGTTTTCATATAAGCTGGTAAATCAGGTGGTCGCCGACTCGATACTAGGTGACCATCTACTATTACTGCTTTATCTACCCAATTGGCACCTGCATTTTTCATGTCGTCTTTTATTCCTGGAGTACTTGTCACTTGTTTTCCTTGTAAAATATTTGCAGAGATAAGTACCCAACCGGCATGACAAATTTGGCCAATAGGTTTATGTGCTTTATCCATTTCTTGAACCATTTTAATAACCTCTGGATATCTTCTTAATTTATCTGGTGCCCAGCCACCTGGTACTAGAATTGCATCGTATTCTGAAGTCTGTATATCAGTGAATGCATAATCTGATATAGCTGGAACACCAAATTTTCCATGGTATGTTATTTGTGCTTCCTTACCAATTAAGTGAACCGCTGCCCCTTCTTCCTGCAAACGTAAAACGGGATACCATAGTTCAAGATCCTCAAAATCGTGTTCAACTAATGCAATAACCTTTTTATTATTTAAGCGCATAGGTCCCCTCCGTTATTCTAAATATAATGTCAGTGTAACAAAATTGGATCATAAGAAGAAAGCAGAAAGAACATATAAAAGCTTATTTTTGCTGTTTTTCTCGAATAGAAGCATTTAATGTAGTTTCTATTCGCTTTGTGATCATTTGTGCAGCACACCAAAATAGTAAATAGGTAAGGAGGAAAAAAATATACTATATCTAGCTGGCTCTTTTTCATTATTACAGACGTGACAGTATGCGTAATGAATTATGGTATAAGATACGTTATTTGCTGTTTAAAACAATCAAAATGATGTATAAGAGCAAGAAGTAACTTGTATGTATTCAAAAATATTGGTTTTGGAGGACTTGCTTTTGGAATGTTATTGTTTAGTGAACGACTTGCTATGTTTAAACATTGAAGAGGTGAAGTAATGAAAAGTATTAGTAACGTCTTCGGGATTCATTAGCCCTATGTATCGTAGTAGTAAATTTGGGGTTATTTACGCCTAAGCATTTAGTAGCGTATAAGAGTATTCAGCAACAATAACTGCTCTTATATCTGATTATTTTAGTTGGTATTATTTGTTGATTGTTATGCTTGTGTATTGTATTTATCTTAATTTCTCTAGGTATGGCAACGCAAAGCTTGGAAAAGAAAATGATAAGCCCGAGTTTAGCTTAACATCTTAGTTTGCGATGCTTTTCCGTGCAGGAATGGGAATAGGTCTGGATGTTACAAATGGAACATTAAACCCACATAACTTTGTCAAAATTATGTGAAAAATAATGCAATCGGCAGTTGCGGGCAATAATGGTGTATTTTAGCGGTATACTAAGTTTACAGAATATGCTTATTATTGCAGCCTTGCCTTTTCCGTAGTTATTCTGCTGATGGGTAAACCTATTAGAAAACTGCGCAAACGGAATACCGACAATGTAAATAAAAAACGTCGCACTTAGCCCCCGATTAAATTTTTACCCTGAAGAGACGGCTTTTGTCATCTAGGTTTAAAGATGTAACCGTGAGGGCAAGTGCTTACGTTAGATACGAGCGCGATACATTATGAAGAACTTCTTGGAATATAATATGCTACCTTATCTGATTTGGGTGAGTAATGCTTATTTAAATAATGGCAGTTTTTCTAAGAAGATAATATCATCACGATTAGCAGCATCCCCTTCTGCTAAAATCGCAGCTTTTGCAGTGACGTGACCTCCTGCATCGGCGACTAAGCTCTCAAGTGCCTTCATCGATTCGCCAGTACTAATAACATCGTCAATTAATGCAACCCTTTTTCCCTTTATTCTGGCTACATCGTGTTTATCTAAACATAGTAATTGTTGTTTTTGTGTGGTGATGGAATTTACCTCGTGAATCAGAACATCTTCCATATAGGGCTTCACGCTTTTACGTACAACAATATAGCGATCCATTTCTAGATGCTTTGAAAGCTCATGAATAAAGGGAATTCCCTTGGCTTCTGCAGTGACAAGTATATCGACCTCTGGTAATTTTTCAGCTAATAATGGTGCAGTAGCACTAATTAATTCCGTATCGCCAAGAACAACAAAGCTTGCAATTTTCACTTCGTCATTAATCGGAATGATTGGTAAATCTCTTGTTATTCCTGCTACCTTTAATGGATAAGTGTTCAAATCAATTCCTCCTAAAAATGTTATCGTACAATGGTAGTAGATTATGTTTAAAAAGCGTATATTCTATAATATTTAAATGCCGAAGATACTTAGTAGAAATTGCATGACAATGCCTGCTAACATTCCTAGGAATGGATCAGCAATGGCAGTTACTACCATTGTTACTCCAGCAATGATAGTTGAACCCGATCCATCTGTGCCAAGAGCTGCAGCTGCATTACCAGGTAGCGTAACAATGGCACCTAATACAAATAAAAAACCAGCTATAGATGCACTTGGTACAAACTTACCTATTTTCGGTAGTAATCGTAAGAATAAAATAATTGCCATAATGATCATCATCAGTACACCAGCCCATACAGTGTGTGGTGCACTTGCAGTTGCTGAAATTACCACTTCAACCGGTCCTCCACCAAAAAGTGCGGACCCCATATCTGCTAAGCTGCTAATAATTGTGATCGTGTCAACATTTACATCAGTAGCAGCAATCTCCCCATTTATTTTCCCGAATGCAATGTTAGCTCCAATATTTAAGCAAACCATAGCTAAGGCACCACGAATGACCATAGGGTTTAGCAGTAGTTTTTGTAGGGAAATTTTTTCTTTAGGCAGGTCCTTTTTGCCACCTGTTTGATCTTTTTTCATAAAGAAATAGATTACACTAGATAGAATAACGGAGATTGTAATGGTGTAAACAAGGTCTCGCGTTGCGACATATACAAGTAATGCGCTGGCAAAGGATGAAATACCAACAATACGATCTTGCTTCGCCATATCCCAGGCGACTTTTGCCAGCATTATTCCTACACCAGCCATCATACCATTAGTTATGACTGGACCAATCCAATCAATAATCTGTTCTAGTAGACCGAATAAACCAATAACAAGCATGATAAGTGCACCAAAGAAAATCATGGAGAGTCTTTCTCGCATGTTTTTTCCCATTGTACCAGCTAAGGTGATGGTTTCTGCTTGATAAGAAATGACGGCTACATTACTTGTTACCGCGTTCCCGAATGCTCCAATGATAAAGGCGATGGCGGTAGGTACAGAGGCGAAGCCAAATGTAAGTGCTAGTAATCCTTGTGGAAGGCCATTAAGCACACCACTAATTGCAGCTAAAAAATCTTTGATGATGTCCATCTGTTTTTCTCCTTTTCCCCCCGGGAAATGAATGGTGACTACACTACCAACGAATATAATGATAAGAAAAAACCGCCCAAAAATTGGAGGCCACTGAAAAAGTCCAAAAAAGATATGATTTCCATTTTATTATGGGATTCATATCTTTTTTTAGTTACAATAAAAGTACTAAGATAGAGCGGGTGGATACAATGATACAAAAACAACAATCAATGATATTAAGTGCATATTCGGAAATTTATGATCTGGTTGTACCTAAGGATAATGTTTTACGAAAGCTTAATGAGTTAGTAGATTTTTCTTTTATATATGATGAATTAAACGATAAATACTGTCATACAAATGGTAGGAATGCCATTGATCCAATCCGTATGTTTAAATATTTACTTCTAAAAACAATCTATGATTTATCTGATGTGGACATTGTAGAGCGTTCCAAATATGACATGTCCTTTAAATATTTTCTTGGTATGGCTCCAGAAGAATCCGTGATGGAGCCAAGTTCTCTAACCAAGTTCCGTAAATTACGTTTAAAAGACAAAAATTTATTGAATATGTTAATTAATAAATCCGTGGAAATTGCCATCGAAAAGAAAATTATAAAAAGCAATTCTATTATTGTTGACGCCACCCATTCAAAGGCCCGTTATAATCAAAAATCACCAAAGGAAATACTGATGGATCGCTCCAAGAAACTTCGAAAATCTGTTTATGAGATCGATGAATCCATGAAGAAAAAATTCCCATCTAAATCGACAACGAATAAGCTGGAAGATGAAATTGAATATTGTCAAAAACTAATGGATGTGATTAAAAATGAGGAAACGATTTCCGAATATCCGAAAGTTAAAGAGAAATTAAACCTATTAAAAGAAAACGTAAATGATGACATCGAACATTTACGAATCTCTGAGGATGAAGATGCGAAAATCGGCCACAAAACGAAAGATACATCTTTCTTTGGCTATAAAACACATATAGCGATGAGTGAAGAAAGAATCATCACGGCAGCGACGATTACAACTGGTGAAAAAAATGATGGAAAACAATTAGAAGTACTTATTGAAAAAAGTAAAGAAGCTGGCATGGAAGTAAAAACAGTAATTGGAGATGCAGCTTATTCTGAAAAGGGAAATATTGAATATGCCAATGAAAATGAAATGAAGTTAGTAGCTAAATTAAACCCTGCTGTTTCACAGGGTAATCGAAAAAAAGAAGATGAATTTGAGTTCAACAAAGATGCGGGAATGTACGTTTGTAAGGCAGGTCATATGGCAATACGAAAAGCTCGCCAAGGAACAAAAGATGTCGCTAAAAACCAAGTAGATACATACTATTTTGACATTGAAAAATGTAAAGTTTGTCCATGTAAAGAAGGATGTTACAAACCTGGAGCTAAAAGTAAGAGCTATTCCGTAAGTATTAAATCAGATGAACATAGCGAACAGGCAAAGTTCCAGGAAACAGATTATTTTAAAGAAAAATCAAAAGAACGCTATAAAATTGAAGCTAAAAATAGTGAATTAAAACATAGACACGGGTATGATGTTTCAAAATCCTCGGGTCTAGTTGGCATGGAAATGCAAGGAGCCATGGCTATATTTACCGTAAATCTAAAACGGATATTGAAGCTAATGGGTTAAAAATAAGCAAAATATAATAGATAAATTAGTAAAAAGACGACTCTAAATTTTTAAAAAAGAATTTGAGTCGTCTTTTTTATAACAAATTTCAAGTTTCACTGAAAAATCATAAGATTTTCAGTGGCCTCAAAAATTGAACGGTTTTTCGCTAGAGTAAAAGCACCGTCCATAGTGAAGTAATTTACGGTTACTTCGTAGAGACTCCCAATCCATATTATTGGGAATATATGGGGTATATTTTTTATTTTTTACGAATGACAATGCCATTATAATATAAAATGTTTACTTTTTGTAGGTAAAAAAATGGAAAACAGCGAAAAAACAATGATTTTTTAATGTAAATCCATACAAAAGAAAAGGAGGGACAAAAGCGTTTTGTTTACTTCAAACAGGTTCTATCGCTGCTCCAGCAAAAATACTTCGCTATCTGCGAGCAAGGATTTAGTTGTACTTTTACTGCAGGGTAAGGAAGGATTAGGCAGCGATACATCGTACGCAGAAAAATGCTCTTCTTTTCAAGGAGTTTACGTATTTTGGCTGCAATTCGTAGTAACATTTATCCCACATATAACTGCAGTAAGAACCTAACTACAAGGAATAAAGTGAAACCACTATTGGTAAGTGGGGGATCGACCGCCAGTAAAAGGGCCGATTGGACGTTAGGTCATACCCTTGTGGTGGTACTAATCATCAGTGTGTGATAAACAAACCCCAAGGATTTAAGGTTCACTTTATTTTATCGTTCGGCTTTTGGGTTTTTCATTCGTCCCAGACCTTTGAAACAATTGATGCGAGCAATGGTTTGGTTACTACCACTCACTGAGGGAACTTCACACAGTTATTCAGCTCGTTGGAGTTTCGTATATGCTTATTGCATCTACCCCTTTTAAGATATCACCTATAGTAAAAGGATATTATCCTTATGATCGAAACCATTTTTTAATCTTTGAAAGGGTGGAGGATTGTTTATCATTTTGTTCTTCTTGTTTTTCTGATTGAATCGGATCAGTTTGTATAAAAATATCTTCTTTATCAATGGCATAGTCATAGGTTAAAACTGCTCCAATATCCGTTTCTACTTCTTCATTGGTTACGGTTGAATACGTAATATGGTACTTATTTGCTAAGTGTTTTTCTTCCTTTAAAAATCGATGAGAAACATCGCCATTAATAAGTAATGTTGCCTTAGGATGTTCTTTCATCGCTTCCTCTAGTTGAGCTAAGCCTTTATCAGACATAACTTGTCCCTTTGTTAAGGCGAGAACAATTCGTTCTCGAAGTGTTCCTAGAAATTGTTTACGTTCATGGTCTTTTGGTAGTCTCGTGCCATACATGCCTTCTGTAAGATAGTCATCTACATTTTTCTTACTCATCTGTATTCCTCGCTTTTTTAATATAGTTGTTGTTTTATCCCACAAATAACTGGCACTAATACCCCCACTTCAAGCAATAAAGAAACCAATATGGATAAGTGTGAGTCGCCTGCCAGTAAATGTTCGATCAGTTCAAAGGCCTTTAGGTCATACCCTTTTGGTATGGTACTAACCATCAGCAAGGAGAACCCCCCACGGATGGAAGTTTCACTTTATTTATGGAATGACTATAATTGGAATTGTATTAATACCTCTATTGTACAAATGCCCCCTGTTAGAAGCAACGAAATTAGTGTTAAATAAAAAGTGGGCGAGACAAAAGAAAGGAAGTTAAAGAAAATCTGAACTATAATCCGAGTATACGAAGTGATATTCGGATCGTAGTTCAGATTGTTTTCGTAGTCTAAGAAATTATAAAATTAGCCCAGATATACCAGGCTTAGTTATCCTTAACCACAATAATATCCATGTTAGTAAATTATTTTCCTTTTATTCGTTTATTAGCTTGATCGCTTCGTTGTTGAGCTTCTTTATCCTCATGATCTGCTAATTCTTCAGAAAACTCAACATCAATACCATCTGACTTTTGGTTTTTAGGAGTTTGTGAAAGAAAATTATTCTTTGATTTATGATGCTCATCTTTTCCCATGTTTTCACCTCGTTTTTATGATCTCATGGTTATTATGCATCATAAATAGCTTTTCTATTTACGATCGCCACCTAGTAAATCGAATAAACCTCCGGCAATACTTCCTTCCCCTTTTGATCCACCCTTTTCAGGAGCGGCAGCAAAGATTCTACTAGCCAGTCTACTGAATGGAAGTGATTGTACCCAAACAGTTCCAGGTCCGCGTAATGTCGCAAAAAACAGTCCTTCCCCGCCGAATAATGCGGTTTTTACACCGCCAACATATTCAATGTTATAATCAATACCTGAATCCATCGCAACAAGGCAGCCTGTATCTACGCGTAGTGATTCTCCGACACCAATTTCTTTTTTATGTATGGTACCACCCGCATGGATAAACGCCATTCCATCTCCCTCAAGCTTTTGCATAATAAATCCTTCACCACCAAAAAATCCTGTCCCAATTTTTTTCTGAAACTCTATACCTACCGAGACTCCTTTTGCAGCTGCAAGAAACGCATCTTTTTGGCAAATTAACTTGCCATCAATTTCACTTAAATCCATCGGAATAATTTTACCTGGATATGGTGAAGCAAATGCTACATGGCGCTTTCCTGTACCTTCATTAGTAAATGCTGTCATAAACAAACTTTCTCCGGTAAGAACTCGTTTTCCTGCACCAAATAATTTACCCATCAAGCCTCCATCCTCTTTAGATGAGCCATCTCCGAAAATGGTTTCCATTTTGATTTGTTCATCCATCATCATTAAACTTCCTGCTTCAGCAATAACGGTTTCTTGGGGATCTAATTCAACCTCAACAAACTGCATGTCATCTCCATACAACTGATAATCAATTTCATGGTTATTCATAAGACCACTCCTTTTAAAATTGGAAAAATACGTACTTTTCTAGTATACGTATAAAAATGCTTTTAAGATTCAAAAAGATTGGGAATTCAAACAAATCGAAATGCTATTATTCCATATACTAGTTAATGGGATATAAGCTACTTAAAGGAGGGTGTACGTTGTCATTAAATTTAACGCAAAAATTAATTAAAGATCACTTAGTAGCTGGTGACATGGTTCCGGGTGAAGAAATTGGTCTGAAAATGGATCAGACCTTAACGCAGGATGCTACTGGGACATTGGTCATGTTGGAATTAGAAGCTATGGAATTGGATCGTGCAAGAACAGAAGCGTCTGCGCAATATGTAGATCATAACCTTATTCAAGAAGATAATAAAAATCCAGATGATCATCTATTTTTGCAAAGTGCTACCCAGCGCTTTGGACTATTTTATAGTCGACCAGGTAATGGGGTAAGTCATCCTGTTCATATGCAGAGATTAGCAAAACCCGGTAAAACATTACTTGGCTCTGATAGTCATACGTGTGCGAATGGATGTATGGGAATGCTTGCCATGGGTGCAGGTGGAATTGATGTTGCACTAGCAATTGCTGGAGAACCATTTTACGTGAAAATGCCAAAGGTCTGGGGCATACGCTTATCGGGAAAGCTGCCTGATTGG
The DNA here is from genome assembly GCF_003667785.1 of Virgibacillus sp. Bac332. Classification (NCBI taxonomy): domain Bacteria; kingdom Bacillati; phylum Bacillota; class Bacilli; order Caryophanales; family Bacillaceae; genus Virgibacillus; species Virgibacillus sp. Bac332. The sequence goes on from NZ_CP033046.1 coordinate 1,636,431, forward strand.
GTAAGTGCCAAAGATATCATATTAGAATTACTTAGAAGGTATGATGTGAAGGGGGGAGTCGGTAAGGTTATTGAATACTATGGTCCGGGTTTACATCAATTAAGTGCAATGGATCGACATGTTATTGCAAATATGGGTGCTGAGCTAGGCGCTACTGGTACTGTCTTTCCATCAGATAAAGAAATTAAACGTTTCCTTAAAGAACAAGGAAGAGAAGACGATTGGATAGAATTGACTGCTGATAAAGGAGCGAGCTATGATCTTGAGGATGAGATTGATTTCACGTCATTAGAACCTCTTATCGCAAAGCCGTCTAGTCCCGGAAATGTTGTGCCTGTTCATGAATTGATAGATACGCCGATATATCAGTCATATATAGGCTCGTCTGCTAATCCTGGATTTCGAGATTTTGCAGTTGCTGCGGAAATAGTAAAAGATAAGCAGATTGCTGAGGGAGTTTCTTTTGATATTAATCCAACATCGAGGCAAATGCTTCAAGACTTAGTGAAAGAAGGTCATATAGCTAACTTGTTACAAGCTGGAGCACGATTACACCAAGCAGGATGCAATGGCTGTATCGGTATGGGGCAAGCTCCGGCTTTTGGTAGAAATAGTATTCGCACAACCCCTAGGAATTTCCCTGGGCGATCTGGAACGCGAGAGGATAGTGTCTTTTTATGTAGTCCAGAAACAGCCGCTGCTTCGGCTTTAAATGGAAAAATTACAGATCCAAGAACATTAGGAATGAACTATCCTGCTGTGAAGTTGCCTAAACAACCTACTGTTGATGAGCATTTACTAGAGGAGCCATTGCCTTATGATGAAGCAAAAAGCATACGTTTGCAAAAGGGACCAAATATTGCTTCGATTCCTAAAATGGATGAAATGCCTGACGAGATAGAAATACCTATTTTATTAAAAATGGGAAATAATATCTCAACGGATGAAATACTTGCAGGCGGAGCTCGTGTACTTCCTTATCGTAGTAACTTACCAGAAATCAGTAGGTTTACCTTTGAGATTATCGATGAAACTTACTATGAGCGAGGTAAGGAAACGGTAGATAAAGGTGGGCATGCAATTGTCGGTGGTTTTAATTATGGTCAAGGTTCAAGTCGAGAACATGCGGCACTAGCTCCAAGATATCTTGGTTTACGAGTAGCTATTGTTAAAGATTTTGCTCGTATCCATTGGCAAAACCTTGTGAATTTTGGTGTGCTTCCTCTGACCTTTGTGAATGAAGAAGATTATGATTTACTGCAGCAGGGGGATGTTTTAAAGGCTACAGATTTAAGGAGAAAAGTAAAGGAGGGAAAACATTTTAATATCGAGGTAAAAGGAAAGAAACAGCAAATTAAGGTGAAGCATACGTTATCTGAACGGCAAATTGATATCATGCTAAAGGGTGGCATTATTAATTGGGTGAAGGATCGTAGTGTAAAACAAGGATAACAAAGGAGGCAATAGCATGAGTCGAAAAGACAATCGATGTAGGGTATGTGATGGTACTGGTTTATTGGCGGATGATGAAGGTTGGCAATATCGATGTTCTGTTTGTAATGGGGATGGTATTTATGGTCGAGAAGATGAAAACAAACCAGCACGAATTATGCAAGTAGATGAGAATAATCGGTTGTTGGATTAATAATGAGACGGGGACAGAACGATTCCGAAGACCCCAGAAGAGAGACTGAGGTCGTACCCTGCCGAAAGAGACATTTTAATTGAGTCATGAAATGAACTACCTATCTCCAGAACAATAACCCGAACTTTATCTGGTTTAGATAAAGTTCGGGTTTTACATCTTTGTAATGTTTCCACTAACGTATTATACATTATACAGTTGTGTCATAATGCTCTTCTGCTGCTCATATAAAAACGATATATGTTTGTTGAGTATAGGAAGCAGTCGTAGATATTTTCACTGTGTAGATTATTTTGTTATGGTATAAAGCATAAATCGTCTTAACAAGAGAAATGCTTATGTTTTCTTGCTTCATTTAAAAGCCTGTAAGATGTATAATTAAAAAATATAAAAAAGCTATAAAGTGGGGAAAAGCATAATTCATCTTCATGATTAGCTTTCAAGAAGGCTGAATCGTAGCTATCAGCCCTTTTTGTACTAGTTTAGGAAATTATAAAATTTACCCAAGTGAATAAATATGGGCGTGTTGAGCCGCGTCCAGCTCTAGTGTCCAGAAACGAAGTGAATTCACAAATCGCTCTAAGCTAAGTCATCATGGGTTCGCAAGCTCACCGTAATTCAAATTATCTCCGTTGCTAGTCGCTACATTTCTAATCGAGTGCTTGCGCTTTTGTTCTTGCTTCTAAAAATAAAAAGGTGGTTTTTATGACGAAAATGGATGATAGACACCAACAAGGGGAAAATATTGAGGTGTGGGAAGACTTAGTTAATATTAAAGATTTACTCCTATCTATTGTTATTTGTACGATAAGTACACTGGGAGGTTATCTTATAGCCCCAAATGAACCTCCAAAGCCACTTATTTTTGGTTTGGTCGGCGCTGTTGTAGGATTTATTATTACTAGCGTTGTAATTAAACCAAAGCGTCGTTTTCGGTATATGGACGAAGAGGAGGATTAAACAATGGATATGGTATTAATCGTTGAATTAATAGCTGCATCTGCTATCGGTGCTATGTTATACACGATTATAGGAATTGCCCCAGGTACAGACGAGACAGCTGTTCTTGCTCCAGTCACACTTGTATTAGTGTTATCTGGCTTTGAACCAATTGTCATTTTAGCCTTTTTTATTTCGGCAATTGTAGCTAAAAAACTGACGGATTCTATCCCTGTTGCAATAGCTGGTATACCTGGAGGAGTTATGTCTGCTCCTATGGTAGAGCACGCAATGGTATTAAAAAAGCATGGTATACCAGAGCTTAGTATACGAAAAATGGCATCGGGTTCGGTTATCGGAACGATGATTGCAGTTCCAATGAGTCTTTTGCTGGCTAATCTAATCGCTCCTTTATCGGATTACATAACAGAATATGCGAGTCAAATCTTTTTGGGGGGAGCTATTTTTTTAGCGTTGATGACGAAAAATCGCTGGATTGCACTATTATCCATTCTCCCTTTTGCTTTTATTATTCAAGGCCTACGAATTTTTTATTGGGAAGTCGGGATCGTTCCTGAAGATAAAACAGTATTCACATCTTTCTTTTTAGGAATTACAATTGGACCAGTCATCTTAAAACTAGCAGAATTGTTAAACCCAAAATCGCGGCGAAAGATGCCACGTTATGGGAAAAAAGAAATTGCAATGAGAAAAACTAGAAAAACAAAAGGATTTCCGAATCCATTTAAAATTCTTGATAGAAAAGAGATTGGGACTACATCGCTTTCCTCCTTTTTAGGTGTATTGACATTTTTTATGAGTCCTGTGGGAATGACAATTTTTTTAGGTGAAACGTTAACTAGTCGGATAAAAGATCCGGTAAAAAAAGCTACACGGGCTATATCTAGTATGGATGGACTAACAAATGCTGCGTATATTTCAGGAACGCTTATTCCTTTAATTGCAATTGGTCTTCCTTTATCACCAACGGCAATTGGTCCTGGAGGTGCTTTATTTAATGCACCGCCTGTTTTTACAGAGGAGCATAATATGCATCATATGTTAACGATGCCCGATTTCATTCTAGCAACAGTGATTGGATCAGTTGTTGCGATTAGTATAACGTTTTATATTACTATTAAGTATGCGCAGCAAATTTGTGCGTTTGTTTTTCGATTTATTCCACATGAGGCAATGCTCGGTTTATTTTTTGGTTTAGTAATTATGCTAGCTTTTATGGATGCCGGGATTGTGAACATAGCTGGAGTGCTATTAGTTGCTTTAGTTGCTGGATTCCTTCATCGAAAAGGGGTTAATTATGGTGTGCAATTTATGACCTTGTATGCCGCTCCATGGTTAGTTTCTTTATTTATGTGAACTTTTTAAGTTGGTCATATAGTACATGGATATGAATGAAAATGAACGCACTTGTATAGTTACTATTAGTAGACAGAATTACAAGATAAATACCATTGCGCTCTAGGTTGTCGGCAGGGTTACGTTCTTGTCTGTCGGTTGATCGTATTTAGCATCAAGGGTAGTTAAAGCAATTCAATTAGGACAAAATCAAAGGAAAGCATCTACTGTTACGCGATTATACGTAGCAATTGAAAAGAGGTTAACGAATGCAAGAATTAGGCTTGATTAGTATCGTTGTTGTTATTGCTTTAGGTATATTTTCACAATGGTTTGCATGGAGAATTCAATGGCCATCTATTGTCATCATGTCAATAGCTGGACTGTTAATCGGACCAATATTTGGATTTATTAATCCAGAGCAGGCGTTAGGAGATTTATACAGTCCTATCATTTCTCTTGCTGTTGCAGTAATTTTATTTGAAGGTAGTACTACACTGGATATCCGTGAGGTCAAAGGGATTTCAAAATCTGTTTTTCGAGTTGTAACCTTTGGCGCATTTCTTGCCTGGGTTGGAGGGTCCTTAGCGGCACATTTTATTGCCGGGCTTAGTTTAGAAATAGCATTTATTATAGGGGGGCTATTTGTAGTAACAGGGCCGACAGTAATTATCCCCTTACTACGACAATCAAAATTAAAACCAAGAACGGCAGCTGTTTTAAAATGGGAAGGAATTATAGTTGATCCTGCTGGACCATTATTAGCCTTATTCGCTTATGAGGTTATTAAAGTAATTACAGATGATACGTTACATGCAAGTGCTTTGGGCTCCTTTTTCCTTGCCTCCTTCTTAGCTATCATCATCGGTTATCTATTTGGTTTCTTATTAAGCTTTATGGCCAGCAAAGGGATGTTCCCAGAGTATTTAAAATCTCCAATTACACTGTCCCTAGTATTTATTTGCTTCGCGTTAAGTGAAGTTATTATGCATGAGACTGGAATGTTAGCAGTCACCGTAATGGGTTTAACCTTGGCAAGAACCAAAAAATATGTCTCTTCACTTGGGAATATAAGTCACTTTATTGAAAATATATCTGTTTTATTAACGTCAACCATTTTCATTCTATTAACTGCTTCGCTCACTAGAGAGACGATTGGAGAAGTATTTACTTTACCAATTCTCGGATTTGTTTTAGTCATGCTATTTATTGTTCGGCCATTATCTATTTGGATATCTACAATCGGTACGGAACTAACAGTAGCTGAGAAAACACTCATCGGCTGGATTGCTCCTAGAGGGATTGTGGCGCTGACCGTATCGGGATATTTTGCTTCTACATTACTTAACGATGGTTATGGGGGGGCTTCTATCTTGACAGCTCTTACATTTGCTTTAGTATTTATAACGGTTTGTGCACATGGATTTACGTTAGGGCCATTGGCAAAGAAACTAAAATTAGCAAGTTCAGAGCCGCCGGGGATATTAATTGTAGGTGCTAGTAGTTTTTCCATTGCTTTTGCAGAAGCGGTGAAAGAACTAGGAAACCCAGTCTTAATTAGTGATTCTTCTAGCGGAAGACTATTTCAAATAGAGCAAAAAGGGATTGCAACATATCGTGGGGAAATCCTTGATGAACATAGCCAATTTGAAATGGATATAACACCGTACGAAAAGATATTAGCTATGACAGAGGATGCGACGTACAACGCACTCGTAGCCCAATCCTATATACCTGAATTTGGCTATAATAATACGTTCACTATACCTTCTGAAAGGTCTGGGAATAGGGATGAATCACAGATCCCTACTTCAGTAAAGGCACATTTGTTGTTTGGTAAAGAACATGTATTCAAAGAATTGAATAGAAAGATTAACACAAACTATTCCATTCAAACAATGAAAGTTGTTGAGAAAATGGAAAAGAAAGAACATGTTCCAGTGGATGGTATTCCGTTATGTATTCGTAAGAAAAATGGTACGATTGAATTTGTTACATTACGTAAAATGCCTACAATGGATAAAGATGATCAACTCGTATTTTTAGCAAAGAATAACTAAAAATGTATTTACTCATAATCCGAACTGATTTCGTTCGGATTATTTGTGTACTTCTAAACAGGTTTTAGCTTCGATCCAGCAAAATACTACGCTTTTCTCGGACACAACTTCAGCTTTCTCGGAGAGCAATGACCATTCCTACGGGATCTTCAACTCGTACTTTTGCCGTAGGATAAGAAATGCTTCGTAAGTCGTATGGATAAGTTTAGTTTTTCTATCGTACTTGTGAAACTTTTTGATTGATAATTCGTATAATTTAAAAAGTTAAAGGGTGGGGGTATTGAGGAAATATGGTATTTTTTTATTCGTATTCTTAGCATTGATTGCTGGATGTAGCTCTTCATCAGAGAATAAAGAAAAGCAGAAGGAGAATCATACGATGACAGGATTTTGGCAAGGAAAAATTGAGATTCCAAACCAATCACTAGCTATTGAATTGGATATTAAAGGGGTAAAAGATTTAACTGGTACGATAAGTATTCCTGTTCAAGGATTAGTGAATTATCCTTTATCCACTATAGAATTAACGGAAGGACAGCATATCGTTTTTACAATGAACATGCAAAATCAGCTCATTTCTTTTGCAGGGGAAATTAAGGGAGATGCTATATCCGGTACGTTTACGCAAAATGGTCAATCCTTTCCCTTTCAATTAACCAAAAATGATAAAAAGGTAGTAAAACAAGAAGAAGGGAATTTTCTAGAGGTAAAAACGGATACAGGAACGTTATTTGCTGAATTAGAAAGTCCTGAAGGTGACGGACCTTTTCCTATAATGATAATTATTCCAGGATCGGGACCAACAGATCGTAATGGAAATTCTATCGGCTTTTCAGGAAAAAATGATAGTTTAAAACGCTTAGCAGAAAACCTTGCAAAGAAAGGGATAGCAAGTATTCGGTATGATAAACGGGGTGTTGGTAAAAATCAGCAAGCTGTAATAAATGAATCGAAGTTGCGCTTTGAGGAATTTGTTCATGATGCATCTCTATGGATAGACAAGCTACAATCAGATAAACGATTTTCTAAAATAGGAATCATTGGTCATAGTCAGGGCTCACTGATAGGGATGATTGTCGCTGCTGAACAAAACATTGATGTGTTTGTATCGATTGCGGGAGCGGGACGCACCATTGATAAGGTTATGTATGATCAGTTAAGTGAACAGCTTACGGATGCCGCTCTTGAAGAGGTACAACGTATACTATCTAAATTAAGAAAAGGTGAGACTGTTAATCAGGTTCGTGATGAATTACAAGCTATATTGAGGCCAAGTATTCAACCGTTTTTGTCATCGTGGATACAATATGAACCAACGCAAATCATTAAAACATTAACTATTCCAATATTAATTGTCCACGGTGAGCATGACATACAGGTTTCTGTTAGGGAAGCTGATGCGCTAGCTGAGGCAAATTTAGATGCAACCAAATTTATCGTGGGGAGGATGAATCATGTATTAAAGGAGGCTCCTGCTGATCGTGATCAAAACATTCAAACATATACCAATCCAGATTTACCACTGGCACCAGGTTTGACAGAGGGGATAATTGATTTCCTTAGACAAGTTGAATTTATAAATGACTCCACTAATGGAAAATAGATATGCTACTATGGAGAAAAAGGTAAAAAGGGGAAGTTATGCTATGCAGTCGAAGCATCCGATTCACTTGGATAATCGTATTCGCCTAATAGATGGCTTTGATTTAGGTGTTCCTAACCGTACTGGTACGTATGTTATTGATGAGGAACAGCTAACAATTGTCGAAACTGGCCCAAGTCCATCTGTAAGGCATGTCAAGAATGGTCTAGAAAAGTTAGGCTTTCAACTAGATCAAGTAAAATATATTATTGTGACACATATTCATTTAGACCATGCTGGGGGAGCAGGCTTATTAATCAGAGATTGTCCAAATGCTTCTGTTATTGTGCACCCGCGTGGAGAAAGGCATTTAATTGATCCTAAAAGACTTGCAGCAGGAGCTAGGGCTGTTTATGGTGATAGTTTTTCGGAACTATTCGAACCGATTGTCCCTGTTGATGCGGACCGAATAATTGTTAAAGGCGATGGAGATACGCTAGAAATCGGTTCCAGTTGCATGCTTGAATTTTTAGATACTCCAGGCCATGCCAAGCATCATTTTTGTATTTATGATCCAATAAGTAATGGGGTGTTTACTGGAGATACCGTTGGTGTTCGTTATCAGCAATTAATAGATCAAGGCGTTCCATTCTTTTTACCTTCGACATCGCCAAATCAGTTTAATCCAGATGCTATGCAAGCTGCGATTGCTCGTTTACAAGCATTAAATCTGGATCGGATTTATTATGGACACTTTGGAATGACGAATACTCCCAATTTAGCACTACAGCAAGTAGCGAATTGGCTTCCTCTTTTTCTGGATATCGGTCAACAGGTATGGAAGGAAGGGCTTGGTTATGATGAATTAGCTAAGCGTCTATTATCAGCGGTTAAAGTTGAATTACGAGCAAAGGGTATTCCAGATGACCATGAGGCTTATATTGTAATTAATTTAGATATGCAAGTTTGTGCCTTAGGAATTATTGATTTCTTTAAAAAATTAGAAGAAAGATAAGTGTGTTTGAACTCACAGATAAAATAGTTAATATAAAAACTTTCACGGGAGAGCAATTGCTTGAACACATAGAGTGCATATGCGGAGCTACAGGAAAATTTCCCTTATTAGAACAGCTATTGGAAGTGGGGGATAAACAAAACCCCCCACGGATGGAAGTTTCACTTTATCCCGCATATAACCGGCAGTAAGCTCCCCACTTCAAGCAATAAAGAGAAACCACTATTGGTAAAGTGGGTGATCAACTGCCGGTAAATGTCCGATTGGTTCACCTAACCATCCGTGGGGATAAACAAAATCCCCCACGGATGGAAGTTTCACTTTATCCCGCATATAACCGGCAGTAAGCTCCCCACTTCAAGCAATAAAGAGAAACCACTATTGGTAAAGTGGGTGATCAACTGCCGGTAAATGTCCGATTGGTTCACCTAACCATCCGTGGGGATAAACAAAATCCCCCCACGGATGGAAGTTTCACTTTATAAAAACTTAAAAGTGAAAAATGGCTTAGAATTTATTTCATGTCCTCATCTGTTTTCAAGAAGGTTAATAGCAAGAATAATGCGAAGCTGACAAGTAAGATAGAGCCACCAACGATAAAGAACACGGTGATTACCGCTTCGTTCATTGCAAAGGGGCGCAAGTAATAAAGCCACATGCCACTTGTTAACCCGATTGCACCAATAATTGCAGTCCATACATGGAGTGCTGCGATTACTTTATTGACAGGTGTAAAAATCTTATAATACACTGCCCAAGCAAATAATGTTAGCCAGCCAACCACAAGAATATGAGCATGTACAGTTTTAAATTCATAGCCACCAGCTCCAGCCATATGTGAACCAATAAAAGCACCAATCAATGCAAAAACAGCAGAAAAACGCAATAAAGCTTTACTATATGTATTCAACAAAAACGCTCCTTTTCATTCATAGAATGGTACAATGCTTATAATAAGAAAGAAGTATGAACGGAAGATGAACCGTAGATTACAGATTTATCCTGTATGAACGAGCAGACCGTCATCACCTCAAGACTATCTCCGGATCCCGAAAAAGTCGGATTTGTAAGCTAAGTGCAACGTACTTTAGGTATAGTTGAACCAATCAGATGCGTACTGGCGATTGCTTGAAGTGTATGCGGATTTTAGAATAATGAGGGGAGAGAGACCTCACGAATAGAAGGATAACTTTATTTCCATAGTAATCGGGCAGTGATCGCTACCTAGTACATGTGAATGAATATTAGAATCAATTAGTTTCGCTGTTAGACGATCAGATACAATAAAATAATCGATCCGCCAACCGATATTTCGTTCACGAATGGTCTTCATATAGGACCACCACGAATATAGCCCCTCTGTATCTGGATGGAAGTAACGGAGACTATCTGCAAAGCCATTATCCAAAATACGAGTCATTTTTCCGCGTTCTTCTGTAGTAAACCCAGAATTTCCGTGATTTGTTTTATGATTCTTTAGATCAATTTCTTGATGAGCTACATTGAGGTCACCACAATATATAAGAGGTTTGCGTTCGTCTAACGCTTGCAGGTATAGAAATAATTTGTCTTCCCATTGCAACCGATAATTAAGTCTAGTCAGATCTCTTTTGACATTTGGTGTATAGACATTAACAAGATAAAAATTCTCAAATTCTAGTGTAATAATTCGACCTTCTTCCTCACTTTCCTGTTCACCAACTCCATACGAAACAGATAAAGGCTGCTGTTTTGTAAAGACAGCGGTACCTGAATAGCCTTTTCTTTCAGCGTAATTCCAATATTGGTAATATCCTTCCAACTCTAGATCGATTTTTCCGGCTTGTAGCTTTGTTTCTTGGAGGCAGAAGATATCTGCATCTACCTTATGAAAATAGTCGAGAAAGCCTTTCCGAACACAAGCACGAATACCGTTAACATTCCAGGATACGAGTTTCATATAATATCTTTTCCTTTCTATATTTACATCTAATACATTATCATGCATATCTTTTATCCCGCATATAACTGGCTCTAAGCTCCTACCTCAAGCAATAAAGTGAAACCAATATTGGTAAGTACGGGATCGACTGCCAATAAATGTCTGATTAATTCAAAGGCGTTTAGGTCATACCTTTGTGGTACTAGCAATCAGTGGGAGATAAACAAAACCGCCACGGATGGAAGTTTCACTTTATTCTAGCATATAAAGCACAGTCGTATGTTTATCAAATGCTTTCTCATTAAAAGAATTAAAAAAAGAATTGACAGGCCAACTGTATTAACCGTATAATACATTGCATAGGCGTATTATACGGTTAATACAGTAATGCGAATTTTTTTACACCTAGTGTATTAATAGGTTGATACACATGAGAATTGCATCTAATGACATGATTAGGAGTTGTTGCTATGAAGGTGAATTTTAATAATCGTGATCCTGTTTATGTTCAAGTTGTACGACATTTCAAAGAACAAATAGCTACGAATAAATTGGAGCCAGGACAGGAAATACCGTCACGCAGAGAACTGGCAGGTCAGTTAAAGATAAACCCAAATACTGTTCAACGAGCTTATAAGGAAATGGAGGAGCAAGGATTGATTTATACCGAGCGTAATTTGCCCAGTAAAATAACAAGGGATGAGGAGATGCTGCAATCTGTTCGTGAAGAGCTTCTCTTAGAAGCTGTTCACGCATTTATTGCATCTGTCCATTCAATTCAAGTCCCGTTTGATGAGTTAGTTGAATTGTTAAGAGAAAAATATGAAGAGGCAAGTGATGAAAAGGGGGGACAGCAATGATAGAGGTAAAGGATATTACGAAAAAGTTTGGGAGAAAGCAGGTACTTAAAGGTGTCAGTTTCAGTGCAAATAAAGGAGAGATTACGTGCTTAATTGGTATTAATGGTGTTGGAAAAACCACTATCCTGAATGCAATTATGGCACTGACGCCGATAAATAAAGGACAGATATTAATTGATGGAGAAAAAATTAAAAAGGAAAGCTTCGATAAACTAACCTTCATTCCCGATGCAATAACTGTCTTACCGAACATGACAATAGCCGATTCCATGCAATTTATGCGTGATTATTATAAGTCCTGGAATGAGCAACGGGCAACAGACCTACTCCAATTCTTTAAGCTAAATCCTACGGATAAAATCGCTCAATTATCAAAAGGGAATACAGCAAAGGTGAACCTATTACTTGGTTTAGCATTAGATGTTGATTATATACTAATGGATGAACCATTCTCTGGGATCGATATGTTTAGTAGAGAACAAATTGCTGATGTGTTTACCAGTCATTTAATCGAAGATCGTGGTGTTATTATAACGACACATGAAATAAGTGATATTGAACACTTGATTGATAAGGTTGTACTACTCGATGAGGGTGTTGTTATTAAGCAATTTAACACAGAGGAAGTTCGAGAAATGGAAGGGAAATCAGTAGTGGATGTGATGAGAGAGGTGTATCAGTCATGAAAAGCTATTTAAAATTAACAAGCTTTGAATTGAGCAGGTTTTTCAAGCTGTATCTAGTATTAATCGCCATCACCATTATTTCACAGATTATTGGCGTAATTGTTTATTCTAATAGTTACTTAAATGAGATGAATAAAGTAATCTATGAGGAACAGATGCCAAAAGCAGAGTTTCTTGAAGTCTACGGTAGATCTAGTTTGTTTAATCTGACACAAACACTTTGGTTCTTGGGCCCAATTGCCCTTTGTGTTGTCGCATTAATCTTTTATGTCTTTTTTATTTGGTACCGCGATTGGTTCGGGAAGAATACTTTTATTTATCGCCTACTTATGTTGCCTACGGCTCGGATTAATGTATTTTTCGCCAAAGCAACTTCTATATTTCTAATGGTGCTGGGATTAATTGCGCTACAAATCGTTTTATTATTTATCGAAAATATGATTTATCAGTGGATGGTTCCTAATGAATTTCGGACAGATATGGCTGTGAGTCAAGTTATTCAAAATTTTCATATCCTCGATATTATCATACCAACAACCATTACTAAATTAATTCTTTACTATGCTGTTGGCTTTATGGCAGTCTTCGTTATTTTTACAGGTATTCTTTTAGAGCGTAGCTATCGATGGAAGGGGATATTTCTTGGCATTGGTTACTGTGCAATCGCAGCAGCAGTTTTTGTTTTACCAATTATTATTCAGGAACTGTTACAGAAGAATTATTTGTATCTCGTAGAGTTAATCATCATTGAGGTGATATTAGGGCTATTCGTTGCTGCTTGTTCCATCTGGCTAAGTAGTTTTCTATTGAAACATCGAACCACTGTATAGAGGGGGAAGAAGGAATGAAACGCTATTGGGAATTAATTATAATTGCAGCATTCGCCATATTCGTTATTGGCGCGTTTTATATACAAAAGTCTGTGGCTGAAAACCAGCTTCCTGCTTTTGAATGGAAGAAGCAAGCTGGTAATGATGACGTAATAGCTCGTGCGCAGCTTAGCGGTTCATTAACGGAAGATTTATATCATAATGAATTAATGATCTCTGCAGACGGGACGACGTATCGGAGTGAGCTGTCTCTTGTTGAAGAGCTCGAAGGAATGCGAAAGCATCCAATCATTGAAGAGCTTCAGGCGGAGCACCGTAATTTTATGCGAGGAAAGGATGGCTTAACACGTTTTTACGAGGATGATAAACTGCTTGTTTATGCTGAGGCTGATTCTAAATGGGATCGACAAACATATACAGAATCAGACTTTCAGTTAAACATTGATGTGCTTTACAAGGATAAGAATGATAAGGTTTCATTTACGGTCGATATTCCAAACCAAGATGATTATCGCTACATGATGGTTGAGGATGTAGTAGTAACAAACGAAAACCTTCATGTTATTACACGAAATGAGTTAGTAACGACGGATGATCAAATGAGTAATGAATTACGAATTTATCGCATAAATTTAACGGGAGAAAAGCTTATTAATGAAGAAAGTATTGTTACTTATACCAATGGTGGAGAGGATAACAATACAGAAATTATGTTACTTCAAGATCCAGAGGATATTGAAAAAAATAACGATATAGTTTTCCAAGCTGATTATTATGAACCGGAACAGCTCGAAGACGGATCGTATCAAGATGTTGTAAAGGATAGTAAGTTATTCACGTTTAACTTAGAGACGAGAGAGAAGGTTCAACTGGATATTCCTAAGAAGCTACAAAAGACAGAAATTATACCTGTGAATGATGATAATATTTATTTTTTACACAATACAGCAAAGGGGATAGAAATAACAACATTTGCTATCGCAGAACAAAAGGTGACGAATAGCTTTCAGATTGAACTACCGAAACAGCCTGATATGCCGGAGATTGATGAAAAAGCAGCTGAATTAACAGGGGAAACTGCTGTCACAGATGCTGAAATAAATTGGGGTCAATACCGTATCAAAGATGGTAAACTGTATATTACTAGTGGGAAACAAACGGAGAGCAGTAATCTATCTATGCATGTGGTTGATTTAAATAATGGAGATATATTATACAAGGGTAAGCTGGAGAGAACAGATAATCCTAAAGCTGGAACAGCCTATAGTTTAGATTTTTACGAAATGACAGTAAAATAGAAATACGAAAGGTTTCATATAGAATGGTTGGTCAGTGTTACCAACCATTTTCTTTGTAGTTTAGGAAATGATAAAATTTGCTCATGTGGATAAATAGGCGCGTGTTGAGCCGCGTCCAGCTCCAGTTCCCAGAACAAGGCGACTCCACGAATTGCTTCTAAGCTAAGTCATTATCGGTTCACAAGTCACCTTGATTTCTTTACCTCCGTTGATTTGCTCCAGTCGCTACGTTTCTAATCGGGCGCTTGTGCTTTTGTTCTAAGTTAAGAAAGTATAAAATCAGTGCAATGACTGCGTTAAGCCAAGTAGTTATTTTGAAATGTTTGATGTATATTGGCAATGCTCCGACTAATTACTTCGCTTTCCGCGGGCACGGCCTCAACTAACTTTGCAAAGAAGAACACGTTGCAAAGTGGATTTTCGGCTCGCGCTAATCCCACAGGAGTCTACGTAATTAGTCTCCGCTATGAGAAGGTGCAACAATTCTTGTCATAAGTAATAGGTTGACTTTTTTTACAATGGGTAAAGTGAAAATCGCTATCCGTGAGTATAAAAGCAGTTGTGTTACTTCATGCTAGCGTTGTAGAGCCTGATAATAGCGAAGGCCGGCCACTTCAACTCCTGTGGGAAATGTTTGACCTGAAGATCCACTTTTTTGAGCGGGTTTTGCTAAAAAAGTTAGCTGAAGGACAAACCCCACGGAAAGGGAAGTGGGCAGCCGGAATGGTGGTCAAGCAGTAGCTATTATTCCATAATAGCTACTAGAGGAAGCGTAAATCTGAGCATGTAGTGATAAGGACTGAGCGAATTTTGCTCAGTTTTTCTAATTAGAAACGATAACGTAACAGCTATATGAAAAAGTACACTTGTCTAAACAGGACTATTGTCAATCTAATCTGTCCAGATTTGTATATAGTCGATCTAATTTAGCAGCTAATAGATCCATATGCACCATTCTTGCCTCTCGTATATATTCCTTTCCATTTACAAATAGAAGAAGCACGGGAACTGTAAAAATGGAAAAATGACCAGCCACTTCTTCTACCTGCTCTGCTCGTATATGTACAGCGTTTATTTTAGGGTAATTCTCCATGAGTGATTCCACTTGTGGTAATAAGCTATGACATACACTACAACCTTGACGAGATACATAGAGAAAGGCAAGACGATTTGTATCGATAAAATGGTCAATCTCAGCAATGTTTGTTAATTCAGGAAAATGATTCATTGTTGCTCCCACCTGTACGTAGTAGTAATATGGACCGTCCTTATCCCGCAAATAACTGGCAGTAAGCTCCCCACTTCATGTAATAAAGAGAAAAACTAATATGGATAAAAGGGGGATCAACTGCCAGTAAATGTCCGATTGGTTCACCTAACCATTCGTGGGGATAAACAAAAACCCTACGGATAGAAGTTTCACTTTAGATAGATCGATGCTCTTATCATACCATGCCCTGACTGTAACTACGCTCCTAAATGCCTAAGTTTGGATGGATTTCAAGCATCAACATCTTTTAAACGCTTCTGAATGGGGAGATGGGAAAACTTTTTCTACTGATGGTATACGAGTTCCAGAAGGGACTTACAAAAAGCGGTGAATTCGCAAAAGTAATAACTTTATACGAAAACACCGCTTTTTCCATTTTAAGGTTGTTTTTTGGGTACGTGCTCGAATATTTCACCACTTGCGAAGAATTCAGTAACTCGTTGAATCCAGTCATAGTAATCCATCCACTCTCGTATTTCATGGAGAAGCTCATTAATTGCTTGTTCATTTTCTGCTGTTACATCTGCTTCTTGTTGTAATGTATCTAATTTTTGAATTAACCGTTGTTCAAAATTTCGGCTACGATTAATCGCCTTTTGCCATGTAAATATGAACAGAGAAATAAATGTCTGATAATAATCTTCTTCCACTTGATATAAATCTTTTCGGACACCTTTCTTAAATACACGCTCAGCAATGTTCATATCAATCATTTCCCGAACAACCTGACTCATTCTGGTTTTGCTCATTCCGGTCTCAGCAGATAGCTCGTCTAGAGTCATTGGTTCTCTATTCATATAAATGATACCAAGCACGCGTCCAACACTTGTCGATACCCCAAAGGCGTTCATATTATCTGTTATCTTTTCAATAAATTGTGTTTTAACATTTTCAATTTGTTCTGTATTATTCATTGTATAAATCTCCTTATTGGCATGCTCTTTGAACTGTACCACATTGTAGCTAAAAACCAAAATGATGAAAGCAACATATTATTTATATAATTTGCCAAGGGAAAGGAATAATAGAATAACATCTTTAACAATTGATTCTACAATTAGATCATTGTAAATGGAACAATGATTTTGGATGCCATTTTTCCTCCATGATAAATCGTTTCATTCGCTACAACCCCATCTTTATGGGTTTTTGTTGTCTTACCGTTGTTTAAATTAATATCATACAACGGTGCGTTACTTGCTGCAATATCTAGCCGTATCTGATGGCCCTTTGGTAACGTATATGCAGTTGTTCCAATTTCTGCTAATAAACAAATTGGGTGGCTGTCTATCACCTTTTCACGATGAAATGAGTGCATTAGTACCCATGCTCGACCGCTTGGATCTACATCAGCTATTCGTAAAGAAATATCACATAAGCTTGTTGGAGAAGAGCACCAAATTTCTGCTTTGAGTGTGCCTAATAGTTGGATATCATTACTTATCGGCTTCGTTGTATAAACAAGCACATCATTACGTTCATGCAGATCGTTTATATCAAATATACCTGAATCAACACCTGCTATCAACGAACCCCCTCCACGAGTTGGAACAGGATTGTATGGATCAAGTGTAAGTGAACTTTCTGTCACCTGACAAGACGGAATGGAAACTAACTTTCCATCTCCTGCACTTGTCTGCGACTTACCGTTACTTTCCAAAAAATATTCTTGTTGTTTAACGATAGGGAATTCATCGTATGCCGCCCATTTTTGTTGTCCCATCAAATAGAGTTGTACCGGTTTTTGGATATACAATGGCTTATCTTTTAACCATTTATCAAACCATTGTATATGCACTTTGGTAGGGTCTGTTATTTGGTCAACACCTATATTCTTAGCTGCGCCCTCAAAGAATTTTTCACCAGCATGACCAGTCATTTGTTCATGCGTCCACGGACCAATCCACAGCATTTTTTCCCCATGATATGCTTTATAGGCTTGTAATGTTTGGGGAAGCAATGCGTCAAACCACCCTCCCATAAAGAGAGCTGGTATATCTACATCGCGTAATTGACTCTCCAACTGCACACGTTCGATGAAATGATCGTCCAACCTTCCTTGCATAACATCAAAGAAAAATGAGTCTGGATCAAGGTTCTTCATTGGTGACCACTGGCTGGCGGGTGCCTCATGCAAATATTCGGTTATATGTTCCAAATAATGATTTAGCTGTAAGTCATCTAACTGATTTTTTCGTTTTAATTGATCCTCTATAATGGAACCTAACACCCATGTTTCAAACTTGCCAATCGCATGAGGAGTTGATCCAGTACCAATCATATCTCCAAAAGGATCAGCCATTGTCATAACAGGGGCTATGGCTTTTAACGATGGTGGTTGTTCCACTGCAGCAGCAAGTTGTGTATAACCATGATAAGACATGCCAAACAATCCGACTTTTCCATTAGAAAATGGGAGACGAGCCGCCCATTCTACTGCCTCATAACCATCTTTTCCTTCATGTACAAATGGATAGAATTCTCCATCGGAGGCGTATCTTCCTCGTACATCTTGGAGTATTACCACATAACCCGCTTCTACCATTCGTGGTACTTCTAGGTACTCGTTATAATAGCGAGGCGTTTCCTTGTTATATGGGAGCCTTAACATAAGAACTGGGAATTCTCCTGCTTCAGTGGGACGGTAAACATCGGATCGTAAAATCGTTCCATCCGATAATTCACAGATTATATTCTTATCTATCAACAGGTTATGAGCCTTCATCATTTCCCTCCTCGTTAAACTGTTCATTGAACCTTACTTAGAAGATTTCACCGGTTGCAGTTTCCGTTCAATCCATCCCATAATCAGGTCAGCAATAATCGCCATTAACGCAGTTGGAATAGCACCGGCAAGAATGATCGGTGTGCCATCTGTTGCATTTGTTCCAGTAAGGATAATCGCCCCTAGGCCACCAGCACCAACAAAAGCTCCGATTGCTGCAATACCGATACCAATAACTAGCGCGGTGCGAAGCCCTGCCATAATAACACTAACTGCAAGAGGCAATTCAACCATGCGAAGCAGTTGAAATCGAGTCATTCCAGAGGCATATCCAGCTTCAACCACATCTTTATTAACCTCTTTCATGCCAACATATGTATTTTGCGTAATTGGCAAAATGGAATAAAGCATCAGGGTAACTATTACAGTATTCGTACCAAGTCCCATTACAATCATAATAACAGCCATTGCTCCTAATGCTGGTATTGTTTGGATAATACTGCCGAAAGCCAGTACCCAACTGCTTAATTTCCCGTATTTTGCAATCAATATACCAAGCGGAATGGAAATAATTGCTGCAAATAATACACCATAGGCAGCCATTAGAAAATGCCTGTAAAACTGCACCCAGATATAACCGCTATTCTGACTAACATAATGGATAAATTGTTCCAATGTTTCCATTTCACTCACCCGCCTTTACTGACTGCTCAAAGTAATTATGTTCTTCAAGAAATTGTTTAGCTACCTTCCGAGGGTTTATTAATTCCACATCTGCTTGATAATTTAGCTCTTGCATGGTTTCCGTAGAGATTTGATCATTTAGTCGTTCCGTGATCTCTTGAATTTTTGGATATTTCTCTAGTACCTTATTAGCAATCACTGGTGAAGCGTCATAAGGTGGGAAGAATTGTCGATCATCTTCAAGCACTTTCAGATTAAATTCTTTAATCCGTCCATCAGAAGAATATGCTAGAACAACATCCATATAGCCACTAGCGGCTGCTTGATACACGAGACCGATGTTCATTGGAAAAACCTCTCCAAAAGAAAAATAGGTTTCTTGAAATCCGTCATATCCGTCCCCTTTACGATTAATCCAAGCATTATCAACACCGAAACGTAAATCATTCGCATAAGGCTCTAAATCAGATATCGTTTCAATATCATTTTCTTTGGCGAATTCCTCTGTCACAGCTACAGAATAACTATTTTCAAATCCATATGGAGCCGCCCAAGTTTGATGGAAACGATCTAGAAATTCACGTTTTACAATTTGTAATGCTTTATCTGGGTCGGTGATCGGGTCCATACCAAGAGCTCCAGATAAATCTGTTCCTGTATAACGTGTACTTGTAATATCCAGATCCCCTCTAGTCATGCCTTGATGCTGAACGATAGATGACCCAAGATGCGTCACTAATTCCGTATCTGCATCCGTTTCTCTCTCAATCATGATTGACAGCATTTCCGCAAGAATTTGGGATTCCGATGTACCTAATGCCCCAATTTTAATTGTTTCATTTGTTGTACTTGCTAGTCCAGGCAAGGAACAGCCAGAAAGGAACACAAATAGTAGAAGTAATATGCTGCCTTTATAAATCATTCTTTTCACATTTACACCTCCAAGTTTATGCCGTTTTATAAGAATCCTTTAATCCATCAGGTGTTAACCAATCTTCTAAAAATGCAAGTGAGCGATCTGCAATTAAGGCAAGTATCGTAGCCGGTATTGTCCCAGCAATAATTAGAGACGGTTGATATAAGTTCAATCCATCAAAAATAAAGTCACCAAGTCCTCCACCGCCAATGAAAGCTGCAAGTGTTGCCCAACCAACAAGATAAACAGTCGATAAGCGAATACCTGCCATAATTACCGGTAGAGATAAAGGAAGCTCCATCTTCACAATCGATTGCCAATTGCTCATTCCCATTCCTTTACCTGCTTCTTTTACTCCCTGATCAACATCACGCACACCAATATATGTATTACGTAAAATCGGTAGCAAGGAATAGAAGAATAGTGCGAAGATCGCCGGAATCTTCCCAACTCCCATGATGGGAATGAAAAATGCTAGAATTGCTAGACTTGGAATAGTTTGTAATATACCAATAAATGAGATGAAACGATCGGCAAAATTCGGTTTCCTCGATAAGATAACTCCAAGCGGTACAGCGACTAAAACACCGAGAATAATCGCTGCTAGTGATATATATAAATGCTCCCACGTTTTAACAAACAGTTCATGACCGTATTCTGCAAGAAAATCCATCATTTTTGCTTCCCTCCTACTCTGCTCCTGTTGCAGCTAGTATTTCATTCGTCTCCATACCATCGCCCCATATCGTGTCATAGACGAGGTTAGCTAATGTCGCACGTGTCACAATTCCTGCTAGTTTTTTTTCATCATCAACAACAGGCACATATTTCACTCCTCTACGGAGAATTTTGTGAACGGTATCACGTAATAGACTATAGCGAGAGACGAAAAATAACTCTTTCTCCATTATTTCTTCTACAAGATGCATCTTTTTATAGTTTAAATTAATACCTTCTATGTCAATAAAGCCTTGGAGCTTATTCTCACTATCTACCACTAACAATGAATCTACATGTCTATCTTTCATTGTAGATATAGCAGATTTCAATGTCGTTCCCATTTGTACTGTTACAGGTGAATGCTCCATGATTTGTTCGACCGTAGTAACATCAGGTCGACCTTGAATTAATCGATCCTTACCTAGAAATTCTTCTACAAATTCATCTGCTGGATTTCGCAGAATCTCATCTGGAGTATCTGCTTGGACAATCTGTCCATCTTTCATAATCACAATACGGTCGGCAAGCTTCAACGCCTCATCCATGTCATGTGTTACAAAGACAATAGTCTTATCCAGTTCTTTTTGCAGTTTCTTAAATTCCTCTTGCAGCGCATCTCTTGTAATTGGATCAAGTGCTCCAAAAGGTTCATCCATTAAAATTAATGGTGGATTTGCTGCTAAGGCACGAAGTACTCCAATACGTTGTTGCTGGCCTCCACTTAATTCATGTGGGTATCGATCAAGAAATTCCTCCGGCATATCTACTAGTTGTAATAATTCCCGTGCGCGTTTATCTTTCTGTTCTTTTGACCATTTTAATAGTGTTCCAACAAGCACAATATTTTCTTTAATTGTCATATGTGGCATGAGGCCAATTTGCTGGATCACATATCCGATAGATCGTCGTAATTTTACAGGGTCTTGCTCTATCACATCTTTTCCATCAACAAGAATGGATCCTTCTGTTTTATTAATGAGGCCATTGACCATTTTCATTGTGGTTGTTTTACCACATCCACTTGGACCAATAAAACAAACAAATTCACCTTTTTTAATATGTAAATTCAGATCCTTAACGGCTATTGTACCGTCTTCAAATTGCTTGGAAACGTGTTTAAATTCTAACAATGCTAGCACCTCCATTAATACTGTCGAACTTTGTCGTCCTATACTAGTATAGGAAAAAGAATCGATTATCGAAACAAGCATTTAAATTCATACAGTATAAAAAATTTATAAAATTTATATTGTATAAAGTTTTTATACTGTATAACGTAGAATTGCTTAAAAATTCTTCGTATTTAATGGTGATCTGTTTTTTTACTAAGATAAATAATGGAAAAAAAGCGATATGAAGTTATATGAATCATACAGAAGAATTAGGGTGTCTTGTGGATTGTGGTGAATTATAGAATGTAAAGGCATCTATAAACAATAAAATAAGGTCGAGGGTTAAAAATGTGTGGATAACCTGTGGGAAATGCCGGTGCTGTTTTAACGCAAAGACATATAATAGTAGAAATCATTACAAGCTTGTAGAGATTTGCCCATGAATGAATCTCCCAATACAGAAAGTCGATACGATAGGTATCGGCTTTTTGCTTTATAAGTTAAGAAAGTATAAAATCAGTGCAATGACTGCGTTAAGCCAAGTAGTTATTTTGAAATGTTTGATGTATATTGGCAATGCTCCGACTAATTACTTCGCTTTCCGTGGGCACGGCCTCAACTAACTTTGCAAAGAAGAACACGTTGCAAAGTGGATTTTCGGCTCGCGCTAATCCCGCAGGAGTCTACGTAATTCGTCTCCGCTATGAGAAGGTGCAACAATTCTTGTCATAAGTAATAGGTTGACTTTTTTACAATGGGTAAAGTGAAAATCGCTATCCGTGAGTATAAAAGCAGCTGTGTTACTTCATGCTAGCGTTGTAGAGGCTGGTAATAGCGAAGGCCGGCCACTTCAACTCCTGTGGGAAATGTTTGACCTGAAGATCCACTTTTTTGAGCGGGTTTTGCTAAAAAAGTTAGCTGAAGGACAAACCCCACGGAAAGGGAAGTGGGCAGCCGGAGTGGTGGTCAAGCAGTAGTTATTATTCCATAATAGCTACTAGAGGAAGCGTAAATCTGAGCATGTAGTGATAAGGACGGAGCGAATTTTGCTCCGTTTTTCTTAAAAGAAAGATAAGAAAGTATAAAAATTTGGCTATACCAGAGTGTTTCTTACTGTGGTATTTTAAGTATATGGAAAAAAACATCTTGAAACGAATCTTTTTTGATAAACATCAACATTGGGAAGCATTTAAGAAGAAACATGGAGAGCGAATTCGTCCAATTGTCATTAAAGAGGTGGAAAAATATCGTGACTGTGGAGATCCCAAAAATGGATTCAAACTCTATGTTTGTGAAGGATGCCATGACGTTCGACATGTCCCTTTTCGATGTAAAGGACGTTTTTGTACAACGTGTTCTGTAGGAGAAAGTGAAGAATGGAGTCGCGTCCTTACAGAAGATATAGTACAAGTGAACCATCGGCATGTAATCTTTACGATAGATGAAAAATTACGGGCTATATTTCTATGGCATCGAGAGCTTTTGAAACCCCTTATGGATGAAGCTGCGAAGCTAATCACGGGTTATTTTCGAAAGAAGGCAAAAGTGAAACCGGGGATAATTGCCGGATTACATACATTTGGGTCAAGAGTGAATTTCAATCCCCATGTTCATATGTTAGTGACAATGGGAGGAGTTACGAAAAAAGGAGAATGGAAAGCGTACGACTATATACCGTTTACGATGCTTCGAAAGCAATGGCAGACGGTGGTGTTAAAATTCATTCGTAACCACTTGTCAAATAAGGAAAAGAAAAGAATTCAACCAAGATTACAACAGGCTTTTTCTAATAATGGGGAAGGCTTCTATGTGTATGCGCCAAAACAAAGAGGAAAGGTGAAGGACCAACTGCGTTATATTGGCCGCTATATTCGTCGACCAGCGATTGGGAACAATCGTATCGAGGAATATGATGGTCAACATGTGACATTCAAATATATGGATAAAGTAGACGGTAAAGAAAAACATGAGACCGTAACGGTAGAAGAATTTATTATTCGATTAATACGTCATATTCCTAATGAACAGTTCAAGACAATTCGTCACTATGGGGTGTATTCTAGAAGGAGTAAGAGCTTAAGCAAAAAGCTATTAGCTACATGGCAACAAGGTACAAGGAAATGGATAGTAAAAGTGAAGAAGACATTACGCCGCCAAACCTGGAGAGAGCGTATTATTTCTAGTGGTCAAAAAGATCCCCTTGTGTGCTCGCATTGCGACAATTACTATGAATACAAGGGAGAAGTGTGTCTAGAGAATGGGAAATTAGAAATAAAGATTGCATTAACAAAAGAAGCAAGGAATGATTTAGAAAGGTTGATTCACTATCGCACAGACCAACAAACGACGCAAAAAAGGGAAGAAGAAAAAAGGAACCGACCACTTACGTCCAAAGAAGACCTACGTCAACTATCATTGTTTCATGTGTCATGAAGAAGAAAAGATACCGTATAACGTAGTAGAAGAGTTTGATTTGATGGATGGCGGAGACCCAACTACGCCACCAAGATTCAGCTGTGAACAATGTGGAGGAGAAATGTATCCGGAGTATTATAAAGGAGTACAAGGACACGAATACAAACTATCGGATGTGCTCTAGCTATGGCAAACAGGAAAGGACCGGGCTGGTTTTTGCCCGGTTTTTCTTATAAGTTAAGAAAGTATAAAATCAGTGCAATGACTGCGTTAAGCCAAGTAGTTATTTTGAAATGGTTGATGTATATTGGCAATGCTCCGACTAATTACTTCGCTTTCCGCAGGCACGGCCTCAACTAACTTTGCAAAGAAGAACACGTTGCAAAGTGGATTTTCGGCTCGCGCAATTCCCGCAGGAGTCTACGTAATTAGTCTCCGCTATGAGAAGGTGCAACAATTCTTGTCATAAGTAATAGGTTGACTTTTTTTACAATGGGTAAAGTGAAAATCGTTATCCGTGAGTATAAAAGCAGCTGTGTTACTTCATGCTAGCGTTGTAGAGCCTGATAATAGCGAAGGCCGGCCACTTCAACTCCTGTGGGAAATGTTTGACCTGAAGATCCACTTTTTTGAGCGGGTTTTGCTAAAAAAGTTAGCTGAAGGACAAACCCCACGGAAAGGGAAGTGGGCAGCCGGAGTGGTGGTCAAGCAGTAGCTATTATTCCATAATAGCTACTAGAGGAAGCGTAAATCTGAGCATGTAGTGATAAGGACTGAGCGAATTTTGCTCAGTTTTTCTTAAAAGATAAGAAAGTATAAAAATTTGGCTATACCAGAGTGTTTCTTACTGTGGTATTTTAAGTATATGGAAAAAAACATCTTGAAACGAATCTTTTTTGATAAACATCAACATTGGGAAGCATTTAAGAAGAAACATGGAGAGCGAATTCGTCCAATTGTCATTAAAGAGGTGGAAAAATTTCGTGACTGTGGAGATCCCAAAAATGGATTCAAACTCTATGTTTGTGAAGGATGCCATAACGTTCGACATGTCCCTTTTCGATGTAAAGGGCGTTTTTGTACAACGTGTTCTGTAGGAGAAAGTGAAGAATGGAGTCGCGTCCTTACAGAAGATATAGTACAAGTGAACCATCGGCATGTAATCTTTACGATAGATGAAAAATTACGGGCTATATTTCTATGGCATCGAGAGCTTTTGAAACCCCTTATGGATGAAGCTGCGAAGCTAATCACGGGTTATTTTCGAAAGAAGGCAAAAGTGAAACCGGGGATAATTGCCGGATTACATACATTTGGGTCAAGAGTGAATTTCAATCCCCATGTTCATATGTTAGTGACAATGGGAGGAGTTACGAAAAAAGGAGAATGGAAAGCGTACGACTATATACCGTTTACGATGCTTCGAAAGCAATGGCAGACGGTGGTGTTAAAATTCATTCGTAACCACTTGTCAAATAAGGAAAAGAAAAGAATTCAACCAAGATTACAACAGGCTTTTTCTAATAATGGGGAAGGCTTCTATGTGTATGCCCCAAAACAAAGAGGAAAGGTGAAGGACCAACTGCGTTATATTGGCCGCTATATTCGTCGACCAGCGATTGGGAACAATCGTATCGAGGAATATGATGGTCAACATGTGACATTCAAATATATGGATAAAGTAGACGGTAAAGAAAAACATGAGACCGTAACGGTAGAAGAATTTATTATTCGATTAATACGTCATATTCCTAATGAACAGTTCAAGACAATTCGTCACTATGGGGTGTATTCTAGAAGGAGTAAGAGCTTAAGCAAAAAGCTATTAGCTACATGGCAACAAGGTACAAGGAAATGGATAGTAAAAGTGAAGAAGACATTACGCCGCCAAACCTGGAGAGAGCGTATTATTTCTAGTGGTCAAAAAGATCCCCTTGTGTGCTCGCATTGCGACAATTACTATGAATACAAGGGAGAAGTGTGTCTAGAGAATGGGAAATTAGAAATAAAGATTGCATTAACAAAAGAAGCAAGGAATAATTTAGAAAGGTTGATTCACTATCGCACAGACCAACAAACGACGCAAAAAAGGGAAGAAGAAAAAAGGAACCGACCACTTACGTCCAAAGAAGACCTACGTCAACTATCATTGTTTCATGTGTCATGAAGAAGAAAAGATACCGTATAACGTAGTAGAAGAGTTTGATTTGATGGATGGCGGAGACCCAACTACGCCACCAAGATTCAGCTGTGAACAATGTGGAGGAGAAATGTATCCGGAGTATTATAAAGGAGTACAAGGACACGAATACAAACTATCGGATGTGCTCTAGCTATGGCAAACAGGAAAGGACCGGGCTGGTTTTTGCCCGGTTTTTCTTATTAGAGACAAATGAAAAAGCAAGTTTATCCCACAAATAATTGGCAGTAAGCCCCCGCTTCCAGCAATAAAGGGAAGCCATTATGGATAAATAGGGGGTCTATTGCCAGTTAATGTAATGTCCGATTGGTTCAAAGGCCTAGGTCATACCCTTGTGGTACGAACAATCAGTGAGATAGAAACCAAACTGTTTATGACAAAAATAAATAACAGGGAGTCTCATTAATCCAGTTGCTGTATCTAAACGAATTATATGAGACA
Source organism: Virgibacillus sp. Bac332 (assembly GCF_003667785.1). Taxonomy (NCBI): domain Bacteria; kingdom Bacillati; phylum Bacillota; class Bacilli; order Caryophanales; family Bacillaceae; genus Virgibacillus; species Virgibacillus sp. Bac332. The sequence goes on from NZ_CP033046.1 coordinate 1,663,106, forward strand.
TCCCCGGTCATACTTGTTCTTCTCTAGAGGTGAAGATGCTTAGCTTTTGGCGACAAATGTCTTACAATCCGTTTCTTCCGTTGTTTTTGCTTTCGTTTGTTTGTGCGTAACCACGTAGATTCGATCAGCATTACAAACATTTCCTTCGCCCCAATACGTGCAATTGTTTACTTCGCAAAGCACATCTTTTGCCATTTCACACACCTCCCTCTCTCTTAGCATTGACAATAAGCTCTAAAAAAATAATAGGAAGCAAATACCTGCTGTATTATGGAGGCTATTTTCCTTGTTGATGCACTTCAAGGATGCCACTACCATTATCAATGGTTAATAAATGATCTGTATCACGAACAGCAGCATAAAAAATTGTTTTTTGGTCTGGATAACCAACAGCTTCTAGCCTATTTTTTAACCATTGTTCACTTTTGTTCATAAGCTGCAAATTATGATATTGTACGGTTCCTTCGATAATGACAGCTATTGGTAGACCTTGGTATTTCGTTTCCATGTTTAAGTGCATTGGAGTGACAGGTGAAAATTCTTGTTTTAGAAGGATGCTGATTTCTCCACTAGGTTCAATAATGGCATAGTCTATATTGGATATATCGGAATACCCCTTTTCTCGAATACTTGACAATAAACCAGTTAAGGTGAAATGAGAGCGCTTTAGATTAGCTTTAATTAGTTTTCCATGTTTGATGACAATTGTTGGCTGACCGATAAAAAATTTATTTAACCAATTAACAAGTGTAAGCTTTGAAAGGATAATATGAATTGTACCAATAACAAGAAGGCCTGTTATTGCATTAGTGAAGCTATTTGTAACTAGAGGACCAGCAGCTAGTGACACAACGAAAAAAACACCGGCTAAATCATGTGCAGTTAATTGAGCAAAGGCTGATTTACCCATTAGTCGAATGATGATAATGGTAAGGAGATATAACATAATGATTTTCCCAATATATACCACCATAAAAGGCCTCCTCATAATCTTCTGGTTACGTAGTATGGATAAATATAAAAAATATATAAGTATTCACATGGTATTTTCAAAATATTAGTAGCTACATTAGAGAATGAAATGAATGTTCTCTTGGAATGATATTTAAAATAAAGCAAATAGGGTAGAGGTGGTTAAATGTATACAATTTTTATTGATCCAACCATTCGTTTTTGGTTGTCGATTGGCTTAGTACTTATCATTATCGTAATTATTATTCGCTTTCGTGCCAAAAACAATCTGAAGAGTGATTCCCTCGAGCTTTTAGAGAGGCGCTATCAGCGTGGAGAAATAAGCCAAGAGGTCTACGAAAGGGCTCGTAAGCGTAGAGGAAAATAAAATGCTAAAGGAATGTCCTTTCAGTGAAGAGCTGCGAATACTAGGAGATTCCTTGAAAAAGAAGAGTGCTTTTTCTGCTTGCGATGTATAGCTACAGAAGGCTACAGAAGCCTTCCCTTATCCTGTAGAAAGCGGGCGATCCGAGATCACACAGTGTGGTTTTTACGGGGAAGACGCGGGCGTTCACTCACACCACGCACAAAAAATGCTTGTAGAAAACACTGGGGTTTTTCTACAAGCTAAGAAATCGTGAAGACCGATCTACTTAAATACTTGCTTGGATCAGTTGTTTAATTTCTTCTGTTTTTCCTTCGTGAAAAAGGTCGACAATCTTACTTCCAACAACAACGCCATCGCAATAAGAACTAAGCTCTTTTGCTTGTTTGCTAGTGGACACGCCAAACCCCGCTAAAACAGGAACAGGGCTTTGTTGTTTTAGTTGGTGTAGATATGTCTTTACTTTAGTTTCATAAGATGTTCTTACGCCTGTTGTACCTGTAACGGTGACGGCATAAAGAAACCCTTCTGACCGATGAGCCAACGTTTTAATTCGCTCCCTAGAGCTAGTTAACGCTGCCAGCCGAATGAATGCAACAGAACTTTGTTGGAGCGCATCTGTTACCATTTTTTCTTCCTCTAGTGGGAGATCTGGTATAATTAGTCCATCTATCCCAGCATGAACACAGGATGCAGTAAAGCGTTCAATACCATACCGATATATAGGATTACTATATGCCATAATAATTATTGGTACGGTACGCTCATCCTTAAAGGATTCGAGTTCTTCTAGCACTGCTGTTAACGTCGTATCATTATCAAGTGATCGTTTTCCAGCGTTCTGTATCGTTGGTCCATCTGCGACAGGGTCAGAAAAGGGAATCCCAACTTCTATCGCAGCTACACCGCAATTTTGCAAAAACAACGTACGCTCCTTTAGCTTATTCAGTCCACCGTCACCAGCCATGATATAGGGTACAAAAAGATTTTTATTTTCATTTTGTAATTGATTGAGGTAATTAACCAGTCTCTCTTTTCCCATCCTATTTATCCTCCAATACGTGTTTTATTTGCTCAACATCTTTATCTCCGCGGCCAGAGAGGCAAATTACTAGGGTTTGTTCCGAATCCATTTGCATGGCGAGTTTTTCAGCAAAAGCAATCGCATGTGCACTTTCTAATGCCGGAATAATGCCTTCGGCTTGGCATAATGTTTGAAATGCAGTTACCGCTTCATCGTCAGTAATAGATACATATGCTACACGCCTCGTATCATTTAAATGACTATGTTCTGGGCCGACGCCAGGATAATCAAGTCCAGCGGATATCGAAAAGGCCTCTTGAATTTGACCGTGTGTATCCTGTAGTAAATTCGTCATCGTTCCATGTAATATCCCAGGGCTTGGATGTACTAATACAGATGCATGCTGGTTTGTATCTAATCCAGCTCCTCCGGCTTCGACACCATACAGCTTTACTTGCTCATCCTCAATAAAAGGATAAAACATTCCCATCGCATTACTGCCTCCACCTACACATGCAATAATAGCATCTGGTAATGAACCATCTTGCTTGAGGATTTGCTGTTTTGTTTCCTTGCCAATAATCGACTGAAAATCACGAACAATTTTCGGGAATGGATGAGGGCCAACAACAGATCCAAGAATGTAATGTGTATCCTCAACATTTGCTACCCAATATCTAAGTGCATCATTGACTGCATCTTTTAAGGTGCCACTTCCATTTTTGACGCTACGTACCTCTGCACCTAAAAGTTCCATCCGAAATACATTCAGCTTCTGTCTCCGCATATCCTCTTCACCCATAAATACAACACATTCGAGACCAAGCAAAGAGCAAACCGTTGCAGTAGCTACTCCATGTTGTCCAGCACCTGTTTCTGCAACAACCTTTTTCTTTCCCATTCGAAGTGTTAACAGAGCCTGCCCGATCGTATTATTGATTTTATGTGCCCCTGTATGGTTTAAATCTTCACGTTTTAAATAAATCTGTGGCCCCGCTAACTTCTTTGTAAGGTTCTCTGCATAATATAAAGGGGTTTCTCTACCTATATAGTGGGTTAGATAGTCGTTTAATTCCTTACAAAATGTTGGATCATTTATTGCCTCTTCATACGCCTCTTCTAACTCGAGCAAAGCAGGCATCAATGTTTCCGGAACATATCTTCCACCGAAATTTCCGAATCTCCCATGTGAATCAGGCATTGTGTAGGTTATCATGAAACTCATCCTTTCGTTTTGCATTAGCTATAAATTGTTTTATCTTTTCTGGATCTTTGTTACCGTTCGTTTCGACTCCACTTGATACATCAACAGCATATGGATGAAGTGTTCGAATGGCGTCTCCAACATTTTCCGGTGTAAGACCACCTGCGATCATGATTCTGTCTTTTGGTATTGGTAAATGATTAAATAAATTCCAATCAAATGGAATGCCATTACCACCTGGGCTTTTCTGTACGGGTCCATCTAATAAGTAGAAATCGCATGGATAGGCTTCGATACGAGATACGTGTTGAGCATCCACTGGATATGCTTTAATGATTTTGCTATTTAATTTGTTAGCAGCAGCAGCGGATTCTTCACCGTGGAGCTGGATATAATCAAGTGGCACTTGTGAAGCTATCGTATTCATTGTTTCAAGCCTTTCATTTACAAAGACACCAACCGTTTTAACTGAACGAGGAAGGATATTTACAATGTCAGCAGCAGCTTCTGGAGTGATGGACCGCTTGCTTTTGGCGAACACGAAGCCAATGAAGTCAGCCCCAGCATCAACAGCTGCTAGTGCAGCCACAACAGACTGAATGCCGCATATTTTAACGTGCATGCTTTGTACTCCTTTCCTTTGCAACTTTTAATTCATTAAAGGCTTTTGATACGTTAGTAGCGCGCATTAATGTTTCACCAATAAGTAACACCTCTGCACCAGCATCGCGTGCCAAAAGCGCATCAGAACGGGTACGAAATCCACTTTCACTAATAATCAATGTATCTCTATGTGGAATAAGAGCTGCTAGTTTTGCTGTTGTTTGTAAATCGACCTCAAAGGTTTTTAAATTTCGGTTATTAATCCCAATTATTTCAGGGTTTAACTCTAGTAAAACTTCCAATTCTGTGACTTGATGTACTTCGCAAATAACCTCAAGCCCTTTGTTTATAGCATAATGATATAGATCGTGTAATTGTTGCTTAGATAATGCGGCAACAATTAACAGGACGATGGAAGCACCAGCGGCTTTAGCGCGATCAATTTGGATGGGATGAATAATAAAATCCTTACATAATACGGGTATTCGAACCGCTTCAGCAACTGCTTGCAAATCTTCCATCGAACCCTTAAAAAAGGTTGTATCTGTTAAGACAGATATGGCTGCTGCACCACATGCTTCATATTGTTTTGCTTGTGCAACTGGATTAATCTCTGTTCTTATATCTCCTTTGGAAGGGGAGGCACGTTTTATTTCCGAAATAATCTGTACCTCGGAGGAAGTAGCTATTGTGTCCTTAAAAGGGATCGGTTGTTTGGCAGCATGGAAGGGGATAGATACTTGCAATAGCCGCTCTACCTCGATTTGTTTGCTTGCTATAATATTCTCTAAAACAGTCATTCATACCACCTCACTTGCGTATTTCTTACTAAAGTCAATTAAGCTTGTTAAACATGCTAACGCTTTGCCAGAGCGAATACTCTCTTTCGCTAACTCTACTCCTTGCTGAATAGAGGATGCTGTCCCATGTGCATAGAGTCCAAGCCCTGCATTTAAAATGACTGTATCTAAATAAGCGCTTGAATGACCTTTTAGCACGTCTTTCGTAATCGCAGCGTTTTTCTTCGCATCCCCACCTTGAATTTCTTCATAAGAGTAAACAGGTAACCCTACTTCTTCTGGGTGTAAGCTAAAGGATTTTAGTTTTCCACCTTCAAGCAAGATAAGATGGTTTTCGCCTGAAAGTGATGCTTCATCCATACCCCCAGCACCGTTGACAACAATTGCTCGTTCTCTACCTAAGTTACGTAATGCTTGAGCTACAATCTCCAGTTTGTCTTTACGGTAAACGCCGATAAATTGCGAGTTCAACGTAACTGGGTTAGTCAATGGGCCAATGACATTGAAAATGGTCGGTAATCCTAAGTCTTTGCGAACCTTTGTAAATGGCTTTAGTGCGTTATGCACATGTGGGGCGAATAAAAAGGCGATGTTATTTTTATACAATGATTCTTCTACTTGTGCGCGTGTTAAAAATAAAGAAACACCAAGGGATTCTAAAACATCTGCACTCCCAGTTTTACTAGAAACACTACGATTTCCATGTTTAGCAACTGGAACTCCTGCACCAGCAATCACAAATGCAGAAGTGGTACTAATATTAAAACTTCCCGACATGTCACCTCCAGTTCCACAGTTATCCATGACATTTTCAATCGTTGTTGTATGATATGATGATTGAGAGCGGATGACTTCTACCAAGCCAGTTATTTCATCAGGAGTTTCTCCTTTCACCTGTAATGCGGTTAATAACGCGGCGATTTCAGATTCTGTTATCGAATTACTCAGGCAGGAAAGCGCCACCTTTTTCATTTCATCAACGGTTAAATGGTGTCCATGAAATAATTTTTCAAGATAAGTTCTCATAGGGATTCTCCTTTCTTATTCCTTGAATAAAGTTATGGATCATTTTCTTACCGACGGCTGTACCGATGGACTCTGGATGAAATTGCACCCCGTATACTTGGTAAAAGGGATGCTGTATAGCCATCACCTCTTTGTCCTCCAATGATGTTGCCACTAGTTCAAGCTGCGGAGGAAGTGATTCTTCAGCAAGGACGTACGAATGATAGCGCATGACTTCAAGCGGCTGTGATAAATATTGAAAGATACCAGCTCCATTATGTGTAACTAGTGATGTCTTTCCATGCATAATTTGGTTGGACTGCCGAAGTGAAGCACCCAATGCCTCACCGATAATTTGATGCCCCAAACAAATGCCTAAAATGGGAATTTGCTGATAGAATGCGTTGACTATTTTCAGGCAGACACCAGCTTGATCTGGCAGGCCAGGACCTGGAGAAATAATGATTGCCTGTGGTTTGAGCGCTTTTACTTCATCAACGGTAACGCAATTATTTCGGACAACTTTTACCTGGAAACCTTCTTCAGATACATATTGGTAGATGTTATACGTGAAGGAATCATAATTATCCAGTAGTAAAATCATTAGTAGACACCTCCATAAGTGATTTAGCCTTAAACAGTGTTTCCAAATATTCTTTATCAGGTTCGGAATCATGTACAATTCCAGCCCCAGTCTGTAGGTAAGCATGCTTCTCCTTGACTACAAGTGAGCGAATTGCCAGCGCCATCGTTACGTCATGATTATAATTAATAAAGCCTATGCCTCCACCATAGACACCTCTTTTTGTTCCTTCTAATTCATTAATGATCTGCATCGCCCTAATTTTAGGTGCTCCAGATACCGTTCCTGCGGGCAGACAGGATATTAATGCAGTAAAGGAGCTACAACCTTTTCGAAGCTTTCCGTGCACCTCTGAGACGATGTGCATGACATGCTGATATTTTTCAATGGTCATGTAGGTTGGAATGTGAATACTTCCAATCTCACATATACGACCAAGATCATTTCTACTCAAATCGACGAGCATACGATGTTCGGCAATTTCTTTATCATCCTTTAATAGTTCCTTCATAAGCCGCTCATCTTCAACCGGTGTTTTCCCACGAGGTCTTGTTCCTGCAATTGGATTCGTCATTACATTCCTACCGCGCGTTTCTATTAAGCTTTCTGGCGATGCTCCAAGAATTAAATACTCACCAAAATCGATATAAAACATATACGGAGATGGATTTACTTTCCGGAGCTGCCGATAAAAGGAAAAGGTATCACCCTCGAATGTTGCCTTCATGCGTTGAGATAACACAACCTGGAAAATATCACCCTGCTGAATATGCTGTTTTGCTGCTACAACTTGTTGCTGAAAAGCTTCTTTTGATATTTCAGGATAAAAGGTAAATGGTGTTTCTTGCTGATTACTAGTAGGGTTCGTTTGCTGAATCTGTTTTCGTAAATGCTCCAATTGATAATCCAAATCATTTGCTTGATCTGCATCGACCAGGATTGCGATCACATAAAGAATTTCACTAGCATGATCGAATACAAGGATATTTTTATATAGCATAAAATGAATGTCCGGCATGGCTAAATCATTCGTTAACGTTTCACCAATATCTTCTATCGATCGAATCGCATCATAGCCAACATAGCCAATTGCTCCGCCGTAAAAGGGAAGCGGTAAATCAATGGAAATGTGAGGTAAATGTTCCTCCAAGTAGGTTAAAGCGTTTTGATCGATTGTCTTATCTGTATGGTTGATATAATCAATATGTTCTGTTGTATCATCATAGCCAATAATCTCTCCGTATGGATGACAGCCAATAAAGGAATACTTTCCTTTCGTTTCATGTTGAAAGGTACTTTCCAGTAGGAATTTTTTCTCACCTGTTAATCGTTGGAATAATTCAATAGGGGTTAATGTATCTGCATTTAGTTTCATAAGCTTATACGTTGCTTCTTTTTTCAAAGCCATTTCATCCTTTCTTAGATTAATCATTCGTTTTGTTGTGATTAGATCATGCATCCCTAGATGATGAAGTAAGCACAAAAGCGTAAGCGCTCAATTAGAAACGTAGCGACTGGAGTGAGTCAACCGAGATAAAGGAATCACGGTGAGCTTACGAGCTGATGATGACTTAGCTTAGGGCGAGTCGCCTAGTTTCTGGGTACTGGAGCTGGACATGGCTCAACACCACATGGACAAATTTTATACTTTCCTAGACTATAAAAAAATCCTCTATAAACACATGATTTGTGTTTATAGAGGACGATAGGGGACCGCGGTGCCACCTCTGTTAAAAAGTGTAGACTTTTTATCTTTATTCGAATACGGGAAAATGCTTTCGAAAAATTGAAATGCTTGATCCGATATTCTATCCGTATAACGGCGGAGCTCCGTGCATCCCTACTTCTGTTCAGGAGGCCTCTTGTAAGTCCATTCAGCACAGTTCCACATACTAGCATCCCACCACCGCTAGCTCTCTTTAATGCTTTTACAATGCTTACTTCTCTTACGCAACGATTTCCATTCTATTTACTTTTCAACAGCAGTTTTCCATTTTAAATGCAAAAAGTCCCTCATCCGACAAAGGACGAGGGACCGTGGTACCACCTTTATTAGCTGAAATACAGCTCACTTTAGCAATATCAAGCTTTACGTAGCTTCATATATGTATCTCAGATAACGATGAGATTAATTCGCCAAAGCCTACTGCACGTATGGTTCGGTTTGGAAGCTCAGAAGTCCATTCATCTAATGAAGCACACTGATTCTCACCAGCCATCAGCTCTCTCCTGTGTTCGATTAGATTACTACTCTTCATCATTGCTAGTATTCATGGAATTATTTATTGGAATTAATATTAAGAGAAATTAGGTTGGAAGTCAACCCTTATTTTATACAATAGATGAATCGGTGACACTATTTTGTCACCGATTCTGTTGGATGACTAGTTTTTATTAGCCTCCTCCATTACCATTTGGTGGTGTTGGTAGCATAAATGATGGAGGAGTAGCTGTTTTCTCGCAGCGATTAGGATCTACATCACAGAAGTTCCCCTCCGGATCTTTGATGACCTGGCGTGTAACGGTAATCGTTGTACGTAATACAATCTTTACTAATATACCTTCGATAAGTCCTGTACCAGTGGCATCGACAACTTCAACTCCTGGTTGCGTGAAGATGCCTTCGACTTCAAGTGGCGTTTCCTGTAGCATATCCTGTGGACAAGCTCCTGGGAAGTCCGTATGCGCTTGGAATGGGATAGTTGTAGTAAGAACGTCAGGTAAAGCTACACCGGCAATCGAGACAGAAATAGTTGCTGGTACAACGCCAATATTTACTACTTTATCCTTGATTATTCTAGCGTTTTGCGTAATATTATCTAAATCTGGTACAACAGTAATTGACACAATATCACCTATAACAGGTAAGTTAGGGAATAATGTGATCGGAAGTGTTGTCTCTGCTACCTTCTGAACGGTTTTTGAACCTACCAAGGAATTCACTACGAAACAATCACTGTTTAGTTTAGTTACTTTAGGTTCTGGTTTCTTGAAATTACATTTACAAGTTTCACGTTTACAGCATGAATGATGTTTTTGTGGTTTGTGCTTTTTCTTTTTGTCAACCACTACAACGTTTTTGAAACATTTAGAGGACATTACATCCCCCCTCCTTTCACGAATTCTGTTTCGAAAATAAAATATTATTTTCAAGATTATACTATTAGCTAAAGGTGCTTTGTGATTGGACTTTTTAATTATTAAGTCATCTCCCCAGCATACATATAATTCGAGGACTTGGAACATAGGTGGTTGTATGATGTACTGCAGATCTTTTGGTCTATTTATCCCACCTATAACTGGCAGTAAGACCCCCGCTTCAGGCAATAAAGGAAAACCACTATTGGTAAGTGGAGGGTCGACTGCCAGTACATGTCCGATTGGTTCAAAGGCCTTTAGGTCATACCCTTTTGGTACGAACAATCCGTGGGGGATAAATAAAACCCCCACGGATGGAGGGTTCACTTTATTTATCACATTAGCGGTTATGTTAAAGGGGCTGTCCAAAGTTATGATTTCCTGTAATCAACATATGGTCTAACTGGAGAATTCTTTGGAGTCTTGTTAATAATAACCACGGATGTTTTAGTTATGTAGATAAGGAGCGGACTTTTAGACCAGCTCCACTTTTTTAAGCTCATGTTTTCGGAGAGGTATATATAATAGGCATTTGATAAATCTGTCTTTGCTGTTTCAAAAGAGTGATTTGGGTTATGAAAATATAAAGAAGGAGGCTCCTTAGAGAAATAGGGTTATCGTCTAATCGTGTATATAGATAAATAATAAGTAGGTACTATATACATTTCAATGTACTATAACCCTAGTTTCCAATAAGGTAGCCTCTAGAAATAAGTGTTATTTAAATGAGTGTAAAATCTTTATTCTAGACCGTTCTTATAACCTATTCGGAGGATGTAATAGGTTTTCTCGTAAATTTATTTTATTTTACCGCAACAGCCGCCTCTTCGAAACATTCCTCTTTTAATTGATGAAGATGAATTTAATACAATTGGCTTCGTTGGCGTCTTTAATTTTTTATAGCTGCTTTTTGCTTTCTTTATTTCTTTTGCCTTCAACATATCTCAACTCCTTAGGTTTTATAATGTATTATAGTATTATTTTGTGGGAATGGTCGGGCTATCGTGAGGATTCTATGCGAAAAAGGCATTCTTCATAGTTCGTATCACGTATTCGATACCATCTCACAGTGGGAGAACCTCTTTTAAAGGATATAATGATCATTTTTATATCGGTATCGGGGTGGTTAATAATATCTAATGTGGAAGGTATTGGTGCTGTAAAAGGGTGAGAATGATAGATAGCTAAAACATCTTGCTTTTCTTCATTAATTCTGTTCAACGTACGTTCAACATTATGCTTACTTACAAAAAAACGTCTATCAGACTTACATTCATTTTTTAATTGCCAAATAGATTGAACGTTCGTCTGATTTCCTGCTAACAAGCCACATGCCTCATAGGGTAAGGTTGAGACGCCGTGTTCAACCATTTGATTGTGTATGGATAGTGGGATAATGATCTGCTTACAGTTCATCTCACCCTCTTTTGAAAATGGAAAGAAGTGAAGTGAAGTCTGATTTTTTAGTTGATTCGGCTGATTGCTCTGAGTTACTTTTCGTTGCCTCTATTGGCATTTCTTCACTGGATTCTGTAATACTTTCTAGTGGCTCTTTTTCTATTTCCGTACTTGGTATATTTTCTTCTGTTACGTTATTTTCAATGGATAGATTATTTTCAACAGGAGTAGTGTCTTCAGTAGTAGGTAAGGTGCTGTCTGTATCGAGGCTTTCTTCTTTTTGCTCTTGTGATTTATTTTTGGGAGTTACTGTGCGAGTAATAATATTTTTATTTAATTCGTATTGAGCATTTCGGTACGTCTTCTTTGCCTTACTCATGGATATTGTTTCAGATTCCTGTGAGTTAGCATGTGTATAATAAGATTTTTCGTTGTTTGGTTTTGTACGACTATAGTGCTGTCTATTTACTTGGTTATTTTTTTTTTTGTTTAAGGGTTGCTCGACATTGTTGGGGAATTGTAGTATGCCCTGTAATTGTTTGTAGTCTGACCTCTTAGTTGAACGATTATTTTTAGCAGTATTATCCTCCTTAGGCTTCAATAATTCTTTGATTTGCGAGATTTCTTCTTTCAAACGTTCCAGTTCTATTTTCTGTTCCATGGCATTTGTGTTTTGGTTACTTATTAATTGATTTATCTTTTCCGAAAGCTCGACAAATGGCAGTTGTTCAAATTGCTGTTTAATCAGTCGTGCGTCTTGCCTTAATTGCTGTAAGAAATCAGTAATAGATGTAAGCTGGTTAGTGAGATGCTGCTCTTCCATTTGATGATTGGAAATTTCTTCTTGATAATTATTTTCCATAGCCTTCATGTCTCCTTCTAATTCAAAAATTTTCATCTTTAAATCGTAAAAGTCATCTTTCGTTTTAAAATAATCTTCAAATAATTTTCCCTCTGTCATGGCTCTAACTGTTTGTTTGTAGGCATCGAGCTCCTTTTTTAATTGATCAATATCATCAACATTATACAGTTCATATCGATACATTTTCATTCACCCTTTTACAGCACATTAATATACTATTTATGAAACATCAATATGTGACAAATGTGCATTTTTGAAATAGCAGAACATAATTGTTTTGACATACTCATTTTATGCACAACTTTCACGATTTAAGCTAAATACAGTCACATTTGATGTTTAAATTGTACGGATGCCGTTATGATTATGACATTTACCTAAATCCACGATTATCATGACAATTCCGCTATATCACTATACCGTTTGGGGGCTTTATTCATAGGCTACCAGTGAAAGAAATTAATCTTATTCGGAGGTGTTTGCAATAATGCAAGCAAATAATTTATCTGGAGGTCAGGAACTCCTATGTATTAATACAGAGAAGGTATATGACTGGATTCTTAATGAAGCAACATTTGATTTAAACCTAATGGATTTGGAATTGCCGCATAATCCAAATACTGGGGAGCAATTAACATGTGAGGATATCGATATCGATACAGTAACATGTACAGTTACGCCTGCTGCTATGGAGCCAATTGTCATTTTGGATCGAGTAGATCAGGAGTTAGTCATTGATGGCACGGAGGTAACCTTACAACTGGTAAACATTCGTAAAAACTTTGAAGTAACTGTTTTTGTTGATCTAATACCAGAACTTGGAGGAGGGACAGTAGAGGTAACGGAGGCAGAATTCACTCGTTGTGAACAAGTGATTCTTTGTGCACCAGAAGGAACAGATATTGATGTAAGTTACACAGATTTAGATTGCTTTGTATGTACAGCTTGTTGTGACGATACAATGCATCCTAATGAGCTTGATGTCACGCTTACTGTTCGTTTATGTCAAAGCATTCAATCAACATTTGATGTGACACTTGAAATTGTTGCTGAATTCTGTGAACCGAGAGATATGCTTCCAATTCCTCCATGCCCTGCACCAACAATTCCGCCGCAGTGTCCAGTAGTGTTTCCAAACAATGATGATGGTGATAACGATTAAGTTTCCAGCATAGTTATAAAGAGAGGAGCAGCTCCTCTCTTTAACTTTTTTGGAGGTGATCGGATTGGGGAGCATAGAAGAAGTAAGGCAGCTGATTACGGAATGGAAAGAAATGAATCATTCATACATGAAGGAAATAAAATGGTTGGCTTCCGAGGCAAAGAAAAATGTAGACTTGCGCGTTATTAGTTATTTTACCTATTCCTTAAATGTTCAACATGAAATGGGATTCGATAATTTTGCACTTGGGTCGTATCATATTCAAAATGTGGGAGAGAAACCGTTAACTAATCTCTATATTTGTCTAAAGGTATCTCCTAATAATGTGTTTGACTTTTCAGGAAAATATGTATATAAGGACTCAAAGCAGAAAATGAAATTAGCCAATGCATGGGAGCGAATAAATGACCCTACCGATAAACAAGAATTTTGGCTTAAGCCGATTCAATCACAAGCATTAAATCCAACAGAGACGCTGTCATTCGCAAATTTTCAAGTGAAGTGGAATCCGCAATCCTCCTACACAGGAAGTATGATGGGATTCACTTATGGTGATGAAATCGAAGGTGGGATGGAGGCTCTTAACCATATAAATATTAGTGGTAAGGTAGAAGGGGATGATGAAAGTGAATAATCAAGAAATGCATACACATTTTAAACGATTTCTTCAACAGTATATAAAAGAGAACATGGAAGAGTTAAGTGTAAACAGGGAGGATCAGAATAATAGCTTTATTTTTTTAGAAGATCGTACACTTCAATTGATCATAACGTATATGTTCATGAAACTAGATAGTGGCCTGTATAGGGGCGATAGGAATGAGAAAGTTGAATCAGCCAAGATCGATGAGATCATTTCCGAGCTTGATGTAGGATTGGCGGAAAGTAGAGAGGGGTTTGAAGAAGTTATTCGCGTTTTAAGGGAAGGGAGTTCATGAGAATGAGAGAGTTTTGTGTAATGGTAGATTTTACGATGAATACCTAACTTTTCTCCGTAAACGATCATTCATTTATTATATAACTAGCAGTAAAACCCCCACAGATTGAAGTTTCACTTTATTCATCTTCCATTCTACCCCGTGTAGGTAACTACATACTTCAAATAAAGCAAAGCCAATACTATTTTCAATTGAAATACAAAATGCTATGGAATCCAGATCTATAGAGAAGTAATAGCAATGGTGAACAGCTAAAGATGAATTTTAAGCAATCCAATTCTGCAACACTTAAGGAAACGTACTTGTTTAATGAATACGATTAGTAAAGGCATAAACAATAAATCCGTATTGCGATTTAATACAATTTTAGTAGTAAAACTTCTTATCCAAGCTAATTTGTGCTATTTTTATTATATCGCTATAATCCTAGTATATGATAGAATTATTGACCATATCCCTTACCTCCAAAGCAACATTTTGAAATTGAAGGGATAGCTGTCAGTAATTAATTTAGTTTATTCAAGTCTACATGGATTTAGGTTATAAAGGCGTTGCCACCGATGTGGTGAAGTTTTTATCCCGCATATAACTGGCAGTAAGACACCACACTCCAAGCAAAAAGTGAAACCAATATGAGTAGATGTAGGGTCGACTGCCAGTAAATGTCCGATTGGTTCTAGGGCCTTTAGCTCATACCCTTGTGGTACTAACAATCAGTGGGGAATAAACAAAACCCCACAGATTGAAGTTTCACTTTATTTAAAGTTTTGTATGCAGGAAAGGACGGAGGAGAATGGTAAAGAAAAAGGTAGGTATCATATTTGGCGGAAAGTCTGCTGAACATGAAGTATCCCTTCAATCAGCTAAAAATATTGTTGAGGCAATTGATAAAGATAAGTATGACGTAGTGCTAATTGGGATTGATAAAGAAGGGAAATGGCATTTAAATGATCAGTCATCCTATTTACTTCACGAAGAAAATCCAAAGCTTATTCAATTAAATAAATCGAACGATACCGTGGCTATAGTTCCTGGTGAACGAGATAACCAATTGATTCACGCATCAAATGCAATCCAAATTGATCAACTCGATGCAGTTTTTCCAATCGTTCACGGTACTTTAGGTGAAGATGGTAGTCTACAAGGAATGCTGAGATTAGCTAATATTCCTTTTGTTGGTTCCAGTGTATTAGGTTCTTCCGTTTGTATGGACAAGGATATAGCAAAGCGCCTTTTAAAGGCTGTAGGAATAAATGTAGCTAAAGGGCTTGTTTATTCCAAAGCTAAGAAACAGCAAATCTCTTATTCATATGCAGTAGAACAATTGAGTACGCCAATTTTCATCAAACCGGCTAATCAAGGTTCGTCTGTTGGAGTAAGTAAAGTAACAACAGAGGAAGAGTTTTATAAAGGGATCGAAGAAGCCTTCCAGTATGATCATAAAGTGATCTTGGAAGAAAATATTATTGGCAGGGAAATTGAATGCTCTGTCTTAGGAAATGCAGAACCAAAGGCTTCATTGCTAGGAGAAATCTTACCGCAATCCGAATTCTATTCCTATGAATCAAAATATATCGATGAAAAAGGGGCAGAATTAGCCATTCCTGCTGATGTATCTAAGGAAACGACAGAACGTGTGCAGGAAGTGGCGATAAGGGCATTTGAGGCACTGGCTTGTGAAGGATTGGCTAGAGTTGATTTCTTCATAACCGAGGATGAAGAAATTTATGTGAATGAGGTGAATACATTACCAGGTTTCACGAAAATAAGTATGTATCCAAAGCTTTGGGAAGTAAGTGGGCTTCCATATAAGGAGTTAATTCATACATTAATTGAGCTTGCCATTGAACGGCATGAGCAGGATAACCAATTAAAGAGTACGAAATGGGATTAATAGGATGGTAGATGGGGATATCAAAAAAAGATATCTTAATATAGGCACTTCTTGTGGAGAGCAATGTATGAAGACACTGGAATAGCAGGATATTGCTCACGACAAGGGGAGGCTGAACCATTGTCGGTGAAACAAGCTGTATAGAAAAAAGGGCTGTCTTTTGCGACTGCCCTTTTTATGTTAGTATGTGGTGAATTTTTCTGCTATCGGTGTTCGTTCTTTGATAGCTGGTTTTTCATCAAAATAACCTAAATGAAGGAATCCGATGATCTTTTCATTTTCTTTCAGTTTTAATATATCCTTAACAGCTGGATCATAGATATGTGGGTTGGTTTTCCAAACGACGCCGAGCTGTTTTTCCCAAGCTAATAACCAAAAGTTCTGGATCATACAAGCAACGGCACCATAATTCTCTTCCCATTGCTTCTGTATTTCTGCTTCTTCCATGACAACCACCAAAATTGCATTTGGTTCATTCAAATAATCTTCCCGATTTTGTTGTTTTTCTTCAGGATAAGTGGAAGCAACTTTTTTTGCAAAGTCAGGCCGCCTATCTTGTCCAACAAAGATAAAGCGCCATGGCTGCCGCATGCCGTGGTTTGGAGCCCAGATAGCATCTTGGAGCAAAGCAAATACCGTTTCTTCTTTTACTTCTTCATGGTTATAGCCTTTTTTAACTGCGCGACGCTCCCGAATAATTTTGGCAAGCTGCGATTTAGTTGCAGTAAATTCCATGGTTTACATCTCCTTATAGTTGTGTTGCATTATTCTCAGTTAATTGATAATTATTTTCAGTTAAATTGTAGCCGATTAAAAGAAGAAAATCAAATTAGCTCAAAAATTGCAGTATTTTGTTCAGTAATCAGTTTATCCCGCATATAACTGGAGACCTCCACTCCAAGCAAAAGAAACCAATGAAGTTCCACTTTATGAAGCCATCTTTTATACTTCAATGCGAAATAGGGCATGAACAATCATTATCATTTCTATTGATTTTTCTTTAAATAAAACATTTTTGCTCAGTCCTATTAGCTTTGTTTTCTAATCTGTTGTTTCGTTGCTAGAATATTTCTACTTGATACGAGAAACGTTTAACGCAATAATAGATAGTGAATTAAACAGCAAAGCTGTCGTTCATTGGAAAATATGTGAATTAATTCACAAAAATGGGAGGTCAGCATGAAAAATTTTCTGACGCGTAAAGGGGTTTCGCTATCTGGAAAAACGTATTTTATAACAGCGTTAAGTTATATGGCATTAGGTTTGTTTTCGTCTCTAATTATTGGGCTCATTATAAAAACATCAGGAGAAAAGATTATTATTTTGGCTTCTCCTGATTTGGCAAATGCACTAATTGAGATGGGTAATTTTGCAATGGATACGAAAGTAATGGGAGGTGCTATAGGGGTAGCGATCGCCTATGGATTGAAAGCGCCACCGCTTGTTTTGTTCTCAGCATTATTCGCAGGTGCCTTTGGTGCCGAATTAGGAGGACCAGCTGGGAGTTATGTTACTGCGCTAATAGCTACAGAGTTTGGTAAAATGGTATATCAAGAAACGCGTGTAGATATTATAATAACACCTTTGGTAACAATTATATCTGGCTTTGCAGTTGGTACATTTATTGGTCCTGCTATCAATAAATTTATGGTAGGATTTGGCGAGATGATAAACTGGTCCACAGAACAGCAGCCGTTCATTATGGGAATCTTAGTAGCTGTGCTAATGGGACTTGCCTTAACGGCGCCCATATCATCAGCGGCGATTGCAATTATGCTATCTTTGGATGGTGTAGCGGCTGGAGCGGCAACGATTGGTTGCTCTGCCCAGATGGTCGGTTTTGCAATTGCTAGTTATCGGGATAACGGTTTTGGCGGAGTTATAGCTCAAGGAATTGGAACATCGATGCTGCAAGTTGCTAATATTTTAAAAAAACCAATTATCCTGTTGCCACCAACAATTGCTGGGGCAATACTCGCACCATTTGCTACGGTATGGTTAGAATTAACGAATAATCCTTCTGGAGCAGGGATGGGTACAAGCGGCTTTGTAGGTCAGATGATGACTTTTGAATCCATGGGCTTCTCCATGCATGTGGTTTGGAGTGTCATTGTTTTACATATTATAGCCCCAGCTTTTATCAGTCTACTGAGTGCTGAATACCTAAGAAAGAAGGGTTTGATTAAACCTGGTGATATGAAGATTACGTATGAATAGATTCAAAGAATAAATAGGTTTTAGAGGCTAGTTATTGTAATTCAAGCTTGTTTTGGCTATTAAATTTATCGCCACATATGACTGGCAGTAAGCCCCCGGTCAAGCAATAAAGAGAAACCGAAATGGGAAGTGTGGAGCAACTGCCAGTAAATGTCCGATTGGTTCGGGCCTACATGGAAGTAGGTCACAAAGGCGTTGCCACAGGACGTGGCGAATGAAGCCTTTGTACGTATTTGTTTCAGTAAAAACCGGATGGAAGCTTCACTAAACATGAGATTTGATAAATCACATGTTTAGTTTTACACAACGTTTTTGCAAAGGGGGATTACAATGAATCCATTATTGAAAGAGGCAGTGAAACAAGCAGGAGATGAAAGTTCTATCTATAAGATTAAGCGCGTAGCAGGTGGGTCTATCAATGAGAGCTATTTTGTAAAAACAGATCGAAACAACTATTTTATTAAATATCATCCAAATGCCCCAAACCGTTTTTTTGAGCTGGAAGCCAAGGGTCTTCAATTGATAAAGGATACAAATACCATTGATGTACCAAAAGTAATTGCTTATTCCGATCAACAAGAGAGAGCATACTTAGTATTGGAGTGGGTTAGTGGGCAAGAACATAAGGATACGGAAAGACTATTGGGTGAACGATTAGCAAGCATGCATTGTCATAAAGGAGACAAGCATGGGTTCTCTAGTAATACTTATGTGGGAACATTCTCGCAAGTAAATGGCCTTTATACAAGTTGGCAAGCGTATTATCGAGAATGCCGTTTATATAGCCAACTAGAACTGGGGATACAGCGAAATCAAATTACCGGTAAACGAAGAAGACAGTTGAATAAATTAATAGATAAATTAGATTTGTTTGTTCCCGATCATGTTACTCCATCTTATTTACACGGTGATTTATGGGGAGGGAATTGGATTGTAGGAAGTAATGGAGCTCCATTCTTAATTGACCCTTCGTTCTTATTTGGGGACAGGCATTTTGAATTAGCATTTACTGAGCTATTCGGCGGGTTTACGAATTCATTTTACCAAGCTTACGAGGAAAGATTCCCAGTGAGTAGTTATTATGAGGATTGTAAAGCCATTTATCAGCTTTATTATTTACTTGTTCATTTAAATATTTTTGGAGAAATGTATGGTCCTCATGTAGATACGATCTTAAACAAATTCGTTGGTTGATTTGGAGGAGCTGCTTCATGACATTTTATGATGTTCTTGTATTTATTCATGTTTTTCTGCTATTTTAGGTTTAGGTCCTAGTTTTTTTAAAAGTTAAGAAAGTATAAAATCAGTGCAATGACTGCGTTAAGCCAAGTAGTTATTTTGAAATGTTTGATGTCTATTGGCAATGCTCCGACTAATTACTTCGCTTTCCGCGGGCACGGCCTCAACTAACTTTGCAAAGAAGAACACGTTGCAAAATGGATTTTCGGCTCGCGCTAATCCCGCAGGAGTCTACGTAATTCGTCTCCGCTATGAGAAGGTGCAACAATTCTTGTCATAAGTAATAGGTTGACTTTTTTTACAATGGGTAAAGTGAAAATCGTTATCCGTGAGTATAAAAGTAGCTGTGTTACTTCATGCTAGCGTTGTAGAGCCTGATAATAGCGAAGGCCGGCCACTTCAACTCCTGTGGGAAATGTTTGACCTGAAGATCCACTTTTTTGAGCGGGTTTTGCTAAAAAAGTTAGCTGAAGGACAAACCCCACAGAAAGGGAAGTGGGCAGCCGGAGTGGTGGTCAAGCAGTAGCTATTATTCCATAATAGCTACTAGAGGAAGCGTAAATCTGAGCATGTAGTGATAAGGACTGAGCGAATTTTACTCCGTTTTTCTAATGATATCGGTTGTTTCAAGGGCAAAGACCATGGAAGAGCTACGCCATGCCTATGAAATTAGAAGTATGTTGCATCGGTTCGTGATGATAGGCGGTACGCTTTTGTTAATAACAGGCCTCATAATGGGAGTAATTAGGCCATATTTATTTTCGCAAAGCTGGTATGTGTTGAGCCTTGTTCTTTTTATAGTTGGATTAGCATTTGGACCGCTTGTATTATCTCCTTGCTCTAAACCAATTAAAGCATTGCTGGATACATATGTGGGTGTAGCTATACCTCCTGTGTATCAAGAGCTATCGAGAAAGTTATTTTTCTTTGAAAGAATCGAAAATATCTTTTTTCTACTAATCATTGTCCTGATGATTGTAAAACCATTCTAAATCGAACATGGCAACATCAGCTCGGAGAGAGAAACGAATCTTTCTTCTAGAAGAAAAGGATATTTGCTTTCTATGGAAACATTTCAGCTTCCTCAGGAGTAAAACCTGCTCGTTGTGCGAGCTAACGCTGTTGCTGTAACTGGTTTAAGTCGACAGTTCATTCCCACATATAACAGGAAGCAAGACCCCCACTGATTGAAGTTTCAATGTATAGGTGGCTTAACAAGCTTTGATAGGCAAATAATGAAAAAGGCTGAAAATCGTAAAGACCGGGTGAAGCAGGTGTTAAGATATGTTTAAGAATTGAAAAAAAGGGAAATATCTATTGCAAAGTGTAGGTAATTTATGCTATATTCAATAAAATTTATCCTGCATGCTTATTTATAAAAGGTGGGGATAGATTCAAATAAATTTAGAAAGGAGAATGATCTAATGAGAAATGTCACATTAGAAGATGTATTTACACACCCCGTAACACAAAGATATTTAAAACGATCAGGTATCGCTCATGCTATTTCCGTAGCGGAATATGCATTTATGCTTGCTAAAAAACATGATGTGAATCCTGATCACGCAACAAAAGCGGCTTTACTACATGATATTGGTCATTACACGTGGTATCGTGAGGGGAAATGGGATTATGAGCTTTATAAGGAAAATGATATTCATGCTATCAAAGGTGCAAGTCGTGCGCATAAGCTTTTAATTCGAATTGGGGAAGATCGCCAAGCAGCAAAAGAGATTGCTGTAGCTATATTACTTCATACGGATTCGTATCTTCCTAAAGGGGAGTTGCAATTAAAACCACTACAGCAAGTAGTGAACATGGCTGATGAAGCAGATGAAGAAATTGGTGGTAATCATCACTATAAGGTGATAGAGGACCACGTTGCATTAGAACGTATCCGTGTTTTAGATATGCAAATAGATGAATATGTAAATAAAAACCAGACAAAAGAAATTGTCTGATTTTCTCTTTAATTCCTCATTACAATCTTCGTGCAACCCTTCCTTGGGAGTCCTTCCTTCCCCTGCAACCTTGATTAATTTGATAAATATTCCTCTAAAGTTAAGTCATTATTCATTATGTCTTCGGCTGCTTTTTTGCCTACATAACGAATGTGCCATGGCTCGTATTGGTAGTGGGTTATTGCTTCTTTACCTTCTGGATAACGAATAATAAACCCAAAGTGAGCAGCATGTTCTTTTAGCCACTTGCCTTCATCTGTTTCTCCGAATTCGATGATCAATTGATAGTTTACATCAGGACTTGTTACATCCATTGTTAAACCAGTTTGATGTTCACTTTCACCAGGACGAGCACTGAAATTATTAGCAGCTTCTTCACCATGTTCATTCACATTTGCTGTAAAAATCGACACTTGTCTATCATAGGAACGATATCCTGATTGGGCAAATAAATCAAGTCCTGCTTTATCAGCGGCGTGGAATAGCTTCTCTAAAGAAGATGCAGCAATTTCACGCATCTGCTTCTTGGGTAGGTCTTCTGTAAATGGGAATCGAACATCCGGAATCACGAGATCTTCAGGTATATAATCTTCGGGGAGGGCATGTTCTTTATTTACTAATGCCAGTTGTTCATAAGGATTAGCTAATATTTCTGAACCATGCTTTGTTGCTGCAGGCTCTGCTTTAAATGGCAACCCTTCTCCCGGAACATATTCCTTCGAATCTTGCAGAAGCGAATGAACAACTTCAGCTGTATCCTCTGAATAAATACCAGTTATAGGTAATGATTCATGCTGTAATTGGATATCTGTAATTGCCCATATCGTAGATTCATCAAATTTTCCAGTATTTTTAATATCATAGCCGATGGCACTTAAGACTTTTTGTAAAGCTTTAACAGACTCACCGCTGTCTTTCTTTTGCATTTCAGTTTTTGGAACCTGTAAAGTTCCACTATCGGATTTCTTCGGTTGCTCCTTAGCCTGTGTCGCTGTATCTTCTTCATTTGATTTCTCTTTGTCATCATTAGTACATGCTGTAATTACTAACGATATAATTAGCAGTGCACTAATAATTATAAATGTCTTTCGTTTCATGATGCTTTTCTCTCCCTGCATGATAGTTTACTGCTTGTTCTAAAACAAGGCAATAGCCTTGAGGTTGTCTCATAAGGATGGTCTATAGATTAATTACAATAACGCTTTTTATACCGATGGTACGAAAGGAATTATTCCATTTTCATATTGTACAACTTTGCAATTTAACTAACCTATATTTTCTCATAAATGATAAGAAATCGCCAATACAAATAATAATATATTCATAGAATGCAAATAGGCACAATATACAACAGACTTTCATATAAATACATGAGGTGAAGAGGAAAGCGAGCGTACTATCATGAAAGATCTACTTGTTTCAACAGCAACAAGATATTATTTATATACCATGATCTTATTTTGGTGTGCACTGATCGTCGTTTCTAGTGTGTATGTCAGTACCCCACTATCGCATACATTTTCCATGTATTTTCATATTTTATTAAGTGAGGCAGCGTGGATAAGTAGTAGTTTTTCTATGTTTTATGCAATCGGCTTCTTGTTTTTTACACCTTTTACGAATCGAATTGGTGAAAAACAAATGATTGTCTTTGGTTTAGTTATGCTTACAATATGTACAGTATCGATTGGTTATAGCGATAATTTTCAAACACTCTTAGTTCTTAGAGCTTTACAGGGATTCTTTGCAGCTACGTTTGCGCCAACAGCACTTTCTTATGTCTTTGAAGTTTTTCCACCAAGCAAACGGATAATGGTTATTGGTTATATTAGTTTTGGATATGTACTAGCTGGAATTATTGGACAATCGTTATCTGATGTTATTAATCAAACGCTTGATTGGCATGCTGTATTCTATTTTTTTGCTTGTATTTATGGTCTAAGTGCAATACTGGTAGCTTGGTTACTGCCTGCAACGTCTCCATCCAAAAAAGACGGTATGATGAAGAAATATATCAAGCAGCTATCACGTATTTTTAGGCGGAAGCAATTATTATATTGTTACTTGATAACAATTATGCTGCTACTAACATTTCTGGGTATGTATACCGTATTAGGAGACTATTTACGGTCCTCTCCTTATCATCTCACTACTCAGGAGGTATTTTATGTGCGGGTACTTGGTGTGATTGGTATGCTATGCTCTCCATTTGCTGTTAAGGCTGTAAAAATTATTGGGGAACTAGCTATGTTACGCTGTAGCTTAGCAATGGCCAGCTCGGGATTACTGTTGTTGTCTCTTAGTAACCATTTGATAGTAACTATATTAACAAGTATCTGGTATGTTGCTGGAATATCTTTTACCTTCCCTATAATTATGATGATTATCGGGAACCTTGGTGGGAAGGAACGTGCAGCTGCTTCTTCGATGTATGCTTTTATCCTATTTGTAGGTGCTTCGCTAGGTCCCATCATTTCACTAAAGTTATTAGAGATAGGCGGATATATACTTACATTCCTTATACTGTCGTGCTGCTTACTTATTGCATTAGGTGCGGGATTTCTATTGAAAATATCAAGACCAAAAGCGTAAGCACCCGATTAGAAACGTAGCGACTGTCAACGGAGATAAAGGAAGCATGGGCTAATTTTATAATTTCCTAGACTATAAAAAAAGCCAGTTACCATGTAATGGACCTGGCTAATTATCGCTATCGTTTAACGTTGTTCGAAAAGTTTACAGATTTCAATAATCGTTTTTGTTGATTGAACCATATTATCCACTGAAACATATTCAAATTTCCCATGGAAATTCTCTCCTCCAGTAAAGATATTTGGTGTAGGTAAACCCATGTAGGATAGCTGAGATCCATCGGTACCTCCACGGATTGGTTCCACAATTGGTTTAATGTTAAGGTTTTCCATTGCCTGGTAGGCAATATCAACAATTTCTTTGACAGGTTCAATTTTTTCTCGCATATTATAATATTGGTCTTCCATCTCTATAGTAATGCATGCTTGACCATATTTTTTCTTCATTTCCTTCGTGAACGTTCTGACCATATCTTTTCTTTGTTGAAATTTTTCTTTATCAAAATCTCGTATAATATAAGTTACTTCTGCTGCTTCAACATCACCATTGACTGCAATGAGATGAAAGAAGCCTTCATAGTTTTCGGTGTGTTCAGGTGCCTCTGCCTCTGGGAACTTACTTATAAATTCAGCGGCCATTTTTCCGGCGTTTTTCATTTTATCTTTAGCTGTTCCTGGATGAACACTATTGCCTTTGAAGGTAATTCGTGCTTCAGCAGCATGAAAGCTTTCATATTGTAATTCGCCTAAAGGACCACCATCTATCGTATAGGCATAGGTTGCGTCAAATCGTTCAACATCGAATTTTTCTGGTCCCTTGCCAATCTCTTCATCAGGAGTAAACCCTACACGGATTCTACCGTGTTTGATTTCAGGATGTTGAATCAGATAATCCATCGCAGTCATAATTTCTGCAATTCCTGCTTTATTATCAGCACCTAATAACGTAGTACCGTCTGTCGTAATGATAGTATGTCCCTTGTAGTTAGGAAGCTCAGAGAAATCTTTTGCAGATAATACAATATCTAGTTCTGGATTTAATAAAATGTCTTTACCATCAAAGGATTCAATTACTTGTGGGTTCACATTTTTTCCAGTGAAGTCAGTAGCAGTATCTATATGTGCTAGGAAGCCAATCGTAGGAATATCTTTATCAGTGTTTGCTGGTAATGTAGCCATTACATATCCGAAATCATCAACCATTACGTCAACCATTCCGATCTGTCTAAGCTCTTCGACTAATTGTTTTGCAAGTACCAACTGTCCTGGAGTAGAAGGTGTTTGACCCGTCCCCGCTTTAGATTGTGTATCCATTTTTACATAGGTTGTAAAACGTTGTATTAACTCTTCCTTCATCTCGAATTTTCATCTCCTATTTAACAAGATAACCAAAGCTAATGTCGAAATATGGTTGTTCTAATTAGTGTTCTTATTATTATAGCTTATTCAATAATTTTTTCTAAATAAAAACTTTTTTGATTATGTGCTAAAGGAGAGTATATCACCGTTAGAAAGGGATATGGACGATAGTTGCTTTACGGAAATAATGGGTAGGAATACAAAGTAAGATCGTTTAAAATAAAAATAATACGTGGTAATTTATCCCGCATATAACTGGCAGTAAGCTCCCACTTCAAGCAATAAGGTGAAGCCAATATGGATAAGTGGGGCTCAACTGCCAGTAAATGTCCGATTGGTTCGGGCCTACATGGAAGTAGGTCACAAAGGCGTTGCCACAGGACGTGGCGAATGAAGCCTTTGTACGCATTTGTTTTAGTAAAAACGGATGGAAGTTTCACTTTATTCTATGCTTACAATTAAAATACATCTTATTTCAGAATGGAGGGTCTAGAGTTGTCTTATGTAATCAGTATCCAGCGTTTGAAACATCGTTTGAATAATAGTCAGGATAATACCGTAATTATTGACACACGTTTTGATCTAATGAATTCGGATGCAGGTAGAAAAGCTTACTTAACTGATCATATTCCTGAAGCAGTGTATATGGATTTGGAGAAGGATCTATCTGGAAAAAAACAAAAGCATGGTGGAAATCATCCGCTGCCAGATGTTGAGATGTTGTCAGCTAAAATTGGGAAAATTGGTATCGATCATACGACGACAGTTATTATTTATGATCAGAAAAATGATATGTTTGCTGCTAGAGCATGGTGGTTATTTCATTATTTGGGACATGAAAAAGTGTATGTGTTAGATGGTGGTTATGAGCGATGGAAGGAAGAAGGAAATGAGACGACAGATGTTATCCCTCAGTTAACGGAAAAACAGTTTATCCCTAACATTCGATCTGACCAAACAGTTGATATGGAAACGGTGAAAGAAAAAGTGATG
Source organism: Virgibacillus sp. Bac332 (assembly GCF_003667785.1). NCBI lineage: Bacteria > Bacillati > Bacillota > Bacilli > Caryophanales > Bacillaceae > Virgibacillus > Virgibacillus sp. Bac332. The sequence goes on from NZ_CP033046.1 coordinate 1,689,413, forward strand.
AGTAAATCAACCGTGCTTATCGACTCACGTTCTAAAGATCGTTATTTAGGTGATAGTGAACCTCTCTATGCAAGAGCAGGGCATATTCCTGGAGCAGAGAACTATTTTTGGAAGGATGTGCTTTCGGCAGATGGAAAATGGAAAAATAAAGAAAGCTTAGAAAAGCAATTTGCCAATATAGCAAAGGGCGAAGAAGTAATAGTTTCTTGTGGGTCGGGAGTATCCGCTTGTCCAAACATACTTGCCTTGAAATCGCTTGGTTATAAAAATGTAAAATTGTATCCAGGAAGCTTCAGTGATTGGATATCATATGAAAAAAATGAAGTTGCGATAGGAGAAGAATCATGAACAAATGTCGTTGTGAATGGGTAACCGATGATGATATATATATCCACTATCATGATAATGAATGGGGCAAGCCAGTATATGATGATAAAAAATTATTTGAGATGCTTAGTTTAGAGGGGGCACAGGCTGGCTTAAGTTGGATAACTATATTAAAAAGGCGTAAAAATTACTTGGCAGCATTCGATGAGTTTGATCCTGTCAAAGTAAGTGCGTATAATGAATCGAAAATAAATGATTTAATAGAGAATGAAGGCATTATTAGGAATAAGCGAAAAGTTAATTCGGTTGTAACAAATGCCCAAGCTTTTCTTGAAGTGCAAAAAGAGTTTGGAAGTTTTAGTAACTATATTTGGTCATTTGTTCAAGGTGAGCCTTTAATAAATAACTGGAAAGAACATAAAGATGTTCCTGCTACTACGAGGGAATCGGAACAAATGAGTAAAGACTTAAAACGTCGTGGCTTCAGCTTTGTAGGTCCAACTATTTGTTATGCCTTCATGCAAGCAACTGGGATGGTAAATGATCATACGAAGGATTGCTTTCTTTATCAAGGGAAGTAAATAAAATGCAACAAAAAATCGCTTCAACCTTTACTGAAGCGATTTTTTATAGTTTTAGCGTGTTGAGCCGTGTCCAGTTCCAGCACCCAGAAACTAGGCGACTTCACGAATCGCCCTAAGCTAAGTCATCATCGGCTCGCAAGCTCACCGTGATTCCTTTCTCTCGCTCTAGTTGCTACGTTTCTAATCGGGCGCTTGCGCTTTGTTCTAAGTTAAGAAAGTATAAAATCAGTGCAATGACTGCGTTAAGCCAAGTAGTTATTTTGAAATGTTTGATGTCTATTGGCAATGCTCCGACTAATTACTTCGCTTTCCGCGGGCACGGCCCATAGCCGTCAAGCTAAGAAAAAAGAAGTACGGTGCAATGTAAATATAAACATATTTTTCCAGTTTAATCCGTATTCTTTTATGGGTACTTGTTTTTCTTTTTTACACTGTTACTTACGCGGCACGGAAATGTACTTTATACGCAATGTTTAAGACATCAAAAGGACTTTTATGCTGACAACGATGATCTTTCCTTCCATGCCGGTATATGTTCTGGTAAATATTATCGATGAGAGCTTTCAAAGAAGAAAGGTGATAGAGTGAATACCCCTTCGTCTCTACTATTGCGTTTCTCGCATGGTTGATACATTTGTACTCACTTCCTTCTAGTTGATACTTTTCGTAAAGGCAGTAACGGCACTGAAAAGCAATCATCGAAGAAAGAAGAATATGAATTAAAGTCCCATACAAATGACAGTAAAAGCGGTCGGTATTCATTGCCTGCACATCATCAATTTCAAATAACGATTTCCATGTTTTAAAGAGAATCTCCACTTGCCAACGCAAGGAATAGATAGGATACAAGGTTTGCTCATCCATTTCTTCTTGTGTTATATTGGTAGCAAGAATTTGGATATGATTCTTCTTGTTGGCGGATTGGGTATGCCCCCCTTTCCGTCTTCTTTCTTTTAAATAGGTGTCTCTCTGTTTTTGTTGCTCTTCGGTTAATCGTTGTACGACTACACGTGCATGAAATGTATTTTTTCCCTTAACTCCTAATTGAATGAACCCATAATCCTGTATCTCTCCTGGAGCTAGATGCATGGCATCTTCTTCAGGCTTTATTTGGATTCTTCGTTGCTTGTCATCCAATGTCCAATAGGTCATATTGGCAGGAACACGAGTAATATAATAGGCTCCTGCTCGATCTATTTTTTTAAAGTGATCTCCTGAGAAATAGCCGAGGTCACGCAAGATAAGGTCCTCTTCTCCTATTGTATCTGCCAATTCTTCAGCTGCATCGTGATCACTGTCTCTTGGTCCATAGAACAACGTATGCAAAAAATTCCCTTGATACAGCTCATATTCTAATTGTATTTTCACTCCATCCCAATAACTCGCGGTGTTCTTTTTTACTTGAAAGGATGTGCCATCCAAGATACGGATCCGAGAAAAAGGATAATCAGATGGAGATGGTAACGATAACATCTGTTGTTTTTCCGCTAACCGCATAAAAACTTGTTTTAAAAAAGCCACTCCTTTCTCGTCTAATCGTTGATGTAAGGCTTGTTTAGATATGGATATTTCTGATTCACGAGAAAGGGAGGCACAGAGCTGTCCTAGCCCCTCCGTACCAACTTTTTCATGTAAGAAGGCACATATACTTAAGAAATCTTCCGGCATTATCTTCTTCAATCGTTGTACAAAACCTGATTCCCGAGCAACATTGCGAAGTTCAGAAATAGATAAAATATCGTGCACACTCTTTACAAACGAGTCAAAATGATATTGCTTAGCCATACGTAATCCCTCCAAATTATTCCATTTATAATGTCAGAATAACGAATAACTTTATGGTTTTTAAAATATCCTGCTTAACTTGACGGCTATGGGGCACGGCCTCAACTAACTTTGCAAAGAAGAACACGTTGCAAAGTGGATTTTCGGCTCGCGCTATTCCTGCAGGAGTCTACGTAATTAGTCTCCGCTATGAGAAGGTGCAACAATTCTTGTCATAAGAAATAGGTTGACTTTTTTTACAATGGGTAAAGTGAAAATCGCTATCCGTGAGTATAAAAGCAGCTGTGTTACTTCATGCTAGCTTTGTAGAGCCTGATAATAGCGAAGGCCGGCCACTTCAACTCCTGTGGGAAATGTTTGACCTGAAGATCCACTTTTTTGAGCGGGTTTTGCTAAAAAAGTTAGCTGAAGGACAAACCCCACGGAAAGGGAAGTGGGCAGCCGGAGTGGTGGTCAAGCAGTAGCTATTATTCCATAATAGCTACTAGAGGAAGCGTAAATCTGAGCATGTAGTGATAAGGACTGAGCGAATTTTGCTCCGTTTTTCTTAGCTTATCCTTGTCTATCCCGCATATAATTGGCAGTAAAATCCCACTGATTGCTAGTCAAACTTTATAGTTTAAACGTATTTATTTCTTCATTTAATTTTTCAGCTAGTTCTGCTAGCTCATTTGCATTAGAAGATACTTCTTCCATAGAACTAGATGTTTGTTGGGCGGATGCGGCAGCCTGTTCCACGCCAGCAGCAGATTCTTCGGAGACAGAGGCAATCTCTTCAATTAGCTGATTCATATCTACGCTATTTGCTGCAATTTCCTTTAAATTTTCAGAAATTGTATTTATCTTATTTGTCATATCTCTCACTGCATGATTGATGGTAGTAAAGTTCTTACCAGTAGTTTCAATTTGTGTAGTTCCTTCTTTTACTTCATGATAGCCACTATTTAATGACCCAACCACTTGGGTGGTTTCTGATTGGATATTTTGAACAATCGTAGTTATCTCTCCAACTGATGATGCAACTTGCTCGGATAGCCTACGTACCTCATCAGCTACAACTGCGAATCCTTTTCCGTGTTCACCAGCTCTAGCTGCTTCTATGGCAGCGTTTAAGGATAGCAAGTTCGTTTGATCTGCAATATCTTTAATAACAAGAACTAGCTTGGAAATCTCGTTTGACTGATGATCGAGCCCTTGGACTTTTTCTACTGCTTCCGCAACAATCGAGTCTATTTGCTTCATTTGTGATACGGATTGTTTCATCAGTTCTGTACCTTCAGAAGTTAACTGTTGAACTTTCTGAGAGCTTTGCATCACTTCTTGACCATTTGCTTCTGATGATTGAACTTTTCGTACAAAATCATTCATATTTTCCGATAAATCGCCTGCACTTGTTGCCTGTGTCTCCGCACCTGAGGACAGTTCTTCCATTGTGGATGCAATTTGATTACTTCCCTCTCTTACCTCGTTAGCTGATTGAGTCAATTCCTCACTGCGAGATGAGACAGAATTGGAAGCGTTTTGAACTTTGAAAAGGATCCCTTTAATATTGTCCTTCATTTGATTAACTGACTGTGCAAGTTGCCCGATCTCGTCTTTTCCTTGATAATTCATCGATGTGGCTTGGAGGTTTCCATTTGCTACTTCTGAAGTAATTTTTACAACGTTGCTCAAATGGAGGGATGTCTTCTTACTAATTAGAATCATAAGTAAAATTCCAACGATAATAGCTGTTAAATTGGCTATCATTAATACTATTGTACTATAATTCATTGTTTCTGAAGCTTGATTCACAGATGTTTCTTGTTCTTGGCGAACGATCTTGCTTAAATCATTAACGAGCTGGATTGTTTCTGTTCGTAGTCTTGTTGAATAAGAGCGTAATGAATTTGCCATCGTATCTTCTCCACTTTGTACGGAAGCAACCATCTCATTAAAAAACGTATCATTTATACTAGCATCATTTTCTACAATCTTTTTAAATATTTCTTTTTGCTTGTTTGTTTTCATCGTGGGTTTAATTTTCTTAACAAGTGCATCAAATTCCGCTTGGTATTCTTTGAACATGTTTACATATTTATAATCCTCGGAAAGTAAATAGTCCGCAATTTGTACATCTTTTCCTTGGATCAGAGAAGATAGCTGAGTCATCTCGTTCACACGTATACTTTGCTCGCTGATTTGATCCATATTCTTTTGCCCTTTCGTTAATTGTACATAAACGATCGTGGTTGCAGCGATAAACAGAGCCGCTGTTATAAGAAAAATAGCTACATACTTTTGACCTATTTTTACATTTTTCCAGTTAATAGGGCTTTTGTTCTTTTGTTTAATTGTCTTTTCTTTCTTTTGTTTTACTTTAGGTTTTATTTTTTTGACCTTATTTTTCTTCATATATATCCCCCAGTTATATTAAGAAAAGCATTTTCTTTCATTATCGACATAAAAGAACTGAGTATGAAGTACTATTTAAAATTTTTTAACATTTGCTTCATTTAATGCGTATCATGTAAAATGTGAAATTGTGGTTTGAATTGAAATAACTATAAATACAGGTGATATATATGAACTATTCAGCTTTTTTAACCGTGGAGAAGGATAAAAATGAATTAAAGCAAGAGCTAGACTCATTAGAAGTCCAATTATTTCGCATGCAAAATAGTATAAAAGAAATAGCTAAAAAGTCTGACGTTATTAGTATTGACCAAACACAAGATGACAATTGGGTTATCATTTATGCAGATAAACAATCAAATTCTTTCCAAATTATGCTCCATGAATGTACCAAGCCTTTTCGAGGTAATTGGGATTCAGCTATTCAAGCAGAATATAAAAATACAAGTACCCTTCATATTTCAGATATAAAAGGGGAACAGAACAAGGGGTTTGGCTCTGTATTAATGAGGCATTTAAAGGAAATAGCTAGAGATGAGAATAAGCAGTACATCACTGGTGACATTGTTCAGCGGGATTTTGATCATGTAAATCGGCTGAAGCATTTTTATAGTAAACATTATTTTGATGTGAAAATAGATTATCAAGAACAATATGGTGAAATACTTTGGATTAATAATTGATGCTGTTCCGTAAAAACGGAGCAGTTTTTTTGAAATAAACACAGTTTGTAATAACAGGACAAACACCTAATGAATAAGATAGTCAATAGAAACAATGAGACTATATTCATGGGGTCTTGCTAATTTCTATGAATAGTAGTTACTTGAATTGGGAGCGTATATACAAATGCAAATTCATGTGATTAAACGAAATGATACATTATGGAACATTGCGGAGCGTTATGGTTCTGATTATCGACAAATAGCTGTATTAAATCAATTGAATAATCCAAATATATTAGTGATTGGGCAAGCACTTGTCATTCCAGATCCACGTAGAGAATATGTTGTGCAGTCTGGAGATACATTGTGGATGATAGCCCAACGATATCAAATACCTGTACAGGAGATTGCGGCAGTCAATCAAATAACAGACCCTAATTTGTTATTTGTAGGACAGATGTTAGAAATACCTTATTATCCATATATCGTACAGCTTGGAGATTCGTTATGGGAAATAGCCCAACAGACTGGTGTTACAGTTAATGAATTAATGAGGATGAATGCAATTACCAATCCATCGCTTATTTATCCAGGTCAAGTATTAAAAATTCCTCAACCATCCAGGCCGGTTAAAGAAATAAATGCATATGCTACAAAAACGGGAGCACAAGGTGCTCAGGAAATATTGGCCTATGGAAGGCTACTAACGTACGTAACACCATTTACGTATAGTATTCGATCAGATGGTACGATTACCGAGCTAAACGATTTACCTATTCTTGAAGCGGCAGAGGCAACAAATGTGCTGCCACTTTTAGTATTAACAAATTTCGTTGAAGGGGACTTTGACTCTGATTTAGCAGCAACATTATTACGGAGCCCTGAGTTACAAGAGAAGTTAATAACGATTCTATTAGAAGAAATGCAAGAAAAAGGATATCAAGGAGTAAATTTTGATTTTGAATATGTTTATCCTGAGGATCGAGAGAACTATAACAACTTTTTACGGCGTGTTGTAGCTCGCCTTCATCCTAATGGATATCTGGTTACTACGGCTCTTGCTCCCAAAATTAGAAGTGATCAAGAAGGATTGCTCTATGAGGCTCATGATTATAAAACACAGGGAGAAATTGTTGATTTTATTGTGCTCATGACTTATGAATGGGGATGGGCAGGAGGAAGACCATTAGCGATAGCGCCAATTAATGAGGTACGTAAGGTACTAGATTATGCAATTACAGTCATACCTCGTGATAAAATTATGATGGGAATACCGTTGTATGGAAGAGACTGGAGAATTCCGTGGCAAGAAGGTACTGTAGCTCGAACAGTTAGTTCACAAGAAGCCATCCAACTAGCTGCAACTTATGGAGCGGAGATCCAATATAATGATACCTATCAATCACCATACTTCCGTTATACGGATGGAGATGGTCAGCAGCATGAAGTATGGTTTGAGGATGCAAGAAGTATCCAAGCAAAATACGATATACTAAGAGATTATGATATAAGAGGGGCTAGTTACTGGGTATTAGGTATTCCATTTCCCCAAAATTGGCCTGTTTTGCAAAATAACTTTATCGTAAAAAAAGGTGACGTTTAGCATTGACACCTTTCTGAATTTTTAAGTATACTAGACATAATTAAAAAGGAGGTGGGTTAGATGAATCATACTGGTAGTGTAACGAAGATTAAAGAATATCTTTGGTTTCGTTATGCGATTTTTTCCGGAAATGTTGCTTGAGGGATAAGTATGCCCTTTTTTACTACAACATTAGGAAAAATACCAGTAAGAGACATCTACCTACAAGCGGATTCGTATGGAAAATCGTTGGCTTCCTCTGAAGTGGAATAGACTAACGCTTCCATATATCTAGTGAAAAAGGCGTGTAAGGGGAGAACTCTTTGCGTCTTTTTTTGGTGTTTTTAAAAGATTGTTCTTTATGATGTAAAAATTGAATAGCAATCTAATAAAAATACTTCTTTCTATGTGTAGTAAGTGTCTCTTCGGCAAACGGAGGAAGAGAAGATGATTATTAGCAGTTTACAGCAAGTGACGCAAATATTAGGTGCAAATATTATATTTAAGGATATTACAGTTGAAATTAAAGAAGGAGAACGAATTGGGTTAATTGGAAGGAATGGAGAAGGAAAGACAACCTTACTAGATTTATTGGCAAAGAAGTCGGAGCCAGCAGAAGGTACGATTACATGGAAAAAGAATTTATCCGTTGGTTTATTACAGCAAGCCCCATCTTTAGAAGCTGAAGCTGAGGTTGAATCACTGTTATTTCAAGTTTTTACAAAGCTTAATCGACTAAAATCACAAATGCTTGAATTGGAAGCTAGTATGTCTTCGGAAACGGAAGCTGATCAATTAATGCTTCTTATTGAAAAGTACGGAAAGCTTCAAGAGCAATTCCAGGATCAAGGTGGTTACGAAATGGATGCTCAAGTAAGGCGTGTAATGAATGGCTTACAAATGGAGCATTTAGCCAATAAGAAGTGGAAGAACCTAAGTGGTGGAGAAAGAACAAAGGTTGGTTTAGCGCAGCTATTATTAACAGCGCCAGATCTTCTGCTGTTGGATGAGCCGACGAATCATTTGGATTTCCTTGCGATTGAATGGCTAACAAATTTTATAAATCAATACCATGGAACAGTTGTCATTGTTTCTCATGACCGTTATTTTCTAGATGAAACAGTAACTACTATATTAGAGATGGACCAAGGAGAACTGTTGAAATATCATACGAATTATACGGATTATGTAAAAGAAAGAGAAACGCGTTTACTGCAAGAATTCCAGCAATACCAGGATCAACAGAAAAAAATAAAGAAGATGAAGGAAACGATTAAACGTTTAAAAGAGTGGGCAAATCAAGCAAATCCACCAAATGATGGCTTGCATCGTCGAGCCAAAAGTATGGAAAAAGCTTTAGAGAAAATGACTGTCTTGAAACGTCCGATTTTGGAGAAAAAGCGTATTATTTTGGATTTTCAAATGGAAAAACGTAGTGGGAAGGATGTTATTCTGCTGGATAATGTGTATAAGCGTTTTCCGAGTAAACCATTATTTTCGGCAGCCAATATGCATATTCGCTTTCAAGATCGTGTTGCTATTATAGGTGAAAACGGAAGTGGGAAATCAACTCTGTTAAGAATGTTATTAGGGAAAGATGAACCAGATCAGGGTGCGATCCAACTAGGAAGCAATTTATCTATTGGTTTCTTATCACAGCATATGTTAGAAATGGATGGATCTCGATCTGTTCTGGAAGAATTTCGTGATCAAGTACCTGTTACAGAGGGAGAAGCGAGGGGGATTTTAGCAAGGTTTCTTTTCTTTGGTCCGAGTGTTTTCCGTAAGGTTAAGCAATTAAGTGGTGGAGAAAAAATGCGTCTACGTTTGGCGGAACTTGTGTACCAGAATCATAATTTGCTTATTTTAGATGAGCCAACGAATCATCTTGATATTGAATCCAAAGAGGTTCTAGAAGAAGCATTAGAACAATTTGATGGAACAATTATTGCAGTATCACATGATCGATACTTTTTAGATAGACTCTTTCCTGTAACCTATTTAATTGATCAGGAACGCTTATCGAGATATGAAGGAAATTACACGTTCGCTCGGAGAAAATGGAGAGATTAAGGATGGTCATTACGAATGCATATTGATTAAATCCAATAAGCAGCTGTGATAATATAAGAATAATATTCCAAAATGAAAGGGAGTTAAAAGATGCAGTATATAACACTTAACAACGGTTTGAAAATGCCACAATTAGGATTTGGTGTTTGGCAAGTACCGGATGAAGAAGCGACCCCTGCAGTGGAAAAGGCACTAGAAATTGGTTACCGCTCTATTGATACGGCAAAAGTTTATGAAAACGAAAATGGTGTTGGTAAGGCACTAGCAAACAGTAATGTTGCACGTGAAGACCTTTTTATCACTACTAAAGTTTGGAATTCGGATCAAGGCTATGAGAATACGCTACAGGCATTTGACAAAAGCTTAGAACGATTAGGCTTAGATTATGTTGATCTTTACCTTATTCACTGGCCGACGCCTGAGTATGATGACTATGTGGAAACATATAAAGCTTTGGAAAAGCTATATAAGGATGGTCGTGTGAAAGCGATTGGTGTTTGTAACTTTAATGTGGAGCACTTGCAACGATTAATAGATGAATGTGATGTTGTTCCTGCGGTTAATCAAGTAGAGTGTCACCCATACTTGCAGCAAAAAGAAGTAAAGGAATTCTGTGAAAAACACAATATATATCTTGAAGCTTGGAGTCCATTAATGCAAGGTGGCGAAGTATTAAAAAATGATGTAATTACTAGTATTGCTGGTAGTTATAGTAAAACACCTGCTCAGGTAATTCTTCGCTGGCATCTGCAATATAATAATATTGTAATACCTAAATCAGTTACACCATCTAGAATGGAAGAGAATTTTAACGTGTTTGATTTTGAACTAACGACTGATGATATGAAAAGGATCGAAGGATTGGATCGAAATGAGCGTAAAGGCCCGGAGCCGAGCGAAATGAATATTAGATAGGCAGAGAAGCCAGACGTGTTTTTTACGTCTGGCTTTTTGCTGAATTGTACAGAAGAACTTTACTAAGTAAGTAATATAGGGTATAACTATTGTAGGTTAACACCGATAGGTCCATTTTGAAAGGAGTGATGTTTTATGAGTGCAACTGTAAAACGAAATTTATGTACGTACACATCAAACAAAATGGAGGAACGGTCGGTATAATGAGGGTGCTTTCTCCATTATAGGAGGAATTTTCATAGTGAACGATTTGGTAAAGTTAGGATGGGAGGAATCATCTTCACCATCTGTCAATTTGAATACAATTGCACGTGTTATTACGGTGCAACGGAATAGCTATCGCATATCTGATGGTCGATATGAGTATATAGCGCATGTTAGTGGGAAATTCTTTAATGAGGTTAATTCATCAATGGATTTTCCTGCTGTTGGTGATTGGGTGGTTGTGGAGAAACTAATTGATGAGAAAAAAGCAGTAATAAAGGAACTATTACCACGTAAAACTCAATTTGTTCGCCAAGCGGCTGGTGATAAGACAGAAGCGCAGTTAGTTGCTGCAAATTTGGATACTATTTTTATCGTAGGTTCGTTAAATGATGATCTTAATGTACGAAGGATGGAAAGATATATTATCTCAGCCTATGAGAGTGGAGCTTCACCAGTTATAGTGCTTACGAAAAAAGATATGTGTAAAGCTGATGAAATAGCTACGATCATGTCTGAGCTTGAAGAGGTTGCAATTGGGATTCCGATTGTTACATTGAGCAGTATAACGGGAGAAGGTATAACGGAATTTATGTCTTATTTGCCTCCACGTAAAACTGCAGCGCTTTTAGGTTCATCTGGCGTAGGAAAATCAACATTGGTAAATGTGCTACTGGAAGAACAGGTTCAACTTACAAATGCTATACGGGAGAATGATAGTAAAGGTCGTCATACAACAACACATCGTGAAATGTTTTTATTGAAAAATGGTGGATTACTTATTGATACACCTGGTATGCGTGAGCTGCAGCTTTGGGAAGGTGAACATGCTATTGATACGGCATTTGAGGATATTGAAGCCTTCGTTACCGCATGTTATTTTACCGACTGCAAGCATGATACGGAGCCTGGCTGTAGAGTGAAGGATGCCCTTAATTCAGGTGAATTGTCTGAAGCACGTTTCCAGAGCTATCTAAAATTACAGCGTGAGTTAGCTTATGAAAAGAGAAAGCAGGATCAAAAAGCACAACTCGAAGAAAAAAATAAGTGGAAGCAGCTTACCAAAAATATGAAGACAAGATATAAAAATCGTAGATATAAATAAAAGAAAGACAGCCTCCATTCCTCATTGGAAATCGGAGGCTGCTTTATTGTCTATAAAAAATGAAGTGGAAGTCGAGTAATCATCAAGAACAGTACTGTATGCGAGTCAAGGCATATAGTTGATTGCCACTCTTTCCGGAAGATTATAGTATATCCCAGATGTAACAGACAGAAAGAGCCTTACTAAAGCAATGTTTTCCTCAAGAATTCTGTGGAAAAAACACAATGGAATACTACTTTATTATTTTCCTTCAAACACTCTAGCAACAGTTTCTTCATATAATCTAAAGTAATTGGGGATTTCTTCAGAACGTAAACCATAGTACATTACTTCAACTAATGACTGATTGTACCATTTTTGCTTTTCGAAAGGAGCGTTAAAATGGTCCCAAACAATTGCACCTTGACCTCTCAAGTCCTGTTCTAAGCTTAGTAAATTATCTAGTTTATCAGCAATAATTAAATATTTTATCTCCTTTTCCGCAGATTTCAAGTTGTCAATTGTATGCTGTTTTCTTTCCTGCCAACTTAGAGATTTATTTTCTGTATTGGCTGCAACCAAATGAGCTATTGAATCACCAAATTGTTCCTTAATATCCTTAATAGTATAAGAAGTGTCTTCCGCCACATCGTGTAAATATCCAGCACTAATTAATTCATCACGAAAACCAGCTGCTGCTAACCTTGCTGCTACACGGATGGGATGAGTGATATAAGGATCATTGGAACTCTTTCTTCGTTGTCCATCATGTGCCTTTGTTGCGAACGCTTTAGCTTTTTGTCTCATTTATCCAAAACCTCCTGTTTACATAAACTCTTTAGATGATGTTGGATCACAGAGGTCATCATTTCTTTAGACAGGCTATCTGGTTGTAGCAAATGATGAATAGCAAGTCCATCAATGAGTGCATATAACCGTTCAGTTTCAATCTCAGCAGCAAACTGATCAGGTACGAATTGCAGGGAGATAAGATGATCAATAACAGCAATAATAACACGTCGTAAGTCATGATATACCTTTTGATTCAACTGCATTAAATCTGGGTCAACAAGACTTCTTGCTGAAAAACTTAACCATACCTCCATCTCTATTTTTCTGTCTTTATCTAAAGGTATAAATTCAAAAAGAACTTCCTCCATGACTTGTAGTGGTGGACCATCGAACTGTTGACTGGCCATTCTTTCTCGAGCTCTATCGGAGACTAGTTGCATGGAATAAAGCAACAACTCCGATTGGGTTGTGAAATAGTGCCTTAAAGCGCCTACTGATAAATCAGCAGCATGAGCGATATTACGAACGGTTGCTTGCTCTATTCCTTCTTCTACAATTATTTTCCATGTTGCTTCTGCTATTATAATTTTTCTTTTTTCATGATCTACTTTTTTTGGCATGTCATTATTATAACACAGTTGTATTATTTAAATAAGTAACGTATAATTTAATTAATACGATTGTACTAAAAAGAGGTGGATTCTTTGATTGGTTGGTTAATTATTGCTTGTGAGATCGGTTTTTGGATATTTGTTTTAGCTGGTTTAATCGCAAGATATGTATTTAAAAAGAGACGGCTTGGGGCTATATTACTTATCCTTACTCCAGTTGTTGACTTTATCTTGTTAATGGCAACAGTAATTGATTTGAAAAACGGGGCAATTGCCACAACAGTTCACGGTATTGCTGCTATTTATATTGGTGTAAGCATAGGCTATGGTCATAGTATGATCAAATGGGCGGATCAACAATTTGCCTATCGGTTTGCTGATGGTGAGAAGCCGTCTAAAAAGAAAAAGTATGGAAAGGAATTCGCTAAAAGCGAACGAGTTGGTTGGTATCGTCATTTGTTAGCTTGGTGCATAGGGAGTGTATTTTTAGGAGCATTCCTGTAAGGGAGAAATTTGAGGGGATATCGAAGCAGAGTCCGGATGCATAAAAAAAGCCCTCTTGGTACGATAGAGAGTGTCATCACGATGACCTCGAATTAAGTACCGAAGGAGGACTTCTACTATGGATTTTACACAAAATATGCGCATAGCGCAAATCAACGAAAACACACTGATCATTGGTGTCGACGTGGCCAAAAAGAAACATGTAGCACGGGTGATTGATGATCGGGGCAGAGACCTAGCCAAAAGGTTAGTGTTTACTAACTCTCATCAAGGTTTTTTTACGCTTCTCACCTGGGCGAGAGAGCTGGCGAATGAACATAAACGTCCGGACATCATCATCGGCATGGAGCCAACCGGTCATTATGGGCTGAACTTGGCTTATTATTTGAAAGCAGAAGGGATCCATACGGTAGGTGTTAATCCGATGAAGGTAAAACGGTTCAAGGAAATGGACGATGACTCCCCGACCAAAAATGATACGAAGGATGCCAAAGTCATCGCTCAAATCATTAAAGACGGGCGTTTTCATGAACCCACACTACCCGAGGATGTCTATGCCGAATTGAGGGAAGGCATGAAACTACATGACATCATCCAAGAGGACTTGTCTTCCATCAAAGCACAGATGCATAATGCGCTGGATCGCTATTTTCCGGAGTTCCTAGATGTCTTCAAAGACTGGACCGGGAAAGCAGCACTCCACCTACTGGAAAAGGGGTATCTTCCTGATGATATCCGACAGGCTTCGGAAGAAGACTTGATGGCCGAAGTGAAAAACGCTGCCCAACGTGCAGTGGGGATGAAACGTATCCAGGCATTAAAACAGGCAGCCGAAGATAGTATCGGCCTGACGGTCGGTTTAAGCATGGCACGCGAAGAATTCCGTTATCTTATTGACCAATACAAGGCCCTAGAAGAACGACTCGTCGCTCTTGAAGCACAACTCGAAGAACTCGTTCTTCTGGTTCCTGGGGCGGAGCAGATGATAGCCATCAAAGGTGTCAGTACCATGACAGTGGCCGGTTTCTTTGCGGAAGTCGGTGATCTATCGAATTACAGAGATCCACGCCAAATTATCAAATTAGCGGGACTCAATCTGATGATGAATCAATCCGGGAAATTCAAGGGGCAGACAACCATTACGAAACGAGGACGTAAAAGGCTGAGAAAGCTCCTGTATCAGGTGGCACGCCCCCTCTCGTTTCATAATGAAGCTTTCCGAAAGCTTCATGACCATTACCGTCATCGATCCATCAATCCCTTAACTGGGAAGCAATCGTTTATCGCGCTAAGTCGTAAACTTGTGAAAATCTTTTATGTGTTAGGGACACGCAAGTGTACCTTCAGTGAAGAACGCATGATCCGGGATATCCCCGGTGTTTCAGACTTACAGGAAACTGCCTAAACAAAAAAGATCTATTTCGTTTTGAGACCCATTGTTTGAACATTCGAAGCACGGAGAAGCCGGTCGATATTTTCACCGTTAGGGCTTTGACCCGCTTTAGGAGCATTTCCGGCATCCACCATGGTCAGGTTGAACGAAGGAATTTGCGCGCATTGACGCCGAGAGACATGGGAGGGTCCACCGCCATGCGTAACGTGGAGATCCAAGGTGCGATCATACGAACGCAAACCATTTAATGGAAAAAATCCATGGATGTTTAGTTGGTGCCATCCCTTATTTCCATAAATATCATTTATTTACAGATGAAGGAACGATCAATCCCCATTCTCTTTGAATGATATAAAGTAAACGGGAGAAAAACGGAGTAATTCTGAGATAATTTTAATTTATAGAGGGAGGTATCATTTTATATATAAATAATCCGGAACAGACAAATGCGTTATTTGAAACCTTTCGTCTCTGGTCACTAATATTGCTGATTGATTTTGTTATTAGCTTTAGTTATACATTATTTCCAAAGAAGTCTAGTTCTCACGTTTAGCACGATATTATATTTTTTTAGGTTCCTGTTGTTCCACTATATTTACACGATACAAGGATGGTCACATTAGGTAAAATAAATCAGCTATAGGTGTCCTGTTCTAGCGTTTGACAAAGGATTGTTTCATTTGAACTTTAGATATATAAAAAGGGGAGCCCTTTAGCCATTTTCCATAGCTTTTGGAACTCCCTATAATTTATTATTAATGCTTAACTACTTCTTGTCCGCGAACATTCCAAGTTAACGTAAATAATAGAATGGCTAATATGCAAGAACCAGTTAATAAAAGGAAACCTGCATTCCAGCCTGCATGTTGTACAATAAATCCCATAAGTGCATTTGCCATTACAGCACCACCAAGATAGCCAAACAAACCTGTTAGGCCAGCAGCGGTTCCGGCAGCTTTCTTTGGTACAAAGTCTAATGCTTGTAAGCCGATAAGCATAACCGGTCCATATATAAGGAAACCTATTGCTATAAGTGCTAAGTTGTCAATTAAAGGGTTTCCTGCTGGATTAAGCCAATAAACAACAACAGAGAGTAGAACTCCTACCATGAAGATGACACCTGCAGGACCACGACGCCCTTTAAATACCTTATCGGAAATATATCCACATAATAATGTCCCAGGGATTCCAGCCCACTCGTATAAGAAATAGGCTAAACTAGATTCTTCCATATTAAAGGATTTTTCTTCACTTAAATACGTCGGTGCCCAGTCAAGTACACCATAGCGCACAAAGTATACAAACACATTTGCTAATGCAATTGTCCATACCCATTTATTATTTAAAACATATTTAAACAATATTTCTTTTGTAGTTAGTTCTGTTTCGTATGTTTTTTTATCCTTGCTTTGATAATCATTACGGTACTCCTCGATCGGTGGTAAACCGACGGATTGTGGCGTATCTCTCATTAACAAGAACGCAATGATAGCAACCACGATTGCAACAAGAGCTGGTAGAATAAATATTCCTTCGTAGCCGACAAACACAGCACCAAAATAAGTAGTGCAAATGGATACACCTGCTATCGCTAGTGGTGCCATTAACCCGCCACCAACGTTGTGTGCTACATTCCAAATCGAGGTTTTCGTGCCTCTTTCACTAACGCTAAACCAGTGTACTAATATTCTTCCGGAAGGTGGCCACCCCATACCTTGTGCCCATCCATTTAAAAATAGCATTATAAACATGATAGTCACTGTTGAAGTAAAGAATGGCACGAAGCCAATTAGTAAGTTGATAATAGCTGATAATATGAGTCCAATGGTGAGGAAATATCTAGCATTACTGCGATCTGATACAGTCCCCATCACAAACTTACTTACACCATAAGCAATGGAAATTGCTGCTAAAGCAATCCCTAATTCCCCTTTGGTAAAGCCTTCCTCTGTTAAATAAGGTATCGCAAGCGAAAAGTTTTTACGAATTAAATAATATCCTGCATAGCCAATAAATATTCCTAAAAATACTTGCAACCGAAGCTTTTTATAGGAAGAGTCGATTTTTTCTTCTGGCATCCTTTCTTTATGAGGTGCAGGCTTTAAAAATTTGAACATTTGTTCTCCCTTCTTTCCCTATATTTAAGTTAAATGAGTCAAGTTTATAATGGTAGCCTAATCCGAGTGATCTTGAATGTGAATAGTGAATACAGTAAATTTCATCTACAGGCACACGCTTACCGTGAGTCATCTCATCGATTCATGCCAATTAAGTCTCATCTGAGCACTCTTCCTGTAGAGTCACCACCATATGTTACAATCGATGAAATCAGCATCTTTCAATCACGAGTTATTTTAAATTTACCCGAATAAAATCGCTAATATTCCTCCCCTGGTTGAAGCTTCCCTTTTTATAGATTGTTCGGATAAGCACTTATGAAATTGATTCCAATAGGCATGGGTGTAAATTACGAAAAAAAAAGACATGCTTAAACGCCTCTTCTATAAAAGAAAAGAGGAATAAAGCTGTCTCTCCATTATCTCCGACCCATATATTAACTTATTAATTTAATGTAAACTGTAATGCAATCGCTGTCAATATATTTTTGGAAGAAAGCATTTCTTCATGAGCCTCGTATTTGGAATTAACCACTCAGAATAAGCGATTAGCTGAGTCTGCAAAATTATTAAAGAAAGATCATTACAATACGAACAATTGGTCAAGGTATGTTATGATATGGATGGAGTTCTAAAATTGGAGGTCTATAAAATGGAAGAAGGAATTAACCGTAGAAAGACAGAGCATATTCGACTTTGTTTAACCGAAAATGTAGAAGGCATCAATAAATCAACAGGGTTAGAGGGAATTTCATTTATACATAATGCACTTCCAGAAATTAATTTTGATTCTATCGAGACAACTACTACGTTTTTACATAAATCACTGCAGGCCCCATTCTTAGTAAGTTCAATGACTGGAGGGTCTGAGCTAGCAGCACAAATTAATCAAAACTTAGCATTAGCAGCGGAAGAAAAAAAATGGGCGGTGGCACTTGGATCTACAAGGGCACTATTGGAAAGTGACTCGCATAAGGATTCTTTTTTAATACGTAAGCAAGCACCAACTGTTCCATTAATTGCTAATTTAGGTGCTGTTCAATTAAATTATGGGTATGGTGTCGAAGAAGCACAACGAATTGTAGATTTGACGGAGGCGGATTCTCTCGTTCTGCATTTAAATAGCTTACAGGAAGCAGTACAAGATGAAGGGGATCTGAATTTCAATGAACTATTGCCGAAAATCGAGAAGATATGTGAGCGTCTAGACGTTCCAGTTGGAGCGAAAGAAGTAGGATTTGGGATAGATGGTACGGTAGCTAAGCGACTATACGATGCAGGGATTTCGTACATTGATGTAGCTGGAGCTGGTGGCACATCATGGAGTCAAGTCGAAAAGCTAAGATCTCAAGATTCACTTAAGAAGGCTGCAGCAGAAGCATTTAATAACTGGGGAATACCTACAAAGGATTGTATTGTGTCCGTAAAAAGTAAGCTACCGAACATACCACTCGTAGCAAGTGGTGGTATGAAAACAGGCGTAGACGCAGCAAAAGCAATTACGATTGGAGCCGATGTGATTGGATTTGCTAGGCAATTATTGCAAGCTGCAACAGAATCAGTGGAATCTGTAATGCAAACAATGGAACAAATCGAATTGGAATTGAAAATGGTGATGTTTGGAATTGGTGTTACTTCTTTAAACGAGTTAAAAAATACAAAACGTCTAACGATTATGGGGAAATCCTTGCTTGATGAAAGCAGCTAAGCCATTAGGTTTTAGCTGTTTTTATTTTAGTCTAGGAATTATAAAATTAGCCCATGTGGATAAAAATGGGCGAGTTGAGCCGCGTCCAGCCCCAGCGCCCACAAACTGGTCGATTTCACGAATCATCTTACGATAAGTCATTATCGGCTCGCAAGCATACCATGATTCTTTTATCTCCGTTGACTCGCTCCAGTCCTAATCGGGCGCTTACGCTTTTGTTCAAAGATAAGAAAGTATAAAAATTTGGCTATACCAGAGTGTTTCTTACTGTGGTATTTTAAGTATATGGAAAAAAACATCTTGAAACGAATCTTTTTTGATAAACATCAACATTGGGAAGCATTTAAGAAGAAACATGGAGAGCGAATTCGTCCAATTGTCATTAAAGAGGTGGAAAAATTTCGTGACTGTGGAGATCCCAAAAATGGATTCAAACTCTATGTTTGTGAAGGATGCCATAACGTTCGACATGTCCCTTTTCGATGTAAAGGGCGTTTTTGTACAACGTGTTCTGTAGGAGAAAGTGAAGAATGGAGTCGCGTCCTTACAGAAGATATAGTACAAGTGAACCATCGGCATGTAATCTTTACGATAGATGAAAAATTACGGGCTATATTTCTATGGCATCGAGAGCTTTTGAAACCCCTTATGGATGAAGCTGCGAAGCTAATCACGGGTTATTTTCGAAAGAAGGCAAAAGTGAAACCGGGGATAATTGCCGGATTACATACATTTGGGTCAAGAGTGAATTTCAATCCCCATGTTCATATGTTAGTGACAATGGGAGGAGTTACGAAAAAAGGAGAATGGAAAGCGTACGACTATATACCGTTTACGATGCTTCGAAAGCAATGGCAGACGGTGGTGTTAAAATTCATTCGTAACCACTTGTCAAATAAGGAAAAGAAAAGAATTCAACCAAGATTACAACAGGCTTTTTCTAATAATGGGGAAGGCTTCTATGTGTATGCCCCAAAACAAAGAGGAAAGGTGAAGGACCAACTGCGTTATATTGGCCGCTATATTCGTCGACCAGCGATTGGGAACAATCGTATCGAGGAATATGATGGTCAACATGTGACATTCAAATATATGGATAAAGTAGACGGTAAAGAAAAACATGAGACCGTAACGGTAGAAGAATTTATTATTCGATTAATACGTCATATTCCTAATGAACAGTTCAAGACAATTCGTCACTATGGGGTGTATTCTAGAAGGAGTAAGAGCTTAAGCAAAAAGCTATTAGCTACATGGCAACAAGGTACAAGGAAATGGATAGTAAAAGTGAAGAAGACATTACGCCGCCAAACCTGGAGAGAGCGTATTATTTCTAGTGGTCAAAAAGATCCCCTTGTGTGCTCGCATTGCGACAATTACTATGAATACAAGGGAGAAGTGTGTCTAGAGAATGGGAAATTAGAAATAAAGATTGCATTAACAAAAGAAGCAAGGAATAATTTAGAAAGGTTGATTCACTATCGCACAGACCAACAAACGACGCAAAAAAGGGAAGAAGAAAAAAGGAACCGACCACTTACGTCCAAAGAAGACCTACGTCAACTATCATTGTTTCATGTGTCATGAAGAAGAAAAGATACCGTATAACGTAGTAGAAGAGTTTGATTTGATGGATGGCGGAGACCCAACTACGCCACCAAGATTCAGCTGTGAACAATGTGGAGGAGAAATGTATCCGGAGTATTATAAAGGAGTACAAGGACACGAATACAAACTATCGGATGTGCTCTAGCTATGGCAAACAGGAAAGGACCGGGCTGGTTTTTGCCCGGTTTTTCTTATATAAGTTAAGAAAGTATAAAATCAGTGCAATGACTGCGTTAAGCCAAGTAGTTATTTAGAAATGTTTGATGTATATTGGCAATGCTCCGACTAATTACTTCGCTTTCCGCGGGCACGGCCTCAACTAACTTTGCAAAGAAGAACACGTTGCAAAGTGGATTTTCGGCTCGCGCTAATCCCGCAGGAGTCTACGTAATTAGTCTCCGCTATGAGAAGGTGCAACAATTCTTGTCATAAGTAATAGGTTGACTTTTTTTACAATGGGTAAAGTGAAAATCGCTATCCGTGAGTATAAAAGTAGCTGTGTTACTTCATGCTAGCGTTGTAGAGCCTGATAATAGCGAAGGCCGGCTACTTCAACTCCTGTGGGAAATGTTTGACCTGAAGATCCACTTTTTTGAGCGGGTTTTGCTAAAAAAGTTAGCTGAAGGACAAACCCCACGGAAAGGGAAGTGGGCAGCCGGAGTGGTGGTCAAGCAGTAGCTATTATTCCATAATAGCTACTAGAGGAAGCGTAAATCTGAGCATTTAGTGATAAGGACTGAGCGAATTTTGCTCCGTTTTTCTTATTGCTTAGTCAAAAAACATGTAACTCCTGCATGAAGTTTCTAGATATGTTAAATACTATTCTTATTAATTAGCAAAGGAGTCGTGTTTAGATGGATCAAGATTTTCATCAAAAGGAACATCATAAATTCATTCCGATGACATCTATTACAAGTGGTGGTGGTATTCAAGTAAAAAGTGATGTTTATTACTATACAGATCAAATAGTTAATATTGGTTTTATCGGATATCCCGATAAGGGAGAATGGGTGCTTATAGATGCAGGATTACCCAATGCAGCTCCTGAGATAAAATCCGTTGTAGTTGATCGCTTTGGTAAGGGAAGTAAACCAATAGCAATCCTTTTAACACATGGGCATTTTGATCATGTAGGAGGGCTAGCAGATTTAGCAGAAGAGTGGGAGGTACCTATTTATACACATGCAAACGAACTACCTTTTTTACGTGGCGAAAAAAGTTATCCGGAACCAGACACAACAGTTGATAGTGGAATATTAGCCAAGATATCTTCGTTATATCCAAATGAGCCAATTGACTTAGGAGATGTAGTTCAGCCCTTACCTGATAATCATCAAGTTCCCTATTTAGATGGTTGGAGATGGATTCACACGCCAGGACATTCGCCTGGGCATGTATCCTATTTTCGTGAAAGTGATTCCCTTTTATTTTCTGGTGATGCATTCATTACAGTTCGTCAGGAATCTTTCTCTCGTGTATTTATGCAAACAGCAGAGGTGAGTGGTCCACCTAAGTACTTTACGACGGATTGGAAAGCTGCACAAGCATCTGTTGAGAAACTAGCAGCGCTTGATCCACAAGTTGTTATACCTGGACATGGTGTCGCTATGGAAGGTGAAAAACTAACAAAAGGATTACAAAAGCTTGTTGATTATTTTGAAGACATCGCTGTTCCAAATCAGGGAAGATATGTAGATACAGATCGCTCTTCACCTAAACATTAAGACATAGCTGCTACGAAACAAGCACAATTCTTCATTCCTTTAGAATAGCTATGCTACAATGTAAGGAGAAATGAGGTGTAGTTATGAAAATCGAAGTTTGGTCGGATTTTGTATGCCCTTTTTGTTATATTGGAAAAAGAAGACTAGAAAATGCAATGAAAACTTTTCCACATGAAAATCAAATAATACTTGAGTTTAAAAGCTATGAACTGGATCCAAATACCGAAGCAACTCCTAATAAATCAATTCATGAATATCTATCAGAAAAAAAAGGAATGTCGATAGAACAAGCGAAGCAAATGAATGAGAGTGTTGGAAAGCAAGCGGCTGAGGTTGGTTTAACCTATCATTTTGATACGATGCAACATACCAATACTTTTGACGCTCATCGTATTGCAAAATATGCGGAACAACAAGGAAAAGGTATAGAAATGGCAGAACGCTTGATGCATGCTTACTTTACAGAGTCAAAGTTAATTAGTGATTATGAAACATTAATTGCGCTTGCGATTGACGTGGGCTTGGATGAAAATGCGGTTACAACGTTGCTTAAAGTAGATGATTACGCGATTCATGTGCGCGCAGATGAGGAACAAGCCCGACAAATTGGTGTGCAGGGTGTACCCTTTTTTGTGTTTAATGAAAAGTACGCCCTTTCAGGAGCACAGCCACAGGAAGTATTTGCGGAAGTACTTGAACAAGTATGGGAAGAAGAGCAACAAGAAAGCAAATTAAAATCACTAAACCCTAAATCCTCAAAAACGACCTATTGCACAGACGAAGGCTGCGAGACAGAATAAGCCGTTCTCAAAGGATTATTGAGAAGTTCCTTCTTAATAATCCTTTTATCACATTCTCCATACTATAGCACACGAAGATTTTTAAATAAAAAATGTACTTTCCCACATATATAAGAAAGCGCTTCATTCTTTTGGCTTATTTGTGAATAAAATATAAACGAAAGCCTTTTTTTATTGACGTGAAGGGGAAATCTGTTATACTTATAGAAGAATCTAATTGATAATGAATATCATTATTAATTAGAACGATTCAAAAGTAAGAATAATTATTAATATAGGAAAGTTGGAAGAGAAGGTCAGTCTATGAAAATACGTTACTTAGTACTAGCACTTATACTACTTTCCTTTGTATCTTTATTTATTGGTGTTTCTGATATATCTCCATTAGATATATTTGGATTATCAGAGGATCAGGCAAAAGTATTAATGGTATCAAGAGTTCCAAGACTTATTAGTATATTAATAGCTGGAATGAGCATGAGCATATGTGGACTAATTATGCAACAGTTAAGTAGAAACAAATTTGTTTCACCTACAACTGCTGGTACATTAGATGCAGCAAGGCTTGGTATCCTCGTTTCCATGGTTGTATTTACAGCTGCCAATCCATTTCAAAAAATGCTTGTATCATTCGCATTTGCGCTTTTAGGTACATTTGCATTTATGAAGATACTGGAAAAGATAAAATTTAAAGATGCCATATTCATTCCGCTTATTGGACTGATGTTTGGAAATATCATTAGCTCCATGTCCACTTTCATCGCATACAAGTATGATTTAATTCAAAATATATCGTCATGGATGCAGGGCGATTTTTCTATGATTATGAGTGGAAACTACGAGTTAATGTATGTTAGCATTCCGATCCTGCTATTGGCTTTTTTTTATGCCAATAAATTTACCATTGCTGGAATGGGTGAGGACTTCTCCAAAAACTTGGGTTTAAATTATCGACAAGTAGTTAATTTAGGTCTAATTATAGTAGCATTAGTTACTGCATCCGTAGTCTTGGCGGTAGGTGTGATTCCATTCCTTGGTTTGATTATTCCGAATATCGTAACCATCTATCAAGGTGATCATTTAAAGAAGAGCTTGGTACATACAGCATTATTAGGGGCTTTATTCGTTCTTATATGTGATATTATTGGCAGAGTAATTATATATCCATATGAAATACCAATTAGCTTAACCGTTGGCGTGATAGGTAGTGGGTTATTTATCTATCTGCTGTTTAGGAGAAAAAAATATGGGATATAAAAAGAAAACACTCGTACTAGCCATAATTGCTGTTTTATTAACAATGCTCTATATCTTTTATGATCTAAGTGGAAATATTGGCTATATCCTACCAAGGCGAATTATGAAAGTAGTTGCTATATTACTTACAGGTGGTGCTATTGCTTTTGCAACAACCATCTTTATGACCATAACAAATAATCGCATCTTGACACCAAGTGTATTAGGACTGGATTCACTGTACTTACTTATCCAAACGTTAATTATTTTTACCATAGGTTCCAATTCATTAATAATGATGAATAGTAATGTTAACTACCTCGTGTCAATTGGAGGAATGGTTGTTTTCTCTTTATTACTCTACCAAGTACTTTTTAAAGGAGAAAGCAACAATATCTATTTTCTCTTGCTCGTTGGTATGATATTGGGAACGTTCTTTAGCAGTATCACTTCCTTTATGCAAGTTCTGATCGATCCAAATGAATTTATGGTAGCACAGGATCGTATGTTTGCAAGTATTAACAACGTAAATACCAATCTTGTTTATATCTCCATTGTGATATTTGTACTGCTTATTATTTATTTAATGCGGTATTATAAATATTTAGATGTATTGGGGTTAGGGAAGGATAATGCAATTAATTTAGGTGTGCCCTATAATCGTGTTGTTAAACATTTACTAATCATTGTTGCCATATTTATTTCCATGGCAACAGCACTAGTTGGACCCATGACGTTTCTTGGGTTGCTCGTCGTAAACTTAGCTTATGAGTTTTTAAAAACGTTCCGTCATTTTTACATTCTTATTGGTTCGATGCTAATTAGCATTATCGCATTACTAGGTGGTCAATTTATTGTGGAGAAAGTATTTACTTTCCAAACAACTATTAGTGTCATCATTAACTTTATTGGTGGTATTTACTTTATATATCTTTTGTTAAAGGAGAATAAATCATGGTAGACATAAAAAATGTATTTAAGTCGTATAACCAGAAGAAAGTGATTGAAGATGTTTCTTTAAACATTGAAAAAGGGACCATTACTTCTTTCATCGGACCGAATGGTGCTGGGAAAAGTACGTTGATCTCTATGGTTAGTCGTCTTATCGCAAAAGATAATGGAAATATATCCATTGATGGCAAAGACATTATGGAAACTAAAAACAATGAGCTGGCTAAGAAGATATCGATACTAAAACAATCTAATTCGATCAACTTAAAACTAACAGTTCGGGAGCTCGTATCATTTGGACGATTTCCTTACTCTCAAGGTAAGCTCAATAGCTATGATTGGGAAAAAGTGGATGAAGCCATTGATTATATGGAGCTTCGTGAGATGCAGGATAAGTTTTTAGATGAACTAAGTGGTGGTCAACGTCAACGTGCACATATTGCCATGGTAATTGCACAGGATACAGAGTACATTCTTTTGGATGAGCCATTAAATAATCTGGATATGCGCCATTCCGTTCAAATCATGAAGACACTAAGAAATTTAGTAGATGAGCTTGGGAAAACAATATTAATTGTTATTCATGATATTAATTTTGCGTCATGCTACTCAGATAATATTGTGGCTTTGAAGGATGGAAAGGTAGTAAAACAAGGTAAGGCTTGTGATGTCATTGATAAATGTGTCCTAAAAGATATTTATGATATGGACATTGATATTCAAGACATTGATGATAAACGTATATGTGTTTATTTTTAATCATCTACATGGCTTAATACCATTTGAAGTGATTCCAATATAAAAAATCCCCCCATCATGATGTTAGCGAAAACTAAGGTCATGATGAAGGAATGCTGACAATTTTAATTTTATCGTATGTTTTGGCACAGGTAAATAGGTTTAAGAAAAAAAGCTCTTGGAATGCTTTCATATAACGAGCCCGGTACAAAAGAGATTGGGCAAAAATGACACTGGAAATCTACTTTGAATGGTAAGAAGCGGTATGGTTAATATAAAAAATATTAAATTAAAAAGATTGGGGAGTTTATGATGAAGAAATTACTATTGTTACTATTCATGAGCATAATGGTCTTCGCATTGGCTGCTTGTGGTTCAGATGAAGAAAAAAGTAGTGATGAAGGGAATAGCGGAAGTAAGGAAAAGGAAACTGCTGAAACAGAAAATATAAAGATAACGCAAGAACTTGGCGATACAGAAGTACCGCAGAATCCTGAAAAAGTAGTTGTTTTTGATTATGGTGTACTTGATTCATTAGATAAATTAGGAGTAGAAGTAGCGGGTGTTGCCAAAGGTAATATCCCATCGTATTTAGAAAAATATGAAGGGGAAGAATATGAAAATATCGGAAGCTTAAAGGAACCAGATTTTGAGAAAATTGCTGAAATTGATCCGGATGTCATCTTTATCTCAGGGCGTCAGTCATCTGTATATGATCAGCTATCAGAATTAGCTCCTACTGTTTACTTAGGTGTTGATACTACTCGTTACATGGAATCATTTAAAGAAAACATGAGTACACTTGGTAAGATTTTTGATAAACAGTCTGAAGTAGAAGAAGAACTAGCAACAATCGATGAATCGATTGCAGGAATACAAGAAAAAGCAAAACAAGCTGATGAGAATGCATTAATCATTCTAGCAAATGATGATAAGATTAGCGCATATGGTCCTAGTTCACGTTTTGGTATTATTCACGATGTGTTTAATGTGCCTGCAGTAGATAAAGATATCGAAGCATCTACTCATGGTCAAAATGTTTCATTTGAATATGTAGTTGAAAAGAATCCTGATTTACTTTATGTTATTGATCGTAGTGCAGCAATTGGAGAAGAATCTTCTGCAAAGCAAATTGTGGAGAACGAACTAGTTCAAGGCACGAAAGCTTATGAAAATGATAATATCGTGTACCTTGATCCTGAATTCTGGTACTTATCTGGTGGCGGACTTGTATCTGTTCAGGGTATGGTTGATGAAATTCAAGCAAGCTTAGAAAAATAATTACAAAAAGCATGTCTTAGTAAATTGGTAGAGACAGAGACAAAAGAATGAAGAAACAATAAAAGACGAACGATAAGGTGGTTACCCCCAAAAGTTAGAGTTTATACTATGCAGCTGATTGGCTGGATTGCGTTCGGTACTCAACTGGACTCAGCCCAGCCAATTTTTCCTTTATTCGTTCATGATTATACCAGTAGATATATTCTTCAATCCGACTTTTTAATTCTTCATAGCTTACTAATTTTTCACCATAATACATTTCTTGTTTTAAAATGCCAAAGAAATTCTCCATTGGTGCATTGTCTGCACAGGTGGCTTTGCGCGACATGCTTTGGAATATTTTATTTTCTTTTAGTGTCCGCACCCACTGATTGTGTTGGTAATGCCAGCCTTGATCGGAGTGGATCGTAGTGCGGTAGATTGCCCGACTCTTCAGTATCTCTATTAATTCTTTTAAAGGGGTCATGACAAGGTTTAATGTTGGGCGTTTTTTGATGTCATACGTAATAATTTCTCCGTTATAAAGGTCAAGAATCGGATTTAAATATAACTTCTCTTCGCCTAGACATTTGAATTCCGTTATGTCTGTTACTAACTTTTGAAGTGGAATAGATGTGTTAAAACGGCGAGACAATCGGTTTTTTGCCACTTTTCCAACGTTCCCCTTATAGGAATTGTATTTACGGGATTTCCGCATAAATTTCACACATTTTAATCCCAATTCTCGCATAATGCGATACACTTTTTTATGGTTGATAACATATCCTAATTTCTTTAGTTCTCCTGTAATACGTTTATAGCCATAACGTTCATGGAACTTTTTAAATAAATCTGTAATGATTTCTTTTAATACTGTGTCCGAATCTTCTCTTCCAAAATTTTTCACATGATAGTGATAGGTTGCTTCAGGAATACCCACAATAGGAAAAATATCTTTTAATCGGAATCCTTCTTCTTTGAGTTCGAATGCCACCTTTGCCTGTGCTTTTCGTAGAAGGCATTCGGATTCTCCCGAAAAGCTTTTAGCTTTTTTAAGTAGGCATTCTCTAGCCTTAGTAGTTCATTCTCACGTTCTAACTCTTCTTCACGTGTTCTCTTTTTTGCTTTCTGCTTCTTCTGTTTCATGGGTTTTTTAGACATAGAAGGACGCCCCTTTTGTTTTAATTCCAGGCCTTCCTTACCTTGTTTGCGAAATTTTTTCATCCAGAGTTTAACAATGGACGAAGTGCTCAACTTAAATTGAACAGCAGTTTCTGTATAAGAAGCACCTGTCTCTAGCATAAATTGTATCGCATCTAATTTAAATTGAACAGAATACTCTTTCTTTGTATTTCTTCGTTTTAGTCCCGCCATACCGTGACGCTCATAGTTTTTCACCCATTCATATAGTGGTGTAGAGCTACTCATATGATATTTTTTGGCTAAGGAACGATATGAAAGATTTCCATCTATATACTCGGTAACAACCTTCACTTTAAATTCTTCACTATATTTAGCCACAAAAACACCCCCTGAAATTAGATTTTTTACTCTAACTTCAGGGGGTCGGTACCTTAGTAGAAAATAACTATCGTTCGTCTTTTGGTTAGAATCTTTCATTTAGCACCTGAAATAAGTGAGACTCCGGCGGGAACCATGCGTCCGAAGACCCACGTGGTAACGTGTTTTTCTTTACCAAGTTAGCTGAGGCCGTGCCTCATAGCCGTCAAGCTAATAAAAAAGAAGTACGGTGCAATGAAAATATAAACATATTTTTCCAGTTTAGTCCGTATTCTCTTATGGGTACTTGTTTTCTTTTTTACACTTTTACTTACGCGGCACGGAAATGTACTTTATACGCAATGTTTAAGACATCAAAAGGACTTTTATGCTGACAACGATGATCTTTCCTTCCATGCCGGTATATGTTCTGGTAAATATTATCGATGAGAGCTTTCAAAGAAGAAAGGTGATAGAGTGAATACCCCTTCGTCTCTACTATTGCGTTTCTCGCATGGTTGATACATTTGTACTCACTCCCTTCTAGTTGATACCTTTCGTAAAGGCAGTAACGGCACTGAAAAGCAATCATCGAAGAAAGAAGAATATGAATTAAAGTCCCATACAAATGACAGTAAAAGCGGTCGGTATTCATTGCCTGCACATCATCAATTTCAAATAACGATTTCCATGTTTTAAAGAGAATCTCCACTTGCCAACGCAAGGAATAGATAGGATACAAGGTTTGCTCATCCATTTCTTCTTGTGTTATATTGGTAGCAAGAATTTGGATATGATTCTTCTTGTTGGCGGATTGGGTATGCCCCCCTTTCCGTCTTCTTTCTTTTAAATAGGTATCTCTCTGTTTTTGTTGCTCTTCGGTTAATCGTTGTACGACTACACGTGCATGAAATGTATTTTTTCCCTTAACACCTAATTGAATGAACCCATAATCCTGTATCTCTCCTGGAGCTAGATGCATGGCATCTTCTTCAGGCTTTATTTGGATTCTTCGTTGCTTGTCATCCAATGTCCAATAGGTCATATTGGCAGGAACACGAGTAATATAATAGGCTCCTGCTCGATCTATTTTTTTAAAGTGATCTCCTGAGAAATAGCCGAGGTCACGCAAGATAAGGTCCTCTTCTCCTATTGTATCTGCCAATTCTTCAGCTGCATCGTGATCACTGTCTCTTGGTCCATAGAACAACGTATGCAAAAAATTCCCTTGATACAGCTCATATTCTAATTGTATTTTCACTCCATCCCAATAACTCGCGGTGTTCTTTTTTACTTGAAAGGATGTGCCATCCAAGATACGGATCCGAGAAAAAGGATAATCAGATGGAGATGGTAACGATAACATCTGTTGTTTTTCCGCTAACCGCATAAAAACTTGTTTTAAAAAAGCCACTCCTTTCTCGTCTAATCGTTGATGTAAGGCTTGTTTAGATATGGATATTTCTGATTCACGAGAAAGGGAGGCACAGAGCTGTCCTAGTCCCTCCGTACCAACTTTTTCATGTAAGAAGGCACATATACTTAAGAAATCTTCCGGCATTATCTTCTTCAATCGTTGTACAAAACCTGATTCTCGAGCAACATTGCGAAGTTCAGAAATAGATAAAATATCGTGCACACTCTTTACAAACGAGTCAAAATGATATTGCTTAGCCATACGTAATCCCTCCAAATTATTCCATTTATAATGTCAGAATAACGAATAACTTTTTGGTTTTTAAAATATCCTGCTTAACTTGACGGCTATGGGCCGTGCCTGCGGAAAGAGCGTATATTTTTACGGTGCGGCGATACTCCTATTGATAACTTGATTATTCGTATTTTGAGTAAAGAAGTTGTGTTTTGTACCAGCCTCTATTTAATTTCTTTTATATTAACTATTTACTTCATTAATTTGCTATAGTTGTGTTGAATATTTTGTAACGAAAATGGACTCGTTTGAAGATGGTAGCCTGCCTAAACATGAAGACGTTGCCTTCGCCTATCCAGAGTGAGTTAGCTGAAAGGCAGCGAGTACTAGGAGGTGTGGACTGAGATCGCTAATCATTCATGAATTCCATCGGTCACAATGGCAGGTGTAGGGCTTGCGACTTTAGTCTTGGGAATCTCAATCAATCACTCACACATAAATCGTGTCGAATGTGGCATAATTTAGGGAAAGTGCTGTTTATTGTTATACAATTGTAAATAGGGCTTTCATCCCTTGCTATTCTCATGTTTTTGCAGTAAACGGCACATTTGGCACTTGAAAAGGTTGTCCTAAATATGTTTGAATGAAAGGACATTCATTAAGAAATGAGGGGTCTAACGAATGAAAAAAATTATCATGCTAGGATTAGCACTAACCTTAGCAATCGTATTGGCAGCATGTGGAGATGACAATGCTGAAGGTGATAAAAAGAAAGATGAGCAAACGCAGGAAGAAGGTAATACATCAAAAGAGGGTCAGGAGCAGCAAGTAAAAGTGACCGATAAAGAGAAGGTAGAAGAAGGAACAGCTGTAGCTTCTGTCAACGGTGATGAAATAAAAGGTGAACGCTACAACCCGATCTATACACAATTAAAAACCCAAATGGCGCAATATGGACAGGATGTGAGCGATCTAGATAAACTAAAGGAACAAACCATAAACGTTTTGGTTGAGCAGCACTTAATTAGACAGGATGCTGCAAGCAAGGGTATTAAGGTTTCAGATAAAGAGGTTCAATCCGAATTTGATTCGTTAAAAGAAGAGAATGGTGACCAGTTAACTGCAGTTCTTGAACAATTTAATCTTACGGAAGATCAATTTAAACGGCAGTTAGAAGATGATTTAATTACTACCAAGTATATTGATTCACAGTTGGAGGTCAAAGTAACGGATAAAGAGGTTGAAGAATACTACAATCAGTTGAAAGAGCAAAATGAAGAGATTGGTAAATTAAAGGATTTGAAAGACCAAATCAAAAATCAAATTAAACAACAAAAAACGAATGAACAACTTCAAAAAAAAGTTGATAAATTAAAAAAGGATGCAAAGGTTGAAACATTAATCTAAGCAACGCTTAGTATGAAAGCACCCGATCATTTAGAAGCTGTCTAAATATCGGATGCTTTTTTCTTTTGACGTCGATTTCACTTTATCCCGCATATAACTGGCAGTAAGACTTCACATCAAGGTATTGGTAAATGGGTATAAACTATCAGTAAATGTCCGATTGGTTCAGAGGCCTTTAGGTCATACCCTTGTGGTACTAACCATCCGTGGGATAAACAAACTCCCCACGGTTTATGTCGATACTATTTCCTATGTTTACAAGCTCGTATGTCTGCTTAGCAGAGGACGTTTTTCTGCAATAAGGGTATCCAATTTTTCTAAGAATTGCTCCATCATTTGATCCGTACCTATTGAAATCCTTAAATATTGTGTAATTTCGTCTTTATTAAAATGTCTAACAAGAATACCTTCTATTTTTAGCTGTTGATAAAGGGATCGTGCTGCATAGCTAGGATGTGTAGCAAACAAAAAGTTTGTTGCTGATGGCAATACCTTAAATCCACGTTTTTTTAACTCTGCCGTCATCCAGTTGCGTGTGTGAATAATAGAATTTGTTGTTTCTTTAAAATAGGTAGTATCTTCAATAGCAGCCTCAGCTCCTGCAAGTGCTAATCGATCAATGGTGTAGGAGTTAAACGAATTCTTGATTCGCTGGAGTGCTTCAATTAGTTCTGGATTGCCAATAGCAAAGCCTACTCTTAAGCCAGCAAGCGAACGAGATTTTGACATCGTTTGTATGACGAGGAGATTTTCATATTGGTCAATGAGTGAAACTGCTGAAGCCGCAGCAAAGTCAATGTATGCTTCATCTATAATGACAACCCGATTAGGATTATTTTCTACAATAGCTTTTATAACGTCAAGTTCTGCTAGAATACTCGTAGGTGCATTAGGGTTTGGTAAAATAACACCACCATCCGAATCAAAAAAATCAACTTGATTTAGTGTGAAGTTCTTGTTTAAGGATACTTCTTGATACGGTATGTGAAAAAGATTGCAATAAACAGGGTAAAAACTATATGAAATTGCTGGGAAACGGATTTTTTTTTCGGGCAGAAAAAATGCCATGAACGAAAAAGCAAGCACTTCATCAGACCCATTTCCTATGAAAACATACTCTTTATTTAGATGATAGAAGTTGGCAATTTTCTCTCTTAAATTCTCTGCTGTTGGTGTAGGATAATGATTTAACTTGTTCTCTAATGCTCTGTAAATAGCTTCCTTTACTTTTGGTGAGGGAGGATATGGATTCTCATTTGTATTTAATTTTATAATGGTAGGGTCATTTAGCTGTTCACCGGGAACATAGGGCGTGCTCCGTTTAACTGCGTCACTCCAAAATCTATTCATTTCGTACGTCCTTTTTCTGATTATGTCTTTGTTGTAGCTCATTCGTTATATCATGGAAGGAGACATCAAGTAGCTCCATCAATACGAGCGTATGGTAAGTTAAATCAGCTATTTCCCAGGTTACCTCCTGTTTATTCTTATTTTTAGCTCCAATAATGACCTCACTAGCTTCCTCTCCAATTTTTTTTAATACCTTATCAAGCCCTTCTCGAAACAGATAGGCAGTATAGGAACCTACAACAGGAGAATGTTTACGTTTGGTTATTTGCTTCTTAAGCTGTTCAAGAACTTGATAAGGGGGAATAGACTCCTGATACAGCTCATGATGAAAGCAAGTATGCTTGCCTTTGTGGCAGGCTGGACCAAGCGGTCTTACCTGTAATAATAGCGCATCTTGATCACAATCTAAGAAAATCGCATGGACAGCTTGTTTATTTCCAGAAGTTTCCCCCTTGTTCCATAGTGTCTGCCGCTTTCTACTAAAAAACCAAGCTTCCTTTGTTTCGACTGTTTTGGAAAATGCCTCCTTATTCATATAAGCTAATGTTAATATTTTTCCATTCGTTGCATCCTGAACGATTACTGGCAGTAATCCATCGGTACCAAATGTTATAGCGTCCATTTCTATGTTCATATACGCTCACTCCTAATTTCTATACCCTTGTTGTATAAATGCTTCTTTAATTGTGGGATCGGTATATCATTATAATGGAAAACGGATGCTGCTAATGCTGCATCTGCAAGACCAGGTTTTAAAACTTCCAAAAAATCGTTAATACTCCCTGCACCTCCACTTGCTACAATTGGAATACTGACAGAAGAAGCGATTAAATGTATCAGGTTAAGGTCATAGCCTAATTGTTCACCATCTGTATGAATAGCATTGATCACGATCTCTCCTGCACCTAATGCTTCTCCTTGTTTTGCCCATTCTACTGCATCTAGCTTTGTATGTTTTCGTCCTCCGTTCAGATAGACATCCCATTTATACTGTTCCGTCTGTTTTGCATCAATCGATAATACGATACATTGTGATCCAAACTTTAATGCAGACTCCTTAATTAAACTTGGATTTGTGATGGCTGCGCTATTTAGAGAAACTTTGTCAGCACCTGCTCGTAAGACACGATGTATATCCTCGAGAGTTCTAATTCCTCCTCCAACGGTAAAGGGAATAGCAATTTCCGCAGCCACAGACTCAACAACATCAAGAAATATGTCTCTTCCTTCATTAGACGCTGTGATGTCATAAAATACAAGTTCGTCAGCACCAGCTTGATTGTATCGTTTAGCTAATTTTACTGGGTCAGCTACGTCCTGGATGTTTTTAAATTTTTTCCCTTTTACCACGCGCCCTCCAGCTACATCAAGGCAAGGAATAATCCGTTTAGCTAACATTTGTTATTGCCTCCAACCCTTGTTTTAATGTTAAGGATCCGTCGTATAGTGCTTTGCCGATAATTGCACCATGTAGTTTCATTTTGCTTAATGTGGTCACATCCTTCATTGTCGTTACTCCCCCAGAGGCAATAATATTCATTGATGTGGAAGCTTGCATAATTTGGAGTTCTGTAAAATTTGGTCCGCTTAGCATGCCATCTTTAAGAATGTCTGTGTAGATTAGCGTTTGTAAACCTAGTTGCTCCAACTCTTTTGCTAAATCTCTAGCTTTAACCTTGCTTATTTCCGTCCAGCCATTTGTTGCTACAAGTCCATTTCTAGCATCTATCGATACAATGGTTTGGGTAGGGTATTTAGAAATAGCCGCAGCTAAAAACGATTTGTCCTCAATAGCTGCTGTTCCAAGTATCACTTTTTTCATTCCTGCATTAAGGTAGTTCTCCATTGTCGCTAGGCTACGAATTCCACCACCAATCTGTACGGGAATGGAAATGGTATCGGCTATTTTTTTGACAATATCAATATTTTTTGACTGACCTGTTTTAGCTCCGTTAAGATCGACGAGATGTAAGTATTCAGCTCCTTGCGTTTCCCACTGTGAAGCCATATGTACAGGGTTATTACTGTATACTATTTCATTATTATAATTGCCTTGTGTAAGGCGGACACATCTACTGTCTTTAATATCAATTGCCGGAAATAAAATCATGAAATCATCTCCCCAAAATTTGCTAGAAGCTGAAGTCCAACGTTACCGCTTTTTTCTGGATGAAACTGCATGCCAATAATATGATCCTGCTGGACGATTGCTGGGATGGTACCACCATAAGCAGTGCTGGCAACCAGAGAATTATATGCATATTCTTTTACTGCATAGGAGTGGACATAATATACAAAAGCATTATTTGGAATGTTTTGGCATATGGAACTACTTCGCTGCATATGCAGTGTATTCCAACCAATGTGAGGAACTTTAACCGTGTAATTAATTCTACTAACTTTTCCTTTCAATAATCCGAAACCTTCCCATTCTCCATCTTCTTCACTTGTTTCATAGAATAATTGCATACCTAAACAAATACCTAATAAGGGTTTCCCTTTTGTAGTTTCATCTTTTATGGTATTGATTAAGTCTTTTTGCTTTAAGGTAGTCATGGCATCTTGGAAAGCGCCCACCCCTGGAAGTATCATGGCAGTGCTGTTGAGAATCTGTTTTTTTTCAGTGGTGACACAACATTCCAGGCCTTTTCTGTTTAATGCAAACTGAAGGCTTTTCATATTCCCAGCACCATAATCAATGATAGCAATCATCTTATACGTCCTTTCAATAGTACCGATTTTTTGTATACAATTGGATGGTATCATTCCTCTTTTAAAGACTTCCTTTTGTAGAGGGGATACCTATGATACGTTCGCTTTTTTGGCTTGCTTGATCGAGTGCTCGGCCAAAGCCTTTAAATATGGATTCAATCATGTGATGTGAATTTGTACCATAAACGTTATGAATGTGTAAGGTGACTTTGGCATTGCTGGTAAAAGCCTGAAAGAATTCTTCTACTAGCTCTGTATCGAAATCTCCAACTTTATCTTTTAGCCCCTCTACCTTATATACAAGATACGAACGTCCACTAATATCTAGAGATACAGTAGACAGCGCTTCGTCCATCGGTGTAGTTATACTACTGTAGCGCGTAATTCCTTGTTTGTCTCCGAGTGCTTGGTAAAAGGCCTTGCCAAAAGCAATACCAATATCTTCAATAGAATGATGCTGATCAACTTCTAAATCACCCTTACAGCTTACATTTAAATCAAGTAGTCCATGTCTAGACAATAAGGTGAGCATATGATCAAAAAATCCAACTCCTGTTTGAATCGAACTATAACCAGCTCCATCTATATTCAAGGTAAGAGAAATATCTGTTTCTGAAGTTGTTCGGTTAATTGTATGATTTCGCATTGCGGCCATCCTTTCGTAGGTTAATTGATTCTGCATGCGCTGTTAACTTTTCTGTCATTGCTAACTCAATTATTTCATCAGCTGTTTCTAGCAAGGCTGTTTTATCATAATGGATAATGCTTGATTTTTTTACGAAATCATAAACACCTAAAGGTGAAGAGAAAGCAGCAGTACCATTTGTAGGTAACGTATGATTCGGTCCTGCTAGATAGTCTCCTAATGCCTCTGGTGAATAATTGCCTATAAAGATGGCACCGGTATTATTAACGTATCTCAGATTTTCCATCGGTTCCTTTATCATAAGCTGTACATGTTCGGGTGCTAGATCATTCACAATTGTAAATGATTCATTCAAGTGCTTAACAAGAATAATGCGTCCATTTTGTTTTAGGGCTTGCTTGATAATGTGCTTTCTAGATAATAATTCTGTTTGTTTTTCGACTTCTAGTTGGATGGCAGCTGCAAGTGTACGATCCGCCGTGATGCATATCGGCTTTGCCGCCTCATCATGCTCTGCCTGTGATAATAGATCAGCAGCAATGTAAGGTGCTGGTGCTGATTCGTCGGCAACAATACAAATTTCGCTGGGACCAGCTATCATATCTATGGCTACATCCCCATAGACGCATTTTTTTGCACTAGCAACAAATGCATTACCAGGGCCAGTAATTTTTTGGACTTTTGGTACCGTTTCTGTTCCATAAGCGAAAGCAGCTATCGCTTGTGCTCCACCAATCTTATAGATGCTATCTACGCCTGCTTCTTTTGCAGCAACAAGAATATGTGGGTTAACCTTTCCATTGGCCTGTGGAGGGGTAGCTATATGTATCGACTCTACTCCAGCAATCTTGGCAGGAATAACATTCATTAATACAGTTGAAGGATATGCTGCCTTTCCACCAGGCACATAGATTCCAACCTTTTCAAGTGGTGTAATCTTTTGCCCTAATAAAATACCGGAATGACTATTTGTAAACCACGATTGTTGCATTTGTTTTGCATGAAATTGTTGGATGTTGTTTTTTGCTTTTGTAAGTGCACGAAGGAAAGCTGGACTAACCTGTTTATATGCGTCTTTAAACTCCTCTTTAGTAACCTGAAATTTAGGTAATAGTACATCATCCAATTCTTTTGTTAACTGTCTAATTGCTGCATCTCCAGATTGTTTAATCTGATTAATAATATCTAAAACCGTTTGATCAGTATTGTTATCTAATGTTCTCCTTTTTGCGATTTGGTTCTTCTCCGTCCAATATTGCGCACCTGTTATTTGTTTCACGTGTTACTCCTCCAAGCCCAATCGTAATTTTTCAATAAATGGTTGTATACTTGTGCTTTTAATAGCAAAGCTTGCTTTATTAATAATGAGCCGCGTACTAATTGGTTCTACTTCCTCTAAAACTACTAGACCATTTTCTTTTAATGTGTTACCGGTCTCCACGATATCAACGATTGCATCTGCTAATCCGATAAGGGGAGCTAGCTCAACGGAGCCATTCAACTTTACAATATGAATGGCTTTGCCTTTTTTAGAAAAGTAATTGTGAGTAATGGTTGGATACTTCGTTGCAATGGTAATTGGTTTCTCTTTATTTAAATTCTCTCCGGGTTTACCAGCTATGGCAAAAGTACATTGCCCAATTCGTAAATCGAGTATGTCATATACATCTGCCTCGGATTCAAGTACATTGTCCTTTCCTACTATACCGACATCTGCTGCGCCTCTTTCCACATAAGTCGGGACATCTACAGCTTTTACAAATAGTAACCTGATGGTTTTATCTGAATTGTAAAAAACTAATTTTCGACTTGATGATGTAAAGTTATTGAAAATAATTCCAATCTTTTTCATCAGATGTATGGTCTGGTTAGCTGTTCTACCCTTGGCTACCGCTAATGTGAAAGCTTCCAACTAAACCTCCCCCTCTTGCATAACTAATAACTCCTGTACTTCAGTTATGTCATGGAATTGATATGAATTCCCTTTATTTATGAGCGTACAAGAATCCTTCTGATAGTGGATGGTGCATGCTGAAGTAGTCAGGCTGTTTTCTTGATCAGGAAAGCTAAGTACGACATAGCCGCATTTCCGTAAATGTAACGTATCAGTTAGTGCTTTCTTTTGCATAGAGGGATGATAATAAACAATGATGTCTGATATGGTTGTTGGTGTTGCTAATAACTCATGCCGTTGTAAAGCCCTTTCTAATAACTGCAAGTCATATGCAAACCCTATTGCTGGTATAGATGCTCCAAATTGTTTTCCTAATTGATCATATCTACCACCCATGACTACCGGTTCCCCGATAAACTCAATAAACCCTTGAAAGATGATATCTGAGTAATAATCCATATCGTTAATTAAACCAAGGTTAAATATTATATAATCAGTAAGCTGATAGGCTTTTAGAATGTCATAAACATCTATGAGGTGCTGTAATTCCGCTTGCATATTTTCCTGTAATCCGTATTTCTGAATAGCATTGATTACATCACCTGGCAGACCATAAAGAAAAGGAATGTTCCTAATCAATTCTTTCAGCGGAT
Source organism: Virgibacillus sp. Bac332 (assembly GCF_003667785.1). Lineage (NCBI taxonomy): Bacteria > Bacillati > Bacillota > Bacilli > Caryophanales > Bacillaceae > Virgibacillus > Virgibacillus sp. Bac332. The sequence continues at coordinate 1,728,281 of NZ_CP033046.1, forward strand.
CATCAATCTCAAGCGAATTTAGGTAGGGCTCTAATTCAGCTATATTTTTAGATTGAATAAAGTTTTGTAGATGGATTAATTCTTGCTTAGACAACCCAGCGAGCGATATTAATGCTTTGAACAATCCTGCATGACCTATTTCCATTTTAAAATCAATAAAACCCATATCTTGCAGTGTATGAATTGCCAATGCAATTACTTCTGCATCAGTAGTAGCTGATTTTTTTCCAAAGTGTTCAATTCCTGCTTGTGTTCGTTCGTTTACTTGATTTGCTTGATCATGGTAACGAAATATGTCCATGATATAAAAGTAACGATCATTTTGAGTGGTGGGATGATTGACCATAACCTGTGTAATAGGAATAGTGACGTCTGGTCGTAATACAAGTACCTTTCCTTTAGGATCCATAACTTTAACCATGTCATCTGTATTTACAATTCCATTAATGGAAGCATACATATCATAATACTCAAATGCTGGAATCTTAATTTGACGATACCCATAGGTTTTAAAACGGTGTTTTAATTTGTTTATTAATACTTCTTGCTGCTGAAAATCGTCTATAACGTTGCTATAGGAGCTATTTATTAAAAAAGGCTGCATTGTAAGTTTACTCCTTTTCACTTTATTACTTTATCGCTTTATTTAATTAAAGTTATATAGTATTCTAATAATTATAAAAGGAATTGTCAACCAAAGGGAGGGATATTTTTATGTTCGATTATCATATACATAGTAATTTTTCAGCAGATTGTGATACGCCAATGGAGGAGACAATAGAAGCCGCCTTGAAGAAGGGACTAAAGGAAGTTTGCTTCACTGAGCATATTGATGAGGATTATCCAGATCCTACGATTCATTTTGAGTTAGATTTACCTGCCTATGAAAAAAAAATCAAAGAAATGCAGTGTTTATATAAGGAGCGTATCAACATAAAAAAGGGTTTAGAAATAGGGGTACAGCCCCATTTGTTAGACAATTGCAAGCAAATGATACAGGAGGAAACATTTGATTTTATCATCTGTTCTATGCATACCACTTCTGGAATGGATTTACATTCTGGAGCTTTCTTTCAAGGTAAAACAGTGGATGAGGCATATCAAGCGTATTATCAAGAATTACTAGATTGCATTACTCATTTTAAAGACTTTCAAGTTTTAGGACATATTGATTTGATAAAAAGATATACACAGACAAGAAAAAATGAACATAGCTTTCTGAATCTGATTGAGGAGATATTTCAAGAAATCATACCAGCAGGGAAGGGAATAGAAATAAATACCTCTGGGTTCCGTTATGGTCTTAATAGTGCCATGCCTAGTAAAGATATCCTTAAGTTATACAAGGAGTGTGGTGGGGAAATCATTACAATTGGTTCTGATTCCCATCAAGCGTCTACTGTAGGTTATGGACTAGCAGAGGCGATAGAATTATTGCGATCACTAGGTTTTTCGTATATTACAACTTTTAAGGGAAAACAGCCAGTTTTCCATCATATATAATTGCTTCAACAAATGTCACTATTTCTAAAAGGAAAATACCGATGAGACATGCTATAATGAAGGGCAATAGGGGAAACCTTCTGTATCATTACCAATCCAGATCAACCGGTGATATGGTAATGGTTTAGATCACTGCCAGATAAATGAGGGAGTATTTTTGAAGAAAAAACATCTAATGAGTATTGCGTCCATATGTATAGTGATCCTAGGATTGATAGCCCTTGTATATATGCCCAATAAAACAAAGTCAGATTTTGACAAAATACGACCAACGTTGTTTGTACATGGTTATAAGGGAACTGTGAATTCATTTGGCCATATGCTAAAACGATTTGAGAGTGATTATAACTGGGGTAACAAAGCACTTGTCTATTTTGTGAAAAATAACGGAGCAATTGAAAAATATAACCTTAGTAAAGGTAAAAAAGAGCCTGTATTTGTTCAGGTTATTTTTGAAAATAACCGAGCAAGTTTTGAAGAGACAGCAGGTTGGCTAGCTGCTGTCTTAGCAGATATGAAAGCTGTTTATTCTATTGAAAATGTCAATCTTGTTGGACATTCGATGGGAGGAATCGTCTCCTTGGAGTATATGAAGCAATACCAAGGGGTGAAGTTTCCTACTGTTCGTAAATTTATAGCGATCGGTAGCCCGTTTGATGGGATCTATAGTGAAGAATATTTCCAACTAAATCGTGATCCTGCTGCTACTGATTTGCATCCCGATTCTCCTGCTTTACAATTTTTGAGAGAGCGATCATTTCCAGAATATACACAAGTATTAAGTATTGGAAGTACGGGGGATGCAATTGCTGTGCCAGAAAGTATTAAGTCGTTACGAACGATTATACCAAAGGATCAATTAGAAGAGGTTATTATTGACGATCTGCATTTAAGTCACAGTGGGTTACACGAGAGTAAGCTAGTGGACCAATACATTTATGAGTTTTTGTGGCAAGATCAGATTGAATAGCTTACAATGTAGAAGAGTATCATCAAGTATTTTGGAATAACTATTAAAGGAATGATACGTGTGGGATTGAGTCATCATATATACAATAAATTAATAGAAATTACATCCGAGAGTAATGTGATGGTGGACGAAGAATTAAAGAATCATACGTATACCCGTCTTGGCGGGAAGGCTGATTTTTTAGTAACACCTGAAACATATCATGAAGTACAGGAAATTGTAAGGTTGGCGAACGAAGAAAAGATTGCATTTACATTACTGGGGAATGGTTCTAATTTGATCGTAAAAGATGGGGGAATACGCGGAATTGTTATGAATCTTCATCGATTAACGGATATTTCCACTAACGGCTCTACAATTGTTGCTCAAAGTGGTGCGCGAATTATTGATGTTTCCCGAGAAGCACTAACTAAAACGTTATCCGGGTTGGAATTTGCCTGTGGTATACCAGGGTCAGTAGGTGGTGCATTGTATATGAACGCTGGAGCCTACGGTGGCGAAATAAAAGATGTGTTAGTAAGCACCAAGGTAGTAGATAAGGATGGAAATCTCCAAGTATTAACAGCATCTGATCTGGATCTAGCATACCGTACAAGTAACATTCCAGAAAAGGGATATATTGTTCTTGAAGCAACTTTTTCGTTGGAAAAAGGTAAATATGCAGAAATAAAAGCTATAATGGATGATTTGACGTATAAAAGAGAATCGAAGCAACCATTAGAGTATCCTTCATGTGGAAGTGTATTTAAACGACCACCAGGTTATTTTGCTGGAAAATTGATTCAAGACAGTGAATTGCAAGGAAAGCAAATTGGCGGAGCACAGGTTTCTTTAAAGCATGCTGGCTTTATTGTTAATAAGGATCATGCAACAGCTACAGAATATATTAATCTCATTCGCTATGTTCAAGATACAGTAAATGAAAAGTTTGGAGTGCGATTAGAGAGAGAAGTTAAGATAATTGGTGAAGATCCAGTTCGCTAGGTTATGGCAATCGTATATCTGACAAAAGAGGCTGAGACAAAAGAATGAAGAAACAATAAAAAACGAACGATAATTAGTTGAAAATTAATTATTGTTCGTTTTTTGGTTGGGATTATTCATTTAGCACCTGAAATAAGCGAGACTCCGGCGAGAACAATACGCGTCCGAAGATCCACTTGGTAACGTGTTTTTCTTTACCAAGTTAGCTGAGGCCGTGCCCGCAGAAAGCGAGTATAGTTCCACGGTGCGGCGATGATACTCCTATTGATAACATGATTATTCGTATTTTGAGTAAAGAAAATGGTTAGAGATTTCAATGCTATTGCTAATTCATCTCCGTTGAGGAAGATATTATGTTTTTCATTAGCTTCTAAAACGATGCAGGAAGCTTTGCAATCGTTCGTTTGTAGAATGCTCAATAACCTCGCTAGCTGTTCCCTGCTCAGCAATGACACCTTCATCAAGGAATAATACTTTGTCAGCTACGTCAAGAGCAAAATCCATTTCATGTGTAACGAGAATCATTGCCATTTCTCCCTCTTTGGCAATGTCACGAATAACTTCTAGTACTTCACCAACTAATTCTGGGTCAAGTGCAGATGTTACTTCATCAAATAGCATAACCTTTGGTCGCATCACAAGCGCTCTTGCCATAGCAACACGCTGTTTTTGTCCTCCAGAAAGTTGGCTAGGATAATTGTCCAATTTGTCACCAAGTCCAACTTTTTCAAGCATCTCAATAGAGCGCTGCTTGGCTGTAGATTTATCTTCATTTTTGACGTGGATCGGTGCCGTCATACAGTTTTCCAAAATGGTCATATGTGGGAATAAATTAAAATGTTGGAATACCATACCTATATCTCCCCGGACATTACGCAAATGCTTTTCATTTGCGTCGACCATACTCCCCTTTTTCTCCATCTTCCAAAGGTTTTTACCATCAACAATAATATCTCCTGAAGTTGGTTGCTCTAATGTCATTAGCATTCGTATAATGGTTGTTTTACCAGAACCACTTGGGCCTATGATTGCAACTTTTTCTGCAGGCTTAATATCTAGATCAATTCCTTTTAATACTTTGACATCTCCAAATGATTTATGAACATCATTAAAGGTAACAATCGGCTCTATCATTATGCTGTCGCTCCTTTACTACTATTTAATGCTTCTTTCTTATCAAAGCGGCGATTCATTTTCTTTTCCAGCTTATTAATGAGTAAAGCGGAAGGGTAACTCATTACTAAGAATAGGATAGCTACAATGGTTAATGGCTCAAGATAAGTCCAGTATTGAGCACCATAGCTATTTGCCATGTGGAGAATACCCGCCACACCAATGGTGGATGCTAGTGGAACTTCTTTAAACATAATAATTAAATAGTTACCTAACATTGGAATGGTCGGAGGAATAGCCTGTGGTAATATAATTTTAGTCCATTTTTGTCTAGTGGAAAAGTTTAACGCCCTTGCAGCCTCCCATTGTCCTTTATCTACACCATCAATGCCCGATCGGTATACTTCGCCAATATACGTGCTAAAGTGGATGCCGAGTCCAAGGATTGCACTTGTGAATGGGTCTAATGTCATTCCTACCACAGGTACCATCGGCCATGCATAAAAGATAAAGAATAGCTGAACGAGAGGTGGTGTAGAACGAATAAATTCCATAATCCAAGTTATGACCCAATGAAGCGGCTTGAAAGGAATTCTTCTAAGGAAGGTCCAGAAAAATCCAAATATCAAAGCAAATAAATAACAGGCTATTGTAAGACCTAATGTTATTCCAAGCCCCTGTACAATAACTAAAAACGCGTCAGCAAATACATCCCAGCTCCAAATATTCATTGACTAGCCACCCCTTTCTTCGAGATGTCTTCCATTTTACGAGTCAAGAAAATTAATGGAAGTGCAAGAATAAAGTAGAAGACTAATACTAATAAATAGACTGTCGGTGCTTGTGAAAGATTGGAGCTTCGTAATATATCTCCGTAGTATAAAATATCATGCATACCAATTAAGGATACAAGTGATGTAGCCTTGAGCATTTGAATTAAATAATTCCCAAATTCGGGAAGCATCATTCGTACCGCTTGCGGGAAAATAACCAGGCGCATACGTTGGAAACGTGACATATTTAACGCAGTGGCAGCCTCAGTCTGTCCTTTTGCTACAGCGAGTATAGATCCTCGTACAATTTCTGACATATAAGCCCCATAGTTTAAAGCGATTGCGATGACGCCAACCCACCAATTACTTCCAAGTTCAATTCCAAAAAGCATAGGAACTGCATAGTATAACCAGAATAATTGAACAATTAGAGAGGTTCCACGGAATATTTCTACATAGAATCCGGTGAATTTTCGAAGGATAACATTTTTGGAAAGGCGACAAAGCCCTGCAATAAACGCAAATAAATAACCAAAAAATGCAGAGGCAATTAGTACAGAGATGGTAATGGTTAGCCCCTGCGCTAACATGGGAAAAATATCTATAATTGCTTTAATAGTGATCACTCCTTATTTTTCAGTTAGATGTATGGTTTCTCAAAAAAATTATAGGGTCTGACTCCCCCTAAGGTAAGGGAAGTCGGACCCTATGGAGTCATTGGTTTACTATAGTGTACGTGTTATTTTAATTCTTATAGTTCACCGTTACAGATTTTTTCTGTAGTAATTCCGGGCTCTACCATGTTATTTGCTTCGCTAAATCCATTCTTTTCAAGAAGTTCAGCTACTGTACCATCTTCTTTTAACTCAGCTAGCTTTTCATTATAGGCATCGCGTAGATCTGTATTATCCAAATGGAATGCTGCTGCTCCATAGCTTGGAACACCTTCCACATCTGGTTGTTCAAATCCTTCAACAAATTCCAGCTTATCAGAGTTAGAGGACTCTAGTGCCATTTTAATAGTCATTTCTGTACCAGTAGTTGCATCAGCTCTTCCTGACTCTACTGCAGAAAAGGTTGCCGGGATATCATCTGCAGATTGAATTTGGTCTTCGCTTACACCTTCTGTTTTAAGGAATTCATTTTCGGTTGCTCCTGCCATCACGGAAACTTTTACATCTGGATTATCTGCAATGTCTGTATAGCTCTTTAAATTTAACGGGTTTCCTTTTTGAACAATTAATCCTTCCCCATATTTCATTTCCGGCTCACCAAAAGCTGCATTCTTACAGCGATCAGAGTTAATTGCCATGCCGGCAGTGATAACATCGAACTGACCAGCCTTTAAGCCTGGGATTAGCTGTCCAAAATCAGCAAGCTTGGCATCCATTTCATTTACGCCAAGTTCTTTAAAGACAGCAGCAGCAATATCCACAGCAGCACCTTTTAACTCCCCATTATCATCTTGGTAAGCGTACGGCTCTTCATTAGCAAAGCCTATTGTGACAGTGCCAGCTTCTTTTAATTCTTCTAGTTTACCACCGCTACCTTCAGACTCTCCGTTTCCGCCTTCCTTGCTCTCATTATTGTCAGATGAACCACACGCTGCAAGTGCAATTAGCAAGAAACCTAAAACAAACATAAGTAAAAATTTCTTCATGTAAATAATTTCCTCCCTTTTTATTTGTAAAAGTGAATAAGTAAGTAGCCAGATGACTTTATTCATAGGTGAAAATCACTGGAATAATCTTGAAAAATAGATTAAAAGAATTAGAGGAACTCAAGTTGAAGCACTTATATTAAAATGTTACAGGTTCTAGTTAAGTGACTCAAACGCAGTAAATTTAGATAATTTGGAATTTATTATGATTTAACTGAATGAATGAAGAATAAAGCATGTATACATAAATATACTATCTTATCATCTGCTAAGCTTCCGTATTATCTAAATTTGCAAATAAATCCCAGCTAATGATAAACCGAATAGACATCATTCTATTAAAAAAGTACCATAGGATTAGCGAATAGTATTTAATCATTGGATGATCTACTTTATCCCACATATAACTGGCAGTAAGATCTCCACTTCAAGCAATAAAGTGAAACCAATGTGGATAAGTTGGGGTAACTGCCAGTAAATGTCCGATTGGTTCGCACGCAGGCCTTTAGGTCATCCCCTTGTGGTACTAACCATCCGTGGGGTCTAAACAAAAACTCCCACTGATTGAAGTTTCACTTTATTAAGGATATTATTCAAAGGGGAGGCGAAAATATGCATATCGTTGTTTTAGGTGCTGGTGCGTTAGGAGGTTATTTTGGATTACGTTTTCAAGAGGCAGGAGCTAAGGTAACTTTTCTTGTGCGAGAACAGAAGGCGATACAACTGAAAGAACAAGGTGCAATGATTCATAGTATACATGGGGATTATGAAACCCATGATGCAACGATTGTTACAGATCCACAGCAGATAGAAGATCCAGAAGTAGTTTTGATAAGTGTGAAGGGCTATCACTTACAAGGTGCTATGAAGCAATTACGTGTCCTAGTAAATAAAGGAGCGTATATTCTTCCAGTATTAAATGGAATAGAGCATCTGGCTAAATTACAAAATGAACTTGGAAAAGCATCCATACTTGGGGGACTTTCATTTATCATTGCAACATTAAATGACAAGGGGCATGTGGAGCATTCAAGCGATTTCCACGAGCTCATATATGGAGCACTTGAGCCTGAACAAGAGGCAATTTGTTCTAAATTGGATAAGCTTAGTAATTCTGCTAACATGACTGGGAAGAACAGTAATAACATATTGCTTGAGCTATGGAAGAAATATATGTTTATAAATGCTTTTTCAGGTGTTACAGCTGTAGTAGATTTACCTATTGGTATGATTAGGCAACATAATGAGACCTTTCATATTATGCTACACTTGTTAAGTGAAATGAAGACCTTAGCTAATATCTATGACGTTCCAATTACTGAACAAGATGTTAAAGAAGCTTGGGATAAATTAAATAACTTACATGATCAGGCTACATCTTCGATGCATCAGGATCGTAGAAAAGGACTGACACTAGAATTGGATCACCTCCATGGTGGAGCACTTCGGTTGGCAGGAGCTAAAGGCATTGACCTTCCCTATACAAGGGCTGTTTATGGTATGCTACAACCATTTGAAAATCTAACATAAAAGTGGAGGAATCAAATTGTCTACATTGACTATTGTAATCATCGCTTGCGTTATCGTAGTCGCGATTGTTTTAGTTCTATCATTGGTAACCATTTCAAAAGGGTATGCGTATAAGCATAAGGTTGATCCGTTACCAAATGAGAGAGAGAGCAAGCAAGAATTAGAGAAGCAAAAGGGAGAGTAATAATAAAATGAAGTATGCAACCATCGGCACAAGTTGGATTACAGACGCGTTTATTGAAGCAGCTGATCAATCGAAATCTGCTCAGCTAGCTTCTGTTTATTCGAGGACTGCTTCAGCAGCCAAAGCCTTTGCTCATAAGCATGGGATTGAATGTAGCTATTCATCTATGGAGGAAATGTTAAATTCAGATGCAGACTTTGTTTATGTTGCATCCCCAAATCGTATGCATCCAGAACATATAAAGCTGTGTATAAAAAAGAGGAAGCATGTATTTTGTGAAAAACCAATGGTATATACGGTTAAGCAGTTAGAAGAACTGCAACGATTAGCTAAGGAACATGATGTGTTTATATTTGAAGGATTTCGCCACTTATTTTCCCCCAACTATGATATTTTAAAGAATAAACTCTCACACGTAGGTAAAATACGCAGTGCAATGCTGCAATATGTTAAGTATTCATCACGTTATGATGTTTTTAAAGAAGGTACGATTCCTAATGTGTTTGCAAAAGAGTTTGCAGGTGGGGCTTTGATGGATTTAGGTGTATATCCTTTAAGTATGGCTGTTGATTTATTTGGGCAGCCGAATGATGCCGCTTATTTTCCAGTTTTATTAGCTAATGGAATCGATGGAAGTGGTACGATCGTGCTAACATATGAAGATTTTAATGTAACCATTTTATGCTCTAAGATTGCAGATGCCACTATCCCCTCTGAAATTCATGGGGAAGAGGGAACATTAACAATGAATCAAATTGCACCTATTGAAAAACTACAGTTTTACAATAGAACGAATTCAGAAACAAACGAGCTTGCTGTAGAGCAAATGACTGCTGACATGATATATGAAATCCAAGCATTTATTAAGATGGTTAGTGATAATAACACGGCATTATATGAGAAGTGTTTAGAAAGAAGTCGCTATATTGCCGAAATAACAGAAAAACTAAGGAGAGATTCCGGCATTCACTTTCCTGGTGAATAAAACACATTGTGTCCCGTATATAACTGGCAGTAAGCCCCCCACATTTCAAGCAATAAAGCGAAACCAATATGAATAAGTGGGTGATCAACTGCCAGTAAATGTTCAATTGGTTCAAAGACTATTAGGTCATACCCATTGCTAACAATCAGTGAGAGATAACAAAACTCCCACTGATTGTAGCCCATGCTGTTCTTTTGTCTCAGTTTCGTTATTTTTGAAAGTAAAAAAAGCAGTTGACTACTTATTTGAGTTGGCTGTAACTATTCCATTTATTTCGTTTGTGGCAACGATTTGTTCTTGTTCCTAATCAACCTTTGGTCGAACTCCTTGTTGAAGCTGATTTATACTTAAACCAAAAGTCATTTGCAAGTGTGGATAGTCTTTGAAATTATTCCAGTCACCACCCCATTCAAATCCCAATTCTTTAGCGATTGCTGCTACTTCATACCAATCCGATTGATTGTTACCATTCCCATCGTATTGAATATCCCATATTATTTTTCCTGTATCATTTTCAAGAGCAAAATCAATGGCTAGTCCATAATTGTGATAGGATTCACCACCCTTTGCATAGGTAACAATATTCCCTTTGCGTGTTCGTCCCTGTTCATATAGTCGATTCTGCTCCTTAAAGGAGCGTACTTCCTCCGTAATGACGACATCAATATTTTTTTTCGCAGCTCTTTCAATCAGCCTGTTTTTATTCGCTTCTACTGTTGGATGTAAGTTAGATGGTAAAGGATCACCTTTATCTGATTCAGAATATTTTCCATTGTTATGATGATAGACTTGAAATAATATAACTAGGCATAGAATGATAATTATCCAAGGAAGTAATATTTGTTGTAATTTTTTCATGCTGACTGTACTCCTCATGTTTTAATGCACACAAATCTTAATCGCTATGAACGAAGGACACCAGATTTTAATTTTAGATTATGAATATTTTTTTATCCATTTTTTACGTTATAATGAGTAAAAACCAGAAAGGTGGATTTCATGATTACCGCTCTTGTTTCTATTATTGGCTATCTAGCAGGCTGTCTACATGGTTCGCAGCTTGTAAGCATGTATAAAAAGGTAGATATAAAGAATGCCGGTGTGAAAAATGCTGGAGCCTCTAACACAACCATTTTACTTGGCTGGAAGTATGGTGTTTTAGTTGCACTTATTGATATTTTTAAGGCTACATTTGCCATAGTGCTTGTATTATACATTTTAAATGAAAATGGCATTACTGGTAAAGAACAGACGTTGCTCATATATATATCGGCTTTATTTATTATTCTAGGTCATAATTACCCACTAACAATGAAATTTAGTGGTGGTAAGGGAACGGCATCGTTAGTTGGAATCCTACTCGCCATTGATTGGAAAATAGCTATTATAGGCATTGGAATTTTGCTCATATTTACAATTGCAACAGATTATTTAGTGGTTGGTGTATTATGTATGTATGTTTCCTTTTTAATTACAACATATGTATTTTTTGGTCCAGAACCAACATCTATCGTCGTTTTTTTATCTGTTTTAAGTATAGCGAAACATTTGGATAATTACCGACGTATAATTAATAAGGAAGAAACAAGACTATCAAGTATGTTTTCAAAAAAGTAAATGACGTTGGAGGATGATGGGATGCTAGATATAATTATTTGGATTTTAATTAGTGCATTATTTTTTCTAAGTTTTGTAGGAGTGATATTTCCTATCATTCCTTCTGTACTTGTACTATGGGGTGGGTTTCTTTTATACCAGTTTGTCATAGACCCAAATGAATTAACCATGTCCTTTTGGATAGGAATGGCCTTGATCACCATTGTACTGATCGCTGCAGACATCATTGCAAATAGTTACTTTGTAAAAAAATATGGAGGAAGTAAATGGGGAGAGCGTGGGGCAGCCATAGCAGTTATCGTTGGTTCATTTATTATTCCGCCATTTGGTGTTTTAATCGTTCCATTTCTAACCGTGTTTATTATTGAATCGCTTCAACAAAGGACTACACAAGAAGCCTTCCGTGCTTCGTTTGGTTCACTTATGGGATTCCTTGGCGGGGCTTTTGCTAAAGTAGTTATACAATTTGTAATGATTATTTGGTTCTTCGTTGTTATTTTATTTTAGAGAGGTAGATGTATGTGAAGAAAGCATTAATTAACATTGATTACACGAATGATTTTGTTGCCAATGATGGAAAACTAACGTGTGGTGAGCCAGGTCAAGCGATAGAATCAAAAGTCGTATCACTTACCAATGAATTTATTGAAGCAGGGGATTATGTTGTATTCGCTATCGATGCGCATGAAGCTGCAGACAGTAATCACCCGGAATTTTCCTTATTTCCTACCCATAATATCATAGGGACCTCTGGAAGAGAGCTTTATGGTAGGTTGGCAGAGGTATATCAAAAAAATAAGGAAAAGCACAATGTTTATTTTATTGATAAGACAAGGTATAGTGCCTTTGCTGGCACAGATCTAGAGATAAAGTTACGTGAACGAGCTATTGATGAACTCCATATTATTGGGGTATGTACAGATATATGCGTATTACATACAGCTGTTGATGCTTATAATAAAGGATTTAAGATGGTTATTCATCAGGATGCAGTAGCTAGCTTTAATTCAACAGGCCATGAGTGGGCTTTAGGGCATTTTGAACACACGTTGGGAAGTACGATCATATAAGAACGGAAATAACTTAATAGACAGAGGGGAAAGAGAGAGTTGTGAGATCCCAGAGCCCCATATATAAAAGCAAAATATACGAGCAAGAGGTCCTCCTATTAACACATGTAGTTTAGTAGCTATAGAACCAGTGTTTAGGGGGGAATATTGATTAAAGATAATATCTGTTTCTAGCTTAGCAGGTTATGAACAAAAACTTGCTGGGTATAGCTGATGCCAATTAACATTCCAAACAATAAACTACTCTAGCTTTGAAAATATCCATAGACTCCTTAAAAAGAAGAATGATTTTTTGCTTGAAAGTTAAGAAAGTATAAAATCAGTGCAATGACTGCGTTAAGCCAAGTAGTTATTTTGAAATGTTTGATGTATATTGGCAATGCTCCGACTAATTACTTCGCTTTCCGCGGGCACGGCCTCAACTAACTTTGCAAAGAAGAACACGTTGCAAAGTGGATTTTCGGCTCGCGCTAATCCCGCAGGAGTCTACGTAATTAGTCTCCGCTATGAGAAGGTGCAACAATTCTTGTCATAAGTAATAGGTTGACTTTTTTTACAATGGGTAAAGTGAAAATCGCTATCCGTGAGTATAAAAGCAGCTGTGTTACTTCATGCTAGCGTTGTAGAGCCTGATATAGCGAAGGCCGGCCACTTCAACTCCTGTGGGAAATGTTTGACCTGAAGATCCACTTTTTTGAGCGGGTTTTGCTAAAAAAGTTAGCTGAAGGACAAACCCCACGGAAAGGGAAGTGGGCAGCCGGAGTGGTGGTCAAGCAGTAGCTATTATTCCATAATAGCTACTAGAGGAAGCGTAAATCTGAGCATGTAGTGATAAGGACGGAGCGAATTTTGCTCAGTTTTTCTAATCCTGCTTCTTAGATGAAAAAGCATCAATAGGACTCATCAGACACCTTACCAGTGGGAAGCGAAGTATATTTCCAGAGCTACTTACACGCACAATTATTTCTAGCTGTGCGTTTTTTCTTTGCAACATACGTTTGTCCTCGTATCATTTTATAGCTGTAAGAATATATGTTTGAACGCTATCGAGCTTTTTTATCGTGAACGAGCTGGAAACGATTTGACGTTGGAGCAAACATATTCTCCGTATTTTCCTTATGGTTTATGGTACGTTTACTTTTGTATTTTTTAGCAGTAACCCCGATTTTAGCCTGTTGAACTTCCTTAATACCATTAATGATTAGTTGCATAGCAAAGATGCTTAACATAAAGGCAAGTAGGGGAAAGAGAATAAGCCAATATTGTCCACTTTTAAATGAATGTACAGTATTCCCAATTACTCCAGACCACTCGTTCGTAAGTGATTTAGGAGGCTCATTGAACATTGCCGAGCCCATAATTGTCCCGCCAAAAAATAGATCCAACATACCTAAGTGGATAAAAATAAATAAGACTTGAATAAATTGTTGCCCAAATAGAATCGTTAGTTTAGGAAATAGATGTGGCATCACGTGATGTCGCAATATATGGAATCTGCTTCCACCAAGAACACTCGCACTCGTAATAAATTCTTGCTGGAGTATGTTAGTTATATCTTTCCCTATCAGCACCGTTGTTAATGGAATAACTAGAACGGTCAAAATAATGATTTCGATAAGAATGCGTTCAGAAATCGTGTAGGATGGCTCCATTTCCCACCCTAATTGAAGAATGGGTTTCAACAAAATATAAGCAATTAATGTAAGTGGTAGAAAGTGAATAGAATCTACTATTTTAGATAACCAGCTTTGTTTACGTTTACTTATTGAAAAAGCAAACAAAATTCCACCACATAAACCGATAGCAACTCGAAGAAAAGCAATTAAAAAGCCAAAAACTAGTGTATATTTTGCTCCAATAATTAACTGATCCAGCAAATCAAATCCCTCTTTATCAGAACCCAATAAAAACGGATGACCAGGTGGATGTGGTGGAGTACTTTTTATTGTAGTACCATCTTCCTCGTAAAATATGTTTGCCTGATCAACATGATTATCCGTAATAATGGAATAGCCAATACTACCACCAATGGTTAGAATAAAGAACAGGCACCCTATTGCAAATTTATAGTTTTTTAGTTGCCTCCTTAGTGAAGCTATTGGAATTCGAGGTAGCAGCTTTTTCCAATGGATTATCTTTATATGTTTCATTACACAGCTAATTGGCTGAAAGGAAGGTATTTTTGCTAAGCCATGCGATTCAAATGTCGTTGATTCATCAACCCAAAGGTCAATTAGCTGAAAGGTAATAAAAAAAGGTGTAAATAGCAGGATAAGTGACACAGCTATGGTCATTGGTGAAAAGCTTTCGATAATGTAAAAGGTAAGCCCATTCACATTAAATATTCTCTCAATGATAAACTGACTCGAGAGTGTTGCCCAAATAATTAGCTTGGATTGGTGAAAAGCACTTGGTAGGATGTTTCTAAACACATGACGAATTAGTATAACGGTTTTGGACAGCCCTTTACTTTTTAAAAACCGTACATAGTCCTTTGAAAACTCTTCCTCAATTAAAAATAGTAGAATTTTGAAAAGAAAGATCATCGGTAAGATAGACAAGGTTATAATTGGTCCAGCGTAGGCACGGTCGTCCATGTAGGAGCCTAATGTAAAAAGTGAGACACCAGTCTTGTTATATATATAAATAACTAGCATTTGTAACAGGACAACGAAAACAAGATCAGGGATCGTTTCTAGAAATTCGAGAAACTGCTTAATACCCTGTACAACCTGTTTTGGTAGGGAGTTGACAAAGAAGGCAAGTATAAATGCGATCGCAAAAGCGGTACATATAGCACTAAACAAAATACTCATGGAGTATGTAAATGGGACCCATAACGTCTTTAAAATGGGAAATTCGCCTATGGAACCTTCTATTTGATAAGTCCATGACCCTGGTTGAATAAAATTGCCAAGGAACTTCCATAGATCATGGAAATAGAGAATGATATTAGTAATATCCCCTTTAGCAAAAAACTGTGGAAACACACTAATGCAAAGTATTCCTATAATACCGAGAAGATAAAATAACGTTACTTTTATGACTACTTTCACAATAAAACACATCTCTTCAGAAAATGGTAAGTATTTTAACAATTATGATGATATGTTAAGTATAGGTCGAAAAATTCAGCTTGTAAAGCGTTGAGCTATTCCCTACTAGAAGGGAAAATGAATATAGAATGGCTCACGCTCTAATCATCTCTCTCTTGACTTTATGAACTGCAAACTATATAGTAAAGTTACATATTTGAAGCAAGGATGGAGAATAGTATAATCTAGGTTGTCTTTTTTAGAGAGGAAATGGTTGCTGCAAATTTCTAAAGACAAAGATTAGAACCTGCTCCTGAGTTCGTCACCGGAGAGTGTGTATCACACTGTAAGGTGTACGCGGGTAAGTCCCGTTATCAATGCAGAGTGTGCAATAGTTCCTATTGTAAACAAGGGTGGTACCACCAACCTCGGTCCCTTATTGGATGGAGGATTTTTTGTGTTTTAAAATAGGTATTTGAATATAAATAATTAACTTATATAATGAGGTGTTTGCTTTGGGAAAGAAAAATAAGCAGTTTGTGGAAAAAATCACTGCAATGGAGGACGATTTTGCCCAGTGGTATACTGATGTTGTTAAGCAAGCAGAGCTAGTGGATTATGGTCAAGTACGAGGAACGATGATTATTAAACCATATGGTTATGCTATCTGGGAAAACGTAAAAAATGAGCTAGATAAAAAATTAAAAGAGACAGGTCATACAAATGTTGCTTTCCCATTATTTATTCCGGAAAGCTTACTTCAGAAGGAAAAGGACCATGTTGAAGGCTTTGCACCAGAAGTAGCTTGGGTTACGCATGGCGGAGAAGAAGAATTAGCAGAGCGTTTGGCGGTCCGCCCAACCTCCGAAGTGCTATTCTGTGATTATTACTCAAAAAATATCCATTCCTATCGCGATTTACCCAAACTATATAATCAATGGGGAAATGTGGTGCGTTGGGAAAAGACAACACGACCATTTTTACGTTCGTCGGAATTTCATTGGCAGGAAGGTCATACTGCACATGCGACAGATGAAGATGCTGCTAAAGAAACAAACCAAATGCTAGGCATTTATGCAGATGTAGTAGAGAACTATTTAGCGATCCCTGTACTGCGTGGGAAAAAGACAGACAAAGAAAAATTTGCAGGCGCAAAATATACATTAACGATCGAAAGCATGATGCATGACGGTAAAGCTTTACAATCTGGGACATCACATCATTTCGGCTCTGGTTTCGCTGAAGCCTTTGATATTACCTATCTTGATGAAAATGGGGAAAGCCAATTTGTTCATCAAACTTCATGGGGGCTTTCAACAAGAATTATGGGAGCATTAATTATGGTGCATGGTGATAATCGTGGTTTGGTGATCCCACCACGTATTGCGCCTACGCAAGCAATGATCGTTCCAATTGCTCAACATAAAGAAGGAGTACTAGATAAAGCGTATAATCTTCGAGATCAATTGAAAAATTTGATACGTGTTGAGATTGACGGTAGTGATAAAATGCCTGGCTGGAAATTTAATGAATATGAAATGAAGGGTATTCCGGTACGAATTGAAATGGGGCCTAAGGATATTGAAAAAGAGCAGGTAGTTCTTGTACGTCGTGACACAGGAGAAAAAGAATTTGTTTCATTATCTGAGCTTGAACAGCGATTACCTGCATTATTAGAGGAAATTCAGCTTCATTTATATAATAATGCCAAGAAACATCGAGATGAAAAAACAACAGTAGTGACAAATATGGAAGAGTTCGCAAAAACATTGAACGATAACCCTGGGTTTATCAAAGCAATGTGGTGTGGCGATCAAGCATGTGAAGAGAAAATCAAAGAGGATACACTTGCAACTTCTCGCTGTATTCCTTTTGAACAAGAACAAGTTTCTGATACATGTGTATGTTGTGGAAAAGCAGCAAAAGAATTAGTTTATTGGGCAAAAGCTTATTAATGATAAGCGTTAAAACATAAGTTTTTATCACAAGGGCGCAACTTTGCGCTCTTTTTTGTAAGTTAAGAAAGTATAAAATCAGTGTAATGACTGCGTTAAGCCAAGTAGTATTTTGAAATGTTTGATGTATATTGGCAATGCTCCGACTAATTACTTCGCTTTCCGCGGGCGCGGCCTCAACTAACTTTGCAAAGAAGAACACGTTGCAAAGTGGATTTTCGGCTCGCGCTAATCCCGCAGGAGTCTACGTAATTAGTCTCCGCTATGAGAAGGTGCAACAATTCTTGTCATAAGTAATAGGTTGACTTTTTTTACAATGGGTAAAGTGAAAATCGCTATCCGTGAGTATAAAAGCAGCTGTGTTACTTCATGCTAGCGTTGTAGAGCCTGATAATAGCGAAGGCCGGCCACTTCAACTCCTGTGGGAAATGTTTGACCTGAAGATCCACTTTTTTGAGCGGGTTTTGCTAAAAAAGTTAGCTGAAGGACAAACCCCACGGAAAGGGAAGTGGGCAGCCGGAGTGGCGGTCAAGCAGTAGCTATTATTCCATAATAGCTACTAGAGAAAGCGTAAATCTGAGCATTTAGTGATAAGGACTGAGCGAATTTTGCTCAGTTTTTCTAGTATACATGGGGATTAATAAGAAGCAATTGATGAATAGTGTGTGACAAACGTTTATATGTTAGTGCCCTTTAGATAAAGTAATAGGATTGGCATAAAATAACTATTGCATGAGTATACACAATATGTTATAAATATACATATTAATTAATAAATATGCATACAGGTGGGAAGCAAAATGAATGATCCATTATTTGAAAATATAACTAAAATTCATGGAGATTTATGTGAGATCAGCCGTTATCTATATGAACATCCTGAATTAGGGGACCGAGAGTATAAATCTATGAAACAATTAACAGATTTATTAGTCAGCCATGATTTTACTATTGAGACGGGTACAGCTGGTAGACCAACCGCTTTTAAAGCTGTATTTAATGGTGAGAAGCCTGGACCTGTTATTGCCTACTTAGCAGAGTATGACGCCTTACCAGAGGTAGGACACGGATGTGGTCATAATTTAATTGGAACAATGAGTGTAGGTGCAGGAATTATTCTTAGCAAGCAGGTAGCTGAAATTGGTGGGAGCGTTGTCGTTCTTGGTACACCAGCTGAAGAAACAAACGGAGCAAAGGTTCCTATGAGTGAGCAAGGTATTTTTAATGAGATCGATGTAGCAATGATGGTCCATCCAGGTGATCAATCGTATGAAAGTGGTGATTCACTGGCAATGGATGCTATTCAGTTTGCTTACTTTGGGAAATCCTCCCATGCTGCTGCTTCTCCTGAAAAAGGAATAAATGCTTTAGACAGTGTGATTCAACTATTCAATGGGATTAATGCATTACGTGAACATTTACCTGACGATGTACGAATTCATGGGATTATTGCTGAGGGAGGTAGTGCAGCAAATGTGGTACCAGATAAGGCTGTCGCTCAGTTCTATATTCGAGCAAAAGAGCGAGCTGTATTAAATGATGTCGTAACAAAAGTTATGAACATTGCTAATGCGGCTGCCATGATGACAGGTGCCAGATTAGAATCATCTAATTATGAACTCAGCTACGACAATATGATAACAAACAAGCAATTGTCTAACGTTTTCTCAAAGCATTTACAAGATATATCCGGTGTACCTGTACTTCCAGCGAAGCAGAGTTATGGATCCATTGACATGGGAAATGTTAGTCATGTCGTTCCAGCAATTCATCCTTATATCGGGTTGGATGAGCCTGGCTTAGTTGCACATACGAAGGAATTTGCTGATAAGACAATTACAGCAAAAGGGCAGCAAGTTATTGCGGATGGTGCATTAGCATTGGCTAGGACTGGCTATGAGGTCATTACAGACTCTGTCTTGTTAAAAGCAATACAAACAGAATTTCATAAATAATAACAACAGATAAAGAAAATGGGGCGAAAAACATGAAAAAAACAATAGGTATCATTTTTCTTTCTACAATAATCGTAGGTTTGTTATCAGCTTGTGGTAGTAGTGAAGATTCCACATCAAATAATTCAAAGTCTGCTGATGAGGAGGTATTGAAAATGGCAACCTCAGCTGATTTTCCTCCTTTTGAATCACGAGATCCACAAGGTAATTTTGAAGGATTCGATATTGACTTAGCGCATCTGATTGCTGATGAATTAGGGTATGAATTACAAATCGAAGATATGAAATTTGATGGATTAATTGGTGCATTACAGGCTAATAGAGTAGATATGGTTATGTCAGGGATGAGTGCTACAGAAGAACGTAAAAAAAATGTTGATTTCTCTACAGAATATCATCACTCTGGGGAAAGCTTCTTGACAGGTGCTGAATCCAATATTAAAAGCCTTGATGATTTAAAAGAAAAAACAATTGGTGTGCAGTTAGGTACGATTCAAGAAGAGGGAGCAGAAATCTTAGCAGATAAATACGATTTTGAAGTTAAAAAAGTGGATAATGCTGGTTTACTTGTACAGGAATTGAATTCGAATCGAATTGATGTTGGGTATATGGATAAAACGGTTGCCAAGGGTTATATCAACGAGCAAGGATTAAAAGGGTTTGATGATCCAACGACAAGCTCGCCTGGAATGGGCATTGCTTTCCCGAAAGGAAATGGACTTGTGGATGATGTGAATGATGTATTAAAAAAATTAGAGGAAGATGGAAAAATAAAAGAATTGGAAGAAAAATGGCTGTCAGATATGGAGTAGGCTAACGTCTATTCAATTAACCATAAGTTACAGCAAACGTTTCTATTTTGTACAAGATGCATGTAGGTAGCACGTTAGTAGTATTTGTAATTGGATAAACATCGTGGTTATCTCGATAATCGATTATTAGGATTTGCTGCCAACTACACTCTGTAATAACAACGAGAGAAAAGCGAGGTGATAAGGCATGAATTTGGATTTCAGCCAAATCGTGCCTTATATTCCTTTTATACTAGAAGGAATATGGGCTACATTAAAATTTGTTAGTGTTTCCATTGTGATAGGTTTTATCTTAGGTACAGTATTGTCATTATGTAAAATTACAAACATCCCTGTACTAAAATGGGTAGCGGATGCTTATACATCGATATTCCGCGGAACTCCCCTCATATTACAGCTTATGATTATCTATTATGCTGTACCACAATTAACTGGTTATAATATATCTGCATTTCTATCTGCTGTGTTAGCTTTTGGGCTGAATTCTGCTGCTTATATCTCAGAAATTATTCGTGGTGGTATCCTTGCAATTGATAAAGGACAGACGGAAGCTGCTGAGGCTTTAGGCGTTCCGTATAAGCCAATGATGTTAAATATTATCTTACCACAAGCTTTTAAAAATATACTGCCTGCAATGATGAATGAGTTTATCACGTTAACAAAGGAATCAGCACTTGTTTCTACAATTGGTTACTTAGATATTATGCGAAGAGCACAAATTGCTGGCGCAGATTTATACCGGAATTTTGAAGCATTATTATTTGCTGGACTAATTTATTGGGTAATGGTTTATATACTTACTTTACTAGGTAGATTGATAGAACGGAGGCTTCGTCAAAGTGATTAAAGCAAAGAATCTTACAAAAGTATTTGATAAAAATATAGTCTTAGATCAAATTTCTACAACCATTCATCAAGGAGAAGTTGTAACGATTATTGGTCCATCTGGTTCGGGAAAATCAACATTTTTGCGCTGTCTAAATTTATTGGAAGACCCAACGGAGGGGCAAATATATATAAAAGAAAAAGAGATTACGAAGCTTAAAACAAATAAATTAGAAATTCGTAAAAACATCGGGATGGTTTTTCAACATTTTCATTTATTTCCACATATGACGGTGTTAGATAACGTTAGTTATGCACCGCAAAAGGTGAAGGGTGTAGAAAAACGAGAGGCAGAAGCAGTTGCAAGAAAGTTATTAGCTAAGGTAGGGTTAACAGATAAAGAGAATACCTATCCGAATCGATTATCTGGTGGGCAGAAGCAGCGAGTGGCAATTGCTAGAGCTTTAGCAATGGAGCCAGAAATTATGTTGTTTGATGAACCTACCTCCGCATTAGATCCTGAAATGGTTAAAGAAGTACTAGATGTAATGAAGGATTTAGCAAAGACAGGGATGACGATGGTAATTGTGACACATGAAATGAATTTTGCGAAGGAAGTGGGCGATCGTGTGCTATTTTTAGATAACGGTAAGCTGGTAGAGGAGGCGGTACCGTCCGTTTTCTTTGACAAGCCTACTACAGATCGTGCGAAGGTTTTCCTAGAAAAAGTACTTTAAAAGAAGATATGGACATAAGTGTATGTTAGATAATAAAAGTCGAACAATCATTCGATACGTTTTGGTACCAACCCCGGGGAAGTTAGAGTGAAAAATCTAACTTCTGGGTGTAACCACCAATTCGTTCTTATTCGCCTAGTGAGGTTTCATGTACAATATGCACAGTCTCTGCGGATCTATAAAATATGCTGGGCTAGCTCTGATATTATCAATCCGAAAATGTCATTTAGTCGGATGACGAGGTCGAATTTCCTAATAGAGGGAATCTGGAGCTTGTATCTATTTAAAGTTGTACATAAAAAAAGATGGTTATCCTTGTAAAGCTACCTCAATATCTGTTTTGATCTGTTCTGGTTTTGTTTGTGGAGCATATCGATTAATTACTTCCCCTTGTTTGTTTACTAAGAACTTGGTGAAATTCCATTTGATCTGTTTCGTAAGAAAACCTTTAGCCTCTTCTGTTAAATAGTTAAAAAGGGGATGGGCATTTTCACCTTTAACATCAACCTTACTAAACATTGGAAAGGTAACTCCATAATTAATCTGGCAGAATTCCGAGATTTCTCCTTCTGTTCCTGGATCCTGATTATTAAACTGATTGCAAGGAAATCCAAGTACTTGAAATCCTTGATCCTTGTAAGCATTGTATACGTTTTGTAATCCTTCGAGCTGTGGAGTAAATCCACATTTGCTTGCTGTATTTACAATTAACAATACCTCACCTCGGTAATCGCTTAATGACTTTTCTTTACCACCTATCATTTTAGCTTGAAATTCATAGACACTCATAAAAAAGCCTCCTTTTAAAAAAAGGATAGCAAGTTGATGTGGGCATGTCAAAGCGGGGATTACATAGTTTTCCCCACAAAGAATAGCTTCCTAACACCAAATGTTTCTCTTTAATAGGGGGTGAATCGCTTTTGAAGATAGGAAGATTTTCTTTATTATGGAGAATATCATTATTAAAAAACTTAACAATAAGCACGCCCGATTAGAAAGATAGCGACTGGAGTGAGTCAACGGAGATAAAGGAATCACGGTGAGCTTGTAAACCGATAATGACTTAGATTAGGGCAATTCGTGAAGTCACCTCGTTTCTGGGCGCTGAGTTGGACGTGGCTCAATATGTTCATATTTATCACATAGTCAAATTTTATAATTTCCTAGACTACAAAAAAGCCCCCAATTGTTCATATGACAACAATCAGGGGCTGAATGAAAATGTTAAATTTCTTGCTTTAATGTTTCACCTAGTTTTTGCAAGCGTTCTTCTACCTCTTCTTGTGATAGCTCATGTTCTTTTACATACAAGTTCCGAGGGCTAACACGGCACTCATGCGTACAGCCTCGTAAATATTTGTGCTCATTTTCTTCTGAGCAGAGAATTTGTTTATTACATTCTGGGTTTGCACAGTTTATATATCTTTCGCACGGTTCGCCATCGAAATAATCCACGCCGACTACTACGTGTTCTTTTTGGTTTACTGGTACGGAAATACGTTCATCGAATACATAGCATTTACCATCCCATAATTCACCTTGCACCTCAGGATCCTTACCATACGTAACGATTCCACCGTGTAATTGATTAACATCTTCAAATCCTTCTTCTAACAGCCAACCAGAAAACTTCTCACAGCGGATACCACCGGTACAATAGGTTAGGACCTTTTTATCCTTAAACTGATCCTTGTGTTCACGAATCCACTCTGGTAATTCACGGAAGGTTTTTATATCTGGGCGAACTGCTCCGCGGAAATGTCCTAAATCGTATTCATAATCATTCCGTGCATCAATAACGATTGTGTTTTCATCCTGCATTGCTTCGTAAAATTCTTTCGGAGATAAATGATTACCTGTAGTTTCTAAAGGGTTTATATCATTTTCTAATCGAAATGTCACTAGCTCTTTACGAGGACGAACATGCATTTTTTTGAAGGCGTGATCTGCAGCCTCGTCAATTTTGAATACCATGTCTGCAAAACGAGGGTCCTGATGCATTGCTTCCATGTATGCTTCTGTTTGTTCGATTGTACCTGAAACAGTACCATTGATCCCTTCTTGGGCTACTAAAATTCTACCTTTTAATCCCAATTCCTTACAGAATTTCAGATGTTCCGCAGCATAACCTTCAGGGTCATCAATTTGAACATACTGATAGTACAATAATACTTGATAATTATTGTTTTTCTCCATGTTGTTTACCACCTATCATTTATATTTGCAAGATACAAATGTTTGGTAGTCGATATTCAATTTTTTCTATCTTGCAACAGATATTATACCAATGTTTCATAAGAAATTCAAAATGGGTTTTATTTAGATGCATTTCAGTTTCTTTTTGCTGTTTGAAAAGGGAAGCTCACTAGCACACTTTTGATTAATTTAGATAAATTCTTTAAAAATAGGGTCTGTTTGTAGAATATCAAGAATCTGATTTGTTACAAAAGATGTATTATTCTCCTCATTCCATAAGACGGAGGTAGAGCTGAATAATTCAATATTATTGAGTTTTAATATTTTGATTTTATTATTCTCTAGTAAACTCGTCATATCAGATGGCATTAGGGAAACACCTAAATTATTGGATACAAGATGATAAATAGATAATAATGCTGAACCAGTACATAACTTTTTTGGAGAAAACCCAGCAGTAAGACACGCTTTATCTAGTAGAAATTGTAAAGGATTCGTATGATCATCACTGTAATGAATAAATGTTTCGTTTTTTGCGTCTTGGAGGTCTACAGAATCTCTTTGGGCTAATGGGTGATTTTTTGCTACAACTAGTCGTAATGGATATTTTTTAAATTCGAACAGCCTTAAATCGTTGTTTAGGAACTCTTCTTTATAAATAGGAGTTCGAATGAAGGCAAGATGATAGTGCTTTTGTTTCATAAATTCAATAGCCTTCGCTGACGTAGTTTCATGTGTATAAACGTCGATATCTGGAAAATCGGTTAGCATTTTTATTAATAGTTTAGGGATGAAAATACTTGCTGCTGATGGCACAGCAGCAATTTTTATTTTAGCCTTAGGAATCATTTTTTGTGTAGTCATGAAATCTAATGTCATTTCAATATCGTTGAATGATGTAGATAGCTTGTTGAAGATAAAGGCCCCTTCTTCTGTTAGAGCTACTTTTCTAGTGGTACGATTTAATAGCTTAAACCCTAGTTTACGCTCGAGATCAGAAATTTGTTGGCTTAAGCCAGGTTGGGATATGTGTAAAGCCTTGGATGCCTCGCTAAAACTAAGATGCTTTGCAACTTCTATAAAGTATCGTAATGTTTGTAGACTCATGTAAGGGCTCCTCTTATATGCTTATATAAGTACTGTATTAATAACTGTTAATTATAATATTATAAAAATTATATATTTTTATAATTCTATCGTCAATATTATAATGATTGAAACTAGAGCTCTTAAAACAGGCTTTCTAATCAGGTCAAACATAATCGTATTAAGGAGTGCCAACTATGCATAATAATAAGTGGTCTATTTTTGAATCCTATGTCAATCAGCTCATGTTGGATGGGCATGTGCCGGGTGCAGCTGTCGCTGTCTCGAAAAATGGGGAAACTATATATATGAATGGTTTCGGTTATCGAGATGTGAAAAATAAAAAACCTGTTACTGTAGATACGATTTTTGGTATCGCCTCCATAACGAAATCCTTTACAGCATTAGCAATTATAAAATTGGAGTCGGAAGGAAAGCTATCAGTTGATGATCCCGTGATTAAGTATTTACCAGATTTCCAATTGAAAACGGAAGATATGTCTCAAATAAAGATACACCATTTGCTATCCCATACAGTAGGACTTCCGCCAATTGAGCGTTATCAAGAATTAAACCGCTTTCATGAGCATATCTCCTATTTAGCAACTATTCATGAACGTCCTTTAGGTAAACCGGGAGAATATTTGAGTTACTGTAACGATCTATATTTATTGTTAGGTGCCATCATTGAGAAAGTGACTGGAAGACTATTCCGGAAATACATGATCGAAGAAATTATAGCTCCACTAGAAATGCATCGTACTACATATAGTACCGAAGATATTAAAAAGTTCGGGAATGTAACGGTGCAGTATGACTATGATCCTGTTGCGAAATCATTTCAATCCAATCCTTGGGAAAACCTTGGTAATTATGAAACAAGTGGAGGGCTTCGTTCGACGGTCGTGGATTTGATAAAGTATGGAAATGTCTATGTAGATACACTTGCGTCAGAACAATCAACTTGGCAGCATATAAACTATCAAAAGATGTGGAAGCCAGTTTTTCCAATTGGTAAAAATGAATGTTATGGATATGGGGTAAGAACAGAGCAAGATTATTTTGGATATCAGCTAGTAAAGCATGGTGGGAGTTTGCCCGGTGTTTCTTCATATTTTGGTTTTATACCAGAAGAGAAAATAGTAGTAGCAGTTCTGACAAATGTTTCTGGTGGTCCGAAAATAGACATCTGGAAAGCTGCGCTACATACAGCTTTAGGGATACCAATTAAACAGAAGAAGAAGGAAGCGCCTGACTATCATCTTTCACCTAAGGAACTTCAAGCATTGGTAGGTACTTATGCGACGAACAAGAAGGGAAGCCGATTAGAAATTCGAATCATAAATAATGTACTCGTTGCTGAAACCAACGGTCATTCATCTGTTGTTAAGGCTATTGATTATCAGACTCTAGTAATAAAAGACAGTGGAAAAGTAGTGAAGTTTTTTATAGACGACAATGGTGTTGCTTGGGCAGCATTCATCAATTTAAGAATGTTGCCGCGTGTTGAAGGAGCTGCTGTCTAATACTTGGAGGAGCTAGATATGAATGTTATTGATACACATTGTGATGCATTGGTTAAAATGCAGGTTGCTAAACGGGAGAGAGATCAAATACTGAAATATAAGGATTCCAATCAATTAACTACAAATCTATTGGAGTTGCAAAAAGGAAAGGTAGTTGTACAGTTTTTCGCAATATTTATCAAACCTTATGTACCTGCTGAAAAGAAATGGGAATATGCATTAGAACAGATAGAAATCTTCCATTCCGAAATCATTGGTAAGAACCCGACGATGAAACATATTAAACATTGGCAAGATATTGATACGCTTAAGAAAGGGGAAATTGGTGCAATCCTAACATTAGAAGGCGCAGAGCCCTTTGGAAATAAACTAGATAAATTGGAATATCTGTACAGTGCTGGGATTTTATTAATTGGTTTAACATGGAACCATGCCAATCTCTGTGGAGATGGTGCAGGAGTAGCGAATGCAGGTGGTTTAACTCCGTTAGGAAAAGAAGTTATTAAACGAAATAATAAGAATGGTGTTTTTACAGATGTATCTCACGCTTCTGTAAAGGGATTCTGGGATACAATTGAAATCGCTGATTATCTCATTGCCAGCCATTCCAATGTGCGTAGTATTTGTGATCACCCTCGTAATCTATATGATGACCAAATTAAAAGTATGCTAGATTGCCAAGGGCTTATTCATGTAGTATACAATCCCCCCTTCATAAATAAAAAGCGCGTCACAACTATTGCTGATTTAATCAAGCATATTGACCATCTATGCTCACTAGGGGGTGTGAATAATATCGGGTTTGGTTCTGATTTTGATGGAGTTAAAACGTTTGTGAACAAACTTGAAAGAGCATCCCATTACCAGAATTTAATTAATGAATTGTTGAAATTTTATACAGAAGACGAAGTAAAAGGGTTTGCCTATCAAAACTTCCTACGGCATCGACCTTTACGTACAACCAACAACTTATTTGTTTGATGAATAAATTTTAAGTGAGGTGTTAATTTGTTGGAAGAATTATCGGATTATTTAAAAATAAATGGAGCTGAACAACCAAAGAAAGTACCAAATAGTAATAAAATCACTTATGTGCATCGAGGTAATGGCTTGCCGCAACTATATGAATTCGATCTTGTAACGAGAGAAGAAAGGCCGTTCGTGTTGACGGACGGAAGAGTGCTCTCCGTGAATCATTCCAAGAGCGGAATGTATACGGTTCTAGGCATAGATTATAAAGGAAACGAAAAAAAACAATTATTTCTCTATCATCAGCAAACGAAAAAATTAAAGAGACTCGTATACGCTTTAGACCATTTTCATACTTTTGGAGACTTTTCTCCTAATGAAAAGAAAATAATCTATACTTCTTATCAAGAAGAGGAGCAAGGCTATCACGTCCACATTATAGATGTAGAAACAGAGAAAGGAGATCTTCTTTTTCGTTGTGAAGGTGCATGTACCGTCGTTAAATGGATGAAGGATTGCGATCATGTAGTAGTACAACTACAGGAAACGAATATTGATTCCTCTTATTGGATAATTAATTTACAAGACTTATCTAAGGTAAGAATTGGAGTAAAAGATAAATTAGCTCGTTATCAATCCGTAGTATTTTCAAAAAATCAGGAGAAAGGCTTTTTGCTTTCAGATGTTAATAGCGAATATATGCATTTATATCAATTCTCATTATCTCATCCACAAGAGCTCATTCCTGTTATTCAATCCATTCCATGGGATATAGAGGAGATGAAACTTTCAAAGGACGAAACAAAAATAGCTCTCACTGTTAATCAAGGTGGAGTTTCACTCATCTACGTATATGACATTGCCAATAACAGCTTAAAAAAGATGGAAGAATTACCAATTGGTGTAACATCACATATCACATGGCTGGATAACCGTTCCTTCTTTTTTCTGTTAAAAGGACCACAAATGCCTGGGGAAGTACATATCTACGATCTTCTAAAGAGGACATTGACACGATTGACGGATACTGGTTATTCCGATGCATTACAGCTAAGAAAATACAATCCGGAGATGTGCGCATTTAAATCGTTTGATGAGCTGGAAATTCCCTATTTCTATTACGCAAATAGTAAAAATCCAAAAGGTGCCGTTATTTATGTTCATGGTGGGCCAGAAAATCTATCCAGAGTGGACTTTAATCCAATTCTCCAAGGACTCGTTCATATGGGGATTTCCGTATTTGTTCCAAATATACGAGGGAGTAAGGGTTTTGGGAGGAAATATTTATCCTTGGATGATCGAAGAAAGCGTTTAGATGCAGCGAAAGATATTAAGGCTCTTGCTCAGGTTGCTTTTGATAAACACGGTATTCAGAAAGACAAGCTGGGCATCATGGGAAGAAGCTACGGTGGTTTTATCGTCAATACGGTCATTGGACATTATCCGAACTTATGGTCAGCAGCAGTATCCATTGTTGGTATATCACATATTCGTACATTTTTAGAGAAAACCGGTTCTTATAGACGGTTATTAAGAGAGTACGAATATGGGTTTTTATCAGAGGACAAGTCCTTTTTTGATGAAATATCCCCTCTTTGCCATGCGAAGCAGGTGAGTGTGCCTCTTTTGATGTGTCATGGACAAAATGATAGTCGTGTCCCAGTTGAAGAATCGAAGCAATTTAAAGAGAAATTAACGAAATTGGGTAAGGATGTGACACTAATTATCTCTGAAGAGGATGGCCATCAAATGGGGGGACAGACCAGTAGTATGGCTAGTTATCAATCGATGCAATTTAAGGTGGGAGAATTTTTTGATAGATACTTAAACTAATGGGAAGTAATTTTATGTCAATATAGGGAGGAATGTTATGTACATCATTAGACGTGTCCTTACGATGTTATTAACTGTATGGGTAATTGCGACATTGACATTTATTTTGATGAAGCTGATTCCCGGAGATCCTTTTTCTACAGAAGAAGGAGCGCTACCAGAAGAGGCACTTGAAAATCTATATGCGAAGTATGGCCTTGATGACCCTTTACCAATTCAATATCTTACATATATGAAGAATTTATTGACGTTTGACTTAGGAATCTCTATGGAGGGTAGTGGAAGGTCAGTAAATGATATTATTGCTTCTGGTCTGGGGGCTTCAGCGACACTAGGACTACTAACGCTACTTATCGCCTTAGTATTTGGTGTTACGTTAGGAATTATAGCTGCTTTATACCATAATAGTATTTTTGATTATACAGCAATGGTAATAGCAACAGTTGGAATTTCAGTACCTAACTTTATACTTGCACCACTATTAATGAAATTCTTAGCCGTTGATTTACAAGTATTTCCTGTTGCGAATTGGGGAACGTGGCAGCATGCTGTGCTACCATCGATAGCTTTGGCATCTGGGCCATTAGCAATTATAGCCCGTTTTGTCCGCTCGAGTATGCTTGATGTTATAAATCAAGATTATATGAAAACTGCAGATGCAAAGGGGTTACCAACATATCGTATCCTCTTTTTGCATGGTATCCGTAATGCCATATTACCTGTTGTATCTTTTATTGGACCACTATTTGTATCTTTAATTACAGGCACACTAGTGATAGAACGCATATTCTCTGTACCGGGTATTGGACGGTACTTTGTGGATAGTATATTTAACCGAGACTACACGGTAATCATGGGAACTACTATTTTTTATAGCGTTATTCTAGTTGTTGTCTTATTTTTAATTGATGTTTCCTATCGATTTATCGATCCACGGATTACATTGACTAGTAAAGGAGGATCATAGATGAGTAAGGAAGCAAGGGAATTATTATTTGAGCCAGTTAGGCAACAAGATCGATTATCTGAAAAGATCGTTCGACCAAGCTTATCTATTTGGCAAGAAACGGCTATCAATATATTAAAAAATAAACTAGCGTTACTTGGTATAGCATTACTTCTTATCATCACGTTTTTTGCAATCGCAGGGCCGTCTATGGTTCCTTATTCCGCCTCTGAACAGGAGCTTACCAAGAATAATCTTCCTCCATCTAGTGAGCATTGGTTTGGAACAGATGATTTGGGGCGTGACGTATGGGCGCGTACTTGGCAGGGGGCAAGAGTTTCTCTAACCATAGGTTTAGTGGCTGCTTTATTAGATTTAATTATTGGTGTAACCATTGGTGGCGTATCTGGATACATGGCTGGAAAGGGGAAAAAGGGTGACCGAATAGATAATATATTAATGCGTATCGTTGAGGTGCTATATGGTATTCCATACTTACTCGTTGTTATATTGCTGATGGTAATTATGGAGCCAGGCATGCTAACAATTATTATTGCTTTGTCTGCCACGGGTTGGGTTGGCATGGCTCGAATTGTCCGCGGGCAAATCCTACAATTAAAATCCCAAGACTATGTACTAGCTGCAGAAAAGTTAGGTACGAGTCATGCCAAGATAATTAGAAAACATTTAATTCCGAATACGATGGGGATCATCATTGTTAATCTTACATTTTCAGTTCCATCCGCTATATTTTCTGAATCTTTCCTAAGTTTTCTGGGGCTGGGTGTTCAAGCTCCCTTTGCGAGCTGGGGTACGATGGCTAATGATGCCTTAGGAGTTGTTATTGGTGGACAATGGTGGAGGCTTTTCTTCCCCGCTCTTATGATCTCGTTAACGATGTTTGCATTCAATGCTTTTGGCGATGGATTGCAAGACGCTTTAGATCCAAAGGTACGCAAAAAGGGAGGAAAATAACGGTATGTCTTTATTAGAGGTGAATAATTTAAAGGTTAACTTTAAAACTTATGGTGGCACGGTTGATGCCGTAAGGGGAGTCTCCTTTAATGTTAATCACGGAGAAACAGTAGCTATTGTTGGCGAGAGTGGAAGTGGAAAAAGTGTAACTGTACAAGCAATTATGGGGTTAATAGCTCATCCAGCAGGCAATGTACAAGGAGGAAGTATTCGATTTAAAGGAAAAGAATTATTGAAATTAAATAAAAAACAAATGCGGGAAATAAAGGGAAAGCAGATGAGCATGATTTTTCAAGATTCCATGACATCATTAAACCCAACCATGCAGGTTGGCAAGCAAATTTCGGAAGGATTAATCTATCATCAAAATGTTTCCAAGCGAGAAGCAAAGGTAAGAGCGATTGAAATGCTTAAAGAGGTCGGTATTCCAAATGCTGATAAAAGGTATGAACAATATCCGCATGAGTTCAGTGGAGGAATGCGACAACGTGTAATGATTGCAATCGCGCTCGCTTGTAATCCAGATTTGTTAATAGCAGATGAGCCGACGACGGCATTGGATGTAACAATACAGGCACAAGTTCTCGAATTATTACAAGATATTCAAGAAAAAAAAGATACTTCTATTATCTTAATAACACATGATTTAGGGGTAGTGGCCGAGGGTGCGGATAAGGTGATTGTAATGTATGGTGGGATGATGGTAGAGAAATGCAGTGTCCACGAACTATTTTCCAATCCGAATCACCCTTATACATGGGGCTTATTAGAATCGATTCCAAATGTTTATCATGAAAAAAAAGAAAGACTGAAGCCAATTGAGGGATCTCCACCAGATCTATTTTCACCACCGAAAGGGTGCCCTTTTGCTCCTCGTTGTAAATATGCGATGAATATTTGTATGGAAGAAGTTCCTGATCTTTATGACATTGCCGAAGGTCACTCATCAAGATGCTTTTTAAATGATGAATTGGCTCCGAAGATAGCGGAGTTTTCAGATGCGGAGGAGCTTGTATGAATCAAGGAATTATTCAAACAATCGATATTAAAAAACACTTTGCCATAGGCAGGCAGCAGTTAGTCAAATCAGTTGATGGGATTTCCATAGAGATTTATCAAGGAGAAACATTTGGGTTAGTTGGTGAAAGTGGAAGTGGAAAATCTACATTTGGAAAAACAATTGTTGGTCTGACAAACCCTACTGAGGGAGCTGTCTATTATGAGGGTAGTAATGTAAAGGATCTATCAAAGAAGGAACAGCAACGAGTTAATCGGGAAGTTCAGATTATTTTTCAAGACCCCCAAGCCTCTTTAAATCCACGAATGCAGGTAGGGGATATCATAGCTGAAGGAATAGATGCACATGGCTTAGCAAAGGGCAAACAAAGAAAGGAGCGAATCTATGATTTATTGGAAAGAGTAGGGATGAATCCTGATGTTGTAAAGCGCTATCCCCATGAATTTAGTGGAGGACAAAGGCAGCGTATTGGAATTGCTCGAACACTGGCGGTTAAGCCTAAATTTATTGTTGCAGATGAACCAATATCTGCATTAGATGTTTCCATTCAAGCACAGGTTCTAAATTTGCTTAATGATTTAAAAGATTCTGAAGATCTAACCTACTTATTTATTGCCCATGATTTAAGTATGGTTAAGCACATCAGTGACCGAATAGGTGTTATGTATCTAGGGAGTATGATGGAATTAACAAATAGTCAGAAACTATTTAACGAACCCAAGCATCCCTATACTCAGGCACTTTTATCAGCTGTTCCTGTGCCAGACCCAACAATTTCAAGAAGAGATAGGATCGTGTTACAGGGAGATCCACCAAGTCCAGTGAACCCGCCAAATGGATGTAAATTTCGCACAAGATGCCCACATGCAATGGAAATTTGTTCTTTAAAAGCCCCGGAATGGAAGGAAATACAGTCTGACCACTGGACAGCCTGTCATCTATATTCATAGTATATTGAAGGAGAAAGAATATGATCAACTATTGAAAGAGGTACGAGTAGAACAAAATGCAGATAAACGCTTTAAGCTATTACATCAAGCAGAAGCAATATTAATGGAGGATTTACCTTTTATGCCATATTATTTCCTCTCATCAAATTATTTACATCACCAGAAATAGAGGGAATTGTTTACTATAATCATAAATCACCAGTCTTTAAATGGGCTAAAAAAAATTAATAAATGAAAGTGTCGAGGAAGCATATTAAATATGATGGAGGGGGCAGGAAAATGAAAAACAAGTTGATTGTTATTCTATTTATATGCGTAGCTATGATTATGGCAGCTTGCTCAGAAGGAGAGAATAAATCAGGAGCCGAAGGATCAGTAAAGCAAGAGCTTGTATTAAATGCTGGTTCTGAACCAGCTAGTCTTGATCCGGCACTGAATACATCCGTTACTTCTGGATGGATTTTAGATCATATGTATGAAGGTTTATATACGCGCGATCAAGATGGAAATATCACGCTCGGAGTTGCTGAGGATGTAGAGGTGTCAGAAGATGGCACTGTATATACATTTAAGATTAAAGAAGATGCAAAATGGTCCGATGGATCGGATTTAACGGCTGAAGATTTTAAGTATTCTTGGGAAAGGGTATTAAATCCAAATACAGGAGCACGATTTGCGTACTATTTATTTGTCATAAAGAATGCTGAAGCATATAACAAAGGGGAAGTAAGTGTAGATGATGTAGGAATAAAAGTAATTAATGATAAAACGTTGGAGGTAACTCTTGAGTCTCCTACTGCGTTTTTAGATAGTCTGATGACCATTTGGACTTTTTATCCTGTAAAAAAAGATATTGTTGAAGGGAATGAAAATTGGACGTTAGATGCTAAAAATTTCGTAACAAATGGTGCTTTCTATATGACGGAATGGGAGCATGACAACAAAATTATCTTATCTAAAAATGATGACTATTATAGTCAAGATGACATCACTTTAAAACAAATTACATTTGAAATGGTCGACGATGCAACAACCGCGTATCAATTATATCAAACTGGCGATCTAGATTTTATCAGTTCCATACCTACAGATCAATTATCTGCTGTTAAGGATAGTGATGAATATATTGAATTTCCATATTATTCTACAGCGATGTTCATATTTAATGTAAATAAAGAACCATTTATGAATCGAAAGGTAAGACAGGCGTTTGCCATGGCAGTTGATCGAAAGTCTCTAGTTGAAAATGTTGGACAAACTGGAGAAACACCAGCTTTTGCTATGGTTCCACCTGGGGCTGACACACCTGATGGGGATTTTCGTGAGCTTGGTGGAGATTATTTTAAAGAAGATTATGATCAAGCAAAAAGATTAATAGAGGAAGCAATGGAGGAAGAAGGCTGGTCTGAATTTCCTGAGGTGACATTAATGTTTAGTACCTCAGATAATAATAAGAGGTATGCGGAAGCAGTACAGGAAATGCTCAAGCAGAACCTAAATATAGATCTTAAGTTAGCCAATCAAGAATGGAATACGTATTTAGATACGTTAGGGCGTGGCGATTATCAAATGGGGAGAATGTCTTGGACGGGTCTCTATATTGATCCAGCAGTGAATCTAGAATACTATCTAGGTACTAGTACGAATAACCGGACGGGTTGGGTCAATGATCAATATGATCAGTTATTAAAGGATGCTCAAGTAGAACAGGATATTATGAAGCGCTTTGAACTATTGCATGAAGCTGAGGAAACATTAATGACCGATTTACCTTTTATGCCTTTATACTTCCTAACCAAAAACTATTTAACATCAACAAGCGTCAAGAATGTTGCATACTATGAAAATCGGAGCCCTGTATTTAAATGGGCTAAAAAAACGGAATAAAAGATTGATACAATGTGTGGAGCCAATGACATCCAGTTATAAGTTGATTGGCTCCTAAGGTGGTGTAAGCTTGCTGAAGCATGTTTTCTTTATATTAGCGTGGTTTTTCATTATCATCGTATTAAAGGATATTCTATTTATTACGGACATTGCTTTTATAGTCGGTCTTATTTCTTTACTAATAGTTGCTATCATTCATTTAATAAACAGTGAATTGTTTTATTTGTTTTTTAAAGGTTTTCGAATTATCTGGGAATGGGTAACTCCAGAAAATAGAGGGATGAAAAGAACGGAAGAGATGGTTAAACAAGATTATTCGTTGCAACGATTTAAAAAGAGCTTTCACCAAACGGTTCAAAAATTATTAATATGGACAGGTGTCTATTCGATAGCTATTTCTATCCTTCTTTCTATTCTCCAAGCTTATAACTAGTAAGCGGAGAGCCTAAGAAAACAGTATTGTTAACTTCTGTTTTTTGTAGTTGACAATACTGTTTTTATTGCATACAATTTCACTTATATATAAGAAGATTACAATCTAGGCTATTCAATGCAAAGGGCGGGTATTTATGCATCAGCAAAGCAGAAGGCTCCGAATCATTTTAAATTGTGCTATATTTGCTGCGTTAACAGCTATATTGGCTCAAGTGGAAATTCCATTACCACTCATTCCTATTAGTGGTCAAACGTTGGCAGTCGGTATTACAGCTACTATTCTTGGCAGTCGACAAGGTGCACTAGCAATGATTTGCTATGCGTTACTAGGTGCCTGTGGCCTACCGGTATTTGCAGGCTTTACTCAAGGAATACAGGTTTTGGCAGGTCCAACGGGAGGCTATATTTTTGGATTTATTCTCGCTGCCTATATTACAGGGTGGGTATTAGAAAAAACTAAGTTTAATTTAGCTTATGCCGTCCTTGCAAATACAATAGGTATGCTGATCACATTAATCTGTGGTACGATACAAATCAAGTATTTACTAGCTTTTGATTGGACTACTGCGTTTTTAACTGGAGCACTTCCTTTTATTGTAGTAGGCATGATTAAAGCATTATTAGCTAGTTGGATTGGAATTATAGTAAGGAGACGTTTGATACAAGCAAAGCTTATCTTAGCAAATAAGCAAAGTGCCGCATAAGACATAAACTTTTATCCCACATATAACTGGTTAGTGATCGTTATTTGTGTATAGAAAGAGAAAAATAAATGAAGGAAGAGGACACTGATGAAAGAGAATGATGACGCTCTTTACAATATGAGATAAAATGATGAAACAGCGATGTACCAATTCTTGATTGGATTATAGTACAGTTTTATTTGGAATTATTCCATTTCTAATATATTTTTTTAAAAGATACGAATGAACCTATCCTTTAGTGGAACCTTTTATTATAGAGGCTACTACTAAGGGATTTTTTTAGGTATATAGCATTCTATATGCCCGCACATAACTGGCAGTACCCCCCTCACTTCAAGCAATAAAGAGAAACCAATATGGATAAGTGAGGGAACAACTGCCAGTAAATGTCCGATTGGTTCACCTAACCACCCGTGGGATAAAACAACCCCCACGGATGGAAGCTTCACTTTATATAATTTGATGCATTTCCCTTGCACAAAATACATTAGGGGGGTATAGTATATGTGTAAGGTGAATGTGAAACTACATGTAAGGGGATGAAATAGATGGCAAATCAAAAGCATGAGCATCCAGTAACACCTAGAACAAAAGATGAGAAGTCAGCTGTTACCAATAGGCTCAAACGAATCGAGGGTCAAGTAAGAGGGATACAGAAAATGGTTGAGGAGGATCGGTACTGTATTGACATTTTAGTACAAATAAGTGCTATTAATGCAGCACTAAAAAAAGTTGGATTTTCAATTGCTGAACGACATACTAAGCATTGTGTTACCGATGCGGTTAAATCTGGGGAGGGCAATGAAGCAATTGAAGAGCTAATGGAGGTTTTAAAGCAATTCTCGAAGTGATGGAGGCGTATCCAATGCATGAAAAAGATCATATAACCATTGGGGTAACAGGAATGACCTGTGCAGCCTGTTCTTCAAGGATTGAAAAAGTGTTAAATAAAATAGATGGAGTCGAAGCACAGGTTAATTTGACTACAGAAAAAGCAAATGTGGACTTTGACCCAGAGACCGTAAGCATAGAAGATGTTACAGGGAAAATAGAGAAGCTAGGTTATGGTGTTGAGACAGAAAAATCGGAGCTGGATGTTTTAGGAATGACCTGTGCTGCATGCTCAACAAGAATTGAAAAAGCTTTAAGTAAAAAACAGGGAGTTAGGAGTGCATCCGTTAACCTAGCCAATGAGACAGCTACGATTGAATATAACCCGCTAATAGTTGAAGAACAGGATTTTATAGATGCTGTACAAAAACTTGGCTATAAAGCAAATCCTAAAGCTGGAAACGATATACAACAATCAAAAAAAGAAAAACAGCTCATGAAAATGAGATGGAAATTGATGGTTTCAGCTACATTATCCATTCCACTGTTAATTACCATGCTTGATCATTTATTCGGTTTACAGTTGCCAGCTATCTTTATGAATCCGTGGTTTCAATTTGCTTTAGCAACACCTGTTCAGTTTATAATTGGTTGGCAGTTTTATGCTGGAGCATATAAAAATCTTCGTAATAGATCTGCAAATATGGATGTACTTGTCGCTTTAGGCACAAGCGCTGCATATTTTTATAGTCTTTATGAGGTAATGAAAGCAATGGTCGATCAAAATTATATGCCTCATCTTTATTTTGAAACGAGTGCGATCTTAATTACGTTAATCTTGTTTGGGAAATATTTAGAAACAAAGGCCAAAAGTAGAACAACAATGGCAATTTCTAAATTATTAAATCTTCAAGCAAAACAAGCAAGAGTGGTTAGAAATGGCACTGAAATGATGGTACCGATAGAGGAAGTAATTCAAGGGGATCGATTAATCGTTAAACCAGGTGAAAAAATACCCGTAGACGGTGTTATTATGCGTGGAAGAACATCTGTGGATGAATCGATGCTTACCGGAGAATCACTTCCAGTTGAAAAAGATCGTGACTCAACAGTGATTGGTGCAACCATAAATAAAAATGGCACATTTGAAATGAAGGCGACAAATGTAGGGAAAGAGACTGCACTAGCTTCTATTATTAGGGCTGTAGAGGATGCACAAGGGTCTAAAGCACCGATTCAACGATTAGCTGATATCATCTCAGGTTACTTTGTGCCAATTGTTGTTGGAATTGCCTTGCTTACCTTTTTAGCCTGGATCTTGTTTGTTGTACCTGGTGAACTGGAGCCAGCGTTAGTTGCTGCTATTGCAGTACTTGTTATCGCTTGTCCATGTGCACTGGGTTTAGCTACACCTACGTCCATTATGGTAGGCACAGGAAAAGCAGCGGAACATGGGATATTGTTTAAGGGTGGGGAACACCTTGAGCGAACGCATAAGCTAGATACAATTATTTTTGATAAAACCGGAACGATTACTAAAGGGAAACCAGAAGTAACAGATTTTACTAGCGATGAGCGTGTATTACAATTGGTTGCAAGTGCAGAAAAAGGTTCAGAGCATCCCTTGGCAGAAGCTATTGTAGCTTATGCAACGGAAAAAGGATTAGATATGCTGGATGTAGAAAGCTTCAATGCTATACCCGGTCGAGGTATAGCTGCACAGATAGATGGTAATCAGGTACTTGTTGGTACCAGACTATTAATGAAGGAGAATGATATTAACTATTCAACTGATGTCGAAATGCAGCTTCACACATTTGAAGAGCATGGAAAAACAGCAATGTTGATTGCCGTAGATAAGGAGTATCAAGGCATTATCTCCGTTGCCGATACGATAAAGGATACTGCATTACAGGCAATCAAACAGTTAAAAGATCAAGGGTTGGAAGTCGTTATGTTGACAGGAGATAATGAAAGAACGGCTAAGGCAATTGCAGATCAAGCTGGAATTGACCAAGTAATTGCTGAAGTCCTACCTAAAGAAAAAGCAGCTAAGGTGAAGATGATCCAAGAGGATAAAAGAAAAGTTGCAATGGTAGGAGATGGTATTAACGATGCGCCTGCACTTGCTATTGCAGATATAGGAATTGCGATTGGAACAGGCACCGAGGTGGCCATTGAGGCAGCAGATGTAACGATTTTGGGAGGAGAACTGCTTCTCATTCCAAAAGCAATTAAAATTAGCCAAGCGACGATTAAGAATATCAGGCAAAACCTGTTCTGGGCTTTTGCCTATAATAGTGCTGGAATTCCGATAGCAGCAATGGGATTATTAGCACCCTGGATTGCTGGAGCTGCTATGGCATTTAGTTCTGTAAGTGTCGTTTCTAATTCACTTCGTTTAAAACGAGTTAAGTTATAAAGTAAGAATAGTAGGTATCCAAGATAAAGTAATACTTCAATCAGTTGGGGTTTTACTACGGATAAATAATAGTTATCTAAACAATGAAAGGAGATTTATTTATAATGCAAACAACAATCGACGTAAAAGGAATGAGCTGTGGTCATTGCGAGCAGTCTGTAAAAGGTGCACTAGAAAATTTAACGGGTGTTACAACGGTAGAGGTGCATCTAAATACTGGGAAAGTCGATATAACCTATGATGACACAAAGGTTTCTATAGCTGATATGCAAGAGGTAATTGAAGAACAAGGCTACGATGTTATCGTATAGTGCAATTATGTTAGGTGAAATTGACTAGTGACCTGGCTAATTATCATGCTTCTGACACAATTTGGATATGAAATAGCCTAATTGTGAAAAAAATGTTGCAAATATCAAGGTATCCACTTGCATTTTAACTCATAACAAGGTAAAGTTAAAGGTGCAAAAGGAAATTGAAGTTTGAATAATACTTTACGATCTCTTTATCAAAGTAGGTGTAAAAGTATTTATGATTCAATTACTTTGCACGATATTTGTATAAGGAGGTCATTTTAATGACTGGTAAAGTAAAATGGTTCAACGCTGAAAAAGGCTTCGGTTTCATCGAGCGTGAAGATGGCGACGATGTATTCGTTCATTTCTCTGCTATCCAAGCAGAAGGTTTCAAAACACTTGAAGAAGGTCAAGACGTTGAATTTGAAATCGTAGAAGGTAACCGCGGACCACAAGCAGCTAACGTTACTCGTCTATAATAGATGAAATAAAGGGTTTATCTCATTCCGTGAGGTAAACCCTTTTTTATAGGCTAGAAAATTATAAAATTTGACCTGTGGATAAATTTGGGCGTGTTGAGCCGCGTCCAGTTCCAGCGCCCAGAAACGAGGCGACTTCACGAATCGCCCTACGTTTCTAATCGGGCGCTTGCGCTTTTATGCTACAAATATCTATAATTGGATCAAAAGGAGAGAGCGGATGAAACGCTTTGATTGGAGTAAGGAAGCGGCAGTTCTGTGGGATGATCAGGCAGATTTTTGGAATAAGCGTAGCAAGAATATGTGGGAATCAGGCAGTCGTCATCAAATCGTACCTTTTATCAAAAAGCACAGTAAACCAAATTGCCAACAACTATTAGATATTGGTTGCGGTGATGGATATGGGGCATATAAGCTTTACAAAGAAGGGTACCGAGTTACAGGAATGGATTTATCCAAAAAAATGATCGACTATGCTCAATCACAGCTTCCCGATGAAATTACATTCATTCATGGAGACATAAATCAATTGCCATTTGATGATTCCGCTATGGATGGTATTATGGCAATCAATGTATTAGAGTGGACAGAAAATCCAGACAAGGCATTAGACGAATTAAAACGTGTTGTGCGGGAGGATGGATTCCTATGTGTTGGGATTTTAGGACCTACAGCAGGTCCCAGATTAAATAGCTTTCCGCGATTACATAATCAAAAATCCATTTGTAATACGATGATGCCTTGGGAGTTTCAGAAACTTTGTGAAGAGAAAGGCTTGCAATATATGGATGGATATGGTGTCTATAAACAAGGGGTAAACAAAGTCCATTATAATGACTTACCACTTGAGTTAAAACAGGCATTGTCATTTTCCTGGATATTTTTAATGAGAAATGTTGGTGAATAATGGAGCATAGAGATAAAGAAAATAAAGTTGTCAAACGATATCAGCAAGATGAACAGATGATGATACTTATTTATGCACAATGGTGTGTCAATCATAATCTAAGTCCAACCGCATTGTATAGGCAGGCATATCCTGATCAATGGGAGAATGAAGCATTAGCAGATGCTCTTTCATTAACTGTACCGAAAGAAGATGAACAGGAGATCTCCACAGACACAGTACTTCAAGTTCTGCAGTTATTTGGCAATGATGACCTTGGCTTTATCGTTCAACAGGAGGCAAATAAATTAAAAAACGATAGATCATAAAATTATGATTAAAAAGGATAATGAAAATTTTCTGAAAAACATATCTCCTCCATTAAAGTAATTTGCAAGAAGAGGTGGAGGAAAGTGCGTTTTAATCCAAGTAGAAAATCGAACAAGAAATGATGGTTCATGTAACGGAGTGCTAAGGAAATTTATGCTGCTTTCTTTAGGAGGCTGGTAAGCCTCCTAAAGTTGACCGTACTCTGAGACTTCATCGAAGCTTTCCCTCCCTTAGAAGAAGGAAGGCTTCGCCAGCAATACAGCGCACGCAGAAAAGCGCTCATCTTTTTCAAAGAGTCTACGGATATTTCAGTATCCTATCCTTACTATTCGGTTGGTTATTCAAATAGTTTAATTAGTGCCTGTGTTCCACTATCGGCTTCACCTTTTTCCTCTAGCTCCTCGTATAGTTGGAGTGATAGCTTCAACCCATGCGTTTTAAGTCCAATTTCTTCTGCGGTTTCTAAGGCAATCTTCATGTCTTTAATAAAATGTTTTACAAAGAATCCAGGAGAATAATCCTCTTTTATCATACGTGGTGCTAGGTTAGACAAAGACCAACTACCGGCTGCACCAGTAGTTATACTAGTAAGAACCCTCATTGGATCAAGACCAGCTTTTTTTGTGTATGCGACTGCTTCACATACGCCAATCATATTTGAAGCTATTGTGATTTGATTGGCAAGCTTGGTATGTTGTCCAGCGCCAGCTTTTCCTTGGAGAACTATATTTTCTCCCATAACTTGGAAAAGTTCAAATACTTTATCAAATGCCTCTGTTTCACCGCCAATCATAATAGCAAGCTTCCCATTTTTTGCTCCAATATCACCGCCTGAAACAGGAGCATCTAATGCATGGCAGTCTTTTTCCCTAGCTTCTTCGGCTATTTTTACTGCTAAAGAAGGCTTTGAAGTTGTCATGTCAATCAAGTATGTGCCTTTTGATATATAATTTAAAATGCCTTCTTTTCCAAAGTAAATAGCCTCAACATCTTTAGGATACCCTACCATCGTAATAATGATGTCGGATGATTGAGCTAGTAATGCGGGTGAATCTTGCCAAGTTGCACCAGCCTTTAGTAATTGCTCAGCCTTCGATTTGGTTCTGGTATAGATGGAAAGATTATATCCCGCTTGAATTAGATTAAGCGCCATGCTTTTTCCCATTACACCAATACCAATAAATCCAATATTCATATCTTTTGTATTCAAATTGACTTCTCCCTTCATCTTTTTCTTTATTCATCTCATTCGACAGCAACCATTCAATATCCTCTTTTAAAATACCCCATATAAAATGGAATTACGAAGTGATTTTCTAACTGACTAAAACTGTAAAAACACATTTCTGCATGAAGTATCACTCTATTTTGTGTAAAATAATATCAACCAAATGTCTGCATGATGAGGAGGAACTAGTATGCATTGGCTAAAGCGTACGTTCCATGAACTAACTAACGACGAGCTTTATCAAATCTTGAAAGCGAGAACGGATATATTTGTTGTAGAGCAAGCTTGTGCTTATCCAGAGTTGGATAATTATGATCAACACTGCGTTCATTATTGCTTAAAAACAGACGAAGGAAAGGTTATTGCTTATGCTCGGGTTTTGCCAGCGGGAAGTAAATATGCTGAGACATCCATTGGGCGGGTTCTGGTCGTTGAAGCATATCGTGGAAAAGGATATGGTAATGAGCTAATGGAGTATATAATTGGAGCTTTAGAAGAAGAAAAAACGAAAATAATTAAAATTCAAGCTCAGCTTTATTTAAAAGCATTTTATGAATCATTTAAGTTTAAACAAATATCGTCGCCATATCTTGAGGATGGAATTTGGCATATTGATATGATATGGTCAAACG
The DNA here is from genome assembly GCF_003667785.1 of Virgibacillus sp. Bac332. Classification (NCBI taxonomy): domain Bacteria; kingdom Bacillati; phylum Bacillota; class Bacilli; order Caryophanales; family Bacillaceae; genus Virgibacillus; species Virgibacillus sp. Bac332. The sequence continues at coordinate 1,771,618 of NZ_CP033046.1, forward strand.
ATTACTAAGATCGTTGATACATAAGCTTTTTAAAGTTCCAGAAAATAGATTTTAGTTAAAAATGTCACATAAAAGTCACGAAATTTTTAAAAAAGCTATTTTTTAGAGCAAATCATCAAATTTTCCTTTGATTTTGTCAGAGGAATTTTCTTTCATCTTTTTAGTAACATGTGTATTCTTTTTTCACCAAATGAGTAATCTGATAAATAATGCAAAAGCGAATGTAAAACCCATGAACATGGGAAGTTGGCCATTTTCATCCCTTTTTCTCGATATAAAGACAGATCCTATAATTGGATGAATTTCAGATAATAGAAATTCCAAGGTTTAAGTAGAGGCTGGGGCAAAAACACAACTTCTTTACTTAAAATACGAATAATTATATTATCAATAGGAGTATCATCGCCGTACCGTGAAAATATACGCGCTTTCCACGGGAACGGCTTCAGCTAACGTGGTAAAGAAAAACACGTTACCACGTGGATCTTCGGTTTCGTGCTGTTCCCGCCGGAGTCTCGCTTATTTTAGGTGCTAAATGAATGATTCTGATCAAAAAACGAACGATAATTAGTTTAAACTAATCATCGTTCGTTTTTGATGTTTCTTCATTCGTTTGTCTCTGCCTCTAAAAGACAGTTATTTGCTTAATTTTTCAGCTGGTATTTTCCAAATTGCTTTACCAGATTTAAAAGGATCAGAAAAATGTAATTCATAACTATCTGATTCAGGAACATCAAAAGGAATTTCACCTCTTAGTGTTCCGCCCGGTTCTATAGTTCCATCAAATTGCGCTTTAACGCCTTCTGTTAATATCGTTGTTGTATATGAATAACCATCCACGTCTTTTAGTTCAACGTTCATCATAGAGGACATGGTTTGTTCTTCGTCAGTATTATTTTCAGCTGTTAGATTAACTACTACAAATTGGTCATTTTCTGGTTCGTCAAAATCTCCACCTGGTTCAATTCTTGCCTCGTTCAGAGTTATTTTCATGCCATCAAATTCAACGGCATCGCCAATTGCTAGTTCTTGTGTCTTTGGTTTTTCTTTTTTGTCTGCGGAATCATCACTAGTTTTTTCTCCGTCATCTGCGCCAGCTTCTTTGATTTCTGCCTCACCACAAGCTACTAACATAAAAATTAATACTAATGGAAACGATAACAATAAAATCTTTTTCAATATAATTGCCCCCTTTTGTTTGCTTATGCAGCCATTTTATTTTCTTTGTCTTTTTTAAATACTCCCATTAATCCGGCGATACCTATCATTATTGCTGAAACTAAATAGAACATAGAGATACTTATCAAACCGCCTATAGCGGAAATCAATAACAATATGCCCCCAACTTTAGCCTTCGATCTAACCACAACTGAACCAACAATAGCTAGTGCAGAAAATAGAAATCCTGCCCAACCTAGACCAATGACTTCGCTTGTACCAGATTCACTAAATGCGGCATCAACTCCACCGATGAATAAAGCCATAATAGATGCAATAAATCCAAAAATACCTCCAATTAGTCCTAGTACAAATTCAGTAGTACGCATGCATACTCCCCCCTTTGAGAATTTAGTTTTATATGTAATCCATACAAATGTATGCTAAATTATATACATTTGCATAGTGATTACCCTATTCATCAAACTCCTTGAATGTTTCCCATATTTTTTTTAATCGTCTTAAATCTTCTTCTTTATTTTTTGGAAGCTGTCTGTACCATCTTTCTAATGATGGGTTGTTACGGAAAGCTTTGAATGATTATCTCTTATCTAATATAACATTATTGCAGAAATAGGAAAATAAATTGCCAAATATGCATAATGTTTATCGGTATTGCGATTAATGCAATGTATATTTTAGTGAATAACTTACGAAAAAAGCAATATAAGAAGGTGTCAAAATAAAAAAATAAACCTTGAGAAAATCAAACTACTTTGTAAAGAAAACAAATTGCCTCAACGTGATATGGCAGAGTTAATCGGATTGAAAACACTATATCTTTACCGATAAGAATCAGGTCATCAATCATTTTTAGAAGAAATACACACCATTACAGAATTTTTCAATTTACCTGTTGGATATTTTTTAGTAATGACATTGCTAAACATGCAATAAAAAATTAATTAGGAGAGAATCAAATGAATTCGTCCATGTTTCTTAATTACTAAAAAAGGTTGTGACATGGTAGTCAACAGTTCTATCAGATAAAGAGCAACTCAAGGCTTTTATCAAACTATCTATTGAACACAATGAAAAGATCGAACAGCCTTATGAGCGCATTACAAACCTTGAAGAAACTATGCGTGCAGACGGAGCGCAAGAACTCACTCTTAACAAAGAAGGCAAACGAGTTGTTATAGAAGCGCTAGGTGGTAAATCATCACCTCCATATAAAAATATGGCTTTCAAAGTATTTTCAGCTAATTTCTCCCTTTTTGGCTAGTATTTACGTTTTTTTAGAAAAGTTTTTGCTTATTCCTAATATTTCAGCTTTCAGCCGTTTCAACAGTAGAAAGTAAATTCCCCAAATAGTTAGAAAGTATTCTTCATCTAGAGTGATATGGAAAAGGTTGAATGCTTAATTAATAATGCTCTATTATATCGATAACCTATGAAAGAAATCATTAGTTATTATTTAAATATTTGATAATTTAAATAATATTTAAATTTCATGGAATTTAATGTATATTTCGTAATTAATGTAATAAATTTCTAAATGAGGGTTAATAAGGTAATTTATTCGAAATAATAAATAGGAGGTAGTAGTATTATGAATAAAAAAACTTTAGAAGGCGTGGATGTAACTTCAGGATTATCAGAAAAAGCATTTGCTGAAAATGCTAATAATGCGAGACAAGGAATCATAGTTGTAGATTTAAATAAAAAATTAGATGACATAGGTTATATTTACTATGATGAACGTTTGGCAGGTACTATTCGTGATAGTATGTATACTCTTTATGACAAACCAACCAGCGTCACTACAAATTTCAATCTTGAAGTTGATCCTAACAGCGTAAGAAGCGACTTCAAATTTGAAGATGTCACCCCGTTGTATTTAGGACATAATGAATTCAACAATACAACAGACACAGAGCAATCGTTTAATACAGCCACCTATACTAAAACAGTAACAGAAACTACTAGTACTTCGATGACAAGAGGATTTTCTATCAATGGAAAAGGAAAAATTTTTAAGTTGCCATTGATTTTAAAAGAAGGTACGGAAGTAACAGGTGTGTTTAACTCTTCTGATACAAAAACTACTACAAATACAGAAACCATAACGTTGACTGCACCAGCACAAAATGTAAAGGTACCAGCTCATAAAAAGTATAAAGCAACTACTTATCTTGAACAACAGAGTTACAAAGGTCCTGTTTACTATAAAGCAGTGGGTAGTAACCTTCGAACAAATATTCACACTAAGGGTATGTGGATAGATTATAAAGGAACACCACATACGAAAAAATATCAGTTTAATGAAGATACGGGATACTGCTGGAATAGCTTATCTGATTCTGGAAAAAGTAAAGTCCAAGACATTACGATTAATGCACAGTCTAATCAGATGCATTTTGAAGGGGTATCTCAAGCAAATGGTGTTTTCGGTAGCAAATTAGTAGTAAATATTTATGATATAACAGATGGAAATAAACTCGTAGAAACCAGAAAAGTAGCATTTTGAGAACATTTAGTTAGATAATATCTTTTTCGCTGAACCAGTACGGAAGAGCTATGTAAAAAATAAACCCTCGCATTTTAGCGAGGGTTTTCCTTCTCTAATCTTCTCAATTGATCCACAAATCCATCTTTCAATTTAAACTTTGTACCGTACATATACTTTTCCATGATGTCCCTTGTCATTTCCCTTAGTTCCTGCGGCGTGAATTCAATTAATCCAGATTCGCCACGGCTTAGCCACTTATAACTTGTATTACCAACTCTTTTCACATCGACATGATACTTCGTATAAAGTTTTTTCTTTGTTTCAATTTGCACTTGTCTTAATCGATCTATCACTGCATCAATCATACTAATGTACAAATTAGCCATAGTAAAATCAGCAGCAATAAGCTTTTTATCTTGTTCATAAACTTTTATAGCCATTGGTATTACAATAAAATCCTGTATTAGCTGTTTTAATTCAGTATTCATTTAATCACCCTTAAGAACATTTGTTCTTATTTTAGCATATGATGTGACACTTTATAATATGTAACGATAATAAATAAAAAACGTAAATAAGCAAAATATATTATTACACTATGTCCGATAAAGTGTTATATATACCCAAAAAATATTGTGAAGAAAGTGAAAAACACCTATTTACTTATTGACATGATTTGGGAGCAAAAATAAAGAATGTCGTTGTCCAATCTTGTGCATAGTATAATTACATATTTATAAAAATGGAGGACGATCTTCATGATTTCGAACCAAGAATTAGCGGCATGCAAGTCGGCCTTATTAAATAGACAAACAGAACTAATTAATCATGTACAAGACCATCTCGGGATGACGTTAGAGACAGCCCAGGAATCAGTTGGGGAGCTGTCTAATTATGATAATCATCCAGGTGATACGGCATCAGAGTTATTCGAAAGATCAAAGGATCTAGCTTTAAATGAACATGCAGAGCGAGAATTAGAAGAAATAAATGCAGCCTTACATGCGATTGAAGAGGGAACATATGGAATTTGTAGCGAATGTGGGGCAGATATACCTTACGAGCGATTGGCTGCTATCCCAACTGCAGATCGTTGTATAGAGCACGCCAATAATAATGTGTTTAAACAGCATCGTACAATAGAAGAAGAGGTGTATAGTCCCAATATTAATCCCGATGATACGTCTGAGGAATTACAGGTTGAATATGACGCAGAAGATGCTTGGCAGGAGGTAAGTGTATACGGTACATCTGAAACGCCTTCTGACTTATATGGAGATAGAGAAAACTATGATGAAATGTATCCGAATAGTGATGGAGCGCCAGGTGCTGTAGAAAGTGTAGAAGAATTTCTAGCAGCTGATATTCATGGTAAGTATACACATCCAGCAGCAAATCATAATAAGTACGAAGAAGATTTGGATTAGGTATATTTGGCATACATGAAGATGTGAAACCTTTTGCTCCTCATTTCGTATTACGATATAAGGAGTGATCGAAATTGAATGAAAATAATGGATGTATTAAATGTGGAAGTACGGATGCGGATCAAAAGGAAGTTGCAATGACTGGAACGGGCTTATCAAAGATGTTTGATATGCAGCATAATCAGTTTATAGTCGTCTATTGCAAGAACTGTGGGTATTCTGAATTCTATAATAAGAAGAGCTCTACCGGTAGTAACATCTTTGATCTCTTCTTCGGATAAGTAAAAACACCCCTATTTCATATGACTTGAAAAAAGGGGTGTTATTTTTATAATTAGAAACCACTAAATATGCTATCCATGAAACCGCCAAAAAATGTTCCGACTACGTTTTGTAGTAAAAGACCGGATAGGATAAACGAAACTAAATATAATCCGATTAACACATATATTCTGTCATAGCCTTTTGCAGGTTTTTCTAACAGGATTAGTGTAGGGATAAATAAAATGGGTCCAAGTAAACTAACGAAAAAGAACGTACCTGCAAATGGTAAATTAATTAAGCTAAGTAATATACCAAGAACATAAATAAACATATATGGAACAGTATATGCACCTGTTTTGGCTAATACATCATAGATGGTTAATGATTGCGCTGTTAGCTTCGAAGCCGCAAATGTTAATCCGGAAACAATCACAAATAAAACAAGAAATTGTAAGAGTGGAAGAATAAATCCATCTAAAAAATTAACGGTCATAAACATACTACCAATTTGCATCATCACCAAATAGGTACCTAAAGCAATCAAGACGGAAAATAAAACCATTGTAATAACACCAGGCACTAATTCATGACCCGTTATGTTTTTGGCTTTGCTAGGAGCCTTTATTAATCGGATAAAAAAGGCTCCAAAATTTGCCGATTCTTTTTTTACAGTGGCTGTGAAATCATTTTCCTTCTTTTGTGATGCACCTGAATGAGCCTGCTCATGATGGATTTCCTGTTCTTTATTTTCCTCTGGCTCCGCAGATGCTGCTGGCTCATCTGCTAAGAGAGCACCACAGTTGGTACAAAACTTTCCTTTCTCTGTTTCTTGTCCACAACTTGGACATAGCATAATTAATCACTCCTTTATATGTATTTGTATGTAGTATAACTCTTCCAGAACTAACTTCGACATAATTAGTAATATTCCTTGTTTTTTCATTACTATTTTTTCATTATAAGTGAAATTAACTTCTTGCTTCAATGGATAATATCGTTTTTTCTCTGTATGCTCGGGTGAAGCATAGCGATATAAACAGTATAGCGCCCTTAATGTGAACGATGGGCTAAGCGTAATCTTTCTTTCCCATAATAAAAAACTGCCGAGAAGAGCATTTCTCGACAGTCTAGGTATGTTCATCAAGCGTTTGTTTGAATACTTATTGGTTTGTTGCGTTTTCTGTATTATTTTCTTGCGCTTGTAAGGTTAATTCTACGGTTTGTTTTTTTCCGCCGCGATAATACTCTATTTCAACTTTTTCTCCAACTGTTGCATCTGAATACAAAAATTGACGTAACTCTAGTATCGAAGTAATTTCGTTTCCATTAATTTTTGTAATGACGTCAAATTGTTGTAGCCCAGCTTTGTCTGCTGCGGAGCCATTTTGCACATCTGCTACTACCATTCCACCTTTTACATCCTCAGGTAATGCAATTTCACTGCGATATTGCGGTGGTACCTGACTAAGAGCAGCTGTACTTATTCCTATTAAAGGTCGTTTAATTTCGCCATCTTTCTCTAATTGCTCCAAAATTGGTAGTGCTGTATCTACTGGAATCGCAAAACCGATACCTTCCACTTCTTGACGGGCAATTTTCATGGAATTTATTCCGATGACCGCACCATTTTCATTTACTAATGCTCCGCCACTATTTCCTGGATTAATTGCCGCGTCTGTTTGAATAACCTCGGTTACCCAATCTGGTTGTCGATCACCATTAGTGTCAATATCGATCGAACGATTTAATCCACTTACGACACCTTTTGTAACTGTATTGGCAAACTCCATACCAAGAGGGTTACCAATAGCCATTACAGTTTCTCCAACCTTTAAATCTTTTGATGATCCCATATTTGCAACAGTCGTAATTTTATCTCCATCTACCTCCAGGACAGCTAAATCAGTTAGTTCATCCGTACCTAATACGGTAGCATTAAGGCGTTCTTCTTCATAATTAAGTGCTATCTCTACTTCCTTAGCTCCTGCAACCACATGTTGATTAGTGATAATATATGCCTTGCCGTTTTCCTTTTTATAAATAATTCCTGATCCAGTTCCGGCTTCTTGGCTTTCTGTCCAAACGCTTTGCTGTTGCATATTGATTACTCCTACCACAGCTTGTGATGTCTCTTCAATATTAGTAGCAACATTTGCATCATCGGAGGCAAGTGTTTTTATAACGTCAGCTGTTTTGTTCCCATTATCGGAAGCAGTGTTGCCATTATTACCTTGTTGATTTAATGGGATTACATTGGTTAATACTAATGCTACTATGAGCACTACAGATACGATACCACCTGACAGTCCTCCAAGGATAAAGTGTAGCGCAGATTTATTTTTAGGAGGTTTATTGCGTTCCTTGGAGGCTATATATGTTTCGGTAGTACCGGTATCTGCATTATTTTGGGATTCATCCCGTATATGTTGATTATCTGATAATGGCTGTTCGTCAATAGATTCCTGCTCATTAGAGTAACCACTAAAATCTTTGTTCTGATTTTCGTCTTTATAATCCATTTTAGCTCACCCTTTATGACAAATTTTAAACACAGGCTATCGAGACAAGCATCTACAAACGTCGAGGGGAGTAGGGGAGACGCTTATAAATACTGTCCCTTAGCCTGAATATAAGTAAACGGTCACTTCCTCACGCAGTCATGCTGCGTATGAATGAAGTTACCATTGATACATTTATTGTAGCCAAGCAGTTTGGGATTCATTTGGTATAAATGTGGAAAAAATGTGTAAAAACATTTAAGTGTTCATCATGCAGGATTTATGTGAAAATAGAAGTAATTAATTTCGGGAAAAGGTGGCAAAACATGAACTATCATATTGGCATCGTTGAAGATGACCCAAATATTCAAAATATCGTTTCTGCTTATCTTAAGAAAGAAGGATTTAACGTAACCTTATCGGAAACAGCAGAAGATGCTTGGGAGATTTGGATGAATGAACCACCAGATATGTGGATCCTAGATATTATGCTTCCTGGTATGGATGGTTACGAGTTTTGCAAAAAGATACGTAATGAAAGTGAAGTACCAATTATTATTATCTCTGCGAAAGATGAGGAAATTGATAAAATTCTTGGATTAGAACTTGGTGGTGATGATTATTTAACAAAGCCATTCAGTCCAAGGGAGCTTGTAGCTAGAGTTAAGCGATTATTTAAACGATCTGTCATCGTACAAGAACAAAAAGATATGACGCAGGAGAAAATAACTGTAGATCATTTGGTGATTGATAAAAATGAACGACGAATATTTTTTAATACGGATGAATTTGAAGTTACGACAAAAGAATTTGATATGTTGCTAATCCTAGCGGAGAATGTAAATAGGGCATTTTCACGAGAGGAACTGTTAATTAAAATTTGGGGAAATAATTATTTTGGTAGTGATCGTGCGGTCGATGACCTTGTTAAACGAATTCGAAAAAAACTACCTGATTTGCCATTGGAGACTGTTTGGGGATACGGTTATCGACTTCGCTATGAGGGAGAAGCAGAATGAAGCTACAATCCCAATTGAATGCTGCCTTTACTGCCTTATTACTCGTAGTAATGACAGTTACAGGCTATTTCATTTATTCATTAATTTTAGATATGCTTATCCAAGACGAGCAACGACAATTAAAACAAAAAGGTGACCTTCTTATTGAAGTATTAAATGAGCAATATGGAAGACCCGATATTCAAAACTTAAATAGCTTCCTTCAGGATCAGGATTTACAACTTTTTCTTTATGACCGCAATCAGAATGCAGTTTTTTATTCTACGCTATCCAATAGTGTAGCAACTGAATTCTTTAAATCCAATGATTTTGCAGATACAAGTAAATCATTATGGGAATATAAAAATGACAAGTATGTAACTTCTCGTATTCTGCTTGTACCGGAAAGTACTGGATTAGAATTAATCTTGCTAACACCATTAAGTGATATTGAGGTAGTTCAACAGAATTTTATATTTCGGTTGTTAATTGTATTTTTGATTGGTGGAGTTGCTGCAACGATCATCAGTTATTTCTTCACACGTAAATTAGTAACACCGCTCTCCCAATTAAAACGACAACTGAAGAAAATCGAAAAGCGACAATTTGATTCGATGGATCGAATTAATGCAACAGGAGAAATCAAGGAAGTGGAACAAAGCGTGTATGAAATGGCAAACGAATTACAACGATACATTAATTCACAGCAAACCTTTTTCCAAAATGCGAGTCATGAGCTCAAAACACCATTAATGACAATACAGGGATATGCAGAAGGCATTAGAGATAAAATTTTTGATGAGAAAGAGGAAGCGAAAGGTCTAGAAGTTATGGTTTCTGAAGTAAACCGGTTGAAAAAGATCATTAATGAAATGATTTTGCTTGCTAAACTAGACAGTGAACCAGATGTTTATAATCCTGAGAAACTCCAACTATCACAAATTATGGAGCAGGTAGTTGATAGAGCATTACCATTAGTAAGTGAAAAAGGAATTGAATTAGAACATGCCATCGATGGTTCTCCAGAATTGTATGCAGATGGAGAGAAACTATTACGTGCTTTAGTAAATCTGGCATTTAATGGGATTCGTCATTCGAAATCGTTAGTTCGGCTTACTATTACAAAACAAAATAAGAAGGTTGTAATTATGATTGAAGATGACGGGGATGGAGTACCAGAAGAATTAATACCGCATATTTTTCATCGATTTGTAAAAGGTAAAGGTGGCGAAACTGGACTGGGTCTAGCAATAGCCCGTGCTATTATAGAGCAATCAGGAGGGAAAATTACGGTTGCGCGTTCCGAATTAGGAGGAGCAAAATTTAAAATTGTTTTTACCGGTTGATTATTTTTAAAACTTTTACTCTATGCTGGTTATTGTGTTATAATTGAATGGTTTGAATCATCTCGTAAAGAATAGAGGAGCGTACGTATGCAATTAAGAAAAGATATTCGCAACATCGCTATTATTGCCCATGTAGACCATGGTAAAACAACATTAGTTGATCAGCTTTTAAAATATTCTGGGACTTTCCGTGAAAATGAACAGGTCAATGAACGTGCTATGGATTCCGGTGATATTGAAAGAGAACGTGGGATTACAATTTTGGCAAAGAATACAGCGATTAAATATAAAGATACAGCCATCAACATTCTAGATACACCAGGGCACGCAGATTTTGGTGGAGAAGTAGAACGTATTATGAAGATGGTGGATGGAGTTGCATTAGTTGTTGATGCTTATGAAGGGACAATGCCACAAACACGATTTGTGTTGAAGAAAGCATTAGAACAAAAACTAACACCAATTGTTGTGCTTAATAAAATTGATCGTCCTAATGCACGCCCACATGAAGTAATTGATGAAGTGCTTGATTTATTTATTGAATTAGGTGCAGATGATGAGCAATTAGAATTTCCTGTTGTATATGCTTCTGCATTAAATGGTACCTCGGGTCTTGAACCTGAGGAACAAGAGGAAACAATGGATCCAGTATTTACGACTATTCTTGAGCATATTCCAGCACCAGTAGATAATCGTGAAGATCCACTACAGTTCCAAATTACGTTACTTGACTATAATGATTACGTTGGAAGAATTGGAGTCGGTAGAGTAGTTAGAGGAAAAATAAGTGTTGGTCAGCAAGTGGTTGTCCTTAAAAAGGATGGTACTCAAAAATCATTCCGCATTACTAAACTGTTTGGATTTATTGGCTTAAAACGAATAGAAATTCAAGAAGCAGTAGCAGGCGATATAGTTGCAGTAGCAGGTATGGAGGACATTAATGTTGGTGAAACGATATGTCCGCAGGATCATCCGGAAGCATTACCTTGGCTACGAATTGATGAGCCAACACTACAAATGACTTTCCTTGTTAATAATAGTCCATTTGCTGGTAGGGAAGGTAAATATATCACTTCACGTAGGATAGAAGAGCGCTTGATGAAGCAATTAGAGACAGATGTCAGTTTACGAGTTGAACCGACAGACTCTCCAGATGCTTGGGTTGTTTCTGGTCGTGGTGAACTCCACTTATCCATTCTAATTGAGAACATGCGGCGGGAAGGCTATGAATTACAGTTGTCTAAACCACAGGTAATCATTAAAGAAATTGATGGCGTTCCGTGTGAGCCAGTAGAACGTGTACAGGTTGATGTTCCAGAAGAATATACGGGTGCAATTATGGAATCACTTGGTGCAAGAAAAGGTGAAATGCTTGATATGGTAAACCAAGGGAATGGACAAGTTCGGTTAGAATTTAAAGTTCCATCTCGTGGGTTATTAGGCTACTCTACTGAATTTATGTCACAAACACGTGGTTATGGGATTCTAAACCATACCTTTGATAATTATGAACCCGTGATTAAAGGTCAAGTTGGTGGTAGAAGAGAAGGAGTACTTGTTGCTCTTGAGAATGGTAAAGCATCTACTTATGGGATTATGCAATTAGAAGATCGTGGCGTTATTTTTGTTAATCCAGGAACAGAAGTTTATGCTGGTATGATTGTTGGTGAACATAATCGTGACAATGATTTAACTGTAAATATTACCAAAGAAAAGCACTTAACAAATGTGCGTTCTGCTACAAAAGACCAAACCGCAACCATTAGAAAAACTCGTGATATGTCTCTAGAAGAAGCTATTGAGTATTTAAATGATGATGAATATTGTGAAGTAACACCTGAGTCGGTAAGATTACGTAAAAAAATCTTAAATAAAAATGAGCGAGAGAAAGCAGCAAAGAAAAATAAGCTAGGCTAAAGGATGAAGGCACCGAAAGTAGATGGATTACTTTTGGTGTTTTTGCTTATCGTTTAGGAAATTATAAAATTTGCCCATGTGGTTAAATATGGGGAGTGTTGAGCTGCATCTAGCTCCAGCGCCCAGAAACGAGGCCACTTCACGAATCGCCCTAATCTAAGTCATCATCGGCTCGCAAGCTCATCGTGCTTCCTTTATCTCCGTTGACAGTCGCTACGTTTCTATTCGGGCGCTTGCGCTTTTGTGCTAAGTTAAGAAAGTATAAAATCAGTGCAATGACTGCGTTAAGCCAAGTAGTTGTTTTGAAATTTGATGTATATTGGCAATGCTCCGACTAATTACTTCGCTTTCCGCGGGCGCGGCCTCAACTAACTTTGCAAAGAAGAACACGTTGCAAAGTGGATTTTCGGCTCGCGCTAAGCCCACAGGAGTCTACGTAATTAGTCTCCGCTATGAGAAGGTGCAACAATTCTTGTCATAAGTAATAGGTTGACTTTTTTTACAATGGTTAAAGTGAAAATCGCTATCCGTGAGTATAAAAGCAGCTGTGTTACTTCATGCTAGCGTTGTAGAGCCTGATAATAGCGAAGGCCGGCCACTTCAACTCCTGTGGGAAATGTTTGACCTGAAGATCCACTTTTTTGAGCGGGTTTTGCTAAAAAAGTTAGCTGAAGGACAAACCCCACGGAAAGGGAAGTGGGCAGCCGGAGTGGCGGTCAAGCAGTAGCTATTATTCCATAATAGCTACTAGAGAAAGCGTAAATCTGAGCATGTAGTGATAAGGACTGAGCGAATTTTGCTCCGTTTTTCTTATATACGAATGGGAATACTAAACAAAAATAATCATATGTTGAGGTGTTAACAATCCGTAACTTCATTTTTTTTCTTATAGTACTTGTTGTAATGGTATTTTTAACGGGCTGTACGGAAGATGAAAGCGATTTTGCAGATCAAAAAAATCAACAACCTGAAAAGGAAAAAGAGAACGTAACTACCTCAAGTGATCAGCGTAGAGTACTAGCAACTAACCTACAAGAGCCATGGGAGATCGAGGTTGTAGATGATCGTATTTATATTAGTGAACGAACAGGTCATATTGTTACAGTAAAGGAAGGAAAGGTACAGCGCAAGCGAGTGGAGTTTGCTGCAGATTTATCTCAGCAATCGGAGGCTGGCTTATTAGGGCTGGCATTTCCAGAAGATTTTTCATCAACACAAACAGCATTTGCTTACTATTCCTACGAAAAAAGTGGAGCTTATTTTCAAAGAGTGGTTAAAATAGAGGAAAAAGAAAGTAACTGGATAGAGACAGAGCGTATGATCGATGAAATACCGGGTGGTGAATATCACCAAGGTGGAAGGTTAGAAATAGGACCAGATAATCGGCTATATATTACAACTGGAGATGCGACGAATCCAGAATTGGCACAAAGTAAAAATAGTTTAGCAGGAAAAATATTACGGATGGAATTAAATGGGACTGTCCCAGAAGATAATCCTTTTGGTAATTCGTATGTGTATTCTTATGGTCATCGTAATCCTCAAGGACTTGCTTGGGATGTGGAGGGGCAATTATACGCTACGGAACATGGCTCCGATGCACATGATGAAATTAATCATATAAAAGCTGGTAACAACTATGGCTGGCCAATTATTCAGGGAGATGAAGCGCAAGATGGGATGGAGCAGCCGATTGTACACTCGAACGAACAGACGTGGGCACCTTCTGGAATGGCTAATTTACATGGAAACTTCTATTTTGCATCATTAAGAGGAGAGGCACTTCGTCAATTTAACCCAATGACTGGAAGTGAAGTGGAGGTTATTTCAGATATCGGAAGAATACGTGATGTGTTTGCAGATCAACATGGGTTATATGTAATTACCAATAATACTGATGGGAGAGGGAGCCCATCACAGGAGGATGACAAGTTGATTTATATAACAATTCCAGAAAATCAGCTTCATCAATAATGGTTTTTGTTTACAATTAGAACCTCTTTGTTTCATCCTGTAGTTTTACAACTGAAATGAATAGGTCATAATGAACATCATAGGAATACAGCCTAGTATATCGTCGGCGCATTAGGAGGACAATATAGAATATATAATAGCTTTTTAAGTACAATCGGTAAATTATCGAAGACATTAGATAGAAAGAAGTGCTTTACTCATGAAAAAGGTATTAAGAAGAATACGTTTCTTATTTACATTTCCTCGTTCTGTCCCGTTTATAAAAGACTTTTTCATTGCTGAGGATATTGCAACAGCAAAGAAATTATTATTTGCAGGCTTTATCATCGGTTATTTTCTTCTACCATTCGATTTAATTCCAGATTTTTTATTAGGATTTGGCTTACTGGATGATGTGACGGTAGCAATTTTCTTACTTCAATGGATGGTGAAAATGGCACCTCAATCGTTAAAGGAGAAATATTCATTTTAATAGCGTTGGAGGGCAAAAGTGTTTAAAAAATGAACGCCTTGACAATGGTGCGTAACTGAAGAACGGGGGTTGATTTAAATAAAGACGGGCTGGTAAATATGTCTCAGCCCGATGGAGTATCTCAAAAAATAAAATGATATTGTTGGATTGTCTAATGCTTGTTACGCTCTTTCTCATTCGGAATATACTTCGTAAAATAAGCTGCAAATAAAAGGAATATAAAGGACAATCCCCAAGAAACAATTCCGTTCCATTGGAAGTTAGTTCTTAGCCCAACAACTAATATAATAGCACTCAATCCAATAAAAAATACTGTAAAGTATCGTTTCACGAAAAACACCCCGATTGCTAAGGTCAATAGTTCAATAGTATGGTATGCATCTATTATAATATGTGTTTCGTAAAATTTATATCATAATGTTTTTTCTTGGTTAGAACGAATTGTTCTAACCAAGAAAAATGGATAGAAAATTGCTGAAAACACTTTTCTATTGTCCTGCTACATCTCGTTTCGTGAAAAATAACCAAGATAAAAGGATGAATACTACATAATAAATAATTAACATTGTGATGGAAAATCCTAATGTCATGCCTTCGACCCATGGTGTTCTACCATCTGCATATTGACTTAAATCTGTATTTGCAAATAAGATATATTTTGCCCATTCCTTATCTTGGAAAAAGCCTACAATCGAATTCCCAGCCATCATGAGGAAAATGGCAGTACCAATTGCTAACGCACTATTACGGAATACGGTAGATATCATAAATGCGAAAGTTGTCATCATTACAAGGTTGACCATACTGTATCCATATTCTGAGAAAATAGTTGGTATTAATGAAATAGTCGTATAACCGCTAGCTTCGTTACTTACTATGGATGGATTCATTCCTTCCACACCAAAGAATACTGCGCCAATAATAAAGGAGAATAGAAAAACAAAAATGGATGTAAATAAGGCAAATAATAAGACAGAAATATATTTAGATAATAATATACCACTACGACTGATTGGTCGTATTAATAATAGTTTAATGGTACCCCAGCGAAATTCATTTGCAACAATTCCAGCTGCAATTATAATTGTCAATAAGCTTACTACGGAAAGTAGCAACATGTTTTCCCTTAGGAACTGCCAAGCACCGTAGGGTGTTGGTTGAATATTATTGTCTAAGTAATAATTGTTCTCCTCGATGATACTTGCGTTTAAGCTACCTACAAATTCGTCCTCTTCTCCTTCTTTCTGCAATTCTTTATTTTCCTGCTGTAGTACTTCCTGCCAATCATCACCTTGATATTGTTCACCTAATTCGCCAAAGCTATTTGTCATAACTGCCAAACCAATAATGATGACGCCTAATATAATGTACATAGCCCATGTTGATTTACGAATATATATTTTTAGTTGTTCATTATAAATAAGTTTTAACATTCTACTCAATGGTATTCTCTCCAATCAGTTCAAAGAATTGATCTTCTAGCGTCCCTTTTGTTACGCTAACTTGATAAATAGAACAATCATTTTCAACAAACGTTTTTATGATTGCAGGTATTTTTTCTTTCTCGCCTTGGAAGGAAAGGCCGTTGTCCATTACAATTGTTTCTATATCATAATGTTCCTTAAGCAAGTTCTTGGCTTTTTCCAGTGGCGTTACTTCCACTTGGATTTTGGTAAGATTATCTACGGATGCTTGTTCACCAACATCTTGAATGGATATTAATTCACCATTTTTTATAACCCCAATCCGATCACACATTTGCTCAATTTCAGATAGTAAGTGACTAGAGATAATAATTGCAACATCTTCTTCTTTTGCCAACTTCCTTATGTATTGACGGATTTCACGAATGCCAGCGGGATCTAATCCGTTTGTTGGTTCATCCAAAATTAATACGGAAGGCTTGTGAAGTAGCGCCTGAGCAATACCAAGTCGTTGTCGCATACCTAAGGAATACTTTCCAACCTTGTCATGGATGGGTTTCTCTAATCCTACTAGATTAATTACCTCATTAATTCTATCTTTTGTAACACCAGGAATCATTCTTGCATAATGCATTAAATTCTGCCATCCACTCATAAATGGGTACATTTCAGGATTTTCAACAATCGCTCCAACTTCACGCACCGCTTTTTTATAATTTGTTTTAATACTGTTACCCAAAATATGAATGTCACCATCTGTCAGTTTCATTAAACCGACCATCATACGAATAGTAGTTGTTTTTCCTGCGCCATTTGGGCCAATGAAACCGAAGACCTCTCCTTTATATATAGAAAAGGATAATCCCTTTATAATTTCTTTGTTACCAATTGACCTTTTCACATCGATTAATTCCATTGCTGCTAAAGTCATCTATACTACCTCCAATAAAATTGCTAATAACTAGTACGAAATAATAATATTATTTGTTTCAATAAAATAAAAAAATCTCCAAAATGTATGGCATATAGCTTGTACATCTTGGAGAACTCTATTTAAGGGGGGAATATGATTAAGAATGTTCAACCTGGATAACAGTCAATCCATCAGCAACCTATGCTATTTCACTAAATCTGGATTTTCATTTTTTGCTTGCTTTACACGAGGCTTACGATATCCACCAGCGATGTCGGCTTGTTTGAAATCCTTGGAATAATGGACTTCTTGTGCATCAGAAAGTTGCTTGTTTTTCGTTGGTTGATATTGTGTATTTCTCATTTAAAAAATCCTTTCTTAAAAATGGTTACATCATTTATCTACCCTGTGTGTATAAAATAAAACATTCATTTTTAATTAATACCAAGAAGTTCCCACCTTGTTAGAAGAGAATCCATTTAACTTAGTATCCCATCGAAAATTCAATTCTTTTTCAAACTTTCAGAATACAAGTTTGAAGGGTTATAATAGAAATATACATTCCAGAAGGGGGAAGGGATATGCGTGAAGTTGTAATCGTAGAGGGATGTAGGACAGCAGTTGGAAGAAGAAAGGGAGCGTTAAAGAATGATCGTTCCGATGAGCTTGCTGCCATTATTCTTGAGGAACTAGTAAAGCGAGCAGGAGTAAAAAAGGATATAATTGAAGATGTAATTTTAGGATGTGTCACTCAATGTAATGAACAAGCAGGTAATATTGCTAGAACTGCAGCTTTGATTGCTGGATTTCCAGTACATGTACCTGGAGTGACGATTGACCGTCAATGTGGTTCAAGCCAGCAGGCAGTTCATTTCGCAGCGCAAGCTATCGCTTCCGGAGACATGGAAGTAGTTATTGCAGGTGGCGTGGAAAGTATGACAAGGGCACCAATGTTTTCTAATGTTGGAGAAACAAAGCCAAGTAACAAGCTAACGGCTAATTATGAAATTGTTAATCAAGGAGTTTCCGCAGAAAAGATTGCACAGCGTTGGCATATATCGAGAAATATGCTGGATGCATACGCTTTAAGGAGTCATAAACATGCAATCCATGCAGTGGATCAGGGGCGGTTTCAAAAGGAAATTGTACCTATACATAGTGAAGAAAAGGATAGTGTGTTTGATACAGATGAAGGTCCTCGTAGGGATACTACATTAGAAGCATTGGCTAAGTTAAAAGCAGTTTTTATGGAGGAAGGAAGAATTACGGCAGGGAACTCGAGTCAAATGAGTGATGGAGCAAGTGCGGTATTACTCATGTCGAAGGAGAAAGCAGCTATGCTCGGTTTGGAACCTAGAGCAAAAATAATTGCGCGCACTGTGATTGGTTCTGATCCAACACTGATGCTGACTGGACCAATTGCTGCTACAAAGCAGGCATTAAATAAAGCAAGCCTCTCCATTGATGACATAGATCGATATGAAGTAAACGAAGCATTTGCGTCTATACCTATCGCATGGTTACATGATTTAAATGCAGATCAACGTAAATTAAATGTAAATGGAGGGGCTATCGCTTTAGGGCATCCATTAGGTGCAACTGGTACAAAGCTACTCGTTTCCCTCCTTCATGAATTAGAGCGTATTCAAGGGCAGTACGGATTAGTAGCTATTTGTGAGGGTATGGGTATGGCGAATGCTACGATTATTGAGCGACTTTAGAATTAGTTGAAAGATAAAATCTGATTCATTTTCATAAATAATAGAACTTATTCTATAAAATGTAGTTAATATTTGATATGATATTTTTATCGTTGGCTAATGATGTCCAAATTTAGCCTTACGTACTTTTTGCTAGTTAAGGAGATTATAATATGGAATGGAAAAATATTTATCGTGGAATACTGATGGGAGCAAGTGATGTTATCCCTGGTGTGAGCGGTGGAACTATTGCTGTATTATTAGGAATATATGATAGATTAATAGCTGCTATTAATGGATTCCTAAGCAAAGATTGGAAAAAACAATTAGGCTTTTTAGTACCATTAGGTATTGGTGTCGCAACAGCTATACTACTCTTAAGTCATGTCATAGAGTGGCTTTTCGAGCATTATCCTGGTCCGACACAATTCTTTTTTTTAGGCTTAATTATTGGTGTGCTGCCGTATTTATTTCGTAAAGCAGAAGCAAGGTCGACATTTAAAGGTAGGCATATTCTGTTGCTGGTTATAGGGATTATCATTGTTGGATCGATGTTTTTCTTAAATGCAGATGAGGGTGCCATTATAACCCAATTAAATACGACCACGTATATATTGTTATTTATATCTGGTTTTATTGCAAGTAGTGCCATGATCTTACCAGGAATAAGTGGTTCATTTATGTTACTGATACTTGGAGTTTATCCAACTGTCATCGGTGCAATTAGTAACTTTCAGTTAGATATTATAGTAGTCACAGGAATTGGGATTGTGATTGGAATTGTTATTATGAGTAAGATTATCAACTATTTCCTAACACATCATAAGACAGCAACATTTGCCGTAATAATTGGTATGGTTATTGGATCTGTATTTGTGGTGTTTCCTGGATGGCCTGAAACTCCGGCGTTAGTGCTTACTAGTATTGTTTCGTTTGCTGGAGGACTTTTCGTTGCTTATATATTAGGAAGAGTAGAATATTAAAATAGAGCAAACAATAAGACAAAGTTCGTAAAAATCGTTACAATGGACGTAGTAGGAAAGAGAGGGATAGACATGGAACCAATTAAATCAGAAGAAGCATTTAATGAAATTATCCAACATGAAGAGCCGGTAATTATTAAGTTTTTTGCAGACTGGTGCCCAGACTGTAAGCGAATGGATATGTTTATCGGTGATATTTTGGAGGAATTCAATAACTATAAATGGTACGAAATTAATAGTGATGAGGTTAAAGGCATCGCAGAAAAATATGATGTTATGGGAATTCCAAGTATTTTAATTTTCCAAAATGGGGAGAAAAAGGCACACCAGCATAGTGCCTATACAAAGACTCCGGAATCAGTTACGGAATTCCTTCATCAACAACTAGGATAAGAACAAAAGCGTAAGCGCCCGATTAGAAACTAGTGACTGGAGCAAGTTAACGGAGATAAAGGAATCATGATGTGCTTGCGAGCCAATGCTGACTTAGATTAGGGCCATTCGTGAAGTCGCCTCGTTTCTGGGCGTTGGAGCTTGACGTAGCATCAACATTCCCGTATTTATCCACATGGGTAAATTTTATAATTCCTAAATTTCCTAGACTATAAAAAACTGTCGAGAAGCTTTTCTCGGCAGTTTTTTGATCGCTTGTTACCGAACAGTAACAACTTAACTAGAGATGGTACCTATGCAACTGACGTCTTCATGACCTATTATAGGTATAAATGAATAATTGAAGGAAAGAGGTGCTCTATGGATAATCATCTATTTCTTTTTGGTAGCGGTCCACCATTCACTAGTAAAATGGCTAGTCTTTTTATGAAACAAAGTAATGTATTTGCCGGTTCTATATCCGTCCTCTTTATCGAGCGAAAAGGTTGGAGAGCTTATATGCCAACATATACAAATTTATTAGAGAAAGCAGGAGCTAGAAATTTTAATTATTTACCGCTTCCGAGTACTCCAGTAGAGACTGTCATAAATACTGTAAAAGAAAGCTCTGGAATTCTAATTGGCGGAGGAAATACAAACCTTTATGCTGATTACATTGTTGATTCACCCATTTCCGATGTAATTAAACATCGGTATGAGCTTGGTGCCCCTGTAGCGGGATTTTCAGCTGGGGCATTAATTAGTCCTAAATTTTGTATTATTTCGCCAAAAGATAATGTGAAAGGTATTTATCAACAAAGAGCTGGTCTAGGATTACTTTCAAAGCTTGTAATCGCCGTTCACTTCTCACAGTGGCAGGATGAGGAACATTTAAAGCAAGCTGTTCAAGCTCATATAGATTCCGATAATTACGGAATAGACGAACGAGCAGGCATTTACCTGCTTAATGGCAAATTAGAAGCAACGGAAGGCTGTGGTATTTATCAAATACAAAATGGAGATGTAGTAAAAATTCAAGCAAATGATAGGATTTCTTTTACTCATACAAAAACGAGGCTGAGACAAAAGAATGAGAAACAATTAAAAATGAATGATGATTAGTTGAAATTAATTATCGTTCGTTTTTTGATCAGAATCATTCTTTAGCACCTGAAATAAGCGAGACTCCGGCGGGAACAGCACGAGTCCGAAGATCCACGTGGTAACGTGTTTTTCTTTGCCAAGTTAGCTGAGGCCGTTGCCCGTGGAAAGCGCGTATATTTTCACGGTGCGGCGATGACCCTCCTATTGATAACATGATTATCCGTATTTTGAGTAAAGAAGTTGTGTTTTGTTCCAGCCTCGTTTGAAATTTATCCCGTATATAGCTTGCAGTAAGATCCACAGATTGAAGCTTCACTATATATTTTCATGTATTTGTGGTACGTTAGAAGGCAATTCTTATTTTGCGGTTTTTTGAAAAAGCATATAGTCAGTAGCCATATTAACGGCACTTGTTGCCTCTATATATCCCCAAAGGTCGTTGAGCACCGGTTTGGAGGTTGTTTGCAAGATACTTTTAATATCATTTGGGCTTAGATTCGGATTTGCTTCTAACATTTGTGCAATTACACCAGCACAGATAGGAGTAGCCATAGATGTTCCAGATAGTTGTAAATAATAATCATTTACAACTTGCTCAGGTACTTGTTGTTCTATTTTAGAGTTGGGTGCTAATAAGGAGATTATATCCGTACCTGGTGCATAGATATCTGGTTTAATTAGTGAGTCAATGGTTGGTCCTCTGCTAGAATAAGTAGCAATATGATCATCAGAACGTTCTTCTGTATTTTGATCCATTGTTGATCCTACGGTAATAATAAAGGGATTGATAGCAGGCGTAGTGATTGTGGTTTGTTCAGGGCCACTATTACCAGCTGCTGCACAAACGACAATCCCCTGATGCCAAGCTTCTTGTACTGCTACGGCCAATGGATCATCTCGATAAGATTCATATGCCTGTGCTCCTAATGAAAGCGAAATAATGCGAATGTTGTAGTTATGTTTATTAGTTACACACCAATCTATTCCCTCAATGATCGTGGATAATCTACCACTACCATTCTCGTCAAGTACTTTTACACCAATGATCGAAGCCTCGGGAGCGGGGCTGGTATATAACCTTTCTGATTGATGTCCATTCCCAGCAGCGTCTCCAGCACAATGGGTGCCATGTCCATTATCATCGTATGGTTCGTTCTGATTATTTATAAAATCTTTGAAGGCGATCACACGATTGGTGGGTTGTGTTAAATCAGCATGTGGATGTACGCCAGTATCAATTACTGCAATGCTAACTCCTTTTCCAGTTAGTCCGCTCTGTTCTTGGATGTCGATAGAGCCAATCTGTTTACTGGCAACATCTAATAAGGCGGTTACGGTACGATTATAAAAAATGCGTTCAACGGCATCGTGATCTTTAATCTGTTTAATCATTTGTGGGGTTAAGTCTCCACAGATTGATCTTCTGCCAATTTCTTTGTCTAATTTACTATGGTTGTCTAGTTGACAACTATGAAATAAATCTTTTTTCTTATTATCATCGGTGTCTCTAGAATAGTATACGATTACTGGTAATTTTTCATTTGTTGTTTCGTAAGGATCTTCTCTGCGTTTTATCCGTAATTGTTCTACTAAACTCGGATCGAGTCTGCGACCAGCCTCTTCAAACCAAACTTTTTTTCTGTTACTCATTTTCTTCCTCCTTGTGATTTTAATTTTTTAAAATCTACAAAATAGAGCTATAAGTAATGAGAACAAACCCGTTGGCATGGTGGATATCTCAATTATTTGGTCATCTTTAAGAAAATAAGTGTCATGTAGCTTGATTTGATAGGATAAGTCCTTGCTAATAGATTAGCATTGGATGATATTGTGAACAATATGCCGAAATTACCAATTTAAACTATTCGAGCAATAAAATATATTCAGAAATAAGAGGCGTGTTTGGGATGAACATAGACGTTGTAAGGTTAACTGTACATGCGCTGTTTGTTTACTAGTATTTTTTCTATAAAAATAGAGGGAGAAAAATAGTTCTGCTCCCTCAAGACGTTTTACTTAATCTGAAAATCAATCTCCTTTTCTTTTCTGAGGTGTAAATATGTGTTCGCTAATATAATTCCATCATTTTTAACCTGTTCTTGGTAAATATTGTTAAAATTGTCGCTTGGAAAGGGGTAAGCTACACTTTTAATTTGCTGTTTATTAAGGAATTGAGCGTTATCCGGTTTATTTATCTGGTTATCCCACTCTATTAAGAAGGGGAGATTGCTTTGCCCTTGTGGAAATAGCATTTTCCATGACAAATTAGTTCCATCAGGTTTTCTTCGATGTCCTGCGACAGGTCCAGTGTATTTCATCGAAGAGGCTTGAAATTGGTCGATAAATTTACCTAAATGATCTGTTCTTAATGCAATTTGAACAGGTAGTTCTTCATTTTGTTGAAGAGTTGTAACGAGTTGTTTAATTAGTGGATTAGACGATTGCTCTGCAACGGGCTTGTCAAAAATCCCAAGCCATTCTACATAACAATCATTTGCAAAATAGGCTAAATAATTATAAGTTCCCCAAAACTCATGTCTTCCTCCTTCCACGATTTTTATACCATGCTGTAAAGCTAATTGATGCGCTGCATGAGCTGGATCCTTACTGGCTATTACAATATGATCTAATGCTAGCATTTGATGACCTCCCTTTAAAACTTCTTTTCATTTCCTTTGTTACTCAGTATAATGGATAAAAATTAAAGATGAAGGGGAAAAGGAGCAATGCAGCAACCAATATTAAAAGAATTCCCACAAGAATTTCACACGAGAAGGCTATTTATTCGCTTACCACTACCAGGAGATGGTACAGCTGTCTATGAAGCAATTCAAGCAAGTAGAAAAGAATTAAAAAAGTGGCTTCCTTTTGCAAAAAGTGAACAGACACTTGAAGAAACAGAAATAAATATAAGAGAATCGCATGTGGATTTTTTAAAGCGGGAGGATTTACGTTTTCTTATTTTCGACCGAGTAAGTGGAGCTTTTATTGGTAGCACAGGTCTACATCGTATCGATTGGGACGTTTCGAAATTTGAAATTGGTTATTGGATTGATTCTAGATGCCAAGGAAAAGGGTATATGACGGAAGCAGTAGCGGGCCTGACTGAATTTGCATTTCAAACATTAGGAGCAAACCGGGTGGAGATCAAATGTGATGAACGAAATGAGCGAAGTAGAGCAATATGCGAGCGTCTAGGCTACACCTTGGAAGGTATTCACAGACAGGATTCTCGAGCTATAGATAGTGATGAGCTCCGTAATACGTGTATATATGCTAGGATAGAATGGTAGGGTATGTATCATTCGTCTAGACGGATAACGATACATGTTTTTAAAATTACAAATAAAGGCTGGATTTGATAGCAAGATAAGTATAAAAAAGCAGGTGATAGCATGAGTCAACCAAATATACTAATTGTTGAGGATGAACAGAAATTAAGTCGAGTTTTACAACTTGAATTAGAATATGAGCAGTATGTGACAGAAGTGGCAGCTAATGGAAAGGATGCACTACAATTAATAGAAGCTAAGGATTGGGATCTTGTACTTCTGGATATTATGCTTCCAGAGCTTAGCGGTTTAGAGGTTTTAAGAAGAGTAAGAAGATCAGATGAGAGGACACCGATTATCTTGTTAACTGCAAGAGATCAGGTGCATGATAAGGTCAGTGGCTTAGATTTAGGTGCGAATGATTATATCACGAAACCATTTCAAATTGAGGAATTACTTGCACGGATTCGCGTGCATTTAAGGACTCCGGTTAAGAAAAATGATAGTAATGGTGATACGCTATCTGTTGGGAATTTGCATATCAATCCACAAAGCAGAGAAGTGAAACGTGAGGATGAACAAATTGAATTAACACCTAGGGAATTTGACTTGCTTGTTTGTCTGTTGAAAAATAAAAACATTGTTTTATCAAGAGAGCAATTAATTGAGCAGGTTTGGGGATTTGATTATTTTGGAGATACCAATGTTGTTGATGTATATATTCGTTATTTACGCCAGAAAGTGGATAAAGGTTATGATCAAGCATACATACAAACTGTGCGAGGTGTTGGTTACACGATAAAGGATCATGTCTCATGAGGTTGCGAACAAAGATTCAATTGTTTTCAAGCTTGTTCATTCTCGTATTAATTGTATTAATTAATACGTCCATTTATGTTTTGTTTTATAAAATTTCTACCGATAGTCAATTGGAGCAGTTGGCAGAACAAACAGATACGTTGGTAAAAACGATTAAAGAACATCCTGATGTTACATCTAAAGAGCTGCTACGTTCATTTTCGCCGCAGCAAGGTATGATCCAAATCGTTGATCGGTCAGAGACAGCAATGAAAAGTTCTTCTCAATCGAGTAATTATAAGTTGGCACCTAAATTTACGAATACAGAAACACAAATGATACAAAAGCAGGCGCATGAACCCGATGTTGCAGTTGTATCTAAACCGATTATTTGGGAAACAGGAAAACATGCAGGTGAGGTAGTTACCTTACAAGTATCCAAGCACCTTGTAACCTTAGATAATACAATGACTACCTTGTTTTACGTACTGCTAGCTGCATCTGGAATCATGCTTATTCCAATTATTATCGCTGGAAATGTACTTAGTCGGTTTTTATTAAATCCAATAAAAGCTTTTATTCATACCATGCGAGAAAATATGAAAGAAGCGAGTTGGAAAAAAATTGATGTAGACAAACGATCTCGGGATGAAATTTATGAGATGGAGAAGACATTTAATGAGATGATTGATCACTTAAAGGATAATTTTGAAAAGCAGGAAATATTTGTATCTGATGCATCTCATGAATTGAAAACTCCTATATCAATAGCAAAAAGTTATGCTCAATTGTTGGAGCGGAGAGGAACGGGCAATCCATCACTAGTTAAGGAATCTATCGAGGCTATTGATTCTGAAGCAGATCGTATGAGCAAACTCGTGGAGCAAATGCTAAGCCTGGCAAAAAATAAGGAGTCAGCTGTCATGAAAAAAGTAGATATAGCTGACTTAGTAGAAGAAACAGTCACTACGTTTCGCGGCGCTTATTCCAGAGAGATACAATTTGATCAAGTACAGCGAAAATTATTGGTAAATGGTAGCCGTGATCAGTTAGAGCAGGTAATCTACATTTTAATAGATAATGCGCTTAAATATAGTAATGAAAAGATAGAAGTTAGGTTAGAAGCGAATAATAATCAGGCTGTTTTTTCGGTAAGGGATTATGGGGCTGGAATTCCTGCACAGGAGCTGGATCGGATCTTTGAAAGGTTTTATCGTGTAGACAAAGCTCGTAGTAGGGATACAGGTGGAACAGGCTTAGGTCTTGCAATAGCAAAGGCAATAGTAAAAGAACATCAAGGGAAAATAGCAGTTATAAGTGAAATGAAAGAAGGTTCAACCTTTACTGTTAGTCTTCCAATTGTTTATTCCGCATAAAAGTGACAGAACGAACACTCTATTCTTAGTAAATTTTAATGTGAATCACCGTAGCTTCTCAGATATGTTTAGTAACTTTGGGAAGTAAGGAGGGGTGAACTTGAATAAGAAAGTAAGTACCATTATAGCTAGTATTGTAGCGATTAGCCTGCTAAGCTTGGGTATATTTTATTTTAGCATTAGATCATCTGGTGCAGAAATTTCTAAATTAGAAGCAGAAAACATAATAACATCACAATATCCGGGAAGTATTCATGGTGAAGTAGAAAAAGATGAAACACATGGTTATTTTCACGCAATTATTGATCATAAAGGTAAAGCCTACGATATTCAAATAGATGAAAATACTGGAAAAGTATTAAATTTAAAAGAGCTGAGTATCTCTGTTGACGATGATTCTACCCATGAGTCTAAAGAGAAGAAAGAAAAGGAACAAAAAGCGGATTCCAATAATGATAAGGAAAATCAGCAGTCAGAAAAAGAAGTTATTATTACTAAAGCTAAAGCGCGAGCACTTGCTTTAGAGCAATTTGAAGGAACCATTGAAGAATTAGAACTTGATGAAGATGATGGTCGGATGGTTTATGAGGTGCAATTAGTTAAAGGAGAAGACGAGGCTGATATTACCATTGATGCATTTACAGGTGAAGTTATTTATAAAGATATAGAAAGAGATAATGATGATTAAGTGGATTCCGCATATAACTGACAGTAAGACCCCACTGATTGAAGTTTCACTTTGAGCTATTCAGAAACTGTCGAGGCGTTGCCTCGGCAGTTATTCTTTAAAACGCCATTACTTTTCATACACCCATGCTTTATTATTTTTGCATGAAAAGGGGAATGGAGAGCATCCTGAATCAGAAAAGACTTTCTCACCATCTTTTGTTTTTCTTAACAGATTAATGATTACATGTAATTATGTGCTACGTTAAAATAGATTTATTTTTTCTCATTAAATTCTAATGTTATTCACACGGTCTTCTTATTCTTAATGGTTATGATATAACTAACAAGAAATGAGGAGGAATAATAAAATGAAAAAAACATTTAGTATTGTAATAGGAACACTTATAGGAGCTACGATTTTTGGAACAGGCATTTATCACTCACAAGCTGATGAAGCAAATCCAAAAATAAATAGTGATCAGGTTCGTCAAATGGTTGAGGAGCAGTATTCTGGAACGATTACTGAATTAGAATTGGAAAAGGATTTGGATAAAGCGGTGTATGAAGTAGAAGTAAAAGAAAAGAATATTGAGCATGATATTAAGCTAGACGCTAACACAGGAGAAGTACTACACGAAAGCTCCACAGAAAGAAAAGACGATGATTTGCAGGATGATTCATCCGTTCAATTAGATAAGGAAGCTATCATTGGTGTTGACAAAGCGAAAGAAATTGCTAAACAAAACTTTGATGGTAACGTAATAAGCATTGAGCTAGATGAGGATGACAATCAGCTAGTATATGAAGTTGAATTAAGAAATGGTAAGAAAGAAGCAGACTTTGAACTTGATGCAAAGAACGGTGATATTATAGAAATGGACATTGATACAGAAGACGATGACGATTAAATAAAGTGAAATTTCCATCCGGCTTTTACTGAAACAAATACGTACAAAGGCTTCATTCGCCACGTCCTGTGGTAACGCCTTTGTGACCTACTTCCATGTAGGCCCGAACCAATCGGACATTTACTGGCAGTTGATTCCCTGTAACCATATAGGTTTCACTTTATTGCATAAAATGGGGATATTACTGCCAGTTATAGGCGGGATAAAAAGGGGCTGGGACAAAACCCAGTAACTGAAAAAAGTGGTACGCCAATTTAGGGCGTATCACTTTTTTTACTTTTTTCAATATTTATATACGCAAAAAGGATACCTTCTGATAAAGTTAAAGTAACTACACAAAAACTTAGAAAAGAGGTATCCTTTATGTTTAAACATTATACCATGAATCAAGTCGTTTTGCCTTTAGATTTTGAAATGAAATTACAAGAAAATGATATCGCCTATGCGGTTAACCATATTGTAGAACATATCCCAGAGGAATCATTTGTGGGATTTTTGCGTGAAACAGGTTGTCCTGCATACCATCCACGCATGATGATGAAGATTATCTTATGTGCCTATACACAGTCTGTTTTTTCTGGCAGAAAAATAGAGGGATTAATCAAAGACAGTGTACGTATGATGTGGTTAGCACAAGGCTATGAACCAAGTTATCGTACCATTAATCGTTTTCGTGTTCATTCCGAAGTAAAAGAATTATTACGTCAGTGTTTTGTCTTATTTCGTTGTCAACTTGTTGAAGAGAAGGCGATTGAAGAAGAGGCTATTTTTATTGATGGTACGAAAATAGAGGCAAATGCCAATAAGTTTACCTTTGTATGGAAAAAATCCATTGAAAAATACAGCACCGATTTAATAGAGAAGTCGAATCAAATGTATGAGGAATTACTGGAAAAAGAAATTATTCCTGAAATAGAAAGGGAAAGTTCCGATGAACTTTCAAAGGAAGAACTCAGTGAAGTGGTTAAAAAGCTAGATGAAAAAGTAGAAAAATATGATAAAGCAATCGAAGAAAGCAAAGAAGCAAAAGAACGCAAACAACTTCGTTCCGAACGAAAAGAACCCAAGCAATACCGTAAACAATTCCAAGATTTTGAAGCTCGTAAACACAAATATCAAAAAGATATGGCAATCTTAGGCGATCGCAATAGTTATTCTAAGACAGATCATGATGCCACTTTTATGCGAATGAAAGATGACTATATGAAAAATGGTCAACTTAAAGCAGGTTATAATGTACAAATTGCGACCGAAGGTCAATACACATTAGCCTACGATGTATTTCCAAATCCTACGGATACTCGCACGTTTATTCCTTTTCTCGATAGTATTGAAGATAGGTACTTTCAATTGCCCGAGCATATTGTCGCCGACGCAGGTTACGGTAGTGAACAAAATTACAGTAATGTACTTCATAGAAAAAGAACGCCACTGATTACTTATAATTCCTATCGGATGGAAAAGAAAAAGAAATATAAAACAAATCCTTTCCATGTATCCAACTGGGACTACGATTCAGACGGAGACTTTTTTACTTGTCCAAATGGAAAGAAAGTACCTTTTCAATATCTATCGAATCGAACAGATAAAGCCGGATTTAAACGAACCTTTCGTGTCTATGAATGTGAAGATTGTTCGGGATGTCCATTACGCGTTCATTGTACCAAAGCAAAAGGGAATCGAAAGATTTATTACAATGCTCAATGGGAACAGCAAAAAGCATATATAAGAGAGCAGCTTTCAAAAGAAGAAACAGGAAAAATCTATGGTAAACGAAAAATAGATGTAGAACCTGTCTTCGGATTTTTGAAGGCCAATTTGCGTTTCACTCGAATGTCGGTGAGAGGCAATTCGAAAGTGGAAAATGAATTAGGATTTGCCTTTATGGCGGTGAACTTAAGAAAGTACACCGCCATAACACAAAATTCATGTATTTATGATAATGAAAAAGATTCCAGCTATCTATTTTTGATAACTGGAATCTCTTTTTTACTTCTCCAGGCTAGTTATGTCCCAGCCCCTTTTTACTGGCTTCACTTTAAAATTATCTGTTTTCGTTGCTTTTACAGTATGATATCTTTCAAAATACTCACGAATAATTTCAACGGCATCTTTTTGAATTTCTTTTATGATCGGTTTATTGGTAAACATCGTATAATCGCCTCCACCAGATGCACGATAGTTATTGAGGACGACTGGATATTTTTTAGTATCCGCTACAGGCTGATTATGATAGGTTAGCCCTTCTATTCTTTGTCCTATAGGCATTGATACATTAATGGTATAATGGATGCCTTCCCACATATCATAGTTATAATGCTGAGGTTTTGGATGTTCAAAAACTGGATTTACAGTAACAATTCCTTGGTCATCGAGAATAAAATATTCTGCGCTTTTTTCTAGCGCTGCTTTAATATCTTTTCCAGTTAATTCTAAAACAACTAATGTATTAGGGTACATATAATTAGAAACGATATCACGCATGGTTACAGTTGATGAAAAGCCAGTGGACTCGTTATTTAATAAAGAGGTTACGGATATGTCTGCTCCACTTGCTTCCATTTGTACCTTTTGAATAAACTCTATAAATGGATGTTTGTTTATCCTAGCATGAAATGGTTCATCAATTGTCATATCACCTTCTATGTAGCCAATTGGCTGATCAAGCCATTTTTGCGTCGACTCCTCGAGAAAAGCCATGTTACTCATAATCTCTTTATCATCACGTATGTGCTCTAGCGGTCTTATAAAGGCTTTTTTATTGCGAATACACCAATGATTTGCTACTTTTTCAAGGTTTATCTCTACTTCACCATAAGCAGCTGCATTATTTCCTGGTTGAACAACAAGTACATCATTTATTCTTCCTGTTATTTTTCGATGTTGATGTCCTGTTAATAAAATATCAATACCTTCAATTTCACACATGTCATAGCCTTGATTCTCTCCTGTTAAGCTTTCAGTAGGTTCGCCAGTCTCCAAATCCTTTTCAAATCCGCCATGATAACATACGATAAGGATATCTGGTTGTTCTTTTTGCTGTATGTAGGGAACCCATTCTTTTAATGTATTAAGTGCATCCTTGAATAAAATACCTTTAATATGATCAGCAGATTCCCAGTTCGGAATATAATGTGTCGTAATTCCTATAATGGCGACTTTGATATCATTAGCAAAAGTCTTTATTGTGTATGGGGGTCCATATTTTGGGCGCCCTGTTTCTTTATCAATAATATTAGCGGAAAGCCAAGGAAAGTTGGATTGATTAATAGCATCTGCCAAGATGTTACTGCCAAAATTAAATTCATGATTGCCGATAACACCCGCATCTATATTAATCGTATTCATCGTTTTTATCATTGGGTTTTCTTTGTCGGTATGTTGTTTAACATAATGCGTCATTAGGGGGGTTCCCTGAATCAAATCGCCATTATCTAATACAATAACGTGATCTGATTTTTTTCGAGTCTGTTTTACGACAGTCGCATATTTAGCAAGTCCAAGATTTGCTTTCTCATTCGTTCCATAATGAATTGGCATAACATGTCCATGTACATCACTTGTATATAAAATGGTGAGTTTCGCTGTGTTGTTTTGCAAAGTGAGCATCCTTTCTCTATTAACTTAATTCAAATGAAAAGAAGCTGTCCCGCAGGATTCCTGAGGGACAAATACGAGCGTTTATACAATTTTTCTACGAATTCTTGCTGAAATAAAATCAATGATGGTAACGACAATGATGATAGCTAGCAAAATTAAGCCCATTTCATTCCAATTTCGATTATTAGCAGCAAAGATGATCATTGTCCCAATCCCACCAGCACCGACTATCCCTAATATGGAAGACGCACGAATATCGATTTCAAATCGATAAATCGCATAGGACAAAAATTCAGGAATAATTTGTGGGAGAACACCATAAAAAAGAATTTGAATTTTATTTGCGCCATTTGCTTCCATTGCTTCAACAACCTTCATATCAATCGCTTCAATTACTTCTGAGTACAGTTTTCCTAACATTCCGGTTGAACCAATTGCAATAGCCAGTACACCAGCAAATGCATTTGGTCCTACGGCTACTACAAACAAGATAGCGAGGATTATATCAGGGAATGCACGTACTGCCGATAGAATCCATTTTCCAATTGTTGCTAGGATTTTACTCCCTGTCATATTTTGCGCTGCTAGAAAGCCTAATGGAATGGCAAGAATTGCGGCCATAAATGATCCAGCAAATGCGATTAGCACAGTTTCCGCTATTTTTACCCCAACTTCACCAACTGCTGTCCAATCGGGGGAAAATAGCTTTGGAATAACACGATCAAAATTACTGATAACCCGTTCCAACGCACGTCCCCAATCAATATCGATCCCTACGAATGTCCAGACATATAGAGCGATGACGAAAAGCGCAATTATGATTCGTTTTAATCGTTTCCATATCGATTTTTCTTGCTTTGGAGGTAATGAATAATTTTCCATTATATCAATGCCTCCCTTAATTTATTACTTATATATTCAATGACAATAACAACAACAAATATTAAGATGATAATTGCCATGGCGTTTTGATAATTATAAAACCCTAACTGCTGATCTAGTACTAGCCCAATCCCACCAGCACCAACTAAACCTAATACTACAGATGCACGGATATTAATCTCGAACACATATAGGACGAATGAAGTGAATTGTGGTAGAACCTGTGGTACTAGTCCAAAAAAGATTACTTGATACACATTGCCTCCAGAAGCCCGCATTGCCTCTAAAGGATTCATATCAACAGATTCAATCGTTTCACTAATTAATTTCGCTAGAATGCCTAAAGAAAAAATAAATAAAGCTAAAATTCCGGGTAATACCCCAATTCCAAATAGGCCAACAAAAATTACTGCAAGTACAAGGTCAGGTATTGTTCTTAAAATATTTAATAATGTCCTAGTTAGATAATATAACGGTTTAAACGTTGTTACATTTTGAGCTGAAAGGATGGCAAGGGGGACAGTTAATATTGCCGCCGCTGTTGTAGCAATAATTGCCATCTGAATCGTTTGTGCCATTTCTCCCCAAACTTTCGGAATGACCTCTAAATTGGGAGGGAAGAATTTTTCGATGACAACAAGCATATTACCTAATGCGTCACCAAGACCACCAACCATTTCCCGTTGTGTCCAAACCATACTAAACAAGTAAAAGCCTAGAACAATAAAGAAAATAATGGTTATTTGCACTTTCGTTTTCACTGGATAAAGCGCTGGTGTCTTACCACCACCTGTTGTATTCTTTGTCACGATTGATCTGCCCCCCCACGCAAGTCATCCTCACGTATAGAGCGACCATAAATTTCTTCGAAGGTCTGCTCAGACACTTCAGAAACGGGTCCGTCAAATACTACTTCACCTGCTCGCATACCAATAATACGATCAGCATATTCCATTGCCATATCAATAAAATGCAGGTTTACAATCGTTGTAATGTTATCTTCTTTATTTATCTTCTTCAAGTATGTCATTACTTGATGAGAAGTGGGTGGATCAAGGGATGCAACAGGTTCATCTGCCAGAATATAATGTGGTTTTTGGGTAAGTACTCGGGCAATACTCACTCGCTGCTGTTGCCCCCCACTTAATTCATCTGCTCGGCTATAAATTTTTTCATCAATGTTAACCCGTTTTAGACTTTCATATGCTAATCCAATATCCTCTTTTTTATAGAGGTTCAAGATCGAACGTAACGTGCCAGTATGGCCTAGTCGACCTGCTAGGACATTTTTAAGCACATTTGTCCGTTTGACCAAGTTATAGTTTTGAAAGATCATGCCAACTTTCGTACGTAGTTGACGTAAGTCACTGCTACGGTAATCTAATATATTTTCATTATCAACCAATAATGAACCGCTAGTGGGTGTGACAAGGCGGTTTATGCTCCTTATAAATGTTGATTTCCCTGCACCTGATAGACCAACAATAACGACGAACTCACCGTCGTTAATGGTTACATTAATATTTTTCAAGCCTTTTGTACCATTTGGGTAGATAAGCCCAACGTCTTTAAATTGAATCATTGTATGTATTTCCCCCATAACAAACTTAGATTGTTCGGTAATCTTCTGAACTAGGAAAAAAAGGGAGAGATTGTGCTCCCCCTTTTTATTATTCAATTTACACTATCAATCTATAGTTCAATATCATCTTTGAATTTTTGGTATGTTTCTTTAACGATTTCATATTCTTCGTCTGTTGCCTCATCAATTGCATCCCAATTATAAACATCATTCATAATTTTTATCATTTCTTTATCTTCATTAAAGGAAAGGAAAGTTTCTTTAATTTCATGTACTAATTCATCATCTAGTTCTTTGGTGACAGAAATCGTATCGTTCGGGATTTCTTCAGTATAGTCAAGTACTTTTAATTTATCCATAACATCTGGATATTCTTCTTCTAGCTCCGTGCGTACATCATCAAAAGTTGTTGCCACATCTGCATCTCCTTCATAAACAGCGATTGCAGCACTATCGTGACCGCCGGCAGAAGTAGTTGCACTAAAGAAATCACTTTCCAGTTCAGGACCAGAAGCATAATCAAATTCTTGCATTAATTGATATGCAGGGAAAAGATATCCAGAAGTAGAGCCTTTATCTGCATATGCCCAAACTTTATTCTCTAAGTCTGCCAATGAGTTGATATCTGAATCAGAACGAACTAGATATTGTGCTTTATATGTACCGGAGCCGTATCGAATAGATTTTAAGATTACTTCCACGTCATATTGTTCATTTGCTAAAACATAGCCAAACGCTGGTATAAAGCCAATATGTACCTGATTTGCACCCATCGCTTCAACCAAAGCGTTGTAATTTGTCATTACTTCACCTTTTACTTCTATACCTAATTCTTCGCTCAAACGCTTTGCTAAAGGTTCAACGGTATCAGCAATCGTATCCGAATCCTGTGATGGAACGAACCCCATTACTAATGTCTCTGGTTTACTGTTACCTTCGCTACTTTTGTCCCCATTACTATCTTTGGATTCATCAGAGCTTCCACATGCTGCTAGTACAATTGCCAAAAATAAGACTAAAAATAGACTAAGCCACTTTTTCATCTTGACCCTCCTAAAAAATTAAAATGTACACTTTAATTAAATACTATTTAGGACAAAAATGCTAGGTTGATTTCAAAAAAATTCTACAAATTTACAAATTCATTACAAAGTGTGGTTTATCGAATGCTGTAAATAAGGATATACTTGTACCGGAATAGGTTTCTTTTATCCTAGAGAAGGTAATAAATAGGTATAGAGGAGTGGAGAAATGTCATGTCAACATTTCAAAAGGCACTATTCTTATATAATGGTAATGCTGGTGGTGATGTAATAGAAGATAAGCTAGCCCAAACCATACCTATACTATCGCAGGCAATTAAGCAGCTTACTGTTATCCAAACCAATTCTGTCGAGGATGCTAAACGCACATGTGAAATGTATGCGAAGCAAGTAGAACTTATTATTATTCTTGGAGGCGATGGTACTGTACACGCATGTATAAATAAGATTGCTTCTTTGAAGGAGCGGCCAATTCTTGCAGTCTTGCCAGGCGGTACGTCAAATGATTTTAGTAGGATGATGCTGATGCCGCAAAGTTTGGAGGAAGCAGCACAAACGATCCCTGAAGGTACAATAATGGATATTGATATCGGAAAGGCAGACGAACGTTACTTTTTGAATTTTTGGGGCGTGGGGCTAGTAACGGAGACATCAAAAAATATTGATCCAAATCAAAAGAAAAATTTTGGTGTTCTTAGTTATTTTATGAGTACAATTAAAACGGTTAGTCAGGCGAAAAGCTTCACATATAATATAACTACGAGACAAGATAGCTATAATGGGGAAGCTGTTATGATATTAGTATTAAATGGCAAGTTTATCGGAACAAGGGAACTTCCAATTACATCGATACATCCTTCTGATGGCTTACTTGATGTCTTAATTGTGAAAAACTCTAACTTAGCTTCATTTCGAGAGTTATTATCGATGAACAATCCAGAAATGGATACAGACAACTTAAGGGAAGTCACATACTTCCAAACGGATTATTTAGAGGTGTATACAGAGGAGGAAAAAGAAGTGGATACCGATGGGGAAATAGCAGCTGGTACTCCTTCAACCATTGAGGTAGTACCATCACACCTGAAAATGATATGTGGATCTGTAAAATAAAAAAATGAATTTGATTTTTACACAATTCCGAATAAGCAATTGTCAGCTTGTAGAGACACCCCTGTTTTCATAAGCTTTTTTTGATTGGGAAATTATGGTATTCGTCGTTTTCATCGAATAGACTCGCACCTAACACAACTTGAATAGGTGCAGGTAATCATCTTTATGTTTTGGCAAGCTACCCCTGAGTAATGCTTGTTCTCACATATTTTCTTCTCCGCACAAACGATAATAACGTAGCATGCAGTTCTTTTGAAAATTTCTCCTAAGAAATTGTGTTTTTTGAATCCTTTTAAGTGGATGATGCGTAGGAATAGGGAAAAATATCCAACAAACCAATCGTTATGGATAGTGTAAGTATTGTAGTGACAAAGACGTTCGCTTAATTTACAAAATGACGAAGGAACTATGCTATCATACGTTTAATTATGGATTCGGAAAGGGAGGAGAGGGAATGATCATAGATCGTACATTAAAAGAAAAAAAGGAAGACACCTCTCTAAAGTTATTCGTTGTATTATCAAAAGCGTATCGAACAATTATGGAACAAGTAGAAGCAGATATTCAACGTAGAGGGCTTAATTTAACAGATTTTGCAGTATTGGAATTACTGTATCATAAGGGAGGGCAACCATTAAAAAATATTGGCGAGAAAATATTGCTAACAAGTGGCAGTATTACATATGTTGTCAATAAATTAGAGAAGAAGAGTTATTTAAAACGAATTCCAAACCCGGATGATCGTCGCGTTACATTTGCAGAGATTACGGAGAAG
The DNA here is from genome assembly GCF_003667785.1 of Virgibacillus sp. Bac332. NCBI lineage: Bacteria > Bacillati > Bacillota > Bacilli > Caryophanales > Bacillaceae > Virgibacillus > Virgibacillus sp. Bac332. The sequence goes on from NZ_CP033046.1 coordinate 1,808,698, forward strand.
GGAGCCGATTTATTGCAAACGATCTTTCCAGGACATTGGGAAAGAATCGAAGAGATAACAAATGGACTAAATGTAGCGGAGAAAGAGATAGCAATAGAGCTATTAAAAAAGCTAGGTACGTCCATTCGTACATTATAGGATTACTTTCAAGAAATAACTTATAGGGTGTGATAAATGTCACAGCCTTTAATAGAAAAATATGGTAATATTCAAATGGGATGTGGGATCCCTGCTCTTTAAAATGAATAGACAAGCGATATATGCTTGGCAATGAAGAAGCAAAATATTTATCTCAATAGAAGATATATGTTTTGCTTTTTCCCATATAGGAAACAGTATTGCTGTAACCTATATATTGTATGGATTGAAGGTTTCTAAAAGGAGATGTTGTGCGTGGAGATTAAATTAAAACCTACTACTAGGTATGTTGTAATCCTAGAAGTAGGTTTATTTTATCCCGCCTATAATCGTTTAAAAAGGGTGACTTTCTTCTATTCGAATGACAGTGTAAGAAATAGTACCTAAATTATGTAAATGAATTGTAATGTTTTTAACATAATTCAGTTTGTGTTACTCTATTGCTGGGTATTATACAATTAGAAATCTTAGTTGCTTTAAAGGAGGTTTGTGCTATGGAAGAATCAGATGTGCTCGTTTATATAAGCAGTGACTGTAAAGAATGTGAAAATCTTTTGAAACATTTAAAGGAATGGGATATCTCTTTTCGTACAAAAAATGTTAACGAGAATAGCAATTATATGAAAGAACTGCAAGAGAAGGGTATATACGGTACTCCAGCAACCTTTATTAAAGAAGAAAGTGAACCAATTTTAGGTTTCCAAAAAAATAAAATTAAATATCGTTTGGGTTTAGAAAATACAGGTATATCACATTATAGTTCCTTATTTGAGGGGTATCGAAAGTAGTATCGGTATCAGTCACACACCTTTCGTAATTGCATAAGCTATTGTAAAAGAAGAATTAGAGAAGGTGTGTGTCAAATGTATAATCGGCCTTATTTTGATCATGTATATAATCATTATGATGGCCAGCGTAATTATCCCTATCCTCAACCAACTTCCCACTATATGAACATTGATCCCGAGCAACAAAACTTTCATCAAACGATTCAGCAAAGTTTTCAATCTTATTATCCCCAAACCCCTTATGACTATTTTACTAAACCGCAACAACCTATGAGCTGGCCAGGTATTAAATCCCAAGCATCACAGCCGAATTTTCAACAAGAGATGCATAATATGCATGCTCCAGAAAACAGTGGGCAAGCACAGCAACCAGGTGAAGCAGGGCAACAATTAGACTTAGATAAAATGTTATCAACGGTAGGTCAATTAGCAAACACGTATCATCAAGTATCGCCAATCGTAAAACAGTTCGGTTCATTAATAAAGGCATTTAGATAATTGATGGCTAAAAAGCTGATGTTAGCCACATCAGCTTTTTCTGTCAACCGTTTTAAGGTCAAGCTGTAAGCTATTTTGTAGGAGTAACGAAATTGCTTTTGTTAAAAATTAGAAATCATGGGAGTAAAAATCACACGGTATCTCGAAGAAGTTTGTAATAATCTAACGAATGATCGGGTATACGAAAGGTAGGACTTGAAGAGGAGAATATAAATGATAGCATGTTTGGTTATTCATGGATATACAGGAGGTCCCTATGAGGTTGAACCTTTAGCCAACTATTTGCAAGAAAATACGAATTGGCATGTGGAGGTACCGACGTTACCAGGACATGGAAGAAAATTAAACTTAAAGAATGTTTCACATAAGAAATGGATAAAGGCAGCTGAGAATAGCTTGCTGCAGTTAAAGGCAAAGTTTGAGACGATTTACCTTATTGGTTTTTCTATGGGGGGAATGATAGCTGCTTATTTAGCAGCTAAATATAACGTCAATAAACTTGTCCTTCTAGCTACATCAGGGAAATATTTATCCTTTAAACAAATTGGATTAGACGTTGCTGGTGTATTAACAGATGCTATGAAGGGGAACTTAAGAAAAAACAAATTGTATCAAAATTATCGAAAAAAAATAGGAGCAGTGCCGTTAAAATCGAATATTGAATTTCTTAAATTGGTGAAATTTACACGTCGTTACTTAAGAAAAATTGATTCACCAGTACTTATTGCACAAGGCCAGCAGGATGGGATGGTCCCATATAAAACTGCATATTACTTAAATAAAGAAATTACTTCTAAACGAAAAGAGGTTGTCTTTTTTGAACGATCTAGGCACTTAATATGTCTAGGAGATGATAAGGATACACTGAACCAGATGGTGTTTTCTTTCCTTACGAAAGAACCAGTATCGAATGAATAGGCGGTAGTAATATCATTTTAACACTCAGTTACTTCGGACACTTTATCCACATATAACTGGCAGTAATCCCCCAATTTCAAGCAATAAAGTGAAACCACTATTGGGTAATTAGGGGGGCAACTGCCAGTAAATGTCCGATTGGTTCAAAGACCTTTTGGTCATACTCTTGTGGTACTACCAATCAGTGGCAAATCCCTCATCTTATTTTCTATTATTTATTTGTATTAAAAAAGGAGATAACTAATGCTCCTTCCCCGCCATAAGTTGAAATTAACGGACCGGTATCCATGAGATAAGCATCCTTAAAGGGATATTTACTACGTATGTCGGCAAGTACTTTTTTCGCTCTTTCTTCTGCATTACAATGAGACATAGATATTACTTTATCTTCGAAATTTTTTGTGTATTCTCCGATCTGTTCAATAAAACGTCTAATCGATTTTTTATCGCCTCTAACCTTTTCCGTTACTTCGATTGCTCCTTCTTCACTAGCTTTCATTAACAACTTTATATTAAGAGTTTTGGCAATTGTCCCCTTAACCTTATCTAGACGACCACCTAGTACTAAGTTTTCTAATGTCTTGAGCACAAATAATGTAGTTGTATGCTCGACTAGGTAATGTATGTGATCCACAAGCTCTCCAAACGAGTAATTATCTTCTATTTTATTGATTGCTTCGTGAAGTAGAAGAGCGATACCACAAGAGGCTGTTTTCGTATTAATCACTTCAATGATCCGGTCAGGCTCTTCCTCTAACAGCATATTCATTCCCATAACTGCATTTTCATACGTACTGCTTAATCCTTTAGTAAGACTAAGCATAAGTATAGGAGTTTGTTTACTTACTTGTTTATATGCCTCGTAAAAGTCATTTGGACTAGGAGCAGCAGAACGTGGAAGTTCATTCATTTCCTTTATTTTTTTATGAAAAGTTGGTAAGTCTAAATCGACATCGCTTTTGTATTGACCATCACTAAAGTGCAGGTATAACGGTACTTGAATAATCTCTGTTTTACGAAGCAAACGCTGTGGAATATCAGCTCCGCCATCTGTCATTAATTGTATGTGCATGCCTTCACCCATTTCATATAAATTAATCTTGTTGTTCTTTTTTTGCAATGGTTACCTTCTTTTTCTGGTTTGTACTTAAAATGAATAGGAACAATCCAAATAAAACGATGGTACCACCCAGTAATTGAAAGGCGGTTACCTTCTCTTCTAAAATAATATAGGCAAGTATGGAGGCTCCAACTGGTTCAAATACAATTCCCATTGAGATAGTCGCTGTGCTCAGCCATTTTAACGCCCAATTAAACAGGGTATGACCAAGAAAAGTAGGAATGATAGCTAGTGCTAAGAAAACCCACCAATGGTCTGCTGGATATCCAAAAAAAGGATGTTGAAAAGCTAAATTATATAGTATAAGTGTAATGGCGCTAACACTATATACTACAAATGTATAGCTCATCAAAGAAAGGCTTCTTCTAACTCGTTGTCCAAGTAAAAAGTATGCCGTAACCGTTATAGCACCGCCCAATGCCAATATGTCTCCATATAAAGCCATTCCACTTATTTTAAAGTCACCCCAGCTTATGATAATGCTTCCGATTAATGCAATCAACATACTTATTACTGCTCCAGATGAAAAACGTTCCTGAAAAAAGAAATACGTACCTAAAAATGCAAAAATTGGTTGTAAGGATACTAGTACGACAGAACTAGCTACGGAAGTAAAATTTAAGGATTCGAACCATAATATAAAGTGGAAGGCTAAAAAAACTCCTGCAAGAATAGATAGAAGCCAGTCTTTTCTATTTATTAACTTTAATTCATGACGATATTTTAATAAAATGATGGGAGCCATCAATAATACAGCAAATACTAATCGGTAATTGGCTATTATCGAAGCAGGTGCTTGATCAGCAAGCCTGACAAATATAGCAGACGTCGATACAGAAATTACTCCGATTACAACTGCAATGTATGGATTAAATGGAGGAAGACGCATCCCAAACCTCCTTATTTCTATCTTGTATATCTCATTCATTTTATCATGGTATTACTAAAAAATCATTTATCTAATTAGTATCCTTGTGAAAAATATGTTATGATATTGATTGCATGAGTTTACGATTGAGGCCTCTTACCATATAAGGTGAAGCCTTTTTGTACTTTAGGAAGTATAAAAATACATTCTATTAATAGAATATAAATTTTAAGTGATACGATTTGTGTAGATTCCCTTTAAATAAATTTTATAGTGTGTGTTCTTACAAAAGGGCAAGATTGGATCAAGAAGTACAGCCTTTATATGGTTAGTAATATAATGGTCTGAGGAGCAGAATACGATCTGCATACTATTTCATGGACTTTTTGAAGATCCTCTAATACGATGCTGTGAAAGCGGGGACCATAACAAGGACTAAAGTATAGAAGCAACACGGCCTCTTTTACAATAAAATTTTTACACAAAAAAGGAGTAGAGGAATAGGTGACAACATTTAAAGAACTAGGCATCTCAAATCCCATAATGAAAGCATTGGAGAGAATGGGTTTTGAAGAAGCAACCCCAATTCAAGCAGAAACAATACCATTAGCGATACAGGGTAATGACGTTATTGGACAAGCGCAGACAGGAACAGGTAAAACCGCTGCTTTTGGTATTCCTATGATCGAAAAATTGGATGCCAAAGCACGAAAAATCCAAGGGCTAGTTGTAGCCCCGACAAGAGAATTAGCAATTCAAGTAGCGGAAGAACTTAATCGACTTGGAAAATTAAAAGGGGTACGTGCATTTGCGGTATATGGTGGACAGCATATGGACCGTCAAATTCGTTCACTAAAGGATGGTCCCCAAATTGTAGTTGCAACTCCAGGTAGATTACTTGACCATATGCGTAGAAAAACGATACGTACAAATAATATTCAAACTGCTGTCTTAGATGAAGCAGATGAAATGCTAAACATGGGTTTTATTGATGATATTCGCGATATTCTAAAAGGCATACCTGAAGAAAGACAAACACTTCTATTTTCGGCTACGATGCCAAAAGAAATACGTGATATTGCAACAAATTTAATGAAGCAACCTAAAGAGATTAAGATCAAAGCGAAGGAAATGACAGTTGAAAATATTGACCAATATTTTATAGAAATTCCTGAAAAATATAAGTTTGATACGTTGAATAATCATTTAGATATTCATTCACCTGATCTAGCAATCGTATTTAGTCGTACGAAAAAGCGGGTAGATGAAATAACAGAAGGTTTACAAGCAAGAGGTTATCGCGCAGAAGGAATTCATGGTGATTTAACACAAGGGAAACGGATGTCAGTGTTAAACAAGTTTAAGAATGGGCGTGTCGATGTTTTAGTGGCTACGGATGTGGCTGCTAGAGGTCTTGATATATCCGGTGTTACCCATGTATATAATTTTGATATTCCACAGGATCCAGAGAGCTATGTACACCGTATTGGGCGTACAGGTCGTGCAGGTCGTACAGGTGAGGCTATTTCCTTTATTACTCCACGAGAAATGGCACACTTGCAGTTGATCGAGAAAGTAACGAAGAGTAAAATGAAGCGTTTAGTTCCACCGACTAATCATGATGCTCAAAAAGGTCAACAGCAGGTAGCGCTGAAGAAAATTATGGATACGATAGAGAAGAAAGATCTAAAGGATTATCATCAAACTGCTAATCAATTGTTAGAGGAGCACGATTCTGTCTCTGTAATTGCAGCAGCTCTTAAATTGCTTACAAAGGAACGAAAAGATACACCAGTCAAAATATCTTCTGTAGCCCCTGTTAGCGTGAAGAAGGCGCAGCGTTCTAAGGATAATCGTCGATCAAATAATAAACGGTTCTATGGTAAACGTGGTCAAAGCGGTCGTGGTGGCCAAGGAGGGCGCAATCAAGGTGGACGTAATAGAAAGGGAAATTACCAGAAGCGCAGGAATCGTGATTCCTAATCATATCATTACAACTTCTTCGTTGTAAGAAGCTTCAAGCTGTCGAGAAATTTTTTCTCGGCAGCTTTTTAATAACGTGCTAATTTAAATATGGTTGCCTTACAAAAGGTGATGTTTTAGGTGATGCATATGAATATCTGATTGGTTAATTTGCAATGGGATCAGGTGAAAAGGCAGGGGAATTCTATATACGCCACGTCAAGTAGCTTTATCTTCGTTAACTCGCTCCAGTCGCTACGTTTCTAATCGTGCGCTTGCAGAAGATGGTGCAATGCTTTATTTACAACTATGCTTCCACTATTAATTTTGAATTTTTTCGAAGTTTCCCCACTTATAACTGGCAGTAATACCCTCACTTCAAGCAATAAAGTGAAACCAATAGTGGTAAGTAGGTGACTCACTGCCAGTATATGTCTGATGGCTTCAAAGACCATTAGGTCATACCCTTGTGGTACTAACCATTAGTGGGGAATAAACAAAACCCCCAACTTTTTATGTTCCAGTATTAGTTTCTCTATCACGTATTTTCTAAATAGTCTGCTTACAATTTAATAGTTCATTGGGGGTAGTGAATATATAATTTGCATCTTCAAAGCCTTCTTTGGATTTTGCCCCCCAATAGGCTAACCCGAAATCAACACCAGCGGATTTTGCACATCTTAAATCATATACAGAATCACCTATATAGATTGCCTCACTTGCTTTACAATTCAATATTTTAAGTGCTAATTCTAGTGGTTCTGGATTAGGCTTGTGTTTTTCGGTATCATCTGCACAAATAACGGATTGAAAGTGATGAGCAATATTTAATTTTTCAAATCCGGCTTGCAATTCTTTCTTATTTTGAGAAGTTACGATTGCCGTATTTGGAAGTTTGGCAATGACCTCAATCATACCTTGAAATACAGGTACATGTTTCATGAAAGGTTTTTGCTTTTCTAACCAAGTATTGAGTGTGGTTGGAATATCTGCGATCTCAAGGATTTCCAAAGTTCTTAATCCAGGAATCCCGATGGAAAAACGTAACTCTTCAATATCTTTTAGAATTCCGATTTGTCGTAATGTGGATTGTAATGCCTCAAGCCCAATTCTTTCTGAATCAATAATCGTTCCATCTAAATCAAATATAAAGCTTTTATACATGCCTATTCATCTCCCATCTTATGATACATTTATGGTAGATGATGAAATGGATTTCAGGTCAATAGTCAGATTGAAGATCGCCGAATAATATTATATGGAATTTTTATTTTATCACGGGATTTTCTGATAGCAAGCTCAAAAGCCTGCTCGCCAACATGCATTAAATGATGATCTACAGTAGCTAAACCCAGTGCCACCCCTACTGGTTGGTTTTCCTGTCCGATTATTGCCAAATCTTCAGGTACTTTTAAGCCAGAAGATTGCGCATATTGATAAATTCCACCCGCAACCTCGTCGCCGTTGGCATATATAGCACTTGGTTTATTATTAAGGGCGAAGAACCTTTTGGCTGCCTGAAAGCCGTCCTCTAGACAATAGCATTGCGAAATATACGTGCCGGGTCTAAGTTCTCCGAATACTTCTTTATACGCTTGGCAAGTTTGCTGTGTACTAAGACTTTCTTCTCCCCTAGCAGTCGTAAAAGCAACAGAGGAATGCCCCAATTCCTTTAATGTTTGAAAGGCGTCTATATAGGAAGCATATCTGTCAATATAAGAACAGCCTATTTTCTTGAAGTCTGTATATTCACAAGAGATGATGGATCCATAAGTTGTAAACGGTAAGATTTCATCCCACGCATTTGCTTTTGAGGTTATGATGATACTGTCTAGTAATTTATTTTTTAGCATAGCGAGGTATTCCAATTCTTTCTTTTTATCATATTTGGTAGGAAGAACAATGACAGAAAAGTCCATTTTTACTGATCTATGAAGGATTCCTTGTAACATTTGATCAAAAGCTTGATTATTATTATAAGGTAGGATTACTCCAATTATATTTGTTTCTCCGCGAATTAGATCAATCGCATTTTTATTAGGTGTGTAGTTTAAATCGTTAATGACTTTTTGAACGGCGTTTCTTTTTTCCTCAGAAACGTATTTATAATTATTTAGCACTCTCGAAACCGTTGATACGGATACTCCGGCTATCTTTGCAATATCATTAATATTTGTCATTTTTTTCTCCTGTAATAGGTTTGTATAGTTATGAACGATAATCAGAACAGGCCAACCCGAGTACTGAGCGGGTTAGCCTTTTTTAAGATAATTATAAAATTCTACTCATTAATCCAAGAAAAACTAAAATCGCAAAAATAATCCACCAAATATGATTCTTCCATTTTGCTGGAAAGCGTTTTTTATTCCAGCGATTAGGGTCAAATTGGATCGAGTCATCTGAATGATTTCTTCTTGTGGCAACTGTAGCCCAGGGATTATACATTTTTGCGCCTGTCAGTACGATGGGGGCAATCGCGAATCCACCAATAAAACCAAAAATGTGTCCATAAATATTAATGTTTTGACGGATGAATGTCATAATAAGTCCCACGATTACGATCGTTAGTATTATTTGTGAGCTTGTTTGATCAATGAGATGTTTACGGAATGTAACCATAAATATATAAATCCCAAACAAACCAAAGATAGCACCAGATGCACCGACATGGACAAAGGAGAAATCCAATGAGCCGAAGAGATATGTCCCTAAATTGCCAATAAATCCAGCTGCTAAATAAGCAATTATAAATTTTGTTCTACCAAGCATTTGCTCAAGAGCAGGTCCGAATAATACGAGGGAGAATGAATTGAATAATGCATGTGTCAAGTTTACATGAAGGAAAATTGGTGTTATTAGACGCCAATACTCTCCTTGATGAATATAGTAATTGCTACCTGCTCCGAACTGATAGAGCGTGTCACCGAATGGTAACTGTAAAAGATCAATGATTATCCATAATCCAAGATGAATAATAACTAAAGTAGTTACAATAGGATATGCTTGCCTAAATTCTTTTATACTTCTTTCATTTCGTATAAACATTGGACTCCCCCGACTTATACTTTTTTAGAAATAGAATTACTATGGTATTCCATTCGTTATTGTTATTATTATTATTATTGTAATATACGATCATGTATAGTATGACCAATTTTATCGTACTAAAATAATAATTAAAAACATAGTAATTTGCACGAATAGACTGATGCAATAATAAGAGAAGTAATTCGATTGGATTCTTCAGGTGTATTTAACGACTTTAGCCAGTTTGAAAAGGAGTAAGATGTTCATGATCAGAGGAATAGGAATTGATCTTATTGAGTTATATCGTATAGAAAATAGTATGCAGAGAACTCCACGTATAATAGAAAGAATTTTAACTCCGATCGAAAGGGAGAGATTCTATGCTCTCCATAACAAGAGGAGGCAGGTGGAATTTTTAGCTGGTAGATTTGCAGCGAAAGAAGCATTTGCTAAAGCTGTAGGAATAGGCATCGGACGGCTTAGCTTTCAGGATATAGAGATTCAAATTGGAGAGAATGGTGCTCCAATTTTACATGCTAAAGGGTATGGAAAAGAGAAAATATTTTTGTCCATTACACATACGGCTGATTATGCTGCTGCGCAAATTGTGATTGAAGCTCTATAAGGACATGCATAATCGCTCAGGTTGTCTCATATATTTTAGTGCGGGTAGGAGGGAACACATTGTATATTGTCACCGCAAAGGAAATGTACGATATCGATCACTTTGCAATGACCGAAATTGGTTTAGATGGGAAATTGTTAATGGAGAATGCTGGACGAGCTGTTGCTGATCGTGTGACAGCAATTGTTAAGGATACGGACAAGATTTGCGTGCTTGCTGGTTCAGGTAATAATGGTGGAGATGGTTTTGTTATAGCTAGAACACTTCTAGACAAAGGTTATGCTGTTCAGGTACTACAGGTGGTTGCTAATGATAAAATCCTTGGAGATGCGTATTATCATAAACGACTATTTGAAAGGTGCGGAGGCATCATATCCTTATTTGATGGTAAATGTACATCAATGATAACTAGTAATAATGTAATCATTGATGCAATAATTGGCATTGGTTCGAAGGGGATATTACGTGAACCATTAGCATCGTTGGTTCATTATATTAACCGTGAAGCGAAAAAAGTAATTTCTGTAGATATTCCTTCGGGACTACCGGCAGATGAAGGTAAAGGGGAATTTATTTCTATTCAAGCAGACTATACTTTTGTTATAGGTGCGCCGAAGGTCAGTGCGTTTTTGAATCACACCTCTCCTTATTACGGAAAGTGGGAGCCTGTTTCCATTGGTTTACCTTCCCGTGCTTTCAAAACTAACACATCTAGATTCGTATGGGGAATAGATGATGTTCGGAATAGTTTACCTGATCGGAAACCAGATGATCATAAAGGAGAGCTCGGTAAGGGTCTGGTGATAGGAGGGAGTAAGGAGATGCCGGGTGCGCTAGCTATGAGTTTAAAAGCTTCGCTACGAGCTGGAGCGGGTCTCATTACTGGAGCAACTACCGAAGGCGTCATTCGGATGCTTTCTGCTAATTGTATAGAAGCTACCTATAAAGAATTATCTGAAACAAATGGTTTTCTTGATAACCGAACTGATGTAAGTCTAGAAGGCTATCATGCTGTCGCTATAGGAATGGGCATGGGAAGAAGAACGTGTACCGGTGATTTGGTTCGAAGCTTAGTTCATACAGCTGAATGTCCGATTGTGATAGATGCGGATGGCCTATATCATATAAAAGAGGATCTTTTAGATATAGAAAATAGGCGTTATCCAACAGTAATCACACCGCATCCTGGAGAAATGGCAATGCTTTTAGGGATTACTGTAAATGAGTTACTCCTAGAACCATTTAGGTATTCGCGTGAATTCGCTATTAAAAATAACTCCTATGTCGTTCTCAAGGGAATGATTACCATTATTACATCTCCTGAAGGTGAGCAAGTTGTGAATATGTCTGGTAATCCTGGTCTTGCCAAAGGGGGAAGTGGAGATGTGTTAACAGGCATTATCTTAGCAATGATTATGCAGGGACAAATGATTTTTCAAGCGCTGTGTAATGCTTGTTATATTCATGGAAGGTCCGCAGATGAATTAATAAGTGAAAAGCATTCCTATCATGACCTACTCGCTAGTGATGTGATCGATGGGCTTGCGAAGGTATTTCGTATTATTTCTTGAGAGGTATTAGGTGATAACGTTCCCTTTGTTTTTAACTGAGACAAGGGAGATATGTCCATGAAAAGAAAAATTGGCGGTTGGATCATTGTATTTGGCTTCGTACTATTATTATCAGCCTGTGGAGAAAAATCACAGGAGGATGTTGTTGCAGAATTAAAAGACAATTTGGATGAAATGGATGGTTACAAAGCTAAAGCAGAAATGAGTATGAATACCGGCCAGGAGCAGCAAAAGTTCAATATTGATGTTTGGCATAAAAAGGATGATCTCTATCGCGTTGCCTTATCTAACAATGAAGACGAAAAAGGAAATCAGATTATCCTAAAAAATAAAGATGGTGTATTTGTTTTAACGCCTGCATTAAGCAAAAGCTTTAAATTTCAATCAGAATGGCCAGATAATAGCAGTCAACCATATCTTTATCAATCCTTAGTTAAGGATATTGAAAAAGATAAGGAAGCAGCATTTGAAGTGAGTGACTCCCATTATATCTTTAAAACAAAAACAAATTATCAAAGCAACAATAATTTGCCATATCAAGAAATTTACTTTGATAAGAAAACCTTTCAGCCTGTTCAGGTAAATGTACTAGATAAGGATAAGAATGCATTGGTAGAAGTAAAATTTTCGAGCTTTGACAAAAAAGCTACGTTTAAAGACAATGACTTTACTATGAAGAAGAATATGGCGAGTGGAGCAGTAGCTGAGGAAGAGGTTTCTGGAGATGGTGTGGAAGATACACTTACTGTATTTTATCCTTCTTATATGGCAGGATCTGAATTAACAGAGAAAAAAGAAGCCTCAACGGAAGAAGGGGAACGTGTAATTTTGACCTTTGAGGGTGAAAAAAATTTCACGTTGGTCGAAGAAAAATCAAAGGTACAAACGACAATGATGTCTCCAAATGAAGTGAAGGGAGAAATTGTCAATCTAGGATTTGCTGTTGGAGCAATTTCAGCTAACAAGTTAGAGTGGTCTCATAATGGGGTAGACTTCATGTTAGCAAGTGATGAATTAACGAAGCAAGAACTAATTCAGGTTGCTCAATCTGTGCAAAGTAAAGAAGTGAAGTAACATGAAATTCTAACAAGCAGACTCGCAATTACTTGGGGTCTGCTTTTATTTTTGGTTATTTTTAACATAAGTGATCTGATTAAGCGAATGAATTGTAGCTATACTCAAGACGTTCGATTGTGGTTTTACTTCAGGTTTTGCAATTACTCATTATCATAATATTGACATCAACCTCCCCCCAAGAAATAATAGGGGTATTATTATTTTTATCCCTATATAACTGGCAGTAATACCTCCAATTCAAGCGCGATAAAGAGAATCCACTATTGGTAAGTGGGGGATCGACTGTCAGTAAATGTTCGAGGGTTCAATGTCCTTTAGTTCATATCCTTGTGATACGAACTATCAGTGGGGGCTAAACCAACTCACGAACTGATTGAAGTTTCAATTTATATAACCATTAACGTAAGAAACCTCGCGTTATTTGCGAAAGGAGTTAGAGCTAGTGGAATTACATAGATATACTTGGGTTGAAATAGATTTGGAGGCAATTGCATATAATATAAAACAAATAAAACAAAAGCTCCCGATAACAAGTAAAGTAATTGCTGTTGTAAAAGCGGATGGCTACGGTCATGGGAGTATTCCTGTAGCAAAAAAAGCCCTGACAGCTGGAGCGGAAGCGTTAGCTGTGGCATTGCTTGAGGAGGCAATTGAATTACGAAAGGCTCAAATAACAGCGCCGATCTTGGTATTGGGCTGGGTTCCTCCTGAATCAGCTGTTGTAGCAGCCGAACTTGATATTACATTAACCTTTTTTCAACAGGATTGGCTAGATCAAGTAAATAGTTATACACTTGCTAAACCATTAAAGCTTCATTTAAAAGTCGATTCTGGTATGGGGAGGATCGGCATAAGGTCAGAGAAAGAGCTATATTCTATTCTATATGCATTAAATAAAAATAAAAGCATATATTTAACAGGAGTATACACCCATTTTGCAACAGCAGATGAACCAGAGTCAGCTTACTTTTTACAGCAAAAGGAGCGATTTGAAATACTGTTATCGAAACTGAAGCAGCATTGGGCTGGGGAGCTTGATATTCATATAGGCAATAGTGCGAGTGCTATTCGTTTACCAGAAGATATGTACGATTATATTCGATTTGGTATTGCCATGTATGGATTATATCCTTCTAAAGCAGTAAAAGATAAGGGGGAGATAGACTTAAAGCAGGCTTTTTCGTTATACAGCAATCTAGTGCATGTCAAACAAATTGAATCTGGAGATACTGTAAGTTACGGCTGTACGTATACGGCAAATGAAAAAGAATGGATTGGTACAATACCTATTGGATATGGTGATGGGTGGCTGCGAAAAATGCAGGGTTTTTCAGTATTAATCAATGGAAAACGATTACCAATAGTCGGCAGAATTTGCATGGATCAAACCATGGTTCGACTGGACCGCGCTTACCCTGTCGGAACAAAGGTCACATTTATTGGCAGGCAAGACGACACGTTTATTGCAATGGATGAAATCTCCGAGCATGCAGAGACAATTAATTACGAGATTCCTTGTGTAATTAATAAGCGGATTCCACGAATATATAAAGGCCTTTAAGGAAAAGCTCATCATAATTAACTTAATTACATGATATACCACATTTAGAGAAAGAATAAACGACAAAACAAGATATTTTTTGAAAAAAATTAGGGAACCCTTTGCAAATGGGCGAATTCAATGATATCATTAAAAATGACTTTTACAAAGTTCGTTCAACAGTTGGCGGAGGTGTGATGGTTTTGTCAGAGAGCTTACAAGAAGTATTAGTTAAGATACCGAAAAACCTGTTAAATGAGGTGGATGGTCTAATGAAATATGAGAATAGTGATTTAAGTGATTTCATTTGTCAGGCAACTAGAAGCTATCTTCAACACAAAAGAGATGAGCATATCCAACAATTTCGTGAAACGATGCAACGAGGCTATGAAGAAATGGGCCTCATTAATTTAACAATTGCTTCAGAAGCTTTTCAAGCTGAAGAGGAGGCAAAAAATACCTTGGAACGCTCTGTGATCGGGGTGTAACCATTTGATCGTACAAAGAGGCGAAGTATATTTCGCTGACCTTTCCCCTGTTGTTGGATCAGAGCAGGGAGGCGTGCGCCCGGTATTGATCCTGCAAAATGATATCGGGAATCGTTTCAGTCCTACCGTTATTGTCGCAGCAATTACAGCACAAATTCAGAAAGCGAAGCTCCCAACGCATGTGGAGATTAACGCAAAACGTTATGGATTTGATCGGGATTCCGTTATTTTGCTAGAACAAATTAGAACGCTTGATAAACAACGATTAACAGATAAAATAACAAAGTTAGATAAAGAAATGATGAATAAGATTAACCAAGCATTAGAAATCAGTCTAGGGCTGAAAGATATGTATGGTCAATAAAAACACCCTTGTTTATAGAAGAACAAGGGTGTTTTTGCATGCAGAAATACGACATTATTCTTCATACATAATTTTGATCTGTGTTACAATTAACTTTGACAAGACAGGGTTATAAACAAAAAAATAAGTAGCAATGTCAGATGAAAAATTGTTTTATTGCGGGTTAATAGTCAATAAACGTAACTGACATAATTGTATTTAGTTAGCTATAATAAAAGTTTCGTATATTGCTTAGTAACAGTCACTTTGAAGAGAACTTTCACTTTACACCTATAACAATCATTAACAATCATTTAACCATAAATGGGGGTAATCCAATGGACGAGAAATTTAAGAAGATTGCGATTGAAAACAGTGACTCAATTGTACAAATGTGGATGGAAGAAATCAATTCATTGAAAGATGGGAATTATACTTCAAGTATTTCCGATGAATTATTTGAAAGCACCAATAGAGAGTTTGTTAATGTTATCTTTACAAGTATAAAAAATGCAGGGCCACCGAAGGCAGTTGAGAGCTTTTCCGAAAAGATTATTAATCTTGGTTGGCCATTAAGCTATATCACTGATGGTCTACAAGTATTTCGCCGAGTCACTGTAGATTATATTTTAAGTCAATCTGAACAAGTAGACTCTGCTTTTATCTCTAATGTTCTTAAAAGCGTAGATGCATGGGTGGAGCCGTTAATTAGACAATTGGTAAATGAGTATTCTGGTAGCTGGGAGAATATTGTTTCTTTACAGCGAGTCGCTCTTCAGGAACTATCAGCTCCATTAATTCCTGTTATGGATAGTATTACAATTATGCCATTAATTGGAACGATCGATACAGAGCGAGCAAAGTTAATCATGGAGAATTTGTTAGACGGCGTGATTAAGCATAACTCGGAAGTGGTGCTAATTGATATTACTGGTGTTCCTGTTGTAGATACGATGGTTGCGCATCATATTATTCAAGCTGCGGAAGCCGTTCGTTTAATCGGGTCAACATGTATTCTTGTTGGGATTCGCCCAGAAATTGCCCAAACAATTGTAAATCTTGGTATTGATTTAGGGAAGTTTCCGACAAAGAGCTCGCTGAAAAAAGGTTTTAGAAGCGCATTGGAAATAACAAACCGAAAGATAGTTGATTTAGAAACGAAAGAAGAAAGTATTGAAGAATTAATTCAGTCATTGAAAGGGGAGTGAAGGCATTGCGAATACCAATCTTAAAACTCCATAATTATTTATTGATCTCCATTCAGACAGAGATAGATGATCAAACAGCAATTCAATTTCAGGAGGATCTCTTAGATAAAATTCATAAAAGTGGTTCTTCTGGTGTAGTCATTGATTTAACATCCGTCGAAATCATTGATTCATTTATTGCTAAAGTTTTAGGTGATGTGGTTACAATGTCAGATCTTATGGGGGCGAAGGTAGTTTTAACAGGTATTCAGCCAGCAGTTGCAATGACATTAATTGATTTAGGGATTCATTTAAAAAATGTTCCAACTGCATTAAATTTAGAACAAGGCCTTATCAAACTCTACCAGGAATTGGGGGAATAGAGCCTATGAAACCTCAATCTTGCGTAAATATAAAGAAAGAGTGGGATATAGTAGGTGCCAGGCAATTAGGGAGAGATATTGCGAAGAAGGTTGGTTTCGGTATCGTTGATCAAGCGCGGATTGCTACAACAATATCTGAACTGGCTAGGAATATCTACTTATATGCGGAGCATGGACAGATATGTTTCGAAGTTATTGATAACCTTGAGCATAAAGGAATGTGTATGATAGCCATTGATGTCGGTCCAGGCATTGAAGATATTGGTCAGGTAATGGAGGATGGTTATTCTACTTCAGGTGGACTGGGGGCTGGATTACCGGGAGTAAAGCGATTAATGGACGAGTTTGATTTGC
Source organism: Virgibacillus sp. Bac332 (assembly GCF_003667785.1). Lineage (NCBI taxonomy): Bacteria > Bacillati > Bacillota > Bacilli > Caryophanales > Bacillaceae > Virgibacillus > Virgibacillus sp. Bac332. Next base: position 1,825,585 of record NZ_CP033046.1, read on the forward strand.
AATCAGAAGTCGGGAAAGGTACAAGAATAAAAGCAATAAAGTGGTTAAGATAGTTTTATCCCACATATAACTGGCAGTAAACCCCCATTTCATGCAATAAAGTGAAATTTATATGGAAAGTGGGAGATCGACTGCAGTAAATGTCCAATTGGTTCAAAGGCCTTGAGGTCATACCCTTAGTGTACTAACCGTCCGTGGGGGATAAGACAAAACCTCCACTAATTGAAGTTTCACTTTAATGGAACCGAGGTGTGTACATGATTAAGAAGTGCACACCCTATCTTTATATATACTGTCAAATGCTCTTGCTTTTTGTTGGATGTTAGGGGGATACGTATGGATGATACCGTTAAAATAGACGTAGAAAATTATAAAGAATTGATGAAGCGTTACATTGAAACAAAGGATGAACAATCACTTTATGAAGTAGAGCAGGTCAGTAAATCCTTTATAAAAAATCATATCCTACCAGATGAGATCGTGAATATGCACATTCAGGCTTTAGCGGAGCTGTATCCTTCTCTAAGTGAAGATATACAGTCTTCCATGAATTTTTTATTAGAAGCTATGATTGCCTATGGTATCGCACATCAGGAATACCAAATGCTACGTGAAAAGCAGTCTGAATTGAAATCCGAAATATCCGTAGCCGCTAGTATGCAGGAAACACTACTTGGAACAATAAAACCAGAAATAGAAGGACTGGATATTGGTGTTATTAGTGTACCTGCGCACCAAATGAATGGTGATTATCATCACTTTGTAAAGGGAAGTGATGGTTCATTAGGTATTGCTATGGCAGATGTTATTGGTAAAGGAATTCCAGCAGCTTTGTGTATGTCTATGATTAAATATGCCATGGATAGTTATCCTGAGGAGGCAATGGAACCAAGGGCAATTTTAAAGAATCTAAATCGTGTAGTCGAAAGAAATGTTGACCCCAGTATGTTTATTACTATGTGTTATGCACAATATATACCTTCCGAACACACACTTCGTTACGCCTCAGCTGGTCATGAGCCTGGGTTTTATTATAACGCTGAGAAGGATATATTTGAAGAGATGGAAACAAAAGGCCTCGTGCTTGGTGTGACCCCTGATGCCGATTATGGTCAATATGAATTAAACATTCATAAAAATGACTTAGTTATCATGCTTACAGATGGAGTTACAGAGTGTAGAGATGGTGATCGTTTTATTGAAAGTGAAGAAGTATTGAGTGTCATCAGACAATATGCGCATCTACCCGCTCAAGAGATGGTAAATCAGGTTTTTAAATACTTCGAACGTCTACAGAATTTTGAACTGCGAGATGACTTTACATTACTTATATTACGACGGGAAGTTTAATCGTGGTGTTATGTGGGTAAATGTTATGGAGGAGTCAAACTATAAGAAGCGATATTATACAATATGTCTTATCGTGAAGATATAGGAGGAAGCAATTATGAATTTAACCATTAATGTAGTGGAAGAGACGAAAAAGTCAATCGTCAATCTTTCGGGTGAAATAGATGCGTATACAGCACCACAATTAAAAGAGATGTTACTTCCGTTAACGCAACAACGTGGAAATATAGTCGAAGTTGATCTTAAAAATGTCACGTATATGGATAGCACTGGTTTAGGGATATTTATTAGTGCATTGAAGTCTACAAAAGAACATGAAAGTATGATGCGGCTAGTAAATATACAAGATCGTGTGCTTCGATTATTTAAAATAACAGGACTAGATGAAATTATGGATATAAATGCTGCGATTCGGGGTGGAAGCGAATAATGGAGAGATTTGATTTTATTGAATTGAAAGTTCCTGCGAAAGCAGAATATGTCGGTGTTGTTCGATTAAGTATCTCAGGCATAGCGAATAGAATGGGTTTTTCTTACGAGGATATTGAGGATTTGAAAGTCGCTATCTCTGAAGCAATTACAAATACTGTGACTCATGCTTATAATGAGCAGGATGATGGCGAAGTAACAATAGGTTTTGGAGTTTATGAGGACCGTTTAGAGGTAATGGTAGCAGACCATGGAGGAAGCTTTAACCTAAATGAAGTCAAAGATGGTATTGGACCATATAAAAATACGGAATCAATTGAAGATCTAAGAGAAGGGGGTTTTGGTCTGTTCTTAATTGATGCACTAATGGATAAAGTACAAATTAACAATAACTATGGTGTCATTGTATTGATGACTAAGTATATACACGAAACTGAGGTGGACTTTGATGACGACCAAATCTCAACCACACAATAGCGGAAGAGATGAGGTTTACCAGCTAATTGAAGCTATCCAACAAGAACCGACTGATGAAGCATTACAAGAGAAGCTAGTTCTTACTTATAAGGATCTAGTCGAGTCGATTGCACGCAAGTACTCAAGAAATAGTGTTATTCATGAAGATCTTGTTCAAGTTGGTATGATCGGGCTATTAGCTGCAGTTAGAAGGTATGATCCGTCATTTGGTAAATCCTTTGAATCTTTCGCAATACCTACTATAATCGGAGAAATTAAACGATTTATTCGCGATAAAACCTGGAGTGTCCATGTACCAAGACGAATAAAAGAACTAGGACCAAAAATAAAAAAAGCAGTAGATACACTAACGACAAACAATCAGAAATCCCCAACAGTGAGAGAAATAGCAGACTATCTAGAAGTATCGGAAGAGGATATTCTTGAGACAATGGAGATGGGAAAAAGCTATAAAGCATTATCTGTAGACAGAAAAATTGAAGCAGATTCCGATGGTAGTACGGTAGCAATTTTAGATTTGGTTGGCAATGAAGAGGCTGGATATAATACAATCGATCAACGAATGCTACTAGAAAAGATACTCCCTATTTTAACTGAGCGTGAACAGCAAATCTTGAAATATACCTATTTTGAAAACATGAGTCAAAAGGAAACTGGAGAGTTACTAGGGATTTCGCAAATGCATGTTTCTAGACTTCAGCGTCGATCCTTGCGTAAGCTAAGAGAGGCCATACAGTCAGAAAGTACGGAGGTTCTTGAATAATTATGAAACGTGTACAGGTATCTGTCTTTCAAAGAGCGAAGAAAGGTAATTATTATTGTGGGGACAGTTACTTTTACAAGGAAACAGATAAAGAATTTATTTGTGCTGTGGCAGATGGACTTGGTAGTGGTGAATTTGCAAAGGAATCGTCCCAAATTGTGATTAATATTATTCAAGATAATGCTCATACGTCAATAGAAGGTATTATAAAAAAATGTAACGAACAGTTATATGGCAAACGTGGTGTTGTAGTTGGTATTCTTAAGCTCGATTTTACTACAGGAATGTACTCTTTTTCTTCGATTGGAAACATTGGTATCCTTACCATCGTGAAAAATCAAAAGAAAAAGCGAAATATACCTAATGCTGGTTATTTGGCAGGCTATCACCGTCCCTTTAAAATCATTCAAGAAAAGCTAGAATCAAATATGATGTTTATCATGTTTTCTGATGGAGTTTCGGATAGAGATCTGTCGGAAAAATATTTTTTAAATGAAGATGTCAAGGCAATTACGCAGACGTTTGAATATGTAAGTGAATCTAATCGCCAGGATGATACTACCTTAATTGCTATGCATTATAAAAAGGACTGACAATCTTTGTCAGTTTTTTTGTTGTCTAGAAAAATTAAATTAGCCCATGTGGATAAAAATGGGCGTGTTGAGCCGTGTCTCAAGCTCCAGCGCCCAGAAACGAGGCGAATTCACGAATCGCCCTAAGCTAAGTCATCATCGGCTCGCAAGCTCACCGTGCTTCCTTTATCTCCGTTGACTCGCTCCGTTTCTATTTGTCGCTTGCGCTTTTGTTCTAAGTTAAGAAAGTATAAAATCAGTGCAATGACTGCGTTAAGCCAAGTAGTTATTTTGAAATGTTAGATGTATATTGGCAATGCTCCGACTAATTACTTCGCTTTCCGTGGGCACGGCCTCAACTAACTTTGCAAAGAAGAACACGTTGCAAAGTGGATTTTCGGCTCGCGCTAATCCCGCAGGAGTCTACGTAATTAGTCTCCGCTATGAGAAGGTGCAACAATTCTTGTCATAAGTAATAGGTTGACTTTTTTTACAATGGGTAAAGTGAAAATCGCTATCCGTGAGTATAAAAGCAGCTGTGTTACTTCATGCTAGCGTTGTAGAGCCTGATAATAGCGAAGGCCGGCCACTTCAACTCCTGTGGGAAATGTTTGACCTGAAGATCCACTTTTTTGAGCGGGTTTTGCTAAAAAAGTTAGCTGAAGGACAAACCCCACGGAAAGGGAAGTGGGCAGCCGGAGTGGTGGTCAAGCAGTAGCTATTATGGAATAATAGCTACTAGAGGGAGCGTAAATCTGAGCATTTAGTGATAAGGACTGAGCGAATTTTGCTCCGTTTTCCTTATGTAAAAAATTGTGAATGAAACCCATTGTTAGGCGCTTTACACGTTGCTTATTCATTGGGAATCGTTCTGTTCTTTGGTAAAATATATAGGAAGGTAAAGGAGGAAAACGTGTGGCAAAAGAAATAAACCAAGATCTAAGCAAATGGGTAGCTAACGAAGCAAAAGTCAATATACAAGTTGTCAATAAAGTAATTTCCTTATTAGAGGAAGGGAATACGGTTCCTTTTATTGCTCGTTATCGTAAAGAAGTGACTGGTGGCTTAGATGAGGTACAGATTAAAGCGGTTCAAGATAAATGGCATTACGCTGTCAATCTTTCGGAGCGGAAGCAAGAGGTATTACGAAGCATTGAAGAACAGGGAAAACTAACAGATGAATTAAAACAAGCTATTACAGAAGCAAAACAGCTACAGCGAGTGGAAGATTTATATCGACCGTATAAGCAAAAGCGACGTACTAGGGCAACGATTGCTAAAGAAAAAGGTTTAGAACCATTAGCATTACTTGTATGGAAGCAGGATATAGAATTAGTAGAAAGTGAAGCGAAGAAATATATTTCAGAAGATCATGAATTACTAACGATAGAAGAAGTACTAGCTGGGGTAAATGATATTATTGCGGAGTGGATTTCCGAAGAGCCAGCTTATCGTGAATTTATGCGACAAGTTACGTATAACCGAGGAAGCATTGAATCTGAGCAGAAAAATGCAGAAAAGGACGAGAAGCACGTTTATGAAATGTACTATGATTTTCATGAACCTGTGCGTTCCTTAGTGTCACATCGAATTCTAGCTTTAAATCGTGGAGAGAAAGAGGATGTTATCAAAGTCTCTATAAAGCCACCTACAGAGCGAATTCATGAGTTCTTGCGACAGCATGTAATTAAAAGTTCTGCATCTAAGCAAGTAGTAGATATTTTAGTGCATGCAATTGAAGATAGTTATAAGCGATTAATTCAACCATCTGTAGAGCGGGAAATTCGCAGTAGTTTAACCGAAAAGGCTGAGCAGCAAGCAATAGATATCTTTTCCAAAAATTTAAAGAATTTATTATTACAGCCACCTTTAAAAGGAAAGACTGTTCTTGGCGTTGATCCGGCTTTTCGTACAGGCTGTAAACTAGCTGTCATCGATGAAACGGGGAAAGTACATAGTATTGGCGTGATCTATCCAACAGCACCAAAGAATGATAAATTAGGTGCAGAAGCAAAGGTACTAGAACTAATGAAGAAATACGATGTTGAATTAATAGCAATTGGTAATGGAACAGCATCACGAGAAACAGAGCAATTTATTTCCGATGTAATTGGAAAAAATAGTCTAAATGTGCCGTATATCATCGTTAATGAGGCTGGTGCAAGTGTGTATTCTGCTTCCAAACTAGCAAGAGAGGAATTTCCTGATCTTCAAGTCGAGGAGAGAAGTGCGGTGTCGATTGCCCGACGGGTACAAGATCCGCTTGCTGAACTTGTCAAAATTGACCCGAAATCTATTGGGGTTGGACAATACCAGCATGATGTAAGTCAGAAGTCATTAAATGAATCATTATCATTTGTTGTAGAAACTGCAGTTAATCAGGTAGGCGTAAATGTAAATACAGCCTCCTCGTCATTGCTACAATATGTATCGGGACTAAGTAAAACGGTGGCAAACAACATTGTTAAGCAACGTGAGGAAGATGGGAAATTTACGAATCGGAAGCAACTAAAGAAAATTCCTCGTTTAGGAGCAAAAACGTATGAACAGGGGATTGGTTTTCTACGCATCGTTGATGGGGATAACCCACTCGATAGAACCCCTATACATCCTGAAAGCTACGCTCATACAGAAAAGCTGTTAACAATGCTGGACTGTGATCTAAGCGATATAGGCTCAGAAAAACTTCGCCAGGCCATTAGCACAATTAAAAACAGGGAGGTTGCAGAAGAGCTGGGCATAGGAGTACCAACCTTAAGTGATATTTTACAAGCACTAAGTAAACCAGAGCGCGATCCTCGTGATGATTTTCCGCAACCATTGTTAAAACAAAACGTAATGACAATGGAAGATATCAAGCCTGGAATGGAGATGCAGGGTACGGTTAGAAATGTAGTTGATTTTGGTGTGTTCGTAGATATCGGTGTGAAGCAAGATGGACTTGTCCATATTTCTAAGATGTCAAATTCATTCGTGAAGCATCCAATGGACATTGCTTCTGTTGGCGATGTAATAACTGTCTGGGTCGAGGATGTTGATATGAATAAAGGAAGAATCGCCTTATCAATGGTGAACAAAGAATATTAATTGAAAAGACATGGCTCTAATAGGAACCATGTCTTTGTTTTAGTCTAGGAAATGATAAATTAGCCAGCTGGATAAATATGGGCGTGTTAAGCGCGTCCTGCTCCGGCGCCCAGAAGCGACCTCACAAATCGCCCTAAGCTAAGTCATCATCGGCTCGCAAACTCACCGTGCTTCCTTTATCTAAGTTGAATCTTTCCAGTCGCTACGTTTCTATTCGGGAGCTTGCGCCATAGTTGTTTATTTTACGCTTTCTGGAACTTTAAGGCCAAGTCCTTCAGCGATACGCTCGCCCCATTCAGGATCTGCTTTATAGAAGTGTTCGATTTGACGTAGCTTAATTTCTTCTTTTGTAACAGGCTTCATGTGATCAACAAATGCTTTAATTAAGCGATCTTTTTCATCTGCAGTCATTAAACGATATAAATCACCGGCCTGTGTATAATGATCATCACTGTCATAGGAAACGCTATTAGCTTCGCCATAAACCTCAAACGGATTAATTTTGGTTGCCTGATCCTCAGTTGGTCCATCTACACTGTTTGGTTCGTAGTTTGGCTTGCTACCACCATTACCACTTACATTCATGAAACCATCACGTTGATAATTATTTACTTCATTTTTTGGACGGTTTACGGGAATTTGATGATGGTTTGCTCCTAAGCGATAACGATGTGCATCTGAATAACCAAATAGACGACCTTGAAGCATTTTATCTGGAGAAGCTTCAATACCAGGTACGAATTGACCAGGTGAGAAGGCAGCTTGCTCAACCTCAGCAAAGTAGTTCTCAGGATTACGGTTTAGTACCATTCGACCTACTTCAATACGTGGATAGTCTTTTTTCGACCAGATTTTTGTAACATCAAATGGATCCCATTTGTAAGTCTTGGCGTCTTCGTAAGGCATAATTTGTACGTAAAGCTTCCAAGCAGGGAAGTCACCTTGATCAATAGCATTAAAGAGATCTTCTGTGTGATAATCAGGATTTTCACCAGCGATCTTGTCAGCAAGCTCTGGATCTAAGTTTTTGACCCCTTGTTCACTTATAAAGTGATATTTAACCCAGAATGCTTCGTCTTTTGCATTTACCCATTTAAAGGTATGGCTTCCATATCCATTCATGTGACGGAACGTAGCCGGGATGCCACGATCACTATGAAGGTACGTAATTTGATGAAGTGATTCTGGTGATAATGACCAGAAGTCCCAAACCATATCTTTATCCTTTAAGTGCGTCTGCGGGTTACGTTTTTGCGTATGAATGAAGTCTGGGAACTTAATTGCATCACGAATGAAGAAAATTGGCGTGTTATTTCCAACTAAGTCATAGTTCCCTTCTTCCGTATAAAATTTAACTGCAAAACCACGTGGGTCACGTACTGTGTCTGCAGAGCCTAGTTCACCAGCAACGGTTGAGAAGCGGATAAACATGTCAGTACGCTTTCCGGCTTCGCTAAGGAAATCAGCTTTTGTGTATTTTGAAATTTCATCATTTGTTACTTCAAAGTATCCGTGTGCACCAGCACCTTTTGCATGTACGACGCGTTCAGGGATACGTTCTCTATTAAAATGAGCAAGTTTTTCTAGTAAATGAAAATCTTGAAGTAATGTAGGTCCATTATGTCCAGCTGTAATGGAGTTTTGATTGTCTCCAACTGGAGCTCCAGCGGCAGTAGTTAAGGTATTTCTTTTATTACTCAATATTAAATCTCCTCTCTTAAACTAAGTATTTATCTATCTACATCTATATTATAATATAATCCAAGTAAAAATCAATATTTATTTACAATAATTTTAAATAACGAGTAAGTTTAATTTATTTATATAATATAGGAAGTAACCCATTTCTGTACAAAGTTAATATTTATATATTAGAATATTAACATCGCTTATTGATAAGGAGATAGGTATAATGGAGCTGCTGGATGATCAGGATTTATTTAATTTGGTCAATAAATTATCTTTAACATATTTTCATAAACCCTTTTTACATGACGTAGCTTTTAATTTTCGTTTACGAACAACAGGTGGAAGATATATTCCTAATAAGAAGTTAATTGAATTGAATCCGAAGTACATGCAGGAAAGTGACATGGAAGAATTTATCGGGATTATTAAACATGAGTTATGTCATTATCATTTACATATAGAAGGAAGAGGATATAGGCATCGTGATCAGGCGTTTAAGCAACTTTTGAAAATCACCGGATCTCCAAGGCATTGTAAGCCACTTCCTTCACAAAAAAAGTATAAATATGTCTATAAGTGTACTAGTTGTAATGATGAGTTTAAACGTATGAGGAGGGTAAACACAGCTAAATTTAGATGTGGAAAATGCAAAGGGAGAATTTATTTACTATAAAAGCAAAAAAATATCGCTATAACCCATTGACGAAATATGTCATCCATGATAAATTAAATAGGCTGTCTCATACAGCACTTCAACTTACATATTTTTCGAATAGATTTTAACGGAAAAATGTTGACAATTACACTGAAATATTGTATTATATTTTTCGTTGCGATTGATTCACACTTTATTCCACAGTAGCTCAGTGGTAGAGCTATCGGCTGTTAACCGATCGGTCGTAGGTTCGAATCCTACCTGTGGAGCCATATGGAGAAGTACTCAAGTGGCTGAAGAGGCGCCCCTGCTAAGGGTGTAGGCCGTGTAAGCGGCGCGAGGGTTCAAATCCCTCCTTCTCCGCCATTTTTTAATGGCCCGTTGGTCAAGTGGTTAAGACACCGCCCTTTCACGGCGGTAACACGGGTTCGAATCCCGTACGGGTCATCTTTTTTTAAAAATAAATAGGCTGGGTCCGGTAGTTCAGTTGGTTAGAATGCCTGCCTGTCACGCAGGAGGTCGCGGGTTCGAGTCCCGTCCGGACCGCCAGATGTTGGGCTATAGCCAAGCGGTAAGGCATCGGGTTTTGATCCCGTGTACCCCAGGTTCGAATCCTGGTAGCCCAGCCATTTTTTTATTTTTCGTTTTTTTACATGAGCCATTAGCTCAGTTGGTAGAGCATCTGACTTTTAATCAGAGGGTCGGAGGTTCGAATCCTCCATGGCTCATCATTTGTATTTTTGCGGGTGTGGCGGAACTGGCAGACGCGCTAGACTTAGGATCTAGTGTCTTCGGACGTGGGGGTTCGACTCCCTCCACCCGCATTGAATTGCTGTGTTAATCCACAGCCTTTTATTTTCTGTCATTTATTGCAAAATGTGCGGTCGTGGCGGAATGGCAGACGCGCTAGGTTGAGGGCCTAGTGGGTGAATAACCCGTGGAGGTTCAAGTCCTCTCGACCGCATCGTATCCATAGAACAAGTCATACCAACACTTTTAGAGGGTTGGTATTTTTTTATACGTTCATTTCCATTAAGGATTTGAGCGTTTTTTTTATGATTTATTCACCATAAATTCACCATTTCTTAAAAGAAGTCGTCTAGCCGATCTGCTGTTTCTCGTTGTTTGTTCGGAAATAGTGACCATACACATCAATTGTAGTTTTAAAAAGAGGTAACTCACAATTTTTCTTCTTTCTAGAATTGACTCTCTCCTGTAATCCGTCAATTTGTCCTTCAAAGCTCTATGTGTCCCTTCTACGGAATTTACACTGTTGTAGTAGTCGTTTGCTCTTATACTTACAGTAATATATGATGGGGGCTATCAAAATGAAAAGATATAGTGTGTTCTTTTATTCGTATTAGGAGGATTATTTATGATCCTGAGTAATAGGATCTTTTTAATGGCGTCAGCAGCTTGGATATTTCCAATTTTATTCTTATTGCGATTGAGAAGATGTCGCTGAAAAAAGCATGTCAAAGTGCTGACAAACAATCGATATTCTTTCATTACAAAATATATTATATCGTCGTCACTTATTTTAGTGATTTATTTGATTGGTAACATATATTTTGTTGGAGTAGATGTTTTGTTCTAATTGGACTATGGCTATGCTCTTGTTGTTATGCTCCTAACTCTTCCATTAATATACTGCTTTAACAAGCGAATAATGCGATTCAATGATTTTTTGCAATTAAAAAATGTATCATGCAGGAAAGATAAATACGAAACTAACATATTGACGGTTACATATAATTGTGCCTATAAATAATTAAGAAGCACTCAAAGAGTAAAGTCACAGATTCAAAATTGCGTCCTGCAATTTAACTATAATATAGAAGTAATAGATGATAAAAATCGTCTTCTGGCTTTCGGTTTAATTGGTTTTATCCATAACATTACAGATATGACCTATGAGCTATGAAGGTAAATAATTATAAGAATTAAAAGAATTTAATTTAGGTATTGAAATAAGAACCATATTAGTGTATTATCTATAATTGTTCGCGTGATTCAGTCATCGTGAATTGAAACAAATGATAAAAATGAACATTCTTTTAAGAAGCGCCCGTAGCTCAATTGGATAGAGCGTTTGACTACGGATCAAGAGGTTAGGGGTTCGACTCCTCTCGGGCGCGCCATAATTTCCGGGAAGTAGCTCAGCTTGGTAGAGCACATGGTTTGGGACCATGGGGTCGCAGGTTCAAATCCTGTCTTCCCGACCATCGACACGAAATATTAAAATATTAATAAACGCGGGTGTAGTTTAATGGTAAAACCTCAGCCTTCCAAGCTGATGACGAGGGTTCGATTCCCTTCACCCGCTCCAATCATTACCTTTAGGGGCCTGTAGCTCAGCTGGTTAGAGCGCACGCCTGATAAGCGTGAGGTCGGTGGTTCGAGTCCACTCAGGCCCATCACTTAAAAAAGTGTTGACAAACAAATTGTCGGTATGATATATTAATAAAGTCGCCAATTTGAACAGCGAAAAAGTTAAGTGAAAAAAGTTATTGACTTGAGTTGATCAAACTGGTATAATGAAAGAGTTGCTGTCGCAAAAAGCAGCAAACTAATTTGCTCTTTGAAAACTGAACAAAACAACCAGTATGTCAAGAGAAAAACATGCAACTGTTTTTTCTTAAAAATAACCAGAAGGAAACTTCTGGAGTAAGCTAAGACATCATAATTAACGGTGTTAATTATGAACAAACTTTTTTGGAGAGTTTGATCTTGGCTCAGGACGAACGCTGGCGGCGTGCCTAATACATGCAAGTCGAGCGCGGGAAGCAGGCAGATCCTCTTCGGAGGTGACGCCTGTGGAACGAGCGGCGGACGGGTGAGTAACACGTGGGCAACCTGCCTGTAAGATTGGGATAACCCCGGGAAACCGGGGCTAATACCGGATAATACTTTTCGTTGCATAACGAGAAGTTGAAAGGCGGCTTTTAGCTGTCACTTACAGATGGGCCCGCGGCGCATTAGCTAGTTGGTAAGGTAACGGCTTACCAAGGCGACGATGCGTAGCCGACCTGAGAGGGTGATCGGCCACACTGGGACTGAGACACGGCCCAGACTCCTACGGGAGGCAGCAGTAGGGAATCTTCCGCAATGGACGAAAGTCTGACGGAGCAACGCCGCGTGAGTGATGAAGGTTTTCGGATCGTAAAACTCTGTTGTCAGGGAAGAACAAGTGCCGTTCAAATAGGGCGGCACCTTGACGGTACCTGACCAGAAAGCCCCGGCTAACTACGTGCCAGCAGCCGCGGTAATACGTAGGGGGCAAGCGTTGTCCGGAATTATTGGGCGTAAAGCGCGCGCAGGCGGTCCTTTAAGTCTGATGTGAAAGCCCACGGCTTAACCGTGGAGGGCCATTGGAAACTGGAGGACTTGAGTACAGAAGAGGAGAGTGGAATTCCACGTGTAGCGGTGAAATGCGTAGAGATGTGGAGGAACACCAGTGGCGAAGGCGACTCTCTGGTCTGTAACTGACGCTGAGGTGCGAAAGCGTGGGGAGCGAACAGGATTAGATACCCTGGTAGTCCACGCCGTAAACGATGAGTGCTAGGTGTTAGGGGGTTTCCGCCCCTTAGTGCTGAAGTTAACGCATTAAGCACTCCGCCTGGGGAGTACGGCCGCAAGGCTGAAACTCAAAAGAATTGACGGGGGCCCGCACAAGCGGTGGAGCATGTGGTTTAATTCGAAGCAACGCGAAGAACCTTACCAGGTCTTGACATCCTCTGCCAATCCTAGAGATAGGATGTTCCCTTCGGGGACAGAGTGACAGGTGGTGCATGGTTGTCGTCAGCTCGTGTCGTGAGATGTTGGGTTAAGTCCCGCAACGAGCGCAACCCTTGATCTTAGTTGCCAGCATTTAGTTGGGCACTCTAAGGTGACTGCCGGTGACAAACCGGAGGAAGGTGGGGATGACGTCAAATCATCATGCCCCTTATGACCTGGGCTACACACGTGCTACAATGGATGGAACAAAGGGCAGCGAAGCCGCGAGGTCAAGCAAATCCCATAAAACCATTCTCAGTTCGGATTGCAGGCTGCAACTCGCCTGCATGAAGCCGGAATCGCTAGTAATCGCGGATCAGCATGCCGCGGTGAATACGTTCCCGGGCCTTGTACACACCGCCCGTCACACCACGAGAGTTGGTAACACCCGAAGTCGGTGAGGTAACCTTTTGGAGCCAGCCGCCGAAGGTGGGACCAATGATTGGGGTGAAGTCGTAACAAGGTAGCCGTATCGGAAGGTGCGGCTGGATCACCTCCTTTCTAAGGATAATTACGGAACGCGAACCATTCTTTACGAATGGTTTGTAAGGACATACTTGGTTGTTTGGTTCAGTTTTGAGAGAGTAAATGATGTCTCTCAAGGGTGAAAGGATCTTCTGTTAAGATCCGTCACGTCCTGTGACGAACGCAGAAGTCACCACATCCTGTGGAAGTTTGTACCTTGAAAACTAAATAAGAGTAACAACGACATCAAACTAAAAGCGGAAGCGAATGTTTAGCGATGTACAGACTGGACTGACTCGCAGAAGATAAAGGAAACACGATAAACGTAAGTGAATCGATGTTGACTTATCGTACGAAGAGGAAGGAAGTCATGCTAATCGCTATGAGCGGAAGCTAGAAAACCAAAAGTTAAGGCGATAAATAAGTACGCTTATTCATAGAAAGCTAGTTAAGTGAATAAGGGCGCACGGTGGATGCCTTGGCACTAGGAGCCGATGAAGGACGGGACTAACACCGATATGTCCCGGGGAGTCGTAAGTAGACGTTGATCCGGGAATTTCCGAATGGGGGAACCCACTGTTCGTAATGGAACAGTACTTCTATCTGAATACATAGGGTAGAGGAGGCATACCCGGGGAACTGAAACATCTCAGTACCCGGAGGAAGAGAAAGCAAACGCGATTTCCTGAGTAGCGGCGAGCGAAACGGAATTAGCCCAAACCAGAAGGCTTGCCTTCTGGGGTTGTAGGACACTCCATTGGAGTTACCAAGAAATTCTTTAGATGAAGCGATCTGGAAAGATCCGCCATAGGAGGTAAGAGCCCTGTAATCGAAAGAGAATTTCCTCCGGAGTGGATCCTGAGTACGGCGGAACACGTGGAATTCCGTCGGAATCCGGGAGGACCATCTCCCAAGGCTAAATACTCCCTAGTGACCGATAGTGAACCAGTACCGTGAGGGAAAGGTGAAAAGCACCCCGGGAGGGGAGTGAAAGAGAACCTGAAACCGTGTGCCTACAAGTAGTCGAAGCCCGTTAATGGGTGACGGCGTACCTTTTGTAGAATGGACCGGCGAGTTACGATCGTATGCAAGGTTAAGTGGAAGACACGGAGCCGCAGCGAAAGCGAGTCTGAATAGGGCGACATAGTATGCGGTCGTAGACCCGAAACCGTGTGATCTACCCATGTCCAGGGTGAAGGTCAGGTAACACTGACTGGAGGCCCGAACCCACGTATGTTGAAAAATGCGGGGATGAGGTGTGGGTAGGGGTGAAATGCCAATCGAACACGGAGATAGCTGGTTCTCTCCGAAATAGCTTTAGGGCTAGCCTCAAGGAACGAGTACTGGAGGTAGAGCACTGATTGGACTAGGGGCCCTCACCGGGTTACCGAATTCAGTCAAACTCCGAATGCCAGCTACTTTGCCTTGGGAGTCAGACTATGGGTGATAAGGTTCATAGTCGAAAGGGAAACAGCCCAGACCGCCAGCTAAGGTCCCAAAGTATACGTTAAGTGGAAAAGGATGTGGAGTTGCTTAGACAACCAGGATGTTGGCTTAGAAGCAGCCACCATTTAAAGAGTGCGTAATAGCTCACTGGTCGAGTGACTCTGCGCCGAAAATGTACCGGGGCTAAACGTATCACCGAAGCTGCGGATTGTTCTTACGAACAATGGTAGGAGAGCGTTCTAAGTGCTGTGAAGTCAGACCGTGAGGACTGGTGGAGCGCTTAGAAGTGAGAATGCCGGTATGAGTAGCGAAAAAAGAGTGAGAATCTCTTTCACCGAATGCCTAAGGTTTCCTGAGGAAGGCTCGTCCTCTCAGGGTTAGTCGGGACCTAAGCCGAGGCCGAAAGGCGTAGGCGATGGACAACAGGTAGATATTCCTGTACCACCTCATGAGCGTTTGAACGATGGGGGGACGCAGAAGGATAAGGAAAGCGCACCGATGGATGTGTGCGCCCAAGCAGTGAGGAAGTCGAATAGGCAAATCCGTTCGACGATTTCAAGCTGTAACGGGGAGGGAAATAGAGTACCGAAGTTCCTGATTTCACACTGCCAAGAAAAGCCTCTAGTGAGTTCATAGGTGCCCGTACCGCAAACCGACACAGGTAGGCGAGGAGAGAATCCTAAGGTGAGCGGGAGAACTCTCGTTAAGGAACTCGGCAAAATGACCCCGTAACTTCGGGAGAAGGGGTGCTCCTCTGCCGAGGAGCCGCAGTGAATAGGCCCAAGCGACTGTTTAGCAAAAACACAGGTCTCTGCGAAGCCGAAAGGCGAAGTATAGGGGCTGACACCTGCCCGGTGCTGGAAGGTTAAGGGGAAGCGTTAGCACTTTTGTGCGAAGCGTAGAACCGAAGCCCCAGTAAACGGCGGCCGTAACTATAACGGTCCTAAGGTAGCGAAATTCCTTGTCGGGTAAGTTCCGACCCGCACGAAAGGTGCAACGACTTGGGCACTGTCTCAACGAGAGACCCGGTGAAATTATACTATGTGTGAAGATGCACATTACCCGCGACAGGACGGAAAGACCCCGTGGAGCTTTACTGTAGCCTGATATTGAATGTTGGTACAGCTTGTACAGGATAGGTGGGAGCCATCGAAGCGTGAGCGCTAGCTTACGTGGAGGCATCCGTGGGATACCACCCTGGCTGTACGAACCTTCTAACCCAGGACCGTGATCCGGTTCGGAGACAGTGTCAGGCGGGCAGTTTGACTGGGGCGGTCGCCTCCCAAAAGGTAACGGAGGCGCCCAAAGGTTCCCTCAGAATGGTTGGAAATCATTCGCAGAGTGTAAAGGCAGAAGGGAGCTTGACTGCGAGACCTACAAGTCGAGCAGGGACGAAAGTCGGGCTTAGTGATCCGGTGGTTCCGCATGGAAGGGCCATCGCTCAACGGATAAAAGCTACCCCGGGGATAACAGGCTTATCTCCCCCAAGAGTTCACATCGACGGGGAGGTTTGGCACCTCGATGTCGGCTCATCGCATCCTGGGGCTGTAGTCGGTCCCAAGGGTTGGGCTGTTCGCCCATTAAAGCGGTACGCGAGCTGGGTTCAGAACGTCGTGAGACAGTTCGGTCCCTATCCGTCGTGGGCGTTGGAAGTTTGAGAGGAGCTGTCCTTAGTACGAGAGGACCGGGATGGACACACCGCTGGTGTACCAGTTGTTCCGCCAGGAGCATAGCTGGGTAGCTACGTGTGGCAGGGATAAGTGCTGAAAGCATCTAAGCATGAAGCCCCCCTCAAGATGAGACTTCCCATCACTTCAAGTGAGTAAGATCCCTCAGAGATGATGAGGTTGATAGGTTCGAGGTGGAAGCGTGGTGACACGTGGAGCTGACGGATACTAATCGATCGAGGACTTAACTAACTTCTTTTGGTTGTCGTTGAATGATCTCTTATTTAGTTTTTAGGGTACAAAAAAATCCTTGCATTTTCTCAGGAAACTGCATATAATATAACTTGTCCTTAAGAAGAAGGACGTTCTGAAACAACACAGAACGATCTACACTTTTAGGTCTGGTAGCAATAGCGGAGAGGTCACACCTGTTCCCATGCCGAACACAGAAGTTAAGCTCTCCAGCGCCGATGGTAGTTGGGGCTTTGCCCCTGCAAGAGTAGGACGCCGCCAGGCCAAGTTATAATCATATCGCGGGATGGAGCAGTCTGGTAGCTCGTTGGGCTCATAACCCAAAGGTCGCAGGTTCAAATCCTGCTCCCGCAACCAAATTACATTATTAACTATATTGGTTAATTGAATATCAATAGTACTGTAAAATGTAACCAAAACGTTTCATCTAACTACACTGAATAACATTATTATAGTTGAATAAATTGGTCCGGTAGTTCAGTTGGTTAGAATGCCTGCCTGTCACGCAGGAGGTCGCGGGTTCGAGTCCCGTCCGGACCGCCACTAATATTATAAAGGTAGACACAGGATTTCATTATTGAAAATCGTGTGTTTTTTATATTTAATAGGAATTTTCATCAAGAAGCTGTCGCCCCGAATCAAGTAAAATATCCATCCTTATCTACTTCATGTTATTTCCAATCTAGTATGGTTTCCTTTTTCATTTTTCAACATTTTTTGCTATCATAAAATATAGCTTAAAAAGAAATTGGTGTGACTTGTAAATGGATGAATTTTCATTAATTGATTCAATAAAACAAACATATTATAGCCAGCCTACTTTAATCAAAGGTATTGGGGATGATGCAGCTGTTATACGTCAATCTGCATCAGATATTGTAACGGCAGTTGATACTTTTGTAGAAGGAGTCCATTTCCGAAGGGATACGATGGAGCCTTTTCATGTAGGCTTTCGGGCTTTAGCAGCAAATTTAAGTGATTTAGCTGCAATGGGAGCAACTCCTGCTTTTTATCTAGCTTCTATTGTTATTCCTAAGACTTGGACCGAAATAGAAATTGCTGAGATCTTTGCTGGCATGAAGAAAATGGCTGGGAAATACCACATGGACTTAATTGGTGGAGACACAGTATCGGGCAAAGAACTATCTTTATCTATTACTGTGATTGGTTATGTTGATCATGATAAAATTCGCTATCGTCATACTGCTAAAGCTGGAGATATTGTATTTGTAACGGGTACATTAGGTGATTCACAAGCAGGCTTTCATATTCTGACAAATCCAAGCTCCTACGATAACGCAGCGTATTTTATTAAAAGGCATCAACTACCCACACCTCAAATCGATTTTGCAGCTCATTTGCAGAAGTTTACTCGAATCACATTAAATGATGTGAGTGATGGCATTGCAAGTGAAGCAGCAGAAATTGCGGAAGCTTCAAGGGTAACTATTCAATTAGAGGATAATCGAATTCCAGTTCATGAGACATATAATCAATTTCCTTCTGATTTACAATATAACTGGAAATATTTTGGAGGGGAAGATTTTGAATTATTAGGTACTGTTCCGTCAGCGGACTGGTCGGAGTTAAAGAGCGTAGCTAAATTATTACCTGTTAGAATAACGAAAATAGGTAAAGTTATAAACGAGGATACAAGTGGAAAGGTATATATCAATAAGGATGGTAGGAATTACACTTTACCAAAGCAGGGGTACACACATTTAAAGTAGGTGGATTTATTGGATACATATCAAATTACAACTCATACAGTAGAAGAAACAATACAGCTTGCTGAAAAACTTGCGATATTACTTAAGCCAGGCGATGTTATTACGCTTGAAGGTGACCTTGGAGCTGGAAAGACAACTTTTACAAAGGGTATTGCAGTTGGACTAGGAGTAAAACGAAATGTGACAAGTCCAACATTTACGATTATTAAAGAGTATGAAGGCGAACTGCCGTTATATCATATGGACGTCTATCGATTAGAACATTCAGATGAGGACATAGGGTTTGATGAATATTTTAATGGAGACGGTATTTGTATCGTTGAATGGGCAAGATTTATTCAAAATTACTTACCACAAAATCGTCTAGAAATAACTATTTCATACATTAATGAACATTCGAGAGAATTAGCATTTACTGCATGGGGTGACCATTTTAAATACGTTCTAAATGAACTACAGTTATAATTTAGCAGAATGAGGAGTTATTTACATGAACATACTTGCTATCGATACTTCGAACCAAGTAATGAGTGTCGCTATTCAACAAAATGAGCAAATCATTGGCGAAATAAATACAAACTTAGCGAAGAATCATTCCGTACGTTTAATGCCAGCAATTGATCAATTAATGAAAGATATTGGATTAATGCCTGATCAATTAGAGCAAATTGTTGTTGCAAAAGGTCCTGGATCATTTACAGGAGTTCGAATTGGGTTGTCTACAGCAAAGACAATGGCCTGGGCACTGAATATACCAATAGTGGGCATTTCTAGTTTGGAAGTCCTTGCATATCAAGGGCGATTTTTTAATGGTCTTATTTGTCCTTTTTTTGATGCTAGAAGGGGAATGGTTTATTCCAGTACCTATCAGTGGCAAGGTACGATTATGGAAGAGATTGTACCTGAATCAAATATCTCCATGGAGGATTTATTAAACAAGCTTAAGGCTTATGACAAGCCTGTTTTGTTTTTAAGTCCTGACATGCATATTCATCAGGAAGCTATTGAACGGATAGTGGGAATAAATGCCATGATTCCAGAACCTACCTATCATCTACCTAGGGCTTCTCATTTGATATTAGCATCTAAAGATAAACCCATTGATTCTACACATACGTTGACTCCAAATTACCTCAGACTTGCAGAAGCAGAAGCGAAATGGCTTGAGCAACAAAGGGAAAAGCAAGCGAATGAGTAACGTAGCAATACGAAAAATGGAAGTAGCTGATGTTCAACAAGTAATGGAAGTGGAAAAGGCATCTTTTACCACTTCATGGACGACAGACATTTTTTATCAGGAGATTACCGATAATCCACATGCATATTATTTTGTGATGGAGCTTGACGATACTATTGTCGGTTATGTAGGTATGTGGATAGTCCTGGATGATGCACAAATTACGAATATTGCTATTATGCCATCTTTTCGAGGGAGAAGATTAGGAGAAAAACTATTCCACTATACTATTCGATATGCGATAATGAAAGGAGTCAGTCGTCTGTCTTTAGAAGTTCGTAAATCGAATATGGTAGCACAAAAATTATATCGTAAATTTGGGTTGGTATCAGGCGGCATTCGTAAAAATTATTATACAGATAATCAGGAAGATGCAATTGTAATGTGGGTGAATTTAACATGAAAAAAGACACAATACTATTAGGAATTGAAACAAGTTGTGATGAAACTGCAGTAGCCATTGTAAAAAATGGAAGAGAAATTCTTGCCAATGTCGTTGCATCACAAATTGATAGTCATAAACGATTTGGCGGAGTAGTTCCAGAAATAGCTTCCCGTCATCATGTGGAACAAATAACGTATGTACTGGAAGAAGCACGACAACAGTCAAATACGGTATGGGAAGATATTGATGGGATTGCAGTTACGGAAGGGCCAGGTTTAGTAGGTGCTTTATTAGTAGGTGTGAATGCTGCTAAAGCATTGGCTTTTGCTAAACAAAAACCGTTGATTGGTGTACATCATATAGCTGGACATATTTATGCAAATCGGTTAGAAAAGGAATTTGAATTCCCTTTGCTTGCATTAATCGTTTCTGGTGGTCATACAGAACTTGTTCTTATGAAATCACATGGAGCATATGAATTAATTGGCGAAACAAGGGATGATGCTGCAGGAGAAGCCTATGATAAAGTTGCACGTATGTTGCAATTGCCTTATCCAGGTGGCCCGCAAATTGACCGGCTGGCAGAACTAGGAGAAGAAGCAATCGATTTTCCTAGAGCTTGGTTAGAGCAAAATAGCTATGATTTTAGCTTTAGTGGGCTGAAGTCTTCTGTTATTAATACCATTCACAATGCAAAACAACGTGGAAAAGAACTTAGAAAAGAGGATATAGCAGCTAGCTTTCAAGCTAGTGTGATTGATGTATTAACTACAAAAACGGTTCGTGCAGCAAAGGAGTTTGACGTTAAACAGGTTATTATTGCAGGCGGTGTAGCAGCTAACAGAGGGTTACGTAATGCGTTGGAAGCGGAATTTGCAAAGACTAGTATTCCGTTATTAATACCTCCTTTAAACCTTTGCACGGATAATGCTGCAATGATTGCTGCTGCAGGGACAATTGCTTTTGAACAAGGTAGACGTTCAGGGCTTGAATTAAATGCAAGACCTTCGTTGCTTTTAAAGTAATCCACAGTTTGTCACAGAAATGTTCATAACTTCTTTGAAGTCTGTCAGATAGTCATGTTGAAAGTGGGTAAAATTGTGGAAAACTGCATAAAAACGTGTGGATAATGTGCATATCTTTTTATTAATAGCAATATAATGCATGTTATTCACTTTTGAGCTTGTGGATAACTATACAACATTTAATGATGTTAGAGAAATTTGGTGATTGAGCAGTGTCTAAGAAACAGTCCTTTTATATACAGAATGATTTAATTATCTTATTTATTTTGTTTGTATGTGTCAGCTTACTTGCTATTTACAACGCCCAGCAATTGGATCAATATGGTAAGAACTTTGTCTTGCAACAAATTGTTTGGTTTACAATAGGTGTTGGTATTGTAGCTGCCATACAGTATTTAGATATTGAGCAAATACAGAAGGCTAGTGTCTTCATATATGGATTTGGTGTACTTGTGCTTGCTGTGTTGTTAATTAGTCCTGAGGCGATAGCAAAGCCTGTCAATAATGCGAAAAGTTGGTTCCAGCTTCCTGGACTTTCGTTACAGCCCGCTGAGTTTACGAAAATAACGACCATTATATACATGGCTGCTGTTATCCACAGCCATAAGCAAAAATTTGAAAGACCGACCGTAAAGTCAGACATACTTATGTTAGTTAAAATTCTTGCAGTAGTTGGAGCTCCCGTCTTTTTAATTATGCAACAGCCTGATTTTGGTACGGCAATGGTGTATCTATTCATTGCAGGAATGATTATTATATTATCGGGAATTGATTGGAAAATTATTACGTTCCTAATTGTTAGTATTTCAGCGATACTTGGCGCTGTATTAGGATTTATTGTAAAGTTCCCGGATCTAGCAAAGAAAATTGTTGGAGACGATCAGGCGTACCAGATTGATCGAATTATGACGTGGTTTGATCCTACGCAACAAACAAGTGATGCTACATGGCATTTTGACCAGGCTTTTATGGCACTTGGTTCAGGGCAATTATTTGGAAAAGGGCTTGGGACACCTCAGGTTAATTTCCCAGAAGCACAAACCGATTTTATCTTTTCCATCATTGGAGAGAGCTTTGGTTTTGTCGGCAGTGCGCTTGTCATTTTTCTATATTTTATGTTGCTATATAAGTTAGTTACGATTGGGCTCGCTATTTATAAGCATTCGCCGTTTGCTGCATATATTTGTTTTGGCTACCTGAGTATGCTGTTAGTCCACGTGTTTCAAAATGTTGGGATGGCAATAGGAATTATGCCGGTTACAGGAATTCCGTTATTGTTGATAAGTTATGGAGGCAGTTCCGTATTATCCACAATGCTTGGCTTTGGCGTGATTTATCGAATAGCTGTGGAAAACTCGATTCAAAATGATTATCTATTCAAATAAATATGGTCATCTAAAAAAGCTACATGATATAAAATTGCGATCATGTAGCTTTTTATTTACAAGCAGATGTGGCATATCATCATCGAAATCTAGGATATGGGACGCTTTATGTAGACTCGAGCAATTTATCCATCTAAGGTTGACTATTCTTTCTATTTCATACTTCGGTAAACCACCTAATCATTGTATTCAAAAAATGATAAAAAACCCGAGCTATTTTTCGAAATATAACTTCGTATATTCGGAATATAGCTCGGATTTGTTTCATCTAGATTACTATGTTGGGGCGCTCTTTTAAATCGATTATTCCTCTTGTAGCTCGGCCCACTCTTCCATTAATCGTTCGATATGCTGTTTTCGATTTTGCGTCTCTTGAGTTAATTCAAGTGCCTTTTCATGATCTTGGAAAATTTCTGGCTGTGTCATTTTATCTTCTATCTGATTGATTTCTAACTCTAGTTTTTCAATTTCTTCCTCGAGTTCAGCAATTCGTCGTTGCTTCTTGCGTCTTTCACTTTTTAATTGCTTTTCTTCCTTGTAGCTCCGCTTTTTTTCAGTTGTTGACTTTTGTTTAACTACTTCAGCTTGCTGTAATCTTTGTATTTCTGCCTCTTCTGCTTTTTTCTCTAGATAATAATCATAATCCCCTAAATAAAGCATCGTATTGGATCTTTGCATTTCGATCACTTGATCAGCAATTTTGTTAATAAAATAGCGATCATGAGAAACAAAAAGTATCGTACCTGGATAATCGATTAAAGCAGCTTCAAGTACTTCCTTACTATCGATATCAAGATGGTTTGTCGGTTCATCGAGTATAAGCAGATTGGCTTTTTGCATCATCAATTTAGATAATGCCAGTCTTGCTTTTTCTCCCCCACTTAATGCATTCACTGGCTTTAAGACATCGTCTCCTGAAAATAAGAAGTTACCAAGAACGGTGCGTATATCTTTTTCATTTATCGTCGGATAATCATCCCAGAGTTCCATCAATACCGTTTTTGAAGAGTTTAAATTTGCCTGCTCTTGATCATAATAACCAATTTGAACATTTGTTCCGAGCTGAATGTTACCTTTTGCAGCCTTCAGTTTACCTAATATAACTTTTAATAACGTAGTTTTACCAACTCCATTAGGTCCTACTAAAGCAACACTTTCACCACGATTTAGGTGCAGATCTACATGGTGAAATAAGTCATTATCTTCACCATCATAACGAAAGGACAGATCATTGATTTTTAAGACATCATTTCCACTTCTTTTGTCGATATGAAATGAAAAGGAAGCAGAAGATTCTTCTCCTAAAGGTCGATCAAGCTTGTCCATTTTTTCTAACTGCTTCCGCCTACTTTGGGCACGCTTGGTTGTAGACGCACGTACAATATTTCGTTGAATAAAATCCTCCATTTTTTTAATTTCAGATTGTTGTTTTTCATATTCTTTTAGGTCTTTTTCAAAATCCAAAGCTTTTTGTTCTAAAAATTTACTATACGTACCATGATATTTTTTCGTTTTATGTCTGGAAATCTCATAAACGATGGATACGGTCTTATCTAGAAAATAACGATCGTGGGAGACGATGATGATAGCTCCAGGATAGCTTATTAGATAGTTTTCTAACCAATTTAATGTATCAATATCCAAGTGGTTTGTTGGTTCATCTAAAATAAGTAACTGTGGCTTCTTTAATAACAGTTTTCCTAGTGCCAATCTAGTTTTTTGACCACCACTTAGTGTTTCAATTGGTGTTTGGTAGTCAAAATGATGAAAATCTAGGCCAGTTAAAACAGCTTTTATATCTGCTTCATAGGTATATCCGCCATTCCTTTGAAAGACCTGTTGTAGTTTATCGTATTGATCCAATAATTTTTCATAGCTGTCAGTTGAATGGTTAGTCGTTTGTTCCATTTGCTTTTCAAGGAGACGTAGCTCTTCTTCCTGTTTTCTTAATTCCGTAAATACAGCGAGCATTTCATCCCAAATGGTTTGATTTGATTCAAGTGACATATGTTGTGATAAGTAACCGATTGTTAAATCCTTAGGCTGGAAAAGCTCACCATCATCATAGCTGAGTTCACCAGCCATTATTTTTAATAGTGTAGACTTTCCAGCTCCATTTCTACCTACAATAGCAATACGATCATTGTCTTTTACTTCCATTTTTATATTCGATAGAATCTCATCAGCACCAAATGCCTTAGAAAGTCCATTCATTTGCATAAGTATCATAGCTTTTCACCTCATCCATACTAGTGTATCTTAATTACATGAACGCAAGCAATATAATTGTGAAAACGATCACGACTTATTTCCATTTTTCTGCTAGAATAGAGATGGAGTTCAAAGCAATGGAGTTGGGCAAATGTCAGATTTTACACACTTTAATCAACAGGGTAGGGCGCATATGGTGGATATTAGTGATAAGCAAGAAACGAATCGTATGGCAATCGCTAGATCCAGTATCCTTATGAACAAACAAGTTTATGAGGCGATTATTGGAAATGCTATAAAAAAAGGGGATGTACTTGCAGTTGCACAAGTTGCAGGTATTATGGCAGCAAAGAAGACACCAGACTTTATTCCAATGTGTCATCCGTTACCATTAACGGGCGTTAATATTTCGTTTCAGTGGGATACGTCACATGATACATATGAATTAATTGTTGATGCCACTGTGAAAACGAAAGGAATTACAGGTGTTGAGATGGAAGCTCTTACTGCTGTGTCTGCTGCTACATTGACAGTATATGATATGTGCAAAGCGATTGATAAAGGGATGACCATCGGCCAGACATTTTTAATCGAAAAACAAGGTGGTAAATCTGGAGATTATTATCGTAAGGAAAGAAGGAATGACCATGGATCAAAATAAAATACCTCAAGCAACTGCTAAACGCTTGCCATTGTATTATCGATTTTTAAATAATTTGAATCACCAGGGCAAAAAAAGGGTGTCCTCCAAGGAATTAAGTGATGCGGTAAAAGTCGATTCTGCTACCATTCGCAGAGATTTTTCTTATTTTGGTGCATTGGGTAAAAAGGGATATGGCTATAATGTCGAATACCTATTGGGATTTTTTCGTAAGACGCTCGATCAGGATGAAACAACGGATGTTGCACTAATTGGCGTAGGTAATCTAGGTACTGCCTTTTTACATTATAATTTTATGAAAAATAATAATATATTAATAAAGATGGCGTTCGATAGTGATCCCGATAAGGTTGGAACTACGATTGGTGATGTACCTGTATATAATATTGCAGATTTAGAAGACAAGATAGCTGGTGTAAAGGTGGCAATCTTAACAATCCCTGCTAGTGAAGCGGATGGAATCACCGATCGACTCGTGGAGCAAGGGATTACGGGGATTTTAAATTTCACTCCAGCGAGGATTACGGTTCCAGAACATATTCGTGTTCATCATATTGATTTAGCGGTTGAGCTACAAGCACTTGTTTACTTCTTAAAACATTATCCTTTAGAAACGAATCGTCTAGAATAAGCGAAGCCTCTTGATGGTAATTAAAGCTACTGAGAAGCGTTTTTGATATGCTCTCCTTTATCTCGCTAATAACTCAGTAAGATCTTAATTCAAGCAATAATACGGATTAAGCGGGGGATCGACTGCCAGTAAATGTCCGATTGGTTTTACGAATAATCCGTGGGGATAAACAAATCCCCCACGGATTGAAGTTTTACTTTGTGTAGACAGATTAAACATTGATTCTGTATTACTTAAGGAGCGTTTTAATAGTGAAATAGCAGTATTTGATGAAGCGTCGTTTTCCATGGGCAACGCTTCAATGTATATTTTCTTTCTTGATTGGAAAAGCAAAAGTAAGTAGTTTTTTGCTCTTAAGGAAAAATGAAATCAGAAACAAGCTGGGAAACCTAGATAGGGTTTCTTTTTTTGTAAGTTAAGAAAGTATAAAATCAGTGCAATGACTGCGTTAAGCCAAGTAGTTATTTTGAAATGTTTGTGTATATTGGCAATGCTCCGACTAATTACTTCGCTTTCCGCGGGCACGGCCTCAACTAACTTTGCAAAGAAGACCACGTTGCAAAGTGGATTTTCGGCTCGCGCTAATCCCGCAGGAGTCTACGTAATTAGTCTCCGCTATGAGAATGTGCAACAATTCTTGTCATAAGTAATAGGTTGACTTTTTTTACAATGGGTAAAGTGAAAATCGTTATCCGTGAGTATAAAAGCAGCTGTGTTACTTCATGCTAGCGTTGTAGAGCCTGATAATAGCGAAGGCCGGCCACTTCAACTCCTGTGGGAAATGTTTGACCTGAAGATCCACTTTTTTGAGCGGGTTTTGCTAAAAAAGTTAGCTGAAGGACAAACCCCACGGAAAGGGAAGTGGGCAGCCGGAGTGATTCCATAATAGCTACTAGAGGAAGCGTAAATCTGAGCATGTAGTGATAAGGACTGAGCGAATTTTGCTCAGTTTTTCTTATAGTTATAAAATTAGCCCATGTAGATATAAGCGTGTTGGGTCGGCGTCTAGTTACAGCGCCCAGAAACGAGGCGACTTCACGAATCGCCCTATGCTAAGTCAACATTGGCTCGCAAGCTCACCATGATTGCTTGCTCCAGTCGTACATTTCTATTTGAACCCACTCATGAGGACAACAATGTCTACTGGTCATTAATTATAATTGTTTTATCCTACCATATAACTAGCAGCAATACCCCACTTCAAGCAATAAAGAGAAACCAATATGGATAAGTCGGGGATCGATTGGCAGTAAATGTCCGATTGATTCAAAGACCTTTAGGTCATACTCTTGTGGTACCGTGGGGAACAAAATTCTCAGTAGATAGAAGTTTCACATGATCTGTAAGGTATTATTTTTTCTTTTTTACGGTGATTTTTAGAGTAATACCCAGAAACTAAACAGGTGTTATGACATATAAATTGCATTATTTTTCCAATTTATTGTATTTTTTTGCGTCTAATTTAGGAATATATTGGTAATACATTAATTTTATAGAACCTTTAGCCTGTATTTTCAGAATATTTTTTGGGTATAAAGACGTCTGTCTTTATACATATGCATGAGCTATGCTAAGTAGGGATTCTTACTTATTACATAAATCAGGAGGTAAAATTGTATGTTGAAGAAGGTGAAATCACTACTATTTATTTTTATATTTAGCCTTATATTCATAGTCGGATGTGGTGCTAAGGACAGTAGTGATAGTGAAAAAGTTGCCAAAGCTAGTGAAGAACCAAAAGCAGAAGCTACTATTCCAGAAGATGATACCTTAAAGGCAGTTCTAGAAGAAAATATTCAAACAATGATGGATAAGGATTTACAAGGCCATATGAAAACCATTCATCCTGAGTCCCCTGGTTATGATACAACAAAGGAGCTAATAAATAGCCTACAAGCATATACATTAGATATTACATTAACGGATGTACATGTAGAAGAAAAGTCAGCAGCTGAAGCAAGGTTAGCTTATACGCAGACGAATATGAAAGTGGAAGGCCCTGATTACCAAAACAATCAAACAACAGGTGTTCATATATTGAAGCCGGATAATGGGGAATGGAAAATCTATAGCAGTGAAATCGGCGAAACGGTTAATTTGGACGAGAATGGAGAAGTAATTGAGGCTGGGGAAGCAGAGCCTGTGATGGAAGGTAACTATGTAGAAGAAATTAGAAGTTTAGAGATGCCATTTAGTGAAGATAAATGGGAGCTTGGAAACTATGCAGAGGAATCAGGGGAGGCTATTGTTGAATTTTTAGTTTCTGGAGAAACCTTTGAGAATTATACTGAATTACTGACGCTTCATTATTATGAAGATGGAAAAGATTTGATCGGAGTTAAAAACTTCATTACAAACATGGAAGGTAACTTGAGTGATATGATTGATGGAGAGCTTCAATTTGAGCAAATGGATGTAACAAACGAAGAAGGGTTCTATGAATTTGCTATTACTAATGACTCACTGCAATATGATCAAGAGGAACTTGCCCGCGTGTTTGTGAAGGATTCCGATATGTTTGTTATCCGCTATACAACGATGGAACAAAAAATAAAACAAAAAGAAGCTTGGTTGGAGAAGTTAAAGGCGGTTAAATAAAAGCACCCATGAAAAAAGAAGGAAAGCAGCATAATACACTGCTATTCCTTCTTTTTATGTTTAAGGCGAAAATGTAAGGACATTAAACGAATACTAACGCCTATTTCAAGTGTAGCAAATATTGCTAATATAATTGTGGTCACATTCCAGATGGTATCATCTGCACTCAGAATGGCAATGTACGTAAAGAATACTCCCATAATAAAATAAATAATCGCCATGGTCTTCGGTGAAATCTTCATTTATAAAGCCTCCATAATAAATCCTTACTCAACATTTCGTATTAATGTAGCATGAAAATGGTTTGTAGTTCTTCTAACTGTCTTTCTAATTCCTCTGGGTCAATGTTATATTGTATAAGTACGACTAATGAGTTCATAGCCATATGAACAATAATTGGTACAATAATACGCTTTGTCTTTACATAAAGATACGCAAACACTAAGCCCATCGAACCGTATACAAGTATATGCTCAGGCTCACCATGAATAACCGCGAAAATGAGCGCGGATAAAAGTGCTGCAATGAAGAAGTTTGTCCGTAAATACAGTCGTCCGAAAATAATTTTACGGAAGATGATTTCTTCCAGGATTGGAGCGGCAAACATAGGAATTATCATAAACAGTGGTGACATACGAGTCACATCCATAATTGCCTGTGTGTTTTCCGAATCTTGTCCAATACCTAACAGCTTCACTTCAATTGATCCGGCGATTCCCTGTGCGAAATATGCCATGAATACACCGAGAATAGACCAAAGAATCACATTTCCAGTAGAAGCAGCATCTCGTTGATTTACTCCTTGTTTCATGTCTGGTTTCATTAATTGTAAGACAATAATTACTCCTGCTATAAAGCTAATCAGCGACCAGTAAACAAACGCGTCTATCTGATTAATCGGTAACAATGCATATAGAAGTGGGATAAAAATAACTCCTGAGAATTGTACAAGTACATATGTTATGATGACCCACCAATATCGTTTTGGCAAAATACAACGACTCCTTTATCTCTAAGTTATTAAGAATGTATCCATTTTTGTTTCTTCCAATTAGTTTATGTTTGCTGAAATAAATCTATTAACGATAAAATACATATACGTGATTTTTTAGACATCATGTAAAAGTGACGTATCAGCAACATAAAAAGGTGTGTTAAGGTGATTCTATGTAAGCTATAGAACCGTATTTATTTATACTTCTCTTATTTTATCATAAAATGAAAAGCTACTTACAATAGAATGAATCATTGGCTTGGTATGACAAATTCATTATCTGTATGTTAATAAGGAAATAAAGTTGGTCTTTTTCGCCATAAGCATTAAAAGTGGGGGGCGACTGCCAGTAAATCCGCTTGGCTCAAATGCTTTAGGTCATACCCTTGTGGTACTAACAAAGCGTGGAGGATAATCAAAACTCCCACGAATTGAAGTTTCACTTTATTGTGTTCAAGGTAAAACATTATCAATGATAATACTTTTCTGTGCAGGCAGTAGACTCATTGAAGTAATTCTTTATGTTATAACAAAGGTTTTGGATATGTTGTGAAGGTAAAGACATACGAATTGATTCGAGTAAGAAAATTTTATAAAAAAATCTATTCTTCATACTTGCATTTTTAACAGGAATTATTTATCATATTAATTGGAATTAGCACTCGGTGATATAGAGTGCTAATAAATAAAATGACATGGAATTAAGGAGGCTTTCTTCATGATTAAACCACTAGGAGAACGCGTTGTTATCGAGCTTGTTGAACAAGAAGAGAAAACTGCAAGCGGTATCGTACTTCCAGACTCTGCAAAAGAAAAACCACAAGAAGGAAATGTGGTAGCTGTTGGTTCTGGAAAAATCGTAAATGGTGAAAAAGTTGCTCTAGAAGTTTCTGAAGGTGACCGCATTATCTTTTCAAAATTTGCTGGTACAGAAGTTAAATACGAAGGCAAAGAGTACTTAATTCTTCGTGAAGATGACATCTTAGCTGTCATAGGCTAATCTTAGATATACAGATACTTAATTAAAGAATTTAAGGAGGGCTTTATCAATGGCTAAAGAAATTAAATTCAGTGAAGACGCACGTCGCGCAATGCTTCGTGGTGTAGATACATTAGCAGACGCAGTTAAAGTAACATTAGGACCAAAAGGCCGTAATGTCGTTTTAGATAAAAAATTTGGTTCCCCATTAATTACAAATGATGGTGTAACCATCGCAAAAGAAATTGAACTAGAAGATCATTTCGAAAACATGGGTGCACAGCTTGTATCAGAAGTTGCATCTAAGACAAATGATGTTGCTGGTGACGGTACAACAACTGCAACTGTATTAGCTCAATCAATGATTCGTGAGGGACTTAAGAACGTTGCTTCAGGTGCTAACCCAGTTGGCGTTCGTCGTGGTATTGAGAAAGCAGTAGAGGTAGCAGTGAATGAACTTAAAACTATTTCAAATCCAATTGAAAGTAAAGAATCTATTGCCCAAGTAGCAGCCGTTTCATCTGGTGACAGTGAAGTTGGAAGCTTGATTTCTGAAGCAATGGAACGCGTTGGAAACGACGGTGTAATTACGATTGAAGAATCTAAAGGCTTTAACACGGAATTAGAAGTTGTTGAAGGTATGCAATTTGATCGTGGATATGCTTCTCCATACATGGTTACTGACCAAGATAAAATGGAAGCAATTCTTGAAGATCCATACATTCTTATTACAGATAAAAAGATTGGTAATATCCAAGAAGTACTACCTGTACTTGAGCAAGTTGTTCAGCAAAGCAAGCCACTATTAATGATCGCTGAAGATGTAGAGGGCGAAGCTCTTGCAACTTTAGTAGTTAACAAGCTTCGTGGTACGTTCAACGCTGTAGCTGTAAAAGCTCCTGGATTCGGTGATCGTCGTAAAGCAATGCTTGAAGATATTGCTACTCTAACAGGTGCAGAAGTAATTACAGAAGATCTTGGCTTAGATCTTAAGAGTGCAACAATTGAGCAATTAGGTCGTGCATCTAAAGTTGTTGTTACAAAAGAAAACACAACGATCGTAGAAGGATCTGGAAATCCTGAAGCAATTTCTTCTCGTGTAGCACAAATTCGTGCACAAGCTGAAGAAACTACTTCTGATTTCGATAAAGAAAAATTACAAGAACGCTTAGCTAAGCTAGCTGGCGGTGTAGCAGTAATTAAAGTCGGTGCTGCAACAGAAACAGAATTAAAAGAACGCAAGCTACGTATTGAAGATGCATTGAACTCTACACGTGCAGCAGTTGAAGAAGGTATTGTTGCTGGTGGAGGTACTGCACTAGTAAATATTTATAACAAAGTAAGCGAACTTAATCTTGAAGGTGACGAAGCAACTGGTGCAAACATTGTACGTCGTGCTATGGAAGAACCAGTACGTCAAATCGCACACAATGCTGGTCTAGAAGGATCTATCATTGTAGAACGTCTAAAAGGTGAAAAAGTTGGCGTTGGTTACAATGCAGCAACTGGCGAATGGGTAAACATGGTTGAAGCAGGAATTGTTGACCCAACAAAAGTTACTCGTTCTGCACTACAAAACGCAGCATCTGTAGCAGCTATGTTCCTAACTACAGAAGCAGTAGTCGCTGACAAACCAGAAGAAGATGGCGGCGCTGCAGGTGGCGGAATGCCTGACATGGGCGGCATGGGTGGAATGGGCGGCATGATGTAATTCATGCTCCAAAACTCTTGATAAATAAGGATTATTGATTTATTTGCTAACAAAATACTAACATGAAGTAACAGAGATTTCTCAATGGGTTTCAACTCTTGAGAAGTCTCTTTTTGTCTATTCACTGCTTTAAGTAGGTTGGATTTATAATTTTCTTAGAAAAAACAGTGAAAAAATTTAGAATTTAGCCGGGAACCCTTGTGACTGTAGTTGTGAAATGAATTGGCTGCGGATACGGTGTACAGATTAGATACTGAAGGTAGATTTCTGTATACCAAGTATCCGACATGATAAAAGTTTGCTAAAAAGGTTTCTTTAATGAGGGTAACTTGCTGTTTTGGTGGTGTATTGCTGAAAAGAAAATATCAAAAAAATTGAAGATGAAAGAAAAACGATATAAAAAAGAATACATGACTTTTATAGATGACTCAAACAAAGTAAAATTAATGTGAAGTCTTGTCACTAAAGAGAACAAAATAGAAGAGGGATTCAAGTAAAAAATACACACAATTATACAGGACTTATGGTAATCCTCAGAAATTATAGAATGATAAAAAGGTGTGGATATGGTGATGGCGACAAAAAAGAATTCACAAGCTTGGGAAGGGGCAAAAACACGATGTCGTTTGAATGAGACTGATATACAAATGGCCAAGGAGTTGAGGATGACACCAAAGAGCTTAATTAAAAATATCCCAGTCCCTAATCAAAAAAGGAAAGCAACTGTTAAAGTATGGATTCGTAATCTTTATGGGGAGATGTTTGGAAGGGTCCTAACAGTTAACCCAGCTCTCAGTAAAGCATTAAGAAAATCTATGAAGCAAGAAGATGCGATTGTATCTAAACGCTGGGTGGATGAGGAGGACTTACCGTTTTGAAGAAATCTAAGATTAATCGATTATCTGAGGAAGAGATAAAAGTTATATTGAGAGCATCTGATGAAATTATTGCAAAAGGAGGAAGAACACTTCTTGCTAAAATCTTAAAGGGTTCACGGGAAAAGAAAGTATTGCAACTGGGGTTGGATAGGTGTCCTGTCTATGGTTATTTTAAGTCAGAGAAACTAGATGAAATTATGAAAAAAATTGATTGGATGATTGATTATGATTTTCTAGAAATTGAGTATGACGGAAAATTTCCAATGATTGTTTTCACAGAGCGGGGTTGGTACATAGAGTCCGATCAATATGCTGATGAACTTTTAAATGAATGGAAGGAATGGGCCAAACAGGGAAAACAAAATCCTGATATGAGCTATTTAAAGGATCGGAATAGGAAAATGATTCTATTATTGCTTGAGAAGATTAAAGAGTCCGGAGATCAAGCGTTTATTCCTTATTTAGAATTATGGGAGAAAGTTGATTATAAAAAGGTAAGAGCTGAGATTCGAACAACTATAAATGTAATAAATAGAAATGAGCCGATTGATCATTCAGTTGTAAAAGAAAGGACAGAATCTATAAATGAAGCACTAGAGGGCTTAGAGCCGCATGACCTGCTTTTAAAATGCTGGATATGTGGAGTAAGATTTACTTTTACAACGGGAGAGCAACGATTTTATGAGAAAAAAGGCTTTTCATACCCGAAAAGATGTAAAAAGTGTCGTAATGAAAAGGATATCTAATTCTCTTATTAACAAGTGAGTTTAGTAAGAAATTTTTAAATGAAGAATATTCGGGTGTAATTAAAAAGTTAACATGAATCTGTTACACCTAATTGGACAAGTTAGTTAAGGGCAGATAGACTTGGCTCAAATAAAAGCCGAGGAGATTTTAAAATGCCCAAACGAGCGAGAAAATATTTTTCCAAAAAATTCAGGTGATGTAATAACGCCTGAAACCCTATGTGAAGGAGTTTGTTTGATAACCCCTGAATAACATACCTTTTGTTATTTAATAAAAAGGATTTACTTTATATTGTAGAGAGCTTCTGATTAGTTTATTGAACTTTTGAGAAGCTCCTTTTTAATTCTATAATTCTACTTATAGTTAAATGATGGAAAGTCCTAACTGTATTGTTGACATGAGTTATCATATGAAATACTATAATATTAAATGAAAATGATTATCATTATCAAAAAAAGGGGAATACATATGCTAAATAACCAATTACATAAAAAATGGGGATTACTTTTATTTGTTGTACTTATGGTTACACTGCTTGTAGCTTGTGGATCGGAAGAAACTTCTTCAGAAAACGCTTCGTCTGAGGAAGGGGAGAAGTCTTCAAGCGAGAATTCAAAAGAGCGGGAAATTGATCACGCTATGGGGACGACAACTATCAAGGGAACCCCTGAAAAAGTTGTGACGCTGTACCAAGGAGCAACGGATACCGCTATTGTATTTGGGGTGGAGCCAGTAGGAATCGTTGAGTCCTGGGTAGAGAAACCTATTTATAAGTATCTTAGAGATGATCTAGAAGGAACGAAATTAGTGGGGGAAGAGACACAGCCAAATTTAGAGGAGATTGCGAAGTTAAAACCGGATGTTATTTTTGCATCGAAACTCCGACATGAGGAAATCTATGAAAAACTAAATAAAATTGCTCCCACTGTAGCCATTGATCAAGTCTATGAATTTAAGGAAACAGTTAAATTAATGGGAGAAACGTTGAATAAGCAAGATAAATCAGATGAAATCTTGACCAATTGGGATGAACGGATTAAAGATTTCAATAAAAAAGCTGCCGAAAAGTTAGGAGATGAGTGGCCGCTAAATGTTTCTATCTTGAACTTCCGAAGTGATCATGCTCGTATTTATTTTGATAGTTTTGCCGGAATGATTCTTAGAGAAGCAGGCTTCACTAGACCAGAGAATCAACAATCAGATGAATGGGGTATGAAGCTAACCGATAAAGAAAGTATTAATGAAATGAACGCTGATGTTTTCTATGTTTTCATGAGTGATGACCCAGCGATTAAAGATAATTATAAAGAATGGACGAACCACCCTCTTTGGCAGAATCTGGACGCTGTAAACAATGACGAGGTTCATATGGTCGATGAAGTTATATGGAACATGTCAGGTGGAATTCAAGCCGCAAACTTAATGCTGGACGATTTGTATGACAGGTTTGATTTAGAAAAATAAATGACGAAAGATAGGAGGATTTCTCCTATCTTTGTTTCTTTGGGGAGAAAAATAATGAACAAATTTATAAACAATCGACATATAAGGTGGATAACGCTTCTTGTTCTATTGCTTTTATTTGTAATTGCATCTTTTTTAAGCATATTTTTAGGAAAAACCTCTATACCTCTCTCTACAGTTTGGGACGCCTTCTTCCATTATGACCCTTCCGACACAAATCAGGTCATTATTCGTACGTCGCGCTTAACCCGAACATTAATTGCTATTACCATAGGAGCAAGTCTATCCATTGCCGGAGCGCTTATGCAAGCATTGACGCGTAACCCATTAGCAGCACCTGACATCTTTGGGGTGAATGCAGGAGCACTATTTTTTATCGTCGCTTCAGCTACCTTCTTTTCAGTAGAATCCTTAAGCGGGTATATGTGGATTGGCTTTATAGGAGCTGGACTTGCGGGGGCGATCGTATATTTACTAGGTTCAATGGGAGAAGATGGCTTGTCTCCGGTTCGCATTGTCTTAGCGGGTGCCGCAATTAGCGCGCTTTTTATCTCATTCACGCAAGGGATGCTCGTTTTGGATGAACAGCGTATACAAAGCGTGTTGTTTTGGCTAGCTGGTTCTGTGGCGGGTCGGGAATTAAGCCTTCTTCTACCGGTTCTTCCTTTTATCTTAGGAGCCATTATTATTTCGTTATTGGTTGGAAAGCCACTGAACATTCTTATGTCTGGTGATGATGTGGCTAAAAATCTTGGGCTAAACACCAGTTTGGTTAAATTGGTAATCGGAATCATTATTGTGTTTTTAGCTGGAGGCTCTGTAGCTATAGCAGGGTCGATAGGGTTTATTGGCCTGGTTGTACCTCACATTGTTAAAGGAATCACAGGACCAAATTATCAATGGATTTTACCGATCAGTGGTATATTCGGGGCTACTTTGCTGTTATGTGCCGATATCGCAGCACGACTCGTCATTGCCCCTCAGGAAATGCCTATAGGAGTTATGACGGCTCTTTTCGGAACGCCATTTTTCATTTATATAGCTAGAAAAGGGGTGAAGAAAAGTGGGTGACTTTTACACAATCAGAAGTAAAAATGATAAAATTTCAATGCAATTTCATAAAAAGTCGTTGTTTATTTTGATTTGCTTATTATTGCTTACGGTAGTTTTCTTTATCATAAGCCTTTCAGCAGGAAGCAGTTATATTCCTGTGGGAGCGGTTTTTCAAGAGCTCTTTAGTGAAAGCGATTATACTTTTATACTTCATGAACTCCGAATGCCCCGTGTAATAATGGGTTTCCTTGTGGGTGCAGGGCTTGGAGTTTCCGGGTTAATTCTACAGGGGATGATTCGTAATCCTCTAGGTTCTCCGGACATTGTAGGAGTAACAGGAGGGGCGTCTGTAGGAGCGGTTTTGTTTATTGTTTTTTTACTGGGTGAGATGAGTGTCAATTGGCTTCCCTTGGCTTCGATTATTGGAGCAGCAGTTACATCAGCTATTATCTATTTATTATCATGGTCAAATGGGGTGACTCCCATGCGATTAATTCTTATTGGAATTGGCATTTCTGCATTGACCAATGCCATAGTGACCATGTTTATGGTATCAAGTGAGTCTGCCATTGCTTCTAAAGTATATCTATGGTTAACCGGAAGTCTATACGGTGCCAATTGGCAGGAAGTAATCATTCTCCTTCCCATTATCCTTACCTTGATCTTTCTCTCGCTATTTTTTACAGGGATTGTGAATGTCAAGCAATTAGGAGACGATATAGCGATCGGTATGGGTGTTCGAGTTCAATTTTTCCGCTTTCTATTACTTGCTTTGAGTGTTGCATTAGCTGGCGCTGCTGTTTCTTTTGCAGGTGGCATAGCTTTTGTTGGGCTAATCGCTCCTCATATCGCTCGGATTATATTGCATAAATCGTTTGCTAATTTAGTAGTTGGTTCTGCGCTTATCGGATCGTTAATAGTGATGGGAGCTGATATCATAGCTCGTACGGCCTTTTTGCCATCGGATATTCCTGCTGGAGTATTTACAGCTGGGATTGGGGCACCATTTTTCATTTATTTACTATATCGCAACAGAAAGGGGTTTCGTTAATGATTCCTGTTCTTGCATTAATGGAAGAGGTAAAATGTATTGAATTTTTAAATCATCAAATGCAGCGAATCTATGCTCCCAACTTAAAGGTTACTGCGTCAATGATGATGAAGAAGTACGCTCAGGTTCTTCCAGCTCAGGTATTGAATTCCATGTTATGGGAAGAACAAGCCAAAATCATTCCCCTTTCCTCTTGCACCATTAGCGAGCAGTTGGATATTAGGGTAGATGCTCTACAGGTCAAATATACTGACTCACGACAGGATTCTTGGGAGGGGCTTTTTGCTTATCATATCCTGCCATTGTTGCAGGCGTTTCACCAGGTGACAAATATTCCTCTTTTTATTTTATGGGAAAATGTAGCGGTTCGGCTCAACTCTTTCTTTAGAAAAGCAGTGGAGAAATATCCCGATCATCGCCAAAGAATTATTGAACTTGCTAGAGAGTTGAATCAATTGGATGGAAGCTATTTTGATTGTATGAATCATCCTATGAGTAGTTATCTGACTAATCCCAATTCTCTTAGTGAACAAAAAATAAGGCGTACGTGCTGCTACTTTCATAAGCTGGAAAAAAAGAAGGAAACACTCACACACTGTCTGGTGTGTCCACTTCATAATAAGAATTGTTCGTCTTAAGAAGAGTGGTGGATCGACGGCAGTAAATGTCCAATTTGTTTAACTACCATCCGTGGAGATAAACAAAAGCCAACGGATTAAAGTTTCATTTTATATAATGTTAGGCTGATTTTCATGTGATTCACCAATAGGCATACAATTTCAGCTTGTTTTTAAAAGCATAGCTAATAGGAATGACAATGGATTATATATCTTATTAATCTAAAAATTTTACAGTGTATTGACTTTGCTTGTAGAGATTACTATAATCGTGAAGTTACATGATGAGGTGTATAAATTAATAGTTGAATTTAGTGGCTTTAGAGGTTAAGAAATAGTTAATTTCTAAAGTCTTTTATTTATCCCGCATATAACTGGCAGTAAGACCCCACATCAAACAATAAAGAGAACCTAATATTGGTGAGTAGGGATCAACTGCCAGTAAATGTCCGATTGGTTCACCTAACAATCCGTGGGGGATAATACGCCACCCCACGGATTGAAGTTTCACTTTATCCCGCATATAACTGGCAGTAAGACCCCACATCAAGCAATAAAGAGAACCTAATATTGGTGAGTAGGGATCAACTGCCAGTAAATGTCCGATTGGTTCACCTAACAATCCGTGGGGGATAATACGCCACCCCACGGATTGAAGTTTCACTTTATCCCGCATATAACTGGCAGTAAGACCCCACATCAAGCAATAAAGAGAACCTAATATTGGTGAGTAGGAATCAACTGCCAGTAAATGTCCGATTGGTTCACCTAACAATCCGTGGGGGATAATACGCCACCCCACGGATTGAAGTTTCACTTTATCCCGCATATAACTGGCAGTAAGACCCCACATCAAGCAATAAAGAGAACCTAATATTGGTGAGTAGGAATCAACTGCCAGTAAATGTCCGATTGGTTCACC
Organism: Virgibacillus sp. Bac332; assembly: GCF_003667785.1. Classification (NCBI taxonomy): domain Bacteria; kingdom Bacillati; phylum Bacillota; class Bacilli; order Caryophanales; family Bacillaceae; genus Virgibacillus; species Virgibacillus sp. Bac332. Next base: position 1,864,493 of record NZ_CP033046.1, read on the forward strand.
TAACAATCCGTGGGGGATAATACGCCACCCCACGGATTGAAGTTTCACTTTATCCCGCATATAACTGGCAGTAAGACCCCACATCAAGCAATAAAGAGAACCTAATATTGGTGAGTAGGAATCAACTGCCAGTAAATGTCCGATTGGTTCTAGGGCCTTTAGGTCATACCCTTGTGGTACTACCAAACCATGGGGATAAACAAAGCTCCCACTGATGGAAGGTTTACATTTAATTTTTTGGCTAGGGAGGTTATTTATATGAAAAACATTATAAAAGATGTGCTTCTAATTATAGTCGGATCTTTTCTGATTGCTGCATCCGTTCAATTTTTTGTTATTCCGAATAGATTAGGTGATGGAAGTACAATTGGTATGTCTCTAATTCTATACTATTTATTTCAGATCCCAACAAGTATAAGTACGTTTATCATCAATCTTATTTTTATAGCGATCGCATATAAGTTCTTAATGAAAAGAACGATATTTTATACCATATTAGGTGTTGCCATGAGTTCTTTATTTCTTGGTATCCTAAGCTTTGTTCCGTTTGGTATTGAAGATATGGTGTTAGGCATTGTATTTGGCGCATTATTACTTGGGACTGGTTTAGGTCTGATTTTCATCGCTGATGGCTCGACCGGTGGAACAACTCTTCTTGCATATTTATTAAATTACACAAAGGGATATAGCTTTTCTAAGAGTCTATTTTATATGGATAGCATCATCATAGCAGCTTTCATATTTATTATTGGAATTAATAATATGTTATATAGCTTTATATTTGTCTATTTGTGTACAAAAATAGCGGATCAAGTAATTGAAGGTTTCCATAATAAGAAAGCGATGACGATTATGTCAGATAAATATGAAGAAATTTCTAACGTAATTACAAACGAATTTGGTAATGCTGCCACGATTTATTATGGATATGGATACTACGTCAATAAAGATAAAAGAATTATCTATACGGTTATTAAAAAGACGGAGCTTTTAAAAATCAAAAAGAAGGTGCAAACCATTGATCCAAGTTCCTTTGTTGTCATTCATGAGGTGAAAGAAGTTGTTGGTGGGAAGCTAGGATTTGTCACTAGTGGAACTCGTACAAATTAAAATAAAACAAGCTTCCACGAGGGGCTTGTTTTACTTATATAATCCTAATCAATATGGTAGGGTTAGAAACTGTAAAAAGGAATTAAACCAAAAGAGAATTTTTTGTTATTAAATGTACATCTGATTTAGTTTTCATTAACAACTATCATGTATAAAAGGGTGAACGACCCACTATCGGTAGTAAAGAAAAAGACGATGGTCTAAATCGCCTTTACATTAGTTTTTTTCTATAGCATTCCATAAGTCGTTTAATCGGATTAATATTCGTTCTATTTTATGGTCCTCATTAAGATTTGCTTGCCCATCAACAACTTCAACGTCTGATTTTTCACTGCCCTCTTTTTGGTACAGTACCTCAACTGAAAAGTTATAAATAATCTCTTTAGAATCTGTTTTTTCAAATTTGATATCTTTTACTTGCAGCGTGTATTCGTTTCGTATAGGAATGATCATTAAAACTGCACCGTAACTATTTACAAATTCCATATAGGCTGTATCATTGGCAAAATATTCTTTAAAACGCTCTTTATCATATTGGATACTGTCTTCTATAGATGTATCACGATTAAATATTTGCTTCAATTCAGCATCTGGACCATTAAGAGCATTCTGTAATACAGTTTCTATTGTCTTTATCTGTTCTTCTTGAGTTGTTACAACGTCACTAGGTGTTGGTTCCGAATTAAAAGGTAATACAGCTAACCCAAGCGGAATTAAGACGGCTACACATGCAAGCGTAGCTATATACGGAAGAACTTTTGAAGGTATTCTTCTCTTCTTACGTACAGGCTGAACCTGTGTCCACATTTCTTCTTTCAATCCTGTTGGCACTCTAATCGAATCTATCTCCTTTGTTACGTGTTCCTTTAACCTTTGTTCATTCTGATTATTCTCCAACACGATTTTCACCTCCTAACGTATACTGTTCGTATAATTTTTGTTTTGCCCGAAATATTCTTGATTTCACAGTTCCTAGTTTAATAGATAGAAGGTTTGCAATTTCTTTCTCTGTTAATTCTTCCATATATTTTAAAATCAATATTTGTTTTTGTTCAGGTGGAATGTTGTCTAAATAATTTTCTAACTCATCAATTTCAACGTTAAACTCATCTGACTTTGATAGATAGTTTTCTTCTTTAAATTCATATGCTATTTGCTTTTTGTTTTTATTATAGATATCAATAGCTGTACGTGTAGCAATAGTAGTTATCCAAGTATTAATTCTTGCATGCTGGTTGATTTTGTTCAAATGTTTGAACGCTTTTATAAAAGTATCGTGTGTGGCATCTTTTGCTAGTTCTTCGTTTTTTAAAATAAAATAAGCTGTTTTGTACACCTTTTCAAAATGGCTTTCATATATTTCCTTTTCATTTAGACGGCTGATTTCAACCACCTCCCTTTATCTCACATATAACTGGCAGTAAGACCCCGATCCCAAGCAATAAAGGGAAACTAATATGGAAGTGGGGAATCGAATGCCGGTAAATGTCCGATTGGTTCCAAAGCCTATAGGTCATACCCTTGAGGTAAGAACAATCAGTGGGGGGATAAATAACTCCCACAATGGATTGAAATTTCCCTTTATATATACAGACTGAATAACATTCCGAAAAGTTCCGCTTCTTAGGAAAAAATAAATTTTAAACTGTCAATATTTTGAGCTTTTCATCCAAAGTCCAGACTAAAACAAGCGATACCTTTGAAGTATCGCTTTAGAAGATGTTCTATAGCTTATCTTCTTATCTCACATATAACTGGCAATAAGACCCCGTTCCCAAGCAATAAAGAGTAACCAATATGGAGAAGTGTGGATAAACAAAACCCCTATGGATTGAAGTTTCACTTTATGGTTAATTATGGGGGATTATAGATGGAGTCATATCTTCTTCCTTCATAAATAGCATTCAAGTTAGTTCTACATCACTAACTTTTAACGAATTAAATTCCGAGAAAAATGGACTGCCTAATAACAGTCCAAAACTCTTTCAATGAGTCTCGCATATTTCAGATGCTAAATCCTTTATTGTTTTCTTATTTACTTTTGTCCAGACTCTTCAAAATAAGACACCACTTAGCTAAGTAATATTTTTAAGCCAAGCTATGATACGAATAACTTGGAATGGTTCAAACCAAGTAATGAGAAATAAGATAATAAAAAACGAAGCGAAAGATATAAATTTCAAACTACCTTTTTCCTTTTTAAGGATAGCAATAAAACTTAACACTCCTCCTAGCAATAAAAAAATAGCTCCTATTAATACAATAGATTCAAAATAGCTCTCCATTATCCAGTTTAATCCAAAGAAAAATAAACCTAAAACGATAAATAGTATTGACCATAAACTGGATGATTTCATAATATCCACCTCGTTCTGATTTTAGCATCACGGTAATCTTGCACCGATAATTAAACGTTTCCACTTATCTCATAAGCGCAAGCTTAAGAGTTATTGTCTAACCTACCTAAAAGATTATAAGGTTTTACTTTCCAAGTTTCATAAGGGATAAAGCTTTTTGCTCTTATACAATCAATTGTACGAGACTTCATATGTGGACGGGTTATGTAATTATCGATGTTATCCTCAGTTAACTTAATGAACCTTGCATCTTTTATTTCTTCTGGTTGAATTTTTAATTCTCCACCAACATATTTTGCTTTAAACACGACTGATAATAAATGTACAGTAGCATTATAGTACACTCCTGTTATTCCAATAGGTGAGATAACTATTCCGGTTTCCTCTAATACTTCCCTACACACAGCATTATCTAAAGGTTCTCCTTCCTCCACCTGACCTCCTGGAGGTTCCCAAGTATCAGAACGCCAGTGTGTCTTAACTAATAAAGCTTCTCCATTTTCATTAGTAACGTAAGCAGAAACTGCTATTATATGCTTAGGATTTTGCATTTCCTTTTCCTTTCTTCTATGTCCTGTTTTTAGTTATAGCATTAATTTTTGATGCAATATTAATTATTTCAAAATTTCCCAATTTGATCAACTGCTTATTAAAAAAGTGTGTCAAGCTTTGATACATATGCATATTCGTAATTTTATCCCACATATAACTGGCAGTAAGACCCCACTTTATAATGAGGTACTAACTATGTATGAAGTTTTAGTAATCCAGATCATTCAAAACAACTGATTAATAAGCGTAGATTGATTATATAAGTTAATAAATGTAAAATAATGGTTAAGGGTTGTGCTTATGAAACAATGAATGTGAGTTAGCCAAGAGCTAAAGAGGAGGGGTTATACCCTTTATTGGCAACCCTGCAGGTAGAATAATAGGAGGAGGGATTGATTATGGAGAAGATCTTACTAAAAACAGGGATGTATGCCTTTATCTTTTCTTTTTTACTATTTTTCGTGGGAATTGATAGAGTAAAAAGCACAACTGATATAAATGGGATGACTTCGGGTGTTGAGATTCCCTATCCTGATTATTTCCTTATGATTACCCGCTATTCCATAATGATTTCACTTATTGCAATAAGCTTTGTGTTTGCTGTACAACGAAAAAAGATAAGAGTGGACGCGTAAGCTAAAAGATGAACTATAGCCTACCAAAGTTGCTAAAGCATCTTATTCTAGTAATTCAAAATGAAATAGCATAAATAGAAGTTGCTTGAAATCTTGATTCACGATCATTTTCCAAAATCTATGTTAAGAACAAACTTGTCGTCGTTATATTTTATAGAATACGATTCAATTAAAAATAAACACTGTTTTCATTTATATTATGTATCATACATATGATCACGATGAATACAGTGTCTTTTATTTGTATTTATGAAAGGATAGGTGAATTACAATGAAAAAGCTATATTATGGTGGAGAAATTATCACGATGGAAAAAGACAAGGAATCAGTCGAAGCTGTATTGGTAGAGAAAGGTGTCATTCAAGACCTTGGTTCGTTAGCTAAGTTTGAATCCCTATTACACAATGGCAACATTGAAAAACATAATTTACAAGGTCATACGTTGTTACCTTCCTTTATTGATCCTCATAGCCATGTTTCGATGGTTGGTCCTGTTGCAGCTTTGTGTGATTTAAGTACATGTAACAATTTCGATGAGATTGTGACCGCATTAAAGTCTTATATAGAAGAGAAGCAATTGAGAGATACCGATCCAGTTATTGGTTTTGGTTACGACCATAATGTATTACAAGAAAAGCAGCATCCAACCAAAGAAATACTTAATCAAGTGTCGATGGATAGAATGGTTATCGTCATGCATACATCTGCTCATATGGGTTGTGTCAATGACATGGCCTTACAGTTTGCTGGAATTGATGAAAATACGAAAGATCATGAAGGCGGTAAGATTGGTAGAGTAAGAGGATCACTAGAGCCCAATGGATATTTAGAAGAAGCAAGTATGATGGCTATCCGAGAAGAGGTAGTAAGTGATATTGGGACAAATTTTGCAGCGATGATGCAGCAAGGTCAAGAAATATATATTAAAAATGGGATTACGACTTGCCAGGACGGTGCTACAAGTAAAGAAATGATGCAGCTTTTCCATACCTTAGCAGATCAGAACAAGCTCATGATAGATATCGTTGCCTATCCATTAGTAATGGAAGCACCAACAGAATTGCTACAACAATACGAAAGGTATGCTAAAAAGTACAGCAATCGGTTTAAACTTGGAGGATATAAGCTTTTTTTGGACGGTTCTCCACAAGGCAAAACAGCTTGGTTAACGGAACCATATGAAGGAGAAACGGATTACAGAGGGTATGCGTGGTTCCAAGATGAAGAGGTAAAGAAATTTGTTTTAACTGCGCTTAATGATGATGTTCAATTACTGACACACTGTAATGGAGATGCCGCATCGGATCAGTTACTACGAAGCTATGAGGAAGCCTTAAAAGACGCAGCTAATCCGAATAAACACAAGCTGCGTCCAGTAATGATTCATTGTCAAACTGTACGTAGTGATCAATTGGACAAAATGGTTGAATTAAATATGATTCCGTCGATTTTCAATGTGCACACCTTCTACTGGGGAGATGTACACCTCAAAAACTTAGGGGAAGAACGAGGTAGCAGAATTAGTCCAGCAAAAACAGCCTTCGATAAAGGATTGGCTGTTAATTTTCATCAGGACTCCCCTGTTGTTAAACCTGACATGCTTCATGCCATTTGGTGTGCTGTGAATCGTAAAACTAGAAGTGGTCGGCGAATTGGAGAAGAGGAATGTGTTACTGTTTACGAAGCGTTACAAGCCGTTACCATCAATGCGGCGTATCAATATTTTGAGGAGGATACAAAAGGGAGCATTGCCGTCGGAAAATATGCAGATTTAGTAATATTGGATCAGAACCCGCTCACGATAGATAAAGAGGCGATTCATAACATTAACGTAGTAGAGACTATTAAGGAAGGAAACACGATTTATCAAAATACTGAGGCAAGCGCCTAACATGTAGGCACTATTTAATATGAGTATTAAATCTCGCAGATAGTTGGCAGTAAGACTCTCACTTCAATATAAGAAAGTGAAACCAATATGGTTAAGTGGGGGCGACTGCTGACTTCATTACTAAACAAAGATATTACCTTTCTATTTTAATATTTTAACTTTGTAGCTATTATAACAAGGTAATCAATATATTCTTTCAGCCATAAGCAGTATACAACAGAATAAGCATTATTAAGTAGTCAAACGGCTAGTCCACACGGGCAAGCCGTTTTTTTAATATAAAAATATTAAGGAGGAGATTTCTTATGCCAAAAATTATTAAAGACTTTATACCTACCTCTCAAAAGGAACAACGTCCTGGATATGCTATGGTTCCGCTCTATTTAACAATTCACAATACTGCTAATACCAGCGAAGGCGCAGATGCAGAAATGCATAATCAATACTTGCATAATGGTGCAGGTGGTCGAACTGTTGGCTGGCATTACACCGTAGATGATAAAGAAATATACCAGCATCTTCCAACGAATGAAAACGGCTGGCATGCTGGTGATGGTGAAAATGGAACTGGTAATAGACGATCCATTGCTATTGAGATTTGTGAAAATAGCGATGGCGACTTCCGTAAAGCAACAAAAAATGCACAGTGGCTAATTAAAAAATTGATGAAAGAGCATAAAATACCGATTTCAAGAATTGTTACCCATAAGCACTGGAGTGGAAAGAACTGCCCTAGAAAATTACTTGATGATTGGAAGGGGTTCATTGATGAAATTAATGGTGCATCTAACCAAGAATTAGACAACTACAACGGTCATTCCATTGTGGATTACCTTAATAGTATTGGCAAGAACGCTAGTTTTCGCGCACGCCGGCGATATGCTGCTCAATATGGCATCCGAGGTTATAGGGGAACAGCCAGTCAGAATCTTACATTGCTTCATAGCATGCGTGGCGATTCACAAAAAGCAAGCTATATCGGCAAACGAGTAGAGTCTAAACATGCAGGTCAATTAAGATTTTATAACAAGCCCAGTTGGTCGGATAAATATGTTGTTGGCTATCTTAAAAAGGGATATGGTTTTCCGACGATTGTAGCTAAGCTCAAAGTAGGCAATGGTTATCAATACAAGGTTAAAAATAGTAAAGGAAACGTTTATTATGTGACAGCTAGTAATCAGTATGTCAGAGTTGAATAAAGAAATAGTGCCTTACTCGCTAAGGAGTGGGGCACGTTCATATTAAAGTAGATATAAAAAGGTTGTTTAAACAAGATTGTTAATGGAATACTTTTCTTTTTTAGGAAGAGGTGTCATAAATCGTTTATACTGCGCTACAATCATGATGCTTATTACTACTAGTAAGTACCAGGAACTAATTTTTCCGATATGCACAAAACTCCATGAAAATTGTTGATTAGGATATTGCCATGCCCCAAAGAAAGTAGCAATATTCTCGGCAACCCAAATGAAGAAGCCGATAAGGATAAATGAGATAGACAACGGCATTTTATATGTTGTGTTCCGTACAATAAATTGTACATGAGTCTGTAAAAAGACAATAAATAATAGCAGTGTTAAAATCCAACGAAAATCTAAAATAAAATGATGCGTAAAAAAGTTTAAATAAATCATCAATCCAAGTGGTATTGTCCATATATTTTTGGGCCATTTATTCATTTTTAAATGAAATCTACGCCATGCCTGACAAATATAACTAGCGACACTTGCATACATAAAACCACTATAAAGTGGTACCCCAAGAACTTTTGACCACGCTTTTTCAGGATAAGACCACGAACCCAAATATACTTTATATACTTCTAGTAGTAATCCGATAACGTGGAAAATACATATCACTTTCCACTCTTTAAATGACTCCAAATTGGTTTTTAACATCAGATATTGCGTAATAAGACAGATTAGTAGAATAAAATCGTAGCGTGGTATGCCAGGTATAGAAATTATCTTGGACAAAGCAAGTGTCGCGAAAATAACCACTGGAAAAATGCATGATAAAGCCTGATGGTAACCGAAATAAAAAAGGTCTATGATATATTTCATGTTCTCCCCTCTTCGTATTCATAAGGGTTATAATAGCCCTTACTTACATTAAACATAAGGACTATGACTATTTGTTCTATAACGTAATGCTAATTGCTAATTCGCTTAATGAAGGAAACGATAGAAATAAGAAATATGGTGAGTACACCACTAAAAACAAATAGATAAGATAAATTAATTAAGAAGAACGGTTCAATTAAAGTACCATCAGGTTCCACACTTGAACCAATTAAGCTATAGATAACGAAACATATAGCACCCAACAAGATTGGTGTAGAAGCTAACAGATATTTCTTTTTCATCAAACATTCTCCTTTGTTATTATTTATTACAAACTAATTCTAAATCAAATATATATGTAAATCAATTAAAATTTATTGATTTACAATAAAAATTTATTATTTAAATAGATTTCTTTCTGATTGCTTAAACATAAAGAAAGGCACCTCTTTTATATTTGGAGATGCCTTTCTTATTTACAGCTTTTTATGGAAAATAGCTCGATTTTGGATGGTAAGTTAGCTAGGAGTCTAAAATAATTTACCCTATTATTATTGAACTTTTGTTGGGGGATTTGTTGTCACATACGTTTGTGCGATAAAGTCGTGAATGGCACGTCTATCTTCTCTCACTCCTACCATGAAGGCGCTTACGATTAATCCTATTCCAAACGTAAGAATGTAAATAATTCCTGCTACAATATTTCTTAATATCATTGTTCCTATGCCAATTTTTCTGCCATCAATTCTTACAATACGGTTTCCCGCCATTCTCCTCCCTAGCGTGTACCCATACCAAACAATAGGTGTTATCAGGCTATATATAAGCCCTAAATAATCAATAGGACGAATGGTTTCATTATCATAGAATACACCGTATAGAAATTGCGAAATAATTCCTGTCACTAAAAAAATAATAATAACATCTAAAACTCTTGCCAAGAATCTGTTTTGAAAACCTGCTGGATTGGTAATGTCGATAAAAACCTCTCCTCTCTATACAATAATCATACGCTTTTTTTCATTAGGATGTTATGGAGAATGACTGTTTTCGTTAAAGCTTTATCTTGTATATAACTGGCAGTAAGACCCTCATTTCAAGCAATAGAGTGAAACCAATATAGAGAAGGGGGAGGTAAATAAGCTCCTCACTGATTGAGGTTTCACTTTATTGCTGCTTTTTTGTTTGAACTTTCTTTACCAGTTAAACCTAATGAATCTGCACTTTCTCCATTTTCAAAATGTAATGGTAGCACACCCATGTTTTTGTGTTCATATCCCAGCATTATAAACCGCGGTTATCTCAGATAAAATAAAATGTCCCTTTATAGATGTAATCATATGATTTCACCCTTTATGCATGTTAGCTGAAGAATGAATCAAAGTCTTATCGCAGAAGTCCATACTTAGTTGTCTGTGTAAAATTTAGACCTTTAGCGAGCCACGGAATCCTCTAGCAGCATAGTAAGAGGATGCACCGTTGTGATACAGAAAGACATGCCCATAGCGATAATCACAAAAAAGGGCACCGCCGAGTTCTCTAATATCTGAGGGTGTTTGCACCCAACTTGACGTTTTCTTATCGAAATGTTCCAGCTGCTGTAACGCTCGATACTGTTCTTCTGTTAAAAGTTCAATGCCCATGGCAGTTGCCATATCAATTGCATTATTCTCTGGTTGATGTTTTTTTCTTGCCTCTAGTGCTTCACGGTCATAGCAAACGCTTCTGCGGCCCTTAGGGCTTTCAGCTGAACAATCATAAAAAATGTATTGGCCCTGCTCATGACCAACAACATCGGGTTCACCGCCAGTGCTTTCCATTTCATGAAGCGACCACAGTTTTTCCGCATTAGCTTCCAGCCTTGCTTGGACGTTAGCCCATTCGACACCTTGGTGACGGTGCATGTTTTTCTCAAACCGTGTTTTCAATGCTTTGAGTAATCCTTCACGTTGTTCTACTGATAACTCTTTTTCATTGCTTTTTGTCATGTTCATTTCCTCCTAACTAAAACGGTTAAGATATGTATATTTGTTTTACAATAAACTGTTTAAAGGATTGTGTAAAGTCAGTTTACATTAAATTACAAGACTAAGTAAATGTATTTCCCTACAATTTGGAATTTTTCTTGAATGACTTTAATTTTCCTACACAAATTTTATCACACATATAACTGGCAGTGAGGTGCCGACTTCAAGTAAAAAATGAAACCAATGTTGGTAAGTGGGGGATCGACTGCCAGTAAGTGTCCGAATGGTTCAAAGACCTTTAGGTCATACCCTTGTGGTACGAACAATCAGTAGAGAATAAACAAATCTCCACTGATTGATGATTCACCTTATTTGTAGCCTCGATAACGAAAGTACTATTCCGAATACTTATAAACATCCGGTCTCAGGTTTTCAAAAATAGGAATGTTTTGCTGTTGTTCTGTTACCTTCTGTATATCGATTTCTGTTGTTAAGATTGTCTCTTGATTGCCTGCTTCTTGAATAATATTTCCATTTGGATCGATGACGATGGAATGTCCTGCGTATGTGTTGCCGACATGTTTTTCGTTATTCACGACACCTACACTATTACATGCAACGACATAGACACAATTTTCTATAGCTCTTGCTTTCAATAATGTTCGCCAATGGTTTAAGTTTTTGGTGGTCCACTGGGCGACATAGAAAATGATTTTTGCTCCTTGAGACGCTGGGTAACGTGTGATTTCTGGGAAACGTAAGTCGTAACATATAATTTGAGTTGCCTTGATATCGTTAATTTCAAATACTTCTGGTGCTTCATTTCCACCTGTTAAATAAAGCTGTTCATCTAACATTGGCACGAGATGTATTTTATCTTTTTGATAAATTAGCTTACCCGTTTTTGATACCACAAAGGCGGTATTATATATATTCTTATTGCGTTTGTTTGAAACGGAACCTGCAATAATATTTACATGATGATTAGTCGCTAAATGTTGGATAAAAGGGAAACTTCTTGTTAAATCGACATCTGCATTTTCTGTTAAATGTTGTAAATCATACCCGTTATTCCACATTTCAGGTAGTATAACAACCTCTGTATCTGTTTCGAGTTTTTCTTCAAATAAGGCTTTGATACGATTTTCATTTTGTTCTACGTTGCCTTCTATAATCTCTAATTGAAATAATTGTATTTTCATTTTTATATCTCCTATTCATATGTAAATTTATAAATGGTATATAACTTGTCATTATATTTAACATCCTCACCATGTGAGGAAGATAGGATAGATGGTTTGATATCATCTATTACTCGCCCGCTATTAATATTTTCTTCCATATTAATTGTGAACTTTTTAATCGGTGGGTGTAGGGTCTTAGCATCAGAAATAAATAAGTCTCCAGTTATCAACACATTGTCATCTTTATGATGGTAAATGACATGACCTGGAGCATGACCAGGTGTTTCATATACATCGAGGGGTAACGTGTTAATGACACTATCTTGAAAAGCCTCAACCTGATGTTCAACACCTGTTGTTTCCTTTTCTACTTTATTTGGATAGGGTATTTTTCCATTAATAAACGGAAGTTCATTCTTGTGTGAGTAAATAGGAATGTTTAATTCAGCTCGTAGATACTTAGCTCCATTGATATGATCCAGATGACCATGTGTTAGTAAAATACTTTTGGGAACACCTAAGGATTTTGCTGCTTTTAGCTGTATATGTGCGTATTCTTCCATCCCGGTATCAATGATGTAAACATCTTCACCATCCACTACGTACCATGTATTAATCTTGACTGGAATACCGACAACGGTTTCGTAGGTAAGTCTATAAATATGTTTAGAAATTTGGACGAATTTCAATTCATACACCTTCTCTTATTTATTTGATATCATAAATTTAACAAGATAAAAAGGTAGTAACAAGAAGGCACAATTTTGTAACTACCCATTGAGGTGAGGAAATGTCAGACTTTAAAAGCAGTCAATATGGTACTTGTACGTTAACTGTAAAGCATGCCTGTCCAATTGAATTAACGATGCATATCATTGGTGGTAAATGGAAAGGTATCATTCTATTTTTACTGTCTCAATCACCAATGAATTACAATGCGATACGCCGTGAAATACCAGGTGTTACTCAACGCATTCTTACACTACAGCTTAGAGATATGGAGAAAGATGGTATTATTGAAAGAGAAGAAACAAGCGATTACCCTAAGAAGGTAATATATTATCTAACAGCTCTTGGTGAGGATCTTATTCCAATAATAAAATCCATAGAGAAGTGGGGGAATGCTTATATGAGGAAGGAATTTGAATGAGGTTAAAAAAACGGGGAGTTGTTATGAATTTACAAAAGCCTCATTCTTATGTACAACTTGAGAAGATACCACACCCTAAATTTAGTGATATGCTCTCTGTCAAGTAGACAATAGATAAAACTAATATTTAGGGTGTTTTTTAAGGAGTATATGAAAATTCGTCAATAACTATTTAACATCTTCGTGCGATTTGGAAACGAATAAAGATATCTATCTCGTTTAGCTTCGATTAATTTGTATGAAAAGGTCCATCTTTTCATAACGTGTATGCATAAAGCTATTAGTTGAAGTAATTTAAAATTTGGCTTTTTTATTTGACTTGATTTTTAAGGTTACAATAATACTAGCTATACTAACTAAAACTCCTAAAATGGCAATAGCGCTTAACCCAAGATTATTAGGAGAAAGAAATCCGACTGGTATAATTCCTAAAAATGAGATCACTATAAATGCTTGATACATTGCCGATATGTTTCGTACAACACGATTACTAAATAGTGATAAAAGCAAAGGCGGTAAAAAGAGTACAATGATTATACCAATAGATATCCACTAACCAGCTGGTTCATCGTATGAAACAGTATTAGGACCTGTTGGATATCTAGCAGCCAATAAAACCGCTCCAACAGCTATTAATAAAGTTAAAAAAACCATATAAAATTTTTTGAGCATAGATAGAGAACTCCTTCTCCCTTAACTAATTTTGGAATAGTAATATATTTAGCAATATGAAAAATGACTAGTTTTAGTTGAAGTCTGCCCTAGGAAACCAAGGTTATATCTAAGTGAAAGAAAGTGAACCAAATCCTGATTTAATTGCTTATCCCGCATATAATTGGCAGTAAAAACTTTTGCATGATACAAGCCCACATAGCAAACGTCCCACTGCGTACTATTGCACAATAAGATAGTTAGCAGAGGATTTTTTGCCCCCACTTCAAGCGGTGATTCCTGTACCATAAATTTGGTCATTATATCTATCTAATGGAAGTCCATTGACATTTTTCTAAGTGTTAAAATGAACTAAAATCAATTCCATTCAGCATATATGTAAGTACGGTCAGTACCAGCAAATATCCCGCCATGGTCCAATACAAATCAAACTTTGGTTTGTTGATATGTACAAGGAAAAGATAAATATGGATGACTCCATACAACATTAGTGCAAAAACGTAGGTAATTACAAACAAGTCTATCATTAGAAATCCAAAAAAGCAGATAACCAAGCAGAAAATAGCAGCAAATGGAATGTTTACGACAGCGTACTTTGTAAGTAATTCGCGGTGAGAGAATTTTGCATTCCCCAGAAACTTCAATAACATAAATAGAGAGACATAGCCTGCTGCAAAAGTAATAATCCAGGAAAGAGTCCCAGTTATTAAAAACATAATTCCAATCTCTGTAAACATACTCAATAAGCCATCGAATCCAAACTTAAAGAATAAAAAGTTACATAAACCTATGATAATTGAAAGTATTAACAGTATGAGGATACTCGTTTCAATTCCAATGATATGATTCGACTTCACTACAGAATGTGGTCTTATAATGGCATCCTTTAGTATACCTTTCGTTTCATTTAAACTCTTACCAAAGTCAAAGTTTATTTTGCTTTTTTGCTCCTCAGGTTCGTCAAAATTTTTGTCATTATCCATCGTTTCACTCCTTCTATTAATTTACATACATTCATATTAAATCAAATTTATAAAACTACCTATCTATGCTCCGCCTCCTTTGCTGCTCATTCTTATATTACGATAATTTATATGAAAGTTTCAATTTATCCCGCATGGGTTTTATGCTGAAAGGCTACTTGGCAACTACCTGTTTGCGGAAGCGCTTTTCTATTATAAATTTCGGATAATCCTTGGGCTGGTGATTAGTGTCTACGCCTCCATTAACGTAAGTTTTCCACCATGATAACAATAGTAATGTTCAGCTTGAAGACTTTTAATTTTATTCAAAGATTGTTCCGCTTTCTCAATATGTAAACAGAAGTGTGGATTAGCGATAACTAATTCTTGATTTTCTTTAACAGCTGCATCACCTGTAATGACACTTTTTAAACTCGGAATATATAATGAAATGTGACCCGAAGTATGCCCTGGCGTTGCTATTATTCGACATTTGTTATCTAAAATCATATCTCCATCCTGGACTTTTTCATCAATTGGAACATGCTTTAAATTCTTTAATTGCTGTATAAACCATTTGCCAAATTCCATCTCTTCTTCTGGCATATTTTCTAGCTTTTGTTCTGCTTGAATCAATCTCTCTGACTTCATTTCACCACTAATATATTTTGCTTCAAGGTCACTAGCTATAATGTTAATCCAAGGATATTTTTCCTTGAAATCGTATAAGGACCCTATATGATCATCATCATAATGTGTAATGATGATACGCTTTAAATGCTTCATTTCATATCCATGTTTTAAAATTTCATTTTCTATTAAACTTAAAAAGCCTGTATACCCTGTATCAATCAAGGTTAATTCATTATTTGATATAAGTAAGCTGGGATAAATATAATTGTTTTGTCCATTAAATTCAAATTTAATTGGTACTTCTTTTATCTTCATCTTTCTACCTCCGTTTGTCTTAAAAATCTAGTGAATGATTATGTTACCAAACGATTTATCCATGCTTTCTTGTTTCAAATGCTTCGGTTACTTGCACGACTGGTTCATCCCAAGGATGATTAGGGTAAATGCCTTCTTCAATTACTTTTAATAATAAATGCTTATCTCTAGGAATAGAAAATTCTAACTTAAACGACGTTACTTGCTTCCTTTCTCCTATATCTCCCTCTGTTGGCATAGAATTTTTTTGAAGAGACAAATTGCTCTATACCATCATTTGAATGCCAAGCTACGTTTTTATAGTTTCCATAAATTAAATCATCAACATGTAACACACCTTCTAATACTCTATCCAAAGATTCTGGAACCACATAAGTATGTATTCTATATATTGGCACTAATTTCACAAATTTCTTCCTCCCAATACCTTTTTTAAAATAGGAAGCTGCGATAATCAATACGCAAATTCATCATTTCTATAATCTGTGTGTATGTTTTGAAACTTTGCTTCTTTTTAGAAATAATCTAAGTCCTGTATAAGAAAAGGGCTGCTAATTACCAGCCCATTACGTCATTTAATATGAAAAATATAGTGGGTTATAGCCACTCTTTACACTCGTCAGCTAATCGCTGTAATTCGTTAAAGAATTGACTAGCGTGATATCCATCGCAAACAGCATGATGGACTTGTATTGAAATAGGTAAAAATAATTTATCTCCCTGATTAAAATACTTACCTCCTGTAATGATTGGTAGTAAGAATGTACCATCATTAAAGATATTTAAGTTAAAACCTGTAAAACTAGTCCAAGGGATGCAAGAAATAGGAATTGCGTTTTTAGGCGTTTGTTTTTTTGCGCTTATCTCCTTTACATTGCCATAAAGCTTCATATCCTGTTGATAGTTTTTATAAAAGGGATAGAAGTTTACTTCGTATGCTGTCCATATAGTAGAAAACGTTTTATCCTCGTTATGAAATATAGTATAGCTTGGTATCATCTGATCCCAAAATCCCAGTCTTCCTTTTTCATCCAAACAGGTTCTAAATTCAACTTGACAATTAACGACCTTAGTAACCATATAGATAAAAACAGGATAAAACTTAATATTCATTTCATGAGTTTTTGCTAATAACCTTGTAATATCTATATTTGCAGTCATGCTGAACGTACATCTAGTATGATTTAAAAAATGTTCAAAATAAGGTTTTCTTTCCCAAGTATTTATATCAATTACATTAAATGTCATAGTTTATATGCCTCCTAAATTTTTTGAATAAATTTAAGAGGCAATCTTCACGGTTCGCTTCATTACTCACTCACCCTTATATAATGTTATTTATTATTGGTAATATATAACAAAATTAAATAAATGTACACCCTCTAAATAAAATAGATTTATACTTTATCATTTGATGGTAGAAAAAATTAAAATAGTGTAGCGTTTGAAGCTGTACGGATACCTAGATACCTAATTTTGTTATATCAGTAAATATTCTATTGGTTTGGTATTAACTCATTCTAATTATGTTTGCTTCGTATAGTAAGTAAGTGTGATCTAACGTTCTTCAACGAATAATCTATTTGTAGAGTAGTTTTTTATTCTGAAATATACACTTAATATAATCTGTATTACTAAATATCGATCAGTTTACATTAAACCCTAAGAGGTCTATGGAAGAAATTAACGGTTAGTAGCTGTTTTTTCTTGTAATAGGCTGCTTTTTTAAAAAAGTTAAATTGATGTAAAATTAACAAAAAATTGCAGGAAAATAAGGATACGTATAGAAGTAGTATGTATATTGAAAAAAAAGGAGGTAACAAGATGTATAAAATTTTATTTTCCCTGCTGCTAGTAACTGTTATATCCGTTGTGGCTTTTGGAAACACGTCACATGCCTCTGAAGCTATTACTAAGGATGATGTAACTCTCTTGAAAACATTCGGACCATACAAGTTTAAAACAAAAGATGGTAAGTGGGACGGAAAAGTAGTAGTACCCTCTGGTGGTGCAGACGTTACGGTAACTGTAAGGAATTTGAATTTTTATGGAGAACCATTGGTGCGTTTATGTAATGCTTCATCGGGAAACTGTACAGGTTTTGGTCCATTAAGGCAGCCACTGCTAACTAGAACTTTTACTAATATGTTACCCGGAACCTATTATGGAGATGTAGTTACTGGTGTGGTAACATCTAGTGGTACCATAAGCTTTGATGTTAGATAAAAGGTGCTTGGATAGATTAAAACAAATGAAAGTTGGTTGCGGATTTATATGATTGATGTGCATTGAATATAGTGCCCTTTCCTTGGTTGGAGGGGGTGTCTTTTTTATCTTGGAATATTTTTTTCATCGTGATGGTAACACTGATATTGAGGTCAACATCTTCCTAAGATCACCAGCTGGTAACGCTCATAAATAAAAAACCCTCCATAAAAAGGAGGATGAAAGGGAAGGAAATAATAAAATGTGGAATAAATAATCTTGTACATTAGTCTACGTAAAAAGCTGAGATTGTGTTTGGGATATATTAATCATTTTTTGCAAAAAAGAATGGATGGTTGAAATGTACCGTTAGCATGGAGGCTTCTGCTTTGTCTCATATATATATGGCAGTAAGACCCCACTTCCAGCAAAAAAGTGAAACCAATATGGATAAGAGGGGATCAACTGCCAGTAAATGTCCGATTGGTTCAAAGGCCTTTAGGTCATACCCTTGTGGCACGAACAATCAGTGGGTTATAAACAAAACCCCCACGGATTGAAGTTTTACTTTATTTCTTCGTTCACCTCTATATCTCTCCAATATGTGTATGGTCCATTACTTGTTAAAATTGCATTTTTCGGTACTTGTTTAAGTATGAGTAAAAGATTAAGAATGTCGACGGACGATGCCATTGCATTTAGGATTATCAGAAATTTTAATGCTGGTGTTAGGAGTCCTAGCATACCTAATAGCAGTGGCGCAATTATGGAAATAGTGATGAACGGAGCAATGGTGATTAGGATATATCTTGATTTTACGATCTCTTCCTCTGTTATTACAAACCCCCCGAATAACGTTAAACCTAGATATGTTTTATCTGATGTAATAAAATGTGGTATGAATATCAAATGAAAGATTTCGTGAAGTATTAAAAGTAGGATTAGCATAAAAATAATAGGAACGTTAATAGTTAGTGAGATTTTGTCTGCTGTCAGTCCAAACTCATGAAAGGATATAGTGGAAAAGATATGTATGACCCCAATAGAGAGAATTGCAGCTACCATCATCAACGGAATAGATAACAAAATAGCATGGCATAAATGTTTAGGTTCTCTCATTGGAACCCATCCCTTTTTTATTAAATCTATGTGTAAATGTGGGTTGCTTTTTGGCAAGTTGTTTCTTATTTTCATTCGATTCCCTCATTTAGAATTCTTTTAATATAATAGAAGGTAAGCTTTTATGTAGCAGGTTTGCAGGAGAGATGACAGTGCTTGTCTAAGAAATATCTTTATCCCGCATATAACAGGCAGTAAGCCCTCACCTCAAGCAATAAAGTGAAACCAATATGGATAAGTGGGGGATCGCCTGCCAGTAATGTCCGATTGGTTCAAAGGCCTTTAGGTCATACTCTTGTGGTACTAACAAGCGGTGGGGGATAAACAAAACCCCCACTGCCTGAAGTTTTACTTTATGCTGTATTACGATTCCGCGGGTAGAGGTGAAGCTTCCTCCTAAGAAAAACGCTCAAAGCAGGATCTACCTTTTCTCCAGCAAGCAAGGAGTGTATAGTTCAGTTTCAGTAGCTAGATGACCTTCTAGGACAGCCCTATTGGTTTTACATGGAATCTGATTTTAGTTTAGAGTATAAATGAAGGTCGATGTACCTTTCATCATACTTTTCATATTGTCTAAGGGTACCCTCTAACGTAAAGTGAAGCTTTTCTACTAGTTTAATAGAATTATGGTTATCAGGTTCAATCTTAGCTTCGATGCGATTAAGATTAAACGAATCGAATCCAACCGTAAGCAATTTAGAGATTGCCTCTGTGGCGTAGCCCTTCCCCCAAGATTCCTTTGCTAATTCGTAGCCAATCTCCGCCTTTTCATTTTCCTGATCTAACGAATTAAAACCACATGAGCCAATAATTTGATTTGTTGCTAATTCAATAATTGTATAGCGAATAGCTTTATTATCCTCATACAGCTTATTTAGAAAATGAATCATATCTTGTGCTTGGCTTTCATCAGTAAAACTAGTTATATTCATGAATTTAGTCACTTCAGGATCGGACCAAATGTTGAATAAACTGGCTGCATCATTTGTTTCCATTTTTCGTAAACATAGTCTATCCGTGATTAAGTTGGTAATCAATACTTACCCCTCCAATTTATTTATACTATGGGCTATAAATATTGATAGCTGCGCATCATTCAGTCCCTTCTTGCGTTGAAATTAATTCGATTATACAAGGTTTAAAAAAGTAAGTAAATAGCAACATTAATATGTTGCTGCTAGATAAAACCTATTCTAGATATTTAAGCTATCGTGAGAAAAGTAAGTGAGGTCGCTTTAGAATGTTGAGGAAGTAGGCAATGGAATTAATGAAAAAAGTAAAAATAGAGTACAGTGCACATCACAACCTTGGCTTGTAAGAACAGAACAATATCCTTCACCTAACTAGGAAATTAGGTGAAAGACATTTTTTTCTAATTGCTACAGAAGGCCATTGACTCCTTAGGAGTTTTGTTGTGTCCTTAGCATACACTAAGATTTTCTCATTAGGTCAAGCGAATGAATTAATTGAATTGGAACTCAATTGCTTCATCATCCATGATGGAGTGGTAAAATAATTCATCCTTATCAAGTAGCCATTTTTTTTCTTTTTCATCATAAATGACAGTTAGCTTTCTCGTTCTAGTATAGTTTTTCTTATCTTCATCTCTGGATAACCAGCCTAAATCACCATTAGGTTCGTGATAGGTGAGCACAGCGTTTATTTGAAATATATATTGGTTTAATTGTTTATCATATTCGGTGTGTAGCAGTGACTTTTTATTGTATACTGCTTTTAATAATTCGCCTGTATACTTTGGTTCCTTGGCCTTTATTTCTTTTATTCTATCGGCTAATTGCTCTTTAAGCTTCTTCGTAGCTCCAGTTTTTAATAGGGATGCATCTTTTTTAGATAACGCTTGTCGATATTGAATCAATGTATCATTTAACTGTTTGAATAATGCTTCTTCATTCTGTTCTGATAATGGATAGATAGTGTCGAACTGAACATAATCTCCATTGATGTAATGCTCTTCACTTTTTGCAGTTCCCCATGGAAATTCTTTTTCAGCGTATAAGGAAACTGATTCATTTGTTGGGAACATACCAATTGACGTCTTGTCTGAACCGACGGTAATATCTGTTTTTTCTCCATTAATATAGAGGGTAGAATCATCATAGATGGAGGAAACTTCCACTTCAGTTGCATCAAGCTCTAATGTATGAATGAGTGTCGAATCATTGGAGTTAAACAATTCCACTTCCTCATCAATACTTGATGATATATAAGAATTCTCGAAGGTAGCAGTTACCTTATGCATACCAGGCATGTATGGTCCAAATTCTTTATGATAGCCTTCTCCAGAAGATGTCCCTACTTTCTCATCGTCAACATACAGGTCAATACCTTCCGTATCCATATATAGGTCGAGATGCATCGGAGAAACCACGATTTTATAATCATCGAAGAACATCCACTTTTTACCATCTTTTACTATATTAACAGTAGCATATGTATTATTTAAAGAAGCTTTGGCCATGGTGCCTGATGATACCGTTTCAACTTGCTCGTTTAAACGATTAATCAGCGTTTCGTGTTTTTTAGGGTGGTTTGCTAGATATTCCAAAAACTGTGAAGCATTCTCCTCTGTTACATTGAATGAGTCATTTACGGGATGAAGAATGCCTTTTAAAGCGTCGACATCTTTCTCGTTGACTGCTGTTTCAAAAGCTTGAATCTCTTTCTCTGGTGTGAATTTACTGTTTCCAACTAAGAAAAATGAAATAATAGCAGCAATCAGGATGATGGTGGAGCATATGATGGCAAGTAATTTTTTGCTATTAGTTTTATTCTTCCCAACTTTCTTCGTTGGTTCTGACAATGGATTGCCACATTCTGGACAAAAAATTTTATTCTGATTCGTTTTATAGCCACAATTTTTACATTTCATGCATGCTTTCCCTACCTTTCTAAACTTATTGCGTGGACGATTACCACAGTATACTAATCGTACCATAATGAATAAAATTGATAATGCCACTTTTTCCCTGTTTTTACCACGAAATTGATAGGACTTTTTGATAGAGGAATGAAATATGAACTATAAACGATAGAAAAATGGATGAATAGTTCCGTCTATAAATGAAGAAAAGTGGCTGTTTTAATATTACAATTTGATTACAATCCGGAAATTCTGCTTCGTCATCATTAGTTATTAAGTAATATTACCTAGTTAAAAAGAAACTTATATATGGAAAAAAATTCCATAGCTATAATATATGGATAATAAAGAATATTTAAATTACGATAGTTTTTTCAGATTATGTTTGAAAAATAGCCATAATTGTTTAATTAGGCGTATTTTATTAAGAATTTATCTATGTAACGTACGAAAAAATATCTTGAATTAAAGCTTTCGACAAAAAATACTTCGAATTTAAAGTAATTCCTGAATAACAATAGGTAAAAATAACCATTTTATGGTTTGCATCTTATTTTTATAATCGGTTTTTAGTAATATTTAGGGAGAATAAATAAAATGGTATTAAATCATTAAGTAAAGGTGATTCTAATGAATAAGATTAGTCTGGTTTTATTAACAAAGGATAGTGATTATGCTAATTATTTCTCGAACTTTCTTATTAGTTCAAATCTTAAAGAGAAATTTTCCTCCAAAATTTTCACGGAAATAGATACGTTTAAAGAGAGTACACGTAACAAGAAGCAGCACATATTACTAACAGATATGATTATTGATCATGAAAGCTCGGTTACTTTTGATAAAATAATCACACTTTCTGAAGAACAGATAAGTAAAACACATGATTCCATTGCATCTATATATAAGTATCAGCCTTTTCATGAGCTTATGTCACAGGTGTTAGCCATGTATTATGAAATGAACGGAAAGCTTGGTTCGGTAATGAATGGGAAAGAAACGGATAGCGTTATTAGCTTCTATAGTGGAAATGGTGGAGTTGGTAAGACGATCTTATCCCTTTGTTTAGCAAAGCATTTAAGTTTTAAAGAGAAGCGCGTCTTCTATCTTAGCCTGGAAGAATTACATAGTACATATTTATACTTCAAACAGGATAAACCATCCTCCGCCGAGGTGTTTTATTATTTAAAAAAAGATAAAGATCAGCTTATTGCTAATATCGAATCGTTAAAGTCAAGAGATGCTTTAACAAACATAGACTACTTCTCATTTCCAGTACTTCCAGAAGAAATGCAATTAGCAACAGAAGAAGATATTGAAACGCTTATACAGGCAATTAGAGATACACAAAATTATGATTATATTATTGTTGATCTTGATAGCTCCATTCATGTACGAAATCGTACTGCTCTCAAGAATAGTGATGAAGTATTCTGGGTTTTGTCTTCGAACGAGACTAGCTTTTCAAGTGCTAATAATGTCATGGAACATGATTTAGTTGGAATTGGGAATGATCGGTCCAATATCCACTTTATTCTAAACAATGTGGGTGAGGAATTGTTTGACGGTTTTGATGCATTTAATTTTAGTATCGAAGCGCATATCCCATTTCATGTCCATTGGCTTAACAAAAGTGAAGAAACAAAGTTACAGGAAGATATCGTTGTCGGTGAACAGCTTTTCAAATTACTAAAAGAAAATACGATTCAATCATCGGAGGTGTCTCCGCAGTGGCAATAAGTGAAACTAAGGATAAGGAATCAGCTCATCAACAGCCCACGAGCAAGGTACCAAAAACGGAGGATGAAATTACGAAGCTGTTAATCGATAAATTAAGGGAAACACTAGACTTCATGCATTCAACTACAAATGACGAGCTACTGGAACTCGTTGAAGAGACAGTGATTGAGTATGCAAGAGAGTCAAAGATTTCCTCAGTTATGATTAAACGAATCGTTGATCGAATGTATCATGCATTTAGAGGACTTGGCGTATTACAGCCAATATTGGATGATCCATCTATAACGGAGATTATGATAAATAATTATGATGAAATTTATATCGAACGAGATGGTCAAGTATCGAATGCAAATGTGAAATTTGAGAATCAACAAAAGCTTGAAGATACGATTCAAGCAATTGTTTCTAAGGTTAACCGAGTTGTTAATGAATCCAGTCCTATTGTAGATGCTAGATTAGAAGATGGCTCTAGGGTAAATGTTGTATTACCACCAGTAGCCTTAAAAGGTCCAGCAATGACAATTCGTAAATTTCCAGAAAAGCCTTTAATGATTGAAGACTTGATCCAGTTTGGTGCATTGGATGAGGACGTTGCTTATTTTCTCGAACAGTTAGTAGAAGCGAAATATAATATTTTCATTAGTGGTGGAACGGGTTCTGGTAAGACGACATTTTTAAATGTATTGTCCAATTTTATACCAACCGAGGAAAGAATTCTTACTATCGAGGATTCGGCAGAGTTACAAATACGCAAAGTTCCAAATCTAGTTAGTCTCGAAACAAGAAATGCCAATACAGAGGGTAAAGGCGAAATTACAATCAGAGATTTAATCAAGGCTTCCTTACGTATGCGACCGAACAGGATTATTGTTGGTGAGGTACGTGGCCAAGAGGCATTAGATATGCTGCAGGCGATGAACACTGGTCATGATGGGTCTCTTTCTACAGGGCACGCGAACTCCGTTTATGATATGCTAAGCCGTTTAGAAACGATGGTTTTAAGTGGTGCTGAATTACCAATTGAAGTTATCCGTAAACAAATAGGATCGGCAATTGATATCATGGTCCATTTATCGAGGCTTAGAGACCATTCGCGTCGAGTAATGGAGATTTCTGAGGTGTGTGGAGTAGAGAATGGTGAAATTATTATTAAACCATTATATGTTTTTGAAGAAACCGGAGAGGACTACAGAGGAAAAATTATCGGTAAGCTTCAAAAGACGGATCATAAGCTGGAAAATACATCAAAGCTAAAACTTACAGGAAAGAACGATGTATTGGAGCAGTTTGCCTAATAGTAGGTGTGCCTGAAGAGGAGGATGATAAATGGACACAAGAGAAATCCTTTCACTTACCGCTATTATTGTTTGTGTAGGAATATTTATTTTCCGTAGAGTCCGAAAGAAAAAGTTGGCAAACATAGAAAAAAAACTGGCAGAAAAGCATGGTGCTGAGGTCAGAAGAAGAAGTATAGAAGCAATTAAAAGAAGGACCATAGGTGGAGAAAATCTTATTGACTATGGAACCTATAAATTGTCGAAAACAGAACGAGTGAAGTATACATTATTAGCAGCTAGTATTATATTTTGTGTAGGAATAATATTTTATGACAGTATCATTGTATCAAGTATCGCTGCATGTCTTGGAATTATTTATCCTAAATTTAAGCGTAAAGATTTAATAAAAATGCGAAAAGATGAATTGGCTTTACAATTTAAGGAAGCAATTAGCTCACTTGCATCATCTCTTGCAGCAGGGCAGTCAATTGAGAATGCATTTCGTGAAACTCAAAAGGACTTAAAATTGCTTTATCCCGATAATGACACGTACATTTTGAAGGAATTAAACTTGATTAACCGGAGAGTTGAAAATGGTGAAATAATTGAACGTGCTATAGATGACTTTGCCAAGCGTTCCGATGTAGATGATATCCGTAATTTTTCAGATGTATTTATTACATGTAAACGAACTGGTGGAGACTTAGTAGAAGTAATCAAACGTACAGCTGATATTATTACAGATAAAATCGAAATACAACAGGATATTAGGGTACTAGTTTCCCAAAAGAAATTTGAGTCTAAGATTATGGCGGTGGCTCCGGTGGGAATTACGGTCATGCTGAAAGTGACTTCCCCTGATTTTGTAGCACCATTATATGAGTTTGGCACATTGGGGCCAATTGTTATGACAGTTGCGCTCGCGTGTATCATTTGTGGACTTTTAATTAGTCAAAAGATTATGGACATAGAGGTATAGGAAGGGTTAATCTATGATACTAAAAAGTATATTGATGGTGATTCTATTAATTATCATTGGCATGAACTTGAAATATAAGAAGGTATATGAATCATTTATTTCTAGTTATAAAGAAGACATTACATTACCTATCATTGCTCCTTACGCATTAGCTATCATTGATAAATTAAACTTGTATAAACGAATGCCGAAATTGATTAATTCTATTCATCAGAAAATGATCATTTTAAAAGGAAGTAAACTATCAGCCGATCATACCAAAATATATTTGGCAAAAATCATCACAACCATAACATTAGCAGTATTCTTTACAATGGTATATGTGGAATTGGACGGTGGAGGTTATACAAATTTAATATATGGATTAATATTGACGGGCATTTTAGGCTTTTACTTAGTGAAGGATTTGGATAAAAAAGTGAGGCAACGAAAGGATTCTATTGTTATTGAATTGCCCGAATTCGTTAATAAAGTCATTCTATTAGTAAATGCAGGAGATACGGTTCAAGGTGCCATAAAAAAATGTGTGGATCAGAATAAACAAAAGGTTTTTGATTCCCCATTATATTTTGAACTAAACGAAGCGGTAAATAAAATGTCAGCAAACACACCCTTTCAGGAGGTGATGAAGGACCTAAATTACAGATGTGGGATTCAGGAGGTTTCCATATTTACGACAACCGTTATGATGAATTATCGCAAAGGTGGAGCTCTCTTAGTTCAATCACTGAAAGAATTATCGGTATCATTATGGGATAAGCGAAAAACGATTACCAGAATTAAAGGGGAAGAAGCATCATCAAAATTGGTATTCCCGATAATCTTTATATTTGGTGCCGTGTTATTAATTGTTATTTACCCAGCAATAGCTATATTTTAATTATTAAATTTATATGCATAGAGGAGAGAGTTTACATGGAAAAAATCACAAATTTTTGGAAGGATTTTTGGAATGATGAAGAGGGATTAGAAACAATTGAAGTGCTTTTAATATTAGCTGTTTTAGTAGCAATTGCCCTCTTATTCAAGGAAAGGATTACAAAATGGGCAAATAATCTATTTGACAATATAGATGAACAGCTTCCAGGTGAGTGATTAGAGAAAGGGAGGGATAATAATGAAATCCTTTTTGAAGGATGACAAAGGAAGCTTTACAATTGAGGCATCTCTAGTATTTCCAGCACTTCTAGTTTTTACACTGCTTGGTGTCTTCTTTTGTATTATTATCTTTCAAATCGGCTCTGCCAATTATACAGCCCAAAAAGCAGCTGCCCAAACAGCCTATGTTTGGAATAATTCAAATAAGGATTTGACAACAGGTGAATTTGGAAAAAAGTATTATGGTGGCTTAGATAAAGGTGGAGATGGACTGTATTGGAGATTGGTAGATAATAGAATATTACAGATATTTGGTATCGATGGAGGATTTCCAGGTGAAAGCTTGAGTGGAAAAAAAACGGGTAAAGCAGAAAATGCGTTTAAAGGATCGGTAGATGTTGATATAACCTTTAACAATAATATTGCGTTTAGCTATGTTGAAGCAAAAGCTAAATCTGCTCTATATATCCCTTCTTTTGTAAAGAGTATTTTAGGGAGTGACAATGTTGAAGCAACTTCAACCCATATTGTTACAGAAAGCCCCGAGCTTATTCGGAATTTTAACTTTGCCAAATATGCATGGACAAAATCAGGAGTCGGACAGTTGTTAAGTGGAGCAATGAGTTCCATTTCCGGATTTTTTGGTGGGAATCCTGCCCCCTAGTATCGTAAGGTGTTGAGATGATGAAAAAACGAATAAAACGATTATTTATTAAAGAAAATGGTTCTGTCTCCATCTACATGATTATTATTATAATGCCAATTTTTTTATTGAATGCATTGCTTATTGATACATTAAGAATCTTGTCCGCTGAGCGGGAAATAGAGAATGCAATGGACACTGCATTGCGATCAACGATGGCAGCATTCAATACAGATTTGGCAAGTGTTGGATTATTCGCTTATGGCGGGGACGGTAATGTTAGTGAAGCATTTAATGGTTATGTGAATGACCAATTCTACGATGGTGGTTTAGGTGGCTATCAGAATCTTACTAGCCCCACAATCGAAAAAGCAACGGCTAATCCTGTCAGTGATCGGAATTTGGTAGATTTGGATGTATTTGAACACCAAATTCTCGAAAGTATGAAGTATCAAGCTCCAGCCCAAATTGGAGAAGAGCTATTTAATTTGATTGGCTCTAGTAAGTTTCAGGATTTAACCACTGAACAGGTGGAAAATGCTAAAGAGCTATCAGAAAATTTTGAGCAGATAATAGAATGGTCTAAAAAAAGGAATGAAAAGATTGATATTGCCATAAAAGAAATTAAGAACTATAGGGAGATTTTTGAGTATGATATCCCAAAAAATATAATAGGAGACCCTGTTAGAGATGATTCAAAAGAAATAAAAATTCCGTCGGGCATAGAAACCTTTGAAGAGCTAATCTTTTATCATGATCGTTTTCAGGAATTAAAGGGAATAGAAGAACGAAGTGATAGCGAACAAACTGAATTTGATAATTATAAGGGGGGAATAAATTACCATATAGCTATTGACAATTATCTACAAGTTCTTGCGGATAAAGAAATTAGAAATGCGCTAGTAGGTATGGGTGGAAGCTTAACTTCGCCAAAAGAGAAATCGGCAAAGTGGTACAATGATAAGATTAGAAAGTTATTTAATAGTACACAAGACCAGTCACTTGATTCATTAAAAACGTTATTTTTAGAACCTAAATTTTTTGAAGATATTATTACTAGTATGGATGAAATTAATAACCAACTTGATATAGAAAATAAAGTGGCATTAAAAGAAGCAACTGAAAGAATGGATTTCTCTGTGTTCACTATTAATCAATTGATTTTTGGATTCTATTTAACAATTGAGGAACATAAAAGTATTGCAAAAAAGATAATGGATACGATTAAAGCCAAAAACCAAGACATTTTTAATACTCAAATATCCGCAATAGATACGCAACTAGATGAATATTATGCTTCTAAAAAACAACTAGACTCAGAAAAATTCAATGAAGCTGAAGATGAAGCAAATACAAGTTTTAGCTCACTATTGGAAATTTTTAGTGACGCTGAAGAGTTTGGTGATGACCAAGGTGTATATGATGACCTAGGTTCAATAATGGAGAAATACGATGCCATATCTAGTGACGGGGATACGTCAGTAAATGATGACCGATTGGGATTCATTTCTGATGCGTTTAATCGTTTTAATGAATTTGTGAATTTCGTTCAAGGATTCCCTGAAAAGTTTCGAAATCAAATGTATATTAATGAATACATTTTGGCAAATTATGGTACTAAAATTTCGTATGAATTAGATGATCCAGATTCTTATCTATTCAGAACAAAGCAAGCTCAATTTATTACCTATGGTCATTTATCAACGGGTACAAATTATTTAATGTTTATAAAAGATATAGTAATTATTCTATTTGTGGTGAACTTAATTGAGCAAATAACAACAAAAGGTGGGTTTGCTGGACCAGTAGGATTTTTAAAGGCTATTAGTGTTGCATTTGGAGATACAGTTCTTCAGATTGGAGATATTACAACTGGAAACTATACATTAAAATGGACCCCGTTTAATATTCCTCCAGTTGATATGACAATGCCAATGTTTATGAGAATTGTTATGTTAATGCGCTCAACAACAGGTGAAACATATAATAACAATAAGTTAAGACGATTACAGGCGGTTGTTACAAAGGAAACAGGTGTCTACTTGAATAAGGCATCAACTTATATAGAAGGGGATATAGATAGTAAAATTAAGCTATGGTTTATCCCTGCATTAACGGAATTGTTACCAAATAATTTTGGAAATGTTAATGGAAGTTATTATGAGATAAACAAAACTAAAGTATATTCTTATTAACAGGAGTGAATTTATATGAAGAAAATATTAATCTCATTTTTATTTTTAGGATTTTTATTCTTAATAGCTGGATGTAGTGATTCCTCAGACAATGAAAATGAAAGTAAAGATACTAAAGAAACACCAAATGAAGATGTGGGAAAAGTTGAAAATAAGGAAAAGAAAATATATCAAATCGGAGAAACAGCTGAAATTAAAAGTGGACTTTATGATTTTCCTTATGAGGTAACTGTTAATAGCTTTGAATTAATTAAAGAAGAAAAAAATGGGATTAATCCTACAGAGCTCTATGGAGGCGAATTGGAACCGGAAGAGTCCATAGCTGTTGCAAATGTGACAATTAAAAATACAAGTGACAAGTCATTTATACCAAGTGAAAAAATATCAGCTCAATTCTTAATAGAAGGTAAAGCATCACAAAACTCTTTTGACCAATTTTTTACGGAAAGAAATAAGGAATTAGCACCTGGTCAAGAGATAACTGGAGATTTAGCATATTTTAATATGTATGAATCTAATAAGGATTTCCAATTAGTTTATGAGTTTAAAGATAGTCAGGAAACAAGATTTATATTACCCAATCCTAATAAATAAAATAAGAAATGAAAAATATAATTTTATTTGCAATATCAGATTGTGTTAGCGGTACACATGCTGTTAATTGAATTCTAGAATTCATTATACTAAAGAGTAAAATGAATAGACCGGAGGTCCTCTTAATGAAAAAATTATTATTTGTATTAATGCTTATTTTTGTTGTAGCAGGCTGTAGCAATTCCGATGATAACAAAGAAACTTCCAATAACAAAGATGATACTGATCAAGAGGTAAGTACTGAAGGCAAAGTATACGATTCTAGCGAAACCGCAGAAATCACAGATTTGGATAGTGGTTCCACATATGAAGTTACCTTCAACAGTGCTGAAGTCAAAGAAAAGTATAATGGTAAAACTATTCAGGAATTTACAGGAATAGAGGAACTTAAATCCAATAAATTTGTAGTGATTAACGCAACATTTAAAAATACAAGTGAAGAAACAATAAATTTAAAAGAACAAATCGATCCGCTGTTTGGTAAAACTGGTCTTGAATTTGGTGTTGTAGATAATTTTGAAGCAGAAATAAACAAAAATATGGAACCTGGTGAATCAATAACGACAGACTTACTATATAGATGGCAAGACTTTGAAGAAAATACCAAATACTATCTTACTTTCGAGAATTTTAAAGAAAATCAAACTCATATAACAGTACCTTATCCAGGATAAGATTTGTGAAAAAGAATATCTAGGGTAGCATTGCTGCCCTTAGGAATGAGATATATCAAAATATCTCATTCCTAAGCACAGCAATGAGGTGGAGGAAATATCACGGTAGATTTTTTGTTAAATGAATAGGGGGATAACGATGAAAAAACTAGTAATCTTACTTTTAATGACAGTATTAATTGCAGTAGCAGGCTGTAGTAACAATGATGAAGGAAGTAAAACAGAGAATACAGATGCTAACAAGAAGCAAACGACAGAAACAATCGATGATAAGAAAGTATACCAGATAGAGGAGACAGCAAAAATTACCAGTGATTTATATGAATTCGACTATGAGATAACCGTTGACGATTTTAAGCTTACTAGAGAGGTGGACGGAACAACTATTGAAGATTATGTCACTGGAGCTCGTGAGGAAGATAGATTCGCGGTTGTTGAATTGACCATCAAAAATATTAGTGATCGGGCCTATGTACCAAACGAAATGTTCTCAGCAAATTTTACAGAAATGGGCGCAGAAGGTGGTCATACATCAAATGATGAATTTTTTACCGTAGGAGACGAAGAATTAGCCCCTGGTGAAGAGTTAAAAGGTCATTTAGTATACCTCACAAGCGTTGATTATGCTGATACATTTGTATTAAAGTATGAAATGATGTCTGACGAAGAAACACACTTTGAATTACCGAACCCTGAAATGTAATGAACATTGCATGTATTTGAAAAGAACTGCATGCTTGATTAAAAAGTAGAAATTCAGACAAGTATCTTTATTTTCTACATAATAAAGGTGTGATGAAATACATGGCCATAGTAAAAAGAGAAAATGGAAGTATAACCCTTGAGGCTGCTATGATTATTCCGTTGTTTTTAACATTGATCTTACTGTTAACATCTTTTGTTAAGATTACAATAGCGGAAATGGCTTTAAAGGAGTCGGTTAGTGAAACGGCTCAAACAGTGGCTCATTATTCATATCTTACATTGACCGTACAGAATGTCATTGATCAAAAGAAAGATGCATTTATTGACTCAATTGCTGATGGAGCTGCGAATAAAGCAGGTAATAATATTATTGCACAGGAACTGATGTCAAAATTGGCTGAAAGTGCAAAGGGCGCTATTCCATCATCAAGTAAACTTTTAGAGGCTGTGGATGAGTCGGTTTACAAAGAAGTAGTAACCGAAAAGTATAAGCAAAAGGTTGGCAGTTCTAGCTTTTATAACGCCAATGGTATTAAAATTGTAGGCGCAAATGTACCTGTATCTACCGATAAGGATGGAGCAATGGCGAAGGTAGAGGCTGAGGTTGAATTAAACCTTGTTATTCCATTTTTTGAAAAAACGGTAAAAATAAAGAAAAAAGCAACAGAGCGTGGCTGGGTAGGGAATTAATTTAGGAAGGAGGGAGAAGAATGCCAACACATTTCTATCTATTAATTGTGTTTTTAGGGGTTGCAGCATTTTATGATATCAAATATTCCAGATTACCAAATTGGTTGAACGTTAGTGGTGCAATGGTAGGTTTATTATTTCATTTATTTTTCAATCAATTGGACGGGTTGTTAAATTCTGTATTTGGGTTATTGGCTGGTGGAGGTATTATGCTAGTCTTGTATATTTTTAAAGCTATAGGTGCTGGTGATGTGAAATTATTTGCAGCAATTGGGGCGATTTCTGGAGTTTTATTTACGCTATATTCCATTATGTATTCCATCATTTTTGCTGGATTCATTGCAATTATTATCTTATTATTTACCAAAACATTTTTAGTTAATATGACGTTAGCTTTCTATCATATTTTTGAATCGATTCGAGATAAATCGTTAACACCACTGGACGACTTTAAGAATAACATTTCTAATCGTTTTCCATTTATTTATGCTGTAATACCAGGTGTTGTAACTTCATTTTATTATATGTATTTGGCTTAAGGGGGAGAATTTCATATGAGTGAACTTTATCAGTTTCATATAACTTATGAACAAGCAAATGGAATGTATATGAAACTACGAAAAACGAAAGAAACAGGGTTTGAACAACGAGATTTTGATAGCCTGCAATTAAAAATGATTCAAGCTAATCATATTCCAAGATTGATTCCGATGAGCTTTGAAGACATCAATGGTCGTAGTACGGTATACTATCGAATTGAAGGCTTGAGAAAGTTACGGCCAATTGTGAAAGAAAAGCCATTAACAATGCAAGAGTACTATGCCTTGTTTATAAATATTATTCAGGCTTTACAAGATTCAAGCAATTATATGCTGAATGATCAGCAGTATGTTTTGCATGAAGATTTTATTTATATTGGCAATGGATATCATCAAGTGTACTTAACATATCTACCAGTGAATGAAATAGCGAATAAGCCATCGATGTATGAGGAATTGAAAAAATTAATCTTGAATATGGCTAGTGAAGTACAGGGGTTAAAAGGTGTTCAATTTAAGATGATTCTCAGCTACATCAAGGATCCCGGCTTTAGCTTGCAAGGACTTAAGCAATTATTAAGTCAATTACAAGGGACACAGCAGCAGCAATCAATAAATAATGAGAATGAAGATGCGAATGTCGAGCAAGATCAGCAGACAACGATCATGAAAAAAGTGAAAAAATTACCACCGCTTACTAGTAAGATGAAAACATATTCCATTTTAATAGGGATCTTAGCCTTGGCAGTTATATGGAAGCTATATGAAAGCAGTCCAAATTCAATTATGTTCGGAGTTTCATCCGTTTTAAGTGTAGGAGTAATTGCGGGTGTGTACGTATATTGGAAAGTTTGGCGTCCAGGTGTAGAGCCTACCATTATAGAGAAGGAAGTAAGAGTCAAAAATAAACAGCGTAAGAATAAGCCGACTATAGCGAAGAAGACGAGTGAAGCTACGTCAGAACATACGAATGATTTACCAGCACAACAAGATAGCGCTATTTCGTACAATCAGGAAGTAGTTAATCAAGTCTTTGCGCAACAGAGTGAAACTGCCTCTACGCTACATACAAATAGTGAAGCGTTAACTACGGATACGTCATCCATATCCTCTAATCAACGAGATCAAACCATGCTATTGGATGAAGAGGAGCTACACGGTAAAAAATTACCGAAAGTAAAGAATTATCTTCTTGTTAAAAGAGAAGAAGCTGAAGAAAGTATTGAATTAGAAAAGGATAACTATATTATTGGTAGAGCTGAAAAAGGTACAGATTATGTGGAAAAAAGTGTAGGTGTCTCTCGTTTACATATTGAGCTTGTTAAACTTTCAGACACGTATGGTATTAAAGATTTAGGATCAAAAAATGGTACGTATATTAATGAAGAAAAGATTATTCCATATAAAATACATGAATTAAAAAATGAAGATGAAATCCAAATTGGTAAGATAATTTATTCGTATAGGGTGTCTAAATAATGAATGCAACGAAGGGTATTGATTTTGGATTATTTACGATGAAGGGTCCAGACAAAAAAATAAATGAAGATTATATTGAATATACTTCGAGCTATCTTAACCAGAATGAAGAAGCGCATATTTTAATTGCTGCTGACGGGATGGGGGGGCATACGTTTGGAGATATAGCAAGCTTCTATGCCGCCAATTATATCTTAAAATGGTGGAGAACTAAGCTGATTAAACATGATAATTCAGAACGTTTTTTAGAAGATTGCCAAGACACAATAGCTGGTATCTTTCATGTAATTAATCAAAAGCTAATCGATATAGGTAAACGAGAAGATCATCATTTAGGAACGACATTAAGTGTGCTAATTATTGTGGATGATCAATATCTTATTTGTCATGTAGGTGATACGAGAATTTATCGAGTGCGAAAACCAATAGCTATTCGTTTAGAGGAAAGTGACGACACTATTGATTTGGAGCAGTCCAAGCGTTTTGTACAGCTTACAAAAGACCATACTTGGGCAAGAATGCAGGTGGAGAATGGGGCCTTGTCGGAAAGAGAAGCAGAGAAGGATGATAAGTCTCACTTATTAACACAGTGTATGGGAGTTAAAGGAGAAATAGATCCATTTGTCTCTATGAACGCATGTTCAGAAGAAGAACATTTTATCTTATGTACGGATGGTCTATACTCTTTGTTTACAAAGGAGGATCTCCATAAGCAATTTCAAGAGGGTTTAGAAAGAGAACATTCCTTACAAAAAATAGCGGAGCATTTTTGTAATATGGCAAGAGATGCGAACTACCATGATGATGTATCTGTTCTTATTTTGGGACGTAAAGGAAGATAGATGAGTCATGAAGGTTATCAAGAATCATCGTATTAATGGCAAATACAGAGTAAAAAGCTTTTTTCGTGAAGGCGGAACATCGCAGCTTTATGAAGTTGTAGGTCCGAAAAAACAAATAGCAGTATTAAAAGTAGTTAAACAACCTACGACATTGTTTACGAATCAAATTACCAATGAAGCGAAAATATTAGCAGCTATCGATCATACGAATGTTCCGACATTATTTGATATTGTAACGATTCAGGATCATTATAAAGCAATTATCATGGAAAAATTCAATGGTACGAATTTAGCTGATTTCATAGAACAAAGGAATAGAAGATTTCAATGGGATGAAGTACTCGAAATTGGCAGGAAGATAGCTGATATCATCCAGGTTTTCCACAGGAAGCATCCGTCTATTGTTATACGAGATATAAAGCCTTCTAATATTTTATTAACGAAGGATAATACCATTCATTTAATAGACTTTGGAACTTCCGTTTTTGAAAATGAATCACAACGGTCATCTGCTTTGGGTACAATAGGATTTGCTGCACCGGAACAATTTGAGAAAGGTGTTATTGATAAACGCTCTGATTTATTTTCTTTAGGTGCTACATTATTTTATCTCATTTCTGATGGAGAAAATATATATACCACAACGAATAAAAGTATATTAAATGAGCGCGCTCCAAAATCCTTTGTAAAGGTTATTTTGAAGTTGACAGAGACGGATGCTGAGAAACGATTTAATTCCATTGAACATGTAATAGCTGCACTAAAAAAAGTAAAATTATCTTGGAGAGAGCGGACGAAAAAGTTTGGCTAATAAGAAATAAGGGGTGATATGGTGACTGACCGATTTGAAATAAAAGATGGAAGCTTAAGGAAGACTATGGATACTGTAACCTTCGAAATAGCGAAGGAAAAGACGAATATTTTAGCAGATGAACAATTAGAAGAGTTAAAAAGAGACAGTGAATTATTTTTAACCTGCAGACAATATAATATTGAAGAATCGATGGTTCAAATCCATTATCAAATTGATCATGGATTCAAGTCCTTAACTAGTTATGTATCATCAAATAGGGAATTTAAATGTAAATTAGCACGTAGTATATTAACGGTGGACAATTTATTTGGAACACAATACACGACCTTAGTTCATCCAGATAATATTTATGCTAATAATGAGGGAAACATAAAATTTGCCCATCGAGGTATACGTTCTGTATTACCACCTGAGGAATATACATCATTCCAATTACTTCAAGATTTAAAAAATGTATTTTTGTATTTATTCACTACTGGTAATACGGCCACACATGCAATTGATCAAGATATAGTCCAGCGTATTCAAGCAGCGGCCTCAATAGAGCAATTAAGAAAGGCACTGGAACCTTCTCAGGTGAATCAACAACCTATTACGAATAAATTTGAAGATAAAGAAAAAATAGCTTCAAAAAAATTACCATCCTTAAATCGTTCTAAACTGAAGGTAGAAAGAAAATCGTTAATTATCGGTGTAACTGTTGGTATTTTATTAGGAATGCTATTTGTCTATGCTGGCAAGGTAGTACCAAGCACGAAGGCTGCTTCCGCTACGACTAGTGAACTTGATGAGCAACAGGATGAGAATAAAACATTACAAAAAGAACTAGAACAGAAAGAAGCAATAATCAAAGGATATCAGTTCGTTATTTCTGGTGAGACGGAAGAAGCCATAGCTGCATTGGAAAGTGTCCAATCACTTGATGAGAATGCTAATAAGGTACTGGCAGGACAATATATCCAATTGAATACATTAGAAAGCTTGTCCAAGGCTTTAGATTTGAACAAGTCTTATGAGGGTGAAGTAGTGGTAAAATTATTAGCCCTTAATAGTGAGGAAGCAAATCAAAAAATTCTTTCTATTAAATCGGATCAACCACAAGTTAAGATAGAGCAAGCGTGGTTAAATAAAGACTATAAGCAGGTATTGGAAATTTATAAGGAAATCGCTGATAATAACCGGGCAAAATCTTTAGCCGCTCATAGTTATATTCAAATAAATAAACCGAAAGAGGCACTTAAAATTGCCAAGGCATTAAAAAATAAAGACCTGCAAATAAAAAGTCTACAAAAAGAAAAAGAGCTGATTAAAGCTAATGACGCTTTAGATAAAGATGAGAAGAAGAGTAAAACCGAAAACATAGATAAGCAAATTAAGAAGCTGAAGTAAAAAGGTTTTATCCCATACATAACTGGCAGTAAGGCCCCATTTCAAGCAAAAAAGTGAAACCAATATGGATAAGTGAGCGATCGACTGTCAGTTAAGTGTCCGATTGTTCAAAAGCCTTTAGGTCATACCCTTGTGGTACGAACAATCAGTGGGGAAACAAAACCCCCACTGATTGAAGTTTCACGTTACGTGGTCATGTTACGGTTATGCAAGCACCAGACGAGAATGTCTTTGTGTTAGTAGGAAAATAATCTTTGCTGTAAAGAAAATAAGAAAAAAGCGTCCTTACATACTATTCTGTAGGGACGCTTTTTTCATTGTCAGTTATTTGTTAATACTTCAATATGCTTCTTCAGCTTATTCGTCATTTCGTTTAATTCCTCCGTCATTTGTGAGAAGGTTTCCGCTTCTCCTTCCTGACTTTGAACTGCTTGAGCTATATCAGATAATTGCTCAGTAGTCTGTTCAATATTTGACATGATCTCTGCTAATACATTGCTGATTTTATCGGTAGCTTCCGAGGAATCCTGAGCCATTTTCCGTATTTCTTTAGCAACGACAGAAAAGGTTTTGCCATGTTCTCCAGCTCTTGCTGCTTCAATCGCAGCGTTAAGCCCGAGTAAATTTGATTGCTCGGAGATTTTATTAATAAATCCAGTAACATCATGAATTTCACCCGAATTTTTTTCCACATTTTCCGAGTGGGCGGCTATTTGTTGGACGGTTGCGGATAATTCTTCTGTTTGTGAAAGCATCGTATGGGCTTTTCCTTGTACATTATCTGCTAGCTCTTCCAATGATTGAATAATCTCAAGAAATTCATATTCTTGATCTAAGCTAATGCCAATACCAATACAGCCAACGATTTCATTGTTATCAAAAATGGGGATACCTACGCCTTTAAATGGTGCCCCATATTCGGGTGGTGTTTTGATAACGGTTCGTTTACGATTTTTAATTACTTGACCAAACAAGTCATGTTCAAAAAAAGGATCACCAATAGCTACTTTGGCATCCAAGGTTGTGCCTGGAGCGTAGTATAAATACTTTTCTAAATCGACGATGCCGATTAGGATGTTTTCGTTTTGCAAAAGCTCTTTGATTAATGGTCCAAGCTCTACTACCTTTTTAAGGATTTCTGAATCAATTTGAATTGATGTTTGCATGATTTCACTCCATTCTATATGTTTTCTGCGATAAAGGATCGCTGCTTATAAAAATCAGAAAGACAAGCTTCTTCAAAAGCGAAGCCTGCACGGATTAATAATGGTTCTTGATGATATTCACTAACCAATTGCAGACCGATTGGTAGGTTATCAGTTGTTGTACCCACAGGAATGGATAAGGCTGGATGTCCTGTCAAACTAAATAATCGTGTAAATCGAGTCATACATGTGAAAATATCTTCCTCCAATCCATCTGTTTCAACATGTTCAATTCCGATTGGTTTAGGGCTTACAGGTAATGTTGGCGTAGCTATCAAATCAATATCCATTAATACATGATCAAGCTGATTAATAGCTTCCTTTTGTATATTTAAAGCCTTGATATAGTCAGTAGCTCCAATTGCTGTGCCATTTAGTAGGTGAGCTTTTACATCATTTCCGTAGTCATCCTGTTGTGTGTGTAGCGTAGTCTCGTGAATCGATGCACCTTCTGCTAAAGCAATGGTAAAAACGCTGTTGCTTGCAGCCTCAGCAAATGGAAGTTCAATATCAATTAAAATAGCACCAAGTTTTTCTAGCTCAAGTAAACTGTTTTGATAGGCTTTTGTAATTTCGGGTTCCACGTGGTCAGTGAAGAAATTAGTAGGTACACCAATGCGCATACCACGAATATCACTTTTACAATGTTCGCTATATCGACGGTCGGTTAATCCTTCCATGATAATGGCTAAGTCAGTTACATCTTGTGTTAATGGACCAACGTGATCCAATGACCAAGAAATACCCTTGATTCCTTTTGTGCTTATGTTATTAACGGTAGGTTTTAAGCCGACTACACCACATGCAGATGCAGGGATACGAATGGACCCACCAGTATCTGTTCCAATCGAAGCAAGACCTAAGTTAGCAGCTACAGCTACTCCTGATCCACCACTTGAACCGCCAGGGATATGATCTGTTTTCCAAGGGTTCTTTACACTGCCGTAGAATGGATTGGAAGAAGTGATACCAAAAGCATATTCGTGTAAGTTATTTTTACCCAAATTAATAGCTCCTGCGGTTTCTAATTTCTGTACAACATAAGCATCCTCTTGGGGAAAGTATGCTTTATCTATATGTGAACCGTTTGTTGTTCTAATTCCTTGTGTATTAATTAAATCTTTATAAGAAATTGGAACCCCCTGCAAAACAGATGATTGATAACCCTTCATCCAGTTTTCTTCCGCAAGTTTAGCCTGTTTTAAAGCATGTTCATCAGAAACAGTAATAAAGGCATTTAATTTCTTATTCACATGTTCGATTCTCTCTAAAAATAGCTTTGTTATTTCAGTAGGTGAGAATTCCTTATTCTTATAACCTATAAGTAATTCTGATATCTTCATTGTTTTTACCATTTAAAATCCTCCCTCGATGTCACTTACTATATCGGATCTCTATGCATAAATGTTAATTAGAAATATCTTTCATAAGCTATATAGGGGAAGCGATTTTATTGTTAAAATGCCCGATTTTATAATGATTCGGTGCAAAGTATAGACAATAGAAATTTTTGTCTTTAGTAAAGAAGGGAATAACACGTAGTGTATTTTTCCAAAAGGAGATTTCTTCCGCATTTAAAAGCCATTTAAAATAGCCATTCATGAAATGAAGGTAAAGGCGACTCGACAAATCAAGCTCAAACCCGAATACTGCCTGATGATCCTCAAGTAACTTAAAGGCATCACAAATGATATTTGTAAAAAAGCATGTTCACATTGGAGGATACTTCTGCATCGTTTAGTAGAGGACTCTGATGTATTGGTCTTTGCAGTTTAAGCAGTTTCGATACACACCCATCTAGATAGGGGATTTAACTTTTTTCTAATACGATTGATTGATCATCGACTGTCCTATCTGTTGGTGGCACCATTGGCCAAATTGCATCAAGCAGGTCTTCTCTTGTAAAGGTCTGTGATGTGTAACTTCAATCAGTGGAGATTTTGTTTATCCTCACTTCCCCATATTGGTTTCTCTTTATTGTTTGAAGTGGGGGTCTTACTGCCAGTTATATGCGGAATAAAAAATATCCCACGGAGAATTGCTCCGTGGGATGGATTGGGATTACTGAGGGTTACTTACAGTTCTCAACTACCTTCCATGGTCCCCAGTCACCAGTTGTTCCTGGTTCATCGCCTTTTGTCCACCATTTGGCTTCATATATATTGCCATTATGTTGTACACGATCTCCGCCAACGTACGTGTCTCCTCCATTCCAAGCAGGATAATCACATGTTCCTCCTTGATCACTTGTAGAGACAGTCAATGGGGCGGCTGAATAAAGCTTTCCATCCGCATCCTTTGAAGAAACGGTAATCGTATAAGAAGTACCTGACTGTAGGTTTTCTAATTTTGTAGATAATGATGCTGTTGATATTTCTTGATTATTAAATTGAATGACATATTCCACAATAGAAGAAGATTCTGTAGGAGCCTCCCATGATAGATCGATGCTAGACGCTGTTACATTACTAGCATTAACATTCTGCGGAGCTAATGCAGGTGGATTTGGATCTCCTCCATCACCTGTAAAATTTAAGTTGTTTGCCAATGTAGTCACTAGCGTTTGATTTACATCTCCACTATAGTCCCAAAACATAGCGCCTGCAAGTCCTTCAGACTTAATGAAATCTGTTTTATATCCAAAGGATTCTTCATCATCATACGTTATAAAATTTCCGTTTGAAGCATTATATAAATAAGGTACCTTTGCTTTGTCATTCCAATATCGTTGGTAACCATTCTTATTTATATAGTTATCTTCTAAATCGCTAAAGTCAAAAGTGCCATTTTCCCAAGTTCCTTCTGTTGCCGGTGAACAATTCTGATATTCTCCATTATTAGCCGCATCACAATCGCTCCAACCTCTACCATAAAACGGTGTTCCTAAAACTAACTTATTAGCTGGAACTCCATCATTTATATGTCGTGTCACAGCGCTTTGTACGTTAAAGGTATCTGCTTTAGGAAGACCTGCAGCTTCTGCGGCTGGATCAAAATAAAGAGGTGCATTATGACCGCTTTGTGTTTGCCATCCACCGTTAAAGTCATACGTCATAATATTAATCCAGTCCACAATGTCTGCAATTTGACCTAGTTCATTGTTTTCAACATATTCATTACTTGCACCCGAAGCAATAGTAAGTAAATACTCTGTTCCATCTTCTGCTTCAGCAGCATCTAATTTCTCACGAACCTCTTGGAGAAGTAATACATAGTTTTGTTTATCTTCTGGACGTGTACTATTTCCAGGTAGCCCACCACTAACAGGATATTCCCAGTCTATATCAACGCCATCAAAACCATAATTTCGAATAAAGTCAACTGCTGAATTGGCAAATTGCTCTCTTGTTACAGGGTCAGCAGCTACATCTGAAAAACGGTTCGACCAAGTCCATCCTCCAATAGAAATTAGAGTTTTTAAATGGGGATTTTGTTCTTTTAGTTTAATAAGTTGCTTGAAATTTCCTTTTAATGGGTCATCCCAATTATCACCTGGATTTGTTTTTTGGGCATCAATCCAAGGATCTCCCATTACAATAGTTCCATTAGGGGCGTCCATATTGCCATTCTCATCCTGACATGCCCATGTTTGTGGATTTGGTCCAGCAGGATCAGGGTTTCCGTGTCGACCATCCCAGCAAATATCTGCAAATGCATAGTTGATATGACTTACCTTCGAAGCATCCATATCCCATACTTGATAGTCTCTACCATATGCTGCCCATGATGGATAGTAGCCAATAATTTTGTAATCGTTTGTCTCTGCTGCTTGAATGAAACTATTCTGTGTGGGCATGCTTGTAAAGACGAGTAAACCAAAGATGAAAAAAATGAAAAACTTGTTTGCTTGTTTTAATAGATTCACTACGATAATCTCCCTCTCTTTTTAAAATACATAATGAGAAGCGCTTTCATAGTTTTGTAAAATCCAACATGCATGTTTTGGTGTATATCTATCATATTTGTTATAACAAATATTTTCAAGTTAATTAACAGAAATATCTAAATTTTGATTCAATAGACCTAAGTTAAGTTTTAACTATGATAATTGAATTAATATTTTGTCATTAACAAATGAAATAGGGGAAACTACTAAGTAAAGAATCCTAGTATTGTAAAACTGGATAATTCATTACGAGTTATTAATTGTAATATCAATTAATAACTTGTAATGATGAATCGTTTTATATATAAATTTTCGCCCTATGTATATATTCCTAAGGCAATTGTGCTATAGTTTAAATATATTGAAAATTATAAAAATAGAGGGGATGAAGTGCAGAAGTTAGGATGTGTAAATGTAAGTAAGGTTTTTAAAGGAGATGGTGTGGAAACATTTGCTCTGGAGAAAATTAATACCTGTTTTGTTGAAGGAGAGCTTGTTGCCATTGTTGGACCGTCAGGCTCTGGGAAATCGACATTACTTAGCTTGATTGGAGCACTGGATGTGCCTTCAGAAGGAGAGATAATCTATAGAAACGAATCTATTCATAAATATAGTCAAAACAGGTTAGCCGATTTTCGGTTTGAGCATATTGGCTTTATCTTTCAACAATTTCACCTATTACCTGCATTAACAGCCCTAGAAAATGTAATGTCTCCATTGTTTTCACGAAAAGTTTCCTGCAACAAAAAAGGAAGAGCAGAGTCTTTATTATCACAAGTGGGTTTAGCTGATAAGCTCCATGCTTTACCTTCACAGCTATCAGGAGGTCAGCAGCAGCGTGTAGCAATTGCCCGTGCATTAGTACATGAACCAAGTTGGTTACTAGCCGATGAACCAACAGGGAATTTAGATACGGATACAGGCGAGTTGATATTTGTTTTCAACGTCTGTGATAACACAACGATAGTTTTTGAGTAAATGCACTTCATCAATATCAATCCATTTAGGAGTTCTAATATCTGTTTGAGCTTCAAGCTCAACTACAAAGTTGTTTCGTACAGCTTTTTCGTCAACGCCTATATCGTCTGCAACATTGGTGAATGTCTTTTCAAAACTGGTTTCTTGAATCCAATTTATTAGTCTATTAGTAACGGAACGAATTACTAGGAATTTATAATCATATTTACTCTCTTTCATATCAAGAATTTTTAAGTTTGGTAGGTTAATTATATTTTCTCCTTTTAGAATACTTCATTTTTACCTATATTATAGAAAGAAATTCAAAAAGAGCTGTCGAAACAGCCCTTGGATTTCGTAAATATCATATCTTTGGTCGAATCAGATGTAAGGGAATCAAAATTTACAAATGAATACCATCCATTTGTGTTATTTGGTATTGGTTCTATTTAATACTTGACAAATAACTAGCTGCTACTTTGTTTAGAAAATAAGTGTAACCCACTTGCCATTTCTCAAGCATATCTCTATGAAAGTCGTCAACGATGAAATGCTCTGTTTGATTTAGAAAGTCTTGCGGTGTTGATGGATGATCTTGTTTTTCTAAAAAGGCTAAATGTTTCTTTACACGATCCAAAACTTTTGAATTATTCGGAGAGAAACCATCTTGTAAGAACTGAATCATATCTTCATTAAATGACTGTGCTTCCATGGCAGAGTCATTCATTGATTCCACATCAATTGTTTTATTCGACAAGTCAAAGTCATATTCTTTTTTCAAGTGTTCATTTTGGTCTTTTAAGACTTCTTGCCATTCTTCTTCAGTTTCAAAACCTTTAAACATAGTTTCCATATCTATATCGACTCCTTCTTTAGCATTTTTAAGAGAGGAATTGATTGTTTTGATTAGACCTTTAAAACGATCAATTTTTTGTTCTAGTAAATATTTTTGCTGAATCAACGTATTTTTCCTGTTGATTCCGCCATCTAATAATTGTTTAATTTCCTTGAGAGGAAAATGCAATTCTTTGTAAAAAAGTATTTGCTGTAATCGTTCTAAATCTTTTTTTTCATATAGGCGATAGCCGGCTTCTGTCGTTTGCTCCGGAATCAAAAGACCTATTTTGTGATAATGGTGTAAAGTCTTTACTGTTGTATGAGCTAGTTTTGCAACTTCATGAACGGTAAACATTTTTTCTTCTCCTTTCAATGCTCTTTATACTAAAGTATCCTCTAAGGTAAGAGTCAACACATTTATTTCACTTTTTTCTTTGAACATCATATGTGAATTTACAAAAGGAAGTAGCTATAACGACACATAAAATAATTAATAAATAGTAGCTGATTGCGGGCGAATGGTTGAAAGTGGATTGTGATGCTCTAA
Source organism: Virgibacillus sp. Bac332 (assembly GCF_003667785.1). Classification (NCBI taxonomy): domain Bacteria; kingdom Bacillati; phylum Bacillota; class Bacilli; order Caryophanales; family Bacillaceae; genus Virgibacillus; species Virgibacillus sp. Bac332. Next base: position 1,909,276 of record NZ_CP033046.1, read on the forward strand.
CTACCCAGTCAACTGGATTTATTTTTGATAGAATACTTATCCACTTTGGCAATAAATTGGTCGGCATAAAGGCAGAAGACAAGAAAATCAATGGAAAAGAGAAAAACTGCATGACTGTAATCATTGTTGTGTGCTTTTTTGTCAAAGCGGCAATTCCAATTGAAATAGCTCCAATTAAACATGAGAATAATGCTGGTGTAACAAGAAAAAGAATTGGTGGAACTATTCCCATTGGGAGTCTAAATCCCATAAAATAGCTAATAATTATTAGCAAAGTGGATTGGATCAATTGAAACGTGAAAATGTAGACTAAATCACCAATGATGAAAATCAAGTTATTCTTTGGGGCGATTAAATATCGGTTAAATATTCCTTCTCTCATATCATCTAATGTACTCATTCCTAGATATATTCCGCCAAATAGAGCATTCATGATCAAAATTCCTGGTAAAATATACGATACATAATTGGATTCTTCAAACCCACTTACGGAAGATATGCTTGAAAATATCGTGCCAAACAGCACTAGGAAAATCAATGGCTGGAACATTGAAATGATAATTGCTATTGGATTTTTAATTAGCGGTGTTAGCCTCTTTTTTGCTAATAATAAAGCGAATGCCATGTTATTCATAGTTCTGCCTCCTTCTCATTAAAGTTTGCTAAATAAACGTCATTTAACGTTGCCTGCTTCAATTCACTAAATTTAATTTCGACATTACTTTGAATTAAGTATTTCAGTAATTCAGATAAAATTTGTTGTCCATGACTCGTCATAATTGTTAATAATGTTGGTTTTATTTCATGACGAACTATCTCTTTTAGGTTAGAAATATATGCTTCTATTTTATGAATGTTGGCCAAATCCAATTTGCGATAGTGGATTTCTATTTGATCAGCAGCAAGTTTATTGATCAGCTCTTTTGGCGTCCCAATATCAAGTATCTTTCCATTGTTGATTAATGCAATTTCAGTTGCTAGGTGATTAAGTTCCTCTAAATAGTGTGTCGTTACAAAAATTGTCGTTCCTTCATCTTGAGAAATTTTTGTAACTATTTGCCACAGAGTAGTTCTCGACTCTGGATCTAATCCGGCTGTGGGTTCATCTAGTAAAAGGATATCAGGGGTATGAAGTAGACTTATCGCTATATCCAATTTTCTTTTCATACCACCTGAGTAAGTATCAACCAAATCGTTGGATGCCTGAAACAAATCAAATTGCTTTAACAGGTGTTCTCCACGTTCCATTATTTTTGTAGTACTCATGCCATACATTTTTCCGGCAATCCATAAGTTTTCCCAAGCTGTTCCTGTCGAAAATACAGTTGTTTGTTGGAAAGTGACGCCAACTTTTTTTCGAACCTTATTCACCTTGGAAACAACATCTAAATTCGAAATTTCGACAGTACCCTCATTTGGCAAGGTCAAAGTAGCTAATATACTGGTCAAAGTAGATTTCCCTGCACCATTTGGACCAATCAGTCCGAAGATAGAACCTTTTCTCACTTTAAGAGATACATTATTTAAGGCTACCTTTTTGGCAAATGATTTGCTAACATTGTTTACAGTTAGTTCATACATATTCTTCCCTCCTTATTTCTTATAAAAGGAACTATAAGCTATCCTCTTAGGGGAGAGTCAACCATCAAGTATTCCTTTATAAAAGTCGAATTGGAATGAATTTAACCAAGCTGAAGAAATGATCATACCTTATTCTCATTAGTACTGGTCATGTCCAGCGTAAAAACGCCCAAGTGAAAACTTGGACGTGATTCTTTAAATTTGCAGATATTTTAATACAATTATGATTCGATAGTAAAAGGTTTCATAACGAAAACTACATTAAAAGTTAATCAGTTTCATGGATACAGAAAAAATAAATGATATTACATAATTTATGATTTTACACACAATTATCCGATTTACGATGCTATGAACATTAATTTATTTAATAGGGTTGTCAATACTATAATCCGAATACCTTAAATGATTTAATGTTCTTGCAGAAATTTAAATAAATCATCTCTATTGTTAGTTTTATAAACCTTGTCTTTTGTATCAAATACTATAAACGTAGGAGCTTCCTCTATTTCTTCCAATCTTGCATCTTCCATTGTTTTTTCTTGAGTAAAAGTCTTTACGTTATTTATATCATTTTCTTGTAGCTCCTCAAATGTAATTGCGTCATCAGAAACCACATATAAAGCATATTTCCCTTCTTCGTCAGATAAAAAACTAGCATATTCCTTGTTCTCTTCTGACTCATTACAGGCAGCAAATAAAAAGCTGATTAAAATAATTATGAAACAAAACTTTTTCATAAATAACCCCTACCAATTCCATATTAGTCATTTCATGTTTTATTTATATTCATTATTTAGAGATAAATGCCAGGAATTGCTTGGGTCAGTTCTATATATATCTACATGACTGGTTTCTCCGACGTGAGGAGCCCATGCTGAAACACCTTTCGAGTTAACAGGTTCCCAATACGAAGGAGCATCAAAACCATAACTACCTGCATAACTAATGTCACGATTTATTGTTTGATTTTCGTATAGCTCATCCCTACTCTGCTCTACGGTACCTTGGATTGTATAAGGATTTGTTAAGGTAAGACTTGAATCTTGTCTATCCCAACCACCTTCAGACCGAATCAATCTCCAATAGTCGGTACCGGAATAGGTAGATTTCTCAATATATATTGTTGAGGATGCACCAACGCCATATGAGTCATCCCATTTACTATCTCCACGAGAGCCATCGTAACTGGCGATTAAATTAACTGCATAAGTTTCAGAGTTGTCACCATTAGACATAGTTCTTTTTTCTATTAATTGCGCAGTCTTATATTTCGGTAACATCATATTCAATAATATTACCTTTTGATGTTGTAACCTCTTTGGTGTATTTGTTTACACCAATCCCTTCAACATCTAAATCAGTTTCCCCTATAGATGCTCTTTCCGTTATTTTTTCAGCATTTTTAATTTCACTAAACTTTTCTATGCTCTTTGTAGAACTAACTTCTGCACTTCCAGAGGTGGGTAATAAAAAGGTAAAACTCAAAACTAGAGCCCATGACATAATACTAAATGTATTTTTCAAATAAAACCTCTCCTTTAGTTTAGTTAGTGATTGTTCTTTTATAAAATTAGCACAAAAACAACATTTAACAAATAATGTGATATTTATGCAAATTGATGGATGAAATAAATTCCCGTTTCTTAACGTATATTTTCTGCGAAATGTTGGTGGTACCTTATATTATAATTTCCTTAACGTTGTAAATCTGGACAGCTCCTTTATTCTTGCTGCAAATGCTCAATGATTATTTATAATTCAAAAGATATAGATGAATAGAAGGAGTAATTTCCTGAATGGGGGAAAAATATAGGTCTTTTTTATCGGTGTTATTATTAGAATAATTAAAATAGACAGTTTTTTGCTAATGTTCCACTACATTTTTCCCTCTTTTATCGGTAAAACCGACAGTCTATTTCATAGTAATCCCCCGATTTACATGCTAGATTTGCAGGTGTACTCTAAGTAATAAGAAGAGCAACAAGGTGTTTCAGTTATAGAAAAGTCGGGTTAGTGTACGAAAGTATCACATTAGGCTGGAAATATGTTAAAGGTATCCCTGCTTTACAAGTAGTAACTTGTTTATCCCAGATATACTGGCAGTAAGCCTCCCACTTCCAGTAATAAAGAGAAACCAATATGGATAGTGAGGGATCAATTGTCAGTCGGTTCAAGGGCCTTTAGGTGATCCCCTTGTGGTACTACCAATCAGTGGGGCATAAGCAAGATCGAATCAAATGAGAAATAGAACAAAATAAACAACGAATGGCAGAAGTACTACAAACGGTACAAGAATATTTACGATAGTCTTGCCAATTAACTGGGATATACCTACATCGAGCAAGGAGTACAAGCTATACAGAAGTCTCAAACCAATGTGAATCAGGTGGTAGACATCTAGGAAGCTGGTCGACTCATTGAATTAGCTAAAGAAGTAATAAATCAACAAAAAACGAAGAAAAGGCTGCATCTCTCCAAAGATCTCGTGTCAATATCCAAATAATTAGTAAATCAAGGTGGTGAAATACTGTGAAGAAGTTGATACATCTGTTACGTAAATTCATGTCATGTTTGCTAATTGCTATGATCATTATCTTTGCATTTGCGGTTATAACTTCAAAAGTGAAAGGAGAAGAATCGACCATTTTTGGTTATCAAATAAAATCCGTATTATCTGGGTCGATGGAGCCAACCTTTCAAACAGGATCAATTATCGCAATCAAACCAGGAACAGAGCAATCAATGTACAAAAAAGGTGATGTTATCACGTTTAGAACAAAGGAAGAAAAAATGATTACTCACCGTATTGTCGAGGTCAAACAAGCAGAAGAACAGCAGGTATATACGACAAAGGGTGACAATAATGACGGTGTAGATGTGGAGCCTGTATTAACACAAAATATCATCGGAGAGTATACAGGGTTTACTGTTCCTTATGTAGGATATCTTTTAAACTTTGCAAAATCGAAAGTAGGTACAGCGGTATTATTAATTGTACCAGGTGTAATCCTGCTACTCTACGGACTCTTTTCCATGTTCCAAGCAATTAGAGGAATAGAAGATCCAAAGAAGGAGCAATCTACGTAAATGTTTCTCAATATTCGGTTAATACTCTTGTGTTTTACAAGCATGGGGGATTAATAAATAATAAAAGGGGAGGAAGTTTAATGAGTCTGAAGAAAAAGTTAGGCATGAGCGTGGTGACTGCATCATTGGGGCTATCATTAATTGCTGGAGGTACTTACGCATATTTTAGTGACACAGAGGTAACAGATAATACGTTTGCAGCAGGTACACTGGATTTATCTGTTGATCCAACTACGATTATTGATATTACTAATTTAAAGCCAGGAGACACGATGGTAAAGGAATTTGTACTTGGTAATGAAGGATCACTCGATATCAAAACTGTGAATCTATTAACTAATTATGAAGTGGTAGACGCTTCTGGAGATAATGGAGGCGACGATTTCGGTCAGCATATTAAAGTTAACTTTATGTGGAATTGGGATAAAGAGAGCGAGCCAATTTTTGAAACTACCTTGTATGAGTTGAAAAACATGGATCCAGATGTAGTGAAAAAGGATATATGGGATCCATTATGGGAACAGCATGGTGGTCTAGATGTGGGAGACACGAATGAGCTTTGGGTAGAATTTGAGTTTGTTGATAATGGACAGGACCAAAACATCTTCCAAGGTGATCAATTAAACCTTGAATGGACATTTAATGCTACACAAACAGATGGTGAAGAAAAGTAATTATCTTTTCATTCTATTAATCTATTAAAAGAGGAGAGGATTCGTCTTGAAAAGAAAACTGATTTCTTCAACGTTGGCTCTGACAGTTGCTTTTGGAGGATTTACGACAGCGGGAACTAATGTATTCGCACAAGAAAATGTAAAAAGTAAGATAGAATATAATGAACAATATAATACGCCTTCTTATATCATTGAAAACTGGAAAGCGCCGAATACTTTAGCTAAAGCAAAAAAACTATCTGAAAAGGAAGTTGCTTTTGCCTACCTTAAGTATCGTAGCAAGCAATTGAAATTAGAAGGGAATATGAAAGATCACTTTAAAGTGGTCGAGGAAGAGAAAGATAATGAAAATGGTACACATCACATTAAGCTTATTGAACAGCATAACGGGGTTCCAATATATGGATCTGACCATACCATTACCTTAGATGAAAATGACAATGTAAAAGCTTACTTTGGTCAAGTAGTACCTGATTTAGCAGAGAAGGACATTCCTTCAAAGGCTTCGATTTCAGGTGAGGATGCAGTCGAAATTACCAAGCAGGACATTGAGCAGGAGATTGGCAAAGTAGAACATTATGATGGAGAGGTGACAAATGAACAGTTCATTTATGAACATGATGGGAAATTTTATCTTTCGTATCTCGTAAAGGCTTCAACGTCGAAACCAGCTCCTGGATACTGGCACTACTTTATAGATGCAACGAATGGTGAGATTATAAATAAAGCAAATGCAATTGATCATGTAACTGGATTTGGTAAAGGCGTGTTTGGTGATAAGAAGAAGTTTGAGATTGCTTTAGGAGATGACGACCAATACCTTCTTTTTGATGAAACACGAGGGGATGGTGTGCATACATTTGATGCACAAAATATGGACTTCTATCTCTTCCATCTCCTATCCATATTATTAGGGTATACGGGTGAAGAAATAACTAGTGGTCATAAGTACTTTAATGATCCAGCTGCAGTCGATGCTCATGTGAATGCTGGAAAGGTATATGATTACTACTTAGAAACGTTTAGCCGTGACTCTTTTGATGGAGAGGGTGCCAAAATTATTTCCTCTGTTCACGTCGGAGAAGCTTGGAATAATGCAGCCTGGAATGGAAAGCTAATGATGTATGGCGATGGTGATGGTCGTAATTTCTTGCCTCTATCCGGTGGACTTGATGTGATTGCCCATGAGCTAACACATGCAGTTACAGATAGAACTGCTGGCTTAGTGTATGAAAACGAATCCGGTGCATTAAATGAATCTTTATCCGATATAATGGGTGCAATGGTTGATCGAGATGATTGGCAGATTGGTGAGGAAATTTACACACCAGATATTGAAGGGGATGCACTGCGTTCGATGAGTGATCCTACCTCTGTACAAAATGCAATTACTGGCCCTTATCCAGATCATTATAATGACCGTTATACTGGAGAAGAAGACAATGGGGGCGTGCATATTAATTCAAGTATAAATAATAAGGCAGCTTATTTAGTAGCCGAAGGCGGAAACCATTACGATGTAACAGTAGAAGGAATTGGTAGAGAAAAAACAGAACAAATCTACTACCGAGCACTAACGAAATATTTAACTTCTACTTCTGACTTCAGTATGATGCGTCAAGCGGCAATTCAGGCAGCATCTGATCTATATGGAGAAAACTCATCAGCAGTCGAAGCAGTGAATCGGGCTTATGATGCGGTTGGAGTAGAATAAAAGAATAAATACACTAGAAAGCACTGCATCTCTAAAATGAGAGTGTAGTGCTTTTTTACAGTCTAGGAAATTATAAAATTTGCCCATTTGATAAATAGGCGTGTTGAGCCGCGTCCAGCTCCAGCGCCCAGAAACGAGGCGACTTCACGAATTGTCCTAATCTAAGTCATTATCGGCTCGCAGGCTGACCGTGATTCCTTTTTCTCTGTTGACTCGCTCTAGTCGCTACGTTTCTAGTCGGGCGCTTGCGCTTTTGTTGCAGATTTTTAATGCTGATTACTTAACATATGATGTGCTAATTGGACTGCTTTATCTAATTGATTTGTTTTATCGTAATAAAAAAATAGCTCTTTTTCATAGACGTTTACAGAATAGACGTGTCCATAATTTCTGAAAAATGGTAAGGCGTGTTCTTCAAGATAGGAATAATATTGCTCTTGCTTTTCTTGTAATTTGTATAGTAAAAGAGTAAAAAGATAGCTATAGAGTAATTCTTTAAGTTCCTCAGATACAGCTAAACCTTCTTTCGATAATTTCACCAGTTCATCTTTCGTTAATAGATTTCCCTTTATACATGCTTGAATATATCCCTCTAGCGAGTTTAAATATTTTTTTGATTTTACTTTTTTTATTTTCATTGCATCCTTAAACAAGGTGGCAGCTAACTGATAATCCTCCATTCTAAAATAATCATTAGCCAAATTGTGTAAGACAATTGCTTTTCTTGTTACGGTATGACAAAGTTCACAACTCTTAATAAGCGACTCGTATTTTTTTAAGCGAGCTGTGAAATTTGATTGTACATGTTTATTTTGGATAACAAGTAGCAATGTCTCTGTATCTATAACTCGTAGAAAATTATTGGAGCTCTTGAAATAATGTAATGCTTTCTCGGCATAGGAATAGGCCAATAGGTCTGTATTATTAAAGTAATAAGAGATTGCTAAATGATAATAATAATCTGTGTTTTGATATGTATGACTGTTAATAGATTTTAATGCATTAATTGCTTTCAGGTATTCTTGTTTTCGGATATAATAAATGCCCCAAATGTGGTAAAGCAGTCCTGATTCATATGGCGAAAGTTTCTGATTTTGTAATTTTTTGATTATTTTCAATGTACCTGAATCATTTTCTTTGCTAAGTAAGAAACGAGCTTTCAGAAGTTTATATAAATTATTGTAATCGGAGATATAAATTAATTCACTTTCTTCTAGCTCTGCTGCTAAGCTATCTGCCTCTTCCTCTTGCTGCATAATAATAGACTCATGCCATTTCTCTAATTTTTGTTGGATGGCTTTAAATGTGCGAATTTCTTCATGCATAGATATGTTAAGTCGTTTCGCTAATAATTCCGTTATATCTTTTGAGAAATGCGTTTGTCCAAGCTCAATTTTACTAATATGGGTAGCAGAGCAGATATCTCTTCCCAGTTCCTCCTGTGTTAATCCAGTCCTTTCGCGGTAGAACTTAATAATTTTGCCTTCATACATCATACATTTCCCCTTCTTAAAGTAAAGATTATTACTATCTGACTTGTATTCTCCCTTCTTATAAAAATACGTTTATCATCGTGTAATAGTTTCTCGGTTATGAAATAATTAATGTGAAGTATTTTTCTCCCTATTGGCAGTAAACTCCCCCATTTCAAGCAAAGTGAAGCCAATATGGATATGTGGTGATTGACTGCCAGTAAATGTCCGATTGATTCAAACACCTTTAGGTATCCCCTTTTGGTGCTAACAATCAGTGGTGGAATAAACAAAGCTCCCACTGTTTGAAGTTTTACTTTATCCTATTACGTATAACATTACCAAAGCCTGAGCATGTTTTCACGTAGATTTATGGTTTTCGTTTTAATCATAAAAGTTGAAATTCCATTGGTTTCCCCTTATCTTATTATCAATACGTCGTTGAAATAGAAGGAGACGCTGTTAGATGTGTAATTCATTGCGTGAAGAAATACAATTAAAATTACAAAATGGCGAATATCATTGTGAAAAGGAACTGACACTTTCCATTTTAAGTGGGAAATGGAAGGTAGTGATTCTATGGCATTTAGGTGTGGAAGGTCCACATCGATTTAGTGATTTGCAGCGATTGTTTGAAAATATATCTCATAAAACGTTATCCAATCAGCTGAAAGAACTCATAGAGGATGGTATCGTTAGTCGTAAAGTCTATCCAGAAACTCCACCAAAAGTGGAATACTCTATGACAGAACTAGGCTATACCTTATTACCAATTGTAGAATCGATGTATGATTGGGGGAAGAAACGAATCCAACAGTTAAAAGAAGAAGGAATAATAAAATAACATAAAGCTAGGGTATTAGCTTGCTTTCAGTGTGTGATATATACGCTCTTAAATTAGACAATTTATTCCCCATATAATTGATATAACTGGCAGTAAGCCCCCATTTCAAGGAATAAAGTGAAATCAATATGGATAATGTGGGATCAACTGCCAGTAAATGTCCGATTGCTTCAAAGACCTTTAGATCATCCCCTTGTGGTACGAACAATCAGCGAGGATAAACAAAACCCCGCTGATTGAGGTTTCACTTTATACATTAAAAAACCAGTAGTCAGTATAAAAGGCTGGTTATATCAACCTTTCCTAGTAGTCTGTGAAATTATAGGAAATGATTAAATTAGACCATGTGGATAAATAGGCGCGTGTTGAGCTGCGTCCAGCTCCAACGCCCAGAAATGAGGCGACTTCTCAAATCACCCTACTCTAAGTCATCATCGGCTCACAGGCTCATTGTGATTCTTTTACTTCCATTGACTCGCTCCTACTTTTCTATTTGGGCGCTTGCGCTTTTGTTCTAAGTTAAGAAAGTATAAAATCGGTGCAATGACTGCGTTAAGCGAAGTAGTTATTTTGAAATGTTTGATGAATATTGGCAATGCTCCGACTAATTACTTCGCTTTCCGCGGGCACGGCCCATAGCCGTCAAGTTAAGCAGGATATTTTAAAAACCATAAAGTTATTCGTTATTCTGACATTATAAATGGAATAATTTGGAGGGATTACGTATGGCTAAGCAATATCATTTTGACTCGTTTGTAAAGAGTGTGCACGATATTTTATCTATTTCTGAACTTCGCAATGTTGCTCGGGAATCAGGTTTTGTACAACGATTGAAGAAGATAATGCCGGAAGATTTCTTAAGTATATGTGCCTTCTTACATGAAAAAGTTGGTACGGAGGGGCTAGGACAGCTCTGTGCCTCCCTTTCTCGTGAATCAGAAATATCCATATCTAAACAAGCCTTACATCAACGATTAGACGAGAAAGGAGTGGCTTTTTTAAAACAAGTTTTTATGCGGTTAGCGGAAAAACAACAGATGTTATCGTTACCATCTCCATCTGATTATCCTTTTTCTCGGATCCGTATCTTGGATGGCACATCCTTTCAAGTAAAAAAGAACACCGCGAGTTATTGGGATGGAGTGAAAATACAATTAGAATATGAGCTGTATCAAGGGAATTTTTTGCATACGTTGTTCTATGGACCAAGAGACAGTGATCACGATGCAGCTGAAGAATTGGCAGATACAATAGGAGAAGAGGACCTTATCTTGCGTGACCTCGGCTATTTCTCAGGAGATCACTTTAAAAAAATAGATCGAGCAGGAGCCTATTATATTACTCGTGTTCCTGCCAATATGACCTATTGGACATTGGATGACAAGCAACGAAGAATCCAAATAAAGCCTGAAGAAGATGCCATGCATCTAGCTCCAGGAGAGATACAGGATTATGGGTTCATTCAATTAGGAGTTAAGGGAAAAAATACATTTCATGCACGTGTAGTCGTACAACGATTAACCGAAGAGCAACAAAAACAGAGAGACACCTATTTAAAAGAAAGAAGACGGAAAGGGGGGCATACCCAATCCGCCAACAAGAAGAATCATATCCAAATTCTTGCTACCAATATAACACAAGAAGAAATGGATGAGCAAACCTTGTATCCTATCTATTCCTTGCGTTGGCAAGTGGAGATTCTCTTTAAAACATGGAAATCGTTATTTGAAATTGATGATGTGCAGGCAATGAATACCGACCGCTTTTACTGTCATTTGTATGGGACTTTAATTCATATTCTTCTTTCTTCGATGATTGCTTTTCAGTGCCGTTACTGCCTTTACGAAAAGTATCAACTAGAAGGAAGTGAGTACAAATGTATCAACCATGCGAGAAACGCAATAGTAGAGACGAAGGGGTATTCACTCTATCACCTTTCTTCTTTGAAAGCTCTCATCGATAATATTTACCAGAACATATACCGGCATGGAAGGAAAGATCATCGTTGTCAGCATAAAAGTCCTTTTGATGTCTTAAACATTGCGTATAAAGTACATTTCCGTGCCGCGTAAGTAACAGTGTAAAAAAGAAAAACAAGTACCCATAAAAGAATACGGATTAAACTGGAAAAATATGTTTATATTTACATTGCACCGTACTTCTTTTTTCTTAGCTTGACGGCTATGGGGCACGGCCTCAACTAACTTTGCAAAGAAGAACACGTTGCAAAGTGGATTTTCGGCTCACGCTAATCCCGCAGGAGTCTGCGTAATTAGTCTCCGCTATGAGAAGGTGCAACAATTCTTGTCATAAGAAATAGGTTGACTTTTTTTACAATGGGTAAAGTGAAAATCGCTATCCGTGAGTATAAAAACAGCTGTGTTACTTCATGCTAGCGTTGTAGAGCCTGATAATAGCGAAGGGCGGCCACTTCAACTCCTGTGGGAAATGTTTGACCTGAAGATCCACTTTTTTGAGCGGGTTTTGCTAAAAAAGTTAGCTGAAGGACAAACCCCACGGAAAGGGAAGTGGGGCAAGCCGGAGTGGTGGTCAAGCAAGCGGGGCTGGGACATAACTAGCCCTTATGAAGTTAAAAAAGATTCCAGTTATCAAAAAATGATAGCTGGAATCTTTTTTGTTATAATTTAGGCTTGTATTTTGCCTGAAGGCGGTGTACTTTCTTAAATTCACCGCCATAAAGGCGAATCCTAATTCATTTTCCACTTTCGATTTGCCTCTCACTGACATACGAGTGAAACGCAAATTAGCCTTCAAAAATCCGAAGACAGGTTCTACATCTATTTTACGTTTTCCATAGATTTCTCCCGTTTCTTCTTTTGAAAGCTGCTCTCTTATATATGCTTTTTGCTGTTCCCAATGGGCATTGTAGAAAATCTTACGATTTCCTTTTGCTTTGGTACAATGAACGCGTAATGGACATCCCGAACAATCTTCGCATTCATAAACACGAAAGGTTCGTTTAAATCCGGCTTTATCTGTTCGATTCGATAGATATTGAAAAGGTACCTTCTTTCCGTTTGGGCAAGTAAAGAAGTCGCTGTCTGAATCATAGTCCCAGTTTGACACATAAAAAAGATTTTCTTTATATTTCTTTTTCTTTTCTTTCCGATAGGTATTATACGTAATGAGTGGAGTTCTATTTCGGTGTAATACCTCACTATAATTTTGTTCACTACCATAACCGGCGTCAGCGACAATATACTTGGGTAACTTGAAGTACCTTTCTTCAATATTATTGAGAAAAGGAATAAACGTGCGAGTATCCGTAGGATTTGGAAATACATCATAAGCTAATGTGTACTGGCCTTCGGTCGCAATTTGTACATTATAACCCGCCTTAAGTTGGCCATTTTTCATATAGTCATCTTTCATTCTCATAAAAGTGGCATCATGATCCGTCTTAGAATAACTATTGCGGTTGCCAAAGATCTCCATATCATTTTGATATTTCTGTTTACGAATTACATAGTCTTGGAATTGTTTACGGTATTGCTTGGGTTCTTTTCGCATAGAACGGAGTTGTTTGCGATCTTTTGCTTTTTCACTTTCCTCGATTTCTTGATCGTATTTCTTCACTTTTTCATCTAGGTTTTTAACTACTTCATTGAGTTCCTCCGTTGAAATTTCATCAGAACTTTCTCTTTCTATTTCGGGGATAATTTCTTTTTCCAGTAGCTCCTCATACATTTGATTCGACTTCTCTATTAAATCGGAGCTGTATTTTTCAATGGATTTTTTCCATACAAAAGTGAACTTATTGGCATTCGCTTCTAATTTCGTGCCGTCAATAAAAATGGCCTCTTCTTCAATTGCCTTCTCTTCAACAAGTTGACAGCGAAATAGGACAAAACATTGGCGTAGCACCTCTTTTACTTCGGGATGAACACGGAATCGATTGATGGTACGATAGCTCGGCTCATAACCCTGTGCTAACCACATCATCCGTACACTATCTTTAAGTAAGCCTTCTATTTTTCTGCCAGAAAAAACAGATTGGGTATAGGCACATAAGATAATCTTCATCATCATGCGTGGATGGTATGCAGGACAACCTGTTTCACGCAAAAATCCCACAAATGATTCCTCTGGGATATGTTCTACAATATGGTTAACCGCATAGGGGATATCATTTTCTTGTAATTTCATTTCAAAATCTAAAGGCAAAACGACTTGATTCATGGTATAATGTTTAAACATAAAGGATACCTCTTTTCTAAGTTTTTGTGTAGTTACTTTAACTTTATCAGAAGGTATCCTTTTTGCGTATATAAATATTGAAAAAAGTAAAAAAAGTGATACGCCCTAAATTGGCGTACCACTTTTTTCAGTTACTGGGTTTTGTCCCAGCCCCATAGAAGCGTAGATCTGAGCATGTAGTGATAAGGACTGAGCGAATTTTGCTCAATTTTTCTTATAAGTTAAGAAAGTATAAAATCAGTGCAATGACTGCGTTAAGCCAAGTAGTTATTTTGAAATGTTTGATGTATATTGGCAATGCTCCGATTAATTACTTCGCTTTCTGCAGGCACGGCCTCAACTAACTTTGCAAAGAAGAACACGTTGCAAAGTGGATTTTCGGCTCACGCTAATCCCGCAGGAGTCTACGTAATTAGTCTCCGCTATGAGAATGTGCAACAATTCTTGTCATAAGAAATAGGTTGACTTTTTTTACAATGGGTAAAGTGAAAATCGCTATTCGTGAGTATAATAGCAGCTGTGTTACTTCATGCTAGCGTTGTAGAGCCTGATAATAGCGAAGGCCGGCCACTTCAACTCCTGTGGGAAATGTTTGACCTGAAGATCCACTTTTTTGAACGGGTTTTGCTAAAAAAGTTAGCTGAAGGACAAACCCCACGGAAAGGGAAGTGGGCAGCCGGAGTGGTGGTCAAGCAGTAGCTATTATTTCATAATAGCTACTAGAGGAAGCGTAAATCTGAGCATGTAGTGATAAGGACTGAGCGAATTTTGCTCCGTTTTTCTTAAATAACTAAGAACCCATAGTGTGTTAGCGAAGAAAGTAACGGTTCTTTTCTTTAGTTATACAAAAATAACTGCCGAGAAAAGTTCCTCGGCAACTATAAGTGAAGTATTAAGCATGAAGCAGTTTTAATGCTTCACGGTTAAATGCTGGAAGGTCATCGGGAGTTCGGCTAGTAACGATGTTCTGATCAACTACTACTTCTTCATCCTTGAAGTTTGCACCAGCATTTAGCAGGTCCTTACGAATTGACGTAAACCCAGTGATGTCTACATCTTTTAAAAGGTCCGTATCGATTAGAAACTGAGGTCCATGGCAAATGGCGAAGACTGGCTTTTTAGCTTCGATAAAGCTTCGGGCAAACGTGGCATTTCGCTCATCGATTCGCAATAAATCTGGTGAAAATCCACCAGGTACTAAAAGTGCATCATAGTCATCTGGCTTCACTTCATCAATTCCTTTATCTATCGTGAATGTTTTACCATTTTTACCAGTAATCTCTTTGCCAGCTTCTCCTTCGATCAAATCAACGGAATGATTTGCTTCTTTGAAATGTTGTACTGGGTCAGTTAGCTCAATCTCTTCAACCATATTAGTAACTAGTACAGCAATTTTTTTACTCATCAACACACACATCCTTTCTTCCTCTATTCTTTTTCGTTACATGAATTATTTTAAAGGAGCATAAAACAACTGTGAAGTATGCACTTTTTTGTGCGGAGGTTACTTAAAGGTTACTTTTAATGACAAAAGGAATGGTATCGAAATACGGTTCATACATGATAGAATAATAGGAGCGATATAATTTACAAGGAATGATTGGAATTGAAAAAACAAATTTTAAAGAATGATTGGGAAGTGTTGTTACAGGAGGAATTTACAAAGCCTTATTATCAACAGCTTCGAGAATTTCTAAAAAAGGAATATGCTTCTAAAATAATCTATCCAGATATGAACGACATATTTAACGCTCTTCATTATACGTCTTTTGAAAGTGTGAAAGTAGTTATTTTAGGGCAAGATCCGTATCATGGTCCGAACCAAGCGCATGGACTAAGCTTTTCTGTAAATAAAGGAGTTGCTATACCACCTTCCTTAAAGAATATCTTTAAGGAATTGCATACTGATTTAGGTCATCCAATACCAAATCACGGATCATTAGTAAACTGGGCGGAGCAAGGTGTATTATTACTAAATAATGTATTAACGGTTAGACAAGGCGAGGCGCATTCTCATCAAGGTATGGGATGGGAGCAATTTACTGATGAAGTTATTAAATCATTAAATAAAAAGCAGGAGCCTGTAATATATATACTATGGGGAGGGGCCGCCCAGAAAAAGCGTGCTTTGATTGATACGAATAAGCATTATATTATTAAATCCCCGCATCCTAGTCCATTATCTGCATATCGAGGATTTTTTGGTAGCAAGCCATTTTCTAGAGCAAATAATCTATTAAAAGAAATTGGCAGAAAGGAAATCGATTGGCGTGTGAATGATCATATGTAGTGATTTAAATGTAGCTAGGGAAGGAGATAAATAAATGAGTGGGTGGGATCAGCAATTAATTAAAACTTCTCGTGGCACATTTGAGGTGTTTTGTAAGGGGGAAGGAACTCCTTTATGTGTAACGCATTATTATTCCGAATTTAATCATTCAGGGGACTATTTTGCTGATTCTTTTACGCATAACCATAAGGTTTACCTGGTAAACTTAAGGGATGCCGGGAATTCAGTAAAGGCAAGTCTCCCCTATCAGCTTAGTATGCTTTAGATAAGAGCAGGCAGAAACCGGAATGGTGATAGATTGTATCCTTTTCTGGTTTTTATTATATTCTAGGAAATTTTAAAATTTGCTCATGTAGATAAAAATGGTCGTATTGAGCCGCGTCCAGAGCGCAAGCGCCCAGAAACTAGGCGACTTCACGAATCGCCCTAATCTAAGTCATCATCGGCTCGCAAGCCCACCGTGCTTCCTTTATCTCCGTTGACTCGCTCCAGTTACTGCGTTTCTAATCGGGCGCTTGCGCTTTTGTTATATGCACAATGCTCTGAGATGGAGGAGTAATCATAACGAATCTGATACAAAACGTGTTGCTTCAGTGGACTATCAATCTCTAATTTAGGATGTCCAAATGTTTTAATCCTTTGCATTCCAATACGCTCCATCACTTTTTCAGAGGGCTTATTTATCGTGGAGGTAAAAGCACAGATTTCATCCATGCGCAACGTCTGAAAAGCATAATCTAAACAAGTCTTAGCACCCTCAACTGCATACCCTTTTTTCCAAAACTGTTTATCTAATCGCCATGCAATCTCGATGGAAGACGACGTAACATCAGGCATATCTATGTCAGCCAGTCCAATAAAACCGATAAATTGATGATCTTTTAAGCGATCAACTGCCCAAATACCATATCCTTTTCCAGCTAAATCCTGTTCAAATTTATCTATTAACCAATCTGATCGTTCTTTCGTTAATGGTTTAGGGAAGTACTTCATAACTATAGGATCAGCATTCATGGCTGAAAATAAATCTTTGTCTGATTCCTGCCACCTTCTAAAGCCTAGTCGTTCGGATTGGAAAATATACTTGTTTTTCATGAATGATAACCCCCTTCATTTTGCAAATGTATATAGTATATCATTATTCATAAAAAAATAAATAGACATATAATTCAATATATTATCTTAACTAATGTATCTATATTTTTTAGTGGTAAATAGGTTATAGATCAACCTTATTCGAAAATAGCATAGAATAGGTCATTTGCTTTAAAGATGTTAGATATAAGGTTCCTTAGATTAAAGGTTATTGACGGTGGAAAAAAAAGGGGGGTTGATATGGCGCAATTGAATGATAGGGAAATTGATCTGGAACAACCGATATTAGAAACGCCAAGACTCATTCTTAGGAAAATAATGGCCACAGATCTTTCCGCAATTCATGCCTTTACATCATTAGATGTAGTCACGCAGTATCTTCCATTTGATACACATCAATCACACGAACAGACAAAGCTATTTATCAATTTTGTATTGGATCAATATGATAATAATCAATTAGCTCCGTGGGGGATAGAGTTAAAACCTTATAAAAAGTTGATTGGCATGATTGAATACGTTTTTTGGGAACAAGAAAATGATACGGCAGAATTGGCCTTTGTCCTAACAAATACGCATTGGGGGAAGGGGATTGTTACCGAAGCTTGTCAGGAGGTGATTAAATATGGTTTTACAACCATGAAGTTACAGCGAATCCAGGCAAGGAGTTTCGTAGAAAATATTGGCTCCCAAAAAGTATTAGAGAAATGTGGATTAAAATTAGAAGGTATATTGAAAAAACGATTGTTTATAAAAGGAAAACATCGGGATATATGTATGTACGCGATTATTAAAGATGATGATAATCGTAAAACCAACTAATTTAGTAGTCTTTCAGAAGTATCCTTACTTCATAATAAGTACTCTTGCAAGAAGAGGGTGTGATAATAGCCAACCACTATTCCTATTTATTTAGAAAAAGATTACCGATATCCAGGCTGTCTTTCTTTGTAATCAATGAAGAAACATTCATCCATGGACTCTGAGGAATTAAAACAAAGTGCAAAAGGATTAAGTAAGTTAGATGTTATCGAAAGAGTAGGCCTATGATTAGGACAGAGATGCTGTCATCAATCGCAAGCATCATAGAACTGATTATCGTGCACCTCTGTCCCTGTCTACTAGGACACGGAACCGAAATCGTATCATTTGAATCAACCGTGTACCTATCGGTAAGTATGATGGTGGTGTAAAGTTCGGGGACTAGCCATCCCCTCCTACTTGATTTTAGATTTAATTTGGCGGCACAATCATTTGATCATCAAGTCTAATATCATCAATCGCCCAGAACCAATTATTTTTCGCATTATACATTCTCCATTTCAGTTTCATTGAAGAAGCTTCTTCAGGAACGTTAATTGATTTAACTTCATACTTATTTAAAACATGGCTGTTCCCATTGTCAGAAGTGCTTTTGTTGTCATAAATAAGTACTTGCTGTTTTTCACCATTATCAAAAACTGCTGTTACTTCAGCTGTTTGTATTCCTTCTTGTTTATAATGAGAGGCAAATCCTAATGATAGGTTTTGATCACCTTTAACTTTTATAGAAGGTGACGTTAATGTACTATCAAAGTATCCGGTAGATGCTGGTGAACCATTATCATCCCACTCATCTGGGTCAGCAACGGCAATAACACCTTGTCCAAGATCAAAATCTTCACGTTCTTGTGTATCAGCTTTTGTCCAAAAATCTTTTGTAGTAAAGCTCCACCCTTGCCATTCTATTGTCCCAGCAGGCATATGGGAGCTATTGGTAATCGTCCACCCATTTGGAGTTTCGCTAGTCCAACCTAGAATTGAGTCAGGGATATCTTCATTAACTGCAGGTTTTAATGAAGACTGTAAATAATCAAAATTTTGTCCCAGCATCATGTTTACTAGAACTTGGACATCTTTTGATCCGATTTTTTGTTCACCTTCATAAGCTGTAACTGTGAATTCAGATGCACCTGAAATTGCTTCAGATGGGGTAGCTTTAACATTCAACGTCTTTTCTTCATAACCTGTAAGCTCATAAGCGATTTCATGATTTACCAATGTCCAGTCAGTAGGTGCATCAATCTTAATTTTTCCGTTTACACCTTTGCTGCCATAGTTTTTCATCTTTACTTGAATGGATGTTGATTCACCATTCGTTACTAGAGTAGGAGAAGCTTGTGTTGATACCATCTCTAAAGCTTTTGTAGTTCCTTCAGTTTTTAATTTTGTTTTACTTGTGTTTCCAAATGAGTCCAGTGCTTGTATCTCAATTTCATACGTAGTACCTGGTTGAAGACCGTTTATTGGGAATTCTAATTTCTTAGGTATAGGATCATAATAGAAATTGGAAAACGCTTTGAAATCTGCATCATATTCTCCTGATTTTAAATTTTTGGCCTTAATTTGATATGAATGTACTAGCAAGTTATCAGTTGCCTGTGGAAATTCAATAGTTAAACTTCTTAATGTTGATTTTTCTTCTATGATTGATGCATCGGCTTTTGTTGGAAATACCGGATTTATATGGTCACGGTCTTCTGTATAGTTGAATTTATTTTTCTTAGCTGGGTATTTTATCACCCAAGGATCTCCTACCCAATTATCTTTATGGAAATCACGTTTCTTAATCATGACTTCATTATTATAAACCTCTACAACCATACCTTGGCTAATATCTCGATATCCTTGTGGATGAAACCCTTGAAGTTTCCCTGGTTCCAATTCCAAATAGCTGACGGAAGAGGTACCGACAGATGTAAAATCTTTTTGATGAATCGTTCTAGGATCTTCAAGTGGGTAATGAGAATGTCCAGAGAATGTAATTACTTGGGGGTATTCCTTCAATGTATCATATAGAAGTTCTTTATTTTCTTGGGTACCCCACAAATCACTTCCGTAAACTGTGTCTTTAATATGTTGATGTAGGAACACAAAAATCGGTTCTCCCGGGTTGTCCTTTTCTGCTGCCTCCAATTGTTTTTTCAGCCAGTTAATTTGATCAACCGTATACAAACCATGAGTGGTGCTGTCTTCAGGACTTAACGCAATAAAATGATAGCCATTTACTTTTTTGTGATAATAGATCGATTCCATTGCTGTTTTTTCCAAGAAACGAGTTTGTGCATCCTTAATAGATAGACCATTCCAATAATCGTGATTACCCATTGTAAACAAGGAATTGACGCCATCTTGTTTCTTTTCATTATAAATAGAGAAAAATTTATCATACTCTGTTTCATATCCGTAATCAGTCAAATCCCCTACCACAACAAAAGCATCCTGATCAGGGGCAACTTTGTTTAGTTGGTTCATCGCTGCTTTAAATTTCTCATCATCTATTGTTGAACTATTGTCAATATGCACATCACTTATTACAGGAAAAACAAGTTCTGGCTTACGATTGTTGTTTACTAAACTTGAAGATTCCGAGAAAGCTTGTGCACTAGAAAATGAAACTGTTAGTCCTAACGTAAGGGCTGCCAAAATTACCCAAAAATTGCTCTTCGATTTCATGATAACATTCCTCCTATCACTAATTATTTTACTAGCTGGAAAATAAACTTTGCTTTATATAGTTATGATAATAAAAATTTAATAACACAATATAAAACCACTGTAAATTCAATGTAAAATAGCTGAGAGAGTATGTTTTAAGTTCGCTGTATAAGTTGATGTTTATCTCATAATACGTTGGTATTTTCACATGATGATAAAAAAGGTAAATGAAAAAGATAGCCTTATTTAAATCAAGGCTATCTTTTATCTAGTTTCTTAACTACGGGGTCCATGCAAGTTTGCTTTGGATTATACGGTTTTTGCCACTAATCCGAAACAACGCTTATAAATCCACTGATAGTCTTTTTCGGTGAGATCACGTGGATTTCCTACTGTTTGTGGATCCTTCATGGCCTCTTTTGATAAACGCTCGATCATATCAGGTGAAACACCTTGCTCTTCTAAACTAGGAATATCTAAGTCTTCTGCTAAACGATAAACTTCATTGACTGCTGCTTTTGCTGCTTCTTCAGTTGTCATATCGAATGTGTTTGCACCTAGTGCTTGTGCGATACGTGCAAATTTGTCAGGATGTCCTTTCCAATTATATTCCATCACGGGTCCCATCATCGTAGCCACACATTGTCCATGGGCAACGGGAATAATACCGCCTAATGTTTGAGACATAGCATGTGCTGCTCCAGCTGATTCACTTCCATATGAAAGTCCAGCAAGCATGGCAGCTTGTGCCATCCCGTAGCGTGCCTCAATGTCACCACCATCAGCGTATGCCCGACGAATATATTTACCTACGTACTCTATTGCCAATAGTGCAACTGCATCTGTTACCGGCTGTGCAAAATGCATCGTATAGCACTCGATTGCATGAGCAAGTGCGTCAATACCTGTCATAGCTGTTACATGTGGGGGCATGGACACATGTAATTCAGGATCAAGAATGGTTAAATGTGCCGCAATTAATGGGCCACCTGTATTAAACTTAAATTCACGTTCTTCATCTGTTATAACAGCCCATTGTGTAACTTCTGAACCTGTACCTGCAGTTGTTGGAATGGTAGTTAATGGTGGAATACGATTTTCTAAAGGTTTCTTACCTTCGGCAGCTTCGTAATCTAGTACACTACCATCGTGTGTTGCTTCAACACCAATTCCCTTTGCTGTATCCATTGAACTACCGCCACCTACGGCTACGAGTCCATTACATGATTCTTCTGTAAATACCTTAGACCCTTCAGCGATTAAACGTACAGGAGGATTCGGCTCTACTTTATTAAAGACAACAACCTCAATTCCAGCCTCTTTTAGATGTTTCTCAACAGGTTCAGTTACCCCTGCTTTATAGATACCAGGATCAGTTACGAGAAGAACTTTGGTAACACCAAGGTTTTTAACTTCTTCACCAATATGTTTAATTGCTCCGATCCCATGCTTGATCGCTGTTGGGATTTCAAATGTATGGAATTTATGCATATGTTCAACTTTCATATTTAAACTCATCGACGATTCCTCCTAAGATTGAAATTTTATATTTAGAACCAATTTATTGCTTCTGGTTTTAAGTTTTGAAAGATATGCTTCGTTTCTTGATATTCTTCTAATCCAGCTCTGCCAAGTTCTCGGCCAATTCCAGATTGTTTAAATCCGCCCCAAGGTGCATGCGGAAAATATAGATTGTATTCATTAATCCAAACCGTTCCCATGCGCATCTTTGCTACGCAACGCTCCGCCTTAGCAATATCATTTGTCCATATGCCGCCAGACAGACCGTAAATTGAATCATTGGCTAGATGAATAGCTTCTTCTTCTGATTGGAATGTTTCTACGGTAATAACAGGACCAAAACCTTCGTTTTGAACTACCTTCATATCCGTTGTACAATTTGTGAGTACGGTAGGAAGATAAAAGAAACCTTTTTGTAATTGAGGGTCACTTGGGCGATCTCCGCCAACTGCAACGGTTGCTCCCTCCTGTTTACCAGTTTCCACATAATCAATAACTTTATTTAAATGCTCCTCAGAAATTAGCGGTCCCATTTGTGTTGCCTCATTAAAACCGTTACCTAGCTTAATGTCCATAACTCGTGTAACAAGTTTGTCAATAAACGCATCATGAACGCTTTCCTCAACAATTAATCTTGTTCCGGCAGAGCAAATTTGTCCTGCGTGAAAATAGACTGCATTTAGTGCTTGATCTACCGCTGTATCAAAATCAGCATCTGCAAAAACGATATTTGGGTTTTTTCCGCCAAGTTCAAGTGCTAAATTTTTCACGTTGGAACTTGCTGCTTGCACAATTTTCTTACCAGTTGCAATACCTCCAGTAAAGGAAATAAGATCAACTTCTTTATTAGCAGAAAGTTCAGCACCTACGGAATGTCCTGGTCCAAGTACTAAATTAACGACTCCAGCTGGAACACCTGCTTCCTCCATTAATTCAAACACCTTAACGGTAGTTAGTGGTGTAATCTCACTTGGTTTCATAATAAGTGTATTTCCTGCTACTAATGCAGGAGCAAGCTTCCAAGACGCTTGTAAGAGCGGATAATTCCAAGGTGTGATTTGTCCGCATACACCAACAGGTTCATGTACGACCTTACTTATCGAATTTGGAATTGGCGAGTCGATAATTTCTCCGCCATTTTTATCTGCTAGTTCAGCATAATAGTGAAAGACACCAGCAATATCCTCCATATCTCCACGACTTTCTTCAACTGTTTTTCCAGTGTCGAGTGATTCTAGCTTAGCCAATTCCTCTTTATCTCTTTCAATGAATTGAGCAATGGTCCTAACAATTTGCCCTCTTTTTGTTGCTGGTGTTGTTGCCCATTCCCCAGAATCAAATGCCTTTCTTGCAGCTTTAATGGCTGTCTGTGTGTCAACTTCATCACTTTCCGTAACTGTAGCAATGACTTCTTGATTAAAAGGATTAATAATGTCTCGAGTAGCATTTGTCTTTGATGCTACCCATTCACCATCAATATAATTTCGTTTGCAGTCCAAAGGGAAAAACCTCCTTCATTCGTTAAGTTTGTTAAATATTTATTTAACGTTTTGAACAAAACTAATGTAACATGTTGCTTTATTGTTGTCAAAGTGAATACGTATAATTGTTAATATGAGAATTTGGTTATAGAAACTGCTGAAAATAGCAGTAATTGGTTTTTTAATGTATGGGTTTAATTCAAAAAACATTAAACTTTTCTTATTATTATTTGACATATTTCGAGGATACGTTACCATTAAATTTGTAAAATAAATTCTTAACGTATTAAATTTATTAAAAATAGGAGGTGGTGGAATGGCGGCTTCAAATGATGACATGGCTAGGGAGAAGCTGGAAGAGGCAAAGGGATATGTCATTGAAACTATCGCCGAAACGATGGATGTTTATGGTGTAACACCAGCTGCAGGAAAGCTTTATGCAACGATGTATTTTAAGGATCAAATGAATCTCGATGAAATGCGAGAGGAACTTGGGATGAGTAAGCCGAGTATGAGCACAAGTGTAAGAAAGCTACAAGAAAATGAGATGGTAAAAAAGAAATTTCAACGTGGATCTCGTAAACATACGTATGCGGCTGAAAAGAATTTCTTCCATTCGTTTATGTCTTATTTTTGTCAATTATGGGACCGAGAGGCAAAAATGAACATGGAGGCAATTAAACAGGCTGAATTTGAATTAGATCAAATTTTTGAAGATGAAAATGTATCAGCAGAGCTAGTTGATGAAGCACGTAAAATTTATGAGCTGCTTGATCAGTCAAAAATATATTACCGCTGGCTTGAACGGTTGGTAGCAAGCATACGATCAGAAGAGATATATGAGTTTTTACCAAAAGATCCAGACGATAAAAATACGTGATGGGAGAGGATTAGACAATTTATGCGTTTCATTAAAAGTAAACTTCTACTAATAGGATTAGCATTCGTCGTTGTATTAGCAGCATGTGGAGATAGTGCAGAGTCAGATAAAAAAGGTTCCGGAGATGCCAAAGAGGATGGAACTGAGAATAAAGGTACCATTGAAATGGCACAGATCAATTGGGCTGAAAATATCGCTGTAACCAATATGTGGAAAGTTATTTTGGAAGATCAGGGGTATGAAGTTAATTTGAAATTGCTTGATATGGGTACAATTATGAAAGCATTGGCAGAGGATGAATTGGATATTAATCTAGAGGTATGGCTACCAGTTCAGGATCAGGCCTATCTGCAAGAGTATAAAGATGAGGTTTTCTTTTCAGAAGAAACTTGGTATGATAACGCAAAAGTTGGTCTTGTTGTCCCAAAATACTTAGAAAACATGAATAGTATAGAGGATCTAAATAAACATGCAGACATGTTTGAAGGTGAAATTACCGGGTTTGATCCAGGGGCAGGTACGATGGAAGTAACAGAGGATTTAATTAAAGAATACGATCTTGATTATGAATTATTGCCAAGTTCTGAACCAGCTATGATAACGGAAATTGCAGAAGCTATTAAGAATGAAGAACCAATTGTTGCACCGCTTTGGAGTCCGCATCGTGTCTTCTCACAGTATGATTTAAAATACCTGGAAGACCCCAAAGAGGTTTATGGTGGCGTAGAAAAGATTCATCATGCAGCTCGTCAAGGATTTGCAGAAGATTTTCCAAAAGTTAGTAAGTGGATGAAAGATTGGAAAATGGATGATGATTCCATTGGGGAATTAATGACCTATGTCAAGGACGCTGATGAACCGATTGATGGTGCTAGGAAATGGGTCGAAGAAAATCAAGATTTAGTCAATCAATGGATAAAGGAATAGGAATAACATCCAAAGGGAGCACAAGTGTGGCTCCCTTTTTTATAAGTTAAGAAAGTATAAAATCAGTGCAATGACTGCGTTAAGCCAAGTAGTTATTTTGAAATGTTTGATGTATATTGGCAATGCTCCGACGAATTACTTCGCTTTCCGCGGGCACGGCCTCAACTAACTTTGCAAAGAAGAACACGTTGCAAAGTGGATTTTCGGCTCGCGCAATTCCCGCAGGAGTCTACGTAATTAGTCTCCGCTATGAGAAGGTGCACCAATTCTTGTCATAAGTAATAGGTTGACTTTTTTTACACTGGGTAAAGTGAAAATCGCTATCCGTGAGTATAAAAGCAGCTGTGTTACTTCATGCTAGCGTTGTAGAGCCTGATAATAGCGAAGGCCGGCCACTTCAACTCCTGTGGGAAATGTTTGACCTGAAGATCCACTTTTTTGAGCGGGTTTTGCTAAAAAAGTTAGCTGAAGGACAAACCCCACGGAAAGGGAAGTGGGCAGCTGGAGTGGTGGTCAAGCAAGCAGTAGCTATTATTCCATAATAGCTACTAGAGGAAGCGTAAATCTGAGCATGTAGTGATAAGGAATGAGCGAATTTTGCTCCGTTTTTCTTATCTCTGTAGCAGTATATATATCACGTATATAACTGGCAGTAAGCCCTCATTGATTGAAGTTTCACTTTATGGCATCTTGACTTTAAAAACAAGTTGGAATTATTCTATTATTAATTCAATTTGTTGTTTAGTAAAAATCGAGTAGGAGGGAACAGCTAATGAATCAAAAGAAAACGAATTTGCTCCGTGAGCGTTTATTGCATGGATACAATCAGGAATTAGATTATGGAGGGGTATCTGGTGAGCGAATTGCTGATCGTTTAAACGAAATAGCTACTATTGGTCGAACTGAAGATGGTGGGGCCAATCGTCCAGGGTATTCAAAAGAGGAAGTGGCTGCTCAAAATAAAGTTGCCATGTGGATGAAGAACGCAGGACTAGAGGTGAAAGAAGATGGTGCTGGGAATTTAATTGGAAGACTAGAGGGTAAAGAAGCTACACGTCCCGCTATTATGAGTGGTTCCCATGTGGACAGTGTACCAAATGGTGGCCATTTCGATGGAGTGCTTGGTGTGATTGCCGCATTAGAGGTAGTAGAGGCATGGAATACGATAGGATATCAACCAACGAAACCCTTTGAAGTAGTGGTGTTTGCTGATGAGGAGGGGGCGCGGTTTAATGGTGGGCTGAATGGAAGTGAAGCAATGATTGGAAACTTTAATATGGAAGAGAAAAAACAGTTAGTGGATAAGGAAGGATATAGCTTTGAAGAAGTTCTAAAACAGGTTCAATTAAGTGTGGAAGGCTATCAGAATGCGAAACGGGATATGAACGAGATTGAATTATTTGTAGAGGTACATATTGAGCAGGGGAAACAGTTGGAAAAAGAAGGGCTGCCATGTGGTGTTGTGACAGGAATTGCTGGGCCTTGCTGGTTGGAGCTCACATTTTTAGGAGAAGCAGGTCATGCAGGAAATACACCGATGAAAGATCGAAAGGATGCTCTTGTAGCCGCAAGTGAATTTATCTATCAAGTGAATAAGCTACCCAAAGAAATGAATGATACTGCTGTTGCTACCATTGGGAAACAACTCGTAGAACCAAATGGTGTAAATGTTATTCCGGGCAAAGTAACTTTATATGTTGATATTCGAGATATTTATCAGAATACTAGAGATGTATTAGTGGATAATGTTTTAAATCTAGCAGAAGCGATTGCCGATAAGCATCATCTTATGTTTAACTATGTAGAAAAAACGAGGGTGAAGCCAGTACCGATTATGAGTGATAAGCAGGAATTATTAGCAGAAACCATCGAGGAAATGGATATGAAACCTTATAAGTTACCAAGTGGAGCTGGACATGATGCCATGATTATTGGCGAAAAAGTTCCAGTAGCCATGCTATTTGTCCAAAGCAAGAATGGAATTAGCCATAATCCTTTAGAATGGTCTGATTTAAGTGATTGCGTGCAAACCATACATGTGTTGAAAAATTTTGTAGAAAAGATACAGTAAGCATATTTAGTGGATAACCGACAAGGGGGGAGGTAACCTTTTAATTCTGTTTCTGTATCTTCTCTGTCAAAGCGTTCCATATGATAATAATAGGTAGCTTCAGGAATACCCACAACAAGAAGAATACCTTTTAATCGGAATCCTTCTTCTTTGAGTTCGAATGCCACCTTTGCCTGTGCTTTTCGTAGAAGGCATTCGGATTCTCCCGAAAAGCTTTTAGCTTTTTTAAGTAGGCATTCTCTAGCCTTAGTAGTTCGTTCTCACGTTCTAACGCTTCTTCACGTGTTCTCTTTTTTGCTTCCTGCTTCTTCTGATTAATGGGTTTTTTAGGCATAGAAGGATGCCCCTTTCGTTTTAATTCCAGGCCTTCCTTACCTTGTCTGCGAAATTTTTTCATCCAGAGTTTAACAATGGACGAATTGCTCAACTTAAATGGAACAGCAGTTTCTGTATAAAAAGCACCTGTCTCTAACATAAATTGTATCGTATCTAATTTAAATTGAACAGCATACTCCTTCTTTTTATTTCTTCGTTTTAGTCCCGCCATACCGTGACGCTCATAGTTTTTCACCCATTCATATAGTGGTGTAGAGCTACTCATATGATATTTTTTGGCTAAGGAACGATATGAAAGATTTCCATCTATATACTCGGTGACAACCTTCCCTTTAAATTCTTCACTATATTTAGCCACAAAAACACCCCCTGAAATTAGTTTTTCACTCTAACTTCAGGGGGTCGATACCTTA
The DNA here is from genome assembly GCF_003667785.1 of Virgibacillus sp. Bac332. NCBI lineage: Bacteria > Bacillati > Bacillota > Bacilli > Caryophanales > Bacillaceae > Virgibacillus > Virgibacillus sp. Bac332. Next base: position 1,937,360 of record NZ_CP033046.1, read on the forward strand.
TCGTTCGTTTTTTATTGTATCTTCATTCTTTTGTCTCAGCGTCTCATAATAAACCATCTTGTTCGAATAGAAAATTGTATGGGATATCGATAAAAATAAATTGTTGTTCTGAGATAGGATGGGAGTATGTCCTAATTCGCTCGTCTCTCTCTATATCTGTATATAAATCAGAAAGTATTCCTTTTTTCTCCATATTCATACGTACAATATTTTCAAAGAAGTACGGGCGCCAGCTCCAGTTTTTTTGTCGTCCTTCGTTACGCAATTCCCATTCACCATCCAGATTCTTTTCCGCGTTGGAGGATAATTGAAAGCCTGCTTCATTACAAATATATACTCGAAATGTAAATGCATCACAATCCTTAGCAACGGTCAGGATTGTTTCGTCATAAGGGGCATCTGGATTTATTTTTTTCAAAGTTGTTCCTAATTGTTGATTAATTCTATTTGTCAAATCTAACTGCGCTTTCATTTTCTTATGCTCAAACGTTATAAAATGGTGGAAATCTTTCTTAACTTTATCCTTACAGTTGTCTGCTGATATAAATTCAGGGTGTATCTTTTCCAAATAGCTTCCTTGATAATAACGACCACCATTTCGCCATGCATAATTTAATTGTTGGAACGTTGTAATGCCTTTAAAGAGTAAGGTTGCGCCAATTTTACGAGAAAGCATAGATAATAAATGGTGTACATCTTGATACAATTGAGGTAGGTCATCATCTTGTAGAAATGCTACATCTACTTTTATTATATTGGGTTTAATGATAGCTAATTTATCTAGGTTACCATTACGTTGACCAACGTCATCAATTGCGATTTGTAAACCATATGTTTGTATATATGCAAATAAATGCTTTAGTTCATAGATATGATCTGTGACAAATGACTCAGAAAATTGTAGTATTAAATTTTTTAGCATCAGTCCCTTTTCAGCATAAGTATTTAATAATGCCATCATGCTATCGCCATCATCCTTGAGCAATAAATTAGCATCATAATGAATAAATAAAAATTGGGACTGATCCGTACATATATACTTATCTAATACCTTATGAAGCACCGCATTACTTAGCTCTAATCGGAATTCGCTCGGTATCGATTCATCTTTTACAAACCAACAGAGGTTATGTAATTCTTTGTCTTCTCCTTGAAAATAAGGTATAACTTCATAGCCAATAATTAATTGATTTTCTGCACTTATAATCGGATCGAAGTATGGAACGATCTGATCAAGCTTCATCATGATATCTAATGGGTCCATACGTATCAACTCCATAATTGTCCTTTATACCCCATAGTATAGCATGTATGAATACGATTTTCTCCTAACATAGCCTATTATAATAACCAAGTTTTGCTAAATGAAGAAAGTAGAGCTTCTGTATTTTCTGTAAAAATAGAATAACTATCTTAGATTTATTAGTACGATAACTTTTCATTTTCATGCATTACAATATTCTTATAGATATCTAAAAGAGGTTGGAACGAAAGAATATTTAGATATGTAAAACCCAAACTTTATCTGAAATATTTTAGATGAAGTTCGGGTTATTGTTATGGTTATAGGTAGTTCATTCATTGCTAAGTCAAAATGCTTCGCTTTTCGCGGGGACGTATTAGCTTCCTCAGAAAGTAAAGAACGCTTTCCTGTGGGATGTTCAGGCTCACGCTTTTCCCGTAGGATAAGGAAGGCTTCGGTAGCGATACATTGCACGCAGAAAAAGCGTTTTTCTTTTTCAAGGAGTCTACGAAATTTGACTGCGCTTCGTATGAACATTTATTTTATCGTTCAGCTTTGAGTTAACTATTTTAGTTTCGCTTATATATTCTAAATAACTTAAGATAATCTGTGAACTGACCAAATCGTTCCAGTTGCATCTGTACCGCCTAGATCGACATTAATAGTTAATCCATCTGCGACATATTGAATAGCAATGACATCCCCAGCATCTAATTCTACATCTCCTTCTAATGTTACTTGGCCGCTTCCTAGTATGGCCCTTAATGTTAGCAATAGAACAATGTCTACGTTTAGAACGGGAAATAACCCTGTAATTAAGTCTGTAGTAACTGGTGATATTCGTTGGACTACTAAAGCTGGATTTATTCCTGCTCCTAATGAAACAGTAATAGCTGCTGTAGTTGAGTAACTGATAACAGCTTTTATAGAATATCGTCCTGTTGCAGGAATGGTATATGTTCCAGCTACTTCGTCAAATCCTACTGCATCATAAAAAGGACTCACTACAGACCAATTGTCCAGTTGGGTATCGGCAGCTACAGTTGTAGGGACCCTGTTAGCGGAAAAGCCGATATCTGTTACAATATCTCCGGTTGCGCCAGTAACGCCAGTAGCGCCGGTAGGTCCGGTAGCGCCAGTAACGCCAGTAGCACCGGTAGGTCCGGTAGCGCCAGTAACGCCAGTAGCGCCGGTAGGTCCGGTAGCGCCAGTAACGCCAGTAGCGCCAGTAACGCCAGTAGCGCCAGTAGCGCCGGTAGCGCCAGTAACGCCAGTAGCACCGGTAGGTCCGGTAGCGCCAGTAACGCCAGTAGCGCCAGTAACGCCAGTAGCGCCAGTAGCGCCGGTAGCGCCAGTAACGCCAGTAGCGCCGGTAGGTCCGGTAGCGCCAGTAGCACCGGTAGTTCCAGTAGCCCCCGTAACGCCAGTAGCGCCAGTAACGCCAGTAACGCCAGTAGCCCCAGTAGCACCGGTAGCGCCAGTAGCACCGGTAGTTCCAGTAGCCCCCGTAACGCCAGTAGCGCCAGTAGGTCCGGTAGCGCCAGCAACGCCAGTAGGTCCGGTAGCCCCAGTAGCGCCAGTAGGTCCAGTCGGCCCAGTAGCTCCAGTAGGACCATTTTCACAACATGAAGGTAAATTAATTTCATTTATGATGTTTAAGTTACCACATCGACAGTGGTTATAGTGTTTATTACAATTAGTACAGTAGCTATGATTTATATCTTCATCGTAGCTATCAATATACTCCACATGTAATTCTTTGTTTTTGCAATATGAACAGTTATTTTTATTAGCAGGACAATTACATCTTTTATGGTAAAATTGTGGAAATTTACTGCTCGACATCTTGTTCCCTCCTCTAACAAAAGCTGGACTTCTATATTCTATTAAAAGAAAAAAATGACGGTGTAATTCAAAACCCTACTATCCGGTAAAATAATGTAAAAGTTTACATCTTATACAGGTAGGAAATACGTATGTGAGAGAGGAATTTTAGTGGAATTCAAGAAAATTAGTATATTTGTCAGGAGCTTATTATGGCAGTATAATTTCTGAATATTAAGCTTAACACTAATTTATAACAGAGATTATTAGAAAAGGGTCTTTTATAGAATGTAATATTCATTTCCAAAAAAGAAGCTTACACAGATGACCGTGTAAGCTTCTTACTAATTGTTTACATATCTACGTCCAATTTGTTTGCTTTATTTTCCTTTGCTTTTTTAAGAACAAAAAAGTAAGCATCACTGTAAATTGCACCTATTATAAATGATAGACGAAGCTCTAAACGGAAACCAATTTCCGCATTTAAGATATAAACAAAAACCATATAACTCATAAAAAATGGTTGGAATCATCGATTAAATATACATAGTTGCAATTCAAAGTGCGATTTCGGCTGTTGCTTAGTTTGCCCAAGAGAAGTATCTCCAAAGAAGATTAAAGTCAATTTTCGTTAAGGAATAAGAAGTGATAAACAACGGAACGGCTATGGCTAATCGGTTAAACACTTTTTTGTTTAAGGTAGTCAGCAATAACAGAACGAGCGGCACGAAACGCTGTATCTCCTGAGGTTATTGGCAGTACAATGGCTCCAAGAACTGCTATTGTACTAGAATATGCGCTCCTCTATTTCGAATAGATATCACCCTGTTAAATAGTCGTGTGCTGCGCCCGCAAATATGGTTATTATTATTTATTTATTTCTCAAACTAAATTCGATATGATAATATCGTTAATTATTGGATAATTTCATTATAAAGAAGTCCTTCATCAAGTTTCACTAGCTTTAACCTATTGGTTTTTTTAATATAAATTGATTTATATTTTATTTCACCATTCTTTTTAAAAAGGATAACGCGTTTATAAAGATTATCTTTTGTTATATCCCACTCCATTTCTTTCATGTCGACCACATCGCTAATAATGGGATATTCAACTAAATCTTGTAATGGATGATCTGATTGGTGAGAGAGAGGTGCTTGTTCGGTCTTCTTACTCACTAATGATTGATAGCTTCCATTACATGAAGTAAGTAATAGTAAACTAATTACCAGAACACTAATTTTCATTTTTTATCCAACTCCTTTATTAACAAAATAAGGAATTAATCTGAGATTTTGCTAAGTGTTAAATGAGAATTTGCTTAGAATATTCGCGTTCTCGAAAATATCTCTGTATTTTTTCACTAGATTCACTGCAATTAAAGGCAATACAAAGAAGTTGGGAGTGAACTAAAGAAGTTCATAACAGATCCATGTACAAATAGACACGGAACTATTGTTAGGAGTTATCAAACCACTTGTCCTTTTTGCTTTGCTTAAAATTTTTCTGTATTCGTTAGTTGTTTTTATTAATCGTTTATTTAGATATGCTATTAGGGAGCTGCGTTTTTGGACAACTACTTATTTTGCTAGTAACTAAGTAAATAAGAATGGATAATATCATTAAACAAAAGGTAATATTTTGTGATATACCAATAATGTTATTCCAACTACTCATACCATTTATATATAATTGAAAAAGCAAGCCTGCAAGTAAGATTAATAATACAAATGGTGTTTTTCTTAGGAAGAACCCAATAACACCACCAATAATCCCTCCTAGCGCAGAAGCTCCATACCACTCTACATATGTAGTAATAGGCGTTGAGATTGCATTATCATCATAAAAATAGCCAATTACAAAATAAAATGTAATTGCAACAATTGTATAAATGACTGCAAATAAAGCTGCTTCCTTCAAGCTTTTTGAAAATGTATAGCCTACAAACATTGCTAATATAAACCACATTGGCAAGGAGTTAATCATAATGGATAAATAGGAAATAACAAATTTAGTAAATGATATGTCACCAAGCAAAAATAAGTTATCAGATATAACAGAGGCAGTTCCTACAATCAAGCCTACAATGATAGTGAAAATAGTGAAATGTTTCCAGCCTCTTTTTTGAACTTGTTTGTCTACCAACAATAACTCCCCCTTTTATCATTTTATGCTTCCTTTATTCTATTATAGAAGGATTATGTGAATTATTACAATTGTTCCTATAAATTTCCTTGATCAGTACACTTTATCCCACTTCGGTATAGGAATCATCGTCTATCTATGGGTTTTAATGGCTGACTTATATTTTTTCATAACTCTAAACTTGTCTTGCACATTAGCATGTATGGTATGTTAGTATTTTAGTGAAAAGGGAGGATGGGTAATGAATATAGAACAATGGCAGAAATGGGTAAAGGATTATTATAATCATCGAGGATGGTCTAATTTAAATGTATTTATTCGAATCGGTTTTCTAGCGGAGGAAACTGGGGAAGTAGCGAGAGCGATAAGGTCACTAGAAATCGGTCGTGATCGTCCCGATGAAGCAAATAATACTTTCGAGGAAAATAAGCAAGAATTAATAGAAGAACTTGGGGATGTACTGGGCAATGTTACAGTGATTGCAAACAAATATAATATTTCGTTAGAAGAAGTATTTCAAGTACATAAGGAGAAATTGTCTAATCGCTATCTAGACGATGAAGAATAGTATATTTGTCATTACATAAAAAGTAGCTGCAGCGTTGTGGCTACTTTTTGTATTTATTCATCATACAACAAGACATGATGCAGGACGCATTTCAGTATTATTGTACATGGATTTTTTATAAGAAAGGGTAGCAGCGATAAATTTGAAAAATTTAATATGAAAGGCTAAATGAAGGGAACAGGCTATTTTCACTTGTTGGTATCACATACTGTAAAGCATCATATATTCACTCATAGTCAACTATTGATTGTCCATCTCCTCTTTTTTGAATAATTCTATTTTTAGAGAATAGAATCTATTGTAGAATCATGTGCTTTTTCAAGCATCGAAAGAGGAGGTTTACATCGTGGGAAAAGAAAGTGAACGGAAACATGAGAATAAAAAGCAAGAGCAGTTGAATGAATTTGTAAGGGATAACTATGGAAAGATTATGACTACAGAAGAAAGTGTTAAAGTTTCCAATGATGAGGATACGTTAAAAGCAGGGATTAGGGGACCGCAGCTTTTAGAAGATTTTATGATGCGTGAAAAGATGACTCACTTTGATCGCGAGCGTATACCAGAGCGTGTTGTTCATGCTCGCGGTTATGCAGCCCATGGTTATTTTCAGGTATATGAGTCTCAAGAAAAGCTAACAACGGCAAAGTTCTTGCAGGACCCATCTGTAAAGACACCTGTTTTTCTTCGTTTTTCTCAAGTAGCGGGTTCAAGAGGTGTGAATGAAACCAATCGTGATGTACGAGGGTTTGCTACAAAGTTCTACACAGAAGAGGGGAATTTTGATTTAGTAGGAAATAATATTCCTGTCTTTTTTATTCAAGATGGTATTAAGTTTCCAGATCTCATACATGCTGTAAAACCAGAGCCTCATAATGAAATACCACAAGGACAAACGGCACACGATACATTTTGGGATTTCATTGCAAATAATCAAGAATCAGCACATATGATGATGTGGATTATGTCTGATCGTACGATACCTAGAAGCTTTCGAATGATGGAAGGGTTTGGTGTACATACCTTTCGCTTCGTAAATAAAGAGGGAACATCACGGTTTGTAAAGTTTCATTGGAAACCGAAGCTAGGGGTTCATTCTTTAATTTGGGATGAAGCACAAAAGCTTGGAGGGGCTGATGCTGATTATCATAGACGAGATTTATGGGAGAACATTGAAGCAGGCAATTACCCAGAATGGGAACTAGGGATTCAAGTACTTGAAGAAGAGGATGAATTTAATTTTGATTTCGATATTTTAGATTCAACGAAAATTTGGCCAGAAGAAGATGTTCCTGTTCAAATCATTGGAAAGATGACGCTAAATAAAAATGTTGATAATGTATTTGCAGAAACGGAGCAACTAGCACTTCATCCAGGTAATATTGTTCGAGGTATTGATTTTACGAATGATCCATTGCTGCAAGGGCGTTTGTTTTCTTATACAGATACGCAGTTTTACAGAGTAGGAACCAATTTTAAAGAACTGCCAATAAATCGACCCATTTGTCCTGTTCATAATAACCAGAGAGATGGTGCTGCTAGAATTACTATCGATAAAGGGCAGGTTGCTTATCATAATAATTCCCTTGCGAATAATACACCTTATACTGTACCAGGTAGTAAAGGCGGTTATGTAACCTATCCTTCCGCAGTCGAAGGCATAAAAATTAGGGCAACAGCAAGGAGCTTTATGGATCATTTCTCACAGGCTCGTCTGTTCTGGAATAGTATGACAAAGGTTGAACGAGAGCACATCATTGATGCATTTAGTTTTGAATTAGGGAAAGTCAATAGTATATCTGTAAGACAACAGGTAGTAAATATGTTAGGACGTATCAGTAGTAAATTGGCAGCTAGTGTGGCTCGAAATGTTGGTGCAGAGATTCCAGATGTTGAAGCGTCGACGGTAACCAAGAAATCACCAGCTGTGAGCATGGCAAATACAATATTTCGTCCTGATACGTTGCGTGTAGGTGTAATTATTGGCCAAGGATTTAACGAGAGCGTAACGAGGGCAATATTGAATCAATGGAAAGCAGTAGGACTTCAGCCAGTAATGATTGCTAAAGATTTAGGAACGGTCACAGGGGAGAACGGGGAAAAGTGGAAGGTGGATAATAGCTTTTTGACGGGTTCTCCTCTTTTATATGATGGATTGTATGTTGTAGGTGGAGATCATATGGGAAATGATTTTATTTGGAAAACAAAATCCTATGTTGTAGAATCTTATAATCACTATAAACCCATTGGTGCTTCTGAGGAAGCTTCTACCATTATTGAATCTTTAGGCATAGATGGTCAGCCTGGTGTGCTAATAGAGCAGACATCAGAATTGTTTGCAGATGAATTTATTAAAGCAATGACGAAACAGCGCTTTTGGGCAAGAGGTTAGATAAAAGTCCTATTGAAAAGGATACTATAAAGTTGTGCGTGACTAAGCACCATTAATATTTGTATGATCATATGAACAAAGCTCTCCTTCAATAGAGGAAGGGTTGGACTATAATACGCCTACGGAAGAAGGACGTTCGTACACGAAAAACAAATAGTTGTAGCGTAAAAAAGAGCTTGTAGATAACCAAGAGGTTCCTCCTATAAGCTCTTTTAGTTATAAAAAAATGAATACTAGTCATCCTTTCTATACGGAACTAATGAAGCGTTCTTCCTATAGGATAAAAACGACATCTTTTAATAATTTACACCAAGTAAATTATTTGTCAATTAAACAACTTAAATGATATACTTCATCTGTAAAACAAATTCTTTTCTAAGAAGGGATGAGGAACATGGGTCGATTAGATAATAAGGTAGCGTTAATTACCGGAGCTGCCAATGGCATGGGGGCAATGGAAGCAAAGCTATTTGCTGAAGAAGGAGCAAAAATTATTGCAACTGATATTCAAACAGATCTATTAAATAAAGTAATAGATGATATAAAGGATAATGGTGGAGATGCAATAGCCTTTCAACATAATGTTACGTCAGAGGAAGAGTGGAAGCAGGTCATTGCTGAAGCGCTGAAAGCATATGGAAAAATTGATATTTTGGTAAATAACGCTGGTGTATCTAGCCCAGAGACCATTGCAACAATGGAAATGAATGAATGGAATAAAGTAATGGATATTAATTTGAATGGCTGTGTTATAGGGATGAAGTATGTCATTCCAGAAATGCAAAAACAAGGTGGAGGATCTGTCATTAATATTTCTTCTATCGGGGGAATTGTTGGAATGGCTGGGACAAGCCCATATACTGCAGCGAAAGGTGCACTTCGATCCTTATCTAAGTCAGCAGCAGTAGATTATGCAAAAGATCATATTCGCGTTAACTCATTGCATCCAGGAATTATTGAAACACCGATGACAGCACCTTCTATGAAAGATGCGATGCAATACTATCAAACATTTACACAGCTTCCTTATTTAGGCAAGCCAGAAGATGTGGCATATGGCGCGTTATTCCTTGCATCTGATGAATCTCGCTTCATGACGGGAGCTGAGTTAGTTATCGATGGTGGTTGGACCGCTTTATAGAAGTGTAGTCAATGCTTTCTAACATAAATAAAAATAACCCAGTTAGCACATTGCTGGGTTATTTTTATTTATAAGGACCTTTAACAGATAAGTGAAGTAAGATTTGTGCCATTTTTTCTTTCGAATAAGGATAGTTGTTATTTATCCACCAAACGATGACTTCAAAATAGGCAGCTGTTGTATATACAATAATAACTTCTCTTGGTGCTGCTATTGTTTCATCGTTAGGAGAGACCATCGAAAGCCCTGCTTCAATAAAATGATAGAGTTCTTTTTTGAAGCCTGTAGCGAAGGGAGATCCTGTATTTTTAGCAAGTAGTGATTCATAAAAAGCTTGATTATCGAGGATATGCTCAAACAGGCGGATAAAGATCGTATAATTATCTAGATTCATATCTTTTAGCTCTGTCTGCGATTCGTTAACCTCTAACTTCTCATGAAAGTCCTCAAGTATTAAATTAGAAACATAGTGAACAAATTGATCAAGATCATCGAATCGGAGATAGAATGTTTGTCTTGTTACTCCAGCTTTTTCACAAAGATCTTTAATGGTTATTTCATGTAACTGTTTTTCTTTCATTAAAAGAATAAGGGATTTTTTTAAAAACGCGATGGTTCTTCTTATTCTGGGATCGCCAGTTTTTTTCTTCTTCAAATTCACCCAACCTCAAATCCTAAACTGCAAAAATTCCTATAATTAGTATACTTGTTCAAGCAACATAGATCAAAGAAACAACTTGTTTAATAAACTGAATTATACAAAAATTAAAAAGGATATACATTTACCTAAAAATAATTCCGATAAAACACATATAGAGGTTGTGAAGTATCTTATTTGAAAAGGGGTTTGGGTAGATGGAAAAAATAATGAATTTTAAGCATATAAAAAATAAGCTATATGTAAGCTTTTCAATTGTTATTATTTCAAGCTGTCTCTTAGGTATATATAACTTTATTTTCGTAGGCAAAACAAATCATCAAGTGGAAGAGATGATTGAGCAAGATCTACCGTATGTTAGCGTTGCTGAAGAAATAAACGCAAATTTGGCACAGCAAACGGGGCTAGCTAGAGGATATTTACTATATAATGCAGCTGATTATAAACAGCGATATGAAGCAATAAAGGAAGAAAACAAAACGTTAGAAGAACAGCTTGCCAAAAATGGTAACAATGAAGAGATTAAAGAACTAATACATATGAAAAACCAATGGGAAGAATCGGTAGAGTCAGTATTTTCTATTTATGACGCTGGAAATAGAGAACAAGCAATGACGAAGATGACAAGCGAGGTAGAACCATTAGAAAGTGAATTTCGGTCAAGGCTAGAAGAGTCTCTTACAGTAACGAAGGAAGAAATTACGGATGACGGGCAATCGATTATAGACGATGGGAAATCTACTCATATCGTTATAATTGTAGTTACCGTGTTAGTAGCCATCATAAGTATAGCTATAGAACTATTTATTGTTCGTATTATTTCGAGGCCAATCTTTAACCTAACAAAACGAATGAAATTAATCGCAAAAGGTGAGCTTCATCATGAGCCTTTACAAACATCATTAAAGGACGAATTAGGGCAGTTAATAAATGCTACCAATGAAATGAATCAAAATACGAATCAACTTCTGGGAAGAATTGGTTCCGTTTCTGAGACGGTAGGTAATCATAGCGAGTCATTGTCACAAACAGCGAATGACGTAAAAGCTGGATCAGAGCAAGTAGCAACTACGATGCAAGAGTTGTCAGCTGGATCGGAAACACAAGCAAACAACGCGAGTGACCTTGCCTTGAACATGGATAACTTTACAACAAAGGTCCGGGAAACAAATGATAAAGGAGCACTTATACAACAAGCATCAAATGAGATTTTAACAATGACTGAAGAAGGAGATTCAATGATGAAATCTTCTTCTGCCCAAATGGTCAAAATCGATGAAATTGTTAAAGATGCTGTTCATAAAGTGAAGGATCTAGACGTACAATCACAGGAAATATCTAGTCTAGTAAATGTAATAAGAGACATTGCGGATCAGACAAATTTATTAGCATTAAATGCTGCCATCGAAGCTGCACGAGCTGGAGAACATGGTAAAGGATTTGCTGTAGTGGCAGATGAGGTAAGGAAGCTTGCTGAGCAGGTAGGGGAATCTGTAACAGATATTACCAAAATCGTTTCCAATATCCAACAGAATTCAACGCTAGTAACAGAATCTTTACAAGGAAGTTATACAGAGGTAGAAGAAGGGACATCACAGATTAAATCAACTCAAGAAACATTCAATGGAATTTCTATGTTTGTTACGGAGATGGTTCATACAATAAATAGCATGGCTGACAATTTAGCAGAAATGACTTCAAATAGTAATAAAATGAATGAATCTATTCAAGAGATTGCTTCTATTACGGAAGAGTCGTCTGCAGGTATTGAACAGACATCTGCAGCAGCTCAGCAGTCTAGTAGTTCAATGGAGGAAGTAGTGGATAGTTCACAGCAATTAGCAAAGCTTGCTGAAGACTTAAATGAACTTGTAAAAAAATTTAAACTACGATAATAGAATATATTTAATCGTCTAAAGCTCTCGAGTTATTTCTTATCACGAGAGCTTTTTAGGCATTTGCATCCGTTTTATTTTTAAGTACTTTTAGGAGTATCCATTGAATAATTCCTCCAATACCTAAGCCAATTGGTAAAAATAAGATTGGCAACCACATAGGACCGATTAAGTTCCCAAATAATGTAAGATTAGATGAAAATATTAAACCTACTGTTACAAAATATGCCGAGAACACAAGAGGAAGATATGCAAACGGCCTTTTTCCACCACCAGCATCTCGATAGGCATCCCAAATACTAAAAAAATATAGACAAGGATAGAACATCAGCCATAGATAATTCGTTGCCTCGATTGCTTCTTCGATTCTAAAGTGAAAGCTTAAAATAATAATCTGGTTAAAGTTCCCCATGATATTAATGATAAATTCTAGTCCGACTAACAATAAACCTTTTACGTACTTTTGGTTTAATAACTGGCCAAAACCTGGTAATGCAATACTCCACAGCAGCACTTCTAATTTTCTACTCTTCTTTGATAATTTCTGCTCCATACAAAGCCCTATTTCGCTAATTCTTTACGATTAGCTGCCATTGGTGGTTGCTCTAACCAACCATTTTCAATCAGGATTTTCGTTCCATCATCTGCATATTTGGCAACTTCAGCGATTAAACGGGTATATTGTACGCTCAGGTCATGACGTGGACTAGTAGAAAGTGCAACTCCATATTGTCCTATACTAGATGCGATGAGGGTGGAAACAAAGGTCATCATTAATCGATCAGAAAATGGTGGCTTTGTTGAATCCATTACTTCGGAAGTCAATAGAAGTGCTCCATCAGATAAAAATTCTTCATGTAGAATAGATGTAAATACTTCTAAATGCTTCCCTGAAATATCCCTACCTCTTTCAAAGAACTTTCTAACTTCTTTTGATTGTGCTACTTGGCTAAAACCAGTAATTACTGCATGTCCTAATGCGTTTCGCTTAGCATGAAAGACTAAATTAGTTATTTCCATACCAAGTAATGGCCTGCGGTCACCGAACCATCCGGAAATAAAGTTTTTCTTTTGGATAAATTCTATATTCGATTGTATTGGAATACGTGGAGTACGAATGTATATACCTTTTTCCTTTTCTAATTCTTTTGTTCGTTTATGGAGATCTTTAGCTAATTCAAGATTCGTCGAATAATAGTCAATAACATCATCGCGATCTGCAACGGATAGAGCCATACTATAAGAGCTCAGCATTAGAATGGTCATGTTATGTGTATATTCTAAATAAAGGTGATCAGAGAAGAGACGTGGTGCGTGAATATCAACATCCTCATCCATGAACCCATGTGGGATTGGTATACCCTCTAAATGAAATATTTCTTCAATATGAGCAATATGCTTTTCTACTAAAGTATGTGCCTCTTCGAGTATCTGTTGAATATCTGTACCCTCTACATGATTTAGAAAATATTGAAGTCCACACCTTGTTACGGTATCGCTTTGGTATGTAGTCCAAAGTGAAGATATATCAGCAGCAGAGAGAGCAATAGATTGATGATTTCCCAAAATTAAAACCCCTTCCTATCTATACATATTGAATAACTATCTTTTGTAGTTTCTGTGGAAAATGAATTATTATACAGTATTTAGGAAAAAAACAATGGGTATAAATTTGTAGGAAGTAGGGCAAAAAAAGAGGAGAAATACTCTATATTGAAGGTGATGCTGTGGCTGCTCGCTCCATATTTAAAAGGAAAAGTAAAAAAGGGATAACCGCTAATGATGAGAATTTTTCCCGGTATTTAGATGCGAAGATTGACGATAACTTGAAAAGTATAAAAGAGATGCTTGATTCTCCAAATGATTTAGTTATGAGGAGATTCCATTTAGGAGAACATAAGTGCGCGATTGTTTACATAGATGGCCTTAGTGATAAGGCTACGATAGAAGAAAATGTTCTAAAAAATTTAGAGATTATCGAAAGAAATAAAGAGCTGACAAACACAGATAAGCCAAATTTGCTTGCGATTATTCATGAAGAGCTAATCAGTTTAACAAGTATTCAAAATGTGAATACCATGGATGAACTAATGCTTTCGCTACTCTCAGGTGGTTCTGTGTTTGTCCTCGATGGCGTTGATCGTGTTTTATTATTGGATACAAAGATGTGGGAAAATCGCTCGATAGAAGAACCAGTGTCAGAATCATTAATACGAGGTCCCAGAGAGGGATTTGTTGAAAATTTACGGACAAATATGGTACTTCTTCGTCGACAAATTCGGGATCCGAATTTGCATTTTAAGACACACGAAATTGGGAGGAGATCGAAAAAGAAGCTTGTAGTGGCTTATATATCAGGGATTATTCATCCAGATATCTTAAAGGAAGTGAATCGTCGGTTAGAAGCGATTGATACAGATGATGCACTGGAATCTGGCTATATTGAACAATGGATTGAGGATAGTTTTTTATCGCCTTTTCCACAGGTAGATAATACGGAAAGACCAGATAAAGCGGCTGCTGGGTTAACACAGGGGAAATTTGTCATCCTTTTAGATGGTACGCCATTTGTATTAATTGCACCTACAACGATAGGCAATACATTTCAATCTCCGGAAGATTATTATGAGCGCTGGCTGATCGGGACATTATTGAGATGTCTGCGTTATTTAGCAGCTTTTATTACGATGTTTCTTCCGGCATTATATATTGCACTAGTATCCTTCCATCAAGGAATGATACCATCAGAGCTTGCCTTTTCCATAGCAGCTACAAGACAAGGTGTACCGTTTCCAGCTTTTATTGAAGCTGTATTGATGGGATTTACTATGGAGTTATTACGGGAAGCAGGAGCACGATTACCGAAGACAATTGGACAAACAATCGGAATTGTAGGTGGTTTGGTAATTGGTGAAGCAGCAGTTTCGGCAGGAGTGGTCAGCCCGATTATGGTAATTGTAGTTGCGTTAACGGCAGTAGCTTCGTTTACACTCCCATTGTATAGTGTAGCGATATCCTTTCGGTTAATCCGGTTTGCGTTTATGATAGCAGCTGCCTTTTTAGGATTATACGGTATTGTACTTGCGTATATTATGATTAATATTCATATTGTAAATCTGAAGAGTTTTGGTGTTCCATATTCAGCACCATTTGCGCCAACCTTCTTTAGAGATTGGGATGATCTAATCCTGCGTGTGCCGATACCTATGCTAACGAAGCGTCCGGAATATTTACAGCCTACCGATTCGAAGGCTGGAGATAAGGAGGGGAAAAAGGTTTGAAGTGGTTCGAATATGGCGATGAAACGATTAGTGATAAAGAATTATTGATAGCCGTTCCTTCTACTATTATTGGTGTTGCCATCCTTTCACTACCTAGAGAAATAGCAAAAAATACAGTTTCAGCGGATGGCTGGCTAACTATTCTTATAGTTGGCGTTTTATTTATTGGTTTTGCTTGGCTAATTGCTAAGCTTGCTTCAACGTATCCACATCAATCCTTTTTTAGCTATGCATCATCACTCGTAACACGACCGATTGCTACCGTGCTTACCATTCTACTTGCGCTGCATGGGTTTGTATTAACGGCATTTATGATACGAATTATTTCTGATATTGCGAAGGAATACTTATTTGATCAGACTCCGGTAGAAGTTATTGCGTTAACTTTTTTGTTGGTTGTTGTTTATGCAATAGCCGGATCTAGAGCAGGGCTCTTTCGGTTAAACATGATGTTTTTCCCGATTATTATCTTTATTACTATGCTTGTTGGCGGATTCGCAGTCGCTTGGTTTAGTGTGGACAATTATCTGCCTGTGTTTAAAACGGATCTATCTGGACATTTGCAGGCAATGCAAACAACTTCATTTTCTTTCACCGGTTTGTCCATATTATTTTTTTATATTTCCATCGTTCGCAAGCCCAAAAAAGCTCCGAAGATGGCGGCGATCGGCATGTCCATCGTACCTGTTCTCTACATCTTTATCTACCTACTATGTTTAGGTATGTTTGGCAATTTAACAACCGCAAACTTAAACTATCCTATTATTGAATTGGCTAAAGAAATCGAGGTTCCTGGTGGTTTTTTTGAACGTTTTGACTCGATTTTCTTTGTGATGTGGATTATGTCAATTTTTAATACAACTGCTATGTCCTTTGATGTAACCGTATTTGCCTTAGAATCTATTTCGAAATTAAAAAAGATTCAACTAGTATATATTCTGACTCCATTAATATATCTTATTGGCATGTTCCCTCAAGATCTAATAACGGTAGTTCAGCTTGGTGAATTTGTTAGTTATTACGGTATTTTAATCACCTTATTTGTTACCGTTCTGTTAGTTATCATGTCGCTTATTAAAAGGAGAAGATCAAATGCCTAAAAAAAAGCTGGTATTTCTCCTCTGTTATTGTTTGTTGACATTAGTATTAACGGGCTGCTGGGATCGGGTAGAGATTGAAGATCGAGGCTTCGCAGTTGGATCGGCTATCGATTTAGTCGAAAAGAAAGCAGATGGTTCCTATGAGTTAATGCTGACAAGTCAATTCGTTGTTCCTTCAGGCTTAGGTGCTCCGATGCAAGGAAGGGGAGGGGAACAAAAGGCGTATCTAAATATATCTGCTACAGGAGAAAGTCTTTTTCAAGCCAATCGTGAAATGGCTACATTAACTAGTCAAGTACCGTTTTATCAGCATTTAAAGGTTTTAATTGTATCTGAGGATGTAGTGAAGGAACCCCATCTGTTTGGCAGTATTATGGACTTATTTATCCGCGACCATGAAATGCGGAGAGGAATCCGTATCGTAATTGCTGAGGGGGAAGCAAGAAAGATACTAGATATTAAGCCTGACAATGAGAAAATACCTGCACTGTATTTGGATTCCTTGATGGAAAATAATTATAAGAATGCTGGATCATTAAAACCCGTTCATATTGGAGAATTACAAGAGCTACTATTAAGCGAACGGGGCTATAGCATCCCAGAGGTACATTTTGTTGCCGATAAATTTATCCAATATAAAGGAGCAGCAGTTTTTAATGGTGTGACAAACGAGATGGTTGATTCCTTAATGGGTGAGGAAGCTAAAGGTCTAGCGTTTTTAACAGAAACGAGTACAGATGGGTCCATTAAAGTAAACGTAAATGGCGAAATGGTTACAGTGGAATTAAAGAGTGTAGATCGAGGTATCCATGTGACCCCAAAAGATAAAACTGACATTGATGCAAAAATTGATATTCATGTAAATGGAAATGTAGCGGAACGGTTTGGTAAGGCAAGCGTACGTATGGATTCGTATATAAAGAAAGTGGAAAAGGCTGTAGAAGATAAAATAAAAAAAATGACTACTCAAACAAAAGATAAATTACAAAAAGAGCTAAAAGTTGATGTGATCGGTGTTGGTGATAATTTATATCAGAAACACTATTCATTTTGGAATACAGTGAAGGATGATTGGGATAAAGGAGAAAATTATTATTCTCAAAGCAAGATTAATATCAATGTGACAGTAAAGGTACAAATGGTTGGTTCATCAGATAAAGTGAAGACGACGGGAGACGATTAGCAAATGTGGCATAATCTTGTAAACAATTTACCGAGCTTCAAAACGTATATATACATGGCTTTCGCATTTCTAGTCCCGTTCGCAATTGCAAAAATGAATATGAAATTTCATAAATTAGGCGATCCGCCATGGAAGAAAAAAGACGATGCAAGCAATTATGAAAAAGAATAGATTAGATTTGGTAACTTGAACATTCAGTGATACACTAATGGCATCATGGAGAAAAGAGGTATAGCAGTGAATGTTCAAGAATACATAAAAATGGATGCTACCGCTTTAGCTGAATTAATTAGGAAAAAGGAAGTAACTCCCAAAGAATTACTAGAGGTAAGCTTTCAACAACTTGATCGTGTAAATCCTGACTTAAATGCGGTTGTTCAACATAGAAGAGAGAAGGCGCTTTCTGAAGTACAAAAAGAAATATCCTTCCAACGGCCATTTGCTGGAGTTCCAGTACTATTAAAGAATATATCACAGCGATTAGCTGGAGAAAAAATCACCTCAGGCTCCAGATTATTACAAACGTCTATTGCTAATGAGGATGCGCATTTTGTTACAGCTTTTCGAGATGCAGGTTTCCAGTTCATGGGCCATACGAATACACCCGAATTTGGGTTGAAAAATATAACAGAACCAGAGGTTGATGGGCCAACAAAGAATCCATGGGATCAAAACTACTCTCCTGGTGGATCAAGTGGTGGATCGGCAGCGGCTATCGCTTCAGGTATTGTCCCGCTTGCTGGTGCAAGCGATGGTGGTGGATCCATTCGCATCCCTGCATCATTTACGGGATTATTTGGTTTAAAACCAACGAGGGGACGAACTCCGGTAGGTCCTGGGGTTGGTCGGCAATGGCATGGTGCAGCGATAGATTTTGTACTAACTCGTTCGGTTAGAGATAGTGCGAGTATGCTGGATATATTACAAACGATCCAACCAGAAGCTGCATTTCAAGCGCAACTATTTTCAGAAGAATATAAGCTATTTATACAGCAACATTTACCGAAACAGTTGCGGATTGCTTTTACGACGAAATCGCCAGTTGGTACCCCTGTTTCACACGATGCAAAGATTGCCGTTATGGATACTGTAAATTGGTTGGAGGAACAAGGGTTTCATGTAGAGGAAGCAGAGCCCAAGGTTGATGGGAAGCAATTAATGCAAAACTATTATCTAATGAACAGTGGCGAAATAGCAACTATGATAAACAGTGTCGAGCAATCAATTGGTCGCCCGATTGATACGGATGATGTAGAGGTGGAGACATGGTTACTGAATTTTGCTGGTCAATCCGTTTCAGCAGCTGCCTTTTCTGCTAGCCTTGCATCATGGGATACTGCCGCTGAACAGATGGCTACCTTTCATCAAAGGTACGATTTTTTTATTACACCTGCATCTGCGTATACGGCACCGAAGGTAGGAGAACTCACTTGGAGCAGTGCTGAGAAGGATCGGCTAATTGAACAGATGCAATTAGCTAGAATCGAAGAGCAGCAGGACATTATTTATGATATGTTTTTACCTAGTTTAACCTATACTCCATTTACACAACTGGCTAATTTAACTGGACAGCCGGCAATGTCGATACCTGTTTATGTATCAGATAATGGTTTACCACTTGGCGTTCAAGTGATGGCTGGAAAAGGAGAGGAGCACCGCTTGTTGCAACTTGCCTATCATATGGAAAAATCCGATTTATGGATCGGACAGAAGGGAAATCCTTATTTTAAACGGTAGCTAGAGTAATGATGTGAATAGAAAAAGGGGAGAAATAGCCTCGGTGTATAGATAGGTATGTCTCAGAAGTCATCCTGTCTTAAAAGATAACCAAACTACACCGGTATTTCTTCCTTTTTTCATAAGTTAAGAAAGTATAAAATCAGTGCAATGACTGCGTTAAGCCAAGTAGTTATTTTGAAATGTTTGATGGATATTGGCAATGCTCCGACGAATTACTTCGCTTTCCGCGGGCGCGGCCTCAACTAACTTTGCAAAGAAGAACACGTTGCAAAGTGGATTTTCGGCTCGCGCTAATCCCGCAGGAGTCTACGTAATTAGTCTCCGCTATGAGAAGGTGCAACAATTCTTGTCATAAGTAATAGGTTGACTTTTTTTCCAATGGGTAAAGTGAAAATCGTTATCCGTGATTATAAAAGCAGCTGTGTTACTTCATGCTAGCGTTGTAGAGCCTGATAATAACGAAGGCCAGCCACTTCAACTCCTGTGGGAAATGTTTGACCTGAAGATCCACTTTTTTGAGCGGGTTTTGCTAAAAAAGTTAGCTGAAGGGCAAACCCCACGGAAAGGGAAGTGGACAGCCGGAGTGGTGGTCAAGCAGTAGCTATTATTCCATAATAGCTACTAGAGGGAGCGTAAATCTGAGCATTTAGTGATAAGGACTGAGCGAATTTTGCTCCGTTTTTTTTTAATCTGTCTTAAGTCTATTTATGGAGCATATATGTATCAATTGGTGAAGGTGATCATAGCGATATTAGCCTTCATGTAGTAGTATTGGCACAAATATCTTTTTTAATTGGAATAATATTGGGAAAAATATTATTATTTTTACTTATTTTGTTTCTATTTCCATTTATGGATATGCCTTATATAATGGATTACATGCGCTTACATTTTAGGTTTATTTTCAGAATATTACCCATTTGACAACAAGAGAAAGGAGAAATGATATGGGGAAGAAGAAAGGTGTATTCCAACGCTCGTTGGATGGCATTGAAGTAGTTGGAAATAAGTTACCACACCCAGTTACATTATTCGCAATATTGGCATTAATTGTATTGCTATTATCAGCAGCTCTTTCTCCTCTAGGAATTAGTGTAGAGCATCCTGGAGAAGAGGGGAAGATGGTAGAAATTAAAAATTTGCTAAATGCGGAAGGGATACAATATATTTTCACTAGCATGACGGATAACTTCATTGGGTTTGCCCCACTTGGAGTAGTATTAGTTACCATGTTAGGTATTGGAATTGCAGAACGCTCTGGTCTCATTAGTGCATTGCTTCGTGGGTTTGTCCTGTCCGTACCGAATCGTTTTATAACATTAGGTTTGGTGTTTGCTGGGATCATGTCAAGCGTAGCATCGGATGCTGGATATGTCGTATTACCACCGCTTGGTGCATTATTATTTGCGGCAATTGGTCGTCATCCATTAGCCGGTCTGGCAGCAGCTTTCGCGGGAGTATCTGGCGGATTTAGTGCAAATTTATTTTTATCGGGAACAGATGCTTTACTCGGAGAGTTAACGATAGCCGGTGCTGCTGTCATTGATCCAGCTTATGCAGAGTCAATGAGTATTGCCATGAACTGGTGGTTTATCATTGTATCCGTTTTTGTGCTTACCATTATTGGTACATGGGTTACGGAACGTGTTGTAGAGCCCCGTTTAGGAGAATACAAAGGGGAGTATCGAGAGAAGATTGAGAAGCTAACCAGTATAGAGAAAAAAGGATTAATTTGGTCTGTTGTATCGATTATTATTGCTGTCATTTTAACCGCCTTACTCATCGTACCTGAAGGAGCTCCTATGCGTGGAACAGGTGATCAGCCAATTATTGATTCACCATTTATGGATTCATTGGTACCAATTATTGCTATTCTCTTCTTTATTCCTGGTCTCGTGTACGGGAAGGTAACAAAAGCAATTAAAAATGATAAAGATGTAGCTGGGCAATTGTCAGATACAATGGCTTCCATGGGTATGTTTATCGTATTAGCTTTTACCGCGGGACAGTTTGTTGCATATTTTAATGAATCTAACATGGGGTTAGTGCTAGGCGTATATGGTGCAGAGTTTTTACAAAATATTAATTTAACAGGAATACCATTGGTGCTCGTATTTATCGTATTGGCAGCCTTTATTAATATCTTTATTGGTAGTGCCTCGGCAAAATGGGCGATGATGGCTCCGATCTTCGTACCGATTATGATGCAACTAGGCTATTCTCCAGAGTTAACACAAATGGCGTATCGGATTGCAGATTCTTCAACGAATATTATTTCTCCACTGATGACTTACTTTGCAATTATTATTGCGTTCGCACAAAAATATGATAAAAAAATGGGAATTGGTACGTTAATTTCAACGATGCTACCGTATTCCATTTTCTTCCTTATCGGATGGACGATTATGCTTGTCGTGTGGATGCTGCTTGGTATCGAGCTTGGACCAGGTGCACCAATATTGTATAACTAAGGTCTTTAAAATCGAGTATAGCCTGTTAAAGGTATATACTCGATTTTTTTATAGTTTAGGAAATTGCAAAATTTGCCCATGTGGATAAATATGCGCTTGTTGAGCTGCGTGCAACTCCAGTCGCTACGCTTCTAATCGGGCGTTTGCGCTCTTTTCTAGGTAAAAAATAGTTTTGTAAATTGGCTCTTTGTCAAATGACGTTGGTCATGAATGTTATCCTGTATAAATTTAGTGCCGACTAACTAAGAAATAGTATTCAATAGGGATGAAAAACGGCGAGCGGTATGCCCTTGTTATCTTGCGCTTCAGGCGGTACGCTTACCGCGGGCACGGTCTCAGTCTCCGCACTCGCAAAGTGCGCTCGCTTACGGGGTCTTCACCTCGTGCTTTTCCCGCTGGTGTCGACCGCCTTCCATTCCAGATAACGAAAACAGTGTCCTTTATGAATAATCTTTTTTACACGTTACTCGCACATCCAAAAGCCTTTATGCTGTTTTTGGGTGTGTTGGCGTTCGAAATTTATCCCGCATATAACTGGCAGTAAGCCCCCCTCAAGCAGTGAAGAGAAACCATTATAGCTAATTGTGGGTTCAACTGCCAGTAAATGTCCGATTGGTTCACCTAACCATCCGTGGGGGATAAACACACTCCTCACGGATGGAAGTTTCACTTTATCCCGCATATAACTGGCAGTAAGCCCCCACCTCAAGCAATGAAGAGAAACCATTATAGCTAATTGTGGGTTCAACTGCCAGTAAATGTCCGATTGGTTCACCTAACCATCCGTGGGGGATAAACACACTCCTCACGGATGGAAGTTTCACTTTATCCCGCATATAACTGGCAGTAAATCCTCACTGATTGAAGTTTCACTTTATACTAAATCGCAGCAATAGCATCCTTTAGGATGGTTACTAGATAATTAATTTCATCTCTTGATATAGAAAGCGGTGGTGACATCGTTATAATATTGTTATAGCCTGCAACCGTATCGCTTGTTTTGCCAATTATGATGCCTCTTTTTCTGCAATAGTTCACGACGCCTGCAGCTATGGTTTCATCAATTGGTTCCTTTGTTTGTTTATCTTTTACAAGCTCAATACCAGCTAATAGTCCTTTACCACGAATATCACCAACATTAGGGTGCGTATACAGTTCTTGTAATTCTGCGAGCAAATATTCCCCCAGGTTCGCAGCGTTAGTGACTAAATGTTCCTCTTCCATAATCTCTAAATTTCGTATAGCAACAGCACAAGCTGCTGGGCTGCCGCCAAATGTGTTAACATGACGGAAATGATCGTATTCCTTCGTTGAGGTTTTGAATTTTTCATATATGTCACGTTTTACAGCAGTTGCTGCTAGTGGCATATATCCACTTGTTAGTCCTTTAGCCATCGTAATTATATCTGGTTTTACATCATAATGCATAAATCCGAAGGGCTTCCCTGTTCTGCCAAACCCGTTGATAACTTCATCAGCAATTAATAAGACACCGTGCTTATCACAAATCTCACGAACTTTTTTCATATAACTATCGTGGGGAACTAATATTCCGCCGCCAGTAATAATTGGCTCCATAATAAATCCAGCAATTGTTTCTTTGATCTCCCAAGTAATTGTGCGATCTAACTCATCAGCAGCTTGGTGACAGCATTGTTCATTTTCATGCGTAAAAGGGCTCCTATAGCAATCCGGCGGTGTGATATGGACGAAGCCTGATGCTAATGGTTCGTATTTATAGGCCCGTTGATTTTGTCCACCGGCTGCTAATGTAGCTAAAGTGCTACCATGATACGAGCGATAGCGTGAAATAAATTTATAGCGATTAGGTGCATCAGTCTGTTGGTAATATTGGCGGGCAATTTTGAAGGCTGTCTCATTAGCTTCCGATCCACTATTGGAATAAAAAATAACATAATCGTCGCCTAGCCATTCATTTAATTTTTCACTTAATTTTATTCCTGGTATATGACTTTGTGTTAATGGATAATAAGGCATCTCCTTTAATTGCTGTGCACAGACGTCAGCTAGTTCATCTCGACCATAACCTACATTAACGCACCATAATCCTGCCTGTGCATCAAGAAATTTATTACCGTCGATATCCGTGATCCAGATACCATCAGCTTTGGTGCTAATCATTGTACTGCTAGGGTTATATCTTTTCATGCCATGCCAAAGATACTTCTCATCTTTTTCCAACAGGTCCTCTTTTTTTATAGTTGGTTCCAATATAACAAACTCCTTTCTATAATCGGATCAAATAAAAAAGCTGAAAGTGAAAGAAGGGAAAAGTAGCAAATGTGATATATGATGAATGAGGAATAGTTACTGTAGTGATTTCAGGTTGGCTCTCTTTGTCGTTTGTCGACAAATTCAAGTTACCAATAATTAAACACAATTAAAGAAAATAGTCAATAAATTTATAAAATACAGAAAAATAATATAGACGATTAAACATTCAATTGCTATACTATTCTCAAGTGTAGTCTGTGACAAAATAAATGGGTAGAGGCAGAGATTGCTCTGTCTGCGCCCATTTTTAAATAGCATTTTCATCATTTATTGTGTTATTACATATATTTATAGTACACATTAGAAGAAAATATAACGTATTCCATACTTTTTAATTTGTGTGCATTATTTTGTATTTAATGCCGACAATCGACAGGCATGTTCTATTAATCCCACCCTTTTACCTCGCATATAACTGGCAGTAAGCGCCCCCAATAAAGTGAACCCAATATTGGTAAGAGGGGGCACTGCTAGTAAATGTCCGATTGGTTCGGGCCTACATTAGGCCACAAAGGCGTTGCCACAGGACGTGGCGAATGAAGCCTTTGTACGTGTTTGTTTTAGTAAAAACCTAATTGAGGTTTCACTTTATTTCTAATGCCTACTGTAACTGTCTTTTCAAACGCATGGGCAGTGAAAAGTTCCTCGCCCATGATTGTTAAACTTTTCCAATCATCAAAGAAATTACAATTAACAACAATATTAATTCTTGTGATATTTATATGATCTACTTTGATGTTGGTGTTGTTCACTCAAGCAGCTTCACTTTAAATGAATGGAGGGGTTTGTATGGTGTTTTTTTCTATTTCTGAATATTATGAAAGGTTAACGAAAACAAAACACCGTATGGCTAATGAAGGAATTGAGGTTTTACTTGTCACAGATCCAGCTAATATGAATTATTTAAGTGGATATGATGCATGGTCATTCTACGTACATCAATTGCTTGTCATTTTTATTGATGAGGATCAACCTTATTGGATTGGCAGAGGGCAAGATGCTAGTGCGGCTTTCCACACATCTTGGTTAGAAGCGGATCATGTATATCCATATACAGATGATTATATCCAGTCTTCCGAAAAACATCCGATGGAGTTTGTCAGTGATTTTATTAAAGCTAAAAAGTATGACAAGAAAACGATTGCAGCTGAGTTTGATGCCTACTATTTCACAGCAAAAAATTTTATGAAGCTAAAAGAAAATCTGCCTAATGCTGTATTTAAGGACGGAACAAATTTAGTAAATTGGATACGAATTATTAAGTCTGATCAGGAAATAGAATGTATTAAAATTGCATCAAAAATCGCTGAAGGGGCGATGCAGGCTGCTTTTGATTCCATTGATGCTGGAGTAAGGCAATCCGATGCTGCTGCAGCAATTGCTCATGCCCAGATCCGGGGAACAGATGATTTTGGCGGAGATTACCCTGCAATTGTACCATTATTACCAACTGGTGATCGAACTTCAGCTTGTCATCTTACGTGGACAGATGAGCTATTCCGACAAGGTGATCCGGTAATTATTGAATTATCTGGTTGCTATAAACGATATCACTCACCTTTAGCTAGAACAATCTTTCTTGGTATGCCAGATGAAAATATTCAATATATCGCAGACGTCGTAGTAGAGGGGATAAATATAACGTTAGATGCCATTCGTCCAGGTATTACTTGTGAAGAGGTAGAGGCTGTGTGGCGCAGAGTTATAGAGAAAAGTGGAATAAAAAAAGATTCGAGGCTTGGTTACTCAATGGGATTAAACTATCCCCCAGACTGGGGAGAGCATACTGCTAGTCTAAGAGCTGGCGATCATACAATCCTTAGAGAGAACATGACTTTTCATATGATACCTGGAATATGGCTTGACCATATGGGGGTTGAAATAAGTGAATCTTTTCGCATAACAGATAAAGGCTGTGAAGTGTTAGCAGATTTTCCTCGTGAATTATTAGTAAAACCTAATATTCG
Source organism: Virgibacillus sp. Bac332 (assembly GCF_003667785.1). Taxonomy (NCBI): domain Bacteria; kingdom Bacillati; phylum Bacillota; class Bacilli; order Caryophanales; family Bacillaceae; genus Virgibacillus; species Virgibacillus sp. Bac332. The sequence continues at coordinate 1,963,260 of NZ_CP033046.1, forward strand.
TTTAGCCTAAATATAGCAAAACGGTTCGTTTAAGGCAGAACGTAAGTGACTGCCTTGAACGAAGGTGGAAATAATATCCGTACTAATTTATCCCGCATATAACTGGCAGTAAGCCCCCCTCAAGCAATGAAGAGAAATCAATATAGTTAAGTGTGGGATCAACTGCCAGTAAATGTCCGATTGGTTTAAGGGCCTTTAGGTCATACCCTTGTGGTACTAACCATCCGAGGGGATAACAGCTCCCATGGATGGAAGTTTCACTTTATTTCCATACCGTATCATTAATTAAGTTTGGTGGTTTTTGTCCACGTAAACCTGCAAGCAAATTTTCGGCAGCTAATGCTGACATTTTTAATTCCGTCTCGTGAGTCGATGAACCAATATGGGGTAAGGTGACTACATTATCCATTTTCAATAAATCATTTTTAGGATCGACAGGTTCTTGTTCAAATACGTCAAGGCCTGCACCTGCGATATTGCCGTTTTTTAACGCTTGAATTAAATCCTGTTCGACAATTGTCTTTCCGCGAGAACCGTTAATGAAAATAGCTGTTTTCTTCATCAAGTTAAATTCCCGTTGACCAATCAAATGTTTTGTTTCTTTAGTTAATGGTGTAATCAGACAAACGAAATCAGAACGTTGTAATAATTGATCTAAGCTAGCGTAGGTTGCCTGAAATTTCTCTTCAGCTTCGGGCTTTCGGGTGCGGCTATGGTAGAGAATGTTCATATCAAAACCATGATGAGCTCGTTGGGCAATGGCAAAGCCGATTCTCCCCATACCAATAATACCTACTGTTTTATGATGTACATCAGTACCATAATGTCTACTATCCAGTGATTCAACCCAATTACCTGATTTTACGAGTTGATTGAGTTCGGGGAGCCTTCTAGCTGTTGATAGTATTAAGCCAAAGACCATATCAGCGACTGTATCGGTCAGAATGCCAGGAGTATTAGTTGCCATAATCTTTCTATTAGTCAATGCTTCTAAATCTAAGTTATTGTACCCAACTGAAACATTACTAACAATTTTTAAGTTTGGAGCACGATCCAATAATTGACGATCAATCTTTAAATCGAGTCCAATAATACCATCTGCTTGTTGAAGAAAAGCTAAGAAAGCTTGATCTGAATTTGTATCCACATTCTTAAAAAATTGAACGTCATGGTTTTTTTGTAAATCATCAAGCACAGGCTTTTCGACGCGTTGATAGGCAAGAATTTTCATAATAAGCTTCCCCCATTCTGTACTATCTTAAAATTAAATTACTTTCAACATAGTAGGTTCTAATAAATAAGTCAAGGTCCATTTATCCCGCATATAACTGGCAGTAAGCCCCCTCAAGCAATGAGGAGAAACCAATATAGCTAAGTGTGGGATCAACTGCCAGTAAATGTCCGATTGGTTCGTCTAACCATCCGTGGGGATAAATAAACTTCCCCACGGATGGAAGTCTCACTTTATCCCGCATATAACTGGCAGTAAGCCCCCTCAAGCAATGAGGAGAAACCAATATAGCTAAGTGTGGGTCAACTGCCAGTAAATGTCCGATTGGTTCGGGCCTACATGGAAGTAGGTCACAAAGGCGTTACCACAGACGTGGCGAATGAAGCCTTTGTACGTATTTCTTTCAGTAAAAACCGGATGGAAGTTTCACTCTATTCCCCCTCTAACTAAATACTAATGTACTTGTCGACACATTTCTAAGAGGTAAAAAAAGGAGTTAATATCAATGAATGATAATGGCGTATTACTAAAAAAGTCTTTAGGTGAATTGATTGCTGAACAACTTTGCCAAGATATTTTAATACGGAAAATTGGATTTGGTGATCGGCTGATTGAGACGGATATTGCAGAGCGATTTGATGTCAGTCGAAGTACTGTGCGAGAGGCATTGAAGATTCTTGAACAGGAGGAGTTAGTGGTTAACAGAGCTCGTAAAGGTACATTTGTCTCTATGTTTACCAATCGTGATTTAGATGAGATGACTGAATTGCGTTTAATGATTGAAACAAACGCTTTTGTGAAAGCATTAAAACACTTGGAAAAAAAGCATTTTATACAATTGCTGTCCATTATTGAAGAAATGGAGTTGGAAGCACAAAAAGAAAATTGGGACCAGTTGTTTGGTCTAGATTTAAAATTTCATCAATATGTAATTAATAGGTGTGGTAATTCACGACTCATTAAAATATATGAATCGATAGCAGTTCAGATTCGGGTATACGTTGCTCATCTGGACAAATATTATTCAAGTCCAATCTCATATTATAAAGAACATAAGCAATTATATGAGGCATTGCTTACAAAGAACGCTAAATTAGTACAAAAACAAGTGGAACAGCATATTGCATATGTGGAAGATCAACTCTTAAGAAATAGTGACTAATAGTGAATTAAGGAAAGGGTGCGATATGAGAAAGGTTGACCTGTTGGATATTTGGAAAGCTCGCAAACGGATCGCTTCTATTGCTCAGCCTACCTCACTTGTCTATTCAAATGATTTATCGGACGTAACTGGAAAATCCGTGTATTTAAAGATGGAAAATTGGAATATAACGAATTCTTTTAAAATAAGAGGTGCAGCAAATAAGATCCTTAGTTTAACTCCAATGGAAAGAGCAAAGGGGATTACTACATTTTCCACTGGGAATTTTGGAGTTAGTGTTGGTTATGTTGCAAAACAGCTTGATATCAATGCTGTTATTTGTATTTCCAATAGAGTACCCAAAGCAAAAGTTGATGTATTAAGATCTACCGGTGCTTGTGTGGAAGTAATTGGTACATCACAGGATGACGCTGAAAAATATAGTTATCAATTGCAGCGAGAACATGGATTTACTGTTATCCATCCGTTTGATGATCCGTATGTGATAGCAGGCTATGGAACAATGGGGCTAGAATTGCTAGAAACTCTGCCTGAAGTAGATACCGTACTTGCTGGCTTATCAGGAGGTGGTATGCATTCTGGTCTTGGAGTAGCATTAAAGCAAATCAATCCGAAGCTACATCTTATTGGCGTTTCTACAGAAAGAGGAGCGGCTATGTATGAGAGTATGCAGGCGGGCAAGCCAATGGAAGTTACGGAAAATAATACGCTAGCAGATAGCCTTCTTGGTGGTATTGGTTTAAATAATCAATATACATTTTCCATGGTTCAACAATATGTAAATGACATTTTATTAGTAAACGAACAGCAAATTGCTAAAGGGATGGCTTTTATGCTCGATAAGCATCATCAAGTTATTGAAGGTGCTGCAGCGGCAAGTATTGGAGCTATACTAGAAAATAAAGCTACTCTCATTGGGTCCAACGTCGTACTTATCATTAGTGGAAATCGTGTAGATACATCGGTGGTGTTAGATCTGGCAAAGAGGTATTCTCAATAACCATTAGGAGGTCTGGCGATGAATAAAATGTTATACAATCAAACGATTATGGATAGAAGTAGACTTATTGATATAGAGGATCGAGGATATCAGTTTGGTGACGGAGTCTATGAAGTTATTGGTGTGTATGATGGGGATTTTTTTCTATTGGATGATCACTTAAGAAGATTAAAAAGAAGTGCTGAAGCAATTCAAATGATGTTACCTTGTCCTATCGACACGTTGAAGGACAACTTAAAACAACTTGTAACGATGAACCAATTAAAGGAAGGTGTTGTCTATTTACAAATATCAAGAGGAGTAGCTGAAAGATGGCATCAATATCCAAGTAACGTTTCTCCTGTATTAGTTGCTTATACAAAAGTAGAAGAAACAATGAAGGAAGAAGCGAAAAATGGAGCAAAGGCAATTATAACGGAGGATATACGTTGGTTACGTTGTGACATAAAGACATTAAACTTACTACCGAATGTTATGGCCAAACAAAAGGCAGTAGAGAATAATGCGGTAGAGGCTATTCTCCATCGAGAGGGTATTATTACAGAGGCAAGTGCTTCTAATGTGTTCATTGTAAAAGATAATTGTGTAATGACACACCCAGCGAATCATTTCATTTTAAACGGTATTACAAGAATGAAAATACTTGAATTATGCTATGAAACTGGCATTCTAGTTCGTGAGTGTGCCTTTACTATAGATGATTTACGGATGGCTGATGAAGTTTTTATTTCAGCAACCAAATTAGATATTGTACCAATTGTATTTGTAAATGATCATAAGATTGGAACAGGAGAGCCTGGTGAAATCACTCGGGAGATTATCAATTGTTTTGCTGCAGCTATTCAAGACTTAAGTGAACGGTAGCTTCATTGTAAATGGGGGTAGAAAATGTTCCAATTTGTAAATACATTAGCTGCTAGTCATACAATCGCGGAAGTTAATCTTACTGCATTTCGTCATAATATAATAATGGTAAAGAAACAATTAAAAAATTGTATGATGATGGCTGTCGTGAAAACAAATGCCTATGGTCATGGGATTGTTCCCATCGCTCAGGAAGCAATCCAAGCTGGCGCAGATCGGATAGGAGTGACCAGTGTTGAAGAAGGGTCTCTACTCCGTCAATGTGGTATCCATGTCCCAATACATATTCTACCACCTATAACCTCCTCACAAGCAAAGGATGTTGTATATCATCATTTGACAGCAACGATCAGTTCAGTAGATATAGCAGAATCGATTAGTAAGATGGCTGTTAGACAGCAAAAACGCATGCCTGTTCATCTAAAATTAAATACAGGTCTGCAACGATTTGGGATCGAACCAAATGATGCACTCTCCTTTTGTAAGGCTTGTTATCATTTACCCGGGCTGTCCTGGGAAGGGATATTCACACATTTTTCTAGTGCGGATGAAGGGGACTGGGCGACAACAGAAAACCAATTTCATTTGTTTACGCAGACGACAAAGAAGCTCCATGAAGCTGGATATTCCTTTCCCGTACACCATGTAGGTGCTTCGACAATCGCGATTGAAAGAGAGGATATGCATCTTGATATGGTACGAACTGGGATTGCCCTTTATGGATATACTCCAGATCGTAGACAGGATAAGCTGATTTCGTTAAATAGAGTATTGTCTTTAAAATCAAAGCTAATTCATATAAGGTCCTTACCGCCTGGTTCTAGTGTAGGATATGGTGGAGAATATGTAACGAAAGCGAATGAGAAGATCGGCGTTCTTCCTATCGGTCATGGTGATGGCTTTAAAAGATTACTTTCTAATAATGGCCTGGTGTTGGTAAAAGGCCAATGTGTACCGATAATTGGTACAATATCCTTGGATCAAACATTTGTAAACCTGACCGCTATTCCTAATGTTCATGAAGGAGATGAAGTTGTTATTATCGGAAGCCAGCATGAGCAGATTATCTCAGCGAGAGACATTGCCGATTGGATACATAGTAATATAGATGAAGTACTTGCTAGCTTAATGAGTCGGATTAAAAGGGTGTATGTAAACGATGGATAGAAGTAAGCTGGAGCTTTTCTAAGATACATAGAAAAGATAGAAAAAGAGTATCTACTTTTTTCTCCATCTCCTATTTCATTCGCAAAATAATGAACTAGTCTATTACTCGCTATTATCCTACATATAATTGGCAGTAACCCCCGCGAATTGAATTTTCACCTTTGTAGGTATAAGTATTGTCATAAACGTTTATATTAGTAAGGAAAACTATTTAATTGTCTGCCTTTCACTAGTAGGGCTTTTTTAGTATAGTAATAGTAGGCTAATTAGAAATAGATGTTTATTTAATTAGGTTTATCCCACATATAACTGGCAGTAACACTCTCGCTTCAAATAAAGTGAAACCAATATTGGTAAGAGAGGATCGACTGTCAGTACATGTCTGATTGGTTCAAAGGCCTTTAGGTCATCCCCTTGTGGTACTCTACCAATCAGCGGGGGATAAACCAAACTTCACGGATGGAAGTTTCACTTTATAGACTAGTTAATCTCAACTTTTAGGTGTAAATATTATAAATGTGCTTTAGCAAAATTTCGCCCAATTCTTTTTAAGTCATGACAAAGGGACTAGCAAGATATGCATGATAGTAAAGAGATAAAGGGATGGATAGTAAAGGGAATTTGCATAAAATAGGTATAAATTGAACTGAAAGAATATTTAAATTACATGAAAACAACAGTTTGGCAGAGAGGGGTAAGGGTATGCAGGGTACGGCAGTATATAACGTAAAGATTGAAAAGGTATTAACTAATATAAATAAAGTAATGATTGGAAAAGAGGATGCGGCTGTTCTTAGTTTAGTAGCACTACTAGCTCAAGGGCATGTTCTCTTGGAGGATGTACCAGGTGTTGGGAAAACAATGCTCGTAAAGACAATAGCTAAATCATTAGATTGTGATTTTCGTAGAATTCAATTTACACCAGATTTGCTCCCTTCTGATGTCACAGGAGTTTCTATTTATAATCCGAAAACATTAGAGTTCGAATTTCGTGGCGGACCTATTTTGGGCAATATTATCTTAGCTGATGAAATTAATCGTACTTCCCCTAAGACACAATCTTCCCTCCTAGAATCAATGGAAGAAAAAAATGTTACCGTAGATGGAAAAACGATTGCTCTAGCTAGTCCATTCTTTGTAATGGCAACACAGAATCCAATTGAGTATGAAGGCACGTATCCACTTCCAGAAGCACAATTAGACCGATTTATTTTAAAATTAAAGATGGGTTATCCAACGTTTGGAGAGGAGCTTGAAATGCTAGAACGGAATGCTCGTGAACAACCCATTGAATCTATTGAAGCTGTACTTACTAGAGAAGAGTTAAAAGGGATACAAGAAGAAGTAACAAATGTTTATGTGGACAAAAATGTCCAGCACTATATTATCAATTTAATTTCTAGTACACGATCTAACCCGTCTATTTATTTAGGAGTTAGTCCAAGAGGATCCATCGCCCTAATGAAAGCAGCAAAAGCATATGCATACATTATGGAGCGTGATTACGTATTACCAGATGATGTTAAATTTCTTGCTCCATATGTTTTAGCACACCGAATTATATTAACCTCAGAGGCGAAATATGATGGCGTAACAGCTGATGATATCATTTCATCCATTGTTAAAAGTACTCATGTACCTATTCGGAAGGAATTTAGTTAATGAACGCTCATGTGCGAATGATACTAAATGGGCTGTTTGTTGTCTTTTTATTCCTATTATTATTCTCTTATGCAATGTTTCAGGGTGGATTCGTAAGTTGGTTCTTATTCTTTGGATTTATTCCGATTTTTTGTTATCAGATAGGGTTTCTATTACATCCCATAAAAAATTGGAAGGTGACAAGGAAGTTTTCTAGGTCGGTTGTTGGGGCAGGTGAGAGTGTGTCCGTGACCATAACGATTCGTAGGAAATTGGCTTTCCCTTTGTACTATTGCATATGTGAAGAAGTGATTCCAAGTTCGTTACGAAAATTGGATAACAAAAATGACAAGTATCGGTATATGGATAATCCTGATAAGCTAACTATTAGTCGTACTTTAAAAAAAGTCATTTTTCCTGCATTTAGACGGGAGTTTAGTTTTACTTATCAATTGGAACATGTCCCTAGAGGTGAGCATTATTTAAATGCTGTTCGCATACGTACTGGTGATTTTTTTGGTCTCGTAAAAAAGGAGCATGTGTTTCAACTTGCTGATGTATTAGTAGTGTACCCAAATGCTCGTCCAATGGTATTTAAAGAACAGATAATTAGCTTTGAGCAAGGCGCGACTACTTCTTCCGCGCTACAATTAAATAACACAAATGTGGCAACAGGAATACGAGAATACATGCCTGGAGATCGATTTTCGTGGATTGATTGGAAGCAGACAGCTAGGAAGAACACGGTTATGACAAAGGAATTTGAGCAAGAGAAGAGTATGGATATCTTACTAGTATTAGATGGCTGCTCCGATGAGCATCTTAATGATGTTACGTTTGAGGGAATGGTAGAAGTCACCTTTTCTTTAATGGAACATGTGAAAAAGCAATCTACTCAAATAGGCTTGTTAACAGTAGGAGCTAGTACAGTATATTTTCCGATACATCATGACCCATTAAAATCAGATATGGTAAGACAGCATCTTACTAGAATGAAGCCTGGTGGCAATCAATCCTTTTCGCTACAGATGCAGCGTGAACGAATGAAGATAGCTAGTGGGAGCGTTATTTTAATTATTACTAGCCATATTGATAATAACTTTAATGAAATGACTAAAAAAGTAAACCAGCGTTCAAAGCGAGTCATTGTTTTGCTCATTCAATCGCCGAAAGAAATGTCTCTTAATCAGCATTATATTCATCAACTACAGTTTGAAGGTATTCGTATTCATGTATTGTCACAACAACAGTTGATGAAAAATCCAATAGAGGTGAAAGGAAAATGATGAATCAGGAACAACGTAATTCGATATTTTACACCTCTATTTTGTATATTTGTGGCTTCATGCTATTTCTAGAATGGTTATACCCTTTACAGGAAATAACAGATACAAATAATATCATGATATTTATACTTTATGGTATCTTTTGTTTTAGTCTTTCCTTATTTCAAATAAAATGGTGGATTTCATTTATATTGAAGGGTACTGCTTTATTTATTATTATTGACAGCTTGTTTCTAGATCCGACTTTTTTAAGCCCGATGTGGTTTGAACAGTTATTTCTTGATATCTCATATAATGTACAAGCGTTATTTGCGCAAACCTGGTACGATTTGACGCCACTTTTTAGAAGTGTTCTTTTTCTTCTATTAATTTGGCTAATGAGCTACCTGCTACATTACTGGTTTGTAGTGATGAAACGAATACTGCTATTTGTTTTACTAACATTTATTTACTTAACGATATTAGACACCTTCACGGCCTATAATGGCGGATTTGCTATATTTAGAACCTTCATTGTTGCCTTTATTGCGTTAGGTATTGCTAATTTTATGAAGGAGTTGGATCGAGAATCCATTCCATTTACTTGGGTGAAGAAATCGCCTGTTTGGATATTGCCATTAATCTTAACCGTATTATTTTCTTCTGTTGTAGGATTCGCTGCTCCAAAGTTTGATCCACAATGGCCGGACCCTGTACCATTTATTACAAGCACTGCAGAGAATGCTGGTAGCTCTGGAAATAATTCGCTCATCCAAAAAGTTGGTTATGGCGAAGATGATTCACGTTTGGGTGGATCATTTGTCCAGGATTATACACCGGTTTTTCAAGCAACGGCAGAGCAAAATCATTACTGGCGAATCGAGACAAAGGATGTTTATACGGGAAAAGGGTGGGAGTTTTCTGGTAGTCCACACTATATACCATTTGAAAAGATACCACCAATGTACGATGATTCGGTAGATTCTCAGAAGTTGCAGGCAACTGTCAAGTTTCTTGGTAATCATTCGTTTGATAAATTATTACAGCCATATGGTTTTAAAGAACTCGATCCAAAAATTGCAGAGGCTTTTGTGGACGCACGTTCCGAAGCCATTCAGCTACGTAATGATGATTATGAGCTGATGGATAACATGGAAACCTATACGATTAATTATGATTATCCAACATTTGATATTACCGCATTACGAGAAGCTTCCGGTCAAGCTGATCCTTATGATTCATATTTACAGCTCCCTGATAGCCTTCCGGAACGGGTTGGCGAACTAGCGCAAGAAATTACTGCAGATAAAGAGAATCGTTATGATAAGGCAAAGGCAATTGAACAGTATTTCTCCAGTAATGGATTTACCTATCAAACGACAGAAGTTCCTGTTCCGGAGAAACACCAAGATTATGTTGATCAATTTTTATTTGAATCGCAAGCAGGCTATTGCGATAATTTTTCTACATCGATGGTAGTGCTTCTGCGAACGCTTGATATCCCAGCGAGGTGGGCAAAGGGCTTTACTGGCGGAGAATTAATTGATAAACAGTCAGGAAATAATTTATACGAAGTGACGAATGCAAATGCACATTCATGGGTAGAGGTGTATTTCCCAGAAATAGGTTGGGTGCCTTTTGAGCCGACCCAAGGATTTTCTAACCTAGCGGATTTTCAAACGTCTATTGATAATACTGGTATGCAAACAGATGATGAACAGGAACAGCAGCAACAAGAGGAGCAGGAGCTGCCTGAACAAGAAGAGCAAGCAAAGGAGCAGCCAGAGGTAGAACCTGCAGGAGCTTCACCAGAAGAAATTAAGGTTTCGATGAGGTGGGAATATATTATTATTCCAATTCTTTTGGTTGTGATTATGGTGTATATTGGATATCGTACTAGATACCATTGGCAAACTTGGTTCTTAAAGCGAAAAGTATCAAGTAATTGGAATGCAAGGAACTATCAAATTGCCTATCATTATTTATTAAAATTATTAGCACATAATGGAAATGGCAAACTTCCAGATGAAACCTTACGAGAATATGCAATGAAAATCGATCGTAAATATGAAACAAATGAAATGCGTAAGCTGACCTATCATTATGAAGAATTGCTCTATCGAGAACAAAACGAGCAAGCTCCTAAACAAGAACTTGCGCAATTATGGAAAAATTTAATCAAACGGATATTGGCTTGACCTCCGTCATGATGGTTAGTAGAATAGGAACATAATTATAGTAATATCAATATCGCCGTTCGTATATCCTCGATAATATGGTTCGAAAGTTTCTACCGGAGCGCCGTAAATGCTCTGACTATGAAGGCAGAAGATCGGAATAATGTATATTTCTGGATTTCTGTCTTTTTGCAGATAAGGGATAGTAGTTATTAAAAGCTATCCTTTTCCGCTATTTGTAGCTGTGCGCCTCTACGTAGTATCGAATCGGATACAGCGTACAAAGCTAGCTACTGGTAGTTTTTATTTGCATGGGGTAGGAATCCAGTTTTCATTATATGGTAAAAATGTATATTTTTGCACATGGGTGTAGGCAAAGTTATAGAATAGCCTTAAAAGCTTCTTTCACTTTTTTATATTCATGTATTCCATCATAAAATCAGGAGACAACTAGTAGGCGAGCGGAGAAAAAATATAGATAGGAGCTATGCACATGGACAACAGCGAAATGATTTTAGTATTGGATTTTGGCAGTCAATATAATCAGCTCATTACTAGACGAATTAGAGAGTTAGGCGTATATAGTGAATTACATTCACATAAGCTTACAGCGGCAGAAATCAAGGAAATGAACCCAAAAGGAATTATTCTTTCTGGGGGACCGCATAGTGTGTATGATGAAAACAGTTTCCGATGTGATCCGGAATTATTTGAATTAGATATTCCTATCTTAGGAATTTGCTATGGAATGCAGCTAATGGCTCTACACTTTGGTGGTCAAGTGGAAAAGGCAGTTAATCGTGAGTATGGAAAAGCACTTATCGACTTAAATGGCGACCCTATTCTATTTAAAGATTCACCAAAGCAACAAACAGTTTGGATGAGTCATGGAGATAAAGTCAAGCAAGTGCCTGAGCAATTCACTGTTGATGCAACGAGTTCTTCTACACCAATTGCAGCAATGAGTCATCCAGAGAAGGCATTATACGGTGTTCAGTATCATCCGGAGGTACGCCATTCTGAATACGGCAATCATTTACTAAAGCAGTTTGTTTTTGATGTGTGTCAAAGTACAGGCAACTGGACAATTGAAAACTTTATTGAAATGGAAGTAGAAAAAATCCAAGAAATAGTTGGAGATCGCAATGTCTTATGTGCGTTAAGTGGTGGGGTTGATTCATCAGTCGTAGCTGCTTTAATTCACAAAGCAATTGGTGACCAGCTGACGTGTATTTTTGTAGATCATGGTCTACTTCGGAAAAATGAAGCGGATGATGTGATGAAAGTATTTGCTGATGATTTTCATATGAATATTATTAAAGTGGATGCGAAAGATCGATTCCTATCGAAGCTTGAGGGTGTAGATGATCCTGAAAAGAAACGTAAAATTATTGGTAATGAATTCATCTATGTATTTGATGATGAAGCCGCCAAGTTAAAGGATATGGACTTCCTTGCTCAAGGTACGCTTTATACAGATATTATTGAAAGTGGTACGGAAACCGCACAAACGATTAAATCACACCATAATGTTGGTGGATTACCAGAAAATATGCAATTCGAACTAATTGAGCCATTAAATACATTATTTAAAGACGAAGTTAGAGAACTAGGCTCTCAACTGGGAATTCCTGATCGTATTATTTGGCGTCAGCCTTTCCCAGGACCTGGATTAGCTATCCGTGTTTTAGGAGCAATTACAGAAGAAAAGCTAGAGATCGTCCGTGAATCAGATGCCATTCTACGAGAAGAAATTGCTAAAGCTGGATTAGATCGTGATATTTGGCAATATTTCACTGTCCTTCCTAACATCCGTAGTGTAGGTGTTATGGGTGACGCAAGAACGTATGATTACACTATTGGTATTCGTGCTGTAACCTCAATAGATGGTATGACATCTGATTGGGCACGTATTCCTTGGGACGTTCTAGAAAAAGTTTCAACAAGACTGGTTAATGATGTACAGCACATTAATCGCGTTGTGTATGATATTACTTCTAAGCCACCAGCAACCATTGAGTGGGAATAATTTTAGGAGAGCTAGAAACCTTTGTCTAACAAGGGTTTTTGGCTCTTTATATTTTATGGCACACTTTGAAAAGTGGTATTTATCTATTGGTTGCTGCTGGAATGTTCAATTTATGTATCATTGCTTGTCTTTAGATTAATAATGTTGCTTAGTTTGAGTATAGGCCTTTATGCAATTTCTTAGTTAGGGTAATATTTATGAATCTTTTTTTGCTGTGTCATTTAAGGAACCTTTTTAGTTGGAAAAACAAAGGATACATGGGTACTTATTTTATTGCAGTGTAACTAGTTGTAAGACTTCCACCTCAAGAAATAAGGAAACACTTCATTTCTAAGTGAGAGATTTAACAGCCGGTAACAGCCTATTCGATATTTGCTCGAACCTACCCAGCTACTTAAAATGGTCATTTCCAGTACTTCTTATTTAGGATTAGGTATGCATGTTATATTAGAGCATCTCCATAATGTGGAAAAAGGAAGCATAAAATTATGCTTCCTTGAATTACTACTTAGCAACAATTATTATTATTTTTCTCTTTTTTAGCTTCTGATTCATGCTCGTTTTCTTTACTGTCTTCAATTTGCACAGAGCAACATTCTTGTTGTTTCGGCTTTAATTTAGAGATTGCTTTTTTAAAGCTGCTTTTTTCCAATCTTATCACCTCCTTCTAAAGAGATTAACAATTACAAGTGGATGCACAACATTCATCATCATTGCTGATGTGGTGTTTATCTCCATCTATAAAATCAAAAAGTTGTGAGTATGGTTCCTTTTTCAATATATTAAAAGTTTTTTCACATACATAAGTTCTTTCACCTCTTTGATAAATGTGATCATCGTCATCTTCGATATGTTTAAATGGCCCTTTATAAATGACAGATTGCCCCTTATCAAGACAAGCTCCGTCTTTTCCTTTGTATGCTGTAACTGTCATGCTTCTAAAATCTATGTCTTTAATTGTTGTCCATGTTTCCATGCGTTTATCAATGGTAATACCATAAAACCCTGCATTTTCGAATGCAGTTATAAATTTCTTTTCTTCCATTGCTCCCGAATAGCAAGCACTCCATAGATTTTCATCCTCTCTCAATTCCTGTGGAACTTCCGTATTTGAAACAATATCCGATATGACAGCTTTGCCACCTTTCTTTAAAACTCTATATATTTCATTAAATAATTGCTCTTTTTCTTTAGTTGAAACAAGGTTTAACACACAATTGGAAATAACAACATCTATGCTATTATCTTTAATCATTGGAAAGCTTTCTTCTAAATGAAAGATGTAATCGTTAATTGAATTAAAATCAGTTAGACTAGCTACTGGATTTTCTTTTATATACTCATCTACCTTATTTAAGTCTAATTTCAAGTTTTGAATCTTCCCTTTATGAAAAATGACATTGTCATAACCTAGAGTATCAATTATTTCCCGTTGATATTTTTTAGCAAGGGAAAGCATATCATCATTCATATCTACACCAATGACTTTTCCAGTTTTCCCAACAATTTGAGATACGATATAAGGAACTTTTCCACCTCCACTACCTAAATCTAAAACGGTGTCTCCTTCTTTAATTTTCCCTAAAGGATCTCCACAACCATAATCTTTTCTATAATTTCCTCTGGTATAATCTTGAGGTACTTCGTATCGTATTCTACAGGACAGCAAAGATTTTGTTCATGATTAATAGCAGCATTACCATAGCGCTTTATAACTGAAAATTCCATACTCATATACTGATCACCTCTCCTTTAAAAAATTAGATTTACGATGAGACCAGTTGCCATAGCTACAATTAAAATAGCTGCTATAAATGCAACTAATAGTTTCTTTTTAAATAACTTAGATAATAAGGCAACTTCTGGGATGCTAGCCCCTGCTCCTCCAATAACTAAAGCAATAACTGTACCCATTGACATTCCTTTTGAAACAAGAGCTTCTGCTATAGGTAACATCGTTTCTGGTCTGATATACATTGGTATGCCAATAAGCGAGGCGATGAAAACAGAGAAAATGCCGTCACCACTTGCATACTTCGTAATGAACTCAGTTGGTATGAACCCATAAATAAAGGCACCTATGAAAACACCAATGAATAGATAAGGAAGCATTGGGTAAAGAAATGCCCATGCGTCATTTAATGCTTGCTTTATTCTAGATCCTTGTTTATTACTAAAGAACCCATCACCTTTTACTGTTACTCCTTTATATGAATCTAATAAATGTAATTTTGAAAATATAAATCCAGTTAATATGCTAAAAATACTTAGAACAACAATATACACAATTGTGATTTGCCATCCTATAAGAGCCCATAACATAAATACAACTACTGGATTCATTAAAGGGGACGCGATAAGGAAACTCATAGCAGGCCCAAATGGAACGCTTGCATTTAATAATCCTGCCAAAATAGGTATCGTTGAACATGAACAAAATGGTGTTATTGCACCAAAGAATGTTCCTAACACATAATTAACGGCATTGTTTGGACGATTTAATAATCTTTTTATTTTTTCTTCTGATACTACTTGTTGGATTAAACTAACAATAAAACTGACAGCTATAAACAACGCAAGCAATTCAAAGAATAGCATGAAAAATGTTTGGATAAACTCTAAAATTGTATCTGACATTCGTATAACTCCTCACTTTTATAAATCAAATAATTTTGATTAATAAATCAATAAAATTTGATTTATTGAGTAGATAAGTAAGACACTTGTTAAAAGATCTTACAACAAGTATCTTCGGTTAAAACAAGCTGTATTTGTTCTTCATTAATTCTATAATAATTCCATGTTCCATGCTTTTCTGAAATCAGTATATTGGCATTTACTAATTTTTTTAGGTGATAAGAAAGTTTAGATTGTTTTAAATCTAATTTTTCTTCTAAATCACAAACACATAAGTTTTTATGAGGACTTTTATTAATTTCGTTTAAAATCTTAAGTCTTATTCGATCAGCTAAGGCGTTAAACATATTCTCATAAAAGTCGAGAGCTTCATCATTGCTTAATTCTTTTACATTTTTAATTCGTTCCATATTTTTCACCTCGCTTATAAATCAATTTTTTTTGATGTATAAAATGTAAATCAAACTTACAAATTTGTCAATACTTAATCCTTAAAGTATTCCTAAAGCTAGTACAAGATTAGCTTTAGGAGGGGAGATTAGAGATGAAAAGACAAGAGTTAACGAAAATCATAGATTATAAATTATACTTTACATCCAACAGCAAGTAAGTCAGACATGGAGAGCTTTTTGCAACCAAACGGTTAATGGGACATCAGTTGTAATTTGGAGAGCAGCATACTTTCTGATTAAAAATAAGAAGAATCGGAGCAACGTTCAAGCAACTAGCTACGATATCATTTCCATAAAATGGTACGCAATGAATTGCGCGTTCTTGGATCATGGAATGCTCTATAAGCGCCTTTTCCAGGAAAAGAATGGAATGCAGCCTTACACTATATGAGTACAGGTCAACTAAATGTAAAACCGTTGATCTCTCATAGACTCGAACTGGAAGACGGTCCTGAAACCTTTCATCAAATAATAAATAGACTGGTTGACTTGGTAAAGGTAATCATTCAACTAGGAAAAGGCAATTGTAAATGGGGAAGTGCTAGGGAAAAAAGAGTTCAAAACTATTTCAGCTATCATTTTTTAAATACGAATGTGTATTGTATTCAAACGAAGAATGAGGCATTTACATGTTTTCTATTTCATTAACGATTTAGTTCAAATTTTCGTTTTGATTTTTCGAAGTATATGGGACATTCCACCCCAACCACGGATTAGGAGATACAAGCCTTCGTTTTATTGATATTGCTAAATATGAAAGAATACATTTATAATAGAGTGTATTAGAAGAATAAGGAATAATTAGGAAATAATGTTCGTGATAGGAGGGAAGTATTTTTAAATACAACATTGGATTTCCAATACTTTTGTTTGTTACTATAACATTAAAGCAATTCTTCTTTAATAATTATATTAATTGGATAGATAATATTGGCCTTTCCATTTTAGTATTTTTATTTTATAACTTTTGGGAATGGTCAAAAAAATCATATCAATGGCATAAAGATAAAAACTAGAATAGTAGCTTAGCTTTTAGCAAATACGTACTGGTGCAAACAGAATTGTGTCTGTATTATTTAAACTGTCCATTACACTTAATAAGTAGTATCAATGAGGTGGTAATATGAAAAATAATAGGTTAAAGAAGTTTATCTTTTTAGGTTCATTTTTAGGAATTATTGGGTTATTATTAATTTTTTTTAGTAATAGTATGGGAATGGCTTTCGGGGATGGTTGGCTGGTAAAGTCTGATTATGCTGACTCCTCTATATATAATTTTCAAGTAAAAGCAAATACAAATAAGTTTTTAGTAATAGGTGGTATCCTTTTTGGAATTGGCCTTACTACAGTTCTACCTAGTTATTACAAGGAATTACATAATAAAGAATAGAAGAAATGCTGTTTTTTTAGTACCACTATGCAGCGATCGGGCGCTTTTCAGAACACGGAAGGCGTTTTTTATAGTCTTGGAAATTATAAAATTTGCCCGTGTAGTGTTGAGTCGCGTCCAGCTCCAGGGAATCGCCCTAATCTAAGTCATCATCGGCTCGCAAGCTACCGAGATTCCTTTATTTCCGTTGACTCGCCCTAGTCACTACGTTTCTAATCGAGCGCTTACGCTTTTGTTCCTTTTTTGGTTATTTTATCGAAACATGAAACATGGATCCAAGTTAATACGTATTGTATGATGCATGCAAAAATATAAATAGCAAGGATTGATTTTATGTTATGGATAATTACACAAAATAAACAAAGCTTGATGAATGTAAAAGAAGTTACTGTCAATGGAAAAAAGATAGAAGGGATCATTGGCAGTGCGAGTTTGGATGAATGGAGTAAAGTTTTGGGGAAATATGAATCAAACGAAAGAGCTGTAGAAGTTCTTGATCAAATAGTTAGGAAACTAGAAGAAAGTAATGGTATCTCAGTGACATTTACGATGCCTAAAAATTAAACACGTATTCAAATAAAAGAGCGTAATTCTTGAAGTGAGAATAGTGCTCTTTGTGTTATGAGGACCATATTGTTAATCAAGCTTGTTAAATACTATTGGTTTTCATAATCGAATATTAGCTGAATGCGTATTCTCTAGTTAAATGTCTGATTGGTTTAAGGGCCTTGGGTCATACCCTTGTGGTACTAACAATCAGTGGGGAAAACAAAACCCCCACTGATTGAAGTTTCACTCTATATTTTAGGAGAAACTACCCTTTATACGCATTGCGATATACTTCAGTTAACTCCTTAACAAGTGGCAATTTAGGGTTAGTTATTGTACATTGATCTTCGAAAGCACGGTCTGCAAGATAGTTTACTTTTGCTTCGAAAGCATTTTTATCTACGCCATTTTCTGCGATACTCATTGGAATGTCCAATTCTTTTGCCAATTTATAAATAGCTTGAACTAGGCTTTCAACGCCTTCTTCTGTTGTGCTTGCAGGCAATCCTAATATTTTAGCAATTTCGGCATAACGTTTGTCAGCAATAAAGTATTCGTATTTAGGAAATGACACAAACTTCGTTGGTTTTTTCGCATTATAGCGAATAACATGCGGCAAAAGTATCGCATTGGCACGACCATGCGCAATATGGAATTCTGCCCCTAGTTTGTGTGCAAGACTATGGTTAATACCTAAGAATGCATTTGCAAATGCCATTCCAGCAATGGTAGAAGCGTTGTGCACTTTTTCTCTTGCTAATGCATTGTTACCATCTCGATAAGCTTGTGGTAAATAATCAAAGACAAGCTGAATGGCTTTAATTGCGAGCCCATCTGTGTAGTCATTTGCCATATTAGAAACGTAAGCTTCGATCGCGTGTGTTAAAACGTCCATCCCAGTGTCAGCTGTTACTGTTTTAGGAACAGTCATCACAAATTGTGGATCAACAATGGCTACGTCTGGTGTTAATTCATAATCTGCTAACGGATATTTTACATTGTTTTCTTTATCTGTAATAACAGAGAAAGAGGTGACTTCAGATCCAGTACCAGAAGTGGTAGGAATTGCAACAAATTGTGCACGTTGACCTAGTTCTGGATATTTGTATGCACGTTTACGGATATCTAAGAACTTTTGTTTTAAACCATTAAAGTCTGTTTCTGGATATTCATGGAATAACCACATTCCTTTGGCCGCATCCATTGCTGATCCACCACCAAGCGCAATAATTACATCTGGTTGGAAGTTATCCATTGCAGTAGCACCACGTATAACCGTGTCTTTTGATGGATCTGGTTCTACATCAGAGAAAATTTCGCAGTGTACATAATCTGAACGTTTACGTAAGTGATATAGGACTTTATCAACATATCCTAATTTAACCATCATGGGATCTGTTACGATAAATGCTTTAGAGATCCCAGGCATTTTTGCTAAATACTGTACTGCATTCTTTTCAAAATAAACTTTTGGTGGAATTTTGAACCATTGCATATTAACATTCCTTCTCGCCATTTTTTTTATGTTAATTAAATGCGTTGCCCCTACGTTTGTCGATACAGAGTTTCCGCCATAAGAACCACATCCAAGTGTTAAAGATGGCAAATAAGCATTGTAGATGTCACCAATTGCACCTTGAGAAGAAGGAGCATTGACAATAATACGTCCTGCTTTCATTCTTCTCCCAAACGCATCTATGGTTTCTTTATTTTCAGAATGAATAACTGCAGAGTGTCCTAAACCACCAAATTCAAGCATTTCTTCTGCACGTTTAAATCCTTCTTCGTTATTGTTTACTTTATAAGCTGCGAGTACTGGACTTAATTTTTCATGAGAAAGTGGATGGTCCGGTCCAACACCTGTTAATTCAGCTACAAGAATTTTTGTATCTTCAGGTACTTTAACGCCTGCCATTTCAGCAATTTTTACAGGCTCCATACCAACAATGGAAGGGTTAACGGTGCATGTGTCGTTAATAACAAGTTTTTCTACTTTTGCTTTTTCGGTAGGGCTTAAAAAGTAAACCTTGTTATCAATCATTTCTTGTTTTACTTGATTGTAGATTTCTTTATCAACAATAATTGCTTGTTCTGATGCACAAATCATACCATTGTCAAATGTTTTGGAAAGAATAACATCATTTACAGCACGTTTAACATTAACGGACTTTTCGATATAGCAAGGAACGTTACCAGGACCTACACCTAAAGCAGGTTTACCAGAGCTGTATGCTGATTTAACCATTCCAGGCCCACCTGTTGCCAAAATAGTTGCTATACCATCATGCTTCATTAATGTTTGTGTCCCCTCAATAGATGGATTTTCAACCCATTGAATACAATTTTGGGGTGCACCAGCTTTTACTGCTGCATCATACACAACCTTAGCTGCAGTGGAGCTGCATTTTTGTGCAGATGGGTGGAAAGCAAAAATAATAGGATTTCCTGTTTTAATAGAAATAATGGATTTAAATAATGTTGTTGAAGTTGGGTTAGTTACTGGTGTTATCCCAGCAATAACACCAATTGGTTCAGCGATTTCTACTATACCTTCATGGTCGTTCTCGCTAATTACACCAACTGTTTTATCATATTTTATATTATGATACACATATTCGGTTGCGAAAATATTTTTAATGATTTTATCTTCATATATACCACGTCCAGTTTCTTCAACAGCTAATTTCGCAAGTTGCATATGTTGGTCTAATCCTGCAAGCGCCATTTCCTTAACGATGTTATCAATTCGTTTTTGATCTAGATTTTTCATTTCTGTTAGTGCTTCTTGTGCATTTTTTACTAATTTGTCAATGCTCTCTGTAACAGTTGTTGCTTGTTTTTCTTCTAATGTTGTAACCATTAGAATACCTCCTAATTTTATATGTGAAATACTGAGCATGTTATCTCAAAAAAAATTAATGCATTACTGACGGATTACGGGGTACTTTGACAAAAGAAATATCTTTAAAAATACGCGTGTTTGGCTTGATTACCACAACATAATGCTTCGTCCAAATATAATTTGGTGTGTCTTGATTTTCTTCAAAACACATAGCTTCAAATGCATCACCGACTTGTTGTTCAAAGCGTTCTTGTGTGTAAGATTCAGCGTCTGTGCTAAACTCTTTCCACTCGTTTAGAATCATATTTTATCCCCCCTTCGCATTTTCTGATTTCATCATAACATCTATTTAGGATTACAAAATAACGGATTTGTGATAAAAATGTGAAAAAATCACATATAGACAGAAGGATTCTTTTTGGAAGAGGAATACAAACATGATTATGTGACATCTTTAATCGCTTCCCAGTAAAAGAATCAGTTATATTGATCCCGCATGTAACTGGCAGTAAGTCCCCACCTCAAGCAATGAGGAGAAACCAAGTATGGATAAGTGGTGGGTCCAGCTGTCAGTAAATGTCCGATTGATTCGGGCCTACACGGAAGTAGGTCACAAAGGCGTTGCTACAGGACGTGGTGAATCAAGCCTTTGTACGTATATATTTCAGTAAAAACCGGATGGAAGTTTCTCTCTATCTGTATTAGTTTTAAAGTGAGAAATATTTAAACAGTGTATTTCAGTCAATCTGCACATTAATATAAATCCTTTTGTAATTAGATTGAATCATTACTATATCAATATTTTATAGGTGTACTTATCATGTATTTTATTGGCATATTTGCTTATGCTAGAATTTGAACATTTTTAGAACTTTGATTATAACAGGTCAAAAATGTGATGTTTTTCACTTTTTTTTATGTACGAAAAGGTATAAACTTAAATTAAGATATATTTGTGAAATATTTCACAAATAGAATCAATGAGGAGGTATAGGAAATGAAAGTAGCAGAAGAAGTTACACAAAGAGTTCCTTGGGATGGCTTCCGTGAAGGTAGATGGCAAAAGGAAATTGATGTCAGAGATTTTATTTTGAAGAATTTTACGTTGTATGAAGGAAATGAAGCATTTTTAGCAGCTCCTACTGATGCTACAAAAGCATTATGGGACAAAGTAATGGAATTAACCAAAAAAGAACGCGAAAACGGGGGAGTATATGATTTAGATACGAAGATCGTATCTACCATTATTTCACATGGCGCAGGGTATCTGGACAGAGACCAAGAAAAAATAGTTGGTGTCCAAACAGATGAACCCTTCAAACGTTCTTTACAACCCTTTGGTGGTATTCGTATGGCAGTAGCTGCTGCAGAATCGTATGGATATAAAATTGATGATGAAGTAGTAAAAACATTTACCGATTACCGAAAAACGCATAATCAAGGTGTATTCGATGCATATACACCAGAAATTAGAACAGCAAGAAAAGCTGGAATTGTAACTGGTTTGCCTGATGCATATGGACGTGGACGTATCATCGGTGACTATCGTCGTGTTGCATTATATGGTGTGGATCACTTAATTGCGGAGAAGAAAAAAGAACTTGATTTAATTGGTAATGGAACCATGACAGATGATGTTATCCGTGATCGTGAAGAAACTTCAGAGCAAATTCGCGCCTTACAGGAATTAAAACAACTTGGTAAAGCATACGGTTTTGATATTGCAAAACCGGCAATAACTGCACAAGAAGCTTTCCAATGGTTATATTTTGGTTATCTTGCTGCTATTAAAGAACAGAATGGTGCTGCTATGAGTCTTGGTCGTGTATCTACATTCCTAGATATTTATATAGAGAGAGATATTAAAAATGGTGTTATAACAGAAGAAGAAGCTCAAGAATTGGTAGATCATTTTGTTATGAAGCTACGCCTGGTGAAATTTGCAAGAACACCTGAATATAATGAATTGTTCAGTGGAGATCCAACTTGGGTCACAGAGTCATTAGCAGGTATCGCGGAAGACGGTCGCCCGCTAGTTACAAAGAACTCTTATCGATTTTTACACACATTAGATAATTTAGGACCAGCACCAGAACCAAATTTAACTGTACTATGGTCTACTAAATTACCTGATAACTACAAAAAATACTGTGCTAATATGTCTATCAAAACGAGTTCCATTCAGTATGAAAATGATGATTTAATGCGCGAACATTATGGTGATGATTATGGTATAGCATGCTGTGTATCTGCTATGCGTATCGGTAAGCAAATGCAGTTTTTTGGTGCACGTGCAAATCTTGCAAAAGCACTGCTTTATGCCATTAACGGCGGAGTGGATGAAAAATTAAAAATACAAGTAGCTCCAAACTATGCACCAATCACTTCAGATTATCTTGACTATGAGGAAGTAAGAGAAAAATATGATACCATCTTAGATTGGTTATCAGGGCTATATGTAAATGCGTTAAATATCATTCACTATATGCACGATAGATATAGCTATGAACGAATTGAGATGGCACTACATGATCGCGAGGTATTACGTACGATGGCATGTGGTATTGCCGGACTTTCAGTTGTTGCTGATTCATTAAGTGCGATTAAATATGCACAAGTGAGAGCGATTCGCGATCAAGATGGTATTGTCGTTGATTACGAAATCGAAGGAGACTTCCCTAAATATGGTAACAATGATGATCGCGTAGACGAAATTGCGGTAGATGTAGTGAAAACATTTATGAACAAAATCAAAAAACATCACACCTACCGAAATTCTGTTCATACGCAGTCTATTCTTACGATTACTTCTAATGTTGTATATGGTAAGAAAACTGGAAATACACCAGATGGACGTAAAGCAGGTGAACCATTTGCGCCAGGTGCTAACCCACTTCACGGTCGCGATAAAAACGGGTCTCTCGCTTCTTTAAGCTCAGTCGCTAAAATGCCATATGAATATTCCATGGATGGAATTTCTAATACATTCTCGATCGTGCCAAAAGCATTAGGTAAAGATGAAGAAACTAGAAAAGCAAACTTAGTTGGTATGTTAGATGGTTATGCTGTAAAGCATGGTCACCACTTAAATGTTAACGTGTTTGATCGAGAAACATTACTGGCTGCAATGGAACATCCAGAAGAATATCCACAGTTAACTATCCGTGTATCTGGATACGCAGTTAACTTCATTAAATTAACAAGAGAACAACAAATGGATGTAATTCATCGTACGTTCCATGAAAGTATGTAAAATAAAGTGAGCTTCCATTATTGTAGGATTACGGATGATGGGGCTGTGGTAAAGAGGTTGGGACATAGCTGAAATGGTTCCTTAAAAGACGATCATCCAGAATATACGTAGACATCTCCGTTTGGTGAACCACTCCGTGTGATTTGCCGCCCACGGAAAGTGGCGTATATTTCTGGAGCAGTGTCGTTGCATCGAGCATCATTTCTAATTGTTCGTTCCCCCCTTCATGCGAACTTTTTGTCCCAGCCCCTTTAAAATCTAGCAAGGAGGGCGAGTAAGATGAACGGACGAATTCATTCAATAGAAACGTGTGGTACCGTTGATGGACCTGGTCTACGATATGTAATATTTACACAAGGGTGCTTATTACGTTGTAAATTTTGTCATAACCCTGACACGTGGAAAATGGGAGATGGAAAAGAAATGTCAGTAGAAGAATTAGTAAAAGACATTAAAGATTATCTCCCATTCTTCCAAGCTACTAATGGCGGAGTAACTGTAAGTGGTGGAGAGCCGTTAATTCAAGCTGACTTTTTAGTTGAATTATTTACGGAGCTAAAAAAGCTAGGAATACACACTACTATTGATAGTTCCGCTGGCTGCTTTAGTCGCTCTCCACGCTTTATAGAGACTTTAGATAAATTATTAGAGGTAACAGACTTAATTTTATTAGATTTAAAGCATATTGATCCAGTCGAGCATAAAGAATTGACTGGCATGTCAAATGAACACATTATTGATATGGCCAGATATTTAGATCAAAAGAATATTCCTGTCTGGATTCGTCATGTTTTGGTACCTGGTGGTAGTGATAATGATGAATATTTGCAGCGGTTGTCTGATTTTATTGCCACTTTAAATAATGTGGAAAAAATTGAAGTATTGCCTTACCATAAGTTAGGTGTATACAAATGGGAAAACCTTGGTCTTGCTTATCCGCTTGAAGGTGTCGAACCACCGACAGCAGAGCGGGTGAAGCATGCAGAAGATATATTAAATCGATCTTATTTAATGGTAACCAAGCAATAAAAAATAAGTTCTATCAATCTAATAGTAATAGTAGATGAGAAAATTGACATGATAGTGTTTTAACATCATCTGCATGCTTGAATTTGAATAATCGAACGAAAGATGTCTGGAATTTATTAACGTTCGCATTTTGTTGACATTTATTGAAATTGATCGTATGATTATCCTAGGTTTTAATGATAAATGCGTATAATTTCGGGGATATGGCCCAGAGTTTCTACCAGACCGCCGTAAATGGTCTGACTACGCAAAATGTTTATGAATGAAGAACTTATTCTATGATTATTTTTGTTATTTTACGAAAAACATTCATCTCATTTTGCATAGTAAAAGAGCGCTCATTTGGTCATATGACGATAGAGCGCTCTTTTGTTGTCTTCACCTTTTCATGAAACGTGTATGGTGATTGCAGGAGTGGTCTTCCCCGAATAATGTGTCAGTATATGAAGGGGGAAGAATTGTGAAGAAGTTTTTTCGTTTTGAGGAGTTACGTACGAATTATCGTACAGAATTTATGGCAGGATTAACGACTTTCTTGGCCATGGCGTATATCCTCTTTGTAAATCCCTCTACGTTAGCTCTTGTTGGGATTGAAGAATTACCTGATGGCGTAACACGTATGGATCAGGATGCTGTGTTTGCTGCTACTGCAATTGCAGCGGCAGTAGGATCGTTGTTTATGGGAATTATAGCTAAATATCCAATAGCATTAGCGCCTGGAATGGGCTTAAATGCATTCTTTGCGTATACAGTTGTTCTTGGTTATGGGGTTCCATGGGAAACTGCACTTGCGGGAGTGCTGGCATCTGGACTTATTTTTATTGTACTTACGTTAACAGGACTCCGCGAAAAAATTATTAATGCCATCCCGGCGAACTTAAAATTAGCTGTTGGAGCTGGTATAGGTTTTTTCATTGCTTTTATCGGTTTTCAAAACTCAGGTATTATAGTTGGTAATGAGGCAACCTTACTAGCATTAGGTGATTTAACTTCTCCAACCGTCTTACTGGCTGTATTTGGGATTGTCGTATCTGTAATCCTAATGGCTATTGGTATAAGAGGTGGGATCTTCTATGGAATGATTATTACAGCTATTGCTGGGATGGTTGTTGGACTGATTGCACCTCCGACGGGAATTGATGGTATCGTTGGTCATGTGCCAAGCCTTGCCCCAACGTTTGGTCAAGCCTTTGCACATTTCGGGGATATTTTTACACTACAGATGCTAGTTGTGATTTTAACGTTTCTATTTGTTGACTTTTTTGATACTGCTGGAACTTTAGTTGCTGTAGCAAATCAAGCTGGATTAATGAAGGATAATAAATTGCCACGTGCTGGTAAGGCGTTATTTGCAGATTCAGCAGCGACGGTTGTAGGAGCCACAGTTGGTACTTCAACGACTACATCTTATGTTGAGTCAACAGCAGGAGTAGGAGCTGGGGGTCGCTCTGGTTTCACAGCTGTTGTGACGGCATTATTTTTCCTATTGGCATTGTTTTTTTCGCCTTTACTAAGTGTCGTTACATCAGAGGTTACAGCACCAGCATTAATCATCGTTGGTGTGCTCATGTCTTCTGCGTTAAAGGATATTGAATGGGATCAATTTGAAATTGCAGTACCGGCATTCCTCATTGTGATTGCAATGCCGCTAACGTATAGTATCGCAACTGGTATAGCTATTGGCTTTATTTTCTATCCGATTACGATGCTTCTTAAAGGGCGTGCCAAAGAAATACATCCAGTTATGTACTTCCTATTTATTATTTTTATTCTGTATTTTATTTTCTTAAGCTAATTTATAATAAGGATAGGATTATTCAAATAAAAAATTGGAATACAAGTGAATGCTGTGGGAAGTGTAATAGCGTGAATTCGGTGTTTCTGTACGTATTTGTACAGACGGATTTTTCCACGAGGAGCGCGGGTGTATTCCAGATGTAGCTAAGGAGCTGTTCGTTTGGGACAGCTCCTTAGCTTGTAGAGAAACTCTTGTGTTTACAAGCATTACTCACTACTCACGGGTAGGTTGAGCCTGAGACAAAAGAATGAAGAAATGATAAAAAACGAATGCTAATTAGTTGTAATTAATTATCGTTCGTTTTTTGGTCGGAATCATTCGTTTAGCACCTGAAATAAGCGAGATTCCGGCGGGAACAGCACGTGTCCGAAGATCCACTTGGTAACGTGTTTTTCTTTACCAAGTTAGCTGAGGTGTGCCCGCGGAAAGTGCGTATAGTTTCACGGTGCGGCGATATTACTCCTATTGATAACATGATTATTCGTATTTTGAGTAAAGAAGTTGTGTTTTGTCCCAGTCTCAGTCTTTGTGATGAAAGATGGAGAATGATTCCTGTTGGAAAAATGGGCGATCCGATTCTCATAAGCTGTTAGTACTTTCTGTATGAACGTAAAACTATGTGTTTTTTTGCATAGAAAAGCTCCTCTTAAGACAGATTATATTTTTTATACTGTCTAAAGGGGAGCGTATCATTTCTCCAAAGCTTCTTTTTTGATTTTCAGCACAGTTCATGTAAACGTAGCATTGTGTAATGCTAACGATCTTGTTGATGAACATAGGCTTCTTTTCCAAATGGCATGATATGATAAAGTGTAATGAGAATAGTACCTATTAATGCTAGACAGCCCATTCCGAAATATAATGTTCCACCGCCTGAAGAATCGATGATGGCACCCCCAAGTAGTGAACCGATAATTCCTGATAACCCAAAGAAAGTTGCAAAAAAGACAAGGTGACCTGTAGATTGTAATAATTTTGGTATGAGCCTAGAGATATAATTAAAGGATGCTAAGTAAAAGGTACCGAACGTTAATCCATGCAAAAATTGTAGGCTGATAATCTGGATCGGGCTGTCAGCAGCACCGTAAATAAACCAACGAATGCTATATAAGATTCCTGCAATGATAACAAATACAAGTGGATGATACTTTCGGAACCAGAAGCCAGCAGTTGCGAAGACAATGGCTTCTGTCACTACTCCAACAAACCATGCTACACCAACTAATCCTTCACTACCGCCTAGCTGTTCTATATATAAACCAATGAAGCTATCATTGGAACGGTGTGTAATGCTCAAAAACATAATAAATAGAAGGAAGATAACAAAAGGCTTACTTTTGACTATTTCGCTAACATCCTTCAGTTGGATTGGATCAGATTCAACCTTTACATCAGTTAGTTTAAACGTAACGATTAATGCAACCATTCCAAAAAATAAATAAGGAATAATCATGTATTGAATTCCAACTCTAGTGAGAATTTCTCCAATAATAAGAGAAGAAGTAGCAAAACCAACTGAGCCCCACCAGCGGATCGTACCAAAGGACACTCCGAGTTCATCTGCTCTGCGCTGGGCTAAGCTATCGCCGAGCGCACCAATTGGTGTAACGAAAAAATAAAAGATTGCACCCATTAATAGAATGGCTAGTAACGTATCCATTTGAAAGAATAGAATACTGGTAACGAGCAGGCCAATAATGCAAATCTGGATAATTCGTTTAACGGTTTTGTGTTTATCACTCATATATCCCCAAAATGGCTGAGCAAAGATAGATGCTAGTGGTCCAACAGCTAATACATAACCAATTTCAGTACCGTTTAATCCCTTGTATTTTAGATATAAAGGTAAGTAACTCAAAATAATTGTATTTGTCGCATGAAAGGCAAACAATAACATTTTTAATGGTGTTAACGAATGTGAATTAGACAACGATCTCTCTCCTGACTTGAATAAAGCATAATGAATCATTTACAACGTGGACGAATTTGTTGGGGAATAAAACAATTACTTTCTCCAAACATGCTCTATAAATTCATCTCTTCCTGATTTTAAACGGTCTTCCTTATATGCAGTCTCATTTTTCCGGTTATAATCTTGGTGGTAATCTTCCGCTGCGTAAAAGCTAGATGCAGGAAGTAATTTGGTTACAATCGGTTTATTAAATTTCCCACTTTTAGATAGCTTTTGTTTCGACGCCTCCGCAGCCTTCTTTTGTTCTTCATTATGATAAAAGATAGCTGTACGATAGGAATCTCCACGATCATGAAATTGTCCTCCATCATCAGTGGGGTCAATTTGCTGCCAGTATACATCTAAAATGGTTTGATAGCTAATAATAGATGGGTCAAACGTTATTTGTACTGCTTCATAATGACCGGAATCTCCTGCCTTTACATCTTCGTATGTAGGATTAGGAAGATGACCACCTGTATAACCGGAAATTACTTGGTCAACACCTTTCCATTGATCGAATGGCTTTACCATACACCAGAAGCATCCTCCTGCAAAAGTCGCCTGTTGTTTGTTTGACATCTATATCCCTCTTTCATCATTTCTATTCCCAAGTGGACGTATTTTAAGTAGAATAAAGTTACTATACCATATTTAACAAGTGGGTGATAGAATGGAAGAACCATATATTCATAAACTTTTTACTGGAAAAGTAAGGGAGCTTGGTACCGCTGATGCTAGTAATTGGGCGGAACGATCTTGGCAGAGCGGTATGTTTAAGGAACCCATCGATCAGAAGATTTGGTTAGGAAAGACGGGATTAGCAGGAGATGAAGTCGCTGATAAGAAAAATCATGGAGGACCTGAAAAAGCTGTTTTTGCTTATCCAATTAAACATTACCAATTTTGGCAAGAGGATTTACAAATAAATACAATCGAAGCAGGTGCGATGGGAGAGAATTTTTCGGTATTGGAAATGGATGAATTTTCCGTATTTATTGGCGATACATATAAAGTAGGAGATGTTATTCTGCAAGTATCACAGCCACGTCAACCTTGCTGGAAGCCGGCGCGTCGCTTTCAAGTTAAAGATTTTGCCTTGCGAATTCAACATAGTGGGCGAACAGGCTGGTACTTTCGAGTATTGCAAGAGGGCTTTATCCAGGCTGGTAGTGATATGGAATTAATAGAACGACCATATCCACAATGGTCTATTGCAGCTTGTAATGAAATTATGCATGTATATAAAGAAGATCTACGAGCTGCGGATGATCTTGCTCAATGTGATTTACTTGCGGAAAATTGGAAGAAAACATTATATAAGCGATTAAGGGGAATACCTTCTTCCGTTGATAAACGAGTATTTGGTCCGAATCAGTAATTCATGTTGAAATGCCACACTTTTATCGGTGACTTTAATGATAAAAGTGTGGCATTTTCATGCTAAATTAGTAGAGGTAATCTTTCATTATGTGATCTAATTATCTTCCAGCACATGGACATTTACTCTGTTTTTCCTACTTGTCTCGGAAATAAGCCGATGTAGTTGGATGAATACGAGACCGTTTTTATACGTTGCTTTTATTTTATCTGAACGAACTGGAAAAGGAAGAGAGATTCTTCTTTCAAAAACGCCCTGCAGTATTTCCTCTTTTATTTTAATACCAAAGGAATTATCAATATCAATTGTTCCTCGAAGCTCTAATGTGGAGTAATCAACATAAACATCAAGCTTATCTAAGTCAACTAGCCCTGGGATGTTAGCAACACAAAATAATTCATGATCCGTTTGATAAAGGTTAATTTGTGGAATAGTAGGTTTTATAATACCTTCAAATTCATTCCAAAAGTTTTCGCCAAAAAAGTGATCCATGTTCTTTTTCCAATCCGTCATTTGTTGAAAAGGATCCATAACTTCACCTCGCTTCATGGTTAAAAAGTATGTGTAATGAAATGTCTAGCTACGTCCCAAATTACTATGCAGACGCAGCGCCCATGTTCTTACATTAGCCTATGCGGAATAATATAAATGAGTGAAACAAACATGAATGATAAAGAATGTCATATGATAAGAAAATAAGGTATGCTTAGGATATAGGTTTAGGAGGGTTTTATTTGATTAGCAATGCACTCGTAATGGTTGGAATTATATTAGTTATCAATATTGTGTATGTATCGCTTTCCACAATACGAATGATTCTAACGTTAAAAGGCAGAAGGTATATTGCTGCATTTGTAAGCATGTTTGAAGTGGTTATTTATGTATTTGGCTTGGGTCTTGTTTTAGATAATTTAAACGAAATTCAAAATCTGTTAGCCTATGCCATTGGTTTTGGGATTGGTGTAGTCTGCGGGTCAAGAATTGAAGAAAAACTAGCACTTGGATATATTACAGTCAATGTGATATCCTCCGATCCAGATATTCAATTTACGAAGCAATTAAGAGATAAAGGCTATGGGGTAACAAGCTGGTATGCTTATGGTATGGATGGAGACAGATTATCAATGCAAATCTTAACACCAAGAAAATATGAATTAAGATTGTATGAAACCATTAAACAAATAGATCCGAAAGCTTTTATCATTGCATATGAACCAAAGCAAATCTATGGTGGATTCTGGGTGAAACAGGTGCGTAAAGGTAGACTTATGAATCCGAAGAAAAAAGCAGAGAGTAGCAATGGTACTACGAAGCAAGCTACGGAAACATCCAAACCAACAGAATCAATGAGGAAAGAGTAGATCTTAAGAATAACGTATGATGTATCGTGGCGCACACATAGCATTTTTCCTTTTGGGTTGGATCGTCTATTAATAAGTCGCATAGAATAGTTGATGACAGAAGTAAAACCTCAATAACTAAGCTCACATGTCCATGTTTGAGTATAAATGAATCGTATTGTTTTAGGGAATATACTAAAAACCGAACATTAATTTAAATTATTTAATAATCGTTCGTTATTTTGTTGACATTTCCGTTTTTCCTTGTTATTCTTAAACCGACAAATCAATATCGGTTCCTCATATATACCTGAGAATAAGGCTCAGAAGTTTCTACCCAGCACCGTAAATGACTGGACTATGAGGGAAGTTGAATCGTTGTGTAAGCAATGATCTGTTTGAATGGTTGAAATTACAGGTCTATTCTTCTTCTCTCATTGGCTTGAGATGAAGATGAATAGACTTTTTTCGTAGTCAAGGAAGTTATAAAAGTTGAGCCTGTGGGTAAATCTTGGTGTGTTGAGTCGCGTCCAGCTCCAACTTCCAGAAACGAGGCGACTTTACGAATCGTCCTACGGATAAGCTGTCATCGGCTCGCGAGCTCACCTGTTCCTTTATCACCGTTGACTCGCTTCAGTCGCTTTGTTTCTAATTGGGCGCTTGCGCTTTTGTTCTAAGTTAAGAAAGTATAAAATCAGTGTAATGACTGCGTTAAGCCAAGTAGTTATTTTGAAATGTTTGATGTATATTGGCAATGCTCCGACTAATTGCTTCGCTTTCCGCGGGCACGGCCTCAACTAACTTTGCAAAGAAGAACACGTTGCAAAGTTAGCTGAAGGACAAACCCCACGGAAAGGGAAGTGGGCAGCCGGAGTGGTGGTCAAGCAAGCAGTAGCTATTATTCCATAATAGCTACTAGAGGAAGCGTAAATCTGAGCATGTAGTGATAAGGACTGAGCGAATTTTGCTCAATTTTTCTTATTAATTAGCAAAGGGTAAACTTAAACTAGGAGATAATTTGATAAACGAGGGGGATTTCACAGTAATGGTTGGCGTAATCATGGGCAGTATATCGGATTGGGAAACAATGAAGCATGCTTGTGCTATTCTAGATGAACTACAAATTCCGTATAGCAAAGATATTATTTCTGCACATCGTACACCTGATGAAATGTTTGCATATGCAAAATCAGCCAGAGAACGTGGACTAAAAGTTATTATTGCCGGCGCAGGAGGAGCAGCCCATTTACCTGGAATGGTGGCAGCTCAGACGACACTTCCTGTAATTGGTGTTCCTGTTCAAAGTAAAGCGTTGAACGGATTGGATTCACTTCTTTCGATCGTACAAATGCCAAGCGGAGTGCCTACTGCAACTGTAGCGATTGGGAAGGCAGGAGCAAAAAATGCCGGGATTCTTGCAGCACAAATCTTAGGTACATTCGATGCATACGTTGCAGCGAAGTTAGAAACGTACCGTGACCAAATGAAGGATAACGTTGGAGAAATGAGGGAAGACCTTGCGAAAAAATAACAGCATTGTGTTACCCGGACAAACAATTGGGATTATTGGTGGAGGTCAGCTAGGACGTATGATGGCAATTGCAGCAAAGTATATAGGTTATCGTGTGAATGTATTAGATCCTACCGTAGACTGTCCGGCTGCACAGGTCGCAGACCATCAAATTATTGCACCATATGAGGATATGAATGCTATCCAACAATTGACAGCTCTTAGCGATGTGGTCACATATGAATTTGAAAATGTTGATTTACAAGCTGCAGCTTACATAGAGAAAGAAGGAAAGCTGCCACAGGGTGCGTTTGCTCTCGAAATTACTCAAAATCGGGAGAAAGAGAAAAAGCTAATAAAGGCAGCTGATTTACCTGTTCCCGAATTTGCTATTGTAAACAGTGGAGCCGAATGTGAAGAAATACTAAGAGATTTTCCATTACCCGCTGTAATCAAGACGTGTCGCGGTGGTTATGACGGAAAAGGCCAACTTAAAATAGATGCTCGTTCAGACATAGCTACAGCCGTTCAATTTGCCCAGGATCATTCCCATTGCATCGTAGAAGAATGGATTACCTTTGATAAAGAAGTATCGGTTATCTTTACACGTGCACAATCTGGCGAAATTACATTTTTCCCAGTTGCTGAGAATGAACATAAAGACCATGTTTTATTCAAAACAATGGTTCCAGCGAGCATTAATGAACTACTGGAAAAAGAAGCTTTTCGGGCAGTAGAGAAGCTTGCTGAACATATGAAGATAGTAGGTACCTTTGCGGTGGAACTGTTTGTGAAAGGAGATCGTATCTATCTAAATGAAATGGCTCCTCGTCCTCATAATTCTGGGCATTATACGATTGAGGCTTGTAATGTTTCACAATTTACACAGCATATTCGTGCCATATGTGGCCTTCCTTTAATGGAAGTAAATTTACTAGAGCCAGCGGTCATGATCAATGTATTAGGTGAAGACTTGGAATCTGTTTTACAAGCGATGACAAAAAATACCTCTGGTTTTGTTCATTTATATGGAAAAGCGGAAGCTAAAACGAAACGAAAAATGGGACATATTACATTTATTGGGGCTACAATGGATAAAGTAAACAAACATATTCAGACATTTGAGGAGGCCAAACAATGATTGAGCGTTATACAAGGGAAGAAATGGGATCGATTTGGACAGAGGAAAATAAATTTAAAGCATGGCTTGAAGTTGAAATCCTAGCATGTGAGGCATGGAGTGAGCTAGGTGTTATTCCTAAAGAAGATGTGAAAAAGCTACGGGACAATGCATCCTTTGATATCCATCGAATTTATGAAATTGAAAAGGATACAAGACACGATGTTGTCGCTTTTACACGTGCTGTATCGGAAACGCTGGGTGAGGAAAGAAAATGGGTGCACTATGGACTGACATCAACGGATGTTGTTGATACAGCACTTTCGTATATCGTAAAACAGGCCAATGAAATTATTCGGAAGGACTTGCATCGGTTTATTGAGATCTTGAAAAATAAGGCTATGGAACATAAGCATACGGTGATGATGGGAAGAACCCATGGCGTACATGCAGAACCAACAACATTTGGTTTGAAGCTTGCGCTTTGGTACGAAGAAATGAAACGTAATTTAGAACGTTTCGAAGCAGCTGCTCACAATATTGAATTTGGAAAGCTATCAGGAGCAGTAGGAACATATGCAAATATTGATCCATTTGTGGAGCGATATGTTTGTGAGAAGTTAGGAATTACGCCAGCACCCGTCTCTACTCAAACATTGCAACGTGACCGTCATGCAGCTTATTTATCTGCACTTGCGCTTATCGCGACATCGGTAGAGAAATTCGCAACCGAAATTCGTGGATTGCAAAAAACAGAAACACGAGAAGTAGAAGAATTCTTCGCGAAAGGGCAAAAGGGATCATCGGCTATGCCGCATAAACGTAATCCAATCGGGTCAGAGAATATGACAGGAATGGCAAGAGTCGTACGTGGCTACATGATGACAGCCTATGAAAATGTATCATTATGGCATGAGCGAGATATTTCTCATTCTTCAGCAGAACGTGTCATTCTACCAGATGCAACAATTGCGTTAAACTATATGCTTAATCGTTTTGCAAACATCGTTAAGAATCTAACGGTGTTCCCTGAAAATATGAAACGAAACATCGATAAAACCTATGGCGTTATTTTCTCTCAACGGGTTCTCCTAGCTCTAATTGACAAAGGAATGGCGCGCGAAACTGCTTATGATATAGTACAGCCGAAGGCGATGCAGGCTTGGGAAACAGCGACTCACTTTAAACAGTTAGTAGAGGCAGATGAACAAATTACGGACGCATTATCACAAGCAGAAATTGATGATTGCTTTGACTATACGTACCATTTAAAAAATGTCGATGTTATCTTTGACCGAATCGGCTTAGCGTGAGGTGGAATTTATATGAAGGAAGCATTGTTATATGAAGGTAAGGCGAAGAAGGTTTATCAAGCAAAAGATAGAACTGGCAAGTTAGTTTTAGCCTACAAGAATGATGCTACAGCGTTTAATGGTGAAAAAAAATCGAGTTTTTCTGGTAAGGGAAGACTAAATAATGAAATTTCCTCACGAATATTTTCTTTACTTCATGATAAGGGTGTGGAGACGCACTTTATTGAACGGTTAACGGAGACAGAACAGTTGGTTCATCAAACAGAAATTATCCCATTAGAAGTAGTTGTTCGTAATGTTGCTGCAGGCAGCATTACGAAACGACTAGGGATAGAGGAAAAAACGACATTTGCTCGACCTCTTGTTGAATTGTTTTATAAGAACGACGAATTAAATGATCCATTAATCAATGATGAGCATGCCTTTATTTTATCAGATGTAACACGGACAGAGCTGCAAGAAATAAAAGAGAAGGTATTGAAAATTAATGAGGAACTAAGAAAGATATTTCGTGATATTCATATTACATTAGTGGATTTTAAAGTTGAGTTTGGAAGATTAGCGAGTGGCTGTATCGTCCTAGCTGATGAGATTTCTCCAGATACATGTCGCCTATGGGATATTACAACGCAGGAAAAGCTTGATAAGGATGTTTTTCGCCAAGGAACAGGCGATTTAATTGAGGTCTATGAAGAGATTTTACGACGACTGGAGGATAAACAATGAAAAACGTAAAGGTCCATATTACATTAAAGTCAGGGGTATTAGATCCTCAAGGAAAGGCTATACAGGAATCATTACATGCACTAGGATATCAAGAAATAGAAGAAGCTCGTGTTGGTAAAGTAATTGAATTACAGGTTCAAGATGAAGCAGATATCGAGGCACGTGTTACAGAAATGTGCGAAAAGTTGCTAGCTAATCCAGTTATTGAAGACTACCGATTTGAAGTGGAGGGGGCTGTTCAGTCGTGAATTTCGCTGTAATTATGTTTCCGGGTTCTAACTGTGATCATGATATGTATCATGCCGTTAAAGATGTACTTCAAGAAGAGGCAGATCTCGTTTGGTATGAAAATAGTGATCTAACAAACTATGATGCTATTCTACTTCCTGGTGGTTTTTCGTATGGCGATTATTTACGCTCAGGAGCTGTAGCTTCTACTTCCAATGTAATGAAGCAAATCAAAGAGCATGCTGCAAAAGGAAAACCTGTATTAGGAGTCTGTAATGGATTTCAAATATTAACAGAAGCTGGGTTATTACCAGGAGCATTACTTCGTAACAAAAAACTTTCCTTTATGTGCCATCAGGAGGAGCTACAGGTTGTTAACAATCGGACGCTATTCACTACAGAATATACGTCAGGGGAAGTAGTGCGCTTTCCGATTGCGCATGGAGAAGGAAATTACTTTTGTGATGACGCTACATTACAAGCAATGAAGGCGAATGGTCAAATTGTATTTACCTATCAAGATAATCCAAATGGTTCCGTCGCCGATATTGCTGGGATTAGTAACAAAGAAGGTAATGTATTAGGAATGATGCCACATCCGGAACGAGCTGTAGAAGCATTATTGGGTAGTGATGACGGCTTACGTTTATTCAAATCAATGGTGCTGAATTGGAGGGAATCCTATGTTGCAAACGCATGAAATTAGTCCAGAAGTGATTGAAAGCGACAAACTGTATAAAGAAACGGGATTAAGTGATGAAGAGTTCCAATTGGTTAAAACCATTTTAGGTCGACGCCCAAATTTTACAGAAACGGGCATATTTTCAGTAATGTGGTCAGAGCACTGTAGCTATAAAACATCGAAGCCATTACTAAAAAAGTTCCCGACAAAATCACCGCATGTATTACAAGGACCAGGTGAGGGGGCTGGAATCATCGATATTGGTGATAATCAGGCAGTCGTGTTTAAGATCGAAAGCCATAATCACCCTTCTGCAGTTGAACCATATCAAGGAGCTGCGACAGGTGTCGGTGGAATTATTCGTGATGTTTTTTCCATGGGAGCACGTCCAATTGCTTTATTAAATTCATTACGTTTTGGGAATCTGACTTCGGAACGCGTAAAGTATTTATTCTCCGAAGTAGTTAATGGCATCGCTGGGTATGGGAATTGTGTCGGTGTTCCAACGGTTGGTGGAGAAGTTCAATTTGATACAAGCTATGAGGACAATCCGCTCGTTAATGCAATGTGTGTAGGATTAATTAATCATGATGATATCCAAAAGGGAATAGCAAAAGGGATTGGTAATACAGTATTGTACGCCGGCGCTCCAACAGGTCGAGATGGTATTCACGGTGCCACTTTTGCTTCAGACGATTTAGGAGAAGATGCAGCAAAGGATCGTCCTGCGGTACAAGTTGGGGATCCATTTATGGAAAAATTATTAATAGAAGCTTGCTTAGAAGTCATTCATTCAGATGCACTTATTGGAATGCAGGACATGGGCGCAGCTGGTTTAACTTCTTCTGCGAGTGAAATGGCAAGTAAGGCTGGAACAGGATTAGAAATGAACTTGGATTTAGTTCCGCAGCGAGAACAGCATATGTCAGCATATGAGTTAATGCTATCTGAATCACAGGAGCGTATGCTACTAGTGGTTAAACAGGGACGTGAACAGGAAATTATCGAAGTATTCCAAAAATACGGATTGCAGGCAGTGGCTGTTGGAAAGGTAATAGAGGAAAAAATATTTCGTATTAAGCAGCACGGAGAAGTGATGGCAGACATTCCAGTGGATGCGCTTGCAGAGGAAGCCCCGGTCTACCATTTACCAGCAAAAGAAGCTAGCTACTATCAAGCATTTCAACAAATGGAAAATGCGATACCATCGATAGAAAACCATGCAGAAGTGCTGAGAAAACTATTACAGCAGCCAACAATTGCATCAAAAGAATGGGTATATGACCAGTATGATTCCATGGTTCAAACAAATACGGTTGTCACTCCAGGATCAGATGCTGCTGTTATTCGGATCAAAGGAACAAAAAAAGCATTGGCGATGACGACAGACTGTAATTCCCGTTATATTTATTTAGACCCAGAAGTGGGTGGGAAGATTGCAGTAGCAGAAGCTGCTCGAAATATTGTTTGTTCTGGTGCCAAACCCTTAGGTCTTACAGATGGGTTGAATTTTGGCAACCCAACAAACCCGGAAGTATTCTGGCAAATGGAGAAGAGTGTGGAAGGTATGAGCGAGGCTTGTCGTATCTTGAATACCCCAGTAATTAGTGGAAATGTATCGCTATATAATCAGTCCAAAGGAAAGGCTGTTTTTCCAACGCCGGTTGTCGGTATGGTCGGCTTACACGAATCTTTAGAGGATATTACGCCAAGTCATTTCCAGTCACCTGGGGACACGATTTATATGATTGGCGAAACGGATATTGCCTTCGGAGGTAGTGAACTTCAACAGCTTGTTAAAGGAACATATGAAGGAAAAGCTCCAGCCATTGACTTACAGGTGGAGGCAAGAAGACAGGAGCAATTATTAACAGCAATTCAAGAAGGGGTCATTGTATCCGCACACGATTTGACAGAAGGTGGTTTAGCTGTCGGTTTAGCTGAAAGTCTATTTAATAATACCTTTTTAGGTGCTGATATTGAGTTGACAGGGGATGCCACCGTTGCATTATTTAGTGAAACACAGTCACGCTTTATCGTGACGGTCAAGGAAGAAAATAAAGCAAGATTTCTAGACTTGGTTGAGGATGCACGAGCCATCGGTACGGTAACAGATAAGCAAACATTATCTATTTCTGTGAATGAAAAGAACGTTATAGAAGAGGAAATTCATCAATTACGAGATTTATGGAAGGGAGCTATTCCATGCTTGCTGAAATCAAAGGCATAAATGAGGAATGTGGTGTATTCGGAATTTGGGGTCATGAAAAAGCAGCAGAGCTTACCTATTATGGTTTGCATTCGATGCAGCATCGTGGTCAGGAAGGTGCTGGCGTAGTAGTAAGTGATGGCAAGAACCTTAAGGCTCATAAAGAGATGGGGCTCGTAAACGATGTATTTAAACATGCTGATTTTTCCGCTTTATCTGGAAGCGTAGCAGTAGGACATGTTCGTTATTCCACGCAAGGTGGAAAAGTCCTTGAAAATGTGCAGCCCCTATTATTTCGTTCACAAACAGAAAGTATGGCGTTAGCACATAATGGGAATATCATGAATGCCTATAAGTTACGAGGAGAGCTGGAGGCAGAGGGAAGTATTTTGCAAACCTCTTCGGATTCCGAGGTTCTTGCTCATTTAATTAAACGAAGCGGCAATAAAATAACCGAGGAAACAATCTCGAAAGCACTTAATCAAGTAGTTGGTGCATATGCCTATATTATTTTAAAGGAAGACAAAATGTTTGTAGCTTTAGATCCGACAGGTATTCGCCCGTTATCTATCGGAAGATTAG
The DNA here is from genome assembly GCF_003667785.1 of Virgibacillus sp. Bac332. Lineage (NCBI taxonomy): Bacteria > Bacillati > Bacillota > Bacilli > Caryophanales > Bacillaceae > Virgibacillus > Virgibacillus sp. Bac332. The sequence goes on from NZ_CP033046.1 coordinate 2,002,788, forward strand.
GTGATGCCTATGTTGTTGCTTCTGAAACCTGTGCATTTGGGCAAATAGGGGCTACATTTGAGCGGGAAGTGTTACCTGGCGAATTAATAACCATTAGCAATGATGGGTTATCATCTATAAGATTTGCTATGCGTCAGCAACGTAAGATGTGTGCAATGGAGTATGTTTATCTTTCCAGACCAGATAGTGATGTTAATCATGTCAATGTCCATGCTTCTCGTAAAAACATGGGAATGGAACTGGCTAAAGAGTCGCCGGTAGAAGCAGATATTGTCGTAGGTGTGCCGGACTCTAGTATTTCTGCCGCAATTGGTTATGCAGAGGAGAGCGGGCTGCCCTATGAAATGGGGATTATTAAGAATCGCTATGTTGGTAGAACATTTATTCAACCATCACAGGAACTGAGAGAGCAAGGGGTAAAAATGAAGCTTTCTCCGGTTCGCAGCATTATTGAAGGAAAGCGGGTAATTATGATTGATGATTCGATAGTTAGGGGGACCACTAGTAAACGAATTGTGCAAATGTTGAAACAAGCTGGTGCTAAAGAAGTTCATGTACGAATCGCTTCCCCGTCGATTCAAAACCCTTGCTATTACGGTATTGATATGTCGACGAGAGCTGAGCTAATTGCAGCCAATCATTCTGTTCCTGAAATTAGCAATATAATCGGCGCAGATAGTGTTGCTTATTTATCAGAAGCGGGATTAGAAAAGGCAGTTCTTAAGGATAAAACGATCCATCAAGGAATTTGTACCGCATGTATGACAGGAAAATACCCAGTTAAAGAAGAAGGGGAAAAAGAAATTGCCTATACCAGTTGTTAACTTAAACTATAGAGGAAGTGGCGTTCATGTCAGAAGTATATAAAGATGCAGGGGTAGATGTAGAAAAGGGCTATGAAGCCGTAGAAAGAATGAAAAAACATATTCAACGTACGACTCGCCCCGAGGTACTTGGTGGTATTGGTTCGTTTGGGGGTTTGTTTGACCTTACTTCTTTTGCTTACGAGGAGCCAGTTTTAGTATCAGGTACAGATGGTGTTGGAACAAAGCTAAAGCTAGCATTTGAATTAAATAAGCATGATTCTGTAGGAATAGATCTTGTCGCTATGTGTGTAAATGATATTATTGCTCAGGGTGCAAAGCCGTTATTTTTTCTTGACTATATTGCTTGTGGCAAAAACGAACCAGTTCAGATGGAACAAATAGTATCGGGGATTGCCGAAGGCTGTGTTCAGGCGAATGCTTCCTTAATTGGCGGTGAGACTGCTGAAATGCCTGGGATGTATCAAGATGGTGAGTATGACTTGGCGGGATTTGCTGTTGGTATTGCTGAAAAGTCCAAGCTCGTAACTGGAGAAGCAATTCAAGCAGATGATGTCATCATAGGTCTTCCCTCTAGCGGCATTCATTCGAATGGCTACTCATTAGTCCGTAAGCTTGTAGCCGATCTTGATTTTCATAACACCTACGGGTTGAGTTGCTCCCTAGGAGAATCATTACTGACACCAACGAGGATTTATGCTACATCAATGAAAAACGTGCTAGATTCTGGAAGGATAAAGGGTATTTCTCATATAACGGGCGGTGGTTTCTATGAAAACCTCCCACGTATGCTACCGACTGGTTTAGGTGCAGAGATAGACCGTAACACTTGGGAGCCGCCAGAAATCTTCCCATTTTTACAAGCGCAAGGGAAGATCAACGAAGAAGACATGTACGGGATATTTAATATGGGAATAGGTATGGCTATTGTTGTTGCAGCAGAGAATGTCCGTGATGTGCTCCGTTTATTGGAAATACAAGGAGAACTACCAACAGTGATTGGAAAAGTTATTCCGGAAGAAGGAGTGCATTTTTGTTCATGAGCCGTATTAAAGTAGCTGTATTTGCATCAGGTACAGGTAGTAATTTTCAAGCATTGATGGAGACAAAAAGCTTAGCCTGTGACATTGTACTTCTCGTTTGCGATAAGCATGATGCTCCAGTCATACAGAAGGCAAAGGCGAATGGAGTTGCGACATTCATTTTTGACCCAAAATCCTATTCTTCGAAGCAGGCATATGAGCAAGAAATTACGGATAGGCTAAAGGCGGCTTCTGTTAGTTGGGTATTTCTAGCTGGCTATATGCGAATTGTTGGTTCTGAGCTGCTCACTGCTTATCGTGACAAAATCGTTAATATACATCCATCGTTATTGCCGGCTTTTCCAGGTAAGGATGCTATCAAGCAAGCATTTGAAGCTGGCGTAACAAAAACAGGGGTAACGATTCATTTTGTTGATGAAGGCATTGATACAGGACCAATGATTCAACAGCAGGAAGTATATATCGATGCTACAGCTACATTAGAGGAGTTAGAAGAACGTATTCATCAGGTGGAACATCAATTATATCCACAGGTCATTAATCAACTTTTACAGAATGAGGGGTAATTATGAAAAAACGTGCATTAATTAGTGTATCGAATAAAGAAGGCATTATTGAATTTGCTAAAGGACTTCATGAAGCTGGAGTAGAAACCGTTTCTACAGGTGGGACACTTCGAGCTTTACAAGAGGCAGGCGTGCCAACAATTGCTGTAGAGCAGATTACTGGCTTCCCTGAAATATTAAATGGACGTGTTAAAACATTGCATCCGTTTATCCATGGAGGATTACTGGCAAAACGAGATAATGAAGAGCATCAAAACCAGCTGGAAGAAAACAAGATTTCTCCAATAGATTACGTCATTGTTAATCTGTATCCATTTAAACAAACATTAGAAAAACAAGGCGTAACCAAGGAAGAGATCATTGAAAATATCGATATCGGTGGTCCTACCATGCTAAGATCCGCTGCTAAAAATTATAAGGATGTGGCGGTAGTTGTTGATCCAAGTGATTATAATCAAGTATTACAGGCCATTAAACAGGATACGTTGACGGTTGACCAAAGGCAACAATTGGCTGCAAAGGTTTTCCGACACACAGCAAATTATGATGCACTTATTGCGCGTTATTTTACAGAAGAAACAGGTGAGGATTTTCCAGAAACCTATACGATTACGTATGAAAAGGCTCAGACGCTTCGTTATGGGGAAAATCCACATCAATCCGCTGCATTTTATAAACGATCGATTCCTGTTAAGGGAAGTTTAGCAACCGCAGAACAGCTTCATGGCAAGGAATTATCTTATAATAATATTCAAGATGCGAATGCCGCATTAGAAATACTTGCAGAATATACGGAACCAGCGGCAGTAGCTGTAAAACATATGAACCCCTGTGGAATAGGAGTAGCTCATACGATTGATACTGCCTTTCAACGTGCATACGACGCAGACCCAATCTCCATTTTTGGAGGAATCGTGGCATGTAACCAAGTCATCGATCAACTTACAGCAGAAAAGCTGAGCAAAATTTTCTTAGAAATTGTAATTGCTCCAGGATATACAGAGGAAGCACTTGCTTTATTAACCGTGAAAAAAAATATCCGATTGCTAAAACTCCATGTGGAGCCAGCGGAGGAAGTAGGTCATACATTTACATCTGTAAACGGTGGCATGCTTATCCAAACGAAGGATAACGGTCGTATTAATCCGGATGAACTAACGATTGCTACTACTCGTGAACCGACAGAGAAGGAGCTGGCAGACTTATTATTTGCTTGGAAGGCTGTTAAGCATGTGAAATCGAATGCGATTGTTTTAGCGAAGGAAAAACGAACAGTGGGAGTTGGAGCTGGTCAAATGAATCGAATTGGTGCAGCCAGCATTGCTATCGAACAGGCTGCTGAACATGCGCAAGGTGCAGTGATGGCTTCAGATGCATTCTTTCCAATGCCGGATACGGTGGAGGCTGCAGCAAAAGCTGGAATAACTGCAATTATTCAGCCTGGTGGTTCTAAGCGTGATCAGGACTCCATTGATGTGTGTAATGAGTACGGTATTGCAATGGTATATACAGGGATGCGCCATTTTAAACATTAAATGGAAGGGGATATTTCATGAAGATTTTAGTAGTTGGTCGAGGTGGACGTGAACATAGCATCATTATGAAAGTGGCTGAAAGTGAACGTGTTTCCGCGATTTATGCAGCCCCTGGAAACGGTGGGATTGCTGAGCAAGCAACGTGTATACCAATTGATGAGTTAGATATAGATGGACTTCTAGCATTTGCAAAAGAGGAAGCGATTGATTTAACAATCATTGGACCAGAAAATCCATTGAATGCGGGAATTGCTAACAAATTTAATGAAGCTGGTTTAGCTATTTTTGCACCGACGAAAGAAGCGGCATTATTAGAGGGAAGTAAGCAATTTGCAAAACAATTTATGCAAGCATACGACATACCAACTGCTGCCTATCAGTCCTTTACATCTGTTGAACAAGCAAAAGCCTATATCGCAGAAAAGGGAGCGCCAATTGTTATAAAGGCAGACGGCTTGGCTGCAGGGAAAGGCGTTATTGTTGCCGAAACAAAGGAGCAAGCGTTTACTGCTGTAGAAGAGATGCTTGTAGAAAAAACCTTTGATGAGGCGGGATCTACCATTGTGATAGAGGAGTTTCTTCAAGGGGAAGAATTTTCCCTAATGGCGTTTGTCCATGAAAATCAGGTATATCCAATGGTACCTGCAAGAGATCATAAGCGGGCATATGATCAGGATCACGGCCCAAATACAGGGGGGATGGGGGCTTTTTCACCAGTACCAGACCTCACTCAAGCAGATATTGATTTTTCATATACGCATATTTTACAGAAAACAGTGGACGGTTTAATAGAAGAAGGTAGAGCCTTTACGGGAATTCTTTATGCGGGTTTAATGAATACAGAAGATGGACCTAAAGTAATTGAGTTTAATACCCGGTTTGGTGATCCGGAAACACAGGTTGTACTACCATTATTAAAAAATGATCTTGTTCAAGTAGTTCTCGATGTCCTAGCAGGTAGAAACCCAGAGCTTCAATGGCATAACAAAGCTTGCGTTGGAGTTGTTTTAGCCTCTGAAGGATATCCAGGTGCTTACCAAAAAGGGGTTGAATTACCTACGCTGCATACAGAACGTGCTTTTATCGCTCATGCAGGGACAAAACAAGCAGACGGCGTGTTTGTCTCGGATGGAGGGCGTGTGCTGTTGGCTGGATCAACTGCAGCCTCGATAGAAGAAGCAGCGAGAAATGCATATACCGCATTTGCTAGCGTAAAGAAGGATGGTGGATTCTTTTATCGAACCGATATTGCAAAAATTGAAATGAAGCAAGCATAAAAACGGTACTTCCCTATATTTTTGGAGAGTATTCAGCTAGTGGATAGAAATATTGTTTGTTAAACAGCTACTCAATTGTTAGATCAAACAATTGAGGAAACCAATATGGGTAAAGTGTGGGATTGTCTGCCAGTAAATGTCCGATAGGTTTAAAGGCCTTTAGGTCATATCCGTGGTACTAAATTGGGGGATAAACAACCCCCAAACGGATTGAAGTTTCATTTTATATGACAGATGATAATATTAGGAAAACCAGCTACTCTCCTTATAGGATGGTAGCTGTTTTTTTATAGTCCGGGAAATTAAGGAAATTATAAAATTTGCCCATCTTGATAAATCTGGACGTGTGGACCCACCGTCCAGCGCCCAGAAACAAGGCGACTTCACGAATCGCCCTAATCAAAGCCATTATGGCTCCGAACCACATCGAGATTCCTTTATCTCCGTTGACTCGATCCAGTCGCTACGCTTCTAATCGGGCGCTTGCACTTTTGCTCTTGAATCCCCTTTTATCTTGGAAGGGCATGCAAGGATGCTTTTATATATGACTTACCATGAAATATTTAGTGATTATAAAAAGGTGGAACAATGAGCAATCTGAAGCAAATTAATAGTAATTGTGTTTTATGATAGCACGTGTAAAATATAAAGAAAGATAAATTGGTTTAAGGGTAATGCTAGAAGGAAAGTGGTGAATCTGACATGAACGATGCCTCAATTGTCGTTGCAGACGACGAAAAAGAGATAGCTGATTTATTAGCTATTCATTTAGAGAAGGAAGGATATAAAGTCCATAAAGTTTATAACGGAAAAGAAGCTATGAAAGTGATTGATCAGCAATCTATCGATTTAGTGATTCTAGATATTATGATGCCAGAAATGGATGGGTATGAAGTAACAAGGCTGATAAGAGAGAAACATAATATGCCTATTATTTTTTTGAGTGCCAAGACCTCTGAATTCGATAAAGTGCAGGGGCTTGTTATTGGTGGTGACGACTATATGATTAAACCATTCTCCCCAATGGAGCTTATGGCACGCGTTCAAGCACAGTTAAGAAGATACAAAAAATTAAATGAAACCAAATTAATGTCAACAGCCAATATGGAGTTTGGTGAACTAACTATTTCTAAGGAAGAGCATGTAGTTTATCTATTAAATGAAAAAGTTGAATTAACCCGTAAAGAATTTGAGATTCTATATTTATTAGCAAAGCATCCGAGAAAGGTTTATAGTGTTGACAAGATTATGCAAATCGTTTGGGGAGATACCTATTATGATGGTGCGAATACAGTGATGGTTCATATAAGAACATTACGAAAAAAGTTAAAAGAAGATAAAAGAAAGAATAAGTTTATAAAAACGGTATGGGGGGTTGGCTACACATTTGATGGTTAAATGGTTGAGAAGTTTTCGCGCAAAAATAATTGGTATGTTTGCTTTAAGTAGTTTATTATCAGGTCTTTTAACATATCTCATTATCATGCTTGCGAAGCAGTATTATTCTACAGTTGATTATGGTAGCACTGGGCATGCTATTCGTGAATTTATTCGAACGATTGGTGATGTATATGTCTTTCTTTTCATATTCATTGTGTTTTCCTTTTTGTTTTTCTATATGTTAATGAAGCCATATACAACGTATTTCAATAAAATCTCAAAAGGTATTCGGCAATTAGCTCAAGGTGATTTTGATTACCAGGTCAAGCTATCGTCTAAAGATGAATTTAATGATATAGCAAACGATATTAATCGGACTAGTGCTAGACTGAAAGAAGCAATTGAAAAGGGGGAGTTCTTAGAAAGTAGTAAGGATCATTTAATTGTGAATTTAGCACATGATCTACGAACACCGCTCACCTCTGTTTTAGGATATATAGAAATTATCTTAAAGGATAAAACACTTGGTGAAGAAGAAAAGATGCATTTCTTAAAAATTGCATTTAATAAATCGCAACGCTTAGAGAGACTGTTAGATGAATTATTTGAGATAACAAAAATGAATGACCATATGTATTCTATTGAAAAAACAAAAATTAATATATCTGCTTTACTTTATCAATTAGCAGAAGAAATGTATCCAATTTTTGAAAAAAGTTCTCTACATTTACGACAGGATATCCAATCTAATTTGATGACTTTAGGGGATGGTGATTTACTAGCTCGTGTATTTGAAAATTTACTAACAAATGCCAATCGGTATGGGTCCGATGGGGAATTTATTGATATTCGTGCTTTTCAAGAAAATCAGGAAGCTATTATCCAAGTTATTAATTATGGAAGTATCATAGCAGATGAAGATTTACCACATATATTTGATATGTTTTATACAGGAGATAAATCACGAACGATGCAAAAAAATAAAAGCGGACTGGGCTTATTTATAGCAAAGAATATAATAGAGCAACATAACGGCACAATCACTGCAAAGAGTAATTTGAAGCAAACCGTATTTGAAGTTCGTCTTACTAGCAGTGATGATGAGTAAGAAACAGAATTAGTTAAGAAATATTTAAGATTTTACCCACTTTTTTATTAAAGATATTTTCCTAAGATGTGTATAGAGAGAAGAAATCAAGGAGGGAAAGTTCTACATGAAGAAGTGGTTTTTCATATTGTTGTTTTTATCTATTGTAATAGGCATGGTATATATTACCCCTGTATCCGTATTAAATGAAGATAAACCAAATATGGTTCCAAAGGAAAATATCAATTTGGAACAATTTGATTTACAAGAAAAAGAAATAAATAAGGAAGAAATGTATCAGGGTGAATTATTATTAGTTAATGATGAATTTCCTGTAAAGGAACGATATATTAAAAAAGATATGATCCAATTAATTAACCATCGAGAATTAATCGCAAATTATGGATTGCTCCATCAAGATCTACGTTTATCCGAAAAAGTAGCTAGAAAATTCTCGGACATGGTTGAAGCTGCCCAAAAGGATAATGTGCATAACTTTTTATTAAGTAGTGCTTTTAGAGACCAAGAGGAACAAAAAGTGTTATACGAGGAAAAGGGAAAAGATTATGCTTTACCACCAGGTTATAGTGAGCATAATTTAGGATTGGCTCTAGATGTTGGATCTACGAAGGAAAGTATTAAATATGCAGCGGAGGGAGCTTGGATACAAAAAAACGCTTGGAAATTTGGGTTTGTACTTCGCTATCCTAAAGCTAAAGTGCATATTACAGGTATTGAATATGAGCCATGGCATTTACGTTATGTTGGTCTACCTCATAGTGCAATTATGTATGAAAAGAATCTCGTATTGGAAGAGTATTTAACTTATTTAAAGAAAGAAAAGCAAATAGCAACAACATACCAAGGGGAGAAATTCCTAATTTGCTTCTTTCCTGTTTCAGAAGACCATCCAAAAATATTGGTACCAGCCGATAGTGAATATACTATCTCAGGTAATAATATGGATGGAGTAATTGTGACAATAAAGCAGAATATGGATAGCGGTACTCAAATATAGCAGAATGGATAGAGATAAATTTGATACAATGGCTAAATCTAGTGTTGGTTTAGTCTTTTTAATATCCTGAAAGAATCAGTTAAACTCGAATTATATCCCGCATATAACTATTAATGAAGAATCCCTACTGAAAATTTATCTATTACTGTTTACTGTGATCGTTACCTAGAGTTAGTAACACTTGAAAAGTGCCATTCCTGTCTTCACAAAAATTTCACTTTAGTTTACAAAAACATTACAGTGAGAAAGCAAAAAATATGGTAAAATAAAGGAAAATATCGGCTTAGATCTTTTTTGTCCGCAGTAAGCCTCCCACTTTATTCAAGTAAGCTAGAGGTTTGTAAGTCATGAGTTCACTTATGCTTCCCTGCCGAACAGGGTTTAGCTAAGCAACTACGAAGGGATTTGGTTGTTACGGATAAAGTTAGCTGTTAACAGTATTTATATCTTTACAGAAGGTATACGGTTAGGAAATGAAAAAGAAATATTAAGATGGAGAGAGTTGTTTAACCATGCAAAATAACGGATATCACTGGAGAAATAGAGAAATTAGGCAACATGTTCGAGTGATTGATGAAGCGTCGTCACCGACATTAGTTTTAACAAATTGCACGTATTTAAATGCGTATACAAAACAATGGTTACAAGCGAACATTTGGATCGATGAGGATCGGATCGTATATGTTGGAGACAAAACTCCTAAAAATATGAACCGTACGGAAGTTTATGACTGTCAGGGAAAGTATGCAGTGCCAGGTTATATCGAGCCACACGCACATCCATTCCAACTGTATAATCCAGAACAATTGGCAAAACATGCTGGAAGGACTGGTACAACGACATTAGTAAATGATAACCTGTTATGGCTTTTTTTGTTGCAAAAAAAGAAAGCGTTTTCTATATTGGATGAATTTCGTAAGCTACCTGTGTCAATGTATTGGTGGGCAAGGTTTGACGCTCAAACTGAAATGCAGCAGCAAGATGATATCTTTCATACGGAAGACGTCTTAGAATGGATTAAGCATCCAGCCGTTTTACAGGGTGGCGAATTAACCGCATGGCCAGAACTATTAGCTGGGGATGATCGGCTACTTTACTGGATACAAGAGACGAAGCGACATGGAAAGCCGGTTGAAGGGCATTTTCCGGGTGCGTCTAAACGGACATTAACGAAAATGAAATTATTAGGAATTAATGCAGACCATGAATCGATGACAGGAGAAGAAGTAATCCGGCGTTTACAGCTAGGGTATCAAGTTGGTTTACGCTACTCCTCCATTCGACCAGACTTGCCAAGGATACTAGCAGAGCTGATTGCGCTTGACCTAAAGTCATTTGATCATTTAACGATGACAACGGATGGAGCTACACCTGGATTTTATGAAGATGGCTTAATGAATGTCTGTATTGATATTGCTATCAAAAAAGGTATTCCATTGGAGGAGGCATATCTGATGGGGAGCTTTAACGCTGCTAAGCATCTTCGCATGGAAGAACAATTGGGAAGTATTGCGCCTGGTCGGCTTGCTCATATTAATATCTTATATGCAAAGGATAATCCGCATCCAGAAAGTGTCCTTGCTAAAGGAAAATGGATTGTAAAAAATGGAGCGGAAGAAACCGTTCACCAAAAAATTGATTGGCAAGCATACGGACTTAAACCGTTGAATTTAGATTGGGAACTAGGAAAAAATGAACTGCAATTTTCCGTTCCAATTGGTTTAGAAATGGTGAATGATGTCATTATGAAGCCTTATCCAATTGAAATCGATATAACGGTCGATAGACTTCCTGAGCAAACAAATGAGGCCTTTTTATTAATGCTGGACAGAAAAGGAAAGTGGCGAGTTAATACAACATTACGCGGATTTACTAGTAAATTAGGTGCCCTTGCCAGCTCGTATTCAACAACTGGAGACTTTGTGTTCATTGGTAAGGATAAACAAGATATTATACTTGCGGGGAAACGGATAAAAGAAATGGGTGGAGGTATTGTCCTCGTCCATCAAGGGAAGATTCTTTTAGAAATTCCGCTTTCTCTAAGTGGTATGATGTTTGATGGAGATATGAAAGAGCTTATTGAAAAGGAGAAAGAATTAAAGGATTATTTACAGGATTTTGGCTATCCATTTCAAGATCCGGTATATTCCATCTTCTTTCTTGCGTCAACACATCTACCTTATATACGAATTACACAACAAGGAATTATCGATGTGAAGAAAAAAGAAGTTCTATTCCCGGCAACGATGTGTTAGCGTATAATATAATACTATACTAACTTTTCAAAGGTGTTGTGGAATATGAAAAAATTATTATGTATCGTTTTTCTAGCTTTTATATTTCTTGCAGCGTGTAATGATGAAAAGGAAGCTCGTGATAATGAATCGAAGGATTCTGGCTTGGAACAGAAGTCCGATTCGTTCCAAGTCCCGGAAGAATATGAAAATATGTATCCACTTACAGGAATAGGTACAGATGAAGTCGTTAATAATAGAATGGTAGGTGTAATGGTTAATAATCACACAAAAGCTAGACCACAGACAGGATTATCGAAAGCAGATATCGTATTTGAAATGCTAGCAGAAGGTAAAATCACTCGGTTTTTAGCACTCTTCCAAAGTGAAATGCCAGATGTTGTAGGACCTGTACGAAGTGCGAGAGAATACTATTTCGAACTAGCAAATGATTATAATGCAATCTATGTTTATCATGGGGCTGCTGGATTTGTAAATGATAGGATAGAACAGCGGGGAATTGACCATTTGAATGGTTCGTTTTATGATAATGATGGTGTATTATTTAAACGTGAACCTTTTAGAAAGGCACCGCATAATTCGTATTTACAGCTTGGATCTGTCTATGAAAAAGCAGAAGCGAAAGGCTATGATACGAAAGCAACGTATGAGCCCTTGCCTTTCTTATCAGAAGGTGAGCAGGTAGCTGGTGAACCTGGTAACCATGTGAAAATTGTATATTCCGATACGCCTACGGAGATTGTTGAATTTGATTATAATAAACGTTCGCAAGCATATACAAGATACAGTGATCAGGAAAAGACAATAGAGTTAGAATCCGAGGAAGCTATTCAGGCTAGTAATGTATTTATAATAGAGACTCATCATGAAGTAATTGATGATGCTGGTCGTCGGGCTATCGATTTACAATCAGGTGGAGATGCTTATCTCTTGCAAAAAGGTGTAGTTCAAGAACTTCGCTGGGAAAATAGAAATGGAAGAATTGTTCCAATGAAAGACGGGAAAGAAGTTGCATTTGCTCCAGGAAAAACGTGGATTAATGTGATTCCGACCGAACCTGGTATAAAGAGAGCCGTAACGATATCAAATGAGTAATGGAAGCAGGAGGGCTTTGGTGTGCAAATAGATAAACTACGTGGGAAACAATTGGATCAATTATTTGATGCAATCCTTTCATTAAAAGACCGGGAAGAATGCTATCGTTTTTTTGATGATATTGCAACGATGTCAGAAATCCATTCTATTTCCCAACGATTACAAGTAGCAAAAATGCTAATGGATGGAAGTACGTATAATGCAATTGAACAGGAGACAAATGCATCAACTGCTACGATATCACGAGTAAGACGGTGCATTAATTTTGGAAGTGAAGGGTATCAATTAGTACTTGATCGCATCATAGAGGACAAAGACGATTAAACAAAAAACTAGAAATGTCATCATCGACATTTCTAGTTTTTGTTTTTGAACCTCTCGAGCTATGCCAAGGGTTCTGGGAAGCTTTAATGTGGGTCAAAAAACTTCTTGGTAAGATAACGCTGGTTTCCCGACCACTATATGTGCTCTAGGAAGCTGTCCTATGAAGATCAAGAATAGATTAGCACATACAGCAAGAAACGATGAAGTTAACTTTTTGCTTAACAGTTGATAATAAATCCACTTGTTTGCAGTGTACAGCGTTTTCGTTAAAATATATGGACTCACGCATGTTTTACGTAAAAAGATTATCCTTATCTCTAAATTCCTAGAATGTTTTTTGATATAATAAACTAATGGATTATAATGATGGAGGACTATTATTTTGGATAAAACAATGAATGCTTGGCAGCATATTTTTAAGCTTGATCCTGCCAAAGAAATCTCAGATGAACATTTAGAAATGGTTTGTGAGTCAGGGACAGATGCCATAATTGTAGGTGGGACAGATAACATAACATTAGATGGCGTGCTTGATCTACTCTCAAGAATACGTAGATATACAGTACCTTGTATTTTAGAGATTTCATCCATGGATGCAATAACTCCAGGCTTTGATTATTACTATATTCCTATGGTGCTTAATTCGAAGGAAAAAAAGTGGATGATGGATATTCAACATCAAGCTATTAAAGAATTTGTTGATATGCTTGAGTATAGTGAGATATTATTTGAAGGATATTGTATATTGAATAAGGACGCAAAAGCTTTCATACATACGAACAGCTATTTACCGGATGAAGATGATGTGATTGCGTATGCTTATATGGCAGATAAGGTTTTTCACTTGCCTGTCTTTTATATGGAGTATAGTGGAACCTACGGGGACCCAGTGCTGGTCGAAAAAGTAAAAGCTCAATTGGAACATTCACTATTGTTTTACGGTGGTGGTATTGAAACAGTCCAACAGGCACGGGAAATGAAAGAACACGCGGATGTAATTATCGTTGGCAATCGTATATATACAGATATCAAGCAAGCATTAAAAACGGTAAAAGCGGTAAAAGATAGTTAATAGTTAGGCGGTGTAAAAATGAGTCAAACAAAAGATGACTTATTAAAAGGATTAAATAAACAGCAAAAAGAAGCTGTTACACATACAGACGGCCCTTTACTTATTATGGCCGGTGCAGGAAGTGGAAAGACAAGAGTATTAACCCATCGGATTGCTTACTTATTAGGAGAAAAGGACGTTTCTCCTCGTAATATTTTAGCAATTACATTTACGAATAAAGCTGCACGTGAGATGAAAGAACGCGTGCGTAAATTAGTTGGACCTGAGAGTGATCAAATGTGGGTTTCGACCTTTCACTCCATGTGTGTACGAATTTTACGAAGAGATATTGACCGAATTGGTTATAACAGTAACTTTACTATCTTGGACAGCAGTGACCAGTTGTCTGCGATTAAACAAATTTTAAAAAACCTTAATATGGATCCAAAGAAATTTGAGCCACGAGCAATGCTAGGACAAATTAGTGCTGCGAAAAATGAATTAGTTACTGCTGAAGAATTTAATAAAAAGGTAGGTAACTTCTTTGATCGTCAAGTAGGTCAAGTATATGAGGCTTATCAAAAGATGCTACAAAAAAATCAATCTCTGGACTTCGATGATTTAATTATGCAGACGATACATCTTTTTCAACGAGTACCAGAGGTATTGGAATATTATCAAAGGAGATTTCAATACATTCATGTTGATGAGTATCAAGATACAAACCATGCACAATATGCACTTGTGAAACAACTTGCAAGCAGGTATCAAAACCTTTGTGTTGTTGGTGACTCGGATCAATCGATCTATCGTTGGCGGGGAGCTGATATTACCAATATCCTTACTTTTGAGAAGGATTATCCAACATCACGGACAATTTTGTTGGAGCAGAATTACCGATCAACGAAATCAATTTTACAAGCCGCTAATAAAGTTATCGAACGCAATAGTGGAAGAAAACCAAAGAAGCTGTGGACAGAAAATCCAGAAGGTAAAAATATTCATTACTTTCAAGGTGCTACAGAACAAGAAGAGGCATTGTTTGTAACTGAAAAGATTCAAGAATTAACGCGTAGTCAAGGATATTCACCAAGTGAAGTGGCAATACTGTACAGAACAAATGCACAGTCACGTGCGATTGAGGACACATTAGTGAAGTCAAATATTTCCTATCAAATGGTAGGTGGTACTAAGTTCTATGATCGTAAGGAAATTAAAGATATGGTAGCTTACCTTCGACTTATAGCTAATCCCGATGACGACCTTAGCTTTGAACGCGTTGTTAATGTTCCAAAAAGAGGAATCGGAAAAACATCCATTGATCGATTACGTGAATATGCAGCACTCCATGATATATCCTTTCATGAAGCAGTTAAAGAGGTTGATTTTACCGGTGTTTCGAAAAAGGCCGCAAATGCTCTAGCGGAATTTGGTAATCTTATTCGTACATTATCGCAGCAGCAAGAGTTTCTTACTGCAACCGATATGGTAGAAGCCGTTTTAGAACGGACAGGCTATGAAACAATGCTGAAAAATGAACGAACGATCGAGGCGCAAAGTCGCTTGGAAAACTTGGAAGAATTTATGACTGTAACAAAGGATTTTGAAGAAACCAGTGAGGACAAGACACTTGTTGCTTTTTTAACAGATCTCGCTTTAATTGCTGACATTGATCAAGTAGATGAAGAAGAGACAGAGGCAGAGGAAAAAATTACATTAATGACATTACACGCGGCCAAAGGACTAGAATTTCCGGTTGTCTTCTTAATCGGTTTAGAAGAAAATGTTTTCCCGCACAGTCGTTCGATGTTAGATGAAGAAGAAATGGAAGAAGAACGAAGACTAGCTTATGTAGGTATTACGAGAGCGGAGAAAGAGCTTTATATGACGCATGCTAAAATGCGTACACTTTTCGGCCGGACGAACATGAACCCCGTTAGTCGATTTATTAATGAAATTCCAGAAGAATTAATTGATGGAATGGAAGAAGCGAAAATGTCTATGTTTGGTGGAAGTATCGGACAGAAATCTAAGCCAGCTCCTGCACCTATGAAACGTAAAGCGGAGCGTATGCAAAAAACGACAGGTGCAGAGAATGAGACGTGGGGACCTGGTGAGAAGGCACGCCATAAAAAATGGGGTGTTGGTACAGTTGTTAAAGTTCAAGGAGAAGGAGAGGCAATGGAGTTAGATATTGCTTTTCCAGCGCCAGTAGGTATAAAACGAGTCTTGGCTAAATTTGCGCCAATCACGAAGGAGTAAGGGAGGTGCTTGCATGGATCGACAACAGGCACAAGATAAGGTTAAGCAATTAACCGAAATTTTAAATCACTATAATTATGAATATCACGTGCTGGATAACCCTTCCGTTCCAGATGTGGTCTATGACCAGAAAATGCAGGAACTGCGAAAACTTGAAGAGGCTTTTCCAGACCTGGTAACTGCCGAATCTCCAACGCAAAGAGTGGGCGGAGAACCGTTAGACGCATTTCAAAAAGTTCAGCATAAGATTCCGATGTTAAGCTTGGGAAATGCGTTTAATGAACAGGATTTGCGAGATTTTGCACGACGCGCAAGTCAGGGAACAGATGAACCAGTTCAATTTGTCTGTGAATTAAAAATTGATGGTTTAGCTGTTTCGCTGACGTATGAAAATGGAAAATTGGTACGTGGAGCTACGCGTGGGGATGGTACGACAGGTGAGGATATTACTAGTAATCTGCGAACCATTCGTAGTATCCCACTATCCATTAAAGAAACGGAAACCATTGAAGTTCGTGGTGAAGCATTTATGCCTCATCAATCGTTTTTAGCCTTAAATAAGGAAAAAGAAGCAAATGAGGAAGAGCCCTTTGCGAATCCTCGTAATGCGGCAGCAGGTTCTTTACGGCAGCTTGACCCAAAGATTGCTGCTAAGCGAAATTTGGACATCTTTCTCTATGGGGTTGGTGTGTGGGAAAATAGTAAACTAACCACACATAGTGAGCGTTTGGAACGACTGAAGGAGTTAGGGCTGAAAACAAACCCAGAGTGGAAAAAATGCGATACCATTGATGAAGTTTTAGAGTATGTTTCCTATTGGATGAATGAACGTCCAAATTTAAATTATGAAATCGATGGGATAGTTATAAAAGTAAATAATCTCAAGCAACAAGAGGAGTTAGGTTTTACTGCGAAAAGTCCACGCTGGGCAATTGCTTATAAATTTCCAGCAGAAGAAGCAGTAACAAAATTAACGGATATTGAATTAAGTGTAGGGAGAACTGGCGTTGTCACACCAACGGCTATTCTCAACCCTGTAAAAGTAGCTGGAACTACCGTACAACGAGCTTCCTTGCACAATGAGGATCTTATCCGAGAACAGGATATCCGTATTGGCGATACCGTAGTGATTAAAAAAGCTGGTGATATTATCCCGAAAGTGGTACGAGCGATGGTCGAAGCGCGTACTGGCTCAGAGCAGGAATTCCATATGCCAGCTGAATGTCCAGCCTGTGGGAGTGAATTAGTTAGATTAGAAGAGGAAGTTGCCTTACGTTGTATTAATCCTAGTTGTCCTGCGCAATTAAAGGAAGGGCTTATTCACTTTGTTTCACGTAATGCTATGAATATTGATGGTTTAGGAGAGAAAGTAATTATTCAACTTTTTCAGGAGAACCTTGTGCATACAATAGCTGATATTTACCGTCTGAAAAAAGAAGAATTGCTTGAGTTAGAACGTATGGGCGAAAAGTCAGTTGATAATTTATTACGTGCTATTGAAGTATCAAAGGAGAATTCACTGGAGCGCCTGCTGTTTGGATTAGGTATTCGATTTGTCGGATCAAAGGCTGCAAAGACATTAGCAATGGAATTTGAAACGATGGATAACCTGCAAAAAGTAACATATGAAGACCTATTAGAAATAAATGAAATTGGAGATAAAATGGCTGATTCAATCGCGCAATATTTTCAAGAGCAGCAAGTTATTGATCTCTTAAATGAGCTAAGAGATCTGGGAATTAACATGACGTATTTAGGGACGAAGCCTTCTACACAAACAGAGGAAAGCATATTTCATGGGAAGACGATTGTATTAACAGGGAAAATGGAGTATTTTACTCGGCCTCAAGCAAAGGAAATTATTGAGGGGTTAGGTGGGTCTGTTACTGGCAGTGTTAGTAAAAAGACGGATATCCTAATCGCGGGAGAAGATGCCGGATCGAAGCTGGTGAAAGCCCAGAAGCTTGAAGTTGACGTATGGAATGAAGAACAATTTCAGCAAGCTATTGAAAATGGAGGAGTGTAAGTCATGAAAAAATTAAGTATTTGGTTACTGGGCGTGCTTTTATTCGTGACAAGCTGTGCTCCCGATGTCAATGAAGAAGAAGTTGTTCAAAACGATGAGTCTGATTCGAAGCAGGAAACAGCAATCGTACCAAGCTATCAATTATCGGAGGAAAATTATAAAATGATTCTTCCCTTTGAACCGGGGAAAGCTAGGGGAGTCATCGTTGGACAAGTGGCCAATCGACTAGATATTGATGAGATGGAGGAAGGATTACGTCGTCAATCCAAGGAAGTGTATGATCCGAAGAAATATTTATTTCAGGAAGGTCAGTATATTGATGAAGATACTGTGCTTAAGTGGATTGATAAGTTAAACCCGCCTAAAAAGGAAAAGGCCAAGAAAAAATACTTTGAGGATAATCCACGTTATCTTTCTCATATTTTAGAGCAAAATTACTTGGTAAAAAAAGAGGATAAATCTGTAGAATTAGCCGGAATATCGATTGGAATTGCAATGAAGTCCGTCTATCGCTTCCAAACGGAGCCCGGTGGTCCCTACTATTATGAATCGATTTCCAAGTCTGAAATGCTAAAGGAAGGAAATAAGATTGCCCAGAAGGTCATAAAAAGTATTCGAGAAATCGAGGGCTTAGAAAAAGTACCCGTGATGATGGCTTTATATAGGGAGGAAGATCAATCTTCCCCAGTTCCAGGAAATTTTATTGCAAAGACTAATGTTCCTAGTAATAGTGCATCCATTGGTGATTGGGATACGATTGATGAAGAATATGTTTTATTCCCTTCCGACGAGGGGAAGAAAAAATATTATGAGGATCAAGAGATCGTTACTAGCTTTGGAAAAGAAATTGCTTCATATTTTCCAAACTATGTAGGAGTCATTGGGGAAGGATTCTATATGAATGAAGAATTGCAAAAGATGACAATTGAAATCCCGATTGAATTCTACGGAAAAGGTGAAGTGGTTGGCTTCACACAGTATGCCTATGGATTAGTACAGGATATGTTTAAGGATTACTATGATTTAGAGATTAAAATTACTTCCAGTGATAAACTAGAAAGTATGATATACCGTGAGGCAGGAGCCGATAAGCCGACGGTGCATATTTTCCATTAATAAAGAAAGTAATAAGTAAAAGGATGGAGATCGTCTCCATCCTTTTACTTTATTTGGTTAGGAAAGTCAGGAAAACAAACGAGAACTAAACAATAATGTACAATTTTTCGTAAATTCTTATACGAAAGAGACAGACCAGATTACCTAAAAGTGACTTGTGTTTTTCGAAGACTTCCGAAAAGTTGTAAATTCATAATAAAATAGTCATATAAATAATTCAGGTTTCTTACCATGATTCATGTCGAACAAGGACTAATTTTCCTCTGTGAGGAAAATTGGAAAGTTTTTTTGCCTGTTTCGCCTATAAATAGTGTTCATTTCTCTATTATTTTCCCAATATGAATTATCTGAAATTATGTTATAATATGACTATACAAAATAAAGTAGCATAATAAAAAGTAGATGGTAGGTGGGAAGGTTGATAGAAATAGGTCCCTTTATCAAACTGCAGCGTACGAAGCAAGAGATGACACAAGGAGAGTTAGCAGAAGGCATCGTTTCACTATCCTATTTATCCAAGATCGAAAATAAAAAAACAGACGCGAGCCCTGAAATAATTCAATTACTATGTAATCGACTTGGTATCGAATTGAATGATGGAATTGATGAAAACATTCAGGAAAAATGCAAGCAATGGTATGCAATGCTTTATGATGTAAACGACAAAGATGAAATGGTTAGTACATACAAAGAATTACAGACAGTGATGGATAAGAGTCTTAATGATAGTTTGTTAATGTTTGAAATTCACAAGATCCGCTACTATTTGGTATTACGGCAAATTGATAAAGCGCTATCCAAAATAAATGAGCTCAGTGAAATGGTTGGTTCATTTAATAGTATTCATCATTATTACTGGTGTAAGTTTAAAGGGAATTATTATTCGCATACAGGTGAGTTTAATCAAGCCATGCGTTTATATAAAATCGCAGAGGATAAACTTAACCAAGTAGATATCGAGGAGACGGAAGTAGCTGATTTACATTATACGATTTCTGTCACAAATAGTAAGTTACGAAATACGTTGGAAGTTATTGATTATGCCAATAAAGCGATGGATGTCTTTCAACGAAACTATAATTTTATCCGTTGTGCCCAATGCCATGTACTGTTAGGGATCTCCTATCGACGAATTAAAATGTATGATAAGGCAATTAAGAATTATAATCTAGCAAAGCATTTAGGTGAGCTTAATAAAAATAACCAAGTGATCCAATTAACAAATCAAAACTTAGGATATTTATATTCAACAGTAGGTAATACAAAAGAAGCAATAAAGTTCTATCTATACGTGGTTGAAGATGAAGCAGTACATCTAAATGGAAGGCTTACCGCTATTACTTCCTTAATTCAAGAATATTATAATATTCAAAACTATGATAAAACAAAGGAAATGTTAGCTAAAGCAAGAGAGATATTGGACCTAGCTAAAGATAATCATTATTATCAACTATATTACTATATTATTCATACGTACACCTATGCATTAAATAATGAAGATGAAAAATTTAAATCATTAGTAACAGATGAATTTATACCTTATCTAAAGGAGCATGGCGATTATGGCAATTTGGTTGTCTATGCCAAAATGCTTGGTAAACACTTTGAAGAGAAAGGTAAGTATAAAGAATCTGTTAAATATTATAAGCTAGCAAATTCAACCTATAATGAATTGATTAATTTATAAAGGGGGGATGATGATGAAAAAAGTATTTGTAGCCACTGCTTTTGGTACACTTCTTTTAGCCGGATTTTTCTTCGTAAATGATCAGCCAACAGATTTAGCCATGGATTTGGAGCCAGAGGTTACGGCTATTGAACAACCAAGTTACCAATTTTAGTTATTTTTGATTTTTTCGCAAACTGGTTTTTAAATTTTTTTACCCTATTACTATATGATGGATTTTCCTGGGATGGCGTGGAACCCATTCCGGGACTTTTTTTGTAGTCTAGGAGAATATAAAATTTGAGCCTATGGAGAAATAGGGGCGTGTTGAGCCACGTCCAGCTCTAGCGCCCAGATAGGCTACTTCACGAATCGCTCTAGGATAAGTTATCATTGGCTCGCAAGCTCACCGTGATTCCTTTATCTTCGTTGATTCGCTCCAGTCGCTACGTTTCTAATCTGGCGCTTGCGCTTATGTTTCGATAAAGTGAAACTTCATTCCGTAGGAGTTTTCCACCTATTACCTACAGAATGTTCGTACCACAAGAGTATGACCCAAAGGTTCTGAACAAATTGGGTATTTAGGTGTCGTTTTCTCCCACTTAGTCCCTTTTGTACCAACACAGGCTCTTAAAGTGGAAGTCTTCCAGCACTTTAGCGGAATAATCTACAGCATATGGCTCAGATTGAAAAATTTATTGAAAAAAATTTTTATATAGAAATTTTGAGTTATTAGGAGTTATTTAAAAGGATTTGGACTATATTTACATATACGGAACTCTTATCTCTTTCATGTATGAAAATGATTATTCTTCATAACATATCACTGTATATGATAGTTCTATTTAGTAGGAAGCTTGATAGGGCGCCATTTGTGAGCCCTATGTAACTTGAAAAATAATTAATTATATGAAATCATAGTCGATGTGCTTATTTGAGAAATGAATCTCAAAATAATAATGCTATATTTTTAGAGAGAGGGGCATTGTTTGTATGGAATATGCGATTCGAGGTGCTACCTGGTTTTGGTTATTTGTTCCAATGCCAATTGTACTTTTATTATCGATCATTACTTTATTTACTGAGAGGAGAAAATAGTACGTGGATCTTACAACATTAATAACCTTTATTGTATATTTACTTGGGATGCTGGCTATCGGCGTCGTCATGTATTATCGTACCAATAACTTATCCGATTATGTCCTCGGTGGGCGAGACCTAGGACCAGGCGTTGCAGCATTAAGTGCTGGGGCATCTGATATGAGTGGATGGCTGTTACTAGGTTTACCAGGCGCAATCTATGCATCTGGAATGTCAGAAGCTTGGATGGGAATTGGTCTTGCAACAGGTGCTTATTTAAATTGGCAGTTTGTTGCCAAACGTTTACGTATTTACACCGAAGTATCAAATAACTCGATTACAATCCCTGATTTCCTTGAAAATAGATTTAAGGATAGATCACATATTCTCCGTGTTATATCTGCTTTAGTAATTTTATTATTCTTCACCTTTTACACATCTTCAGGATTAGTTGCAGGTGCAAAATTATTTGAGGCATCTTTTGGTCTTGACTATATGACAGCACTTTGGATCGGTGCGATCGTTGTTGTATCATATACGTTACTTGGAGGATTTTTGGCAGTATCTTGGACTGATTTTATACAAGGTATTCTTATGTTTCTTGCACTCATTATTGTACCAATTGTCGCGTTAAACCAAATGGGTGGATGGAGTGACGCTGTACAAGCAGTCGGAGAAATCAATCCATCACATCTTAATATGGTTCAAGGTGTTGGAATAATGGCAATTATTTCTTCACTAGCATGGGGACTTGGTTATTTTGGTCAGCCGCATATTTTAGTCCGTTTTATGGCATTGCGTTCAGCGAAAGATGTACCAAAAGCGAAATTTATTGGTACGGCGTGGATGATTTTAGGACTTTACGGTGCCATATTTACTGGTTTTATTGGATTAGCATTTATAAGTACACAAGAAGTACCGATTCTAAGCCAATTTGGAATTGAAGTGGCTAATCAAGATGGACTTCAAGTGTTGGCTGATCCAGAAAAAATCTTTATTGCATTTTCACAGATTTTATTCCACCCTGTAGTAGCTGGTGTGCTGTTAGCTGCTATTTTATCAGCAATTATGAGTACAGTAGATTCACAATTGCTCGTATCTTCATCAGCAGTAGCGGAGGATTTCTATAAAGCGATTTTCCGTAAAAAAGCATCTGCGAAGGAATTAGTGTGGGTTGGAAGAATAGCAACGGTATTGATTGCGATTGTAGCATTAATTATTGCCATGAACCCGGAAAGCTCTGTTCTTGATCTCGTTGGTTATGCATGGGCTGGTTTTGGTGCAGCGTTTGGTCCAATCATTATCCTGTCACTATTCTGGAAAGGCATTACTCGAAATGGTGCACTAGCAGGTATTATCGTTGGTGCAGTTACTGTTATTATCTGGGGAGATCTACTTTCTGGTGGAATCTTTGATTTATATGAAATTGTTCCCGGCTTCATTATGAATATGATTGTAGCAATCGTTGTGAGTCTTCTCGGCAAACCAGATCCTGAGCTAAAATCAGACTTTGACGAGACCCTAGAAAAATTGAAAGAGTAAATCACAAGTAATAAGATGTGGCTTAAACGCTGCTTCTAGTAACGAAAGAACAATAGAAAAAAGTATAAACGAATTCAAGGACTTTATCAAAGCCGCAACAAATTTTAGAACCAGCAACGCCGAACAGATTCGAATGTTAAGGTAGGTATCGCTCCCAGAAGTTAGCGTGAAAAATCTATCTTCTGGGGCAACCATTAATTCGAATAATAGTTCGGCTTTTTCTTTATTAAAATAATTTGCCTTTTTTTATCCCGCATATAACTGGCAGTAACCCCCCCATTTAAGCAATAAGGTGAATCCAATAAGGAAAAGTGTGGGGACAACTGCCAGTAAATGTCCGATTGGCTCAGAGGCCTTTAGGTCATACCCTTGTGGTACTAACCATCCGTGGAGATAAACAGCCCCCATGAATGGAAGTTTTACTTTATAAATTGTGGATGCCCTATAGAAGCATAAACGGCAAATTGCCATTTTGAATAACACTGCTTCGTACGTAAGGCATGGATGCAGTTCCTGCACCGTAAATCAAACACCTTCGCTTTTCTTTCATAGTTGATTATTGTTGGGTCGTTCTGCTATTATCAATAGTGTTACCAAAGTTTATGGATAAGCAATAGATGTATATAATATAGAAGAAACAGATTTGGAGGGAAAGCTAGTGGCAGATATATCGAAGGATCAAGTAAAGCATGTTGCTCATTTGGCTCGTTTGGAAGTTAGCGAGGAAGAAGTAGAAATGTTTACAGAGCAATTAAGCTCGATCATTACATATGCGGAGCAGCTTAACGAATTAGATACATCAGATGTTGAGCCAACGACGCACGTGTTAGACATTAAGAATGTGCTTCGTAAGGATGAGCCAAAGAAGTGGATAACGCAGGAGGAAGCAATGAAAAATGCTCCTGATCAGCAAGATGGACAGTATCGTGTACCATCTATTTTGGAGTAGGAGGGAAAAGCATGTCATTATTTGATCATACGATTAAAGAATTAGAACAAAAACTACATAATCATGAAATTACCGTTCAAGATTTAGTAGCAGCTTCTCATCAACGGATTAAAGAAGTCGATGACAAGGTTCATGCATTTCTTACATTAAATGAAGAAAATGCTAATGCCTATGCGAAAGAATTGGACGAGGCAGCAGATAAACATACCGCATTATTTGGAATGCCTAGTGGTATTAAGGATAACATTGTCACAAAGGCGTTACGCACCACATGTGCAAGTCAATTCCTCGACAATTTTAATGACCCTTTGTATAACGCTACTGTAGTTAACAAATTAAATCACCAGCAAGCAGTTACGATTGGAAAGTTGAACATGGATGAGTTTGCAATGGGTTCTTCAAATGAAAATTCCAGTTACGAACCAACTCGTAACCCTTGGAATACCGATTATGTACCAGGTGGATCTAGTGGTGGATCAGCAGCAGCCGTAGCAGCAGGAGAAGTATTATTCTCTTTAGGTTCAGATACGGGCGGCTCAATTCGTCAACCAGCTGCATTCTGTGGAGTAGTAGGCTTAAAGCCGACATATGGACGCGTATCACGTTTTGGTTTGGTTGCCTTTGCTTCATCCTTAGATCAAATCGGACCAATTACACGTAATGTAGAAGATAATGCACGTGTTCTGGAAGTAATCGCTGGACATGATCCAATGGATTCTACAAGCGCAGCTGTAGAAGTACCAGCTTATACGGAGGCACTAACCGGTGATGTGAAAGGATTGAAAATTGCCGTACCAAAGGAATACCTTGCTGAAGGTGTAGCACCAGAGGTCAAGGAATCGGTTCTGCAAGCACTTAAGGTATATGAATCATTAGGTGCAACGTGGGAGGAAGTGTCGTTACCACATTCCAAATATGCAGTGGCAACTTATTATTTACTTTCATCATCTGAAGCTTCTGCGAACCTAGCTCGGTTTGACGGTGTCCGTTATGGCGTGCGTTCGGAAAATGCTAATAATATGATTGATATGTTTAAAAAATCACGTAGTGAAGGCTTTGGAGAAGAGGTTAAGCGTCGTATTATGTTAGGAACCTTTGCGCTTAGTTCTGGCTACTATGATGCTTATTATAAAAAGGCTCAAAAAGTACGGACATTAATTAAAAATGATTTTGATAAAATCTTTGAAGACTATGATGTTGTTATTGGACCTACTACGCCTACGCCAGCATTTAAAGTTGGGGAAAAGGTGGATGATCCATTAACGATGTATGCAAATGATATCTTAACCATTCCAGTCAACCTTGCAGGCGTTCCAGGAATTTCTGTTCCTTGCGGTTTTTCTGATCAAGGCTTACCAATCGGACTGCAAATTATTGGGAAGCATTTTGATGAAAACACCGTATTCCGTGCAGCCCATGCATATGAACAAGCGACAGATCATCATAAACAACGCCCTCAATTAGGAGGTGCCAACGCATGAATTTCGAAACAATTATTGGCTTAGAGGTACATGTTGAATTAAAAACACAATCCAAAATATTCAGTCCAAGTACGAATGAATTTGGTACAGATCCAAATACCAACGTAAACCCAATTGATCTGGGATACCCTGGTGTATTACCAGTATTAAATGAGGAAGCTGTTAATTTCGCAATGAAGGCAGCGATGGCTCTTAATTGTGACATTGCTACAAATACAAAATTTGACCGTAAGAACTATTTTTATCCAGATAATCCAAAGGCGTATCAGATTTCCCAATTTGATCAGCCAATTGGCGAAAATGGCTGGATTGAAATAGAAGTAAATGGCAAGAAAAAACGGATCGGAATTACACGTCTACATTTAGAGGAAGACGCTGGTAAGCTTACCCATGGTGATGATGGATATTCGCTTGTAGACTTCAATCGTCAAGGTACGCCATTGATAGAGATTGTTTCTGAGCCAGATATGCGTTCCCCAGAGGAAGCATATGCCTACTTAGAAAAATTAAAAAATATTATTCAATATACTGGTGTATCGGATGTGAAAATGGAGGAAGGTTCGCTACGCTGTGATGCAAATATCTCTCTACGTCCACTTGGCCAAGAGGAATTTGGCACCAAAGCAGAATTGAAAAATTTAAACTCCTTTAGCTTTGTACAGAAGGGCTTAGAGTTTGAAGAAACGCGTCAGGAAAAAGTATTGCTTTCCGGAGGAGAAATCCTCCAAGAAACGCGACGCTATGATGAAAAATCAAAAGAAACGATTCTAATGCGAGTGAAGGAAGGATCAGACGATTATCGATATTTCCCTGAACCTGATTTAGTACCTCTATATATTGATGAGACGTGGAAAGAGCGAATTCGTCAAGAAATTCCTGAACTTCCGGATGCACGTAAAAAACGTTATATGGAAGAACTTGGTTTACCAGAATATGATGCTGCCGTATTGACCAATTCCAAGCAAATGGCTGATTTCTTTGAAGAAGCAATAGCTCATGATGCGGATATGAAGCAGGTGTCGAACTGGCTAATGGGAGAAATCTCTGCTTATATGAATAAGCATTACAAGGAATTGCATGAATTAGCAATTACACCAGAAGCATTAGCTAAGATGATCCAATTAATTGAAGATGGTACCATCTCTTCGAAAATTGCAAAGAAAGTCTTTGCTGAATTAGTGGAAAAGGGTGGAGACCCAGAAAAGATAGTAAAAGAAAAAGGGCTTGTGCAGATTTCCGATGAAGGGCAATTACGCGAAATTATAGCGGGTGTGCTAGATCAAAACGAACAATCGATTATCGATTATCAGAATGGTAAAAATAAAGCAGTCGGCTTCTTAGTCGGTCAAGTAATGAAGGCAACAAAAGGACAAGCAAATCCACCTATGGTAAATAAACTCCTATTAGAGGAAATAAATAAAAAATAGTGTGGAGGCAAGACTACCAATGAAAAGCATTGGTAGTCTCGTATTTGCAGTCAGTTACACATTGGAAAATAATGCATATTCACGAAACAATTCAACAATTCCCCTTTTCAAAATGATGGAAAAGGTCTATGATAGATGTTGGACTGAAAAATAAACCATGAGACCTAGTGACTTAAATAGTTGAAGGACCCTGCATATTTCATGCAATGCGGAGGGAATGAAATGAAGAAAGCACGTATTATTTATAATCCCACATCTGGCAGAGAAGCCTTTAAAAAAGAATTACCGGCAGTTCTAGAAAAGCTCGAAATCGCTGGATATGAAACATCAACCCACGCAACCACCTGTGAAGGAGATGCGATAACAGCTGCAAGGACAGCGGTTGACCGAGGATATGATCTCGTTATTGCTGCTGGAGGCGACGGCACCATTAATGAAGTGATTAATGGAATTGCCGAACAGGAACATCGGCCAAGGCTGGGGATTATACCAGTTGGTACAACCAATGATTTTGCTAGAGCATTACGCATTCCAAGAGATATAAAAAAAGCGGTTGATGTTATTGTAGATGGTCAATCGATGCTTTTAGATATCGGCAAAGTAAATGATCATTATTTTATAAATATTGCCGGTGGTGGAAAGTTAACGGAGCTAACCTACGAGGTTCCGAGTAAGCTAAAAACAATGCTTGGACAGTTAGCTTATTATATGAAGGGAATCGAGATGCTTCCGTCCTTAAAGCCAACTCGAGCAAAAATAGAGTATGATGGCAATGTTATTGATGAGGATATTATGTTATTTCTTATTTCCAATTCGAATTCTGTTGGTGGCTTTGAGAAGTTAGCACCTGAAGCAAATATGCAAGACGGATATTTTGACTTAATTATTTTGCGCAAAACGAACTTAGCAGAGTTTATTCGTATTGCCACGCTTGCATTGCGGGGAGCTCATTTAGAAGACAAGCATGTCATTTATGAAAAAGCGAAGCATGTGACAGTTACGACAGATGAGAAGATGCAATTAAATATTGATGGGGAATTTGGTGGATTGTTGCCCGGAGAATTTATAAATTTGCAGCAACATATCGACTTTTGTGTTCCAACTGAATTTATCGATAAAGAAGGGGAAGATTACTGAATGCAGTAGTCTTCTTTTTGTTCATACTATTGGTTAGAGTTATGTTAAGATAAGACCACAGACTAGCACGTAAAGGAAGATATACATGGCGAAACAAACAGCACCAGTAAAAAAGAATCAAACCATCACGCTCACTTTCGAAGATCTTACCCATGAAGGAAATGGTGTAGGCAAAATTGATGGGTATCCACTATTTGTACCTTATGGGCTACCAGGGGAGGAAGCCGAGGTAAAAGTTGTTAAAGTAAACAAAAACTTTGGATTCGGCAAACTAGTAGAGGTGAGACAAGCAAGCTCAGAGCGTGTCGAGCCCCCATGTGATGTGTATTATAAATGCGGCGGCTGTCAGCTGCAGCATATGAGCTATGCTATGCAGTTGGATATGAAACAGAATCAAGTAAAGAATGTTATGCGAAAAATAGCACATATGGAACAAGTTCCCGTACATCCTACCATTGGTATGAAGGACCCTTGGAGATATCGTAATAAAGTACAAATTCCGGTAGGGGATAAGCATGGTGAATTAATAACAGGTTTTTATCAAAAACGAAGTCACCAGATTATTGATGATATGGATACGTGCGTCATTCAGGATGATAGTAATGACCGACTTGTAGAAGCTGTTCGCAAAATTGCCGATCGATTAGGGATTAAAGCTTATGATGAAAAGCAAAACCGTGGAGTATTACGACATATTATGGTCCGAACTGGTAGAGAAACAAATGATGCGATGATCGTTATCGTTACACGAACGGAAAAGCTGCCGTATCAGGACAAGCTAATAAAGGAATTAACGGAAACGTACCCACATATAAAATCGATTGTTCACAATGTGAATAGCCAACGGACAAATGTTATCTTGGGAAAGAAAACAAAGGTAATTTGGGGCGAAACCTATATATACGATACGATAGGTGATATTCGCTTTGCTATTTCCGCTAAATCCTTTTATCAGGTGAATCCACCTCAAACAAAGGTGTTATACGATAAAGCGTTGGAATATGCAAAACTTGGAGCAAATGATATTGTTGTTGATGCCTATTGCGGAATAGGAACGATATCTTTATTTTTAGCTCAGCAGGCGAAGAAGGTGTACGGTATTGAAGTCGTTCCAGAAGCAATAAGTGATGCAAAAATGAATGCCAAATTAAACGGCATTACGAACACTGAATTTGTTGTAGGTGAAGCTGAGAAAATTATGCCGTGGTGGAAGGCTCAAGGACTTCGACCAGATGTTATTGTCGTTGATCCGCCTCGAAAAGGCTGTGAAGTAGAATTCCTTCAAGCTATGATTGAAATGGAGCCAAAGCGAATTGTCTACGTCTCTTGCAATCCTTCTACCTTAGCTCGTGATTTAAAAATATTAGATGAAGGTGGCTATGAAACGAAGGAAGTGCAGCCAGTTGATATGTTTCCACAGACCAATCATGTGGAGTGTGTTACTTGGTTGGAAAGGAAAGTGTCTAATTAAAAAGTAAATCACCTAACCAAAATAAACATTTGCGATTTCGAGGTCTTTTTCATGTTCATCCCTTGTCCTGACTCGGTTTTCTCTTCTTTCCATTACGCAACCTTTTAAAAGAACTTTAGTTTAAAACGGGAAAAAGATGAAAAAACTGACATATTAGAGGGATCTCAATCATAAAGATAGGAGAGGAGTGTGTTTGGTTTAGCTTGATCATCCGAAGCTTATAAACCACATATCGTTCCACATAAGAGGGGGGGACGGCGTGTTTTTTCACCAATCAGTCGATAAATTTGCTCTTTTTCCTATTAAATTACCTCAAGAAAGGTTAAGATACAGTTTTGCCCTTTTTTGCCCTTTGATTACACATAATACATGTGCAATCTATAAAATATATGATAAAAGAAAAACTTACTCTACTCACACATACAAGAACCACCAGAAACTATTTCAACATAAGTTTTCGGTGGTTCTTGTTTTAATAACTTTTAATTCACACACCACACCCGACACATGATCTTTTATATCTTGTGGTAGTCCCTAAATATTTATTTGAACCTTTATATACTGCATAGTCCTTTGATACTACCTTATAGTCGGTTAGAGGACTCTTACCGCTTTTGTAGATGTACAAATGCGATTTACCTACATTGGTTGGATATTGAGATGCAGCTACAAAGTTGTAGGCCATTCCAACACCCAAACTCGCCCCTACACCGGCAAGAGTTCCTCCACTAAGAGCACTAGCCATGATGGTTCCCAAAATACCGCCTAAAGCACTCGCTGTATAGGTTGAGAAGTTTCGCCTTGCATTTACATTTACCCACTTTGATGATGATAGTCTCCAAGATTTCGTTATTTGTGCTTCACCAGATTGAATAGTTTCACCATTGGATTCATTAATAGAAAGTGTTTGGTCATCCTCTGAGACATCACTTATAGTAACACCGAAGTGATTTAATTCTCCATTGATTAAGAAGTCATATTCGCCAACTTGTTCCACTACTTCAATTGTTTTGTTCGTAATAGCTACAAATGTGTTTTTATTATCCGTACTTAATATTATATTTTTTTCACCATCTTTAACATCTGCATAAACAAGATTTTTCTCCATGTTTTTTAAAGACTTAGTGGCGATTTGTTTGTTTTCTTTAGATAATTCCTTGCTGTTTTCTGTTGACTCCTTGTTGAGTTTTTTAAGGTGATTTGTGATGGACCGTTTATCGGTAGTGCTTAAATTATTCATTTTATCTGCAAGTCCATTTCCCGATTCTTGAGCAAATGCGGGTGTAGTGATATTGAATAAAAACATTACAATTGAACTCAAAACAATAGTTTTAAGTAATCTACTCACCTTCCACAACTCCTTTTATTGTACATTTCTCTTTCGAAATTAAAAACATTTAACAAGAAATTTAGCGAAAACCTCCTATTCATCATCTTTGTAAACGTTTACTAAACTTATATTATCATTTTTTTCTGTTTATTAGCAATATTTTTTTAATTATTAATTTAGCTAATTAGTTCTGATTTTCGGACATAGTAGAGATTATATTAATTATCACTTGAAAAAAATGAATATTTTGTTATTATTAAGAATAATGACAAAATATTCATTTTAATTGTAGTGGTAAATATTTTAGGTATGTATACTTCTTACCGGAGAAAGGAGAAAATTTGATGTCATCAAAAAAACTATCGAGGTGGTACCTTACTATAGCAAGTACAGGTGCCTTTGTTGTGGCAGCTGTTTTAACCTTATTATTTGATCTTAATGTATACACCACTCTAGGCTTTTTAACCGCTGCAATAATATTATTTATTACGGATGCTGTTCGTGTGATTTATACAAAAAAGAAGTCAACATAGGAAAATAAATAAAAACTATGTTTCCAATGGATATAAATAGCTTAATCTCTATATTCATTGCTCAACGAATATTCTATGAGATTTTATGGTTGAAAACTGATGGATAACAAGCAGAAAAATTAGAAAAAAGAGCGTTACATTAGAGGCCTCTGAAAAAGTTCAAAAAAGAGAGGATTCCCATCATAAACTCGGGAATCCTCTCTTTCTTTCATTACAATAAACGTATCAAGTATAAGCGGGTGGCTAAAATGATTCAAAAACAAGAGTCAATGATGTTAAGTGCATATTCGGAAATTTATGATTTAGTGGTGCCAAAGATAATTTCTTACGAAAACTTAATGAGTTAGTGGACTTTTCTTTCGTGTACGATGAATTACATGATAAATACTGTCATACAAATGGCTGGAATGCGATTAATCCGATTCGTATGTTTAAATATTTACTCCTTAAAACTATCTTTGAACTTTCAGATGTAGAAATTGTGGAACGTTCTAAATATGATATGTCTTTTAAATATTTTCTTGGTATGACTCCAGAAGAATCCGTGATGGAACCAAGTTCGTTAACCAAGTTTTGTAAATTACGGTTAAAAGACGTCAATCTGTTAGATATGTTAATCCATAAAACAGTGGAAATTGCCATAGAAAAGGAAATTATAAAAATAATTCTATCATTGTGGATGCCACCCATACGAAAGCATGTTATAATCAAAAATCACCAAAAGAAACGTACTATTCATTGTTAAGTATGGATTTTCCACAATATGAAATCTTTTTAAAAGAACCCGCTATAATGATAAGTTCATATGGAAGAAAAAATATGTTAAAACTGTTGTATTCAGGACTGACGATCCAATAAACATGGATAAGGAGATAAATTCTAATATTAAAGATTTAAGTGATGGATAAAAAGATAATTGTTCAATTAACGGGTATGTATCTTAATTAATTGGGCAGGTTAATTCAACAATTAGAAGCTAATTTACTGTGATATTAAACAGAGTAATATGGTTATAAAATGAGGGGGAGTATTATGTCAAATTTTACAGTAGACGTACTTCAAATTAGAGATAGCTCTTTTAATATTGGGTTAAAGATGGGAAGGTATATCCGAAATAAACCAATTTTGAAAGTCTTGGAATCAATAACAAAACCGAAAATTGATTTTGGAATTATGAAATCTATCTATTCAACATTCGCTCCTCATTTACTTGAGGAGATAGAGGGGTTATCTCAAGGTTTGGAGATTCCATTAAACAAAGCAAAATCTTTGTTTAGTGGTTATGATGTGCCAAAGACTGAAGCAATGGGTTGTTCAGCAATAATTACAAAAGAATTTTATGTTAGAAATTATGATTTTTCACCTGATCTGTATGATGGTCTTTTTAGTTTAGTTCAACCTATTACAGCTTTTGCAACAGCAGGATATAATCTTCAAATACTAGGGAGACACGATGGAGTTAATCAAGAAGGTCTAGTAGCAGGATTGCATTTTGTAAGTAATAATGATTATTCAAAAGGTGTCTCTGCGTGGACTGCTATAAGGATGGTATTGGATAGTTGCTCTACTACTGATGATGCAATAAATATGTTAAAAGAAATACCACATTCAGCTTGCTATAACTTTTCACTTGGAGATAAACAAGGAAATAGTGCAGTAGTTGAAGCAAGCCCAGGTAAAGTAATGGTAAGGCGTGGATCATCGCCTTTATCTTGTGTAAATCACTTTCATGATAATATGCTTAAAAATAAAAATAGAATGTCAATTGAAAACTCTGTTAAGCGAAATAACTATCTATTAAATTTCAAAGATAAAAATTATACACATAGTGAAATGTTCAATAATTTTAAAGACATAAATTCACCGGTTTTCTTTACTGATTACGATAATCTATTTGGTACTCTTCACACTATTTCATATTCCTACCAAGACTCAAGAATTCTAACCGCTATCGCTCGTAGTAATCAGGTCTTAGATATAAACTTTCAAGATTGGGTAATAGGGGAAAATATAAATGACTATATTCTCCAAGGAGTAATAGAAGAAAGTTCATAAATAGTGTTTTATTAAACTAAACTTGTTTGTGGAAGGATGTACTTAAAGTAAAGAGTGAAATACTTTAAATGCAGTGGCTAGTCCTTATTGTGCTAACGTGGCAGATTTGCTAAATATGCGAAGGAATTATCAGGATTGCAAATAAAGCCTATTATACGAGGAGGAGATTAACATAGTAGCAAAAAGTGAAAAAGAAACTTTGATACTGAATAGCGACGAAAATTTCAAATTATTGTTTAAAATAATTGAATCAGTACCAAGCAAAAAAAGAAAGATTTCTATTGAAACTCAGGACAGAGATAAGAATTTTCGTGATGTATTAGTGCACCTTTATGAATAATGGCACGCAATGCTGGAAAGATGGTATAGAGAAGGTATGGATGGGGATATTCCTTTGATGCCAGCACCTGGTTATAATTGGAGGGCTATCAAGTTACTTAATATGCAAATTTGGGAAAACTATCAAGATGTAACATTAAACCAAGCTATAAAAAAACTGAAGTTAAGCCATGAAAGAGTAATGGATCTAATTAAATTACATACAAATGAAGAAATCATGACAAAAAAATACTATAAGTGGACAAAAACAAGTAATTTATACGGATATTTTGCGGCAAACACTTCCAAGCATTATATTTGGGCTATAAAAAAATGTGAAATTATTGCAAAGTCTATAAAAGAACGGGAAAAAAGTAGTTTGTGAATTAATGTACTTAAAGTAACTTTTGCTTTAGTTGAAGGAGCCAATAATAAAAAGAGATTCCAATAAGCGGAAGAGGAGGAGAGAAGAATAGGCAAAATAATAGTATTCAGATAGTTATTCAATCGATTTTTATTTCTATATGTATTGGACACATTAATAGTGATAGTTCAAGCTCAATAGTTCACACATTCTTCTACTCTCCTTAGTAGTGCGAGAGATAATAGACTTTTATTTATCCAAATTACATGTGGGTCAGGAAGAACTCAAAAACAGAAGCAATTATTGTATAAAGAGCTATCTAATCAACTGTCTATGAAATGTAATGTTTCTACAGAAGATGTATTTGTTGTTTTGATTGAGACTGGTTTGAAAAATTGGTTTTTTGGTGAGGGACTTGCTCAGATGGTTAAATAACCGATGATATCCTTTGAAGATGGGTTGTTTACAGAGTAAGCGTCTACACTTTATTTTAGACTAAGGAAAATTTATGCACCAAATAAAATGTTGATGGATTACCATAAATAGGTTATGATGAATAATATAAAGCTATCTTGTTGTGCAAGGTAGCTTTATTAAGATAAGGTAACTTGTATTGCAATATAGTGATAAGGATGAAAATTAATGTCTTTGAGAAGTCAATTATTAAAAGGAATTTTAGAGGGATGCATTTTATCAATTATTGATAAAGAAACAGTTTATGGTTATGAATTATCACAAAAACTTCAACATTTTGGTCTGAATGAGGTTAGTGAAGGGTCTATTTATCCTATCTTGGTTCGTCTTCAAAAGGATGGATTAATCAAAGGTGAAATGCGAGCTTCTCCAACAGGTCCTAAACGAAAATACTACCAACTTACCAATTTAGGGGAAAAGGCATTATTTGAGATTCAAGAGGAATGGAAAAATATTCAGAAACCTGTTGATAAATTGTTGAATAGGAGTGTTGCTGATGAACGCTAAAGAGCTGATTCAATTAAATAACAAAAAACGTAAATTACTTACAAAAGAAAATGAAGAATATTATGATAAAATGCTAGTTTATATTCGAACCAGTTTAGCAATTTCGGAACAACAATCAGAGGAGTTATTGATGGAGATATTAGATCATATTATTGAGGCACAGAATGAAGGAAAACGTGCAGAAGATGTGTTTGGAGAGCCCCCCGCTGCTTACTGTAATGAAATAATCAAGCAGTTACCAAAAGAACCAGGGAAAAGTACAGCATTTTTTATAGGCTTTCTATTACTACAGCTAGCAGGCCTGATAGCAGTAATACATGGGATAGGAGATGTCATTATACACTATTTCAAAGATAGCAATCAGACAGTTTATATAGGAACAGCATTTGTTACTTTTTTTATAGTTGCTGTTATTATTTTCCTCGACGTTTTTCTGATCTTAAAATGGTTACAACAATCTGTATACAAGGTATCAAATAAAGTTAAAGATTTTTTCTCAATCTTTTTCATTGTGATTATCTCACTTCTAGGTATGATTCTTCTACCTAGATTTATCCCTCCCTTTGGATATGCAATCGAAGTTGGAGGTTTCGTATACCTAATACTTGGTGTAGCAACACTCATCATTTCAAAATGGTTAGATCGCAAATATCGTTTTACAAAATAGTGTTTAAAGAATAGCAAGGATGTATTATTCTATTCCAGAAAAGGGTCAGATTGTAGAGTAAAGAAATTGCAAAATGAATAGGACTAAAAAAGGAAGGAAGCCTCATTAGCTTCCTTTTTATGCTTTCACTTTTTTATTAGACCTAAATCTTCTAAATCTGCCACCTTTTTGTTAACTTTATCTGCTACTTTCCAAGTTTGGGTTGATTTATTATTAGATAGAATATAAAGGGTGTTCATTTCATTTAACTTTTTCTCTAAAACATATCCTTTGCTATGTGAGTGTTTAATATCATTTGTTATGGTTTGAATGAATTCTTTTTCTTCTTTCATTATATAGCCTGCGACACTAGTTGTGTATCCTGTCAAAGAACACACTGCTACTACTATCAAAAGGACTACTTTCTTCATATTTATCTTTTATTTTTTTAGCATTTCGCAGAGTTCGTTTTTAATACATATTGCAAAAAGCAGTAAGTAATGTCGCTGTCGATTTGAAATAAGTTTTGATAGATTATGTTAATATGCTGGAGTATTAAATTTAGCAATAGGTGGCTTTCTACAGTATCAGCAACAAAATGTTGATGTGATATACTTGTGTACATATATCCATAGATTAGCGTTTAAGGGCTAATCTATGGGCATGATTGGTCTTGAAAGGCTGAAAGGGTTGTTTAAGTGATCGTACAAGCTGATCTAATTCATACCTACCACTCCAAGTAAAGTCCTATTGTTGTAAACGTTGAAAACTATAATTACCTACTGTAGATAAGCCCAGTTTTTGAATAAAAAACCTTTAAAATATCAATTCCCATGTTCGCTCGCTGAAGTTCTTTGCGTAACTGTAATATCTCTTTTTGTTCTGGCGTACGGTTGTCTTCTTCTTTAAAAGAACCGGAATTTCGATATTGGTTAACCCAACGATCATAGGACGAAGGGTTCAGTTCCTACTCCTGGATGATTTCTTTTCGTGGCTTTCCGTTGGTCGTAAAGCTGAACGATCTGATTCTTAAATCCTTCGGTATATGTACGACGGTTTCGTTTAGTCATTTTTAGTCTCCTTAAGCGAGCATAGTTTAGTAAAGTCTAACGGACCTTAACGAAACTGTCCAACCAAGTGTAGCCTATCCATGAAAAACATACTAAGATTAGTGGGTAAGATCATCGACGAGTGATCTTACCCACTATTTCTTTTTTTAAGTTATAGTGAGGAGTGAAAGAAAACCCAGTCAAAAGCCTCAGTGATTACGAATCCGAATCATACTCTTCTCCATAAATCCCTTATATTTCCAATAGTGAAATAACTAACAATCTTATAATATTCACCGATATATGTAATGAGTATTTAGTAATGGTTCTTTAGTATGAATTTAAAAATAAACTTGTAAGGGAGGAAAAGAAATAGAGGATTATAAAAATAATTATATGTAAGCTGAAGATCCATATTTCTGTATTAATTGTGTATCAAATCCTATCTATCCAAGGTTTTAAAAGTAACTAATAGTCATTTGTAAATCATTCGATTTGCCAAATAGCATTATAATTTTACGAATAATAGCATATTCATTTTGGTTGGAAAAAGAGATTGATAAAACAAAATAGAACAGAAGAAAATCGTATTTTTAATTGTAGGCATAGATAATGATAACGTTAGTTTTCTATTCGTTGCAGCTACAAGCGTGGTAGATAGTGAAGAAATAGAGATTAAACCTGCATCAAATATTGGTGGGGTTTAAAAGGATGTGCAAGTATTAAACTTGATTACAAATGATGTCATTCGGTTTGGTTGCAATTAATCTTATACCATTATATAAACTGACAGGGGATACTAGCATGAAAAAACTACTCAAATTTAAAAGAATTAAAACAAAATTGTTATTCGGTTTTGGGTTACTTATAGCATTAGCATTTATAGTAGGAACGGTAAGCTATATTGCTATTGAAAAGTTAAATAATAATACAAAGCAAATTGTTGAAAAGGACGTTCCATACCTAATTATTAATGAAAATTTTTCTTATAATATGTCACAGAGTGCATCAATGGTTCGTGGCTATTTCCTATATAATGATAAGGAGATAAAGAAACAATTAGAGGCTAATTTGGAAAAAGGTAAAGAAATAGAGAAAGAAATGTTGACTTTAAGTGATTCAGAAAATATTAAATCCATTATAGACAAAAAAGCTAAATGGACAGATATGGTAACTAATTCAATCACCGAATATGAATCGGGTAATCGTGATAAGGCTGTTGAGATATTATTGGAAGCTAAGTCACTTTCCAATGAAATAATGGATAGTAATGAAAAATTATCTTCAAGAAGTCAAAATGATGTCAATAAACAAGGAAAACAAATTATATTGTATGGTGATTCAACAGTGTTCTTTATTTTAATCATATCAGGTTTAGTTTTAATAATTGGTATTATTATAGCTTTAATAACTGCAAAGTCTCTTACTAATCCAATCTTAATAATTATGAAACGAATGAATGATTTGGCAAAAGGCGATTTAAGTCAAGAACCGTTGAAAACCAACAACAAAGATGAGGTTGCGCAACTTGTTAAAGCAACGAATATAATGAGTGATAATAATCGGAATCTATTAAATAGAATTTCTGAAGTATCCGAATCTGTTTCAAGTCAAAGCGAAGAGCTAACGCAGGCAGCCAGTGAGGTTAAAGCAGGAGCAGACCAAGTTGCAATAACAATGGAAGAGCTTGCAACTGGGGCAGAAACACAGGCGAATAGTGCCAGTGAGTTAGCATCCATTATGGGAACGTTCACTAACAGAGCTGAAGAAGCAAATGAAAGTGGAGAACGTATTCACGAGAATTCAGGAAAAGTATTAGAGCTGACAACAAAAGGAAGTCAACTAATGAATGCTTCAACTGAGCAAATGATTAAAATTGATCGGATTGTAAAAGATGCAGTAGAAAAGATGCAAAATTTGGATAACCAATCGCAAGAAATCTCAAAACTTGTTTCGGTGATTAAAGATGTTGCAGAGCAAACAAATCTATTGGCTTTAAATGCTGCCATTGAAGCTGCAAGAGCGGGTGAGCATGGTAAGGGCTTTGCAGTTGTGGCAGATGAAGTAAGAAAGCTGGCGGAGCAGGTTGCTCTATCCGTAAATGATATTACGACAATTGTAACCACCATACAAACTGAATCCAGTGTTGTAGCTGACTCATTAAGAGATGGATATTCAGAGGTAGAACAAGGAACATCTCAAATAGAAACCACAGGTAAAACGTTTAATAATATAAGTTCTGCAGTTACAGATATGGTTCAAAGTATTCAGGCTGTATCTGAACACTTATCTGAAATTGCGGCTAATAGTCAAGAAATGAATGGTTCTATAGAGGAAATAGCCTCAGTTTCTGAAGAAGCTGCAGCGGGTGTAGAACAAACATCAGCATCAGCACAGCAATCAAGTGGATCCATGGAAGAAGTAGCAGGAAGCTCTGAGCATCTTGCTAAATTGGCTGAGGAATTAAATGAATTGGTAGGGCGGTTTAAGTTGTAATGTTACAAATCAATTTTGTATAAGTAGCAGAGTGGTCATTAATGTTTTGAATAAAGGTAAAAATGTATAACATGTTTAACAACCGATATTTCATATTGGAATTCAATTTATAGTTGTGAAATGTTACTTAGAAATAATATTTCCCCCCATAATATGATAAGAGAATAAGCTTTTCTATTAAATTGGACATGCATTCAATAGAAAACTATATAAATTAGATTTCTCCTTTTCGGTCAAGCAATATTATTCATTAACATACTCATTCACCTGAATTCACTGAAAGAATGAGGAAATTATAAAAGGATTTACGGGCTAAACTAGGTTCTATAGCATTTGAAATGAATAAGGCAGAAAAGAATGTTGAATTATAGTGAGAAGCTATTAAAGTTAATGATAGATAGTTAATGGCATTTGTTAAATTTGAAAAGTTTAATTCAATGTTAGAGTTGAGGAAGCAAATAATAATATGCAATTTTTTGCTTCATAGAATGACATACTTTACTATTCAATATTTGCGTTTTCAGAGAGTAGCGGACATGATAGCCTATTGTGAGCGGCTTATTGGAGAAGTGCCTTGAAGATAGATCGTGTCCGTAATGGGCTCTATGACAAATGATTTTAATAATGACAATGACCCCGTTTTTCGTGAAAATAATCTTTTCCGATTTTCGGGTCTTTTTCATACCTCTTGTTCATTGCTGACTTTACTCTTTTCTGGGGCTCCTTTTTTATAATTATATTTTTTATCCCTCTTTTCAAAAATAGAAATAGAATTGTCTTCACTGGCTGTTGTTTCTCTATTTTGGGACTAATTCGTCTGTAAAGTGTGAATTTGATAGGTCAATTTTTTTAACCTTGTAATGCGATGTACTATTGTGTTACGATGTAAATATAATTCGTTTGAAAGTGAGGTGTCGTTTATGGACAAAGAGATAATGAAGGGTAGTATTGATATTTTATTTTTATCTCTATTAAATAAAAGGGACATGTATGGTTATGAAATAGTAAAAACATTAAAAGAAAATAGTAATGAACTATACAACATGAGTGAAGGGACGTTATATCCCGCTTTGAAGCGATTAGAAAACAAAGAATGGCTCCAATCTTATTGGGGCAGTTCAGAGAATGGCGGGAGAAGGAAGTACTATAGGATCACACAAGATGGGAAGAAAGAGTTAGATAAGAAATTAAAGGAATGGAATCAAATAAGTAATTTAATTAAAGTATGTTCGGAGGGGATCGCATGGATAAAAAAATCGAAAATTATATTGATAAAGTTGTGAATCAATTACATTGTGACGAGGAAGAAAAGAGAGAAATAATTGATGAAATGAGAGATCATTTACATTTATTAAAAAATGAATATATAGATCAAGGTTTTACTAAGGAAGAATCAACAAAAAAGGCGTTAGAGAGTTTTGGA
The DNA here is from genome assembly GCF_003667785.1 of Virgibacillus sp. Bac332. Classification (NCBI taxonomy): domain Bacteria; kingdom Bacillati; phylum Bacillota; class Bacilli; order Caryophanales; family Bacillaceae; genus Virgibacillus; species Virgibacillus sp. Bac332. The sequence continues at coordinate 2,043,595 of NZ_CP033046.1, forward strand.
GAACAAAAACAATTAACGAAAGGTTTACAGGAGTCACTGTTTCCATTCTATAAAGCAACTAAGATAGGAACATGGATTTTATTTGGTCTTTACTCATTTATTATTCTATTTAAGTTACTCTTTCAACGTATCATTTTCCGAATCAACGATTACTACGTAACTGGAGGTACATTTAACAGATATGTTTTTACTCCAATGAATTCAGAAGGCTATGTTGAATTTATAAAGGTCAATTCGAATTTCATTCCGTTTAAAAATACCATCGAATACATATCTGGAGCTGACCGTTTTAATATGGATATCATCATCAATAACACATTAGGAAACATTTTAATTTTTCTGCCACTGGGAATTTTTCTTCCTTTATTAATTAAAAAATACAGTAGATTTACTAGGGTAATTGTTGCTTCAACCGTTATTAGTTTTTCAATTGAAACTTTGCAGCTGGCTTTAAAAATTGGGCAATTCGATATTGATGATGTCATTTTGAATACAATTGGCAGTATCATTGGTTTTCTGATTTTAAAGATAGCCAAAAGTGTCATCACTTTTCCAAAGGGAAGTTTCGTTCGAAGAACAACAAATTGATTCGCTTAACATTCCATACAAAGTGCAATAGATTTTTTAAAAGGTTTGTAGAAATATCGAGAATTAGGGGAATAGTGATTATGAAAATTTTATTGAAAGTAGGATTAACAGTTGTATTATGCTGTTATTTGTTCATTCTTTCAAAACTAATTCTATTCAAACACCTTGCCATTCCAGACATTATGAGCCATTTTACATTTAATTTTGATGGCTATTACTGGAATAACCACAATTTTATTCCATTTAAGACGATTACGTATTATTTGTTCTTGGCGAATGATATAAACATCAACATACGGGTTGAAAATCTAACTGGAAATATTATTGGGTTTATGCCATTCGGATTTATTCTTCCACTGTTATCAAGCAAGTTCCATAGGTTTAAAAAGATTACAATTGCAGCTCTTTCTTTAAGTTTAACATTCGAACTAATTCAACTTATTTTCGGCTTTGGTAGTTTTGATGTTGATGATGTTATTTTGAATACACTCGGAGGAATATTAGGGTATCTACCCATTAGCATATACACTAACCGCAGGCAGGGACAACAAAAGAGTGTAATGGATTAAATGAAGAAATTTATGGTAAGTTGCACGGCTTATGGGAAACCCAACCGTGCTTGTTGAAGTGTATGTAATACTTAGGTGTAGAGTGGTACAGCATGTACATCGGTTGATTTCACAGCTTACAGGCAAATTATTAGTGAAATGAGGCAAGCATTTTGAAAATGGACGTTCATCAATTAGCAGAGTATCTCGCAGACAATCCTTTTCAAGTAGAAGGAATATATCGTTATGCTAAAAACCCAGGTGTACCTGACGCTGATTATACAGACTCTTTTCCTGGATTTGTCTTTCCACTTGCAGGGAGGACACAATTTCAATTTAATGGTACACCTTATATCCTTTCCCCAGGGAAAATTATCCATGGGGGTGCAAAAATGGAACTGGCTCAAAAAATGTTTGGTGACACAAACTGGGAATATATTCTAGTTCTATATCGGATAGGTAACTCAAAACTAGAAGACACTAGCTTTTCTCAACAGCATTTTGAATTATCAACAGGGCAATCCCCTCGACTTGTCGAATTACTTATGCGCCTGTGGCAAGTATATAATCAGCGTGGAGGCATTTCAATGTTTCAGACCGAAATGCTGTTTCGCGAAGCACTGAATGAAGCCTTATTATCTGTTATTAATAGGCAAAATAGCTGTGAATCACATACTTTATTCGAACGGGTATCTAATTATATTCATGAAAACTATTATCAAAGCCTTACAATAGCATCGCTTGAAGAACAATATAACGTTAATCGAAATCGACTTTCTTACGTATTTAGAAGACATGCAGGGATGGGACCGGCAGAATATCTATTAAACTATCGAATAAAGATGGCACAAAAAATGTTATTTACAAGAAATGTGTCTATACAACAAATTGCACAAGCTGTTGGAATCACTGACCCCTTCTATTTTAGTAGAGTGTTCAAGAAGCAAGTTGGCATTTCTCCTACTAAATATCGCGAGAAGTTCATCAATAATCCATGCTAATTTCAACTAGCATCCATTCTTAACTGAAAATGAATGTACTATACTAATGGAAATCCACAGGCAACATGGTATAGGGGGAAATTAATATGCAAAAAATGAAAGGACTTCTGTTCTTAATAATATTAGTAGGCATACTAGCTGGTTGTAATAAAACGCCTACTGAAAATAATAATGGATCAGTCTCAGAAGTTGAATCTGAAACAGAAGTTAATATAGATGAAACGGAATGGCCGAGAACGTTTAAGGATGCATCTGGTAAAGAAATTATGATGGAGAAGAAACCTGAAAAATTGGCCACGCTATGGTATTTTTATCCTGAAATATTAGTTGCACTAGGTGAACCACCTACTGCTTCTACAGAAAAAGAATATCTATCTTCTCTATCTTATTTAAAAGGAAAGCTGGATTCAACTGAAGAATTAGGAGATAAACTGTCCCCTAATATTGAAAAGATTCTATCTACTGAGCCTGATTATATTATAGCCACAGAACATCATAAAGAGATACATGACTCTTTAGAAAAAATTGCGCCTGTCATTACACTAAACTCCAATGACATCTATGAAGATTGGCAATACGGTCTTCGTACAGTAGCCGAGATTATTGGAAAGGAAGACGAAGCGGAAAAAGTAATCGATCATATGATGAAAGCGATTGAAACGGGTCGTGAAGCATTAAAGGCAATTGAAGGAGAGTCAGTAGCATTTATAGTATCTTGGGATGGAAAAACGTTTAATGTTCTAGGTGAAGAAAACTCTGTCTATACACTAGCGTTTGATAAAAGTAGGGGGCTGGGGCTTACACCAGATAAGACATTTAAAGGTACTAATAATGAGTTTATTACGTTTGAAGGAATTTCAACGATTCAAGCAGATCATATTTTCCTTATAGGCGACATTACAAAAGAGGATAAATTGATGAACGAATTAGAACAAAGTAATGTATGGAACAACCTGAATGCTGTGAAGAAAAGCAATGTCTATTTAATGGATACTTCCGCTATTACTGGTGGTCCATTGGCTATCGAATATGCGTTACAAAATATAATAAATTCTTTACGTTAGTTCTAAAAGGTGGAGATAAAAGTTATTGAAATCACTCAGTTGTAACAACCGAACGACAAGGTTTGGCCTGAGCATCTTCTTTTTAAACGTAAAGAGCTTTACTAATGCATACTATTTTTTTACTCATTACTGTAACGGTATAGTGGAAGTCAAAATAAGGAGGGATTATTATCCATTACCAACCTATAAAACTAAAGGACGAGTTATCTAAAATTAACGATTATTGGTCCCCACAAGTTATTGGTGAAATGAATGACGATCAAATTGAGCTTGTTAAAATTGATGGAGATTTTATATGGCACGAGCATCCTGATACAGATAAGCTATTTATCGTGCTTGAAGGGGAGATGTTCATCGATTTTCGTGATGGGGAAGTAAAAATTTCTAAAGGCGAGATGTGTATTGTCCCAGGAGGCGTCGAGCATAAGCCTTTCGCCGAAAAGGAATCACACATCATGCTGGTGGAGCCTAAAAGGAAAATAGACTGATAATAAGCATCTAATGTCTGTTGGCAGTTAAAATAAGCGTCGAGTACTTACGTAATTCAGAATTGCGTGAGCACTTGACGCTTTTTAATAAAAAACCCTTTGTTTCGCTAAATGATGGCATACTTAAATTACTCCAATAAGAGCTTGATTACCCAGAGTACGCTTATTCCAATCTCCTAAACGCTTCTTTCTACTATTATGTAAAAAAGCAGCGGTGACGAAATAATAGGTACTCAACTCAATTATGATGCAATATAATATCCATTCTAATCCGGGGCTGGATCCAAGTGATCCAGTTTCTTTTCATAGACTAGGAAATGATGAAATTTGGCCTATATAATTATGGGCGTATTGGGCCGCGTCCAGCTCCAGCACCCAGAAACAAGGCGACTTCACGACCCCCTACGAAAAGTCATCATCGGCTCACAAGCACACCGTAATTTCGTTGTCTCCGTTGACTCGCTCTGTTTCTAATCGGGTGCTTACTTTTGTTATTCCCTAATACCCCCTCAATCCTTATCAATAGTGTTTTGGGCAGTATCCACCCATTCCAATTGCAGTCCTCACTATATCAATCTGCACGATTTTTTCAATTTATACGCAGTGTAATTCCCAACTGTAACATCATCCTAAAACTTCTACATTTAACATAATAATCTTTCTTCTTTCGTTTTCTAAGTGAAAACTTAGTACACTGACTTTAGGTTAACAATAGGGGGAATCTCTGATTAAGGAGAGATGTAGGACGATTTAGTCTGGGAAGGATCTTTTATAGTTTCCTATATCGAGACATCATTTTAATCGTAAAAGTATAATTGTCGTAAAAGTACATTGACAATCATAGTAATATGATGTATATTATAATTATAAGGAAGTGGGGCGATGATCAACGATACAACTGCCAATACACTGAAGTTAGAAGTATTGTAGGTATGGTATAGGAGGTGTGAATATGGTAAATAAGAAAGTTTCCTCGGATCTACTAAGAGGACATACCGATACAATAATTTTGAACCTGTTGATGACTGGAGATAAATATGGGTATAAAATAACCAAATTAATAGTAGAGAACTCAGCTGGGGAATATGAATTAAAAGAGGCTACCATGTATTCAAGTCTGAAAAGGCTTGAAAAAGATGGCCATATCGTGTCCTACTGGGGAGATGAGACCTCTGGTGGAAGAAGGAAATATTATAAAATTACAGAAAAAGGGAAAGACACGTATATCGAAAATATAAAGAACTGGGAGAACACTAAACGGATTTTAGATCAATTATTAGAGAAAGGTGGATATGGAAATGAATGAAAAGTTAAGTAAATATCTGGATAATGAGTTTTCACCTTATGTGGAGACAAACTCAGTTAAGGAATTAAAAGAAGAAATAATGAATAATTTGCAAGAGAAATTAAATGATTTAAGAGAACAGGGACATGATGATGAAACTGCTTTTAGCATGACGATAAAATCTATTGGGAATATATCCGAAATGTTGGATTCTAATGCAGAAAAGCAAACTATGCTCCAGCAGCAGGAAAAGGAAATGGATTTCACTAAAATGGATCTTCGTGAAGCTGATTTTAAAGGGGTAAGTTTAAAAAAAGCAGAGTTTAGCAAAAGCGATCTAAGAGATGCCGATTTTACTGAAGCCGATTTATCTTATAGCTCATTTATCGTTTGTGATTTAAGGAATGTAATATTCGATGGTGCAAATCTTACAGGAGCTAAATTATCAAAGTCGGATTTATCCAAGACAAGTTTTAAACATGCCAAGTTGAATAATACAGATTTAAGCTATTCTGATTTATCGGGTGTTCCATTCGAAAATCAAATTTTCAATGGCACGAATTTTTATAGTTCGGGATTAAAGGGTACGAATTTTAAAAATGCTGTATTTAAAAATGCTTCGTTCAAGTATGCATACGCTTGTAACAAAGCGAATTTTGATGGTGCAACAATGGATAAGGTAACATATGCAGTACTGAAGAAGAATAAAGCAGATTTGACCAATGTTACAGTAATTTAAACTAAATAAAGCATTATTAGTTGGAACGGAGTTCATTAGACCTCGTTCCTTTTCTAATGGTTGGGGATCATAAAGTGGTTACCTTATTGTTATAAACTTATCGTTGGTCTTTCATCTAGTTTTTTCTGTTAAAAAGTTGGTATAGTCTAAAGAAGAAAGAGGGAGGAAAAAGAAGAGAGTGAGCAATAGTACTTATTTAGATTCAATCCTAAAATCAATATCAATCCAAGTTGAATTTAATTGAAATGAGAAGTGTAAGGATAGATCTAGATCATAAGTAATTTTAAAATATGATAAAATAAAAAAACATAACGAAGATTGTTAAATAGTGATAACCAGATACTTCAGTAATAGGATTTAATATGTGACGGGGGTTAAATAATGGAAGCCATTGAATTAGTAGAGTTGAACAAAATAAACCAAATTCAATAGGTTACAAAAACAAAAATGAATGGCTTTCGGGAAAGTTTTAGGTAGGTTAATTTAAGAAGAGCATCTTTTTTGATAAATTAAATGTAGTCACGAGGAAGAATAATGAGAAGAAAGGTAGTATTTCAATGAAACGCAAATTCTTATTAGGCATGTTAACAGTAGTTTTAGTAATATTGACTGCTTGTGGAACCTCATCTGACGAGTCTACATTGGAAAATCAGTCACCAAATAAAAACTCTAGTCAAAATACAAATGACGATTCTGCAAGTGCAGCTTCGACAGATAATGACACAAATACCAACAATACGAACACAGATACTGGAAGTAATGGTACCGATGAAAAGGGAGATACGACAAACAATGTACCAGCAAAAGATACAGCTAGTTTGAAGGATCAGTACCTTAAGAAATTAAATGATACGAAGAATGAAGTGGAGGAGATGCGAAAAAATCCGATAGACGATACAACATATGCGTTGAAAAAAGTTGAAGGAGATGCATACGATATTTGGGATGAATTGTTAAATGAAATTTATGGAGCCCTAAAGGAGCAACTACCTAAAGAAGAGATGGATCAACTAAGGAAGGAACAGCGTGAATGGATAGCGTACCGAGATCATACTGCAAAAGAGGCATCGCTAAAATATAAAGGTGGCACGATGGAACAGTTAGAATATGTAACGGTCCAGAACAATCTTACCGAAGAAAAGTGTTTTGAATTAGTTGAAGACTATATGAAATAACCCTTCATTATTACCGTGAAGGGGAATACGTTGAAAATTATGATAATTTAAAAAATATTGTTTATTATAAAATAAATAGTTAATACTATTTATACAGAACATTAAAATGATTGAAAGAATAAAATGATATACCATAGAAAGGTTCTCAAAAATATGTAATGTGTCTGTTAAAATATTACGGTATTATGATGAAATTGACTTATTAAAGCCTTCGTAAATAGAAGTTGAAACGAATTATCGTTATTATGATTATGACAAAATTGAAGCAATTAAAATAATCTTGTTTTTAAAGCGTCTACATATTGATCGACTGTCAGTAAATGTCCTCAAAAAAAGTTATATGGAGCAATTGAAAAGAAGTTTGCCGGTTGTTGTTATGCTAACCTAGTAGTAATTTGCTAGAAGGAGGATAATTATGATAAAAAAGGCGATTCAACTGACATTGTTCGTCCATGATTTAAAAGAAGCGAAAGATTTTTACGTGAACAAGTTAGGATTTGTAGTACGGGAAGAAGAGGAGTTCGAACCAGGGTGGCGTTATCTTGCTGTTTCCCCTGAGAATGGTAACGAAACCATGATTGAACTAGCTGAAGCTAAAACTCCTAAACAAGAACAATTGATAGGCAAACAAGGCGGCGATACGGTCATGCTAATGTTTGAATCCGATCATATTGAAAGAGATGTTAGTGATTTGCAGGAGCGAGGAGTAGTTTTTCAAGGAGAGATACAAGGGGTACCAGGAGGTAAAGGGGTAGTATTTAAAGATTTATATGGGAATAATCTTGATTTATTCGAACCTAGAAAAGAATAACAAATAGACCTTTACCTTTAGTGAAAATTTGAGCTCCCCTTAATTGTTACTAAAAAACAACGAATATATCCTTGTTTACTTAGTTCAGATTAGAGACGCAAAGCCCTCTCAGCGAAAAACGAAACTAGTTAATCCTGGGGGGCTTTTTCTAATTAGACGGCGTGATTTTTTGCTGAAGAATCTTTATGTAAAGCTACTATTAAAATCATGATAATGATACAAGCTGTACCAACCCATTGGTAAATGCCAAAGGGTTGTTTTAACCAGAAAACAGTTGTTAAAACAGCTGCTAGGGGTTCAATACTACCTATAAGACTCGTTTCTTTAGGTGACAGGCTCTGTAAACTTTCTATATAAAACCAAAATGCAATCATCGTTCCGAAAATGATAACGAAGACTATATATAAATATGCTTCTAGCGTTAAGCTGCTATTGTTAAGTTCCCAAGGTGGGTGGATAAAGCTTAATGCAGTACCTCCGATAATCATAGCCCAGCCAACAATGACAAGCGAATCGTATTGCTTTAGCAAAGGAATGGCATACAACGTATAAAATGCTAAAGCTATCCCAGATAAAACACCCCAAACGATTGCTAGTAACGGTACAGATAGTTGTGAGAATGAGCCATTGGTTAATAAGAAGAAGCATCCAACGAAAGCTAGCAAAATAGTTAACACATCTTTTTTTGTTAGAACAGATTGTCTGCTTAAAATGAGATAAAGAATAATCATTACTGGTGCTAAATATTGTAATAGTGTTGCTACCGCAGCATTGCCATGTTCAATCGAAGCCATATATGTGTACTGAACAGCAAGCATACCAAGTAACCCGAAAATAAGTAAATGAATAGCGATCCTTCTGTTTTTCCAAACAGCAATTATTTGGGAACGGTCTTTTTCAAAAAATTGAACTGCTAATAGTAATAAACCAGCCAGTAGTAACCTGGTCGCAACAAGCCAATCTACATCAATAGAGAATTCTTGAAATAGCTTTTTTGCAACTGTGCCACCAATCCCCCAAAACGTTGCTCCCGTTATTACAAGAAACATTCCTTTCCCTCTATTCATGATGAATTCTCCACCTTTATGATAAAAATAGTGTTATCATATGGATAATAATAAGAGGAGAATTCTTGGAATAATACGTAAATCGAATCAAAAAGTATAATTATATTGAGGTTTTGCTATGCAAATAAAAAATTTTATCGTTGACCAAAATTTAAAAGAATTAACGGAACATCGCACGGTTGTATTACCGCTTGCATGTTACGAAACGATGATTACTAAAAACATACATGGCTTTATACCACTGCACTGGCATGATGAAATTCAATTTGTTCTCATTATAAAAGGAGAAGCAATCTTCCAAGTTAATGAAGAAAAAATAACTGTTCGAGAGGGCGAGGGACTGTTTATAAATAGTGGGTGTTTGCACATGGCAACAGATGAAAATGATTCGGGCTGTATTTATATTTGTTTAAATGTATCTCCACATTTTATTTTATCTCAAGAGCTTTATACAACCCATGTAAGTCCGTATACGCAAGCCACTAATTTGCCTTACCTTAACTTGGATACAGAGGAAGTTTGGGAGAAAAATATTTTAGCTGCTATTGTAAACATCAATCAACTGATACAACAAAAGCCCTCATGTTATGAAATCGATATTAGCATGCAGCTAACGATAATTTGGAAAAATTTAATCATAAATGGTTTTGATTTAGAGTACGAACAGGTAGAAAAGCTAAAGAGTCATCGAATGAAGCAAATGTTAAATTGGATACACACACATTATGCGGAAAAAATTCTTTTAGACGATATTGCACGTGCTGGTCAATTGAGTCGATCCGAATGTTGTAGATATTTCAAACGAATTTTAACGAAAACACCATTGAATTATGTAACCGATTATCGAATTCAAAAAAGCTTAATTTTACTACAACAAATAGAATTCAATGTCACGGATGTTGCCTATGAAGTAGGCTTTAATAGCACAAGCTATTTCATTGCTCAGTTTCGCAGATCGATGAACATGACACCATTAGCATATAAAAAATATAAAAATAGCTATTAATGACCGCGAGTGTTGAAGAACATTGATATCTTGTGTGAACGGCACTATATACCTTTTAGCAAAAATGATTGATTATCATCTTAATCTAGTATCTGAAAATGTTAATACGTGGAGGTATTTGTTATGAAAATAGCAGCAATTTATGATATTCACGGTAATAACGTTGCATTAGGAGCTGTCTTAACTGAAGTGGCAAATGAAAAGGCTGAAAAAGTTATAGTTGGTGGGGACTTAGTCTGGGGACCGCAGCCTAGAGAAGTCATGGAAACTTTAATGAGATATAAGGATACATTTTTATTTATAATGGGTAATGCAGATAGAGAGGTAGCGCATCGATATAGCATAGAAGATGGCTGTCAGGATTTTGTAGCAGAAATAAATTACTGGTGTGCAGATCAATTAACAAGGGAGCACTTGAGTTTTTTGAAAGAATTGCCTGAGAGACAACGGATGGCTATTAACGGGTTAGGCGATGTATTGTTTGTACACGGTTCTCCAAGGAATGACGAAGAAGCAATAAGAGCTGATACCGATGAACGAGAAATTAATGAGATGGTAAAGGATACTGAAGCGAATATTATAGTATGCGGCCATACGCATATTCAGTTTGACAGATTAGTAGCTGGTAGGCGAATAGTCAATGCTGGTAGTGTTGGTCTACAGAGTAAAGCTAAGGGGGCTTGTTGGCTATTTATTCATGATGATGAAATAGAACATAAGGAAACGCAGTATGACATAGAAAAAGCTGTGAAGGAAATACTCCAAGGTACCTGTCCATATAAAGAAGATTTTGCTGAACATATACGAAACCCTCCAAATATTGGTCCATAATTCAATAAGTTATTACTTTTAATTCATCTAAAATACTCAAGATGTAACTTCTCCTTATTAAAATTACAGAGGCAGAAGAGAAAAAATTCTTAACACCACTATAGAAAATGGGGAGTTTAGAAGAGATGATTAAAAAATTATTAACCTAAAGATAATCCAGTTAAAATATTTTGAATTTATGGTAAAATGTATATTTTTATTTCAAAAAGGAGCAATAATTGATATGGCAAAAACTTCAGGCTGTTTTACCATCGTTTTTAATAAAAAGGGTTACATATTGTTAGTGAAGAGAAAGGATTATCCTGTCTGGGATTTACCTGGGGGAATGTTAGAAAAAGATGAACACTTAGAGAATTGTGCTATACGAGAAGCTAAAGAGGAAACGGGGTATATCATTTCGATTAAACGAAAAATAGGAGAATATTATCAACCTCAATTTGATGATTTACAACACATATTTTTAGGGGAATTGCTAGGTGGTACGCTAATTAAAAATGGTCCTGAAACAGATAAAGTGGATTGGTTTCATCCAAAAAAATTACCTATGTTTATGATTCCCAATAGAAGAAAGCAAATTAAAAATTTTCTTAGACATAAAAATACAGTAATAAAAGATTCAATAACCGTTTCTCGATTTAAAATTTCACTATTTAAAGTGTTTTTTAAGGTGTTTGGTTAAGTTTCTGCAATTCTTAAATAAGCATGTGGATGAACGTATTAATTTTACTATTAAAATAAATTGTTTTTATTGTAAGATGCTGAAGGATGTATAAAATATATTTTATTAAAAGAGTAATTGAAGTTTACATGCTAAATATGAGATTTGCATATATACAGTGGCCGTGAAATGCTGTTGGGTGGAATATTGAGGAGAGGTTAAATTGTACCGTTGATCAAAGTAGAAATATAATTTCCTATTGTGTTTATGAATATGAAATGTAATAATAAGTTAAATATAAAAGCAATGATGAGAAGAGTAAATCATTTTTATTCCGTTACAGAGAGCTTCGTTGGCTGAAAAGAAGCATGGAATTATTTGATTGAATATGGTCTCTGAGCTGCATAGTTGAACGTTCTATTGAGCGTAAGGCTATGACGAGATTTGGCACTCGTTATAAATGTCAGGGTATAAGAACTTTATCGTTCCGTACTTATTGAGGCTAATCATGTGAGTGGTTAGCAAATTAAGGTGGTAACACGAGAATAATCTCGTCCTTAGACAGTTGTTTTGTCTTTGGACGAGGTTTTTTATTTTCAAGAGATGAAAATAGTAAGGGAGGAAATAAGATGAATGTATTTATCGGAGGAGCATGGCCTTATGCCAATGGTTCACTACATTTAGGCCACATATCTAGTTTATTATCAGGTGACGTTTTAGCCCGGTATTATAGAATGAAAGGAGAAAATGTTCTTTATGTATCAGGAAGTGATTGCAATGGAACTCCAATTACGATTAGAGCAAAGCAAGAAGATGTAACACCTAAGGAGATTGCTGATAGGTATCATAAAGAGTTTTGTGCGTGTTTTGAAAAGTTGGGTTTTACTTATGATTGCTATACAAGGACAGATAGTGCCCATCATCATAGAATTGTGCAAAATATATTTTTGCAGCTATTTGATAATGGAAAAATCTATAAAAAGGAAATTGAACAGGCGTATTGCAATAGGTGTGAACAATTTTTACCCGACCGGTTTGTCGAAGGAACTTGTCCACAATGTGGACAGGATGCTCGTGGTGACCAATGTGACCACTGCTCAAAAATATTAGAACCACTAGACCTTATAAATAAGAAATGTAAGATTTGTGGTGATTCTCCAACTACGAAACAGACAGAACATTTCTATTTTAAGTTAAGTGCATTCCAAAAAGAACTACAGCAGTACGTAACTAATGCGAAAGTGAAGAACTTATGGAGAGAAAATGCGATTCAATTATCGGAAAGATATTTAATGGAAGGATTGCCCGATCGAGGAGTTTCAAGAGATTTACCAATAGGTGTTCCAGTTCCAGTAAAGGGATATGAGGAGAAGAAGATTTATGTATGGATCGAAGCTGTTTCCGGATATTATGCAGCCAGTAAAAAAAGTTTATAAAATTTTATGTTGTATTTAACTTTAATTCGATTTATTCGATTAATTTTATCAATACAAATATTCTGAATAATGATTTATGATATAAGTAGTAGGAGAAAGGAGGGTTACATATGAAAAAAATAGCTGAATTTGTACTAGAAGGCGATGCGAAAAATGGTTCTTGCTAACTATTTTGGCAGAGAAAATGGGCACACCAAATTTATGTGGTGTGCTCATTTTATAAGGAGGACAAATGAGTTGAAGAATATATATCCAATGATCAAATCTAGTGTAGGTGTTTTTAAAGAAAAAAATACTAAAAGAATTCACTTTGTTTTTTATTCTACTTCTTGTCATAAAGTTTTTGAAATCGAGAATGAATGTATTTTGAAATCTATATTATTAATGGATGGGACTAAGCCACTTTTGGATATTTTTTTAAAGATTAATCTCAATTTTCAGCAATTTACATATAAAGAATTAGAGGAGTGTACAGAACTGTTATTAAAAGAAGGAATTATCGAAAATACCAATGATCCAATAAGAGAACAGTTTACTACTGAAGAATTAGAAAGATATTCAAGGCAAGTGGACTTATGGAGTGATTACTGTGATTTAAGTTCTCCTTGGGAATTACAAAAGAATATAAAGGAATCTACTGTAGCAATTATTGGAATTGGAGGCATAGGTAGTTGGATGGCTACTTCACTAGTAATGGCCGGAATTGGAAATATTAAATTAGTAGACTATGATCGAGTAGAGCGACATAATATAACAAGACAATTACTTTACACTACTGAAGATATAGGTAGAGAAAAAATAAAAGTTATGGAGATGAAGTTAAGAAGTATTAATCCAAACGTAAACATATTCCCTGCTCATATGGAGATAGATGAAGGTACAGATTTGTCCCATATAGTAGAAAGTTGTGATTTGGTAATTAATTGTGCAGACAATCCAGATATTAATACTACAGCTCAATGGGTATCAAAGGTGTGTTTAAAGTATAAAGTACCCCATATAGTTGGGGGCGGTTATATAGGCCATTTGGGATTAATTGGTCCCACAATTATTCCAGGAAGAACTAAATGTTGGGATTGTTACCAAATTAATTATAAAAAAAGGAGGAAAGAAGGTAAATTATTAACTAATTTATTTCCAGATAGAAAGAGACATACTGGTGCAACAGCGTCCATTTCTTCTATAGTAGCCAATTTTCAAGTTTGGGATGCAATACGTCTTCTAGGAAGAATTGGGGATCCAAATATTATAAATAAAACTGGAGAAATAGATTTAAATAATTTATCCATACGTTGGAATAACTTAAGTGAAGATGATCTATGTGAGGTTTGTTCAGAGTACTATATATAAAAAATGGGAGGAAATTAAAATGGCAGATGGTATTATGGATTTTGATATTGTAGAAAGTAATCCAACGATCTATCAAATTTTGAGAGACTATCCTTTTGAGTTTTTGTATGACTTTCTTAAAAAAGGAATGAGTTACGAGAAAAATACGAAAATGGCAGAAAGATGGAGAAAATACAATAAAGAAATGGTAGAAATAATGAGAGTATTAAAAAGGGACTCAACAGATTGTGAAATAGAAGAATTTTCTAACCGTTGGACAGATTATTTGTTCTACCGAAATTTAGATATAAATCTTATTTCAATGTATGCTACACAACAAGACTTCCTTGAAAAACATGTTAGGTTTAAAGGCCTGCATAATTTAGATCATAGCTTAAAAAAAGGGAACCCTCCTGTATTAGTATCTTTGCATATGAATGCTTACCAAGCGATCGTTCCGTTACTTGCAGCCAAAGGTTATAGATTAAGTTATTTTATGGATAAACAAACTTTGAATGTATGGAATAGGATAGGTGAATCCTTTTTAGGTGAAGTAATGAATAAACTATCACCAATTGGATTACCACAAAACTCAGCAATTAAACAAGCTCTAAGAAATTTAAAAGAAGGTAAACCTTTGCTTATGTTTCCCGATTTCACTCTAGGAGATATGCCAAATGTTGAGACTAAATTCTTAGGATATGATGTTTTTGTACCCATTGGACCAGCAAAGATTGCTACTTTACTTGAAAGTCCTATTATTCCAATCATATTAGAAAAAAGTAATAGATATCAATATACATTAAGAATTGAAGAACCACTTTTTGAACCAACAGATGTTAAAAATGTTGAGGAAATATCAATATCTATTTTTAAATGGATTGAGAAAGAAGTAAAACAGTGTCCGGAAAATTGGTGGTGTTGGTATATTTTCCGAGATAAGATACTTAAAACTAAGCAAGAGGTATGAGGCAAATAAAAGGGAAGTGACTATATGATAAAGGTTTTGAAAAACATAGAGTTTGTGAAATTATTAATTGGTAGACTTTTCTCCAATGCAGGTGACAGCTTATATGCCATAGCTTCTATGTGGTTAGTACAAGAACTAACTCACTCTACTTTTTATACTGGCTTAGTTGGTTTTTTAACATTATTTCCTCAAGCTTTAACTTTTTTGATAGGGCCCTTGGTTGACAAACTAAATTTAAAAAAAATCCTTGTTTATACTCAATTATTTCAATCTATATTAATTTCAATTATCCCTATTGCTTATTATGGAGATTTTTTGAGCGTTACTCTAGTGCTAATTATCATGCCAGTTGTTTCATTTACAAATCAATTTTTTTACCCTACACAAAATGTAGTTTTACCATATATGGTATCGAAAGATAACTTAGTACATGCTAATTCATTGTTCACTTTTACTTATCAGGGTACGGATCTTACCTTAAAAGCAGTAGGGGGGGTCCTTATTGGAATGTTTGGTGCTATTTCTATTTACATAATAGATTCAATTGCATTTTTAATTACCGCATTATTACTGTTAACTATTAAAATTCCAGAGAGGTCAATTCAGAAATCTGCTAAAAGTAGTTTTAAAGTAGAAGTAAAACATTATTTTTTATTATTAAAAGAAGGCTTTGCTTTTGTTATAAAATCTGTATTAATATGGCTCTTTGTAATATCATCCTTAGGAAATCTGATTATCGGGATGGTATTTGCTATTTTACCTTCATTTGCTGATAGATTTTCTGGTCCAGAAACTTATGGATTTATTTTAGCTTCTATGTCTTCAGGACTATTAATAGGTGCTTTAGCTGCATCTTGGCTATCTAAATACCCAATGGGATTACTTACAGTTTTTTTGTTTTTTATTGGTGGCACTTCTTGGATTATATCTGGTTTCATAAAAGATAGTGTATTAGTAATTATATTATTTGGTATAGCTTGGGTTCCTATGGGGGCTACAAATATATTACTTTTTACTTTTATTCAAAGTAACGTTCCAGAGTTGATGATTGGAAGGGTGGTTTCTTTAATAACAAGTATAAGTATGTCTTTAATGCCCCTAGGAGCTTTTTTGGGAGGGATTATTGGTGAAATTCAAAGCAGTCAATTCGTTTATACTATTAGTGGAACAAGCCTACTAATAATATCTTTATATTGTTTATTTCATCCAACAATAAGAAAAATACCAAAGATAAGCAATATTCAGCCTGAAAGATATGGATTAAATAACGTATTAAAAGAGAATGGGTAGAGTATGATTATTATTTTAATATCTGAATCAATTTCATAATTGCTGTTTTTAAAAATGCATAGAGTTGTTCCTTGATGATTTTCAAGTTTTTTTAATAAAGATCAATTTTATTTATGCAGCTTTTAGCGTCTTATGTTTCATTTCTAGTCTAATCCGATCCGCGGCTAATCTCGAGGCATTATAAACAAGCGTCACTAAATGGAAGTGAAGCCTTGATTTTTTCCCGGTTCGGTGACGGACATTATTCAGTCCAAAGAATTCTTTCAAATAGGCATTAACACGTTCGACAGCGGTACGTTCTTTGTATAGTTCATCCCATTTTTTCGATCCCCTTGCGGGATTGGTGTACTTTCGGATATCTGTAGATTGTCTGATTTTAAAGGTCTTTTGACAAAGTGAGTCGTGTTACAATGGGCACGTTGCACATTCCTTCGGACGTGTATATTTCAATGTCTTGTATTTTGGATCGAAGCTGTCGTAGCGATAGGAATGCTCTAGGACACAAGTCGGTGCGAAGTACTCGTCATAACCAACCGTCTCTCCTTCGTTACGTCGGTTATATGGAATGACAGCTTGTAGATCCTGATCGATTAATTGTTGATAGATTGGTTCATAATCGTAACCGGCATCGAAAAGGCCAGCAGTAAATAAAGACGGAAGATCGCGATTAATTTTCTTTAATAAAGGGATGGCTGCCTTTCCATCATTGAGGCTACCGGACGTCATCATCCCCGCAAGAATGTACTGGCTTTTTATGCTAACGGCTAAGTGACCTTTGTAGCCAAACTAGAAGATGTTTTTTCCATCACTGTTTTTCTTGACTCCCCATTTTGGTTCGATGGGGGCTTCATTCAACAACACTTCCACTGATTCAGAAAGCTGATGAACAATTTCTTTTTCATAAATCGGACGCGCTTCTTCCCGGCCTGTTTTTCTTTGAGCCATTGTTCACGCTCAGCTTTTGGTTTGCGTCCGCGCTTTTTCGGTGTTGTCCTTTCTTTCTTATCGGATGTATGAGCGCGATCTCTTGCCTCGAAATGAGTAGCGTCAATAGCGATGTTTTCTTCGCCGATATGCCCTTCATCGATGGCAAGAAAAATAAGCTCATCATGGATATGTTCCATCTCATCTGATTCACTGATGATAGTAACCATTCTTGAATAAGAAGCTTCAGATGGAATTTGGTCAGAGTGAAGAAATCCACAGTCATATCGAAAAATAGGATCACGTTTTAAACGCCTAATCAGGTCTTTGATTGTTACAATTCGCTCCACCACACGAGCGATTAATGAGTAGATCATGGCACCGTAATTCAGTTCTCTTGGGGCACCAACTTTATTAGGTTTATCAAATAAATTCAAGATAGGATCCAAATTGATTGTTGAAAAAACAGCTTCAAAATGATGGGTAGGTTCCATCTCATATAATTCGTGTATGTCAAACAAGCTTTGTTGTCGTATAATAGACATAGGGGCATCTCACCTCTCTGTTTATGTTTGTGTGGTAACTAACATTATACAGGGTTTGGGGAGGTGCTCTAATTTTTATGTCTTTAAAGTCTTGAGCCCCAAGGGCTCTATATTATGAAATTAACTCATCTACTTAATATTAACTTTAATAGGTGTTGAGATGTTATCTGGATAGTCAGCTTCATTTTGCTGTGTTATATATACTAGATTATTTTTAGGAAGATATATAATACTTTGTGTAAATATTATAAATAACATTAGGGAAAATATATACTTATTAATTAAATTCATGATTAAACTCCTTCCCAATTTCTAAAGCTAATTTATAGTAGTAGACTGCTTTTTTATAAAATCCTTTACTCTCAAAAATAGTAGCAGCCATTTTTAAATAAAATTTGTAGTCATCACGATCTCCATTTTTATTAAAAAATGGGATCGCTTTTTTTAATAAAAATGTAAGATTGTCTTCACTATAGAATCCGTTTTCACTGTTGATAATCAATGTTTTAAACTTTATTATATATTCTTCATTTCTTGATTTAATTGCCATATCATAAGCCATTTTAATATCTTTAGTAATTTCCATACCTAAATGTTTATAGCGTATTAAGTATAGTAAATATATAGTGTTTATAGAACTATAGTTTTTTCCTTTAATATTTAAACATCTATTCAAATAACTCACCGCTGTATTCCAATTTTTCTCTTTATACTCTAGGTAACCAAGATTATGAAGTATCCTTGCTTCATTTTTTTTATCACCCTGATTAAGTACTTCTTTTAATGAAATATTAAGGTATTCTTTAGCTAAAGTCATTTCTTTTACAAGCATATAATTGATTCCAAGTAATATATGGCAATTCATTATTTTTATTAGATCTAATTGTTCAATATATATTGCTTTTGCTTTATTTAACATTTCTATAGATCTGCAATAACATTCCATTTTACTCGATGCAATTGCAAAGAAATAGTAGAAGTCACCATCAGGTTGATACTGTTCCACATTTTTTACAGCTAATTCGAATAGTTCCATGCTTGCCGGTATCTTATTTTGCTTTAATAGAAGAATTGCCTTGTTTTTATAATAATGATAAGAATGTTTAGTTATAATAATGTCTAAGTTGTTTTCTATTTCTATTAATAATTTATTTGCCTTATATAAGTCCTTTCTTAATATGGTTAAATCAAGCAACTGATTGAGTAAAAATATGTTTTTTTGATCTTGGTTAAGAGCAAAATACTGATCAATGATTTGTTTATAGGAAATAATGGCTGATTCGGAGTTCTTATTAGTAATAGCATTAAAGTAAGTAATTAATAATTCATCTATGTATGGGTCTTTGCTTTTTTCTAATTTTTCATAAGGTATCTTTAGTTTTTTGCAAAGTAGTAATAGAATTTCTTTACTTGCAGTAATGCTATTATTTTCAACCTTACTAAGGTATGGAATAGAACATATGCCTAGACATACTTCTTCTTGAGTTAGATTAAGTCGCTTACGTTTATTTTTTATATATAGTCCTATACTCATATTACTATCCCCTTCAAATTGATCAGGTATAATGGCTTATATACATATTCTATAATGGTAGCCTAAATTCCTTCTTAATTGGAATAAAAATTTTAATATTACGAAGCAAGATAGAACCTCTTGATAAATAGATGGGTGTTTTATAAGCTAAAGTCTTTCGATCTCCGAGTCTTTTTTTATGTCAAGCTTTTTTACTATCGGTTTTAGGTAGGTTGGAAGTAGAAAAACCGCAAAATTAATCAAAACATACGGATTTCTTTTTGATATTTTAATAAAGAAAGGAGGAACATGCTATCAAATATGAGGATGTCATTAATCAAACGATTACCTATATTGAAGAACATTTGCATGAATTGTTAACAATGGAAGATATTGCGGATTGGGCAGGCTTTTCTAAATATCATTTTCATCGAATTTTTCAAACAACTGTTGGTATGACGATAACGGAATATATTCGAATGCGAAGATTAGCAAATGCATCAGTGGATCTGTTATACACAGACGAACGGATTCTAGATATCGCACTTTATTATCATTTTGAATCATAGGAGGCTTTTTCTAGGGTCTTTAAAAAGGCTTATCATTTGCCTCCTGGGAAGTATCGAAAATTAATGTCGGATGTACTGAAAAATAAGGAGGAATCTTATATGGATAATCAAGTGAAAGGTTGGTTTTTAAGTGGGTCGGACCCGTTTAATTATGAGATGGGAATGGATCGGGAGGTCGTACATTGTGGAAAATCATCAGGCTATTTAAAAGCTAAAACGGTGATTGATTCTTCAAACTTTGCTACGATGATGCAGCAATTCAAAGCAGATAAATTTATCGGAAAACGAATGAGACTATCTTGTTTTTTAAAAACAAAAGATGTAGACACTTTTTCTGGTATGTGGATGAGAGTAGATAATGCTTTTGATGATGTTTTACAGTTTGATAATATGAGTAATCGCCCTATCAAAGGGACTACGCAATGGAACCGATATACGATTGTTTTGGATGTTCCTTCTGAAAGCTCGGTCATATCATTTGGAGTTATATTAACGGGTCAAGGCATTATATGGGCAGACCAATTTCGTTTTGAAGAAGTGGATAAAAATGTGGCAACAACTAATTTGGAAATACAAACAGAATTATTGGATGAGCCAGTAAACCTATCATTCGAGGAGGAAATTAGTTAAAGCGGATGTTTTTTCTAATCGAATTCTTGGGTTCTAAACTTGACAAAAATGTGTATCAATTATAAACTATTGGAAATTTCATAAAAGGAAACACGATGATAGGGAGTATTAAGGATTATTATTGTTAAGAGAGCTGCCGGTTGGTGTAAGGTAGTCAATATAACCCCAACTCGCCCTGGAGTGGTAAGGCTGATATGTAGGTCTTAACGGTTAACTCAGTAATTGGTTAATGAAGTGGATTTGTTTTGTAAATGAATCAAAAAGAGTGGTACCACGAAAGTAAAGCCTGTCGTCTCTTATGGGATGATGGGCTTTTTTATATGATAAGGAGGGAGTACAATTGAAAATACAATATCCAACTCCCCTACAAAAAGGGGATAAAATTGCTGTTACTGCTATTTCAAGTGGTGTAGAAAGACCGTTACATATTTTATTAGAGGAAGCAAAAAGTAATATGGAATCCCTTGGGTATCAAGTGGAATTGGCAGAAACCGTATGGACTGAAGAAAAAGCAAGAAGTGCAACAAAAGAAAAAAGAGCAAAAGAATTTATGGATCTCTATATGGACCCGACAGTTAAAGCAATTATTCCACCGTGGGGTGGACAATTTTCATTAGAAATTTTTCCATTGTTAGATTGGGAGAAAATCAAGAAGATGCCTCCAAAGTGGATACTAGGATATTCCGATATTAGTACAATGAACTTTGTGTATACAACAATTACTGGCAATGCATCAGCCCATGGAATAAATTTTGTGGAGATGTCTGCACCAACTTTAGATGAAACAAGTAGTGGTTGGGAGCGTGTATTAACAGCTAATCAGAAAGAAATTGTTACACAGCAATCATCTTCTAAATTTCAGTCTTCATGGGAGAAGGTGTTTAAAAACCCGGCAACTGGCTTCTATTTGGATAGCCAAACGGAATGGAAAAGTCTCAATACGAAGGAAACTTTCTCTGGAAGATTGTTAGGTGGTGTCATTAATACACTTCAAAATATTCATGGTACACCATTTGATCAAGTGGAAAATTACCTAGATACGTATACAGAAAATGAAGGGACGATTTGGTATCTTGAAAGTGTTGATATGAGTGCAGCTGAGATTTATCGTGCTTTGTGGCAAATGAAAGCGAATGGATGGTTTAAAAATACAAATGGTGTCCTAATCGGTAGATTAAGTGGATATACTCCTACAAAGGATTATCAACTAAAGGATGTATTGATCGATATTTTCTCTAAGGAGAATATCTCATTTATTTACGATGTAGATACAGGTCTTACCTCCACAACTCACCTTAGTCAATGGTGCTTTGGCACAGGTATTCTATGAAAAAGGTGCTGGGAAAATAGATATACATTTTAAATAAAAATAAACTGGAAGCGATGACGGTAAGAGAAATGAAGGAAGGAGGAGGGAATGGGGATGAAGAGCTTATCGAGGTTCTGGCTACCTTGGGTGCTAGGTGTAATCGTAGCAGTAGTTGCAATAAGTTTGTGGAATAAAAAAGAGATAGATTGGGATCATATTATGACAATGAGTATCGCTGGATTAATTGGTATGTTGATTGCAACAGGAATAAAGATGGCTATAAAAATGGCTAATAGCAAATCTAGTGAATAGTTGTTTGCAGGCTATATTGGAATGCAAAAAGTTGTACACTATAGTTAGTAAAGAAAATGGTGCTTTTAAAGTAAAATGATTAAGATTTTGACTATCGCCAATGGTATAGCCTATTTATTAAGCTATATTGGTGATAATCATGCGGTCCTTTAGGAGGGATCGCTTTTTTATGTAACTAATCGGCTTAGGTTGACTTCTTTTAAATTACAATGTAATATATAAATTGCAAAAGTAATATATAATTTACATTGCGTAGGTGAATGTATGAAAAACAATGTGAAAATAGCAAGAATAAAATTATCGATGACGCAAGCACAATTAGCCAAAAAAGTAGGTGTAACAAGGCAGACAATAGGACTAATCGAGAAGGGAGTATATAATCCGAGTCTCCAACTTTGCATTGCCATAGCAAAAGAACTTCATAAAACGTTAGATGAATTATTCTGGGAGGTGGAAATGTAATGAAGTCATGGCTATCGTTTTTATTACCAAATGACGAATATAAAGAAAAAAAGATTCTTTACTTTTTATCAGAAGGATCCATTGTTCTACTGATAGCGTTATTTAGTATATTTATCAGTAGTCGGTACGTATTCAATTTTCAGCTCGATATAGAATTTGCTTTGTTTGCTTCTATATTCATTTTTTTAGGATATGTTCTATTAAGGTATATTATATCTGGTATGGAATATACAGATGTTGCTACAGAACATGCCTACAAGAAAGAGCTAAAGCATATTTTTAGCAGGACATGTAGTTTTGGGATTATTTATATGTTGCTCTATTTCATTTTTGTCGGTATCCCAAGTAAGCAAAATGAATGGGGAGAGCTTTTGGGATTACTTTTAAGTATTTGCCTCATTTGGTTTATTATAAATTTTATTTCCTTAAAGATCTCCTATAAAAAGAATAAAGAATTGTTATAATTCTTTACAGACTAAAAAAGAGCGAGCAGCCTACCAGTACAAAAAAAGCTTGTAGAAAACATAGGGGTTTATTTACAAGCTGGCGATTCTTCAACAGAGGAATCGTTATTTTTTTGTCTTTACCTTATTATTTGATAGCTGTTATTTTTGTAATCATTTCTCATAAGGTGAAACGTCATCCCCAATATGAGGAAGTGGGGGATCGACTGTCAGTAAATGTCCGATTAGTTCGAAGGCTTTTAGGTCATACCCTTGTGGTACGAACAATCTGTGTGGGATAAAACAAACCCCCACTGTTTGAGGTTTCACTTTAATGAGGGATGTCATTTTTTCTCTTTTATATCCAGATTTTAAAATGGGTAACATGCTATTCTATGCCTTTCTATAATTCATTTATAAATGAGAAGAAGGAAATTAGTAATAATCTATCGAATTCTAAATTATCAGCATGAAAATTTAGAAGGGGAATGTGCTATTGAAAAGATTAGTAATTATTACAGTTGGTAAAACACATAGCGGGAAAACTACATTTGCTAAAGCCCTTGAGCAACAGCTACATCATTCATTGGTGATCGACCAAGATAACCATGCTGAATTCATCAACACCTATTACAAACCCTTACTACCAAAACAAGGGCCCAATGCTATTAAATACACGATCACACAATCAATTGTTGGTTATGCTGTTCAACAAACTAAATCTCATTCTTTGTAACTCAAATCGTTCTCGCAAAGATCGTTTAGAACTGCTTTCGTATTTTCAACGTAACGGTTTTACTAGCATTCTTGTTAATTTTGATATCCCTGATCCTATTCTGCAAGAGCGAGTGATTAAAAGTCAGCGCAGTACAGCTATATTTAGGTTTGTTTCCAATTTTGAAGAAGTGCTTACGCGACAACAAGCGGAAACGGATAAGGAGGATATAAAAGCACCATTGATAGACGAAGCAGATCATTTATTTGTAATCAAAAAAGAGCCAGAAGTTCAGTCTGTTATTCAAAGAATAGTAACTTTGGAAGCAAACGTATAACCTATGTATTACCGACTTGGATTGTAGATAATTTAATCAATAATCGAGTTACGGAATCCAATTTAATAAAAACATCGGAGCTGAAAATGATGAAAAGAGAATTAGAAAAAGCGATTCACTTACGTAAAAATGGAAACCATAAAGAATCGAATGAATTGCTCATCAAACTGGTACAGCAATTTCCTGAAAATGCATCGATAAATTATCAATGTGCTTGGAGTTTTGACTTACTAGGAGTAGAAATACAAGCTGTACCTTATTATCAAAAAGCGATTCATTTAGGGTTATCGTCAGAGGAGTTGGAAGACGCATTATTGGGGCTAGGGAGTACGTATAGAACATTAGGCGAATATGAAAAGTCAAAAGATACATTTCTAAAGGCTATCGAGTTATTTCCTGATAATCGAGCCATTCAAACGTTCTATTCAATGACGTTATATAATCTAAGTGAACATAGTAAAGCAATGGAGATATTACTAAACTGTCTAGTAGATACGACAACTGACGAAAAGATAGAACGCTACAAAAAAGCAATTAATTTCTATGCTAATCAATTAGATAACATTTGGAAGTAGATTAGAACATGTAGGTTTGGAGTGATTACATGGTAATTAGGACATACGAAGATAATGATGAGAAAGGCTGGTTGCGATGTCGAGTATTATCATTCCTGGATACTGCTTATTTTGATGATGTACGAAGAGAGAAGGAAAATTATGCTCATCCATCTGTTGAACTAGTTGCAGAAGAGGGTAACCAGATTATAGGTATCATGGATATTGAATGTGAGCAGAAACCAAATACAATCTGTTCTAATGAAAATATAATTAGCGGAATGATTTGGCATATTGCAGTTCATCCAGACTTTCAAAGAAAGGGAGTTGCTACAGCACTATTAGACAAAGCCATTAAATATCTTAGAGATATGGGGATTCGTCGAATCGAAGCATGGACACGGGATGATAGATGGGTGAACAGCTGGTATGAATCAAATCATTTTATAAAAAAGGATGCTTATTTTCATGTTTATATAGAGGGGAAAGAGGTAGAAAGCACGCTGAAATCAGAAGTATTACAATTAAGGCCAGTTTCCGCATGCGCCCACTATACAGGTAACAACGAAGAAATCTTGAATAGATTTAACAGAGTCCATGAATGTAGCATGTATGAGCTAATATTAAATCATGAGCAACGCAATAATCATTAATTTTTGGTTCTATAAAGGTCGAAATTCATCAATGCCTATAAAAGTGCCAGTTCAAGACTTATCAAGAGGGATTTTCCTCCTGTTCGTAAAAAGTTATGGAAAGAAATGTTTTGGTCAAGGAGTTTTTGTTTGTTGACGACTGGCGATTCGTCAGCTACCAAAAGTGGCGATTACCCGAGAAACCCCCACTTCAAGCAACCCGTAAGGGTGGTTAGTGGTGGGAGTAGTTCACGCTTGCGAGTCATTATTGTAGGTTGGTGGAAGGGATTTCACCTTATGGGCGTATAAGACTCGTTTAACAATGGTAAAGGTGAGGGATATTTCAGATGAAACATAAAAAGGCGAAATTAAATGAGGGATATACTATATTTAAACCAATAGGAGTGAAGGTAGAATATCCTATTGTCGATTTAGAGAAAAAACAAGTAACTGGAACTGTATCATCTCATGACAAAATTTATTTAACCGTGCTTGTAGATTTAAAGGCAAATAGAGTCCATGTAAAGGGGAATGTGGAAGGATTAGAAAATAATACGATGGACAACAACGCTTATACAAGCATGATTAAAGCCGAAGCTAGATTTTTTGTTGAGAACCATATTTCTAATCCGAAAGAGTACTATAATCAGTTCAAATAATTGAAATTTCACTTTATCCCGCATATAACTTGCAGTAAGCTCCCACTTCAAGCAATAAAGTGAACCAATATGGATAAGAGGGGGGCAACTGCCAGTAAATGTCGAATTGGTTTTAGGACCTTTAGTTCATACCCTTGTGGCACGAACAATCAGTGGGGATAAACCAAACCCTTTAACTGATTGATGTTTCACTTTATCGGGTTTCTTATTGTTAATGAATTTAAGCTTGAAAATATGCTATGACTAAAACGCATAAAAAGATGACCACGAATTTATGTCGTAATCATCTTTTGAAAGTCTTGGTTTATCTGTATTTGAAAACTGAACGAAATGATGTGTGTTTTTCCGTACGTTATAGATCAAGAGTTTTGATCTATTCCATTAATGGCAATGCTGTTAATGATTTGGGCAATTTGCTGAGGTGTTTTATCCATGTTGTTGGCAAGCCAATGTTTAATGACGTGAATACTTCCGCTTATAATAAATGTACTTATGTATTCAGATACAGCCGCATCATTTTCCTGACAATCCATCCACGTAGTAATGAGAAAGCTACGTGCTACTTCCATTACTCTTCGCTCAAAAGAAGTATCCCCATTTTCATTTAAGAGGACGTTACAGATATCAGACTTTGAAACGATATACTCCAATAGTCTTTCTGTTGTTTGTAACGACTTCTCGATTTCACTAAAATTATGTTGACTTAAATAGGTGTTCATATCTGCAATGATTTCTTCTTCTATTTGTCTAAGTAAATCAAATTGATCTTTGTAGTGTGTGTAAAAGGTAGAACGGTTAATATCGGCTTGCTCACAAATTTCTTTAACGGTAATTGCTGCGATTTGCTTCGTGCTTAACAAACTAATTAAACTATCCTTCAATACCATGCGTGTATATTTCTTTCGTCGATCTAATTTCGGGTTCATACATTGTTCACACTTTCTTTACATTGATATCCAACATTTCAAAAAAATCTGTTGCTTTTTATACGTATGTTTATAAACTGTTTGTTGTTAATCCAACACGGTGTATATTATAATAATAAAAGATTTGAATTAACGATGCAAGAGAGGATGAACACTGATTGAATGGACAGCGCAGATACTAAGGCATAAAAAATCGGTTGTACTTACATTTGTGATATTGGCAGCTATTTGTGTTGTTGCCCAGTTTGCCGTATCAGTTAACTACAATATGGTAGATTATCTCCCGGAGGATGCACCGTCTACCGTTGCCATGGAAACGATGGATGCAGAATTTGATGGGGCGGTTGCAAATACCCGTGTGATGATGAAAAATGTTAGTATTCAAGAGGCTTTAGCAGTAAAAAAAGATCTAGAAGCCATTGATGGCGTCTCAGAAGTAACGTGGCTGGATGATGTAATCGATATAAAAACACCAGTAGAAATGGCAGACGAAGATACGGTGGAATCCTATTACAAGAACGGGAATGCACTGTTTTCTTTTCATATTGCTGAAGGAAAAGAAGTAGATACGACAGATGCAATCTACCAATTAATTGGTAAAGACAACGCGATGTCTGGTGAGGCACTTGATACAGCAACATCACAGAAAATGACTGGGAAAGAGACGATGTATGCTGCAGCATTGCTAATACCAATTATTATTTTAATTCTTATCCTATCCACAAGATCATGGGCTGAGCCGGTATTCTTTTTAACAGCAATTGGAGTTTCTGTACTTATTAACTTGGGTACCAATGTATTTATTTCTGAAATATCCTTTGTTACACAATCTGTTGCACCAATTTTGCAACTTGCCGTATCGCTCGATTATGCTATATTTCTGCTGCATAGTTTTTCTGATCACCGAAGGGAAGTAAATAGTCCAGAAAAAGCGATGCAACTAGCGATGAAGCAATCTTTCCCTGCAATTGCAGCAAGTGCTTCTACAACGTTCTTTGGATTTATTGCATTGACCTTTATGGATTTCGAAATCGGTGCAGATTTAGGTCTCAATTTAGTAAAAGGTATCTTACTTAGCTTCATTAGTGTAATGGTCTTTTTACCAGCACTAACCGTAATGTTTTATAAATGGATTGACAGAACACAGCATAAACAATTATTGCCGAGCATTCCTAATGTCGGGAAGTCGCTGATAAGACTACGTATTCCAGCGCTAATTATTGTCATGGTTTTGATTATCCCAGCTTTCTTAGGACAAAGTCAGACTAATTTCATGTATGGAGTTGGTGATCAGCCAGAATCGACCCGTGCGGGGAGTGATTCGATAAAAATTGAAGACAATTTTGGCAAACATACACCAATGGTTCTATTAGTTCCGAAAGGAGATCTTGCCAAAGAGGAAAAGCTGGTAGATGATTTAAATGAATTACATGCTGTAAAAAGTACTGTATCCTATGTTGATTCAGTTAGTGCTGCTATACCACCTGAATATTTAGATGAATCGGTAACAGATCAGTTCTACTCAGAAAACTATAGCCGGATTATCTTAAATTCGACTATTGATGCTGAAGGTGAAGAAACATTTGATTTTATTGATGAAGTAAAAGCAACGGCAGCAGACTATTATGGTGATGATTATCATGTGCTAGGAGAAAGTGTAACTCTGTATGACATGAAGCATATCGTAGAAAAAGATAATACAGTCGTAAACGTACTGACGGTTATGATGATAGCAATTGTCTTACTGGTTACGTTCCGGTCGATTTCACTTCCAGTAGTATTATTAGTAACGATTCAGTCGGCTGTATGGATTAATTTATCCATTCCATACTTTACAAATACATCTCTCGTATACGTAGGGTACTTGATTATTAGTACGGTACAGCTTGCGGCAACAGTTGATTACGCTATTTTATTAACGGAAGCATATAAAGAAAACCGCAAGCAAATGACCGCTAAGGATGCCATCCGAAAGACCATTAATGAAAAGATATTTTCCATTGGAGTTTCTGCTTCCATTCTTTCCAGTGTTGGATTCATTTTATGGCTTACGTCAACGAATCCGATCGTATCGTCCATTGGACTATTGCTGGGACGAGGTGCGTTATTAGCATTTGTAATGGTTGTCTTACTCCTTCCGGCATTGTTACTCGTTTTTGACCGAATAATTGAAAAAACCATATGGAAACCAAATTTTTATAAGGGGAAGTGATGAAGTGCGAACAAAAAAAGTAAGTCTTGTGATATGGAGCGCAATTCTTGTATTAGCTTCCTTTCCGCCAGTTACGCTCGCCACTGAAAAGTCAGATAAGGAAGATGCTACTACTCAAAACGATGGAGCGTTCTCTTCCAAGGATGAAGTCATATATGGAAATATGGATGCAAATGGAATGATGCAGGATTTGTATGTAGTGAATACATTTCGTGTAACAGAGCCAGGAAAAATGATAGATCATGGGGATTATACAGCTATCAGGAATTTAAGTAATTTGCACGAAATGGAAAAAAAACAGAATAATACCGTGCATTTTCAAGCAGATGAAGAAGAATTTTATTATCAGGGAAAAATGGAAAACCAGCCATTGCCATGGGATGTTTCTATCACCTATTTGCTGGATGGAAAAGAAATCGAACCAAATGATTTAGCTGGAAAAAGTGGATCTTTGGAAATCCAATTATCGACATCAAAAAATGAAGAGGTAGATCCTGTATTCTTTGAGAATTATATACTACAAATTGCCATTACACTTGATCCGGCAAAAGCGAATAACATCCAAGCTCCAGAGGGAACGGAAGCTAATGCTGGTAAAAATAAGCAAATTACCTTTTCGGTAATGCCTGAACAAGAAGAAGAGGTAATTGTATCAGCAGATGTCACCAATTTTGAAATGCAGCCAATTGAAATAAACGCAGCGCCTTATTCCATGTCTATTGAAAGTCCAGATATCGGTGGCATGACTGGGAAAATGCAGGATTTAGCTGGAGCGATTAGTGAAGTTAATTCAGGTGTTGGTGAGTTAAGTCTTGGAATTGATGAACTCAATCAAGGGGCAAAGGAAATAAGTAATGGTTCAAGTGAATATCGAAGCGGTATCAAAGAGCTAGATCAATCCTCTAGCGTATTAGTTAATGGGTCTTCTTCCATTCAGGATGCAATAAAAAAGATAAATAAATCTGTTCAAGCGAGTACTGGGAATTTAGATCTTAGTCAGCTTCAAGAATTACCAGCAGGGCTCCGTCAAGTTGCTGGAGGCTTGAAAAAAAACGCTCAAGGTATTGACACGTTAAAAGAAAACTATAGCAAAGCATATCATAAGTTGGATGAAGCAATCGCCAATGTTCCTTCCTATAATATTAGTGAAGCACAGATAAACAAGTTATATGAAAGTAATGCAAATAAGGAAGTAGTTAATCAATTAGTAGAGACATATAGAGCAGCAAATGCTGCAAAACAAACATATAATGCAGTTAAAGGCGCATTTGGAAGTGTGACAGATTCACTAAATCAATCTGCTAGCGGCACAAGGGAAATGGCAGCTAATTTAGAAGCGATGGCATCAGAATTAGAGAAGGCTCTTAAAAACATGGATGGAATGGATGCCATGGCTCAGCTTCAAGAAGGATTTTCTTCTCTATCTTCCGAATACCAATCTTTCCATAATGGGCTATTAAGCTATACAGATGGTGTAAGTAAGCTGGCATCTTCGTACGGAAAGCTAGATACTGGTATACAAGAACTGGAAAAAGGAACCGCTGCAACCAGTGATGGTGCAAATGAACTGCATAAAGGCACCAACGAGTTACAGGAGGCGACGAATGATTTACCAGGACAAATTAAACAAGAGACAGATGAGATGATGGAGGAATATGATAACTCCGATTTTGAGCCAAAGTCTTTTGTATCTGACCAAAATAAGAATGTCGAAGTTGTTCAATTTGTCTTGCAAACAGAAAGCATTAAAATTCCAGAACCTGAAACAACCGAGGCACCGGTAAAAGAGGAAAAGGGGATTTGGGAACGATTTTTAGATCTTTTTAGATAAAAGAAAATAAGCCTCCTTACTTGGAAAAGTGGGGAGGCTATTGTATCTACTGCTCTGTTCTAACATTTATCTCTCCATTAATGAAATAGTTAAGAAAAAATATACATAAAAATGACAGAGGGTTCTGCAATCTGACTGTAGAAATATATAAGAACACTAGATATAGGAGTGTTAAAATGAAAATTGCTGCTCTTTATGATATTCATGGGAATTTACCAGCACTCAATGCAGTGCTGAACGAGCTTAAAGAGGTACAACCGGATTTGATTTTCATTGGAGGAGATATTGTTTCTGGTCCTATGCCAGAAAAAACGTTAGAACGCTTGATTCAGTTGGGTGATAAGGCTCGCTACATTCGTGGGAATGGCGATCGAGAAGTGGTGATGGCCTTTGACGGTGAGTCGCTCGAACATATGTCTGAAAAAGGTAGTGAGAAGCAACAATGGGTCGCCAATCAACTAACTAGCTCCCAACGCGATTTTTTATCTAAAATGCCAACAAAGAAAACGCTTTATATTAAGGGGTTAGGTAATATTTTATTCTGTCATGCTACCCCAACTAGCGATGAAGAGATATTTACACCCCATACATCAAAGGAACGCCTCGAAGCCATTTTTAATGATGTGAACGAACCAATTGTAGTATGTGGACACACACATATACAATTTAAGGCAGAGGTTGGGGATCTATGTATTCTTAACGCGGGAAGTGTAGGAATGCCATTTGCAGATGAACGTGGTGCTTATTGGCTCTTACTCAGTTCTCAGGGATATGAATTTCGACGTACGCCATATGACGAGGAAGCAGCTGCCAAAGAGATAGGTGCTAGTAATGATCCGCAGGCTCAAGCGTTTGTTAACACATATGTTCAGAATGTAATGACAAAGAGTAAGGGAATGGAAATCTTAGAAAGCTTGGTAAAGAAACGCTGATTTTCATGCTTAGTTAAGTATGATCGTCAATGTGGTCGGCATTTCAGTAGATACAAACTGGATCTTATGGTACCTAGCTTTTTTTTAAAAAGTTAAGAAAGTATAAAATCAGTGCAATGACTGCGTTAAGCCAAGTAGTTATTTTGAAATGGTTGATGTATATTGGCAATGCTCCGACTAATTACTTCGCTTTCCGCGGGCACGGCCTCAACTAACTTTGCAAAGAAGAACACGTTGCAAAGTGGATTTTCGGCTCGCGCAATTCCCGCAGGAGTCTACGTAATTAGTCTCCGCTATGAGAAGGTGCACCAATTCTTGTCATAAGTAATAGGTTGACTTTTTTTACACTGGGTAAAGTGAAAATCGCTATCCGTGAGTATAAAAGCAGCTGTGTTACTTCATGCTAGCGTTGTAGAGCCTGATAATAGCGAAGGCCGGCCACTTCAACTCCTGTGGGAAATGTTTGACCTGAAGATCCACTTTTTTGAGCGGGTTTTGCTAAAAAAGTTAGCTGAAGGACAAACCCCACGGAAAGGGAAGTGGGTAGCCGGAGTGGTGGTCAAGCAAGCAGTAGCTATTATTCCATAATAGCTACTAGAGGAAGCGTAAATCTGAGCATTTAGTGATAAGGACTGAGCGAATTTTGCTCAGTTTTTCTTATAAGTTAAGAAAGTATAAAATCAGTGCAATGATTGCGTTAAGCCAAGTAGTTATTTTGAAATGTTTGATGTATATTGGCAATGCTCCGACTAATTACTTCGCTTTCCGCGGGCACGGCCTCAACTAACTTTGCAAAGAAGAACACGTTGCAAAGTGGACTTTTGGCTCGCGCAATTCCCGCAGGAGTCTACGTAATTAGTCTCCGCTATGAGAAGGTGCAACAATTCTTGTCATAAGTAATAGGTTGACTTTTTTTACAATGGGTAAAGTGAAAATCGCTATCCGTGAGTATAAAAGCAGCTGTGTTACTTCATGCTAGCGTTGTAGAGCCTGATAATAGCGAAGGGCGGCCACTTCAACTCCTGTGGGAAATGTTTGACCTGAAGATCCACTTTTTTGAGCGGGTTTTGCTAAAAAAGTTAGCTGAAGGACAAACCCCACGGAAAGGGAAGTGGGCAGCCGGAGTGGTGGTCAAGCAAGCAGTAGCTATTATTCCATAATAGCTACTAGAGGAAGCGTAAATCTGAGCATTTAGTGATAAGGACTGAGCGAATTTTGCTCCGTTTTTCTTAGGTATTTATGAATCAGATTGTTAAGTTTGGTTTGGGCAAAAGTAGCGGGCACCTAACCAGTTAGTAATGAGGAGGATGTTACCATCAATGATAGAGTGGTAAGTAAGTTTTTTGGCTTGATGTTAGTGGATGTATTTACTTTTGGCATTCCTTTGTACTTTCTTCATGTATTCAAAAGACCTAAAGTAACGATGATAGCATCCATGTTTATGTTTCCGATAATCTTTTTGTGTTTATGGTTGATCCTTGAACTAATGTAAAGCAGCTTCACTTGTTTTTCTAAATGATAGAGCTTCAATGGAAAATGGATATACCAAGTAGCTTGTAGCATTTCTAGTCAATTAGGAATGCTTTTATATTTATTCCATTAAATTATCCAAAATGATAAGTATTTATTGAATTACAATAAATTTTGCATTATTATGTTGTTAATGATAAATAAGTGAGGTGCTTTCATGAAGATTAAGAAAGGTACAACCATTTTTTTAAAAATAGCTGTTATCCTTATTGGAATTATTGTACTTACATTATGTGTATTTTGGCTACCTTCGTTGGCAAGTAATACCGCAGAGCAATTTCCAGCATTTCGTCATTTGCAATACCCCATTTTAGTAGGTTTGTATAGTACGGCAATACCTTTTTATTTTGCTTTGTATCAAGCTATAAAAATTTTAAACTACATTGAAATTCATCATGCCTTCTCGAAGGCATCAGTGATTTCCTTACGCTATATAAAATATTGTGCAGTGGTAATTAGTATTTTATATGTAATAGGCGCCCTATACCTTATGTCACAGCATGCTTTTCACCCTGGAGTAGCACTTATCGCATTTACAATTATTTTTGCATCCATTGTTGTATCCGTTTTTGCAGCGGTCCTGCAGCAATTATTAAGTAGTGCATTAGCGATCAAAACAGAAAATGATTTAACAGTATGAGGTGGAAATATGGCAATTATAATTAATATTGATGTGATGTTAGCGAAAAGAAAAATGAGTGTAACAGAGCTATCTAATCGAGTAGGAATTACAATGGCTAACCTTTCGATATTGAAAAATGGGAAAGCAAAAGCGATTCGTATATCCACGTTAGATGCGATTTGTAAAGCATTAGATTGTCAACCTGGTGACATTCTGGAGTATAAAATAGAGGATAGTGACCGATAAGTAAGCAATCTGGTTTGGTATTCGGTGAAACCTCTGTACCTACTATTCGTATAAGGTATAAAATGCTTTTTGCAGCATAAGGAGGTTATCGATTTGGAAAAGTGGGAGTATGCAGTTGAAACATGGACCTTAGGAATTACATCTGCAGATTGTGAGGAGTTGGAAGAGAAGTTAAATAAGTTTGGTAATGAAGGCTGGGAGCTAGTGAATATCATTCCTCAAGTGGGTGGATTCGGTGGAGAAGTATCGGTTAACTTTAACCAAATCGTATTTAAGCGAAGGGCGTAAAATTTATTAATATCGCCTTCTGTCAAAAAATCCCTGAGCATAGTAGGGGATTTTACAGTGGAAATTAAAATATTTTGATTGGTGTTTTAAAAATTCTTGGAATAACCAAGATTGAATTTGTCATTATGCATATTTTGTAAATCAAAAAAGAACAAATTGGGGGATAAATGAACTCGTATCAGATAGTATCTCCTTTTGTATTAGCTGGTGTACCCACATTTTTGGATTATCACATGATCAAGCGGAAATAGGAGCTCTTGTCTAAGGTTTTTATCATGAAATAGATATGTAAAACAATGTAAGGTATTTTTGTAGTCGATGTATTAATCCTATACACCTTAATTGATATGGTCGTTATTTCCCCTACTTATTCCAATCGTCTTTAGTAGCATGTATATCAAATATATGCCAAGGTAAGCACCAGTAATTAAAAAGAAGGGGTTTAATAAAATGGCGTGAATATCTGTCATTAATACAGTGTTATTTTTTATTACGTTATAAATAGACAATGCAAGGATATTTCCAAAAACAACTAGAGACAGCAACGCACAAAGATTAAATACAATTTCGAACCGTTTATTAGATTTTTGAGAAAAGTACAAAATAGTTGGTAAGATAGCGCTACCTAATAGAATTAGTATTTTCACAATACTACCACCTTCTTACAGTTTGTATCTTCAGTATTTACGGAAATACGAGACCCATACATATTTTTCTAACTATTACCGTTCTTTTTACTCTGGGTAAGATGAGGGGTAAATCGATAGGAAGAGAAATTCCGATGAAGGTTTCTTCCTGGAGATAGTTATTACGTTATTAGACGCTATAGAGAATGAAACATATCATTGGCTTTGGATTGGGATGGATTTTGTACAAAGAGACGTTTGAAATTAGTTAATGATCTTATGCATCAAGCCGTTTTGGGAGAAAATGAATTTACTCCAGATAAGTCTGTTCTGCTAACTACACATTGGGATAGTCATTTTCAATAATTTGTTCCAATGATAAGCATAAACTCGACAGGATTGTAAATGAATGCTGTCTAGAAAGCTTTATTGTGACAATCAAACAGATATTTATTGGAGTCTCCGACATTACCAAGAGACTGAGACAAAGAAATTAATTATCGTTCGTTTTTTGATCAGAATCATTCATTTAATAGCTGAAATAAGCGAGACTCCTTGAAAAAGAAGAATGCTTTTTCTACGTGCGATGTATTGCTGCCGAAGCCTTCCTTATCCAGCGGGAACAGCACGAGTCCGAAGACCCACGTGGTAACGTGTTTTTCTTTACCAAGTTAGCTGATGCCGCGCCCCATAGCCGTCAAGTTAAGCAGGATATTTTAAAAACCATAAAGTTATTCGTTATTCTGACATTATAAATGGAATAATTTGGAGGGATTACGTATGGCTAAGCAATATCATTTTGACTCGTTTGTAAAGAGTGTGCACGATATTTTATCTATTTCTGAACTTCGCAATGTTGCTCGGGAATCAGGTTTTGTACAACGATTGAAGAAGATAATGCCGGAAGATTTCTTAAGTATATGTGCCTTCTTACATGAAAAAGTTGGTACGGAGGGGCTAGGACAGCTCTGTGCCTCCCTTTCTCGTGAATCAGAAATATCCATATCTAAACAAGCCTTACATCAACGATTAGACGAGAAAGGAGTGGCTTTTTTAAAACAAGTTTTTATGCGGTTAGCGGAAAAACAACAGATGTTATCGTTACCATCTCCATCTGATTATCCTTTTTCTCGGATCCGTATCTTGGATGGCACATCCTTTCAAGTAAAAAAGAACACCGCGAGTTATTGGGATGGAGTGAAAATACAATTAGAATATGAGCTGTATCAAGGGAATTTTTTGCATACGTTGTTCTATGGACCAAGAGACAGTGATCACGATGCAGCTGAAGAATTGGCAGATACAATAGGAGAAGAGGACCTTATCTTGCGTGACCTCGGCTATTTCTCAGGAGATCACTTTAAAAAAATAGATCGAGCAGGAGCCTATTATATTACTCGTGTTCCTGCCAATATGACCTATTGGACATTGGATGACAAGCAACGAAGAATCCAAATAAAGCCTGAAGAAGATGCCATGCATCTAGCTCCAGGAGAGATACAGGATTATGGGTTCATTCAATTAGGAGTTAAGGGAAAAAATACATTTCATGCACGTGTAGTCGTACAACGATTAACCGAAGAGCAACAAAAACAGAGAGATACCTATTTAAAAGAAAGAAGACGGAAAGGGGGGCATACCCAATCCGCCAACAAGAAGAATCATATCCAAATTCTTGCTACCAATATAACACAAGAAGAAATGGATGAGCAAACCTTGTATCCTATCTATTCCTTGCGTTGGCAAGTGGAGATACTCTTTAAAACATGGAAATCGTTATTTGAAATTGATGATGTGCAGGCAATGAATACCGACCGCTTTTACTGTCATTTGTATGGGACTTTAATTCATATTCTTCTTTCTTTGATGATTGCTTTTCAGTGCCGTTACTGCCTTTACGAAAGGTATCAACTAGAAGGAAGTGAGTACAAATGTATCAATCATGCGAGAAACGCAATAGTAGAGACGAAAGGGTATTCACTCTATCACCTTTCTTCCTTGAAAGCTCTCATCGATAATATTTACCAGAACATATACCGGCATGGAAGGAAAGATCATCGTTGTCAGCATAAAAGTCCTTTTGATGTCTTAAACATTGCGTATAAAGTACATTTCCGTGCCGCGTAAGTAACAGTGTAAAAAAGAAAACAAGTACCCATAAAAGAATACGGATTAAACTGGAAAAATATGTTTATATTTTCATTGCACCATACTACTTTTTTATTAGCTTGACGGCTATGTGCCGTGCCCGCGGAAAGCACGTATATTTTCACGGTGCGGCGATGATACTCCTATTAATAAACCTGATCATTCGTATTTTGAGTAAAGAAGTTGTGTTTTGCCCCAGCCTCGTCGAATTTTCATCTGTTTTATTAGTAAATAAAGTTTTCCGACATAGCAATAAACTCTCTGACGGCGTAGGGCAAATATTTATGCTTTTTCCAAATCATCCCTAGCTCTAGGTGTACGATAGGGTTTGTGAAAGGAATTGCAGTAATACTACGACTATTTATTTGACCGCATATTTTACTTGGTAACAGCGCAACTCCTAATTTCGCTTCTACCATTTCAATCATGAAGTCTTTTTGTGAGCTCTCACAGACGATTGTTGGTTGAAAGCCGTGGTTACTACACGCTTCCATAATCCTGTCATGGAGAGAAAAATCATTTCGATATAAGATAAAGGGTTCTTTTTCAATAGCGGCAAAATCAATCGACGCTTCATTTGCTATTGGATTATCAGTATGAACAATAAGCATTAACGGATCCTTTAGTAGCTGAATGATTTCAAAGCTTTCATTTTTAATAGGGATATTACAAATTAAGCCAATATCAAGCTCTCCCTCTCTAACTCCTTGTTTAATGCTGTTACTGCCAACCTCATGCAACGTCATATCAAAGGTTGGGTGTGCTTCCTTATAGTTGCTAATTAGTTTGGAAAAGAAAGCAGCACCTATAATCGGAGGTATTCCAATTTTGATTTCTCCCTTTTTTAAATGAATAACGTCATTAAGTTCTGCAGTTAAGTTATCAAATGCATCAAGTACATTCATTGCATTAACAAGAAAAGCACGTCCTGCATCTGTTAGCTCAAGCTGCTTTGCCCCGCGGTCGAATAATGGAGCGCCCAGTTCATTTTCCAAATTTTTAATGGTTTTACTTAATGAAGGCTGAGATATATGAAGTACAGTAGCGGCTTTCGTGAAGTTTCGTTGTTTCGCAACCTCTGCAAAGTATTCGACATGCCTTATGTCCATCTTATCTCCCCCTTTAACCAAGAGAATGTGTTACTGTTTTTTATTATACTGCAAGCTATAGCCAAAAGGAATAATGCTCATGCAAAACATATATTTTTGTTTCTACGCTACTCCGATTAAAATAATAGCAAGGAAGAATGGAAGAGGAGGAATAGCTATGACAGAATATGTGAAAGTAGGAACCCTACAAATTTCCAAGGAACTTTATGAGTTTGTTCAATCAGAAGCGTTGCCAGAAACAGGACTTAGTGAACCAACATTTTGGAAGGACTTCGCACAACTCGTTACTGATTTAGCTCCAAAGAATAAAGCATTATTAGCGGATCGTGATGCGTTCCAAGAAAAGATCAATGCTTGGCATAAAGCTAATGATGTAGTTGACTTTCAGGCATATCAAGCGTTTTTAAAGGGAATTGAATATATAGAGAGTCCAGTTGCTGATTTTACAATTGGAACTAAAAATATCGATGATGTAATTACAAAGCAAGCTGGACCGCAGCTTGTCGTTCCAATTGATAACGCTCGTTATGCTATTAATGCAGCTAATGCCCGTTGGGGATCTCTCTATGATGCTTTATATGGAACCGATGTGATAAATGAAGAAAATGGAGCAGATCGTATAGGGGCATATAATCCGATACGTGGAGAAAAGGTAATTGCTTTTGCCAAAGATTTTTTAGATAAACAAACACCGCTTATGGATGCCTCACATAAATCAGCAACGAAATACGCTATTGTGAATGGGAAATTAAACGTATCACTTGATGACGGAACGACAACTAGCCTAAAAGACGCTACGAAGTTTGTCGGTTATCAAGGCTTTACAGAAAATCCACATGCGCTGTTATTTTGTAATAATGGCTTACATTTCGAAATTCAAATTGACCGTACACATGCTATCGGTACAGTGGATAAAGCAGGGGTGAAGGATGTACTTATCGAATCTGCAACCTCCTGTATTATGGACTGTGAAGATTCTGTTGCGGCTGTTGATGCAACAGATAAAACACTTGTTTACAGGAATTGGCTAGGATTGAATCGTGGTAACTTATCATCGACCTTCACAAAGAATGGTAAGAAAGTAACACGTACATTACATGCAGATCGTAATTATATTGGATTGAATGGAGAGGAAATTACACTTTCTGGTCGCGTACTTATGTTTGTCCGAAATGTTGGACATCTAATGACAACGAATGCAATTATTGATGAATTTGGAAAAGAAATTCCAGAGGGAATCATGGATTGCGTGTTCACAAGCTTGATGGCGAAGCATGATCTATTGGGTAATAGTCCATACCAAAACTCGCAAAAAGGGTCCGTGTATATTGTGAAGCCGAAAATGCATGGTTCCAAAGAAGTAGCATTTGCGAATGAACTATTCAATCGAGTAGAAGATATGCTTGATATGCCCCGGTATACACTAAAAATCGGTATCATGGATGAAGAACGCCGGACAACGCTTAATTTAAAAAATTGCATTTATGAAGTTAAAGATAGAATTGTGTTTATTAATACCGGCTTTCTAGATCGTACTGGAGATGAAATCCATACGTCCATGGAAGCCGGCCCCATGATTCGAAAAGGAGAAATGAAGACTTCTTCATGGTTAAATGGTTATGAAAAAAATAATGTCCATACTGGTTTAAGAACTGGAATGAAAGGAAGAGCACAAATTGGTAAAGGTATGTGGGCAATGCCAGATTTGATGGCAGATATGCTAGCGCAGAAAATTGAACATCTACAGGCTGGCGGGAATACTGCTTGGGTTCCATCACCAACGGCTGCAACGCTTCACGCGCTACATTATCATGAAATAAACGTCACGGACGTGCAGGCGGAAATTGAAAAAGAGACAAAGGATTACCAAGCTGATATTTTACAGATACCAATTGCTAAACATGAAAATTGGTCAGCTGAAGAAATACAGGAGGAGCTTGATAATAGTGCCCAAACATTACTTGGCTATGTTGTTCGTTGGGTAGAACAAGGAGTTGGCTGCTCGAAGGTTCCAGATATTAATGATGTTGCATTGATGGAAGATCGTGCAACACTCCGCATATCTAGTCAAATGCTGACGAACTGGCTTCATCATGGAATTTGCAGCAAAGAGCAACTAATTAATACGTTAAAGCGAATGGCAAGAATTGTTGATAAGCAAAATGCGAGTGATCCTGCATATCGCAATATGGCTCCTAACTTTAACGAGTCCGTTGCTTTTCAAGCAGCATGCGATCTTGTATTGCAGGGGAAATCACAGCCAAGTGGATATACAGAACCAATTCTTCATCGACGCCGACTAGAAGCAAAAGAAAAGTACCATGTGAAAAGTTGACAAGAAATGATCGATTTCCAGTTATGTTGATAGAAGGTAAACCATTGTTAGTTAACAGGAGCACCTCTGCTTGAGGTTTATCAAGTAGCAAATAGTTAATGTGATAATTACTGATATTGCTTCATTTCTATGATTGTTTAAAACCATACATTTTGGGAAAGCTATTCCTATACCTAGAAACAAAACATCTTTAGGAGGAAATCAATATGGGTTTTATTTGGTCATTAATTATTGGTGGTATTCTTGGCTGGCTGGCAAGTCTTATTGTTGGTCGTGATATCCCGGGAGGGGTTATTGGAAATATTATAGCAGGATTTATTGGCGCATGGCTTGGTTCACTAATCCTAGGTGAGTGGGGGCCAGAAATGGGCGGATTTTTCATCATCCCTGCTTTAATTGGAGCGATTGTTTTAATCTTAATCGTAAGCTTCATTATGAAAAGTATGCGACAAACATAAAAATGAATAAATATAGTAGGATAACCAAATGTTCATGTAGATAACTAATGTAACAGGAGAATAAAAGCCATCTATGAAGACTTTATAATAAGATTACGGAATCGTCTGGGTGAGGAGTATTACGTGGAAGAATACTGAGTTGTTCTTGTAATTGCAGTAAAGTTATAATGGTGGCGAGACAAAAAATGGAATACCAAACTATAATCCAAGCATACAAAGCTATGTCCGGATCGTAGTTTGGTTTTTTATCGTTCACATTTAGAACTGATGATGATTCCAACGGGAATGGATAAATACAATGCTAGTAGAAGAATCATGCGGGAATAACATGAGTCCGAGGATTTACTCTGCTAAGCCAATGTTGATTTGCAGCGTACTTGTATGATAAAAGTATTTTATATTTCATAATGGATAAAGAATTACATAATTATTTAGCTTTTGATATGATCATTCGTTTAACCTCTTTATTCTCGTTATTTGTTAGGTGTGGAATAAAAAAGTAGAAGATTAAGAAAATAGACCCATCTCCTTCATGCTATAATACGGACAAGAAATCTTACTAACCAAGGGGAATAAGAAATGAGAAAAAAACAAAGAATGAATACGCTTCAGCTTCTCCCTCTGCTCTTTTTTGCCATCATAATCGTTCTAGCTGGCTGTGGGAGTAGTGCAGATAAGGGAGAAGCAGGTAATGGCAAGGGAAGCAGTGACTATCCAAATGATGTGGAAGAAAATCCGATTGTAACGATAACGATGGAAAATGATCAAAAGATAAAGCTTGAATTATATCCTGAGATCGCGCCAAATACGGTAGCGAATTTCATAGCGTTAACAGAGGAAGGGTTTTATGATGGATTGATATTTCATCGGGTCATGCCTGATTTTATGATTCAAGGCGGCGATCCAGAAGGAACGGGAGCTGGTGGTCCAGGTTATTCCATAGAGGGAGAATTTAGTTCCAATGATTTTAAAAATGAGCTTAAACATGAGCGTGGCGTAATTTCTATGGCTAGATCGGTTGATCCTAACTCAGCAGGCTCACAATTCTTTATTACGGTTGCCGATTCGCCACATTTGGATGGTGAGTATGCAGCATTCGGTAAAGTAACAGAAGGATTGGAGGTAACAGACGAGATTGTGTCTGCAGCTGAAGAACAAAAAATGCAGAAGGTAGAAGTTGATACGAAAGGGTATGAATATCCAAAACCTGATAAAGTTGAATAATCATTTTTTGAGCTTCATCCCACATATAACTGGAAGTTAACCCCCCCACTTCTAGCAATGAAGAGAAACCAATATAGGTGAGTGTGGGATTGATTGTCAGTAAATGTCCAATTGGTTCAAAGGCCTTTAAAATCATACCCTTGTGGTACGTACAATTAGTGGAGGATACAAAGACTAGTACAATGTGATTGGGTAGGAGAAGTTCTCAAGCGCAACTACAGTTTTTATTAGCATGTTAAAAATATATTGTGATCCCCACTAATGTGTGATATGCTGATTTCAACCCTATATAAAGAGGAGATAATTACATGGTAACAGGTGTGTTCAACTAATTCAGTAACTTAATAAGGTTTTAGAGTTCAAAAATGGTCATTTGTAGACAATACGAATGTTTATTTGAAATGGGCTTCTCTAACCTTCTGAATTAGTAATGAACAACGGTTAATCATGTCTTTAGAATCCTACGTGAAGAAGTGTAAAAACCCGTGCTGTTCAAGTGCGGGTTTTTTTAATCGCTTCAATCGTGCTAGGTGATTCGTAGAATGGACTTTTATTGGAAGTTCTTATGAATCATGCTTCTTTGGTATAGGGCTAGTAGACGGCAAATGACCATGTTCATTTGCCGTCTTTTTTTTACACTGAAAAAATCTAGAAATCAGTGTGAATGCTAGCGAGGGCTATCGCCGTTAGATCTTGACGATTAGCTAAGCTTTCTAAATGAAAAGGGAGGAATAAGTAATGAATGTTTTTAAGAGTTATTTGAAGAGGAGTGAAAATAGAATGGAAATATGGAGGTATTATTATAATGGATATTATCGAACAGGTAGGTGCCAAACTTGATTTAGAAGAAGGTACAGCTGTTATCGAACAAGTAATCAGAGAATGTTATGTAGCGCCGGGGATTTCTACAAAGAATTTAGCGAGAAGGGTTCACCTTCCAGTACCAGTAACTGTCGCCGTAAAAAAAGAATTGATGAAGAAGGAAATATTAAAGCAAGATCGTGGTGTACGCTGTACAGTGAAAGGAAATATATTGGTAGAACAGGAGCTGGATTTTCAGGGATTAAACAAAACGTTATATCATAAACTTATATCGATCGAAGCTAATTGGTTAGACGAATGTCAGGACGTCCTTGCTGTGTTAAATCAATTATTTGCTGAGCGTCCGCAGGTTGACGTACAGTTAGATCAATCACAATGTACAGCTGAAACTAGTTTACGTCGAGCCATTCTCTGTCTAAAAGAGCATGCTTTAATTGGTAAACGTATCTTATGTATTGGAGATGATGATTTAGTTAGTATATCAATTGGCTTGCTATTAAAGAAATTATTTCCTGCGAAGCAAAGATTTAGAACGGTTATTCATGTAATGGATATTGATTGTCGCTTTCTTCAATTCATCAGTGATTTCACAGAAAAAGAAGGCTTACCAATCACATGTATAGAGCATGATATGCGGTACCCGTTAGGCAA
Organism: Virgibacillus sp. Bac332; assembly: GCF_003667785.1. Classification (NCBI taxonomy): domain Bacteria; kingdom Bacillati; phylum Bacillota; class Bacilli; order Caryophanales; family Bacillaceae; genus Virgibacillus; species Virgibacillus sp. Bac332. The sequence continues at coordinate 2,087,445 of NZ_CP033046.1, forward strand.
AACGTATGTAGCGTCATACGATTGCTTTTTTACAGATCCACCTTATACGCTAAACGGACTGGGGTTATTCCTAGCTAGAGGTATCCAAGCATTGAAAAGTAACCAAGGACGGCAAATCTTTTTATCTTTTGCACATAAGTCACCCGAATTTATGTTAGAAATGAATCGTTTGTTTGTTCAAATGGGATTGAGTATTGTTGCCACATATCCAAATTTTAATTCCTATGTGGGTGCTCAAATGATAGCAAACCAGAGCCAAATGCTTATTTTAAAAACGACAGCAGCTACACATATTGCAGATAACTGGCGTACTTTTTATACAGATCCCATCTATACTGGAGAGTTGAAGCAGTCAGAACGTATCTATAGCTGCAAGCATTGTGGAGAAAAATATCGTGTAGGGTATACAGGGAGATACAAAACAATTGAACAGCTAAAACAGGAAGGTTGTCCGAACTGTAATTCTAGCAACGGAATATTTATTTTAAAAGGAAAGGTGACGAAGAAAAGGTAATTATGATGGGGCTGGGACAAAACCCAGTAACTGAAAAAAGTGGTACGCCAATTTAGGGCGTATCACTTTTTTTACTTTTTTCAATATTTATATACGCAAAAAGGATACCTTCTGATAAAGTTAAAGTAACTACACAAAAACTTAGAAAAGAGGTATCCTTTATGTTTAAACATTATACCATGAATCAAGTCGTTTTGCCTTTAGATTTTGAAATGAAATTACAAGAAAATGATATCGCCTATGCGGTTAACCATATTGTAGAACATATCCCAGAGGAATCATTTGTGGGATTTTTGCGTGAAACAGGTTGTCCTGCATACCATCCACGCATGATGATGAAGATTATCTTATGTGCCTATACACAGTCTGTTTTTTCTGGCAGAAAAATAGAGGGATTAATCAAAGACAGTGTACGTATGATGTGGTTAGCACAAGGCTATGAACCAAGTTATCGTACCATTAATCGTTTTCGTGTTCATTCCGAAGTAAAAGAATTATTACGTCAGTGTTTTGTCTTATTTCGTTGTCAACTTGTTGAAGAGAAGGCGATTGAAGAAGAGGCTATTTTTATTGATGGTACGAAAATAGAGGCAAATGCCAATAAGTTTACCTTTGTATGGAAAAAATCCATTGAAAAATACAGCACCGATTTAATAGAGAAGTCGAATCAAATGTATGAGGAATTACTGGAAAAAGAAATTATTCCTGAAATAGAAAGGGAAAGTTCCGATGAACTTTCAAAGGAAGAACTCAGTGAAGTGGTTAAAAAGCTAGATGAAAAAGTAGAAAAATATGATAAAGCAATCGAAGAAAGCAAAGAAGCAAAAGAACGCAAACAACTTCGTTCCGAACGAAAAGAACCCAAGCAATACCGTAAACAATTCCAAGATTTTGAAGCTCGTAAACACAAATATCAAAAAGATATGGCAATCTTAGGCGATCGCAATAGTTATTCTAAGACAGATCATGATGCCACTTTTATGCGAATGAAAGATGACTATATGAAAAATGGTCAACTTAAAGCAGGTTATAATGTACAAATTGCGACCGAAGGTCAATACACATTAGCCTACGATGTATTTCCAAATCCTACGGATACTCGCACGTTTATTCCTTTTCTCGATAGTATTGAAGATAGGTACTTTCAATTGCCCGAGCATATTGTCGCCGACGCAGGTTACGGTAGTGAACAAAATTACAGTAATGTACTTCATAGAAAAAGAACGCCACTGATTACTTATAATTCCTATCGGATGGAAAAGAAAAAGAAATATAAAACAAATCCTTTCCATGTATTCAACTGGGACTACGATTCAGACGGAGACTTTTTTACTTGTCCAAATGGAAAGAAAGTACCTTTTCAATATCTATCGAATCGAACAGATAAAGCCGGATTTAAACGAACCTTTCGTGTCTATGAATGTGAAGATTGTTCGGGATGTCCATTACGCGTTCATTGTACCAAAGCAAAAGGGAATCGAAAGATTTATTACAATGCTCAATGGGAACAGCAAAAAGCATATATAAGAGAGCAGCTTTCAAAAGAAGAAACAGGAAAAATCTATGGTAAACGAAAAATAGATGTAGAACCTGTCTTCGGATTTTTGAAGGCCAATTTGCGTTTCACTCGAATGTCGGTGAGAGGCAATTCGAAAGTGGAAAATGAATTAGGATTTGCCTTTATGGCGGTGAACTTAAGAAAGTACACCGCTATAACACAAAATTCATGTATTTATGATAATGAAAAAGATTCCAGCTATCTATTTTTGATAACTGGAATCTCTTTTTTACTTCTCCAGGCTAGTTATGTCCCAGCCCCATTCTTTTTTTGCAGATGCTTGCTACATAGAATATGATACACTAATGATAAATCAAAATACAAAAACCTGTGATTAGCTAGAATATGGGATTACAAAAATGATGAATGCAAGCAAGTTAGCACTCGATAAAAATAGGAGAATGATCGTTATATCAGATATTCACGGGAATTTACAGTTGTTGCAGAAATTATTAGATAAAATAGCATATACGCCAGAAGATTATCTGTTTATTAATGGAGATATGTGTGAAAAGGGAGCAGACAGTCTAGGCGTAATCGATTTTCTCACTTCCTTAACGGCTCAATTGGAACGTGTATATGTAACAAAAGGTAATTGTGATATATTAATAAACTATGTATTTAATGAAGTCGAAGGCATTAAAAATTATATGAAGAAGCAACCAAATTCAATCTTAAACGAAATGCTGAAAAAACAAGATAAATCACTAGCTGATTTTCATAGTCTTAAGGATCTGAGTAAATTTTATCGTACGCATTATAAAAATGAAATTGATTGGTTAGAAGCTCTTCCCATCGCTTATGAAACAGAGCATTTTATCATTATTCATGCTGGGATTGAGGATATTCCCAATTGGCAGTCTACGACTATAGAAAATGCTTTGTCTATGCCTGCTTTTTATGAAAAGGGACACCGTGCGGATAAAACAGTTATTGTTGGACATTGGCCAGTCGTGAATCACACAACGCAATCGATATGTTCAAATAATCCATTAATTGATTTAGATAAACGAATCATAGCTATTGATGGTGGGAATCAAATTAAACGCGAAGGACAGCTTAATGCTTTAGTGGTGGATGGAGAGCAAATTTCTTTTACATTTGTAGATGAACTACAAGAAATGGCAATGATTCAACAATCTCATCAAGACACAACGGCTAGAGTAGGCACTGTTACATATCCGAATTATGAGCTTGAAATAATTAAAGAGGAGCCATTCTTTACACATTGCAAAAATATAGAACTTGGAATAACACAGTGGGTAAAGAATGAGTTCATTACGAGAAATAACAATCAACTAATAAGTAATAATGATATAAGTACAACTTTTTTATCTGTTCAGCAAGGTGAAATCATAAAGGTTATCAATAATGATTGTTCAGGCTATACCTTAATTAAAAACGATAATGGAGAAATTGGCTGGATACCGAAGCAATGTTTATATTCCTGAAACGGTAAAATGAAAAAGGTTGAGGTGGGGGGGGAACGGTGTTTGAAACACAGAAAAAACCGAACCCTGTTATCGAGGAAGTATAACCTTATAGGAATCCGCTATTGGTTATGAAAAACAATCGATATAAAAGGGATGGTGACTGTAATTACTAGCTTTCATGGTATAAAAGAAGAGCTGGAAGAATCTGAGGTACTAGAAATATTGAAGGAAAGTGTATACATGCCTACCCAGGAAAAGCTAGCCGCTAGAGTACGTCGATATATAAATGAACCTACGATACTAGCATTTGGCTATAGAGACGATCGGCACATGGTGGGAGTCATTATTGTAAGCTATGATGAAGATACATGTCACGCAGTTATTAAAGATATAGCAGTTCGAGCAAATCTGCAAAAGTCTGGTATTGGCAGTACAATGATTGCTTACATGATGGAGGAATTAAAGCCGTCCATTATCACTGTAGAAACGGATGATGATGCTCTAGGCTTTTACCTCAAAAATGGTTTTGCGATTGTTAATCAGCAACAAAAATTTGCAAATATAACCAGATATAATTGCCACTATGATGTACGTAGTTAATTGGGGAAGATAGCTTAATACCTAAAGAAGTGGAACAAAAGTGTGTTCCACTTCTTTTATAGGAATATTCTTTTTTTGAAAATGTTATCGCTTAATCCATTAAATCAAACATATCCTTTACTGCTTGTGAATTTGGAGTTGCATACAAACGAGGTGTTCCAGAGGTAGATCTTCGTGATGTGACTGCGAAAACATATCCGAGGTCCTCATCTATGATTTCTCTTAACCATGGGCCACCACTTGCACCACCATTCATATCACAATTCATATAAGCATCACTACTAAACAGGCGTTTATATGTGTCACCATCACAATAATATGGTCTTTCACCATCATACGGATCCTCTGCTGGCCAGCCGAAAATACGAACATTCTGTTGTTCTGGACTATAGCCATAAGAAAGACCATTTCCTCCGACTACATGGATTAGGTTTTCTCCGTTACTCGGTCTAACAGTAACAAATGCTTGATCATAACTAAAGTTACTATCGTTTATCCAACCATTGAAAGTGCGTGCCTCTTGCCAATTCCATAGTCCATACGGTAAATCCCCATCATAATAAGCTGGAGCAAAAGCAATATTAGAATGCCAACCTTCCCCACTTCCGCCATGAACACAGTGTCCAGCAGTAATGATAAGGTTCTTGGCATCGCTATTGATTGCTGAAGCGGAACATACATAATCATTTCCTTGATAGGAAAAAAATACTTTGCCAGCTGTCGAGGGAACGACTACATTTATAGTCGCATGCTTTGGTCCAACTGGATCGGATGCATTACCAGGTTTCTCGCTTTCAGTATTATCATATTCGTTTGGGGCTGGTTTGTTTTCTTTAGGAAGCTTTTCATCTGCAGGAGTAGCATTTTTCATTTTTTCCTCTGTCCAATATCCAGCAGGATCAATTTCTGTAGATTCTTGAGTAGATGGTAAATCAGGAGCCTTTTTTGATGTAGTGTCTTTTGAAGACGTTTCATTCGAATTAGCAAATATAGTTGTAGTTCCGAGGCAAAGAACAATCACGATGCTTGTGATAAGACAAAACAGTACCCACTTCAGATTCTTCATTTTTTCATCTCCTTTTATTTACTGTAACATGAAACAGAATAGTGTAGAATCCTATGTTGAATCTTTTTCTATCTTTGGTTTTATCCCACATATAACTGGTAGTAAAATCCCTGATTCAAGCAATAAAAAACAACTATTGTTACCTGCTAGTAAATGGCTGATTGGTTCAAAGGCCTTTAGGTCATACATTTGTGGTAAGAATCATTCGTGTGAGATAAACAAAACCCCCAAGGATTGAAATTTTACTTTATTAGATAGAATGGGACAACTTTTTTCATTTCTCTAACTGTTTTTATTTCACACACTCTATACACTATGCAATATATATTGATTTAGAACAAAGAGTTTTTTACCATTCCAGGAAGAGATGGTATCATGTATAAATCTATCTCACATATAACTGGCAGCAAGCCCCCGCTCCAAGCAATATGGATAAGTGGTGGATCGACTGTCAGTAAATGTCCGATTGGTTCAAAGGCTTTTAGGTCATACCCTTGTGGTACGAACTATACGTGTGGGATAAACAAAAACCCACACGGATTAAAGTTTCACTTTATTATTCACCATTTGTTTAGGATTAGCTCCTTCTTCTGTTAATTTTATCCAGTAATTTGATAACTTCAGATAGTCCGATAAAGATGAAGCCTATGACAATAGCAGGAATAACCCGCTGTACGAAATTCCCCCAATCAATTGCATAATCACGTTTCCCGTTAGAATAGAAGGAAACGATGTGGTATGTATCCTTAAATGCCTGAAAACTTAAGAAAAAGCTGACTATAATACCTGTAGAAAATAACAGCACTCCTATCCAATTTTTTTGCTTCATGGTTACATCCTCCTTTGAGAGCTGCTTATAGTAATCGTACACGAATTGATAGTGATTTGTAAGTAGTTACTTTGTAAATGAAAATAGCTATTAAAATGGGGGGGCATCCAGAATATTTTGTAAACGCTTGAAGTATTTACATTTCATCTGTATAATAAAGTTAACTTAAATGAACGGAGGTTTTCCTTGTGTATATTATCAGACTACGTTTCCAAGCTTTGAACCGTTAACTGAATATGGTCAAAGACTCTGCTTGTGTGTGGAGTAAATGGAATGGGTCTGTCTATTTTTAAGGAAGCCTTTGTTATACGGTGTTTTTGCCAAAGAGGGGACGATTCAACCCTCTTTTTGTTGTATTAAAAAATAGTCAGTACATGCAAATTAAATAGCTTTCTTGACCTTGACTGTTCATACAATATTTACTATTGTGGGTGAATTGTATTTTTTGTGTGAAACGAGCCAATAAGGATTTATGCATTTTTTGATTCCATCCATTTACTTTTCCATCACAGGTAGAAGACCTGTGATTTTTAATTTTAAGAGAGAATGGAAGGGAATGTTAATATGAAAAAAGCAATTAATGTAGGTGTAGATATTAAAAATCAATCGGAGGGTTTTGCGTATTCTATGGAGGAATTAGCAGGACTGGCCGCTGCACGTCATATCGAAGTAGTGGGAGAGCTAACGCAGAAGTTAGCTCGTATTCATAAAGCGCATTATCTTGGGAAAGGAAAAATCGAAGAATTGCATGAACTGATCCAGAGGAAGGATGCAGAGGTGATTATTGTTAATGATGAGTTGACAGCATCTCAAATACGTGTTCTTGAGGAAAAGCTGGGAATAGTCGTTAGTGACCGTACGATGTTAATTCTAGATATTTTTGCAGAACGGGCCAAAACAAGAGAAGCACAGCTACAAGTGGAAGTGGCAAGACTTGAGTACATGCTCCCACGCCTAATTGGTCAGAATGAAGATTTAGGTAGACAAGGTGGCGGAGTGGGATTAAATAATAGAGGGTCTGGAGAAACAAAGCTTGAGCTTGACCGTCGTAAGATTGAAGAGAAAATTGCAGTGTTAAATAAAGAGCTAGAGGAGTTAGTGGCTCAGCGAGGCATACAGCGGAGGAAGCGTCAACAAAGTGGTCTTCCAGTTGTGTCCTTAGTCGGCTATACGAACGCTGGAAAATCAACTATTATGAATGCTATGGTTGAACAGTTTAACCCCTCTTCAAATAAACAGGTTTTTGAAAAAGATATGCTATTTGCGACATTGGAAACATCGGTAAGGAAGATTCCTATGCCTGCTAACAAATCCTTTCTGCTGACAGATACAGTAGGTTTTGTTAGTAAACTCCCTCATCATTTGGTAAAGGCATTCCGTTCTACTTTAGAGGAAGTGGTAGAAGCTGATTTAATTATTCATGTCGTTGATTATTCCGAACCGAATCATGAAAATTTAATGGAGGTTACGAAGCAAACACTATTGAGCTTAGGTGTTGAAAACGTTCCGATTATTTATGCTTTAAATAAAGGAGATATAATCGACGTAGACATACCAGTAGTAGAGGAGAATAAGGTATCTCTTTCAGCAAAGCAAAGGGTTGGTATTCATGAATTAATAGAAGTAATTAATCGGGAGATCTTTAAAGATTTAATCCAATGCGAGATGCTTATTCCATTTGATCAGGGGCAGGTCGTAGCAAATCTAAACGAACAGGCAAATGTGATCACTACGAACTATGAAGAAAATGGCACACGCTTAACAGTAGAATGTACGCAGGCTTATATCACGCGGTACCAGCAGTATATTATCTCGCAAAACGGTAATCCCGAACGTGTTTAAGAGAAACATATTAAGATTAAAGATGGGTAAAGTCATTTGACGATGACTTTACCTATTAATCGTAGGAAGTGGAGTAGGTTCTAGAGAACAACGAACTACGCTATCTATGGAAGTAACGCAGAATCCTTTGGTGAGATCCGATAGTGCTAGCAAGAGGAACGAACCAATCCTAAACCATAGTTAGAGCTTCCTAACTTCATTTATCGAGCATATAACTGGCAATAATACCCTCGACTTCAAGCAATAAAGTGAAACCAATATGGATAAGTGGGAGGTCGACTGCCAGTAAATGTCTAATCAATGGGTTCCGTTAACAATCGTCGGGATAAACAATATCCCCAATTGATTGAAGGTTTACTTTATTTATGGTTGCAAAATTATTTATTAGCTCGTTCATTTATATAACGAACCATTTCATCATTTGCTTTATTGGCAATATCAATGAGGTACGTTTGGTCTAATTCGCTATTCATGTTTTGTTCTGCTTTCATCATCACATTTTCGATTAGACAATCTTCTTGATGATTTAACGAGCAATGAAATAGACTTGAATGACCTTCAATTGTTCTAATGACATCGAGAAATGAGATTTCGTTTTTTGGCTTAGAAATTTTATATCCACCATTGACACCTGGAGTTGACTCGATGAGCCCACCTTTAGCAAGCTTGGTTAAGATCTTCGAAAGATAGCTCGGAGAAAGCTTTTGTATTTCTGCTAAGGGCTGAACGCCGATTGTGCTACCCCTAGGTAAGAGGAGTAAATATACGATTGTGTGTAATGCATAATTTGTAGCCTTCGAATATTTCATTGTTTCCTCCTGTGCATATTGTAGTTATTATAGAGTTTCATTATCTACAAGTGATTTTAATCGTACCATTAAAATGGATGCTCCTCAACATGCACTATTCCAAATTTATGTCACATATAACTGGCGGTAAGCCTAATAAAGTCAACCAATAAGGATAAGTGCGGGTTCGACTGCCAATAAATGTCTGATTGGTTCAAAGACCTTTAGGTCATACCCTTGTGGTACGAATAATCAGTGGAGAGATATACAAAACTCCAGCTGACTGGAGTTCCACTTTATTCTAAACATCTTTAAGATTTTAATGTTGTAGCCAAGCATTTGTTTATATAGAAAAGTAGGAATGTGTGTACCATCTTATAAAACTGAATTTTTTTGCTCAGACATTACAATATTTGTAGATGGTGTCCCATATGTCATAGATTGATCAATAAATTTTTCAAGGGTTTCTACTGATTGTGTTGCTACTTTAGCAATATAGCTGATTTCACCGGCAACTCGGTAGCATTCCAGTACATCAGGATGGTTGTAGCAAAATTGTGCCAGCCTCTTACAGTCGTTGGATTTAAATAATACAAGCGCAATAATGGAACGATTAAGCTTGTTTACATCAATCGATGTTTGATAGCCTGTAATAATTTGTTGATCTTCGAGTTTTTTAATGCGCTCAGCTACTGCAGGTGCAGATAGATGTACATGAGCAGCGACTTGTTTTGTGGTCATTTTTGCATTCTGCTCGAGCTGCTTTAAAATTTCATAATCGATGTGGTCCATAAATTCTCCTAATTATATAAAGTATTTAATTAAATTATCCACTAAAACAAAGGAAAATTCAACTAAATACCGTTCAATATCTATTTAAGTAGTCATGGAAATTAATTAAACTTAAGTGAAGAAATAAAGGAGGGACTTCTTATGAAAAAGGTATTATTATTACTTGCAGATGGCTTTGAGGCTTACGAAGCAAGTGTTTTTACAGATGTACTTGGTTGGAATCAATTAGAAGGTGATGGATCGACAGCCGTTACTTCAGTCGGGCTTCATCCAACGCTGCAAGCAACATGGAATTTTCAGGTTACACCAGAAAAGCTAGTTGAAGAAATTGATTTAACTGAATTTGATGCATTAGCAATTCCTGGAGGCTTTGAAGAAGCGAATTTTTATGTCGATGCTTTTAGTAAAACATTTCAAGAAATAATACAACATTTTAATGCACATCAAAAACCCATTGCCGCTATTTGTGTAGCTTCTTTAGCACTTGCGCATAGTGGGATTTTACACAATCGTCAGGCTACTACGTATAATTTTCCAACTAGCAAACGATTAGCGCAATTAGCTACATATGGTGTACAGGTATCCAAGGATCGAATTGTCGTTAATGAAAATATAATTACTTCATCTAATCCAGGAACTGCCATAGAGGTGGCGTTCATATTATTAGAGATGTTGACCTCTAAATCTAATGCAGCGAGAATTAAAGAACGAATGGGTTATTAATCTCTCCAGTATACAGAGAAACATATCTTTCGGGAACAGTGTATTAACATCAAGAAGCTTCTTTTCAGTTTAGGGCAGCGAATAATAGAAAACTTCTGCGGAAAAACGGGCGATTCCAGCCCCCACAGTGTGGTTTGCACGAGAAGACTTGGGCGTTCGCCTGCTCATATACAAAAAAGATTGTAGTAAACCAAGGTTTTATTTACAAGTTGAAGAGGCTGAGACAAAAGAACGAAGAAACAATAAAAAACGAAAAGATAATTTAGTTGAAATTAATTATCTTTTCGTTTTTTGATTAGAATCATTCCTTTAGCACCTGAAATAAGCGAAACTCCCGCGGGAACAGTACGAGTCCGAAGATTCACGTGGTAACGTGTTTTTCTTTACCAAGTTAGCTGTGGCCGTGCTCGTGGAAAGAGCTTTCTTTCCGGGGCACGGTTTTAGGTTCTTGGGAAAGCAAAGATCATTTCTGCGAGATCTTCAACTGGACTTTTCCCGTAGGATAAGGAAGGCCTTGAGAAGCGATCTTCTTTGTCAAAAAGTCTACGTATTTTGACTGCACCTCGTATGAACATTTATTTTATTATTCGGCTTTGGGGATAACGATTTTAATTTCATCCTAGATGAAAAATTCGTTTGCGTTTCATTTAATGGCGTGCTAGTATATAATACAAATTATAGATATTATATATCTATAATAGGTTTAATGGAGGGGGTAAAAGAAGCTGTGAACTACACAGCTAATGATCAGAAGAATTAAAGCTAAATTCGTAGCTATTTGTTTGTTGGTCAAGAAATAATCATAAAAAGGGAATGGGGATGATTTAGATGCTGTTAGACTGTATTGTTATCGGCGGAGGTCCAGCTGGGCTTAATGCCTCACTGATGCTTGGAAGGTCTAAGCGCAAAACGATTTTATTTGATGATAATAAACCGAGAAACGCCGTTACGAACGAGTCCCATGGCTTTATCACACGGGACGGTATTCATCCGTTAGAGTTCAAACAAATTGCACGAGAGGAATTAAGTAAGTATCCAAATGTTATCATCAAAAAACAACGTGTTTTACAGGTGGATAAAGATAAACAGGTATTCACAATCAAAGCAGATGACGGCGAGGTTTACAAAGCTAAAAAGATTATTTTAGCGACTGGACTGAAAGAAACCTTACCCAATATAGCTCAAGTAAATCAGTTTTATGGCACCAGTATATTTAGTTGTCCATTTTGTGATGGTTGGGAATTAAGGGATCGACCATTGGCTCTAATAGCTGAAAATAACAGAGCTTTCCATATGGCTAAAGTGGTCTTTAATTGGAGTAAAGATCTGATTGTATGTACAAATGGCAAGCAAATCCTTTCGGTGGAACAAAAAAATCAATTAAACAGCAAGGGCATTATCATATATGAGCAAGAAATTACCTCATTGCAAGGGGATCATGGGTATTTAAAAGGGATTACCTTTGCTGGTGGTGAGAGCATTACACGAGAAGGAGGATTTGTTACACCAGAATGGGAACAAGCGTCATCCATTGGTCGAGACTTAGACTGTGAATTCAACGATCAAGGAGGGATAAAAGTAGATCGCTTTGGAAGAACAAATGTGGAAGGTGTATATGCAAGCGGGGACACGTTATTAGCTGGGGCAACTCAATTAATTATTGCTGCAGCAGAAGGTAGTAAAGCTGCATTAGGAGTCAATGCAGCGTTAATGGAAGAAGACTTCTAAAGCAGCATTGTCAGCAAATTAGTTTTCTTTCACATATAACTAGCAGTAATACCCCAAAGAGAATCCAAAATTGGTAAGCGGGGGATAAACAAAAAACCAACTGGTTGACATTTCACTTTATAAGCTTTGTCAATATGGGATTGCTGATGATTTTGTATTAAGTGTTATATAAAGGAGGCTATGAATGAAGGAACACAAATGTAATTCGAAAGAAAAGGAAAATTTCACAAGAAAAATAGAATTTTTAGATGGATCTAAAAGGAGGGAGGACCTACCTCCAGAAAAGCTGTTGAATTTACTCCCAATGACGAGAACGGATACAATATTAGATTTAGGTGCAGGAACTGGATATTTAACAATTCCAGCAGCTAAAGCGGTTGACAGCCCTGTATACGCACTAGATAGAGATCCAAATATGCTAGAAATTATAAATACTAAAGCGCAAGAGGAGAACCTTACAAATATTAAGCCTATGCAAGCGGACATTGATCATATTCGACTATCAAATGATTCTATAGGCATTGTCCTTGCTTCATTAGTATTACATGAGACGAAAACGATATCCAAAACGTTGCAGGAAATAAAACGTGTCCTTAAAGAATCTGGTTATTTTGTATGTGTTGAAATAGAGAAGCTAGATCATGTTAATGATGGTCCACCGAGAATTTCCTCATCAATAATGGAACAAGAAATAACAAATGCTGGAATGGATATAATACAAAAATTCTTTCCAACAGACTCTTTATATGTCTTTATTGCCAGAAAATAACCTGCTTATATATTTTTTTGGATTAATTATAGATATTAAAGATATTTAAAGTATTTAAATAAGACATGTCCGTTAAATCGCGTCGCGTATTATGGAAGTGTGATCATTAAGTATAAATGTTCGATAGATCTTTACACGCTGATAGTAATCTTCAAAAAATCTGCCCATGGGAAAGCTTGCTTCTAGGGCAGATTTTTGTTTGGAATTTGTAAAGTATTAGGTTTGCACGCTTTGGGAATAGAGTGATGCCTTTAGGTCATACCTTTGTGGTACTACCAATCAGCGGGTAAACAAAACCCCTGCGGATTGAAGTTTCAATTTATCAGGATTCATCGTTATATAAATTTCTTTAATTGTACGATGAAGAATATAGAAACTGACCGTACTATGAATGGTACCATTCATATAATTGATGAGAGAGGGCTGGCCATTAACGCTTCTGATTTCGTAGTAATAGTCTTCTGCGGTCTTTTTTCTTATACCAATTAAAAATGCTAAAACCTTCGTACGTGTTCGAATTGGACGAACAGCGGCTTTGACTTTCCCTCCACCATCTGAATACAAGGTAACTTTATCCGATACTAGCTCAAGCAGTTCACTCGTATTTTGTATGTGGAAGGCTTTGAGAAAACGGTTGACAACGTCTTTATTTCTCTCATAATGTAAGCTTTCGTTCTCTACAATTGAGATTTTTTGCTTTGAACGGCTATATAGTTTTCTGCAGTTATCCTCCGTCTTTTCTACGATGGTAGAAATCTCTCGATAAGAAAAGTCAAATACCTCACGCAATAGTAAAACGGCTCGTTCGTGAGGAGACAGCTGTTCCATCATTCGTAAATAAGCAATACTTAATCCTTCTTTTTGTAGTAGAGCTTCTGAGGGGTGATCGTGCATGTCACTAAAAAAGAATAAAGGCTCAGGGTTCCATGGCCCAATATACACTTCTCGTCTTTTTTTTGCAGATTTTAAAAAATCCAGACAACGGTTGGTCATCATTTTACAAAGATAAGCTTTTTTGTTTTCAATCTTCTGATCTTTGATTTGATAGGCACGTAGGAAGGTTTCCTGTACAATGTCCTCCGTATCTACAACTGAACCTAGCATTCGGTAACCTAATGAAAATAACAAAGGTTGATAGAGTCGATACGCTTCATTATTAAGTTGCATGAGATGACCTTCCTTCTTTTTGCATAATTTCAATGGCTGCTTGTTTTCCACTCTCAACAGCACCCTCTGATAGTATAGAATCTGGTGATGCCCAGTCACCAGCAATAAATAACCCGGAAATATGAGTTTCAGATTGGCAGAAATTTTTCCTTTCCCCAACTTGAGGTAGACGGTAATTCACGGTTATTTGCGGTAGAAACCTACGTGCCACTTCATATTCTTGCCAGCCTGGTTGTATTTTGTTTAAGAACGCTTCAAGGTGAGTTTGCTCTTGTCTCCCAAATAACCTTTCATCTGGATGATGGTATTTAAGAACGTGAAGGATTGTACACTGTCCACTTTGGGAAAGCCTAGCATATTTTGAATGAACAGAATAATAGTAGGGGGTTGTTATTCCCATAGCAAATAATTGTTTTGGCTTAGGGAGTTTCTCTAATGCAACATCTAAAGTTGCAGCTTTTACGGGTACGATTTCTTCTAGGAAATTTCTTTGGAGATAGGGGAATGATTCGGCTATTACGTTGTTTAAATTATCTGGTGCTCCTGTATAGAGTACGTGTTTCGTTTGAAGACAATCCCCATTGGACAGCGTTAACTGAAATTGATCAGATTTATTTTTGACAATTTGCTTCATGTTTGACTTTGTTTGGATTTCCACTCCTGAGATAACTGCTTGATTATGAAGTTGATCAATCATTGTTTGCCATCCGCCATCTAAATAAGTGACACCTCCTATAGCATACTGGATATGAGAGATAACAACATATGCGCTAACTTTATGAGGAGCATGGCAGTATGTTGCTAATCTGCCTATAATATAAAGTAATGAGCGGACTTTCTCTGAATTGGTAGATTGGTGAACCCATTCGTGGAAAGTCTTGGTGTCTAATTCATCACGGTTGGAATTTTTTATTTTTATCAATATAGACACCCATTCCTTGCGCTCTTTCCAATTCAAAAAAGTGGTCTTGAAGAGTCCAAGTGGGGAGAATGGCGCTACATATTTCGTATTATTTTCAATTAAGATACCACCTAGTTTTGGCGTGTTTCCTTCAAGCGTAATGTTTAATTCCTCTAATATAGTTCGGGCCATTCCTTTTTTATAAAGAGCATGAGGGCCTAAATTAAATAATTGATGATTGATTATATCTGTTCTTGCACGTCCTCCAACCTGCTTTGCTTTCTCTAACAGTAACACGTTCAAAGGTGTTTTAGCTAAAAAATTGGCCGCTACGTAGCCTGCTAATCCTCCTCCAACAATAACAACATCCCATTTTTGAACCATGAAATAACCTCCTATTATCTCTTTTTATCCCGCATATAACTGGCAGTAAGCCTTTACTTTCAAGCAATAAAGTGAAACCAATATGGATAAGTGTGGGAACAGCTGCCAGCTAAATGTCCGATTAGTTCTAGGGCCTTTAGGCCATACCCTTGTGGTACTAACCATTCGTAGGAGATAAAAAAATTCCCACGGATTGAAGTATCACCTTATAATTCAAGACGATAATGAAGAGATATTTGTGACAGAGAGTAATTTGTTGTTTTATTCGTAAGCGGATTAGAATGATACTGCGTAGTGACAAAAAACAGATTGATTTTAAGTGTTGCAATGTAATATGGTATGAATAAGTAGTATTTAAGTAATCCATTCAAATGCTTTTTAGCTACGATGTTTGATAGCTTATCTGACTTATAATGCTTTTACATCCAGTGTTTGAATAAAACGAACAAAGGCATGAACGATGTTCAACTGTAATGTATCCTCATGATAATACATCCATGTTTTTCGAGTGATTGCTTTACCTGAAGGATGCTGTAACGGTTTGATAATTAGTTCTGGGTAGGGGCGGACAACTAAATTAGCTAAAATCGCATAGCCTAATCCATTAATAATCATTTCTTTACATGTTTCGACTTGACTAACTTGAATATTTATATTTGGCGTTTGTTTGTAATTGCTATACCACCATTGATCTACAATGCTTCTCATTTTTTCATCTGTATAATAGTCAATTCGTGGTAAATCAGGGAGATCTTTCCATGTAAAATCCCATGGTGAGGCAATACAAATTTCTTCCTCATAAAGCAGGTCTTTGTTTTCGTTCCACACATAATCACCTTTGATAAAACCAATGTGGACATCATTATTGAGGATCAGCCGATGCATTTCGCTACTCCAGCCAGTGACTACTTGAAATTCAACATTCGGATAGCTTTGCTTAAATAATCGTAGTAATTTTGGCATTTTATTTAAAGCAAAAAAGTTAGAAACGCCAACTCTAATCGTACCAGCTACTTGTTCCTTCATATTATGTAGCCGCTCTTCAATTTTTCGCTGTTCATAAAGCATTTTCTTGGCATGCTGTGCTAATTGCTCCCCTTCAGGTGTAAAGGTGATTCCTCTTTGCTTTCGAATAATTAGTTGCACACCATAATAGTTTTCGAGTTTTTTTAATCGAGATGTTAGCGTAGGCTGTGATAAGAACAGGCGATGTGCCGCTTGAGTAATATTTTCTGTAGCATATAAGGTTGCAAGCATTTCCCAATCCTGTATTTTCATTTCAGAATCTCTCCTAATTTTATGCTTGATATAGAAAAAAATTATGGCTAATAATTAAAATTATATATTTTTCTAATTTTCATTTCAATTTTATAATAGAACTATAGAATATAATGAAATTACTGAACTATTAAACAATGAATTATCTTAAAGGAGGATGTATATGAGTACGAAAGAAAAGTATGTTCCGGGTTTAGATGGGGTAATAGCTTCAGAAACTGCTATTTCCTTCCTTGATACAGAACAGGAAAAAATAATTATTCGTGGCCATGAACTGATAGAACTATCTAAGAGTAATGATTACATTGATATTGTGCATCTCCTGCTTAATGGTACGCTTCCCGATTCAACAGAGAAGTTAGTATTGGAAAAGGAATTAACAACGAATTACGATATACCGACTGATGTGATGAAGCTATTAGCTTTATTACCAAAACAAACACATCCAATGGATGGATTACGGACAGGTTTGTCAGCGCTTTCTGGGTATGATGAGGATATAGAAAATCGGTCCCTAGAAGCAAATAAGCGTAGGGCATATGCGTTATTAGGTAATCTTCCTGCGATTACTGTAAATAGTTACCGGCTAATCCATGGCCAAGAAGCAGTTCAGCCGAACCAAGAGCTTTCGTATAGTGCTAACTTCTTGTATATGATTACAGGGGAAGAACCAGAAGCTTGGGAGGCAGAGATTTTTGATCGCTCGCTTCTATTATATAGTGAGCATGAAATGCCTAATTCAACATTTACTGCAAGGGTTATAGCCTCAACAAATTCTGATTTATATGGTGCATTGACTGGTGGCGTTGCTTCTTTGAAGGGAAATCTTCACGGAGGGGCAAATGAAGCAGTTATGTACATGTTAAATGAGGCAAAGTCTGTTGGAGAATTCGAAGAACTACTACAGAAAAAGCTGATGAAAAAAGAAAAGATTATGGGATTTGGACATCGAGTATATATGAAAAAAATGGACCCAAGAGCATTAGTAATGAAGGAATCTCTAAAACAGTTATGCGATAAAAAAGGGGATTCATTGCTACTTGAAATGTGTGAAGCTGGTGAGAAGGTAATGCGAGAAGAAAAAGGGCTATACCCTAATTTGGATTACTATGCTGCCCCAGTGTATTGGATGTTAGGAATACCTATAGGGTTATATACTCCGATTTTCTTTAGTGCGCGGACGGCTGGCTTAGCTGCACATGTTATTGAACAGCATAATAATAATCGTTTATTCCGTCCTCGTGTAAATTATATTGGAGAAAGTTATTAAGAAGGTTATCGATTAATACTAGCTATCAGTGAGAGAAAGGGAGAAAATTTATGTTGAAAGTTGATGAACAGAAGAAAACGGATGCACTTTTAGAGGAAATTGCTGAATATGTATTAAATAAAGAGATTACGAGCGAGGAAGCTTATTCAACCGCTCATTATGTATTCATTGATACGATTGGTTGTGGGATCCTTGCGTTAAACTACCCAGAATGCACCAAGCATTTAGGACCTATCGTACCTGGAACAGTTGTTCCAAATGGCACAAGGGTACCAGGAACCTCTCATGTCCTTGATCCGGTTCAAGGCGCATTCAATATTGGAGCGATCATTCGTTGGTTAGATTATAATGATACATGGTTAGCAGCAGAATGGGGGCATCCTTCTGACAACTTAGGTGGAATACTTGCAGTTGCAGACTTTGTAAGTCAAGAGCGACTAGCTAAAGGACAGGAACCATTAAACGTTCATGATGTATTGGAAGCAATGATTAAAGCTCATGAAATTCAAGGCGTACTGGCATTAGAAAACAGCTTGAACCGCGTTGGACTTGACCACGTAATGTTTGTAAAGATTGCCACAACAGCGGTTGTCACGAAGATGCTTGGTGGAAATCGTGAAGAGATCATTAATGCATTATCTAATGCATGGATTGACAATTCAAGCTTACGTACTTATCGCCATGCGCCAAATACTGGTTCTCGGAAATCTTGGGCTGCAGGGGATGCAACCAGTCGAGCAGTTCGTCTAGCAATGATGGCTGTAAAGGGAGAAATGGGATATAAGACTGCTCTCAGTGCTCCTGGTTGGGGCTTTCAAGATGTGCTGTTTAATAAGCAAGAGCTAACTGTTAAACAACCATTCGATAGCTATGTGATGGAAAATGTATTATTTAAAGTATCGTATCCCGCTGAATTTCATGCCCAAACGGCGGCTGAAGCAGCTGTAAAGCTACATCCAGAAGTGAAGGGGCGCATCGACGAGATTGATCACATTACTATTACGACCCATGAATCTGCAATTCGTATAATTGACAAAAAAGGTCCTTTAAACAACCCGGCTGACCGTGACCATTGCCTTCAATATATAACTGCCATCGGTTTATTAAAAGGGAATATTGTTGCAGAAGACTATGAAGATGACGTTGCAGCTGATCCTCGAGTAGATATGTTACGTGAAAAAATGGTAGTTTCCGAGAACGAAAATTATACTAAAGATTATTTAGATCCTAACAAGCGATCCATAGCAAATGCTGTTCAAGTACATTTTAAGGATGGAACTTCGACAGAACAAGTGGATTGTGAATACCCATTAGGACATCGTTTCCGTAGAGAAGAAGCGGTGCCAAAGATTCTCGAAAAATATGCCCAAAACATGGCAACACAATATGCTAGCAAGCAATTAAAGCAGATTGAAGCTGTGAGCTATGATTATAAAAAGCTTACTGCCATGAATGTTAATGAATTTATGGAATTATTGGTGAAGTAAGAAGGAGGACATCACGTATGGCATGGATTGTCGATCAACCAAAAACACAGATAGAACTTGCTAATCAATTCAAGGAATTGATGCAAGCAGAATCGATTTTACAAATTCCTGGAGCACATGATGCAATGGCAGCACTTGTTGCTAAAGATGCTGGCTTCTCTGCCTTATACTTATCAGGAGGAGCATATACAGCAAGTAAAGGATTACCTGATCTTGGTATGGTTACTTCCACAGAGATAGCGGATAGGGCACGAGACCTCATCCGTGCTACGAATTTACCTGTACTCGTTGATATTGATACAGGATTTGGTGGTGTGTTGAATGTTGCGCGAACTGCACAAGAAATGTTTGAGGCAAATGTAGCTGCAGTTCAAATTGAAGATCAACAGTTACCCAAAAAGTGTGGTCATTTAAATGGAAAACAGCTAGTAACCAAGGAAGAAATGGAACAGAAAATACAAGCGATTAAAAAGGTAGCACCATCTTTAGTAATTGTTGCAAGGACAGATGCGCGAGCAAATGAAGGATTGGATGCAGCAATTGAAAGAGCAGAGGCTTATATTCATGCAGGTGCAGATGCGATTTTCCCTGAGGCACTACAAACAGATGAAGAATTCCGCTTGTTTGCTGAAAGAATAAGTGTACCTTTATTAGCGAATATGACCGAGTTTGGGAAAACGCCTTATATAACAGCTGATGAGTTTCAGCGTATGGGCTTTAAGATGGTGATATATCCAGTTACTTCTTTAAGGGTGGCAGCAAAGGCATATGAACGTATCTTTCAATTAATTAAAGAAGAAGGAACACAAAAAGATGGTGTGAACGACATGCAAACAAGAAAGGAATTATATGAAACCATTTCATATCATGACTTTGAAGATTTAGATAAGAAAATCGCTAAAACTGTATTAGGAGAATAATGAAACAATAGAAAAGGCTATTTGACGTGTAATAATTACTCGTTGGATAGCCTTTCATTTTTAAAATATTGTATAGCTTATATGGGTAAATATAGGTTCTGTAATTATATAAAGCAATAGAGAATGATAGCTCGTCATACAAACACTAAGGGGATTTATCCCACATATAACTGGCAGTAATCCCCCCATTTTCAGCAATAAAATGAAGCCAATATGGGTAAGTGTCAATGGACTGCCAGTAAATATCCGATTGGTTCAAAGGCCTTTAGGTCATACCTTTGTGGTACGAACAATCAGTATGGGATAAGCAAACCACTAACTGATTGAAGTTTTACTTTATATACGTAGGTATGAATTTTTTAATGTATTGCAGTATTTGCAAGCTATTTCTACTATACATACGCATTTTCTGACTATTATCACGAGATGTTACATGAGGCGATTTCTTTCGACGTTATCCCTAAATTTAGAATTTTTTAAAAAATCTTATCTTTGATACTATGAACAAGTGGCAGTCATTTTTTACTAACTGAGGGGGATTATTCATGAATAGTAGCAGACTGAAGCAACTTAGCATCCTTTTCGTAATGCTAGGGATTATTAGTTTATTAGTAGCCTGTGGCTCTTCTGAAGGAGATGCAGAAAAAGAAGGCGATAGTTCTAAAAATGCTGATGAGAGTGGTTTAAAAGATACATATACAGTAGCAAGTGATACTTCGTTCGTGCCATTTGAATTTAAGGAAGATGGTGAATATGTAGGTTTTGATATTGAACTAATTAAGGCAATTGCTGATGAAGTTGGATTTGAAATAGAATTAGAAACAACCAATTTCGATGGTATTATCCCTGGTCTACAAACTGGTTCCTTTGATATTGCAGTCGCTGGTATTAGTATAAAGGAAGACCGAAAAAAGAAGGTTGACTTTAGTGATCCATACTATCAGTCAGGTTTAGCAATTGGGGTCAGCAGTGATAATGATTCCATAAAAAGTATGGAAGACCTTGAGGGGAAAACTATAGCAACTAGACTTGGTTCTACTAGTGCTACGTATATTAATGAAAATATTAAAAATGCGAAGGCAAGTCAATTTGAACAGTTAGACCAAGCATATTTGGCGGTAGAAAATGGTAGTGCGGATGCTATTTTATATGATGCACCAAATGTTAATTATTATATCAAGACAAAGGGAGATAACCTAAAGGTTGTAGGTGATCTTTACCAAGCAGAAGATTATGGTATAGCTATTTCTAAAGGACAGGGAGAGTTAGTTACAGCGATTAATGATGCACTTGCAACGCTGAAGGAAAATGGGAAATACGATGAAATTTATGAAAAATGGTTCGGTAAAAAGCCAGAATAACTAAACAAAGAAGTAGAGAAAAACTAAGGCTTATACTTCGCTGTAGGTCTTAGTTTTTCTCTGACAGTGAGGTGAGACGAAGGTGGCAGTTGAATTTAATTGGCTTCAAGTAATCGACTTTCTCCCGGAATTAGTTACAGGGTTATATTATACATTATTGATTTCTGTTGTTGGCTTAGCCATTGGTTTTATATTGGGTGGGGTATTCGGTCTAGGTAGAATAGCTAATAATAAGGTTATAAAGGGGATATCTACTGTATATGTGGAAATCATTCGAGGTACGCCGGTATTAGTACAGGCTATTTGGATTTATTTTGCGCTTCCACTAATTATCGGATTTGAAATTGAATCTATCATTGCCGGTATTATTGTAATTGCCCTAAATTCAGGTGCATATATTGCAGAAATTGTCAGAGGTGCTGTGCAATCAATTGATAGAGGGCAGGCAGAGGCAGGACGTTCTCTCGGCTTAAATCATAGTCAAACAATGCGTTATATTATCTGGCCTCAGGCTTTCAAACGAATGATCCCACCATTAGGAAACCAATTTATTATTAGTATAAAGGATACGTCGCTCCTATCCGTCATTCTAGTTCCAGAATTAATTTTTCAAGGGAGACTGATCGCTGCGAATCATTTTAATGCCGTAGAGATATACACTACAGTTGCTGTATTTTATCTTGCTATTACACTTACATTATCCTTTATTCTAAGAGTCATTGAAAGGAGACTAGATATTCAATGATTGAGGTAAAAGATTTGCATAAAAGCTTTGGCAAAAACAAAGTATTAAAAGGGATCAATTGTGAAATCCAACCATCTGAGGTCGTCTGTGTAATTGGACCAAGTGGATCAGGAAAAAGCACCTTCCTTCGTTGTCTAAATATGCTTGAGTCAATAACGAAAGGGGACGTTATCGTTGATGGTAACCACTTAAATGACCCAAAGGTAAACATAAATCTGGTACGTACGGAAGTAGGAATGGTTTTCCAGCAATTTAATCTATTCCCTCATAAAAAAGTTATTGAGAACTTAATGCTTGCTCCTTGTAAAGTACGGCATTTAAGTACAAAAGAAGCAAGGAATCGAGCAATGAAGCTATTAGAGAAGGTTGGTTTAGCTGATAAGGCTGACCAATATCCACAGCAGTTATCTGGTGGGCAGCAACAGCGGGTTGCGATTGCTCGGGCACTAGCAATGGAGCCAAAAATGATGCTATTTGACGAACCAACTTCTGCATTAGACCCTGAATTGGTGGGAGAAGTACTAGAAGTTATGAAACAACTTGCCAAAGAAGGAATGACGATGTTCGTCGTAACACATGAAATGGGATTCGCTAGAGAAGTTGGTGATCGTGTTATCTTTATGGATGATGGTGTTATTGTCGAAGAAGGAGAACCAGACCAAATCTTTACCAATCCTCAATCTGATCGAACGAAGGAATTTTTAAATAAAATATTGTAGCATGAAAAACGTATTGAGTATTACTCAGTACGTTTTTCTCGTAGTCTAGGAAAAATTATAAAATTATCCCATGTAGATAAATATGAGCGTGTAAAGCCGCGTCAAGCGCAAGCGCCCAGAAGCTAGGCGACTTCACAGATCGCCCTAAGCTAAATTATCATCGGCTCGCAAGCTCACCGTAATTCCTTTATCTTCGTTGACTCGCTCCAGTCGCTCCGTTTCTAATCAGGCGCTTGCGCTTTTGTTCTAAGTTAAGAAAGTATAAAATCAGTGCAATGACTGCGTTAAGCCAAGTAGTTATTTTGAAATGTTTGATGTGTATTGGCAATGCTCCGACTAATTACTTCGCTTTCCGCGGGCACGGCCTCAACTAACTTTGCAAAGAAGAACACGTTGCAAAGTGGATTTTCGGCTCGCGCTAATCCCGCAGGAGTCTACGTAATTAGTCTCCGCTATGAGAATGTGCAACAATTCTTGTCATAAGTAATAGGTTGACTTTTTTTACAATGGGTAAAGTGAAAATCGTTATCCGTGAGTATAAAAGCAGCTGTGTTACTTCATGCTAGCGTTGTAGAGCCTGATAATAGCGAAGGCCGGCCACTTCAACTCCTGTGGGAAATGTTTGACCTGAAGATCCACTTTTTTGAGCGGGTTTTGCTAAAAAAGTTAGCTGAAGGACAAACCCCACGGAAAGGGAAGTGGGCAGCCGGAGTGATTCCATAATAGCTACTAGAGGAAGCGTAAATCTGAGCATGTAGTGATAAGGACTGAGCGAATTTTGCTCAGTTTTTCTTATTAATAAATAATTTGACTCCGGCAGGAACAGCACGAGTCCGAAGCTCCCTTGGTAACGTGTTTTTATTTATCGAGTTAGCTGAGACCGTGCCCGCTGAAAGCGCGTATATTTTCACGGTGCGGCGATGATCCCCCTATTGATAACATGATTATTCGTATTTTGAGTAAAGAAGTTGTGTTTTGTCCTATCCTCTCTATCTCACAGATAACTGGTAGTAATATCCCTACTTCAAGCAATTAAGTGAAATCAATATTGATAAGTGGGGGATAACAATCCCCCAACTGATTGAAGCTTTAGTTTATCACACCAAGATAGGACGCAATGCTTAACTCAAGCTCTAGAGCATATATTTATGTGAATCGGATAAGCTAAAAGAAATATCTAAGTGGAGTTGATAAATTTGAAGTTTACTGGTCAGCTTATTTCTGGTGATTTAGATCTAGAAACAAATGAATTTGAGTGGAAGCAGTTTAAACAGTTATCTACGGAATCTGTTCTCACCGAATATCAATTGAACAAGCTGCATGATTATTTGAATCAAACCAATAATGAAACTGGTCAAGTATTAACGCTATATGATCAAATGCCAATCTATTTAAAACAAGAGGATGTTAACCAGATTTTAGATGATTTAGAAAAGATTCGATCTATGTATACTACAGGGAATGAATGAAAAGTCATTCAGTTCATTCCTACAACTAACCCGACAAGATATAATTTTTTCATGCTTGTTTGCATATTTAAAAGGGAATCGAGCTGTTGGCTGCAACGGATGGTTCTGCTATCTGTTAATCCATACTTTAAACCAAGCTCAATCATCTCTCTTTTCTTACTATCAATTCTCTTACTTAAATTAGTAGATTTTGATTCAATAATTTCCATCTTCTTAAATCTTCCTTTCATCATTAACAAATTGTTAGGGCGTAAGTCTCAAACACACAAAAATAAGTATGATTATTTCCGTGATAAAATGCAATAGATTCAACAAAGAAAGTCAAAAGGTTGTGAAATTCGACAGTGTTTACACGCATTTTGGCCCACAGCAAATGAAAAATAGTTAAGAAAACAAAGGGTATTATGTACCATAATTACAATAAAATACCTTATATAGAAATAATAGGAGTATATTTTAAATGTAAGAGTATATTTTTAAAAAATAAAAATGATGGTCCGTACAACTAAGCTCTCTGTAGTGGCTGGTAAGCCCCCTCGCGTTGACACTATCTGGGTTTAACAATGTCTTTTTATGATAGGATAAGGTAACCTTCGGCAGCGATAATATCGTACGCAGAAAAAAGTGTTCTTTTTTAAAAGGAGGCTACGTATATTACCGGAGATAGCGAAGTGTATTGTTCTCCATCAGAATGGACAGAGTTTTTAGTTTATGTCCTCTATACCATCTTCTAGATTTATATATAGATGACATGATTTAGATAAGATCTTTTCAACTGTTTACGTTCCCCCTTTTTATCCCACATATAAATGGAGCTGTTTTGTTTATTGATGGACAAAACAGCTCCACGTTCCGATCGTAATTGAGTTTATCTTTATTTAGCTTCTCCTACTACTGTAAAACGCTCATTTTCATGTTGAGGATTTTCGATTTCATCCACTACACTAATGGCATAGTCTGCATAGCTAATGTAACTTTCGCCTTTATTATTTAGCATCAGCGTGTCTTTCCCTAATCGGTATGAACCAGTCCGTTGACCTTCTGGATCAAAGATGGCAGCAGGGCTAATATAGGTCCATTGAATCCCCGCTGTATTTTGTAGTTCTTTAAGGTTTTCTCCCATATTTGAAGCAGTAGGAAGGTATGCTTTCGGAAAATCAGGGGTATCTAATAAGAGCGTACTTTTATTTTCATCAGCAAATAAGCTTCCAGCTCCCCCAACCACTATTAATCGTGTATGTGGTGCTTGCTTTAGTGCGTTTATTAATACTCTACCAGCATCAATATGCTGGTGCTCCTCACCATGAGGTGCATTAAATGCATTAACTATGACATCATAAGGCTTTATATCTTCCGTTTTTATATCAAAAATATTTTTCTCGATTACGTTCACTGTATCATTCGATACTTTTTTAGCATCTCTTACGATTGCTGTTACATCGTGGTTTCTTTTTACGGCCTCCTTTAAAATAAGGCTTCCGGATTTACCGCTAGCACCAATAATTCCAATCTTCATTTATAACAACCTCCAGGAATGATTATTTGTAACTATTTATGTTACATGTAATAATATAAGTTACAAGTTTATTGTTGTCAAGCGTTAATAGCTTATTTTAATTATTTTTCCTATTAGGTTTAACGATTGTAACTCTTTTTATTACAACTTTGATCATATATAATTATAATAAATATCTATTAAAGGAATGAAACACTATGTCTATTAGTAGTCGCTTTGCTGTTGGTATTCATATATTATCTCTACTTGGAATTAACCAGGAAGATGTTAATACATCTGAATATATAGCTAAAAGTGTGAATACGAATCCCGTCGTTATAAGAAAAATTATAGGTATGCTTAAGAAAGCTCAGTTAGTAAACGTTCGCCCAGGTGTGGCTGGTGCCGAACTAGCCAAGGATTTATCTGATATCACCTTACTTGATGTATACAAGGCGGTTAATGTAGTCCAAGAAAAAGATTTATTTGGAAGACATGAAAGTCCAAACCCTTCCTGTCTTGTTGGAAGAAATATTCAAACGGCTATTGAGCCATTATTTTCATCCGCGCAGCGTGCATTAGAAAAGTCATTGGAAAATGTTACGATTCAGGATGTAGTTTCAGATATTTTAAAGCAGGAAGAATCCGTTGCTGGTCAAAATCAACGTGAGTGCTAACCAATAATCAGGTTACATTAAGGGTGAACATAGCAACGAGGAGGCGTAGAAAATGTCTCCCATATATAACTGGCAGTAAGCCCCCTGCCAGTTATATGTCCGATTGTTCAAAGGTCTCTTTAGGTCATATCCTTGTGGCATGAACAATAAGTGGGGGATAAACATGGTTATGCCACTCAAGCTGCACGATCTGTTCTGAACTACGTATTTGAAAAGCTGAAATTATAAAGAATTACCGCGACCTATCAGCCAGAAAATATGACGTCATGTACAGTGATGGAAAAGCTGGATATGCGAAGAGTAAGATTCTTTAATGCTTGTATCCCTCATGTTGATGAATGGTGAGATGAGTATTATTATGTACTTTTGAAGACAGAATGGTAAAAACCATCAAATCAAAATTGACAGTAAGCAGTAATTTAGGTATGATAACGAAAATAATAATTAATTCTGTGAAGAAGAGAGTAATTATGATAGTAACTAAAGCGAGTTAGGATATGGTGCGAGCCTAATAGTTACGTTGTAATGAACCGGACTTCTGAGAAGCCATCTTGAACATGAGTAGGGATGGACGGGTAATGATCGTTATACATTAAAGTCAGATTCTTAGGAATAATCAGGGTGGTACCGCGGGTAAATCTCGTCTCTATATGGAGGCGAGATTTTTTATTTAGATAAAAGGAGAGAGAGAAATGGAATTAAAACAAGTGTTTGCTAATGAAATTGTGAAACATTCTAATGAATTATTAACCCTATTAGACGTAAAGAAGCAAATTGAAATCCCTAAATATAATAAGCAAGGCGACTTAGCATTTCCATGTTTCGTTCTTGCCAAACATGTGAAAGAGAATCCCGCTAATACTGCTAAAAAAATCGCTATTAAAATGAAACATCCGCTTTTTGAACAAGTGGTTGCAAATGGACCTTATCTCAATTGCTTCCTAAATAAAACGGTAGTTAGTAAAAATGTAATGAATACTATATTACAGCAAGGAAGTAGATTTGGATCATTAAAAATAGGTAATGGCGAGAATATTACAATTGATTTTTCTTCTCCAAATATTGCAAAGCCTTTTTCTATGGGACATTTGCGCTCAACCGTGATAGGTAATTCCTATGCAAACATTTTAGAAAAATGTGGTTATAACCCGGTAAGAATTAATCATCTTGGTGACTGGGGTACGCAATTTGGAAAACTAATTGCTGCTTATTATTACTGGGGAGATGATGAGCAAATTGAGGTAAATCCAATTCAGGAGTTACTAAATCTTTATGTGAATTTTCATAAAGAAGCTAATAACGATCAATCCTTAGAGACTGAAGCAAGAAAGTGGTTTTTAAAATTGGAAAAAAGGGATGTTAAAGCAACAAAGTTATGGAATTGGTTTAAGGAAGAATCATTAAAAGAATTTAAAAAGATATATGACTTGCTTGACGTATACTTTGATTCCTATGATGGAGAAGCATTTTATAATGATAAAATGGATGAAACAGTAAATATATTAAAGTCTAAAGGTTTGTTAACTAAGTCCGATGGAGCAGATGTTGTTCGTCTTGATGAACATGATTTGCCACCCTGTCTTATCAAAAAATCAGATGGTGCAACACTTTATGCTACGAGAGACTTAACTGCTGCAATTTATCGTTATAACAAGTATCAATTTGCAAAATCTATTTATGTCGTAGGACACGAACAAAGCTTGCATTTTCAACAAGTGTTCCTAGTACTTAAGAAACTAGGATTAAATTGGGCAGGGAATATGCAACATTTACCTTTTGGATTTATTCTAAAAGATGGTAAGAAAATGTCTACTAGAAAAGGAAAAGTGGTTTTATTAGAGAAAGTGTTGGAAGAAGCAGTGATGTTAGCAGCAGAAAAAATAAAAGATAGAAATCCCAACCTAGAGAACCAATCAGAAATTGCCAAAGATGTTGGTATCGGTGCTGTTATATTTCATGATTTGAAAACAGATCGACAACATAATGTAGAGTTTTCTCTTGAAGAAATGCTTCGGTTTGAAGGAGCAACAGGGCCATACATTCAGTATACACATGCACGAGCATGCTCAATATTACGTAAGAGTGAAAAAGTTATGGCGGGAAATATTATAGGGTTAGAGGAAGAAAATAGCTGGTCGGTAATCAAACAGTTATATAATTTTCCATTTAATATTCAACATTGTCTTGATCAAGGAAAGCCATCTATATTAGCAAGTTATTTATTAGACCTTTGTAGAGAATTCAACAAATATTATGCTAATCAACAAATATTAACTGAAGATGAACAACAAGAGCAGAGAATTGCACTTGTCCACTGTACTGCGGTCGTAATTAAAGAAGGATTGCGCCTATTGGGAATAAAAGCACCAGAACAGATGTGACTTCTTCCATTATTAATGGTTTAGAAAACAGTTTGCTATGCCGAGGGTTCTGAGAGTTATAGTCTGGTAATGGTAAGTATCACATATCGGAGCCTATCGAGTATTTTCCTGCAGTCTACGTGTATACCCAATGATTTGCCGATACGGACCATTTCTCTAAATTCTGGATTTTTATCCCACATATCATTGGCAGTAAGATCCCCTCTTCAAGCAATAAAGAGAAACCAATATATGCATAAGAGGGGGATCGGATGTCAGTAAATGTCCGATTGGTTCAAAGGCGGCCTTTAGCTCATACCCTTGCGATACTTACAATCAGTGGGGGATAAACAAAACCCCCAACTGATTGAAGTTTCACTATATATCCAAACAGAACGGTTATTAATCCGTGTTTTTTGACAGGAAGACTGGCAAGCTGTTTACGCATATACTTCAAATGAGCAGGTTATGAAAAATATTTAACTGAAGGCGTTTTTAAGTAAAGGATTCGAAAGTGGTGTCGCGGGTAAAGAGGCTAAGACAAAAGAATGAAGAAACAATAAAAAACGAACGGTAAGTTTAAATTGGAATAATTAATTTAGTACCTGAAATAGGCGAGACTCCGGCAGGAACAGCACGAGTCCAAAGATCCACTTGGTAACGTGTTTTTCTTTACCAAGTTAGCTGACTGAGGCCGTACCCACGGAAAGCGAGTATAGTTTCACGGTGCGGCGATAATACTCCTATTGATAATATGATTATTCATTTTGAGTAAAGACGTTGTGTTTTGTCCCAGCCTTTTTTTATTACTTCTTTAAAATCCAAAGGCTCTGCCTGAGTAAAAATGAACTTTGTAGGGTTGTAAAAGAAAAATCTCCAAAGGTTATAATAGAAAATGGTCGCTAACGAGAGGAGATCAACTCTTGTTGAGTAACATTATTTATCACAACACAATGTGAAATGGTAAGTACCGTATCGTGTTTATTCTAAAGTATAGACAAAAAGTTATATACGGAAAGTTACGAAGAGATATAAGTCCAATTTTACGAAGATTATGTGAAATGAAAGATGTAGAAATTCGATCATCGATCATTTATCTCACCTTCCTGTGTATTGAATTATATAGAAGATTAAAAGAAAATACAGACTAATATTGAAATTATTAAAATGTTATAATGAAGATGAACAAGCTATCTTACATGTAATAAAATCAGAAAAATACTAATTTACACAAAATTATTTTAGGGATTAGAGATTGTGTAGAAGCATCGTTCTGTTATTTATATAAGGAAAGGAATGAGGTTATTGATCGAACTATCGGAAAGTTATCAAAAAAGGCCAATTCGTTTTCTAGAATTATGGGAGATCAACGATTGGAAAATTAAAATGTATGGCATTTCCTATAAAAATGATCTCCCGAGTCATGACTTAATTAGCAAGGCTAAAGAAATAGCACAGCAAAGCTTGCCTGTTCCTGCAATTACTGAAAATCGGTATGGAGCTGGTTTTGTCGGCGTTCACGATGGCAAGGATGCTAATTTTATATTTGTCGATTGGTGGTCAAATGAAAATGAGCTTCAACATCATGTATACATATCTACCAAGGAGGAGCCAAATATGTTTAAAGAATATACTAATACAAGCTTAATTGCATGCTGTTGGGATCTTAAGCTAATGAGCTTTGAGAGGGATAGCTGGGTGGATACGGTTCTGAATCATCCATCAGGTCAACCTAGTGTGGAGGAATATTTACAGAAGCAATTAAATGTTGATATATAAAAAAGTCTCGTGCAGCAATACATACGAAAGGTAACTCTCTCAGAAAAGTCAGGGTGGTGGTTTTATGTTAAAAAAGCCAGAAATGTTAAAAAAGGGAGATCGTATTGCTACTATAAGTCCGAGTTGGGGAGGTGCTGGTGATCCAGAATTAAGACGCCGTTATGAGCAGGGAGTCAAACGTTTGGAAGATGTATTTGGTTTAGAAGTGGTGGCTATGCCTAATAGCCTAAAAGGTTCAGATTATGTATATAAAAATCCCCAAGCCCGTGCTAATGATATAATGACAGCATTTAAGGATAAGTCAATTAAAGCAATTATTGCCAACATTGGTGGAGATGATAGTATTCGATTGCTTCCCTTTATTGATTTTGACGTAATGAAAAATAATCCAAAGATTTTACTAGGATATTCAGATGTTACAATCCCACATTTGTTCTGTTATAAAGCAGGAATAACATCATTCTATGGTCCAGCGATTTTAACTGATTTTGCCGAAAATGTAGAAATGCACGCGTATACTGTTGAATCTATTAAACAAACGTTATTTTCACGAGAGCCTATAGGTGAAATTAAGCCAGCTAAAGCATGGACGAGTGAATATTTAGATTGGGCAGTTGAATCCAATAATCAGATACAAAGAACAATGCAACATAATAATGGATATGAATTGCTTCAAGGCTCTGAAGTGGTGTCTGGTAGATTAATTGGAGGGTGTATAGAAGTTTTGGAGATTGCAAAAGGAACAGAGCTCTGGCCTGCTAAGAAGGACTGGGAAGATAGTATTATATTCTTCGAAACTTCTGAGGTCAAGTCATCCCCAGATCTCTTGAAATCTTGGTTACGCAACTATGCGGCACAGGGTATTTTGCAGGCTGCTAACGGAATCGTTTTTGGGAAACCAAAAGATGAAGCTTATTTTGCAGAATATAAAGAAGTTATTCAGTTAGTCATGCAAGAGTATCAATTAGAAGATTTACCTATCCTTTATAACTTGAATTTTGGTCATACGGAACCCAAAATCGTTCTACCATATGGGGCGATGGCTGAAATTAATTGTGATCGTCAAATATTCACCATTCTGGAAAGTGGTGTGAAATAGCATCTTTAAGAGTAACGTAAAACAAGTTCAAGATGTAATAAAAATTGATGAACGGCATTTCTTCGTCCCATTTATTACAGAAAATCAAACGTATTCAGGAAGTTACTGGGAATGGAAAAGAAATCAATGGAAATTGAATTGGGTTAAGATTAATCTCCGACCACGTGTGTTAAAAATAGAGGAGAATAATCCCGAAACGTATTATTTTGTATGGAATTTAGATCCTCGTGACCAAGTGGCAGCATTGGATTTTTTTCTGAAGAAAAAACGAGGCTATTCTGGAACTAATTATCATCCAGCCATACAGATGAAGGATAAAATATCGCTTGATACGTCTTCTTATGGTATACGTAAATTGCCAAATGATTGGAAAAGCATGATTGAGGAAATAAAAACATTCGAAGCGACTAAAGCGACGAATACATTTAATAGATTTATTTTCGAGCATCATCTAAGATTTGGCTGGGTTCCATATGATAATCATCATAAAGTGACAGATATTACTTATTCGCTCAATGGATCTGGATAATCTGTAAATAATGAAGAAAATTTTGAGCGTATGTTTCATTTTTCGTTAACAGATTTAGAAATTGCCCACTAAAAGACTCGTCATTGCTGGACTGGTAGTAACTAGTATGTAAAATAGAAACGGCACTGGCCCTTAGACTAATCCATACTATAATTGGCGTGTGAAACTCATATGGAAGTCTGACATAGCTAGTTGTGCTTTTAAAGCAGTTATTGGGACAGGTCGTTTCTATGAATATTCTACTAAAGCATTGTTAACATTACGCTTTATGTTTATTTTTAGCTTATTGCGCAGTATAGCCACCGTCTACTAATAGAGTTGTTCCAGCAATAAATGAGGCATCGTCACTTGCTAAAAACAACACGGATTTAGCAACTTCTTCTGCTTTACCCAGTCTTCCCATTGGATGGAGACTAACAAGATGGTCCTTTACTTCTGGCGAAGATTTGGCGATTAATGGAGTATCAATGTACCCTGGGCAAATAGCATTAACACGTATGCCTTCTTTGGCGTAAGCAATACCTAATGTTTGGGTAAGTAGTTTTACACCACCTTTTGCTGCGGAATAGGCGGTTACACTATCCTTCCCTACGAAGCTGTGAATGGACCCGCTATTTACAATAACTCCACCATCCTCCTGCTGCCGCATTTGCTCAATGGCGTATTTATCGGAAAGATAAACGCCTGATAAATTAATATCAATTGTTTTTTTCCACTTATCGTAGGATAGCTCATGGATATTTGCGTCATTCGCAATTCCAGCATTTGCAAACATAATGTCCACTCTGCCAAAATGTCGTACCGTTTGATTAATCATATTTTTTGTATGTTCCTCGTTGGAAACATCGGTTTTTATAAAGATGGTTTCATATCCTTTTTGATTCAGCTCATCCGAGATTTCTTGACCATGGTCTGAAAAGTCCGCTATTGCTACTTTAGCACCTTCCTGTACAAATAATCGCACAGTTGCTTCTCCAATACCGCTAGCGCCACCAGTAATAATTGCTATTTTTTCTGCTAATTTCATTTGAAAAACTCCTTTTAGTTTACTGTTGCTCCACCATCAATTACAAACTCAGCTCCTGTTGAGAAGGAAGCATCATCTGAAGCAAGAAATAGCACCATTTTAGCTACTTCTTCAGGCTTTCCCATTCTTCCAAGTGGATAGGTTTTGTCTAATTCTTCTTTGGAATGACCAGTTTGTTCAGTTGCATAGTTAGCCATTGCTGTCTCAATATAACCGGGATGGATAGAATTTACGCGCACTCCAGTATTTGCATACTCCATAGCAATATCCTTCGTCATTATACGTACAGCACCTTTGCTAGCTCCATATAGAACATGGCCTGGCGCACCGTTAAGCCCTGCTACAGAGGAAGCATTAATGACAGACCCACTTTTTTGTTTTGCCATTACTGGAACAGCATGTTTCATACCCAAGAATACACCAGTAACGTTAATCGACATAAGACGGTTCCATTCTTCTAATTCAGTTTCTACAAGTGGTTTAATAATATAGATGCCAGCATTATTAAATAACACATCAATTGTGCTGAAATGGTTTATAGTTTCATTAATTACTTGCTTCCAATCCTCTTCATTACTTACATCATGCTTAATGAAAATCCCTTCCGAACCTAACGCTTTTATTTCGTCTACTGTTTTTCTACCAGATTCTTCGTTAATATCTGTGATGACTAATTTCGCCCCTTCGTTAGCAAACAATAGGGCTGTCTTCTTACCAATTCCAGTTCCTCCTCCTGTAATGATGGCTACTTTATTCTCTAGCTTCATCACGATCGTCCTTTCTAGTTATATGAATAGGGTTTTATTATTGTTAGTAATGTATACATTACTAGTTATCTAAAGACACCTCCTTAAGAAGGGATACAAATAAAACTATAGGATGATTAGTTTAAAATTTGTACTTTCTAAATTATTTTTCTTATAATAATGGTGATTCCGTAACTCCATGATGATGTATTACGGCATTCAAGTTTTGTGACTATTTCTCGTAATTCTTTTCTTAGTATAGATAATCGACTGGTGTTCATGCGTATTTATCGAAAATGGTATACGTACGTTATATAAATTGTATATGGCATATGAAAAAAGGAATATCCTATGAATAGAGGGAAAATAGTCATAAAATACCGTTCAAATATAGGAAGTTTTGGTATAAAGGGGGTTAGAATAGAATTGACACAGCATGCTCATTTCATTCCAGAAATATCCAATGAGGATTTTAAACGATTTATCAGGACACATAAGCAACAATTGCAGGGGAATATGAACATTCATCTTCAATTAGATTCATTACTTACCAATTACGAACAAGAAGTAATAGGAATACTTGCAAATTCTTTCTTTGAAACAATTACAGGTTCCGATCAATTAAAAACAAAACTGGCGTTTCATCAATTATTAAGCATCTGGATACAACGTCATATTTCTGTATTATCTGTAAAACGGCTACATGCATTTTATTTCATTTTGGAGAAGGCATTTGTAAATTTATACGATGAAACGAAAGATGAACAGTTATTATCGGGAATATTATTCTTATCATCAACCTTTTCTAAGTTATTTCAAATATATGCCTCTGCAAACAACCGTAGTCGTGATAGACGTGGCCTAATCCCACATGATTTTCAAATATTAATAACATCTTATTTAGCAAGTTATCCTATTGGTGAACTATATTTACTACAAAATCAACAAGCCGTTTCACCGATTGTGAGCAGCTGGAAGCGGTCTGAAGTTGATGGTAGTCTTCATTTTGTACCAGACGCTTTTCAAACATCATTAAGCCCAGGTTTTCTCGATCAATTGCCGTGCTTTCCATTAGCTGATGGAGCATTGTATATAAAAGGGTCACTCGGGCTCACTATTCAAGAACAATCGTCAATTGCTAATTATATTTCCCAAATAAGTAATTTGATTACAAAGTATGATCGACAGGAGAAAGCAATTACGAAAAAATTACTTACATTAGATAGATTTAATACGATTTTATTAGATTGTGTAGGTGTAGATGATCTCGCTTATATCATGAAGCAATGTGAAGAATTACTACACTATAATCGATGTGTATTATATGCCTATATCCCTTGGTCTAAAGAATTTAAGGGGATAGTCGGTTCAGAATTATCAAAGGTTCAAGGATTTAAAGGCCCACTTTATCCGAATCAACTATTTGATCAGATACGTATTACCAAGAAACCAATGTTTATTAAAGACCCTGCTCTTTCCATTAATAAAGAAACCATTGAACTGTTTGAGCTTTCATCTTTAATTATTGTGCCAGTGTACTACGAGCATGAAATGTTAGGCTGGATTACCCTCGATCAGATGGGAAAAGAATTTGAAGTAGCTAAAGATGAGCTTGAGCTACTTGAAGAAATAGGAAAGCGAATTGGGCATTTTATTCAAAAGCACGAGGGCCAGGTACATCCACTTTACGGCATTCAACTAACAAAACGTGAATTAAACATTTTAACCCTATTAGCTGAGGGCTATGACAATAGACAAATGGGGGAAAACTTACATCTTAGTGAACACACAGTTAGAGACTATGTCAGTAGTCTTATGGGGAAACTAAAGGCAAGGAATCGCACCCAAGTTGTTTCAACTGGCTTCCGTCTAGGTCTCTTAAAATAATACAAGGAATAATATGATTTAGGGAAGAGGGTAGGATGGTAATGCGAATGACAGATAGAATGCAAATGATAATAGAATGTGCAGAAGAAGAAGCGGCAAAAACGGATAAACAAACAGTGTCCATTCTTCATTTATTAATCGCTTTTTTGAAGCAAGACGCTAGTTTTTTGGCTGAGCTTTCCTATTGGAGCTCCATTAGTATTGAAGAATTGCGTTGTGTGGATAAAAACGTTCAAACCTTTGATTATAGGCAAATGTCAAGTCCATACTTTTCTATACCTGTTGAAAAAGATGTAACAATTGTTTTTGCTTCCGCTATTGGATATAT
Organism: Virgibacillus sp. Bac332; assembly: GCF_003667785.1. NCBI lineage: Bacteria > Bacillati > Bacillota > Bacilli > Caryophanales > Bacillaceae > Virgibacillus > Virgibacillus sp. Bac332. The sequence goes on from NZ_CP033046.1 coordinate 2,123,715, forward strand.
GCAAAAATTCAATCAAATATATTTGAACGAGGGTCATTTACTCAAAGCTTTGTTAAGAACAGATCAAGTGGACAAGCTACTGACGGATGATGATAAGTTTATGATGATAAGCTTAGGAGCTACAGCAAGAGATATGATTACCCATCTTGGTAATTATTCATTTCCAAATATTCCATCTTCATTCGGGATTCGACGTGTATATCATACAGATAGGAATAAGCTTGTATCATTTGTCTATGATCACTTTTCGCGGGAATGGTCATTAACAATTGAAAGGGCTTTCGTTGAAGGGAAAGATACGATCTATGTTGCTACTGATTCGCAACGTAACTATGTGGGATTTGCTGCCTTTGACATCTTTCAAAATAAAAAGAACTATTTTGGTCCAATGGGAGTAAAGTTAGACTTAAGAGGAAACGGAATTGGATTTGGTTTATTACACCATTGCTTACGAGATATGAAAGAAATTGGTTATGAATATGCAATACTTGGTGGGGCAGGCCCGATTGAATTTTATGAAAAGGCATGTAAAGCAGTCATTATTCCCATATTTTAAAGAAGATTACTCCAAACTGAATAGTTTTTTTAGTTATTATTAAAACTATCTTTACAAATTCATTTTAGAGGAGCGGTTGAATAATGGCAGCTGTAAAAAAAGGAGATCATAAATTTTATATTGGAGATGATGAACAAAATCCAGAAGCCGAAATTACGTTTGATACTTCCGATGAAGGGCATATAATCATTACTCATACCAAAGTATCGGAAGAATTACGTGGCCAAGGCGTTGCAGGGAAATTAGTTGATGAAGTGGTTAAATTTGCACGGAGAGAAGAAAAAAAGATTAAACCTGCTTGCTCCTATGCGAAAAACAAAATGGAAAGAACTCCAGAATATCGTGATATCTTGGTATAATAATCGGGGATGGGTTTAATAGTACGTGTTAGAGGTGAGTTACGTTTCCAAAATGATGAAGAAAGGAATGGAGGATGATGTATCTAACCATACCGGAAACGGCGGAGTTTTTGTCTATGGAGGAAACAAAGATTAACGCGCTTGTTCTACAAGGTAGAATACGTGCTGTTCATGATGGTGAACAGTTTCTGATTAATAAAGAGCAATTTCATACACATTTAGAGCAGGTGGAAAAATACCGTAAAATGATTTTAGATTATTTGAATGAGCCAATTCCTGAAGATATAGATGTTAAGGATGAGGATTAGAAAAAAAGCGATAAAAAAACCCGTATTACACATTTAAAGTGATACGGGTTTTTTATATGTGGATTGATCCACTAACCATCAGTGGGGGATAAAGAAAACGCTCACCAACTGATGGAAAGTTCACTCTATGCTTAACATGAAACTTATGAACTAATCTGAGTCATTTTGTCTAAAATTGTAGATTTTGGTAGACAAAGCACATAAAATAAATTAATATGAAGATAATAATTTTAGTATATTCAGATTATTAGGTAAATAGTCCTTATTTAACTAAGTCATTTGCTTCAGTAACGATACGACTCTAGCCTAAGGAATCTATTTACAAATAAGTAGGGAGGTTAGAGAGTGAAGACAACGTAGAAATAAGCTATAAACAGTAAATGTCTTCCTTTAGCACACACGTAAATTCTTTTTAATTTCTAGTAAATTTTGGCGGATGATGTTGTATCTTTGCTATAATCTAGTAATGAAAACTAACTACAGGAAAAATGAAGGAGGCTTTTTATTTAATGAAGCGGCTCATAACAGTGAGTATAAGTATGGTAATCATTCTTTTTATTAATTTATTCGAATTACCTGTTAGCGCCCAAGATGCCGAGATGTATGAGGTAGGATCAGCTAATTTAAATGTAAGGTCGTCTCCTAATCATCAAGCACCAATAATAGGTAAGCTAGATAAAGGTGATAGAGTAAAAGTTTATAAGGAGTCTTTTGGTTGGGTACAAACGTATTATGGTGGTCAAGAGGCATGGGTTGCTTCACAATATTTATTTAAACCAAGCTCGTCAGCGAAAGCGGCAGGCTATACGCAAAAAAATCTACCGAAAGCACAGAATGCAGCAACTTTAACGAGTAAAGATAAGGTATTTGCTGCAGGGACATCTAATCTAAATGTAAGATCTGGTCCTTCTCACGATGCACCGATAATAGGGCAATTACAAAACGGCGATAAAGTTAGAGTATACAAGGAATTCTTTGGCTGGGTACAAACGTATTATGATGGACAAGAAGCATGGGTAGCTTCACAATATTTATTTGAGGTCAACGAAACAAATCAAACGCAGGTGTCTAAGAAAACTAGCAAAAAAAATACAGAAAATACCCAAGCGGAAAAAGTGGAATCCACGAAGAAAGATGAACAGAAGAAAAGAGAAGCTAATACTGCTAGTACTGGATCCCTTCAAGGATATAATATTGTAATTGACCCTGGACATGGAGGGAAAGATCCGGGTTCCCTAGGCGTAAACGGTGTGTTCGAAAAAGATATAATTATGCGCACTGCCGATCACGTGGAGCAAAAGCTGCGTCAAGCCGGTGCTACGGTTATTCTGACACGCAATAGTGATTATTACATTTCTCTGAACGAGCGAGTGAGATTAAGTAATTTATATCATACACATGCATTTATTAGTCTACATTACAATGCCCATCCCTTAATGAGAATGAATGGAATTGAAACATACTACCATTCGGGTGAAAAAAACCGTGATTTAGCTAGCAATATTCAAGGTTCGCTGGAGCAAAATGTATCTTTGCAAGGTCGTGGAATTAAAGAAAGTAACTTCTATGTTTTACGTAAAAATCGTTTTCCAAGCGTATTAGTAGAATTAGGGTTCATTACTAATCCAGGTGATTTATCTATGGCACAATCTGAAGACTATCAAAATACGGTTGCAAACAGTATCGTAGAAGGCTTGATGAATTACTTTAATTAAAGAAAGAGACTAAGATAAAAGAATGAAAAAACAATAAAAAACGAATGATAATTAGGTGAAATTAATTATCGTTCGTTTTTTGATTAGAATCATTCATTTAGCACCTGAAATAAGCGAGACTCCGGCGGGAACAGCACAAGTCCGAAGATCCACGTGGTAACGTGTTTTTCTTTGCCAAGTTAGCTGAGGCCTTGCCTGCGGAAAGCGAATATATTTTCACGGTGCGGCGATGATCCTCCTATTGATAACATGATTATTCGTATTTTGAGTAAAGAAGTTGTGTTTTTTCCCAGCCTCTTTCATGTTAACAAGTTAATTCGTGAAGCTAATTAAATCAGTAATTAAATTTCTATTAACATACCAGCGCTGAAATAAATTTATCGCTAGCAAGTACTAGCTTAGAAAGGTGCCTTTTCAATGACCCTTCCTTTTCTTCCTTTCGTAGTATCTGCTTTTTTTAATGAACGAATAACACCTTCCTCAATCACTTCGACTACTGCTTGAAATAACTGATTCATAATAGGATGATCATCACGGAGATACGTCATGGCGTCGTTCATCGTACTTCGTTTATGCTCATATGTATGTGCTGTGGAAAAGGCGATTGCAATGTCGCCACTACCATTATCCAAATGACTACCAGTTCTTCCTAGTCCTGCAGCACATCGTTTGGCTAGCCGTTTCAGTTGCCTATGATACATAGGAGCATCCGTTGCAATCACCATCATAATCGATCCATCTGGTGTGTCTAAGTATATTTTATCCCAAGCAGCAAATAAAGCATCTTCTCGCTTTCCAAAATTACTTACAACAAGACAGCCGACAGTATACTTTTCATTCAGGTGGGTAACGATTCGCGATGCAGTGCCGATACCGCCTTTATAGCCGAAACATACCATTCCTTTTCCAGCACCTACTGCGCCCTCTTTTACTGGATGTATAGTTGCATTTCTAATGGCTTGGATGGCATGTTCTGGTTGAATTGCCGGGTATCGTGCTGTATGTAAATAACTATCATTGCATTCGCCAACGACCAGATTAATGGAACTAGTAGTATCTCCTATTTCTTTTGTTGTTTCAAGCATATATTGCAGCGTTCCTTGCCAAACAGAACCGACACTAAACGTATTTGTTAGCATAATTGGTGATTCTAATAAACCGAGCTCCTCCAGTTGAACAAGACCAGTTGTTTTACCAAAACCATTTAATACAGCGCTGCCAGCATGTGTTTTTTTTCGAAATAGATTACCACTGTGTGGCAATATAGCGGTTACACCAGTACAAATGGTTTGCTCCTCATTTAATTTTTCATATCGTGTTACATGGCCTACATGAACATCATGTACATCGGTAATACAGTTGTTTATCCCTTTTTGTAGTTTCATGAATAATTACTCCTTTTTTAAAGTATTATAGCAAAGTATGTTCTCCTAGCGTATGTGGAATAATAGTCCTAAATAGTATGTCAAGGAGGGCATTTATGAAGCGAGTGACGCTATACCTACCATTGTTGGTAGCTATAATTACCATTATTTATATGCTGTATATTATCGTAGAACAACCATCTACTACCAACGATACAAAGCAGGAAAGTGTGTCTGTTAGTAGTGATAACAGTCCAAGTGATATCGATGAAGGGCTTCAAGTAGGGAAACTAGCACCAGATTTTACGTTAAAAGGTCTAGATGGTAAGAAATATCGTTTATCAGATTTTCGTGGAAAAAAAGTAATGTTAAATTTCTGGGCATCATGGTGTCCACCATGTCGTGATGAAATGCCAGCAATGCAACGCTTCTATCAAGACAAAGATGTCGTATTACTTGCTGTTAATTTAACAAGTACAGAGCGGAAAAAAAGTGATGTTACTAACTTTATAAAGCAATATAAGCTGACGTTTCCAATCTTATTGGATGAAGCAGCAGAAGTCAGTGACAGATATCAAATCAAACCAATACCGACTACGTACTTAATTGATTCCAAAGGGCATATTCAATATAAAGCCTTCGGAGCAATGAGCTATGAGTTAATGATTCAGGAATTTCAGAAGTTAGAATAACATTTGGTGTTCTATAATCCAATCCGTTTACATGCCATACCGGTGAAAACCAACATTTATCGTTGTTCTGTTTTTCGTTGATTTAAACACTTTTGTCACCGTCTCGTAAATGAGTATTTCTTTTCTATGCGATCATAATAGTGATAGAATAGATGAAATAACTAAGCGAATTAGTAGGTGAAGCTATTGGACAATGTTCTATTTCATACAGATCAAATATATAATGCGATCGTACGAGAAATTAATCGTTTAATAGATGAACAGGTTATATTGACAAATGAGCAAGGTGTAATCGTTGCAAGTACAAACTCGGATCGTATTGGTAGTTTTCATGAGGGCTCCTATCTTGCTATGAAAAACAAGGAAAAGATGATTATGACAGATGACGATGTAAAGCGACTACGAGGAGTCCGCCCTGGTGTTGTACTACCTATTATTATTGAAGATAAACCGATGGGAGTTTTAGGAATAACTGGCGAACCTAGTGTTGTAGAACCATATGCAATGCTCGTACAAAAGGTTACTGAATTATTTATTCATGACTCCGTTGCTCGAATTAATCAGGAAAGTAAAACACGTGATTTGGAATTTTTTATTTTTGATTGGCTTAACCATACAGGGGATTTTTCACAATTATTAGAGCGAAGCGACTTTCTTCATATTGATATGTTTTCCTATGATCAGGTTGTTGTTTTTAAGTGTGATTATCTAAAAATAAATCTGACGTATAACCAACTTGAAATGGTAAAGAAATTATGGAGTTCAACGATAAACGCATTATTTATTCGCTGGGGACAAGAAAAAATTGTTATGCTGCTGGAAGCGGTAGAAAAGGATAGGCTAACTGAAAAGCTGCTCTCATTTATTACTCATATAAAAAAGGAAATGGATATTCAGCTATATGCAGGCGTTGGCAATAAAAACGATTCAAAAAGATTATCTTACTCGTTCCAGCAGGCGAATAAATCTAGTGAATATGCTAATTCTAAACATCCCGTTGTTTTTGAAGCAGATCTACGTTTTGAGATGTTGACACATGAATTATCCGCAGAGACAAAAGATCAGTTTGTCCTACGTTCAATAGGAGCGTTAATTCAAGAGGAAGAATTAATGCAAACACTATCAAGTTGGTTCGAGAATAATATGGCAGTGCAATTAACAGCAGATAAATTACATATTCATAAAAACACACTGCACTATCGTTTAAATCGAATTGCGGATGTAACAAAATTAAATGTGAGAAATGTAGACGATTTAATGCTTTTATATATAAGTCATCGATTTTATAATGAAAAAAGGAAAACATAACTAAAATGTGTTAAACTTTTTGTTCATATGTATAAAGGAATTCGCTTACTAAGAAAAATATTTGTGCAATCGCACATATATTTTTCTTTTATTATTTCATAAAATAGAAGTATGATGACAAATTAGGAGAATGTATATGTTACATATGAATGTAAAAGAAAAACTGGTTTCCATTGTTGGAGTGGAAAATGTGGAAGATAATAATGCTAGCTTATTAGCTTATTCCTACGATTCTACTGCAAGATATCAAGCACTTCCTGATGCTATGGTCGCTCCGCGTAATAAACAGGAGGTAGCGGCAGTTGTCAAGCTCTGTAACGAGTATAAAATCCCAATTGTACCACGTGGTTCAGGAACGAATTTATGTGCAGGTACAACCCCAACAGAGGGCGGAATCGTTTTGATATTCAAGCACATGAATCAGATCTTAGAGATTGATCAAGAAAATTTAACGATGACCGTTCAACCAGGTGTTTATACAAAAGAAATTTTGGAGGCAGCCATAGAAGTTGGATTGTTTTATCCACCCGATCCTGGTTCGATGCATATTTCTCAGATTGGTGGCAATATTAGTGAGAATTCCGGTGGTCTTCGTGGACTCAAATATGGGGTAACGAGAGATTATGTTCTTGGTCTAGAGGTTGTGCTCCCTAACGGTGAAATCATTCGAACAGGTGGAAAGCTAGCTAAGGATGTTGCTGGCTATGACTTAACCAGATTATATATAGGTGCTGAAGGAACGCTTGGTGTCATTACGGAAGCGATCCTGAAATTAATACCACAACCCGAGACAAAAAAGACAATGCTTGCACTTTATGAGGATTTAGAAGCTGCTGCAGAAACGGTTTCCGCGATTATTGCTAACCGAATTATTCCTGCAACGTTGGAATTTCTTGATCAAGCAACAGTTCAGGTAGTTGAGGATTTTGCAAAAATTGGGTTACCAACAGAAGCAAAAGCCGTTTTGTTAATTGAACAAGATGGTGCAGCAGAAGTAGTTGCTCGCGACATGGAGAAAATAGAAGCGTTATGTAAGGAAAATCGAGCGTTTGATGTTCAGGTAGCAAGGACTAATGAGGAAGCAGATCAATTAACTGCTGCAAGGAGATCAGCTTTATCAGCTTTGTCACGATTAAAGCCAACCACCATATTAGAGGATGCAACAGTCCCGCGTTCAGAAATTGCAGAAATGGTAAAAGCAATCGGTAAAATAGCAGAAAAATATCAATTAAACATCTGTACATTCGGTCACGCAGGAGATGGGAATTTACACCCGACGTGCTTAACGGATGCTCGAAATGAAGAAGAAATCGAATTAGTTGAAAAAGCATTTGCGGAAATCTTTCAAAAAGCAGTGGATCTTGGTGGGACAATTACTGGTGAGCATGGAGTAGGTATGATGAAGCTTCCATATTTACATTTGAAGGCTGGTGAGCATGGAGTGGAAGCGATGCGTAGCATTAAAAAAGCGATTGATCCAAATATGATTATGAATCCGGGTAAAATGTTTGAGGCCACTGAAAGAAAAAGAGTGGTGGTTGAACAATGATGGATAAACAGGAAAAAAAGCAAATTCAGTCAGCATTCAAAGAAAAAATGGATTACGATGAATTAATGAATTGTACCAGGTGTGGTTTCTGTTTACCAACTTGTCCAACGTATATTGAAACGGGAAGAAATGAGGTCCATTCACCTAGAGGTAGGATTGCATTAATGAAGGGGCTTGTAGATGGTGTTATTGAGCCGAGTGAAGAAGTAAAGCAATCCATTGATATGTGTCTTGGTTGTAGGGCATGTGAACCAGTTTGTCCTTCTGGTGTGAATTTTGGTAGATTGTTAGAGCAAGCTAGGGATGCGATTTATCAAAATAAAAAACAAACCGTACCTGAAAAAGTTATGAAGGGTATCTTTTTTAAAGGTATTTTTCCACATCAAAATCGAATGGTAGGGCTAACGGGATTATTGAGTTTTTATCAGAGGTCAGGTGCGCAGAAGCTAGCACAGGCAACAGGTATAATGAAGCTGTTTCCTGAAAGCATGCGTACAATGGAAAAGGTGTTGCCAAAAGTTCCGAAAAAAAGTGAAATGAAGGCTCGACCACGCCACTTACAGCCACTAGTAAAGGAACGAAAGAAGAAAGTTGCCTTTTTCTCTGGTTGTTTAATGGATACAATGTTTATGCGCACAAATGATGCCACCGTAAAATTGTTACAGTATGCAGGTTGTGAAATTGTCGTTCCTGATACGCAAGCATGCTGTGGTGCTCTACATGGTCATAGTGGGGAATTGAAACAAGCAAAAGAAATGGCAAAACGTAATATTCAGGCATTTGAAGTAGCGGGTGTTGATTTTATTATTACCAATGCGGGAGGCTGTGGTGCCTTTTTAGTAGAATATGATCATCTCCTAAAGGATGATCCTGTATGGAGTGAACGTGCGAAAAGTTTTTGTGCTAAGATTAAAGATATAACAAGTATATTAATTGAATTAGATTTTCATAAACAACCGCTTGCGCTTGAGAAAAAAATTATTACCTATCAAGACTCTTGCCATCTGAAAAATGGACAAAAGACGTTTATGGAGCCTAGACAATTACTTGAGTCTATCGAAGGTGTTCGGTATGTAGAAATGAAGGATGCAAGCCGATGCTGCGGTTCAGCAGGTATCTACAATATTGTACAATCGGAAATGTCTATGCAAATTTTAGATTACAAAATGGAGCAGGTACAGAAAACAGAGGCAAAAATGATTGTTACTGCTAACCCAGGTTGTTTATTGCAGATGAAGCTTGGGATTGAGCGTGAAGGATTATCTGATGAAATGCAAGCTGTGCATATCGTTGATTTACTACTTGAAGCATATGAGAATGCGAATGCTACAAACGAATCAAGTAATCAACAATTTTTAGCTATGCAGACATAAGAACAAAAGTGCTAGCGCCAAATTAGAAACGTAATGACTGGAGCGAGCTAAAGGAGATAAAATATCTCCTAGACTACAAAAAAGGAGCTGTCACTTCAAAAAGACAGCTCCTTTTTCTAATCACGGAAATATGCGATATTCCGTGGGAAAGAGTTAGACCTTTTACTACATCTTCTTTATACTATTTTTCATCTCATAGAATATCATAGAATATTAGCATTTTCCGTCATTTCCACTTTACATGGCTTTGGATCAATCTCCTTTCCATAACGTTTGCTCCAAAGGAGATGATTCCGTCGTCATTTATCTCCTATATAACTGGCAGTACTCCACCCGCTTCAAGCAATAAAGGGAAACCATTATTGGTAAGTGGGGGGATAAACAAAACCCCCACTGAAAGAAGTCTCAATTTATAAAGAGTTTTCCGTTTGCCTGTTGACGATTAGTATTTCCATATTCATCTTCAACCTTAACTTCAATAACAGCTCCTTGTGCACGTAGGTTATTGATTGCTGTCCAAAAGCCTTGATAATGGCCATCTGATGTTTCTATCATGGGCAATTCGGTTACATTTGCAAGTCCTAAGGGTTCATTAACCAGTGGCATATGAATAAGAAAAGAAGCTTTAAGACCTGGAACACTATCAAACTCGATATGAACGGATTCTCCTGTTTCAAGAAATACGTCATCCTCCGGATTAAGGTGATTAATAGATGGAATGGTATGGTTTACGTCAACTGTAATGGTTTTCTTGACCTGATTTCCGCTTCTATCTTTTGCAATGACTTCGATTAGATTTTCACCATTGTTTACCATAACCCGTTTTGTGTAATTACCATCGTCCGAAACCGTTGCTTGTTGTCCATTAACTGTGACAACATCAAGATTACCAACGGATACTGTACCTTCAACAGTTATAACTTCTCGATTTGTTTTTTCTCCATCCTTAGGAGAATCAATTGTTAGGGAAGGTTCTTTGCTGAACGTAACAGTAACCGATTCTGATTCACCTACGGGCTGACCGTTGTATAAAGAGACGATAGTAAGCTCATTTTCTCCTTCCGTAAGCACTGTATCTATTGTAAAGGATCCGTCTTCAGCAACCTCCACTGATTCACGTTCTTCATCGTTATTCATAAGCTGTGCAATGGTTCCTGGAGAGGCGGTACCCTCGATTGTGAGCTGTTGCTCATTGGTATCGTAATCCGCTTCCGGTGATGTGATTACAGGTGTTGCAAAATCAGGAGTGTCTTTTCCATAATCAACCACAGCACGTATCATATAGTTACCTATATTATCGTTTGCTTTGAACCATTTTCCGCCAATGTAGTCCCAGCTTTTTCCCGCAGCATTTTCAATGTCACCATCTGAAACAAATCCAGGAATAAACGGATAGTCATTTGCTTGAAGGTAAACGACATAGAAATCATCCTCAACGACAATGCCATGTTGCGAAAGGTCTACTTCTGTCCATTGATTTAAATCTCGTTTTGCTTTTGCTTCAATTGGTCCCGCTAATCGATTTCCAGGAGCTCCATTTTCACCCGTGGCATCATAAATTGCGATCAAAATATCATCTCCACCAGGTACAGGGACGTGAGATGCCCAAAATTGGAGCTTTGCACCTGTTAGCATAGCGGATTCCTTTCCTTCATCTAAAGCCATTTTTACAGCAAAGCCATTGCCTTCTAAGAGCATGGCTAGATTTTTACCATAGTCTCCATTGTCATAATAAATTTCTGACGTCTCATTGCTGGAGAACGTTGTTAATTCAAAGTCTAGCTGGTTTGCCTCATTTTCCTTCACCAGTACAGACTTAGCTTCACCATCATATCCTTCTGCAAATACTTTTACTGTATAAGCACCCTCATAGGCTTGCAAAGTATAGGTACCATTTTCGCTAGATTTAACAGGTTCCGCATGCTCGTCTTCCAATAGAAAAATGGTTGCATTTTCAATTTTATTACCGTTTTTATCTGTAATTGTTCCCGAGATTTCCTGCTTAGGTAGCGGCTCTAAGGAAATTGTCGGAGAAATATCCCCATTCTCAGATAACGTCACAGTCTCTGTTACCGAGCTATATCCATAGGCATTAACGGATAGTGTGTAATCACCGGGTGGGTGATGAATGATAAATTCTCCATTTTTAGGATTGGATTTTGTTTCCCATCCAGTTTCTTCTACTCCAATGGTAGCTTCACCTACGGGTAAGAGATCTGAATCATTGGTTGCTTGTAAAGTAGATATTGGATAGGATAAATGTTCCTGCATAGTCGTTTTCATCGTTCCAGATGTTTTCATGTTTTGCTTCTCGTTTTTTTGTGCACGATCGTTTGTTAGACGAACATCGTCAAGATACCATCCAGCAAATTGATTATCCTGTGACTTTAAATTAAACCCAATATAAATCTTTTCTCCTGCATAGTCAGATAAATCAATTCCTGTTTCGTGCCAGTTGTCATTCGATTCTGTAATATGATACAATTCTTCCCAATTTTCCTTGTCAGTAGAAACATATATTGTTCCTGTATCCCAGCCGAAATAGCTTAACTCGTACCATTGTTTAAAGCGCAGTTGTGTTCCGTTCTCTGGAAGAATTGGTGGCATAACCATCGTCATATCTGAATGCATTTCATATTGTCCACGAAGATTTGTGCCCAGTAATTTTCTACCAGAGGCCGCTTCTTCTGGTCCGTAGCTTGGTAGTCCCCATTCCCAGGAATTATTAGTACCAAAGGAATACCAGCCGTCTGGATAAGATTCAAAGTCTTCTGAGTAGCCATCCGTTATACCTTCCTCTATACGAACTAATTGAGGTTCACTTTCTGTTACATTTCCACTGAAATCTTCGACTCTCCACCAATAATGTAGTGACATACCTGAAATATCTTCTAGTGGCACAACAGAAGTATACGAACCACTTTGATGGTTTCCTTCAATTATAGCAGCTGGATAGCTACGTTCTGTATTATTGTCATACTGTACATGTAGTGTAACATCATTAACACTTGTATTATCTTCCGCATGTACCGAAAAAGAAGCATTTTCATTTAAAAACACAGCTTCTCTGAGTTCTGATTCTACTGTTGGAGCTTGATCATCTTGTCCATACGTCTGAACCTGTCCTGTAATTGTGCCTATTCCTTGTTCAACAGCTTCTACTGCATCGTCTACATTTAGAATACCGTACCCATAACCATTATTTGGGGCATTTGTATACTCCTCATTCGTTTTTTCCGTAGCAGTTAGCTTTAAGATATTTTCTATCTCATCAACGGTTAAAGAAGCATCGACTTGCTTCATTAATAATATTGCAGCTGCAACATGTGGGGCGGCCATAGAAGTACCGCTAGACTCCCCATAGTCAAATGTATCCCATGATGCACCAGGTAGAGAAGAACGAATGGTAACTCCGGGAGCAGAGATATCTGGTTTTATTTCACCTCTCTCTGACGGTCCTTGAAGAGAGAACGATGCTAAATCATCATTTGCATCAGTAGCACCGACAGCAATGGATTCTGGATAATTCGCTGGTGCTGAAGCTGTACCAGGCTCTGATGGATTCAAGAACCCTGCATTTCCTACAGAGAATATAGGAACGATTCCAGCACTGCGCCATGCCTGTACCATTGGTCGAAACCAGTCATTGTTTATTGGGCTACCACCCCAAGAGTTATTTACCACATCTGGAGCTTTTTCCGGATGAGGCTCACCGTTCGCATCTGTTGGGGCTAGTATCCATTCTGCGGCTTCCAAAATATAAGAGTCATAGCCTGTTCCTTGATAGAATGCTCTGGTAGCAATCCACTTTGCACCTGGAGCGACACCGATTTTATTTTGTCCACCTTCCTCTTGACCAACCATCGTGCCCATGGTATGCGTTCCGTGGCCATCTGAATCCATTGGACGTGAGCGATCAAAAACAGCGTCATGCCAATTGAATTCATGAACTGGTTGATCGGGATCATCTTCTTGATAACCTCTGTATTGTCTGGTTAAAGCTGGATGATTACCTTCTACTCCACTATCAATATTTGCAACGACGGTACCCTCTCCAGTTATATTTCTTTCCCAAACTTCCGGTGCTCCTACTCGCTCAATATTCCATTCGGTATCCTCTGACTGGTTGTCTGTTTGTTTTACGGCGAACGTATTATCCTCTTCAATAGGAAGAAGTTGCTGTTGTTCATCCAGTATGATCGATTTTACCTGCTTAGATTTAGCGATTCTTTCCACTGATTTCTCATTTCCGGTAACAGAAAAGGCATTAACAATGAAATAGCTGTGAAATTGCTTGATGTTCCCCGATTGTTTTTGTTTTTTTAGTAAGGACTTTAGATCCTGTTGCGTTTTTTCGGCATTTTCTTGTAATGCAGACACAACGGTCCTTTGTTTGAGTTGTTTTGCCTTAGCGGTAGAAAGTTTTGCTTGTATTGCTTCTTTTTTTGCACTTTCTGCTAGCTGTACAGTATTGACCTGATCCTTAAGAATAACTAGATAACGCACATAATCAGTTTTATCAAATGTTTTTACTAGCTTACTTTGTATTACTTGACTAGCAGACTCGCGCTTATCTTGTTGGGCAAAAACATGTGATAGATATGGCGTAGCTAATGTGATAAGTAAGATACAGATTAGCAGAACGGCAATATATTTCCTCATGGGAAATTGCTGCATTTTTTCTCCTCCTTTTTTTGGTATAAATTCCCCCTAGTTCCATTGGTAGTTGTCTCTAACTATATATGGAGAGTAGTGTAGAACTTTGTCAATATTTGTCTTAATTTTAAAAATGATAGTTTTGTAGCTATTTTTCCAAAATTTTTCGTAGTTCTTTTCTCCTGCTTCATTGTAGTGAACAGCGTGTAAACGTGAATACATTAATAATCTTAGGTCACTAACATTTACCAGGTTTTTAAACGGTTATTGATAAATAAACCATTGGTATTAGTTTCGCAATTTGATTTCATGCAATTATTTCTTTATTAATGAAAATAGGGCATCATATGTGTTTCGTTTATCCCGCATATAAATTCAAGCAATAAAGGAAACCAATATGTTTAAGTAGGGGATGGACTGCCAGTCAATGTCCGATTGGTTCAAAGGCCTTAGGTCATATCCTTGAAAGATAAGAAGTATAAAATTTGCCCATGTGGATAAATATGGGCGTGTTGAGCCACATCCAGCTCCAGCACCCAGAAACGAGGTGACTTCACGAATCTCCCTAATCTAAGTCATCATCGGCTTGCAAGCTCATCGTAATTTCTTTATCTCCGTTGACTCGCTCCAGTCCCTACGGTTCTAATCAGGCGCTTTCGCTTTTGCTCTGGAACTAACTTTCGGTGGAGGATAAAACAACACCCCTAACTCATTGAATTTTCACTTTATAAACATTTATACTCGCGTGAAAATAGACTATCTAGTAAATTAGGGCTGAATTAACCATAAAAACTACAAGTCGATCGAAGGGATCGTTCACTAGACTGAAAATAAGTAACTATTTTGCCGATATTAACCCTATACAGATAGGGGGAAACAATTGATGTTAAGAAATACCAAAAAAACTACCACACGTCAATTAGAAGGTGGACAAGCCAAGCTTCAAATAGAAGCTGGTAGTGAAGTAGAGAGACAATTTCAGATGATTGGACTTACGGAGACCGATTTACGAATAATTCATTGTACGCAAGAATATGTCGTAGAAAATCTGGGTTTTATGGTTGATAGATTTTATCAAAATCTAGAAAATGAACCTGCTTTACTACAAATTATTAATCAACATAGTTCTATAGAAAAACTAAAGCAAACTTTAAAAAGACATATCTCGGAAATGTTTACAGGGGTAATCAATGAGGAATATTTCTCCAAACGACAACGAATCGCTTTAATACATGTACATATCGGACTTGATACAAAGTGGTACATGTGTGCCTTTCAAGACCTGTTCTTGTCATTGGTGACAATAATAGAGAAGAACATTAACTCAAAAGACGAATGTTTCCTAGCAATTCGATCCATTTCAAAAATAGTAAATTTAGAGCAACAGCTGGTATTGGAAGCATATGATGCGGAAACAGAGCGGATAAAAAAACAAGCAGAGGAACAAAAGCAATTAATACGAGAAAATGTAGCACATGCATCGGAGAATCTTGCGGCCATATCGGAAGAAACAAATGCTGCGTTCCAACAACTGAGTTCACAATCAGATGAAATTGTATTAATTGCGAATGCTGGGTCAGAGCTTTCACATTTAGCAGAGAAGCGAGCGACAAATGGTAAGCAGCAAGTAAACGAACAGAAGGAAAACATGTCGACAATTCATTATTCTATACATAAGCTTGCTAGTGAGGTGAAGGCTTTAGCAGATATATCAAAAAAAATGCAAGGAATTATTGATATTGTAACGGGGATCGCTGATCAAACAAGCCTGCTTTCTCTTAATGCTTCAATTGAGGCTGCACGAGCTGGTGAGCACGGTCGTGGATTTGCAGTCGTGGCAGAAGAAGTTCGGAAACTTGCAGATGAAACAAAAAGATCAGTCACAAATGTGTCAACCCTTATCTCGAATACAGATCAACAAGTAGAAAAATTAACTGGATCATTATATAAAATTAGCGAAGAAATCGAAAATGGAAACGATACGTTAAAAGAATCGGAAACGCATTTTGCAGAGATTGTTAATACGATGAAAAAAACCAGGATTCAAAATAATAAGATTGAAAAAGAGTTTATTTCATTTGTGAACGTATTGGATGAATTAGGTAAAGCAATGGACGAAGTGGCTTCTTCAGCAGATAATCTTACGATGATTACTAGTGAAATGCAATAGCAAGGAAGGTACTGTAATAATTACTATTTTATGGTGTGACCCATTTATTATATAACCATATATTTTTTTTTATCCCGCATATAACTGGCAGTAAGTCCCCACTTCAAGCAATCAAGTGAAACCAATATGGATAAGTGTGGATCAACTGCCAGTAAATGTCCGATTGGTTCGGGCCTAAATGGAAGTAGGTCACAAAGGCGTTGCCACAGGATGTGGCGAATGAAGCCTTTGTACGTATATGTTTTAAAAACAGATGGAAGCTTCACTTGATTTGATTACAGAAGTACGAATATCTATAGTTAAATGAATGCTTACACAACTTTAGGAAGCTATAAAGATGATGGGGGAGAAAAATATCTCCTTGCATTTTTATATAAGTATTGATAATATTTAAGCAATAATCCTTAAGGAAAGTGGAAGGATTTTGGTAGGAACTTGGCGGTGGTTTATAGGAACCAATAAATGCCCCTATAATAATAAAAAGTTACTACCGTAATAAGGAAAATATAATATAGTAGTTATTTCCTTCGGGGTCGGGTGAAATTCCCAATCGGCGGTGATGAAGTTATTTACTTCTTAGTCCGTGACCCGTGCGGCATAATGCCAAACGGTGGATCTGGTGTGACTCCAGAGCCGACAGTTAAAGTCTGGATGGGAGAAGGAATTTTTGACGCAGCATGTTAGCAAATAGGATACGTATGCTATTTGCCAACGTTTTTTTGCCATTCATATTTTCAATGGCTTATTTACGTATACATGTGGTGACGAAATTCTGTCCTCAAAGCCTCTGAAGCGAAATTCAGAGGCTTTTTTCGTAGTCTAGTAAATTTGTCCATATGGATAAATTTGGGCGTGTTGAACCGCGTCCAGCTCCAGCGCCAAGAAACGATGCGACTTCACGAATCGCCCTGCGATAAGTCATCATCGGTTCGCAAGCACAACGTGATTCCTTTATCTCCGTTGACTGGCTCTAGTCGCTACGTTTCTAATCGTGCGCTTGCGCTTTTGTTCTACTGGTTGGAAAGATAAAACCAGTATAAGTTCGATCTAGTACGCTTCAATTTTAGGAAAAAGGAGTGAAATTTATGTTTACTGGAATTATTGAAGAGAAAGGTGTCATTCGCTCCATAAAGCAACCATCTAAACAGGCAATCTTTTTAACAATTACTGCCAAAAAGGTGATCATGGATATGCACGTTGGTGATAGTGTTGCTGTTAATGGGACTTGTCTAACAGTTGCTGCATTTGATGATATTGGCTTCTCTGCTGAGGTGATGCCAGAGACAATGAAAGCTACCTCTCTAAAGGAACTGACGAAAGGGTCTGAAGTGAACCTAGAGAGGGCGATGGGAGTTAACAGTCGATTTGGTGGACATTTTGTTTCTGGCCATGTTGACGGTACTGGAACGATTATTCAGAAATATCAAAAGGAGAATGCCATTTATTATGACATTGAAGTGGATAAGGAACTAGAAAGATATTTACTAAAAAAGGGTTCGATTGCAGTCGATGGTGTAAGCTTAACACTATTTCAAGTTCGTGGGAATGTCTTTACGATATCATTAATTCCTCATACAGCTTCCGTGACTATTTTAGGAGATAAAGGCAAGGGGAGCTTGGTGAATATAGAGTGTGATATGCTCGTGAAACATGTAGAGCAATTGCTTTCCCATTCTACTGATTCAAGGAAGCTTGATCATAATTTTCTTAAACAAAAAGGTATTATCTAGGAGGTGCCATAAATGAACACAATTGAAGAGGCTATC
This sequence comes from Virgibacillus sp. Bac332, assembly GCF_003667785.1. Classification (NCBI taxonomy): domain Bacteria; kingdom Bacillati; phylum Bacillota; class Bacilli; order Caryophanales; family Bacillaceae; genus Virgibacillus; species Virgibacillus sp. Bac332. The sequence goes on from NZ_CP033046.1 coordinate 2,141,531, forward strand.
GATCAATTAAAGACAGGGAGACCTATCATCGTTGTGGATGATGAACAGAGAGAAAATGAAGGAGATTTAGTAGCACTATCTGAACTGATCACTCCTGATACGATAAACTTTATGATCACCCACGGTAAAGGCCTGGTTTGTACATCGATTGAGTCAGAAGTAGCAGAGCGAGTTGGACTTTCTTTAATGACATCAAACAATAACGATCCGCTATCAACAGCCTTTACAGTCAGTGTAGATTATAAGGATACAACTACTGGGATAAGCGCACATGAACGCTCAACGACAATTCGTGCCTTAGTTAATAAATTTGCAATGAAAGAGGATTTTAAACAGCCAGGTCACGTATTTCCTTTAATTGCTAAGGGTGGAGGTGTTTTAACACGTCCTGGACATACAGAAGCTTCCGTGGATTTAGCAAAACTTTGTGGAGCAGCCCCATCAGGAGTTATCTGTGAAATAATTAAAGAAAACGGCATGATGGCGAGAGTGCCAGATTTAGAAAGAATGGCTGCCAAGTTTAACTTATGTATGATTTCTATTGAAGATTTAATCAATTATAGATTAATGATAGAAGAGGAGTGTAAGCAAAATGGGACATATATTGGAAGGTAATCTTGTAGGAACCGATTTAAGAATCGGTATTGTTGTAAGTAGGTTTAATGACTTTATTACTAGTAAACTTCTCGAGGGGGCTGAGGATGCCTTAATTAGACATGGTGTAGCAAAGGAAAATATTACGATTGTTTGGGTTCCTGGAGCATACGAGCTTCCATTAATTGCTAAGAAAATGGCTCTGAAAGCAGACTATGATGCCATTATTACTTTAGGAACAGTTATTCGAGGCTCGACACCTCATTTTGATTATGTTTGTAATGAAGCAGCAAAGGGGATATCTCAAGCATCCTTACAATCCGAGAAGCCAGTTATTTTTGGTGTCTTAACAACGGAGTCCATTGAGCAGGCAATTGAACGTGCTGGTACAAAAGCAGGTAATAAAGGAGCGGAAGCAGCGTTATCAGCTATAGAAATGGCAAATTTACTTCGATCATTATAAAACGATATATCAAAGCAAGTAAGCAACTTCTCAGAAATAAGAGGAGTTGCTTTGCTTATTTTGCTATTTCTCTTTCTTACTTTATTCCACATAACTGGCAGTAAGCCCCCCACCTCAAGGAATAAAGTGAAAGCAATATGGATAAGAAGGTGTTCAACTGCCAGTAAATGTCCGATTGGTTCACCTAACAATCAGTGGTGGATAAACAAAACCACCAACTGATTGAAGTTTCACTTTATCTAAAATAATATCCTTCTAACGTTGGAAAAATCCATAGGGATAGGATAAACTTGTCCGTAGAGGATTTTTTTAATTTATCCCGCATATAACTGGCAGTAAGATCCGCACTTTAAGCAATGAAGTGAACCCAATATGGGTAAGTGTGGAACAACTTTCAATAAATGTCCGATCGGTTTAAGGGCCTTTAGGTCATACCCTTGTGGTACTAACCATCCGTGGGGAAAAACAAAACCCCCCACGGATGGAAGTTTCACTTTATCCCGCATATAACTGGCAGTAAGATCCGCACTTTAAGCAATAAAGTGAACCCAATATGGGTAAGTGTGGAACAACTGCCAGTAAATGTCCGATCGGTTTAAGGGCCTTTAGGTCATACCCTTGTGGTACTAACCATCCGTGGGGAAAAACAAAACCCCCCACGGATGGAAGTTTCACTTTATCCCGCATATAACTGGCAGTAATCCGCCACTTCAAGCAATGAAGTGAACCCAATATGTAAGAGGGGGGGCAACTGCTAGTAACGTCCGATTGGTTTAAGGGCCTTTAGGTCATACCCTTGTGGTACTAACCATCCGTGGGGAAAAACAAAACCCCCCACGGATTGAAGTTTCACTTTATATATAAAAAATATGAATGATAAAAGATCTTGTGTTCACAGATATGGGGGAGATTATTATTAAGCTATTATTAGGACAATTAGTAATCATTGCTGTTGTATGGACGGGAATGGCTTTTTTCTTTTCAGAGATGGCTGAGCCAAGTAAAGTTATTTTCTACCTTGTAACTTCTTGGATGCTATTGTTAATTGTTATTATTATTAAAACATGGTTAAAGAATCGAAAGAGTTGAAGGATGATCGAGAATGCTAACCGTTGAAAATATAACGAAATCATTTGGTGATAAAATATTATTTCAATCTGTTTCCTGTATCATTGCTGCGCATGAACGAATAGGGTTAATTGGAGTAAATGGTACCGGGAAGTCTACATTCCTTAAAACAATCGCAAAACTTGAGTCACCAGAACAGGGTACGATTCAGCACGCAAAAGATTATCAAATTGAATACTTAGCCCAAGATCCAGATTTAGATGGGGATTTGACAGTGATGGAGCAGATTTATTATGGTAATTCGTTAATTATGCGTGTGATGCGCGATTATGAGCGAGCATTGCTGGATTTACAACGTGATCCAACAAGTGAAAAAGCGCAATCAAATTTGCTTGTGATGCAGCAGAAGATGGATGAGGCAAGTGCGTGGGAAGCAAATACAGCAGCCAAAACGGTCCTAACGAAGCTAGGCATTACAGAATTTAATAGAAAAATAAATGCGTTATCTGGGGGACAAAAAAAGCGAGTGGCTATTGCCAAAGCCTTAATTCAGCCTGCTGATCTCCTCATTTTAGATGAGCCGACGAACCATTTGGATAATGAGACGATTGAGTGGCTTGAGAGGTATTTACAATCATATCGTGGCTCCCTATTAGTAGTTACACACGATCGATACTTTTTAAATCGTGTGACGAATCGAATTTTCGAATTAGACAAAGGAAAGCTTTATTCGTATGAAGGGAATTATGAGATTTTTTTAGAAAAAAAGGCAGAGCGTGAAGCGCTGGAGAGAAGTAATGAGATGAAGCATAAAAATACGCTACGCAGGGAGTTAGCGTGGTTAAAGCGTGGAGCTAAAGCTCGTTCGACAAAGCAAAAAGCAAGAATTGATCGTGTTCATGAGATGAAGGAAAAAACATTTGACACGAATGAGCAAGCCATTGATGTACCCGTAGGATCTGTCCGATTAGGGAAAAAAGTAATAGAGCTGAAGGAAGTAGATAAGTCCTTTGCCAATAAACAAATCGTAACCAAATTGAATCAATTAATTGTTCCTGGAGACAGATTAGGTATTGTAGGTCCAAATGGGTCTGGGAAAACGACGTTGCTCGACTTAATGGCACAGCGTATTACACCAGATAATGGAGAAGTTATTATTGGTGAAACAGTGAAAATCGGCTATTATACACAGGGTGATGAAGAGCTTAACGGTGAAATGAGAATCATTGATTATATAAAAGAAGTAGCTGAAGTTATCCACACAAAAGACGGGGCGATTATTACAGCTGAGCAAATGCTCGAACATTTTTTATTTTCTCGAACACAACAGTGGACGTATATTCGGAAGCTATCAGGTGGAGAAAAACGTCGTCTCTATTTATTGAAAATATTAATGGAAGAACCAAATGTTTTATTTTTAGATGAGCCTACCAATGATTTAGATACGCAAACATTAAGTGTATTAGAAGAGTATCTCGATCAATTTCCTGGCGTCGTTATAACAGTTTCACATGATCGATACTTTTTAGATCGAGTGATTGACCGTTTATTAGTTTTTACGGAAAATAATCGTATAATACCTTACTATGGAAACTACACGGACTATCTAGAGAAACAGAAGGAAATACCGATGACCCAAAAGCCTGTTGAAAAAACAGAAAAAGTAAAGCCGAAGAAACAGAGGAAAAAACTTTCCTATAATGAGCAAAAAGAATGGAATGAAATTGAAGATGTTATTACAGCATTGGAAGAAGAACTGGAAAAGATCCAGGATAACATTGTAAATGCTGGAAGTGATTCAGAAAGAGTCCAAGTATTATTTAACGAACAGCAAGAGATAGAAGCCAAATTAGAGGCAAAGATGGAACGTTGGGAAGAGTTATCATTATTAATTGGTGAATAGAACCTACCTGCAATGAGGTGCATCCCTAAAGTTAGACCAAATATCTAATTGCTAGGGGTGTTTTTTGTTGTCTAGGAAAATTATAAAATATGCCCATGTGGATAAATAGGGGCGTGTTGAGCTGCGCCCAGCTCTAGCGCCCAGTAACGATGCGACTTCACGAATCGCCCTAATCTAAGTCAACATCGGCTCGCAATCTCACTGTGATTCCTTTATCACCGTTGACTCGCCAATCATCGTTTCTAATCGGGCGCTTGCGCTCTTGTTCTTTATTGTAAATCCATACATGAAAACAGCGTTTTGTATTGGATAAAGGCGCTTAATTGTTTATCTGTATAGAATTACGAAGATAAGCTTAAACTAACCTCAACGATCGTTTATTCAGGTGGTTAAAGCGTATGAGTGTAGATGAACTATATTATCAAATTTATGAATTAAAAGAAAGACTTGGCATTCTACAGGAAGAGTATTGGCATCAAACTTCTGGTCCAGATACATGGTATTTTTGGTTCAATATTGTGAGTGTAATCATTCCTTTCGTTCTATTATACTTTTTCTTGGATCGAGGGAGAGTATTTGAAATCGGTTTTTATGGTTTTGCCATACATGTCATGTGGTCTAATCTTGATAATGTATTATCGATGTATAATTATCTTATTACACCACATAGTATTTCCTACTTATTTCCAACAAGTCTTACAGTGACAACAGTTGTGCTGCCGATTGGATTTATGTTGCTCTACCAATATTGTACGAATAAAGGGAAAAATTTTTATTTATATGCTATCGTGCTTTCTGCTGGATTTGGATATGGATTAGCCTCTATTTTTATTGCTTTGGATATGTTAATTTTGCATGGAGGAATGAAGTTAACCTATATATTCTTATTGGATGTTGCTATTTCGTATCTTGCTTTTTGGCTAACCAAATTGTTCTGGTGGTTAAAAAATCATGGACCTAAAAAAACAGGCTAAGGAGTAAATCCTCCTAGCCTGTTTTTCCTTTTATTCTGTTAGTCCCTCAATGGAGATTGTTTCTACTATTCCGGTTTGATTGTCACGCATATTTGCTTCTAATTGAACTTTATCGCCTATTTGCAAGAAAATGGATCTTGGTGCTTTTCCAGAATTTACGGTATAAATAGTCGCATCATCTTTAAGTAAGAATTGAACAATTTGTTTTTTATCTTGCGTTGTTACAACAACCCGTTCAACAATACCATTTCTCTTTTCTAATGCTGCTTCTCCAGTTGATTCCACATTACTAGGATCTTGCGCCAAAGCTAAACGATAAGCCTCAAGTGTACTTCTGGCAGTATCACCAAAAACAACAAAATCGGAATCAGACGCTTTAATATATGCATAATGTTTAAATAATCCGTTTGGATCAAGGACATTTACAACCCATGTTGGATTCCCATCAATGTTGTAAAGAATTGGCATGGAACCAGTCCATTTCTTTTCAGGGAACTCTTTATTTACAATTTCCTTTGCACCCTTACTATCCATTATGCCGTTATTCTTTTCCCCGTTATAATATGTTAGTTCACCTGTTCTTGCATTAATTAAGGTGTAACCAAGTGCGGAGTCAATATTCTCTTTTGGGGAAGACATATCAGTAAAATAATGCATCTCTCCATTCTCATCAAAAATTGGTGTAACGCTTGATTCCGTACCAGATTCATTCGGAATCTTTACATCCTTTTTGCCAAAAAGGGAGTTCAGCCACCCATGAATATATTTCCCGAAATATTCATTCTCATTTGAGGCCATTTCTGAACTAATGGATCCATCAATAAATTCAGGTGCATCAGCAGCATGATATAGTTTAACATCACCTGTAACAGGATCGACTACGGCAACATGTAATTTTTCCATATCTGGCTTGTTCGTTAGTCCGATTGGTTTAAAGAGCGTTTGAACATACCAAGGCTTTCCATTTTCGTCTACTTCAATTTGTGCCTCACCACTTCGAATATAATCTGGATGCGCATTATAAATGGTACGATCAATGTTATGATGAAAGTAGCTCGAATTTGTATACTTCATATTATTTTTAATAAATTTTGGCTGGGCATTAACATCAGTAGCAGAGATAGTGAAATAACCTTCTGTCTCTTTGCCTCTAAAGTACCTCCAGAAATCAGTGAACTCTACCGGTGCAACGAACACAATGTCATCTTTAATTTTTTGCACCTGCAACTTACCTAAGTCATAATATTGTGTGTTTGGTACTACACTCATCGCCTTCTGTACTTTATTTCGAGCAAACTCAGGCGAAACAACAATTGGTGTAGCATCTTTATCTAAAGGTTTGGCTTCAGCTACTTCTTCTTTAGCAATGGATTCATACGTATCATCTAAGGTGAATATTCCTAATACAAAAAATCCAGGAATAGCTATAACAGTAAATACAATGATGGCCCCTGTGATCACATCAAACTGTTGACTTGATTTGCTAAAAGGCTGGCTTGACGTAAGCATATACAAACCAGTCATACCAGCTACTCCAATGATGATATTGGCAATCGTCATATTTGGAATCGTAATAGGTGGCATAAAAATATAGACGATTATAGCCCCTATGATAAATAAAGTCGCAAATATAATAGCAACTGCCTTAAAAGTTGTTCCTCGATATTTCTTGTTTTTAAGTACAAAATATCCAGCAATAACAAAATACAGGATAAAGGATAGAATCGTTGTTGTTAATATTCCTGTCATGCTTTCATCTCCTATCTTCTTTACAAGAGGGAACTTTGAGAGTCCGGAAAAAATAGTAGCTTTATATACACAAAAACAATATGTGAACCCTACAAGTAATGATGTGATTATTACCTTTATGAATGTATACGTTGAAAATGAATAAAAAGTTTCAGTTTAGGCACATTTATTTTCAAATAAATATAAATTCATTAAAATAGGGGGATACGAATGCAAAGGGGGGAGCGGATGAAACAAATTTATAGTGATGTTATTCAATTTCGTGGTAGTCATTATGAATATGGGATTAGGCAGGGTGAATGGTTAAGAAATTCATTTATTCTTGAAAACAGAAAGAAGCAATGGGGAATTAGAAGACCGCGTTTCACTATTAATGAAAGTGAGGCAAAGGCGGCTATCACGACGTTTGCTCCAGGAATATGGGAAGAACTTCAAGGTCTCATGCATGCGTTAAAGTGGGATATCAATGATGTACTTCAAGAGTTCGGTGGCTATCGTTTAGCGTATACCAAAAGTGGTTGTTCTATTTTTACAGGGTCCAATTATATGATACGTAATTATGACTATCATCCGAAAACTTATGAAGGGCGCTATACCATTTTTCAACCAAATGATCAAGGTTTCGCGACCATTGGACCGTCACAGCGCATTACTGGCAGAATGGATGGTATGAACGAACATGGTCTTGCATTGGGCTATAATTTCATTCATCGTCGAAAGCCGGGTGATGGCTTTATTTGTAATATGATCGGAAGAATAATTTTGGAAAGCTGTAGAAATACAGAAGAGGCAATACATTTATTGAAAGATATTCCTCATCGGCACTCATTTAGTTATGTATTGTTAGATAGGAGCGGGGATTCTATTGTAGTAGAAGCATCACCGCGAGCTGTTAAGGTACGTCAGTCACATGTATGTACCAATCATTTTGAAACATTAACAGCTGAAAACCGTTACCATTTGGATGATTCCTATCGAAGGAAGCGGGCAATAGATGAGCAAAAGGGGTCATTAAATAATGCTTATCAAGCATTTGAAATGATGAATAATTCAACAAGAGGTGTATTCTCTACTAAATATAAAAACTGGTCGGGAACCATTCATACCTCTGGTTATTTTCCTAAAGAATTAAAGGTGTGGTTTGCTTTAGGTGGAGATCGAAAGCCAGAAATCTTTGACTTTAAACGATGGTTAAAAGGGGAGAATATAGCCATGAAACGAGTAATTGGAATGGTTGATACGGACTTGCCATTTGTTCATATGGAAGAAAATGTTCGATAAATACTATTATTTAGGAATTCAATGTTTAAAGTGTTGAGGTTTAAGGGAAAATAAATTTAGACTGACATTATCTGTACAAGTACTTGCTCAACAGAATAGGAGTTTATTACAGCTCAAGAAACATGGATTACATGCATGATCATTCAGAATAAAAGGATTTATTTATTTGAATGAAGTTTTACTTTATTTATGAGTTCCAGTTATATTATACTCAAATGGAATATGAAGGTAGGAGGTAATCTAATGAAGCTTTTTCAGGTAAGGAAGGGCCAATTCGTTTTTTACAAGAATGAATTGCATAAAGTATATTCGGTAAAACCGATGTTTAAAAAATCGGTTCATTTATATCGCCTAAAGGATATGCAGCAAATTCTAACGAAAGCAAGCGAAATAGAACTCTATAGACCACAACATAATGATACATTTATTTTTTACGGGAAAAGGTATACGATTGATAAGAATAAGATGCCAGAACCAGGGGACTATATTCTAATTATTAAGCCAGCTCCAGATTTCCTTGACCATTATTCCTTAAATGCTATTGAAAAAGTAGATAGTGTGGAAGACGGGAATGTTGTTACCACTAGAGATAATGGAGTGAAGCATAGTGAATATGTTGTAATGGTCCCAGGTAAGGCTGATGCAAGTCAAGAAATAGCTTATTATGATAAAAGCCTCGTGCCAGAAGAACAGCAAATTCAAGATGAATCGATTAGCTACCTTGCTGAAAGTGACGGTAGCTTAAAGCCAGTCGTTGGTGATATATATATTGATATTGCTAATGAAACAAAAGCAATGATTGTCGCTATGACAGAAGATGAGGTTGTGTTCGGGCATGGAGTACGTGTACATGTGGCGGATCTACTTAATGAGGAAAATTACAAGTTAGTTTATCGTTTTGAGGAAGATTTATAATTAATCATCAGTCCCTAATCATCAAAAATTGGCGATTAGGGATTTTTTTATAAGTTAAGAAAGTATAAAATCAGTGCAATGATTGCGTTAAGCCAAGTAGTTATTTTGAAATGTTTGATGTATATTGGCAATGCTTCGACTAATTACTTCGCTTTCCGCGGGCACGGCCTCAACTAACTTTGCAAAGAAGAACACGTTGCAAAGTGGATTTTCGGCTCGCGCTAATCCCGCAGGAGTCTACGTAATTAGTCTCCGCTATGAGAAGGTGCAACAATTCTTGTCATAAGAAATAGGTTGACTTTTTTTACAATGGGTAAAGTGAAAATCGCTATTCGTGAGTATAATAGCAGCTGTGTTACTTCATGCTAGCGTTGTAGAGCCTGATAATAACGAAGGCCGGCCACTTCAACTCCTGTGGGAAATGTTTGACCTGAAGATCCACTTTTTTGAGCGGGTTTTGCTAAAAAAGTTAGCTGAAGGACAAACCCCACGGAAAGGGAAGTGGGCAGCTGGAGTGGTGGTCAAGCAAGCGGGGCTGGGACATAACTAGCCTGGAGAAGTAAAAAAGAGATTCCAGTTATCAAAAATAGATAGCTGGAATCTTTTTCATTATCATAAATACATGAATTTTGTGTTATGGCGGTGTACTTTCTTAAGTTCACCGCCATAAAGGCAAATCCTAATTCATTTTCCACTTTCGAATTGCCTCTCACCGACATTCGAGTGAAACGCAAATTGGCCTTCAAAAATCCGAAGACAGGTTCTACATCTATTTTTCGTTTACCATAGATTTTTCCTGTTTCTTCTTTTGAAAGCTGCTCTCTTATATATGCTTTTTGCTGTTCCCATTGAGCATTGTAATAAATCTTTCGATTCCCTTTTGCTTTGGTACAATGAACGCGTAATGGACATCCCGAACAATCTTCACATTCATAGACACGAAAGGTTCGTTTAAATCCGGCTTTATCTGTTCGATTCGATAGATATTGAAAAGGTACTTTCTTTCCATTTGGACAAGTAAAAAAGTCTCCGTCTGAATCGTAGTCCCAGTTGGATACATGGAAAGGATTTGTTTTATATTTCTTTTTCTTTTCCATCCGATAGGAATTATAAGTAATCAGTGGCGTTCTTTTTCTATGAAGTACATTACTGTAATTTTGTTCACTACCGTAACCTGCGTCGGCGACAATATGCTCGGGCAATTGAAAGTACCTATCTTCAATACTATCGAGAAAAGGAATAAACGTGCGAGTATCCGTAGGATTTGGAAATACATCGTAGGCTAATGTGTATTGACCTTCGGTCGCAATTTGTACATTATAACCTGCTTTAAGTTGACCATTTTTCATATAGTCATCTTTCATTCGCATAAAAGTGGCATCATGATCTGTCTTAGAATAACTATTGCGATCGCCTAAGATTGCCATATCTTTTTGATATTTGTGTTTACGAGCTTCAAAATCTTGGAATTGTTTACGGTATTGCTTGGGTTCTTTTCGTTCGGAACGAAGTTGTTTGCGTTCTTTTGCTTCTTTGCTTTCTTCGATTGCTTTATCATATTTTTCTACTTTTTCATCTAGCTTTTTAACCACTTCACTGAGTTCTTCCTTTGAAAGTTCATCGGAACTTTCCCTTTCTATTTCAGGAATAATTTCTTTTTCCAGTAATTCCTCATACATTTGATTCGACTTCTCTATTAAATCGGTGCTGTATTTTTCAATGGATTTTTTCCATACAAAGGTAAACTTATTGGCATTTGCCTCTATTTTCGTACCATCAATAAAAATAGCCTCTTCTTCAATCGCCTTCTCTTCAACAAGTTGACAACGAAATAAGACAAAACACTGACGTAATAATTCTTTTACTTCGGAATGAACACGAAAACGATTAATGGTACGATAACTTGGTTCATAGCCTTGTGCTAACCACATCATACGTACACTGTCTTTGATTAATCCCTCTATTTTTCTGCCAGAAAAAACAGACTGTGTATAGGCACATAAGATAATCTTCATCATCATGCGTGGATGGTATGCAGGACAACCTGTTTCACGCAAAAATCCCACAAATGATTCCTCTGGGATATGTTCTACAATATGGTTAACCGCATAGGCGATATCATTTTCTTGTAATTTCATTTCAAAATCTAAAGGCAAAACGACTTGATTCATGGTATAATGTTTAAACATAAAGGATACCTCTTTTCTAAGTTTTTGTGTAGTTACTTTAACTTTATCAGAAGGTATCCTTTTTGCGTATATAAATATTGAAAAAAGTAAAAAAAGTGATACGCCCTAAATTGGCGTACCACTTTTTTCAGTTACTGGGTTTTGTCCCAGCCCCAGAGGAAGCGTAAATCTGAGCATTTAGTGATAAGGAATGAGCGAATTTTGCTCCGTTTTTCTTATGGTTATAAGCAGACATAATACAAAGGGTTCGTATGTCTCAAGGAGGTGTCATAAAATTGAATGCGCGTAAATGAAAATCTTTGATTATGAATATAATGTGAAATACTTCACAAAATATGGATGAAAATTCGTAGAATTGGTATACTATAGATGTAAAAATTAGAAAGGGTGAAGAAAATGTCAAATATTGTTTTTGTATCACCTGGTAAATATATTCAAGGAAAAGATGCCTTACATCTTATTGGAAAACATGTGAAATCAATCGCAGAAAAGCCACTTATTCTTTCTGATGATGTGGTTTGGGACATAACTAAAGAGACAATTGAAGCAAGCATGAGGGAAGAAAATTTGGACTATCATTATGTTCCGTTTAATGGAGAGGCCTCATTAAGTGAAATAAAAAGAGTGGTAAATGAAGGGAAGGATCATCAGGTAGATGTAGTAGTTGGTGTAGGCGGAGGGAAGACATTGGATACAGCTAAAGCGATAGCAAATGAATTGCATGCTCGTGTTGTTATCGTTCCAACTACTGCTTCAACAGATGCACCTACGAGCGCATTATCTGTGATATATAGTGATGAAGGAGTGTTTGAAAGTTATAAGTTTTATCATAAAAACCCTGACTTAGTACTTGTTGATACTGCAGTTGTCGCCAAAGCTCCAGCTAGATTATTTGCGTCTGGTATTGCTGATGCGATGGCTACATGGGTAGAGGCTCGAGCTACACTGAAGCGCAATGGTGATACGATGGCAGGCGGAAAAACAAGTATTGCAGCTAAGGCAATTGCTAAAGAGTGTGAAAAAACATTATTTGCATATGGAATAGCTGCATATCAAGCAGTAAAAAAAGGATTGGTTACGAATCATGTAGAAGCTGTAGTGGAAGCTAATACATTATTATCAGGATTAGGTTTTGAAAGTGGTGGCTTAGCAGGAGCACATGCCATTCATAATGGATTCACCGTACTCGAAGGTGATATTCACCACCTTACTCATGGCGAAAAGGTTGCATATGGTACATTGGTGCAGTTGCTATTAGAGCTCCATAGCGAGGATGAAATGATAAAATATATTCAATTTTATCGCGAACTTGGTCTTCCAACTACATTACGAGACATGCATTTAGACGATGTTTCTTATGAGGAGCTGCTAAAAGTAGGCGAGGCAGCTACGCAAGAAGGAGAGACGATGAAAAACTTATCACCAAGTATTCAGGCTGGTGATGTTGCTTCAGCTATACTTGCAGTAGATCAGTTAAGCAAACAATTTGTGAATAAGTAATATCAAAAAACTGTCCATGGCGATTTTATCTCATGGACAGTTTTTGTTTCTAAGTTAAGAAAGTATAAAATCAGTGCAATGACTGCGCTAAGCCAAGTAGTTATTTTGAAATGTTTGATGTATATTGGCAATGCTCCGACTAATTACTTCGCTTTCCGCGGGCACGGGGCCTTAACTAACTTTGCAAAGAAGAACACGTTGCAAAGTGGATTTTCGGCTCGTGCTAATCCCGCAGGAGTCTACGTAATTAGTCTCCGCTATGCGAAGGTGCAACAATTCTTGTCATAAGTAATAGGTTGACTTTTTTTACAATGGGTATAGTGAAAATCGCTATCCGTGAGTATAAAAGCAGCTGTGTTACTTCATGCTAGCGTTGTAGAGCCTGATAATAGCGAAAGCCGGCCACTTCAACTCCTGTGGGAAATGTTTGACCTGAAGATCCACTTTTTTGAGCGGGTTTTGCTAAAAAAGTTAGCTGAAGGACAAACCCCACGGAAAGGGAAGTGGGCAGCCGGAGTGGTGGTCCAGCAGTAGCTATTATTCCATAATAGCTACTAGAGGAAGCGTAAATCTGAGCATTTAGTGATAAGGGCTGAGCGAATTTTGCTCAGTTTTTCTTATTTTTGGATATAATTATTGTTCAAGTTTAGAACTGGCTTTATATCCAAGAATATTTATTGGATCCTTTGGACTAGAATAAGGTGGTGCATAACCAAGCTCTAAATCAGATAGATCAAAGACGGTTAGCTTTCCTTTGATTGCAGTGGCAAGAACTGCTAGACGCTTATCTACACCTGCATGACCAACGACCTGTCCACCTAGAATGGTTCCATGCTGTTTATCAAATAAAACCTTTATCCAAAGCTTATCTGCTCCAGGGTAATAGCTTGCATTTGATAACGATTGAAGTGTAGCTACATCGTATGATTTTCCATAGGCTTCTAAGCTGTCACTATTATGACCAGTTGATCCAATTGTTAAATCGAATAATTTTAAAATATTGGTGCCATATGTTCCATTATACGTAATAGGTTTTCCATTTAGATGATTAGCAATGACAAAAGCTTGACGATGGGCAGGTCCTGCTAAGGCAATATTTCTCCCATGACCAGTAATTGGATCCTTTGTTTCTACTACATCTCCTAATGCATAAATACTTGGATCACTAGTTTGCATAAAAGTGTTGACTAAGATTGCGCCTGTTTTGCCAATTTCAAGGGATGCATCTACTGCAAGCTTGGTATTTGGACGAATTCCAACAGCCATGATGGTGAGATCCGCTTGAATAGTTCCTCCACTGTTTACATGTAATAGCTTTCCATCATTTGAGAAATGATGAAGGCCATCATTTAATCGTACTTCTATATTCTTTTTCGTTAGGTATTCTTGCACAATCCTAGCCATATCTGCATCAATAACATTCATTACTTGTTCAGAGCGATCAATAAGTTTGCAGGTTATTCCTTTGGCATGTAAATTTTCAATCATTTCTAAACCTACAAAGCCACCACCAATAACAGCTGCGGACTTAGGCTGATTTGTTTCGATATAAGCATGAATTGCATCCATATCAGGTATCGTATGCAAGCTAAATGTCCGTTCCCTATTCATTCCCTTAATAGAAGGCATCACTGCAGATGCTCCAGGTGACAAAATTAACGTGTTATAGGTTTCTTGATGATTGCCTGTCTTTGAGCAATAGGTAATTTCTTTATTGGAACGGTCAATGGCTGTTACCTCTGTAAACGTACGGACCTCTACCTGAAATTTCTCACTAAATTTTTCTTTGGAATATAGAATAGCATCCCTATTTTCTATAGTACCTCCGATGTAATAGGGCATTCCGCAATTGGAAAAGGATACATGGCCACCCTTCTCCAATAAAATAATCTCATCTTCTTTGTTTGCTCTACGGATTTGCGCTGCTACGGTTGCCCCACCACCAACGCCGCCAACAATAAGGATTTTTTTGGCCAACTTGATCACCTCACTTTTTAACGTTCACATTCATTTGCATTACTAGTACTTTACCCTAAATAACCCCAATTGAACCTAAAAAAACAATAATGATTGTCACTGGGACAAGCCAGCGCATTAATTGGAACCATACATGGTATATCCCATCTGATAGATTATTTGCTGAAGTAAATTCCTGTTTTATAAGGCTTTTATCCATTCTAAATCCGATAAACAGAGCAATAAATAAACAGCCACCAGGCAGCATGATATTACTCACTAGAAAATCGGAGGCGTCAAAAATAGTTAGACCGAAAATCTTAAAATCAGCAAGGCTACTAGAGGATAATGCAGCTGGTATGCCTGCAATAAATACAAGCATACCGGAAACGATGGCTGTTTTTTTACGAGAACGTTGTTTTTTCTCACTGAATGCAGATGTTATGATTTCCAGCATGCTAAAGGAAGATGTTAAGACTGCAAATAAAAATAATAGTAAGAATAAACTTAAAAACAACTCTCCAAATGGCATTTGAGCAAATGCCTCTGGAAGCACAATAAAAAGTAACCCTGGACCTTCAGCAGGTTCCAAGCCAAATGCGAATACCACTGGGAAAATAGCAAGACCAGCTAGTAAGGATACAAAAATATTCATAATAGAAACAGAGCCTGCTGACATTGGCAAGCTAACATCTTTATTTAGATAAGAACTATATGTGACCATAACGGAGATCCCTACGGCGAGTGAAAAGAAGGATTGGCCAAGTGCATATAAAACATTTTCTGCATTAAGCTTAGAAAAGTCTGGTTGAAGGAAAAAACGTAATCCTTCTATTGCTCCTTCAAAAGTTACGGATCGAATAACGAGTACAATGAAGAAAATAAATAATAATGGCATTAAGATTTTACTTGTTTTTTCAATTCCGTCCTTAATTCCAAACGAAATAACGATGATATTAATTAAAATAAATAATAAATGGCCGATGATCGTAATGAGTGGATTACCGGTTATCGTTGCGAATAATTCCCCATAATTAGCCGAATCACTTATAATCATGCCGGGTATAGAGATTGCACTATAGATTAGTACCCACCCACCAACGACACTATAAAAGGACAGAAGTAAGAATGCTCCTATAACTCCCCAATGTCCAATAAATGACCAGCCAGATTTTGGTGCAAGCTTTTGGTAGGCAGATACTGCCTCTTTCTGAGTACCTCTTCCAATAATAAATTCAGCAATTAAAATAGGAAGACCAATGATGATTGTAAATGCGATGAACAACAGGAAAAATGCTCCGCCACCATTCATTCCTGTCATATACGGGAATTTCCAAATTGCTCCTAGGCCAATTGCAGCTCCTGCTGAAGATAGGATAAATCCTAGCTTTGTTGACCATTGATCTTTTTTCTTTTCCATAAAATTTGTCTTCCTCTCTTCTTTTATTCGTTAGCTCAGATGTAATGTAGAAGACTTACTGAATAGTTCAGTCATAAATAGGGGTGTCTCAAAGGATAGCTTTGTTTCCAGACACCTGTAAAGCCCTCTTTTCGTGAACAACGTTTCGTCTTTTTGTGAGTACATACTCTCACTCCGGTGATTTACACGAAAGTTCCTCCTACTTGAGTCTCAAATCTAGCAGTTGCTATATCGCAAAGCCCTTTCTTAAACATCCCCTTTAGAATTATGTTTCACTTTATTTACATTATCCGCAAATGTCAAGCAAAATTTTTTTACAAGGTGAAGAAGATGGTGTTCCAATTTAGAGCTTTGTTCGGATTTCCCAAAGCTCTGGAAAGAAATAGTGATCTAGTACGTTTTTTAGATAGCCAACTCCAGAAGATCCACCTGTACCTATTTTATGTCCAATTATTCTTTCTACTGTTTTCATGTGTCTAAAGCGCCATTGTTGAAACCAATCCTCGATATCAACAAGCTTTTCTGCAAGTTGATACAAATCCCAATGGGAATCGACATTTTTATATACAGTCATCCAAGCCTGTTCCACAGAGTCATCCTTCTCATATGTTTTCGAAAAGTCTCGCTGGAGAATGTCTGGATTTATAGAAAACCCATTTTTTGCCAATGCTTGAATTGCCACGTCATAGAGTCCTGGAGCATGATAAGCATCCTGTAGTAATTGATGTACTTCTGGGTCCTTTTCATAGATTTTAAGGATAAAGGGTGTTTTATACCCTAGTACAAATTCAACAAGACGGTATTGATAGGATTGGAATCCAGAGGCATTACCGAGCTTATCTCTAAACTCCATATATTCTGCAGGGGTCAGTGTAGAAAGCACATCCCATGCTTGGATAATCTGCGATTGGATTTTGGAGACACGAGCTAGCATTTTAAAGGAAGCTTGAAGCTCTCCTTGTTGTATCGCACGGATTGCAGCCTGTGTTTCATGAATAATTAACTTTAGCCAAAGTTCACTAACATGGTGAATGATAATAAATAACATTTCATCATGATGATCAGAAAGTCGTTTTTGACTGGATAGTAATGTATCTAACTGCAGGTAGTCCCCATAGGTCATTTTTTCTTTAAAGTTGGTATGAATACCTTTTTCAGAACGAAATGTATCGTTTATATGTTTATTTGTCATGCTGTGCATCCTCCTTATTGATGGGACATAGGGCAGCTCGGACTGGACTTCCATCTGCACCATGAATATGTAATGGAAGCGCAATAAGCTCATATTCTCCCGGTTTAATTTGATCTAACATAATATTTTCAAGTATATGGATACCATGATCCTGTAAAGCATGGTGTGTTACAAGATCTTTACTATCTGGAGCATCTACGGAAGGCATGTCAACTCCCAGTAGGAAAACACCTAATCTTTGTAAGTACGGTGCAATATTAGGATCAAGGTTTGGTAACACATCTGGAAAGCGCTCGGGATTGTTTGGCAGCGAAGTGCGTAATAAGACGCGGTTAATCTCTGATGGCCAATGATACTGGGACAACACCTCCGCTGTTATGGTATTAGCTTGACTAACGTCAATAACTACTGATTTTCCAATATAAAGATTGATGTCTAGTTGCTCAATTGTTTTTCCATTTGAATCAAAATGGAATGGTGCATCAATATGTGTTCCAGTGTGAAGACTAGTTGTTATTTGGCCGATATTTACAGATTTTGTTTCTTGTTTTGATGCTGTAAGGGAATAGGAAAAGGGCTTATCCCCTGGCCAGTGAGCAATTTTATCAGTTAAAGGCTGTGAAATATCAATCCATTCTCCCACTATGCAATCACTCCTCGTTTGTTTTCAAAGTGCTTATAGCTCTGATTATCCATAATTGATTTTAAAATGTTTACCATTTTCCATACTTCCTCGAACGTATTATAAAGTGCTACCGGTGCTAGGCGAATGCCGTTTGGATTTCTGAAATCTGGGATGACTCGATTTGCCTTTAAGGCTTTACAAATGCGTGCAGCTTCTGGATGCTCCAAATATACATGGCCGCCCCTAATTGCTTGATCACGTGGATTAGCAATCGTAAAACCGTGATCAATCAGTTCCGTGTCTATTAAGTTCATTAAGTATTCAGTTAACAGAAGTGATTTCTTTCTAATTTTACCAATGCCAGCCTCTTCAAACATAGATAGTGAGCCTAATAATGGTGCAGCACTAAGTAGATGAGGTGTTCCAATCTGATAAGCACCAGCATCTGAAGCAGCAGTTAAGCTATGTTCCATATCGAATTGTTTTTCCTTATTGGAACTAAACCAACCTGCAAGTCCTGGATGGTTACCGAAGTGCTTTTGATGAACAAATAACCCTCCAACGCTACCTGGTCCACCATTTAAGTGTTTATATGTGCACCAAAATGCAAAGTCAACATCCCAATCATTCAGTTGATGAGGAATAGATCCGATAGAATGACAAAGATCAAAACCAATAATAATGCCACGTTTATGAGCTTCTTTTGTGATGGTTTTCATATCAAGGATTTGGCCACTACGATAGAGTACCCCTGGTAAAACAACCAATGCGATTTCATCTGTCATTGCTTCAATAATGTCGGAGGTTTCTAGGGTATGACCATTTCTACTCTTCACTTGAATGAGATGCTCCTCTGGATGGAGTCCTTTCAGCTGTAGCTGACTTTTTAGTGCATAGATGTCGGATGGGAAATTCAATTCATCCGCAAGTATCTTTGTCTTCTTACCGTTTGGTTGGAAAAAGCTTGCTGTTAGCTGATGAAGATTAGTGGTTGTTGACCCTGTAATAATAACCTCTTTCGGTTGAGCGCCTACAAGATGTGCGGACATTCTTCCTAATTTTTCTGATAAATAGAACCAAGGATGTTCACCTTCTGTCCAACCATCAATCCCATATTGCTTCCATGATTCCATAATGGTGTTGACAGCTTGTTCGGCACGTTTAGACAATAATCCAAGTGAATTTCCGTCGAAATATAAGCGCTCAGGTGATTGATAAAATTCATGTCTAAATTCGTTTAATTCGTCCTCTTTGTCTAATTCCTGTGCGTACGTAATGTCTGTATTCATGATCAAGCACCTCAATTCTTTGATTATTAGTTAAAAACACTATTCTATTCTAACAAATAATATTAGGGAATGTGTGAAAAGTCTGGTAATAACTTTACTTCCTTACTTGTTATAACGCAATTACTTCGTAAACGAAAAGTTTTTCTAGTATAAAAAAGGTATTTATTAAATAATATAGAATATTAAGAATATAAATATGGCAGTTAGTAGGGAGTGGTTCATGGTATAGGAAGCTATTATTCATCTTTGTCCTGAAAATTGAAGAAATAATAAGGGGGGAACATAATGGAATCAACAGTTTGGTCATTAGTACCACCAATTTTAGCAATTATTATGGTGTTATTAACAAAGCGAGTACTATTGTCACTAGGAGTAGGAATCGTGGCGGCAGCTCTTTTTATTGATAGTTTTGATGTTTTAGGATCTATTGTGTTGATATGGGAGGCATTTAAAGGCGTTTTTGTAGCCGAAGGAGCATGGAATACTTGGAATGTCTTTCTTCTATTATTTGTACTTATGCTTGGTATATTAACTGCTTTTGTTAGTATGATGGGCGGGACCGCAGCATTTGCAGAATGGATGATTAAACGGGTGAAAACTAGAGTAGGTGCTCAAGTCATGACAATGCTACTAGGTATTATTGTTTTTGTAGATGATTATTTTAATAGCCTTACAGTCGGTCAAGTAGCGAAGCCTGTTACAGATAAGCATCGTGTGTCTCGTGCCAAGCTAGCTTATATCGTAGATTCTACCTCTGCGCCAATTTGTGTCATTGCACCAGTTTCTAGCTGGGGAGCGTATATTATAGGAATTATTGGCACCGTATTTACAACACATGCCATTTCAGAATATAGTGCTTTTGGAGCTTTTATCCAAATTATTCCGATGAATTTTTATGTGTGGGCAGCATTGGGAGTGGCGCTAGTAATCGCTATTCGCCAAGTTGATTTTGGGCCAATGAAAAAACATGAGCAGCGAGCAATGAGTACTGGGGAGGTTTTGAATCCGGAAAATAAGGATAAGGTAGACGTGGCAGCGAAACTGCCAACAAGTGAATCAAGTCGAATTAGTGATTTGCTGATTCCAATTGCCGTATTATTCATCTCTACTATTGTTTCTATCTACGTGAATGGATTAGTAGCTATAGAGGGTGAAAAGACATTAATTAACATATTCGGAAATGCTGACGTATCTGTAGCCTTATTATATGGTGGAATCATCGGTTTAGTAATAACATTTGCGCTGTTTAGTCGTCATATTATTACGGGTAAGCTTTCAGGCAAGCACTTTATTACGGGAATCATAGGAGGAACTAAATCTATGCTTCCTGGTTTCGTCATTTTAATTTTCGCTTGGGCCATTGTAGACTTAATCGGTCAGTTAGGAACGGGTACTTATTTAGCAGGTATTGTAGAGACCACTAATATTAGCTTAACATTTTTACCATTCATCATTTTTGTCATGGCAGGCTTTATAGCATTTTCTACAGGAACTTCATGGGGATCTTTTGGTATTCTATTGCCAATTGCTGGGGAAATTGCAGCCGCAACAGACGTGTCATTAATTCTTCCAATATTGGCAGCAGTGCTGTCTGGGGCAGTTTTTGGTGATCATTGTTCTCCTATTTCAGATACTACGATTCTGTCATCTACTGGGTCTAGCTGTCATCATATTGATCATGTTACTACCCAAATACCCTATGCACTTGTTGCAGCAATGATTGCAGGTTTAGGCTATTTAATCTTTGGTATGACAGAAAGTGTTTGGTTAGGTCTAGCTATAGTAATTGTTAGTATTACAGCTTTATTTGCTTTTACAAGAAGAAAAAATGCAACAGATAAAATCAATGAAGAGCCAATTGCAAAATAATTAGGTAATTTGTATGATTTATTTTCAGTATATTGTCAATTTTAAAAAGTTACTATATACTGTTGATATATAAATGAAATATCGTTTCAATATTTGAAACGGCAGGAGGGTAATAATGGCCTTTATTTCTGATAAAGTAGAAAGCTTACCACCCTATTTGTTTTCGGAATTTCAGAAAAAGAAAGAGCAGCTTCTCGCAAAGGGAGTAGATGTTATCGACTTAGGGATAGGTGCTCCTGATTTGCCAACTCCGGAATTTATTTGTAAGGTTCTAGCAGAAGAGGTGATGCATACAGAAAATCACCGCTATTCCACATACAGTGGATGTAGGGAGTTTAAGGAAGCGGTAGCTGAATTCTATTTAAAGCGGTATCGCGTTTCGCTGGATCCCGATTCAGAAGTGCTAGCGCTTATTGGCTCTAAAGAGGGTATAGCTAATTTGATACAAGCGGTCATCAATCCCGGAGACAAAGTAATCGTACCTGATCCAGGGTATCCTGTTTATCGTAATGGAGTTCATTTAGCTGGAGGAGAGAGTGTTTCATTACTTCTAGATAAAGAGAATAATTATATTCCCATGTATTCCAGTCTTACTAAAAAAGATGCGCTAGAAGCAAAGCTAATGTTTCTTAATTACCCTAGCAACCCAACTGCTACGGTAGCTGATATAAGCACTTATTTGGAAGCGATTACATTTTGTCATGATCATCAAATTGTTTTAGCTAATGATGCAGCATATGATCTTGTGACATTTGGAGACCATCGAGCCCCAAGTGTTTTACAAGTACCTGATGCCAAGGATTATGCTGTTGAGCTAGGATCATTATCCAAAAGTTTTAATATGACTGGCTGGCGGATTGGCTATGTCGTAGGTAATAGGAAGATCATAAAGGCCCTGTCTACATTAAAGAGTAATATTGATACATGCCAGTTTATTCCGATACAGAAGGCAGCAGCAGCAGCTTTAAGAGGTGACTTCTCGACAGTACAAGAAAATAATATGATTTACAAACACCGTATGGAGAAACTGTACAATGCATTAAGGGAAGTAGGTATATCTGCTGCAAAACCAAAGGGAACTATATTTATCTGGGCTGAAGTACCAGATGGATACACATCGCTTGAATTTGCGAATCAATTATTGGACGAAGTAGGTCTTATTGTTACACCTGGGACAGCTTTTGGAACACAGGGCGAAGGGTTTATTCGAATTACACTTTCTGTAAGTTCGAAACGATTGGATGAAGTGATCAGCCGCTTAAAGCAGCTTAATTGGAAAGGGTGACAATATGCAAGTTACGAATACAACAGAGACAGCAGCAAAAGCCATTATTACCTGTTTAAAAAGAGAAGGTATAGAACGTGTGTTTTGCGTGCCAGGAGAAAGTTATCTGCCTGTACTAGACGCATTACATGACGAAACATCTATTCAAGTAATCTCGGCAAGACATGAAGGCGGAGCTGCTTTTATGGCGGAGGGCTATGCAAAATCAGCGCTGAAGCCTGGTATTGTTCTTGCAACAAGAGGAGTAGGTGCGGCAAACCTTTCCATTGGTGTACATACAGCTTATCAGGATTCCACACCAATGGTTGTGTTTCTTGGGCAGGTGCATAGTAAATTTAGAGGTAAAGAGGGCTTTCAAGAAGTAGATTTAGATCAATACTTTCAATCTATTGCTAAATGGGCGGTTGAATTAAAGGATGCAGAGCGGACTCCAGAGATTGTGCAGCGCGCTTTTCGAATTGCCACGTCAGGACGACCAGGGCCTGTTATCATTTCGTTGCCAGAGGATGTTCTAAAACAGGAAGCACGGATGAAGTATGGACCAGTGATTCATAGACCAACTCCTGCACCATCGATGACAGAAGTGAAAAAAGTCGAGAGCCTTTTGGATAGTGCCAAGCGTCCGGTAATTATTGCTGGAGGTGGAGTGAAAAGTGCAGGCGCTGAACAGCAATTAAAGCAGTTTGCAGAAACATATCATTTACCTGTAGTTACTGCCTTTCGACGTCATGATGTATTCCCGAACAACCATTTGTTATATGCCGGTCATTTAGGACTTGGCACAGCAAAAGAAATATTGGAGACAGTTTGTGCAGCAGATGTTGTCTTGGCAATGGGAACGAGACTTTCTGAAGTAACGACCCAGGATTATTCGCTTTTGTCACCTGATCAAACACTGATCCACATTGATATTGATTATAACAGTATTGGAAAAAGCTTTACACCAGTTCTTGGCATCGTAGCTGATATGAAAGAGGCGCTTTATCAACTTGAAAAAATTACTGTTAAGCAATCGTGGACAACGTGGGCATTTGAACGAAATGCAGCCTTTATCAGGGCAAGTCGCTTAGAAGTAGAAACAGAAGACCCTATTAATTCTCATATTATCGATTATTTAATCAAAACGTTACCGGAGAATGCCTTAATTACAAATGATGCCGGTAACTTTGCTGGCTGGGTCCATAGCTACTATCCTTTTAAGTATCCCCATACGTATGTAGGTCCTACCTCTGGAGCAATGGGTTATGGGATGCCAGGGGCTATCGGGGCTAAGCTCGCTCTTCCAGATCGGTTAGTTGTTTCATTTTCTGGAGATGGCGGTTTTATGATGACGTGCCAAGAGCTGGAAACAGCTGTAAGATATGATATTCCTATCA
This sequence comes from Virgibacillus sp. Bac332, assembly GCF_003667785.1. NCBI lineage: Bacteria > Bacillati > Bacillota > Bacilli > Caryophanales > Bacillaceae > Virgibacillus > Virgibacillus sp. Bac332. The sequence continues at coordinate 2,165,179 of NZ_CP033046.1, forward strand.
TATGTCTCGTTTTTAATAATAAGATGTATGGTACGATCCGGATGCATCAGGAAATGCATTACCCCACGAAGGTGATGGCAACAGATTTAGGGGATGTTTCCTTTAAAGACTTAGCAATTAGCTTAGGAGCAGTGGGGTACTGTGTGTCATCATCTCAGGAATTTAAGGTTGCTTTTGCAGAGGCTTGTCAGCTTAAAAGGCCTGTGTTGATTGAGATCTTAACGGATAAGGAGCAGATTTCTGTTTCATCAACAATATCACAAATACGTGATCGAGCTATGGAACAGTAATATAAATTGGAAAAATTAAAGGAGGTTTTTTCAGATGACAGCAACGTTGCAAACAAAGAAACTATCAAATTTTATTAATGGCGAGTGGGTGACGGTAGATTCATCGACAGCTGTTATTAATCCAGCGAATGGGGAAGAAATCGTTCAAGTACCTTTATCTGGAAAGGAAAGTGTTGATGTCGCTGTAGCAGCGGCTAAGCAAGCACAGAAAGAATGGGCATTGGTTCCTGCACCGCAGCGAGCAGAGGTGTTGTATCAAGTTGGGAACATAATGAAAGAACGAAAAGAGAGGCTATCTCAATTATTAACCATGGAAAATGGAAAAGTAATTGAAGAGGCTCGGGGAGAAGTTCAAGAAGGAATTGATATGGCCTTTTATATGGCTGGTGAAGGGCGTAGATTATTTGGGCAAACAACTCCAGCTGAATTAAAGGATAAATTTGCAATGAGTCAGCGTTGTCCTGTTGGTGTTGTTGGTATTATTACTCCGTGGAACTTTCCAATAGCTATTGCCACATGGAAGTCGTTCCCTGCAATTGTTGCTGGAAATGCAGTAATTTGGAAACCAGCTACGGAGACACCAATCATGGCATATGAGTTAGCAAAGATATTTGAAGAAGCAGGTCTGCCAAAGGGAGTAATCAACGTTGTATTTGGTGGAGGTTCTATCGTTGGCGATGCCATGGTTCACCATGACGATATTCGAATTATTTCTTTTACAGGATCAAATGAGACTGGTAGAAACATTGCAGCAGAATGTGGAAAGCAATTAAAGAAAGTATCTTTGGAGATGGGTGGCAAGAACGCAGTTATTGTAATGGATGATGCAGACATTGATCTTGCAGTCGAAGGGATTCTTTGGAGTGCATTCGGTACAAGTGGTCAGCGCTGTACTGCCTGTAGTAGAGTAATTGTTCATGAGCGTGTAAAAGAAACGCTTGAAGAAAGATTATTAGTAGAGATGGAGAAATTGACGATTGGAGATGGGCTAGATCAATCGGTAAAAGTTGGACCTATTATTAATAAATCAGGTTTGAATAAGATTAAGCAATATGTAGAAATTGGAAAAGAAGAGGGAGCGAAACTATTGGCTGGAGGCTTTGTATGGCAGAATGGAGTAAGTCAAGGTGGACATTATTTTGCACCAACTCTATTTACGGATGCCAAGCCTTCGATGCGGATTGCCCAGGAAGAAATATTTGGCCCAGTTGTCTCTCTAATTCCTGTAAAAAGCTTTGAGGAAGCGATTGAAGTGAATAATGGGGTTAGCTATGGTTTATCAAGCTCTATATTTACGAAAGATGTGAATCAAGTATTCCAAGCCCAACGTGATTTAGATACTGGAATTGTCTATGTTAATGCAGGTACTACTGGAGCAGAGATTCATTTACCATTTGGTGGTACAAAGGGAACCGGCAATGGTCACCGCGATTCAGGTGTGCAAGCATTGGACGTATTTACGGAGTGGAAAGCAGTTTATGTAGATTATAGTGGAAAACTGCAACGTGCTCAAATCGATGTCGATTAGTAAATAAAAGTAAATCTTCATCGGGTAGGGTATTACTACCCGTTAACCAGCGACAGACTGGAATACTTCATGAATATGATGTAGAAGGAGTGGATGGAATGAAGATAGGGGTATTAGGATCAGGATTAATGGGTAAAGAAGCTGCACGTGATTTGGTTACAAGTGAAGGAGTTACTGCTGTAGGATTAGCAGATATTGATTTAGCACGCGCACAAGATATATGTGAGCAGTTACAATCCTCGAAATTGACTGCATATCAGGTCAACGCAGCTGATAAACAGGAATTAGCTAATTATATGCGCCGATTTGACGTGATTATTAATGCATTATTTTATTCGTTTAATGAAGTAGTTGCGCAAACTGCAATTGAGGTCGGAGTAAATGCTGTTGATTTAGGTGGACATATTGGCCATATGACAGATAAAGTCTTAGCTTTGAAAGAGGAAGCCAAAGCTGCTGGAGTTACTTTAATTCCAGATCTAGGGGTAGCCCCTGGAATGATTAATATTCTTTCTGGATACGGTAACAGTAAATTAGATAAGCTAGAATCTATAAAACTCTATGTTGGTGGGATTCCAGTTAAACCAGAAGCACCGCTTGAATATAATCATGTATTTTCGATGGAAGGTGTATTTGATCATTATACAGATCCATCCTTGATTATACGAGACGGAGTGAAGCAGGAGATTCCATCTTTGTCTGAAGTAGAGCGAGTCTATTTTGAAAAATTTGGACCGCTTGAAGCATTTCACACTTCAGGTGGTACTTCAACTCTCTCTATATCTTATCCTCATTTGCAGACACTAGAATATAAGACGATTCGCTACCCAGGTCATGCGGAGAAGTTTAAGCTTTTAGTAGATTTAAACTTAACACGTACGGACTATCAAGTGGATATTAATGGTCAACAAGTAAGTCCAAGAGATGTTTTCTTAAAGGTTCTTGACCCAATTGTCGAGCTAGGAGAAAAAGATGATGCGGTTTTATTACGTGTTGTTGTCTCTGGTCAAAAGGACGGACAATCTACGACGTATTCGTATGAAATGACGACATATAAAGATAGAAAAACCCAAGTAACTGCTATGGCTAGAGCAACAGCTAACACTATTTCGGTTGTAGCACAAATGATTGCCAACCAAACAATTACAAAGAAAGGTGTCTATCCGCCAGAGCAAATTGTTCCAGGTGATCCATACATGAAGGAAATGGCAAAACGTGGGGTAAACATTATGGAAAAAGAAAACGTAGTAAAGACACATGTTAAGATATAGATAGATTTTTCATCCCTCTGCAATGAAGCGGAGGGATTTAACTTTAAATCTCAGCAAGGAGTCTATCGATGAATCAAAGCGTAATGAAAGCATTAAAAATTGTAGAGTTATTTAGAGAAGGTGCTCAAGAATTATCCTTAAAAGAGATCTCCAATCAAGCGAAAATGCCAAAACCTACTGCTTATCGATTACTAACCACGTTAGAACAAAATGGTTATCTAAACAAAACGAAGGAAACGGAGCATGATGTGAAATACCAATTAGGGTTGAAATTTTTGGAGCTAGGAAATTTAGTTTCTGATAGACTTGAAGTAAGGGGGATAGCTTTACCTTATATGGAGAAATTAGCAAAGGAAATTAATGAAGTTATCCACCTTGTCATCGTGAATCAAAATGAGGCTACTTATATTGAAAAGGTAGAAAGCTCAAGAGCACTTCGTCTTAATACTAGAATTGGTAGGAGTGTACCATTATATATTGGGTCTGGACCAAAATTGCTTCTGGCCTTTTTGACAAGTGAGCGGCAGGAGGCTATTATCAATCAATCGGAGCTTATATCTACACATCATCCGATTAATAAAGAGCAGTTAAAGGAAGAAGTAAAGCAAATTCAAAAAAATGGTTATGCATATAGCATTGGAGAGCAGGATGAGGATACGACAGGAATATCCTATCCGATCTATAATTTTCAACAAAAGGTTGTTGCTGCATTAGCAGTAAGTGGTCTTTCCAGCCATTTCGAAGGAATTAATTTGGAGTTAATAAAACAAGAAACAGCTAAAACTGCAGCTGAAATTTCACAAAAGCTGGGCTATCAATCAGCTGATCAAGATTAGAGGAGGGATTTGTAACTTGAATACAGTATTCATTGCAGGGCATGCTCGTTTGCCTTCAGGAATGGCAGCCCAAAGCATTTATCAGACCTTAACAATTACAGCTGAAATTGATAAAAAATACGGTGTTATTGTGGCAGCGGGCTGTACATTAGCTACGGATCATGGAAAAGATTTTGTCCAGCAATTATTAAGAGGTCATAGTCTACAAGATGGTATCGAAAAACCAGTTGAACTTATTAAGAAACATTACTTAGGAAAAGCAGGTAATGCATTATCATCGGCTTTGAAGGATTTGTATAAACAATATCAAAGCTGTTATGAACAAACATAAATGAACATGTACAAGGGTATTAGATTTCGGCAAAAATTGGGAACTTGAAAGAATACGAGTTTTGTATGAACGACAATTGGGAACGGTGGTCTGATAGGGGAATGCTCACCTCAACAAAGGAAATGAATATGATTGTTATGGAAAAATGGTGTTCCTTTATAAAATGCATATCTAGTATGTAGGAAAAGAAGCTGTCTTTTGAGACAGCCCCCTTTTAGCAATAAATCTAGTTATTATTGATCAATACCAATAGATATATATTTTTTCTCTACGAATTCATCCATACCATGATGGCCACCTTCTTTTCCGATACCTGATTGCTTTATACCACCAAATGGAGCCTCGGGCGTTGCAGGGAAGACGTCATTAACACCGACAATACCATAATCAAGCTTTTCTGAAACGCGGATAGCTCGATTGGTATTTTCCGTAAATATATATGCTGCTAGCCCGTAATCCGTATTGTTTGCCTTTTGAGTGACATCCACTTCATCTGTGAATGTTTGGATAGGTATAACTGGTCCAAAGGTTTCTTCGTGCATAATTTTCATGTCTTCTGTAACATTAGATAAAATCGTTGGTTGATAATAATGACCTGGTAAATCACCTTCCCACAGCTTTCCTCCGTGAGCTACAACAGCTCCTTTATCCATTGCATCCTCTACATGAGATTGTACCTTTTCACAGGCTTGCTTATTTATTAATGGCCCAATCTCTGTATCTTTTTCTATTCCTAAACCTATCTTTAGATTTTTTACTTTTTCTTTTAAAAGCTGTGCAAATTTATCCGCGATAGAGGAATGAACATATAAGCGGTTTGTGCATATACATGTTTGCCCATTATTTCTAAATTTACTTCCTAAAACGAGTGACGTTGCTTTTTCAATATCAGCATCTGCAAAGACAATACTTGGAGCATGACCACCTAGCTCAAGCGATAATTTCTTTAAGTGTTCGGCACTTTCTCTCATTAAATATTTCCCAACAGCAGTTGATCCAGTAAAAGTAATTAGACGCACATTTTTATTGGTGAGTAATCGTTTTCCAATTGCCCGTGCATCACCAGTTACTAGATTTACTACACCTTTAGGCAATCCAGCACGTTCAAATAGCTTGATAATTTCTATTGCGGATAAAGGTGTCTCTGGGGCTGGTTTTAATACTACTGTACAGCCAGCGGCTAATGCAGGAGCTAATTTACGGGTAATCATCGATGAAGGGAAGTTCCATGGTGTTATTGCTCCTACAACGCCTACCGCTTGAGGAATGACAACAAGTCGCTTGGATTTTATGGAAGAAGGGATCCACTCGCCGTAATTCCTGCTCGCTTCCTCTGCATACCAAAGCAGAAAACCAGCAGCACCTTTTACTTCTCCAATTGCTTCTTTTAAAGGCTTCCCTTGCTCCAATGTTAGTATTTTACCGAGACGTTCTGCATCATCAAGCATGAGTTGAGAAGCTCTATATAAATAACGTGACCTTTCTCTTCCGGTTTTGTTGCTCCATACAGGAAATGCTTCTGAAGCAGCTTGAATAGCCCGATCCGTTTCTTTCCCTCCAGCAAAAGCAACATGAGTTATAGGTTCTAAGGTAGCTGGATTATAAATTGTATCAGTTGTATCTTCATGAATATCTTCCCACACTCCATTAATAAATACGCTCCTTGTAAATGCATCAAACATGATAAAGCCTCCTTTTAAAAAAGATCAAACACCCGGTAGCAAACCAGGTGCATCACTACTATTACTTTATTCTCCAAGTAATTCCTATTAGAACCTTAATGAAGCGATTATCTAAAAATCTCACCATCTCTTGCTGTTTTTAGTCAGTTAATCAATTCATTTTGCTCCCATGCAGGTAGCATGTTGTTTAATGTTTTATCTTTACGATAGCCAAGCACATATTCAGCCTGCATAATCGTGTGAATTTCACGTGTCCCTTCATAGATGACAGGTGCCTTAGAATTACGTAAGTAGCGTTCTACCGGGTATTCATCAGAAAACCCATAGGCACCATGAATTTGGACAGCATCATCTGCAGCCTTATTAGCGAAATCACAGGCCTGCCATTTTGCTAATGAGGTTTCCCTTGTATTGCGTTTTCCTGCGTTTTTTAATTCTCCAGCACGATAAACAAGCAATTTACTCATTTGCAAACCCGCTTCCATATTTGCAATCATTTGTTGAACTAATTGATGTTTACCAATTTCTTTACCAAAAGTTGCTCGTTCATGACAATATTTAATACTTGCCTCTAGACAAGCCATGATTTGGCCCACTGCTCCAGCTGCAACTGTAAATCTACCATTGTCCAGTGCAGACATAGCGATTTTGAAGCCTTCTCCTTCTTCGCCAAGTAAATTTTCCTTTGGTACTTTAATATGATCGAAGAATATTTCACCGGTGTTTCCAGAACGAATGCCTAATTTACCTTTAATTGCTTTAGAAGAAAAACCTTCCCATTCCCTTTCAATAATGAAAGCCGAGATTCCTTTATGCTTTTCAGATCGTTCTTTTGTATAGGCGAAAACGATAAAGTTATCGGCAGTATCGCATAAAGAAATCCATGTTTTTTGACCATTAAGAATATAATAGTCACCTTGCTTTGTTGCAGTTGTCTCTAATGCTGCAACATCTGATCCAGCGCCAGGCTCCGTTAAACCAAAAGCACCGATCTTTTTTCCCTGTGCTTGAGGTACTAAGTACTTCTGTTTTTGTTCTTCATTCCCCCACTGTAATAAAGTCATACTATTTAAACCAGTATGAACGGATACGGCAGTACGAAATGCAGTATCTCCACGTTCAAGCTCTTCGCAAACAATAGCAAGGGCGTTATAATCCATACCGCTTCCTCCATATTCCTCTGGAATACATACACCCATTAAACCTAAATTTGCGAGCTTTTGTATGATCGTAGGGTCAAATTTTCCTTCCCTATCCCATTGAGAAATATAAGGCATTATTTCTTTATCCGTGAACGTTCTTACGGTGTCTCTTAACATATTTTGTTCCTCCGTGAAATTGAAATTCATTTAAACAACTCCCTTATATTTTTTTATTTGATACACCTAATTGCTTGAAAATTACACTATTATGTTCTCCGGCATCAGGTGGATGGTGCCTATAAGTAACTGGCGTACGTGATAATTTTAATGGACTTCCTATCATATTAATTGTTCCTGCGGTAGGGTGGGGAAGATTAATAAACATTTCACGGGCAAGTAACTGTTTATCGTTTGCTACCTCAGCAATGTTTTGAATAGGACCACATGGTATTTTCTGTTGTTTGCATTTTTCTAACCAGTCGTTAGTAGGATAATGCAACAATACATTTTGGAGCAGAGGAATTAACTCTTCTCGATGCTCCACTCGATTAGGATTAGTCAGAAACCGTGGATCTGTTTTTAATTCAGGCTTATTAATAACGTCGCAGAGTGCCTGGAATTGTCTATCATTCCCTACTGCAATTACCATCTCACCATCTTTTGTTTTGAAGGTCTGATACGGTACAATGTTTGCATGGTTATTTCCCAATGGAGTTGGTATCTTACCTGACATTAAATAATTGCTACCTATATTAACAAGTGCACTGACCGCAGTATCGTATAAAGCTATATCTAATTTTTGCCCTTTTCCAGACTGGCTTCTTTCCAGCAGTGCACCTTGAATACCTATGCATGCATATAATCCTGTCAGAATATCCGTTATTGCTACACCTAGCTTTTGTGGTCCAGTATCTTCATCTCCAGTAATGCTCATTAAACCACTCATAGCTTGAATAATAAAATCGTATCCAGGCATGGCCTGATAAGGTCCAGTTTCACCAAAACCAGTAATAGAGCAGTAGATGAGACCGGGATTTATTTCCGAAAGCGTTTCGTAGTCTAATTCGAATCGTTCCATCGTTCCAGTCCGAAAATTATTGATGACGACATCGCTCTCTCTAATCAGTTCTTTAATTTGTTTTATTCCTTCTTTAGACTTTAAATCGATCGTAATACTCTTTTTATTACGATTCGTACAAAGATAATACGCGCTTACTCCTTCTTGAAAGGGCGGTCCCCATTTCCGAGTTTCATCACTTCCACCTGGTGCTTCTACTTTAATAACCTCTGCACCAAGATCACCAAGAACCATTGTGCAATAAGGTCCTGCTAGTACTCTTGATAAATCAAGTATACGAATATGCTCTAAAGCACCTGCCATGTTTTCACTCCTTTTTGTAGAATTAAAAAGCCAATTCAAACTAAATTACAGTGCACTGTAATTTGAGTTGAACTGGCTTTTACCTGTTGATACGGCTCTGGTATGGAGCTGTGAACAGGTTAGGCAGCTTATTGATAGGTAAATAGATGAACGAAAATCAATAATGCATATGCAGTTAATTCTTATTATTCAGTATACTATTATCTATTTGGTTTGTAAACGTTTTCTTTATGGGTTTATGAATATGGAGAATGAGTGGTATTTGTGCAAAATTAGGATGTGTATAAAGAAAGCTTGTAAAGAAACAAAGGGGTCTCTTTACAAGCAGATTAAGAAGAAGTCTAGTATTTATTTTATAAGTAGTCTAAACCTCGTTGCTCAACTATTTTATCCATAGGAGTTTTAGAAGTTCTTTTATTATTTGGTTGCTTTTTGTAATTTATTAATCATTTTTAGGGCTCTGCCTGTTCCAATAGCAACGGATTCAAGTGGATTTGGTGCCAGATGTACTGGAACGATAATTTCTGTAGAAAGCCATTCCTGCATGCCATTTAATAGCGCGCCACCACCAGTTAAAACAATCCCGTGATCTACTATATCTCCACTTAGCTCTGGTGGGCAATTTTCAAGTGTTGAACGAATTGTTTCTAATACTTGCTCTAAAGACTCTTTCAATGCAATATGAATTTCCTTTGATGTAATGGTAACTGTTTTAGGTAGTCCTGTTACCATATCTCGTCCTCGAATTTCCATTGTTTCTTCCTTATGATTCGGATGAGCATAGCCAATTTCCATTTTAATATTTTCTGCTGTCCGCTCTCCAATTAAAATATTATAGTTTTTACGGATATGATGAATAATTTCTTCATCCATTTTGTCTCCACCGATACGAACGGAATTACAGGAAACAACTCCACCGAAAGATATGATACCAACCTCTGAAGTTCCACCACCAATATCAACAATAACATTTGCAATGGGCTCATCAACTGGTAGGTCTGCACCAATTGCAGCAGCGATTGGTTCTTCGATTAGATGTACGTGTTTTGCACCATAGCTTGTTACAGCGTTATGAATAGCACGGCGTTCTACTGTTGTACTTCCAGAAGGAGTACAAACAACTACAACTGGTTTACGCATGGACATTCCGATTTTTTTGCTCACTTTTTTCAAGAATTCTTTAAGCATTTGAGCAGTTACATCATAATCTGCGATTACACCATCTTTTAACGGGCGAATAGGTATAATGTTTTGCGGTGTTTTCCCTACCATTTCTTTTGCTTCCGCTCCAACCGCAACTACTTGTTTTGTATTTACATCAATAGCAACAACAGAAGGTTCATTTAATACAATACCTTTAGATTTCGAATATATGAGTATATTAGCAGTACCAAGGTCGATTCCAATCTCAGCAGTAGATAACATAATTTAGATCCTCCAATGATGACAATTTTATCTTTTATAATAGTTCTCTTATTGATTATAGTTTTAGGGGGTAGATATACAAGTGTTACTTTTTGGAAAAATAATTAAGAGATGAAAAGACTATTATACTACAATGTAAAGTAGATTTGCCCCTATTTTACGTGACATTTCTATTACAAATTGTTAGAAGCTGTAATATAACATCTGGATTTGCAACCATGTCAACACTAATTTTATTGTAATTTTTTCCTATATATTGTTATTTTTCCTGTGTACGCTTTTCGCTAAAAAAATGAATCCCTATAAATAATAGGTTTAGAGAATTGCTAATACCATGTTCGCATGTGAGTCAATCGATTGGCAAGCTCTTCCATAAATATTACAAAAAATCCATGCTATGATGATTTTGCACGAAACAAAACAACGATAAGGAGTGTGTCACATCAATGATTAAAAAGATAGGCATAGTTACTGCATTATCTACTGCATTACTATTTGGAGGGGCTTTTTCATCTTCTGCTGATGCTTCTGCAAAAGACTTTTCGCAGAATCATATATACAAAATCTTCTATTCTATTAATGGGGATTGGAAGAGTATTTCTGAGGATAATTTAAATGATTTACTAGCTAAATATATGAATAAATTCCAATTAAACTGGAATGAAATCAATTGGGATAAAATTCATGTCGAAAAGCAAGATAAATCAAACGCAGAAAAACCAGCAAAAAATGAAAAACCTGCCAAAGAAGATCAAGCAGATCAAAACGACAAACCGGCTAAAGAACAAGAAAAATCAGAAGAACCTAAGCAACCAGCTAAAGAACAAGAGAAACCTGAAGAGCCAAAACAACCAGAACAATCAGAGGAAACACCAGATAAAGAACAGCCTGCCGAGGAGCAGCAACCTGAAAAACAACCAGAGCAAAATAATAATCAACAACAAACAGAAGAACAACCTAGTCAAAATGAAGAGCAAGCACAATCTCAAGAATTAAGTCAGTTTGAGCAAGAAGTAGTTGATTTGACAAACCAAGAAAGAGCTAAGCAAGGTCTACCAGCTCTTAAAGTGGATACAGAGCTAAGTAAAGTTGCGCGTGAAAAATCAAAAGATATGGCAACAAATGGCTACTTTTCACACAATAGTCCAAATTATGGTTCTCCATTTGATATGATGAAGCAGTTTGGTATTAGCTATAAAACAGCAGGTGAAAATATTGCTAAAGGGCAAAGAACTCCTCAAGAAGTAGTGAATGCTTGGATGAACAGTGAAGGTCACCGTGCAAATATTATGAATGCTAATTTCACTCACATTGGAGTGGGGTATGTTGAGCAAGGCAATCACTGGACTCAACAATTTATTGGAAAATAAGTAGTTTAGGAGATTGACTGAGGTCAATCTCTTTTTTTATAAGTTAAGAAAGTATAAAATCAGCGCAATGACTGCGTTAAGCCAAGTAGTTATTTTGAAATGTTTGATGTATATTGGCAATGCTCCGACTAATTACTTCGCTTTCCGCGGGCACGGCCTCAACTAACTTTGCAAAGAAGAACACGTTGCAAAGTGGATTTTCGGCTCGCGCTAATCCCGCAGGAGTCTACGTAATTAGTCTCCGCTATGAGAAGGTGCAACAATTCTTGTCATAAGTAATAGGTTGACTTTTTTTACAATGGGTAAAGTGAAAATCGCTATCCGTGAGTATAAAAGCAGCTGTGTTACTTCATGCTAGCGTTGTAGAGCCTGATAATAGCGAAGGCCGGCCACTTCAACTCCTGTGGGAAATGTTTGACCTGAAGATCCACTTTTTTGAGCGGGTTTTGCTAAAAAAGTTAGCTGAAGGACAAACCCCACGGAAAGGGAAGTGGGCAGCTGGAGTGGTGGTCAAGCAAGCAGTAGCTATTATTCCATAATAGCTACTAGAGGAAGCGTAAATCTGAGCATTTAGTGATAAGGAATGAGCGAATTTTGCTCAGTTTTTTTAATAGTCTAGGAAATTATAAAATTTAAAAATGTAGATAAATATCGTCGTGCTGAGCCGCGTCCAGCTCCAGCATCCAGAAATGATGCGACTTCACGAATCGCCCTAATCTAAGTCATCATTGGCTTGCAAGCTCACCGTGATTTCTTTATCTCCGTTGACTCGATCCAGGCGCTACGTTTCTAATCGGGCACTTGCGCTTTTGTTCATGGTTCAGAGCAAGTCAAGTATTTACGGAGGCTACGTTCATTTGTTCCATTTTTTTATACAGCAATTTTTAAGAATAGTCGTTTCTGAACATAGCGGGTATACACTTTGGATTCTCAAGCTCTATAATTACAATACTTTTGATGTGTAACTGTTTTATGTAGTATTCCTATTGCTGTATAATATGTTGTGGTGAAGAGAAGGGAGTGAATTGAATGATACGAACAATCAAGATATACATATATGCTAGTTTACTTGTACTCGGAACGTATTTTCAATTAAAACGAGTACAAAAATCTGTTAATCAACTAACGAAAGAAGAAATTTTTATTCAGCCAAGAAGTGTATCAAGGAAAGTAATGAAGCGAACTGGCAGTATGGTTATGGTCAATGGTCAGGAAAAATTACCAAAGGGACCTGTTTTATTTGTAGCGAACCATCAAGGCTTATTCGACATTTTAACGTTACTTGGGCATCTTGGAAAGCCGGTTGGATTTATAGCCAAAAAAGAAATACAAAAGCTTCCAATAATAGCTTCATGGATGGAATTAGTACATTGTGTATTCATTGATCGCACGGATCGAAGACAATCTGTTAAAGCAATTCACCAAGGAATAGAAAATTTGAAAAGTGGTCATTCCATGGTCATTTTCCCAGAAGGTACAAGAAGTAGAGGAAGTAGCTTAAATCCCTTTAAGCCAGGAAGCTTCCAATTAGCATTAAAGGCTAATGTACCTATCGTACCTGTTGCAATTGATGGTACTTATCAAATGTTTGAGGAAAGAAATGGCAGAATAAGTCCATCATGGGTTACATTGACGATTGAAGATGCAATATTTCCAGAAGAGTATAATGGAAAAAACTCTTCAGAGATCGCTGAACAAGTTCAGAGTGTTATAAAAAGGCGATTGCAAATAGATGGTGCAGATGATCGGATGACGTCAAGCGGTGACCAACAAGTGTCGACTACATAGATGAAAGTAAACCTTCAATCAGTGGGAATAACCAAAACCCCAACTGATTGAAGGTTTATTTTATATAAACGTTTTTTCGTTAAGAGAGAGTACTACTTATTAACAATGTATAAAGGGCTTTTCTGATAAGTTGGTAAAAAAGCTTACGAGAGGACTGTTTTACATGATTTTTTCATATTAAATTTCATTATGTACCGTAGTATGGCATATCCTTTGCTACTTCTAACTCATGATGAACCTCGTCAGCATATCCTTGCATCGTAGCAACTTCTAGCTTCATCATACTTCTAGCATTTATCCCCCGCATATAACTGGCAGTAAGACCCCGAGTTCAAGGAAAAAAATGACCCAAATGTGGATAAGAGGGGATTCAACTGCTAGTAAATGCCCGATTGATTCTAGGGCCTTTAAGTCATACCCTTGTGGTACTACCAATCCGTGGGGAAAAACAAAACTTCCCACGGATTGAAGTTTCACTTTATATCCATGTACAGGTAGTTTCATTTTGGAAGAATTAGATATACTAATACTGAGGTGATAGAAGTGGTTCAAGGAACAGTGAACTGGAATACAGAGATAACACAAGAATGGTTGCAAAGCTATGTGGATGATTGGGTGAAATTTTATAAAAAGCAGACTAGGGATGGGGAGGTTGCTTCTTATATTCCAGAGTTAAATAAGGCCAATCCAAATCATTTAGGAATTTCTATAGTAGGAAATAATGGGGTAACTATAAAATCTGGGGATGTAGACATTCCTTTCACAATACAAAGTATTTCGAAGGTATTCTGTTTTATTATTGCCTGTATGGAGAGAGGCGTCTCCTATGTCCTCGATCGTGTGGATGTAGAACCTACAGGAGAAGCATTTAATTCGATCATGCATTTAGAAATGAGAAAATTAAAGAAGCCGTTTAATCCTTTTGTTAATGCAGGAGCGATCACGGTTTCTTCCATGTTGAATGGTAAAACGTCTGATGAGAAACTAGAGCCATTATTTATATTATTAGAAAAGATGTTAGGGTATCGTCCAGCATTAAATATTAATGTGTATGAATCAGAACGAGATACATCGATTCGAAATCGTGCAATTGGTTATTATCTATTAGAGTTAGATTACCTAGAATCAGATATGAATATAACCTTAGAAACTTATTTTAAGCAGTGTTCAATCGAGATTACGGTTGATGATTTAGCTACTATTGGCAGGGTGTTTGCTAATGATGGAATTGATCCTAATTCAGGTGTAGAAATTATTCCTCGTAAGATAGTCAGATTGGCTAAAGCACTAATGTTAACTTGTGGAATGTATGATGCATCTGGTAAGTTCGCTGCTTATGTAGGTATTCCTGCGAAAAGTGGTGTCTCAGGGGGGATTATTGCAGTTGCGCCACCAAGAGTGCGTGACGAGGAATTACCTTTTATAGATGGATGTGGAATTGGAGTTTACGGTCCCTCATTAGATGACAAAGGCAATAGTATTGCAGGAATAAAATTATTAAGGCATATTGCAACGAAGTGGGACCTGAGTGTGTTCTAGTAAAAATAATGGAGGTGAGCCTGTGTGTGGGAGATATACGCTACTGGCAGATGAGTTGGAAATCTTAACCACATTCGACTTGGATCAAGAAGCTATTGAAAATTATGAACCAAGCTATAATATTGCACCTGGACAAAGGATCTTAGCCATTATACATGATGGCAAGCAGAAACGGGCAGGGTTGTTACGCTGGGGACTTATACCTAGGTGGGCGAAAGATGAAAGAATCGGGTATAAGATGATAAATGCTCGTAGTGAAACGGCTCATCAGAAACCAAGCTTCAAACAGTTATTAATGCAGAAAAGATGTATGATAATAGCTGATAGTTTTTATGAATGGAAGAAAACGGAGAATGGTAAACAACCACAGCGAATACAAATAAAAGATCGTAAGTTATTTGCTTTTGCGGGCTTATGGGATAAGTGGGGGTACGGGGATGATGAACTCTTTACTTGTACTATACTAACAAAAGCTGCTAATAAATATGTGGAAGCTATTCATCACCGCATGCCAATTATTTTGCCAGTTGAAAAGGAAGATGCATGGATAAAGCCGACCAAGCAAAAACCTGAGGATACCCAACGATTTTTACAGTCACTTCAAGAAGAAGCGTTGAAATCCTATGCTGTTCAACAGTATGTTAATTCTGCTAAACACAATGATGAACAATGTATCCAGCCAATTACTTCTGCATAAATTGGTGATGCTAGGACAAACGTATTTTATTTAGATAGGAATAGAGGCTGGGACAAAACACAACTTCTTTACTCAAAATACGAAAAAATCATGTCTTTTGTCTCAGCCCCTATGTGTTTACTTCAAAAAGGTTCTATTATCGGTCTATCAAAACCTTCGCTTTTCGGGCACGACCTCAGTCTCTTCAAAAAGCACAAATCGCTTTTTTTAGAGTCTTTGAACTTGTGCTTTCCCGCAGGATAAGAAGGGCTTTGGTAGCATACATCCCACGCGGAAAAAGCGCTCTTCTTTTTCAAGGAGTCAACGTATGTTGACTACGTTTCGTATGATCATGATTGTTTGACTTTTCCCGTCATTACTAGATTATTATCCTTGTTCTGCCTTAGCTTGTTCTTTTTCCTCCTTAGCTACCTTCAGGAATTTCTTTGTTTCATAGACGACTACTCCAGATAAACCTAATAGTCCTATTAGGTTTGGCACAGCCATTAATGCATTCATAATATCTGATATTCCCCATACAATATCTAGTTTTTCCATTGACCCATATAATACAGCTAATACAAATACAACACGATAAATCGGTATGGCTTTATCATTGAATAAGTACGCAAAGCATTTTTCTCCGTAATAAGACCATCCTACTAAGGTTGAAAAAGCAAATAGAATGATACCAAATGTAACGATATATCCACCTGTATCTCCGAGGAATGCCGCAAATGAGGCAGCAGTTAAATCACCACCATCTAGCCCGCCTTGATACATGTCAGCCATTACGATTGTAATTCCTGTGATGGAACAAACGATAATGGTGTCAATGAAAACCTGTGTCATGGATACCAATGCCTGACGACCAGGGTAGTCTGTTTTTGCTGCAGCGGCAGCAATTGGAGCTGAACCTAGACCTGCTTCGTTTGAAAAGACACCGCGTGCAACACCATAGCGGATAACCGTACCTAAAATACCACCGCCAATTGCACTACCAGTAAATGCATCTTCAAAAATTAGTCCAACAACACCAGGAATAAGATCAATATTCATAACCATAATAATTAATCCACCAATGATATAAAATAAGGCCATAATCGGAACAAAGAAAGCGGTTATTCTGCCAATGCTTTTAATGCCTCCAAGTATAACTAGTCCTACCAGTATGGTAAGTACAATACCTGTTACCCATGTTGGTACATTAAATGTCCCTTGAAGGGCGTCAGATACAGAATTGGATTGCACCATATTTCCAATTCCAAAGGCTGCAATTGATCCAAAGATTGCAAATATAATGCCTAGCCATTTTGCATTTAACCCTTTTTCTAAATAGTACATCGGTCCACCAGACATCTGACCTTTACTATTCTCAACTCGATATTTAACGGCGAGAATAGCTTCGGAATATTTAGTAGCCATTCCAAATAATGCAGATATCCACATCCAAAATACAGCACCTGGCCCTCCGAGCACGACCGCAGTTGCAACACCTACAATATTCCCAGTTCCAATCGTTGCTGCCATTGCTGTTGTTAATGCTTCATAATGACTAATATCTCCTTTGGATTTTTTATCTTGTTTAGCAGGACTGAATGCTAGCTTTAACGCATAGGGTAGTGTGCGAAACTGTAAAAAACCTAAACGAAACGTTAGATACAAACCTGTTCCAACAATTAGTATCAATGTTGGCGGCCCCCATACAAAGCCACTTATAGCTTCGATGATATCCATCATTTTTTCTTTCCCCCCTTTTTATACTTATATTAAATATTCCGAAAAATACAAACGCATGTCAAGGGATTTTAGAGAATTAACTAGAAATTAATTTGGTGAAATAGGTATTGTAAATGCTGTTTAATAGCTATTTGAAGCCAAAATGAAGGGGAAAGAACAGTTCATACTCAATAGTTAGTAGACGATGTTAGATAGAAACCTTTGCCTGTCACCATAGAAGTTGCTTATAATAGAAATAAATGCAAAGCAGGTGTTATGATGATTCGAGTAATGTTTGTTTGCTTAGGAAACATTTGTCGATCGCCAATGGCTGAAGCGATATTCCGCGAATTAATAAAGCAAGCTAATTTAACCGATCAAATCCGGGTTGATTCAGGAGGGACTGGTAGTTGGCATATAGGTGAAGAACCGCATCATGAAACCAAATTAATTTTACAAAGAAACAATATTTCTTCCGATGGATTGATTGCAAGACAAATAAATGCAGACGATGCCAAACGATTTGATTATATTATTGCAATGGATGATCAAAATAAAGAAGATTTGCTCCAATTAGTTGGACAAAAGGATAACGTAATGATTGCTAAATTAATGGATTTTGTGAATGATCCAGAAGAAAACAGCATTCCTGATCCGTATTTTACGGGGAACTTTGACTATACATATAGGTTAGTTTCAACGGGATGCCGTCAGCTACTGGAATATTTAAAAGAAGAACATGCTATAAGTTAAGGAGTGATTTTAATGGGAAAACGAAAATTATTTTTAGGTGTAATGATTGGAGCAACAGTAGGGGGATTAGTTACATTATTTGATAAAGATACGAGATCATATAGTAAAGAAAAGCTCTCAACTGCTAAATCAGGTACAAGTTATTTGATGAAGCATCCTTCCGAAGCTGTTCACTCTATTCGAACTGCATTTGATACGTTTAATCGGAACTTTACAACTGGAGCTGAGAAAACAATAGATGCTC
Organism: Virgibacillus sp. Bac332; assembly: GCF_003667785.1. Taxonomy (NCBI): domain Bacteria; kingdom Bacillati; phylum Bacillota; class Bacilli; order Caryophanales; family Bacillaceae; genus Virgibacillus; species Virgibacillus sp. Bac332. Next base: position 2,183,154 of record NZ_CP033046.1, read on the forward strand.
TTGAGCAAGTAGAAGCAACTCTAGATAAAGTTGCTAATAAAAATGAAGCCAACCGAATAGAATAAAGGAAATCACAAAATACCATTGACATGTGGATTTGATGATTGTTAGGGAGTGTGACAATGGAAAATGATATGATGAAGTTTGGAAAGCAGCTATATAAACGTATGGAAGAAGTAGATGTTTTTGGTTTAGCTGCACAACTTGCCTATTTCTTTCTATTGTCACTATTTCCTTTCCTATTGTTTCTAGTTACATTGGTTGGCTATCTTCCGATTGACGAACTAGCTGTGCTTGATATTATTTCAGATTATGCACCACCACAGATAGTTGAGCTAATAACTACAAACGTTACGCAATTAATTCGTCAGCAAAATGGTGGCTTACTTTCTTTTGGGATTATAGCTACTCTGTGGGCAGCATCTAATGGAGTAAATTCATTAATGCGTGGATTCAATCATGCTTATAAAGTAGAAGAAAACCGACCATTCATTGTATCGCGTTTAATCGCCATTGTGTTGACTATTGCAATGGTAGCTATTATCATCATCGCTTTGCTACTACCTATTTTTGGAAGAACCGTTGGTGCTTATCTTTTTTCATTTATTGGTTTGTCCGAAGGCTTTCTGACAGTATGGGGGGCATTACGCTGGGTTGTTTCCTCGATTGTTTTCTTAATCGTTTTCCTAGCACTTTATAAATTGGCTCCTAATAAGCGGATATATGTAAAGAATGTAATTCCTGGCGCTTTGTTTGCTACCATCGCTTGGCAACTCGTGTCACTGTGCTTTTCATACTATGTTAGTACCATCGGCAACTATTCTGCAACCTACGGTAGTCTCGGTGCAGTGATCGCCTTAATGATATGGTTCTATTTATCAGGGATAATTATCATGACGGGTGGAATAATTAATGCGGTTATCCGAAAAAACAGGCTGTTGAAGTAAATTATTTCAACAGCCGTAAACCATTAAGTATAACTAAAATCGTACTTCCTTCATGTCCTATTACTCCTAAAGGTAAGTCGAGAATCTGCATGAAATTAGACAAAATGAGTAGGATGATTACCGTAAGTGAAAAGACAATATTTTGTTTAACAATTTTATTCATCTTTTTAGAAAGCGTAATAGCATTGGTGATTTTAGATAAGTTATTTTTCATGAGCACGACATCTGCCGTTTCTAATGCAACATCTGTACCTTCACCCATAGCTATCCCAACATTTGCAGTCGCTAAGGCTGGACCATCGTTTATACCATCTCCAACCATCGCTACATTACTAAATTCACTTCTCATTTTTTTCACTTGCTCTACTTTTTCATCAGGCATACAGTTTGCTACATAACGATCTATTTTTGCTTCTGAGGCAATTGCTTTTGCTGTTAACTCATGGTCTCCTGTAAGCATAACAGTATAAATTCCCTGTTTCTTCAATTGCTTGATTGCTTTTATACTATCTTTTCGAACCGTATCCTTCATGCCGAATAATGCCACGATTTGATCCTTCTTTTTCACAAATACGACCGTTTTACCTTCCTCAGCCAGTTTATTTGCTCTATCAGCAAAAAATTTATCCTCTCCAATATAATCTGGTTTACCTAGCTCCCATTTCTTTTCATCTATCATTGCTGCGATTCCATTACCAGCTAGTGTAGTCACATTATCTATTTCACTAGTTATGGTAACATGCTGTTCCTGACAAAATCGGATAATCGCTTTTGCTAATGGATGGGTAGATTCCTGCTCCATTGCCATTGCAGTAGATAGAATAGTTTGTTTATCATGTTCTGGATGTACATAAAAATCAGTTACCTCTGGTTTTCCATTCGTGAGTGTACCTGTTTTATCGAGGGCTATAGCTCGAATATGGCTAATATTTTCGATATGAACCCCACCTTTAAATAACACCCCAGATTTTGCGCTGTTTGATATCGCTGATAGAGTTGCAGGCATAATAGATGCGACAAGTGCGCAAGGTGATGCAACGACCAAAAGAATCATTGCGCGGTATATACTATCCTGTAATGTCCACCCAAAAATTAGATAAGGAATAATCATCATAATTGCAACAGCCGCTAATACAGCTTTTACATAAACCCCTTCAAATTTTTCAATAAATAATTGAGACGGCGATTTTTCATTTTTAGCGGATTGAATCATTTGGACAATTTTTTGAAATAACGTTTCATTTGCAGGCTTTGTTACTTGAATAGATATAGAACCATCTAGCGCTATAGTCCCCGCGAACACATCTGCGTTATTTGCTTTATAAACAGGAATAGACTCTCCTGTAATAGCACTCTCATCAATGGATGTATTTCCTTGAACAATTGTTCCATCTACGGGAATCCTTTCACCTGCTCGTACATAAATAAGATCATCAACGTGAAGGCTGGAGACAGGGACAACCTCTCGACGATCATCCTTGATAAGAAGTGCTTCTTCTGGCTGCAGTTCCATTAATGAGGCTATTTCTTTATGACTTTTATTCATCGTGTACGTTTCTAAGGCTCCAGATAATGCAAATATAAATATTAAGACAGCACCTTCCGTCCAGTAGCCAATAGCTGCAGAACCAATGGCAGCTAGGATCATAAGCATCTCTACATTCAGCTCTTTGTTATGCAAGGTTTCTGTTATCCCCTCTTTTGCTTTGGCATATCCGCCAATCGTAAAAGCAATTAAGTGAAGCGTTACCCATAGCTGATAAGAGATATAGGATTCGAAAGTCCATGTAAATAATATAAGTATGCCACTTAATAAGGCCGCGATTAATTCTTTATGTTCTTTAAGTTTATTAATAATAAATGAAGCTTTAGCTGGTTGCTTCATTGGACTATTCCATGTGTTAGTTTCTGCAGTCATGCAGTACACCTCCAAAAAGATAATTTAAATTAGTTATTAATTTATAATAATTATTAATTAGTATATGTTATTATATTACCATCGAATGAAATAAAGTCAAGACATAAAACGGAAAAATTTATCCCGCAGTAAGACCTCCACTTCCAGCAATAATGTGAAACCAATATGTAAGTGGGGGGAACAAGGTCAGTAAATGTCTGATTGGTACAAAGGCCTTTAGGTCATACCCTTGTGATACTACCAATCAGTGGGGGATAAACAAAACTCCCCGCAGATTGAAGTTTCACATTATCTATTGTAAAAATTAACCGAAAACTGTTACAATCTATATGAATTAATAAATATAACAACAAGGGGGAATAGTTTTGAGTAGATTTAGATTAGTGCTTTCATTATTTATTTTAATTGCAATTCTTGCCGCTTGCGGAAAAAGTGATGAGAATAATAACAGTGAAGGAGAAAAAGGTGTAACAGATAAAAGGTGGGAAGATATTCAAGAAGTAGGAGAGTTAGTGGTTGGCACTTCTGGAACATTAATAGCTGCTTCATACTATGATGGTGATGAGGAAAAGCAAGAACAGTTAACTGGATATGATGTAGAGGTAATGAGAGAGGTGGCAAATCGCTTAAATCTTGATATATCATTTGAGATTATGGGTATTGATAGTATGCTTCCAGCAGTAAAGAGTGGAAGGATTGATGTTGCTGCAAATGATATTGAAACAACAGATAAACGAAAAGAAGAATTCAATTTTAGTGATCCTTACAAATACTCTTATTCAACAATGGTAGTAAGAAAAGAAGATAATTCTGGTATTGAATCACTTGAAGATTTAAAGGGTAAAAAGGCTGGTGGAGGAGCAACTACGATTTACAGTCAAATTGCTGAGCATTTTGGTGCAGAAGTTGTTACATATGGGAATGCACCAAACGAAGCTTATTTACGTGATGTTCATAATGGAAGAACAGATGTTATTGTGAACGACTACTACCTATCTAAGTTTGGCGTAGCTGGTTTTCCAGATTTTGATATTCATCTGCACCCAGATTTGAAATTTCATCCTACAGAACAGGCTGTGGTAATTCCCGAAGGTGCTGATAAGCTTACTGAAGAGATTAATAAGGCATTAACAGAAATGCGTGAAGATGGTACATTAACGGAATTAGCGAAAAAGTTCTATAAAGAAGATGCATCGCAGAAACCTGAGGGAGAAATTAAAGAAATAGATGGCCTCGACTTGTAAGGGGACAACCTAGATGAATGTGAATGGATTGGATTTAGCTGAACTATTTGATGTCGAATTAGCGATAGAGAGCCTACCATTTGTTTTAGGTGGCTTGCCTATGACACTGCTCGTATCTGTCGTCGGTATGGGGATAGGGTTAGTGCTTGGTTTGATCCTTGCTTTAGCGAGAGGAGCTAATAATCCGCTATGGTACTTACCAGCACGAGTATATATTTCATTTATGCGTGGAACGCCAATGCTCGTCTTTCTGTTTATTCTATATTTTGGACTGCCAGTTATTGGCATAGAATTAACTGCAATAACGGCTGCTTATTTAGGTTTTGGTTTGAATAGTGCTGCTTATATCGCGGAGATTGATCGTTCAGCTTTAAATAGTATTGATCAGGGTCAATGGGAGTCGGCTAAAGCACTTAATTTAAACTATTGGCAAACGTTAAGAAAGGTTATTTTACCGCAAGCTACCAGAGTTGCCATCCCACCTTTGACAAATGTCTTTATGGATATAGTTAAAGCAACGTCATTAGCTGCTGTCATCACTGTTCCAGAGCTTTTTCAGAAGACACAGATTGTAGCTGGGAGAGAATTCGATTCAATGACCATGTATATATTGGTTGCATTGATTTATTGGTCAATTTGTATTGTCATCTCATTTATTCAAGAACGATTAGAAATACGATATAGCAAGTTCTTATAATTATTTGGAAGCTATAAATTTCTGAATAAAACGAGGCTAGAACAAAACGCAACTTCTTTACTCAAAATACGAATAATCATATGATCAATAGGAGTATCATCGCCGCACCGTGAAAATATAATTGCTTTTCGCGGGCACGGCCTCAGCTAACTTGGTAAAGAAAATCACGTTACCAAGTGGATCCTCGGACTCGTGCTGTTCCCGCCGGAGTCTCGCTTATTTCAGGTGCTAAATGAATGATTCTAATCAAAAAACGAACGATAATTAATCACCAACTAATTATCATTCGTTTTTTATTGTTTCTTCATTCTTTTGTCTCAGCCTCATTTTATATTTGCTGCTCCTGGTGTTTGTCCTTTTGGAAAAAAATCGCACCTGTAATGATGATTAGCACAATAGTAATTAAGTAGAAAAAAGATACATGAGGAAGCTTTTCTATAAATAAACCTCCAATAAATGGTCCACTAATACTACCTAAACTAAACATGATACCTACCATTAGATTGCCTGCAGGTAAGAGCTTTCCCGGTAATAAATCAGTCATATAAGATATACCTAGAGAAAACAATGATCCAACACACATGCCTGCGAGCGTGAACAAGATAAACAGTCCTAGAACCGATGACTCCCATACTGCTGACAACGAAAAGCAAATAATTCCTAAGGATAAAACAGTTAATAGAATCGGTTTCCTTCCATATTTATCGCTAAGTATACCTAGAGGTAATTGTGTAATTAAGCTGCCAAAAGCAAAACAAGGAATAATTAAGGCTAGCATATCAACCTGGTGGCCGATTCGTAGTCCGTACACGGGAAAAATACTATGTAATGATGCCTCTAGGAATCCATAGCCGAATCCTGGTAGAAGTGCTACCCAAGCTATTTTAATCGTCTTCATAAATCGTTGAACAGAGCTCGTTGGATAAGCGCTGTCGATTTCATCCTCAGGCCATTGGTTACGAATAAAAATTAATGTTGACCAGACCAAAAGGCTTAAAAGTGCTGAAATAATAAATGGCAATGCTTGATGAACGGATAATAGTCTCGTCATTAATGGTCCTAATGCAAAACCTAATCCAAATGATAATCCATATAAAGCAATATTTCTTCCCCTTGTATTTTCTGTTGCTGTTGCGGTAATCCAAGTTTGTGTCCCGAAATGCAGCATTTGATCGCCAATTCCAATTATCATTCGAAGAATAAACCAAAACCATAAAGCATCCCATAATGGGAAAATTCCCAAAGAAATAATTACAAGCATGCCACCTACAACAATTATTGGTTTAAAGCCAAATTTACGCATCGGTTTTTCCATAAAAGGAGAGGCCAATAAGACACCAATATATAAACCTGTTGCATGTAATCCATTAATTGTAGAGGAAATACCATTTTGTTCTAAAATAATAGAAAGTAAGGGAAGTAGCATACCCTGTGAAAAACCAGAAATTAACACAAGTCCTATTAATATCCAGAAACGATAATTTGCAGTATTCATTGTTGTACCCCTTTAATGAAGTTCTAACTTAAATCTAATAGCAAACTTGAAAAAGGTCAATTATTGTGTATATAGTATCTAAATCGTTTATGATTATAATAAATAAGGAAAAATATAATAACGTTGTTTTATTACAATTATAACTGGCAGTAAGACCCCCACTTCAAGCAATAAAGGGAAACCACTAACGGAAAGTGGGGAATCGACTGCTGGTAAATGTTAGATGGGTTCAAAGGCATTTAGGTCATAGCTTTATGGTACTAGCAATCAGTGGTGGATAAACAACCCCCCCCAACTGATTGAGGTTTCACATTATGAAAAAATTAATAGGAAGATAATTGGAGGGAACGAGAGTGGAATTATATTTAAAAGAAAATGGATTAAGAACAAGTCTAGCGTATGGTGAGTTGGAAATATCGGGAAATGAGGAATATGGTTTTCGACCATATCAGTTAATGATAGCATCCATTGCAGGTTGTAGTGGTTCGGTGTATCGTAAAATTCTAGAGAAACAAAGAATAGAGCTAGAAGATATAAAAATTACTGCAGAGGTAGAAAGAAATCCGGACGAAGCAAATCGGATTGAAAAAATAGTACTACATTTTACGGTAAAAGGGCATCATTTAGATCCTGATAAATTGTATAAAAATTTAGCAATAGCTAGAAAAAATTGTGCTATGGTACGTTCTGTTGAGAACAGTATAAGGATAGAAGAAACAATTGAAACAATTGAATTAAGCCGTTAATTTTGTATAAGCAGGTATAAAATTCATATGTCAGAAAGAAACTAAGTGAAAAAAGAAGGGATAAGACATATGAATAAAGTTAAATGGTGTAGTTCGGTCATGATTCTAGCTATAATGTTTGCTTCTGTATTTCCAGCTAACAGCTTTAGTGCTGAAAAAGAGAAGAAGAAGGATCCATATGAAATACCTAGTCACGTTCTCAATGTATCTAAAGAAAATACATTTCCAAACTCCACAGAAGATCAGGAGGTTATTGAGCCAAGTGAACTAACGAAGGAGCTAATGGATGAATTAGACATTAAAATAGAAAACCCTGTATTAATTAAGATGCTTAATGAAACATCGTTAAAACCTTCACCAATAGCGATAGGATATCGTGGCATGGTTTATATTGGAAGGTGGCCATTAAATTATGAATCATCGGAAACAACGATTAATTGGGAGTATCAGCAAATTAATATGAATGAATTAAATAATACTGGAGGAACAGAAGCGCAGGAATTGCGTTATGTTCAACAAGAACAAAAAGAAATAAAGGGTGCACTTACCAATAAAATTAATAAGCCTGATGATGTGAAAAAAATGATGCTACTAAAATCAAAGACAAAGACCAAGCTTCCACTTTCTTATCAGACTGTAATAGGAAAAAATACTAAAAAAGATAATACCTATAATGTTGCAGCAAATAAGTATGCAAAGCTACAAACTTTTGCACCAGCTGTTAATGAAAAAGGGCAAGTAACGTTTGGAGAAGTGTATTTAAAATTGAAGGGGTCCAAAAAATCAATTGAAATTAAAAATGTAACGAAGCAAGGAATTGGCGCTTGGATTCCTATTCAAGATTACGTATCCTTTTCGTATAATGTAAAATAATGAAGCATACTTTCCATATAGCTGTCGAGAAGCTCCTCGATAGCTTTTTATATTTGAATAAAAGAATTGAATATCTTTCTTGGATCTTACATAAAACAAAAGAAGAGGGGGATTATTTCATGCTAAAAGCGGTTATTGAAGAAAATGGAAGGGAAAGGGGGTTGATTTTTACACTTTATTACTTTATCATAATGAAGTATTAAAGAGAAAGAAAGAGGGGAAACAAAACATGGAATGGGTTGTAATCGTTTCTGTTCTTGTGATGACGATATTAAGCTTATTACGTGTGAATGTAATTATTGCTATTATCGCAGCAGCTTTAACAGCAGGGTTAATGTCAGGGTTAACTATCGTTGAATCAATGGATATGCTTGTGGGAGGTATGGGAGGTGGCGCAAATACCGCTTTAAGTTATATACTCTTAGGAGCATTTGCCGTTGCTATTAGCTATACTGGAATTACGTCATTATTGGTAAATTATTTAATACGCGTGCTAACAGGAAAAAAGACTATGATGCTATTAGCAATTGCCGGAGTTGCATCATTATCACAAAATTTAGTACCTGTGCATATTGCATTTATACCTATATTAATACCGCCATTACTACAATTATTTGATCGAATGCGAATGGATCGTCGCGCAGTTGCAACAGCTCTAACCTTTGGGCTTAAAGCTCCTTACATTCTTATTCCAGCAGGTTTTGGATTAATCTTTCATGAGACGATTGTTACAGGGATGAATCAAAACGGAGCTAATATTACAGTTAGTGAGTCTGCCTTGGCAATGCTTATCCCTGGCTCAGGAATGATTATCGGATTATTGATCGCTATCTTTATAACCTATCGGAAAGATCGTGATCCAGATTCATTTGTTGGAGAATCAGACACGGCTGCGGCTGTAGAGGCAACAAACATCCGCTTTACAAAACAACATGTATTTACGTTAATATCGATATTTGCTGCCTTAATTGTACAAATTATTACAGAGAATTTAATTGTTGGCGCATTAACCGGTCTTGTTTTCATGTTCCTATTCTTGGTTATTCCATTTCATAAAGGAGATCGTGTAGTCACAGAGGGAATTGGTATGATGGGAACAATCGCATTTGTAATGCTGGTAGCAGCAGGTTATGGAAATATTTTAACAGAAACAGGTGCAGTAGAGGCTTTAGTAGAAGTTTCATCTGGTTTTTTGGATAATAATCACGCGCTTATTGCATTTATTCTGTTGTTGGTTGGGTTACTAGTAACCATTGGAATTGGGTCCTCCTTTGGGACGATCCCGATATTGGCTGCACTGTACGTCCCGATTTGTTTAGCAGCAGGTTTTTCCCCACTCGCTACAGCTGCACTTATTGGTACAGCAGGTGCATTAGGGGATGCAGGATCACCAGCATCTGATAGTACACTTGGTCCTACGTCTGGTTTAAATGCTGATGGAAAGCATCACCATATTTGGGATACGGTAGTCCCAACCTTTATTCACTACAATATCCCATTGTTTATATTTGGTTGGATTGCTGCAATTGTCCTTTAGAATTTCCAAGCTGTCGAAGTATTATTTTGACAGCTTTTTTGTCTACGACATTATAAAATTAGCCCATGTGGATAAATATGGGCGTGTTGAACCGTGTCGTCAAGCTCCAGTGCAGTAGAAACTAGGCTCGACTTCTCGAATCGAACTTACGATAAGTTATCAGCACGTAAGCACACGTTGATTTCTTTACCTCCGTTGACTCGCTCCAGTACGGTTTTAATCGAGCGCTTGCGCTTTAAGAAAGTATAAAATCAGTGCAATGACTGTGTTAAGCCAAGTAGTTATTTTGAAATGTTTGATGTATATTGGCAATGCTCCGACTAATTACTTCGCTTTCCGTGGGCACGGCCTCAACTAACTTTGCAAAGAAGAACACGTTGCAAAGTGGATTTTCGGCTCGCGCTAATCCCGCAGGAGTCTACGTAATTAGTCTCCGCTATGAGAAGGTGCAACAATTCTTGTCATAAGAAATAGGTTGACTTTTTTTACAATGGGTAAAGTGAAAATCGCTATCCGTGAGTATAAAAGCAGCTGTGTTACTTCATGCTAGCGTTGTAGAGCCTGATAATAGCGAAGGGCGGCCACTTCAACTCCTGTGGGAAATGTTTGACCTGAAGATCCACTTTTTTTGAGCGGGTTTTGCTAAAAAAAGTTAGCTGAAGGACAAACCCCACGGAAAGGGAAGTGGGCAGCCGGAGTGGTGGTCAAGCAGTAGCTATTATTCCATAATAGCTACTAGAGGAAGCGTAAATCTGAGCATTTAGTGATACGGACTGAGCGAATTTTGCTCCGTTTTTCTTATGATGGATTCCATAAACACCTGTTTTTATTGGAACAGGAGACTTCACTAAAAGCAAAAGTGTAATCTTTAACGATAGAATAAAAATATGTAGTAAAGGAGATAGTAAAAAGAAAAACAGGTGGGGTAATATGAAAAAATACATGATGCTGACAGTCCTTGTTTTTCTGATTGTTTCTTTTGATATGTTGCCATCCGTTTCAGCGAATGGCTATGGCTGGGGGTATAAGAAGAATAGTGATCATAAGCTCCCTGATATCGGTGAATATCAAGACATGCTTAAAAAATATGATGCTTATTATGTAGATAACACTGGAGAAAAAACAATTTATCTGACATTTGATAATGGTTATGAACAGGGATACACAGATAATATATTAAATGTATTAAAAAAACAACAAGTACCAGCAACGTTTTTTGTAACGGGTCACTATGTGGAAAGCGAACCAGACTTAGTAAAGCGTATGGTTGATGAGGGACATATCGTAGGAAATCATTCCTATCATCATCCTGATTTCTCTATTATGGATAAAGAGGCAATTAAAGAAGAACTGGAAACATTGGAAGATGCAGTAGCTGAAGTATCTGATCAGAAAGAAATAAAATATCTCCGACCTCCAAGAGGTATGTTTAACGAGAATACATTAAAATGGTCGAAAGAACTAGGCTATATTCATATTTTTTGGTCGTTGGCATTCAAGGACTGGGAGACAAAGAAGCAAAAGGGCTGGAAGTATGCATTCGAACAGACGATGGATCAGGTACATCCTGGTGCAATTATTTTATTGCATACGGTTTCATCGGATAATGCTGAAGCACTTGATCGTATAATTACCGAATTAAAAAAGCAAGGATATCGCTTTAAAAGTTTGGATGATCTTGTCCTAAAGGATCAATTACCAAAAGCAATCTATGGGCTATAAGTCAGCTTAAATAGATATTCTATAAAATACAGTGAATAGAAATGCGAACGTCGGTAGAGAGAGTAACAGAGGCGATGCTTCGTCGTTAGTAAAGTTACTCAAAGGAGCCTGAACCATTACCCACGAAAATCAGCTGCTTAGAAGAAAGCTGAGACAGACGTTCTATATAAAAATAATAAGATTAGTGGGTAAGGTCATCGACGGGTGATCTTATCCACTCACTAATTAATGTTTCACTTTATCATTGACTTTTGAGGTAGTTATTTTTGTTCCTACTCAGATCGTAACTTAATAATATTTTATTTATAATTTTCCAAACTTTTGATATACTGATGAAAAGCATACAAGGAGTTGGACATTATGAATAAAGAAGATCTGATTGCTCCATATAATTATAATATTGTCATGGAAATGGAACGTCATGCAAATGACCCAACTAAAGTTGCCTTGATTTGGGAAAATGAAGGTGGAGTTCATAAGGAAATTACATATAGTGAATTAATGCGGAATGTAAATAAAATTGGAAACGCTTTCTTGGAGAGTGGCTTGCAAAAAGGAGACAAAATTCTTGTGATGATACCTCGCTTGGTAAAAGCTTATGAGGTCTATTTAGCAGCTCTTAAAACAGGAATCATTATTATTCCAAGCTCAGAAATGCTGAAGACAAAGGATTTACAGTATCGTGTTACACATGGAGGGGTTCGTGGAGTTGTAAGTTATTATCCGTATGTTGAACAATATTATGGTATTAGCGAATATGATCAGTTACAAAAAATTGTAATTGGTGAGCCTGTGGATGGTTGGCTTTTTCTTGAAGGATTAATGGAAGATGCATCAGATCAATTAGAATTGGCATTAACCTGTAAAGATGATATTGCGTTTTTACCGTATACGTCAGGAACAACTGGCAATCCCAAAGGTGTAGTGCATACACATGGCTGGGGATATGCTCATCTGAAAACAGCTGCAAAAAACTGGCTAGCAATAAACGAAGGAGATAAGGTTTGGGCAACAGCTGGTCCAGGATGGCAGAAATGGGTTTGGAGCCCATTATTATCTGTGTTAGGTTCAGGAGCAACAGGATTTATTTATCATGGAAAATTTGACGCGGAAAAATATCTACAGTTACTGCAGGAACAAGAAATTAATGTACTTTGCTGCACACCTACGGAATACCGAATCATGGCGAAACTCGACAATTTGGAAGAATACGAGCTTCCTGCCTTACATAGTGCTGTTTCGGCTGGTGAGCCATTGAATGTGGAGGTAATCAATACATTTCAGCATTATTTTAATGTAACGGTTCGTGATGGGTATGGACAAACGGAGAACACATTACTACTTGGATTTATGAAGAATATGGATGTGAGACCAGGGTCAATGGGAAAACCAACTCCGGGTAATGAGGTCGATATTATTGATGAAAATGGTATTCCCGTTCAAGTTGGGGAGATTGGCGATATTGCAGTAAAGCTCGATTGCCCAGCCTTGTTTCGAGAGTATTATCAAGATACAGAACGGACTTCTATGTCAAGACGTGGCGATTACTATGTGACAGGAGATCAGGCTTCTAAGGATGAGGAAGGTTATTTCTGGTTTGAAGGAAGAAGCGATGATATCATTATTAGTTCAGGATATACAATTGGTCCTTTTGAAGTAGAGGATGCATTGGTTAAGCATCCATCTGTCCAAGAATGTGCTGTTGTAGCAAGTCCCGATGAAATACGGGGGAACATTGTAAAAGCCTTTGTGGTGTTACGTCAATCTCAAGCAATAGGGTCAGAGTTAGTCAAGGAGTTGCAAGAGCATGTTAAAACTTTAACTGGTCCATATAAATATCCAAGAGAAATTGAATTTATTGATGAATTACCAAAGACTACTTCTGGGAAAACAAGAAGAGTTGAATTACGTAATCGAGAAAAATTCAAGGTAAATGAATAGAAATGGTTAAAGAGGGCTCATATGCTCTCTTTTTTGTAGTCTAGGAAATTATAAAAGGAGTCAGCTGTCCAGAAACTAGGCGATTTCACGAATCGCCCTTTGATAAGTCATCATTGACTCGCAAGCTCTCTCCGCTGGCTCGCTCCAGTCGCTACGTTTCTAATTGGGTGCTTTCGCTTTTGTTCCTTCGCATAGCCATGTTTTATAAACTCATTTATGTGGGAATGTTACTAGTGAGCATCGTAAAAAAAATTAATCAAAATGCTTGAAAGTCAAAAAAGGTCAGAGTATAATAATAGTCAAAGGTCAAATATAGTCAAAGTCAAACTTTTAATGATTACAATAAACATATTTCTAAGGAGGAATGGAAATGCTTTGTCAAAACTGTAAACAAAACGAAGCTAGCATTAATGTTGCAATGAATATCAATAGTCAGCATATGCAAATGCACCTATGTAATGAATGCTTTCGTGAAATCCAAGGGCAAATGATGAATTCCAATGACTTCTTCTCACAATCCCCATTTGAACATATGAATGGTTTTCAAGCGAATGGATCTCCGAAAATGGGGACAAGAACAAAACAAAAAAACGGAAACCGAGGTAATGGATTAATTGATCAACTTGCAAAAAACGTAACACATGCAGCAAGGGCTGGTTTGATTGATCCGGTAATCGGCAGAGATAAAGAAGTCAAACGAGTTGTTGAAACTTTAAATCGTAGAAATAAAAATAATCCCGTATTAATAGGAGAGCCTGGTGTTGGTAAAACTGCGATTGCAGAAGGCTTGGCACTTAAAATTACAGAAGGAGATGTGCCTACAAAATTAATCAATAAAGAAATTTATATGCTAGATGTGGCATCACTTGTTGCTAATACGGGTGTTCGTGGTCAATTTGAAGAACGTATGAAACAATTAATTAACGAATTACAAGAACGTCAAGATGTTATCTTATTTGTTGATGAAATACACCTATTAGTTGGAGCAGGCACTGCAGAAAGCTCGCAAATGGATGCAGGAAATATTTTAAAACCTGCACTAGCCAGAGGTGAATTACAATTAATTGGTGCTACAACATTAAAAGAATATCGTCAAATTGAGAAAGATGCGGCACTAGAACGTAGATTACAGCCCATCATTGTAAAAGAACCTTCAAGTGAAGAAGCAGTTCAGATATTACAGGGTATTAAGGATCGTTATGAGAAATTCCATGAGGTTCGTTATTCTGATGAAGCTATTCGGGCATTTGTAACACTTTCAAAACGATATATTCAAGATCGTTACTTGCCTGATAAAGCGATTGATTTGATGGATGAAGTTGGTTCACGTTTGAATCTAGCTAATGCTTCGAAAGACTCTGATACAATAAACCAACGATTAGAAGAAATTATTAAAGAGAAAGAAGAAGCTGCTGAAAGAGAAGATTATGAACGTGCTGCAAATTTAAGATATCAAGAAATACAGTTGCAAAAACAACTAGATAAAGCGAAAGATGAAGAACAAATTATCGATGTAGATATTTCCGATATTCAATTGATTGTTGAAGAAAAAACTGGGATACCTGTTACAAAGCTTCAAGCTGATGAACAAGAAAAAATGAAAAACATTGGTGAAAACCTAAGTGCAAAAGTGATTGGACAAGATGTAGCTGTAGATAAAGTTGCCAAAGCGATTCGTCGTAGTCGAGCAGGCTTAAAATCAAATTATCGACCAATTGGTTCTTTCCTTTTCGTTGGACCAACTGGTGTTGGTAAAACAGAACTAACAAAAGCCTTAGCGGAAGAATTATTTGGCTCCAGAGATTCGTTAATCCGTCTTGATATGAGTGAGTATATGGAGAAACATGCTGTATCAAAAATCATTGGTTCACCTCCAGGCTATGTAGGTCATGAAGAAGCGGGTCAATTAACGGAAAAAGTACGTCGCAACCCATACTCCATTATTCTATTAGATGAAATAGAAAAAGCACATCCAGACGTACAAAACATGTTCCTACAAATTATGGAGGACGGTCATTTAACGGATTCGCAAGGAAGAACAGTTAGCTTTAAAGAAACTGTAATTATTATGACGAGCAATGCTGGAACAGGTGTTAAAACAGTGAATGTTGGTTTTAATAGGGAGTCCCATGAATCTGTATCTACGATGGAGAATCTTCTGGCATATTTCAAACCAGAATTTCTTAACCGCTTCGATGCGATTATTCAATTTAACGAACTAACCGAAGAAAACCTAATGCAAATTGTAGATCTTATGCTTGCTGATCTACAAAAAACAATCGAAGAAAATGATCTATCGATTACGATTACAAATGAAGCTAAACAAGAATTGGTTCGACTTGGCTATGACCGCCGTTTTGGCGCAAGACCTTTACGTAGAGTAATCCAAGATAAAATCGAAGATCAATTAACAGACTTAATATTGGAAGATGATAATGTTTCCAATGTAAAAGTAGACGTCTTCAATCAAGAAATTGTAGTGCAAAAGGCGTGAGTTAGATAAATGAAAAGGGGTTGGGACAAAATACAACTTCTTTACTCATAAATACGAATAATCATGTTTGTCAATAGGAAAATCATTGAAGCACCATGAAAAATATACTTGCTTTCGCGGGCACGGCCTCAGCAGCGATATATCGCACGCAGAAAAAGGGTTCTTCTTTTTCAAGGAGTCTCATATTACGGAGCTAATGAATTAGTTTAATCAAATAAACGAGCGATAATTAATTTAAATAATTATCGCTCGTTTTTTATTGTTTCTTAACTACATTTGTCCCAGCCTTCTCTTTGCCACATTTTCTGAAGATAAGTGTGTATTTCTCTTGGCAAACCTTTTATATCCTCTATTCAGCAGGAATAGTTTCCTCATACAACTCCCATAAACTAACATCAATGCTATTCATAATTCCGCTGTTTTTGTAAGAAAATAAACCTATATTAAGTTGAAAAAGAGGATGTCTTTATGATTAAAAGTAAGCTATCAATCGGATTTATTTTTTTTATTGCACTTTTTAATGTTCATATAGTTTCCATACATAGTGAAGGATCTTCGGGTATGCAGATGCATTTTATTGATGTTGGGCAAGGAGACAGTATGCTAATAAAAACGCCCGCAAACAAACATATCTTAATCGATGGAGGTCCACCAGATGCAGGGAAACGAGTAGTGAAATATTTAAAAAAACAGGGTGTGAACAAAATTGATTTGCTTGTAGCAACACATCCTGATGTTGATCACATTGGTGGGTTGCCCTATGTGATGAAGCATATCAAGGTGGCAAAAATATTAGACTCTGGGAAGTTACACACAACACGGATGTATGCAAAATATATACAGGAAATACGAAAACAAGCTATTCCTGTGAAGGTAGCCAAACTACACGAAAAACTATTGGTTGATCCGCTGCTAAGTATCCAGGTATTAAACACATACGGTAAATCAAAAAACAATAACCAATCTTCGATTGCACTGAAGGTTAGCTATAAGGAAGTCGACTTTTTATTAATGAGTGATGTAGAAATGGAACAAGAAAAAGAAATAATGAAAAACATAGAAATAGATGCAGAAATTTTGAAAGTCGCCCATCATGGGTCGAATACAAGTACGTCCCTTAGATTTCTTAAAGCCGTGAGTCCACAAACGGCAATATTAACGTATAGTAAGGAAAATGATTATGGACATCCAGTTAACCGTGTGATAAAGAATCTTTATAAGGTAAATGCAAATATATATTCTACAGGGGCACTTGGTAATTTAGTTATTCGAACAGACGGTGAAGATTATCTCGTATTCCCAGAAAAAGAACCATTTTATAATTTAGATGCAAGTTAGCGATTTACAAATATATACAAAAATGATATCATAATGATATAGAAAGCATGGGGAAGGTGTGTATTATTATGATTCGAGAAAAACAGGCGTGGGTAATTAATGGTTTTATAGGGATTTTACTTATTGCAGCATTAGTAGCTGGAACTGTATTTAGTTTTTTCCAGCTGCAATTCGTACTAGGTGGAATCTGTCTAATTCTTGCGATAACGTTAGGTAGTGGTATTACGTTGGTTCAACCAAATCAAGCCGCAGTTGTTATTTTTCTTGGTAAATATATGGGGAGTATTCGGCGAGAAGGAATTGTAATAACTGTGCCATTTTCAGTACGAAGAACAATTTCACTGCGAGTACGAAATTTTAATAGTAAGCGTTTGAAGGTCAATGATGTGAATGGGAATCCAATTGAAATTGCTGCGGTTATCGTATTTAAAGTCGTCGATAGTGCTAAGGCAGTTTTTGATGTTGATCGTTATGAACAATTTGTTGAAATACAAAGTGAAACAGCTATTCGTGCTGTAGCTACCAAATACCCTTATGATACATTTACAGATGCTGAGCTAACATTAAGAGGTAATGCACAAGAGGTGTCTAATGAATTAACAGCAGAACTTCAGGATCGGTTAAATGTTGCTGGTGTTAAGGTAATCGAAGCCCGTCTAACACATCTTGCTTATTCAACAGAAATAGCTCAGGCGATGCTTCAACGCCAACAAGCAAGTGCGATTATTGCAGCTAGAAAGCAAATCGTAGAAGGTGCCGTAGGAATGGTTCAAGATGCTATTTTACAGCTTGAAAAGGATGGTTCCGTTGAGCTCGATGATGAACGTCGTGTAGCAATGGCAAATAATCTACTTGTATCGATTGTTTCTGACCATGGCACACAGCCTGTCGTTAATACAGGAACCCTATATCAATAATTAAAAGAGGGGTAGTATGCCGAAGAAAAAGAGTTTTCCATTGCGGATAGATCCAAAGTTATATGAGATATTGCAGATTTGGGCAAAGGATGAGTTTCGCAGCGTAAATAGTCACGTAGAATATGTCTTACGAGAGGCTGCTAAAAAAGCAGGGAGATTGCCAACAAGCCAAGATAAGAAAATTGGAGAAGATTGATGAGGCTAGGATGAAAGAATTTTACCATATAAAACCGAAACGTTATCTAAAATATTTTAATTTCGTCCCAGCTTTTTTCAGCTTGTAGAGAAACCACTGTGTTTTCTACAAGCTTTTTTTGTAGTATAGGAAATTACAAAATTGTCCCATGTGGATAAATATAGGCGTGTTGAGTCGCGTCCAGCTCACGACCATAGCATGCCTTTGCAGTTCTTGGGCACCCGTAAAGCTACGTTCTACTCATACGATAAATCCCCTTATCTTCATTAGAAAGTAGATTCAATCCAGTCTTTGAGTAATTAGTGAGAAATATTAAAAGTTAATTCCTAATTTATTTTTAGGCGAGACACCTAATTTAGTGAATTTCATAATTATGAGCCTTTGCGGCTCAATGGGTTTAAGACATAAAAAATGGAGTACCTCCCCAAGTCTAGTATAATGGTAAGTGACCAAACTAACCAAAAGACTGGAGGGACTCCCTATGTCTATTATACGACAAGAGAGCTTATTTGACATCTATGACTTATTGGAAATGGAACCTACCCAACGTTATGAAGCAATCATTTCAGAAATAGATGTGGACGCAATCTTATATCAAGTGAACAAGAAATCAAGGCTTGGAGCACCGGTCAAGCTCAACTATGCCGCAATGATTATCTCATTATGCGTTCGTATAATTGAACGTATTCCAACAATTAAAGACTTGATTAAACGTCTGAAAGACGACCCACTGTTCAAATGGAACTGCGGATTTCTTGTATCTGATGAGACTCCTTCGGAGGCTGCTTATTCTCGATTGATCACTAAACTCAGTGATTCTAATACACTTGAATTAGCACAAGAGACAGTTTTATTTCAAGCGATTGCAGAAGGTTTCATTATCGATGATACCGTTGCAATCGATGCAACTCATTTTGAAGCACGTGATCAAGCTCCAGCTAAAGAAGAAAAAACAAAGACAGAACCGAAAAAACGTGGTCGTAAATCAAAGGCAGAACGAGAACAATGGTTGGAAGAACAAGCTAAAAAGGAAGCAAGCCTTCCACTTTACGAAAAAAAGATTGAAGCTCAGTTACCTGTACCACTAACAGAACTGAGGAACGAAGTTCCTCAAGATCCGAAATGGGGCATAAAGAAAAACAGTGAAGGTAAAAATGTGTTCTGGTATGGCTATAAAGGACATCTAGCAGTTGGCACATCAAGTCAATACATTTTGCAGTCTTTGTTTTCTTCAGGCAGTTTAAATGATGGAAAAGCAGCCATTCCTTTATTGAAGGGCATTCATGAACGTCTATCTCTTTCATCTTTACGTTATCAAACAATGGATGCTGGTTATGATTATGATCCTATTTATGTCCAAGTAAACCGTATGGGGCAACAATCAGTAATAGCTTACAATAAGCGAAATGAATCTGATCCCATTGGATTCGATAAACACTTTGCACCTACCTGTTTTCGAGAACATTCTTATCGTTATGATAGCTTTGATACCAAATATGAAACCTTGAAATACACACGACCAAAGGAATGTAAGGATTGTCCGCTAGCAACCGAAGGTCTATGTCAAAAGATTTACAAGGTGAAAATAACTACCAACCTTCGAAGATATACAGCACCTGCACGAGGGTCAAAAGCATGGAAATCCATTTTTAAACGGCGTACTGCTGTAGAACGTGTGAATGCTTATCTCAAGGAATATTATCAACTAGACAATATCCGTTACCGTACTGGAAAACGAGCGAAGGTTCATTTTGACATCGTAACGCTTATTTATAATGCATCAAAACTAGCCAGTGATCGTATTAATTCAATGCTTCATCAAAATATAGCTGCTTAGATTAATTTTAAAAAATATTTTTGAGAATTCTGCAGCTCTTTGATTTTATTAAAAAGTAATTATGAAATTGAGTCAATTTTAAATAAATGTATTGACTAATTAAAGATTTAGTTATATGGTTAGTTACATAAGTAATGAACCAAAGAACAAGGTGATGATATGAAAAACAGTTTAGATGAAAGCAAACCTATTTTCTTGCAAATACGAGAACAGCTTGAAGATGCAATCATTAATGAGTCGATAAAGCCAGGGGAACGTGTTCCATCTACTAATGAATTTGCCAACTATTATCAAATTAATCCAGCTACTGCTGCTAAGGGGATTAATGCGCTTGTAGCTGAGGAAATTTTATTTAAACGGCGAGGTGTTGGTATGTTTGTAACAGAAGATGCTAAAGAAATTTTAATAAAAAAAGAAAACAAACATTTTATGAAAATTACATGCTTCCATTAAAAGCGGAGGCTAAAAAGCTTAGGATAAGTCTGGAGGAATTAAGAGAAATGATAGATAAGGGGGATACGAATGAAGATTGAAGTTCGTAAAGTAACAAAGCGATACCATCTTGATGAAGCATTAAAGAATGTCTCTTTTACTTTAAAAGGACCAAAAATTTATGGATTGTTAGGCAGAAATGGTGCAGGTAAATCGACCTTCATGGATATTTTAGCAGGGAATATCTTAGCAACTAGTGGCGAGGTATTGATTGATGGTGAAAATCCATTTGATAATCAAACGCTCAGTTCATCGGTTTGCTTAATTAAAGAAGGTAATAATTTTAAAAGGGAGTTAAAGATAAAGGAAGTTATCCGTATCTATGCTTTTTTCTACCCAGAATGGGATCAGCAGCTTGCTGAACAATTACTTCATGAATATAATCTCAAACCTCAGGCAAAGATTAAGACCTTATCAAAAGGAATGGAATCAGCTCTTGGAATAATTGTAGGTTTGGCAAGTAAAGCACCGATTACCATTTTTGATGAACCATATATCGGATTAGATGCAGCAGCACGCAAAAACTTCTATAAACAAATGTTAGAAGAATTCGAAAACGAAAAGCGGATGATTATTTTTTCGACGCATTTAATTGATGAAGTAAGTCTTATGTTTGAAGAAGTACTGATTTTACAAGAGGGACGGCTTGTACTACAAGAATCTGCTGAAGTACTTCGGGAACAAACATGTGCTGTGACGGGAAAAGTGGAGGATGTAGAAGCCTTCATTAAAGGTAAAGAAGTAATTGAAAAGAAACAGTTGGCAGGGATGATGACAGCCTACCTCTTTGGAAGTATGCAAGAGGCTGAAGAACAGGGATTAAAGGTCGAAGGAATTCCAACGCAGGAGCTGATGATCCATCTAACTGAGAAAAAGAGGGGAGCTTAATTAACCATGAATCAGTTAAAGGGACTATTATATTTCTTTTTGGTTGATATTCGTCATTCAATGATGATCTTTTGGACAGTATTATTATCCATATTAGTTGTTTGTATTGCCTTTGGTTTTTATCTCGATGCCATTGATGGGGGAATGATGACTTTTAGTTTAACGGCTCCAATTTATATATATTGTAGTATTTTAGCTTTTAACGTGGTAAAAGAATTTATCCCATTTTCTATTAAATTGGGGGCAACACGAAAGAATATTTTTATTAGCATAGGTATCTTCTTTTTCCTACTAGCTATTACAAAAGCAGTTGTTGCAAGTATTCTACAGGAAGCTATTTCATTTTTTACAAAGGTTATTGGTATTGAAGATTTCTACTTTTTACATCTTGCCTATTTTGTAAATGATACGTGGTATATACGAATAGGAATGGATGTCATGTTAATCTTTTTCTTAATGTCACTTATGTTTATGTTAGGATTGGTTTTTTATAGACATGGATTCTTAGGTGGTGGAATAAGCTTAGGTGTGGCTGCGGTTGTATTATTATTTGGTATTGCTCAGGGCTGGTTGATTGACTTTATTGTAGATCTAGTTGTGCATATTAATATGGTATTCTTTCTCCAATTATTCGCAGTTGGATTACTGCTATATCTTGCCTCATTTGCCTTTTTGAAACAAATAACAATTATAAAGGTGCGATAAGGTAGGTGCCAAGCTCCACTTATATTTATAGAAAAGAAGATTCGTTCCAAGCCATCGGCTTTGCTCCGCAATGTGGCGTTCACCGCTGTCTTTCCTTCTACAGGAAATGGAGGAAAGGCAGCGATACATCGCTCTTGTTTATCAAGGAGCTATATATTTTATGAGGTAGAGTAGTGCATTGTTCGTGTAATGAATTAATCGTGTTTGTTATGTTCAATCCCTTTGTTTGACTTGTGTGAACAATGGGGGAACTGCGATAATCCTGATGAAGACGGACAATTTTAGTCTAAGCTATTGGAGAAGAAGACACGGTGTATTCGTCTGATTAAGAAAGCGAGAAGAATTTCCAAGTCTAACCGTTCCTTTTTATGTTAGTGATGTTTCTTTTTAAAACAATAAATAGCTACAGAAAGAATGATTATGATAAGGACAATCGTTGTAAAAGCAGTAGCAATTAATTGGGAGGTAACAGAACCGAGAACAAGCATTTCATGAATATAAGTTGATAAATTAACAGGACTCCACTTTATATGTGTACCAAAAACATTAGTAACAATACTTAAGATTATTGTTGTAAGGATTGTTAAAAATGCAACTAAACCTGGTGTTTGTATAATAGCATTATAAAAAATGGAAATGGTTACAACTAAAGTTAACCAAAGACCGTAATAGAATGTAACAAGTAACATAGATAAAAACTCGATTTCACCGTACAAGCTATTCGTATAATACCAGCTTGCTGTGATACCAAGAAACAAGGAAGTCCAGACAAGCAATAAAAGAGAAAACCATTTTGCTAAAATAATCGAACGGTAGGAGATGGGTTTAATAAGAAGCAAATCCATTACACCATTTTTTTGTTCTCCTGCAATGGTTCCCATAGAGATTAGCACAATTAAGAGAACACCAAGACTGGAAAATTGCCCTAAACTCATTAAAAGTATGTCTTGTGGAGCGTACTCAGGAAGTTCTAACACAGTTCCATCCGGTAATCCACCGATTGATTCTAATATCTGAGGAAGATAATAATTAGAGATTGGATCCATAATTGCTAAAAGAAGGAATACGAGTGGTACCCAAATCCATTTCTTGTTTCGCCAATTCTCTAACATCTCTTTTTGAAGTAAAACCTTAGTATGCATTATTCGTTCACCACCTTCATAAACATATCCTCTAAGGACGCACGATGTAATGTGAAATTTGTGAGTGGCCATTGTTCTTTAGAGGCGATTTGCAAAATTTCCTGTCGGGCATTTTGGATATTATGTGCGGTAATCTGAATCGTATCTCTTTCTATATAAACATTTCGTACGGAGGACAAAGTAGAGATTTTATCACGATAAATTGGCAGGTTTTCATGGCATTGAATGGATATCTTGGCTGTTTGATATTTTTGACGTAGGACATGCATTTCTCCTGATTCAATAATTTCTCCCTCTTTAAGCAGCAATAATTCATCGCTAATCTCATCTGCATCGCCTAATATATGAGTAGAAAAAAGAATAGTCATCTGTTGTTTTAACTCTTCCATAAGAGAAAGAACTTCTCGACGTCCAATGGGATCTAAAGAGGAGACTGGTTCATCGAGAACTAATAGCTTTGGTCTATGAATAATTGCTTGAGCTATTCCAAGACGTTGCTTCATCCCTCCAGAATAGTTACCAATTCGTTTGTTTTTTGTATTTGCAATTCCTATTTTTTCCATTAGAAAGGTAGCTCTTTTTACTGATTCTTGCTTAGTAAAACCTTCTAGTTGCCCGCTAAATGTAAGAAATTCCATTCCGGTCATCCAATTATAAAATACAGGATATTGAGGCAAGTACCCAATAAAGCTTCTAGCATCATCGTTTTTTGGTTTGTTTGCAAATTGTATGACACCGGAAGAAGGCTTTAGAAGTCCAGTTAACATTCTTAGAATTGTGGTTTTACCAGCACCGTTCGGCCCGATTAACGCAACGCATTTTTGGGGCGTTAGTGTATAATTAACATTGTTAACAGCTAGCTTATTACTAAATTTCTTGGTTAAATTTGTGATTGTTAATAATGTCATCTATTGTTGCCTCCTCCCGAAAATAAAATATGCAATCGGTCCAATGGTATAAATGAAGATAATAATGAAGAACCACATCCATCTCGGTCCATTCGTCTTTTCGACCTTAGCCCAATCAATAATTGCAATGATTAATAATATTCCTTGTATAACTAGCAACGGAGTAATAACCGCCCAGTTTATGGATTCAAACATTTCCTGCATAGTAACCTATCTCCCTTTTTATATTGCGAGCCATACGATTCCGATCGTGATCAGGACGAACAGGATAACAATAACCCAAGAAAGTGGTCTACCCCAATTCATTGTCCAACCAATTCCAAATCGCTTCTCTAAAAAGATCGTAGGATCGTTTTTATTTACATAAAATTGTCCAAGCTTCCAGTAACGATCATCATCCTTGTCGATTACTTCTACTTGACCTTTGCTTGAAGCTTTAATCCGACTGCCTCCTTGCCCGGTTGTAATGGAAAGGATAATAGCACCGATGGTTAATCCAATACTAATAAGGATAGCTGCACGAATCATTAAAGCTTGCGGTATCGGATACATAAAAGAGAATTGTACAATCGAAAACAGAATGGTTAATAGAATGCCGCCGATAATTGTAAATGCAGACCATCTTCTACGAAATAGTATATTCTGTTGCATAGATTCATTCGGGTTTTCAGCGTTTATTTGCTGCTTAGCTTTACCAATTATTGTATTAACAAAAACGAAAATTAATGTTAAGTAAAGCTGGATAATCGGCATTGCTAACACGGTTCGGTGTGATTTTTCAGCCCAATTAGTAACTTCGCCTTGGAAATTATATTGCATCGGTATTTGTTCAGGGAATTTTGCGTAGGACATCATACTAGCTATGATAGTTGCTATTGCGATAATAATTGAAAAAAGAAACCATGCATTGGAATATCTTAATTTAGATTGGTGAAATTGGGTATGAATGTAAACCTTCTGTGATTTTTCTTGCTTCCAATTAGATAATTTTTTCAACTGTTTCATCTTTATATGGAAAACGTAATAGCTGAGAAAGCTAAGTAGAATAAATACAGAAATGACAATGGCGAGCAGAATTCCAACTGCTGATTCTTCTAAGTCAGTTATCATATCGGTAATAAGAAAAATGCCTGTAGCAAAGGCGCTTAGGAAGCTAATAGCATAAGCATATTGTTTTCTCATTTTTTTAAGCTCTGGGGTATAATACACAGTCTCTGGAATAGATACACCAAAGCTTTCTGTTTTTCTAGTCAAATATGGTACGAAGATAAAAAATATAAACATGGGCACGAGTAAAACGATTAATACTAACGTTATATTATTCATCTAGGATTCACCATCTTTCGTAAATTCTGAATAAATATGTGAACACATGTTAAGAAATTCTTCTTTATTCAAATCTCGACAGATATTCTCAGCAATAATTGGGTGTAGCTCATGCTCCACTTTCGACCTATATTGATCATCTGCTTTTGGTACCCCATCTGGGTTAATGACGACACCCTTTTGACGATGTATATGAAGAAACCCATCTTGTTTAAGTTGCTGATATGCTTTATTGACAGTATGCAAGTTAATTCCGATATCCGCTGCTAACGAGCGAACGGAGGGCAACGTGTCACCAGGACATAATTGTCTTCTAGCAATGCCTTCAATGATTTGTTGAGATAGTTGCAGGTATATTGGATCTTTAGACTCAAAATCTAGTGATATGAACACATTCCATGGCACTCCTTTATATCTGTTATATTTAATGTATAACAGATATAACTTAGTGTCAACGAAAATATAATAGGTTGAGAATCGAAATGTCTCTGAATTCGAGCAATAAGGAATATGTAAAAGTGCTGTTCGAGCTGTGTTATTGTCATCTCAAAGAAACGAGCTACTGAGATCTCGTGAAGATGGATTACTCACAGGGGGTACGGGTTTTTTGGTTGGATAGAAGTAGATATAGCTGATTGTGGAATAAAAGGGGCTGGGACAAAACCCAGTAAAATTAAAAGTGGTACTCGCCAATAATTTGGTAAGTACCACTTTTTTTGAGATTTATGTACGCAAAAGGGATACCTTCTGGTAAAGTTAAAGTAATCACACCCAAACAGAACCGGAGGTATCCCTTATGTTTAAACATTATACCATGAATCAAGTCGTTTTGCCTTTAGATTTTGAAATGAAATTACAAGAAAATGATATCGCCTATGCGGTTAACCATATTGTAGAACATATCCCAGAAGAATCATTTGTGGGATTTTTGCGCGAAACAGGTTGTCCTGCATACCATCCTCGAATGATGATGAAGATTATCTTATGTGCCTATACCCAATCTGTTTTTTCTGGCAGAAAAATAGAAGGCTTACTTAAAGATAGTGTACGGATGATGTGGCTAGCACAGGGTTATGAGCCGAGCTATCGTACCATCAATCGATTCCGTGTTCATCCCGAAGTAAAAGAGTTACTACGCCAATGTTTTGTCCTATTTCGCTGTCAACTTGTTGAAGAGAAGGCAATTGAAGAAGAGGCCATTTTTATTGACGGCACGAAATTAGAAGCGAATGCCAATAAGTTCACTTTTGTATGGAAAAAATCCATTGAAAAATACAGCTCCGATTTAGTAGAGAAGTCGAATCAAATGTATGAGGAGCTACTGGAAAAAGAAATTATCCCCGAAATAGAAAGAGAAAGTTCTGATGAAATTTCAACGGAAGAACTCAATGAAGTAGTAAAAAAACTAGATGAAAAAGTGAAGAAATACGATCAAGAAATCGAGGAAAGTGAAAAAGCAAAAGATCGCAAACAACTCCGTTCTATGCGAAAAGAACCCAAGCAATACCGTAAACAATTCCAAGACTATGTAATTCGTAAACAGAAATATCAAAATGATATGGAGATCTTTGGCAACCGCAATAGTTATTCTAAGACGGATCATGATGCCACTTTTATGAGAATGAAAGATGACTATATGAAAAATGGCCAACTTAAGGCGGGTTATAATGTACAAATTGCGACCGAAGGCCAGTACACATTAGCTTATGATGTATTTCCAAATCCTACGGATACTCGCACGTTTATTCCTTTCCTCAAGAATATTGAAGAAAGGTACTTCAAGTTACCCAAGTATATTGTCGCTGACGCCGGTTATGGTAGTGAACAAAATTATAGTGAGGTATTACATCGAAATAGAACTCCACTCATTACGTATAATTCCTATCGGATGGAAAAGAAAAAGAAATATAAAGAAAATCCTTTTTATGTGTCAAACTGGGACTATGATTCAGACAGCGACTTCTTTACTTGCCCAAACGGAAAGAAGGTACCTTTTCAATATCTATCGAATCGAACAGATAAAGCCGGATTTAAACGAACCTTTCGTGTCTATGAATGTGAAGATTGTTCGGGATGTCCATTACGCGTTCATTGTACCAAAGCAAAGGAAATCGTAAGATTTTCTATAATGCCCATTGGGAACAGCAAAAAGCATATATAAGAGAGCAGCTTTCAAAAGAAGAAACGGGAGAAATCTATGGAAAACGTAAAATAGATGTAGAACCTGTCTTCGGATTTTTGAAGGCCAATTTGCGTTTCACTCGTATGTCAGTGAGAGGCAAATCGAAAGTGGAAAATGAATTAGGATTCGCCTTTATGGCGGTGAATTTAAGAAAGTACACCGCCTTCAGGCAAAATACAAGCCTAAATTATAACAAAAAAGATTCCAGCTATCATTTTTTGATAACTGGAATCTTTTTTAACTTCATAAGGGCTAGTTATGTCCCAGCCCCTTATCATATGTTTTTATATTGTTGAATAAGTTCAGCTATCAGTTTATGAATAGAATGTTGCTTCTTAATAGATAATTGTTTCAATTCAAAAATTTCCTTTTTAAATTCAGGATTCGTCATGATGTATTCAACGATTTCAACTGCTTCCTCATCAAATGAGTTAGGAGATGAACTGTAAATCCGTTTAAATTCCTTAAGTAAATCATCACGAAAGGAGTAATTTCCAACTAAATGATCTAGTGATACTTGAAATATTTCGGAAAGTTTTAGTAAAGACATGATATCTGGTGTCACCGAATTATTTTCCCATTTAGCAATAACAGAGCGAGAGATTAAAAGCTTTTCAGCGAGCTCCTTTTGCGTCCAATTATTCTGTTCACGAAGAAATTTAATATTATGTGCAATTTGTTCACGCATGCTACCACACTCGATTGGTTAAATTTAGAAAAAATGAAGCTTTAGTATCTCTCATCCTATCATGTTTATAAAACTTATAATGCTCCATTCTTGTTCTTAAAATACACATATAGTAAAATGTTCTCATATAGATCAATGGAGGGATAGTTAATGATTAGTTGCATGATACTGCACCATTTAACCATCACGAGTCTGACTAAATGTAAAATACTACGTTTTATATTTAAGGATCATGATTTTGAAATTGAAGTTAGGGGTAATAATACTGTTATGGTATTTGTCTATAATGCAGAAAAAATGGAAATATGGCAGGCGGCAATAGCATTTGAGACAACAAACATTATTGTTGGCTATGGGTTTGCGAAGGAAAAATCTGAAGCAAGGATTCAGGCTGAACAAATGATTATAACCTGGTTATCTTTAGTGGAAGAGAAGGAGTTACATCCGCAGCTTTATTATTGAATAGGACTTATGGCATAGAACGTGTGATACATAGCAAAAAAAGCTTGTAGAAATTCTACAAACTTTTTTTGTGTGCGCGGACGAACGAGTAGCACTCGTTTTTCGTGGGGAAAGCGAGCCCTTCACCGAAAATACTCTTATTCATGTTCTAGCTGGCTGAAACGAGTAATGCTTGTTTACGCACATCATCTTTGCTGCACAAACGACAATAACGCTGCCCGTGCAGTTCACGTTCTACTTTCTCTTTTCTCATACGGGAAATTCGCTTACCTTCATTAGAAAGACGGTTTATCGAATCTGTTCTAACGGATATATAACACTACGAGTAATTAAATAAAGCTGTCGAGTTCCTAGGCTCGACAGCCTGTTGAAACCTTTTAGCTTCGGTTTCCTCTCTTAGAGAGCTGATCATATATTTGATCCGCATGCTTGAATTCCTTTTGGTATAAAACCTCTTGCGTTTTAGACAAAAATTTTGCTCTCGTAGATGCACTAATCTGTTTTTTCATGGCAAATCCGTCCTTTTCTTTTTAGTATGGACAAGTAACATATATTTATACACAGAAATCAACCGACTTCTTCTTCAGTGGCTTCCTGAGGGTTTGTAGCAAACTGCTGATACGATAAATATTGTTGCTTCGTTACCACGAATAAATCATAGACTACGGCTTCAAGATTTATCATATGAAAGACTTCCTGATACGTATCGTTAGCCAATGTAACATAAGGTAATTTTGACACAGCCTTTAAGGAACGTATATTTGATTTGCGGACTTTCATGAATACACCCTCAATAGGTGAGCTAGAGAAAATATCATTGAAAAATTGTTCCTTTGCTTGTTTATTATAGCCTTTACCAAAATAAGGCTTCCCGATCCAAGTAGCTAGAAACCCATAGTTTTCCTGGATATCAAATAAATTAATAGTTCCAATTGGATTGCCATACTCGTCTAAAATAGTCCGTGAGATTAATTCTCCTCTGTCTTCTGCTTCCATTGTTTGTTTCGTAATAAAATAGTATTCATCAGTGGTATTTGCTTTGTGTCGAACATAGGGAAAAACAGCTGGATTTACTAATAGCTCAAATAATACAGGCACGTCATGTAGATCTCGTGCTTTAAGCATAAAAAATACCCTCCTATTTTCAGGTGGGTATAATGAATATCCAAATGGAAATCCAGTAAGTTTGCCCACCCGCGAATTTTTAGTTAGCTTTCAACAAAAATTCGGGGTGGGAATCGAACCCACTAGAACCGGCATTGCCGGTGGCGCACCATTTGCCTTCCCTATTTAACTAGTATGATTGTCTTGCTATCGTCAACTCTTTCAATTTAAACTTTGTACGTACTATTATTTTACACTGGATTTGATTAAAATGGAATTGTTTTTTGAGAGCAAAAATCGACATACTATTAACGATAAATATGACGTAATGCTTCTGTTAAATATGGAAAGGAATAATGATATTGATGCTCTTCTAATTTATTCGAAATAACGTACTGTCCTTTAGTAATAAGTTGGGACATTTCACCAGTTGCTACATACATAATGGATGAAGGGACGGGTAACCAATATGGGCGTGCTAATGCCTTTGCTAATGTCTTCATGAACACTTTATTTTGCTTTGGATGAGGTGCTGTTACATTTACAGGACCTGCTATTGCTTCGTTATGAATACAGTAATCAATAATACGAACCACATCTTCAATATGAATCCAGGATAGCCATTGCTCACCAGTTCCTATTTTACCCCCAGCAAAAAGCTTTACAGGTAAACTCATAAGAGGAAGTGCCCCTTCTTTTCCTAGGATAACGCCGAATCGAGTATAGATCGTACGTATACCTAATTCTTCTGCTTGCTTCGCAGTTTTTTCCCATTTCACAACTACTTTTGCTAGGAAGTCATCCCCTGCTTGTGTTGTTTTTTCTGAGAACATAAGGTCGTCTGAAATACCATAGTAACCGACTGCTGAACCACTGATAAAAACATCAGGAAGCGTCGATAGTTTTTTAATAAACGTGATTAACCTCTCGGTCGTATGTATTCTACTATCCAATATTTTATTTTTTTTCGTTTCCGTCCAGTATCCAAATAGAGATTCACCAGCTAGATTAACAACTGCTTGAATAGAAGGCAACTCCTCTGGTGGGTAATGATAACCAATGAATGTTGCATCAGCTGTATTCACATACTTCTCAGGTGATCTAGTTAATACGTACGTATGGTGTTGATGAGCATGAAGATGTCTCATTAGTTCCTTTCCAACAAAGCCAGTACCGCCAGTAATTAGAATATTCATTTTGCTTCACCTTCTTCCAAATTAGTTATCTCTATTATATGCGAATATCCTATTTTTTACAGTTCATTTATTCGATCGACCGCTCCTAACAGAAAAAAGCAGATATTTGTCTGTGAAGAATGAGTAATGGACGGATAAAACAACAGGCATGCTGGTTAATGATTTGGTATGATGGAAAAAAGGGGTGCGTGATGATGAGAAAAATTACCCGAATTACGACACAAAAGAAAAATTCTCAACGTTATAATGTTTATGTAAGTGAGGGAGAAAAAGAGTCTTTTGGCTTTGGCATCGATGAAGCGATTCTTATCGAATTTCAGCTTCGGAAGGGGATGGAACTGGATGAAGCTACAATAACCGAGCTCCTTAAAAAGGATATCGTTTATAAATCATATCTTCTTGCAATTAATTTCCTAAGCTATCGAATGCGTTCGAGAAAGGAAATTCATGATTACTTGCTTCAAAAAGAAGTTGAACCAGAACATATCTCGATGATCTTAGATCGGTTATCTAATAAAAATCTTATTGATGACCGGCAGTTTGCCGAGATGTTTGTTCGGACAAGGATGAATACATCATCCAAAGGACCAATGATTATAAAGAAAGAACTGATGGAGAAGGGAGTAGCTCCAAAACTTGCTGAAGAAGCAATTCAGTTATATACCTACGAAGCACAATACAAAAAGGTTATTAAATTAGTACAAAAGAAACTTCAACAGAAGAGAAAGGATTCCTTCCGCAAGCAGCTGCAAAACGTACAAGGTACCTTGCAGCAAAAAGGATTTTCACAAGATATTATCCAGACTGTATTAGATGAAAGTAGAGATGGAAAAGATGTGTCGGAAGAATGGACCGCGATTATTTATCAGGGAGAAAAACTTTTAAAAAAGCATTCGCAGAAGCTAACAGGATATGAATTGAAGCAAAAGATAAAAGAAGGCTTATATAGAAAAGGATTTACTTTTGAGTTAATTCATCAGTTTGTTGATGAATATGATAAAGAATCAGATCATTTCTAAAGCATTTTCTTTAGCAGTATGTTTCCATTTCTACTCGGTAATTGGTAGAATGATAAAGGAACGTTGAAAAAAGGATGATTACATTGGCAAACAATTATCGATATAGTGATTACTCACTGGAGCAATTAAGACAAGAAATAGGGAAATTGAAAGAAAAAGCCCAAAGAGCTGAGCAGTTAGGTAATATTTCAGAAGTAGCTGTAAACGAACGAAAAATGCAGGTGGCGCTCGCGTATACACTGAATCCTGAGGATTTTAATGAGCAAGAGACGTATGAATTAAAAAATGATCCGGGCTTTACGTTTAAAATCAATTACATGAATGGTGTGTTTGCCTGGGGCAATCGAATCAATCTTATTGGAGAACTTTATGAAAAGGAAGAGGCTATCCCAATTTCTCTATTGGGTAATAGCGTAAACAAATAAACAGTGTTTCACGGGTCTTCATAAAATAAAATATATGTAATACAAAAATGCCCAAACTAAAATGAATGATTACTGTGGGCACTGGAAATCGGAATCCGCTAAAAGAGCAATTCGGCTCATCAGGCAGATAAAACGTTCGCGCATCGTAGTAAATATTTTAGGTTTAAAGGTAAGGAGCTGACCAGGCGCAGCTCCTTTTAAATCGGACTTTCTTCCACATATAATTTGTTTTGCAGTTTTTTTTCTGAAAAGATCCAGCCCGTATAGGAACTAATTATTTCCATATTTTCGTCAATCTGTACGACTGCAATAAAGGGATAATGTCCTTTTGAGCGGTAGCGTAAATCGATAAATCGGACTTCTGTGAAGTCATCATAGTCGTTTATTTCCCAACGATATACCGGCGAAAAAGATAAAAAGGCAGAGATATTTTTATCTTCTAAAGCAATTTCCATTATTTTTGTATCTGGTAATGGTACTTTATTGAATTCATCAACAATTTCAATATGATTATTTTCAACGCTACCAACATAAAACTTTTGATCTGTTGTTATTGCCACCCGCCAATAGTTTTGTTTAATGGTAGGTGATGTCGCAATTTGCTCAACATCAGGGTAGTGTGCTTTGATCCTCTTAACGATGCTTCTTTTGTCAATATATCGTTTAATATAATAGAGAAAGATAACCGCATAGATGGTAATCCATGTATAGCCTGGATGAGCACCTAATGCCCAAGCGGCTATTCCAGCTATGTGCAAGAAGAAGATATAGGGATCAAAGGTATTAATGAACCCATGTGCTATCCATTTACTTGTGAAAGGGCGATAAGCCTGTGTACCATAAGCATTAAATATATCAACAAATACATGAATAACCACAGCTAAAGCTGTCCATAACCACAAGTGGAAGAAATTCACTTGTGGAACAAACAGATGAATAATATTTGCAATTAATATTCCCCAAATAATTACAGCGGGAATGGAGTGAGTAACTCCTCGATGGTGTCGAATATATGTCGCATTATCTTTTAATTTTAATACAGTATCAAAATCAGGGGCATGAGAACCGGCGATGGTTCCAACAAGTACTGCATTAAATAAAATAGGATCATTGTGAACTACTGGATCTAATGTAGCTAATCCTCCTAGTGCAACACCCATTACAATATGGGTACCAGTATCCATAGATCAGGCCCTCCTTAGGTTGCCTATACTGTTTTCTAGTTTTAATTTGTAAGTTTTCGGTAAAGGGCTATCGTTATGATGTATCATCAATTAAACAATTACGGATTTTGCGATTTTTGTCTGATGTTGACCTCGTAAATCGATGGAATTCGTAGATTTCATATTATTTATTGTACCATACAGGATGTGATTTTATGAGAGATAAAAAACTACAATCTATTGACATTTCAGGATTCCAGAATGATCTAATACATTGGTATCAGAACAATAAGCGTGATCTTCCCTGGCGAAAAGATAAGGATCCATATAAAATTTGGGTTTCAGAAATTATGCTACAGCAAACAAAGGTAGATACAGTTATTCCTTATTTTTATCGATTTATTGAAAAGTTTCCAACTGTCCAAGCACTTGCAGCTGCTGATCAGCAGGATGTTCTAAAAGCTTGGGAAGGGTTAGGATACTATTCCCGCGCAAGGAATTTACAAAACGCTGTTAAGGAAGTTGTAGCTTCATATGATGGAAATGTGCCGGCTAATCCAGAGGATTTAGGAGCCTTAAAAGGCGTGGGCCCGTATACCAAAGGAGCTATCCTATCGATTGCCTTTGATCAACCAGAACCTGCGGTTGATGGCAATGTAATGCGGGTTTTCTCACGGTTATTATTGATCGAGGATGATATTGCACAGCAGCGTACAAAAAAATTATTTGAGTCTTATGTGCGAGAAATGATTGATGAATCAGACCCATCCTCCTTTAATCAGGCAATTATGGAGCTTGGGGCCTTGATATGTACTCCAAAATCACCGGCATGTCTATTATGCCCAGTTCAAGAGCATTGCCAGGCATTTGCTGAGGGTAGGCAAGAAGAATTACCAATTAAAAAGAAAGCAAAGAAACAAAAAACAATACCATATGTTGTGCTCCTAATAAAAAATGAAGAAACAGATACGTTTATCATTGAAAAACGCTCTGATCAAGGATTATTAGCTAATCTTTGGCAATTTCCAATGGTACCAATAAAAGAAATAGGATGGGAACATTTGGAAAGATGGTTCTATAATGAGTACGGTATTACCCTTCAATTGCAGGAAAAGAAAGGGAAGTTAAAGCATGTTTTTTCACATATTATTTGGCAACTTGATATTTATACGGCAACAACGAATATAAGTGTTATGGATGACCACAGATTAAAGGCAGTGGATATGTGTGAGTTAGTCAATTATCCATTTCCAGTTTCCCATCAGAAAATGATGACGTATATCGGTGCTGAGACAAAAGAATGAAGAAACAACGAACGATGATTAGTTGAAATTAATTATCGTTCGTTGTTTGATCAAAATCATTCATTTAGCACCTAAAATAAGCGAGACTCCGGCGTCCCCGCGGAAGGCGAGTATAGTTTCACGGTGCAGCGATGTTACTCCTATTGATAACATGATTATTCGTATTTTGAGTAAGAAGTTGTGTTTTGTCCTAGCCTCGCCTTCTTTTATAGTGTAGGAAATTATAAAAATAGCCCATGTGGAAAAGTATGGGCGTGTTGATCCGCGTCCAGCTCCAGAGCCCAGAAACTCGGCAACTTCACGCCCCTACGCTAAGTCATCAGCGGCTCGCAAACTCGCCGTGATTCCTTTATCTCCATTGACTCGCTCCAGTCGCTACGATTCTAATTCGGGCGCTTGTGCTTTTTTTATTCTTGTCGGTTATGCATTTCTTTATTAATTTCATGCAGAATGGTTAGGCCCTCAGGGTTAATATATGGTAGCAGCTGAGATAATGCATGCTGAAAGTATACTAATTCTTCCTCATTCCACTTTGTCTTACTCATCATAGACAGCTCTGTAAAGTCTCTCTTTGATGTGGTCATTATTTCAGCCTCCAAAGCAATGCTTATCCTTAATATATGTATTTGTTTCGTATCTATTCAATATTG
Source organism: Virgibacillus sp. Bac332 (assembly GCF_003667785.1). NCBI lineage: Bacteria > Bacillati > Bacillota > Bacilli > Caryophanales > Bacillaceae > Virgibacillus > Virgibacillus sp. Bac332. The sequence continues at coordinate 2,218,710 of NZ_CP033046.1, forward strand.
GTAAAAACATCCACACCATGCTTTTTTTACTAAATTAAATTTGGATAAAGAAACGTGTTAGTGGACAAATTAATTATTGCGGAGGTGATATTGATGGCTAAAAAACCGAACAAAACTACTGCAGGTACAAACGTTCAAAAGGTTAAGCAACAAAACCAACAAGCCGCTCAAGGGCAAGGTCAGTATGGTACTGAATTTGGTGCTGAACAAACCAATGCTCAGGAAGTTAAACAGCAAAATCAAAAATCTCAGCAAAACAAAAAGTAACTGCGTCCCCCCAATTATTAAGAGCTCCCTTTCTTTAAGGGGGCTCTTTTATCTTTTGAGCATTTTATGTTCTTGTGTATGGTTCGTAATACTTTATATTTGGACTTATTCCCATTATAATAAATGCATGGTCAGTAACGGATGACAAGAAGAAAGGGAGATTGAATGGTTGCTCCGAAATCGGGAACAAAAATTCAGATACAAAGCTATAAACACAATGGACAACTTCATCGTGTATGGGAAAATAGTCTAGTTTTAAAAGGAACGGAAACAATTGTCATCGGAGCAAATGATAAAACAGAAGTAAAAGAAAGTGATGGAAGAAAGTGGATTACTAGGGAACCGGCAATCTGTTATTTCCATTCCAAATATTGGTTTAATATTATCGGTATGCTTCGAACGGATGGCATTTATTTTTATTGCAATATTAGTTCCCCCTTCATCTTTGAGGAAAATGCGATTAAATATATCGATTATGATTTAGATGTGAAAGTTTATCCCGATATGACATTCGATTTATTAGATGAAGATGAATATGAAGAACATCGAAAGCAAATGAACTATCCGAGGGTGCTTGATCGTATATTGCACCAACAATTGGAATATTTATTACGCTGGGTTCGACAAAAAAAGGGACCTTTTCTTCCTGGATTTGTCGATGAATGGTATGAAAGATATTTAACGTACCGTTAATAAGAAACCTTGTTACAAAGCTTGTAGCAAGGCTTTTGTTTGTAGCTATGATGTTATGCGTATAGAAATGAGAATACTAATGATAAGGAAGTTTCTAGACATGAGTTCGATAAAACAGTACATGAAGTTTGTAAAACCATATAAATGGAAGATTATTTGGACAGTACTTGTGGGAATTGTGAAATTTGGTATACCTTTACTGATGCCGCTTATATTAAAATATGTTATCGACAATATTATTGGTAATGACGGTTTGAATCAAGCTGAAAAGACGTCTCAGTTAATTTGGATAATGGGAATAGCCTTTACGATTTTCGTTATTCTGCGTCCACCCATTGAATATATTCGACAGTATCTAGCGCAATGGGTAGGCAACACCATTCTATTTGATATTCGCGATCGGCTTTTTGATCATATACAAAAGTTAAGTCTAAAGTTCTATTCAAAGACAAAAACCGGAGAAATTATTTCCCGGGTAATACATGATGTCGAACAGACAAAGACTTTTGTCATAACAGGTTTAATGAATATCTGGTTAGATCTTATAACCATTCTGATTGCGATTGGGATTATGCTAACAATGGATATTGGGTTAACGATTGTTTCAATTATTTTATTCCCATTCTTTGGTTTTTCCATAAAATATTTTTATGCACGACTACGCCAGCTAACTCGTGACCGATCCCAAGCTCTTGCGGAGGTACAGGGGCATTTACATGAAAGGGTACAAGGAATGCCAGTCACAAGAAGCTTCGCTTTAGAGGATTACGAACAAGAGCAGTTTGAGTTTAGAAACCGTAACTTTTTGAACAAGGCACTTGATCATACAAATTGGAATGCAAAGACATTTGCAGTAACGAATACCATTACCGATTTAGCACCATTATTGGTAATCGCTTATGCAGGGTATCAAGTAATTCATGGGAATTTAACGATGGGGACCATGGTGGCATTTGTTGGCTATATGGAGCGAGTTTATAGTCCGCTACGACGACTCATTAACTCATCTACGACACTCGTTCAATCTATTGCGTCCATCGATAGAGTTTTTGAACTAATGAATGAAAAATACGATATTTTTGATAAAAAGGATGCTATTGAAGTAGAACATGTAGCAGGGGATGTAATGATTGAGAATGTATCCTTTCAGTATGATGATGAAGAAAATGAAGTATTAAAAAGTATTAGCTTACATGTTCAACAAGGCGAAACAATTGCTTTTGTTGGTATGAGTGGTGGGGGTAAATCAACACTTGTCAGTTTAATACCACGCTTTTATGATGTAACAGCTGGTGCCATAAAAGTAGATGGTATAGATGTTAGAGATATGAAAGTCCGATCGCTTCGAGATAAGATTGGAATGGTTTTACAGGATAATACGTTATTTAGTGAATCTATTGCCATGAATATAAGGATGGGAAAGCCGACTGCTTCTGATAATGAGGTTATCGAAGCAGCAAAGGCCGCGAATGCTCATGAATTTATTCAAAGTCTGCCAAATGGATACGATACTTTAGTAGGAGAACGTGGTGTGAAATTATCGGGTGGGCAAAAGCAACGTATTGCAATTGCTCGTGTGTTTTTAAAGAATCCGCCGTTACTAATTTTTGATGAAGCGACATCGGCACTTGACTTGGAAAGTGAGCATACGATTCAAGAAGCGATGGAGCATCTCGCATCTAATCGAACAACATTTATTGTTGCGCACAGGTTAGCTACGATAACGCATGCTGATCGAATTGTTCTTATTGAAGATGGGGAGATCAAGGAAGTTGGCTCGCATGATGAATTAATGAAAATGCAGGGACATTATTATGACCTATACCAAGTGCAGCATCTAGATGATGGGACATTATAGAACAGATGCACATGAGAAATTTTGCATGTGCATCTTTTTTCATAGTCTAGGATATTAAAAAATTTGCCCAATAGTTAAATATGGACGTGTTGAGCCCTGTCTAGCTCCAGCGCTCAGAAACTAGGCGTTTTCACGAATCGTTCTACACTAAGTCATCATCCACTTGCAAGCTCACCTTGATTCCTTTATCTCCGTTGACTCGTTCCGTTTCAAATTGGTCGCTTGTTCTTTTGTTCTTAATCTAATTGAGCGAATTGAATGAAAGTTTTTTCATCTTCAATTAATCCACAGGAAGCACACTGTACTCTGTACTTAGGGCCTTGGTATATAGTATGAAAAACTTCTACATTACCATCTTGATAATTATTAATCGTCTCACCTGTAGTTGCATCAATTTTTATCGGCTGAGCAACTTGTTCAATTTTATTAAAACGAGTTTTGTTAGTTTTGCAGTTTGGACAGCGATATGGTTTATTCATAATACCCTCCAAAAAATTGACGTATGCTTAGTTTGTGGCAAAGCAAGAAAAGTATGCATCAACTGATCATTAGAGATATGTTTTGTGAGGAAAAGAAAATTATAGTGGTGAGCCGTCTCCTTCCGTGGACAACGCTTCAGCATCCTTGGTAGCAAAGAACGCTAACAGCGGAATCTTCAGTAGTTGCTTAGAGGAGTATTCGCTTCTTAAAATTCATACTGTCTACGTAGCTTGATAATTAATGTTGGAGGAGGAATACATAAAAAAACTGTTCCACAAGTTTTAGACTTATGGAACAGCTTCTCCATCTTATTTATCTGCCATTTGTTTAAATGCATTTCCTACTGCTTCAATCGTTTCAGCAATGTCCTTTTCCGTATGCTCGGTAGTTAAGAACCATGCTTCATACTTAGATGGTGCAAGATTAATTCCTTGTTCCAGCATCAGTCGGAAGAACGCTGCAAAAGCTTCACCATCACTCGCTTCTGCTTGAGCGTAATTAATGATTTGGCCATCTCCGAAATAAACCGTTAATGCACCGCATAGGCGATTAACAGAGATAGAGATCCCATGGTCACGGGCTTTTTCAAGAATACCTGCTTCAAGTTGTGTACCTAGGGTATCTAATTTTTCATAGACCCCATCTTTTTGCAGGACTTCCAGACAAGCAATACCTGAGGCCATAGATGCAGGATTTCCTGCCATGGTTCCTGCTTGATATGCTGGTCCGAGAGGTGCAACCTGTTCCATAATTTCTTTTCGTCCACCGTATGCACCAATTGGAAGTCCACCACCAATAATTTTACCCATTGCGGTCATATCTGGTTCAATTCCATATAGTTGTTGAGAGCTACCGTATGTAAATCGGAAAGCCGTGATAACTTCATCGTAGATAACAAGAGCACCAGCTTCATGAGTTAGGTCATTAACTGCTTGTAAAAAACCTTCCATTGGTTCAACAATTCCAAAATTACCAACAATCGGTTCAACTAATATGGCTGCAATTTGCTCTCCCCACTTATCTAATGCTTGTTTGAGGGCGTCTATATCATTAAATGGAACCGTAATGACATCTTGAGCTACGGATTCAGGTATTCCAGCTGAATCTGGTGTACCTAAGGTTGCTGGTCCGGAACCTGCTTCTACAAGGACTGCATCAAAATGTCCATGATAACAGCCGGCGAATTTAATGATCTTTGTTCGATTCGTATAAGCACGAGCGACACGTATGGTAGTCATCACTGCTTCTGTTCCAGAATTGACAAAACGAACCTTTTCTAATGATGGAATCGCTTCTTTTAGCATTTTAGCAAACTGATTTTCTAGTCGAGTAGGCGTTCCATATAATACACCAGTCGTAGCTGCATGTGCGATTGCTTTTGCAATATGGGGATGTGCGTGTCCTGTAATAATTGGACCATAAGCTCCTAGATAATCAATATATTTATTACCATCAACGTCCCAAAAATAAGCACCTTGGCCACGTTCCATGTATACCGGTGAACCGCCACCTACTGCTTTATAAGCTCGAGATGGTGAATTCACTCCTCCAACAATATGCTTGAGTGCTTCTTTATGAAGCGCTTCTGATTTAGTAAATTCCATGGTATTGCCTCCTTTGATATTACATGACCTTTTTTAGCTTGGACGTATAAATATTTCGGATGAAAATAAAGTTGAAAAAGTGAATGACGAAATAAAGCAGGAAGATATAGATACTTGGTACCATGACCGATGATACAAGCATATTCTGCAATGCTTTAAAGGCAAATCCTGCATGAATGACAGCAATAATAAAAGGCAGGAAGAATAGAAATCCTAGCTGTCTTGTCGCTATTTTTTTCATTTCTTTATTGGTAAGTCCAATGCGATAAAGCGAATGATAGTGACTTAAATCGTTATCAATATCTTGATACATCCGAAAATATAGAATCGATCCAGCTGCTAAAAAGAAAAGGACACTAATAAATATACCAAAAAAGAATAGATAGGACATACTATCCTTCATCGAACTGTAGATTTCAGCTTGAGAATCTGGATAAATTTCGTCTGTGGTTGTATAAGGAAGAATATCCATAATGGTATCTACATGATGAACCCAATTTGGTATGTCCATTACATAATAAAAGAATTTTTCATCAGCAGTAGCATGTTGAATAAATTGCTTAAACGTATGATCGGAAACGATAAGCTGAAAGGAGCTATAGACAGTTGAATTTAAATCAGAATCTATAGTTGATACCGACAGTTCTGCTCGCTCATTAGCAGACTTAAACGTAAGCTTCTCTGGAAAATCCATCGTGTAGGATCTTATAATATCCTGAATAAGAATAAGCCCCTCGTTATCTTTAAGCTTGCTTGGCACTTTCCTATCATTCAGTTGAAGCATAGCCTTATAATCCGAATACTTATAGACTATAAAGGGAGTATCGTTCCATTTATCAATCGTCGATATAGAATACAAACGGGTTGGATAGACTGTCAAAGCTTCGAATGGAACATAATTTTGTTGGAAGGCGCTTTCTATTTCAGCAACATTCGCTTCAAATGCTTCGTGATTTTCCTCCCCACCACTAATTAAGGTAACATCCTGTGGTGCAAATCGTTCTGATTCTTCTTCAACACTTTGAAATAATCCAAATAACACACCTGAAGAAGTAAAGGCTACTGCGCTTAAAATAGTTACTATAAATAATAAGCGTGCATGATCCTTAAGTTTATAAGTTAAATCAGAGATCATTAATAGATTTAAATCTTTATATAAATATTTTTTTCGCCGGCGTAAAACGGTTGTAAAGCCAATGATAAACTGCGTAAACAAAAAATAAGTACCTGGAATGATCAGGGCCAGTATAATGAACATACGATATAATATAGAAATCATATCGGAAGTATAGGCCAGATAATAGGAATACCCAATAGCCGTGAGTGCCAGTAAGCTTAATATCCATGAAAATCGAGGTTTTTCTTTCGGCGTTTTAGTACCTCGAAACACTTCCATAATCGATTTTGTACGCAAGGACCAGACAACCGCAATAGAATTTAGCTCAAACATAATAAAGAATAGTGCTACGGTTATACCAATTGCTTTCCATGACAAGTAGAAGGGAAGAATTTCTCCCGTCCCTAAAATAGCAGAAAAAATCATTAAAAAAAGCTTTGTTAATAGTGCTCCTATGATGATACCAGTAATGATAGAGGCAAGCCCAATAATGGTGTTTTCTGTTATTAACAAGCGGTTTAATTGTGATTTACTAATTCCTAATGTCGTTAGTAGCCCATACTCTTTTTTTCGAGATTTAATAAAAGAGGTAGTAGAATACAGAACGAATAAGAAAGAAAATAGATATATAAATACTTCTGAAACGATTATTCCACTTTGGACAATATCTCTAAAGTCGTATTTTTCTATCTTTGGATGAAAAATAACGACAGCGTACATGAAAAAAACAATCACTGCAAACATACAACTCAAGAAATAACTAAGGTATGTACGGGTGTTCCGTTTCACATTGTTAAAAGCGAATTGTCTGAAGGTCATTCGTATTGCCTCCTAGTAAGGACTGCACATTTAAGATGTCTTGAAAAAAGCTTTGACGATTATCACCACGATGGATTTCATTAAATAACCTTCCATCCTTAATAAAAATGACCCGCCCACAAAAACTCGCGGCAAAAGGATCATGGGTGACCATTACCGTAGTTGCTTGATTTTCTTGCTGTAGCTGCCTAAGTGATTCCATTACTTGTAGGGAAGCTTTTGAATCAAGATTTCCTGTCGGTTCATCTGCAAATATAATGGTTGGATCATGAATGATCGCTCTGGCAATAGCGGCACGCTGCATTTGGCCACCAGATACTTCCATAATTCGCTTATGAATGATCGTATCAATTCCAAGCTGCTTCGATACCGTTACTAATCGTTTTTCCATTTCTTTTACCTTCATTTTATTTAACGTCAAAGGTAAAAGAATATTTTCTCCTATGGTTAACGTCTCTAATAGATTATAGTCTTGAAAGATAAACCCCATTTCCTTTCTGCGGAATTTGGCAAGTTTTTGTTGTGAGAAGGAAGTTAAGTTTTTTTCATTAATGATTATTTTTCCAGAACTCGGCACATCGATAGTGGATAAGAGGTTTAATAACGTTGTTTTACCACTACCTGATGGTCCCATAATACCAATAAATTCACCTTTATTAACAGTTAAGTGGAAATGATGTAGGGCTTCGTAGGATCTTCCGCGTTTACTTCCATATATTTTTGTTAAGTTATCTGCTTTAAGTACTTGCATGGTTTACCTCCTATTCGCGATGCTTTAGTGCTGTAGCTGCTCTGCTCTATATAGTATAGTAAAATACTGCATCATTCCTCTATTGTTCTTTCTTTCAAATGAAAAAATTAACCTTACAGTCTTGTAAGGTTAGCTTAAATGAAAGTGAATGGTCACAGTTGTTCCCGCACCCTCCTCAGACGAAATGAATAGATCATGTCCGAGTTCTTGGCAAATTTCTTTTGAAAGATAAAGCCCCATACCAGTAGATTCTCGAAATTTTCTTCCATTACGCCCTGTGAAGAAGGGGTCAAAAACCCTTGTTAGATCTTCACGCGGGATACCATAACCAGTATCCTTTATCTCGAGGGAGAGTAGCTTTTTCTTTTTCGTAGTGGAAAAGTATATATACTTTGAATCAGGCTTTGAGTATTTAATGGCATTCGAAACAGCTTGGTTAAGAACGAATCGTAGCCATTTAGGATCTGTCGTAATCTTCTCATGCTCATCCATTGCCAGTTCAGGAAATACTTGATTACGGATAAAGCTTGATTTGAAATCTTGAATAACTTCTTTTACAACATTTCGTATCGCAACCTGTTGTACATGGAAATCTCGATCGAATTTTTGCAAGCGTGATTGATATAATGCTAAATCTAAGCCTTGCTGCATTCGTTCTAACTCCTCTTCCATACTATGTAAGAAATGATGAGGAAGCTGTAATTTTTCTTTTTGTAAGGTTAAATGCATGACAGATACAGGTGTTTTCATTTGATGTACCCATTGTTGAATAAAGTGAAATTCCATTTGTTTTTGCAATTTAAGCTGCTCAATTTCCTCGGCATATTGATTTGACTGCAGATCATGCTGTCTTTTAAGATTTTCCAGTAAACGATTTGGTGGATCTGGTAGCCAATTACTATATCCCTCATCTCGGTGAATGATCATATAATAATCGCGTAGTCGATAATAACGATAAGCTAAAAAGAGTAAAAGGCAACATGTAAGCAAAATAAGTAAATAATAGATGATATCCCAACTTAATGGCACGGAAGTAATACCGTAAAAAAGCTGTATAATCGCTATTACAAGAAAGAGCTGTAGATAGAAAAAAAGGATAAATGGAATACTATCTTTTAAAAAGTCTTTCATTGTTGCTCGCTCCAAGTATTAATCATTTTATAACCAGCGCCTCGTACTGTTTGTATGCTTTGTTCTATTCCAATGTCTTCTAGTTTCTTACGAAGACGTGTAATATTAACAGATAAAGTATTATCATCAACAAACTGCTCATCATCCCAAAGCATTTCTAATAAGTAAGTTCGAGATAATACTTGATTAATATTATCCATAAACGCTTTTAATAAAATAAATTCATTTTTTGTTAATAGCGCTTTTCGTTCTTGGAACATAGCTTCCATTGCTGTTAAATAGAGACTAAAACCAGCAACCTCTAGTAAATCAGCTTGCTTACTGCTAGCATATTCTCCATAAATTCGCCTCATAATACCTTTTATTTTTGCTTGAACAACATCGAAATTAAAAGGCTTTGTTATATAATCATCTCCACCATTTTCAATTGCCATTACTTGATCCATTCCAGAATCCCGCGCAGAAATAAAGATAATTGGACAATTAGATACACTGCGAATTTTACGGCACCAATAAAATCCATCGTACCTGGGTAGATTGATATCAAGTAGAATTAAATGAGGTTCAATTTCCATGAATTCTTCTAGAATATGTTCGAACTCTGTTACAATGCTCACGTTGTATTCATACTTTTCAAGGTAATCCTTCAATAATCCGGCTATTTTAGGATCATCCTCAATGAGGTATATTTTTTTCATCTCTTGCCACCGTCCTTTTCTTCAATAAAGGGAAGTGAGTATCTAGTTCCAACCAGAAGTAAGGATGGACATGATACACGTATTGTTTTACTTCTATAGCATTCATTCTATCCTATCTTATCCAGAATATAAAATAAATGACAAGCATACTTCGTCTACTGCATAGATATAGAATAACACTAGGTAGAGGGGATAGGATGGTCATCGTGCTTTGGTTAGTGATCGGAGGGGTTATTACAATATTAATAAGAAGCCTTATTGATTTTATTCGAGGAGGAAAGGTTCAGAAGCGACTGCGTGAAAGTGGATTTTCTTTAGAACTTTTCTATGCACTTCTTATTATATATTGCATCGTGATTGTTGGGTTTGCAGTTATTTATTTTTTGTTATCGATGGAGGGCATTATTCTAGTAGAAAATGGAGAACTGAGACAGGTGAATGCGCTAGGATCGATGGTACATTCTTTATATTTTAGCGGAGTAACAATACTAACAATAGGTTATGGGGATATAACACCAATTGGAATTGGTCGGTTCATTGCTTTAATCGAAGCGCTGGTTGGTTATATTCTTCCAACTGCATTCGTACTGCGACTTGTCCAGAATCAGGAGCGAAGCAGAGATCAATGAAACGTATGCTCTAATATGCTATAGTAAAGATAGAAACAGTTATTTGGAGGGATAAAATGACAGTACAAGCAGGGGAAAAAGTAGCTAATTTTACATTACCAGACCAAGATGGGAATCAAGTGAGCTTATCCGATTTCCAAGGCAAGCATGTTGTTCTCTATTTCTATCCAAAGGATATGACACCGGGCTGTACGACGGAAGCTTGTGATTTTCGTGATGCTCATGAAAGCTTTAAAGAATTAGATGCTGTAATTATTGGAATTAGTCCTGACCCAACTACATCGCATCAGAAATTTATGGAAAAACATGATCTCCCTTTCTTACTTTTAGCAGATGAAGACCATCAAGTGGCTGAACAATTTGGAGTATGGAAGCTGAAAAAGAATTTTGGCAAAGAGTATTATGGCATTGAACGGTCAACGTTTATTATTGATAAGGAAGGAACATTGCAACAGGAATACCGGAAAGTTAAAGTGAAAGGCCATGTGGAAGAAGCTTTAACCTATATTCGTGAGCGACTAAACTAAATTAAGAGGTAGTAGGTAGCTATTTAAGGCTACACAGCTTGTAGACGTACATCATCTACAAGCTTTTCTCTTGCATCATTTTTTAACACCATATGCTAAAAGACTTCAGTATGATCTTCCATCCCGTATATTGATGAGAACGGATCTAATAAATGCATCACTAGCAAACCGACCGTGGCTTTTCTGAAATATTGTCATAGTTCACATTCAGGTTGAATAGATTATAGTACTATCAACTCTATTAAAGAGATCTGAGGTGGTTACGTTGGAAATACAAAGAAGATCGACAAGAATTGGGAGAATAACTAGTGTGCAGAGTAGAGGATATCGTATCATTAAACGCTTATTCGATATTATTGGTAGTACAATATTGCTACTTTTACTAGCGCCGGTCATGTTTTATATTTATAGGAAAATAAAAAAATCTGAAGGAAAGCCTGTTTTCTATCAAGAGCTTCGATCTGGGGCAAATAATAAACCATTTGTTTTATATACATTTCGTACAACTACGACTCCTTCACGTGTTATACATGGTTTTCCTCCATATCCATTTCCACCTTCATGGCAGTCAGGGGTGCCAAATGAATTTACCTTCATTCCTAATCCGACCGTAACGATAACCTCAACCGGATTGTGGTTAAGAAAGTATAAATTGGATAAGCTACCAATGTTGTTTCATGTATTCATTGGTGACATGAGCTTTGTTGGACCACAATCAGAACTTCAGGAAATAACAGAATTTTATAATGTATATCAAAAGCAACGATTAAAAATTCGACCAGGTATAACCGGTGTCGTTCAGCTTGCGAATAAGAAAAAATTAACGTATAAACAGCAACTGGAAATGGATTTAAATTATATTAAATATCATACTTGGCGGACAGACATACAAATACTTTGGAAAACCATAAAAAAGGTAGTCTAACCGTTCATCCTACCTTCCTGTTCTATTGGCTGAAAAACCATTAATATAGAACTAAGTAATGGAGATAGGAGAGAATCAATCATGATATTATTCACGGCAAGCATTTCTGAAAAACATCAGAATCGACTATTAGAAAAATATCCCGAGCAGACGTTTGTTTTTGGGGGGGAAGGAAGAATTAGAAACACATATTGCAGATGCCGAAATAGTGGTTACGTATGGAAATGATATCAATGATCGTCATATCGGTCGGGCAATTCGGTTAAAGTGGCTGATGGTATTATCAGCAGGAGTCGACGAATTACCACTACTTTCAATAGAAAGAAAAAACATTCTACTTACAAATGTAAGTGGAATTCATAAAACGCCAATGGCAGAGTACGTTTTTTCAATGCTATTACAGGTTTACCGTCAGGCAAAGCAACTATATGAGAATGAAAGCAATCATCGATGGGATCAACGAGTTAATATGGTAGAACTTTCGGGAAAGACAATGCTCATTCTTGGTACAGGTGCGATTGGTCAAGAGGTAGCTCGCCTTGCAAAAGCGTTTCAATTACAGACCATTGGTATCTCACGTAGTGGGCAAGCACTCGAGAACTTTGATGCGATTTATATAACGGATGAATTATATCGATTATTACCCTATGCAGATATTGTTGTATCTGTTTTACCGAGTATGAAAGAAACAAAGAGATTATTTACGATCAAGCATTTTCAACAATTACCAGAACAAGCTGTGTTTCTAAACATGGTCGTGGTGATGTTGTAGCTGAAGAAGTTATTAGAAGCTATCCAAAAGGAGTACATAGCACATGCTATCCTCGATGTGTTTGAAGTGGAACCGTTACCAATAGACCACTCATTCTGGGAAGAGGAAAATATTATGATAACACCGCATATCTCTGGATTGTCAGAGCAATATGTAACGAGATCTCTAGAAATTTTTCTACAACACCTTGATACGTATATAAGTGGGTAGTATGATTTTATCAATAAAGTGGATGTCAGGAGGGGATACTAATGATACGAATTTATACACGCTCTGGAGATAAAGGCGAAACATCATTACTATATGGAAAGCGGGTTGTCAAAAACGACATGCGAGTGGAGGCTTATGGGACCTGTGATGAAACAAATTCAATGATTGGACTGGCCCTAAGCTTTTTACAAGAAGAAACGTTTAAAGGGAAAGAACAGTTGCTGGATAGGATGTACCGTGTCCAAACCATATTGTTCCATGTAGGTTCAGAACTAGCTACACCTGTTGGTAAGGAAGTAACATGGGAATTGAAGCAAAAGCATATTAAGGAATTAGAAGATCAAATAGATGATTGGGATGCGCATTTGCAGCCGTTAAAGAATTTTATCCTTCCATCTGGTCATCGAGCGTCGGCGGCATTGCATGCAGCGAGAACAGTAGCTCGCCGTGCAGAAAGGTTGGCAGTAGGAATTAAGGATGTAAATCCACTTGTCGTAGCTTATTTAAATCGTATTTCTGATTTTTTGTTTGTTGCAGCGCGTTATATTAATCAATTACTAGGTGGAGAAGAGAGACCACTAGAAGTAGATGTCTAATAGTGGAATTATTATCAAATGAGAATTAGGTTATATAAACGATGGAATATAATATACTAATATTGACAGAATACATGAAGAAGGCGTAAACTAATTATAAAGATTATAAATTAATAATTAATTATCATTTATAGAAACTATTGAAAGCGAGGTGGATGAGGGTGTCTGAAAATCGATTACAGGAAGCAATAAATACATTAAAAGCGTCAGGCGTCCGGATTACACCACAACGACATGCGGTTCTTGAGTATCTTCTCAATGCTATGGTTCATCCAACAGCTGATGATATTTATAAAGCACTTGAAGGTAAGTTTCCAAATATGAGCGTTGCCACTGTTTATAATAATCTCCGGGTTTTACGAGAAATTGGTCTTGTACGCGAGCTAACCTACGGTGATGCATCCAGTAGATTTGATTGCAACACATCGGATCACTATCATATCATCTGTGAGTCATGTGGAAAAATTGTTGACTTTCACTACCCACCATTGGATGAGGTAGAGTCATTAGCTGAACAGGTTACTGGATTTAAAGTCAGTCATCATCGCATGGAAGTGTATGGTAAATGCGAGGAATGCCAAGAGACAGCTACCAAAAAGCACTAATTAAATGTTATCTGCTCCAAATACCTATTTAAGGTGTTTGGAGCTTTTTCTATAAAAATTTCATAAATAGGTATAAGGTCATAGGTATTTATACTAAAAAATTCGCCAGTCGTGGCGAATTTTTATTTAACGTACGATAGTAAAAACACTTTATTCTATTTAGAAGGTGAAATATGTGCTATTGATTCTTTTCTTTTTGCTTCGCCCTTATTTCTTTACGATAACGACGTGTGTTATATTTCTCATCGAATTCCTTACCTTCTAGATCTTTATCCAAGGTTAATGGCTGTTTACAATGCATACAAGCATCTACTCGTCCAAGCATTTTTGTAGGTTTTTCACAGTTTGGACATACGATTGGAACTGCTTTTAATGATAGTGTTCCAATCCAAAGATAGACAACGCAGCTTAAAATAACCATAATAACACCGAGAATAAAGAAGATTACCATTAACCATTCTATTCGCTTGGTCAAAATGCCACCATACATTAATAAAATACCAACAAACACTAGGATTAAGGCAAATGATCGAATTTTATTTATCTTACTCGAATAGACTATCTGAGCCATGTCGAACCTCCTTATTCATACACTAGGTAGTATAGCATATTTTAATAGAAAATTTGATTGTAAGAAAGGATTTCAAATATCGACAACGAAATATAGTATAAGTAAGCGAATCAACTAAACATATATGAAAGAAATTAAAAACTGGAGGAAATCGCAATGGAAAATTTCCTGAGACCCATTTATCAAAAACATGCAAGTGATTCTAATACATTAGGCGTATTAATTCTTGAGAAAACAAAGCCAGATAGCCCAATTACTGATAACTTTGACGTTATATTACTAATTATTGTGAAGGAATCACAACAAGATTGGTATGTCAAGCACTATGAATTTGATCATAAAACCTGTGCACTACATATGGTAAAAGAAGATTTATTAATGAAGTGGATTGATACGAGCGGTTATCGAACTGCTGTAGAATGGATTATTTATGGAAAGGTGATTTTTGATCGTAATGAGTACATCCTTCAGCTGAAAAGTCAATTACGAGATTTTCCTGATAATAAGCGTGATTTAAGAAAAGCCATTGAATTCGGTAAATTAGTGAAAAGTTATAATGAAGCGAAAGAATTGTTTGAATCGGAGGAATATAAGGATACGAATAGCAAAATACTATACTCCTTACACTATTTAGCACGACTTGCAGTTATTGAAAAAGGGTATTATCCAGAGGTTACTGTTTGGAGTCAGGTTAAGCAAATCGATCTTGAAGTATATAAGCTATATGAAGAGTTTATTGAAAGCAATGAAGATATGAAGAAGCGGATTCAGCTAATGCTGATAGCAATGGATTATGTCATTAGCAGTAGAGCAAAGGTTTCCGTAAAGCATTTATTAGATATTATGGAAACAAGTGAAGATGCTTGGTCTTATGCTGATCTGAAATCATTGCCAATGATCTCACCGTATTCGTTGGATTTATCTGCTATAATTGCCTACTTGGTAGAGAAGGACATTATTTTAACGGTAAGAGAGGAAACAAAGGGAGCAGGTGTTTACCATCGTAAGTACATAATTCATGATTAGTGGAACCACCTTCTGCTTGAATGCATAGGATTATATGGGTGATGCAGGAATACAAACGGTTAATACTGCATCCCCTTTGATATTTTTATTAAGGTGCTATTAAAAAAATGTAAAATAACCGTTGACTTTGTAATATAACCATGATAAAGTTAAATCCGTCGCAAAAATCCGGTTTGGATTTAACGACAGAAAACAAAAAAATATAAATTGTTTGTTGACATAAAACTAGCAAACATGATATATTAATAAAGTCGCCAATTTGAACAGCAAAAAAGTTAAGTGAAAAAAGTTATTGACTTGAGCTGATCAAACTGGTATAATAAAAGAGTTGCTGTCGCAAAAAAGCAGCAAACTAATTTGCTCTTTGAAAACTGAACAAAACAACCAGTATGTCAAGAGAAAAACATGCAACTGTTTTTTCTTAAAAATAACCAGAAGGAAACTTCTGGAGCAAGCTAAGACATCATAATTAACGGTGTTAATTATGAACAAACTTTTTTGGAGAGTTTGATCTTGGCTCAGGACGAACGCTGGCGGCGTGCCTAATACATGCAAGTCGAGCGCGGGAAGCAGGCAGATCCTCTTCGGAGGTGACGCCTGTGGAACGAGCGGCGGACGGGTGAGTAACACGTGGGCAACCTGCCTGTAAGACTGGGATAACCCCGGGAAACCGGGGCTAATACCGGATAATACTTTTCGTTGCATAACGAGAAGTTGAAAGGCGGCTTTAGCTGTCACTTACAGATGGGCCCGCGGCGCATTAGCTAGTTGGTAAGGTAACGGCTTACCAAGGCGACGATGCGTAGCCGACCTGAGAGGGTGATCGGCCACACTGGGACTGAGACACGGCCCAGACTCCTACGGGAGGCAGCAGTAGGGAATCTTCCGCAATGGACGAAAGTCTGACGGAGCAACGCCGCGTGAGTGATGAAGGTTTTCGGATCGTAAAACTCTGTTGTCAGGGAAGAACAAGTGCCGTTCGAATAGGGCGGCACCTTGACGGTACCTGACCAGAAAGCCCCGGCTAACTACGTGCCAGCAGCCGCGGTAATACGTAGGGGGCAAGCGTTGTCCGGAATTATTGGGCGTAAAGCGCGCGCAGGCGGTCCTTTAAGTCTGATGTGAAAGCCCACGGCTTAACCGTGGAGGGCCATTGGAAACTGGAGGACTTGAGTACAGAAGAGGAGAGTGGAATTCCACGTGTAGCGGTGAAATGCGTAGAGATGTGGAGGAACACCAGTGGCGAAGGCGACTCTCTGGTCTGTAACTGACGCTGAGGTGCGAAAGCGTGGGGAGCGAACAGGATTAGATACCCTGGTAGTCCACGCCGTAAACGATGAGTGCTAGGTGTTAGGGGGTTTCCGCCCCTTAGTGCTGAAGTTAACGCATTAAGCACTCCGCCTGGGGAGTACGGCCGCAAGGCTGAAACTCAAAAGAATTGACGGGGGCCCGCACAAGCGGTGGAGCATGTGGTTTAATTCGAAGCAACGCGAAGAACCTTACCAGGTCTTGACATCCTCTGCCAATCCTAGAGATAGGATGTTCCCTTCGGGGACAGAGTGACAGGTGGTGCATGGTTGTCGTCAGCTCGTGTCGTGAGATGTTGGGTTAAGTCCCGCAACGAGCGCAACCCTTGATCTTAGTTGCCAGCATTTAGTTGGGCACTCTAAGGTGACTGCCGGTGACAAACCGGAGGAAGGTGGGGATGACGTCAAATCATCATGCCCCTTATGACCTGGGCTACACACGTGCTACAATGGATGGAACAAAGGGCAGCGAAGCCGCGAGGTCAAGCAAATCCCATAAAACCATTCTCAGTTCGGATTGCAGGCTGCAACTCGCCTGCATGAAGCCGGAATCGCTAGTAATCGCGGATCAGCATGCCGCGGTGAATACGTTCCCGGGCCTTGTACACACCGCCCGTCACACCACGAGAGTTGGTAACACCCGAAGTCGGTGAGGTAACCTTTTGGAGCCAGCCGCCGAAGGTGGGACCAATGATTGGGGTGAAGTCGTAACAAGGTAGCCGTATCGGAAGGTGCGGCTGGATCACCTCCTTTCTAAGGATAATTACGGAACGCGAACCATTCTTTACGAATGGTTTGTAAGGACATACTTGGTTGTTTGGTTCAGTTTTGAGAGAGTAAATGATGTCTCTCAAGGGTGAAAGGATCTTCTGTTAAGATCCGTCACGTCCTGTGACGAACACAGAAGTCACCACATCCTGTGGAAGTTTGTACCTTGAAAACTAAATAAGAGTAACAACGACATCAAACTAAAAGCGGAAGCGAATGTTTAGCGATGTACAAACTGGACTGACTCGCAGAAGATAAAGGAAACACGATAAACGTAAGTGAATCGATGTTGACTTATCGTACGAAGAGGAAGGAAGTCATGCTAATCGCTATGAGCGGAAGCTAGAAAACCAAAAGTTAAGGCGATAAATAAGTACGCTTATTCATAGAAAGCTAGTTAAGTGAATAAGGGCGCACGGTGGATGCCTTGGCACTAGGAGCCGATGAAGGACGGGACTAACACCGATATGTCCCGGGGAGTCGTAAGTAGACGTTGATCCGGGAATTTCCGAATGGGGGAACCCACTGTTCGTAATGGAGCAGTACTTCTATCTGAATACATAGGGTAGAGGAGGCATACCCGGGGAACTGAAACATCTCAGTACCCGGAGGAAGAGAAAGCAAATGCGATTTCCTGAGTAGCGGCGAGCGAAACGGAATTAGCCCAAACCAGAAGGCTTGCCTTCTGGGGTTGTAGGACACTCCATTGGAGTTACCAAGAAATTCTTTAGATGAAGCGATCTGGAAAGATCCGCCATAGGAGGTAAGAGCCCTGTAATCGAAAGAGAATTTCCTCCGGAGTGGATCCTGAGTACGGCGGAACACGTGGAATTCCGTCGGAATCCGGGAGGACCATCTCCCAAGGCTAAATACTCCCTAGTGACCGATAGTGAACCAGTACCGTGAGGGAAAGGTGAAAAGCACCCCGGGAGGGGAGTGAAAGAGAACCTGAAACCGTGTGCCTACAAGTAGTCGAAGCCCGTTAATGGGTGACGGCGTACCTTTTGTAGAATGGACCGGCGAGTTACGATCGTATGCAAGGTTAAGTGGAAGACACGGAGCCGCAGCGAAAGCGAGTCTGAATAGGGCGACATAGTATGCGGTCGTAGACCCGAAACCGTGTGATCTACCCATGTCCAGGGTGAAGGTCAGGTAACACTGACTGGAGGCCCGAACCCACGTATGTTGAAAAATGCGGGGATGAGGTGTGGGTAGGGGTGAAATGCCAATCGAACACGGAGATAGCTGGTTCTCTCCGAAATAGCTTTAGGGCTAGCCTCAAGGAACGAGTACTGGAGGTAGAGCACTGATTGGACTAGGGGCCCTCACCGGGTTACCGAATTCAGTCAAACTCCGAATGCCAGCTACTTTGCCTTGGGAGTCAGACTATGGGTGATAAGGTTCATAGTCGAAAGGGAAACAGCCCAGACCGCCAGCTAAGGTCCCAAAGTATACGTTAAGTGGAAAAGGATGTGGAGTTGCTTAGACAACCAGGATGTTGGCTTAGAAGCAGCCACCATTTAAAGAGTGCGTAATAGCTCACTGGTCGAGTGACTCTGCGCCGAAAATGTACCGGGGCTAAACGTATCACCGAAGCTGCGGATTGTTCTTACGAACAATGGTAGGAGAGCGTTCTAAGTGCTGTGAAGTCAGACCGTGAGGACTGGTGGAGCGCTTAGAAGTGAGAATGCCGGTATGAGTAGCGAAAAAAGAGTGAGAATCTCTTTCACCGAATGCCTAAGGTTTCCTGAGGAAGGCTCGTCCTCTCAGGGTTAGTCGGGACCTAAGCCGAGGCCGAAAGGCGTAGGCGATGGACAACAGGTAGATATTCCTGTACCACCTCATGAGCGTTTGAACGATGGGGGGACGCAGAAGGATAAGGAAAGCGCACCGATGGATGTGTGCGCCCAAGCAGTGAGGAAGTCGAATAGGCAAATCCGTTCGACCATTTCAAGCTGTAACGGGGAGGGAAATAGAGTACCGAAGTTCCTGATTTCACACTGCCAAGAAAAGCCTCTAGTGAGTTCATAGGTGCCCGTACCGCAAACCGACACAGGTAGGCGAGGAGAGAATCCTAAGGTGAGCGGGAGAACTCTCGTTAAGGAACTCGGCAAAATGACCCCGTAACTTCGGGAGAAGGGGTGCTCCTCTGCCGAGGAGCCGCAGTGAATAGGCCCAAGCGACTGTTTAGCAAAAACACAGGTCTCTGCGAAGCCGAAAGGCGAAGTATAGGGGCTGACACCTGCCCGGTGCTGGAAGGTTAAGGGGAAGCGTTAGCACTTTTGTGCGAAGCGTAGAACCGAAGCCCCAGTAAACGGCGGCCGTAACTATAACGGTCCTAAGGTAGCGAAATTCCTTGTCGGGTAAGTTCCGACCCGCACGAAAGGTGCAACGACTTGGGCACTGTCTCAACGAGAGACCCGGTGAAATTATACTATGTGTGAAGATGCACATTACCCGCGACAGGACGGAAAGACCCCGTGGAGCTTTACTGTAGCCTGATATTGAATGTTGGTACAGCTTGTACAGGATAGGTGGGAGCCATCGAAGCGTGAGCGCTAGCTTACGTGGAGGCATCCGTGGGATACCACCCTGGCTGTACGAACCTTCTAACCCAGGACCGTGATCCGGTTCGGAGACAGTGTCAGGCGGGCAGTTTGACTGGGGCGGTCGCCTCCCAAAAGGTAACGGAGGCGCCCAAAGGTTCCCTCAGAATGGTTGGAAATCATTCGCAGAGTGTAAAGGCAGAAGGGAGCTTGACTGCGAGACCTACAAGTCGAGCAGGGACGAAAGTCGGGCTTAGTGATCCGGTGGTTCCGCATGGAAGGGCCATCGCTCAACGGATAAAAGCTACCCCGGGGATAACAGGCTTATCTCCCCCAAGAGTTCACATCGACGGGGAGGTTTGGCACCTCGATGTCGGCTCATCGCATCCTGGGGCTGTAGTCGGTCCCAAGGGTTGGGCTGTTCGCCCATTAAAGCGGTACGCGAGCTGGGTTCAGAACGTCGTGAGACAGTTCGGTCCCTATCCGTCGTGGGCGTTGGAAGTTTGAGAGGAGCTGTCCTTAGTACGAGAGGACCGGGATGGACACACCGCTGGTGTACCAGTTGTTCCCCCAGGAGCATAGCTGGGTAGCTACGTGTGGCAGGGATAAGTGCTGAAAGCATCTAAGCATGAAGCCCCCCTCAAGATGAGACTTCCCATCACTTCAAGTGAGTAAGATCCCTCAGAGATGATGAGGTTGATAGGTTCGAGGTGGAAGCGTGGTGACACGTGGAGCTGACGGATACTAATCGATCGAGGACTTAACTAACTTCTTTTGGTTGTCGTTGAATGATCTCTTATTTAGTTTTTAGGGTACAAATGAATACATATTTTTTCAAAATAGTACTTGATTTTTCCTGAAAAACAATTATAATATTGGTTGTCACTGTTTTTTGACAACACTTGGCAGACATCATGTCTGGTAGCAATAGCGGAGAGGTCACACCTGTTCCCATGCCGAACACAGAAGTTAAGCTCTCCAGCGCCGATGGTAGTTGGGGCTTTGCCCCTGCAAGAGTAGGACGCCGCCAGGCAAGATACATTCTAATTGGAATTATTCCACAGTAGCTCAGTGGTAGAGCTATCGGCTGTTAACCGATCGGTCGTAGGTTCGAATCCTACCTGTGGAGCCAATGGAGAGCTGTCCGAGTGGCCGAAGGAGCACGATTGGAAATCGTGTAGGCCGTTACCGCGGCCTCGAGGGTTCGAATCCCTCGCTCTCCGCCACTATTCTAATAATACTGGCCCGTTGGTCAAGTGGTTAAGACACCGCCCTTTCACGGCGGTAACACGGGTTCGAATCCCGTACGGGTCACCAACATGGAGGATTAGCTCAGCTGGGAGAGCACTTGCCTTACAAGCAAGGGGTCGCAGGTTCGAGCCCTGCATCCTCCACCATCAATAATGATTTGAAAAACAGAACAAATTTATTACTTCCTTACATCGCGGGGTGGAGCAGTCTGGTAGCTCGTTGGGCTCATAACCCAAAGGTCGCAGGTTCAAATCCTGCCCCCGCAACCAAAATAATTTATTATTGAATAACTCCATTAGTTGGTCCGGTAGTTCAGTTGGTTAGAATGCCTGCCTGTCACGCAGGAGGTCGCGGGTTCGAGTCCCGTCCGGACCGCCACTTTCAAAAGTCTTATAGACTTTAATAGTTTAAAACTGAATGGCTCGGTAGCTCAGTCGGTAGAGCAAGGGACTGAAAATCCCTGTGTCGGCGGTTCGATTCCGTCCCGAGCCACCATTTGTATTTTCTTCTTCTTGGAGGGGTAGCGAAGTGGCTAAACGCGGCGGACTGTAAATCCGCTCCCTCAGGGTTCGGCAGTTCGAATCTGCCCCCCTCCACCATTTTCTAATAGTATAATTAGGGGTATAGTTTAATGGTAAAACGAAGGTCTCCAAAACCTTTGATGTGGGTTCGATTCCTACTACCCCTGCCAATTTTTCTATATGGCGGCCGTGGCGAAGTGGTTAACGCACCGGATTGTGGCTCCGGCACGCGTGGGTTCAATCCCCACCGGTCGCCCCATTTTTAATTTAAATAATTGGGCCATAGCCAAGCGGTAAGGCATCGGGTTTTGATCCCGTGTACCCCAGGTTCGAATCCTGGTGGCCCAGCCATTTGCGGAAGTAGTTCAGTGGTAGAACATCACCTTGCCAAGGTGGGGGTCGCGGGTTCGAATCCCGTCTTCCGCTCCAAGTATATATGGCGGTATAGCCAAGTGGTAAGGCAGAGGTCTGCAAAACCTTTATCACCGGTTCAAATCCGGTTACCGCCTCCAACGATTATGCCGGTGTGGCGGAATTGGCAGACGCGCACGACTCAAAATCGTGTTCCTTACGGAGTGTCGGTTCGACCCCGACCACCGGTATCGATAAAAACGGGAAAAGCCTTTAAGTCAAGGGTTCTCACATTTAGTGAGAGCTCTTTTTTGTACCCATATCGCACAATTTAGGTAGAAAAATCGTGTACACGTTGAAGAATGACCAGAAGAAAAAATGGGAAAACGTAAGAGTAAAATTACAAGTATTTTTAGGGGTTATATAGGCAATCCGTTTGATAAAAAGTGCTTAAGCATGGTATAAGTGTAAAGGGAGTAAGGACAATTGTTTTTGATTTTGGGATGTTTTTTGGTCATATCCCATCATGAGAGGATTGAAATTTGATTATGTTTGATAATTTTTGGCGTGATTTACCACGACCGTTTTTTATATTGGCACCAATGGAAGATGTGACGGATGTCGTTTTTCGCCATGTAGTTAGCGAAGCAGCTAGACCTGATGTGTTTTTTACAGAGTTTACAAACTCAGAAAGTTATTGTCATCCAGAAGGGCGCCAAAGCGTACGTGGGCGTTTGACATTTACAGAGGATGAGCAACCAATGGTAGCCCATATATGGGGAGATAAGCAGGAGTACTTTCGGCAAATGAGTATTGGTATGGCGGAACAAGGATTTAAGGGTCTCGATATTAATATGGGTTGTCCTGTAGCTAATGTGGCAGGGAATGGGAAGGGCTCTGGCCTTATCCGTCGTCCAGAAGTAGCAGCAGAGCTAATACAAGCTGCAAAAGCCGGAGGATTGCCTGTAAGTGTAAAGACAAGACTGGGTTACACGTATATCGATGAGTGGTTTGAATGGCTGAAACATATATTGGAACAAGACATTGCTAATCTTTCCATTCATCTGCGTACAAGAAAGGAAATGAGTAAAGTAGATGCTCACTGGGAGCTAATTCCTAAGATTAAGAAGCTTCGTGACGAGGTTGCTCCAGATACATTGTTGACTATCAATGGTGATATTCCTGACCGCCAAACTGGCTTGGAGCTTGTGGAAAAATATGGTGTAGATGGAGTAATGATTGGACGAGGAATTTTTAAAAATCCATTTGCTTTTGAAAAGCAGCCGAAGGAGCACAGCAGTAAGGAATTGCTTGATATCTTAAGATTGCACTTGGATCTTTTCGATAAATATTCAAAAATAGAAGCACGTTCGTTTAAGCCTCTTCGCCGCTTTTTTAAGATATATGTTCGAGGTTTTCGAGGGGCGAGTGAATTAAGAAGTCAAATGATGGAAACAGAGTCAACAGATGAAGTACGTGCATTGCTCGATGACTTTGAAGATTTTGAGTGAAAGAATGTTGACGACAGGAGAAGTATTTATAGTTAACGTGAATATATCAGATCAACGTTTCTCACATCGTGGGAAACGTTTTTTGTAGGTGCGCCAGGCATGCCGACTATCTAGGTGGTGAAAGTCCACTGTGGTGGAGGAGATAGCGGCTATTTGAGTAAATAAATATACGCAAAACTTCTCGTATGTTAGAAAAAGAATTCCATGCATAAATACTGTTGGTACGTAAAGAATGTTTTCAATTTTATTCACAGTGTGTTTTAATTTGGTAGAATAAGATTAATAATATAGGAGGTGTTGAAAAGCTATGGATCTATACTCATCATCCCATACCATCCCCTCAGAATATTGGCATGCAATTTCTAATAATGATAGTAATTTTGATGATCATTTTTACTATGGTGTTAAAACAACTAAAATTTTCTGTCGTCCATCTTGCAAATCCAGATTACCGAATAAAGACAACGTTTATATCTTTAAAAAGGCACAAATAGCATTACAGCTTGGGTTTAGGCCTTGTAAAAGATGTAAGCCGGACAATGTGTTATTACCTAATGAGGAATGGATAGAGCTTATATGTGCATGGATTGACAAAAACTATGATGAATATATCACGCTTCATGTGTTAGCAGATGTGTTTCATTCCAGTCCATTTCACCTTCAACGAACGTTTAACAAAATCAAAAAGGAGAGTCCCTTAAATTATTTGCAACGAATAAGGTTAAATAGAGCAGCAAATCAATTAAAAGAAACAAATCATACCATACAGTTTATCTCTTCATCTGTTGGGTTTTCAAATAGTTCCTACTTTAGCACGGTATTTAAGAAATATTACAACATCACGCCGAATAATTATCGGAAGAAATTTAATTGTAAAATGTAAACTCCAATAAAGAAGCGATATTGAAAGGTTTTTCCAACCTTGTAATACACTGATTTTGCTCCGATCCAATCTTGGAAATAATAAGCATAGAAACGAGATATTGCGAAACAAGTTTTACGCACAATGCCTTTGAATGAATGCTTTGGACTGTCTCCTGGATAATAGATTGCCTGTAAAAACAACATTTGTAGGGAAAGCTTTCACGAAAAAAACAACGAACACCTCATCAGTAATCTGTTTCACCATATCGTTCACGAGTTAAGCAATACCATCCTTGCAAATGCCTTCAAAAAATCTAAGGAAAATAACTTGATATCATGAAAATACCTACGATAGCTTTAAAAGAGAAGTATCCTTTTTCCCTTAGAAAATATAGGTGGTACCTTCATCTAACATGATCGTCGGTACCACTTTTAAAATGGTCTAGGAAAATATATTATTTGCCCATGTGGATAAATGGGCGTGTTGAGCCACGTCTAGCTCCAGCGCCCAGAAACGAGGCGACTTCACGAATCGTCCTAATCTAAGTCATCATCGGCACGCAAACTCACCGTGAATCCTTTATATCTGTTGACTGCTTCAGTCGCTACGTTTCTATTCGCGCGCTTGCGCTTTTGTTCTAAGTTAAGAAAGTATAAAATCGGTGCAATGACTGCGTTAAGCCAAGTAGTTATTTTGAAATGTTTGATGTATATTGGTGCTCCGACTAATTACTTCGCTTTCCGCGGGCACGGCCTCAACTAACTTTGCAAAGAAGAACACGTTGCAAAGTGATTTTCGGCTCGCGCTAATCCCGCAGGAGTCTACGTAATTAGTCTCCGCTATGAGAAGGTGCAACAATTCTTGTCATAAGTAATAGGTTGACTTTTTTTACAATGGGTAAAGTGAAAATCGTTATCCGTGAGTATAAAAGCAGCGGTGTTACTTCATGCTAGCGTTGTAGAGCCTGATAATAGCGAAGGCCGGCTACTTCAACTCCTGTGGGAAATGTTTGACCTGAAGATCCACTTTTTTGAGCGGGTTTTGCTAAAAAAGTTAGCGGAAGGACAAACCCCACGGAAAGGGAAGTGGGCAGCCGGAGTGGTGGTCAAGCAAGCAGTAGCTATTATTCCATAATAGCTACTAGAGAAAGCGTAAATCTGAGCATTTAGTGATAGGGACTGAGCGAATTTTGCTCAGTTTTTTTATAAGTTAAGAAAGTAT
Organism: Virgibacillus sp. Bac332; assembly: GCF_003667785.1. Lineage (NCBI taxonomy): Bacteria > Bacillati > Bacillota > Bacilli > Caryophanales > Bacillaceae > Virgibacillus > Virgibacillus sp. Bac332. The sequence goes on from NZ_CP033046.1 coordinate 2,244,330, forward strand.
AAAATCGGTGCAATGACTGCGTTAAGCCAAGTAGTTATTTTGAAATGTTTGATGTATATTGGTGCTCCGACTAATTACTTCGCTTTCCGCGGGCACGGCCTCAACTAACTTTGCAAAGAAGAACACGTTGCAAAGTGGATTTTCGGCTCGCGCTAATCCCGCAGGAGTCTACGTAATTAGTCTCCGCTATGCGAAGGTGCAACAATTCTTGTCATAAGTAATAGTTGACTTTTTTTACAATGGGTAAAGTGAAAATCGCTATCCGTGAGTATAAAAGTAGCTGTGTTACTTCATGCTAGCGTTGTAGAGCCTGATAATAGCGAAGGGCGGCCACTTCAACTCCTGTGGGAAATGTTTGACCTGAAGATCCACTTTTTTGAGCGGGTTTTGCTAAAAAAGTTAGCTGAAGGACAAACCCCACGGAAAGGGAAGTGGGCAGCCGGAGTGGTGGTCAAGCAGTAGCTATTATTCCATAATAGCTACTAGAGGAAGCGTAAATCTGAGCATTTAGTGATAAGGACTGAGCGAATTTTGCCCGGCTTTTCTTAATGTCTCGGTTTTGATCACACTCCATTTTTGCTATATAAGTATCAAATTATTTTAGTACGAGTGCTTTATTATGATAAATAAAAATTTTATCCTCAATATGCCATTTAATTGCTTGAAGTAAAGTATCCGATTCGATACTTTTTCCGTACTGTTTGTAATCACTTAAAGTTAACCCATCCGTTAAATGGATGGCCTGTTGTGCTAGTATTGGGCCTTCATCTAATTTTTCAGTAACATAATGAGCTGTAGCCCCAATCACCTTAACTCCACGTTCAAATGCTCTTCTATAAGTGTTAGCGCCAATAAATGCAGGTAGCAAAGAATGATGTATATTAATAATTTTCTTATCGAATTTACGAACAAAACGAGGAGATAGTACTTGCATGTACCTGGCAAGTACTATAAAATCAATATTATTTTCCATAAGTATGCTCGATGCTATGCTATCATTCTTCTCATTGGTCTTCGTTAATCTTAACTTTAAAAATGGTATTCCATAAGATTCAACTAGTTCTTTATGGGTATCGTAATCACTAATTACAAGTGGTATGTTACATGAAAGCTCTCCATCAGACCACCTCCACAAGATCTCTCTCAAGCAATGGTTATCCTTTGAAACAAATATAGCCATATTCTTTTTAGTTACTTCTTCCATACTTATATCACTAGCATAATTATTTCCGATTCGTAATAAAGACTCTTCTATATATTTAATACGCATATCTGCTTTACATTGAAGTTCTATTCTTAGAAAAAATAAATTTTCTTCTCCTTCTAATTGATATTTATTCACCGAATGAATACGTATAAATGGTAGCTTTATTACTTCAAATACTTCGTCTATCATCGAAAAATTAAATTCCCCTTTCAACTTGATTCGATAGTGTTTTGTATTCATCATGCATCCCTCCAATTTTTTTAATCGTATATTGAATCAATACTATTTTCTACAAATATTTCAAATATGTAGAAAAAACTAAAATATTAGTAAAAAAAACCAAAGCATTGTAACTTTTACTCCGATACTATTAACTCATGGGCGGTTACTCCAACATATCTTAAGTAATACTAATATATTATGGAGGTGTTAGATATAAAGGAGGAGGCAACTTGGGGGTAAAATGTATTTTATTATACGATGCAAAAAAAATACTTGATGACAGAGAAGTATTTCTACTAAAAAAATTAAAAGTTGTATTAATCAGAGATTTGAAAACCCTTGAAAAGAAAAATCTAGAGAGATATAAGATGCTAATAATTATCGAAGGAAACAATTTAATTAATGATGGACAAATGTTAATAGAAGAATTTGAGAAACTTCATATTCCTTTAATAAGAGTAAATACGGTACCAAAAGAAGATATATTCGAATTGATTTTTAACATTATCAATGTACAAATAGACTTCAATGAACTTACCCACGTTAACAATGAAAAATTAATAGAAGCATTGCTTTATATTGAAAATAACCTACAGAATAGCAACCTCAATTTAAAAAGTGTAGCTAATCATCTATTTTTAAATACAGCCTATTTCTCTAGATTTTTTAGAGAGTCTATGGGAATTGGTTTTAAAGACTATTTAATTAAGTTAAGAATCGCAAAAGCAAAAGATATGCTAGAAAATGGTCAATTAGTTACAGATGTCTGTATGTCCGTTGGTTACACAAATTTATCTTATTTCTCTCAGATCTTTAAAAAGGAAGTTGGATTTAGCCCATCCATTTATAGAAAGTATTATCAATTAATGACCAAGGAGGAAAAAAATGTACAGAAAATTTTATGATGTCGTTGGTGTAGGATTTGGTCCTGCAGGAATTGCTTTAGAAACTGCAATAAGAGATATGGAAGATATCAATAATAAGAGTGTATATAAAAGAGTATTTCTTGAAAAAAACAATGATTCGGCATGGATGCCGGAAATGTTACTACCTGGTACAGATATTCAGCACCATTTTTTACGTGATTTTGCTACACCTAGAAATCCAAGAAGTCAATATACCTTTTCAAACTATTTATATGAGAAAGGAAGATTGTTTTCTTTTGGGTTATTAGGTCGCCCAAGTCGAACGGAATGGTCTGATTATGTTCAATGGGTTTCCAAACAAATAGATGACAAAGCACATTATAACGAAGAAGTTAAGTCTGTAAAGCCGATAGTAGTAAATGATGATATTGAAGGTCTTGAAGTGCATACAGTTAATAATGTAAGCAAAGAACGCAATGTTTTTCACACTACGAATCTTATTTTAAATTCAGGTAGAAAACCTTATATTCCAAGTCAATTTAAAGATAAAGTAAGTGACAAAGTTTTTCACGCAAGTAAATTCAGAAGTTCCGTACAGCGTATTAATAAAGAAGACAACCCTACTTTTACAGTTATTGGTTCGGGGCAAAACTCTGTTGAAATAATTCTGTATCTAGCTAATAAATTTCCTAATTCAAAAATAAATTCTATTGTTAGGCATACCGGATTTCGTCTATATGAGTTAGGTCATTTTACAAATGAAGTATTTTTTCCTGAGTTTACGAATTACTTTTACTCATTGAACCAAAACGAACGAGATAAACTATTCGAGCAGATCAAACATACAAATTATTCAGCTGTAGATGATGATGTTAGTGAAGCACTATATTGGAAGATGTATGAAGATAAAATTAGAGGAACGGAGCAAATAGAATTACATCGCTGTAAAGAGATAGTAGATGTGGCTAATACTCAAAAAGATTATTTACTAAATATTAAAGATATATATAACAAAGAAGAAGATTCAATAAATACGGATTACATTATCCTTTGTACTGGATTTTTTGAGGAAGAATTTCCAGAAGTACTTCTACCAATGAAAAAGTACTTTAATTATAACAAGAATAATAGTTTAAAAGTATCTGAAAACTATAAAGTAGACACAAAATCAAATGTAAAGGCTAACATTTATTTGAATGGTTTAACAGAGAAAACTCACGGGATAGGGGATGCAGCATCATTCACTATGATGGCGACGAAGGCTCAAAGAATACTTGATTCAATGAACAATATTACCTCTATGAAAGATGGTGTACTGTCTTGAAGGTAAAACAACATTCGGATAAAGTTTCTCGAGTTTGGCCATTGTTTACGAATATTGATGTGGATTATGGAGAAGGTGTGCATATCTATGATCAATCAGGTAGAAAATTTATTGATTGTACATCAGGTATTGGGGTTACAAACACAGGGCATTGCCATCCTAGAGTAGTAAAGGCTATAAAGGAACAAACTGAAAAACTACTACATGGTCAAACAACAATCTTGTATAACTCTATGTTGGATCGTTTAACAAATGATCTACAGAAAATTATACCGGAAAAACTAAACTGTTTCTTCTTTTCAAATAGTGGAAGTGAAGCAGTAGAAGGTGCCATTAAATTAGCACGTCACGCTACTAAAAAACCAAATATTATCTGCTTTCAGGGGGGATATCATGGGCGTTCAATAGGAGCATTATCTTTAACAACAGCTAAATCTGTATATCGATCGGGATATCAGCCTCTTATGTCTGGTGTATTTGTTAGTCCGCATCCATACTCTAGACAATACAGAGAGGAAGACAATGAAGAAAGAACAAGATATTGTTTAGCCGAACTTGAGCATTTATTAAACACTCAAACTTCGCCAGATGAAACAGCGGCTATGATTATTGAGCCGATATTAGGAGAAGGTGGGTATGTAATGCCACCAGAGAGCTTTATTAACGGTATTAGGGATATTTGTAATAAGAACAATATAGTATTAATTTTTGATGAAATTCAAACGGGCTTTGGAAGAACAGGCGAATACTTTGCGTTTAAACATTTCAATATAGTACCAGATATTCTTGTGATTGCTAAAGGTATTGCATCAGGTCTTCCGCTAAGTGGGATAGCAGCCAATAAGGAAATAATGGATAAATGGATTCCAGGTTCACATGGTGGCACTTATGGACCTAATCCTATCTCTATGGCAGCAGCTATTGAGACGATCAACGTGTTAGAAGACGAAGAGTTAGTAAGTAATGCTAAGGAAATGGGAGACTTCTTGTTAGCAGAATTACAAGCATTAAAAAAGGAATATCCTATCATCGTTGATGTCCGTGGTAAAGGATTGATGATTGGATGTGAATTCGTTGATGACAATGGAAATCCTGGTACGGTAATAGCCGAAAAGGTAAGGCAAAATTGTCTTTCACGAGGATTAATATTACTAACCTGTGGTCCTTATAATCAAGTAATCAGATGGATACCTCCACTTACAATAAAAAAGACTGAACTCGAAAAAGCGTTAACTATTTTTACTTTAGCAATAAAAGATAGTTTAGGGAAATAGATGAAAATGAACTACGATGTGATTATTGTTGGAGGCGGAGTAATCGGGGCCAGTATTGCTTACTTTCTTACTAAATCAAAAAAATTTAATGTCTTGCTATGTGAAAAAGGAAAACCGCCAGGGGATGGGGCAACAAGTATATCTGGTGGATTACTAAGAGTACACCATACGAACAATGCTAATCAATATCTTTCTTTTAGAAGCTTACAATTGTATAAGGAGCTTACAGCAGCCAAACAAATGGATTTTGGTTATCATCCAATAGGTTTCTCATTAATGGTAGGTCCTCAATATGTTGAAAATTTAAAGATCAATGTTCAAAATATGGTCAATTTAGGATTACCGATTAAAGTTTATTCACCAAATGAATACAATTTAGAAGAACGGTTTATAAATGTCGAGAATATAGGTGCTGTCTCCTATGAACCTCTTGGTGGATATGGTAATCCAGCAAAAACTAGCTTAGCATTTATTAATGAAGGTCTAAAGCAAGGGCTTCATTTAATGGAAGGTACAGAGGTTCAAGATATCGTAGTAAATAAAAATAAAGTTGTTGGTGTTCAAACAAATTTATCTCAGATATTCGCTAAACGTGTGATAATCGCATCCAATTACTGGGGGGGAAAGCTAACCAAAAATCTTGGTATTGACTTACCTATCTATACCAAGCGCTTAGGAGTTGTTTTTGCACATACTGATACAGATAAAGTCTTATCACATTCCTATATAGATGATACTTCAGACACGTATATGCGCCCATTCCCTGACGGCCGAATTCTAATAGGAATAAAATCCTCTGAGTGTGATATTAGCGATATTCATTTTAAGAGGAAAATTCAAAATGAAGAAGCACTCGAAGCAATTGATAGAGCTTCTAAAAGGTTCCCTATTCTGCAGAAGGCCAAAGTTTTGGGTGGACGTATTGGTTTTGATAGCTATACTCCCGATCAATATCCTCTTATTGGTCCTACTGAATATGAAGGGCTGTATTTATCCGTTGGTTTTGGTGGAGGGGGATATAAAATAGCTCCTGCAGTAGGTGAAGCTATAGCTAAAGAAATTTTATATAACACAAAAACAAATGAGCTAAAGTATTACAGGATAAATCGATTTGAGAATGAAAAAAAGTACACCTATTTCCAAACAGAAAGCATGTATAAATATATGTAATTTATAAAGAAGGGGGAAGTTTTATATGGAATCGAGGAATAGTCATCCTTATTATATGTATGAAGAAATTATGTTACAGCCTGAATATTTAAAGAAACTGTTTTTATCATTAAAATTTCAAAATCACGGAAGTTTATTAGATACTTTAAAAAAGAGTAAGAGAATTTTTCTGATAGGATGCGGAACATCCTATCATGTAGCCTTGTCTAGTTTTAGCATAAGTCAAATAATGTTTAAAGAGAAAAATAAATTTAGATCTGTACCTGCGTTTGAATTAATGTCTCCTAATTACTCCCTTAATGAAGAGGATGTAGTAATCGCCTTTTCTCATTCGGGAGATACAAAAGCTACATTCGATTGTATTTTTTTAGCTAATAAAAATAACTGCAAGACGGTAGTAGTTACAGGTGATACAGCAAGTAGATGTGCAGATATATCAGATTTTGTACTGACTTATGGCTATAAAGACGATAAATCTCTTGCACATACAATCACCTATACCTTAAGTACTTTTTTAATGCTCATACTGATGGGGAAGCTAGCAAGAGAAATGGGAGATCTTGCAATTAATGACATAGTTAATTCAGTAGCTATTCAATTACCTTCTCTATTTACTAATGTATTGAATCGCAAAAATGAAATGAAGGAATTAGCAGATGACTTAAAAAGTGATTTCTTTGTGGTATGTGGGAATGAAAATACAATCGGAGTTGCTCATGAAACTACATTAAAGTTCGGTGAGGTTCACTATACTCCAACAACTAGTATGGATGTGGAACAGCTATTCCATGGACCGTTAGTTATGTGTAATAAAGATACAGCAATTATTGTAATCGCTAGTAACCCGAATATGAAAGAAAGGGTGTCTGATCTGTTTAAAGCTAGTAAATTAATTGGCAGTACATCGCTACTATTTACTTCTGAAAAAAATGATATAACTAATGCGGATTATGTATTTAATTTACCGAGCTGTCATGAATTATTAGTGCCATTACTATATGTTTTACCAATGCAGTTACTTAGTTATTATCTTGCAGTTGGGAAAAAGCTAAACCCTGATCATATTCGTAGAGATCAACTAGCATACAAAAAGGCGCGTGAAGCTTATGAGTGAAAAAGCAGTAGTTAAATCTGTTGATCCAATAAAAACATTAGATGACATGTTACCCAAAACTTCCAATAACAAAAATAAGCTTTTTAGAATAGGCATAAGTGCGAATTTAAGCGGTCATACCAGAGAATTGTATACAGGTGTAGCAATTGCTGTTAATGAATATCTCAAGAAGAAAGATAGGCTTTATGATATTGAGGTACTTTGGGAGAAAAGTTCTTTTGATAAAGATTCTACACTTAAGGCTGCAAATCAACTCGTAAATAGAGGGGCTGAAGCAGTAATTGGTCACTTAAGCGCAAACCAATCGCTTGTAGCTGCGACTATTTACTCTGATATAGACATTCCTTTCTTAGCCCCAGGTACTTCACATCCATTGCTTACGGAACAAGGCTTTGATAATATTCTTAGAGTTTGTGGAAGAGATGAAGAGATGGCTTATGAAATGGTTCATCTAGCAGATAAATTAACAGCTAATACTAGTTTAAAAATAGTATACCAAGAAAATAGTTACGGAAATCAACTATCAAAATTACTAAGAAAATCAATTTTAGAGAAAGGACTAAGCTTGAAAACGTCGATATTAATTAATGACAATATTGTATCAGAAATAGATGATAGAGATACTTTATTGTTTGCAGGTACGTACGAAGGTGCATTGTTATTAACTGAGAAATTAGCGAAAGCAAATTTTACAGGTACGGTTATATTTGGTGATGATATATTTGTAGCTGATTTTCCATATCTGACTAGTAAACATGATGGATTAAAACTCTTTACTATTTCTACTAAGAAGGACCTTTACGGAATTAATTATAAGAATTTTGAAAATAAATATAAAGAAATCGCATCTTTAAAGCCAGCTGCTTACTCCGTCACAAGCTATATTGCAACTAAGATTCTATTAAATAACATATCACTATTAAAGAAACACGGTTGTAAACGCTTCATAAATAGCCTTAAAGATGGAGTTGTAGTTGAAGGATTAGAAGAAGTTTCATTTTCGCCAAAAGGAGACTTGCTAGAATTTGAGTGGGATGTTTATGAAATGAAAGCTGGAGATTTTATAAAATTAAACGGGAGTGATCGATAATGCCATATTTATTTTCTTTTGGATTAACTTGTAACCTGGAGACAGCAAAGAAGGACTTAGGCAAATGGAATAGCTATTCTAAAGCAATATTAAAGGAGCATATATACACATTTACAGGATTCCATCCAGATTTTAATGGGGGGACCTCAACGGTAATACAAAAAGATGGAGGGGAAGTATTAGGAATAGCTTTCGAAATCAATGAAAATCAAATTAGTCTTCTTAGAAAAAATGATTATGGTTATATGTTGAAAGAAGTAGAAATTTATCTTGCTGATAAAAAAGTAAAAGCCTATATAATGGTGCCAAAAATTATCGAAGAACGAAGAGAGCCATCGCTAAGCTACTATGAAGGTGTAAAGGCTTCTTTAAATCAACATTATCCAAAGGAAATTGTTGATCGTTATCTAGAAAGAGCGTTAAAAAGAACAAAGAAAAAAGGAGTAAATATCCAAAGGCACCATCGTGATGACTATAAATATGAGTACGGCTCTTTATTAAGAAGAATATATCCGTGGGACAAAACCCGAAAATCACCATTTGGTTCAGGAATTATAATTGTACAACCTGGTGAGACAACAGAGCCTCACAATCATGATGAAGAAGAATCTTTTATTATTTTAGAAGGTGAAGGGGTTATTAATGTAGATGGGGAAACGGAAAAGGTATATCAAGAAGATGTTATTTATTTCGAGCCTTTTTCTGTCCATTCGCTTCATAATACTGGAGGTAAACCTCTAAAATTCTTAGCTGTTTGGTGGGGAGCTGTTGGAATTGAACAATATCAGTTAGAAAATAATCATTGGAAACATTAAAATGAGGAGGTTTTATGATGAGTGAAATATATGTTACGGCAACACCACCGACACCTAATGGCGACCTTCATATCGGGCATTTAGCTGGCCCCTATCTTGCGGCGGATGTTTACACCCGCTTCAAAAAAATAACAGGTAATAACGTTGCGTATATTACTTATGGTGATGATCACCAGAGCTATGTAGCGACAACAGCTAATAATAAGAAAATCGATCCAGAAGAAATGGTAGAGAAGAATAATAATATTGTTAGATCTACATTAAAATCGGCAAACATCGATGTGGATTTATACAAGAATCCATTGGGTAATAACAAACATATTAATTATGTATTAACATTTTTCCTAGAATTATATAATAAAGGGAAATTAAAAAAGAAAACGAAAGATATATTATACTGCGACAAATGTAAGTTGAATTTATATGAGTCATTTGTAAAAGGAAAGTGTCCCTATTGTAAAAGTGATTCATCTGGTAATTTATGCGAAGCTTGTGGTCAAATTAACGACCCTATTAATTTGGAGCAGCCCTTCTGCACAATTTGTAAATCTATTCCAACAATTAAACAATATACGGGTCTATTTTTCCCTATTAACGATTATAAAGATAAGTTGAATCATTTTTATTCATCAAGAACAACTTGGAGACCTCAGCTAATAGAATTTTGTAAACAGATAATAGCAAAAGATATTCCGGACTATCCAGTAACCTATCCTTCGAATTGGGGAATACCCGTTCCAATCGAGGGATTTAAAGACCAAGTAATAAATGTATGGTTTGAAATGTACCCTGGGATATTAGAAAGTATTGATTCACATTATCTACATCAATATGGTATTCGCAGAGAGAACAAACATAAACAGACGCTTGTACAATTCCTCGGATTTGATAACAGTTTTTTTAATTCCGTACTACATGTTGCAAGCGCATTTGCTATCGAAAAGGATGAGTTATTACCTGAGCACATCATTACGAATTACTTTTATTTACTAGATAAAGAGAAGTTCTCTACAAGTAAAGGACATGCAATATGGGGAGGAGAACTCTTAAAGGATGTTCCATCAGATAATCTTAGGTTTTATTTATCCTTAACTAATCCGGAGCATATGCAAACTAACTTTTCTTTCGATGATTTTTTACAGACTAATGATAAATTCACTAAAAAATGGGAAGACACAATAAATAGATATATAGAAATGATTAATCATGATTTTAAGGGAATCATACCCAAAAACGCTGCAATACATTATCAAAGCTCTAGCTTAATACAAAGAACAAAAAAGAATCTAGAAAAATTCTATGATTTGGAACAATTTAGTCTACGAAAAGCTTCCTTTGAATTAGAGGACTATATGAGTTCAATTATTGATTATTTAGAGGAAAAGGTTTTACCAATGAAAGCAAAAGACGATTTTTTATACACGCAACAGGTAGCTAATGTCACTTATCTATTAAAGGCTTTATCTGTTTTTTCTTATCCAATTATGCCGACCTTCTCCAAAAAATTAATGAGAAATTTAGGCGCAAGTAGTTCGAATTTGTTATGGGATACAATTTATGACATCAGTACTTGTGACGAAGTTGGAAATGAAAAAGAATTTTTTTACGCATTGAATATTAAAACCAGGAGAGGATCATGAAAAAGATAAAAGTTCTTAAATTTGGTGGTAATTCTTTGAAAACCATGGAAGACCGAAGAAATATTGCTGAAGTTATTACGAAAGAACAAGAGAAAGGATATAAATTAATTCTAGTTGTATCTGCAATTGGGCGATTAGGTGATCCATATGCAACGGATACTTTACTAAGATATATTAAACAGAATGAGTTATCACCAAGAGAAACAGCATTAATTTCTTCTTGTGGGGAAATCATATCAAGCATCGTACTGAGCTCGTATTTAAATTATCGGGGTTTAAAATCATCCGCATTGACAGGTGCGAATGCTGGAATAGTGACATCTAACGACTATTTAGATGCGGAAATCATATCTATAGACAAAAGAAACATGGAAGAACTAATTAATCAGGGAATTATTCCTATAATAGCTGGCTTCCAGGGGTACACTTATACTGGTGACACAACATTACTAAGCAGGGGAGGGAGCGATGTCACGGCTGCGGCGATAGCTCAAACCTTCCAAGCTTGCCAATTAGATATTTATACAGATGTGCCTGGGATAATGACTACAGATCCCAAAATAATAAATTCTGCTCAAACCCTAAAAACACTTAACTATGACCAGGCCTTGAAAATAGCTGCAAGTGGTGGAAAGGTTATCCATCCGGAAGCAATTAAATGGGCTAAAAAAAGCAACATACCAATTAAAATCAAAAAATTATCGAGTTCTCAAGGAACTGTAATTGCTGGAACAATAACGAATAGAAGCTTACCACCAGGTAGTATAATTTGCTTAACAACAAATGTCATGGATGATAAAAGAGGAAAAGTAACCATCATTGGTCACAGCTTAAACAAAAATAAAGATCTTCATAGATATATCCTATATTATAATATGAATATTCATTCATTCTCTTTCTTTTCTGATAAGATCGAGCTAATCATACCCATTCAGATCGTCAACAAATATGTCGAAGTATTTCATAAAAATTTCATAGAAAGTATTAAATGATGAGGAACTGTCCCAAAAGATAAATTTCTATTTAAAGGAACTGGAATATCCTATCTTTCAACGACAACAGTTTAGCCTCTGAGCAAATAAATCACTGTTGCACGAATTTACGATGGTTCTTCCATTTGGGGTCTTGGTTATTCCGGTTTCTTGTATCTGAATGAACCTTTTGGGGCAGTATTTTTTGTTAATTCTATTGTACAGTAGAAACACTTTAATATACTAATCTCCATAGAAAAAACGTTGCGTAAGATTCATATCCTTCCCAAGCAGAAGCTATTTGTTTAATCTCATCTATCGAAGGTTTCCTATCTAATGACCCAGCTAACTTTAATGCATTATGAAGTCCAACATCATTTATAGGAAATGCATTGGGATATCGCACACACCTTAGTAATACATAGTTTGCAGTCCATGGACCAATTCCTTTTATTGCAGTTAGTTGCTTTACTGCTAAATTTATGTCAGATAGTTGAACTAATTTTTCTCTTGATATCTGGTTATTGGCAATCAGCCGTGCTATACCACGGATATATTCACATTTTCTTCGAGACATACCAATCTTAAACAATTCATCCATACTTAATGAAGCTATTAGACGAGGGGAAGGAAATAGCCAATAGTCCTCTCCATTATGAATTAGTCTTTTTCCATAATTTTTAATAAATCTATCTTTTAGTGTAGAAGCGAAGCTCAAATTTATTTGCTGCCCTAAAATGGCCCAGACAAAGGCTTCAAAAATGTCCGGTATTCCTATATTTCTTAATCCATAAAATTTTGATATAGGCATTTTAAGATATTCATCCTGTTTTGCAATGGTATAAAATGGTTCTAAATGAATATCTAAATCGAACCAATCTCGGATGTAAAGCATTATTTGTCGCTCAAACTGTTTCGTGTAAGATTGACTGACATCTTCAGTTTCTATAACCAGTCTATTGTTATTACTGACATATATCTTTATAAAAAAAAGATTGCCATCTAAAACGATAAAGCGTGTTATGCTTTCTTGATCGGTACGGAATAAACCATCCTCTGTACTTTTTAAATAATCCAAGTTAATCCTAAAAGAGAAGTCTTCAGGAAGAGATAGAAGTTGTTTATAAACTGTCACGCTAAAACTCCTTTATCTATATTTTCTTATAACGATAGCATAATTGTCTGTAACTGTACTTTTGATTTCTTGCTTTTACATTCAAAATTACTTGTATAAAAATAATGAATAGCATACACTTTGTTTTACATTAATAATGAAAGGAAAAAACTGTAATGTGTCGAGTCTATTGGAGTTATTGGTATTTAAAAAATGCAAAAGGAATCATCGCTAGTACAGATCATGGAATAGCTTATGTTGGATCCCCGTATGAAACAGGTACAGATTTCCAAGATTGGGCTACCAAAGTTTTCAATCATTCTACATTGATAAATGATGAGGATAAATTGAGGAATTACAAATTACAATTAAAGGATTTTTTTACTGGTCGAAGAAAAGAATTTACTGTAAATTTTGATCTACGCGGTAGCCTATTTCAACAGCAGGTTTGGGAAATTTTAAAATGTATACCATTTGGTGAAACAGTGAGTTATTCAGATGTTGCCAGAAGATTAGGCAAACCCAACTCATACAGAGCTGTAGCTTCCGCGATTGCTACAAATCCAATATTAATTATGATACCTTGTCATCGTGTTGTAAGAAAAAATGGTAAAAGCACTGGTTATAGAGGAGGGTTAACGTTTAAGTATGAGTTGCTACAATTAGAAAAAGACATACTAAATAATAATCCATCTTAAATCATTTTTTAACGTACTTCCGAATTTTTCTATGTAACTATTATTTAATTTGGAGTGTGGAACATGACTACTAAAAAAACAATTAATCTTTATCAAGGAATAAGTTTATATATAGCTGCAATATTGGGATCTGGTGTATTATTTGTCTCAGGAATAACCGCTTCTATAGCAGGGCCTGCTTCTTTACTATCTTGGATTATTGTTATTATATTTAGTTTTCCATTAGCATATAGTTTTGCAAGTTTAGCTAGAGATTTCCCTGATGCTGGGGGGACAGCAACGTTTGTTCGAAAGTCATTTGGTTATCATTTAGGGAACATCGTCGGTTGGTTCTATTTTGTAACTGCCGCAATTGGTCAGTCTATCGTTGCATTAACTGGGGCTTTTTACTTAAGTAAGGCATTCAACTTCACCCCTTTAGGTGAGGTATATGCAGCGATACTAATTTTATTAATTGCAGGCTGCTTTAATTATTTTGGTCTGGAAGTAAGCGGAAAGGCTGCATTAATCATTAGCTCATGTCTATTGTTATTACTACTGACTACAATCATTGTAGCTTTACCAAGTGTAACTCTTAATAATTTCCAACCTTTCTTTACGGATGGATGGTATGCCATTGGCACTGCTATTACTGTTATTTTCTGGGCCTTCTTTGGCTGGGAGGCAATCTGCAACTTATCCTCTCATTTCAAACAACCTGATAAAAATATTGTAAAAAGCTCTGTAATTAGCGCATTGATTATAGGTTGTTTATTTTTACTACTTAGTTTTGTTACTATTGGCACAAATACATATGGTAGTGTTGAAAGCGATTTTTCGCCAATTGCTGTTATTATACAAGATAATCTAGGGATAGGGGCACAAGTATTAACTGCAGTACTTGCCTATTTAATATGTATTGGTACATCAAACGCATTTATCGCTAGTTTGGCGCAGCTAGGGTATTCCTTGAGCAGAGATAAAGCATTCCCAACCGTATTATCAAAGATACATCGTTCTGGTGTTCCACGACGCATGGTTATATTTGCAGTTGGGTTTGCAGTTATAGGCGTAATAATCACAGTTATATTTTCAGCAACATTTGATGATCTGCTTTTTATACCGACGTCACTTGGTTTAATCGTATATGCTTTAACAATGATTTCAGGTGTTAAACTTTTTAAGAAGTGGAGCAAGCCTTGGATTTGCTCACTTGTTTCATTTGTATTTATTTTATGTGTCATTCCTTTTTTTGAAGTATATCTGTTGGTACCTTTATTTGTATCGATAGCTTATTGTCTATATATGCTTACTAAAAGCTTTTATAGGAGTCAATAAGCTATAAATGAAATCTTTAATATATGTTAATAGAGCCAGTTAAAAAGAGATCCATAGACTAGGAGCATAACCTCCTTTTTACAAGGTAATCCTGCATAGGGTCTAGGGAGATGGTGAACTATAAAAACAGGGCATCGTATTAAGGAAAGTTGTATCAAAAATAATTTTGATGCAAGGATTACCGATTGACCGAAAAAGGATACAAAAGCGATAGTCATAGTAAGTAATTTTAGTTCGTTTTGCCATCTATCCCATAAATGTGGTTTACTTTGGTCAACAAATGAATAAGAATGTTTGTATGGCGTGGAATGAAGACTATATAATTTTTTTAAAGTTATTACATCTAACTTTAAAAGTTAAAATGTATTTATAAAATCATAAACGGTTTTGCTTATCTCCTTAAAATTAGACCAGTGTAAATAATGATGTCCTCTTAATACAACGAGCTTTTTAGTTGATAAATGGTTTATCTGCTTTTGATAAAAAGCTTCCATTGTTTTACCATTTGTCGTTATCCTATCACTGTATTTAGTAAATATTAGAACGGGTGTATCTGTAGGAAAAGACATATTAACTGTTTTATCAATATTATGATTTATTTCATTAACTTCAGCAATTATATTTTTGTTGCCTAAATTCCATGCCGATAAGATTTTAGTCTTTTCTAAGTTTTCAAGAGAATAAGTTCCATTTTCTGCTTCAGGAAGGTACTTCGCTGAATTCAAATATACTGCTAACCTAGTGGCTCCAGTCGATGCTAAAACACTTATATATCGAGGTATAGTAGGAATAGATTCATTAAAGTAATCTACTACTTGAGGCAAAGTGCAATCATTACATATTATTGCCTTAATTTCGTCGGGGTATTTATTGGCATAGTACAAGCTATAAATACCAGATATTGAATGAGGCATCAAAATATATGGACCTTTAATATTAGCTTTATACAGTGCGGTCCTTATTTCCTCTACAATGTTCTCAACAGTTCGCTTCTTATTAGTAGTTTCACTCCAACCGTACCCAAATGTCTCTACAACTACTATTCTATTATTCTTTGCCATTTCTTTTATTAAAGGTTCATAATCCAATGCTGGTGCAGCTGTACCAGCACCACTTAATAAAACAATCGTTTTTTCACCCTCTCCCTTAACATACACATGCATTTTATCACCGTTCACTTCAACTAATTGACCTAATGGCGGATATCGGTGTTGCTCAAGCTCCATCACAATCTGGTTTAATATTATCCAAAATAATAAGATCACAGCAATAATAAGAAAACTATTTCTAATGAACATCCAAAAGCTAATCTTTTTAATTGTCATTACTTATCCTTCCTTTTACATCATTAGCTTTCTCGTCTGACTACTTTATAATTTTATAGATTTTTTCTTAAATAATGCTTATAAATGGTAAAAAAATTTTAATCACTATATAGTAATTTCCCCAAAAAAATATAATTAGAAAGATATGTATAATTAGAGCAAAAGTTTTAGAGTGTATATAAATTTGAAATAAGAGTTCATTTGTACTAAAGGATGTATTATTTATGTGATAATAGCCCATAAAATGTCAAGGATGGCTAGTACATATGGCCTTTCTTTCGAATAAATTAGCATACAAGGTTGCTTACGATTGAGATATGGAGGAACTAATTATGTTTGAGGAGACGATGAGGAAAAATTCTTTAAGTAGATAAATTTACAGTACGAACAGAAGGAAAAATATTTAGAGTATATTCAGTTTATTCCATCCAGTATACCTTATATTTTCATAAAAAATTATTCTATAAATCGAACTGGTAAACTGTAAATACTTATCAATTTATTAAACGAATTATGATTGAAATAGTATATTTTACTAAACTAATTACAATTTATGAGTTTAAATGGTAACAATAACAATTAATGGTAATAAATCTCTATCCAATATTTTAAATTTACAAAAAAATAATTCTTTTTGCTCAGTTAATAATAATCGATAATTTGTATAATTGAAATATATGTAAAATATGACTAAAGTATCTTGTTTTTAGTCGAAAGAAGTAAAAAAGACTAGAAATTGCTAGTTAAAGTAACTGAAAAAATAAATTAAATGATACGATTTCTGATAAGTATGGTGACACAATTTTAGTGGATTGTATAAGGGAATATTTTTTTATAAGACTTTAGACACTATTAAAAATTTACTCAATTAATTTATATCTATTTAAAAATAGATATAATTACCTTGTTAGAAAAATTACATGAATTCTAGTGATATAAATTATTCGGGGTTCAAAGGTAAAACGGAGGGGGAGTAATTTGTCGACTTTAATTAATGTTATTAGAAATAAGGAATCAGAAACAGAAAAGGGTATCAGTTTCGTTAAAAAAAACGGAATTGAAAAGTTCGTGTCATATCATGATTTATTGGATAAAAGCATTAAAATTTTAGGCTATATACAGAGTAAAGGGATTAGCTACAAAGATGAACTTGTATTCCAGTTAAATGATAATGAAGATTTTGTTCATTCTTTTTGGGCAGGATTATTGGGAGGAATAATTCCTGTGCCACTTAGTACAGGCAAGAATGATGAACATAAATTAAAATTTTTTAAAGTATGGAATCAATTAAATAACCCATATCTAATTTGTGACCTTGAGCACTATGAAGTACTAGAAAAATATGCAAAGAATAATGATATTGATCTATCAGCACTTAAAAATAGAGTGATAGATATTCGAGATGTTTATCATTATGAGGAAGATGGACAAATTTATGAAAGTAATCAAGATGATATAGCTTTTTTACAGTTTTCCTCAGGATCGACTGGTGAACCAAAAGGAGTTATGTTAAAACATTATAATTTACTCGCTAATATGGAAGGGATTATTAATGGTACACGCATGACAAGCGAGGATAGCTTAATTACGTGGTTACCTATGTCCCATGATATGGGGTTAATTGGATGTCATTTAATACCTACATTATTAAACATTAATCAAGTCAATATTAATACAAATGATTTTATTAGAAGACCTAGAATGTGGTTAGAAAAAGCAAGTCAGCATAAATCAACACTGCTATTCTCTCCCAACTTTGGTTATAGGTACACATTAAAATACGCAAAAAGAGTCTCAGAAGATGTCGATTTATCCAATGTTAGAATTATCATTAATGGAGCCGAGCCAATCTCAGCAGATCTAATCCAGGAATTCTTCTCTAAGATGCGTAAATATGGTATGAAAGATACTGTAATGTGTCCTGCATATGGGCTTGCAGAGGCATGTCTTGGGGTTTCAGCAGCTTATCCAGAGGATGGCAACGTGATAACGTGGTGTATCGATAGAAGAGCAATTAAGATTGGGGAAGAAGTAGTTTACCTGCAAAACGATACTAGTAACTTTGCTGCAACGTTTGTTGATGTAGGTTACCCTCTGACAAATACAAGTATCCGAATAACTGATAATCGTCAAACTGTATTAGACGAGGATATGCTAGGAGCTGTCGAGATAAAGGGAAAAAATGTAACCAGCGGCTATTACAACATGGAAGCAAAAACAAACGAAGCATTATCTGCAGATGGCTGGTTGAATACAGGTGATATAGGATTTATAAAAAATGGACGATTAGTAATAGTGGGTCGCTACAAAGATGTGTTGTTTGTTAATGGTCAGAATTACTTTGCTAATGACTTAGAAAGAGTTATTCGTGAAGTCGCAGGAATCCCACTTAGTGAAGCTGAAGTAGCTGTTGGTGGTGCAAGAAATTTTAAAGAGCAAACAGAGCATATTGTAGCATTTATTAAATTTAAAAAGTCAGACGAGGAATTTATAGAAATAGAGAAAAATATAAAAAGAGAATTAAATTATCGATTAGGTGTCCAAATTTCCCATGTTATTCCATTAAAACAAATTCCGAAGACAACCAGCGGTAAAGTCCAAAGATTTAATCTGGTAAGGCGGTTTGAAGAAGGGAAGTTCCAATCTATAATAAAGCAAATCGATGAACATAAAAAGAAAGGTGAGCGTAATAGCGAGGATATTGATCAAATAGAAAATGGCATCGTCTCTATATGTAAGATGTACATAAGCGAAGTTGAAATTGGACTTGAAGATAACTTTTTTGAAATGGGTATCAGTTCACTGCAGTTAACTCAAGTAGCTTCAGAGCTACAGCAAAAATATGGAGACCATATTAAAGTTGCAGATTTCTATGCAAATCAAACCATTAAAGAACTAGCTGATTTTATTAAAAATGGAAAGAAACAAGTGAATGAGAAAAACAGCTCTAGGAAAAATATGAATCAGGCTGGTGATGATATTGCTATTATAGGTATTTCTTTAAAAGCATCTGGAGCAGAAGAGCAAGATGAATATTGGGAATACATTCGGAATGGGGGGGAAGGAGTACGGGATTTTCCTGAAAATAGAAAAGAAGATCTTACCGATTACTTATTATCAGTTGGGTATTCAGAAAATAAGATGGAATATCATCGTGGGGCTTACTTAAATAATATTGATACGTTCGATTATAAATATTTTAATATTCTGCCGGTTGAAGGTGTTGCAATGTCTCCGGTGCAAAGAATGTTTCTAGAATCTACAGTTAAAGTAGTTGAGGATGCTGGATATCATGCCGGAACATTGAAGGGGTCTAATACTGGAGTGTATGTAGGATATATGGGAGATATGGAAGGATTTAAGTATCAACAAATATTACAAGCATCGAAAGACATTCAAACACCTACAGGCTATCTTTCTTCTAATATAGCGGGAAGAGTGTCATATATGATGAATCTAAAAGGACCTAGTTTGATTGTTGATACTGCTTGCTCTTCTTCTTTAGTCGCATTAAATATTGCATGTAATGACATAAAAAGTGGGAATTGTGAGCAGGCAATAGTTGGTGGAATTAGGATTAAGACCATTCCCCTTAAGGACGGCCTGCGAGCTGGATTTGAGTCAGAAGATTATCGAACCAAACCATTTGACTCAGAGGGTAATGGAACTGGGGAAGGCGAAGGAGTTATTTCCATTATGGTAAAGCCACTACAAAGAGCAATTCATGATCAAGATCATATTTATGCTGTTTTAAAGGGGATGGCAGTAAATAGCGATGGTACTACTCTAGGTTTAGCAGCTCCAAATCCTGCTGCTCAAAAAGAAGTAATTATGAAAGCATTACGAAATGCAAAGGTTGAACCAAGCTCGATAACTTATGTCGAAGCACAAGGAACAGGAACGGATATTGGTGATTCAATCGAGTTTGAAGCCTTATCTAGTGCTTATAGTAGCGGGCATGGTGAAAGCCGGTTTTGTTCATTAGGTTCTGTTAGAGGAAATATTGGGCATTTATATGAAGCCTCAGGACTTTCAAGCTTAGTAAAATGTTGTCTTATGTTGAAAAATAAAAAATTACCTCCACTTGCTAACTTTAAAAAACCAAATACAAACATAAATTTAAACGATTCACCGTTTTATATTACGATTACTGAAACTGACTGGTTACCTCGCAATGGAGTGAGAAGATGTGGAATCCATAATTTTGGATTGTCTGGAACCAATTCACATGTAATTTTAGAAGAATACCGAGGTCACGAAGAACAAAGCCTAGAATCAAATGAAAGCCATATTTTCACGCTATCAGCCAAGAATAATACAACACTAAATCAGTTAGTCGAAAAATATATTAAATTTATGGAAAATAATAAGCACTTAAAACTTTCAAATGTATGCTATACATCTAATATAGGTAGAGAACATTTTGAATATAGAATAGCTATTGTCGCTGATTCATTGGACGATTTAATAAAAAAATTGAACCATTTTGAATGTAAAACAGATTTAGCTAATCATATTTATTTTGGAGTTCATAAACGGGTGAAAGAAGCTACTAAAACGACAAAAATTGATGAATTAACTAAAGAGAATATAATTGCTTTACGTGATAGTGGAAATAATATTGTGGCTAACACAACTATAGATAATCGAACAGGTAACTTATCTAGAATTGCCCAACTATATATTAGGGGAGCAGCGGAACTTCATTGGGAGCAGTTATATAGTTCGCAACAGACGAAGAAGGTTAGTCTGCCAACTTATGTATTTCAAAAATTGAAATGTTGGCCAAGTTTCTAAAGGGGGTATAAGAGTGGGTAGTTCTATGAATAAAATCCTGAATAGATTATTAGAAATAGTATCGGAAGTAACCAAGGTTGATAATCAAGAACTACAACCGGATGAGAATATTATTGAAATGGGATTCGATTCCATTATTTTTACTAGGGTAAATAGCCATATTAAACAACAATTTGGTATAGAAATCCCATTTTCTAGAATTTTTAATGACTTATCTGATTTAAATAAAATTGCTGCTTATATAAATGAAAAATCTAATATAGTAAACGAAGTAGAGACATCCTATTTACAAGCAACGGTAACAACTGAAGAAAATGCTAGCAACGAAGAATTAGAAGAAGAGTTAAACAGAACTGCTTCAGTACTTGAATCAAAGGAAATTATGCGTTATTACTCTACGTTTCCTTATGACTATATAGAAAAAAAGCTAAAAGTGAATTTAGAACAGTTTGGTATCGTAAATTGTCATGACATTAGAGTATTCATTTTGGATGATACAATGCAGTTGTTACCAAAAGGTACTATTGGAAATATCTTTATTGGCCCAAATAAGATTGAAATTTACAACACTAGTATTCTTGGTGAATTGACAGAAGAAGGAGAAATTCTAGTTCGAGGAGAGGGAAAAGATGATGCAAATAAAATTTATCCAATCTCTTCTGAACAGAAAAGAATGTATACACTACATAAAGTGGATGAGAATAGTTTAAATTACAATATTGCGAGTGTTGTCAAAATAGAAGGGGATTTGGATGTTGAAAAATTGGAAAATTCGCTTAATGTCATCATAAAAAGGCATGAATCATTACGCACGTACTTCGCTGAGGTCAATGGAGAAGTCGTACAAAGAATAGTCGATAAGATGCACATTTCCATTCCATATTCTATTCTGGAGGAAGATGTCGATCTATACGAATTAATAAATCGTGAGAGGGAGTGTTTTATAAAACCATTCGATTTAAATAGCTTGCCCTTAATTAGGATAAAACTAATTAAGGTGAAGACAAATTTCCATGTGATGTTATTAGATACTCATCATATTATCGCTGATGGTACAAGCTCTGCAATTTTCTTACATGAATTAATGACTCATTATAGTGGACAGGAACTAGATGATTTAACGCTACAATATAAGGATTATATCCTACAAAAAGAAAAAGGTAATAAAGATGTTGATAAGAGGAAACAAGAAACGTATTGGAAAAATGTGTTTGCTGATGGTATTCCAACTCTGGATATTCATAGTGACTATTCAAGACCGTACTTACAAACATTTAATGGAGATAATGTAAGCTTCATATTAAGCCATCATTTGAGTGAGAAGATTGATAGTTTCTGTAGAGTGAACCATGTTACTCCGTACATGTTCTTTTTTACATGTATTAATATTCTATTAGCGAAGTATTCCGGACAACAAGATATTGTAATTGGATCTACATTAGATAGAAGAAAAGATTTACAAACAGCAAACTTAATAGGGATGTTCGTCAATACAATTCCTATTAGAAATTATATTGATACAGAAGAAGCGTTTGTTGATGTACTGGATAAGGTGAAAACGAATGTACTTCAAGCAACGGACCATGCTGATTATCCTTTCGAAGAATTAGTAGATCTGCTCGATACTAGGAGAGATAAAAGCAGAAATCCTATCTTTGATGTACTCTATACATTTCAAAATAACCTGATTAGAGAACTAAATAGTCCCAGTATTAACATTAGAAGTGATGAAATCAAGACGAAAAGCTCAAAAGTTGATTTGTTTTTCGAGGTTAATCAAGAAAAAGAATATGCAATTAACATTGAATACAATACAGACATTTATAGTGAACAAACTATAAAAAGAATGGCTAAACACTTTAGCAGATTGACTGAAAACGTATTAGACAATACTAATAATCAGATTAGTGATATACCCATTATCACTCCAGAAGAGCGAGATTTAATTTTAAACAACTTTAATAATGTAAGTGTGTTGTATCCAAAGGAAAAAACTGTCCATCAGTTATTTGAAGAACAAGTAGAGAAATATCCGAATCATATTGCTGTTAAAGACAATAAGGAAGAACTAACTTACCGTGATTTGAATGTGAAGGCTAATCAACTGGCTAGGAAGTTACGAAATCTTGGTGTTCAAGCAGATTCAATCATAGCACTTATGGTTGATAAATCAATTGAACTTATCATTGGTATATTAGGAATTTTAAAAGCAGGTGGAGCATACTTACCAATTGATCCTAAGTTGCCTAAGGAAAGAAAAGAATATATGCTAACAGATTCTCAGACTAAACTAGTTGTTACAAATACATATATGTATGAAGGGATGGATGATGTTTCAGTTGTTAATTTATCGGATACGAGCATTTTCCAAGAAGGGGATGCTAGGAATTTAAAATATATAAACTACCCAAGTGATCTTGCCTATATTATTTATACTTCTGGCACTACCGGTAATCCTAAAGGAGTTATGATCGAACATAAAAATGTTGTAAGGTTGATGAAGAACGATGACTATCAATTTGATTTTTCAGAAAAGGACGTTTGGACCTTATTTCATTCACAGTCGTTTGACTTTTCCGTTTGGGAAATTTTTGGAGCCTTACTATATGGAGGAAAGCTGATTATTGTTTCTGATGAAGTTGCCATGGATACAACTAGGTTCCGGACATTATTAGAAAATGAAAAAGTTACCGTATTAAATCAAACACCAATAGCTTTCTATAACTTAATGAAAATTGAAATGGAAGAAACGAGGTCACAATTATCGTTAAGGTATATTATTTTCGGGGGAGAAGCGCTTAAACCAATAATGTTGAAAGACTGGATGGAGAAATATAAAACAGTAAAACTAATCAATATGTATGGAATTACGGAAACAACTGTTCACGTGACGTTTAAAGAATTAAAGGAAGAAGATCTTCAAAGTGGGATTAGCAATATAGGTAAGGCTATTCATACATTAATGACAGTTATTGTGGATGAAAATTTAAGGCTCCAACCAATTGGTGTTCCAGGAGAATTATGTGTCATTGGAGATGGTGTCGCAAGGGGATATCTAAATCAAGAAAAGTTAACGAGTATAAAATTTGTCGACAATTCTTATGTGGAGGAAAGTAAATTATATCATTCAGGTGATTTGGTAAGATTGCTTCCAAGTGGAGAGATGGAGTACTTAGGGAGAATGGATAACCAAGTTAAAATTAGAGGATATCGAATTGAGCTAGGTGAGATAGAGTATCGACTGATCAGCCACCCTGACATTAAAGAAGCTGTCGTGGTAGCACAAGAAGGTGAACCAGGTCAAAAATATTTATGTGCCTATATCGTGGCCAAGTGTTCTATGGATAAATCAGAAATAAAAGCTTATTTGAAGGAAAGCTTGCCAGACTATATGATTCCTGCTTACTTTATGGAGCTCATGAAGATTCCATTAACCAATAATGGTAAAGTGAACCGGAAGGCGTTACCTAAGCCAGATGTAATGGGGCTTATTTCGGAGGCGTATGAAGCCCCAAAAACTCCAACACAGAAAATACTGACTTCTATTTGGCAAAATGTGTTGGGAGTAGAATCCATTGGTATCCATGATAGCTTCTTTGACTTAGGTGGCCATTCATTAAAAGCAACAACTGTCATGAGTGAGGTACATAAGGTATTAGAGGTGTCAGTTCCATTAAAAGAACTTTTTAACAGACCAACGATTCAAGAGTTAAGCGACTACATTGATATCAAAGGGGTTGCTAATCCATACAAACAAATAGAGCCATGTGTAGAAAAGGAATACTATCAAACATCCTCTGCTCAAAAACGAATGTATTCGGTGCAACAATTGGAAAAAGAAAGTACCGCTTATAATATGCCTGGCGTCTTTATGCTAGAAGGAGAAATAGATATTGAACAAATGGAAGAAACGCTTCATCAATTAATAGCCAGACATGAAGTACTACGTACCTATTTTGTAACAGTCGATGGTGAGATTGTCCAAAAAATTAAGCCAACACTAGCGTTCCATCTTCCTGTACGGACAGTAGATGAAACTGATATTACTAGCTTATCTCAGAAATTGATTCGTCCATTCGTCTTAGAGGAAGCACCGTTATTCCGAGCGGAAATTTTAAAAGCTCACAGAACATATTATTTACTAATTGATATGCATCATATTATTTCCGATGGTGTATCCGTAGAAATTTTTATGAATGAATTTAAAAAATTGTATAACGGTGAGTCGATGGAACCATTGCGCATTCAATACAAAGATTATGCCGAATGGCAATATAAATATTTAAAAAATGATCATATGAAGGAGGAAGCTCGTTATTGGCAAGAACAATTTCAAGATAAGGTGCCAATGCTCCAGCAGCTATATGACTATGAACGGCCAGCCTTTCAAAGCTTTGAAGGAGATAGCTTAGCATTTACCATCAAGGAGGGAACAACAAAGAAGTTACAAGTATTGGTGAAGCAAGAAGATGTGACTCTTCAGATGATCTTACTGTCTGCCTTTAACATTCTATTAGCCAAATATAGTGGACAAGAGGATATCGTTGTCGGAGTACCAATTGCAGGAAGGCCGCATGCGGATCTGCAGAATATCATGGGGGTGTTTGTAAATACGTTAGCAATGCGAAATCAGCCAACAAATGATAAGACATTTAGTGAATTTCTAAAGGAAGTAAAACAAAACTCCTTACTTGCATATGATAATCAAAATTATCCGCTTGAAGAATTAATTGATGAGTTAAATATTAAACGAATAAAAGGCAGAAATCCATTATTCGATGTTCTTTTTGATATGACCAATCTCGATTTGAGTAAAGCTATCCAGATTAACAATTTATCACTTAAGCCCAAATTATTAACTAATAATATAGCAAAAATGGATTTATCTTTAGTTGCGTTAGAAAAAAAGCAACATATTGAAATGAGTATTGAATATTCCTCTCAACTATTTAAGAAAGAAACCGTTGCTAGAATAGCCGAGGATTTCCAGCGGATTATTGAGATCATTTCAACACAAGTAAATATTCAACTTGGAAATATTGAAATTCGTAGCGAAGAGGAGAGGCAATCCATTTTACAGGAAGATGAATTATTAAATGAGCTTAAAGATCAAGAATTCTCCTTTTAAAAATACACTTATGTCTACCTAAACTAATGGTTATAATCTTAAGTTCAATTAACTTTGATGAAGAACGGAGGGTATTCAATGTCTAGTGATCTCGACCGTTTGATGGAAAAAGAAGAACAATCAAAAAAATACTGGGAAACGATGAACCTTACTGATGAATGGAAGGCAGACTTTGCTCGGGATTTTGTTCATGTAAATAACTATCAAAAGTCTCAAATTTCATTTTCCTTAGATGATGCTATTACGGAAAAAGCGTTGGCAATTACCAAGCACAATGATTTTCCTCTATTTTCCATCTTTATGGCGTGCTTGCAAATAGAGCTTTATAAATATAATGGTAAAACTAAAAACATAATAGGAATTCCAATATTTGTCTCTCATAAAGAAAATCGTAGTGGAATAAATAATAAAGTGTTACCTTTCTTCACTAACTTTAACAGTAATGCAATCATTAAAAACCTGATTTTGCAGAATCGGAATAAGTTAATAGAAACATATCAACATAGCCACATTAACTTGGAAAATCTATTAAGAAACTCGAATATCAGTAATAGTGTGATGGAATTAACTCCAATCAGCTTAACTATGAATACCCTTCATCTAGATGAACACATCCAATACATACATAACTCCAACAACAATGAAATCACAATTAGCATTGAAAAGACGGGTAAAGGAATAGTGTTATCATTTGTCTATAATGCTACCCTTTTTACGAGCGAGACGATTCATCAATTTGGGAAGAGATTTTTAATTATCTTAACTGAGATGATGGTAGATTTAGCTAAGGAAGTCAAAGACGTTGAAATGATAACTAGTGAGGAAAAACATCAGATCTTAAAACAATTTAACCTTACTAAAACGAAATATCCTGCTGATAAAACTATACAAGTAATGTTTGAAGAAGAAGCTCAAAAGAATCCTAACAAAATAGCAGTGGTATATAAGCAGCAAAGCTTAACCTATCAGGAATTGAATGAAAAATCTAATCAAATGGCATGGCTATTGCAAGAGAGAGGGGTAAAAGTAAATTCAGTAGCTGCTATTATGGGCGAAAGATCAATTGAAATGATTATTGGAATACTAGGAATTTTGAAATCCGGTGGCGCGTATTTACCAATTGATCCTTCCTATCCAAAAGAAAGGATCAACTTCATGCTACAAGATGCAGAAGTGGATGTATTATTAATCCGGAATACGATAACACAGGAGTTAGAAGTAAATATTCCAGAGATAAATGTAAATGATCCTTCCATAGAAATGAAACCTAAAACAAATTTAGAAACAATCAGCCATATGGAAGATTTCGCATATATCATCTATACGTCCGGTTCTACAGGAAACCCTAAAGGAGTACCGATAAAACACAAAAGTGTTATCAATCTATGCACTTGGTTTGGCGATACCTATAATTTGAGAGAACGTCGACACGTCATGCATAATACAAGTATTTCTTTTGATGTTTCCGTTGAAGAAGTTTTTGGGGCTTTGCTAAATGGAGGAACGGTATACATTACCACTTATGAAGAATCGACAAATAGATATAAATTTAGACAATTTATCCAGAAACATGACATAAACATTGTCCAGTTAGTCCCGACTACTATACAGGAATTTATTGTAGGTGATCCTAAATTAGAAAGTGTTGATGTGCTTATTTCTGGTGGAGAAGCATTACCAAACACTCTAAAAAATGAAGTGATTGATCTTGGGTATGATATTTATAATTGTTACGGCCCTACAGAAACAACCGTTGATGCATTGACAACTTTGTGCGGGAAAGACAAATCAAATGTTATCGGGAAGCCCATAGCAAATACACAAGTGTATATTACGAATCGTGACGGTCAACTTCAACCAATTGGATTACCAGGAGAGTTATGCATAAGTGGTGAAGGATTATCAATTGGTTATCTAAACCGGTCTGAGTTGACTGAGGAAAAGTTTGTCGTGAATCTTTTTGAAACTAAATCAAAAATGTATAAAACAGGAGACTTAGTAAAATGGCTCCCTGATGGATCAATTGAATTTATTGAAAGACTAGATGATCAAGTGAAAATTAGGGGATTTAGAATAGAGCTAGGTGAAATTGAAAATAAGCTATCCGAACAACCATATATTCTTCAATCTGTAGTCTTAGCATGGGAAAATGATAATCAAGGAAAATATCTATGCGCGTATTTATTAGGTGAAGAATCAATAGATATAGCTGCCCTAAGAAATAACTTAAAAAAAGAACTACCTCATTATATGGTGCCTACTTACTTTATTCAGGTTGAAAGCATTCCGCTTACACCAAACGGCAAAGTGGACAGAAAAATATTGCCTGAGCCTGATACACTGGATTTATCAATACAAGAATATGTTGCACCTTCCAACGTGAAGGAAAAACGATTAGTGGAAGTATGTAGTGAAATATTAGGAGTTAAAAAAATAGGAATTCATGAAGACTTTTTTGATCTTGGTGGAGACTCTATCAAGGCAATAAGACTAATATCAAAATTGCAAAAATTTGGTTTTACACTAGAAGTGAAGGACATATTTGACAATAGTAATTTGAAAGCAATTAGCCTTAAGATGACGGAAGAACAAGTGGTAGTGGACCAAAAAACGGTCTCTGGTGATGTATTACTAACACCTATTCAACGTATGTTTTTTGAAAAGGACATAACAGATGTTCATCATTGGAATCAAGCTATTATGTTATATGGTAGAGACGGTTTTCGAGTAGAGTGGATTGAGAAAATTTTTGATAAAATAACTTGCCATCATGATGCCTTACGAATGGTCTACCGTAAACATAACGGAAAAGTGAAGCAGATTAATAGAGATATAGAGTCGAACCTCTTCTCAATAGATGTTCATGATTTACGAAAGTATGATCACTATGAGGGACTAATCTCGTTGAAGTGTAATGAACTTCAAAGTAGTATCGATTTAGAAAATGGCCCTCTCGTCAAGTTAGGTATATTTCAAACAAAGGAAGGGGATTATCTTTTAATAGCTATCCATCATTTAGTAATAGATGGGGTTTCATGGAGAATTCTCTTAGAAGACTTTACCGAAGGGTATAATCTTTTACTAAAAGGTAAAAAGGTTGACTTTCAACCGAAATCCAATTCGTATCAAGAGTGGGCAGATTTTTTACAAGAGAAACTTGAATATTTTCAGCAGGAGCTTCCATATTGGAATAAAATGGAACAACAGCATATAAAACCTCTCCCTACTGATTTCGAATCTCAGGAATTTGAGAATAAGCAAAAAAATGCGAGAGAAGTGCATGTTGAATTAAATCAATCGTATACGGAAGATTTATTAAAGCGTTCGAACCAAGCCTATAATACAGAAATAAATGATTTGCTATTAGCAGCTCTTACTCGTACCATTTATCAATGGACAAATGAGAAGAATATTCTTATTAATTTAGAAGGTCATGGAAGAGACGCTTTCGAAGGAAATATAGACATAAATAGAACGATAGGATGGTTTACAGCACAATATCCTTTATTATTAAAAATGGAAGACAAATCCACCTCGTCTTTAATCAAACATACAAAAGAATCCTTAAGAAAAGTTCCTAATAAAGGAATAGGCTATGGTATCTTAAAATATCTTTCACCATCAAAGCCTTGGAATAATCGAGAACCAGAAATTAGCTTCAATTATTTGGGACAATTTGACGAGCAATTAAATGATGAACTTTTTGAAATTTCCTCTTTATATTCAGGGGAAAACGTGAGTCCAAATAGTGATAGAATAAATGAAATCGACATAAATGGAATGATAACTAATCAGAAATTAAGTCTTTCTGTTTCCTATAATAGCTTGAGGTATCGTAGAGAAACAATAAGAAAATTTCTCGAAAGATTTAAGGAAAATCTAATCGAAATAATTCGCCATTGTTTGGAGAAAGACGTGATGGAATATACGGTATCCGATTATTCCGATGAAGATTTGACAACAGATGAATTAAAAAATTTAAAAGAAGCATATGAGGGAGCAAATAAAACTCAAATTACGAACATATACCCTCTTTCCCCAATGCAGGAAGGTATGCTATTTCATTCATTAGTAAAGAGTGAGTCATCTGCATATTTTGATCAAACCATTTTTACTGCTAAAGGCATAGTAGATATGGAACTTGTTCAAAAAAGCTTTCAAATACTCATTAATAAATACGATATTTTAAGAACGGTTATAGCCTATAAAGATGTGGAGAAACCACGTCAAGTCGTTTTAAAAGAAAGAAAGCCAAAGGTGTACTTCCATGATCTATCGAGTATGGATAATAAACAGTTAGATGACCGTATCGAAAAAATAATACTTGAGGATCGAAAGCAAGGTTTCAATCTAAGTAAAGATGTTCTTATGAGACTATTCATTTTGAAACAGGGTAATAAAGAATATAAAGTGATCTGGAGCTCTCATCATATTCTGATGGATGGATGGAGCACATGGATATTACTAAAGGACTTCTTTGATATTTATTCTATGTTAAAAAATAACAACATTTTAGAAATGGATAATCCAAAGCAATATGGTCATTACATTGATTGGCTGCAAAAACAAAATCGTAATCATGCTAAGCAATATTGGTACCAATATCTAGAGGGGTATGAAACCAATGTTAAAATACCATCGATTCGAACTCATCACTATGAATACATGGTGGAAGATTTGGATTTTGTTCTAAATAAAGACATAACAAAAGCGTTAACTAATATTGCTAAAAGCTCTAAAACAACCTTAAATACGATTATACAGGTAGTTTGGGGAATATTGCTGCAACAATACAATCAAACAAATGACGTTGTCTTTGGTTCTGTTGTATCAGGAAGAAATTATGATATAGAAAGCTTAGAAGAAATGGTAGGGTTATTTATTAATATGATTCCTGTCCGAATCACAAGTAATCCTAAACAAATATTTATTGACTTATTGAAGGAAACCCAAAATAAGGCATTGGAGTCTAGTAAATATGATTATTATCCACTAGCGGATATTCAATCGCTAACTGATATAAAGAGTGATCTAATTACTAGTAAAATAACTTTCCAAAATTATTATATTGATGAAGCATTAGTGAACTTTGATTTTGTTTCTGAATTAGGATTTACTGTTGAAGATATACATGGGTATGAACAAACGAATTATGATTTCAATATAAAAGTTATACCAAGTGAAGATACAAAAATAACTTTTTCATATAACAAAAATGTACATGATTCAGAAACGGTTATAAATCTTAAGAACCATTTCATCGAAATCATTCAATCCGTGATTCAAAACCAGGAAATCCCTGTATCCCAAATCAGTATGACAACTGATAAGGAACGGAAAGAGATTCTCCATGACTTTAATGACACATCGGTAACGTATCCAAAGGATAAGACAATATCTCGATTATGGGAGGAACAAGTAGAAAAACATCCCCACCATATCGCAGTGGAATACGAAGGCAAGCAGTTAACGTATCAAGCCTTAAATGAAAAGGCGAATCAACTCGCAAGGACCTTACGCCAAAATGGCATCACAGCCAATGCGATTGTCGGTATTATGATCGATGGTTCGCTAGAAATGATGGTCGGCATGATAGGCATTCTCAAGGCAGGCGGCGCCTACTTACCTATCGATCCAACACATCCAATCGATCGAATCAATTATATGATAGAAGATGCCAAACTGGACGTACTCGTGACGAC
This sequence comes from Virgibacillus sp. Bac332, assembly GCF_003667785.1. Taxonomy (NCBI): domain Bacteria; kingdom Bacillati; phylum Bacillota; class Bacilli; order Caryophanales; family Bacillaceae; genus Virgibacillus; species Virgibacillus sp. Bac332. Next base: position 2,276,104 of record NZ_CP033046.1, read on the forward strand.
TTCATCCTATGCAAATAAAACGGCTTTTGCAGGAATGATTGTCAATCTTGCAGACTCAAGCGCTTATCAAGCTGATTCTACCAATCTGGATATAAACCATGAATCTCGTGATCTAGCCTATGTTATGTATACATCTGGAACGACTGGAAAAGCAAAAGGTGTCATGGTAAGTCATGCGAATCTCATTAATTACACAGTTGCGATGATCCAAAAAATTAACCTTACATCGACAGATGAAACGGCTTTATTATCCTCCTATGCGTTTGATTTAGGCTATACAACCATTTATACGGCATTACTGAGCGGGATTACGTTACACATCGCTTCTGAGAGCACCTATAAGGATCCAAACAAATTAGTATCATTCATTGGGAAGCATTGTACGTATGTTAAAATGACCCCTTCGCTGTTTTCTGTGATGATGCAATCCGATGAATTAGATACCTTCCTGCAAACAGGAAAACTTCGTTTACTAATCCTAGGTGGAGAACCATTAAATCGGAACGATTTAACACATTTTTTTGCCAAGGATACAGAAAATAAGATTTGTTTTATGAATCACTATGGACCAACCGAAACCACGATCGGTTGTATGGCAACGGAAATCGATCGACAAGAAATAATAGAGCATGGAGTCATGAATATAATCGGAAAACCATTAGCAAATGTCAAAGCCTATATGTTGGACCCACAACAAAACCTTTGCCCAATCGGAGTAAAAGGGGAGCTGTATGTGAGTGGAGTGGGAGTAGCACAAGGATATTTGCATAATCGAGAATTAACCGAAGCGAAGTTTCTTGATAATCCTTTTGAGCCAGGAGAGCGGATGTATCGTACTGGAGATCTTGCCCGATTCTTGCCAGATGGGAGAATTGAATTTTTAGGACGAATCGATAACCAAGTGAAAATCCGAGGCTATCGTGCTGAGCTAGGCGAAATTGAGCATCAATTGCGAAAGCAACCACAGGTATCAGAAGCCACAGTATTCGTTAAAGATGAGGCAGACGAAAAATTATTAGTAGCCTATTTCGTAGGGGAACAGGAGCTCGACATCGCTTCTATTCGAGATGGAATGAAGGAAGGACTACCGCATTATATGATTCCAACTTATTTCGTCCAAGTAGAGAAGATGCCATTGACGAGGAATGGGAAACTGAATAAATATGCGTTACCAGAACCAGCTGAACAGCATCTTGTCACGAATGATTATGTAGCCCCACGAACCAGTACAGAACGAACTCTCGCAGCAATTTGGTCAGAGGTATTAGGCATAGACAAAGTCGGAATCCATGATAACTTTTTTGATTTAGGTGGACACTCATTAAAAGCGACAGCTTTAATTAGTAAAATTCATAAACAGTTTAAAGTAGAAATATCATTACGAGAGTTTTTGGAGAGTCCTACCATTAATCTTCTTAGTACATACATTGGAAATGGGAATAGAAGTGTATATGAATTAATCGAACCATATGAGGAAAGTGATTTTTATGAAACCTCTTCTGCCCAAAAAAGGATGTATATGCTACAACAATATGAAACAGGCACGTTGTACAACATGCCATTGATTTGTGAAATAGAAGGTAGTATCGACCCGGAAAAAATACAAAAGAGTCTTCAGCAGTTAGTATCTAGACATGATTCATTACGAACTTTCTTTGATACAGTCGAAGGTGAAATTGTTCAAAAAGTACTACCAAAAGCTAATTTTAAACTTGAAAGAAGATTTGTTGCGGAAACAGTAGTAAACAACTTATTAAAGGATTTTGTGAAAACCTTTCATTTAAGTAAAGCTCCTCTGTTTAGAGCAGAGCTAGTAGTGAGTAATAATAAGAATTATTTATTGACGGATATGCATCATATTATCAGTGATGGAATTTCTCTTCAGATATTAATCAATGAATTTATGGCACTATATAATGGAGAACGGTTGAATTCTCTAAAATTACAATATAAGGACTTTGCAGTTTGGCAGAATAAATTCTGGGACTCCATAGAGATGAAGCGGCAAGAGGAGTACTGGCTAGAACAATTTAATGGTGAAATTCCAATATTAAATCTACCATACGATTTTGAAAGACCACCTATTCAAAGTTTTGAAGGGAAAACCCTAACTTATTACATGGATGAAAAGCTAGCTCTAGCTGTTCGGAAGATGGCTAAAGATACAGGTAGTACGATGAATATGGTTCTACTAGCTGCATTTCATCTTTTATTAGCTAAGTATAGTGGACAGGATGACATTGTCATTGGTACTCCAATAGCAGGAAGACCACATGATGATTTAGAGAACATGATAGGAATGTTTGTCAATACGTTAGCATTAAGAAATAAGGCTTCTGGAAATATAAGCTTTGAACAATTCTTAAATGCAGTAAAGCAAAATGCGCTTCAAAGCTATGAGAATCAAAGTTATCAGTTTGAAGAATTAATTAAAAAGGTGCAGGTGGACAGAGATACTAGTAGACATTCAATCTTTGATGTCATGTTTAGTATGAATTATGCAGGATTTGATAAAGAGTTTATTTCAGAAGACTTTGTATTAACGCCTATTCACGTAGAAAGTAATATCTCAAAATTCGATTTAACGTTAACTGTCTATGATAATGAAACGATGCTTAAATATACCATGGAGTATTGTACTAAATTATTTAAAAAAGAAACTATTGATAGAATGGCATCACATTACAAAGAAATTCTAACTAAAGTTTGCACGCAACCAACGACAATATTATCTGAGATTAACATTCTAACGGAATATGAACAACATCAGCTCCTGCAGGAGTTTAACCAAACAAACGCGGATTATCCGAAAGATAAATCACTTCATACATTATTTGAGGAGCAGGCTGAGAAGAATCCTCATCATATTGCGGTTGTATGTGCGGACCAGAAGTTAACTTATCAGGAATTAAATAAAAAGGCGAACCAACTGGCAAGAGTTTTACGACAACAAGGGGTTCAGAATGAAGCCATTGTAGGTCTTATCATGGATCGGTCCATCGATATGATCATTGGAATCATGGGAATACTAAAGGCAGGAGGAGCCTATCTACCAATCGACCCAACCCATCCAACCGATCGTATTCAAACGATTCTATCCGACGCAAAGGTGTCCTTAGTTGTCACATCAAGTGGTCAAGCTCGTTCACTTTCTCTAGCTGTACAGGCTATCGATATTACGGTGGAAGATTTCTATCAAGGTCTATCCACAAATCTAGATCTTGCTATCGACTGTCATCAATTGGCGTATGTAATTTATACATCTGGTTCCACTGGAACTCCAAAAGGAGTGATGGTTGAGCATCAACAGGTGACTAACTTCATCAATGGTGTTATGCACGAAACCAATCTAGGAAGCTATGAACGGATTCTCTGTTTAACCACGGTATCTTTCGATATCTTTGGTTTAGAAACGTTTGTACCGCTAACGCAAGGATTAACGGTTGTGATGGCCAAGGAGGAAGAGACGAGAGAAGGCGAAAAGCTAGCGAAGGTAATGACGAAACATCAGGTTGATGTCATGCAGAGTACGCCGACGCGGGTCAAGATGTTGCTGGAGAATGATTCCTTTACGGACGCACTAATAGGAATAAAAGCGCTTCTTGTAGGTGGTGAAGAACTTTCGAAATCATTATGGGAGGAGTTGCAGGGATATCCTTTTACCGTATTTAACATGTATGGACCAACGGAAACGACAATCTGGTCAACTGTTAAGAAGCTGGAATCAACCGACCGTATTACAATCGGAAAGCCAATTCAAAACACCGAGCTGTATCTTATGGATTCAAATAGGAAGTTAGTGCCAATAGGAGTGCATGGTGAGCTTTGTATCGGTGGAGATGGTGTAGCACGAGGATACTTTAATCGCGAGGCATTAACGAAGGAACGATTTATCGACCATCCATTTAAACCGGGGGAACGCTTATATAGAACTGGGGATTTAGCGAGGTGGCTTCCCAATGGAGAATTGGAGTATTTAGGAAGAATGGACAACCAAGTTAAGGTTCGAGGCTATCGAATCGAACTTGGAGAGATTGAGAGTCGACTGATTAGTCACCCTGCCATTAAGGAAGCTGTCGTGGTGGCAAGAGAAGATGAAATGAATCAAAAATACCTATGTGCTTATATCGTGGCGAAGGATTTCGTGGATAAAGCAGAAGTGAGAACATATGTCAAGGAAGGTTTACCAGATTATATGGTTCCTGCATACTACATGGAACTGCAGACGATTCCATTAACGCATAATGGAAAGGTAAACCGGAAGGCGTTACCGAAGCCCGAAATGCAGTACATTACGAATGCATATGAAGCACCGCAAACTACTACACAGAAGAAGCTGGTAATCATTTGGCAACATGTCCTGAGAGTGGATACGATAGGTATCCATGACAATTTCTTTGATTTAGGTGGTCATTCGTTAAAAGCAACGATGGTTATGGGGGAGATACACAAAGCGTTAGAGATTTCCGTTCCATTAAAAGAAATCTTTAATAGACCGACAATTCAAGAGTTAAGTGACTACATTGAAACGGAAGGGCTGATCAACCCATATGAACAGATAGAGCCATGTGAAGAAAAGGAATACTATCAGACATCTTCTGCGCAAAAACGGATGTACACGGTACAGCAATTGGATCAAGAAAGTACGGCTTATAACATGCCCGCTATTTTTGAATTAGAGGGAGAAGTCAACAGGGAACGTATGGAAGCAACGTTTAGGCAATTAATCGAAAGGCATGAGGTACTACGTACCTCTTACAAAATGGTAGAAGGCGAGATAGCTCAGAAGATTATGTCCCATTTGGATTTCCATCTTCGTGTACGGACAGTGGATGAAACGGATAAGACGGTACTGGTCCAGAATTTTATACGCCCGTTTTCCTTAGAGGAGGCACCGTTATTCCGAGCGGAAATCATGAAAAGCCAAGGAACTAATTACCTACTTATTGATATGCATCATATTATCTCAGATGGTGTCTCGATGAGTATCTTGGTTCAGGAATTCGCGAAGCTCTATAATGGCGACAAATTGGACCCACTCCGTATTCAATACAAGGATTATGCGGAATGGGAACAACACTATTTACAATCTGGACAAATGAAGAAGCAAGCACGATATTGGAAGGAACAATTCCAGGATGAGGTGCCAGTCCTTCAATTGCCATATGATTTTGAACGTCCAGCGTTTCAACGATTCGAAGGAGATAGCATTTCGTTCACGATAGACGAAGCAACAACGAAACAGCTACAGGAACTAGCGAAACAAGAAGATGTAACGATGCATATGGTTTTATTGTCTGCCTTTACCATTCAACTAGCGAGATATAGTGGTCAAGAAGACATTGTTGTCGGGGTACCGATTGCCGGAAGGCCACATGCCGATCTTCAAAATATCATGGGGATGTTCGTTAATACGTTAGCGATGCGACATCGACCAAATAAGCATAAAACATTTAGTGAATTTTTGAAGGAAGTGAAAGAAAACTCATTGCAAGCTTATGACAATCAGAACTATCAGCTTGAAGAGTTAATAAAAGAAATCGATGTAAAACGAAATCCTGGTCGAAATCCTTTGTTCGATGTGCTGTTTGACATGACTAATATTGATATTAGTACAGATAGAATTGACTTGGATCACCTCCAGATAAAGCAAAAAGCGATAAGCAACACGATCTCTAAATTTGATTTATCATTAAAAGTCCTAGAGATAAGCAATACTATTCAAATGAGTTTTGAATATTCTATTGCACTGTTTAAAAAAGAATTCATGGAAAGAGCAATCAAAGATTTCAAAGTAATCCTTGAAGCGGTGTTGAATAGTGGAAATAGTAAAATAGAACACATCAATGTATTGAATCATGAGGAGAAGAGAAACATCGAAGAAATAGATAATGAAGTAAAAAAACTGAGAAGTACGACATTTACATTTTAGCAAGATACAAAATGATCTATCCATATTCGTACTCGTCTGTTTAGTTCGAATATGGATAAGTGGAAGGATGTGAGCTGTATGCTAAAAAGTGATGATGCTGTACACGTGAATGAACGATTAGAAAGATCAAATGAATATTGGAAGAGCCTAAACCTATTGGATATCGAACCAGGGACAATTCCACATGATTATTTTTCAAAAGCCAACTATCAAAAAAACGAACATACCATTACAATGGACAAAGCATTAATCAACAAAATAAATGGTATCACTAACGAAAATGATTTACTGCTGTATCTAGTTATGCTGACAGGGCTGAATATTCAATTATTTAAATATAATGGCAATGAAGAAAGCATAATTGGGATTCCAACATATATAGGAGAAGTAAAAGATAGTAAATCCATAAAAAATAGGCTGTTGCCACTGGTTAACTGTGTTGCAAATGAATCTTCTAATAAGCAACTACTTAAAGATACACAAGAAAGGTTATTTCAGGCATATGACAATCAGTATGCGGATCTAGAAATGCTACTAAAAAAAATGCAAAGCGGTATCAGTGTAATGGATATAACTCCGATTAGTATCAGTATGGATGCTTTGCATGGACAAGAGTCTATTGACTATATAATCAATTCCGATACAAACCAACTCTCTATATGTATTAATAAAATAGACTCCAAAGAATATTCTATAAGCTTTTATTATAATGCACAGCTTTATGATGAAAAATCTATCAGGTTATTCGGAGAACGATATATTAGAGTTCTTAATAGTATTGCAAATAATTTAGATCAATGTGTACAGGACATATCTCTTTTATCTGAAAGGGAAGAGTATCAGTTACTCTATGGATTTAATCATACACAGACACATTTTCCAAAAGATAAAACAGTGCCGGAGCTATTTGAAAATCAAGTCAAAAAAAATCCTTTTAACATTGCAGTACAATATAAAAACAATTCATTAACCTATCAAGAATTGAATGAAAATGCTAATCAACTAGCTAGATTTTTACGAAACAATGGTGTAAAAGCCGAATCAATTGTTGCAATTATGCTCCCACCTTCTATTGAGCTAATTATTGCTATTTTAGGTGTTTTAAAAGCAGGAGGAGCTTACTTACCTATAGATATAACCCTTCCAAAAAGTAGAAAAGAATACATGTTGAAGAATTCTAATACAGTAACTATTATTTCTACTGACCATCTGATGGAAGAAATCCATACAACTGTTGACTTCATGGATTTGCCTAAGTGGAGTTTTGATAGTAATAGTAAAGATAACTTGGAAATTACCGTTACTCCGAATAACTTAGCATATGTAATTTATACATCTGGAACTACTGGAAACCCTAAGGGGGTAATGATTGAACATAACTCTTTAATTAATTATATAAGCTATTGTCAACAAAAATATCTTACAAATGGTGCTGGAGACTTTCCATTGTTTACGTCCATTTCATTCGATTTAACCATCACATCGATCTACGTTCCTTTATTATCAGGTAATAAGGTTCACGTTTATCATAACGATGATCCATATGCATTTACGAAGATAGTAGAAGATAAGGTAGATATGATGAAATTAACGCCTGCACACTTAAGTGTAATTAACGATCTAGATATAGACCACATTGGTATTACAGCATTTGTGGTTGGTGGTGAAGAATTATCCTATCAATTGGCTGATCGTATTTTTCAAAAGTTTAATGGAAAGGTAGAAATTATTAATGAATATGGTCCAACAGAAGCAACAGTGGGATGCATTGAATATAGATATATAAGAAAAAGTAGAAAAGAAAAGTCTCTTCCTATCGGATACCCTATTCAAAATACGAGTGTATATATATTAGATGGGGATCTTAAGCCTGTACCAATCGGTATATCAGGTGATTTATGGATTGCTGGTGAAGGTGTAGCTCGTGGTTATTTAAATAGACCGGACTTAACTTCTAAAAAATTCGTCAAATCTCCTTTTCGATCAAATGAAAGAATGTACAAAACTGGGGATATTGCCCGTTGGCGAAATGACGGCATTATTGAATTTTATGGTAGAAAGGATAATCAAGTAAAAATTAGAGGTTATCGTATTGAAATTGGTGAAATTGAAAATAATTTAATTAGTCATCCAGAGATTAACGAAGTAGTCGTATTGGTTAAAGAAGATGAAGAAAATCAGAAATCACTTGTCGGTTATTATGTTGGTAGAAGTCAGCTTGACACGCAAGATATACGAGATTATTTAGAAGAGCTACTGCCATATTACATGATACCATCCTATCTGTTTCAGATAGAGCGTATGCCTTTAACAAGAAATGGAAAAGTAGATAGAAAGGCATTACGTGAACTAAATTTGCATATTGAAAGTGAATATGTAGCACCGCAAACGGAAGCGGAAGAAATATTTGTAAGGATATGGTCTGATGTATTAGGAATAGAAAAAATTGGTGTCCATGATAATTTCTTCGAATTAGGTGGAGATTCTATCAATGCTATTCGAATTATATCAAAATTACAAAAGCATCATTATCTACTAGATGTTAAAGATATTTTTCAATCTAGCACGATTAGAAAATTGATTGCGAAGGTATCTGTCCATGCATCTTCTGTAAATCAGGAAGAAGTGATTGGAGAAGCACCGCTAATTCCAATTCAAAAGATGTTTTTTGAACACAACTTTACAGATAGCCATCATTGGAATCAATCGGTGATGATTCATCGTAAAGAAGGCTTTCAGGAAGATATCGTCAGGGAAGTTTTAACGGCAATCACCAAGCATCATGATGCCCTACGAATGGTATACCAATTTGATCCGAACGGCGTAAAACAAATCATTCGAAAGAGTACGGAAGATAAGCTGTTCGATTTTCAAGTATTTAATTATCGTTTTGTAGAAGATCATCAGAGAGAAATAGAAGTATGTAGTCAAATGATTCAGCGTGGGCTAGATATTGAAAACGGCCCACTTGTTAACGTAGCATTATTTCAAACGAATGAAGGGGACCATTTACTTTTTGTGATTCACCATTTAGTGATAGACGGAGTTTCATGGAGAATTCTGTTAGAAGATTTCACAGAAGGCTACCATCAAGTTAGTCAAGAAAAAGAGATAGCCTTCCAGAAAAAGACTAATTCTTTCCAAGAATGGGGTATGTATCTTGAGCAGCAAGCGCAAGGGAATTTATTACAAGAAGAACTAGATTACTGGGCTAAAATTGATCAAGCAGATATCAAGTTATTACCGGTAGACTTTAACTATAGTGAAGAAAGCAATAAGTTAAAAAATAATAACTGTATTGAAATTTTATTAAGTCAAGAAGAAACCTTGAAATTATTGCAAAACACAAATAAAGCCTATAATACAGAGGTTAATGACATTTTATTGACTGCTTTAGGGTTGGCTATTCACGATTGGACCTCGGAAAACAAGTTGATGATTAATTTGGAAGGACACGGGAGGGAAATGCTTGAAGGGGATATAAATATTTCTAGAACGATAGGGTGGTTCACCACACACTATCCTGTTTTATTGGAAGTGGATAAAGAGAAAACATTGGATTATACCATAAAAAATATAAAAGAGACATTAAGACATATACCAAATAAAGGAATTGGTTATGGAATATGTAGGTATTTATTGGATGAGAAACGAGTAAACGGAAAGGCTACCCCTCAGATAAGCTTTAATTACCTTGGCCAATTTGATGAAAAAATAAAAAATGACGTCTTTTCGTTGTCGAACTTATCTGGTGGTGAACCAATCAGTCCCAATGCTGAAAATTTATTTGATATAGACATTAATGGATCAATTATAGAGCGCCAATTAGGGTTTACATTTACTTACAATAGTAAGAAATATTATGAAAGTACAATGAAGATGGTAGCCGCATCATATAAGAGCTACTTACTACAAATCATTGAACACTGTCAAAAACAAACCACCACAGAATTAACACCCTCAGATTATGCAGACCAGAGTTTGACGTTAGAAGAACTAGAGGAACTAACGAAATACTACCATTCTGCAACCATTCAAGATATTTACCCATTGACACCAATGCAGGAAGGAATGTTATTCCATTCTCTGTTAGATGAACATTCAACGACCTATTTTGAGCAAAAATCCTTTATAAGCAAGGGGAATGTCCATCTTGATATTCTCGAACAAAGCTTTATAAAACTAATCGAACGGTACGAAATTTTACGAAGTGTAATCGTCCATGAGAATGTTCAATCACCAAAACAAGTCATCTTGAAAACACGTAAGCCTATGATTCATTATGAAGACCTTAGTACGCTTAGCGAAAACGAAAGAACAGCCTATGTGGAAAAGTTTGAAGTTGCCGATAGGCAAAAAGGCTTTAGTCTTAGTCAAGATATTCTGATACGACTAGCTGTTTTAAAGCTGAATGCAGAAGAATATAAAATGATTTGGAGCTCTCATCATATTCTGATGGATGGCTGGTGTAACGGGTTAATTATGAAAGATTTTTTCACCATTTATAGCTATTTAAGCAATGGGACAGCGGTACAGTTACCAGACACCACGCCATATGTGGAATATATTAAGTGGCTACAGAAACAGCCAAAAAATAAGGCAAAGCAGTTCTGGCAACAGTATGTGGAAGGATATACGAATCAGGCGAAGTTACCTAGTAAAGAGAAACGAAGTGAAGCCTTTACGAAAGAGCGCTTAGAATTTACGATTGATCCAAAAATGACCGAAGCTTTAAAACGAATTAGTAAACACCATCAAGTAACCTTAAACAATGTCATCCAAACGGTATGGGGAATCCTACTCCAAAAGAATACAAACTTAGATGATGTCGTATTTGGCTCGGTCGTTTCCGGAAGGAATGCAGAAGTAGAAGGTATTGAGGAAATGGTAGGATTATTCATAAACACAGTACCAGTACGAGTGAAACAAGAAGTTAATCATACATTTATTGATGTTGTTAAACAAATGCAGAAAGATTCATTAGAATCGGCAAGATATGATTATTATCCACTGGCAGATATTCAATCTTTATCTGAGGTCAAACGGAATTTAGTCAATCACATAATTGTTTTTCAAAACTATTATGTTGATCATGAGCTAATGAGCTTCGATCATTCATTAGGCTTTGAATTAGAAAATATTACATATTATGAGGAAAACAACTATGAATTGGCAGCTATGGTTATACCGAGTGATACACTAACCGTTCGATTCTCTTATAACTCTAATGCTTACGATCAAGAAATGGTAAACAGATTAAAAAACCATTTCATCGAAATCATTCAATCCGTGATTCAAAACCAGGAAATCCCTGTATCCCAAATCAGTATGACAACTGATAAGGAACGGAAAGAGATTCTCCATGACTTTAATGACACATCGGTAACGTATCCAAAGGATAAGACAATATCTCAATTATGGGAGGAACAAGTAGAAAAACATCCCCACCATATCGCAGTGGAATACGAAGGCAAGCAGTTAACGTATCAAGCCTTAAATGAAAAGGCGAATCAACTCGCAAGGACCTTACGCCAAAATGGCATCACAGCCAATGCGATTGTCGGTATGATGATCGATGGTTCGCTAGAAATGATGGTCGGCATGATAGGCATTCTCAAGGCAGGCGGCGCCTACTTACCTATCGATCCAACACATCCAATCGATCGAATCAATTATATGATAGAAGATGCCAAACTGGACGTACTCGTGACGACTTCATCCTATGCAAATAAAACGGCTTTTGCAGGAATGATTGTCAATCTTGCAGACTCAAGCGCTTATCAAGCTGATTCTACCAATCTGGATATAAACCATGAATCTCGTGATCTAGCCTATGTTATGTATACATCTGGAACGACTGGAAAAGCAAAAGGTGTCATGGTAAGTCATGCGAATCTCATTAATTACACAGTTGCGATGATCCAAAAAATTAACCTTACATCGACAGATGAAACGGCTTTATTATCCTCCTATGCGTTTGATTTAGGCTATACAACCATTTATACGGCATTACTGAGCGGGATTACGTTACACATCGCTTCTGAAAGCACCTATAAGGATCCAAACAAATTAGTATCATTCATTGGGAAGCATTGTACGTATGTTAAAATGACCCCTTCGCTGTTTTCTGTGATGATGCAATCCGATGAATTAGATACCTTCCTGCAAACAGGAAAACTTCGTTTACTAATCCTAGGTGGAGAATCATTAAATCGGAACGATTTAACACATTTTTTTGCCAAGGATACAGAAAATAAGATTTGTTTTATGAATCACTATGGACCAACCGAAACCACGATCGGTTGTATGGCAACGGAAATCGATCGACAAGAAATGATAGAGCATGGAGTCATGAATATAATCGGAAAACCATTAGCAAATGTCAAAGCCTATATGTTGGACCCACAACAAAACCTTTGCCCAATCGGAGTAAAAGGGGAGCTGTATGTGAGTGGGGCAGGAGTAGCACAAGGATATTTGTATAATCCAGAATTAACCGAAGCGAAGTTTCTTGATAATCCTTTTGAGCCAGGAGAGCGGATGTATCGTACTGGAGATCTTGCCCGATTCTTGCCAGATGGGAGAATTGAATTTTTAGGACGAATCGATAACCAAGTGAAAATCCGAGGCTATCGTGTTGAGCTAGGCGAAATTGAGCATCAATTGCGAAAGCAACCACAGGTATCAGAAGCCACAGTATTCGTTAAAAATGAGGCAGACGAAAAATTATTAGTAGCCTATTTCGTAGGGGAACAGGAGCTCGACATCGCTTCTATTCGAGATGGAATGAAGGAAGGACTACCGCATTATATGATTCCAACTTATTTCGTCCAAGTAGAGAAGATGCCATTGACGAGGAATGGGAAACTGAATAAATATGCGTTACCAGAACCAGCTGAACAGCATCTTGTCACGAATGATTATGTAGCCCCACGAACCAGTACAGAACGAACTCTCGCAGTAATTTGGTCAGAGGTATTAGGCATAGACAAAGTCGGAATCCATGATAACTTTTTTGATTTAGGTGGAGATTCCATTAAAGCAATCAGAATAGTCTCCGGTGTACAAAAACATGGCTTTAAATTAGCTATGAATGAATTATTTAAAAATGGAACGATTCATTCCATTCGTGAGCAGCTTATCTCTTTTGAAAGTAAAGTAAGTCAAGAAGAAGTGATTGGAGAAGCACCGCTAATTCCAATTCAAAAGATGTTTTTTGAACACAACTTTACAGATAGCCATCATTGGAATCAATCGGTGATGATTCATCGTAAAGAAGGCTTTCAGGAAGATATCGTCAGGGAAGTTTTAACGGCAATCACCAAGCATCATGATGCCCTACGAATGGTATACCAATTTGATCCGGACGGCGTAAAACAAATCATTCGAAAGAGTACGGAAGATAAGCTGTTCGATTTTCAAGTATTTAATTATCGTTCTGTAGAAGACCATCAGAGAGAAATAGAAGTATGTAGTCAAATGATTCAGCGTGGGCTAGATATTGAAAACGGCCCACTTGTTAACGTAGCATTATTTCAAACGAATGAAGGGGACCATTTACTTTTTGTGATTCACCATTTAGTGATAGACGGAGTTTCATGGAGAATTCTATTAGAAGATTTCACAGAAGGCTACCATCAAGTTAGTCAAGAAAAAGAGATAGCCTTCCAGAAAAAGACTAATTCTTTTCGAGATTGGGGTATTTATTTAACAGAACAGCTACATGGAGATGTTCTATTAGAAGAGCTAGAATATTGGAAGCAAATCGGTAGGGCTAAAGGAACGGGGTTACCAGTAGATAAAAAGGATCAGGGGTACTCCAATAAAGCAAAATATTATTGTGATGTGTACATTGAAATAAGTAAAGAGTACACGGAGGATTTACTAAAGAAAACAAATAAAGCCTATAATACAGAGATTAATGACATCTTATTGACTGCTTTAGGGTTGGCTATTCACGATTGGACAGCTGAAAACCAAATTCTTTTAATGCTAGAAGGACATGGGAGAGAAACGCTTGAAGGCGATATAGATATTTCAAGGACAATAGGCTGGTTTACTACGCATTACCCTGTACTACTGGAGTTAGATAAGTCGAATCAAATAGCTGTTGTGATTAAACATGTAAAAGAAATATTAAGACATGTACCTAATAAAGGCATTGGTTATGGAATACTAGAATATTTGGAAAAAGACCGTGATGAGACCTTTAATCACATAAATTCTTCAATAAAGTTTAATTATCTCGGTCAGTTTGATGAAAATACGAAAAATGGATTCTTTAATATGTCCACTTTCTCACATGGAGATTCCATTAGTTTAGAAAGTGAAAGACTATTTGACATTGATATTTCAGGAATGGTCTCCAGTCATCAACTAGAATTTAGATTTTCATACAATAGTAAGAAATATCATGAAAGTACAATGAAGATGGTAGCCGCATCATATAAGAGCTACTTACTACAAATCATTGAACACTGTCAAAAACAAACCACCACAGAATTAACACCCTCAGATTATGCAGATCAGAGTTTGACGTTAGAAGAACTAGCGGAACTAACGAAATACTACCATTCTGCAACCATTCAAGATATTTACCCATTGACACCAATGCAGGAAGGAATGTTATTCCATTCTCTGTTAGATGAACATTCAACGACCTATTTTGAGCAAAAATCCTTTATATGCAAGGGGAATGTCCATCTTGATATTCTCGAACAAAGCTTTATAAAACTAATCGAACGGTACGAAATTTTACGAAGTGTAATCGTCCATGAGAATGTTCAATCACCAAAACAAGTCATCTTGAAAACACGTAAGCCTATGATTCATTATGAAGACCTTAGTACGCTTAGCGAAAACGAAAGAACAGCCTATGTGGAAAAGTTTGAAGTTGCCGATAGGCAAAAAGGCTTTAGTCTTAGTCAAGATATTCTGATACGACTAGCTGTTTTAAAGCTGAATGCAGAGGAATATAAAATGATTTGGAGCTCCCATCATATTCTGATGGATGGCTGGTGTAACGGGTTAATTATGAAAGATTTTTTCACCATTTATAGCTATTTAAGCAATGGGACAGCGGTACAGTTACCAGACACCACGCCATATGTGGAATATATTAAGTGGCTACAGAAACAGCCAAAAAATAAGGCAAAGCAGTTCTGGCAACAGTATGTGGAAGGATATACGAATCAGGCGAAGTTACCTGGTAAAGAGAAACGAAGTGAAGCCTTTACGAAAGAGCGCTTAGAATTTACGATTGATCCAAAAATGACCGAAGCTTTAAAACGAATTAGTAAACATCATCAAGTAACCTTAAACAACGTCATCCAAACGGCATGGGGAATCCTACTCCAAAAGAATACAAACTTAGATGATGTCGTATTTGGCTCGGTCGTTTCCGGAAGGAATGCAGAAGTAGAAGGTATTGAGGAAATGGTAGGATTATTCATAAACACAGTACCAGTACGGGTAAAACAAGAAGTTAATCATACATTTATTGATGTTGTTAAACAAATGCAGAAAGATTCATTAGAATCGGCAAGATATGATTATTATCCACTGGCAGATATTCAATCTTTATCTGAGGTGAATCAAGAATTAGTTCATCATATCATTATTTTCCAAAATTACTATTCCGATGATCAAGTCTATGATGTAGTAGAAGATGTAGGCTTTAAAATTAGTGAATCAAACGTCTATGAACAAACGAATTATGATTTTGACGTAATGGTTTTACCTAAAGATGTATTAGAAATTACGTTTTCTTATAATAAAGAGCTGTATGATAAAACAAGTGTTATCAAATTTAAAAATCAATTCACTAAAATTCTACAAACTATTATCGAGACAGTTGAAGTAGAAGTTGCAGATATCAATATTTTAACCGAATTAGACAGTCAGAAACTCCTGCAGGAGTTTAACCAAACAAACGCGGATTATCCGAAAGATAAATCACTTCATACATTATTTGAGGAGCAGGCTGAGAAGAATCCTCATCATATTGCGGTTGTATGTGCGGGCCAGAAGTTAACTTATCAGGAATTAAATAAAAAGGCGAACCAACTGGCAAGAGTTTTACGACAACAAGGGGTTCAGAATGAAGCCATTGTAGGTCTCATCATGGATCGGTCCATCGATATGATCATTGGAATCATGGGAATACTAAAGGCAGGAGGAGCCTATCTACCAATCGACCCAACTCATCCAACCGATCGTATCCAAACGATTCTATCCGACGCAAAGGTGTCCTTAGTTGTCACATCAAGTGGTCAAGCTCGTTCACTTTCTCTAGCTGTACAGGCTATCGATATTACGGTAGAAGATTTCTATCAAGGTCTATCCACAAATCTAGATCTTGCTATCGACTGTCATCAATTGGCGTATGTAATTTATACATCTGGTTCCACTGGAACTCCAAAAGGAGTGATGGTTGAGCATCAACAGGTGACTAACTTCATCTATGGTGTTATGCACGAAACCAATCTAGGAAGCTATGAACGGATTCTCTGTTTAACCACGGTATCTTTCGATATCTTTGGTTTAGAAACGTTTGTACCGCTAACGCAAGGATTAACGGTTGTGATGGCCAAGGAGGAAGAGACGAGAGAAGGCGAAAAGCTAGCGAAGGTAATGACGAAACATCAGGTTGATGTCATGCAGAGTACGCCGACGCGGGTCAAGATGTTGCTGGAGAATGATTCCTTTACGGACGCACTAATGGGAATAAAAGCGCTTCTTGTAGGTGGTGAAGAACTTTCGAAATCATTATGGGAGGAGTTACAGGGATATCCTTTTACCGTATTTAACATGTATGGACCAACGGAAACGACAATCTGGTCAACTGTTAAGAAGCTGGAATCAACCGACCGTATTACAATCGGAAAACCAATTCAAAACACCGAGCTGTATCTTATGGATTCAAATAGGAAGTTAGTGCCAATAGGAGTGCATGGTGAGCTTTGTATCGGTGGAGATGGTGTAGCACGAGGATACTTTAATCGCGAGGCATTAACGAAGGAACGATTTATCGACCATCCATTTAAACCGGGGGAACGCTTATATAGAACTGGGGATTTAGCGAGGTGGCTTCCCAATGGAGAATTGGAGTATTTAGGAAGAATGGACAACCAAGTCAAGGTTCGAGGCTATCGAATCGAACTTGGAGAGATTGAGAGTCGACTGATTAGTCACCCTGCCATTAAGGAAGCTGTCGTGGTGGCAAGAGAAGATGAAATGAATCAAAAATACCTATGTGCTTATATCGTGGCGAAGGATTTCGTGGATAAAGCAGAAGTGAGAACATATGTCAAGGAAGGTTTACCAGATTATATGGTTCCTGTATACTACATGGAACTGCAGACGATTCCATTAACGCATAATGGAAAGGTAAACCGGAAGGCGTTACCGAAGCCCGAAATGCAGTACATTACGAATGCATATGAAGCACCGCAAACTACTACACAGAAGAAGCTGGTAATCATTTGGCAACATGTCCTGGGAGTGGATGCGATAGGTATCCATGACAATTTCTTTGATTTAGGTGGTCATTCATTAAAAGCAACGATGGTTATGGGGGAGATACACAAAGCGTTAGAGATTTCCGTTCCATTAAAAGAAATCTTTAATAGACCGACAATTCAAGAGTTAAGTGACTACATTGAAACGGAAGGGCTGATCAACCCATATGAACAGATAGAGCCATGTGAAGAAAAGGAATACTATCAGACATCTTCTGCGCAAAAACGGATGTACACGGTACAGCAATTGGATCAAGAAAGTACGGCTTATAACATGCCCGCTATTTTTGAATTAGAGGGAGAAGTCAACAGGGAACGTATGGAAGCAACGTTTAGGCAATTAATCGAAAGGCATGAGGTACTACGTACCTCTTACAAAATGGTAGAAGGCGAGATAGCTCAGAAGATTATGTCCCATTTGGATTTCCATCTTCGTGTACGGACAGTGGATGAAACGGATAAGACGGTACTGGTCCAGAATTTTATACGCCCGTTCTCCTTAGAGGAGGCACCGTTATTCCGAGCGGAAATCATGAAAAGCCAAGGAACTAATTACCTACTTATTGATATGCATCATATTATCTCAGATGGTGTCTCGATGAGTATCTTGGTTCAGGAATTCGCGAAGCTCTATAATGGCGACAAATTGGACCCACTCCGTATTCAATACAAGGATTATGCGGAATGGGAACAACACTATTTACAATCTGGACAAATGAAGAAGCAAGCACGATATTGGAAGGAACAATTCCAGGATGAGGTGCCAGTCCTTCAATTGCCATATGATTTTGAACGTCCAGCGTTTCAACGATTCGAAGGAGATAGCATTTCGTTCACGATAGACGAAGCAACAACGAAACAGCTACAGGAACTAGCGAAACAAGAAGATGTAACGATGCATATGGTTTTATTGTCTGCCTTTACCATTCAACTAGCGAGATATAGTGGTCAAGAAGACATTGTTGTCGGGGTACCGATTGCCGGAAGGCCACATGCCGATCTTCAAAATATCATGGGGATGTTCGTTAATACGTTAGCGATGCGACATCGACCAAATAAGCATAAAACATTTAGTGAATTTTTGAAGGAAGTGAAAGAAAACTCATTGCAAGCTTATGACAATCAGAACTATCAGCTTGAAGAACTGATAGAGCAAGTGAATATAAAGAGAGATGTTAGTAGGAATTTTCTGTTTGACGTTGTATTTAACTTGAATAATATCGAGTATGATGACCTTGAAATAAATGTAAATAATCTAAGATTAAAACAAATAAACACTGAAAATGAATTAGCAAGGGTAGATTTAAGTCTAACTGGGTATGAAACCTCAAAGACCATTGCATTAAAGCTAGTTTATGCAACAAAACTATTTAAGAGAGAAACGATACAGAGAATCGTAGAAGATTTCCTATTCATTTTACGAGAGTATTCACAAAACATTCATACAGCTATTAAAGATGTTCAATTAATAAATAGCGAAGAAGAAGCGTATATTCTCAACGAAAAAAAAGAATTAGATAGTTTAAGAGACCTAGAGTTTGATTTTTAAAATAATGTAATAAATTTCCAGATAGAGTTAAGTGTTGTTTACCTTAGCTCTAGCATTCAGCAAATGGAGGGGTGACATGAGTAAAGAGGTTCATAACAGTCAGTTATCTGAGCTTGATCAATATTGGAAAAACTTACATATAAAAGGTACAGATAGAACTACATTAAGACACGATATGACAACAGGAGACTCGTACCAGAAACAAACGGTATCTTTACCAATTGATCATCAGCTCATGAAAAGAATGATGTCCATTACAAAAAATAATGATATGTTAACGTATGTTACTTTTTTAATGGGATTATTGATTGAACTATATAAATATACCGGGAGTGATGAAATTTTAGTCGGTGTTCCGGTTTATTACTCTAGAGAGAAAAGACCACAAAATATAAAAAATAAACTTATGCCATTCAAACGTTCTTTGAATGGTGGATATAAAATAAAAAACTTCCTTGTAGAAACGCAACGAGGATTATTGGATCACTATGATAATCAGTTTGTAAACTTGGAACAGGTATTTAGGCAGTTAGGTGTATCAGAATCGATTTCCACACTAGTTCCAATAAGCATTACTTACAATAAATTACATGCAAAAGAGGATATTCATTTTATCTGTGAATCAATTCATAATGAACTAACACTATGTATTGAAAAGGATGATCAGAATTATTTTGAGGCTAAATTGATTTATAATGCTGCTTTGTTTAAAAGGGAAACTGTTGAATCATTTGGAATGAACTATTTTCAAGTGTTATCGGATTTACTCGATAAGCTTGATATGACTATTAAAGATATAGACATGATCACAGAAAAGCAGAAAAAGCTAGTAGTAGAAGAATTTAATAATACGGAAGTTCAATTTAAAAATGCAAATTTAACACTCCCAGAGCTTTTTCAGAAACAAGTAGAACAAACACCAGAGCAGATCGCGGTAATCTTTGAAGGAAGAGAAGTGACGTTCCGAAAACTAAATAAGATGGCTAATTCATTAGCACATTCCCTAATGAAACAACAAGTAAAAAATAATCATGTTGTAGGAATTATACTAGATAGATCTATTGAGATGGTCGCTGGAATATTAGGGGTTTTAAAATCCGGTGCAGCGTACCTACCTATCGACCCAAATAATCCAAAAGATAGAATAGAATATATATTAACCGATGCTAAAGTTGACCTAGTAATTACGAAACCTTCTCTAATTACTGAAGTAGATTTTAATGGGAAGGTTATTGATGTCAGTAAAAAGCAGGTTTTTACAGAAGAGACAACTAATCCAGATGTTACTAATCTTCTAAATGATTTAGCTTATGTCATCTATACATCGGGTACGACAGGAAATCCAAAGGGGGTAATGGTTGAGCACCATAGTTTAACTCAGACAATGCTGTGGGAGAAGAAGGAATATGATTATAACCATGAGAATGTTGTTCTTCCTTTAGTAAATTATGCTTTTGATGGCTTTATCATAGCATTTTTTACGCCACTTATTGCAGGGGGACAAGTCGTATTAGTGAATAACGAAGAAATGTCGAATCCTTTCAAAATTAGTGAACTGATTAGAAGTTATAAGATAACAGATTACTTAAGTGTACCATCGATATATTTATCAGTACTAGACTTTATTTCATCGAAGGACGCTATTTATTTGAAACAAGTTACATTAGTTGGAGAAGAAATGCCTGTTAATGCGATTGACTATACCAATAAACTTCATTTTGGAATCGAAATTATAAACAGATATGGTCCATCAGAAAATACTGTAGATACAACGATTATGAGAAATGTAGAAAACAGTGAAAAAATACTCATTGGTAAACCAATTGCTAATTCGAAAGTTTATATCTTAGATAAAGACCATAAACTACTTCCTATAGGTGTGCCTGGCGAAATTTGTATTGGTGGAAGTAGGTTAGCAAGAGGTTATGTAAAAAGACCAGAATTAACGAAAGAGCGGTTTATCGATAATCCTTTTGATCCTGGGAAACGAATGTATAAAACAGGGGATATGGCAGCCTGGATGCCGGACGGTTCTATTCAATTTTTAGGTAGAGAGGATGATCAAGTAAAGGTAAGGGGAATTCGAATTGAGTTAAAAGAAATTGAACACAAGCTACTTCAACATGTACAAATTAAAGAAGCCGTTGTCCTTGTTGAAAAAAAAGATAATCAAGATCAGTATTTGTCTGCTTATATCGTAGGATTAAACATCCATGTACCTGAGATTAGGAGCTTTTTAAGAGATAAATTACCACAATATATGGTACCGACTTATATTACACCGATAGAAAAAATACCATTAACAAATAATGGGAAAATTAATCGGAATGCCCTTGCAAAACGGAGTAGTGAAGCGAACATGGAGAGTATTTATGTTGCCCCGAGAGATGGTATGGAAGCTACCTTAACTAAAATTTGGTGTGAAGTATTAGGGATTAATCAGGTAGGAATAGATGATAACTTTTTTGAGTTAGGTGGTCACTCCTTAAAAGCTAATGTTCTCATAAGTAAAATTCACCAAGAATTAAATATGGAAATAACGTTTAAAGAAGTCTTTTTGCATCCTACAATTAGAGAGATTCGACGGCTTATGGAAGATGTTAAACAGGAACAACGATATGAAATGATTCCGGTTTGTGAGGAAAGGGAATATTATGAAACATCGTCTGCTCAAAAACGAATGTATATGGTAGAACAACTTGAAAAAGGGACTGCTTATAATATGCCAATGGTGCTAGAGGTGGAAGGGCCACTTCACCTTGAAAGAGTCTGTCAGGCCTTTGAAAAATTAATTGCCAGACATGATTCTTTACGGACGCACTTTGAAGAGGTGAATGGCGAAATTGTTCAAAAAATTGCCTCGCATGTCGCCTTTGAAATGGAAACGAATCGCCCGACGGGCGAAACGATAGAGGATATAGTACAGAACTTTGTCAGACCGTTTCAGTTACAGGAAGCACCGTTATTCCGAGCGAAGCTCGTAGAGACAAAGAAAAAACGATATCTATTAGTCGATATGCATCATATTATAAGTGATGGGGTATCCATTCAGCTGTTGATGACAGAATTTATGGAATTGTATCAGGGAAATGATCTGGAGCCATTACGAATTCAATATAAGGATTTTGCTCATTGGCAAAATAGACAGCTTATGTTAGACACTGTGAAACAACAAGAAGCCTATTGGCTGCATCAATTTGCTGGAGAGATTCCAGTGCTGAACCTGCCGTATGATATGAAGCGGCCACTGGTCCAAAGCTTTGAAGGGGATCGTGTCCCACTTTTCATCGATGAAGAGCTAACACACGCATTACGGAAATTGGCAAACGAAACCGGAAGTACGATGCATATGGTCTTACTTTCCGCATACTACCTACTTCTTTCGAAGTATAGTGGGCAAGAAGATATTGTTATCGGAACACCGGTAGCTGGCAGATCACATGCTGATCTACAATCGATCATTGGGATGTTTGTCAATACGCTCGCCCTTCGTAATCGTGTAGATGGGAATAAGCGTTATGTTGATTTCTTAAAAGCCGTGAAAGAAAATGTACTTCTCGCCTATGAGAATCAAAGCTATCAATTTGAAGAATTGATTGAACGATTACACATAAACCGAGATGCAAGTCGAAATCCATTATTTGATGTGATGTTTAATATGAATCCTGTTGATGACACCATAGTGTTTCCACTAGAAGATGACTTCCAGTTGAAACAAGTTCAACACGAAAGTAATATCGCTAAGTTTGACGTGACACTACATGTCACGGAGTATACTAACACCATCCAAGGTAGTTTAGAGTATAGTACTGCGTTATTTACATCTGAAACGATGGAACGAATGGCAAGGCACTACTTAGAAATTGTGAAAGGGATTTGTCAACAACGGGAAGCGAAGCTTGCCGAGCTAGACATGATGACGGAAGAAGAAAAGCAACAAATTATAATGCAATTTAATGATACGAAGACAGACTACCCACGAGAAAAAACGATGGCTGAATTATTTGAAGAACAAGTGGCGAAAAAGCCAAATGAACTAGCAGTTGGTTTTGAGAATCAATGCATGACGTATCAAGAATTAAATGAAAAAGCTAATCAGCTGGCTCGGGTCCTACGTCAAAAAGGTGTTCAAGCAGAGACGGTAGTAGGGTTGATGACAGACAATACCATCGAGATGATTATTGGAATTTTAGGCATCTTAAAATCTGGAGGAGCGTATCTTCCACTGGATAAAACTTACCCGATGAAGCGAATCGAATATATGTTGAAAGACAGTAATGCTCAGCTGGTGTTGACAGAGAATGACGCAGAGAAATTGGGCGCATTTTCCGGAGAGCGGTTGGATATAACGAATGAGAGCTTGTATGTCGGAAATACGAGCAATTTATCTATTGAACACCATCCAACAAACTTAGCATATATCATGTATTCGTCAGGGAGTACAGGAGAACCAAAGGGAATTCTAATCGAACAGCGAAATGTCGTCCGTCTCGTTAAGCATACAAGCTATATCCAATTTAATGAAGGCGATCGAATCCTCCAGACAGGATCACTCGTGTTTGATGCCTCAACATTTGAGATATGGGGAAGTCTATTAAATGGACAGAGTCTGTATTTAACGAAGAAAGAGACCATCCTTTCGGTAGAAAAATTAGAAAACGCCATCGAGAAGCATTCCATCACTTTAATGTGGCTAACGGTTGCGTTGTTTAATCAATTAGCACAGGAGAAGCCAGATATGTTTCGCCATCTACGATGCCTCCTCGTTGGGGGAGACGTCCTATCTACAAAGCATATTCAACTAGTTCGTAGTCATTGTCCAAACATACAGATCATTAATGGTTATGGCCCAACCGAAAATACGACTTTTTCTACGACATTACCAATCGAAAAGGATTACGAATCGAGTATCCCGATCGGTAGACCAATTAGTAATTCCAGCGCGTATATTGTTGGGAAACATGGTGAGTTAAATCCAATCGGAGTCTACGGTGAGCTATGGCTTAGTGGGGATGGAGTTGCCAGAGGATATTTAAATAGACCAGCTCTTACCAAGGAAAAGTTCATCGAGAATCCATTTGTACGTGGTGAAAGACTATATAAGAGTGGGGACATTGCCAGATGGTTGCCGGATGGCACAATCGAATTTTTGGGTCGAGTTGATCACCAGCTTAAGATTCGTGGATTCCGAATTGAAATTGAGGAGATTGAACGGAAGCTATTACGTCACCACGCAGTGAAAGAGGCGGTTGTTTTAGTGAAAGAAAACGAGCAGCTAGACAAGTATCTTATTGCGTATCTGACCGCCCATAAATTAGAAAAAAGTAATTTAAAAGAATACTTACAAGATAGTTTGCCAGATTATATGATTCCATCCTATATAAAAGAAGTATCGACCATTCCCCTCACCGCTAATGGAAAAGTAGATCGAAGATCGCTACCAGAAGTCACGAATCAAGATCTCATTCAAGGGGAGTACAAGGCGCCAGAGAATAAAGAAGAGGAGAAGCTTGTCAAGATTTGGCAAGAAGTCTTAGGCATAAATGAAATAGGAACGGAGGATAATTTCTTTGAACTTGGTGGGAATTCACTTAAAGCTAGTTTAGTAATGAATAAAGTCCATAAGGAACTAGGAAAAGATTTACCATTAAAAATCTTTTTTGAACATGCAACGATAAGAAGTATCGCTCGCTATATAAGGAGAAGTGGGAATAAGGTATATGAACAAATTGAAAAGGTAGATATGAAAGAATACTATCAAACATCTTCAGTTCAAAAGAGAATGTACACTCTACAACAATTTGAAAAAGACAGTATCGCCTATAATATGCCTGCTGTTTATGAATTGGATGGTACCATAAACAAAGAAAGATTAAATAAGACCTTTAAAAAGCTGTTTAATCGTCATGAATCATTGCGAACATCTTTTCAAATGATTGATGGAGAAGTTGTTCAAAAAATTAATGATGACATTGCATTTAACTTGAACTTTATAAAAAAGTCTAATATATATCTAGAAACGATAATCAATGATTTGATTCAACCATTTGATCTAGAAGAAGCACCTTTATTCAGAGGAATGTTACTTGAAAATGGAGAGAAGAGCTATCTATTCATTGATTTGCACCACATTATAGCAGATGGAATATCGATGAATATTCTAATTAAAGATTTTATCCGTTTATATAATGGAAGCAATCTTTCTCCATTGCAAATTCAATATAAAGATTTTGCAGAGTGGCATAATAAGATATTAAAATCTAACGAAATAAAACAACAAGAAAACTATTGGAAAGGTCAATTCCGAGGTCATCTCCCTGTACTAAACTTACCTTATGATTTTGAAAGACCACAGGTCAAAAGCTTTGAAGGAAACCAGATCAGTTTTTCATTGGATAAGCAAAGAATGAATATCCTGAAAAAAATATCTAACCAATCGGACAGCACTTTGTTTATGGTTATTCTATCTTCCTTCTATATTTTATTAGCAAAGTATAGTGAACAAGAAGATATTATAGTTGGGACAACAACAGCTGGTAGATTGTATGCAAACCTAGAAGATGTAATGGGGATGTTTGTTAACACGATTGCCTTAAGAAATAGACCTGAGCGTGAAAAAGCTTTTAAAGATTTTTTGATGGAGGTTAAGGCAAATTCAGTAGCTGCTTTTGAAAATCAAACGTATCAATTTGAAGCATTGTTAGAATCTGAAAATATTGAAAAAGATATAAGTAGAAATCCATTATTTGATGTCATGTTTTCTATGAATAATCAAGAGACAGATGCCATAGAGAATCTAATGCTAGATGGCTTTGTTATGGAACCATTAAAGATCAACGCAGGTATCACTAAGTTTGATTTAAGTTTAGCTGTAACTGAAAGAGAAGCTGGATTAACCTGCTCATTTGAGTATTGTACAAAGTTATTTAAGCAAGAAACCATTGAAAAAATGATCAATCATTTTAAAGAGATTGTGAAGTGTATTTGTGAAAATCCTAATATGAAAATCTCAGACATGGAAATGATTAGTCCAGCAGAGAAGGAAAAAATTCTTACAGATGTAAATAATACGAAGACAAATTATCCTAAAAATAAATCCTATGTAATGTTATTGGAAAAAAAAATAACAGAGAATGCAAATGGTATTGCTGCCGTATATAAAGATAAACAAATCACTTATGGTGAGTTAAATCAAAAAGCTAATGCTTTAGCACAAGTATTAAGAAATGAAGGGATACAGGATAATTCCATTATTCCAATAATGGTTGATCGTTCGATAGAAATGCTCATAGGTATCTTGGGAATATTAAAGGCTGGTGCAGCATTTATGCCAATCGATACTAAATTTCCTAAAGAAAGAATTAATTACATGTTAGAAGATATTAAAGCAAGCCTATTTTTAACAGTGAAAGGTTCTGATATACCAACTAGTGTTAATCCAATTTATTTGGATGATGAACGTGTATATTGCAATGTGGATTTGGATTTCCAGGTTGCTTATAGTCCTGATAAATTAGCATATGTGATGTATACATCAGGTTCGACTGGTAAACCAAAGGGGGTTCAAATAACACAAAGAAGTATTGTCAATTTATGTATGTGGTTTGGTAAACAGTATGGTTTGTATCAAAATAAAAATGTATTGCAAAATACAAGCATTTCTTTTGATGTATCCGTGGAAGAAATTTTCCCAACATTGTTATACGGGGGTACGTTGTTCATCACAACAGAAAAAGAATCTCTTTCTCGAGAGCATTTTAGAGATTTCATTCGAAGAAACAAGATAAACATCGTCCAATTAGTACCTACTATGATGAGAGAATTTATTGCTGGTGGGGAGAAACTTGAAAGCATCCAAGTATTGATTTCTGGTGGAGAAGCATTACCACAAGCTTTACAAGCAGAAATCATGGATATTGGTTATAATTTATATAATTGCTATGGCCCAACGGAATATACTGTTGATGCTATTACAACGAAATGTGTGGAATCTGAGAATGTCGTTATTGGTAAACCAATAGCAAATACAAATGCTTATATTTTGGATAGAGATGGTCATTTACAACCAATCGGATTACCAGGAGAACTCTGTATAGGTGGAGATGGTTTAGCATTAGGCTATCTAAATAGACCAGAATTAACTTCTGAAAAATTTGTAGAAAATCCATTTATACAAGGGGAAAAAATTTATAAAACAGGCGATCGAGCTAAATTATTATCAGATGGAACCATTGAATTTCTTGGTAGGATCGACAATCAGGTTAAAATTAGAGGCGTTCGAGTTGAACTCGGTGAAATCGAAGAACGAATACAGGAGCATCCTGAGGTTAAGGAGGCAGTTGTTATAGCTAAGGTCAATCATCATGATCATTACTTAGTTGCTTATATCATAGGAAGCATTGCTTCTTTAGAAATAAAACAGTATTTAAAAAAGACGCTCCCTTATAATATGGTGCCAACTCATATTATGAAATTAGAGGAACTGCCCTTGACCAATAATGGAAAGGTAAATAGAAATGCTTTACCAGAACCAAATCTAGAAATGATGAGCCAGGTTGAGCGTGCTCAACCAAAAACAAAACTGCAGAAAAATTTAATGGACATATGGTCTAATGTGTTAAACAAAGAAATTTATAGTATTTATGTGAACTTTTTTGAAATAGGCGGACATTCCCTAAAAGCAATCATCGTTTCGAATGAAATTGAGAAAAACATAAATGTGGCAGTATCTATAATAGATATATTTAAGTATCCGTCAATTCAGGAATTAAGTGATTTCTTAGAAGGAAAGCAAGAAAAACGATATGAAATGATTCCGGTTTGTGAGGAAAGGGAATATTATGAAACATCGTCTGCTCAAAAACGAATGTATATGGTAGAACAACTTGAAAAAGGGACTGCTTATAATATGCCAATGGTGCTAGAGGTGGAAGGGCCACTTCACCTTGAAAGAGTCTGTCAGGCCTTTGAAAAATTAATTGCCAGACATGATTCTTTACGGACGCACTTTGAAGAGGTGAATGGCGAAATTGTTCAAAAAATTACCTCGCATGTCGCCTTTGAAATGGAAACGAATCGCCCGACGGGCGAAACGATAGAGGATATAGTACAGAACTTTGTCAGACCGTTTCAGTTACAGGAAGCACCGTTATTCCGAGCGAAGCTCGTAGAGACAAAGAAAAAACGATATCTATTAGTCGATATGCATCATATTATAAGTGATGGGGTATCCATTCAGCTGTTGATGACAGAATTTATGGAATTGTATCAGGGAAATGATCTGGAGCCATTACGAATTCAATATAAGGATTTTGCTCATTGGCAAAATAGACAGCTTATGTTAGACACTGTGAAACAACAAGAAGCCTATTGGCTGCATCAATTTGCTGGAGAGATTCCAGTGCTGAACCTGCCGTATGATATGAAGCGGCCACTGGTCCAAAGCTTTGAAGGGGATCGTGTCCCACTTTTCATCGATGAAGAGCTAACACACGCATTACGGAAATTGGCAAACGAAACCGGAAGTACAATGCATATGGTCTTACTTTCCGCATACTACCTACTTCTTTCGAAGTATAGTGGGCAAGAAGATATTGTTATCGGAACACCGGTAGCTGGCAGATCACATGCTGATCTACAATCGATCATTGGGATGTTTGTCAATACGCTCGCCCTTCGTAATCGTGTAGATGGGAATAAGCGTTATGTTGATTTCTTAAAAGCCGTGAAAGAAAATGTACTTCTCGCCTATGAGAATCAAAGCTATCAATTTGAAGAATTGATTGAACGATTACACATAAACCGAGATGCAAGTCGAAATCCATTATTTGATGTGATGTTTAATATGAATCCTGTTGATGACACCATAGTGTTTCCACTAGAAGATGACTTCCAGTTGAAACAAGTTCAACACGAAAGTAATATCGCTAAGTTTGACGTGACACTACATGTCACGGAGTATACTAACACCATCCAAGGTAGTTTAGAGTATAGTACTGCGTTATTTACATCTGAAACGATGGAACGAATGGCAAGGCACTACTTAGAAATTGTGAAAGGGATTTGTCAACAACGGGAAGCGAAGCTTGCCGAGCTAGACATGATGACGGAAGAAGAAAAGCAACAAATTATAATGCAATTTAATGATACGAAGACAGACTACCCACGAGAAAAAACGATGGCTGAATTATTTGAAGAACAAGTGGCGAAAAAGCCAAATGAACTAGCAGTTGGTTTTGAGAATCAATGCATGACGTATCAAGAATTAAATGAAAAAGCTAATCAGCTGGCTCGGGTCCTACGTCAAAAAGGTGTTCAAGCAGAGACGGTAGTAGGGTTGATGACAGACAATACCATCGAGATGATTATTGGAATTTTAGGCATCTTAAAATCTGGAGGAGCGTATCTTCCACTGGATAAAACTTACCCGATGAAGCGAATCGAATATATGTTGAAAGACAGTAATGCTCAGCTGGTGTTGACAGAGAATGACGCAGAGAAATTGGGCGCATTTTCCGGAGAGCGGTTGGATATAACGAATGAGAGCTTGTATGTCGGAAATACGAGCAATTTATCTATTGAACACCATCCAACAAACTTAGCATATATCATGTATTCGTCAGGGAGTACAGGAGAACCAAAGGGAATTCTAATCGAACAGCGAAATGTCGTCCGTCTCGTTAAGCATACAAGCTATATCCAATTTAATGAAGGCGATCGAATCCTCCAGACAGGATCACTCGTGTTTGATGCCTCAACATTTGAGATATGGGGAAGTCTATTAAATGGACAGAGTCTGTATTTAACGAAGAAAGAGACCATCCTTTCGGTAGAAAAATTAGAAAACGCCATCGAGAAGCATTCCATCACTTTAATGTGGCTAACGGTTGCGTTGTTTAATCAATTAGCACAGGAGAAGCCAGATATGTTTCGCCATCTACGATGCCTCCTCGTTGGGGGAGACGTCCTATCTACAAAGCATATTCAACTAGTTCGTAGTCATTGTCCAAACATACAGATCATTAATGGTTATGGCCCAACCGAAAATACGACTTTTTCTACGACATTACCAATCGAAAAGGATTACGAATCGAGTATCCCGATCGGTAGACCAATTAGTAATTCCAGCGCGTATATTGTTGGGAAACATGGTGAGTTAAATCCAATCGGAGTCTACGGTGAGCTATGGCTTAGTGGGGATGGAGTTGCCAGAGGATATTTAAATAGACCAGCTCTTACCAAGGAAAAGTTCATCGAGAATCCATTTGTACGTGGTGAAAGACTATATAAGAGTGGGGACATTGCCAGATGGTTGCCGGATGGCACAATCGAATTTTTGGGTCGAGTTGATCACCAGCTTAAGATTCGTGGATTCCGAATTGAAATTGAGGAGATTGAACGGAAGCTATTACGTCACCACGCAGTGAAAGAGGCGGTTGTTTTAGTGAAAGAAAACGAGCAGCTAGACAAGTATCTTATTGCGTATCTGACCGCCCATAAATTAGAAAAAAGTAATTTAAAAGAATACTTACAAGATAGTTTGCCAGATTATATGATTCCATCCTATATAAAAGAAGTATCGAGCATTCCCCTCACCGCTAATGGAAAAGTAGATCGAAGATCGCTACCAGAAGTCACGAATCAAGATCTCATTCAAGGAGAGTACAAGGCGCCAGAGAATAAAGAAGAGGAGAAGCTTGTCAAGATTTGGCAAGAAGTCTTAGGCATAAATGAAATAGGAACGGAGGATAATTTCTTTGAACTTGGTGGGAATTCGATAAGCTTCGTTCAACTTTTATCTAAAATAAGAGAATATTTTAAAGCAGGCATTGGTTTGGATAGTTTGTATACAAATGCAACGATAAAATCAATGGCAAAATTAATAAGAAATGAAGAATCTTCCTTTATCGTTGGGGAAGAGGATCTTCACTTATTAAATGGTAAAAAGGATCATAACATTTTTGCCTTTCCGCCTATTGGCGGCTTCGGAATGGTATATAATGGAATGGCAAATTTAATGGATACACATTCCCTATATGCATTCGATTTCATAAATTCTGATAATAGAATTGATCAGTATATTGAATTAATTCGAATGGTGCAGCCAGAACCACCGTATCAACTATTAGGTTATTCAGCAGGTGGGAACTTAGCATTTGAAATTACTGCAGAAATGGAGCGACAAGGATTAGAAGTATCCTATATCATCCTTCTAGACAGTTATCCAATCGAGGGAGCAACACTAAATAAAGCGGATACTACTAACTTATATGACAATATTATAAAAGAAGCGAAAACAAATCCTGCCTATCAAAAGTATCTAGAAAGAGATTATTTTAAGGAAGAGATTATCAAGAAGATTAAACTTTATTCGGACTATGTTAATAATCTAGTAAACCATCATATCATTGATACGACTATTCACTTCATTCAGGCTCAAAATGATGAGCATTACGTTAAAGATGAACTGTCTTTGCCAAAATGGGACGAGTTTACAAAGAAAGACGTATTAAACTATCAAGGCTATGGTAATCATGGTGATATGTTATCGGAACCATATTTAGAAAGAAATATGGAAGTAATTAACCAGATATTAACCTCTTTGCAAATGAAAGCTTTAAATACTAAATGATATTAGGAACTAGTAAAGGGCGAAAAAACAGGAATAAAGGGAAACTACAATCAGTTGGGGGGTATCCCCTACGATTGTAGTACCACAAGGGTATGACCTAAAGGACTTTGTTGAACCAATCGGTCATTTACCGGCAGTCGATCGCCACATATCCATATTGGTTTCACTTTTGAAATGGAGGTCTTACTGCCGGTTATATCGAGATAAATATATATTTCAATTTTTCTACACTATTTTAATCCATATTTTCATCTTTTTTGATTATGCTTTACAATACATATAAAAGTGTAATCGTTTAATCACCTAGTTGAGATT
The DNA here is from genome assembly GCF_003667785.1 of Virgibacillus sp. Bac332. NCBI lineage: Bacteria > Bacillati > Bacillota > Bacilli > Caryophanales > Bacillaceae > Virgibacillus > Virgibacillus sp. Bac332. The sequence continues at coordinate 2,308,050 of NZ_CP033046.1, forward strand.
CTACTTAGGGAAGGTGAACATGTTGAAAGGTGTTTATAAATTATTAATCATTGAAGATGATGAAAACATGGCAAACGTATTGAAGACTCTCCTTGAAAAATGGAATTTTCATACAATGGTTTGTAATGACTTTGAAAATATTTTAAAAGTGTTTGAAAAAGAAGAGCCTCATATTATTTTAATGGACATTAATATCCCGTCTTTTGATGGATTTTACTGGTGTAAAAAGATTAGAGAGATTTCAAGTGTTCCTATAATCTTTTGTTCCTCAAGAAACAGTAATATGGATATTGTAATGGCTATCAATAATGGTGGAGACGATTATATACAAAAGCCTTTTGATAGTTATGTACTAGTTGCCAAACTGCAAGCAATTATTAGACGTACGTATGAGTATAAATCAGATTCCAATCAAATCATTGAATGTAAGCAGGTCATACTAAATTTAAGCGATACAGCGGTTTACCACCAAGATCAGAGGGTAGAGCTTACAAAAAATGAGTTTGAAATTTTAAAAACATTGATGGAGAATAAAGGAAAAGTGGTCACACGAGATCGATTAATGAAGAAGCTCTGGGATGATGATATTTATGTAAACGAAAATACCTTAACTGTTAATATTAACCGTTTACGAAGTAGATTAGAAGATATCGGTGTCGTGAATTATATAGTAACGAAAAGAGGAATGGGTTATATAATTCAATGAAGATACAAGATTATTTAAAAGCTCACAAGCTATGGGTGGTAAGTAACGTAATTGTACTTTTTATTGTTAATAGTATTTACATTAGTACTGTAGTAGAATATAGATCTTCTGATTTATTGTATATGAACGGCCTACTAATCATTATACAACTATCTTTTCTATTAATTGGATTTTGGCAACAAAAAAATAAATATAACAAAGCTATGAAAAGCTCGATGGAAGAACTAGAAAAAATGGCCATTCATGATGATGATTACATTATAAATATGCTCTATACTTTATTACAGCAACAACGATTTCAACACCAAAACAATGAAGAAGCGTTTAAAAAGAAAATCAATGAAATACAAGATTATATTACACAATGGGTTCATGACATTAAAGTTAATATAGCAGTATGTGACCTGCTACTTGATGAAACAGAAGATATAAAGGTAAGAGATTTACGAAATCAAATAGAGCAAATTAAATTTAGAGTAAATCAAACGCTATATATCACTCGAGCAAATCATTATAGTCAGGATACAGTTGCTGAAAGAATAGACGTTGGTCAAGTTCTAAGAATGGCAATAAAAGAGAATGCGCTTTTCTTGATTAATAAAGACATTACGATTAATACGGATTTACACCATATTACGGTTATTAATGATAAAAGGTGGGTTTATTACATTTTTACCCAAATATTAAATAATAGTAGTAAGTATACCCAAAAAGGGGGAACAGTACAGATTAATAGTGAAGAGGATGATCATGCATATTATATTTACATTAAAGATGATGGCATTGGTATTCCTAAAGAGGATTTGGGGAGGATTTTTGACAAAGGCTTTACTGGTAAAAATGGAAAAAACGTTACCAAATCTACTGGTATGGGACTTTACTATACAAAGAAAATATCAGAAATGCTTCAAATCGGTATAGATGTTAAGAGTGAAGAAGGAGAATATACAGCGTTTACAATTATATTTTATAAACTATCAGATTACTTCAACATAGCATCTAATGGTTAAAAGTTTAAGAAAAGGTGGGAGTTTCATAATGAAAAAGATAAAACTTTTCTGTATCCCATATGCTGGCGGGTCTGCTACTGTTTATTCGAAGTGGAAAAGATTAGTAAGTGCTAATATCGAAATCGTAGAAGTAGAATTAACAGGTAGAGGACGTAGGATAAATGAGGCTTTAATAGATAATATGGATGATATGATAGAGGATATTTATACGAGCATTAAAGATCAATTACAGGAACCTTATGCAATATTTGGTCATAGCATGGGTGGACTTATTACATACGAACTTTGTCAAAGATTAAAAAAGGAAAGCCATCAAGACCCCGTACATATTTTTATTTCCGGAAGAAAAGCACCACATATAAAGAATCCATTTTATGATTATCACGATTTACCATTTGATGAATTTGTAAAGAAAATTGTAAATTATGGTGGAATGGAACGAGAGATTTTTGAAAATAAGGAGTTGGCTGAGATTTTTGTACCTATCCTACGAGCAGATTTTAAGTTGATTGAAACGTATGAATATAGCCAATTAAATCATCGTTTAGACTATGATTTTTCTATATTTCATGGCAATAACGATCACACGGTTCAATGGAATGACATAATACAATGGGATGAAATAATAAGTGGGAACAGTAAATATCATCGAATCCCTGGGGGACATTTTTTTATTAATGAGAATACAAGGCAAGTAACAGATATCGTTTGTAATGTTCTAGGAAATGAAATAAACAGCTTAACTAAAGGAATGGGGCCAACATTCAATGTGTGAAGTTTATGGTGTAAACATTGCACAAGGAATTGGTGACCAACCGTTTCAGCAATTATTAAGCATATTACCGTATGAAAAACAGAAGAGAATTAATCGATTTAAATTTGTTAAAGATGCGGAAAGAAGTCTAGTAGCAGAGTTATTAATTCGTTACCTCTTAAACATAAAGGGATTTACCAACGGTGAAATTCACTTTCAACTTAACCCATCTGGGAAACCATTTTTGCAAAATGTACCAAATATTGCATTTAATTTAAGTCATTCTGAAAACTGGGTCGTCTGTGCACTGGATAAGACCCCTGTCGGTATTGATGTTGAACATGTACAGTCTATTGATTTACAAATAGCAAATCAATTTTTTACGGATGTAGAATGCCATTATATATTTTCTAATTCTTCTGCTCAGATGGATAGATTTTATGAAATATGGACGATGAAAGAAAGCTATATAAAAGCAAGGGGACATGGGTTATCCATTCCATTGGATTCATTTTCCATAACCGCATTAAATAATAAATTTAAGATTGAGGTCCATAATACGATAAGTAAGTATAATGTAAAACTAATGACAGTCGATCCAAAATATAAGCTTGCACTATGTTCGATGAGTAATAATACTCCTGCACCTGTTACCGTTATACCCCTGGACAACTTAATTACCAATCATTTGCAAGATAGGTTATCTTAAGGGAGAAATGATCTCCCTTATTTTAGTTTCAACCTCAAATTTCTGGTTATGCATATAGATGTCCCTCCTTTGTAGTCATTATCCTCCTTACTTTAATTTAAAATTCTAGAAAACTAACATAAATGTCACATAACTATTTAAAATGTAACCTAAATCGATAGAGAGTGATTTTATTGCGAATTATAATAAAATTAAAACGTAATTAAGTTGGGTTGGAGGTTGAAATCTTTGAAAAAAATAGTAGAACTATCCAATGTAATTAAAGAATACGGTAAATCAAGTAATTCTTTTCGGGCATTAAAAGAAGTAAGCTTCGACATTAACGAAGGAGAATTTGTTGGCATTATGGGGCCATCTGGTTCAGGTAAAACTACATTGCTTAATATTATGTCTACAATTGATAAACCTACGTATGGAAAAGTCTTACTAGATGGTAAGGATTTAAATGAATTTAAAGGAGAGAATTTAGCTGGGTTCCGAAGAGATAATATTGGTTTTGTTTTTCAATCCTTTAATTTATTAGACAATATGACGGTAAGAGATAATATCGCCTTACCACTTACTTTAAATAATGTAAGACATGAAATTATTTTACAAAAAATTGATACGTTCACGAAGCTATTAGGGATCTCCGACCAAATGGATAAATATCCTGTTGAATTATCTGGAGGTCAAAAACAAAGAGTAGCTATCTGTAGAGCTCTAATTACGGATCCAAAGGTTATTTTTGCAGATGAACCAACTGGAGCATTGGATTCTAAGTATTCATCTGATGTGTTAGAGTGCTTTAAAAATGTTAATAGTAGGTTAGGGATCACCATTATTATGGTAACACATGATTCCAATGCAGCCAGTTACTGTGATCGTGTAATGTTCTTAAAGGACGGAAAGATGCACGGTAGATTAGATAGTAATGGTAACAAACAGGAAATGTTTACAAAAGTATTAGATATGCTTGCTATCCTGGGAGGTTCGGATAATGAACTCCTTTAGAATTGCTTTTAAGCTAATGCGAAACAATTCTAATATCTATGGTCTGTATTTTTTAGTGTTAGTAGTAACAGTTGCTACTTACTATAATTTCGCGGCCATTCAGTATAATGATAAATTTGTGGAATTAACCGAAAGAGTCCAGTCTGCTGTAGTAGCTAGTTTCGCCTCTGGATTTGTCTTGATATGTACAGTTGTATTTTTTATGTGGCATGCGAACAGTTTTTTTATAAAACAGCGTCAAAAAGAAATTGGGCTTTATATGTTGATGGGAATTAGCAATGCTAGAATTGGCAGAGTATTAGCGCTAGAAGGTTTGTTTATTGGTGGATTAGCTTTTACTGTTGGCTTGATCATTGGTATCTTATTTTCCAAGCTTTTCTTTATGTTATTAAGTAAGGCAATGTTTTTAGATGTTGTATTACCATTCAATATTTCAATAGAAGCAATTATACAGTTAATATTGGTGTTTGGGGTTATCTTTATCTTACTGGGAATTAAGAATTATAGTGCTATCAAGAAGAAACAGTTAATCGATATGTTACATGCTACGAAAGAAAAACCTGCTAAGCCAAAATATAGTCTACCTAAAGGTATTCTAAGCATTTTTTTAATTGTAGCAGGCTATTTCATTGCACTTAATATTAAGCCTTGGCAATTAGACTTATTGCTTGCTGCGGTAGCGATCGTGTTTTTAGTTAGTCTAGGAACATACTTATTTTTTGGAAGTTCATTAACAGTCATTTTAAGTAACTTAATTAAGACAAAGCGTTTTATTTATAAGGATGTAAGACTAATCAGTATAAGCAGTATTTTTTTTCGGTTAAAGGAGAACTATCGAAGTTTAGCAATGACAGCAATTTTGGCAGCGGCGACCGTTACAGCATTTAGCGTTAGTATTTCATTTAATCAATTTGCAAATAGTCACGAAGTGATTGAAACACCTTATAGTTTTAGCGTTGAGAGTGAATCCCCAGATACTAATGAATTGGTTAGAGAAGCTGTTGAGTCTTCTGAACATAGCTTAAAGGGAGTTCATGATCTGCATTTTTTTATTGGAAAGGTCCATTATGATGATTCCCGTAATGAAGTGGATAAAAATAATGAAGCTATAATTACGAGCTATTCACAGATGGAGAAAACACTGGAGTATTTACAGTATAAAGGTAGAGACAATCTGTTAGATCAGATTAAGCCATCTCAAAATGAAGCGACATTTATTCTAAATCCTAATACGATTGCTTCTCCTATGAATATTCTCGGAGATAAGATGAAGATAAATAAAACTGATTTCCAGATTGCAGAATTTACCCAAGTTCCATTTATAGGTAACAATAGTAAGTATGGACGAATGAACGTGTATGTTCTCCAAGATCAAGATTATGAAAGACATGTTCAAGATTTTGAAGAACTAACGCTTACTGGAGTAGACATCACCAATCAGGAGAACAGTAGTGAGTTAATTAGTAATATCAAACAAATAATTCCTAATGGGGAGCAAATGCTTTATGAGAATCCGAAACAATATATCTGGGAGTACTATGCTTTAGGAACATTGTTTTTCTTAGGTTTAATTATTTCGATTGTATTCATGCTTGCGACATTTAGTACGATTTACTTTAAGTTTTTAAGTGATGCTTTTTCTGATAAAGAACAATATGCGATGCTTAAAAAGGTTGGCATGAGTAGAAAAGAAGTCCAGCGTTCGGTTAATTTAACGGTTGGAATTGCATTCTTAATCCCTATCATAATTGGTATTGTCCACAGTGTGGTAGCGATGAAGGTATTGGAGCAAATCATGAGTGTGAAATTTACCTTCCCGCTTTTACTAGGGGTAGGTTGGTTTGTTTTTGTCATGACCTTCTTTTATAAAGGTATTATCAGAAGCTATACCAATATGGTCTATAAAGATTAAGCTTTTTATGGCCTAATTTCACAAAACAACATTGCAAAGGGGAGTTTTAAAGATGTCTTGGTTTACCAAATGGTCTTTTGCCAACAAAGCGGCTGTAACTCTAGTAACCTTAATTGTTCTGATATTGGGAGTCCTTAGTTACTTTAGGATGCCTATGGAATTCTTGCCAAAAGCGGAAACACCACAGATTAGAATCATCGCAATGGGGCAGGGTGTTAATTCTAAGTCGATGGAAACTGATGTCACAAGTCCGATTGAACAATCAATTGCAGCGGTAACTGGAAAGAGTGGAGTTCTTTCAACAACTGGTGATGGTTACAGTAAGATTGATGTGTTTTTTGAATATGGAACAGATATGGATCAAGCAAGACAAGATGTACAAGAATTAGTAGATTCGGTATCTTTACCTAATTACGTATCAAAACCTTCTGTAACAAAGCTGGATACGTCCTCTATTCCAATTTCCTTTGTAGCAATAACTTTTAAAGATGGTATCACAGCAGAAAATCTAGACTTTGTAAAAGAAAAACTGGAGCCAATATACAGAGATACAGAAGGAGTAGCAGAAGTACAAATACAGGGAGTTGAAGATTCCTTTGTTTCAATCCAATTAGATCGTGAAGAATTAGATGAATTACAAATACCAGTTCAAACTGTTATTGAGGCTCTACAAGGGCAGGATGGGTCATTTGCAGTAGGAGAAAATATCATTGAAGGTAATGCTAGTAATATTACAGTGGTTGGTAATATAGATAGTCTAGAAGACCTTGAGAATATTACTGTATCAAAAAATGTTCAGCTCGAAGATATTGCTATTATTCAAAAAACTAGACCAGGAGATGTTATTAATCGCTTTAATGGGGAGGATAGTATTGAATTTACCATTGTTAAAGATAGTACATCCAATGCAGTGACACTTAGTGAAGAGGTCGATAGCATAACAAAAGAAATAAGTGATAAATATGATAATTTAGAAGCTACTGTGTACCTGACTACAGCGGATATGGTCAAATCATCGGTACAATCGATGATCAAAGAAGTTCTTATTGGCGCTCTATTTGCAACAATTGTAATTATGCTATTCCTTCGGAAAATTCGTTCTACCTTTATTACGATTGTTTCAATACCATTATCACTATGTATTACATTAATTTTATTATCCCAATCAGGAATTACGTTAAATATTTTAACACTCGGTGGTGTAGCTGTAGCAGTTGGGCGTTTAGTAGATGATAGTATCGTTGTGATTGAAAACATATTTAAGAAAATGCAACAAGAAAAGTTCTCGGTAGGGATGATAATTGATGCAACAAGGGAAGTAGGCGGAGCAATTACTGTTGCAACTTTGACAACTGTCGCTGTTTTTTTACCGATAGGGCTAGTGAATGGGAGTTTACAAGAATTTATTTTACCATTTGCCTTAACAATTACGTATTCGTTACTTGCTTCATTACTAGTTGCATTAACAGTCGTTCCGCTTATGAGTGCAGGACTATTAAAAGGTTCAAAATTAACAGAGTATAAACCACCTGTCCGATTTAGAAAGGTTGTTAACTGGTCATTGAGCCATAAGTTCATCACGTTAACGATTGCTTTATTATTATTCTTTGGTTCAATCGGTGCATATTTCGTAATGCCAAAAGGAGTAGTGGATGATTCGAGTACAGATTATATACAAGCAACATTAAAATATCCCTCTGATACTCCGCTTAAAAAGGTAACAGAAAGCACATTGAAGCTGGAGTCGAAAGTTCAGAAAATAGAAGGAGTTAAACATGTTATCACCTATTTGGGTAACTCGAGCTCTGCCGTTCAATCGGGAGTCGTTAAGTCGCCTACAGAGGCACAGGTGAGAGTGTTACTTTCAGATGAAGAAGAGGTTGATCGTATAATGGAGGAGATAGAGCAGCAACAGGATTTATTTTCGGGCGCTGATTACAGTGTAGTAGCAGCTTCTTTCCTTGGATCAACAGCAACAGATATTAATATTGATGTAACAGGTGATAATTTAGAGAATATTGAAGATGTTACAAATGAAATAGTCGAACAGATTGAAGATGTAGAGGGAATTGAGGAAGTCACAACAAACCAACAAGAGAAGAAAAGCGTTTATTCGTTTGAAGTGAATTCTGCTAAAATCAATACTGAGCAAGTGGCATCTCAACTAGGCATATTATTAAATAAAACACCAATTGGGACGATTGATCTTCAAGGTGAAAAGACTAATATTGTATTAGAACCATTGCTGAGCACTGAAACAGAAGAGGATTTAGAGGATATCTCGATATTAAGTGAAGACGGCCCTACACCTATTACCGAAGTAGCATCGTTAAAGAGTGAGCGTACAGCTACCAATCAGTATCATAAAGATGGCGAACCATTCTTACAAGTAACGGCAAAAATAGATCCAACAAAACTATCCGAAATTAATGCAGATATTCGTACTACTATATTCGGAGATGGCGAGAAAAATGGGATTAAAATTCCCGAAGATGTTGAAGTATTTATTGGTGGAGCTAATGTCCAACAATCAGAAGACTTCAATGATCTATTCATGACGATGGGCATTTCCATTGGCTTAGTATTTTTAATCCTTGTTGTAACTTATAAAGGGATTAAAACACCAATTGCGATACTCATCACATTGCCGCTAGCATTAATTGGTTCCATTGTTGGCTTATTAATTACAGGAATTTCAGTAGATACGACCGTATTATTAGGGGCATTAATGCTCATTGGTATCGTAGTGACAAACGCAATTGTCTTATTAGATCGCGTAAAACAAAATGAGAAAGCGATGAGTATAAGAGAATCCTTATTAGAAGCCTCACAACGGAGATTACGTCCGATTATCATGACAGCTATCTCCACAATCAGTGCCATGATTCCACTGTTATTTGGAACAGCAGAAACAGGAAGCCTTGTATCAAAAAGCTTAGCAGTTGTTGTTATTGGAGGATTAACTATATCTACCTTATTAACGTTAGTAGTGATTCCATGTGTTTACGAATTATTGCATACCAAGAAGAGAAAAAGATCAGTTATAGAAAAGAATTAAATATAGCTTTTTGTTAGCTAATGGAGAAAATGATATGACGATTTATGAAAGAGTATCATTTTCTCTTTTTCAGAACATTCGATATAATGATGAAGAGACAAGGTCGTATAATAAAAAGCAGAAGGGATGGTGAAGATGGAAGCCATAATTGAAGTAAAAAACCTTAAAAAGGTCTATAAAAAAAGAAAAACGAAAGAATCTCTAATAGCTGTAGATGATATTTCATTTTCGGTTAATCGGGGAGAGATTTTGGGTCTGTTAGGTCCAAATGGTGCAGGAAAGTCTACTATAATTAAGATGATCTGTGGACTTCTTATTCCAGATGATGGCTCTATTATAGTAAATGGCATTAACACCCAAAAGAAGCGATTGGATGCGCTACGCCATATAAGCGCAGTACTTGAAGGGAATCGTAACCTGTATTGGCGTCTATCAGTAAAGGAAAATTTAGAGTATTTTGCTGGAAATAGAGGACTTTCTAGTAAAGATATTGCTGAACAAATTGAAGGCCTTTTGACCAAGTTTAATCTAAAAGACAAAGAAAATGAATTAGTGAATCGACTTTCGCGCGGAATGCAGCAAAAACTTGCCATTGCAGTTGCAATGCTTGCAGATAGCGAGATTATTTTACTGGACGAACCAACTTTAGGACTTGATATTGAAACAAGCTATGAGGTTCGCGAACTATTGAAGTCAATTGCCAAAGGGTATAACCGAACTATTATTATCAGCTCTCATGATATGGATGTCATTCAAGCTATTTGTAACCGGACTATTGTTATTAACTACGGAAAAGTAGTTGCAAATGATAATGTGGAAAACCTACTACGTTTGTTTGAAGTTCGCTCCTACAAGATTCAACTAGGTGATCATTTGACTGATCGGCAGTATAAGATGTTGGTAGAAAAGTTTCCAGGGCTAGAATACATACCAGATTCCATACAATCTACAATCGAGGTTGATCTAAATCATAGTAAAGAAATTTATGATTTGTTTGATGTATTGAAGCTTGAGCATATCCCGGTTGAGACAATTGATAGACAAACAGTTAATTTTGAAGAAATCTTTATGAAAATTGTAAAGGGAGAGAAAGAATATGCGATGGTATATCCTTCTTAAGACAAATGTTCGTAAAGAGTACATAGAGCTAAAACGCTATCTACCTAATACCATAGCTATGCTACTTACTTTTTATTTCATCTTTTTAGCAATGTTTTTAGGTATTCAAGTAATTGGGGATCCTGGTACTCAGGATGTAAACACGCAATATATTATTGTCAATTATGTTTTTTGGTTTTTGACGGTAATGGTTATAAATCAAATTGGCTTTGATATCATCAATGAATCCATGCGAGGTACACTAGAGCAACTTGCTATGTCACCTATGGGGATATGGAGAATCATGACTGCTAGACTTGTTGCCACAACAATACTGAATTTTATAATTGTCGTTATATTATTACTCATGTCTATGCTAACTACCGGACAATGGCTAAATATTGATGTGGTGACTATAATCCCAATTCTAGTATTGACACTTTTTAGTATGTATGGGCTAGGCTTAATTATTGCAGGTATTTCAATAGTGTTGAAACAAGTACAAGCTTTTCTCCAAATTTTACAGTTTATTTTAATGGGGTTAACGTTTATTCCATTATCTGTTGCACCTATCTTATCTTTCTTTCCATTTGTAAAAGGTGTGGATTTAATGCGAAGTGTGATGATAGAAGGCTTAACTTTATCCTCTATAAATTTGGGGGATATAGCAATATTGCTTATTAATGCGATTATTTACTTTACTTTAGGCTTAGCAACCTTTCTTTGCTGTGAACGGATAGCAATGAAAAAAGGATTGCTGGCACAATACTAACAGCTAAAATCAGTAAGTAAATAAGATAGAAGAAAAACTAGAATGCAGCCAAATGTATTTTAGTTTTTCCTGTGTCCTTTAGAAAGGAGTTTTTTATTGAATAATAAAAAATTAGAGAATTGAGAATAACTCTATACTGTCATCTAAAAGGGAGAGTAGAGGCTCTTTTTTATTAATCTAGGAAATTATAAAATTAGTCCATGTATAAATATCGAGCCGTGTCCAGCTCCAACGCCCAGAAACGGAATAATTAGGGGGATTATCAAGAGGATAAAGGCGACCTTGTTTTATTTGATCAACGAATCCATCTATTCATTCTAAGGAAGCGATGCAATGAAGACGCTCTAAAATAGGGTATTTGTTCAAAACTCTGGATTAGTAGAAGAGGAGACTGGCAAATGGAATTTGAATTTAGCTCTAGAATATAGGACAATGAAAAAAAGAAAAAATAACCAGAATAAGAGATGATCTTCATGAATTTGGTTTGCAACACCTAGAAAATCATAACGTCTATCAATTAAGTGAGGGAGAACAACGGATCGCTATTATCAGATTAATTTTACAAGACAGTGATTCGGGACTTGCCGATGGACCAACAGCAAGCCTTGACAGCGATAATGAAAAAATCATATTACAGTATTTAAAGCAATTAAATCAGAAGGGAAAGACAATTATCGTGGTTACACATCATCCAGCTATTTTACACTATTTCTCCCGTGTTATAAGTTTAAGCGATAGTGTATTAATGTTTCGTATGTAAAGTTGGATGCATTGGATTGGACGGAATATTTATTTATGGATTTAACTCTTAACATAGTAGTTATTCTTGTCATCGTAAGCTACTTATTTTTAGAGAAGGAGAAAATAATTGACAACGAAAATATGTGATTGCGGGGTCAAGGATAATGTTTATTTCCAAATGTGATCAATATCTTACAAGTGTTCAAAGCAAAGATTTTGTAAAAAGAAGATAGTCAGGGGCTTTAGAAAGAATTGTTTTATCTTAATGACAATAGGGAGTATAAAAGAATATGACATTAATAGGGTTGTTAGGAACAGTTCATACTCAAGAGCTTAGAGAAAAGTTTAAGTTTTCATTTGAGTTATTAGAGGAATTAATTTTAGAATTCCGACCCGACATTATTTGTGGTGAAGTAAAGAGTGAAGATTGGAAGAACTATACTAAAAATGAGAAGCAGTACACTGGTTATCTTGGGCCAGATGAGTATAAAAAGTCAATTTTACCTTTATGCAAAGAAAGAAATATTCTCTTTCATCCAATTGATTGGTTTGATAGCTCAATTGCAAGACTTGATCATTTTGATAATTATACAAAAGGTGAACAAAAAGATTTAGAAGAACAACTCTTTATAATGTATGACAAGATACTTAAGAAAAGTAAAGAATGTAAAATACCATTTAATGGACACCAAATAGATGCACTTGTTAAAGAAAAACATAATTGGCTTCATGAAATAAATCCTGAATATCAAAATCTAACTTGGATAGCAAGAAATCAAATGATGATAATTAACATTAAACAAGTCATCAATATTAATCCACAAAAAAGAATACTTTGTACAATTGGATTTGAACATAACTATTTCTTTTTTGAACAATTATCAAAGCTTAAAAATGTAAAAATCAATTATCCATTAAGGTAAATACTAGTGGGATATGTAAGAAATATGTATGGTTTGTACATGTATTGGAACTGGACAATCAGTTTATATTTTAATCTATATTTTTAGTGTTTAAATGTAGTATGTAAACAATAATACAAAGCGCCACTATATAGCTTTTGGCTATAAACTTTCAATCAGGATGATTATTAATGCGTACAGGAAAAATAAATATCTACATAAGGAGTACTGTTTGTGAAAAATCTTGTCCTTAGCTTAACAATTATTATAATGATTGGCTTAATCATTAGTAGTTACTTTTATCAAAAACAAAATCAGCTGACACTTCCGCAATTTGATCGGTCAACTAATCTAGAAGACCAAGAAAAATCATTAGATGAACAAGCACAGTCTCAGGATGTGCCATTACAGCCAATAAATAATGATATGGTTAGCTATACACTACAAAACGACAAGCTGCATCTCACCTACAATCATGGAAATGATTGGGTAGAGGTACCAATTAAAAAGGATTTATTATTTGAAGGAGAGTACAATGGTAACAAGCAAGAACTGATTGATGGTAGTTATATCATTACAGAAAAACGGGCTGCATTTTTATATTCAGAAGGTGATAACTGGGAAACAAAAAGAATAGGATTAAAATATTCCCTCAATCAAGGGAAAACGTGGAAAGATGGTGTTGTTGCGGAATCCTTTCCAGCTATGCGATTTAGAAAAGTTGATTTCATAAATGATCAGTTTGGATATGTGATTATTTCGGGAGGTCGAACTATGTCTCAGGAATATTCACGTGCTTATTTAACGCATGATGGAGGGAAAACTTGGGAAGCGACAAACGATTCAGGAGTAACGAGATTAATTTCAGATGGTGGTTTCATAAATAAAAACACCGGGTTTCTGTCTTTTGGAACAATCAATCCGGAAAAACCGGACTTTTATGTTACACAAGATGGAGGAAATACGTGGGATAAAGCAGTTTTTAATATTCCTGAGAAGTATGATAAAATCTTTGTTCAGGCTGAACTTCCAAAAAAAGAGGCAGATCATTTATCTGTTTTAGTTAATCAAGGTCCTAATGGTGATTATGAAGGCGGAAAAGTAAAAGGTAAATTTATTTCAAAAGATAACGGTAAAACATGGGAATTTTCAATGGAGGTACAGCTGAATGAAGCGAAATAGCACGAAACAAAAATGGATAGGCTGGATGTTATTTCTTTTTACAATTGCCTTTTTTTGTTTACAAATAGGATATTTGATTGTTCACGATAGATTTCAAGTAGAGTATATTGATAATAGATTATTTTATATGATTAATATTGTCTGTGTGGCCTGTTTATTTCTTGCAAATATTCTATTGCTGCGAATCACTAAACGATTCAAAATAATAGGTTCTAGTATCATATTCCTATTTATCGCTGTTCATGTAGTACTTCTAGTAGACAGTAATAAACAAGTTAACAATATAACAAGTGTTTCACCTGACTTTAAACATGTACTATCTATTAAAAAAAATGTTGAGAGTGGATCAGCCGTTTACTATAGGTCGTATTTTGGTATTTTAGCTCGTCCAAAAGATAGCTTACCAGCCGAGATAATTGGCGATTTTAAGGTAGATTGGTTAGCTAAAGATATCGCAGCCGTTACTTATAAAACGGCAGACAACTCGATACAGCAATTTATAGCGACATATGGGGATCGAGGTGATGGTACAAGCTATTATTATGTTGGCGCACAAATTCACGGGAATTGGCAAGGTGATAACATTAAAGTAGTTAGTAACCAAGAAGGGATCTCTGTTACACAAGCTAATCAAACAGAATTGTTTACATGGGACACTATTGAACAGTTTGGTACACTTGCAGTTGTTTTGAAGAAAAATAACGAAGCAGCTTGGACCATTTCTTTGAACGAGAATTTTGAAGTTGATTCTGCTGCTTCCCAATCAAATGTTGGCAATATTCGTTTATATAAAGCAACCTTAGAAGAAAATCAGCCAATTACGCTCCACTATAAATCTTCAAACTAAAATTAATTGTACTATTAGTGATCCCTACATTACTTTTTAGATGTAAGTATGCTACGTAATACGTAAGATTATATATAAATATTTGTTGCACCTTGTTAGGATGAATTATAAAATAACCAGAACGATTAACGGTCTAAGCTCTATGACAAACAGGGCAAAGGCCAATTAATCGTTATTTTTTTGAAACCAATTGGAGTTCCATTATTATCATAAACTATACTTTTATCAAACAAGATTTCTAATACTTTTGCAAGATCTTCTACTTCTTTTTCATCATAATTGTCAGCTTCAGAAGCACTTGCAGAAATACTACTTACATTTGTAATTAAAAATCGTTCAGAAACAGACAGGAACCTACAAAGTGTTGATTTATGGCTAACTACACGCTTTTTCGTAGTTGGCCATAAACTACAGTTTGTGGTTATCGGCTGTTTTAGAGGGAAGCGAGAAGCCATAGAGTTGTAAGTTAGCGTTCTTTGATAACTTACAACTTATGTGCAGACCTTTAGGCAACCCCCCTAAAAAATTTAATTTATTTGATTATTCTTGCAGGTTTGAAAAATTTTAGGCAGAAGTTATTATATAGGTTATTAATGTCGAAATTAAAAAGAAAGGGGGAATAGCCCTTCATTACCACGACAATAACCTTAATAAATGTTCTACTTTTAAAGGAGGAATTAAAATGAATAGAAAGAAAGTTATAAAGATATTGGCAGCACTTTTTATTTTACTATCAATCCCCACTTATTCTAGCGCATACGTACTTAATGGAAAATCTTTATCAAATAGATTAGATGCTTATTATTGGATAGATGGAGATTTCAATAGTAATAGAAGAGAAGTTTTATATGGCATATTAGCATGGAATGACACAAGCCAAATAAAATTCAGAAAAGAAGCCGGGGTTCCAGGGGGCGGGGATGTAATGGTAGAGTATGTAAACTATTATAACGGCGATATTTATGCTGTTAGTAAAGGACGTGGGCATATTATGGTTTATAAAAAATGGAAAAACATAAGTTCATATACACAAAGGAAAGAAGTCATAGTTCATGAGGTAGGTCATGAAGCAGGTTTAGCTCACACCCAAAAATCTAACAATAGTATCTCTGTAATGCGCCAATACGGTTTTAATAATAAAGCATATCCTTTATCAGACGATAAAGCTGGACTTCGAGCTAAATATTAAAAGGGGGTAAAAGTTATGAAGAAGATTACTAGTGTTTCGCTTATCCTAATATCTTGTCTAACAATAATGGTTTTTATAATTAGTAAATCGAATGAAGAAAAAAATATTATTCAAGGTAAGTCTTTAGATAATCTTTCCACAACTGAGACTTTAGTATTTGAAGCGAAGACAGATGGATTTGAGTCACTAGATGAATTAGAAAGTAATTCAAAAATCATTCTACGAGGAAAGAAAATAGGAGAAGAAAGTCCAGTAATTTATAGATCGGAAGTAGACGGTTCAGTAGCAGGTGGCTATACAGTAACTAACTTTAAAATATCAAAGGTATATAAAAATGAAACAAAAAATAAGAAGATTAAAGAAAAAGAAGAAGTTAATATAGCAGAAAATAATTTTTTTGATAAAAAAACAAACAAAACATACAGTTTTAATGGATATAAAAAAATGAATGTGAATGAAGAATATCTTTTATTTTTAACACCAGAACAAGATGGAGTATTTGCTACAAGAGGAGTCACTTTTGGTAAAATACCTTTAGAAACCAACAAAATTGAAGTTTTAAAAGACACAGAAGAACCTCTATCTTTGAATTTGCAAAAAATATTTAGTGAAGCAAGAAACCAATACAAATAATTTAAGTCATGAGGGAGATAACGTGAGAAAAACTATACAGTTAGTAATTATACTTTTAGTGAGCGTAAACATTATAGGTTGTTCTCAATCTTCAAAATATGATTCAAAAGAAGCGATAAAAAAGGGTGACGTTGTATACAGTGGAGATAACGTATACAACCTAGATATTTTTTTAAAATTTCTAGATAATATTCATAGCAATAAAAAAGATTCTATTCGAATAACTAGTTATACAAACGAAGGAGACCCTATATTTCAGGACTTGAATTTTGATGGAAATGTAATAAATTATAGTTATGATAATAGGTATGATGATTATGGAGGGGGTGATGTAGGAGTAAAAAAAGACGATTGTGAAAACATAAAGAAAGAAAGAAAGAAAGATGGAAAAATAGAATATTTCATCGTAGGTTGCTCAAAAAAACCTAATGATAGTTACTTACTTATTCGTACAGATGAATAAAAATAAACTTGAAGCATGATAGGTTGTTTACCAGAGGATATACAAATCTTCAATGTATTTTTAATCATAGATGTAAGCTAGCATAAATGCAGGAGTGTAATATTAACTGTGTAAGTAAGAAATGCGTACGGTTTCTTACTCACACAGTTGTTTTTATTTGGTAAAATAAAAACATAAAGCTAAAGGAGTGTTTTAAATGGGAAAACCTAAAAGAGATCCTAACTCCGTAGAATTAGCTAACAAGATTATTGAACAGTATCAACCAAAGTCTGTAGAAGGTTATGCAACATGCATTAAAGGACATATTTGGGCCGATGTTTGAATCGATGTTAAAAGGTGAAATGAATCATCATTTGGGCTATGGATCAAAGGAGAAAAAGAAACAAACAATAAACGGAATGGGTACGGAAAAAAGACAGTCAAAACGACTGCTGGCGAAATGAATATTGCCGTACCTCGTGACCGTGTCATTTGAAACACAACTTATTCTCAAGCGCAAAAGAAATGTTTCTGCCATCGAGGATAAAGTCATCTCCATGTATGCAAGAGGAATGTTCCAGCGAGATATTTCGTCCACTATCGAAGATACCTATGGTTTCTCTGTGTCTCATGAAATGATATCCGAAATTACCGATACAGTGCTTCCTGATTTAAAAGAGTGGCAAAGTCGCCCTTTAAGCAACTGTTATCCTTTTGTGTTTGTAGATTTCCTTTATACGACGATACGTAATGACTATGAAACAAAGAAATACGCTGTTTATAGGGGTGGTGTCAGCTTCGCTGGCACTACCCCTACTGCAAAAAGGATATTCAATAATCATTATCATCACGCAATAGAGGTTGTGAATTTGCATTCCTATAGGAAAGGTGAGGTATCAAAGATCATAGAAGAATTAAATATCCTTTTGATCAAATAAATATTCCTTTAGCTTTGTATACAGAAAAACCCAAGTTAGTAGATTACTACGAACAACATGGATTTATAAATTATGGAAGGTGTGGAGTTCATAGAGAATATTTTATGGTTAAATGGCCAGAGTCGTTATAGAACATGGAGAACAGAGGTTTAATGCTAATAGACATTACCAGCCTTTAGACCATTAAATAAGACTTAAACCAATAACATAATCCAAATTCCTTAACATACAAGAATTTGGATTTATCTATATAGAAATTTTCTTAGCGTACAAAATTTCCGAAATGGTGGCAGTACCCCCTTACTATTCTTTCTACAATTTTATTTATAATACCCTCCTACTAACAATACAACCAGAAGCAATTGGAAGATATGAAGGTGTTAGTCCACCAACCATCACGATTCCTCCAAGTGCAGATCCCATGGAACCACCTAAGTAATTAGCTGAGCTGTTTAAAACAACTACAGATGATCCGTGTTCTGGCTGTAGCTGAAGTAATACATGCTGCTGTGGGCCAATGAAGCCCAACCCATTTCTCCCCATACCATGAAGGGGAGAAATGCTAGAAAAGTAATTCCAAGCACCAATGGTAAACTAAACATTGCTAATGCTAATAGAGCAAGTATTCCACCTATAATCCAGCTTGGACGTCCTATTCGATCAATAAGCGTCCCAATAGATAAGTTTCCGATAACACCACCAATTCCCCATGCCCATAAATATGGTGTTACTTTTGGTACACTTGCAGTTGTTTTGAAGAAAAATAACGAAGCAGCTTGGACCATTTCTTTGAACGAGAATTTTGAAGTTGATTCTGCTGCTTCCCAATCAAATGTTGGCAATATTCGTTTATATAAAGCAACCTTAGAAGAAAATCAGCCAATTACGCTCCACTATAAATCTTCAAACTAAAATTAATTGTACTATTAGTGATCCCTACATTACTTTTTAGATGTAAGTATGCTACGTAATACGTAAGATTATATATAAATATTTGTTGCACCTTGTTAGGATGAATTATAAAATAACCAGAACGATTAACGGTCTAAGCTCTATGACAAACAGGGCAAAGGCCAATTAATCGTTATTTTTTCTTCACTGTCTATTCATAGTTTCTTATTATCTACTTCAAAAGGTCTTACAGCATGTTACTTCTTTCGTTGTTTATTTATTATAAGTATGATCAATTGCCCTAGAAAAGCCACTAGTACAAGGCAGCCAGAAGCAATTGGAAGATATGAAGGTGTTAGTCCACCAACCATCACGATTCCTCCAAGTGCAGATCCCATGGAACCACCTAAGTAATTAGCTGAGCTATTTAAAGCAACTACAGCTGGTCCGTGTTCTGGCTGTAGCTGAAGTAATACATGCTGCTGTGGGGCCAATGAAGCCCAACCCATTGCTCCCCATACCATGAAGGGGAGCAATGCTAGAAAAGGAATTCCAAGCACCAATGGTAAATTAAACATTGCTAATGCTAATAGAGCAAGTATTCCACCCATAATCCAGCTTGGATGCCCTATTCGATCAATAAGCGTCCCAATAGATAAGCTTCCAATAACACCACCAATCCCCCATGCCCATAAATATGGTGTTACTTGATGGATTTCCTGTAAATCTTGCAAGATTGGAGAAATATACGTGTAAAGACCTAAACTAGCAAGGGCAGCAACAAACGTTATGCCCACTGTTGCTGTGACACGTCCATTAGTCATCATTGCAAAACGTTGGCGCAATGAAGCTGGTTGTGAAGCAGGAATGTCCGGGAACCAGAGTATAATCCCGATCATAGCAATAATGCCGAGTGTAGTAATTAACCACAACGTACCGTGCCAACCTATCTCTGTGGCCATAATTAATCCAAGAGGAACCCCTATGACTGTGCCCAAACTCATACCACCTAATACCGTACCTAAGGCACGTCCACGTTTTTGAGGAGGAACTAGTGCGGCTGCTGCGGCTGTTGCAAGCGGTGAATAGAGACCAGCTCCAATACCTGCAATTGCCCGAGCCAATAGTAGCAGGGGGAAATTCGAGGCAAGTGCACTCATGCATTACCTAATGAGAAAATAACTAGTGCGATAACTAATATTCTTCGAGCTGGTTTGCCCGCTAATAATGTTGCGAAAACGGGGGCTGCAAGTGCAAAGCAGAGGGTAAAGACAGTGACTGCCTGTCCTGTCTGTGAGTCGCTAGTCTTAAAGGTTGCTCCGATATCAGGTAACAAACCAGCTACTACATAAGCATCAAATCCAAGCGTAAACATTCCTATAGTGAGAAGAAAAACCATTCTCATTTTACCCCTCCTTAAATGTCTCAGTATAATTTGTCAATGCTAATCAGAGTGGGATATAATTTTTTTGTTATATCGATATGTTATAATGATGGAGCGATTGACATTTGAAATAATATCATATCGATAGCCTCAATAGAATAATCAATATCTTAGAAGGGTATAACAAATAGTTATAACAGATGTGGGGTAAAAGAAATGAATACAGTGTGGATGCAAAGCTTTATAGAAGCTGCAAAGCAAAAAAGCTTGTCTAAAGCAGCTAAGGAAAATAATATATCTCAACCGGCATTGAGCAAACATATACGAAATTTAGAAAATGAACTAGATGTTGCGTTGTTTTACAGGACCTCTACGGGTATTGAGCTTACAGAAGCTGGAGAACGTTTTCGCTCTCGAATTTTACCTGTTATTACTGAGCTAAACGCGATCCGTCAAGATTTACGGCAGTTTTCACGAACTTCACCTATAGCGATAGGAAGCCTGCCTAGTCTAGCAACCTATTATTTGCCACCAATGATTAAGAAGCTTCAGTCTTTAGCCCAACCAGCAACGCTAATGATTCAAAATACTTCAAATGAGCTTGTACAATCATTAGAGGAAGGGAGACTTGATGCAATCTTTATGGATACAGTAAGTACAAGGGAATCCCTGTGGAGTTGCGAATTATTTAAGGAACCTTATTATGCGGTGTTTCCATTAGATCATCCGTATCGTTCTAGAAAAGCGGTCAAACTTGCTGAGTTATGCGAGGAGCAGCTTATTGTTCATCAATCTCCTTGTGATACAAGGAGTCGTATTATGGAGCACATGGAATTGATAGGGCAAAAACCTACTATTATTAGCGAGGTGGCTTTTGGTGATTTTATTTACGGAGCTGTAATAGCTGGAATGGGGATAACGATTGTTCCCGAAATAAGTGCAGAGCATATTGATCGTCATCAGCTTTTTGCTTTACCGATTATAGATTTCGGAAACGAGCGGTCGATTTCATTGGCCACCCGAAATGCTAAACTTGGATCACAACTTTATCAATATTTTTGTTGACATTGATTTCTTATATGTTTCCGTTAGGAGTGTAGCAGGCATTCTTACGTGTTTGGATACAAGTAGATAAGTAGTTTTAATTAGAAAGGTGAAAAATTCAGCACATTATAAGATATAATGGTTGAATACAAGTTAGATAAGTAAAATGATATATTCAAGATTAGAGATGGATGAATGAAATGAGAAGCGAGCAGGAGATAATGAATTTGATTATAAGGATTGCTAAGAATGATGAGCGTATTAGGGCTGTTTATATGAATGGCTCGAGAACGAATCCAAATGTTCCAAAGGATATTTTCCAAGATTACGATATCGTTTTTGTTGTGAGAGAAACATCCTCATTCATCAATGATGACAATTGGATCTCCAAATTAGGTAATCTATTAATGATTCAAGAACCTGATAAACTTGACAAAGGGATTGGTCAGGATAAGAATTTTGACGATACTTATGCCTATCTAATGCTATTTACAGATGTGACCTACGCCTTCAAACAGTTGATGTGATGAATCATACTTATACGAATGATAAGCTTACTCATCCAGTGTTGGATAAGGATAATATTCTGCCATCGATTCCCTCGCCATCTGATATCGACTATCATGTAAAGAAACCTACACATGGCCAGTTTGAAAGCTGTACAAATAATTTTTGGTGGTGCTTGCAAAATGTTGCCAAAGGAATATGGCGTGATGAACTGTCTTATGCAAAATTAATGTTTGAATATACCACAAGAGATTGTTTGGATAAAATGATTAATTGGTGGATTGGTATGGAACATGATTTTGGAGTGTCGACAGGGAAACTAGGAAAATATTTCAAGTACTATCTCCCTTCAACCTATTGGAAGATGTATGAAGCTACATATTCTAATTCGGACTATCAACAGATGTGGCATTCCATGTTTACTGCTTGTGAATTATTCAGGGAATTATCGTTAGATGTAGCTACATACTTTGGGTTCATCTATCCAAAGACGGACGATAACAACATAACCAAATTTCTAAAACATATTAAAGAATTACCAGCAGATGCAAAAGATATATATTAAATTACGAATAAATAAGAAAATTATTTGAATAATGGTATAACTGCATAAGTGTAAAGAAAGGAATGATTACTATGATCAATAAGCTAAATGGTATTAAAAAGGAAGCATTTGTATTTAGAAGAAAAACGATGCAGAGGAGATATTGTATTGAAGTCGGAGAACATAAACCATGATTTTGTTTCAGAAACAGAAAGATTAATAATTAGATTGTTAGATGAACAGGATTATAAACGGTGGCTGGAAGGGTTTAATAATAATTATCCTCCCCAGTACAAATATGATGATGACCACCTAGATATAAGCGAGTGGACGGAGGATGCATTTCAAAATGTTGTAAAAAAACATCGGGAATTAGCAGCTGATGATAGGGCGTATGTATTTGGGATTTTTCGAAAAATGGATGGTCAACATATTGGTAAAGTGGAATTTAGTACAATAATGAGGGGGGAATTTCAATGGGGGATGATTGGTTATCGTTTGCATAATCAATTTTGGAGATATGGCTATGGCAAGGAGGCAGTAAAAGAAGGATTGAATATCGCCTTTAGTCATCTTCATTTCCATCGGATTGAGGCCCATATAAATGTGGATAATATTCCCTCGATTAATTTAGCAGAGAGTGTAGGAATGGAGTTCGAATGTACACGTAAAGGATTTATATTTGAATTTGGAGAGTGGACGGATAATCTCGTTTATTATAAAAACGCAAAATAGCTAATTTCAAAATAGGTGCAGCTCATGTATCATATACTGACTGCACCTTTCCTATAGTCTAGGAAATTAAAGGAAATTATAAAATTTGCCCATATGGATAAAGATGGGCGTGTTGAGCCACGTTCAGCTCCAACGCCCAGAAACGTATCGACTTCACGAATCGCCCTAAGTTGTTATAAGTTTGTAGTTGAATTTTCAAAACGTGAACAATAGATAATCTTAAAAAAAAGGGGAGCTTACATGAGCCAATCAATGGGGACCGAAGAGGCAATCAAAAGATGGGATAACTTCGCTGAAAATTATTCAGAAAACCATACGGAACAAGGTGATCTTCATAAAGAAATCTTTTTAAACCCAGCTTTATTCTCACTTATGGGGAATGTGAAGAATAAAAAAGTGCTTGATGCTGGATGTGGAGAAGGATATTTGAGCAGAATTTTATCTAAGCGTGGTGCCGCTGTAACAGCGGTGGATTATTCTCCGACCATGATAGAAATCGCTAAGGAAAGAACGCCAAAAGAATTGAACGTTCATTATAGTCATGGAAATTGTGAGGATTTACATCAACTAGAGGATAAAAGTTTCGACTTCATCGTGTCCAATATGGTCATCCAAGATCTTGCGGATCATGAAAAAGCATTTCGAACGATGTATCGGCTGTTAGCAGATAAAGGTATCTTTATCTTTTCTATATTGCATCCATGTTTTGTTACTCCAGAAAGTGGTTGGGAAAGAACAGAAAACGGAGAAAAGCTGCATTGGAATGTGGACAAGTATTTTTATGAAGGAGTCTATGAACAGCCCTTAGGTGATAAAGAAAACATGCTGCTTTTCCATCGAACGTTAACAACCTATATAAATACATTAATACATACAGGGTTTGTTTTGGAGAGCATTATCGAACCACAGCCATCAAAAGACATGCTAAAAAAATACCCTTCATTTGGAGAAGATTTTAGGTGTCCTGACTTTATTGTTTTTAAATTAAGGAAATAGTCGAGCTTGTGTTATTTGTTACAGGGTGCTTATTTCTCCATACAATAAGCACCTTTTTTTGTGTGCTACATGAAGTAATATGTATAAATATTATGAAATACTTATTATTAACCTAGCATTGTAAGCAAACATACTGTCAGCCTAGAGCACAAAGTGACAGGATACATGGTGAAATACTTGTTAAGATCTGATTAGGGAGTGGGCGATATGACGTGGGTCGAATCATTACAGAAGGCCATCAATTATATGGAGGAGCATTTATTGGATGAAATATCGATAGATAGCATCGCAAAGCAGGCGAATTTTTCAGCATTTCACTTTCAGCGTACCTTTTCGATATTGACCGATATATCTGTTGGTGAATATCTCAGACGTAGACGCTTAACATTGGCTGCGCATGAGCTTAATCGTGAAAATACGAAAATTATTGATATTGCCTACAAGTATGGCTACGACACTCCAGAAGCTTTTTCCAAAGCATTTCGCAGACAGCATGGTATAACACCGAGTGAAGCGCGAAAATATGCAGGAAGGCTTAAATCTTATAACCGCCTGGTGATTCAGGTTAGTGTGAAGGGAGCAGAACCAATGCAATACAAAATTGTTGAACGGGAAGCATTTCAGATTGTAGGGATTAAACGAGAATTTTCGTGTATCAATCAGCAGAATCAAATTGATATTCCAAAAATGTGGGATAAAGTAAATGGGGATGGAACGGATGATTTATTATTCCGATTAAACGATGGTTTGATCGAAGGGGTGTTGGGGGTTTGTGTCGACAAAAGCTCGGAAGTAATTGATTATTGGATAGGTACAACCTATGAGGGGGACGTACCTGATGGGCTAGTGGCTTTGACTATTCCTGAATCAAAATGGGCTGTTTTTGAGGTGCATGGCCCGATGCCCGATGCCATGCCAAAAGTATGGAAACAGATTTTCTCTGAATGGTTTCCTTCGAGTGGTTATAAACATGCTGGTATACCGGAGTTAGAGGTTTATTCAGAAGAGGATCCTTCGAGCCCAGATTTGTATTCAGAAATTTGGATACCAGTGAAATAGAAACAGAGATGAATAGGTAGTTATTCATTCATTAATAATAATTGGGATTTCTTATTAAAATTCATGTTAATTTATAAGAGGTTGAGACAAAAGTCGTCAAAAAACAATCAAGAAACGAACGATAATTAGTTTAGATTCCACATATAACTGGCAATTAAACCCCCACTTCAAGCAATAAAGTGAAGCCAATATTGGTAAGTGGGGGTTCTCTTCCAGTAAATATCCAATTGGTTCAAAGGCCTTTAGGTCATACGTTTCTAGCACTTACAATTAGTGGGAATAAACAAACCCCCCATCATTTTAGGTTCACACCAACTTATTGAAGATAGTCAGTGTCTAGACTTAGATGCTTTACCAATAATTAATTTGTTTCCTTTTCACTAAAAGTCAATAGACGGAACAAATATTCACTAAAGCTTTTATTATGCTATAATAAGAATGTATGTTCTGGATAGGGGGAATATTCTTGTTAAAGAATAAAGAAGATGTCAGAAAGTTAATTCAAGCTGATGATGAGATGATGGAAATTTTGCAAGCTGCCAATACATTGAACCTGCCTGATTGGTGGATATGTGCCGGATTTATTCGTGCGAAAATTTGGGATACATTGCACGGCTTTACTAAACGAACTACTATACCAGATGTGGATGTAATCTATTTTGATATAGAAACGATAGATGAACAGGAGGAAAAAATTTTAGAAGCTAAATTAAAAAATAAAATGCCCAATGTTCCCTGGTCTGTTAAAAATGAAGCAAGAATGCATATTGTTAATAATATTCCACCATACACTTCATCAGTTGATGCGATATCTAAATTCCCAGAAACAGCAACTGCACTTGGGGTAAAGCTAGATAAAGAAGGTAAGGTAATTGTTACTGCACCTTGTGGTATAGCCGATGTCATCAATTTACAGCTGAAGCCAACGCCTTATTTCACAGAAACAAGAGAACGTGAAGCAATTTATGAGGAGAGAATAAGGAAAAAGAAGTGGAAATCTACTTGGAACAAGCTTAACATTTATCATACATAACTTTTTCATACAATCGGTAGATCTGTCCTATCAGTTTCCATTAAGAGCATGTAGTCGAACAAGAATAGTGGAGGAGGAGCCTAATTTGTCTTGGGAATATAAGTTATTATTAGCAAAAATTTATACCCCCACTAATTGAAGCTTCACTTTATATATTTCTTGTGAGATTAATAGATATATGTGCTATAGTCTGATAAAAAACTAATAAATTAAGAATTTTTAAAATAAAAATAGAAAGGTGCTTATAGATGAAAAAATGGCTTGGTGCTGCGGGAGTATGTGTTTATGACAGAAAGGTTCTAATGGTATTACAGGGAACCCCAGAAGAACCAAAACGTTGGTCTGTTCCTTCTGGCGGTTTAGAAGCAGGTGAAACCTTTGAGGAATGTTGTGTTAGGGAAATAAAAGAAGAAACAGGCTTAAACGTAGAGATAAGACAATCTATATGGAAAAAAGAAAGACCATATGGGGAAATTATTTATTTTGCAGTTAAGGTGGTTGGTGGAGAGGAAACCATTAATGATCCTGATAAATTAATTTATCGTATAGATTGGAAATCACCAGATGAACTAACAAATTTAGCTTTATCCTATCCTGAAGATAAAACATTTTTAATCGAATACATACAAAATTATAAGCACGATGATTTGTCTATTAAAAATGACAGAGAGTTAATAGGTGAGCATCTCAATAATGACATCGATGAAAAGTAAGCTTCTACTTAGGCATTTTCCTTTGAGAGAATTCATTTTCCATAGCATGTAGTAGGTTCAAGAACTCCCTCTTATACCTGTGATGATGGATCGATAGTTGCATTCAAACAGTAAATTCACAGAGAGCTTCTAAAAAGTTTGCAGCTATGATAGATAATAAAAAGGAATACCTTATCATGGGGAAGGGGCAGAGGACTTTAAAGTAATACTGGAAAAGAATCTGATCATATACATAGTATACTATAGACATTGATAAATCCTTAATTACTCAAGGTATAGAGTGTTTAATTATTGCTTCTATAAAAGGAAATAATTGGTTGAATTGCAGGATAAGTAAATGATATGATTAACTCAAATATATTGTTATTTATTAAGTAAAAAGCATCAATTGAGTATTAAGTTGGATTGGATGGTGGTCTTAAGTTCCTGTATTTATATTTTTTGGCTAAAAAGTCTTAATATTCTTATTGTTAGAGGGGATAAGAGGTGTTAGATTACATAGCACTTGTAACAAAGGGGAAGATTAGATGGGAAAAAAGAACAAGCGAAGGAAGTTGAAAAGGGAGAGACTTCCTTTTCGATTAAACATTTTATTTTTTGTCATGTTTATTATGTTTTCTGCATTGGTGTTGCAGCTAGGTGTAGTTCAAATTCTGAAAGGAGAGTCATTTCAAGAAGAAATCGATCGAACGATTAGAGACACAACTAAGGTACCAGTGCCGCGGGGGGAAGTTTATGATAGTAATCATCGATTAGTAGTCACGAATAAACCATTGTACGCTATTACATATACACCCGCTAAGAGAGTGCAAGCGAAGAATCGATTAACGGTTGCTAAGAAATTAGCGCAATTAATTTCTTTTGATAGCAAAGGAATTTCGGAGCGGAATAAAAAGGAATATTGGTATTTAGAGAATAAAAAAGAAGCTGTTAAGCTGCTAAGCACAGAAGAGAAAAAGGAATTAGATGATACAGAGGAATATAATCTTATTTTAGAGAGAATCCCGAAAGATAAAATAAGTGATTTCACGAAGAATGAGCAGAAGATCATAGCCATTAAGCGGGAGTTGGATAAGGCATATGCTTTAACGCCCCAAATTGTTAAAAATGAGGGGGTAACGTCAGAGGAATATGCAATGGTTTCTGAACATCTTAGCGAACTTCCAGGCATTAATGCAACAGCTGATTGGGAAAGGGAGTACCCATTTGGTGACACATTTCAAAATTTAATCGGAAATATTACAACGCAAAAGAAAGGAATTCCAGCAGAAAAGGAGGAATATTTTCTAACTAGAGGATACAGTCGGAATGATCGTGTTGGGATAAGTGGTTTGGAAGAATACTATGAAAATGTATTACGAGGTAGGAAAGAGCAGATTCAATACACAACTAAAAAGGACGGTACGATTGTAGGTTCTGAAACGGTTGTTGAAGGTGAGGCAGGGAAGGATCTCGTCTTAACCATAGATATGGAGTTTCAGAAGAAGGTTGATAAAGTTGTGAAGGATGAATTAAAAAATATTATTCAAGCGAATCCTTATCAGCATCCATACTTAACAGATGCAATTGCAGTTGTGATGAATCCGAAGACAGGTGAGTTATTAGCTGTTAGTGCTGCGAGTCGGGATAAGGAAAAAAATGAATATGTAAATGAGTCGTATAGAGCATTGTACGATTCCCACTTGCCAGGTTCTGCAGTTAAGGGAGCTACGGTTTTAGCTGGGTATGAATCGGGGGTTATTTCCCCGGGACAATCATTTTATGATCGCAAACTGAAGATTAAAGGCGATCCTAAAAGAAGGGGTTCCTATAGGAATTTAGGTGCTGTGAACGATTATGATGCATTAAGACTGTCTTCAAATGTGTATATGTTTTATATCGCTTTAAAGATGGGGGGAGAACAACGGAATCCATTACCAGATGAGGCCAAAATTACGTTTAATCCGGATGCTTGGGAAGAAATGAGAAATTATTTTCAGCAATTTGGTCTAGGTGCGAGTACAGGCATTGATTATCCATATGAATCGACAGGATTAACGGGTGAAAATTCAACGATGGGTGGCTTGTTTATGAACCTTGCCATCGGTCAGTATGATACATATACTGCGCTACAAATGGCTCAATATGTGTCAACAATTGCCAATGATGGCTACCGCATTCGCCCGCATTTTGTAAAGGAAATTAGAAATCCAAGTAACTCGTCTGAGGAATTAGGTTCCGTTTATCGAAATATTGATACAAAGATTTTAAATCGAGTAGATATGGATCAATCATATATTACTCGGATTCAGGAGGGGTTCCATCGAGTTTTTCACGCAGCTGGCGGAACAGGTGTAAAATATTTTGGTAATAACGAGTATAGTAAATATAATGCGGCAGGAAAGACAGGAACTGCTGAAAATGCATATTATATAGATGGAAAGAAGCTAGCTGATACGGAGAACCTTTCATTAGTTGGTTACGCACCATATGATGATCCGGAAATGGCTTTTGCGATCATTGTTCCACATACAGGAAAAATAAAGGGGCGGTATCCAATTAATCATAGGATTGGTCAAGGAATATTAGACGCTTATTTTGAAACATATAAACCATAGAGCTTTCTTAAGAAAAAACGTAATTGTTGAGTGGCGTTTTAGTAAAACAGTAACAGCTATTTTAAACCAGAAAGTCGAACGAATTCGAATGCTACGTACATTTCGAAAGGTCGTTCGGCTTTTAGCTTTAACGTATACTTTTGTCTCAGTCACTTTCAGTTATAGAATAGGTACCATTATGAATGGAGGATGAGAGGTGAAGCTTCGTAGCGTTTTAGTAATGGCGATCTTAAGTATTATGTTGTTTGCAACTGGGTATATAACTGCGTTATTTACAAATAGTCAGACCTCAAGAGAAATATGGTTAACGGATCATGATGAAACGGTGATAATTACAAATATAGCAGATCAATCTGTCGTCGATAATATAATAATGATTTATCTTAGAAAAAAACAGCTAACAGCTAATATTAATGAACTTGGTAAACCTGATATGTCCATTCGTGTTGTAAGTCCGAGGGAACATACAAGTCTGATTGATTCTAAATTGTAGTTTGTAAAAGACGGAGCTATTATTAGTGAACGAGCAGGAGAATCTTCGAGTCAAGTGATCTACTATAGCATTGATGAAGCGAGTAAAAATTTTATTGTAGAGGAATTTAAAGCGAAAAAGTAAGCTGTGGAAACCGTCATGCGAGAAGTAATTGTAATACTTTAAGGGGAGGAGTGGGGAAATATGTTTATCAAGGAAGTTGAGAAACTAAAGAAAATTCTTAATGGGGAGTTAATTGCTATTTATCATATCAAGTATGGCAGTTAAAGGGGGAAATGCAAAACCTATCATGGATATAATGCCTATAGTAAAATCAATCACAAAGTTAGATTTCTATAATCAAGCAATGCGTAAGCATGGTATAAATCATGTGGTGAAAACGGTATTTTAGGAAAGGTATTTTCAAAAAAGTGGAGAACAGCGTAGAGATTATGTTCCTATGTATGAAATAGCAGTTTTGCTTTTAGGATTTATTACAAATCCTTCCATATGAAGCAAAACGGTATGGGAATGTAAAAGAGAGGCTGGCAAAACGATCTCCATTGATATAGCTAAGTATATTCAAAATAAAGACGCAATTGTTAAGGAAATAGAACAAAAAGCATTGACTTGGTACAAGGGTTTGCGGTAGTTTATTCCTATTAGTATATGAAAGTTCACCTGTTAGAACAGATATAGAAAGAATGGAGAACTATAATGGGAATTAATGATGTCATTATAATTATTGTTGTCTGTTTTCTTTGTTTGGGTGCCATTGATAAATGTTTTGGTAATAGGCTTGGATTTGGTCAACATTTTACAGAAGGGTTTATGACCATGGGATCGCTTATGCTAGCCATGGTCGGAATTATTTCCTTAGC
This sequence comes from Virgibacillus sp. Bac332, assembly GCF_003667785.1. Lineage (NCBI taxonomy): Bacteria > Bacillati > Bacillota > Bacilli > Caryophanales > Bacillaceae > Virgibacillus > Virgibacillus sp. Bac332. Next base: position 2,338,792 of record NZ_CP033046.1, read on the forward strand.
TCCAGTATTAGCTAGGATATTAACACCAATTATTGCTCCGATATACGGCTTTATCGGAGCTGATCCAGCAGTGTTTGCAAATACTATATTAGCCATTGATATGGGGGGGTATGCGCTAGCACAGGAAATGGCGCAAAATAAGGAGGCAGGATTATTTGCTTGGGTATTTTTAGGGACGATGATGGGCCCAACCATTGTATTTACAATTCCCGTAGCATTGGGGATTATTAGAAAAGAGGATCATACATATTTTGCAAAGGGTATCCTGTTAGGTTTGATTACAATTCCAATCGGCTGTTTAGTAGGCGGAATACTCGCTGGTTTTAGCATCCAGCTAATTATTATTAATCTTATACCGACATTGCTTTTTTCTGCTCTCATTTCCATGGGGCTGTGGAAGAAGCCGGGACAAATGATTATTGGTTTCTCTATATTCGGTAAATGTGTTGAAATTATAGCTATTATTGGGCTTACCGCGATTATTATTGAGACATTAACTGGTTTTATCGTCATTCCTTATCTAACACCGTTAGAAGAGGGGATTCAAATTGTTGGCCAGATTGCAATATTTTTAGCAGGGGCTTTCCCCATGGTCCATTTTATATCCAAGGTATTTAAGAAACCATTATATACGTTGGGTTCGAAGCTTGGTATTAGTGATACGTCTACAGCAGGTCTAGTAGCATCACTTGCCCATAGTATTCCGATGTTAACGCTGTTAAAACATATGGATGCCAGAGGGAAAGTCATCAATGTTGCCTTTGCCGTAAGTGGTGCGTTTGTTTTGGGTGGTCACTTAGGATTTGTAGCAGGAATTAATAAGGAAATTGTATTTCCTATGATTGTAGGGAAACTTATCGCTGGTTTTAGTGCAATTATTTTAGCAATGATTGTATTAAAAAAATCAAATGGGTCTGGACGCCATTCGTATAAATAGAACCTACGTCACCTGGCGAGATAAATATATATGATGAAAGAGAGAAGGGATAAAATGATAGTTGCCATCCGCTGGGGTATGTTTTTTGTAGGGTTAGCCCTTTTTAGTTTAGGAATAAGTATATCGATTAATGTTCAGCATTTAGGAATTCATCCATGGGATGTCTTAAATGTTGCATTATATGAAAAAGTAGGTCTTTCGATTGGGTCATGGACGATTATCATCTCTGCGCTCTTAATTATCATATCCTGGTTTTTGGATAAAAGCTATATAAAACTAGGAACTTTTCTAAATGGGGTACTGGTAGGTGTATTTGTAGACATCTATCTCTATCTTGACTTTTTACCCGTTGCAACGTATACATGGATCGATTATCTTATTATTATAGTTGGTATCGTTATTATGGGAATCGGTGGAGGAGTATACAATGCGGCAGGTGTTGGTTCTGGACCTCGTGATGGATTTATGCTTTCCATATCTGATAAGCTTGACGCATCTGTAGGCAAGGTGCGAATCATAACTGAGTGCCTTGTTCTCATAATTGGCCTGATATTAGGAGGCCCAGTGTTTTTATTTACCTTTATCTTTACATTTATTCAAAGTCCAATATTCCAATATATCTACGGAAGGCTAAGAGAGGAGATTACTCGTTTAGAACATAATAATCAGAACAAGCATCTCCCTAAGACACGTGCTTAACTGACAAGCTGCTCGAAATCATAGTTGTGAATGACGCTCGTTATTAGATCACCGTAAGTGAAGCTAAATATCGGGCGTCTTTTGCCAATTTTAGAGAACTACAAGACTCTCCATGAAATCAGAACAAGCCGGATTTAACGCATAGGAGTGACTAGAAAATGTTCGTTTTTAGGGATGGTAAGATTATTGTAATGAGAGGTTGTCTTCCAAGACATCATTGGTATAGGCATATAACAAAGTTTTATATTGTTAATGATTTTGAGTACAATTTGTGATTTTGTTGACAGAAAAAATCGATACTCATCTAAGTCCACTGTTATAAAATACGCTTTTAAAAACTAGACGTCTGATTTTACCATGCTAGAATGTAAGAAACTTAGCATGGGGGAGATAAAATGGATAAACGTGATATTGCTCCAAACATACTGATGGATGATCCGATAATGGGAGAGATTCACAGTATGATCGACGAGATAATGATCTATGCTATCGAAGAGTTCCACTCTGTCCTTACAAACATCATGGAGAATATGAGGGTGGAGCTGAACGTTTCTGATGAATGGATGAATAGACTTTATGATTCGTGGTTATGCTGGACTATTTTTTGTTTTCATGAAAAACATACTAGCAAGACTATTTATCAGCAATTTCTTCAGTATAATAGGGAAAAATGGATAGATAAGTCTATAGCCATTCAGAAGCTATTATATCAATGGAACCATCTTAAACCAGGAATTTACGTGGTGGGAAGTGACTATTCTATTGGTGAAAATTATACATTTATCGATATAGTCGAAGGAAAGGTGAATTCAGTTATATTGCGTCAGCGAAAAACTAGGATAAATCAAGGGGATATGGTTATAGGATTTCTACTTCCATATAGACAAGGTCACTATCTTAGTATAGGTAAAACATGCTTAATACCAAATATATTAACCAATCAAGTTTCCTTAGCAGTTCTTTCCTATTTTAGTAAGCACGCAGCGTCCTCTAGGTTTACTGAAAGTTTGTATCCGGCTTTGTCGGCAATAGCAATACATACGGTGGAGCAGCATCTATGAAATGGAGCAGACTGACTTCAAAAGAAGCAGAGATTACTAAGATTATAGAGCGGCTATCAGCTAGAAAAATACGCATTATCTTTGTAAGCGTAAATAGAAGTCAATATAAGGTCACAAAAAAGTGGACTAAAGAGAAAGGGTCTCACTAGTCCATTTTAGTTGCATGGCTCGTTCTAAATCGTAATCCACAATAACATCCTGTAACCAATACCAGCACAAGACAAGTGCAATTAACGTTATAATAATTAATAAAAAGACAATCATTCTTCCCTTCATTGTACTTCCTCCTTATATCTAAACTAAGCGTACCAAACAGGGTAATGTATGTAAATATAATCCATAGGTAAATGGAAAATATTTTTGAGTAAAAAGCTCTCATTCTAATAACTTGTTATGAAAATGGTAGAAAATAATAGTAAATAGAAGTTTTCTTGTGATGTACACGCTTTCTTTAGGTTTTTCCTCTTTTTTTATTTATGGTATGATGCATAGGTTATCTACGGCTAAGTCTCTGGAGGGCTTAAATAATCTAAACAATAGAAAGAGGTTGAACATTTGAAAACTGCACAATGGAAACATGAATGGTTTGGTAACGTCAAGGGTGATATTCTAGCTGGAATTGTAGTTGCTCTAGCGCTAATCCCTGAGGCGATTGCCTTCTCAATAATTGCTGGTGTGGATCCGATGATTGGCTTGTATGCATCGTTTTGCATCGCAGTTGTAATTGCTTTTGTCGGAGGTCGTCCGGGAATGATTTCTGCGGCAACTGGAGCAATGGCGTTACTTATGGTTAATCTAGTTGCGGACCACGGGTTGCAATATTTATTAGCAGCAACAATTCTTACAGGTATTATTCAAATAATCTTTGGTATCTTTAAGCTAGCAAGAGTGATGAAATTTGTACCACGTTCGGTGATGGTTGGATTTGTTAACGCGTTAGCTATTTTAATTTTTACTGCTCAGCTTCCTCATTTTAAAGGGGAAGGTTGGATCATGTACGGTTTAGTTGGGTTGACCTTAGCAATTATATATATTCTCCCACGTATTACAACCGCAGTACCCTCAGCGCTTGTAGCAATTATTGTCGTAACAGCAATTGTCATTTTAGGAGATATTCACGTAGGAACCGTAGGTGATATGGGAGCTTTAACACAACAGCTGCCCATGTTTTTAATTCCGTCTATTCCATTTACATGGGAGACGTTAACGATTATATTTCCTTATTCCTTAGCACTTGCAATCGTAGGGTTATTAGAATCGCTATTAACATCTAATATTGTAGATGATATGACAGACACGGAGAGTAATAAAAATAGAGAAAGTCGTGGACAGGGGATTGCAAATATAGTAGCTGGCTTTTTTGGAGGTATGGCTGGTTGTGCCATGATTGGCCAATCGGTGATTAATGTAAAATCAGGAGGCAGAGGAAGATTATCTACACTAGTAGCAGGTATATTCCTTATGTTTCTCATTATTGTATTAGGTGGATTAGTTGTACAAATACCGATGGCAGCTCTTGTAGGTGTTATGATTATGGTGTCGATTGGTACATTTGATTGGTCATCGATTAAAAATTTAAATAAACTGCCAAGAACGGATGCAGCTGTGATGCTAACAACAGTAGGTGTTGTGGTGTATACGCATGACTTGTCAAAAGGTGTATTAGCTGGTGTGTTATTAAGTGCCATTTTCTTTGCTGCAAAAATTTCTAGGATAAAGGTTACTAGTGAGCTTGTTCATCAAGGGCAAAAGCGCATTTACCGAATGGAGGGTCAACTGTTCTTTGCATCAGTCAGTGAGTTACCGAATAAATTTGATTTCACAGAACGTGTGAGTGAAGTGGAAATTGATTTATCAGAAGCCCATCTATGGGATGACTCTGCTATAGGAGCATTGGATAAGATCGAAATGAAGTTTGAGCAAAAACAAGTTCCCGTTCACTATACAGGTTTAAATGAAGATAGTCGGAGGCTTAAACAGCAGATCAGTGGCCTTTCCAAAGCTTCTGGACATTAATATTTGTTTTACCAAAGGCATCCATGTTTTTAATCGAAAGCACAAGGTTGTATTTTAATGAATTTCTAAGAGGTGAGCCGTTTGTTCCAAAAAATATTATTAGCTGCTGATGGTTCTGAGCATTCTGTTCGATCCGCAAAACAAGCGATTGAACTTGCAGAAAAATTTTCTAGTTTAGTAGAAGTTGTTTATGTGATAGATGGTCAAACAGCAAAAGCAGATGTATTACATGCAACAGACAAATTAGAAATTGAGAAAAAACGTAAAGAAAAGTTGAAGGTTGTTGAAAATTTATTAATAGCCGCAGAAATAGAATATGACATAGCGATTTTACATGGAGAACCTGGTCCAACGATTGTATCTTATGCCAATGACAATGCATTTGATTGTGTTGTCATCGGAAGCCGTGGATTAAATAATTTACAAACGTTTATCTTAGGTAGCGTGAGTCACAAGGTGGCAAAACGAGTGAATTGTCCTGTAATGATTGTAAAATAGTAGGAAGAACATGATGTATTGTCAGATTGTAATAGTTCTACAATCTTCTTAAGCTGTCAAGTAATTTTTCTCATTAAAGAGCCTTACTACACACAAATTGTAGTAAGGCTCTAACTATTTAAGATAAAAATTAAACAACTTTATTATCTCTATAACCCTTTCATTGTAATAAAAGGAAATAAAATACAGAATTATGATATCTAATTGGTCTTTTTGTGTTTCCTCTACCAGTTGAGACAGGGGATAAAGATGAGTGAGTAAAGAAATAAAAAAAATAGCTAACAAACTACCGAATTTTTAATTTTAAATCTTCATCTGAATGTAGGAGGATTTAAGGATGCCCAACGAAGTAATTTTGCTATTCTCCAGTCAAGCTACAGAAAATCTGCCCCTGCAGCAATCCATTATTACTTAGGGGTTCTGGAAAAGAGTAAACCTGGAGAAGTGTACTTTAGAATCAAGAAAAAGCCGAGCTATTTGAGCCAGCTCAGCTTTTCTATAGATTATAATAAACTCCATTTAGTACGTTTTTCCCCTAGCACTGTAAAAGCTTTTTCCACTAATATTTAGCATAGGAGCATGCTTTGAAAAAATTTCTTTCTTTGTTTGTTAGGTTGTGTTTATCTTTAACGTTAAGTGTTTTGTTATGTCCCAGACTATGTGTGAGTAGTGCTAGGATGTTCGAATAGAGGTACTTACGTTTAGTTTTTAGTGATCGCTTTTTCTACAGGATAATCACATAGATGGATATCAACTTCTTCTTTCATTACAAGCTTGGATAGCTGTAAACCGATGAATGGTCCCATCGTTAAGCCAGTTGATCCAAGTCCATTCGCAAGTAATAATCCATGAAAGCCAGGGAGTGGTCCAATAACTGGTAGAAATCCTGGTGTGACTGGTCGGAAACCAACGCGAGCTTCAAGAATAGTAGTTGCTTCTAATCCAGGAGCGACTTCCATTGCCTTCGTAAGGATTTCATGCATTCCACCTGCTGTTACTCGGTGATCAAACCCTACATTATCTTCATGGGTTGCACCTAATACAATTCGATTATCAGGGAAAGTCAACATATATTGGCTATTAGGTGGTTTTACGACGGGCCAATTAGATGCATCTCCTGTCGGTAGCTGAACATGGAGAATTTGTGCACGTTGCTCGTCCACTTGAAAATGAATACCCAACGGACTTAAGAGTTCCGTCATCCAAGCTCCAGTAGCAGCAATAACGGTATCTGCAGGGATTGTTTGGCTGTTTACATGTACACCATTAATTGTATTGTCTTTGTACGTTAACGCTGCGTTTCCCTTTATCAATATTGCTCCGTGTTTTTCCGCTGCACGCAAAAGTGCATCTCGTAGTTTTCTTCCATCAACTCGAGCGGCACCACTTACGTAGACCGATTTATAGTTACCGTTTAATAATGGGAACAATTCTGTTGTGGCTTGCTGATCTAATAGCTTTATTTCTCCTATTTCTGGAGCAGCAAGCTTCCGTTTTTCGGCGCGTTCTTTCATAGCAATTAACTTTTTATCATCATCATGCAAATGAATAGCTCCAACCTGTTCGTATCCTACATCCTCTTCGCCATCTTGATATAAGGAATGAATAAGGTTAGGATAGCTTCGTGCTCCTGCTTTTACGAGTTGATACCAAGCTTTATTTCGTCGTTGGGAGAGCCATGGGCATACGATACCAGCTGCAGCATCAGTTGCTTGACCATCATCAAAGCGATCGATGATCGTAACATGGTATTTATTTCTTGCGAGGTAATATGCGGTTGAAGCACCTACAATTCCCCCACCGATAATAATTATTCGATTACTCATCTATCTATTTTCAACTATCTTCTTCATTGCTTTTATTTGTCCCAAGTGCTCTGCTTCATGAGAAAGAATCATTGCAAAAACGTCACCATATGTTTTGAAATTACCAAACGGTAATGTGTACGGTAAGTCTGTAGCAAAGAACTCATCTGTAAGTGCTTCAATTCGTGGAGCTTGATTCTCTAAATCAACGATAAGCGTAGCTAATTTTGGAACATTCTCTGACCATTCAGATGGTTTTGTTCCCGTAGCAAATAACCCTTGATATGATACAGGAATATTCGTTGACTGTTTAGGATATCCAAATAATAGGCTCTCAGCAGTTACAAGGATATGCCCGATATGCCAACGTATCGTATTATTAAATCCCTTCGGTTGGATATCCATTATTTCCTTATCTAGCTGTTTCACAAAAGTTAATAAACTCCCACGTGTTAATGAAAATTGATTTGTCATTTCCGATTCCTCCATTCTTGATTCCTCTATTTATTATGATAAAAATAATCATGGAAAAAGTAAAATATTTGAAGGGTTTACCATACGAATAAAGAATTAATAAACAGGGGGGGATACAAGTTGCAACGAAATATTCTAGGAATTGCTATTTTAATTTTAGGTATTGGATTAATGCTTATTGGACCAATGTTCGCTTATTATGTCACGTTTAATGAAAGTTCTCTATATGAAATGGGAGAGCAGGAAAACAGGTTTATGTGGCAGTCCTTTTTTACGATTGCTGGTCGGTGGTTTTTAGGTGGGGTACTACTAATTGGCGTATCTGAAGTGATTCGCTTGCTCGTCTCTATTAATAATCATATCTATAATGATCGAAAACAAACTAGAGAAAAGGGGAAGCGAATGACCGACGATGAGTCTGGCTATAGTCAAACTACTGAACGAGAACAAACTGATATGCAGGAGGAATGGAACTTACGGCCAGCAGATGAAGAGAAGATTTATCACATATTTAATAATGAGGCAATTTTAGAAATGAGGCCAGCTCCCATCAAGGGGTATTGCGTTGTTAAACTCCAGGATAAAGATAGTCCTATAAATCCATATGTAAAAGTAATTGAGGTAACAGAAACAGTTGCAAAAGAGGTTCGTAATGCTGAAATTAGGAAAAGGGTTTTAGAATGGTATAACGCACAATAACAGTAAAAACAGGAGAAAAATTTTCTTGAAGGAGTTTTTATAGTGAAAAAAACGAATTCAAAACGTACATGGGGTTGGTTTGGCTGGACATTTTTCATCGTACTATTCGTATCATTTATTGGATCTACGGTATTTTTCTTTGCGCTATTTGACATTGATTTAAAAGCCGTATTTCAAGATGAAAGAGCTAGTGGTTCTACAGAAATAGTTGATGCGAAAAATAATGAAAAGAAAGAGCAAACCAAAAAGATTGCTGAACAAGAAAATGAATCAGTATCACAAAATAAAGCGGATATAGGGGATTTTATCGCTCAGGCACATGATTTTTATAATGATACGACTGGATATGGTGCTATTAATGATATTGATTGGGATGAACAGGTAACACAGGCCCAAACGATTCGAGAAACCATAAATAACCAATTAGGCGAAATTGCTAATGAGTCGTTAATAAGAGATTTAGATGCGATCAAAAAACTGACGAATCAATTAGAACAAGAAAAAAATATGAATACGGTTCGTCAATTACATCGATATTTTCATGATTTAGATATTGTTTGGAATAATTACAGTAGATCAAAAAAATTATGGGGGGTAACGGAAACGGAAGAATAAACGCTATTCAATTTTAATTAATTTTGGTAAGCTAATAATGGTAGAAGCTTAATAGAAGGAGAATGATTCATGGATAAGACGTTAATTTTTGGACATAAGAATCCAGACACAGATACAATTTGTTCAGCTTTAGCCTATGCTGACTTGAAAAATAAACTTGGTATACGTGCAGAACCAGCAAGATTAGGGTCTGTTAGTAAAGAAACACAATTTGCGTTGGACTACTTTAATGTGGAAGCTCCGAAACTAATTGAAAAAGTGGAAGATGATGTGAAATCGGTTATTCTTGTTGATCATAATGAATTTCAACAAAGTGTAGAAAATATAAAAGATGTCCGTATTGCCGAAGTAATTGATCATCATCGTATTTCTAATTTTGAAACAAGTGAGCCCTTATATTTTCGTGCTGAGCCGGTAGGTTGTACAGCTACGATTCTGAACAAAATGTACAAGGAAAACAATATCCCTGTTTCCAAAGAAATTGCTGGTCTATTACTATCTGCAATCGTATCAGACTCGTTGCTATTAAAATCTCCAACTTGTACAAAAGAAGACGTGGATGCTGCATATGAATTAGCAAAAATTGCTGGAGTAAATCTAGAAACGTATGGAATGGAAATGTTACAGGCTGGTGCTGATTTAAGTGATAAATCTGTTTACGAGTTGCTTACCATGGATGCAAAAGAATTCTCCATGGCTGATGCAAAGGTAGAAATCGCACAGGTAAATGCAGTGGATACTGCAAAAATATACGAATTGCAGCATGAAATCGATCAGGAAATTGCAAAAATAGTGAATGAGAAAGACCTTGATCTTTTCTTGTTTGTAGTAACAGATATATTAAATAATGATTCCGAGGTATTAGCACTTGGAAGTGGAAAAGAAAAAGTAGAAGCAGCATTTGATGTCAAACTTGACGATAATAGTCGTGCGCTTCTAAAAGGTGTTGTATCACGTAAGAAACAAATTGTCACAGCACTTACAGACGCTTTTACGAAATAATCTATATGACAGAGGACCCAGAAAAGCAGTATGCGCTTTTCCGGGTCCTTTTTGAATTACCATGCCCATGTATAAATGGATATGCTCCCTCAAAAACTAAATGGAAGTTGAAAGGAGGAAGCTGACATGGCGGGTAAACCAAAAGGACCAAAGCAACAGGAACATCCAAATTTGCCGCAAAGTCCAAAACAACCCTATGGCGAACCGTTAGATGGTTCAAAGAAAGTTAAAAACGCCAATCATTCTAGACAAAAGCATAATCCCCATCACGGACTTTAGCTTGAAGGTATCCTTTTACTGGGTACCTTTTTGTAAGTTAAGAAAGTATAAAATCAGTGCAATGACTGCGTTAAGCCAAGTAGTTATTTTGAAATGTTTGATGTATATTGGCAATGCTCCGACTAATTACTTCGCTTTCCGCGGGCACGGCCTCAACTAACTTTGCAAAGAAGAACACGTTGCAAAGTGGATTTTCGGCTCGCACAATTCCCGCAGGAGTCTACGTAATTAGTCTCCGCTATGAGAAGGTGCAACAATTCTTGTCATAAGTAATAGGTTGACTTTTTTTACAATGGGTAAAGTGAAAATCGCTATCCGTGAGTATAAAAGTAGCTGTGTTACTTCATGCTAGCGTTGTAGAGCCTGATAATAGCGAAGGGCGGCCACTTCAACTCCTGTGGGAAATGTTTGACCTGAAGATCCACTTTTTTGAGCGGGTTTTGCTAAAAAAGTTAGCTGAAGGACAAACCCCACGGAAAGGGAAGTGGGCAGCCGGAGTGGTGGTCAAGCAGTAGCTATTATTCCATAATAGCTACTAGAGGAAGCGTAAATCTGAGCATTTAGTGATAAGGACTGAGCGAATTTTGCTCAGTTTTTCTTACAAACAATGTCATGATAACAAGACTTTCTCCACTCGAGATTTTAAGTAATACTTCCAGCTATTCCGAGTTTGCACCATATAGGGGAAATTCGATAATGATAAAGGTCATATTGTCTCAAGTTCGTATTTTTTGTTCATTCACATTCTTAGAAGTATTTGCTATTATTTAGGATATATCCTGAAAGGAGTTGTTGCATATGTGGAAAGACTTTAAAGAATTTGCTTTTAAAGGAAATGTTATCGATTTGGCAGTTGCTGTTGTTATTGGAGCCGCTTTTAGTGCGATCGTTTCCTCACTTGTAGATAATATTATTACGCCATTAATAGGGGTTCTAATGAATGGGGTGGATTTGACCAACTGGAAGTATACTGTAGGAGATGCAGAGATACTATATGGAACATTTATACAATCGATAATCGATTTCTTCATCGTTTCACTATCTATTTTCTTTATTATTCGATTACTTATGAAATTTAAGCGTAAAAAAGAAGAAAAGGTGGTTGAAGAAGCACCTAAAGTAGATCCGCAAGAAGAATTATTGAAGGAAATAAGGGATTTATTGAAGGAACAGAATAAGGGGAAGTAGTGAAGTTAATGCATAAGCCTATAAGCAGAAGTAAACATTCCTTAGACCGTTTGAAATTTGGAGATTGGACGCAGAAATGCGCCTTCAAAGCCATAGAAAATATAAATATAATGGAGGATTTACAACAGTATACGCCATTTCTTTGTGGCACTTTTCCATTAGGGATACATACTGAAGCATCGGATTTAGATATAATCGTAGAAGCGCAAGACTTATCTGCATTTGCGGAAAAAATAAGATCATTATACGGTGGGTTTGACGCATTTTCTATAAAAAGGAAGAAAATTAGAAACCACGCTGTTGTGAAGGCGAATTTTTTATATCAAGATTTTGAATTTGAATTGTTCGGTCAAGCGCAGCCTGTTCATCAGCAATATGCATATCTACACCTGATTATCGAGGATTATTTGTTACAGTCCTTCCCTAGCTTAAAGCCATTAGTTAAAGTATTGAAAGAGAACGGTTTTAATACGGAGGAAGCATTTTGTGAGTTACTAGGTTTAGACGGAAATCCATTTGAGCAATTAATTCATTATGGAAAAAGGATACGGATAATTTAATGAAGCAAGGGAACCTTTCTCTCGTTTTCTCGTATTTACAAGTAAAATATACTGGAAGGAGAAGACTATGAATCCAAAAGCATGGATGCATCTTGAAGGGGCTGCTGTTTTAATGATTAGTATCTTTTTCTATGCAATGTACGATTTCAGTTGGTTTGTTTTTGCCATTTTTTTATTGGTACCTGATATTTCGATGGTTGGATATATGAAAAATACGAAATCGGGTGCTACGCTGTATAATATTTTTCATTCTTATATATTACCAGTGCTCTTAGTCGTTATTGGTTTTCTCTTTTTGTATTCATTCCTTATCATGATAGCTCTTATTTGGATCGCACATATTGGAATGGATCGAATGATCGGTTACGGTCTTAAATATCCAACAGCATTTAAAGACACTCATTTGCAGCGAGTTTGACACGCCATCATTGCAGGAACTTGTTCTTTTTGCTAAAGGGCTTTTTCGAATGGTATTTACTGACATATGTATAGAGGTCGTTAGTTTATAATTAGACAGAGGAACGAATAATTTTGTGTGATTATAGGTGATTGTCTTATACAAACTCTGGTTACTTGCCATAGGTTATTAGTGAACCTATTACAGGAAAGGGGAGTTCTCATGAGGCATCATCATCACGGGTGTGGTTGCCCGCCGAAACAAGTTGTTCATCCAACGAAGTATAACTGTGTAAAACAATGTAGTGAAAATGTAGTAGAACACATTCATCCGTCCCATACAACCGTAAAGAATCATCATACAACCATTAATAAACATGTATTTCCACATTCAACATCTGTACAAAATACACAAGGCAGTGTAGATGTTTATGGTGGTTCATTTAATGTTCCTGCTCCAGGAGACCAAGTAGCAGGAGCGATGGATCCAGGGTACGGCAATGGATATGGAAATGGAAATCAAGTAGCAGGTGCAATGGCACCAGGTATGGGCATGGGGCATGGTTGCCACAAGCCAAAACAGTGGCAAAAACCACATAAATGGTGTTAACTTAGATAAAAGGCTGGCATAATAAGTGTCAGCTTTTTATTATAGTCTAGGAAAATATAAAATTAGCCCATGTGGATAAATATGGGCGCTGGAGCTGCGTCTAGCTCCAGCGCCCAGAAACGAGTCGACTTCACGAATTGACCTAATCTAAGTCATCATCGACTCGCAAGCACCCCGTGATTCCTTTATCTCCGTTGATTGGCTCTAGTTGCTACGTTTCTAATCGGATGCTTGCGTTTTTGTTCTAATAGCAAGGAGGCATATAGATGAAAATTTTAGCAGTCACAGGATATAAACCAATGGAAATAAACATATTTAAAGAAGATGATCCGCGAATCACATATATAAAGGCTGCTATTGTAAAGCGAATTGTCCCACTCATAGAAGAGGGACTAGAATGGATACTCCTATCAGGGCAAATGGGAGTGGAAATATGGACAGCAGAAATCGTGTTAGATTTACAAGAGGATTATGATATAAAACTAGGTATCTTTCCGCCTTTTGAAAATCAAGAAACACGCTGGCCAGAGTCACTTCAGGAAAAATATCAAGCATTAGTGGCTACAGCTGATTTTTACAAGCCTATTTACCAAGGAGATTATAAAGGTTCGTTTCAATTTAAAGCGAAAAATATGTGGTTAGCTGACAAAAGTGATGCCTGTCTTATTTTAATGGATGAGGAATATCCAGGAAGCACTCGTTTCTTTTATGAAGCAGCAAAGCAAGCAATAGATGAAAATTCAATTTTTACCATAACACCTGCTGACTTAGATGATGTAGTTGAAGAAATGCGGATGTCTGATCCTGATTATTGGCAGAATTAAGCAAAGTCGCTGAAGTTCACAACTAAGTCGTCGAAGTTACAAATACACTTCAAGCAACCCGTAAGGGTGGTAAGTGGTGGGAGTAGTTCACTCCTCTTGAATCGTTTTTTAGTAATGAAAGAAGTTAAGAACATAAAGGAGCCTGTCATTTTTAATGATAGCGGACAAGTAATTCGAGTTACCGATGACATGGAACAGGTTCTTAGAAATCCAATCGATCAGATCAACCTGCAGCATCTTTGTCTACTTCGCTGGCTCCGGCAATTTAACCTCCCATCAATTCCTTTAGAGAAGCTTGTTGTTTATAGCAACGCTAATACAATTTTAAAGAATTTAACCAATAAATCAGCAATTACAAAAATAGTTATCCATAAGGAGAGATTAATAGAGAGAATCGATAAACTTCAAGCACGCTATTCTAAAAAGTGCTTTACAGAGACCGATTTGCTGTATCTATCCTTCCAGTTTATACTCCCGAAGAGATCGATGCTATGCAGATGTATGGAGTACATGCTGATGAATGAAAGGTGTCCTATGCCCAAGCTGTGAACGGAATAAAATGACTTTCTATTATGGCAAGTGGTATTGCTCTAATTGTCATTCGCAGTCAAATGAGGCCCATAAACAAGCACTTGCCGATTATGCTTTATTAATTAATCCATATATTAACAATCGACAAGCGAGAGAATTTCTCCAACTACCGACTTCCCATGTTACAAAACGAATATTACAAAAAGCAAATCTTGACTCAATTGGAGCAACAAGTGGAAGGAGGTATAGATTAGAATATTCGAATCTGTTGCAGGTTCGCTGAAGTTCACAAATATAAAAGCCAAGCATGAAAATAGTTAATCATTTACTTATACAAAGCATAGAATGATATAAATGGAGAAAGGAGAGTGCAGATGCAATACTCTTACAACCCTTATGTCAGACAGCAGCCCACTCCTGAAGCTACAGAGTCAAGGCGAAGACTAACGGTGTATGGAAATGGAAAGGTCTCGGTTGAACCAAATGTCGTTTCAATTCAATTGGCTGTTGTGACGGAAAATCAATCGCTGAGCCAAGCACAACAGGAAAATGCGCAAACGATGAATCAAGTGATTCAATCTTTATTAAACCTAGGAATTTCACAAGAAGATATTCAAACTGCTTCGTATACAATTTCCCCGAAGTATGATTATGAAGATGGAAAACAAATTGACCGAGGCTATCAGGTTAGCAATGCGATACGAGTCATCATAAAGGATTTAAATCAGATTGGAATTGTAATTGATACCGCTGTGCAGCAGGGAGTTAATCGGGTATCCAATATTGTATTTACTACAGATCATCCTCAGGCATTTTATGAGGAGGCGCTTCGTTTTGCCCTTGAGGACGGTGGAAGAAAAGCACGAACCATTGCCGACTCGTTGCAGCTTAATCTAGATCAAATCCCTGTTAAAATTATTGAACAGACAGAATCACCACCAGTTGCTTATAAAACGTTTGCTACAACAGCGGAGAGCTTCGCTACACCGATAGAACCAGGTCAAATAGAGATAGAAGCTGCAGTTGAACTTATTTATCAATATTAAGACTACGCTTTTTCCAGTCTATCTAGGTACATATACTGTGACAACTTTATGAATATTTCAGATAAGGCAGGTACTTTGGTGAATTTGTCGAATACAAATGCATAAGCTATTTATTGGAACATCATCGTAAAAAAGCGATTGGTGGTGAACGTATGGATCAAGATCATGATGAAAAAAATGAACTAAAAGAGAAGCCGAAGTATGCTGATCCTATTGGTGAAATGATTAGGAAGGCGGAAAAGGATGGTCAGTTTGATCATTTACCGGGCAAAGGAAAACCTTTAAAGCTGGGAAAGGATTACATGAATCCAAGTGAAAAACAGTTATACAAAACCATGAAGGATAATCATGTACTTCCGAAGTGGGTTGAATTAGCAAATGAGATTGACACGCTAAAGGAAGAAATTAGCGCTTTAGAAGGTGAAGAAAGAAAAAGAAAAATTAAAACGGTAAACAAAAAAATTAAAGCATACAATTTTGCTTGCCCACCATCCTTGCAACGAAACAAAGTTATAGAATAAGCAATACTGATAAAAGATGGAGGATAGTATATAATCCTGCATCTTTTTTTGTAGTATTATCGAATTCATAATATAATGAATTTAATTATATTAGATGATATGCTTATCTCACTAATTTTAAAAATGGCTGACTTGAAAAACAGATGAGAATAGAAGTATAAACAGGACAATATAGACGCATTGACAGAAAAAATAGCAAGCATTTTCATTAATGCTTTTTATATAATAGAAAGGAGCGTAATGATGAATTATGTAATCCGCCAACTAGAAGTACGAGATATTGCTTCTGTCCAAGCTGTTGCTAAAGAAAGCTGGCATGCCACGTATGATGGTATTATTCCGTTACCTATTCAGGATAACTTTTTAAATTCTGCCTACAGTGATGAGATGATGAGGCGTCGAATGGATTTT
This sequence comes from Virgibacillus sp. Bac332, assembly GCF_003667785.1. NCBI lineage: Bacteria > Bacillati > Bacillota > Bacilli > Caryophanales > Bacillaceae > Virgibacillus > Virgibacillus sp. Bac332. The sequence continues at coordinate 2,354,964 of NZ_CP033046.1, forward strand.
TCAAATCTTTTTGTTGTTGATTTTGATAAAATGATCGTAGGGTTTGCAAATTTTTCGCCTGTATCTGATTCAGGGAAAGTAGAACTTGGAGCTATATATTTGTTGCCAGCATACCAAGGCATTGGACTCGGAACTGCTCTATTAACTCATGGAATTGACTACTTACGAGGGGCAAGAGAAATATATATTAATGTCGAAAAGGATAATGACATTGGAAAGCGATTTTATCAATCCAAAGGGTTCGAGGTTATCGAGGAATTCACGGAGAATTTTGACGGACACGAGCTACAAACCATCCGAATGATGTTGAAGCTGGGTAATTAGCTAACAATCTAGTAAATTAGGAATAGATACAGTATTTAACAGGCAATAAGGAAAGTTTGATAGGTAGATATATGCGAAAAATAGTAGTTGGACTATGGTACATATATGCTTGTTAATAAGTTTATTGGATATAATGGGAAGCTATACCATGCAATCCTGTGGCTGAGAGCACTATGTTTTCTGGAAGTATTTAAGTTTAGCTAATTGGAAAAAATGGGAGCGTACCTTATGCAAAAAAATATTGTGATCTGGGATGTCATTTGCTATCTAGTATTTCCATTATTTATTTGGAATTTTATGAGAGATACAATTGGAGATTACACAGCGATGCTAATATCGACGATTCCAGGAATTATTTATTCGTTTATTCGCTTTTTTAGAGTTAAACAGGTTAATATATTTGGTGCCTTTATGATTCTGACACTTATAGCAAGTACTTTAGTAAATGTGCTGGCAGGATCGGCATTGCAGATGCTTTGGAATAATGTCTACTATGCCTTTGCGATGGCAGTTTTTTTCCTATTTACTATATTAATAAAAAGGCCACTCTTTCTATTGTTTACATTAGATTTTGTGGAATTGCAGGGATACAGTAGGCAAAAAATGAAGGCGATTTTTAATGAGCGGAAATATTTTCTCGTGTTCAATCTGATTACACTGGGTTTTGCAGCAAGAGAAATTATCTTGGCTTTTATAAAAATTAAGCTTATTTCGGTTTATGGTGTAGATGCCTTTGATAAAGGTCTGATTATACGGAATGTTCTTAGCTGGGGAATTACAGCCATATGCGTTATTGGCTTTATTTATATTTCAAAGATGCTTCAAGCAAATGAGACAAGTAGATTATCGAAAAATAGGGAACGTGAAGTGTTTTAACGTATGAAAGCTAATTCCAAGTAATACATAAAAAGGTGATACGATGAAAATAAGAAAGGCAATTATGGCGGATGCAGCTAAAATAGCCTACGTACATGTGGAAAGCTGGAAATCCACTTATAAAGGAATTATTCCGGATGCTTATATACAAAAGCAGACTTATGAGAGGCGAACTAATCTTTGGAACGATAATCTTAGAAATCAGACCGTGTTTATAGCGGAAGATCATACTGGAAATATTGTAGGTTTTGCAGTTGGTGGTCAAGAACGAACGAATGACTACCCTGGTTATCAAGGGGAGCTGTATGCGATTTATTTATTAAAGAACTATCAAGGAATAGGTATCGGTAGACGTTTATTTCGTTCTGTCACACAACAATTGAGGAGAGATGGCTTCCGGTCTATGCTTGTATTAGTGTTAGCTGATAATAATGCACGCTATTTTTATGAAACAATGGGCGCCAAGCGAATAGATGCAAAAGAGATTATGATCGCTGAAAAGAAACTTACAGAATATGTATATGGATGGCATCAATTATAACAACAAAACAAGGAGTGCATAAATAAATGGAATTTCATGATTTTTTTGCAGCACAAATAAGAATAGCTAGACCAACGGATAAATTTGATGAAGTTATCGAGTTTTATGAAAAAGGTATAGGATTAAAGCGAATTACCGAATTTACTGGTCATCGTGGGTATACAGGTGTCATATTAGGTCTTCCAGAGATTACGTACCAACTTGAATTCACAAAACATGTGGATGGTAGTCCTTGTCCTGCACCCACCAAAGATAATTTACTAGTCTTTTATATTCCCGTCCAAAAGGAAATTATTTCTATAGTTAAACGGCTACAGGATATGGGGTGCTACGAAGTAGATCCAGAGAATGGTTATTGGAAAGAGAAAGGTATCACTATTGAAGATCCGGATGGATGGAGAGTTGTATTGATGAATACAAATGGTATTTAGGAATAGTCCCTTCAAAAATAGAATAATGAGAATGGAGAAAACGAATGAAAATAACAGAGCTAAGAGATAAGAAACAGGCACCGAGACATTTGCTATTACTAGCAGATCCGTCCGAAGAATTAATTGAAGCTTATCTTATCAAGGGGAAATGTTTTATTGCCGAAGAAGCAGGAGAGGTAATTGGAGTGTATGTCCTGATGGCGAAGCGTATGGATACGGCAGAACTGATGAATATTGCTATTGATGAACGATTTCAAGGGAAAGGACTTGGTAAAAAATTGGTCTTACATGCCATTGAAACAGCGCAACTAAACGGTTTTCATGGTATCGAAGTAGGAACAGGTAATTCCAGTATAGGGCAGCTTGCCCTGTATCAGAAATGTGGTTTTCGTATTACAGGTATCGAGCAAGATTTCTTCACAAAACATTATCCTACTGAAATTATTGAAAATGGAATTGTTTGTAGAGATATGCTTCGACTTTCATTGCGATTAAATAATTAGATTGAACTAGTTTATATGATTAAGGAGGCAGTTATGAAAACTATTGGATTAATTGGTGGCATGAGTTGGGAATCTACAGCATTGTATTATCGCATCATTAATGAAGAAGTAAATAAGCGCTTGGGTGAATTACATTCTGCAAAATGCTTGTTGTATAGTGTGGACTTCCAAGAAATTGAGAGTTGCCAAGCTACTGGTGATTGGGAGAAGGCGGGAGAGATACTAAGTAAAAGTGCACATGCTTTAGAAAAAGCAGGAGCCGACTTCCTAATTATTTGTACGAATACGATGCATAAGGTAGTACCAGCCATTGAAGCAACTACTCATATACCAATCTTACATATTGCTAACTCAACAGCAGAGCAAATCAAACAACGTAATTGCAATAAAGTAGGATTATTAGGAACAAATTATACGATGGAACAAAATTTCTATATATCTCGTTTACGTGAACAAGGAATTCAAGTTATTATCCCGAAGCCGGATGAAAGAGAGCGGGTCAATGCCATTATTTTTAATGAATTGTGTTTAGGAGAAATTAAAGATGCTTCTAGAACCTATTATAAAGAAGTTATACAAGGGATGATTGACCAAGGAGCTGAAGGGATTATATTAGGATGTACAGAAATTGGCTTGCTCATCGGTCAAGATGATGCGCAAGTTCCGTTGTTTGATACAGCAAAAATACATGCAATAGCAGCAGTTAATAAAGCATTAACTAAGGGGGAAGAAGCATAGTGAAGGGGAAATTATCTCGTGTAGGGACCACCTATCTGCCTGTTAAAGACGTGGAAGAATCAGCAACGTGGTATGCAGAACACTTAGGAGCTAAAGTGAATTATAAAGATAATGATAAAGCAATTCTACAATTTGCTGATCAAAGTTTTTTTCTTGTTAAATCACCATTAGGTGAATCAGCTAACTTTACAGATAGTTATGGGAACGAATGTTTTTCCGTTACCTTTGAAGTGAATGGTGTAGAAGCGTTAGCGAACTTGCATCAAGATTTTAAAGGCAGAGATATTAACGTGGGCAAAATAGAAGATCGGGGACATGCTGGAAGAAATTTTGTGTTTTATGATCCAAATGGAAACAAATTTGATGTATGGAGTGAGTTAAGCCCAACATTTAGGGCATTACACCATCAGAAATAAAAACAATTATTAAGATTCACCAGTTATACCCTGTTCTGAATTAGATTGTAAAACATCTGTAGTGCCTAACTGTAGAATTAGGAGTGATGATGTGGGTTCACGAATGATGCACTTAATTATTGCAAATGAAATCGCTAAGCAACTATCGTTACGAAACAAGCATGCCTTTTTATTAGGAGGGATTGCTGCAGATGCAAAACATCCTAAGGATCAATCACATTATTATCAAGGTAATATTGAAGATTTTTCGAGAGTCATAGCATGGAACGATTTTTATCAAACATATAAAGAGGATACTTCTGATTATATTAAGGGATATTATTCTCATCTTATAGCAGATGATCTATGGTTACATGGATTTTATTTCGCATGGTTGAAAAATAGAATGGAAGTAAACAAACAGTTATTTGAAAGGTATCATCAGGATTTTCGTCTGCTTAATGGGATGCTAATTCAACATTATAATGTTTCGACTCAAATTATAGATGAATTAGAATATGGCTTAGAAACGGGTTCGATTGTAGAGGTAAGTAAAAATGAACTTCGTGCATTACTGAGAATGGTAAAGGAAGATTTTCAATCTGCCCACAAGCGATCGGACATAATATTGAAAGTATTTACATTTGAGCAAATCATTGGGTATATTGAAACTTCTGTTGAAAAGGGAAAAATGAAGATACAAGAGCTATTTATGTCATATCCCTGCTGAGGAAAGTGGTGAGGGCACTTCGTAAAATGAATGGGAGGAGGAAGGTTGTGAAAATTAAAAACTAACGCTATGTGAGGCGATTTTAAATGGAGCATTTTTACTGGTGTTGATTCAGAGCATGTTTTTTGGAACCTTAATAAGCGGGTGATCGTGTGAATTGGAGCAAAGGAAAGTTAGGTGTTCGTTCCTTAAAAGCTAAAGACAAAGTTTTAATAAAAAAATGGCTGACAGATCCAAAAATATTAGAATTCTACGAAGGGCGAGATAAACCTTATAGCTTGGACATGGTAAATGCAGATTTTTATGATCACAATCCAGAAATAGATCGTTCCATTGTAATCTACAAAGATTCGCCGATTGGGTATATTCAGATTTACCCAATTAATGAACAGACGAGTGCACTGACGGAGTATATGTCAAAAGGTAATGTTTGGTATGGATCAGTTCATAGGCGAGGTAGATTGTTGGAATAAAGGGATAGGTACACTCCTAGTAACAACAATGGTGCAACATTTATTAAAAGAAAAAGGAGCAAATAAGGTTATAATGGATCCGAAAGTTACGAATATTAGAGCATTGAGGTGCTATGAAAAAGCTGGTTTTAAAAAAATAAGAAAGCTATTGAATTTCGAATTTCATGAAGGAGCGTATCGCGATTGTTGGCTGCTTGAATTTAATAAGAATAACGAATAATCGCGGAATACATATGGTTATAGATTGCTTTTTGTTGAAGGCCGAAGAAAGTAGCTAATAATCAAAGTCCTAATAATATGGAGGTTAGCTGATTGACATGCTCCTTTGTTATGATGATTAATACGTTGATATATGCATCATGTTAATTTCTCAAGAAAGGCGATGAGAGGTTGTGAGAAATCGCGGTTCAGTTGTATTGCTTGAAAATAATCAAGTAGTCCTGATAAGGAGAAGGGTAGACAAACTGGAGTATTATGTTTTTCCTGGTGGAGGAATTGAAGTGAATGAAACTCCAGAAGAGGCTGCGAAAAGAGAAGCTTTAGAAGAACTAGGTGTTGTAGTTTCGATTACCAGCTGTCTGGGCATTCTTTCATACCATGGTGATCAGTATTTCTTTCTGGCTCGCATTGTTTCTGGAAGGTTTGGCACCGGAATGGGAGAAGAATTTTGTAATAAAACAACTGGTAGAGGCACTTATCATCCAGTATGGATTGATATTCCTCAGTTAATGAATATAGATGTAAAACCGAAGGAAATGGCGGAATTATTAATAGAAAAGTGTAATGAACTACATGTATGATTCAAGGGAGAATGAAATGAAGATTCAGCTAACTGAACAAAAAACGATAGCAATACGGTATGTATCGAAAAAATGATTTTTCTTCTATTCAGCTCTTAAATCAAGAAGAGGATTGGAATAACCTAGTGCAGAATGAAGGAACAACGAGAGCAGCCTGGGATCATTCCAATGTCCGTTATGTTTTAGAAGATGAAGAAAGGATTATAGGCTATGTAAGAGGTTTGACGGATGAAAATGTTACATTATATATTTGTGAACTGCTTATCGCTAAAGACTATCGCGGTATAGGTTTAGGAAGACAGTTACTGGATTATGTACGCCAGATGTATCCGAAAACAAGGGTTGATCTATTAGCAAGCAGTAGTTCCTATACGTACTATGAAAAACATCACTACCGCCCGTTCTATGGATTTAGAAAAACTTGGGAAGAAGGATAAATGGCCAAAAGGAGAGACGGATAGTGGGATACATTGAAACGTTAAGAGAATTAGTAGGGCATCGACCGCTAATATTTGTTGGAGCTGTTGCTATCATTTTAGATGAAGAAAATAGAATATTGCTACAACAACGCAAATTCCCTAATGGTTCATGGGGGATTCCGGGTGGATTAATGGAATTAGGTGAATCCACGGAAGAAGTTGCCTGTAGAGAAGTTTTTGAAGAAACAGGTTTACAAATAGATAGTCTAGCTTTATTAAATGTCTATTCTGGAAAGGAACATTTTATTAGAGCAGAAAATGGTGATGAATTTTATGTCGTCACCGTCGCTTATTATACAAAGAGCTTTTACGGCAACTTGCAGATGGATGAAAAGGAATCGATATCTTTGCAATTTTTTAACGCAAGTAATTTACCTACTATTCTTGTAAAGAGTCATCAAGCAATTTTGGATGAATTTATCAGTACATATAACTGGCAATAAGACCCCACTTTAAGCAAAAAGTAAAACCAATATTGGTAAGTGTGGGATCTACTGCTAGTAAATGACCGATTGGTTCAGAGGCTTTAGGTCATACCCCTGTGGTACTAAACATCATTGGAGGATAAACAAAACTTCCACTGATTGAAGTGTCACTTTAGTACTGCTAGTAATAATTCATCAGAACCGTACGTGCTTCGTCATTGTAACTTGCGTACAGGCTTTAATAACAAAGGTCTATCAGAATATCAACGATTCCTTTATCTATTTCAGGTTCGTTCGGTGAAGGAGAGCCTTTTTTGATATGGAAGTAATACTGGTAATGCCCTAAAGTGACGGGATGAAGTGACCTCGAAAAGTCGGACTTTTCCTGTGGAGAGCATGTGGTTTACTTCCTAGTAGAACATAAAGAAAGCTTGTAAAGAAACAAAGCGTTTCTCTACAAGCTAAGATTGGTATTCACAACAGTTTTTAGGATTCGTTTGTGGCAGTATCTGGATGATTATCATGATTTGCTGTCCGTTTCATCATCATTTCTTGTTGTTCTTTTTGATTTTGACTGGTATCGACCCGTTTCATAAAGAGCGCTAAAATTAACGCTCCTGCAGCGATGATTGTAGAAATGAGGAATGTAAAGTTAATTCCGTTTAACATGGCATTATTTGCAATTTGCGCCTGCATTTCAGCCATCGCTTGTTCTGAAGCCATAGTACTTGGATCGATGTTTGCCATTGCTTCTTTTCCTAATTCTGCTGCCTTTGTTTCTGTTCGGTTGTTCATAACGGTAATAAGTAATGCAGAACCGATTGCTCCAGATACTTGCTGTAACGTATTGTTCATAGCAGTTCCATGTGGGTTATCCTTCATTGGTAACTGGTTTAATCCATTTGTCATTACTGGCATCATCACCATGGACATTCCGAACATGCGAAGGGTGTAAAGGAGCATAATTGTTCCATAAGCTGTTTCCATATTCAATTTACTAAAGAAATACGTTGTGCTAATCGTAATGAATAAACCAAAAATAGCCAATAGCTTTGGTCCATATTTATCAAATAAACGCCCTGTTATTGGCGACATTACCCCCATCACCAAAGCACCTGGGAGCATGAGCAGTCCAGATTCGAATGGGGAAATACCTCTTATCGTTTGTACATAAATAGGCATTAAAATCATAGCTGAGAACATCGCTATTGCAAGCACGATGGAAATAGCAGAGGATAATGCAAACATTGGGTATTTAAAAATCCGGAATTCGAGCATTGGATCATCCATACGAAGCTGACGCATGATCAAACCGGTAACAGAAATTACCCCCACAATAATCGTTCCATACACAAGAGGATCATCCCAGCCATTTTCTCCAGCTGTACTGAATCCGTACAATAGTCCTCCAAAACCTAAACTTGATAGAATAATAGATAGGACGTCAAGTTTAATATCACGTTGTGGCGTAATATTTTTCAATTTAAAAATGGCATATACGAGTGTAAATACTGCGATCGGTAAAACAATATAAAATAAAGTTCTCCAGCTGTAATGTTCAATTACCCAGCCAGATAATGTTGGGCCAATGGCAGGCGCGACAATCATAACAAGTCCAAAGGTACCCATGGCTGTTCCGCGTTTTTCAACAGGAAACGCTGTTAACATCACATTCATTAATAGTGGCATCATAACAGCTGAACCAGAGGCTTGAATCATTCTTGCTACAAGTAGTACTCCGAAAGACGGTGCTAAACTTGCTAAGAATGTACCAGCTGTAAATAGAAACATTGCAGTGATAAACAGATTTTTGTTGGTAAAGCGTTGAATAAAGAACGCACTAGCTGGTATGAGAATGCCATTTACTAGCATATATCCGGTAGACAGCCATTGTACTGCCGACGGACTCACATCAAACTCTGTCATAATGGAAGGTAAGGCTATATTTAACAATGTTTCATTTAATATGGCAACGAATGCACCAACAAATAATATGGCAATCATCCCATAGGGTGGTTTTTGTTCAGGAGAATGTGTTTCCAATTCTTCATTCCTTCTTTCTTCAATGATAATAAATGGTGGTTGATTTAATACTTACTCATTTTATACCTACAGTACAATAAAATCAATATGTTTATTTTCAACTATTTTAAAATAGTATCATGTCAGTGTTTAATGGTGTTTTAATAATTGTACTTCGATTATAAAATGATGTTTCGTCTATGTGGATTTCGACGTTCTAAAATAAATAAATGAAAAAAACTAACTTTGTTTAATAATTCAATAAAAAAGGAAATATAAGATGTAGAACAAAAAATGGAGGAATATAATGAAAAAGCTAATTCGAAAATTAATTAAATATGGACCAATTATTTATCCGGTAATAAGAAAATACATGAATAAAAGAAAAACAAAAAAGTCAAGTCACGATTAAAAGTAAGTGAAGGTGGTTATAAAAGGATGGGCGTGGGACAACTGTATTTCATCATAATCCGAACAATTTCCATGCAGGTTGTATGGGTCATACCATGAGCAAGAAATAAAAAGGCTATCCATGTTAATACGTCGCCTAACCTGGAGACCCTACCTCCTAGCAAGTAAAATCTTAATTTATGATTCTTAAACAATGTAAACATGGTGCACTCCTAAAAACCACCTAAGGACATTAGCTGGTAAAGGTCTCCTGAAAAATTGCTAAAAAAGGTGCAATTTGTTATTAGGGTATTGACATTTTGAGGTTTAGAAACAGATTTCTTGATGTTTCCGCTTATTTTTGATAACAATGAATAGTGCAATTAACTCAAAACTACAGGAGGAATACGATATGAAAATTGTTGCAATGGTTGGTAGTAATCGCCAAGACTCATACAACATGAAGCTAACTCGCTTTTTACAAAAAAGGTATACGAATAAAGTTGAAATTGAAATTTTGCCAATTGATCAACTTCCTTTCTATAATCAGGACGAGGAATTTAACCCGCCTACAATTGTAAAAGAGATTAAAGATAAAATTCTGCTAAGTGATGGTATTCTTATCGCTACACCAGAATATAATGGTTCGATTTCTGGCATGTTAAAGAATGCTTTGGACTGGTTTTCTCGTGTAGACCAAGTAATGGTGAAGAAGCCTGTTATGATTGTAGGAGCTTCTATGGGCGCAATGGGAACGATTCGAGCACAAATGCAGCTTCGTCAGATTTTAAATGCACCTGGTATTGGAGCACTTACATTACCTGGAAACGAAGTGTTCATAGGATCAATCCAAAATAAAATGGACGAGCAAGGTAATCTTACCGATGAACCTACAATTGAGTTCGTGGATTCTGTTATAGACAACTTTGTGGATTGGACAGAAAAAACAAAAGTTTTTAGCTAATTACTTACTATTTGAAACTTGCTTTCAAGAGAATACTCTTGAAAGCAAGTTTTTTTAAAAAAGATAAGAAAGTATAAAATTTCTAATCGGGCGCTTGCGCTTTTCCTTAGGAAAAATACTGACATTTACCTCCTCCAAAAATGAGGCAAGCATTGAATTCATATAAATGAGATAATTAATTAAACGTATTAGCCTCCTCTTAAGCTGGTTGACACTCTGTCATGATAGGAGACAACAGGAGTGGACGAATGTATAGTTTGTTTGGTGAGGTGCGAATTTGCTTAAACATGCGTTGAAAGAGAGGGATGACGTTGACAATTAATGGTATTAATCATTTGCTTTTTTCAGTATCGGATTTAGGTAGGTCTATTAGCTTTTATGAACAGGTCTTTCAAGCAAAGCTTCTAGTGAGGGGGAAGCGTACAGCATATTTTGATTTAAACGGTCTATGGCTGGCTCTAAATGAAGAAATAGGAATTCCTCGTACGGAAATTCATCATTCCTATACACATATCGCTTTTTCTATTGAGGAAAAGGATTTTTTAAGTGTTTATCAAAGATTAAAGAGCCTAGGTGTAACTATTCTAAATGGAAGAAAAAGAGATATACGTGATCAACAATCCATTTATTTTACTGATCCAGATGGTCATAAGTTTGAATTCCATACAGGTACGCTTGCGGATCGATTAGACTATTATAGGGATGAAAAGCAGTATATGGAATTCTTTGATTGACAAGAGGCGTTGTGAGGGGAATACTAAGTTTTGGCTTATGAGAAGTTAAAAGCGTAACTTTGGACAGGGGTGTATATATTAGGAGCTGACCTTTAAACGTTAGATCAGCTCCTAGCTTTTTTTATAAGTTAAGAAAGTATAAAATCAGTGCAATGACTGCGTTAAGCGAAGTAGTTATTTTGAAATGTTTGATGTATATTGGCAATGCTCCGACTAATTACTTCGCTTTCCGTGGACACGGCCTCAACTAACTTTGCAAAGAAGAACACGTTGCAAAGTGGATTTTTGGCTCGCGCTATTCCCGCAGGAGTCTACGTAATTCGTCTCCGCTATGAGAAGGTGCAACAATTCTTGTCATAAGTAATAGTTGACTTTTTTACAATGGATAAAGTGAAAATCGCTATCCGTGAGTATAAAAGCAGCTGTGTTACTTCATGCTAGCGTTGTAGAGCCTGATAATAGCGAAGGTCAGCCACTTCAACTCCTGTGGGAAATGTTTGACCTGAAGATCCACTTTTTTGAGCGGGTTTTGCTAAAAAAGTTAGCTGAAGGACAAACCCCACGGAAAGGGAAGTGGGCAGCCGGAGTGATTCCATAATAGCTACTAGAGGAAGCGTAAATCTGAGCATGTAGTGATAAGGACTGAGCGAATTTTGCTCCGTTTTTCTTAGTATAGCGAAGTTCTGGCGTTACTATCTATTGGTCAAGAGCTTCAATTTGATTTTTAAGATCGGTGATATTTTCTATGGTTTGATATAAATCCGATTGTTTTAATTGTTCCACTGCTGTCTCGCCACTGTCGATGATATTATTTGTTGTATCTAACAGTACTTGGCTTTTGTTTTCTAATTCTTGATGAATATCTGTGGCAATGGTAGGTGGATCAATTGTCGTAAAATCTTCTATGGTACCTTTTAAAGATTCTAGATGAGATAATAGTGCTTGCCCTTCAAGTGAAGAGGTTTCCTCAGCAAAGTTGCTTAGTGTATTGATATAATCACTTGCTTCATTTGCATAATTCAATGAATGAGTCGTTTCTTCTAACAACGAACATCCACTAAGGAATACTAATGTAACAGTAATAAGTAATAGGAAGCTTTTTTTCATTTGCTTCTCCTTTCAGTACAATTGTGTCTTTAATTAATTTACGTTGAAATGCCTGTTTAAGTTTCAAGCATATATGTATAAATGTTTTTCTAACTAATGGGGAAACTATTTGCTTGAGAGCAACTAGAAAGGGTGTTAAAAATGAAAAAAATAATGTATTTCCTAGCAGTGCTTGTTTGTTTGGTTAGTATTGGAGGGAATGCTGTCTCTGCTGAATTTCTTGATATGCGAGTAACGGAGACAAATGATATAAAGCAGCATAAAGATGTTTATAAAGCTTTACTGTTACAAAAAGCAAAAGAGTTAGGTATTGAAGTAGAAGGGAAATCCATAGAAAAGATTAAAAAGCAAGTTGTTCAGACCAGTATAACCAATACTGCTAAGGAATTAGGGATTGCAACAGAAGGTAAGAATATAAACGAGTTAAAAAAGGAAGTCCATCATGCTAAAGTAATAAAAAAAGCGAAGGAACTAGGTTTAGATGTACAAGGAAAGGAACCAGATCAGCTAGCAAAAGAAGTCCATGAAACAATGATTAAGAAAAAGGCAGAAAAATTAGGCATAAGTGCCGAGGGAAAGGATATTCAAGAGCTTCAGAAAGAAATTATCAAAACAAAGGTAACAAAAGAAGCTGAAAAGTTTGGAATTGAGACAGAAGACGAGGATATTCGTGGCTTAATCCAAGCTATTCATGAGGCAAAATTATACCATACTGCTGAAAAATTAGGCATACTTACAACCAATAAAAGCGCAGATGAACTAATGGAAGAGATCATCGTTAACCATTCTACAGAGGCAAAAGAGCTAAACTTATATCCATTTCAGAATGGTAAGTTACATGTTCATCCTCACCATAAACTTTATTAGCTATGTAAAAAGAACAAGCGATAGAGATTAGAGGGTCTCCATCGCTTGTTCTTTTTAAGTTATAATTATGATGTGATAAGGTGGGAATCCAGCAATCCTTACAAAATGACAGTCAAACTTAACCTTTTGCTTTAAATTCGATTAATTGTTTTAATTAGAGTAAGTCGTTATTTAATATTCTTTTTCTGTACCAGTTGCAAACGTAATGTCTAAATCCAGTAAGGCATCTTCTGGAATGTTAAAAGCTTTTCGAACCGCTGCTAATACTTCCTCTTTTGAACTATTCTCATCAAAGTCAAATTGAGCGAAGTGATCATCTAACTCATGTAGCGCCTCATCGTTAGAAAGTCTTATTCCTTGATTTTTATCGTTATAACTCGCTTCGACCCGGTCAGGTACAAATTCGTATTCCACTTCAACAGCGTCTTTTATATTTTCAAAGTCAGCTTCTAAATCAAATTCTATAAAGCTGTAAGGCGCCTCGGATACGGAGGTAGTCTCACCGTTATTCTTATCTTGCTGCATATCAGCCGGTTTTTGTTCGGTTTCTTGTTGCGTATCATCTGCTCCGCAAGCAGTTATTACATTGAATAATACGATTAAGGCTAGTAATGCTATAACTCTAACCATAGCTAGTTTTTTCTGCATATGTATCGCTCCATTCTACATAAGATGCTAGTTATCATTTTAACCCTTTGTGATGGATTTCAAACCAAAAATATGTCATTTTTTATTTATCTATCCTATGACAGCTATTGAAACTTTTTAGTTTGTGTTGGTATTCGATTATGGTAAGATGATATCTATGACTAAAAATTGAAGTCTGCTTATGGAGTTATAATACAAGCAAAAAAGTTGAATAAAAAGCGATTGCTGAGGAATCCATAAGATATCAGATTATAAAAGAAAGAAGGAAGTTTTATGGTGGATAACAACATTTCAGAAGTAAATAGTCCAACTTCTGTAAATAAGGTACCGCTAATGATCGTACTGATATCCGGTGCTTTTGTTGCCATTTTAAATCAGACATTATTAGCTACAGCCCTGCCGCATATTATGATTGATTTGCAATTGGATGCAAATACAGCGCAATGGCTGCAATCTATTTTTATGCTCGTCAATGGAATTATGATTCCGATTACTGCATTTCTTATTGAACGATTTACAACGAGAGGACTATTTTTATCAGCATTAACGATTTTTGCGATAGGGACAATTATTTGTGCATTAGCACCGAATTTCGCTGTGTTAATGGCTGGACGTGTAGCACAAGCAGCAGCTGCTGGTATTATTATGCCGCTTATGCAAACCATTTTATTCCTTATTTTTCCGATTGAAAAACGTGGGTCGGCAATGGGAATGTTTGGTTTAGTTATTGCATTTGCACCAGCGATAGGACCAACATTATCTGGATGGCTTGTTGAACATTTTCCGTGGAGAAGTCTTTTTTTCGTTATATTGCCAATTATTATTGTCGATATTATTGTTGCTTATTTCATATTAAAAAATATTACAAATCGTACATTCCCCAAATTGGATATATTATCGATTATCCTTTCAACCTTAGGTTTTGGAGGACTATTGTACGGATTTAGTACTGCTGGAAATAGCGGTTGGGGAAGTTTGCAAGTAATTCTCTCCTTAGTTATAGGTGCAATTGCACTTACGCTGTTTATTTGGAGACAAATGAAATTAGAACAACCAATTCTTGAATTTCGTGTATTTAAAAATAGCATTTTTACACTTACAACAGTCTTAGGGATGGTTGCGTTTATGGCTATGATTGGGGCTGCAGTGGTCTTACCATTATTGGCGCAGAATATGCTTGGGTTTACTGCATTGGAATCAGGATTAATGCTATTGCCAGGCGCTGTTGTAATGGGAATTATGAATCCAATTACAGGTAGATTATTTGATAAGTTTGGTGCACGTTGGTTAGCGATCATCGGATTAACGATCGTAACAGTTACTACTTTTATGTTCACCGATTTATCAACAGATACGACATTTACTTACCTTGCTACAATTAATGCAATTCGGATGTTTGGTATTGCGATGGTAATGATGCCGGTTACGACTGCTGGTTTAAATCAGCTTTCCGTAAAATTAATTCCGCACGGAACAGCTATGAATAATACGATGCGACAAGTGGCTGGGGCAATTGGTACTGCTCTATTGGTTACGGTTATGACAAACAGTGCAGTACCTGATGAAGGTATAAATGGAATGATTCATGGAGTAAATGTTTCGTTTATTGTTGCAGGCGTGTTTGCGATTATTGCATTAATCCTCTCTTTCTTTATCAAGCGTTCACAACCTGATTCTGTACACATTCGTAGATAATCGGTAGTGATTTTGCAAAAACAGTTGACATTAGTAACATTTCTATCCATAATATTAAAAAACATATGTGAACGGAAAAGAAGGAATAGTATGTAATCGAATGAGTGCCAGAGAAGTGAGGTATTTGCTGGAAGCTCACATACTCTTTAGTTACAGAACGTGCCTTCTGAGTCCTACTTGAAGTAGGCGCTTTGTGTGGCGTTAAAGCAATAAGCGGGATGTTATTCATCCAATTTAGGTGGTACCGCGGAAGAAAAGGCTCTTTCGTCCTTATTCATAGGGCGAATAGGGCTTTTTTATCCTACATATAAGTGGGGTAAGACTCCCACTTCAAGCAAAAAGGGAAATCAATTCAGATAAGTGGGGGATCGCCTGCCAGTAATTGTCCGATTGGTTCAAAGGTCTTTAGATCATACCCTTGTGGTACTAACCATCCGTGGGAGATGAAAAAACCTCCAAGGGATTGAAGTTTTACTTTATAAATGGAGATGCTAGCTATTTTTTAACTTTAAAAGTCTGATGATTAAGAATTAAACGTCAGGTGATTGGGCTTAAGAAATGAGGTATATGAAAATGAGTAAAAAGAGAATTGTAGTTAAAATTGGGAGTAGTTCATTAACGAATGCGCAGGGGGAAATGGATGTGGCGAAGTTAACGGAACACGTTCAAGCGATAGCAGCGCTGCGCCAGCATAATCATGATGTTATTCTCGTTTCTTCAGGAGCTGTTGCTGCAGGATTTTCTAAAATTGGGTACGGCTCTCGTCCAGTTACCTTGAAAGGAAAGCAGGCATCAGCTGCAGTAGGTCAAGGTTTACTTATTCAAACATATATGGAAAAGTTCGCAGAACATGATTTAAAAGCTGCACAACTTTTATTAACACGCGATGATTTTACGAACAGAAGCAGATATAAAAATGCCTTTAATACCATCATGGAGCTTATAGAGCGGCGTGTCGTTCCAATAATTAATGAAAATGATACGGTGTCCGTTAATGAATTGACTTTTGGGGATAACGATATGCTTTCTGCTTTGGTTAGCGGAATAGTTCATGCTGACGAATTGATTATGCTTACAGATATTAATGGCATATATAATGGCAATCCCCGTCATCAATCAAACGCAACAAAATATGATTATTTAGAAACAATTACTCCAGAAATGATTGCTGCAGTTGATCATACACGCTCAACGGTTGGTACTGGTGGAATGAAGTCCAAATTGGAAGCCGCAAAAATGGCATTATCTTTAGGAGTAAGTGTATTCATTGGAACAGGAAAAGGAGAAAATAAATTACTGGAAATTTTAAATGGGAATGGTGATGGTACATATATTCGAAATCGATCAAAAGAAACCATTACTACAAATAGACAATGGATTGCTTTGCACTCTGAATCTATGGGGGAAATTTATGTAGATATAGGAGCAGAAGAGGCAATCTTATATCATGGTGCTAGCCTGTTATCAGCAGGCATAAATAGTGTAAAAGGACATTTTGATAAGGGGGATGTTGTAGAGGTATATGGACATAATGGTTTGATTGGAAAAGGTGAAGTAAGCTGCTCCGAGGAAGTAATTGTAAAAGAAATCGAAGCTAGAAGTCTAAAGCAAAGCTTCCAATCTTCAAGAGTCATTCATCGTGACCGCTGGGTGCGGTTAAAGTAAAAATGTAAAAAGGAGAGGAGAACAGATGGAAGAGATACAGACGAAAGGAAAATTGGCTAAAAGAGCAAGCTTTCAATTAAATGCAGTAAGTACAGATGATAAAAATAAGGCGCTGGAATGTATAGCGAAGCAAATTCTAATGGAAGAGGATTTGATATTAAAAGAGAATCGTAAAGATCTACAAGAGGGAGAAAATAAAGGATTAACAGCTTCTATATTAGATCGAATTATGTTAAATAGCGATCGATTACAAGCAATGCATGATGCTATTTTTCAACTTATACAAATAGCTGATCCTATTGGTGAAGTGCTCGAATCAATTGACAAAGAGAATGGCTTACGTATCTCGAGAAAGCGTGTACCTATTGGTGTGATTGGCATGATTTACGAGGCTAGGCCAAATGTCACTATTGACGCAGCTACGCTGGCATTGAAGACAGGTAATGCGGTAATTTTAAGAGGAAGTTCATCCGCCAAACACTCTAATCAAGCGCTCGTTTCTGTTATTCATCGAGCTTTAGCGAACAGTAGGTTACCAATTGATTCTGTTCAGCTAATCGAAAATACAAGCAGAGAATCAGCTAAGGAGCTTTTTACATTAAATAGCTATTTAGATGTTTTAATTCCTAGAGGCGGAAAAAATTTAATTGATACTGTAATACGTGAATCAACAGTCCCAGTAATTGAAACAGGAGCAGGTAATTGCCATTTGTTTATCGATGAATCTGCAGATTTCCAAATGGCGCAGGATATTGTATTGAATGCAAAACTCCAAAGGCCCTCGGTATGTAATGCAATGGAATCCTTATTAATTCAGGAGCGGTGGTTTGAAAACTATGGTGGACAGTTACTCGAGCAGCTGCATAAAAACGATGTAGATGTCATTGGGGATAAACAAGTATGTTCCAAATTTTCCTTTGCAAAACCAGCGACTGAAAAGGATTGGCAGACAGAATATCTTGATTTAGCTGTTAGTGTTAAAATAGTTAAAAGCTGTGAAGAAGCGATCCATCATATCAATTTATACGGCACGAAGCATTCTGAGGGGATCATTACAGAAAATGTAGAACATGCTGCTCTTTTTCAACAACAAGTAGATGCAGCGGCAGTCTATCACAATGCCTCTACTCGTTTTACGGATGGATTTGAGTTTGGTTATGGTGCAGAAATTGGAATTAGCACACAGAAATTACATGCGAGAGGTCCCATGGGACTTCCAGCATTAACATCAAGCAAATTCTTTATTCAAGGAAATGGACAAATTCGTAGCTAATAGAGCTTGGATAGTAGTAGAACGGCTGCATCGTGTAGCCGTTTCTATGACCTTTTTATTTCGGCCGTTTGTCCCCCATCCTCACATAAATCTGCTATTCTCATGAGTAGTTCAATAGTTCAATAGCTGTAAAGGAGTATTTACGTGTACCGACCTTGCTTCTATCAGGAAATAATAAACCTCATTCTTCGTAATACCTCATTTTTCGTTCAGACAATCCAGTAAGCCCATGTACAATTCCAATGGATCTTTATATGATGTCATTTCAACCATCCTAAAGCTATGTTTATTCTAGTATCTCATTTTGATGTTAGAGAAACTAACATATTGCTTAGACAAATGAAAAATATCAAAGGAATGTCCCAAAAGGTCGCTTTAATTGGAGTATTTCCATTCTCCGTGGGTGACGCTTCAGCATTAAACAAAATTTACTCACATCAAGCTGTGCATACGATTGTTCCCATAGTGTCTTGTATATTCCAGTCTTTTGTACTTTTTCGCTGATGAGACATCCCCCGAAACTTCTATAATTGATAAAATTCAACCATTCTTTGGAGTTCGCTTAGCGTCAATGCTTCTAGGTCGCTATCGCTTTCTAGCACTCCGGCTTTTTGTAATTTTTTTATATAGTAGCGTTTCACCTCTTCAATTCCTTCACGTAGCAGATTTTTGCTCATGTGCAAAGCACCTCCATCATTTGCAGTTGTACTTATTAAACTATGAGATAAAGGAAAGGATTGGTACGACTAAAGCTAAAAATAAGGCAGATGTCGGCATTGCGATGCTACCCATTGCCCCTTCTTCCTCACCCCGAACGAGCGAATGGTTTGCGCCAAGCATTTGTGCAGATGCTCCATAGCAAAACCCTTAGATTCCATCAATAAGATAGTAATAGAATGAGGCTGAGACAAAAGAATGAAGAAACAATAAAAACGAACCTAATTAATTTCATCAAATAATTATCGTTCGTTTTTTGATCAGAATCATCATTACAAATTACTATTTTGACAGGAAAACAGGAATCAAATGTAGAATTAGTGTAAGAGGAGTAAAAAGGAATTGGAGGGGATAGTAAATGGCAACTATTCAAGATTTTTTACAAATAGATATGCGCATCGGTACGATAAAGAAAGCGGAATCATTTCCGGAAGCTAGAAAGCCAGCAATTAAACTTTTTATTGACTTTGGGGAGTTGGGGATGAAACAATCTTCTGCTCAGCTAACAAAACGGTATACCCCAGCTGAATTGGTTGGGCGTCAAGTTGCAGCGGTAGTTAATTTTCCACCGATGCGAATTGCTGGGTTTAAATCAGAAGTCCTCGTGTTAGGTGGCGTACAAGAGGAAGGAGATGTCGTCTTATTAAGTCCTTGTGAAGAGGTGGAAAATGGCACGCGAATTTCATAACTCTTACGAGAAATACATACATTTAGATAATTATTTATAGGTAGAAGTTTCACTTTATAAAGAGTTAAAAGGCTAAGAATATCGTAGTTCGTATACATCTGAGTAAATCATCAAGGAGGGAAAAAGTAATGACGAATTATAAACCTGCAGGCTTTTGGATACGGGTTTTGGCAAGTTTGCTCGATTCTTTGTTAATTTCTGTATTAGCTGCTATGATTGCTGCTATGATTAATGATCAAGATTTTGTTTTCTTTTATTCCCAAACGGAAATAGATCCCTCTACTTCCGATACTTGGGCTTCCATTATTTATATCATTGTATTTATCATTATATTTACTGCAACAAAATGGAAGGGGAGTCCGGGAAAAATTATATGTAATATTCAAGTCGTAAATACAAACATGACCCAAATTAGTATATGGAAATCAATTGGAAGATACTTAAGCTATTTCGTTTCGGCGCTAACACTGTTTATCGGTTATTTACTGGCAGGCTGGAATGAGGAAAAAAAGGCGCTGCATGATATGATTTGTCAAACGAGGGTGGTATATCGGAATTGAAGAGCTTTTTATATGTGACGATTTGTTGTCTTGGATTAAAAAAGATACTTCCTATTGGAGCCGGCATATGAATAGGATTTTCGTAATAAATTTCCTATAGATAAAACAAATATTTTCCAAAAATGCTAATGCAATAATTCACAGATATTTTCAGCGATCCACATGTATTAAGCTGTAGGTAGTGCATGGAATGACTCGTTTACTAAAAAGAAGGAGAGAGAGGATTGACAATACTCGATGCATTAAAAAAGATACTTCCGTCTGAGCATATAAGTGATAATGACACGGTTCTTGAACAGCATAGTTCCGATGAATCGTATCATACTCCTAAGTTACCGGATGTTGTGGTATTTCCGCAAACCACTGAAGAGGTTAGCCAGATAATGAAAGTAGCTTGTGAATATAAGACACCTGTTGTTTCTTATGGGTTGGGAACAAGTCTAGAAGGTAGCGTGATTCCATACGAAAAAGGAATTGTAATCGATTATACGTTGATGAACAAGGTGTTAGAAGTACGACCAGACGACTTTCTGGTTAAAGTTCAACCTGGTGTGACGAGGAAACAACTCGAAAGGGAGTTGAAAAAATATGGACTGTTTTTCTCAGTTGATCCAGGGGCGGATGCAACGCTTGGTGGTATGGCTGCTACGAATGCAAGTGGAACTACATCGGTAAAATATGGAATTATGCGAGACCAGGTACGAGATCTAGAAGTAGTGCTCGCGGATGGGACGATTATACATACGGGAAGTATGGCAGCTAAGTCTTCTTCAGGATACCACTTGAATGGTTTATTTGTAGGATCGGAAGGTACATTAGGTTGCTTTACAGAGCTGACGTTAAAAGTACACGGTATTCCAGAGCAAATAATGGCAGGGAGAGCTGCTTTTCAAACATTAGATGAAGCTGTTGCTGCAGTGATTAGTATTTTACAGGCTGGAATACCGATAGCGAGGGTTGAATTAGTAGATGATCAATCAATGAAGCAAATCAATCTTTTTAGTGACACAACTTATAGAGAAGTTCCTACGGTATTTTTAGAATTCCATGGAAATGAAGCGGGTCTAAAGCAGGATGTGGCATTTACGAAAGATTTATTAGAAGACCACCGGTGTCAAGTGTTAGCCTTTGAATCAAACACGGCAGCTAGAAATCGATTATGGGAAGCAAGGCATAATACAGCCTATGCATTTCTTCATAGCTATCCAGGTAAAAAGCAAATGGTGACGGATGTATGTGTGCCAATTTCGGAACTAGCTGGAGCAATTAAAGATGGGAGAAAGGCAGTAGAGGCCTCAGGACTTACTGGTGGAATTGTGGGACATGTTGGCGATGGCAACTATCATATTCTGCTAATGGTTGATGCGGATGACCCAACAGATATAGAAAAGGCTAATCAAGTGAATAGGCAGATTGTTGAATATGCTTTAAAACGTGGAGGAACTTGCACAGGAGAACACGGAGTAGGAATTGGTAAGGCGAAATACCAAGAAGCAGAGCATGGTAACGCGCTTGAAATCATGCGTAAAGTAAAAAGTGTGTTGGATCCGAACAATCTTTTGAATCCTGGTAAGGTTCTATACGATTAGAGAATTCGTTTATAATTTAGTATAAAATGTCTCTTAAAGTTCATTGTAGTGCAGGGGCTTAAATAGATGATACTCCTGTGAGCAAGCAAAGGTGTGGAAAAACGGAGTAGTGGATTTAATTCATAGGGAAGCTGAAGATTAAAAAAGCTGAAAAAGTTTTATTCACCAAATAAATAAGGCGCTCTTCGATGGAAAGCTGGCGTGATTTTAATGACCCGGCTTTTTAGTCTAGGAAATTATAATATTTGCTTATGTGGATAAATAGGGGTGTGTTGGGCCGTGTCCAGCTCCAGCGCCCAGAACTAGGCGACTTCACGAATCGCCATCATCGACTCGCGAACACATCGTAATTCCTTTATCTCTGCTGGCTCGCTCCAGTCGCTACGTTTCAAATAGGGAGTTTGCGCTTTTAATCTGGTGCAGTAGCTATACGATACATAGTTTCTGCAAATAATGGGATTATATAAACAGATGTCATTTTATTTATTTGATAGGAGGGTAGCGATGTCACAACAAAACCAACATCAAATGATTGAAACATGCACGATTCAAGTAAAACAGGCTTATCAAATGATTGAACAAGCGAAAACGAATGGGGATATGCGACAGTTACAAGAGGCTGAGCAGGAGTTACGTCAAGCTGAAGAAAATTTGCATGCAGCTCAGGAACGCTTTGGAACAGCAGCTCTCGAAAATCCGCAGTTTCAACAAACGCAGGAGCACTTACATGATGCTCGTCAAGAAATTGAACATTTTAGACAGAATCACAAATAAGGAAGCTCTGCTCAAGGGCTTTCTTTTTATTGTTCGGAAATAAAATGTAAATAAGTGTAAATTGTTATTGTTTTTATGATTACATTAGGATTTATTTTATATTTTTTTGGATAACTTAATTAAATTGTAATTTTTTTTATAAAAAACGAATATTTCATTGTAATTGGAATGAGGGTTTTTTATAATAGAATCATTCACATGAAAAATACTAAACAACATGGGAGGACTTTTTTATGACAAAGAAAGTTTATTTAAATCACGACGGCGGTGTTGATGATTTAATTTCATTATTCTTATTACTTCAAATGGAAGAGGTTGAATTATTAGGTGTTGGTGTCATACCTGCGGATTGCTATTTGGAACCAGCGATGTATGCAAGTCGGAAAATTATTGATCGATTTGGTAATGGTGAGGAAATAAGTGTAGCTGCATCTACATCACGAGGAAAGCATCCATTTCCAAAAGACTGGAGAATGCACGCATTTTTAGTTGACGCATTACCAATTTTAAATGAATTTTTACCAATTAAAACAAAAGAAGCCAATATACCGGCTCATAAACATTTGATTCAAACGCTACGCCAAAGCGAAGAGCCAGTTACATTAGTCTTTGTTGGCCCTTTGACAGATTTAGCTAGAGCTTTAGAGGAAGCGCCTGATATTGAAGCAAAAATAGAAAAATTAGCGTGGATGGGCGGAACTTTCTTGGAGACAGGTAATGTAGAAGAACCGGAACATGATGGGTCAGCGGAATGGAATGCATTTTGGGATCCAGAGGCAGTGAAAACCGTTTGGGAAAGCAACATTGAAATAGATTTAGTAGCACTGGAAAGCACAAATATGGTTCCACTTACACTAGACGTTAGAAATAGTTGGGCTTCAGAAAGAAAGGATTTAGGAATTGATTTTCTAGGGCAATGCTATGCAATGGTTCCGCCACTTGTTCATTTTCAAACAAACTCTACGTATTTCCTTTGGGATGTTCTGACAACAGCAACAATTGGGAAAAGTGATCTCGTTAAGAAAAAACAAGTGAATAGTATTGTTCATACGGAAGGAAAAAGTCAAGGTAGGACAGAATTATCAGAACATGGTCGACCAGTGAACTTAGTATATGAAGTGAACCGTGATCAATTCTTTCAATACATTACAGACTTATCAAGACAAAACTGAATAGGAGTTGTAGCATCATGAGACGAGTTATTATTGATACGGATACCGCTGGCGATGACACAATCGCATTACTAACTGCTCTTTATCATTTTAAGGTTGAAGGTGTTACGATTACTGGCGGAAATGTTGATTTTGATCAAGAGGTAGAGAATGCTTTATACACCATTCAAGTATTTAATCCAGATTATAATGTACCTGTCTATAAGGGACATGAGAGGCCAATTTTGTCGATTGGGGAAACTGTTCATCGCACAGTAGAGGATGTTCATGGCAAAGATGGTATGGGAGATTCCTTTTTTGAAAAGGCAGATCAACGTCCTGAAGATGGACATGCGGTTAACTTCATCATTGAAAAAGTTAA
The DNA here is from genome assembly GCF_003667785.1 of Virgibacillus sp. Bac332. Lineage (NCBI taxonomy): Bacteria > Bacillati > Bacillota > Bacilli > Caryophanales > Bacillaceae > Virgibacillus > Virgibacillus sp. Bac332. The sequence goes on from NZ_CP033046.1 coordinate 2,378,905, forward strand.
AGCGAACCCTGGTGAAATTGAATTTTTAGCGATTGCACCATTAACAAACATTGCCATGGCCATAAAAAAGGATCCAACAATAGTAAAGGATATTCCACATATTTATATCATGGGTGGAACAAATAATGCATTAGGAAATATTACTGCTGCAGCTGAGTATAATTTTTGGGTAGATCCAGAAGCCGCAAGAATTGTTTTACATGCTGGCATCCCAATCACGATGGTGGGATGGGATATGTGTACGGATTATTCTGTAATGAATGATACCGATCACCAGGAAATTGCGGCAATCGGTACGGCACGTTCAAAATTTTTTATGGATATTAATCGCGTAGTCATGAAATTTAATAAGGAAGTTCATAAAATCGATGGGACAACCCATCCTGATACATTGTTAGTTGCTATTGCAGCAAACGAAGAACTAATGATAGCATCTAATGATTATTTTGTTGATATTGAAACAAAAGGTGAACTAACAAGAGGCTACAGTTTAGTGGATAGGAATAACCGTAGTGAAAAATCACCAAATGTGCGTGTGTGCGAAGGTGTTGATAGAGAAAAGTTTAGAAATACGCTCATCAAAGTTTTATCAACGAATTCATACTGACAACGAAGAGAGGTTTGCTACAATGGAAATTTTATGGGGAATGACTGGAATTATAATCATATTATTTATTGCATTTCTACTTTCTAAAAGCAAGAAATCAATAAACTTTCGTACAGTTATCGGTGCACTAGCCATTCAATTTATTTTTGGCTTTATCGTATTAAAATGGGAATTGGGAAGAAACTTTTTTAAAGGGATCACTTCTATTGTTGAGCAAATTATTAATACATCAAACGATGGTATTAGCTTCCTATTTGGAGGCTTGCTTGGTATGGAAGGAGTTGGAATGATATTTGCGTTTCAAGTGTTGCCTGTCATTATCTTCTTTTCTTCACTAATTTCTGTTTTATTCTATATCGGGGTTATGCAAGTGCTAACAAAGGCGATCGGTGGCTTTTTATCACTTATCTTAAAGACAACAAAGCCAGAGTCATTATCAGCAGCAGCAAATATATTTGTAGGCTTGACAGAGGCTCCACTTGTCGTTAAACCATATTTGGAAAAAATGACAAAATCAGAGTTATTTGCGGTGATGACTGGAGGAGCAGCTTCTGTTTCAGGTACAGTACTTGTCGGTTACTCGCTACTTGGTGTGCCATTAGATTATTTACTTGCGGCGGCATTTATGGCTGCACCTGCAGGTTTGTTAATTGCTAAAATGTTAGTACCAGAGACAGAAGTGCAAGAAGAGCAACTAATTAAGATTGATGCAGAAAAAGATGCACAAAATATTGTTGATGCAGCTTCTAACGGTGCTTTAGTTGGACTTAAACTTGCATTGAACATTGGCGCATTGTTATTGGCGTTTATTTCACTTATTGCATTGGTGAATCTTGGGCTAGACTGGGTTAGTGGCCTGTTTGGATTTGAGGCAATTACCATTGAGCAAATACTTGGATACGTGATGGCACCCCTAGCTTTTATTATCGGAGTACCTTGGGATGAAGCGGTACAAGCCGGTTCTTTTATTGGTCAAAAGTTCGTTTTAAATGAATTTGTTGCGTTTAGTAACTTTGGAGCAGAAATTGAACATTTCTCAGATAAAACAGTAGCAGTTATTACGTTTGCCTTATGCGGATTTGCTAACCTAGCAAGTATGGGGATGCTCATTGGAGGAATTGGTGGGCTTGCTCCATCGCGAAAAAATGATTTAGTAAGGCTGGCATTTCTAGCCATTATTGGTGGAACGCTAGCAAATTTATTGAGTGCAGCAATAGCAGGAATGCTAATTTGATAAATATGAATGAATTAGTGGTGAGCAGAAAGAGGATGAGGAAATGGATAAGATAATTCTGGATGTTGATACCGGAGTGGATGATGCCCTTGCTATTTTAATGGCAGTAGAAAGTGGACAATTAGAAATAGCAGGAATAACAGCTGTTAATGGGAATGTACCACTCGAACAAGTTATGGTAAATAGCAAAAAGGTATTACAATTGGCTGGAAGAAGTGATATCCCAGTTTATCGTGGAGCTGGCCAACCACTTTTGAAAGGAGCCTTCCATGAGTTTGGTGTTCATGGAGATGATGGAATAGGTGGATCGCTTCAAAACATCGTTCCACGAGTAGAGGATCCAGTATTATTTGCTCCTGATTTTATGATTGAACAGGCAAAGAAATTTCCAGGAGAATTAACATTAATTATGGTTGGCCCGTTGACTAATCTTGCTTTAGCTTTACGTAAAGAGCCAACTCTCCCTCAGTTAGTGAAGCAAGTTGTTGTGATGGGGGGGCTTGTTTCTGAAAGCGGTAGAGGAAATACGCTACCAACTTCAGAATTTAATATCTTTGCAGATGCAGAGGCGGCAAAGATTGTATTTCATTCTGGAATGCCTATAAAATTAGTCAGCTTAGACGTAACCATGAAAACCTTTCTTACGAAAGAACACATTGAACAATTGCAAGGGTCTTTGTATTATGATTTTGTAATGAAAAGCACGGAGGTTTATCGTAAGTATAGCATGGATAATTATGGACAGAATGGTTGCGCACTTCATGATCCATTAACCGTCGGGGTTGTTCTTGATCCTTCGCTTGTTAAAACGGCAAAATACTTTGTGGACATTGAAACAAAAAGTGAGTTGAGCTACGGACAAACCATTTGTGATTTTCTCCACCTATGGAAAAAAGAACCAAATATTGAAGTGTGCTTTGCAGTAGATGCAGATCGATTTACTACTCTCTTTTTAGATACGTTAAAGAAGCAATTGTGACCCGTGAGCTTGGGGAAATATATGTATTTGTCTTAGAATAGGGTTGGAATATAGCTAAAACGGTCCATTAAAAAGGCGAACAATGTAATACGCTATCACTTGAAATATATGTAGACGCCTTGAAAAAAATGCGATGTATCGCTGCCCTTCCATATATGAGGGAGAAAAGGCATCGGTGAGTCTCCAAAGTAAGTTAGGCGAGGAGACTCACCAGCCATTCGCAGCACAGCGAAGTATATTTCCGGAATAGCTTAGTTATATTTTTCTTTAATGAAAACACGTTTGATTCCGTCTTTTTTACTTAATCATAAAAAGTCATATACGCTTTGACGTTTGTACTGTGAAGTTTTTTTTACATAAAATTCCGCTTCATTATTAGATCCATCCACATATCCACCAATATTCCTAAAGATTGCACATTCATCATGAGATAAATACCTTTCGCCTACAAAGTCGTCTCCAACAGGATCATCTTCCCATAATTTATACCACCCCGATGGCCCAGCTGTTAAGCAATACTTAAAATCACCACCAGTGGACTCGGCAATGCCAGTAGTATTAAAAAATATGGAAGAACCAATATAATCCCATGTTCCAGTAACGTTTGATTTTGCTGAAATCAATGAAAGCGATGCAAAGAAAATTGTTGCAAATGCTATCAGAATCGCTACTACTTGTTTCATAAATTCTCTTTACATTATTAAAATGAATGGTAAAATGTTTCGGACGGATATTATAATTTTAATTATTTTCCGCCTATTTAGTTATAATAATAGACAATTAACTAGATTATTGACAGAAGATATAGATTATGATATTTAAACTATGATATTATTAATTATTCAGAACCGATTAAAAAGGAGAGAAGCTAAAATGGAAAAGAAGCAATTCAAAGCCGAATCTAAGAGATTACTAGAGTTGATGGTGAATTCGATATATTCCCAACGTGAGGTGTTTTTGCGTGAGTTAATATCCAACGCTAGTGATGCCATGGATAAAATGTACTATCGAAGTTTGACGGATGAGAATTTATCTTTTAATAAGGATAGTTATTACATACAGATCATTCCAAATAAAGAAGAGCGTACACTGAAAGTAATAGATACTGGAATTGGAATGACAAAGGATGAATTAGAAACAAATCTTGGTACGATTGCTAAGAGTGGATCATTCGCTTTTAAAAATGATACAGAATTAAAAGATGGGCATGACATTATTGGTCAATTCGGTGTGGGTTTTTATGCTGCATTTATGGTTGCTGATGTAGTAACAGTCATTAGTAAAGCCTTGGACAGTGAAGAAGCATATAAATGGGAATCAACTGGTACAGAAGGATATTCAATTACTTCATATGAGAAGGAAGAGATTGGAACCGAAATCATTTTAAAGATAAAGGATAATACGGAAGACGAGTCGTATGATTCCTATCTAGAAGAAGCTCACTTAAAAGAAATTATTAAAAAATACTCTGACTTTATTCGTTATCCAATCAAAATGGATGTAACAAAAAGTAAGCCAAAGGATGAAGAAAGTGATGAGTATGTTGATTATGTAGAAGAAGAAACGATAAATAGTATGGTTCCAATTTGGAAGAAGAATAAAAATGAATTAACAGACGAGGATTATGAAAATTTCTATCAGGAAAAGCGATATGGCTTTGACAAGCCTTTAAAATCCCTTCATATAAATGTAGATGGTACTGTTAGGTATAATGCTATTTTATTCATACCTGAAAATACACCTTTTGATTATTACTCAAAAGAATTCGAAAAAGGGTTAGAGTTATATTCCAATGGGGTACTAATCATGAATAAATGTGCGGACCTTCTGCCTGACTATTTTAGCTTTGTTAAAGGAATGGTAGATTCAGAGGACTTATCACTGAATATTTCTCGGGAAATGCTACAGCATGATCGTCAATTAAAGGTAATAGCGAAAAATATAACGAAAAAAATAAAGACTCAACTATTGCATTTGTTAAGAGATGATCGAGAAAAGTATGAAAAATTCTATGATTCATTCGGTAGACAATTAAAGTTTGGAGTATATAACGAGTTTGGAGCAAATAAAGAAACGTTAAAAGATTTATTATTATTTTACTCCTCTAAAGAAAAGAAATTAGTCTCACTGGATGAATACGTTAAACGCATGCCTGAAGACCAAGCCTATATTTATTATGCTTCTGGTGAATCCATTGAACGAATTGAGAAATTACCACAAACTGAAATGGTAGCAGATAAAGGGTATGAAATACTATATTTCACTGAAGAAATTGATGAATTTGCTATTAAAATGCTCATGAACTATCAAGATAAGGAATTCAAATCTGTTTCTAGTGGCGATCTTGGTTTAGATGAAGAGACAGATAACGAAACAGATAAAGATAAGCAGGAAGAAAATAAAGAACTCTTTACATTTATGAAGGAGAATTTAGCGGGTAAGGTAAAGGATGTGCGTGCATCCAAACGTTTGAAATCTCACCCTGTTTGTCTATCTGCTGATGGAGATATATCTTTAGAAATGGAAAAAGTGTTGAATTCCATGCCAAATAACCAGCAAGTTAAAGCGGATAAAGTATTGGAGATAAACACGAACCATGATATTTTCCAAGCATTACAAACGACATTTGCGAATGACAAGGACAAAACAGCCCTGTATACAAACCTATTATATAATCAGGCTTTACTTATAGAGGGGATGCCTGTAAATGATCCAGTTGCATTTACGAATGATATCTGCAAGGTTATGATTTGATAGATTAGTGATAGGTCTCAGACAATACACAACTTCTATACCATACGAACAATCATATTATCCAACATATAACTGGCAGTAAGATCCACACTTCAAACAATAAAATAAAACCAATATTGGTAAGTGTGGACTAACTACCAGTAAATATCCGATGGATTCAAAGGCATTTAGATATACCATTGTGGTACTAGCAATCAGTGGGGGGTAAGTACCCCCGACTGATTGAAGTTTTACTTTATAAGTTAAGAAAGTATAAAATCAGTGCAATGACTGCGTTAAGCCAAGTAGTTATTTTGAAATGTTTGATGTATATTGGCAATGCTCCGACTAATTACTTCGCTTTCCGCGGGCACGGCCTCAACTAACTTTGCAAAGAAGAACACGTTGCAAAGTGGATTTGCGGCTCGCGCTATTCCCGCAGGAGTCTACGTAATTAGTCTCCGCTATGAGAAGGTGAACAATTCTTGTCATAAGTAATAGGTTGACTTTTTTTACAATGGGTAAAGTGAAAATCGCTATCCGTGAGTATAAAAGCAGCTGTGTTACTTCATGCTAGCGTTGTAGATCCTGATAATAGCGAAGGCCGGCCACTTCAACTCCTGTGGGAAATGTTTGACCTGAAGATCCACTTTTTTGAGCGGGTTTTGCTAAAAAAGTTAGCTGAAGGACAAACCCCACGGAAAGGGAAGTGGGCAGCCGGAGTGGTGGTCAAGCAGTAGCTATTATTCCATAATAGCTACTAGAGGAAGCGTAAATCTGAGCATTTAGTGATACGGACTGAGCGAATTTTGCTCCGTTTTTCTTATTCTAGGAAGCTTTTGTCAACCAATCCTTCTAAATTAGGCTTCTCTTTTAAAAATGCTAATTCATAGGATGAGTTGGAAAATTCTTCAAGAACTTCTGGTTCAATATTGAATGTGAAATCAATTCGTTCCCACGCATTATCAATCACCGTTTTGGATAGATCCTGATCCGTAATTTCTTTTATTTTATTAATCGCTATTGTTTTTGCTTCTTCTGGGTTTTCTTGAATAAATGCTGTTGCCTTTTTATGTCCATCCACAATACGTTGAACAAGTTCTGGGTTATTCTTAATTAAATCCTGAGAGGTTACAAAAACAGCCGCAGGTAACGTATCTCCCCAAGCTACTTCTGGCGTGTCAATTAATACCTTTCCGCTACCTTCGACTTCAATGACTGAAGCCCAGGGTTCAGGTACAGTAGCTACATCAATTTTCCCTGAAGTAAACATACTATGATAGGTCGCCGGTTTACCTGTTACATGTTTCATCTGACCACTTACCCGATCGGATGTTAAATGATATTCTTCTTTCATTTGTGCCTCGAATTGCACATCATGCGTACAGCCAACTCGCGGGGAAATAAATGTCTTACCAGCTAGATCTTCTGGACTTTCTATCTCTGCGTTATTTCTAGCCATTATTACGGTTCCTCCAGTAGATCCAGCTGCGACAATATTAATGTTCGCTCCACTAACAAAATGATTCATAGCTGGACCAGGGCCAACCAATCCACCTTCAATTTCACCTGTTTCCAATGCTGTCATAAATGCTGAACCATCAGGAAAATATTGATAGTTCACTTTTGTTCCACTAGGTAAAGTATCTGCGTATAAATCTTTTTCTTCAGCTACCATTCCTGCAACATGATTAATGTTTGGGAAATAACCAATCGTTATTTCCACTTGATTACTGTCTGATTGATTATTTGCACATGCTGTTAATAAGCTTGCAAGCAATGAAAATAAGAAAATAAATCCTGTGATTCTTTTCATTTTTTAATCATCCTTTCATCTTAATAATCCCCATCGTTTCATTACAGTATGCTCCAGCTTTGAGAATACGAAATGATCGACAATAGCGCCAATAACTCCAATGATAATGATGATACCTATTACTTGATCCATTCTGGCATAATCTTGAGCGTAGCTTAAGGAGTATCCTAGACCTGGTCCATTACTTAATAATTCTCCAGCCATTAATGCACGCCAGCTAAAAGCCCAGGCAAGTCGTATACCTGTCATAAAGTAAGGGATTCCAGCAGGTACCTCTACTCGGTAAAATAACCTTAGTCCTTGCGTTCCCATTGTTTTAGCTGCTCGAATAAGCTGAGGTGAAACATTTTGAATAGCAGACCTTACATTAATAGCCATAACGAAAGTACCACCTAAAACAACTACAAATATAACCGAAAATTCCGTAAATCCAAATAACATAATGGCAAGCGGTACCCATACAATACTTGGAATACTTTGAAGAGCTATCAAATACATACCAGCTGTTTCATCTGCTTGCTTTGATTTTCCGAGAATAACCCCAATAATTGTTCCAAAGAGAATAGCTAATGACATTCCAAAAAGTAAATGTTTAAAGCTAGCTCCTAGAGCCTTTACTAAATCACCACTTGTAAAGCCTTCGTATAAGGCGGTAGCAACGGTAATTGGGGAAGGGAACACAATTGCTTCAAAAATATTTAGAGAATAAATAAATTGCCATATACCTATAACAACAATAAGAAACATAATACGTTTAGCTGCTATGCTGAATTTCATCTGCTAATTCTTCCTTTAACACTTTATTTATTTCCGTTTTCAACAGATTCATAATTTCTTTTTCTAACGTAATTACTTGCTGATTTTCACGATCACGAGGCCTTGGAAAGTCTATGGTAATATCTGAGATAATTCTCCCGGGACGAGTTCCCATTACAATGATACGATCAGATAGTTTGATAGCCTCATGAATACTGTGCGTAACAAATAAAATGGTTTTCTTTGTTTGTTGCCAAATTTCTAATAATTTGTCTTGAAGGATATGACGTGTTTGTTCATCTAGTGCCCCAAATGGTTCATCCATTAGTAACACTTTGGGATTCATTGCTAAAGCACGGGCAATAGCCACACGTTGCTGCATTCCACCGGACAATTCATAAATATAATGATGCTTAAATTTGCTTAACTGTACCAATTTTAAAAAATGGTCGGCTTCGAGTTCTGCCTGCTGCTTATTCATGCTTTTTTTTAACGGAAAGGTTACATTACCTTTAACATCAAGCCATGGGAAGAGAGAGGGTTGCTGAAAGACCATACCTCGGTCGGGTCCTGGCTTTTTTATTTCTCGTTTTTCTAGTGTAATGCTACCTTCTGTCGTATTTTCAAGCCCCGCAACCATGGATAATAAGGTTGATTTTCCACAACCAGATGGCCCAAGAATGGATACAAACTGATTTTCAGCAATCGTTAAATCAATGTCAGAAAAAACTTCAAATGAAGTATGTTTTTGCTTATCGATAAATGTTTTCCCAACGTTTTGTAGTTTGAGTAGCAAGTTGCAACCTCCTATTCATTAAATTCCTATAAGAAAAGTATGATTTGTTTGGATTGCTATCATTATACGCAACCACGAGTAAATACGTCAATTGTTTTTTAGTTTCCTTTCATTTTAGTTAACGATGGTTGGTTTGATTTTTTAGAGGTTAAATTATATAATTATTCAAAACAATTATTATATTAGGAGTTTAATAGTTGAATGATTGGGGTAGACATCGTTAATGTAGGAAGGTTTCCCTTGGAAATCTAGGGATACTTAATTATATACAATCTTATAATAGTAATTTAATAGTAGGAGGAGTGTTACTCATGGAAGATCTTTATCCTTCAAGGCAAAATAACCGACCGGAAATTTTGAAGCGGAAGGATCCTGTTATTTATACAGATCGATCCAAAGATAATCAGGCTCCTATTACAAAAGAACAGCTTGATTCTTATGAAAAAAATGGGTTTTTGCAGATTAAAAACTTCTTCTCAGATAAGGAAGTAGTGGATATGCAGAAAGCCATTTTTGAATTGCAAAAGTCTCATCACAATGTTTCTTCTGACAAAATTATTCGTGAGCCAGAGAGTGATGAGATTCGTTCTATTTTTCACGTGCATCATGATGATAACTACTTTAAGAATATAGCAAATGACAAGCGACTTCTTGACATAGTTGAATATTTATTGGGAAGTGGCGTATATATACATCAATCTCGAATTAATTATAAACCAGGTTTTAAAGGAAAAGAATTTGATTGGCATTCTGATTTTGAAACATGGCATGTTGAGGATGGTATGCCACGGATGCGAGCAATAAGTGTGTCGATTGCGTTATCAGATAATTATAGCTTTAATGGTCCTTTAATGCTGATACCTGGATCCCACAATTTCTATGTTAGCTGTGTAGGGGATACTCCAGAAGATAATTATAAAAAGTCACTTAAAAAACAAAAACTGGGTGTTCCTGATGAAAACAGTCTACGCTGGTTATGTGATAAAGGTGGAGGTATTACTGCCCCAACTGGAAAAGCAGGTGCTGTAACATTATTTGAAAGCAATACAATGCATGGATCATCTAGTAATATGACGCCATATCCACGTAATAACTTATTTATGGTATATAATAGTATTGAGAATCGATTAGTAGAACCATTTTCTGGAGGAAAAGAACGTCCAGAATATATTGCAGTTCGTCAGAATGAATTGAGTTTAAGCGGTTGAAAAGAGGGTAACTAAGGGAAACTTTCCTTAATTAAGTATTCCTAGATGATTAGAAGCTGGCTACAAGTTATGCCTTGTAGTCAGCTTTATTATCTAGGAAATATTATCGTAGGGAGATTCTAGAAGTCTCCTCGTATCTGGCGCAGGAGCTGGACGCGGCTCAACACGCCATTATTTATTCACATGGTCTTATTTTGAACTATGACTATAGGTTTCTACAAGATTTCTCTTAAATGAATCGTCACAGTAAACCATTCAATGGTTGATACCAAATGTAATGATGAGAATTCTATCACAACAGTGGGAAATAGAGGCTATGGATTATGGTGAGATCTATCAACAAGTTCTTTCAAAAAATGAATATTCGTTCACAGAATATATGGTGAAACTCTCCGTAGTTACTTGATGGTATGTAAGCTTAGGGAGAGGATAGAAGGAAATCAAAAAAGATGATTAATTCTATTTCTCATCGGAAAATGGTGGGAAAGATAATCTTTAATTCAAAAATAATTTGGCATAAAAAAGAGAGAACTAGTATTCATCTAGTGCTCCCTTGTATAGCTATAATAAAAAATAAGTTCGCTTATTGTTTAACTGTATTTTTTTTCGTTACTTTTTCAATCCAATCAAAAGGATCTTTTTCTCTACCGTACTGAATTCCAGTTAGTGTATCATAAAGAGCTTTTGAAATTTTTCCTGTCTTACCTTCATTGATATAAAGATCTTTATTCTCCCAACTAAGTTGGCCAATTGGTGAAATAACTGCTGCTGTTCCTGTACCAAAAGCTTCCTCCAACGTTTCATCTAAATAAGCTTGATATAAATCATCGATTGCGAGTTTTTCTTCAATCACCGGTATATTCCAATATTGAAGCATTTGGATAACAGAATTTCGCGTTACTCCTTCTAAAATACTACCATTAAGTGCTGGTGTGTAAACTTTTCCATTAATCTTAAAGAATACATTCATGCTACCAACTTCTTCAATATATTTCTTTTCTAATCCATCTAACCATAGTACCTGAGTAAATCCTTTTTGTGCACATAATTCTTGTGCTTTTAAACTGGCAGCATAATTTCCACCGGTTTTTGCTTCACCCGTACCACCTTTTACTGTCCGAACGTATTGATTTTCTACAGCGATTTTAACGGGATTTATCCCTTCTTTGTAATAGGCCCCTACCGGTGATAGGATAACGATTAATTTGTATTGATGTGATGGAGCCACGCCGATAAATGGTTCCGTAGATATAATGAATGGACGGATATAAAGAGATGTTCCCTCAGCGGTTGGAATCCACTCTTTATCTAAATATACTAGCTGCTTAATCGCCTGCAGAATAAATGCTTCGTCAATCGGAGGAATACATAGCCGATCATTTGACCGATTTAGACGCTGCAGGTTTTTTTCAGGTCGAAACAGATGAATATCGCCTTCTGGTGTATAGTAGGCTTTTAATCCTTCGAAAACGGATTGACCATAATGAAATGTCATTGCGGAAGGATCAATCGTCAAAGGCTCGTAAGGTACAATCCGTGGATCGTGCCAGCCTAATGGTACAGAATAATCCATAATAAACATATGGTCTGTAAATACTCTTCCAAATTCTAGTTGATCGGTTTTCGGTTTTTCTTTTTTCACTGCACTATGGTTTACCTTAACTGTCCATTCTTCCATGTCACTATCCCCTTGCTGTAAAAATTTTAATAACTATATTAGTCTATAATTCTAATAAAAGCAACCCTTAATTTTCAGTTTTTTTTATTTAATTAAAATGTTGTATACTTTTTATAAGGTATGCAAGATGAAAGGGAGATGTATAGATGCGCAAAGCAATTATTTTTGATTTAGACGATACGTTATTATGGGATAAAAAAAGTATAGAAGAATCGTTTAAAGATACTTGTAAACTAGCGAGTAAGGCTAATACCAAAATTGATCCTATCATCCTGGAAGAAAGAGTAAAGGAAAAAGCTCGTAGGTTATATGCTTCCTATCCTACCTATTCTTTTACTAGAATGATTGGTATTAATCCATTCGAGGGATTATGGGGGGATTTTTTTGATAAGGGAGAAGTCTTTGAGCAGCTTCACAAGCTGGCTCCAGATTATCGTAAATCGACTTGGACAGAAGCATTAAGAGAAGTTAGTGTCGATGATCCATACCTTGGTGCTGAGCTAGCTGAAGCTTTTCCAAGGATTAGAAAGGAGAAGGCGTACGTCTATAAGGATACCTTTGATGTGCTTGATCAGTTAGCTAGTGAATTTACATTACTATTATTAACAAACGGTTCTCCAGATTTACAGGAAACAAAGCTAGACTTAACCCCTAGGCTAAGGTCATATTTTGATGCGATTATAATATCTGGAGCATTTGGTAAGGGAAAGCCGGATGCTTCTATATTTCAACATGCATTAGATATACTTGAAGTGGAAAAAGATAAGGTAATCATGGTTGGTGATAATTTAAATACAGATATATTGGGAGCTTCTCGAATTGGCATTGATTCGATCTGGATTAATCGAGAAGATATAGAGAATAATGGATTACCAACTTTCGAAGTAAAGGATTTATCGTCCGTATTAGCTCTAATTCGTAAAGGTGTATAAGAAGGGTAAGCTAGGCTGTCGCGAACGACAGCCTAAGCTTGAGATGTAACAAGCCTCCAAATGATTCTATAAATCTATCGCTGTAGCATCGTGAATTTCATCTACTTCTTCGATGGCTGATAACTCATGTTTTTCAATGTGTCGATCTACAGTCATCACCATAATGGCATCTCCACCAATATCTGCACGGTCTACTTGCATTGTTGCAATATTGATTTGATGTGTAGCAAGTAAGCTTCCCATTTTTCCGATTACCCCAGGTTGATCTTTATGGTGGATAACTAATAAATGACCTTTTGGTGTCACATCTACACTGTAATGGTCAACTTTAACAATTCGGGGACCTAAACCATTTAATAATGTGCCGGAAACACTACGTTTTTCTGATTTTGTTTTGATTTCAACATTTAACAGGTTTGTAAAACCTTTGGTTGATGAGGTCTTATTTTCATGAATAGTTATACCTCGTTTTTCGGCAAGATATAGTGCATTAACATCATTCACATGCTCGCCAAGGTGTCTTGTTAATAATCCTTTTACTGCGTTACGCGTAATGGGAGCTATTTTGGTTTTTGATAGGTCACCGGAGTAGTAAAGGTTAATTTCTTCAACAGCTTCATTTGTTAGGTGAATAAGAAATGTTCCGATTTTCTCAGCAAGATGGAAATAAGGTTCAATCTCACTTAATATTTCTTTTGATAAAGAAGGAAGATTTACTGGATGACGTACGACATCACCAGCCAGAAAACGAATAACGTCTTCACTGACATCGATGGCTACACTTTCTTGTGCCTCAAATGTACTTGCTCCAAGATGGGGGGTTGCTATGACTTCTGGTAATTCCAATAATTTATTATTGTAAAATGGCTCCTCTTCAAATACATCTAATGCTGCTCCAGCCACTTGATTGGATTGAATGGCCTGATAGAGAGCATCCTCATCAATTATTCCACCTCTAGCACAATTAATAATTTGTACACCAGGTTTGACAAGCTTAAAAGCTTCTGCGTTCAATAAGTGACGCGTTTCTTTTAAAAGCGGTGTGTGTATTGTTATAAAATCAGCATCTTTTAATACATCTTCAACTGTGCCATATCGTATATCCATTTTTTCTGCCTTGTCCTCTGTTAAAAATGGATCATATGCAATAATAGTCATGCGTTGACCTTTCGCTCTGTAAGCTACCTCAGCACCTATACGACCAAGTCCTATGATTCCCAGTGTTTTATTCTTTAATTCCGTACCAACATACTTTTTTCGATCCCAATGTTTGTTTTTAAGTGATAAATATGCTTGGGGAATCTTTCTTGAAAGGGCCATTATCATGGCCATCGTATGTTCGGCTGCTGAATTCGTATTACCATTTGGTGCATTGACAACAATAATTCCATATTCAGTAGCCGCATCCAGATCGATGTTATCTACACCCACTCCAGCACGTCCGATAATCTTGAGTTTGTGCGCTTTCATGATTAAGTTTCGCGTAACCTGTGTCTGGCTTCTGACTAATAGGGCATCGTATTCCGCTATCCGATCTTCTAATTGCTCTTGTGACCAGTCAATTGCCATCTCAATGCTGATATGATTTGCTTGATTTAAAGGATATATACCTTCTTTACTTAATGGATCTGAAATTAAAACTTTAAACATTTTATTACCTCCTAAGGGTATCGGACAAAGTTAGATTTTTATCCTAATTAATTCACTAGTAACTAAAATTAACTGACTTCAGTGGATTTTACAGAGATCTCACTCGTGAATTAATTGAATATAGTATGTCAACGGGGAATGACTTTGCAATGACGAATGGTGAACAAACCGAAACTTTACTGAAAGAAATAACTTTATTCTATTTGTTGTTTAAATATACATTTTGCGCAGCACGAACACCTTTTCCTAGCTCAATATTTTTGTTAATCTTTCGCAAACCAATCTCCATTAAACTAATAATTTGTAGGACATCAGCGGGATTGCAATACCCCATATGACCGATACGGAAAATGGCTCCTTTTAAATGCTGTTGTCCCCCAGCGATGGTTAATCCAAATTCTGAACGAAGTACCTTTCTTAGTGCTTCAGCTGAAAAATCGGCAGGTCGAACAGCAGTAACTGTAGGTGACCCATCAGTATCCTTTGTCAGTAAAGGAATATTCAATGCATGAAAAGCATTTCGAGTCATTTCTCCCATGAGCTGATGGCGTTTATAAATAGTGGATAGTCCTTCATCTTCCATTAATGCAATAGCCTGTTTAAGCCCTAATAATAATGAAACAGCAGGTGTAAAAGGACTTGAATTTTCTTCTAACTTATTACGGTATTTTCGCATGTCTAGATAAAAACGAGGTTGCTGGTTATGTTCAATTGCCTCCCAAGCACGTTTACTGGCAGCAACAAAAGCTAGACCAGCCGGAAGCATCATTGCCTTCTGTGACCCAGTCACAACAATGTCCAATCCCCATTCATCCATTTGCGTTTCGGTAGCACCGATACAAGAAACACCATCCACAATAAATAGCGCGTTTGAGTACTGATGGACTACGCTTGCTAAGTCCTTTATGGGGTTTAGCACACCAGTAGATGTTTCACAAAATGTAGCGAATACAGCTTTTACATCTTGATGTTTTTGTAATAAATGTTGTAATTGATCTGGGCTAGCAGCTTCTCCCCATGTGACGTCATAACGATGAACTAAAATGTGATATTCCTCACATATTTTCGTAAACCTATCACCAAATGCACCAGATACAATTACAATTACTTCTTCACCTGGTTCCACAGCGTTTACGACAGCAGTTTCTAGAGCGGCTGTGCCACTTGATGTGAATAGCAATACCTCTTCTTTTGTACCAAAGACTGGCTTCAACTTACCCTTTAAAGCTTCAAGCAACGCCTGCATTTCTTGCCCTCTATGTCCAATCATTGGCTGAGACATAGCTCGTTGAACACTTGGGGGAATAGGGGTGGGCCCAGGTATTCTAAGTATTTGCTGTTCCATTTGCATAATTTACTCCTTTCTAGACAAATTCCGTCTATTTCATTTGTTCTGAAATAATATTTTTCAGCATAGCAGAACTTTATATATTGTCAATCAATTTCCTGTATTTAAAATATTAAATTTGTAAAATGATTCTTTTGGCATGTTCAAACCAATAGCTTCTAAAGATGAAAGATAAAAAAGGTTGCTTTATTTAATTTTCCAATATAGAATATTCTTTAAAATTCTAAAAAAGGATAAAGGAAATCTATCGAATAGATTTTTGGACAAGGAGGGGACAGCGGTGGTTACTTTTGTAGCATCCATCTTGTTATTACTTATTGGTTATTTCGTATACGGAAGGGTGGTTGAACAAATTTTTGGCATTAACGATCAGCGGCCTACTCCTGCATATGCGAATCAGGATGGTTTTGATTACATGCCAATGAGCTGGTGGAAAGCAATTTTAATACAGTTGTTGAATATCGCTGGAACCGGACCGATTTTTGGTGCAGTAATGGGAGCGTTATATGGTCCAGTTGCATTTATTTGGATTGTAATAGGTTGTATATTTGCTGGTGCTGTTCATGACTATATGTCAGGTATGCTATCGCTACGTCAAGGAGGAGCGCAATTTCCATCACTTGTTGGGAAATATTTAGGAAAATATGCTAGAGCATTTATTACGCTTTTATCTATATTATTAATGATATTAGTGGCAGCAGCATTTACTGCTGCGCCCGCACAATTATTGTCACAAATAAGTCCACTTAATTTCTTGACATCTATATTAATTGTGTTTGCGTATTTTCTATTAGCTACCGTTCTACCAATCAATAAAATTATTGGTAAGATATATCCGTTATTTGGTGCCATCCTTATTTTTATGGCTATTTCTATAGGTGTTGGGATATTCTTTTTTGACTATACCGTTCCTAATTTAACGTTGACTAATCTTCATCCTAATGAGCTACCTATCTGGCCGTTATTAATGGTGACAATTTCTTGTGGTGCAATATCAGGATTTCATAGTACACAAAGTCCGATTTTAGCTAGAACCCTTAAAAAAGAAAGCGAAGGAAGAAAAGTTTTTTATGGAGCTATGATAGGAGAGGGGATCATTGCTCTTGTTTGGGCGGCAGCAGGGATGGCGTTTTATAACGGAACAAATGGACTGCAAACTGCTCTTGGGTCAGGTGGCCCGGCAGGTGTTGTCAATGAAATTAGTATTGCTACATTGGGAACATTTGGCGGTATATTAGCAGTGTTGGGTGTAATGATACTGCCAATTACTACAGGAGATACAGCATTACGGTCATCAAGAATGATGTTAGCTGATTTACTAAGGCAGTTATCGAATAAGCAAGTGTTAGGAAAGAGATCGCTTATATTATTGGTTATTCCTGTAGCTATACCTGCATTTTTATTATCCTTAATAGATTACAGTTTTTTATGGCGATATGTGGGTTGGTCAAATCAAGTTGTAGCTACATTTATGCTTTGGACTGGTGCCATGTATTTACTTAAGCATCAGAAGTTTCACTGGATATGTAGCATACCAGCATTATTTATGACTGGAGTAGTAAGTACGTATATATTTTATGCACCTGAGGGATTTCATTTAGAATACAGACTTTCAATGGTTATTGGAACAGTGATTTGGGCTGTTGTATTCATTTGGTTTATTTACCAGCTAGTTAAAAGTAAAACGGCAAATAAAGAAAAAAGGCTTACTAATACTTACGTTGGTTAGATGGGATGAAACAGAAACGAGATTCTATATATTTACCAACGATAAAGAATTATCAAAACAACAAATAGAATAGAACGAACAAAAAGCCGAATGGATTCAAATTTCTTAGTTCGGCTTTTTGCTTTAATGAAAATTGCCAATTAATTTCTCGCTTTAGGAAATATTTTGAAAAAAACATTGACAGCATTTGTAAAACGAACTATGATGATCTCTGTAACGGGTTACATATTAAGAATAAACAAAGAAATTACTTACATGAAAGGGTTTAAATAATGGCAACGATAAAAGATGTAGCAAAGCTTGCAAACGTCTCCACGGCAACAGTTTCAAGGGTGCTAAATAATAATGGATATGTAAATAAGGATACAAAAGAACGTGTGACAAGAGCAATTAGGCAATTGGACTATCGACCTAATGATATTGCTAGAAGTTTGTTCAAAGGGAAGTCCAAAATGATTGCGTTATTTGTACCAGACATTATGAATCCGTTTTTTCCAGAGCTAGCTCGTGCAGTAGAAGATATAACAAATAAACATAATTATACATTTGTACTATGTAATACTGATGATGATCTTGAAAAAGAGATAACGTATCTAAATGCATTACAACAGAAGTCAGTTGATGGTTTTATTATTGTTTCAAGTAATTTAAAGGAAGATTATCTTCATAATATGAATGCCCCTGTTGTTGCACTTGATCGGATTGTTAGTAAGCAGTTATCTTCTGTTACGGTTAATAATCGCGAAAGTGCTAGGGAGGCAACGAATTATCTGAAAGCAATTGGCTGTAAACGAATTGCGCATATATGCGGACCGGACTATGCGATGAATACATTGGAACGACTTGGTGGCTATTTAGATATAGTTAAAAAAGAGAAATGGTTTCTATCAAGCTATGTTGTTTCTGGTGAATATAACTATGAAAAAACAATTGCAGTAACGAAAGAATTACTTACTAATCATCCAGAAATTGATGGTATATTTGCAGCAAATGATAAGATGGGAGTAGGAGTAATAAAAGCAGCAGAAGCATTAGGTGTGAAAATACCAGAGGAATTGGCGGTAGTTGGATTCGATGGAATAGCTATGGGGGAGACAACTACCCCTTCGTTAACAACGATGGAGCAGCCGATTTATGATATTGGGGCACAGGCTGCAAAGCTTTTATTGGAGCATATTCATGACTCAAATCGTAGCATTGAGCAAGTCAACCTAAAGACAAAGTTAATAGAGCGTGATTCAACTAGAAAACGGAGGTAAACTGCAAATGACTAATAAACCAATTGTAACCATTATAGGTAGTATTAATATGGATTTAACGATAACTACACAGACGATGCCTATGCAAGGAGAAACGGTGCTTGGAAAGCATTTTTCAACATTTCCAGGTGGTAAAGGTGCGAATCAAGCCGTTGCGGCAGCAAGACTTGGTGCTAATGTTAACATGATTGGAATGGTAGGTGCGGATGCCTTTGGAGATAAACTTTCTAAGCATTTACGGAAAGAGGGTATCAATGATTCGGGCATATCAATTGATAACGAAGCGTCAACTGGGATCGCTAATATTATTTTATCGGAAAATGATAATCGAATTATTGTTGTACCTGGTGCGAATTATAGTCTATCACCGAATATTATAGATCAACATCGTCATTTGATAAAGGAGAGTGATGTTGTTCTTGTACAATTGGAAATTCCAATGGAAACAGTTAACTATACCGTGCAAGTAGCGAAAGAATTTCAGGTTCCAGTTATTTTAAATCCTGCTCCGTATCAAGATTTACCTGATGAGCTGCTAGAATTAGCAACCTATTTGACCCCAAATGAAATAGAAGCAGAAGCATTGAATAGTAATCCATTATTTATGAAGATTCAAGAAAAAATAATCATGACACAAGGAGAGAAAGGTGTCCATTATTTTCTAAATGGGAAGGAGTACCATATTCCAAGTTATCAAGTTGGTGTCAAAGACACAACAGGTGCAGGTGACACATTTAATGGTGCACTTGCTACCCAACTCGGCCAAGGACATTCTCTTCCTGAAGCAATTAGATTTTCAACTGCAGCTGCAGCATTATCTGTTAGTAAAATTGGTGCACAAGGTGGGATGCCGACGAAGCAAATGGTTGAACAGTTTTTGCAAGAAAGAGGTAGCGTTCAATAAATTTAACGAATCTTTAGTGGAGGTTTTATGGTCTATCGACGGTACGAATTTCATTCGTACAATTGTATCTTTGAAAGTACACAGAGGCGATTTTAGTGTATCTTATCGGGAATTTTCGGATAATTAATCCTCCACTAATCCTTGATGACTCCTGTTAAAGTCTTGAAGTCGGTGTCATCTTACACATAGATGTGAGATGAAAATTGTAAGGATTAACCATTTAACTAGGAGCAGAGTTATTTAATATCAATTGCTGGTACAGCTGTACATAGAGGCTTACCCTCAAATGAGATAGTCTTCGTTTCTAACAGTAGATTACTAGACATAGGCTGGTAGTTGTATTTTCTACAAGTACGCATACGATTGTAGCACCACATAAGTAGGTATCTTTTTATACCATGGGGGGATGAGAATGAAGGCATCACCAATCATAGAAATGGCTAATATTGATAAGTATTTCGCAGGCAATCCTGTTTTAAAAGCAGTTGATTTTCAAGTGTTACCTGGTGAAATTCATGCACTTATGGGAGAGAATGGGGCAGGCAAGTCTACGCTAGTAAAAATATTAACTGGTATTTATAGACGAGATCAAGGTGTAATAAAATGGAAGAATAAAGAAGTTGTTTTTAAGAATCCGAAACAAGCTGAACAGAACGGAATTATTGTAATTCATCAGGAATTAAATATTATTCCGCATTTAACTGTTTCACAAAATTTGTTTTTAGGAAAAGATATTACATATGGTAAGACAGGTATACTTAATAAAAAAGAAATGCACCAACGTACGAAGCGACGTTTATATGAGTTAGGGGTAACGAACATTCACCCAAATGATATAGCGGGCAATTTATCGATAGGCAAGCAGCAACTGGTGGAGATTGCTCGGGCTTTGGCGGCGAATGCAGAGATGATCATTATGGATGAACCAACCGCAGCCTTAACGGAACGTGAGATAGAACGGTTATTTCATGTAATCCAGAAACTCAAAAATCAAGGTGTTAGTATAATTTATATTTCTCATCGAATGGAAGAAATTTTCGATATATGTGATCGCATTACGGTACTAAGAGATGGTCAAACCATTGGAACAAAATTAATCGCGGATACATCTTTTACTGACATAGTAAGAATGATGGTGGGAAGGGAATTGGGAGATCGTTTTCCTGAAAGAGTAAACGTTCCTGGTAAAGTGATCTTTGAAGTAGAAAATATATCAAAAGAAGACCTGTTTGAAAATATTTCTTTTTCTGTAAGAAAGGGGGAAATTCTTGGAATAGCAGGTTTGATGGGGGCAGGCCGTTCAGAAGTAATGGAAGCTATTTTTGGTTTTAGTAACAAGGACCATGGTGCAATTAGAATAAATGGAAAATTAGTAACAATTAAACATCCAAGAGATGCAATCGAAGCAGGAATTGGTTTTATAACCGAAGACAGAAAATCTAAAGGACTAATCATGCATGCACCGATTAGAGAAAATATTGCATCAGCAAATTTGAAAGCGATATCAACATATGGTGTTATCGTAAATTCAAAGGAAACATTATTAATTGAAGCATTAATAAATAAATTACAAATTCGAGCTATAAGTAGTGAGCAGGAGGCGAAGTCGTTAAGTGGTGGAAATCAGCAAAAAGTTGTTCTAGCAAAATGGTTAGGAATTAACCCAAAGATTTTAATATTAGATGAACCTACTAGGGGGGTGGATATTGGGGCAAAGAAGGAGATTTATAAAATTATCAATGAGCTTACTAAAAGTGGTGTTGCTATCATAATGATTTCATCTGAGCTTCCCGAAATATTAGGTATGAGTGATCGAATTATGGTAATGCATGAAGGGAAAATAGCGACGTTTTTAGATAGGCAGGAAGCGAATCAAGAGAGAATTATGGCAGCTGCGACTGGAGGTGTAAGGCATGACTCAACTTACTAGATTTAGCTTAGCAAAAATCGGCCCTCTATTAGGATTGGTTGTAATCACATTTATCTTAGGTATACTGAGTGATAATTTTTTTACGCTAGATAATATTTTAAACCTTCTTAGACAAGTATCCGTAAATGCACTTATTGCATTTGGCATGACCTTTGTCATCCTAACAGCAGGTATTGATTTGTCTGTAGGTTCTATTTTAGCTTTGGGAAGTGCTTTAACGGCAGGGCTACTGACAAGTGGTATGGATCCGTTATTGGCAGTATGCATGGGCTTAGTTATTGGGCTCATTTTAGGTGCGGTAAATGGCATTATTATTACAAAAGGAAAGGTTGCGCCATTTATTGCCACACTTGCAACAATGACAATATACAGAGGAGCTACGCTTGTATTTACAGATGGTAAGCCGATTACTGGATTATCAGATAGCTTTCTATTTGAAATGATTGGAAAAGGTTATGTGTTTGGAATTCCCTTTCCAGCGATCGTTATGGTCATTATGTTCTTTCTTCTTTATTTTATCCTTCAACAGACCGTGTTTGGTAGACAAGTTTATGCAGTTGGGGGAAATGAAGAAGCTTCTACCTTATCTGGAATAAAAGCAGATCGAGTGAAAATCTGGGTTTATTCGTTGACGGGTATGCTATCTGTCTTAGCTGGAATTATAATTACAAGTCGTTTAAATTCCGCACAGCCAACTGCTGGAAGCATGTATGAGTTAGATGCGATTGCAGCAGTTGTCATTGGAGGTACCAGCTTAGCTGGAGGGAGGGGGAGAATCACTGGAACGTTAATAGGTGCTTTAATAATTGGAGTCATCGATAATGGTTTAAACCTATTACATGTTTCTTCATTTTATCAGCAGATTGTAAAAGGCGTTGTTATTTTATTAGCAGTCTTACTAGATAGGAAGTCACCCTAAATTGGAAAATAGTATTAAATACAACCATTTATAAAAAATTCTAAGAAAAGGTAGGGGAAAAAACTATGATTACTTATTTTAAAAGAATAGGAGTTATTACACTAATACTACTTTTATTAGCAGCTTGTTCAACAGAAGCACCTGGTTCAGCGAATGAAACAGAGGAGAATACGGATAAACAGGGTGAGGAAGGTGTAAAAGTTGGGTTCTCTGTCTCTACATTAAACAATCCATTTTTTGTAACTTTACGTGACGGTGCGAAAGCAGGGGCAAAGGAAGCAGGTTATAAATTGGTCACGGTTGATGCTCAAAATGATCCATCCACTCAACTGAGTGATATTGAGGATTTATTACAGCAGGATATTGATGTATTGTTAGTGAATCCAGTTGATTCGAGTGCTATAGTTTCAGCTATTGAATTAGCAAACGATAAAGAAGTTCCAGTTATTACGGTTGATCGAAGCGCTGAAGGTGGAGAGGTTAAAACACATATTGCTTCTGATAATGTGAAAGGGGGAGAAATGGCAGGAGAGTTTATTGCAGAGCAATTAGGAGAAGCGGGAAATGTTGTTGAATTGGAAGGAATCGCAGGTGCTTCAGCAACTCGTGAACGTGGAGAAGGTTTTCATAATAGGATTGATCAATTAGATAAAGTTGAAATAGCTGCTAGTCAGTCTGCTGATTTTGATCGGACAAAAGGGTTAGCTGTTATGGAGAATATCATTCAAAGTGTAGGCGATTTTGAAGCTGTATTTGCCCATAATGATGAAATGGCATTAGGGGCAGTAGAGGCATTAGCAGCACAGAACTTATTAAAAGATGTTATTGTTGTTGGCTTTGATGCGACGGATGATGCGGTAGCAGCTGTAGAAGAAGGAACAATGGCTGCAACGATCGCCCAACAGCCAGAACTAATTGGTGAGCATGCAATTGAGGCCGTGGAAAAAATAATAAATGGAGAAGAAGTGGAGGCTTTTATCCCTGTCGAGCTACAATTAATAACCAAATAAAAATGTAATTTATCCTATCTACAAGAATTTCATTACAGGGAACTGTACCCCAGCTTGTTAAAGGGGCAGTTCCTATTATAATGGTTTAAAAACCCATGACTATGCCGGTGGGTACTAGTGAGCCTATAGCCATGGAATGGTAAGTATCATACTTCGGTAGTTGTCAAAATTTACGAAAGCTACGCTCACCTTTTCTATTTTTTATACAGCCATTTTTAAGAATTGTCTTTTTGGAACCCGTAGCTCCTATGGGGTTTTTATAGCAAGTATGCTGTGTGAATATTATAATCATATCCCTTTCCATGATCCGAAGTATCTTACTTACTATGATCGTTATTTTGAATGAGATGCTTGGCTATCCTTAAACTTTCTCTATAAGCAAATATGGTTTAGAATAATGAAAAGAGGAAAATAATGACTATGCAAGATGATTTAGCTAAGCATATTTGTACAGGAGAGATAAAGTGAGGTAGGAGTAATAGTCATGTATAAAAACTCAGAACGATTTTTGACAGCATTTAACCGAATTGAGAAGTTGCTACGAGCTTTATTAATACATAAAAAAGACGTCGGCTTTTCAAAAGCTGTAAAAATATTAAGAAATTCGAATGCTTTAGTACGGACGTACAGTGATGATTTATTAGAGTTTGCTGAATTAAGAAATGCAATTGTTCATAATAAAATCGACATGACGCATGCAATAGCCGAGCCACACGATACAATTGTTGAACGAATTGAAGAAATAGAGAAAGAACTAAGTGAACCAAAACGTGTAATTCCTCTATTTTCTAGAAGTGTTTATTGTTATCAATTAACGGACCCATTAAATAAGCTGTTAACCATTATTCATGAGAAACAATTGTCAAAATTCCCGGTATATCAGGGAGAGGAATTTAAAGGTCTGCTCACTCAAAAGGGCATTACTAACTGGCTAGCCGGAAGGAAAAATCAGGACAAGCTTAATGGAAGTTGTGCGCTGGAAGAAGTCCTTCCATTTGAAAATCAAGATAACACTCGATTTATTCATCAGGGAACGACAATTTACGAAGCAATTGAAATCTTTAAAGAGCATACAAGTAAAGGAGAGCGACTGGAGGCATTGCTAATTACGAGAAATGGCAAGCCATCGAGCCACCTACTAGGTATTATTACAACATGGGATATATTAGAAATTTCCTAATGTCAGAATTTAATTAGAAAGCGTGATGCAGAAATGGACTTCGTATCTATTGATTTCGAGACAGCGAACGAAAAGCGATCTAGTCCTTGTGCGGTTGGGATTGTCGTTTCGGATGGAGAAAATATTACGGACGAATATTATAGCCTTATTAATCCCATGATGAATTTTCGTTCTATGAATATACAAGTACATGGGATTAGGGAAGATGATGTAATCGATGCTCCGACATTTCCTGAAATATGGTCAACGATTCATCAATATTTATCAAAAAGTGTCGTGATTGCACATAATGCTAGTTTTGATATGAGCGTGATCAGGCATACGCTAGACCATTTTCAACTTACTTACCCTGAAATAAATTATCTTTGTACGGTAGCTATTTCTAAAAGTATGTGGCCCGGTTTATACAATTATAAACTAAATACATTAGCAGAATATCATAAAATAATGTTTAACCACCATAATGCATTAGAAGATGCGAGGGTTGCAGCACGCGTGTTTTTAGAGGCGATAAAGGTAAGTAAGACAAACTCAATGGAGCAGTTTTTAGAACGATGTCACCTACAAACAGGAAAAATCTATGAACGTGGCTATCATGCACCTAAAATGAAAAGATCTCGACAACGTAAGCAGATCTTCATAAAATAAAGACTTTGTTCTTATGAGGCTGAGACAAAAGAATGAAGAAACAAACGAACGATGATTAGTTGAAATTAATTATCGCTCGTTTTTTGATTAGAATCATTCATTTAGCACCTGAAATAAGCGAGACTCCGGCGGGAACAGCACGCGTCCGGAAATCCACTTGGTAACGTGACTTTCTTTACCAAGTTAACTGAGGCCTTGCCCGCGGAAAGCGCTTATAGTTTCACGGTACGGCTATGCTACTCCTATTGATAACATGACTATTCGTATTTTGAGTAAAGAAGTTGTATTTTGTCCAGCCTCTTTTTTATTGTCTCGGAAATTAAAGGAAATTATAAAATTAGCCTATGTGGATAAATAAGGACGTGATGAGCCGTGTCCAGCCCCAGCTCCCAGAAACGAGGCTACTTCATGAATCGCCCTAATCTCATCATCGGCTCTTAAGCTCACCGTGATTCCTTAATCTCCGTTGACTCACTCCAATCGCTACGTTTCTAATCGGCCGCTGGCGCTTTTGTTATCCCACGTATAACTGGAAGTAGTGTTTTTCATAACGAACTACTAGTCCGTATAAAAGGGTAAATTGGACTGGTAGTTCGCATATATGTTAGCTTGCTTTTAGTAATTATCTGAATTAAAATAAAAAAAAGAATATTCAGCTAGTGGAACATTCATCATTTTACCATTTGAGGAGTGGGATAATGAGAACACAAACAAATGTGCATGATGGACTAGGGAAAATTATACAGCAGGCGAGAAGAAATACGCTGGGGGATATACTTGCGCGAACCACAGATCGATTCCCAGCTAAAATAGCGATCACTTACAAAGGTAAGGAAGTAACTTATCAGGAATTAGATAATATAGTTAATCAAACAGCTCATGCTTTTATCGCTGATGGTATGAAGAAAGGCGACATGATTACATTAATGTCAAAAAACAGCTTAGACTTTATTGTAGTAAACTTTGCTCTTGCGCGAGTCGGTGCTGTTTTCATTCCAATTAATTATATGCTAGGTAAAGAAGATGTTTCGTATATTCTAGAACATGCAGGATCTATAGGTTTGATTGCTTCAGATGAATATGTAGATTTACTCGATCAGGCTTCAGAGCAATTGCATATTCAAATTAAGTACCAATTGGGTGCTGTTCATGTGATGAGAGAAGGATGGAAAGCATTTAATGAAATAAGGATAGGACAGCCTATATCTAGAGTTGAAAATGAAGTTTATGATGAGGATCTCTGCCATGTGCTTTATACAAGTGGAACAGAATCACGACCAAAGGGTGTTATGCTTACACATAAAAGCATTGTCAGTGAATATGTAAGCTGTATCGTTGATGGGAAAGTGGAAGCAGATGACGTTTTTATTCATGCACTGCCACTCTATCATAGTGCACAGCTTCATGTGTTTTTAGGTCCAAGTATTTATGCAGGCTGTAGCGGCGTGGTACTTGATAAAGCTAGCCCTGAAAAAATTTTAAAAACAGTTGAGGAATCAGGGGCAACGCAGCTTTTTTGCCCACCAACTGTTTGGATAGCACTACTAAGACATCCTGATTTTAATAAGCGTGATTTATCCACATTACAGAAATGCTATTATGGAGCTGCTATTATGCCAAAAGAGATTCTAAGAGAATTATCCGAACGCTTACCTCATGCGAGACTTTGGAATTTATACGGTCAGACAGAGGTAGCTCCCTTAGCAACAGTCTTGCAACCAGAAGACCAACTACGTAAGCTTGGTTCAGCAGGATTACCGTCATTAAATGTACAAACGAAAATAGTTGATGAGAACGATCAAGAAGTGGCTCGAGGAGAAATTGGCGAAATTGTTCATCGGACGCCGCATGCAATGGTCGGATATTTGCACGATCCTAATAAAACAAAAGAAGCATTTCGTAATGGCTGGTTCCATAGCGGTGACCTAGGTGTCATGGATGAGGAAGGATATGTAACGATTATTGACCGGAAGAAGGATATGATTAATACTGGGGGCGTAAACGTATCAAGTCGTGAAGTAGAGGAATTGATATATCAATTGGATGGTGTATCAGAGGTCGCTGTTATAAGCTTACCAGATCCGTATTGGATTGAAGCTGTGTCCGCCATAATTGTACCAAAAAAAGATAGCGTTTTAACAAGGGAAATAGTGGAAGCATATTGTAAAGATCGTCTATCTACATTTAAAATTCCAAAATATATTGCATTTACAGAGAACCTACCCAAGAATCCTAGTGGAAAGGTGTTGAAGCGATCTTTACGAGAACAATATCAAGGATGGAGCGAAAATAGTAACGAATAGAAGCATACAATTTGAAAAAAAATGTAACACTATGAATGGAGGTGTTGTAATTGGCTAAAGATAAAGATCAGTATAGTAAACGGCAGGTACAAAGTAGTGTAAATCCACAAGGTTTATCAGAGGATGCTCAAGAACAACGTCCAAAATCTCAATTGGAACAGCGAGCAAAAAAGAAGAATACAAAAATCTAAGAGGTGAGAAAGATCGATCATACGTTAGATTATTTAAGAGAATCGTTATCTAACTATATAAATAATGATACTTGTCGGCAAATCGTTCGAAAGCTCGAACGAGGCAACTATGCAAATGAGTTGGATTTTGTTAAGAGAATAAGTGAAGAGGAAATGACTTATTTAAATGATGTATTGGAAAATGAAATTGCTTATGCTAAATCGGTTCAATACGACAGAAGAGTAAAAGAATTGACAGAAGTGTATGAGCAATTATTTTGAAAAATCTGATATAAAATAGGGATAATTTCCCATTGAAAAATAGCGAGATAACATATAAAATGTTATTACAAGCTACATTGTACGTATTAAATTAAGTTTTAACCTCTAATGTAGGAATAGGGAGTTTTATATCGAAATTTAAATGCCGTGCCGTCAAAGAACGGAAGGCAGGACAGTTTCTGCAAACACCCACTTAGCGAAGTGGTGGTTTAAAACTTTTTATGACAAATACGGCAAATGTGGCCTGTTATATTTTATAATTAAACTAGACCAGTTTCAGTAGAATGAAACTGGTCTTTTGGTATGTCATCACATTTCATGTATGCCGAATCGATTCGCTAGAAGCTGTTGAAAAACAGTTGGGTTTATTTCTTGCTTGTTCTTTATTCCCTGTCTGATTTCTGTAATTGTATCTTTCGTTAATGTAATATGTCCTTCTTCTGTTAATTTCGTTACTAATATGGAACGGTTAAACGGTGATCGTTCATCCTTCGTTATGATTTCTTTCACTTTCGTAAGATATTCTTCATCAACTGCATCAAGCGTGAAGGTATAGCTGGCTTCGATTTTTCCATTGGTTATTTTTTCTAATGCGTAGATGGCTTTATCATCATGCTGTTCGACGATCCGATAGTTACCAGTTCTCGAGGAGATCGTTTCCCCTGTTAACGGAATAGGTTGTAACGCTAAATGTGATCCAAACCCTACATCAACAATGTAGGTTCTCTCATCATACGTTAAAATAGTAGAGATATGTGTACCTTGTAGTCCGTTTTTTGGAACGATAACGGATGCAGCTATCATTTTTACGTTATACCCCACTTCTCGGAGAACATAGTAAAATAATGGATTTAACTCATAGCATAGCCCGCCTCGGGGATTATCTAATAATTTCTGCTGCAACGTATGTTTACTGACTTGGCTTCTCTCATTATTTATGACATCTAAATTCTCAAATGGAATATGTTTAGCAAATTGAAACATAAGAGTGGGTATGTCGTTGAAGCTTATATGAGTACTACCATTGTACTTAATCCGTTTAAAAAATCCGTTAATAAAATGATTCATGCTAAAACTCCTTCGCTCAGTGGTTACTCATCCATCATATATGTTATACAGCAATTATGAAATGCTAGTGACTTACCTAGATAAAAAAATACGATACAAGTCGATTTGTCATCCGTATTATCTTTTAATTCACCCATGATGTATGCTAGAAATTGGGAGGGATACTATGACTTTTCAATACGTAAAAATAGATCATGTGCAATTGGCCGCACCTCGTAATTGTGAACAAGAAGCAATTGCATTTTATCACGGCATTCTAGGGTTTCGTATTCTAGAAAAACCAGATACACTTCAGGGAAACGGAGGAGTTTGGTTCCAAGCAGGTGATGTGCAGCTGCATATTGGAATAGACGAAGCATTTTCACCAGCTCGTAAAGCACATCCCGCCATTTCTTTAACGAATTTAGAGGCGTTGAGCAACCACCTTTCAACAAATGGCATACCTGTGATTCATGATAGTCGATTACCTGGGGCAAATCGTTTTTATTTGTCTGATCCATTTGGTAACAGAATTGAATTTCTAGAATGGAAATGATTACCCTATCAAAATTATTGGAATCTTAGTTATATTAGATTAGGGGTTGTTTATTCATAGTCACATGCTATACTAAATACATTCAAATATTCCTATTTTCATATAATAGCAGGAATAAGGCCTGCAAGTTTCTACCGGTTTACCGTAAATAAACCGACTATGAAAAACTACTGGAATGATTAGACTTTGTTCTTTAAACATTGTCTTATCGTTTTTTCGACATTTTATAGTTCGAGAACCAGTTCCGTTCATGGTCAACACGGAAATGGGTCTCGGACTTTTTTGTAGTCTAGGAAATTATAAAATTTGACCCTATGGATAAATAGGTGCGTGTGGAGCTGCGTCCCGACCAGCTCCAGTGCCCAGAAACTAGGTGACTTCACGAATTGCCTTAATCTAAGTCATCATCGGCTCGCAAGCACACCGTGATTCCTTTATCTCTGTTAAATCGCTCCAGTTGCTACGTTTCTATTCGGGCGTTTGCGCTTTTGTTCTTTGGCTGGTTTCTATAGGTTTGTTGTGTTTAACGAAGTAAGAATAAGACATATGCGCTAAGCTATGATACACGTAGATTCCTTGAATATACACACATATTTCCTATGTGTCATATAATCTTGTTCAGTGTGAAGTTTATGATGGGCATCGTTTGCGTATTCTGGCTACGGACTAACCAACAATAATTTGTACAAAAAGTACCTTTTATTTGAATCTTACACCATTTGCTAGAAAGGAAGATATACATGGACGTTTTAAAGCAAAAAATCTTATCAGAAGGGAAAGTCTTATCAGACACTGTATTAAAGGTTGATTCTTTCTTAAATCATCAAATAGACCCCGTGCTTATGCAGGAAATTGGCAAAGAATTTGCTCAGCGCTTCAAAGGTTTCGATATCACCAAAATTTTAACATTGGAATCCTCTGGGATTGCACCAGCTGTAATGACTGGATTAACACTAGGTGTGCCAGTTGTATTTGCTCGAAAAAGAAAATCATTAACGTTAACGGATCATTTGTATTCGGCAGAAGTATATTCCTTTACGAAAAAAGAATCAAATGAGATTTCGATCTCTCAGGATTTTATTTCAAGTGAAGATACGGTTTTAATCATGGATGATTTCTTGGCAAATGGACAAGCGGTATTTGGTATGATTGATATTTTAAAGCAGGCAAAGGCTCGAATTGCTGGAATAGGAATAGTTATAGAAAAAGGTTTCCAAGAAGGCGGCAAAAAAATTCGCCAACAAGGATATCACGTTGAGACTCTCGCAAATATCGCTAAATTATCTGATGGCAACGTGACATTTAAGAAGGAGGAAACGTGCATATGAAGAATGCAGCTCTAGGCTTTCAACACCTGTTAGCTATGTATGCAGGGGCTATTTTAGTTCCGCTTATTGTTGGCGACGCACTTGGACTAACTTCTGAGCAGTTAACCTATCTTGTTGCAATTGATATTTTAATGTGTGGTATTGCAACAATACTACAGGTACTCAATAATCGCTTTTTTGGAATTGGTCTTCCTGTCGTGCTAGGCTGTACGTTTACTGCCGTAGGACCTATGATTGCAATCGGTGGGCAGTTTGGTGTTTCTGCTATTTATGGTGCTATCTTAGTGTCTGGATTAGTCGTGATTTTAATTAGCGGAGTTTTTGGTGGCTTAGTACGTTTCTTCCCGCCAGTGGTTACCGGTTCTGTTGTGACGATTATAGGGATAACACTTATTCCTGTAGCTATAAATAATATGGGAGGTGGAGAAGGAGCAAGTGATTTTGGCTCCTTAGTGAATATTTCCTTATCTTTTGGTACATTATTGTTTATTATTCTTCTA
This sequence comes from Virgibacillus sp. Bac332, assembly GCF_003667785.1. Taxonomy (NCBI): domain Bacteria; kingdom Bacillati; phylum Bacillota; class Bacilli; order Caryophanales; family Bacillaceae; genus Virgibacillus; species Virgibacillus sp. Bac332. Next base: position 2,410,407 of record NZ_CP033046.1, read on the forward strand.
TATCGATTCACAAAAGGATTCATTCAATCTATCGCTATTTTATTAGGATTAATCGCGGGAACCATCGTTGCTTCTTTTTTAGGGAAGGTTGATTTACAATCTGTTGCAGAAGCATCCTATTTTCATATGCCTCATCCATTTTATTTTGGTATTCCGACTTTTGAATGGTCAGCCATTCTTACGATGATACTTGTCGCTATTGTCTCATTGGTAGAATCAACAGGAGTTTATTTTGCGTTAGGGGATATGACTGAACGTAAATTAAAAGGGAAAGATCTTGCAAAAGGATATCGAGCGGAAGGATTAGCTATTCTATTAGGGGGTATATTTAATGCTTTCCCATATACTGCTTTTTCACAAAATGTAGGGCTAATGCAAATAACAGGTGTTAAGAAGAAAAACGTCATTATGATTACTGGAACCATGTTAATTATTCTTGGTTTCATCCCAAAAATTGCTGCATTAACGACAATCATTCCATCGGCAGTATTAGGTGGAGCAATGATTGCTATGTTTGGTATGGTAATATCTCAAGGGATTAAAATGCTAGGTTCAGTAATTACCGAGTCATCGGAAAATGCAATGATTATTGCTTGCTCCGTGGGTATGGGATTAGGGGTAACAGTTGTTCCTGAATTATTTGCTAAACTACCAGATAGTATTCAAATCCTAACAAGTAATGGTATTGTAGCTGGAAGTGTAACAGCTATTTTGTTAAATATTCTATTTAACATGATCCCTCATCGAAAAGAAAGCAAAGCAGTTATTTTAAAAGAACAAGAAGCGTAACATCTTCAAAACTACGCCATACTAAAAAAGGTGTACGAAAATGACCGATGAAAGTCCGGCAAGGGGTTTCATTGGTCATTTTTTATTATAGAGTGTAGTCCATATCTCGCGTGAAAATTGGTGTAAGATACTTGTTTTACCGTAGTAATGGTAGCTCACCAGTTCTCCTTTATTGTAAAAAACGAGAAATCTGTTAGAATGGAAGGTACTTTTTCATGTGGAATTCGGCCGTCAACAAGGATGATGCTCAACTAATCCTGCAATTTTAATAGGAAAAGGGGGAATACGGATTGAAGCAGAAAAACATAGAAAATATGGAAGAAATAAATAAATTGCCGATCGTTATTGTGCTTATCACAGGTGCTTTTTTAGCAATTTTAAACCAAACACTGTTAGCGACGGCAATCCCTCATATAATGGAGGACTTAGAATTAACAGAAAATACGGCACAATGGGTTACAACGATTTTTATGTTAGTTAATGGAATTATGATACCCATTACCGCTTTTCTAATCGAAACATTTACAACGAGGCGTTTATTTATTACAGCAATGAGCACCTTTGCAATCGGCACATTCATATGTGCAATCTCACCAAATTTTTTCATACTTATGACAGGAAGAGTTGTTCAGGCAGCAGGAGCAGGTATTATGATGCCATTAATGATGACAATTTTTCTACTTATCTTCCCTATCGAGAAGAGAGGAACTGCAATGGGTACTGTAGGATTAGTTATTGGTTTCGCTCCTGCATTAGGGCCGGTTGTCTCAGGCTGGCTAGTGGAGCAATTTCCGTGGCGATCTCTATTTTATATTGTATTGCCATTAGCTGTCATTGATGTAATTGTCGCTTATTTTGTAATGAAAAATATAACGAAACGGACCTTTCCTAAGGTTGATATCCTATCTATTATAGTTTCAACGTTAGGATTCGGAGGTATTCTTTATGGATTCAGTAGTGCAGGAAACACTGGCTGGTCAGATAGTGTAGTTATTTTGTCATTGCTGGTAGGAACAATTTCATTAGTTATTTTTATTACTCGGCAGTTTACCTTGGCACAGCCAATATTAGAGTTTCGCGTGTTTAAAAATAAGCTATTTACAATCACGATGATTATTGGCATGATTGGTTTTATTGGTTTAATTGCAGCTGAAACGATTCTCCCTATCTATATGCAAAACATGGCTGGGTACTCAGCTTTTGAATCAGGGCTGATGATCTTACCTGGTGCCCTTCTTATGGGAATTATGTCACCAATTAATGGGAGGATCTTTGATCGGTTCGGTGCAAGATATTTGGTTATTATCGGATTATTACTTCTAACCATAACATCCTTTTTATATACGAGACTGACACCAGATACTTCGTTACCTTATTTAACAATTGTTTTTGCCATTCGAATGTTTGGAATATCGATGATCATGATGCCTTCTACTACAGCGGGATTAAATCAACTATCACATCGTTTAATCCCACATGGTTCTGCAATGACAAATACAATGCGTCAAGTAGCTGCTTCCATCGGCACCGCATTGTTAATTACAATAATGACAGCTACCGCATTGAATAGTGGAGAAAGTGCTTCCGCATTAGAACAAATTCATGGGGTAAACATTTCCTTTTATGTAGCTACCGGTTTATCCTTGTTTGGCCTGGTTCTAGCATTCTTTATTAAAGGGACAACACCTGCAGAGGATAGAGCGAAATTAACCACAGAAAGGGAATCCGAAAGGTGAATCTGTCTCATATTAGTGATGAATAACTGGCAGTAATAACCCCACGTTTCACTTTATTGACTTTCTGAGGGGTTAGATAGAAGAAAGGCTTTGATAGTCATTGTTCATGAGAAGTATGATTTTTTAGATATGAAGCTGCCCTTTTGGCGCAGCTTCATTTTTTTTAAAAGTTAAGAAAGTATAAAATCAGTGCAATGACTGCGTTAAGCCAAGTAGTTATTTTGAAATGTTTGATGTATATTGGCAATGCTCCGACTAATTGCTTCGCTTTCCGCGGGCACGGCCTCAACTAACTTTGCAAAGAAGAACACGTTGCAAAGTGGATTTTCGGCTCGCGCTAATCCCGCAGGAGTCTACGTAATTAGTCTCCGCTATGAGAAGGTGCAACAATTCTTGTCATAAGTAATAGGTTGACTTTTTTACAATGGGTAAAGTGAAAATCGTTATCCGTGAGTATAAAAGCAGCTGTGTTACTTCATGCTAGCGTTGTAGAGCCTGATAATAGCGAAGGCCGGCTACTTCAACTCCTGTGGGAAATGTTTGACCTGAAGATCCACTTTTTTGAGCGGGTTTTGCTAAAAAAGTTAGCTGAAGGACAAACCCCACGGAAAGGGAAGTGGGCAGCCGGAGTGGAGGTCAAGCAGTAGCTATTATTCCATAATAGCTACTAGAGGAAGCGTAAATCTGAACATTTAGTGATAAGGACTGAGCGAATTTTGCTCAGTTTTTCTAAATGTTTTTGAAAACCCTTGGCTGTGCCCGCGGAAAGCGCGTATAGTTTCACGATGCGGCGATGATACTCCTATTAATAATATGATTATTCGTATTTTGAGTAAAGAAGTTGTGTTTTGTACCAGTCTCTTTGATCAGAAAACTTAGTCCTATAATGGCGTTTTTGACGATCAGAAATGACGCTACTTCATAGCATCCAGACTATAATTGCTCTTTAAGTTAATGGATAACGGGCATGACATTAAGCTTAAAGCCAACTATAATAAGTAGCAAAGGAATAAAAACAGAGGCGAATAACTCTATACCAAACTGGCGACTTGAAGTTCCATAGATCGATTAAGAATAACGGTAAAGAGGCTAGGATATTAAAAGCGATAGATTCATCATTTTTCCTGGCATTCAGATTTCTATCATCATAACAAAACAACAATAATTTTGGTACAATTATGAAAATAAGCAGTAAAAAATGTTAATCTTAGATGTATACAGATCGCTTCAATTACGTTACGCTCGGGTATAGGTTGAAAAAGGAGAAATAGATAACTAATGGAATTATGAATGAGCGCCCTTTTACAACAGATAGGGGGTACATACATGGCAAAACTTCACATCAAACATACGCTAATCGATGAAGCATCAATAGAGGAAGTAATCTTGAGAAACTATCCGATTAAAGATTTACATTACTGTGTTTTGTTAACGAGCGGTTTGAATGACCTCCTACATCGTTAAGGGAGATGAAGGGACATATGTATATCGCGTTTATCGTCATCAGTGGAGGGATAAGCCCGCCATTCAGTTTGAACTAGATGTCTTGCAACATTATATAGTAGCCGATTTAAATTATCCAAACCGATGTTAAATAAAGACGATACATTATTAAGAGGATTTACTAAATAAACCGATAACTCGAATTCTCCCCGTAATAAGGCATTTTCTTGGTGGTGAATCGGCGGCATTATTATGTAAAGTTGTAAATGAAATAAAAGAGGAATTGGCTGAGAAAAATTTGGAAATAGGTCTTTGTCATGGAGCTTTTCATAATCATCATTTGAATAATGGAGAATTAGAAGTATTTGACTTTGATTTTACTGCAATTGGCTACAGATCTTATGATGTCGCAGTTTCTTGGTGGAATTTATTACATAACGATAAGCGTCAAGAACAAGAATGCTGGGATAGCTTCCTACAAGGATACCTCTCACAAAGAGAATTGACTAAAGATGATCTTCAGAGTGTTCCGCTATTTACACTATACGCAGAATATGGCTGTTAGGCACAATGCTTGCTAATGGTGATGTGTGGGGGACAAATTGGTTAAATAAGAATGCTTTAAAATTGTTTTTGTTACAGGTTCAATCAGATCGAATAAAGGAAGAATCTAGTAGTAGTCAATAGACAAGTTATTTATTATATAAAGGAGTGAAGGTAATTTGGAAGCATTACCGACATGGTTTTTGGTTATTTATTTTAGTTTTATTATTTTCAATTTAGTAACTGCAATTATTAGTAATATTCGAGATAGATGGATACCCTTTGCATATACGACCATTATTTTAACTATCGCTATTCCTTTCATTAGTTTTATTTATTCGGTTGAAAGACCTGTGGAAGTGAATCCAATAGCCTATATTTTCTCGCAAATGGCAAATGGAAAAATAACAGCAATCCTACTAATTATGGGTCATTTATATTTACTATTCTGGTTCATTCTATATATGAAGGATAGCTTCGGTAAACAGTTAGTAAAATACTACCGAACGATTGTCAAAAAAATACAGGATAAGGGTTTTCTTAATAGAGAAAAGTCAAGTTAAGAAGTTGAAATAAGATTAGAGGTGCATCTATGCGAATTTTATCTTTAGCAGTCATACTATTATTATTATTTCTAATAGGCTGTGATGTAAGCAAATCAAATTCAAATTTTTATTTATCCTTAATGGGAGAAAGCGAGAATTGGAGATTAAAAAACTACGAGATTGAATTAACAGATCAGACATTTCGAGCAGGAAATGGAACTTTAGATATGAAAGGGCAAGAGAAGTATGTAACAGATACATTTTATATAGAGGTCCATGCGGTTATTAATGAAAAAGATAATATTATTCAGGCCTCTGTTAAAAATGGCAAGGTTGACATTTCAGAAGAGCGAACTGGCTCAACCAAAGGTGATTCTCTTGTTAATCATGAAGGTAAACCTATATCATTAGAAGAAATCAACAATATTTATGTAGTACTAGAATGGTGGGACGATCGGAAAAAGAAAAAAGTAAAGGAAGTAATTGAATTATATCGTTCAAGCAGTGAATGGACTTGAAGTTCCATTTAATAAATGAGGAAGGAGAAATTCATTGACTATGTTAATGCTCGGAGGATTTTATGTGGGGGATGCGCTACTACAGTTGTTCATGTTCGTTCTAATTTTGAGTATTGCTTTTCTTCTAGTGAAAGGTATTAAAATGTACGTTACAAAACAAAAGCGATTAGCGCGTATTGAAGAAAAAATTGATAAATTAATGTGCGACAAGGTCGATAAGTAGTAAGGAAGAATGCTCTCATGTAAGCGTAGCTGGATAACGATCAACCGTTTTCATAAACTTTTTCGTAATGGTACATCCATATCTATATATGATATATCAGAAAGCTAGTGGATGATAATGAGGTCTTCTACTAGTTTTTTCGTTTATCTAGATAAGTATTGTATGTGCATACTAGAAAGTAAACAATAAGGAGTGTAGTCATTGGACCTAAAGAATCAGCTAACATCATTTCAACCAATCGTACCGAAGCGGCCGAATGTACTTATATTAGGATCGATGCCCGGAGGTATATCGTTAGAGAAGCAGCAATATTATGGTAATCCTCGTAACCACTTCTGGAAGATCCTTTTCACACTATTCAATGAACCGTTTTTGGAGAGATATGAGGATAAAATTATCTTTTGTAAACAGCATGGTATTGCGCTTTGGGATACAATTGCGACATGTTATCGTAAAGGAAGCTTAGATGCAGCAATTAAGGAGGAGGTTCCTAATGACATTATTGGATTTATAGCTAAACACCCTTCCATTAAACTAATAGCCTGTAACGGTGGGAAGGCTTATGACATACTTCATAAGCATTTCTCAATAGAAACCATACCCCATGTCACTGTTTTGAAACTTCCATCCACTAGCCCTATACCAGGACGCTATACGAAAACGTTTGAAGGAAAAGTAGAAGCATGGCGAGTGATTCTTTCATATATTAATGATTAACGTATTTATGATGTAGATAGTCAAATATCCATGTTTTTTGTCGATTATCTATGTAAAAATAGGGTATAATAAAAGTAAATAGATATTTAAAAGTACTTTGTGTGAATCATGAATATTTTTCATCGTTTTGTAATAGGATTAAATTGGTTGTTTAACTGGGAACGGTACCGCAAATGAGTCGCAAGCGGCAACTTGCGACTCAGACAGTTATCCGCAAGGGGCGGCGACTTCGTTACAAAGGACAGCAAATCCTTGTTAACTCCGTCGGCAGGGTGATTACTTGTTTTCTCGGCTATTAACAATCAACAATACAAGCGTTGCGAACGAAAACATCAACTCAAGCGTCTTGTCAATTGGAATCACAAATTTCAGCCCCTTTCCCTTAGGGGATTACCAGTCGCCAAGTAAAGAGAAGCAGTTTGCTTAGCTTCCATTCTACACCCTGCAAGTCCTGTCCCCACCATTATACTACAATCCGTGTAAAAATTGTGGAAATTATTAGGAAATGGTATAAAATTCACAGAGTTCTGTCTATTACGTATAAACTTCCTATTGATTTTTGGGGCATGAATAGGGGTGAAGCCCTGTGTAACAAGTAGGAGTAAAGGGTTTCATATCAAACGAAAGCTTGTATATTTAAATGGAGAAAATGAGTAATTTGCCTTATTTTCTGTGATAATTCTAATAATTTTCTTGAAATATTTTTTACAGCTTCGTATACTAAATGTTAAATCTTTAAATCAATAGTAAATTCCATTTTGAACAATGGCCAAGAAGCTGTGTGTGTGCTGAAGTATTTTATATTGTAAATTAGTAGGTATCAACGAGGTATGGTACTCGTTACAACGCTAGAGTATGAGTTTATATTATACTTTATGAAGCTGTATGTGTGAGCGTACAGCTAAAATAAGGTGATACCACGTAATGAAACGTCCTTATCAAGTAATTGATAGAGGCGTGTTTTTTTATAGTCTAGGAATTTATAAAATTAGCCCATGTGGATGTGTGTGTGCAGCTCGAGCGCCCAAAAGCGAGGTGATTTCATGAATCGCCCTAAGCTAAATCAGTATCGACTCGCAAGCTCACCGTGATTCTTTTATCTTCGTTGATTGCTCCAGTCGCTGCGTTTCTGCTTTAATTAAATATGGAGGGATTCAGATGTGTAAGCATTTAGTATTACAAACAGATTTTGGTATTGGTGACGGAGCTGTAAGTGCAATGTATGGGGTTGCTATTTCCGTTGATCCTGAGTTACGAATATTCGATCTAACCCATGATATTCCACCATACAATATTTGGGAGGCTTCTTATCGCTTATACCAAACCATTACATATTGGCCAGAAGCAACCATATTTATATCTGTTGTAGACCCTGGTGTTGGAACAGATAGATTAAGTGTCGTTGTTAAGACGATGGATAATAAATACATTGTGACACCAAATAATGGTACATTAACCCATATTAAAGAACATCTAGGTATTGCTGAGGCACGTGTTATTGATGAAAAAATAAATCGTTTACCACGTTCTGGTCATTCTTATACATTTCACGGACGTGATGTTTATGTTTACACAGGAGCAAGGCTTGCTTCTGCAATCATAGATTTTGAGGAGGTTGGCCCAAAAGTAGATGTTGATGTGATTATTCGTATGCCTAAGCCAGAAGCTAAAATAGAAGAGGAGATTGTTAAAGGGCATATTGACATCTTGGACATCCGTTTTGGTAATCTGTGGACGAATATTAATCGTACACTGTTTGCTGAGGCGGGGATTAGATATGATGATGTACTCGATGTTACCATTACGAATCATTCACAACAGGTCTATAAAAATAGCATGACATTTAGCCAGTCATTTGCAAAAAGTCGGTTAGGAGAGCCATTGGTGTATGTGAATTCCTTAGATAAATTAAGCATCGCACTAAACCAAGGTTCATTTGCTAAAACCTATCAGATAGGGACAGGAGAGAATTGGGAAATTTGGATTACGAAAGTATCATCTACGTAAAATTATGACTGAATGAAGCAGATTGGAGTGAAATAAAACAGCCTATTCAAATAACATGAGAATAGTGAGCTATGCAGTTAGCAATACGTATGATTAAGATGTAGGTATCGAAAACGAGCTTACCAAGTGGATCTTCGGACTCGTGCTGTTCCCGTCGGAGTCTCGCATATTTCAGGTGCTAAATGAATGATTCTAATCAAAAAACGAACAATAATTAATTTTTGAAGTGGTGCCCCCTATCAAGTAGACAGTGGAAATAATAAAAACTGACTTAAGCGGTTTTAGCTCTAAATTCGATAGAGCTAAGGCCGTTTAGTTGTTTTTGATATCTATCATCATTGTAGAAAGAAGAAGCCCTGTTTTTTATTCGAATTCGTAATCCCTGAGCTTTGATCGGGCTTTCTTTCACTCCTCACTATAACTTAAAAAAGAAATAGTGGGTAAGATCACTCGTCGATGACCTTACCCACTAATCTTAGTATGTTTTTATTTTTGAAATAGCATACTGTGCAGGAGCTTGTTACGTCAAAATAAGGATTGGTAGAACTGTTCATTAATTTGTGACATATGTCATAGTTCCTTATGCTGTAAGTGTTTTATACTTTTAGTAAGTGACTATAAAAAAGAAGGTGAATGGCTTGGAAGTGATATTAAATCAATTTGATTTTACGACAAAATGGAACGGTGGTATTTTACTGCTCGTATTGTTTTTAATTAATATCTATCTTTTTTTGCTACCTAAGGGAAAAGAAGATTCGATTAAAAAAACAATACTATTTATAAGTGGGTTAGTCGGGTTATTCATTGCTCTCGGGACACCTGTAAATATTTTAGGTAGAGTTACGTTTAGCTTTCATATGATTCAATTAGTTATGCTCTTACTCGTTGTTCCTCCACTCTTAATAGTTGGGTTTAAGAAAGGAATATTGGAAAAGATTCCTTCCATAGCACCTGTTCAAAAAGGATTGTATTGGTTGACTAATCCTTTTATTAGTTTGTTCTTATTCTATGGGATGTTTTATCTATACCATCATCCCCCTATTTTTGATTATGTAAAAGTTGACTATTATTTAAATTATTTTTATTTGTTTGCATTATTTTTTGCAGCGATCTTATTATGGTTGCCACTTCTATCAAAAAATGCCCTCATGGCAAAAGCAAAACAAAGGTATTGTTTAGCAAATATCATTCTAATTATTCCGTTGTTTTTGATTTATCTCTTGTCCAAAGAAAGTTTATATACCGTATATACAGATATTGGTATGCTTACGGCTGCCTTAGAGTACTGTATACCGGATTGGGATACATTGCCAAAGGAATTTTTCGCAGAACTCCTACCATTTAATCCACTTAACGAACAAAAAATCGGTGGAAGTATACTAATTAGTGGTCATGCTGTCGTGTTTGGTGGTGTAATGATTAAAAATTTTCGTGTAAAAGAAAATTAAAAATATGTTCTAATAAGCAAAGATATTTGTTATCTTTAATTTATCCCACATATAACTGGCAGTAAGACCCTCACTTCAAGCATTAAAGTAAAACCAATATGGATAAGGTGGATGATCGACTGCCAGTAAATGTCCGATTGGTTTAAAGGCCTTTAGGTACCCTTTAGATACTATTAATCCGTGAGGGGTAAACAAAACCCACATCGATTGAAGTTTCACTCATTCATTTACACAATGTCATCCTTCTTATCGCAGAAGCATTCTTAAAAAGTAAAAAAATGTATGACATGAAAAGAAAGACAATCCCTAGAGAAGCAAGTTGGTGGAAAAAATTATTGAAATATGAGCTTAGCTTTGGAAAAGGTTGGAGTAGAAAAATGATGTACTTTTGGATAAGAGGTTCTTTCATCAGCGGTTTTTGGGTACTTTTTATAGTTCAGGATAGTACCAACATTGCTGTAAGTCTTCTTGCGTTTGCTATAAGTTTTGCTTTATTCTGTTTACTTTCATTAAATCGAGCCCTGCTTACTCATTATCTTATATTATCAGTAATTGGGTTATCCCATGGATGGGTGATGATGGAATCTTTGCTACCGATTCTTTATTTACAAATGTTGGCAATTGATGCGAGCTATCGTCTCTCTACAAAAAATTTATATTATTATCTATTATTTAATGGAAGCATGTCCATTCTTTATGCGTACTCGTTAGGAGATTTTTTCATTGAAATCATCATTAGTACTGTTTTATGTATCATTCTTATTTTATCTTTAAATCATCACGTGGTGATGCGACACGAGCAAAGAGAGTTGTATGATCAATTATTGGGAGAATATCGTAAATCGAAACGTTTAAACCTTTCTGCACAACGAAATGCACGCTTGGAGGAAAGAACAAAAATTGCAAGAGATATGCATGATTCTGTTGGTCATCGATTAACAGCTTTGATTATGAAATTAGAAATGTTATCCATAACACATCAGGATGCAGATTATCAGGATTTAAAAGAGATGGCAATGAAAAGTCTGGAGGAAACTAGACAGGCAGTATCGGCATTACAAACAGAAGAGCATGAGGGTATTTCTACAGTTGTCCATTTAATTCGCAAATTAGAAGCAGAAAGTCATATGCTTGTTCAATTCACAGTGAAACAGGGTGTCTTATCCATACCGTTAACCAATCAAAAAAGTGTTGTTCTATACCGTGTTATTCAAGAAGCATTAACAAATGCAATGCGACATGCCCAGTCACGGGAAGTCGACGTTACCTTAGGAAAAGCAGCTACTGGAGCTGTTTCATTTGAAATTAGTAATGCTGTATTTGACTCTGAACCGTTCACTGAAGGGTTTGGATTAACAAATATGAAAAAACGGGTGGATGAAGTTAAGGGGAGTATGGAAATATATCGCACAGAAAAGAAATTCATTGTTTCTGGAATGATACCTGTTTAGTAAAGGGGAAAATTAAATGTGGCGTGTTCTATTAGTTGAAGATCAGGTTATGGTGCGACAAGGGCTGAAAGTCATCCTTGAGCAGGATGAACAGATTCGCGTGACACATGAAGCAAGTAATGGAAAAGAGGCAATAGAGATATTACATAAGCATTTCATCGATTGTATTATGATGGATGTACGTATGCCTGTCATGAATGGGATCGATGCTACTAGAGTCATCAAACAAAATTGGCCAAATGTAAAAATTCTTATATTAACAACATTTAATGATGAGACTTATGCATTGGAGGCTCTTAAGGAAGGCGCAAATGGATTTTTATTGAAAACGTCTGAATCAACAAAGCTCATTGATTCTGTATATAGCTGTATGCATGGAGGTATGACACTTCATGATGAGGTAGCAGCAAAAGTAGTACCACAATTACTCCAACGTTCCCGTGAAGAGCAAGCATCATTAGATGTTTCTTTAACTGAAAGGGAACTATGCATTACCAGATTAATTGGTGAAGGAAAAACAAATAAAGAAATTGCTTTGGAGCTACATCTATCTATTGGAACAATTAAAAATTACCTTACGCAAATTTTACAAAAAACGGGGTTGAGGGATCGTACCCAACTGGCCATATTTGCAGTTAAACATGATATTACAGAATAAGTTTTAGGGAGATCAAAACGTGCTTAGGGATATCTATTCTTTATCCTATAGCACGTTTTTTAATGTGTTAGATAGTATGTTTCTAATACTTCATGGTGACCTCCGTCATATAAATTACCAGATAATCCATGACTTCAGATAGTATGGTATTTGTGGCAATTCACGTAAACTAAGGATAAGGGAGGAGATGCAGGTGCTTGAATTAGTAGATCTAACCAAAAGATTTAAACAGCAATATGCAGTCAAAAATTTAAATATGTTTATTGAAAAAGGGGAAATTATAGGACTGCTTGGACCAAACGGTGCAGGAAAATCGACAGCTATATCCATGATGTCATCATTGGTTGAGCCAACAGCAGGAGATGTCCGATTTAATAATAACAGTATACTAAAGAAGCCAGCTCAACTTCGAAAGGTAACAGGTATTGTACCACAGGAAATTGCACTATATAACGATTTAACTGCTGAAGAAAACCTACAATTCTTTGGAAGAATTTATCGATTAAAAGGAGCGGAATTAAAAAGAAGAATGGATGAAGTATTAGACCTTATTGGTCTAAAAGATAGAAGGAAAGATATTGTAAAGAAATATTCTGGAGGAATGAAACGCAGATTAAATATTGGTGTATCACTATTACATGACCCAGAATTAATTATTATGGATGAACCAACCGTTGGAATCGATCCCCAATCTCGTAATTACATTTTGGAGACAGTTAAACGGTTGAATGCAGAACGAAATATTACCGTACTTTATACAAGTCACTATATGGAGGAAGTAGAGTTTTTATGTGATCGCATTTATATTATGGATAAAGGAAACTTAATTGCTTCTGGTACAAAGGATGATATCAAGCGAATTTTATCCGCGGAGAAGACAATATCTATTAAAGCTGACCGACTGAATGAAGCGTTTATAAAGGAAATAAAAGAGCACCCTTTGGTAAATAACATTCAAGTAGAAGAGAAAGAAATAACGATAATGGTAGCTAAAGAGGTTAATATTTTCTCAACTCTAATTAAAATGGCAGAGGACGCATCCTTGGAATTAAGTTCGGTAGCTATTAAAACACCTACACTAGAGGACGTATTCCTCCATCTCACCGGAAGAGCATTACGAGATTAGGAGGATATGGATATGATAGGTCAAATTATAAAAAAACAAGCATTGTTATTAATAAGAAATCCTGTTCAGTTATTACTCCTTATTGGCTTACCGATTATATTGATTCTGATATTAGGGAATGCGCTAGGCAGTATGATGAATGGTGATAGTTCTGGTTTAAAGGTAAAATTAGCATTAATTGAGCATCAGCCTGAGAACGAGCAAGTGGAAAACTTTTTAGCAAGTATCGACAATCCGAAAGGAACAAAGGTAGAACAAAGCGATGTAACTAATATCGCGCCGATTCAAACATTAAAATCAATTCTAACGAATGATGAATTAAAGGGAGTGATTGATGTTAGAGAAGTACCTTTTAGCGAGAAACAAGCGGTTTTAGATGATAATACCTATACTGCTGTTATTGAAATTCCTCGGAAATTCACACACGATTTTTTGTCGTATACAATTTTTGGGGAAGGAAATAAACCTAAATTACAACTATACGAAAATGAACAGCAACAAATTGGAGCAGGTGTTATTCGTAGTTTACTGGAAGATCTACAGCGACAATATACACTAGCCTCATTTTTACAAGAAAAGGAAATCGACCAACAAGTGCTTGCTGTAGAAACAGCTCTATTGAATAATAATCAACAATCGATTAATCAAAAAAATCCGGTGACCTCTAAGGGGTATTATACAATAGGAATGGCTGTTATGACTGTGTTATATATTGCTGCTACAATTGGTTCGCTTGCCTTTATGGAGAAAAGAATATTTGTATTTAACCGAATAATTATTGGAAATATGTCTCGTTGGGTATATTTTACTGGCATATTGCTGTCAGGTATGATTTTTGGATGTTTACATCTTGGAATTATATTCAGTTTTGCTTGGATTACCTTTGGAGTTAGTTGGCCCAATATCATGGCATTACTGCTAGTCACGTTTGCATTTTCTATTGCTGTAGGAGGGATTGCAGTTCTGTTAACCGCAATAAGCTATCGTTTGCATTCTGAGACCGTAACTAATTTCTTTTCTGGTATTGTTGTTTCTCTTATGGCTTTGATGGGAGGAAGCTTTTATCCAATTGGAGATAATTCAACTTTCATTCAGACACTTGGCAATTTAACACCAAATGGTGCTGGAATGTCAGCATATCTAAGCATTTTAAGAGGAGACAATATTTCAGTGATAAGTTCAAATATTCTTTTTCTTTGCTTATTTGGAATGGCAATGATTCTAATTGCAGCGAGTACTTTCCCTAAAAGGGGGGAAGCGGTATGATTGGTATTTTATTTGCGAAAGCTAGACAATTTATTCGAAATCCATGGACTTTCCTTATCTTCACTGGCATGTCTATTGGTTTTGCCTTAATTATGGGGATAACTGGAGGAAGTAATGCAATTAGGGTTCCAGTAACGATAGTGGATGAACACTTGCGAGATACTACAATCATGTCTGAATTAAAAGCATCTACGTCCTTTGACCTTCAAGAAATGAAGAAGGAAGAAATGTTGAAGCATCTTAAAAACGGAAAAGCTGAAGTAGGTGTAATTCTAAAAGAGGAAAATTATCAAGTTATAGTTGGTGTTGACTCTGTTCGTGTTCGTATGGTAGAAAATATGGTTCGTCAGGCATATATTCATTATTATCAGCAACAAAATATAGTGGATGCTGCCAATATGGTTAGTAATAAGCAAAAGGATTTATTGCTTTATGACATGGAAGAGTCTATGAATGATCCCGTATTTACTGTTGATTCTAAGGGGTTTACGAGTTCTGATGCTGTTGTGTATAATCCGACATTTCAAGTATTGTTTGGATTTAGTTTATTCTTTGTCATTTATACAATTGCTTATAATGTATTACCAATATTAACAGAGAAAAACGAAGGATTATGGGATCGGATCATATTGTCTCCGGTTAAGAAGTGGGAAATGTATGTTGCCAATATGCTATATAGTTTCTTTGAGGGTTATTTACAGGTGCTTGTGATATTCTTACTGTTCCGATATGGATTTGGAGTTAATTTTAATGGAAGATTCTACGATACACTATTATTAATAATTCCATATGTTTTTGCAGTCATAGCATTAGCACTATTGATTACCGCACTAGTAAAAAATGTTCAACAGTTTAATGCAATTCTACCAATTATAGCTGTTAGTATGGCAATGATTGGTGGTGCTTATTGGCCAATCGAAATTGTTGAGTCAAATGCATTAATAGCACTATCAAAGATTAATCCATTAACATATGGAATGGAAATATTAAATGGGGCAGTTGTCTATAATTACTCCATACAGCATTTACTCTATCCGATCAGTATTTTAATTTTAATGGGCGTTGTTATGATAGGTATAGGTATCCATTTAATGGAGCGAAGACATATTTAAGGAAGAGGGTCGGCATTTAAAGTCGATCTTCTTTTTACTGTAATAAAGAAGAGTATGATATGGAGAAAATTTCATACGATATAACTAACTGTTTTAAAAATTAGTTCAGATTATTATGATTATTATGATATATTTAAATAGCTGGATTTACAGGTTCTAGGTTGTTATAATCATGCATTATACATGATCGTTTTTAGAAGTATCTAAAGGCTATTTCATAATGAGGATTGGAATGGACTTCTACGAGAGGAATGGGTATTAGTGAAACCACATACTATATCAGCATGAAAAGGCTCATCAGTCGCTAAAAAGCGAAGTGGATTTCTAGAGAGAACAGCTTCGTTGCACGAATCATCATGCTAGTTGTTCGTTATTAATTTAAAACACCTTTGTCCCCGCCTCATGAAAACTATAGATGTTACTATGATTGTGCTATCTATTCTTTTGGGCACGCGTTTCGTGTAAAGTGAATGTCCATTCACTAATTTTACAGATAGAAGGTTGATGAAAATGAAAAACACCTGGAAGATTTTTTCGAAGGATATGAAAAATATTAGTACAAATTGGGTCGCTGCCATCTTAATAGGTGGCTTAATTTTATTACCATCGCTATATGCATGGTTGAATATTAAAGCTTCATGGGATCCCTATGGCCAAACAGACCAGATTCCAATAGGTATTGTAAATGAAGATGAAGGAGCAACAGTTCGAGATCAGGATATCCATGCGGGTAATGATTTGGTGGAAAACCTTAAAGAAAATAAATCAATGGATTGGAAGTTCACCGATCGAGAAACAGCCATGGATGAACTGGAATATGGAAATTACTTTGCTGTTATCGTTATACCGAAGAATTTTTCTCAAAAGCTTGGAACAGTAGTTGAGGATGAACCAGAGAAGGCAGATATTGAATATTATGTGAATGAAAAAATTAATGCTATTGCACCTAAGATTACATCAAAAGGTGCCTCGGTAATCGTTGATCAAATTAGCAGTACATTTATTTCGACAGTTAATGGTGTAATCTTCGATTTATTTAATGATTTGGGCGTTGAATTGGAAAAAGATTTACCAGACATTAAACGATTTGAGCAGTATATTTTTAATATGGAAGAAAAATTACCAGAGATTCATGATTTATTAAATGATTCAATGACAGATGCGAATAGTGCTCAAGCTATCATAAATAAAGCTCAAGGTCTGTTGCCGAAGGCTGAAGGCGTAACAAACGATGGATTGAAAACCATCGATAATACAACAGCATTTCTTAAAAAGGCAGAAACTCGATTAGAAGAAATGGCACCGAAAATAGAAGAAGATTTAAATCGAGTACAAGAAATAGCAGATAAAACAAATAAATTTATCCAAGACATCCAAAACGCAGGGATTGATTTTAGTAATGGTTCGCAGCTTACGGAACAAATAAATGAGCAGGTTAATCAAAGTATCAAAACAATTGATACCGTACAACAAGCGCTGGAAGAATTACAAAAACAAAATAATGAAGAGGGAACGAGTAACGAGCAGATTGAGAGGGCTCAAGAACAATTAGCAGCTATCAGGGACCGATTAGTAGCTGTACAGGATAAGAATAAAGAAATAGAATCGTTTATTAACGAGAAGAAAACAGAAGTAGATCAGACGATTAATGACTTACAGCAACTATCGGCAAATACCGCTACGAATATTGATGCTTTTGTAAAGGATTATAAAGAAAATATTGAGCCAACTGTTATGGCAGAGATTGACCGTGCTAAAAACACCTTAGCCGATGCACGAAATATCTTGGTAGAAATTAAGGACACCATACCTGAGGTTAAACGTATCTTGTCTAGTACGGAAGGAAATTTAAGTGACGGGAAAAAAGTATTAGAAGAGGTATTAAATGAGTACCCTTATGTAAATAGCAAAGTGAACGAACTGGCAGATCGGATTCGTGATATTCAAGGCGAAACGGATATTAATGAGATTATCCAACTACTACAGAATAATCCAGAGGCAGAGAGAGGCTTCTTTGCTGAGCCTGTTCAGCTTAATGAGAATAAGTTGTTCCCAATTGCGAATTACGGTACAGGTATGACGCCTTTTTACACAGTTTTAGCCATTTGGGTTGGGGGGCTATTATTAATTTCCCTATTAGCTGCAGATGTTCACCATCAAGAAAATCTCACCGGAAGGGAAATGTATTTTGGACGGCTATTCACCTTTATTACAATTGGTTTGTTACAGACGCTAATTGTTACGTCAGGAGATATGCTGTTATTACATGTTGATGTAGCACATCCAATATGGTTTATACTTTTTGGACTGCTCATTAGTGCCATCTTTATGCTAATTATCTATACACTTGTATCGGTCTTTGGTGATGTTGGGAAAGCAATGGTTATCGTACTACTTGTACTACAAATTGCTGGTGCTGGTGGAACATATCCAGTTGTATTATTGCCAGAGTTCTTCCAAGCAATTAATCCATTCTTGCCGTTTACGTATGGTATCGATCTGATGCGAGAAGCAGTAGGCGGAATTGTTTGGGAACGAGCAACGAGAGATATATTATTCCTATGTATATTTGGTCTAGCAGCTGTATTCATGGGTGCATTCTTAAAACCAATTATAAATCGTCAAACAAATAAACTGAAAGAAAAATCGAAGGAGTCTGGATTGTTTCATTAAAATAATTCAAGGGTATTGTTTTAAGATAGCGATAAAGGGAGGTTGATTCAGTTGCAAATTAATGAACAAGCACGAGAAAGTCTTTTATCAGAAGTTAACGGATTAACAGATGAAGAAATAAATAAAAAAGCCTCAGCAGATAGATGGTCAGTAAAACAGATCATGGAGCATCTATATCTTATGGAGGTTGCAATTACAAAAATAATACAACAACAACTCATTACTGGTGATACGGTACATGTTTCAGAAAAGCCAATTCATTTTACAGTTAATCGTTCCGTAAAAGTTGATTCGCCTGATTTCGCAGTACCTAGTGAAGATTTTGTAACATTAGAGGAAATGAAGCAGAAGTTAGCTGCAAGTCATCAAGGATTAAGGCAGTTAAATGAGACAGCGGATAAGAAAACACTTAGGGAGAAATCATATCCACATCCAGCATTTGGAGATTTGAGCCTTGAACAATATATTCCGTTTGTTGGGTATCATGAAAAGCGACATATTGAACAAATTAAAGAAGTGAAAGCAGCGTTCAATAATTGATAAGCTACTTTATTAGGTTCCTTTGGTTCCTTCCTTTTATATCTAATCTAAAAGCCATGGTAATATGCAACCTTTATAATAAGAGCGTAGGGTTCAGTCGTGTTATAAGGAGCTGTCGGGAAAAGTCTCGACAGCTTTTTTATATTCTAAAAAAATATAAAATTTGCCCATATGGATTAATATGAGCGTGTTGAGTTGTGTCCAGCTCCAGCGCCCAGAAACGAGGTGACATCATGAATCGCCTTAATCTAAGTCATTATCGGATCGCAAGCACATCGTGATTCATTTATCTCCGTTGACTCGCGCCAGTCGTTAGTTTCTAATCAGACGCTTGCGCTTTTGTTCTTTCCTTTTAATTATTCATCACGTTAACTCAGTTCCTTTTATAGCTTTTAAGGAAACGCTTTTGATAAAAACGGCCCGTTGACGATTTCGCATACCGGGGTTGATTTAAAGGGTAATTTTGTCTTTAGCTCTTACTGTTAACAAGTACCAGTGAAAAAGGGTTATCTACTAGCTTGTTCTCCTGTATAATTAAAAGGTGAGGCTAAAAAAGGGGGAGAGTGAGTTTGAAGAAAAAACGATGGATACGTATCGGGTTAGGTCTGCTTGCGATCCTGCTAATAATAGATGTGGTAGCTAGTTTTTATTTTTATAATTTAGCGATTGCTAGAAATGAGAAGGACTTTCTTCAAGACAATTCTGATTTGGAGGTTTCGGCAGAGGCATTAGATGAAATGCTCCAGGGGGATTGGAGGGATTGGGTTCGTGACCAGGATTTTGAAAACTGGGAAATGACTTCATATGATGGTCTTCAATTACAAGGTTATTACCTAAAAGCAGAAGAGGAGACAACTAAAACAGTTATCTTTGCTCATGGTTATTTAGGTCGTGCTACAGATATGGGAATGTTTGGTCAATACTATTATGAGGAATTGGGCTATAATATGTTCACTGCTGATCTAAGAGGCCATGGCGATAGTGATGGTGACTACATTGGTTTTGGCTGGCATGATCGATTAGATTATTTAGATTGGATAAATAAAGTGATCGAAGAACAAGGGGAGGATACGGAAATTGTTTTACACGGTGTTTCTATGGGAGCTGCTGCTGTATTAATGGCAAGTGGGGAAGATTTACCGGATAACGTAAAGGCAATCGTAGCAGATAGTCCGTACACAAGCGTATATGATATGTTTAATTATCAAATGGGAAGAATGTTTCACTTACCAGCTTTTCCAATGCTCCCAAGTACTAGTGTCGTTACTAAAATAAAGGCAGGGTATAGCTTGCAAGAAGCTTCTGCTTTAGAACAAGTAAAAAAGTCGGAAACTCCTATTCTCTATATTCACGGAAATGGAGATACATTTGTTCCAACCCAAATGAGTAAGGAATTATATGAAAATACGAAAAGCGAAGCAGATATGATTACTTTTGATCATGCAGGACATGGGGAAGCATTTGTAACGCATAAAGAAAGATATATAGATAAGCTAACTAGCTTTCTAGATAAATATATCCAGTAATATTAAAAATTTAAAATAATCCTTTGAAGTGAGAGACTGGGAAAATTGACATCATAATCCGAACGGATTTTGATATGCTCCCTTTATAGTAGACTGAGAAATAATAAAAATTCCCGTACTACTATGAAGGGGGGATTTATTATATCAAGGACAACGTGAACGAAGCTTTTTCATTATTTCAGCAAACGCGGTCATGGGTTTAGCTTCTTCCATATAAAGACCGCTTTCTTGCGGGACAGGGTCGTAAGCTTGTGCTTTTCCTGCAGGATAAGGAAGGCTTTGGCAGTGGACATTGCACGCAGAAAAAGTGTTCTTCTTTTTCAAGGGTTCTCCGTATTTTGACTACGCCTCGTATGAACATTTATTTTCATACGAGGCTTTTGAGTTAACTATTTTGTTTCGTCTCAGCTTCCTTCCTAAGATATGTCTGTTAGACCTTAATATGGCTCTCTAAATTTAGCTACGACGAAGGAAGCGTTGCAGTTCGGTTTATGAATGATTAGAATAATAAAGAATTTCCCGATTTATTTGTGCACGAATAATCGGATGACGGTCTCTTGTTCCTGTTATTCTATTGATAAAGGAGGTCATAAGATGGATTCGCTAAAACGGATGAACGATGCGGTCGACTATATAGAAGCCAATCTTATCAATACGATCGATTATAAACAAGTTGCGAAGTTGGCTTATTGTTCAGAGTATCACTTTAAACGGATGTTTTCTTTCCTTGCAGGTATTTCATTATCGGAGTATATCCGTCGTAGGCGCTTAACTCTAGCTGCCTTTGAGCTTAAAGACAAAGAAGCTAAAGTCATTGATATTGCACTTAAGTATGGATATCATTCCCCCGATTCTTTTACCAAGGCATTTCAAAATTTACATGGCTTAACACCTACAGAGGCAAGAGATCATGGGCGTTACCTAAAAGCGTATCCTCGGATGACTTTTCGATTATCAATACATGGAGGAATTGAAATGAATTATCGTATCGAAGAAAAAGCTTCTTTTTCAATCGTTGGACTAAAGAAAAGAGTACCAATTATTTTTCACGGTGTTAATCCAGAGATTGCTGCTATGTGGAAATCGTTATCTGAGGAGAGAATGGATCAACTGAAGGAGCTGTCTAATGTAGAACCAATAGGGATGATTCAAGCATCAACGAGTTTTTCTGAAGGCAGAATGGAGGAAAAAGGGGAACTGGATCATTATATTGGTGTGGCAACTACGAAGGTTTGTCCGGCAACTTTCGTGAAGCTCCATGTTCCTGCGTCAACATGGGCGGTATTTGAAGCAATCGGACCATTTCCAGAAACCTTACAGAGTACTTGGGGACGTATTTATTCTGAATGGTTTCCATCTTCCAATTATGAGCAAGTGGAAGGTCCAGAAATACTTTGGAATGAAAATAGCGATATTCATTCACCTACCTTTAAAAGTGAAATATGGGTACCTGTAAAAACAAAAAGCGTTAAATGATCTGAATAGACTAAGAGGGAAGAGGCTGAGACAAAAGAATGAAGAAATAAACGAACGATGATTTGTTGAAATTAATTATCGTTCGTTTTTTGATCAGAATCATTCTTTAGCACCAAGTGGACCTTCGGACTCATGCTGTTCCCGAGCCGTGCCCGCGAAAAGCGCGTATATTTTCACTGTGCGGCGATGATACTCCTATTGATAATATGATTATTCGTATGTTGAGTAAAGAAAATGTGTTTGACCCAGCCTCTTTTTGTAGTGTTGGAATTTATAAAATCAGCCCATGTGGAAAAATGTGGGCGTGTTGAGCCGCGTTCAGCTCCAGCGCCCAGAAACGAGGCGCTTCAGGAATCGCCTTAATCTAAGTCATCATCGGCTTGCAAGCTACTGTGATTCCTTTATCTTCGTTGACTCGCTCCAGTCGCTACGTTTCTAATCGGGCACTTGCGCTTTTGTTCTGCTGTAGGAGAATCACTATAATCTCATGCAAGTCGTTGTTTCAAAGACTGCTCTATCTACACAACTGCAATATTATGATTACTGTTGTCAATGTTCTGCCTGCTTATCCTCCAGGGGCTTCACTATCACACCCAATCATGACCGGGTTTAAATATTCAGTGATTATACAATATTTCCAGATTAAAATACAATTTAATGAATAAATATTTATAAAAATTCATAAATATACTTGAAGGTTGATTGTTAAACTTCTATAATAATGAATAATCTAAAAAAACGCAGAGGTGAGAATATAATGACAAAAGGTTTTCTTGTTTTAGAAACGGGTGAAACTTTTCCGGGTGATTGGATAGGTTATGAATGCGAAGTTTCTGGAGAAGTAGTTTTTAATACAAGTATGACTGGTTATCAGGAAATGCTTACCGATCCTTCCTATGCTGGGCAAATATTAACTTTATCCTATCCTATTATTGGAAATTATGGTGTTAGTTCAGATAGTCATGAAAGTAATGATCTGCATGTAGCTGGGGTTATCTTAAGTGATATATGTGAAACACCAAGTCATTTTCAATCAGAAATTACATTATCAGAAAGTTTAAAGCAAGCAGCTGTTCCAGGACTTAAAAATGTGGATACACGAACCTTAGTTACCATTATTAGAAAACAGCAAACCGTACGTGGTAAGCTGATTTTAGAAAAAATAGTTCCTGGTTATGGGCATAAGTTTTCTCTTCCAAATAGTCATAAGTTGATAGAACAAGTCAGTGTTAAGAAATCTATTGTTTTAGGAGCAGGTAGCAGCTGTCATGTGGTATTGGTTGATTTTGGCTATAAAAAATCGATTGTGGATGCATTGATAAAACAAGATTGTAAAGTGACAATAGTTCCACATTCCAGTTCGTTTGAAGATATCGAAAAGCTAAATCCTTATGGGGTTATTATTAGTAACGGTCCCGGTGACCCAGAAGATTTAGAACGTTACTTTCCTTTAATAAAAAGACTAACGAGACGTTACCCAACCTTAGGAATTTGTTTAGGGCATCAACTTATTGCTTTAGCATATGGAGGAAAAACTAAGAAAATGTCCTTTGGTCATCGAGGAGCTAATCACCCTATTAAGGATTTATTTACTGGAAAAGTGACAATAACTTCGCAAAATCATGGGTATGTAGTAATAAAGGAAAGTTTAAACCCCAAGTATTTTCAGCTGTTATTTCAAAATGTTAATGATGGTTCTGTAGAGGGACTGAAGCATGTGTCACTTCCGGTGATAACGGTACAGTTTCATCCCGAAGCGCATCCTGGACCGAGTGATGCACATTATATATTCACAGATTTTGTTGAAACAGCCAGAATGACAAGGGGGAAGCAACTATGCGCAACTGTTCATCCTTAAAGAAAGTGCTGGTTATTGGATCAGGTCCCATTGTTATTGGCCAGGCGGCTGAATTTGATTACGCTGGTACACAGGCATGTTTAGCATTGAAAGAGGAAGGTATAGAGGTTATTCTTGCAAATAATAATCCGGCAACAATAATGACCGATAAACACATTGCAGATAAGGTTTATATGGAGCCGTTACAAGTGGAGTCTTTAGCGACTATTATTGCTAAGGAAAAACCAGATGGATTAATTGGTACGTTGGGTGGTCAAACAGGGCTAAATCTAACGATTGCGCTCCATGATCAAGGGATATTAGAGGAACATCAAGTGAACATTCTTGGTACATCTGTACAATCAATTCGTAAAGGGGAAAGTCGTGAAGAATTTCGTCAGCTAATGCTTGATTTACATGAGCCTGTTTCGCAATCAAAGGTAGTTGAAACATTAGAGGAAGGACTTGATTTTGTAAAAGAAATTGGTTATCCCGTTATATTACGGCCAGCCTATACACTTGGAGGTGAGGGAGGAGGATTTGCTTATAATGAACCTGAATTAATGGATCGTTTACAGAAGGCGTTAGAACTAAGTCCAATTCAGCAAGTTCTAGTAGAGAGAAGTATTAAAGGCTGGAAGGAAATAGAATACGAAGTTATACGTGATGTCAATGATACATGTGTGATTGTTTGTAATATGGAAAATATAGACCCTGTTGGAGTCCATACAGGTGATTCTATGGTGGTAGCACCATCCCAGACATTATCTGATACACAGTACCAATTACTTCGTTCTTCTTCCTTAAAAGTCATTAGAGCTCTGGGGGTAGTTGGAGGTTGTAATATACAATTTGCCTTAAACCCTCATTCAAATGATTATTATATTATCGAAGTAAATCCCCGGGTAAGTCGTTCGTCTGCATTAGCTTCCAAGGCCACAGGCTACCCAATTGCTAGGATTGCAACCAAATGTGCTATAGGGCAACAATTGGATGAAATTATCAATCCAATTACAGGGAATACATATGCATCTTTTGAGCCAGCTCTTGATTATTGCGTCGTTAAACTTCCACGATTTTCTTATGATAAATTTACTGAAGCTGATCGTACACTCGGTACACAAATGAAGGCTACGGGTGAAGTAATGGCTATTGACAGGACATTCGAAGGTGCATTAAACAAAGCAGTACGATCATTAGAATTAAATGTTAATAGTATGCATTGGCCAAAGATGACTCAAATTACTTTTCGCAGGCTTCAAGAATTATTAGAAACACCTAATGATTTACGATTGTTTGCAATCAATGAAGCGTTCAAGCGTGGTTGGAATGTATGGCAAATAAAAGAAATGACACAAATAGACCTGTGGTATTTAAGGAAAATAGAACATATTGTTTTATTCGAGCAATGGGTAGCCAAAAAATCGATTGCCACTATTGACAGAGAAGCATTACAAAAGGCGAAGCGATTTAATATAAGTGACGAGCGCATTGCTTTTTTATTAGGTGTAACGTCAAAGGAGATTAGAGCGAGATACGAAGAAGTCCAGTTAAAACCGGTATATAAATTAGTAGATACATGTGCAGGTGAATTTGATGCTGTAACTCCATACTATTACTCTACGTGGCATGGACAAGACGAAGTAGCAATTAAACGTGATAAGAAAAAAATACTTGTGCTAGGTTCTGGACCAATCCGTATTGGCCAAGGTGTTGAATTTGATTATTGCTCCGTACACGCAGCTTTAGCAGTAAAAAAATTAGGCTATGAAGCAATAGTGATTAATAATAATCCAGAAACAGTCAGTACAGATTATTCCATCGCTGATCGACTTTATTTTGAGCCTTTAGCATTAGAAGACGTGCTTCACGTCGCTCGTAAAGAGGGAGTGGAGGGGGTAATCCTGCAATTTGGTGGGCAGACAGCTATTAATCTAGCAAATGATCTCAAGCGTGAAGGAATAAAAGTTATGGGTACATTACCTGAGCATATTGATCAGATGGAGGATAGAGAACAGTTTTATCACTTGCTTGACACGTTATCGATTGATCATATGAAAGGTGATATTGTTAAAAATTTAGATGAATTAACAGTATCAATAAATGAATTAGGCTTTCCTGTTCTTATACGTCCTTCTTATGTAATCGGTGGACAATCGATGTTTATTTGTAACAATAAATCAGAATTGCATGATATTGTGGATCGAATTCAATATGACACGAATGATCGTTGCTGGCCATTGCTTATCGATTCTTATTTACCGGGTAAAGAATGTGAGATGGATGTCATTAGCGATGGTAGCGATATAGTAGTCCCAGGAATATTTGAACATGTCGAAAAAGCAGGTGTTCATTCTGGAGATAGCATGGCTATGTTTCCACCATTTTCTTTAAGTAAATCTGAAAAGGAAGAAATGACTTTCATTGCTAGACAAATAGCGAGTTCAGTGCCGATTATTGGTATAATGAATATTCAGTTTGTGATTCATAAAGGTGTGGTTTATGTATTAGAAGTTAATCCGCGAGCTTCTAGGACAGTACCTATTATGAGCAAAGTTACGGATATAGCGATGGTTGAGTTAGCAGTAAAGGTTCAGTTAGGTCATTCCATAAAAGAGCTGTCAAGTCAATTGAATTTATGTGCTGAACCAAGTTATGTTACGTTGAAAGCACCAATTTTTTCGGCTGGCAAGCTTAAGGGAGTGGATCATCTATTAGGTCCAGAAATGAAGTCTACTGGTGAAATCATTACCATATCTCAGACAAAAGAGGAAGTTTTTTCGAAGGTCTTATCTATTCATATGAAGTTACATACTACTAAAAAACCACTTATTTTTGTGTCGATTGCTGAGCGAATGAAAGCAGGAAGTTTAGCACGGATTCAGTCATGTATACAAACAGGTGCTAGCATTATGGCAACGCAAGGCACAGCCGATTATCTAGCTTCACATGGATTGACTGTAATAGCTATTCCAAAGGATCGAGAGAGTATTTTTACCGCAGTGGAAAAGCTGAAGCCGGACATTATTTTAAACATTCCGGAACAAGGAAGAAAAAAGGGGAAAATGGGATTCTATCTCCGCGAGCTAGCAGTTCGCTTTCAAACACCTTGTTTTACCAGTTTGGAAACATTTGAAGCACTGGTCATGGGTGGGCAAACAATAAAAAATAATGCTGTGCATGCATTACAGGATTATTTAAACTGCGATTCAAAAAAAGTCAATTCTAAATAATCTAAAGGGAGTAGAGTTGGACATAACTGAAATGGTTCATTCTAAAGATGAATAAATGTACAACTCCGGAATATACGTAGATTCCTCGAAAAAAGAAGCGTGTATTTTTGCGTGCGGTGTACTGCTGCCTTTCCCCTCTCTTATCCTGTAGGAGGAAGGCAGCGGTGAGTTCCCAGTGCGTGAGCTCGGAGACACCGCTCGCACATCATTTCTAGTTGTTCGTTTTTTCTTTGATGAAACACTTTTATACCCATTTCATACTTTATGGTGTGTCCAGATGGAAGCGATGCTTTAAATATATTGTTCGAACCAACGACAAATATGATTGAGTCGTTCTATACGCATCTCCGGCTTGCCGCTACGACTTAATTCATGACTTGCTTCAGGGAATCGTATAAACTCTACTTCTTTTTCTAAATGCTTTAATGTAATATACCATTGCTCGCCTTGCTCTATCGGGCATCGGAAATCTTTTTCTCCATGTAGGATTAATAACGGCGTTTCCACGTCAGCCGCATATTTTAATGGTGAAATTTCCCAGAGCTTTGCCGGATCATCTAACAAATTCAAACCATGCTCCCATTCTGTAAAGAAAAAACCAATATCGCTTACGCCATAGAAGCTAAGCCAATTGGAAATAGAACGTTGTGTTACAGCAGCTTTAAATCGATTTGTATGACCTACAATCCAATTTGTCATAAATCCTCCATAACTTCCTCCAGTTACACCTAGGCGATTCTCATCGATAAAACTATATGTATGAACAGCGTAATTGACAGCCTCCATCACATCCTGATAATCGCCACCACCATAATCCATACGGCATGCATCGACAAATTTTTGCCCATAACCGTAGCTTCCTCGTGGGTTCGTATACAATACAATATATCCTTTTGCAGCCAATAATTGAAGTTCAAAAAAGAAGGTTTGACCATACATGGCGTGCGGACCACCATGGATTTCTAAGATCATTGGGTATTTTTTTCCTTCTGTAAAGCCGTATGGCCGAAGTAGCCATCCCTGTACTTCCCAGTTATCTTGAGTATTTATTTTTAACGATTCAGGTTCCCCAAAGGCTATTTCGTTCAGTAAAACTTCATTTCCATTGGTAAGCTGAGTAAGCGTTGCATCTTCGTTTAATAAATAAAAATCACCAGGATTAATTGGTGTACTAATACCAAGAATAAGTTTGTCATTAACGCTATTATACGTAAATCCAAAAACATGATTATCTTTATGATAAAGCGTTTGATATTTGCCCTTTAGGTTAATTTGATACAACGCAGTTGCTCCGTAACTAGTTGCAATGAAGAATAGGTGCCTCCCATCCTTATGCCAGGTTGGTCCCGTTGTTGAATCACCTAAACGAGTATCGCCAATCATCGCATCGCCAAGCTGCATATCCCAATCTGTAGTAAGACAAGTTTGCTTAGACGTATGGAGGTCAAAAACATACAATTCCGTTAAGGTTGCGCTCTTATACGCAAATTCGTGACCAAAATACGCAATCTTAGCCCCATCTGGAGAAAAAGAAGCTTGATGATAGGAACCCTTACCTTCAGTCAAATTAGTTATTTCTTTCGTAACTGTATCTAATAAATAGAGATCGTTTGATAATTCGCGATCAGCATTTTCATTTAGATTAGCTGCAAACAAAATCTGCCTTCCATCTGGAGAAACATCTTGAAAGAAATGATCTGTATCAGCATATGTTAATTGCTCTAAAGACCAATCATCGACATTCATTCTAATAATTTGCGTGTTTGTTGTATCATGGAATCCTTTTGCATCTGATTTATATTTTAAACGGTTAACAATAAGTGGTTGTTTGCTTTTTGTTTCTTTTATTTTTTGTTTTTCTTCGCTTGATAATTCCTTTTGGTTATGTATATCGTCATCATTTTCTAATGAAGTGTGAAATAGAATAGATTTTCCATCCTTTGACCAGGTTGGACTTGTAGCCCCATGCTTAAAAGTAGTTAGCTGTTGTGCTTCGCCGCCATCCGTATTAATTAGCCAAAGCTGTGGTAGCCCACTTCTTGTTGATTGAAATACTACTTTTTTGCCATCTGGAGAAAAACGAAGATGGCTGTTACTGTCAGCACCGAATGTCCAGGGTGTTGTTTCGCTTGTATCCATCTTTTGATACAAAAGTTGAGATTGATAGTCGTTCTGCTCATTGATAGTAGTAGAAACGAAGGTGAAAGCCTTACCATCTGGAGAAAATTGTGGATCACTGAAAATTTCAAGTTTAGTAATGTCATTTGATGTAAGCGCACGTTTGTGGCTATTCATCATATTACCTCCTTTAAGTATACATGGCAGATAGCTCTGTTTTAATAGTTTAAACTATTTAGAAAAGAGAATCAATTAGTGCTGCTTTGCTAAAGCAGTGTATGTACAAAATGATTTAGATCTTTTCGTCTTTTAAAAATGAGGATGTGTTTATCCTGATAGTTAGAGAGCTTATGGTATATAGTAGGGGCTTTTTTCTTATTAAAGGTACGTACCCAATTAAAAAATTCCCAATCAAGCTTCTCCGGACATCCTTTTCCCATGTCTGAACGTGTTCTATTACGGTATTGAATCCGTCTTTTTACAATTCCGTAAAGACAGTGGATAGTTCGGTAATGTAAAAAAATGATGGTATCTGCTTGTTGCATTCGAATCTCCATTGTCGCGTTATAATTTCCATCAATGATCCACTTATCTTGGCCCATTATCTTTTTTGTCTCTCTAATTAACGTATCTCGATCGATCGGTGTCCAGCCAGGCTTCCAAAATAGTGCGTCCATATGGTAGACGGGAATTTCTAACATTGCTCCTAACTGTTTAGCAAGTGTTGATTTTCCAGAACCACCATTGCCGATAATCATTACTTTCTGCAAAGCTTCTTCCTCCTTCAACTTTTAGAATAAAAAAATAGTATACCACAATATTCAGAAAAGTAGGGGGATATATCTTGAACGTAGGAGAAATATCCATTCTTCTCTTGACGAACGTTTATTTCAATAAGAAAAACGGAGCAAAATTCGCTCAGTCCTTATCACTACATGCTCAGATTTACGCTTCCTCTAGTAGCTATTATGGAATAATAGCTACTGCTTGACCACCACTCCGGCTGCCCACTTCCCTTTCCGTGGGGTTTGTCCTTCAGCTAACTTTTTAGCAAAACCCGCTCAAAAAAGTGGATCTTCAGGTCAAACATTTCCCACAGGAGTTGAAGTGGCCGCCCTTCGCTATTATCAGGCTCTACAACGCTAGCATGAAGTAACACAGCTGCTTTTATCTCACGGATAGCGATTTTCACTTTACCCATTGTAAAAAAAGTCAACCTATTACTTATGACAAGAATTGTTGCACCTTCTCATAGCGAAGTAATTAGTCGGAGCATTGCCAATATACATCTAACATTTCAAAATAACTACTAAGCTTAACGCAGTCATCGCACTGATTTTATACTTTCTTAACTTATAAAAAAGACTGTCGTTTTTCCGACAGTCTTGAATAATACTCTTTGATTCAGTTTTTTTTAACAATATCTCTGACAATCAATACATCCATTTCATACATAATTATTGTAATAAGGATGATGAGATTAATTTAAGAGAAGTAATTCATTTAAATCGTGTGAGTGATCTTGCCTTCTGTTATATTAGCATCGTTTTCATATGCTTCCTGCAATTTTCTCGTTATTGGTCCAGGTGTACCGTCCTGTACTTGTTTATTATCGATCATCGTTACAGGCATTACTTCAGAGGTACTACTAGATAAGAATACTTCATCAGCCGTGAAAAGATCTTCTTGTTTAAAACCATTTTCATTAAACGAAATGGATAGGTCATTAGCAAATTGCTCTACGCGCATTCTTACGCACCCATGAAGAATTCGATTAGTAGCAGGATGGGTGTAGATGTCACCATCTTTTACCATATAAATATTAGATGAACTACATTCTGTCACCAAGTCATCACGGTGTAAAATAGCTTCATAGCAGCCATGCTCTTTCGCTTCTTGCTTGGCTAAAACATTTGGCAATAAATTTAAACTCTTAATATAGCAATTTTCCCAGCGTACATCAGGCTGAGTAATGACAGATACGCCCTTTTGTAGGTTCTCCAGGTTGCGTGGGAGGTCTTGAGCATATGCATACATGTTTGCAGGGATACCTTGAGGAAAGACGTGGTCGCGTGGTGCTGATCCACGAGATACTTGTAAGTAAACTTTTCCGTCCCCTGTCATTTTATTTTTTTCAAGTAATTGTAATAACAAATCAGTTATTTCTTCTTTTGTAGCAGCAAGATTAATTTTTACTGCATCAGCAGAACGGAATAGACGATCTACATGCTCTTTTAGTAAATAGTATGAGCCGTCATAAATACGTATTACTTCATAAATACCATCACCAAACTGTAACCCTCTTTCTTCAAAAGGGTATTTCAAGTTATCTTGATGTGTAAAAGTTTTCTGTGCTAAAACAATTGGATATATAGCCATTCTTTCTCGCCTCCCTAAAACTTATGACTATTCTATAACTTCTTTTCAAGGTTGTAAATCCTTACGATGAAAATAGTAAAAAGTATTTCAGAAGGTTATGGCGTAATGATAATCTGTGTGAATTCAAAAAATGATAGCATACAAAAATAAGCGGTTTAAATTATCATGTGATTTTCGTTCATCTATTCCAAAAATAACTGGTAGTAATACCTCCACCTCAAGCAATAAAGTGAAACCAATATGGGTAAGAGAGGGAACGACTACCAGTAAATGTCCAATAGGTTCAACTGATTGAACTTTCACTTTATAGTAGTCGGTTTAGTTAAAAGAATTATACATGTTACAAGTTTAAGAGAATATTAATTTTTTGTCGAAAAAAATTAATATTACTATTGACCTGTCTAAGTCTAATTGCTATAATAAATATTGCGTTCGAAAAAACGATAAATAAATTACATAATTTCTCCAATTTGTTTGCGGGTGTAGTTTAATGGTAAAACCTCAGCCTTCCAAGCTGATGACGAGGGTTCGATTCCCTTCACCCGCTCCATACATATGTCTTAACGCAGTATTTCGTAATGAATGGTACGAAGTATTGCGTTTTTA
Organism: Virgibacillus sp. Bac332; assembly: GCF_003667785.1. NCBI lineage: Bacteria > Bacillati > Bacillota > Bacilli > Caryophanales > Bacillaceae > Virgibacillus > Virgibacillus sp. Bac332. The sequence goes on from NZ_CP033046.1 coordinate 2,442,377, forward strand.
ATTTTTATCTCACATAATAACGGCAGTAAGCCCCCGACCTTAAGGAATAAAGTAAAAGTAATATAGATAAGAGAGGGACCGACTGACATAAAATGTCCGATTGGTTCGAACCCTACATGGGAGTAGATCGCAAAGGCGTTGCCACAGGATGTGGCGATTTAACCCTTTGTACGTGTTTGTTTCAGTGAAAACCGGATTGAAGTTTCACTTTATTGACTGTTTTACTTCTTCTATATAAACATGTAAAATTTTTGGCGTAGACACGAATATTAGTTATATGATTCTTCTAAGGTTGCGTGTTTTTACGCAACTAGTGGCTTATCATTCGCTTATTTCTAAATTCTAACGAAAATGAGGTGTTTATATGAAGCAATTATTATCCACACTTAAACAAATTGATCATAAAGGATACAAAGCATATAAAAGTATACAAGGGCATTATGGTTATACTAATTTTAATTTAGCTATTGATTACGTTCAGGGAGATCCATTTGCATCTCCTTCTAAGATAAGGATGATTATACCCGCGAGCAAACGGCCGATAAAACAAGAATGGCTAAAGACATATTCTAGAAAAATTGCGACCGAAGATGTAATTGCTAGAGTAGTAGGTGAGGCTGTTACAAACCAGGTTTCCACAGTAAAGGGGTCAGGTAAGAGTGGATTGATTATGTTTGATCAACCGGGACAAGAAAAGCTGGAGCGCAGTGCAGTACAAGTTAATTCCTCTTCTATAACCATTTGTATGTCTATCGGTCTTCCTGCAAATGGGAGAAAAATTAATGGGCGGGAAGCGGAGAAATTGTTCGCGCAAGCTCTACCTTCTATTATGAATAGTTCTGTATTTACAATAAAAGATGAGGAAATAGAACAGGCAAATATCCTCGCTGATCAACAAGATTCCATCCGGCAGCAAATGCGGGAGCATGGCTGGATTGCTTTTTTGGCAAACGGGTCAATCTTACCACGTGAGAGTGGTATTAGTAATCGCCCCTTAAAGGATGCAGTAGCTTTTCAAAGCCCATTAAAAAACGAAGTAGAGTTATCCATTCCCCATAGCAGGGAGCCTATTAGAGGAATGGCGATTAAAAAAGGGATCACACTAATTGTAGGTGGAGGATATCATGGGAAAAGTACAGTGTTACAGGCAATTGAAAGAGGTGTGTATTCCCATGTAGAAGGTGACGGACGAGAATTTGTCTTAACGGATGTGGATGCGGTAAAAATCCGAGCGGAGGATGGACGTAAAGTAAGTGGAGTGAATATTTCACCATTTATAAATAATTTGCCCCATGAACAGGATACAGCTTACTTTTTTACAGAAAATGCCAGCGGGAGTACTTCGCAAGCAGCTAATGTCATGGAAGCATTAGAAGCAGGTGCATCTACACTGTTAATTGATGAGGATACAAGCGCAACAAATTTTATGATTCGCGATCATCGAATGCAGTTACTCGTTCATCAAAACAAAGAACCAATCACTCCGTTTATTGATAAAATAGCACAGCTTCGTGATCAATTAGCTATATCTACCATATTAGTAATGGGTGGATCAGGAGATTATTTTGCGGAAGCTGATACAGTAATTCGCATGGAAGATTATCTACCTTTTCATGTAACTGATGAAGCTAAATCGATAATGGAAAAGTACCCATTGGAACGGTCTGCTGCTGATGCAGGAACCTCTTTCGGTGATGTAACGAGTCGATATTTTCATCAGCGGTCCTTACAGACGAAAAAAGGGAAACGTGCAAAGGTGCAAGCAAAAGGCTTACATCATATTTTGATGGGAAAAACGGATATTTCTTTTGCTTACACGGAACAAATCGTTGATTCATCACAAACAAGAATGATTGCTGAGATTATTCAGTTCTTAGATAGAACACAGCGTTTGCAGGATACCACGCTTTATCAACTTCTTGATAAAATTGAGCATCAAATGACAGAAAAGGGATTGAGTTCTTTTACAGCTTTTCCAAATCAGCATCCGGGAGATTTAGCGCGTCCACGTAGATATGAAATTGCAGCTGTTTTCAATCGAATGCGGACTGCTGTGGTAAAGCAGTAATAGGAGGTTGGACATAACCAATGCATACAGATCAATTAAAGCAAGAGATTATCGAATACAGTAAAAAAATCGGTATTGATAAAATTGGTTTTGCCTCTGCTGATGTGTTTGGAGAATTAAAAGAAAGACTTCGGAGGCAACAGGAATTAAAGTATCAATCCGGTTTTGAAAAAGGAACGATTGAAGAACGGACTGAGCCTAAACGTTTACTTCCGGAGGCGCAATCCATTATCTCCATTGCGTTAGCATATCCATCTCGAATGAAAGATGCACCGAGAAGCACAAGGGAAGAAAGACGGGGTTTGTTTGCGAGGGCCTCTTGGGGTGTTGACTACCATATTGTTATGCGTGATCGATTAGAAAAATTGGCTGCGTTTATTCAAGAAAAAGTACCTGATGGCAAAAATAAAGTAATGGTGGATACCGGTGAATTATCAGACCGGGCTGTTGCAGAACGAGCTGGCATTGGTTTCAGTGGTAAGAATACGTCCATTATTACACCTGAATTTGGATCATTTGTTTACTTAGGGGAATTGATTACAAATGTTCCATTTGTACCAGATGAGCCAGTAGATGATAGCTGTGGGTCATGTACGAAATGTATTGATGCTTGTCCTACTGGCGCGATCGTTCAAGGTGGACAATTAAATGCGCAGCGCTGTATTGCCTTTTTAACGCAAACAAAGGATTTTCTCCCTGACGAATTTCGCTCTAAAATTGGTAACCGAGTTTACGGTTGTGATACATGTCAGGTTGTTTGTCCCAAAAATCACAAGGTGGATTTTCACATTCACCCAGAATTCGAACCAGAGCATGAAGTTGCTAAGCCAAAGCTTATTCCAATGCTACGTATGTCTAATCGTGAGTTTAAACGTACATTTGGACATATATCAGGCTCTTGGCGAGGTAAAAAACCAATTCAACGTAATACACTGATTGCACTTGGACATTATAAAGATAAAACTGCAGTCGAAGAAATCATTGATGTCATGTTATCTGACCCCAGACCAGTCATTCGTGGGACGGCGGCATGGTCACTTGGCAAAATTGGAACAGAAGAAGCATTTCAAGCTATTAAACGAGCGATGGATAATGAAGATGATGAGCAAGTTCGATTTGAAATGGAAAAGGGATTAGCGTTTCAACAGCCCTCTTCTACCAAGTAGCTGAATAAATCGTTACATTACACTGAAAATATTTAGCTGTTTGACAAGCATTCCCTCCATATACTGCTATTGGAGGGGATTTTCTATGGAAAAATTAAAGGAACTGTGGCTCCATTTTTTTAAGAGCAATCGGTGGCAAGAGGCTTGGTGGGAGAGAAAGCAATCATTATTTGAGGAACGAAAAGCAAAAATTGTACAAATTAAAGGAAATGGTCATATGCATAGAAAGCTACGCTATGATCATGCTTCACACTATGATTATAATTTACATTTATCATTTTTAGTTAAGCAAAAGGATCAATTATATTTAGAGGAGACTGTCTATCCATATACATTTCGACTAGATCAAGGAGAGATTGTTGGTCATTCGTTAAAAAGAGTACTTCATGAAGAAAAAGTAAGTAAAGTGATGCCCGATGATATTATTGGTGGCGATGGAGATGATCGTTTTTCCTATGATCGAAATGCTGCGGTTCGTTACGCTGAGCGATGGTGGAATAACTATAATCCAGCGTTTAAACAGTTCGATGTAGATTGCACTAATTTTATTTCTCAATGCTTACTTGCAGGTGGTGCGCCAATGAAGGGAGCTCCAGATAGGGCAAGAGGCTGGTGGTATGGAAATAATAGCTGGAGTTACAGTTGGGCGGTTGCTCACTCTCTGCGTTGGTATTTAAGTGGTTCAACACAAGGACTAAAAGGAGAAGAGGTGGAAACGGTAGCAGATTTAATTCCGGGTGATGTTATCTGTTATGATTTTGAGGGGGATGGACGGTGGAACCATAATACAATTGTTGTCACAAAAGATGCTTATGGTATGCCATTAGTGAACGCACATACAGATAATAGTAGGCATCGCTATTGGTCTTATGAGGATTCAACAGCATGGACACCTGAGATTAAATATAAATTTTTCCGGATTTATTAAAGTAGTGCTATACTAGGAAAGTAGTACGTAGGTAAGGAGAATGAAAAAGTGAGTTTACACGTTGTTTTATATCAACCAGAGATACCAGCAAATACTGGAAATATAGCTAGGACTTGTTTGGCTACTAACGCAACATTGCATTTAATCCATCCTCTTGGATTTTCAACAGATGATAAGATGGTACGAAGAGCTGGATTAGATTATTGGAAAGAAGTAGACATCCGTGAGTATCCTTCAATCGAAGAGCTGTACCGCACATATCCAAAGGCTTCTTATTATTATATAGAAAATTTTGGGACCAAGCATTATACAGATTATGATTTTAGTAATATAGAAGAAGAACTATTTTTTGTATTTGGTAGGGAAACAAATGGCATTCCACATGAATTATTGCATGGTAAGGAAGATCGTTGTTTACGAATTCATATGGGAGATCAGGTGCGATCATTAAATTTATCAAATACGGCAGCAATTATCGTATATGAAGCATTGAGACAGCGAGGATTTCCAGGTTTAAACTAATAACATACATTACTACCAGGATTTATAAAAAAGGCAATCGTTAGTATTCCAGTAAGGGAAAAACGAAACGAATGCCTTTTTTTGTTAGATCATTTCCAACTATTGGCTATTTTTCGGTATACCAGGCTTTGATTCGTAACCAGATGTGAAAATAGAAACTAGAAATACGATTATAACACCCATTAGTAACGCCAATTTCATGTGGACATCCTCCTTTTATGTAAGAGACCATTATAATTAATGTTTCCTCTATTATAACGAATTATTTAGAAAAAGTGAACAAAGTCTCTTCTAACTTAAAAGAAAACCTATATTTAGTAGTTTTGGTGAATACTTATTCAATTATAGGCTATATGGCATTTCTATTAGAGTTAATCATTTGAAAATTACAACTATATTAATGGTTGGAACAATATATTGTTTCCACTAATAAAATAGGGTATATTAGTTGATGTAATCATTCGTCAGTTCTATAATGTAGAATGAATAATGTATACCGTTTCATAACGGATAACGCTAACTTCTAATGGGGGTATAAAAGGTGGCACAGAGCGAAGAATCTAATGAGAGATTCTGGTCAGAATTTCATGGTCCAAATATGGGGTATATTGAAGAGCAATATGATTTGTATAAAGAGGATCCAGAGGCAGTAGATCCATCCATAAAGCAGATGTTCAATGAGCATGGAGCCCCTCAATGGTTATCTCATGCAAATGATTCAAATCAGGCAGTACAGGCTACATCAATAAATGATGTGAAGAAGCTTACCTCAGCAATGAAACTTGTTGAGGCTATTCGTCGTTTTGGACATTTGGAAGCAGATATTTACCCGGTTGGACTCAAAGAACGTAAATCAGAGTTGGTAGAGCCAGCTACGTATGGTTTAACTAATGAGGATTTACTAAATATGCCAGCCAATTGGCTATGGGAAAAAGCACCGAGTAAAGTTGAGAATGGATTAGATGTAATTAAAGAACTTAAAAAATATTATTCCGGAACAATTACATTTGAATATGATCATGTCAATAATGATGAAGAACGAAAATGGTTACTGGATTTAATTGAATCAGGAAAAGCTCGATTAGACTTGTCTAAAGATGAGAAAATTCAATTATTAGAGCGACTTACACATGTAGAAGGATTTGAAAGCTTTCTACAAAAAACCTTTGTAGGGCAAAAGCGTTTCTCAATAGAAGGACTAGAAGCAATGGTACCAATGCTTGATCAAATTGTTACGTATGCTAGAAAAGATAAGATTGAGAATATTATGATGGGGATGGCTCATCGTGGACGTTTAGCTGTACTAGCACATGTTTTAGGAAAACCATATGATAAGATTTTCTCTGAATTCCATCATTCTCCAAACAAAGAATTAATTCCATCAGAAGGATCAATGGGGATTAATTATGGATGGACTGGAGATGTGAAATATCACTATGGGGCGACAAAGGAACCAGTAGGTGATGAAAACCATACACGGATTAGACTGGCTCATAATCCATCGCACTTAGAATTTGTAAATCCGGTTGTTGAAGGTTTTGCACGTGCTGCACAGGATGATCGTTCAGAAAGTGGTTATCCAAAACAGGACATGAATAAAGCGATACCGGTTGTGATCCATGGTGATGCAGCATTTATCGGAGAAGGTGTTGTTGCAGAAACGCTTAATATGAGTGGCTTACCAGGATATTCAACAGGCGGATCACTTCATATCATAGCAAATAACCTAGTTGGTTATACAACAGATCAAGTTGACGGACGTTCTACACGTTATGCAAGTGATTTAGCTAAGGGATTTGAAATTCCTATTATTCATGTGAATGCTGATGATCCAATTGCTTGTGTTTCTGCTATGAAAATTGCTTACGAGTACCGTCAAACGTTTCATAAGGATTTTCTAATTGATTTGGTAGGGTACCGTCGCTATGGACATAACGAAATGGATGAGCCGAGAATGACGCAACCTGACCTTTATAAGAAAATTGATAAGCATCCGACAGTAGCAAATGTATATGCTAAGGTGCTTGAAGATAAAGGTCTTATAAATGAGAATGAATTTAATGAGCTGAAGAAAAGTACGGAAGCAGAACTTCAGGAAATATATAATAGTATGAAAGAAAATGAAACCGGCAAATGTAATCCAATGCCAATGCCAGAAGCATTGACAAACGGACTCGATCAATTTGAAACAGCTATTGATGTGGATACATTGAAAGCTTTGAATAAAGGGTTAATGCAACGCCCTGAAGGATTTAATAGCAATAGAAAGCTAGAGAAAATTCTTAAGCGACGTGAAAATGCGTTAGAAGAGGGTGGCAAGGCTGATTGGGGTACTGGAGAAGCGCTTGCTTATGCTTCCATTCTCCAAGACGGGATTCCGATTCGCTTGACTGGTCAAGATACGGAAAGAGGTACCTTTGCTCACCGCCATCTTGTCCTACATGATGTAGAAACAAATGATAAATTTAGTCCGATGCATGGGTTGAAAGAATCTAAAGCATCATTTGATATACGAAATAGTCCATTATCTGAAGCTGGTGTGTTAGGGTATGAATATGGCTATAGTGTTCAGGCTTCTAATACATTAGTTATTTGGGAGGCACAATTTGGTGACTTTGCCAATGCTGCTCAAGTAGTTTTTGACCAATTCATCTCCGCTGCACGTGCGAAATGGGGAGAAAAATCAAATATGGTCATGCTGTTACCGCACGGTTATGAAGGTCAAGGTCCAGAGCATTCGAGTGCTAGACTAGAACGGTTCCTGCAAATGGCAGCAGAGAATAACTGGATTGTAGCTTACGTGACTTCATCTGCTCAATTCTTCCATCTTATTCGTAGGCAGGCTGCTTTGCGTAATAGAGAGGAAGCTAGACCATTGGTTGTGATGACACCAAAGAGTAGTTTAATTCGAAATCAGCGTATTGCTTCAGAAGCGGAAGAATTTACACAAGGTAAATTCCAGCCGATACGTCAACAGCCTAACTTAAAGGTGAGCAAGAAGAATGCAAAACGCTTGCTAATTGGTAGTGGTAAGGTCATGGTGGATATTGAAGAGGCAATAGAACATTCAGAAGAAAAATTTGATTGGTTACGTGTACTACGATTAGAACAAATCTATCCATTCCCTAAAAAGGAACTGGAAAAAGAGCTAAAGGCCTTGCCGAACCTGGAAGAAATTGTATGGGTTCAAGAAGAGCCAAAGAACATGGGAAGCTGGGATTTTGTTGATGATTATTTAAGAGATCTGTTACAGGATGGTCAGAAACTTAGATATATTGGACGCCCAGACCGTTCAGCTCCAGCTGTAGGAGTGCCTAACGTGCATAAAACAGAGCAAAATGAAATCGTACAAAAAGCGATCAACCCATCAAAAGGAGGAGATTCCAATGAATGAAATTAAAGTACCAGAGCTAGCTGAATCCATAACAGAAGGAACAATTGCAGAATGGTTAGTAAAAAAAGGTGACAGTGTTGAAAAAGGTGATCCAGTAGTAGAATTAGAAACAGATAAGGTCAATGTGGAAGTCAACTCCGATTTCGCTGGTGTTATTACCGAAATCATTCGTGAAGAAGGCGATGATGTAGAAGTTGGCGACGTTATTGCGAAAATTGACGAAAATGGGGAAGCGGGCAACAGCAGTTCTACTTCTGAAGAAAAGAGTGAACCGCAAGAATCTAAAACCGAAGAAGTTAAAGAAACGAAGAAAGCTGAAACACCGGCAAAAGAAGATTCCAGTGCTAAAGGTGATGTGATCGCTTCTCCAGCTGCCCGTAAACGAGCACGTGAACATAATATTGATTTAAGTGCGGTTAGCCCTCGAGATCCACTTGGTCGAATTCGTCCAGAGGATGTGGAAGCTGCTGCTAGCGGTGCGAGCAATACATCTAAGCCTGCTAAAGAGGAGAAAAAACCAGCTGAAAAAACAGAATTTGCTAAGCCTGTGGAGCGAGTTAAAATGTCTCGCCGCCGTCAAACAATTGCTAAGCGCTTAGTTGATGTTCAACATGAAGCAGCGATGCTTACGACGTTTAATGAAGTTGATTTAACCAATGTCATGAAACTTCGAAGTGAAAGAAAAGAGAAGTTTATCGAAAAGCATGGGGTTAAACTAGGATTTATGTCCTTCTTTACAAAGGCAGTAGTAGGAGCGCTTAAAGACTTTCCTTTATTAAACGCAGAAATTCAAGGTAATGAATTAGTTATCAAAAAATTCTATGACATTGGCATTGCAGTTTCCACTGATGATGGACTCGTAGTTCCGGTAGTTCGTGATGCTGATCGCCTTGACTTCGCAGGAGTTGAGAAGGAAATTGGTAGCCTTGGTAATAAGGCTCGTGATAAGAAGTTAGAAATGAGTGAGTTACAAGGTGGATCATTTACCATAACGAATGGTGGTACTTTTGGTTCTATGCTATCAACTCCAATTTTAAATGCACCACAGGTGGGGATTCTAGGGATGCATAACATCCAAAAGCGGGCCATGGTAATGCCTGATGACACAATTGAAGTACGCCCAATGATGTATCTTGCACTTTCATATGATCATCGTATTGTAGATGGTAAGGAAGCAGTTCAATTCCTAGTTAGAGTGAAACAACTGCTTGAAGACCCATATGATTTATTACTAGAAGGCTAATTACAATTCTAGAACAAAACCTTGCTTTGATGTTTATCGAAGCAAGGTTTTTTGTAGAGGAAATTATAAAATTTGTCCATATGAATAAATATAGGCGTGTTGAGCCCAGTCCTGCTTAAGCGCTCAGAAACTAGGCAACTTCACGAATCGCTTTAATCTAAGTCATCATTGGCTCGCAAGCACACCATGATTCCTTTATCTCCGTTGACTCGCTCCAGTCGCTAATTTTCTAATCGGGCGTTTGCGCTTTTGTTCTAAGTTAAGAAAGTATAAAATCAGTGCAATGACTGTGTTAAGCCAAGTAGTTATTTTGAAATGTTTGATGTATATTGGCAATGCTCCGACTAATTACTTCGCTTTCGGCGGGCACGGCCTCAACTAACTTTGCAAAGAAGAACACGTTGCAAAGTGGATTTTCGGCTCGCGCTAATCCCGCAGGAGTCTACGTAATTAGTCTCCGCTATGAGAAGGTGCAACAATTCTTGTCATAAGTAATAGGTTGACTTTTTTACAATGGGTAAAGTGAAAATCGCTATCCGTGAGTATAAAAGCAGCTGTGTTACTTCATGCTAGCGTTGTAGAGCCTGATAATAGCGAAGGCCGGCCACTTCAACTCCTGTGGGAAATGTTTGACCTGAAGATCCACTTTTTTGAGCGGGTTTTGCTAAAAAAGTTAGCTGAAGGACAAACCCCACGGAAAGGGAAGTGGGCAGCCGGAGTGGTGGTCAAGCAGTAGCTATTATTCCATAATAACTACTAGAGGAAGCGTAAATCGGAGCATGTAGTGATAAGGACTGAGCTAATTTTGCTCCGTTTTTTTAATAGTCTAGAAACTATAAAATTAGCCCGTGTGGAAAGATATGGGCGTGTTGAGCCGCGTCCAGAAACTAGGCTGCTTCATGAATTGCACGAATCTCAGTCATCATCAGCTCGCAAGCTCACTGTGATTCCTTTACTTCGCTCTAGTCGCTCGCTTCCGCTTTTGTTTTTGGGATAGAAGCAAAATAATTTGTTTTTTCTATTTAAAAAGGGGAACAAATAAAACAGGATATTTAAATTTACAGAAAAAACAATCTCTTGCATGACGTCTGACAACTTGGTACAATGACCTATGTATCAGAAATAATGAAAACAGTTACAATAGGGAGGAAATCAGTGTGGGAATACTTCTAGGATTACTGGCGATCGTCGTTGTCCTGGGACTAGCATTTTTAATGTCTAATGATAAGAAAAATATAAATTATAAAGGTATTATCATTATGTTAGTCTTTCAGCTGTTGATCACCTTTTTTATGTTCGAGACCAAAATTGGTCAAACGATTATTACAGGAATTTCAGCTGGTTTTAATAAATTAATTGAATTCGGTACAGAAGGGATCAATTTCGTAGTAGGTGGATTCGTATTAGAGGAAGGCGGCGTATTCTTCTTCAATGTCCTATTATTAATCATCTTCTTTGCTACGTTGTTATCCGTTTTAACATATTTACGTATTCTTCCACCACTTATTAAATATTTGGGTGGGTTAATATCAAAAGTGACAGGGCTTCCAAAGGTTGAGTCATTTAATGCTGTAAACAGTATATTCTTTGGACAATCTGAAGCATTGATTGCTATTCGTTCACAATTTCATCATTTAAATGCTAATCGGCTTTATATTGTAAGTGCTTCCGCCATGGGGTCTGTATCCGCGTCGATTGTTGGAGCATATTTGCAAATTTTGCCTAATGACTATGTATTAGTTGCACTGCCTTTGAACATGTTAAGCGCATTAATGATTTCTTCAATAATTGCACCGGTTAAAGTACCGAAAGAAGAAGACGTTGTGGATATTAAAGATGTGACGAATGATAAAAGTATTTTCGAGGCGATGGGGAATGGTGCGCTAGAAGGCGGAAAGATAGCTTTAATTGTAGCGGCAATGTTGATTGCGTTTATTGCTTCATTAGAGCTTGTAAATTGGCTGATTCAATTAATCTTTTCTGGAGCGACACTTCAACAAATTTTGGGGTATATTATAGCTCCTATTGGTATTCTGATGGGGATATCTCCAGGTGAGGTCGTCCAAGCTGGATCAATTATGGGAACAAAAATTGTAACAAATGAATTTGTCGCAATGTTACAATTCCAACCATCGATTGATTCTCTGTCAGAGAAAACCGTTGGTATCGTTTCTGTTTTCTTAACAAGCTTTGCAAACTTCTCCTCCATCGGTATTATTGCTGGAACTGTTAAGGGAATTGATGCAAAGAAAGCTGTGAGCGTATCTGGCTTCGGGCTAAAATTGCTCCTTGGTGCAACTTTAGCATCGATCTTATCAGCTACCGTTGCCGGCTTATTCTTATAAGATATGATAGGTAGGATGATTGGAGTCTAAGACAAATGTAAATAAGAAACAATCAAAAACGAACGATGATTAGTTGAATGAAATTAATTATCGCTCGTTTTTTGATTAGAATAAATATTTTAGCACCTGAAATAAGCGAGATTCCGGTGAAACAGCACGAGTCCGAAGATCCATTTGGTAACGTGTTTTTTTCTTTAACTAGTTAGCTGGTTAATAATGATCACATTTCAAAACATGAACTGAGCTACGATCCGAATAACTTCATACATTGGGACTCGCTTTCATCATCCATGCTAATGCAAATGGGAGGTATGGACAAATTTCCGTTGTAGATAAAGTAAACGCCATAATAGAGCGATAGCTCCCACAGTCAATCCAGTAATTATACCAACCCAATAGCCAAAAGGTTCAAGAACTGTATAGTTTGCTAAAATCCAACCAACCGGTAAACCAATTATCCAATAGGAGATTAACGCCATGATTAACGTAACATTAACATCTTTATAACCGCGCAATGCTCCTTGGATGGGTGCACCAAATGCATCAGCTAGCTGGAAGAAGATAGCATAAAAGATAAATTGCTTTGTAAGCTGGATAACTTCAGGATTTGAATTGTACATGGCGGCTACCCAATCTCTTGTAATATATAATACAAATCCTGCAAAAAGGGCGATGAATATGCCACCACTAATACCGATATATCCATACGTACGTGCATCTAAATATCGTTTGGCACCTATTTCGTAACCTATAGCAATAGTCAGCGCCATTCCAACGCTTAATGGAATCATATAGAGCAAGGATGCGAAATTAATTGCTGCTTGGTGGGCGGCGATAGTATAGGTACTATATACACTCATAAATAGCGTAACAGCAGAGAAAATGCTTGTTTCAAAAAACATGGCAAAACCAATTGGGATACCTATTTTTAATTGCTCCCACCAATCCTTTGCAGATGGTTTTACCCAATTCGTCAAAATAGAAAATTTACGAAAAGGGGTAATTTTATAAATAACGGCTAGTGCCAAAATGGATACAAGCCAATAGGTTATCGAGGTTGCAATTCCTGCGCCAATTCCGCCATATGCTGGAATCCCAAATTTACCAAAAATAAAGATATAGTTAAAAAATAAGTTAAGCGGCAAGGATATAAGAATAATGAGCATGGATATCCGTGTTTGCCCTAGTGCGTCGATAAAGCATCTTACTGTATTAAAGATAAAGAGAGGAATTACTCCTGTCCCTAAGGCGATAAGATAATATTTCGCAGTTTGTCGAACCCCAGCTTCGAGTTCCATTAGGTTTAAAACAGGGTTTAGTAATATACCACCAATAGTACATACAATTATGGCAAGAACAATTGATAAATATATTGCCTGCTGTACACTATTGGTAACTTTATTTTCAGAGCTAGCTCCTGTGAGATGTGCAATTATGGGAGTAATGGCAAGTAAAATCCCATTTATACCAGTGAAAATAGGAACCCATAAGCTCGTCCCGATCGCGACACCTGCTAGATCTACTGCACCAGCACGACCTGACATGACAGTATCAAATATATTCATTAAGTACATACTCACTTGGGTAATTAGTATAGGAATTAATATTACAGCGAATAATTTTAGTTTTTCCTTTAGCGTTGTTGTCTGATACATAATTCTCTTCCTTTTTCATGTATTTTCTAATAGGATAGAAGAGGAGCGTAAAAATTATTATACCGTTTTATAGAGCAGTTTGGAAGAAAGGACGTTTTCACCTAATGAAAAATAAACGAATACTATTTACTGGAGGCGGATCTGCAGGGCATGTCATTGTTAATTTAGCTCTGATTCCGTACTATCGAGATAAAGGCTGGGACATTGATTATATTGGTTCAAAAGATGGTATCGAACGAAAGCTTATAGGAGAAGTGGATGGTGTAACTTATCATCCTATTTCAACAGGAAAGCTTCGTCGTTATATGTCGATAGAGAATTTGAAAGATCCATTTAAAGTTTTGAAAGGAACAATGCAAGCAGTGAAAATAATTAAGAAACGCAAGCCATCCGTTATTTTTTCCAAGGGTGGATTCGTATCTGTACCTGTCATGCTGGCTGCAAAACTAACTGGTGTACCGGCAGTAGTTCATGAGTCTGATTATACACCTGGTCTAGCAAATAAAATAGCTATACCATTTGCTAAAAAAGTACTAACAACATTTTCAGAAACGAAAAATTATGTGCCAGAAAAAAAATCAGAATATGTTGGAGCAGTAGTACGAGATGAACTATTTCAAGGGAATAGAGAAAAAGGTCTTGCTTTAACAGGGCTTACAAAGGAAAAGCCGATCTTATTAATCATGGGCGGAAGCGGAGGATCACAAAAAATAAATGAAACCGTTCGGGGTAGCTTGCCAAAGCTAGTACCATTATTTCAGATCATTCATATTTGTGGTGAAGGTAAAATTGACCATCAGATAAAAGAAAATGGCTACGTCCAATTTGAATATATTACAGATGATTTAAAAGATATCTTTGCAATAAGTGACTATGTTCTATCGCGTGCAGGGTCTAATGCTATCTTTGAATTTCTTGCACTGCAATTGCCGATGCTGCTAATACCATTATCTCGTCAAGCTAGCAGAGGAGATCAGATCATAAATGCAAAATCCTTTGCCGAGAAACGGTATGCAAGAGTGTTAGAAGAGGAATCGTTGTCAGAAGACACGCTTGTACATGAGCTGGAACAATTAAAGGAATTTGCACCAATTATGATCGATACAATGAAGCAATATAAGAGCGAAGAGGCACGAGATCGCGTTATTGAGATACTTACAGAAGTACAGAATGGAAAATAATCGTAGAGCCACTGTCACAAAGGGATAGTGGCTCTGTATTTTTGATCTGTGGCTGTATTTAAATGTTCAAATAGCTCGACCCTATCTAATTGTTCCGTATTCAACGATTTTTACATCGACATTGTAATTCACGTCAATATCTGGGTATTTCTCACGCCATTCATTTTTCTCTAACTCTCCGTTAGCTTTATGCTCTCGGTAAATTTCGCCATATCCAAATGGGTCAGCCTTCATTTCCTGTGTTTTCTCTAAAAGCGCTTCATATTTCTTCTTGATCTGTTTTTCGATTTGTTTTTCCAATTTAGCAATGACACCTTTATTTTCTAATTCCAGTTCTAAAGACATCTCCAGCAAATTCATCTGAATGGTAATGTCTGTTTGAAACCGCAACTGGTTTTTATCCAGCAATTGTGTATTGTTTTTTCCTTTAATAATTCTACCATTTAGATGAATTTCTTCCTCCTTTTGACCGGAAAGACTTTTTTGAAAATAAGGTTTAAGGGGTTCTGATTGTACGCTAATATCAAATGGAGCAGAGTGAATGGTCTTTTGAAATAAATTAATTAGCAAGGCATCATGCAACGTCAGCCTATCGACATAGCTATCATTTTGAAACATAGCTATTCCTGAAAACTTTGGTGTTCCTTCAACTGAGCTGATGATAGGCAGTACGGGGTCCTGCCCCTTTTCAAAATAAGCATGTGTAAAATCATAGAGCTCTGTCTTAGGTATACTATCATCTTGGATCTTTTGATTAATTAGTCCGTTCATAAATAGTCCCACATTTATATTTGTTTCCTCTTGTCCTTTTGTTATTACTTCTTTGGCAGTTGTATCTGTTATTGCTAATAGTACTCTGTCAGATGTTCGAGCATCACGAACTAATGTGTTTAAATAGGGGAAAATTCCCTTTTTAGCTACATCCATTCCATAAAGTTCGAGGCGAATCTGCCCGGGAGTTAGTGAGAAACTCGTTTTCGTATTTGCATCGTATCTTGCTTCTTTAATTGTTTTTCCAGTACCAGAAGCAATTTTAGAAATATCTTTTGTCTGTGTATCAAATTGGAAAATAACCAAGGTAGTATCAATTAAATCTTCACCTGAAAGATCAACACCTCTTGCGTTAATAATAGCTAATCGTTCAATTGGTTTCATTTGCATACATCCTGTTACTAAAAACAGGGAGGCAGCTAAAGAAAAGAGCATTCCTTTATTTAGCATGAGTCAGTCCTCCATTCCGTTTGTTTATTCGTTTTTTTACGATGACAAGAATAAGCAATAGAAATGGATACACATAAACGAGCCAAAAACCAAGTTGTGCAGTAAAATTAATGATGAACTGTATAAGATAGTGCTCTTTTGTAAATATACTGGCAACTGCAAGTATAGCTGCTAAGACATAGAGAGAGTATTTTTGTGGGAAATAATATAAGCGCTTAAGCCCATAGGTAATAGCCCAGCAGCAAAGAATCATATTTGGTAAGGTGACCATCATCCATGCAGTTACGACGATATAGTCAAACCGTTCTACAAAAGAGAATGATTGAATTTTGAACAAACCGAGGACAGACCATTCTCTTGCACTGATCTCCTCAGGTGTAAAAAAACCAGTAACAATAACTGTTGCAGCGAGTACTAGTAGGGCAGACCAGAGTGCCCCTAAATATACAGGTAGTTTTACACTTTTCTTATTTATAACAAATGGATAGATTAAAAACAGGAGCTCTAGCCCACTGAACGTATAAGCGGTACTCCGTGCACCCTTTAGTAATTCTGTTAAGGAGGATTGAAACATTGGCTGGAAATGAGACCAGTCCATTTCCCAGATTGGTTGTGCTAATAATAGGACAAGCCAATGAGAGAGAATGAAAAAAAGAAAACAAACACCAACAACTACTCGAATACCTCCCATAACACTATAAATAATTAAGGCAATTAATAATAATGCCATCAAAAAATTATTTAACCCTGGAAAAATAAAAATCGTTACTACTTCAATATACGTAATCAAAACAGTGAATAGACATAATCCGAAATATACAACATAAATGGCTCCGAGAAGCTTGCCTATCCATGTGCCAAATAGATCTACTTGGATTCCAAAAATATCTGCATTCTGATACTGCTTTAAAATCAAGAACATAGCTATGAGAAGAAATAGGATATAGATGAATGCAATAATGACAGCCAACCATGAATCCCTACCTGTCTCTGCAAATATAATTCTAGGTACTCCCATAATCCCTACACCAATTTGGATAGAGACAATCATAAAGAATAGGTAGAAGGATCGTAGCTGTAGATTGGGTTTTACAGTTAAATTTACTCTCACGCTTTCACCTACTCATCTATATCTTTTTTGCGCTTCGCTTTTTCTTTACTAAAACGGTATAGATCTTTTAAACGGAATGAAGAAAATCGCTTTGTTTGCATATTATAAGGCAGGCGAAATAAGGTTTTATTTAAGTCCTGCCAATTAAGCGGATACACAGGCGATAAATATGGTCTTCCTAATGATGTTAGTTTTAGTAAATGAATAATCAGAAAGCAGATGCCAAACATGATTCCAATAATACCTAAGACACCTGCAAGAACGATCATGGGAAAGCGCAAAACACGAATTGTCGTTCCCATCAGATAACTTGGAGCTGTAAACGAAGCAAGCGCACTTAGTGTAATAAAGATAATTAGAATGTTACTGGTAAGACCAGCCTGTACAGCAGCTGTTCCAACTACAACACCGCCAACGATACCCATCGTTTGTCCAACTTTTGTCGGTAATCTCGCTCCTGCCTCTCTCAGTAATTCGATGAGTAACTCAAGTAAGAAAGCTTCAAAAATAGGAGGAAAGGGTACGTTTGCCCGGGATTGCCCAAGTGAAATTAATAATGGGATCGGAATAATTTCATAATGATACGTTACTGCTGCTACATAAAAAGGAGTTAATAATACAGAAATAAACATGGCAATAAAACGGAGAATTCGAAAGAAACTACCAATATTCCAACGCATGTAAAGATCCTCCGTTGATTCAAAAAAGCTGAATAAAGTAACTGGTGCAATTATACCAGTTGGACTATTTTCAACGAGAACGCCAACGCGACCTTTGGATATAGAATAAGAAAAGCGGTCAGGTAATTCGGTTTCATAGAATTGTGGGAAGATACTAGCGGACGAATCCTCGATTAATTGAATTAAGACTGAACTATCTTCAATTTCATCAATTTCCAGGTCATTTAATCGCTGACGCATGGTTTGAATATCTGTTTCGTTCGCAATTGATTTTAAGTACGCTAAACGTATTTCCTTTGGTGAACGTTCACCAATAACAATCTTTTCTAAAACTAGATCATTCGATAAAATCCCTTTACGAGTTAAATTCATATTTGTGGCAAGAGATTCAGTAAATGCAACCTGTGGACCAAGTACCACGGATTCAGTTTCAGCCTTAGAAAGTGAGCGCTTTTCTTCTTTTTTCAAGGTATAAGAAATAATGGTGGAGTCTTGTTCAATGTAAATAAATACTTCACCTAATAAGATTCCTTTCAATATATTGTCCAAGTTGTCTACCGTTTTTCCAGAACTTAATGGAATATTATTTAATAAAGCTGTTATGGACCAGCTTTCTTTACGCTCTAAAAGTGGTTTTAGTAAAGAGTTTTCTACTTTATTTGTGTCGATGAGATAGGTGATATAAAATACAGCTATCCGCTGGTTTTGATGATTATAGATCGTATAGTTTAAATCGGAATTATGATCAAATTTTTGCTGAAGTATCGCCTGTAGATCCTCTAATTTGCTCGGGAAAATACTACTTGTCTTTTTCTTCTTAGCTCTTCTCATAATTGCCTCCAAATTGTTCCGTTCCTATAAGCTTAGTATGTCTGAAAAGGAAGGAAATATGATTTGAGATTTAAATTTATCCCACATATAACTGGCAGTAAGCCCCCACTTCAAGTAATAAGGTGAAACCTAATATGTGTGAGTGGGAGATCGACTTTATATTCCGCATCCAACAATTATTTAAAAAATTTGTGAAAAACATATTGACTTAAAATTTTGCTAATACTATAATAATTGAGAATCTAAAAAGAAGGAGGTCACATACCATGCGAATCAATCAGCAACTAACAACAAAAAATTCTATATTCTCTGTGACCTCAAGCGTGAACATGTAAAATTGTTAACTTTGGTTAACGTTAGCATTATTTAATCTTTTGAAAGGTGTCACAGGTGTCTGTGACTCTTTTGTGTTGAAAAGGGAAGTTTTTTAATTACTATTTGCCTTTTTTATGAACGCATACGTCATGGACGTATGTGTTTTTCTTTGGGTTTTGATTCATTTTAGGAGTGATTTTAGAGCTTTTTAACATCCCTATAATAAATCGCGAACTCTTATTAATGGAAAGGCATCTGCACAATGGAAAAGAATGCTTTACCGTTTGCTTGTTATACAGAGAATATAGAGGAAATGAATGTATTATTTTTATAGACCTTATATATAGAGAAAAGAAGGTGTTTATTATGTTTAGTGTTTTTAGAAAATTAAATTGGTTTTTTAAACATTATTGGAAGCGATATGTATTTGCAATTATTGCTTTAATTATTGCTAGTGCTATTGGTTTAATCCCACCTAAGATAGCGGGGTATACGATTGATCATATTCAATTTGAAACACTTACCTTACAATTGCTAACTGCAATCATCGTGGGATACTTATTGCTAATCGTCATTCATTACGCCATTTCTTACCTATGGGATTATACTTTATTTAGTGGTGCCGTTATTTTAGAAAAATGGATGAGGAGCAATTTAATGCAGCATTTCTTAGCCATGACACCATCGTTTTTTGGGAGATATCGTACAGGAGACTTAATGGCTAGAAGCACAAATGATCTTAAAGCGATAAGCTTAACTGCTGGGTTCGGTGTGTTGACGCTTGTTGATTCAAGTATATTCATGTTAATGATAATAGCTATGATGGGATTCACGATTAGCTGGAAATTAACCATTGCTTCCTTAATTCCATTGCCAATTATGGCGATTGTCATGAACAAATATGGTGCCGCTATTCATGCTCGATTTACAAAAGCGCAAGAAGCCTTTGGTGAAATGAACAATGACGTGTTAGAGTCGATTCGCGGTGTCAGGGTACTTCGAGCATTTGTACAAGAAAAGCAAGATGCACAGCGGTTTCAAGCCATGACAACAGATGTTTATGAAAAAAATATAGAAGTTGCCAAGATAGATGCGTTATTTGAACCAACGATGAAAATTTTAGTCGGCCTATCTTATACGATTGGACTTGGATACGGAGCGTTTCTCGTATTTGAAAATATTCTTACGCTCGGTGACTTAGTTACATTTAATGTTTATTTAGGAATGTTAATTTGGCCAATGTTTGCTGTCGGAGAGCTAATTAATGTTTTACAGCGAGGGAATGCATCTTTGGATCGTGTAAATCACACACTTAATTACCAAGCAGATGTGAAAGATCCGACGAAGCCTGTTCATGTATCAGAAGTAACTTCCATTGATTTTTCATCTGTTTCGTTTTCCTATCCAGATACGGAAATGGAGCAACTAAAAGACGTTTCATTACACGTGCAAAGAGGAGAAACAATCGGTATTGTTGGTAAGACAGGGGCAGGTAAAACGACTATTTTTAAACTGCTCTTACGGCAATATCCTGATATGAAAGGAAAAATAACTGTTTCTGGGGAAGATTTACAACATCTTTCGCTTGAGCAAATACGTTCTTGGATTGGTTATGTCCCACAGGACCAAATGATGTTTTCAAAAACAATTCGAGAGAACATACAGTTTGGGAAGGAAGATGCAACTGACGAGGAGATCTTTCGAGTCATGCAACTTGCCCATTTTCTTGACGATATGAAACAACTACCAAATGGGTTAGATACACAGGTTGGAGAAAGTGGTGTTACATTATCTGGAGGACAAAAACAACGAGTGGCACTAGCGCGTGCATTTATTAAAGATCCAGAGATATTAATTTTAGATGATTCATTGTCTGCTGTAGATGGAAAAACAGAAGCTAGAATCATTGATCATTTACGTAAAGAACGAAAAAATAAGACGACATTTATTGCAGCACATCGTCTATCTGCTGTTACGCATGCCGACCATATTATCGTGTTAGAAGATGGAGTGATTATAGAGCAAGGAAACCATGAGCAATTAGTAAAACAGCAAGGATGGTACCAAGAACAATATAATCAACAACAGCTAGAAGATAAGGAGGTAACTGGCTAATGACTACTGAAAGAAGACTTTTTTCTTATGCACTTCGCTTTAAGAAGGGTATCATTATTGGCTTAATTTGTTTAGTTATTGCCGTATCTTTAGAATTAGCTGGTCCTTTAATCGCGAAAAAAGTAATTGATGATCATATACTTGGCGTAGAAGGGAACTGGCAGCAGGTCATTTTAAAGGACGATACGGATACGGTTGAATATGAGGATAAGTTCTATAAACGAGCAGACCGCTTGGAGAACGAAGATGAAGTAGTGGGTGATACTGCTACCATCATAGGAATTGGTTCTACGTATTACTTTGTTCATGAAGAAGTTCCGTTACAAGGAAAACGATCTGTTGATGAAGGAACGATAACGATTACTACATCAACAGAAAAGATTGAAGTAACTGGAGAAAAACTTTCATTATCAGAGATCTATCCATTCTTTAAACCAGAGCGAAAACCGATATTATTATTACTATGTCTATATATGATACTGCTTATCATTGCTGGATTTTTTCAGTTTTATCAGACCTTTCTATTACAGCAAGCTTCTAATAAAATAGTAAAACAAATGCGAAACGACTTATTTGCTCATACGCAGCGTATACCAATTAATTACTATGTGAATCAACCAGCTGGTAAAATAGTGGCAAGAATAACCAATGATACGGAAGCGATACGAGATCTTTACGAGCGGGTTTTATCAATTGTTGTAACAAGTGTCATCTATATGGCTGGTATTTTTGTAGCACTATTTATTTTGGACGTAAAGCTTGCTGCTCTATGTCTGTTAATTATTCCATTAATTATTGGTTGGATGAAGGTATATAAGTACTTTGGTACGAAATATAATACTGTTATTCGTTCAACTATTAGTGAAATCAATGGGAATATTAATGAAGCAATTCAAGGCATGCCCATTATCCAAGCATTTCGCAGAGAAAAGAAAACAAAGGAGGACTTCGAGGTATTAAATGAGCGCCATTTTACTTACCAACGAAAGCTGGTAAAACTGAGTGCACTAACCTCTTATAATCTAGTTACTGTTTTTCGAAATCTTGCTTTTGTAGCATTTATTTGGTATTTTGGGTCATTTTCTTTAGAGCCTACTAGTGTTATATCTATTGGCCTACTCTATGCATTTGTCGATTATCTAAACCGGCTTTTTGAACCCGTTACGGATATCGTTAATCAGCTTCCTTTAATTGAGCAAGCCAGAGTGGCAGGAAATCGAGTGTTTGAATTAATGGACTATGATGGAGAGGAAGTAATGGATGACCAAGTAAAACGATATCGTGGTAATGTAGAATTTGATCATGTTTCATTTGCTTATAATGATGATGACTATATATTAAAGGATTTATCCTTTAAAATTAAAGCAGGTCAGACTGCTGCGTTTGTAGGTCATACCGGTTCTGGTAAAAGTTCAATTATGAATTTACTAT
Source organism: Virgibacillus sp. Bac332 (assembly GCF_003667785.1). NCBI lineage: Bacteria > Bacillati > Bacillota > Bacilli > Caryophanales > Bacillaceae > Virgibacillus > Virgibacillus sp. Bac332. The sequence continues at coordinate 2,464,583 of NZ_CP033046.1, forward strand.
TCCGTTTCTATGATCCGCAAAAAGGAAAGATTACAATTGATGGAATCTCTACAAAAGAATGGTCTCGCCAGCAAGTTCGTAGTCATATGGGTATCGTCCTACAGGATCCATTTTTATTTTCTGGTACTATTTTGTCTAATGTAACGATGAATGACCCTAATATAACTACTGATGCAGCAATTCAGGCATTAAAAGCAGTTGGGGCGGATCGTTTTATAGAAAAATTACCGAGGAAATATGAGGAAAAGGTAACAGAAGGAGGAACAACTTTTTCATTGGGGGAAAGACAATTAATATCATTTGCACGTGCATTGGCTTTCGATCCAGCTATACTGATTCTTGATGAGGCGACAGCTAATATTGATACTGAAACAGAAACAATGATTCAAGAGGCGCTAGAAGTTTTGAAATCAGGAAGAACAACCTTAGTTATTGCGCATCGTTTGTCAACGATTCAACAAGCTGATACCATATTTGTACTTGATCGTGGTACGATAAAAGAGCATGGTAATCATGAACAATTAATGATAGAGCAGGGTTATTACTATCAAATGTATCAAATGCAGCAAGGGAACAAAGCAAAGTCTGTTGTTTCATAAATATCGTAACGATGAGGTGGATTATGGATCAGAAGGATAAACAGCAGCAGGATATTATCGATGAAGATCTATATGAAGAAATTGATGATGAAGCGCTTTTTGATTTAGTTGAAGAACAACGACAAAAGGTTTTGGCCAGGGAAAAAGAAGCAAAGGAGCAATTGGAACCAAAACGTCCATTTCCAAAGTGGGCGTTTTGGCTAATTGCAGTTGTGCTTCTTTTTAATGTTATTGCTTTAATACCACGCACATTTTCCATACCCGCAATAGAGTTTTTAAAGACATCCGCACGGTTATCACTTCAAGAAGAAATTCAATTGTATAAAGAAGCAGTTGTTACAATAGAAACAGAAGATTCAAAAGGTACAGGTTTTGCAGTTTCAGCTGATGGAACCATTTTGACAAACTATCATGTGGTTGAAGGAGAAGAAAATGTAACTGTGGTATTTCCTGAGCTTGGTTTATTTAATGCAACCGTAGAAACAACGCATCCATCTATTGATTTAGCAATTTTAAATGCGGATGCCGAAAACGTACCTTATTTAAATTTAGCCAAACGAGCTTCCGTGCAGAAAGACGAACAAGTTCAGTTTATAGGAAACCCATTACGATTTAACGGGATAGCAAATGAAGGGAAAATTATCGGCTATACTAAATTAACCTCATGGGAAGAAAAAGTCATTATGATTGAAGCTCCCGTATACAGAGGTAATAGTGGTAGTCCTGTAATAAATAGGGAAGGAAAGGTAGTTGGGATTATTTTTGCTACTTTGGACCATGATTCATACGGTAAGGTTGGTTTATTTTATCCTATTGACTATTATTATCAATATCAATAATACGGTTGGTTTATTAATTTTTATAAAGGGTAATACATTTGTAAACGTCTAAGGAGGCGATTACAATGTTTTTAACATCTGAATTAAAGAATTATAAAATTCATGCTTCAGATGGAGTGATGGGAAAGGTTAAGGATCTTTACTTTGATGATAATAAATGGGCCATTCGTTATGCAGTTGTAGATACACGAAAGTGGTTGCCAGGCAGACGTGTGCTTATGTCACCAGCGTCCTTTCGAGCTCTAAATGAACGAGAAAAACATGTAGAAGTAAAGCATGATAAAGAAGTAATTCGAAATAGTCCAACCATACCTGAAGAAAATGCAGTTACTAAGGATGATGAAAATTCGCTGATTAGTTACTATGGATGGGCAAGATACTGGGCAGGTAGTATGATTTGGGGAGTAGTAGATCAACCAATGACCTTCCCGCGATCAACAAATGATAGTTCAGATAACTATGAGAATCATGTGAGTGACTGGCAAACTTATAATCTTCGAAGTGAAGATGAAACCATTGGTTTTAAGGTTCATGCAAATGACGGTAAGATTGGTCATATTGCTGATTTAATTGTTGATACTAATTATTGGAAGGTAAGCTATGTAATTGTACAAAATAGTGAGAAATTCACAGAAGAAGCTTATTTTATTTTTCCAATTGAGAAAATTCAACAGGTGGACTGGTTTGAAAAAGACATGTATTTAAATACCTCTCTTTCAGATGTAAAATTAAAAAAAGAATATTATACGAAAACGTCCATATTAGAAAGCTTTGAAATAATACAAAATTGAATATTGCTTCCTTCAGAGGAGTGAAAAAGCACTTTCAAATAACTCTGCTCTCTTTTAACACAACTGGAGTACACTCTCCTTCCCTGGGAAATGTTTATTTTCCCTGCAAGCAAAGAAGCTCCATTCCGAGATTTGTACTGTTTCTCTTTTATAACTGTAGTCTCGTATATTTCAGTTGCTGAATGTAAACGAAATGATGATACACCACCTTCAGTTTGTAGAAAACGCCTAGTTTTTTCTTGGGCAATTTGTGAATAATTTCACGACGAACGTTAGAGCCTCCTTGCGAAATGTATGTTGCTTGGAGGCCTGTCTGGTCTAGTTTTTGCTTTTATTGCTATAGCGAAGTTATGATGGTTATTATTGTCTCTACATAAAAATAACTGCCGAGAAAAAATTCCTCAGCAGTTATAGAAAATAAAGTCTATATAGATTATTTGTGTTCATGAAATGATAATTGGCTAGTATTTTGATTGGTTGGATCTTTCCTCTATTTCCTTTCTATTTATGTGGATGGTGGGAGATTTAAAATCTCTAGATGCTTGCATATCGTAGTTAGAAGCTTTCATAAATGACCATGCTAACAGAAACATAATCAAAATAAGTGGGAATCCAGCAACAATACTTGCTGTTTGTAATGCTTTTAAATCACCAATAAACATTAATACGAGAGGTAATAGACAAAGGGTGAACGCCCAAAATAATCTGTTCCAACGTAAAGGCTCTCCTTTAATTCGCTTCTGAACAACTGCTGCCAAAATATAGGAAGAAGAATCAAAGGTTGTCGATAGAAAAATGACGGCAAGAATAGTGAATAAACCTACAATCATATCAGCCATTGGTAATTGATGAAGAATGGCAATAATTGCAGCAGGTGCACCATTATCATTCATAAAGCCAATGACATCAAACGATCCCGATAATTGTAAATAGAGACCAAAGTTTCCAAGAATACCAAAGAAGAGAATACAACCAAATGTTCCATAAATCATTGTACCGAGAATCATTTCTCTAATCGTTCTCCCTCGAGAGATGCGAGCAACAAATAGACCTACAAATGGTGCATAAACAACCCACCATGCCCAATAAAACACGGTCCAAGATTCAGGGAAGCCTGTTTCTGTAAAACCACCAAAATTTCGAAATGGTTCTAGCCATGTTGCCATTCGGAAGAAGTTATCTGCAAGAATTCCGAGGCTTGAGAAAGTTGTTTCACTAATAAAAAGGGTTGGTCCGAATATAAAAACAAAAGCCATTAAGATAATAGTTAGCCAAATATTGATATCACTTAATATTTTTATTCCTCGACGTAATCCAGAATAAGCGCTAATTGCAAAGATTAAAGTACATAGTAACATAATCCCTGCTTTTAAACCTAATGTCACCGGGATCCCTGTTAGATCATGGATACCTTCAGCGATCATCGGTGTTCCTAACGCTAATGTTGTGCCAGCACCTCCCATTAACCCAAACATGAATAATATGTCAATGATTACTCCTACTGGTCCATCAACAAGATTACCAAGTATTGGTCTAACAGCTTCACTAATTTTTAAGACTGGCTTTTTACGTACATAATAGAAGTAAGCGATTGGCAATGCAGGTAATGTATAGATAGCCCATGCAATCGGACCCCAATGAAAAATACCGTATGAAGATGCCCACTGGATTGCTTCTTTTGACTTTGCTTCCACTCCAAACGGTGGTCCTTGATAATAGTATGCCCACTCGATCATACCCCAGTAAAGGATACTGGATCCGATACCAGCTGCAAATAACATGGCAGCCCAAGAAAAGGTATTAAATTCCTTTTTCTCTTCTTTATTTCCTAACTTAATTCTACCATTCTTACTGAAGGCCACAAATAATAAAAAGATAAATGATGCCAAACCTAACAGTAAATAAAGGATACCAAAATTACCTGTCATAAATGCGTTCGCTTCATTTATAACTTCAGCTCCAGCCTCAGGGAAAATAATAAGTGGAAGTGATACTCCTAATAATATGACAAGTGCCCCTAAAAACGTTGGCCAATCAATTAATTTAAAATTCATATAAGAATCAAAACCTTTCTTTATTATAATGCTTTTTCCGATTTTAAGGACTTATTAATCGTAGCAAACAGGGGAAGAGCAAACAAACGGCAAATAATACGTAAACTTTATAAAATTTATTATTTATAAAGTTTATATAATGTCAGCTTCAATATTCTCTTATATACTCCATAATGCTACAAAAAATCTTGGTTTCGAAATTTCTTCTGCCATGATACAGTTTCCTAAGATTAAAAAAGGATGGTTAATATGTCGTCACAATCAAATAAAGGAATAGTAGAAATTCAATCACACTTTGTGGAAAAGATTGCAGATAATATGCAATCTTTTGGAGTGTCTACAACAGTTGGACGTGTCTTAGGAATTATTTATATGCAGGGCAAGCCAATGACCTTGGATGAACTCTCTGCGGAAACAGGTATGAGCAAGACAAGAATGAGCCAGGTTGTCCGTGAAATGATTGACTTAAATATCGCAGAACGTGTTTTTAAAAAAGGCGTTCGAAAAGATTTGTATCAGGTTGAGCAAGACTATTATCAAACTTTCACGTCACTGTTTACTTCAACGTGGCATAATGCAATCAATAAACATATCCATTTTGAACAAAAGTTAAAAGAAAAGTTGCATGATCTAAATCATGTAGAAAAGCTACCTGATACAAATGAGCAGTTAATAACTGAAATTACAATTGAGTTAAAAGCGTGGATGGATTATTATGACTGGATCAAACGATTAATTTCTTTCTTTGAGAGTGGCGAAATATTTCAACATGTTCCCAAAAAACAAGCAGGGGGTAATAAATATGAATAGAAAAGTAATTCTATCTTGTGCAGTAACCGGAGCAGGAGAGACTGCAGAAAAAAGTCCGCACGTTCCTGTGACACCGAAGGAAATTGCTGATTCAGCGATTAAAGCGGCAAAAGCAGGTGCAACCATTGCACATATACATGTGCGTGACCCAAAATCTGGTAAATTAAGTCACGATGTTCAATTATTCCAAGAAGTAGTTGAACGAATCCGTGAGTCTGATACAGATGTTGTTCTAAATCTTACAGCTGGTGGAGGTGGTGACTGGCTACCAAGTGAAGCAGACCCGACAAAAGGTGGGAAAGGTACAGATATTCAAACGCCTGAGGAACGACATGAGCCAGTTGGATTATTACTTCCTGAGATCTGTACATTGGATTGTGGCAGTGTTAATTTTGGTGATCAAATCTATATTAGTCCTGCTACTTGGCTACGTAAACAAGCTAAGTTAATAAAAGAGAGCGGGGTTAAACCTGAGCTTGAATGCTTTGATACGGGACATATTCGCTTTGCTAATCAATTACTACAAGAGGGACTTATTGATGGTGATCCGATGTATCAATTTTGTTTGGGAATTCCTTGGGGAGCAGACGCAGACGCAGAAACTTTAGCATATATGAAAAATCGTTTACCTGAAAATGCAAAATGGGCTGCGTTTGGTATTGGCAAAATGCAATTGCCAATGGTCACTGAATCTGTTGTTCAGGGAGGAAATGCACGAGTAGGTTTAGAAGATAATTTATACTTGAAAAAAGGAAAGTTAGCAACGAATGAACAACTTGTCGACAAGGCTGTTGAAAAAATCCAAGGATTGGGACATGATGTAATGAATCCGCAAGAAGCACGAGAATATTTAAAACTAAGAAACCCATACAGTAAAGGGGAATAAATCAGCATGACAATAGAAGCTTTAGAATCAACAAAAAAAATCAAAAATATCACCGTGGTTGGAACTGGTGTTATTGGTAATGGATGGATCACGAGATTTTTAGCAAATGGATATCGAGTTACAGCAAGTGATCCAGATCCAGCAGCAGAAAAACGGACAAGGGATGCGGTGAATAGAGCTTGGCCGGCAATGAAGGAAACAGGATTAGCTCCAGGGGCATCACTCTCTAATTTATCATTCGAGAAGGATCTACAAAAAGCAGTATCAACTGCAGACTATGTACAAGAAAATGTTCCAGAGCGTGAAGCATTAAAACGTAAGGTAATTGCAGAAATAGATCAGCATGCTTCAGAAGCTACTATAATTGCTTCAAGTACTTCAGGTATTCTACCAAGTACATTACAGGCAGATTGTTTGTATCATCCTGAAAGAGTGATAGTTGCACATCCGTTTCATCCTGTATATTTAATGCCTTTAGTTGAAATAGTGGGTGGTAATAAAACAGTTGGATCTACTATTGAAAAAGCAAGAAGCTTCTATGACCAAATGAGTATGAAGCCACTTGTCATTAAAAAAGAAATTGAAGGACATGTCGCAGATCGATTAATGGAAGCAATTTGGAGAGAAGCTTTGCATATCGTAAATGACGGTATAGCAACGACTGATGAGGTCGACGCTTCTATTGTATATGGACCTGGTTTACGCTGGGCATTAATGGGACCATTCATGACCTTGCATATGGGTGGGGGAAAAGAAGGCATGAAGCATCTTCTTGAACAGTTTGGTCCAGCATTAAAGCTACCATGGACCAAGCTTGTAGCGCCAGAGTTAACGGATGAGCTTACAGAGAAAGTAATAACTGGCTGTGAAAGCCAAACCGCTGGGACCACAATGGAAGAATTAGAAGAACGTAGAGATCAATTTTTAATAGAATTACAGGAGTTATTAAAGAAATACTGGCCTGCTGCTATAATTAATGGCGACATATAGAAATGAGGGAATGTTAATGCCAAGCTCGATTATTTTACAAGATCGTGTTCGAGAAGAATGGATTGATTATAATGGCCATATGAATGATGCAGAATATGTTCGAGTTTTTAGCCGAGCTGTGGATAAACTTATGTATACTATAGGTCTGACGGAAGAAGTACGTAATCAAGAAAATTATACATTATTCACATTAGAGACACATGTTTGTTATTTGGCGGAAATGAATGTTGCTGAGCCAATAGAAGTATCGTTTCAGATGTTGGATTATGATAATAAGCGTGTACATGCTTTCTTCGAATTATATGGTGAAGACGGAAAAAGAGCTGCGACAAGTGAGCAGTTACTGATGGGGATTGACCATTCAACTGGGAAGTCTGCACCGTTTCCAACAGCTATCCTTTCGAATGTTGATGAAATCGCAGATAGTTGTATGCCTGAAGAAAAACCAAAGGAAGCAGGACGCGTTATCGGTATTCGAAGAAAAAAATAAAAGGTGGAAGCAAGAAAAACCTCTGGTGAGTTCCAGAGGTTTTTTTGTGGTTTAGGAATATAAAATTTTCCCATGTGGACAAACTTGGGCGTGTTGAGCTGCGTCCAGCTCCAGCTCCCAGAAGCTAGGTGACTTTACGAATTATCCTAATCTAAGTCATCATCGATTCGCAAGCACACCGTGATTGCTTTATCTGCGTTGACTTGCTCCAGTGATTACGTTTCTATTCGTGCGCTTCCGCTTTTGTTCTAAGAAAAATCAAATTGAATATGAGCAGAAAGTCATAGGTAAAAATTGATTAAAGACAATGTGAACAAAATGTTACATAATAGAGATAGGCTAGTAATTTTATTTTAAACAAAATGTAACGGTTTTGTCCTAGCCACTTGTAAAACCTTACGTTAAGATATAATAACTCGTGCTATGAGAATATACACGTATATTTAATACATAACTGATGGTTTTGGGACTCGCCCCGCTTTTGTAAATATAAACAATAGCGTAACGTATGGAAAAAGCAGTCAACTACTGCTATGAAACAATCTGAAAAATTGTGAAAGACTTTTTTGATACTCTGAATAAAGATGGTGAATACATCGTGAATAATATATATATAAATGATGAATATGGAATGAAACGTAAATATAAAAGGCCTACGCCCAAAAACGATTTGAAAAGAACGAAAACTATAATGGCTGGGGGGGCTTCAGTTTGATGATGAGCAAGTCATTAAAGGATACTCCCCTAGAAGAAATGATTATATGTGCCCAGCAAGGAGATCAAAACGTACAAAATTATCTTTTAAAAACATATCAACCCTTCATTGCGAAGTGTGTGTCTGAGGTATGTAAACGGTATATTGATCCAAAAAAAGATGATGAATTTAGTATTGGTCTTTCCGCTTTCAATGAAGCGATACAATCGTATGTTCCGGAAAGGGGGAGCTCGTTTTTATCTTTTGCAAAATTAGTTATCAAGCGAAAGGTAATAGACTATATTCGTTATACACAAAAACGTCCAGTTGCAGTATCTTTAGATGAAACCTATGATGCTGAACAAATGGAGAATCCAACAGAAATATTGGCTGTTAAAGAAATGTATCAATTAGAACAGGATGCGTGGTATCGGAAACAAGAAATAATGGATTTTAAAGAAAAATTAAAACTGTACAAGATGAGCTTAGCTGAATTAACAGAAGTATCTCCTAAGCATAGAGATGCGCGTGAGTCAGCGATTCGTACCGCAAGAATCTTGTATGAGGATCAACAAATGAAGGAGTATGTATTAGCCAAACGGAAGCTGCCAATTAAGGATTTAGTTAAAAAAGTAGATGTCAGTAAAAAGACGTTAGAACGTAATAGAAAATACATTTTAGCTATATTTATTGTACTTACGGAGGACTATCTATACCTTAAAGATTATTTGAAGGGGGTGGGTCAGTGAAAAAAGGGATCATCATGGAACAGCATCGCAAGTATATGATTGTATTAACAGAAGAAGGGGCTTTCTATAAAGCAGTACCGGTAAAAAATGCTGAATTAGGTACCGAAGTGTCATTTAAACCAATGAAGGCGAAAAAGGGATTACTGTTCTCTTTTGGTGGGAATAAAATGAATGCTTCGCTTCGTTTGCTTGCTCTAGTAAGTGTCATGCTTTTATTTGTGCTACCTTTTTATTTTGTTATGGAGAAGAGTAAAACATATGCTTATGTAAGTATTGATATTAACCCTAGTATAGAGCTAGAGGTAACTGAAAATATGCTGGTTCAATCAATAAGACCAGTTAATGATGATGCTGAACTAATATTAGATAAATTAACTAATTATGAAAATAAAAACCTCGATGAAGTTATACATATGATTATGGATAAAAGTGAGGAAACAGGTTTAATAAATAATCAAAAGAATATGTTGGTAGGTGTAAGCCTAAAGGATCCAGATACATCTATTTTGGACAGTTTAGACGGCTATTTCCCTGAAGGTGATTCCGATTGGAAAATTGCAACCTTTTTCGTACCAGAAAAAATTAGAGAAGAAGCGGAGAAAACCAATAAATCCATGAATGAAATAATGGCTCAAGCTATCCAAGATAAAGATGAAGTGGTCGATACGTCTAATTCAGAAAAAATGATGAATGATCAAGATAAAGCTATAATTAATTCATTTTATAATTCAAAGGAAAACGATCATTCAGAGTCCACTACTGAAGATTCAGGGGAAACGAATTCATCTAAAAGTAACAACACTTCTAAGGAACAGGCACCAATAACACCTGATATTAGTAAACAGAGAGCTGTCCCTGAACAACACGAAAAAAAGAAAACATCTGTTGAGAAAAATAATGCTAATCATAACAAAGACAAAAAAAGAATGAAGTACGAAAAAAAAGATAAGAAGGATCCAAAAAAACATAACCAGAATAAACAAAAAAACAAGTCCAAACAACGAAAAAATAACAATGATCCTAGGGATAAGCATCAGAATAATCACCGTAATTGGGATGATGATGAATGGCATCATCACCGGGATAAGGATGAAGATGAAAACGACTACAAAGAAGAGGATTATGAAGAAAGGGGTAGAAGCGGTCAGCATTATCATAAAAATGAAAAACATCAAGATAGAGAAGAGCGTTATGGTGACGATTAAATAGGAGCATTGGTTCGAAAAATAAAAAAAGAGAGCTGTCACATATCATGCACGTATGAGATACATGAAATATTTGACAGCTCTTTTTATGCGCGCTTAACATAGTAATCACTTTGAAACAAAATTATAGTTCCATGGCAATGGATGGCTCATGCTTCATGGCATGGTCTAAATAATAAAGCAGGTTATCATGGGAATTCATAATTTTACGTTCGTCTATTGAATAATGGTAAGCATGTAGAAATCGCTGAATTTTTTTTGAAAGTAAATCATCCTTTGTACGTACCATTAGTACGAGTAAATCATCCCATTGTCCCCAAAGTGTGTAGTACAACGCTTTATCGTAATCAGGAATGTCCATTTTACCCCTCCTTAAATTGTAAGGGTTAGTCATAGTGTCCCCGCATAATATATATATTGTCTGAAACAAAAATGGTGTGTCTGCCAGATAAAGGTAGTAAAAAAAAGTATAATAAATCTTCGTCGATTCATACTAAGAACAAAACAAAGGAGGGTATTTAAATGAAATCAAAGTTTTTCACTCTTTTTGCAGTACTTAGTATTGTGTTGATGGGTTGTGCAAATACGGATGATAATAATAATCAAGATGCAGCTGAGGATAATGTAGAGCAGACTAGATATAATAATGCTGGTGATGGCATGGCTGGTGAACGTGATTATGAGATGAGAAGAACCTCAGAACGTGATCAAGAAACGAATAACAATGACCGTTATGATATCTCAAAAGAGGCTGCTGATAAAATAACAGATGAAATTGCCGAAATTGATCGCGCATATGTCGTAACGACGGATAATAATGCTTATGTAGCTGCAGGACTAGATGCTAATGATAACCCAAATATGGAAAATACCAACACAAATAATAATGAAGATAATGGCAATGAAGTTACGGATGAAGTAAAGTCCAAAATCAAGAAAATTGTACAATCGGTTGACGGAGATATTGACAATGTATATGTCTCTACGAATCCTGATTTTCTTAACCTAACACAAAATTATGCAGATGATGTTGATAATGGTGAACCAATAGAAGGGTTCTTTGACCAATTTGGAAACATGATTGAAAGGTTATTTCCAGAAAATCAATAATTCATTAAACGAGTGATTCTTTAAGGAGTCACTCGTTTTTCTTTTAAAAATATGTCACATCATGTATACTATTACATATATTCATACTATACATAGTGTTTTACTATGAATTATTCCTCGGTTGGAGTTGAATATAAATGGGAAGAGAGTTCTTATCGATATTTGATGATTGGGCAAACACCTATGATTTAAGCGTAGCTGGTGTAGATCAGCAATATGCTGCAGTTTTTTCCAATTACGATAAAATTTTAGATGAAGTTGTTGAACATTCAGAAGGGAATGTTCTTGAATTTGGAGTTGGAACTGGTAATTTATCCAAAAAGCTAATAGAGGCAGGACATTCGTTTATTGGGGTGGAACCATCCTTGGCAATGCGAGAAATTGCAAAAGAAAAACTTGGAGATGTAGAAATTCTTGATGGGGATTTTCTAAGTTTTCCAGCCATTTCTGAAAGTATAAATACGATTGTCAGTACTTACGCCTTTCATCATCTAACAGACAAGGAAAAGGAAGTAGCAATTTCTAACTTTTCACAAATGCTACCGAAGGATGGGAGGATTGTATTTGGGGACACGATATTTCAATCTGATCAAGCGAAGGAACTGATGATTGAGCAAGCAAAACGACAAGGGTATCTGGACTTAGCAGATGACTTACAACGTGAGTATTACCCGACGATAACAGTTTTAAAAAATATATTCACCCTGTATAATTTTAATATAGCCTTTCATCAAATGAATGATTTCGTTTGGTTACTCTTAGCAAAAAAGAATTAAAGGAGCGGGTATCATGACTAAAAAAATGAATGTAGAAAGCTTTAATTTAGATCATACAAAAGTAAAAGCACCCTATGTGCGATTAGTAGGAGTGACAGAAGGCACAAATGGGGATAAAGTGTATAAATACGATATTCGATTTAAACAACCTAACAAAGCACATATGGAAATGGATGGTTTACACTCCATTGAACACTTAATGGCAGAAAATATACGAAACCATATGGATAATGTTCTTGATATCGGTCCGATGGGCTGTCAAACTGGATTTTATTTAGCAATTATGAACCACGATAATTACGATGAGGTGTTAGACACCATTGAGAAAACATTGCAAGATGTCTTAAAAGCTGATGAAGTACCGGCATGTAATGAAGTACAATGTGGGTGGGCGGCGAATCACAGCTTAGAGGGCGCAAAAGAAATTGCTAAGGAGATGTTAGAACATCGAGATGAGTGGCATCAAGTTTTTTAAAGGCAGGAGAGATGAATGGCAGTTTATCGTTCAATTCAAGGCTTAATTGGCAATACGCCGTTACTTGAAATTACGCAGTTCTCACTACCAAGTGGGGTCCGTTTATTTGCAAAGTTAGAATTTTTTAATCCAGGTGGAAGTGTAAAGGATCGATTAGGACAGATATTAATTAAAGAGGCCATGAACAAAAGGCTTCTGAATCCAGGTGATACCATTATTGAACCTACTGCGGGTAATACAGGAATTGGATTAGCGATTGCTGCTATATCACATGGTTTTTCAGTAATATTATGTGTTCCAGAACACTTTAGCCAAGAAAAGCAGACGATTATGCAAGCCCTCGGTGCAACAGTTATTACTACTCCTAGGGAGCTAGGCATGAAAGGTGCTATTGCTAAATCACGAGCGTTGTTGAAGGAAATACCGAATAGTTTTTCACCACAGCAATTTTCTAATCCTGCTAACCCGATCACTTATTATCAAACTTTAGCACCGGAAATCTGGAATGATTTAGATGGTAATATGGATACATTTATCGCTGGAGCAGGTTCAGCGGGAACGTTTATTGGCTCTTCAAAATATTTTAAAGAGAAGAATCCAAATGTAAGAGCAGTAATTGTTGAACCAGAAGGATCGATAATTGCTGGGGGGAAGACTGGATCTCATCGAACGGAGGGAATTGGTATGGAATTCTTTCCAAATTATATGGATAAAACGTTAATTGACGAAATATATACCGTATCAGATGATCATGCCTTTGAATATGTAGCAAAATTAGCTAAAAAGGAGGGATTACTCGTGGGGAGTTCATCTGGATCTGTAATGTTTGCAGCAATTCAGGAGGCACAACGGGCGACACCAGGTTCTACCATCGTAACCGTATTTCCAGATGGAAGTGACCGTTATTTAAGTAAAGGAATTTATACTTCATCATAATGATGTATTTACCTCATACAGAAGCTTGGGGAATGATTGAATAGAGTAAAGGAGAATAGCGATGCGAAAAAAGACAAAAATGATTCATGGGGGGATCACTGGTGATGAACGAACTGGAGCGGTGTCCGTTCCAATTTATCAGGTGAGTACCTATCAGCAGGATGAGATTGGGAAGCATCGAGGTTACGAATATTCTCGCACAGGAAATCCCACTAGACATGCGTTAGAGACCGTAATTGCTGACTTAGAGAATGGTGTGTCTGGATTTGCTTTTGGCTCAGGAATGGCTGCAATAACCTCAGTAATGATGCTGTTTCAAGCGGAAGACCACATATTAATGACGGATGATGTGTATGGTGGTTCATATCGAGTGATGACAAATGTGTTGAATCGATTCCATTTAGAGCATACATTTATTGATACGAGCGATCCAGAGCTAGTAGAGGCTGCTATTCAGGATAATACAAAGGCATTGTATATTGAAACACCGACGAATCCATTATTAAAAGTGTCCGACCTTAAGAAAATGGCTGAAATAGCTTCTAAATACAATCTTTTATTAATTGTTGATAATACCTTTGCTACACCTTATTGGCAATTACCTTTAGATCTTGGTGCAGATATTGTAATTCATAGTGCTACGAAATATATAGGGGGACATAGTGATGTTGTCGCAGGCTTGGTCGTTGTAAATTCCGATGAATTAGCAAAGCGAACGCATTACATCCAAAATTCAGTTGGTGCTGTTTTAGGACCTCAGGATTCCTGGTTACTGTTACGAGGTATCAAAACAATGGCGCTACGTATGGAAGCGATTGAAGCAAATACAAATAAACTTGCTGCTTATTTGCAAGGCCACTCTCAAGTAGTAGCTATCTACTATCCGGGTTTGCCGAATCACCCAGGTCATGCAATTGCTAAAAAACAAGCGAGTGGTTTTGGTGGTATGATATCCTTTGATGTAGGAAGTAGGGAAAAGGCTGAGCAAGTGATTGAACGAATTAAGTTCTTTACATTAGCTGAAAGCCTTGGTGCGGTGGAAAGCTTAGTTTCTGTTCCAGCCCAAATGACACATGCCTCGATTCCTAGAGAGCGAAGACTTGAGTTGGGAATATCAGATGGTTTAATTCGTCTTTCTGTAGGAATTGAAGACGCTAATGACTTATTGGAAGATATAGAGCAAGCATTACAATAGAACATAGGGATGCCGTTCATTCTTGGACAGCGTCCTTTTTTGTAGTCTAGTAAATTATAAAATTAGCCGATGTGGATAAATATGGACGTGTTGAGCTTTTTATTCTTCTCGTTATTGAAAAACTTTCGCGTTTCATGGATGTTGCTTCTCTCCATGTGCTAAAATAAATATAAAGAAAATTACCAAATGGAGGAACAAATATGAGTGAACAGGCTTTGAATTATTTAAAAGATAACCGTGAAAGGCTACTTGCTAAACTAACCGATTTTCTTGCTATTCCAAGTGTGAGTACAGATAGTGCGCATAAAGATGACATCGAAAAAGCAGCGGACTTTATTGTTACATATCTAAAAGATATTGGTTTTGAAAATGCTGAGAAACAAGCAACGGCTGGACATCCACTTGTTTACGCTGAATATAATGGAGCTGGTCCAAATGCCCCAACTGTTCTTTTTTATGGTCACTATGATGTACAGCCTGCAGATCCCCTTGAATTGTGGGATAGTGATCCTTTTAAACCTGAAGTACGGAATGAAAGATTATATGCACGTGGTTCAAGCGACGATAAAGGACAAGTGTTTATGCATTTAGCAGTATTTGAAGCATATATGAAAACAGAAGGTAAACTACCTTTAAATGTAAAGGTTTGTATTGAAGGAGAAGAGGAAATTGGAAGTGAGAGTTTGTATGAAGTTCTTCATAAGAAGAAGGAACAGTTTAATGCAGATTTTGCCGTAATATCTGATTCAGGTATGGTAGCTAAAAACCAACCAACTATTCTATATGGATTAAAAGGGTTTACTGGGATTGAAATAACAGTTACCGGTCCTGATCATGATTTACACTCGGGAATGTATGGCGGAGCCATACGTAACCCAATTATGGCTTTGAGTCATATCCTCTCTTCTATGAAGGATAAAAAAGAAGTCGTTACCGTGAAAGGTTTTTATGATGATGTGGAGCCATTAACGTCAGAAGAGAGAGAGCTTATTGAGAAGGTTCCTGGTGAAGATTATACGAATGCAACAGGTGTTGATCAGACTATTTCTGAAAAAGGTTATACAGCAAAAGAACATACAATGGGAAGACCAACATTAGAAATAAATGGAATTTATGGTGGATATCAAGGAGAGGGTACGAAAACGATTATTCCTTCTACAGCGGTTGCGAAAATAACCTGCCGTTTAGTACCTGGACAAGATCCTGTTAGAATACAGAATCTACTTGAAGATCATATCAATAAAGTGGCCCCAACAGGAGTGACGGTAGAAGTAACAAAAGAAAAGCTCTCTGCAAAGGCGTACAAAGTTGAACCGAACCATCCGCTAATTAAAAAAGCAGCAACTGCCTATACAAAAGCATTCGGTAAGGAGACTATATATGTAAGAATGGGAGGCTCAATTCCAGTTGTAGAATGGCTGGAGGATATCTATAATTTTCCAATTGTATTGTTAGGATTTGGAACTCCAGATGATCGACTTCATTCACCGAATGAAAGTTTTCCAATAGATAGCTTCGATAAAGGAATGGAAACCCTTATGTATTACTGGAATGAAGTGGGATATTAAAAATAGTATAAGCGGAGTTTCGTATGAATTACTTACACTTCATGTGCTAGAAATGGTGGAAGGGAGGAGTATTCATGAAATATGCTATTGTGACGGGAACATCACGGGGATTAGGTGAGGATATTGCAAGACTACTTTTAGAGCATGGGGTTCATGTTATTGGTATTTCTCGTAGTCCATCTCAAGCTCTAGTAAACGTAGCACAAAAAAATCATAGCACTTATACGCAACTACACGGTGATCTTGGAAACATAAATGAACTGGAGCAGATGAATACGCAGCTAAAGGAGTATTTACTTCATCGGAGTATTACGGAGCTTTATTTGGTAAATAATGCAGCAGTTGTTCAGCCTGTTAATCAAGCGAACCAGATAGCTGCGAATAACTTATCCTACCACTTCCATGTAAATGCGATTGCACCAATGGCTTTAACCAATTCTCTTATAGATTATGCAAACAATAATGGAATTCCCATGATTGGGCTGACAGTGACATCAGGAGCTGCAGAAAGGCCAACATATGGATGGAGTGCTTATTGTAGTTCCAAGGCAAGCATAAACATGTATACACGAACTGTTGCTCTAGAGCAAGAACAACTAGGTAGTAAAAATAAAATAGTTGCTTTTAGTCCAGGTATAATGGATACAGAAATGCAAGAATCGATACGTTCGAGCTCGAAGGATGAATTTGCAGATATTGAAAGATTTGTAGCCTTCAAACAAAATAACCAGTTAAGAAGTACCAAGAACGTAGCAGCGATTCTGGTGGAATTAATCTTGGAAAAAAATCAGATAGAAAATGGAAAGATTTATAACATCGGTGATTTTCTTTAAAGTTAGACGCCCATATCGCCTAAATCCCCTTCCATATTTCACTTTTTCGCATAAAATGGATTATCTTGTGAAAGAGGAGGCGAATGAAATGAGTGAAGGCGGATCTGCATATGGCGGAGGATTTGCGCTATTAGTCGTATTGTTCATATTATTGATTATAATTGGAACTGCTTATACAGATGGTGGTGGCTATGGCGGCTACGGTGGTTACGGCTGCTGCTAAACATAAGTATCCGCCCGTTTAACGGGCGGATACTTATGTTATCCCGCATATAACTGGCAGTAACTGTCCAATTGGCTCCAGGGCCTTTTAGGTCATACCCTTGTGGTACTAACCATCAGTGGGGGATAAACAAAATCCACTTTGTAGATTGTTTACTTTACTACAATGAATTGGTTTGACGTAACTTTAAACGGAAAAGTATTCCAATTGTAATTATTGCAATGATTAGCCCTAATAATAAGCTAAACACTGTAAGAATGAAGCTTAGAATTGATGTGTTCCATAAAATTAACACAAGTGCGCCAAAAATACCAAATGTAATACATATAGCTGTTAAACCGATTAACCGAGATTTGAAAACCTCTTGTTCATCTGTCCAATTTAATTTTGGTTGTATAAAATCCAAATAAGTTCCTAACATGCTTGTAAACCAGTTAGCGACCAGCATTAATAATAACCAGATGAGACTGTAAGTTAAGGGTAACTGTAATAATCCTATACCTACAATTAAAAGTAGTGTAATGGTAATTAAGTTGATGATCCAAGCAGTTGAAATTTTATAAAGTAATATCTGTTTCATAGAAAGGGGAAAGTAAAATTGAACAAACCAATTTTTTCCATCCCTTGATACTGATGAGATCGCAGTCGCATTAGAACCAATTAGAACAACAGATGCCAGAAATAATACTAGAATGGACTGTTTTTCTGAAAAATTGTTCATGAGAGTAGCAAGACCTTGTGTTCCTGAGTCCATAATAAATATAATGAGAAGAAAGACTGGACCAAATAAGCTCTGAATAACGCATTGCATTAAAAAGGTAGGTGTACGAAATATGATTCGTAATTCTGTTTTAATATAGGATAGCCATACAGCTTGCTTCTTTACATTTTTTGCTGATTTTTTCTTGGGAAGTGTTAGCTTTCTTCCTACTCCACCAGATCCTAGCATCCCTTTTATATAAAAACGTTGACCGATCCATAAAAAGAGCATAAAGCAACCAACTGCAAGAACAACTGTCATGAGAAAGTAGATAAATCCCTCCCATGTACTAGCATCTGTTAAAGCTTTTGTTTGTAAAAAAGCAGGTGGATAGTAATTCGTTATCTTAATAAGTAGCCCGTCTTTTTCCTTTAACAAATAAGTTAAACGTTGAAGCATTGCCTGAGAATCTGTATTTAAACGGACAATCACATTGATAAAGATTATAAACGCCAATGTAAGTATCCCTGTAATAACTTTAGAGCGATCCTTGTTTTTAGAAATGTTTATAAATCGCATTGCTACCATTAAGATGATGGCTGCAAGCGTAAATGGAACCATTGGCACGAGTAAGAAAATAGGTACCCCTTGAAGGTAGTAATGTATAGGTGCTTCACTAACATTTCCATACGCATAAAACCAAGGAATGAACAGAAAGCCAGAAGTAATGTATAAATATATAAACGGATTAGCAGACTTTCCTAATATCAATTGGTATGGCTGAAATGGAAAAGGAATAAAGGACTTAATGTCTTCTGCAAAGAAAAATGCATTTAGAATAGTTACTAAGCTCATGATAAATAGGATCGTATGAAGACCTATGAATAAGAGACCTAAAATGACCGATTCCTGACCTACTGATTGTAGTGTCTGATATAATGCTGATACGGTAGCATTCGTAATGGTAATATATAAATATAAGAATGGGATAGAAAAAAGAATGATTGGAACCAACAGCCATATTTGTGAATGGTTTGCTCCTGCTTTTGAATATTGCATTTTTAAGATTATCTTTACTAGAAGCCATGTCTTATTCATCATTCGTTAACTCCAAGAACACAGCTTCTAACGACTGATCTGTTTGGTATTCTTCATGGAGTTGCTTCATGTCACCGTAGAAAAGGAGTTTTCCTTTATTAATAATAGCAACCATATCACATAATTGTTCCACTACTTCCAGACCATGACTTGAAAAAAACACAGTGTTACCTTTATCCGCATGCTGACGCATCATATCTTTTAATGTATATGCCGATTTTGGGTCGAGTCCTGTCAGTGGTTCATCCAATATCCAAATAGATGGATCATGCAGTAAGACACCTGTTACGATTATTTTTTGTCTCATTCCATGTGAATATGTTTGGATATAATCTTGAAGTGACGTATGAATTTGAAATTGTTTTGTCAATGTATCAATTCTCTCTTGACGAATAGTTTGTGGGACATTATAAATATCACCGATAAAATTCAAATATTCAATTCCTTTTAAGCGTAAAAACATATCTGGCTGATCTGGTACATAGCCAAAAGTTTTCTTCGCTTCGATGGAATTTTTATCAATTGGTATCCCATTTAAAGTGATACTTCCTTTGTCAATAGGTAAAATTCCAGTCATCATTTTAATTGTAGTTGACTTTCCAGCACCATTAGGTCCAAGGAAACCAACAATTTTTCCATCTGGAATAGTCAAACTTAAATCCTCAATTGCTCGACTATTTCCTGGAAAACCTTTTTGAACATTTGTTATTTCTATCATTGTTACCCTCATTTCTAATTGCTTTTATGAATAGAATAAACTATGGTACACTTTATGTTGGATATGTTCATTCATGAACGATAGGGTTATTTTAACATATAATTTATGGAGATTTTGTAAGAAGAGAGGAAGTATTTCATGATAACAAGAAAAAGTAAACGTGAAATTGAAAAAATGCAAGCAGCTGGAGACATTCTTGTTAAGTGTCATAAGGAAATTGCTAAATTAATCAAACCCGGAATTACAACAATGGAAATTAATAACTTCACGGAGTCATTTTTAAAAAAACATGGTGCGACTCCTGAACAAAAAGGGTTTAATGGTTATCCTTACGCGATATGTGCATCGATAAACGATGAAATTTGCCACGGATTCCCACGTGAAGAGAAATTAAAAGATGGTGACATAGTAACAATTGATATGGTAGTAAATTTAAATGGTGGTCTTGCTGATTCAGCGTGGACATATGCAGTTGGAAATGTCGACGAAAAAGGGCTTCGATTGATGGATGTTACAAAAAAATCCATGGATAAAGGTATTGAACAAGCACAAGCAGGTAACAGAATAGGTGATATCGGCCACGCTATTCAGCAATATGCAGAAGGCGAAGGTTTCTCCGTTGTTCGCGACTTTACTGGTCATGGTATTGGTCCAACCCTTCATGAAGACCCACATATTCCCCACTTTGGCTTACCAAATAAAGGATTAAGATTAAAAGAGGGTATGGTAATTACGATTGAACCAATGATTAATGAAGGTAGCTGGCATAGTCAAATGGACAGTAATAATTGGACAGCAAGAACGATTGATGAAGGTCGATCAGCACAATACGAACATACGATTGTTATTACGAAGGATGGTCCATTAGTGCTTACAGATCAAGACAAATAAGGTGCTATATTTTTATCCCGCAGTAAGACCCTCATTTCCAGCAATAAAGTGAAATCAATATGGATAAATGGGGATCAACTGCCAGTAAATGCCCGATTGAATTCAAGGCCTTTAAGGCACATCCTAGTTACCAACAATCAGTGGAGGATAAACAAAACACTCCTCGGATTGAAGTTTTATTTTATAGGATAGATACACCAATAATGTATGCGAAGATACTGTACCTATAGATAAATGAAGTGGTTAGTGATTTTCTATGGTGACCATATGAAAATCAGATCCATAGATGGACACGTTTGAAGTTCCTGACATATAAGAGTGAGCAGCAAACGCAAGTAGTAAAACAAATAAATTAGAAGGCTGTACTTAGGGTTCTAAGTACAGCCTTTCGTATAGATATGAAATTATTAACCTAAGGAATAGTTATGGTATTTACAAGTAACTGTTATGAAACCCTCTTTTTTTCGAATGATTTACCACTGAAAATCATCGTTATAATTGGACTTAATAAACAGAAGAAAGCAAATGGTAAATACATTAATACAGGAACTCCTAGAACGTCAGCGATAAATACGCCACAAACACTCCATGGAACTAGTGGGTTAATCACAGTTCCAGCATCTTCTAATGTTCGTGATAAAACCTTATTAGGCAAGTTAGCTTTATGATATATTCCTTTAAATGTCTCACCAGTTAGCATGATCGATAGATACTGCTCGCCAATTAGTACATTAACACCAATTGCAGTAGCAGCGGTTGAAATGATAATGGAACGAATTTTTATTAGCTTTTGTTGCAAGGCAGTAAGTAATGTCGGAATAATACCTGTAACAAATAGTAGACCCCCAAATCCAAGAGCTAGAATAACAAGGGATATCGTAAAAAGCATACTATTGACACCGCCTTTTGTAAGCAGGTCATTTACTGGTTGAAAGTTAGTAGATGCTGTATATCCATTAAACCAGATAGACCATATGTCATTCCATGATAAGCCGTTCATAAAACGAGCGAATACCGTTGCTACTAAACTGCTTATTGCAATCGAAATAAAGGCAGGTACTTTTAATAAGGTACAAATGATGAGAGCAATTAATGGTAACCAAGATGTCCATGCCATTAATCCAGTTGATTGTAATGCTTGTTGATATGCAGCACCATTTTGAAACGACACCGTCTCTTCAGGTGACAAAATAGCAAAAATAATAAAGGAAATAACAAAAGCAGGTATCGTTGTAAGGCTTATATGCTTAATATGATCAAACAGATCAACCCCTACTACTGTGGAAGCTAAATTGGTTGTATCGGAAAGTGGAGACATTTTATCTCCAAAAAACGCTCCTGAAACGATGGCTCCAGCAGTGATAGCCATCGATGCATCTAAAGCACTTCCCATCCCGATAAATGCAACACCTATCGTAGCTGTAGTTGTTAATGAACTTCCCATTGATACACCGATAATTGCTGTAATTGCAAAGACAATGGCGTAAAACCACGTACCTCCAATAAAAGAAAATCCAGTATTAATAAGTACAGGTATTGTACCACTAATCATCCAACTGCTAATTAAGATACCAATTAGGAAGAATAGAAAAACGGCACCCATTCCTGTTCTTGCTCCCTCTATAAGCCCATTTTGTAGTTCTAGAAAAGGTATTTTTTTAATTATTCCATATGCGACTAATAGGAAGATACCAAGTAATATAGGAATATGTGGTACTGTTCCCAATCGAATAATGAAATAACTGATATTACCTATAATGACAATGAAAAATATAATAGCCTCTGATAATAATGGATGATGCTTTGGTTGTATTGGAAACATCAACTATTCCTCCTTCTTGTTTGAAATAAAATAAAAGCGCAAGCGCCCCAATAGAAATATAGCGACTGAAGCACTCAACGGAGTTAAAGGAATCACATGTGCTTGCGAGTCGATGATGACTTAGATTAGGGAGATTCGTGAAGTTGCCTCGTTTCTGGGCGCTGGAGCCGGACGTGGCTCAACACGCCCAAATCTATCTACAGGCTCAAATTTTATAGTTTCCTAGACAATAAAAAAAGCTCCGTCCCCTGTACTAGGGACGAAGCTTGACTCCGCGTTACCACCCTGATTGCTGAAATAACAAGTTTCAGCCTCTCATTGTTATGGACTCTATTTCATGAATGTGTAATTCAATGCTTTTCCTGCCAGAGTTTTCACCAACCACTCTGTCTCTTTCTTCTGCTTAGAAGGCATTTACTGCGCATTCTGAGTCACCTATGAATTTTTAAAAAGATTAATATTGAATATAAAGGGGAAAGTTCGATTTGTCAATATAAAAAAACAACGATCTAATCTTTTTAATTTTAAAAATATAAGATATAATAACAGGAATTGTACTAGGGGGTAGAAAAATTGATGGCAAAAGCAGCAAGTAGAAATAATACATCATCTATACAAATGATACAAAAAGGATTAGCATGTGGCTTCCCTATTATGGTTGGTTACTTACCTATTGCGATTACTTATGGTGTGTTAGCTAAGCAATCAGGTATGTCGGTATCTGAGTTAACATTGATGAGTGTGATGGTATTTGCAGGTGCAAGTCAATTTATGGGAGCAAATATGATTGCAGTTGGGGCAGGAACTATTGAAATCATTATAGCTACATTTGTTTTGAATTTTCGTCATTTTGTAATGAGTCTATCTTTTATGAACCGGTTAAGAGGCATTGACTTAAAATGGAAACTTCCTTTATCTATGGGATTAACGGATGAAACGTTTGCTGTCGCCTCATTACATACGAAGGAAGCAAAGATGGAAAAAGGAGCTTGGTTTTATACGGTTATCATATTGGCCGCCTATTTATCATGGGTTATTGGATCTTTCATAGGAGGTATGCTTGGAGAAATCATTCCTGATAAATTAAGTCAAAGTATGGGAATCGCTCTATACGCAATGTTTATCGGTTTACTTATTCCATCGGTTAAAAAGGAGCTAAAAGTTGGAGGTATTGCAATTATAGCTATGCTTATTCATGCATTATGTGTCCAAGTAGGTATGAGCACAGGCTGGGCAATTGTATTAGGAACGATCTTAGGAGGTATGAGTGGAATAGTACTGCTGAGGGGGGAAGAGACATGATTTTACTTATCATTATCGGTATGTCACTAGTGACGATGCTACCAAGAATGATTCCAGCATTTATTGTAGACAAATTGCAATTTCGAGATTGGGTGAACAGGTGGTTAAATGCAATCCCTTATGCTGCATTAGGTGCACTCATTTTCCCCGGGATTATGACCGTTCGGCCAGACCAGCCTCATATTGGATTACTGGGAGGTCTAGTTGCTATAGTATTGGCTTTTTTAGGTGTCAACATCATTCTTGTAGTTATGGCAGCAATAGCTACAGTCTATGTCTTAACCTAACCTATGGTTGATTTGGTATAACTTGCAGAGAGTTTTGGTTTGTTAAGCTAATTTGAATGTAGGTACACAAAGGCTTAACCTTTGTTATAATGGTTTTTAGCCTTTGTTCCTATTCCTTAGTAAGGGGTAGAAATTTCTCTTTATTTCATAGATAACTTATTCGAAATGTATGTCTATTTATTTCTTATAAGGCTCTATATGAATATGAGCATGGGTAATATTGTGTTTTTTATAAAGATGGTTTTCCAATCGCTCTGTGATAGCGTGACTTTCTTCTACGTTCAATGTTGGATCTACAAGAATGGTAATATCGATGAAAGCTTGATTTCCATGGATACGTCCCTTTACCTCAATAAGCTCCTTGACCTCAGAGTCTTTCTCGATGCTTGTTCGAATCTTCTTAATCTGCTTCTCATCAAATCCATCTGTTAATGTATGGGTGGAATCCTTAAAAATATCCCATGCTGTTTTACAAATGATTAATCCAACAATTAATCCGGCTAATGGATCTAACCAAAATAACCCAAACTGTGCACCAATGATACCAATAAACGCTCCAATACTTACAAGTGCATCAGAACGGTTATCCTGTGCGGCAGCATAGAGGGAGCTACTTTCAATTTTTCTTGAGAGCCGTACATTATACAGATAGACAAGCAACATAATGCAAGCAGCGCCTAATGCTGTCCATGCAGTAATCATATCTGGTTGGGAGTAATTGCCCATCCATACTTTTTTACACGTATCAAAAATGACTTGCAAACCTACAAACATCATAATGAAGGCAGCAAATAAAGAAGCAACCGTCTCTGCACGAAAGTGACCGTAGTGATGATCCTCATCAGGTGGCTTACGAGAGATTTTTAAACCAACTAGCACTGCAATAGAGGCTATCACATCTGTAGAATTATTTAACCCATCTGCACGTAATGCATCTGAATTACCCTTATAAGCAATAATTAATTTAGCGATTGCTAAAATAATATAGGCAAAGATGCTAATCCAGGCACCTTTCTCCGCTTTTTTTAAATTATCCGAATGACTCATGCTTATAGCCTCCGATACATCTATTTAAAGACCGCTGTTTTTACTTTAAATAGTCTATCAAAGTTGTATGTGGTGAGTCTAGAGAAACATTGAAGCGTCTATCAATAGTTATTGAATGGAGTTAAGTAAGTTTCATGAGGTAAAAATAGGAAATAAATATTTTAATTTTTCTTTACATTACCTATTGCAATTATTCAAAAAATTTAGGATAATAGTAAAAAGGAACAAGGGGGAAGTGTTCCATGAAAAAGCAGAAAACAGTTTATCAGTTTTACCGTTATAGTGGGGAAAAGATTCAAGCTAAGCGGGAAATACCATTTGAGCTTCGTTTTTCATCCCGTCTGCTTTTAGATGAGTTATGCTTTAATTATAATAAAGCATTGTTGGAAGACAATATTAATAATTCGATTGATGAGGGAAACAGAGATCAATTTTTGAAGCTAAGTGAAGATTATAGACACTTTATTTGGGAATAACCATCTCACAAAATATACGTTGCCTTGCCGTATGGTAAGGCATTTTTTTGTAGTCAAGGAAATTAAAAATTAACCCATGTGGATAAATATGGGCGTGTTGAGCTACGTCCAGCTCCAGCCCCAAAACGAGGCGACTTCACGAATCGCCCTAATCTAAATCATCATCGGATCACAAGCTCACCGTGATTCCTTTATCCACCAGTCGCTACGTTTCTAATCGGGCGCTTGCGCTTTTGTTCTAAGTTAAGAAAGTATAAAATCAGTGCAATGACTGCGTTAAGCCAAGTAGTTATTTTGAAATGTTAGATGTATATTGGCAATGCTCCGACTAATTACTTCGCTTTCCGCGGGCACGGCCTCAACTAACTTTGCAAAGAAGAACACGTTGCAAAGTGGATTTTCGGCTCGCGCTAATCCCGCAGGAGTCTACGTAATTCGTCTCCGCTATGAGAAGGTGCAACAATTCTTGTCATAAGTAATAGGTTGACTTTTTTTACAATGGGTAAAGTGAAAATCGCTATCCGTGAGATAAAAGCAGCTGTGTTACTTCATGCTAGCGTTGTAGAGCCTGATAATAGCGAAGGGCGGCCACTTCAACTCCTGTGGGAAATGTTTGACCTGAAGATCCACTTTTTTGAGCGGGTTTTGCTAAAAAAGTTAGCTGAAGGACAAACCCCACGGAAAGGGAAGTGGGCAGCCGGAGTGGTGGTCAAGCAAGCGGGGCTGGGACAAAACCCAGTAAAATAAAAAGTGGTACTCGCCAATAATTTGGTAAGTACCACTTTTTTTGAGATTTATGTACGCAAAAGGGATACCTTCTGGTAAAGTTAAAGTAATCACACCCAAACAGAACCGGAGGTATCCCTTATGTTTAAACATTATACCATGAATCAAGTCGTTTTGCCTTTAGATTTTGAAATGAAATTACAAGAAAATGATATCGCCTATGCGGTTAACCATATTGTAGAACATATCCCAGAAGAATCATTTGTGGGATTTTTGCGCGAAACAGGTTGTCCTGCATACCATCCTCGAATGATGATGAAGATTATCTTATGTGCCTATACCCAATCTGTTTTTTCTGGCAGAAAAATAGAAGGCTTACTTAAAGATAGTGTACGGATGATGTGGCTAGCACAGGGTTATGAGCCGAGCTATCGTACCATCAATCGATTCCGTGTTCATCCCGAAGTAAAAGAGTTACTACGCCAATGTTTTGTCCTATTTCGCTGTCAACTTGTTGAAGAGAAGGCAATTGAAGAAGAGGCCATTTTTATTGACGGCACGAAATTAGAAGCGAATGCCAATAAGTTCACTTTTGTATGGAAAAAATCCATTGAAAAATACAGCTCCGATTTAGTAGAGAAGTCGAATCAAATGTATGAGGAGCTACTGGAAAAAGAAATTATCCCCGAAATAGAAAGAGAAAGTTCTGATGAAATTTCAACGGAAGAACTCAATGAAGTAGTAAAAAAACTAGATGAAAAAGTGAAGAAATACGATCAAGAAATCGAGGAAAGTGAAAAAGCAAAAGATCGCAAACAACTCCGTTCTATGCGAAAAGAACCCAAGCAATACCGTAAACAATTCCAAGACTATGTAATTCGTAAACAGAAATATCAAAATGATATGGAGATCTTTGGCAACCGCAATAGTTATTCTAAGACGGATCATGATGCCACTTTTATGAGAATGAAAGATGACTATATGAAAAATGGCCAACTTAAGGCGGGTTATAATGTACAAATTGCGACCGAAGGCCAGTACACATTAGCTTATGATGTATTTCCAAATCCTACGGATACTCGCACGTTTATTCCTTTCCTCAAGAATATTGAAGAAAGGTACTTCAAGTTACCCAAGTATATTGTCGCTGACGCCGGTTATGGTAGTGAACAAAATTATAGTGAGGTATTACATCGAAATAGAACTCCACTCATTACGTATAATTCCTATCGGATGGAAAAGAAAAAGAAATATAAAGAAAATCCTTTTTATGTGTCAAACTGGGACTATGATTCAGACAGCGACTTCTTTACTTGCCCAAACGGAAAGAAGGTACCTTTTCAATATCTATCGAATCGAACAGATAAAGCCGGATTTAAACGAACCTTTCGTGTCTATGAATGTGAAGATTGTTCGGGATGTCCATTACGCGTTCATTGTACCAAAGCAAAAGGAAATCGTAAGATTTTCTATAATGCCCATTGGGAACAGCAAAAAGCATATATAAGAGAGCAGCTTTCAAAAGAAGAAACGGGAGAAATCTATGGAAAACGTAAAATAGATGTAGAACCTGTCTTCGGATTTTTGAAGGCTAATTTGCGTTTCACTCGTATGTCAGTGAGAGGCAAATCGAAAGTGGAAAATGAATTAGGATTCGCCTTTATGGCGGTGAATTTAAGAAAGTACACCGCCTTCAGGCAAAATACAAGCCTAAATTATAACAAAAAAGATTCCAGCTATCATTTTTTGATAACTGGAATCTTTTTTAACTTCATAAGGGCTAGTTATGTCCCAGCCCCTATAGGAAGCGTAGATCTGAGCATTTAGTGATAAGGACTGAGCGAATTTTGCTCAGTTTTTCTTAAACTGGTTTTGAAAAAAGGGTCTGGGACGAAGTTAAGAGAGTTAACCCAAAAGTCGAACGATAAAACAAATATTACTATAAAGCTCAGTAAAAAAATACGTTAACTCCATGAAAAAAGAGAAACGCTTTTTCTACGTACAATGTATTGCTGCGGAAGCCTTTCTTATCCTGGGAGATGTAAAGGTGGTTACTCGATAGATAATTATTTTAAAATTTTTGTAAAAGTAGTACTGCATAGATGGTAATTTTGATATTCTTTACAGAAAGGGGGATGGAGATGAAGAAGAAAACAACCCTTAGCTGGGTCCTTTATGATTTTGGGAATTCTGCTTTTGCAACTACAATTATGGCTGCAGTTTTACCCGTTTTTTATTACGACGTAGCAGCTGTTGGTGTTGATGAGAATCTTGCAGCAAGTTTTTGGGGATATTCGCAGTCAATTGCTGTATTAATTGTGGCAATCCTAGCACCTATTCTAGGAGCTATAAGTGATTATTCTGCAGCTAAGAAAAAGTTTTTACGATTTTTTGCCTACATGGGTATGCTAGCAAGTATTTTACTTGCTTTTGTAGGCGAAGGTGATTACCTTTTTGCCTCGTTTTTGTTAATTATTGGAACAATTGGATTTTCTGGTGGTAATGTATTCTATGATGCATTCTTACCAGAAATAGCAGAAGAACAGGAAATTGATAAAGTATCATCAGCAGGTTTCGCATGGGGTTACATAGGTGGGGGAATATTATTAGCTATTAATATTCTCATGATATTAAAGTTCGATTGGTTTGGACTACCTAATGCTACCGTTGCAAGCCAAGTTTCTTTTGCTTCCGTAGGTTTATGGTGGTTTCTATTTTCACTTCCGCTATTTAGAAATATTAAAGAAGAGAAAAAGAAGGTTGTGAAGCGGGAAAAGTCTTATGCAGTAATTGGATTTTCCAGAGTAGCTTCTACGTTTAAAGACCTAAAGCATTATAAGCAATTATTACTTTTTTTACTTGCATTTTGGATGTATAACGATGGGATATCCACCATTATTAAAATGGCAACAATATACGGTAGAGACATAGGTATTGATGGAAACAGTTTAATTGCAGCACTTTTAATTACACAGTTTGTAGGTATACCATTTACATTTTTCTTTGGGTGGTTAGCGAAGAAAATAAGTGCTAAAAAAGCATTAACGCTTTCATTATACGTCTACATGGGGATTGTAGTATTAGGTTATTTTATGACTTCGGCGATCCACTTTTACCTACTTGCTATTTGTGTTGGTATGGTACAAGGTGGAGCACAATCACTTAGTAGATCCATTTTTGGCAGAATGGTCCCTGATAATAAACATGCTGAATTCTTCGGGTTCTACGGAATTTCTTCTAAATTTGCAGCAATCTTCGGCCCTTTCCTATTTGCCTTTGTTGGGCAACTTACAGGTTCAAGTCGAATAGGAATCATTTCGTTAGTTATATTTTTTATTGGCGGAATTATTCTTCTTAAATTTGTCAATATAGAAAAAGGTATGGAAGATGCAAAAAGATTAACCAATGACGCTGAAAAGGTAAAAGTTATCACAAAGTAAGTGAAAAAGGGTGAGACAAAAGTGTGTTAATTAAAGAATAAAAAGAATAAAACGAACAATTTGAAATGATGGTCATGAACGAACCCGGTTCACAAATATACTGCGTTTTCCGCCGGCGGCTGGTGAGTTTCCGAGTGCTGTCACACTGTGGGACTCACCGATGCATTTCCTACCACAGGCGGAGGGAGGTAGTGTCGTTTATTGTTCAAAGATAAGAAAGTATAAAAATTTGGCTATACCAGAGTGTTTCTTACTGTGGTATTTTAAGTATATGGAAAAAAACATCTTGAAACGAATCTTTTTTGATAAACATCAACATTGGGAAGCATTTAAGAAGAAACATGGAGAGCGAATTCGTCCAATTGTCATTAAAGAGGTGGAAAAATTTCGTGACTGTGGAGATCCCAAAAATGGATTCAAACTCTATGTTTGTGAAGGATGCCATGACGTTCGACATGTCCCTTTTCGATGTAAAGGGCGTTTTTGTACAACGTGTTCTGTAGGAGAAAGTGAAGAATGGAGTCGCGTCCTTACAGAAGATATAGTACAAGTGAACCATCGGCATGTAATCTTTACGATAGATGAAAAATTACGGGCTATATTTCTATGGCATCGAGAGCTTTTGAACCCCCTTATGGATGAAGCTGCGAAGCTAATCACGGGTTATTTTCGAAAGAAGGCAAAAGTGAAACCGGGGATAATTGCCGGATTACATACATTTGGGTCAAGAGTGAATTTCAATCCCCATGTTCATATGTTAGTGACAATGGGAGGAGTTACGAAAAAAGGAGAATGGAAAGCGTACGACTATATACCGTTTACGATGCTTCGAAAGCAATGGCAGACGGTGGTGTTAAAATTCATTCGTAACCACTTGTCAAATAAGGAAAAGAAAAGAATTCAACCAAGATTACAACAGGCTTTTTCTAATAATGGGGAAGGCTTCTATGTGTATGCCCCAAAACAAAGAGGAAAGGTGAAGGACCAACTGCGTTATATTGGCCGCTATATTCGTCGACCAGCGATTGGGAACAATCGTATCGAGGAATATGATGGTCAACATGTGACATTCAAATATATGGATAAAGTAGACGGTAAAGAAAAACATGAGACCGTAACGGTAGAAGAATTTATTATTCGATTAATACGTCATATTCCTAATGAACAGTTCAAGACAATTCGTCACTATGGGGTGTATTCTAGAAGGAGTAAGAGCTTAAGCAAAAAGCTATTAGCTACATGGCAACAAGGTACAAGGAAATGGATAGTAAAAGTGAAGAAGACATTACGCCGCCAAACCTGGAGAGAGCGTATTATTTCTAGTGGTCAAAAAGATCCCCTTGTGTGCTCGCATTGCGACAATTACTATGAATACAAGGGAGAAGTGTGTCTAGAGAATGGGAAATTAGAAATAAAGATTGCATTAACAAAAGAAGCAAGGAATAATTTAGAAAGGTTGATTCACTATCGCACAGACCAACAAACGACGCAAAAAAGGGAAGAAGAAAAAAGGAACCGACCACTTACGTCCAAAGAAGACCTACGTCAACTATCATTGTTTCATGTGTCATGAAGAAGAAAAGATACCGTATAACGTAGTAGAAGAGTTTGATTTGATGGATGGCGGAGACCCAACTACGCCACCAAGATTCAGCTGTGAACAATGTGGAGGAGAAATGTATCCGGAGTATTATAAAGGAGTACAAGGACACGAATACAAACTATCGGATGTGCTCTAGCTATGGCAAACAGGAAAGGACCGGGCTGGTTTTTGCCCGGTTTTTCTTATAAGTAAGTTAAGAAAGTATAAAATCAGTGCAATGACTGCGTTAAGCCCAGTAGTTATTTTGAAATGTTTGATGTCTATTGGCAATGCTCCGACTAATTACTTCGCTTTCCGCGGGCACGGCCCATAGCCGTCAAGCTAATAAAAAAGAAGTACGGTGCAATGAAAATATAAACATATTTTTCCAGTTTAATCCGTATTCTTTTATGGGTACTTGTTTTTCTTTTTTACACTTTTACTTACGCGGCACGGAAATGTACTTTATACGCAATGTTTAAGACATCAAAAGGACTTTTATGCTGACAACGATGATCTTTCCTTCCATGCCGGTATATGTTCTGGTAAATATTATCGATGAGAGCTTTCAAAGAAGAAAGGTGATAGAGTGAATACCCCTTCGTCTCTACTATTGCGTTTCTCGCATGGTTGATACATTTGTACTCACTTCCTTCTAGTTGATACTTTTCGTAAAGGCAGTAACGGCACTGAAAAGCAATCATCGAAGAAAGAAGAATATGAATGAAAGTCCCATACAAATGACAGTAAAAGCGGTCGGTATTCATTGCCTGCACATCATCAATTTCAAATAACGATTTCCATGTTTTAAAGAGAATCTCCACTTGCCAACGCAAGGAATAGATAGGATACAAGGTTTGCTCATCCATTTCTTCTTGTGTTATATTGGTAGCAAGAATTTGGATATGATTCTTCTTGTTGGCGGATTGGGTATGCCCCCCCTTTCCGTCTTCTTTCTTTTAAATAGGTATCTCTCTGTTTTTGTTGCTCTTCGGTTAATCGTTGTACGACTACACGTGCATGAAATGTATTTTTTCCCTTAACACCTAATTGAATGAACCCATAATCCTGTATCTCTCCTGGAGCTAGATGCATGGCATCTTCTTCAGGCTTTATTTGGATTCTTCGTTGCTTGTCATCCAATGTCCAATAGGTCATATTGGCAGGAACACGAGTAATATAATAGGCTCCTGCTCGATCTATTTTTTTAAAGTGATCTCCTGAGAAATAGCCGAGGTCACGCAAGATAAGGTCCTCTTCTCCTATTGTATCTGCCAATTCTTCAGCTGCATCGTGATCACTGTCTCTTGGTCCATAGAACAACGTATGCAAAAAATTCCCTTGATACAGCTCATATTCTAATTGTATTTTCACTCCATCCCAATAACTCGCGGTGTTCTTTTTTACTTGAAAGGATGT
Organism: Virgibacillus sp. Bac332; assembly: GCF_003667785.1. Taxonomy (NCBI): domain Bacteria; kingdom Bacillati; phylum Bacillota; class Bacilli; order Caryophanales; family Bacillaceae; genus Virgibacillus; species Virgibacillus sp. Bac332. The sequence goes on from NZ_CP033046.1 coordinate 2,497,314, forward strand.
GCCATCCAAGATACGGATCCGAGAAAAAGGATAATCAGATGGAGATGGTAACGATAATATCTGTTGTTTTTCCGCTAACTGCATAAAAACTTGTTTTAAAAAAGCCACTCCTTTCTCGTCTAATCGTTGATGTAAGGCTTGTTTAGATATGGATATTTCTGATTCACGAGAAAGGGAAGCACAGAGCTGTCCTAGCCCCTCCGTACCAACTTTTTCATGTAAGAAGGCACATATACTTAAGAAATCTTCCGGCATTATCTTCTTCAATCGTTGTACAAAACCTGATTCTCGAGCAACATTGCGAAGTTCAGAAATAGATAAAATATCGTGCACACTCTTTACAAACGAGTCAAAATGATATTGCTTAGCCATACGTAATCCCTCCAAATTATTCCATTTATAATGTCAGGATAACGAATAACTTTTTGGTTTTTAAAATATCCTGCTTAACTTGACGGCTATGGGGCACGGCCTCAACTAACTTTGCAAAGAAGAACACGTTGCAAAGTGGATTTTCGGCTCGCGCTAATCCCGCAGGAGTCTACGTAATTAGTCTCCGCTATGAGAAGGTGCAACAATTCTTGTCATAAGTAATAGGTTGACTTTTTTTACAATGGGTAAAGTGAAAATCGCTATCCGTGAGTATAAAAGCAGCTGTGTTACTTCATGCTAGCGTTGTAGAGCCTGATAATAGCGAAGGCCGGCCACTTCAACTCCTGTGGGAAATGTTTGACCTGAAGATCCACTTTTTTGAGCGGGTTTTGCTAAAAAAGTTAGCTGAAGGACAAACCCCACGGAAAGGGAAGTGGGCAGCCGGAGTGGTGGTCAAGCAAGCAGTAGCTATTATTCCATAATAGCTACTAGAGGAAGCGTAAATCTGAGCATGTAGTGATAAGGACTGAGCGAATTTTGCTCCGTTTTTCTTAATCTTCAAAATGAACCGTTTTCGTTATATCTCAGCCTTGTGTACATACTTTAAGGAGATATTGCTAACAAGTTACGAAAACGGAGGTATATTTAAAGGACCACTGGATTCGATAGCTATACCAGCTTTTAATGTGATTTGGGCGCTTATTTTTAAGCACTATTCTTAGACAATCGGTTCACAATATCTATTTTCTAATTCTAAATGTAATGGCTCGCCTGTATCATAAGAAATATTGCCAATCTTTTCAGTTAACAAGGTTACATATTTGAAATCATTTGTTTTCCAATAATCATATACAAGGGTTAAGATATCAATACCTTCCATTCTTGCTTGCCGGTATAGATCAAGAAAGCTTTGGTTGCTCGGCTTTTTTGTAGCTGGGTGATACCAAGTTTTTTGATTCAAATTAAGATAATCTGTATTTTCCTTGATAGGCTGATGTGAAAAAGGGGATATAAAAGATTTTAAAATTGTATTCTTCCACCCATGAGGATCAGATAATACCTTTAAAGCTAACTTCATATGGCGATAAGATTTATGAATATATGATGACGAATGGCGATTTAGCTCAGGAAAGTGCTTTTCAATCGTGTTATACAAAAGCAAGCTAATGTTTCTATCCAGAGACATACCGACATCTATTTCTTTATAAACTGGTGCTTTCCATGTTTTTAAATTATGATATTTTTCCATCATTATGGTGTCAATCAGAACTTCAAGCTTTTGATGTTTATTTTCTTCATACCCAGCTCGATAATGGATATATGGATGAGTATTTCTATCCAAGATATGATGAGTGACAAATCCGAAAACATACGCTTTTGCTTTTGCATTCATTTTTCCAGCTTCCATTAGCAAGTCAATGAGAAAGTCCCCACAATGCCTTGTATGAAGAGCATTTCCGATATTCTGTATATGCTCCTTCTTCATTCCTGGCCAGAAATTATAATAGAAAAAAGGGTCTGGACCCTGTGCACCAAGTTTCATATATGCTTCGTAATTAGAAAATAGATAAGTTTGGGTTACAGCATCTGCCACGTCCTCACAAAAGAGTATATGTGTCCATATATTTGGCATAACGAAATCCTCCTTTATGTAATGTTTTAGAAGACTTCTGTTCTGCTTTCGAAATCGTTTTAGATATGATGAATGAAAAACTATGTCTTCCCACACTTTAACTATCGTTTCCTATCTTACATATTATAAAAGAAAAGCTAGATGGATTGGAACCATAAACGCGTACAATTTTGTGTCAGTGTACAAAAAGAACAAGTAAATTTGTCAACTTGGTTGAAAATCCGTACATTCTATATATTTTCATCTGTCAATTTTCTGATACAATAGAAGGAGGTTATATGAATGAATGTACATAGGGAGGAAAGCGTAATGGATTATCGTATAGAAAAAGATACAATAGGTGAAATTCAAGTATCTGCTGATAAATATTGGGGTGCTCAAACACAACGAAGTAAGCAAAATTTCCCAATTGGTAATGAAAAAATGCCGACGGAAATAATTAAAGCGTTTGCTATTTTGAAAAAGAGTGCTGCCCATGCAAATATGGAATTAGGTTTATTAGATGAAAAAAAAGCGGAAGCAATCAATTTTGCAGCAGAACAAATTATTAGTGGGGAAATTAGTGAGCACTTTCCTTTAGTTGTTTGGCAAACAGGTAGTGGAACACAATCTAATATGAATGTAAATGAAGTTATTGCCTATGTCGGCAATAAGTGGTTAAGTGAGCAGAAAAGTGAGTTAACATTGCACCCGAATGATGATGTTAATAAATCACAAAGCTCCAATGATACGTATCCTACAGCAATGCATATTGCGTCTGTTATGAAATTGGAAGATACGGTGTTACCAGCTATTAAGACATTGAAAGATACCTTCCGCTCAAAAATGGAAACCTACAAGGATATTGTTAAAATCGGGCGTACCCATTTACAAGATGCTACACCATTAACATTGGGACAGGAAATTAGTGGTTGGCATCGTATGCTAGAAAAATCAGAAGCTATGATTAAAGAAAGTGTTCAGCATATCAAGGAGCTTGCTATTGGTGGTACTGCTGTTGGGACAGGCTTAAATGCTCATCCTGAGTTCTCTGAACGTGTTTGTGCAGCAATTAATACCTATACAGGTAAAAATTTTGTTTCTGCACCAAATAAATTCCATGCATTAACAAGTCATGACGAAACGGTATATGCGCATGGAGCTTTAAAAGGATTAGCGGCGGATATGATGAAAATTGCAAATGATGTTCGGTGGCTTGCAAGTGGACCTCGTTGTGGAATTGGCGAGATCACTATACCGGCAAATGAACCTGGAAGCTCGATTATGCCTGGAAAAGTAAATCCAACACAAAGTGAAGCAGTTACAATGGTAGTAGCTCAGGTAATGGGAAATGATGCAACGATTGGTTTTGCTGCAAGTCAAGGTAATTTTGAGTTGAATGTGTTTAAGCCAGTTATTGCTTATAATTTCCTTCAATCTTGTCAAATTCTATCAGATAGTATACTTTCATTTGATGAGCGCTGTGCCAAGGGAATCGAACCAAATTTGGAGCAAATCGATAAAAATCTAAAAGATTCATTAATGCTAGTGACAGCACTTAACCCACATATCGGTTATGAGAATGCAGCAAAAATTGCTAAAAAAGCATTTAAGGACAATGCTACATTAAAAGAAACAGCTGTTGAATTAGGGTTGCTTACTGAAGAAGAATTTGATCAATATGTGAATCCGAAAGAAATGACGTATCCAAAATAAAATGCATACTGTTTCATCAGCAACCTTTAGGCTGCCGAGAAAAATTTTCTCGGCAGCTATTTTTATCTATGAAAAATTATTATGTTAATTATATGCTTGCCAACAAATCTACAATTTACCAGTGAAAACTTATGATAAGTTTTTTGTAATCTGCTCACACTATGATTACAGGAGGTGATAAACATGGCTAACAACAGTTCAAACCAATTAGTTGTTCCTGGAGTACAACAAGCTCTTGATCAAATGAAATATGAAATTGCTCAAGAATTTGGTGTGACTTTAGGTCCTGATTCTACTTCTCGTTCAAACGGGTCAGTTGGTGGAGAAATCACTAAAAGACTTGTTCAAACTGCTCAACAACAACTAGGACCAAAAGCTTAATAATAATGGTGGAAAAGACGGGGAAGCCAATTGGCTTCCCCGCAATTTTAGTATATATAAAATTTAACGAATACGAAGCTCTGTTTCAATGTCAAAAAAGTGGGCTTTGTTCATATCAAAGGCAAGCTCAATATTTTCGCCAACATTTATATCTGTACGAGAATCGATACGTGCAATGAAATCCTGCTCTCCTATTTTAGAATAGAGGTACGTCTCAGCACCCATCAAATCAGCCACTTCAATGTTAGCTGTTATTTTAGTGTTTGGTGATGATTCAATAAATACTGGTTCATCGTGGATATCTTCTGGACGGATACCTAAAGTGATTTCTTTATCTTCGTAACCTTGGTCTCGTAATATTTTAAGCTTTCCTTCAGGTATTTCTATTTTCGTTTCTCCGACTTCCACAGTATTTCCATTTAGTTTTCCAGTGAAGAAGTTCATAGATGGAGATCCAATGAATCCACCGACAAAAACATTATCAGGGTTATCATAAACATCTTTAGGAGCTCCTATTTGTTGGATAATTCCATCCTTCATTACAACAAGGCGTGTTGCCATAGTCATCGCTTCTGTCTGGTCATGGGTTACGTAGATGGTTGTTGTTTGCAGTCTTTGATGGAGCTTTTGAATCTCTGCACGCATTTGTACACGTAATTTAGCATCTAAGTTTGATAATGGTTCGTCCATTAAGAACACCTTGGCATCACGGACAATTGCACGACCAAGTGCTACACGTTGACGTTGCCCACCTGATAATGCTTTTGGTTTACGATCTAAATAAGCTTCAAGGCCGAGAATATTTGCAGCATTCTTAACACGTTTCTCAATTTCATCCTTCTTGAATTTACGTAATTTTAAACCGAAAGCCATATTATCGTATACATTCATATGTGGATATAATGCATAGTTTTGGAACACCATAGCAATATCCCGATCTTTTGGAGCCACATCATTCATTTTTTTATCATCGATGTATAATTCACCATCGGTTATCTCTTCAAGACCAGCAATCATTCGTAAGGTTGTAGATTTACCACAACCAGAAGGTCCAACAAAAACAATAAATTCTTTATCTTGAATATGTAGGTTAAAGTCGTCTACGGCAATCGTCTTTTTATCGTACGATTTTTGAATGTGCTCTAAACGAAGTTCTGCCATTCCTCTATTCCTCCTTTATTTTTGTAAGCGTTTAATTAGTTATAGTATAAAAAAAGCCTGGACAAATAGAAACAGCAAATATGCACAAAGATATTAATCTTCTTTGTGCATATTTGCTAGTAATGCTAAATATACAGTTGTGGCTTGGTGAAATTGCCGAATATCGATACCAGTCTTTTCAATAAATTTATCCAACCGATATTGCAGGCTGTTTCGATGCATATATAACTCCTTCGCAGCAACAGAAACATTTAAATTACATTGAAGGAAGGTGTGAATAGTCTGTAATAAGTCGGTGTCATCGGTGAATTCCTGTAGAATCGTTTCAGCGATATATTCTCTGAATGCTTGATCTGAGAAGCCAACCAGAATGTGAGGAATTGCTTCTTTGTAGCTTATTACCGATTTATCTGTATAGGTTAATATCCTATTAGCATAGGTTAACAAGCTCTTATACTGATGCTTAGCATCTTTATAATTCTTGGAATATGGACCAACAAAGAAGTGAATATTAACGTATAAATCACTCATTAATATATCAATAATCTGTTCGTAAGATATACTCTCCTCTGCTATGATGGGCTTCTCTTCGATAAGAATACCTTCATGTTCGTTTTCCCATATGATGGGAACGGAATAGTCGAACAATGTTTGTATTGACTCTTTAAATACTCCCGGATTTATCTGGTTTTTATTCATAGAAAAGTAAACAAAGCGATAGGGAGAAGTAATTGAAGTAGGAGCTTCCGTGAAATTTTGATCAATGATTTGCTTCCATACTTTTTCCTTTTTAGTGAGAGGTGGTCCTTGATACGGTGTTAAAAATGTACGCATTAATCGACCATCTTTTTCCGATAGTTCCTGCTTAGCAATGCCGATTTTTTCCCCATTATGTGTTAAAAACCATTGATAGGTTTCACTAACATAACCTTTTTCTTCACTATCGACAATAAGAGAAGGGAAAATATTTTTTAGTTGTTCAATCATTGGCAAACCCTCATTTTCTTCAGTGCTTTTTTTTATTATAACAGTCGAAAAATTATTTAAAAATAAATAATTGAATTGACTGCAAAATTTGAAACGCTATACACGACGTATTTCGTTTGTTATAGTAAATGAGAGTAAGAAATATGAAGGAGGATTTGTCTTGCCCAATATTTATGATAGTGCTTATGATTTAGAAAAAGCAATTCGAGAAAGTGAAGAATTTAAGAGCTTAAAAACTGCCTATGATGCAGTAATGAATGACCCATCTGCAAAGCAGATGTTTGATAATTTTCGTGATACTCAAATGGCCTTGCAAGAGAAACAAATGCAGGGACAAGAAATTACTGAAGAAGAAGTTGAAAAAGCAAGACAAGTTGTTGAATTAGTTCAGCAGCATCAAGATATATCTAAATTAATGGAAGAGGAGCAACGCCTTAATCTAGTTATTAATGATGTGAGCAGAATTATTACAAAACCTTTAGAAGAACTCTATGGTACATCAGAGGATAAAAACGAATAATAAGTTAAAAGCTGCATGTAGAGCGTAGAAAAAGTGTATTTTTCTACGCTCTTTGACGTTTATTAATTAAACTGTTAGCATCCAAGCTTTTAAAACGGTGAGCAAACATGAAACTCCTTTTACTGAAATTCCTTTCCATTTAAAAATTAAAGTAATATTGCTAAAAGCAGGATAATCGGTAGATATTAGCGAATGGTTACATATAGAAATCAGAAAGGGGTAAAGAAGATGGGAGACACGATTATATACGAAAGTAGAGATTGCATTTCATATATTTACTTCAACAGGGCAGCACGTTATAATGCACTAAATGAAGAAATGTTGGAAGAACTGTTACAAACTATAAAAGAAGTTGAAAAAAATGATGATGCAATTGTGATTCTTTCAGGAGAAGGAAATGCGTTTTGCTCTGGTGGAGATATTTCAATGATGAAGGGTTTTTCAGATAAATCGTACTTTGATAATATTATGGAAATGATTGAACAAATTGTATTGAAACTATATATGATGCCTAAAATTATTATTTCATCTATACATGGATCGGTAGCTGGATTGGGTTTAAGTATTGCTTTAACTGCTGACTTTGTTGTTGCACAGAAAGAGGCAAAATTAGGCATGCTATTTATTGGTGTAGGACTTGTACCTGATGGCGGTGGTCATTTTTGGTTACAGGAACGGCTTGGTACACAGCAAGCAAAGCAATTTATTTGGGGATTAAAACAAGTGGATGGGATAAAGGCAAAACAAATGGGGTTGGTTGACATTACAGCAGAGGATAAAGCGATGCCTCATGCGACTAAGTTGGCCAATCAACTATTAGAAACACCATTAGCTGCCATGCTGCAAACCAAAATGATATATCATTCCAAGCAAAAGGAAGTATTACGTTATTATTTAGAAGAAGAGAAGCAATCGCAATGGGAACTACGAAACACGGAAGATCATCAGGAGGGGGTTAAAGCCTTTTTGGAGAAACGAAAACCGGTATTTAAAGGGAAATAAGTACATGTTGAAACCGACTTTCTAGTTATAGAAAATCGGTTTCGTTGTGAAAACAGAGCTTATGGATCTTTGAAGAAAAAACGGCGGGAATTTATCGATGAAATAATATTAATTTAGCCTCTGGAGTAACACAGCGATGTGTATATTCAAGGTAACCTCCCTCTTCTAGTTTAGCTGTTCCAATTTCTTTTGCTTCATCATCACTAGCGGCGGTATATGTTTCATCCAATAGCTTTTCACCTGAACGGTTAAATACAGTTAGTGTATAGTTTCTCATAACATATGCTCCTCCTTGAAGTAACTTACTTATATATATTCGACAGGACTGCGTAAATTCCTTCATTAAAACCCCTTTTCTTTAACGTGTAAGTAGACTTGATAATTTAAAAGATTAGTATGTATACTGTGTGTAAATTTTACCTTATTATAAGGTGAAATAGCTAACTTTGAAAACATAGATCCGAGAAAAACGGGAGGATTAACGGTTACGTAGGGTGGATTTAGTATAAAAGTCACAAGTTTCCCGATGAGCAAATATTTTAAGAGAGAAAGGTGAAATTAAGTTTATTATTACTACTTGCGAAGATATTTGATTGAATTTTATATTTGATAGGGATGATAGGTGTTAAAGGAGGATTTCTCGCTAATCGAGCAGGACTCTGATATCTATTTGGTACAGAGTGTTATTCCACATATGGCATTAAGGTTCTTACTTGAAGCAATCATGTGAAACCAATATTGGGGGATAAACCAAACCCCCAATTGATTGAATTTTCACTATTACAAGAAACTAATCAACTTAAGGCAAGGCTTTAGGATAGCATGTAATATATATTTTCTCTTGGTTTATAGTCATGTTATTCGTAGGATGTTGCACATTACGTTTCTGCTTTCGTAGCAAAAGCTCAGGCTAAAATGAAACAATTAACCATTTGGATCGTAGTACAGATTAAAGAAAAGGGGGAAGGGTTTTAATGACGCTAAAAATAGAAGATGTGACAAAGCGATTTGGCTCACATACGGCTGTAGACGCACTTTCTTTAGAGATCCCTGAAAAGGAAATGTTCGGCTTCCTTGGGGGAAATGGTGCAGGTAAGACGACAACATTTCGAATGATATTAGGCTTATTAGATCGAACAGAAGGAAATATTTCTTGGAATGGTGAAGCCATACATTATGATAAAAGTCATTTAATAGGGTATCTCCCAGAAGAAAGAGGACTATATCCAAAGCTAACCGTTAAAGACCAGCTTATTTATTTAGGAAAGCTTCGTGGTATGAAAAAAATTGAAGTAGTAGATAAACTAACGGGATGGCTTGAACGATTCAAGATACCAGAATACATGAATAAGAAGGTGGAAGAGCTATCCAAAGGTAATCAGCAAAAAATTCAATTCATCTCATCCATCATTCATCAACCTAAATTAGTTATTTTAGATGAACCGTTTTCTGGACTTGATCCGGTCAATGTTGAAATGCTTAAAGAAGCAGTAATCGATTTAAAAGACAAGGGAACATCTATAGTATTTTCTTCTCATCGCATGGAGCATGTGGAAGAGCTATGTGAGCATCTCTGCATTCTTCATAAAGGAAAGCAGGTTGTTCAAGGGTCATTACAGGATATTAAACGCTCATATGGTAGGAAAAATTTAATTATTCATGCATCGTTTCCATTGGATTTTCTGCAAAGTTTTCCTGGAGTGGTGACCTATAAGAATGTAATGGAAGGTTGCCGCTTACAAATAGAAAGTGAAGCAATTTCGCAGGATATATTTCAAGCGCTGCAAGGAAAAGGATTTATTCGTAAATTTGAATTAGAAGAACCTTCGTTAAATGATATTTTCATAGAGAAAGTGGGTGCGTCTTATGAATAAGTTCTGGATTATCCTTGGACACACATATATGACTCGAATTAAAACAAAGTCATTTATTATTACCACCTTACTTTCGTTACTATTAATTATTGGCCTGGTGAATATTCAGTCCATTATAGACATGTTCTCTAATGATAAAGCAGATCAGATAGTCGTTATCGATGATTCCAATGAACTTTTTGAACCGTTGAATGAGCTTGTAGAACAATCGAATGAAAAAGTTGAACTAACTTCCTATAATGGAACGGTAGAAGAAGCAAAGCAGGCAGTACAGAATGAGGAATATAAGGCATTTATAAATTTATCGATCAATAAAAAGCAATTACCCGAAGCGACCTATTATGCAAATAATGTATCGGAAACAGGAAATCAGCTGTTTATAGAGCAACAACTCCAGCAATTGAAGGTATCCTATGCGACGGAACAAGCAGAGATTGATGCAGCTACATTAGCGGAGATTAATGCCCCGGTATCCTTTCAAACAGTTGCACTAGATAAAACGGCAAAGACAGATGAAGAGTTAAATCAAGCACGGGGAATTGTTTATGTGATGATGTTCGTATTATATATGGCAGTCATCATGTATGGAAACATGATAGCTACTGACGTAGCGACAGAGAAATCGTCAAGGGTGATGGAAATTTTAATCTCAAGTGCGTCACCAGTCACTCATATGTTTGCTAAAATTATTGGAATCGCATTGTTGGGATTGACTCAAATTGGTTTACTGCTCGTAGTCGGTTATACACAAATTCGTTCAAAGCAAGATGAGCTTACGGAGGGAGTCTTCACGTATTTTGGAATTGGTGACATGTCTATATCTATTTACGTGTATGCCATTGTATTTTTTATCTTAGGGTATTTACTCTATGGAACCCTTGCAGCTATGCTTGGTTCATTGGTGAGTAGGATTGAAGATGCACAGCAGTTAATTATGCCGATGACTTTTTTAATCATGATTGCTTTCTTTATCGCAATCTATGGATTAAGTATGCCAGAGTCGAGTTTAGTACAAATTACATCGTTCATACCATTTTTCTCACCTATAATTATGTTTTTAAGAGTTGGAATGCTTGATATACCTGTTTGGGAGGTAGCTTTATCTATCGGTATACTTGTAGCCACGATAGTATTATTAGCATTACTAGGTGCAAAAGTTTATAAAGGCGGAGTGCTGATGTACGGTCGATCCAGCTCTTTAAAAGATTTTAAAAAGGCAATCGCGCTATCAAAAAAAGAATAAATGTTAATCGTTTGCCTATTGATAGACCTTTACTTGTAGAAAACCTTTACGTTTTCTACAAGTTTTTTTATAGTCCAGGAAATTATAAAATTAGCCCATGTGGATAAATATGGGCCTGTTGAGCCGCGTCCAGCTCCGGCGCCCAGAAACGAGGTAACTTCACGAATCGCCCTGACGATAAGTCATCATCGGCTCGCAAGCACACCGTGCTTCCTTAATCTCCGTTGACTCGCTTCAGTTGCTACGTTGCTAACAGGGCGGTTACGCTTTTGTTCATGTTAGAAAACCCCTGGCTATGCCGGGGGTTCATACACTCGTTATTCATTAAGACGGTAAGCTAACAAATCGTTTGCCATCTTGAAAAGCTTTGTAAGCAGCAGAAATTGCTTGATTATACGGACAGCTATCTTTTTGTATGTAATTAATCGAACGTGCATTCTATTCGGTTGTTTGCTAAAATGAAGAAAGATGGAGGAATTTATATGTCAAAGCAATTATCGTTTATTCATGCTGCTGACTTGCATTTGGATAGTCCGTTTAAAGGATTAGCAAATACACCTGACCCTATATTTAAAGAGGTGAGGGAGAGTACATTTGTAGCATTAGATAACTTAGTACAAGCCGCTATTAATCAACGTGTTGATTTCGTGTTAATCGTTGGAGATTTGTTTGATAATGAAAAACAAAGTTTAAAAGCTCAAATACGATTAAAGAAAGCATTTGAAAAATTACAGAATCATGAAATTTATGTTTACATGTCTTATGGAAATCATGATTACATAAATGGGAATAAACATCCTGTAGCCTATCCCGATAATGTATATATATTTTCAAAGGAAGAGGTTCAACCTTTTCCGTACCAACGAAATGGAGAGGTATTAGCTTTGATTTACGGTTTTAGTTATGAGAATCGTGCTGTAGTAGCAAATAAAGTGAATGAATTTCAAATAACCGATACTTCAGTTCCATTTCATATCGCAATGCTACATGGAAGTGTTCAAAGTAATACAGAACATGATAGGTATGCGCCATTTCAAGTACAAGAACTATCTGAAAGGCACTTCGATTATTGGGCGCTTGGTCATATCCATAAACGACAAATTTTAAAAGAAACTCCTGCAATAGTCTATCCTGGAAATATCCAAGGCAGAAATCGAAAAGAAACAGGGATGAAAGGTTGTTATCATGTTGTATTAAATGAAGGAACGACTGATCTGGCTTTCATTCCACTGCAAGCCATTCAAATTAATCCACTTGTTGTTAATGTATCCCCATGTAATTCCGTACATGAAGTGGAATCGGTATTAATGGAGCATGTAAATAATCTTACCTATTCAACACCACAATTAATTGATTTAACTTTAATAAATACGGATCAACGAATAACTAAATGGCAACAGGATGGTAGGATGGAAGAAATGATGGAGTTAATAAATGAGGCAACGATACAATCATCGGTTTGGAGTTATATTTTTCGATATAGCGTGAGTAAAAAGGTAGCTAGCTTTGATCGAGAATTATACAAGGGAGATCATTTCATTAGTGAATTACTCTATGAAATTGACAATCAATCCATTCAACCGTTTATTGCCGAAATATATCAACAGAAACGTGCTCGTAAATTTGTGGAACGATTAACAATAGAAGAAGAGATGGCATTGAAAACAGCTGTTAAAGAATTACTTATTTATGAGCTATTAAAGGAATGAGGGAAGAGCGTGAAATTTGAACAAGCTACCATATTTGGCTTTGGTAAATGGGTAGACGATACGATCGATTTTTCAAACCAACAGGTAACGTATATTTATGGAGAAAACGAATCAGGCAAATCAACCTTACATACTTTCATTCTTTTTATGCTTTTTGGTTTACCACCTAAGCAACGAGAGTTTTATCGACCAAAAACGAGTGGGAAAATGGGGGGAAGACTTACCGTTGTTGATAAGGGAGTACGATTTACTATTGAGCGATTTCATGAAGTACGAAATGGTGCTGCTGTTTGTTACACTGCTGATGGCAATGAAGAAGAGGAGCAATGGTTAAAAGAACGTTTAAAAGGAATGAATTATGCTATCTACCAATCAATCTTTTCATTTTCTGCAAATGATTTAGCTACTATAACAACGATGAAAGAAGATGATCTGGGGGATGTTATTTTAGGCATTGGTATGACGGGCTCTACGAATTTGTATACCGTTGAGAAGCAATTGGATTCTAAAATAGGTGAGTTATATAAACCATACGGCAAAAAACCAGCGATTAACCAGCAATTAAGTAATTTACAGCAAATGCAAGAACGTTTAGATAAATGGAAAAAATCGGAAGGTTCCTATCGAAATAAGAAATTAGAAGCTCAGCAAATAGAAAAGGAACTACAGGCGCTTCGAATTGATTTAGAACAAGAAACGGCAAAGCGAATTAAGTTGGAAAAGAAGCATCATGCTTGGCCAATTATTCAGGAATATCAAGCAGTTATGGAACGGTTACAACACTTACCTGAAGTGTTAGCTTTTCCGGAGAGTGGCAGAGAGAGATTGGAAAAGCAAAAAGAGTTGTTACTACCACTTAAAAGTGAAAATGCAGTTTCACATGAAAATATACGTCGGTTATCCGAAACGATTCATTCATTAGAGGAGAGAAAAGTAAACGAAGTTATTATACAGGAAGCAAAGGATTTATTAGCGGATAAAGCTTCTTATGAAGCGTACCAACAAGAAAATAACAGACTGCAGGTTGCATTACAAAAGCAACAGCTACATATTGAAAAAACGTTAGAAAATCTAAACATTTCTTTAAATGAAGAAGACTTACAAAACACTCATCTATCCTTTCACACAGAAAAGCATTGGAAGCATATAAAAAACGACTTGGATAAGCTTGATCTTGAAAAAGAGCAATTAGATATAGAACGTAACCAACTTAACAAACAGCGAACGATCTTATGGAATCAAATAGATACTGGAAGAGAAAATCTTTATCCAGAGAGAACAATCGATGAATGGCAACATCAGTTGAAATCTGTTAAGCATTCGGAAATGCTACAGCAAATAAACCATGTTCAAAACCAACGAAGTAAAGACTGGCAGTATAAGAAATTAATGAAAGAAAGAAAAGCAAAATACATTGTGTTAGCAGCAATTTCAGCAGCTTTGATTTGTTTACTGGTCGCAATAACAATAGAACGAAATTTATTCTTGGTAATTGCTATGTTTGTGTTGATGACAGGTGTAGGTCAATGGTTTTGGCAAAAAAAATCAATAGCTGAAATTGATCATATGCTACATTCAGAAAAACCGCAGCCAAGTAATAACGTCACGGAGAAGGAATGTTTAGAATTAGAAAGTAAGCTTGAACAGCAACAGCAGTTAAAGAATGAGATTCGGTTATTACAAGAGCAGCTAAAAACAACCGAAATATCCTTATTACAATGGGAAGAAAAACAGTTCCAGCATATGGAAAGATATCAACGGATCGAAAATCAAATGAAGGAACAACACGAACAATATCCCTTTTTACAGGAGATTAATCCGACTTACTGGCCGGAATTTTTCCATGAACTAAAAAATAGTATTAGAATGTCGAAGCAATTGCAGGAATATAGAGACAGAATTACGGAAAATCAAGAAGCATTAGAAAAAATGTCAGATAGAATATCAATGTTTTTATCAAAAGTAAATCGGGATGGGAAAGGTAAACCCATTAAACAGCAGTATGATTGGATTATGCATATCGTTGAGGAAAACGATGAAACGATAAAGCAACTAGACTTTAATCAGCAACTACTTCAGGAGACAATGGAAAATCAATATAATCTGAATGAAAAAATGAAAACCTATGAACAAGAAATGGCAAAGTTATTTACAATTGCCGAGGTTAATTCAGAGGAGGATTTCTATAAGAAGGCCAAAATAGTAGACGAAAAACGTACCTTAACTAATAGCAGAGCAAAGCTGGAAAGTCAACTCTCTGCCTTGTTTAAGGCTACTACTTGGCAGCATTATACGCAAGAGGACATGGATGCAGATTCCTTACGAATGGAGTTAGAGCAAACAAAAGAACGCATAAGCAATTTAGAAGAAGCTCTAGAAAAAGGCAGACAGACTTTGGCAGATCGTAATGCCATGATAACCTCAATAGAAATGTCTGAAGAATATTCAGATTCCATACATCTTATAGAGCAAGATAAGGAAAAACTAAACCAGTTAGTAAAAAAATGGGCTGTTATGAAAACGGCCAAAGAATTACTACTCAGAACGAAGCGGTCTTACCGCGATAAATATTTGAGCGAAATTATCGAGGAAACGTCATTATTTTTTGCAGAATTGACCGGAAATCGATATCAAAAAGTATATCCTCCATCACAGGATGTTCCGTTTAAGGTAGAGAGAAATGATGGCACGCGCTTTACGATAAAGGAGTTATCACAGGGAACGATTGATCAGTTATATGTTTCCTTGCGATTAGCGATTAGTAGTAGTATGAGTGAAAGGCATGCACTACCGTTTATGATAGATGATGCATTTGTCCATTTTGATTCTATTCGTACGCAACGTATAATAAACATTTTAAATCGTATTGCTAAACAGCAGCAAGTCCTTGTTTTTACATGTAAAAAAGAAATGGTTGAAGCTTCAGAAAATAAAAGTTATATACATCTATGAAATTCTGTTCGCATTAATTAACAAATAATGATAAACTATTTGCAGATTATATATATATGCAGGTGGAGGGACATCCATTGCCAGAGGAAAATGTATCAAAAGATTGGGAATTATATGATGAGACAATAGAAAAATTCATTCAAGTCATTGCTAAAAATATGAATTTATATGGTATCACATCTTCTGTTGGAAGATTATACGGTGTTTTATATTTTGCAGATCAACCGATGACGTTGGACGATATGCGCGATGCCTTAGAAATGAGTAAAACAAGTATGTCTACAGGTGTTCGATCATTATCTGATATGAAGATGGTTGAATCAACATTTAAGAAAGGCATACGAAAGGATTTGTATCAATCAGAAGAAGATTGGTATAAATCATTTACTTCATTATTTGGTAACCGTTGGCGCCATCATACAGAGACAAACATCGAGGAAGCCGATGAAGCTATTGCGGAATTGGAAAAGATTTATGAAGAGACAGATGATGAAAACCTAAAAAATAAAATAAGTAAAGATATTGAACGTCTACGATATGCACAGAATTATTATGAATGGTTAATGAAGTTTATTCAGGTAATTGAATCCGGAAAGATCTTCGACTATATTCCAAAACATTAATGGACAACGGAGATTGACAGATAAATGGGCTTTGGCTATTTAATGTCAGTCTCTTTTTGTTTAGATAATCTAGAACAGGCACGAATATCTAAGGGGGAGAATCAAATGAATAGTGACCTTAAAAAAGGAATTGGCCAAGTCACCATTGGCGATTCCTATGATGGATTTCTACTTATAAGAGAAGCTACAAAAGGATTAACAAGTAATGGAAAACCTTTTTTGACACTTATACTAAGCGACGCAACGGGAGAGATTGAAGCAAAGCTTTGGGATAGTACAAAAGAAGATGAAGCCACCTTCATTGCTGAACAAATAGTGAAAGTCTCAGGAGAAGTGAATCAATTTCGCGGAAAAGCACAGTTGAAAATTTTGTCATTACGTCCTGCACAGCCTACAGACGGTGTACATGTTTCTGACTTTATAGAAAAAGCACCTATTGAAAAAGATAGATTAATAGAGAAGTTAACAGAAGCTATATTTGAAATGCAAAACCCTACGTTACAACGAATAGTTCGGGCTTTTATAAAGAAGTATCAGGAAGCATTACTCATCTATCCAGCAGCTGCTAAAAATCATCATGACTATGCATCAGGCTTAGCCCACCACATTGTGAGTATGCTGGCAATTGCGAAAGAAATGCATAAATTATATCCAGAATTGAATAAGGATTTACTGTATGCGGGAATTATCCTCCATGATATTGGTAAGGTCAAAGAATTGTCTGGTGTTGTGACAACGACATATACGCTCGAAGGTAAATTACTTGGACATATTCCCATGATGGTAGAGGAAATTGGAATGATAGCAAAAGAAATGCAGATTGAGGGAGAGGAGGTTGTGATCTTACAGCATCTCGTATTAAGTCATCACGGAAAACCAGAATGGGGGAGTCCAAAGCCGCCATTAGTTCGTGAAGCTGAAATATTGCATCTTATTGATTTATTTGATGCTAAAATGAATATGCTTAATCGGGCACTTGATAAAGTGAATCCAGGGGAATTTACGGAACGGCTATTTGCTATGGACAATCGTTCATTCTATAAGCCGTTATTTGAAGAATAAACAGAAATGAAGTTACGGGCATTTTTTTCATGTTCTTTTCATATATATTTTGTAGAGAAGATGGACAAGGAGGCCTAAATGATGATACTAGGAGTGCCTTGGTGGGTATTCGTAATGATCATATTTATTTTTCTAAGCGGTTTTATGGCATTTCGAGCAATGCATGCCGAGAAAAAATTGGAGCACCAATTTATTGAAAAAGAGGGAAAGGTGTATATGGATCGTTTACGGGCAGAAAGGGAAAGGAAGCAAAGGCAGGAGCAAGAAAAAGAAACATCTTAATTAAGGGCTTCTGTTTAACAGAGAAATCTTGACATATGGTATGCAAAAGGACTAGTCCACGAATTGTGACTAGTCCTTTAAAGTTTGAAAGTTATCCTTTAGCTTCGGTATCCTCTTTAGATTCCTTTGCTTCTTCCTTTTCGAACATATCCTTATATTTATCAATCTTCACTTCAATGTCTGCATCTTTAAGAATATTATCAATTTTCTCTTGCGCTTTTGTTGCATCCATTTTTTGTGATAATAGTTCACGACGTAAATCTTCTTTTACATCTTCATATTTCCCAATATTTTCTTCTTTATCACGAATATCATTTACTTTAATGATATGGTAACCATGTTGGGTTTTAACTGGATCACTTACTTCGCCCTTTTTCATGCTATAAGCAGCATCCTCAAATTCGGGTACCATTTGACCTGATGAGAAGTAACCAAGGTCACCACCCTGTTCGGCGCTCCCAGTATCAGTAGAATATTCTTTAGCTAACTTTGCAAAGTCACCACCGTCATCAACTTTCTTTTTGACTTCTTTTGCTGTTTTTTCATCTTCTACTAAGATATGCTGTGCTTTAATTTCAGTGTTTTTTCGTTCATAAAGATCTTTTAGTTCTTCTTCTTTAATGTCTACATCTTCTGAGACAGCAGCTTCTTGAAGTAGACTGATTTTGATGACACTACGTAATGCGTCTTCACTGCCAAATTGCTGTTGTACGGCAGCGTCAAACTGATCACCAAGCTGGTCTTTCATTTTCTTGATTTCTTCATCTACTTTGTCATCGGATACATCGTACTTATCTTCAAGTACTTCGATAGTTACCATTTCTTGAAGAATCTTTTCACCATAACGATCTTTTAATTCTTGGTAAAATTCTTCCTTTGTCACATCTCCTGCGTTAGTTTTCACGACCGCTTCATCGTCACCTGAGCTACATGCTGCAAGTGTGAATAATCCTGCAGTCAATGTGACAGCAATTGCTGTTTTCTTCATACATGAACACTCCTAATCTGCTTGTACAATAATCTCCCCTAACAATAAATATAACATATTAGGATATAAAAAATACAGCCTTATATGAAACAGTAGGGTGTGCTTATACCATTACATTCATTACTCGTACGTAGGAACACACAAGTAAGACGGTTACCATAATGTTTATAACTCGAAACATTTTTCCTTGCTTTAAGGTCTCCATTTCCATTTTTAGACAGAATTGATGCGTTAATGAATTAAAAATAAGTAATATAATAAATCCATATAAGAGAAAGATAATATTCATCGTAGGACCCCCTTGTCGTACTTAACAAACAACTTGTTTTTCTCCTCTATAATTACATTCTACAATATCCTATTCATTACTGTATCAAAAGATTAACATTCTGAACAGAGAAGAATATTCTAAGTTTCAAGAAAAAAGGAAAGAGGATGGGACAAATTACTATAAATATGTATAATCGTTTTATTAATATAGGTATCATCGCCATATCCTGAGAAATATACTCGCTTTCCGTAGATGGCCTCAACTAAGTTGATAAAGGAAAAAGTTACAAGTGGTCATCGGACTTGTGCTGTTCCCGTAGGGTTACGAAGACTTCGGAAGCAATACATCACTCAGAGAAGAAGCGCGCTTCTTTTTCAAAAGATAAGAAATCATAAAATTTGTTCATGTGGGCGTGCTCCAACTCTGGCGCCCAGAAACTAGGTGACTTCACGAATCGCCCTAATCTAAATCATCATCGGCTCGCAAGCACACCGTGATGCTTTTATCTCCGTTGACTAGCTCCAGTCGCTACGTTTCTAATCGGGCGATTACGCATTTATTCAGGAGTCAGATGCTAAATCATTTATTTTAATTAAAAAAGAACTATAATTAATATCACAACTAATTATAGTTCTTTTTTATTGTTTCTTATTTACTTTTGTCTCAGAAGAATCTTAGTGTTGATGCGCTCTTATTAAAATATCAAATCCATTACCATCTTCTCTATTTTCTATTAGTGATCGCTTAGGTGCTTTCCAAAGATATGCTACATAAAGTAAATCAATAAATGCGATACCGATATTGGCCGACGTCAATATGATAATATAGACAGAGTAATCGATAAAATAATAGCTTGCAACTAGCCCAGGTATCGTAATTAAGATAGTAGGTGCTAGCGCAACTAATAAATATGCTTTTTTTGTTAAGTGATATTTCGTATAATAATAAAATACAGGAAAAACGTTATATTTCATCTTAAAAATTACTTTTATTCGTTTATTCATCAGGATCAAAGGAAGTATATGCATACATGAATGAACTGTCGGTAACAGCACAAGCAATAGCAGGAAAGGAATAATACCCTGTTCATTCACTTCATTTGTTCCTTGGGCCAATGTAATAGGTACATAGAGAAAAATAAATGAGAGTAAGGCAGTTAAAAAAGACACAAGGTACAAACGACTTTTGCCAAATTCTTTTGCAAGGTTGATTGATTTCCAGCAATTCATTTTTGATCCCTCCATCATGCTTCTTAGAAGTTTTTATCCTTCAAGAATGATAGTACGATTAAAGGGAAAAATCAATACTTTTTTTATACTTTTTTTGGACGTTAAGAAAAGTTTATAATACAAGTAAGGACATGCTGCTATAGATCGTTTAATATTAAGCCTATGTAAGGTAGACGTAAAGCGTGCTAGTAGGGGAGGAGTATGATAAAGTGGGCACTTTCAATGAGGCTGAGACAGCAGCTTTTCATTTACAACTACTTTCCAAAATAATTGATATGGATGAATATCCATTTACGAAATTAGTGATTGAAAGAAATTTAACAAGAGAAGAATTTGCTATTCTAATGGAGCGCCTCGAGAAGCTTAACGAACAATATGAAGCACAAAAAGAAGAAGGTCTGATTCATTTCTCATCATTACTTATTCATTTTGCAGGTATGTTAACAGAAAAGCTTGAACCGGATAGTACGATTAATGCGCTGCAACGAGAAGGCTTCTACCCCTCTCTCATGAATGAATTTATTCGTATAATCAAACAAAATAATAAGGGTTAGAAAAGAAGATAATGTACTGAAATTATCTTCTTTTTTATTGATGTTTTTTAAACCACAGGCTCTGCCTGTGTGAGAATTAAACTTGTAGAGTTGTAACAGAAAAATCTCCTTTCGATATAATAGAGTTGGCCGTCAAACCGACTCTATATATAGAAAGGAGATCTACTCATGTCGAGTGACAATAGTTTATCACACACCCGATGGAATTGTAAGTATCACATAGTCTTTATACCCAAGTACAGAAGGAAAGAAATTTATGGCAAGTTCAGAAGAGACATCGGGGTGATCTTAAGACGTTTATGTGAGATGAAAGATGTAGAAATTATTGAGGCTCATGCCATGACTGACCACATCCATATGCTGGTTAAAATACCACCAAAAATGTCAGTGTCTTACTTTATGGGCTACTTAAAAGGTAAAAGCTCTTTAATGATCCATGATAGACATGCCAACTTAAAATACAATCATGGAAACCGCACATTTTGGGCTAAAGGTTACTATGTCAGTACAGTAGGGCTCAATCAAAAAACTGTGGCAAAATACATTCGTGAACAAGAATCGGAGGATAGACTACGAGACAACATGAGTAAACGTGAATACGTCGATCCATTTAAAAATAGGTAGGAAGATAAACGGTTGACGGTCAATTCAGAAGCCCCTTTAGGGGTCTCGTTGGTAAAGTGCCCTTATAGGGCGAAACTAAAACCGCCCGTTTTACGGGCGGATAGTTATTGTCTGGAAACTATAAAAATTAACATGTGGATAAATATGGGTATGTTGATCCGCGTCCAGCGCAAGCGCCCAGAAACTAGGTGACTTCATGAATCGCCCTAATCTAAGTCATCATCAGCTCGCAAGCTCATCGTAATTCCTTATCCCCCGTTGACTTGCTCCAGTCGCTACTTTTGTTCTGCTATAAACAATGGTCCGCGATTATTTCTTTTCATGCTTATTGCACCTAAATACTATTCCTGCTTCATCTCGCGAAATAAATCCTCGACTTGCTGATGGAACTGTATTAAATGATGTAACCTTGATTCCATATGAAGATAAAGCTTAGCATTGGAATCAGAATCCTTTCCTTCTTTAATGATGTCATTAATATCTTCTAGAGATACTTTTTGCTGATTCGCTGCATCTATCCATTTGCTAATATAGGAATTCATAAATGACTTGAATAATTGCGTATGTGCTTCATAAAGATCTTTTCTGACCCCTTTTTTCCAAACACGTGTTACAAGATTCTGATCTGAAAGTGAGCGTATGCTCGTACTCATGGAAGTTTTGCTTTTTCCGAGGGCTTCAGCCATTTCGTCTAATGTTTTTGGCTTTTCTGATAAGTATAAAAAGGCAAACAATCGTGACTCTAACGGGGTAAATCCGAACATCTCTACCGTTTTTGAAAATTCCAACATGATTTTATTGGTGATTATTTCTGTTTGAGGTCTATTCATAAAATCCTCCTAAAGCCTTGATATATCAAGATTACACTAATTACCCAATGATTAAAAACTGTTTATCTACTAGTATTTTAAAGGAAATCGGAGGTATACAAAGCAAATTTAATGTAATGTTCGTACAGTATAAACTGTACAAAAAATATATACAAAACTAATAGAATTTAAAGTTTGTATTGTATCTTTAAAATCGTTATAGTAGATAAAGTAATTGAATAATTTGTTCGGAGCTCGTGGAAATCTATATAACATGCAAGATAGTTTTGCACGCGTATTTTTGTGTAGCTATCCTGATAGAAAAGTATTAGTCCCTTCATCATGGGTCATGGGCTGAAATAGAAAAAAGAGGTGAATGAATTGCCAGTAATAGAAGCGAAAAATCTATCAAAAGTTTTCGGTAAAAATCCGAAGCAAACGCTAAAGCTTCTCGATAAAGGTTTGTCAAAGGATGCCATCTTAAAAGAAACAGGCAACACAGTAGGGGTGAATCGGGCGTCCTTTTCTGTTGAAGAAGGGGAAATCTTTGTCATTATGGGGTTATCTGGAAGTGGTAAATCAACATTAGTACGGCTAATCAATCGCTTGATAGAGCCTACTGAAGGAACCATTATGATAGATGGAGACAATTTAGCAACGATGGATAAAAAATCATTGCGCGAAGTCCGTCGAGAAAAGCTAAGTATGGTATTTCAAAAGTTTGCATTGTTTCCACATCGTACCATTCTAGAAAATGCTGAATACGGTTTGGAAATTCAAAAGGTTCCAAAGGAAGATCGTAAGAAAAAAGCGCAGGAAGCACTAGAGTTAGTAGGTTTAGGAGATTATATTCATCAGAAACCAAGTCAGTTATCAGGTGGAATGCAGCAACGAGTTGGTCTTGCTCGAGCATTGGCTAACGATCCTGAAGTCCTTTTAATGGATGAGGCTTTCTCTGCATTAGATCCATTAATTCGTAAAGAAATGCAAGATGAATTACTAGATTTACAAACGACTATGCAGAAAACGATCTTGTTTATTACGCATGATTTAGATGAAGCATTACGGATTGGAGATCGGATTGCACTCATGAAGGATGGATCAATTGTTCAGATCGGAACACCTGAAGAAATCTTAGTCAATCCTGAAAATGATTATGTTGAAAAGTTTGTTGAAGACGTTGACCGTTCAAAGGTATTGACTGCACAGCATATTATGAAACGCCCAGAAACAGTAAACATGGAGAAGCATGGTCCACGTGTAGCTTTAGAACGCATGCGCGAAGAAGGATTATCTAGCATTTTTGTAGTAGATAGCAAGCGTAACCTGAAAGGCTATATAACCGCCGATGATGCATCAGAAGCTCGCAAAAAAGAAATTAATAACTTAACAGAGGTTTTGAAGAATGATATTCCGAAAGTCGAAAGAGAAACCCCGATGCATGAGATTTTTGACATTATCCATGATTCACCAATTCCAGTAGCTGTAGTGGAAAATGAAAAATTAATTGGAATTATTGTTCGAGGTGCAGTTCTTGCTGCACTATCCAGTGATGGAGAGGTGAATTTAGAAAATGCTTAATAATGTATTAGATTTTGTTCCAAAATTACCGATTGCAGAGAAAACGAAAGACGCAACGGAATGGATTACGGAGAAGTTTTCCTTTTTATTTGACCCGATCAAAGAACATTTCGGAAGTTTTATGGAGAGTACATCTGAATTTCTAATATCTGTTCCGCCGGTTATCATAATTCTTTTAGTTGCAGTTATTGCATTCTTTATTTCCGGTAAGAAATTTGGTCTAGCTACTTTTTCGATTGTTGGACTTTGGTTTATTTATAACCAAGAATTATGGGAGCACTTAATGAGTACCTTTACACTTGTATTACTTGCTAGTATTTTATCGGTAATTATTGGTGTGCCTGTAGGAATTCTGATGTCAAAAAGTAGAATAGCATCAGCAATTATTACGCCGATTCTTGACTTTATGCAGACAATGCCAGCCTTTGTATATTTAATACCGGCTGTTGCCTTTTTCGGAATTGGTATGGTCCCTGGTGTTTTTGCATCACTGATTTTTGCAACACCACCAACCGTTCGATTTACAAATTTAGGAATTCGTCAAGTTTCTCAGGAATTAGTTGAAGCTTCCGAGGCATTTGGTAGTACAGGAGCACAAAAGTTATTTAAGGTAGAATTACCAATGGCAAAAACGACGATTATGGCAGGGATAAACCAAACCGTGATGCTTGCACTATCTATGGTAGTTATTGCTTCTATGATTGGTGCACCTGGGCTTGGTAGAGAAGTACTATCTGCATTGCAACGAGCTCAAGTAGGAACTGGTTTTGTTGCTGGAGTGGGAATTGTAATTCTTGCGATTATTATCGATCGAATTACTCAAAATATGAATAAGCAAAAACAATAACCTATGTTGGTATCTTTTCTAATGAAAAGTTTCCATATATAAATTTTAAATAAAAGGGGAGATTAGCATTATGTTTAAACGTAATTGGAAACGCCTTGGTCTAGTAGCAGGGCTTTCATTATCATTATTTGCAGCTGGTTGTGGCTCTGATGATGAGTCAACAGGTAATGGTTCTGATGAAGGAACAGCTTCTGAAGGTGAAGCAAAAGAAATTGAATTAGCTTATGTTGAATGGGATTCAGAAATTGCTTCTACACACGTCGTTGGAAAGGTTTTAGAAGATCAAGGCTTTGATGTGAAATTAACACCACTTGATAACGCTGTAATGTGGGAAGCTGTCGCAAATGGTGAAGCAGACGGTATGGTGGCTGCGTGGTTACCAGCAACACATGCTGACCAATATGAAGAATATGGTGATCAAGTAGAAGAACTTGGTACAAACCTTGAAGGTGCAAAAATTGGATTAGTTGTGCCTAAATATATGGATGTAAATAGCATTGAAGACTTAGATGCACAAGCCAACAAAACGATTACTGGTATTGAACCAGGAGCTGGTGTTGTTGGAGCCGCTGAACAAGCCTTAACAGATTATGACAATCTGAAGGGATGGGAAGTACAAACCTCATCTAGTGGAGCAATGGCAACGGAATTAGGTTCAGCTATTGAAAACGAAGAAGATATTATTGTTACTGGTTGGACTCCACACTGGAAATTTGCTAAATATGAATTAAAATATTTAGAAGATCCAAAAGGTACATTTGGTGAAGCAGAAACCATTGATACGATGGTTCGTAAAGGGCTTAAAGATGATATGCCAAATGCATATAAAATTCTAGACCAATTTAACTGGACTACTGAAGATATGGAAGCTGTAATGCTTGAAATTTCTAACGGAACCTCTCCTGAAGATGCAGCTGCTGCATGGGTAGAGGAAAACCAAGAAAAAGTAGATGAATGGGTTAAAGGAGTAGAATAAGTAAAATGACAAGCTGATACAAATCGTATCAGCTTTCCTATTGATATAAATTAATGAGAGGATGTTTAGGTGAGTAATAAGAAATGGTTAGCCATGTTATGTGTTGGATTACTATCTGTATTTGTATTAGCTGCTTGTGGTTCAAGTGAATCGGAAGATAAGCAAGCAGATGGTTCAAAGGAAGCTAGTGAAGAAACGAATTATAGTGAAGCAGTGAATTACACGATCACTGGTATTGAACCAGGAGCAGGTATAACTGTTACGACAGAAAAAGCAATTGAAGAATATGAAACATTGTCTGGCTGGGAATTAGAGCAGTCATCAACAGCTGCGATGGTAACAGAGTTGGAAGATGCTATTAAAAATGAAGAGCCGATTGTTGTTACTGGCTGGAATCCACATTGGATGTTTGCGAAATTTGATAATATTAAATATTTAGAAGATCCAAAAGGAATTTATGGCGATGTAGAGGTTATCAAATCATTAGCTCGTAAAGGATTAAAAGAGGATAAGCCTAATGCTTATAAATTAATTGATCAATTCAATTGGAGCGTTGAAGACATGGAAGGTATCATGTATGAAGCCTCTGAAAGTGGTAAGGATATTGCAGAAGTTGCGAAGCAATGGGTAAAAGACAATCCTGAAAAAGTAAAAGCCTGGACAGAAGGCGTAGAAGATGTAGATGGCGTATCCATTGAGTTAGTGTCTACTCCATGGGATTCAGAACGCTCATCAGCAAATGTTGTAGCAGAGGTATTACGTCAAAAAGGATTTGATGTGACCATCACTCCGGTAGATGTGGCTGTTGTATTTGAGGCTATTGCCAATGGTGATGCAGATGCTACCTTAGCTGCATGGATGCCTATGACACACAAAGATTTCTATGATGAATTCAAGGAGGACTTTGTAGATATGGGTGCAAATCTAGAAGGAGCAAAAATAGGGCTTGTTGTACCAGAATACATGGATATTGATTCGATTGAAGACTTGCAAGCAAAGTCAAAGTAAGTAGGAGAAGAATATCTTATGCAAGATAGTGACGCTGAAGTTCCTACATTTGTTCAAAAAGCACAAAAAGCTTACTGAGGGGGAACCTTGCGTAAGCTTTTTGTGCTTTTCCTATTGATTTAACCTTTTGGGATTACTGTGTTTTTACTTTTTCCTCTAAATCTTTTAAACTCGACTCAATTTGTTCTAAATAATGGTGAATATTTTCTTGATGGGGTTCTACAGTTGCTTTCCAATCACCTACAGATTTTTTCATATCTTGGGTGAGCTCCTTAATTAAGGTCGCACCCTCCTGAGAAGTGGCACGAATTTGTTTTTTTAAACGAAGTCCATCTTGTTTTAAATTCAATAACATGTCTTTCCATTCTAGACTTTTGCTTTTTACTTGGCTGCGAAAGTCTCTACCTGTTGATGGAGTGCTTAATAAAGTAACTGCTGCACTAACACTCCCTCCAACTAGGATACCTAATAATAATGATTTACTGTTAGTCATTATTTATTCGCTCCTTTCCCCTCATAGTTATATTTACCTTTAAGGGGTATAGTGTCAAACGTAATTAATAAGTAATTTTTAAAAAATCCTCCGACATTGTGCCAGAGGATTTGATATCGATTAAGTAGATACAAGTGGCTGTGACCTCTTTATAATACGCTGTACAATCGGAAAAACGACAGCCATAATAATTGTATTAAGTAATGCAGCTGGTAATACAGCAAGCCCAAATAATGCCAAGAATGAGCCATCCATTAAACCGATAATGAATAAAGCTATACTTAAGAAAATTGCACCAGAAATCATGGTACCCACTGCTGTAAGTAGTGGGGCACTAATCGAATTATTTAAGCGATTTTTCAAAAGCAGGTACAAAAGTAAAAAAATAACTGCAGTAATTGGCTTATCAATAAGATTTGCGATTTGCCCTCCCGGTGCTGTCGTCGTTAATGCAGACACAATTCCTGTTACAATCGCTACTATCGCTACATACTTTAACGTAGGAAACAAAAGGATTCCTAAAAACATCATAGAAAGTAGCATGTCGGGTTTAACTCCAAAAATTATCGGCGGAACTACTGTATGCAGTACTGCACCAACACCTACTAATAGGGACAAAGTAACCAGCGCTTTTGTATTCATTTATACCTCTCCTCTTCTCAGCTATCTCTGCTCTAAACAAGTAACGCTTTGCTCCTCAACTGTACACTGATTGTCAGCTGCAGGAGTATAATGCTATTATAACAAATTTGTCATCGAATATAAAGATTCGTAGCTTTATTTTTAGCCAGTTTATTACAATTTAATAGCGCTATTGATTTCGCTTGCAATTTGTTGTAAATCATTTGATGTATAGTCGTCAGTATGCACTGTCCAATTGGAAGAAAATCCGTCATTCTCCACGTAGCGAGGTAAAATATGGATATGTAGGTGAAATACGGACTGATCGGCAGCCTTCTCATTATTATTTAGTAAGTTCATTCCAATCGGTTTATACGTATCTTTAATTGCATTCGCAATTTTGGGTACGCGTTCAAATAGCTTAGAAGCTACTTCTGCTGGTGTTTCGTAAATATTTTTCACATGTGTTTTTGGAATAACCAATGTGTGGCCTTTAGCTACTTGACTAATATCGAGAAATGCATAGACGTCTTCATCCTCATACACCTTAGCGGAGGGTATCTCTCCATCAATAATTTTACAAAAAATACAATCTTCATGACTCATTCGTATCACCATTCCTCTGCTTTTTATTTTATTGTATATAGGAATAGCCGTCATTGTAAAGAATTCTATTGTGAAAATAACAGAAAGTTGAAATAGAAGTGATCTGTACAAAAACAGACTAGCCCAAAGGACTAGTCTGATGAAGGGAAAGAATGTCTTCTAACGCGGGGACATTGTAAACAACTGTCTTAAAAGCAATTAGCTTTTTGCTACGCTCATTTACAAAACCTTTTTGTTGTATCTTCTTAATGGAAGATGTGCTCAAAAAAAGGATTTATATCATTAGATTACCGTTCACAAACACCTCATTTTTGTGTTTAATCCACGAATTCAGTTAGATATCGATCACTAACACCTCATTTGTGTAAGAATACACGAAATTTACATTAGATACTCGATCGCTGACACCTCATTTGTGTTTATCACACGAAAAATACTTGTTTCTGGTGAACTTGGTTACATCCTTATCCCTTCACTAAATAGTGTTTACGCGAGTTTAAAAATTATACAATTTTTTTGTAAATCATTTGCCCTCTACTAGAGAGGGAGTCACCTATTCCTTAACAATGAATGTTAAACAGGCTAGTATTATTCGTTTTGTCGAAAAAAAGCATATAGTTTACTTTGGTTTTCCCTTCCACAAATGATAAAATATACACTAGACGAAGAGGAGGAGCCAATCGTGGAAGCATTATTACATATTAACAATCTATACGGCGGATACACGCATAAAAATGTACTTCATGGAATATCTTTTGACGTGCATTCAGGTGAAATAGTTGGATTAATCGGGTTAAATGGAGCAGGGAAAAGTACGACTATTAAGCATGTCATTGGTTTGATGCAGGCAAAAAAGGGGACAGTCTCTGTTAATGGCAAGACGTTTAAAGAAAATGCGGAAAGTTATCGTAACCAAATGGCCTATATCCCTGAGATGCCAATACTTTATGATGAATTAACGCTTTATGAGCATCTTCGCTTAACGGCAATGGCTTATGATATACCAGAAGAAGTTTTTGAAAAGAGATTACAGCCATTACTTAAAGAATTTAGAATGGAGAAAAAGCTAAATTGGTTCCCGGTTCACTTTTCTAAAGGTATGAGACAGAAAGTAATGATTATGTGTGCTTTCTTAATAGAACCACCATTGTACATTGTAGATGAACCGTTTGTTGGATTAGATCCCTTAGGTATTCAGTCATATTTACAACTTATGGAGGAAATGAAGAATAATGGTTCTGGTGTTCTAATGTCTACACATATATTGGCAACTGCTGAACGATATTGTGATCGCTTTGTAATATTACACGATGGTGAAATTAGGGCAATGGGTACGCTTGAAGAATTACGTGAAAGCTTTAATATGCCAGGTGCAACATTAGATGATTTATATGTTCAATTAACAAAGGAAGAAGATAGCCATGTTTGATTCACATGCTTTCTTTAAAAATCGATTTGCTGCTCATGTAAAAGAGACAAGCCGTTATCTACGCTACATTTTTAATGGACATATTGCTGTAGCTCTGCTTTTTTTCATTTCTGCGCTTGCGTTTTATTATCAAAAGTGGCTCCTAGAAATACCAGAAAATTTCCCTGCTGCAATAATTATTGGTACAGTATTCGGTATGATTGCTAGCTATAGTCCTGTACGCACATTACTTAAAGAGCCTGATCTTGTATTTTTAATTGCTGCAGAACATAAAATGGGTCCTTATTTTCGGAATACCTTGCTTTATAGCTTTATCATTCAACTCTATCTTGTTTTATTAGCTGCTGCAGCATTGGGACCACTGTATAGTACTATCTATGATAGGCGATCAGGTCAAGTCTATATGATTACCATTGCTGTTCTACTCCTATTTAAAGCAGGAAATTTAATTGCAAATTGGTGGATGCTTAAGGTTCGAGAACCTGGCGTACGTCGAACAGATATTACAGTTAGAACAGTGCTAAATGTAGCGGTATTTTACTTCTTAATCGATGGTAATATGCTGTTAGCGGGTATAAGCACTGTCTTATTTACAGCATTATTCCTCTATATTTATCAAACTTGCCGTAAGCAGCCAGGAATTGTTTGGGATTTACTCGTAGAAAAAGACCAGAATAGAATGCAAGCATTTTATCGTCTTGCTAATATGTTTGCTGATGTACCTCATTTAAAGAGTCGTGTACGCAAGCGACAATGGCTTGTAAAGTTGGTAAGCAGCTTGCCATTTATGCAGAAATACACGTATGATTATCTATATCGAGTTACCTTTATTAGAAGCGGCGATTATTTAGGTATGTTTGTAAGGCTAATTGTAATAGGCGGACTGTTTATATATTTTATTCCATCATTCTGGTTAAAAGTAGTTTTTGCTATTTTGTTTTTATACTTAAGCAGTTTTCAGATGATGGCACTTTATCAGCATCATAGAACGGTGATGTGGATAGACCTTTATCCAGTTTCTAAGGCTGTGCGTCAAGCGTCATTAATGAAACTGTTATTTCAGTTAACTGGTATACAAACCGTTATATTTTCCATTGTATTTATCGCTTTAGGTCAATACTTAGGAATGGTAATCGTCCTTATCAGTGGAAGCTTGTTTAATTTTCTATTTATTCTTGGGTATGTAAAGAAAAAATTAATATAAAGAAAAAGAATCTTGGACGAAAGTAAATAAGAACCAATAAAAAACAAACTATAATTAGTTATTAGTTAAAACTAATTATAGTTTGTTTTCTGATTGATGTTTTTTAAACCACAGGCTCTGCCTGTGTGAGAATTAAACTTGTAGAGTTGTAACAGAAAAATCTCCTTTCGATATAATAGAGTTGGCCGTCAAACCGACTCTATATATAGAAAGGAGATCTACTCATGTCGAGTGACAATAGTTTATCACACACCCGATGGAATTGTAAGTATCACATAGTCTTTATACCCAAGTACAGAAGGAAAGAAATTTATGGCAAGTTCAGAAGAGACATCGGGGTGATCTTAAGACGTTTATGTGAGATGAAAGATGTAGAAATTATTGAGGCTCATGCCATGACTGACCACATCCATATGCTGGTTAAAATACCACCAAAAATGTCAGTGTCTTACTTTATGGGCTACTTAAAAGGTAAAAGCTCTTTAATGATCCATGATAGACATGCCAACTTAAAATACAATCATGGAAACCGCACATTTTGGGCTAAAGGTTACTATGTCAGTACAGTAGGGCTCAATCAAAAAACTGTGGCAAAATACATTCGTGAACAAGAATCGGAGGATAGACTACGAGACAACATGAGTAAACGTGAATACGTCGATCCATTTAAAAATAGGTAGGAAGATAAACGGTTGACGGTCAATTCAGAAGCCCCTTTAGGGGTCTCGTTGGTAAAGTGCCCTTATAGGGCGAAACTAAAACCGCCCGTTTTACGGGCGGATAGTTATTAAAATAAATGCGAGATTCCTTGGAAAAGAGGCGCGCTTTTCTACGTGCGATGAATCACTACCGAAACCTTCCGTATCCAGCGAGAGGGCTCTGCCGGTGGAAAACGATTATATTTTAGGTTGCGGCATCGTTCCAAGCTCTTTGAGAGATAAAATCCTTAATTGTAATTATTCCTGTTCCTGATAAGCAAAGTAGGCTTGAATGAGTGTTTTTGCAGCAATCGGCATGGATCTCTCATCAATATCAAATTTAGGATGATGGTGTGGATAAGGATCTGCATGCTTTTGCGCACCGGTAAAGAAAAAGGCTCCAGGCTTTTCCATGAGGTAATAAGCGAAATCCTCTCCTGCCATAGACGGATTAATTTCCTCTGCTTTATAAATATCCTCAATATCTTTCTTGGCAATTCGCAGAACTAATTCAGCTTCTTTTGCATGATTAATAAGCGGAGGATAGCCTTTCACATAGTTAAAGGAGTAGGTTGCTTCACTGCTTATACATACTCCGTTTATAATGCATTTCATATCCTCAATAATCTTGTCTTGGAGTTCGGGATTAATATAGCGTACAGTGCCAACAATCTTTGCTTTGTCTGCAATGACATTAAAGGCCTCACCAGCCTCAAATACGCCTACAGTTACAACTGCCGTATCTAATGGATCTACACGTCTACTTACTATTTGTTGAAGCTGAGTAATTAAATGAGAGCCGATCACAATCGCATCCTTTGTTTCATGTGGGTAAGCCCCGTGACCACCTTTTCCTTGAATAATAATCTCGAATCGATCCGTTCCTGCCATAAATGCTTGTTTGGAAGTCTGCAGAACACCAACAGGTGTTGTTGCCCATAAATGGGTGCCGAATACCGCATCGACGTGATCTATGGCTCCTGATTCAATAATTGGCTTAGCTCCACCTGGTGCATATTCCTCTGCATGCTGATGTAAAAATACAATGGTTCCTGGAAGTTGATCTTGATATTCTTTCATAACCTTTGCCAGTATTAGTAAGGTAGCGGTATGGCCGTCATGCCCACAAGCGTGCATGACACCATCAACTTTGGATTTGTAGGGAACATCCTTTTCATCTTGAATAGGGAGTGCATCAAAATCAGCACGTAACGCGATCGTTTTGCCTGCCTTTTTCCCCTTCAGGGTTGCGATTACACCGTTTCCCCCTACGTTTGTGTCACAAGGAATACCTAGCTCGTTATAATAATTAGCAATAAATGCAGCGGTTTTTGTTTCTTGAAAAGAAACCTCTGGATACTGATGCAAATGTCTACGTATATGAACCATTTCTGAATAGAGCTGATCAATGGACTGATGGACTTTTTCTAACAAGCAAAAGACCTCCTCGATGTTTTTTCACTTATTATAACATTGAAAAATATTTATTAGGCATGTATACATGAAAATTGAGGATAATTTCATGTATGGACGGATATATGTAAATACATATAGAGAAAAACCCCTACCTCCATTTCATTTGAGGTAGGGGTTAATCGCTAATAAATTTTGTTCCGAAAGCAAACTGTTTATTTATGATGCTAATCGAGGGTCAGCTAATAGACGCTCAATTTCCTCTTTATGTTGTGTTTCGTCAGTAATTAGATCCTCAAGCTTAACAACTAGCTCCGTATAACCTAAATTCTCCGCTTGCTTTTTACGTTTTTCATATCGTTCAATGGTAGCAGCCTCTGATTGAAGTGTGGCTTCTAATAAATCCTTTACTTCCGTAGGCTGAGGAATATCTGCAGCTTTTGTTGTCGGATTACCTCCAAGTGATTTTATTTTCTCAGACAAATATAAAGCATGACCTAATTCATCATTGATTTCTGCTTCAAAGAAAGGCTTGAGGGCTGAGCGGTATAATCCGTATACAACGGAAGCACTATAAGTATACTGTATGACAGCTGCATATTCATGCGATAAGTCTTCATTTAGTCCATCGATTAATAATTGTAGTTCTTTTTCCATTTATTACTCACCCTTTATAAAATTTGTTTGTTCTATAGATACATTTCCCTATCTGGTTTTTTTAAAACCTATTTTCATGTATTATAAATAGAAATAGGAGGGATAAGCATGCAGTATAGCCGTAAATATATCCTTCTACTTTTAATGATAGCTCTGTGTATTAACGGTTGGTGGATATATCAAATCATGAATCATAAACTTCCTTATCTAGACCAATGGACAAGGGATCCTGTCATCGGATTAGAAGAAGATTCCATACTTTATGAGGTTTTCCGTTTTCTTACAGATTTAGGCTCTTGGCCATTCACTATTCCATTCGTGATTATTATGGCAGTTGTATTTTGGTTCCTCTATCAGGATTGGTTACCAGCTGTAATACTTAGTGGTGGCACACTCTTAACGCATTACATAAACGTTGCGATCAAACATCTTGTTGATAGAGAAAGACCTAGCATATTAGTTGCCGCAAATGCAGAAGGTCATAGTTTCCCTTCAGGCCATGCCATGATACCGATGGTTTGTTATGGTTTATGCGCTTATTTTCTATCTCAACGATTACAATCGTCCAAGAGGCGGTTTATCATTGAATTTTTCTTTGCTATGCTCATATTTTTAATAGGAATAAGCCGTTATATTATTAATGTCCATTATTTAACAGATGTGCTCGCTGGGTTTCTTATTGGTTTTCTTTGTTTACTAGTGAGTATTAATCTCTACCAGTGGTTACAAAAGAAACGCTGTTATCCGTCTCGAGGCTGAATTAAAAGCATCCTTTGGAAGGTTTCTCTCGTTTATAAATATAAGTAAGTTAAGAATAGTTCGAATTTGACGAGGGGGAGTTTTTTCAATGGATGCTACAGTACAACAAAATCAACAAGAAGGTTTACCGATATTTAAAAATCGTAATTTTATATTATTATTTATTGGATCATTGTTTTCTGCACCAGGATATTATGTCTATTTAATTGGTGCAGAATGGCTTATGCTCTCATTAGATGACAATCGATTTTATTTTGGGATGTTATTCTTCGCAGCCTCTGTACCACGGTTATTATTATTGACAGTTGGAGGAATAGTAGCAGATCGCTTTAATAAGCGTACGATTTTATTTATTTCTGATTTTACAAGGGCAATTTTAATTTTCGTTTTACTATTATTTTTATTTATGGATGCGGTCACCGTATGGCACTTAATTGTGCTTGCTGCATTATTTGGCATTTCCGATGCTTTTAGTTACCCAGTTATTAATTCACTAACGCCAATGATCTTGGAAAAAGAGCAGTTACAGCGAGGTAATTCTCTTATTCAAATGACGACACAGATTAGCCCGATTTTAGGACCTGCACTAGGCGGAACATTAATAGCGTTACTTGGGTTTAAAGGCGTTTTTTCTGTAGCATTTGTCATGTTACTTATCGCTTCTTTGACTGTATTATTTATGCGATTGAAGCAAGCGGACGCGACAGGGGAGAAGAAGACACCGTTGGAGGATTTAAAGGAAGGCTTCTCCTACGCTAGAAAAAATGAACTGATTATGTCCATTGTTTTTACTGCATTCTTCTTGAACTTCTTTTTTACAGGGCCATTTTCAATAGGGATGCCTATCATTGTAAAGGACATTTTTGCTGGTAATGCAATTAGCTTGGCCACTGTACAAACAGCAATGGGGATAGGTGCATTGATTGGTGCTATTTTCCTAGCATCGATAAAGCTAAAAAAGCAGGGATTAACTGTCATTATTAGTTTAATCGTATTAGGAGTTATCTATACTTCTATCGGTATGTCATCCTATCTTTACCTAACTGCTGGCTTAGTTGCTAGCCTGGCATTCCTTTTACAATTAGTAAACATACCAATCATGACGATTTTACAAAAGTCGACGGAGAAACGAATGCTTGGCAGAATGATGAGTCTATTAATGACTGTATCAACAGGACTTGTTCCAATCTCTTATGTTATTACATCATTATTAATTGCTGTCGGCGTGTCGATACAGACAATTATTATCGTCAGTGGAATCGTCGTTATGTTCATTGCCATATATAATTTAAAGAACAAGAAACTACGAACATTAATCTCTTCATAAAAGGGTGAACAGAATGAAAAATATGGTGCGCTATTTTATTGCGATTACTTTCATTGCAATAGGCGTCATGCTCGTATTAGCTAATATTGGAGTAATTCATTTCAATTTTTCTTTGGCTTGGTCATATATTTATCCAATATTTTTCATCGTAATTGGATTAAAGTGGTTATTTGATTTTTTAAAAAAAATTGGGGGGAGCTGGATCTTTGGCTCCTTTTTTATCCTATTCGGAACGTTACTTCTATTGGATCGATTCGAAATCATTTCCTTTACATTTGGGGATATATTTAAGTTATGGCCATTATTAATTATTTATATTGGCTTTATGCTTGTAGGTAGAAAAAAAATGAAGGTTGAATATAAAGGAGATCATGGGGATCATACCTCTATGTTTTCGTTTGGTAGTCATGAATTTATTAATCAGAATTGGAAAGTAGAGCCAATGAAGCTAAGTAACTGGGCTGGTGATTTCTACTTTGACTTTTCCAAGGCATTTATTCCAGATAAAGAAATACCGATAACCATTCATTCACTCGCAGGTGATGTAACAATTCTAATGCCTGAAAGTGTTGAGTTCAAGGTGTACGCTTCTGTGAAGGCAGGGGAAGTAAATGTTATTGGTCAAACGGCAGAGGGGATTAATCGTTCCTTAACCTATGAAACAAAAGCTTATGATACATCCCTTCGAAAAATTGACTTTAATATCAAATTAAAAGCTGGATCGATTCGAATAGATTATGTGTAGGAGGTTAACCACATGAATCAGCGGTTTGCTAGTATTCGTTACAGTTATATTCGTTCACATATATATGGA
This sequence comes from Virgibacillus sp. Bac332, assembly GCF_003667785.1. Lineage (NCBI taxonomy): Bacteria > Bacillati > Bacillota > Bacilli > Caryophanales > Bacillaceae > Virgibacillus > Virgibacillus sp. Bac332. The sequence goes on from NZ_CP033046.1 coordinate 2,533,718, forward strand.
TTGTTTCTAACATGTGTAACGATTTTATCTATATTACTCTCTATCTATGTATTATTTCATCCAAATTGGTTATCTGCTGCAAGTATATTTTTATTTATCTCGTTATATATTGGATTAGCACTAATTATTTCGGTATATGCAGGGTTTAAGTCTGGTGGAGATGTTAAGGATCGTTTTGACTATCTTTCTGTACAAATCACCCAATTTGCTAATGGTAATTATACGACAAAAGTTTATTTTAACGAAGGAGACGAGATTACGCGTATTGGTAATGAAATGAATGAGCTCGGTGAAAAATTACAAAATCAAGTACGTTCCTTACAACGAATGGCGGATGAAAAGTCTGAATTTGCTAAATCAGCACATAAAGCAGCTGTTATAGAGGAAAGGCAGCGAATTGCTAGAGATTTGCATGACGCAGTCAGTCAACAGCTATTTGCGTTAACGATGTTATCGGAAGCGGCGATTAAGCAATTTGACAAACACCCAGAAAAAGCAAAAACACAAATGATTGAAGTGTCTAAAGCCGCACTTCAATCACAGGCAGAAATGCGTGCATTGTTATTGCACTTACGTCCCGTATACCTTTCTGGAGAGTCATTGTCAGATGGTATTTCTAAATTAATAAATGAATTACAACAGAAAAGCAATATTGAATTCCATATTAGTATTCCTAATCAGTTATCGGTTTCTTCAACAATTGAAGAACAAGTTTTCCGAATAGTTCAAGAATCATTATCAAATATCTTGCGTCATGCAAATGCAACCGAAGTACGTATTGATATTGCGAAACGATCCAATGAGTTATTTATGCATGTTCGTGATAACGGAAAAGGCTTTGATGTATTACATGAAAGAAAAACATCCTATGGATTAAAAACAATGAAAGAGCGTAGTGAAGAGCTAGGAGGGACATTCTCTGTTCGTTCTAATTTACAAGAAGGAACTTACATTGATATTCGAATTCCGTGTTAAAGGGGGAATGAGGCGATGATACGAGTGGTTGTTGTAGACGATCATGAAATCGTGAGGAAGGGATTAACTGCATATTTGCAAACAGACGATGCTATAGATGTAGTAGGGGAAGCTTCAAGTGGTAATGAAGGAGTAGAACTTATTCGTGAAACCAAGCCAGATGTCGTGTTAATGGACTTAATTATGGAGGATGGAACTGGTATTGATGCCACACAGAAAATCATGGCTACGAATCCTCCATGTAGGATCATTATCTTGACAAGTTACTATGATGATGAGCAGGTATTTCCAGCACTAGAAGCAGGTGCTTTTAGCTATCTATTAAAGACATCTTCAGCTACTGAGATTACGGACGCAATTAAAAAGGCTGCTGCAGGTGAAACAGTGATTGAGCCGAAAGTAGCTGGAAAAATGATGTCGAGCTTTCGTTCTGTTGAAAAAAAACGGCATGATGAATTAACAGAACGTGAATTAGAGGTGTTATTATGTATTGGCAATGGAATGACCAATCAAGAAATTAGTGAGAAATTATTTATTGGTATTAAAACGGTAAAGACACATGTGAGTAATATTTTATCTAAACTAGAGGTCCATGATCGTACACAAGCTGCTGTGTATGTTCATCGTAATCATTTGTCAGGTAATTAACTAGCAAATTTCATAAAATTGTCACAGAATAGGAGTGATTTTAAGCTAGCCTTTTGTCATTCACCCCCTAGATTTGTATAATACATATGTAGTAAACTAATAGGATAGTATTCGATAGTGCGATAAGACTGACTTTATAGTTCCTTGACTGCATATTATCCACTGTTGTGCTTTTAAAGGGTGCTTACTTATAAAGAACAGTATTTTGGTGTCGATCCTATCAAAAAAGAAAGGACTTCTTCGATGGGGAAAATTTCTAAAAGAGCAGAGAATTTATTATTACTTATTTGGGCTCAGGCTTTTATTGCACTGCTAGGAAGCTTATTTTTTTCAGAAGTTATGAACTATGAACCGTGTGAGCTTTGCTGGTTTCAGCGCATATTAATGTATCCATTAGTCATTATCTATGGTGTTGCAGCAGTAAAGAAAGACCTTTCCATTGCTTTGCCCGGATTAATTATGAGTGGAATTGGAATGTTTGTTTCAACCTACCACTATTTGGTGCAAAAGTTACCAGCATTGCAGGATACAGGAGGAGCTTGTGGTCTTGTTCCGTGTAACCTTACTTATGTAAACTACTTTGGTTTTGTATCCATACCGTTTTTAGCAGGTACTGCATTCATCATTATTTTTGTGTTACACCTTATTTTATGGAAAGAGCAAAAGGAGATGAAATAAGTGAAGAAAAAAATGCTAGTATTTATTGGCGTTATCGTACTATTATTTGCCGGTCTATATTTTGTTATTGATTATAAAAATAATAAAACGGTTGAGTCAAATGAAAATCCTTATGGTGACAAGGAGCTTCATCAAGGGACAATTGATCAGTTAGATGATCCAAATTACGGGAATCAAATTCTACCAGATGACTTAAGTCAAAAGGTGGAGAGTGGCGATCCAGTTACTGTCTATTTTTATGATCCATTATGTGTACATTGTCAGAATACAACGCCTTATCTTGTGCCATTGGCTGAAGATAATAACGTGGATATGAAAAAAATGAATCTTCGTGAATTTAATGATCAGTGGAGTGCGTATGGAATAGAATCAACTCCAACCTTAATTCATTTCGAAGGTGGTAAAGAAGTAGCTCGTATTGTAGGAGATAAAGGGGAAGAAAATTTTCAATCGTTTTTTGATCAATATGTAAAAAACTAGTAAGTCATGTATTTTTTTCATAATCATGGTTTAACAGTTATAAAAAATTAGTAAACGAGAGGGGCTGGGACAAAACCCAGTAAAATAAAAAGTGGTACTCGCCAATAATTTGGTAAGTACCACTTTTTTTGAGATTTATGTACGCAAAAGGGATACCTTCTGGTAAAGTTAAAGTAATCACACCCAAACAGAACCGGAGGTATCCCTTATGTTTAAACATTATACCATGAATCAAGTCGTTTTGCCTTTAGATTTTGAAATGAAATTACAAGAAAATGATATCGCCTATGCGGTTAACCATATTGTAGAACATATCCCAGAAGAATCATTTGTGGGATTTTTGCGCGAAACAGGTTGTCCTGCATACCATCCTCGAATGATGATGAAGATTATCTTATGTGCCTATACCCAAACTGTTTTTTCTGGCAGAAAAATAGAAGGCTTACTTAAAGATAGTGTACGGATGATGTGGCTAGCACAGGGTTATGAGCCGAGCTATCGTACCATCAATCGATTCCGTGTTCATCCCGAAGTAAAAGAGTTACTACGCCAATGTTTTGTCCTATTTCGCTGTCAACTTGTTGAAGAGAAGGCAATTGAAGAAGAGGCCATTTTTATTGACGGCACGAAATTAGAAGCGAATGCCAATAAGTTCACTTTTGTATGGAAAAAATCCATTGAAAAATACAGCTCCGATTTAGTAGAGAAGTCGAATCAAATGTATGAGGAGCTACTGGAAAAAGAAATTATCCCCGAAATAGAAAGAGAAAGTTCTGATGAAATTTCAACGGAAGAACTCAATGAAGTAGTAAAAAAACTAGATGAAAAAGTGAAGAAATACGATCAAGAAATCGAGGAAAGTGAAAAAGCAAAAGATCGCAAACAACTCCGTTCTATGCGAAAAGAACCCAAGCAATACCGTAAACAATTCCAAGACTATGTAATTCGTAAACAGAAATATCAAAATGATATGGAGATCTTTGGCAACCGCAATAGTTATTCTAAGACGGATCATGATGCCACTTTTATGAGAATGAAAGATGACTATATGAAAAATGGCCAACTTAAGGCGGGTTATAATGTACAAATTGCGACCGAAGGCCAGTACACATTAGCTTATGATGTATTTCCAAATCCTACGGATACTCGCACGTTTATTCCTTTCCTCAAGAATATTGAAGAAAGGTACTTCAAGTTACCCAAGTATATTGTCGCTGACGCCGGTTATGGTAGTGAACAAAATTATAGTGAGGTATTACATCGAAATAGAACTCCACTCATTACGTATAATTCCTATCGGATGGAAAAGAAAAAGAAATATAAAGAAAATCCTTTTTATGTGTCAAACTGGGACTATGATTCAGACAGCGACTTCTTTACTTGCCCAAACGGAAAGAAGGTACCTTTTCAATATCTATCGAATCGAACAGATAAAGCCGGATTTAAACGAACCTTTCGTGTCTATGAATGTGAAGATTGTTCGGGATGTCCATTACGCGTTCATTGTACCAAAGCAAAAGGAAATCGTAAGATTTTCTATAATGCCCATTGGGAACAGCAAAAAGCATATATAAGAGAGCAGCTTTCAAAAGAAGAAACGGGAGAAATCTATGGAAAACGTAAAATAGATGTAGAACCTGTCTTCGGATTTTTGAAGGCTAATTTGCGTTTCACTCGTATGTCAGTGAGAGGCAAATCGAAAGTGGAAAATGAATTAGGATTCGCCTTTATGGCGGTGAATTTAAGAAAGTACACCGCCTTCAGGCAAAATACAAGCCTAAATTATAACAAAAAAGATTCCAGCTATCATTTTTTGATAACTGGAATCTTTTTTAACTTCATAAGGGCTAGTTATGTCCCAGCCCCTTTCTTATAAGTTAAGAAAGTATAAAATCAGTGCAATGACTGGTTAAGCCAAGTAGTTATTTTGAAATGTTTGATGTATATTGGGCAATGCTCCGACTAATTACTTCGCTTTCCACGGGCACGGCCTCAACTAACTTTGCAAAGAAGAACACGTTGCAAAGTGGATTTTCGGCTCGCGCTAATCCCGCAGGAGTCTACGTAATTAGTCTCCGCTATGAGAAAGTGCAACAATTCTTGTCATAAGAAATAGGTTGACTTTTTTTACAATGGGTAAAGTGAAAATCGCTATCCGTGAGTATAAAAACAGCTGTGTTACTTCATGCTAGCGTTGTAGAGCCTGATAATAGCGAAGGCCGGTCGCTTCAACTCCTGTGGGAAATGTTTGACCTGAAGATCCACTTTTTTGAGCGGGTTTTGCTAAAAAAGTTAGCTGAAGGACAAACCCCACGGAAAGGGAAGTGGGCAAGCCGGAGTGGTGGTCAAGCAAGCAGTAGCTATTATTCCATAATAGCTACTAGAGGAAGCGTAAATCTGAGCATTTAGTGATAAGGACTGAGCGAATTTTGCTCCGTTTTTCTTATGGTTTAGAAAGAGGCTGTATTCCACATATAGCTGGCAGTAATCCCCCACTTCAAGTAATAAGGAGAAATCTCAATATAGGTAAGTGGGGGCGGCTGCCAGTAAATGTTCGATTGGTTTAAAGGCTTTTAGGTCACCCTTGTGGTACATAGAATATGTGCTATAAACTTTAGAGAAAGGTCCGTATCGACAAAAGCAGTGTATATTCGCTGCGGATTCAGAAACGACTATTCTTGAAAATTACTGTATAAAGTGAAACTTCCATCATTAGGTGTTTTGTTTATCCCCAATAATGGTTGTGAATATCAAAGGTATCTAAGCAAAGACAACATAGAGGAAGTTCCATTAATTACGGATTATAACGAGGGAATCTACAAGTGTTCATATGGGCATAGAATATGTCCAACCTACTATGGGAAAGGCAATCGTGTAAAAATCCCCGGAATTCGTGACCTCACGAGGATGCTGAATAACTGTCCATAGAAAGGTATTTTATTCCAACTGTGTTGAAAATGCATCTTCTGAGACCTCCCCAGTTTAGTATATCCTTATTCGTCACTTAACATATGATACGTAGTAAGGAATGGTCTATCTGCGAAATAAGCCGGTGGTTTTGTTGATTGTCCTTTATGGGATTGCTTAAACTGATCCGAGTTTTTCCAGTTTTCAAAATCTTGTACTGACTTCCATTGTGTGAATACAACGTACGTATTCCCTTTTTTGGGCTTTAACAACCGGAATGCTTGAAAGCCAGGCATCATGTCTACTTCGTGTTTACGTTTTTTAAAACGATCCTCGAATACTGGCTGCCCCTCTTCCGTTACTGGAATATTATTCATAACGACATATCCCTCTTCCTGTAAATTTCCTTTGTGGATTAGAATGTCGTATTCTCTTCCTGATGCAAATATGCTTTTCTTTTCATCTTCATAATAGGCAAGTGATCCTGAATTTGAACTCATGATCCAAAGTTGTTTATCCGTATGTTTTTCTTCAAGCTTCTTTAGAAAATCTGCAGTTCCATTAGTCATAAAAGCTTTCATTATATTTCCCCTTTCTTGAATGCTCTTATAGTCATCATACCCTATACAGATACTAGTTAGTCAATATCTTTTCTTATTAAATCTTACACGTGGAAAATAAATATTTGTCAATTTAGAAAATATGCTATGCTATACACTAGGAAAGGTGGAAGCACTATGAAACTTTCTAAAAACGTGTTAATTACGGTCACCATTCTTTTGGTTTTATCTATATGTCTTATTTTTTGTTGCTCATGGAACACCATGGGGGATGGCCAATGCCAAAGCTAGTTTTAGGGATTATTTAGAAGCTAAATACGATAGCAACTTCCTTATTAAAGAACTTTCTTTTGATGTGATGCATGGAGCGTATCATGCTACTGCATATGAGGTCAGTGAACCTGAATTATTGTTTTATGTTGGTGAGAATATCGCCGACAAAAAAATTAGTGATGCATATGATATTGAGAAAATAACTCAAGCAGCACAAGCTGATGTAACTGCCATCATCGACATGCATCTTTCCAAAGCTAAGATTTCTGTTGAACTAATATCACTACAAGCTAAAGAGCTTGAGATAAATGTTTGGACAGAATATAAAGTAGAAGAATCAGTGAAGGAGAAAATTTTAGAAGAAATTATAAATAATGGTTATCTAACAAATCAGTTAATCTTTAATCGTGATTAAAACAAACTCTGCTTTGCTATAGGGGTTGTTTTTTGTTTGCATTCACATAAATCTTTCTTTAGAATCTATTTGAAATAATTATTAATTAATATGAAGTATAAAACTTTAAGATTGTAGATTTGTGTCGTATAATGTAGGTGTGAATGTGTAGAGGTGAACAAATGAGCAGAATAGAAAGAAGGAAGTCCAAGCGTTCCCACCTTGTTCGTAAATTAAAGGTAATACTTTATAGCTGTCTATTTATTATTTTTATTGGATTCTTAAGTTTTGCTGCCATTGTATTTGCAGGTAGGCTAGTAGTTGATGATGAGAAATTTTTATTAAATGCTACAACTACGATTGAAACTGAGGATGGAGAAATCATAGGTCGATTATACAATGAGAACCGCACCCTTGCTTCACTTGCTGATATCCCAAAGCATGTTCAAGAGGCGTTTATTTCGATTGAAGATAAGCGGTTTTATGGTCATGCTGGTGTCGATTTCCGTTCTGTGTTTCGGGCGATATACAAAGATATTATTGCAATGAGTAAAGTGGAAGGAGCTAGCACCATCACACAACAGCTTGCTAAGAACCTGTTTCTCACGAATGATAAAACATGGTTACGTAAGACGAAAGAAGTGATGGCAGCTGTTTACCTAGAACAAACACTTCCTAAGGAACGCATTCTTGAATTGTACTTAAATGAAATTTATTTTGGACAAGGGGTATATGGTGTAGCAACTGCTGCAAATTATTACTTTTCCAAACCAATTGAAGAATTAACGATTGCCGAAGGAGCTTTGCTGGCAGGGCTTGCTAAGGCACCAAATGGGTATTCTCCAATAAACCACCCTGACAAGGCTAAGGATAGACGTAATACTGTTTTAAGATCGATGGAGGATGCAGGTGTAATTACTACAGAACAGCGCGTTAAAGAGGAACAGAGATCTCTTGGGTTAGATGTGAATAAATGGGATCCAAAACCATGGGCTGCGAGCTATGTTGACTTTGTCATGAAAGAAGCCGCAGCTGAGCATGATCTATCATTGGAAGAACTGAAGCGCGGAGGCTATCGAATTATTGTAAATATGAATGATACTGCACAAAAAGTAGCATATGATCAGTTTAAAAACGAGAATTATTTCCCAGGTAATACTGCTGGTACACAAGGAGCCTTTGCTATGATGGAGCAGAAAACCGGAAAGATCGTATCCATTATCGGAGGTAGAGATTATCAACTAGGTGACCTGAACCGTGCTACAGTATCAAGACAACCAGGTTCGACGATGAAGCCTATTGCAGTATATGGACCAGCTATGATGCAAAAAGAAAAATTTCAGCCTTATACACTTATACCAGATCAAGAAATTGATTATGATGGTTATACGGCCAAAAATTATGACGACAATTATGAAGGAGCTGTTTCTATTTATGATGCAGTCATTCACTCAAAAAATGCACCGGCTGTTTGGCTTTTAAATGAGATTGGCATCACAAATGCTAAGCAATATTTAAGCAAACTAAACCTTTCTATAAAGGATGAAGGACTTGCAATTGCCTTAGGAGGACTGACGGAGGGAATAACCCCCATTGAGCTAATGGAAAGCTATAGCGTTTTTCCACGGAAAGGAAAAGTGATCGAATCGAATGCGATAGACCGTATCTATAATCGTAATCAAAAGCTATTATTCCATGCTAAGCCAAAGTCTACGAAAGTGTTTGATTCCCAGGTTGCCTGGAACATGACGGAGATGCTTATAGAAACAGTGGCCAGTGGAACTGCAAGTGCTGGAGATTTTTCTAAAGCATTAGCTGGAAAGACAGGGTCGACACAACATTTGCAAGTCAAAGGAAAGACAAAAGATGCGTGGTTTGCCGGTTATACACCAGAATACGTCATGGCATTATGGATGGGATATGATAAATCGGATAAGGAGCATTACTTAACTGGTGGTAGTGAATACCCAACAAGGCTTGTAAAAAGCATTTTAACGGAGTTGGATAAACAGGATTCACTTGTCCAGTCATTTACAAAACCAGAAAAGGTTACAGCTGTTCCGAAGCCGATAGTCCTCCCTGAAATCAAGAATTTACAAGCTAGTTATTCCTTTGGGAGTATATCACTAGTAAGGGGTAAGCTGACATGGGAGGGGTCTACGGATAAACGTGTCATCTATCGAATTTACCGTGATAAAGCTGGCATAGATGAGCGAATTGGCGAAGTTGAAGGTGTTACAGAATTTACGATCGATGACGCATTATTTAGATCGAAAAGGTATTATATTGTTCCTTATAACCCATTAACAAAAGTAGAAGGTAAACGCTCTAAATCAGTACAATTAACGTGGTAATTTAGACAAATTCATGACAATCAGTAAGCATTACTATACAGGTTTACTATTAATCGATATAGTTATTAGTGGCTAATGAAGTACGTGAAAAGGATGGATGGTATGTCAAAGAAAATAAATGATACGATAATTCGCGCATATAAGGGGGAAGTTACCGATTATACACCAGCTTGGTTTATGCGTCAGGCGGGGAGATCCCAACCAGAATACAGGGCTCTAAAGGAGAAGTATTCATTATTTGAAATTACGCATCAACCAGAATTATGTGCCTATGTTACTAGATTGCCCGTTGAAAATTATGGCGTGGATGCTGCGATTTTATATAAAGATATTATGTCGCCATTACCTGCTATTGGCGTCGATGTTGAAATTAAATCGGGAATTGGTCCAGTTATTCATAATCCAATTACATCTTTTCATGATGTAGAAAAGCTTGGTGCAATTAATCCGAAAGCAGATGTTCCATACGTGTTGGACACAATTCGCCTATTGACAGAAGAGCAGCTAGATGTGCCTTTAATTGGATTTAGCGGTGCCCCGTTTACGTTAGCTAGTTATATGATCGAAGGCGGACCTTCTAAAAATTACAATAAAACGAAAGCATTCATGTATCAGCAAGCAGATGCATGGTTTGCTTTAATGGACAAACTATCAGATATGGTGATAGCGTATGTGGATGCCCAGGTTGAAGCGGGAGCTCGAGTTATTCAAATCTTCGATTCCTGGGTAGGTAACTTAAATGCTGCTGATTATCGTGTGTTTATAAAACCAGTAATGACGCGTATTTTCTCCGAGTTGAGAAAGCATCAAGTACCACTAATCATTTTTGGGGTTGGTGCACGGCACTTATTACTTGAATGGAATGACTTGCCGGTGGATGTTATTGGTTTGGATTGGCGTACCTCAATTGCTGAAGCTAGACAAATCGGGGTAACCAAAGTAGTCCAAGGAAATCTTGATCCAACGATTCTACTAACGAATTGGGAAATGATTAAAACGAAAACCAAAACTATTCTGGATGAAGGCCTTGCAGATGGCAATCATGTATTTAACCTTGGTCACGGGGTTACGCCGGATATCAAACCGGCTACATTAGAAAAACTGACGGCCTTTATTCATGAATATACAGGAAAGAACAAATAATCTTTAAGCAAGAAATCTAAATGAAGAGGTGCTTGGTAATGGGAAAACAAAAATTGGGATTATTAGTAATGGCTTATGGAACACCTTATAAAGAGGAGGATATCGAACGTTATTACACGCATATTCGCCATGGGAGAAAACCAGATGAAGCTGCATTACAGGATTTAAAAGATCGTTACAAAGCAATTGGCGGAATTTCTCCATTAGCAAAAATAACAGAGCAGCAAGCAGCGGCATTAGAAGAAAATTTAAATGCTTTACAGGATGAAGTTGAATTTAAAGCTTACATCGGTCTAAAGCATATCGAACCATTCATTGAGGATGCTGTACAGCAAATGGCAAATGATGGTATTGAGGAAGCTGTTTCCATTGTATTAGCTCCTCACTATTCTACCTTTAGTGTTAAATCTTATAATCAACGAGCGAATGATGAAGCTGCTAAGCATGGCGTGACATCCATTACTTCTGTAGAAAGCTGGTATGACGAGCCAGGATTTATTAAGTATTGGGCAGATCAAATATCTGCTGTCTACGATAAAATGACAGAGGATGAGCGTGAAAAAGCAGTCCTAATTGTTTCAGCACATAGCCTGCCAGAAAAAATCTTGCAAAATGGTGACCCATACCCACAACAGTTAGAAGAAACAGCGAAGTTAATTGCTAAAGAAACGGGTATTCGTAATTATGAAATTGGTTGGCAAAGTGAAGGGAATACTCCTGATCCTTGGCTTGGACCTGATGTACAAGATCTAACAAGAGATCTTTATGAGCAAAAGGGATATCGTACATTTGTCTATGCGCCTGTCGGCTTTATTGCGGATCATTTAGAAGTACTATTTGATAATGATTATGAATGCAAAGTAGTTTGTGACGAGCTAGGAGCAACATACTATCGTCCGGAAATGCCGAATGTTCATCCCCAGTTCATTCGTACATTGTCTGAAGTTGTTTTGAAAAAAGTAAAGCGTGAAGTACAATGAAGCCAACCAAGACGATTGCAATTGTGGGTGGCGGAATAACAGGCTTATCTGCTGCCTACTATTTACAAAAAGAGATAAAAGCAAAAAATCTACCCTATGAGATTAAGCTAATTGAAGCAAATAGCCGCTTAGGTGGAAAAATAAAAACCTTGAGACGTGATGGGTTTACGATTGAACAAGGTCCGGATTCACTTCTTGTCAGAAAACAGCCTGCTGTTAAACTTGTGGAAGAATTAGGGTTACAAGAGCAAATCGTCCGTAATGCAACAGGACAATCCTATATATTGGTTAATGATAGATTACATAAGATGCCTAAAGGAACGTTTATGGGAGTTCCAAAGGATATCGGACCGTTACTCACTTCTAAGTTAATTTCACCAAAGGGTAAGGCTCGCGCGTTATTTGATTTGGTATTGCCTAAAGGGAAACAAAAGGACGATCAATCACTAGGTGCTTTTTTCCGCCGTCGATTTGGAAATGAGTTATTAGTAAATCAAATTGAGGCATTATTATCTGGAATTCACTCTGGGGATATTGACCAAATGAGTTTAAAGGCAACCTATCCGAACTTTTATCAATTGGAGCAAAAATATGGTAGTGTAATAAAGGGCTTGCAGAAAACGATGCCAAAGGCGGATAAGCGTAAAAAGAAAAATCCAGAAGGCGTATTCTTTTCCTTTACAAATGGATTGGAAACACTTGTGAATCGTTTGGAAGAAGTACTTGACGACGACATCATCTCCTTGCAAACATCTGTTGATCATGTGGAAAAAAAGGAGCATGGGTACCATTTGTTACTAAGCAATGGAAATGTGTATAAAGCTGATGCAATCATCATGGCTACACCGCATTTTACAATACCAAAAATTTTTAGCCAGTATGATTTCTTTAAACCATTTACTACTGTTCCATCTACATCTACAGCAAATGTTGTTTTAGCATTCGATCAGTCAGCTATTAAAAAGGATATTAATGGTACAGGCTTTCTAGTGTCAAGAAGCAGCGATTATCAAATCACAGCTTGTACATGGACGCATAAGAAATGGCCAACAACGACACCTAAAGGAAAGATCTTACTACGGTGCTATGTAGGGAGACCAAATGACGAGTCTGTAGTCGACTTATCTGACGATGAATTGACGGATGTTGTTTTAAATGATTTAAATAAGACCATGAAAATTAAAGCAAAGCCAGAGTTTCGCGTCATTACTCGATGGAAGAATTCACGACCGCAATATACTGTAGGACATTTGGAGCGTCTTTCTGAAGTGCGTAATGAGGCTAATAAACATGTACCAGGAGTGTTTTTAACAGGATGTTCCTTTGATGGGGCTGGTATTCCCGATTGTATTGAACAAGGTGAGCAAACCGCACAAGATGTCATATCATTATTACAGTAATCATATATACAGTGGGCCGGATAGAAGCTGAAATTCTATTCGGCTTTTTTAGTCTAGGAAATTATAAAATTTGCCCAAGTGGATAAAGATGGGCGTGTTGAGCCTCGTCCAGCTCCAGCGCCTAGAAACTACGCGACTTCACGAACCGCCCTAATCTAAGTCAACATCGGCTCGCAAGCTCTATCTCCGTTGACTCGCTCCAGTCGCTAGGCTTCTAATCAGGCGCTTGTGCTTTTGTTTTAAGGAGAAAACCTCTGGCTGGGGGCTAGAGAGCTTATAGCTTGGCAATAAAAACTCACTTTATGGTAGGTTAAAGCTGTTGGTTTCTGGTGATTTTGATTTATCCACATTACAAAGGTCGACGGTATCGTAAATAATACGTGGGGGTGAAGGCAAAACCCCCACTGATGGAAATAGCACTTACAAAGATTATTTCTTTATCAAGAATTAAATGATAACATTATCTAGCTGGATGATCACAATCGTCACATAAATTACCGTAGCAATCTGCTTTCTCAACCATTTCATGACCACATTTACTACACTTTTTCTTAGGTAGATTTCTAAAAAACTCCATGACGTTTATCATGTGATTCCTCCTCTTGATTGAATTAAACTCATTGTAATATAACAGTATTCAATTAGTCAATACTGTGTTACAACAAAATAAAAAATAGGAGTGTATGCTTATGAAATTTACTGTTATTGGCTGCTGGGGTGGGTATCCTGCGCCAAATGGAGCAACTTCATGCTATTTACTAGAAACGAGAGGTTATAGCATGGTGCTAGATATGGGTAGTGGAGCTTTATCAAAATTGCAACAGTTTAAAGCAATTTCAGATTTGGACGTTGTCCTATTGTCTCATTATCATTACGACCATATCGCTGATATTGGAGTTCTACAGTATGCAAGATTGGTCAACTATTATATAACAGGAGTAGGCCGTGTATTACCCATTTTTGCACATACAGAGGATAGAGACGCATTTGATTCATTGACACATTCATTTACAAAGGGAATAGAATATGACCCAGCATTGCCTTTAAGCGTAGGACCGTTTACCATTACTTTTCTAAAAACGAAGCACCCAGTCCCTTGTTATGGAATGCGTATTACAGATGGTCAACATGTTATTGTATATACAGCAGACACTAGTTATCATATAGACTGGATTGATTTTGCGAAGAATGCAGATCTTTTGATTACAGATTGCAATCTTTATGCGGAACAAGATGGGACAAATGTAGGGCATATGACTAGTAGTGAAGGAGCATCAATTGCACAACAAGCTAATGTTAAACAGCTAATTTTAAGTCATTTGCCTCAGTACGGTGATAAGAATCAATTAAAAGAAGAGGCGGAACAGATTTATCAAGGTGTAATACAAATTGCAAAAGAAGGTTTGGTTTGGGAGCGCTAGGTTTATTTTTTGATTACTACTCTTATTTACATTAAACTAAAGCTATACCAAATACCTATTTTTATGTTGAAGGGAGTATAAACGATGAAGTTTATTGACAATAAAGGGATTACAGACCCATCAATTAATCTTGCACTTGAAGAATATGTATTGCAAAATTTTGGTGAGAAAGATACATATTTACTATTTTATGTGAATGCTCCATCTATTATTATCGGTCGGAATCAAAATACGATCGAAGAAATAAATACACAATATGTAGATGATAACGGCATTAAAGTCGTCCGTAGATTATCAGGTGGCGGAGCAGTATACCATGATGAAGGTAACTTAAACTTTAGCTTCATAACGAAAGATGATGGAAATAGCTTTCAAAATTTTGCTAAATTTACACAACCAGTGGTTGATGCTTTAAATAAACTTGGTGTGCCAGCTGAACTACAAGGGAGAAATGACCTTACTGTAGAAGGTCGGAAAATTTCAGGGAATGCCATGTATTCAACCAAAGGGAAAATGTTCAGCCATGGTACACTTATGCTGGATTCTGAAATAGAAAATGTTGTTTCTGCATTAAAAGTTAAAAAAGAAAAGATTGAGTCAAAGGGAATTAAGTCAATCCGTAGTCGTGTTGCTAACATTTCAGAATTTCTTGAGAAAAAAATTACCGTTGATGAATTTAAAGAGATTATTCTGCGACATGTATTCGACGTAGAGGATGTTGCTGATGTTCCGCGCTATGAGTTAACTGAGGAAGATTGGGAAAATGTCCATCAAATATCGCGTGAGCGCTATCAAAATTGGGAATGGAACTATGGGAAATCACCATCCTTCAACATTCAAGCATCACATAAATTCCCTGCTGGTCTTGTTGATGTGCGACTAGATGTTAAAAAAGGTGTCATTGGAAATTGTAAAATTTATGGGGATTTCTTTGGTATTGGTGAAATAAAAGTCATGGAAGAAAAGTTAGTAGGTGTTCGTCATAATCGCCAAGCTCTGGAAGAAGCATTGGCAAATGTTGATGTATCTCATTACTTAGGAAAAATTTCTAAAGATGATTTTATTAATTTAATTTATTGAGTTAATTTCATAATATAGAGCCCTTGGGGCTCAAGACTTTAAAGACATAAAAATTAGAGCACCTCCCCAAATCCTGTATAATGTTAGTTACCACACAAACATAAACAGAGAGGTGAGATGCCCCCTATGTCTATTATACGACAACAAAGCTTGTTTGACATACACGAATTATATGAGATGGAACCTACCCATCATTTTGAAGCTGTTTTTTCAACAATCAATTTGGATCCTATCTTGAATTTATTTGATAAACCTAATAAAGTTGGTGCCCCAAGAGAACTGAATTACGGTGCCATGATCTACTCATTAATCGCTCGTGTGGTGGAGCGAATTGTAACAATCAAAGACCTGATTAGGCGTTTAAAACGTGATCCTATTTTTCGATATGACTGTGGATTTCTTCACTCTGACCAAATTCCATCTGAAGCTTCTTATTCAAGAATGGTTACTATCATCAGTGAATCAGATGAGATGGAACATATCCATGATGAGCTTATTTTTCTTGCCATCGATGAAGGGCATATCGGCGAAGAAAACATCGCTATTGACGCTACTCATTTCGAGGCAAGAGATCGCGCTCATACATCCGATAAGAAAGAAAGGACAACACCGAAAAAGCGCGGACGCAAACCAAAAGCTGAGCGTGAACAATGGCTCAAAGAAAAACAGGCCGAGGAAGAAGCGCGTCCGATTTATGAAAAAGAAATTGTTCATCAGCTTTCTGAATCAGTGGAAGTGTTGTTGAATGAAGCCCCCATCGAACCAAAATGGGGAGTCAAGAAAAACAGTGATGGAAAAAACATCTTCTGGTTTGGCTACAAAGGTCACTTAGCCGTTAGCACAAAAAGCCAGTACATTCTTGCGGGGATGATGACGTCCGGTAGCCTCAATGATGGAAAGGCAGCCATCCCTTTATTAAAGAAAATTGATCGCGATCTTCCGTCTTTATTTACTGCTGGCCTTTTCGATGCCGGTTACGATTATGAACCAATCTATCAACAATTAATCGATCAGGATCTACAAGCTGTCATTCCATATAACCGACGTAACGAAGGAGAGACGGTTGGTTATGACGAGTACTTCGCACCGACTTGTGTCCTAGAGCATTCCTATCGCTACGACAGCTTCGATCCAAAATACAAGACATTGAAATATACACGTCCGAAGGAATGTGCAACGTGCCCATTACAACACGACTCACTTTGTCAAAAGACTTTTAAAATCAAACAATCTACAGATATCCGAAAGTACACCAATCCCGCAAGGGGATCGAAAAAATGGGATGAACTGTACAAAGAACGTACCGCTGTCGAACGTGTTAATGCCTATTTGAAAGAATTCTTTGGACTGAATAATGTCCGACACCGAACCGGGAAAAAATCAAGTCTTCACTTCCATTTGGTGACGCTTGTTTATAATGCCTCAAGATTAGCCGCGGATCGGATTAGACTAGAAATGAAACATAAGACGCTAAAAGCTGCATAAATAAAATTGATCTTTATTAAAAAAACTTGAAAATCATCAAGGAACAACTCTATGCATTTTTAAAAACAGCAATTATGAAATTGATTCTATTAAATGAAGATAATTGTTAAGCCTAGGGCTTTTTAGAAGTTCAATTAGAGCCGTCATCTTTTCACGGACAGCTGCAGCTTTTACAGGAATCAAACTCGCTCCTAGCGGGATCTTCAGCAGTTGCTGCTTCCGCAGGGGCGACGGCTCCATTACTATCTATCTACTTTGTCTATTCGTTTTATAGAGAAAAAAAGAAATCCAACTAAGGATGTCTTTTTTTTGGCCTAATTTGCTTTTAACACAGTGATCTCCTTACTGTGAAGGAATAGAATTTGAATTTCTCACAATTTGTTAACGCTTGCACTTGAAATGATAAAAATCGTAATTTATACTAAAATAGTAAAATAATTCATATGTTTTTGAAGATAGAGGAATAGCCAAAGTAATGGGAAGTATTCTTCTATTAAAAAATGCTGCATAATGAATGATTATTCATTCATTATGCATGAGGAGGATTAGCAGTGAATTTAAGTGAACAATTAGCTGTTACTGCAAAAAAGTATCCTGACAAGACGGCATATGTGTTTCAACATAAAGAAACGTCTTATTTTGAACTGAATCATGCTGTTTCGCTATTTGCCTCTGGCCTAGCATCCTTAGGATACAAGAAAGGAGATCATGTTGCCTTAGTTGTTGGTAATAGTCCTTATTATGTCATTGGTCTGTATGGCGCGTTACGACTTGGTCTAGTTATTATTCCAATTAATCCTTTATATACATCAAGTGAAATGACATATATAGTGAAGAATGGAGATGTCAAGGCTGTTATTACAATGGATGTATTATTGGAAAAGTTTCATGCAATCGATGATCAATTACCTGCGATTAATCATTACATAGTCTGCGACTCCGAGAAAAACGTATCATCACCACTCTTTCTTCAAGAAAAAACAAAAGCATTTACTGAAATTTTAGCTCTTGGAGAAACAAGCTTTATAGACCCTTCTTTGGATCAAGAGGATTTGGCTATTATCCTATATACCTCTGGAACGACAGGAACACCTAAGGGAGCGATGCTCTCACATAAAAACTTATATTCTAATGCAAAAGATACAGCAGATTATTTAACAATAAATAATCAAGACCGTGTGATTGCTGCATTACCTATGTTTCACGTTTTTTGTTTAACGGTTTCGTTGAACGCTCCATTAATGAATGGTGGAACAGTACTGATTTTGCCTAAATTTTCACCTACGGATGTGTTTCAAGTTAGTAAACAATATCAAGCCACGATTTTCGCTGGTGTACCTACAATGTATAATTACTTGGTACGAAGTGGGAAAGAGATGGTAGATCATTTTTCTACGATTCGTTTATGTATTTCTGGCGGCGCATCTATGCCTGTGGCTCTTTTAAAGTCCTTTGAGGAGATCTTCCATGTGAAGGTTTCAGAAGGGTACGGGTTATCTGAGGCCTCACCAGTAACTTGTTTTAACCCATTGGATCGTCCGCGCAAACCAGGATCTATTGGTAGAAGTATCCTTCACGTGGAAAACAAAGTAGTTGATGAGTTTGGCGAAGAAGTACAGGTGGGAGAAGTAGGCGAACTTGTTGTTCGTGGACCAAACGTTATGCTAGGCTATTATAAAATGCCGGAAGAATCGGCAATTGCTTTAAAGGATGGTTGGCTTTATACAGGAGATATGGCTCGAATGGATGATGAAGGGTACTTCTATATCGTTGATAGGAAAAAAGACATGATTCTTGTGGGTGGGTATAATGTATATCCAAGAGAAGTGGAAGAGGTTTTATACGCCCATCCAGGTGTTTCCGAGGTTGCTGTTATCGGTGTTCCCGATAGTCAAACTGGAGAGGCTGTATGCAGCTTCGTTGTGGTTAATGATTCTTCTATAACAGAGGACGAGTTATTGGAATACTGTGCTACCTATCTAGTAAAATATAAAATTCCTTCCACTGTTGAATTTCTTGAGGAATTACCTAAAAATACGACAGGAAAGATATTACGAAAAAATTTAAGATCGCATACACGAAATTGAGAAGAAAAAATGGCTGGGACAAGAGAATGAAGAAACAATTAAAAACGAAAACGAACGATGATTATTTTTGATTAATTATCGTTCGTTTTTTGATCAGAATCATTCATTTAGCACCTGAAATAAGCGAGACTCCGGCGGTAACAGCACGCGTCCGAAGATCCACGTATTAACGTGTTTTTCTTTACCAAAGTTAGCTGAGGCCGTGCCCGCGGAAAACGAATATAGTTTCACGGTGCGGCGATGATACTCCTATTGATAATATGATTATTCGTATTTTGAGTAAAGAAGTTGTGTTTTGTCCCAGCCTCTTTTTTGTTGTGGGATAAGACTGAACAAATAATGTATGGTTGTGTATAAATTGAGAGAGAATAGAGATAAGAGGTGATAAGGGATGAACTTATACGAAGATGAAGAGAAGGAGCTTGCTACTTTTACATGGTTAAATCCTGAGTTTGATGTATCTCAGAAACAGGAGCAAACCACTCCATCGCATTATGAATTAAAACATGAGGGTGATGCAGAAAACAATCGTTGAATTTTGTGAAGATATTGTTTTTATCTTCCATTTTCTCTATAATTTTGATAAATTAATATATAAGCCACTTTCTTTTCTTCGGAAAGGATGAGCATTTTAATGTTGAATTTGTATACATCTACACCAGAAATCACCCCACTGACTGTTGCTCTTGTTGCCCAACGTGATTCCAAAGATAACCCCATTACTATGGTATTAGAAGAAGAAGCTGAATATCCAGTCAGCTTTTCTCCTAGCAAAATTGTCGATCATGCTTGTAAGTTTTTTGGTGCAAGTTTAAAAGGTCGACAAGAGGGTACCAAAGATATCTGTGGAATTACACATAAAGCACCAATCACAATTGATCCAATTAGTGGCATGTATTTCTTCCCGACTACATCCCCTTCAAGCTCCAAATGTTCATGGATTGCACACTCCCATATTGATCAAGTTCTTAAAGCAGCTAATTATGGTACAGAAATCCTGTTTAAGAATGGCAAGCGTGTATTTCTTGATATCTCCTATGGTTCTGCGCTAAATCAGGTTCAACGAACTGCGCAGTTTCGCTATCTTTTAGATAATCGTATTAGGTTTTTGCAGAAGCATATTGATCGGACTGCCCCTTTTCCATTAATTCCTCAAGAATAGTTAGGACTTTTTTTCGAATAGCAGGGTTAAAATAATTCCGTTTTTCCTCACGACCTCGGCAGAGGAATAAATACGAAGAAAATGAATCATTTTTTTCTAATGTAACGACCTTTATTTGTTTATGAAGCATAGTACTTCGTAACACTCTGCGTTCATTGACTGCTTCTGCCTCCATTCTTTTCAAAAGTCCCATATAATGCTCTGTGATTTTAAACGCTCCTTTTTGGAAATGTTGCATGTCTTGTTGTATAACGACCATGGCCATCGATAGGAACAGAAAGCGAGAAGCAATCGTTAATTCTTCTTCGTTTAGATAGCGCATGACAATCTCCCTCCTTGACAAGAACGTTTGTTCTTGTTCATAGTATATGCAAAAATTAATAAACTAATCAATGGTAACTATTAGAAATGAAAAGAAAGTGGCAAATTAAGGATATGACTATGCATAATTAGATGTTTACATTAAAATAAAAATAGATAGACTTAAAAATAGGATAAAGTGACATTTACATATTGAGGAGATTTTACTACATGTATTTATTAGACATCCAACTTTCGGATTGGAAAACAATGATTGAAAATGACAATTTCGATGAATATATTATGCACTTGCTTCATAATTACGAGAATTTAGGGCCACTACCAGGGATATTGTTGCCATTCATTGAAGCGTTTCTCCCTTTTCTTCCATTGGTTGTATTTGTATTTGCCAATGCAGCGGCATATGGGTTGCTTGAAGGCTTTTTATTATCATGGGCAGGGTCAGCACTGGGCGCTGTCTTAGTATTTTTAGTCATTCGCAAGCTTGGTAATAAACGAATTTTTAAAACGATTCGAGGGAATAAACAAGTAAAGAAAGTGACAACCTGGTTGGAGCGACATGGATTTGGACCACTTTTCTTATTAATGTGTTTTCCTTTTTCACCATCCTCTGTCATCAATGTTGTTTCAGGCTTGTCGAAAATTAGTAAGCAACAGTTTATTCTTGCTGTAATTATGGGGAAATCGGTGATGATCTTTTCCATTGCTTATGTAGGCTCAAGTATTATGGAATTTGCTAAAAATCCGGTGAAGACTATAATTGTTGGAGGTTGCATCGTCCTTTTTTGGATTATTGGTAAGTATATCGAGAAGCGTTTGCAGAAAAAGGCGCTTGAAAATGATGAAATAGGCTCTGAAAAGGGTTAAGACACTGTCCTCCAGGGTATGATGTAAAGAGAACATACTCTGGAGGAAGGTTTGGCATGAAAAAAATAAAATATCGAAAAGTGATTCCACTTGTATTGCTTGGGATCATAGTTGCGATGGTATTCCGTTCTGTGATTTTTGCTAGTTATGTTGTAGACGGAGAATCCATGCAGCCAACATTAAACGATGGTAACTTATTAATGGTTAATAAAGTCGTCTACGATCTAACGGATGTGGATCGTTTTGATGTCATCGTGTTTCACGCTAATAAACAGGAGGACTATGTAAAACGTGTAATAGGTGTTCCTGGGGATGAAATAAAATATAAGGACGATAACTTATATATAAATGGAAAATATGTAGAAGAACGATTTTTAAGTGAGTTCGTTCAGGCAAGTAATGGAAAACCATACACCGAAAACTTTACCTTAGAAGAAATTACGGGTAAAACAGAGGTTCCAGAAGGAAAACTATTTGTAATGGGCGATAATCGTGATAATAGTCTGGACAGCAGATCGTTTGGGTTTATTTCACAAACACAGCTTGTAGGGAAAGTAGATGTGAAATATTGGCCGCTTTCTCAAGCGAGTTTAAGCCTTGGCAAATAGTTATGTAGTAGCTCTCATCTTTGGTAAAATAAAAGGATGAGAGCTTTTTAAATTGGAGAAGGAAATGGGGGAAACATTATGGGACTCCGTTTTATTACTGGACGAGCAGGAACGGGGAAAAGCGGCCGTTCATTGGATGAGATGAAAGCCAAATTAATTCAGGAACCACAAGGCCCACCTATATTCTATATCGTTCCAGATCAAATGACATTTCAACAGGAGTATACACTGTTTAATGATAAAGATATTCGCGGGAGTATTCGTGCTCAAGTAGCAAGCTTTTCAAGGCTGGCTTGGAGGGTGCTGCAGGAAACAGGAGGCGGGACGAAGCAGTTTATTAGTACGGTTGGTATTCAAATGATGCTACGCAAAATTATAGAAGAAAAACAAGATGAGTGGCATGTTTTCCAAAAAGCAATGGAAAAACAAGGTTTTTTACATCAATTAGAAACAATGATAACGGAGTTTAAGCGATATACCATTACACCAGAGCTATTGCATGCGCAAATTGAACAAATTGGTCAATACGTACATAAGGAGCCTGGGGAAGAGGCGTTAGCGAATAAGCTTGAGGATTTAGTATATATCTATGAAAAATTACTATTTGCTTTGCAAGATAAATATATAGATGGCGAGGATCAACTGCAATTACTTGCTGATAAGATTAAAGAGTCGCAATTATTACATGAAGCAGAGATATATGTTGATGGGTTTCATCGGTTTACACCAAAAGAAATGATGGTAGTAGAAGCACTTATGAAAAAATGCAAACGTGTAACTGTCGCGTTAACTGTGGAGCAGCCAGAGGGGGACGCTGTGTCTGAATTGGATTTATTTTACCAGACAACGGAAACCTACCAAGCACTTAAGCAAACTGCGGAAATGAATGACGTAATGATAGAAGAGACCGTTGAACTTGACCCTGAATATGGAAGATTTCGAGATCGGCCTTACTTTGCACATTTGGAAAAAAATTTTGATGTCCGACCTGTCCCTCACTATGATGGGCAAGTTCCACTGCAAATTGCAGAAGCAGTCCATCCCCGAGCAGAAGTAGAAGGAGCAGCTCAAGAGATTGTTCGACTTGTTAGGGAAGAGGGCTATCGTTATCGTGATATTGCGCTGTTTATTCGGCAAACCGATACGTACCATGATTTAATTGCAACGCTCTTTAATGATTATGACATTCCAGTTTTTATTGATGAAAAAAGAACCATGCAGAATCATGCGCTAATTGAATTGATTCGTTCTTTATTAGATATGGTAGAAGGAAATTGGCGATATGATGCTGTTTTTCGCGTACTCAAAACTGGTTTTATTCCAAGTTTAAATAAGGAATATCCGCTAAACCCTGACGCAATAGATGAATTAGAAAATTATGTACTAGAGTATGGAATTAGATCAAGAGAGCGCTGGCTAGGAGAAGAAGAGTGGGTGTTTCAAAGATTTCGAGGATTTGACCAAATGGCGCAAACAGATATGGAAAGAGATACACAAGCAAGAATAAATCATTATCGTAACCAAGTGGCGCAGGCATTAGGAAACTTCGATACGCAAATGAGAGACGCTTCAACCGTTCAGGAAAAATGTGAAACCATTTATTTATTACTAGAGGAATTACAAGTTCCCGTTCGATTAGAGGAAATACGTACGGATTATGATAATGTTGGAGAGCTTGAAAAAGGAAGGGAACAAGAGCAGGTATGGGATGCTGTCATTCAATTGTTTGATGAAATCGTTGAGATGGCTGGAGAAGAGGAAATGTCACTAACTACGTTTCGAAAAACATTAGAAGCTGGTTTCGAGACGTTAACGTTTGCTCATGTTCCGCCAAGTATGGACCATGTCATAGTTGGTTCTATCGATCGTTCTCGAATCAGTGGAATAAAATGTGGTTTCCTTCTCGGTGTAAATGAAGGCGTTTGGCCAATGAAACCACCAACTGATGGATTGATAAATGAACAGGAAAGAGAAATGCTGGCTGGTCATGGATTAAAGCTAGCAGAAAGTAGCAAGCGCCAATTACTTGATGATTGGTTCTATATGTATATAGCATTTACGGTAGCTAGAGACAGATTGTGGATTAGTTATCCTTTAAGTGATGATGAAGGAAAGGCAAAGATGCCTTCACAGCTGATTAAGCGTATGGAGGATCTATTTCCAAGCTCCAGTGACCACTTGGTTTTGCAGGATCCTGATGAATTATTAGATGCAGGTCGATTTATAACGACACCAACGAAGACAAGAGCTGCTTTAACAGCTCAGTTAGCTAGATATCAAAAAGGCTACCCTGTTAGGAGCATATGGTGGTATGTACTGAATTGGTATATGGAGCATCACAAGAAGTATCATACGACGTATCGAATTTTACAAAGTTTATTCTATCAAAATAAACCTACCGACTTGTCTAGTGAAACCATCGAACAGCTTTATCCAAAACAGGTAAAGGCGAGTGTTTCTCGATTAGAGACATATTATCGATGTTCATACCAGCACTTTGCAAAATACAGTTTAGGACTTGAAGAGCGTAGAACATACAAGTTAGATGCACCAGACATTGGGCAATTATTCCATGAAGCGTTAAAAACCATTACAGAATGGGTTCAAAGCGAAGGTAGAGATTTTTCACACTTGAACCAGTCTGATGCAGCTAATTATGCGTCTAAGGCTGTAAGCCATTTAGCGCCAGTACTACAGCATCAGATTCTACACAGTTCTAACCGTTATAAATACATTCAACAAAAGCTGGAAGAAGTTATCGCACGAGCGGCTTTTGTATTAAGTGAGCAGGCAAGACAAAGTAATTTCTCTCCAGTTGGGTTAGAATTAGGTTTTGGTAAAAATCAGAAGCTGCCACCATTAACGATTACGTTGGAGAATGGTTTTGAGTTAATGCTACGAGGTAGAATTGATCGTGTCGACAGAGCAATAAAGGATGATGAACTATTTTTACGAATTATAGATTATAAGTCTAGTGCCAAAGGACTTAACCTAATGGAAGTTTATTATGGTTTAGCTCTACAAATGCTTACGTATTTAGATGTGGTGTTAACGCACTCTGAAAAGTGGCTAGGGGTTCAAGCGACACCAGCAGGAGTATTATACTTCCATGTCCATAATCCAATGATTACAGGAAAAGGGAGACTTGATGATGCCTCCATCGCGGAAGAATTGTTTAAGAAATATAAAATGCAAGGATTACTATTATCAGACGAAGAAATTGTGAAATGGATGGATACTGCATTAGATTCTGGAGCTAGCCAAATTGTTCCTGCAGGTGTAAAGAAAAAGGGTGGCTTTTATAGTTATTCCAAAATAGCAGATCAACAAACATTCGCTAGTTTACAAAATCATATGCATCGACTTATGGCTAAAGCTGGTATTGATATGACTACAGGGGGAGTTGATTTAAACCCTTATCAGCATAAGCAGCAAGTTGCATGTACATATTGCCCATTCCATGCTGTATGTCAGTTTGATTCAACCATAGCAACGAATGATTACAGAAAGCTAACCGACTTAAAGGATGAAGATATCCTTAACCGTATTCAGAGGGAGGAGGGCGATTCATGGTAAGCTGGACAAAAGAACAAGAGGAAGCAATATATACCAGTGGGAGCGATGTACTCGTTGCAGCGGCAGCAGGTTCAGGGAAGACCGCTGTACTCGTTGAACGAATAATACAGAAGCTCCTTAATAAAGAGAACCCAGTAGATATCGATTCTCTACTCGTAGTAACCTTTACAAATGCTGCAGCCCAAGAAATGCGTAAGCGAGTTGGCGCAGCTCTTGAAAAGGCTTTGGCTGAAGACCCATCTTCCCAACATCTAAAGAAACAATTATCCCTACTACAACGGGCATCGATATCCACACTGCATTCCTTTTGTCTTGAAGTTGTACGTCAATATGCATATTTATTAGATATTGATCCTTCATTTCGCATTGCTAATGAAATGGAAGTAGATTTAATGAAACAAGAGGTAATGGATGATTTGTTTGAGGATTGGTATGGTGCAGATGGCGCTGACCAGGCATTATTTTTTCAAGTCGTAGATCGTTTTTCGAGTGACCGTAGTGATGCTGAAGTAGAAGACTTAATCCTTTCTCTCTATTCGTTTGCTGTACAGAATCCTTGGCCTGATCACTGGCTAGATCAATTAGCAAATGCGTATGATGTATCAGAAAATGATGAGCAAATAGATCTTTATTGGTTAAATATACTTAAGCGTGAGGTGGAAGGGAAGTTTGAAGCTATTCAGCAAGAAATGCTACTTGCTATGAATATAACAAAAGAAAATGACGGACCGTACCAGTATGCGAATACGATAGAAGAAGATATAGCTATGTTGCAGGAAGTTAAACGAGTTCAAGGTGATTGGAATCAACTTTATAATTTCATGAAAGACTACACATTTTCAAAACTATCGAGTCAACGTGTTGAAGTAAATGAGGAGAAAAAAAAGCATGTTCAAAAGCTAAGAAATAGCTATAAAAAACGTTGGAATGATATGAAGCAGGACTGGTTTAGTAGAGATTTAGCTAGTCATTTAGAAGATATGCGTGAAATGGCGCCAGTAATTAAACAATTGACGGAGTTAGTGAAGGAATTTAAACAACGCTTTACAAAAGAGAAGCGGGAGCGAGCAATGGTAGATTTCACGGACCTCGAACATTATTGCTTACAGTTATTAAATGAAGATGATTCAACCGAGTCACCAACACCATCAAAAGTGGCAGTTGGATTTCAACGACGATTTTCTGAATTACTCATCGATGAATATCAGGATACTAACCTAGTACAAGAGACCATTCTACATTTATTAAGTGATCAAATTGGTAAGGGAAATCGATTTATGGTAGGAGATGTAAAGCAAAGTATTTACCGTTTTCGACATGCGGAGCCGTCTTTGTTTATTGGTAAGTATAAACGATTTGCTGCTAATACTAATTCGGGAAAACGCATTGATTTAGCCAGAAACTTTAGAAGTAGAGAGCAAGTTTTAACTGGAACGAATTATATCTTTCGACAAATTATCGATGAAGCTCTTGGTGAAATAAACTATGATGAAAATGCGGAGCTAATTTATGGCAATAAAATGTATGATGAATATCCTTATAGTCAGCCAAATCCAGAGTTGGTAATTATAGATCGCCATATTGATGAACAAGAAGAAAGTATGGAGGAAGTGGACTTCCGAGATTTGGAAAAGGCAGAGCTTGAAGCTAGAGTATATGCTAAAAAAATTAAAAATTGGATTGGTCAAGCAGATCAAGCACCTTTGCAAGTGGTTGATAAGGAAACAAACGCCCAAAGGGATATGCAATATCGGGATGTTGTCATTCTGCTTCGGTCGATGACATGGGCTCCGGCTATTACAGATGAGTTGAAAAAACAAGGTATTCCTGTATATGCAGAATTATCAACAGGTTATTTTGAAGCAATTGAAATAAAGGTAATGATTAGCCTTTTAAAAGTGATTGATAATCCGAGACAGGACATCCCATTAGCGTCAGTATTACGTTCACCAATAGTTGGTTTAAATGAAGAAGAATTGGCAGCAATTCGATTAGCAGGAAAGAATCTTTCGTTTTATGATGCATTAAAAAACTATGTTAAGCAGCATACAAATGAAACTGCAAAAAGGCTTCAACGTTTTGTTGACAATCGGGAAAGATACCGTTTAGCATCTAGGCAAGGTTCTTTATCTGAGTTGATTTGGCAGATTTTTCGAGAAACAGGGTATTACGACTTTGTTGGAGGTATGCCAGGAGGCAGACAACGACAGGCGAATCTCCGAGCTCTCTATGATCGAGCGCGAACGTATGAAAAAACGTCATTTCGTGGATTATTTCGATTCCTACGCTTTATCGAGCGAATGGAAGAACGAGGGGATGACCTTGGAGCAGCAAGGGCTCTGAGTGAACAAGAGGACGTTGTACGTATTATGACGATTCATAAAAGTAAGGGACTTGAATTCCCTGTAGTGCTTTTAGGGGGGATGGATAAACAATTTAATTTGATGGATTTAAATCAGAAATACTTATTGCATAAGGATTATGGTTTTGCCAGTAAATACATCGACCCAGTTAAGCGAATTAGCTATCCAACACTGTATTATCAAGCGTTAAAGCGTGAAAAATTGAGGGAGCAGCTCGCAGAGGAAATGCGTGTACTTTATGTTGCATTAACTCGCGCAAAAGAAAAACTTGTCATGATAGGGAGTGTACCATCTTTAGAGAAAAAAATAGAGAAATGGGAGAAAATAAGGGAGCATCATGAATGGGTACTTCCTTCGTACTTCCGCATCGAATCAAAAACCTATCTGGATTGGGTTGGTCCAGCGCTCTTACGTCATCGTGACTGCGAAATGTTACGATTAGGCGATACCTCAAAAATGTCGAATGAAACGATAGAGCATGATCCGTCACATTGGGATGTGACCATTATTCATGGAAGTGAGCTGGTCAATAATACGGAACCTAATAAGGACAATGATGTGCAATTATATGAGCACATTTCTAAATGGAAGCCGTTGGATTTAACAGATAATGAACTCAAATATATCGTTGATCAACGTTTGCAATTTACGTATCCCTATCGAGAGGCTGCGACCTCAAGGGCAAAACAAACAGTAACTGAAATTAAAAGGCAACAGGAAATAAAGGATGAATATAGTTCTGATCAGCTTGTAGCTACATTTCAAAAGCCGATTGTTAAACGACCAGTATTTATGCAAAAGGAAAAATCAATGATTTCAGCTGAAAAAGGAACTGCAATGCACACAGTCATGCAGCATTTACCTATTAAACGAGTATTAAATGGTTTGCAAATAGAGGAAGAAATTGAAAAAATGATAGAAAAAGAGATTATAGGAAGACAAGAAGCAGGCCAGATTGACATCCATGCAATTGAGCAATTTTATCATACACCGATTGCTGCATTTATCATGGGTGTACCTAAATTCTATCGCGAGGTACCATTTAGTCTTGCATTGCCAGCAAGTGAAGTTTATACAACATGGCACGCACCAGAAGAAAATGTGCTAATACAAGGGGTAATCGATTGTCTTATTCCAAAAGAAGATGGTTGGATAATGATCGATTATAAAACGGATGCCATTAATGCTGAATGGACAGAGCAAGTCAAGGAAAAAATGCTACACCGTTATTTTACGCAAATGAAGCTTTATCGATATGCTGTTGAAACGATTTGGAAACAGCCTGTAAAGGAAACATATTTGTATTTCTTTGCGAAAAATCAACTTGTTGAAGTGCCACAGGAATTAAAAAGCTAGGCTAATAGTAGAGTAAAGCAAAATTCTGTTTTGTTATGTACAAGGGGGTGCGACATACTAAAACGGCTCTTTTTAAAGACGAAACCATCCTTTACACTCCCGCCGAAATATAGTGTGGGAGCAAAGGCTCAATAATAAGCTTGTAGAACCACTAAGGATTCCACAAGCTTATTTCATAATGTTTATGCGTTTGCCGTAATGTTTTGATCGTTTAAATCAGGGTCAAACGGATTGGTTGTACTGACGCCGTTATTCGTACAGATGAAGTCACCTGTATTAAGTGAGCCAGAACCAGCGTTAGTTTTTGCAGTATCCTTTGGAGATAAATAAAAGGAATCACCAAAGTTAACCACACCTCCGCCAACACTAATTATTTTTACTGGTCCAACAATAGCGGGCATGCTAACACCTTCTATCATAGTATTCTTAAAACAGTCTATGAGATGGAACAAGGATTGGTGTCTTATTTAATCTTGGAGCTTTCGGAAATGCTTTAATCGTGCATCTGCAGCTATATTTTCCACGCTCCCGATTTGCATTAAGGAGGAACTACTAACTCCAATTAAAGAAACATGGTGGACATTAATAGAACAGTCGTGATGAAAAGTAGATTTATTTACGGTTTTCCCATCTTTCAGCCAGTTTGCTTTTCTGGTGAAAATCGGATAATCCTCAAAGTATTCCTCATCTGCTTTTGTGAAGTAATCTCCCTCTTTTTGTACCGCAATCCCTTTGGAATTTAAATTGGCATTGAATGTGTCTCCAATTGAAACAACGCCACTAAAGGAAACAGAATTGGTAAACATATCGGATACATGAGCGATTCGTTTTTGCACGAGTTATTCTCTCCTTATGGGGCTAATGGTACAATATTTCCAAAAGTAAAGGCCTCTGGTGGTGTATCAAAAAAAGATGAAAGACATATCTCATCGTTGTCCCCAATCAAAAAAACGGATGAGGCAGATACGTTATCTACATTAACATTTTCAACATTTAGTCCCCAGTTATGGACTTCCATGTTCATGATGATTCTCCTTTATTCTTTTTGGTATGCATAAAATGAGCTAGCGATTTTTGAATTTCACTTTTAATGTTATCTGATATATAAGCATGCAATTCCTCTCTTGATTTAAGGTTACCATTTTGTGTTGCCTCATTTTCATGAAAGGCAATCCGTCCAGGCAACTGTTTTTCTATATCTTGTATAAGAACGGAGGGATATCCATCGTTTAAATTTACACTGTGCTCTCTTGCGAGCTGACGAATAATAGAGGGACCGGTTTCATGGAGATAATTTCCTAATTCTGATTGTAAGGTTTGTTTAAGTGGTGGCTGATAATTTGGTATGTCAGGCTGGTTTGGGAAACCCGTATCTTCAAGGTTTGCTAAGTCCTGTGGGGATAAACCGATATGAAGCGTACCGTCTAAATGCTCAATCTTCAGTTGGTCGAAGTGATATTCCACCTTTTCAATCTTATTAGATTTAGCAGCTTGCAAACTATCCTCCAATTGGTTTACTCTCGACATTAATGTTTGGATTAGATTCTCCTGCTGCTTCATATGTTCATGTAAATCATAAATATATTTTGACCAATCATTATTGTTCATGAAAATAAACCCCCCTTGCACAGTGTAGACGAATGCCTATGCTTAGTTTATGCATTACCTACAAAAATGTGCGAATTAAGGGGCTAAAGGTACAAGAGGAGTAGTCTCACTAATTGCTTCTGCCTCCTCAACAGCTTCTGTAAATCCGCCTGTATTGTATATATCGGATTGGGCTTGTAGACTGCCAGTGCTTCCAATTTGCAATACAGAAGAATTGGTAATAGCACCGACTTTTATCATATAAATACTAATGGATTGATGGACAGTGATATTCATCTTTATTCCTCCGAGATTATAGGTTGATCAAAATTGTCGGGATCAAAAACATAGGTTTTAGAATTCCCCAAGTTTACACGAATACCTCTTCCAGTATTGAAAGACCCTCCACCAGCATAGGTTTTGGCAGTACTGTCTGGGGATATGGAATACACATCGCCAATATTAAAAATACTGGAGGAAGATATATTAATTACTTTGACTGCTCCGACTTTTGCTGGCATTTGGACTCCTCCTTTACTGTTAGCTTATGAAAATCTTCTATTTTGTTGAGGATCTTTAGCAGGATTGTTTTGTTTTTTATCGAATAATATGAGGTACGAAGCAGAAAGGGAGTATATGATGGATATAAAGGCAACACCGACTCGTGAAAAAGATCGGTTGGTTTGGATTGATGCAGCTAGAGGCTTCGCTATTTTTGGTATATTTATTGTGAATATTGGCGCCTTCAGTGCACCTTATTTTTTGTATGGAGGAGAAGGGGTAGCGTGGCCATCTAGTTTGGATCATACGGTTCAAGGTATTATCGACATATTTTTTCAAGCAAGCTTCTATTCATTATTTTCAATTTTGTTTGGCTTTGGCATTCAGTTAATGAAGGAAGGGCTATTTGTAAAAGGAATTGCCTTTTATCCGATTCTAATTCGCAGGCTCATGGTTTTAATTGGATTTGGAATAATTCATGCGTTTTTAATATGGCATGGTGATATTTTATTGTCGTATGGAATAATTGGGTTGTTTTTACTTTTATTCTTGGATGTGAAAGATCGGACGCTACTTGGCTGGGGAGTTACTCTGTTAGTTGGAAGTGTTAGTATGTTAACACTATTTTTGTATAATGCGAGGCATTTTCTTAATGAATATGACGATGTAATGATAAATCAAGCGCTTGAAAATTATCAAAGTACCACTATTCAAGCCATTTGGTATCAAAACTTTCAAGATTGGATGTATGGTAATGGAGGAATTGTTTTTTTCATAATGATTGCAACCATTTTACCTTTATTTCTATTTGGAATGTACATTGCACGGAAACGCTGGCTACATAAACCGAAGCAATATCATTCTATTATTAAAAGGCTTTGGTTTAGTTCCTTGATTCTCTTCATTCTCTTAAAGCTAGCTCCCTATTTGTTTGGGAATCCGACATGGTTTTCGATGATTCAAGATAATATAGGTGGCTCATTTTCAGCACTATTTTATTTAACATCGATTACACTGTTAGCTCAAACCAAGGTGGGCGCTGCAATACTCCAACCATTAGTTTATGTAGGCAGAATGGCATTAACCAATTATATTACACAATCTGTCATATGTTTTGTCTTATTTTATGGGGTTGGATTGGGTCTATATGGAGCTATATCACCATTAATTGGAGTACTTATGGTTATTGTCATTTATTTCTTACAGATCATATATAGTAAATGGTGGTTTATTCATTTTCGGTTTGGTCCATTAGAATGGATATGGCGTAGCTTGACCTATAATCAGAAACAGTATCTTCGTAGGAAAAATCAAGGGTGAATGGGGGAGAAGTGATGCGAGTTCCAAAAGATAACTTTCCAACACTTGAAACAGAGCGAATGCGATTACGAAGGGTTACCATCGATGATGCTGCGGATATGTTTGCTTATTGCTCCGATAAAGAAGTAGCTAAATATGTGAATTGGGATGCCCATCAATCGATGGCCGATACCCATATATTTCTTAATCTAATATTAAATCAGTACAAAGGAAATAATTATGTCTTCTGGGGAATTCAAGATAAACAAACACATCATTTAATAGGAACGATTAATTTTGTATCATGGAAGAAAAAACATCGTACGGCAGAAATAGCGTATATCATTTCTAGAGACTATTGGGGAAGAGGAATGATGACAGAAGCTGCAATGAGAGTGATAGCATATGGATTTACAGAGATGAATTTAGTACGTATCCAAGCAAGATGTTTTCGAGAAAATCTTGCGTCTGAAAGAGTAATGGAAAAGGTAGGAATGACCTTTGAAGGAATAATGAGAATGGCCATGCAAGTAAACGGAATACATTATGATTTAAAATTATATTCCATTTTAAATCATGAATTTGATGCAGGTTAATGATAAACTACAGAAAGTTAGGGCAGTCAGCAAACTTTCTACGTTTTCCATTTTCATGACTCAAGAAGACATCTCCATAACTATCATGGATTTGACTGAAACTACTTTCTATCTGTACGAATTGTGAGAAACGTAATTTATTTCATCTGTGGCTGTGAATTACTGCTGCAGTCTGCAATAAAGCTATTAAAAAGGCTGTTCACAAGTCTAGCTTGACTTATGGGACAGCCTTTCTGTATACATTATAAAAATTCGTACTTAACCGTTAAACACTTCACGGATATGACTAATAGCCCAATCGAGATCTGTTTTATCAATAATAAGTGGAGGAGCAAAGCGTATTACATTGTCATGAGTTTCTTTACATAGTAATCCCTTTTCTTTTAACGCTTCACAATACGGGCGAGCGGCCTCTGTTAACTCCATACCAATAAATAGACCTTTACCACGTACTTCTTTTATTTTGGGATTATCAATTGTATTGAGTTCAGCCATCATATAGCTCCCAAGCTCTAACGAGCGTTCTGCCAAATTTTCTTCCTCTAGTACTTCTAAAGATGCTGTGGAAACTGCACAAGCTAGTGGATTTCCACCAAAGGTTGAACCGTGTGATCCAGGGTTAAATACACCCAAGATATCTTTATTAGCGACGACACAGGAGATTGGAAATACGCCTCCTCCTAAGGCTTTTCCGAGAATTAGAACATCTGGAGTTACATCTTCCCAATCACAAGCGAACATTTTTCCACTACGTGCAAGTCCGGCTTGTATTTCATCAGCGATATACAAAACCTTATTTTCCTTACATATAGCATAAGCTTCCTTTAAGAATCCTTCTGGAGGCATTACAATTCCAGCTTCACCTTGAATCGGTTCAAATAAAAAGCCCGCTG
Organism: Virgibacillus sp. Bac332; assembly: GCF_003667785.1. Taxonomy (NCBI): domain Bacteria; kingdom Bacillati; phylum Bacillota; class Bacilli; order Caryophanales; family Bacillaceae; genus Virgibacillus; species Virgibacillus sp. Bac332. Next base: position 2,567,712 of record NZ_CP033046.1, read on the forward strand.
TGTTCTCTGTAATAGCATTTTTTAATGCATCAATGTCACCATAAGGAATGATTTTAATTCCTGGCAGCATTGGTCCAAATCCACGTTTGTATTCAGCTTCTGAAGAAAGGGATACAGCAGTCATTGTTCTTCCATGAAAATTTCCTTCACAAGCAATGATTTCTGCTTTATCTTCTGCAACACCTTTTACATCATAAGCCCATCTTCTAGCTGCTTTGATCGCTGTTTCAACAGCTTCAGCCCCTGTATTCATTGGCAGGGCCATTTCTTTATTAGTTAGTTTACATATTTTTTCGTACCAAGGTCCAAGCTGATCATTGTGGAAAGCTCTTGAGGTTAATGTTACAGCATCAGCTTGTTTTTTTAAGGCTTCAATAATTTTGGGGTGACGATGTCCTTGGTTTACTGCTGAATAAGCACTCAGCATGTCCATATAGCGGTTTCCTTCTGGATCTTCTACCCAAACTCCTTCAGCCTTTGCAATAACAACAGGTAGAGGATGATAGTTTTTCGCACCATATTCCTGTGTCTGATCAATTATTTCCTGACTCGTTTGTACCATATGATCCCTCCGAATTTTAAAAATAATCTACAAAAATAGTATAACAGTTTTTCTTGCTGAATAGATACAGAAAATTTGTCATGATTTTTTTATATGATTTATTAAAGTGATCATGGTATGATAGCGATAGTCATTGAATTTGGACAGGAGGTTGTTTAGAGATGACACATATGCATATTACTGCATGGGCGCTTGGTTTTATTTTATTTGCTCTAGCTTACATGATGTTAAAACAAGGTAAGGAAAAGCCTGCAAAAATTACACAAATGATTTTGCGATTAGACTATTTGTTTATACTTTATACCGGTGGAGATTTAATTGCGTATTATTTTAATGGCAGTCCATTACTACCTGAAGCAATCATTAAGGGACTTGCTGGAGTTTGGATTATTGCTGTGATGGAAATGATGCTTGTGAAGTTAAGAAAGCAGAAGCCACTTAAAGGTTTGTGGATCCAATTTGTGATTGCCGTTATTATTGTACTTGCATTGGGATTCTTTAGACTCCCTATGTCTGTATAAGTATAGAAAGATTGTCCTTATGTTTGGGGCAATCTTTTTTTATAGCCTAGGAAATTACAAAATTTGAGCCTATGGATAAATATACGTATTAAGTCACGTCCAGCTCCAACGCCCAGAAACGATGCGTCTTCACGAATCGCCCTAATCTAAGTCATCATCGGCTCGCAAGCTCACCGTGATTCCTTTATCTCCGTTGACTCGCTTCAGTCGTTACGTTTCTAATCGGGCTCTTGCGCTTTTGTTCTGTTTTGACAACGTGTTGGTTATCATAGCTCGACAACAGGTTATTATGCTATCATTATAGCTGACTATGGAGGCAAGGGTTAAAAATTTGAATGATTTCTTACAATGTAAGGATTAATATTGACTATTCCGATAAAAGCTCAATAATAGAACAAGAGTACTTTTACTAGATGGAGGAATTATATGAAACGTATCCTAAGTATTTTTTTTGCTATCCTTGCTATTCTTGTAGCGATGCCAAATGATATACAAGCAGAAAGTGCAAATATAAACGAAGAGATTTTATACAGTATCACCGTGGATCGCTATAATAATCTGGACCATGAACGAGATAAACAAGTCCGTTTAGATGATCCAATGGCATATCATGGAGGAGACCTAAAGGGGATTATAGACAAACTCGATTTCTTTGAAGAATTAGGCTATACAACACTGGTGCTATCACCCATTATGGCGAATGCACCGGACGGATATCATGGTTACTGGATTGAGGATTTTTATTCTGTTGAGGAACAATTTGGTACGATGGATGATCTACATACACTAATTAAAGAGGCACATAAACGAAACATAAAAGTAGTTATGGAGCTTGTTACCAATTATATTGCAGATAGTCATCCCATTGCACAGGATACAGCAAAGAAGGATTGGGTAATCGAGAATAAAAAGCCACAAACCAATTGGTCTAAAAATACAGTAAAACTTAATCAGAACAACCCAGAAGTGCAAGCTTACTTATTGAATGTGGCTAATTATTGGATGGATGAAACCGATATTGATGGTTATAAGCTACATGCGGCTGATCAAGCATCTTCAGAATTCCTGAATACACTTTCTAAGAATATTAAAGCAAAGGACGATGATTTCTATATCCTAGCAGATATTCTCGACCCTGAAACAGATATAACACATTTAAAAGAAAATAAATTATTGGATGCTATCGAAAATTACTCGTTATATAATAGAATGACAGAGGTATTCGCCGAAGCAGGAAAGCCGGTTTCTGACATATATGGAGCTTGGCAACAAACTGATCAAGCGTCTATGATATTTGTAGATAATAAATCAACGGAGCGGTTCACGCAGACTTTAGCAGAGAACGGAAGAAACGCTCTTACGACATGGTCACTAGCATTAACTTATATGTATACGATTCCTGGTGTACCAGTATTGTATCAAGGATCCGAATTGCCAATGTATGGGTCAGGCTTAGCTGAAGCACAGCAAATGGTGAAATTTAATAGCGGTGATCCAGACTTGACTGAATTTCATAACCGTATCTCATCGTTACGTAATAAATTTCCTGTTCTAACGCATGGCGATTTCGAAATGGTTGGCTCTGATGGAGCAATGAGTGTATTTAAACGGAGCTATCAAGATGAGACGATGTATATTGCAATAAATAATGATGAACACTCTAGGGCGGTTTCAATAAGTGATTTAGAGTCAGGAAAACAGCTACGTGGATATCTTGGTGATAATACTGTTCGGGAAAATGATAAGGGAGAATACAAAATTGGTTTAGCCAGAGAGACAGCAGAAGTGTTCGCTGTAGAAAATGATACAGGCTATAATTGGTTATTTATTGGGTTTATTATTGGCGTATTTTTATTATTTATTATCGCTGTAATTATCCTCAGTCGTAAACAAAAACAAAGGAAAAGTAAATAACTAGTGAGATTTGTTTTGTGGTTATTCGTAAAAGCTTGTAGGGTGATTTTTCTCTACAAGCTTTTTAATTATCTAGGAAATTATAAAATATGCCCACATGGATAAATATGGAGTGTTGAGTCATGTTCAGCCCCAGCGCCCAGAAACGAGACGACTTCACGAATCACCCAATAAGTTATCAACGACTCGCAAGCACACATAGATTCCTTTATATCGATTGACTTGCTCCAGTCGCTACATTTCTAATCGGGCGCTTGCGCTTTTGTTCTAAGTTAAGAAAGTATAAAATCAGTGCAATGACTGTGTTAAGCCAAGTAGTTATTTTGAAATGTTTAATGTATATTGGCAATGCTCCGACTAATTGCTTCGCTTTCCGCGGGCACGGCCTCAACTAACTTTGCAAAGAAGAACACGTTGCAAAGTGGATTTTCGGCTCGCGCTAATCCCGCAGGAGTCTACGTAATTAGTCTCCGCTATGAGAAGGTACAACAATTCTTGTCATAAGTAATAGGTTGACTTTTTTTACAATGGGTAAAGCGAAAATCGTTATCCGTGAGTATAAAAGCAGCTGTGTTACTTCATGCTAGCGTTGTAGAGCCTGATAATAGCGAAGGCCGGCCACTTCAACTCCTGTGGGAAATGTTTGACCTGAAGATCCACTTTTTTGAGCGGGTTTTGCTAAAAAAGTTAGCTGAAGGACAAACCCCACGGAAAGGGAAGTGGGCAGCCGGAGTGGTGGTCAAGCAAGCAGTAGCTATTATTCCATAATAGCTACTAGAGGAAGCGTAAATCTGAGCATTTAGTGATAAGGAATGAGCAAATTTTGCTCAGTTTTTTTTATGTGTGTCAATAAGCCCATTACTTTAGGTGGTTTTTTTCTTACAATCTCTTAATCTTCAGTTTAGTTTGAATTAACAGAGCATCGTTATAATAGAATTAAATACAGAACAAAGAGAGGGAGATTTAATGAAGCGTATTGTTTCAATTTTGCTAATGACATTTATTGTCATGTCCATGTTTACCACAGCTACATTTGCATCAAACAGTGAAATTAGTAAGAGAAATAAAGTTGTCAATGTAGCACATAGGGGTGCATCAGGACATGCTCCAGAGAATACGATGGCAGCTTTTCATGAGGCGTTTAAAATGAAAGCAGATTACATTGAGATTGATGTTCAAATGTCAAAAGATGGAGAATTAGTACTTATTCATGACACCACACTAGACCGTACTACAAATGGAACGGGTTATGTTGGAGATCATACGTTAGAGGAATTAAAACAACTAGATGCAGGAAGTTGGTTCAGTGATGAATTTGCCGGCGAGAAGATTCCAACCTTCGAAGAAGTATTAGATGCTTTTCGCGGAAAAATTGGTATCTTAGTTGAGTTAAAATCACCAGAATTATATCCTGGTATCGAGGAGAAGGTAGCTAATGCATTAAAGGAACGAAATATGGATAAGCCAAGAAATAATAAGATTATTATTCAATCTTTCAATCATGATTCTGTGTTAACCACCAAATCTTTATTACCACGTATACCTGTAGGAGTACTGGCTGGGATGAGCTGGAAGGATGTTACGGATCAAGAGCTTGAGGAATTTGCTTCTTATGCTGACTATTTCAACCCAAATATGAATATTTTAGACGCTGAATTAGTAGACAGAATTCATGACATAGGTTTGGATATTTGGCCATATACGGTCAGAGAAAAGGAACAGGCAGATCGACTGTTAAAGCTAGGCGTGGATGGAATTATTACTGATTTTCCTGAATATGTATATGACCATCCTGGAAGACATAAATAAGGAACAAAAGCGTGTCCGATTAGAAACGTAGCGACTGGAGCGAGTCAACGGAGATAAAGGAATCACGGTGAGCTTACGATCCGATCCTGACTTATCGTAGGCGATTCATGAAGTCGCCTCGTTTCTGGACGCGGCTTAACACGCCCTTATTTATCCACATGGGATAATTTTATAATTTTCTTGATTTGCTGACTATGAAAAAAGGGGCTGAATAAGTTTAAAAAGACTTGAGGGCCCCTTTTTTATTTTAAGACTAAAATTCAGAAAACCAATTTAGCCGTTAACAATCGTTCCACCATTTACATGGATCATTTGTCCACTGACATAGCTTGAATCCTTACAAGCTAAATATACGTAAGCAGGGGCTAATTCCTCTGGTTGACCAGGTCTTTTCATTGGAGTATCCCCTCCAAAGGAATCAACTTTTTCTTTTGTGAATGTAGAAGGAATTAACGGTGTCCAAATTGGACCAGGTGCTACAGCATTTACACGAATTCCTTTGTCAGCTAATTCCTCTGATAGTGATCGAGTAAAGGATGTGATCGCTCCTTTTGTTGCAGAATAATCAATTAAATCTTTGCTACCTTGATATGCTGTTATGGATGAAGTATTGATGATCGCACTTCCTTTTTTTAGGTTAGGAAGTACTGCTTTGGTTAAATAAAACATACTGAAAATATTAGTACGAAATGTTTTCTCTAATTGGTTACTTGTAATATCCAATATACTTGACTGTGGATGCTGCTCAGCTGCGTTATTTACCAAGACATCGATTTTCTTAAACTTTTCGAGTGTTTCTGCTACAGCTGCTTCACAAAAGGCTTGATTACCTACATCACCATCGATGAGGATACATTTTTTTCCTACCTGCTCGACTAAGCGCTTTGTTTCATTAGCGTCAGAATGTTCATTAAGATATATAATCGCGATATCTGCACCTTCTCGCGCAAAGTGAATGCTTACTGCTCGTCCAATCCCACTATCTCCTCCAGTTATTAAAGCAACCTTACCATATAATTTATTGCTACCATGATAGTCTGCACGGATGTATGCTGGTTCAGGCTTCATCTTTGCTTCTATTCCTGGTTGTTTATTCTGCTGCTGTGCTGGGGGTGTCAGCTGTCCATTCTCTTTTTCCATTTTCATATTTATACCTCCTGTTAAGCTGCTTTCTTTACTCTAATGGAAAGTGTTAGTTTCATTTTCCCCGAATCGTACTTTTTCAATCATATAATTGCTAAGGCGTTATAATGTTCAACAAAACGGGACAATAAAAAAATACTCAGCATATGAATCTTTTTCTGAGTATTTTTTAAGTGAAAATAGTGGATACAGATTTCATGTAGAGAGTAAATCAAATTCCTTCTTTAATAAAATGATGTAGGAAAGGGCTTCTTTGGTGTGTTGTACATATATTCATGTGCAGAGCTGGCACCTTGAATTTTAAGAAAGGAATAAATTTCTCGATACATGACAATATCTATTTCACCGGTAACATATTTCTTTTGATAATAATCTAGAATATCATTCATAGAATTAGGAGACTGATTACGCTCATGTTGATACATCTGGATTAATTGATCGATGTACATGCTATCCCCTCCCTTTGTAAGTTTTGTACAACCTAATACTACATGATTATGATCGGAGGGCAGTTTTCATGCATGTAATTTTCGTTTTATCCTATAACGTGACTTACTTTAATTCTGTATCTGTTGGTACATTTGGTTGATCTGGCAAGTTTAAGGTGTGAATGACTTTATCGCTATTCATATCATATACCTTCATTTGATTATAGGAAAAGGTATATAGAACGTTATCGATAGATGCCATTCTTCTCGTTTCTGACTCCCATTCTGGATGGTCATTTTCCTGTTTCTGGTGTGTAATGGATTCCTTTATTTGAATGCCATTTTCAGACGAAATATTAAGTAATAAAGCCCCTTCAAATAAAAATTGCGGTTTTTCATATGTTATATCTGCTTCTTGGACAGTCTTTGTCTCAAAGAGAGTAACTGGAAAGCCAAATAGATTTTTGTCCGGATGTTGATACAGTGCTTTATGATTATGGTTTAATTCGGTAAAGGAACCTTTTTCACCGATCACCTTACTAAACGTTTCTTTTGGTTTAGTAGGGTTACTAACATCAAAGATAGATATCTTAATTCCGCCGGTTTGTACAAGTGGTTCTGCATGATTCGTATTATTATCAACCTCGGTGTGCATTCCAAATCCTATCACATGCTGTTTATCCAATGGGTGTAAATAATTACTAAATCCAGGGATTTTTAATTCGCCCAAAACGTTTGGATTTTTGGGGTCTTTTAAGTCAATCACGAATAAAGGATCGATTTGTTTAAATGTAACCATATAAGCGACATTATCCATAAAACGAACACTATAGATTCGTTCGTCTTTTGCCAATCCTTCAATGGATCCTAGTCTATTTAATTCTAGATCAAATGTATATAAATTATTTGTAGTGTTTTCGTTTTCATCTATTCTATCGTTCGTAGTGGCTACACGAAAGTTATCCTTTCGTTCATCCATAGCAAATTGATTAATTAAGGTACCTGGCACCGTTGTCGAAGCTTGAAATTCTATATTGCCATTGTCTACAGCAAATTGCATGATTTCCGTTTTTACAGGCATTGGTGCAATCATTGTTGCTGTCTCTTCACTTCTTGAAGTATTATTTTGTTGGTACTTAGCAACAGCAATATACATATGCCGTTTGGACATATAGATGTCATGTGAAGCACCTAAATAGGATTGTATCTTTGCTGTTTCATTTATATTGTTGAGATCGATGGAGGTAAAGAGCAAGAAGTTCTTTTCCTCACTTTCTGGAAAGAAATACATATCATCATAGTTAATAGGCTTTCCATCTTTTCCATCTTTTGCATCTGCAGCAGTATCCTTTATAAATGGACGGATTTCTGGATTAGAATCAGCTTCTTCTAAGATTCTAAAATCAGGTTGCTCATTAGCAATAAGATATAGTTGGTTATCTGTTTTCCGTGAAGCTGAATAATTTCCTTCCAATGTTACTTCCCGAATCCGCTCGGGATTTTCCTTGTTGGAGATATCATAAATAAACACTGTAGTTTGACTGTGATGTGGCATTATATCTCTTGTTAGAGAACTGTTTTGTTGCTTTGTTGAATGATTATCCCCTTTACGTATCGGTTTATAACTATGGCCTATACTAATAAGATAATTATCATGTAAATATAGTTCCAACGGTTGAAAATTTTTCTCTGTAATTGTACTAATTACATTGCTTTCATTACTTCCCGCCGTAACTATGAGCAAATCATTTTCGCGTGAGAAGTAAAGATATTCTCCATCACTTTTTAGCTGGTCTCCCTCGTCGATACCTGCTACTTGAACATTTGTATTTGAAGTAGGAGTTGCAGCGGGCTTATCAGCTGCTAATTCGTTTGTCGATTCAGCCGTATTCGCAGATTCCTCTTTAATTGTCATCGTGGATCGTTCTTTAAGGATTGTTATTAATTGCTGTGCATCTTTGATTTTTGGAATATCGTTAACGACTGTAAACGTATGTGTGAGAGCATCCGAGAGGTAGTCTCCCTTTGCTGTTTTTACGCGATTAGATATGTTAATTTGGTAGGTGTGATCTTGTTGATAGCCATTTTCTGCATTAATTTTCAAAATGGTGTTTGATTCTTCCCAGTCAAAGGAAATAGATAAGGGCTCATTGTTTTCATTACGAATGGTAACACTTTCTTGTGTAATTGAATTTGGATCCATTTCTTTATTAAAATGAATGGTCCAAATTTTAGCTGCGGTAGCATAACTTGTGGCATTTGGTATATTTGCGGTTACCTTATTTGTTGTAAGCGAATAAAAAATTCCTACGCTGCATAGTAGAATTACTAAAAATAGCAATCCAGTTATTTGCTTATTCATTATCGAACCTCCTTTTATTTTGTTGGTGAAAAATTATTAATATTTACTTGAATACATCTATTTGAAGCGTGAATGCTTACTTATCTAGTTAGACGGACAAAATGATTGATTTGTTACAATGTTGTCAAAAAAAAGCTTAACCCAAGTTTAGGGTTAAGCGAAGTCATTACTTAGAGTTATTCAAGAAGAAAAGTGCAATTGTTCCAGGGCCTGAATGAGAACCAATCGCGGAGCCAACCATTTCAATAACGACATCTTTAACAGGAAATTTCTCTTTGATCATTGCAGCAAGTTGCTTTGCACGTTCAAGGTCATCACCATGAGAAATTCCAATTGTTTGATCTGTGAAATCTTTGCCCCGTTCTTCCATTAAGTCTAACATGCGTTGAAATAACTTTTTGGAACCACGGATTTTTTCTAAAGGAATTAATTTTCCATCTTCTACATGAAGAATAGGTTTTATCTTTAAAAGTGTGCCTACAAATGCAGCTGTTCGGCTAACTCGACCACCACGGTATAAATATTCTAAATTATCTACCGTGAAAATATGTTCCATATTTACTGCATATGTACGTGCAGCTGAGATTATCTCTTCCAATGTTGCGCCTTGTTTAGCAAGCTTAGCTGTATGAAGAACTACAAGTCCATAGCCTAGGGAAGCGCATTTTGTATCGATAACGTGAATAGGTGCTTCTGGGTGAATCTCCTTTACTTCCTGTTCCATCATCTTAGCTGTTTGATAGGTACCGGAAAGTTCAGAAGAAAATGCAAGATACACTAGAGGTTGATTTGACTCAGCGTAAGCAGTAAAAATATCTTTAAAAGTTTGTGGAGAAACCTGTGATGTTTTTGGGCTTTTCCCTTCTCTCATGGCATGATAAACTGTCTTAGGGTTAATTGTTTTTCCATCTTCATAATCATTATCATCAAGATGAACCGTTAATGATACCATTTCTATATCAAATTCGTTATAATAAGTCATTGACAAATCACATGCGGAATCCGCAAGAATTTTTATCGTCATATATATTCACCTGCATTTCTAAACTAGACTTTATTTTAGTTTAAATTGAATTTGTAGGATAGTCAAAATATATTTACGTAAAATTTTAAAAAATGTAAAAAATAATCAGTATGTTATACCAATTTGTAGGGAGGTAGCTATGTTTATATTTGAAGCAAAACGGATTTTCGTAGTCATTTTTGGAGCATTCTTAAATGCGTTGTCGCTAAACTTTTTCCTCATTGGAGCAAATGTATATGCTAGTGGGTTTACGGGTGCTGCCCAGCTGGTTTCTAGTGTATTTAACGATTTCATTGGTATAGGCGTTAGTACGGGAATTTTACTTGCAGTATTCAATATTCCTGTAGCGATCTTAGGCTGGTTTAAAGTAGGGAAAGGGTTTACGGTATACAGTATCATATCTGTAATGTTTACATCCGTATTTTTAGAATTATTACCTGTATTAGAAATTTCCGAAGATATAATTTTAAATGCTGTATTTGGCGGAGTGATTGCAGGAACGGGTGTAGGATTAACCTTGAAGGTAGGTGCATCTACTGGGGGTATGGATATTGTAGCAATGGTATTATCTAGAATGAAGGATCGCCCAATTGGAACGTATTTCTTAATGCTCAATGCAATTATTATTGCTTTGGCAGGGATTCTTTATCAACCAGAAAATGCTTTATATACATTATTAACATTGTATGTAACTACCCGTGTAATCGATGCTATTCATACACGCCATGAAAAAGTAACCGCGATGATTATTACCCATAAAGCGGATGAATTACAAAAAGAAATTCACAAAACGATGGTAAGAGGGATCACTATTTTGCCTGCTAAAGGTGCATATACAAAAGCAGATAAGCACATGATGTACCTAGTTGTGACACGCTATGAGTTATATGACCTGGAACGGATTATTAATGAAGTTGACCCCAATGCGTTTACCAATATTGTACAAACGACGGGCATATTTGGGTTCTTCCGAAGAGATTGATCCTTAAAATAGGCATAAGAGAAGGGGATACGATGAAATATTTCAGTGTTATTTTAATCTTATTATTTCTAATGGGGTGTGGTGACCAAGCGGAAACAGGTGATGATTCATCAAACCATTCCTCGATGAATAAGGAAACAACTGCTAATACTGCAGTAAGTTTTCGGAATATCGATATAAAGGTAGAAGATGGAAAAGCTATTATAGAAGGAGAAGTCAATGCAAGAAATACAGAAGTATTCTATATCCTTGAACATCAAAATCAAGAAATAATTAGCGAAAAACAAGCAAATACCAAACAACAGTCAGTAGCATGGATGGATTTTACTCTGGAAGTTTCACTTCCAGAAGAGGTGATGACTGGAAAAGAGCCACCGATTTTAATTCTTTATGGAAAAAATGAACAAGATGAAAGGATTAATGCAAATTATTTTCCAGTTGATATAAATAATGAATAATGACACAAAAAGGTCATGCAATCAAATGCTGACCTTTTTTATAGCCATATGATGTATGGCTTAATAGCCATAGTTTTCTAATACACTTATTACTTGGGGAGAAAGGTTATCCCATTCAACATCGAATTTTTTGTTTATGGTGATAAAGTTTTGGTAGCCAAATACATTATCAACACCTTCTAATTCCATAAGATCATTTAAAATTTGATGTTCGCTCGTATCACCAGGCATAACAGAAATGCTGTTTGTTCCTTCAAAAATTAGTTTATCCGTTGTAAATTTCAACGCGTTTGGGTTTGGGGTGGCTTCTGCTCGAATTCCCATTCGTCATCCCTCCTAAATCATACTTACTTCTATAGTAGCAGAAAAAGGTGGGATAAAAAAGCATTTTGTCGAATGAAATCCATGATACTTAAAGGATTCATTTGCATCAGAATAAAAGTACAAGTGTCCGATTAGAAACGTAACGACTAGAGCGAGTCAACGGAGATAAAGGAAACACGGTGAGCTTGCGAGTCATGATGACTTATCGTACGCGATTCGTGAAGTCGCCTCGTTTCTGGAATGTGGAGCTGGGCGCGGCTCAGCACGCCCATATGTATCCGCATGGGCTATTTTTATAATTTCCCAGACAATAAAGGGGCTGGGACATAACTAGCCTGGAGAAGTAAAAAAGAGATTCCAGTTATCAAAAATAGATAGCTGGAATCTTTTTCATTATCATAAATACATGAATTTTGTGTTATGGCGGTGTACTTTCTTAAGTTCACCGCCATAAAGGCAAATCCTAATTCATTTTCCACTTTCGAATTGCCTCTCACCGACATTCGAGTGAAACGCAAATTGGCCTTCAAAAATCCGAAGACAGGTTCTACATCTATTTTTCGTTTACCATAGATTTTTCCTGTTTCTTCTTTTGAAAGCTGCTCTCTTATATATGCTTTTTGCTGTTCCCATTGAGCATTGTAATAAATCTTTCGATTCCCTTTTGCTTTGGTACAATGAACGCGTAATGGACATCCCGAACAATCTTCACATTCATAGACACGAAAGGTTCGTTTAAATCCGGCTTTATCTGTTCGATTCGATAGATATTGAAAAGGTACTTTCTTTCCATTTGGACAAGTAAAAAAGTCTCCGTCTGAATCGTAGTCCCAGTTGGATACATGGAAAGGATTTGTTTTATATTTCTTTTTCTTTTCCATCCGATAGGAATTATAAGTAATCAGTGGCGTTCTTTTTCTATGAAGTACATTACTGTAATTTTGTTCACTACCGTAACCTGCGTCGGCGACAATATGCTCGGGCAATTGAAAGTACCTATCTTCAATACTATCGAGAAAAGGAATAAACGTGCGAGTATCCGTAGGATTTGGAAATACATCGTAGGCTAATGTGTATTGACCTTCGGTCGCAATTTGTACATTATAACCTGCTTTAAGTTGACCATTTTTCATATAGTCATCTTTCATTCGCATAAAAGTGGCATCATGATCTGTCTTAGAATAACTATTGCGATCGCCTAAGATTGCCATATCTTTTTGATATTTGTGTTTACGAGCTTCAAAATCTTGGAATTGTTTACGGTATTGCTTGGGTTCTTTTCGTTCGGAACGAAGTTGTTTGCGTTCTTTTGCTTCTTTGCTTTCTTCGATTGCTTTATCATATTTTTCTACTTTTTCATCTAGCTTTTTAACCACTTCACTGAGTTCTTCCTTTGAAAGTTCATCGGAACTTTCCCTTTCTATTTCAGGAATAATTTCTTTTTCCAGTAATTCCTCATACATTTGATTCGACTTCTCTATTAAATCGGTGCTGTATTTTTCAATGGATTTTTTCCATACAAAGGTAAACTTATTGGCATTTGCCTCTATTTTCGTACCATCAATAAAAATAGCCTCTTCTTCAATCGCCTTCTCTTCAACAAGTTGACAACGAAATAAGACAAAACACTGACGTAATAATTCTTTTACTTCGGAATGAACACGAAAACGATTAATGGTACGATAACTTGGTTCATAGCCTTGTGCTAACCACATCATACGTACACTGTCTTTGATTAATCCCTCTATTTTTCTGCCAGAAAAAACAGACTGTGTATAGGCACATAAGATAATCTTCATCATCATGCGTGGATGGTATGCAGGACAACCTGTTTCACGCAAAAATCCCACAAATGATTCCTCTGGGATATGTTCTACAATATGGTTAACCGCATAGGCGATATCATTTTCTTGTAATTTCATTTCAAAATCTAAAGGCAAAACGACTTGATTCATGGTATAATGTTTAAACATAAAGGATACCTCTTTTCTAAGTTTTTGTGTAGTTACTTTAACTTTATCAGAAGGTATCCTTTTTGCGTATATAAATATTGAAAAAAGTAAAAAAAGTGATACGCCCTAAATTGGCGTACCACTTTTTTCAGTTACTGGGTTTTGTCCCAGCCCCTTTATTGCTTAAAGTAAATCCGTTTCATCATGTCCATTAAAAACTAATGAATTGGAATTTACCTTCACAATATATGCAGAGGCTACTGTAATTGATTATGCTGTTTTAGTTGGTTCTCCAATTGCTGTAATTGCTGCTTTTCCTCAGGAGTGGCTTCATTATATGCAGCTTGTATAGCATTTTGTGCTGCTTGCTTATCCTGAGCACTAGCATTGTTTCCTTGTATATTCATAAAGTTTGTAACAGCATTTCTAGCTTGTTGAAAAAGGTTATTGTTATTATTATTCAACTTAAAAACCTCCTACTGTGTGGTTATCTGCTTCTTCCTGTTTTCTTTCTGCATCAGAGAATCTTGCCCTGTACGGAAATCGCTCAGCATGTTTTTTAACAGAATCAGCGCTCTGTTGGCTAAAACGCTTAGACTTACTTCCTTTTCCCACGATACTTCCTCCTTAGGAACACTATTTTGGAAAGAATCATGTTACACAAAAGCATGTTTAGCGTTCTTGAATAGCGCTCGCTATCCTTTTAGTCAGAATGGTACATTTGGAAGTTATGCAAAAAGTGAACGCATGTAGGCGTTCACTTCTAGTATGGCTGCTATGTTTTTTTATATAGTAGGAAATATTTGTGAATAATTAAACGGATTCAACCTCTAATTTTAAATATTCTTGAAGGAAGTTACCAATGCCATCCTCTTCGTTTGTATCAGTTATGTGTTTTGCCACAGCTTTTAATTCATCAATGGCATTTCCCATTGCAACACCAACACCAGCATAGTCAATCATTTCCAAGTCATTATCTTCATCGCCAAAGGCAATGATTCTCTCCTTTGGAATATGGTAATAATGAGCGACCTTTTGTAGACCTACCGCTTTATTCATCCCTTTTCTAACAATTTCTATGATATTCCACGGTGCACCCCATTTGCGATGTTCAATTAAATCAGCATGGTACTGATCAAGATGCTGACGCAACGTAGTAATATGATCTTCTTTTGGGTGAATAAGAATAGAAGTTGGATCTTCTCTTAATTTATTCTTAAGACTTCCAATGGTAAATGGCGGATCATTTTGAGTCATATGGAAGATGTCAATAATTGCTTGATCGTATTGATCCAAATAAACCTCATCCATAACCTCCGCTAACACATTATGGACATTAAGCTCATAGCAGGCTTCGACAATCTTATGTGCAGTTCTTATGGGCATAGGACTATGTAGCGCATCCCATTTACTATCTTGAGGATGATGAATTAGCGCACCATTAAAATTCACCATAGGTGTTGATAAACCAAGGTTTTTATAATAGTTAATACTAGCTCGATGTGGTCTTCCAGTAGCAATAACAACTATATGCCCTTCATCCATTGCTTTCCATATCAGCTGTTTGGTTCGGGGACTAATTTCCTTTTTATCTGTTAAAAGCGTACCATCTAAATCCAATGCGATTAAATGTCTATTCGTTTGCATAATTATTTCACCTCATCTGACAATAGTGTATAGTTGATAGTTATAGATGTAAAGTAAAATTTATCTAAGCATCATTTGCATTTCCAAACAATGGAATAGTAAAATTGTAAATGAAAACATACGTAAGGGGACAGTCACGATGATTGGAATATATGAAGAACAAATAAATAACATTCCGAGCTTGATTGTAGTTGAAGCAGATAAAGCAAAAGAAGCACTACCTGTCATCACATATTTTCATGGATTTACGAGTGCAAAAGAACATAACCTTCCTTTAGCGTTTTTACTTGCTGAAAAAGGATACAGGGTTATCTTACCAGATAGTAAATACCATGGTGCTAGAGAACAAGAAGTATCCTCTTTAAAACGACAAGTGTCTTTCTGGGAAATCGTCATACAAAATGTAAAAGAGCTAAAGGATGTAAAAGAATATCTAGATGATAAAGGTCTTGTCTTAAATGACCAATTTGGTATTGCAGGGACCAGTATGGGTGGTATCACCACTTCAGCAGCCCTTACACAGTATCCTTGGATTAAAACGGCGGCGATTTTAATGGGCTCTCCTAAGATAACAACCTATGCAAAAACACTGGTTGATAGCTTTAAAAAGATGGGGAATCTTCCGGTAACGGATGAAGAAATTAATTCCTTATATGAGCAATTGAAGTTATACGATTTGTCTGAACGGCCAGAAAAATTAAATCAACGTCCGTTGTTATTTTGGCATGGAGAAGACGATCCAGTTGTTCCGTTTGACCATTCCTATACTTTTTATGAACAAGTTGCCAAGGATTATATGAATCCGGAAGACATTGTATTTTTGAAGGAAGCCAATCGTGGGCATAAAGTGGGAAGGTATGCCATATTAGAAACAGTTAAATGGTTTGATAGGCATTTGTAGTTTGAAACAATGATATTTAAAAAAATCTATAAATATGTTTAAATAGTAATATCAAGTTAGAGGAGGTATGAGGGTATGGATGAAGCGCTAAAAGAGAATTTAATGGGTGCCTTAGAAAATGTTATTGATCCTGAATTAGGTATTGATATTGTTAATTTAGGTCTAATATATGATGTTGATTTAAATGACGAAGGTGTATGTAAAGTAACGATGACACTTACTGCAATGGGGTGCCCACTTGCTGGACATATCGAGCAAGATGTAAAGCATGCACTATTTGATATACCAGAAGTCAAGGAAACAGAAGTAAATATTGTTTGGAATCCACCTTGGGGTAAAGAAAGAATGTCTCGCTATGCTAAAATTGCCTTAGGTATTCCTGATTGATAATAATTTAGGTTAATTCATAGTATATGGATTGACCTTTTTATTTAGAATGATTAGGGTTGGTTTTTTCTTTCTAAAAAGGAGATGAACCACTAAACGTAGCTGAAGCAATAACGAAGGTAATAAGTTCTGACGCAGGGGCAGTTAATTATTGGAATGGTTCGTGAATTTACGAAAGGTAAACGAACCGTTTATTTAGAATACCAAGCATATAGAACGATGGTTTGGCAGAGAAAATGTTAGCGCAAATTGGCGACGAAATTAACCAAAAATGGGATAATGCGGATACGGTAATTATTCATCGAATTAGTAAGTTAGATACTTCAGATATTGCTGTTGTCATTGCAGGATCAACTCCACATCGTAAGGATACGATCGAAGCAAGTAGTTATGCTATGGAACGGTTGAAAGAAATTGTCCCTATTTGGAAGAAGGAGCATTAGGATAATGAAGAGGTTTGGATAGGTGTTCAAATACAGGAGAATACGAATGAAGTCTCTGTGATAGCGAAAGGGGAATTTCACTTGATTAAGGTGTTGATGGTTGCTGAAATAAAAGAAATAGTAAAAGATAAAATTTTACTGGGCGGAGCTGGGATGACTGTAAGGGAATTAAAGGAGAAATTGCAAGTAACATTAAGCGTGGAAGTATAGAGTCTGCACTCGTTGTAATTAACGAGGAATATGTGGATGAGCAGACATTGTTGAAAGAGGGCGATGTAGTAGCTATCATTCTCATCTGTTAGTGGGGGATAATCGAGCTGCTTGTCTGTATGAATAATAAAGCTGGATGACAATAAGTTATAACGGATTGAAGTGTGTAATAGGCTAGGAGAAGTACAGTCAATTACAGTTATTATGAGTTAAAAGGGCGGACTGCTTTTTCGTTGGCATTCCGCGTATTAATGAATAGTACATAAGTGAACAGGGCATTCTTCGCAATTAATGGCATTTTTAAGGTATTGTAAATTATGAATAGTAATGTATCCTTTGCAAATAGTTAGAATCCCTTTGCGCTTTAACTCGTTTAGTAAACGACTAACACTTTCTCTTGTTGTACCGCAGAAATTAGCTAGCTCTTGATTCGTAAGAGCTATGTTAATGAAGATAGCTTGTTCCTGCTTGAGCCCATAGCTATTTGATAATCTAATTAATGTTGAGTAGAGGGCACCACGCTTTCCAAACATGACTAAATCTCTGAATTTAGTTTGATCTCTCCGTAATGCGTTATTCATTAAATTGATAAAATCAATTGCCAGCTTACCGTCTTTTTGTAATTCTGGTTTTAGTCGTGAGGTAGTAAAAACAGCCGCTTTCGTATATTCTAGAGCCTTAGCATGTAATAAGAAGAAGTTACTTTCTAAACCTATATTTAATTCACCGATCACGTCTCCAGTAGAACATAAGCGTAAGGAAAGCTCTTTACCATCAGGAGAGGTTTTACCAACTTCGACTTTCCCCGATTGGATGATATATAGTTCTGTTGCTAGATCGGCTTCATGAAATACATAGTCTCCTGCTCGGAATTCTTGATAATAATCAGGATTATTTAGTAACTGTGTTAGGCTCTGAGAAAATCCATTTGCAGTACTCATATAAAGCTCCTCCAATCCATGAAGATCATCCGTTAAAAAATAGAAGGGGCTGGGACATAACTAGCCCTTATGAAGTTAAAAAAGATTCCAGTTATCAAAAAATGATAGCTGGAATCTTTTTTGTTATAATTTAGGCTTGTATTTTGCCTGAAGGCGGTGTACTTTCTTAAATTCACCGCCATAAAGGCGAATCCTAATTCATTTTCCACTTTCGATTTGCCTCTCACTGACATACGAGTGAAACGCAAATTAGCCTTCAAAAATCCGAAGACAGGTTCTACATCTATTTTACGTTTTCCATAGATTTCTCCCGTTTCTTCTTTTGAAAGCTGCTCTCTTATATATGCTTTTTGCTGTTCCCAATGGGCATTATAGAAAATCTTACGATTTCCTTTTGCTTTGGTACAATGAACGCGTAATGGACATCCCGAACAATCTTCACATTCATAGACACGAAAGGTTCGTTTAAATCCGGCTTTATCTGTTCGATTCGATAGATATTGAAAAGGTACCTTCTTTCCGTTTGGGCAAGTAAAGAAGTCGCTGTCTGAATCATAGTCCCAGTTTGACACATAAAAAGGATTTTCTTTATATTTCTTTTTCTTTTCCATCCGATAGGAATTATACGTAATGAGTGGAGTTCTATTTCGATGTAATACCTCACTATAATTTTGTTCACTACCATAACCGGCGTCAGCGACAATATACTTGGGTAACTTGAAGTACCTTTCTTCAATATTCTTGAGGAAAGGAATAAACGTGCGAGTATCCGTAGGATTTGGAAATACATCATAAGCTAATGTGTACTGGCCTTCGGTCGCAATTTGTACATTATAACCCGCCTTAAGTTGGCCATTTTTCATATAGTCATCTTTCATTCTCATAAAAGTGGCATCATGATCCGTCTTAGAATAACTATTGCGGTTGCCAAAGATCTCCATATCATTTTGATATTTCTGTTTACGAATTACATAGTCTTGGAATTGTTTACGGTATTGCTTGGGTTCTTTTCGCATAGAACGGAGTTGTTTGCGATCTTTTGCTTTTTCACTTTCCTCGATTTCTTGATCGTATTTCTTCACTTTTTCATCTAGTTTTTTTACTACTTCATTGAGTTCTTCCGTTGAAATTTCATCAGAACTTTCTCTTTCTATTTCGGGGATAATTTCTTTTTCCAGTAGCTCCTCATACATTTGATTCGACTTCTCTACTAAATCGGAGCTGTATTTTTCAATGGATTTTTTCCATACAAAAGTGAACTTATTGGCATTCGCTTCTAATTTCGTGCCGTCAATAAAAATGGCCTCTTCTTCAATTGCCTTCTCTTCAACAAGTTGACAGCGAAATAGGACAAAACATTGGCGTAGTAACTCTTTTACTTCGGGATGAACACGGAATCGATTGATGGTACGATAGCTCGGCTCATAACCCTGTGCTAGCCACATCATCCGTACACTATCTTTAAGTAAGCCTTCTATTTTTCTGCCAGAAAAAACAGATTGGGTATAGGCACATAAGATAATCTTCATCATCATTCGAGGATGGTATGCAGGACAACCTGTTTCGCGCAAAAATCCCACAAATGATTCTTCTGGGATATGTTCTACAATATGGTTAACCGCATAGGCGATATCATTTTCTTGTAATTTCATTTCAAAATCTAAAGGCAAAACGACTTGATTCATGGTATAATGTTTAAACATAAGGGATACCTCCGGTTCTGTTTGGGTGTGATTACTTTAACTTTACCAGAAGGTATCCCTTTTGCGTACATAAATCTCAAAAAAAGTGGTACTTACCAAATTATTGGCGAGTACCACTTTTTATTTTACTGGGTTTTGTCCCAGCCCCTTGAAGAAAATAATTATGTTACAAGAAAATAATAACAAGGATACCTACAATAAAGCAATAAAATGCAAAGTATTTCAGGTTTCCTTTGGCCATAATATTAATAAACCATTTTAAAGCAAAATACGAAGCGATGATTGAAGCAAGAAATGCTAATATGTTCGGAATCATTAATGCGCTAAACTCTGGGCTAGTAACTATTTTTGGTAACTTTAATACCGTTATCCCTAAGCTAACAGGAATGTATAGTAGAAACGAGAATCGTAATGCAGTCTCTTGTTTCATACCAACTAACATCGCTGCTACAATCGTAGCACCTGAACGACTAATCCCTGGAATGAGTGATACTGCTTGGGCAGCCCCTACAATTAATGCGTCCTTTACAGTTAGATCACCATCATTTTTCTTCCCTCTAAGGTTTCGAATAACCCATAATGCTGCTCCCGTAATTAACAATGTGTAGCCGACAACTACAGGGAAACTTAGTTTCTCACTAATATAATCCTCGAATAATAGTCCTAAAATTCCTGTAGGAATCGTAGCAATGATTAGAAATAAAATAAACTGAAAATCCGCCTTTGCTGTTTCTTCTTTTTTACTAAGATAACGCCAGCCATTTACAATTAGGCGAATAATATCTTTGCGGAAGATAACAAGAACAGCCAGTAATGAACCAAAATTAACAAGTATTTCAAAGGAAAGACCTTTGATTTCTATACCAAAAAGTTCTCGTAAAATGACTAAGTGCCCGCTTGATGAAATTGGAATTGGTTCTGTAAATCCTTGAAATAATCCTAGAATTACATATTTTATTAATGTCCCAAGTTCGGTTAGTGTTTCCATGAAATGTTCCTCCTCTTAATGTATTATTTATTTTTATCACTTATAGTCACCAACCCATAGGCTAATGAATAGGCTAGGTGGTGAGGAGGTAGATAAAAATGAATAATAATTATCAACATATATACGATGTGTGCAAAGATCATATGCATGCTTATGTGCTTATTGAATTAGCAGATGGTTCCAGTATTGATGGTATTATCACGGGACTAGATCAGGAATCAGTTTACATTGCAGTACCTTTAGAAGGTCATGAACAACAAAATATGATGTCTCAGCATCAGGCACCCTCCCATCAAAGACAATTCGGATATGGGTATCCTGGTTATGGGTATCCACCACCACGTTTCAGAAGATTAATTTTGCCATTAGCTGCGATTGCTGCATTAAGTATTCTGCCATGGTACTAAGACTACAAATGTTCGCATAGCAGCGAAATGTCTACACGTACTAATTCCTAGGATAGAACATAGTAAAACCCTTGCCCACTGTGCAGAGAAGGCAAGGGTTTATCCGGGCATACACAGGTTATTCCTCTCACTTACAGATTTACTATCGAAATATAAGATCAATTCACCTGTTTTCGTATTCCATCTACCGAATGGCAGCTATGCATAGTTGCTAAAGAACATGCTAATCACATTAATTTTCATGATTAGCTTCTGTTTGATCATCAGTTAACACACTATCACCCAATATGGTAATGGCTATAAACATAGTAACAGCAAGTACGATTGTACCCATGACGTCAAATTTATCGCCACCCATGCTTGATAAAACATAAGAAAGCACACTACTGATTAGAAGTGCCCAAACAATTGTTGCAATATAACGCATTTTATACACCTCAGCTTTTTGCAATTATCTCTACTTCATCTTTAATTAGTTTACCAAAACCGATAGGAAAAAAAAAGTATTTCTTTAGGTTATTGCTGCCATTGTTAATTAGGTATATCATCCCGCTTACTTTTATGTAAGAGGAACTACATAAATGTTTAGTTCCAATTGACGGTTCAAAGGGGGAGGAGAATTATTTATGACTTGTTTAGTTATAAATTGTAATCATTGGATAGGTTATCATATTGTCAATGATCTATTGGAAAAAGGTTGGGAAGTCGATGGATTAGTAAATGAGCAGCTAAATGATTCACTAAGCCTTTATTATGGAAGAAATAGTAATTTTTCGTTTTATCAAAGTGCAAATAAAAAACACTATGATACAAAGATTCATGTAGGTTCTATGAAAAGGGTAGAAGAAGTATCAGCAGATCTATCTGTAGTAATTCATTCAGTAGCTCCTGATCATTTACATGCGAATGATTTTTTTATTAAAGCTCCCTTACTTTTTGGTGAATGGATGCCTATGACTGAGAATGGAATGTATCGTAATCAACTCTTCATTCCGTTTAATTCAACATATTTCCTTACAGAGGCTGTCTATATTAAGGATTTCATGCATGCATTTATGGATTGGCTGGAAAAAGATAATAAAAAAGGTGAAAATAAAGAAAATAAGCAAATAAAACTTGAAAAATCAGCTTATCTTCGTGACAATATACCTATAGAAGAAAAATTAGATCATGTATTAGAGCATTATCATTTGAATAAGGAAATCTATTAGGTATGTTGGGTAATAAAAAATGCATATAGATTGGAGTGCCCACAATTGCAGAAGTTTGGATTGCTAGTAATTTTACTAATATTTGCAGTTATTATTGTAACTGGTTGTAGTTCCAATGTGGGTCAAGGGAAAATGCAAAATGTTGGAATGCTATTGGAAACTTCCATTAGTGACCAAGTATGGGCTGAAAAGGGATATCAAGGGTTAAATGAAATAGGTGAAACGTTTGATACCGATGTCTATTATAAAGAAAATATTAAAACAGAGGCAGAAGTAATTAAAGCAGTAGATGAGTTTGTACAGCATGGAGTAAATCTTGTTTTTGGACACAGTAGTATTTATGGGAAATACTTTACAGATATAGCAAAAAATTATCCTGACTTACATTTTGTTTATTTTAATGGTGGATATTTTTCTGATAATGTAACCAGTTTTAACTTTAATGCACATGCAATGGGTTTTTTTGCTGGTGTTTTGTCAGGGGCTATGACAGAGACAGATAAAGTAGGGATAGTTGCTGCTTACGAATGGCAACCAGAGATAGAAGGATTTTTTGAAGGTGTAAAATATCAAAATCCTCAAGCAGCTGTACAACTTGAATTTTTAAATGATTGGAACGATACGCAAACGGCAACGCAAATTTATCAAACGATGAAGCACGAAGGAACAGATGTGTTTTATCCAACGGGTGATGCTTATAGTGCTGAAATTATAGAGCGAGCAAAGCAGGACGGTAATTATGCAATTGGTTATGTGACCGATCAATCCGCAGTTGGTAGAAAAACGGTATTAACGAGTACGATTCAACATGTGGACAAGCTGTATCATTATGCTGCAGAACAATTTAATGATGGGGAGCTTGAAGGCGATATAAAAACATTCGACTTTCAAGATGATGCGATATCGTTAGCCCCATTTAGCTCAGATGTTCCAATTGCCATCCAGAAGCAACTGAAACAAATGGTTGATGCCTATACGGAAACAGGATTACTACCTCATGAGCAGTAATGTGACAACCATGAAGCTAACTTGCAAATTAGGGTAAAATACATTAAAATTAGTACCAAGTCATAATAATAGATAATAACATTATGTTTAAGGAGATGGAAATATGGATGTTGGTGTTTTAGGTACAGGTCACTATGTTCCAGAAAAGATCGTGACAAATAAAGATATGGAAAAAATAGTGGAGACAAATGACGAATGGATCCGCACAAGAACAGGAATTGAAGAGCGAAGAATTGCAGGAGATGATATAGATACGTCAGATATGGCCTATTATTCCGCAATAGACGCCCTAGAGAATGCAGACATGACACCAGAAGATATTGATTTAATATTAGTTGCTACCGTGACACCAGATACACCCTTCCCCTCTGTAGCATGTATAATTCAAGAAAGATTAGGAGCAACAAATGCTGCTGCTATGGATATAAGTGCTGCCTGTTCTGGATTTATGTATGGAATGGTTACAGCCAAACAATTTATCGATACAAATACGTACAAACATGTACTAGTAGTTGGGGTGGAAAAACTTTCGAAAGTAACAGACTGGAAAGATCGAAGTACTTGTGTGCTCTTTGGTGATGGTGCAGGTGCCGCAGTAATGGGACCTGTTTCGCAAGGAAGAGGTATTCTATCCTTTGAACTAGGATCTAATGGTGCTGGTGGGAAGGAATTATATCAAGACAAAGATAGCGGCTATATCTTTATGAATGGTCGTGAAGTGTTTAAGTTTGCTGTTAGACAAATGCCAGAGTCCTCTGTAAATGTAATTAAAGCAGCAGGTCATAACGAAGAGGATGTTGATTACTTAATTCCACATCAAGCAAATATTCGTATTATGGATGCTGCTAGAGAAAGACTTGGTATATCCGAAGATAAGATGGCGAAAACAGTGAAGAAATATGGGAATAATTCCGCAGCATCCATCCCTATTGCTTTATCAGAATCAATTAAAGATGGTAAAATAAACGATGATGATTTGATCGTTTTAGTAGGCTTTGGTGGTGGATTAACGTGGGGAGCTTTGGCATTACGCTGGGGCAGATAAATGTATATGATGTAGGAGGTCAATCGTATGGAGCAAAGAAGAGTAGTTATAACTGGTGTAGGAGCTATTAGTCCTGTTGGTAATGATGTAAATACGATGTGGGAAAATCTTATTAACGGGAAATCAGGTATTGACTATGTTACAAGAGTAGATAAAGATCTTTATGCAGCAAAGGTAGCTGCAGAGGTTAAGGATTTTGAGCCAACAAAGTATATAGAAAAAAGAGATGTCCGTAAAATGGACTTATTTACACAATATGCAGTTGTAGCATCTAAAATGGCAGTCGAGGACGCAAACCTAACGATAGATGAAAGTAATGAAAATCGGGTAGGTGTGTGGATTGGCTCCGGTATTGGTGGAATGCAGACATGGGAAGATCAGCATAAGAAGCTATTGGAAAAAGGTCCAAAACGGGTTAGTCCGTTCTTTGTGCCGATGATGATTCCGGATATGGCAGCTGGCCAAGTGTCGATTCAATTAGGTGCTAAAGGAATTAATTCCTGTACAGTAACTGCTTGTGCATCTGGCGCAAACTCTATTGGTGATGCTTTTAAGGCTATTCAGCGTGGAGATGCAGATTATATAATAACCGGTGGAACAGAAGCACCAATATCAAATATGGCTTTTGCTGGTTTTTCATCTGCCAAGGCTTTGTCTACAAACGAAGACCCAGAAAAGGCAAGCAGACCATTCGATAAAAATAGAGATGGGTTTATAATGGGTGAAGGTTCAGGTATATTGATTCTTGAAGACCTTGAAACGGCATTATCCCGTGGGGCACATATTTATGCTGAAATTGTTGGTTATGGTGCGACTGGTGATGCTTATCATATAACAGCACCTGCAGAAAGTGGAGAAGGTGCAGCCCGAGCAATGCAGCATGCATTGGATGATGCGTCGATTTCTGCTCAGGAAGTAGATTATATAAATGCTCATGGTACGGGTACAGATCTTAATGATAAATATGAAACAGCAGCAATTAAGGCTGTATTAAAGGAACATGCTGATAAAGTAGCAATTTCTTCAACAAAATCAATGACAGGACATTTACTTGGAGCTGCTGGAGGAATTGAGTCGGTTATTGCTGTAAAATCCATTGTAGATGGAATTATTCCACCGACAATTAACTATGAAACTCCAGATCCAGAATGCGATTTGGATTATGTCCCAAACGAAGCTAGAAAGCAGGATGTAAATGTTGTATTGAGCAACTCACTAGGTTTTGGTGGTCATAATGTTGCATTAGTATTTAAAAAATATGAATAGGAAATCAAAGTCGATCCGATTACATGGGGGTCGGCTTTTTTATTGTCTAGGAAATTATAAAATTAGCCCATGTAGATAAATAGGCGCGTGCTGAGCGGCGTCTCCCGCAGAAACGAAGCGATCTTCACGAATCGCCCTAATCTAATTCATTCATCGGCTCGTAAGCTCACTGTGATTCCTTATCTCCGTTGACTCGCTCCAGTCACTACGTTTCTATTCGGACGCTTGCACTTTTATTCATAGAAGAACAACGACTGCCACTTCAAGCAATAAAAGTGAAACAATTATGGGGAAGTGGGGGATCGACTGCCAGTAAATGTCTGATTGGTTCAAAGTCCTTTAGGTCAAACCCTTGTGGTACTAGCATCTGTGGAGAATAAACAAAACCCCACGGATCGAAGTTTTACTTTATTTGTGACTTGTACATTTTTTTCATTTCTTTTATAAGACAAGCATATTCTATTAAAAAGTGGACAAGGTAGGCGAAAAGCAATGGGGTATGTGTTTATCTTTCTAATGGGTTTTGGTTTTTCGGTGATGGGTGGAGTAACGATAATTGCTTACATGAACTTCCTACCAGCTGGACTTTCATGGGGAGAATACTTCACGTTTATTGCTAGTAGAATGGAGTGTTATTTTCTTCCAATAGGAATTATTATCATGGCAATTGTGCTGGCTCGATTTCCAAATAATACTAATCGCGGATCTTAGGGGACTTTAAAAAACAATTATATTTGTATGGATTATTAGCAACGGAGCGTTATTAGCCAATGAAATGATTCATCACAATGGATCGGATTTACCTTAAAATATCCTCATTTAAAAATGGGTCACTTAGAATATTTTTCTAAATGATGGTCATAATGTATGTTAAGTTCAGTTAATAAAGTGAGGGTTGTTTTATGTTATATATGCATGATGTATGGGTGAATTGGTTTGAAGGAGAAGAGAACGGTTATAATGTTTGTTATTTTCAAGAATGGCGTAAAGAAGATGGCATCGAGTTGCTAGATCAAGTGCCACTGCTATACATAACAAAGGATTTGTATAACTATATTGAAAATGACATGCATGATTTGCCAAAAGCCTTGCTAGATGCAATTTACAAACGCGCATATATGAGAAAAGGACAGGAGCGAACCGTATTAGACTATGCTTGTATTGTAACAGATGGAAACGATATTGTAGCTTTTGATACGATTAGTTATAAAATTCCTGTTCGTAAAAGTAGACTAATTCCGAGACAGGAGCAATTGGTGTATGACATGATAAAAAACACCAAACCTCAATCATTTAAGTTTGATAATAAATTTTATCAAAAGGAGTACCATATGCTTTCCATGCCACCTGAGCTTGTCTTTGGATTAACTAGAAGAGAGAGACAGTTGAAGCAATTATTAATGATGGGTTTAGACCAATTACGTACGGCGAATAATTTAGAGGAATTACGATATTGGTTGACGGAATGGGATCCCAAGAACTACCCTTATATCCGCTTCATGGATGAAGAGAAGGTTTGGACAGCTTTATATAATGGAGTTAGGGAAGGCTGGAGCTCTAGGCATGAGGACTTGTGTGGAAAGCTGATAAAAGGGCAACCATTTTTAGAGAAAATGTGGGAAATAGAAAACGGTCAAGAACAGAATACATCCAAACAGCAGTAATTCTTATGGGAGGATAGGCTGCCTACCTATTTTAAATAGGAGAGGGCGAGGCAAAAAGAAATTTAATAAAGGCTCCGAATTATAACCGTGTATATAAAGCTATATCTGGTTCATAGTTTGGAGCCTTTATTGTTCATTTTTTGAAGTGGAAGATGAAAGCGTAAAATGTTGTTCCCATATATAACTGGCAGTAAGAGTAAGCCCCGCTCCAAGCAATCTGTGAAACCACTATTATTAAGTGTGTGAATCGACTGCCAGTAAATGTCCGATTGGTTCAAAGGCCTTTGAGTCATACCCTTGTGGTTCGAACAGTCCGTGGGGGAAACCACCTACGGATGGAAGCTTCACTTTATTTGCAGTCTTTACGTTTTGTATAGCATTATTTTTTCTTTTTTACTCTTCCTAAACCTATTGCTTTCTTTGCTTTCGCTACTGTACGATTCGCAGTGATGGATGCTTTTTCAGCCCCATTGTCTAAAATCTGATCTAGCTCATCTGAGTTAATTAAAGCATTATATTTATCCTGAATTGGTTTTAGTACTTCAATGACAGCGTCGGCAGTACCTTGTTTGAATTCACCATATCCCTTTCCTTCATATTTAGCTTCCAATTCTTGGATGGATTCTCCTGAACAAATGGAATGTATGGTAAGAAGGTTTGATACACCTGCCTTGTTCTCTTTATCATATTTAACAACACCATCAGAATCCGTGACGGCACTTTTAATTTTCTTCTCAATTTTATTTGGTTCATCAAGCATGGAAATAAAACCTTTTTCATTGGAATCGGATTTACTCATTTTTTTCAAAGGATCTTGTAATGACATAATTCTCGCACCGACTTTAGGAATGCTTACTTCAGGTATTGTAAAAATATCATTATATCGATTATTGAAACGATGGGCTAGATCTCTGGTTAATTCTAAGTGTTGTTTTTGATCATCGCCAACAGGAACAATATGTGTATTGTATAGTAAAATGTCAGCAGCCATTAGCGAAGGGTACGTTAATAAACCAGAGGATACAGCTTCTTTTCCTTTTGATTTATCTTTGAATTGCGTCATACGCTCTAATTCACCCATATAGCTAATGGATTGTAAGATCCAACCTAGCTGTGTATGTGCGGGCACTTCAGACTGAATAAATAGGGTTGACTTGTCAGGATCAATCCCAGATGCAAGGTATAATGCTGCAAGTGAGCGAATATTATATCTTAATTTTAAGCGGTCTTGAGGAACTGTAATAGCATGTTCATCTACAATACAAAAGTAGCAGTCATGATCGTCTTGTAGTTTTGTAAAATGTTTTAAAGCTCCTAAATAATTTCCTAACGTTAGTGTACCACTTGGTTGAATACCAGAGAATATTGTTTGCATAATAATTCTTCACTCCATTTCAATTTTGGGCCATATAAAAAGGTCCAATTATCCCTAAAAATAGGGACGATTGAACCGCGGTGCCACCCTTATTATCTTACATTATTAATGTAAGATCACTTTCAACATATAAGCTCTAAAGCCCATTTCCAATCATCCATAGCGCTTGTTTCCACCAACCACAAGCTCTCTGTTACATGGTGTTTTAGGATAATGCTCCAATGAAACAAACGAAAAACCCCATAATTTTTGCTAGCGGGACATTGTACTATATCTTTATCATCGCTTTAACTTATTAATTTACATTATTATATATGATAAGACATGGTAAAATCAAGTTACACTAGCTCTGCTTTACTAGCAAACTAAGCGTGATATTATATATATTTTTTAGTGTTTTAGCATTCGTGTATCCTCAGCATAAAAGTGCAATTACTCTAAGATGCCGAGAAATGAAAGAAACGCATGGAAAGGGGTTCAATTATGAAAGTACTAATCGTAGGTTCAGGGGCGATGGGAAGTTTATTTGCAGGCAAGTTAAAGCAACATGGTGTAGATATCACATTATTAAATAGGCCAAATAGCCATATAAAGGCAATACAAAAGACTGGGTTACAGATTGTCGAACAAGACGGAAATCTTGCTACAATTGATCTTATGGTAAAAACAAATGCTGCTGATTTAAACAATGATTATGACCTTATCCTTTTATTTGTTAAAGCATTTGCTACAGAATCTGTATTATCAAACGTTTTACCATTCCTTTCACGTACTACACCAATTCTCACGTTGCAAAATGGTGTTGGAAATATGGAAAAGATACAAAAGCTAAGTCCGTCACGTAACGTAGTTGTAGGTGGAACTAGTACCGGCGCTGGAATAGTAAAACCTGGTGTAGTGGAGCAACGTGCTTGGGGGAGTACATTTATCGGATCTACCGTACCAGAAAAGCACAAGCAATTACTTGAACAAATTGCCTCTCTCTTCTCTGCAGGGGGAATCAAGACACATGTATCTGAGAATGTTCAATCTGTCATTTGGAGTAAATTAATCGTTAATGTAGCCTATAATGGATTAACAGCCGTTACACGATTAACAAATGGGGAGGCAATACGGACAGATGAGGGGAAGGAACTAGTTGCAAAGCTGGTAACTGAGGCTGTGCAAATTGCAGAACGAAAAGGGATTCTGTTATTGTATGATGATCCAATAAATGAATGTATCCGTTTAGGAATAGAAGAGATCGGCAAAAATACATCATCTATGTTAACAGATGTTCTAAACAAAAGAAAAACGGAAGTTGAAGTAATTAATGGAGCAATTGTTAAGGAGGGAAAGAAACACAACATGGCTACTCCATACAATGAAATGATTCTGAAACTAGTTTATATGATTGAAAACAGCTATGAGCAACGCTTATAAGAACCTTATTTTAGTCGAAAGATAAAGCGGGCAGGGCATAACTAAATGGTTTCTAAAGACGAACAACATACTATACTATCTCCGGACATTTACGTAGATCTCTGGGGAAATTATTGGTGAGTCTTACAAGTGCATCAGCACGAGAAGGCTCACCAGCTGTTTATTATCTGGCTAAAACACTTTTGTCCCAATCACCAATATGTCTATGATTCTATTGTTGTTAATGGAGGCTCCTGTTCAAGGATTTCTCTAATTTCATTATTTTCATTCATAATAGCCACAAGCGGGCGATGTGCAGCCAGTTCTTCGTTTGAGATTAGTGCATAGGAAACAATAATAACAACATCTTCCTTCTGTACGAGTCTAGCTGCTGCTCCGTTTAGACAGACAACTCTTGATCCTCTTTCACCAGGTATAACATATGTTTCAAGTCGTGCCCCGTTATTATTATTGACAATTTGTACCTTTTCATGTGGAAGGATATTTACTTTATCCAAAATATCTTGATCAATAGTCACACTGCCAACATAATTTAAATTTGCCTCTGTTACCCGGGCTCTATGAATTTTACTTTTCATCATAGTACGAAACATACGATTTCCTCCTAGTTATAGCGGTTAATAATTTTTCCATTCGGATGTAAAATTAAATTATCGATTAATCTAGCTTCATCAAAGTAAACTGCCGCTGCAAGAATTACCTGCTGATTAATGGTGGAAACAGGTTTTAATGCGGGATAACTTAATAATTTAATATAGTCAATCTTTCCTGAAATATGTTTTTCCACTGTTTGAGTTACTTCTTTTATAATAAGGGCTGGATTTCCTTCACCTTTAAGAAGAAGCTGTTGACCAGCTAGTAACCCTTTATATATCCATACAGCTTCTCTTCTCTCATGTTCTTTTAAATTTACATTACGACTGCTCTTAGCTAAGCCGTCTTTTTCTCGAACCGTAGGTAATCCAATTAACTCCATTGGAAAATTTAAGTCTTGAATTAATGCATCAACTACAGCAACTTGCTGTGCATCCTTCAATCCAAAATAAACCTTAGTTGGACGAATAATGTGGAACAGCTTTGTTAACACGGTTAATACGCCATCGAAATGTCCAGGGCGAGAATGGCCGCATAATACATTTACTCTCTCCCTGATACTCATATGAATGAGCATCGCATGTGGATACATTTCTTTTACAGTTGGTATAAATAAGACATCAACACCAGTTTTTTCAGCAAGTAATGTATCAGATTGTTCATCTCTAGGGTATTTTTCAAAATCTTCATTTGGGCCAAACTGTAGCGGATTGACAAATATACTAGCTACAACAATTGCGTTCTCCTTTTTTGCTTCCTTCATGAGTTGTAAATGTCCTTCGTGTAAAAAACCCATTGTAGCAACGAATCCAATTTGTTTATGTTGTAAATGGTATTTTTGAATAATCTCACTCATTGTATTTACGGAACGTATGACTTGCATATAAATATCTCCTTACTCACTAATAGGCAAATAATCTTTATCTTTAATATGGAAGGATTGTTCATCAGCCGGGAAGGATACCTGTTTTACTTCTGAAATGTAAGATTTCAGTGCATTTATTCCTTCTGTATTAAAGTCAGTATAGGGCTTCACAAATTTTGGCAGACGCTCAATACCATATTTCATAATATCATGGTAAACAAGAACTTGACCATCACATTCTGGACCTGCACCTATGCCGATGGTTGGAATATCTACTGTAGCTGTTATTATTTCTGCTAGCTCCCTTGGAACGCATTCTAAAACAAGAGCAACTGCACCGTGTTCAGCTACTTGTTTTGCATCTTCCAGCAGCTGTTTGGCAGCAGCTTTATCCTTACCTTGTACTTTAAATCCGCCTAACACATTTACGGATTGGGGAGTTAAGCCTAAATGGGCGATGACTGGTATACCAGATTCTGTTAATCGTTCCATGAAATGAAGTATTTCTAGAGAAGCACCCTCAATTTTAAGGCTTTGCGCATTAGTTTCTTGAAAAAGCTTTGTGGCATTACGTAGCGAATCTTCTAAAGATATATGATACGACATAAATGGCATGTCAACAACAGTAAATGTATTCGGTGCACCGCGCTTGACTGCTTTAGCATGGTGGATCATATCATTGACCTTCACCTCAACAGTTGATGAATAACCTAGTACAACCATACCTAACGAATCACCGACGAGTATGGTATCAATACCAGCCTGTTCTGCCTGTTTTGCCGATGGGTAATCATAGGAAGTGACCATTGTAATTTTGTCTTGATTCGCTTTCATTTTTTTGAAATCTAGTACACTTAGCATTAAATATTTCCCCCTTTTCAGACAAGTTTAGTATGTATGTATATTCATATGTAGAATTTGACTTTCAATTGCAATGAAGTTAATTATACAATAAACAGGGAAAAGAATAAATCAAGTGGAATTTTTTCTGCAGAATCTAGTTTTTTTCGTTCAAAATTGACAAATTTTCCTTTATACTAGATTCATATTACATAGTTGGGGATTGATAGCTTATGAAGAAAAATAAAAACATCATCATCGCTTTTCTTGGGATTATATTGCTAAGTATTCCAGTAATTGTGAGTGGAGAGGAAGCACAAAAAGTGACTGCTCATCAGGAGAGGCAAATTAATATTAAACCATTAAAAGCGAATAAAACATTGAAGCGATTTGTACATACTTCAGGCTATGATTTTGAATATCCCGACGCGGTACGTGGGATATATGTTACTGGAAATTCAGCTGGAGGCAGTCGTTTCGATTCCCTTGTGGAGCTAGTGGATCGTACGGATTTAAATACAATGGTTATTGATGTGAAAGAGGATAATGGAAATTTAACTTTTACCCCGGAAAAAGGATCTCCATATGAGGAAATTGCGAAGGATTACATTGATAATCCCAAAAAAATGATGAAGGTTCTTGAAGAAAAAGGGATTTATCCGATTGCTAGAGTTGTTGTATTTAAAGATTCCGTATTAGCAAAAAAACGCCCAGATTTATCTTTTACTAAAAATGGTAAAGTATGGGTCAATGGTAAAGGTGAGGCATTTGTTAGTCCTTTCCAAAAAGAAGTATGGGAGTACAATGTAGAAATTGGAAAAATGGCAGCATCAATGGGCTTCCAAGAAATCCAATTTGATTATGTTCGTTTTCCAGAAGGTTTTGAACATCGAGATAAAGAACTGGAGTATTCATTAGGAGATTATGAAGATCTTGACATGAATAATATTAAAAAACGTGTAAAGGCAGTAACGGATTTTGTTCACTATGCAAAAGAAGAGCTCAATAATTACGATGTGGATGTATCTGTAGACATATTTGGTTATGCAGCAACTATTGAGGAAACGCCGGGAATTGGACAAAACTTCTCGAAAATCGCGGAGAATGTGGATATAATTTCTTCCATGATCTATCCTAGTCACTGGTCTTCTTATTTTGGAATAGAAAAGCCTGATACAGAGCCGTATAAATTAGTAAATGAGTATGCGAAAGTGGAAAATAAAGTTTTAGGGAAATTAGACGATGCTCCTATTTCTAGACCGTGGATACAGGATTTTGAGGCTCCTTGGTTATATAGTGGTGCTACAAAGCAATATGGAAAAGCAGAAGTAGAGGCACAAATCAAAGCATTGTATGAAAATGGTATCAATGAGTTTCTGCTGTGGAATGCTGGTAATTCCTATACAGAAAACGTAGATTATAAATTAGGTAAATAACAAAAGTGAAACAGAAGCTGAGACAAAAGAATGAAGAAACAATAAAAGACGAACGATTAGGTGGTTACCCCCAAAAGTTAGAGTTTATACTATGCAGCTGATTGGCTGGATTGCGTTCGGTACTCAACTGGACTCAGCCCAGCCAATTTTTCCTTTATTCGTTCATGATTATACCAGTAGATATATTCTTCAATCCGACTTTTTAATTCTTCATAGCGTACTAATTTTTCACCATAATACATTTCTTGTTTTAAAATGCCAAAGAAATTCTCCATTGGTGCATTGTCTGCACAGGTGGCTTTGCGCGACATGCTTTGGAATATTTTATTTTCTTTTAGTGTCCGCACCCACTGATTGTGTTGGTAATGCCAGCCTTGATCGGAGTGGATCGTAGTGCGGTAGATTGCCCGACTCTTCAGTATCTCTATTAATTCTTTTAAAGGGGTCATGACAAGGTTTAATGTTGGGCGTTTTTTGATGTCATACGTAATAATTTCTCCGTTATAAAGGTCAAGAATCGGATTTAAATATAACTTCTCTTCGCCTAGACATTTGAATTCCGTTATGTCTGTTACTAACTTTTGAAGTGGAATAGATGTGTTAAAACGGCGAGACAATCGGTTTTTCGCCACTTTTCCAACGTTCCCCTTATAGGAATTGTATTTACGGGATTTCCGCATAAATTTCACACATTTTAATCCCAATTCTCGCATAATGCGATACACTTTTTTATGGTTGATAACATATCCTAATTTCTTTAGTTCTCCTGTAATACGTTTATAGCCATAACGTTCATGGAACTTTTTAAATAAATCTGTAATGATTTCTTTTAATACTGTGTCCGAATCTTCTCTTCTAAAATTTTTCACATGATAGTGATAGGTTGCTTCAGGAATACCCACAATAGGAAAAATATCTTTTAATCGGAATCCTTCTTCTTTGAGTTCGAATGCCACCTTTGCCTGTGCTTTTCGTAGAAGGCATTCGGATTCTCCCGAAAAGCTTTTAGCTTTTTTAAGTAGGCATTCTCTAGCCTTAGTAGCTCATTCTCACGTTCTAACACTTCTTCACGTGTTCTCTTTTTTGCTTTCTGCTTCTTCTGTTTCATGGGTTTTTTAGACATAGAAGGACGCCCCTTTTGTTTTAATTCCAGGCCTTCCTTACCTTGTTTGCGAAATTTTTTCATCCAGAGTTTAACAATGGACGAAGTGCTCAACTTAAATTGAACAGCAGTTTCTGTATAAGAAGCACCTGTCTCTAACATAAATTGTATCGCATCTAATTTAAATTGAACAGAATACTCCTTCTTTGTATTTCTTCGTTTTAGTCCCGCCATACCGTGACGCTCATAGTTTTTCACCCATTCATATATTGGTGTAGAGCTACTCATATGATATTTTTTGGCTAAGGAACGATATGAAAGATTTCCATCTATATACTCGGTGACAACCTTCCCTTTAAATTCTTCACTATATTTAGCCACAAAAACACCCCCTGAAATTAGATTTTTTACTCTAACTTCAGGGGGTCGGTACCTTATCGTTCTTTTTTTGATCAGAATCATTCATTTAGCACCTGAAACAAGCGAGACTCCGGCGGGAACAGCACGCGTCCGAAGATCCTCCTATTGATAACATGATTATTCGTATTTTGAGTAAAGAAGTTGTGTTTTGTCCCAGCCTCTGTTTTTTACATGATTTAGTGTAGAATGGGCAAGCTATAATAACACAAAATTATGAAACGATTTAACAAATCATTACATTTTCGTTATACTTAATACGACTACTAAAAAATAAGGAGTAGATCAATGAACTGGTATGAAAAGTTGAACAAGTATTTTCCTGTAGAAGAGATGAAATCAAGAGAACACATGGAAATGCTCTTAGAGGAAAAAGGAGATGTCTATTATAAAGACGAAAGTAATCAGCATGTTTTAATGTACGCTGAATTCGATACGTTTTTATTCATCGATTATCTATGGGTATCCGCAAAAACAAGAGGACAAGGGATTGGTCATTCCTTAATCGAAAAATTAAAGGCCAAGAATAAACCAATTATTCTGGAAGTAGAACCTGTAGATTATGAAGATTCAGATACAGAAAAAAGACTCCATTTTTACCACAGGGAAGGGTTTACCCATGCCCAATCTATCGGCTATAGTCGCCGTTCATTAGCCACTAATGAAGCTACCCCTATGGAAATACTTTATTGGTCACCTAATGATGATTCCGAAGACTTTATTTATGAACAGATGAAAAAAATGTATGAAGATATTCATACGTATAAAGATGAAGAAATTTACGGTCAGTCTTATCAGCCTGTGGATGAAGTGTTGACGTATGATGAAAATCGTTCTTCTGGAAATATTATGGAGAATTTAAAAACAACAGAGAAAGCCTAAGTAAAAAACTCCCTGCTTATTCAACAATAAGCAGGGAGTTTTTTACTTAGGCTAAAATATAGTCCGTCCGAATTAATACGAAACACAGGTTTTTATTTTATAGATTAATGAGTGAGAGTGTTTATTTCTGTATCATTTGAACTAAGTTGATTTATGTTTCGCATTCCCCATAGATAGATTATTTAAACGATCAGCTAGACCTAAGTTATAACCAATCGATTCGTCATTTTCAGAAATAAGCGATTCCTTTAATTCATATGCATTTGATCCATGTTCCGTGAAGTCTAATCCGGCTAATTCTTCTTCCTCAGAAACTCGGATAGATGAGAATTGTTTCACAATGAATAAGAATGCTCCTAATGTTATCATTGTCCATGCGATAACTGCTATAACTCCTATCGTTTGAATCCAAAATTGCGTTGTTCCATAACCATAGAACAAACCAGTCGACGTTGAAAATAAACCGATAGCTAATGTACCCCAAATTCCACAAAGACCATGTACAGTAATAGCGCCAACGGGATCATCAATACGTAGTTTGGCATCTAACCAGTGAATCCCTTCTACAAGTATGATGCCAGAAATAAGGCCAACTATTATTGATCCACCAAGTGAAATCTCTGCACATCCAGCGGTAATGCCGACTAAACCACCTAGTACACCGTTTAGGGACAATGAGGCATCGATACGCTTAAAGCGTAATTTTGTATATACGGCAGTCGATACAAGTGCTGCCGAAGTTGATAGCAACGTAGTGCCTATAACCATAGGTACAAGCGAAGGGTCGGCAGTAAGTGTACTACCTCCATTAAAACCAAACCAACCAAGCCAAAGGATAAAGACACCGAGTGCGCCGATAGGAATGTTATGTCCTTGAATAACATTTACTCTTTTCCCTGAGTATTTTCCAATACGTGGGCCTAAGTGCAATACAGCGGTGAGAGCACCTACTGCGCCGGTTACATGTACTACTGTCGATCCTGCAAAATCACTGAATCCTAAATCGGTAAGCCAGCCATCACCTTGCCAAACCCAGTGACCGA
Organism: Virgibacillus sp. Bac332; assembly: GCF_003667785.1. NCBI lineage: Bacteria > Bacillati > Bacillota > Bacilli > Caryophanales > Bacillaceae > Virgibacillus > Virgibacillus sp. Bac332. The sequence continues at coordinate 2,604,988 of NZ_CP033046.1, forward strand.
CAACAGGATAGACAAATGCAGTCATCGCTATCACGATGAGAACATAACTGCTTAGTTTCATTCGTTCAGCAACAGCACCAGAAATAATCGTGGCACAGGTAGCTATGAACATTGCTTGAAATACGAAGAAGCCAACGTCTTCAACGTCATGTAATAAGAAACTATCTGTGCCTATGAATGAACCTCCAGAAGTACCAAACATAATACCAAAGCCGACAATAAAAAAGAGAATGGTCGAAATGCTAATTGTCAAGAAGTTTTTCATAAGAATATTGAGGGAATTTTTTGCTCTAGTAAAACCTGACTCCACCATCGCAAACCCTGCATGCATAAAGAATACTAGGAACGCACCAAGCATAATCCAAACCAAGTTAATGGATAACTCAAGAGAGGTAGTAGTTGGTGCAGCATATACAGGAGATGCAATGAGGGAAATAACGAAAAACAAGAATAAACTTTTTCTAAACATGCTTCATCCTCCTTTTAAATTACATAACAGCTTCTTTCCCTCTTTCTCCTGTTCTAATCCGGATCGTTTCTTCAACAGGCGAAACAAAGATCTTTCCGTCTCCAATATTACCAGTGCTACAATTTTTGATAATAATAGTAAGTATTTCATCTAATCGTTGTTCTTCTACAACCGTCTCCACTTTAATTTTAGCTAGTAGTTGTAGTTGAAAGGTTGTACCTCGGAATACTCCCTTTTGTCCTTTCTGCTTACCTGTTCCAGCAGCCTCTGTAACTGTTAAGCCTCCAATACCTGCTGCAGATAATGCTTTACGAAGTAATTGAAACTTTTCTGGACGGATAATTGCCTCAATTTTTTTCAATGCACTCACTCCTTTCGTGTAAGAAAACCTTACATTATAAGTTATGTAAATTATCATAATAGGTATACTAATTAAAATCAAGTAATTTTATATAATTATTTAGAAAATTACGAAACGAGCATTTGCAATTGGTTTTTAAGAAATTTTTTCAAATAAGATGTTTAATTAAAAATGATTAAGGGTAACTTACAAGTGAATGATTAAATTACATTTCGTAAACATCTAAAAAAAGCTCAATTTTTTCTTGAATATCCTCTACCTTTCGCTTGACAATTGTAGTATAATTTACATATAGGGTTATTTAAACTTATTTTAATTTGATAAGTGTTAAATGTTTATGGAATGACTAAACCCATTTTAGAATGAGGAGTGAAGTTTTAATGGTTACACTTTATACCTCACCAAGTTGTACATCTTGCAGAAAAGCAAAAGCATGGTTGGAAGAACATGATATCCCGTTCACGGAGCGTAATATATTTTCCGAACCACTAACACTGGATGAAATAAAGGAAATTTTACGTATGACGGAAGATGGCACTGATGAGATCATTTCAACTCGATCAAAGGTTTTTCAAAAATTGGATGTCAATATTGATCAATTACCAATGAAGGATCTTTTTAATTTAATTCAACAAAATCCGGGTCTTTTACGTAGACCGATTATTTTGGATGAAAAGCGTCTGCAAGTTGGATATAATGAAGATGAGATTCGCCGCTTCTTACCAAGAACGGTTCGTACTTTTCAGTTACGTGAGGCGCAACGAATGGTTAATTAACCAATTTAACATATTAAAAAACGCAGATCATTAATTACGATCTGCGTTTTTTTATCGCTATCTTGTAATCCTGCAAAGTAGACAGGTTAATTGTTACGGTTTCGTCACAAAAACGAGGATGACAAAACTTTAAATATAGGTTAAAATATGTTACTAATTATATAGGCATATATGTTTCCAATATGTTTGCTACTATCATACAATAAGTATAGAAAACCTTTTATTTCATTTACAAACATTTTGTTTGTAGGAAGTTTGGCATCACTCACATGTTGGAAGCATGAGCTGATCGTAAAGATTAGAAATCAAGGCATTAGGGTAAATCTACAATATTAAGTTATTTGGTGAAGCTGTTCTTCCACCTACCTAAAAAAGAAGGGGGAGAAATGAAAATGGAAATTGAAAGAATTAACGAGAATACAGTGAAATTTTACATTTCATATATTGATATTGAGGATCGCGGATTTGAGAGAGAAGAAATCTGGTATAATCGTGAAAGAAGTGAACAGCTTTTTTGGCAAATGATGGATGAAGTCAATTATAAAGAGGACTTTAATGTTGACGGTCCGTTATGGATACAGGTACAGGCTTTGGAAAAAGGATTGGAAATTATTGTAACTAAAGCTCAAATTTCTAAAAATGGAGACAATATTGAGCTTCAGACAGAAGATGGTAATACAGTTGATTTTCCAGTCGATAAAAAAATCGAAAATATGTTAGAAGATAAATTTGGTAAGCATGAAGAACCATTAGATGAAGAAGATGATGATAAGCTATGGATCATTGCTGATTTTGTCGACTTTGAAGATGTAATACAGCTAAGCCATTATCTTGATGACCTACAGGAAGGTACGATGGAAACACTTTACCATTATAACAATAAGTATTATCTATATATGGAGTTTTCTGAGGAAGAGCTTGATGAAAAACAGCAAGAAGATATTATTAGTAAAGTTTTTGAGTTTGCAGATGATTCAGATATTACCATACATGTACTTGAGGAATACGGGAAGAAAATCTTTGAAGAAGATACGTTTAATAAAGTTCGATCCCATTTCCCTGTACAAGTATAGACACTCCTTGAAAAGGAGTGCTTTTTTTATAAGTTAAGAAAGTATAAAATCAGTGCAATGACTGCGTTAAGCCAAGTAGTTATTTTGAAATGTTAGATGTATATTGGCAATGCTCGGACTAATTATTTCGCTTTCCGCGGGCACGGCCTCAACTAACTTTGCAAAGAAGAACACGTTGCAAAGTGGATTTTCGGCTCGCGCTAATCCCGCAGGAGTCTACGTAATTCGTCTCCGCTATGAGAAGGTGCACCAATTCTTGTCATAAGTAATAGGTTGACTTTTTTTACAATGGGTAAAGTGAAAATCGCTATCCGTGAGTATAAAAGTAGCTGTGTTACTTCATGCTAGCGTTGTAGAGCCTGATAATAGCGAAGGCCGGCCACTTCAACTCCTGTGGGAAATGTTTGACCTGAAGATCCACTTTTTTGAGCGGGTTTTGCTAAAAAAGTTAGCTGAAGGACAAACCCCACGGAAAGGGAAGTGGGCAGCCGGAGTGGTGGTCAAACAAGCAGTAGCTATTATTCCATAATAGCTACTATAGGAAGCGTAGATCTGAGCATTTAGTGATAAAGACTGAGCGAATTTTGCTCAGTTTTTTTTATGTTCTTTTTTTGTCCCACATATAACTGGCAGTAAGCCCGCCACTCCAAGAAGAAAAATAATTGGCTAAACCTAAGTAGGCTAACTTACCCGCCACTCCGTATAAAGTTTTTCTGAGGAAGCACAAAAAGTGGTGCCTCTAGCTTCGTATTGCCAAAAATAGTATCTTTTACGGAATGATGAACTGGGACTTGATATTTTCGTTCATATCAGTGAAACCGATATGGATAATGTGGGGTGGACTGCCAGTAAATGTCCGATTGATTAATTTTGGATTTAATTTTCTTCCTACAACGTTGTTTAATTTGATAGAATATAACAGGAGAGGTGAGCGCATGAGGAATCTACCCTTATACGGTAAAGTAAATATCATCATTGCTGCTGTATTCATGATTACAGGAATTTTATTATTCATCCAACGATTAGGTGCAGTTTTCGAGTGGCGGGATCAGTATCTGTCTCTTTCTTTTATTTTTTTAGGTAGCGCTTTATTTTTAAGTACCATTCGCTTAAAGAAAAAGAAGAATAATTAGAAGGATTTAAGCACTTTCTGTCGAATTCTTATTATTCACGGAGGTGTTTTTATGCTGCAAGCAATAGCGCAAACTGGAGAAATCGTGCTACTTTCTATTAAAACAAGGCATGAAATTGAACAATTGCGAAAACAGACCTTTTATTGTCCAATATGTAAGCAGCAAGTAATCATGAAAGCAGGTGCAGAGGTAATCCCACATTTCGCTCATTATTCATCAAGCCACTGCCGAATTCGTGAAGATGGTGAAGGGGCGTATCATGAGTCCGGGAAATTAATACTGTATCAATGGTTAAAAGCCCAAAAGCTAAACGTAACATTGGAGCCATTCCTCAATGAAATTCAACAGCGACCTGATATTTTATTAACGGTTAACACGAAAAAGATAGCTTTGGAATATCAGTGTGCTACAATTCCAATATCTATTATTACGGCCAGAAATAAGGGTTATCAGGCTGCAGGAATTACTCCCATATGGATACTTGGTGCTAAGCATTTTAAGCGTGAAACAGCCAGTAAATTTCGTTTATCTCCATTTACCAGCTCCTTTATACATCAATTTCCCACAAGCCAATCTTTGAAAGTTTTTTTCTTCTGTCCTATTACACGTTACTTTATTACCGCCCAAAACATTTATTTTACTACCAGTTTTAAAGCATTAGGTAAGTTTGTAATTACAAAGCTCAAGCATCTCATTTTTACGGATATATTTAAAGAAATTTCCTTCCCTAAACAAGAACTGTATCCATTATGGTTAAAGGAAAAGATGCTTTTTCGGACCAAATCACGAGTTCGAACAACCAAGCAAGAATTTTTATGGTTGAAATGGCTATATATAAAACAACACCATGTGGAAACATTGCCGTCCCTCATTTATTTACCGATATCATCGCAGATTCGTATGAACAAGCCTCTATGGCTCTGGCAAAGTAAAATTATCTTAGATCATATAGCTCCTCTATCAGTTGGTACAAAAATGGATGTTAGATTTATTGGTCGTTTATTGAACAAGCAAACTAGGTCAATAAGTCAAACCCCACTATTATTAAAGACGAAAAATCCTCTTATAGAATATATGTCTCTACTTGAACAACTGAAAATTGTAAAGCAGAATGCTCCCTTTATTTATACAAAACGCATACCAGTTTTCGTTCCTTCAACTTTAGAGCGAGCACTAGAAGAAGATCAGCTAATCATTAATCAATTACAGAAGCAAAATAAAAGCATGATTCATAAATAATACGATATACTAAATAGCAAGTATGCATTTTAAAAGAAGACTTTAAAATGCTTAACAAACAAGATAATGAGTTTTGTTTATTGGCTAAAAAGGAATTAGCAAACACATCACGAAAGAATAACTATAGGACGAATAGGGAGGAATAGAATTGGCTAAATCAACTAAGGAATTACCTAAACGAGAAGAATTACCTGAAGAGTCAACGTGGAAATTAGAAGATATCTTCGAAACGAATGATGCGTGGGAGCAGGAATGGAAAAGTCTGCAGCAAGCCATTCCACAAATTGAAGCATACCAAGGAAAATTAGCAGAATCACCTGCAAAACTTCTAGAATTATTGCAGCTACAGGATAAGCTATCAGAACGACTAGGTAAGCTATATACATATGCGCATATGCGATATGATCAAGATACAACAAATGGCATGTATCAGCGGTTAAATGCTCAGGCCGAGAGTATATTGACTTCAGCTTCTAGTTCAATGAGTTTTATAGTTCCCGAAATTTTAGCAATCGATGAGGAGAAGCTAAATCGTTTTTTAAAGGAAGAACAAGGTTTAAAGGCCTATAAAAAGACGTTGGATGAAATTACCCGTCAACGGCCACATATTTTAAGCGAGCGAGAAGAGGCAATACTTGCTGAATCATCAGAACCGATGTCAGCTGCTTCGCAAACATTCGGTATGCTGAATAATGCAGATTTAACATTTCCATCGATAAAAAATGAAAATGGAGAGGAAGTAGATCTAACACATGGACGATATATCCGTTTTTTGGAGTCCAAGGATCGTTCTGTCCGCAAAGCAGCCTTTGAAGCAATGTATGATACGTACGGGAAATTTCTAAACACGTTCGCTTCTACATTAAGCGGGAATATTAAGAAGGATAACTTCTTTGCAAAGGTTAGAAATTATAATTCTGCAAGACAAGCAGCATTGGATGATAATCATATTCCGGAAAAGGTCTATGATAATTTGATAGAAGCAGTTGATGAAAAGCTCCCATTACTTCATCGATATACCGAATTACGTAAAAAAGTGTTAAAGCTGGATGAGTTGCATATGTATGATCTCTATACGCCACTTGTTCAGGATGTAGATATGGAGATTCCTTTTGAAAGAGCCAAGCAATACGTCTTAGAGGGGCTTTCTCCATTAGGTGATGACTATCTAAGTATCATAAAAGAAGGTTATGAGAATCGATGGATTGATGTAGAAGAGAATAAAGGAAAACGTAGTGGCGCATATTCTTCTGGTGCATACGGTACTAACCCATATATACTGTTAAATTGGCAAAACAATGTTAATGATATGTTCACATTAGCTCATGAGCTTGGACATTCCGTGCATAGTTATTATACAAGAAAAAATCAGCCTTTCCGTTATGGAAATTATTCTATTTTTGTAGCAGAAGTAGCATCTACCTGTAACGAGGCATTGTTAAATGACTATCTATTGAATAACTTAGAGGATGAGAAGCAAAAGCTATATTTGCTTAACCATTTCCTAGAAGGATTTAGAGGTACTGTCTTCCGTCAAACAATGTTCGCGGAATTTGAGCATATTATTCACGTGAAACAGCAAGAAGGTGAAGCGCTAACTGCAGAAAAATTAACAGAGGTATACTACAATCTAAATAAAAAATACTTTGGCGATGGGGTAATTTCCGATAAAGAAATCGGGATGGAATGGGCACGAATTCCTCATTTTTATTACAACTACTATGTATACCAATATGCTACAGGATACTCTGCAGCTACCGCATTAGCAAGTCAGATCCTAGATGGTAAGGGAGATGCAGTAAAACGCTATATCAATTTCTTGAAAGCAGGTAGTAGTGATTATCCAATTGAAGTATTGAAGCAAGCAGGAGTAGATATGAACGATAAACAGCCTATTTTAGATGCTCTAGATGTATTTGAGGAGAAACTAAATGAAATGGAGCAGCTGCTAAGCTAATGAAATAGTGGGTTGACTAACAGAGTCTCCCTACACTGCCGAGAAATTTTTCTCGGCAGTTATTTTATTGTCAAGGAAATGATAAAATTAGCCCGTGTGGATAAATAGGGGTGTGTTGAGCCGCGTCCAGTTCCAGCGCCCAGAAACGAAGCGACTTCACGAATCGCCTATGCTAAGTCATCATTGGCTCGTAAGCACCCCGTGATTCCTTTATCTCTGTTGATTCGCTCCAGTCGCTATGTTTCTAATCGGACGCTTGCGTTTTGTTCATAAGTTAAGAAAGTATAAAATCAGTGCAATGACTGCGTTAAGCGAAGTAGTTATTTTGAAATGTTTGATGTATATTGGCAATGCTCCGACTAATTACTTCGCTTTCCGAGGGCACGGCCTCAACTAACTTTGCAAAGAAGAACACGTTGCAAAGTGGATTTTCGGCTCGCGCTAATCCCGCAGGAGTCTACGTAATTCGTCTCCGCTATGAGAAGGTGCACCAATTCTTGTTATAAGTAATAGGTTGACTTTTTTTACAATGGGTAAAGTGAAAATCGCTATCCGTGAGTATAAAAGCAGCTGTGTTACTTCATGCTAGCGTTGTAGAGCCTGATAATAGCGAAGGGCGGCCACTTCAACTCCTGTGGGAAATGTTTGACCTGAAGATCCACTTTTTTGAGCGGGTTTTGCTAAAAAAGTTAGCTGAAGGACAAACCCCACGGAAAGGGAAGTGGGCAGCCGGAGTGGTGGTCAAGCAAGCAGTAGCTATTATTCCATAATAGCTACTAGAGAAAGCGTAAATCTGAGCATTTAGTGATAAGGACTGAGCGAATTTTGCTCAGTTTTTCTTAAATAATGAAAATTGCAGGCACCTTCTTCTTGTAAAGTAAAAACGTTCACGTAGGAGCTTTAGCTGTTGCTAGGGTTCTAGGCTCATGCTTTTGCTTTCCTATGGAGACGTTGATGAAAGGAGGGGGACTTTGCTCATAGTCGAACATAAGCATTTTTTCTAATGTCAGATAACGGATTTTTTCTTGAATGTACGGATTCACTAACAAGTGTGTTAGATAAAGGTTATCGCATTCCCCTATATACGCGTCTATTTGCGAAGGAATATATGGTTAAATAAATTGCTAGGAATAAGATTGGTAAAGTAATATATAGCGGGATAACTTGCATTAGACCGAGAATATTTAAAAAGAAAGCGACAGCTGTTAATAATAAAAAGAGAAGTGGCTGAATAAATTGTTTCATCCTATCACCTCTATGTAATTTTTTTACGCTTGTAAATCGTATGTAGTGAGGAGATCATTTAGAAGTGACATTTTTGTGAAATCATGAACATACTACTTGAAAGGTGTAAAGTTACTTGGTATATTTATATTGTAAGTTAAATACAAACAAAACCCCTTTGTTTGATCATGAAACTTTCTCCCATCCCCCTTTGTTATTACAAAGAGAAAAAAGGCTATACGCTGCCCCGTATAGCCTTTTTTTATATATAAATAATAATGAATAATGACATTAGGTTAAAAAAGTCTTATAAAAGATTGTTGATTAATCATCATATTTCCAAAAATCACCATATTTCACAGGGACTCGAACTACTCTCTGCTTAAGCTGTAACTTCTTCATTTCTCTTTCCGCTTTGGCCATGGACCAATCATAGACCACGGCAATCTCTTTTGTTCCAACTGTTTTATAGAAGGAAAGAAAACTTTCCAATGGCGGCTTTTCCGAAGGGATTGGCTCTTTCTGCAAAATCTCTCTAAGAATTCGAACATAAATTTCATAAGGGTAGAGACCTGATATTTTAATCCCTTGTTCCTCTGTAACTTGATTAAAGAAAACAATCGTTGGAATAAAATCAACTTCCATTTCTTGCGTTAACTTTAAATCACATTGAAAAGCCTTCTTAGCTGATGATGAGTACAAATCGTTTCTGAATTCATCTGTATCCAAATTTGCTGCTTTTGCACATGCATAAAGCACTTCTTCGTCTGATATATCTTGTTTATATAAAAATGCACTCTCTTGAATTTTACGAAGAAAAATACGACCTGCTTTTTTCCCTTGTAATTCAGCAGCTTTGATGGCTAAGGATGCAATCCACGGATAAGGGATCGGATTTTCAGTCCATAGGTCCCCATCACAACACATACCAGTCCGTTTCGCTGTTTTTTCCCATATATCTTTTATTTTTCTAGGACGGTCAAATTGGTCTTTATTCAATGTATTTAGGTGTCCACTAATAATTGGACGTATAGTGAAAAAACGGCCGTATTCCATAGACAGCTTTTTTAAAAATGGCTCTAAAGCCCAGCACTCAGGACAAAGTGGATCAACAAAAACATAGATTTCAATTGGCTTCTGAACAAAATCAAAAAAGCTATATTGCTCCGATGTGTTTGATTGATAGGAGGATGTAACTCCAGAATGATCCCAACTCACATCGATTCTCCTTTCTCCTATTCTGGCGTGTTCATCATGTGGTTTGCAGTTAAGGTTAATTTTTCAAATATAGCTGTGCGATAGGGTTCAGCTATTTCTGCTTCTTCTAGTGCATGTGCCATACAATCAAGCCAAGCATCTCTGCGGGTAGGCGTAATCTCAAAAGGTAGATGTCTTCTACGTAACATTGGGTGACCACGCTCTTCAGCATACAATGATGGTCCACCCAAAAATTGGGTAAGGAAAAGTTTTTGTTTATGGATTGTTTCTGTTAAATCTTCTGGAAAGATTGGAATTAAATCTGGATGCTTTCCAACACGTGCATAAAAAGCTTGCACAAGCCGATCAACAGAAGCAAAGCCACCTATTGCTTCAAAAATGGTTCCAGGTTGTTTCATTCTCATTTTCCCCTTATTTGTTTCTATTTATTGTAGCAACGGAATGGGAAGTGGGCAAATAATCTGATTAGAATGGCTAGGTGAATGGACCCATAATTGGTTAATAATAGCAGAAAACTAAAAACGAGCTTTTTGTTTGTATTCTATTCTATTCAAGGACATGGCAAATAACTCTTTTTAGTCTAGAATGAATCACTATTCTACATAGTATTTAATGTTGAGAAAAAACGCTTGATTTTATTTGGTGTATCTCTTTTGGGAATTCGATAGGAAGTCAGCAGTTCATTAAATTTCGCTAGTCCATTTTTAGTAGATGTTGCCTCTAGTTCTAGCTCATAATCCGATGTTCCATTATACGTGCTATAATCAAGTACTAGCAAAATGTCCTCTTTCTGTACTTCTCTTCGTTCTGTTTTCAAACTGCCAAAATAACTAAGAGATGATAGTGAAATTCCTAATTCATGTAATTGTGCAGATGTTTCAGGTTTTTCTACCATCTTTCCTCTAAAACATGCTTCTGCCTCTTCTTTTGTTATAAAGTCATGTGTTTCTAGTAACCCTTGCGCGTGTGGTTCTTTAAGCGTTAAACGATAGAAACCATTTTTTTCTCGAATGCGTAGAGCACATCCTAACTGTTGCAATGCAAGATCCTTTGTTTCAAAATAGTAGTTGGTCTGTGTGTCACTATAAGCAGGAAATGGTATTTGACTTAATAAGCGGTGGTACTCTTGTTGGGTTAATAAATTTTTAAATTCAATCTCTATTTCTTGTGCCATAGTTACCCTCCACGTGAAAAAATAAGCTATTATTGATTATCGCCAATTTGCTACAATTTTGCAAAGATTAGTCATTGACCAATTCTGTGATACAATAATAGAGGCTTAATATTTGTGATAAACAATTAGGTGGTGTTGCATGTGAATTGGAAAACAATACTTGCTCCATATACGCAGGTTGTTGAAGAATTAAAGGTTAAATTAAAAGGGATTCGTAAACAATTTGAATATGATTCCAGACATTCACCAATTGAATTTATAACTGGCAGGGTAAAACCAATCCCTAGCATCCTAGAAAAAGCGGAAAATAGAAAAATCCCATTAGAGCATATAGAAAGAGAAATTCAAGATATCGCTGGTGTACGAGTGGTTTGTCAATTTGTAGATGATATCTATACCGTTGTAGAAATGATTCGAGCAAGAAAAGACTTAACGATTATTGAAGAGAAGGACTACATATCTGCAAAAAAAGAGAGTGGTTATCGATCGTATCATCTAATTATTGAATACCCTGTGGAAACAATTGATGGAATGAAAAAGTTACTCGCAGAAATCCAAATTCGAACATTGGCCATGAACTTTTGGGCTACAAATGAACATTCTTTGAATTATAAATATAAGGGAAGTATACCTTCAGAAATTAAGGAGAGATTACAAAAGGCGGCAGAGGCAGCTTTTAAACTGGATGAGGAAATGTCTATGATCAAGCATGAAGTTCAAGAAGCACAGCGAATGTTTCATCGAAAGTAAGTAAACACACTCCTTGTTCAAGTCAAACTAGAATAGTAAAATTTACATATGAATTTAAACTACATACATCAAGGAAGAGGGATGTTGAAATGAAATTCGCAATTGTGTCAAAAGGAGATGCGCGCTCCGAACAAATTAAAGGTACAATGACACAGTATTTAACAGATTTCGAATTAGAATATAATGCAAATGAGCCAGACCTTGTTATTTCAGTAGGTGGAGATGGGACCTTTTTAGAAGCTTTCCATACGTACGTTCATCGTTTAGGTTCAACTGCTTTTATCGGTGTTCATACCGGACATTTAGGCTTCTATGCAGACTGGGTACCTGATGAAGTGGAAAAATTAATTATTGAAATAGCTAAAACGCCGTTTCAGGTTGTTGAATATCCTCTCCTTGAAGTGATCATTCGTGCTAAGACCGGTGGGAGTGAAGATCGGTTTTTAGCATTAAACGAAGCAACGATAAAAACTGCCGATGGCTCTGTTGTATTTGATGTAGAAATTAAAGGGGAGCATTTTGAAACCTTCCGTGGTGATGGCTTATGTGTCTCTACTCCGTCAGGCAGTACGGCATATAATAAAGCACTGGGGGGGGGATAATTCATCCTTCGCTTGATGCAATCCAGTTAACGGAGATGGCATCCATCAATAATCGTGTATTCCGAACTATTGGATCACCACTTATTCTACCCAAACACCACACATGTTTACTAAAGCCGATAGTAGATCGAAGTTTTTTAATTGCTATCGATCATTTTACAACGAATTATACGAATGTAAAATCGATCCAGTGCCGAGTGGCAGAAGAACGAATTAGATTTGCGAGGTTCCGCCAATTTCCATTTTGGAATAGAGTCAGGGATTCCTTCGTAGCTGATGATAATCATTAATTAGAAAGAGAAGCGAAGTCATGGAATGGAAAATAAAGAACGTACATCAGGATATGCTCATTCGAGATTACTTACGTGACATACAAGGATTTTCAAGACGAATTGTAAAATCCATTAAATTTGATGGTGGAAGTATACTTGTTAATGGTACTACTCAAACGGTCCGTTATCGATTACAAGAGGGGGACAGGCTGACAGTCCACTTTCCCCAAGAAAAAAAAGGTAGCCTTATGCAGCCAGAAGCGATTGAACTCTCGATTGTATACGAGGATGAAGATATTGTAGTTATTAACAAGACACCAGGTATGGCAGTTATCCCTTCCATTCATCATCCAAATGGGACAGTAGCAAATGGCTTATTAGCTCATTATGCGAAGCAGAATGTACCTTTTACCGTTCATATCGTAACACGTTTAGACCGAGATACATCTGGTTTGATGCTCGTAGCAAAGCACCGATATAGTCATTCGATTTTAGCTGATTCACAACAACATGGTGAAGTAACGCGGAAATATCGAGCAATGGTGGAGGGGAAGCTAAAGAATAAGCATGGTACCTTTCGTGCTCCGATCGCTAGAAAAGATGGATCAATTATTGAACGAGAAATTAATACGAAAGGAAAGTCGGCAATAACACATTATATAGTAGAGAAAGAGTTTTCGCACTATTCATTAGTCTCTGTTCAATTAGAAACAGGACGTACCCATCAAATTCGTGTACACTTCTCTGGAAATGGTCATCCACTTCTCGGAGATACGTTATACGGAGGCGCTACAACCACCATTTCCCGGCAAGCATTACATTGTAATGAGCTTTCTTTTAAGCATCCAGTAACAAAAGAATGGTTGGAATTTTATTCTGAACTTCCCGTGGACATGGCTGCTGTTATGAAAAATAGCTGAACTTTTCCTTTACAAATGGCTGTTCCGATGGAACGGCTATCGTTTTTTCCTCAGGAAGTCGAAAGGCTGTTAGCTTATTTCCAAATACGCATCCAGTATCGATATTAATCGTTTTCTTCATTAATCTGGGTTCTATAACAGGTGTATGTCCATATACAATCCATTCATCACCATCGTAGTACTGTGCCCAATCTTTTCGAATCGGTCGTCCATCTTCGTGCACTTCACCCGTGATATCACCATATAATACAAATGTTTTTACCTTTTTATCTGTTCTTCCGATGAGGGATTCCTTAATTCCTGCATGAGCAATAATTGCGTTTGCTTCTGGTAGCTGTAAGTAGAGAGGAGCCTGTTCGTATAACGTCATAAATTGCTTACGAACAACCTCTTGTTGCTTCTTGGTAAGTGATTTATATTCAGCAACAGTTGTTTCTAAGCCATGTCGTTGCTGAACTTGATTACCTAGAAAGTAACGGTATAGTTTATTACAATGATTACCAGGTACATATAAGGCTTTCTTATGAACGATAGCCATCTTATAGACGAGTTGAATGACAGCGATTGACCTAGGACCGCGATCGGTAATATCTCCAACAAAAATGGGAGTTCGTTGATGTGGATGAAGATAAATTTCATTTGTTTTGAAATAGCCTAGCTCGATAAAAAGATGCTCCAGTTCATGTAGGCAGCCATGCACATCACCAATTACATCTATTTTCATTGTAAAATCTCCTTGATTTGTTCGGTTATTTTGGATATGATATGTTGCGGGAATAATCGCATTACCTTAGTTTGAATTGTATCATATTATATATACGGAATTTCATTTACAAACAGAAGCTTGCTTCAATATTGTTAGAAATGATGATAAGGGACCATGACTTCATGTGATTTTTGTTTGATTGTAAACAGACAGGGTAAAATGAAGTGTAGGAAATAAAAAGGATGTGATCGTATGGAATCCAATAATCGATTTGATAAAGAATACGAAGTACAGTATGAACAGCATTGGGAGAAACTACAACAGGCACTGGATGATGATAATTTAGAAGGATTTCGTAGCGAGTTTTTAGACATGCATCCCTATGATCAGGCTATGTTTTTTATGGAACAGGAAAAGGCGATTCGTCTGCAAATATATACGTATTTATCTCCAGAGGAAATTGGTGACATTATGGAGAGTATGGACGAAGAGGATACACAGGTTTTAATGGCCGAAATGGATCCCCGCTTTGCATCCATGGTGCTAGCAGAAATGTCTGCTGATAATGCAGTGGATATTCTGAATGAGTTAGAAAAAGATCAGGTTGCTAGCTTTTTAACTATTATGGATAAAGAAGCCGCTGAAGAAATAAAACAATTGCTACATTATGAAGAAAAAACTGCTGGTAGTATCATGACTACAGAGTTTGTAGCAACGTACAAAACGTATACTGCTCAGCAAACAATGCAGCAGTTAAAGGAGGATGCTCCTGAAGCGGAAACGATCTACTATTTATATGTATTGGATAAGGATAAGCGCCTTGTAGGTGTTCTGTCTTTACGTGACTTAATCGTAGCGAATGAAAATACATTGATAGAAGATATTATGAGTGAAAAAATCGTAGCAGTATCTGTAGGGAAAGATCAGGAAGAAGTGGCACAGATGATTCGAGATTATGACTTTCTTGCATTACCAGTCGTTGATTTTCAAGATCATTTACTCGGTATAATAACCGTCGATGATATTTTAGATGTAATGGAAGAAGAAGCAAGTGAGGATTATTCTAAGCTTGCAGGGGTATCTGACATGGATAAACCCCATGATAATGCATTTGTTTCAGCACGGAAGCGATTACCATGGCTTATTATCTTGTTATTTTTAGGTATGTTTACAGCTAGCTTAATTGGTCGTTTTGAAGAAACATTAAATCAAGTTGCAGTGCTTGCGATATTTATTCCATTAATTGCAGGTATGGCTGGAAATACTGGGACACAGGCACTGGCTGTTGCTGTCCGAGGCTTGGCAAATGGTGATTATGGCAAGCAAGGAAAAGCGAAGCTCGTTATGCGAGAGGCTTGTACAGGATTAATAAATGGTATTGTATGTGGTCTCGTTATAACGCTGGTTATCTATTTATGGAAGGACAGTATTTATCTCGGATTACTTGTAGGTATATCTATTGCAGCAACTTTATTAGTAGCTACACTTGCAGGTGCACTCGTACCAATCTTAATGGAACGTATGCATATTGATCCAGCAGTAGCCTCAGGACCATTTATTACAACTATCAATGACATTATATCAATCCTCATTTATTTTGGAATGGCAACTGTATTTATGGGGTTCTTAACATGACATCACTTTCAGTTAAAAATGTAATAGGTAGTTAAGAACGAATTTATAACAGTTATACTTGCATGAGCTGGCTTGCACATCGATTTCAGCTTTCCTGCCATATGGAAAAAGCAGAAAGAGATTGCTTTCCAGAATAGAAAACACTTTTTTCATCTGTGGTTAGGTATCTAGGTGAAAAAAGTGTTTTTTAAGTTGGACAACAGCAGTGTTTAGCTATAAGTATGTGGTTACATTTGGTACACAATCCTGAAGCTAAGATTAGCTTATACGAAAATTTAAACAACACATTTCTAGATATGGGTTCATATAATGGGTTGAGGAATGATATAAAAGGAGAGGTGAGGAATGGGAAAGAAGTATGCAAAAAACCCTTTGCTCTTTATTCATCAGCCTAAGGAAGTAGATAAAAAAGTACCCATGCAGCATATGTATGTTACTCCAAAAGAGAAAAAAGAAAGTAAACCAGATCATCAGGAAACTGTAAAGAAGTCGATAAGACACCGAGCATTTGCCGAACAAGATAATGAATCTCAAAATGAGAGCGACTTATACATGAATGACACAGATTCCGAAGTTGAAGACAAAATGGAAATGACGGAGGAGGACATGACAGAACAATCCTTGAATAATAATGGTGATAAACAAAGGTTTAAGGATATGTCTATCGAAGAGAAGGTTAATTATTTTGTGAATTCTCCTAGCTATGCACCGAAACTAAAGTGTGAAATTAGGACGGAAGGTAGAAATTATCGAGGTGTAATAACAGGTTCAGAAGGAAATGATGTATATGTTCGTGTAGGTAATCGGTCATCAAGTACAAAAATCTCTTTAGATGATATTAAGCACATAAAGCTATTAGGATTTTAACAAAACATCAAAAAACTGGGGAAACTCCCCAGTTTTTTGATTCATTCTTTAGTGTATTGCATTAATTGCTGGTAGGCAAGTTACATGACAGAAGCAGCTTAAGTCAACCGTCATACAGATGCCTGTTGTACATAATGGCTTTGTATCTTGATCTACTGGATCTTTTGGATCACGATCATCATCACGTGGGTCTCTTAGTAGTTCTATTACTGCACAGCAATCATCGGTTACCTTCTTAACGCGGAAGAAGAAACTTCCAACTATATCACCAATATCGCTTGGATGAGCTCCGAATCCTTTAAATGGTTTACAAGTACCTTTACAATATAAAATGACAGGTACTGTATCTAGACCATTGCCGTTATCTGTATCTCCCAAGAGATCGTTAATGGACTGTTCGCAGCTTGTGTCACAGCAATTCTCAATGACATCATTTTGTGCCTCTACGATTTCCTTTAAAATATCACATACACAGTTGCCTGTATCAAAATCTTTTCCACAACCCATGAATTATTTCTCCTTTCGATTATAATTGACTCATTTGTCTTTAATAGAATATGTCTGATTATTAGGATTGTGTGGGCACTCACACTAATTATTGATTTCGATTTAGGGTTATTTGCCATTTCATCGTAATGAGGACATTTATATATTTTCTGGGTAAATTCCGGGCGAATGACTATACCTGACAGTGTTGTTAACATAGACTAATAACGACCATACGTATAGAGGGAGGAAAGCAAATGTCTGAAAGAAAACAAGTCATTCATGTGAAAGATCTTGTGATCAAGGCAGATAATGTCCATATAGAACCATCACGACCACAAAGACCATCACGTCCATCTCGCCATCGAAGGGATCCATTCTTCGGTCGTGGACATCGTGAGATAGAGGAATCAGCAGAAAGTGAAAGCTCTGAGGAATATGAACATGACAGAAGAGAAGAGCGACATGATGATCGTGATGAAGATGATAGAAGAGAGCGTAAAGATGATGATCGGGGAAATAGAAGAAATTTCTCTTGGTTTTAATTTCAGATAAAGCAGCTGAATAAATAGCTGCTTTTTTTATTCTAAAGTCAGATCATGCTTAGTGGAGGATAATAATGAGGATACCAGAGCCTAAATGGATGAAGCATTTTCATGATATAGAAAAGCATCTAGGAAAAAACGAGAAGTGGTTACAGTTCCCAGAGAAAAAGGCTAAGAATATAGAACAGGATATGGAAAAATGGAACAATGAATTTTTGAAGATGATTTCCAATGTAGAAGATATAATAAAAGAATTAGAGAAAAAAATGGAAGAATAATTGATAAACAGGAATATTGTTATCGCCAAACGGGTATCGTTAAAGGATAGGTTAAGATCAATGTTAACATCGAAATTAATTCTTTAATTATCTGAATGTTTTGTGCGGTTGGGTGGGTAAATGATATACTAAGTAAAAGGGAGAGATGGTAATGGGATATATTTTGCCAGTTCAGCATTATCAATATCAACATTATCACCAGAGAGTCGAGACAAAGCAGCAACGAATGTTTTATATAGAAGAGCCATTTAAAGCACTACTTGATAACAAACATCAAGCATTAACCAAAAAGTATGAACGGTTTTATCGACAAGGCTATGACCGATATAGCATAAAGCCGATTGTATATCCAGAACCCTTTATTAAGCTCACAGCAAAGGGAAAGTCTGTTGATAAGGTTATTTAACATAAATAGATGCTCAGCATTTTCACTATCTGCTAAGCATCGAATTTATGGTGTTCTCTATTGACGAAAGGAAGGATAAATAATTCTTGCCCCTTCATATATTCTGCATAAAATACATCACTGACTTTTTCATAGTCCTGTTCTTTTAGTTGTTCATACAGCCAATCTTCTGTTAAATTTTTTTCTTTTAGGTTGTCATAAATAATTTCTCCGTCATTAATTAACGTAGTTGCCAAGTTTATTTCTTGGGGGGAAACATGCAGGTCTTGCTTATTCGGCATTTGATACGGAGGCTTACGGATAACCGATATGGTGCCGTTTGTTTCCATAAATGCGAATTCCACCTCTCGTAAGGAAAAAACATCTTTTGTACGAAGTAGACTTTGTAGTTGATTTACGTCCAAGCTGTTTTTTTTCATCACATCTCGAATTAATTTTCCTCTGTAAATAACAAAATCTGGTCCACCTTCTAATAACTGACGCGTACGTTTGAATTTCTGTGTGATCACTTCTGTTACATAGATTAACGAGCCCCAAAGTGTAATAACAAAGGCAATTTCAGGAATGCCTGCTTCTTTATCAAATAACGCATTTCCTACTAATTCACCAAGAATTAGGGCAGAAATAAAGTCAAAGGGAGTTAACTGTGTAATTTGAGTCTTGCCAAGAATTTTCGTTAACACAAATAAGGATAAAAACCCAAATATTGTATCACCTAACATCTGCAGATAAGAATCCATTCATCCTGCCCCCTTCAAACAATATCATCCATTAGCATAACCTGTAATGGGAAAATCATTCATGATAAAATGGGACGTTACTGAATTGTAAAGAAACCATACAAAAAAGAGAAATAATTTATTATAAAGTACTTTTGGATTGGGGAATTTAGCTGGGTGTATTAATGCAAATAATAATGTTTAACTTTCACCACAACCTAAAATATAGACACTTTCCGCGGACACGCCTTTAGTTAACTTGGCAGAGTGGATTCTCAGAAGCATGCCTTTTTTCAAAAGAGTCACTAGCTAGGATGAAAGGGCAAGTGTATCCATAATATTGATTATTTCAACCTGGACGATAAAAAACCGAACTACTATCGTGATATGATAATCGATAATAGTTCGGAAATTCGTTTTCTTCATTTTTTTGTCTTGTCCTTGATTTTTGTTAGAGCTCTTTCACCATCGTTACATGAGGGATGCCAGCATCCATAAACTCACCAGATATGGTTTTATAGCCTAATCGTTGATAGAATTTTTCTGCATGTGTTTGACCATTAAGCTTTGCTTTATGATAGCCTTTTTCTAGAATGACAGCTTCCATTGCTTGAATAAGTTGTTTTCCAATCGCTTTTCCACGATACGTTTTTAGTACGCAGATGCGTTCTAGTTTTCCATAACTGTCTACGAAGCGAAGGCGGCTAGCCGCAATTGGCTTATCATCATCGTATACGACGAAATGAGTGGATGATTCATCATGTGCATCTAATTCTTCTTCTGGAGGTACGTTTTGCTCATCAACAAAAACAACTGTCCGCACATAAAAGGCTTGTTCTATTTCCTCTTGTGAGGTAACTACTTTTATGTTCAAACTGGTTCCTTTCCGAAAACAAAGGAGTCATGAACCGTCCATGAACCGTTATCTAATTGATACATAAGCTGGAAGCGATCAACCTCATCTTCAATTTGGATATTTTTCATTTGTAGACTACCAAACACATCAGAATATTCGTCATGCGAAAGTTTTTGCGCAATCGTAATATGTGGTACGAATGCATATTCTTGATTTTTTGGGAATTTCCCTGACTGCATCTTCTCGTATAATTCAATAAGCTCTTTAATCGGTTCAACTTTTAGGTATATCGTGTTTGTTACAGGAGCAAAGGTGCTCACTTTATTAATGTTTATCTTGAATGGTTTTGTTTCATTTGCGATACGTTTTAATTCAGTAACCAATTCCTCTAATTGATCATCATCATCTACTTGAAATGCTTCTTTTAATGTAATATGTGGAGGAATTAACGCATAGTGCGGGTCATAACGCTTTCTATAAGAATTTGCTTCATCCTGTACGGCCTTCGTTGGGAAAATAGCGATACCATATTTCATTATAAAACCTCCTATTTTAATCAAACGTCTTATCTACTAGTAAATACTCGTTTGTTAGATATACTGGATTTTTTAGTTACCCTTTATTATAACAAAAAATTTGGCAAAATAAGAGATTTTTTTGCACTATCTGAAAAATTGCTTCCAATTTTCCTAGTCGAACATAGTAACTAGTGCACGTTTCATATCCTTTTGCCAGTATTTCCATGTATGTTCACCAGCTTCCAACTCATGATACGTATAGCTTGTTCCCATATTGTGAAGGGTTTTGTGTAGTTCGCGGTTCGGTGTGACAAAATCCATTCGTTGCCCATCTGTCGTATCAACAGCTGTTTCTTCGGTACCAATCGTATGATAAATATCAATAGCATCAAGTTGCTTAGCTTGTGCCGCAGCCTGTAATACAGTTTCATCCACGTAGGGGGATTGCATAATGACATTTCCAAACGTATGCGGATAACGAAGTGCGGTCATAAATGCCAGTGTCCCAGCCAAAGAGTCTCCCATCAAGGTCCTAGACTGACCCATATGATAAGTAGGGAGGAGGTCATCCAAGAATGGGACAATTTCATTTACTAAAAATTTTGTGTAAGATTCATTTTGTTCACCGCTTGGATGGTATTTCTCCCGACGATCATATTTATTTTGATAATGGATTCCCACAAAAATGGTGTTCGTCATATCCTCACTATCATGTAGTCTATCGCTTAACGTCGCTATTCTACCCATTTGGTAATAGTCATTTCCATCTTGCATGATGCAAATATGGTATTTGTAAAGTGGAGAAAATGATTCTGGCTGATATATCTTTAATGTCATTATTTCGTTTAAGTACTTACTATTTATTTGTTTCTCCATCATTGTTCCTTTTCTTCCCATGATTCCACCCCTTATATTGTATCAATATTCCCGTTGTCTTAATTAGTAAAACAAAGTTAGTTGGCATTCTCCAATAGTTGGCCAGTAAATAGTTGATGATATTTCCCTTTTTGGGCAAGAAGTTCTTCATGACTTCCTTGTTCAATGATCTGCCCATGCTCTAACATAATGATTTTATCCGCTTCTTGTATTGTGTTCAAACGATGTGCTATAACGAAGCTTGTTCGACCATTCATCAGGCGTTTTAGTGCATCTTGAATTTTCAGTTCGGTAATTGTATCAATATTACTAGTTGCCTCATCAAGAATTAAAATCGAAGGCTCAGCTAGTAGTGCACGAGCAATAGTGAGTAGCTGCTTTTGTCCTTGGCTAATGCCGCTACCTTCTTGATCAAGCACAGTATCATAGCCATTAGGTAATTTTTTGATAAAATCATATGCGTTTGCATCCTTAGCAGCTTGAGTCACTTCTGCATCCGTTGCTTCTAGTCGACCATAGCGGATGTTTTCTCGTATCGTTGTATGAAATAGAAAGGAATCTTGCAATACAAAAGCCATATGTTTTCTTAGACTGGATCGTTTTATGTTCTTAAGCGGGATACCGTCTAGACGAATTTCTCCTTTGTCATAGTTATAAAAGCGTGATATAAGGTTAATGATGGTTGTTTTTCCAGCACCTGTATGCCCGACAAGCGCAACTGTCTCACCAGACGCTGCTTCCAAATTGATGTTATTTAAAATGATGCTTTCTTCGTATCCAAATGAAACGTGATCAAAGACAATATTACCATTCGTACGATCAATGCTTCTGGCAGTAATTTCATCTGCTTCTTCCTGCTTCTCATCCAATACTCCAAATACTCGCTCAGCACCAGCTACAGCAGATAAAAGAATATTAAATTGATTAGATAATTCATTTAACGGGCGAGTGAACTGCCGAGCATATTCTGTGAAAATGACAATGATACCAACAGTGATTTGTCCTTGTATCGCTAAAATACCACCTATTAAAGCAATTAGCCCAAAGCTAAGGAAGTTAAGCATGTTCATGACCTTCGGAATGAATCCAGAAAACGTTAGTGCCCAAAATCCTGCTTTATTTAAATCCTTATTACGTGTCTCAAACTCTTGCATAACTCGTTTCTCCTGAGAAAAGGTTTTGACAATATGCTGTCCAGAAACAATCTCTTCGACATAGCCATTTACTTCACCAAGGTTTTTTTGTTGCAGTTTATATAATGGGCCAGTTCGCTTTGTGATCCAGCGCATGCCAATAAACATTACCGGTACGATTGTCATTGTAACAACTGTCAATATCGGACTGAGATATAGCATGACGCCAATTGTTCCAATTAGCGTAAGGACACTGGAAAATATTTGGATAACTGATTGATTTAACGTATTATTTACATTGTCAATATCATTGGTAATTCTACTCATTAATTCACCATGCTGCCTTTTATCAAAATAGGCGATTGGTAGATGATGGAATTGATGAAACAAATCGGATCGTAATGCGTAAACAGTGTTTTGGGCTACGCCAATCATCCAAAAATTTTGTAAGAAGATGGCTAGCGAATGAAATAAGTAGATAAAAACAAGCCAAATTAACAAAGCGGCTAATCCAGCACTTTCCTTCGTAACAATAAAATCATCGACCGCCATACCAATCATATAAGGACCGAGTAGACTGAGGCTAGAACTTGCAATAACCATCAGAATAATTAACGTAAGCTTCACTTTTTCTCTTGCAAGATAAGCCCAGATTCGTTTTATTGTACCAGCCGTGTCTTTTGCTTTTTTATTACTCGTTACTTGAATTGTATCTATTGGGATTTTTTCATATTGAAAAGGCTGCTTTAATTGATTATTTCGCATTTGCGTA
Organism: Virgibacillus sp. Bac332; assembly: GCF_003667785.1. Classification (NCBI taxonomy): domain Bacteria; kingdom Bacillati; phylum Bacillota; class Bacilli; order Caryophanales; family Bacillaceae; genus Virgibacillus; species Virgibacillus sp. Bac332. Next base: position 2,627,953 of record NZ_CP033046.1, read on the forward strand.
CTCCTTTCCAAATTGCGACTCTACTAGGCGTTGATACAGTTCAGACGTTTCCAGTAATTTCTCATGGGAACCAATGGCTAGCATTTTGCCTTCATCCAGTAATAAAATACGATCTGCACGCATCGCTGTAGAGATTTTTTGCGTTATAATTAATGTCGTACAGTCATAACTATCGATTGCAGTAAGTAAATGTGATTCTGTTGTTAAATCAAGGGCACTTGTACTATCATCTAACATCAAGATCTTTGGCTTACGAATGAGTGCACGAGCAATAGATATGCGCTGTTTTTGCCCTCCAGATAGATTTACTCCTTTTTGTCCAACTCGAGTAGCATATTGCTGATCTAATTCCATAATGGTATCGTGTATTTGCGCATCCTTGGCGGCTTGCGTAATCTCTTCAGTTGTTGCGTCGTTTTTTCCCCAAGCAATATTGTCCGTAATTGAACCAGTAAATAGCAGTGGACTTTGTGGAACATATCCAATGCTACCACGTAAATGATCTAATGAATAAGCTTGTATTTCTTTATGATCAATTTTTATCTGTCCCGTTTTGGCGTCATATAACCTAGGAATCAATTGGAATAATGATGTTTTTCCTGCACCTGTTGAACCAATCACTGCGAGGCGCTCTCCGGCTTCCACAGTAAAGCTAACGTGATCAATCACCTGTTTGTCACTGTCTGGGTAAGAAAAGGAAACGTCCCGAAACGTGATAGAACCATGACTCACCTTTAAGGTGGTATCCGATTCATTGGTATCTTTTAGGTCTACCTTTAGGTGAAGGACTTCACTGATGCGATCTGCGGAGGCCTTCATCCTAGATAAACCCATAATGATAAAGGTGAACATCGAGATAGACATCGCTACTCGCATGGCGTAGTTTACGATTGCTACTACGTCACCTACATTGGTTTCCCCAGCTATGGCTTGAGTGTTTCCAAACCAAATAATAAAAATAAGGCTTAAGTTCATAACGAATAGTAGCACTGGCATAGATGATTCCACAAAACGAAAAGTGAAACGAGTGCGGCTCGCAAGCTCTTTATTTGCTTCTGTAAAGCGAGTTTTTTCATGGTTTCTTCGGAAGAAAGCCTTAATTAATCGCATACCTGCTAGATTTTCTTGCATGACTCGATTGACGTTATCTATACTTTTCTGTACATTATTAAACAGGCGACTGGCTATTTTTAATACCCATAAAATAAAACCAATTAATATTGGAACAGTCACTAGAAAGATCAGTGCAAGCTTTGCGTTGACAATAAATGCCATCGTGACACCACCAATAACAATTAGAGGTGCTTTGGACATAATTCGCAATATCATAAATATAGTATTCTGAATTTGCCTAACATCATTGGTAAAGCGTGTCATTAAACCAGATGTAGGGTATTTATGCAAATTTGCAAAGGAAAATTCCTGAATCTTTGCAAATAATCTCTCTCGGATATCATGGGCAAATCCCCAGCTAACATGGGACGCATAAAATGAATTAATAATTCCAGCGATAAATGCAGTGAATGCGAGACCAATCATAATACCGCCCCACATCACAATATTTCCAATATCTTGATTTACCACACCATTGTTAATCATTTTCCCCAGGAAGAAAGGAAGTAAGAGCTCAACCGCTAATTCAATTAGCATCAGCATATAGGCGAGAATAGCAGGGAGCTTATATGGTTTTAAAAAAGATAAGACTGTTCTCACGATGACCCTCCCCAAAGTAGTTTTCTACTATTATAAATGGAAAAAATTTTTTTATCCAACATCCTATTTCGAGTGACGAAGGAATTTGGAGGTTTGATCATCTTTTACGGGGGGATGGAGTATTTCAGAAAAGAAGTAATTTGAAAAAATTATAAGCTAGTGGCAGGTGTTTGCGAATAAACGAAAGTAATAAAGAATAATACAATTAGTTTAATTATTATAATGGTTAATTCTCAGAATGCGTGAAGTTTATTTACATGTTTATATAGAAAAATTTGAGTAACTATATTCATCTTTTTTAGGGAGCGTATACCAAGATAAATGTAGAGATATAAATGATAAAATTTGATAGCAATTGAACTACACTCTCAATTCATTTTTAATACGATTAGTATTGTCTATTAAAACAAGAAAGAGGCTGTATTAATTTATGTTGTAGCTAAATTTTAAAAGTAGAGTTCAGAATTAAGATTTTCACATTTTCTTAATATATTAATGTTTGGATTGGAAGAAATATCACTTACTTTACTTGGCAACGTTATAAAAAGTTTATAACCTAAAAAGAAGTGATTGACAGAATAGAGGAAGAGACAGTATATTAATAGAGTAACCAGTATTTATTAATGCGATTCCGTAGCTCAGCTGGGAGAGCGCCACCTTGACAGGGTGGAGGTCGTTGGTTCGAGCCCAATCGGAATCATACCTTCAAACTATTGATATAACAATGTTTGGAACTAAAACACCACCTTTTGAAAAGGCGGTGTTTTTTATTGATTTTAATAATTGATACGAAATTGATACGAATGACTACTAATTTTGATAGAACATTTTACTGAAATTATTAACCGTTTCCTTTTGTAAATTTGGTAGCAGGTGGCTATAAGTATCAAGGGTAATTCTAACATTTGCATGTCCTAAACGTTCCGATACTATCTTAGGATTAACACCCTGTTTTAATAAAAGACTTGCGTGAGTATGGCGAAGATCATGAAAGCGAATTTTTTTAATTCCTGATTTATCTATAATTGAGTAGAAGGATCGTAATAAATTTCTTGGTGAAAGAGGTAATCCTGTGCTAGTTCTTACAACTAAATCATTTTGACTATTATAGACTGGACTGTTTACCATCATTTCTTCTTCTTGGAGGGTACGATGTTTTAAAACCTGAGAAAGAGTATTACTATCAATAGAAATTCTTCTGTTCCCTGAATTGGTTTTAGCTCCTACGCTTAATTCTTGACCTTTGTGAGATAATGTCTGAACTATTGAGATAGTTTCATTTTCAATATCGATATCTTTCCATCGTAAACCAAGTATTTCTCCTTGTCTCATTCCAGTTGTCAACGCTAAAAGGAAAGCATGATAATAACGTGAATCCTTAGCTACATGAGTTAATTTCATAATATAGAGCCCTTGGGGCTCAAGACTTTAAAGACATAAAAATTAGAGCACCTCCCCAAATCCTGTATAATGTTAGTTACCACACAAACATAAACAGAGAGGTGAGATGCCCCTATGTCTATTATACGACAACAAAGCTTGTTTGACATACACGAATTATATGAGATGGAACCTACCCATCATTTTGAAGCTGTTTTTTCAACAATCAATTTGGATCCCATCTTGAATTTATTTGATAAACCTAATAAAGTTGGTGCCCCAAGAGAACTGAATTACGGTGCCATGATCTACTCATTAATCGCTCGTGTGGTGGAGCGAATTGTAACAATCAAAGACCTGATTAGGCGTTTAAAACGTGATCCTATTTTTCGATATGACTGTGGATTTCTTCACTCTGACCAAATTCCTTCTGAAGCTTCTTATTCAAGAATGGTTACTATCATCAGTGAATCAGATGAGATGGAACATATCCATGATGAGCTGATTTTTCTTGCCATCGATGAAGGGCATATCGGCGAAGAAAACATCGCTATTGACGCTACTCATTTCGAGGCAAGAGATCGCGCTCATACATCCGATAAGAAAGAAAGGACAACACCGAAAAAGCGCGGACGCAAACCAAAAGCTGAGCGTGAACAATGGCTCAAAGAAAAACAGGCCGAGGAAGAAGCGCGTCCGATTTATGAAAAAGAAATTGTTCATCAGCTTTCTGAATCAGTGGAAGTGTTGTTGAATGAAGCCCCCATCGAACCAAAATGGGGAGTCAAGAAAAACAGTGATGGAAAAAACATCTTCTGGTTTGGCTACAAAGGTCACTTAGCCGTTAGCACAAAAAGCCAGTACATTCTTGCGGGGATGATGACGTCCGGTAGCCTCAATGATGGAAAGGCAGCCATCCCTTTATTAAAGAAAATTAATCGCGATCTTCCGTCTTTATTTACTGCTGGCCTTTTCGATGCCGGTTACGATTATGAACCAATCTATCAACAATTAATCGATCAGGATCTACAAGCTGTCATTCCATATAACCGACGTAACGAAGGAGAGACGGTTGGTTATGACGAGTACTTCGCACCGACTTGTGTCCTAGAGCATTCCTATCGCTACGACAGCTTCGATCCAAAATACAAGACATTGAAATATACACGTCCGAAGGAATGTGCAACGTGCCCATTACAACACGACTCACTTTGTCAAAAGACTTTTAAAATCAGACAATCTACAGATATCCGAAAGTACACCAATCCCGCAAGGGGATCGAAAAAATGGGATGAACTGTACAAAGAACGTACCGCTGTCGAACGTGTTAATGCCTATTTGAAAGAATTCTTTGGACTGAATAATGTCCGTCACCGAACCGGGAAAAAATCAAGGCTTCACTTCCATTTAGTGACGCTTGTTTATAATGCCTCGAGATTAGCCGCGGATCGGATTAGACTAGAAATGAAACATAAGACGCTAAAAGCTGCATAAATAAAATTGATCTTTATTAAAAAAACTTAAAAATCATCAAGGAACAACTCTATGCATTTTTAAAAACAGCAATTATGAAATTGATTCACATTTAAAAAAATGTTAATCTCATCTTGATTCCACACCTCAACTTCTTTTTTTATAACTTTCGGTGCATCTACCAAAGTAGCTGGATTTCTATTAATCATTCCCCATTTAAATGCTTTATTTAAAGAATCGTTAATAATAGTGTGGATTTTCCTAATGTTTTCAGAAGAAAGTCTTTTATTTTCTTTAAGATTATTATAGAGAGTCTGGATTTCTCTGGGGGTGATTTTTTGTAATTCTATATCTCCAAGTGAAACTAATATGAAGTTTTCTACAAGGTATTGATAATTAGAATAGGTGCTTTTCTTTACGTTTATTTTTTTGTCCTGTAGCCAACTATCCATAAAATCTCTATATAAAGTTTTGGAAGGTTCGATATATGTTCCTTTATTTACTGAATCCATAGCTTCAATCATTGCATTTTCGGCTTCTTTTTTAGTTTTAAATCCACGTTTTAGTTTCTTTTTATACTTATTACTCTCTTTGTAGCTGAAAGAGTAATACCATTTGTTTTTCTTAGCGTTCTTATCTTTGTAAACAGGCATTTGTTTAATTCCTCCTTAATAGCTTGTATGAATATAAGTATTAAAGTAAAGAAATGCTTAGAATGTATGTTCTGTTTAAATGCATGAAAAAATAATCCTGTTATTTGATATCCCATCTAATTTTATTTTTATTGCTTGAATCGGTAAATTAAAGAAACTTGCTATTTCCTTTAATGAAATTGTACTGATTTTACTTAATTGTGAAAATAATATTTCATCAGTTAAAACCAATTCTGTAGCAAATACAATGGTTTCTGGATTATTCATTTTGATGAAAAGAACAGATTGGTCTGGATTAAAATTGAAAAAGAAATGACCTAGCATATAGGCGATACAAAAGTTTTTATTTTTGACTCTAGGATTGATATGGATTAGAGGCTGAGCGTAGCAATATTGAAGAATTCCTTTTGCCTGTCCTAGATCACTTGCTTGAATCTTTATACAAAAACGATTGCATAGTTTATAAACATCATTTGTTTGATAGTGATCGATTATTGCATTTACTTCTTCTTTGATGCTGTCTCTGGTAAAAATAAGTATCCACTCCTTGATTTATGTTTTTTGCTATTTCAAGACGCCTATATATTAGTATATTAGGAATATTCTGTTATAAATAATACGATTTAAGTTATTATTTCGTTTCATTTTTTAGATGAGTTAATTTCATAATATAGAGCCCTTGGGGCTCAAGACTTTAAAGACATAAAAATTAGAGCACCTCCCCAAATCCTGTATAATGTTAGTTACCACACAAACATAAACAGAGAGGTGAGATGCCCCCTATGTCTATTATACGACAACAAAGCTTGTTTGACATACACGAATTATATGAGATGGAACCTACCCATCATTTTGAAGCTGTTTTTTCAACAATCAATTTGGATCCTATCTTGAATTTATTTGATAAACCTAATAAAGTTGGTGCCCCAAGAGAACTGAATTACGGTGCCATGATCTACTCATTAATCGCTCGTGTGGTGGAGCGAATTGTAACAATCAAAGACCTGATTAGGCGTTTAAAACGTGATCCTATTTTTCGATATGACTGTGGATTTCTTCACTCTGACCAAATTCCATCTGAAGCTTCTTATTCAAGAATGGTTACTATCATCAGTGAATCAGATGAGATGGAACATATCCATGATGAGCTTATTTTTCTTGCCATCGATGAAGGGCATATCGGCGAAGAAAACATCGCTATTGACGCTACTCATTTCGAGGCAAGAGATCGCGCTCATACATCCGATAAGAAAGAAAGGACAACACCGAAAAAGCGCGGACGCAAACCAAAAGCTGAGCGTGAACAATGGCTCAAAGAAAAACAGGCCGAGGAAGAAGCGCGTCCGATTTATGAAAAAGAAATTGTTCATCAGCTTTCTGAATCAGTGGAAGTGTTGTTGAATGAAGCCCCCATCGAACCAAAATGGGGAGTCAAGAAAAACAGTGATGGAAAAAACATCTTCTGGTTTGGCTACAAAGGTCACTTAGCCGTTAGCACAAAAAGCCAGTACATTCTTGCGGGGATGATGACGTCCGGTAGCCTCAATGATGGAAAGGCAGCCATCCCTTTATTAAAGAAAATTGATCGCGATCTTCCGTCTTTATTTACTGCTGGCCTTTTCGATGCCGGTTACGATTATGAACCAATCTATCAACAATTAATCGATCAGGATCTACAAGCTGTCATTCCATATAACCGACGTAACGAAGGAGAGACGGTTGGTTATGACGAGTACTTCGCACCGACTTGTGTCCTAGAGCATTCCTATCGCTACGACAGCTTCGATCCAAAATACAAGACATTGAAATATACACGTCCGAAGGAATGTGCAACGTGCCCATTACAACACGACTCACTTTGTCAAAAGACTTTTAAAATCAAACAATCTACAGATATCCGAAAGTACACCAATCCCGCAAGGGGATCGAAAAAATGGGATGAACTGTACAAAGAACGTACCGCTGTCGAACGTGTTAATGCCTATTTGAAAGAATTCTTTGGACTGAATAATGTCCGTCACCGAACCGGGAAAAAATCAAGTCTTCACTTCCATTTGGTGACGCTTGTTTATAATGCCTCAAGATTAGCCGCGGATCGGATTAGACTAGAAATGAAACATAAGACGCTAAAAGCTGCATAAATAAAATTGATCTTTATTAAAAAAACTTGAAAATCATCAAGGAACAACTCTATGCATTTTTAAAAACAGCAATTATGAAATTGATTCAGATATGTTTTTTATAAGAATTTTCTTTTATATATTTTTTCGTGCAATAGTTTATAAAATCTGTTTTATTTTCTTCATTATTAATCTTGTCTGGATAATCTTAAATATAGCTCTTTCAATTTATAGTTTCCAAGCATATTTACACTTAAATTTTTCCATTCAGATTTTTGAAAAGAGAGCACTTCATCAGCTCCATTTATTTTTAATTTTGCTAAGAACGTATTGTTATCCTGTAAACGATAATGCCAGTTGTTTTCTATTATTTTTTTACCTTCTGGATTCCACTTATCCGCTTGATTAATCATTTGAATAAATGTATTTACAGCTCCAATTACTTCATTTTTATAATGGGTTTCTAAATCCATTTTCTCACCTCATATTTTTTGCTACTGCTCATTTTATTGTGTGAAAAGTATATAAAAAAATATGAAAACCACTATAGAAATATTAGTAGTTTTCATACTTTTATTAATAAAATTCTTTTTTAACATTTATATTCCCAGTTCTATGTCCGTATTTTGCAAATTTATAACGGATATACATTGATATCTTATCTTCATGAGTGGATAAAATAATTTGTCTATCTGAGAAATCATTTCTTAGCAATTCAACAAATGATGCCATATTTATTTCATCCATAGTTTGAATTGGGTCATCTATTAGTAAAGTTCCGAGGCCACTATTATTATAGACCTTATTTAACGCTAAAGAAAAAGCCAGTACGGTTGCTGACAACTGACCGGAACTAAATGAATGCATTATATCATGATCAGTTTTCTCAGGTGGTACAAAATTTATCGCCTTTAATTGAGGGTCATTGTTTTGCTCATTTGGATCTTCTTTAATGAATATCCCTATACCTCTTTGATGATTTTGTATTATTTTCCCGCTATAAATATAAAATGGTATTTCAATTTCATTAATCATCTGAGCACGGTATCCATTTATTTTCTCATTGTAGATACCAATTGAATCATTAAGAGAATCTATGGATTCAGTTACTAGATGAAATTGATTAACTAATTTTTGATGCTTGATAAAAGATTCATTAACTTGCATATAGTACATATACTCAATATATTGTTTCTTTTTATCAATTTTTGCAATATTTATATCTTGAAGTAATAACTCGTTCTTATTAAAAATATTGCTATAAATTTCTTTATATTCGTTAAATTTATCAATTTCTAATCTACTTTTAGAAAGTTTACTGTACAATATTTCCTTAATACTCTCCACTCTTTCGTTTAGATTATTCACGTAATCCTTTTCTTTATTAAAGTAAGAGGAAATATCAATATTTAATTCATTAAAGAACTTCTTAGCTGCATTAATATCAACATTTAAAAGTATATGTTCATTAACTTGGTTAAAGAAAGCATCATTAATTGATTTCTTTATAAATTCATCTAAATGGATGACCAATTGAGCCAAATGTTTATCATATAGTTGGTCTGTTTCGTTAAGAATATTAGTAGAAGTATTATCTAGTTCCTCTTTTAATAATTTGGTTTTGTTATCTATTCGTGTAATGAGGTCATGGTAGGATTCCCATTCTCTACCGCAAAGTGGACAATCGTTACCATCAATTTGTTTGTTTCTAATAAATTCTTCATACTTTAACATAAGGTCTTTTCTAGTTGAAAGTAACTTCTCAACTATACTTGAGAGATTACTTGAATTCGTTTTTAATCCTTTAATAAAATTTATCTTTTGAATGAGGTCCTCTTTACTAATGGTTAGATTAAAATGTTCGTAGACTAAGTTCCAATTTAAATCAGTTTTAAAGATATCTTTATTCTCAATTTCTATTTTGATATTTTCGAACTTTTTTTTCAGATTATGGTCGTCCTTTATTTGGTCTAATTCTTTTTCAAAATGTCCCAAGATAATCAATGCGGATAGTTTTTGTTCCTTTGATGCAATAACTCGAATCTTTTCGTTTTGGGACTCTATCTTAAATTCATCAAAATTAGTTAGTAGAGCTTTTATAGATTCCAGTTGTTCTAAATACTTAGATTTATTTTTTTTATCCAAAGGTGTAATAATTTTCTGATCCCATACTATTTTATTAGAAGGGATGTTAATCAATTGAGCATATTCAACTTGTGGTGACTGAGTATTTTCTTTACTAGCAACAGAATCTATGTTCATTTCATCAATTTTTTGCTTTAAGCTTGTTTTGTGACGGATTAATTTATTTTTAGCTTTTTCAAGAATATCTCGTTCTTTCACTTCAGATTCAATATTAAAAAGTTTACTTATTGAATCCATTCGTTCCTTTTCATTTTTTTTCAATAAATGACTTGATTCCTCTTGTTCAATATAATGGTATAAACTGAACTTAGAAGCTAAATCAGAAACACCAAACTGTTCTTCAATTGCAGTTTGGGTAGACTTATTTCTATCTGTTAAGCTATCTTCAAAATCTTCTAGCAAATGGACAGTATAGTCAAAATCGTAAGGCTTTTTCTTAGACCTATTTAGTGAATTAGGTTCAATCTTTCGTCCAACAATGATTCTTTCAATAAATTTAAAATCAGAATCAAAGACTTCTAGCTCAACTTTTAAAATAATTGATTTAGATTGATTTTTAGCAAACAGGTAATCGTCATAACCTCTATTTCCAACATTTATTTTTAATTGTTTAATTCTTCTTATACTACCTGTTAAAATAAGTTCTATGACATCATAAATACTAGTCTTCCCAAAACCATTAGGACCATCAAGAACTGTAACCGTTTGATTATTAAATTCAAGACATGCTTTTTCTATCGACTTAAAGTTTTCAATGGAGACTCTTGAGATTTTTATTATATTATTCATTGTATTCTGCCCCTATTTTATTTAAGATACCTTCTATATTGAGTTCAGGATCATTTGAATATTGTTCAAGGATTAAATTTACTATTCTTGCTTGAGTTTGACCTAGTGTTTCGTCAATTTCATGTTTTAAGCTTACTAGACTCTCTTGCTTTAAATTCACACTCAGAAATGGTAATTTTATGAATATCTTTGTTATTAAATCGTACAGTAAAATTTCCCGATCTTCAGTAATATTGCTATCTTCTTTCTTCTTTTTAAAAGAAGAAAATAACGTTTTATCTTGTAAGAGGTTATTTAGTATTGTAGTTAGAGAAGCTTTTGTTGTTTCTTTTAAATAACTTTCCAAAGCAGTAACCTGATTTTGGCTATAAGTTAGTACATATTTCTTATAGTCATAAGGATCTTCTTCTAAATTATATATATATCTGTTTCGTTCTTTTGAATAGTTGATAGATTCGGTCTCAAGTAGTAGTAGAAACGAAAGGTTCTTATCAATGCCTGTTACATTCATTTCTTCAAGAATTGATTCAAAACATTGATCTAATTGTTCATTTAAACTGTCAAAATTTATTTCTTTCTCTTTAAAGTCAGCAACTAGATAGAAATCAAATTTATTATTATGTGTTCTTGTAAAAAATGAGAAGTTTATTGCTGAAAAGTTAATTCTTTCATTCATTTCAAATTCTGCTTCTTTGAAAATACTTTTTATTAGGTTATACATGCGGATTAAATTCCTCCATAGCAGTATTAATATCCATAAATTTTATTTTTTTAGGACCAGTAAATTTCTCCTTCTGCTTCTTTTCTATATCCGATTCCACTTCTGTAATGGTTCCTGTGTACTCCTCATTAATTGATCTATTAATATAGGTCTCCACTTCAAAAAGTAGCTCTAAAAGGTCTCCATCATGATTAAAATTATTAAAAATATCCTTTCCTACTTTGGAACAAGCGTTTTTCCCATGATTTAGAATAAGAGTAATCAAGTTAAATGTCTTACTATTCTTTATTAGGAGAATATCATTTTTAAATTTTGCTGCTTCTAACAAATGATGGAAAGTAAATATACACTCAAATAGCACCTGTTTTACTCCATGTTGATCCATAAGTCTTTTATATTCTTTTATGCTAATAGAATTTGTCTTTTTTATAGAGATGTTCGGTGAAATTTTCCTACAAATGAGCACAAAGTCTTCAGGTGACAATAGTTTTAATATATCTATATGATGGGTCCAAATCTTTGCTTTTTCTACATCTAATTCGAGATCTATTCCTTGTTCTTCACAGTACTCCTCAAAATAAGTAGTTAAATCGTCCATAAGTAAGCTAGCAATTGTTTCATTGGTTAGATTAAAAACACTATCATTCTGAAGAAGCTCTAGTACTTCAGTAAATGTGATAATTGGATTCGTTTGCTTTTTCATATGAATATCAGCTATGAGATTATTAATTTTATGGAGTAAATTTGAGTAAGCATAATCGATATTCTCACTACTAATTGTTGATGAATCTCTATGTAAATCGTTTTGAAGAAATATCTTTATTTGTTCTTTTATTTTATCGTTAATTTCATCAACTTGAACAACCCTATGAACATTTACTGTTCCATTCTCCACATTAAATTTAAGTTTATCCCATGCTTCATTGAACTTATCCTCATCAAATAGCAACTTTTTAAAATGTTTTAATAAGTCTTTCTTTTTATTGGGTTCATAAGCTTTTAGGTCCGTTATTAAATCCTTAATATTAAAGTCTTTTATGTTGAGGGCTGTATGAAGATTTGCTTCTTTGACTGTTGGTTCAATGAGAGATTTTCCTAATAATTCAAGAACAGCTACTTTAAATCCACGAATAGTTTCTTTATCTTGATACGACTTTACTTGATGTATTGAAAAGTAGTGGTTGTCGTACTTAATAGAAAAATCTTCAAAATGCTCTATTTCAAGAGAGTAAGAATTTATTTCCTCATTATTAGCTCCTAGTTGATTGATTAGACAAAGCATAGTATATACTGCTACTTTTCCCTGATATTTATATCCATTCCAAGATGATGCAGCACTTGCACAAGCAACCTCAGTCCAATTTGTCTCCATATCGGTAGAATGCATATGTGTCCTCCTAGATTTTAATTTTTATGTGTATGTTAGAGTATGAATATTCCAAGTTTCTAATAATAATATTAGCAAACTATTGGATTATTTGTAACAATATTCCCGTGAAAAGGTCAGAGTATATAATTTTTGAATAATATTGAATGATTAGTTATTCCTCATTTAGTTAAGCCTAATAAAACTCAAATGACTATAGAACTATAATTCGAATTTTAAGATTTAGAATAAGATACAGTATACGTCTATTAAAGCTTATTTATCTTCAACAATGCTATCGTTTCCCGTAATTGAATTTTTCTTTTCTTAATTCATCTAATTGAATCAATTTCATAATTGCTGTTTTTAAAAATGCATAGAGTTGTTCCTTGATGATTTTTAAGTTTTTTTAATAAAGATCAATTTTATTTATGCAGCTTTTAGCGTCTTATGTTTCATTTCTAGTCTAATCCGATCCGCGGCTAATCTCGAGGCATTATAAACAAGCGTCACTAAATGGAAGTGAAGCCTTGATTTTTTCCCGGTTCGGTGACGGACATTATTCAGTCCAAAGAATTCTTTCAAATAGGCATTAACACGTTCGACAGCGGTACGTTCTTTGTACAGTTCATCCCATTTTTTCGATCCCCTTGCGGGATTGGTGTACTTTCGGATATCTGTAGATTGTCTGATTTTAAAAGTCTTTTGACAAAGTGAGTCGTGTTGTAATGGGCACGTTGCACATTCCTTCGGACGTGTATATTTCAATGTCTTGTATTTTGGATCGAAGCTGTCGTAGCGATAGGAATGCTCTAGGACACAAGTCGGTGCGAAGTACTCGTCATAACCAACCGTCTCTCCTTCGTTACGTCGGTTATATGGAATGACAGCTTGTAGATCCTGATCGATTAATTGTTGATAGATTGGTTCATAATCGTAACCGGCATCGAAAAGGCCAGCAGTAAATAAAGACGGAAGATCGCGATCAATTTTCTTTAATAAAGGGATGGCTGCCTTTCCATCATTGAGGCTACCGGACGTCATCATCCCCGCAAGAATGTACTGGCTTTTTGTGCTAACGGCTAAGTGACCTTTGTAGCCAAACCAGAAGATGTTTTTTCCATCACTGTTTTTCTTGACTCCCCATTTTGGTTCGATGGGGGCTTCATTCAACAACACTTCCACTGATTCAGAAAGCTGATGAACAATTTCTTTTTCATAAATCGGACGCGCTTCTTCCTCGGCCTGTTTTTCTTTGAGCCATTGTTCACGCTCAGCTTTTGGTTTGCGTCCGCGCTTTTTCGGTGTTGTCCTTTCTTTCTTATCGGATGTATGAGCGCGATCTCTTGCCTCGAAATGAGTAGCGTCAATAGCGATGTTTTCTTCGCCGATATGCCCTTCATCGATGGCAAGAAAAATAAGCTCATCATGGATATGTTCCATCTCATCTGATTCACTGATGATAGTAACCATTCTTGAATAAGAAGCTTCAGAAGGAATTTGGTCAGAGTGAAGAAATCCACAGTCATATCGAAAAATAGGATCACGTTTTAAACGCCTAATCAGGTCTTTGATTGTTACAATTCGCTCCACCACACGAGCGATTAATGAGTAGATCATGGCACCGTAATTCAGTTCTCTTGGGGCACCAACTTTATTAGGTTTATCAAATAAATTCAAGATAGGATCCAAATTGATTGTTGAAAAAACAGCTTCAAAATGATGGGTAGGTTCCATCTCATATAATTCGTGTATGTCAAACAAGCTTTGTTGTCGTATAATAGACATAGGGGGCATCTCACCTCTCTGTTTATGTTTGTGTGGTAACTAACATTATACAGGATTTGGGGAGGTGCTCTAATTTTTATGTCTTTAAAGTCTTGAGCCCCAAGGGCTCTATATTATGAAATTAACTCAATTAAGAAAACTAGTAATAGAAATGTAGAAACAAGATTTAACATGAGTTTTCTGTTAAAGCAAGACAAACTTAAACAGGATTTGCCCTCTGTATATCTTTATTCGTCATCTCGTCTCATTTCTTCAACAAGTTTCATTCCATTTTTTAGTGCTTTTTTTACAAGTTTTATTGTTTCTTCGTCTAATTCTCCGTCATTAATATATATAGAATGCTCACTTCCGTTTGTTAACTCTTGTACAATTTCACTGAATGCATTATCTAATTGTGATTTTCTTTCATGGCTTTTTCTTTCAGGATGATCAGATAAACCTAAAAGAAAGTCTGAAGAGACATTATATAATTCACTAAGTGATCTGAGCATTTTTGTGTCTGGATCTCTAGCGTCTCGTTCGTAAGAAGATAGGACATTATTTGATATATTTAATTTTTTAGCTGCCTCTATTTGAGTGAGGTTTTTTCTCATTCTTGACAAACGAAGTCGTTCTCCCAATGTCATTTTCAATGCCATAATTTATCACCTATTCTACATAACGTTAAATTTTATGTTAATTTTATCATTTTGGTGGTTAATATCCTTAAGTATTAGCGATAAGATCATTTAATATTAAATTATAAACAATAAGTAAAAAAATACACTTTTAGTTAAAAAACGTATTGACTTTAACTTTTAGTTCATTTATTATATAAATATACACATAAAGTTAAATGTTTGGAGGTGGATTTGTTGTATGAATTCTTAACGGTGAAAGATGTTCAAGAAATTTTAAAAGTGAAAGAATCGAAAGCATATAGCATCGTTAGAACTTTGAATCGAGAAATGAAAGCCGATGGCTATTATGTCGTTCCCGGTAAGGTTAATAAAAGGAAATTTGAAGAACGCTTTGTTTATGACAATGTAGGTATATATTAATTAATTGTTATCACTTTTGGAGGTGATTCATGTAAGAGTCATATGAGGTTGAATGTTCTGAAAAAAAGGATGATGTACTTTGAAAATAGTATACAAAAAGAAAGCGCATCTGGCAATGACACCAGACACGCAATATAACTATAGCAATTATATTGTAGCATGTTTTTGTGAAACTGTCGATAGCGTGAGTATTAAGTGTAGACAGTTAGACACTTTTAAAAAAGCTGTAGCAGGCTAGAATAAGCGTGCTAATGGATATAAATATATCCTACTAAGTTGCCATGATCTCATAATAGGGAGCGACTGATAAGCGCCGTAATGGAATCAGAACCTAGCGATACTTAAACAATTGCTTGTGAGCTAAATAACCTGAGTAATTACTTTCTATTTTTAACGTTAGAAAACAAAAATATTTTAAAAATAACAATAATTATTTACTTTTAAAGCGGAGCAGTTGAACTGATTCTTGGAATAGAATCTTGTTATATAAGTTTATTTGATATAGTTTTTGAAATCTCCTAAATAAATTATGTACATTTAGTAGTTTTTCATATTACAGTAGTAAGCAAGATACCCATTGAAATAGAGTTGTTGCATTTTCAATCTAACACCAAAAAAGCAATAAAGTAGAAAATATGCTCAGTCCTAGGTGGGGGATTAACGAATTAGTAAGTAAAAACCGTGTTTATCAGGCTGTGTATGTTGCAATGCAAATCCGACTGATTCAAAACATTTCAAACAAGCGACATTATCTTCTTCGATTCCTGCATACCATCTCTTAATAGATTGCATATCTGGCAAAAGCATTGTTTTTTCAATAATTAGCCTTCCATACCCTTTATTACGGAGAGACGGTTTCACAGCAAGTGCAATACTGCCTGTACAATCATCTTCTATTTCTACCATAACTATACCTACTGGTTGATTACATTCAAGGGTGAGCCATACAAAATATTGGGTATTCTCTTTTATATTATTAAACCATTCCATTAGAGGTAACATTCCCTCTAAACGGTTTTGAATCTCGTGATCATTAAACCATTCTTGTACAGTTTTGATATCTTCCTCCTCAAAAAGACACATTTCGATTGACCTTTTCACTACATTAATCCCTCCATTTAAGATCATTAATAGAAATTAAACAATCTTCATTTTTTTGTATCTATAGGTACGATTTAATTAGGAATAAGTTTCATTAGTTAGTACTAATAACCAAACAAAATCGGAATTTTTGTTCTCATTTTAAAATTAAAATCCAGATAAAATTTATTTTAACACAAAGAATTATTTTGCTTTATGTTCTCTTGAATTTATCATCATAATGGCATAAAAAACCCTTCCTATAACAACTATGAAGAGAAATTGAAAGAAGGTTATTGTACCAGTAGGAAACAATAAATACATATAAGTTTGTACCTATAGAAAGGATTATTGTTGATTTATTAAAAAAGCCTCTAGGGGAACATTTTTAGTTTAGTGTTGGTGTGACAACGTTTTTGATGAGACTACTTCCGCATGTAGAAAGGTTTGAACAATAGTGGAGCAATTGTTTTTATCAAGTACTGGCAGATGATTAGAGTGTAATTGCTTGTTTAGTATTATTCAGTTCGATTGGACTATCTAGTTTCAACATGTAGCGAACTCTGTTTTGTATTGTGAATCTAGTTACCTTAACTAACATTACAGATGCAAATACCATTTTCTTCATGGATTGAGATATGGATAAAGAGAGTATAGGCCCTTTTGTTAACAGGAGCTACTATTGTGAGTAGTTCTTTTTTCTCTGTTTGAACAAACTGGAATAAAGGAATATTACGAGTAAGAACCGAAATATAATGGTATAGAATACTTTAATTTAAACACACCGTTACACAAAAGAAATATTTTTGTAATATAATTGAAACATTATAGTGCGTTCATACGTCTAATTAGTAGATAGAAAAGGAAGGGTGTTAAATTTGAGAAATATTCTAATCAGTATGTTATTCTTCTTATTTTTGGCTGCGGGCTGTGGTACACAAGAGAATGTGATAAAAGATGAAAATATACAGCAAGGAAATGCATTGCATCGAGAACATGTAAGCAATATTAAAGAGAAAGAAACCGTTGTGCTTGCTTATGAAACGTCGAAGCAAAACAATCAAGAAATGAATGTAGATGATTCAACTGATAAGCTAAAAACTTCTATAGATGAAGTAGAGAAATATGAAGTCCAAGATGATCGTTTAAAAGAAAGTGATGAAAAGCAAGAAAATAAGCTAGATACAAAAAAAGAACAGGATATGGTTAGTGAAGCTGTCTTTATACCAGTATTAAATAAGTATAATCAAATGTATGATATCATTGAACCGAATGTAGACCAGAGTAAGCTTTATGAAGAATATGTTGGATATAAATTTAAAACAATCAAAACAAAAGAGCAGCTTTATAAAGAATTCTCCGATTTTATGATTAGTGAAGTTGCCAGAAGCTTATGGAGCGACTATGTGAATGAGGGAGAAGACGCGTTATATTTAATTCCACAGGACGGTCATCCGAAGTTTATTAAGGATAATCCATATTCGTTAAAAAAGATAAATCAAAACACTTACCAACTGACCTCCAATCACCAATGTGAATTACATGGAAGGTTAGATATGGTCTTTACTTTTACGAAGATAGATGGTAAATGGAAGATTTCAAAATTAGATGTTAGCTAAGCTAACCATTAAAATATTCTACTGTATAAATATATTTTTCTACCGAATATGTAACAGGATGCTGGAAATGTTTACTAGACTACAAAATAATAAAGTTATAAGAATGTAGCCTGAATTCCTTAACAGATAAGGAATTCAGGCTTTTTTCTTGAAATAAGGAAGCGTGGAATTTGAAATCAGAATCAAGTATAACATTTACAAAAATAAAAAGTTTTCTTGCAATTACAAAATTATTTTGATAGGATAAGAAAAAATATAGTATAAGTAAAATAAATACAGTAAAAGTGTAATTATAGGAGTTGGAATATTCAAAAATGGAGCATATTCACAAAAAGATTAAGAGTTTACGTTTAGAAAAGGAAATGACATTGAAGGACTTAAGTGAAGCTACAGAGCTTTCGGTTAGTTTTTTATCCCAAATAGAGAGAGGTTCCTCATCTCTTGCGATTACGTCGCTAAAAAAAATTGCTGACGCGTTTCAAATTAATATTTCTTATTTCTTCCATGAAATAGAAAATTACAATTATGCTGTGCACAAGGAAGATCAAAAGCCGTTCAAGCTAGAGGGGTCTAATGTAAGGCATGTAAGATTAGCGGGGAAATTTCCTGACCGTAAAATGGAGCCAATGATGGTAACTCTTCCACCCAATAAAACATTTATTGAAAAGTTCAGTCATCCTGGGGAAGAGCTTTATTACATAGTAAAAGGGGTGGTGATTTTTAAGGTAGAGGAGAAGGAGTATATCCTTAATGAAGGAGATTCGATTCATTTTCCTTCTGTAAAAGTCCATCAGTGGAAGAATCCAACGAATGAAGATGCTGTTTTATTGTGTGTACTAACACCAGTGATTTTTTAAATAACTAATTCATTTAGAAAGGGCGGTAATACTATGAGGGTAGCAACAGATATTGGAGGAACGTTTACGGATTTAGTTTATGTTGATGAAGATGGAAAAGTAGAAGTTGCCAAAAGCCATACTACTCCTCCTGACTTTGAGCAGGGAGTTATCGATGTATTAGAAAAAAGTAACATGGATAAAGAAGCAATCGAAACTTTTATACATGGAACTACTGTAATTATAAATGCTCTAACGGAAAGAAAGGGTGCCAAAACGGGTCTCATTACTACAAAAGGATTTCGTGATGTCTTGGAAATCGCTCGTGGTAATCGTCCTGATTTATTTAATATTCGCTACAAAAAACCAGAGCCATTTATTGAGCGTTATTTGCGGAGGGAAGTGGATGAACGCCTTAATTATAAAGGAGAGGTTCAAACAGCTTTAAACCGCGAACAGGTTAAAACAGCAATCGAATATTTTAAGTGTGAGCAGGTAGAGGCAATCGCAGTCACCTACTTACATTCCTATGTGAATCCAGAACATGAAATGGAGACAGTCAAGTTGATCAAGGAGTTATGGCCAGAGGTTGCCGTGTCAGCATCGCATGAAGTAACGAAGGAGTGGAGGGAATACGAGAGAACGAATACGACCGCTTTAAATGCATATGTCCAGCCAACAGCAACATCATACATTAATAAATTACATCGCAAATTGACGGAATTTAATACGAATAGTAACAACTTTATTATGCAATCGAATGGCGGAACTACGACCTTTGACGAAGCAAAAAAAACACCGATTAATATGGTGGAATCTGGACCTGTTGCAGGAATATATGGCGCTGCTGTGCTGGGAGAGATTATAGGAGAAAAAAATGTAATAGCTTTTGATATTGGTGGTACCACGGCTAAATGCTCACTCATCGAAAATGGCGAAGTGAAAGTATCTACCAATTATTATATCGAACGAAATGATCGTACTGCAGGGTATCCGATTAAAGCACCGGTAGTGGATATCGTGGAAATCGGAAATGGAGGAGGCTCCAT
Source organism: Virgibacillus sp. Bac332 (assembly GCF_003667785.1). NCBI lineage: Bacteria > Bacillati > Bacillota > Bacilli > Caryophanales > Bacillaceae > Virgibacillus > Virgibacillus sp. Bac332. The sequence goes on from NZ_CP033046.1 coordinate 2,647,725, forward strand.
TGCTTGGATGGACGAGGCCGGTTCACTAAAAGTCGGACCTGAATCAGCTGGAGCTCTGCCTGGACCCGTTTGTTATGGACAGGGGGGGACAGAACCAACTACAACAGATGCGAATGTATTAACAGGACGTCTTTCTCCGGAAAATTTTGACTTTCCAGTTGATATGGAAGCTGTACAAAAGGTTATGGAAGAAAAAATCGCCAATCCTTTAATGATGACGGCTGAGGAAGCAGCATTAGGAATTATTCGTATAGCAAATTCTAATATGTTAAATGCATTAAAGTTAATTTCCATTCGAAAGGGGCACAATCCACAAGATTTTACATTAGTAGCTTTTGGAGGCGGTGGTTCCATGCATGCAACAGCGCTGGCAAAAGAGCTAGGTGTCAAAAAAGTAGTCATTCCAATAGCATCACCAGTGTTTTCAGCTTGGGGGATGTTAATGACTGATCTCCGTCACGACTATATTAAAACGTATATTAAACGAATAAATAAGTTAGACCTACAAGCGTTGCATCAAGAATGGCATATAATGGAGCAGTCGGCTTATGATCAATTTGCTAATGAAGGAATTCCGAAAAATGATGTACTATTTCATCGCTTTGCAGATATGCGTTACCTTGGCCAGGAGCACACTGTAAAAGTCCCAGTTCCAGCTGGTAATTGGTCGGAAAAGGATGTCAAGAAGATTATTGATGCATTCCATAAGTTACATGAGCAGAACTATACCTTCCAATTACCAGATACAGAAATTGAAATGGTTAATTTGCATGTTACTGCTTTTGGAAAAGTAGCCAAGCCTTCTATAAAGAAAATAAAGCGTCATACATCATTACAAGAAGCAAAAATAGAAACAAGAGATGTCTATTTTGAAGATCCCAAGGGCTGGAAGAAAACCGATGTGTACCAGCGTGAAAAACTGCCTATTAACAACCCGATATATGGACCAGCTATTGTCGAAGAAAAAGCGGCGGTTACGGTAGTTTATCAAGGACAATCCTTAACGGTAGATGATTATGGGAATTTAATAATAGAAACGGGGGCGAAGTAAATGTTATCTAATGAAACAAAAATAGATCCATTTACATTGGAAATCGTCAAAGATTCTTTGCTAGCTACTGGAGATGAAATGTTTATCGCCTTAGCCAAAACCTCTATGAGTCCGATTATCTATGAGGTTTTAGATTATGCTAGTGGATTGACGGATGCAAAAGGACAATTGCTTACTCAAGGGAATGGAGTAACTGGCTTTATAGGAATGCTTTCCTTTATGGTTAAACAAACGGTAGAGAAATACGGGGAGACTGGTAATCTGCATCCGGGGGATATTATTATTGTCAATGATCCATATGGTGGTGGAGGTTCCCATCTATCTGATGTAGGCTTAGTTATGCCAATTTTCTATGACGGGGAGGTAATTGCTTTTTCGGCAAATAAAGCGCATTGGACAGAAGTGGGAGGAAAGGATCCGGGATCATTCACCAATGATTCGAGAGATATTTTTCAAGAGGGTTTACAGTTCCCTTCATTGAAACTATTTGATGCTGGGAAATTAAATTAACCACTGGTTGAAATGATAAAGGCGAATGTGCGATTTCCTGATCTATCATTAGGAGATATGTGGGCTCAAGTAGCTGCCCTTAAAACCGGCGAGAAACGTGTTGTTGAATTATGTGAAAAGCATGGTAAAGAACTAATTGTTTCCGCTATTCGTAGCCAGTTGGATCACGGTGAAACAATCTCAAGACAAGAGCTCACCAAATTGCCGAAGGGGACCTATACAGCAAGCGGTTATGTAGAAACAGATGGAATTGGAAATGGACCATTTCCGATTCAAGTAAAGGTTACAATCACAGAGGATGCGTTTACTTGTGACTTCAGGGGTAGCAGTCCTCAAGTTCCAGGTCCGGTCAATTGCTCGTTTACTGGACTAGCGTCAGCGGTAAGAACCATTTTTTTAGCTATAACAAATCCAGATCAAAATGTGAATGATGGGGTTTTTCGTCCATTAGAAATAATTGTAGATGATAAGTCGATTATGTCAGCAGAAAGACCAGCTCCTACTTCTAATTATTTTGAGACAATGCTAGGTTGTACAGATTTAATTTGGAAAGCCTTAGCTCCACATATACCTGATAAATTAGCAGCAGCTCATTTATTATCTGTATGTGCTGTTACTTTAACTGGAAAGCATCATGACACGGAGGAACCATTTTTGATTGTAGAACCTTCTGTTGGTGGCTGGGGGGAGCTGAAGGACAGGATGGTGCAAGCGGACAGTTCTGTGTGTTAGATGGTGAGACATATAATGTCCCGGTCGAGGTCGCGGAAACAAGATACGGTGTCATGATTGATGAATATAGTTTACGTATTGATGGATCTGGGGCTGGACAATATATCGGCGGTAAGGGTGTTATTCGATCATATAGAGCATTAACAGATGAGCAATCAGCTACGGTCACATTTGGACGTAATAAGTATCGGCTATGGGGGATAAATGGTGGACAAGATGGATCATTAAATGAGTTTTATATCCATAAAGCGAACGGAGATATCGATGGACCTTTTGGTGTTTACCCGCGCTATCAACTTCAGAAAAATGACGTGTTAAAACTAATGACTGCTACTGGTGGTGGATATGGTGACCCAATGAAACGGCCAGCTGAACAAGTTGTTCGTGATGTGAAAAATGAATATTACACCGTGGAAGAGGCAGAGCATGTATTTGGAGTTAGCATTGACCCTCAAACGTTTGATTATAAAGAATCAGCAAACAGAAGATAGCTGGAAGGCGGAGTAGGTATGAAAATAAAAGAAGATGGCCACGAAAAATTAGGATTAACGACTTTATTTACAAACAAAGAAAAAACTGTGAAGTTTGGCACAGCTATTATTGCACCTGGTGAACGGGTACCTGTAGTGGGTGTTTCCTCTCATTTTGAACATGAATATTCCGTTATTGTAAAAGGAAAAATAGCTGGTGAAAGTGGCGGGGAAGCCTTTGAAGTTGGAGAATCTGCTGCAACTTTCATCCCAGCAGGTGAGGAGCATTGGGCAATAAATAATAGTGATGCTCCCTGTGAAATAGTCTGGTTACTTGTAAATGAACAGTAAAAGGAAAGTAAACAATAAGTAGAAAGGAAAGCATCTTTTCTACTATTGTTTTACAGATTTTTTTCAGAATATTGAATTATTAGGGGTGGATACAATTGAATGAGAAAAAAGGGAAAGCAATAGAACAAGATAATGCTCTACAAGCAGTTCCAATCGATCAACGTCAGCATTGGATGACTCCAGCAATGATATTTGGTGGTCTTGAATTTACGATACCAGTTTTAATGGTCGGAGCTACACTTGCGGGTAGCTTTGGACTTGGGGAAACATTCTTTATTCTTTTTGTAGCTCTATTTGGTATACAATGGATAGGAAATGCATTACAAGGTTATATTGGTGCCAAAACAGGACGTTCCTCATCTGTTATAGCCCGAACTAGTTTTGGTGCGATGCAAGCAAGGTTTATTGTAGGTTTAACTATTTTTGTAGTCTCGCTTGGATGGTGGGCCGTACAGACATCTGTGGCAGGTAATGCGATATCTGCGATGTTTGGAATTGATTACACCACACAATGGGGGCTATGGGCATGTATAACGGCGATAGCGGGTTTGCTTTTTGCTATACCCTCTATTATTGGGTATAGTTCCATGAAATGGACAGATTATATTGCTGTTCCTGCTGGACTTCTTCTAATTGGAGCGGGAATTTATTTTGCATTAAGAAATACAGGGTGGGAAACAATCTCCAATTGGAATCCAGCCCCTTCGATGGGGATATTTGCAGCTATTAGTTTAGTTATTGGTGTAAATGTATCTCAGTGGGTTATTGCTTCAGATTATACACGATATGCTAAACCAACAATAAAGGATAATGCACTTATTCCTGCAGGTATTGCCATCATAGGCCTTCCGCTATTTATTGTAGGAGCTGTTATGTCTGTTGGAGTTGGGGAAGCAGATATTGTTAATGTAATGTTGAATCTAGGGTTTCCAGTGTGGGGATTTTTAATTCTCTGGTTTGCCACATGGACGAGTCAATTGGTTAATAATTATAGTATGGGATTAGCATTGTCTAATATGTTAAATGTGAATTCCAATAAGGGAAGAGCGTTGCTCACCTTTGCTGGTACAGTCGTTGCTATTATCATATCATTAGCGGGTATCCTTGATTATTTTATGGACTTTTTATATTTAACTGCATTAGTGTACCCAGCAATTGCGGGTGTAATAATGGTAGACTTCTTTTTTATCCGTAAACGTACGTGGACAGATCATCAAGGCTGGAACTGGATGGCTACTATTGCTTTAGTGGTAGGTACAATGCTAGGTTATTTGACACAGTATGTAACTACTTTTGGTCTTCCTGCTGTTCAGTCACTAATTGCTTCAGGCTTCGTCTACTATATTTCAATGAAAATGAAAGCAAAGGTAGCACCTGACCATTTTACAAGCATTGCTACATGTGGCTACGAAGAGAGCAATTACAATGAAACTGTAAGTAACAAAAGGGCTTGATTCATTCTGTGAATCAGCCCTTTTTTATTAAATGATAGGGGAGCGAATCAATGGAACGAACCTCCATTGTTCTATAAGGTAGTGATTACTTTAACGACTGCCATTTCTTTACCAAACCTTTCACCATTATCAATAAATCCTAACTAGCGTAGAGGTGATGAGCGCTAGTATTGAGTCATTCACATGCTATATTTTGATAAGTATTTCTCTTCTTTAATTTATACCTTATCCTTATAAACATCCATTACCTTAAATGTTTGACAGACTAGTAATAAGTCGGGGGTAAAAGTAAGGCCGTACTGACTTAATTCCCAAGTGAAAAATTTGACATGCTCACGATACCAATAATCATAGCTTAAATCCCCTTCGCCCTCAGATCTTGCAAAATCACTTGATACTTCATTCATTTTTATAAAATCGATCTTTGTATATTTTATAATTGCTAATGGATTATTATCACCGTCTAATACAATACCATACTGACCAACTTTTGGAATTTCTTCTCCTTCCAGTTCATAAACACAATGAGCAGCGCATGTTCCAGTTTTGATTCCATTAACGACTAAACTTCCTAATTCATCTCCCATTTCTTTGGTACCATCCCCAAACATCCATGCTTCTGGAAGGTTCATGTTTAAATCATTCTCTTTAGCGTACATATTCCAATATTTTTTAATCTTATTATTAAACATTAATTATTCCCCTTTAGTAGTAAATGCGATAAAACAAAGTGACCATAACCTATTGTCTGTTATTTTGGGAAAACATGTATTACTATTAAATGACCTACATATTAGAAAAGATGTTACAATTATTTAACTGCATTGTTCCTTAAAAACATATAGAATGATGCACCGAAGATTGTAATATACCCAATTATACTCCAAACGTCGGGAATTTGATCGAATAAAACAATGCTGATGAACGCCGAATAAATTACTGTAGAATAGAAGAATATGGATATTTCTTTTGCAGGAGCATATTTATATGCAATCGTAATACCGAATTGACCAACAGTTGCAAATACACCAGCTGCTAGTAGATATGTCCATTGTTGCAGGCTCATTGATTCATAAAAAACAAGCACGAATGGCAGCAATATCATTGTCGTGAAGAATGAAAAATAAAAAACGACTGTATAAAACTGTTCTTTACTTCCTAATACGCGTAATACGGTGTATGCTCCTGCGGCAAACACAGCTGAAAGAAAACCGGCGAGATAAGGTATCGTATCTACCGAGAATGCTGGTTTAATAATAAATAAAGTTCCGATAAAGGCAATAATTATAGCAACAACTTGAAAAGTACGTGTTCTTTCTTTTAAAAAGATTGCTGCAAATATAATAGTAAGAAATGGACTTAACTTGTTTAGCATATCTGCATCAGATAGAACAAGATGGTCAATAGCATAGAAATATAAAATAATACCAATTGCTCCTAAACTAGATCGTAGCAAGAGAATTTTTTGATTCTCTTTTTTACCAAATAAACGTTCCTTATAATATTTGACGAATCCAAATGCAATAATCATGGAAATAGCATTTCGAAAGAACGTTTTTTGAACAGTTGGTACATCACCTGATAGCTTAACAAAAGCTGCCATCATAGAAAAACCAAATGCAGATAAAAGTAGTAAGATAATTCCTTTATTTCGATTGCTCATGGTGTCCTCCAATCATGTTGAATGGCAGTTATACTTTTATAGTTGGCCTCAACACCGTAATATTTTGTCATAAAGTCTATGTGTTGTCTACTAAAGTATTTTATCTATATAAAGAAAGGGAAATGATGATGGAAAAAGAAATGGTTGGTTATTGTGCGGTATGCCATAAGCCTATTTACTGTCATGGTGGATTTTTAGAAGGAAACATAGGGGATGATAAGGTACTTCGATGCCTTGCATGTACAAATGAGGATGAAGTTGTTTCTAACCAGTAATTATAAACACACATATCTCTCTCGTTTAATCGTGTTTATATTTAAACGAGGTGTATGTATTGTTCAACTATGTTTCTTTATAATACCTGTAATTCGCGAGTAAATGATGTTAATACTTCGACCTTGATCCTAACCGATTAACTGCCCCCAGGTGGTGATGCCATTTTATGTAAGGATTTTCTTCATCAAAAATAGGTATCATATGCGCAATGATGGATGCACTTCAATTCGTCTTCCCTAATGCTACATATGTTGATATTCAAGAAGCTATTAATAAACAGCGACTTAAGAAATTAAAAGTGAAATTTTCTATTTGCAAGAGTTGATCATACTATTTAGCAATTACAGGTACTACCACTAACGACATCAAGTATGTCTTTAATCAGTTTTTAAACGTTTCCCTTGATGTTAAAATTCCTTAACTATCCTTGAAATATCTCTAAATCCCACTAGCCACTCCGAATCCAAATAATGAATATAATATTCTAAGATAGTCATAATAAAACAGTAGGTAAGGGGGATGAGTTTATTGATATGAAATTGTTAAGATATTCTTTACTTTTCTATATTACTTTATTAACAATAATTATATTTTGTAGAGTTTCTATTGCAGATGTATCTAACTATCCATTGCAAATAAATTATCCGAACATAATGATGTATCAAGGGAAAACTCACCAAAAGGTTATTGCATTAACCTTTGATGATGGCCCTGATCAACAGTATACCCCGAAAATTTTAGATATATTAAAAAGGGAAGGGGTTCCGGCAACCTTTTTCTTAATGGGTGCACGTGTTTCAAAGTATCCTAATGTGGCAAGGAGAATTGTTGAAGATGGTCATAGTGTTGGTAACCATTCATTTTGGCATCCTCAATTGACAAAGACTAGTGTTAATCGGATGAAATGGGAAATTAAGAGTACAGAAAAACAAATATTATTAGCTACGGGAGTAAGTTCGACACTCTTCAGAGCACCATATGGAGATATAAGTGAAAAATTTGTACAAGAGCTCGGTAATATGGGATATAAAGGCATTGGCTGGTCTATTGATACGGAGGATTGGAAGGAACTTTCAAACACAGACATTTCTCAAACTGTGCTTAACTTAGCTCATCCAGGAGCTATAGTACTTATGCATAGTGCTGGACATAGTTCGCAGGACCTAACGGGAACAGTCGAATCACTAAAAAATATGATAACAATTCTTAAGCGGAGAGGATATCGTTTTGTAACAATTCCTGAACTGTGGAATCTTAATAACTAATGTATATTACCATGTAGTTTGTCATCAAATGAAGTACCCACTTAGTAATGTAATAACATATCCGTAGTTCTATGTAGATGATTTTTAAAAAAATGAGTGAAATATTTCCTCTATACACTCAGATTTACAACGCTAAGCACAATCTTAAGGACAATTTTAATCGGTTTACTTTGATGGGAACATATCATATATGTTCTTTATCTTATTTTCTTTTGCCCCCTCTGTAATTAATTAGCGATGCTAACCTTATATTTAAACTTAAAACTTCCTATCTGAATCAATTTCATAATTGCTGTTTTTAAAAATGCATAGAGTTGTTCCTTGATGATTTTCAAGTTTTTTTAATAAAGATCAATTTTATTTATGCAGCTTTTAGCGTCTTATGTTTCATTTCTAGTCTAATCCGATCCGCGGCTAATCTTGAGGCATTATAAACAAGCGTCACCAAATGGAAGTGAAGACTTGATTTTTTCCCGGTTCGGTGACGGACATTATTCAGTCCAAAGAATTCTTTCAAATAGGCATTAACACGTTCGACAGCGGTACGTTCTTTGTACAGTTCATCCCATTTTTTCGATCCCCTTGCGGGATTGGTGTACTTTCGGATATCTGTAGATTGTTTGATTTTAAAAGTCTTTTGACAAAGTGAGTCGTGTTGTAATGGGCACGTTGCACATTCCTTCGGACGTGTATATTTCAATGTCTTGTATTTTGGATCGAAGCTGTCGTAGCGATAGGAATGCTCTAGGACACAAGTCGGTGCGAAGTACTCGTCATAACCAACCGTCTCTCCTTCGTTACGTCGGTTATATGGAATGACAGCTTGTAGATCCTGATCGATTAATTGTTGATAGATTGGTTCATAATCGTAACCGGCATCGAAAAGGCCAGCAGTAAATAAAGACGGAAGATCGCGATCAATTTTCTTTAATAAAGGGATGGCTGCCTTTCCATCATTGAGGCTACCGGACGTCATCATCCCCGCAAGAATGTACTGGCTTTTTGTGCTAACGGCTAAGTGACCTTTGTAGCCAAACCAGAAGATGTTTTTTCCATCACTGTTTTTCTTGACTCCCCATTTTGGTTCGATGGGGGCTTCATTCAACAACACTTCCACTGATTCAGAAAGCTGATGAACAATTTCTTTTTCATAAATCGGACGCGCTTCTTCCTCGGCCTGTTTTTCTTTGAGCCATTGTTCACGCTCAGCTTTTGGTTTGCGTCCGCGCTTTTTCGGTGTTGTCCTTTCTTTCTTATCGGATGTATGAGCGCGATCTCTTGCCTCGAAATGAGTAGCGTCAATAGCGATGTTTTCTTCGCCGATATGCCCTTCATCGATGGCAAGAAAAATAAGCTCATCATGGATATGTTCCATCTCATCTGATTCACTGATGATAGTAACCATTCTTGAATAAGAAGCTTCAGATGGAATTTGGTCAGAGTGAAGAAATCCACAGTCATATCGAAAAATAGGATCACGTTTTAAACGCCTAATCAGGTCTTTGATTGTTACAATTCGCTCCACCACACGAGCGATTAATGAGTAGATCATGGCACCGTAATTCAGTTCTCTTGGGGCACCAACTTTATTAGGTTTATCAAATAAATTCAAGATAGGATCCAAATTGATTGTTGAAAAAACAGCTTCAAAATGATGGGTAGGTTCCATCTCATATAATTCGTGTATGTCAAACAAGCTTTGTTGTCGTATAATAGACATAGGGGGCATCTCACCTCTCTGTTTATGTTTGTGTGGTAACTAACATTATACAGGATTTGGGGAGGTGCTCTAATTTTTATGTCTTTAAAGTCTTGAGCCCCAAGGGCTCTATATTATGAAATTAACTCATCTATTAAATATTAGACGATCATTCAAAATAGAATCATAAACGTTTTCAAAAAGACCTTTGGACAGGCATGAATTACAGGGAAGTACACCAATAGTAAGAAATATTTGCTCACGTCATCCATGCTTTCATGACCACTACTCTAAACTACCTTCTGATCCCCTATGGAATAGCTGGCTGTATTAAACCTAAATTTGCTCTCATAATTTGTGTAAAAAATATTAACTTTTTTTTACATGTTTTCAACAAATTATGACATTAATTGCATTTTACCTGTGTTACTTTGTACATGAAATAGGTTTATTACTATCTAGAAGGAGGATAGAAAGTACAAGAAGTTCGATGGTAAGTAGTAAGTAAGCGAAGAAATTCATATGTTCTCATTATCGACTTTTTGTACAACCTCTTTGAAGGAGGGGATCTATGAATAAGATATCAAGATAAGTACAGGTCGGTGTAGTTGGTAATTTATTTTTTAATATGAATGGGAGGAATAGTTTAATGAAAAAAAAGCTAATAACAGGAGTCTTAACATTAAGTTTATTTATTGGAGGTACTGCTACAACATCTGTCCTTGCCGGTGCTGATGATATTGAAACGCAAACAGCTGTCCAGACTGAATTAGCTTCTAACAATGAAGTGTCTCCTGAAGCAACTCCAGCAGCTGCAGGAGCTTATGCAATGCAAGCTTCGCGTGTTGCAGCAACAGCTTTTGTTGGAGGGTTTACAGCTAAAGCCGGTGCTGATGCATATGATGCATTAGGAGGCAGTGCAATGAATGCAAGCCCGACTGGTTATGAAAATATTAAAGTGGTTTTTGATCAATAAATATTTACATTAAATAAAAGGCGATTGTCCCAAAACATGGGACAATCGTCCAATAGATAGAGGTGATATTATGTTGAAAAAAATTATTATAATATTTTCTATTATTTTGTTTTCCATACATTTTTTATTTACCGCTATTTATTTAGCCCCTTTTAATCCTGTAAAAGCAAAATTCGGATTTATAATAAATGGATATATGGAACCTTTGTTTTCACAGAACTGGAGATTATTTGCTCCCAATCCAGCAAGTACGAACAACCAATTCCTAGTACGTGCAGAATTGGCTAATGGAGAGACAACAGAATGGATTAATTTAACGTCTTTTATGATTGAAAAGAACTATAAAAATCGTTTTACACCTTATAATCGTTTAGTTAGAATTCAGCGAGGCGCTTTTACTGCCCTTCATCAAAAAGATGACATAACCATGAAGCTATCTGAAAAAGTAGAAGAAAAAAAATTAAATAAGGAAGATTTTGACTATATTCTGGATAATGAAATGATGAAAGAGCAAAGAGAAGATGGGATTGACATATTAAATCGTTATGCTCAATCTTACGTAAGCAGTTTATATCCTGGAGAAGATATAGCACGTACACAATTAATCGTTAGACAAACAGAGGCTACACCTTATTCGGAACAGAGCAATCCAACCTTTAAAAATAAAACAAATATACATGAATTTGAATGGCGAGAATTCGAAAAAGTTTCCCCTGTGTTTTAATGCATTTTCAACAGTTATCTATCGCCAGAGGTACCCGGGTAATCTGAGTAAGAGAACACGTCACATAAAAGATGTGATTAATAAATTCAAACTATTTTAAATCACGTCATTTTCATTCGTAAGGGCTTTTTATGGATATGCTTTAAATATTATAAAATTAAACCAAACATTTACTCAAAGGAGGATGCCAAGTTTTGAATAAAATTTATGAGAAGCTATCTACACAAAAACATATGTTAATGGGAACCAGTTTAATTAGAATTGCTTTTGGTCTATTAATTTTATATTTCTATTTTATTCATTATGGGCAACGAAGATTTCTGTGGGGACCAAATGGGATGCAGGATCATGAAACTTTAACAAAACAACTGTTTACCACTAATAATTTTTCTATCTATCAATTAAATGATTCCTTACTGTACTTTGAAATCATTTTTCATATCGGTGTTGTAATCGCTTTTTTCTTTACTATTGGATTCATGGGAAGACTAACAGCTATCTTAAACTTCATTTTTATTTGGTCTCTTCAACATGCAAATGTTTTAATTCTAGATGGTGGAGACAATGTAATGAGGATCATTCTATTTTATTTGTTATTTGCAAATACTACGGCATTTTTTTCACTGGATGGTTATAGAAGAAAACAGAAAGTTTCCAGTATTACCCTGTCACCGTCTTTATCCAATGCATTTCATAATTTAGCTGTTCTTGCTTCCATTATACAAGTCTCCTTTATGTATTTAACATCTGGTATGCACAAGATCATGGGAGAAGTTTGGCAAAACGGTACAGCACTTTACTATATCTTACAAGTAGACGAATACACCCATCCGTTTTTTAAGGAGTTAGTTATATCATCCGACTTTTTATTACTGATTGGTGCATATGGAGCTATTTTTGCGCAAATAACATATCCATTTTTATTATTCAATCGCTACACTAGATATATTGCTATCTTTAATATTATCGCTATGCATATAGGCATTGCGATAGTGATGGGATTGTTTACTTTTTCTGCGACAATGATTTCCATACAACTTGTTTTACTGAAAAATGAAGAGTATGAACGAGCATACACAGCTGTGAAAAGATTATTATCTAAATTAAGGCTCAGAAAGGGGAAGCAATATGAAGTTGAACAGATCGAACAAGTCTAAAGAAAAGAATCGTGTCCTTGTTTTTTATGATACTTGGTGCCCTGTTTGCACAAGAAGCATGAAAATACTAGCAAAAATGGATTGTTTCCGTCGTCTTCAATATGAGTCTACTAGAAATATAGCTGTTTTAAATGAATACGGCTTAGAATATGAAAAAGTGGAAAAACGAATGCACACCATTATCATAATAAATGGTGTAATAGAAGAAGGAATAGATAGTATATTACGTATAGCTAAACAAGTCCCATTTTTATGGCCCGCGGTCCCCTTGCTTAAACTGTTTATTTGGGTGGGGGTGGGGTCTAGGTTATATGACTGGTTGGCAAGTAAGCGGAAAATACTTCCAGTTGGAGGATGTGAAGGTGATTCTTGTAGGATCCATGATAAAAGTTAATCGATATTGATAAATACAAAAACCATTTGTAATACAAGGTTTTTACTAAAAATAAGTAAAAAGCAGGTGAAACTTTGAAAAATAAAGTAACCTATACTTTTCAATATTTTAATTCTACTTCCGCTAATGTATACCTATGGCTAGCATCTCCACCAGAGACGAGGTATCAGAAAATAATAAACGAGCAGAAATCATTACCCGTTCAAGAAAATGAAGATATGATTGGTAATCAGATTAGTTTCTATAAAATTGAATCTGGTGAAACAATGAAAGCATCTTACGAGATAGAGCTGTTAAGCAAAACAGAAGATAGTCTGCCAGAATTGACCCAAGAAGAAAAAAATTTCTTTTTAAGGTCGACACCTATGGTTTGTGTAAACGAAGAAGTAAGGCACATCGCTTTCAATGTCATTAGAAGTGAAACAAATCCAAAAGAACAAACAAAATTACTGTTTTTTTATATCGTCAAGCATTATAACTATAAATTTCCTCCAAAAGCTAGGGGGGTTACACATTTCCTCAAAGATAAGAACGGAGATTGTGGTGAATTTTCTTTTCTATATGCAGCCCTTTGTCGTGCTATTGGTATCCCTTGCCGTGTAATGGTAGGGGCGTTTACAGGTGGAAAACATCAGCCGCATGTATGGAATGAAATTTACTTGGAACAAGAAGGTTGGATACCAGTTGATACAAGTATGGCTGCTACAGTAAAAAAACAGTTCTGGAGATACATTTTCTCTCCTATTCAAACTTTATCTTGGAAAGCGTACTATGGGAAAACAGATAATCAGCGAATTACTTTTTCTATTGACACAGAACATACCCCGACTCCCGCTTATCCAAAAGTATCTGTACAGAATAGGCATATCTACAACACGTTTGATATAGCGGGAAAGTCATTTATTTGGGGGAAAGATGTAGTGCAACAAAAAATACCCTATCTCCAGCCTATTTATTTCTATTATGAAGATGAACAACCATTGAAAGATAGAACGGAGCATTATGTTGGTTTGTGGAGCGTTCATGAAACTGGAAATAAAAAATTAATACTACTACTTAGATCCGTGTTCGGATATAGTGCTTTCCTATTAGCAATGTTCTATTTTGTCACCAAATGGGAACCTTTAAGTATTCTGTTTCCAGTACCTGCGTTTCTGTTCTGTTTATCTTTTGTTATAAGAAAAGAGCGAGTGTTATTCTTCTCGATAGCTACCATTTTTTTTGGTATTATTTTGCTAATGGTAAGTATAGGAGCAATTTCTACTATTCTATAATTCCTTTTGGTCACTATTGTCCACCTCCATATTTTTTGAAATGCTATAAAGTTTTAAACTTATACGTACTGGGAAATGAATAAAAAGAATTTTATAGAAAGGAGTTTTTTCTTGAATAAAATGACTCCGGCAGCGATAAATTGCACGCAGAAAAAGCGTGCTTCTTTTTAAAGGCGTCTCGCATATTCAGTGGCTATATTATTTTTATTCTAATCAAAAAGCTTGTAGAGACTAGGATTTCTACAAGCTAAAGCATGTCCAATAAGGGACACGCTCAGAAAATACGCTGCATGTTACGCCGTCATCTTCGACGTCACGCCAAACAGAGTATCATTCCGTAATTTTCTTAACGTAATGAATGAAGAAAGTGAGCGACGCCATCTTCTGTATTAGGCAAAGTAACTACTTGACACGAATTTTTAATTTTCTGAGGGGCATTCCCCATTGCTGCACTTTTACCAGCGATTTCCAACATCGATAAATCGTTAAAACTATCACCGATGGCCGCTGTTTCTGATAGCTCAATTCTAAATTCCTCTGCTAGCATGCTTAATGCATTTCCTTTGGAAGCATCAATGTGCTCTAATTCAAAGTTATGCTCTGCTGAAGAAACAATCGATAAATTGGCTAGATTTTTAAAGTGGTTTCTTCCTTTTTCCAACTTTTCTTTATTGAACGAAAATGCAAGAACATTATAAACATCCAAATCCTGACCAATGAAGTCTCGGTAGGAACGTATAAATGAAAAGCCAGTTTGACTAAACTGCTTATTTGCAGCATCGGATAACTGATCTACATTAATTTCTGGGTTCGCACTTTTCATTCTATCTATTTCGATTGCTAGTAATTCTCTGCCATGCTGTGGTGTGTAGATGGCATGATTACTAAATACTTCATAATAATAGTCCTCTTTTTCAAGCCAGTTCAGTATGTTGACTGCATCCTGTTTTTGAATTGCTTTTGATCGGTATAATTTACCATCTGGGCTGTGTATGGTTGCTCCATTCGCTCCAATAATCCACGTGTTAATACCCGTGTCTTTAAAAAGTGTTTGAACATCAAAGTGCGCACGCCCAGTAGCGATAACGACTTCTATCCCTTTCGACTGAGCAGAAGTTATCGCTTCGAGGTTTTTTATACTTATCTTGTTGTTTTCGTTTAGCAAGGTTCCATCCAAATCAATGGCGATTAATTTTGTCATGTTAGTCATCTCCTATTTCATGCAAATCTGTGGTTAATAGCTCTACATTATGCTTAGTTAGTAACTCTCTAAACGCTTGTGAAGGAGTTCGATCGGTTATTAATAAATCGATATCACGTATCTCAGCAAAGCGGAAAAAATCTGATTTTCCTAACTTCGTACTATCGGCTAAAACAATAACTTGCTTTGCCTGTTGCATCATTTTTCTTTTTACAATCCCATCTTCTTCATGAGCGACGGTTAATCCATGTTCAGATATTCCTACTACACCAATAAACGCTTTATCAACAAGGTATTCTGAAAGTTTACTAATGACTGATGGACCATATAAATAACGGTGATCCTTTTCCAAGGTTCCTCCAAGTAGTTGAATATTCATTTCAGATTTAGTAGATAATAGATCTGCCTGATTAATTGAATTTGTAATGATTGTACAGTTAATATTATTGAGCTGCTCAGCACAGGATTGAACAGTTGTTGATGCGTCTAAAATGATTCTGTCTCTTGGGTAAATGAGCATAGCCGCTTTTTTTCCAATACTTTTTTTTTCAATAGACACCATCGTTAAGCGATTGGAATAGCTTTTTACTTCATTATGATATGCTGGGAGAATAGCGCCTCCTCGTGTACGGATAATCGCTTGTTCTTCTTCCAATTTGACAAGATCTCTTCTGGCTGTGTCTCTGGAAACGGCAAACAAGGAACAGATTTGCTCAACAGATATCCTATTATTACGTTGAAGAAACTCCAGTATGCCAATCAATCTTTCTTCTTGATACAAACAGATCCGCCTCCATCATTCTGTGCTTTGTTTTCATTATACTATAAATATAAGTAATTGTAATTATTTTTAAGTTTTTTTAAGTGAAGTTAATGCTTTCGCCAAGCAGGATAATGACAATGATTTGCCGAACGAATAAATAAAAGGAGGGGTTTGGTTTGCGTAGATTTGGATTAATTACAAAGTTTACTGCTTTTGCTGGAAGGCAGGAATACTTAGCGGAAATACTTGTAAATGCAGGAGATGAAATGGAAGAATTAGAGGAGTGTCAGTTCTATATAGTTAACTTAGCAAATGAAAGGGATACAGATATCTATGTTTATGAATTGTGGGAAAGTCAGGAAGCACATCAGGATTCGTTAACTTTGAACGTAACACAAGCACTCGTTCAAAAAGCTAAGCCTTATATAAACAGTGTAGAAAGGATATGCACGCTAACACCAGTTAGAGGTAAAGAAGGTATTTAAATAACATAGGCTGTCGTAAAACGATTTACGATCATGCAACAACTGGAAGAGCTACAAAAGCTATTTACTTATGAGGAGTGTGAACCGTTGTTGTATGGAAAATATATGTTCTCCAATAGCGATGGGAAAAAAGTATTTTAATCGGAGAAATAACGAATAAATAGATTGATAGTTCGTGTAACGAAGCTGATCTGGAGTTACCGTGGGTCGCTGGTGAGCCTCTTCGTGCTGACACAGCTTTAAGTCGCAGATGTGTATCCACTCACAGGATAAGGGAAACTTCGGTAGCGATACAACCGACGTAGAAAAACATTTTTCTTAATCAAGGAGTTTTCGTATTTTCCGAAGATAATGTAGTGTGTTGCAGGTCTTTAGAAAAGACCAGCTTAGTTATCTTCATGCCTCGATCTAATCAGACTTTTTGTTTATCATTTGTAGGATTTCTTTTAGAATTTCATTTCTCTGCCTTTGAATTTGAATTATTTGGGTCAGAAACCAAATGACAAATACGATAAAACCTAAATAAAATAATGGTGGTATAAATCCAAATAATGAAATAAATGAATCATGCACTTTTGTTCATCCTTTCTTACTTATTCACTATGTTATTCGACAAGAAATGGCAATTATCCTTCAAAGATAGCTAAAGATAGTAGATAGGTTAAAGGCGGATCTATTTAAACCTGCAAAGGGTCTACTTCTCTGCTTCTACCAATTTAAATTGATTAAAGAGGTTCCAACTTCTAATAAGAAAAAATATGGAGTAAGCTTATTAAGGTATTATATATATCTTATTGTTATACTATAATTAGTGATCAATGAGGGAGTAATGTAGAAAAATTATTTGTAAATATAGAACAGTAAGGAATGATCAATTGGCACAGACACATGTTTTTTCAAAAGGTGAGGAAATAGCCAATGCGATAACGCATGGGATAGGAGCATTAGGGAGTATTGCAGGATTGATTGTACTAATTGTATATTCATCCTTGTACGGGACAGCGTGGCATGTTGTTAGCTTTACGATATTCGGTACAACGATGGTAATTCTCTATTTATCATCAACGCTGGTACACGCATTTCCGCCAGGTAAGGCGAAAGATCTATTTGAAATCTTTGATCATTCGTCCATTTATCTATTTATTGCTGGGACATATACACCGTTTACTTTTCTTGTTATACAAGGTGCATTAGGATGGACAATGTTTGGTATTATTTGGGGACTTGCAATTGCCGGAACCGTATTTAAAGCGTACTTTGTGAAAAAATATCTGATAACCTCAACGATACTTTATATTGCAATGGGCTGGATGGTTACATTAGGATGGGATCAGATTGTTAATAATCTACATCCTAATGGTGTGACACTGCTTGTGATCGGTGGTCTCTGTTACACGTTTGGAGCTATTTTCTATGTATGGCGAGGTTTTCGTTATCACCATGCAGTGTGGCATCTGTTTGTTATAGCTGGGACAGCTACACACTTTTTTTGTGTATTGTTGTATGTATCCCGCATATAACTGGCATTTTAATTATACACGAAATAGAGTGGGAAATATTGTGAAGCAAAGAGTCGATAAATAGTTTAAATAATGTTTCTAAAGGGCGGGGAAGAATAATAGTATAAAGTAGAGGATGAGAATGAAAACAAATTCTTATTTGTATATAAATGTATCCCGCATATAACTGACAGTAAGCCCCCATTTCAGCAAAAAAGTGAAACCAATATGGTTAAATGGTGGACGACTGCCAGTAAATGTCCGATTGGTTTAAGGGCCTTTAGGTCATACCCTTGTGGCACTACCAATCCGTGGGGAAAAACAAAACCCCACGGATAGAAGTTTTACTTTATGCGAGGTATGTAAGGAGTCTTCTTCATGGCTATTATTAGAGTACTTCAGAAGTTGGTAAATCGATATTTTACCTTCAAGGTCTATGATTTGTCTGCGCAAATGGCCTATTATTTTCTGCTTTCTATTTTCCCGTTTCTTTTAGTCATTTATTCGCTGCTTCCATATTTACCTATAAGCGAAGATTATATTATTGAACTTGTGCGTCCATTTGCCCCAGAAGGTACATATAGCTTAATCGAAAATACGATATCGAATATTTTAGCGAATCAACAGATGGCTTTTTTCAGTTTTCTGATCAGTATCTGGCTTTCTTCTATGGGTGTGCAATGCTTGAAACGAATTCTTAATGAAATTTATGGTATTCAAGCGAAGGAGAATTTTATTAAACAAGTTATCGAGGGTTTAGTATTAACACTTGGGTTAATGTTTGCTATTTTATTCACTGTAGTGATTCCGTTAGTGGATCGATTCATGCGACATTATTTACAGGATGTCCAGTTTATTGAGCGATTTCAAGGGTACTGGTTCTTGTTTCAATGGGGTGTCGGAAGCATATTTATAATGGTTTTCTTTATCGGATTGTATTATTTTGCTCCAAATATTAATCTCAAGGTGAGAAACGTGCTTCCAGGGGCAATCTTCTCAACGATTGGCTGGCAGATTGTTTCTATCGTTTTTTCATCATTTGTTAGCCAAAATAATTATACTGCTTTTTATGGTCAATTGGGTAGTATTGTTGTTCTAATGCTGTGGTTTTATTTTTCCGCCATGATCATTATTATGGGTGCATTATTGAATACAATCATCTTTCCTGTCACAACAGTTAAATAAAAATAAAATCAAACGTATAAATAACTAATTATGAAACTAAAAGGTGCTTCTCGTAGGAAAGACAGAGGAGCACCTTTTGGCTTGCTTTAAATTTTGTATTGTTTGTGCACTTATCCGTAGCAACACGCAGTTATCGTCTTATATCGTTGTTACAGAAGATTTTTTTGCAAACATCTTTCCTGTTCTTGCATCAGCTGGTTATATTTCAACAACTATACATGAATTGGCCATGCCATGAATAGCTATATAGTAAGATGTATACAGCATAAACATTCACTAAGACCTAACAAAGCAGCTGTTGAATCTCTACATTAGGGGGAAGATGAATGATTGAATCGATATTAAAACTATTTACTAGCGAACAAAAAGCAGAGGCGATCTTAGCAAACCCGATGATAGAGCTTATCTTTATCGTTTTGTTTGTCACATTTATGGTCGCGCTTTTGGTACATTTGGCGTTGTTTAACAAGCTAAAGAAAATAAGGGATTTCTTAAAAGATACCAGTCAAATGGAGATAGAACCACTAGTTTCATTTAAACAACAATATGATAAGAAGCAGCAAGGAGAGGCTGTAAAAGCAGAAACATTCGTACAGGAGAAGTTTTCTAGTTGGCGTTTGTTTAATGTACCTGTGGTTAGTTTAATAAAAATAATTCAAATGACAGTTTCGATGTTTATTTTGATAGGGGTATTAGGAACATTTATAGGTTTAACGTCATCATTAAGTAGCATTAATATCGAAGGAAGTGATTTAGTCGAAGGGGTAGCGGGTGTTTTAGCAGGTATTGATGTTGCCTTTTATACGAGTATAGCAGGGATGGGCTTCTCACTGGTGATGACGGTATTGATTAAAGTACTCAATACGGAATTTATGCTCACAGATATTATGCTGATGACTGAATCAAAATTAGAAGAGAATGAACAGCACGGTATTAGTCAATTAATCCAAGTATCTGAAACCATTAATGAATCAATTCTAAGCTTGCAGGCAACGAACCAAGAGTCGTTACAAGGGATAGTAGCTGCATTTACTGGGTTTCAAGAATATACAACAGGACTTCAGCAGTCAGCAAAAAATTTAGCTTCATTTAATGATGGGCTCTCTGAAAATCTTCGTCATTTTCAACAACTTTTTGATTATATGAAGGATGTAACAGATGGGTTTTCTGAAGGAACTAAAAATCTGAATGAAAACTTCGAAGCATTATTTACGTATTTTAAGCGTATTGACGGCAGAAATGAACGAATGTTGAAAGCATTTGAAAATACCTATGAAAAGGTAAAAGAAGTTTCCCGTGCTCAATTAGATACACTCCAACAATTTGATAAATCGGTAGGTGATATGAAGCAATTTACTTCTGATCTGTTAGAAGAGCAAAGCTCGTTGCATACGATATTTGAAAGTATTAATGGTAAGTCCAAGGATTTAGTCGAGCGGATGGCCAGTCATAATAAGGAATTTAAGCAAGTCTTCGGCGAAGATCTTTCTACCAAGTTGACTGGGATTATGACACAGCTACGAGAGCTTTCTACAGGTTTTGATAAGATGGGGCATTCCATTGTGAAGCTCCCTGAAGCATTGGATGTTATTAATCAAACACAGGCAGAATATAAGCATTTATTGTCGGATCGTTTTACAGAACTAAAAGAATTTAATCAAACCTTCAATCAACATTTGAAGACACATTTAGCTGATTCGATGAATTTTGAGAAGCATATGCAGGAAGCTTCCAGCACATATGAACAATTGGGAATGAAAAATAACCAGTTAATTCATGAAATGAATACGACCATTTCACAAATGAACCAAGCATTTCAACAACGAGAAAACCAGTTAGAGACAAGTGTAGGCGTCTTAAAGGATACGTTATCAACTTATGTGACAAATCTTGAAGGGTCACTTGGAAGTAAATTGGATAAAGTTGGTCAGTCTATTCGTGATTATATGCAAGGAGCAAATGATGGGATTCGCAAGGAATTTCAAGACCTACGTC
This sequence comes from Virgibacillus sp. Bac332, assembly GCF_003667785.1. Taxonomy (NCBI): domain Bacteria; kingdom Bacillati; phylum Bacillota; class Bacilli; order Caryophanales; family Bacillaceae; genus Virgibacillus; species Virgibacillus sp. Bac332. The sequence continues at coordinate 2,668,849 of NZ_CP033046.1, forward strand.
GAACATCTGAAGCTAATGAACAGAGTCATGCCCGTTTAATTCAACAAACCTTGCAAGATCTTAACCGTGAGATTCAAATACTTAACCAACAGCTAACAGCTTTTGTACAGCGAACAACAACACCGAATAATCCGATAAGGTTGAGTCAGAATGAATACTAAATATCAACGATTATTTAAGCAGGATCAGGATGAAGGTCATTTCTGGCCATCTTTTACAGATTTACTGACAACCATTTTACTCTGCTTTATGCTAATTTTTATCTGTATGATGGTCATTAAATCATTACAGATTGAAGAAATGAAGGAAACACTAGATCAAATTATGGGAGTGCGTGCGAAATTGGTGAATGACTTAAAAGAAGAATTTAGCGGTTCAGAACTCGGGGTTGAAGTCGATGATAAGACAGGCGCCATTATTTTTAACACGGAAATTCTCTTTGAATACAACAAAGATGAATTAAAGCCAGAATCGTTTACTTTTTTAGATGAGTTCGTGCCAAAATACTTAGATATACTTTTGCAAAGTGGTTATGAACAATATATCGCGGAGATTATTATTGAAGGGCATACTGATCGAGATGGCACTTATTTATATAATCTAAAGCTTTCACAAGATAGGGCATATAGTGTTGCAGCATATATTTTAAGTGCGGATTTTCCATATAAGAATATTCAACAGCATTTAGAGGAAAAGCTGACCGTTAATAGCAAGTCATTTTCTGATGTTCGCACAGATGATAAGGGTGGATATAATGCGAAGAAATCTCGACGAGTTGAGTTCAAATTTCGATTAAAAGATGAGGAAATTCTGGAGAAGACAAGGGAGATTTTAGGTAAGTAAATGAAAAGAGAGTGAATGCGATGCATTAGTACTAAATTTAGAAATTAACAATATTGCATGCTTTTCGTCAATATGCTAATATATATAACAGCATATTCCTTTAAGATGGTCCAGAGAGACCAAAAAGGGTAGTGACGTGACTATTATAGTTATTAAAATAACCGTTCATGCCCTTTTCCTCTTCTGGATAAAGGGTATTTTATTTTATATTAACACTAAATAAGCTTCGGATGAAAACTCAATACCTTTAAACGAAGTCCAGTGAGGCTTGAAAGGAGACAAAAAATGAAATATCGTAACAAAGCAGTGGTAGCTTCCGTAACTGGTTTAACATTAGAAGGCATGGATATTATGTTCATTTCCTTTGCTATGTCTTTAATCGTTGCTGATTTTCAAATTAATTTAACTACGGGTGGATTTATATCATCTATTACAAATATAGGTATGCTTATCGGCGGCATAATCTTTGGTATATTAGCGGACAAGTTTGGTAGAGTACGTATTTTTACGTATACGATTTTCCTGTTTGCGATTGGTACGGCGCTAACTGGATTGGCAACTAACATTGAACAAGTATATATTTTCCGATTTATTGCAGGACTTGGGGCTGGCGGAGAATACGGTATTGGTATGGCGCTTGTCGCAGAAGCATGGCCGAAAAATAAGCAAGGGCGCGCTTCTTCTTATGTCAGTATTGGCGCTCAGTTCGGAGTTATTATAGCCGCTGTTTTAAGTTCTGTGCTCTTACCAATTTTTGGCTGGAGGGGCTTGTTTTTAGTTGGAATCATTCCAGTTATATTTGCTTATTTTGTTAGAAGAAATTTGCAAGAATCACCAGAATGGCTAGCAGCACAGAAGCAAAAACCGGCAATTCAAAAACAAGGTAAGCTAAAGCAACTGTTTCATTCGCCACGTGTTGCATTAACAACGATCGGCTTAGCTGTGATGGCAACTGTACAAATCGCTGGTTATAATGGTTTAATGATTTGGCTTCCAACGATGCTACAGCAATCTCAAGGATTATCTGTTTCAAGCTCAGCAATCTGGACAATCAGTACTGCTGTAGGAATGATTGCGGGGATGCTGACTTTTGGTAGGTTTATAGATAGATTTGGTTTAAAGGTTTCCTATGGTATTTTCCTCCTTGCTTCTGCGGCTGCTGTATTTATGTACGCATATGCAACTGGAAGTACTGGTGTACTCATCGGCGGAGCGATTGTTGGATTCTTTTCAAATGGGATGTTTGCTGGATATGGAGCCTTAATAAGCCGTTTCTATCGTGTTGATATTAGAAGTACGGCAACAAACACCATTTTTAATTTTGGGAGGGCCGTTGGTGGACTATCTCCAATTTTAGTAGGTTTTATTCTCGAACACGCCAGTATGTCATTAGCAATGACATACTTAGCAGCGCTATACTGCATCTCATTCATTGTCATGATGAGTCTGAAAATAGATAGAGGGAAAAATATCCATGACGATGAGGCAGTTGTATCAGAGGTTGTTTAATTAGTCAATAGGATTGGTTCCTGTTAGCAACAAGTCACAGTAGCCATCTAGCTGTTTATAATTTTGATAGTTTAATGAAACTTTACTATATTAACCATGTTATTCCGTCATAACAAAAATTCGGGAACAGCTACCTTTTACTTTTAGTATTGTAATGTGTACAGATGATAGATGATATAAAACCTAATCATATGCTAAAAAATAGACAAATGAATCCATTGAATCGCTAATGTATAGAAGAAGGCATTCCACACCATTTGCGCTATTCGCTTTGTCATACTAAATGGTATGATCCAGTATGTATACTTCGTGATCGAGGGGCAATCGCAGCTGTCTATCTAGTAGATTTCTCATTCATTCGTTGGAAATGATAGAAGTGAATGATCTATTTACTTCGGATAAGCAAAGGGTAGATAGATGGGATATTGTTGTTAATTTTACGAGAGTAATACATCATCGTAAGTAAAAATCCTATTCGCATTCCCGAACGGACAGAGATTTTACGATTCTTTTGTTACAGCTCTTAAAGGTTATTTTCACACAAGCATAGTTTGTGATTTTAAATACACTAATTAAAAAGCATGAGCCCGGTTACTATATCGTGCTCATGCCCAAACAGTTACCTAATGAAATAACTGTATCTAACTTTATGTGATCATTGCAAAATGCCGTTCTTTTTTTATATTGTTTATTTTTTATAAGTTAAGAAAGTATAAAATTAGTGCAATGACTGCGTTAAGCCAAGTAGTTATTTTGAAATGTTAGATGTATATTGGCAATGCTCCGACTAATTACTTCGCTTTCCGTGGGCACGGCCTCAACTAACTTTGCAAAGAAGAACACGTTGCAAAGTGGATTTTCGGCTCGCGCTAATCCCGCAGGAGTCTACGTAATTAGTCTCCGCTATGCGAAGGTGCAACAATTCTTGTCATAAGTAATAGGTTGACTTTTTTTACAATGGGTAAAGTTAAAATCGCTATCCGTGAGTATAAAAGCAGCTGTGTTACTTCATGCTAGCGTTGTAGAGCCTGATAATAGCGAAGGCCGGCCACTTCAACTCCTGTGGGAAATGTTTGACCTGAAGATCCACTTTTTTGAGCGGGTTTTGCTAAAAAAGTTAGCTGAAGGACAAACCCCACGGAAAGGGAAGTGGGTAGCCGGAGTGGTGGTCAAGCAGTAGCTATTCCATAATAGCTACTAGAGGAAGCGTAAAATCTGAGCATGTAGTGATAAGGACTGAGCGAATTTTGCTCAGTTTTTTTTATAATGAACATACGTGTCATTATCTATTTGGATAGAAACTCCTCGATAACCTTCTTCCAGTAGTTTTTTCTGTGTTTCATAATCCATCATTCGAACGATTTTTTTCTTTATAGTAGTATTAAATTCTCTTGTGAAATCACGGAGTAGTATGTAACGAAGTTTTCCGTTATATTTCTTTTTGAGTGCGATTATTTCCATTCCTAAGGCAATCTTATCTTTAATACTTGGAATATTGAATGGTGCAACTGTGGTTGCTACATATTGAAAACGCTCTTTGTCTACTTCTGTAAATAGTAATTCCCCCATATACGTTTGTAGTCGATTCCCACGAAAGTCAGGATGTACATTAGATATTTCTGAATAGATCATTTTTAACCGTTCTTCTTTCGAAAGTCCAGCATCTATGCCTAAATGTTCATGTTCATCAATATTTGGAATGAGCATTGCTCGAAAAGCAATCATTTTGTTCGTAATGAAGATACCAATCATTGAGCCATTTCCAGTTAAAATATGGCGATATTCTTCATAGCTCAGCGTCTGTAAAGCCGCTGGTACTTCCATTGCTTGCTCAACTATTTGTTGAAGCTCTAAAATTTGTGGTATATCATCAACGGTTAAGAATCTAACATAAAAGGATTGCTTAGACTTTGGAAGCTTTCCTTCAGCAATAATCTTATGATTCATATGGACACCTTCTTTGTATGCTGTCAATGTAAGTAGTGTGGATTCATCAAATCAATTCCTAGGCCGATGTGTTTGGTTCAATTGAATAAATGGAAACATTATATTGTAAATTGCCAACGTCTTTTGAAAACTTTAATGGACCTGTTAATTCTACGCTTGTAATTGTCTTTTTCTAAAAAGCTATATAAAAGCCGGCAGCAGACCCGATGGAATATTCTACCATAGAACCAATCTGACAGTCTATCCGAGCCGTCTCTGCCATCGCGGCTAACTTTATAGCAGGTACATGTCACCACATTTCATCAGTTTAATATTCACTTTATCTGGTGAGCGCTTGGCTATTACTTCACGCATTTTTTTAAAACCATGTAATCCTTCATCAATCCTTATTGGAGTAGTAGTTTTCAATTTTATTTCTGCTAGAGAATCCATATCATCAGCTATAACTGGCTGCTCAAGCTAGTTTAAAGACACATGTTGTAATTTATCTAAAGCTTGTAAGGTAGCTGCAGAAGAATGCCAGCCTTGGTTGACATCAGCATGAATAGCAGTTTTTTGCCGACATGTTTATGGACAGCTTGATACGTTCCAAGCCTATATTTTACTTGGCAATACTTCTATAGCAGTTATTTTCATAATTATCTCTACCTATATATAATGTTTACTTTTCTTTTCTCTAGTTTCTTCATTTTCTAAGGTATTGATATCATTAGCTTGATTTCTATCCATTTTTACAATCGTAAATCCGGTAAAGGCATAGAGTAGTCCGATTAATGGAACTGTAAAATTCAAAATAGCGTATGGTGCATAGGCAAAAGCATGTACACCTAATGTGCCATATATAAACACACCACACGTATTCCACGGTATAAAGACAGATGTTAACGTACCGCCATCCTCTAATGATCGGGATAGATTTTTCGAATGTAGTCCACTATCATAATATACTTTGGCAAACATTCGCGATGGTACAACGATGGAGATATATTGTTCTGAACAAGTAGCATTAGTCAAAAAGCAAGCACCGATCGTTGATGCAATAAGAGAACCAGTCGATTTTACAATTTTCAAAAGCTGATCCATCATGGCTTGCAGCATACCAGAGTATTCCAGTATACCACCAAACGTCATGGCAACAATTGTCATGGATACAGTATACATCATTGACATTAATCCACCGCGATTAAATAGTTCAGAAACCATCTCATTTGACGTGTTAATGGAATAGCCATTTTGTAACACATTTAGTGCGCTGGCTATGGTATCTCCTTGAATGATAATTTCAGATAGGAATCCCATAATAATTCCTACAGCGATTGAAGGAATCGCTGGTACCTTTAATGCTACCAAAATAATCACAAGTAATGGAATCAACAAAAGATATGGTGAGATAACAAAATTCGCTTGCATATCTGCAATGGTTTGTTGAATATTAGCATTCTCAATGGTATTCCTGCCGAAATCTTTTCCCAAGTAAGCGAAAACAAACAGAGAAATCAGTAGTCCAGGGAAGGTTGTATAAAACATATGCTTAATGTGCACAAATAAATCTGTGTTTGTTAAACCAGATGCAAGGTTTGTTGTATCAGATAGTGGCGACATTTTATCGCCAAAATAGGATCCAGAAATAACCGCACCTGCTACCATCGGTACGGGAATTCCCATACTCATACCGATACCCATGCCGGCAACACCGATTGTCCCCATTGTTGCCCATGAGCTTCCAACTGTCAATGCAACAATACCACATATGATTGTAATCGTTACCAAAAAAATGGATGGTGAAATAATTTTTAAGCCAAAATAAATCATTGTAGCTACCACGCCACCACCAATCCAAGCACCAATAGTCAGTCCGACAAGCATGATGATAAGTACTGCCGGGAGAGCGAGTTTAATTCCTTGAAACATCATTTCTTCGATTTCTTTCCAATTATAACCTTGATTCCAAGCTATCAAAGCAGCAACCCCTGTACCGATAATGAGTGGTATGTGAGGTTCACCTTCAAAAACAACAATGGTTAAAAGCATTGCAATAATCATAACTATTAATGGAACGAGTGACCACCAAATATTGATTTTTCGTTTTTTTATATCGATGCTCATATTGTATCCCCCATCTAGTAAAGTCGTAACAATAATAACATTTTTTAAAAGAATAAAAATTATTTTAATTAGAAATTATAAAATTGTCAATCTATTTTTGTTAATAATATTGTGGGTGTATACAAAGCGTGTTCGTATAAAAACAATTCTTCTCCGTGAGGACGGTAGGCTTAAGCTTACTTACAAATGAATATGTTATGTCTACTTATTTTGAGAAACATAGTTTTTTGTATCCTAATTTGTCAATGATAGCTTTATCTACATCCTTATTTTTACTAATCCAATTAGGGGATATGCTGTATGCTATTTTTAATAAAAGAAGCTGGGACAAAACACAACTTTTTACTCAAAATACGAATAATCATGTTATAAATAGAAGTATCATCGCCGCCCCGTGAAAATATACCCGCTTTCCGCGTGCACGGATTAATTTCAACTAATCAACGTTCAGTTTTATTGTTTCTTCATTCTTTTGTCTCAGCCTCAATTAATGTATGTATCTTTCTACTCTGCGTTTGAAAATATCCCGGCTATTTTGTTTATACTGTAAGCGAAGTCGTTCAGAAATTTTCCTAATAATTACACCCAGCCTCTAAAAGAGAAGCCTCTGCCAGTTTCGAATACCAACGATATAAGTTGCTAACCGCATGTTGACTTGGTGCCGATTAGTAGCTACATAAACTTTTTTGAAAGACAGTTTGCATTCTTCAGATCAGTAATACCCGGATGTATCTAAAATTCACAAATTATGGAATGGATGATGGATGAATATAGCAGAATTAAAGAGTTCGAAAGCTAGACAATGGTAACGTCGGAATGTTTGAAAGGTTATACTGTCTGATCTCAGAGACGTATTTGTCTCTTTTAGGGTCAGACAGTACTTGTTTTATTTCTGACTAATCAATGTTTCTCCTTAAAATTCTTCATAGGTTGCAGGGTCTTGGTCTTTATTTCTACCATCCGGTCGAGTTAGGGTTGCGATTGCCTCCATTTCCGACTCTTCTAAAGAAAAATCAAAAATGGATATATTCTCAAGCTGTCGCTCGTATGCAGCAGACTTCGGAATTGCAATAGAACCAAGCTGATAATGCCAGCGTAAGATAATCTGCGAATTAGATTTTTGATGGTTTTTCGCTATGTCATTAATTATTTCATTTTGTAATACCTCATTTGCTCGCGCCAATGGACTCCATGATTGTGTACGAATGTTATGCTTTTCATGCCATTTTCGCTGTTCTTCCTGATTGAAAAATGGATGTAGTTCAATTTGGTTGAGGCTTGGCAGCACACCAGTTTCTTCTTCTAAACGTTCCAAATGCTCAGGTAGAAAATTACATACCCCAATTGAACGAATGAGTCCCCATTTCTTGGCATCTATTAATGCTTGCCATGCTTCGATATACGTATTCTGCTTTGGATTTGGCCAATGTATAAGATATAAATCGTAATAAGATAAATTCGCTCGATATAGGGATTCTTGAATAGTAGTTATAGCCTTGTCATAGGCTTGGTAACGACCTGGTAATTTCGATGTAATTATTAAATCCTCTCTATGGACAGAACTTCGACGCACTGCTTCTCCGACTGTTCCTTCATTCTCATAATTATACGCCGTATCGATTAATCGATAACCTGCATGTATCGCATTGCTAATTGCTGTTACACCTTGATTCCCATTTAGTTTATATGTACCAAAACCGACAAAAGGTACAGCAATCCCATCATTTAAAGTGACTTCTGGTATAGATAGGTTCATTTCGATTCACCCCTTCTTATTCTTATCTCAAGGTTACACATTTATAGGTAGAAAACCAACTATTTGAACTAATCTTTCATAAAACGTAATCGTTACTATTTACAAAACCAACGATTATAAGTATAATATTTAATCGTAATCATTACGATTTAATGCGCGACTTCTTATATTGAAGCATGAAATTTAGAAAGGAGGGATATGGTGGCTAAAAAAGCAAAAGTAGTCAAAGAGAAAAAACGTCAGGCAATGGTAAAAAAGTATGCTGAGATTCGTAGAGAATTAAAAGCAAAAGGTGATTATGAAGCATTACGAAAGCTACCGAGAGATTCTTCACCAACAAGATTAACAAATCGATGTCAAGTAACCGGTAGACCAAAGGGGTACCTAAGGAAATTTGGTATGTCACGAATCGCATTTAGAGATTATGCCCATAAGGGGCAACTACCAGGAGTCAAGAAATCAAGCTGGTAGGATGGAAAAATTAATAATAACTATATCCTACATTGATTGGTTACCTCTTGCATATAAATCGTAATGATTACGTTTTTTATGAAGGAGGAGAAGCGACTTGAAAAAATATTATAAGTTTAGTATCTATATTGCTTTTATTATTTTATTTTTGACTGGCTGCAATGTAGCGAAGGAACTATCTGTGTCGGAAGCTGGTGAAAATCATAAGGTGTTACAAATTTATACAACGTTATATCCTTTGACCTATTTTACAGAGCAAATAGGTGGAGAGCATGTGGAAGTGGAATCGATTCTACCTTTAGGTGCAGATGCTCATACATATGAGCCTACATCCAAGACAATGGTTGAGATTGCTAAGGCGGATGGATTTATATACAACGGAGCCCAAATGGAAGCTTATGCGGAAAGTATCAAGGAAGCATTAAAAGACGAAGGTGTTACTGTACTAGAAGCATCTAAAGGAATACCTTTATTAGAGCATAAGCATCATCACAGTCATGTCGAAGAAAATGACCATGGACATCATCATAATGAGATGGAAGAGGAAGAAGAAACGCACCATCACGATCATGGACAGGAAGACCATGAAACAGAAGAGCATACACATGAACATCAAGAGTCCCATAATCATGACGAGGAACCTGAGGAACATCACCATAATCATGGTGACAAAGACCCGCATGTCTGGTTAGATCCAAATCGAGCTATCACGATTGCTGAAAATATTAAAGATTTATTAGTAGAATTACAGCCTGAAGCAGAAGCGGAATTTGAAAATAATTTTACGGATTTGAAATCCAAATTAGAAGAACTAAACAAAAGCTATCATGAAAAAATTCAAGCACAAAGTAGAAATGAAATCTTAGTTACCCATGCAGCATATGGATATTGGGAAGAGGCTTATGGGATTAAGCAAATTGCTATTTCTGGATTATCTCCATCCAATGAACCATCTCAACAGCAGCTAGTGGATGTTATAAATATTGTCGATGACCATGAGATTAACTATTTATTGTTTGAACAGAATGTAGAGCCAAAAGTAGCGAAAGTTATTCAAAATGAAACAAATGTAAAGTCGCTTGACCTGCATAATTTATCTGTTCTTACTGAAGAAGATATACAAAATGAGCAGGATTATTTTTCACTTATGTATCAAAACCTAGATGTCCTAATAACAGCATTAAAAGAATAGACTTTATGCCTTTTCAATAGATAAGTAAATATTGCGATTATTACAGGCGGGTCTATTCTATGGACCTAAGGCACTACTCTATCTCCGGAGATATACGAGACTTCTTGAAAAAGAAGAGCGCTTTTTCTGTATCGCTGCCGAAGCTTTCCTTAATCCTAAAGAGGAAAGATACCGGTGAGACCTTACAGTGTGCCAGCACGAGGAGGCTCTCTAGCCACCTAAGGAAAACGAAGTATATTTCCGGAGAAACTTTATCCCACATCTAACTGGCAGTAAGATCCCATTTCAATAAAGTGGAACCAATATGAATAAGAGGGGATTGACTGCCAGTAAATGTCCGATTGGTTCTAGGGCCTTTAGGTCATACCCTTGTGGTACGAACAATCAGTGGGAGAATATACAATATCTCCACTGATTGAAGTTTCACTTTATCATATTAGTTATGCGTACTATTCTTTAATTAAAATACGCTTGTCTTCAAGCTTCCGTTAATAGTGGTTATTTCATTCTATGTTCCTCTTTTTTTAATTTATGCAATGTATGTTTAGTTCCCCATTCATGCATGGCTTCCAAAATTGGTTCTAAGGTTTTTCCGTACTCCGTAATGGAATATTCCACCTTAGGGGGAACCTGTGGGTAAACCACCCGCTGAATAATATCTTCTTCTTCCAATTCCCTCAATTGCTTCGTTAACATCTTTTGGGTAATCTCGGGCATCCTTTTTCTTAGCTCATTAAAGCGTTTCGTTCCTTCTTGTAATAAATATAAAAGGATTATTGGTTTCCATTTACCAACAAGTATACCTAAAGCATCTTCTACACGACATTCTTCTGGTATTTTATCCATTCTATTCCTCCTAAGTATCATTTTGTATACTAGGTCACCTTAAAGTGCGTACTTATATTTGTGATGGTTATAAACTACAATAACACTATAAGAGCATTCCTGTAATGAAGAAATTTGAGGGTTGAACAAAAAAGAGCCCCCTTGGTATAGTACAGGGTGTCAATGCGCATTGACCCCGAAATTAATAAATACCAAGGAGAGGACCCACTATGAATTATAATCAAAATCACAAACTATCGCAAATCACACCAGAAACATTAATTGTAGGAATCGACATCGCTAAAAACAAACACGTGGCACGTGCGCAGGATGACCGAGGGTTTGAATTTGGAAAACGACTGATCTTCGACAATCGCGTTCATGGCTTTGAACAGCTTTTAAACTGGGTCTCCAGACTTCAAAAAGAACACCGTAAAAGTGAATTAATCATCGGTGCAGAGCCAACAGGACACTTTTGGCTGAGCCTTGCTTATTATCTGAAAGCAAAAGATATTAACTTTGTGCTGGTAAACCCTATGCACGTGAAAAAGTCCAAAGAACTCGATGATAACTCACCAACGAAAAATGACACCAAGGATGCGCGTGTCATTGCACAGCTGATAAAAGACGGACGATACTCCGTACCAAATCTTCTCGATGGCATTTATGCCGAACTGCGGGAAGGGATCAAATTACGAGATCAACTCGTCAAACAGCTGATTATCATTGAAGGACGCATTCAAAACCATATTCAGCGATATTTCCCAGAGTTTAATGATGTATTCAAAGACTGGGAAGGCAAGACAGCTTTATTCAGCTTACGTAACTTTCCGTTTCCATCCGACCTCCGAGGCGTGACTCCGGAGGAAGTATTAGCACAATGGAAAACGACAATTAAGCGAGGCGTCGGAATCAAGCGTGCAACTCAGTTCATTGAGAAGGCAAGGAAGAGTGTCGGCATTGAAGTTGGATTGCGTTTCGCAAGAAAAGAAATACACAGTCTCTTAGACCAATACGAGCTCTATCAGAGCCAATTAACCGAACTGGACATGGAAATTACAGATCTCATGAAAGACATTCCAGGCGCCCAGGAAATGATGAATATTAAAGGGCTGGGGCCAATCACCATAGCCACCTTTCTCTCTGAGGTCGGAGACCTCAAAAAATATGACCATCCACAACAGCTGGTCAATATGGCAGGTTTGTCGTTACGAGAACATAGTTCAGGGAAGTTCAAGGGACAAACAAGGATAACAAAACGAGGGCGGAAAAAGCTGAGAAAAGCTTTATATCTGGCCGTTAGGCCATTAGTAGCCAGTAACTCGACGTTCAAGACCCTGCACAGATATTACACGACCCGATCCGTCAACCCGTTGAAGAAACAACAGTCATTGATTGCAATGTGCGGCAAATTACTACGTGTACTGTTTGTGATTGGCAGAAAACAATGTGAATTTGAAGGTAGCAAGCTATTACAAGGTTTAACTCAAATGAAAGAATTGCAGGCAGTTTAAGCTATTTCAAAGTAGTTGAAAAAATGCATCTAAGTTTTGGAATGAACAAACACCAATAATGCAGAGTCGGAGATTATTTATTCCATTCGGGCACCAGACCCAGCATAGGAGCTTTTTCCGACCTCCACCTTGTGGATACGCAGGACGAAGGAATGTATGGATTAAAATCCCGTGATACATGGGAGGGTGAGCGACCATAAGCGGTGTGGAGAATGAGGGCATGGTTATATCCCTTTTCAACCAAATGTACACAATTTGGCTGTTAGGATGGATAAAACCCGGTTAGAATATTCTGTACTCTGATTAAACGCTTTATCCATCAATACATTCAATGAAATGGTGCTTGATTAATTCTAAGAAAACAAGAGTATTTTGAAGATAATTAAAGTATATAGAGGGAGGTAATTGGAAAGGTGGATGAACAATGGAAACTTATCGCATTGATCGACGTAAAGGAATGGAGTTTGGCATCTATACACTAGGGGACCACCTGCCAAATCCTAAAACAGCAGAACGTATCTCTGCACAAGAACGTATACATGAAATAATTGAATTTGCTAAGTTAGCTGAACAAGCAGGTATCGATTTCTTTAGTGTTGGGGAGAGCCATCAGGAGTATTTTGCAACGCAGGCACACGCCGTAGTATTAGCAGCAATTGCCCAAGCAACAGAAAAGATAAAGCTTGCAAGTTCTTCGACGATTATAAGCACATCTGATCCAGTACGAGTATATGAGAATTTTGCAACCATTGATCTCATTTCAAAGGGAAGAGCTGAGATTGTAGCTGGGCGTGCATCAAGGATTGGATTATTTGATTTATTGGGCTATGATGTACACGATTATGAAGCATTGTTTGAGGAAAAGTTCGAATTGTTATTAAAAATCAATCGAGAGAAGATAGTTAATTGGCAAGGTGAATTTCGTGCGCCGTTAAATAGCGCTGAAGTTCTCCCACGTCCGAAAAATGATTCTATGCCAATTTGGCGAGCTGTTGGTGGTTCTTCGGCTAGCGCCATCAAGGCTGGTTACGCTGGAGTTCCAATGTTTCTTGCTCATTTAGGTGGTCCAGCTACAAGCTTTAAACGTTCGATTGATGCATATCGTGAAGCTGCTAATAAAAGTGGGCACGATTCATCTAAGCTACCAGTCGCGACTGCTGGCTTCTTTTATGCAGCAGAAACTTCCCAGCAAGCTTTACGTGAAATGTATCCTCATATAAATGAAGGAATGAAGCTAACGAATGGACAAGGATTTCCTAAACAGCATTTTGCACAAGGAGCAGATCCGCATAATGTTATGAATATAGGTAGTCCACAACAGATTATTGAAAAAATCTTATACCAGCATGAATTATTTGGGCATCAACGTTATATTGCCCAAATTGATTTTGGTGGTGTTCCATTTGATCGTTTAAAGAAAAATATCGAGATCATTGGTGCTGAAATTCTACCAGCCATTAAAAAATATACAGCAGAAAAATAGGAGGAAAAAATGAAAATTGTTGCGATGTCTGGGTCAAAGATTGGTACGAAAACGAGCACGGCTATAAAGTATACGATGAAAACAATTAAGAATACGTATCCACATGTAGGCGTTACTTTCATGGATTTAGCAGAATATGACGTTCAGTTCAGTGACGGCCGTCATTATTTAGATTATGAAGGGGATACAAAATATGTTACCCAATTAATTATGGAGGCAGATGCAATTATTATCGGAACACCTATATTTCAAGCATCGATTCCAGCTACGTTAAAGAATATATTTGATTTACTTCCAGTAAACGCATTTCTTGATAAAGTTGTAAGTATGCTAGTAACTGCTGGTTCGCCAAAACATTATTTGGTCCTTGAACAACAACTGAAACCAATTTTAACGTATATGAAAGCACAGATAGTTCCGTCTTATGTATTTATTGAGGAACAGGACTTTTATCAAAAAGAAATAATTAATGATGATGTGCGATTCCGAGTTGACCGTTTAGTGGAAGATACAATTGTATTAACCGAAACATATACAGCTATTCGCGAAAAGAAAGAAGCAGAATACTTCTTTTAATTCATTAAGGTAAAAGCTTTCCCTTACAAAAGCATCTTGCCTTTTTAAGGCTATATGTTGCTAACGCCTCAGGAAAGCGCATTCAAATGGTCTTGACAGATAGTTCTCCATCCTATATGATAAAATTAATGAAAGTCGACAACAAAATAGCATTAACAATTGGGTATGTGCTTAGGTGAATCCCTGCAATAATTGGCAGTTAACTGTCAGTTGGTTGTGGGGATTTTTTGTTGTCTATATTATAGAAATTGGGGAGATAGCATGCAAAAAACTAGACGAATGGCAAATCTATTTGCAAAAGATGGAAAGTCAATAACGTTGGCTCTTGATGGGTATTATTTTTCAACGAAAACGACCGGTATTGATAAGGCAATCGCTCAATTGCCAAGCATGATTGAAAATGGGCTAGATGCAGTACTTGTGACATATGGCATGGCTAAAACATATGCTGATACTTTTACCAATGTCGGCATGGTAGTACGTGCGGATATATCGACAGAACTGTTTGATGCAAGTGTTCCAAATACAACTGGATTAATTACAGTTGAAGATGCATTAAAACTCGGTGCTGATGGTGTGATTTCAATGACGTTTCCAGGAACTACGAATGAAGCAAGTTCACATCAAATAGCTGCTAATTTGGCACGTGAAGCAGATAAGTGGAATATGCCATTTATGTGCGAAACATTACCATTTGGTTATGCGATAAGTAGTGAAGCCTCCAATCAACCGGAAGTCATCGCCTCTGCAGGAAGAATGGGGACGGAGCTCGGTGCTGATATTATTAAGACTAGATTTTCTGGTGAAGCTAGTGACGTAGAGATTGTGAAAGCTGCTCAACGACCTGTGCTTGCCTTAGGTGGACCTAAGACAAATGACATGTTAGCCTATTTTAAGTTTGTTAAGCATTGTATGGATGCTGGAGCGAAAGGCGTGGCTGTAGGACGTAATATTACGCAAAATGAACACCCATCAAAAGTGGTAGCTGGTTTGAATACAATTATTCATAAAAATGGTACAGCTGAAGAAGCGTATGAAGTTTATCAGACATAATAGCTAGTAAAATACGTAGAGCTTGACACTTTTTTTGAAGTTTTCTAGAGTAATAGTTGCAAGCGCTTTAAAAAAGGGGTGAGGGCGATGTTTTCGCAAAAGACTGTAATCCCTTCTATAAGACAACTAAAGGATTTGCAAAGTGCGCTTTCAAGTAAGTCAACATATATATTTCTCTCTGAAGTGCATATTGGCAATTTAAAAGAGCTAACGAATCGTTGTCACCAAGCTGGTAAAAAAGTCATCGTACATTTAGATTTGGTTGAAGGGTTAACGAAAGATACGAAGGGTGTTAAATGGTTAAAAGAGATGTTTAAAGTCGATGGGGTTATTTCTCCGAATCAACGTGTATTAAACGCTGCAAGTAAAATGGGAATGCTGACAATCTATCGTATCTTCTTGTTTGATTCTCGTTCGTTGGATCAGTCATTGAAATCGTTAAAAAATACGCATTTTGATGGTGTTGAAATTTTACCAGGACCGTTTGCTATTCATTTTGTCGAACGGATTCAATCCATCGTCCCAGAAGCAAGCCTGCTTGCGGGTGGTTTTCTAGATACAAAAGATAAAATAAATAAAATTCTTCATGGGGGATTTGTTGCTGTGACGACAAGTAATAGAGAGCTTTGGTAAAACAAAATAGCGAAGGGGTATTTGTGATTAGGTGATAATTCCCTCAAAGCTGACAGACAAAGGGCTGTCTTCTTTGGGGGTTTTTTCATGCACAAAAAAAGGGGGAATAGAAGGATGGAAATAATAAACTGGGTTATTGATCTAGGTCCGTCAGTTATGATGCCAATTATTTTCTTAATTTTAGCACTATGTTTTAGGATTAGGTTAGGTCGTGCTTTTAAAGCTGCCATGCTTGTAGGAATTGGTTTTATGGGTATAAATCTAATCATTACACTTCTTCTTGAGAGTATGGGACCTGCAGCAGAAGCAATGGTAAAGCGATTTGATTTGCAACTGACGGTGATCGATCCGGGGTGGCCAGTAGCAGCTGCAATTGGCTGGGGAACACCGATTGTTCCTTTTGCAGTAATTAGCATCATCCTAGTAAATATAATTCTATTAGTGTTTAATATAACAAAAACAGTCAATATTGATATATTTAACTTCTGGATATTCATGATAACAGGTGCACTCGTTTATAGTATAACTGGGAGTATATCGATAGCTGTTGTTGCATCACTGCTTCATTTTATAGTGGTTTTGATCATTGGCGATGTAACTGCTCCACGGATCCAATCAGACTATAATTTAAAAGGGATATCATTCCCACACGGGACTACAGCAGTTTTTGTGCCATTTGGAATAGCTATAAATTGGATAATCGAGCGTATACCCGGATTACGTAAAGTGGAGGCAGATCCTGAATCGATTACTAAAAAATTCGGGATATTGGGAGAACCCCTTACATTGGGGGCGATCATTGGAGCACTGTTAGGGATTTTAGCGGGATTTAATATAAGCTCTGTTTTAACGTTAGCTGTAACAGTAGCAGCGGTAATGGTACTTTTACCTAAGATGGTTGACGTACTTGTAGAGGGATTATCAATAATTCGTGAAGCAGCAGAATCGTTTTTAAAACGAAAGTTTCCAGATAGAGAGTTTTACATTGCTATGGACACAGCGTTGTTAATTGGTCATCCTGCTGTACTTGCAACCGGTTTGTTGATGATACCATCTACGCTTTTACTTGCAATTATCCTACCTGGCAACCGATTATTACCATTCACTGACTTGGCATCGCTTTCATTTTTGTTTGCGATGTGTGCACCTTATTTAAAACAAAATATGGTTCGGTTATACATTACAGGGCTGGTAATTATGACGATGGTGTTATATATCGGAACAGATATCGCTACTGCTTTTACGGAAGCTGCTAATCTAGCAAACGTTACTTTACCTGACAACATAAGCGATACAACAGAGCTTGCAAATCTTGTTGGTGGAGCTTCAACGCCGCTAGGTTGGTTATTAATTAAAATTGCATCATTTTTTGGATAGGGAGGAATGATTTTTTTGAATAAGTATTTACTAGGTATTGATAATGGGGGAACAGTTACAAAGGCAGCACTCTATTCGCTATCTGGAAAAGAAGTGGCAATTGCTTCTCAAAAGACAACGATGATTATGCCAAAGCCATTTCATACAGAGCGTGACATTAATGAGTTATGGAATGCCAACGTAACGGTTATTAAAGAGGTACTAAAGAAATCAAACATTGATTCAGAACAAATAGCTGGAGTTTCCATTACTGGACATGGTAACGGTTTATATTTAACAACCAAAAGTGGTGACCCTACTTACAATGGTATTATCTCTACCGATAACCGTGCGAAAAGCTATATTGAGAAATGGTACGCTAATCCGAGGTTTGAATCAGAAATATTGCCGAAAACAATGCAATCTGTGTGGGCAGGCCAACCGGTAGCGTTGTTAGCGTGGTTGCAAGATAATAAACCCGAGGTAATAGAAAAAACGGATTATGTATTCATGGTTAAAGATCTCATTAGGTTTAAATTAACTGGAGAAGCCTATTTGGAATTGACTGATATCTCAGGTACGAATCTAATCAATGTAAAAGATCAGTGCTATGATCTGCATTTACTTGAATTTTTTGGTTTAAGTAAAATGTTGCCAAAGCTACCTCCTCTTAAGCAATCAACCGATATTTGCGGATATGTTACGAAAGAAGCTGCATTAGCAACAGGGCTGAAGGAGGGGACGCCAATTGCAGGAGGAATATTTGATATCGCGGCGTCGGCTGTAGCATCAGGCTTGGTTGAAGAAGATAAATTATGCATTGTAGCGGGGACTTGGAGTATAAATGAATATATTACTAGGAAACCAATTGTAGACAAGGATTTATTTATGACTTCTATTTATTGTTTGTCTGATTATTGGCTTACAACAGAAGCAAGCCCAACTTCAGCAAGTAATTTGGAATGGTTTATTGAAAAATTTATGTCTGTAGAAAAACAAGAAGCTGAAAAACAAGGAAGTTCTATATATGACCTTTGTAACGAACTAGTAGCTTCAACTGAGCCTGAGGAGAGTAATCTTTTGTTTTTTCCATTTTTATTCGGTTCCAATACAGTGCCGAATGCCAATTCTTGTTTTATCGGAATGAATAGCTGGCATCAATTGAAGCATTTCTTAAGAGCGGTGTATGAAGGTATTGTTTTTAGTCATTTATATCATATTGAACGATTGACGAAATATAATGACCAACTTGAATCATCGCGAATTGCTGGCGGTGTAACTAAATCAGCTATTTGGTTACAAATGTTTGCTGATTGTCTACAAATCCCACTGGAAATTGTTGAAGTCAAAGAACATGGAACGCTTGGAACAGCAATGTGTGCAGGGGTAATGACTGGATATTACCGATCAATCGATGAAGCTGCTAGAAATATGGTACATGTAGAACATATCATTAAGCCAAATCCGAACAGAGCCGAAGTGTATGCAACAAAATATAAGCTTTATAAAGAAACGCTAGAGAAGATGGAGCAAATTTGGAAGGTAGGGGTGTAGTAGCGATGGATTTAGGGATAAAAGAAAAAGTAGCCATTATTACTGGAGGTTCAAGAGGCGTTGGTAGGGAAACAGCACTAGCTTTAGCAAGAGAAGGTGCTAATATAGCTATTACCTATCAAGGAAGTCAAGAAAAAGCCCAAGGTGTAGTAAGTGAAATTAGAGCTTTGGGCTGCAAAGCCGTAGCTTTTCAAGTGAATCTTGCGGATGCTCATGCAGCAAAAGAAGTAGTGCTTAAAAGTATTGCGTATTTCGGTGATGTAGACGTTTTGATTAATAATGCAGGTGTATGGCCGACAAGTTACGTGAAAGATATGCGATTGGAGGATTGGAAGGAAACTCTTGATATTAATTTAACCAGTGTATTTCAAACATGTAAAACTTTCTCTAATCATTGCTTAGACAAAAAGAAATCAGGAAAGATTCTTAATATTACCTCGCAAGCAGCATTTCATGGATCGACAACTGGTCATGCTCACTATGCAGCAAGTAAAGCTGGAATGGTTGGTTTTACGATTTCGCTTGCACGTGAATTAGCAAAAAGCGAAATAAATGTAAATAACCTTGCTTTAGGGATAGTGGAAACAGATATGATTAAAGACTCATTACAAAAAAATAAAGAATACTACATGAATCGTATTCCGCTGGGGCGTGTTGCATCACCTAGAGAAATTGCTGATATAGCAACTTTCTTAGTCTCAGAGAAGGTAAACTACCTTACTGGTGCAACCATTGATGCTACAGGTGGCATGTTGATGCGATAAACATTAAAACAAAAAAGGGGTTATGGAAATTGAAATGTTTAGCCATTGCTGACTTATTTATTACAAAAGAAATGATGGAACAAGGTCTAACCAAATTAAAGGAAGCTGGTATCGAAGTTACGATACGTGAATGGAAACATGAAAATTTAGAGCAGTTGCAAAAGGATAATCTAGCGATTGAACAAGGCGGGAGTGAGGTTGTTGACGTACCGAACGACTTACTAGAGGATATGGATACGTTTGATATGATCATTACACAATTTGCTCCTATAAATAAGAAGGTAATTTCTTCTGCAACCAATTTAAAAGTAATAGGTGTACTTCGTGGGGGAACAGAAAACGTAAATAATGATATAGCCAGAGAAAAGCATATTAAAGTGGTGAATACACCAGGACGCAACGCGCGAAGTGTAGCTGAGTTTACGGTTGGACTCATCTTATCAGAAATTCGTAATATTGCAAGATCTCATGCTTCTCTAAAACAAGGTGAATGGCGTAAAGACTTTCCGAATAGTTCCTTTATACCTGAACTTGAAGAGAGGACAATTGGCTTAATCGGATTTGGAAACATTGGCCAATTAGTTGGTCGCTTCTTAAGTGGATTTGATGCTCGAATTATTTTCTACGACCCGTATTTTCATGGGCAAACAACGTTTGAACAGGTTGATTTAAATACGGTGCTTACCGAATCAGATATCATTTCTATGCATGGTCGATTGACGAATGAAACGAAGCATATGATTCGCTATGAGCATTTCCAACAAATGAAGAATACGGCTGTAGTCATTAACTCTGCTAGATCAGCACTTATGAAGGAAGCAGACCTTATTAAAGCATTACAGCATAAAGAAATTGCGGGAGCAGCGATTGATACATTTGATCATGAACCATTAGGAGATAGTAGTCCATTTTTACAATTAGATAATGTGACAATTACTGCTCATATGGCTGGAAGTACGAATGATGCTTTTCGCAATACACCAAAAAAACTCGCAGAATATTTATTAGCATGGTATAAACAACAAGTGTAAAAGTAGTCTTTTAACATTTTTATCCCGCATATAACTAGCAATAAGATCGCCGCTTCAAGCGGTTCACCTAACAATCAGTGGGTTGATAAACCACCCCCCACTGATTGAAGTTTCACTTTATATTTCTATTGAATGAAAAGGGAAATGATTACAATCGGTATTAAAATGCTATTAAAAACCGACAGTGATCATTTCCTTCTGTTTTGCAGCTTGTTCGTGTAACATTATCCGTTTGTAATACCTTTTGAAACATGGAGGTTTCACATCGGCATGCAATTTTGTATTCTTTAGCAACTGCCATAATAGGACAATTATATTCAGTAAGCTCATAGGTGTTTGCGTCAATCTTTGTGATATCCGCCATATAACCTTTTTCATTTTGAATCATTTCCATTTCTTTTATTCTTTCAGATGGGGATTTTTGGTACATCCGAATATTATATTCGTTCGTTAAACGATTTTCTCGTCTTTGAAATAATCGCTGAATGGAATCATCTCCATGCAAATCTCTAATATCGTTTAAAAATTCTACACTTAACCCTTCATAGCTTTTTGGAAACAATAATTCGCCTTTTTCCGATAACGAATACTGTTGCATCGGTCTTCCCATCGATTGTTTTACTTCTTCTGAAAAGATAAGCCCGTCTTTTTCCATAATAGAAAGATGCTTTCGAACTGCCATATCTGTGATATTCAAATGCCTTTTCAGTTCACCAACAGTCAATTTAACCTCTTTTTTTAATAGATGAAGTATCTTATCTTTCGTAGTAATCCTTTCCATAATTAACACCTCTTTTTAGGAAATTACGGTCACTGTCTGTATAAGAAGCAACAAGTCTAGGCTCATACTAAACCTGGTCATTGATATGGCAGAATATAGATTTCCTTTATTGTATAAAAAAGTAGCAATAGTTAAAAGCAAAAAGAAACTATGTGACCAACAAAATTATTAGGGTTTTTGAGCATATAAATTGCTTTTAACAAATTGATGCGATATCCTTTTTGTATACTTATTATACCAATAAGTATAATAAGTACAAAATAAAAAGGATGGAGGAATTTTTTATGGCAAAATTTGAATTACCTGAACTAC
This sequence comes from Virgibacillus sp. Bac332, assembly GCF_003667785.1. Lineage (NCBI taxonomy): Bacteria > Bacillati > Bacillota > Bacilli > Caryophanales > Bacillaceae > Virgibacillus > Virgibacillus sp. Bac332. Next base: position 2,690,555 of record NZ_CP033046.1, read on the forward strand.
CGTATGCAACAAATGCATTGGAGCCGTACATCGATCAAACTACTATGGAGATTCATCATGCGAAGCACCATCAAACATATGTAAACAAATTAAATGCTGCACTAGAAGGTAAGGCTGAATTAGCAGACAAATCATTAGAAGCAATTATTAGTAATTTGGAAGCAGTACCAGAAGATATCCGCACAGCGGTACGTAATAATGGTGGAGGACACTTAAACCATACGCTTTTCTGGGAAATTATCGCACCAGGTAAAGAAGCAGCTGAACCTGCTGGAAAACTGGCAGAAGCGATAAAAGAAGCATTTGGAAGTATTAGCAGTTTTGAACAAAAATTCGCTGATGCAGCGACAACTCGCTTTGGCTCTGGATGGGCATGGTTAGTTGTTAATCAAACTGGTAAGCTAGAAGTAATAAGTACACCAAATCAAGACAACCCAATCTCAGAAGGAAAAACACCGATTTTAGGTATTGATGTGTGGGAGCATGCTTATTACCTTAAGTATCAAAACCGACGTCCAGAATACATTGAGAATTTCTTTAATATTATTAATTGGGACGTAGTTGCTGAAAAATATGAGTTAGCTGTGAAATAATGCAAATAAATGGAATGATGTGCTATTCTGGCGCATTATTCCATACATATACAGAATATAAAAAAGGGGGGAAACCAGTGAAAATTGTTGGAATTTCCGGATCAATAGTTGGAGAGAAAACCTCACAAGCTGTGCACGAGGTTTTACTTGCTGCAAAACGCCAGCAAAAAGATGTCGAGACAGAGTTAATCGATTTAAAAGACTATGAAGTTGAATTTGTTCGTGGAACCCCTTTAGCTTATTATAACGAAGATACTTGGTATGTTGTAAATACAGTCTTAGCAGCAGATATCATTGTATTTGGCTCCCCAATATATCAAGCTTCGATCTCAGGTGTGTTAAAAAACCTGCTCGATCATTTTCCTGTGGACGCTTTCAAATCTAAAGTGACAGGAATTATAACAACGGGCGGATCTGAAAAGCATTTTCTTGTGTCTGAATACCAGCTTAAACCGATACTTTCTTATTTAAAAGGGATCGTACCGTCTTGTAGTGTTTTTATTCATAATGACTCATATAATGATGATAATGAAATCGTAGATCCTTCCATTTTAAATAGGATCACATTGCTCACGAAAGAGATGATGGCGATACAACAACGGATTGAACTGGAAACACAATAATGATGCAGTAAATCTGCTGATAGCTGATAGACGAACAGGGCTGTTCCCGAAATTTAAACTGGCTTTTTGGTGACAGCCCTTACTATGTAGCCTCTTTTACAGGAACTTATAGCACTTAGTTCTCTACAATATTTTTTGCAGGTGAATCCTTCTTTAAATTAAAATTATATTGGTTTTCATTTTCATATTTTGGGTCTAGGTAACTGGATTTTAAATCGCTTTTTGAAGTAATTTTAAATTCAGGAAAAGAAGTGTATGCTTCTTCTTTCCATACCCAAATACCTGTTCTTCCTACTTCCTTATGAAATACATTCATTATTAACTTGTTGGCATAATTTGTTGTAAAATGGTTAGCAATAAATAGACGAGATGGTCCAGCAGTTAAAATGTTTTTTTCAATCACATTTTTTTTAATATTATGCTGTAATAAAAGCTGTCCCCCGTCTAACCCTTTCGTATCGTTTCGATAAATAATATTTTTGGAGATAATGGAATTTTTCGTACCACCTCGTTCTTTATCATATCCGCCAATTGATATGCCTGTGTAATAGTTTTCATAAATAATATTATTTCTAATTGTAATATGCTCCGCATATTTCCCAGCATGTTCAGAGGTTGCTTCAATACCGATATCGCAATGATAGATGGTATTCTTTTCAATAGTTATATTTTTTCCGCCGTCTACGTAAATACCACCTGCACTATAATCTTCTCCATAACTTGGATTTCCGTAAGAGGAAATATCATAAACTTGATTATTCTTTATGAAGCCATTTCGTGCATAGTCATTTTTCTTATCATTAGATATCCCTTCATAACCGATAATATCAATGCCTATATTATCATTTCGGCGAACAAGATTATGTTCTATTTTAAAGCCATTTATATTACCATTGAGTACAATCGATTCACTTGAGCCAAGCTTTAAATCTTCCACTGTATTATTTAAAATGTTTATGTCTACCATTGGAGAGGTTCCATATACCGCAATTCCATGCCCATTTCCATCATTTGCATGAGTTTCAATACGCTGCACATGGTTATTTTCTAAAGTAATATGACTGCTAGAACCTGTCACATAAATTCCCATTACTGTTTCATTTGTTACATTACTAGTTAAATCCTGTATGATTAAACCACTAACTGTAACATAGTTTTTATTATTTATTGTAACTAACGAAGTATTCTCTTCAGCATCCTTTAGGTCCTTTCCACTAACAACTACCTTCTCGTTTTTGTAGGCTTTAAAAGTAATTGGTTTTGTTTTTGTACCACTATGTTTAACGACAAGCTTTTCGTTGTAAGTTCCTTTTCGTATGAAGACAGTAGTTCCTGCACTAGCTTTTGTAGCGGCTTTATTTAGCGTGCGAAATGGCTTTAATTTTGTACCATCATTTTGATCATTTCCATTTATAGATACATATATGACCTTTTCCTGCCCTGCATTAGCACTATTCGATATGAGAAAAATTGTAACAGCAGCCCCCATCAATAGAATAAATAATACCTTTTTCATGTAATCACTCCGTAATAAAAATAATTATGTCTTCATCATCGTACACGATGATGAAGACAAATACTATTTCTTCGTATTTAAAGCAAAAAAGAAGGCTGAAGAGATGGCCATGCGGCATTAAATCTAATTTATGGGAGCTTTAGTGCAATTCTATTTGGAAACAACTGAAAACTGAATGAGTTGAAAAAAGTATAGTAGCAATTATTTGTTGATCTAATTTTCCATCAACAAGAAGGGACATGAGGGAAAACAAAGCATATGGAAGCATGTGGGAACACTATATTAATAGAGAACTGGTAGAAGATACATAGGTTGGTTTGAAGCAACCGTACCTAGTTACGACTGAATCTGAACTTCATGGGATGAAGAGCAAGAGGTTAGTGGCATTTGGAGAAAATGCTATCACTAACTCCTAACTTACTTACATGTCCTTTGACCAAATTGGTAGAAAAAGCTTAATGCCTCGTTTGTTAAACGGGAGGAACTTGCTATCTCCAACTAAGTGGCTAATATACCCAATGAGGCAGGTATAGTAAACGCCGTCAACAGCAAGTGAGGATTCTAGGTTAGCAGCAATAAACCCAAAGAAAATAACCCCCAAGATAGAATGCGTATATGTACGGTGTGCTACAAAGGAAGCAATAAGAATATAGATTCCTAGCAATAGTAACCACATTTCCTGTAAGGATAGTCCACCCGCTAGTATACCAATCCCGGTAATGGTTAGCATATGCTTTTGCTTGATCGATGAAGATAATGCCAACAGTGCTAAACCGATTCCCATCCCAATGTACCTTTCATTATTTGCTCCTTCATAGAAACTATAGCAAATAAGCAAAACACCAATTAATTGTGCAACCGCTCGAAACATCTTATGAGATAAGGTTATCTTTCCTCTTAATTTACCATCGATATCAAGATCAGGAAGTAAACCTGATACGGTACCGATCCCGATTAGTAAAAGTGTTTGAGAAGGAGTAGATTGAAGGTTGTTTGCTATAATAAATCCTGTTGCTGCTCCAATTGTTGCATGTGCTGTACCATTCATTTAGTAGTACTCCCTCCATCCTATACGAGATTATAGAAAAACAGACTATTACATTGTACAACAAAATATATGTTCTGTTTAGTAGTAGAATTAATTATTTCAATTGTTTTATTTTATGAGAAAGTATAGAGAACAAGTGAAAGTCAAACGTGAAAAGGCAGTCTGAATTGGATAATCTATATTTAGAAAACAAAAAGGAGCAATCTCAATCTATCGAGCTTGCTCCTAGTTACAGATCATCTTATTCTTTTGTGTTTGTAGAATCTACAAAATTCCATAGCTTGAAGGCTATTTCTCTGGCCTCTACTTCATGGGGCGTTGTTTTAAATACTTCTTTAAATGAGTGCGAAATTGTCTCGATCAGGAAATATCTAGGATCATCTTTTTTTAATTCTTCAAGTAGAAATAGCAAGTACTCCAGACCGCTTGATGTAGTATTCGTATCAAGTTTTTGGTGGAAGCCATTTAATTCAGTTAAAAGTTGGTCTTTGGATCCTTTCTTATCACCTATGTTTCTCGCTAATGTGCTTCGTACATCGTCATCTAAAAGCAGGTCTTTTGAATGTATCAATTGTGGTACAATCGCATCTATTCTTCTAATCACATAGGCTACAAGCTCAGTAATATCACTTAAATTCTTTGATGAGGCAGTCCAAATATGAATAATATGTTGCATCATGCCAAGTAGAAGGACTGCACAATCAAGTGCATAGGGAGCAGATGCTTTGCCATATACATCAATTAGTCTATCTCTTAGCCAAAATAATTCGGCTAAATGATTTTTTTTGACAAAATCTCTTAGTTCATCGTCACCGGAATGGAAAATAGCTTCAAACAGAAGAAATAGATTCTGTTCGCGATTAATGTGCATACGAATTGCTATTTGTTCTGCAAGAACTTTTTTATCAGAAAGGTTTTGTCCAATAAGAATTTCTCTTCGCCTAACAAATGTCTCCTCATTAACATATTCTAATATTGCTATTAGACATTCATTCTTCGAGGAAAAATAGTTATAAAATGTTCCCTTTGAAATGTTTGATTCCTCTAAAATATCTTGTATGGAAGTAGCAGAGAACCCTTTCTCGATGAAAAGTTGTTGTGCAGTAACTAAAACTTGTCGCTTTCTTTCATTCATCTTATCACCTTTATTCCGCTCTCACAGGAAGAAAAAGATAATTTTGCTCCATTCCTGTAAGAACCAGCGTCGTTCAACTGCAAATAATGGAAGGATAATATTAGCTATACCTTATGCAGCATAAGATTATCGTAACCGATTACTATCTTCTTAGCAATGAGAACGAATATTATTGAGAGAAGCTTAAAAAAATTGTTGAGCTTTATACAATATTAGTATCAGGTATTAATACTTTATGTTAGAATGAAGTCGTAAGAATAAATCAATCTATTTATAAAGTGAAGGGGTTTCAGGATATGTATTATTTCGCAGCACATGCTTTAAAAATAATATTACGTTTGTTTGGAAGATTGAGTGTATACGAAAAGCAAAATGTACCGACATCAGGTGGCTATGTTATAGCTTGTACGCATACAGGTTGGGTTGATATATTATGGCTCGGAGTATCTGTTCTGCCAACAAAAATCCATTATATGGCAAAAAAAGAGCTCTTTCAAACTCGATTTTTAAAATGGTTGATGGAGGGGCTCCACGCATTTCCAGTTGATAGAGAAAATCCTGGTCCGAGTACCATTAAAATTCCCAGACGTTTACTATCTGAGGGAAAGGTTGTGGGGATTTTTCCAAGTGGTACGAGAACGAGTGAGGAAGTTCCTTTAAAAAGAGGTGCAGTTACGATTGCAGGACATGCGAATGTTCCAATTATTCCGGTGGCTTATAGTGGGCCAAATAATTTTAAAGATCTGTTGACGCGTGTGAAACCGAAAATTATATATGGCAAACCAATTTATCTGTCAACAGATTTGACTAAAAAAGAGGGAATGGAAGTTATGTTAGCTGAACTAAATCAGGAATTACGTCTGCTCCAGCAGAAGCTCCAGTCAAAGTGATCTCAACAAGAGGGAGTCTATGTTAAGAAATAGAGCTCCCTTATTAATAGATTAGCATAGAGGATGAGTAATTTTTCCGCATGAATAATACACTGCCTTACGTTACAGCCAGTTTTGAAAAGTATAAAAAGACTAATTATTCATCTGGGTTTAATTAGATTAATTTTATATGTAATGATAAACGATTCATTACTCTAAGTTAATTAATCAATAACTTTGCACATGAGAATACAAGCGTAAAAAAGCGTAGGAGGGAAAGTTATGGGGATTAGAAATTCTGCCAAAGCAATTATTATTCATGAGGGTGAAATTTTAACAATAATGAAACAAGATAGAGATGGCTATTATTATTTGTTGCCTGGAGGTGGGCAAAATAAAGGTGAAAATTTACATCAGGCCTTAAAAAGAGAAGTATTAGAAGAGATAAGTGCAGTTGTAGAAATTGGTGAATTATTGTGCATACGTGAATATATCGGAAAAAATCATGAACATGCCACATATGATGGGGATACGCATCAAATCGAATATATGTTTATTGCTAGTTTAGAGGGAGATAGAAGCCAAGTAATGAATGGCGTTCTTCCTGATGATGGTCAAATTGATGTAGCTTGGCTACCTATTTCAAGCATTGAGAACTATCGGCTATATCCAAAAGCACTTCGTCCCTATTTAATTGAATATATGGCTGAAGTAAAGCCTCCCGTTTATCTTGGGGATGTTAATTAACGATATATACTTCAATAAATAATATAAAACAATAGATGTCCGTATACCTTTCTTTTAAAGGGAAAAAGTAAGTAGAACCGATAAAAAAGATAGAGGTGTGTAAAATGGATAATGTTAATCTAGGGCTATCTGATGAAATGCAGAACCATTTAAGCAAATATTTAACACAAATTACATCTGATATTAATCATGTGCTTGATACAATTGAAAGAAAAGACTGCTGTATATTAAATGAGTTTGAGCATATCCATCATACGTTTCATGATTTACAAAAGACAGCTGCTTCGTATTATTTAAATTCATACTTATCCTCATACACTGATCGCTATCAAGCCTTATCAACAGCGATACAACATTTTTCCGAGCGTAAACACGGGGCACTCATGGTTGTTGAACGAAATGATATGTTGGAAACATTCCTACATTCTGGGATTCCAGTTGGTGCAAATCTTAGTTATGCCTTATTGGAATCCATATTTTACCCTGGAAGCCCACTTCATGATGGCGCTGTCCTAATTAAAGGGAATACCATAATCTCTGCGGGAAATGTTCTTCCTCTCTCTCAACAGGTAGCAGGTGATAAAAAAATGGGAACACGACATAGGGCTGCATTAGGATTATCTGAAATTAGTGACGCAGTTGTACTTGTTGTATCAGAAGAAACAGGTAAAGCTTCCTTTGCATTAGATGGTAAAATGTATGCGATTCATCCTGGAGGAATGATTTAAATGGTTGAAACTGACAAATCTTATGCGTATCATCCAATCGGTCATTCGAAGATAGTTTCTTTCTCAAGCTTTTCGGATTGAAATAATTCAATAAATCGCCTTGTACTTTTAGAAAGGTAACGGTCCTTTAACCAAATAAGAGATGACTGAGAAATGATTGTATTATCTTCTATTGTTAATGTTTTTAGCCCACGTAATTGATGTCCAGATAGTGTCGACTCAGGAACAATTGTTGCTCCAACCTCCTCACTAACAAGTTGGAGAATCATGTCTACATCTGGACATTCACAGACTATTTTAGGGTGTAGATTAAAACTTTCAAATTGATCAAGGATTAATTCATATTGTCCAATGCCGCTAATTCTGTGTAATAGTAACAATGGAAATGTGCTTAGTTGTCTCATTGTAGTAGCTATCATGGAAGATTCGCACCATTGTTCTGGCATTACTACGATATATTTTTCATCCGGAAGGGAAAGGGAATTAAAGGCTTGCATCTCTAATGGTAAACGAATAATGGCAATGTCAATATCTCGATTACTTAGTTGTTCAGCAAGCGAATAGGAATCTCCTTCTTTTAAATAAAAGTGTACGTGAGGGTATTTTTCCTGAAATAGCTTTATTTGCCTTGGTATGTGAGAGAAGCAAGTTTTCACACAACCGAGCGAAATACTTCCCTTCGTACCCGTCCCAGTTTCTTTTACCTCTGTAATTGTTTCTTCTAATGTATCGAACAATTCGTTAATTTTATTATAGAGTACTGTTCCTGCATCTGTTAATTCCATTTTACGCCCGTTACGTTCCAATAATTTAACTCCTAGTTCTTCTTCTAATGACTTCAAGCTTTGACTTAGTGGTGGCTGGGCCATATGTAATTTATTAGCTGCTCGGGTAATTTGCCCTTCATTAGCTATAGCTTGAAAATACCGTAAATGTCTTATTTCCATTGAGCTATTCATCCTTTTTTAGTTGGTAACGCTTACTTTTATTGGATTATATATGATTTGATGTACAAAAACAATATCTTTTAAAACAAATATATATTATATATATAGATTACTAATGAAATAGATATTATTAATATAGAAATAATCGTGCTATTATTCTAATTAAAGGTATTATTCAGAAAAAAGTTTGTGCATTGGACCGAAATGATATCGCTTACAATAATAAAGTATAGGAGGAAAGTATATGCCAGCAAAATCAGGAAAACAATATATCGATCGTTTAAAGCAAGCGAATAATAATGTGTATATTCATGGAGAACGTGTTGAAGATGTAACAGAGCATCCGGCATTTAAAAATGCAGTTCAGTCCATGGCAAGACTATATGATATTCAATATGAAAAACCAAAAAAAATGCTCTACACTTCTCCTACTACAGGAGACCAAGTAGGGAAGACATTTATGGTACCAACCACCATTGATGAACTAATCGAGCGACGTGAGGCAATTATGGAATGGCAAAGTTTTACGAAAGGGTTAATGGGAAGATCTCCTGATTATTTAAATGCTGATGTTATGGCAATGGGAGCAGCAAGTGAATTCTATGCCGAGGGTGACCCAATGTTTGCTGAAAACGCAAGGAACTTTGCTACTTTTGCAAGGGAAAAAGACATTAGTTTGACCCATACATTAATTCACCCACAGGTGAATCGTGCAAAGATTCAGGCTGAGCAGAAAGATGCAAATGTCGCTCTTCATGTAGTAGAAAAAAATGATGAAGGTGTCGTAGTTGATGGGATTCGCCTTTTAGCAACGCAAGGTGGTATTACGGATGAAATTCTAGTATTTCCATCTACAGTTAAAAAATCAGGTGAATTAGACGATCCTTATTCGTTAGCTTTTGCAATTCCGAATAACACACCAGGACTAAAGTATTTGAGTCGTGAATCGTTTGACTATGGAAAGAATCAATATGATCATCCACTCAGTTCTAAATTTGAAGAAGGGGATACCATTGTCGCATTTGATCATGTACTTGTACCGTGGGACCGAATCTTCGTTTTAGAAAATTCATCCATATGTAATCGGGCATTTTCTGAGACGAATGCAGTTGTGCATATGACACATCAAGTGATTGTCAAGGATATCGCTAAAACTGAATTCCTGCTTGGGGTTGTTCTTACACTAATGGATTCGATTGGCATTGATGGATTCCAGCACGTAAAAGATAAAGGCACAGAAATCATGCTTACCTTAGAAACAATGAAATCTCATCTATTTCGAGCTGAGCATAGCGCTAAATTGGATAGGTGGGGGATGATGACACCTAATTTCCAAGCTTTAGATGCTGCTAGAAATTGGTTTCCTCGTGTTTATCCGAGAATGGCTGAAATACTAAGGATTTTAGGGGCATCAGGCATGATGGGAATACCAACATATGCTGATTTCGAAAATGAAGAAATTGGTCCAATTCTTCATCGTGCTATGCAAGGAAAAAACGTTGAAGGTTATGAGCGCGTACAGATTTTTCGTTTAGCTTGGGATTTGACAATGAGTGCATTTGGTAGTCGCCAAACGCATTATGAATACTACTTTTTTGGCGATCCAATTAAAATGGGCATGGCGTATTTTGATAAATATGATAAAGAAGTGTATAAAGCCCAAGTTCGGGACTTTTTAAGTAGTCAGCACATGGGGCAAGTGAAATTATAAAATTTTTATTATAAAAGCCAAATAAAATTGATGGTAATACATTGAGCCTAGAAATTGGCTCGGTGTTCATTATCAAATGAAAATTACTTTCTCTAATACAGTTATAAATTGTAATTTACTTAAGCCAACAGGCAGCCACATGAAGGAAGCTATAAGGTTCTCAAGTGGTATATTGCAATATAACGGTGATAGCCAATGGTTGGTGGTAGTAAAATCGAATGCGTTATGAGTAAGACTACCAAGATAGATGTTCTAAGTAATTTCCATGATTTCCGTAGAGTCAGTTTCCATCTTACAATAAAGGAGCATTCCTGTAATGAAGAAATTTGAGGGTTGAACAAAAAAGAGCCCCCTTGGTATAGTACAGGGTGTCAATGCGCATTGACCCCGAAATTAATAAATACCAAGGAGAGGTCTCACTATGAATTATAATCAAAATCACAAACTATCGCAAATCACACCAGAAACATTAATTGTAGGAATCGACATCGCTAAAAACAAACACGTGGCACGTGCGCAGGATGACCGAGGGTTTGAATTTGGAAAACGACTGATCTTCGACAATCGCGTTCATGGCTTTGAACAGCTTTTAAACTGGGTCTCCAGACTTCAAAAAGAACACCGTAAAAGTGAATTAATCATCGGTGCAGAGCCAACAGGACACTTTTGGCTGAGCCTTGCTTATTATCTGAAAGCAAAAGATATTAACTTTGTGCTGGTAAACCCTATGCACGTGAAAAAGTCCAAAGAACTCGATGATAACTCACCAACGAAAAATGACACCAAGGATGCGCGTGTCATTGCACAGCTGATAAAAGACGGACGATACTCCGTACCAAATCTTCTCGATGGCATTTATGCCGAACTGCGGGAAGGGATCAAATTACGAGATCAACTCGTCAAACAGCTGATTATCATTGAAGGACGCATTCAAAACCATATTCAGCGATATTTCCCAGAGTTTAATGATGTATTCAAAGACTGGGAAGGCAAGACAGCTTTATTCAGCTTACGTAACTTTCCGTTTCCATCCGACCTCCGAGGCGTGACTCCGGAGGAAGTATTAGCACAATGGAAAACGACAATTAAGCGAGGCGTCGGAATCAAGCGTGCAACTCAGTTCATTGAGAAGGCAAGGAAGAGTGTCGGCATTGAAGTTGGATTGCGTTTCGCAAGAAAAGAAATACACAGTCTCTTAGACCAATACGAGCTCTATCAGAGCCAATTAACCGAACTGGACATGGAAATTACAGATCTCATGAAAGACATTCCAGGCGCCCAGGAAATGATGAATATTAAAGGGCTGGGGTCAATCACCATAGCCACCTTTCTCTCTGAGGTCGGAGACCTCAAAAAATATGACCATCCACAACAGCTGGTCAATATGGCAGGTTTGTCGTTACGAGAACATAGTTCAGGGAAGTTCAAGGGACAAACAAGGATAACAAAACGAGGGCGGAAAAAGCTGAGAAAAGCTTTATATCTGGCCGTTAGGCCATTAGTAGCCAGTAACTCGACGTTCAAGACCCTGCACAGATATTACACGACCCGATCCGTCAACCCGTTGAAGAAACAACAGTCATTGATTGCAATGTGCGGCAAATTACTACGTGTACTGTTTGTGATTGGCAGAAAACAATGTGAATTTGAAGGTAGCAAGCTATTACAAGGTTTAACTCAAATGAAAGAATTGCAGGCAGTTTAAGCTATTTCAAAGTAGTTGAAAAAATGCATCTAAGTTTTGGAATGAACAAACACCAATAATGCAGAGTCGGAGATTATTTATTCCATTCGGGCACCAGACCCAGCATAGGAGCTTTTTCCGACCTCCACCTTGTGGATACGCAGGACGAAGGAATGTATGGATTAAAATCCCGTGATACATGGGAGGGTGAGCGACCATAAGCGGTGTGGAGAATGAGGGCATGGTTATATCCCTTTTCAACCAAATGTACACAATTTGGCTGTTAGGATGGATAAAACCCGGTTAGAATATTCTGTACTCTGATTAAACGCTTTATCCATCAATACATTCAATGAAATGGTGCTTGATTAATTCTAAGAAAACAAGAGTATTTTGAAGATAATTAAAGTATATAGAGGGAGGAGAATTAGCATGGAAAACAGAGAGTTTCGTAATGCAATGGGGAGATTTGCCACTGGAGTTACGGTAATTACAACAAAATCGGGAGATAATCATCATGGCATGACAGCGAATGCGTTTATGTCTGTTTCACTAGATCCTCAATTGATAACGGTTTCCATTGACAATCGAGCTAATATGTTAAATAAAATAAACCAGTCTGAGAAATTTGCTGTTAGTTTTCTGTCTGATAAGCAGCAGGATATTTCCATGCACTTTGCTGGTCAAGCAAATGCTGACGAGGAAATAGAATTTGATTATATACAACAAGTTCCGGTAATCCAAAACGCTCTAGCCTCCATAGTATGTGATTTAGATCGTAGCGTAAAAGTTGGAGATCATACATTGTTTATTGGTAAAGTGATCGATATGAATGTAACAGATGGAAATCCGTTAACATTCTTCGGTGGAAAATACGGAAAACATGAACCCGTTGAATATGTATAGTTAACGATCGAAATTATTATATATGATTTAATATATTATATTCAAAGGAGTGGAAATCACATGGCTAATCAAGTAGCTGATCAGCATTTGAAAATGAAACAGCAAACAAAAGATATCAAGCTCTATATCAATGGAGAATTCGTTGAAGCCGAAAGTCAGCACACATTTGAAAATATAAGTCCATATACAAATGAAACCATAAACAAGGTTGCATCAGGTGATCAAGCTGATATTAAGAAAGCTGTACAGGCAGCAAGAGCTGCCTTTAACGGAGAATGGGGCAACTTAAAAGTAAAAGATCGGCTTGCATATGTCTACAAAATTGCAGATCTTATTGATGAGCATATTGAAGAGATAGCCCCTCTAGAATCATTTGATACTGGTTTACCAATAAGTCAAACCAAGAAAATGGTGAGTAGAGCAGCCTATAATTTCCGTTTTTATGCTGAAATGGTTTCTACGCGCATGGTAGGAGAAGCATATCAAGTGGATGATGAATTTTTAAATTATACCATTCATAAACCAATTGGTATTGCTGGGTTAATTACACCATGGAATGCACCATTTATGTTAGAAACATGGAAAATAGCACCAGCATTGGCTACTGGGAATACCGTTATCTTAAAGCCGGCGGAGTGGTCTCCATTGACTGCTAATCGATTGGCAGAAATCATAGACAAGGCAGGACTTCCTAAAGGCGTATTTAATGTAGTTCACGGTTATGGAGAAACAGCAGGTGCTTCCCTTGTAGCACATCCCGATGTTGAGTTGATTTCATTTACTGGAGAGACGACTACTGGCTCAGAAATCTTAAAAAATGGTGCGGACGCTTTGAAGAGCTTTTCTATGGAGTTAGGTGGAAAATCACCAATTATTGTTTTTGACGATGCTGATGTTGAACGTGCACTTGATGCATGTACATGGGGGATATTCTCGTTTAATGGAGAGCGCTGTACGGCGAATTCGCGCTTGTATGTGCATGAACATATAGCTGATGAGTTTATTCATAAGTTAAAACAACGTATAAACAAGATAAAAGTAGGAGATCCGTTAGAAGCAGATACACAGGTTGGTCCACTTATTCATAAAAATCATTATGCTAATGTCAGGAATTATCTTGAAATTGCTAAAAAAGAAGGATGCGAAGTAATTAGTGGAAATGTTCCAGACAGCAAAGGTAATTACGTTGCGCCAACCCTTATTCTGAATGCAACTAATCAAATGCGTGTGATACAGGAAGAAATATTTGGACCAGTTATTGCTGCAATGACATTTACAGATGAACAAGAAGTTATTGACTTAGCTAACGATGTTCGCTACGGCTTAGCTGGTTACGTTTGGACACAGGATATACAACGGGGGCATCGTGTTGCTCAAGCGATTGATTCTGGTATGTTATGGGTGAATTCACAGAATGTACGTGATTTAAGAACACCATTTGGAGGATCAAAGCACAGTGGAATTGGTCGTGAAGGTGGACATTATGCCTTTGAATTCTATACGGAAACACAAATTATCCATGTTGCTTTAAAGGATCATCCTATTCCGCAATTTGGAAAGTAATAGCTGTCATGATTTTATATGGGGAGGGGAATGCCAGCATGAACTTTGATATTATTCGTTCAGGTCGTGCCATTTTACACGTAACCGATTTAAAAAAGTCTAAAGCTTTTTATGAAGCGCTCGGATTTATCGAGTCAGAAGCGGATGATGAGAATATTTTTTTCCGCGGGCTGGAAGAACACAATCATCACAGCCTCTGGTTAAGAAAGAAACCGGAGGCTGCTGTGGAAGCAATAAGCTATAAAGTTACCTCTGAAAAAGATCTCGATGAACTGGAGAAATTCTTTCTTAGCCAAGGCAATGATGCGAAGTGGTTAGAAAAAGGGACACAACGAGCACTTGGGCGTGCATTACGAGTTCAAGATATTTCTGGTTTACCATTAGAATTTTACGCAGAAATGGAGACGGTTGACCGCCTATTACAACGCTATGACCTGTATAAAGGTGCGAAAGTACAGCGGATTGATCATTTTAACTGTATGGTACCAAATGTGGAGCAAGCATATGACTTTTATATCAACCAACTTGGATTTATGTGTTCAGAATATACCGTTGGAGAAGAAGATAAAATATGGGCTGCTTGGCTACATCGTAAGCCATCCGTTCATGATGTTGCATTCATGAATGGGCAAGGACCACGGCTACATCACATTGGTTTTTGGCTAAAAGACCCAATGAGTTTAATAGATGGTTGTGATGTGCTTGCGGCTATGGGGTATGGACCAAATATTGAACGTGGGCCAGGTCGTCATGGATTATCCAATGCCTTCTTCTTGTACCTAAGAGATCCAGATGGTCATCGAATTGAATTATATAATGGAGATTATTTAACGAGTGACCCCGACTTCAAACCAATTAAGTGGGATTTAGATGATCCAATGCGACAAACATTTTGGGGACATGAAGCGCCGGACAGCTGGTTTGAAGAAGCGTCTAGAGTTTTGGATGTACAAACTGAGAGAAAATTGCCGCTACATGAACCGAAATTGAAAAAAAGAAAACCGCAATTTGTACTATAGGTTAATTCAAATCGTTTAATGAAAAGAAAGGATGAGCAAAATGACCAAGACATATGAGGAAATAAAGCAGCGTTTAAGGGGGTCAATCACTCCAGTTATTACACCGTTCAAAGCTGATTTTTCAATTGATTACGATAAACAATCGGAACTGATTGAATATCAGTTGAACAATGGTACACATGCGATTTCTGTTACAGGTACATCAGGGGAACCAAGTTCACTGACCATTGAAGAACGGGTCAAAGTAATGGATAACGCGAAGAAAACAATTAATGGTCGAGTACCATTTGCACCAGGTACTGGCTCAACGAACCACGATGAAACCATGTATTTAACAAGAAAGGCACAAGAAATTGGTGCAGATGCAGCCATGGTTATTGTTCCATATTATAATAAACCGAATCAGCAAGCATTATATAAGCATTTCAAGACGGTAGCAGATTCGGTGGATATACCAATTATTGTATATAATATTCCGGGTCGCACTGCATTAAATATGGAAGTAGAAACATTAGCTAAATTAAATGAGGATTGTCCAAATATTGTGGGTGTTAAAGAATCAAATAAGGATTTTGAACATGTGAACAGAGTAATGCTTCGTTGTGGTAGAGACTTCCTATTATATTCAGGTATTGAATTACTTTGTTATCCGATGTTGACTATTGGTGGTGCAGGATCAATCAGTGCAACAGCTAATGTAGAACCAGCAAAGGTAGCGGAGATGCATGATGCATGGACAATGGGGGATGTGAAGCGTGCACAAGACTTGCATTTTGAATTAATGAAATTAAATGATGTCCTATTTAAAGATACAAACCCTGCACCAGTAAAGACAGCTTTAGGGATGATGGGGAAAATCGAACCCGTATTACGACTGCCGATGGATTTACCTTCAAAATCGCTTCAAAACGAAATTCGTGAAACCTTGGTTGAATACGGGAAACTTTTACAGCCCACTTAAGGAGAACAACATAAGAGCAAAAGTAAGCTAGTCAATGGGCAATGAGGCTTATGGGTATATTTTTTCATAGTACTTCGAGCTTAAGCAATAATCTTTTGTAACAGGATTGGGTATTGCTTAAGCTTGGTATATAGCTCAGAAAAAAGGATGATGAATCATGAAAACCGTTCGCTTAAAGATGTCAGGTATACAGCATTATAGGGAAGCCAAGGTCGATGTTGAAAATGGGAAAATCGAAATTGCTGGAACATCGTATAAGCAAGAGGAGGTTTCGTATGATATCCCTGTGTCTGGAACAGTTTACGGTACGTTATTAAACTATCAGGGCGAATACAAACAACTAGAAAAGGCTATGTATGAAGCACCATATCTAGCCCCTCCCAAAGCACCGATTTTATATATTAAACCTGTCAATACATTTGCTTCTGCAGGATCGATGATTGTCCTACCTGAGGACATTTCAGAACTAGAGATGGGTGCAGCCTTAGGTGTTGTAATAGGTAAATCAGCAACCAAGGTTAATGAAGTCGAAGCATTATCGTACGTAGAAGGATATACGATTGTAAATGATGTTACTATTCCACATGATAGTGTTTATCGACCAGCTATTAAAGAAAAGGCTCGCGATGGTTTTTGTCCAATTGGACCCTGGGTTGTAACACGTGACTCTGTAGATAGCCCTAATGATTTACAGATTCGAGTAAGGATTAATGGTGTGTTGAAACAAGAAAATAATACGAAAAATCTTATTCGTTCCGTTGAGAAACTAATTGCTGATGTGACCGCGTTTATGACATTAGCAAAAGGGGATGTGCTATTAGTTGGCATACCAGAAGACCCACCTGTTGCCAGAATAAATGATGTTGTACAGATTGAAATTAACAAGATAGGTATATTAGAAAATACGATAACTACCGAAGAAGCACTAGTAGGAGGGAGAGCATGAAGCATGCACGAATTGCTTATCAGGGACTTGTCCATGAAGCAGTTGTTACAGAGGATGGTATCCAACTAAATGATGGAAGAATGGTAAGCGAAGATCAGGCAGTGTGGCTGCCTCCAGTTAAGCCAAATACAATTTTTACATTAGGTTTGAATTATGCCGATCATGCGAAGGAATTATCGTTTTCTCCAACTCAAAAAGACCCACTTGTATTCTTTAAAGGTCCAAATACACTAATTGGTCACAAAGCCAGCACCATGCGTCCAAGTGATGTTGCATTTATGCATTATGAATGTGAATTAGCGGTCGTCATTGGCAAGGAAGCGAAACAGATAAGAAAAGAAGTTGCATATGATTATGTTAAAGGATACACAATTGCAAATGATTACGCGTTACGTGATTACTTAGAGAATTATTACCGGCCAAACTTAAGAGTGAAAAATCGTGACGGTTGTACACCAATAGGACCATGGTATGTAGATAAAGCCGATGTGAAGGATCCTATGAATTTAGCATTGCGTACATACGTCAATGGAGAAAAAACACAAGAAGGATTAACTGCTGATATGCTTTTAGGAATTCCAGAGTTAATTGAATACTTAAGTGGATTTATGACCCTGTTCCCAGGAGACATTATTTTAACCGGCACCCCAAAGGGCTCCATAGATACAGCAGTAGGAGATGAAGTAGTAACCGAGATAGAAGAAATCGGTCGTCTTGTCAATACAATAGTTGGGGAGGAAGCCTTTCTATCTAATTAATATGGCGAAAGGAGAAGAGCTTGTGCCACATGTAATCATTGAATACACAGATAATTTAAAAGCGGCGAGTATCCCAAAATTATTGAAAACAATAAATACCACACTACTTAACCATCAAGATATCATTCCGATTGGTGGACTTCGTTCCAGAGCTATTGAATTGAGTGATTATCTTGTCGCTGATGGTACTCAAGATGACGCTTTTGTACATGCTACGTTAAAAATAGGAAAAGGACGAACGGAAGAAGAAAAAAAGCGATTAGGTGATGATTTGTTTCGTGCCATCGAACAGCATTTTTCTACGATCTATAAAGATCGTTATCTTGCATTATCTATGGAAATCTATGAATTTATCTCTCCTACGTATAAATTAAATAATATTCATCAGCGCTATAAAAAATAGTATTGGAGAAAGTTCAAAATAGTTACTAGCACAAAGCGATCAAATATTTATGCCAAATAGCTGGGAAAGGCCTGCCACCAATTGATGTTATCCTAAAGGGTAACCTGTTGAAGAGGAGGTATGTAACCATTTTGACATCATATATAATATAGTATATGATTAATCCACTATGGAAAATAAAACAATTACTAAAAAACAAAAAGCTTATGATTATATGAAATCAAGAATTATTGAAGGGTACTATGCACCTGGTCAACGCATTGTCATTAATCAATTAGTAAAAGAACTATCTACAAGTGCAATTCCAATACGAGAAGCTGTACGGCAATTAGAAGCAGAGGGATTAATTGATTATCAGAACAATATTGGACCGGTAGTTACGCCAATTGATAAAAACGAGTATTTAGATACGATTTCCGTATTAGCAGTTATGGAAGGATATGCGACTGCATTGAGTAACCAACAGGGCTTCTCAGAAGAGAAAATAACGGAGTTATCAACGAAAAATCAACAAATGAAAGAGGCTATTGAAGCATTTGATTTTCAGGCTTTCGGAAGATTAAATCGGCAGTTTCATGATTTAATCTATACCCATTGTGAAAATAGATTTTTGGTTGAGGAAATTCGCAAATCTTGGAGAAAGTTAGACTCAATACGGAGAACAGGTTCTGCATTTCATCCTAAACGTGCTTTTGCTTCTATTCAAGAGCATCAACAACTCATAGATTTACTTCGTAGAAAAGCTGATTTTGAAACGGTTGAAAAGGTAGCTCGTATGCATAAATTAAATACAAAGGAAGCATTTAAACATCAACGTAACCAAATCCATGGAGATGCCTTTATATAATATGCAAGGTGTTATTGGATCGATTTTTTTGCTGGTAATTATACACGATGGCAATGCTTATGGGAACAGATAAGGTGGAGTATGTACTTGTTCACAAGATGAAACCCGTGCTTGTAAAAAAGGCTCATATTCCTGTTATGTAAGTAGGGAGCTGACGAATACAGACAGCTCCTTTTACATAGTTTAGGAAATTAAAAAATTAGCCTATGTTGATAAATATGGGCGTGTCAAGCCGGGTCCAGGTTCAGCGCTCAGAAACGAGGTGACTTCATGAATTGCTCTACAATAAGTCATCATCGGTCCGTAAGCACACCGTGATTCCTTATCTCCGTTGACTCGCTCCAGTCGTTACGTTTCTAATCAGAAGAAAAAATTTCTGACAATTCACAATTGACATCATATATGATCTTATATATAATTTTGTATACCAAATGGAAGCGTTATCAAAAGGGTGATGGCTGAATATATTCCTTGGAGGGAAAATGATGTTTGATAAGCTTGGATATTTTATTGGGATTATTGTATTGCTTTTACTAACAGCTTGTTCTGAAGGAATAGCTTCCACTGGATCACAACATAATTTAATTATTTCTCATTTTTTACCCGGGAGTCATCCGGTTCAGACTCAGGTGTTACAAGGTATAGGTAATGAAATAGAAAAAAAGACAGATGGAGACATAACCTATGAATTATATCCCTCCAATGCATTGGGAGTGGCAGGATCACAATATGATATGGCTGTTACCGGAGAAGCAGATATTGCATTAAGCGTTCATGGATATTCTCCTGGGAGGTTTCCATTGATGTCTGTTATGGAACTACCTTTTTTGGCGGAAACAGCTGTCCATGGTTCGGAAATAATAGCAAATCTCTATGAAGAATTTCCAAGTATTCAGGAGGAGCATGCCGATACGATACCATTATTTTTATTTACCGCAGAACCTGCTCAGTTAATTACGAAAAATCACCGTATTGAATCACCTGAAGATGTAAAAGGTTTACGTGTTCGGTCTCCATCTCCGTTAGCTAATGATATTTTGGAAGCATTAGGAGCTGTACCTGTATCTATGCCAATGGGAGATGTTTATGAGTCACTAGAGCGAGGTGTTATCGATGGAGCGATGATTCCTTTGGAAGCGCTTTATAATTATCGTCTACATGAAATAGCGGCTTATATCACAATTGGCAACTTCTCTGCAACTCCTTTCTTTTCGGTAATGAATAAGGAAGCATATTATCGTTTTACAGATTCGGAAAAACAGGTCATAAATGAAGCTACAGGAATAGAAGCGTCTATAGAAAGTGGAAGTGTTTTTGATGTAGACGGTCAGACAGGAAGGAAATTAGCAATAGAAAATGGAGCAGAGGTAATTGATTTAACAGAGGAGCAATTAATTCCATGGAGAAAGGCATTGGACCCAATTGTTCAAGCATGGATAAATGACATGGAAAATAGGGGCTATCCCGGTCAACATATTTATGATCGAGCATTTCAATTAAAAGCGGAGCTAAAGAAGTAGAAAGAAGGTGTGATTAGATGGACAGCATAATGAAGCAATTAAGTAGAGTCATTCATTATATTGCTCAAGTCATTCTATTATTGATGGCGATCTTGATTACATTAGATGTACTCAGTAGATGGATTCTTAAAGCTCCTATCACGGGTACGGTCGACTTTACGGAGCTAGGTCTATCACTTGTCATCTTCTTAAGCCTAGCTTACACACATGTCAGAGAGGGACATATTACAATTGACTTTGTAATTGAGCGATTCTCAACTCGTATACAGTGGATATTTGAATCTGCCATTAATTTGTTAATCACGGGTTTAATGCTACTTGTAGCATGGAGTACCTGTGAATATGCAATTCGTCTCTTTTACGCTCATACGGTAACAGGTGATTTACGTATTCCACTTTTTCCGATCGCCATGTTAGCAGTTATAGGGACAATATTATTCGCGCTAACCGCATTTCTGCATGCTATTCATTATTTGCAAAAGGTGGTTCATTCAAATGAGTCCTGAAATAATCGGTTTTATTAGTATTATTGCATTGATTGTCTTGTTATTACTAAAGGTTCCCGTAGGTATTTCTCTTTTATTTGTAGGCTTGACAGGTACAACATTAATAAGAGGTTGGGATGTGGCATTTGCTCAGCTCGGTAGGACTCCATTTGACACGGCGAGTTCCTATTCGTTAAGTGTTATCCCATTATTTATTTTGATGGGCATGATTCTTTCATACACGGGATTGGGAAAGGATTTATACAAAGCTGTAGACAGTTGGGTTGGTCATCTTCGGGGAGGATTAGCAATGGCCACCATTGGTACTGCAGCCATTTTTTCTTCCATTTCTGGTTCACTTAATGCGACAACTGCAACCGTTTCTAAAATTTCACTTCCTGAAATGGAAAAATTTAAATATCAACCGAGTCTATCGACAGCTTGTGTAGCAGCAGGTGGTACACTTGGAATATTAATTCCGCCAAGTGTGATCTTAATTTTATATGGAATTCAAACAAGGGAAGCAATTGGGGCATTATTAATAGCAGGTATTATTCCTGGTGTCATTCAGGTCATTATCTTTATGATTATTATTGCAATTCTTGTTCAGCGTAATTCAACATTAGCACCTGCGAGATCTGAACAAGCAACAATTCGTGAGAAATTACTTACATTAAAAAATGTTTGGCCATTTTTAGGCTTATTCTTAATTAGTATTGGTGGAATCTACTTAGGTGTTTTTACACCAACCGAAGCTGCGGGTGTAGGAGCAATGGGTGCAATTATTTTCGCTTTTTTATCTAGAAGACTTGACTGGAATAAACTAAAGCAATCATTTAATGAATCGTTACGGTTAACTGCCTATATCTTTTTAATACTTATCGGAGCTACATTATTTAGTCAGTTTCTCACAATTAGCAGACTACCTGTGAAGCTTACTTCCTTTGTGAGTGGGTTAGAACTTAACGCATATGTAATTCTGATCTTAATATTAATTGTATTATTTATATTAGGATGTTTTATCGAAGGCTTATCCTTAATCGTTTTAACGCTTCCAATTATTTATCCGATTATTATGGAACTTGGATTTGATGGTGTCTGGTTTGGAATTATTATGGTGATGGCAATCAATATAGGATCATTAACACCCCCGTTAGGAATTAGTATCTTTGTTATTAAAGGAGTCGCGACTAATATTCCAGTACAGACAATTTTCCGAGGAGCTGTGCCTATGATCATTGGGATGATCATTTGCATCGTATTGTTAATCGTATTTCCGCAAATAGTAACGATATTACCTAGCTTAATGAAATAAAATATATTAAAGATCTTCTAAAATGCAAAAGTATTGCTATACATATATCCCTTCGTTGAAAATAACCGATCATTGCTTACGGAAAATTAAAAGCTCTAAATTCTTCAGAAGTGGGCATTGCTTTATAGCCGAACTTCTGTGACTTATACAAATAGTAATGAACCTATTCAAGCTACATTTATAGTGAAAGAAAGAAGTATCTTTCATAATTAGTTTATGAATGATAAACTAGAGCTGCAACTTAATTAAGAAATCTGTAAAAATACAGGAGAGGTTCGCAATTCCATCCCTCTATAAAAAACTAAGGAGACCAAAACAACACCCTTCTTAGTGTTGTTTTTTTGATGGGAAATGCTAGTTAACGAACACTCTTCTTTGTCGAGGAGGAGAAGCGTCGATGAACGACCAAAAAGCGATAGTTGTATTCAGTGGAGGCCAGGACAGTACTACTTGTTTGTTTTGGGCGCTGAGAAAGTTTGAACATGTAGAAGCAGTAACATTTCAATATGGTCAGCGCCATATCGAAGAATTACAAGTTGCGAGAAATATTTGTGAACACTTGGAAGTTACACATCATCTGTTGGATATGAGTTTGTTAAATCAGTTAGCACCAAATGCGTTAACTCGAAAAGATATCGAGATAACAGAAAATGAGGGAGAGCTACCATCTACCTTTGTCCCTGGAAGAAACCTTATGTTTTTATCGTTCGCAGCAATTTTAGCTAAGCAAATAGATGCCAAACATTTAGTAACTGGTGTCTGTGAAACGGATTTTAGTGGTTACCCAGATTGTCGGGATATTTTTATTAAATCACTGAATGTAACAATAAATTTAGCAATGGATGAACAATTTGTTTTGCATACACCGCTTATGTGGTTGGATAAAGCAGGGGTGTGGGAGTTAAGTGACCAGCTAGCGGCTTTTTCATTTGTGAAAAATAATACGTTGACCTGCTATAACGGAATCAAAGGCAGTGGATGTGGGGAATGTCCGGCATGTAAATTAAGAAAAAATGGGTTAGAAAAATATGAAACTAATCGGAAGAGGGAGCAAGCAAAATGATACAACAAATCTATCCTGTTCCACATCATAACTATTCCTATGAAATTAACAAAGACTTTCATTTTGCAGCAGCACATTATATTCCACATCAAGACACTGGGAGATGTCAGTCCATGCACGGACATACATATTTTACAAATATTACGATTGTTGGTGAAACACTTAACCACACAGGATTTTTAGTTGATTTTAAAGAAATAAAGGATTTGATTCATAAACGCTTTGATCATGGTGTTATGAATAAAGATATTGCTTTTTCAAATGTGTGTCCTAATACCTTTCCAACAACAGAAATTGTTGCTCGGACGATTTATGAATTAGTACAGGAATATTTAGATGGTTTTTCGCATTCTCCGCGTTGTATCCAAGTGTATTTACGGGAAACGCCTTCTAGTTATTGTGTTTATCGTCCAAAGGAGAATATAGATGAAAATACCAGTAATTGAAATATTTGGACCGACCATTCAAGGGGAAGGAATGGTTATTGGAAGAAAGACCATGTTTATACGAACTGCTGGTTGCGATTATTCCTGTTCATGGTGTGATTCAACATTTACATGGGACGGATCAGAGAAACATCTCATTCAAATGATGGAAGCAGAGGAAATAATGCAAACCTTATATCAAAAGGGTGGAGATCAATTCGGCCATGTAACGATTTCAGGTGGCAACCCAGCGTTACTTAGCCAATTGAGTCGCTTGATTGATTTACTCCATCACGAACAAATAAAAGTTGCTATTGAGACACAGGGAAGTAGATGGCAATCGTGGTTTACTAAAATTGATGATCTAACGTTATCACCAAAGCCTCCTAGCTCAGGGATGAAAACCAATTATCAAACGTTAGATTTTATAATTGATTCGTTACAACATCGACAAAAAGGAGAATATAGCTTAAAAATTGTGATATTTGATGAGGGTGACTTAACATACGCTGAACAGATTCATAAAAGGTATCCTCAGGCTAAATTATTTCTTCAAGTAGGAAATGATGAAATTGGTATGGAAAGTTCAGATAAATTGATGGAGCACTTACTTCAGAAATACGAAGCGCTTATTGAACGTGTAATGACAAACAACATCTTAAAAGATGTGCGGGTGCTCCCTCAATTACATACCTTTCTCTGGGGGAATAAACGCGGTGTATAAGAACACGATGGAGATGAGATATATCTTATCCTAAAGCCTTCACTTTTAAAGAAAAATGATAGGGAAAAATTATAAATATGTAAAATATTTTTACAACCAAAAAGCCGAACTAGATTCAAATGAGAGCGGGTAAAACGTTTCGAATCTAGTTCGGCTTTCTCTTTGGCTAAATTCTTATCTCAAATTCTATATTGATGACTTATTGTCATTTTTTGTTGACATTATGTCATCATGAAGATAAGCTAAATGAAGATACGCTTGGGAGGAATAAATTCATGACAGCGGACAATTGCAATTTTCGGCATGGTCATTATTTTCATGATCAATTTCTATCAGTTAGCCCATTTAGTAAAGTGTCAACAATGGATAAGGTTACTATGTTAACTATTTTGAATGGGAAGCGACAGGGAGCATCAATCATTTACTGGTGTTTAGGAGAATACATAAACTCTATTATCTATGAAAGGTAACTAAATTCATGAAGGACACTACGTTTAGCCGTATACGTTTTTTAATTATTATCTTAATCTGTTTATTTTTATTTAGTCTGGTGGCTGTGTATAGTGGGTCTGGTCAGTATGCAGTGGCAGATGAGTTTTACTTTGTAAAACGACAATTGTTTTGGTATATAGTTGGATTTCTTATGTTGATCATGGTTGCTTGGTTTGACTATGAATTACTAGAAAAATGGGCTTTTCCAATGTACCTTATTGGGGTTTTGATGTTAGTCTATGTCCAATTGTTCGGTACAGTAAAAAATGGTTCTCAGCGATGGATAGATTTGGGGATCTTTCAGTTACAACCCTCTGAGTTTATGAAACTATTTTTAATTCTTTATATTGCTGTTCTTTTAAAGAAGGCTGGTAGTAAACGTCTATCATTCATTGCTAGTATTCCAGTTGTATTAAAGGTTTCCATCGCAACGGTAATACCATTATTTTTCGTATTAATGCAACCAGATTTAGGTTCGGGCTTAATGATCGTAGCCTCTACATTGACGTTTTTATTTGTCTCCCATATTTCTACAGCTATGCTTTTATTGTTAACCGTTAGCTTAATTGCTTTAATTATTCTACTAATAACCTTATACTATTTGAATTTTGAGTTGTTTTCTCGTTTTTTTCAAGATCATCAATTATCTAGAATTTATGGTTGGTTGAATCCGAATGAATTTGCATCCGATTATGGTTATCAATTAAAGCAGGCTATCCTAGGTATTGGTTCTGGGCAATTAACAGGAAACGGGTTTAACCAGGGTGTGCAAGTCCAAAATGGGCAAATTCCAGAAGCGCACACTGATTTTATCTTTACGGTTATCGGTGAGGAATTTGGATTTATAGGTGCAAGTATATTGCTATTGTTGTATTTTCTACTAATTTACCAAATTATGATGACTTCATTTCATTCAGGTAGCTTGTTTGGTGTTTATCTTTGTATTGGTATTAGTGGGTTAATGGCATTTCAAATTTTCCAAAATATTGCTATGACAGTTGGTTTGATGCCAATAACGGGTATTGCACTTCCTTTTCTCAGCTATGGTGGTAGTGCTTTATTAACTAATTTAATTGCATTAGGAATAATAGCTAGTATCCGAATCAGATCTAATCGTCGCTATGTATTTGGAAAAAATGTATTGACACAAGGTGATTAAATGAAAGAAAAAATACAGCAAATGGATTATCTCTTATTAATAACTGTTCTTTTGTTATCGGCATTTGGTTTAGTAATGGTATATAGTGCTAGTTATCCGATTGGGTATGAAGTTTATCATAATAGTACTCATTTTTTTGTTAGACAGTTTCTTTGGGTGTTAATTGGTTTCTTATTCTTGATAGTCACCGTACTTATACCACTGCATCGGATAAATAGAATGGTTCCATTGCTAGTTATATCATCTATATTTTTTTTAGTTCTTGTATTAATTCCTGGTATTGGAATAGAAAGGAATTATGCACAAAGATGGATTTCAATAGGTAGATTTGTCTTTCAACCAACAGAAGCTATCAAAGTTTCAATGGTTATATATTTTGCCTATATATATGCGAGAAAACAATCGTATATTCACAAGTTTGGCAAAGGTGTTCTTCCACCTCTTCTGCTATTAGCAACTGTATTTATGCTTATCTTATTACAGCCAGATCTTGGAACAGCCTCTCTAATTCTATTTTCCTGTGGAATTATTGTATTCTGTTCTAGAGTTAGATTTATACATTTAGTCGCGCTAGGTACTATTGCGATCTTAGGTGTAAGTTATTTTGCATACACATCACCGTATCGGTTGCAACGCTTAACATCTTTTCAACAGCCATTTGAAACCGCTGCTACTGATGGGTATCAACTCATAAACTCCTATATCGCAATAGCAGCAGGAGGAATAACTGGTAATGGACTAGGGAATAGTGTTCAAAAATTAGGTTATCTACCTGAAGCTCACACGGATTTTATTATGGCAATTATAGTAGAAGAGCTCGGCATAGTAGGTTTAATTATAGTGCTAGCAGCTTATTTAATGATTTTCTATAGAGGCATTCATATAGCTTTTCAACAGAGACATATGTTTCCCAAATTATTAGCTCTGGGCTTGACATTTCAAATAATTATTCAAGCTATATTAAATCTTGGAGCAGTTTCTGGAATGTTACCAGTTACAGGGATTACGCTTCCTTTTATAAGTTATGGGGGTTCTTCTTTGCTGTTTATGCTAATTTCTGTTGGAATATTAATTAATATATCTACATTAAAATATGAAACCGTTAATACACGATGATTGTTTTTGTAGTTAGATTATATTATCATTTATGGTGTTGGTAATAATAAAGGAAACGATTGTGAAGAGAATCACTAATGTAACGAATACGATGGTTATAAAAATGACATTAGTTAGTAAAGGAGTAGAACATTGAAGATAGGTATAGACAAAATAGGGTTTTACACACCACATTTATATGTAGATATGAATAAATTAGCTGTGGCTAGAGACGTGGAGCCAGAAAAATTTACGATTGGAATTGGTCAGGAAAAGATGGCTGTTGCTCCAATTACACAAGATTCAGTGACAATGGCTGCTAATGCAGCTTGGAATATACTAGATGATAAAGATAAGGAAAACATCGATTTTATTATATTCGGTACAGAATCTGGAATTGATAATTCAAAAGCAGCAGGTGTGTATATTCACGAATTACTCGGATTAAACCAACATGCACGAACAATTGAGGTAAAGCAAGCCTGTTACGGAGCTACTGCTGGAATACAGTTAGCAAAAGGTCATATCGCCTTAAATCCAGATAGTAAGGTGTTAGTGTTGGCATCTGATATTGCTAGATATGGATTGAATACTGGTGGTGAGGCTACCCAGGGTGCAGGTGCAGTTGCAATAGTGGTTAGTGCTGATCCGGCGATTCTTGCGTTAGAGGACAAAAGCGCATATTTAACATCTGAAGTAATGGACTTTTGGCGCCCAGTATATTCGGATACAGCTATGGTAGATGGAAAGCTTTCTAATGAAAAATATATTTCTTTCTTCGAAGAAGTATGGGAAGATTATAAGAAAAAATCATTATTGACGTTAGCTGACTTTGCAGCCATTTGCTTCCATTTACCATATACAAAGATGGGTTTAAAAGCATTACGTACGATATATGAGGAAGGAACAACAGAAGATAAAGAACGTCTTTTAGAAAACCTGGAATACAGTAAGCTGTATAATAAGCATGTTGGTAATATTTATACCGGTTCTTTGTATTTAAGTTTCCTTTCACTGCTTGAGCAGAATAAAGGCTTAGAAGCAGGTTCGAGAATCGGATTGTTTAGTTATGGATCAGGAGCTGTTGGTGAATTCTTTACAGGGATAATACAGCCGAATTTTCGTGAACATTTACTAATAGATCAACATGATCATCTACTATCATCAAGAAAAGAGCTATCTGTTGAAGCATACGAAGAAGTTTTTAACAATACGTTACCGACAGATGGTTCTAGTTTAGAATTAGACATCACTGCCGACCCTGCCAATATCACTTTAGCTGGTATAAACAAGCATATTCGTCATTACGTAAACAAAACGAATCACAAGTGAATATAATGATAAATCGGATTACTATAAGAAATCAGAAGCTTGTAGAGAAACTTTTTTGTTTCTTTGCAAGCTTTTTTATAGTCTAGGAAATTACACTAGCGTTGCATAAAAAATAACTGTAGAAGTTAATGAATATATTTTTGATCTCAATCAATTTGAACGATTTTTCTGATATTGGTTATATTTTATTTATGAAAAAGACAATAGGGCTATTATTTTTTTATATTGCAAAGCGTTACATCAAACCCCTTATAAACCTTCTGTATCAAGGTTTTGCTTGTTTTCAAGAACGTAGGATAAAGTAAGTTAATGAATCTAATTGGGGTACATTTGGGGGAAGATAGGGAACAAACAATGTACGTGGGTAGATATTATATGAGAGAGGACTTGAACCTCTCTCTTCCTATTTATATATTCTGTTAGAGAATTAATTTCCCTGCATTTATTTTTCTTTAACGTTTTTCTAAATGGTCTTTTAATCCACTGTAAATAAAACTGATACGAGACCCAACTTAGCAAAATTTTTCAACCGCATTTATTGCGGTTTTTGTTGCAAAAAAACCTAAATGGAGTTATTCAAAATACTTTGGTTTTCTATAGTTAAAGCACCCGTTACTTTAAGTACGATATTTCACATAATTCAATTAAAAATGCTTACTCTTATAATCGTATAATGGGTTCAGTCAACATTTTGTGAATTCTGTACGCTAAGGAAAATATCAACTAAAAAGACCTCTATTAACTAGAAGTGGATTTGCTATTATATCAATTTTATATATTTTTTAGACCTTTTCTTTTCATTTGAAAAATCCTTATAGACTAAAACTGCAACAAAAATAAAACTTAGACTAACAATCCTGAAGATCATCTCTAAACTAATCCATTCAGCTAAGATTCCTAATATAAATGCGCTGACTCCAACACCAATGTCAAAACTGGAAAGAAAGGTTGCGTTGGCAGCGCCACTTTTTTCTTCACTTACCTTTTGAACAGTCCATGTTTGTAAACATGGCATAACAGTTCCATAACCTGCACCAAATAAAATCGCTGCAATAATAAGATAAAGATTATTTGTCGTATATGATAGCAACACAAGTGACAAAAAACCTAGAATTGCTGAAACAATGATGATAGACCAAGGTCCTTTTTTGTCATACCATTTTCCTGTAAAAGGACGTAGTAAAGTGGAGACAGTCGCATTGATAAGGAAAAATAGAAAAATATGATCTAGTCCCTTTTGTTTTCCAAAAAGAACCAAAAAAGTAATAATTGCTCCAAAACCAAGTGTTGTAATGACCGTCAGTAATGCTGGGAACCACACGTCTTTCTCGAAAATCGCTTCAAAAAATTGAAATGATTGTTTCTCATGTTTAACAGGAGTAGGTGAATATACAAAATAAAGCGCAATTACTGCCAAAAGACTGAGTACTACTGATGACCAAATTAAAATATTGAAAGAAAAAGAGTCATAGATAAGGATACCTACACTTGGTGCAATGATAGCCCCAACCGTTGTTGAAATAGAAAAATACCCTATCCCTTCTCCTAATCGTGTATTGGAAATTAAATCGACTACCATTGTACTATTGGCTGTGGTTGATACTCCCCACGCTGCGCCATGGAAAAGTCGTAACAATAGCAAAAGCCAAATAATATTAAGAAAAGGATATAGCATTGTAATAATCATTAAAGCGGCACTTGCAATAATGGCAAGACTTTTCCGTTGGTTATCAATTAAATAGTAGCCTATAAAAGGTCTGAATAGAACAGCGCCTAGTGTAAATAATGTTGTCATTAGACCTACTTGAATGGAAGATGCATTCATGCTTAACAAATAGGCTGGTAAAATAGGTAACAACATCTCAAACCCTATAAAAACTAAAAAGTTACTTATAAATAAGAATATAAATGATTTAGTAAAGATTTTTTGCTTTTTCATATTATTATCCCTCGCTTCTAATTATTATTCTAAATTAGAAGCGCTTGGAACACTGAAACATTTCTATATTGCCTAAGCCTTTTAAACAATTTTCTCACCCTTTCTAAACTTCTGGTTCCACACAAATTATTGCAACAGTTTTTTTCGTTATTTGGTAGTTCCTTATCTGGTCTTTTTACACTTTTTTATGAATTCATCCAACAAGAGGATGAATACACATATACAACACAATTCTTCTCTTGTATATGCAAAAAAGACACCATATAAAAACCGGCGTCTAGTTACTAATTAGTATTTAATCAAAATGCACAAACAATTTAACAGTTTCTACAGTTCTAAAATAAAAAGACAAAAAGCTTCCGGTATCTGGTTTCTATATGAAGTTTGCTTAAAAAAGGACAGACTGATCCCGTTAAAAGTATATCTCCTAGATGTAAATATGACTTTACTTCTGTTGCAATTCTTCTGAAAACAGTTTCCATGACTTTTTGCCTCCCTTTCTTAATATTAGAAAATAATTTTATTCATTTTAATATATATTGATAAAAAAAGCAAATCCATCTGAGGATACGTTATTGGCATTACAAATCATTTTCAATTATAATTAATCCTTCTTCCAATAACCTGCCAGCTTCATGTTACGTCTTTTTTTCGTTACTCTTGGTGAAAATTCTCAAACATTATTATAAGTTGTTTAGAAATTCTACCAGCTGAATTAATGTAATTTTGTGTTTTGATAGTTTATTATTAATTATCATAAATAAATTAATTTTCTAAAAAATACTTTACAACTTTCTTAAGTTAAAGGTATAATTCTTAGTAAGTTTTACTAGCTTCTGCATCACTAGGAAAATAAAAGGGGGCTTTATTATGAGGCTAAGAAGCTGGATATTATTCCTTGTATTTGGTCTATTAATCAGCGTAATTGTTGCCTGCTCCGGTGAGAGTGAGGATGCATCGACATCTGAAGGGGAAACAGATGAGGCAACAGCAGATACGAATGAAGAAAAAGAAGGAGAAAAGGTATTAAGTTTTATTAACCCCGAAGCAATCCCGTCAATGGACCCTTCACTTGCAACTGATGAATCATCTTTTATATATTTAGCAGCCACGACGGAGGGGCTTTATCGATTAGATGAGAATGCGCAACCCGTAGAAGGGATCGCAACTGACCATGAAGTAAGTGACGATGGACTTACCTGGACGTTTACTTTACGAGAGGATACAGTTTGGGAAAATGGAGACCCTGTTACTGCCCATGATTTTGTTTATTCATGGCAGCGGGCTGTTAATCCAGAAACCGGATCAGAATATGGTCCATATATGATGAATGGTGTCATAAAGAATGCAACTGCAATTAGTTCTGGAGACAAGCCTATTGAAGAGTTGGGTGTTAAAGCTGATGGAGATTATACACTAGTAGTAGAACTAGAGAATCCTACAGCATACTTTGAATCTTTAACAACATTCGGTACCTTTTTGCCATTAAACCAGAAGTTTGTTGAAGAGCAAGGTGATAATTTTGCTACTAGTTCCGATACACTTTTAGCTAATGGACCATATAAAATAGCGAATTGGAAAAGTACTAGTAGTTCTTGGGAGCTTGAAAAAAATGAAGATTATTGGGATGCCGATACTGTGAAAATGGATAAAATTAACTTTGAAGTGGTAAAAGATCCTCAAACGTCTGTTGATTTATATGAATCAGGAAAGATTGATCGTGTTGATCTAACTTCAGATTTAGTTGATCAATATAGTACAAATGATGATTATGTCATTACTCCTGATACATTCGTTTACTTCATTAAATTTAATCAAACGACAACGGATGCTACTGCAAATGTAAATATTCGAAAGGCAATCAGTAAAGCATTCAACAAACAAGCGCTTGTTGACGAAATTTTAAATAATGGATCCATTGTTGCTAATGGTCTGGTTCCAGCTGATTTCACGCCAATGCCTGAAACTGGTGAAGACTTCAGAGAAGTTAATGGAGACCTTGTGACGTATGATATTGAAGAAGCGAAGAAATTATGGGAAAAAGGTTTAGAAGAGATTGGTAAAGATTCTGTTGAACTTGAACTGTTAACAGACGATGATGAAACAACAAAGTTAATGGTTGAGTATATTGCTAATCAGCTTTCTACAAACTTACCAGGTCTTAACGTTACGTTAAAGCAAGTACCTAAAGAGCAGCGGCTTGATCTGGATACAAGCATGAATTATGAAATTCAAGTTTCTAGATGGGGTCCAGATTTCCTTGATCCATTCACGTATATGAATCTTTGGACAACAGATAGTGGCAATAATATGATGGGGTATTCTAATGAAGAATACGATAACTTAGTGAATGCAACTACTTCCTCCTTAGCTACAGATAATGTAGCTCGTTATGAGAACTTTTTAGAGGCTGAGAAAATCCTTTTTGAGGACGCAGCTATTGCGCCGATTTATCAGGCTTCGAGAGCACAGCTTGTTTCTCCGAAAGTAAAAGGTGTTTTTGTGAATCCGTTTGGAGCAACATATGAATACAAATGGGCTGATGTAGGATCCGCTGAATAATTTAATGTACATGTATTAGGAGAGTCTGGGACAAAACACAACTTTTTTACTCAAAATACGAATAATCATGTTATCAATATCAGTATCATCGCCGCACCGTGAAAATATACGCTCTTTCCGCGGGCACGGCTTCAGCTAACTTGGTAAAGAAAAACACGTTACCACGTGGATCTTCGGACTCGTGCTGTTCCCGCCGGAGTCTCGCTTATTTCAGGTGCTAAATGAATGAGTTTAATCAAAAAAACGAACGATAATTAATTTATGATAATTATCGTTCGTTTTTTACTGTTTCTTCATTTTTTTGTGATAAAGAATTTAAAATATAGAAGAATACCCCTCTCACCCATAGCATTTTCACTCAGCCCATACAGTATAACCGTTAAGTGACTAAGTTTGGAGTTCTAAATTGCCTTACCTTGTGCTGCGGTGCTTTTAAGCAGACCAATTATCGCTTCATTGAGCCTATTACATAATAGGATTTGATTCCTGTAAATGTTTAGCTAGTCAATTACTTGAATAATATAGTGTTAGGTTGACAAACTAAGCATAAATCGCTATTATTATATTTAATTAATAATACTTTAATTAAATATAATTCATCAAAGGAAGTGTATAGTTGTGAAAAGAACAGCGGGAATTCACCATATTTCAGCAATTGTTGGCCATCCGCAGGAGAATGTAGATTTTTATGCAAGTATATTGGGGTTGCGACTTGTGAAGAAAACGATCAACTTTGATGATCCGGGTACGTATCATCTTTACTTTGGAAATAAAGAGGGAAAGCCAGGAACAATCATTACTTTTTTTCCATGGACCAATGCCTTTCCAGGTAAAATTGGTGATGGTCAAGTAGGTGTCACCTCGTATGCTATTCCACTGGGGGCGATGGATTTTTGGCAGGAACGATTTAGAGGTTTTGGCATCCAGTTCACAATGGAAAAGCGTTTTAGAGAAACGTATTTACGTTTTAAAGACCCCCATGGTCTACAATTAGAGCTTGTAGAGCGAGAAAACGGTGACCGGAATAATTGGACTTTTGGTAACATAACTCCTGAAGCGGCAATTAAAGGTTTTGCTGGAGTAACGTTATTTTCTTCGCAACCTGAAAAAACAGCGCAGGTACTAGAAGAAATAATGGGATTAGAGCGAATGGAAGAAGAGGACCTTATTCGTTTTCGGTCTTTTGGGGATATTGGAAATATGATTGATTTAAAAACTACATCTGCTGGGCGTGGACAAATGGGAGTTGGAACAGTTCATCATATAGCTTGGCGTGCTGAAAATGATGCCGACCAATTAGATTGGCAAACATATGTTAGGGAGAGTGGTTATAGTGTAACAGCAGTTAAAGATCGAAATTATTTTAACGCAATATACTTTAAAGAACATGGTAATATATTATTTGAAATTGCTACAGACCCTCCTGGATTTTCCCATGATGAATCATTAGCGACGTTAGGGGCAGCATTAAAATTACCAGAGCAATATGAGATTTATCGTGGGAAATTAGAAAAAACATTATTTCCTATTAAAATTAGGGAATTGGATCAATAATAATAAATTTGGAGGGGGTAGCGTAGGAGTGCTTTCTTTGAATCCAATACATTTAATTGGTAGTGTGGTACCGCGATCGATGGCATTTGAGACTGAAGACAGTACTATTCATGGAGCACCATCAGCTTTTTTAATATCGTATCGTAACATCCTCCAACCATTTCACAATCTTTTCAGCGCAAAGAGGATAGAATACAAAAGGATAATGTTAGAAATATTTTACAATCCAAAGCATTTGTAGTTCATATCGTAAATGAACAAATGTCAAGTAGACTAGAACATAGGGTGGTCATCTATCGGCAGGATTATGTGTTATCATGAAGATGGAGACAACTATAAGCAAGGGAGAATTAACCATACAGCATTAGGGGTAGTAGCATTAGGGGTAGTAAGTCGCTTTGCTGGTTCCATCACTAAGTTAGGTAATCGTTTTTCGATATCTGCCACAATAGAATGTAATTAAGTGAAGGTAGTCTTATAGAAACTGCTTTCGCTTTTCAATAATTTGAATATTGATAATTATGATAATTGTGATGTATGATACATAGTGGTGAAAAGCATAAAGGGCTAGAAGTAAAAAACGATGTTGGAGGGATAAGAATGATATTGAAATATGCTATCTATCAGATGGATATTGTCCCTGGTAACCCGTCCAAAAATCGAGCTAAAGTAAAAGAGTGGATGAAAAGAGAAGTAGCTAAAAATAAACCAGATGTTGTTGTGTTACCAGAAATGTGGACAACTGCTTATACACTACCATCATTAGATGAACAAGCAGATATAGGTGGTGAGCCAACAAAAGGTTTCTTACAAAACTTAGCGCTATCGCTAAATGTAAACATCATTGGGGGCTCAGTTGCAAATAAAGTGAATGATTGCTTCTATAATACGTCCTTCATTATTGATCGTAATGGAGTTGTTGTGTATCAATACAATAAGGTCCACTTAGTTCCTATGCTAGATGAGCATAAGTACTTAACAGGTGGTCAAAAGCCCCCAACAGTGTTTGAACTTGAAGGAGTAAAGATGGGTGTAATTATATGTTATGACTTGCGTTTTCCGGAGGTCATTCGTTCTTTAGCGCTTGAGGGAGTCGAAATTCTTCATGTCGTTGCAGAGTGGCCAGAGGCTAGGGCTGCTCATTGGAGAATCCTCCAATTGGCGAGAGCTATTGAAAATCAGATGTACGTTGTTTCTGCAAACAGAGTAGGAGAATATAATAATATTCTATTTTGTGGTAAGTCGATGGTAATCGATCCTTGGGGAGAAATAGTAGTGGAGGGTTCAAGGTATTCCGAGGACTCATTCTGCACACAAATTGATGCATCAACAGTTCCTCAAGTTAGAAAAGATATACCTGTTTTTGAAAGTAGAGTACCACACTTGTATAAAAAGTTGTTTTAGCACGGAAAATTAAAAGGGGAGGGTGGAAATGTTTCAAAAGATGAAAGATCCGTTGAAAAAATGGATGAATTCTAAGGTGATACAGGTGATTGGAAATATCGTTCTAATACTTATTGTACTCATGCTGTTTATAGTGGTTGGAACATTCGTTTACTTAGTAATCGCAGATCTATTATATAATGAATCTGCAATCAACGAAATTGTAAGTGATTACATATGATTTATTTTTTGTCTTAATAGATTATGTATGAATAGTAAAACAGATTAAGAAGCAAGCCTAGGTAAGGTTGAGTGTTGAATATTCCTGTATTAAGCAACAATAATTTTTGTCGTTACGTCCTATTCAATTTACTAAGGGGTGGAAAATACGAGTAAA
Source organism: Virgibacillus sp. Bac332 (assembly GCF_003667785.1). Classification (NCBI taxonomy): domain Bacteria; kingdom Bacillati; phylum Bacillota; class Bacilli; order Caryophanales; family Bacillaceae; genus Virgibacillus; species Virgibacillus sp. Bac332. The sequence goes on from NZ_CP033046.1 coordinate 2,727,004, forward strand.
AAATGAAAGGGTTTTCTGAAAATATGGATGCTGAAGTCGTGCCCGGAAAAATGAGTGTTTTCTTGATGAGCGATGATAGAGCCCGTTTTAAAAACGGAACTGTGTAGCTCTCTCACTTACACAGTCCCGTGTCTAGTCTATATTATCGTAAATTAGCTCGGACTTATTTATAATCGCTTTCTAAAAACGCTTTTAAAGCTTGCTTATTTTTTTCAAGATCGATGTTTAACACCGCTCCAGCATCTACATGTAAATTTGTATAAGAATTTTCGGTAGGGATGCGTAAGGTTTCTACTCCTTCGTTGGAATGTGTAAGTAAACCTTTACCTATCGAATATAAAATTTGTGTATTTACATTCGTATCTATATAAGCGTTGGTAGCTCCTAATATTTTTGGAAGTTTAACTAATTGATTGATCCTCAATGCTTGATCTTTTAATTTTGACAATACTTCTTGCTGACGCTCTACTCGACCGAAGTCATTTTGACTATCTTTTCGAAAGCGAACATAGCCTAATAATTGATCACCATGCAAAATTTGTTCGCCAGGATGCAGTGTCATGCCGATACCTTTAGACATTTCTTTTTCAATATTTACTTTTATCCCATCAGGTGCAACTAAATCTATAATTTTAGGAAAACCATTAAAATCGACGGTTGCATAGTAGTTAATATTAATATCAAAATTATGTTTAATGGTTTTTCTTAATAACTCTGGACCCCCGAAAGAGTAAGCTGCATTTAATTTTTGCATTCCATAACCAGGAATTTCAACGTATGTATCACGCATTAAGGATACAATTTTTATTTGATGTGTATGCTGGTTGTAATAACCAATCATCAATGTATCGGATCTACCTTTTTCTTCTCCTCGAGCATCGGTTCCTATTAAAAGTACTTTTATTTCTCCAAATTGTACTTCCTCTCCTTCAAATGGCTCAACAGTCGTATTGGCTACTCCTTTATTCATTGATAACCCCTGATTATATTGATATACACAGTAAATAATGATCATTGTAGTTAATAATGTTATCGATAAAATCAGTTTTCGATTTCGTTTCTTCCGTAATTTTTTTCTTTTAACTTGGTTATTGGCTGCTTTACCCAAATTTCTCACCTTCATCATCTGTATTGTACTAGTAAAACGTACTTATGCTTTCCTCTCTTGATAGTATAGTTGATATTACTAAAAGCTTCTTTTACAACTTACTCCCTTTATATGGAATTAAATATGATATAATTATTTTCCAATATACAGATGTGTTGATTTTTTGTCAACATTCTTTATAGATGGAGATGTCTTGGAGATAGAATGTAATTGAACTATATTAAGTGTTATTAAGAAATGGATTGTATTTTTGATAAATAACACATCATAATATGTTGACTTAAATACAACGTTTTTGACAAAATTATAATGAAGGTATAAAGTAAAAAAGAGTTTTATAGATGAGGAGTAGTGACAATGTCTCTAAATGAAAATGATACGTTAGGTTCTTTAGTAAAGGAACTCTTGCATAAAAAATCATTATCTATGCGTAAATTCAGTAAATTGACTTCCATCGATGTAGCGACGATATCGCGAATTGTTAATGGAAAGCGACGTGCTAACTTAAATCATTTACAAGTATTTGCTCAAGTATTGGACGTTCCGATTGTAAATTTGATGCGAGCTGCTGGTTATGAAATCGAAAAGAATGTAACTGATGATGCTAATGAAACGATACGACAAATGCAAAAAGTTATAGAAAAATCGGATATCCATCAAGAGGAATTTACCCTTGATTTGTTAGAGCAACGGTTATCTTCTTATCAACAATACTCTAGAACGGATGAAGGGGAAGAAATCATACGTAAGGAATTTAAAGAAAAAGTGAAAAAGGTAGCAGGTGTTGGACCATACATCCAACAGCTTCAGGATATATTTACGAAATTTACATTACGTAAGGGGAACGCAAAGGAACTAGCTGTAATGGGTGGTGTGTTAATCTATTTTATCTTAACGATGGACTTAGTGCCTGATTACCTATTTCCAATCGGCTTTATTGATGATGCGATTGCTGTTCAAACTGCAACCCAGCTTTTATCGCAAAAATAATAGGAGCGATGCATATAAAATGAAGCGTGTAGGTACTTTTTCAAATCATTTCAGGGTATTTATTTCTATTGTGTAAACCAAGTATTTTGGTATATGTTTGATTTTGAAGTCCTGGGGAAAAGAGCTTCCTTGAAATTGTCTGTTGAAGTATCTTCACAGCAGCCGATGACGATGCGTATACAGTAGTAAAATTAAATGAATCCAGCCAAATCGCTTTAAACCAAAGAAATTGAAAGAGCTGAATTAATGATAATAGAAAGTGAACAAAACACGGTGCTTGGAGTAGCAGAAATATAAAGTACGATTTGTATGTAATTTAGAGTATTCTATGATACTAGGTTAAACAGCAGTCGTTATATTATTGAAAAGACCTATATAAATGAAAGATTATATAAAGCGAAGATAGTTGATATTACTTGAACTATCTTCGCTTTTTCATGGATATAGGCTGTCTGTGATGTTGCTCTACTGTTTATTATTGCAAAATCATAATCTTACATTTTATGGTCTGTGAAACCTCTTACACAAACGTAATAATAGGGTTATAATTACGGTGTAAAGCGATGCAAAAATAAATCAGCTTTTTATTTTTGCAAAATTACTTTCTAGAAAGGTATTTCAAAATGGTATTAGATAAAAGGCGCGCGTACTTATTATCTATAGTTATGAAAGAATGTAAACCAATTCACACAAGAAGATTATCTGAATTATTGGGAGTTTCTCAGCGTACCATTTACTACGATTTAGACCAACTTAATAATTGGCTGACAGAGCAATGCTTAGAACCAATCCAAAATTGCTATGGAAAAGGAGTTTATTTAGTAGATAAGACTAGAAAAGAATTAATTTATCAAGGGATTATTGTGACGGATGACTATGCATATCAATTTTCAGAGCAAGAAAGAAAGTTACTCCTTACAATCAGGCTATTGACTGATAATGAGCCTTCTACTATGAGAGGCTTTATGGATATGACTAACATGAGTCGTAGTTCTGTAATAAAGGATATAAAGCATGTTAAAGCTTATTTGTCCAAGCATTATCTTCGTCTGCATTATACAAGACCAATCGGCTATCAAGTTGACGGTTCGGAAGAGCAGAAAAGGAGACTAGTTGCTCATATTTTATCCTATACATTATTACAGAAAGAATCAGATATATTTCAGAAAAAAATCTATCAAATTCTCAATCCGTTTTCTAAGCTGTACCATCAAGCTGACCATGCTAGGGAAGCTATTCTAGCTATCATTCATGAAGCGGAATGCGAACTTGGTTTAACGTTAACAGATGAAATGGTAGAAATGCTGTTAATACAGTTATTGGTAGTAGTGAAGCGAGTAAAGGCAGAACAAATTGTAGCAATTGATATAGAAGAAAAGAATGTATTACGTCAATCTGTATACTTTCACGCAGCTCAGTTCATATCTAATAGATTAACTACTAAATATCAACTGGAAATCCCAGATGATGAAATATGTTTTTTAACAATGAGCTTACTAGGCTTAAAGGTCCATCATGATGATTTTCGAAATTATACAGAACGAGAATTACGTGGTCTTCAACGTGTGGTTCATCGTATGGTATCAGAATTCCAAAATAATGCATGTGTCATTTTTGATGATCGAGATGGTCTAGAGAGGAATCTTATTTCACATATTAAACCAACATATTATCGTTTGAAGTATGACGTAAAATATTCCAATCATTTAACAGAGAGCATTCGAAAAAATTATGAAGAAATTTACCATTTTACAAAGCAAGTTATCGTTCATTTGGAGTACTATGTCGGCAAACAGATACCAGAGGATGAGATTGCATATATTTCTTTACATTTTGGCGGATGGTTAAAGAAAGAAAAAAAACAGGTGAATGTAAATTATCGGGCTATTATTGTATGTGAAAATGGGATAGGGACATCAAATATGCTAAAAACCCAACTGGAAAGCTTAATCGTTGGACTTGATGTAGTTGCTGTTCAATCCATCCGTGAATTTAATCAGCAACACCATCAGGTAGATGTTATTTTTTCAACGAATTATCTTAAAGAGAAGGATATCCCAGTTATTCATGTAGCACCGATTTTATCCAATCATGATAAGGAACGTATTTTAATGCAAGTGAATGATATGTTTAACATAGAAACCGTAACTCATGATGAAACGAATGCATTTATGGAGATAATTGCGAGGTTCGCTTCGATTAGAGATCCAATTGGCTTACAAGAGACTTTAAAAAAAATGCTGCAGGATCGAACTCATCATGTAAAGGAGATACGAAAACCAATGCTTAATGAGTTGTTAACAGAGAAAACGATACAGTTCAGAGATCATGTGTCTAATTGGCAAGAGGCTATTAAAGTAGCAGCAGAGCCTTTAGTTTTGCAAAGAGCAATTAAACCAACTTATGTTAAGGAGATGATCGATAATGTGAAGGAGATGGGCCCATACATCGTATTAGCACCAAACATAGCTCTGCCACATGCAAGACCAGAAACTGGAGTAGAGAGATTAGGTATGAGCTTTTTGCGATTAAAGGAACCAGTATATTTTTCAGCAAAGGAAAAGCACCGTGCACAGTTAATCATTGTGCTAGCAGCTATTGATAATGAAACTCATTTAACTGCGCTTTCTCAATTGACAGACCTTCTGTCGGTAGAAGAAAATGTACAGCAGTTAATTGCATCAGAAAATATACAAGATGTACAGAATATCATTAACCAAATTAATCTTATTTAGGAGGAAATAACATGAAAAAAATACTAGTTGTTTGTGGAAATGGGTTAGGAAGTAGCATGATTGTTGAAATGAACGTGAAAGCAATCTTGAAGGAGCTTGGTAAAGAGGCTGATGTATCTCATACAGATTTAGCTACAGCAAAATCTGAACAAGCCGATGTGTTCTTAGGGTCAGAAGATATTGTTAATAGTTTAGAGGATGGTAAGAAAAATGTTATTAAGCTTAAAAATCTAATGGATAAAGGAGAACTTCGAGACGCGATTGAGCAAAACATCTAACTTTACTATACATTTAAAGAAGGGGGAGACGTATAAATGATTGATTTAATAATGAATGATGTGCTAGGAACACCAGCAATCCTTGTTGGGTTATTTGCCTTAATCGGATTAATAGCTCAAAGAAAGAATGTTGCCGAAGTGGTTTCTGGAACACTCAAAACAATTATGGGCTTTGTGATTTTAGATGCAGGAGCAAATGTTATTGTATTGGCACTTGGGCAATTTTCTAGTATGTTTAATGAAGCTTTTAGCGTAGACGGTGTTATTCCAAATAATGAAGCAATAGTGGCGGTTGCTCAGCAAAGTTTTGGAACGGAAACGGCAATGATTATGTTGTTCGGTATGGTAGTAAATATTATATTAGCACGACTTACACCATATAAATACATCTTTTTAACTGGACATCATACGATGTTTATGGCATGTATGATTGGTGTAATCCTAACAACAGGTGGACTTACAGGTGTAATCCTAATTGTGGTGGGATCAATTATATTAGGTTCATTGATGGTTCTTTCACCAGCTATGCTGCAGCCATTCACACGTAAAATTACTGGTTCAGATGATTTTGCGATAGGTCATTTTGGATCAATGGGTTACGTTGTATCTGCGTTAGTTGGTAAATTAATTGGGAAAAATTCGAAATCAACAGAAGAATTAAAGGTGCCTAAGTCTCTTGGATTCCTTCGTGATACTTCCGTTTCTGTATCATTAACGATGGTGATTTTGTTCTTTATCGTAGCTGCTTGTGCTGGTCCTACATTTATTGAATCGGAATTAAGTAACGGACAAAACTTTCTAGTATTTGCTTTCTTACAGGGGTTAACATTTGCTGCAGGTGTATATATTATTTTAGCTGGTGTTCGAATGCTTTTAGGAGAAATAGTACCGGCCTTTAAGGGAGTGGCAGATAAATTTGTTCCTAATGCCAAACCGGCTTTAGATTGTCCTGCTATCTTTCCTTTCGCTGGAAACGCTGTTATTATCGGTTTTTTATTTAGTTTTATTGCAGGATTAATGAGTATGCTTCTTCTTCCTTTATTTGATTTGAAAGTAATTGTTCCAGGATTGGTACCACATTTCTTTACTGGGGCAGCCGCTGGGGTGTTTGGAAATGCTACTGGTGGACGTAGAGGTGCTGTTATTGGAGCAATGGCTAACGGGTTTATTATTAGCTTCCTTCCAGCATTATTACTCCCTGTATTAGGAACACTTGGATTTGAGGGTACGACATTCGGTGATGCTGATTTTGGCATAGTTGGGATCATACTAGGGAATTTGATTCAGTTTATTCAATCTAATCTATTATTTATCATCGTTATTTTTGTAGGCTTAGTCGTAATTTACGCCGTCGGCTGGAAGACGGTAAAGAATGTAGAGAAGAAAGACGTGGCATGATTATTTATACTACCTGGTATTTGAATCTTTGGAATGCCAGGTTTTTATTTCTATAGATTAGATCATGCTGATAATGAAGTAATTGGCTTGCTTATTATGTATGAAATAATACTTAGGAATTTAAGTAACCATAGCATAGAAAGTGTTGAGAACTGGGTAATAAATAACGAAATATGTTTTTGGATAACTACGTATTATTGAGTGCTGAGGGTGAAAAGTATGTCGATAGTTCTGAGGAGTTTCTAAACCATAAGAAAATAATAAATTTATTTACGGGGGATATGTAAATAAAAATATGATACGATGATTGTCTTTAGGGGTTATAATTTAACATTAGCATACTATTAACAAAAGGAAAGGATAAGCATACTTTTTAAATTTGAAGCCTTCGCTAATGATATGAATTCAAAAATCTTCGTGCTGCCTTTGTTTTTGAACAGTTCCTTTGTAAAAATTATAATAGCTTTGACTGTTTAGGTCTGATACTATTTCCTAGCACATAGATTAATAAAATCTCACGTTTATAAAAACGAGAGAGAAAGTAGTATCATGGGATTAATTGAGTCTATAATTAAAATATTGTTAGCGAACTTGATTCTAAGTGGTGATAATGCTGTTGTAATAACGTTGGCAAGCAGACGTCTTTCCGATCATTTAAAAAAGGTTGCCGTGATATGGGAGATTTTAAGAGCAATTGTCCGAATGCTCTTTGTTTTTATCGTTCTATATCTCTTAAAATTACCTTTCATTCATTTGATTGGTGGCATTCTTTTACTCATAGTAGCCTATAAGCTACTAGAGGACAAACAGGGGGAGTAAATTATAAGAATAGGAAGTTCCATGTGGGAATCTATTGTACTTATAATTGTTGCTGATTTAATCATGAGCTTAGATAATGTATTGGCAATTGTAGCTATTTCTAATATGGTGATATATTTCTTATCATGATTGGCATCATTGTCAGTAATTCCACTCATTATTATAGCCAGTCAATGTAGGATGGAATTAATGGAGGCGGTTACCAATCATTATGTATGGGAGAGCGGCTCTATTTACATATACAGCAGGAGAATGCTCCAGAGAGAGACTCTTGTGCAAAACATTTTGAAAGCGTTATCTTTATCGGAAGCGTACTTACGCTTAATTATTATTTTAATTGTTCTTAGTATAGGAGAGTACCGAAGAAGTAAGTAAAAAAGAGTTAGTGTTTTAGGAGGTGTCTCCAAAGACAAAACATGAAGGGTGAACTATAAAATTATCCTCCCAGATAAATTAACTGTAGTTGGCTATCATAAAGAATTAAAAAACATCATCCATTAGTAATGAGTCAATGGGCGATAAATGCTTTTGTTCCGAATATGCGCAGATGCACATACTCCGTCCTCAGTGAAGTTACCTAAATCAGGTGAGTGGCCAGTCTTCAATGCAGATGGTGAATTATTTAATTAGCTGGTTTATGAATTTAGCAAATAGTATTTTAGTGGATGCATATCTTTTGAGCAGAAATTAATTATGGACTGAATGGATTAAGAAGGTTGTAGCTTGAAAGGGAGTTGCTTTTCTTGCATACATAGAAAATTAAACATAGTAGATAATCATAGCCGTAAGACAAATAGCAACTTTGGCAAGAAACCTCATTTGGATCCCTCCATACATGTATTATCTATAGCTTTAATTCAAGTATAAAGCAGCATTTTTAAGTATGTATGAAATGATGGTAAACAATGTGTAAAAAATGGATGAAAAATACACGTATTCATGAACATTTATCCCACATATAACTGGCAGTAAAACCCTCACTGATTGAATTTTCACTTTCATTCATAATTTTTTCTGAGCTTGTATAAATATATCCTTAAGGAGAGGTTGTGAATGAAATTAGTAGTCATCGTAGGTGTTCTTGTTTTTATTGGTCTTTTATTTGGAGGTTTCTTAGCATCGATTATGAAAATTATTTTTAACAAACAGACTGCAAATCTCTATCTGTTTGCTTCTGGTATACTTATAGGAATTGTAGTTTTCATGTTAGTTCCTGAGGCTATGGGTCATTATAATCGTTTAGGATTAATAATTGGAATTCTAGGTGGCGTATCCTTTATGTTATTTCTTGAAACCAATGTATTAAAATCTGTTAATAGTGACCAGCTGAGACCACGGATGATTTTAAGTTCGTTTTTTTTAATCATAGGAATTGTATTTCATAATCTGCCAGTTGGACTGATGGTAGGTATGGAATTAGATAGTGCTACCTGGTTGTTAGATGGAACACTATTAGGGCCATTTGTGATTCACCAGATACCTGAAGGAATGGCTTTATTTGTGTCTTTTTTAGCTTGGACAGATACGCTTTCTCCCTTTCTGATTACTGCGTTTTCGTTAGCATTTTTTATGATTTTATTTATAGCAATAGGACATTTTGTAATGGATTTTACATTCAAAACAAAATCTGTTTGCATGGGAATCGCGATAGGCACACTAGGATATGCTAGCATTCATGGTATTCATTATCGCAGGGGCAGTTTTTCAACATCTTATATTCATCTCCTATTAGGGGTACTGTTTATTCTCATTTATACCGTTTTGATTAAAAGTCATTAATGGACATTGGAAAATAAACATACTATTAAATCAATATAGTAGTTTCTACCCGAAAGTTTGGTAATTGTCCCTAGATCATCCAAATTTCTGTTTCTTGTTAATTACTGATAGAAAAGGTTGTTTGCCTATTTAGTAACCGCAGTGTAAGATGGATCTAGCAGAAATGACACACAGTATGTCCCGAGTTGGTAAGTGCATTGATAACGGACCAATGGAATTGTTTTGGAGAACTCAGAAATGTGAGAAGTATTATCTACATAGGTAAGGAACGTTTAAAGAGCTTTCAAAAGCAATTGATGATTATATCGAATGATAGATATCAAGTAAATGAAACGGCCTTAGTCCCTGTTGATAGAGCTAAAGCCGCTTAAATCCATTTTTATTATTAATTATTTCCACTGTTTACTTGACAGGGCGCAGTTCAGATATTGCCCACTAATCTTCGTATGTGTTGAAAGAAACAATCAACAACCAAGGTTAAGCTTATACAAGCCCTAAACCTCTAACGATTTGTGCAATTGTAAACGTTACTGTAATAGCAATTGCGGTTGGCAGCGCAAAAGCAGCAAATGTCCATTTAGGACTTTTAGTTTCTTTCCATATATTTAACATTGTTGTACCACAAGGATAATGTAAAAGGGAAAATAGCATCATGTTTAATGCGGTTAACCAAGTCCATCCATGATCAAGGAAAATTTGCTTTAGATCATTAAGATTATCTACTTCAATCATAGAACCTGTTGAAAGGTATCCCATCAATAAAATTGGTAGGACAATTTCATTTGCAGGAAATCCGAGTATAAAAGCCATTAAAATAAATCCATCTAAACCAATGGCTTGTGCGAATGGATCGAAAAAGCCAGCAACATGCTCAAGTATACTTAAATCACCAATAAATATATTTGCTAAAATCCACGTAATAACTGAAGCTGGTGCCGCAACAATAACAGCCCGTTTTAAAACAAACCAAGATTTATCTAAAGTAGCTCGGACAATCGTGTTCCATATTTTGGGTTTACGGTATGGAGGCAGCTCCAATGTATAGTGGGAGGGGACGCCCCTTAGTAATGTTTTTGAAAGAGCCCATGATACAAATAGTGTCATGATTACACCGAATAATACAATTCCTACAACGACAGCAGCTGATATGAATGTATTCATTCCCCCAGAAAAGCCTGCAGCCATGAATAAACCTGCGAGCAATATTAATAATGGCCAGCGCCCATTACATGGAACAAAATTATTTGTTAAAATGGCCAGCATTCGCTCTCTTGGAGATTCAACAATACGTGAAGACATTACTGCAGCTGCGTTACAGCCAAACCCCATAGCCATCGTTAACGATTGTTTGCCATGTGCACCTGATTTTTTAAAAAAGCGATCTAAATTGAAGGCAACCCTTGGTAAATAACCAAAGTTCTCCAATAGGGCAAACATTGGAAAGAAGATTGCCATTGGTGGGAGCATTACACTAACCACCCATGATGTTCCACGATAAAATCCCTCTATTAGGATACCGTATAGCCAGTCTGGTGCTTGCAACCACTGAAATAATGCCGTTAACCAATCTTCCACAGTGGCAAAGGCTTCCGCAATGACGACACCAGGATAATTTGCACCAGCTATAGTTAAATAAATTACAACACCAAGCATAAGTAGCATAATCGGAAATCCGAAAGCCTTTGACGTGAGAATTTTGTCTAAATTTTCATCTAACCATGAGACTTTTTTATTCGAATATGCTACTGATTTGTTAGTTAGATCCTGAGAAGATGTATATATACGTGAAACAATGTGATCTCGTAAGTCATCTGATTGCATATTTTCTTGTTCATTAAAGAGATTATCTAACTGGTGTAGCTTCTGTTCAACATTATGCTCCATGACAACAATCCCCCTTTACTAATTGTTGCTGAGAATGGACGAAGTTAGGGTCTCGAATATAAGCTTTTAGTGCCTCAAGCAGTTGCTTATCTCCATCCAATAATCGAAGGGATAGCCATCTGGAAGGTAATGAGTCACCAAAAATAGCTTGTATTTTAGGCTGTAATTCATGTATTTTTTGTTCCACCTCGTCTGCGTACTGAACTTGAAACGGATGTGTCTGTATTTTGCCATCAATCATTTGGTCGATCGTTTTAAGTAATTGAATAATACCAATTTTTTCTCGGGCTGATATTAAAATAACCGGAATTCCCAATTGGCGAGATAGCTCTTCCTTATCTATGTGTATTCCTTTTCTTCTTGCTTCATCAATTAAATTGATGCAAAGAATAGCATTGCTGGTCATTTCAAAAACTTGTAATGCTAAATTTAGATTTCGGTCTAATGAAGTTGCATCTACGACAACTAAGGTTATATCTGGCTTTTCAAAAATAATAAAATCTCTTGCGACTTCTTCATCCGCAGAGTTGGAATAAAGGGAATAGGTTCCAGGTAAATCAATAACCTGATAGATATGATTATCCGTTTTAAGTTCTCCTTCCGCACGTACGACTGTTTTACCTGGCCAATTTCCAGTGTGCTGTTTCAATCCAGTTAATAAATTGAACAATGTACTTTTTCCGGTATTCGGGTTACCTGCTAAGGCAATCGTGTGACTCATTTATATCACCTCGCGATTCATTTTTTTTGCATAAATAAGTGAGCTTTCTTCTTTACGCAAAGCGATTGTTGTATGAAACACTTTAAACGCTACAGGGTCACCTAATGGACTTTTTTGTACTACTTCTATAGTCACTCCAGGTACAAAACCTAAATCTAGTAGTCTTCTTCGCATTACATTTTTTAGTTTAATAGATGTAATCTGTAGTTGATCTCCAACTTGATATTGGTAAATTGGCTTACCCTCTATCAATTTTGTCATCTCCTTTTGGTCGTTGTATAAACAGTTGGATTAGGGCAACTTATGAGTACATATAGGTATAAATATGTACGTTAACTTAGAATGTGCCTGTTTTTCTTCATTGAATATATTATGATTATAAACCAAAATTTTTACCGTGTACAACAATGGATCTTGAAAAACATATTTCTGCTTGGCTAATTAGCTTTGGTACTATACTCCTGTTTTTGTCACTTCAGCAATATGTTTAATAGGTCTTAAAAGGGCAAATTAGTACTAGACTTTATTATCAGATTTTTGTTATTATATTGAAATATTATTTAAATAAGGGGGGAGTCCACTTGAAGCTATTAGAAAAAATTAGTACAGTTGCAGGCAACACATTTGCCATCTGGGTTATTCTATTTGGGACTCTAAGTTTTATATTTCCAAGTGGTTTTTCTTGGATAGTTTCATTCATTCCGCTACTTCTAGGAATCATCATGTTTGGTATGGGGTTAACACTTTCCACGGCTGATTTTAAAGGTGTCGTTCAAGCACCAAAAAGTGTCATGCTTACAGTATTAGCACAATATACCATCATGCCTTTATTGGCTTATGGCTTGGCCATCCTTTTTCAACTTCCATCAGAAGTAGCAGTCGGTGTTATTTTAGTTGGTTGCTGCCCAGGTGGCACAGCATCCAATGTTATGACGTTTCTAGCAAAAGGTAACACCGCACTATCTGTTTCCGTAACAGCAGTATCTACAGTGCTTGCCCCAGTTTTAACTCCAACAATGACTTGGCTATTGGCAAGTGAATGGCTGCCGATTTCGGCTGGTAGTATGTTTTTGACCATTGTAAAGATCGTTTTAATACCAATTATTCTAGGCATTGTTATTCGTATGGTATTTCGAAGACGAGTTGAACAAAGCATAAAAGTTTTACCGCTCGTTTCAGTTATTGGCATTGTTGCAGTTGCAGGTGCTGTTGTATCTGTGAATACAGAAAATATTACTTCATCAGCATTTACTGTCTTTTCAGTTGTAATTTTGCATAATGGATTAGGATTACTACTTGGATTTCTGCTAGCAAAAGTTGTAAAACTTGATATCAAAGATCAAAAGGCGGTGGCAATTGAAGTGGGTATGCAAAATTCTGGACTTGGTTCAACATTGGCACTTGCTTATTTTTCACCGATCGCGGCGGTTCCGAGTGCCTTGTTTAGTGTTTGGCATAATATTTCGGGACCTATTCTAGCAACCATTTGGGCAAAGCAAAGTGAAAATATTGATCCACCACAAGATAATGAAGAAAAATTAGCATAAATATGAAAGGAGAATGTCCTTACATTCAAAACACCATCTTAACAAAATGTTATGTTAAAATGGTGTTTTTTCTGTCAGTCATTAATATCAATGAATCGTCTACTTGAATTCTTCTTAGGAATGGTTATTTGTAATATTCCATTGTTTAAGTCAGCCTTTGTTTCTTTTTCCGATATGGTGAATGGAATCGTAATTGTTCGTTCCGCACGTTGGCCGCGGTAGCTTCTTTCCTGCTCATTGGATGAAAATTCTTCCACTGCAATACGTAATTGATTTCCGATAATCTCTAATTGGATTTGGTCACGTTTATATCCAGGTAATTCTGCTTCAACAATTACATTTGACTTTGTTTCATAGGTATGGACGTTTAAAGGGCGTTTTACCAATGAATTGAAATTCTTTGCAGATTCATTAAAGAATGCATCCATTTGTTCCATTAAGCCATGAAAGGGATTCCGTTCAACTCGCTTTAAACGATTATCGTTATTATCCACAAATAATCACCTCTTTGCTTAAATCTACACTAATAACCTATGCTTTAATGGAATAATAGTAGTGGGCGCAAGTGTAATTAGAAGCGCTATTAATAAGATAGGATAAAAATTTTAAAAACAAAGAATGATAACCAACTAGAAATAACGGTTCGTGCAACGAAGCTGCTCCTGAAAGATACTTTGCTTTTCCTCTGCTGGCTTGTTAGCAGCCTTATGCTAATGTACAGAGGGTTTTATGTTTTCCGTCCGAAACCTTTTCTTCCGTAATAGTTTATCTACGCATCTGAAGATAAAGAGTACGTTGTCCGTCTTTTAAGTAGAGCGTTTTTAGATATAAACGCCACATAAATTTCTATATTCCTTGAAAATCAAAAAAATTTTGTCGAAATTCGTCGTATATGAGCGGGAATTGAAATCATGTATCGATAATAAAGGAACCGTTTTCTTTGCTGATAAATCAATAATTGGGCTAGTTAATTCGAAAAAATTAATTAACTTATACTATTAAAACTGTAATAAATTGTCTGAAAAAACAGTATAGACAAAAATTTAAGCTGGTGATATAGTAATAAAAATTCATTTTGAGGAGGGGTTCTCTTGTTAAGTAATCCACTTATTGCTACTGCACTTATTTTTGCGTTAATTGCCCTAGGAGAATGGCTCTCCATTATTTCTAGAGCTCGGATTCCCATGCTCCTAACAGCCATGGTTGGATTCCTAGTTTGTGTCTGGACAGGAATATTTCCTGAAGACATTTTAGAAAAATCACAATTTGCTGCTTTAGGAGCTATTTTAGTAGGACCAGCTATTTTGCATATGGGGACGATGATCCCACTATCTTTGTTAAGAAGCCAAGTAAAAGCTGTATTGATTGCACTTGGTGGAGTTATTGTATCAGGAATTATTATTCTTGTTATTGTTTCGCTCATGTTTGATTATGGCACGGCTGTTGCTGGAGTTGGACCTCTAAGCGGTGGAATTATTGCTCTCCTCATTACTTCTGAAGAACTTGCATCGATTGGAAGATCAAGCTTAGTTGTTATTCCTGCTTTAATCGTAGCTTTTCAAGGTTTGTTCGGGATGCCTCTTGCACTAAATTTTATGCGCAAGTATGCAGTGAAAATACAAAACCAACTGGATAATGGAACCTTTGTGCCTATGGCAAATGAAGTTGCTGCAACCAAAGAGAAAACAAAAGCTAGTCCACTAAGAGAAAGTGCGGTTCTTAAGTTATTTTATATATTTATCGGTGCAGCTATTGGTACTACGTTAGGTGAAGTAACTCCTATTCATGCTACATTATGGTGTTTGGCGATTGGAATTGCAGGACTTAAAATTGGGATTTTTGAAACGAAGACATTAGAAAAAGCAAATTCATTCACCATTACGATGATTGCGATTGTCTTTGTAGTAATTGGTACAATGGCAGATGTAACACCACAAGAAGTACTAGCCAATTTACCAAGCATTCTATTAATTCTAATTTTGGGAACATTTGGTATTGCGCTGGGTGGGTTTATTGTTTCTAAGCTAGTCAAATGGGATCCATTAAAAGGAATGCCAGTAGCATTAACTGCATTGTTTGGCTTTCCAGGTGACTATCTCCTATGTGAAGAAGTTAGTCGAAGTGCTGCACGAAATGAAGAAGAAGAGAAAATTATCTTTAATGAATTACTAGCTCCAATGCTTATTGGCGGATTCACTACTGTTACTGTTGCATCTGTTGTTATTGCTGGGTTTTTGGTTCAAACACTATAAGGAGGAAGATTAAATGAGTAAAATAATTATTGAAAATGGCTCTGTAATTGACGGTACAGGAAAAGAACCATTAAAAAATTCAATTGTGGTTATTGAAGATCAGAAAATCACCTATGTAGGTAAACAAGAAGGGTATGCGAAATCCGGAGAAGAAGCTGTAATAGATGCTCAAGGAGGCACTATTTTACCTGGATTAATTGATTCTCATGTGCATATGATGATGGAATTTTCGCCAATTGCTGATAGGCTTGCAACACCATTCTCATTTATGTATTATCAAGCAGCTAAGTATTTAAAGACTACGTTACATGCAGGTATTACTTCAGTTCGGGACGCATTGGGGACTGATCTAGGAGTGAAAAAGGCCATTGAAGAAGGGCTTATTTCTGGACCAAGATTACAATTAAGTATTAACGCCTTAACAATTACTGGTGGACATGGAGATGGTTATACAGTTTCCGGAAATGTAGTTGATCTTTTACCTTCTAATTATCCTGGAATGCCAAGTGGAAAGTGTGATGGGGTGGAAGAGGTTCGTAAAAAGACAAGAGAAATGCTACGTGCAGGAGCTGAAGTTATTAAAGTTCATGCAACTGGTGGAGTATTGAGTGCCACAGATCACCCAGAATTTACTCAATTCTCATTAAATGAACTTAAAGCGATCGTAGAGGAAGGACGTTTTCGGAAAAACGTAAAAGTTATGGCACATGCACAAGGTGCTGAAGGGATTAAAAATGCTGTTAAAGCAGGAATTCATTCCATTGAGCATGGAATATTTTTAGATGATGAAGCCATTGAAATGATGCTTGAAAATGGTACGTTTTTAGTACCAACCTTGCTTGCGCCAGTTGCCGTTCTGGAAACAGCAAAGGAAACAGGCATGCCTGATACAGCCGTGCAAAAATCGAAAGAGGTAATTGAACAGCATAAAGCAAGTATTGCTAAAGCACATCAAGCTGGTGTGAAAATAGCAATGGGTACGGATGCTGGCGTAATGAAGCATGGGACGAATCTTCGAGAATTAGGGCTTATGGTAGACGTTGGAATGAGCCCTATGGAAGCTATTGTTGCTTCGACGAAAACGGCTGCTGAATGTTTAGGATGGGAAGAAAAAGTAGGAACAATTGAAACAGGAAAGTTAGCAGATGTTATTGTTGTAAAGGGGAATCCATTGGAGGATATTTACTCACTTGCAACGAATGAAACTGTACAAGTTGTTATTAAAAATGGGGAGATAGAGAAAAATATGCTAATAAAAGAAAAGATAGCGTCGAATTAGTATTTAATAGAAGTGCTATTCCCTTAATAAATAGGGTTATGGTACTTCTTTTATTTATTGTTAAAAAACAGAAATAATTGAATGCTTGTAACATACCAATATGGTCGAGGATTCTTAATGATATATCTGCTAAATGGGCTCATTCCTATATTTTCGACGCTTTTTGGCGAATTTGAAGTTTTTTTGGAATTGCAACTAATTGAATTGGTATAACCATCGTATTTTTTAGAATTTTTGGGCGCTATTCTTAAAGGATTGCCCTTTATTTAACTGTCACCGTAACTCAGCAAGTTTAATCAAGCTATATAAGGTTTAAAGGCTTTTGACGCTTCCCCCTAATTATTTATAAGCTTATATAGTAGATTATTTACCAAAGTCTGGGAGGTGGAAGCATCCAAAGAACCATTAGCACGATTACAAAAACACGTGAAATTGATCAGGAACTTGAGTTTCGTATGCCTACAAAAGATGATGGGGCAGCTGTGTGGGAACTAATCCATGAAATTGGTAACCTTGACCTTAACTCTTCTTATAGCTATATCCTATGGTGTGATATGTTCTCAGAATCATCCATTGTTGTGAAAAGTGAAGGGGAAACGGTCGGATTCATTTCTGGGTTTATTCATCCGAATAAACCGAATACATTATTCATCTGGCAGGTTGCTGTTCGAGAAACTCAACGGGGTAAAGGGTTAGGAACGAAAATGTTGATGAAGTTGTTAGAGCGGGAACAATTATCAGAGATTCGATTTATTGAAGCAACGGTATCACCATCCAATTTACCTTCTCAGTATTTATTTTTAGGTTTAGCAAAAAAGCTAGACACAGAATGTGTGGTTGGAAATTATTATTTATCAATTGATTTTCCACGAACAGGACATGAAGATGAGCAACTGTATAAGATTGGCCCTTTTCAAAAGGGAAATAATGAATAAAAGGATGATTTGGTGACTACAGCAGTATTAAATAATGAAAAAATGAAAACCTTTGAAGAATTGGAATCATCGGTTAGAAGCTATAGCAGAGGCTGGCCAACAATTTTTACAAAGGCTAAAGGATATAAACTATGGGATATAGATGGAAAAGAGTATATTGACTTTTTTGCTGGTGCTGGTGCATTAAATTATGGTCATAACAATGATGTTATGCAGCAAAAGCTGATTGAATATATTCAAAATGACGGAATCATTCATAGTTTGGATATGGGCACAACTCCTAGAAAGAACTTTCTAGATCAGTTCAACGACGTTATACTTAAACCTCGTCAACTAGACTATAAAATAATGTTTCCGGGACCAACTGGAACGAATACTGTAGAAAGCGCCTTGAAAATAGCTAGAAAGGTAACGGGGCGCGACACGGTTATTAGTTTTACAAATGCATTTCATGGAATGACAATAGGTTCATTATCCGTGACTGGTAACTCATTTAAACGTCATGGTGCAGGAATACCTCTTCACCATAGTGTTTCTATGCCATTTGACGAATATGTGGAGGATCAGGACTCAATTGCTTACTTAGAGCGGTTCCTTGAGGATAGTGGAAGCGGTGTAGCATTACCGGCAGCAATTATCTTGGAAACTGTACAAGGAGAAGGCGGAATCAATGCGGCTAGCATGGAATGGCTAAAGAAAGTCGAATCTATCTGTAAGCGTTGGGATATTCTGTTGATTATTGATGATGTTCAAGCTGGATGTGGTAGGACTGGTACATTCTTTAGTTTTGAACCTGCAGGAATTAAACCTGATATTATTTGTCTCTCTAAATCAATAGGGGGTATTGGTCTACCTATGGCTATTACATTAATTAAACCAGAATTTGATCAGTGGGGACCAGGTGAGCATAACGGGACATTCCGTGGGAATAATTTAGCGTTTATTGCAGCTACGGAAGCTTTAACAAATTGGGAAACAGCTGCCTTTAGCAACTCTATTCAGCAAAAGGCTAACCTTATTCGTGAACGTATAGAATCTATTATTAATAAATTCTCCACGTTACAAGGTGAGGCACGAGGTCGTGGGTTTATGCAAGGTATTGTGATACAAGAAGCAGATCTTGCCAATAAGATTTGTGCGGAGGCATTTAATCGCGGATTAATTGTTGAGACATCTGGACCAAATGATGAGGTTGTAAAATTCCTTCCTCCTTTAATAATTGAAGAAGAGGGGATAAATAATGGTTTTGATATTCTTGAAGAAGCAATTAAACAAGTATTGAAGTAAACATTTTATATAAGATAGAAAAGAGGAGATTATTCATGATCGTAAAATCACTTGAAGATATTATTGGAACAGAAGATGAAACATCTGGGGAAAATTGGTCAAGCCGTCGATTTATTTATAAAAAAGATGGTGTAGGTTTTAGCATGAATGATACCATTATTAAAGCGGGTACCAACAACTTCTTCTGGTACAAAAACCATATTGAACTTGTCTATTGTATCGAAGGAGAAGGTGAGATTGAAAAATTAGAAACTGGTGAAGTATATCAATTAAAACCAGGAACTATGTACCTTTTAGATGAACATGATAAGCATGAACTTCGTGCCCGTACACAAATGCGTATGGTATGTGTATTTAACCCACCATTAGTTGGTAGCGAGACGCATACAAAAGAAGGATATTATCCTCTATTAACAGAATAACTAAATGAAATAAATGTACTTCACCCCAAAAGTGAGAGTGAAATCTTTCTTTTGGGGTGTTTCTTTATGGCTAAATATAGTGATCCATTTAAGTTAATAGTAGTAAGAGTATATCAAAGGGTTATTTAGGATATGACATGTTGGCTAAGAAGCATGGATTGACAAGCAGTTCCCACGTAAACGGTGGGTTGAAGAATTGTATAAGAAATTTGGGAGGGAAGGATTAATAAGGCAACGGGAATAGCAAGTTTATTTTGTTCCATTTACACTGGATGTATGAAGCTTTATGAAGAGAACAGATTCTTCATAAACGAAAACAGTCATTTAATTTGGGGTTACAACCTCCAATAATTAGTTCATGGAAAAAATTGTTAGTGAAGGTGATAATGAGTCCTTGGGAAACCCGAAAGGACGACCACCTATGTCTGATAAGGCTAAGAAAAAAGGAAATAAACAAACAGTTGAAAAAGAAATGACATAGGAACAAAAATTGGAACCACAGAACAAACTTCTTCGCCTAGAGGTAGAACTTACAATCCATTAATTTAAACGAAGTAAAAAAGCTTCAGAACGTATGATATAATTAAAATTCAGAATAATATGAAGTGGGATGTGGAATTAGTTATAAAAGAAGGGGGTTGATTTAATGAATATTCGGTCTATCGAAGGATCTGATTACTATCGTATTTCACCTATCATAAATGAATGGTGGGGTGGGAGACAGATGGCAGATATGGTACCAAAATTGTTCTTTGAGCACTTTAATAATAGTAGCTTTATAGCTGAAGAAAACGGAAAAATCATTGGTTTCTTAATAGGCTTCGTATCTCAATCCCAGACAAACACGGCTTATATTCATTTTATTGGTGTACACCCAAATCACCGAAATATGCAAATCGGAAAACGATTATATCACACGTTTTTTCAGGTTATGAAACGGTTTAACGTTGAAGTAATACGCTGTGTAACTTCGCCAAAGAATAGAAACTCAATAGCATTTCATACCCATATGGGTTTTGATATTGTTGAGGGAGATAACGTTGTAGATGGTATCTCTATTCACACGCAATATGATGGGATAAACCATGATCGAGTTTTGTTTAGGAAGCAAATATAATTTAACTTCAAGTTTAATTATAGAAAAAGATACAACACGATTGGAGAATCCGATATGCATTACTCTTTTAAACCAATGACGCAGGAACAGGCTGAAATTATTGCTTACGAGTGGTATTACGATGGAGAGTATCGCTTCTATAATATGGAAGAAGATCAAGAAGATTTACAAGAATTCCTTAATCCTGAACGACGTCAAGGTTCTCATTTTATTGTACATGATGAAAAGAATGAATTAGTAGGTTTTTTTACCTATCATTGTGGGGATCATAAAGTAGAAATTGGGCTTGGGATGAAGCCAGAATTAACGGGGCTCGGTTTAGGGCTAAGTTTTTTGCAAGCGGGTATTCAGTTTGCAGAGAAAAAGTATATTTGTCAGCGTTTAACGTTATCGGTGGCTAGTTTTAACCAGCGAGCTATAAAAGTGTATAAAAAAGCCGGATTTCAGACTGTGGAATCCTTTACGCAGCATACGAATGGATCTAATTATGAATTTATCAAAATGATGAGGAGTAAGGGAAAATGATAGAAGCTGTTATTTTTGATTTGGATGGAACGTTACTTCATAGAGAAGCTTCTATAAAACGGTTTGCCACGAATCAATATGAACGCTTCTATCCTTATTTCAGTCATATACCTAAAAAATGCTATGTCAATCGATTTATAACATTGGATAAAAGGGGATATGTGTGGAAAGACAAAGTATATCAACAAATGGTTAAGGAATTTAATGTGACTGGCATAACCCCTAAACAGTTATTAACTGATTATTTGGTTCAGTTCAAAACTAACTGCATCCTTTTTCCTAAAGTTTTAAAATTGCTGGAAGCACTGCAAGAACGATCATTAAAACTTGGCATAATTACAAATGGACAAGGACCGTTCCAAATGGATGTCATTCGTAAAACAGGGATCTTTCCGTTTATGGATGAGGTTTTGGTATCTGAATACGAGGGAATAAAAAAGCCAGACTTAGAGATTTTTAGAAGCGCTTTAGATCGGTTACAAGTTGCCGCAGCAAGAAGTATATTTGTAGGTGATCATCCCCAAAATGATGTCCATCCTGCTAAAAAGTCGGGGATGATAAGTATTTGGAAAAGAGATGCATATTGGGGAAGTGCTAATGCGGATTTTATCATTGATGATATGATGGAATTACTTGATATAATCGAAGACGAATCATTTCATATCGGGATGTGTAAAGAGCTTTCGTGCTAATTGTATATCGTTTATGATGTGGATATCCATCTATCTAATCATTAGCTTGATGGATGCAAAACTTTATCCTCTTGATTATTTGGCATATTGAGTAAGACAACTCCTCCAATAATGAAAATCAATCCAACCACGGTCAAGAAGCTAAATGGTTCATTCCAAATTAGTATTCCTATTAATGCAGTCAATGCCGTTCCAATTCCAGCCCAAATAGCATATGCCAAGCTTAGGGCTACTGTTTTTAAACAAATAGAGAGGAAATAAAATGCTGAAGCAAAGGAAACTACGACACCAAAAGATGGTAAAGGATTAGAAAAACCATCGGATATTTTAAGCATTGTTGTACCACATACTTCACTTATAATTGAGATGGCTAACATGACATATCCTTTCATAAGAAAAACCTCCAATCTACTATTATACTCCGCTCGATAATTTTAGAGAAATAACGCCACCAATAATAAAAACTAAGCCGATTATTTTTTTAAAATTAAATTTTTCTTTATAAACAAGAACACCAATGAGTGCAGTCAATGCAGTCCCTGCACCAGACCATACTGCATATGCAGTACTAAGTGGTATAGCAGTAAGCGTGAGCGATAGTCCATAAAACGCTATCCCCATTCCAAATATAACTCCTAAGGAAGGGAGGAGCCTTTTGAATCCGTTGGACTGCTTCAACATAGAATTTCCAAACACTTCACCTAAAACAGCAATGATTAAAATTACAAATGGATTGATCATTAGGGGCACCTCCTATGTTGTCATTTGAATTAATTTTTCAATGACCTTCTCACGTAAATTCTCATCTAATGGAGCCATGTCAAGCATTTCCGAATAATAAATACCATCAATGGCAAGTCGGATAATACTAGCAGTAACGGGATCTAGATTGTCTTGCTCAACTTTATTTTGCATATAACGATATCCCTTGCTAAGTCCTTCTGAAATATCAGGATTTAGCATGGATGCTGCCATGATTCCAATATTTAGTTTCGCGTTATTATCCAAGTCCCATTTAGATGTTTCAATTAAGGCTCGTGTCCACTTTCCTTTTTCATTAGGATCGTTTTCTGCATGTTTATTAAATGAGTTGGTAAATTGCTCAAATATATGATCAGATAAACCTTTTAATAAAGCATCTTTATTTGGGAAATGATATAGTAAACCGCCTTTGCTAATTCCAGCATGATTAGCAACAGCGTCCAAGGTTAACGAATTAAAATCATTCTCAAGAATAAACGCTGTACCAGATGTTAATATATGTTCTCGTTTCTTCTCAGCTTTCGTATTCATTACCATTCCTCCAATCAACCAACATAAAAAAGACCAACCGGACGGCTTTTTTAAAATTGTAACAACTAGGTGGTTTTTTGTCAAATGAGTATACAAGAGCAGCGAATATCACTGTTTCATGTAAGGAGAATTGTAGAAGGAGAACTGTAAAATAGAGAAGGGTTATGAAGTAGGTAAATCATTGTTTTTTTGTAGTCTAGGGAAATTATAAAATTTGCCAATGTTAATAAATATCGTTTGAGCCGCGTCCAGCTCCAGCGCCCAGAAGCTAGATGACTTTACGAATTGCCCTACGATAAGTCATCATCGGCTCGCAAGCTCACCGTGATTCCTTTATCTCTGTAGACTTGCTCCAGTCGCTACGTTTCTAATCGGGCGCTTGCGCTTTTGTGCAACGGTGAAAATTACAACCTACTAGGAATGCTATGTTATATCCATATATTACAAGTGAACAAATGATGATCACCCTTTATAATAGAGTACAGGGGTGATTTCTACATGTATATAAGTATTGGAATTATAGCATTATTGAGTTATTTTATATATATAGGCTATAGAAATACGCATTCTGTGGTTGTTAATCAAATTGATATAGAAAAAGATATAGAAACAAATAAAGGGAAAATACTAAAAATATTGCATATCTCAGACTTGCATATTGAAAATATATCGATAACTCCACAAAATATAATGCAACAATTAGATTCTCAATCGCTAGATTTAATTGCGTTAACAGGAGATTTCTTAGATCGTAAGAAAAGTATTCCCAAGCTTATACCTTATTTAGAGGAATTGAGTAAATTAAATCCTAAGTATGGTGCTTATGCGGTTTTTGGTAATCATGATTATGTGTTAAAGGATAGAGACTTTCAGCAATTAAAAGATATACTGAATCAGTATGGATTCAAAACGCTTCAGAATGAAAATGCGGTAATTACAGTAGATGGTGAGGCTGTTAATGTTATTGGCATTGATAATTTTAGTACAAATCATAGTAATCTAGTTAAATCGTTTGCAGGTTTGCAACAAGGAAGTAATCTTGTGTTAACACATGATCCAAATGTAGTTTTAGAAATGGACAAGTATCATTTTGATTATCTGCTTTCAGGTCATTTTCATGGCGGGCAAATTCATTGGCCAAAACCTTACCACCTTCGGAAAATGGGGAAACTGGTCAAGTTGAATATGGTTAAAGGACTTCATAAATTAGAAGGTCGTCCCTTTTATATTAGTGAAGGGCTTGGTCAAACAGGAATTAATATTCGAGTTGGAAGTCGTCCGGAAATCACCATTCATCATTTGCGCATAGGTAATCGGATCAAAGAAGTCATTTAGCCAGTGTTGGAAGTACAGCGTTGCGAAAATACTTCGTTGTCTCGCTATATAGGGGTTATTAAAACCAAACAACTAATTTAGAATTAGCCAAAGCACAACTAACATTCAAAAAGTTGGTACCGATCCCCAGAAGTTAGATTTTTTACTCTAACTTCTGAGGGTCGGTATCTTATTGTTCTGCTTTATTTTACTGAAAATTATTGATCTCAATCTCTTGATCTATGTCAAGACAAGGAGTCTGTGTATTTGTCATGATGTTTCCACCATTCATATCTTGGGGTTTTCCTGACCCAAGTAGGTGAGTTTTCCCAATCCTCTTGCCTGCCCATCGGGGTGATATCAAGATAGCTCCAATTACTACCTAAGTATTCAACACCACGTGCTCCTGTTGAATACGTATGATAAACCTTGTTGTTATCTTGTAAGAATACGCTGTATGCGTGCGTTTCTTCTCCTTGCTTCGTAGTTGCTCCAAAGTCATAATTGAAGTCACTGTTAAAGGAAGAGTACCATGGCAAGGTCCATTCCATTCGCTTTTTAAAGGGATGTATTTTTTCCATAGGAGCTCTAGAAATTAAGACCAACGTCGTGTCACGTGCACGTAAATGAGCTTGGTGTCCAATGTTATCTACCATCATAGAACAGCCATCGCAGCCTTCAACCCAACTGGGGTCAAACATGAAGTGATAAACAATAAGCTGTTTTTTTCCGGCGAATAAATCAAGAAGGCTATATTGCTCCTTTAATCCGTTAAATGTATAGTTTTTTGTTATTTCTACCATAGGTAAGTGACGACGTTCTGCATTTAATTTATCGCGCTCTCGAGTATGTTCCTTTTCCTTCTTTAAAAAGGCCTGATGTGCTTTATTCCAATCTTCTTTTGTTACAATCATCGCTTGATTTACATGAGTTTTGCGAAGCTGTTCATTATCAGCTGTATTATTTTTGCTACAGCAATGCTTCATTGATTCTGACATAAATAATCATTCCTTTCTCAAGTATATTCTTTCGGTAAGCAAAGAATAGCATATAGAAGAAGGAAGGGTTTCTCTTTTATTGCTATATGATCTACATAAAAGGAGTTATTTCCTCTTGATAATAATTAGAAAATTCTATATTATAATTAGTATTTTTATGATAGACGAACTAGGGGTATTAACTATCAACAATTAAAGGGGGGTTGGCATGATTACATCAATTATAAGTTCAGAAGATACATGGTTGTTATGGGCCTTTATGGCAGGTTGGGCTGCTGTAAGCATATGCTTAGAACAAAAATATAAGTGGGCCTCCAAGGTGACGGGTGCTATTATCGCTCTTGTTGGTGCGATGGTTCTCGTAAATATAAATGTGATTCCAAGTCAAGCACCTGCTTACGATGCTGTTTGGTCATATGTTGTCCCACTTGCTATTCCGCTGTTATTATTCCAGGCAAATCTTAAGAAAATATGGAATGAAAGCGGCAGAATGTTATTGCTGTTTCTTATTAGTTCAATAGGTACTGTAATCGGGGGCTTTGTTGCTTATATGTCTATGCATCAATGGATTCCAAATGCTACAAAGATTACAGGATTAGAAACAGGTTCCTATACAGGTGGAGGCGTGAACTTTGCTGCTTTGTCAGCTAAGCTTGAGGTACCAGGCGAATTGGCTTCTTCTGCTATAGTGGCTGATAATATTCTTATGGCGCTTTACTTTTTTACTCTAATTATGCTGCCAGCAATAACATTCATTCGTAACAGGTTCCATACACCTTACCTCGATGAATTGGAACAAAACAATAATGATTCTCAAGAGAATGGAGTTCGTACCTATTGGAAACGAAAAGAAGTTTCATTAAAAGATATTGCTTTTGCTATTGGTATAGCATTTGCACTAGTAGCAATCTCGTTTAAACTTGCTGAAGTTATTGACCAATGGATTCCATCAGGAGAAGGTGTTGGTTTCTTTTACAATGTATTAAATGGTTTATTCGGCGATGGTTATTTAATGCTAACGAGTATTACCGTTTTTGTCGTCACTGTCTTCCATCGTTTCTTTGAAAATATTCATGGTGCTCAAGAAATAGGTACGTATTTAATTTATATTTTCTTTGTAGTAATTGGAGTCCCGGCATCACTTCCACTACTTATTAGTAACGCACCTTTATTATTGTTGTTTTTAGCTATTATGGTTCTATTCAACATGCTAGTAACATTTACAGTTGGCAAGCTGTTTAAATTCAGTCTTGAAGAAATGATAGTTGCTAGTAATGCTAATATTGGTGGCCCTACAACCGCTGCTGCTTTTGCAATTGCTAAAGGTTGGACGAAATTAATTGTTCCGATTATGTTAGTTGGTACATTAGGTTATGTGATTGGGAATTATTTAGGAAGTATGGTTTATTATCTTCTTCCATAAAAGTGAACTAGTATATAAAAGAGTGCCCTATGTTATCAATATTGTATGGAAAACCTTTTATATTGTAAATGAAAGGGCACATGTTTGCTAAGTAGCATAGTCAAGGCTAGATTATTAGGTAGTTTCGTTTTCCTACATATTTTATTTTCATTATAGTAATCTGTCTCTATATGCTATGATGGATTAAATAAGAACAATACGCGGAGTGGCACCACTGCACGTAAATAATGTTTCATGGAGAATAAAAATGGAATCGGTTAAAGAAAAGATTTTAGATAATTTATATAAACAACTAAAAACTAAAAATCATATCATTGGTGTAGCTACTGGATCTGGTTTAACAGCAAAATATGCGGAACAAGGTGGTGCAGATTTTATACTGGCGTTAAGTTCGGGTCGATTTCGTCAAATGGGTGTTAGCTCACTTGCTGGGTTTATGCCATATGCAAATAGTAATAGCGTCGTTATGGATTTTGCTCTAAAGGAATTATTGCCTGTAATTAAAAAAATACCCACCATTTTTGGTTTGTTTGCAACTGATCCAACGATTAATTTAGAGGCTTACATAAAAAAGATTCAGGATCATGGTTTTGCTGGAATAAATAACTATCCAACACTAGGATTAATTGATGGTGATTTTCGCGAAGCACTCGAGGAGCAAGGAATATCGTATCAAAGGGAAGTTGAGGCAATTCGTATTGCAAGTCAACGTGGCCTGTTTACTGTTGCCTTTGTCTTTAATGAAAGCCAAGCAAAAGCCATGCTACAAGCTGGCGCAGATATCATATGTGTCCACCTTGGTTTAACAACAGGTGGGATACTAGGCGCAAAACAAATACAATCCTTGCAATCAGCCAAACGAATAGCAATAGCCATATTTAGTGTATGTAATCAATTTAATCGGCCTGTCATTAAGATGGTTTACGGGGGGCCAGTTAACAAGCCAATTGATGTACAGTTTATGTATGATGGAACGGATATAAATGGTTATATCGGTGGTTCTGTCTTTGAAAGGATACCAGCAGAGCAACTTATTATGAAAATAACCAAGTCATTTAAGCAAACGTATGATGTGAAGTATGAAGAATTTATGCAAAAAATTATAAACGGCTTTAGTAGTAAACAAGATTATATTGCGTTTATTAAAGATTATATAAGTACACATTATATGGAGCAAATTACCTTGAATGATCTTGCGAGTATCTTAAACCTATCTAGGACTTATTTAAGCACATTGTTTAAAGGAGAGATGGGGATTTCATTCGTTAACTATTTAATTAACTTTCGATTAAATAGGGCCATTGAAATTATGTACGAAAAAGATCTTCCTTTTTCGACAATTTCAGAAATGGTTGGTTATCCAAACTATACGCAATTTAGTAAGATATTTAAAAAAAGATATGGATTATCACCCAAGCAATATAAAAAACAAACATTAGGACAAAATAAACGAACATAAATACATTAATTTTCCGCGAAGAAAGCGATATCATTGGGATAGAGGGATAAATTGAAATTGCAAAAAGATAGAGATTACCCCGCACTGAAGCAATGGGTCATTGCTAATGTCATCACATCCTTGAAAAGATATCGCTTTTTTCGTGCGAAGTTTTCTGGAGCAATTTTAACTTTTCCTCCAGCTACCTTTAAAGCAGGACAGGACATTGTAGACTAAATAACAGATTTAACCTAACCAAAATTGAATGTGTAGCCAGCTAGCAAAGGTAGATGTTACGTTTTTAAATTATTAAAAGAAAAGGGGAGTTGGAAATGTCGAAAACAATTGCATTAGCAGGTACTTTTGATTCAAAGGGTAAAGAGTTTCAATACGTTAAAGAGTTGATTGAATCACTTGGGTTTCAAACATTGACTATTCATACAGGTGTTTTCGACCCTGTTTTTCCTCCAGATGTATCTAATACAGAGGTATTTGTTGCGGCTGGGGAAGATAAACAACAAATCGTAGCGGCAAAGGATCGAGCTCATGCTACGCTCGTCCTCTCTAAAGGTATGGAACTACTACTGCCAAAACTATATGATGAAGGAAAATTTGACGGCATTCTATCTTTTGGTGGAACAGGAGGTACTTCTATCGTTACACCTGGCATGAGAGCACTGCCTATCGGTGTACCAAAAGTTATGGTATCAACAGTTGCATCCGGAAATACGGAGCCATATGTTGGGACAAGTGATATTATGATGTACCCTTCTATTGTTGATGTAGCTGGATTAAACTCTATTTCTACCAAAATCTTCACAAATGCAGTCTTTGCAATTGCTGGAATGCTGACATATGAAAACAAAACAACGATTGAAAAAAAACCTTTAATCGCTGCGACAATGTTTGGGTTAACGACTCCCTGTATTAACTATGCAAAAGCATATTTGGAAAAACAGGGATATGAAACATTAATTTTCCATGCTACAGGAGTTGGTGGCCGTACAATGGAAAACCTTATTGAGAATGGTTTTATTAAGGGTGTGCTTGATTTAACAACAACAGAATGGGCAGATGAGCTATTTGGTGGTGTATTAGCAGCTGGCCCACATCGATTAGAAGCAGCGGCGAAACATCGTATTCCTCAGGTTGTATCTGTTGGTGCAATGGACATGGTGAACTTCGGACCGTATGATACTGTTCCAAAGCATTACGCGGGTCGAAATTTTTATAGGCATAACCCTACCGTTACATTAATGCGTACGAGCGTTGAAGAAAATAAGCAAATCGGTGAAGCTATCGCAGCCAAATTAAATAAGGCTGAGGGAGATACTGCTCTTATATTACCGCTAAAAGGGCTTTCTGGACTAGATGTAAAGGGACAGGACTTTTATGGTCCTGAAGAGGATACGATGTTATTTGATACGTTAAAGGAAAAAGTAGATCGTTCAAAAGTACAATTGATAGAGCTTGATAATGTTATTAATGACAAAGCTTTTGCTGAAGCGGCAGCTGAAAAGTTAATTCAATTAATGGAAGCTAAAAAAGGAGAGAACTAAATTGTATTCACGCGAAGAAATTTTAAATCGATTTAAAGAAGAGGTCAATGAAGGGAAAATATTATTAGGTGTGGGAGCTGGCACAGGTATAACTGCTAAAAGTAGTGAAGCTGGTGGTGCGGATATGCTAATTGTTTATAATTCTGGTCGATATCGGATGGCTGGTCGTGGATCATTAGCAGGATTACTTTCGTATGGTGATGCAAACCAAATTGTTGTAGAAATGGGGAGCGAAGTGTTACCAGTTGTTCATCACACACCTGTACTTGCAGGGGTGAATGGTACAGATCCATTTAGAGTGATGGATGTATTTCTAAAGCAATTAAAGTCACAAGGCTTTAGTGGTGTACAGAATTTCCCTACGGTTGGTTTGATTGATGGGGTGTTCAGACAAAATCTAGAGGAAACGGGCATGGGATATGATCTTGAGGTTGATATGATTAAAAAAGCGCATGAATTAGATATGCTCACAACTCCGTATGTGTTTGATGAGGAGCAAGCGAGAAAAATGGCGGAAGCTGGAGCAGACATATTGGTTGCGCATATGGGACTCACAACAAAAGGAACGATTGGAGCTAAAACTGCGTTAACTTTAGATGACTGTGTAGAAAGAATTCAAAAAATCATCGATGCTGGGAAGTCCGTAAATCCAGATATTACAGCTATTTGTCATGGTGGACCGATAGCCGAACCGGAAGATGCAGCATATGTAATCGAAAGAGTAGATGGTATTGTAGGATTCTTTGGAGC
Source organism: Virgibacillus sp. Bac332 (assembly GCF_003667785.1). NCBI lineage: Bacteria > Bacillati > Bacillota > Bacilli > Caryophanales > Bacillaceae > Virgibacillus > Virgibacillus sp. Bac332. The sequence goes on from NZ_CP033046.1 coordinate 2,757,547, forward strand.
ATCAAGTATTGAAAGGTTTGCTGCTGAAAAAGGTATCAAAGAGCAAGCAGAAGCTTTTAAAGATATTCGAAACTAACGTAATTAATTTAGCTATAATGGGAAGAAATGTTTAAACAAGGGGGAGTACAAATGGTTATCGATTGGTCAGTAACGCAGGTGTATAATACGATTATGGCGGTAGCAACTGGTGTAGGTTTATTATTAATTCTGCGATTTGCATCACATGTGAACAGAGGGCGCGTTGGACAGCTGGAGGGGTGGGCCATTGGCTTTGCTATCCCTGGTTTTATCCTTACAATAACTGGTACGCATATGAGCTTAACATGGCCGTTGTCTAAAATTGGATTTCCCTTCGATGATATCATCTTTGGAGAACCATCCTTAGCTTTTGGGGTAATGTTGTTGGCAGCTGCTATTTTATTATGGAGAAAGTCAAACGTATATATGGCTGAAGGTATAAATATGAACCATAATAAGACGGTTTCTGAAAAGTTACAACAGGAGCTACCTTATTTGTTAAAACCATTAGCTTATTTTGCTGCAGCAATGGGGCTAGCACTTTTTTCAGTGGCGATTGCTGGAGTAACTTATCAGTTATTTGCTGCTCCACCAGAAGAACCGATTTCGGGTGCATTTGCAGATTATCCGCTAATCGAGGCAATGTTTATTTCAGGATTATACGCGATTACAGGGCTGGGGGCAGTGTTATTTCCATTTATCCTAAAGCCAAAGCCTAATAAAAGCTTATTAATCATTATTAAAATGGCTTGGACTATTGCAGGATGGGTTTTTGTTTTATTTGGTGTGATGAATTATTTTACCCATATCGGACTAATTGTTAACACGATGTGATTCATTTGTTCTTGGCTGTTATACAGTTTAAAAAGGTGAACGAGTTTACCGTAACTTGTTTACCTTTTTACTATTTTAGCGTTTTGATGGGTAACATATTCTAGCTGGACATATGGTATGAAGCTTACTTGTTTTGGTATGATGCAGTATTTTGTCTTGTCTCAAGCACATTTATCGTTAGTTCCGATATATCAGTGTATAATAATATATAGTAACTAAATAATTATAAATAACTAAAAGATAGGAGTTGTATATGTTTGAAGGTTCAAGCAGCTGTTACACATAGTCAAGGTGATGATTTTAAACTAGAAGAGGTGGAGCTTTCTGAACCTAAACCCAATGAGGTTGTTATTAAAATTGTAGCTTCTGGTGTATGTCATACCGATGCAGTAGCAAGAGATGCGGGCCTTGCACCATTCCCCGCCGTACTGGGTCATGAGGGGTCAGGTGTTGTTCAAGAGGTTGGAGATGCAGTCACTACAATTGAGCCTGGCGACCATGTCGTCATTGCATTTGCTTCATGCGGGCATTGTGAAAACTGTTTAACAGGGCATCCATCTGTTTGTCTAGCATTCAATGATTTGAATTTCGGAGGAAAGATGGAGGATGGAACATATAGAATTCATCAGAATGGACAAGCATTATCCACTTTCTTTGGACAATCTTCTTTTGGAACATTTGCTGTTGCTAATGAGAAAAATGTTGTGAAAGTCGATAAAGATGTTGACTTAGCATTATTAGGACCACTTGGATGTGGAATCCAAACTGGCAGCGGTACCGTTTTAAATAAATTAAAACCCGAATTTGGTTCATCAATTGCAATATACGGTAGTGGTGCTGTTGGATTAAGCGCAGTTATGGCTGCTAAGATTCAAGGATGTAAGCAAATTATAGCTGTAGATATTCAGGAGAGTCGTCTAGAATTGGCAAAAGAATTAGGTGCAACTCATGCTATAAATAGTAAAACGACAGAGGATGTTGTGAAAGAAATAAAAGAAATAACCAATGGGGGAACGCACTATGCCATTGATACAACTGGAGTTCCTCCTGTGGTAAAACAATCCATACATGCGCTTCGCCCTTTAGGACAATGTGCAATTGTTGGTGTTACACCAGAAATAACGTTTGATGTGCATAATGATATCATGGCAGAAGGCAAAACGATTATGGGAGTAATTGAAGGGGACGCCATACCTAAAGTATTTATTCCTCAGCTAGTTGAGTATTATAAAAATGGACAATTTCCGTTTGATAAATTAGTTAAGTTTTATGAGTTCGAGCAAATTAATGAAGCCTTTGCAGATTCAAAGAATGGTGTGACGATTAAGCCTATTGTAAAAATGGCTGAATAGTATTTTCCATAACTATAAATAAAAATGAAGCGAATAGCTTGTTCGCTTCATTTTTATTTATATATATAGCGTATAGCGCAAAGTATAGCAAATTAATACGATTGTTAGTTTTAAATCAATGGTGATTGCACATAATAAGGATAATAATTGTAGAAGTTTGGTGATTAGATGGAGATTAATAATATGTATCAACCTGGTGAAGTAGTTTATGTTATCATTCGCAATCCGCACGCACAGGATGTTGCCCAGGTTCAACAGGCGGCGGTGGTAGAAAATCCTGAACTGCCACAAGAATTAGCCCTGTTTATATATGAAACCTATTATCCATTAACGGACGAGATTGCCGTATATAAGTCTGCTAATGAAGCCGAAGAGGCATATCAGGCAGCTTTTGGCTTACCAGAACAAGGAGACTACTATGGTTAAACCATTTGTTCCACAGCTTGTCTATGTTGAACCTAATGCATTGACATATCCACTAGGTAAAAAATTAATCACGAAGTTTGAGGATATGGGTATTGAGATTAGAGAAACAACATCTCATAATCAAGTTAGAAATTTGCCGGGGGATAATCATTTTCAAAGATATCGAGTAGCTAAGTCTACACTAGTTGTTGGACTGCGTAAGACCTTAAAGTTCGATACCTCAAAGCCATCAGCTGAATATGCTATTCCTTTTGCTACTGGATGTATGGGGCATTGTCATTATTGCTATTTACAAACAACGATGGGAAGTAAACCGTATATTCGGACCTACGTCAATGTAGATGAGATATTCGAAGCCGCAGAGCAATATATGGACGAAAGAGCGCCTGAAACAACACGATTTGAGGCATCATGTACGTCAGATATAGTTGGAGTAGACCACCTAACACATACTTTAAAACGGGCCATTGAATACTTTGGCCAATCGGAATATGGCCAATTACGGTTTGTGACCAAATTTGCACATGTTGATCATTTATTAGATGCAAAACATAATGGTCGAACTCGATTTCGTTTTAGTATAAATGATGACTACATCATTAAATATTTTGAACCTGGCACATCTCGGTTGAATGAACGTATTGAAGCTGCTGTAAAGGTAGCAGAGGCTGGATACCCATTAGGGTTTATCGTTGCCCCGATTTATCTACATGATGGTTGGAAGCAAGGGTATCATGAAATGTTTGAAAAATTAGAAGCAGCTTTATCAACGAAAGCGAAAAAGGATCTAACGTTTGAAATGATTCAGCATCGATTTACCAAGCCAGCTAAACGAGTCATTCAAGAAAATTATCCAATGACAAAATTGGAATTAGATGAATCGAAACGGAAGTGGAAGTGGGGAAGGTACGGAATAGGAAAATACGTTTATATGGATGAGGAGCAAGAAGATATGAAGGATACGTTAGGTGGATATATTCATAAATATTTTCCAGAGTCTAACATAGAATATTTTACGTAATGTTAGACCGTGACAACATATGTGAATGCCAAGCCTATTCGAAACGCTTTAGCTTGTCTTTGAATTGGCTCGGCTTTATTTGATGTTAGATTATCTAAACTAAGTAGCGTAGGTAAAATACAATGGCTCTCCTAGCGAGAGTGGGCCCCAATAATGCCCCTGAAGGGATCCAAAAGTTTGACAGTGAAGTAATCTCCCACAATGCAGTACAAAATCTCAACATTCCGTAATAGACCATTCTTTTTTAGAGGATAGGGTATAGTATTGCCAAGCTTTTTGATCAACGGTTACTAAGAATAACCCCTTTTTCCCTTAAGTTATCGATACATTCCTGCAAATATGAATTATTATGCTCGGGGTATATGGGATGATCGATGTTACGATTTGCATCCATACCGTAAAAACTTTCGGCATCATGTGGTTCTGAATTTTTCCCCCGGTAATATGGATCTTCCCATGATGGATCAATATTATATTCTCTCTTCTTCATTTCAATCATAATGCGTTTATGATATAAAAAAAGTAGATATGGGGAGTAGTGGAACACATAATTTACCGTAGCATGTTTTTTCCCCCATCCCTTGCCTCGTAACGCACAGCATTCACGGTGTTGTCCTAGTAATTGTTGACGTGGCAAAGCTTTAATTAGGGATTCGTGCCAAAGACGCATTGAAAAAACCTCCTTACTATATCTATCTCATAAATAAACGATATCGTTGCACATCGTATCTTCTCATTGTAATATAGATAAATGTACAAATGAAGGGGAGCTTAATTATGAGTAAGCGATCAAAGGCAAGAATTATCTTTTTCCTTTATATTTTAGTGTTATTATGTTTTGATACAACCTATTCGTTTATGATTTTTAATTTATTTCTTGCTTTTGCTGCATTAGAGCTTTCTTTTTTACTTCCTCTATTTCGAATAAGAAATAATAAAGAAATAGTGATGAGTATGTTTTTTGTTGTTACTTTTATTTTGCTATCTCCAAATGCTATTTATGTAGTAACAGATTTAATTCACCTAACTTTTTTTGATTTTGATTTTATGGAAGGACTAGAGTTGAAGGAATGGTGGAATTTTACGATATTAGTTAGTGGCGTATTTTTGGCTTTATTTTATTATGTGCTAATGATGGACCAAGTCCGAGCCTTTTTAGGAAGGTCAAAGTGGATGAATTTGATATTACTATTAATGATTATATTATCAAGTATTGGTGTATATATTGGTAGGTTTTTACGCTTCCATTCTATTCACATTTTTACAGAGCCATTAACTGTAGTTTTTCAAATTGTTCATTCACTAGACTATTCTTCTGTTCTATTTATAGGTTGGATGACGATATTGCAGATAATTATATGCTGGTTGTTTTTAGATGAAGTAGGTGTTAAAAATGGTACATAATCTATGGACAGAATTATATATTGTTCTATTACTACTAGCAGCAGTTGTGATTATTTCGCAATGCTACATTACATATCTATTTCATAAGTATGAGCAAGCAAAAATTTGGAAAGTTATTGGCATTCTTTTCCCATTAGGTCTAAATATATATATCTATCAAATTATTAAACTTGAAAAACGACTTAACAATTTTCTGCAAATAGCCTCAATGGAACGAATGGATTGGCGGACTGCTTATTTACTTGTTTTGGCTCAATACCTACTGCTTTTTGCTGTCTTCGGCTTATTTGCTTCTCCATAATAAATAAAATACCTCCTTGACATTATACCTATAGGGGTATAATATGGATGTAGATTACAGGAAACAAGGAGGGAAATATGACTGTCTTACTATTAGTTATGATTAGTTTATTATTGCTTGTCCTTTATCGACGATATATACCCGTTTGGGGTATTGGAAAAATAAATATTGATCGTGTCTCCTCATGTAATGATAAGATAACCATTGTAGATACGAGAGACTACCAAATATCATCACAGGACATGATTGATAATGCGTGTTGTTTACCAATGCCGTACCTTCATCGTTATTATAATGAATTACCAAATCATAAACTCATCATTGTAGCAAAGGATCGGGTTGATAAAAATTTAAGCTCTCGTTTTTTACGAAAAAAAGGAAAGCACGTTGTAGGCTATCATGTAGCTGCTAATGAATAAAGGAAAGGAGGGCTGGAGAAATGAAGTACAATTCGAATGTGAAAAATAGAATGAAGCGGGTTGAGGGGCAGATTAGAGGCTTGTTAAAGATGATGGAAGACGAAAAAGATTGCCGTGATATTGTTACGCAAATGTCTGCTGTAAGAAGTGCAATTGATCGTACGGCTGCACTGATTGTAAGTACAAACTTAGAACAGTGTATTCGAGAAGAAAAAGAAAATGGTGAAAGCTCAGAGGAAATTATACAGGAAGCAGTACAATTACTGGTTAAGAGCAGGTAACACATTGACAAACTAGCAGCAAACTACTACCATGTAGGAGGGGTTAACTTAACCCTATTTTTTATAAACGATATAATACCCGTGCGGGTATTAGTAAAATCCGAAAGAAGGTGCTGTGAAGATGACTGAAAAAAAGAAAACAACAATTGTATTATTTAGCGGGGACTATGATAAAGCAATGGCCGCTTATATTATTGCTAACGGTGCTGCTGCATATGACCATGAGGTGACTATTTTTCATACCTTTTGGGGGTTAAATGCATTACGTAAAGAAAATCAAGTTCCAGTAAAAAAAGGTTTTATGGAAATGATGTTTGGGAAAATGATGCCAAAAGGTACTGATAAAATGGGATTATCTAAAATGAACTATTTAGGGATGGGTCCCAAAATGATAAAAAGTGTTATGAAAAAGCATAATGCTATACCACTTCCTCAGTTAGTAGAAATGGCTCAAGAACAAGATGTAAAATTAATTGCCTGTACAATGACAATGGATCTACTTGGATTACAAAAAGAGGAATTATTAGATGAAATTGAGTATGGTGGTGTTGCTGCTTATATTGGTGATGCTCAGGATGGGAATGTAAATCTATTTATCTAATTTTTTTTGGGTTTATATACCTGTACCAGTATATGTGTTTTACCAACTGTGAATGAATAGGAGGAAAGTGTAATGAAGGAGATTACTACCAAGGAATTAGCTCAAAAGGTTTTGGCGGGAGAAAAACTATATATTATAGATGTCCGCGAAGATAATGAAGTAGCTCAAGGAAAAATACCTGGAGCTAATCACATTAAATTGGGTGATATTCCTGATAAATTAGGAGAATTAGATCAAAAGAGACACTATTATATGGTGTGTCGATCCGGTGGTAGAAGTGGAAAAGCAGCTACATTTTTAGAAGATAAAGGATTTGATGTTACGAATGTTGCTGGCGGCATGCTCAATTGGGAAGAAGAACTAGAAAAATAGGAGGGATTACATGAGTATACAAGCAAATGATGTCTTGGATGCAAAAGGATTGGCTTGTCCAATGCCAATTGTAAAAACAAAAAAAGCTATTAAAGAATTAGATCCAGGTCAGGTAATGGAGGTGCAGGCAACTGACAAAGGTTCGACAGCTGATTTAAAAGCATGGGCAGAAAGTACAGGTCATCAATATTTAGGCACTGTTGAAGAAGATGATATATTAAAGCACTATGTACGCAAAGCAAGTGTTGCTGAAGCTAAAGAAGAAAAGAAATATGAGAAAATAGCTGAACTATCTACCTTGCAAGCTAAATACAAAGAGGGTGCAACTATTACTGTTTTAGATGTACGTGAGCCAGCCGAATTTGCCTTTGGCCATATACCTGGGGCAGTAAATATTCCGTTTGGTGAATTGGTAGAACGCTTCGAAGAACTAGATAAGAAAAAAGAATTATATATTATTTGCCGTACCGGGAGCAGAAGTGATTTAGCTGCCCAAAAGTTAACAGAAGCAGGATTCACCAATATATGGAATGTTGTACCAGGCATGTCCAAATGGGATGGTCCATTAGCAAATGAACGTTAAGGAGGAAGTAAAATGTCAAATACAAAAGTAGCAATTATCGCAGCAAATGGGACGTTATTTGATGCATATAAAGTTTTTAATATTGCAACAGCAGCAGCTGCGTCTAATGCTGAGGTAGGGATATTCTTTACGTTTGAGGGATTGAACCTCATTCATCAAGATAAGTATAAAAATTTGCCACTTCCAGAAGGAAAAGAGGATTTTAAAACAGGCTTTGAACAAGCGAATGTTCCATCCATTAAGGAGCTTGTAGCTATTGCTCAAGAAATGGGAGTGAAAATGATAGCTTGCCAGATGACAATGGATGTTATGAAGTTAGAAAAGAAAGCCTTTGTTGAAGGTATAGAAGTTGGTGGAGCAGCTACCTTTATTGAATATGCCAAAGATGCCAATATTTCATTATCATTTTAGTTAGGAGGAAGAGTAATGGTAAAAACAATTTCAACTAAAGAATTGGCTCAGAAAATTATTAATCATACGAAAATTATTATTTTAGATGTGCGAAATACAGATGAATTTGATAATTGGAAAATAGAAGGGGGACAAGTTGAAGTTATTAATGAACCATACTTCAACTTATTAGATAGTGTTGATCCTGTGGCTAATAAGCTATCAAAAGACCAAGAAATAATTGTTGTTTGTGCTAAAGGTGGTTCATCTGAGATGGTAGCCGATCTCCTAGAGGAAGAAGGATATATTACTGTGTATAGCTTAGAAGGAGGTATGAAGGCCTGGAGCGAGCACTTAGAGCCTATTAAAATCGGTGATCTAAAAGAGGGTGGGTCATTATACCAATTCGTACGTTTAGGAAAAGGCTGTCTTTCTTACTTTGTCCAATCAAATGGAGAAGCCGCAATTATCGATACTGCACGTATGACAGATGTTTATGAGGAGTTTGCAAACGAAAAGGAAGTACGAATAAAACACTTACTTGATACTCACCTTCATGCAGATCATATTTCTGGTGGTCGAAAACTCGCTGAAAAAGTTGGAGGTACGTATTACCTTCCTCCAAAGGATGCAGAAGAGGTAACATTTGATTTTACACCTTTACAAGAAGGTAACGATATCATCGTTGGGAATACGGAGGTAAAGGTACAGCCTATCTATTCACCTGGCCATACCATTGGAAGTACGTCATTCATTATTGACGATACCTATCTATTAACTGGTGATATTCTATTTGTTCGATCAATTGGTCGTCCAGATTTAGCGGGTTTAGCGGAAGATTGGGTAGGTGATCTACGTGAAACACTTTATTCTCGCTATAAAGAGCTTTCTAATAATTTAATTGTTCTTCCAGCTCACTACTCTTTTGCTGAGGAATTAGGAGAAGGTGGAGAAGTATCAGCACGATTAGGTGATCTTTATGCAAGAAATGAAGGATTACAGGTAGAGGGTGAACAAGAGTTCCGTAAAATGGTGACGGAAAATTTACCACCACAACCAAATGATTATCAGGATATTCGGAGAACCAACATGGGTAAAATTGACCCAGATCAAGAGAAACAAAAAGAAATGGAAACTGGCCCTAACCGTTGTGCGGTTGAAGGTTAATTTTAAAGGAGGAAGTTATGATGAAATCAACAAAAGTATTAGATGCAAAAGGGTTGGCTTGTCCAATGCCAATTGTACGTACAAAGAAAGCAATGGAAGAATTGAATTCTGGAGATATACTGGAGGTTCATACAACTGATCAGGGCTCAAAGAGTGATCTTACGGCATGGGCTAAGGCAGGGGGACATGAATTGCTGAAGGATACAGAAGAGGATAATATATTAAAATTTTGGGTTAAAAAAGGATAAAGGAGGCTCACTTAGGTGAGCCCTCTCTATTTAGGGGGATTTAGATATGGAATATAGTCTATTGTTTATCGTTACCATTTTCTTAATCGGATTTATTGGGTCATTTATTTCTGGTATGGTTGGTATTGGTGGATCTATTATAAAGTATCCAATGCTTTTATATATACCATCATTGGTCGGATTAACGGCGTTTACTGCCCACGAAGTATCAGGAATAAGTGCGGTACAAGTATTATTTGCCACTATAGGTGGTGTTTGGGCCTATCGTAAAGGTGGGTATTTAAATGTAACCTTAATCATCTATATGGGTATTAGCATCTTACTTGGTAGTTTTATTGGTGGCTATGGATCGCAATTTATGAGTAATGGCGGAGTAAACCTTGTTTACGGTATTCTTGCTACCATAGCAGCTGTCATGATGTTCGTACCTAAAAAGGGAATTGATGATATTCCGATGGATCAAGTGAAATTTAATAAATGGCTTGCAGCATTTCTCGCCTTTTTAGTAGGTATCGGTGCTGGTATCGTTGGTGCTGCTGGAGCATTTATCTTGGTCCCGATTATGCTACTTGTATTAAAGATACCGACAAGAATGACAATTGCTACTTCCTTAGCTATCACCTTCATTTCTTCTATTGGTGCAACGACAGGAAAGTTGTTGACAGGACAAGTTTTATTCATTCCAGCAATTCTTATGATTGTGGCAAGCTTGATTGCTTCACCATTGGGAGCTAATTTTGGGAAAAAGGTAAATACAAAGCTTTTACAGTGGATATTAGCAATTCTTATCTTAGGAACAGCCATTAAAATTTGGTTGGATATTCTCGGATCATAAATTAGTTTACGCGATACGTTATTGAATCGATATAATTACTGATTTATCCCACATATAATTGGCAGTATAGACCCATTTCCAGCAAAAAAGTGAAACCAATATGGATAAGTGGGAGATAAACAAAATCTCCCAACTGATTGAAGTCTCACTTTATTTGGTTAGTCTTTCAATTTGATGAGAAGTCTGCTCTCCTAATTCCGATGCAGCATTATATAAATATTTTAAAACAATGCTACGTATTTCAGGAGAAATTCCAGTGAGATCCCTAGCGAGATTAGTTACTAAATGTTTTTGTTGTTGCACTGGGAGAGAGTTATAATACGCTCCAGCCTGTGCAAAGTCATCTTGCTTGGGGGTTTCCGACCTGGCAAGCCTACCTTCCACATACCTGTCACTGCCACTCGTAACAAGGTCGCCTGGCCACCAATTTTCTTGATGGTTGATCGGAATTTTACGGAAATCGGGTCCGATTCGTCTGCGCTGTGAATCCCAGTAAATATTAGCTCGACCCTGTAGCATTTTATCGTCCGATAACTCCGCACCTTCTAAAAGGTTAGAAGGTGAAAAAGCGATCTTTTCCACTTGCTCCATATAGTTATCAGGATTTCGATTTAATACCATTTTTCCAACAGGCAACATTGGATATTGCTGCTCATCCCAGACCTTTGTATCATCTAACGGATCGAAGGGAAGCTTATCTGTATCAGCAGGGTCCATTAGCTGCACGTATAGACCATATTCTACAGTCTTTCCAGCAGCGATTGTATCATATAAATCTTGACCAGCGATATCCGGGTTTTCACCCGCAAGCTTTGTTGCTTCACAGCTATCTATATATTCTACTCCCTCAAAAGGAATCCAATGGTATTTTATGTAATGTCTTACTCCTTTAGCGTTTTTCCACACATAAGTGTTCACACTATGTCCCGGTAGATGGCGAAGACTTTTTACCGTTCCTGCGTCAGAATAAATTCTAACAACAAAATGGGTGGACTCAGGTGCTCGAGCTACAAAGCTCCAGAATCTTTCAGGATCAAGTAGATTATTTTTGGGCGATGGCAAAAAAGCTTTGATGGATTCTGGAAAACGAATCGCATCCCGGACAGAGAAGACCGGAATATGATTACAAATTAAATCAAAAATGCCGTTCGTTGTATAGAATTTCGTAGAAAATCCGCGAACGTTTCGGGATGTATCTGGTGTGCCTTTTGTGCTTACAGCAAGCGAAAACCTTACTGCAACGGGAACTTTATGACCAGGGGATTGTAAAAAGGAGAGTTTTGTATACTCAGACATTGCATTTATTGTCTCAAAATAGCCAAATGCTCCGAAGCCTTTTACATGTACTGGTCGCTCTATCACTTTTTCATGTACAAATGATTCAAGGGTTTCATGAACAATATTATCTTGTTCTAGAACAGGACCTCTTTTACCAACAGTCTGTGAGTGTAGCTTTGCAGGTAAATCCTCTGCCCACTTTTGAGCTTTGTGAGATGTTTTAGAATGTTTATCCTGCTGATTCGATTTCTGTTTATGGACAGGTGATTGATTCGAATTAGACTTATTTAGAGAATTATTATGTTCTTGATTAAACCAACCATTATTACGATCCATTGTCGTACCTCCCGTGTTTGCATGTTCATTCTCGATGTTACATTATTATGTATGTAGATTTTTAGATAATTATGATTTCATTCCCTAGGAATAAAAAAATCTCGGACAACATAAATCCATAAGCTTAAAACAGCTTACTTGAATAACCAGAATGAAAAGGAGTAAGCTATTCACGTAGTAATTTTAAAAATATATGTTGTTAATTAAACGTATGCTATAAGAGGAATTGTAATAATATTTGTTTATGTTGCTGTTGAGAAAGGGGAGTTGAATGTGATGGATTACTTTTTATCGTTACATCCAGTAGTACAAGCTACAATTGCGACATTATTTACTTGGGGAATGACAGCACTTGGTGCGGCGCTAGTCTTCACTACAAAGAACTTTAATCAACGACTGATGGATGCTATGCTCGGATTTGCAGGAGGAGTAATGATAGCGGCTAGTTTTTGGTCCCTTCTTTCGCCTGCATTGGATATGGCAGAAGCTAGCGGAACAATTGCATGGATTCCAGCAGCTGTTGGATTTATGCTAGGAGGGCTATTTCTTTGGAGCATTGATAAAGTACTGCCACATTTACATCCAACCTCTCCAATGAAGGATGCGGAAGGCATACATCCCACTAGAAAAAAGCGAAGTACGCTTTTAGTTTTGGCAATTACGTTGCATAATATTCCAGAAGGCTTAGCAGTAGGGGTTGCATTTGGGGCAATTGCAGCAGATTTATCAACATCGACTATCACAGGTGCAATTGCTCTAGCAATAGGTATTGGTATTCAAAACTTCCCGGAAGGTTTAGCTGTTTCTATGCCACTTCGCAGAGAAGGTATGTCAAGAAGGAAGAGCTTTATGTACGGGCAATTTTCAGGTATGGTGGAACCGATTGCAGGAATAATTGGTGCAGTTGCTGTTACCTTTATTCAACCATTGTTACCATATGCTCTGAGCTTTGCAGCCGGGGCAATGATATTTGTGGTAGCAGAAGAAGTAATTCCTGGTTCGCAGGAGGAAGGGAACAAAGACCTTGCTTCCATGAGTTTAATGATTGGTTTTACTATAATGATGATTTTAGATGTGGCCCTTGGTTAATTCCAAATCAAAACCACCAGAGTAGTTAGAACTGGTGGTTTGCTCTGTGGCTGAAAGCCTCTATTATCGGCGCCTCAGCCTTAACTAAATGGCTAGCAGGTTCTTTTTTTTAGCCATACTATATCTACCATATTTGCCTTGTTTGTGCATGTCCACTAATCCTTTATGTGAACCACAACTGGTACCCATTTACGTATACTATTAATCAACCATATATTTGCGCAATTTTTAATTTCTTCTATTCTAATTTTTCGTTCTGAAATAATGTTATCATCTAAAAGTTTTTGACGAAATGTCCCCGGTAATAAGCCACATTCAAGGGGGGGTGTATAAAGACCACCATTTATTTCAACAACTAAATTTCCGATTGTAAATTCAGTTAACTCGCGCTGTTCATTCCACAAAAGCACATCAAAAGCTTCAGGGAATTCATTAAGGAAAACCTGATATATGGATCGATGGGTTGTCTTATGATAATAAAAGACATCCTTCTTGTTAATTGGGTATTTCGCAAGCTCCACCTTAGCAGGAGAAGCAGGCAACGTCGTTACATCCTTCTCAGCAGATATGGTTATATCTCCTAGGTTAGAAATAACCAATCGTACTCTAAAGGAACCGATACTATGTTGATTGGCGGTTTCTACCAGTAGTTTATAAAGCTTGTCCCGATGAAGTGGTATTGAAAAGTATGCTGCAGATTTTTCTAATCTGTTCATATGGTAATCGATTAGATAATATTCACTATCTATAAGGGAAATAGTTTCTAAAAGTTCCACTGATGATTGAGCCTTACTAAGAAATAATGCTTTCGTTAAAATCTCGGTATATTCTTCATCATCAGTCGAATCCCAAGTAATACCACCGCCTACCCCGTATAGTGCATTACCGGTTGTATTATTTACTAGGACAGTACGTATCGGTACATTAAAAATTGCCTCTTTTTCCGGGGTAATATAACCTACTGTTCCACAGTATACCTCTCTTGCCGAATCTTCTAGCTGATTAATTATTTTCATCGTGTTAATCTTAGGTGCTCCAGTAATCGAGCCGCAAGGGAATAATGCTCTAAAAATGGTAGTAATATCACTATCAACTTCAGCTTCTACAGTAGATGTCATCTGAAAAACGGTTGGATAACGTTCAATTGCAAAAAGCTTCGGAACCTTAACAGTACCAGGTTTTGCAATTAACCCTAAATCATTTCGTAATAAATCTACGATCATTACATTCTCTGCTCTGTTTTTATCAGAATGGTAAAGCCAATCTGCAAGTTGCTTATCCTCCTGCTGTGAATTGCCTCGTTTAACGGTACCTTTCATTGGTTTTGTCGTTATCTTGCCATCCCTTAAATGGAAAAATAATTCAGGGGATGCAGACAGAATCGAATGGTCTCCAATGTCCAGATAGGCTGCATAATTAGCTGATTGCGCTTGTGCCAATTGTTGAAAATAACTTCGAGTATCACCGTTAAATTGGCTCTGTAGCCGGACTGTGTAATTAACCTGATAGGTGTCTCCGTTCTCGATATGTTGCTTTATCATTTTCAAATTTTGTTGATAATCTTCAAGGGAAGTTGTAGGTTTCCACTCTGTTAAATGAAAGGCTTTAGTATCAGCCATTATTTCATCTGATGGCTGAGCGAAAATACCGAACCACAATAGTGGCAAGGTACTACAGTTGTTTACTTGCTGAGCCGGATCAAAGGCAGGCGCTGCTTCATATGCAAGGTATCCAGCTGCATAGTAACCAGCTTCGATATACTGTTGAATAGATTGCATACAAGGTATTACTTCTTCTAACTTTGTAGTGGTTATAATAGTAATGGGATCTTTAAAGGTCATGGGCTGTTTATTACCTAAATGATTGGCAAAGTCAAAGAATAGGAGTGGTTTTTTTGGCGAATGCATCTATTTGTCCAACCTTTCGTGTGAAAAAGTTCTCTAATAACTGTAGCCCTTGTTCGGATAGTATTGCTTCAGGATGAGCTTGAATTCCTTCTATTGGATAAGTTTTATGGCGAATTGCCATAATCTCACCTGTAACTGATTTTGCGCTTATTTCAAAGCAAGAAGGTAGGGTAGCCTCCTGAACAATAAGTGAATGATACCTTGTGACAGCTAACGGATTTTTAAGCTTTTTGAATATACCTTTATGATCATGGGTAATCATTGAAACCTTACCATGCATTGGTTGTTTGGCTTTTACAATACTAGCACCAAAGGCTTGAGCAATCGTTTGATGCCCTAAACAAATTCCAATTATTGGATATAGCGTATACAGTTTTCTTACAATCTCTAGACATATACCTGCAGAAGCCGGGTTTCCAGGTCCAGGAGAGAGCAATATGCTAGATGGGTTTAATCGTTTAATGTCTGCTATTGAGATTTCATCATTGCGAGCGACATATACTTGCTGGTTTAGCTGCTTCATATATTGTACAAGATTAAATGTGAATGAATCATAATTATCGATGACTAATATCATGTAGTTACCTACTCTCTTATAAACACTTCATGCGTTATTATAGCAAATGTAGGTTAATAAGCATATGTATCCACTTCAATTAATGCTTGTTTTAAATCCTCTATTAATTCATTTGGTTGTTCAATTCCAACTGAAAACCGTAGCAGTTGGTCGTCAACACCACGCTTTATTCTTTCATCTCTAGGTATGTCAGCGTGAGTTTGTGTTGCTGGATAAGTAATAAAACTTTCCACCCCTCCTAAACTTTCAGCAAAAATGATAAGCTTCAAACTTTGAAGGAAAGGATCTATCCATTTACTTTTTCGTAAGCGAAAAGATAACATACCACCTCTTCCTGGATATAGAACATTATCAACCATTGGATGCTCTTGCAAAAAGGATACGATAAGCTTTGCATTGGCTTCATGTTTTTCCACCCGAAGCGCAAGTGTTTTTAATCCTCGAATTAATAGCCAAGAGTCAAAAGGTGATAGCACAGCACCTGAAGCATTGTGGTAATTGGCTAATTTTTCAGACAAGGATTTACCTTTTGCCACTACTAATCCAGCGAGTACATCGTTATGACCACCAATGTATTTCGTGCCACTATGAATGACGATATCAGCCCCTGACTCAATTGGCCGTTGAAGTAGCGGGGTCAGAAAAGTATTGTCAACAATTAATAGTACATTATATTGGTGCGCTAATTCCGCAACTTTTACAATATCTATCTCTTGCATTAGGGGATTTGTAGGTGTTTCAATAAAGATTGCTCTTGTTTTCGAGGATATCAGTCGCCGCGTTTCTCCGTCATTCTTGAAATCTGTATATGTTGTCTGAATTTGATATGCAGCGGCGTAATGCTCTAATAATCGGTACGTTCCTCCGTATACATCACTCGTTACAATGAGTTCATCCCCAGCATTAAAAAGAGAGAATACTAATTGAATGGCTGCCATTCCAGAACTGCAAGCATACCCACTGTCAGCGGATTCCAATTTAGCGATTCCTTCCTCTAGTAAGGTTCTTGTAGGATTTTTCGTTCTTGAGTAATCATAGCCTGATGATTGTCCCAGTCCGTGGTGCTGGTAGGCAGTTGACAAATAAATAGGTGCGCTAACTGCTCCAGTAGCTTTATCACTCTTATTTCCTAATTGTACTAATTCTGTTTCAATGCTTCTTCGTGACATAATATCCATCCCTTCATTCGATGAAAAAAGCCTCTTCTAATTAAATAAGAAGAGGCTTACATCATTCGGTTACTCTTCCTATCTGCATGCTTTCGAGCATCTGGAATTGGCACAGTTCTCTTTATAAGTCTGTTGCCGAGGCTTCAAAGGGCCAGTCCCTCCACCTCTCTGGATAAGAAAATAGTTTATGTAATTTTTAAAATAGATTACAGTTGTTTTTGCTATTTGTCAAGGGAAACTTAGGGATTTACTCCAATGTACAGTTTACAGCATTTAGATAACATGGTTTCATCTGAAGATAAGTGGAAAATAATAGCAGATACGAAATATCGCAAGAAATAAATTAGTTAAAACATTCTAAAAATTAGTTGACTAATTTTTCGAACTAATCTATACTATTAATAACTTCACAGGAGAAACTATTTGGTTAAATACTG
Source organism: Virgibacillus sp. Bac332 (assembly GCF_003667785.1). Classification (NCBI taxonomy): domain Bacteria; kingdom Bacillati; phylum Bacillota; class Bacilli; order Caryophanales; family Bacillaceae; genus Virgibacillus; species Virgibacillus sp. Bac332. The sequence goes on from NZ_CP033046.1 coordinate 2,774,592, forward strand.
GAAAAATATAATAAATAGTAAAAAATCAATGGAATAAGCCATTTAATTCTGGTTATTAATTACATGATGTTAATAGGTGATCAAATGAAAATTAAGAATCAAGATTTTTTAAAAAAAGAAAATAGAAGTTTAGTCTTAGAAATAATTCTTAATCAAGGTCCGATCTCACGTGCCGAAATTGCCAAACAAACGTCGATGAGTCCTACTTCTGCTTCTCGAATTGTTGCATCATTACAAGAAAATAAGCTAATAAGAGAGATGAATATGTCTAGCGAAGGAATTGGCAGGAAGGCCACTTATTTTATTCCAAATGAACATTCTGTATTCTCAATTGGTGTTGAAATTGACCAGAAAGTTATTCGGATCGGTTTAATGAATTTTATAGGAAAGTTAACCATTCTGAAGTACTTTGACTATCAATCAATAGATCCAGTGGCAACAGTTCAATTTATAGCAGACCATATATTACAAATGATTGACGACGAAAATCTTACATCGGATCAAATTGCTGGAGTTTGTATTGGCTTACCAGGACTTATTGAGAATGACAAAGGTGAGGTGAAATTATCTGCGCAATTTGATTGGAAAAATATCCCTTTACAAGAGATGGTTGAAGAGAAAGTAGGCTTTACCGTATTCGTGGACAATGAATTAAAATTGAAAGCGCTTGCTGAGTATATTAGTGATCCTGAACCAAAAAAAGCGTATATGGCAATGATTGGTTTTGGTAGTGGGGTAGGTTCTGCGTTAATAAAGAAAGGAGAAATCTATCGAGGTGAAGGAAACTTCTCAGGAGAAATCGGACATACTATCGTTGATCCTTATGGAATTTATTGTCCATGTGGGAATTTTGGCTGTCTCCAAACGTATATTGCTGAAAAGTTTTTGTTAGATGAAGCATCTAAAACAAAAGAGATTGAAAATATTCAGGCCTTAATCATTGAATATGAAAATGGAGAAAAGTGGGCAAGAAATATAGTTGATAAAGCAATTACCTATGCAGCAATTACGATTAATAATGTTGTTTGCGTATACAATCCAGATTCCGTCGTTCTTGCTGGTAGTTTAATTGAAAGGTTTCCGCAAATTAAAGATCAAATTATTGAAAAGTGTGAGAATCAGATGTGGGCACCTGTCATGAAGACATTTCAATTACGCACTACAAAAACGGGAGAAGATGGCGTTGTGATAGGAGCTGCCATGATTGTACTACAGCATTTTATAAAAAATATTCATGAAAAGAGTGGGGTTTAACCTATGATATCAACACCTATTATTGCTGAAGAATATAGAGGAGGAACATTAGAAAATGTTCATCAGGGATTGATTTGTGTTTTAAATGAAAAGAAGGAAATACTTTATGAATACGGTGATGTAAAGCAGTCCGTTTTTTATCGGTCAGCGATGAAACCATTACAAGCAATTCCCTTATTCACCACAGATATTATGGAAAAGTATGATTTAACAACCGAAGAAGCAGCTTTATTTACGGCATCTCAAAGAGGTGAATCCTATCATCAAGAGGCTTTAGAACGTTTAATGAATAAACTGCAATTGTCAGAAGACATGCTGGTTTGCCAACAGAGCTATCCCTTAAATGAACAACCAAAGATTTCCTATATCTGGGAGCATTTACCTAAACGTAAACTTTTGCATAATTGTTCTGGTAAGCATTTGGGGTTTCTTGCTTATTCCAGAGAGAAAAACTATGATCTATCAAACTATGAATGGTTGGGTCATCCGCTTCAACAAGAAGTTTTAAACTATGTAGCAGATTTGTCGGAAACCCCGAAGAAAGAAATGAAAACCGCAATTGATGGTTGTGGAGTTCCTGTTCATAGCGTTCCGCTAAAAAACATGGCTATTTCATTCTTAAAGTTCATTCAGCCTTCGATGATACATGATAGTCGGGTTGCAACGGCTGTAAAAAGAATAGGAGAAGTTATGAACAAACACCCTAGAATTGTCGCTTCACATAACTTTATTTGTACAGCTCTGCTTGAGGATGAAAATATTATTGCAAAAGGAGGAGCTCAAGGAGTCTATTGCTTGGCGTTAAAGAGAGAAAAAATAAGCATTTCCTTAAAGGTGTTAACTGGTTCTGAATTAATTTGGCCACTATTAGTAGCTAAGCTACTACAAAAGTTAAATTATCATAATAAAGAAACGATTGATCGTTTGCTTAATATTCGATCAAACGAAATCTTCAATGATAATGGGAAAGTGGTTGGAGAAACAAAAATTCGATTATAAGAGGGGGAGCAATCGATGACAAATAAATGGATACGTCTAATGATATTACTAGGAATAATAGTAGTTGTATCAGCGTGTTCTTCAGATGCAAATAGTGATAATGATCAAGGAAATAAAGGTGAAGGTGATAAGGAATTAACCATTGCAATTGATCAAAATTTTGTTACATTGGATCCGCAAAATGCTGGAGATACCGTTTCAATTTTTGGTACAAGAGCAATGTATGAAGGGCTAGTAGGTTTTAATGAACATATGGAGATTGAACCTGTTCTAGCTGAAGATTATCAAGTGAGTGATGATGCTTTAACCTATACATTTCAGTTAAGAAAAGACGTGACATTTCATGATGGAGAACCTTTTAATGCTGACGCAGTAAAAGCTAATTATGAGCGTATTATAGATGAGGATAATGATTTACGTGCTAAAAGAAACCTTCAGTATGTGGAAAAACTTGAAGTTATAAATGAGTATGAAGTTGCGTTTATATTAAATCAACCATTCAGTGCCATGTTAAATAAATTTGCAATGGTGCCTTTTATAAGTCCAAAAGCACTTGAGGATGATGAAAAAGACATCGCGTTACATCCTGTTGGGACAGGGCCCTTTAAATTTATTGAATGGAATCAAGGAGACTCACTTGTTTTAGAAAAATATAATGATTATTGGAATGCTGCCAATTCCGATGCAGAGAAGGTTACATTTAAGCCGGTCCCGGAAAACGGCTCTAGAGCTGCTATGTTAAAAACAGGAGAGGCGGATTTTGTTTATCCTGTTCCTCAACAAGATATAAAAGAATTAGAATCGAATAGCGACGTTGTGATTGAAAAAACACCATCTACAATAGCCAGATACGTTTCTATTAATACATTTAAGGAACCATTTAATAATGAAAAAGTGCGAAAAGCAATGAATTATGCAGTGAATAAGGATGCATATATAAAAGTAGTAAAGAATGGGTATGGCAATATATTAGACTCAACCATGTCAACGGAAACACAATACTATACAAAGCAAGAACCATATGAATTCAATTTAGAAAAAGCGAAGGACTTATTGACTGAAGCAGGCTATGAGAATGGGTTTGAGGCAGAGATCTGGGGGAATACAAGCTCAGAAACACTTCAAGGCATGGAATTTATTAAACAACAGCTGGCCGAGATTGGCATTGATGTAACGATTAAGTCAATGGAAGAGGGGACGCTATCTGATGAAATATACACGCCAGAAACACCAAAGGATGCAAAGGTACAAATGTGGTATGTAAGCTGGTCTCCTTCATCTGGAGATGCTGATGGAGCAACTCGCTCGTTGTTTAGTAGTGAATACTTCCCACCAAATGGCGCAAATACAGCATATTACAACAACAGCGATGTAAATACATGGATTCATGTAGCAAATGAAACTTCCAATATTGATGAACAGGAGGAAATTTATGCCAATATTCAAAGTACTGTTTATCGTGAAGCACCTTGGATCTTTTTAGCAACAGATACGATTCTATCAGGTCACCGTAAAAACCTTGAAGGTGTTTATGTTTTACCTGACGGTTCTGTGAGCATTAAAAACGCGCAATTCAAATAAATAGGCTGCGGGAGCTGGTTGTTATCAGCTCCCTTTATTGGAGGTGTTAAAGCATATGTGGCAATACATAATTAAACGAGTGCTTGGACTAATACCACTTGTCCTTGTCGTCTCATTTGTTATCTTTATGTTTATTCATTTAATACCTGGTGATCCAGCTCGATTAATTGCTGGTAAAGAAGCAACATATGAAGAGGTACAGCAGATTCGTGAAAGTTTGGGCTTAGAAAAACCTCTATTCGTTCAATATTTTGATTATCTTAAAAGTCTTTTATCTGGTGATTTAGGTTATTCAATCCAGTCTGGTGCTCCTGTCAGTGAATTAATAGGAGAAAGAATTATGCCTACGCTTGGTTTGACCTTTCTGAGTATTGGATGGGCACTTGTCGTCGGAATTTTATTAGGGATTATTTCTGCTGTTTTTCGAAATAAGTGGCCGGATTATTTAGGGATGCTTACAGCAGTATCTGGTATTTCCCTTCCTAACTTTTGGGTGGGGCTAGTTCTTATTCAACTATTCTCTGTACAATTGGGGCTGCTTCCGACAGGGGGGGCTGATGCCTGGCAAAGTTATCTCATGCCATCGTTTGCGTTAGGTGCAGGAATTATGGCTATGATTGCTAGATTTACGCGGTCTTCATTGGTAAATACCTTGAAACAAGATTATATCCGAACAGGTAGAGCAAAAGGGCTAGGCGGTAATGCAATTATATTTGGGCATGCGTTAAAAAATTCTCTGATTCCTGTGGTAACAATTGCTGGTCTACAGTTTGGATTTTTATTAGGCGGTTCAGTAGTAGTAGAAACCGTTTTTAGTTTTCCTGGACTAGGTCGATTACTAATCGATTCCATCCAAATACGAGATTACCCAGTAGTACAAGCGGAAATTTTACTTTTTTCCTTACAGTTTATTTTGGTGAATCTGCTTGTTGATATCATTTATAGCTTTTTGAATCCGAAAATTCGATATGAGTAAGTGATTGGAGGGATATGGTACGTATGATACAAACAGAAGCTATAACACAGGAACAGTTAGATAAGCAAAGGCAAGGACGTCTATACAGCTTTTGGAAAGAATTTCGTAAAAAGAAGCCAGCGCTGTTTTCCCTATTTTTTATTGGATTTTTAGTTATTGTTATGATAATTGGTCCCTATGTTGTCCCCTATGATCCTGCTGCTCCAGATTATAATAAATTACTAGAATCACCATCATTACAGCATCTATTTGGAACGGATGCATTTGGGAGAGATATCTTAAGCAGACTTGCGGTAGGAGCAAGAATTTCGTTAACAGTAAGTATTTCTGCAGTTTTATTAGGAGCCATAGTAGGGACAGTGCTTGGCTTAATAAGTGGTTATTTTGGTAAATGGATGGATCGTTTAATTATGCGAATATGTGATGTATTATTTGCTTTTCCAGATCTGATTTTGGCAATTGGGATTGTAGCCATTTTAGGACCAGGTTTAAAAAATGTTGTTATAGCCGTGTCCTTTTTTAGTATCCCATCGTTTGCTCGAATCGTAAGAAGTGCAACGTTGGAGTCGAAGGAAATGCTGTTTGTAGAAGCTACAAGATCTATTGGAGCCAGCAATCGCCGTATTATATGGAAGCATATTTTTCCGGAAACTATTCCAACAATTATTGTTTATTTCACGATGAAGGTAGGTACCGCTATTCTAGCAGCAGCTAGCTTAAGTTTTCTAGGACTGGGTGCAGAGCCATCATCACCTGATTGGGGTGCAATGCTGAGTAAATCTCGAGATTATATTGATTCAGCATTTCATTTAGTCTTCTTTCCTGGGTTGATTATTTTTCTTACCGTACTTGCATTCAACGTATTGGGTGACGGACTTCGTGATGTATTGGATCCAAAGACAAAGGATTAATGAAAGGAGGGGTATAATGGAACGCCTACTTCAAGTGAATAATTTACAAACAGCTTTTCGAAATGAAGGCAGGCTGCAAACTGTTGTTCATGGAATTAGTTTTCATGTGAATAAAGGTGAAATAGTTGGAATAGTGGGAGAATCAGGGTGCGGAAAGAGCGTTACATCCTTATCCATTATGCGACTATTACATGATACGCCAGGTGAAATAATTAACGGAGAAATTATATATAAAGGGGAAAATTTGACGCAATTGCCGGAAAAGCAAATGAAAAAGTATCGTGGAAAGGAGTTATCCATGATTTTTCAGGAACCGATGACTTCGTTAAATCCGGTATTGAAAATTGGTAAACAATTAAGAGAATCTATTCAATTACATCTAAAACTATCAAAGCAACAAGCACATGAACATGCAATAAATATATTAAAATCTGTCGGCATACCGCGTGCAAGTGACCTGATGACTGAGTATCCGCATCAATTGTCTGGAGGCATGAGGCAGCGCGTGATGATTGCGATGGCCATCTCATGTGAACCGTCCTTACTGATAGCAGATGAACCAACAACGGCATTAGACGTAACCATTCAGGCTCAAATATTGAATCTAATGAAAGATATTCAGCAAAAAAGCGATATGGGGATACTAATGATTACACATGATTTGGGGGTTGTCGCGGAAGTATGTGATCGAGTGATTGTCATGTATGCTGGAAGAGTTGTAGAGGATTCGACAGTTGAGGCGTTATTTGCTAGCCCCAAGCATCCTTATACAAAGGGATTAATCGACTCTGTTCCTAAAATTGGCAGTGGAAATCAACGCTTGTATTCTATTCCAGGTACGGTACCTAATCCAAAAAATATGCCAATAGGCTGCAAATTTGCTGCAAGGTGTAATGATGTTATGGACATTTGTACAAGGGAGGAACCAAATTTATTAGAGGAAAAAGGACATTCTTGTCGATGCTGGCTCTATCATGACCAGCAGAAAGAGGTGAACATATAATGAATAACGAGATTTTATTAAATGTAAAGCATGTTAAGAAATACTTTCCTCTTTCTAAGAAATGGTTTGTTGAAAAAAAGTATGTCAAGGCAGTAGATGATGTATCGTTTTTTATTAAAAAGGGGGAAACATTTGGGTTGGTAGGTGAATCTGGTTGTGGTAAATCTACGACTGGCCGACTTATTAATGGATTGATAAAAGCTGATACCGGAGAAATAAATTTTCAGGGAACGAACGTAGCAAATATATCGGAAAAATTATGGAAGCGATATCGAAAACCGATGCAAATGGTCTTTCAGGATCCGTACGCTTCCCTTAGTCCAAGAATGAAGGTTAAAGATATATTAATGGAACCTTTAACGATTCATTATCCAAAAATGTCAAAGCAAGAAAAAGAAATACTAGTAAAAGATTTACTTGAAAAGTGTGGAATTAGTGAATTTCATTTGTCAAAATATCCACATGAATTCAGTGGCGGACAACGTCAAAGAATAGGCATAGCTCGTTCCCTCATTCTGAAACCAGAGCTAATTATTGCGGATGAGCCTGTGTCAGCACTAGATGTCTCCATTCAATCGCAAATTCTTAATCTGATGAAAGATCTGCAGGAGGAGTTTGGGCTTACGTATTTATTTATCTCACACGATTTAGGTGTTGTAGAGCATATCAGCGATCGAGTTGGTGTTATGTATTTAGGAAGCTTAGTAGAGATTGCCACGAAGAAGCAAATATTTGCAGATCCCAAGCATCCCTATACCCAAGCATTATTGTCATCCATACCAAAGCCAAATCCAAAAGAAAGAAGGGAACCTATCATGTTGGAGGGAGAAATTCCAAGCGCCTCCAATCCTCCAGTAGGCTGCAAATTTCATACAAGATGTCCGTTGGCGATGGATATTTGTAAACAAAAAGTGCCTGAATTAAAACAAATTGAACAAGAGCAGCAAGTTGCTTGTCATCTATTTGATTAAACGGAATGGAGCAGGGAAATGGAAGGTAAATTTATTGTGGAGTAAAAGGAGTTTTTTGTGTTGAATATAAATGTTGTTTTGATCGAAAATCTGGATGAAAAAGCCCCATTCATTATTCAAAAACAAATGATATTTTATGGACAAACGCATTTAATTCAAGTGAATAATACGTTTTATTTAACTGTAGGTATGAACAAGATGGAGAAAACTATGGAAGACATCCGTTTTTTAGGGGGAGAAACTAGAAAGGCAATTGACACCTATGATATTACAAGTGTATCCATAAACTTTGATAGGCTGTTTAAGCATTATACCTCATATTCGAATAAAGACATTGTCGTCTCATTTATGGAGGGGTGGTATTTAGCTGGGTATTCATTCCTCACCTATCAAATGCGTGAACCAGAGCATGAAGTCTCTCTGCAACTGGGAACACAAGCTTACGAGTATTACGCTGAAGTTGCAAGAGTACGTGCCAATGCCGTCTGTATTGCTAGAGATTTATGTAATGAACCTGCGAATAAATTAACCCCAAATACATATGTTAAGAAAATTAGATCGATCTTTCATGATTCACCCGTCCATGTGGAAATATTAGAATCAGAAGAGGATTTATTAAAGCATGGATTAGAGGCAACTGCAATAGTAGGTAAAGGAAGTTCTCGTTCGCCGAAGTTTGCTGTTCTCACTTTAAAGAATAGTAACGTATCACATATAGGGTTAGTTGGAAAGGGAGTTACTTTTGATTCTGGGGGAACAAATAGTAAGATTGCAAGTGATATTGGGGAAATGAAAATGGATATGGGGGGTCAGCTGCTGTCATTGGAGCAATGAAACTATTAGCTGATATGGAGAGCCCTGTTCATGTAACTGCTGCAGTACCGATCGTGGAAAATGTTTGTGGTAAAGATGCTTTTTTACCTTCTGATGTGATAAAGTACAGAAATGGGCTTACTGTTGAAGTAGGAAATACAGATGCAGAAGGAAGACTAATAGTAGCAGATGGAATCTTATATGTTCAAGACTTAGGTGCAGATACAATCATTGATATTGCTACACTTACTGGTACCATCGGCCAAGCGCTTGGGCTAAAGGTAGCAGGTATATTTAGTAATCGAGAAAATGAGCTTTGGAAGTATAAAGAATTAGGTGACAAAACTGGTGATCACGTGTGGCCAATGCCGGTTATTAATGATTATCAGTATTATTTACAAAGCAATACTGCTGATTTTTCGAATATGAGCTCTTCGAAATTCGGCGGTGCGATTACTGCAGCGTTGTACCTGAACAACTTTATTCAAGAGGAGAAAAAATGGATTCATATAGATATGGCAAATACAGTTAGACCATGGAGAGAAATAGGTTATTATGTTTCTGGAGCATCTGGCTTTGGCGTACGCCTGTTAACAGAATTAATTCTAGAAGAGGTTGGTAATAAGACATGAAACTTGAAGTAATAGTAAATAACGGTATAGAAGCAATCCAAGCAGAAGCATTAGGTGCTGATCGATTAGAGTTAGTATCAGCTATAAATGAAGGAGGACTGACTCCCAGCTACGGTACGATCAAACAGGTGTTAAACAGTGTATCCATCCCTGTCCAAGTAATGATACGTCCGCATAGCTATCATTTTTGTTATTCAAACAATGATATGGAAATAATTTGTGCTGATATTGAACAATTACTGGATTTAGGAGGAAATAGAATAGTGTTCGGTGCGTTAACGGAAGATAACAAAGTGGATACGACTATACTTGAGAAAGTAATTACCATTGATTCTAGTTTGGATATTACATTTCATAGAGCCTTTGATGAAACAGCTTCGTTAACCGATGCATACCGCACGCTGAACAATTATAAGAATGTGAAAAGGGTATTAACGTCAGGTGGAGCAGCTAATTGCGATAACGGTAAAGAAATGCTAAAAAAATTGGTTGAAATGGAAGCAGATTTGAATGGACCAAAAATTATGCCTGGTTCAGGTTTAACGCCATATAATATCAAAGAGATACATGATGCCGTACAGGCTGATAATTATCATTTTGGTAAAGCTGTAAGAATAGACAATGATTTTAAGTATGGATTTGATAAAGCAAGTATGGAGCAAATAAAACAAATAGTAAAAGGGTAGGGAGGAAAATGAATGACATCTACGTTGGATTGGCCAGACAGATACGGGGATCCATCATGGTTTCTTCAGGATCGTTTTGGTATGTTTATACATTGGGGATTATATGCACTAAAAGCAAAAGACGAATGGGTAATGACACAAGATAAAATAGCAAAAAAAGAATATGAAAAGCTTGCAAATCAATTTAATCCAGATTTAGCGGATCCATATGAGTGGGTTGCTCAGGCAAAACAAAGTGGGATGAAGTACATTGTATTAACAACGAAGCATCACGATGGCTTTTGTTTATGGGATAGCGCGTATACAGATTATAAAATTACGAATACAGCCTATGGGAAAGATATCGTAGCTGAATTTGTAGCGGCATGTCGTAACGAAAATATAAAAATTGGTTTTTATCATTCACTTATTGATTGGCATCATGAACATTATACAATTGATGGACTACATCCACAACGTGATGATGAGGCTGAGCGATCGAGAGAAAGAGATATGGTTGTATATCAAACGTATTTATATAATCAAATAGAAGAGCTTGTTACTAAGTATGGTAGAATTGATTATTTTTGGTTTGATTTTTCCTACGATGATCGAGATTGGGGTTGGTCAAAGGGCAAAGGACCAGCTGATTGGCAAGCTGAAAAATTGGAGAATATGATTCTTAACTATCAGCCTCATATTCTATTTAATAATCGATTAGGGCTAGATCGAGGAGTGTATACACCAGAGCAATATCAACCAACAGAACCATTATATACAGATAATGGGAAGAAACGTATTTGGGAAGCATGTCAAACGTTAAATGGCACCTGGTGTTACAATCCAACTAATTTACATTATAAATCCGCAGAAATGCTCATAAAGCTTTTGATCGATACCGTCTCGAAGGATGGTAATTTACTGTTAAATTTTGGACCTACAGCAAGGGGGAATTTTGACTCAGCCTCCACGGATATTTTGAATGCGTTGCAAACATGGATGAATGATCATCACGATGCTATTTATGGTACAGGTGCAAGCTATATGGAATGTCCGCAGGATTGTAGACTTACTCAAAAGGGGAATCGTTTGTTTATTCATATATTCTCGTGGCCGTTTCGTACGATTCATCTGAAAAATTTAGGCAATGTGAAATATGCTAGATTTCTTCATGATCATAGTGAGGTACCTGTAGTAGTTTATCAAGATTCGAACATATTCCATCATGATATGCCTGTAGTTGCTAAAAACGAGACAGTGTTGGAGTTACCTGTTATAAAACCTAAAGTAACTGTACCGGTAATCGAGGTTTGTCTAGGTGAATAGGAGAATTCGCTCTTTCTATATAAAAACCTGTTGCTTTTTGCAAACAGGTTTTTATTTTGCGAATTATTTTTTCAATAATTAAAATTTTGTTCTCGCAATCTTTCGTTACCTATTAAAAAGTTGTTGGAAATGATAATATGTGTTTAATTGTTCCTCACTGGTGGTGTAGGGAACAAATGTCCACCCCATATTCTTTAAAAAATCTTCATAGTTTTCTTGTATTTTTAACTGTTGTAAAGCCATTTCTACATGAATATCTCTTACATGTTGGTCTTGCATCATCAGAGCAGATATAAAATTATCATTTGCCATACTTTTTGCTGAAGTATGGGCTTCAGTGGCAATCCATTTATCATTTTTAGTGGCTGTACTATGTTTTACATTTTGATCAGAATGGGTATTATCCATTGATGGTAATTTAACTGGCTGCTGGTGATAAGGATTTATTAATGCAAGCATTACTAAAACATGAGCATACATCACATTTGATTGTAGCTTAAGAATATTTTTTAACTGGCTACTATTAGCGATGGCAAAGTACATGTTTAATTTACAAAGTTCCCCTTCGTGTGCAGCTAAATGTTCAGACATTAATCCAAGATCAATAGCTGGTAAACGTTCCATTGCATACCTCCATCCATATCGTCTTTATGCTATACCATATGATAGGGAACGAGATTATGTACAATGTCCCATTTTCATAGCTATAGATATTCCATATTTACAAAGGGATCTTTGGCATCGAGTTCTCCTTTAATTCGCTTTGCGTTTAGGTCTTTTCCATACAGCCATTTTTGAAAATCTATAATAAGCGGTTTTCTGTCTCCGCCAAGCGCAAACCATGCTTTTAAATCATTAGAAAAATAAGCAGCGGTATGTAATGTTCCTGCCCATGCTCCATATTTCTTAGAAAACACGCCTTTATCAGTATCATTTAACATTCGAAAGGCATGATAAGGATCAACAGCATGCTGCTGCTGTGAATAGATTGCTTCATAACGTTGATATGAGTCATCCATTCGATAACGGTTCTCTTCTACTAAGTGCTCAAAGTGGTTTGTACAAATATTGGATTGTCGTATTGCGACTGCTCGCGGAGATGCTTCAACAATGCTGGACTTCCCGAGCCCATCCATTAAAACATAACTAAAGGAGTGGCGGTGCGGTATTTCTTTTAGTAATGTTATTGCCTCTTCCAGATTAGCGCAGCTTTCTAACACAATTCTGCCAATCATATTACAAAGAAAACCATCTGCAGATTTTTTTCGATTAATGAAATTATAACCCATAGCAAGACCTTTCTCATTAATTCCATCTGTGCGCCCAGTAATTTGCATAGTTGGTCCTATGGTAGCGTAGCCATTATCATTTGGCTGATACATAACATAACGCCCCTCATAAGTAGAGGGGTCATTATCATAGTTGCGAATCATATAATGTGATCCTGTGAAAATAGAACAGCCACTTCTAATAAATTCCAAATAGTAGCCACCAAAATCTTGGACGGCTTCCTTGATCGTCAGTTGTAACGCATCGGCTAAACCTTGTAGCTCATCCCATATTCCAGGTGCAAAATAAAGGAGCATTTCTTTCACTGTATCAAGTTGAATAATGAAATGGCGTCGCTTCTGTGATTCCCACTGTTTTTTTCGATTAACTAAAATAGGTGTTTGTTTAAGAATTTCACCTTGATAATACCCGAAGTCATAATGGCTACCGCGGTATTCTACAACGTCACTAAAGACGGTCTTCATTTTCGTATCTCCTTTACTGGATAAATAGCGCATTAATCATGCATGTTGAGTGTACTTTATATCTTATAAAATAGATATAAATATGCACCGTATTTAAACTGGAGATGGACAAAAGGATATGCTGTAATTTCAGCCTAAAATATTCATTTCGTAAGTAAATTAGTTCTATTGACGTATTACAGGATGATACAAACAGAAGTAGGCTGGGACGAAACTAAAATAGCTAAACCAAAAGCCGAACGATAAAAAATGTTCATACGATGCGCAGTCAAAATACGTAGACTCCTTGAAAAAGAAGAGCACTTTTCTGCCTGCGATGTATCGCTTCTGAAGGCTTCCTTATCTTACGGCAAAAGTACGACTGAAGATCCTACAGGAAAGCGAAGCATTTTGACTAAGCGATGAATAAACTACCGAGATCCAAAACAAAAACCCAACCTTATCTAAAATATTCAGATGAAGTTTGGGTTATTCATCGCTTAAAAATTCTTGCGTCACAGCCACAGATAGCGATTTTTCTATTTACTTTCGTTTTTTCTGTTCAATTGTATTAAATTCATTCTCGCTTGCAAATTCTACGTGATCCTGTTGTTTATTATGTTTGTTTCTGTTATTTTGCTTATTCTTATCTTTATTGCGATTTTTGTTTTCCTCAGACATGTAAAAACCTCCTTATTCGTTTAGATAGTTTAGCGATGCCCAAAGCATAAAAAATTATGTATCACTATACGAAATAACGATAACGATAACGTAATAACGCTTTATTATACTATGTTGAATTAATTTTTAAGCTTTTTCCTCTAGTCAAAGCTAGTGAATCTCTTCGTGTGATATAAACGTTTTGCCATTTGAGAAGCTGTTACTACATGGAGGTTCATTATTTCGATCGTACCAATAAATAGGTCTATTATCCAGATCTTCTCCGTTAAATTCGGACCAATATGCATAGCGAATTATTGACAGTAATCTGCATAGCAGTTATCATAATGAAATAAATCTGACTAATTTCATCAGAAAAGGGTGTTTTGGATGTCGACAAAGATTCAACCAATCAGAGAAGTAAAAGATCCAATTCCTAAAAATACAACGAAGTTAAATAAACCACAAATTTCTTTAATTATTGGGGGGATACTGGTAGGAGCGATTCTGCTAATCTACTTATTCGCTAAGCAACCTATTACTCAGCCGTTACTGTTAATAATCGGGCTATTGCTTGGTTATACGTTATTCCATGCGCGTTTTGGCTTTACTTCCGCTTTTAGAAGATTTATGTCAGTAGGTAATGGGCAAGCACTACGTTCACATATGCTCATGCTAGCAATTGCAGTGACATTATTTGCACCTATTTTAGCGTTTGGTCATTCCTTCTTTGGTGGAGAAGTCGCTGGCTACGTATCACCAGTAGGTATAAGTCTATTAGTAGGCGCCTTCATGTTTGGAATAGGGATGCAACTTGGTGGTGGTTGTGCTTCAGGAACATTATATGCTGTTGGTGGGGGACGATCCGTCATGTTTGTAACCTTACTTTTCTTTATTATCGGTTCCACCATTGGAGCGAAGCATCTCCTGTTTTGGACAGAAGAATTACCAGCTTTTGAACCTATTTCATTAGCAACCTCAACAGGACTTGGGTATGGTGGTGCTTGGATTGTATCCATTGCATTATTTGGATTAATCGCTTGGATTACGTTTAAAGTGGAAAGAAAAAGAAAAGCACCTAAGATGGCACCTGTTCCTTCAACAAACGGTTGGAAACGTATCTTACGAGGTTCTTGGCCATTATTTGTAGCAGCTAGCATATTAGCTATATTAAATGCTCTTACACTACTTACGCGTGGAGCTCCATGGGGAATTACATCAGCATTTGCGCTATGGGGTTCTAAGGTAGCACAATTCTTTGGTGTCGACGTTGCTAGTTGGGGCTATTGGCAGGGAGCAAATGCTCAGGTACTAGAATCGTCTATATTCACAGACTCTACCACTGTACTAAATTTAGGTGTTATTCTTGGTGCGTTTCTTGCCTCAGCAGCTGGTGGGTTACTTAAATTTACAAAATTAAACTTCAAAAACGTAGTAGCTTCTATGCTTGGAGGGCTATTAATGGGCTATGGAGCTCGCCTTGCATTTGGCTGTAATATTGGCGCTTATTTTGGAGGGATAGCTTCTTTTAGCCTACACGGTTATGTCTGGGGGATCTTAGCATTAGCTGGTACATTTTTAGCCCTATACCTTCGACCATTATTTGGATTATCAGTCCCAAAATCAAAGGATTCCTTTTGCTAAATGAATGGTGTAAAAGTTAAAAACTGTCGCTTGATAGGATATCACTACAAGCGGCAGTTTGTTGTTTTCTGAAGAGAACTTAGAAGAAAACTTAAAGTGATGTGGCTTTTTGACCAGGAATTTTTTCCCTTTTATTTTTACTCTATTCTTATATACTCTTAACCATAGATTAATAGTTTCTCTGTAAAATCTGTAATGGAGTCCAAATACAAATGAGGAGGAATTGTTTTGATCAACAAAAGGTGTGGGAAAAGATTACTAACCTTAACAGTTATCACTTCTTTAGTACTTGGTAGTTTTATAGCTGCAGGTCAAGAGGTGGAAGCGAAGAGGCATTATCCTAGTCAAGCAAAAGTCAAAAATGTCATCTTTATGATAGGAGACGGCATGGGGCCAACATACAATACAGCATATCGGTCATTTAAGAATAATCCATCGCCTTATCTGGAGGAAACTGCTTTTGATCAGCATTTAGTGGGAATGCAGCAAACCTATTCTTGGGATTCAGAAGAGAGTATTACAGATTCAGCGGCAGCTGCAACTTCGTTATCCTCTGGGATTAAAACATATAATGGTGCAATTGCCGTTAATATGAAAAAGAATGAAGTAAAGACAGTATTAGAAGAAGCAAAAGATAGAGGAAAAAGAACAGGACTTGTTTCTACATCACAAGTAAATCATGCTACTCCAGCCTCTTTTGGAGCTCATGATAAGTCACGTCATAATTATAATGATATTGCTGATGATTATATAGATGAAAAAGTAGATGGTAAGCATAAAGTGGATGTTATTTTAGGAGGGGGTATCTCCTATTTTGAAAGAAAGGATCGCAATCTAGCAGAAGAATTTCAAGATGCCGGATATAGCTATGTAAATACAAGAGAAGAATTAGTAGCTGATACGAATAAGCAAATCTTAGGTTTGTTTGCTCCGGTTGGGCTAGATAAAGCAATTGATCGACCACAAGAGCAGCCATCTCTAGAAGAAATGACGGATACAGCAATAGATCGCTTGAGCACAAACAAAGATGGTTTCTTTTTAATGGTAGAAGGCAGTCAAATAGATTGGGCGGGTCATGATAATGATATCGTTGGTGCGATGAGTGAAATGAAAGACTTTGAGAAAGCTTATGAAAGAGCGATTGATTTTGCAGAAAAAGACAAGCAGACGTTAGTAATCACTACTGCTGACCATTCTACTGGTGGTTTAGTGATGGGGGTCGATGGAGAATATAAATGGGATCCAACACCCTTGAGAGCAGCTAAACGTACTCCTGATTTTATGGCAGCTGAGATTAGTGACGGCAAGGATGTTAAAGAGGTTTTGGATCAATATATTGACTTGGATCTAACAGCGGAAGAAATAGAATCTGTAAAAAAAGCGGTTGAAACTGACGATACAACAGAAATTGATAATGCGATTGAACGAATTTTTGATGTGCGTTCTGGTACTGGATGGACAACTGGCGGACATGATGGTGTAGATGTAAATGTATATGCTTATGGTCCACAGGCAGATCAGTTTATTGGCTTAAATGATAACCATGAGGTTGGGCGCAAGGTGATGGATATATTAAAAAATATTCGAAGCGCCAAGCCATAACCTAAATAACTATGTATACCATGATCCCGTTACTTAAGCAGCGGGATCATTTACATAAATGGAGGCAGGAGGGGCTTAGATTAATGATTAAATGGTTACTTATGCTGATAGCTATTCTAGTTGTATTTGGTTGTGCTAGGCATGATGAAAACGCGGAAGCAGAAAATGGTGCTGTAAATTCTGAACAAAAAGGAAAAGGGATGCAAGCAATAAAAGAGGAAGAGAAAGAAGTTGATCAATATATAAATAATCCACAGGCACCTGATACGAGGTCATTGAAAGAAATTGGTGATACATATGAAGATGAAGATGGCAAGGTTACTTTAGTAGCAAGCACAGACGATAGTAAAAGACTAGAAATTGGACCAATTGAGCTCACATATAAGAATTTGAAGGTGATGGAATATAGACCTGCTCTTCATTTGATAGATTACTTCCATCAATTCACTCATCATGAAGATAGATTTAATTACTTGAAGCTACAAGTAAAGATTCAGAACAAAAGTGAACAAACGATTAATGTTGCACCTGTATCGGTATTGGAGACGAGTGAAGGGGAACTAAAGGGTTTTGAAGATGATTTTTATCTACAAGAACTTCATGGAAAGCTATCACCTGGACAGGTGAAAACAGGTGAACTTGCATATATTCTTGAGAAATCAGATCCAGAACAGTTAAACTCCATTTCAATAACGACAAGTGATGTGTATGAAGACAATAAACAACAAGCAATAGAAAAGGGAAAGAAAGTGGAACTGGCGTTTTAAATTATCTATGCTTACCTCACGTTAACAGGCAGTAAGACAATTTCAAGATATTCACGGGTATTCCAACGTAGAAAGAATTCGTGAGCCTTCTTCGTACGTTAGCGCAAGAAGGCTCACTATCTACCATGGATAGCAAAGAATATTTTCCCAGCAGCTTCGTAGCACGAACTATTTTCAACCTGTTTGTTTTTTCATAGATTAATATGCTGGTTTTCTAAGCGTCCTATTGGTTGTTAGGATCTATTACTTTAAATGGCCGCATCATATCATAGTCCTCATGCTCTAAAATATGGCAATGCCAAACGTATTTTCCAGTATAAGGTGCGAATTTACTTATTACTCTTGTAATCTGTGCTGATGGAGCTGAAATTGTATCTTTCCATCCTTTTTCATTTGGCTGAGGAGGAGCAGGTAAGTCCGTGTAGATAATCCTTCCATCCTTATTATATTGCGCCAAATCAAAGGCTCTCCTATCTAATAATTGAAATTGAACAAGGTGTATATGGATAGGGTGGCTGAAACCGGTAACATTTATGATTGACCAGATTTCTGTTGAGCCTAATTCTGGTGTCTCAGTAATTGGATCTCCCCACTTTTTATTATCTAATAGTAGCAGTGGTCGCCCATAGTCATCATTTAATCCTATGAGTTTTAGATTACGAACCGCTTTAATTTTATTTTGTTTGAGAGAGGGTATGGTTGATAAGTAGGTTGGAATAAATAGTATGGTCTCGTTGTTTTAGTGGTAGTTGCACTCTAAATTGCATGATCTCGTTTGTTTCATCATCTGGATCAGCATTGGGTCCAAGGTCATTTTTCAAAATAATAGAGTTCTCTTTATACTTGCTGAAATCAACAATTACATCAACACGTTCAGCTGGCTCGATATTTATCGTATTTGCCTTAACCGTATTGGGGAGAAAACCTCCGTCTGAACCAATTTGATATAGGGGGGCACCAGAACTAAGGTATAATTGATATCCCCTTGTATTCGACGCGTTAAGAATCCGAAAACGATATTTCCTTGGTTCTACTTCAAAATACGGCCATATTTTACCATTAACGAGTATTTTATCACCAATAAATGCAGGTGAAATAGATGGATTTGGTGTGTTCGTAGTGGGATTATTAGGCTGTGCTGGATAGTAAAGAGATCCATCTTCATTAGTGGTACGATCCATGATAATGAGTGGAATTTCATAAGGATCGTTTGGAATATTCATTTCTCTCTCCTGAGTACCTCGAATAATGTACATTCCGGCAAGTCCTGCATACACATTTAATCTCGTAATCCCCATAGCATGGTCATGATACCAAAGTGTTGTAGCACGCTGTTTGTTTGGATAATGATACACTTGCTGTTGGAATGCAGGCCCTACTTTCTTAAAATCCTTTGTAAACCAAGCTTCAGGGTAACCATCACTTTCTGGGGTAGTTACACTACCGTGTAAATGAGTTACTGTTCGAACTTCTGGTTGATGAGCTAAATGATGAATGGATTTATCAACTGGCAGTAAATGTTTATCAGGAAGGTTGTTTATCCACTTAATATGCATTTGATTACCTTGATCAGTATCAATCGTAGGTCCAGGAAATTGTCTGTTATATCCCCATAATGTTGTCGGTCTTAAATCACGATGTAGTTTTTGTCTGAATTCTTCCATCCTTATTTCTAAATAAGAATAATCCTTTTATTGATTTCATAATAGGCAATTTATCAACAAATTTTGTTAGCTTCAAATAAGAACCCCCTTCGCAAAATTTGGGTGATAATACAGTAGATGTAAAGTAATGGTGTAAAGGTTGGGCGTTCTTCCTAATTCGTCATTTTCATTTTATCCCGCATATAACTGGCAGTAAAATCCTCACATCAAGCAATAGTGAATGCAATATGGGTAAGTGTGGATCAACTGCCAGTAAATGTCCGATTGGTTTAAAGGACTTTAGGTCATACCCTTGTGGTACTACCAATCCGTGGGGGATAAACGCCCTTCCACGGATTGAAGTTTCACACTCTCTATATACACATTTACATGCATGGTGATTGTTATCTCTTATATATTTAAATAGAAATATACGATTATATTTATCGTGACTATTACGCTACAATTGAATTAACATGCAGATGATAAGGAGCTGTTTACTATGAATTTTCATGAGTTAGAGCACAAAGAGATGTATGCAACGAGAGAAGCAGATTCTTCATGGATAAATATTGTAACAACTTTAATGAATCAACCTGCTTCACGTATTCGTGCTGCTGATATTGGTTGTGGTGGCGGAATTTATGCCAAAGCGTTGGCAGAAATGGGCATACCCACCGTTATTGGTATTGATTTTTCAGATGTAATGTTAACAGCTGCCAAGCAGAATTGTCAGAATTATTCACAACTATCATTTAAAAAAGGTAATGCGTATAGTACAGGTTTACAAGAAAGTAGCGTTGACCTCGTTCTACAAAGAGCGCTCATTCATCATTTGAAGGATTTACCGGCTTGCTTTCGTGAGGCATATCGAATTTTACAAAAAGATGGAGTGTACCTTATTCAAGATAGGACGATAAGCGATTGCTTGAGAGATGGCGATACTAAACATATTAGAGGGTGGTTATATTCGCTATTTCCCCGGTTAATTAATTATGAAGAAAAAAGACGATTCTCGAGTGATGTGATTATAAATTCATTAAAAGATGCGGGATTTAAAGATATCGAAGAGCTACAATTGAAGGAAACTAGAAAAATATACCCTTCTAAAGAACTTTTATTTACGGATATTAGAAGAAGAAATGGGAAAAGTATTCTTTATCAACTGTCTGATCAAGAAATTGAAAAATTTATATCCTATTTAAATACAACTTTAAAAACAGCAGGAGAAATTACGGAAGTAGATTATTGGACGATCTGGAAGGCAGTAAAATAAATAATATATACTCATAAAAGAATCGATGAACGTTCTCACCGATTCTTTTAGAATTATCCAATATGCATGCTTATACTCCGTAGAAGGAAATGTATCGTTTCCTTCTGCCTAATAACACAATTAATTATAAAGAACAGCCGGCTTACGGACAAAAGGTTATATAGTTAATGAGACGAGAGATCATCTTTAATCAAACTATATACATAATGATCCACATATGTATCATACAGCCACTCTGCTTTTCTTAATTGTCCTTCTCTATGAAAACCAAGTCGCTGCGGAATAGCGGCACTTCTAATATTCTTCGTTGCTACCCGAACTTCGATTCTATTTAATTGTAACTCTAAGAAGCAATAGTTGATTATAGCTTTGCATGCACTTGTAATTAATCCTTTTCCTTGAAACTTTTCCCCTAGCCAGTAACCAATTGATGTAGAGCGATTTCCCCAATCAATATGATGAAGGCCAATCACTCCAGCTAATTCTCCCTTATACCATATTCCTAAGTGTAACCCCGTATTATTGCTGAACTGTTTCAGTGCACTGTCAATGAAGGCTAAGGAATGTTCGACAGTCTGTGTTTGATCAATCCATGGTAGCCATTTTCGAAGATGATTTCTTGATTGATCGGTTAAATAAAATAATTGGTTTGCATGACGGTGTTCTAACAATTGTAAACCTGCTTCAGGGCTCAGCTGATGATAAAACATAGTCGCTTTCTCCTTTCCTATTTACCTAACATGCTCTGCATGCTAAGCTTTAACTACTTCTATTGTAACGGAATGGATGGCAGTTAGGGGGAGATCTTTATGAATATGGATGAAACGTTGCAAAACATTGTTCATGCTTTCCAAACATGTTTAGGGGAAAAACTAGATGGTATTTATTTACATGGTTCGTTAGCTATGGGGTGTTATAATCCGCTTCATAGCGATATAGATCTATTAGTTCTTGTGGGAAAACAACTATCGTTGGATGAAAAGAAGCATATAATTAAACAATTGATCGACTTAGAAGATAGGTTTGCTGTACGTATAGAAATGAGTATGATGTTGCAATCCACCTTATACCCTTTTTTATATCCAACTCCTTTTGAATTACATTATTCCATGGACCATAAACATTATTATTTACAGAATGAAAACTACCTATGTGCTAATGGTAAAGACTATGATTTAGCAGCGCACATTGTCGTAACCCTTGAACGAGGAGTTACATTATTTGGTGAAGCTAAGCAGCTAGCTTTTCCTGCCATTGATCATACAATATACCTTTCTTCCATTATGAAGGATATCGAAGATGCCTATATTGAAATTCGTAACGCACCTGTTTATTATAGTCTGAATTTATGTCGTGTACTTTATTACTTGAGGGAAAGTGTTGTATCGTCTAAGCAAGAAGCAGGTGAATGGATGTTAGCACAGCTAGCTGATGAAAGAGAGGATTTACATATGGTAGTAGCTCATTCCTTAGCTGATTATTCTTTAAATAAGCAAAAACATGCATGGGATGTTTCTGCATTACAGTTATTTGCTGCATATATGCTTCGTGCTATTGATAGACAATTGGAGAACATAACGTAAATGCTTACCACTAATGTAGAAAAGAAATACAAAGAAAAGGCATATACAAGCGGGAGTGCTTATGGAGAGCAATTAAAAAATATTATACAACATAAACACTTCCCAATAGATTACAGTTTTTTAACTTCGTTAAAATAGCAATAGCAATACATTATCATTGGCTTACCTTATTCATATACTCCCTTTGTCTCTAGATGGAAATCAACCGTAATCTTATGAAGTGATTCAGCTTTTAATGGATACTTGGCTAAATCTTTTGGTTTAACTCGTTGATGGAATAGCTTATTCTTAATGTTATATACGTCAACTCCTTTATTAATACCATTTAAGTATGTTTCGGTTATTTCTTTTTTTATTTGTTTCTTTACTAATTTTTCAATTTTCTTGACTGAAAGTTGCTCCTCCATGTCAGAAAGTGACCCTACAGCTTTCACATGGATGGAAAATTGAAAATCGCTTCCCTTTTTCTCTACACTAAATTCCACATGGGGCTTCATAATTCGAACTGTTCCTTTAATTTGATCATCTTCTACAACATCTATTGTTGTATTTTTCGTATCATTATTGGTCCAGCGAAGTCCTGGTAGTTCATCATGGGATAACCATTCCTTGCCCTTCCCATTATGAATGGGAAATACACCATTCACCTTTAATGTCTTTTTAGGCTTAGGTTCTACGACAGATTCCTTCCAATCTGTTTCATCGATAGAAAGAGCAGGTAATAATGCCGTTCCTCCAGGCTCTTTGTAGATGGAAACAAATTTATGCATGCGGATCGGCCTAATGTAGGAGTTAATAGTATACGTATCCGTGGGCTTATATAAAATGGTGTAGACAGGTGGTAGTTGAAAAAATCCTGTAGCACTTAGGATATCGTCAATCGATTCTTTTGTTCCAAACATCCAAGGAGTGTAACGAAATTGCCCGTTTTTTCGTAATGACTGCTCCGCACGCGTAACTCCTTTCTCAATTACAGATTGCGTATAAATAACAGCACCAACATGTGCCCAATTAATCATTTGCTGTGACGTATGATATAAATTATTAACAGCATCATTAACTGTTTTCCCTTTAGCCCTACCAATGTAAAGAGGAACTTGCTGAGCGGGTTTATTAACATCTTGCTTTGCTACATTGGAAAAGTCTAAAATTTGCACATAAATAATATAGTTTTCATCTTGATAGTCAATTGCCATAGCGGTTGCGTAATTAACCTCGCCAATTTCTTTTTCATCCCAACAACCACTTAAAACAAGTAATAAGAAACTAATTAAAAGTAATTTTTTGATACGCTTCATTATTTATCAGCCTGCCTGTCTGCATCATTCGTATCCAAAATTAATGCTCGTTCATTTTGTTTAACAACAGGGTCTTTTACGACGGCTTTCACAAAATCTTTTTTAGAGAAAGGAGAAACTGGGCTTAAATAAGGAACACCAAATGATTCGAGTTTTGCAAGGTAGCCAAGTGTAAGGAAAACACTAATGAAAAATCCAAACATACCAAATAAGGATGATAGAAGAATCGATCCGATTCTAATTATGGAAACAGTGCCAAAGAGTGCCTGATTTCCTAATGTAAACGTAGCAACTGCCGTAATAGATGAAATAACTAGCATCGTTGGAGAGGTTAAACCGGCACGAATGGCTGCATCTCCTACGATGAGACCACCTACTACGGCTACGGTTTGACCAACTGGTTTCGGTAATCTTACTCCTGCTTCTCTAAATAATTCAAATAATCCAAGCATTAAGAGTAACTCTACTGTCGTATTGAATGGAATACCTAATCTTGAAGCAGCAATTGTAGCTAATAGTGGAAATGGTATCTGGTCAACATTATAAGCAGATAGCGATACCCAAAAAGCTGGTAAGAAGATAGACAGCATAAACCCAACAAGTCTAAGAAACAATTCAAACGTAGCATAATAATACGGTGTATGCTCATCCTCAGAAGTATTTAAAAATAATCC
Source organism: Virgibacillus sp. Bac332 (assembly GCF_003667785.1). Classification (NCBI taxonomy): domain Bacteria; kingdom Bacillati; phylum Bacillota; class Bacilli; order Caryophanales; family Bacillaceae; genus Virgibacillus; species Virgibacillus sp. Bac332. The sequence continues at coordinate 2,798,603 of NZ_CP033046.1, forward strand.
TAAGTTGCCAGGAGCAATAATTACATTTGGTACATTATCAATAAAAATGGCGAACCTACCTATTGCTAAGCTACTTACAACACCATCTGGACGAGATATTGATTGCATAAGGGGAAATAAGGAATAATGAGATTCACCAAGAATACCTAATAACTGATTATCACTTAACAAGATATCAATATCTATATGATTGAGCCTTTTTGTAACTTCATTTATCATATCTTTATTTTGGATATCGCTAAAATAAACTAATTCTACCTTCGTATTACTTCTTTTTCCGATTACAAATGATTTTGAAGTAAGCGAGTTGGTCTTTAAGCGCTTGCGAACTAGTGCTACGTTAGAGCTTATGTCCTCAATAAATGCATCTCTAGGTCCACGTAAAGATACTTCTGCATTCGACTCTTCAGGTGAACGCTTTGGTGGATTCGAAGTATCAAAGAAATAAATATGGTCTGATATTATGAATGCTGAATAGCCGTTAAATATTTTTTCTGGAAGGGTTTGACCGATATTGACCTCATCTTTAGACCACTTTATTTTTTTTGAGCAGTTTATATGTTCTACACCCTTTAGACCATTATGATAATAATTTTCTTGTATTTCAGGTAAAATACTGTTTATTAATAAACTATGTTCAATCATACCGTTGCAGTAAATCACTAACATCGGTTCTTTTTGCTTTGGATTATATAAGAGATGGTTTTCAATGGAGACATCCGAAGAATCTCGAAATAAGTCTCGTATATAGTTTTCTTTTGATTGCTTTTTATTTTTTCGCATGTATAGACATCCTATTCTTCGATAATTTAATCAGGAGTGCGATCGTGCAAGTGATTACAACACCAAAGATACTGCTTCCCAAGTAATAATAGTTAGATAAAAACTTCAAAAATGCCTCATCCGAAATAGGGGCTAACATAAACAGTAAATAGATGAAGCAGATAAAAGCTTGTATAAATAGCCGTTTCTTTTTATTAGTAATGTTAAAGGCTTGGGTAATGAGATATAAGATGATAGCTAAACGGATAAAAGCGCCAGATAACCATTGGTAAATAGATAAAAAATCCAGATGGTTAAAATAGTTTCCAATACCAACAATTCTCCATTGAAAAAAGGCTGGATAACGAATTTTTGCTGCCTCTTCAACGCCAAAAGTAGCTATTGTCCCAAGTAAGGGGCCGGTAGTTAAGATAGATAAAAATAAGATAAGAAAAACTAAATGCTTGAATTGGATTGATTTTGTAACCTGATGTTGAAGTAAATACAATAAAAATAATTCAATAACGGAACCAAATGCGAACAAAGCACCGTGGAGGACGTCTCCCCATCCATTTTCAACCAGTACTGGTGCCACAAGTCGGTAGTTTTTATCGGGAATAGTACCAATTGCTACGAACATACCGAAAAGAATTACTAGAGGTAGCAGAACGCCTGCGCAGATACCAATAACGTTTAGCTTACAATAAGATATATAGAGCGATGCGCCTAAAGTAAACAAGGTGATAACAAGGATTGGTGTAAAAAACAAATACGTTTCATCTGTCCACATAACGGTTTCCTTTAAGGTTATCCAGCCCATAATTAGAAGAAATATAACAATTAAAACAGCAATACCATAACTTAGCGTTTTAGAATAGGTAGAAGATAACCATTGAAATAGCGATTGATCTTGAAACTGCTTTGTAACATAAAGGAACAATGGGGAAAGGGCTAGAAGGAGGCTATAACCAATTAGCACACTAATCCAAGCGTCTCGGCCAGTCGCGTTAATTAAGATTGGTATCACAATAACATGGTTGCTTAAGCCTGTGCTTAACAAGAAAATAGCCATTAATTGTGAAATTGTAATATTACCCATCTATAATCCCCCAACCCGTGTTAATGATGATAATCATATTGTGAGGATATTAGCAAAGTTTATTCATGCTAAAATGCCAAACCAGTAGTTAACTACTAGCTTGGCATTTTTATCCGCATATAACTGGCAGTAATACTTCCATTGATTGAAGTTTCCCCTTATCATTTTATATGCTTATGATGATAGTTACCCCAATGTGGTTTACTGCCATCCCTGTCCGTAAAATTGTAAATATCGGATAATTGCCAGGTAGATAGTGTTTTACCCGAAAAACGACCAACATCAGGATCTGTTGCTAAATGCCTAATCGCTTTACCGATGTAAAAAGGTGTTTCAGATGCTATAAAGTGTTTATCGCTTTTAACACCATCCTGCCAATTATCTTCCGTAACCTGAAATAAATCTAGCATTGCCTCGGAGCGCAGAAACCCTGGAGTAACAGCCAGTGCTATAATCGAATCTTCCTTTAAGTCAGTGGCCATCGCTTGTGCCATATGAATGTTTGAGATCTTAGCTAGACTATAATAGAAGTTCCCTCGATAGGAATAATCTGTCCCATCAGTGATTTCGATCATTATTCCTTGAGGTGCTTTCTTTAATAGTGGAATAGCATAATGTGAAGTAATAATATGTGATTGTACTGCTTGTTGCAGCAACTGTAACCCATCGGACAAATCATGATCTCCTATAGTTTTCCCCCATTCTGTTAACGGATCTCCGCCCCAAATGTCATTCACAAGAATGTCCAGTTGACCCTGTTCATGTTCAATTCTTTGAAATAAGGATTTGACTTGTTTTTCCTTTGTATGATCAGTTTTAACAGCGATGCCGCAGCCACCCGCTTGGCTAACTAACGCTGCTGTTTGCTCGATAGTTTCTGATCGTTGCATAGGTGAAGTATGGTTATTCGTAGTCCTTCCTGTTACATAAACTGTAGCTCCTGCTTCCCCTAACTGGATAGCAATACCACGTCCTGCTCCTCTTGTTCCGCCAGCAACAATGGCAACTTTCCCTGTCAAATTTCCCATCTTATTACTCCTTTCAAATTGATATACTGTTAGTGTAACGGTTAAATATGACACCTAATGTCAACATTGTTCGAAATTGTAGAGAGAACGACATTGTTAGGAAAACCAGTTCCATAGGTTTAAGCAGAGATGGTAGGGCAACAATGAAGCGATGGGATTTGATTAACTACAGTGCTTATTCAAATGAGTGGACAACTTTAACCCAATTTTGTGAATTCCAAGCATCGAAAATCCTGCGATTCCTTGATCTATGCGTGTATCGAAAGAGAAAGGTACCACACTTGTTTGCTCCACTGTTGGAGGAATACATAGTTGGGTGATAACATGATTTAGAAATGGATGATGCATCCCATTAAATAATGCACTAATAATAAATATCATACATGCAGGCATTAGGATCATAGCACTTAATAATACGAATTTCCGCTTTTGCTTTTGGTCAAAGTAAATCTTAGCTTTGGTACTAGCTAATGGCCACCACATGAAAAAAGCTAAAATGAAAAGTGCAACTAAATATGGTATACGAATCATAGGGTATTTGAATATAAACTGCATGACAACAGGTAAGTGATACAGAAAAAATAAGATAGCAAAAAGGAGAAGTGCTGATATCGTTAGCAATTTCATGTTTAGTCGAATTTGGATACCTAAAAAGCTATTCCTAGTACGGACGTGTAGTTTAGGACTACTTCGTATAAACAACGGCGGGATAATAAAATAGACGATACTCATTTGAATCATATGAAAACTAAAGTTAAAATGGCTAATTGCTGATAATGGACTACCTATGGTTAGATAGAAGAGGCATAGGGAGAAGATTAATAATATAGGCTGAGACTTCGTATTTATTGTTAACCTTTTCTTTATGAATAATAGAATATATCCAATGACTATTAATATGAGTGCGCATAATAATGGTATATTCCACTGCTGGCCAACAAGTAACATCTCGATACTCATTTTATCTCTCCTTTAGATTCGTAAGGCATTTATTATAAATTAACAAATACTCACAGATAAAGGAAGGAAAACTATAGTAGAATGTGTTAAGTTTGCAATGAATTCGTGAATTGACTAATAGATAATTCTATTCATAAAGTACATAAATTATTCACAAATAATTCAAAGAAATTACATTGATGATTCCGATTACACATGATATATTTTGTTATAAGATGTTAAATGATGTTATGTAAGGGGGGGTAAATAATGCTGCCGTTGGAGCGTCAAAATCGCATAAAAAAACTTATCTATGAAAAAAAGAATCTAAAAATAGCTGAATTAAGTAAAACATTTGGTGTCTCAGAAATGACAATACATCGTGATGTGAAGGGACTATTAGATCAGGGGATTGTTAAGAAAACATTTGGAGGAATTTCTTTAGTACATACGGAGCATCAGGAAACGAACACTAGTCATGATGCTTGTGTATTTTGTAGCCGGAAAAATAATGATAGGCTAGCTTATCGTTTAATCTTATCTAATGATAAAATCGAAATGGCCTGCTGTGCTCACTGCGGATTATTGCGACATCAACAATTGGGAGATAAGGTAATTCAAGCGATTTGCCCAGACTTTTTTAGACAGACAACTATAAGTGCACCCTCAGCTTGGTTTGTAATGGATACAACATTACATATGGGATGCTGTCAACCGCAGGTTTTAACTTTTGAATGGAAAGAGCATGCCGAAAAATTTGTCAAGGGTTTTGGAGGGGAAGTATATGCCTTCCAAGCAGCTAAAAAAGCTTTATTTGAAAAAATGAATGGTAATACAACTTGTGGTGGGAAGCACTAGTCTTTGAGTCCATTAAAAGAGGAGAATGTCAGATGCACAAGAAATATTTGTTGCTGATTTTAGGAATGATTTTGATGATGGTTCTTGCCGCTTGTGGCGAGAATGAAAAAGATGATACGACAAAAAAGGCTGAAGATGAAGAGGTTAAGTCATTAAATGTAGATTTTGAAGTACCTGAAACAGTTGATCCTGGTGATCCGGTGGAATTAAAAGCAACAGTGACTTATGGTGATGAAAAGGTTACAGATGCCGAAGAAGTGGTTTTCGAAATCTGGGAAAAAGACAAAAAAGATGACAGTATTAAAGTTGAATCTACAAACAATCAAGATGGTACATACACTGCAGAAACAACATTTGATCACGACGGAGAATATGAAATGTATGCTCATACTACCGCAAGGGCGCTTCATACCATGCCGAAAAAAGCAATAATAGTTGGAGATGGCAAAAGTCATGAGGAGCAGGAGGCTGAAAATCATGAACATGACTCAGGAGAGCACGATCATGGTACACATGCAGAAGGATTCTCCATGCACTTTAATAAACTAGAAAATGTAAAAATAGATCAGGATGTGGAAATGACCGTTCATCTACAGATGGATGAACAAGCACTTGAACAAGCAGCTGTGCGCTATGAGGTATGGAAAGAAGGCGAAGAAAAACATGAATGGGTAGATGCAGAAGAGAAAAAGGCTGGTGAATATACTGCAAACCATTCTTTTGGGGAACAGGGTACTTATCATGCTATCATCCATGTTGAAAATGATGAAGGTTTACACGAACACGAGGAATATCAAATAGAAGTAGCTAAATAAAGAATGGGTAACAATTACATGGTGAATTTGTTCACATATTATGAAATGGAAAAAGGAATGTTCATAGAGGAACGTTCCTTGCAGCTTGTAGAGAACCTTTATGTTTTCTACAAGCTTTTTTTGTTGTCTAGGAAACTATAAAATTTGAGCACTATGGATAACTATGGGCGTGTTGAACCGCGTCAAGCTCCAGCGTCTAGAAACTAGGCAGTCTCGCGAATTGCCCTACGATACGCCATCATCGGTTCGCGCGCAACCACACCGTGATTCCTTTATCTCCGTTAACTCTCTACGTTTCTAATCGGGTGCTTGCGCTTTTGTTGTGTGTGTGGGACGAATGCGGAAGTCTCCAGTATTCTCTGTCTTTATACGGAAAAGAATCCCCCTTATCTAACGCCATCTTATATAGGGGAAGACAATCTTCCGTGTTCTGTAGATCTACTTACCTTCATTAGAAAGCCGCTCGCCGTTTCATCGACCTGTTTTTTCGATCCTTCTCATACACGACGTATAACGGTTTTTCAATGTCTTAATTTTGTGTACACCTCTAGGATGATACCTACTTATTCGAGGACTACTATCAATTTAGCGTAAATAAAACGTTACGCGTTGAGTTTCTTTTGTCAGAGTATTATGGATTCGGTATAATAAGTCGAAGAGGAGGCGTGCAGAATGATTTCTTCATTAGTAATGTACATAACCGACACTTTAAATGCAACAAAAGGGACATGGGGGATTGGGGGTTCCCAACTTTTATATCAATACGGCATTGTAGATGAAGTCCATGATTTAGACTTAATCATTCCTGATAATGAGGTACAGCTTTTCACGGGGGCTATGAGATGTATTGGGACAGAAAAGGACGTACAAAAGAAACATCCCTTTTTAACTACGTATTTCTTTAAATTTTGTGTGGATCAGCTAGAAGTAGATGTAATGAGTGAATTTAAGATCGGGCATTCAGATGGGGTATATACGTATGCATTCACCAAAAATTCTATTGTTGAGCATCAAATCAAGGGTAAAAAGGTTCCTTTTTGTAAATTAGAGGATTGGTTTATCCTCTACCAGTTAATCCCGGGAAGAGAGCGAAAAGTAAAACAATTAGAAAATTATTTCCTGGGTAATGGTATCTGTTATCCTAGTATTCTATTAGCTGCAATCGAAGAAAATTTACCTTTGCAAATGAAGAAGCGTATTCAAACTGTGTTAGATAATACGATAGAAGCTAATGGCAATTGGAAATCTAAATGAGGGAAGGAGGATAGTTGATGGTAACAACAATTTATTTGGTAAGGCATGCTCATTCAACGTATACACCTGATGAGTACAATAGAACCTTATCAGCACAAGGTGTAATTGCTGCTAGTCAAGTAACAGATAAACTCACAAAAGAAAACATTCACCATGTCTATTCGAGCCCTTATCGACGAGCTATTCAAACTATTGAAGGGACGGCTAGACAGTTGGACAAAACGATAGGTCTGATTGAAAATGTTAAAGAGCGGATTTTGTCAGATAAACCGGTAAAGGATTTTCAAACAGCCATTACCAAGGTTTGGGGCAATTATGATTTTGCTTTCACAGGTGGTGAGTCCAATTATGAGGCACAACATAGAGGAGTTAAGTCCATTTTTGAACTATTGGAAATTCATCAGAATGAGAATATTGTAATTGGAACACATGGAAATATTATGGTACTCATCATGAACTATTTTGATCGTCGCTATGATTTTTCGTTTTGGGAAAAGCTTGAAATGCCAGCAATCTACAAGCTCGTTTTTAGGGAGAAAGAGCTTCAAGAAATACAAAAAATTGACGTAGACTAGTTCATATAAACAAGCAAGGATAGTTTCCATTTTTCGCGTTAACTATAACATTGGGCTGTTATGAAAGGGGTAGTGCTAATGAAATCCAAAATAAAACAATCGTTTGATCAATTATCCTACGCGTATGAACAAGAGGTTGACAAAGTAAGCTTATACAATAGCCAATATGAAAGACCAGCTATGCTGAAGCAAGTACCTGAGGATTTAACAGGGAAATCAGTTTTGGATGCAGGCTGTGCAGCAGGTTGGTATACAGAACAATTGGTGAAAAGAGGGGGGAGGCTAACAGCAGTTGATCTCAGCCCCAAAATGGTAGCTGCTACAAAGAGAAGAATGGTAGAAACAGTACAGGCATATTGTGTTGATTTAGAAGAAGTACTTCCATTTACGGATAATTCCTATGATATCATTGTTAGTTCTTTAACGCTTCACTACTTAAAAGATTGGCACAAGACCTTCGTTGAATTTAAACGTATATTAAAACCATCTGGCTTACTATTATTTTCTGTACATCACCCACAGATGAAATTCTTATTAGACCATATGACTAATTATTTTAAAGTAGAACTAATGAAGGATAGATGGAAAAAAGCGGGGGTATCCGTCGATGTTTACTCATATAGTAGGCCAATGCAATCTATTTTAAACGATACACTTTCTTATTTCTCACTTGAACAAGTAATTGAACCCCAACCAACACGAAAGTTTAAAGAACAGAATCCAACAGGTTATGAAACATTAATGAAGCAACCACATTTCTTAATCGTAAAGGCACGAAACGATAAAAGATGAGAAATAAACACACACTAAAATTAGTGGGCTGAGACAAATGTGTTTTATCTTGTATATAACTGGCAGTAAGACTGCCAGTTCAAGCAATAAAGTGAAACTTCAATCAGTGGGGAATAAACAAAATCCCCACTGATCAAGGTTTGTTCTGCCCCCTTTGTTTACACAAACCAGGTTCTTTCATCAGTCGAACAAAATACTACGCTTTCTGCGGATAAGGCTTCAGCAACGATACATCGCTTCCATAAATTAGATTTTCTCTCTAACTTCCGTATCTTATCGTTTGGCTCTTGGGTTAATTATGTTAATTTTGTCCCATCTTTGAACAGCGAAAGCTCCTATCCATTAAGTATATCTACATGATTACTTATTGTGATCTATCTCTGCTAATTGTTGTTCGGTGTCATTTTTTCTATACCTTATTTGTTCGAAGTCAGTATTATCTGAAAGATTGTTTTTTCCGGTTATATTTTCTAATAGCTCTTTTACATCAATACCTGAGGAAGCTTTGAGGGATTCCTGCAAGCTTGCCATTAAGTTTGTAGCATATCCAGATACCTTATTAGCACCACCGTCACTTCCACTGCTTCCAGTATCTACAACCGTAAGCTTATCAATATTTGAAAGTGGAGCGGCAATTTCTTTTGCATATTCTGGTAGCATTTTCATTATCATATCTAATATGGCTGCTTGACCATATTGTTCAAATGCCTCTGCAATTTCACGTTTTGCCTCAGCCTCTGCTAATCCAGTAAGTCGGATGACCTCTGCTTCAGATTCTCCTTGTGCTCGTTGAGATTCAGCCTTGGCAAGACCATCAACCCTTACACGCTCTGCATCTGCTCTGGCTTCAGCTTCAATTCGGTATTGATTTGCTTCTGCCTCAGCTATTTGTTTTGTCTTATCGGCGATAGCTGATTGCTCTACCGCATAACGATCTGCGTCTGCTTTCTTCTTAACCTCAGAATCATATTGTCTTTCTCGTCTTTGAATTTCTTTTTCTTCCAATTCAATTTGCTTTTGACGTTCAATGATTTTTATTTCCATTTCATGTTCGGTTACTTCCTGCTTTGCTCGGGCTGTTTCTAAATCATAGGCTTGGTCAGCTCGGGCTTTTGCAATATCCTGTTCTCTACGATAATCAGCAGTTTTCAATTGATTCACTTTTTCTGCCTCGGCGATTTCTGTAGATCTTTCTAATTCAGCCTTTTTCGCGTCTTTCGCTGCTTCAGCGCGTTTTATACGTGTTTCCTTATCCGCTTCTGCTGTAGCTATATCAGCATCTCTCTTTACTTGCGCAATTCTGGGCTTACCAAGTGATTCAAGATAACCATTTTTATCCTTAACATCCTTTATAGTAAATGAGACAATGATTAAGCCCATTTTTGCTAAATCTTGAGATGCAACACGCTGTACTTCCTGTGAGAATTTATCACGGTTTTTGTAAATTTCTTCGACAGTCATTGACCCGAGAATGGAGCGCAAGTGTCCTTCTAAGACCTCTCGTGCTTCATTTTCTCTGTCTTCTTTTGATTTGCCTAAAAACTGTTCTGCGGCAGTTGCAATTTCTCCAATCGATCCACCGATTTTAATAATTGCTGTCCCATCTGCCATAACAGGAACTCCCTGTTCAGTATAAACTTCTGGTGTGGTTACTTCTAATTTACTAGAAAGCAAGCTGAGTGGTTCCGCCTGTTGGAAAACAGGTAGTACAAAGGCACCCCCTCCTCGAATGATCTTAATCTTATTACCTGATTCATCTACATGAACATTTTTCCCACCTAGGTAGCTCCCAGTTACGATTAATGCTTCGTCTGGACCAGCGGTTCGGTATTTTGTGATAAAGACTCCAATTAATGCTAATAATAAGAAAACCGCAACTCCGATAACAATCCAAAATCCTTCAAACATAAATTTCCTCCTCCAACATGTATATTATTAACGTACAATTCCAAATTGGATTTGTAGGGTTAATCAGATTCATAGACTTCCAATTCATCTTCATAAGGTTCTACATAGAGCACACCATTTTTCACCTCAAGTACTAATACTTGAGTGCCTTCATGAATACCTTTTGTTGTATATTGTGTTGCAGGTTTTGATATCATTCCGCTTTTACTTTCAATAACAACTTCCCCATATCCTTCATCAGGAATTGGAATAATGATTTTACCAACTCTTCCAATTAACGATTCTTCTGTGTAACTTAACGATTCCTCAGCTGTAGATAAGGGAATAAGAATAAAAATATTTAATAGTGTATCTAAAATAAGACTTATAACTAGAGATAAACCTATAATAAAAAGACTAGATAATGTAGTAGTGGACTCTAGGATATATCCTGCTGCTGAAAAAAAAGTAATAAATGCTAAGATGAGCACGGGATTTATGAATGGAAAAATTTCACCAATCCCCTCGAGAAAGTCTCCGAAAAAAATGTAAAGAACAGTTAAGAGTCCTGCTATGATAAGTACATATAAATAGACTGTCTCAATTGGTGCACCAAATAGGGACATTCGAATCACATCCTTCATAAAGTTGTTATGCAACTTTTTCTTTAATAGTAATACGTAGTAAAATAAGGAAAAGTTTCGTAATTTTATTAAATTATAAAATATGTAGCGGGAATTATTAGATATATCGCTTGATAAAAATAGATGGAGGAACGCTTGTTTCTATTGAAGAAATCTTCCTTTGCTTTTAAGCGAGATGCTAAGGGATAGAAAAGTAGGAAAACCTGCAAAAATAGGCTATCGAGATTTTCGATAGCCTGAGAAACGTGAAGAGCCCCTTATAGAAAATACATTTCTACTAACCGTCAGCATTTACCTTTTCTGCATTCATATGATAATCACTGATAACTTTAGCTAATGCTTCTGTTGTATTGCTAAGTTCTTCCTTGTTATTATCGACGCCGCCGACCTCAATTAGAATAGATTTTGCAGAGAGATCTTGGTTATAAATACCATTTCCTTCTGACTTATCTTTTAAATAGATACCGCGACTAATTCCTGGATATTTTTCTTTTAGACGATCGTTTAATGCTTCAACAAATTTTAAGTTTTCTTTGTATTTATTGTGTTCTACCCCTACAATGAAATAGAGTTTGGCGTAATTTTTTCCATGAACATTAATAGTAGTTTTTTCTTTTCGTTGTGCATCACGATGAATATCGATTAGATAATTTACATGATTGTTGGATGCCATTACTTCTTCGATGGTTTGACGTGAATATTTATACGAATCATAATAATCCCACCCTTTTTTGTGTAATTCTGCTGTTACATTCGTTGTATCGTGAAATGTAGTTATTCCCTGTTTTTCTAATTGCTCTGTTAATAAAGAGCCCACCATTACAATATTTTTACTATTATCGGTACTTGATGCATCACTAGGTTTTTTCTTTGAATCTCCTAATAAAGGTAGGAAAGCTTCCCAACTATGACTATGATAGATAAATATTTCCGCGTTATCTTTATCATCACTTTCCTCGTTGGGTTGCTCCGTTTTTTTATTATTTGAATCTTCCTTTAGCAAATCTTCAAAATCAGGAGGTGGAGATTCCATTGGTATATTTGTGCTATTTTTGTCTGCTCCTGCCGTATAAATATTATTGGAATAAGCAGTTAATCCCGGCAACTCTAGGTTTAGCAGGCTGTTAAAATTGTTAGGTGTAATCCCTGATGTTCCTTCAAAAAGTAATCGTGAAAACTTTGGAGTTTCCATACCATTTTCCTCCAAATGATTATCCAATTGAGGTATTTCCGTACTCATTATAAAAAGCAAGGCATCTGAAAAAATAGTTGACTCCGTGATTTTACTTATCAATGGTACATGAAAGAGATCAGCATGAATTTTTGGTAGAGTCATAAAAGCCACAAGCAGAAGTAATATGACTGTACTAATAACCGATGTTAGTAGTGTGTTTTTTAGATTCATGATAGAAATCAGCCTTTCCTATTCTTTCTAGATTCTATGCTAGATATCGTTTTTAATAGAACTATAATTCAAAAAAGGTATCAAAATCACTATTTAAGGTGTAAAAAATAATGTTTAACCATTCGGTTGACTATTTGATGGCTATTCTTTATTATTTAACTAATTGGTTAAATAATAAAGAAAGGAATGAAGGAAACATGGGAAAAGTAACCCCCTTTTTAACATTTTCAGGTAATGCAGAAGAGGCAATGAATATTTATACGTCTATATTTAGACAATCAGAAATTAAGGAAATTATACGCTATGGAAAGGGCGAAGTTGGCAGAGAAGGAACTGTACATCAAGCGACTTTTATCATTAATGATCAAACGTTTATGTGTAGTGATAGTGTTGTTAAACATGAATGGTCTTTTACACCTGGTATCTCTTTGTTTGTAGCGTGTGAGTCAAACCAAGAAATAGAGAATGCTTTTCACGAACTTTCTAAGGAAGGGCAAGTGCTTATGCCACTTGACAGCTATCCGTTTAGTGAGAAGTTTGCTTGGATAGACGATAAATTTGGGGTATCTTGGCAACTAAACTTAAATAGTAAATGAATGAGGGATTACGATGGTCGTTAAGCAGCAGGAAGCAAAATTAGATCATGTTTTTCACGCATTGGCTGATCCTACTCGACGGAAGATAATACGTTTAATAGCAGCCCATCCTTGTACCATATCGGAGTTATCTAAACCTTTTCCTATTTCTTTGGCAGCTATTTCCAAGCATATCAAGGTATTGGAAAAGGCAGGGTTAGTAAATCGTCATGTCAAAGGCCGTATTCATAGCTGTAGTATTCAGTTAGAAGGACTTTCTGTAGCTAGAGAATGGCTGCGTTTCTATGAGGACCTGTGGAACAGTCAATTTGATAAATTGGAAATAGAACTAAATAACGATGAGTGTTAGGAGGGGAGAAATGGCGAGTGAATCACAAGTTACATTACAAATGAAGCGTCAATTTTCTGTACGGCCAGAAAGGGTATTCGATGCTTGGCTTGATCCAAACTGTATGAAAAGATGGCTGTTTACTACTTCTGGGTCAAATAAAGTATGTACAAATCATTCAGTTGTCGGTGGGACATGGGAAATTGTTGATCACCGGGATGGTAAGGACTATCGAGCGATAGGTAAGTACTTAGAGATTGAAGAGCCGAAAAAAATTGTATTTACATTTCAGATGCCGCAATTTAGTGAATCAGTGGATAAAATTAAGGTAGAGCTGAAAGAAGTTGAGTCTGGTTGTGAAATGATATTCACGCAATTTATAAATATTCCACATGAGATAGGCCGGGAAGCTGAGGATATGGAGAAGGAGAAAAAATCATATAAAGAGCAGTATAAACATGGATGGAATCTCATGTTTATCAGCCTTGAACAACAAGTAGCTAGGGATAAATAGCACGAAGTCTTTTTGGACTTGTGCTTTTTTTGCTTTAGCATAAAAATAATGAAACATTTAGCAATTATTCACGTAAAAGAAGATAGTGCTTGTGAAGTTTGCTACAATATAAGAAATAGTTTTCTCAGGGGGTTAGCGCTTGGAATATAACGAACAAAAGGAAACAGTAAAATCAAAAAAGTGGAGACGTGTTGGGACTGGATTTGCGATATTTCTTGGTATAATCATTATCCTCCTATCACTTGGTTTAATAAGCTTTCAATGGATTATTGACTATATATGGATGGATTCACTTCAATTTGGTAGTATTTTTACAACCATTATTGGCAGTAAAGTCATACTCGGTATTCTTGGATTTATCCTCTTCTTTATACTTACATATATTACTATTTCATGGATAAGAAATTCCTACCTTAGTCATTTCCACGATAATCAGCTACCATCGATGATCGAAAACCTGAAGCAGAGCAGATTATTAATGGCGTCCATATCACTTGTATTCGGTGCGGTAGGTAGTATGATTGTACAAGGAATAGGGTGGGAGCCTTTACTGAAAATGGTAAATCAATCCTCATTTGGATTAAATGACCCGTATTTTAACATGGATATTTCCTTTTATATGTTTGTCTTGCCATTCATTAAAATGATTGTATACATTTTACTAGGGTTAAGTATTTTCTATTTAGTAATTGAGATTGGTTTCTATTCCTTTTTTCATTTATATCAAATGAGCCGTTCAGCACAGCTTCATATGGGGATTACATTAGGTATGATCGGACTTCTTTTGGCAAGTCACCATTTATTGCAGCCTTATGAATCCATGTTAACCAATCAAGTTAATTTGTTTCAAGAAAGTGCTGTACATGGGTTAAGTTATACCGATAAACTCGTAAACATTCCGGCATCTTATATTTTAGCTGGTACTGCTGTAATTGGAACAGTATGGATGGTTAGTGCTTTATATCGTCGGAAATATTATCAGATGATAATCCCCATAGCTGGTTATCTAGGGCTCGTCATTGTAGCGCAGTTAGCTTCTGTCGGTGTTCAACAATTTATTGTGTCTCCAAACGAATTCTCTAAGGAGTCACCATATCTAAAGCATAATTTGGAATATACCAGAGCAGCCTATCAATTAGAAAGAATTGATGAGCGAGAGCATCCAGCTAATCAATCATTGACTGAAGCAATGGTTGATAGGAATAAGTTAACGCTAGACAATGTCAGAGTCAATGATTCAAGACCATTACTAGATATTTATAATCAATTACAAACATTTAGGACTTACTATAAATTTAATAATATCGACATTGATCGGTATGAGATTAACGGGGAGTACCAGCAAGTGTTTATCGGAGCGAGGGAATTGAGTACGGTAGACTTACCTTCACAGGCTAAAACATGGGTAAATCAAAAACTCCGGTATACACATGGTTATGGTGTTGCTATGAGTCAGGTAAATCAAGTTACCGAACAAGGTCAGCCTGAGTATATGGTGAAAAACCTCCCTCCAAAAGGAGATATAGATATTACTCGTCCGCAAATTTATTTTGGGGAACAAGATTACGATAATGTCATCGTGAATAGTAAGAAGGATGAATTTGATTATCCTTCCGGCGATGAGAATGTATCCAATCGATTTGCTGCCAATAGCGGTATCTCTTTATCTGGAATCAATCGACTTCTATTTTCGTTACAAGAAGGATCATTTCGTATGTTTGTTTCTGACCAGATAACAAGTGAAAGTCAGATTTTACAAACGAGAAATATTATGGATCGTGTTGAACGGATTGCTCCATTCTTTCAATACGACAAGGATCCCTATATTTTTGTGAGAGAGAATGGTAGTCTTGCATGGATGATTGATGCTTATATAACTGCGGAAAATTATCCGTATGCCAAACCACATGTAGGAAATGAAAATTATATTCGGAATGCAGTAAAAGTAGTAATTGACGCGTATACTGGAGAAGTTAATTTTTATATGGTTGATAAAGAAGATCCATTATTACAAACATATGCGAAGATGTTTCCAGATCTATTTACAGAGGAAATACCAGAAGACGTTCGTTCGCATTTTCGATATCCAGAAAGATTATTTACCATTCAAGCAAAAATGTATGGAACATATCATATGACTAATTTAGAAGTATTTTACAACAGGGAGGATTATTGGCAATTTCCAACGGAGAAATATTACAATGAAGATATTGAAATAGAGCCCTATTATATCACGATGAAATTGCCAGAGTATGAAGAAGAAGAGTTCATGCTTATGATGCCATATACTCCAAAGAATCGGCAAAATATGATTGCATGGATGGGTGTACGAAACGATGGAGAAAACTATGGAGAAATGCTTGTGTATCGTTTCCCTAAGCAGAAAAACAGCTATGGGCCACAACAAATCGAGAATAGAATTAATCAAGATAGCACCATTTCCCAAAAATTGAATTTATGGTCGCAGGGAGGATCAGAAGTCATTCGAGGAAACCTATTAGCAATTCCGATTGAAGATACAATGTTGTATGTAGAGCCAATTTATATTGAATCCTCAAATGCTACTTCTTTACCTGAAGTGAAGCAAATTGTAATGGCATATGATGACCATATTGTTATGGAAGCAACCTTTGATAAAGCATTGGATAAGATACTTCAATATATTGATCCAAATCGGGTAGTGGAAGAAGGTCAAAATGATAAAAAATCCAAGGAAGGTGAAGGGATTACTGATTCTTCTGAACAAAAACTGCAAGAAATAGTAGAGTTGTTTGATGCTTATCAAGCGGCATTATCGGCTGGAAATTGGGAAGAGGCAGCAAAAATAATGACAAGCATTGAGAATAAGTTAGATGACGTAAAATAAGTTAAACTTTATATTCTTTTATAGAAAAAGGAAGTCAGGGCGCTATGATAGCGCCCTGATTGTATAGGTTGTTCTTTTATACTGAAATAACGAAGAACACCAAAAAACTAATTTTTTATAAGAAAGGTATTACAACCAAGCTGCGCCAACGATAATAAGAAGAATGAATAAGACTACAATCAAGGCAAATCCGCCAACACCGTAACCATATCCACCACCTGCTGGAGCTCCATAACCATAGCCTCCGCAGCCACAACTAGATCCATAACCGAATCCCATTTAAACCCCTCCTACTAATTTATATAGCCTATTAACAAACGTAAGCTGCACCTACGATAATCAACAGGATAAATAAGACTACAATTAAAGCAAAGCCACTGCCGTAGCCATATCCGCCTAATGCTTCACCCATGTTGCTAACACCTCCAGTCCGTTTACATTAATAATGTATGAGCACAGATAAGAATTGATATAGGTTATCACCCAGATCATCAGAATTTGGGCGCTATTTCTCTGGAAAATCTCTTTATTTCCGCTATTCACCTGATACATCTGTCTTTTACAATGCAATATTTTATACATAAAATGTTGTATCTGTACTACAAATGGGGGGTGAATGATATGTCAGGATCACATTACTATTCCGTTTGTCAACGACATAAAGGTAAAGCTGTCGAAATTAAAACACACAATGGGAGAGTTCATCGAGGGATAATTGACCGTGTTAGCTCCAATCGAGTATATTTACGACCACTTGGTCAGCAAGGCTTAGGCGGATTTGGAATTGGATTTTATGGACCGGGTTATGGTTTCGGATTTGGTGTCGCACTTGGAGCCATTGCAACGTTGGCGGTATTGCCATTTTTCTTCTGGTAGTAAGAGAAAGGATGAGACAAACGTATTTTATTCACCTAATAATTCGAACGATTTCAGTTGAATCATTTCGGATTATTAGGTTCTATCATTGATCCAGCAAATTTTGGGTTAACTATTATAGTTTTGTAGGAAATTAGTAATGTCAACATCTAGTATTATAGTACTTATGAGTGGTAAGAGACTTTAAAGGCATTCAATTTCATGGTTATAAATACTTATTTTTGAAAAGATTCTATTTAAGTGGTAGCTACTACCAATATTTTCTTTTATAATGGCACTAAAGAACGATAGATATTAAAGTTGGAGGAAGTTTGTATGTCTGGCATGATGCGTATAAGTCCTGAAGAATTAGCAACTATTGCTCAACAGTATGGTATGGAAAGCGGAAATGTACTAAATATTGTGGGTAATTTGGATGGGCTAATGGAAAAATTAGAGGAAATCTGGGAAGGTAATGCAAAAGATGCGTTTGCGGGACAATATGAAGAATTACGTCCTTCATTCATGCAAATGGTTGAATTGTTAGAGGATGTGCAGAGACAATTAGCTTCAACGGCACAAACACTCCATGATACGGATGCAACTATTGCTAGTCAAATGCGTAAATAAGACTCTAAGTTGTAGTTATTTTGTTTCTTTTTTATGCGGATAATAACAGAAATAGTAAGTTTGTCATAGTGCCGCAGTATGTAAATTGCCGGCACTATTTTTTACGAAATAGAAAATAATAGGGGAGAAAAACATGTATATATATGTCACGGTTAATATTGAACGCTATCATCAAGAAAATATAGAACTGCGATTATCTGATCAATTTATGATTAAACAGCTGATTGATATCACATGGCAGGCGAAACAAATAGAAGGAAAACCAAGAGAAGGACATTGGATACGCGTAAAAAATAAGGAACGTGTTTATAATGGTGGGTTAACCTTACAAGCATGTGGCATTACAACAGGAGACTGTATCGAAATCCTATAAAGATACTAGATGGAATTGATAGTTTAAAGGAGCAAAGAAATGTCTGAGGAGCTTACATATTTAGAGAAACAAACAGACGCAGCTATTTCGTATGAACATGGAAAAATAGAAATCAGTTTTCACCGTGCAAAAGTAAAACTTAACGATCAATTAGAAATTGAATGGTTAAAGTCCATTAATCAAGAGATCCGTAAAGAAATAGTTCGAACGGAAGACGAATTAAAAATCTATCTGTCGCCACCTAAATCTTATCATGCTTTTCATAAACTATACTCCAAGAGTGAACAGGCACAGTGGCAGTTTGCATATAACTTAGTTCAACATATACAAAAACATGCCTTAAAACGATTAAAAATTATTGTTTGTCCTGAGAATATATTGTTTGACTATGGATTGAATCCCCATTTTTTACATTATGGTGTAAGTGAAAGCATACCACCTTATGAAGATAATGATGAAAGGTTATGGAGAGAAGTTAGGGCAGTTATTGCGGAGATAGCAGATAATAAAATTGATTTCGCTTCCTATGTAAAACACCATGAAACACTTGATCTGTCGCCAATTGCAAAGCAAATTATGGATGCAGAAACTTTTGAACAGTTACAGTCGATTATCACTCATCAATTACAAAATAAAGAGAAAGATGAGCAGTCTGTATTACATGTGCCAGCAAAAAAATGGAAAGTACAACGCTACACTTTGATCGCTGTATCTCTATTATTAATCCCAACGCTTTTCTATAGTTTATTTGCACTGTTTTTCAAAATCCCG
Source organism: Virgibacillus sp. Bac332 (assembly GCF_003667785.1). NCBI lineage: Bacteria > Bacillati > Bacillota > Bacilli > Caryophanales > Bacillaceae > Virgibacillus > Virgibacillus sp. Bac332. Next base: position 2,817,594 of record NZ_CP033046.1, read on the forward strand.
CAGACAAACGCTTATATAGATAGTAACCGGTCATTTATGGAAGAACAGTATAGTTCTGTGGTAACAACGCTTGAAAACTATGATGAAGCATCTATGCCTTATGGAGTGAAATATCAGCTTGCTTCCTCTTACATTGTCAATGAATCATTAACAGAAAATCAAAAACAAAATGTTCAAAATACCATTACTTTACAGTCTGATGAGCGATATTTCTCTTATTGGATTAATATTGGACGTGGTAACTATCAAGAAGCAATTGACACCGCTAGGTTATTGGAGGACCGAGATTTAATCGTGTATGGTCTATTAAAACAACGTGAAGCATTAAAAATAGATCAAGAGCTTAGTGGAGATGAAAGAGAGGAAAGACTAAATAAAATTGAACGAGAAATAGATGACTATCAAGAAACAATGGATCAAGTCCAGGAGGGTAGCTCAGGGCAAGACGAACCACCAATTGATGAAGAAGCGAAATCAAACAATGGCGATTAAACACAGTTTACAACAGGAGGTGATCTTATGGAGCATCTGTGGTTATTTTATAATGGGTCCTATCAATACCAATCACTTAGCGGATTACAAGATATTTTAATAGGGAATAGTTTAAGCGACACAATTACGATTCAATCCATCTCCTTAGACTCATCAAAGATCTTAATTCGTAAAACGGGCGTTCAAAAGTTGGAAGTATTTCATGGCGGGCATTTTAAAGGTGAAATTGAACCCGACAAGCCGCATGAATTAAACATAAACAATCAAATGATAAAGCTTGTTTATCGATACCAGGAGTATCAAGAAAAAGACTATTACATTGGCAACCATTCGGAGCTGATCATACGTGATTTTTCCTTAGTAAGGCATGATGGTTCGTGGATATTACAACCTACTAACGATTCTGTTTTTCGAAATGGTGAAATTGTCAAAGGAGTAACACCCATACAGTATGGCGATAAATTGTTACATCAATATATATTCTTTTCTATTAAGAAAAACGATATCTTAACCGTTTACGCGCATAATCAATTTTCTATAGAATTAACAGAAATGAAAGAGCCAACATCGGTTATGAAGGAAAAGTATCCATCGTTTCGTAGAACACCTCGTATGATTTATGAAATGCCCGATGATAAAGTTGCTTTTTCGTTTCCTTCTGAGGAAATTGATGATGAAAGACGAGGAATCTGGCTAATTATTTTACCTCCGCTCATGATGCTTATTGTTATGGGGGTTGTAGCCTTGTTACGTCCACGAGGTATTTTTATTTTGATTTCTCTAGCAATGTTTGGTACATCGCTAATAACTTCTACTGTACAATATTTTAAAGAAAAGAAAAATCAGCTTAAGAAGCAGGAAAAGCGAAAAAGGTTATATACACGCTATTTAAAAAATAAGCGTGAAGAACTTTACCAGTTATCGAATAAACAGCGTGAGGTACTTTATTATCATTTCCCTTCATTTGAACGCATGAAGTATTTGACAAAAGAAATTAGTGATCGTATCTGGGAACGAACATTAGTAAGTAATGACTTTTTGCGGTTTCGTATTGGTAGAGCAAGAGTGCCATCTACCTACGATGTTTCTGTCCAACGAAGTGATATGTCCAACCAAGAAATGGATGATTTATTGGAAAAATCACAGGAGCTTGTTGCCCATTATAAGTATGTCAATAATGTACCATTAGTTATTGATCTATCCCAAGGTTCAATGGGAATGGTTGGTAAAGATTCAATCGTAAAGAAGGAAATTCAGCAAATTGTTGGTCAATTAAGTTTTTCCCAAAGCTATCATGATATTCGATTTGTAACTATATTTCATGAGGAAGAGTATAAGCAATGGGAGTGGATGAAATGGTTGCCACATTTTCAGTTACCACATACATACGCTAAAGGATTCATTTATAATGAACAGACACGTGATCAACTACTTTCTTCCATTTATGAAATGTTAAAGGAACGAGATTTAGACGAAGAAAAGGGTAAAATAACCTTTTCTCCGCATTTTGTGTTTATCATTACGAACCGTCAGTTAATTTCTGAACATGCTATATTAGAATATTTAGAAGGTGAACACGCTTCAATTGGCATCTCAACTATTTTTGCAGCAGATACGAAAGAAAGCTTATCGGAGCATATACACACCTTGGTAAGATACATTGATGATCAGCAAGGAGATATCTTGATTCAACATCAAAAAGCCGTACATATACCATTTAAACTTGACGGGCATCAAAAACAGGATAATGAAACCTTTGCGCGAACGCTGAGATCTTTGGATCATCAATTAGGGATGAACAATTCAATTCCAGAGAAAGTAACCTTCTTACAATTATTTCAATCAGCAGATATTCGTTGTTTAGACATTGCCAATAAGTGGCGAGAGAATCAGTCCGCCAAATCACTTGCTGTACCAGTTGGTCTTAAAGGAAAAGATGATCACGTATTATTAAACCTACATGAAAAAGCACATGGACCACATGGTTTGTTAGCTGGTACAACGGGCTCAGGAAAAAGTGAATTTCTACAAACCTATATTTTATCTTTAGCTGTTCATTTTCATCCTTACGAGGTAGCTTTTCTATTAATAGATTATAAGGGTGGTGGGATGGCTCAGCCATTTAAACACATTCCGCATTTATTAGGTACAATCACAAACATTGAAGGGAGTAATAATTTTAGTAAACGAGCACTTGCTTCAATTAAAAGTGAATTGAGAAGACGGCAGCGTTTATTTGATCTCCATGAAGTAAATCATATTCATGATTATATGCTTCTATATAAGCGAGGGGATGCCGTGGAACCAATGCCGCATCTCTTTTTAATCTCTGATGAATTTGCAGAGCTAAAGAGAGAAGAACCGGAATTTATTAGAGAATTAGTTAGTGCTGCACGAATTGGAAGAAGTTTGGGAGTACACTTAATTCTTGCTACGCAAAAACCTGGTGGTATTATTGATGACCAAATTTGGAGCAATGCACGGTTCAAGATTGCTTTAAAAGTTCAAGAGGAAAGTGATAGCAAAGAGGTTCTGAAGAATGGTGATGCGTCAAAAATCACAACCACTGGACGAGGATATTTACAAGTGGGAAATAATGAGGTATATGAACTTTTTCAATCCGCGTGGAGTGGGGGACCATATACAAAGGATGCGTTTGGTACGGAGGATGAAGTTGCGTTGGTTACAGACTTAGGTCTTATTCCTTTATCAGAGGTTTCAACAGAAGAAAGTGGAGCAAGGCATAAGAAAACGGAAATAGATGCAGTGGTAGAGGAAATCTCCAAGGTGCAAGAGGAATTGCAAATCCGCAAATTACAAAGTCCTTGGCTACCTCCTCTCCCACAGAGAATTACAAAAACAGAGGACAACATTGTAGCAGATAATGCGTACGAGATAGGTTTGGTAGATGAACCTGATCAACAAAGACAGACTAGTTATCTTTATCGTGTCATGGACGATGGAAACATTGGTATTTTCGGCTCTTCAGGCTATGGGAAATCAACGACAATACTTACATTTTTACTTCGTTTCTCAATGAAGAATAGCCCTGAAAAGATGAACTATTATATTTTTGATTTTGGAAATGGAGCACTTCTACCACTACAACAACTGCCACAAACTGGAGATTATTTTCGGTCAGATGACCATAGAAAGATTGAGAAGTTCTTCACTTTTATGTCAGCACAGATGGAAGAGCGAAAGCAGTTATTTAGGGATCAGGAAGTTAGTAATATTAAAATGTATAATGCTTTAGTAGAAGAGGAGTTACCAATTATCTTTATCGTGATTGATAACTATGATTTAGTAAAAGAAGAATTGCAGGAAATAGACAATCGCTTTATCCAAATTGCTAGAGATGGTCAATCGCTTGGTATTTATACAATTCTGACTGCTTCACGAACCAACGCGGTAAAGCATGCGTTGATGAGTAATCTGAAAACAAAAATTGTGCATTACTTGATGGATACGTCGGATAAATATGCGATCCTTGGAAAGACCGCATATGAAACAGAGGCAATTCCTGGAAGAGTTTATATTAAGAATGAAGAGCCATTTCTTGCGCAAATTTATCTGCCTTCAAGTGGCGAAAGTGATGTTGAGGTATTAACAGGCATTAAAGGAATAATTCAACTACTAAATAAAACCTATGTAGATGCTCCGAAGCCAAAGTCGATTCCGATGTTACCACATAAGTTATCATATCAATCATTTCTTAATCGTTCAGATGTTCAATTGTCTGGACAAACCCCGGCAATTGGCTTGGATGAAGCAAATGTAAAACCTGTGTATCTGGACTGGCAAACAAATCGACATTGCCTGATTCTTGGCGATACACAAAAAGGTAAATCAAATGTGTGCAAAGTTATTATCCATCGAATGAAGGAGAAAGCTATAATTGGATTATTTGATTCTATTAATCATTCATTAGCAAACTATGTAGAGGAAGATTCCGTTAATTATATGGAAACGAAGGAAGAATTAATAACATGGTTGAAAGAAATTGAACGAGAGTTTGAACGTCGAGAGCAAACATATAGGGAAGCTTTGATGGAAAGAAAAACAGCAAAAATCTTATTTTCTCCATATATACTTATGATTGACGGAATGAGTAATTTTCAGCAGAAATTGGATACTATGCTCCAAACAAAATTAGCAAATTTTATGAAGCATAATAGTCATCTTGGGTTTAGTGTTATCGTCTCTGGTGGTGCGAATGAATTTTCCAAAGGGTTTGATCCATTTACAAATGAAGTCAAACAAGTGAAACAAGCAATCTTACTCATGAAAAAATCTGAGCAAAACTTGCTTTCATTACCATATACACGTAATGAACAAGAAATTAAAGCAGGTTTTGGCTATTATGTAAAAAACGGTAACCCAATAAAAATTCAGATTCCACGCTATGACCTTGAAGGGGTGACCTATTAAATGGACAAGGGAATGAAAGCATCCATAGGGTTAAGCATGAAGGTACTAATTATATTACTATTACCACTTCTATTATTTCGTTATGTGGATAGTCAACCTAGAATTATTCTGGAAGAAGAGTCAAGTATTCGAAGTGTGGCAATTGTTAATGAAGATACTGGATATGAAAGTGAATTACAGTCGATTAATCTTGGGCATGAAATACCTATCCTATTAAAAGATCAGGAGGATTACTCATGGACCGTAGTTAATCGAAGTACAGCAGAGCAGGGGCTTGCTAATAAAAATTACGATGCGATTATGTATATCCCTTCCAATTACTCCAAAAATATAATGACCTTTAAAGAGAATCAGCCGACAAAGGCATCACTTCATTATGTAATTCAGCCTAATTTGGAAGCGAAGGAACGACAACGAATCCATAGGCAAATGGCGAATGCTAAAAATATAATTAATCAAGAAATGATATCGTTATATTGGAATTATGTTTCTCAGCAGGTCAATCATATTCGGGATCAGTTTGATTTAATTGTTGAAAAAGAAATTGCTTTTCAAGATGCAATGTATTCCTTCTATACACCTTCGTCAAAAACATTAGCGTATGAAATAGATGTACATAAATCTAACTTGAAAAACATATTAAAGGATACGAGTCAAGTTGATGAGATATCATCAAGCAATGTTCATACTGCTGAAAAAGTCGAAAACAAAATGAAGTCCTTTGCCAAAGCATTAAATGAATATAAAGAAACGCAAAAGAAACAACAGCGTTTATTAGAAATATATCTAGATGAAAACCAAGAGGCATTTCATGAAGGATTGACGAGATATCATCAGGCTCTTGAAGAAAGTATAACTTCAATTGAAGAACAGTTTAAGCAGCAATCGGTGCTATTTAAAGAAAATAGAAATCAATTATTGGGTAATTTTGAACATTTAAAGAATAATGTAGTACACGGTAGAAACTATGTGGATAAGTGGAATGAAATACAAGCAAAAAAATATGAATTACTTTTATTAAAAATAAATACGTATAAAGATAAATTTTTAAACGAACCAAATACTAAACTAGACAAAGCTATACGTAATTTAAAAGGTTTAAAAAGAGATATCATTGATATTCCAACAGCTCCTAATGTGAATGAAGTTATTACAATTGATTTAGCAAAACTGAGTGAACATATGGCAGAGTTGGGTAAGGCTATTGATCAGTTTTCAGCCGCAAGTGAGGAAGAGCCGGAAATTCCTAAAGAAGATAAGGCTGACTGGAATAATATAGTCAATAACTTCGCAAAATTAGATACGGAGTTAAATGCTTTAGTAGAATTGCAATCTAACAATCCAAATCCTAATGAAATTATTGATGTATGGGAAGAACACGTCAATGAATGGAATAAAACTTATAAAAAACTGATGGATCAGATAGAAGAGCCCATTTTGAAATTAGTTAATAACATTGAAGAGAAACAAAACAAAATATTAGTAAGTAAAGAAATATCTGATGAAAGAAGGGAGTTTTTAAAGGGTGAGTTTGAAAAATTAAAATTGGATAATAAACCACTTATTTCTTTAATTGTGTATTCAGAAGAGTTATCAGTCTACATGAATACATTAAATCAAAAGAAAAAAGTAAATAATGACATTTTGAGCGTTTTTGAGAAGGAATTACATACATTAACTACTTTAAATTCAAATTATTATACAAAACTCAATGATGTATTTGGCAAGAATTTAAACGCTATTAATTCATCAAAATCAGTAGGAGAAGAAAGGATAGGTCTTAGTGAATTAATTAAAAACACAGAAGATTTATTTGCTTCTTATAATGATAAACTGAATCAAGGAAAAACAAATATTAAAAGTATTATAGAAGAAATGGAGCTTGGTTCAGCTAATATTACAGAGAAACTACAGAAAATTAACGATCATACCTTTGAATGGAAGATATCTCCTGTCCTAGAACAATTAGATGGAGAAATGATGGTCGAAATTCAGCAAGGTACCATGTCTGATTTAGAGCATATGGCTGAACTGTTAAATAAACTAAATGAAAACCAAAATCAAATAACTTCCTCCACAGAAGAGCTACAGGAACAAGTAAATACGGTTCAGCAGCAATCAGATGAATTAAATAATAAATGGTCACAAAACGTTGCTTCATCTGAAAAGGTACGGAATGAAATCTATGATATCCTAGGAAATACAATTGTGGATGGACAAGTAAATCCACTTGTTTTCAATTATTTATCAAATCCTGTACAAGTGGAAGGACAGCTGAATGGTCAAGTAAAAGCAGAAACAGAAGATAGGATTCCACCAGTAATAATGTTTATCATTATTTTATTAAGTGGTTTATTAATTGGTTTTTTAAGTAATTACTATTCCAATACATCCTATCTTGTTCAAGGCGGACTGTTCTTGCTCTTAAATATAGCTGTAGGGTTGATTATTAGTATTTATGGATTGAACATGTATTCATTAGATAATGCTAGAGCTATGCAATGGTCGCTATTTACTATATTGTTGTTGGTTACCTGTGCAAACATAGTTCGTGGGGGATTATTTATTGGCCAATTTGTCGGTTGGATAACAAGTATGATGATGATCGTGTTTTTTATTTCACCTTTAGTAGATCTAATTGTACCGGAGTTTCGATTTAATAATCCGATAACGGATGTATATATTTCTTTACAATATGGTACAGGCGAATCCACCTATTTAGCTATGTTCATACTAGCCTTAATATCGTTACTCATGTCAGCTCTTATTTACACGATTCAGCAGTTTAAAAATAAGTCTAAGGTGGATGAGGATGAAGAAGAAGCACTTTAGTTTACTCGTTCTAGTAGCTTATTTCTGGTGTAGTCCCGTTTTTGCTGAAGGAAGCGATACACCGGAACCTAATGAATACAAAGAAAAGGAAATAGAAATAAAAAAATCATATCAAAATGATGTAAGCAAAAGAGGAGAATTACCAGAGGAACAAAAACATTTAACATTCCAAAAGCAGGATCAAACAGATAGTATGCAGTTAAGGGAGCAATTATTCCAAATTTCTCGACTAGAAGCAAATACGATTATAGCAAAAGCAGATCAATTAGCACTTTTTTCAAAGCAAGATCGAAATACTATCCGAAAACAAGAGATACAGCCAACGGAAAGTCCGTCCAATATCTTAACTGTATTGATAGTTACTGTGGTCATTATTATTGCTGCAATGTTTTTGCTGATTATTCCAAAGTACAAGCAATCCCATAATTAATTTTATGGGATTGTATTTATTTAATCGACTCAACCCCTAATATCAACATTATCTAGCTCTGCTATCTTTTCACTAGTTAATGTTAGCAATTCCTGACTAGTAGCTCGATGTTTTTCCAGGTATTTTTTAACTAGATAATTGCCAACGGAATAACCCATCATGAATGGATAAAATTGAAGTCCATAAAGGATGTGATGATGTTTTCTACTTTTTTTTGATAGTTGGTTATGAGGTAGAATATGTTTTTCCCAAAAAACGTTTAACATATCATCTGAATATTTACTTGTATAGAATGCTGTATATTTTTCACCTAGCCGTTCACGTACAGCATTTTCTGCCAACCCCTCTAAAATAATCGTGTCTAGTAAAGTATAATCTGCTTCTTCCTTGGAATAGTTCGTTAATCGACAGGCATGATTATATTCATGCGTAAGTAATGCTTTTATTTCATTTGGTGTATTTGTGTCGGATAAAAATAAAAAAAGTTTATCTTTAAAAGTTAGCCCAGCCTTACTATTATAATCATCTTTTAACTTACGGTTGGTGGTATCAGATGGGAAAATGAAAATAGGAACACTAGGGCCATTCCAGAGTCTTTTTAGCTGTTGATAGTCTTCCTCTACGGTTTGCCAAACTTGTTTTTTTATAAGTTGCCTGACTCGTTGTTTTTGTAGTGGTGGCAGGTACATACCGAATTGGGTTAAGTGGGCATATATTTCATCAGCGTAAGCATGCTCAAAATAATCCTCCATCTTTTCCGTGATTTTCAAAGGGGTTTTATAGTGCTTTAACAACCATTGATCTGTCCGTATAACTCCCATTTTTCCCCACCCTTACATCATTATTTTGATAGCATATGCGCTTTTTTTATAGACGTTTCCAGACTATATGTATTTTTGTGACCGAAATTGTTGTATTGTCATAGTCTGACAATGAAAGGAGGACTTTAACGTGAATTATCTTGAAGGATTAGCCGAACTTGGAGTTGGAGGTGCACATCCAGGGGGATTGAAGTTGACAAAAGAGCTGTTGAAAAAGGAAAACATTAATGAATCAACAGTGATTTTGGATGTAGGATGTGGGACTGGTCAAACGGCGGCATATCTTGCAGGGTTTTACCAATGTGCCGTTACTGCCGTAGATTATAATCAAATGATGGTGGATAAAGCGATAAATCGATTTAAGCTACGCAAGCTTCCAGTTCAAACCATGAAAGCAGATATCACGCAGCTGCCACTGAAATCAGAGGAATACGATATGGTTATTTCAGAATCTGTTATTTCCTTTACAGAAATTACTCGTGCCCTTTCAGAAATCACTCGTATCTTAAAGCCAGGTGGAGTCTTTATTGCGATAGAAATAGTATGTGAACGCACATTAAGGGATCATGAAAAGAGGATGCTAACATCATTTTATGGATTTACGGAAATACAAACAGAAGAAGCATGGAAGCAACAATTGTACCGAGAAGGGTTTCATTACGTGCGGGTGGAAAAACCGAAGTTAAAAAAGGAAGAAATGACATTAGAGGATACAAATGATTTCGATCTATCTGAAAAGGTTGATGAAGATACGTTTGAAGTATTAGTTTTACATGAAGAATTAATGGAAAGGTTCAAAGAAAAACTAGGATTTAGAGTATTTAGATGTAAATTATAAGGCTAGTTTATTATGGGACTTCCTAGTACTATCCAGGATGTGGCCTTGTATCTGCTAGTATGTATAATATCAGAGCATCATTTTGATGTCCCTGATAACATGTACACGCTAAAAGAGCTAATAAAGAAAGGCAAGTTTAATTAAGTGAAGAGTATTGTTGAACACGTACTGATTTTTATGATGGATCAACTTTGTTCATATGGTTAGAAGTATCAATTGTAAGTTTTTCGATTAATCGTTTCTTTATGTCGTTATTAGATATATTCTCATTAAAAATTAGAAATGATTTATCTCCATCTTCTATTATGTTAAATGGACCAGTTTTATTGAAATGGTGATCATTAAAAATCATATCATTTGGGTAATTATCTATTTCGTTACCTTGACTTCCAGTTAAAATGGTAACGAAAATGATTGCTATACTTAATCCAGCAATTATTTTCACCGAGCAATCCCTCCTAAATGAAAAGCTACTCATTATTAATTTTCATAGCAACCTGTTTTCCATTAATAAAAGTTTCCAATATCGTTATGAATATCGAAATAAATTGTTTCATGATGATTAACCTCCCTACTGTTTAGTATTACAATTTTGATTATAGTATCTAAAGGAAGTATTACCTATGTATTTATGTGACGTTAGCCTTACAATAATGAAAGGTCAACTTTTTTATATCATGATGATGCACCTTAGATAATTGTAGTACCTTCATTCATGTATAGTTTTCTGATCCTTTGGTGTTTCGCTTAGTAGCATATTTACTACCTTCATTTTCATATACGTTAACAAAGAGGCTGTAAAGGAAAGGGGACAGTATATGGACTATAAAATAGCTGTTATTCCTGGTGATGGAATCGGTGTTGAAGTGATGAATGAAGCGTTAAAAGTATTGGAAATTATTAATACCAAAGAATCAATTCATATTACATATGATATATTTAATTGGAATTCGGATTATTATTTACAAACCAGTCGTATGATGCCAGAAAATGGATTAAAGCAGCTTAAGGAATATGATGCGATTCTTTTCGGAGCAATCGGAGATGAAAGAGTACCAGATGATGTTACATTATGGGAACTAATTATGCCAATTCGAAAATCATTTCAACAGTATGTTAACTTTCGACCAATTAAATTACTTAAAGGTATGGATACTCCGATACGTAACCAATCCACTAAACCGATTGATTTTGTGCTAATAAGAGAAAACGCAGAAGGAGAATACTCTAATGCTGGAGGAATAATGTTTGCGGGAGAGCACAGGGAATTGGCGATCCAAAATAATATAATGACAAAACAAGGTGTTACACAAATAGCAGAATTCGCATTTTCCTATGCGCAAAAGCAAAATTTAACAAAGGTTACGAATGCAACTAAATCAAATGCGATTATTCACTCTATGAAATTTTGGGACAGAATTATAGAGGGTGTTGCTGGGGAATATCTAGATATTTCATATGAAAAATATTATATAGATGCATTGGCTGCATACTTTGTACAGCGTCCTCAAGATTTTCAAGTCGTATTAGCAACGAATTTATTTGGTGATATCCTTTCTGATTTAGGATCTGCAATTGTAGGAGGTTTAGGGATATCCCCTTCTGCAAACATAAATCCTGGAGGTGAGTTTCCTTCTATGTTTGAGCCGGTTCATGGTTCAGCTCCAGATATTGCTGGAAAAGGTATTGCGAACCCGATTGCTCAAATCTGGTCGTTGGCACTTTTGTATGAACAATTAGGTAGAAAGGATATCCATGATAAGGTAATAACAACTATTGAAGCCTTATTCATTAACAAGGTTAATTTAACTGCCGATATGGGAGGGACGGCGTCAACTACGGAAGTAGGAGATTCTGTTTGTACGATCTTAAAAAGCTTGTAAGAAAAGGGCGGGCAACGCTGAATAACATTTATCAAAATCGCAATAAATAATTTAAAACCAGAAAAAAAACGGATGGCTGCAAATGCTAGTTGAGAACATTTGCAGCCATTCTGATTTTCTTTAGTAAAATACGACTGTACTAGTCTCCTTCGTTTGTTAGCTTGGTTGTAAGTAATCGATAAAAATATTTTTTAGGATTTTTAATTGTTCTTCAGCCTCTAAATCTCCTTTAAGCATAGGGATTCGTTCATAAAGCAACAGCTTTCTAGAAAAGAGCCCAAACGAATTCGTAATAGTGGTTAGAACCTTTTTTATATCGATGTCAGATCGTATAGATCCATCTTGTTTCCCATCTTCTATAATGGATGCAAGTATCACTGATATTTTATTTTGCGACCTATTATATGCTTCAATATCTTCCAACGGCTCTGTTTGTAGAGAAGCATAACTTTTAAAAACCTCAAGAAGCTGCATATTTTCCAGTTTCTCTTCATTTATTTCTGAGATAAAGAAATCAAACATTCTTTCCATTTTATCTAAACAACTACCATTCATATCAGCAATAGATTGAAAAATAGGTATATATTTTTCCACAATATTAATCGCTACTGCTACAATTAGCTTCTCCTTTTTAGGAAAGTATCGGAAGACAGTAGCAATTCCAATATTTTCTTCATCGGCAATTTCCTGCATGGTCGTATTGTCAAAACCTTTTTTAGCAAATACTTTTTCTGCAGCTAGGATAATACTATTTCTTCGCTTCATTTTCCCTTCCATTCTTTCTTGTTTCCATCTATCCTGCGGATTCATTGGTCTTTCTCCTTTTTAAATGATAAAAGTTTTATGTATATAAAGTGAAACTTCAATCAGTTGGAGGGGGGGTTATCCCCCACTGATTGTTAGTACCACAAGGGTATGACCTAAAGGCCTTTGAACCAATCGGACATTTACTGGCAGTTGATACCTCACTTATCCATATTAGTTTCGCTTTATTGCTTAAATTGGGATCTTACTGCCAGTTATATGCGGGATAAAGTGAAACTTCAATCAGTTGGGGTGTTTATCCCCCACCGATTGTTAGTACCACAAGGGTATGACCTAAAGGCCTTTGAACCAATCGGACATTTACTGGCAGTTGATCCCCCACTTATCCATATTGGTTTCGCTTTATTGCTTAAATTGGGGTCTTACTGCCAGTTATATGCGGGATAAAGTGAAACTTCAATCAGTTGGGGGGTGTTTATCCCCCATTTACCAATATATGTGGGATAAAAAATTCGGAAAAGATGATAATTATAAATGAATATCATCTAAAAATCCTAGCAAACTAATTCATATTCGTCAATTTGAATCGTTTTTGAGCAATTCTATTGAAACTATTTCTTAAACAATACTATAATGATAATATCATAATGATAGTAAAACTATCATTATGATTAATTCACAAATTGAAAGGGGCTAATTAGCATGACAAGGCTTACAAATAAAGTTGCAATTATAACAGGATCTGGTAGTGGTATGGGAAAAGAAGAAGCATTGCTTTTTGCAAAAGAAGGTGCAAAAGTAGTTGCAACAGATATTCAAGTGAATGCTGTTCAAGAGGTAGTTGATGAAATAAAAGCAGCTGGTGGTGAGGCTCTAGCTTTAGCACATGATGTTACCTCAGAGGATGATTGGAAGAGTGTTATGCAAACGACCATTGATACGCATGGAAAATTAGATATTCTTGTAAATAATGCTGGAATTTCTCAGCCAGAACCAATGGAAGAATTGACGCTTGCACGCTGGAATCAAATTATTAATATTAATTTAACTAGTACATTTCTTGGTATAAAATTAGCTATTCCGCATATGCGTGAAAATAAAGGTGGATCGATCATAAATATTTCTTCCATTGCAGGATTGACTGGTAGTTCAGGTGCTGGTGCTTACACCGCATCTAAGGGTGGAGTACGTATGTTAACGAAAGCTGCTGCCGTTGATTATGGAAAAGACAATATTCGCGTGAATTCTGTTCATCCAGGATTTATAAAGACACCGATGAGTGAGGAATTCTTTGAACGAGAAGATATGAAGCAATGGTTCCTTGCACAAACTGCATTGCCGCAATTAGGTAAGCCAATCGAGGTAGCAGAAGCTGTGTTGTTCTTAGCATCAGATGCTGCCTATCATATCACAGGGGTGGAATTACCAGTCGATGGTGGCGTGGTTGCAAAATAAGGTGCGTAACGTAGAAAAGTGCTATGCAGAAAGTTTATTAAAATTATTACAAATCGTTTAGAACAAAAAAGCCGACCGCATTCATAAAGGTATCGCCCCCCTGTTAGAGTAAAAAATCTACCTGGGGGCGGCTTTAGCTTTTATTAACTACTCGTTTGATCTAGTGCTTTTTCAAGTGGTTTAAGCGTAGTAGCATGTAAAATATTCTCCTCATAGAATGTTGTTTACTCAGGTAAAGTTTGAACTGTATCCTTTAAAAGGCGAAATTTTTTGATTGTCGTATTTGAAAGGAACTAGTGGTAGTTCGTCTATATGGAAGTTAACAAGATACCGCTAGTAGAAACCTGTATGAATGACATAAATAATTTTCTGAAGTATAGGTTGCTCTCTTTTTCTTTCCATAAAAGGAGGTCCCAAAAATGAAACTTACTGCATATAAAGAGTATATAGGTAAATCTCCTTGTGAAAGGGGCTGAAGTATGATGTATTATTATGTTCCGAGTTATTATCCCACCACCTTATATCCTGTGTATATACCGGTTCGGGAGCAACTTCCTCCTGTTAATATAGAGTTTTTCTATGAATCAGCAAATGAAACGGTAAGGCTTATGAATGACGTACGTGTCGTTCTGAATAAGTTATCTACCTCAAAAGAATTTGATAGGCAGATAATGAGTGCTGCTCAACAGTCTGATCATGAAGAAGTGAAGCGCTTAATTCAATCATTAAATATTACTTCTACCATCGAGGTTGGGTTTACGCCAGATGAATTGCGTTTAAATTTCAGTAAAAAAACGGTTCATTCTAATCGGGACTGTTGCAAAATTACGATATTCCTGAGATGGAGATAAAGAAATGAGGATGAGGTTGGGACATATTTAAAACAGCATTTTAAGGTCTAATGATGAACAATACACTATTCTATCACCAGAAATATACGTAGACTCCTTGGAAAGAAGAGCGCTCTTTTTCTACGTGGAGTAACGTTGCTACAAGCCTTCCTTATCTTTCCAAAGGAAAGGTAGCAGTGAGCTGCCAAAGTGCGTCAGTAAGAGGAGAGACTCACCATTCGCTCGTGGAAAGCGAAGATATTTCTGGAGCGAGTTAGTTACACAAACCATCATTTCTAGTTGTTCCATATATAGATTACTTTTGTCTCTATCTCATTTGCTTCATAGTTCATGATGAACGAAACGATCGCTTCAACCGTGAGTATTTAATACGAATCGTAAAGGTGATCATTGTAATATGGTACAATTGTTAAGCTCTTTCTTCTAATAAGCTCAATAAAACATTAGCAATGATTATCCCAGCGGACTTTGATGCAACCTTACCTGGTAGACCAAGTGCATGCGAAGCTTTAATACCCTGTTTTGCTGCAAAGTTAAAGTCTGTTCCTCCGGGTTTTGATGCTAAATCAATGATAAACATACTTGGCTTCATTGCTGAAATGATGGTTTTATCAACTACGTTATCTGGTATGGTATTAATACAAATATCCATTGTTTCAATTGCTTGCTTTAAATCACGCAACTGAACGGGCGTAAAGCCCATCTCTGTAATGCGAGCGATTGCGGTGGAGCTTCTAACTGCGACAGATACATGTGCACCAACCGATTGAAATAATCTTGCGACCGTCATGCCTACTCTTCCAAATCCAAGTATACTAACATTAGAGCCATGTATTGTTACATCTGTTTCTTCTATGGCTATTTTAAGTGCACCTTCAGCGGTTGGAATAGAATTATAAATAGCAATATCATCACGAGCAAAGAGTTTAACTAATTTACGATTCGTAGCAGCTGTTGCATGATCTAAGTAATTATTGGAAGTACCGGTGTAAATAACACAATTTGATGGTGTACAAGATAAAAGCTGTTCGGTTAAATATATTGACTTGTCTGAATAAGTTACTTCTACTTTTCCTTTTGTATCAGTACCAGCAACAGGAAGTATAATAGCATTTAAAATGGAGTGGTCAATACTTTCTAACTCGACATGCTGAACATTTATTTCATTAAAATGAATATGATCATATCCAATCACGTAGACGGTTATGTTTTCCTGCGCTAACATGCGGATCACATGTAGATATCGAGCATCTCCACCCATTATCAATACATGTAAATTATTTTGCAAATAAAACATCTCCCTTCAGGTAAATACATTCATTCGTACAAGAGCTGATTACTTTATTAAAGAATAATATTGCATAACATAAATAAGAAACGATGGAGCAAACAAAACTCACTTTTTTATTTTACAATACATTGCTTGTCTCTTATGACAATTTTCTTATTATGAGGAGAATATAAGTATACGAGGGTTTGAATAAAGTAGTTAGATCACAAAAGAAGACCAACTTAAGTACAAAAGCATAAGCGTCCGATTAGAAACGTAACGATTGGAGCGAGTCAACGGAGGTAAAGGAATCACGGTGAGCTTGCGAGCCAATGATGACTTATCGTAAGGTGATTTGTGAAGTCGCCTCGTTTCTGGGCGCTGAAGCTGGAAGTGGCTTAACGCGCCGATATTTATCCATATGGGGAAAATGTTATGATTTCCTAGACTATAAAAAAAGTCCCAATTTGATAGATTGAGACTCTATGGCTCAGTTGACTAGTCTTGCCATTTAATTAATCTAGGGTGCGCATCTAAAATAGATTGATATTGTTCGTTCCAGCCAAATTCACTATCTGGATCAAGCTCTAAATATCGGTTATATTTTTGCTGACGCTCCTTAGCATTTGTCCAGCCAAAATGTTTAATTCGTAGTCGGGAAATTGCATTTGGCAGATGATAAATATTCGCAGGAAATCTACCACAATGAAACCTTTTCTTCTTCCATTGATAATCAAAGTTTGGTTGATATCGTAATAAAAATGGCCGATAGCACAAATGGGATTGCCAGTAATTATCATCTCTATAATGTTCTTCATCCCACATATCATAGAGTCTGAAGCTATAGAGATCGATATCCGATTGATTGATTAATTCACGAATCTCATTTGTCGCTTTATCTTCTAACAGTTCATCAGCATCTAGATTCAAAATCCAGTCTGGTTTTGTTTTTATTGTTTCCTCCCATTGTTGTTTTCTTAGTTCTACTTCATTTGCAAATGTAGATCTTTTGTTTTGGACGATATGCGTCGGAATGCCAGCTAAAATTTGTTTACACACCTCTATACTATTGTCCTCACTGCCATCATCAATAATAACCGCCGAATCAATGAAGTCCCTATGCTGAAGTAATACTTTTTTTAAATATCGTGAGGCTTCATTTTTCATAATCATGGATAATGTTATTTTATTGTTATTGTCTTTACTAATACGCTTAGCTAAGATATCAGATACTTCTAGAGGAGAGATACGTTCTTGATTATCGTCCTTGTAATCCTCTACAGCTTCAAGATCCGAGCTACGGTAAATATGGTAAGCTGGATAGTGTGTGTCAACATATAATGATAATCCTAATGCCTGTGCTCTAATACAAAAGTGACGATCCTCCCCCCAAAAAGAAAGATTCGGAATTGGACTAAAGTTTACACCAGTATTTAATGCGTGTGCACTAAGTAACGTACATGCACCTAATCCACCAACTTCATACGTTCCAGGCACCTTTAATTGATTAATGAATTCCATAGTTCTGCGTTTTTTTTCTTCATCTGATAATCGTTCTCCATGTGTAGCGTGATATAAAGTATATTCATCTTGAACCCATACTTGTGGAAGTGGGTCTGCGTTTATCTGCCATTTTGTCCAAAAGATGGTAGAAATAATGTTCTTGTCTATTCGAATTAAATATTCAATGGTGTTTGGATGAATAAGAAGGTCTGAATCAATTAAGAATAAATAATCATACCCTTTATCCCTTGCCTGTTTGATAATTTGATTCTTAAATTCAGCTACTTTCCAGATAGCTTGATGATTCCAAATATGCGTATTACCATTACGAGAATACCCCTGATGGTCATAGGGAGAGGGAGCAATAATTTCTGTACTGCCTTCATTATCTTGAGCGAAGTTCCTCAATAGTTGCTTTGAAGCTTTATCAGTATTATCATCAACGAACATATAATGGATAGTAATATTTGTTTGCTTCAGCTCAGATAAAGATGTTAAAAATTCTTTTAGAATAGGGTATTCCTGATGAATGGGTGACCCGATTAAGACACTGTGTTGTTTCATCCGAAATAGTACCTCCTTGTATGCGCGTAACAAAATAATCCTTGTAGTATTATATCGATCCGTTCATCAAATGTTCATTGTTTGCTGTTTTTTAGGTAATGTAGAGTGGACAGCAAGGCAAAACCATCCTGTCTGTATGGCAATCGATATTAGGGTGAAAACATTAACAAAATCAATAAAATTATTATTGCAATTCATTTATGTAAGCGGTATAATTGCAATATACAATATTTTGTATATTATGAAGGAGTCGATATGAGCAGAATTTGGGAAAGTTTATTTTCAAAAAATGGTTTAGCGGCAAAAGAGATAGCTGGAAAAATGCTGCATATTCAAGAGGGGGATAGAATTCCTAGAGTAAGCGACTTAGCGAAAACATTAGAGATTGGAAATGGAACCGTTCAAGGTGCTTTAAAGGTTTTAGAAAACTTGCACGCTATTCATTTGGAAGCAAGGGGACATCTTGGAACGTTTTTACGAAAGAAAGATGTTGTATTACTGAAAGAAATAGCAGGTGTTGGCTCGTTAATAGGTGCTATGCCGCTGCCATATTCACCTAAGTATGAAGGGTTGGCAACAGGATTAATTGAGGCATCGGAAGCGATGTTAAATCATATCGACCTTGCTTACATGAGAGGATCTAAACAACGGCTTGAGTCGTTAAAGGCAAGAAGGTCTGATTTTGTAATTATGTCCCAGCTTGCAGCTGAACAAGAAGTTTCTGAGGATGAGAATCTAGAGATAGCGCTGAATTTTGGAGCCCATACGTATGTTACAGCACACCAAATCTTTTTTTCTAACCATGGTGAACAAAAAATAAAAGATGGTATGCGTGTCGGGATAGATTATACTTCAATAGATCAATCGAAAATTACACTCATGGAATGCAGAGGCCTTGATGTTGAGTTAATACCTGTTAACTATATGCAGCTCTTTGAAATGCTTTTAAAGGGAGATCTCGATGCAGCAGTTTGGAATGCTGATGAAAATCGAGCAAGAGAAACCTTCCAAGTAGGCGAATTTCAGTCAGCGTCTACACGGCAAGTCGTGAAAAATGCATCTACTTCGGTCATTCTTATTGAAAAAGATCGAAAAGATGTAAAGGAATACATTACAAAGCTGGATAAAGAAAAAATACTACGAATTCAGCAACAGGTTGTGAATAAGGAAAAGCTCCCACACTATTAGTGTGAGGCAGTTTTTTATCATCAATATACAGAAAACTGTATTTTATCTAGGGGGTATATGTATGAATGTAGCTGAATTAGAAGATAGACTCCACATTTTAGTCTTAGGGGAGGTAATAACGAAAGAAGCATGTCATATTACTTTAGCTGCTTTTCAAGAATTAGTGAATGAATTAGAGCTAGAAGAGGTGGATCAGGCAGAAATGTTATTTACTCACTTACCTTCTGCATTGACAAGAATTGAAAGAGGTGAAGCTCTTGAGGCCCCATCTCCTGCTATTATGGAAGAAGTGAAGCAATCTGCTTATTATCTAGATGCAGAAAGACATGTGAATAAGGTACAACAGAGCTGGGAGAAAGAGCTTCCTCAGGAAGAAAAGGAATTTTTATACATGCATTATACAAACGTATTAGCTATGAATAAAGGAGGAAATAAAAAATGAAAATTGTTATAGGTGGACAAGTAGAGAAAAAAGCGATTGAAGCGTTAATTAAAGATGTGGATCCCGCTGTTGAGACTGTTGTGAAGTCAGATTTAGATGCAGCAATGGCCATGAAAACAGGTCAAGCCGATTATTATTTAGGTGCTTGCCATACTGGTGGTGGCGGTGCACTTGCAATGGCAATTGCGATGATAGGAAAAGATAAATGTGAAACGGTGTCTATGCCAGGGAAGAAGCCTGACGCTTCCAGAGTAGAAGAGGCTGTAAAAGAGGGGAAAATAGCTTTCGGTTTTACTGGTGATCATATGGAAGCAGCGGTTCCTATGATCCTTCAAGCTTTAAAAAATAAAGGATAATCACAAATAAAGGGGGACTATTAGATGGAAATGATATTTGTAATTTTGATTGGGGCAATTGCCGCTGTACTAGCCAACATGAACATAGCCGTTTTCAATGATGGGTTACGGCCAATTGTATCGGAGCATTTAGAGGGACGATTGAAGCGTAGAGAGCTAGGGCTAACGGCATTTGCCATGAGTTTTGGTTTAGTAGTAGGATTTGGAATACCTTTTACCATTACAGCAAGTATTATTTTGATTCATAGTATTTTACTTGGAACAGATATTATTGGCTTGATGACACCGAAGAATAAGTGGGGTACACCCGTTGCCGCAGTAATTGGTGGTTTATATGGTTGGGGACTATTGATGGGATTGGAAGGCTTTGTAAAGCTATTTGAATACTTACCTGTTAATTTCCTTGAACCGATGGGAGAGGTAGGAACACCAGTAGTTGTAACATTTATGGCTTTCCCAGCATTAGCAGTTGCGATGCAATTTAGTGTTAAGAAAGGGATTGTTACGTTTATTGTAGCGGCACTAGTTAGGCAGCTAGCGGTGTTTGTCAATGATAGTGGCTTCCTAAGTATCGGTGATAACGTGATCACGTTAAATCAAGAGGGTATGGCTCTTATCGCTGGTATGATTTTCTTATTTGCTTTTGCTATGAGGGAAAAGGCGGAAGAAGGTTCATCTGTTGACTTAGCATCCATATTCAGTGAGAAAGTTAAATCAATTAAAAAGAATGTTGTCTTCTTTATGATTATTGGTGCACTAATTGCTGGTGCGACGAATCTATTACTAATGGCCGGAGACCCAATTTCTCTTAATCTATTAGCTGAAGGAAAGCAAACAGATGCTGGAATTGCTGCTGCAGCTAGAGCCATTGGTTTCATTCCTTTAGTTGCCAGTACAGCAATAGCTACTGGTGTCTACAGTCCTGTTGGATTCACCTTGATATTTGTAGTTGGTCTATTCGTACCAAATGTTTGGGTGGCAGTAATTGTTGGGGCTATTGTTATCTTTTTAGAAGTAATGTTATTAAGTTCGATTGCTAAGTTCTTAGACAAATACCCTGGTGTAAGGAACTCAGGGGAAAATATTCGTAGTGCAATGACAAAATTATTAGAAGTTGCCTTATTAATTGGAGGGGCAAATGCAGCAAATATCATTGCACCTGGTTTTGGATTCTTCTTTATCGCAGGCTTCTATTTATTGAATGAGGTTGCTGGAAGACCAATCGTCCGAATGGCGGTTGGGCCTGTTGGAGCAATCGCAGTTGGTGTTATTGCAAACATATTGGTACTACTAGGAATTATGTCAGTATCTTAAGTACAAACAGCATAGGAGTGATTAGCAAATGATACAGACTGTAAAGGGAAAAATTGAGAAAGAAGCATTTGGTGTTTGTGCGGCGCATGAGCACCTCTCCATTGACTTATCTAGAGTAA
Source organism: Virgibacillus sp. Bac332 (assembly GCF_003667785.1). NCBI lineage: Bacteria > Bacillati > Bacillota > Bacilli > Caryophanales > Bacillaceae > Virgibacillus > Virgibacillus sp. Bac332. The sequence goes on from NZ_CP033046.1 coordinate 2,839,148, forward strand.
AAGGGGATCCAGATACAATTTTGGATGATGAACAAGGGATGATGGAAGAACTTGCTTATTTTTATCAAGCAGGTGGACGATCCTTGATAGAACTGACGAATGATGGAATGGGAAGAGATGTCAAAAGGCTAGTTCGTTTAAGTGAAGAATCTGGTGTACACATTGTTACATGTACTGGTTTTTATAAAGATCCATTCATACCTGAATTTGCCCAGGGGTGGGATCGTGAACAATTTGCTACTCATTTCATAAAAGAAAGTAAAGAAGGAATTGAGGATACAGGTGTTCTTCCTGGAATTATCGGGGAGGTAGGGACAAGTGTTAATGAGATAAAACCAGTGGAAAAAGAGCTCATTATTGGAGCTGGCATGGCTGGTCTAGAGACAGGCTTACCGATTTCCACCCATACATCTTTAGGGACGCTAGGTAGTAAGCAAGTGGACATGTTTTTTGCATTGGGATTACCGAAGGAACAAATAATCATTGGTCATCAGGATTTAAATCCTAATAAGGAAGAGGTTTTAGACGTACTTCAATCTGGTGTATATATTGGATTTGATACGATTGGTAAGAAAAATTACAGACCGGATGAGGAGCGTTTGGACTTTCTATTAGATTTTATTGAGAGAGGTTTCCATAAACAAATTGTTTTGTCAGCAGACTTAACACGAAAATCCCATTGGCATAAATTTGGTGGTCCGGGATATGATCTTGTGTTAAACGATTTTATCCCTGCATTAAAAAAACGTGGTGTAACGGAGACGGTAATTACAGACCTGCTTGTAAAAAATCCAGCAAATGCATTTTCAGTAAAGGAGCGGTAATATGGCTTACAATCCGGAAAAATTAAAATATGCTTCATCTGTACTTCCAACGTTGACAGTTGAGGAGGCTCAACAGCTTCAATTTAAATTAACCCATAGTATGAGTAAATATTTTACAGGTGATCAATTCTTATCTATGGGTGACCTTGGTGTCGCTCCTCGTTATCAGAAACCAGAACAAACGGAAAGGGTAGAGCGTGTTATTGCCGATTTTTTTGAAGCTGAAAAGTCTGCTCTCGTTCGAGGTGCAGGTACAAGTGCGATTCGAATCATTCTGAGCACGCTCCTTGAAGCTGGTGATAGCATGTTCATTCATACTGCTCCTGTTTATACAACGACGAAGGATACGATTCGTATTCTAGGTATTCAGACAGAATCAATAAATTACAATGATTTGAATGCTGTAAAGGAAGCTGTGCAACAGAATCAATCCTGTAAGCTTTTTTATATTCAGCATGCAAGGCAACAGCCGACAGATATCTACCATCTAAAAGAGGTTATTCAAACGGTGAAGAATATTCGTCCAGACCTTCCAATCGTTGTTGACGATAATTATTGTGCGATGAAAGCTTATGGGATTGGTGTAGAATATGGTGCTGATTATTCTACGTTTTCCGGATTCAAGCTGCTTGGGCCAGAAGGTATTGGAGTAATTGTAGGGAAAAAAGACGGTATAGAGACACTACAGCAACGAAATTATTCTGGTGGTGGACAAGTACAGGGATATGAAGCGATGGAACTTTTACGTATGATGACATTTGCTCCAGTATCACTAGCAACGCAGAATGAACAGGTTGAAGAGGTTTGTAAACAATTAAATGAGGGCGTCATCGAAGGAATTGCAGCAGCCTATATGACAAATGCGCAATCAAAAAATGTCATTGTTGAGCTAGAGCAGCCAATTGCGCAAGAAGTTATTCAAAACAGTAATGGACTTGGTGCTGCTACTCATCCAGTAGGCGCAGAATCAAAATATGAAATTATTCCAATGATTTATCGTGTTTCAGGCAGTTTTATTGAAGCACAGCCACACTTAAAACAATATGGATTACGCATTAACCCGATGAAATCGGGAGCATCCACAGTTATTCATACCTTAAATAAAGCAATAAAAATGGTCAACTAGATTTTTATGAAGGAGGGGTGCTTCCATGTTTTTGCATACAACAATACAAAGAAATCCAGAGCTGATATATGCCGGGCTTTCGTTACATCAAAACGGAGAGATTCCTCCAAATACGTATATTATCGATGTAGATGCTCTAAAAGCAAATGCCAGCATGTTAGCAGATACTGCTAAAAAGCATGGAATGGAATTATATTTTATGAGTAAGCAGCTAGGCCGATTTCCGGAGGTTGTAAATTATATCGTAGAAAGTGGAATAAAAAAAGCAGTAGCTGTTGACTTTGATGAAGGTAAAGTACTCGCAGATCACGGTATCGCGATAGGTAATATTGGACATTTGGTTCAACCTGGAAAGCATCAGTGGAAGGAGATACTTAGCTGGAGCCCAGAGGTTGTTACGATATTTTCATATGAGCGTGCAAAACAATTATCAGATGCAGCAGTAGATATTGGTACAAAGCAGGATATTTTATTGAAAGTCGTTGGCCCTGAAGACAGTATTTATGAATCGCAGGAGGGTGGGATTCCACTAGGTGAGCTACATCGAGAACTTGATCGAATACTAACCTTACCTGGTGTTCGGATAATAGGTGTAACTACTTTTCCTAATTTACAATTAGCGGATAATAAGCAGGAAATGGTTGCAACTGCTAATCTCACAACGTTATTAAAAGGAAAGCAATTACTAGAAGAGAAAGGAATTACAGTAAAACAGGTCAATGGTCCGAGTGGGACGAGTGTTGACACGATTCCGTATCTAGCTACTCACGGAGTAACTCATGGTGAGCCAGGACATGGATTAACAGGGACAACACCAATACATGCGTTTAAGAGGTTGCCAGAAATTCCTGCAATGATCTATGTTTCTGAAGTATCACACGAAACGAAAGATCATTATCAGGTTATTGCTGGTGGTTTTTATGGGAGATCGAATATGGAAGGCTGTTTAGTAGGAAGTCACAAAGAATCCATTCTTCAACAGTATGTGGCGGCAAGGCAAAGTAGCCCAGAAGCTATTGACTATTACGGTTCCATTGCAAAACCAGATTGTTTTAAAGTAAAGATTGGCGATACAGCTATTTTTTCCTTCCGTACACAAATATTTGTAACCAGAGCTCATGTAGCACTTGTTGAAGGGATACAGTCTGGAACACCCAAGCTTGTACATCTAGAAAGGAAGTGGTGATCATGGCGAAAATGACATTACTTGTCATTGACAGCTTTGGAATTGGCGCAATGGATGATTGTGTTGATTATCAACCATCCGATTGCACGGCTAACACGTATAAGCATATTCGTGATGTGAAAAAAGATGATTTACAAATTCCCTTTATGTATCAATCTGGTCTTGGGGCTTTGGTTGACAATCAAGTTCCACCACCAAATGCCTATGGTCGTTCCAAATTAGCTCACCATGGCGCAGATACGTATTTGGGACATCAAGAAATAGCTGGAAGTTGCCCCAAAAAATCGCATAAGCGTCTAATGAAGGACATTCATTTAACAATGAAAGTTGTACTAGAGAACGCTGGATATCGTGTGACGTATCCAATTGCAGATTGTCCCATATTATTAGTGAACGATGCAGCAGTTGTTGCTGATAATTTAGAATCAGCATATGGAAATATTATTAATGTAACAGCTGATTTCAAGAAGATGCCTTTTTCAGAAGTTAAAAAGCTTGGTCGTGTCGTCCGTGAGAACGTAGATACTACTCGAGTGATTGCTTTTGGTGGACCATATACGTCGATCGAGCATATTTTGTCCTGTGTAGAAGAAAAGCATAAAGGACAATGGGGAGTGAATACGCCGAAAGCCAAGGTTTATGGAGAGGGCTATAATGTGTATCACATGGGCTATGGTGTTGAAATTGACCAGCAATTCCCGATGATTGCTGCGCACCATGGTTTGAAGGTTCATCGCTTAGGAAAAACTGCAGATGTATTGCATGGTGAGGGACCATCTGATCCGATTGTTAACACTACCGATCTCCTCCATACTGTGAGTCATGTTTATGAACAGGAAGAAGCAGACGCAGCTTTTCTCATAAATGTACAGGAAACAGACTTGGCAGGACATGCTGAGGATGTTAATTGGTATTGTCAGCTATTAAATGAAACTGATAAGTGGTTATCTGATTCGTTTCTTCCTCTAATGGCAGACGATGATTTGCTAATTGTTATGGCTGACCATGGAAATGATCCAACAATTGGCCATGCTAATCATACAAGGGAATATGTGCCGATTTTGATTCTTGGTAAGAAGGTAAAACAGGCGAATATTGGCCTCCGGGATACAATGGCTGATGTTGGTGCTACATTCTGCGATTTCTTTCAGCTACCATCAACGGCAGAAGGAAAAAGCTTCTTATCTGAAATAATAGACCGATAGATTTCATATAAAGAGGCTGGACAAAACACAACTTCTTACTCAAAATACGAATAATCATATTATCAATAGGAGTAGCATTGCCGTACCGTGAAACTATACGCTCTTTCCGCGGGAACGGCCTCAGCTAACTGGGTAAAGAAAAACACGTTACCACGTGGATCTTCGGACTCGTGCTGTTCCCGCTGGAGTCTCGCTTGTTTTAGATGTTCAACGAATGATTTTAATCAAAAAACGAACGATAATTAATTTAAACTAATTATTGTTCGTTTTTTACTGTTTTTCCGTTCTTTTGTCTCAGCCTCTTTGCTTTATCCCACATATAACTAGCAGTAACCCCCACGGATTGAAGTTTCATTTTATGTGCAATGACTAATTGCATACTTTGTTTTTAAGCTATAAGCAATATCGTATCTTGAATTTAGAAAACATGTTAATATTGCATTAATCCTATCGGGAAAGGAGTTTTTACTTTATGGCTAAGCAAACGTATTTAGGGAAATCTGATATTTCGGTCTACCCAATTGGGCTAGGGACAAATGCTGTTGGTGGACATAATATTTATCCGAATCTGTTAGATGAACGTGAGGGCCAGGATGTTGTGCGTAAGGCGCTGAATAATGGGATTAATATGCTAGATACAGCCTTTATCTATGGACCAGAGCGTTCTGAAGAGCTAATTGGTGAAGTAATGAAGGAATATAAGCGAGAAGATATTATCATCGCAACCAAAGGTGCACATAAATTTATCGGTGATGATATTGTGATGGATAATTCACCAGCATTTTTAAAACGATCAGTAGAGGATAGTTTGCGTCGTCTGCAAACAGACTATATTGATTTATTTTACATTCATTTTCCAGATGAAGATACGCCAAAAGATGAAGCTGTAGGCGCATTAAAAGAGTTAAAAGATGAAGGGAAAATTCGATCCATTGGTGTTTCTAATTTTTCTCCGGAACAATTAAAGGAAGCGAATAAAGATGGATACGTTGACGTACTGCAAGCAGAATACAATCTATTAAAACGTGATGCGGAAACGAAATATTTTCCTTATACCGAAAAAGAAAATATTACGTTCATTCCTTATTTTCCATTAGAATCAGGTTTATTAGCTGGGAAATATAATATAAATAGTACTTTCACTGATTTGCGAGCACAGAACCCTAATTTTCAAGGTGAGAAATTCGAAGAAAATCTTGCGAAAGTAAAACAGGTTAACATGATAGCTGAAGCATATGGCGAAGAGGTAGTGCATATTGTACTGGCCTGGTATTTGACACAGCCTTCGGTTAATGTTCTTATTCCTGGAGCTAAGCGTCCTGATCAAGTACTTAGCAATAAAAGAGCTGCTGAGATTTCTCTTTCGCAAGCAGATGTACAAAAAATTAGTGATATATTTGCATAGCTGTTAGTTTCCGAGCACTTTTTGCTATAAGCAAATGGTGCTCTTTTTAAAAAGGGGAGTTTGTTTTAAGCGTAATGACCACCAATTTTTTGGCTTCTTTCTAGGGTAATTCCAGCGTCTGTGTAACTGATGGCACGGAGAATAGAAGTAGAACCATATTTGGCACGGATAGCGTCCATCGTATAACCAATATCATTTTTCTTTGCCCTGTTTTCAAACAAATTGAGCTGTGTTTCTTGTTTTTTATATAAATTATCTAATGTAACATAGGCACGACGAACGCTGCTTACTCCATCATAAAACTGTAAAAACAAATCCATACAAACATGGTAAACATCCATCGTCACATTTGTCGGGATTTGGATAGAGCGAGAACGGGAAAAACCACCTCCTGTAGCTTTAGAATAGCCGATTGCTAGATGAATCGTTTTACCAGCCATGTTAGCAGTGCGAGCTCTACGACATACTTCTTCACAAAGGTCAAGTAGACAAACTTCTGTTTCTTGCATAGAGTAATCACGTAGTAAGGAAATACCATGACCAAATCCCTTTTGTTCCGTTTTAACAAAATCACCGAGGACTGGGCTTAAATCGATTCCCCAAGCATGCCAATAAAGCTGTTCTCCCATCACCCCAAAACGTTTTTTTAAGTGATTTAAATCATAGCGTGCAAGCTGTCCCAGTGTGACAATCCCCATCTTGTTTAAATTATTCTTCATTCTACTGCCAATTCCCCATATTGCTTCTATCGGAAATGACCATAACTTTGCTTCGACATCCTCATATTTGCATTCCGCAATTCCTTGCTTTTTGGCATGAAGATCCATAACAACTTTTGCAAGGAATTTATTATCACCGATACCAATAGAGCTCGTAATTCCAAAGCATTCAAGGATGTCGTGCTTCATCCGTTTTGCCACTTCCCAACGACTGCCAAACAATTTTGTTAATCCATTAACGGTAACCCAGACTTCATCAACAGAGTATGGATGAATAGCTTCCTTAGGCACATACTGATTAATTAATTTGGTTATTTCAGCAGACACATATAAGTAATCAGCCATATGTGCACGGACAATATATAAATCTGGATCATCCGGTAGCTCAAAAAAGCGGCTGACATTGCTAATTCCATATTTTTTCTTTAAAGCTGGCGATGCTGCCAGTACAATACTTCCTGATCGGTTCGGATCCCCTACAACTGCAAGCAGGACCTTCATTGGATCTTTTCCTAATTTAATTGCTTCGACACTTGCATAAAAGGAGCGCATATCAATGCAAAGTACATCGTTGCGTGGATAAGAAGCATAGTTCATATTAATCCACCTCCGAAAAAAAGAACGTTTGTTCTTATTGTATGCTGATAGCCCTATTTTATTCAATGGAAATATATGCACATATAGGTACTTATTATCAAACGAATCGTATGCTTGCCGGATAATTGTGATTATTCCCTAAAAATATATGTTATATTGGAAGAATAAGAGGAGGTGATACTATGAAGAACAAACCAATTTATGTAGAAATACCCATTCAATCGGATACAGAAACAATATGGAAATTCACACAAACACCGGACTTACATGAAAAGTGGGATTTACGTTTTTCATCTATCTCGTATTTACCAAAGGATGAAGTGAAGCAGCAACAAAAATTCTCGTATAAATCGAGAATTGGCTTTGGTTTATAAATAAAAGGCTGGGGGAGAAGTTCCGGAAGCTCCAATACAAAGGATGGATCTAAGGTATCCTCCCTGCAGTTTGGTTCAGATCAGACAGTATCCATTATTAAGGAAGGTGGAGGGTATTGGAAATACATACCACAACAAGATTCTACACTGTTTCTTACAAAATATAACTATAAAACAAGGTTTGGGTACTTAGGTAAACTGTTTGATTTTTTCATTTTTCGTCCATTGATGGGATGGGCCACAGCAATCAGTTTTGCTGTGTTAAAAAGGTGGATAGAAGAAGGAGAGATGCCAACAACACAGTATTTACGTTTCTTTAGTAGTTGGTTATTCACCTTGTTATTTAGCTTTATTTGGCTCTATCATGGATTAGCTGCTAAGTTGATACACCAACATCCTGTTGAATTATCAATGGTACAAACGGCACTTTCAATCAATGTAAAACAAGCATCTGTGCTAATTATGATCACTGGAGCGATAGAAGTTATGTTTGGGTTGATGTGGCTATTCTACGAAAATAGAAGATGGTTATACATAATACAAATTGCAATTTTTCCGTTATTAGGAATCATAGCCAGTTTAACAACTCCAGATCAGCTCTTTCATCCATTTAATCCCGTAACGTTTAATTTGGCTTTGCTAGTGGTTTCTATCGTAGGGTTACACACTACTAAGAATATTCCTACAGCAAGAAGCTGTAAGCGTAAGTAAGAAGGAGTTGCAAATGTCTATTTATAAAAAGGTATTAGAAAACCAATTTTATGATCTTCACCCTATGTTACAAAGACGATATGAATTTAAAAGAAATAGTATCTTTAAAGCAACGGGAGTGATGAAATGTGTAAGAGGGGGACCAATGTGGTTATTTCCTATCTTTTGGCTAGGTAAAAAGTATAAATTATTCTTTCCTGAATCTGGAAAGAATATTCCATTTGAAATTGTAAATTCGCAAATAATAGCAAGCGATGGAACCGAACAGGTTCACTGGGAAAGAGTATTTTATTTTAATCATAAAAAGCGCTTTTTTAATGCACGTATGTATCTAAATTCCGAACAAAACCTTATCCAAGATTATCTAGGTGAACCTGCTAAGTTTTATTCCGATTTAGCACTGTCAATAACGAAAGAAGGAGGATTGCGAATTGATTCTAAAAAACAGAGACTCGTATTACCATTTATAGAAATTCCATTACCCAAAATATTTCAGGGATTGGCTACTGTAACGGAAACATATATGGAAACGAAAGCGGTGTACTATATACAGGTTCAGGTTAAAAATCCTATAATTGGAACGGTTTTCTCATATGAAGGGGAGTTTAAAAGCAATGACATTTTTTAAAGTAGCCTGTATGAATAGTGTCTTATTCATTCTGATTACCTTGTATGGAGAAGATTCTTGGTACTTATTAATATTATCTGCAGCACAATTAATTTTTGTGCCATACATGCTGCACATCATTTTAAAAGAACAAAGAGGCTGGATCCCCACTTTTTATCCATATTTTGGAATTGTCGCATCTATAGCCATTTTTGTACTGCAAATAACACAAGATTCTCCAATTGATACAATACTGGCAACCATCTATTTCATGTTTACAATCATGTTGGCAATCCTTGGGGTCAACCGTTTTCTACATAGAGGTTTTGTACATGTCGAGGAGTTTTTAATTGATATTGGACTTATTTATATGGTTATAGGTGGAGCTTGGTTTGTGGCGCATGAAGCACAGATTGATACAGGCTTTTCACCTATTATTACATGGTTAACAGCAAATCATTTTCACTATTCTGCATTTCTATTACCTGTTTCTGTCGGGCTTTTAGGAAGAGTCCATCAATCGAAATGGTATCCATTAGTCGCAACCATTATTATCATTTCACCTATGGTTGTCGCGTTAGGAATTACGTTCTCGGTTATTTTGGAATTCGTGTCTGTCATACTTTATATCATTGGAATATATGGTTTAATTGGCTTATCATTTCAAACTTCGTTCCAAAACACGTTCCAAAAATGGTTTGTCCGTATTTCATACAGTGCATTAGGAATTTCAATACTTTTCTCACTTATATATGCACTTGGGAATCTTTCAGAGCGATTCTTTATTTCCATTGACTTCATGATACTGTTTCATGGCTTGATAAATATCATACTGTTTGCAGGAATAGGTACAATAGGCTGGTTAGTTGCTCCACCATTAAGTAAGCAAAGGGAGATAGTCTTTCCAATTAGTAAGATCAGAGGATCAGTCGTAGTAGACGAATCAATTCTAAATGGAAAGACGGATGAACAAAGTTATAACGGGCTTATAGACTCTATGAAACAATTTGCATATGATATCGATACAGAGACGTTATCCAAAACGATTATCGATTTCTATGAAAATACAAAAAGTTATCGATTATTTGCCGAAGTATATTGGCATCACTGGTTTCTACCCCTGGCAATTATCTATCGACAAATAAGCCGCTTTATAAAGCAATTGAATTTACCTTTATCCAGTAGATGTAACGAAATGACAGGAGATATACACGGGATCGCCGATCATATAGATGGCCGAAGCAATACAAGAGCATGGGTCAGAAAAATCAGTCAAGAGACTGTTTTTGTAGCGTTATATTCCCATCACCAAAGTGGGGAGCGTACTTATATGAATATTGCTTTACCATTGCCTCGTACATCCATGATTGGAATTTTGGAATTAAATCAACAAGGAGAGCATTTGCAGTTAACCAGCAAAAAAGTACGTACAACTAAAGCAGATTCGGGTATTTATTTAGTGATTAGAAATCGGTTATTTAGGTTGCCGATTGAAGAAACCTTTGATGTAGAAGAAGTAGAGGAAGGTTTACTTAAAGCCAGACATCGAATGTGGCTGTTCTCTATACCATTTTTACATATTAATTATCGTATTGAACATAAGCATCTACCACAACTTGAGAGAAAGGTGGAGTAATGTTTGCATCCGTTATTTACTATGCTGTAGTTTGCTATAAAGGAAATGAGTGGATAGGTTGTATATATAGAAGCGCGAAATCTTAAAAAAACAGGAATGAAAGACAGTCTTGTGGAAATAATGAATAAGGCCATAAACTTAAGCTATTTTGAGGTGTGTTCTTATGTTTGTACATCCTAAGGGTATAGGGTGGCTGGTTATTTTAGGATTGATCGTTACTGTATGTATAGCTTCTTCTGTGTCTTGCACTGCAACAGCGGCTAATGGAAAAGGAGAGAGCTATAGTATGAAGCAAGAGCTAGATTCATATATCCATAAAGAACCAAAATTAAAGGGCGGATTAATTGGGGTAAGTATTCGACAAGCGGATACAGGCAAAATAATTTATGAGCATATGGGAAATACTCGGTTTCGACCTGCCTCTAATATGAAGTTGTTAACTGCAGCGACGAGTTTATCCGTTTTGGGAAAGGATTATCAATTTTCTACAGAATTACGTACTAATGGGACGATAAAGCAGGGGAGGTTGAATGGAAATCTGTATTTAGTTGGAAAAGGGGACCCTACCTTGTTGCCAGAAACCTTTGACATGTTCGCAGCAAAGTTAAAAGCAATGGATATTGATCATATTTCTGGAGATATAATCGGTGACGATACATGGTATGATGCAGTTCGCCTCTCGCCAGATATGATTTGGAGTGATGAGCATTATTATTATGGTGCACAAGTATCTGCATTAACAGTTTCTCCAGACAAGGATTATGACGCGGGAACTGTCCGTTTAGAAATACAATCAGGTGGAATTGGTGAAAAGCCACAAGTATCCATGTCACCAAAAAACAATTATATAGAAATAAAAAATGAAGCAATAACGGTAAAGGCTGAGCAAGAAGAAGACCTCATCATAGAACGTGAGCACGGGACAAATATCGTATCAGTGTCAGGAATAATCCCTAAAGCCAAAGAGCCGATCAAAGAGTGGATAGCTGTCTGGGAACCCACTGGCTATGCACTGGACTTACTTAAGCAGGCTTTAGTCAAGCAGAATATAACATGGCATGGAGTAGTGAAAAGTGGCGAGGCACCTATAAAATCGAAATTGCTTTTCACGCATTCATCTATGACGTTAGCAGAGCTGCTTATTCCATTTATGAAACATAGTAACAACAGTCTTGGAGAGATTTTAGTAAAGGAAATGGGAAAAAAAGTATACGGAGAAGGAAGCTGGGAGCAAGGAATCGAGGCGCTAAAGAGACAATTAAAGCGGTTTGGTTTGAATCAAGAAAAACTACTTATTCGTGATGGTTCAGGAATATCACATGTAACATTAATACCACCAACCGCAATTACCCAATTATTATACGCTGTTCAAAAAGAAGCGTGGTTTCCAAGCTTTATAAAGTCACTTCCAGTAGCTGGGGATTCTGATCGGCAAATAGGAGGGACGTTACGTTATCGAATGCTTGATTTAGTTGTGCAAGCTAAAACAGGGACAATTTACGGTGTTAGTACATTATCGGGCTATGCTGAAAAAAGCAATAAAGAAAAGCTAATATTCTCCATTATGATTAACAATCTAATTGATGAAGAGGAAGGAAAGGTAATAGAGGATCAACTATTGGAAATTATAGTGGATACAGATTAAAACAACTAAATAAATGAAATAAAAGCTGTTGTAGTAAAGCAATAGCTTTTTTATAGTCTAGGAAATGCCCATGTGGATAAATAGGGGGTTGTTGAGCCGTGTCCAACTCCAACGCCCAGAAATGAGGCGACTTCACGAATTTCCCTACACGATAAGTCACCATCGGCTCGCAAGCACACCATGATTTCTTTATCTCCGTTGACTTGCTCCAGTAGCTACGTTTCTAATCGGGCACTTGCGCTTTTGTTCTTAGTTAAGAAAGTATAAAATCAGTGCAATGACTGCGTTAAGCCAAGTAGTTATTTTGAAATGTTTGATGTATATTGGCAATGCTCCGACTAATTACTTCGCTTTCCGCGGGCACGGTCTCAACTAACTTTGCAAAGAAGAACACGTTGCAAAGTGGATTTTCGGCTCGCGCTAATCCCGCAGGAGTCTACGTAATTAGTCTCCGCTATGAGAAGGTGCAACAATTCTTGTCATAAGTAATAGGTTGACTTTTTTTACAATGGGTAAAGTGAAAATCGTTATCCGTGAGTATAAAAGCAGCTGTGTTACTTCATGCTAGCGTTGTAGAGCCTGATAATAGCGAAGGCCGGCTACTTCAACTCCTGTGGGAAATGTTTGACCTGAAGATCCACTTTTTTGAGCGGGTTTTGCTAAAAACGTTAGCTGAAGGACAAACCCCACGGAAAGGGAAGTGGGCAGCCGGAGTGGTGGTCAAGCAAGCAGTAGCTATTATTCCATAATAGCTACTAGAGGAAGCGTAAATCTGAGCATTTAGTGATAAGGACTGAGCGAATTTTGCTCAGTTTTTCTTATTGATAAGTTCATTGTTTGAAATTACTTGCTTATAGGGAAAATGGATTCTAAATATAAGATTTACTACCAATGTAAATAAAGAGGAGGAGGGAGTATATTTGAGCGTCCATCACATACTTTTGCTATTAATTATCGGGTACATTGTTTTTTCTATAGACAAGAAGCAAGAGTACTTTCCTGTCCCAACGGTATTAGTGCTAATAGGTATTACGCTGTCACCAATCAGTTATTTCGCGAACATATCAATAACAAAAGATCTTATATTTCATGTTTTCTTACCGGCACTTCTATTTATATCAGCTTATCAATTCCCAACAATGGCTTGGAAGAAGTATAAGTATATTATTGGAGGATTAGGAACGATAGGTCTGCTCTTAACAATAGCTATATTTGGTGGTTTTGTTTATTTAATTGGAAATTTATTTATTCAAATATCCATTATAGCTGCGTTACTGATTGCTGCTATTTTATCACCAACAGATCCTGTATCGGTTATAGCGATATTAAAGAAATCGTCTAGTGATCGGAACACGGCTGACATTGTGGAAGGGGAATCGTTGCTTAATGATGGGACAAGCATTGTAGTATTTGGTGTGCTTCTAAGTATGTTAACGCAAGGGACAACCTTTTCACTTAGTGGTTTCGTTAGTGAATTCTTACTTGTATCCTTAGGTGGTGTTGCGATTGGTATTGCATTCGGTTGGCTTATGAGCAAGGCAGTGCATTATACCGACCATCGTCAATATCAGGTGATGTTAAGTATCATTGTAGCTTATGGTAGCTTTTACTTAGGAGAATTAATGGACGTGTCAGGTGTACTTTCAACTGTTACAGCGGGAATGATGCTATCCTATGAATTTGGAAAAAATATAAAAGAGGATCATTTTCGAGATCAACTGGATGGGTTTTGGGGAATTATTGAGCCAACAATCTTATCTATCATATTTCTACTTATAGGGATTCAATCAGCAAGGTACCTCGTTTTTTCAGAATGGCAGCTTGCTATTCTTCTATTTTTAGGATCGCTAATCGTACGATTTTTGGTAATTACAGCCATGACCCAATTTCATTCTACATGGAAAACGTACATGTCTCTAAGGGAATGTGCAGTAATAGCTTGGACCGGTATTAAAGGAACAATGTCAGTGGCACTAGTGTTAGGATTCGAAGCAGCTACTGATAAAAGTAGTGAATTCATATCCATCATTTTTGTTGTCATTTTACTATCATTAGTAATCCAAAGTGCAAGCGTATATCCATTAGTCAAAAGATTAAAAGGCTCATAAAAAGGTTTGGAAGCATATTATCTTCCAAACCTTTATTTTATACAAACATCCAGTTATATTCCAATGGGTTCAAAGGCCTTTAGGTCCTACTCTTATGGTACTAACAATCAGTGGGCGATAAACAAATCATAACTGATTGAAGTTTCACTTTATCTATTCTTCCAAAGGACTCATCTTTACTATTCATTCGATAATTTTAATACATCTAATAACTTAAAGAATAGGCCAAGGAATATGGCTACTATTGTAGCAAGCCCCATACCAGTTAGGGCTACTGAACCGATTTGAACTGTAGCACCACTAATACCGATGACAAGGACGACACATGTTAGAATCAAATTCTGTGAGTGGTTATAGTCCACATTTGCTTCTACTAACATACGAATACCACTAGCTGCGATAATTCCAAATAGAAGTAAGGAAATCCCTCCCATAACTGCGGTTGGAATAGATGATATCAATGCAGCCAACTTTCCAACAAATGAAAGAATAATGGCTATAACGGAAGCTATTCCAATAATCCAGGTGGAATATACCTTTGTTATTGCTAGTACGCCAATGTTTTCACCATATGTCGTATTCGGTGTTGATCCAAAAAAGCTAGAGATGATCGTAGATATACCGTTACCAGCTAACGAGCGGTCTAATCCAGGTTCTTTCATCAAATCTTTTTTGACAATATTACCTGTTACGAATAGATGTCCAATATGTTCAGGTACAAGTACTAAAGCTGCTGGCAAAATTACTAGTATGGCAGACCAATCAAATTTCATGTGATAAATTTCTGGCATCGAGAACCATTTTGCCTCTTTAATAGCAGTTAAATCAACCAATCCAAAGAAATATGCAATAATATAGCCTGCAATAATTCCAATCAAAATAGGAATGATTTTTAAGAAGCCGCGCATTGTTACCCAACAAATTATTGTAATTGCAAGTGTCAAAAGTGAGACTACGGCTGTACTAGTGTCCATCGTCCAAGAAGCACCTGCGTCTTGGGGTGCGATCCATCCCGCCATCTCTGCAGCTGTTGGTACAAGTTCTAAACCGATAACAGCGACAATTGCTCCCATAGCGGCAGGTGGAAAAATTATATCAATCCAACTTGTTCCAATAAATTTAACAATTAATGCAATGATGGATAAAACAACACCTACTGCAAGGAATCCACCTAATACATAGCTATATCCGGTTCCGCCTCCGTAATTCTCTAATACGGCAAAAACTGGTGATATAAACGCAAAACTTGATCCTAAATATGCAGGTATTTTTCCTTTTGTAATAAATAAGTAAATTAGCGTTCCAATACCATTCATTAATAAAATGGTTGCAGGGTTAACACCGAATAAAATTGGAACTAATACAGTAGATCCAAACATTGCAAATAAGTGCTGTATACTAAGTGGTAAGCTTTTTAAAATGGGTAAACGTTCGTCTACTTGAATCTCTTTATATTGTGCCATGTTTCTTCCCCCTTTAAGAATTGGCCCAACAGTTACCGTGGGTGATTAAAAAAAGAAAAAAGCACCGAGCCGTGTGTGGCAGGGTGCTTCTATAAAATGAGGTAGAACACGAAGTTCCTCCTGATTTTATTGAACAGAATTCCATCTGTTACACCTTGGCAGCCTCACGGGACTGAATTAAAGGTAACCGTATGAACTTATCTTAGATATTATCCCAATTTAAAGTGTTTCTGTCAATTCTTTTTTTATCATGTCAAAAAAACAAAAGACAGAGCATTTGCTTATAACCACTTCTGTAACTCTACTTTTAAAATTTTACCACTTGGGGTTTTGGGTAATTCATCTACAAAGGTAATCGATTGCGGATATGAAGTTCCATTGGTGCTATCTTTGCAAAAGTTAATGATATCTTGCTTCGTACTATCTGATTTGTTGTCAAGCACAATAAAGGCGTGAGCAATTTCTCCTAGTTCTTTATGCGGTAATGGGATGATAGCGGTCTCGGCAATGTGTGGGTGTTTCATTAAGATTTGCTCCAAGTTAGCAGTAGAAATGGTGCCCTGCTGATTTGGAATGTCTTTAAACGGTTCTTTCACATGAATATGACCTTGCTCATCTATAAATCCTTTATCACCTGTGAAAATCCAGCCATTTTTCATCATGTTTCGATTTTCGGCATGTTGCAAAGTTCCTTGCCCCTTTACGATAATGTCACCAATTTCAATTCCGTTATGCGCTACTTCCTCTCCCGAACTGTTTACGACGCGTATCTTTGTTTGACCCATGAAGATCCCACCTCAGTTCCAATTATCTAATAGTATACTTTATATTAAATTATATCACATTTACCTGTAAGCGTTTTACTTTTTGTGACTAAAAATATTTAGTTTGCTCGAAAATTGAGAATAATTGTAAAATGATTAGGATGATTGGAAGAAAGATTCAAACGTTTACCATGTGATAACGTAGAAAAACACGATAAGTATATATTCTAGTTGTACTTCTACTGATTATTAGCCTAAATATAAAAATTTTGATATGATTATTATATTGTTAAAATAGGTATAAGCGATTCTAAATAGTAATAATAACATTTTTGAGTTAATATGAAAGAGCGCTTTTCCTGTGAATTTTGTTAGTAAAATATAGGAAGGTGGAAGTTTTATGAGTTTAAACAAACCAAAAATAGTAGTTCTGGGCGCAGGCTATGCTGGATTGACAACAACAAAGCGTCTCTTACAAAAGCTATCACCGGAACAAGCAGAGATTGTACTAGTTAACAAACATAATTATCATTATGAATCTACTTGGTTACATGAGGTAGCTGCTGGAACAATTAATCCAAATCAAGCTCGTGTGATGATTAGTGATGTCATTAACCCAAATAAAGTAAGACTAGTTTATGATTCTGTTGTGAAAATCAACAAAGACGAGCAACGCGTTGTGTTGGAGAATAGTGAAATTGAATATGACTACTTAGTTGTTGGGCTTGGTTTTGAATCAAATGATTTTGGAATTAAAGGGATGGCAGAGCATGCTTTTGCTATTGAAGATATTGATTCCAGTCGTCTTATTAGTGAACACATAGAATATCAATTTGCTAAATATAACAACGAAGAGAACGTTGAGGATGAGAGCTTGCATATCCTTGTTGGTGGTGCAGGATTCACAGGCATTGAGTTTGTGGGCGAATTAGCTGATAGGGTGCCTGAGCTATGTAAAAAATATGACATAGATCGTAACAGAGTTAAAATTATAAATGTAGAAGCAGCTCCTTCTATCTTGCCAATGTTTGATAAAGAGTTAGTTGCATATGCCAAAAAATCCCTTGAAGATCGTGGTGTCGAGATTAAAATTGGTGCTGCCATTTCTGAATGTACAGAGGAAGGGTTTATTGTTGGAGACGATAAAGAGCTAATCAAAGCAGGTACTGTTGTGTGGACAGGTGGAGTGAAAGGTAGCTCTGTGTTAGGGAATTCAGGCTTTGAATTAACAAAAGGAAAAGTTAACGTTGACGCCGACTTACGTATGAAAGGTGAAGAGAATATTTTTGTTATTGGTGACTGTTCATGGGTTTGGAATAAAGAAGCAGATCGCCCGTATCCTCCTACTGGACAATTAGCAATGCAAGAAGCGGATGTTGTTGCTGCTAATCTAGCTGCACTTCTTACAAACCAACCTTTAACTGACTTTGTTTTTCATGACAAAGGTACGGTAGCTTCTCTAGGTATTTCTGATGGAATCGGAAATATATTTAATGATTACAAACTTCAGGGGAAAGCAGCAGCAGCAATGAAAAAAGTGGTAGATAACCGTTCTTTATTCCTTATGGGGGGAACAAAATTAGTTCTTAAAAAAGGTAAATTCCGTCCATTCTAAGACACTCATTTTATTAAAAAATAGCTACATCAAATGAGGAGGTATTTGGGAAATGAAAAATAAAACATTATGCGGATTATTTTTGGTCATAGCATCATTGGTTGGCTACAGACTTTTAAGTGATTATATGGAAGATTCGAGAGATTTTAGGTAAATGGTTGACCATCCAGGCGTTTATTTCGCTCGGATGGTTTTTTTTGAAAGTTAAGAAAGTATAAAATCAGTGCAATGACTGCGTTAAGCCAAGTAGTTATTTTGAAATGTTTGATGTCTATTGGCAATGCTCCGACTAATTACTTCGCTTTCCGCGGGCACGGCCTTAACTAACTTTGCAAAGAAGAACACGTTGCAAAGTGGATTTTCGGCTCGCGCTAATCCCGCAGGAGTCTACGTAATTAGTCTCCGCTATGAGAAGGTGCAACAATTCTTGTCATAAGTAATAGGTTGACTTTTTTTACAATGGGTAAAGTGAAAATCGCTATCCGTGAGTATAAAAGCAGCTGTGTTACTTCATGCTAGCGTTGTAGAGCCTGATAATAGCGAAGGCCGGCCACTTCAACTCCTGTGGGAAATGTTTGACCTGAAGATCCACTTTTTTTGAGCGGGTTTTGCTAAAAAAAGTTAGCTGAAGGACAAACCCCACGGAAAGGGAAGTGGGCAGCCGAGTGGTGGTCAAGCAAGCAGTAGCTATTATTCCATAATAGCTACTAGAGGAAGCGTAAATCTGAGCATGTAGTGATAAGGACTGAGCGAATTTTGCTCAGTTTTTCTAATCATTTGTAATTTTATCGAATGACATGATTATGACTTTCTCATACTAAAGGGAGGAGGTCATGTCATGAGAGCATTGTTACTTTGTATCAGTTTCATCGTTATTTGGACAAATACTGTTTTTGCTACTGAAATAGCTGAACATAAAGCGATACGTTTAGAAAAAGTAGAAGTGGATCAATATGCACTTAATCAGATTGATCCTCTATTTATTGATGAAAATAAATTGCATCAATTGGTTGATGACTTAAAGAAAAAAATCTATAAAGCACCAAAAAATGCGACCATAGCAAAGAGTGGTAACATTATTTTAGAAAAACCTGGTATAACAATTGATGAAGATCAATTTTACATTCAATTTAAAAAAACGTTTTATGACGATAAAGCAGACGGATTCCATATTCCTGTAGAGAAAGTGTATCCAAGAGTGGATAAAGCCCTATTAGAAAATATACGTACAAAGGAATTGGGGAATTATGTTACCTTTTATAAAAAGGGTAATGAAGAAAGGTCACATAATATTGCTCTAGCAGCTGAGGCAATAGATAATCACGTTGTATTTCCTGGAGAGATGTTTTCATTTAATAAAGTCGTAGGTGAACGTACCAAAAGTAGAGGATATAAACGTGCCCCTGTTATAGTAAAAGGTGAATTATCAGAAGATATTGGTGGAGGAATATGTCAAGTTTCATCAACACTGTTCAATGCGGTCGATTTAAAAGGTATTCAAATCGTTGAAAGATATGCACACAGTCGAAGCGTTCCCTATGTTCCCCCAGGTAGAGATGCAACGGTTAGTTGGTGGGGACCAGATTTCTCTTTCAAGAATATGTACAATGAACCGGTATTGATTCGAGCTCATGCTAGTAATGGAAAAATGTTAGTACGTATAACTTCATCAGATACAGTAGAGAATTTTACAGGTAGTTAGTGTGATGAATAGCAAAAGAAATGATCTCCAAGATTTTAGCTAGATCATGCCTTTCAAAACACCTTGACATACCTGGAAGCATCATATATGATTAGAACGAAATTGATAATCATTATCATTTACTAAACCAAGTCTACATAGATGATTTAGAGGAGTGATCTAGTTGAAGAAGCTTGCAATTATCTTATTGCTATTTTTGATAAGTTTGCTAGTTGCGTGTAATGATTCTTCTAATAAGGAGCAAGAAGAAAAAAACGGAGATTCTACATCTGACCCGCAAACAATTACAATTGAAGATGGTTTAGGTGAACAAACCCTTAAAGAAACACCTAAAAATATTGTTGTACTTGAATGGTCCTATGCTGAAGACCTAGTGGCATTAGGTATACAGCCAGCAGGTGTGGCTGATTTGGACGGATTTCATCAATGGGTTAATATCGATGAAAAATTCGATGATAGTGTAGTCGATGTTGGGACACGTCAGGAGCCGAATCTCGAAGCGATTTCCAGATTAAATCCGGATCTAATAATCGGTGTTAAATTTAGACATGAACAAATTTTAGATAGTTTAAAAGAGATTGCACCAGTAGTTACGTTTGCACCATATAGTGAAGAAGCTGTACAGGATCATTATCAAAACATGATTAACGAATTTCAGACCGTCGCTAAAATTGTTAATAAAGAAAAAGAAGCCGAGCAAGTAATATCAAATCTTGAAAGCTTTACGGAGGAGCAAAAGCAACGTATAACAGAAGCGGGCATTGATGGTTCATCTTATATTGCAACTCAAGCATTTACTGCACAAAACACACCGACAATGAGACTATTCACGGACAATTCCATTGTTGCAAATGTAATGGAGAATTTAGGATTTACGAATGCTTATCAATCAGATAATATAGAAACATATGGTTATAGCGAAGTGACAGTAGAAGCATTACAGAATTATCAAGATGAAGAGAATCTTCAATTCCTATATATTGTTCAAGAAGAGGATAATATTTTTGAGAATCAGCTTAAAGGAAATCCAGTATGGGAAGATTTAAGCTTTGTAAAAGCAGGTAATACACATGCACTTCCTGGAAATACATGGACTTTTGGTGGTGTTCTTTCTACTCAAGTACTAACAGAACAGTTAGTCAATGCGATGGTAAAAGAGTGATAGCATGAATACATCTTTTAAAAATACGATGAGAGCGGTTCTTACCTTTGGAGGAGGAGCCGCACTTTTATGTATCCTAACGTTCTTACATATTAATCAAGGTAGTGTATCGATTCCTTTACATACAGTGATAGAAGCTATTTTTTCTCCTCAGGATATTTTAGAACATCATACCGTTCGTTATCTCCGGCTACCACGTGCAGCTATGGGAGTTATTGCTGGAGGAGCCTTAGCTGTTGCTGGGGTTGTTTTACAAACAGTAACGAAGAATCCTTTAGCATCCGCCAGCACTTTAGGTATACACTCTGGAACATATTTTTCAGTCGTTGTGGCAACTGTCTTTTTACCTGGTGCTTTGTTTGGGGGAGGTATGATCGTTGCCTTTATCGGTGGTATAATTACCTTTTTAATTGTTTATGTCTTATCCGGAGGGAATAGTGCAACACCTGTACGAATGGTATTGGCTGGCATGATCGTTACCTTTTTATTTTCTTCTCTAACAAGTGTATTGCAATTGTTTTATGAAAATGAAACAGCCGGCTTATTTCTATGGGGATCAGGGACGTTGGTTCAAAATGGTTGGGACGGGGTTCAATTTTCATTGCCCATTATAATAGTTGGTTTATTAGGAATTGCACTAGTTAGTATGAGATTAGATACGCTTTCCTTAGGAGATGACGTGGCAACCTCATTAGGGCAAAAGGTAGTGACAGTGAAGTTTATTTCCATTTTAGCAGCCGTTTTATTAACGTCAGTAACTGTAAGCGTAGTTGGGCCGATTGGATTCGTTGGTTTAATCGCGCCACATATCGTTAAATTGATTGGTTATCGTAGGCATATCCCATTATTCATTGCCTCATTTATTTGGGGTGGGAATGTCTTGCTGGCGGCAGATGTCGTGGCCCGTGTAATCGATCCATCGTTTTCAGAACTCCCTGTGGGGGCTATAACAGCTTTAATAGGTGCACCGTGGTTAATTTATTTAGTATTTCGTATGAAACAAACAAACTACAGTGGTGATTCAACTTCTATTATTCCAGGGAAGTCTACTATTGGTATTTCCATGAAGATTTTACTACCTGTGTTAATCGGGTTGATCACTTTAGGTATCCTAGTTAGTTTAGCTTCTGGAAATTATGGTATTGAACCAATTGTATCATTCCAGGCTTTATTTGCTGGGGAAAATGAATTCATGAAAAATTTAATTCTTGATTTACGATTGCCACGTGCTTTGGTGGCTTTAGCTAGTGGAATGGTATTAGCAGTTAGTGGATTAATTTTTCAAGGTGTTCTCAGAAATCCGTTAGCTGATCCGTCTGTAATTGGAATAACTTCTGGAGCGGGTGTAGGTGCTCTATTGACGATGTATGTCTTTGGTGTATCAGCAATATGGATACCTGTGGGAGCTATGATTGGTTCTTTAGTATTCTTTATTTTCGTAATGTTATTTGCAATCCGTGCTCAATTCCAACCGACGATCTTAGCTTTATTAGGTATTGGTATTTCAGCTTTTGGTTCGGCAATTATTCAAATTCTTGTCGTTCGAGCAGAATTAGGTGTGGCAGGTGCATTGACGTGGTTATCAGGATCAACCTATGCGAAGGGTTGGGTAGAGTTATTTCGTTATCTTATTTGGCCAATCGTCTTATTATTCCCGCTGCTTCTAGTGCGAATCCGTTTGTTAGACACCCTAGCACTTGGGGATGAAACAGCAAAAGGATTGGGTCTTGGAGTGACGTCATCCCGATTTCAATTAGCGTTAATCGCTACTATTTTAGCTGCTTGCAGTGTTGCAGCAACTGGTACAATTGGTTTTGTTGGGCTAATTGCTCCTCATTTTGCGAGGTTGTTAGTAGGTCCTTCTAATACACGATTGTTACCAGTTACCATGCTTATAGGAGGACTTTTACTTGTCATTGCAGATTTATTAAGCAGGACGTTGTTAGCTCCAAATGAGATTCCTTCAGGCATTTTGGTGGCAATTATCGGCGCACCATATTTCTTATGGCTTATGAAGAAAAGAGCTTCTTAAAAAAAAGATCTATACTTCTTGTTGAAGCAGGAGCTTGTAAAGAAATCCCTTTGTTTCTTTACAAGCCTTTTTTTATAGTCTAAGAAATTATAAAATTAGCCCATATGGATATATGAGCGTGTAGAGCTGCGTCAAGCGCAAGCGCCCATAAACGATGCGACTTCACAGATAGCCCTAAGCTAAGTTATCATCGGCTCGCAAGCTCACCGTAATTCCTTTATCTTCGTTGACTCGCTCCAGTCGCTTGCACTTTTGTTCTGCCAATGTCGGGCTAAAATCACTCGCTTCCTATCGAAAAAAGTCCAAATCTCCTTAACAAATTAATGTAGTGAATATATTCTGCATAAAAAATGGCTGTCGAGACATTTTAACGACAGCCATTGTACTTTCTTGTTGAAGGTACTGCTTCAGACTACTATGCTTGCTTATGTGCTTCTATCTCAAAGTGAATTTTTACATCTTCACCAACTAGGACGCCACCTGTTTCTAATGCTGCGTTCCATGTTAGACCAAAATCCTTACGATTAATGGTAGTTTCTCCGCTAAAGCCCGCAACAATATTACCACTCATTGGATCTTTACTTTGACCTTCCATAACAACATTTAGCGTTACTGGTTTTTTCGTTCCACGAATCGCTAAATCACCTGTAATTTCATAATTATTTCCAGACTTTTTATGGATGTCGGTTGCAACAAATGTCATATTTGGGTGGTTTTCAACATCGAAAAAGTCAGCTGAACGTAAGTGATCGTCACGATCCTTATTACGCGTATCAATACTACCTACATCAATGGTAACTTCCAGCTTAGAACCTGTTAAATCATCCACATCAGCTTCAAATACCGCATTAAAATTATTAAATGAACCTTTTGCCTTTGAAATCATCATATGTTTTACTGAAAAACCAATCTCACTATGAACAGTGTCTATATTCCAAACAGTTTTACCCATGTAAATCCCTCCAATTATTAAATTTATCACTTTAATTACTTTATGTAACTTAGTATAAAATAATAAATTAATGTTGTCAAGTAACAATTTTAGAACCTATTTCAGTACTGGTTTTCCCTAATAGATAAAGATAAAACACGATGTAGACTATAGCGTGATTTACTCTAAAGCCGTTCCAAATAAAGGAATAAATGAAAATACTAATAGTAGGTAGATATGTTAAAAAATCTTAATGGATGAAAAACTTCCATCGTTGGAGGGGGGATTAAAATGGATAAAGGGACAATAGCTAGAACCATCGCACTCGTAATTGCCTTAACAAATCAATTTTTAGTTATTTTTGGAAGGTCGCCATTACCAATAGATAGTGAACTGCTTGAGAACACAGTATCAGCAATTTTTACAATCGTTACCTCATTAATAGCGTGGTTTAAGAATAATTACGTTACAAGTATAGGGATGAAGCAAAAGCAGCTAATTAAGGAAAATGGGCTAACATCAGCAAGTAAAAGAAAAAAGAAAAGTTAAGTTAATGTAGCAGTGGGAATATCCTTCCCACTGTATTACATGAGATTATTAGAACAATTGTTTTTCTAATGAAAATATTCTTATTTTTGTTATAATATGTAGTTAGGGTGATTAATTTAATTTTAAATAGAGGGGCGATTTAATGGAACAGACGTTACATCCTACATGGGATCTAGACGTGATTTTTCCCGGAGGTAGTGACTCAAAAGCATTTCATACATATTTACAATCCACACAGGAAGAAATGAAAAACCTTTTTAACACGGTATCTTACTTTTCTCCTAAGAAACGAGACGGAGATAAAGAAACATTAGTGTTACTTATTAAACAATTGGAAGCAACGATGAAGAAAGTACGAGAAGCATTTGCTTTTATAAGCTGTTTAAGTGCACAGAATCTTAAAGACGAGAAAGCAAATTTATTAGTCAGTAGACGCCATGAAATAAAAGCCGAAATGGATACGATTCAAACGACATTTGAACAAAAACTAGTCGACATTCCTGACATAGTATGGGACCAACTTGTAAAAAGTGAGGATTTAGTTGATGTAGCATATGTGTTAGAAGAATTTAGAAATCATGCAAACGAACAATTGGTGCGAGATCAAGAGGTTCTTATCAATGATCTGGCAATTGATGGATATCACGCTTGGGGACAAATGTACGATGTGATTATAGGAAATATGAGTGTAGATATGGTAGAGGATGGGGAAACGAAAAGCTATTCTATTGGGCAGGCTACAAATAAACTAACACACCCAAACCGTTCATATCGTAAGCAAGTGTTTCAACAGCTAGATAAAGCTTGGAAGAATAACGCTAGTTTATTTGGTCAAACATTAAACCACCTAGCTGGCTTTCGTTTACAAACATATAAGCATAGAAATTGGAATGAAGTTTTGCAAGAACCATTGGCTTTGAACCGTATGAGAAAAGAAACATTAGATGCGATGTGGACTGCAATAAAAAAATATAAGCATCCCTTTGTAGAGTATCTTATGAACAAGGCCAAACTACTTGGACTTAACAAACTAAGTATTTATGATGTTGGAGCACCAGTAAACAAAGTGGTTAAGACTTCGTCGTTTGAAGAAGGAGCTGACTTTATTGTCGAACATTTTACTCAGTTTAGTCCCCAAATGGCTGATTTTGCGAAAATGGCCTTTGAAAATAGGTGGATTGAGGCTGAGGATCGTCCAAATAAGCGTCCGGGAGGATTTTGTACAAGTTTCCCTGATAGTAAGCAAACACGCATTTTTATGACTTATTCAGGTACTTCATCTAATATTGCAACGTTAGCTCATGAGTTAGGGCATGCTTATCATCAACATGTAATGAATGATGTAAATGGACTTAATCAACGGTATGCAATGAATGTTGCTGAAACAGCGTCAACATTTGCTGAAATGGTTGTTGCAGATGCGTCGGTAAAAAGCGCACGTTCGATTGCGGAAAAGAAAAGTTTATTAGAGGATAAGATTCAGCGGAGCATTGCTTTTTTTATGAATATACATTCCCGTTTTATCTTTGAAAGGCGTTTTTATGAAGAAAGGAAACAAGGATTAGTGCCAGTGAAAAGATTAAACGATTTGATGATAGAAGCACAGAAAGAGGCATATTGTGATGCATTATCGGAGTATGATCCTAATTTTTGGGCATCTAAATTACATTTTCACATAACAAGGGTGCCATTTTACAATTTCCCTTATACATTTGGTTATCTTTTCAGTCTAGGTATCTATGCAAAAGCACAAGAAAACGAAGATAGTTTTGAAGATGCATATATTTCGCTTTTAAGGGATACTGGTCGCATGAACGTAGAGGATCTTGCTAAAAAACATTTGGATACAGATTTAACTAAGCCTGAATTCTGGGAAGCTGCTATTCAATTATGTGTCAATGATGTTGACGAATATCTTTCGTTGTAACGCTGTTGTGTTTTTACGATATGTCATGTACAATACTTGTAGTAAATAGGCAGTGAAAAGTAGTTTCTTATTTATTCCACATGTAACTGATAGTAAGAACCCCACTTCAAGGAATAAAGTGAAACCATTATTGGTAAGTGGGGGAATCGACTGCCGGTAAATGTCTGATTAGTTTATCTCTCAATCAGAGGTATAAACAAAAACCCCCACTGATTGAAGTTTCACTAAACAGTAAGACAAAAGAAGCAAATATAAGTTAGAAGCCTACAGGGGGAGCCAATTGGCTGAGAGTGAACATAACTGTTCTTACCCTTTGAACCTGTTAGTTAGTACTAGCGTAGGGATGGTGGCTTTTTTGATGGACAGAAAAGTAATGTGAGCAGATTCCCCATCAGGAAGTCTTCCCCTTGGCATTGCTTTTTTTGTATGGATAAGTTACTTAACTGCATAAAAAAGGGGAGGAGAAAGATATGAGGCGCACATTATTTTTAGTAGAAGTAGCCATTTTTGCAGCTTTTGCATTTTTATTGGATTTTATACCATTTTTATCATTTAAGGTTTGGGCTCAAGGTGGCTCCATATCCTTTGCGATGATACCGATTTTTATTGTCGCATTTCGCTGGGGGGTCAAGGGCGGTTTATTAGCTGGATTGCTGTTGGGAGGATTACAATTATTATTTGGGCCAACAGTCTTCGTACCCCTACAAGGGTTCTTAGATTATATTGTTGCGTTTACCGTATTAGGTTTTGCAGGAATTTTTGCAAAACCTGTCCAAGCAGTAGTTAAAGAAGGAAAAACGAAAACAAGCCTATATTATATTGCTGTAGGCGTGTTTTTAGGATCAGCTTTACGCTTTTTAGCCCATTTCACTGGAGGGATTGTATTCTTTGGTGAATTTGCGCCAGAAGGTCAGCCTGTATGGTTATACTCGTTGCTATATAACGGATCGTACATGTTACCTGGCTTTATATTAAGTACGGTTCTTGTGTTCTTTTTATTTCAAAAACAACCACGTACACTATTACGTATGTCCGCTTAATCTAGGAGTTTTCCTCATAATAAATATACGAAGATTAGTGGGTAGTTATTGACTCGAGGATTTTGCCCACTATTTTCTATTTAGTAGTTTAGAGTTATAGTGAGAGGTGAAATCAAGCTTAATCAATTGCGGCAATTATTATCGAGACTGATAAAATGATTATTCAGAGTAAGAAATATTTTGTTTTTTCCCAAGCTCTTTATTATCTTTATTTCATAACAAAAGCGCATTAGAAACGTAGCGACTGGAGCTAGTCAGCTCGTAGGGCGGGCGATTGTGAAGTCACATCGTTTCTGGGCGCTGGAGCTGGACGCGGCTCAACACGCCCCTATTTATCCAAATGGGTAAATTTTATATTTTCTTCCTAGACTATGAGAAAAGCTGCTTCACCCAATTAGAATTGGTGAAACAGCATTGATAACTTGCCTATCATAAGCAAGTTATCTTTTTCTTACTGACAGATTAAAACGTTTAATTATGAAAAACTACTGTATAGTAGAGATTTATGCTTTTATTGTAAATACCTATTAACTTCCTCATGGTTAGTTACAATCAAGAGTACTTTTCCTTCATCCATATCTTCCTCATAGTTTTCAGCTTCTGCTTGAGAGAATCCTATTTCGGTTAATTTCGTTCTTAGTTCATCACCTTGTGTACTAAAAAGATTACCAACGGCATGTCCAATATCCATTTCCCTTATTCCTATGGTATTCGCATCCGCACCATCAGCTATTCGGTTTGTTCGATCATCATCATGGGATAAAACATACACATCTTCTTTATGAATACCTTTATCCTTTAGTATTTGAATAGCTTCCTTTAATTGCTGATCATTTGTATATTCTTTTATAAATGGTTTCATTAAAATTACCTCCTTATCAATCTTTCATTATTATCATACCCAACGCTAGAAGAACTAAACATGTACGAATTGCATAGGCTATAGCACATCCATTGGAGAGGAAGAGGTTGGCGTGGAGCTTTCAATATCCCATATTTTATATGGTTTGTTTACCTTACTAATTATAGGCACAATGGTCATGCGGAAGGGAATCGTATTACCAACGTTATTTGGTACATTTATTATTGCGTGGGTTTATAAAGGTAGTCTAATTGCTGGATTTACCGCAATATTTCATGCAAATCTTGTAGCAGCACAAGAACTATTTAGTATTTTTTTAATCATCACCTTTATGCTCGCGTTATTAAATTCATTACGTGATTTAGGTGCAGATAAACGAATGATTCAGCCAATACAAAAAATAATGGTAAATGGTCATATATCTTATTTTGTTTTAGTTATTGCTACCTATTTGATATCTCTATTCTTTTGGCCAACACCAGCAGTACCCCTAATATGTGCGCTTTTGGTACCCGCTGCAATCCGAGCAGGTCTACCAGCAATTACGGCTGCAGTAGCAATAGCAATAGCTGGTCAAGGAATGGCACTTTCCTCTGATTATATTGTGCAAGTTGCCCCCAATTTATCTGCTACCTCAGCAGGAGTAGAAACAGCTGTGGTTGCCGATCAAGCACTTATTTTGTCACTTATAACAGGTGGTATTGCTATTATGCTTGCTTATATAATGTATCGAAAAACAATTCGATCGAAGGAGGATGTGCGAAACAACATAGAACTTGAAAACATTCAAACAACAAAGGAGTATACACAAAGTCAACATACGAATGAACTACGTGTATGGAGTAAATTATTTGCTATTCTTGTCCCTCTGGCATTAACTGGTGTCGTTAGTTACATGGTTTATGAAAAGCTTAATACAGGAAGAATGAGCGGATTAGAAGGAGGAGATGGAGCAGCATTTATTGGTGGTGTTGCAGTTATCTTGCTATTATTATCGACCATTGCATTTCGTAGGCAGCATGCGCTCGATTATATAACAACACATATAACAGATGGATTTGTTTTTGCTTTTAAGGCAATGGGTCCGGTTATTCCAATTGCTGGATTTTTCTTTTTAGGTAGTTCAGACTTTGCAGGAGCTATTTTAGGTATGGAGAAGCGTTCACCTGCATTCCTATTTGATCTCGTTCAATCGATTCAAGAATATCTTCCACAAAGTGCATTGTTAGCTGGATTCAGCGTTTTGCTTATTGGTATTATTACAGGGCTTGATGGCTCTGGTTTTTCAGGGCTTCCACTTACTGGTTCTCTAGCGGCATCATTACAAAACGGTTCCATTGATGCAACCACCCTTGCAGCAATAGGGCAAATGGGTTCGATATGGACTGGTGGTGGTACGCTCGTTGCATGGTCTTCTTTAATCGCTATTGCTGGTTTTTGTGGTGTATCGGTAATGGAATTAGTACGTAAAAACTTTATACCTGTTATCGTAGGATTAGTCATTACAACAATTGTAGCTGTAGTTATTTTATCCCGCATATAACTGGCAGTAAGCCCCCACTTCAAGCAATAAAGTGAACCCAAAATGGATAAGTGGGGGGTCAACTGCCAGTAAATGTCCGATTGGTTCACCTAACCATCCGTGGGGGATAAACAACCTCCTCCACGGATGGAAGTTTCACTTTATCCCGCATATAACTGGCAGTAAGCCCCCACTTCAAGCAATAAAGTAAACCCAAAATGGATAAGTGGGGGGTCAACTGCCAGTAAATGTCCGATTGGTTCACCTAACCATCCGTGGGGGATAAACAACCTCCTCCACGGATGGAAGTTTCACTTTATCCCGCATATAACTGGCAGTAAGCCCCCACTTCAAGCAATAAAGTGAACCCAATATAGGTAAGAGGGAGATCAACTGCCAGTAAATGTCCGATTGGTTCAAAGGCCTTTAGGTCATACTCTTGTGGTACTAACAATCAGTAGGGGATAAACAACCTCCCCACGGATGGAAGTTTCACGTTTTATAAATTGTATGAATGGACTCAAATAAAAAGGTGGTCCCTTATTAAATATCCTTCCTGTATAAATAAGGGATTACCTTTTAAACCATACATAAGGGTTGAATGAATCATGTAAAAGCAGAAAGACAGTACTAAAATAAAGCGTATTCACATATTCTCATACAGATACGTCTTAAAAAAATTACGTGCTAAAATTGGACGGGTCTTTACTTGATAAAGGAGGGATAAAGAAGTGTCAGGTATTTTAGTTGCATTAATAGGTATGATCGTTTTTGCATTAGGTTATCGCTACTATTCTCGTTTTGTAGCGAAAAAAATTTTTAAACTTGATCCAACCTATGTGACACCAGCACATCGTTACAGTGATGGAGTGGACTTTGTTCCCACAAATAAATTCGTACTATGGGGGCATCATTTTACTTCGGTTGCTGGTGCTGCACCAATATTGGGTCCGGCAATTGCCGTTTATTGGGGATGGCTGCCAGCTTTTCTGTGGGTAATACTTGGAACTGTATTTGCTGCGGGTGTGCATGATTTTGGAACATTGGTCTTGTCAGTACGAAATAAAGGTCAATCTGTAGGTACATTAGCACATCGTTTAATTGGTCAACGAGCGAAGATACTGTTTTTATTTATCATTTTAATTCTAGTGTTAATGGTCAATGCGGTCTTTGCATGGGTAATTTCAAATTTATTTATATCTTACCCAGCAAGTGTGCTTCCTGTATTTATTCAAATCCCATTAGCTATCTGGATCGGTTATGCTGTATATAAACGAAACAGAAAAATGCTTATTCCATCCGTGTTAGCATTAGCAATTATGTATTTAACTGCAATTGTTGCTAGTAAGGTAGAATTTCTTCAATTTGATCTCGTTCATTATATGGGTGGTGAAGCTGGAGCTGGTTTATTTGGTTTAGGAGCGGTTTCTTCGGCATTTTTAATTTGGATCGTCATTTTGATGATTTATGTCTATATTGCCTCAACACTTCCGGTTTGGAAATTATTACAGCCACGAGATTTTATTAATTCACATCAGCTTGTAGTGGGACTAGGAATTCTTTACTTAGGATTATTATTTACTAACCCAGAAATAACTGCTCCAGCTACGAATGCTAACCCAGATACACCTTGGCTTCCCTTATTATTTATTACGATAGCATGCGGGGCAATTTCAGGTTTTCATGGACTTGTTACATCAGGAACATCGTCAAAGCAATTGAATAGGGAAACAGATGCGAGATTTGTAGGCTACTTAGGAGCAGTAGGTGAAGGAATATTAGCATTAGTATCGATTCTTGCTGTTGCTACTTTTTTTGCTAGTACCGATGAATTTATGGCTACCTATAGCAGCTTCTCTGATGCCAATGCTTCTGGACTTGGTACCTTTGTTGAAGGGGCCGCTGTTCTGGCAGGGGGACTTGCCATTCCTCCAGATGTAGCAGTTACGATTGTATCGATTATTGTCGTTAGTTTCGCAGCTACGACTTTAGATACTTCTGTTCGACTCATGCGTTACATCATTGCTGAATTAGGTAGTGAGTATAATCTTCCAGTGTTAACACGGACACATGTGGCAACAACTGTGGCAGTTGCATCGAGTGCTGCGCTTGTATTATTACCAGAAGGTCCGAAAGGATTTGGGTCTGGAGGTTATCAACTTTGGCCACTATTTGGTACAGCCAATCAGTTACTGGCAGGGATTAGTTTGATGCTTATCGCAGTTTGGTTGAAACGATTAGGGCGAAACTATGCAGTTGTATTCATACCAATGGTGTTCTTAATGTTTATGACACTTTATGCGATGTTCCAGCAGGTTTTATTTGAATGGTCGTGGTTAGGCTCATCTCCTGATATATTATTATTTATTTTTGGTGCAATTATCTTTATATTTGCACTTTGGATAAGTATAACTGCATTCTCTGTATTGAGAGGAAACGATGGGAAACCATTGGATGATGACAATTAATGAAGGGCGTGTCTTCTATAAAAAATCGCCTAGATTAAAGTAACTGGAATATACGAGACATCTGTTGGAAGCGTGAGCGTGTGTGTGAATCCTCTGAAGAGAGATTGCAGGAGAGCCTAGCAGTTAGAAGGGAATACAATTCAGTCATGTTGGAAAAGGGCTAGTTTTTATCCCACATATAACTGGCAGTAAGACCCCCACTTCAAGCAATCAAGTAAAAACAACATAGGTAAGTGAGGGATTGACTGCCAGTAAATGTCCGATGGTTTCAAAGGTCTTTAGGTCATACCCTTGTGGTACTGATCCCATTCGTGGGGGATAAACAAAACCTCCACTGATTGAAGTTTCACTTTTTGACAGCCCCTTTTTCGGTGAAGGAGTGATTACATGTTTAAACATTGGAAGCGGTGCATTCAATGGTATGAGGAAATGATTAGCATGCCCCATCGTCAAGAAATCGCCCGAGAACTTAGGCAAGAAGATGATGTGTTTCTCTTACTACTATATTCAGAAATGATTGGCATTCCTAATCCAGTCTACTATTATACATTAGAACTCTATCCGTACATAGTGGAGAATTTTCATGATTGGCATTTGCGAATGGGGATGGAAAAATCACCTTTATCCGGTATTCGGTGCTGTTAATAAAAATCAAAAGGAGATTCAAATGGCAACGTTACTAAATAAGATTGTATTTATTGGCGGAAAAGGGGGAGTGGGTAAATCTACATCTGCAGCAGCACTTGCATGGGAAGCTGCAAGATTAAACAAGAAAACTTTGCTCATTTCTACAGACCCTGCTCATAATCTAGGAGATATTTTCAAACGGGAAATTGGCGGGCAAATAACCCAAATCACTAGATTATTATCTGCTATCGAAATTGATCCTGAAAAAGAAACGAACAACTATATAATGGGTGTAAAGGAAAATATTAAAAAGATGATGCATGCTGGGATGATTGAAGAAGTGAATCGGCAATTAGATACAGCTAAAGCTTCTCCTGGTGCAGATGAATCAGCGTTATTTAACAAACTTATTTCTATAATTATTGATGAACAGGATCATTATGATCATTTAATAGTTGACACAGCACCTACTGGTCATACAATACGACTTCTTACCCTTCCTGAACTTATGGGCATTTGGATAGATGGATTATTACAGCGAAGGAGGAAAACAAATCAGAATTATAGTCAGCTTTTAAATGATGGCGATCCTGTCGAAGATCCAATATATGATGTACTTAGCCAACGACAGAAGCGTTTTTCTAAGGCTAGAGAACTGCTTTTAGATCAAGCTAATACAAGCTTTATATTTGTTCTCAACCCGGAGCGACTACCGATTGTGGAAACAAAGAAAGCAATTCAATTACTTGAAAAATATCATTTACATGTGAAAACATTAATCATAAATAAATTGTTACCAGAGCAAGCTGATGGTGAATTTTTGATACAACGTAAGGAATATGAGCAAAAGTATGTACATCAGATCGAATGTACATTTCCTAGCCAGGAAAAGATCTATGTTCCGTTATTTTCTCATGATATTATAGATATACAGCAACTAGAATTATTTGGTTCATACTATCAAAAGCACGATTTACTATTTAGCTAGCAATGGTAATACATGTGTAGAAGGGGAGAAGCGACTAATGATGAAGGGTTTTGTACATGAAGATGAAAAACTGTTAATACGTGAAATGAGTGTCCCAGTCCCAAAAGGCACTGAGGTAGTAGTTTCTTTAAAAACAGCAGGATTAAACCGCCGTGATTTGTATATTCCTAACCGAAGAAAAGGAAAGAAAGAGCCTTTAATATTAGGATCAGATGGAGCAGGTATAGTTGAGCAGGTAGGTGATGAAGTAGACCATTTTCAACCAGGTGATGAGGTTATTATCAATCCTGCATTACGATGGGAGGCTAATAGTGACGCTCCGCCTCAGGGATTTGACATTTTAGGTATGCCTGATCATGGTACGTTCGCTGAAAAGATTGCCATAGACGCAGCGCAATTAGAAGACAAGCCACAACATCTTTCCTGGGAAGAAGCCGGCGTTTTAGCGCTTTCTGGATTAACAGGATATCGCGCATTAGTCACAAAGGGACAAATAAAGAAAGGCGAAACTATATTTATTACGGGGGCTGGTAGTGGCGTATCAACATTTATTATTTCCTTTGCAAAGAATATGGGAGCAAAGGTTATTGTAACGTCTCGAAGTGAAAAGAAATTACAGCAGGCAAAAGCATTGGGAGCAGATATTACGCTCAGTAATGATGTTAATTGGACGGAGGCTTTAGCCGATGAAACGGTTGACCTTGTTATAGATAGTGTTGGACGGGCAACCTTTCAACGTTCATTAGAAGTATTAAGAAAAGGAGGGAGAATGGTAGTTTTTGGAGCAACTACAGAAGACATGATTCATCTGAATTTGCGGGAATTCTTTTATGGTCAATATCAATTACTAGGTTCGACGATGGGGAGTAGAGAGGAGCTTCGTGCTATGCTTAATCATATTGTGCAATATAATGTACACCCAATCGTAGATAGCACGTTCTCATTGTCAAATATTCAAAAGGCGTTTGATCATTTAGAGGAAAACAAGCAGTTTGGTAAAATAGCGATTAACCTTACGTAAATAGGGAATAAATCGTAACTATTAAAAAACAGGCTTGCAATATGCTGCGAGCCTGTTTTTTAATAGTCTAGGAAATGAAGGAATTTATAAAATTAACCCATGTGGATAAATGGGCATGTTGAGCCATGTCTAGCTCCAGTGCCCAGAAACGAGGCGGCTACACAAATCACTCGCCCTAATCTAAGTCATCATCGTCTTGCAAGCACACCGTGATTTCTTTATATCTGTTGACTCGCCCAAGTCGCTATGTTTCTATTCGAGCGCTTGCGCTTTTGTTCTAAGTTAAGAAAGTATAAAATCAGTGCAATGACTGCGTTAAGCCAAGTAGTTATTTTGAAATGTTGGATGTATATTGGGCAATGCTCCGACTAATTACTTCGCTTTCCGCGGGCACGGCCTCAACTAACTTTGCAAAGAAGAACACGTTGCAAAGTGGATTTTCGGCTCGCGCTAATCCCGCAGGAGTCTACGTAATTAGTCTCCGCTATGAGAAGGTGCAACAATTCTTGTCATAAGAAATAGGTTGACTTTTTTTACAATGGGTAAAGTGAAAATCGCTATCCGTGAGTATAAAAGCAGCTGTGTTGCTTCATGCTAGCGTTGTAGAGACTGATAATAGCGAAGGCCGGCCACTTCAACTCCTGTGGGAAATGTTTGACCTGAAGATCCACTTTTTTGAGCGGGTTTTGCTAAAAAAGTTAGCTGAAGGACAAACCCCACGGAAAGGGAAGTGGGCAGCCGGAGTGGTGGTCAAGCAAGCAGTAGCTATTATTCCATAATAGCTACTAGAGGAAGCGTAAATCTGAGCATGTAGTGATAAGGACTGAGCGAATATTGCTCCGTTTTTCTTATTAAGCAGTTGATGCTTTTGCTTTTTCCATCCAATCTTTTCCTTCTAATTGTCTTGTAACAAGCATACTTGAAACTGTGTCACCTGTAACATTAACCATTGTGGCTGGTGGATCGACAACGACACCGATGGCCGATATAATTGGTAAAGCCTCCATAGGTAGTCCGTATAAGGTAATAATCATCATCTCACCCATAAAACCACCACCAGGAATACCACTCATAACAATTCCTGATAACAAACAGATACCGATTGCTGTTAAGAATGTATCTATACCTGTAAAGTCCTTATTAAAAACACCAAAGACAAAGGAAATTTTTAACATCGCAGAAAGGCATGAACCATCCATATGTATAGTTGCTCCTAGGGGAAGTATAGTCTCCCTAATATCTTTTGGTACGCCAATTCGTTTAGCTGCCTGTAAATTCACAGGAAGCGATGCAATACTACTACCAGTACCTAAAGAGGTAGCTGCAGGGGATAAAATGTTCTTCCAAAATCGAACGGTTCCTTTTTTGCCACCAGCTATAAAGGCGTATAGTGTAAAGCCAATTACAAAATAAAGGAAGGAAACCGGATAATATATAATGACAGCTTTTGCATAGTCACCAATCAGGTCTGCTCCAAATTCACCAACTAAAGCAGCGAAATAAGCGCCTAAACCAATAGGAGCATAATACATGACTAATTGTATAATTTTCATAAATACTTCAGAGCCACTTGTTAAGAATTTCGAGAATGGGCGACCTTTTTCTCCTGTAATACCGGTTGCTACGCCGATTAAAACAGAAAATATAATGAGTGCAAGCATGTTTTCACGAGAAAATAAATCTACAAAATCAGGTACGGTAAATGTATTGACGATCTGTTCAGAAAAACTCATTTCTTCTACATTATCTGGCTCCATAAGTGGAATATCAACACCTGAACCAGGCTGGAAAATTACTGAGGCTGTAAGCATAAATATTGATGCGATGATACCAGTAACAATAAATATTGTAAGCATAGAACCCATGATTTTCCCGAGCCGTTTCATACTATCCATGCTGGCAATCGCAGATGATATGGTAAAGAAAACGAGTGGAACAACAATCATAAATAATAAATTAATGAATAAGTCACCCAATGGTTTAATTACCGTTGCCTCTTTACCAAATGCAAGACCAATAATAGAACCTATAATGATCGATGATAGTAAAATAATGGGAAAACGATAGGCCTTCAATTTGTTCCTCATGTTACTCAGTCCCTTTCGTATATAATAAAGATAACTACTTTATCCCGTGTATAACTGGCAGTAGGTCCCTAAAGTGAAACCCAATATGATAAGTGAGGGATCGTCGACTGCCAGTAAATGTCCGATTAGTTCAAAGGCCTTTAGGTCATACCCTTGTGGTACTAACTATCAGTGTGGGATAAAGAAAAACCCCACGGATTGAAGTTTCACTTTTTATTTTACACGAAAAGCAACCGCAACAAAAGGAAATCGGTGGCTGGACAATAAAGATACACCCCGCCTTACACATAAGTACGTAAAGGGGGTGTATAATTAGATGAGATATGGATTAAGTAAATCGATAGCTTGCTGAAGTTTTTTGCTGTTTTTTTCGTAAAGTTGTTTCGCATGTTGATTCTCAGTTGCTAATGAAAAAAGCTCGAG
The DNA here is from genome assembly GCF_003667785.1 of Virgibacillus sp. Bac332. Classification (NCBI taxonomy): domain Bacteria; kingdom Bacillati; phylum Bacillota; class Bacilli; order Caryophanales; family Bacillaceae; genus Virgibacillus; species Virgibacillus sp. Bac332. The sequence continues at coordinate 2,876,474 of NZ_CP033046.1, forward strand.
GTCAGCTTGACATTTTTTCATGGTTGCCATAAGTAAAGGTTTTTCTGACGGCTCCGTCACAGCAAGCAAATCGTCATATAAATCAAGGTATAGCTGTCCGTCATTATCCGCTTGCGCCAGAAATACATTTTCTATACTAACATTTTGTTTATCAAGTTCAGTCTCCAACCAGTTGACACTTAAGGATAAGTTGGCAAGAGGTTCTAACAACATTTCACCATCCATAATAACCGTTTGAGGTTCTTTTTCAGGCGCCAGCTTTAATCCTAAATCTTTTGCTGTTAGAGGTTGGTTTTCTTTTTTAGGAAGAACACTTAAAGAACCGGACGGTTCAAGTACAGCAAATTCAACATCAGATGCAAGAAAAACATTATTATCCCTTAATTTCTCTAAAAGATCATCTGTCGAATATCCTTCCTTTTTAAGATTATCTTCCATAATTTTTCCATCCTGAATCAAAACAGTGCTGCTTCCCTCTGTGAAGTTCCGAAATCGTTTACTTTTTAAAGAAATATACTCTACAGTTAATGGTACGATAAACCAAATAAACATGGACAGTATAGCATAAATTAAGTTTGCGTTTGGATCAATCGTGTGGATGGCAACTATTCCTCCAAGTACGATACCGGAAATATATTCAAACACATTTAATTGTGAGATTTGTTTCTTCCCAAGCCATTTCGTCATAAAAAACAAAATGATCAGTAGAGAAAATGACCGTATGATCACAATAACCCATTCTGGCATCGGTTATCTATCCTTTCTTATTACAGATTACTTGTATTGTGGCTCTTCTTTCGTAAGTTGAATAACGTGCTGTTGCAAATCTCTTTTTATTTCAGTTATTAACTGCTCTACTTGAAGGTATCTTTGCTGTGCCTCTTGTTCCGTTGTTTTTTCTGATAATAGATGCAATGTAGCCTCTATACTTTTTATAGAAGAAAAACAGCCTTTCACCTGAGAACCTACTGTCATTCAATACCCTCCTAACCTTTTGGTTTGAAAATTATGGCACCGATAACACCAAAAATAATTGCAGCTGAAATACCAGCGCTTGTTACTTCAAACATCCCAGTTACAACTCCAACTAGACCGTGGATTTCTGCTTCTGCCATTGCTCCATGTACCAGTGAATTCCCAAAGCTTGTAATTGGTACAGTAGCCCCTGCACCAGCAAAGTCGATTAATGGTTCATAGAGTCCAAAACCGTCTAAAATTGCCCCGGATACAACCAATATAGTCAATGTTTGCCCTGGATTTAGTTTTAGAACATCGAGTAAGAGTTGACCAACTACACAAATTAGACCTCCGATTACAAATGCCCAAAAAAAGATCATGAAACATCACTTCCTGCTTCTATTGATACTGCATGCGCAATACAAGGTATTGGATCATTTTGTTGGATACTTAGTGGTGAATGAAGCGCACCAGTTGCTACAACTAATATGCGTTTAATTTCACCCTTCTTCATTAAATTAAGAAAATGACCATACGTTACAATGGCTGAGCAAGCAGGGCCACTAGCTCCAGCTAGAACGGGTTGACCTTCCCGATAAATGGTTAATCCACAGTCAACATATTGGTCTTCATGGATGGTTACGCCTCTTTTCTGCAATAAGTCCAAGGAGACTTCTCTACCGATATGTCCTAAGTCACCAGTAATAATATAATCATAGTAGGAGGGGTCGATGTTCCGTTCTTTAAGATGTGTTTCAATTGTATTTACTGCTGCTGGTGCCATGGCTCCACCCATATTAAACGGGTCTGTCATTTCCATATCAACAATTTTTCCTATAGTTGCGGAAGTAACAACTGGACCTTGACCATGTTGCGCGAGTAATGCACATCCCGCTCCTGTAACTGTCCATTGAGCAGTTGGCGGTTTTTGTCCTCCATATTCGGTAGGGTATCGGTATTGTTTTTCTGCAGCTGCATTATGACTTGAAGTTCCGCTTAAGATATAGTTTGCTCCTTTGGCATTTATGATCATAGCTGATAATGCAAGGCTCTCCATAGAGGTAGCACAGGCGTTAAAAATTCCCAAGTAAGGAATGCCGATCGTTTTTGCAGCAAAGCTACTAGGTGTAATTTGGTTTATCAAATCACCACTAATAAAAAATTCAACTTGTTCTTTTTCGATTTTGCTCTTTTTGATAGCCATTTGACAAGCTTCTTCCATTAATGCTTGTTGTGCTTTCTCAAAGGAATCTTGCTTTAGCCACATATCTTCATGTAGTAAATCAAAGTCATTCGCTATATTACCATTTGCTTCGAACGGTCCGCCGACCGTTCCAGTAGCAATAATGACAGGAGTATTAGCAAACACCCATGTTTGGTGTCCAGTCAGCATTATAATCCACCCCACTGAATGAGAATGGTTTTGATGAGGGCAATTACAAATGCAGAAAAGACACCATAGACAATAACCGGTCCAGCTAATTTCAGCATGTTCGTACCTACTCCTAGGATAAATCCTTCAGTTCGGTGCTCAATTGCTGCTGAAATAACAGCGTTACCAAACCCTGTAACGGGTACGGCAGAACCAGCCCCAGCAAATTGACCAATTCGATCATAAAATCCAAATCCAGTAAACAACATCGTAATAAAGATCAGAGTTGCTACAGTGGGATTTCCTGCAGTTTGTTCCGTGAAATGAAAGTAATAGATATAAAAAGTGGAAATGATTTGACCTATAAAGCAAATGATTCCACCTACTAAAAAGGCTTTTACACAATTTTTTAATATGGGTCTTTTCACTTCCCTCTCTTGTTGGAAAGCTTGATATTCCTGAGCATCAGGCGGTGTATTTTTTTTCGTTTTATCTGCCATTCATTATCCCTCATTTCCTCATGTCTGCTCTTTGGAGAATTCAATAAGCTTTTTCAATTTCCTTTCCAGCTTTTTCTTACTATAGGATTTGGATTGAATAGATTTCTCTAATTTTTCTAATTCCATAACAATTTTCTTATCTGTCGAAAGCTCGACTTTTAAGTCTTTAAATTCCTTTTTCATCTGTTTGGTTAGTTGTTCTCTTATCTTTCCCAGTTGAAATCGTTTACCATGCTGTATTTCTATCGCAATTAGCATATGTTTATCTGTATTAACTGCCTTTACTGTAGTTATTTCCTGGTAGTGACTAAGTATTTCTTTCGCTCTGTTTGCATGATGTTGACTTACAGATGAATTTGTCGATATTTTTGTTAAATCTATGTCTCCATTCGGTTGATTGGTCGGTGGCTCTAAAGCAGAGTCATTACCACAACCAATTAATGTAATTAGTAAGAAACTTATCATTAAATTTCTAGCCCATCTCCATTGCATTTAATCACCCATTTCATTTATCGAGCTAAAAAGGGAGGCTGGTAATTCCAGCCTCGAAATAGTTAATTTCTTCTTAAAACCCTTTATATTGAGGCTCTTCCTGTTCTATTTGCTTCACTCTAGGCTCTACACTTTGTAAGATAGCCATTGTTTGTTGTGCAGCATTTTCATATAGCTGTTTTGCTTGCTTGTTTTCAGTTTGTAGTGCAAATTGTTCAAAACTGGCTTGGGCACTTTTAAGACCTGCTATGGTTTGTTTAACTTGGCTTGATACAGTCATACAGATCCTCCTTTGTGATATCATCATTAGTTAGAATGAGGATTTCTAGAGGTAAATATACGATGGATATTTTTCCTATTATAACCAGTTATGAAAAATTATTAAAAATTGAAACATTATTAAGGGGTAAATCGTCTTATATGTAAGAGGTTTTGTGGGAGGATTTCATGTGAAGAAAATCATTGTTATTTTATTGATGATTGGTATTTTTTTACTCTTACTTATTTATAGCGACTTTAGGAATGCAAATGCAAAATTAGTGGAGGATATAACAGTAAGTAAAGAGATGGATGATTTTATTTTACATATACGAATTGAAAACACACAAGAAGGAATAGAAGTTTTTCGATCATTACAGTATATTGGAAATGAGGAGGTAGTTGTACATCATCAGTCCCCCTTAATATCTGTATCTATGGATCATAAAAATCATGATTTTACTGGTAGTCCTGTAAATAGAACGCTTAAAAGCGGAAATGTATACATACCTCAAGATCCAGATATATTTCCGATACCAAGAAGTGAAAAAATGACAAATATATATTTTGAAGCACGTTTTAAAGTCAATGGAGAGTGGAAAGTGATTGATCATGTTGAAGAACTTCATTTTAACTAGAGACTGGAACAAAATAATTTTATTTACTTAAATAGGTTCTATCATTGCTCCATCAGTATACAACCTTCCTGGGGCTCACCTACAGTTGGCGCCTTTCCCCGTGGGATAAGGAAGACTTCGACAGCGATACATCGCAGAAAAAGCGCTCTTCTTTAAAAATCTACGTATTTTTGACTGCGCTTCATATTAATATTTATTCGAACTATTTTAGTTTCGTTCCACACCCTAGTTATATACATAAAGTGAAACTACAATCAGTGGAGCTTGTTCCCTCCACTGATAGGAACCAATCTGACATGTACTGACAGTCGATCCCTCACTTATCATATTGGGTTTCACTTTAGGGACCTGCTGCTAGTTATATGCGGGATAAATGAAGCTCATTGTTTGTTTACATTTTTCATTTTCAAGAATGGAGCAACATCCATTCGAATCGGGTTTGAAAATTTTCTCACCATTTGTTCTGTCCATGTATCTTTGCGCTTATTCTGCGTCCGTATCTGATAATAATCGTGAAGCTCTTGATCGAACTGTTGAATAAAAGGAAGCTGTTTTTCTATCTGTAAGTAAGTATTATGATGGTAAACGGCTTCGTATGGTAATCTTGGCTTTAATTCAGGCTCTTGGTCTGGATATCCAACGGCTAATCCGAACAATGGTATTACTCTTGGAGGTAGCCTCAATAAATCGTTTACTTTTTGAACGTCATTGCGTAAGCTTCCAAGAAAGCAGATTCCTAAGCCCAGGCCTTCGGCAGTAATTGCCGCATTTTGTGCAGCAAGCGCTGCATCAATTGTCATGACAATAAATTGTTCAGAGCTTTCCAAGCTTTTCTGCATAGCCAGCCTTTCTTCATTGCTACCAATTTGCTCCACGCGATGTAGATCACCACAAAAGACAAATAGGTGTCCATTATCTTTTACGTAGGGTTGTCCAGAGATTTCTGCTAGTTGTTCTTTTATGCTTTCATCAGTGATGCCAATTATCGTATAAGCCATAACATGACTAGAGGTGGATGCTTGCTGTGCGGCTGTCACAATTGTTTGAATTTGTTCTTCTGAAAGTTTTTGGTTTTTAAACTTACGAATAGACCGATGACTCATGATTGTGTCGATTGCTGATATTGTCATTATCATTCTCCTTTATTACTGTGAATTAATTTCTAAAGTGATGGTACTCATTGATAGATCATCTAAGGTAGTTTGTTTTATTAGCTCTGGTTCTTGAAAATCAGGTTTTAAAACAGATAAGGTTTGATTATCTTCTCATTTAGCATTTTTTAATGGTCATATAAAAGGAAGAATATCTTCACCACTAGTATTTGCTAATGATACTATTTCCCAGCTTTCAACGTCAATAACTACGATATTTGATACTGGAAGAGGAGGTATATCCCGTTGAAATACAAACAGGTCTGTGAATGAATAGTCACAGCCTTTGCTAAATCGGATATAAGGTATGCTTTATGGTTCATAGCTGGATTAAAAATTAAATAAGAGCACAAATCGTTGGTACAAGAAAATTCGAGCAGGTAGATTGGTTTTGCTAAATCAGTGAGCGGAATCCATTTTCTCCATAGCTGATTTTGGGTCGCTAGATGTATGTAAATATGATCTTAATATCGGGACCAATTGAAGATTAATGGTTATTTTCTCATTCTTTAAGTAAAGCTCTATAAATTCTTCTACATCTTTATTACTATTTCTTCCAAGAATGCGGCTCCGTTATTTTCTTGGTTTATTCCAGCATCTGCTCTTTCAATAACAGGTTTGTCATCGCTACATGAGGTAAGTAAAAGCATTAATAGGAACAATATACCCTTCTTCATAAGAACACACCTCACCTGTTTTTTACCATTATACAATAAAGTGAAACTTCAATCCGGGGGGGTTCACCTCAGATTGTTAGTACCACAAGGGTATGAGCTAAAGGCCCTTGAACCAATCGGACATTTACTGGCAGTCGATCCACACTTCCCCAAATTGGTTTCACTTTGTTTCTTGAAATGGGGATCTTACTGCCAGTTATATGTGGGGTAAACAATCAAAAAGTATATATAAGTTCAATCAAGACGATTTTTATTTCTTTGCTTTACATGCTGGATATATTGTTTTGGAATTGTGCGTGCTTCACAGATCGTAGGCTATATCAAAAAATTACTATTTTTGGTACACTAGCTTTATATAAAGGGATAAGGGGAGAAATGTATGGTGAAGCCTAGAAATCCTATTATGGTGGATGAAGCAATTAACAAAGTAATGAGACATAAATGGGAAGCTGAGACGGAACTTGTCTCACTTGAAAATTGTGACCTTCGTCGGCTTGCAGCACCATTTATTGCAACACATAATATACCCTTCTTTCATAAATCTCCTTATGACGGTTTTGCTATTAGAGCAGAGGATACGAAATATTCTACAGATGAAGATCCGGTTGTTTTTGAAGTTATCGACTATATTGGAGCTGGACAATTACCCAGAAATGAATTAGGTGAAGGACAGGCAACAAGGATTATGACTGGTGCAAAAATCCCGCAGGGAGCTAATTGTGTTGTTATGCTTGAAGATTGCTACACCTATCAAAAAGACGGTATTCATTATATGGAATTAGCCAAAAAAATGGAAGAAAATCAAAATATTATTAAAGAAGGCTCTGAATTAGCTAAAGGAACTTTGCTAGTAGATCGAGGAGCAATCATCAATCCAGGTATAAAAGCTTTATTGGCAACGTTTGGGTATCATCAAGTGGAAGTGATAAAAAAACCACTTATTGGTGTTATTGCGACAGGGACGGAACTTCTTGAGCCAGATGAAGACCTGGAAAGTGGAAAAATATATAATTCGAATGCATATATGATATTATCACAAATCAAACGAGCTGGGGGAGATCCTAGCTATTATGGAAAGCTTGATGATGATGTTACTTCCAGTTATTCGCGAATCAAGCGTGTACTTCAAGAAGTAGACATTTTAATCACGACAGGTGGTGTATCCGTTGGTGATTTTGATCTTATGCCAGAGCTTTATAACATGCTAGGTGCAACTACCTTATTTAATAAAGTAGCGATGAGGCCAGGAAGTGTAACAACGGTAGCGGTGAAGGGAAAGAAACTTTTATTTGGACTATCTGGTAATCCATCTGCATGTTACGTAGGTTTTGAATTATTTGTGCGACCAATGATTAGAGGGATAATGCATCAAAAAAATGTTTGTATGAAACGTGTCAAAGCAAAACTAGATGATGATTTTCCAAAAATGAATCCATATACTCGATATGTGAGAGGACAACTAAGCTATCAGGGTAGAGAACTATATGTACAACTTGCTGGGATAGATCATTCAAATGTGGTATCTTCACTAGCGTATACTACATGTCTGATAGAAATACCGGGCGGAAAAGAAAAATACGAAAAAGGCGATGAACTAGAAGTTCTATTATTGGAAGACATGGAGGGTCAAGCGAATTTTCGTTAATATAAAGGGGGGAGGCAATGTCGTGATTAATTATGGAGGATCGATTTGGAAGACCACTTAAAGATGTAAGGATTTCAGTAACGGATCAATGCAATTTACGCTGCACATATTGTATACCAAAAGGAATTTTTGGTGAAAACTAAAAATTTCTATCAACGACTGAATTATTATCATTTGATGAATTTGTATTGATTGATAGTAGAGCGATTTGCACGAATTACGGTGGGGAACCGCTGTTTTTCCTGCGTAATTTGGCTGACAATATTATTGCGAGCACTCGGGAAACAGTTTTACAATTTCGGTTATGCCCGGTGGAGTGAAAAGAATTGTCTCAAATGATCCTAGAACATTATCTAGGAACATCACGGAACGTCCAAGTGATTGAGATCTGATGCAATGAAATAAACGCATTTATGAAAAATTCCACAAACGAGTTGCAACAGCTTGTATATTATTTAAATGAATCAGAATGGATAGGCTGAAAATTAATTCCTTAATATACTATACGAGGAGTGGTATCGTTGAAAACTTTTAAACTAAAATTATTAAATGTGATGGAAGAAAAGGATGGAGAAATCATTCCACATCGGATTCCATTGATAGATGGTTTAATTATTAATCGGGAAGATGATAAAAACCAATGGACAGTAGAGGCTTACGTTGAAAGCTCATACATGCCATATTTTGAACAATTAAGTAAAAATAAAGATGAGATATTAATTCAGGTTAAAATTACAAAAGAAAGTAATGATACAGCGACATTTATCACTTCTATCATAGGTATGAATGAGATCGGCTCAAACATGAATGTGTTATTTTTAGGTAATATTGTAGATAGAAGAAAGGCAAATATTGAATCAATGCTAACTACGTTAATTGAAGAAGGATATCAAGGTAAAGAACTATTAAAGAAATTTAAAGAAATTACGTGATAAAAGTTAATCAAGCATTGGTGAAGTTTTAAAATTTGCGAAAATTCGGGTCGCGAACTTTTTTGAATGAAATAGGCGCATTTATCTACAGCGCCTGCTATAATATGAATAGGATTTTTAGTACATATGGATGTAAACACCAGAGCAAACAAGGAGTAATTACATATGCAATACCAAAAGACGACAGCGATTCGCTGGGCAAATAGGCTGTCACCAGTTCAAATCTTATTATTATTTTATTTTTTTGCCGTGTTACTATCAACGGTCATTATGTCCTTACCAATCGTTTATAAAGATGGAGTAGATATTCCGTTTATTGATATTCTATTTACAGCCGTCAGTGCACTTAGTGTCACTGGTTTGAGTTCCATTACAGTTGCAGATACGTTAAGCACTACGGGAATTATTTTACTCGCAGCAATTCTACAGCTAGGTGCTGTAGGAGTTATGGCGATTGGGACATTCATTTGGCTTTTACTAGGAAAAAAAATTGGTTTGAAAGAACGTCGATTAATTATGACAGACCAAAATCAAACGACATTTGAAGGAATGGTTCGTTTGATTAAGCAAATTGTTTATGTACTGTTAACGATTGAATTTATTGGATTTATTGTATTAGGAACGTATTTTTTACAATATTTTGATACAGCTAAAGAAGCGTATCTTCATGGGTTCTTTGGTACGATAAGCGCCGTATCAAATGGTGGATTTGATATAACGGGTTCGTCACTAATTCCATTTAAAGACGATTATTTTGTACAATTTATTAATATGCTATTAATTATTTTTGGGGCGATTGGTTTTCCTGTATTAATCGAGGTAAAAGAATACATATTTGCTAAGCCAGATATACGAAAACATATTCGTTTTAGCTTATTTACAAAAGTTACTACCACCACATTTCTTATCCTTATTATTATTGGTGCTTTTTTCATGTATCTATTGGATATTACTAATTTTTTCGTCGATAAATCATGGCATGAAGCATTCTTTTATTCGCTTTTTCAGTCAGTAACGACAAGAAGTGGTGGACTAGCAACAATGGATGTCAGCCAACTTACGGAGCAGAACCATTTATTTATGTCTTTATTAATGTTTATTGGTGCCTCACCAAGCAGTGCTGGAGGAGGCATACGTACAACTACATTTATTTTAGTTGTAATTTTTATCATTACATACGCTAGAGGCGGGAAGAGTATTCGTCTATTTAACAGAGAAGTGTATGATGAAGATTTACTAAAAGCTGTTACCGTAACTTTAATGGCACTAATTTTAGTATTTACATCTGTACTGGTTATTTCAATTGCTGAACCATTTTCAATAACACAAATTATGTTTGAAGCAACATCTGCTTTTGGTACAGTAGGTCTTTCACTAGGTATTACAAGTGAATTAACTTCATTTAGTAAGGTTGTTCTAATGATTTTAATGTTTATCGGCAGAGTAGGTATCATTACATTTTTATTTATGTTTAAAAATAATAAAAACAGTGGTAATTATCATTACCCGAAAGAAAAATTAATTATTGGATAAGTTGTCAGTTGGGAGAGAATGATATATGTCTAAGCAGAAGCGTTTTTTGCCAATCCCTCATCGTATTTTAGTTAATTTACAAGAAGCTATCCTAATTACGAACAAGAGTGGAATAATCTTAGCCGGAAATGACGCTGCTTATACGTTACTTAAAATAGAATCGGATATTTAGCATTTTATGATGAGCTAACGGACTTACCTAATAGACATTATTTTCAAAAGTACTGAATGAAGCAATTGAGCGAGCTACCAGCCGAAACGAAGTTTTGGCAATCTACTCCTTTGATTTGGACTACATTAAAGAGCTTAATGATACACTGGGTTATTCTGTAGGTGATAAATTAATTAAAGCAAGTGGAGAAAGATTAAAGGGGTTTATTGAAGCAAACACATTTATAGCTCGCCTAAGTGGCGATATGTTTCTCGTTTTACACTATGGAATAGATACGAAGGCATCCATTAATAAATTTGCAGAACGATTAATCCATTGCTTTCAAGACCCAGTAAAAATAAATGATTGTGAAATCTATACTTCAATAAGCATCGGCATTAGTCTTTTCCCTCAAAATGGGCTTACTGCTGATGACTTAATTAAACACGCTAACTCCGCATTGCTTTCAATAAAAGATACATATCGTAATTGCTATAAATTATTTGAAACCTCTATCTCTGAAAAGTTCAAGTCACTTCTTACTATGGAAAATCAACTGAGAAAAGCGATAATTGGCGGCCAATTTGAGTTGTATTATCAACCGCAAGTCGATTTTACATCTTCACGAATTATCGGAGTGGAAGCATTACTGCGATGGCGACACCCTGAAAAAGGTTATATATCCCCACGTGATTTTATTTCGATTGCAGAAAAAACGGGCATCATTATAGATATAGGTGAGTGGGTTCTCCATGAAGCATGTAGGCAAAACAAAAAATGGCAGGATGAAGGACTTACACCTATTGTTGTAAGTGTGAATCTATCTGCCGTGCAACTTCACCAAAAAGGGTTTGTGGGAAAAATCAAAAAAATCCTAAATGAGACAAACTTAGATGCAAAATATCTAGAATTAGAAATAACGGAATCCATGGCAATGAAAAATGAACAATCGATATTGGATATTTTGCAAGAACTTAGATCAGAGGGGATTTTAGTTGCTATTGATGATTTTGGGACAGGTTATTCCTCATTAAAATCTTTAAGCTTATTTCCAATAACTAAATTAAAGATTGATAAAATGTTTATGAATAAACAAGATGAGAATCGACTGATTGTGAAATCAATTATTCAACTATCGCATTCTTTAAATATGAAAGTTATTGCTGAAGGTGTTGAAACGAAAGAACAGTTTACCTTTCTTCAACAAGAGAAGTGTGATGAAATGCAGGGGTATTTTTTTAGCAGGCCAGTACCTGCCTATCAATTAAAAGAAATGCTTCTTAACGATAATTAAAAGAACAACAGCTTGCGCCAAGAGAAGAAAGATGGCACAAGCTGTTGTTTTGGTTTAGCAATAAAATGCAGCACCTACGATAATCAATAGAATAAAAAGCACTACGATTAATGCAAAGTTGCTACCATATCCTCCACTAGGATAGCCGCAGCCTCCGCCATATCCGTAACCCATTATTTCACCTCCGATCTTACAGTTACACTATATGCGATCGCGGAGAAAATGGTTTGGACTTTTACCTAGTTATAACGGATTTCTAATAGTAATAAGGCCGATCTATCCCCAATATAACTGGCAGTAAGCCCTCTGGGGGATAAACAAAACTCCCGCTGATTGAAGTTTAACTTTATTCCTTTGTTTCTGTTGCTGTAATACTAGTAATTTTAATTTGATCATTTTCATATTTTGTAGTAAACGTATAGGCATAAGATGTTTTGCTAGCTTTTTCTTCTTCTTTAGATCTTTTTTCAATGGTGACGGAAGCTTCAATTTGAACTTGATTATTGTCTGCTATAGTGCTTTTTAATTCTGAAAATTTCACGTTTATAAAATCAATATAACCCTCTCGAAATTGCGCGTAGGAGGACTTAGATTGCATCTCACTACTTAATAGTGCGTAAGCATTAACGTAATCTCTAATTTCAATACTCTCAAGGAAATAATTAACTAAATACTCTGCATCCTCTTGAATCTGATCGGGGTCTTTAGAACTGATAATATCTGATGTGCTTGCAAAATCCAGTTTATCCGTTTGAGCTTCGTGTGACCATTGGTCCATTTCATCAATTACTTCAGTGATTGGGATACTAAATCCTATCGTGCCGTCTTTAGTTCCAACTGAATTAATCCCAACAACATGACCTGTTTTTCTGTCAATTAATGGACCGCCACTATTCCCATCTGTAATTTGAGCAGATATTTGATATACATTATTATAATTAAATCCATCCACCGTAAAATTACGTTCTTTTCCAGAAATAATACCTAATGTAACAGTATTTTGAAAACCGTGTGGACTACCTAATGCAATAACTTCATCACCTATTTCAGAAGGCGATTCTTTTTCGACTTCCATATATTGACCTGCAAGCTGTGGAACACGAATGACAGCAATATCTGTATCTTCACCAATCCCAACAACCGCAGCTGGATAAATTTGCGCATTGGCAGTACGAACATAGATTACATCAGCATCTTTAATTACATGGGCGTTGGTAATAATGTCTCCACTTTTATTATATACGAATCCTGAGCCTGTAATGGTACTATCTTCATTTTGTCCCTCAATCTGAATTACATTTTTTTCAGCTTCATGAATGATTGATTTTAAATCTAAATCTTGATTACTTGTAGTTACTTTATTTATGACAGGATTACTAATCGACATATCTTCGCTTTGCCATTTTTGGTAAATAAATATCATAGCTATGATACCAATAATAAGTACAAGACCTGATAGAAGATATGTCGAATACTTTAGTTTCGGCACTGCATTGTTCACCTCGCTTGAATGAGCCTCTTAATTAATCGGTATACCAAGTTATTTTCTCAACATCCGTTTCTACATCTTTGGCTTTATAGTCGATATCAAAATGAGTGAATTCAAAGTTTCCGGACTCATCTGGATATAATTCATCAGGATATACGTAAACGCCATTTGTTAATAACTCATGTCCATCCTTAGTTTGAAGTCTATACTTAACCATGATGGAATTAACAGGGATGGTTGCCACACTCTTAACCTTCCCTTTAACTACAAGATTACCTTGATCATCACTAGTGGTTTTTATGGATACTAATTCAACCGCATCATTTTCATTTACTTGCTGTTCTTTCGTAGCAGAGGTCATAGCTTGCTCGATTCTTTTTTGCTGGGCCGTTTCAAAACTCACCTGCTCCTTATCAATCGTTGTCTGTAAACTTGTTAATTTCTCTGACTTAGGAGCATATTTTAAGCCATCCTCAACAATTAATTTCGCATCATTAAATTGTTTTTTATTTAATTGCTCATTGGCCCTTGTGTACGTATAATTAATTATTTGGTCTCTAATATCTTTTGTAATTGGTTCAGCTTCCTCAGTGTCGATAGAAGCAGCGTCCCAAAGTAATATTTTTAATTGATCAATATTCGGTTCCTTTTTTAAAGATTCTGTTACTTGCTTTAATTTAACAGCATTTCGATTAGCTGCAATCTCGTCAATTAATTGGTTTATCGCAGGCCCATCAAAGTCTTTTAGCGTGTTTTCTGTATTATTGATAAGATCGAGCGCTGCCTGATATTTTTTTTCTTTAAGAAACTGCGTTGACTCTTCTAATGAAGCTCTTATAGATAACGCATGATCCATAAATTCAAGTGAATGCTGTGCTTGATTAAAATTATGCTTATAGTCAATCGCTTTCTGAAAGAGCTCTTTAGCTTCTTGATATTCTGCATTTAGAACCTTCTCTTCACCCTTATTGTATAAGTCCTTTGCTTTAGCAGTTCGAATTTCTAACGTAACATAGAGTAAGACGATAGAAAGCAATACACAGCCTGTGACAATCGCTGGTAGCTTCCAAAATTGCTTGCCTACTTTCTTTTTCACCCGGTTAAACCTATCTTCTGGTAGTTTCTTGCCACATTTAATACAATAGCTCTCATCTTCTTTAATTGATGTACCACAGTACGGACAATGGAGCATTTAAATCACCTGCTTTTATATGAAACAGCTTCTGTTTTCATTTAATTAGTAATAGCATTATTTTATCATATTTTGACTTTTCTTAGGTAATAGAAATTGGTATGATAAAGTGGAAGTATTCCAATAATAAGATTAACTAAGTTATGTTACATAGGAGCTTTTTGGAGGAGGTGCGGTACATATGGAAATCGATATGGGAGCTGTCTTCGGTATTATTTGTTTTGTTATTATTCTGTTAAATATTGGTTACTGTATCTTTGATGCAGAAAAATAAGTAATTAATGGAAACTTCAAAAAAGATCAGACGAATCGTCTGATCTTTTCCCATACACTACGTTATATTATTATTTATCTGGTTAAGGACCATTGATCGAAAGGGAAAATGATAAATTCAGAGCGGCCTATAATTTCATTTTCTTCGATTAATCCCAAGCCATTTCGGCTATCCTTACTTATTGCTCTATTGTCTCCCATAACAAAATAGTTTCCTTCAGGTATTTCCACTGGTCCATAATTACCTGACTGACGTTGTGCTTCTTCATTTAAAAAATTTTGTTCGTATTTATCACCATTAATATAAAGGTTACTTCCATTAATTTCGATTGTCTCGCCAGGAAGTCCAATAATACGTTTCACATAATTTTTTAATGGTCTTTCGATAATAACAATGTCCCCGCGTTCTGGTTCATCAAGAATATAGATTATTTTATTAAAGATTACTCTTTCACCGTTTTGGAGAGTGGGGTCCATGCTTTCACCTTCAACAATAGACGTTGCAAAAATAAACGTTCTTAAAAAGAAAGCAATTAAAATTGCAATAATGATTGCCTTAACCCATTCCAACCATTCATTTTTCTTTTTTGTTTCTGCCACCGAAGACATCCTTTCCAGAAAACATTACACTTATTATAGTAGCATAGTGGACAAAACTAAGCGAGTAAGAGAATCTCTACAAATAAAATAGCTTGTGTTATATAGCAAGAAAAACTTGTCAAATTCTGTAATGCTATGCTACAGTAAAATAAACCAAAAGGAGGAGGTATCACTGCGATCATAATGAGTACAACAGACAATCTTCTTAAAAGAATTGAATTTCTGCGTAATAAAATGACGGAGGTTGCATTGGAAAAAGGGTTTACCAATCTTGAATCAGTTGCGCTTAGTCAAGAATTGGATAGGCTCTTAAATCTTTATGAGAGCATGAAACACCCTGATGCACATGAAAAATAGAAATTATAATGATGTAATTATAGGAACGGTTTATAAATACGTCTGAATAAAATCCTCCAATCTATCCAGTCCTTTTTGTAAGGTCTTTAATTGATATGCATAGGAAATGCGCATATATCCTTCTCCTAGTTTAGAAAAGCTATTACCTGGTACTAGCGCAACCTTACCTTTTCTTACTAGGTCCAATCCTAATTGGAATGAGCTTATTTCTTTTATCGGAAATTTTGGGAAGAAATAAAATGCTCCTTCAGGCCTCTGGACACTAAGCCCCATGTTGTTCAATCTCTCTTGTACATAATCTCTTCGCTGCTGATAAGCAGATCGCATTTCGCTTGAATCGTCTATTCCATATGTTAAAGCCTCTAATGCAGCATACTGGCTAATGGAAGAAGCGCAGGAGACATTATATTGATGAACCTTTAGCATCTCCGAAGCGATCCAATCGGGTGCTAATACGTAACCAATTCGAAACCCAGTCATGGAGTGGGATTTTGATAACCCATTAATAACAATGGTTTTATCTCTTATCTCGGAAAATCTAGCTATGGAAATATGTTGGCTGTCATATACTAATTCACTATATATTTCGTCTGCTAATACAAACAGTTCTTTATCTTTCAGTATGGAGACAAGTTGTTGCAATTCTTCTGTTGAGAATGAAGCCCCAGTTGGATTAGAAGGATAGGGCAAAACAATACATTTTGTTTTTTTTGTTATATGCTTAACAAGCATATCTTTAGTAACTTTAAAGCCTGTTTTAGTTGTATCCATATAAACCGGACTTGCTCCAGCTAAGCGGATTAACGGTTCATATCCAGGGTAAATTGGTCCAGGGAGTAATACCTCATCTCCTGGATTCAATATGGTACGAAAAGCAATATCAATCGCCTGAGATGCACCTGTTGTAACAATGACTTCATTTTCAGGATTATAGCTAATCGCGTACTGCTTTTGATTAAACACAGCTATGGCTCGACGAAGTTCAATAATACCTGCATTATGTGTATAGGTTGTTTTGTTTTTATGTAAGGAATTTACCGCTGCCTCCTTAACGTGATCGGGTGTATGGAAATCTGGTTGTCCAATGGTTAACGATACAATATCTTTTTCATCTGCTACCATATTAAAAAATTTACGAATCCCTGATATTTCTATTTCTTTTACATTTTTATTAAGTAGATGTTGCATAAAATTACCTCCAAGGTGAATTAATTAAATTGTTAAAAAATATTTAAAAATTTGTGATCTAGTTTACAAGAATTTACGGTATACTCTTGTTGACAGTATAAAAGGAGTGTATCACATGCGACCAAAAACGTTAAATTTTGAGCAGTTAGTTAAACAAAATAAACAAGAATTACTAGACGATAAGAAAAGCATTTCTCAGATAGAAACTAGATTAGAAATGAAACAGATGAAATTAGTCCAAAACAAGAGGAAAAAAGCTTGATCTCTATTATGTCTAGGTAAAAGAGACTGAGACAAAAGAATGAAGAGAAATAATTAAAAACGAACGATAAGGTACCGACCCCCTGAAGTTAGAGTAAAAAATCTAATTTCAGGGGGCGTTTTTGTGGCTAAATAGCGGAAAGAGCGTATATTTTCACGGTGCGGCGATGATTCTCCTATTGATCATATGATTATTCGTATTTTGAGTAAAGAAGTTGTGTTTTGTCCCAGCCTCTTTTATGATGTACCAGTTTTTCGTAAAAGGTTGACCGCCTTAGGTTGGTTATTTAACTGAATAAAAAGAACAGCCCCCAAAATACAAGCCATCCCAATCGATTGGATGATAGAAAACGTCTCTTGAAATATTAATATACCTATCAATGTAGCTACAACTGGCTCAACTGTTGATAAAATAGATGCTTTGGAAGCTTCTGTGTGGTTAAGTCCATGTGTATAAATAATATAAGCGAAAGCAGTAGGTAAAAAGCCTAATCCAAGTGTGTAGAAAATCACCTCGGGGTACATGAGTAATTCCCATTTTTCCTTGTAAGGAAATAGAGGTGATAATGCAATTGCAGCTATGATGAACGTATAAGTAGTTATGCTGAGACTAGAGTATTTTCGAAGTGCAAACTTGCTAAATATACTATATAAGGAGTAGCCAAATCCAGCACCTAAACCAAAAATAATTGCACTTAGAGATACAGCATTTAGATTAAATGGTATGACTTCTACTACGAGACAAGTTCCAATTAATGTCGTTAGAAGAGCCATAAGCTTCCCTTTCGTAATGGGCTCTTTGAAAAATAAAAAGGATAATATCATTACAAATGCAGGGGCGGTGTATAATAATGCTGTAGCCACAGGAATGGTACTTAATTCAATCGCTGTAAATAGGCAAAAATTAAAGAAAGTAATGCTTAAAATACCAGTTCCAAGGAAATACCTTATATCTTTCAAGGATTTAAGCTTTAGTTTGTTTCGGAAAAAAAATAATAAGTAAAGAAAGAGCAATAGGGCTGTTGACCATGCTCGTAAAATTACTACCTCCATAGGTGTGAAGCCAAACGAATAGAGGTTTTTAACATACCAACTGATTGTCCCCCATAAAGCAGCACCAGTGATAATATATAAATATGCTTTTTTCAAATACAAATCACCCCTCTATAGTTGTCAATTTAGCCCATTATATCAAATTTAATAAATGTTCTGTGAGAATTTTGTGTAGAAGGTAATTTCTTAGGGATGAATAAGGATGTATAGTTAAAAGAAGAGTAGGATAGAATGCTACTAATCTATGGAAAGAAGAAAGGGACGATACAATGTTCATCCTTTATATAGAGTATGATATGCATCGATTGCAATCAATAATAGGGGAGGGTAGCTATTTGTTACTATTCCTGATCGTTCTAGGAATAGGAATTTTATATCGTTTCGTAAACATATTTATTCAGTGGAATATGCGGAAACGTACATATATGCTTCTGTCGTACATCGGAATTAGTTTAGGTGTTTTTACAGTATGTTTTAGTATTCTTATGACTACAGGTACATTAGACAAATCTACATATGCATATTTATCACTACTGTTACGAGCGTTATCCATTTTTGGTATTGTGCTAATCTTGTTCTCGGCAGGAAAACGATTATTTTCACATAAATAAAGCAGTAGAGGATTGCCGCTACTACTTGAAAAGGGTGTATAAAGCGTATAACTGACTTGTATTTGTATGTAATAGGATATTATGAGGCTAAATATTATTTCTAATTTCGGTGTGATTTACTTGGCGGCCATTCCATTTTACCCAATGAAGAAGGAGTGAAATATGTAGAAGCAGAAGAGTGTTTCTTTTCATAGTTTCTTTTCTTATTTTCCGGCTTCCAATTAATATAACGATAAATGACTTTTTTCGCTTGTGATAATGACATTTTCGCTTGAGGGTTCCGATAATTTTCGTCTAATGATCCAAGGTGCTCTAAATTCTTAAAGTCTTTTTTGGTTGGCGGAATATGGAAATAATAGTTAGCTACTTTAACAAGAAGCGTTGAATGTTGATTACTAAATTTAGGCTGTTTAGAAAAATGAAGTCCGACTTTATTAGCTCGTTTTTCAGAGAGTAAGCGACTTATAGTTTCTTTTTTTATATCGTAGAGGTGTTTCGGGTCAGGAGCTGTTTTAGCATGCCGATTAATCGTATAAAGTGCTTTTGCAAGTTCTTCTAGTTGTTGTTTGTTTGTCATAGTTAGGCTCCTCCTTTGCTCCCGTTCTTAAATAGCTTGTCTATATCCTATCGCAAAGCATATCTTGTTGCAAGAGTGATAGCTAATCATTTAACAACAGAAACGAGCAGAACTTATCTGCTCGTTATTACGTTATTTCAAATCTTGAATCGTTGGAACGATTTTTTTCACTTCATCTGGCTTTCTTCCATCAAATCGATAAATAAAGTCACCATCTGGAGAAATGATGTAGAAATAAACGCTATGCATGACCTGATCAGAGTCTGCTGGTATTTCTAGAGGTGCTTTAAATGATTTAATAGAAAACTCTTTGATTTTGTCAAATTCATAACCGGTTAGGAAATCCCAGTTATCAAAAGATGCACCCCTGGACTCTCCAAATTCCTTTAATTTTTCTGGCGTATCATTATCTGGATCTACACTGAACGAAACAAGACGAACATCATCTAAGCCAGCTTCTTTTAGTTGGGTTTGTAGATTAGCCATATTGGATGTCATTGGGGGACAAACCGTCTCACAATTTGTGAAAATAAAATCCGCAATCCAAAAGTCACCATCTAACTCACTTTTGGAGACATTTTCACCATCTTGGTTCGTGAATGAAAAGTCCTTTACTTCAACAGAGTAGTCGCCTTGATATTTATTTCCGCAAGCAGCTAATAATAATAATAAAAACACTAAGGGTAAAATGAATTTACACGTTGTCCGCATATGTAAAACCTCCATACGTGTTTGAAATCCCATTAAGTGTAGCATGGAAAGCCCTAAAATACCATGTATAAATTGTTAACAAAATACTGAAATAGTGATAGTGTGTGTTTTATTAGGTATTTTGTTTCTGCGCTAACATATAATTAGTTGACATTAATAAATAGCCTGAAGGTTAACTATGATGTTCAAGGGTATAGAGGTGAATCTCTGGTTTACATAAAAATCGATAGGGCAGTCTAGTAGTTCCGATTCCGCTATTTACAAATAATAAAAGCTTATCATCATTTAACGAATATTTTCCTTGCACATATTTTTCAGCATATGCAGGTGTATAGAGGTGACCAATAAATGGCAATCTTACTTGTCCACCATGACTATGCCCAGATAATTGGACATCTACAGGGTAATTCACGGCTTGATCAGCAAAATCAGGTTCATGAGCAAGTAATATGGTAAAAAGTTCAGGATTAGCTTCAGTAAGTGTTGATTGTAAGTCTGGTTTGCCAAGCATAACATCATCAATCCCTGCTAGTGTCAATTGCGCTCCGTTAACGTCGATTGTTGTGTGATTGTTTTGTAAAAGATGAAAACCAGCATTTTCCATTACTTTCATCACTATCTCTGTCCCATATCCCCCATGGTCATGGTTTCCGTAGATCCAATATTTTCCTTTAGGAGCGGTTAATTTACTTAAAATATTTACAATTTTATCATCCCATTGAAAGGTGTGGGGCTCATCCACAAGGTCACCAGTAAATACTATTAAATCAGGTTCTAGTCCATTGATTTTGAGAACAAGTTCATGGAGTTGTTCTAATGTGTAATGAAATCCAATATGAGTATCTGAAAATTGAATGATTTTAAAATCCTGAAATGCAGGGTTTATTTTTTTAGATGAGATTCTGTTTTTATTTATGTGAAGAAGTATAGGCTCAATTTCTTTTGCATAATAGTATGTTCCGCCGCTTAGCCCTAGTAACGCAAGGAAACTACCAAGCGCTTTTTTTAAAAATGATCTTCTGTTCATTGGTTACAAACCTTTCTCGACATGCATTAGAACAAAATTATAACACGAATAGTGAAAAATTGAATTAGCCACACTTTTTATCGGAATAGTCAGTTAATTACTTGACATTTGATTCATAAGAACATACGATAAAATGGATAGGTATTAAACCGTTTAAATAATGAAAAACGAGCTACTGTATTTGTTTTAGGAACTGTTGTTATTGGGAGGAGAGCATATTCACATAGAAAGAAGTGTCCGCCAAAATAAGGCAGACACTCCTAATCTCGGTAGCGTTTAAGGACAGGAATCACAATCTTCTTGAAAGGGTGTATGAAGACCTTCCATTTGAATGGTGCAATGCGATATATGAAACTGGTCTTTTAATACCTGATTTGCTTGTTTAAGTAAGTCATCACGATGGATAGAATCATCAACAACTACATGACAACTCAACGCTGGAAACTCAGAGGTAATTGACCAAACATGTAAATCATGCACATCTTTTATTCCTTGTAACTTTAATAATGCTGTTTTAATTTCTTTTACATCTATATGCACGGGCTTTCCTTCCATTAATATATGGATAGATTCCTTGGTCACTCTGAAACCTGAAATTAAGATTAAAATGGCGACGATTACACTAGCTATTGGATCGGCAATATTCCAACCGAAAAGCAGTATGAGTATACCTGCTACGATGGCTCCAACTGAACCTAAGAGATCACCTAAAACATGAAGTAATGCACTTTTAATGTTAAGGTTATCTTCTGAGTCTCCGCGCATCAGCATCCAAGCTACAATGATATTAACGATAAACCCAATTACGGCAATAATCATCATATTGGCACTGACATTTGGCGGATCCATAAAACGATGAAAAGCTTCATAGAAAATATAGAGGGAAATAAGCACCAATGTTATGCCATTAATAAACGCTGCGATGATTTCAAATCTACGATAACCATATGTTTTTGAAGTAGTCGCTTGTCGCTCGCCAATTTTAAATGCTAAAAGACTTAATCCTAATGCAGCTGCATCACTCAACATATGTCCAGCATCTGATAGTAAAGCAAGACTATTTGTTAGCAAACCTCCAACTGCTTCAATTATCATAAACGCCGTAATCATGATGAAGCTCCAGAATAGTACCCTCTTGTTACTTGTATGATGATGGTGACCATGGTGATGGTCATGATCATGTCCCATAATCAAGCCTCCTATCGTGTATGTTTACTGTGCTCAATAGTTTGTTCTAATAAATTCATAACGTGATAATCATCGGGAGAATAATAATACATGGTCTTTTCTCGTCGGTTTTTAACTAGTCTTAGCTGTTTAAGATACTTTAACTGATGTGAAATGGTAGATTGATTCATTTTTAGGCAATCTGCGATCTCACTGACAGAACACTCTTTATGGAAGAGTAAATGTAAGATTTTAATACGAGTTGGATCAGATAAAGCTTTAAACGTTTGTGAAACAGCATCGATTAATTGTTCATCAATTGGATTATAATCCATTTTTTCTCTCTCCAATACTATATGATCATATGTTCATATTATAACTTTTATAAGTTGCTTTTGCAAACCAAAATTAGCTTGTTTCGTTTTTCTTATTTCTACACTATGGTAAAATATAGAATGTAGTTTGGTGGGTTAATAAAATGGATACGAAACTGTACCTTCTATGAAAGTATGATAAGGGGTGATGTGATGAGTATGTTGCAAGATAAGCAATTAACTGATCTATCTGTTGGTGATGTGATGATTTCTTCCGAGAAGGTTGCACATGTACAAGTAAATAATCCATTAGAGCATGCTTTGCTTGTATTGGTAAAGTCTGGATATTCCGCAGTTCCGGTTCTTGATGCATCTTATAAATTAATTGGAACAATAGCTAAAACCAATATATTAAATCAAATATTAGGGCTTGAACGTTTTGAGTTTGAGCGGCTTTCTGACATCCTTGTTAAGGATGTTTTAAATGAAGAAATACCTTGCTTATCAAAAGAAGATTCGTTACTTAAAGGCTTAAATACAGTTATTAACCATCCTTTTGTCTGTGTGGCTGATAGTGATGGATATTTTGATGGGATTCTAACAAGAAGAGCCATTTTAAAGCAAGTTAAAAAAGACATTTATACACAAAAATCATGAGAAGATGCTGGGACGAAACTAAAATAGTTAACCCCCAAAAACGGAACAATAAAAATTTAAGTGTTTATACGAAACGCAGGCAAAATAAGTAGACTCCTTGAAAAAGCGAAGTATTTTGCTAGAGCGATGATACCAAAATAATCCGAACTGATTCGTTCGGGTTATTTTTTGAAGAAATACTTTTGCTTTAGTCTCTTTCATTGCTTTAATGAACAGGGATAATCTAGATAAGATTATTTGTAAAAGCCTCTTTAGGAATTTACATAATGGATAATAATTGCGACGAAAAAAGCTATCTGCTAAATTAAAAGATAGTACATAAATAGGAGGATACGAAATAATGAATATGATGGATGCAAATGAAATTATAAGCTTTATCTCAAACAGCAAAAAAAGTACACCAGTGAAAGTATATATAAAGGGTAATGATTTAAGTCAATTAGAATTAGATAAATCGATTCAATCGTTTTTGGAGAGTAAAAGTGGTGTCTTATTTGGAGAATGGGAAACAATCAAGAGCCTATTAGAGAATAATAAAGATGTTATAGAGGATTATGTGCTGGAAAATGATCGCAGAAATTCGGCAATTCCATTACTAGATTTAAAAGGAATTAATGCTCGTATTGAACCAGGTGCTGTAATTCGTGATCAAGTAGAAATTGGTGACGGTTGTGTCATTATGATGGGAGCAATGATAAATATCGGTTCTGTTATTGGCGCAGGAACGATGATTGATATGAACGCTGTGCTGGGTGGGCGTGCGACAGTTGGTAAGAATTGTCATATTGGCGCAGGAACCGTTCTTGCTGGGGTTATTGAACCACCATCTGCAAAACCGGTTGTCGTAGAAGATGATGTGGTAATTGGAGCAAATGTAGTTGTGTTGGAAGGTGTTACGATAGGGAAAGGAGCAATCGTTGCAGCTGGAGCAATTGTTACAAAGGATGTTGCGCCAAACACATTGGTTGCTGGCACGCCTGCAAAAGTATTAAAAGAAATCGATGAGAATACAAAATCAAAGACAGAGATCAAACAAGAGCTACGGAAATTAAATGACTAAGTAGGGAATAAATATGCTAGAACTAAAAGAGATTAGAAGAGATCTACATCAGATACCCGAACTAGGATTTCAAGAAATAAAAACACAGCAATACTTGCTTGAAAAAATTAAAGATTTCCAGACTGATCGAGTGTCTATTCAATTATGGAAAACAGGTATACTTGTATTTGTAGCGGGATTAGCTCCGGAGAAAACCATAGGTTTTCGAGCTGATATGGATGGATTACCAATTATGGAAAAGACCAATTTAGCGTTTTCTTCCTTGCATCAAGGAAAGATGCATGCTTGTGGTCATGATTTTCATATGACCATTGGACTTGGAGCATTACAGCACATGATTGAAAATCCGATTAAGGATAATTGTTTATTTATATTCCAGCCTGCCGAAGAAGGACCTGGTGGTGCACTTCCATTAATGCAGTCTGAACAATTTAATGATTGGCGTCCAGATGTAATCTTTGCTTTGCATATTGCTCCAGAACTACCAGTAGGTACAGTATCTAGTAAACCAGGGCTGTTATTTGCTAATACTAGTGAACTTTATTTAGATTTTACTGGCAAAGGTGGACACGCTGCATATCCGCATTTAACAAGGGATATGGCGGTTGCTGCAAGTAGTTTTATCGTGCAGATGCAGCAAATTGTTTCGAGAAACATAAACCCGCTGGAGGGTGCGGTTGTCACTATAGGAAAAATGGAAAGTGGATTTGTTCAGAATGCGATTGCAGAGACAGCAAGGCTGGAGGGAACGATTCGAACCGAACATCCTAATGCTATTCAGACGGTAAAAAATCGACTGGAGAAAATGGCTAAAGGTTTTGAAATGGCCTATGATTGTTCCATTACAATTGATTATGGTGCCAATTATTATCAGGTGTATAATGATCACCAGCTGGTGGAACGTTTTTCCGAAATAATTCAAGCGACTGATCTGAATTATATACAAGCAGATGCCGCAATGACTGGTGAGGATTTTGGGTATATGTTAAAAGATATACCCGGATTTATGTTTTGGCTAGGAGTAGATTCTGAATATGGTCTTCACCACGCACAGTTAAATCCTGATGAGGACGCATTATTTGTGGGAGTAGAAGCTGTTACAAAAACAATTAAGATGCTTTCTTTATAGCTTTTGTATATCTTTCTTATTAGTTGCAAAATCTATATATGAATTAAATATATAGAGGAGGCAATGAAAGTGGCACGTATTGGTGTGGAAGAAACATTAACAGATGTTAAAGAGGCATTAATGGAGATGGGACATGAGGTTGTAGATTTAAAAAATGCAGACGATGCTGCATATTGTGATTGTTGTATTATTTCTGGACAGGATAAGAATTTAATGGGTGTGACGGATACACAAATTGCTGGTGCTGTAATTAATGCTCAAGGATTCAGTGCAAATGATGTTTGCCAAATGGTAAATCATAAATTAGATTAATTTTTCTCTTAAATATTCTTATTTTCAACGAACCATTTTATCCAACTATTCATATATAGGTATGGGTAGACGGTTGAATTTAAGGATACTTTAGGAGGTAGTAGCATGCGTTTACGTGATGAGATGCCGGAATTAAATGGAGCCACTAATTGGTTAAACAGTGATTCGATTACCAAGGAAGATTTAATCGGCTCAAAACCAACATTCATCCATTTTTGGTCTGTCAGTTGTCATCTATGTAAAAAAGCCATTCCTAGAATTAATCAATTACGAGATACTTATCAAGGGAATTTACAGGTTATTTCAGTTCATATACCACGTTCTATAAGTGATAAGAACATGAAGAAAATCAAACTAGTTGTAGCTAATTATGGTATGCATGAACCGATTATTGTAGATAACAATGATGAGATAACAGATGCATTTGGATTGAATTATGTTCCGTCGTTTTATCTATTTGATAAATCAGGAATACTACGTTTTGTACAAAAGGGAAAAAGTAATACCAATATGCTTGAACAGCGAATCCAGCGATTGGTACATGCTGAAAATAACTAACAATAGGCCTCTGCAACGAAGCAGAGGTTTTTGTTTGGGAAAAAATATTATATATAAGAACGATTGTTCGTTTATGCTATAAAGGTAATAAGATAAAAGTTTGATCATGTAACTATTCATGTTTTATATTTTAATAGGTCAAGCCATTGAATGAAGGGTTCATACACATTCATAATTCTTAAAAATAATAACTTGAAAAAAATTTAAAAAATTGAGTTAAAAGAGTGGATATTTATTTCGGAACCCGTTATATTAGTAATTACGGAAATTCATCTAAAGGAGGGAAACACTTGGACACATTTAAAAAGCTAAAGCAATTCTTTTGGCCGTACAAGAAATATTTAATGCTGTCATTATTCTTCTTATTCTTTGTTACAGTCATTACCGTTGTGTATCCAATTATATTGCAACAGACGATTGATAACGTCGTTTTGGCTGATCAGTATGAATTGATACCGTATATTTCAGGAGCATTTTTATTGTTAATGATATTTAAGGGGTTTGCTACGTTTTATCATCAATATTTAGGAGATTTATTTGGGATTATAGCTGTATATAAATTACGTGACGCACTATACGATAAACTACAAAGGCTCTCTTTTAAATACTATGACAATGCAAAAACAGGTGACATCATGTCACGATTAACCGCTGATGTAGAAGGATTTCGTTTTTTCCTATCATTTGGTTTTTCTGAATTACTGCGCATCATTTTACTGATCGGTATTAGTTTAGGAGTAATGTTTTATTTTTCAGTGCCGCTAGCCTTGGTTACGATGGCAGCAATGCCTTTTCTTGGAATCGTTGTGTATCAGTTCGATAAACGGGTTCATCCAGCATTTCGGAAAATTCGTAAGTCGTTTGGAAAGTTAAATACAAGAGTGCAGGAAAATATTAGTGGGATGAATACAGTAAAATCTTTATCCAGAGAGGATTTTGAAATAGGGAGATTTTCTGTAAGCAATGATGATTACCGACAAAACTATTTAAAAACATCTTTCATATGGTCTAAATATTTTCCTTTAATGGAATTTATAGGTAACTTTTGTGCCGTGGCTTTACTGGCATTTGGAGGTTACCTAGTAATTAACGGCAATTTATC
Source organism: Virgibacillus sp. Bac332 (assembly GCF_003667785.1). Lineage (NCBI taxonomy): Bacteria > Bacillati > Bacillota > Bacilli > Caryophanales > Bacillaceae > Virgibacillus > Virgibacillus sp. Bac332. The sequence continues at coordinate 2,903,712 of NZ_CP033046.1, forward strand.
TATTGGTGAACTCGTCGCATTCTTTAGCCTGGTTTGGTACATTATGGGTCCGCTAATGAATCTGGGTTTTGTTGTCAATCAATTTTCTCAAGCAAAAGCTTCTGCTGAACGATTGCTAGAAATACTTGAAGCTAAAGAGGATATAGAGGAAAGTGAAACAGCTATCGATCAGCCTATTAAAGGCCATGTAACGTTTAATAATGTGACATTAACCTATTCTGAAAACGATGATTCTGCCCTAAAAGACATTTCATTTGATGCCCCACCAGGGAAAGTAGTTGGCTTAATTGGGTCAACTGGTTCAGGAAAAACAAGTATTACTCAATTAATAACAAGATTCTATGAGCCTGAAAAAGGTGAGGTTCTAGTTGATGGGAGAGCTGTTTCCGACTACCGCATTAAAACCTTACGTCAAGCAATTGGATTTGTATTGCAGGAGCCGTTTCTGTTTTCAACAACAATAAGAGAGAATATTGCATACGGAAACCCAAATGTTTCAGAAGAACAGATTATAGATGCAGCCATGCGAGCACAAGCACATGATTTTATTATGAAGATGCCAAATGGATATGAGACGATGCTTGGGGAGCGAGGAATGGGGCTATCTGGTGGTCAGAAACAACGAATTGCCATTGCCAGAGCAATCTGTATTAATCCAAGTATTCTCGTGTTAGATGATGCAACTTCTGCTGTAGACATGGAGACGGAATTTAAAATACAAAAGGCACTTAAAGAAGTAATGAAAGGTAGAACCTCGTTTATCATTGCCCATCGAATATCATCCTTAAAGCACGCGGATGAAATCATTGTTTTAGAGGATGGTGAGGTTGTAGAGCGAGGTACACATGATTTTCTGTTACAAAATCAGGGAGCTTACCAGCGTATTTATGAGATTCAATATCAGGATCGTGAAGAGATCATGAATAGACAACATGCATAAGGAGGGAAACTATGGCGCAACAAAGAGAGGAAAAAGAGAGTAGACATTTGCAACGATTTTACTATACACAGGATCAAGCTATTGAAAAACCTTTTAACTGGAAGCAAATGTGGAGATTACTTATTTATTTAAAGCCTTATTCGAGAACATACTTACCTGCAGCAATTATTGCAATGCTAGTTTCAACAGCTGTAAGACTTATTGTCCCCATCTTAATTGGTAAAGTAGCGATTGATGTAGCAATTGACGAAGGGAATATTTCGCTTCTTACCTATTTAGTTATTGGTATAGGTATCCTTTACTTACTCAGTTATGTTGGTAACGTCTATCGAATTAAGTGGATAAATATTCTAGGGCAGAACGTCATTTATGATATTCGACAGCATTTGTTTTCTCATGTACAACATCTATCTCATCGTTTTTTTGATTCTAGATCTGCGGGATCTATTTTAGTACGGATTATGAACGATATTAATTCACTTCAAGAATTATTTACGAATGGAATTATAAATTTATTAATGGACGTTGTTACACTTGTTGGTATCATCGTCATCTTATTCGTATTAAGTCCGAAGTTGGCGCTTGCAATCATGATCATCCTGCCAGTAATGTTTTACCTTACAACAAAGCTTAGAAGAACTATTCGTAGATCTTGGCAATCCGTACGTATTCAACAGTCTCGCATGAATTCCCATTTGAATGAAGGACTTCAAGGTATGCGGATTACCCAGTCATTCTCACAGGAAAAAGAAAACGGGGAATATTTCCATGGAGTAAACTCAGATAATTATAAAAGCTGGAGAGAAGCTACGAGGAAAAGCGCGATGTTTCGTCCATTTGTAGAGATGAGTAATGCAATTGGTACGATCATTCTTATTTCATATGGTGCCTATCTAATTCTTTTAGGTGTGGAGAATGGTGGGATAGAAATAGGAGACTTTGTATCTTTTGCCTTCTTTATTGGCATGTTTTGGGACCCAATTTCTCGACTCGGGCAAATGTATAATCAAATGCTAATGGCAATGGCCGCCTCAGAGCGAATTTTTGAATTCCTTGATGAAAAACCAAATGTAAAAGAGGCGGCAGATGCATATGGAATTGATGACATGAACGGGCATATAGAATTTGACAAGGTAGAGTTTTCTTATGATAATGATCGAATTGCTTTACATGAAATTTCTTTTGAGATTAAGCAAGGTCAAACTATTGCGTTAGTTGGACATACGGGGAGCGGCAAGTCGACAATTGCTAACTTAATCAGTAGATTCTACGATCCTACAAAAGGAAAAGTAAAAATTGACGGGCATGATTTAAAGGAAGTAAATCTAAACAGCTTACGGCAAAAAATAAGTGTAGTGTTACAGGATACATTTATATTCTCAGGCACGATTATAGAGAATATTCGATTTGGTAGGCCAGATGCATCTGATGAAGAAGTAAAAGAGGCAGCAAAGGTTGTTGGAGCAGATGATTTTATTCAGCGATTAGCAAATGGTTATGAAACGGAAGTTGAAGAGCGGGGGAATATTTTATCGGCGGGTGAGAGGCAGCTATTATCTTTTGCAAGAGCATTGCTTGCTAATCCAAGTATTTTAATCTTAGATGAAGCCACGGCAAGTATTGATACGGAGACAGAGGTAAAGATACAAGAAGCATTAGGAAGGCTGCTGAAGGGGAGAACTGCAATTATCATTGCACATCGGTTATCAACCATTAGAGAAGCAGATAATATCTTCGTATTAGAACAAGGAAAAATATTAGAAAGTGGAAATCATAGTGAATTAATGCGTAAGCAAGGAGAATACTATGGATTAGTGAAATCACAATTTCAAATGCTTGATGCAATGTGATTAAGAGGCTGAGACAAAAGAATGAAGAAACAATTAAAAACGGACGATAATTAATTAAAAAAATTAATTAGGTACCGACCCCCTGAAGTTAGAGTAAAAAATCTAATTTCAGGGGGGTTTTTGTGGCTAAATATAGTGAAGAATTTAAAGTGAAGGTTGTTACCGAGTATATAGATGGAAATCTTTCATATCGTTCCTTAGCCAAAAAATATCATATGAGTAGCTCTACACCACTATATGAATGGGTGAAAAACTATGAGCGTCACGGTATGGCGGGACTAAAACGAAGAAATACAAAGAAGGAGTATTCTGTTCAATTTAAATTAGATGCGATACAATTTATGCTAGAGACAGGTGCTTCTTATACAGAAACTGCTGTTCAATTTAAGTTGAGCACTTCGTCCATTGTTAAACTCTGGATGAAAAAATTTCGCAAACAAGGTAAGGAAGGCCTGGAATTAAAACAAAAGGGGCGTCCTTCTATGTCTAAAAAACCCATGAAACAGAAGAAGCAGAAAGCAAAAAAGAGAACACGTGAAGAAGAGTTAGAACGTGAGAATGAACTACTAAGGCTAGAGAATGCCTACTTAAAAAAGCTAAAAGCTTTTCGGGAGAATCCGAATGCCTTCTACGAAAAGCACAGGCAAAGGTGGCATTCGAACTCAAAGAAGAAGGATTCCGATTAAAAGATATTTTTCCTATTGTGGGTATTCCTGAAGCAACCTATCACTATCATGTGAAAAATTTTGGAAGAGAAGATTCGGACACAGTATTAAAAGAAATCATTACAGATTTATTTAAAAAGTTCCATGAACGTTATGGCTATAAACGTATTACAGGAGAACTAAAGAAATTAGGATATGTTATCAACCATAAAAAAGTGTATCGCATTATGCGAGAATTGGGATTAAAATGTGTGAAATTTATGCGGAAATCCCGTAAATACAATTCCTATAAGGGGAACGTTGGAAAAGTGGCGAAAAACCGATTGTCTCGCCGTTTTAACACATCTATTCCACTTCAAAAGTTAGTAACAGACATAACGGAATTCAAATGTCTAGGCGAAGAGAAGTTATATTTAAATCCGATTCTTGACCTTTATAACGGAGAAATTATTACGTATGACATCAAAAAACGGCCAACATTAAACCTTGTCATGACCCCTTTAAAAGAATTAATAGAGATACTGAAGAGTCGGGCAATCTACCGCACTACGATCCACTCCGATCAAGGCTGGCATTACCAACACAATCAGTGGGTGCGGACACTAAAAGAAAATAAAATATTCCAAAGTATGTCGCGCAAAGCCACCTGTGCAGACAATGCACCAATGGAGAATTTCTTTGGCATTTTAAAACAAGAAATGTATTATGGTGAAAAATTAGTAAGCTATGAAGAATTAAAAAGTCGGATTGAAGAATATATCTACTGGTATAATCATGAACGAATAAAGGAAAAATTGGCTGGGCTGAGTCCAGTTGAGTACCGAACGCAATCCAGCCAATCAGCTGCATAGTATAAACTCTAACTTTTGGGGGTAACCACCTTATCGTTCGTTTTTTTGATTAGAATCATTCATTTAGCACCTGAAATAAGCGAGACTCTAGCGGGAACCGCACGAGTCCGAAGATCCAACTGGTAACGTGTTTTTCTTTACCAAGTTAGCTGTGGCCGTGTTCGTGGAAAGAGCGTATAGTTTCACGGTGCGGCGATGATACTCCTATTGATAACATGATTATTCGTATTTTGGGTAAAGAAGTTGTGTTTTGTTCCAGCCTCTTTTCAATGGTTTAGAAAACCCCTGCCTATACTGAGTTCTAGAGACCTCCTAGGAAGCAAAAAGCGGCTTCCTGCGGGGTTTTAGGAAGTTGCTTTTTTTGGAGGAGGATAGGGAAGCGTTTGATTCATTTTATACAGGCAGAAATCCCTTTCAGACATCCTTTAAAGTCCAAGATTGTTGTTGACAGAGGCTTACAGTCGCAGCGAAAGCTATCCGTTCACAAAATATTTGTCTCTTTTATTCATATAGAAATATGTGATAAGCTAAGGACAAAGAATAGTGATGGAGGAAACAGGATGAAACGAGAATTTGCGGTAATAGGTCTTGGAAGATTTGGTGGTAGTATTTGTAAAGAGCTTAGCATGGAGGGTATGGAAGTTCTTGCTATTGATAATAATGAGGATCGAGTAAATGAATTTAAAAATATTGCATCACACGCAGTGATTGCTGATTCAACGGATGAAGTGTCGTTGAAAGAATTAGGAGTTAAAAATATAGATCATGTGATTGTGGCAATAGGTGATGATATTCAAGCAAGTATTCTTACGACGGTTATATTGACTGATTTAGGGATTAAAAAAATTACAGTTAAGGCTCAAAATGATTACCATGCAAAAATTTTAAATAAAATTGGTGCTGATCAAGTTGTTCATCCTGAAAGAGATATGGGTAAACGAATAGCGCATAATATTATTTCCAATAATATTTTAGATTATCTAGAATTATCGGATGATCATAGTATTGTCGAAGTTAAAGTAGGAAATAAAATGTTAGACAAAACATTGGCAGATTTAGATATACGAGCCAACTATGGCTGTAACGTTGTCGCAGTAAAACAAGGAAAGGATATAAATGTCTCACCAAGTGCTGATCACGTCTTCACAGAAGGAGATATACTTATCGTTATCGGTGCGGATAAAGATATTTCTCGCTTCGAAAAACATTTAGTCATCGAGGAATAAAGCTAAAAAAAACAAAAAGTCTGGGACGAAAAAATTGTTAGCAATGTAAAACCCAAACTTTATCTGAAATATTTTAGATAAAGTTTGGGTTTTTGTTTTACAGACAGATTGTTCATTCATCGCTCAGTCAGAAGATAAATTTAATCATCTTTATTTAGCGGTTCTACTATTTTACCATTAAACTTCCATAATAATAGGTAACACCATCGGTCTGCGTTTTGTTTTTTCATAAAGAAATGGGGCAATCGTATCTGTTATTTCGTTCTTAATTTCAGACCATTGCGTAGTTTTTCGTTCCATTACTTTATCTAGATGAGAAGCGACTAATTTTTGCGCTTCATTAATGAGATCCTCTGATTCTCTCATATAAACGAATCCTCTAGAGATGATGTCTGGTCCAGCAGAGATTTTAAACTCTTTCATATTTATACTGACAACCACGATTACAAGTCCTTCTTCAGAAAGGATTCGTCGATCTCGTAACACGATATTACCAATATCACCTATGCCGCTTCCATCAACATAAATGGAACCTGAAGGGATTTTTCCAGCTATAATGGCATTATCTTTTCCTAATGCCAATACATCGCCATTATCCATAATAAATGAATTACTTGGCTCTACATCACACGCTTCGGCTAATTTCATATGCTCTTTTAGCATACGGTATTCTCCATGGATAGGCATGAAGTATTTTGGTTTGATAAGGCGAAGCATTAATTTTTGCTCTTCCTGACTACCGTGACCAGAAGTATGAATATTACTTAATTTGCCATGAATAACATCTGCACCAGCTCGGTACAATTTATTAATTGTACGTCCAACACTTATTGTATTTCCAGGGATTGGTGATGAAGAAAATACAACAGTATCACCTGGTATAATTTGAATCTGACGGTGTGTTCCATTGGCAATACGGGAAAGGGCAGCCATAGGTTCACCTTGTGAACCGGTACATAGAATGGTTACTTCTTGAGCTGGAAGACGATTAATTTGATTTGCATCAATAAATGTGTCTTTAGGAGCTTGTATATAACCTAATTCTTGTCCGAGATTAATGGCAGATTCCATACTACGACCGAATACAGCTATTTTACGGTTATTATTAACTGCAGCTTCTACAACCTGTTGAAGTCGATAAATATTTGACGCAAACGTCGCAAATATAACCCTACCATTTACTCTGCTAAAGATATCTTTGATGTTCGCCCCAACCACTTTTTCTGACATGGTAAATCCAGGAACCTCACTGTTCGTACTGTCAGAAAGCAAACAGAGCACACCTTCTTTGCCAATTTCAGCCATCCTAGAAAGATTAGCTGGTTCACCAACAGGTGTAAAGTCAAATTTGAAATCACCAGTATGCACAATGTTACCTGGTGGTGTTTTAACTACGATACCATAAGCATCGGGAATACTGTGAGTAGTAAGGAAAAAGCTAACGGAAGTTTTACGGAATTTAATTATATCGTCTTCTTGTATGGTATTTAATTTAGCGTTTCTTAATAGACCGTGTTCGTCTAATTTGTTACGAATTAATCCGATCGCAAGTTTACCGGCATATATTGGCACATTGATTTCACGAAGAAGATAAGGGATTCCCCCAATATGATCCTCATGACCGTGAGTAATAAATAATCCTTTGATTTTATCCTGGTTTTGCACAAGGTAAGTGTAATCAGGAATTACGTAGTCGATACCTAAAAGTTCATCTTCAGGAAATTTAATTCCAGCATCAATTAATATTATTTCATCCTGGAATTGTACTCCGTACGTATTCTTTCCGATTTCCCCTAGTCCGCCTAATGCAAAAACAGCAGCTTGGTCATTTTTAACGAACTTCATTTCTTATATGTTCTCCACTTTAAAATCATCGGATAATTTTTCGTAATCTAAATGTGCTTCATCCATTTCGTGGATATACTCAATATTATACTTGCGTTCATTTAATTTTTTTCGAACTTGTCTTACAGATTCTCCTTCAACATATACACTCTTCGTACGCTCTCGAACTGGAATTTCTTCTGGCAGTTCTTGATATAAAACTTTGTAAATCATCTCATCTCTCCTTAATTATCATTCTTGTCCATTTCTATTTTTATAACACGTTTATTTACACTAAATTATACCTGATTTGATACATGTTTTTCCTGATTTATCCGATTTCCCGTTTTTGTATTTCCGGCTTTATGGTACCTTTATATTGTTGCGATTGGTACTATCAATGGTAGTCTTTTTTACAAGTTGTAGGTACACGTCCTTGGCCTAAAAAGTCTTTCCAGCGTTTCTTGAGCTTTTCTTTTAGGCGTTTTAACATGACGTTACAGCTCCTTTCTCAGATTTAAGAAAAGCAAGAAAAACGTTCTACCGATCCAATCCCTCTTATCTATAGTATAGTATGAGTTGAGGAAGATTGAAATAAAAATACTTTATTTCTTTTAAAAAATATTTATTATTGCTTTACAGACTTTCTTTTGATACGTTGGTATACTTAGTTTTAACATAGTTTAATTTCTTATACATCCAGAAAAGGGGAATAGCAGAATGCAGAAAAAAATTGTATTTTTTGATATTGATGGCACCTTATTAGATCATCATAAGCAGTTACCAGCTTCAACAAAAGAGGCTATTCAAGAATTAAAAAATAAAGGTGTTTATGTTGCGATAGCGACTGGAAGAGCTCCGTTTATGTTTGAAGATATTCGGAAAGAGTTGGATATTCATTCTTATGTTAGCTTTAATGGACAATTTGTTGTATTTGAAGGAAAAACAGTTTATGAAAATCCACTAGAGAAAGAAGAGCTTGCTAACTTATATAATAAAGCACTGGATTTAGATTATCCGTTAGTCTATTTAAATAATCAGGAAATGAGAGCCTCGGTTTCGGATCACCCCTTTATTTCCGAGAGTATGGGGAGTCTGAAAATTTCCTATCCAAAAGTAGATCCAGATTTTTATAAAGTAAACAAAATTCATCAAGCGTTGATATTTTGTGAAAATGAACAAGAAAAGCTCTTTGCTCGAGCTCATGATCGCCTGCATTTCTTACGCTGGCACGATTATTCATGTGATATTTTACCAATCGGGGGGTCTAAAGCGGTTGGAGTAGAAAAGCTAATTGAAGCTAGTGGATTAGATTTACAAGATACCTATTCGTTTGGAGACGGTTTAAATGATATTGAAATGTTAAAGGAGACAGGTACAGGTATAGCCATGGGAAATGCAGTTCCTGAATTAAAAAAAGTAGCAGATTTTACAACAGCCTCTGTTGATCAGGATGGAATACGAAAAGGATTAGAATATGTAAATTTAGTATAAATGAATAAGAGAAACGGCAGTCCATAAGGGTTCTGCCGTTTCTCTTTATTCTAGTGGTTTTGCATTTTCTGGAATAGCAAAAGGATTATCTTCATTAATATGATCATAAAACATAATACCGTTCAGGTGATCAATCTCATGTTGGAATACGATCGCTGCATAGCCTTTTAACCGTAATTTTAAAGGGTTACCTTCCTTATCAAAAGCTTTTACTGTAATGCGTGCATACCTAGGCACGTAGCCTTCCACTGGACGGTCGACAGATAAACACCCCTCACCTGTAGATAAATAGGTTTTTTCTACGGAGTGACTAATTACTTTAGGGTTAACAAGCCCATAGCTGTATTGCTTCCCATTAGGATCTTCGAAGTGTACAGCTACTAATCGCTTATTTAAGCCAAGCTGAGGTGCTGCTAAACCTACCCCTGCGCGTAATTGATATTTTTCAGCTATTTCTTCAACTTGACTATTTTTTAAAAATGTAATCATATCCTCTAATAACTTTTTATCAGCGGTGTTTAATGGATTCTCCACCTCTTCAGCAACAGTTGTTAAAGAAGGATGCCCTTCACGAACAATATCTTTCATGGTTATCATGCATACCACTCCTAATCCTATACTCTATTCTTCATTTCAATTTCATATTTTATCATATTTAAGTTATATTAATCATAGTTTTACTATATACATGCTAGAGCAATTAGATTTATCTTTTGTCCGATATATTTTATGGTATACTGAGAATCGAATAATTGATGGAAAAGTTGTAGGGGGTAATATTCGTGCCATTAAAAAAATCTGCCATTTTCGCAGGAATCATACTTTTATTAGTGATTTCTGCTTGTAGTAGTAAGTCTACTGAGGAAAAAATTCAAGGACATTTAGAGGAAGCTGTTTCTTTAGAACAAGGCTTTGAGGAGCAACAAAGTAAAATTACTGATTTAGAAAAAGAAGAGCAGCAATTATACAGTAAAATTGTCAATCTCGGTATGGACGAAATGGATAAAATTAAGAAATATTCTAAACAAGCAATTGAAACAATTGATCAACGTGCTAAAGAAATAGCTAAAGAAAAGGAAAGTATTGAAGCAGCAAGTAATGAATTCTCTGAAATAGAAGAGCTGATTACTGATCTTGAAGCGGATAAAGTGAAGAAGAAAGCTGAAAATATGAACGAAGTAATGGAAAAGCGCTATGAAACGTATTCAAAGCTAAATAAAGCTTATCAAGAATCGTTAAAACTCGAAAAAGAAATGTATACCATGCTTCAAAAAGAGGATCTTGAGCAAAAGACTTTAACTGAACAAATTAATAAAATAAATGATAGTTATGAAAAGGTTATTGATTTAAATAAAGCGTTTAATGATAATACCGTAAAGTATAATAACTTAAAGAAGGAATTCTATAGTTTGGCAGGTATGGAAGTAAGCTATGAAGAAAACCCTACTGGAGATAAGTCAAATAAAGAAACGAACTCCAAAGAATCTTCAACAGAAAAATAAATAGGTAGTTTTTAAGAATAACACGCTACAGTACCTCTAAAGGTGATGCTGTAGCGTTTTTGTTAGTTTAGGAACTTATAGAGTTTGCCCATGTGGATAAATAGGGGCGTGTTAAGCCGCGTCCAGCTCCAGCGCCCAGAAACGAGGTGACTTCACGAATCGTCCTAATCTAAGCCATCATCGGCTTGCAAGCTTACCGTGCTTCCTTTACCTCCAATCACTCGCTTCAGTCGCTACGTTTCTAATCGGGCGCTTGCGCTTTTGTTCTAAGTTAAGAAAGTATAAAATCAGTGCAATGACTGCGTTAAGCCAAGTAGTTATTTTGAAATGTTTGATGTATATTGGCAATGCTCCGACGAATTACTTCGCTTTCCGCGGGCACGGCCCATAGCCGTCAAGCTAATAAAAAAGAAGTATGGTGCAATGAAAATATAAACATATTTTTCCAGTTTAATCCGTATTCTTTTATGGGTACTTGTTTTCTTTTTTACACTTTTACTTACGCGGCACGGAAATGTACTTTATACGCAATGTTTAAGACATCAAAAGGACTTTTATGCTGACAACGATGATCTTTCCTTCCATGCCGGTATATGTTCTGGTAAATATTATCGATGAGAGCTTTCAAAGAAGAAAGGTGATAGAGTGAATACCCCTTCGTCTCTACTATTGCGTTTCTCGCATGGTTGATACATTTGTACTCACTCCCTTCTAGTTGATACCTTTCGTAAAGGCAGTAACGGCACTGAAAAGCAATCATCGAAGAAAGAAGAATATGAATTAAAGTCCCATACAAATGACAGTAAAAGCGGTCGGTATTCATTGCCTGCACATCATCAATTTCAAATAACGATTTCCATGTTTTAAAGAGAATCTCCACTTGCCAACGCAAGGAATAGATAGGATACAAGGTTTGCTCATCCATTTCTTCTTGTGTTATATTGGTAGCAAGAATTTGGATATGATTCTTCTTGTTGGCGGATTGGGTATGCCCCCCTTTCCGTCTTCTTTCTTTTAAATAGGTATCTCTCTGTTTTTGTTGCTCTTCGGTTAATCGTTGTACGACTACACGTGCATGAAATGTATTTTTTCCCTTAACACCTAATTGAATGAACCCATAATCCTGTATCTCTCCTGGAGCTAGATGCATGGCATCTTCTTCAGGCTTTATTTGGATTCTTCGTTGCTTGTCATCCAATGTCCAATAGGTCATATTGGCAGGAACACGAGTAATATAATAGGCTCCTGCTCGATCTATTTTTTTAAAGTGATCTCCTGAGAAATAGCCGAGGTCACGCAAGATAAGGTCCTCTTCTCCTATTGTATCTGCCAATTCTTCAGCTGCATCGTGATCACTGTCTCTTGGTCCATAGAACAACGTATGCAAAAAATTCCCTTGATACAGCTCATATTCTAATTGTATTTTCACTCCATCCCAATAACTCGCGTTGTTCTTTTTTACTTGAAAGGATGTGCCATCCAAGATACGGATCCGAGAAAAAGGATAATCAGATGGAGATGGTAACGATAACATCTGTTGTTTTTCCGCTAACTGCATAAAAACTTGTTTTAAAAAAGCCACTCCTTTCTCGTCTAATCGTTGATGTAAGGCTTGTTTAGATATGGATATTTCTGATTCACGAGAAAGGGAGGCACAGAGCTGTCCTAGCCCCTCCGTACCAACTTTTTCATGTAAGAAGGCACATATACTTAAGAAATCTTCCGGCATTATCTTCTTCAATCGTTGTACAAAACCTGATTCCCGAGCAACATTGCGAAGCTCAGAAATAGATAAAATATCGAGCACACTCTTTACAAACGAGTCAAAATGATATTGCTTAGCCATACGTAATCCCTCCAAATTATTCCATTTATAATGTCAGAATAACGAATAACTATTTGGTTTTTAAAATATCCTGCTTAACTTGACGGCTATGGGGCACGGCCTCAACTAACTTTGCAAAGAAGAACACGTTGCAAAGTGGATTTTCGGCTCGCGCTAATCCCGCAGGAGTCTACGTAATTAGTCTCCGCTATGAGAAGGTGCAACAATTCTTGTCATAAGTAATAGGTTGACTTTTTTTACAATGGGTAAAGTGAAAATCGCTATCCGTGAGTATAAAAGCAGCTGTGTTACTTCATGCTAGCGTTGTAGAGCCTGATAATAGCGAAGGCCGGCCACTTCAACTCCTGTGGGAAATGTTTGACCTGAAGATCCACTTTTTTGAGCGGGTTTTGCTAAAAAAGTTAGCTGAAGGACAAACCCCACGGAAAGGGAAGTGGGCAGCCGGAGTGGTGGTCAAGCAAGCAGTAGCTATTATTCCATAATAGCTACTAGAGGAAGCGTAAATCTGAGCATTTAGTGATAAGGACTGAGCGAATTTTGCTCCGTTTTTTTAATTTTTATATAGAAACATTGGTTATAAATATTTTAATGGTAATGATTATAATACAGTTTTTAATATGTAATATAACAGAGGGGAGGTAAATGCCATATAAATCACTAGCCATTATTAGGCTGTTTTAAAAATAAATTAATAAAAACAAAGTGTTTGACCAACTGAAATAATTAAGCTAGAATTTACATGAAAAGAAATTGTACTAATGATTTTTGCTTTATTTATGTAACAGATAAATGTGAAAGTAGCTTTGATTAATCTAAAACGGAAAAGGGTACATAGTTAATAGCAAAAAGTACAGATTTTTTTCGTATTTTGGGTACGCTAGAAATGACAATACCAATAAGGATATAAAGAAAGGAAGAGGTGAACTATTTTGAAACACGTATTAGAAAGTGTTGAAAGTCAGTTCGAAATGTTCCAAATTCTTAACGAAGATGGAAAGATTGTCAATAAAGATGATATGCCCGAACTATCTGATGACGAATTAAAGGAACTAATGCGTAGAATGGTATACACTCGTGTGTTAGATCAGCGTTCTATTGCTTTAAATCGTCAAGGGCGTTTAGGATTCTATGCACCAACTGCTGGTCAAGAAGCTTCTCAATTAGGAAGTCAATTTGCATTGGAAAAGGATGATTTTCTTTTACCAGGATATCGCGATGTTCCACAATTAATCTGGCAAGGATTACCTTTATATCAAGCTTTCCTATTCTCAAGAGGTCATTTTCATGGTAATCAAATGCCTGAAGGTGTAAATGCAGTTAGTCCACAGATTATTATTGGAGCACAATATGTACAAACTGCTGGTGTAGCTCTAGGTATTAAAAAACGTGGTAAGAAAGCAGTTGCTGTAACTTACACTGGTGATGGCGGTACATCACAAGGGGACTTTTATGAAGGAATAAACTTTGCTGGTGCATATAAAGCGCCTGCTATTTTCTTTGTACAAAATAACTACTTCGCGATTTCAGTACCTGTTGAAAAGCAAACAAATGCTAAAACGTTGGCACAAAAAGCTGTAGCTGCTGGTATTGAAGGAATCCAAGTAGATGGAATGGATGTACTTGCTGTTTATGCTGTAACTAAACACGCTCGTGAACGTGCTATTAATGGTGAGGGCCCAATGCTTATTGAGACATTAACATATCGTTATGGTCCACATACGATGGCTGGAGATGACCCTACACGTTATCGTACAGATGATTTAGATAACGAATGGGAGAAAAAAGATCCACTTGTTCGCTTCCGCAAATTCTTAGAAGGTAAAAATCTATGGTCTGAAGAAGACGAAAGCAAAGTAATTGAAGAAGCAAAAGAAGAGATCAAAAAAGCTATCAAGCAAGCTGATGAGTATCCAAAACAAAAAGTAACGGATTTTATTAGCAATATGTATGAGGAACTTCCATATAACCTTCAAGAACAAATGGAAGAATACAAAGAAAAGGAGTCGAAGTAAATCATGGCACAAATGACAATGATTCAAGCAATCACGGATGCATTACGCACAGAATTAAAAAATGATGAAAATGTGCTTGTGTTCGGAGAAGATGTTGGTCAAAATGGTGGCGTATTCCGTGCTACTGAAGGACTGCAAGCTGAATTTGGCGAAGATCGTGTGTTTGATACACCGTTAGCTGAATCTGGCATTGGTGGTCTTTCAATTGGACTCGGTTTACAAGGCTATCGACCAGTACCAGAAATTCAATTCTTCGGCTTCGTATATGAAGTAATGGACTCTATTAGTGGACAAATGGCACGTATGCGCTATCGTTCTGGTGGATCACATAGTTCACCAATTACAATTCGCTCACCTTTTGGTGGTGGAGTACACACTCCAGAGCTACATGCTGATTCTTTAGAAGGATTAATTGCACAACAACCAGGAATCAAAGTAGTAGTTCCTTCAACTCCATATGATGCAAAAGGTTTGCTGATTTCAGCTATTCGTGATAATGATCCAGTGCTATTCCTAGAACATATGAAGCTATACCGCTCATTCCGCGGAGAAGTACCTGAGGAAGAATATACAATCGACTTAGGAAAGGCTGAAGTTAAGCGTGAGGGAACAGATGTTACGCTTATTTCCTATGGTGCCATGGTACACGCTTCATTGAAGGCAGCAGAGGAATTAGAAAAAGATGGTGTACAGGCTGAAGTTATCGACTTACGTACGATCTCACCTCTAGATATTGATACCATTATCGAATCTGTTAAGAAAACAAATCGTGTCGTTGTTGTCCAAGAAGCACAGCGTCAAGCAGGTATTGCTGCAAATGTTGTAGCTGAGATTCAAGAGCGTGCAATTTTACATTTAGAAGCACCAGTATTACGTGTTGCAGCTCCAGATACAGTATATTCTTTCTCAGCAGCAGAAGAAGTATGGTTACCAAACCATAAAGACATCGTAGAAAAAGTAAACACTGTAATGAATTTTTAATAAGAGATAGGAGGTAATACGAATGGCATTTGAATTTAAACTTCCAGATATTGGTGAAGGAATTCATGAAGGCGAAATTGTCAAATGGTTCGTAAATGAGGGCGATGACATCAAAGAAGATGATGTATTGTGTGAAGTCCAAAATGATAAAGCTGTCGTAGAAATCCCTTCTCCAGTTGAGGGTACAGTAAAAAAACTCCATGTGGATGAAGGAACGGTAGCTGTTGTAGGAGATGTACTAATAACGTTTGACGCAGAAGGTTATGAATCAGAAGATTCAGCTTCTGAAGATAATAAAGAAGAAGCTCCTAAAGAAGAAGAAAAACAAGAAACAGCAGCTGATAAAAAGCAAGATACTACAAATGATGGTAGCGACAAACGAGTGATCGCAATGCCTTCCGTTAGAAAATATGCGCGTGATAACGATGTGAATATCTCAGAGGTTACTGGTTCTGGGAAAAATGGCCGTATTTTAAAAGAGGATATTGATAGCTTCCTAAGCGGTGATCAGCCTGCTAAAACTTCTGAAGAAGCTAAAGAAACGAAAAAAGAAGCTTCTGCACCTACGGCTACAACTGCTGTGACTGAAGGTAACTATCCTGAAACACGTGAAGCGATGAGTGGAATTCGAAAAGCTATTGCTAAAGCAATGGTTAATTCGAAAACGAAAGCTCCGCATGTTACGTTAATGGACGAAGTTGACGTTACAGAATTAGTAGCACATCGCAAGAAATTTAAAGCTGTAGCTGCGGAGCAAGATATTAAACTAACTTACTTGCCATATGTAGCGAAGGCGCTTGTATCTGCTTCTAAGAAATTCCCGATTTTAAATGCTGCGGTGGATGATGAGACAAATGAAATTGTTCAGAAGCATTATTATAATATTGGAATTGCAGCTGATACAGAAAAAGGACTACTTGTTCCGGTTGTAAAAAATGCTGATCGTAAATCTATTTTTGCTATTTCTAAAGAAATTAATGAATTGGCAGAAAAGGCTAGAAGTGGTAAACTATCACCTGAAGAGATGAAGGGTGCTTCAAATACAATTACAAATATTGGTTCTGCAGGCGGACAATGGTTTACGCCGGTATTAAATTATCCGGAGGCAATAATTCTAGGAATCGGCAGAATTGCTGATAAACCAATTGTTCGAGATGGAGAGATAGTAATTGCACCGGTACTCGCATTATCATTAAGCTTTGATCATCGCATTGTTGATGGTGCAACTGCACAGTTAGCGCTAAATCAAATTAAGCGATTATTAAGCGATCCACAATTAATTATGATGGAGGCGTAGGTTATGGTTGTAGGAGATTTCCCAATTGAAGTAGATACGTTAGTTGTTGGAGCTGGACCAGGTGGCTATGTTGCTGCCATTCGAGCTGCACAATTAGGTCAAAAAGTTACAATTGTTGAAAAAGGTAACCTCGGGGGAGTTTGCTTAAATGTTGGGTGTATCCCATCAAAAGCATTAATTCAAGCAGGACATTTAACAGAACATGCTTATGGAAATGAACAGTTAGGTATTAAAACAGAGAACGTAACTGTAGATTTTACTAAAGTCCAAGAATGGAAGGGTACTGTTGTTAATAAATTAACATCAGGAGTAGAAGGTCTGTTAAAAGGTAACAAAGTAGATATTATCAAAGGTGAAGTTTACTTTGTGGATAAAAATACAGCAAAAGTTATGGATGAGAAAAACTCTCAAACATATACCTTTAATAACTGTATTATTGCAACAGGCTCTACACCAATTGAAATTCCAACATTTAAATTCTCTGAACGTGTATTGGATTCTACGGGTGCCTTAAACCTTAAAGAAATTCCAGAGAAAATGGTCGTTATCGGTGGAGGATATATTGGAACTGAACTTGGTACAGCGTATGCTAATTTTGGTACTGAAATAACAGTACTTGAAGGTACAAAGGATATTCTCGGTGGCTTCGAAAAACAAATGAAGCAAGTTGTGAAAAAACGTCTGAAGAAAAAAGGTGTAAATATCATCACAGAAGCTATGGCTAAAGGTGTTGAAGAAACCAAAGATGGCGTAAAAGTATCCTATGAAGTTAATGGTAAAGAGGAAACCATTGAAGCAGATTATGTATTAGTAACAGTTGGTCGTCGTCCTAATACCCAAGAGCTTGGTCTAGAACAAGTAGGTATTGAAATGAATGATCGTGGTCTAATAAAAATTGATAAACAATGTCGCACAAACATAGATAATATCTATGCTATCGGTGACATTGTAGAAGGTATGCCACTTGCTCATAAAGCATCTTATGAAGGTAAGGTTGCTGCGGAAGCAATTAGTGGAGAAAAATCAGAGATTGATTATATAGGTATGCCTGCAGTTGTATTCTCTGATCCAGAATTAGCATCAGTTGGTTATACTGAACAAGAAGCAAAAGATGCTGGTTACGATGTAAAAGCTGCTAAATTCCCATTTGCTGCTAATGGTCGTGCGCTATCATTAAATGATAGTGATGGATTTATGAAATTAATCACTCGTAAAGAAGACGGCCTTGTAATTGGGGCACAAATCGCTGGACCAAATGCTAGTGATATGATTGCTGAAATTGGTATTGCGATTGAAGCTGGAATGACAGCAGAGGATATCGCACTAACTATTCATGCTCATCCTAGTTTAGGTGAGATTACGATGGAAGCTGCAGAGGTAGCTTTAGGTACACCAATTCATATGCTGTAATATAAATTAGAGGCTATCTCACAACAGCTGAGGTAGCCTTTTTTATTCGCATAAAGAGTTCCTTAGCTGGCAGTCTAGTCGTTATTATTATCTAAGCCAGGTACAGGTAAAACCACTGCTATTTTTGCTATAAGACATAGTAGAAAACTCCCGCAGAAGATAAACTATTTCTGGGGGAGTTTTTTTCTATTTCAAACAACTTATAGGAGCATTCAGTCCATCTATTAGTTGATGATTTGCTCTAATTTATCCATGAGATCATTTTTTGCTATATCTCCAGATAAATGTTCGATTGTCTTCCCGTTTTTCATGATAACTAAGGAAGGTGATTCAGGTTTTAATCCCATTTCTAAATCGTCCATCGTTTTTTCCTCTTTTTGTACATCTTTAAAAGCGGATGGATATTTAGCTTTTATCTCAATAATTGCATCGAAATATATATTCTCTAAATCACTATTCGAGTTATTTGTAAAAAACATAACATTGTAACCATTCGGTTGAAATGAAATAACGTCTATTGTAGTTGCATTTGTCGCTTGGCATCCTGATGAAAAAATCAGTAGGAATAAAGCAAGTACAGGGATGAATAAGCTTCTAATTTTCCTCACCTACCTGTTTAATAATCATATATACATCAGTTTACCAAATAGAATGCTTAACATAGCGTTTGTTATTGAACTGTTAATGGATTGAAACGCATCTGTTGGATTAGTAATAAAGCTATAAATAAAACGAAATGCAGATGTAATAGGGATTCGAGTCTTGCAAAATGTACACAAGCACCAGAAAACTGTTACTCGTCATGTGTGAGAAGGAAGAGCAGGTTCGTTTGAACCGCCTTTCTAATGATGGTAAGTGGATTTTCCGTATGAGAAAAGAAAAAGTAAAACGTAGCTTCAAAGAAAAAAACTGTTGTTATTGCTGTTTGCGCAAAAAAAGCTTGTAGAAAACACACAAGGCTTTTTCTACAAGCTGAGGTTCTAACCCCTTCTTTTGCTTCCTAAATCA
Source organism: Virgibacillus sp. Bac332 (assembly GCF_003667785.1). Lineage (NCBI taxonomy): Bacteria > Bacillati > Bacillota > Bacilli > Caryophanales > Bacillaceae > Virgibacillus > Virgibacillus sp. Bac332. The sequence goes on from NZ_CP033046.1 coordinate 2,922,618, forward strand.
ATTTCCTTTGCTTCCTGTCTAAATGACTTAACTAACGAGATAACAACAAGTAGCATTATCATGGCAAATGGAAAGGCAGCTATTATGGATGCCGTTTGTAAAGCATTTAATCCACCTTGCCAAAGTAGTACTGCTGCAGCACTCGATTGTATAATACCCCAAATGAATTTTACTGAATTAGCTGGGTCTAGGCTACCGCCTGTTGTTTGCATTCCTAATACAAAAGTTGCTGAATCTGCTGATGTAATGAAGAATGTACAGATTAATAAAATTGCAATGATGGATATAACGATACCAATAGGAAATTGTTCTAGTACAGCAAACAAGGCTAATTGTTCACCGCCACTTTCAATGTATTGCATGATATTAGCACCTGCATTCGCTTCTAAGTGTATGGCTGATCCACCAAACACTGAAAACCAAAGTGCTCCGAATATAGTTGGTACGAGCAGGACGCCTAAAACAAATTCACGTATCGTTCTACCGCGGGAAACCCTAGCGATAAATGTTCCTACAAATGGGGCCCAAGCAATCCACCATGCCCAATAAAAAATGGTCCAGCCATTAATCCATTCTGCATTTTCTTCGTTGAATGGAGTCATTCTTAAGCTCATGCTAGGAAGGTTCTGTAAATAACTTCCTAGAGTTGTCGTGAAAAAGTTCATGATAAAATTCGTTGGCCCTAAGAATAATACGAAAAGCATTAATAATAATGCGAGCATTAGATTTGCATTACTTAAATATTTAATTCCTCTGTTTAAACCTGTCATAGCTGAAGTCATGTATAATACTGTAACAATAGCAATAATAATTAACTGCAAGGTTATTGTTGATTCAATACCCGTTACAAAGGAAAGACCACCACTAATTTGAATGGCGCCAAGTCCAAGGGAGGTTGAAACACCAAAAATAGTTGCGAATACAACAATGAAATCTACGGCGGTACCCCATCCACCCTTAATGCGATCACCAAATAGCGGCTCTAGTATGGCACTAACCACACCTGGAGCTTGTTTTCGGAATTTGAAATAAGCTAGTGCTAATGCAATCGTTGCATAGATTGCCCATGGATGAAATCCCCAGTGGAAAAAGCTATATTGCATTGCTGCTTTAGCTGCATCATTCGTTTCTGCTTCTCCAAATGGAGGGTTATGAAAGTGGGAAATAGGCTCTGCTGCACCCCAGAAAACAAGTCCAATTCCCATACCGGCACTAAAAAGCATAGCAAACCATGTTAAATAACTATATTCTGGCTTATCACCTGGTCGACCTAACTTGATGTTTCCATATTTTGAAAAAATAAGGTAGATCGCAAATCCTAGAAATGCAGTTGCACTTAATAAGTAAAACCATCCAAATTTATCTACCAAAAAGCCTTGAATAATTGACGTTACATTATCCAAATTTCCATTAGGCAATATATCTTTCGGGATAATGCCCCAAATAATAAACAATAATGCGATAATAGCTGAGATATAAAATACGCGTGTTACTTTTTTCACAAAAATTGTCCTTTCTATTTAAAATTTCTTTGATCTTATGTAGTAGGCGCACTTAGTGTATTAAAACATATAGTAAAGGTCTGAGGCAAATCTCACACCTCATGCTTTTACTATTCCCTTGTCAAAGAGGATCATACCATATATTTTCTTACCCAATTCGTAGTGTGTTTAAACTTTCACTTTATAGGAAATGGTATATTACTCATATTGTCAGTGCATTTTATGGAGTCTATAATATAGGTGACAGAATAATAAACTAAACAAGGGGACGATCTGATGAAGACATCATTCATAACACTTATAATCGCGATAGGACTTTTTCTGCTTGCTGGATGTGGTGCAAATGAAGCGATGCAACAACCAGAGCAAGAACAGGATCATTCAACCGATTCTACCGACAAAGAAAGCAGTGGAGAATTAGAGGGCAAAGATTCAAATGCCGAGGTCATAAAAAACAAAGAGGAAGATCAAACCGAGCCTATGTATGAAATAGCGGATGATTCATCAGTTGTACCTTTGGGTGAAGATACGAATGAAAAAGTAGTCTTATTAACCATTGATGATGTACCTGATAAACATGCTTTGGAAATGGCAAACACTTTAAAAAAGTTAGATGTAAATGCTATCTTTTTTGTAAATGGACACTTCTTAGAGACACCAGAGCAAAGAGATATGCTAAAACAAATTCATGAAATGGGATTTGTAATTGGTAATCATACATACAGTCACCCAAATTTAAAAGATTTAACGGATGAAGAGCAAACGAAAGAAATAGTGAGAGTTAGTGATCAAATTGAAGAAATAATTGGCGAAAAACCATTATTTTTTCGAGCACCGCATGGGTCTAACACGGAGCATTCAAAACAGGTTGTAAAAGATGAAGGAATGGTCCTAATGAATTGGACATATGGATATGATTATTTTAAGCCTTATATGGATGCAAAGAAATTGACCACGGCAATGATAACAGGTGAGGGGCCTGAAGTAGGGGTTGATTATTCACTGCTCAAACCCGGCGCTAATTTATTGATGCATGACCGTGAATGGACAAACGAGGCATTAGAGAATATTGTGAATGGGTTGAGAGATAAGGGCTATGAAATGGTTGATCCTCATCTAATCAAAACATTATAATACTGTAATCTACAACCGCTGCGAAAAGTAGCGGTTTTTAATTTGGATTAATTATTAAATGTGTCATACTATTTTAAGGTTGATTTTTTTAATGTGACATATTATAATGTGAATACGCTATCACAATTCATTAAAAAGGAGTTGGGCCAAATGGGCACAGTTGTTTGCCAAGATTGTCAAAAAGTCATTGAACATTATGATGAAGAGAAAGTTACCACTTTATATGGTACTTGTCCGACTTGCCGTGAAAATAAATAATAAAGTTAATATATACCTATTAAAGATAGCTAGCTCTCATTAGGGCTAGCTATCTTTTTGTGTACAATTATGGGATTTAAAAATATGATTATAGGCTAATTTATGTGGAATGTGGATAGAGAGTATAAAAAATTGTTTGCTATTATGGTTAAACTGGTTATTAGTTTAAAATCATTTAAACGGCTTATATTCCTTAATTACCTGGATCGTTTCAAGTGTTTCATCTAGAAGTCCTTGTACAGGTAGTCCAGCATCAATATTCTTTTGAATATAAGAGATATTTTCATTCGTAATGATCTCTCCAGGTATAAATATAGGAATCCCTGGTGGATAGATCATAATGGATTCTGCGCTGATTCTACCTGCTGCCTCCTGAAATAAGACGGTTTCTGTCTCTGCATAAAATGCATCTCTAGGTGCTAAAGCAAGGATGGGAATATCGGGTACGGTAACTTGTACATCCGTTACAGATTGTTTCTTAACTTTTTCTAGATGATTTAGCCCCTCCATTAATTTACTAATGGAAGAAAGAGAATCGGCAGGGGTAATGATGCATAATACATTATAGAGATCGGAAAGTTCTACTTCTATCGCATGCTTTTCCCTTAAAAATAGTTCAGCTTCATAACCGGTAATTCCTAAATCTTTCACGGAAATGATTAACTTAGTCGGATCATATTGATTTATTGCTTCTGATCCTAATAATTCAGAGCCAGCACAATAAAGATAAGCTAGGCTGTTGATTTGAATTCTGGCATAGTTGGCAAGTTCTATCGTTTTGGTTAGGAGCTCTTTCCCTTTAGTAGCTAATTGTTTTCTTGCAGTATCTAAAGAAGCTAACAGTAAATAGGAAGTAGAAGTCGTTGTTAGCATTGATATAACTGTTTGTACTCGTTCATGTGAAATAAGCGTACCTTGAAGGTTTAAAATCGAACTCTGGGTTAATGATCCTCCTAATTTATGAACACTTGTAGCGGCAAGGTCAGCTCCAGCCTGCATGGCAGATATTGGTAAGTCATCATGGAAATGAATATGTACTCCATGTGCCTCATCAACTAAAACAGGTATACGATATGAATGTACCATCTTTACAATTTCTTCTAAGTCTGCTGCAATACCAAAATAGGTAGGGTTAATAACCAAAACCGCCTTAGCTTCCGGGTGTGCTTCAAGAGCTTGCTCAATAGAAGTTGGCGTAATTCCATGAGAAATACCTAATACTTTATCTAATTCTGGATGAATAAAAACAGGTATAGCACCAGAAAAAATAATGGCAGCTGTTACAGATTTATGGACATTTCTGGGTACAATTATTTTATCACCAGGGCCACAGACGCTCATTACCATTGCCATAATAGCACCGCTTGTTCCTTGCACAGAAAAAAAGGTGTGCTCCGCACCAAATGCTTTGGCAGCTAGTTCTTGAGCATGCTTAATAATTCCTTGTGGATGATGTAGATCATCTAAAGGTGTAATATTAATTAAATCCATCTTAAAGGCATTCTCGCCTAAGAACGTACGAAATGTATCATCAGCAGCCCTTCCTTGTTTATGACCTGGTATATGGAAGGGGATAGGATTTTTGTTAATATGTTCTAATACACCGGTAAATAATGGTGTATGATGCTGTTCATCCAATAGGAACACCTCTCTATGATGTCAGACTAAAATATCGAAAGTATTATAGCAAAAGACAACCATAAATACTAGTCGTTCAACAAGAATAAATGCTAAAATAGAAGAAATAGTTATTGATATAATTCTTTAGAAAAGGTTTTTAGCAATTAAACATTAAAAACCCAATCTTTCAAAGAGATTAGCTCATTCGGCTTTTGCTGATTTATCGGTAGGGAATGCTAGTGAGTTAGCAGATTGCTGCAATGAGCGAAGCAGACACAGAGAAGAATATCTTCCAGATAGTTATAGAAAGAGACTTATCAAAACGTAAAAGCTTGATGCTGAAAGGGGTCGTGGCATGAGTTATCATTATCCTATTGATGAAACCTGGACGAAGGAGGAAGTAATACAGGTGGTTCAATTCTTTTCACTGGTCGAACAAGCATATGAAAAAAACGTTGACCGTACTGTATTATTGACTGTATATAATGATTTTAAGAAGGTCGTTCCCTCGAAGAGTGAAGAGAAGAAACTATTTCGAGAATTTGAACAGGGATCTGGATATGCATGCTTTCCGGTTATAAGACACGCAAGGGATTCAGATCAACATAAAATATCTATGAAATAAAACTGGCGAAGCGTATTTTAACGTACTTCCGAAAGAAGTCTCCATCTTCAAGCGTGTGAAGGGCGGAGCCCAACGGTAAGGGAGTGGAGATGAATTTCGGTTGGGCGACAGCCCAAAGGCTTTTTTCCTTTTTTGTTCAAAGCACAACCCAACAGTGAATGATCGAAATTCATCAATGCCTATAAAAGTGCCAGTTCAAGACTTAGCAAGAGGGATTTTCCTCCTGTTCGTAAAAAGTTATGGAAAGAAATGTTTTGGTCAAGAAGTTTTGGTTTGTTGACAACTGGCGGTTCGCCTATTGAAGTAGTAAAAAAATAGATTGAAAATCAAAGGATATTGATAAATGGTTCCCATCTACCAAAACTTGTTCGAGTTGCGGAAATACCCAACCAATGCCTATAGAAATTAGAACTTACGCTTGTTCGTGTGGGCTAAATCTCGATAGAGATTATAATTCAGCGCTTCATATCAAAAAAGAAGGCATTCGCTTATTAGCAAGTGCCTAATGAAAATATAAACTCTTGGAACAAGAGGGTTAGCTTGGTCCATTTCGTCAGCTACCAAAAGTGGCGATTACCCAAGAAGCCCCCATTTCAAGCAACCCGTAAGGGCGGTAAGTGGGGGGAGTAGTTCACTATACTATTTACTATTTACTGCTTTTTTATAGAAAGGTAGTAGAGAATCAATGGTACTTGTTGCTTGATGTAAGAATGCGTCTCCATCATACACACGGTCATCATTTCTATCTAAATGTAGACCAACTAGAAATTCAGCCTTCTTTACGTCGCGGAATCGTTTAACATCTTTTAGCTCTAAGTCTTCTATACTTTTTGCATCTTTTTTCATATGATCTAGTGATACGACAAAGTTTTTAGGAAGTTGTTTTAATTCATCAAAACTATTTATGAATGTCTGGGCAATGGCTGATTTATGATCTAGTTCATAAATCAGTGCTAACCAAATGAATACATGATCATCAAACAAACCTACCTGAAAGTGTGGGTGTTTTTTGTATCCCCGTTTATTCGCAGCAATAGCTAGCCATGTATCTTTTGGCGGATTTACTGTTCTACGCGCATGCTTGGCAATATGTACGAATACTTCATTCCCTACTTGCGTAGCTAAATAATCTGCCAAAAAGCTACCGATTTCTTGAAATTTTGGCTGTATCCGTGTTTGAATTGCCTCCATTCTTGATTCAAGTCCATCAATGAAAAATGTATCAAAATCTTTTTTTTCAAAACCATTAAAAGCCATTTTAATCTCCCTTTCTTCTGTCTAGTTATCAAGGTGTATTTCTGCAGATTCTAATTATAATAATTATTATTAAGTATTTATTAAAGCAAGTCAAGTTTTATAAATATAATGTTTAAACAAGTCGTTTTAAGGGGAAATTATAACAATAAGTCGCGGAATTATAAGATTTATTGAACCAAATGGTGATGATATTCATAAATATATTAAAAGCGATCGAAAGGTTGTGTACAAATTGAAGTACGTTATGGAGGCTTTACGTCGTAAAGAAGCCCAAGAAAAATTGCCTGTGATCCGCATGGAAATTGATTATGAACTTGTAACACTTTATGATGCGATGAAGAGTGAAGATACTGTAGGAATTATAAAAAGTAAAGAGCGATTAAAGCAGCTGAGGAGACAGCTAATGGAGATTGATAATGAATAGAGTGCTTTGACCTTCAATAACGGTATTTCATCCGTATTGAGGGTTTTTTCATAGTCTAGATAATGAAATTATTAAATTTGCTCATGTGGATAAATATGGAAATATTGAGCCGCGTCCAGCTCTAGCACCCAGAAACGAGGCGACTTCACGAATCGCCCTAATCTAAGTCATCATCGGCTCGCAAGCTCACCGTGATTCCTTTATGTCTGTTGACTCGCTCCAGTCACTACATTTCTAATTTGGCGCTTGCGCTTTTTTCTTACTAACTAGAAATGATTATAGCTAAGGTAGTGAAACCGATGACTCGCATCAAGAGTTCTGATACTATAGTATTATATAGAAAACATTGGAGGAATACATATGGATGAAGTGTATCGTGAAGAAGTATACCATCAAGCGGTAGAATGGGTACTTGAAGCTGGAAGGACAATTAGAAATCATATGAACGATCCATTAACTATTGATACAAAATCCAATGCAAATGATTTAGTCACGACGATGGACAAAGATACAGAAGCTTTCTTTGCTTCCCGGATAAAGAAAAAATATCCAGAACATTTTATATTAAGTGAAGAGGGTTTTGGTGATGAGATAAGAACAATGGATGGAACGGTTTGGATCATCGATCCAATTGATGGAACAATGAATTTTGTTCATCAAAAGAGAAATTTTGCTATATCAATTGGAATTTATCATGACAACATCGGTGAGATTGGGCTTATTTACAATGTGATGGATGATATATTGTATAGTGCACAACGAGGAAAAGGGGCTTATAAAGGCGAGACGAGACTTCCTTTATTAAATCAAGACGTCCGTTTTAATGAGGCGATCATCGGATTAAACCATTTTTGGTTGTGTAAGAATCGTCTAGTCGATGAAACTATCATGCAACAGCTCGTTCGGGATATAAGAGGCACGAGAACTTATGGTTCCGCAGCGTTGGAATTTGCATACGTAGCTGAAGGCATTTTAGATGGCTACTTAACGCTTAGTCTTTCACCGTGGGATATTGCGGCAGGAATGGTTATTGTTAATGAAGTAGGTGGAGTAACTTCAACGATTGATGGGGATAAAATAAATATGTTAGATAAGAACTCTGTCTTCACCTGTAACCCACAAATACAACAGAACATTCTTGAAGATTACGTACGTAAAGCGAGGAAGTGACTTTTTAAAGTCACTTCCTTTTTTTCTTTAAGCTTATACCAAATCCCATAAAAGCAAATCCCAATAATATAAACAAAATCACTAACCATATATTACGGTAGGCTATCGATATGCTGACGCCAACAAACATTAAAATAACGAGTAATGCTAATAAGAGCATTGGAAAATTTATATTTTTCATGTCCACACCTCTTTTATCTCAAAATCTAGTATATCGGAAATCGATTATTTGATCAAAGGGTTTTATATAAGTATGTAACCATATATTAGGCTGGCGAACATGCTAAATATTTAGTATGATAATAAAAGGATTTTAAATTGCTATACATAAGTAGTGGGGGATACATATGAACTCGAATTTCAGTCTAGTATTTGATTTTGTTCTCGAGCAAGTTGGAACGGAATATTTGTTTGAAGGATTATATATTTTAAATCTTATCTTTAGTATTATTGCATTTAAGCTGGGGTTTGCTAGAAAGCTTCCGATGATTAAAACGATTGTGGTATATATCATGTTGGCAATTGGTGTATTTGTACTTACGATTTTCAGTAGTGTTATGCAAATGCCAATTACAGAGAGTTTAGTTGTTATTTCACTCGTGTTAGGTATTTATCGATTACGACTACATAAGGAAAGAACCAGAAAACGCAACGAATAAAGAGAATGAGACAACAGAATTAAGAAACAATAAAAAACGAAAGGTAAATTAATTACCTTTCGTTTTTTTGATAGTCTAGGAATTATAAAATGTGCCCATGTGGGTGGATAAATATTGGCGTGTTGAGTCGCGTAAAGTGCAAGCACCGAGAAACGAGGCGATTTCACAAATCGCCTTAATCTAATTCATTCATCGGCTCGAAAGGCTCACCGTGATTTCTTTATCTCCGTTGACTTGCTCCAGTCGCTACGTTTCTAATCGGACACTTGCGCTCTAAAATATACGAGACTCCTGCGGGGTAACATGATTATTGTATTTTGCGTAAAAAGCTGTTTTTTTATCCCCGCTCTTTATGACTTAAATAAAATCGTCAGATGCTTTTTTTTCTGTATATAAACGAAATTTTCCGGTAGCATGACGTTGTTTCGTTTTGTGCTCAATTCGTTCATAACATAATTGGCAAAGGTACATATGGATTCGCCTGTTTCTTAATCGTTTCGCTTCAAAGGAATGATCATCAATACTTTCTATATTGTCGCAAATTGTACATTTAACTTGCATAATTTCACCTCAACGTAAAAAAATAGGCTTAAGATTATTGTCGACAATATCATCATTATTTGTCATCATAATCTAATCTTAGTGTAACACAATGTGGACCTGAAAAAGAAGTATGTCATGTTTGATGATTGGTGGAATAGGGTAAATACCTCATAAATAAGTAAAAGAAAGGGCGATTTGATGAAGAAAGGATATTTGTATTCTGCTGGTGCAGCTGGTGTGATTGGTGCAACAATGGCAGGATATTTTTTAAAGAATAAAGATAATCGGCAAAAAGTAAAAGACAAAATAACAAATTATCAAAATGGAATACGTACTACTTTTGAAGATGCTGGTGTACCGGATCAATCAGAAAACCAGGATCTAGCACAATTAGAAAACGCTAAAATGGTTTCAGAAGGCTCTCAATTTGGAGTTCAATACTATACAGAGCATAAAGATAATAATGCCATTGAGCATCAACAATAAGGATAAAGAGTTTCCGTAATAGTCGGAAACTCTTTTATTATTCATTATTATGATGATTAGATTGTTCTTCTTCTGTATCTTCTAGCTTTTGTTTTTCGTCCTCGGGTATTACTTCTTTATTTTGATCCGGTTCCTGAGGTCTGTCATCGCTGATTGGAAAATCTGGCATATACCTTCCTACAATTGCAGCAAGTTCATCTACAACGCCATGGACTGGGTGTCCTTGTCTAATTTTATTTGCCATTCCTCTAATTCTTTCTGTCATATCTGCATCCGCTACAACAACCGCTGTTTTTCCATAAGGATCATGATAAAGAGCTTCTAACACACTATATTTTATCGTGCCTACTCTCGATCGATCGAGGTCTTTATCTACATCAATCCCTACAACTGCATAGGGGCCAGCTACAACAGATGTCGCGTCTTCAACGTTAGGAACGTCACTTGCAATATTTGCAAGGTGATCTGCGATTTCTGTATTTGTAAGGTTTTTTTGTTCGTGAGGGTCCGAATTCTTTACCTGAATCATTTGATTGTCTTTCTCTTCATTCGATAATGGCTCTTCTTGACTTTGCTGCTGACATGCTGCCAATATAAATATATTAGCAAGTAATATTAAACCTATTCGCCATCTCATTAGAAATTCCTCCATCCATAATAAAAACGATTACTGTTATTTTGGATGAAATAATATAAATTATACAAAACGGTAAGATATTGAGGGTTATTTACGAAAACTATGATAAAGATAGTATTAGAAAAAATTACTTCGGCAAAGAACAAAAGCGCAAACGCCCGAATAGAAACGTAGTAACTGGAGCGAGTCAACGAAGATAAAGGATTACGGTGTGCTTGTGAGCCGATGATGACTTAGATTAGGGCGATTCATGAAGTCGCCTCGTTTCTGAAGGCTGGTGCTGGACGCGGCTCAACACGCCAAGATTTATTCACATGGGAAAATTTATAATTTCCCTGCTTATAAAAAAAGGTTGTCGCAACAATGTGCACAACCTTCAAAATCATTCGGTAACTTTTTAATAAAGTTTTTCATCACTGCTTTCCCATTATTTCTTTCCGTTGTTCTATGGTCAAATAGAAAGAAGAAGATGTCTAAGTTAGTGTTACTTTATTTTTATAGCAGTAATATGTTTAATAGGATTATCCTTGTTGGAACCGTCTTGATAATATAAATGAACCGGTCCGTCTTCTTTAAGAGGTTTTCCATCCCGAGCGAATAGAAAATAACTATGGTATAAATCATCAATGGAAATAGGGATTTCTTTACTATCAGTAACTAAAATTGCACCCGATGCATCCTTGCTAATTTCTGCATTATCAAGAAAATGACCTATTGGCATCACGTAAGAGCTTTCCAAGATTTTTTCGCGCTCGTATTTTTTAATACTTCTATTTACGGGTGGTTTTATATTTTGTTGATAGACCTCTTGGCTCCATCTTTGAGAAGCACGTTCTAATTCGTCTTGATCATTGGTATCAACTGGTTTTTCTGTAAAAGCTTTCTCTAGTTCTATTTTTCTGTCATCGAATATCCACACTGTTGGATCTAATGTAATGGGATACGCTACTTTCCCGTTTATTGGTACGATCATATTTATCACCTCTTAAAAGTTGTCCTTCTTAAGGATAGCAGACCTATACTAATTTTTCACTTCTAAGATTATGATTTTCTTTAATTTTATTTGCATTTTATTGATGCTAACGATAATATAATATAGAGAAGGAAGCTTATTTTTGGAGGGGATAGATTTGATTCATGAGGTGACAGTAAATCATCGCGAAAAAGCCCATGCCCTTCTTAAGGCTGATGCTGACAAAATTTTGCGACTAATAGAAGTTCAAATAGATAACCTAACAATGCCACAATGTCCTTTATACGAAGAAGTTCTCGATACACAAATGTTTGGGCTTTCCAGGGAAATTGATTTTGCTGTTCGTTTGAACTTAATCAGCGAAGATGAAGGTAAAGCACTCCTTGAAAATTTGGAGAGGCAGTTAAATATTCTGCATGAAGCAGCGCAGAAATCCGTGTGATAGTAACGTCACGAGATTAGTTGCGGGTTGAACGAAGATGCAAAAACTTTGCCTACAAACTAAAACGGCAAGGTTTTTTTGTTTAAACACAATGTAAATAGGTAAGTGAGTAGCTTCATACCCTGCGATAAGACATAATAAATATAGAATTTATAGAAAACAATACCGCTTGTAATATATAAAAGTAGGGAGAAGGAAAATGGTACAGAAATTAAAAAATTATGATTTTACTTTAATGATTACCCCAATCCTCTTAGCTGCATTTGGATTAGTAATGATTTATAGTGCGAGTATGGTATTCGCAGTAGTAAATGAGTATAAACCTACGCATTATTTGGGCTTACAATCTGTTAGATTTGCAATGGGATTAGGAGCATTTATAGTTTGCTGTATTTTCCCTTATAAGTATTACCAAAAATTAATAAAACCAATCATATTAGGTATCATTTTATTATTAATAGCTGTGTTATTGTTTGGTTCAAATGTAAACAATGCTCAGTCATGGATATTTGGAATACAGCCTGCTGAGTTTGCTAAACTTGCACTAATTATGTACCTAGCTTCTGTTTATTCGAAAAAACAAGAATATATTGATCAGTTTAGTAAAGGAGTACTTCCACCGCTTATACTAACAGGCATAATTTTAGGCTTAGTCGTCCTTCAGCCTGATATTGGAACAGCATCAATTATCTTTTTGATTGCATGTTCCGTAATTTTTAGTTCAGGAATTCGGTTAAAACACTTGCTGATATTAATAGGTATTGGTGTTGCATTATTATTATTTGCAATACCATATATGATAACAGACGAAAGGCTTTCCCGTTTTACAGGAGCATATCAGCCCTTTCAAACACCCGATTCTCATGGCTATCAATTAATTCAGTCCTATCTGGCGATAGGTAATGGTGGTATTTTGGGAGAAGGGCTCGGGCAAAGTGTTCAAAAGCTCGGCTATTTAACCGAGGCTCATACTGATTTTATTATGGCAATTGTTGCTGAAGAGCTTGGTTTTTTAGGGGTGGTTATCGTTATAGGAATGTTAGCCATTATTGTTTTACGCGGAATTTTTATCTCGCGAAAAACAAAAGACAGCTTTGGAGCATTATTAGCTATAGGTATATCGTCAATGGTAGGTTTGCAGGCTATTATTAATTTAGGAGCAATTAGTGGTTTACTTCCTATCACAGGAGTTCCACTTCCGTTTGTAAGCTATGGTGGTTCGTCTCTATTGGTATTAATGATATCGATGGGGGTTTTAAATAATATAGCAATGCAAGTAAAGAAGAGAGAACAAGAACCAGCAACCGAACAACAGAATAATGATAGTAAAGTACTTTATACTAATCGAGGAGGAAAAACATGGAAGAACAACTTAAGCAGATAAACAAAATATTAGTTGCAAACCGAGGAGAGATAGCAATACGTGTTTTTCGGGCTTGTACTGAATTAAACATCCGGACAGTTGCTATTTATTCTAAGGAGGATTCTAGCTCTTACCATCGGTATAAAGCGGATGAAGCGTATCTTATCGGTGAAGGAAAGAAGCCAATTGAGGCTTACCTTGATATTGAAGGCATTATTAAGCTCGCAAAAAAAGTTGGTGTGGATGCGATTCACCCTGGGTATGGTTTTCTTTCGGAGAATATTTTATTTGCGAAACGTTGTGAAGAAGAAGGAATCATTTTTATTGGTCCCACAAGTAAGCATCTCGATATGTTTGGGGATAAGGTAAAAGCACGAACACAAGCGATTAATGCAGGAATTCCTATTATACCAGGAAGCGATGGGCCAGTTACTTCTTTAGAAGAAGTAGAAGAATTCACTACGCAGCATGGCTTTCCAATTATAATAAAGGCATCACTTGGTGGTGGCGGTCGAGGTATGCGCATCGTACGCAGTGAACAAGGACTTGCAGAAGCGTATGACCGTGCGAAATCTGAAGCAAGGGCTGCTTTCGGAAATGATGAGATCTATGTTGAAAAATTAATTGAGAATCCAAAGCATATTGAGGTGCAAATAATTGGTGACCATGCTGGTAATACAATTCACCTGTTTGAAAGAGATTGCTCTGTCCAGCGAAGACACCAAAAGGTAGTAGAAGTAGCACCTAGTACATCATTGCCTGACAAATTACGGATGGAAATATGTAATGCAGCAGTACACCTAATGGACAATGTTCAATATGTTAATGCTGGAACAGTAGAATTTCTTGTAACAGAAAATGAATTTTACTTTATAGAAGTAAATCCACGTGTTCAAGTAGAGCATACGATAACTGAAATGATTACGGGTGTGGATATTGTTCAGACACAAATTAAGGTAGCTGAAGGAAGAAACTTACATGATACTTCTATTGGCATACCGGAACAAGATAAATTGGTTACAAATGGTTTTGCTATTCAATCTCGGGTAACTACAGAAGATCCCTTAAATAATTTTATGCCTGACACAGGAAGAATCATGGCATATCGAACTGGTGGGGGATTTGGAGTTCGATTAGATGCAGGTAATGGGTTTCAAGGAGCAGTCATCTCACCTCATTACGACTCACTCTTAGTAAAGGTATCTACTTGGGCACTAACATTTGAGCAAGCTGTACAAAAAATGGTCAGAAACTTAAAAGAATTCCGGATACGTGGAATTAAAACAAATATTCCTTTTTTAGAAAATGTCATCTTACATGAGAATTTTCTTTCAGGTGTTTATAATACGACCTTTATCGACCAAACACCGGAGCTATTCGTTTTTCCGAAACGAAAGGACCGAGGTACAAAGATGTTAACCTATATTGGTCATACGACTATTAATGGGTTAGATGCATCAGGGAAGAAGGCAAAACCATCTTTTTCAAAATTACAAATTCCTAAATTTGACTCAGCAGAGAAAATCCCTGATGGCACAAAACAAATTCTTGATCAGCAAGGACCTGAAGGACTTGCAAATTGGTTGAAAGAGCAAAAGGAAGTCTTATTAACTGATACGACATTCCGTGATGCCCATCAATCTTTATTAGCAACGAGGGTTAGAACAAAGGATTTGTATCAAATTGCTGAGCCGACAGCACGATTATTACCAAATTTATTCTCCGTAGAAATGTGGGGTGGAGCGACCTTTGATGTTGCTTATCGTTTCCTAAAAGAAGATCCATGGGAACGTCTGTTAAAGCTTCGAGAAAAAATGCCAAACGTACTTTTTCAAATGTTGCTACGTGCAAGTAACGCGGTAGGGTATAAAAATTATCCAGATAATTTAATTAAAGAATTTGTTGAAAAAAGTGCTACTGCAGGAATAGATGTTTTCCGAATTTTTGATAGCTTGAATTGGGTTGAAGGAATGCAATTAGCAATCGAGTCCGTTCGCGAAAATAACAAAATTGCTGAAGCCACAATGTGTTACACTGGAGATATATTAGATATTGGCCGTTCTAAATATGACATAGAATATTATAAAAAACTTGCTAAATCATTAGAGGATTCTGGTGCCCACATACTAGGTATTAAAGATATGGCTGGATTATTAAAACCGGAAGCGGCATATCAATTGATTTCAACCTTAAAAGAGACTGTTGATTTACCAATTCATTTGCACACGCATGATACAAGTGGAAATGGAATTTATTTATACGCTCGAGCAATAGATGCAGGTGTTGATGTTGTAGACGTTGCTGCTGGGCCAATGGCTGGGTTAACATCACAGCCAAGCGCACAAACACTATATCATGCGTTAGAATCCCATTCGAGACAGCCAAAGGTAAATGTTTCTGCTTATGAAAAACTTTCGCATTATTGGGAAGGGATTCGAGACTATTATCGTGACTTTGAAAGTGGTATGAAATCACCGCATACAGAAATATATATGCATGAAATGCCTGGTGGACAATATAGTAATCTAAAACAGCAAGCCAAGGCAGTCGGTTTAGAAGACAGATGGAATGAAGTAAAAGCAATGTTTAGGCAAGTAAATGATATGTTTGGCGATATTATTAAGGTAACTCCTTCCTCAAAAGTTATTGGTGACATGACATTATTCATGGTACAAAATAATTTAACAGAAGATGATATTTATGAACGAGGGGAATCTATCGACTTCCCTGATTCGGTAATAGAATTTGCTCAAGGCTATATTGGACAACCATATCAAGGGTTTCCTCAAGAATTGCAACGCATTATTCTAAAGGGTAAGGAACCAATTAAGGTACGTCCAGGCGAACTACTAGATCCGATCGATTTTACCCAATTAAAAGAAACGTTATTTAAGACACTAGATCGTCAGGTTACTAGTTTTGATTTGATATCACATGCATTATATCCAAAGGTATTTATGGATTACAATAAATTCTACGATACATATGGAGATATGTCGGTTTTAGATACACCAACTTTCTTCTATGGTATGAATCTAGGTGAAGAGATAGAAGTAGAAATCGAACAAGGAAAGACGCTAATTGTAAAGCTTGTATCGATATCTGAAGCAAGGGCAGATGGTACTAGGGTTATCTATTTTGAGTTAAATGGACAAACACGTGAAATTGTCGTTAAGGATGAAAATATCCAGTCAGAATTAGAAATAAAGCCAAAGGCGGATAAAGGAAATGATAAGCATATCGGAGCAACAATGCCTGGTACGGTTATTAAGGTTTTAAGAAATGTTGGTGAAAAAGTAGATAAAGGTGATCATATTTTAATAACCGAATCTATGAAAATGGAAACAACTGTTCAAGCACCTTTTACAGGTACAATTAAGAATATATACGTTAGTGACGCCGATACGATCGAAGTAGGAGATTTGCTCATCGAATTTGATTAAATGGGATACCACTTGATTAATAGGGTGTTGGTCAGCGCTACTTGACGTAGCTTGTTACTATGTGAATAGCTGTGCCAAAAGTGTACCTGAAATAAAAAATCTCAAGGAAAAAAATTTCCTTGAGATTTTTTTATGCAAATAATTGACATAAACAGTTTCCATATTAAGTTGATGAAATATTGGGCTTATCTTGCGTTTGCTTTTCATACTTGCCACTTCTTGTTGCTAGCAAAACAAAATAGCTCAGCATGCCAAAATAAAGAGAAATTACGAGTGCATGTAAAAGTGCCGTACCTAGATGGAGTCGAGTAAAGATTATCATTGCTCCAAAGAATACTTGTAAGAAGATAAATGATAATGTTATGATCCAACCCCAATACATAATATGGTTGGAACGATAATTTTTAATCATTTGTATAAAAGCTATTACTGTCCATATAAATAATATTGCCGCAGCTAATCGATGTCCCATTTGAATCCATTGAGGTATAGTATATTCTGAGAAAGCAAATGGAGCATTATTATTACAGAATGGCCATCCACCACACACCAGATTAGATTCAGTATGGCGCACAAGGGCGCCAGTATAAACAACCAACATAGTGTATATCGTTAATGCATATATTTCGATACGATGAAACCTCTTAATAAATAGAGATTTAGCATCGAATTTTTTGTCAACCTCAAAAACGAGAAGCATAAGCAAAAAGACGGAAGCAAAGGAAATTAGCGAAATGCCAAAGTGTGCAGCTAATACAAAGTCAGATTGCCCCCATTTCACTGCTGCAGCCCCAATAAGTGCTTGAAGAATTAAAAAAAATAATGAAAGAAATGACAAGAACTTCACTTCACGAATATGGCCAATATGTCTCCAAGCTAATACTGCCAAGCCCAATACTGCAAAACCAACAATACCTGTGACCATACGGTGACTTAATTCAATTATTAACTCTGGTGTAATCGTAGTTGGTATTATTTCTCCTTCACATAATGGCCAACTATCTCCACATCCGTCAGCTGATCCTGTTTTCGTTACAAGTGCACCACCTAATAAAACGAACATCATACCAATGGTTGCCACGACAGATAACCACTTTAAGATTTTGATCATTAGTAAATCCTCACTTTATGTAATTTAAAAAATAGTATGTTTACAAATCCGATAGATTTATCATAATATTAATACTTGAGAAAAAGCAATGGTTTGCCTCAAAAATGGATTGTGTTGACACACAATTGTAATAGTATCATGTTTTGTTTTTCTTTTCACTATAGAAAATATAAAAAACGCTTGCATTGTTGTCTGTTGTTTGCTAGAAATAGTGTAGGGGAGTTTGATATACTTACCATCATTACGCGAAAATAACTACCATCCTACATAGCCAATTCTTTATTGTTTTAAAATGATTCACAAAATCGTCACAAAAACATGAGTGAATTACAGTAAAATAATTACTAGGTAGTTATTAGATTGTAAAACAATTCCATGATACAATTAATTTTTGGGGATACTTTGTTTTTATTGGATTTTCCACTAAAGTATACCTTGTCTCATTATGCCTTTTGGTAGGCGCTTGAAGGGGGGATATGAATGGATAAAGCAGAGACACCTACATCAACGGTTGTAAGCAATGCTGGTGTTTCCGACGATAAACGTTCCAACACGTTACTTGCAGATATTAAGTCATTGATCAAAGTTGGAATCATTAATTCCAATTTAATCACTGTATTTGCAGGTTTCTGGTTAGCGCTATATTTTACCGGATCTTCTTTTACAGATTATATTGGAACATTTATATTAACAATGGTAGGAAGTGCACTAGTGATTGCCGGAGGGTGTATGTTAAATAATTGGTACGATGCTGATATTGATCCAATTATGACAAGAACGAAATTACGCCCAACCGTAACCGGAACCATTTCACTTCAAGCTGTTCTTACACTTGGTATCGTTACCACATTAATAGGATTTGGACTACTCCTGTTTACAACTATTGAAGCGGTATTATTTGCGTTTATTGGTTGGTTTGTATACGTTGTTCTCTATACGATGTGGTCTAAAAGAAAGTATACGCTGAATACAGCAATTGGTAGTTTTTCTGGGGCAGCACCACCTTTAATTGGCTGGGCGGCAGTAGAACCGAATTTTCATATTGTTCCATTTATTCTGTTTTTAATTATGTTTATTTGGCAGACTCCACATTTTCTTGCATTAGCAATGAGAAAAAGTAAAGAATATAAAGCAGCAGGTATACCAATGCTACCAGTAGTACATGGTTTTGAATTCACGAAACGTCAAATTGTAATTTACATTGCATGTTTATTACCATTACCGTTTTACCTAGCTTCGTTGGGAACAACGTTCATGGTTATTGCTACTTTACTTAATGTTGGATGGCTAGCAATTGGTATCAGTGGATTCTTTATGAAAAATGATCTGAAATGGGCAAACATCATTTTTATTTATTCATTGAATTATTTAACTATCTTATTTTTAATGATGGTTCTAGTAACATGGAACTCTCCATTTAGTTAATTCGTCCTTAATTTAATTTATATATAAGGAGCATCAAGAAAAGAAAGAGAGGTATGGATACATGAAAGGTTGGATGGGAAAATTCAAATCTGTATTCCTTTTAAGTTTACTTGCACTTGTCCTTGCTGGGTGTGGGAAAGAAAACTTAACTGCCCTTGTACCAAAAGGGTATGGAGCAGAGTCTTCCATGAATTTAATTATTCTATCATCAATTATTATGTTATTTGTGTTTGTTATCGTATTTTTGGTTTATGTAATTACACTTGTCCGTTTTCGCAAAAAGAAGGGACAGGAAAATTTCATACCAAAGCAAGTAGAGGGCAACAAAACCTTGGAAACAGTATGGACAGTTATTCCAATTATTTTAGTGCTTGTGCTTGCAGTACCAACCGTTGCTGCTACATTTGATTTGGCAGATACATCCAAATCAAAAGATGGTATCAACATTGATGTTACTGGTAATCAATACTGGTGGCACTTTAGTTATGCTGGTGAAGAAATTCAAACAAGTCAGGATTTATACATTCCAACAGGAGAAAAAGTATATCTAAATATGCAATCATCAGATGTAATCCATTCATTATGGGTACCAAGTATCTCTGGTAAGATGGATGTTAACCCTGAAAATGTCAACACCATGTATATTGAAGCAAAAGAAGAAGGGGTTTACTGGGGCAAATGTGCAGAGCTATGCGGACCTTCACATTCCTTGATGGATTTTAAAGTTATTGCTGTTAGTCCAGAAGAATATGATCAATGGGTTGAAGACATGCAAGGTGTTGATCCAGAAGCGCAGCCTCAAGATGCAGTGGCTCAAGATGGTAAGGCAGCATTTGAGGAAAATAACTGTATGAGCTGTCACGCTATTGGTTCTTCGCCAAATGCGGTAGGTCCAAACTTAACCAACTTTGGTGATCGCTCTAGAATAGCTGGTATTTTGGAACCAACAAAAGAGAAGTTAGTTAATTGGATTATGGATCCTGAATCCATAAAACCAGGGAACAAAATGACGAATAATTACCCTGAACTATCTAAAGAAGAAGCAAGTAATATCGCAGAGTATTTGCTGCAATTGCAGCCATCTGAGATAACTCCAGAGAGTGCAGGAAACTAATTAAACTAAAGGGTGGAAGAAGTAAAAGGGAGGTTTAAAATTTGAGTATTGCAGCTGCTCAAAAGAAAGGCTTCGGTGCTGTTATTTGGGATTATTTAACCACAGTCGATCATAAGAAAATTGCGCATTTGTATTTATTCGGCGGTGGCTTCTTTTTCCTACTTGGCGGACTTGAAGCATTGTTTATTCGTATACAACTGATTAAACCTGAGAATGATTTTTTAAGTGCAGGTTTATATAATGAAATGATAACGATGCATGGTACGACTATGATATTCCTTGCAGCTATGCCATTATTGCTAGGAATAATGAACGCTATTATGCCCTTACAGATTGGGGCACGAGATGTAGCATTTCCATTTTTAAATTCACTTGGGTTTTGGCTATTTATGTTTGGTGGGGTTCTTTTAAACTGTAGCTGGTTCCTCGGAGGCGCTCCTGATGCAGGTTGGACTGCCTACACACCATTATCAACCACGTCTCCTGGTCATGGAGTGGACTTTTATATCCTAGGTCTCCAGATTTCGGGTGCAGGGACATTAATGGGTGGTATTAACTTTTTAGTAACAATAGTTACAATGCGTGCACCAGGCATGACATATATGCGTATGCCGCTCTTCACTTGGACGACATTTGTAACAAGCGTGCTAATTTTATTTGCCTTTCCAGCTTTAACAGTTGGACTGTTTTTATTAATGTTTGACCGTATGTTCGGATCTGCGTTCTTTGAAGTTTCGCTTGGAGGAAATGCAGTTATCTGGCAGCATCTATTTTGGATATTTGGTCATCCAGAGGTTTACATTTTAATACTTCCAGCATTTGGTGTGTTTAGTGATATATTCGCAACCTTCTCTAAGAAGCGATTATTCGGTTATACTGCCATGGTATTTGCTACAATACTGATCGCATTCTTAGGTTTTATGGTTTGGGCACACCATATGTTTACCGTGGGTCTTGGACCTGTTGCTAATGCTATTTTTGCGATTGCTACGATGGCGATCGCCGTACCTACTGGTATTAAGATCTTTAACTGGTTGGCAACAATGTGGGGCGGTAGCATTACGATTAATTCCGCAATGCTTTGGTCATTAGCATTTATTCCATCATTTACAATCGGTGGAATGACAGGGGTAATGCTTGCCTCAGCTGTTGCAGACTATCAATATCACGATTCTTATTTTGTTGTAGCTCACTTCCACTATGTTATTGTAGGTGGAGTAGTATTTGGTATTTTGGCAGCCTTACATTATTGGTGGCCGAAGATGTTTGGAAAAATTCTAAATGAAGCCTTAGGTAAATTATCGTTCTGGTTATTCTTTATCGGCTTCCATTTAACTTTCTTTATTCAACACTTTTTAGGTCTAATGGGTATGCCTCGACGCTATTGGGTATTCTTAGAGGATCAAGGCTTGGATACAGGTAACCTAGTTAGTACTATAGGAGCACTGTTAATGGGTGTTGGAGGTCTTTTATTTGTTATTAACATCATCTATACATCTGTTAAAGGAGAAAAAGCTCCAGCGGATCCTTGGGACGGTCGTACGTTAGAATGGGCTATTCCTTCTCCACCACCGTTCTATAACTTTAAGCAAACACCACTTGTACGTGGGCTTGATCCACTATGGATTGAGAAAACGGAAGGTAAGGGTGAAATGACTGCCGCCGAGCCACTTGGGGACATTCATATGCCTGATGGATCTATTTTACCTTTCATCATGTCATTAGGTTTCTTTATTGCAGGGTTTGGATTTATTTATCAGGTGGATCAAAAAGCATGGTTAGTAGCTGTGTTTGCCGGTATGGGTATTGCGCTAGCTTGTATGCTTATTCGCTCTTTGAAAGATTACCATGGCTTTCATATTACCAAAGAAGAACTTGAAAGGGAGGCTGACTAATATGAGTCACGATCATTCCTTAAATCCAGAAACGATGCCTCAGGAACCAGAAAAGGCTACCCTTGAAGGTAAAAATAAATTCCTTGGGCTATGGTTCTTCTTAGGCGGTGAGACAGTTTTATTCGCCAGTTTGTTTGGGACTTTCTTAGCATTGAGAAATTCAACTGCAGACGGTCCTGCTGGTGAAGAAATTTTTGGCTTAGAGCTTGTTTTTCTAATGACAATGCTTTTATTAACTAGTTCACTTACTAGTGTGTATGCGATGTATCATATGAAGAACAATGACTTTAAGAAAATGCAATTATGGTTAGGGATCACTGCATTTCTTGGTATTGGATTCCTAGCTTGTGAAATATATGAGTTTTATCATTATATTCACGAGTATCATTTTACGTTTAGATCGTCTGCTTTTGGTTCAGCGTTCTATACGTTAGTAGGTTTCCATGGAGGGCACGTAGCGTTTGGGCTTAGTTGGTTAATTGCCATTATGGTTCGAAATGCGAAGCGTGGTTTAAACCTATATAATGCACCAAAATATTACACATTCAGCTTGTATTGGCACTTTATTGATGTCGTATGGGTATTTATCTTTACGGTTGTATACCTAATGGGAAAGGTGGGTTAATTCATGACGGATAACACCAATATCAATTCGTTCCAAAAGCAAAAGAATAAAGAAGAAATGAAGAAGCAACTTATTACTTTTGCTCTTATGATTGGATTTACCATTATAGCTTTTGCTATTGTTGCAACTGAAGCAATGGATAAAATGTTCGCTATTCCTCTACTGCTAATTTTAGCAGTAGTTCAAGTAGCATTTCAGTTCTATTATTTTATGCATATGAAGGATAAGGGACATGAGTTTCCATCCATGATGATTTATGGTGGTATATGGGCTGCTATATTAACGGTAGCAGCATTAGTAGCCATTGTTTGGTGGTAGGATAAAAGAGGCTGAGACAATAGATTGAAGAAACAATAAAAAAACGAACGATGATTAGTTGAAAATAATTATCGTTCGTTTTTTGATCAAAATAATTCATTTAGCACCTGAAATAAGCGAGATTCCGGCGGGAACAGCACGAGTCCGAAGGTCCACTTGGTAACGTGTTTTTCTTTACCAAGTTAGCTGAGGCTGTGTCCGTGGAAAGCGAGTATGTTTTTGCGGTGCGGCGATGATACTCCTATTGATAACATGATTATTCGTATGTTGAGTAAAGAAGTTGTGTTTTGTCTCAGCCTCTTTTTCTTAGTCTAGGAAATTATAAAATTAGCCCATGTGGATAAATAGGCGCGTGTTAAGTCACGTCCAGTTCCAGCTCCCAGAAACGAGGCTACTTCATGAATCGTCCTAATCTAAGCCATCATCGGCTCGCGAGCTCACCGTGATTCTTTTATCGCGGTTGACTTGCTTCAGTCGCTACGTTTCTATTCGGCGCTACGCTTTTGTTCTTGCTTTATGCTAGTGTTTTCTAAAAGTCGTCACATTATAAGTGTGTGTTAATATTCATATTCAGTTATAATAGTGAGGACAATCCTTTTATAGAGGTGAATAATAATGTGGCTAGAATTACAGATCTTCGGATTTCGTGCCTTATGGAGTCCGTATTTTCTATTATTTGTAATCGGATTGGGTGTCGCTTACTTTTTAGTTACAGGTCCATATCGTCATAAATTTGGTGGAACTGATAAACCGACGGGTAAACAGCAAGTTATGTTCTATATCGCAATCTTTTTACTTTACGTAGTTAAGGGAGCACCGATAGATTTGCTTTCACATATTATGCTAACTGCTCACATGGTACAGATGGCAATTTACTACTTAGTATTTCCTATACTCGTAATAAAGGGAATTCCAACTTGGATTTGGAAAAAAGTAATTGGAGCACCAATTATTAAACCGCTTTTTAACTTATTAACTAAACCGTTAATTTCACTGCTCCTGTTTAATGCACTATTTTCCATCTATCACATTCCTGTAATCTTTGACTTTGCTAAATCCAATCCGATTGCACATACAACTATTTCGCTTGTAATACTTGCAGCAGCTTTCATTGTTTGGTGGCCAATCTTATCACCAATTAAAGAAATGGATACAATGCGACCACTAGTGAAAATAGGGTATATTTTTGCTAATGGTGTGTTAATCACTCCAGCATGTGTGTTGATCATATTTGCAGACCATCCTTTATTTGCTGCATATAGTCAAGATGGAGCCTGGTTACAGGCGCTTGCTTTATGCGTTCCGGGAGAGGTACTAGAGGGAATATCTTTTTCCATTTCTGGACCTGAAATGTTCTCCCCAATGAGTACCGTTGAGGATCAGCAATTAGGTGGGATTATTATGAAAATCATGCAGGAAATCACCTATGGTATTCTGTTAGGTAGAATTTTCTTTAAGTGGTTTAATCAAGAGAGCTTGAGAGTCGATCCAATACCAGCAGATATAAGAAATTAACAAAGATTTATTCCTATAGAAAGATTACTAATATTGTTTTCAGCACTTTACTTGATTGCAATTTTAGTCCTAAGCCTCACCTCTTTTATCTAGTTACTTGGTAATTAGGTGGGGGCTTTGTTGTGTTTAGGAATTTTTTTATACTGGTGTAAAATTGAAATACTAATAATATGACATTATGTTGTAAAAATAGTATCAGTAAGTCTATTTTAAATGGAAACCGTATTTTTAAGCATAAGCTAAAACTGATTCGTCCATAATGACTTTATCAGGACGTCGTGATTTTAGCCTTTAACAAAATATGATAAAATATAAAAGCATAATCTTGAGGTTTGCTGAGTTACTTATGCATTTTTAGAAGGGAGCACATATTTTCTATGCCTTTATTGCCCACTATTAGTACGTTTTTTATTGTTCTTAGTGCAGTATTAGTCGCTTTTGGCTGGCGATTTATTGTTAAAGGAGAGGCGAAAAGCCACAAGAAAACGATGATTGCCGCTGCAATTAGTGCATTGCTGTTTTTTATTATTTATATATCAAGAACTATTTTTATTGGTAATACGAGCTTTGGAGGACCAGAGGATCTTGAAATATATTATACGATTTTCTTGATTTTTCACATTACCTTAGCTACAACGGGGGCTGTTTTTGGTATTACAACGTTGGTATTGGCATTTAAGCGTAAGATCAGCGTACATAGAAAAATAGGTCCGATTACGAGTATAATTTGGTTTTTAAGCGCGTCTACCGGAGTAATTGTTTATCTTTTACTATATATACTCTATGAGGGTGGAGAAACAACTAGTTTAATAAAAGCAATTTTAGGAACATAGAAAAGAGTTAGAGGCTTAAGCCTCTAACTCTTTTTATATTTTTATATTCCAGTTAATAATACCTGCCTCTTTTGCTGAATTAAACGCGATTACTAGTAGTGGACCGAGTATAAATCCGAATAGACCTAGGAGTTTTAGTCCAATGAACATGGATATTAAGGTGGCTAATGGTGACAATCCTATATGCTGTCCCATCACTTTTGGCTCAACTGTTCGACGGATAGCAAGTAGGATAACAGCAAGCACGGCGAGTTGAATCCCCATCCCCGTATCGCCAGCTAGGAACATAAATATCGACCAAGGTCCAAGGATGGCAATTGAACCAATGATTGGAATTAAGTCAATCACCCAAATGATTAATGACATAATAATCGCTACTTCAGGTGCTATGAAAAATAATCCAATCAATGTTACAGCTAGAATAATAAGGCTCACAAGAAACTGAGCTTTGAAGAAACCCAAAAATACACTCGTCAGCCTTGCGTTCATAAACGATACTTTTTCTGCTGTTTCTTTCGTCATTACGTGATACATTTTGGCCTTTAGCAATGGTAGTTCAACCATAAATAAAAATAAAGCAATTAAATAGACAATGAAACTAATTAAGTATTGAGGAACCGTTGCAAATACTTGTGCAATTCGATCAAGCGTGAATTTCTCTTTAGCAGTTTCACTTAGTGCATTCAAATTGGCTTCGATGCTAGATGATACCTGATTAACAAATTCAGATGGTAAATCATCTGTATATTGCTGAACTTCTGTTTCCCATTCCCTATAGATTCGGTTCAATTCATTGAAATGAGAAGGCACATCTTCAACAAAATTAACTACTTGTGTGACAGCCCTTGTAACAGTAAAGGTCCCTGCTACTCCAAGTACGATTAAAAACAGTAAGAAAACGATAGTCACTGAGATTTTTCTGTTGACTTTTAATCTTCTTTGAATTAGTCGAATTACTGGATTTAGGAAAAGGGCAGAAACAAATGCTACAATCAAAGGTATTGATATGGGCAAAATAAAAATCGCAACTAAAATGATGAATATACCTAAAAAAATGAGTGTCCAATGGCGTTTTGTTATATTTCGAAACAACTTATTACGATGGCTCCTTTCCTAGAAAAAACAGTTACAAATATGAGTTAATTTCATAATATAGAGCCCTTGGGGCTCAAGACTTTAAAGACATAAAAATTAGAGCACCTCCCCAAATCCTGTATAATGTTAGTTACCACACAAACATAAACAGAGAGGTGAGATGCCCCTATGTCTATTATACGACAACAAAGCTTGTTTGACATACACGAATTATATGAGATGGAACCTACCCATCATTTTGAAGCTGTTTTTTCAACAATCAATTTGGATCCCATCTTGAATTTATTTGATAAACCTAATAAAGTTGGTGCCCCAAGAGAACTGAATTACGGTGCCATGATCTACTCATTAATCGCTCGTGTGGTGGAGCGAATTGTAACAATCAAAGACCTGATTAGGCGTTTAAAACGTGATCCTATTTTTCGATATGACTGTGGATTTCTTCACTCTGACCAAATTCCTTCTGAAGCTTCTTATTCAAGAATGGTTACTATCATCAGTGAATCAGATGAGATGGAACATATCCATGATGAGCTGATTTTTCTTGCCATCGATGAAGGGCATATCGGCGAAGAAAACATCGCTATTGACGCTACTCATTTCGAGGCAAGAGATCGCGCTCATACATCCGATAAGAAAGAAAGGACAACACCGAAAAAGCGCGGACGCAAACCAAAAGCTGAGCGTGAACAATGGCTCAAAGAAAAACAGGCCGAGGAAGAAGCGCGTCCGATTTATGAAAAAGAAATTGTTCATCAGCTTTCTGAATCAGTGGAAGTGTTGTTGAATGAAGCCCCCATCGAACCAAAATGGGGAGTCAAGAAAAACAGTGATGGAAAAAACATCTTCTGGTTTGGCTACAAAGGTCACTTAGCCGTTAGCACAAAAAGCCAGTACATTCTTGCGGGGATGATGACGTCCGGTAGCCTCAATGATGGAAAGGCAGCCATCCCTTTATTAAAGAAAATTAATCGCGATCTTCCGTCTTTATTTACTGCTGGCCTTTTCGATGCCGGTTACGATTATGAACCAATCTATCAACAATTAATCGATCAGGATCTACAAGCTGTCATTCCATATAACCGACGTAACGAAGGAGAGACGGTTGGTTATGACGAGTACTTCGCACCGACTTGTGTCCTAGAGCATTCCTATCGCTACGACAGCTTCGATCCAAAATACAAGACATTGAAATATACACGTCCGAAGGAATGTGCAACGTGCCCATTACAACACGACTCACTTTGTCAAAAGACTTTTAAAATCAGACAATCTACAGATATCCGAAAGTACACCAATCCCGCAAGGGGATCGAAAAAATGGGATGAACTGTACAAAGAACGTACCGCTGTCGAACGTGTTAATGCCTATTTGAAAGAATTCTTTGGACTGAATAATGTCCGTCACCGAACCGGGAAAAAATCAAGGCTTCACTTCCATTTAGTGACGCTTGTTTATAATGCCTCGAGATTAGCCGCGGATCGGATTAGACTAGAAATGAAACATAAGACGCTAAAAGCTGCATAAATAAAATTGATCTTTATTAAAAAAACTTAAAAATCATCAAGGAACAACTCTATGCATTTTTAAAAACAGCAATTATGAAATTGATTCATATATAAAAAATATAGCATTTATTTTTGAATTTGAACAGAATAATATTTCTAAAAACTTCCATGCACAACGGCTTATATACTTTTTATATCTAAATGTTATGTTACATATATACATGGAATGTGTAAAAAAACCGGCTACTCTCATACTTAGGAGTAGTCGGCTGCTAGTTATTTATTGGTTGAATTGTTCAATTTCAGATTTCACTTTACTAACTAAGTTATTTGCACGTTCAACTAAATTTTCTGGAAAGCCTTCTTCCTCTCCATATTCAACCCCATGCGGGTAATAGTGCTTTCCTAATAAAGGTGTCATTAGTTTGATGACGGCGTTTCCACGATCGACATCACCTTCAACAGCATAGCCTTGAATTCGAATGTAGTATGTAATATTCTTTTCTTTGGAATCCATTCGGTAATCATAAGTGACACGTTCATAATCCCATTGACCTGCACGAATAAAAGCATGTTTAGCAGTTAAATGATCCAGTGGCTTTAAATCAATAACCAAGTCTTCCAGTCCTGTATTTTCTAATCTCATTTTATCCACCTCACCTAATAGTCCTCACTATACTATATTAGTATGAATTGCAAGAACTTGCAATTGAAAAGACATATTGAAAAATAGGATAAATTCCTACAGGATGACTGCTAATATAACTATTGGATATTCGCAGGACTGAAATTGTTGTAATGGGTTCTATTTGCGTATTTTGAAAGTGAAATTATTTGCCGAACTTGGCATTTTTTTATATGATTACCATTAAAATAATAGAGAAGATAGCATGATTTATATATTAGAATCATATATATACCATAAAACGTAAAAGGAGACTATATAATGCGATTTATTAAAAGCATCATACTTTTATCTCTATTAGCGGTAGTAGGATTCTATTTCTTGGAGCAAAATGATATGTCTCCGGAAGCAACAATAGAATCAATTAGTGATTCGGTAAAAGAAAAGCAACAATTACTTAAAACAAAAGTTGTACCTGAGAAAAAGGAAGAAATTCCATTAGCAGGTGAACTTTTTCAATGGTTTGGTAAATCAACCGATGCATTAATTCAAAGCATGGGAAAACCTACTAGAAAAGATCCAAGTGCTTACGGATACACTTGGTGGGTTTATACGGATCAAAAAGAAACCTATGTGCAATTTGGGGTGGCAGATGATAAAATTCAAACAATCTATGCAACTGGAAATAATATTAACATAAAGCCTGTTACACTGGGCGAGTCTTATGAAAACATAAGCAAACAGTTTAATTTTTCAGATGAAGTAACTTATCGAAATGGATTAACTTCATATACGTTTATGCTTAAAGATGAAGATAAAAAAATGCGGCCACTCGTAAAATTATCCGATTCTGTCTTTATGCAACTCTATTTCGATACATTTACGAATACATTATCCTCTGTACGAGTGTTAGAAGCGGAAACGTTATTAAAGCATCAGCCTTATGAGCTTCAGTACCGAGGGAATTTGCCTGAGCAGCCCGATTTAACAAACGAACAATGGGCAAAGGTAGAGGAAGGTATGGAACAACAGATTTTTGATATAACAAATGTGATGCGACATAAGCAAGGGAAAACAACGTTAAAATGGGAAAAATCTGTAGGTGAAGTAGCATTTCTGCATAGTAAAGATATGTCAGATAATAATTATTTTTCCCATTCTAGTTTAGATGGAAGAGGTTTAAAAGATCGGTTAGATGAAGGGAAGGTTTCATTCGTATCAGCAGGTGAGAACATTGCCGCGCAATATCCAGATGCTGCAGCTGCTATGGAAGGATGGTTGAATAGTGAAGGGCATCGAAAGGCATTGCTGAGTGATGATTATACCCACCTAGGGGTAGGCGTTTACCGCTTATATTATACACAAAATTTCTTAGCAAAAGCGTTCTAATTGTAAGCAAGCGAAGATTTATAATGCTTCGCTTGCTGATTTTGAATCACATCTATCATGCCTATGCATAGAATAAATAGTGCATATGACTATGTATTAAAAGAGGTGATGAGGATGAGTGACCAGAAACTACACCCTTCAGTCCTTGAATTTAAGCAATTTATCAACGAACATCCCAAGCTGATTGAGCATATAAGAAAAAGTGGTAGACCATGGCAGGAAACATATGAAAAATGGGTATTACTAGGTGAAGATGACCCTTTTTGGGAAAAATATAAGGGTGATAAATCGCAAACAAAAACCCAAAAAGAAAAAGCAAAAAAGGAAAAAAATTCAGAGCTATTCAGTCAGTTAATGAAAATGACAGAATCAATGGATCTAGAAAAAATTCAAAAGCAAATTGAACAGTTTAGTGACTCCATTACGACGATACAAGAACTTATTGGACAATTTCAACAAAATAAAAGCACTTCTTCACAACAACCAAATGAAAGAATGGGATGGTTTCGCGACTAAGGAGTGAAAATATGGATCCGAATTCCTATAACTACTTACGACAAAATCCTGAATTATTACGATTTGTTAGACTTAATCCTATCTGGTATCGATATTTATCACGAGATCCTAATCTTATCGAAGACATGAGAAAGGAGTCCAAACGCTTCTATGGAAAAACATTTCCTCAGCAGGTAGAGAAAGTAAATAATCACATTCAAATGGTGGGAATGTTAATGCAGTTTGCTGGAGCGATGAAGGATTAATTATTTTCAGAAAGCAGGAAAAGTGATAAGATAAGGATGGAGGTGGATAGGATGATTGCGACAATGGAATATGTAGATATTCTAGATCGGTCTGAGCAGCTTGGTAGAATGATTTTAGACTCAGACGTTATGGAAGCCTATAATCGATCTCAGCAGGAACTTGATGAGGACCAACATGCACAACGGCTTATACAAGCATTTATAGATATAAAAAGTCATTATGAAGATGTTCAACGTTTCGGTAGATATCATCCAGATTATAATGCGATTATGAAAGAAGTTCGAAGAGTAAAAAGGGAGATGGACATGAATGATAAAGTTGCTTCCTTTAAGATAGCTGAACGTAATCTACAAAAATTGCTGGATGAAATTAGTAATTATGTTGCTCATAGTGTAAGTGAGCAAGTCAAAGCCCCACAAGATGGTGCTGCATTATCCGATAGTGGATGTGGTTGTGGTAGCGGTGGCGGATGTGGATGTGCATCTTAAATGATGGAAAAAGTATATTATTTTTAGCGAGGTAACTTATGCGAACAAAACGTCAAGGAATTGTGGTCTGGTTTCAACATATGAAGAATCTAAAGCAAATTAAGCGCCATGGTCATTTTTTATACAGTTCAAAGAAAATGAAATATGCTGTATTATATGTCGATCAAGAGGAAATAGAAAAAGTAGAAGAAAAATTATTAAGGCTTTCTTTTGTTTCTAAGGTTGAGCGCTCCTACAAGCCTTTTGTTCGAATTGATTTTGAAAATGCGAAACCAGATAAGGCTAAACAATATGATTATAAAATGGGGATATGACGGAAAAGCTGCGAATTGATTGTTCGCAGCTTTTCGTTTGAAACAATTCTCTTATACAAAAGAAAAAACCTGCAGAAATGATTCTACAGGTCCCTTTGTTTTCTTGTTAGAAAACAAAAAGGCAAAGGGAGAGGAGAAACCGGAAGAAGAACTTATGGGGAAGAGTAAGTCTTCTCCGTGT
This sequence comes from Virgibacillus sp. Bac332, assembly GCF_003667785.1. Classification (NCBI taxonomy): domain Bacteria; kingdom Bacillati; phylum Bacillota; class Bacilli; order Caryophanales; family Bacillaceae; genus Virgibacillus; species Virgibacillus sp. Bac332. Next base: position 2,954,352 of record NZ_CP033046.1, read on the forward strand.
TTTGAAACAACCAAGCTAACCTTTAGCTGTCTCATTATGTTAGTATGGTCGATCATAAGGATAATATACACCTAGCTAAAAAATTTTTTCAATGAATTCTTGTTTTCGTTTTCATACTTTTGTGGTAGGATAAATGTCGAATAGGGTAAAATCGAGGTGGAATAATGCGTATAATAGCTGGTGAGTATAAGGGAAGGCAGCTAAAAGCTGTACCAGGGAAGACAACTAGGCCAACAACTGATAAAGTAAAGGAAGCAGTTTTTCAAGTGATTGGTCCATTTTTTCAGGGTGGGAATGCATTAGATCTCTTTGCAGGTAGCGGCTCGCTTGGATTTGAAGCATTAAGCCGCGGTGTGGAGAAGGTTGTATTCGTAGACAAACACCCAAAGGCAGTACATACCATTAATGAAAATAGTAAACAACTGAAGTTGGAAAATAGAGTGGAAATTTTCCGCGCAGATGCATTTCGTGCAATTCACGCCGCAGCTAAACGTGAACTGGATTTTCAACTCGTTTTACTCGATCCTCCTTATGGAAAGGTAAACTATGAAGAGTTAATCAACGAAATGATTCAACTTCGGCTTATAAAACAAGGTGCTTGGATATATTGTGAGCATGACATGTCTGAAAAACTGCCATCGGATCACCCATATTTAAACGTAGTAAAACAAACCCATTATGGTGGTACGATAGGAATCACCATTTATAAAATGAATGAGGAAGGGAGCGCTTATCTTGACTAGATTGGCGATATGTCCGGGCAGTTTCGATCCTGTGACGTATGGACACTTAGATATCATACAACGAGGAGCAAAGATCTTTGATCAGGTTATTGTAGCCGTATTCAATAATCAATCAAAGGCCCCTTTATTTAATGTAGAAGAACGTATCAACTTATTGGAACAATGTACAGCAGATTTACCAAATGTATCTATTGATTCATCAAATGGTCTATTAATGGATTATGCAAGGTCAAAAAATGCGCAGGCAATTATTCGTGGTCTTCGAGCTGTAAGTGATTTTGAGTATGAGATGCAAATTACTTCGATGAACCGGAAATTAAATGAAGATATCGAGACTTTTTTTATGATGACAAATAACCAATATTCATTTTTAAGCTCAAGTATCGTGAAAGAAGTTGCGAAGTATAAAGCGAATGTTAGTGATCTAGTTCCTAATGTTGTAGAAGCAGCATTAGAGCAAAAGTATAATTAATGGACAAAAGAATGAAGAAGCAATAAAAAACGAACAATAATTAGTTGAAATTAATTATCGTTCGTTTTTTGATTAGAATTATTCATTTAGCACCTGAAATAAGCGAGACTCCGGCGGGAACAGCATGAGTCCGAAGATCCACTTGGTAACTTGTTTTTCTTTACCAAGTTAGCTGAGACCGTTCCCGCGGAAAGCGCGTATAGTTTCACGGTGTGGCGATGATACTTCTATTGATAACATGATTATTCGTATTTTGAGTAAAAGAAGTTGTGTTTTGTCCCAGCCTCTTTTTATAGTCTAGGAAATTATAAAATTTGCCCATCTGGATAATTATGGGCGTGTTAAGCTGCGTTCAGCTCCCAGCGCCCATGAATCGCCCTAATCTAAGTCATCATCGGCGTGAATCCTCTATCTCCGTTGACTCGCTCCAGTCGCTGCGTTTCTAATCGAGCGCTTGCGCTTTTATTTATACAGCTAACCATCGCTTTATTTTGCAGCATTTAGTCGAATAGCAATTATAATAATAGAAATTCCTAGGGAAATGATGGTAATGATTGGACCATATGTTATTATTTTCTCCAATACCATATTCCAAATATTTTCATGAACGGCTTGCGATACAGCGATATGATCGGAATCAAATGCTTGTTTATTCAAATATAACGGTTTATAAAGGACGATAGTAAGGATGGCCGCAATCATTCCATGAAGAATTCTAGCAAAAAAATAAGGCGCAAAACGAATATCTGTTTTTGCAAGTATGCTCGCAACTTGTGCTTGAACCGACAAACCATTAAAACCTAAAATAAAACTTACTAAGATAGCTTTTGTTAGAAGCGTATCACTTGTTATTCCTGAAATGCTCTGCGCACCAATTGTTATCTCGAAAAGTCCAGATAATAGAGGTAAACCAAATTCGGGAGACATAGAAAATAATTGTAAAATATGTTGGAAAAATACAGATATGAATGTGGATATACCAGTTAAAAAGAATAACTTTGTAAGCACAGAAAATAAAATGATAAATCCACCAACCATTACTAGTGTTTTAACAGAATGAAGGACAGCATCTCCGAGAATTTCTCCTAATGGTCGATTGTCCATTAATCTTGTTTCATGCATATCTTTAAATGCTTTAACGATTGATACTCTCCCACGAACTTCCCTTCTCATTATATCTTGTTTTTCTTTGTTTTTTCCATAGAATCGCATACAAATACCAACAAATGCATTACTAATATAATGACAAGCAGCTAGTAATATTCCTAGTTTTGTATCGTGGAAAAAACCAACAGATACTGCTGCAAAAATAAATAATGGGCTGGAGGCATTAGTAAATGAAACTAATCTTTCAGCTTCAATTTGTGTTAATTGTTTTTCTTCTCTTAGTCTACTTGCGATTTTGGCGCCAGTAGGATAACCACTTGCCATCCCCATAATCCATCCAAAGCTTCCAACACCTGGAATATTAAATAAAGGGCGCATGATTGGTTCAAATAGTACGCCAATAAATTTCACGACACCAAAACTGATTAGTAGTTCAGCAGTTATAAAAAAAGGTAATAGTGATGGGAATACCACTTCCCACCAAATACTTAAGCCACGGATACTGGCTTCAAATGTTTGATCTGAAAATTGTATTAGTGAAAATGCAATAAATGCCGTTGTCCCAGAAAGAAGGAATGTTTTAACTATTTGTGACAATGTTGCGCCTCCTAATTGTTAGCCTTGCTCTGTACTTATTCGTATGATAGTAGTAGAATTGGAATATCATTAGGAGAAAGCGCGTTCTCCTAATGCGATGTACAAGTCTATATAAATATACGCACATACCTAGCGAATTTATGCCATACACTTTTAAAACAGATGGTGTTAGTGGAACATAGTGGAGGGTAAAGAAATGACAAAAAAATACTTGGCTAGCTTACTTCTAATGATAGTTGCTGTTTATTTTTTAGCGGCATATCAGCTTCCATTTTATATTTATAAGCCTGGTGGTGCAGATGCGCTCAATCCAATTGTTGAAGTAGAAGAAGGTTATGAAAGTAAGGGAGATATGCATCTTGTTACAGTTAGTGGCGGACAAGCTACACCAGTACAATACATATTGGCAAAGGTGCTACCTCATCATCAAATAGTTCCTATTGAAGAAGTTTTCCCCGATGGTATAACAGATGATGAGTATATGCATGCTCAATTGCAAATGATGGAAAATTCACAAGAAGCATCGACTGTAGTTGCATATAAAGCTGCACATCAAGATATATCAATCGATTACAATGGTGTATACGTTGTTTCAATTGTTGAAAATATGCCTGCTGATGGGAAATTACAAATGGGAGATCGAATTATTGGAATTGATGGAGAGGAGATTAAAGAAGCGAATGATTTAATTCATTACGTAGAAGAAAAAAAGGCTAACGAAACAATTACTGTAGATTTCGTTCGTGACGAAAAAGAGATGTCTGTAAAGATTACACTCGAATCATTAGCTGATTTAGGTAATAAGCCTGGAATAGGTATTCGATTAGTAACTGATCGTGCGGTTTCAGTAAACCCTCAAGTACATTTTTCTAGCGGGAAGATAGGTGGTCCTAGTGCAGGACTTATGTTCTCTTTGGAAATTTATGATCAATTAACGGAAGAGGATTTGACGAAGGGTTATGAAATCGCAGGTACGGGCGAAATAGACTATGACGGTAACGTACATCGAATCGGGGGAATCGATAAAAAAGTGGTTGCTGCTGATAAAGAAGGTGCGGATATCTTTTTTGCTCCAAACGAGGCAGGTAATGGTGAGACAAATTATGAAATCGCACGTAAAAAGGCAGCGGAAATAGAAACAGATATGAAAATAGTCCCTGTTGATACATTTGAAGATGCGCTTGATTATTTACAGCAGTTGAAGTAAATAAAAAACAAGACCTAGATTTTTTATAGGATAGGTCTTGTTTTTTAATGCTATTATAATATTTTAATCGGTGGTTGGATTTCTTGATTACGTAGAGCTAATTTTACATCTGGAGCAAGAATACTATAATAGGCATCACTTGCTCTTTCTTCCATTTCTAACATCGGATGCATGGTACGACCCAACTTCTGAATAAGAGGAACATCTATTTTCTTCTTCTGTTGATGAATATAAGCTTGCCCCGTTTTATTAAATCCAAGTACACGAACGTAAGCCATCTTGGATGGATTACATAAGATGTCGATTTCTTTCTTTTTGGTATTCGTCAATATATGTACGAACATACGTTGTAATCGTGTCCATGTGTAACGCTTTGTTTTTAGTGTCTGCATCCATTCTCCAAATGAATGAACACTCCTAGCAGCTTTTTTTAATCGATGTTCAAGCCCTTCATCTACACCTTGAATCATAGAAAGTTCCTGTAGCGACATAGTTGTTACACGATAGTGTAGAAATGGAAAATAATTTTCCCAAACATGCCAAGTTCCAGCGCGTTGATTATAATTTTCTAATTCCATTTTTGTTGTATCAGGAATAGAGTTGCTAATTTCATGTGTGATCGTGTTTCTTTCTGTTAGAGTTTTTCGTATACTGGTTGCACTGGCAATTGATCCTGAAATTGTTTCATCATGGTAACCACATTGGGAGCGTTGGACAGTTAATGGTCTAATCGGGAGATTATGATCCATAATGGTTTTTACATAACTAAACCCTAGAATATTATTTGGTTTGGTTAAATCCATTTCATCAGTAGATAAGCTAATATGACGGTATGCTGCTTTACTAGCTTCTGGAAAAGATATTCCGGAATTTAACTGGTCTCTAAGAACGTTTTGATAGTCTTGTTGATTTGTTTTTAATCTGTGATAACTGTTTATAAAATTGTCAATATTGCCTGATTCACTACCAAAGCATAAGCTAGATACACCTAATTCGCTTAAGGTTAAAACTGCTCCCTTAGCAAATAAATCACTGCTTTGCACAGCGAATGGATATGGTAACTCAACTACTAAATCAATTCCCTTGCTTAGGGCCGCTCTTGCACGATAAAATTTATCCATAATTGCTGGTTCTCCTCTTTGTAGGAAGGAACCACTCATCACGGCTATCATACATTCTGCCTGACTTATTTTTCGAGCTTCCTGTATATGATATACATGCCCGTTATGAAATGGATTATATTCAACTACTAGCCCACATGCTTCCATTTTCATCATCTCCTAGTTCAAATAAAGTTTCACTTTATTACCGGTAACCTGGGCAGTAAATCTAGATGAAAAAGAAATAACACGTAGAGGAAATTGCCCGTAGAAGCCCGATTGGTTCAACTAACATTCAGAAGTAGTACACTTTTGAATAAAGTGTCACTTTATTGTATCAAAAAATAGATTATTTCGCATTTGGTCTACTGTTATGATGACTAGTGATAGGAGTGATCGGGAACACTCTATATAAAGGATATAGCTAATCAATTAGTTTTGTATTCTGTAAAGAAAATATGTTGACAAAAGTCTTTTTTTCTTTTAAAATTACTCTTGTTGCCTTGAGGTGATTATATTGAAATTTGCATTAGCTCAATTAAAGAAAAGTGCTTATAATGAACCATTCACTTTTGATGAAAAAGTAAATGTTTCTGAACTGGAGACAATGAATAACGATATTCGTCAAATTGAACCAGTTCGTGTTCATGGACAGTGTTTTTTTCAAGGAGACCAAATCATTTTTTCATTGGAGATTAGTGGAGAGATGATACTTCCTTGTGCGCGAACACTAGTAGATGTCCCGTATCCGTTTGATATTCATGCAGATGAAGTATTTACTACTGCACCATACGTTACTGAAGATGAAGCGGAAGAAGAAATACATCCGATTGATGGGGAAGTACTTGACTTAACCCCGCTTATAAAGGAAAATATTCTATTAGAGGTTCCGTATCGAGTATTTTCAGATGAAACAAATGACCAAATGAAGTCCCCTACAGAAGGGAAAGGTTGGGAGTTTATTTCAGAAGAAAAAAAAGAAAAGACGATAGATAAGCGTTTTAAGAAATTGGAATCATTGTTGAAAGATGACGAGAAGAAAGACTAACATCATTCTACTCGGTTTTCTTATCTTCTATGAAGGAGGTGTAAGTCATGGCAGTACCTAAAAGAAGAACTTCTAAAAAAGTTAAAAATCAACGTCGTACTCATAAAAAATTACACGTACCTGGCATGGTAGAATGTTCAAATTGTGGTGAATTAACAAAACCACATTATGTTTGTAAATCATGCGGACATTATGACGGGAAAGAAGTAGTAAGTAACTAATAAAGTATAATCATAGCTTACAAACAGATCACAAATTGTGATCTGTTTTTTATATAATCAACAGGTAGTTATGGAATCTATGGTTGTCTATTTTCACTCCAAGTTAGCTGGAACCTGTTATATAGGAAAGGATTTCACTAGATAAGCGCACCCTCTATTTTTATTTTTATTTGTACAATAATTAAAAAAACTGTTAAAAATACATAATACTTTATTCTATCACTCCTATTTTTTGCATACATTGATAGCAAATGTATAAGGAGGGATGTTATGAATGCAACTCGACAAGATGCATGGACTAAAGATGAGGATGTGTTGTTAGCAGAAACGGTCCTGCGCTATATACGAGATGGAAAAACACAATTAGAAGCTTTTAAAGAGGTAGCTAAAAAATTATCAAGAACTTCAGCTGCATGTGGATTTCGTTGGAATGCGACAATTCGTAAACAATATCAGGATGCAATTCAAACAGCGAAAGAGGAACGAAAGCTTGGCAATAGAAAGGATATATGGAGCTTTACTGAGCCTAAAATTCAAGAAAGAGATACGATAGAAACTGCGATTCTGCTATTAGAAAAGATGAGATCCAATTTTTCAACACAAAAAACAGAAGATATCAAGAATGATAAAGAATATGCGGAGCATTTAGAGAAGGAAAATGCGCATCTAAAAGAGAAACTTACGCGATATGAAAATGCTTGGGAAGAAATGGGTAAATTATGGAGTTGGGTAAAAACGGATTCACAGGATAAGTAATAAAAACAGATAACTCATTGCGCTTGATTTGTCTAGCGCATAAGTAGATAATTTAAAGCCTTTTTTATGTTTTATATAATTGTAAACAAAAGCCAAATTCAGATAAAGTGAAACTTCAATCAGTGGGGGTTTTTGTTTATCCCGCACTTACCATATTGGTTTTACTTTATTGCTTGAAGTGGGGGTATTAATGCCAGTTATATGCGAGATAAAAAGACATGAATGCAATTTTACATTCATGTCTTTAGCTTCAATTTAATTTGAACTTTCTTGCTCTTTTACCCCTTCAGGCATCCATATTAAAGGATTTTCGCCTAAGTCTCTTTCCATTTCATAATGCGCTTTTTGGAATCCCATTTTTTCCCAAAAGCCGTGGGAGTTAATACGAGGATTCGTTTTAATAGGTAATTGATAACTTTTAGCGAAATTAACAAGTACTTTACCATACCCTTTTCCCTGATATTCAGGTAAAACTTCTAACTTCCAGAGTGTTAGATAGTCTTGAGGTGGTTCGAAATAAAAGTCGTATTTTTTCTTTACTTTATAAAGACTCATTCTGGCGATTAAACTATCCCCAACATAAATCCCGTAGAATGGCGAGTCATTTTGATTTTCGATCATATTATTTTCTAGGTCTTCCAGCATTGATAATTCTTGATTGCCATATTCCTTGAAATGTTTAAATTTTTCAAGTGTTTTGTAATTGATCATGAGTTTTTCCACTTTCACGGATTCCATAAAAGTTCCCCCTCTATATCGTTGCTGTCATTTACTTTGTTACAATTATTTTGGATTTTCTATATATTTATTATAATATAAAAGGAACAATATGAAAATAAAAGAATTATTTAGCGTTTTTAACGATGAACAGTTCGGGGGAAATGGTAATAAATGATTAATGTACTTAGCTATTTCATTGCATTGTTAGTAACAGTTCCACTATTTGCTACTGGGATATTGTATTACATTGCTCGTTCTTCAGGTATACACCCCTTAAAGGCTTTACATGTTGCAGTTCATTGGACAACAATATTTTACATCCTATCTGTATGTGTAATAGGGTCAATTATTTTTAATTTCAATGTTATTGGCATTATAATTACATTTTTGCTTGTACTCATCACTACCATTATTGTTTTACAGTGGCGTATGCAAACGGAGGTTAATTTTGCGAGGGCTTTTAAAATTATGTTACGGATTTCATTTTTGATTTTCGGTTTTTTATATGCCTTACTTGTTTTACTAGGAGTTATTCAGCGAATTTTTTTCTAACTGTACCTTGCAAAACAGATCGCATGAAATTTACGCTCTTTTTATGTACAATACAAAAAGGACATTACATATAAAGGAGCATGGGATCTATGCGGATTGACCCGATCGTTTTGAAGAAACGGAATAAATTAATACAGGATTATAGAAATAACGACGAGCAAATTCAATCTTTTTTTGATTATGCTCCATTTGGCAGTTTTGATAAAAGATATGATGAACTAATGGAACGTTCTTTTCAACGAGAAAGTTTATGTGAGGTATTGCATGAATTGAACCAAGGCTGGAACGCTCCTCCATCTACATTGGAAAATATAGAACGGTTAGTAGCGGATGACAGTGTGGTTGTAATTGGGGGACAACAAGCAGGATTAATGACGGGTCCAATGTATACGATAAATAAGATTATTTCAATTATACAGTTTGCTAGGGAACAAGAAAAAATTCTCGGTGTTCCAGTTATTCCTATTTTTTGGATCGCCGGAGAAGACCATGATTTTGATGAAGTAAATCATATTTACCTTCCTCAACAACAGCATTTACAAAAATATAAGGTGCAACATAAGGTTTGGGACAAAATTTCATTATCTGATTTGCAGATTAATAAAGAGCAAAGTGCAATTTGGTTACAGCAGTTATTTAAAGATCTAAAAGAAACAAACTATACAAAAGAATTATATGAGCAAATGAAGCATTGCTTGAATGATTCTGCTAGCTATGTTGATTTTTTTGCACAAATAATTTTTGCCCTTTTTCCAAATGAAGGTGTCGTACTCATTGACTCGGGTGATGATCGCGTACGTGAACTGGAAAAAGAGTACTTTGTGCAAATGATTAAACAACAGCCCGAGATCAGTAAGGGTGTACATGCAACGATTAAGGAATTGAATGAATTAAATTATTCTCTATCTCTTGATGTGGAAGAATCGGATGGTCACTTGTTTTTTCACAGAAATGGAGAGCGAATTTTATTACGCCGTATGGAAAATGGTGACTGGCAAGGGAAACAAAATGAGGTAGTGCTTACTACTGACGAGCTAGTATACATTGCTAATCAAAATCCAAATCTATTAAGTAACAACGTAGTTACTCGTCCATTAATGCAAGAGTTTTTATTTCCTAGCTTGGCATTTATCGGAGGACCAGGAGAAATAGGTTATTGGGCTTCTTTAAAATCTGCCTTTCATTCGGTTCAGTTAAAGATGCCACCTGTCTTACCAAGGCTATCTTTAACGATTGTAGAACGTCATATAGAGAAAACAATGCACAAGTTTCAAATTTCAGCTGAAGACGCAATAAATCATGGCACTGTTCACCTTAAAGAACATTGGTTCGCTCAGAAGAATCAGCCAGCTATTGAAGAAATTGCTGAACAAGTAAAAAAAGATGTTGAAAGGGCGCATTTGCCTTTGAGGGAAGTTGCGATTGATATGCGAAGCGATTTAGGTGATTTAGCTAATAAGAATCTGCAATTTTTAAAAGCAGATGTATCCTTTTTGGAGAGTAAGTTAATAAATGCACTACGATCAAAACATGAGGAAGAATTAAAAGCATTTGATTTGATGAATATAGTATTACATCCAGAAAATGGTTTACAAGAGCGTGTTTGGAATGTATTACCTTGGATTAATAAGTATGGTTTAGGCTTTATAAGTGAATTAATGAATCATTCCTATCAATTTACAACTGATCATTATATTATTTATGTATAAAAAGGCAATTATTCTCCCACTAATTACCACCATCGTATAAAAAAGGGGCTGGGACATAACTAGCCCTTATGAAGTTAAAAAAGATTCCAGTTATCAAAAAATGATAGCTGGAATCTTTTTTGTTATAATTTAGGCTTGTATTTTGCCTGAAGGCGGTGTACTTTCTTAAATTCACCGCCATAAAGGCGAATCCTAATTCATTTTCCACTTTCGATTTGCCTCTCACTGACATACGAGTGAAACGCAAATTAGCCTTCAAAAATCCGAAGACAGGTTCTACATCTATTTTACGTTTTCCATAGATTTCTCCCGTTTCTTCTTTTGAAAGCTGCTCTCTTATATATGCTTTTTGCTGTTCCCAATGGGCATTATAGAAAATCTTACGATTTCCTTTTGCTTTGGTACAATGAACGCGTAATGGACATCCCGAACAATCTTCACATTCATAGACACGAAAGGTTCGTTTAAATCCGGCTTTATCTGTTCGATTCGATAGATATTGAAAAGGTACCTTCTTTCCGTTTGGGCAAGTAAAGAAGTCGCTGTCTGAATCATAGTCCCAGTTTGACACATAAAAAGGATTTTCTTTATATTTCTTTTTCTTTTCCATCCGATAGGAATTATACGTAATGAGTGGAGTTCTATTTCGATGTAATACCTCACTATAATTTTGTTCACTACCATAACCGGCGTCAGCGACAATATACTTGGGTAACTTGAAGTACCTTTCTTCAATATTCTTGAGGAAAGGAATAAACGTGCGAGTATCCGTAGGATTTGGAAATACATCATAAGCTAATGTGTACTGGCCTTCGGTCGCAATTTGTACATTATAACCCGCCTTAAGTTGGCCATTTTTCATATAGTCATCTTTCATTCTCATAAAAGTGGCATCATGATCCGTCTTAGAATAACTATTGCGGTTGCCAAAGATCTCCATATCATTTTGATATTTCTGTTTACGAATTACATAGTCTTGGAATTGTTTACGGTATTGCTTGGGTTCTTTTCGCATAGAACGGAGTTGTTTGCGATCTTTTGCTTTTTCACTTTCCTCGATTTCTTGATCGTATTTCTTCACTTTTTCATCTAGTTTTTTTACTACTTCATTGAGTTCTTCCGTTGAAATTTCATCAGAACTTTCTCTTTCTATTTCGGGGATAATTTCTTTTTCCAGTAGCTCCTCATACATTTGATTCGACTTCTCTACTAAATCGGAGCTGTATTTTTCAATGGATTTTTTCCATACAAAAGTGAACTTATTGGCATTCGCTTCTAATTTCGTGCCGTCAATAAAAATGGCCTCTTCTTCAATTGCCTTCTCTTCAACAAGTTGACAGCGAAATAGGACAAAACATTGGCGTAGTAACTCTTTTACTTCGGGATGAACACGGAATCGATTGATGGTACGATAGCTCGGCTCATAACCCTGTGCTAGCCACATCATCCGTACACTATCTTTAAGTAAGCCTTCTATTTTTCTGCCAGAAAAAACAGTTTGGGTATAGGCACATAAGATAATCTTCATCATCATTCGAGGATGGTATGCAGGACAACCTGTTTCGCGCAAAAATCCCACAAATGATTCTTCTGGGATATGTTCTACAATATGGTTAACCGCATAGGCGATATCATTTTCTTGTAATTTCATTTCAAAATCTAAAGGCAAAACGACTTGATTCATGGTATAATGTTTAAACATAAGGGATACCTCCGGTTCTGTTTGGGTGTGATTACTTTAACTTTACCAGAAGGTATCCCTTTTGCGTACATAAATCTCAAAAAAAGTGGTACTTACCAAATTATTGGCGAGTACCACTTTTTATTTTACTGGGTTTTGTCCCAGCCCCTTTTTCCGTTGTTATTACCGTTAGCTTTTAGCTGTATAAACAGCTTTTTTTTTATGTTTTTTTAAATATGAGTGGTGAATAGTGGGGGAATGTGGTAATATTGGATATACAAAGGTGGGGTGGACTATATGTTCATGGGTGAATTCCAACATAACATTGATACTAAAGGAAGAATGATTGTTCCATCTAAGTTTCGTGAGGGGCTTGGGGAAAGCTTTGTTGTGACCCGTGGACTAGATAAATGTTTATTTGCTTATCCAATGGACGAATGGAAACTATTGGAGGAAAAGTTAAAAAAACTCCCACTTACTAAGAAGGACGCCAGAGCATTCACGCGATTTTTCTTTTCTGGTGCAATTGAATGCGAAGTTGATAAACAGGGAAGAATAAATATTCCGCAGAATTTACGCAGTTACGCTGCATTGGAAAAGGAATGTGTCGTGATTGGTGTTTCAAATCGCATTGAAATCTGGGCGAATGAGAATTGGGAAGAGTACGTGACAGACTCAGAAGAATCCTTTGCAGAAATTGCAGAGAACCTAATGGACTTCGATATCTAATCAACTAGAGAGGACATTTGACATCATGAAGGCGGCAAACGATAGAAATGGGTGTTTCAATGTTTGAACATTATAGTGTTTTAAGAACAGAGACAATTGAAGGAATGGAGATCAAGCCAACTGGTACGTATGTTGATTGTACAGTAGGGGGTGGAGGGCATTCTGAGCAAATTGCCTCAAGATTAAGCGAAAACGGATTACTAATAGCTTTTGATCAAGATTTAGATGCATTACAGGCTGCAAAAGAACGATTAGCGGAATATAAAGATCGAATATTATTTGTTCATTCTAATTTTAGCAGGCTAGAAGAAGCTCTAGAAGAGCATCAAATTGACCAAGTAGATGGGATTTTATTCGATTTAGGTGTATCTTCTCCTCAATTGGACAGGGGAGAAAGAGGCTTTAGCTATCAGCATGATGCAATACTTGATATGAGAATGGATCAAACAAAAGATCTGAACGCTTATGAGATCGTAAATAACTGGTCGTATAATGATTTGGTGAAAATTTTCTTTAAATATGGTGAAGAAAAATTCGCCAAACAAATTGCCAGAAAAATAGAAGCCTATCGGAAAACTAAAACGATAGACACGACACATGAATTAGTGGGAATTATTAAAGAAGGTATTCCTGCACCCGCTAGACGTAAAGGGGGACATCCTGCTAAAAGGATATTTCAAGCCTTACGAATTGCGGTAAATGATGAGTTAGGTGTGTTTAACGATGCCTTACATCAAGCTGCAAGAGTTGTAGGCATTAGTGGAAGAATTGCAGTAATTACCTTCCATTCATTAGAGGATAGACTTTGTAAACAAGCTTTTAAAAAATGGAGTACACCAAAGGCTACACCAAGAAACTTGCCTATTTTACCGGAAGCTAATGAAGCACCTTTTCGGCTAGTTAACCGAAAACCGATTATTGCTAATGAGCATGAGTTGGAGGTTAACCGAAGATCACGATCTGCTAAGCTGCGTATTATTGAAAAAATATCTGATTGGAAACCACATTTTAGGTATGAAGAAGGGTGGAGAAAATAATGAGTGTAAATCATGCTAGATCATGGGAACAAATTAGACCGCAGCAGACACCGAAGAAGGAGCAATCCATACCTGTTAAAGTGCAGAAGCAGGGTTGGATTACAAAAGGAGAAAAATTAATTTATTCCATAATTGGGGTATGTATAATTGTAGCAGGATTGTATATGGTTTCTTTTTCTTCATCAACGGATACGGTTAATCGAGAATTACAACAATTAGAAAGCAAAGTCAAGTTACAACAAGCTGTTAATGATCAACTTAGCTATGAGTTGAAAGAGTTGAGTAGGCCGGAAAGAATTATAAATATAGCTGAAAAGAATGGTCTAAAAATTCAAGATACCAAAGTGAAACAAGCTCAGAAAATGAATAATTAGAATCAAGGGGAACATGGTTATGAGGAAAAATAAAGCGACTCACTTCATGGCAGGCATTTTTATAATCCTTTTCGTAGGTGCATTTCTTACATTGTCAGGACGGTTTCTCTACATTCAAGCCACAAAGGAAATAAACGGAGTATCATTGGAGGAATGGGCAGATAAACAACGAACATCATCTTATACATTACCCGCAGAAAGAGGAAAAATATACGATAGTAATGGAATGACGCTGGCTTATGATCGACCTACATATAGATTATACGCCATTGTAGATGAATCCTATTCCGAAGATTTAGAGGAGCCAAAGCATGTAAAAGATCCGGAGAAAACTGCGGAATTGCTGGCTCCTTTATTAGATATGAAAGAAAGTGAAGTGCTTGAACAGTTAAATGCTGGCATCGAAAAAAATAAATTTCAGGTTGAGTTTGGAAATAACGGTAAAGAATTATCTCAGCAGAAAAAGGATGAAATTGCAGCTTTAGATTTGCCTGGAATTAATTTCAAGGAAGAAGCAATTCGCTATTATCCAAATGGAATGTTTGCTTCACAAATTATTGGGTTTGCAAGAGAAACAGAAGTTGATAAGAAAGACAAAACTGGTACGAAACAAGAAATCAAAGGTGTAGCTGGCATTGAACATGAAATGAATGATTTATTAAGCGGTAAAGATGGGCGCATATCTTATCAGCGTGATCAATATAATAAAAAGCTCTTGCATCCAGAAGAAGTTGTTACTGAACCTGAGGATGGAGATGATGTTTATTTAACGATCGAACAGAAAATTCAAACCTTACTGGAGGATACACTTACACAGGCAGATGAAAAGTATGAGCCTGAGCGCATTTCTGCTGTTGTAATGAATCCTAAAACGGGTGAAATTGTGGCGATGAGTAATCGACCAAGCTATAATCCGAATGATCCAAAAGTAGAAAATTGGTTTAATGACGTTGTTTCTACACCGTTTGAACCGGGTTCAACGGTTAAAATGTTTACTTGGGCAGCAGCGATAGAAGAGAATGTATATAATGGTAGTGAACCTTATATGTCAGGTAGCTACCAACCCAATGAGCAAATAAAGCCTGTGCGTGACCATAATGGAGGTAACGGTTGGGGGAAAATCTCATTTGATAAGGGATTCCAACGATCATCCAATGTAGCAGCTTCTAAGCTTGTATGGGAAAAAATTGGTACCGACAAATATCTAGAATACTTAAAGGCCTTTCAATTTGATAAAAAAACGGAAATTGATTTACCCAATGAGGTAGCTGGTGAAATTTTATATAATTGGCCGCGTGAGAAGTTAAGTACTTCTTTCGGTCAAGGTAGTACGCTAACACCAATTCAACAAATGAAAGCTGCAACAGCTATTGCAAATGATGGAAAAATGCTACAGCCTTATGTGATCAAAAAAATTGTTGACGCTAATTCTGGAGAAATAATCGAAGAGAAGTCACCAAATGTAGTTGGCAAACCAATTTCTAAAGCGACAGCTGAACAAGTTTTAGAGCTTTTGAAATCTGTTGTAAATGGAGAAGATGGGACGGGTAAAAAGTATAAACTGGATGATTATACAGTTGGAGGTAAAACAGGGACAGCGCAGATTCCTAATCCTGAAGGAGGATATTTATCTGGTAAAGAAAATCATGTTTTTTCCTTCTTAGGCATGGCACCCATCGATGATCCGGAGTTAATGATGTATGTATCTGTTAAGCAGCCCAAGTTAGAGCCAACGGAATCAGGTTCGACACCAGTATCTTTTATTTTTAAAAATGTAATGGAGAATGGGCTTCACTATTTGAATATTAATCCTGATAAAGAGAAGACCAACAAGGTTAAACAAGTAAGCATCCCTACCTTAGTAGGAAAAGATGCTAGTAAAATGGAGAAAGAGCTTAAAAAGCATGGGTTGAAAGTTACGGTAGCTGGTCAAGGGGAAATTGTAGCTAGTAATGTCAGAGAAGGTGAAAAAGTGTTACCAAATGATCATGTTTTATTAATAACTGAAAAACCAAAGATGCCTAACATCGTGGGCTGGTCGCTACGTGATGCATTACAGTTAGCAAATCTATTGGAATTGAAAACAGAGACCTTTGGTAATGGCTATGTTGTTACTCAGAATATAAAGGAAGGTACACCTGTAAAGCCTAAAGACTATTTAGGTATTGAATTAGTACCTCCGAATCAAGAAAAGCAGGAAAACACTTCATCAGATCAAGAAGATACAGGGGAATAACACAAGTAATATAATTTTGTGGCGATGAGAAACAGTGTTCTAATCCAATTTTATTGTTCATATAGTGGATACAAGCATGTCTATAAAAAGGAGATGTAGTATGAAACGTGTATCTGCTGTGACGACAAAAAAACGGATAGTCGCTGTTTTTCTTATTGGTTTATTAATATTTACAGTTATTGATATTCGTTTAGGGTATGTGCAATTTGTAATAGGCGATAAATTAATGGGACAAGCCAATGAATTATGGACAAGGGATATTGAATTTGAACCTGAAAGAGGAAATATATTGGACAGTAATGGTGAAGTACTTGCTGAAAATGTAACAGCTCCATCCGTTGTAGTTGTACCGAGGCAAGTTGATAAGCCTGAGGAAACGGCAAAGAATTTGTCCAATATTCTAGACATTTCATATGATAAGGCTTATGAATATGTTACACGAAATGCATCGAGTGTGAACATACATCCAGATGGCAGGAAAATAGATGAAAAACAAGAAACCGCTATTCGAACATTGAATATGGATGGTGTCTATTTATCTAAAGATTCTAAGCGACATTATCCATACGGAGATGACCTTTCCCACGTGCTCGGATTTGCAGGCATTGATAATCAAGGATTAATGGGTCTTGAGTTATTTTATGATGATAAATTAAGTGGAGATAAAGGCAGTCTCTCCTTTTACTCAGATGCGAAAGGTAGACGTCTAGATAGATTAGCAGATGAATACAGCCCTCCCAAGGATGGACTAGACCTCAAAACAACTATTAACACAAAAGTACAAACTATTATGGAGCGTGAACTTGATCTAGCTGAGTCCAAATATCATCCAGATGGTGCAGTTGCGATTGCCGTAAATCCTAAAACTGGGGGAATTCTTGGTATGACGTCACGTCCAAACTTTCATCCCGAGAATTATCAAGAAGTAGACTCCGATGTGTTTGATCGAAACCTGCCGATCTGGAGTACGTATGAACCAGGTTCCACATTCAAAATTATTACATTAGCTGCTGCTCTTGAGGAAAAAGTCGTAGATTTAGAAAATGATCACTTTCACGATGATGGTGACATCTCTGTTGGAGGAACCGAATTACATTGTTGGAAGAGCGGTGGTCATGGGCATCAAAGTTATTTGGAAGTTGTCCAGAATTCTTGTAACCCTGGCTTTGTAAGCCTTGGTCAAATGTTAGGAAAGGAGAAGCTATTTTCATATATCAATAGTTTTGGATTCGGTAAAAAGACAGGAATTGACTTGCAGGGAGAAGGGAATGGAATTCTGTTTAAACCAGAAAATGTAGGACCAGTTGAATTGGCTACTACAGCTTTTGGACAAGGTGTATCTGTTACTCCAATTCAGCAAGTAATGGCGGTAGCAGCTGCAGTTAATGGTGGCTATTTATACGAACCATATATTGCAGAAGAGTGGATTGATCCTAAAACAAAAAAGACAACCGAAAAAGTGGAACCTACCATGAAAAAGAAAGTTATTTCCGAATCGACTTCCAAGGAGATACGTCACGCTTTAGAAAGTGTTGTTGCACAAGGAACAGGACGACCTGCATATGTTGATGGCTATCGAGTTGGCGGGAAAACAGGTACAGCACAAAAAGTTGGACCAGATGGTAGATATATGGAAAATAACTATGTGGTATCCTTTATTGGTTTTGCTCCAGCAGATGATCCTGAAATCGTTGTGTATGTAGCTGTTGATAATCCGAAAGATACGGTCCAGTTTGGTGGTGTGGTAGCAGCACCAATTGTTGGTACAATTATTGGTGATAGCCTAAGGGCAATGGAAGTCGAACCTCGTAAGGGTGGACTGGACAAAGAATATCAGTGGCCAGAAGAACCGAAAGTAGAAGTTCCTGACTTAGTGGGACTAAATAAAGAAGAATTAACGGAATACATGACAAACCTATCCATCGAAACTAGTGGAAAGGGTGATTATATTATTGATCAAGCACCTAGTCCTGGAACAAAAGTAGAGCAAGGATCAAAAATCCGCATTTATTTATCGGAAAATAATCGTTAAACAGGGATAAATTTGCTATAATGATTTAGGTGGAAAAAGAATAAAAGAGGGTGCTGTCACCCTCTTAAAAATTGTAATCTACGAGAATACATATGTGGGACATTATTTTAGATTGGGATGTTAAACATGAAATTAATTGATTTGTTAGGATGTATACCTTTTTATGAAACAAATGATGATATAGCTCATATAGAGGTATCTGGTATTGAAATGGATTCGCGAAAAGTAGAATCCGGTAATCTTTTTGTCTGCATCAAAGGCTTTACAGTTGATGGACATGACTACGTAGAGCAGGCGGTTCAAAATGGAGCCAGTGCCGTTATTGTCGATCAAGAAGTACATTCAAGCGTACCAATAATTAAAGTCGCTAATACAAGCAGAGCATTATCGATGCTTGGTGTGAAATATTATAATAACCCTACTGTTAAGCTACCTTTAATCGGTATCACTGGAACAAATGGTAAGACTACGGTGACGTATCTGCTTGAAACGATATTTAATGAATATAAGAAAAAGACAGGTGTTATTGGAACAATTCATATGAAAATAGGAAATGAAACATATCCGGTTGCCAATACGACTCCAGATGCGTTACTACTTCAGAAGTCGTTCAAAAAGATGCTAGATCAAGATGTAGACCAAGCAATTATGGAAGTTTCTTCGCATGCGCTTGTGCAGGGAAGGGTTTATGGTTGTGATTATGATATAGCGGTTTTTACAAATCTATCTCAGGATCACTTAGATTATCATAAAGATATTGATGACTATCTAAGAGCCAAGAGCCTCTTGTTTGCGCAACTAGGCAATAGTTATAGCGGTGAAGATAAATATGCCGTAATTAATGAAGATGATGCGTCAAGTACACTATTAAAAGAAAGTACAGCTCAACATGTGATTACGTACGGAATCGAAAATTCTGCTCAAGTAATGGCAAGTAATATTAAACTTGGTGCAGCAGGTACAACTTTCCAATTAACGACACCTGTTGGAGAGTTAACAATCCAAAGCAAGCTTATTGGTATGTTTAATGTATATAATATGTTGGCGGCCAGTGCTGCAGCAATTGTGAGTGATATTCCGATTGCCCACATTAAAACGGCTTTAGAAAAAATGGAGGGTGTAAATGGTCGATTTGAACCTGTGAATGAAGGGCAATCCTTTGCAGTTATTGTTGACTATGCACATACACCGGATTCATTAGATAATGTTTTACAGACGGTGAAAGAATTTGCAGAAAATCGTGTGTTTGTAGTAGTAGGCTGTGGTGGTGATCGTGATCGTACGAAGCGGCCACTTATGGCGGAAATTGCATTAAAATATGCAGATTATGCTATTTTCACATCTGATAATCCGAGAACGGAGGATCCCCAAGAAATTTTGGATGATATGACAAATGGTTTGCATGCTAACGAAGATTATCAAGTTATCGTAGATCGAAGATTGGCAATACAGTATGCTGTAGAACATGCTAAAGCTGGTGATGTTATTCTAATAGCAGGTAAAGGGCATGAAACATATCAACAAATCGGCAATGTTAAATATGATTTTGATGATCGAGAAATAGCTTGCCAAGCTATTTTAGCTAAGGAGTAGAGATTATGTTTAGTTTAAATTGGCTTTCGGGATTTTTTCCAGACTTTACGGGGGATATCCACGGAAAATCAATAGAACATGTTCATACAGACAGTAGGCAGCAAAAGCCAAATTCCTTGTTTATTCCGATTATTGGGGAGAACTTTGATGGTCATGCTTATGTGGAACAGGCAATTCATAATGGAGCAATTGCTGTATTTTGGGATCAGGCGAAGGCTCTACCACAGCAGGTTCCCGATGACCTTCCGATTTTCTTTGTTGACAATACGATTACTGCCTTACAGGAAATGGCTTTTCATTATCGGAAAAAGATTGATCCAATCGTAGTAGGTATTACAGGTTCAAATGGTAAGACTTCTACGAAAGATATCGTGGCAGCTATGCTGAAAGCTGTATATCGAACACATTATACAGATGGAAATTATAATAACCATATCGGATTACCATTAACTATTTTATCTATGCCGATTGATACGGAAGCATTGGTTTTAGAAATGGGAATGAGCAACTTTGGAGAAATTGAACAATTATCCGAAATTGCAAGGCCAGATTATGCCATAATTACCAATATTGGCGAATCACATATTGAATATTTAGGTTCACGCAAAGGTATTGCCAAAGCTAAACTTGAGATCACTTCCGGACTAAAGTCAGATGGTTATTTAATTATCGATGGTGATGAGGAATTGCTTTATCATATGCATAAAAAAGCTAATGTTCGTACATGTGGATTTAATCATACGAACGATAAACGAATCATATCGGTCGAGTTAAAACATGCACAGACACTTTTTCAGCTAGGTAAAGATGAGGAATATAGCATACCTTTTTTAGGAGAGCATCATGCTAAAAATGCAACATTTGCAATAGCACTTGGAGAATTGTTAAATATTAGCGGCGCATTAATACAGCAATCATTTTTGCAAATGGAAAAGACAGGAATGCGATTTGAATGGCTAACAGGTAATAATGGTGTAGCCATTATTAATGATGCCTATAATGCTTCTGCGACATCGATGAAGGCTGCAATAAAAGTTGTAAAACAATTACATGATTTTAAGGATAAAGTACTAGTACTAGGTGATATACTAGAATTAGGAAATCATTCAGAAATGTTACATCGGTCTGTAGCTGAAGTTATATCAGAACCTGTGACAGAAGTTTTCACATTTGGCGAGGATGCTAAATACATTACTAAAGCAATGAAAGAAAAACATTCTCTAATTCCCTCAACGCATTTTAGGGATAAACAAGCGCTCATTGAGGCACTTCAACCTTATTTGAATAAAGACACTGTAATTTTGTTTAAAGCATCTAGAGGATTGAAATTTGAATTAATGATAAAAGAAGTTAGTTATTTACAATAGATGGACGGTTTCTAACAAGGAGGAGAAACAATGAATATATTCGTATTAGTCATAACGATTGCTATAGCATTTTTAATCACCGTCCTTATGTCTCCTATTATTATTCCATTTTTAAGACGATTAAAGTTTGGACAAAGCATAAGAGAAGAAGGGCCAAAATCACATAAAAAGAAGACAGGTACGCCTACAATGGGTGGATTAATGATTGTTCTAAGTGTTATAATCACATCAATAATTATGGCCTTGAAAACAAATTCAGATGGCATTGGCTATGAACTTTGGTTACTCATTTTTGTGTTAGTAGGGTACGGATTATTAGGATTCTTAGATGATTTTATTAAAGTCGCAATGAAGAGGAACCTTGGTTTGACTTCAAAACAAAAGATGTTTGGTCAGCTGATTATTGCACTTGTTGTATATTTTATATTGAGAGATCAAGGCTTTCCGACCTACATTTCAATTCCAGGTACATCTATTCAATGGGAATTGGGCTGGGGTTATGCACTTTTAATTATTTTTATGCTTGTTGGTGCTTCTAACGCCGTAAATCTTACAGATGGCTTGGATGGATTACTTGCAGGTACCGCTGCTATTGCATTTGGTGCATTCGGAATTCTAGCTTGGTATGGAATTCCACAAAATGAAGTCACTATTTTTTCATTAGCTGTAGTTGGTGCACTGCTTGGTTTCCTTGTATTTAATGCACATCCTGCTAAGGTATTTATGGGTGACACAGGCTCATTAGCGTTAGGTGGAGCCATCGCTGCTATTGCCATTTTAACTAAATTAGAGATTATTTTAGTTATTATCGGTGGAGTTTTTGTTATTGAAACGTTATCTGTCATTATTCAGGTTATATCTTTTAAAACAACTGGAAAAAGGGTGTTTAAAATGAGCCCACTACATCATCATTATGAATTATTAGGTTGGTCTGAATGGCGTGTCGTAACAACCTTCTGGTTAGTAGGCTTAATTTTTGCAGCTTTAGGTATATACATTGAGGTGGGCATAAATTGAGAAAGCTAAATGATTTTCCCTATTCACATGTACTTGTATTAGGTTTAGCTAAGAGTGGTACAGCTGCTGCTGAGGTATTAATGAAAGATGGGAAAAAGGTACGTATAAACGATAAAAAAGCAACTGCTTCAGATGAAGAGGTAATTCGATTAAGGGAGATGGGTGCAGAGATAATTGTTGGTTCCCATCCTCTTTCTGTGTTAAATGATATCGACATAATCGTAAAAAACCCAGGAATTTCCTATGAGAATCCAATTGTTGCCGAGGCTATAAAAAAAGAAATTCCAATTATTACTGAAATAGAAATAGCTGCGCAGTTAACAGATGCAACAATCATTGGTATCACAGGTTCAAATGGTAAAACAACGACAACCACGATGACTGCTCAAATGCTTACACAGAGTGACCAACCTGTTAAGATAGCTGGAAATATTGGAATAGTTGCAACTGAAGTAGCACAAACAATAGATAATAACGAGAATTTAGTTTTAGAACTATCTTCTTTTCAGTTAATGGGGATAGATAAATTCAAGCCTAGGATTGCAGTTTTATTAAATATTTTCGAGGCGCATTTAGATTATCATAAAACACTTGATAATTATAAACAGGCAAAATTTAATATCTTTAAGAATCAAACGGAAGAAGATTTTCTCGTCTATAATGCCAACGATCGTAGCTTGATTGATGCAGTAGAAAACAGCAAAGCTCATAAAGTTCCTTTTTCTGTTAAGGAGCGTTTAGAAGATGGTGCTTGGATGGATGAAACATCGATTTATTTTAGAGATGAAAAGATTATGGATCGATCAAATATCGCCTTAATGGGAGAGCATAATTATGAGAACATACTTGCCTCAATAGCTGCTGCTAAGCTTAGCGGTGCTACGAATCACGGGATTCAAACTGCCCTATCTGCTTTTACAGGGGTAAAGCACCGTTTACAATTTGTCGGAAAACATCTTGGTAGGATGTTTTATAATGATTCAAAGGCAACGAATATTCTGGCAACACAAAAGGCGTTATCAGCTTTTGAAAAACCGGTAATCTTGTTGGCTGGTGGGTTAGATCGAGGGAATGAATTTAGTGAACTAATCCCTTACTTAGAACATGTTAAAGCGATGGTGTTATTTGGAGAAACTGCAGAAAAATTGAAGGCAGTTGGCGAACATGCAGGCGTTCCCCAGATAAAATTAACAGATAATGTGGAAACAGCGGTACAAACTGCTTTTGATTTTTCAGAAGAAGGTGACACCATTCTGCTTTCTCCAGCTTGTGCAAGTTGGGACCAATATGCGACGTTTGAAGAAAGAGGAGACATGTTTATACAAGCCGTGCATACGATAGTATAGGGGCTTGTTTAAAGAACTTGTTCAAGAAGTATGTCTCACCTTCTTTTTGAACCGAGTAGAAAAAACATCGTGAAGTAAATAGCTTTAAACAACACCCCGATTTCAATCTAAAGAGGGGTGTTATTTTTGTTCCAGAATAAAGCGAGATCACATACTTCACCCGATTATATCTTATTGGGCGTTATCATAAGTTTGTTACTTATTGGAGTCATTATGGTCTACAGCTCCTCCTATGTTTGGGCAGAATATAAATTTGGTGATGCGTGGTATTATGTAAAAAGACAAGTATTATTTGCTGGCGTCGGCGTAGCAGCAATGCTTTTTGTGATGAAAATTCCCTATAGTACGTGGAAAAAATACGCGAGAGTGATTTTGTTAGCTTGCTTCATACTTTTATTTTTAGTATTAATACCAGGAATTGGAATGGTACGTGGAGGAGCACAAAGCTGGATTGGAATAGGGGCATTCAGTATTCAACCATCGGAATTTATGAAGTTAGGTTTAATTATTTTTCTATCTGCATTTTTAGCAACGAAGCAGAAGTATATTACCTCATTGAAGCAAGGTTTTCTTCCATCCATTATGCTGATATTTACTGCGTTTGGCTTAATTATGCTTCAACCAGATTTAGGTACTGGTATGGTATTAGTATTAACGTGTATGATTTTAGTATTTGCTGCTGGTGCTAGACTTTCACATTTTTTTGGACTAGCTCTACTTGGGCTGATAGGCTTTGTAGGTCTGATTGCATCTGCGCCGTATCGTATTAGTAGAATTACTGCATTCTTAAATCCGTGGGAAGACCCACTTGGCGATGGATTCCAAATTATACAATCACTATATGCAATTGGTCCAGGAGGTTTAATGGGGTTAGGATTTGGGAATAGTCTACAGAAGTATTTTTATTTACCTGAACCACAAACTGATTTTATCTTTGCTATTTTAGGAGAAGAGCTTGGCTTTATTGGAGGTACTATCGTTTTATTGCTGTTTCTACTCTTACTATGGCGTGGGATAAAAGTATCCCTGGAGGCACCTGATCTATTCTCTCGTTTCTTAGCACTTGGGATAGTTTCCATGCTTGCGATTCAAGCAATGATAAATATTAGTGTCGTTATTGGTTTAATTCCTGTAACTGGAATTACCTTGCCTTTTTTAAGCTATGGAGGATCATCATTAACATTAATACTATGTTCTGTAGGTATTTTGCTAAATATTAGTAGATATACGAAAATCTAAAATTACTTACTATAAAACCATAGTTTGCAGAGATATTGCAAAGAGCTTAAAAACTTTATTTTCCATCTATGTACACTACAACTTTAAAGGGATAATGTGATATACTTTAAATTAACATAAGGAAATGGTATTTATTTGCCATTTCTATTGTTAATTTATGATAAAGGAAGAAATGGAGATGGCAAAAAAGAAAGTTGTTTCAATAGAAGATAGGATACCGAAATTGAAGCAGGCTAGGAAAAAAAAGGCAAATCGACGGTTAATATTTTATCTTTCTATTTTTTTCTTATTAATTTCTATTATCGTCTATCTGCAATCTTCATTAAGTCATATCCGATATATCGAGGTAGAAGGAAATACCTTTTTATCGGATAAAGAAGTAATAAGCATAAGTAATTTAGCGGAAGATATGAATATATGGACAATTGATAAATCAGCGAGTGTGAAAGCAGTAGAGAATAATCCGATTATTTCATCCGCAAGTGTAGATAGAAAATTACCGTGGACAATCACTATTCAAGTGGAAGAATATGAGCGTGTTGGTTATGTACAAAAGGAAACAAAATATTATCCAATTCTAGGGAACGGTACTGTGCTCAATAGTTTGGAACAGCATACCTTTACTGGAGATGCTCCATTAATATCCAATTTTACCGAAAAAGAATATATACATAGGATGACAGCAGAACTAGAAAAACTTCCCAAAAGTATATTGAAGTTAATTTCTGAGATTCATTGGGCTCCAACGGATGATAATAAAAACAAAATTCGCCTATATATGAATGATGGATTAACGGTTGATGCAACGATTCGGGATTTTGCAGCTAGAATGGAAGTATACCCATCTATTGTTGCTCAATTGGATGCAGACAGTGAAGGAATTGTTCATATTGGAGTAGGAGCCTATTTTGAGTCTTTTAATGAAAAAGAAGAGAGCCAGCAAGATGAAACCACTGAATCTGAAGAATCAGTAGAAGATACTATAAATCAGGAGGCAACATCTGAAAATCGTGAGTAAAAGAATTTAATTTCTTATGAAAGTCATAATTCCAGCTCTCTTTACGAAATAGTTTAATATAAGAGGTATGGTTTCTTTTTCCTAAATAATTAATGATCACATTGTATTAATTGTAAAATCTGCTTAATTTTTTTAAAAAAATTACCGAAAAATAAAAGGAATCCTATATTTTATGTGGAATAACCTATATATATTTTATTTTTAGGAAATGTTTTAAACTATTACATTATTAGGATAATTACAGAATTTGGTATAAGAAGTTTGCTTAGTTGTGCAGCTTCTGAACTGGGGGGTGCCTTACTTGAACAACAGTGAAGTATTAGTAAGTCTTGATATAGGTACATCAAAAATCAAAGTTATAATAGGTGAGGTTTTAAACGATTCATTAAACATCATTGGAGTTGGTTCTGCTAAATCAAATGGCATGAAGAAAGGTGCTATTATAGACATTGATCAGACAGTCCAGTCCATTAGAAATGCTGTTGAACAAGCAGAACGTATGGTAGGCATGCAAATTGATAGTGTTGTAGTCGGCGTGAATGGAAATCACATTCAATTACAACCTTGTCACGGAGTAGTAGCGGTTCAAAGTGAAAACCGTGAGATAAGTGATGATGATATTACGAGAGTGATTGATGGAGCCCAAGTTATGTCCATTCCTCCAGAACGTGAGATTATCGATGTCATACCTAAACAATTTATTGTTGATGGGTTAGACGAGATTAATGATCCACGAGGAATGATTGGCGTACGATTAGAAATGGAAGGTACGATTATCACTTGCTCTAAGACGGTTTTACATAACATCTTAAAATGTGTGGAGCGAGCAAATCTCCAGGTTGCTGATATTTGTCTTCAACCACTTGCAGCTGGTACGACCGCCTTATCAAAGGATGAAAAGAACATGGGTGTCGCATTGATTGATGTTGGTGGTGGTTGCTCAACTGTATCTATTTTTGAAGGTGATCATCTTGTCTCAACAAGTGTCGTTCAATTGGGCGGTGACAATATTACAAAGGATCTGTCGATTGGGTTACGAACGTCTACAGAGGAGGCTGAAGATGTTAAACTAAATTATGGACATGCCTTTTATGATCATGCTTTAGAGGAAGAAGTATTCGATGTTTCCATAATAGGAAGTAATACAAAGCAAACGTATAATCAATTGGAAATCTCAGATATGATAGAAGCTAGAATGGAAGAAATTTTTGCGTTTGCTGAAAGAGAAATTAGAAAGATGGGCTATCATAGATTACCTGGTGGATATGTACTGACTGGAGGTACGATGGCTATGCCGGGTGTTCTGGAGCTTGCGGAGGATATATATCAATCCAATATTCGTATAGCGATTCCAGATTATATAGGTGTCAGAGAACCACAGTTTACTGCGGGGGTTGGAATCTTGCAATTTGCCTACCGTAATGCGAAAATACAAGGAAAAGAATTGTTTCCATCTGTTATCGAACAGAAACAAGAAATACAACCAAAGCGAGTAAAAAAACAGTCAAAATCAAATGAAGCAAAAGAAAATAATAAAAAAGAATCTGGAATAGCTAATTTGTTTAAGTATTTTTTTGATTAGACAATTATTTCCATCGACTTAAAAAGCAGTATTTTTTACTGTATACTTTAAGGTGACCTCTAATTAATTAGCTTCTAGAAACGCTTGTAATTTTGCATATTAGGAGGAACGAGATATGTTGGAGTTTGATACAAACATGGAAGAATTAGCCACAATAAAAGTAATTGGAGTTGGCGGTGGCGGTAATAATGCTGTTAACCGTATGATCGAACACGGCGTTGAAGGTGTAGAGTTTATCGCTGTAAATACAGATGCTCAAGCTTTAAATCTATCAAAAGCAGAATTGAAAATACAAATTGGTGGAAAATTAACTAGAGGATTAGGTGCTGGAGCTAATCCTGAAGTAGGCAAAAAAGCCGCAGAAGAAAGTAAAGAACAGCTTGAGGAAGTACTGCAAGGAGCAGATATGATATTTGTAACTGCTGGAATGGGTGGAGGTACTGGTACTGGTGCTGCTCCAGTTATTGCACAGATCGCAAAAGATCTTGGTGCCCTTACAGTAGGAGTAGTAACGCGTCCATTCTCTTTTGAAGGCCGAAGAAGATCCACGCAAGCAATTTCTGGAATTGAGTCATTAAAAGGTAGTGTGGACACATTAATTGTTATACCAAATGATCGTCTTCTAGAGATAGTAGATAAAAATACACCAATGTTAGAAGCTTTCCGCGAAGCTGATAATGTATTGCGTCAGGGTGTACAAGGCATTTCAGATTTAATTGCAAAACCAGGGCTAATCAATGTTGACTTTGCCGATGTTAAAACCATTATGTTTGATAAGGGCTCTGCCCTAATGGGGATTGGTGTAGCTACTGGTGAAACAAGGGCTACTGAGGCTGCTAAAAAAGCAATCTCTTCACCACTATTAGAAACCTCAATAGATGGCGCGCACGGCATC
Source organism: Virgibacillus sp. Bac332 (assembly GCF_003667785.1). Classification (NCBI taxonomy): domain Bacteria; kingdom Bacillati; phylum Bacillota; class Bacilli; order Caryophanales; family Bacillaceae; genus Virgibacillus; species Virgibacillus sp. Bac332. The sequence continues at coordinate 2,982,730 of NZ_CP033046.1, forward strand.
TTGATGAATATAACTGGGGGTACTAACTTAAGTCTGTATGAAGTTCAAGAAGCTGCTGATTTAGTTACTTCTGCTGCCGATAATGAAGTCAATGTAATCTTTGGATCGGTTATTAATGAAAACTTAAAAGATGAAATTGTTGTCACGGTTATAGCGACAGGCTTTGATGAATCTACTAAGAAAATGGAGCAGCAACCAAAACAGCATCGACCGGTAATTAATCATCATCAGCATGCTGCTACTAGAGTAAATGAAGAACCACCTAGTAGAGAAAGAGAGAGTGAACCTGTTCAACAGCAAAGACCAAGACAAGAGGAAGATGGTTTAGATATTCCAACTTTCTTAAGAAATCGAAACCGTAATCGAAATCGTTAATGATAAAAAGAAGGCAATGCTACTATTACGTGCATTGGCCTTTTTTATTGTCAAAGAAATTATAAAATTAGTCCATGTGGATACATAGGAGCGTGTTGAGCCGCGTCGAGCGTAAACGCCCTACGATAAGTCATCATCAGTTCGCAAGTTCACCGTTATTCCTTTATCTCTGTTGATTCGCTCTAGTCGCTACGTTTCTAATCGAGCGATTGCGCTTTTATTCTTTGTCAATTTGTTCATTATAAGGAAAAGAACCATCCTATGAATGAATTTAGAACATGAGTAACAATTGGACTGGCACTGGTACTTTATTACTATAAATTCTGTTTTCCAGTTCCTCTCTCGATTTTCTTCACTATTACACCCACCACACAAAAATTGGCCAAATTATCAAGTTTAAGCATTATGTATATCCTCTTTTCTTTTAAATTGGATCAACCAATTTCATGCATAGGTCATTTAAGTCCAATTTTTAACTTGGCTATAATTACCGACAAACATTCCAACAACTCGTTAAAATTAGTCATACGAACCATACAGGAAATGACAGACTTTTCCTTTTCTCTTCGATATACTTTAATCATTATGAAGTTAATAATTTAAAATCTTTCATATGACAGAATACGTGAAAGGAAGGAAAGGTGTGACTATTTATCTGGATGCTGTTTGGGCATTAAATTTTTTATTAGATATCATGCTTTTAATGCTCACACAAGCTTTAGCAAGAGATAGTACACGGATTATCCGCATAGTAATTGGGGGATTTGTTGCATCTTTACTCGTTCCTATCTCTCTCTATTTTCCTGATACTTTTTTTACCAGTGTAATAGGAAAACTCTTGTTCTCGTGCTTCATTATCTTAACTACATTTGGTTATCATAATTTTTACCGTTGGATAAAATTATTGCTGCTATTTTATTTTATTACCTTCTCTATTGGAGGTGGATTAATAGGTATTCACTATTTATTTCAGCGTCCATTTGGTTTAGACAGCAATGGATTTCTGACCTTTAACAGCGGCTTTGGAGATCCAGTAAGCTGGCTATTTGTTGTAATCGGGTTTCCATTGGTTTGGGTATTTACAAAATCCCGTATGGACAAGCATGCTGCAGAAAAAATACGCTATGATCAATTGTGCCCAGTAACTATACAAATTAAGGGAAAGAGCTATTCTACTACAGGGTACATTGATAGTGGTAATCAATTAATCGATCCGCTTACAAAAAAACCGGTAATCTTATGCGACGAACCTTTCTTGAAGAATTGGTTTACGGAAGAAGAATGGAAACGAGTTCGTAAGTGCAGTGAATCACTAGATTTGGATAGTTTGCCAACGGAGTGGGAGAAATATTTGCAGTTAGTACCTTATCAAGGTGTTCAAGGTAATAGTACATTTCTCTTTACGATTCGACCAGATACATTAGTTATCTATTATGGTGAACAAAAGATTGTAACGAGTAAAGTATTGGTAGGGCTTCAGTTTTCCAATCTAACAAAAGATGAAAGCTATCATTGTTTATTACATCCACAAATTATAAAATTAGCGACAATTCATTCTGCATAAAGGAGAGATTGCTTTGAGATCAACAAAATTACGCCTTCGTTTATGGTGGTACAAAATTTTAATTAAATTAGGACTCAAATCAGATGAAATATATTATATTGGTGGGAGTGAAGCTTTACCACCACCACTTTCTAAGCAAGAAGAACAGGAATTATTAGTCTTACTTCCAAAGGGAGATAAATCCGCCAGAGCCATTTTAATCGAACGAAATTTACGATTGGTTGTTTATATTGCTCGTAAATTTGAAAACACAGGAATAAATATTGAAGATTTAATTAGTATTGGAACAATCGGACTTATTAAAGCGGTGAATACCTTTAATCCTGAGAAAAAAATTAAACTTGCCACATATGCATCTCGTTGTATAGAAAATGAAATTTTAATGTATTTAAGAAGAAATAATAAGCTTAAATCAGAGGTATCCTTTGATGAACCGCTAAATATCGATTGGGATGGAAATGAGTTACTACTCTCTGATGTTTTAGGAACAGATGAAGATATAATTACAAGAAATCTAGAGTCCAGCGTTGATAAAAGCTTATTGAAGAATGCTCTGTCACAGTTAAATGCCCGTGAAAAACAAATCATGGAGCTGAGATTTGGTTTAATTGGAGAAGAAGAAAAAACACAAAAGGATGTAGCGGATATGTTAGGTATTTCTCAGTCATATATTTCCCGATTAGAGAAAAAAATTATTCGCCGATTAAAAAAAGAATTTAATAAAATGGTCTAGCCTTGTCGCTGTAAGTAAAGAAGGTTTTTATGAGTATTTCTTCATGCTAGTGTCTGCATAAAAATCTTCTCAGTCGGAGATACTGTCCATGAACAGCATCACCAACTGGGAGGGTTGAACGCAGATGACAAGACATAAGGTTGAAATATGTGGTGTTGATACATCGAAGCTACCTGTACTAAAGAATGAAGAAATGCGAGAATTATTTAAGAGAATGCAACAAGGAGATGGAGACTTATCTGCACGGGAGGAGCTGGTTAACGGAAATCTGCGACTTGTCTTAAGTGTTATTCAACGATTTAATAATCGTGGAGAATACGTTGATGACTTGTTTCAGGTTGGCTGCATCGGATTAATGAAATCCATAGATAATTTTGATTTATCCCATAATGTGAGGTTTTCTACCTATGCTGTTCCTATGATCATTGGGGAAATCAGAAGATACTTGCGAGATAATAATCCAATTAGAGTTTCTAGATCATTACGCGATATTGCTTATAAAGCACTACAAGTAAGAGAAAAATTAATCAACAAAACATCAAAGGAACCAACCCCAATGGAAATTGCAGAAGAAATGGGTATTCCCCATTCAGATATTGTTTTTGCATTGGATGCTATACAGGATCCGGTTTCCTTATTCGAACCAATTTACAATGATGGCGGTGATCCGATCTATGTAATGGATCAAATAAGTGATGATAAGGATAAGGATTCTACCTGGCTTGATAAATTATCTTTAAAAGAGGGGATGCATCAATTAAACGATCGTGAAAAAATGATACTAAACAAACGATTCTTCCAAGGAAAAACACAGATGGAAGTTGCAGATGAAATTGGAATTTCCCAGGCGCAGGTTTCTCGTTTGGAAAAAGCAGCGATTAAACAAATGAATAAACAGATGTTTGAATAAATGAAAGGCTATTAAGATAGTCAAGGGAAGATTACGGATCTGTTCCCTCAGAGTGTAGAAACGCTATAGGTGTTTCTACACTTTCAGCTTGTAGAGAATGTCTACAAGCTTTTTTATTCTGGTAATTTAAGGAAATTATAAGTGTTAGCCAATCTGGATAAATATGGGCGTGTTGAGCCGCTTCCAGCTTCAGTGCCCAGGGAACGATGCGACTTCATGAATCACCCTAATCTAAGTCATCATCGGCTCACAAGCTCACAGTGATTCCTTTATCTCCGTTGACTCGCTCTAGTCGCTACGAACCTGTTTGAAGTAAACAACGAATCTCCTGCAAATTTTGACGAGTTCGTGTCATAAGTATCTATAACTTCCAACGCAAGCATTCTTGTATAACTAATCGCAAAGATATCTTGTAAATTTATTGTTCCATGAAAGATCACAAAAGTTATGCATATATATAGAGTAAGGGTGAGGTGAATAAAAGTGATAAAATTATCTGAACTACAAATTAAAGAAGTAATCATTATTGACAATGGTCGAAAACTGGGACATATCAATGACTTAGAAATTGATACAACAAATGGTAGAATTCTTGCAATTGTAATCATTCCGAGGGATAAGAAAAGTGGATTATTTGGTAAGGCAGAAGAACTTGTTATCCATTGGAATCAAATTGTTCGAATTGGATCGGATGTTATCCTCGTAAAAGATGTCGAAAAGCCGAAATTATATAATGAACCATTTATTCAGGAAAGAAAATAAAAAACAGCAGATTTTGTGGTAAAATGAAACAAGCAGTGAACGTGGGAGGTAGTTAGATTGTCAGAGCCCTTTATCAAGCACAATGATTCCATATTACATATCGAAAAATGGCAAAAACGAAATGAAAAATTAAAAGTTGGATTTACCACAAAACATGGTGGAGTAAGTAGGCAACCATACGCATCCTTAAATGGTGGGTTACATGTTAATGATAGTACAGAAAATGTAATAAAAAATAGAGAAATAATTGCTAATCATGTAAGGATTCCATTAAATAATTGGGTTAGTGGAGAGCAAATCCATCAAACACGCATACATGCTGTCACTGAAAATGACAAAGGTAAAGGTGCAACCGAATATGATACGGCAATTAAAGATACAGACGGATTAATTACAAATACTTCAGGGATTTTATGTACTGGATTTTTTGCAGATTGTGTTCCATTATTTTTCTTCGACCCAATTACTTCTTATATTGGTATTGCACACGCAGGGTGGAAAGGTACTGTTAGTGGGATAGCTGATGATATGGTCAATACCCTAGCCAATCATGGGGTAAATGTGAGCGACTTGTTAGTGGCTATCGGCCCTTGCATAACAAAGCAGTTTTACGAAGTAGAGCAAAAGGTTATCGATAGGATTCCATTATCACATAGACAAAGTTCAGTTCTACCAACTGGTATAAATCGATATTTACTTGATTTAAAACAATTAAATATAGATATTCTTTTACAAGCTGGGGTATTACGTAATAATATAGATGTAACAAATTATTGCACGTTTCGAGAGAATGACTTATTTTTCTCACACCGCAGAGATCATGGGAGAACTGGTAGAATGTTAGGCTTTATTGGCTTTTCATCATGATTATACGAGGGAGGAGAATTGGAAATAATGGATGTAGCACAAAATTTAACAGCAATACAGCAAAAAATAAGACAAGCATGTTTGAAGCGTAATCGAAATCTGGAGGACATCACCATAATTGGTGTGACGAAATATGTTACAATAGAGCGAACAGAGGAAACGATACTAGCTGGCATCACGAATATCGGTGAAAATCGACTTGAGGGCTTCCAAGAGAAGTATAATCTTTTAAAAGACAAAGGGACCTGGCACTTTATTGGTACACTGCAATCTAGGAAAGTAAAAGAAATTATTAATCAAGTTGATTTTTTGCATTCGCTGGATAGATTATCGTTAGCGAAAGAAATAAATAAACGTGCAACTGATCCAGTGAACTGCTTTATTCAAGTAAATGTAAGCGGCGAAGAATCGAAACATGGTATTGATCCAGACCAAGTTATTCCATTTATAGAGGACTTAGCAAACTATCCTAACGTGTATGTAGTTGGTTTGATGACAATGGCTCCTCACATTGATGATAAAGAAAAACTACGAATGATTTTCCGTAGATTAGCTGATATAAGGTCAAACGTACAACGTGAAAATTATACGCATGCGCCTTGTCAGTATCTTTCTATGGGCATGAGTAATGATTATGAAATAGCAATTGAAGAGGGTGCAACACATATCCGAATTGGTACAAAATTAGTAGGGTGAGGTGACAAAATGAGCTTAAAGAACAAAATTAAAAACTATTTCACAATGGAAGATGAGTATGAATATGAATATGTTGATGTTGATGAACTAGAAAATGATCCTAGACCACAACCGAAAGATAAAAATCAAAATGTCGTTAATCTTACTAGTATGCAAAATCCAACTTCTAAAGTTGTACTATGTGAACCTAGGACATACAATGAAGCCCAGGAAATAGCCGACAATATCGTTAATCGCCGAGCAGTCGTTATTAATCTACAACGCGTGGACAATCATCAGGCGAAACGCATCGTCGACTTTTTAAGTGGAACAGTATATGCTGTAAATGGCGATATACAAAAGCTGGGTGCACAAACATTCCTCTGTACACCTGATAATGTCAATGTGTCTGGTACGATTACAGACGCTTTTATGGAAGATGAATATGAAAAAGGATGGTAGCAAATAAATGTTTGGACTTTATCGATTATTAGATACTGCTTTTGTTATATACAGTTATGCGTTAATTATATATATTTTTATGTCGTGGTTTCCAGGTGCAAGGGAATCTTCATTCGGACAAATATTAGCAAAAGTATGTGAACCGTATTTAGAGCAATTTCGTAAGTTTATTCCTCCGATCGGCATGATCGACCTATCACCAATCGTCGCCATTTTTGTCTTGTATTTAGCAAGAATGGGGTTATTACAATTCTTCCAGATGTTTGTTTTTTAAAGGGTTAAACAATGGAGATCTACCAGCATTTTAGGAAAGATGAGGAGCCCTTTATTGATCAGGTCATGTCATGGAAGGAACAAGTGGAGCGATCCTTTCAGCAACGGTTAACAGATTTTCTTGACCCTCGTGAACAGCAGATCATGGACATGCTTATTGGTTCCAAAGGCGATGAAGTAAAACTAGCCTATCATGGAGGAAATCCATATGTGGAGCGGAAACGGGTAGTAATTGCCCCCTTTTATGACACAATACAAGCTGATGATTTTCAATTAACATTATTACAAGCTAGTTATCAATCTAAATTTGTAAATGTGACACACAGCGACATAATGGGCGCATTTCTATCTTTAGGTATTAAACGAAAAAAGCTTGGAGATATTTACGTGGACAATGGCCTGATCCAAATCGTCGTTGCAGATGAAATAGCTTCATATGTGAAGACTAATTTATTATCCATCAAAACAACAAAAATAACGTTGGAAGAAATGCCGTTATCAGAATTTAAACGGAAACAAATGAACTGGGAGGAATCAGATTGCACCGTCTCCTCCTTACGACTTGATACACTTGTTAAAGAAATCTACCGGATTTCAAGAAAAGATGCGGTATCTTACATTAATAAGTCACATGTCAAGGTGAATTTTAAAGTCATCGAAGATGTAAAGTTTCTCTTACAGGAAGGTGATCTATTATCACTAAGAGGTAAGGGAAGGAGTAAAGTGGTACAAATTAGGGGGAAAACAAAAAAAGATAAAATTAAGGTAACTACTGCAATCTTGAAATAATTTTGTTAAATATGCAGGAATTAGCTACCTTTTGTCGAATAAAAGTGTAAGATGGGGATAGTACGTTTTGTGAAACAACTTTAATAGGAGGTGGCTGTTGTGCCATTATCACCATTGGATATTCATAATAAAGAATTCACTAGAAGTTTTCGCGGATATGATGAAGATGAGGTAAACGAATTTCTTGATCAGGTAATTAAAGATTATGAAATGGTTATACGTGAGAAAAAGGATTTAAAGGAGCAAGTAGATCACTTAAATGAGAAGCTTGGTCACTTTACGAATATCGAAGAAACCCTAAATAAATCAATTCTTATCGCGCAGGAAACTGCCGAAGAGCTAAAAGGCAATGCTACAAAAGAATCCAAATTAATAATTAAAGAGGCAGAAAAAAATGCTGACCGCATTATTAACGAAGCTCTAAGCAAGTCTCGTCGTATTTCAATGGATGTAGAAGAGTTAAAAAAACAGGCCAAAGTCTTTCGTACACGTTTAAAAATGTTGGTTGAAGCTCAGTTGGACATGATAGGTACTGATGATTGGGAACAGTTATTTGATGCGGAAATAGGTGAAGACCTAGAATTAGCAGAGAATGAATCATAAGCCTTGACGCTAGTCGCTATTTTACATATAATTCTTACACAGAGGTCTATGAATCATTAGTTGAATAAATTAAGCAAGGATAGAGCTAGTATAAAGGTGAGTTACTGAATAGCGAGTTGGGGTATGGTGGGAGCCCAACACAGTAATACTTTTAGAAAATCACTCTTGAGCTTTCATTATGAAATGAATTAGTAATGAACGGGATCATTCACGTTACGAATTTCGAGTGAATTTGACAGTTAGTCAAATTTATAAGGGTGGTACCGCGAGTCTTCTCGTCCCTTTTGGGATAGAGGGGATTTTTTAATTTAGAAGGAGGAGCATAAATGGACTATAAAGAAACATTATTAATGCCAAAAACTGCATTTCCGATGCGTGGAAACTTACCAAATAAAGAGCCTATTCGCCAGTCAGAATGGGAGGAAAAGGACCTATATAAAAAGAGCTTAGAAAGAACAAAGGGGAAACCATTATTTATTCTTCATGATGGCCCTCCATATGCAAACGGAGATTTGCATATTGGTCACGCATTAAATAAAATTTTAAAGGATTTTATTACTCGTTATAAATCGATGACAGGATATCATGTACCATATGTTCCAGGATGGGATACACATGGTTTACCAATTGAAACAGCACTGACAAAAAATAAGAAAGTGAAACGTAAAGAATTAAGTATTGCTGAATTTCGAAAACTTTGTGCTGAATACGCACTTGGACAAGTAGATAACCAGCGGGAGCAATTTAAAAAGCTAGGTGTACGTGCCGATTGGGACAATCCATATATTACGTTGACAAAGGATTATGAGGCCGCGCAAATAAAAGTATTTGGAGAAATGGCGAAGAAAGGCTATATATATAAAGGATTAAAGCCAGTGTATTGGTCTCCTTCTTCAGAATCCGCTTTGGCCGAAGCCGAAATTGAATACCATGATAAACGATCTCCTTCCATCTACGTTTCATTTGAAGTAACGGATGGTAGAGGCTTATTGGAATCTGACGTCAAATTTATTATCTGGACGACAACACCTTGGACGATCCCAGCTAATCTTGGAATAAGTATCCACCCTGAATTAGAATATGCTGTAGTTGCAGTAAATGATGATAAGTTTGTCATTGCTCACGCTCTTTTAGAAGCAGTGACAGAGGCGTTAGAATGGAACAATCCAGAAGTAATTCAAACCTTTAAAGGAGAAGAAGCGGATAAGGTTGTCGCTAAACACCCTTTCTATGATCGTGAATCATTAGTAATGCTTGGAGAACATGTAACAACAGAAGCTGGTACAGGTTGTGTTCATACAGCACCTGGACATGGTGAAGATGACTTTTACGTAGCTAGAAGTTACGGTATGGATGCACTTTGCCCAGTAGATGAAAAAGGTGTATTTACCGATGAAGCTCCTGGCTTTGAAGGTCTGTTTTATGATAAAGCAAATAAAGTAATTACAGAAAAATTAGACGAAGCCGGTGCATTGTTAAAGCTCGCATTTATAACGCATTCCTATCCACATGATTGGCGTACGAAGAAACCAACGATATTCCGTGCAACGTCACAGTGGTTTGCTTCGATTAAGGACTTTCGTCATACGATATTAGATGAAATCAAAGCTATCAATTGGTATCCACAATGGGGAGAAACAAGATTATATAATATGGTGCGAGATAGGGAAGATTGGTGTATTTCACGTCAGCGAACATGGGGTGTGCCAATCCCAGTATTTTATGCAGAGGATAAAACACCAATCATTACAGATGAAACAATTAGTCATGTGTCTGATTTATTTAAGGAGCATGGATCTAATATTTGGTTCGAGTGGAAAGCAAATGATTTACTACCTAAAGGCTTTACCTCGGAGCACAGCCCAAACAATATGTTTACCAAAGAAACGGATATTATGGATGTATGGTTTGATTCTGGATCTTCACATGAAGCGGTATTACTTGGCAGAGAAGATCATTATCGTCCAGCAGATATTTATTTAGAAGGTAGCGACCAATACCGAGGGTGGTTTAATTCATCCTTATCCACATCAGTAGCTGTTACTGGAAAAGCTCCTTATAAAACTGTTATTAGCCATGGGTTTGCACTTGATGGTGACGGTAGAAAGATGAGTAAATCGCTGGGCAATGTAATTCAACCTGGGAAAGTACAGAAGCAGCTAGGGTCGGATATTCTTCGTTTATGGGTATCTTCAGTAGATTATCAAGCTGATGTTCGTATTTCAAATGATATCTTAAAACAGGTTTCTGAAGCGTATCGTAAAATCCGTAACACATTCCGTTTTATGCTTGCTAATCTTGCTGATTTTGATCCGAAAACAGATCGAGTTGCTGATACAGAATTGGAAGATGTCGACAAATATATGCTCTATCGTCTTCAACGATTAATAAACGATGTGCGTGTAAGCTATGAAAGCTATGAGTTTTCACCAATATTCCATCAAATTCATAATTTCTGTGCAGTTGATTTGAGCTCCTTCTATTTGGATTTTGCTAAAGATATTTTATATATTGAAGCAAAGGATAATCATAGAAGACGTAGTATTCAAACAGGCTATTATGAAATTCTAACGTCTCTAGTTAAACTATTAACACCGATTATTCCGCATACAGCTGAAGAAGTGTGGGAGTATATTCCAGGAGTAGAAAGTGATAGTGTTCAATTAACAGACATTCCTGAGTCGAGAGAAATAACAAAATTTGCTGTAGAAAAATGGGATCACTTCATGCGTGTTCGTGATGATGTGTTAAAGGCATTAGAAGAAGCTAGAAATGAGAAAATAATTGGTAAGTCACTTGAAGCAAAAATAAAGTTAGTACCGAAAGATGAGCAAACGAAAGATGTATTACAGTCTATTGAGCAGCTACATCAATATTTAATTGTTTCAGAGGCTGAGGTAAGTGATGATACGTCAGAAACTAAGCCTTATTCGTATGTTCATGTTGCAGTTAATAAACACGCTGGAGAAAAATGTGAACGATGCTGGATTTCTGCTACAACAGTAGGTGAAGATAGTGAACACCCTGCTTTATGTTCACGTTGTGCTGAGGTCGTAAAGAGACATTATTCCGCATAAATTTAATCTAGTCATTAAAAAGAATCTGGACAAAAGTAAATAAGAAACACAAAAACGAGCTATAATTCATTAATGAATTATAGCTCGTTTTTTATTAAAAGTTAAGAAAGTATAAAATCAGTGCAATGACTGCGTTAAGCCAAGTAGTTATTTTGAAATGTTTGATGTATATTGGCAATGCTCCGACTAATTACTTCGCTTTCCGCGGGCACGGCCTCAACTAACTTTGCAAAGAAGAACACGTTGCAAAGTGGATTTTCGGCTCGCGCAATTCCCGCAGGAGTCTACGTAATTCGTCTCCGCTATGAGAAGGTGCAACAATTCTTGTCATAAGTAATAGGTTGACTTTTTTTACAATGGGTAAAGTGAAAATCGCTATCCGTGAGTATAAAAGCAGCTGTGTTACTTCATGCTAGCGTTGTAGAGCCTGATAATAGCGAAGGCCGGCCACTTCAACTCCTGTGGGAAATGTTTGACCTGAAGATCCACTTTTTTGAGCGGGTTTTGCTAAAAAAGTTAGCTGAAGGACAAACCCCACGGAAAGGGAAGTGGGCAGCCGGAGTGGTGGTCAAGCAGTAGCTATTATTCCATAATAGCTACTAGAGGAAGCGTAAATCTGAGCATGTAGTGATAAGGACTGAGCGAATTTTGCTCAGTTTTTTTACTGAAATATGCGAAGCCTCCTTGAAAAAAGAACGCTTTTTCTGCGCGATGCACCGCTGCCGAATCCTTCCTTATCTATGTACATTTATATACACAATTAACGGAATAATAAAAAAATTATGTAACCTGATAGTTTTTAACTATTAAAAGATTCTGGTTATTTAATAAATTATATGATATAATTCGCTTGACTATTTCTAACGTTAATGAAGTATAAAAAGGGGGAATCGCATTGAAAAGGTTTTTAGGCTTTATAGTTATTCTCGGCATTCTGGCGCTTACAGCATGTGGAAGCGATGAGAACGATGAGGGAACAGCTGCAACAGATGATAAGAGTTATCAAATTGGAGTAAGTCAAATCGTGGAACATCCGTCACTTGATGCAGCTTACGAAGGCTTTCAAGAAGCATTAAATGATGCCGGAATTAACGCCGAATTTGATTTTCAAAGTGCTCAGGGAGATCAGAATAATATTAAACCAATCTCAGATGGGTTTGTAGCAGATAGTGTTGATTTAATTTTTGCTAATTCTACTCCAAGTGCGATTGGTGCCTTGCAGGCTACCCGTGACATACCGATTGTTTTTACCTCGGTAACCGATGCTGTAGAAGCAGGTTTAATAAAAACCATGGAAGAACCTGGTGATAATATAACTGGTGTGGTAGACCTTCATCCTGATGCAATTGCAAAGACAGTTGAATTTATAGAAACCTATTTTTCTGATGCAACGGTTGGTATGCTCTATAATGCAGGTGAGCAAAATTCAGTAACGCAGGTCGATGCGGTAAAAACAGCTGCTGAAGGCACCGGAATAACAATTGAAGAAAGAACGGTTGCTACATCTTCTGAAGTTCAGCAAGCTGCTACTTCACTTGTTAGTGATGTTGATCTTTTTTATATTATTACAGATAATACAGTAGTTTCAGCACTAGATAGCGTAGTAGGAGTTGCAAATGATCAGGATATTCCATTGATTGTTGGCGAGCCTGATTCACTAGCTAAAGGTGGATTTGCAACGTTTGGTATTGATTATAATACAATTGGATATCGAACAGGTGAAATGGCAGCAGCAATATTAAAAGGAGATAAAGCCCCAAGTGATTTTCTAGTTGAATACCCACCTGAACTCCAGTTATTTATTAATAAGCAGGCTGCCGAAGAGCAAAATGTAGAATGGAATACAGAATGGGATGAATCAGCGCAGTTTTTAGAAGCTGAATAGACGAATAATAGAGTAGAGCCGGAGATGAGTCTGGCTCTAAATTTTACCTCAAACAGGAGGATTCATATGTTTATATCTTTGTTTGGAGCTGTAGAATCGGGTCTAATCTATGCAATTATGGCATTAGGTGTGTATTTAACCTTTCGTATACTTGATTTTCCAGATCTAACTGTGGATGGCAGCTTTGTTACTGGAGGTGCTGTAGTAGCGCTTTCCATTATGAATGGTGTTTCACCAATTATTGCAACGATACTTGCAGCTGCAGCGGGCTTCATTGCTGGATGTTTTACAGGGTTGCTACATACAAAGGGGAAAATTAATGCTTTACTTTCGGGAATACTTATGATGACAGCGCTTTATTCTATTAATTTACGGATTATGGGGCAGCCTAATTTATCTATTATAAATGAGAATGTCGTATTTGATTCCATTAATTCGCTAATTGAGAACACCGGGATCACTACGTTATTAAACAATTTATTAGCAGTAGTCGGTATTGAACAATTTCCACCTACTTGGGGAATTGTAATCCTTATGGTTGTGGTTACGCTTATGATTAAAGTATTAACTGATTTCTATTTGAAAACAGAGGTAGGTCTTGCACTGCAGGCTATCGGTGACAATAAACAAATGATTCGGAGTCTGTCAGCTAATACAGATTCATTAACCATTATTGGTGTTGGTATCTCTAATGGTATGGTAGCCCTTGCTGGGGCTCTGATCGCTCAACAAGGTGGATTTGCTGATGTTGGTATGGGTATTGGTATGATTGTTATTGGACTTGCTTCTGTTATCATCGGAGAAGCGTTATTTGGTAAAAAAACAGTGGCAAGAGCTACTTTTGCTGTTATCGGTGGAGCAATTATTTATCGGATTATCGTTACGATGGCATTACGCATCGACTTTATGGATACAGGAGATATGAAATTAATGACCGCGCTAATCGTTATTCTTTCTTTAGTAACGCCTAAAATACTACAAGCTAGAAAAGAGAAAAAGCGCCGACTATTAAAACAAAGGCAGCTTTATCCATTGAAAAAGGAGGTCTCGTAAATGCTTGAGCTAGCTAACATATCCGTCACGTTTAACGAACAGACTCCTGACGAAAAAAAGGCATTGCAAGATATTCAATTAGAAATGGATAAAGGTGATTTTGTAACAGTAATCGGAAGTAATGGAGCAGGAAAGTCGACTTTAATGAATGTAATTGCAGGACAAATTATACCTGATGTAGGTGATGTCTTTATAAATCGTCAACAAGTTGCTCATTTGCCAGAGTATAAGCGTTCTACTTTTATTGGCAGGGTTTTTCAGGACCCGATGGCAGGTACAGCTCCTTCCATGACGATAGAAGAGAATCTAGCAATGGCACTTGGTAGGATTCATAAGCGAAAATTAAGACTTGGAGTAACAAAAAACAGGAAATCTACCTTCAAGGAAGTACTAAGTTCCCTGAATTTAGGATTAGAGAATCGATTAACTGCAAAGGTTGGTCTGCTATCTGGTGGTGAAAGACAAGCATTATCGCTGTTAATGACAACTTTTACAGAACCGGAAATATTGTTATTGGACGAACATACTGCGGCGTTAGATCCATCCAGAGCTGCACTGATTACAGAATTAACGGGAGAGGTCGTTCAAAAATTTAATCTTACAACCTTAATGGTGACACATAATATGCAGCAAGCATTGGATTTAGGCAATCGATTAATTATGATGGATAAAGGTCAAATTATTTATGATGTAAGTGGAGAAGAAAAACAAAGATTAACGATTGAAGATTTACTACAGGAGTTCAGACGTATTCGTGGAACACAATTAGATAATGATCGTGCAGTGTTAAGTTAAATTGTTAAATACTCAAATAGGCTTTAATATAAGTCGTCTTTTTTTTGGGGGCTAGGAAATAAAATTTGAGCCTATGGATATATGGGCGTGTTGAGCCGCGTCCAGCCGCATGCGGCCAGTAACGAGGCGACTTCACGAATCGCTCTAATCTAAGTCATCATCTGCTCACAAGCTTTCCGTGATTCCTTTATCTACGTTGACTAGAATCCAGTCACTACGTTTCTAACCGGGCGCTTGCGTTTTTGTTCAAAGTTAAGAAAGTATAAAATCAGTGCAATGACTGCGTTAAGCCAAGTAGTTATTTTGAAATGTTTGATGTATATTGGCAATGCTCCGACTAATTACTTCGCTTTCCGCGGGCACGGCCTCAACTAACTTTGCAAAGAAGAACACGTTGCAAAGTGGATTTTCGGCTCGCGCTAATCCCGCAGGAGTCTACGTAATTAGTCTCCGCTATGAGAAGGTGCAACAATTCTTGTCATAAGTAATAGGTTGACTTTTTTTACAATGGGTAAAGTGAAAATCGTTATCCGTGAGTATAAAAGCAGCTGTGTTACTTCATGCTAGCGTTGTAGAGCCTGATAATAGCGAAGGCCGGCCACTTCAACTCCTGTGGGAAATGTTTGACCTGAAGATCCACTTTTTTGAGCGGGTTTTGCTAAAAAAGTTAGCTGAAGGACAAACCCCACGGAAAGAGAAGTGGGCAGCCGGAGTGGTGGTCAAGCAGTAGCTATTATTCCATAATAGCTACTAGAGGAAGCGTAAATCTGAGCATGTAGTGATAAGGACTGAGCGAATTTTGCTCAGTTTTTCTAATTTGCAGAACATATGCAATTGCTTATACGGAAAATATCTTATTAAATTGGAAGTTATATTGTACAAGGAGGGTTACTTGCGTAAATACATTCGTATGATATATATTGAAATTACTTTGTGAAGTGGGTAAGATAAATATTGATGTCAATTTAAAAATCGGGGGAAAAGGAATGTATTGGTATTACTTAATTGCTCTATTCATTATCGGCTTGGATCAACTAACAAAATGGATGATTGTTCGATCAATGGAACTTGGAGAACAAATCACGGTTATTAATAATTTCTTCTACATAACATCTCATCGTAATACTGGAGCAGCATGGGGGATTTTAGAAGGCCAGATGGTGTTCTTTTATATTGTAACAGCTATTGTTGTAGTAGGTGTTATCTATTACATGCAAAAACACGCGAAGGAGAGTAAGACCTTAGCAGTTTCGCTTAGTCTTGTATTAGGTGGGGCAATTGGTAATTTCATTGATCGTCTATTTCGTCAGGAAGTGGTTGATTTCTTTGATTTTATTATTTTCGGCTATGATTTCCCAATATTTAATGTAGCTGATTCTAGTTTAGTTATTGGTGTAGGTTTAATAATCATTGCAATGCTTATCGATGAAGCAAAGAAAGGAAAAGCAAAATCATGAAACCGTTAGAGCATACTATAACAGAAGAACAACATCGCGTTCGTATTGATAAAGTATTAGCTGATCTAAACAAAGATATGTCCAGATCACAGGTACAAACTTGGATAACACAGCAACTTGTTTTAGTAAATGGAGAAGTGGTCAAAGCTAATTATAAATGTCAATTGGGTGACCATATAGAATGGTCCATTCCTAAAGCAGAACCATTACAATTAGCTCCTGAGGCTATTGAATTAGATATAATTTATGAAGACAGTGATTTATTAGTCGTAAATAAACCAAAAGGAATGGTTGTTCATCCATCTGCAGGTCATCAACATGGTACACTTGTTCATGCGCTGCTATATCATTGTGAAGATCTATCAGGAATTAATGGAATAGAACGTCCAGGAATTGTCCACCGGATTGATAAAGATACGAGTGGTTTGTTAGTCGTGGCAAAAAATGATCAAGCACATCAGCACTTATCTAAGCAATTAGCGAATAAGGATATAAAAAGAAAATATCATGCTATGGTTCACGGCA
This sequence comes from Virgibacillus sp. Bac332, assembly GCF_003667785.1. Lineage (NCBI taxonomy): Bacteria > Bacillati > Bacillota > Bacilli > Caryophanales > Bacillaceae > Virgibacillus > Virgibacillus sp. Bac332. Next base: position 2,999,535 of record NZ_CP033046.1, read on the forward strand.
ATATTCCACATGAAAAAGGATTAATTGATGCACCGATTGGTAGAGATCCAAAAGATCGACAAAGAATGGCTGTTGTGGAAAATGGGAAGCCTGCGGTTACTCATTTTCAAGTTATAGAACAATTTTCCGATTATACACATATTGAATGTCAATTAGAAACGGGAAGAACACATCAAATACGTGTTCATATGAAATATATTGAATACCCGTTAGTTGGTGATCCAAAGTACGGTCCAAGAAAAACGATAGATGTAAACGGACAAGCTCTCCACGCAAAGGAGATCGCGTTTACACACCCAACCACTAAAGAATGGATGCATTTTGAAGTAGATTTACCTGATTATTTCCAAGAGTTGATTGACTACATTCGTAAAATGTATTGACAATCAAACCATGGTTTGTAATAATAAAACAGACGAATAAATATGATCCTTTAACTATAGCCCCGTGAGGCTAAAAAGGTTACGGAAATTGATGCAACATCGGAATCCAAATCCCTTTTCCTCATGGAGAAAAGGGATTTTTGTGTGCAATTTAACATATAAACATGTTGGGTCTAACCCAAATTTTTCTTATGATTGGTTGGTGGAAAAATGAAAAAGAAAACGGATATTTTAGATAAGCCGGCAATAAACAGAGCCTTAACAAGAATTGCTCATGAAATTCTAGAAAAAAACAAAGGTGGGGACGACCTTGTACTTGTAGGAATAAAAACAAGGGGTGTTCCACTGACCAAACGATTACAGGAGAAAATTAAACAAATTGAAACGATCGAAGTGCCAATCGGTGAATTGGATATCACCTTATATCGTGACGATTTAGATAAGGCCACGGAAGGTGAAGACCCGGATTTAAAGAAAACAAATATTCCAGCAGATATAACTGGAAAAAAAGTTATATTATTAGATGACGTTCTTTTTACTGGGAGAACTGTGCGAGCAGCGATGGATGCTGTTATGGACTTAGGAAGACCTTCGCAAATTCAGCTCGGCGTCTTGGTCGATCGTGGCCATCGCGAACTACCCATTCGAGCAGACTATGTAGGGAAAAATATTCCGACATCAGAAAAAGAGATTATTATGGTTCAATTAGAAGAAATCGATGGAAAAGAAGATACTGTTTCGATATATGAAAAATAGGAATTAACCTTCTTTAGAAAGTAAATGAATAAAAACTGTATACGAAACCTTTAATCAGATACGAGAGATCTGAAAGGTTGCCCAGACCTACGTGTGTTCTTCTCTACACGTATACCTCTTTGCGACCTTTAGGCAAAGAGGTTTTTTTATGAAAATTAAAAATATGCATGGATAAGGAGGAACTATGCGACATTTTTTTTCTGTGAATCAGTTAAAGGAAGATGAAATTATTCGCGTTTTACATCAGGCAGAACAATTACGGTTACAGCAACAATCATTTACGAAGCAATTATTCGCTGCGAATTTATTCTTTGAGCCCAGTACGAGAACAAAAATGAGTTTTATAGTTGCTGAGCGTAAATTGGGCATGGACGTGCTTGATTTTCATGCTGATTATTCTAGTACACAAAAAGGTGAATCATTATACGATACGGCAAAAACATTCGAAGCTATAGGTGCTAACCTATTAGTTATTCGACATCAAGCAGATTATTGGATGAATGAATTGAAGAATCAACTTAGTATCCCAATTATTAATGCAGGAGCTGGTAAAGCAGAGCATCCAACGCAGTGTATGCTTGATTTACTAACAATCTATCAGGAATTCCAACAATTCCATGGGATTAAAGTTGTTATTGCAGGTGATATATTGCATAGCAGAGTGGCAAATTCCAATGCACATACATTACGTAGGCTTGGAGCAGAGGTGTATTTTGCTGCTGCTGACGGTTGTAAAGATAACAATCTTGATTTCCCTTATCTGTCCATCGACGAAGCAGTAGAATGTTGCGATGTTCTTATGCTATTACGCATTCAGCATGAAAGACATCGGGAAATTTTCATAAACAACAAAGACTACTTAAGAAAATATGGATTAACAAAGGAACGGGAAAGGAAAATGCATCCGAAAGCAATTATTCTACATCCCGCACCAATTAACCGAGGAGTAGAGATTGATACGGAATTAGTAGAATGCGAACGTTCTAGAATTTTCAAACAAATGAACAACGGTGTGTATACACGTATGGCCATTATTAAAAAACTATTGCAGGAACGGGGGATTATCCATGAAACGATTGCTGAAAAACGTAAAAAAACTGTCATCAACGGGTGAACTAGAGAGCTGTGAGCTTCTCATTGAAGGTACATCTATTACAAAAATAGCTTCTAGGATAACGGAGAGAGCTGATCAAATTATTGATGGAAAAGGGAATCTATTGGCTCCAGGTTTTATAGATGTGCACATCCACTTACGAGAACCTGGTGGTGAACATAAGGAAACGATTTTTACAGGTACTAATGCTGCTGCTAAAGGTGGATATACGACTGTTTGTGCAATGCCAAATACGAATCCAGTACCAGATAATACGACTACTATTCAAAATATATTAGAAAGTATAAAAGCAGAAGCTGTGGTTCGTGTTCTTCCATATGCTGCCATAACAAAAAAACTGCAAGGTAAAGAACTAGTTGATATAAAAGAAATAGCCCAAACAGACATTTTTGCTTTCACAGACGATGGTGTGGGCGTTCAAACGGCGGATCACATGCTTCAGGCTATGAGGGAAGCAAAGGCATGTAATAAAGTAATCGTTGCTCATTGTGAAGATAATTCTATTGTCTATGGTGGTGTGATGCATGATGGTGAAGTTAGCAAACGTATGCAGATGCCAGGCATTCCAGCTTTGAGCGAATCGGTACAAATTGCAAGAGATGTACTGCTAGCTGAAGCAACTGGATGTCATTATCATGTATGTCACGTTAGTACAAAGGAGTCTGTCCGAATTATTCGCGATGCGAAGCGGGCGGGAATTCATGTAACAGCTGAAGTAACGCCACATCATTTATTACTTAATGAGTCGGCAATCACAACAGATGATGCGAATTTTAAAATGAATCCTCCTTTACGTGCAAAGGAAGATCAGCAAGCCTTATTAGAAGGATTGTTGGATGGCACAATTGATTTTATTGCAACAGATCATGCACCACATGCGAAGGAAGAAAAAGAACGTGGTTTTCTAGAGGCGCCATTTGGGATTGTCGGACTAGAAAATGCATTTTCTTTGCTCTATACATACCTTGTTCAAACAGGGAAAATTACACTCAAACAGCTTATCGATTGGCTAACGATCAAGCCGGCAGAAATATTTCAACTACCATACGGCAAGCTCGATGTTGGTAGTGTCGCAGACTTAACTTTAATAGATTTGAAAAAGTCATTAACCATTGATAAAGAAACGTTTTATTCAAAAGGTAAAAATACACCTTTCCATCAATGGGAGGTTACAGCTATTCCAGTTTTAACAATTTCGGAAGGAAACATAGTCTATGAGGAGGATCTAAAATGACGAAACGACAGCTTATATTAGAAGATGGATCGGTATTTGTTGGTGAAAGGTTTGGAAGCGAACAAGAAACAACTGGAGAAATTGTCTTTAACACAGGGATGACTGGTTATCAAGAAATTATAACAGATCCTTCGTATTGTGGTCAGATTGTCATGATGACATATCCACTGTCGGGGAATTACGGCATCAATCGAGATGATTTTGAAACGGTAACACCGTTTATTCATGGTTTTATTGTGAAAGAAGTTGCTGACTATCCTTCTAATTTTCGTAATGAGGAGACGTTAGATCATTACTTAAAAGCGAATGGTATACCTGGAATTTCTGGTATTGATACACGAAAGTTAACAAAGATTATTCGAAAATATGGAACGATGAAAGCTAAAATTGTGAATGCAGAAGTCCAGCCAGAAAAAGTTATCTCCCAGCTTAAAGGAATAACATTGTCGAGAAATCAGGTTTCACAAACATCAACGATTAAACCGTATGTGGTTCCTGGAAGAGGGAAACGAGTGGTAGTGGTTGATTGTGGTATGAAGCATGGAATTCTTCGTGAACTAACAAAACGTGATTGTCATATTACGGTCGTTCCTTATAACTATAGCGCAGAAAATATAGTACGTATCAAACCAGATGGCATTATGCTTACGAATGGTCCAGGAGATCCAAAAGATGTTCCAGAAACAATCAACATGATTAGACAGGTAATTGGCAAAATCCCGGTTTTTGGTATTTGCTTAGGACACCAATTATTAGCACTTGCATGTGGAGCAGATACAGAAAAAATGAAGTTCGGTCATCGTGGATCTAACCATCCAGTAAAGGATATCCGAACGAATCGAACATATATTACATCCCAGAATCATAGCTACGCTGTAAAACAAGCATCTTTAATACAAACGGATTTAAAGCTTACACAAATTGCGCTTAACGATAATACCGTAGAAGGAATTGAACATTCTATTTACCCCGCTTTCTCTGTACAGTATCATCCAGAAAGCTCACCAGGGCCAGAAGATACAAGTTATTTATTTGATTCATTCTTAAAAATGATGGAGCAGGTAAAAAAGGAGGAAAAGGTATATGCCTAAAAACACTTCAATAAAAAAGATTTTAGTAATAGGCTCTGGACCGATTGTTATTGGCCAGGCGGCAGAGTTTGATTATTCGGGAACACAGGCTTGTCAAGCATTAAAAGAAGAGGGATATACCGTATTATTGGCCAATTCTAATCCAGCAACGATTATGACGGATCATACGGTAGCTGATAAGGTCTATATGGAACCTCTAACGGTTGAATTTTTAACAAAAATTATTCGCACAGAACAGCCAGATGCTTTATTACCAACACTTGGTGGTCAAACAGGACTGAATTTGGCAGTAGCGTTGAACGAAACAGGCATATTAGCTGAATATCATGTAGATTTATTAGGAACATCCTTAGAGGCTATTCAAAAGGCAGAGGATCGTGAGAAATTTAGAAATTTAATGAATGAATTGGCTGAACCGGTTCCAGCTAGTCAGATTGTCAACACGGTGGAACAGGCTTGTGCGTTTGCGGAGGAAATTGGTTATCCAGTCATTGTTCGACCAGCCTATACGTTAGGTGGCACAGGTGGTGGAATGTGTAATAGTGAAATAGAATTAAAAGAAATTGCACGAAATGGTCTGGCTTTATCGCCTGCTAGTCAATGCTTGATTGAGAAGAACATAGCAGGATTTAAGGAAATTGAATACGAAGTGATGCGAGATAAAAATGATCAAGCCATTGTCGTGTGTAATATGGAAAATGTTGATCCAGTAGGCATTCATACAGGGGATTCCATCGTTGTTGCACCTTCTCAAACATTAAGTGATCGCGAGTATCAGCTATTACGAAATGCCTCGCTAAAAATTATTCGGGCATTAGAAATTGAAGGAGGATGTAATGTCCAGCTTGCAATAGATCCTAATAGCTTTCAATATTACATTATTGAAGTAAATCCAAGAGTTAGTAGATCCTCAGCACTTGCGTCGAAAGCTACAGGCTATCCAATTGCTAAAATGGCCGCTAAAATTGCTGTTGGTTTAACACTGGATGAGATTATTAACCCGATAACCGGCAAAACCTATGCATGCTTTGAACCAGCACTTGACTACGTTGTGTCAAAAATTCCTCGATTTCCGTTTGATAAGTTTACTGCAGGCGATCGCTATTTAGGAACACAGATGAAAGCTACAGGGGAAGTAATGGCAATAGGTCGTAACTTTGAAGAATCATTGTTAAAGGGCATTCGCTCACTAGATATTGGAACAGAGCAATTATGGCTAGCCAATTTAGAATGTACAAGTGATGATGAATTAAAACAGCGGTTGCAAAAGGCGGATGATGAAAGGATCTTTGTTTTAGCGGAAGCTTTACGTAGAAAGTTGTCTGTTGACGAGATATTTCAATTAACAAAAATAGATCGATTTTTCTTAAATAAGTTACAGCGTCTCATCATCATTGAAGAGAAATTAAAGCGTAACAAGCAGGAACCTTCCATGCTTTTAGAAGCTAAGCGCCTTGGGTTTTCCGATGCACATATTGCTCGTTTATGGGAGCAATCAGAGGATGATATATACAACTATCGAATCAAACAAAATGCTTTGCCTGTTTATAAAATGGTCGACACTTGTGCAGCTGAATTTGAATCGGAAACGCCGTATTTTTATAGTACCTATGAAGAGGAAAATGAGTCTATTCAATCTGAGCAGAAGAAAATCCTTGTACTTGGGTCTGGGCCAATTCGGATTGGTCAAGGGATCGAATTTGATTATGCGACGGTTCATTCCGTGTTAGCGATCAAGGAGATGGGATATGAAGCCATCATCATGAACAGTAATCCGGAGACTGTTTCCACTGATTTCAGTATTTCAGATAAATTATATTTCGAGCCATTAACATTAGAAGACGTGATGCATGTAATCCAGTTAGAACAGCCAGAAGGTGTTATTGTTCAATTCGGTGGTCAAACTGCCATTAATTTAGCGGCAGGACTTGAACGTCGAGGTGTGAAGATATTAGGGACAAATTTAGAAGCGATTGATCGAGCAGAGGATCGAGACAAATTTGAGCTATTAGTAGATGACTTACAGCTCTTAAGACCACAGGGGAAAACGGTGTTAAATATGGAAAAAGCGAGAGAGGTAGCTAACACGATTGGTTACCCTGTGTTAGTAAGACCTTCTTATGTCATTGGTGGAAGTAGAATGGAGATTGTTTATAATGACCATGAATTAGAATCATATCTTGCTAAGACAGATCATGTTGCAGACTCTCATCCAATCTTAATTGACAAATATATTACCGGTATGGAGGTAGAAGTTGACGCGATAAGTGATGGCGATACGGTTATCATCCCGGGTATTATGGAGCATATTGAACGTGCCGGTGTTCACTCTGGTGATTCAATAGCCGTGTATCCACCCCAACGAATAAGTGAATCTGTGAAACAAAAATGTTTGGATGCAGCTACTCGTATTGCCTATGCGCTTCAAGTTAAGGGGCTGATTAACATTCAATTCATTGTTTGTGATCAAGCGGTATACGTACTTGAAGTAAACCCAAGAGCAAGTAGAACAATTCCATTCTTAAGTAAGATCACTGGTGTAACGATGGCAAATATTGCTACGAAATGTATACTTGGGGAAAAGCTTCAGGAGATGGGCTACGTAACGGGAATCTTACCTGAAGACGATCAAGTATCCGTTAAAGTACCTGTGTTCTCGTTTGAGAAGCTTCGTAGTGTTGATACCATTTTAGGTCCAGAAATGAAGTCTACTGGTGAAGCCATCGGTTATGATAAGACATTAGAAAAAGCATTATATAAAGGGCTTATCGCATCAGGAATTAAATTACCACAAGAGGGAGCAGTGCTATTAACGGTTGCTGATAAAGATAAACAGGAGATGCTTGGAAATGCAGAGCGATTTCATCAATTAGGCTTTCAATTATACGCTACCGAAGGAACTGCAGCTTATATTCGAGATGCTGGAATACCAGTTACTAAAGTAGAAAAAATTGGTGCAGAGAAACCAAATGTCCTTTCGATTATTGAAAATGGGGAAGTACAATATGTAATCAATACGTTAACTTCAGGACAGCAGCCACGTTCAGATGGATTTAGAATTCGTAGAGAATCTGTGGAACATGGTATTGCTTGTTTAACAAATTTAGATACTGCAAATGCAATCCTTAATGTAATAGAATCTATGACATTTCAAGCTAAACCGATGCAGCAAAAAGAGGTTGTCATCTTATGATGCGTAAAGAGAACATGGTTATTTTAAAGAAAAGCCCCATAGCGCAAGATACCATCGAAATGGTGCTTGAGAACAAATATATAAGCAATACAGCAGTGCCTGGACAATTTTTGCACCTACAGTTGAAAGGGCATATGCTAAGACGCCCAATATCTATATCTCAGGTTGATGAACATGCGGAAACAGTCACGATTCTTTTTAAAGTTGTTGGTAGTGGTACGAAAGAATTAGCTTCCTATCCCATTGGAAATTCCATCGATGTACTTGGTCCAAGCGGAAATGGTTTTCCGCTTGAACCTAAAGCTAATTCAACAATTCTTATTATAGGAGGCGGTATCGGTGTACCTCCACTCTACTATTTGGCACGAAAATTAAAAGAGCAACAGGTGAATATTGTCTCTGTATTAGGCTTCCAAACCAAAGAGAGTGTGTTCTATGAAGAAAAATTTGCTGAACTCGGTCGGACAATTATTGTAACTAATGATGGCAGTTATGGTAGAAAAGGATTCGTAACCAACGTATTAGACGATGTAAGTAGTATTGATTGTTATTACTCATGTGGACCATTACCGATGTTACAGGCTATTACCGCTCAAATGGCAGGAAAACATGGGTATATCTCTTTGGAAGAGAGAATGGGCTGTGGAGTAGGCGCTTGCTTTGCTTGTGTCATTCCTACAGATGATTGCGGAGGCTATAAAAAGATTTGCAAAGATGGTCCTGTATTTCCTGCACAGGAGGTGCAACTAGTATGAGCTTGGCGATTGAATTACCTGGTTTATCATTAAAAAATCCAATTATGCCTGCTTCGGGATGCTTTGGGTTTGGTAGAGAATATAGTCAATTTTATGACTTGAACAAATTAGGTGCCATCGTTATGAAAGCTGCCACAATGGAACCTAGATTTGGGAACCCAACTCCACGAGTCGCCGAAACAGCAGCTGGGATGTTGAATGCCATTGGATTACAGAACCCTGGTGTTAGTAGCATTATAGAAAATGAAGTGCCTTTTTTAGCAAGCTTCTCCACACCAATCATCGCAAATATTGCTGGTAGTACGTTAGAAGAATACGTAGAAGTAGCAAAAGCATTTAATGAAGCAGGTGACGTTACTGCCTTAGAACTGAATATTTCCTGCCCAAATGTTAAGGAGGGCGGGATCCAGTTTGGAACAGATCCAAAGATGGCAGCAAAGGTAACAGAACGTGTTAAAAAGGCAAGTAATCTACCTGTCTATGTTAAACTCTCACCAAATGTATCAGATATTGGGACAATGGCAAAAGCAGTAGAATTAGCTGGAGCCGATGGGTTATCGATGATAAATACACTTACTGGAATGCAAATGCATTTATCTGCAAAACGTCCTTTACTGGCAAATAAAACGGGAGGGTTATCTGGACCAGCAATTAAACCAGTAGCGATACGAATGATTTATGAAGTAAAAAAGCAAGTCAATATTCCAATAATTGGGATGGGAGGAGTAGTAAACGCGGAAGATGCTCTTGAGTTTTTATTAGCGGGAGCTAGTGCGGTGGCTGTAGGTACGGCAAATTTTCAAAACCCTTATGTCTGTATAGAAATTATCGAACAACTACCAAAAACATTAGCTGCGTATGGTTTTAATTCCGTAAATGATGCAATTGGAAAGGGGATATGTTCATGAAGACACCAATATATCTTGCATTGGATTTTCCCAATTGGGAACAAACGAAAACGTTTCTTGAACAAAATGATTTACATGGTGTACCAGTAAAGGTTGGTATGGAGTTATTTTATAAAGAAGGGCCCATCCTTATCGAACGATTAAAAGAAAATGGACATGCTATCTTTCTTGATCTAAAGCTTCATGACATTCCAACAACGGTGATGCGTGCTATGGAAAATATTGCTAAGCTGGAAATAGATATGGTAAATGTTCATGCCCTTGGAGGCAGTGAGATGATCAAACTGGCCAAGGAAGGGCTTATAAATGGCAATCCAAATTTCCAAACGAAATTGCTCGCAGTAACCATTCTAACCTCGATGGATCAATCGATAATGAATCAGGAAATGCTACTTTCAGGTGATGTAGAAGCAAATGTCCTTCATTTTGCAACGTTTGCTAAACAGTTTGGGGCTGACGGAGTTGTCTGTTCTGTACTTGAGGCGAAGGCTGTGAAGGAACAATGCGGGACTTCGTTTCTAACCGTAACTCCAGGAATTAGGCTCACTAATACCGATAATAATGATCAAAAACGAATTGCAACACCTTCTTTCGCCAGAGGTAACGGGTCAGACTTTATTGTTGTGGGTAGAACCATTACAAAAGCAGATAATCCAAATAAAGCATATAAACAATTAAAAGAGGAGTGGAAAAATGCAGGAGCATGACCACATCGTACGTGAATTACTAAGAATCAAAGCTGTACAAATAAAAACAGATGGGTATTTTACTTGGACTTCTGGTATACAGTCGCCAATTTACTGTGATAATCGTCTAACCATGTCTTATCCTGAAGTACGCAAACAGATTACCACATCCTTTATTAAACGAATGAATGATTTGCAAATAAAGCCTGATATGATTGCTGGATGTGCTACTGCTGGAATACCACATGCAGCTTGGTTAGCAGATGAATTAAACCTACCGATGATCTATGTTCGATCAAAACCAAAAGGTCATGGAAAAGGTAATCAGATTGAAGGCGAATTAGAGTCTGGTAAACAGGTGCTTGTTATTGAGGACCTCATTTCCACTGGTGGTTCTTCGATTGAAGCTGCGCAAGCAATTGAAAAAAATGGTGGAAAGGTTTGTTCTGTATTTGCTATTTTCACCTATGGATTAGCTACTGCAGAAACAGCTTTTACTGAAGCGGGTTTTTCCCACCATACCATTACGGGCTTTGATCAATTAGTGAATGCGCTACTATTAGATAAAGAAATTACAGAAAATGAAAAGCAAAAGTTATTAAAATGGAGAGAGGACTTGGGGAAAATCAATAGTCGTTTTAATAGCTAAAGTGTTCCTTATGTTATAAGTCTAACATATTGTTAATTGATTGCAGAAAGGGTTAGGGACGAACCTAAAATAGTTAACTCAAAAGCCGTGAAACAAAAATAAATGTTGATACGAAGCGCGGTCAAAGGACATAGACTCCCACGGGTACGGCCTCAGCTACTTTGGTAAAGAAAAACACGTGGATCTTCGGACTCGTGCTGTTTTCGCTGGATAAGGAAGGCTTCAGCAGGGATACATCGTAGCAGAAAAAGCGTTCTTTTTCAAGGAGTCTCGTATATTTTAGGTGCTATATTAATTATTTTATCAAAGAACGAATGATAATTAATTTGAAATAATTTTCATTCGTTTTTGATTGTTTCTTCATTACTTTTGTCTCAGCCTCTCTTACTGCCAGTTATAGGCTATATGCGGGATAAAAAGGTCTTTAGGCCTTTCTTATAAGTTAAGAAAGTATAAAATCAGTGCAATGACTGCGTTAAACCAAGTAGTTATTTTGAAATGTTTGATGTATATTGGCAATGCTCCGACTAATTACTTCGCTTTCCGCGGGCACGGCCTCAACTAACTTTGCAAAGAAGAACACGTTGCAAAGTGGATTTTCGGCTCGCGCTAATCCCGCAGGAGTCTATGTAATTAGTCTCCGCTATGAGAAGGTGCAACAATTCTTGTCATAAGTAATAGGTTGACTTTTTTTACAATGGCTAAAGTGAAAATCGTTATCCGTGAGTATAAAAGCAGCTGTGTTACTTCATGCTAGCGTTGTAGAGCCTGATAATAGCGAAGGCCGGCCACTTCAACTCCTGTGGGAAATGTTTGACCTGAAGATCCACTTTTTTGAGCGGGTTTTGCTCAAAAAAGTTAGCTGAAGGACAAACCCCACGGAAAGGGAAGTGGGCAGCCGGAGTGGTGGTCAAGCAGTAGCTATTATTCCATAATAGCTAGCTAGAGGAAGCGTAAATCTGAGCATTTAGTGATAAGGACTGAGCGAATTTTGCTCAGTTTTTTATAATAGTTTAGGAAACTATACAATTTGCCCATGTGTATAATTATGGACGTGTTGAGCCAGCACCTAGAAACGAGGCTAATTCATAAATCGTCCTCATCTAAGTCATCGTTGGCTTGCAAGCTCACCGTGTTTCCTTTATCTCCGTTGACTCGCTCCAGTCGCTACGTTTCTAATCGGGCGCTTGCCTTTTTGTTCTTGAATGAAAAAGTTAAGATTTGTTTGTCCTCAATAGATACAACTATTAAAGTTAAAAAGATCGACGTAGCGGAATGCTTAATAGTTTTACTAGAACCTACTACCTTAACCCTTATTGAACTACTTTTAAATAGGTCATAATTTGTCCAATAGCGCATACATTTACTAGTAAGCAATATAGAAAAGTGAGGGAAGATGATGGAGGAAGTATTGCGTTTATTCCCGGAACAAATAAGAAATGAAGTCAGTAGAAAAGTTGGGAGAAGGTGGGATGAATTAGAAGAAATTCGCTTACGGCTGAATAAACCTGTAGAGCTTATATTTCATGCAACGCATAAAACAGTCTATCATCCAATTCCAACTAAAGGTGATTTTGTTCACATGATTAATCAACTAAGTGAATTTTCTTTATATCGAATGGAAGATGAACTAAGAGAAGGTTATATGACGATAGAAGGTGGACATCGGGTTGGATTAGCAGGCAGAGTTAATACAATAAATGGCTCGGTTAAAGCAATTCAGTATATCACCTTTTTAAATATCAGAATTGCCAAAGAAAAGATAGGTGCAGCTTCAGAGGTAGTCCCATACCTCTATCAACAAGGTTACTTAAATACACTTATTGTTGGAGCTCCACAAACTGGAAAGACAACACTTATTCGTGATATTACACGCATTATCTCGTCAGGCTGGACGCATATTCCTCCACAAAAAGTAGGTGTTGTAGATGAGCGTTCAGAAATAGCCGCTTCGATTAAAGGAGTGCCGCAACATAATATAGGACCACGAACTGATGTGATGGACGCATGCCCAAAAGCAGAGGGTATGATGATGATGATACGTTCGATGTCACCACAAATACTAGTTGTTGATGAAATTGGCGGTAAGAGGGATGTGGATGCTTTACTAGAAGCAATTAATGCAGGGGTAGTAGTGATATGTAGTATTCATGGACAAACACTTGACGAATTAAACCGTCGTCCTTCTATTCAAGCGCTTTTACAGCAAGAAATATTTCAAAGAATTATCTTGCTGGACCGTACCCCCTCTCCAGGAAGTTTTCAGCATATATATGATGCTTATGGAAATAGCATATTAAGAAAGAAAATGGGAGGGTAATTATGCAATGGATAGGGGCACTTCTATTTATAGGAACAACTACTTGGATTGGATTTGAATGGAGTAATCGACTAGCAAATCGGCCAAAGCATATAAGACAAGTTAAAAATGCACTACAAATATTAGAGGCAGAAATGATGTACAGTCAATTACCTTTACAAGATGCGTTTGAATCCATAAAAAAACAAACACCTTTTCCAATTCATTCGTTTTTTGACCAATTGTATAAAAATATGAATAAAGATAGTAAGGATTTTTATGTTGTTTGGCAGAAATCCTTAGACGATTTAATGGACATTTCCAGTCTAGGAAATAACGAAAAAGAAATATTATTACAATTTGGCCAAACATTAGGTCAGCATGATTTTCTTCAACAGCAAAAGCATATTCAGCTAGCAGCTAATCATTTAGATCGCGAGCTAGAAAATGCAAGGGATTACTATCAAAAATACGGAAAAATGACTAAAAGCCTAGGTGTATTATGTGGCATATTTGTTGTATTACTGCTTCTATAGTTGAAAGGAGTTAACCCGATGTTTACAGATGCTTCTATCTTATTTCAAATAGCGGGAATAGGGATAATTGTAGCCCTAATCCATACGATATTGAAACAAATGGGAAAAGAGGAAATTGCTCAATTTGCAACGCTAATTGGTTTCATTATCGTACTAGTTTTAGTAATAAACGGTTTGTCTGATCTTTTTCAGCAGATCAAATCCGTATTTCTTTACCAAGGGTAACATCATATGGATATTTTACAAATTGTAACATTGGGCATAGTAGCTAGTATTCTCTATATTATTTTAAAGGATATTAATCGAACATTTGCATTCTTTGTAATTGTCATCACTGGTGTCATCATTTTTTTATCCATTATTCAACAAATCGGTTCTATCTTTCAATTAATTCAAACACTAGGTACGAAAGCTCAAGTGGATGGAATGTATTTAGAAACAATTTTGAAAATTATCGGGATAGCTTATATTGCTGAGCTTGGTGCAAGTATCACCAAAGATGCCGGACTCGAATCTGTCGCTTCCAAAATTGAACTTGCAGGTAAAATATTTATTCTATTGCTTGCTGTTCCAATAATTACAGCTGTAATTGAGGCTATATTACGCTTTTTACCAGCAACCTAACATAACCCAGAAAGGAGTATTCATGGTGGATGAAACATCATAAAAAATTCCGTATCCTTCTATTTGCTTTGTTCTTTTTCTTTCTGGGACAAGCTACTATTTCAGCGAATCCGAATATTCATGATGTTCAAGACGGAATGCTAGATGACATCTCATTGGAAGGCGTACAGAAATATTGGGGGGAACTAGTACAAGATTACGGTGGTTATCTTCCTGAATTAGAGAAAACTAGTGTTTACGAATTTATTAAAGACCAGGGTTCGTTTTCGCTAAAAAATACATTAATAGGACTCGTAGAATTTCTCTTTCATGAATTGCTACTTAATGGTAAATTACTCGGTTCTCTATTCATGCTTACACTCTTTTCTATCATGTTGCAAACCATGCATAATGCATTTGAAAAGAGTACGGTGAGTAAAATAGCGTATTTTGTCGTCTATATCGTGTTAATTTTTTTAGCGTTAAATAGCTTTTATTCCGCAGTATCTTATGCAAAAGATGCTATTGATACAATGAGTAGCTTTATGATTGCACTTTTACCACTAGTTTTAGGTTTGATGGCAACTTTTGGAAATGTGGTTGCCGTATCATTTTTTCATCCAATTATTATCTTTTTAATTCACGCATGCGGATTATTAATTTCAACATTTATATTGCCTTTATTATTTCTATCAGCACTATTAATTATTGTAAGCAGTCTGAATGAAAATTATAAGGTTACCCATTTGGCAAACTTATTCAAAACGGTAAGTTTAGGTGCACTTGGTATCTTTTTAACCATCTTTTTAAGTGTCATGTCTGTACAAGGAGCGGCCAGTGCTATACAAGATGGTGTCGCTATGAAAACAGCGAAGTTTATTACAGGAAATTTTATACCTGTAGTAGGACGTACCTTCACAGATGCTGCAGATACGATATTAAGTGCGTCCTTACTATTAAAAAATGCGATTGGCATCGTAGGTGTTTTAATTATATTATTTATTGCACTATTCCCTGCCTTAAAAATTTTTGCAATTGCGATTATATATAAGATAGCTGCAGCAGTATTACAACCAATTGGAGATGGACCAGTCATCACTACCTTAAACACAATAAGTAAATACATTGTATTTATCTTAGCGTGTTTGCTAGCTGTATCATTTATGTTTTTTCTAGCAATTGTAATTATTGTGGTAGCAAGTAATTTGACATTGCTTTTACGATAGGGGGACGAACATGCAGGTATTAATCCAATGGGTAACACAAATAATTTTGTTTTTACTCTTAGCGGCTATTATTGATTTACTAGTTCCCTCTAATTCCATGAAAAAATATATTAAATTAGTAGTTGGTTTAATCTTAATTTTAATTTTATTAAAACCAATTTTTTATATATTTCAGATTGATATTAATCAGGCGTTAGAAGCCTCTGTAGCACAGTTTGAACAGGAAACTACGGAAGGAAAATCAATGGAAAATTTAATTGAATCACAAAAAAATGAAATAGAAGACGCACAAGATGCATATATTTTAGAACAAATGGCTGTCCAATTAAAAGAATATGCTGAACAACCACTTCAGGAAGAATATCAAGTAGAGATAACGGATATTAAGTTCCAATTTGGTAACCAACAGGAGATGACCTTCAAAAACTTGGATGAAGTCATTGTTTATCTAAGAGAATCAAAAGATGGGGAGGGAGCAGTGAGTATAGTTGATGATGTTGTAATTGATACGGACAACCCTGATAACACAAACGAAGATGAGCAGTTGGAACAAATACAAGCATTGTTAAGAGAGGTATGGGAGCTCGATAACAAAAAAGTAACGTTGCAATGGGAGGGAGGGGCACCTTGAAAGAAAAAATAGAAAAATTATTCCAAAAATCAGACGGCACAAAAAAGCACCCACCAAAAAAATTGGGATACATTATTATTTTAGCTTTAGCAGGTATCTTGTTGCTCATCGTTGGAAATATATTTTCTTCTTCACCAGAAACGGCTGAGGAACAGCAATTGGAACAGCAAATAGAACAACCAATGGAACAACCTGCCAAAGAAACTGCTTCAAACAAATCAGCTACTACCTCTGACATGGAAGAACTGGAAACGATTTATACAAAGGACCTACAGGAGCTGTTAAACAAAATAAAAGGCGTATCGGAAGCAGAGGTCATGGTTAATTTAGAATCTACGAATATTAAAGTCTATGAGAAAAACCTCGTGAAAGGGCAACAAACAACAAAGGAATCTGATAAAAATGGCGGTACAAGAGAAGTAGAAGACTCGACCGAAGAGGCACAAACTGTACTGGTAAGGCAAGGTGAAAAAGAAGTTCCGTTACTAATACAAACAAAAAAACCAGAAGTACGTGGTGTTTTTGTTGTAGCTAAGGGTGCTGACCATGCAAGCGTTAAAAAATGGATTGTAGAGGCAGTTTCTAGAGTACTTGATGTACCGACACACAGAGTATCCGTAATGCCAAAGAATTAAAGGAGGAATTATTTTATGTTAAAAAAACAAACAGTTTGGTTACTTACGATGTTAAGTCTGATGATTGTATTAAGTGTGTATTATATGACATCACCAGACAGCGAGGATATAGCATATGTCAATAATGGACAAGACAATGATGAGGAAGCTGTTCCAACAGATTCTAATGAAACGGAAGGGGATGCCAAAGTAGATGAAATATCGAATTTGGGAGAAGATCAACTTTTCACTTCACTACGAATGGAATTAGAAGATAATCGAAGTGCACAGAAAGAGCGGTTAACAGATATTGTAGCTTCCAGCTCATCTACGCCTACAGAAAAGGAACAGGCTCTTGAAGAAATTGATGTATTAGAAAATTTGTCTTCAAAAGAAAAAATTTTAGAGGATAGTATTTTAGCTTCCGCTAACTATGAGGATGTCTTAGTAAGAACGATGGAAGACGATGAGAAAGTTGTCGTTCAATTGAAGGTTGAGGAAAAGTTGCCTAAATCACAAGCAGTTTCTATTATGCAAATGGTTCGAGATGAAATAGGCTATGAAGACGTAGATGTATCATTTGTTCCGTCTGAGAATAGCCAAGCAACTGAAGAAAATGCAGATGAGAATAAGGAAAGTAAAGAAGATCAAGAGTAAGTAAACGAAGAGATCCGGGCAATAAACCATTGCTCGGATTCTTTGCTTTTGTCATGGACGAAGCACCCTTGTATTCGCTTTAATTATTGAGTATTGCTATAATAGAGAAGATATCGGAAGGTCATTTTTACATCTGTCTTTTAAGGTTAAACCTTGAAGTTTATATTGGACTTGTCGTAAAATATTAAGAGGAGTTATTAGTACCTAATAATAAGCTTGAAGACGAAAGGGTGCCAGCAGTAATGTTAAACGTACAAGAAATACAAGAAATTATAAAGTTAATTGATCAATCATCAATAGAAGAATTTACGTATGAAACGAACGGTACGACGGTTTCTTTGAAAAAATCTAGTCAAAAAAATCCTGTATCCGTTCAGGATAATCAAATACAGCCGACTACTAAGGTAGAGAACGTACAACAATCAGATGTAAAGGCAAATATTAAGAATGAACCAGTTGAAAACGAAGTTACATCAGAACAAAGTCAAGCTGTAGCTTATGATCATGAAATTGTATCTCCGATGGTGGGTACTTTTTACACTGCCCCATCTCCTGAAAAAGATGCGTTTGTATCAAAAGGAAGTAAAGTAGATGAGTCAACGGTTGTTTGTATTGTTGAAGCCATGAAATTATTTAATGAAATCGAAGCAGAAGTTTCAGGAGAAATCGTTGAAATATTGGTTGAAAATGGTGAGCTAGTTGAGTATGGTCAGCCATTATTCCGTGTAAACACTAAGTAAGGGGATGTAAAGAGTGATTAAAAAACTGTTAATTGCTAACAGAGGAGAAATAGCGGTCCGGATTATTCGAGCCTGCAAAGAATTAGATATTGAAACGGTAGCGGTTTATTCCGAAGCAGATAGTGAAGCACTACATGTTCAATTAGCAGATGAAGCATATTGCATCGGACCGAAGCAAAGTAAAGACAGCTATCTTAATTTCACCAATATAATGAGTGTTGCGATATTAACAGAAGTGGATGCTATCCACCCTGGATATGGTTTCTTAGCTGAAAATGCAGACTTTGCTGAGATCTGCCGAGCATGCAATATTACGTTTGTAGGACCAACTCCCGAAGCAATACAAAAGATGGGTATTAAGGACGTAGCTAGAAAAACAATGGACGAAGCAAACGTTCCAATTGTACCTGGTTCTAATGGTATTATTGAAAATGAAGAAGAAGCAAAAGTGGTTGCCAATGAAATTGGCTATCCCGTCATTATTAAAGCCACTGCTGGTGGTGGTGGTAAAGGTATTCGAGTAGCAAGATCGGAAGAGGAATTACTAAAAGGTATTGAGGTTACACAGAAAGAGGCAGAAACTTCTTTCGGTAATGCTGGTGTATACATTGAGAAATATATTGAAGACTTTCGCCATGTGGAAATACAAGTACTAGCAGATAGACACGGAAATGTTATTCATTTAGGAGAGAGAGATTGTACAATCCAACGAAGATTGCAAAAGTTAGTTGAAGAATCACCTTCTCCTGCGTTAACACCTGAAATAAGGAAGAAGATGGGAGAAGCTTCTGTGAAAGCTGCACGTGCTGTAGGTTATGAAGGTGCGGGAACTATTGAATACATTTTTGATCGGACAAGTAATGCCTTTTATTTTATGGAAATGAATACACGTATTCAAGTAGAGCATCCGGTTACCGAAATGGTCACTGGAGTTGATTTAATAAAAGAGCAGATTAAAGTCGCTAATAATGAAGAGCTATCCATAAAGCAATCCGATGTAACACTAGAAGGCTGGGCAATTGAATGTCGAATTAATGCAGAAAATCCATTTAAAAACTTTATGCCGTCAGCAGGAACTATTGAAATGTATTTACCTCCAGGTGGATTAGGAGTGAGAGTAGACTCTGCTGTATACTCTGATTATCGAATTCCTCCGTATTATGATTCTATGGTTGCGAAATTAATTACCTATGGAAAAACAAGAGAGGAAGCAGTTAAACGAATGAAACGGGCGCTAGATGAATTTGTTGTGGAAGGTGTTTATACGACTATTCCATTTCATCGTTTAATTATGGATCATGAAGTATTCATCAACGGGGACTTTAATACAAAGTTCTTAGAAGAAAATCCAATAGTACAAGACAAAACGGAATAAACATAGACTAAAAGGAGTGAGCAAATGAGTGAACAACCATTACTAAATGTGAGTGATGATCGTTTAGGAAAAGTAGAAATTGCTCCCGAAGTTATTGAAGTTATTGCAGGTATAGCGGCTACTGAAGTAGATGGTTTATACGCGATGCGTGGTAATTTTGCCTCTGGAGTGGCTGAAAGATTTGGTAAGAAAGCGCATAGTAAAGGGGTAAAGGTGGAATTAACAGATAATGGAATTTTAATCGACTTATTTGTTATTTTAAACTTTGGTGTATCTATCCCCCAGGTTGCACAAATGCTACAAACGAATATTAGACAGACGCTGAAAAATATGACAGCTTTAGAAATTGATGAAATTAACGTTCATGTTGTAGGGATACAAATGGAAGGAACAGACGATGTAGATGAATAAGAAGAGAGGTCAAAAGGAATATTAGATCCTTTTTTGACCTCTTTTTTTTGATAATTAGCATGGTATTCAGTCTTAATGTTGATTCTAGCATTGGTGATATAATCATGTTATGATTTGTAAGAGATATGTTAAAAGGAGCTATAAGCAATGAACAGACATACAGCAAGAGAAAAGGCATTTCAAATATTGTTTCAGTTAGATGTAAATGACAATAAACCAGCCGAGGCTATGGAGCACTTTCTTGAAAATGAGACGAAAGATGCCTTTTTAACCATGCTCGTAGAAGGTGTGGCAAGAAATAAGGAAGAAATTGATAAAATGCTTTCAGAGAAGCTAGAAAATTGGTCGATAGATCGAATAGCGTCTGTTGAAAAAACAATATTACGTATTGCTATCTTTGAAATCAGCTATGTAGAGGACATACCTGATAATGTTTCCATTAACGAAGCAATTGAGCTAGGAAATACATATGGAGATGATAACTCAGGAAAATTTATAAATGGTGTTCTATCAAAATTTGTTCAATAAACGAAGGGGATGTCGTGAATGACTGCAGAAATAATCAATGGAAAAGCGTTAGCCGATGAACTCCGAAATGAAATGAAAGTAGAGGTAGAAGAGCTAAAAAAGCAAGGAATATATCCACATTTAACCGTTGTATTAGTTGGTGATAATCCAGCTTCTAAATCATATGTTAACGGAAAAGAAAAAGCTTGTAGGGAAACAGGGATATCCTCGGATTTAATTGAGTTGCCAACTTCTATTACTGAGGAAGAATTACTAGCACTGATTGAAAGGCTCAATCAAGATTCGGCGGTACATGGTATCCTTGTTCAGCTACCACTTCCCACTCATATCCGTGAACAACAAATTATTGAGACAATACACCCTAATAAAGACGTAGATGGATTTCATCCTATAAGTATTGGAAGAATGATGGCTGGTATGAATACATTTTTACCTTGCACTCCATTTGGAATAGTGACAATGCTCCAATCAAAACATATTCCAATGGAAGGAAAACATGCTGTTATTATTGGAAGAAGTAATATTGTTGGTAAGCCTGTCGGTCAGTTATTATTAAATGAAAATGCTACTGTTACATATTGTCATTCTCGAACGAAGGATTTACAGCAGTTTACAAAACAAGCGGATATCTTGATTGTTGCTGTTGGAAGGCCAAATGCTATTCATGCAAACGATATAAAGGAAGGTGCGACGGTCATCGATGTCGGTATAAATCGGTTGGAGGATGGCTCATTAACTGGAGATGTAGATTTCGAAAGCGCAAAAGAAAAAGCGGCATTCATCACTCCTGTTCCCAGAGGTGTAGGTCCAATGACAATTACAATGCTTTTAAAAAATACAATAAAAGCAGCTGAAGGATTAGAGAAATTGTGAATGATAAGTATTTAACAGTTACTGCGCTTACAAAGTATATAAAGCGAAAAATAGACACTGATCCGCATTTAAGTGATGTTTGGCTGCGCGGGGAAATTTCTAATTTTAAGCATCATTCAAGAGGACATATGTATTTAACCATCAAGGATGATCAATCGAGAATACAAGCTGTTATGTTTGCTGGGAATAATCGAAGGTTGAAATTCACTCCAGAAAATGGAATGAACGTTTTAATTAAAGGCGAAATTAGTGTGTTTGAAGCCTACGGACAGTATCAGTTATATATTCAGCAAATGGAACCTGATGGGATCGGAGCTTTATACGTAGCGTTTGAGCAGCTAAAGGAAAAGCTACAGAAACAAGGATATTTTAATGAACACCACAAGAAACCAATACCTGAGATACCTACTCATATTGGTGTTATTACTTCGCCTACAGGAGCAGCGGTTCGAGATATTATTACTACCATTAAACGGCGATTTCCAATCGCTGAAGTTACTGTTTTACCAGTTCTTGTCCAAGGTACGGAATCTCCAGTGTCCATTAGTCAAGCTATAGAGGTAGCTAACACAAAATCTCTATTCGATGTACTAATCATTGGTAGAGGTGGGGGATCCATTGAAGAACTATGGAGTTTTAACGAGGAGATAGTGGCTAAAGCGATTTTTAACTCTACAATTCCAATTATTTCGGCAGTCGGTCATGAAACAGATGTAACGATTAGTGACTTTGTTGCAGATCTGCGAGCTCCCACTCCTACAGGTGCTGCAGAGTTAGCGGTTCCGTCAAGACAAGAATTAAAGGATAAGGTTTCCACATTAAAGCGAATGCTCATCAAAGACTTAAATCAGCAGTTAAAGCAACATAAGCAACATCTAAGTAGACTTCGACAGTCATATGCTTTTCGATATCCAGTGCAATTGCTCAAACAAAAAGAACAGGAATTGGATACAAGAACGGATCAATTGAATAAATCAATGACTAATCATTTAGGAGAGGGTCATCAGAACTACCAGCATTTGTATATACGTTTTATTTATCAACAGCCAGTCAAGCAGTTGGAGAGATCCAAACAGCAATTAAAACAACTAATGAAGCAACAGCAAAACATAATGCAACAGACTATCACACAAAAATCAGAAAGATTAGCAAATAATCTGGATAAGTTAAGTTTACTAAATCCTTTAGAAATTATGAAAAGAGGTTTTTCCATTTCTTATTCTGAAGATGGAACTATTATTAAATCAGTAAGTCAGGTAAAGAAAGCTGATCGAGTTACTGTAAAGATGATGGATGGAGATATTACTTGTGATGTTGTAAGGGTAGAGGAGGAATAATAAAAATGTCGGACAATGAACTTTCCTTTGAGGAAGCAATGGCACAGCTGGAGAAAATAGTAGAAAAGCTGGAAACAGGGGACGTACCTTTAGAAAAAGCGATTGATTACTATCAAGATGGAATGAAGCTATCTAAACTATGTAATGATAAGCTAATCCACGTAGAAGAAAAGATGACAAAGATTATGAATGAGCAAGGGGAACTTGAACCTTTTCATATCCAGGAGGAAGAATGACAGTGTTGCGTAATATGAAAGATTATTTACAGGAATACAGACAATTGATTGATAAAACCCTTCTGGAAAAATTGGATACCATCCAAATTCCTGAAACGTTAAAACAATCAATGATTTATTCTGTTAAAGCTGGCGGAAAACGATTAAGACCAATTTTATTATTAGCAAGCTATGAGGTTTATGGAAAGAAAACGGCTATTACACTGACAACTGCGGCAGCTTTAGAGATGATCCACACTTATTCACTCATTCATGACGATCTACCCGCGATGGATGATGATGACTATCGACGAGGAATGTTGACAAATCATAAAGCTTTTGATGAGGCAACAGCAATTTTAGCTGGTGATGCATTGCTTACATACAGCTTCGAACTAATAGCTAATGATTCTCAATTGACTGCTGATCAAAAGGTAGAAATACTCCAGGTATTAACAGAAGCAAGTGGGCCTAAAGGTATGGTAGCTGGGCAAATTTTAGATATGCAAGCAGAGAATCAACCGGTAACCCTAGAGGAGCTTGAACAAATTCATGCACATAAAACAGGTGAACTATTACGGTTTGCGGTCTATGCTGGGGCATTTCTTGGAGGAGCATCAAGGACAGAGCTCATGCATCTAAAAGAATTCTCTTATTATTTGGGATTAATTTTTCAAGTTCAGGATGATATTCTAGATATAATGGGAGATGAAGCAAAGCTTGGTAAACCTGTTGGTAGTGATGAATCAAATCAGAAAAGTACCTATCCAAAATTGCTAGGGCTTGAAGGTGCTATCGAAAAGAAAACGTGGTATGTAGATAAGGCTAAAGCGGCATTACAAAAAGCTAATGCACAAGAATCGGTGTTAATGGATTTAACGGAGTATTTTAGTCAACGAGACCATTAAAATCAGAAATAGAACTTTCCTTTTAAATATGCTATAATTAAACTAACAAAGGAATGGTGCAGTATTCTAGTCAGTTCTCCGTACCTGAAGGCGGGCCTAAAAATCCGCCAAAGGGCACATCGATGAAGTTCCTTGTGTAGGCTTGAGGCGCCCAGCCTTGGGTCTATGCTGGGAGTTAAGGTTTTCGGGCGATCCACAAAGGCATGTGGGCGTTGACCCGATTACCGCGGAGGCCCATCTCTGTAGTGATAGCTAAGCCTAGTTATCATTATGGAATGGGGTATGAACCTGCAGATATGGTAAGGGACACCTAATATGCAGCGTAGCCTGCCTTGAGTGGTGCCTGAGGGGATTAGAGTCTTAAAATAACAAATTAGATGGCCACTAGTTTGCTTATTTTCATCTCTATGAAATCAGCACTGCAAAAGAGGCTAGGGAGCGGTTAAGAACTGTTGAGGAAATCTCCTAGACTGTTCGTATGACATATAAAAGGGATTATAGTGTGGACTAAGTGGTAATCCAGTCTAGCTTTTGGCGACGAAGCTAAGTTGATTTTAAAGGGGAACCGCCTTTCGTGGCAACACGGGGTAATCAACTGGGAAAACCTACTGGACCTAAGCCACAGTTTTTACCTTTTACATGACCATTCCTTCTCTTACATAAAAAGAATGAATATCTTATATAATAGAGGTATGAAATGAAATCACACGTAAAACGATCGATTAAATTTAGTCTAACTATTGCCGTTATCACTTTTGTGTTAGCGGCTATTTTTTCAATTATCTCGTCATCTATATTGAGTGGAGTTATTTGGATAATTGGTTTACTTCTTGTATTTATGATAGTATTTGTCGGCGTTGTATTTGATATGTTAGGTATTGCTTCTACAGCTGCTGATGAGGCACCGTTTCATGCAATGGCCGCAGAAAAAGTAACAGGCGCTAAAGAAGCGGTTATCATTATCCGAAATGCTGATAGGTTTGCTAGCTTTTGTAATGATGTGATAGGAGATATTTCAGGTATAGTGAGTGGAACAGCTTCAGCCATTGTTGTATTACAAATGGCAAATTTATTAGGTCATGGAGAAGGATCGACCGTTCAAATAACGATTTCTGTTCTACTGACAAGTGTAGTTGCTGCTATTACTGTTGGAGGTAAGGCGCTAGGCAAATTTTTTGCGATAAATGCCTCAACCTCGATTATTTTCTTCGCTGGAAAAGTAATATCTGTTATAGAAAATAAATTAAAAATAAGAATACTACCCAAAAATTAGTAATAAAGGAAACGACTAATGAGTAAAAAAAAACGATTAGATGTATTATTAGTAGAAAAAAACTTAGTGGAATCGAGAGAACGAGCAAAACGTATGATCATGGCTGGCCTTGTATTTAATGAACATGAACGATTGGACAAGCCAGGAATGAAGATTGATGAAGAAACTCCGTTAACCGTTAAGGGTAAATTACTACCGTACGTTGGTAGGGGAGGACTGAAGCTAGAAAAAGCATTGCAAACATTTGATATCTCTACTGAAAATAAAATTATGGTGGATGTTGGTTCATCAACCGGAGGATTTACTGATTGTGCTTTGCAAAATGGGGCACAACTATGTTATGCCATTGATGTTGGTTATAATCAGCTCGATTGGAAGTTACGAAATGATGATCGTGTAGTAGTTATGGAACGTACAAACTTTCGATATGTCACCCCTGAAATGTTAACACAGGGTAAACCAAATTTTGCTACAATTGATGTTTCATTCATATCCTTAAAGCTTATTTTACCAGTCTTAAAACGATTACTTACTGAAAACAGTGATATTGTTGCTTTAATTAAACCTCAATTTGAAGCTGGGAAAGAACAAGTAGGAAAAAAAGGTATTGTTCGAGATGAAAATGTACATCAGTCTGTATTGTCAACCATTGTTGATTTTGCTATGAGTGAATCATATGATCTATTTGATATAACTCACTCACCGATTACTGGCGGTGATGGCAACATAGAATTTCTGGCACACTTTGGCTGGCAAAAAGAAAAAAAAGGAATTACAGTTACGGATGTCGAAATAGAAGATGTAGTTAAAAAGGCACATGCTGAACTACAAAAAGCAGAGAGAAAGTAAATGAGCTTGAAATGGGAAATGGGGGCGCCCTATGAGTAAGGTACAACGTCATATAAAGATTCGTGCATTAATTACAGAAAATGAAATAGAGACACAGGATGAACTTGTCGATCACTTAAAACGCTTAGGTTATAATATTACACAGGCGACTGTTTCACGTGACATAAAAGAATTGCACTTAGTAAAGGTTCCAGCAACGAACGGGAAATACAAGTATAGCTTACCTGCTGATCAAAGATTTAATCCGTTAGATAAGTTAAAGCGATTAATTATGGATGCATTTGTGAAAATTGAACATGCTAGCCATTTTATTGTGTTAAAAACGTTGCCTGGAAATGCCCATGCTGTTGGTGTGTTAATTGATAATTTGGATTGGGAAGAGATCATGGGGACAATTTGTGGAGACGATACATGTTTAATCATTTGCAGAACAGAAGCAGACTCGGAAATTATTAAAGAACGTTTTATAGAGATGCTGTAGAGTTGGGATGAGGTGAGTGATGGCGTGCTAACAGAGTTATCTATACAGGATTTTGCTATAATTAATAAAATTTCAATTACCTTCCATGATGGTCTCACTGTATTAACCGGAGAGACAGGTGCTGGGAAATCCATTATTATAGATGCAGTGCAATTACTTGCGGGTGGAAGAGGTTCCGTTGAGTTTGTCAGGTATGGAACGAAAAAAGCTGATATTGAAGGTTTGTTTACAATAGATGATAAGTCGCATGCTATTTATGAAATCGGAAGACAGTATGGTATTGAAATTCAAGATGAGCAAATTGTTCTTCGGCGTACGATAACTGCGAATGGGAAGAGTATTTGTCGCGTAAATAGCAAGCTAGTTACATTGGCAATACTACGTGAATTTGGAAAAGCGCTAATTGATATTCATAGCCAGCATGAAACACAATCACTAATGGACCCAGATAATCATATTGATTTATTGGATCAGTATAATGCTGCACAAATAGGACGAGCTAAAGAAGAGTATATTCGCTTATATGAGGAATTAAGTAATTTAAAAACTCGTTATCGCAAACTAAGCGAAAACGAGCAAGAAACAGCACAGCGGCTTGACTTGCTTGAATTTCAAATGACGGAACTGGCATCTGCGGATTTGGAGCCTAACGAGGATCAAAGGTTAGAAGAGGAAAGAAGCTCTTTAGCCAATTATGAACGCATTTACGCTGCGTTACAAATAGCCTATAACGCTCTATATGGTGATCAAAAAGGGCTTGAATGGGTTACAACTGCACAAACAGCTTTACAGGATAATGGTAGGTACGACACATTTATTGCTGGAAAAGCAGAGGAAATTGGGAATTATTTCTTTGGCTTAGAAGAGCTAACCCATGATTTAGGGAATTATCTAGAGTCTATGCAGTATGATCCAGAGCGGTTAAATGAAATAGAAGCTCGACTTAGCGAAATTAACCGCTTAAAGAAAAAGTATGGCTCAAGCGTTGATGAAATATTAGAGTACATGGCTAAAATTGAAGAGGAAATGGAAGAAATAAAAAATAAGGATTCCCATTTATCAAAATTAGAAAAACAAATAAATGAAAAAGCAAAGGATGCTTATTTAGAAGCGGAAGAATTACACGCGCTTCGTTTAAAGGCAGCGAATGCTTTAACGAAAGAAATTCATGATGAATTAAAAGGACTATATTTAGATAAAGCTGCATTTTCTGTATCATTCGAACATGAAAACATGGATCAATATATCCGTAGTGATGAATATCATGCAATAAATCTCCATCAAAAAGGATATGATCAGGTTAAATTCATGATTTCTACGAATCCGGGCGAGCCATTAAAAGAACTAAGTAAAGTTGCTTCTGGTGGCGAACTGTCACGAATTATGTTAGCACTTAAAAAGATATTCGCTAGAAATCAAGGTGTTACGAGTGTTATATTTGATGAGGTAGATACAGGTGTGAGTGGCAGAGTAGCACAAGCTATAGCAGAGAAAATTCATCATATTTCTAAGGAATCACAGGTGCTTTGTATCACACATCTCCCACAAGTAGCTGCAATGGCTGATACGCATAAATTAATTGAAAAGCAGACACAGAACGATCGAACGCATACGATGGTTAGTGAATTATCAATCGATTATCAAATAAATGAATTAGCAAGAATGATTACGGGAACCAAACTTACAGATACAGCCGTAGAGCATGCACGTGAAATGTTGGAAATGGCTGTGAATTATAAATCAAAAAAGAAGCATAATATGAAGGATAAAGCCAGAAAATAGAATATCTGGCTTTTTTATATGCATTGGTATTTACTTTATTCCATCGTTAGTAATATCATACATGTATTTTTGTTACCCTCCGCAAGAAGTCTACATATACATACGAAAGCTTCTTAAACAAAGGTAATGTTAGGTAGCACACTTATGTTTCACCAGTTTAAAACAAATGCTAGTAGGTCAAATTAGGAGTACAGAAAAACACAAGTGGTTTTGGGTTGGAACGAGGAGAGTGAAATAATTTGAACGGGAAACAGACAAGAAAATTTCGATTTTGGATAGGTTTTGTGCTCCTTATTATTGTGTTTGCATTTCCTTTTTTTGCCCCGATTCAGAAGTATTTATCGATCCCTAGCGAGATTATCACGCTAAATAATAATGCTCCAATTACGTTGCCGACGCTAGGAGAAAATGTCGACCTAAAAGGCTCAACAAAAACAATACAAACTACAAATTCAAATAAAGTTTATGCCAATGATTACGAGAAAAGTCAAGCATTTTATGAATTTGCAGGTTTACCAATAAAGAATGTTGATGTAAATGTTTTAGACGATTTAAAGGTTATTCCTGGTGGACAATCCATAGGTGTACAGCTACACACAAAGGGTGTTTTAGTTGTTGGACACCATTTAGTTAATGGTAAGCAAGGAGAAACTTCCCCAGGAGAAAATGCAAATATAAAAGTAGGGGACGTTATCTTAGAGATAAATGGAAATGAGATAAAAAAGATGAAGGATGTTAAACCATATGTAGAAAAAGCAGGTGAAGAAAGCAATTCACTTGATATCAAGTTAAAAAGAGGAAAAGAAACGATAACAACAAAGCTAAAGCCTACGCTAGATAGTATGGAAAACGACTATAAAATCGGGCTCTATATTCGAGATTCGGCAGCAGGTATTGGAACAATGACGTTTTATGAACCTAAATCAAAAAAATACGGTGCATTAGGACATGTGATTTCAGATATGGATACAAAAAAACCGATTGAGATCTATAATGGTTCTATCGTTCGTTCATCAGTAACGTCGATTGAAAAAGGAAATAACGGAATTCCGGGAGAAAAACAAGCAAAATTTTCTGCGGAAGATCATAAAATAGGGTCGATTACAAAGAATAGCCCTTTTGGAATATTTGGCAAATTAAACGATGAAATGTCTAATGGAAAGTGGGATGAGCCTATGCCTGTTGCTTTATCTCATGAAGTAAAAGAAGGCCCTGCAAAAATCTTGACTGTTGTTGAGGGTGAACAGGTCCAAGAGTATGACATTGAAATTGTAAGTAGCGTGCCGCAAAAATTTCCTGCAACCAAAGGAATGGTTATACAAATTACAGATGAAGAATTGCTTAATGAAACTGGGGGAATAGTACAAGGGATGAGCGGAAGTCCAATCATTCAAAACGGAAAAATTATCGGTGCTGTTACCCATGTTTTCGTAAATGACCCTACATCTGGTTATGGTGTTCATCTTGAGTGGATGTTACAAGATGCGGGTATTGATATTTATAAAAAAGAAAAACAAACAAATAAAGCTAGTTAAAGGCTTGACTTGTATGGAGTATTCCATTACAAGTCTTTTTCTTTTTTGTCTTAACATATAGCAATATTATTTCTAATAATCCGAAAACTTTTGTCCAATCTTTATTAAATGTGGTATAATTAGGTAAATATTTTTCGACATGAGTGTCTATAAATATCGAATCATATCGTAAAAAGGAGAAAACATGAGTAAATTAAAGAAAATATTAAAAAAACCAAAGTTTTTTAAATAAAAAAAGGATATTTAGCAATTGTGTAGAATATGTAAAATAGTGAAAAGTTTTGTACTACATAAAAGGAGGAGCTTTTGTGGAAAAAATTTCAGTATGTTTGGTCGACGACAATCGGGAATTAATTCAATTAATGGAGGATTATTTCGAAGAACAGGGAGATATTGAGGTGATCGGAACGGCATATAATGGGAGAGACTGTCTAACAATGCTAGAGGAATTAGAACCGGATGTATTAGTGTTAGATATTATTATGCCACATGTAGATGGTCTTGCTGTATTAAATACGATACGTTCTTCATCTGGAAAAGTACCTCATGTTATTATGCTTACAGCGTTTGGACAGGAAGAGGTAATGAAGAAAGCCGTAGACTTAGGAGCATCTTATTTCATTTTAAAGCCATTTGATCTAGATAATTTATCAGAGCAAATCAGGCAAGTACAAGGTCATAATGCAATATCTACTGGTGTGTCAAAAGTGAATCGTAAAGAGAAGAAAAAACAGGATTTAGAAGCAAGTATTACCAATATTATTCATGAAATTGGTGTCCCTGCTCACATAAAAGGCTACATGTATTTACGAGAAGCGATAACGATGGTGTATAATGATATTGAATTATTAGGTTCAATTACCAAGGTACTATACCCTGATATTGCAAAAAAATATAATACAACAGCATCCCGAGTAGAACGAGCTATTCGCCATGCTATCGAAGTGGCTTGGAGTCGTGGGAATATTGATTCCATTTCCGCTCTATTTGGTTATACCATAAGTATTACAAAGGCAAAACCTACCAATTCTGAGTTTATTGCGATGGTTGCCGATCACTTACGACTTGAGCATAAAGCCAGTTGAACGATTTATTATAATAAATTGTAAGCATACTTTAGGGTAGTCCAAAATAACCGTAGACTCCTTTAGGCAGAAGAGTGTTTTTTACGTGCGAAGTATTGTTGCTGAAGGCTTTCCTATCCAGAGAGACAGTACGAGTCCGAAAGAAATTGCTAACTGAGGAGGCTATGGGTCATTCTCGCGGAAAGCGAAGCATGTTGACGAGGGATGAATGAACTATCTGTCACCACAAAATCCACAAACCAAAAACCCGAACTTTATCTTTAAAGTTCGGGTTTTATATCGCTAAAAATGCTTTCGACCCATTCTTTTGTTAGTGTTTTTATTCAAAAAAGACATGGTACAGTGACTTTACAGCTTTATCTAAGTCTTCAGCTTTGATACCGAACATCATCGATACCTCAGATGAACCCTGGTTAATCATTTCGATATTTACATTAGCACTTGCAATAGCTGTTGTTGCTTTTTGTGCAAGGCCAATGGTTCTAACAAGACCCTCTCCAACAATCATAATCATAGCTAAGTTTCGATGAATGGAAATTAAATCTGGATGTAAGTCTGCTTGAATTCTTTGTAATATTTTTTTTTCTTTTGCAATTGGCAGCCCACTTTCACGAAGAATGATAGACATATCATCAATACCTGAAGGTGCATGTTCAAAAGAGATACCCTCATCCTCAAGAATATGAAAAAGCTTTCTACCAAAGCCAATTTCTCTGTTCATCAAATACTTGCTAATATAAATACTACAGAAGCCTGTATCACTAGCAATTCCAACAACACACTTCTCGCTTGGTTTCTTTTCAGAAACAATATATGTACCAGGTGCTTCTGGGTTATTCGTATTTTTTATACATACAGGTATTTCATCTTTGTATGCAGGAATTAATGCTTCATCATGGAAAACAGAAAAGCCAGCATAGCTTAACTCACGCATTTCTTTATAAGTTAATGTAGTGATCTTTTGAGGATCTTTCACGAACGCCGGATTGACGGAAAATACAGAATCAACATCAGTAAAATTTTCATAAAGACCCGCTTTGACTCCTGCAGCTACAATGGATCCAGTTATATCTGAACCTCCACGAGAGAAGGTTATTAATTTTCCATTTTTCGTATACCCGAAGAAACCTGGTATTACTAAAACTTCTTCGCTGTCTCTAAGATTGTAAATTTTTTCATAACTTTCAGGTAATATTTTTGCATTTCCTGGTTCATTACTTACTAAGATACCTGCATCTTGGGGGTTTACATATTTAGCTGAAATACCAATATGATTAAGGTAAGCACTTAAAATTTTTGCCGAACTATCTTCACCTATCGATTTCAATGCATCCATTTTTTCTGGGTCTGAATTTTTACTATGCAAAATAGATTGGATGGACTGAGAAATACTTTCAAGAATTTCTCCTGATATATTTAATTCCTCGACAATTTCATTGAAGCGTTGCATGATAGGGTAGACATATTCATCTGTTTGTCCATTATTACAATGCACTTCACCTAATTCAATCAGCATGTCAGTTATCTTCCTATCTGATTTGAATCTTTTTCCTGGAGCTGACACTACAATAAATCTTCTTTGAGGATCAGCTTTTATAATATTCCCTACTTTCCTTAATTGTTCTGCATTTGCTACAGAACTCCCCCCAAATTTTGCTACTTTCACGCTAATTCCTCCCGATGATATTTTTAATTAAAATCATAACATAAATTCAGTTTTTTTTGCACATTGCGAAAGGTGAAAGAATTTGTTTATTTAGGATGAAAAAATAAAAGATGGGAAAAATATCCCATCTCATGTTACTTATTCATCCTCTATTATTTTTTTCTGCTCTTGCTTTAAGCGTTGCCTTTTACGGTCTCGATGTATAATAAATCCGCCGATAAAGGCAATTCCAGCAAGAAATAAAATAAATCCAACAAAAAATTGCACACCTGTATAAATGAAAATCGGATAAAAGGAATCAAATAATGCATCTCGCATAAGCTTTATTCCGATTGCAGATATGACTCCAGGAATGAATAATGTGAGTGCGGCGATGATTCTAATCATTATATTTCCCCTTATGTATGCTCTTTCTTAAGTATAGCAGAAGATTATATAAAAAGGAATTAGTGGAGAGAATCGGTTTGCTAAATCGTGCAGACTGACGTATCATAGTACTATGCAAAAAAATGCAAGGTGGGATGAAATGAAGCGGGTACTAATTGTTGGTGCTGGTAAAGGTGGGAGTATCCTTCTAAATATCTTATATGCTACACAGACAATGAAAATAGTAGCAGTAATTGATACAAACAAAGATGCGCCTGGCTTAAAGTTAGCTAGAAAATATAACATCCCAGTAGGCGTGGAGTGGACAAGTTGGATTCATCAGGATATTGATATAATAATTGAAGCAACTGGTGACGATCAGGTATTAGACAAATTAATTGAGCTACGAAATCGAAAAACGGTAGTTATTCCTGGAAGTGTCGCATATATTATTTCCGAATTATTTGATGAGAAGGAAACATTGTTGGAGAAAGTGAAGCTTCAGATGCGTAATCAAGCACTCATTTTAAATAATATAAGAGACGGCATGATTGTTATTAATAATGAAGGAATCGTTACGTTTGTCAACAAAGGCGCTGAAAAAATTGTAGGGAAAGAGAAACGAGAATTTGAAGGTAAGTCGATCGAGAGTGTAATTGCAAATACAAGGTTGCCGAAGGTATTACGTAATCGACGTAGAGAGGTTAATCAAAAATTAACGCTGGAAAATAAAAAACAAGTTATTACAACGCGAATACCGATTATTAATGCAGATGACTTATTAGTTGGTGCTTTTGCAGTATTTAAAGATATTACGGAAGTCATGAATTTGGCTGAAGAAAACACAGACCTAAAAGAAATTAAAACGATGTTGGAGGCGATTATTCATTCTTCTGATGAGGCAATTAGTGTAGTAGATGAAAATGGCTTTGGGATTATGATCAATCCAGCATATACAAGAATCACTGGATTAGAAGAATCAGATGTTATAGGCAAACCAGCTACTACAGATATTTCTGAGGGAGAAAGCATGCATATGAGAGTACTTCAGACTCGAAGAGCTGTCCGAGGTGCTACGATGAAAGTTGGCCCTAAAAAGAAAGAGGTATATGTGAATGTAGCTCCAATTATTGTGGATGGAAAAATGAAAGGTAGCGTTGGTGTACTTCATGATGTTTCCGAAATACACGCACTGACAACTGAGTTAAAGCGAGCAAGACAAATTATTCGGAATTTGGAAGCGAAATATACCTTTGATGATATTATCGGAACCTCTTCTGAAATGAAATTAGCCCTAGAGCAAGCTAAAGTAGGGGCAAAAACACCAGCAACTGTTTTACTTCGTGGTGAATCAGGAACAGGTAAAGAGTTATTTGCCCATGCTATACATAATGAGAGTGACCGCAAGCACCATAAATTTATAAGAGTCAATTGTGCCGCCATTGCAGAATCCATTTTAGAAAGTGAATTATTTGGATATGAAGAAGGGGCTTTTTCAGGAGCTAAGCATGGTGGCAAAAAAGGCTTATTTGAGGAAGCGAATTATGGAAGTATATTCCTAGATGAGATTGGCGAACTTTCTTTAAATATGCAAGCAAAATTATTACGAGTACTTCAAGAAAATGAAATTGTAAGAGTAGGTGGCACACAACCAATATCAATTAACGTTAGAATAATTACCGCCACAAATGTAAATTTAGAGAAAGCGATCATGGCGAAAACATTTCGTGAGGATCTTTATTATCGCTTAAATCGATTACCCATTTTCATTCCCTCCTTAGAGGAAAGATTGTCTGATTTACCGGTCTTAACGGAGCATATTATTTTGAAGATTAATCAAGATTATGGGAGAAATGTTCGGTTTGTCTCAGATGAAGTATTAGCTGAATTAAAGAGATACCATTGGCCAGGTAATATCCGAGAGCTCGAGAATGTGCTTGGACGAGCAATGATATACATGGATATGAATGAAGAAATCATTAAGCTAAAGCACCTTCCAGAATTAGCAACAAAGACGGAGAGTATTTCCCATCATAGCGAACAGCTTACGACTGATTTACCGTTACAAAAAGCTGTTGAACATTATGAAAAACAATATATACAACACGTTTTTGAAAAAAATCATTACAATAAAACGAAAACAGCAAAAGATCTCCATATTTCGATAAGAAATTTATACTATAAAATGGATAAGTATAAAATTGAAAGAAATAACCTGCAATAATTTGCATTGTTGCAATAATTTGCAAGGTGGTTGCACTACAAATTGAAGCGTTTTCATTGTTTGTAGGTTGGCACGGTTTTTGCTTAATTATATTTGGGGCAGAGATAGGAGGTATGTATGGAATCGTTAAACGAATTAAAAGCTAAAGTAAAAAAAGGAAGAAAGCGAACCGTATCGGTGGTAAATGCGGCTGATAAGGAAGTGCTTCTGGCAGTGAAAAAAGCACTCGAAGAAGATTTATGTACTTTCTTGCTATTTGGGGATGAATCGAAAATAACCGAATTAGCAACTGATATAGGTTTAATACCTAGTCAATGGAATAGCGACATGACTATTCGTCATGTAGAAAATAATCATGAGGCTGCTAAGCAAGCAGTTCTCTCTATAAATGATAAGGCATCAGATATCCTTATGAAGGGGAAAATAGCTACAAAAGATATCTTGAAAGCTGTATTAAATAAAGCATATGGCCTTCGTGCAGGAAAAGTATTATCTCATGTCGCGCTTTTTGAAATCCCTAATCAGCAAAAAGTAGTGTTTCTAACAGATGCAGCTATGAATATTGCGCCAGATTTACAACAAAAGGTTGAGATTATTCAAAACGCAGTTCAAGTTGCTAGCGCTGTTGGTATTAATGTCCCGAAAGTTGCTGCTATCACTCCTGTTGAGGTGGTAAACGAGGCTATGCAGTCGACGATGGATGCTGCTGTATTAACCCAAATGCAACAAAGAGGCCAAATAAAAGGATGTCTGATTGACGGTCCATTAGCTTTTGATAATGCAGTGTCGTATCAAGCAGCTCAGCAAAAAGGGATCAAATCAGAGGTAGCTGGTAATGCAGATATACTATTAGCACCATCTATAGAAGCGGGAAATGCACTATACAAGTCTTTTGTTTATTATGCTAATGCAAAAGTGGCAGCTATTATCAGTGGTGCAAAAGCACCGATTATACTTACATCACGAGCAGATTCAGCTGAAAGTAAAGTATATTCACTTTCTTTAGCTCTTGTATCAGCTCATACATTTTAGGAGGAATAAACATGGAACTATTTACTTATATGGAAAAATATGATTATGAACAATTAGTATTTTGTCAAGATAAAAATTCTGGTTTAAAGGCTATTATCGCTATTCATGATACAACTTTAGGGCCAGCTCTTGGTGGAACAAGAATGTGGACATATAAATCGGAAGAAGAAGCGATTGAAGATGCATTACGCTTAGCTAAAGGTATGACATATAAAAATGCTGCAGCTGGATTAAATTTGGGCGGTGGAAAAACAGTAATTATTGGTGATCCAAAAAAAGATAAGAATCCAGAAATGTTTCGGGCATTTGGAAGATATATTCAAGGATTAAATGGAAGATATATTACGGCGGAAGATGTAGGAACTACTGTTCATGACATGGATTTAATTCATATGGAAACAGATTTTGTAACAGGTATTTCTCCAGAATCAGGTTCATCTGGTAATCCATCTCCAGTAACAGCGTATGGTGTTTACAAAGGAATGAAAGCTGCTGCAAAAGAGGCATATGGTGATGATTCTTTAGAAGGTAAAACCATTGCAATCCAAGGAATTGGTAATGTAGCTTATGCACTTTGCGAATTTTTACATGAAGAAGGGGCTCAATTAATTGTTACAGATATAAATAAAGAAGCAATTAATCGAGCTGTTGAAGCTTTCGACGCAACAGCTGTTGATCCGGACGATATCTATGATGTTGACTGTGATATTTACGCTCCATGTGCATTAGGAGCTACAATTAATGATGATACAATCTCTAGATTAAAAGCGAAAGTCATTGCAGGCTCAGCCAATAACCAATTAAAGTCTTCAAAGCATGGAGATATTATTCATGAACAAGGAATCGTTTATGCTCCTGATTATGTCATTAATTCTGGTGGTGTAATAAATGTAGCGGATGAATTACATGGTTATAATCATGATCGCGCAATGAAAAAAGTGGAAACCATTTACGACAGTCTACAAAAAGTATTTGCTATTTCCAAAAGAGATAACATTCCAACCTATGTAGCGGCTGATCGGATGGCTGAGGAGAGAATTGAGTCTGAACGTAATTCTAGAAGTCAATTCTTGCTGAATGGACATCATATTCTTAGTAGAAGATAAGGTACAACTTAGACAACGGAGGTAAAATGTATTGCTAGCTAAGTTTAGAAATCTTGTGATAAACCCTGGCTCTACTTCTACAAAGATAGGGGTTTTTGATAATGAAACATGTATTTTTGAAAAAACAATTCGTCATCAATCCGATGAATTAAACCAATTTCCATCCATTATCGAACAGCATATGTATCGAAAACATATCATTCTTAATCAGCTTGATTATGAAGGGATAAATATATCTAAATTAAGTGCTGTCTGTGCTCGCGGCGGATTACTTCAGCCGATCGAGGGTGGAACATATGAAGTGAACGAGCAAATGCTAACTGATTTGCGAATTGGCTATAATGGTGAACATGCCTCCAATTTAGGGGGCATCATAGCAAATGAAATTGCTCTAAACCTTAATATTCCTGCATATATTGTTGATCCAGTCGTAGTCGATGAACTTGCGGAAATTGCTAGGTATTCTGGTTTTTCTGAAATACCAAGAAAGAGTATTTTCCATGCTTTAAATCAGAAGGCAGTTGCTAGAAAAGTCGCAAATGATATGAATAAACAATATGAGGATTTGAATTTCATAGTAACGCATATGGGTGGTGGCATAACTGTCGGAGCACATCAACGTGGGAAAGTAGTTGATGTAAATAATGGGTTACACGGAGAGGGACCATTTTCACCGGAACGCGCAGGTACTGTACCAGCAGGGGATTTAATTGCACTTTGTTTTTCAGGGCAATATTATAGAGAAGAAGTAATGAAAAAGATTGTAGGGCAAGGTGGAATGATGGGTTATCTTCATACAAGTGATGCCATCGAGGTAGAACGACGGATTGCTTCAGGCGATGAAAAGGCAAAGGAAATATATGAAGCAATGGCTTATCAGGTAGCTAAGGAAATAGGTTCCATGAGTGCAGTGTTATCAGGGGACGTTGATCGAATTGTTTTAACTGGAGGCCTTGCACATGGAAAATC
Source organism: Virgibacillus sp. Bac332 (assembly GCF_003667785.1). NCBI lineage: Bacteria > Bacillati > Bacillota > Bacilli > Caryophanales > Bacillaceae > Virgibacillus > Virgibacillus sp. Bac332. The sequence goes on from NZ_CP033046.1 coordinate 3,037,625, forward strand.
GTTTACTGAGTCGATTATTCGACGGATCAATTGGATAGCTGATACGGTTGTCTACCCAGGCGAAGATGAGCTACAAGCTTTAAATGCTGGTGTTCTTCGGATACTCAGAGGGGAAGAAATAGCAAAAACGTACCCTAATTAGAATTTGATAGAGGAGTGTTGAAAAATGGCTAAGGATTACGATTTGGTAATACTTGGAGGTGGTACTGGCGGCTATGTAGCAGCCATAAGAGCCTCTCAGCTAGGGATGCAAGTAGCAGTTGTTGAAAAGGGAGAATTGGGTGGTACATGTCTCCATCGTGGTTGTATTCCGTCAAAATCATTATTGCGAAGTGCTGAAGTCTATAAACAAACTAAAAACGCTTATGAATTCGGTGTGGAAACGAAGGACACAAAGCTTGATTTCACGAGAGTTCAAAAAAGAAAAGGAGCTATTGTCGATCAGCTTCATCAGGGTGTTCAAGGGTTAATGAAGAAGGGGAAGATTGATGTTTATAATGGATACGGAAGAATACTAGGACCAAGTATATTTTCTCCGATGCCCGGAACGATTTCTATTGAATATGCGAATGGTGATGAGAACACCATGCTAGTTCCAAAAAATGTTTTGATTGCAACTGGATCTACTCCAAAAACGTTGCCTGGTTTAGATATTGATCATAAAACGGTATTAAACTCTGATGACGCATTACAGTTAGAAGAGCTACCAAAATCAATTATTATTGTTGGTGGAGGCGTTATTGGCATAGAATGGGCGTCGATGCTGGCGGATTTTGATGTGGAAGTAACTGTCATTGAATACTTAGAAGATATTCTACCTTCTGAGGACACTGCTGTTGCCAAAGAAGTAGAAAGATTATTGAAGAAAAAAGGAATTAATTTTGTCAAAGGTGCAAAAGTACTAGCTGATACACTTTTAAAAGAAGATGGAGTTCAAATTGAAGCAGAAATCAATGAAAAACATCAACGCTTTCATGCAGAGAAAATGCTTGTTTCTGTAGGTAGGAAAGCAAATACAAATAACATTGGCTTGGAAAATACAGATATTATTGTAGAGAACGGATTTGTCCAAACGAATTCATTCTATCAAACAAAGGAAGCACATATTTACGCAATTGGTGATGTGATTGGTGGTATGCAGCTAGCGCATGTTGCTTCCCATGAGGGAATTGTCGCTGTGGAGCATATGGCTGATCAGAACCCAATGCCAATTGATTATTCACAGGTAGCGTCATGTATCTATTCTAGTCCAGAAGCAGCAAGTGTAGGTTTAACTGAGAAACAAGCAAAAGAAAATGGATATGAAGTTAAAATAGGCAAATTTCCTTTCCAGGCAGTTGGTAAAGCACTGGTTTATGGTGAAGCTGATGGCTTTGTAAAGATAATTGCAGATAAGCAAACGGATGATATTTTAGGTGTACATATGGTAGGTCCTCATGTGACTGATATGATTTCAGAAGCTGGCCTTGCTAAAGTGCTGGACGCTACACCTTGGGAAGTGGGACACACCATCCATCCACATCCAACTTTAGCAGAAGTGATTGGTGAAGCTGCACTTGCAGTAGATGGTAAACAAATACATGGTTAATTTATAAAAGGAGGGACTAAGTGATGGCACAAAATCGCCACAAAGCTTTAGGGCTTACAGATGAAATGGTATTAGAAATGTATAAAACAATGCTCTTAGCAAGGAAAATTGATGAAAGAATGTGGTTGTTAAATCGAGCCGGTAAAATCCCATTTGTTATATCATGTCAGGGACAAGAGGCAGCACAAGTAGGGGCTTCTTTTGCATTAGATCGGAAAAGTGATTATGTTGCACCTTATTATCGTGATATGGGCGTTGTATTGGCCTTTGGGATGACAACGAAGGAATTGATGCTATCTGGGTTTGCCAAGGCTGAAGATCCCAATTCTGGTGGTCGTCAAATGCCAGGTCATTTTGGGCAGAAGAAAAATCGAATTCTGACAGGCTCGTCTCCTGTTACGACTCAACTTCCCCATGCAGTTGGCGTAGCCCTTGCTGCTAAAATGAAAAAAGAACCGATTGTTTCATTTGTTACACTAGGAGAAGGCTCATCTAACCAGGGGGATTTCCATGAAGGTTTAAATTTCGCAGGAGTTCACGACTTACCTGTTATTACAATGGTAGAAAATAATAAATATGCTATTTCGGTTCCGATTGAAAAACAAATCGCAAGTAAAAATGTAGCTGACCGGGCACAAGGCTATGGAATGCCTGGATATACTGTAGATGGTAATGATCCACTTGCTGTTTATGAGGCTGTGAAAGCTGCACGGGACAGGGCTTTAGCTGGAGAAGGTCCAACGTTAATTGAAGCGGTGTCCTATCGGTTAACTGCACATTCAAGTGATGATGATGATAGATTATATCGTGAAAGTGAAGAAGTAGATGAAGCAAGAAAGAAAGATTCTGTTATTACCTTTGCTAAGTATTTGAAAGATGAGGGCATATTAACAGAGGAAGTAGAAAAACAAATAAATGATGCAATTAATGCGGAGGTTAATGAGGCTACAGATTATGCTGAGAATGCGGACTATGCGCCTGCCGAAGATGCTTTAAAATACGTGTACGAAGAGTAGAAAGGGGGAAATTGTCATGCCAGTAATGTCATATATCCAGGCAGTAACAACTGCTTTGAAAGAAGAAATGAAACGAGATGAAAATGTATTTGTTTTAGGTGAAGATGTAGGTAAAAAAGGTGGCGTATTTCGTGCTACTGATGGACTATTTGAAGAATTTGGAGAGGAACGTGTTTTAGATACACCATTAGCGGAATCTGCTATTGCAGGTGTTGGAATTGGTGCTGCAATGTACGGGATGAGGCCTGTAGCTGAAATGCAATTTGCTGATTTTATCATGCCAGCTGTAAACCAAATAATATCAGAGGCAGCTAAAATTCGCTATCGCTCAAATAATGATTGGAATGTACCAATGACGATTCGTGCTCCCTATGGAGGCGGCGTGCATGGAGCATTATACCATTCCCAATCAGTTGAATCGGTATTTGCCAATCAGCCTGGGCTAAAAATAGTGATGCCATCAACACCATATGATGCTAAAGGATTATTAAAGGCTTCTATTCGTGATAACGATCCAGTATTGTTCTTTGAACACAAACGTGCATATCGTTTATTAAAAGGAGAAGTACCCGAGGATGACTATGTATTACCGATTGGTAAAGCTGATGTGAAACGTGAAGGCTCAGATATTACCATTATTACGTATGGGTTATGTGTTCATTTTGCGCTTCAAGCGGCTGAAAAGCTAGCGGAAGAGGGTATTGATGCTCATATTCTAGATTTAAGGACAGTATACCCACTGGATAAAGAAGCCATTATTGAAGCTGCTAAAAAGACAGGCAAGGTTTTACTTATAACCGAGGATAATAAAGAAGGTAGTATTATCGGTGAGGTAGCAGCAATTATAGCAGAAAATTGCCTGTTTGATTTGGATGCGCCAGTTCAACGACTTGCTGGACCGGACGTACCAGCAATGCCATATGCGCCAACAATGGAAAAATATTTTATGATTAATCCAGACAAAGTGGAAAAAGCAATGCGGGAACTTGCAGAATTTTAATTAAAGGAGGTAGACCACAAATGGCGAAAGAAAAAATTAATATGCCACAATTGGGTGAGAGTGTTACAGAGGGGACGATTAGTTCTTGGCTCGTTAATGTTGGAGATAAAGTGAATAAGTATGATCCTATTGCTGAAGTAATGACAGATAAAGTAAATGCAGAAGTGCCATCCTCCTTTACTGGAACAATTAAGGAATTAGTTGCTCAAGAAGGGGACACCATTGCAGTTGGAGATTTAATGTGTTATATCGATACGGAAGCAAGTAGTGCTGGTGCCGCAAAAGGTTCAGAACCGAGCAAGGAGAATAAGCAGCAAACCGATATGGACAGCTCTAATGATGCAAAAGATCAGTCTATGAAAAAACGTTATTCTCCAGCTGTATTACGAATGGCGCAAGAAAATAATATAGATCTTGAACAGGTAGAAGGCACAGGTAAAGCAGGTAGAATTACTAGAAAGGATATCGAAAAGCTAATTTCTTCTGGTAAGATACCAGCTCCTACAGAACATGACAATAAAGCTGTAACACCAACTGTTGAAAATAAACAAGCAAAAGAATCTCCGTCGAAACCACAGCCGACTATGCAAACAGGTGATATCGAAATCCCAGTTACAGGAGTGCGTAAAGCGATCGCCCAAAATATGGTTCGATCTAAACAAGAAATTCCTCATGCTTGGATGACTGTTGAAGTAGATGTAACAGATCTTGTTACATACAGAAATAAAATAAAGGATTCGTTCAAGCAAAAAGAAGGCTACGGATTAACATTTTTTGCATTTTTTGTGAAAGCTGTAGCTCAAAGCTTAAAAGAATTCCCACAACTAAATAGTACATGGGCAGAAGATAAGATTATTCAGCGTAAGGATATTAATTTATCGATCGCGGTAGCGAAAGACGAAGAATTATTCGTGCCTGTGATTCATCATGCAGACGATAAAAGTATAAAAGGAATTGCTAAGCAAATTCATGAACTAGCAATAAAGGCAAGAACTAACAAATTAACTGGCGATGATATGAAGGGCGGTACATTTACCGTTAATAATACTGGTTCCTTTGGTTCTATCCACTCCATGGGCGTTATCAATCATCCACAGGCAGCAATTTTGCAGGTTGAATCTATTGTGAAGCGACCAATGATCGTTAATGATATGTTTGCAGCTCGTGACATGGTTAATTTATCCTTATCTTTAGATCATCGTATATTGGATGGTCTTGTTTGCGGCAACTTCCTCGCACGTGTGAAAGAAATTTTAGAGAATATGAATGAAAATACAATTAATGTGTATTAGAACAATATAATTCCTTGTTCGGAGAACGTATTTAATTGAAATATCAAACTGATGCTGGTATCCTATCTATAGTATAAAAGTTACTTCAAGTGAGGGGTTTGATTTTTAATGGATTTTAACATATTTATGAATGATGTTGTAGATGCTGCGCGTAAGGATATTAGAGAGGCTGGTTATCAAGAACTAACAACACCTGAAGAAGTGGATCAAGCACTTACTAAAGAGGGTACAACGTTAGTAATGGTTAATTCAGTATGTGGATGTGCTGGTGGAATCGCAAGACCAGCTGCTGCTAATTCCATACATTATGATAAACGCCCAGATCAATTAGTGACAGTATTTGCTGGCCAAGATAAAGAAGCAACAGAAAAAGCAAGACAATATTTTGAAGGTTATCCACCTTCTTCACCTTCATTTGCCTTTTTGAAAGATGGTAAAATAGTAACCATGTTAGAACGACATGATATTGAAGGACATAGTGCTATGGATGTCATAAGTAAGCTTCAAACGATATTTGATAAGCATTGTGAAGAAGTCTAAAAATTGTTTGATTAGATATGAAATGAGGGCTGTCTCTATGTTATCGTAGGTCAGCCTTTTTTTCCGGTAACCTGAGTGGAACGGTAAAGGAGAATGGAACGTGAAGATAGGCTATCGAACTATTAAAACAGCTATAGGAACACCTATTGCTATTTGGATAGCTCAATTATTAGGAGTAACAAATTTTGTATCAGCTGGTATTCTTACCATTTTATGTATCCAACCATCACGAAAACAATCTTTTTTAAGTGCATGGAATCGCTTTTTAGCATGTATTATTGCATCTATTCTGTCCATTCTATTTTTTCATTATATAGGCTATCATCCAGCAGTGGTTGGCTTATTACTAGCAATCTTTATCCCAATAACGGTGTATTTAAATATTACACAGGGTATTGCAACAAGCTCAGTTATTATTTTAAATTTATACGGTGCACATTATTTAGATTATGATTTCTTAGTTGATCAATTTCTATTAATAATCATTGGTATTGGAACTGGATTATTACTAAACTTATATATGCCAAGCCTAGATAAAAAGTTAAAAGAAAAGCAACGAGAATTGGAAGAAAATTTTCAGTCCGTGCTATATGAAATCGCATTATATGTACGCAATAGGAATATTGTATGGGATGGAAATGAAATAACAAGAATTGAACAGCTACTGGTCGAAGCAGCGGACTTAGTAGAGCGTGATAAAGAAAATCATATATTACGCAATAAGCACCCATATCGTGATTATTTTCGTATGCGATCAAGACAATTTGAATTATTACAGCGAATGCTTCCACTTGTAACTAAATTGCCCAAAAAAGACTCGATAACGGAAAAAATTGCCTCCTTCTTTGAAGGGCTATCGAAAGCTGTACATCCTGGGAATACAGCAATTATCTACCTAGAGGAATTAGAGCAATTGCGAAAGGATTTCGATAGAGAGGACCTTCCATGTTCGAGAGAAGAATTTGAAACGAGAGCAAACCTTTTTCGATTATTACATGATATTGAAGACTATCTATTATTGAAAAAAAGGTTTAAAGAAAGTGATGTTAGACCTAAGAGAAGAACAAGCAAAGAAGCATAAAGACTGGACCCATGTGTGGTACAGTCTTTTTTAATAGTCTAGGAAAACCGTGTAGATAAATATGAGCGCGTTGAGCCGCGACTAGCTCCAGCGCCCAGAATCTAGCCGACTTCACGAATCGTCCTAATCTAAGTCATCAGCGGTTCGCAAAATCACCGTGATTCCTTTAACTCCGCTGACTCGCTCCAGTCGCTACGTTTCTATTCGGGCGCTTGCGCTTTTGTTCATTTTATGACGTAATTCGTTATGGACAAACATTAGTAAGCGGTATAAGTTCAGGAAATTATGAGCTAGTGTCCTTCTTAATGATATCCCATAGTTAATATTCTTATATAAACAATGCTAGACCTGCTGTCAAAGTGGATAGGAGCATTGCAATTATCATAATATATACAATAATTTTCGTTCTTCGAGCACGCTTTGATTTTTGGGACATACAAATCCTCCTTCACTCCTAAAATACTACGTTTATTTTACCTTGAAAACTACTTTTGGACAAGTGGTAATAAACATTTATCTCACTATTTAAGCGTTTTTCAGCTCCAATGTTCTTTCTCGTGAAAATGATCAATAAGCTAGTATAGGTGATTGCTTATTGATGAATCAACATACGAATGTATTTCACATGTAACTTGTCGTAAAACCCTCACATCAAGCAATAAAATGAAATCACTAATGATAAGTGAGGAAACGACTGCCAGTAAATGTCCGATTGGTTCGGGCCTACATGGAAGTAGGTCACAAAGGCGTTGCCACAGGACGTGGCGATTTAAGCCTTTGTACGTATTTGTTTTAGTAAAAGCTGGATGGAAGTTTCACTTTATATAAACATACAAATAGGGGGCTGAAAATGAATTCGTCTGATACGAAAGCTGTCAATCACATTACGCATATTGGAATAGCAGTTAAGAATATAGAGGAATCTTTGCCTTTTTACATGATGTGTTTAGGTCTTAAGTTGACACAAATGGAAACAATCGATTCGCAATCCATTAGAGTGGCCTTTTTAAAAGTGGGAGAAGCTTATTTAGAATTAATCGAACCAATCACCACAACTTCTACAGTAGCTGAATTTATTAACAAACGAGGAGAAGGCTTGCACCATATTGCACTAGCAGTCGACGATATCCAGCAACGGGTAGACCTTTTGAAGCAGAAAGGTATTCAGGCAATAGATGAAGAAATACAAATAGGAGCTGATGGGCAACAAATAGCATTTCTTCATCCAAGTGTAGCAAATGGTGTATTATTTGAATTATGTCAGGAGAAGTGAACATCGTGGATATGTATGATAAAATCACGGAATTATATGAAAAGAGAAAGCAAATAAAGCTTGGTGGTGGAGAAGAGCGGATTCGTAAACAACATGAAAAAGGGAAATTAACAGCAAGGGAAAGAATTAAAGTGTTACTAGATAAGCAATCTTTTGTAGAAATAAATCCTTTCATGAAACAGAGAGTTTGTTCTTCGTGTAACAGCATAGCCGTTGATAGTAATGGTGAGGGTGTCGTAACTGGCTACGGAAAAGTTAATGGTAGATCTATTTACCTATTTGCTCAAGATTTTACCGTTTATGGTGGAGCACTAGGAGAAATGCACGCGAAGAAGATTACTGCTGTTATGGACTTAGCTGCAAAAAATAGAATTCCGATTGTAGGATTAATTGATTCTGGTGGTGCTCGTATACAGGAAGGTGTATCTTCTTTAGATGGATATGGTCAAGTTTTTTACAGAAATGTTAAGTATTCTGGTTTAATACCTCAAATATCGGTAATTATGGGACCAAGTGCAGGTGGAGCAGTTTATTCACCAGCGCTTACTGATTTCATTATAATGGTTAAACAAACATCACAAATGTTTATTACGGGTCCGAAAGTAATAGAGAAAGCTACTGGAGAGCAAATAGCAGGAGAGGAACTGGGGGGAGCTTCCATCCACAATAAACAGAGTGGAAATGCTCACTTTCAAACAAATACGGAAGAAGAAGCATTGGAAACCGTTCGTCAATTAATTCATTATTTGCCTGCTTTTGATCAAGAAAAAGCAGAAGATATTGCAAATTACTGTGAATTATCCAATGGAAGTGATTTAATAGAGATAGTTCCTTTTGATAGCAGATCACCTTATGATGTAAAAAAAGTAATAAACAATATAGTTGATTCAGGTAGTTTCTTTGAGGTGCATCAACATTTTGCTAAAAATATTGTTGTTGGATTTGCAAAAATTAATGGGCAAACGGTTGGGATGATTTGTAATCAACCAAAGTATTTAGCTGGTGGATTAGATATCAATTCAAGTGATAAAGCGGCTCGGTTTATTCGTTTTTGTGATGCATTTGATATAGCCTTGGTAACCATAGAAGACGTTACTGGATTTATCCCAGGTATTAAACAGGAACATGATGGAATTATACGTCATGGCGCTAAGCTACTTTACGCATATGCAGAAGCAACGGTTCCAAAAGTAACAGTGATTCTGCGAAAAGCATATGGTGGTGCCTTTGTGGCATTAAATAGTAAATCACTTGGAGCAGACATTGTCTATGCATGGCCGAATGCAGAAATCGCTGTTATGGGGGCCGAGGGAGCTGTCCCTATTATGTTTGCTAACGAAGTTGATACGAGTCATGATCCGGATCAGTTACAAGCAGAAAAAATACGTACATATCTGCAACGTTTTGCAAATCCTTATGAGGCTGCTAGTTTAGGAATGGTGGATGATATTATTGATCCTCGTGACACCAGATTAAAGCTAATTGAAGCTTTGGAAATGCTCCAAAATAAAACAGAGGATCGTCCTAGTAAGAAACACGGTAATATCCCATTATAATTGATGTATAGGAGGATTTGTTTTGCTAATTAATGAAGAACGTCTTTTAGAAGAATTTTTTGAACTAGTTAAAATTGATTCTGAGACAGGACAAGAAACAGAAATAGCAAAAGTGTTAAAGGAGAAGTTCTCTAATTTAGGATTAGAGGTTATAGAGGATGCCAGTAAATCAACAACAGGGCATGGTGCTGGTAACTTAATTTGTAATTGGAAAGGCACCAAAGATAGTGTAGACCCAATCTACTTTACCTCACATATGGATACTGTAGTTCCTGGTAAAGCCATTAACCCTAGTATTAAAGATGGTTACATTATTTCGGATGGAACCACCATTTTAGGTGCGGACGATAAAGCGGGTTTGGCCGCAATTCTAGAGACTATCCGTACAGTTAATGAAAATAATTTAGAGCATGGTGATGTTCAATTTTTAATAACTGTAGGTGAAGAATCTGGTTTAGTAGGAGCGAAGGCACTGGATCCATCCATGCTCCATGCAAAATACGGTTATGCAATAGACAGTAATGGAGATGTAGGTGATATCGTTGTAGCCGCACCTACCCAAGCAAAGGTATTTGCCGTAATTAAAGGAAAAACAGCTCATGCTGGCGTAGCTCCTGAAAAAGGAGTGTCAGCTATAACCTTAGCTGCGAAGGCAATAGCTAAAATGCCACTCGGAAGAATTGATGATGAAACAACAGCTAATATTGGTCGATTTGAAGGCGGTAAGCAAACGAATATCGTTGTAGATCATGTCGAGATCTTAGCTGAGGCCCGGTCATTGGATCCGAAAAAAATGGAAGTACAAGTTAAAAAAATGAAGGATGCTTTTGAAAATACTGCTAAAGAATTTGGTGGTACCGCTGAAGTATCGGTTAAGGTCATGTATCCTGGATATAAACAACAGGAAGGCGATTTAGTAGTTGAAGTTGCACGTAATGCTGCCAAGGCCATTGGTCGAGAAAGTAAATTGCTAAAAAGTGGTGGGGGTAGTGATGCAAATGTTATAGCAGGTCACGGAATCCCGACTGTCAATCTTGCTGTTGGTTATGAAGAAATCCACACAACAAATGAACGGATCAAAGTAGAAGATTTGGTTAAAGTAACAGAGTTAGTTACAGCAATTATCCAGGAAGCAGCAAAAAATTAACAAAGTAAACCCTTTAAGTGCAACGCTTAAAGGGTTTTTTCTTTGGTATGTTATAATGGATTAAAAGTGATATTAAATTGTCCGTATTAAGGAGCAGTATATGTATGACGAATCAAGCTACGAAGCGAAGAGTTATCTTCCATATTGATATGAATTGCTTCTATGCTTCAGTTGAGATGGCGTATAACCCGAAACTTAAGGGCAGGCCTGTAGCCATTGCTGGTAATCCTGAAGAGAGACGAGGAATTGTTGTAACAAGCAGTTATGAAGCAAGGGCTAAAGGGGTAAAAACGACAATGAATCTATGGGAGGCTAAAAAACTATGTCCTGAATTAATTGTCCTACGCCCTAATTTTGAACGCTATCGAACAGCCTCTAGAGAGATTTTCAAAATGCTTTCAGAAATAACTCCATTTGTACAACCCGTATCTATCGATGAAGGCTATATGGATGTAACGGAAAGTAAAGGAATGGGTACACCTTTAGATATAGCAGCCAATTTACAGAAAAGAATAGCTAGAGAGCTCGATTTGCCATGCAGTATTGGGATAGCACCAAATAAATTTCTTGCAAAAATGGCATCCGACATGAAGAAGCCAATGGGAATTACAGTATTAAGAAAGCGTGAGATGCCCTCAATGCTGTGGCCGTTACCAATTGAAGAAATGTATGGAGTAGGAGGGAAAACAGCCACTAAATTAAAAGGAATAGGGATAGAGACAATAGGTGATCTTGCGCGTGGGAATGTCTACGAATTAAAACAAATACTTGGAATTAATGGTGAACGACTAAAAAATCGAGCAAATGGTGTGGATCAACGTCCTGTAGATCCTGATGCTGTCTATGAATTTAAAAGTATTGGTAACTCAAAAACACTACCGCAGGATACTACAGATGAAACAGAAATTAGAGCATTGATGCATTACCTCGCCGAAAATGTAGCACGTCGATTAAAGCGAAAACAAGCAGTTGGACGTAGCATACAAGTAATGATTCGCTATCATGATCGGAAGACTATTACACGAAGCAAAAAATTAAGAAACTATATTGAGTCAAAAGAAGATATCTTAATAATCGCAAATGAATTATTGCAAAAGCATTGGAATCTAGAACCAATTAGACTATTGGGAATTACTGTACAGGATGTAGAAGAGAAGCAAAATATTGCACAGCAACTCGATCTATTTTCATATGAAAAAGTGGCGGGAAAAGAAAAGTTATATAAAACGATTAATGAGCTATCTGAGAAATACGGAAAAAATCCGTTTATCTCATGGAATACTACCAATACGGATAATCAAAGTCCAAGTACGAGCTTTCAAAAAGATTTCTTGGATGATTTTAAGCGTTAAAATGAGGCAGGTACATATTGAGCTAAATACTTGTCTTAACAAGATAGTAGGCTATAGAAAGCACCATTTTATATGAAATGATGAAATTAACAATGTAGTGGAAATCAGCTATATTTCAATATTTCTACACAGATTGCTGATTTAAATAGTATAGTTGAATAATGAATAATATACAAGATGATCCAATTAAAAGCCGAACTAATTCGATTTCTCCAGTGGTGATTATCCCTAGATGTTAGATTTTTACTCTAACTACCAGGGCCCGCACCAGTGTGTTTCGAATTTAAGTTCGGCTTTTTCTTTAAGGTATATTACTCGAGATTTTTACATTGTCATTATTTCATAATTTTATTTATAATTGTTTGTGACAGTTTTCCACCGGGATAACGGAATGGAATATCAAATTTTGTTGTTTGTTTTAAGATGCTCTTCTTATGAGAAAACGTATTAAAGCTATATTTTCCATGATATGCTCCCATGCCACTTGCACCAACACCACCAAACGGAAGATGTGGATTAGCTAGATGGTAAAGTGTATCATTTATACTACCACCACCGAATGATAAGTACTGCATAATTTGTTGTTGCGTATTTTCATTTTCTCCAAAGTAATATAAAGCTAGAGGTTTTTCTTGCATTTTAACTACTCCAACTGCATCTTCTATATCCTTAAACGTAAGTACCGGAAGGATTGGTCCAAATATTTCTTCCTGCATAATTGGATCGTCCCACGTGATTTTGTCAAGAATCGTAGGTTCAATTTTTAATAGGTTTCGATTCGATTCACCGCCATGTAGAATAGTTCCTGTAGATAAATAAGTATGTAACCGATCGAAATGCTTTTCGTTGATGATTCGGATATAGTCTTTATTTGATAAAGGGCTTTTACCATAGAAGCTCTTCATATATTTCTTCATGGCTTTTAATAATTTAAATTTAACCTTTTCGTGTACATATAAGTAATCTGGAGCAACACAAGTTTGGCCAGCATTCGTAAATTTACCCCAGACAATACGCTTTGCTGCTAGATTAATATTAGCATCTTTATCAACGATAACGGGGCTTTTACCTCCCAATTCAAGTGTTACAGGAGTTAAGTGATTACTTGCTTCTCTCATAATAATTTTCCCAGTCTGGGTACTACCAGTAAAGAAGATATAATCAAAACGCTGTTGTAAAAGCTCCTGAGCAATTTCTTTTGCGCCTTCAATGACTGTTAAATAAGATGGATCAAAGTATTCCCTAATCATTTCACGCAATAATGCTGAAGTAGCTGGTGCATCTTCAGAAGGTTTAATTACAGCACAATTACCTGCAGCTAGTGCACCAATTACTGGTGCGAGCGCTAACTGTAAAGGATAATTCCAAGGTGCCATGATCAGACAAACTCCGTAAGGCTCCTTCATAATAAAGTTTTTTGTTCCTTTATGGGTGATTGGAGCAGAAACCTTAATAGGTTCCATCCAATCTCTTAAATGCTTCAGTGTATGATCTAATTCGGTTATTAAAAATCCTAATTCAGTTGTTAGTGTTTCATGTTTGGATTTATTTAGATCTGTTTTTAATGCTTTATATATAGCAGGTTCATTTTCCTTTAGCATACTTTTAAGTTTCTGAAGTTGTTCTTTGCGGCTATTAAAATTCATCGTATTGCCATTTAAGAAAAATGCTCGTTGGTCAGCAATAATCGATTCAATTTGTGACATAGAAAGCCCTCCTTTAATTAATCAAAAAACTAGAGAAGTCATATGCAATTTCTGTATGTGGGAAGATCATTTGGGCCTCCTGTAAAAGTTGCTCATTTTCTTCCTTTTGGTATCTTGATGAGATATGAGTAAGTATTAGGCGCTTGCAGTTGCCTTTTTTGGCAAGTTCTGCAGCTTGCGTCGTTGTTGAGTGGAAATATCGCTTAGCAAGAATAGACTTATCATGGCTAAATGTGGCTTCATGAACTAGAACGTCAGCATCTTTAACCAAAGATATGTAATTTGTTGAATACCTTGTATCACCTAATATAGCTACTACTCTCCCTTTTTTATCCTGTCCAATAACATCTTTTCGATAAATTTTCCTACCAGCTTCCGTTACCACAACTTCATTTTCTTTTATTTGTTTGTAAATAGGTCCAGGTTTAATCCCTATGTCTTTTAATTTATTTACTAGTAATTCTCCAGGTTTATCCTGCTCCATAATACGAAATCCAAAACTAGGAATTGCGTGATCTAACGCTTGTATATGGACTGAAAAGTGACTATCTTTCACTACCATATTATTCTCAATTTCCACAAACAATAATGAATAATTAAGATGAGTATCACTTACACCTAAACTCGTTTCAACAAATTGCTGAATTCCCTTAGGACCATAAATAGTTAACGGATCTTCACCACCTTGAAAAGATCGACTACTTAAGAAGCCAGGTAGACCAAAGATATGGTCACCATGCAAATGAGTGATAAAAATTTTATTAATTTTTCTTGGCTTAATTGATGTATGGAGAATTTGATGTTGGGTTGCTTCTCCACAGTCAAATAACCAAACACTATTTAATTCTTGTAGCATGGAAAGTGCTACGGATGACACGTTTCTTTGTTTGGAGGGTACACCTGCTCCTGTTCCAAGAAAAATCAACTCCATCGTATAACCTCCAGTATTATTTCCAGCCTCTGATATATTGCTTAGGTGCCTTTAAGTCATAGTTTAATTCAGCAGCTGCTTCTTTAGCCCAATAAGGATTTTTCAGTAATGACCTACCGATAAAGACTAAGTCTGCTCGTTTGTTTTGAATAATCTCTTCAGCTTGTTTTCCTGAGGTAATTAAACCAACTGCTCCAGTAGCAATAGAGACATCTTGTTTAATTGTTTCACAGCGTCTAAGTTGGTAACCCGGGTAAGTATTGATCGTTGCAGGGACGACTCCACCAGAGCTGCAATCAATTAAGTCGACACCGTCCTCTTTTAACTGAGAACAAAAGTAGAGTATATCTTCTAGGCTATTTCCGTTGTTATCGTACTCATCTGTGGAAATTCGTACAAAAATTGGCCCATTCCAAACAGTTTTGATCGAAGCAATAATCTCTTTTAAAAAGCGGTATCGATTCTCTTTACTTCCTCCATATGCATCCGTACGGTGATTAGTCAATGGTGATAAAAATTGATTAATTAAATATCCATGTGCTCCATGTATTTCTATAACATCGAACGAAGCTTCAGCGGCACGTCTCGCACCGTCTTTGAATGCATTAATTGTATCGTCAATATCATTTTGTGACATTTCTAGCGGCTCTTGGAAAGTATCATTAAATGCGATAGCAGACGGTGCATAAATAGCAGAAGATAGTTCAGCTTTTCTTCCTGCATGGGCAAGCTGTATAGCCGTCTTAGCTCCGTAACTATGTAGTTCTTCATTCAGTTGTTTTAATCCTAAAACATGGTCATCACTCCATATGCCTAAATCTTGTGCGGAGATCCTACCTTCCATTTGGACTGCTGATGCTTCGAGCATAATTAACCCAATTTGACCAACGGCACGAGAAATATAATGTGTTTTATGAAATGACGTAAGCATTCCATCTTCCTGTATACACGAATACATACACATTGGAGACATAACAATTCGATTCTTTAATGATACATCTTTTAGTTCAATTGGTGAAAATAATTGTGATGACTTGCTCATTTTTGGCCTCCTATATTAATTAATCGGTTACTGATTCTCGATAATGAAATGCCAGATCAGGTACATCTGTGAAAATTCCATCAACCTGATGGTTGAACGATCGCATAATTCTTACTGGTTTATTTACGGTATAGATTCTTAATTTCATATTTTCTTTATGAATATTTTCGACTAATTCACGGTGTAAGAGTCGATATTTCAGATGGAGTGCATTAGCTCCAAGCTCTTTAGCTACACGGATAGGACTTTTATATCGTTTGGACGTTAGAAAAGCGACCTCAAGAGAATTAGAATATTCTTTCAACCTCTTAACGCTATTTGGATTAAAAGTCGAAATTGTGGTACGATTTAATAACTGATAGTTAGAGATTGCTTGATAAACAATAGATTCTATATCTGTATAATCTATTTTATTATTTTTTAGTTCAATATTTAAATATAAAGGCTTATCTTTAATCCAATTGAGAAACTCATCAAGTGTAGGTATCTTAATTCCCTTAAATTCAGGTGAAAACCAGCTACCTGCATCCAATTCTTTTAATTCTTGATAGGATAATTTACTTACAAGACCTACCGAATTGGTTGTACGTTTTACATTTTCATCATGTATAAGTACAGGGATATTATCTTTTGTTAACTGTACATCAGTTTCAATCCCATCTGCATTCATATGATACGCTTTCTGAAAAGCAGGCATTGTATTCTCAGGTGCATATTTGCTAGCACCACGATGTGCAAATATGTTGGTTTTCAATCTTATCCACCTCTTTAGTTGCATTTGACATCACACAAAGTCCTGTTGAGCAATGCTCTCATTCGATCGTGCTTTACTTTTAATCATTGTGTTTGATTTTCATGTAAAAGTCAATGTCTTATAAAGTTTGTAATTTATACTAAATACTGGAGGGATACGCTTGAAAACATGGCAAACAAAGGAAGAACTTACGAATCTGTTATGCTCACTCGTCAATTATCAAAGTGTAACTGGATCTTCAGCAGAGATTGCTTTAGCAGAGTATATGTATCATTTGTTAGAACAAAACCAATATTTTCAAACAAATCCTTCGTATTTAAAGCTTCATGGTTTGGATGATGGCAGAAGGTTACTGACGGCCTTTGTTAAGAGTAAAAATGAAACTGACAAAACGATAATCTTGTTAAGTCACTTTGATGTTGTGGATGTTGAAGATTTTGGATCACTACAAAACCTTGCATTTCATCCAAAAGCATTGACAAAAGAATTGTATAAACAAAAGGAACGATTATCTAAAGCGGTTCAGCAAGATATGGAGACTGGAGACTGGTTGTTTGGAAGAGGCACAATGGATATGAAGGCAGGTTTAACAGTACACCTTTCTATGCTCGAGAAAGCAATTGACGGTGAGTTTGATGGTAATATACTATTACTTACTGTTCCGGATGAAGAAGTCAATTCAAAAGGAATGTTAACAGCTTTACCTATACTCCATGAATGGAAGGAAAAGCAGAAGCTAACATATCTGGCATGTTTAAACGGTGAGCCAATGTTTAGCAAATATCCTGGCGATGAAGCTTATTATGTATATACTGGTTCAATTGGAAAAATATTACCGGGATTTTATTGTTACGGTAAAGAGTCGCATGTGGGAGAACCTTTTTCAGGCGTTAATCCTAATTTAATGATTAGTTTCTTGTCACAACAGCTAGAGCTTGATGAAGCTTTTATAGAAAGAATTGGTGATGAAGTAACGCCTCCACCAGTTAGTCTGATGCAACGAGATTTAAAAGAGAATTATTCCGTAAAGACCCCTCAATCAGCAATTGCCATGTATAATGTCTTATATATGAAACAATCCTTACATGATATAAATTTAAAATTGCTTCAAGGTGCGATGGACGCTGCCCAAAATATAGAGCACTATATCCAGGAAAAAGCGGATCATTTCTCTGAAATTGCCACCGATTTTACCATGCCGCTAATTAAAGTTAATGTAATGATGTATGAAGAATTATATCAGGAAGCTGTCAAACGTTATGGACAAGCAGAGATTAATCGTAGGCAGAATTTATTGGTTAGTCAACGCACAGAGGAAGATAGGGATTTTTCTACATTACTTGTCCAGGATTTAGCATCTATGTGTAAAGATTTAGCTCCAATGATCATTTTATTCTATTGTCCACCGTTTTACCCAGCAGTTTCTTCAGGAACAGATCCATACATTCAGCAAGTGATGAAGGAAATTACGACGTATACGAAAGAGAAATATCAAATTAACTTAACTGTATCGGAGTTTTTTACTGGTCTGTCAGATTTAAGCTTCGTTGGACCTCCTTCAACGCTAGGAAGTTTAAAAAACTATACGTCTAATATGCCATTACAAAATAATGGTTTTGAAATTCCGGAAGATGTCATGGAACAATTAACGATGCCTGTTTTAAATATAGGTCCGTTAGGAAAAGATCCTCATCAATGGACAGAGCGACTAGAGATCACGTATAGTTTTGAGTATTTGCCGAAAATAGTAGAAAGAGCAATACATCGTTTGTTTTGTAACTGAATAAATTGAGATGCGTATGATCAATCCGTCGAGGTACCGAAAGAGTTTATCCAAAATGATAGTAATTAATCGACAATGTGGGTGTGACAAGGTAAAATAGATTAAAAATGAATGATCATTCATTTTGGAGGAATGTAAGTATGAAAGTAATGGATAAAACGATTAGTCAAATAACGGTACCCACCCCTTTTGCAGTAGGTGATGTTCATATCTATCTGTTAAAAGGCGATTTGCTTTCTATCATAGATGCAGGTGTAAAGACAAAGGAAGCTTGGGAGACACTCAAAGAACAACTAAAGCGAATGGGTTATTTTCCAAAAGACATTGAACAAGTGATTTTAACGCACCATCATCCTGATCATATAGGATTAATTGATCAGTTTCCCAGAGCAGAGCGTATAATTGCACATGCTAATGTGGATCCATGGATCCAACGTGATGAATTATATCTTCAGCATTATAAGCAATTTTTTGAGAAGTATTTTTCGCTTTCTGGCATACCAGAAACATTTCTTCCGTATTTAAATAAATTGAGTGCGCCATTAAATTATGTAGGAAAAGGTGAACTAACCCGTTTTATAGATGAAGGAGATGAACTTCCTGGTCATCCAGGTTGGCAAGTGATTGATACGAAAGGTCATGCGCAAAGTCATCTTTCTTTTTTACGTAAAACCGATCGGCTACTAGTTGGGGGAGATCATATATTAGAGCATATTTCTTCTAATCCACTTATGGAACCACCATCACCGGGCGAGTCGATCGAATTTAGACCAAAGCCTATGCTTCAATATCGCCGTAATTTACAAAAATGTATTGATTTGCGAGTGGACTGTGTGTTACCAGGACATGGTCAGGTGGTACAAAAACCTAAGAGCTTAATCGAAAACAGACTAAAAAAACAGCAGGAAAGAGCAGATAAGGTCTTTGATTTATTAATAACTCAGCCGCAAACACCGTTTCAATTATGCACACAAATATTTCCAAGGCAATTCAAAAATCAAATCGATCTCACGATGTCTGAAACAATTGGCCAATTAGATTATTTAGAGAACGAGGGACGTATTACTAAAAAAACGGAGGATGGAAAGCTTATTTATTATGCAAACTAAGATATCAGGTAAAAAGATTATCATTACTGGAGCTTCAAGTGGCATTGGAGAGAGGCTAACATGGCACATTGCGAAAAATGGTGGTATACCAATTATATTGGCTCGTTCTATAAATAAATTAGAAAAGATCAAGGAGCAGATAGAGAAACAATTTTCTGTAGAATGCTATGTTTATAAGGTGGACTTAGGGCATCGTAAAGACCGTACACAAGTGATAGCCAATATCTTAACTGAACATCAAAAAATCCAAGGTCTAATAAATAATGCGGGAATAGGAATTTTTGAAGATGTCATGCACATGAATGAAGAAGATATTGAGCGAATGTTTCAATTAAATGTTCATGCGCTAATCCAAATAACAAAGCAGATACTTCCTTATTTTGCTACACTTGAAGGAGAAGCACACATCATTAATATCGCTTCACAAGCTGGAAAGCTTGCTACGCCAAAGGCAGCGATCTATAGTGCAACCAAGCATGCAGTATTGGGTTTTACTAATGGGCTTCGACAAGAATTAACGGATAGTAAAATAGAAGTAACTGCCGTAAATTTAGGACCTGTTCAAACTAATTTTTTTCTTTCTGCAGATCCAGATGGAACCTATCAAAAGAACGTTCAAAAATATATGCTTGATCCAGATCAGGTGGCACAAAAAATCATTCGTTATTTGTTTGTAAAGAAACGAGAAATCAATTTACCATGGTGGATGGATGCAGGAAGCAGATTATATCAGGTGCTTCCTGGACCTATGGAACGAGTATTAAAAAAGCAGTTTGCCAAAAAATAATTGAGGGTTGACGTAAAGATGAAGAACAATGAAATTGAGCTTAATATATCGCAAAAAGCAAAAGACAAATTAGCAGAGTTAGAGAAGCAACACGATCCTTATTTGTTATTTTGGTATGATATAGAAGGCTGTGGCTGTGGTGTGAACGGAATTCCGACGTTACGCTTTACAGATCAACAGAAAACCAACTATCAACAAATAAAAAACAAAGATTTTACGGTATATGTTGAAAACCAACAAGCCATATTTTTTGCGAAAAAGATGAGGTTAGATTATAACAAAGGAATGTTTCGTCTATCGAGTCCTGAAGGAATTCTTAATCTGTTTATTTCCCCAGAGGACATTATTAAATAAAGGAAAGCTTTATTCACCTTTTCAAAGGTCGATACAAAGGAATTTTAGATAAAGAAAGAGGTTGGGACAAAACACAACTTCTTTACTCAAAATACGAATAATCATGTTATCATCGCCGCACCGTGAAACTATAATCGTTTTCCGCGGGCAAGGCCTCAGCTAACTTGGTAAAGAAAAACACGTTACCACGTGAATCTTCAGACTCGTGCAGTTCCCGCCAGAGTCTCGCTTATTTCAGGTGCTAAATGAATTGTTCTGATCAATAAACGAACGATAATTAAGTTAAACCTAATTATCGTTCGTTTTCAATTATTTCTTCATTCTTTTGTCTCAGCTTCTTTTATCATACTCTAAGAAATTATAGAGTTTGCCCATACGGATAATTATGGGCGTGTTGAGCCGATTCCAGCTCCAGCGCCCAGGAAGGCGACCGCCCTAATCTAAGTCATCATCGGCTCGCCAGCACACCGTGAATTCCTTTATCTCCGTTGACTCGCTCCAGTCGCTACGTTTCTATTTAGGCGCTTGCGCTTTTGTTTCTATTGATCCACATACAACAGCAGTAAGACCCTACAGATTGAAGTTTCACTTTATTTGAAATGGTGAGGCTCCCTATCGAAAGGAAGACATCCAATGGGTCCATGAATCCTAACAGATGACAGGTGGGTGGACACGTCTACGTAACTAGTACGAGTGTTTTTAACTCTATTTGCTAACACGAACCAAGGAAACCTCTTATCTATGTGCTTGATAAGTAACTGGTTTAGTGATTTTTTTTAGGTTATGATACGTATCATCCTGTAATTCTTTGTTAAAGTCGCCGTTGATATTTTCTTTTAATTGATCAATTGAGCTAGCTCCGAAAACTACACTAGCAACAGCCGGATGCTTTAGTATATAGCGGAAAGATAGCTCATTTTTATTAGAGCTAAGTTTGGTTAGCTCGTCATTTATAGATTGTAATTCTTTATAGGAATAATCTAAATATCCTGTTTCTCCTTTAGCGGCGATTTGCTTCGCTGCTTGATTACTTAATATTCCTTTTGCTAATGGACCACGAGCTAGAACGCTAATGTTATTTTCATCTAAAAGGTCAAGTATTTCTTCTTCTGGTCGGCGATCCAATAAATTGTATTGCATCATTATACCATCCATTGCAGAGCGTTTTACATATTCTCGAATAACGTTTGGGCGAATAGAAGATATACCGTATGCTCGGATTAAACCTTCTTTTTTAAGTATTTCAAAAGCTTCTATTGTTTCATCAATTG
Source organism: Virgibacillus sp. Bac332 (assembly GCF_003667785.1). NCBI lineage: Bacteria > Bacillati > Bacillota > Bacilli > Caryophanales > Bacillaceae > Virgibacillus > Virgibacillus sp. Bac332. The sequence goes on from NZ_CP033046.1 coordinate 3,059,207, forward strand.
GATCGTCAATTGTCCCACCATGTAGCATATAAAAATCGATATAGTCCGTATTCAAGCGTTTTAGACTGGCTTTAACACCTTGTTGGATGTGTTCTTTCGAAGGGTCCCAATACCATTTTCTCGTCTCTCTATTAAAATGATTTCCGACTTTTGTTGTAAGCACTACATCTTCTCGTCTGTGTTTAATAGCCGATCCAACAATTTCTTCATTATCTCCAAAATCATATAAATCAGCTGTATCTAAATGATTGATTCCATGCTCTAATGCCATATCAATCATGCTTTTTGCTTTAGCAGTGTCTTTTCCAAGTGACATACACCCCAGCGTAAGTTGAGAAATATATATGTCTGAACTTCCAATCTGATTTTTTTTCATTTTAGCTAGCCTCCATTCCAATGTTTATGGTATATGTTTATTGTAAATTGAAGTAATTGGTAAAACAATTAATTGAAATGACCGCAGTATAAATATGCTAGAATAGAAACAGAAATTTGGTTGAAGGGTGATAGTAATGAAGAAATTTGAAGAAAAGACAATTAGTTCGGAAGTTATTTATGATGGGAAAGTTGTACATTTAAAAGTGGATGATGTTGTATTGCCTGACGGTAAGACGGCAAAACGTGAAATCATAGATCATCCTGGTGCTGTGGCAATAATACCAATAACGAAGGATAATAAAATTGTATTTGTTGAACAATATCGTAAGCCACTAGAAAAATCGTTAATTGAGATACCAGCAGGAAAGTTAGAAGTTGGAGAAGATCCCGAAGAAACAGCGATTAGAGAATTAGAAGAAGAGACAGGCTACACAACGAAAGATCTTTCTTTTGTTACTTCCTTTTATACTTCGCCAGGGTTTGCGAATGAACGAATGTATATTTATATCACAGATACGTTAGAGTTAGTTGATCAACCAATAGCGGGCGATGAAGATGAATTTATTAGTATTAGAAAGTTAACACTTGAAGAAGCAAAGCAACTAGTGGAACAGGAAGAGATTCATGATGCCAAAACAAATTACGCAATCTTATATTTACATGCACTGGGGATGAAATAATTGCTTAAGCCGTATTTTTCTGATTTACACATTCATATTGGCCGAGATAAGTACGATCATCCCGTCAAAATTACCGCTTCAAAAAATTTAACGCTAACGAGTGTGTTAGAGGAATCCAGTCGTAATAAAGGTATGGATTTAATAGGTGTTATAGATTGTCAGGCGCCCGCTGTACAACAGGAGATTATGGAATTAATTGAAGAAGGCAAAGCATATGAATTGGTTGATGGAGGCATTCGGTTTGAAAAAGTTACTTTAATTCTCGGTTCAGAAATCGAAGTCTATGATGAAGCTTGTCAGGGCCCGATTCATGTACTTTGTTATTTTCCAACCTTGCAATACATGCAACAATTTTCTGCATGGCTACGTCAGCGAATGAAGAACATTGGTCTAAGTTCTCAGAGGTATTACGGTACAGGAAAAGAGCTGCAATATAAAGTAAAGCAGCTAAAAGGAATATTTATTCCAGCTCATGTGTTTACGCCATTTAAAAGCTTGTATGGGAAAGGTGTGGAGCAAACATTATCAGAGGTATTTGATCGTGATTTGATTGATGGAATAGAATTAGGTCTAAGTTCGGATACTCATATGGCAGATCAAATTCAAGAACTACATGATTATACGTTTCTTTCTAACTCTGATGCACACTCCTTAGCAAAAATAGCAAGAGAATATCAAATAATATGTATGATGGAGCCTTCATTTAACGAATTGTATTTGGCACTGCACCAACAGCAGAACAGAAAAATTGCCCATAACTACGGTATGAATCCGCGACTAGGTAAATATCATAAAACGGTGTGTAATCAATGCTTTTCGGTCGTTTCGTTAAATGTTCAAAACTGTCCTCATTGTTTTTCGAACAAACTTATTAAAGGTGTGTCGGATAGAATCTTAGAATTAAAAGACATAAGTGCTCCTACTAATGATAGGCCACCATATACGTACCAAGCTCCATTAGAGTATCTTCCTAAATTGGGAAAGAGAACGTATGAAAAACTGTTAACTGCGTTTGATACGGAAATGCAAGTGATTCATCACGCAACTTTCGAGGAATTAACCTCGGTGATTCCAAGCGATTTAGCTCATGCAATTATTCAGATGCGTCAAGGCAAGCTAAAGATTATCGAAGGCGGTGGAGGTAGATACGGTACGATTAAATTAACCTAAATTCATCTAGTAGGATAATAGAAAACTTGGTATTTTTAATTGGAATTCTTCATAGTTTTTAGTATAGCAGTATATTGAATGGAGGATTCCAATGTACAAAAATAAAACACTTCTAACGACTCATGTAAAAGAACATGCCACGATTTATCTTTTTATGGTTATTTTATTTCTAACAGGGATTATATTTGGAGCTATCCTCGTTAATAGTATGAATTTTATTCAAAAACAGGATCTATTCTTTTATTTAGAACGATTTTTTGGACAAATTGCTGATAATCAAGAAATGGAACGCATGGATATTTTTAAAAGTAGCTTCTTGTACCATACTAAATATTTGCTACTATTATTTATATTAGGACTTTCAGTAATTGGCTTGCCATTGGTTTGGGTGTTAATTTTTATTAAAGGGCTTGTAGTGGGATTTTCTGTAGGGTTTATTGTCAATCAGCTTGGTTTTGATGGATTATTATTGGCGGCACTGTCGATTGCACCACAAAATATGTTAATTATTCCTATTTATATTACCGCCGGAAGTTTATCCATGATTTTCTCATTGACCTTATTGAGTAAATTATTTACAAGAAAAATGGCACAACCTGTATTCCAGCCATTTGGTAAATATGTAACATTATTTTCATTTCTAGTCGCCTTCTCTTGTATAGCTGCTTTACTAGAATCTTTTGTTTCCAATGAAGCAATGCAAATGTTAATCCGATCATTTTACTAATAATCAAACTTAAACTATAATTATTATAAATATAAAATAATAATATTTTATTTTGACACACTTTTAATCGGTGCATATAATAAAGGTGGGATATGAGGGAGGGAACCTGTCATGGAACATCGAATTGATCGGATAAAAAAACAACTGCATTCGCAAAGCTATAAGCTTACTCCTCAACGAGAAGCGACTGTTAGAGTCTTGCTGGAAAGGGAAGACGATCATTTAAGTGCAGAAGATGTATACCTGCTTGTTAAGGAAAAAGCTCCAGAAATTGGTTTAGCTACAGTATATCGTACATTAGAATTATTATCAGAACTAAAGATTGTGGATAAAATAAATTTTGGTGATGGTGTATCACGCTATGATCTTCGTAAAGAAGGAGCTAAACATTTTCATCATCATTTGGTATGTACGGAATGTGGTTCAGTAGAAGAAATCGAAGATGATTTACTCGAAGATGTGGAGAAAATTGTTCAAAATGAATGGGGATTTCAAGTAAAAGACCATCGTTTAACTTTTCATGGCATCTGTAAACAATGTCAGGCTGTTACTATGAACGCTTCTAGTTAGCTAGTTACCATGCAAGTTTTGCTAGTTAGCGTTTCCAATACTTACTAGCAGCCTTTTTTTATTTAAAAGAAAATAATTTACAAACCAAGTTAAAAGCGGTACATTGTAATTACAGATTTTTTCCCATTTGAATGATAGTATTATGTATATTGTTCTTCTTTTCTGGCATATCTTTTAATAGGATATATTATGATTAGAGGAGCACAATAAATGAAAAGAATACTGTGGGATATGGTAAAGGTGTTCGTCATCTTTATTGCGTGTACATTTTTATTTTATTTTGGTTTACGAATAATGCATGCAGAATATGAACAATATCATCGATATGATCCACCAGAGGGACCAGCAGTAAAAGTATTTAATGAAGAACCAACTTTTTTTGATCGATTGAACTTATTTTTCCGGCTAGGAGAGTAAAAGATGATTTCAGATATTGCAGAGGATTTTTATCACTATTTATTAATTGAAAGAGGATTATCAGATAATACATTAACTTCTTATCGACGTGACTTAACAGCATATATAGATTTTATTAAAACCTCTGTAAACAAAGCTAACTGGGAACAAGTTACAAGAAATGATATTACCAATTTTCTTTATGTGTTAAAAGACGATGGGAAATCCTCTGCGACAATTGCGCGTCATATTTCATCTATTCGTGCATTTCATCAATTTTTAATTCGGGAGCAAGTCGTAACACATGATGCTAGCTTACATATTGAAACACCTAAGAAGGAACGAAAGCTTCCAGATGTATTATCGATCCAAGAAATAGAAGCATTATTAAGTTTACCTTCAGATACTGCATTACATATACGTAATAAAGCAATGTTAGAACTACTATATGCTACAGGTCTTCGAGTAAGTGAAATGATCCATTTAAAAATATCTGATCTTCATTTAACCATGGGGTTTGTACAGTGCTTTGGAAAAGGAGCGAAGGAACGGATCGTTCCTCTAGGTAATGTTGCTATCCAGGCAGTGGAAAACTATTTGCAGCAAGCCCGCGGTAAGTTAATTAAACGCCAAGGAGATAGTAATATTTTATTTGTCAATCAGCACGGTAAACCGTTGACACGCCAAGGATTTTGGAAAATATTAAAAAAAGCAGCGCTTGAAGCAGGAATTCATAAGAAAATTACACCGCATACATTAAGGCATTCATTTGCAACTCATTTACTTGAGAATGGTGCAGATTTGCGTTTAGTTCAAGAAATGCTTGGACATGTTGATATATCTACAACCCAAATTTATACACATGTTACGAAAGCTAGATTAAAAGATATATATATGAACTATCATCCAAGAGCATAGCTTTTTATTTTTTTAAGTCGTCTGACATCCTACAACGAATTATAGACATACTTCATGGCTATCGTGGGAATATAATATTTAGGAGCATTCCTGTAATGAAGAAATTTGAGGGTTGAACAAAAAAGAGCCCCCTTGGTATAGTACAGGGTGTCAATGCGCATTGACCCCGAAATTAATAAATACCAAGGAGAGGTCTCACTATGAATTATAATCAAAATCACAAACTATCGCAAATCACACCAGAAACATTAATTGTAGGAATCGACATCGCTAAAAACAAACACGTGGCACGTGCGCAGGATGACCGAGGGTTTGAATTTGGAAAACGACTGATCTTCGACAATCGCGTTCATGGCTTTGAACAGCTTTTAAACTGGGTCTCCAGACTTCAAAAAGAACACCGTAAAAGTGAATTAATCATCGGTGCAGAGCCAACAGGACACTTTTGGCTGAGCCTTGCTTATTATCTGAAAGCAAAAGATATTAACTTTGTGCTGGTAAACCCTATGCACGTGAAAAAGTCCAAAGAACTCGATGATAACTCACCAACGAAAAATGACACCAAGGATGCGCGTGTCATTGCACAGCTGATAAAAGACGGACGATACTCCGTACCAAATCTTCTCGATGGCATTTATGCCGAACTGCGGGAAGGGATCAAATTACGAGATCAACTCGTCAAACAGCTGATTATCATTGAAGGACGCATTCAAAACCATATTCAGCGATATTTCCCAGAGTTTAATGATGTATTCAAAGACTGGGAAGGCAAGACAGCTTTATTCAGCTTACGTAACTTTCCGTTTCCATCCGACCTCCGAGGCGTGACTCCGGAGGAAGTATTAGCACAATGGAAAACGACAATTAAGCGAGGCGTCGGAATCAAGCGTGCAACTCAGTTCATTGAGAAGGCAAGGAAGAGTGTCGGCATTGAAGTTGGATTGCGTTTCGCAAGAAAAGAAATACACAGTCTCTTAGACCAATACGAGCTCTATCAGAGCCAATTAACCGAACTGGACATGGAAATTACAGATCTCATGAAAGACATTCCAGGCGCCCAGGAAATGATGAATATTAAAGGGCTGGGGTCAATCACCATAGCCACCTTTCTCTCTGAGGTCGGAGACCTCAAAAAATATGACCATCCACAACAGCTGGTCAATATGGCAGGTTTGTCGTTACGAGAACATAGTTCAGGGAAGTTCAAGGGACAAACAAGGATAACAAAACGAGGGCGGAAAAAGCTGAGAAAAGCTTTATATCTGGCCGTTAGGCCATTAGTAGCCAGTAACTCGACGTTCAAGACCCTGCACAGATATTACACGACCCGATCCGTCAACCCGTTGAAGAAACAACAGTCATTGATTGCAATGTGCGGCAAATTACTACGTGTACTGTTTGTGATTGGCAGAAAACAATGTGAATTTGAAGGTAGCAAGCTATTACAAGGTTTAACTCAAATGAAAGAATTGCAGGCAGTTTAAGCTATTTCAAAGTAGTTGAAAAAATGCATCTAAGTTTTGGAATGAACAAACACCAATAATGCAGAGTCGGAGATTATTTATTCCATTCGGGCACCAGACCCAGCATAGGAGCTTTTTCCGACCTCCACCTTGTGGATACGCAGGACGAAGGAATGTATGGATTAAAATCCCGTGATACATGGGAGGGTGAGCGACCATAAGCGGTGTGGAGAATGAGGGCATGGTTATATCCCTTTTCAACCAAATGTACACAATTTGGCTGTTAGGATGGATAAAACCCGGTTAGAATATTCTGTACTCTGATTAAACGCTTTATCCATCAATACATTCAATGAAATGGTGCTTGATTAATTCTAAGAAAACAAGAGTATTTTGAAGATAATTAAAGTATATAGAGGGAGGGATATACCATGAAAAATTTCAAGCGTGTATTTTTAATTGTATTGGACTCAGTGGGAATTGGAGAAGCATCTGATGCTGATAAATTTAATGATAAAGGCGCTGATACACTTGGCCATATTGCGTCGCATATGAAAGGTCTACATATGCCAAATATGGGAAGGTTGGGTTTAAGCAATATTCGACCAATTGCAGGAATTGATAAAGCGGATTCACCGAAAGCACATTATACAAAGATGCAGGAAGCCTCCAACGGAAAAGATACGATGACTGGTCATTGGGAAATTATGGGCTTGCATATCGAACAGCCTTTCAGAACGTTCCCTGAAGGATTCCCTGAAGAATTAATTGAAGAGCTAGAGGAAAAGGCTGGGCGGAAAGTTATTGGTAATAAACCAGCTTCAGGTACAGAAATCATTAAAGAATTAGGCGCTGAGCATATGGAAACAGGCTCCTTAATTGTATATACCTCTGCTGACTCTGTATTGCAAATAGCTGCCCATGAGGATGTTATTCCCATTGAAGAGCAATATCGTATATGCGAAATTGCGAGAGAACTAACGTTAGATGAGAAGTATATGGTCGGTCGGGTGATTGCTCGCCCATTTATTGGGAAACCAGGGGCGTTTGAGAGGACCTCTAATCGACATGATTATGCACTCAAACCTTTTGGGAAAACTGTCATGAATGAATTAGAAGAAAATAATTATGATGTTATTGCTCTAGGGAAGATTTCAGATATTTATGATGGTGAGGGAGTCACTGAAGCGATTCGAACGGAGGATAACGATGATGGGATGACACAGTTAGTTGCATCAATGAAGATGGATTTTACTGGAATTAGCTTCTTAAATTTAGTTGACTTTGATGCAAAATATGGTCATCGTAGAGATCCTCAAGGTTATGGAGAAGCGTTGGAGGCCTACGATGCTAGACTGCCTGAAGTTCTTGCAGAAATGAAGGATGATGATTTATTAATTATTACAGCTGATCATGGAAATGACCCTATACATCACGGTACGGACCATACTCGGGAATTTGTTCCTTTGTTGGTACATCATAAAGGTATTGTCGAAGGAAAAGAATTACCATTACGTCAGACATTTGCAGATATAGGAGCTACAATTGCTGATAATTTTGAGGTGAACATGCCTACGTATGGAATAAGCTTTCTAAAGGATATTAAACCTAAGGGGGATTTATAAAATGAATTATAGCGCAGTTCGAGAAGCAAGTGAATTTTTGCAGCAGAAGCTAGATAAGAAACCAGAGATTGGTTTGATTCTTGGCTCTGGACTAGGAGTACTGGCAGAGGAAATAGAAAGCCCAATTACTATTCCATATAAGGATATTCCTGATTTTCCAGAATCCACTGTTGCTGGTCATAAGGGACAGCTAGTTGCGGGAACATTAAAAGGAAAGCAAGTTATTGCCATGCAAGGACGTTTTCACTATTATGAGGGTTACACAATGCAACAAGTAACTTTTCCAGTTCGGGTAATGAAAGAACTAGGTATTGAATCTATTATTGTTACAAACGCAGCTGGCGGTATAAATGAAGATTTCAAGCCTGGTGATTTGATGTTAATTTCCGATCATATCAATAATATGGGAGATAGTCCGCTCATTGGTAAGAATGATGAACATTTAGGAGTCCGTTTTCCAGATATGTCCAATGTCTATGATAAATCGCTAATTGCACACGCGGAGGCATGCGCAAAAGACATTCAATTACATGTACAAAAAGGTGTATATGTAGGAAATACTGGCCCAGCTTATGAAACACCAGCAGAAGTACGTATGCTTCGTACGTTAGGTGGGGATGCAGTCGGTATGTCTACGGTTCCTGAAGTGACTGTAGCTGGACATGCAGGTATTCGTGTGTTAGGAATCTCTTGTATTTCTAACATGGCTGCGGGAATCTTAGATCAGCCTTTAACGCATCATGAAGTAATAGAAACAACAGAGCAAGTAAGAGAATCCTTCTTAACATTTGTGAAAAAAGTAATAGAAACATTACCCCAAAATGATTAAAAGGTGATAAAAAATGAGAATGTATGACATTATTGAGAAAAAACGCAATGGTCAAGCCTTAACAACAGAAGAAATTAACTATTTTATAGATGGCTATACCAATGGTAACATTCCAGATTATCAGGCTAGTGCATTGTTAATGGCTATTTATTTTCAAGATATGACGGATGATGAACGTGCGCAAATTACCAAAGCGATGGTAGAATCTGGCGATCAAATCGATTTATCTGAAATTGATGGGATTAAAGTAGATAAGCATTCAACTGGTGGTGTTGGTGATACGACTACATTAATTTTAGCACCATTGGTGGCCTCTTTAGGCGTCCCAGTTGCTAAAATGAGTGGAAGGGGCTTAGGTCACACTGGTGGAACAATTGATAAACTAGAAGCCGTTCCTGGATTTCATGTAGAAATAACTAACGATGAATTTATTGAGCTTGTCAATAAAAACAAGGTAGCTGTAGTGGGCCAATCTGGGAACTTAACTCCTGCTGACAAAAAATTATATGGATTAAGAGACGTTACTGCAACAGTCAATTCAATACCACTAATTGCTAGCTCCATCATGAGTAAGAAAATTGCTTCAGGCGCTGATGCCATCGTTCTAGATGTAAAAACTGGCGCAGGTGCCTTTATGAAAGAACTAAATGATGCCAAGGCATTAGCAAAAGCAATGGTAACCATTGGAAATAAAGTTGGAAGAAATACGATGGCAGTAATTTCTGACATGAGCCAGCCGTTAGGAAATGCAATTGGTAATGCACTAGAAATTAATGAGGCTATTGACACATTACAAGGCAAAGGGCCAAAAGATCTTACGGAGCTTTGTTTAACATTAGGAAGTCAAATGGTTGTTTTAGCTGAGAAAGCCGAAACCCTAGAAGAAGCCAGAGCAAAACTTCAAGAAAATCTGCATAATGGTAAGGCATTAAATCAATTCAAAACATTTCTATCTTCACAAGGTGGAGATGCAACAGTTGTAGATCAGCCACATTTGCTGCCTCAAGCTTCCTTTAAAGTAGACCTGCCGGCCAAAAAGGGAGGAACAGTTGCCGAAATCATTGCTGATGATATTGGTACTGCAGCAATGATGTTAGGTGCTGGAAGAGCTACAAAAGAATCAGAAATTGACCTTGCTGTTGGACTAGTATTGCATAAAAAAATTGGAGACAAGGTTGAAGCTGGTGAGTCTTTATTAACCATTCATTCCAATTCTGAAAATGTAGATGAAGTGAAAGAAAAACTATATGCAAGCATAACCATTTCTGAAGAGATAATAGATGCACCTACGTTAATATATGACACAGTTACTAAATAAAATAATTTGCCGCTAAATTAATAGATCTAAACATGTAATCTCTCTGTTTGTAAATGTGACGAACAGAGAGATTTTATTTGAGTATAGGAAATTATAAAATTAGCGCATGTGGATCAATATGGACGAGCTGCGTTCAGCACCAGCCTTCAGAAACGAGGCGACTTCACGAATCGCCCTAATCTAAGTCATCATCGGCTCGCAAGCACACCGTTATTCCTTTATCTCCATTGACTCGCTCCAGTCGCTACGCTTCTAGACGGGCGCTTCCGCTTTTGTTCTTGTTACAGTGATCATTTTTAACGATCTTTACTCATGAATAAACGTATATTGGGAACTGCAATTGGTTATGCTGAATGTATATAGTTTATTTTAGGTAGACAGGATCCTAACGCTCGAATTAACAATACACTTACCGAGAAAGGACGGCCTGTAAAAAACGAATTGTTTGTTTACAGAATATCTGTAAATAGACGTTTGGCATAAAGGTTTCTGAACATCGATCTTTTCATGTTCAAGACTTAGCGTTTGCTACCTTTGTTCGCATGATTTCAGAAGTGAAAATAAGATAACTTCCTTCTGAAAAAGGATTCACTTTATTGGAGGGTATAAGGATGAAAAGAGGTCTTTTGGTTGTTAGTATGGTTATCACGTTGTTAATTCATCTAAGCTCACCTGTTTTTGCAGAGGAAGCGGGTTCTGACACGGAAAAGCTTGCAGAGAATACTAAATCGGCAATTCTAATGGAGAGAGACACAGGTGAGGTTTTATTCGATAAAAATGCACATGAGAAATTACCACCTGCAAGTATGACGAAAATAATGACATTGCTTTTAATTATGGAGGCTCTGGATGAGGGAAAATTAAAACTGGATGAAACGGTACGCGTTAGTGATCGCGCTGCGTCTATGGGAGGTTCTCAAATTTTCTTAGAATCAGGAGAAGAAATGAGTGTGCAGGATTTACTTAAGGGCGTAGCTGTAGCATCTGGAAATGATGCTAGTGTAGCACTAGCTGAAAGAATTGCTGGTAGCGAAAAAGCATTTGTCAAAAAGATGAATGATAAGGTCAAGGAATTAGATTTAAAGGACACGAAATTTCAAAATGCAACTGGTTTACCTGCCGAGGATCATTATAGTACATCTTATGATATGTCAATAATGGCAAAGGAATTATTAAAGTATGAATCCATTACAGACTATACATCCATTTATGAAGATTATTTACGTAAGGGGCAGGATAATGAATTTTGGCTTGTTAATACAAATAAACTAGTGAAATTCTATCCAGGTGTTGATGGCCTAAAAACTGGTTATACAAATGAAGCGAAGTATTGTCTGACGGCTACAGCTGAAAAAGAGGAAATGCGAGTCATTGCCGTTGTTATGGGGGCAAAAACAACAAAAGAACGGAACGCTGCTGTTTCAGGAATGTTGGATTTTGCATTTAATCATTATCAAACCAATAAATTATTTGAGAAGGGCGATAAAATAACCGATCTTAAGCTGTTGAAGGCTGATAAAACAATAACAGATGTTGTGGCATCCGAATCTATTAGTACACTTCATAAAAAAGGTGAATCAATGGACGATATAGCAACCGAAGTTAACGTTCACCATGCATTATCTCTGCCGATTTTTAGAGGGGATAAAGTAGGCGAGTTAATAGTTAAAAATGGAGATGAAATTATCTCTCGAACAGATTTAACGATCAAAGAAACAATAGATGAAGCATCGTACTTTACTTTGTTAAAGAGAACCTTGCAAAGAATGGCGAAAAATGAATAAAACATACTATTTTAACCGAATAAGTTCTTCTTTTGTCATGTAGCAGGAATCGACCCATCAAATCAAGAAATGAAATAAATACAGTTTTTGTATAAAAAGGAGGAAAGACTATGGGTCTTAGTTCAACATTTGCTATTAAAGAAGATGTCTTGATCGTCAGACTCTCTGGTGAATTAGATCATCATGAAGCAGAGTTATTACGAAATGAGTGGAAAGAGATTATGTACAAAAATGATGTAAAGCATGTGTTATTAAATCTTGAAGCAATGACTTTTATGGATAGCTCAGGGTTAGGTGTTGTGTTAGGCAGATATAAGGAAGTATTACAACTTGGTGGAGAAATGGTCGTATGTTCTATTTCTCCGCCGGTTAAACGTTTATTTGAAATGTCAGGATTATTTAAAATTGTTCGTCTTGAGGAGAATGAAGCATTTGCATTAGAGACTTTGGGGGTGGCATCATGAAAAATGAAATGGCAGTGCAATTTGCTAGTATTAGCGAAAATGAATCATTTGCTAGAGTTACCGTCGCTGCTTTTGTCAGTCAGGTTGACCCAACGATGGACGAGCTAACAGAAATAAAAACTGTAGTTTCTGAAGCTGTCACAAACTGCATCATTCATGGTTATAATAATGAAGCACATCATCAAGTATATATTACCTGTGCATTAATAGATGGTGAAGTGGAATTAACGATAAAGGACGAGGGAATTGGAATTAGCGATGTGGACGAGGCGCGCCAGCCGCTTTATACTTCCAAGCCAGAATTAGAAAGATCGGGGATGGGCTTTACGATTATTGAGAATTTTATGGATACTGTTGAGGTCATATCCATACCTGATAAAGGAACAACCGTACACATGACTAAGCAGCTTACGAAAAGCAAAACGGTGTGTTCATAGTGAAAGGTTCTGCCTATGAATGTTAACGTAAAAGGTGATAACAGAAACGAGACCTTGACGGATGAAGAAGTAAAAGGACTAATCGACAAAAGTCAAAAGGGAGATAAAGCAGCACGAGATATATTAGTAGAAAAAAATATCCGTCTCGTATGGTCCGTTGTACAACGATTTATAAATAGAGGATATGACCCCGATGATTTATTTCAAATTGGAAGTATTGGTTTAATAAAATCAATAGATAAGTTTGATCTTTCGTATGATGTACGCTTTTCAACTTATGCAGTACCAATGATAATCGGTGAAATCCAACGGTTTATTCGAGATGACGGTACTGTCAAAGTTAGTCGTTCTCTTAAAGAGACAGGTAATAGAATCCGTAAAAAGAAAGATGAATTAACAAAACAACTAGGCAGATCACCAACCGTGAACGAGATTGCAGATGCGTTAGAAATTTCTTCTGAAGATGTTGTTCACGCTCAAGAAGCTGGAAAATCACCACAGTCTATTCATGAAACAGTATTTGAAAATGATGGAGATCCAATTACTCTACTAGATCAAATATCAGATCAGGATTCAAAATGGTTCGAAAAACTAACCCTGCAAGAAGCTATTAGGGGGTTGAGTGAAAGAGAAAGATTAATTGTTTACTTGAGATATTATAAAGATCAGACACAATCAGAAGTAGCAGATCGACTTGGGATATCGCAAGTTCAAGTATCTAGGCTGGAGAAAAAGATTTTACATGAGATGAAAGTAAATATTGATTCATAAAATGGAAAAACATTCGTAAGTACGAAAATACAGAAAAAATAATGCTGTTTATCTCTACAAGTTCAAAAGAAATTAATATTTGTAAAAACCGAACGATAATCCGATTATACGAAGTTAATATCCGGATATTAGTTCGGTTTTTATCGTTTATTTTATTAAAAGAGGAATGTATATTGGTCAGTTAATCATAGCTGATTATGTTCTTCCTGAAACCTTTCCCGTAAGTATAATTAGCTTAGAATTATTATTCGTTTTTACATATATTCGATTTAGCGATGTCCAAACCTGTATTAGTAATTCTTCGTGATAATTATTGCAATAATGACAAATACTAGCTATAGATTAACGCAATAAGGGATGATTTTATGGCAGAACAGGTATATTTACGAATGAAAAAAAATATGGAGATAATAGGTTATCAAGAATTAAAGCTTAAAGATATTGCATATCTTTCGACTAATGCGTCAGAGAAAGAAAAGCTGGAAAATTTACCTATTTATCGAATAACAAAAAAAGATAAAAACATTGTAATCCTTGACAGCTTTTTAATTATAGAGCATTTAAATCATGATTTCACCAACCTGGAATTCCAACTAATCGGACCACCGCAAACCATAATACGTATCCAAGAGAAAAAGAAGTCACCATCCGTAATGATTGCAATTGGTGTTTGGATTCTTTTATTCGTTGGGACAGCGATGACGATTATGAATTTCCATTATGATGTGAGTATGCAGGAAGTTCACCAAAAAATTCATTACTTACTAACAGGTCAAGAAAAAGAATTTCCATTATGGCTTCAAATTCCCTATTCGTTTGGATTAGGTATTGGCATGTTATTGTTCTTTAACCATTGGTTTAATAAACGGTTTAATGAAGAGCCCAGCCCCTTAGAAGTAGAAATTTATAACTATCAGCAGGATCTCGATAATTATGTGATTCATTATGAGAATAAATTAAACGATGCCCCCCCTCCTAAATAGCCTCATCGAATTAATTATTGGCTTTGCTGGTGGTCTTGCTGTTGGGGGTGGTTATGTAGCATTTATTACTGTCTTAGGTATTGTTCCTCGGCTTATTCAACTGAGTAAAACAGAACCATTTCTTAATATTTATGCGGCATGTATTTTGCTTGGGTCACTTTTTGGTACGTTTTTGTCATTCACTAATATTACCTGGAATTACTCCTTTGTATTTATTATGATCTGGGGTATATTACAAGGAATATTTAACGGAATGCTTGCTGCAGCATTAACCGAGGTTTTAAATGTATTCCCAATACTATATAAACGAATAGGTATTGAAAAGCACACAATGTGGCTATTAATGGCAATTGTGTTTGGTAAAATAGCTGGATCGATATTTCAATGGGTTTATTTTGTAAAACAATAAGAATCGAGGCGATACATGATGAATAATAAAGATAAGAAAATACCAATCTCTCCAAAAATAAAGGATACAGAAAACTATTTAAAAAAACGACTTGGTATCGGTGTATCGTTTGATCTGGGGTTTCGTGAAATTGTACTTTTGAAAAGAAAGGTACAAATATATTATGTAACTGGTTTATGTGATTCCATCATCATTCAAGATTTAATAAAAGAATTAGTGAATTTAAATGATCATGAGTCAAATAGCAAAAAGCTACCAGAGATTATAGAAAATCGTTTACTCCATCAACAGGTGAATCAAGCAAAAACAATGGATGAAGCAGTGGATCAAATGCTATCAGGACTCATTGTTGTGTTTGTAGATGGTGAGGATTACGCATTTATTGTTGACGTTAGGAATTATCCGGGAAGAACCCCAGAAGAACCTGATACAGAACGTGTTGTTCGTGGTTCACGTGATGGATACACGGAAAACATTATTGAAAATACTGCTTTGACTAGAAGAAGGATTCGAGATGCTAGACTACGGAATGAAATGTTAAAAGTGGGTGAGCGATCAAAAACAGACGTATGTCTTAGTTATATTCAGGACGTTGCGGATGAAGGATTAATACATCTTATAAAAGAACGAATTGAGGCAATTGAAATTGATGGTATCTCGATGGCAGATAAAACAATTGATGAATTTATCATAAATCGTAAATGGATACCATACCCACTCGTTCGTTATACAGAAAGACCGGACGTAGCAGCTAATCACCTACTGGAAGGTCATGTATTAATTACGGTTGATACATCGCCCAGTGTGATCATATTACCAACGACTTTTTTTCATCATTTACAGCATGCTGAAGAATATCGACAAACACCAGCCATCGGAACGTTTGTGCGTTGGATTCGATTTTTTGCAGTTTTTGCTTCCATGTACTTGTTACCATTATGGTTATTATTTGTAATGGAGCCGGAGCTATTACCAAAAGAGTTGGCTTTTATCGGGCCAAATGAAGACGGTAATATATCTATTCCGGTTCAAATTGTAATGGCGATGGTCGGAATTGAATTTTTACGAATGGCAGCAATCCATACGCCAAATCCGCTTTCAACCTCGATGGGATTGATTGCTGCTGTATTGATTGGACAAATTGCTATTGATGTGGGAATGTTTAGTCCGGAAGTAATCCTCTATGTCTCTATAAGCGCAATTGGATCTTATGTAACACCAAGTTATGAGCTTAGTATCTCGAATAAAATTGTTAACATCCTGTTTGTTATTATTACCGGCATGTTTGGACTTTATGGGTTTATTGGGTTATTCTTGGTTCACCTCATCGTATTAGCAAGCTTAAAATCCTTAAAAACACCTTATTTATGGCCGTTTATGCCATTTAATGCAAAAGCCATGCTACATACGATTGTGCGAATCCCTATGCCGTTTACAAATAGTCGACCTAGTATTGTCCACCCGAAAAATAATTACCGTCAACCCTCAAAAAAATAGAACAAATAAACATACTAATGATAGTGGGTAAAGTCATCAACCAATGATTTCACCCATTATTTTTCTTTTAGAGTTATAGTGAGACTAGTTTTAATCGTTCGAATTATGATGTGAATAATATACTTTTGAGCCATCCTCTTTTCATTTATATTTTATTATGATAAAGTTTTTAATTATAAATTCAGAAAACCATTATGGAGGACTTTCACAATGATTATTGATAACCATCCATTTGAGGTAAACGACAAAGGGCATCTAGTTATAGGTGGGGCAGATGCTGTCGAACTTGCACAAAAGTATGGCACACCACTATATGTCTATGATGTAAATATAATACGTAACAATTGCAAAGCATTTATCGAGACCTTTGATAAAATGGAGGTTACAGCTAAAGTTGCCTATGCAAGTAAAGCTTTTTCAAGTATTGCTATGTTACAAATAATGAAACAGGAGAACATGTGTTTAGATGTGGTTTCTGAGGGCGAATTGTACACAGCGCTGCAAGCAGAATTTCCAACTGAAAAAATCCATCTCCATGGAAATAATAAAAGTTTGAATGAGCTGCGCATGGCAATTGAAAACGATATTGGTTGTATAGTGGTTGATAATTTTCGAGAAATTGAGCTTATTGGAAGATTATTAAAGGAATATAACAAGCAAATGGATGTTTTAATGCGTGTTACACCTGGAATAGAGTCGAAGACGCATCAATACATAATGACTGGTAATGAAGATTCAAAATTCGGCTTTAATCTGAATAACGGCCAAGCTGAAGAAGCCTTTAAATTATTGTGGAATCATGAATTTATTAAGTTTAAAGGATTACATTGCCACATAGGATCACAAATCTTCGAAACAGATCGTTTCTTGATCGCTACAGAGGTATTATTCCAAGAACTTAAAAACTGGAAGAATACGTATGGATTCATACCTGAAGTATTAAATCTAGGTGGAGGTTATGGAATTCGCTATACTTCAGAAGAATCGCCAATTTCTTATGATATCTATGTTAAAGAACTGGTGACAGAAGTCAAAAAACATGTACAAATGCTAGCAATACCAATGCCTGAAATATGGTTAGAGCCAGGAAGAGCTATTGCTGGAAATGCAGGACTAACACTATATACAGTAGGTGCTATTAAACATATCCCTGGTATTAGAAATTATGTATCTGTCGATGGCGGTATGACAGATAACTTAAGGCCAGCGTTATACCAAGCTAAATACGAGGCTGTAATAGCAAATAAAGCCAGTGCTCCTCCAATCAGCGAAGTATCAATCGCTGGTAAATGTTGTGAATCAGGCGACATGTTAATTTGGGATCTTCCTCTTCCGAAAGTAGATCATGGCGATATTCTCGCTGTTTTTTCAACTGGTGCGTATGGATATTCGATGGCAAATCACTATAATCGTTTTGCTAAACCAGCTGTCGTTTTTGTAGAGGATAGCCAAGATAAATTAGTTGTTAAACGTGAGAGCTATCAAGATATTATTAGTCACGATTTAAGTTACGAATAGTACTGATGTCAACAACAATTCTTTTCTTTCGTTAAATTAAGTGATAAAATGTACGATAGTTGAAAATAGAAAAGGAGACTTAAACATGGCTAAAAAAGGATATATTGTAATGGAAAATAATAATAAAATTGAATTTGATTTATATGAAGACGCAGCACCAAATACAGTTGCTAACTTTGAAAAATTGGTGAATGATGGATTTTATAATGGTTTAACATTTCATCGTGTAATTCCAGGTTTCGTAAGTCAAGGAGGCTGCCCAAATGGTAACGGAACTGGTTCAGCAGGATATACGATTAAGTGTGAAACAGAAGGTAATCCACATAAACATTTAGAAGGATCACTATCAATGGCTCATGCTGGCAAAGATACAGGAAGCTGTCAATTTTTCATTGTACATGAGCCACAACCACATCTTAACGGGGTTCATACCGTTTTTGGACAAGTGACATCTGGTATTGAATTTGCTAAATCAATGCAAAATGGCGATGTGATGAAGGAAGTAAAAGTGTACAGCGAATAGGTTTGTTTTTCCTAAAGGATGGAATAGATGGAATTGATAATGCTTGTTTATTTACTAGCAATAATTGCTCCAATTAGTATATTTATACATGAATTTGGCCATGCTATAGCTGCATGGTTGGTTGGTGCAGACCGAATCTATATATCTATTGGGACAGGCAAAAAAGGAATATCCTTTAATTTCAATAAATTTTATATTACGCTGTTTCCACTATTTTTCTTGGGTGGGATCGCATTAAGTGAGCGGACTCCTAGTTATCGACCACGTGAAAAGATTCTTATTTCGCTGTTTGGCCCAGTTATGAGTGGATGTGTATCTGTTATACTTTGGGCTATTCATCAGAGCCATCCTAACCCCTTTATTCATCTATCGATGTTATTTAACGGTTGGATAGCTTTAATGAATTTGTTACCTTTTGCATACAAAGGGAAACAGACAGATGGGTATAAAATGTTACGGCTTGTACGAAAGAAAAAATGGATTAACAAATAACATTCACATATAAATAGTAATTCTAAATTTGACAAATACGTTTTTACATGCATAAATATAATTACAAACTCCAACTGTAGCTTATGGAATAATACTACAGAAATTTACAACGTCTAACTACGCGGAATATAATTAACTTCCCAAAGTTCTCATAAGTTATAACGTTAATGAGGGGTATCTATGTTAATACGCTTTAAGAAGAACTTAGAAAAAATTGCAATGGGTTTATTATCTTTTATGCCAGAAGAAAAAGATGTAAAAAAATTGCAACAAACGATAAAAGAATATGAAACAAATCCAGATTGGCATCTTTATTTGTGGAAAGAAGAAGATATTTTAGGTGCTATAGGGGTTAGGGTTGAAGGCGAAATTAACGCTGTTATTCAGCATGTTTCTGTGAACCCTTCACATCGTAATCTCGGGATTGGCAAAAAGATGATGAACGAAGTAACTCGCCTTTATCAGGATAAATATGCTGTTTGTGCTGAAGAGGAGATACAGCATTTTTATTCAAAATGCGATGCATTTAAGGAAGAGAAGGATAAGGAATAAAAAGCCAGCCCTATATTGGGGCCGGCTTTTATTTTCGTGTGCTGGTTAACATGTAAGTTATTTACTTAGAGCCAAGCAGCACCGACAATAATTAATAAAATGAACAATACAACGATTAACGCGAATCCTCCGCCGTATCCATATCCACCACTCATGATGAAATACCTCCTTTTTCTTCTTAGCATAAATGTTTTGTGATAACATTTATCTTACATTAATAACGTATGACGGTAGATCAATTCGTGTATGGGCGTTTATAATTAATGATATAATTTTTGAATGAAGGGACGGAATAAGTTGAATCAAGCTTACCAGGTTAAATTAGATACATTTGAAGGCCCGCTTGATTTATTACTGCATTTGATTAATCAATACGAGATTGATATTTATGATATTCCGGTTGCAACAATTACAGAGCAGTATATGACTTATATTCATACAATGCAACGCCTTGAATTAAATATTGCAAGTGAATATTTAGTTATGGCAGCGACGCTTGTTGAGATTAAAAGTCAAATGCTACTACCAAAGCCCGAGTTAGAGGAAGAATCGGAGGAATATATGGAAGACCCACGGGAAGAATTGATGCAGCGATTAATAGAATATAGAAAGTATAAGGAAGCAGCTGTCCAGCTACAGGAGAAGGAAATAGAAGCAAATCAGATTTTCACAAGGCCACCTATCGAATTTGATAATTATGTACAGGAAGTCCCTGCAGTCGTTCAAGGTGATACCTCCGTATATGATATGTTAAATGCATTGAATAAAATGTTAGAGCGAAAGAAATGGAATCAACCACTAGATACAAAAATTAAGCGAGCAGAAATATCTATTGAGCAAAGAATGGAAGAGGTTTTACGTGTTGTAAATGAAGCAAAGGATGGAATATTATTTGATGATCTATTTACATATCAATCACGATCACACATCGTTGTAACATTTATTGCTCTTTTAGAATTAATGAAAGAGAATCAAGTATATTGTGAACAAACGGAACAGTTGGAAGCTTTATATGTGTATAACATGGAGGAATAAAGGTGGAAATTACGAAATTAAAGGCAATTGTTGAAGGTCTGTTGTTTGCTTCAGGAAATGAAGGAATAACGATTAAACAGTTGTCTAAAGTATTAGAAATTACGGAAGCAACAGTCGAACACTTAATTGAAGAGCTTAAGTATGACTATGACAATACCGATCGGGGCATTATGATCATGCAGGCTCATGAAGTATATCATTTAACAACAAAACCAGAGCATAGTCCTTATTATAAAAAGCTGTTAGAAACTCCTCAAACGACAAGGATGTCTCAAGCCGCGTTAGAAACTCTTGCAATTATTGCCTATCAGCAGCCAATTACAAGAACAGAAATAGAAGAAATTAGAGGAGTAAAGAGTGATCGACCAGTTCAAACGCTTCTTTCTCGGCTTTTAATTGAAGAGGTGGGGAGAAAGGATAGCGTAGGAAAACCCATATTATTTGCTACCTCTAAAGAGTTTTTAACTTATTTTGGTTTGACATCACTTGAGGAGTTACCACCACTTCCAGAAAATACAGAGTCAGATGAGCTGGAATCGGAGGCGGATTTGTTTTTTGAACGATTCAGCGAAAACCTATCGAATAGAAATACAGACTAATTTAATATGCTATATGTTGCTTTAAAGTAACGAATGTACTGATTCATTTAAATAAAAAGCGCGTTGCAATATACCTTCAACTGGAAGTGCAAGTTCCTTGAAGAAGCGGCAAGCGTTTTTTTGTAGTCTAGGAAATTATAAAAATTGCCTATGTAGATAAATATGGGCGTGTTGAGCCGTGTCCAGCTCCAGCACCCAGAAACGTAGCGACTTCATGAATCGCCCTAATCTAAGTCCTCATTGGCTCACAAGCTCACCGTGATTTCCTTTATCTCCATTGGCTCACTCCAGTAATTACGTTTCTAATCGGGCGCTAGCGCTTTTGTTCTAAGTTAAGAAAGTATAAAATCAGTGCAATGACTGCGTTAAGCCAAGTAGTTATTTTGAAATGTTTGATGTATATTGGCAATGCTCCGACGAATTGCTTCGCTTTCCGCGGGCACGGGCCTCAACTAACTTTGCAAAGAAGAACACGTTGCAAAGTGGATTTTCGGCTCGCGCAATTCCCGCAGGAGTCTACGTAATTCGTCTCCGCTATGAGAAGGTGCAACAATTCTTGTCATAAGTAAATAGGTTGACTTTTTTTACAATGGGTAAAGTGAAAATCGCTATCCGTGAGTATAAAAGCAGCTGTGTTACTTCATGCTAGCGTTGTAGAGCCTGATAATAGCGAAGGCCGGCCACTTCAACTCCTGTGGGAAATGTTTGACCTGAAGATCCACTTTTTTGAGCGGGTTTTGCTAAAAAAGTTAGCTGAAGGACAAACCCCACGGAAAGGGAAGTGGGCAGCCGGAGTGGTGGTCAAGCAGTAGCTATTATTCCATAATAGCTACTAGAGGAAGCGTAAATCTGAGCATTTAGTGATAAGGACTGAGCGAATTTTGCTCCGTTTTTCTTATGCGGTGAAGCAGAATGTCGAACGATTAAAAACCATTCTAATAAGTAATCTGTCCTCTTTACCTATATGCACAGACAGAGCAAATGGGCATATGGTACATAGAGGTGGTTAATATGGATAATACAGTACATCAATATTTAAATGATCTTATGGATTGGGGAAATGACATAAGTCGGGGGTTAGATGAATCTCTATCGCAAGACAAAAATGAACAAATATTGGAACGCTTAAGAAGTTGGCAATCTACCATTCTTCACTTAAAGGAATCGGAACAATTCATCAGTCAACATGACTTAACAGCAATAAATGCAGAAGGAGAGCGAATTTTGTTTGATATCAAACATTCGAAACAAATAAACAATAGAAATAAGGGAATTCCATATGGACAACGGAAACTTCCGGCTCTGCCATATGCATACAATGCGCTCGAACCTTACATTAGTGAAGAAATAATGCGATTACATCATGACAAGCATCATCAAGGTTATGTCGATGGATTAAATAAAGCGGAGAAAGAACTATATATTAAAAAGCCAGATGCTAAATTTATGAAATATTGGCTTAGGGAACAAGCTTTTCATGGATCAGGACACCAACTGCATACCATTTTTTGGTTCAATATGACTCCCAATTCAACAAAGCAGCCAGAAGGTGAATTATCGCAAAAATTAAACAACGATTTTGGCACATGGGAGCAATTTAAAGCGTTGTTTACCAAAACTGCAACCTCCGTTGAAGGAGATGGTTGGGCTCTTCTATATTGGAACCCGAGGAACGGAAAGCTAGGGGTTCAGTCCTTTGAAAAACATCAATTCTTTCAAATTGCTGATATCATCCCCTTATTAGTATTAGATATGTGGGAACATGCTTATTACTTGCAATATAAAACCGACAAAAAAGCATATATCGAGAATTGGTGGAATGTTGTCAATTGGAATAATGTAAATAATAGGTATAAAAAAGCCAAAAGTCTAATGTGGAACTTATTCTAATTGATGTGCAGTATCTATAAATTACAAAAGTAGGTTATAAACTGCTGTTCCTTTAATGAACAATTGGCATAGGTATATTGTTAATGCATTTGAGGGCGTTCTTAGCTGTGCGAGGAAGTTGAAGCCATGCCCGCGGAAAGTGAAGTATTTTGGATGGAGTGATGATAGAACTTCTTTGAAGTAAACAGATTAAAAAATAAAGTACTTTTGTCCATGCCTCAACGTGTTAGGCTTTTTTTGAACTGTTAAAGGATCTCCATTACTAAAGGTTCGATATGAAATGCTTCCATTAGCTTTCATGCATACAGACGTCTCATTTGCTTTTTTATATATATCTAATTCTTCACTCATGCCCACGCTCTATAAATTCACATCGCATATTCAATAAAGAGAAACTTCCATCCGTGGGGGATTTGTTTATCGCCTACGGATGGTTAGTACCACAAGAGTATGACCTAAAGGTCCTTGAACCAATCGGACATTTACTGGCAGTGGACTCCACACTTTCCCATATTGCTTTTCCTTTATTACTTGAAGTAGGGGTCTTACTGCCAGTTATATGAGGGATAAATCCTAAAAACCAGTAAAGAACAATAATGTAAGTCAATCATAATAGAATATCTAACGCGAAACTGTTTCTTTTAATCATATCTCAATTGTACATGCATAAACTGTATAGACAACACCACCGTAGGAGGAAACCTGCTTATGCGCATTGTAACAGTTGGTATAATAGTACTTATTATCTTGCTATTTTTCCCTTCCATTGGACAAGCAAAGCCGGAAATATCTGGTCAAAATGCGATATTAATGGAGCAATCTACTGGTAGAGTATTATTTGAAAAGAATGCTCATGATCCAGAATCGATTGCGAGTATTACGAAAATTATGACCGCGATTATTGCAATTGAATCAGGGAAAATGCAAGAGAAGGCAAAGACAAGCCGAAAAGCAATATACACGGAGGGCTCCTCGATTTATTTAGAGCAGGGAGAAAAAATGACAATTAACGATCTGGTTTATGGGCTTATGCTTCGATCAGGGAATGATGCAGCTGTTGCTATAAGTGAGCATATTGGCGGGAGTGAAGAGGGGTTTGTTTATCTCATGAACGAAAAAGCGAAATGGCTTGGGATGAATCATACACACTTCGATAACCCTCATGGTCTTGATTCGGATAGCCATTATTCTTCTGCATACGATATGGCAATCTTAATGAGCTACGCAATGAAAAATAAAACGTTTAGAAAAATTACAGGTGCCCAATCGTATTTGTCAGAAAATCGAACATACAGCTGGCAAAATAAAAATAAATTATTAACGCAATATTATGATTATTGCACTGGTGGAAAAACAGGCTATACCAAAAAAACGGGAAGAACACTTGTATCTTCCGCTGAAAAGGATGGAATGAGCCTTATAGCTGTAACATTAGATGCTCCAGATGATTGGCGTGATCATATCCAGATGTTTGAATGGGGGTTTACGAATTATGATATGGAAAAAATTGCAGAGGAGAAATCTATATCCTTTAAGTTAAATGAAAGCTCCAAAGTAATGTCCGGCTATATGCAGGATGATATTGCGTACCCCCTAACCGATAAAGAAAAAGCGAAAGTAACAAATCAATTGTATATAGTAAAGGATGCATCGGAAATAACCAGTGAACGAATCGGTAAAAATGTATTCTACTTAGATGGCAAAGAAATTGCCGAAACGGATGTATTACGAAATGAACAAAAATTAGAACAGCGGAAAACTATTTTTGAGTCATTTATATCGTTGCTTCAACAAGTAGTTGGTGTTGGTGTCAAATGGTAAATGTGATTTGGGCTGCTATGGCACTAGTTGGAATTTTCTACGCCATGCTAAATGGAACAATGGACAAGGTTAACGAGGCAATTTTCGAAAGTGCAAATGAAGCCGTAACATTGTCCATTGGGCTAATAAGTGTGCTTGTATTTTGGTTAGGTATTATGAAAATTGCTGAAGAAGCAGGTATTCTAAGTATCCTTGCAAGGCTCTTTCGTCCAATAGTCGTCCGGTTATTTCCGGATATCCCCAAAGATCATCCAGCTATTGGTTATATACTTTCTAATTTTACTGCCAATATATTTGGTTTAGGAAATGCAGCTACTCCTATGGGAATAAAAGCAATGGAGCAAATGAAACAATTAAGTGGAGATGATACTGCTTCACGATCGATGATTACATTTCTGGCCTTAAATACATCTAGCCTCACGTTAATACCAACTACGGTAATTGCTATTCGAATGCAGTACAATTCCGTTTCTCCTACAGAAATTGTAGGGGCAACGATATTAGCTACATTGGTTTCTTCTTTAAGTGCCATAGTAATTGATCGTATTTTTCATTATAAGAGCAAGTGGAGGACATAAGTGATGGAATTAATAACGACAGTGAGCGCCTGGTTAATCCCTTGTTTTATTGCAATTGTTTTGGTTACAGCTACGTTTAAGAAAGTTCCCTCATATGAATTATTTGTTGAAGGAGGAAAGGAAGGAGTCAAAATGGCATTTTCCTTACTTCCTTTTTTAGTTGGTATGATTGTGTCAATATCCATACTTCGTAGCTCTGGTGCACTAGAAGCTTTTATTCAGTTGATATCCCCCTTGTTAACGATGGTTGGGATACCACCCGATATCATTCCCCTAGCTTTAGTAAGACCTATATCAGGTACTGCTGCACTGGGAATGACAACAGAATTAATTGATACACACGGCCCCGATTCATTTATTGGTAGGTTAGCATCAACGATGCAGGGCAGTACGGATACAACACTATATATTTTAACAATATATTTTGGTGCTATTGGAATTAAAAAGATGCGATATGCGTTGAAAGTTGGACTATTAGCTGATTTAATTGGTATAATAGCATCAATCGTTATTGTATCCATATTATTTGGATAAGA
This sequence comes from Virgibacillus sp. Bac332, assembly GCF_003667785.1. Lineage (NCBI taxonomy): Bacteria > Bacillati > Bacillota > Bacilli > Caryophanales > Bacillaceae > Virgibacillus > Virgibacillus sp. Bac332. Next base: position 3,085,170 of record NZ_CP033046.1, read on the forward strand.
CTTAAGAGTGGCGTTAACTTCTTGTTAACGCTATTATAATGGTTGAAAATATATAGGTAATGGTGATAAAATGTCAAATTCCAAAGAACGTTTACAAAAAGTAATTGCACAAAGCGGTATAACCTCAAGGCGTAAAGCTGAACAGTTAATACAAGAAGGAAAAGTTAAGGTGAATCAAAAAGTAGTGACGAAGCTTGGAACAAAAGTGACTGCAAATGATGAAATAGAGGTAGATGGTATGCCGTTGGAAAAAGAAGCTCCAGTTTATTTTATGTTATACAAGCCAAGAGGAGTAATATCCAGCTTACAAGATGATAAAGGAAGAAAAGTGGTAACCGATTTACTTGGTGAAGTAGACGAGCGTGTTTTTCCAATTGGAAGATTAGATTATGATACATCTGGAATACTGATACTAACGAATGATGGTGAATTTGCTAATCTTCTAATGCACCCACGTTATGAGGTTGACAAAGTATATATAGCAAAAGTCAAAGGTACTCCAGAGAAATCGGAATTAGCTCAATTAAGAAAAGGAGTACGCTCAGATGGTGATCTATTGAAGGCAATCCAGTATCGCGTACTATCTACCGACAGGAAAAATAATCATATGATTTTGCAACTAACCTTACGTGAAGGCAAAAATAGACATGTACGCAGAATGATGGATGGGTTAGGATACCCTGTATTAAAGCTAAAGAGGGAAAATTATGGGCTTTTAACCTTGGATGGATTAAAACCAGGGGAATATCGCCCATTAACCCCTAAGGAAGTAAAGCAAATGCGTAATTTGGCAACAAAAAATGTTGAAGAATAGTCAAAAAATAATAGCAAGCAAAATGATATAATGACTCTGGGAGTTGATTCGTTTGAGTCTTGAAGAAATGAAAAAAAAGAAGAAGAGCAAAAAGCGAAACCGCTTAATTTTTAGGTCTGTTATTTTAGCAATATTAGTAGCTGCTGTTGTTTTTGCTGTGATATCAAATCTAAAAGAGGATAAGATTATCTATAAAGTAGGGGACGATGCACCTGATTTCCAGTTGCAGCAAATTAATAAAAACAACGAGACTGAAACGATTCGGTTAAGTGACCTAGAAGGAAAAGGTGTAATGCTTAATTTTTGGGGTACGTGGTGTGAACCTTGTAAAGCCGAAATGCCCTATATGCAGAAATTGTACCCTAAATACAAAGAGAAGGGAGTAGAGATTGTAGCAGTCAGTCTAGATTCGACAAAATTGGTTGTCGATCGATTTATAGAAGAGTATGATTTAACTTTCCCTATTCCTTTTGATAAAAGTGGACAAGTAAGGGACTTGTATAAAGTAGGTCCGATTCCTAGTACTGTATTCATTAATCCAGAAGGAAAGATTGAAGAAGTAGTGAACGGTGCTTTAACATTAGATCGATTAGAAGGATACCTTCAGGAAATAGAGCCGAAATAGCAACAGAGTCTATAATTATGGAGAGATTTAAATGAAAAAAATTAAATGTGAATGCGGTCATGTAAATCCAGAAGGTACTGTGCTTTGCGAGGCATGTGGTAAACCAATAGAAGGAAACCAACACATAGACGGCAATGATAAGAAAAAATTACTTAACATGCGTTATGATGGTACCGCGCGCAGATCACAAACATACAATAAATCGATAGTGGATAAGATATGGAGCTTTTTCTCTTCGGTGAAGGTAGGGGTTTGGCTAATTGTTATTGCTTTAGTAGCATCGGCGATTGGCTCCATATTTCCGCAAGAAATGTACATACCTCAAAATGCAGTTTCACGTGATCCCGCTATTTTTTATGAAGAGCGCTATGGCATTTTTGGATTAATATTCTATCAACTTGGTTTTCATAATCTATACAGCTCATGGTGGTATATGATTTTAATCGCTTTGATTGGTGTATCACTCGTAATCTGTAGTCTCGATCGGTTCGTGCCATTGTTTAAAGCACTTCGAAAACAACGGGCGAAACGGCATGAGACTTTTCTAAGCAGGCAACGGCTATTTAGTGAAACAGAAACTGTATCTTCTGAAGACTGGGCTGCCCTTAAAGAAGGCTTAAAGAAACAACGCTATAAAATGACAGAAGAAGATGGACATCTTCTCGCGGAAAAGGGGAGATTTTCGAGATGGGGTCCGTATGTTAATCATATCGGTTTAATCATTATTCTACTTGCAGCCTTGCTACGAACAACTCCGCTTTTTTATATGGATGAATATGTATGGATACGTGAGGGCGAACAGCTCGTGCTGCCAGGGACAGATCAGGAATATTATATAAAGAATAAAGATTTTATCATTGATAATCATGATCCGAATGATACACGTTTTAAAGAGGCAATCTCCAAAGAGGGGGGAGAAGTACCTAGTAATTACCAAACTGACGTCATTATTTATAAGGCAAAGCAACCAGAAGTAACTGGGGCAGAACCTGAATTAGAAAAAATTATCGAGGACGACATTCGCATGAATAAGCCTGTTAAATTTGATGGTTATGCTGTTTATCAACAAGGCTATCAATTAAACGAATTTACTAGTATGTCGTTTAAGGTGCATAAAACAGATGATCCTGATGAAAAGGCTCTGGGCTCGTTTACTATTGATTTAACTTCCCCTAAGTCGGAATACAAGCTAGAAAATGGCTTTCGAGTAGAAATTAATAAATACTATCCAGATTATTATTTGGATGATGATGGTGTACCAGCCTCAGAAACGAATTATCCTAGAAATCCAGCGTTTGTTATGCTAGTACATCCTCCAAACGGGGAAGAGCCAGAAATTAGCTTCTTAGGGATTGGTAAAAATATTGATGCAACAGGTGAAAATGATTACAACGTAGGAATTACTGATTTTGAAATGCATGATGTGAGTGGGTTACGGATTAGACGTGATTACTCATTACCGTATTTCATGGTTGGGGCAGTAATTTTTATGATTGGAGTTATACAAGGAATGTATTGGCAACATCGGAGAATCTGGATTCGGCCTAAAGATGGTGGAATATTACTAGCTGCACATACGAACAAAAATTGGCATGGAGTAAAAAAAGATATAGAAAAGGTAATTGCAGGTACGAAAGTAAAAATGGTTTCAGATCAGCAAGAACTGGATGAATAGCTAATAAGCTATAAGGAGGGTTTATATGAGTAATAATTTCATTGAATTAAGCAGTACGCTGCTTTATACTGCTTTTTTCCTTTACTTAATAGCAACGGTGTTTTTCTCTTTTACAATTGGGAGTAAACGGAAATCAGATGGAAAGGCAGCAAAAATAGGAATTACTTTAGCAATAATTGGCTTTTTAGCACAGGTGTCATACTTTATCACAAGATGGATGGGGAGTGGACATGCTCCTGTTAGTAACTTATTCGAATTCATGACGTTCTTTGGTATGGCAATTGTGTTAGGGTTTATCATTATTTATTTTATTTACAAACTTCCTGTACTGGGGTTGTTTGCTCTACCAGTAGCACTAATTATCATCGCGTATGCGAGTATGTTCCCAACCGAGGTATCGCCTCTTATTCCATCACTGCAAAGTCATTGGTTATATATACATGTAACAACTGTGTCACTTGCACAGGGAATATTAACGATCAGCTTTGTTGCGGGATTAATTTATTTAATAAGACAAATTGATCAAACCAAACTTACAAGAAGATCATTTTCATTAGAAGTTATTCTTTATTCATTAATACTCTTTGTAGGATTTATACTAGCTTCGACCCTATTTAGTGTGATGAATTACAATGTTTCATTTGAACAACCTACTACTGGTAATAATGTTGTTGAAGTAGAATATCATATGCCGGCGATAGCTAGTCCGAATGATAGTACATTAATTACAAAAGATGTCATGAACCCGTGGTTTGAGACACCGGAATGGATGCATGGAGCTGATGCAGGTAGAAAATTAAACACGCTTATTTGGTCATTCATCTTCGGTACAGGTCTCTATCTTTTATTATTTCTTGTTTTCAGAAAAAGGATTGGTGCGGTAATCCAACCGTTACTTAAAAATGCAAGACCAGATCTACTTGACGAGATATGTTATCGAGCGGTCGCAATTGGCTTCCCAGCTTTCACTTTAGGTGGACTAATCTTTGCGGCAATCTGGGCAGAAGAAGCTTGGGGTAGATTCTGGGGCTGGGATCCGAAAGAGGTTTGGGCTCTCATTACTTGGTTCTTCTATGCAGCGTTTTTACATCTACGATTATCAAGAGGATGGCATGGAGAAAAATCCGCTTGGTTAGCAGCGGTTGGGTTTGCAATCATTATGTTTAATTTAATTGTTGTAAACCTTGTACTTGCAGGGCTACACTCTTATGCATAACATGAAATGATAGCAAGGCATCATTATACTTCTAGTGATGCCTTGTTTTTTCTTATACTTTTTGAACATCTTCGTTTATACTCATAATAGAATAGGTAACGTTAAGGGGGATCAACTAGCATGGATATAGAAGCTAAAGTTTTGATAGTAGATGATGAAGAAAGAATTCGACGATTATTACGTATGTATATGGAGCGTGATGGTTTTACTGTGGAAGAAGCAGAAAATGGAACGGATGCATTAGAGCTCGCATTAAATAATGACTATGATGTTATTCTGTTGGATATCATGATGCCAGAAATGGATGGAATCGAAGTCTGCCAGGAGCTAAGGAAAGAAAAAGACACACCTGTTATTATGCTGACGGCAAAAGGGGAAGAAGCTAATCGTGTCCAAGGATTTGAAATAGGTGTTGATGATTATATTGTTAAACCGTTTAGTCCACGTGAAGTGGTATTACGTGTGAAAGCAATCCTTCGTAGGGTGACCAGTTCATCGTTTAATGAAACAGAATCTGCGACAAAAAATATTATGGTCTTCCCACATATTACGATTGATCATGATGCACATCGAGTAACTGCTGACGGAAAAGAAGTAAGTCTAACTCCAAAAGAATATGAGTTATTGTGTTTTTTAGCTAAATCTCCTGATAAAGTATTTAATCGTGAACATTTGCTAAAGGAAGTATGGCAATATGAATTCTTTGGAGATTTACGGACAGTTGATACCCATGTTAAACGATTAAGAGAGAAGCTGAATCATGTTTCTAAAGAGGCAGCAAAAATGATCGTGACAGTATGGGGTGTAGGCTATAAATTTGAGGTGGATGAATAATAATGTTTTGGCGAAGTGTTGTTGGTAAACTAGCAATAACCATCCTATTGCTAGTTTCTTTTGTATTGTTTATTTTGACTATTTTACTATTACAATTTTTTGAGGATTTTCATATTCAGGAAGCAGAGCAAGATATGCACCAAACAGCAACGAAGGTATCTGTACTTGTTCAATCCCAACAAAAGTCCAATGTTATGGAGACGACCGAACGTGTAAAAGACCCAGCAAGCAGAGTTGCTATCGTTTTTGAAGATGGGGAACTATGGGTGTCGAATAGTGAAGATAAAAATCTGTTAAAATTACAAAAAGAGTGGATTGAAAGCGAAGAAGACTTATCAGAAGTTTTAACCACGAATAGGCAAGTAAGAAAACAACTCTTTCTACCAGGGAATCAAATGGAAGCTATGATTGTTGGAATTCCTATAGAAAACCAAGAGGGTGCAGTTTTTGTATATCAATCGTTAGATGTAATTGATCAAACGAAAGCAGAGACGACAAAAAGAATATTTCTTGCAGCAGGAATTGCAATTGTTTTGACTACTATTTTTGCCTTTTTCTTATCGACGAGAATAACTTCCCCGTTAATCAAGATGCGTGAAGCAGCATTTGATTTAACTAGAGGAGAATTTAATACAAAGGTCCCAATACTAACACATGATGAAATTGGAGAACTAGCGTTAGCATTTAATCGTATGGGCAGACAATTGAAATTCCATTTAAATGCATTACGGCAAGAGAAAGAACAATTATCAAGTATCGTAAGTTCTATGGCAGATGGTGTTATTACACTAAACCGTAGTGGAGATATGATTGTAACAAATTCACCTGCAGAACGATTTATCGAAGATTGGTATTATGAAAATAATATGCAAAATCAGCAAGAAGAACGAAAGCTTCCTAGCGAATTAAATGAGATTTTACAAGAAGTTATAGAGGGTGAAAAGGAAGCGATTCACGAGCTTAGTTTACAAGGTAGAAATTGGGTAATGGTAATGACCCCATTATATGATCAATCCTATGTAAGAGGAGCGGTTGCCGTGATTCGTGACATGACAGAAGAAAGAAGAATGGATAAACTTAGGGAGGACTTTATTGCTAATGTCTCACATGAATTACGTACGCCGATTTCGATGCTTCAGGGGTATAGTGAAGCCATTGTAGATGATATAGCTGAATCAAAAGAAGAAAAGAATGAGCTCGCACAAATCATTCATGAAGAGTCTTTACGTATGGGAAGACTAGTCAATGAATTATTGGATCTTGCCCGAATGGAGGCAGGTCATATTCACTTAAATTTAGAAACCGTAGAAGTAGAAAAATATGTAGAGAGAATCCTAAAGAAATTTAATGGATTAGCTTTAGATAATCAAATTACTCTCTCGCTAGATAAGCAGCTAAGTGAAGCATATGTACAAATTGATCCAGACAGAATTGAACAAGTTTTTACAAATCTCATTGATAATGCAATTCGTCATACAAGTGAACAGGGATTTGTTAAAGTAAAAGTTTCTAATGATGAACATGGACTTCAGGTTGAGATTGAAGATAGTGGTAGCGGAATTCCTGAAGAAGATTTACCTTTTGTTTTTGAACGTTTTTATAAAGCCGATAAATCAAGAACGAGAGATAAGAAGAAAAAAGGTACTGGCTTAGGCTTAGCCATTGCAAAGAATATTATTGATGCACATAATGGAATCATTAATGTGAATAGTAAAATAAATCAAGGTACAGCCTTTAGTTTTAAAATACCGAAAAACAAGGAAAGTTAAATTTATGTTATGATATGTTTGCAAATATGGAAGGAATGGGGAGGATAACAATGAAGCAATGGATGTTTCGGTTGATAGCTGTGTTTATGGTTGTTGTATTATTAGCTGGATGTGGTACTGAAGATTCAACAGATCAAGCTACACAGAAAGAAGCAAATAATACAACAGAAAATCAAGGGAGTAACACAGAGCAGTCTGAAGAAACAGTCCTAATAACCATTACAAAAGATCATGGTGAGGAATATATTCACGAAAAGGAGGTACCCATTGAAGAAGGTGATATCTTAATGGATGTCATGGAGGAGAACTTCTACATTGAAACAGAACAGAATGGTACGTTCATTACTTCAATTGAAAGGGTAGCTGCTAAAGAAGGAGAAAAGAAGGGCTGGATTTATACAGTTAATGGAGAAATGGCAAAGGTAGGTGCTGCTGAGTATGAACTAAAGCCTGATGATAAGGTCGTTTTTGATTTCCAAGCTTGGGAATGATGTAATTGAACCCATATAAATTAACCTTATTAGCGATTTTAGCAGCACTAGCTATTGTTGGGAGATACGCCTTCGTTTTTATCCCAAATGTACAGCCCGTTACGTCCATTATAATTATTACTGGTTTGATCTTGGGGCCGGGTGCTGCTGTAATACTATCGTTACTTATAACATTTGTTTCTAATATGCTGTTGGGTATGGGGATTTGGGTGATATGGCAAACCGTTGCTTGGGGGATTATCGGTTTAATAAGTGGAATTATCGGAAATGTTTTCACCCGCATATCTTTTCCTTTTATTGTATTTTTTTCAATTTTTTGTGGGTATTTTTATGGTTTGATTATTTCATTAACAAACTATCAGATAAGTGGGGAGTTTTGGGCTTACTATTTTAGTGGTCTTTTATTTGATACAAACCACGCAATTGGTAATGCCGTGTTTATGATGTTTTTTTATCCTTTTATTAGCTATTTAGTAAAGAAATATGCAGCAGATACATTTGCTAAGAAAAATGCTGACCGTTGAGTCAGTATTTTTTTATAGACTCGTAAATTATAAAATTAGCCCAAGTGGATAAAGATGGGCGTGTTGAGCCGCGTCCAGCTCCAGCGCCCAGAAGCTAGGTGACTTCACGAATCACCCTAATCTAAGTCATCATCGACTCGCCAGCACACCGTGATTCCTTTATCTCCGTTGACTCGCTCCAGTCGCTACGTTTCTCATCTGGCGCCTGTGCTTTTGTTCTCTTTAAAATTATGTCGTGTATCCTTGCACATATGCTCCTGTCAATTTATAGTTATAGATAATTGAATGTAACCTTTTTATTGGTTTAAGCGACTATTGAAGGTGAACGGGGGATCTTAATGGAGATCGTTTTTGAGGAATTGTATGAAAAGTATCATAAAGATTTATATCAGTTTGTTTTTTATATGGTAAAGGATAGGTTGACAACTGAAGATCTCGTTCAGGAAGTATATATTAAAGTACTAAAATCACACCATCATTTTAAAGGTGATAGTAGTGTTAGAACTTGGTTATTTTCTATTGCGAGACATGTAACCATTGACTATTTTCGGTCGCAAAACAGAAAAAGAAAACGAATACTTACGTTTTTTGATTGGACAACAAAAGGAGAAAAAATCGAGGATGTTCATCCATTGCCTGATGAAGTAGCGATTCAGAGTGAGGAACTGAAACAAATTTACAACTGTTTAGATCAATGTACAATTGATCAAAAGAGTGTCATTATTTTACGATACATGCAGTCATTTTCTATAAAGGAAACGGCGGAAATATTAAATTTTAGTGAAAGTAAAGTGAAAACAACCCAGCATCGTGCTTTAAAGGCATTGCGTACATATATAGAAAATCAAGATGAAGGAGGAGAACGTAGATGAATCACAATGATGATCGGGATAAACACTTAATTGAACAACTTAACCAATTACCTAAAATTGAAGATAAACGATCTAAAGAAGAGATTTATCAACGTATTTCCTCTGCGCAACATACTAAAAAGTCACATAAAATTTTTCCAGTACTTGGCCTTGTTACAGCAGTAGCTATCCTGTTTTTCATGATAGCTCCGTCGATCATGGATAGGAACCAGCAAGAGATGAGTGATAAATCTGTTAACGATGTAAAGCAATTTAATCAGGAAAGCAAAGAGGAAAGTGGTTTAGGCTTAGAAGGAGAGGAGCAAGGCATGGCTGGTCAAGGAAATATATTGGAGAAACAAGATAGTTCAACTGTGAATAGCTCGTTAGTTGTTAATGAAACGGAATCTTCAGATCAACTCGTATATGCAGCTGTCGCAGAAAAACAAATGCAGTATATCATCCCTCTAACCTTCATTGTTCCTGACTCAAGTGTAAATGAGGCTTATAATCAATTGGATCAGTTGATAGCAACCACTAATCAAGACAACGACATCTATTTATTCCGGGATATCAAGTACCAATTTGATGAGGAGAATAATCAAGTTAGCTTAAATTTACCGAATGGCTTTTCACTTGGTAATGGTACAGCTACTGCTGGAATGTTCCAGAGAATGTTAGCTGTAATGTTTCAGCCCTACCAAATAGAAAGGGTTAAATTTACTGGGAATTTAGATAACGTGGACTTTGGTGAGATGGGCCGAGTGAAGGAAATGTCGATAAAAGAAACGAAAACGTTTAGTTATAAATTATACGATCAAGCAGCACAAAAAAGGCTTATACAAGTACCGAATGAGGAACATGAAACAATTATTGATGCGATTAATAAGCTAAAAACAAGTGAAGAATCGTATCATGTTGAGCGAACGATTCCTAAAGATATGCAATTCTCGATCCATTCAAATGATCAGTCTTTACGGTTGGAGTTTAGAAATGACTCTAGCTTGACAAATAATGAAGAAGGAATAACGATGATTGAATCAATATTAATGACAGCCAAGAGCTATGGATATGTGGAAGTGCAATTTGAAAATGCTTCTATAGAACGTGTAGGGGAATATGATTTAACAAAGCCAATTCCGGTACCTGTTGCCGCAAATCCAATAAAAAAATAAAGACACTGTCTTAAATCTTAAAAACCGATCGTGATAATTTTAACAGGTCGGTTTTCTTCTTTATTTGCATTTATTTGAATTACCTCCTATTTCATGACTTTTGGGACAGCCCTTTTTCTATGGTTTGGGTTGTTGTAAACTATATGTATAGTCTATCTACTGTAAAGAGTTTCTGTAAACAGAAGTTACGAAACGGTTGGATAGGTGAGATGTAGCTTAGTAAATATCTAATAGATGATGCTTGTAATGGAAGAATGCCACGATTCTCGCCATGTCCAACATAAGGGATACTTACCTTATCATAATCATAGTCACAGGTGACTACTGTACCACAAGCAGTATATTTTCTCTATCTACTTTTGCAATGATTTATATCTCCTAGCTCTTTGAAGTATGCTATCTTTCTCCTGCAATAGTGTAAACTGGAAAATAAATAGTGTCATTACCTATAATGTTATCGTTCGAAGAATCGATTGAAAAAGGGGGGATAAAAATGATACTAGATGGGATCATTTTGACGAGCACCTCATATTTAAACAAAGAGCGATCCATATCAGCTATCTTTCACATTATAACAGGTAAAAAATCGATTCAGACTGTACAAGATATTCACATGTACCAATTAAAAAGTTTTTATGGTGTTTATCCCAGTTTGGATAAAGCGGTTTTCCAAAAACAAATACGTTATTTAATAAAGGAAGACTGTTTAAGGATATGTAATGAAGAAAAACAAATATATAAACTGACTCCTGTAGGAAGCAGGCGATTAAACGAGGTGGGAGAAAGCTCAACGTTAAAATTATTGAACGGTTTTCGCTTTGCCGGGTTAGAAAAAATTTATTTCGATAGGTTACGATTATTGCTCCAAACATTGATAAATAGTAGGATGGGCAATTTTAACTTTATCCCTGTAATTGAAAATAAGGAAGTGGAAGTATGGGTGAAGTGGTACTATATAAAAATAAAGCCAACACGATCAAAGGTCTTACTACATTTCTATGAGGAATTAGAAATGTTGCTTAGCCGATTTCCTGATATTGTTGCCGAAATGTTTGTTGATCGGTTAACAGGGTATAAGAACTTTGGCAAAAGTGTTTATCAATTAGCACAGCAGTATGGTGTACAAAAAGATGAGATACAGCTCCAAATTACAGCTTACTTACACTATATATTGGAAACCGTTGAAAGAGAAAAAGATTGTTTCCCTTATCTGGCCAGTATAGCAGATGATTTATCAGCGAATACATCATTAACAAAGACAGCTCAAGCTACTTATCAATTACTGAAAAACGGAATGCCGGTGCAGAGGATAGCACGTATCAGAAATCTTAAAATAAATACGATTCAGGATCATATTGTGGAAATTGCCTTGTACGACGTTCATTTCCCTATAGAAAAGTACGTATCCCAAGCAGATCAACAAGAAATTATTAATGCTCATGTTGAAACTAATTCGTATAAATTAAGTGTAATTAAAGAACATGTTCCTAATCGTATCGATTATTTTCAAATTCGATTAGTATTAGCAGTTTTAAACCATGGAGTGAAAATAGGTGAATAATGTAGAAAATCAATTAAATTTAAGACATGAGTTGAAGAAGCATTTTGGATATGATGCTTTTCGTAAAGGACAACGTGAAATAATTGAAGATGTTATGCGGGGGGAGAATGTATTAGGCATATTACCAACTGGTTCTGGCAAATCGATCTGCTATCAGCTTCCAGCTAAACTGCTGGATGGAGTAACAATTGTAGTGTCACCTCTCATATCTTTAATGATTGATCAAGTAAAACATCTAAAGGCTATGAATTTTAAGCAGGTAGTTGCTATTAACAGTTTTATGAATAGGTCTGAACGGTATACTGTATGGAATCAACTACATACATATAAATTAATTTACCTATCTCCTGAACTATTGCAACAGGATAAGCTACAAAGGAAGCTTCGTCAGCTGCAAATCAGCTTATTTGTTATCGATGAAGCGCATTGTATATCGCAATGGGGACATGAATTTAGACCAGATTATTTAAAGTTAAGTCAGAGTATAGAAAGTTATGGAAATCCACCAGTATTAGCTTTGAGTGCTACCGCCACACCAAAAGTGCAAGAAGATATTATTGAAGCATTAGGTAGAAAAGGAACGATTAAACATGTTCATGACATGGATCGAGACAATATTGCGTTTTATATCCAGCATGTAAATGATGATAGCGAAAAACTAGATACGATGGCTCGTTTATTCAAGAGATACCGAGTTCCAACACTAATCTACTTTTCCAGTAGAAGAGTGGCTGAAGACGTAGCACATGAGCTATCTAATAAGCTTTCCTATCAAATAGCTGTTTATCATGGTGGAATGGAACAGCATGATCGAGTTACCATTCAACAGCAATTTATGAACAATCAATTAGATATTGTTTGCTGCACTAGTGCATTTGGAATGGGGATAAACAAGTCTAACATACGTTTGGTTATTCATTACCACATGCCTCCACAAATGGAAGCATTCATTCAAGAGGTGGGAAGAGCAGGGAGAGATGGTGAGCAAAGTATAAGTTTACTATTATTCTCCATAAAAGACATTCACTTGCCGAAGAATATAATAAAGAAAGAATTGCCATTGGAATCCGATATCACTTCTGTATTTAAACGACTATTCACGTTATTTTCATCAAATCAAAGCTTACCAGAACAGATGGACGAACGAGCGGGGATTTTTCAAATGAATGAAGTACAGTGGCGATTTATGCAGTATCAATTAGAAAAACATGGTATTATTAAAAAAAATCGTATTTTTTATGATCAACGTAATTGGCAGCGTGCTTTGCACAAAATAATTGAACATCGTAACAGTCGTACACATTTAAAAGAACAGAAGCTAACAAAAATGATTCATTGGATTCAGCAAAAAGCGTGTTTTCGCAAGCATTTATACCAAGAGTTCCAGACATCTTATGCAACCCCGACTTCTCTATGTTGTAGCAATTGTGGATTTTCTTGGGATGAATGGAATCCGGTACAGACGACAATCAAACGTACAGAACCAAAAACATGGAGAGAAAAATTACAGGAAAAGCTTTTACATGGAGATATACATGAAACAACGTGAACAATTGATATTACAGATGGAAGATAAATCGTTACGGAAGCACCTAGTTATATCGCAGCTTCTATTACTTCTTATTGCTTTTATTGTAAGTGTCTTCGTATTCCATCCTATTGAAGAGCAATGGCGTGAATTATTTAGCTGGGATTTTTCAGAAATCGTTTTTTATGGGGTATTATCTGGTTTATTAATTGCTGGAATTGAAATTATACTAATCGTCATCCTTCCTACAACGTATTATGATGATGGTGGTATTAATTACAAACTATTCCATAAGCAGCCCATTTTCTTTATTTTTTTTATAGCATTGCTAGTAGCTATAGCGGAGGAATTGCTTTTTCGCGGTTTGCTGCAAACCACCTTTGGTTACATAAGTGCAAGCATTATTTTTGCAGTCGTTCACATTAGATACCTAAAAAAACCTGTACTTCTTATCTCCGTAGTCATTGTTAGCTTTTATCTTGGGTATCTGTTCTATGTAACCGAAAATTTAATAGTAACCATTGTTACTCATTTTCTAATAGATAGTTTACTGGGGTTATTTATACGTTTTAAAAGTGAGGTGTGGAAACAATGAGCCAGCAATTAAGCAAACAAGAAGATCAGGCGGAAGAATTAAGGAAATTATTAAATGAAGTAGAAAGTATTAAAGATCCTGAAATGAATAAATCTATAGAATCAGAAGAAGTACAGCTTGAACAAAGGGAAGTAGATATCCTTAATTTACCTCCCCGCAAAGAAGTTCACGGAAATAAAAAGCAGCATACACATATAAAAATAAGTTTACCATTCAGACGATTTATTTTAATTATATTCCTATTAATCATAATCCTAATTGGGGTATACTATCTATTTGGGGGAGATATACCACAGCTCATGAATAATGTCATGGATAGCACCATTAACTAAGAAAGTGAAACTTCCATCCGTGGGATTTTGTATTTTCTACGGATGGTAAGTAGAACCAATCGGACATTTACTGGCAGTTGCCTCCTCACTAACCCATCCTTGGTTTCACTTAAATGTTTGAAGAGGGGGCTTACTGCCAGTTATATGCGGGATAAAGTGAAACTTCCATCCGTGGGATTTTGTATTTTCCACGGATGGTAAGTAGAACCAATCGGACATTTATTGGCAGTTGCCCCCTCACTAACCCATCCTTGGTTTCACTTAAATGCTTGAAGAGGGATCTTACTGCCAGTTATATGCGGGATAAAGTGAAACTTCCATCCGTGGGGGGTTTTGTTTTTCCCCACGGATGGTAAGTAGAACCAATCGGACATTTACTGGCAGTTGCCTCCTCATAACCCATCCTTGGTTTCACTTAAATGTTTGAAGAGGGGCTTACAGCCAGTTATATGCGGGATAAAACAGGTTGATCTTTTAGCTAACGGTAAACGTAAAGGGGTATGAGAGATTGGCTATTCTTGGGATAATTATTTGTGCGGGTTTGGTTCTTGTTTTTAGAATGATCTTTTTAGCACATCACGATAGATTGCTGTATCACCATGTAACAGATAAGCAAATTCCAGACCAATTCACTAATTTTCGTATCTTTTTTATATCTGACATTCATCGTCGAAGAATAAATAAAAAAACGATTGAGAAAATAAAAGAACCTATTGATATTATCATTATTGGTGGAGACATTACAGAAAAATTTGTACCATTGCAGCGAACAATAAAAAATATTAGGCGTTTAAAAAAATGGCAACAACCTATTTATTTCATTTGGGGAAATAACGATTATGAAGCACAACCAGATCGATTAGAACGAATGCTTAGACAAGAAAATGTAATCATTTTAACGAATTCGAATGATACCATAATTCGGGGTAATCGAACAATTAGCATACTTGGACTAGATTGTTTTACATATGGAGAGCCGAGATTAGATTTGGCGATGCAGGGCGCGCAGGGAAGCTTTATGATTCTACTCACCCATGATCCTGAGGCCTTCTACCTCTTATCTGATCAAGAGTTACAATCAATTGATATTGCGTTAGCGGGGCATACACATGGAGGACAAATTCGAATAATGGGAGTTGGACCATATGAACGCGGAGGCTTAGATAAATATAAAAATACGAAGATATTAATTAGTGAAGGATATGGTTATTCATCATTACCTTTTCGATTAGGAACCAATTCTCAATGTCATGTGATTACATTTGAAAAATTAACGTAAAAGTGACGTTGTCAAGTTCAAGAATAACTCCATTAGCATATAGTGTATAAAAGAACTACAATAGAATGATTATATTGTATTGTGCAGCTTAGTAACGTATGTTATAAATAGCATGGAGTTATGTTTGTAAATGAAAATACAGCTCATAAAGGAGGATGCTATATGCGTATTGAACGAGTGTCCGATAATCAGTTTACAATTTTTTTGACATTTGATGATTTAATTGAACGAGGATTTACGAAAGAGGATTTATGGTATGATGCATCAGGTGTCCGAAATTTATTTAGTGATATGATGTATGAAGCAAGCTCGGAGCTGGGTTTTGAACTTGAAGGCATGCTACTGGTACAAGTGCATTTAATGCAGGCGCAAGGGATGCATGTAATTGTAACTCAAAATATCGAAACCCTGCATTGGGATGATGATTTCATTGAGATGAAAGTTACGTTAGATGAAAGTAAAGAGCTACTTTTCTCATTTTTAGATTTCGAAGATGTCATACATGTTTCTAATAATTTGTCCGCACTATCCATAGAAGGCGGCCAAGTTTATCATATGGATAGCACATATTATATGCTACTTCAAGATGATGATTTAGAGAATCATAACCGTGAAGATATTATAGCTGTCATGTCAGAATATGCCTATCCAAGTATTATAACGTCACATCGCTTAAAAGAGTATGGTAAGATAATTTTTCCATCTCATGCGGTCGAACAAATTAGAGCTAAATTTAAATAAATTGATATGAAGGAAAATATACCCACAAAGAAGTGGAAGAAAAAAGTGCTTTTAATCTTTAATGTGCTACTTAATTAGATCAAAAATATATACCGAAGCTTTTACAGTAATTTACAGCTAAAATAGAGAGCTTCGGCAATTATTTTTTGAAAAAGTAAAGCGTTTTCTTTTATTTTGCATAAGAATAATCAGTCAATTCCGACAAGAGGATAATTATTATAAAAAATGAAGTGATTTTATTGCATATTTGTAGTGAAGGTGTATACTAATCTCTGAGTACAGCTATTACTAAATATTTATAGATATTCTAGGAGGTAAATTCATGGTAGCCGATAACGCAGCAGACTCTACCAAAGACACGAATAAGAAAATGGATGTATTAAGTTCAACACGAACTGTTGTAAAAACTGCATTGGAGAAATTGGGTTACCCTGATGAAGTTTTTGAGTTGTTAAAAGACCCGATCAGAATGATGACAGTAAGAATTCCAGTTCGTATGGATGATGGGTCAATTAAGGTTTTTACTGGGTATCGTGCACAGCATAATGATGCAGTAGGCCCTACAAAGGGCGGGGTAAGATTCCACCCGGATGTAACAGAAAAAGAAGTGAAGGCATTATCTATATGGATGAGTTTAAAAGCAGGTATTGTAGACTTACCATATGGAGGAGGAAAAGGTGGAATTATTTGTGATCCCCGTGAAATGTCCTTCCGTGAGTTAGAAGGATTAAGTCGAGGATATGTACGAGCTATCAGTCAAATTGTAGGTCCTACAAAAGATATTCCTGCTCCAGATGTTTTTACAAATTCTCAGATTATGGCATGGATGATGGATGAATATAGCCGTATTGATGAATTTAATAGTCCTGGGTTTATAACTGGTAAACCAATTGTTCTCGGAGGTTCACACGGTAGGGAATCTGCAACTGCGAAAGGTGTTACAATTTGTATTAACGAAGCTGCAAAGAAAAAAGGAATAGATGTTAAGGGAGCAAGAGTAGTAGTTCAAGGATTTGGGAATGCGGGAAGCTTTCTTTCTAAATTTTTGCATGATGCTGGTGCGAAAGTTGTAGGTATATCCGATGCATATGGAGCTCTTTATGATCCAGAAGGACTTGATATTGATTACCTGCTGGATAGAAGAGACAGTTTTGGAACGGTTACCAAATTATTTAATAATACAATTTCAAATAAAGATCTATTAGAGCTTGATTGTGATATCCTAGTACCAGCTGCTGTTGAAAATCAAATTACTGGAGAGAATGCTGATAAGATCAAAGCAAGCATTGTAGTTGAAGCTGCAAATGGACCTACCACAATGGAAGGTACACGAATACTGAGTGAACGAGGCATATTGTTAGTACCCGATGTATTAGCTTCTGCAGGTGGTGTAACTGTTTCTTATTTTGAATGGGTTCAAAATAATCAAGGTTATTATTGGACAGAAGAAGAAATTGATAAGAAACTTCATGAAATTATGGTTAAATCTTTTAACTCTATCTATAATACAGCTGAGACGAGACGAGTAGATATGCGTTTAGCTGCATATATGATTGGTGTTCGAAAAATGGCTGAGGCTTCGAGATTCCGCGGCTGGGTATAAAAAAGAAAACCATGAGTAGATGATTAATGACGGAAAACTCTTATCCAAGTAAGTAAGGTAAGAGTTTTTCTCATTATTCGTGAATATTCTCGTGGAATTCTAGTTAGAAGGAAGTGTTTTATTCATGCAACAAGAAAAAGTTATTATCGTAGGTGCTGGACCTTGTGGTATGTCCTGTGCTATTGAACTTCAAAAATTTGGATATCGTCCACTAGTAATTGAAAAAGAAAATATCGTCAATGCTATCTATAATTTCCCAACGCATCAAACCTTTTTTAGCTCAAGTGAAAAGCTAGAAATAGGCGATGTAGCTTTCATTACCGAAAAGCACAAACCAGTCCGCAATCAAGCATTAGCTTATTATCGCTCTGTTGCGGAGCGTAAGCAATTACGTATAAATACATTTGAAGAGGTAACCTCCGTTAAGAAAACGAATAATGGATTTCATGTGAGAACCGAAAAACAAGAGTATGAAGCAGATAATGTTGTAATTGCTACTGGTTATTATGGTCAACCAAATATGATGGGCATTCCAGGTGAAGAGTTGGATAAGGTGATGCATTATTTCAAGGAAGGTCATCCTTATTTTAGAAAGCGTGTAGTAGTGATCGGTGGAAAGAACTCAGCCGTAGATGCAGCACTTGAATTGCATAAAGCAGGTGCAGAAGTAACCGTTATATATAGAGGTAGTAATTATTCGGAGAGTATTAAGCCCTGGATTTTGCCAGAATTTGATTCACTTGTTCGAAAAGAAGAAGTGAATATGATCTTTAATGGTAAGGTTTGTAACGTAACTGAGGAAGCGATTGTATATGAAGTGGATGGGGAAACTAAAACTATCCCGAATGATTATGTTTTTGCAATGACAGGATATCGACCTGATATTTCTTTACTTACTTCTATGGGAGTAGAAATAGATAAAGATTCAGGGATGCCGAGGTTTAATGAAAGAAATTATGAAACTAATATACCCGGTATTTATATAGCTGGCGTAGTTGCAGCAGGATTTAATAATAATAAAATCTTTATTGAAAATGGACGTTTCCATGGAGAAGCAATTGCAAAATCAATCCACAGCAAAAGTTGAGGATGGGAACAACATCAATGCTCGCCTCTCTATAGACGAACAAGAACAGGAAAGAAATTATAAAATAATGGCACTGTGTGTAAGTTGAAGGACGCTGCTCAACACGCCCCTTTTATCCACATGGGCAAATTTTATCATTTCCTAGACTACCATAAAATAGCTTTGAGTAGAAAAAGCCGAATGGATTGGTACGCCCCCAGAAATTAGTGTGAAAAGTCTAACTTCTGGGGTAACTACCTCTTCGTTCGGCTTTGGGTTATTATGTTCTGTTCCGACAATGTAGGTTCCTGACTTGTAGAAAGCTAAAATTCATTTTCAAAGATATATTGTAATTCAGCCATATTCTTAGTTGTTTCTAGTGCAATGAGTAATTTAATTCTAGCCTTTGGACCAGTCAAGCCATTCGCGAAGATAACTCCCATATCCTTTAATTGTCTTCCGCCGCCATCGTATCCGTATGTAGCCTGTACAACACCTTGGTAGCATCGAGATACTAAAATTACAGGTATATGTTGCTGGACCATTTGCTGTATTGGTACAATTGTTTCTTTTGGAAGATTTCCTTGCCCTAATGCCTCGATTACAATACCGTCTGGATTTATTTTATGAATAGCCTCAAGGATTGTTGCGTCCATACCAGCATAAGCTTTTAATAAAAAAACCTGTTTCTCAATTTGGTTAATTGGATAAGCATATCGTTTAATGACGGTGTGATGAAAAATAATAGAGTCTTTAGTAATTATTCCAAGCGGCCCATATTGTGGGCTTTGGAAGGTAGCTACATTACTAGTTGAAGTCTTCGTCACATTTTTAGCCGTATGAATTTCATCATTCATAACTACTAACACGCCCTTGTTAGACGCCTGATCGGATACAGCAACTCTAACTGAACTAATTAGATTGTATAGAGCATCTGAACCAATTTCATTACTTGAACGCATTGCACCAGTTATTATTATTGGTTTATCAGTATCGAGTAAAAGATCAATAAAATAGGCAGTCTCCTCCAATGTATCTGTTCCATGTGTAATTACAATACCATCATAGAACGGTAGCATCTCTTCTGTTATTTTGGCTAATTGTAACATATGCTTCGGTGTTACTTGTGGTGAGGGTAATGAAAGCTCAATACGCTCATCGATATTTGCATATGCTTTTAAGTGGTGGGTTAAATCTGTTAGTGGATGCTGGCTAGTTGTATTTACTGCACCTGTCTCTTTATTTTCAACCATTGAGATGGTCCCGCCAGTATGGAGGATAAGTATTTTCTTCATTTTAATCACCTGCTATAATTTTCTATTTTCATTCACTATACTTAATGATACGATTATTGTATTGGAAGTGAAAGAGGTTAAAAGCTATGTTTTCAATTTTATCTGCTGGAATAGCACCAGCATTAGCTTTAATGTCATTTTTCTATTTAAAGGATCGTTATAGCGAACCCTTGCCATTAATTATTCGTACCTTTGTTCTAGGTATGTTACTTGTGTTTCCAATCATGTTTATTCAATATGTATTTCAATCTGAAGAGTTGATTACTAATAATTTTTTACAGTCTTTTTTTCTTGTTTCTTTATTAGAAGAGTTCTTTAAATGGTTTATTTTCATGTATGCTATATTTCATCATTCAGAATTCGATGCTCATTATGATGGAATTGTATATGCAGTAGCCATCAGTCTTGGCTTTGCGACGCTTGAAAATGTATTATATTTGTTTACAAATGGAATAAGCTATGCATTTACAAGAGCCTTATTTCCAGTTTCCTCTCATGCATTATTTGGAGTGATTATGGGTTATTATTTTGGGAAGGCGAAGCTTTACCCGTTACAAAAACCAAAAAATTTACTACTCGCATTTTTGTTTCCTTTTTTATTGCACGGCACCTATAATTATATTCTTGTCGAAGTCGCTAGTAATTGGGTAGTTTTGCTTGCCCCATTTATGATTATTCTATGGATTATAGGATTACGCAGAGTAAAATTAGCTAATGAACCAATGAATCACTATCTTTTAATAGATACAGATCATAAAGCATCTACAGTCGATGTACAAAATAGAAAAGAAGGCTAAGAATCCTCTTATACGTTAAGTAAAGAGGATTTTTTTAGTTTAGGAAAATATAAAATTATTCCACGTGGATAAATATGGGCGTGCTGAGCGCGTTCAGCTCCAGTTTCCTAGAAATTCGGCGACTTCACGAATCGCACCGATAAGTCATCATCTGCTCGCAAGAGCACCTTGATTCTTTTATCTCCATTGACTCGTTCTAGTCGCTATGTTTCTAATCGGGCGCTAGCGCTTTTGTTCTAAGTTAAGAAAGTATAAAATCAGTGCAATGACTGCGTTAAGCCAAGTAGTTATTTTGAATGTTAGATGTATATTGGCAATGCTCCGACTAATTACTTCGCTTTCCGTGGGCACGGCCTCAACTAACTTTGCAAAGAAGAACACGTTGCAAAGTGGATTTTCGGCTCGCGCTAATCCCGCAGGAGTCTACGTAATTAGTCTCCGCTATGCGAAGGTGCAACAATTCTTGTCATAAGTAATAGGTTGACTTTTTTACAATGGGTAAAGTGAAAATCGCTATCCGTGAGTATAAAAGCAGCTGTGTTACTTCATGCTAGCGTTGTAGAGCCTGATAATAGCGAAGGCCGGCCACTTCAACTCCTGTGGGAAATGTT
This sequence comes from Virgibacillus sp. Bac332, assembly GCF_003667785.1. Lineage (NCBI taxonomy): Bacteria > Bacillati > Bacillota > Bacilli > Caryophanales > Bacillaceae > Virgibacillus > Virgibacillus sp. Bac332. The sequence continues at coordinate 3,106,552 of NZ_CP033046.1, forward strand.
TGACCTGAAGATCCACTTTTTTGAGCGGGTTTTGCTAAAAAAGTTAGCTGAAGGACAAACCCCACGGAAAGGGAAGTGGGCAGCCGGAGTGGTGGTCAAGCAGTAGCTATTATTCCATAATAGCTACTAGAGGAAGCGTAAATCGGAGCATGTAGTGATAAGGACTGAGCGAATTTTGCTCAGTTTTTCTTATAATTATATCAGAATTCGATGTGTCTGTATTTCTTTGTATTAAATACAAGGCTCAGCTACTTTATAAAACGTCACGCGTTTTAAGTACAGTTATGCTACGTTTACTTGTGCTTCTCCTAATTTTATGCACTTTAAAGTCCGGTATTAGTCCAAGTGAACGATTCATGAATAAAAACATGATTTAGTCAAAAAATAGATAGACAATATGAGATAGCAGGAGGATAACAGATGAGGAATAAAAAACGACCGATTACATTATTTATTATATGTTTTTTATTTATTGGAATACAAGTATCACAACCAGATAAACCTGTCCATGCTTTCAGTTCACAAGTAATTCAGCACGGTGCAGTCGGTGATGACGTTATAGAATTACAAGCTAGGTTACAATATTTAGGTTTTTATAATGGGAAAATTGATGGTGTTTTTGGCTGGGGAACATACTGGGCTTTACGGAATTTTCAATATGAATTTGGTATGGAAATTGATGGGCTTGCCGGTGCTGCTACAAAGGCAAAACTAGTAAAAGCCAGTGAATATGATGAGTCGTATGTCAAGCAACAAATTAATCAAGGAAAAGACTTTACCCATTATGGTGGAACAGATAAAAACCAGGATACTGGTGGAGGTGCTACTGGTGGTAATCAAGCCGATAGCAATACAGCTGTTAATGTGCCGCAGGGATATTCACAAAATGATATTCAATTAATGGCAAATGCTGTTTATGGTGAAGCAAGAGGGGAACCATATGTCGGACAAGTTGCAGTGGCAGCAGTAATTTTGAATAGGGTTGAAAGTCCTACTTTCCCTAATAATGTTTCTGGTGTAATTTTTGAGCCTCGAGCCTTTACTGCTGTTGCAGATGGACAAATTTGGTTAACACCAAATGAAACTGCAAAGAAAGCAGTGCTAGATGCGATAAACGGCTGGGATCCATCAGGGAATGCACAGTATTATTTTAATCCAGATACAGCAACATCGGCGTGGATATGGTCACGACCACAAATCAAGAAAATAGGAAAACATATATTTTGTAAATAGAAAGGGTGTTTATTATGTTTCGCTGGATACTAATCGCTGTCTTAGCAATTGGGATTGCAGGTACAGCTTTCTGGGGCTACCAAGAACATCAGGAAAAAAACGCAATTCTTATCCAAGCTGAAAATACGTATCAACGAGCCTTTCATGAGCTCACCTATCACGTAGATCTACTGAATGATAAAATTGGCTCTGCATTAGCTATGAATTCAGATCAACGATTATCGCCACAGCTCGTAGAAATATGGCGTATAACATCAGAGGCACTCTCTGATGTCGGTCAATTACCGCTAGGATTACTACCGTTTAATAAAACGGAAGAATTTCTTTCAGAGATTGGCGACTTTACCTATCGTACAGCGGTTAGGAATTTAGAGACTGATCCGTTGTCAGATAAGGAGACCAAATCATTAGAAAGTTTATACAAGCAGTCAGGTGAGATTAAAGACGAATTAAGGCAAGTTCAACATGTAGCTTTAAAAAATAATTTACGCTGGATGGATGTTCAGTTAGCAATGGCGAATGAAGATGAACAGATGGATAACACGATTATTGATGGGTTTAAGACTGTGGAAAAAACGGTAGAAGGATTTTCAGAGGGTAATGGTGATGCTTCTATCTCAAATACCTCCGTCAAAAAACATGAGTATAAGTTTCTAACTGGAGAAGAAATAAGTGAAGATGAAGCATTGGCAAAAGCTAAATCATTATTTAACGTAAAAAATAATGAAAAAATAAATATAACAAAGAGCGGAAAAGGCGCAGATGTCCCAGTTTACAGCATCTCCTACCGTAATGATAAGAAAAATGCCTATATGGATCTCTCGCAAAAAGGCGGACATCCAATTACGCTGTTGGTAGATAGACCGGTAAATGATAAACAAATTAGCTTGAATCAAGGCATGAAAAAAGCGCAAAAATATTTAGAGCAATTTGACTTTGAAAATATGACTGTATTTCAAAGTACGCAATTTGATAATATTGGTGCATTCTCTTTCCTATACAGTGAAGATGGGGTCCGTTATTATTCTGATGCGATGGAAGTTAAAGTGGCGTTAGATAACGGTGATATTCTTGGATTAACAGCAAATGATTACTTTATGAACCATACAGAGAGAGAAAAACCAACGCCAGAGCTCAGTGAAGAAGAAGCAAAAGAGATGGTTAATCCTAATGTCGATATCCAGGAAGAATTTCTAGCCGTAATTGATAATGATCTTGGTGAAGAAGTCTTAACCTATGAATTTCTTGGTATATTAGGAAACGAAACGTACCGAATATTTATTAATGCTATGGATGGAAAAGAAGAAAGAGTAGAGAAATTGAGTGGTTCGGAAATAAACTATGCAAGTAGTATGTAGGAGGAGGACAAAATTGTCTTCCTCTTTTCGGATTTTTCTGTAATAATAGGTATAAAGGTTCATTATAGTGAAATAGGGTGAGTTAATATGAAAATTGGTACGGTATTGAATATTGAAATAGCCATAGCTGGGAATACAGAAAAAGAAAAATACCGATGTAAAGTAATTGAAAAAAACGAAAACTATTTGTTTATTGACTATCCAGTTCATATGAAAACGCAGAAGTCGACATTATTCGTAAAAGGTACGTTGTTATCGGTAACTTATAGTGATGAAGAAGATATTATCTATCACTTTAATTCAGAAATTATAGCAAGAGTAAAGCTTAATGTGCCTGCTATGGCAATTGCGTTACCTGACGAAAATATGAAGCGAATTCAACGACGAACCTTTGTTAGAGTTAATACAGCAATTGATGTAGCGGTGCATATGATCGATAGTAACAGTCAACCATTTACGACGATTACTTCTGATTTAAGTGCAGGGGGAATTTCTATTATTATTCCAAAACATATAAAAATAGTTGGATGTCAGGCGGAGGTTTGGCTTACGCTCCCTTTCTCAAATGGTACGTATTATTATGTGCGATCGATTGTAGAATTTATTTCTTTTCAACAGGAAAAAAAACATGGTATAAAAATAGCAGCGTTAAAATTTTTGACACTGTCTACGAGTGAGCAACAAAATATTATCCGTTATTGTTTTGAAAAACAGCGAGAGGCTAGAAAAAAAGAAATGTCGTTAGAATAATAACAGCATGTTAACCCCGTTTTGAAATAGACCTATATTTGTGGGGTATGTTATTATAATAAATAGGTTTGTTTTCTTAAACTTGGCATTAGCCAAGTTTTTTCAACCTATTTTAATAGAACTTATCGTTATGAGAGGAATGACAGTCATTTCATGAAAAAGGATACATTAACAATAGCAATTGATGGACCTGCTGCAGCAGGAAAGAGTACGGTAGCAAAAATGGTAGCTAAGGAACTTGCTTGTATTTATATAGACACGGGAGCAATGTATCGCGCTTTAACATTACAAGCAATGAACCATTCAGTAGATGTAAACGATGAAGAAGCTCTAACGGCACTACTACTAAAAACAACTATTGAATTAAAGCAAACCATAGAGGGACAAAAGGTATTTATTGACAATCAGGATGTAACAGGAGCAATTCGTTCACTTGAAGTCACTAATACGGTTTCTTATGTTGCTAAACATCCGAAGATCCGAAGTGAAATGGTTAATCGTCAGCAAGCCTTGGCCGCTAAAAGAGATGTGGTTATGGATGGTCGCGATATTGGGACTCATGTACTTCCAGATGCTGAAGTTAAAATATTTTTAGTAGCTACTGTTGAAGAAAGAGCAAAAAGAAGGCATGAAGAAAATATAAAAAATGGAATAGCTTCTGATTTAGCAGAATTGAAAAAAGAAATTGAGCAAAGAGATCAAATTGATTCTAAACGGGAAGCATCACCTTTAGTTAAAGCAGAGGATGCTCTTGAAATTGATACAACATCACTTACCATAAACGAGGTAGCACAGCAAATACTCGAGCAAGCCAAAAAAATAAAACATACGAAATAGAGGGAAACTTTCATGTTATATAAATTCGCTAAATTTGTTGTTGCGCTTATATTTTATCCTCTATATCGAATCAAGGTTACTGGTAAAGAAAATGTGCCAAAGGAAGGTCCAGTTATAATATGCTCTAATCACATTTCCAACCTAGATCCTCCTGTTGTTGGAATAACTTCTCCTAGAGATATTCATTTTATGGCGAAAGAGGAATTGTTTGAAAAACCATTTTTAGGGAAATTATTATTAGGCATCCAAGCTTTTCCAGTTCGAAGAGGTATGAGTGATCGCAATGCGCTTCGCAAAGGGTTAGGAATACTTTCTAAAGGGCGTACACTTGGATTATTTCCAGAGGGGACGAGAAGTAAGACGGGTAAACTAGGAGAACCGCTGGCTGGGGCTGGTTTTTTTGCCCTACGATCTAAGGCAGTTATTGTTCCCTGTGCGATTGTGGGCACATATAAACCGTTTCACAAATTACAGGTTATATACGGAGAGCCTGTTCGAATGGAAGAATTACGAATCAAAAAGGCTTCTGCACAAGAAGCTGCCAATGCAATTATGGAAGAAATAAGCATACTAATTGAAAAAAATAATTAAAACTACTTTACTTGACAAATAATTATAATTATTAGAAGTTATAAAAAAGGGATTTTTTTTGGTATTATTCTATTAGTTTTAGGGTGAATGACGGAAACGTGAATAACAAAAATAAAGATAAGTTATTCTGTTTCGAATTGTATTTAGGAGGGCTATGGATATGAGTGAAGCAAAAAATGAAGTATCAAATGTTAATGTAGGAGATACACTAACAGGAACGGTTGTTAAAGTAGATGAAAAACAGGTTCTTGTTGATATCGGATACAAAGCCGAAGGGATATTGCCAATTGGGGAACTATCTAATCTTCATATTGAAAAAGCTAGCGATGTTGTAACTGAAGGAGACACGCTAACACTAAAGGTTAAAAAAATAGATGAAGAGGATGTAATTTTATCTAAAAAAGCAATTGATGCAGATAAAGCATGGGAAGACTTACAACAAAAATATGAAAATAATGAAGTTTTTGAAACAGAGGTAAAAGAAATTGTTAATGGTGGTTTAGTTGTAGACGTAGGGTTACGTGGATTTATACCTGCTTCCCTAGTCGAAACACACTACGTAGAAGACTTTAGTGATTATAAAGATAAGACCCTTACTGTAAAAATTGTTGATCTAGTTCGAGAGCAAAATCGAGTTATTTTATCTCATCGCGCTGTCGAGGAAGCAGAGCTAGAAGAGAAGAAAAAATCATTACTTCAATCACTGGAATCTGGACAAGTAATCGAGGGTACGGTACAGCGTTTAACTAATTTTGGTGTATTTGTTGATATTGGTGGCGTTGATGGTCTTGTTCATATATCTCAACTTGCCCATGAGCATGTTGATCATGCTTCGGAAGTGGTGAAAGAAGGAGATAAAATTAAAGTAGAAGTATTATCTGTTGATAGAGATAGCGAACGTATTTCACTATCTCGTAAAAAGGTACTTCCAGGTCCGTGGTCAGGTATTGAGGAACGTATTTCAAGAGGAGCTATTGTAGAAGGCGTTGTTAAAAGATTAGTTAATTTTGGAGCATTTGTAGAGATAGAATCTGGTGTAGAAGGGCTTGTTCACATTTCGCAAATTGCTACCCGTCATATCGGAACACCACAGGAAGTATTAGAAGTTGGTCAGAACGTGAAAGTGAAAGTACTCGATGTTAATGAAAAAGAAGAGCGTATTTCTTTAAGTATAAGAGAACTTGAGCAAGAGCAAGAAGCAAAAGAATATAAGCAATATGAAAAGGATGAAGATCAGTCTGGATTTCAACTAGGAGACTTTATTGGTGATAAATTAAATAAATACAAATAAATAGAGATGCTGTTTAAAAAGGTTCTTTCTTTAATTTAGAAAGAACCTTTTTTGTAGTCTAGGAAATAGAAACGATACGACTTCACGAATCGCCCTAATCTAGGTCATCATCGGCCGCAAGCTCATCGTGATTCTTTTATATCCGTTGGCTCGCTCCAGTCGATACGATTCTAATCGGACGCTTGCTCTTTTGTTCTATACCACTATTTGAAAATAGCTATGATGCTAATAGCAAGCGGTAATTGTGCACAGCGGCTTATTATTTTATCCCACATATGGTTTTCTAGAAAAAATTGGCGACATTCAATTTTTTGATATTCTCCTATTTGTCATAGTAATAAAAACAATTTTAGACATACTACAAAAAGGAAGAAGTAAATTATTTCGTCATAAAGTAAAACTTCAATCAGTGAGGGTTTTGTTTATCCCCATTGATTGTTAGTACCACAAGGGTATGACCTAGAGGCCCTTAAACCCATCGGACATTTACTCACAGTTCAATCCCCTTTTACCAATATTGGTTTCACTCTATTGCTTGAAGTAGGGGTAATTACTGCCAGTTATATGCGGGATAAATCAAAGCATGCATGAGGTGTCAGAATGAATGAATATACGTTACCAATTCTATTTGGTGTCATCATAGGAACTGTAGCAAGAATACTAATGCTACGTACCGATTATCGTCAATACCCTACATATCTTCATGGAAAGGTAATTCATGTATCATTGGGCTTTATTGCAGCTGCATTAGGGTCGGTAGCTATTCCGGCAATCATGGAGTTGGAATTTACTGCAGTTACATTTTTAACTGTTGCAGCAACCCAGTTTAGAGAAGTAAGAAATATGGAGCGGAATACCTTAACCGAAGTAGATAGTTTTGAATTAGTACCAAGAGGAAAAACATATATTGAAGGGATAGCTATATCATTCGAAAGTAGAAATTACTTAGTTATTATCACTTCCTTTATAAGCACACTTGTTTTTCTTGTATGGAACGTGTACTATGCAATGATTGCAGCAATTGCTTGTTTAATAATAAGCAGAATATTAATGAGTGGATCGACGATAAAGGATATTGTCGACATAAAACATCATCAACTCCATTTTGAAGGAGCCGGTCTCTATGTCGATAACATCTATATTATGAATATCGGGCTTCCAGAAAGACAGGAAGAAATATTGAAGTATGGTATGGGGTTTGTCTTAACCCCTAAGAATATGAATGTCATTACGACAATTGCAAATCTAGGGCAACGACAAGCAATATTACATGATGTATCTGTAACCCTTGGCGTTTTCCGTGATTCCGGCACACCAGCACTTACACCTTTGATTAAAAGGGATTTAGATGATGGTCGAATAGGCGTATTCATTTTGCCACAAATTCGTGAGGTTGATAAGGCAATTAAGGTTATTGGAGCAGTACCAGTATTAGAGAATGCAATTCGCATGCCTTCAGAATCAGGTTCGGTGAAAAAGGGAGGAAATTCATAAATGCAAATTGAAAAGGCGATTTTGGCTGTTATTACTACGAATAGATCAGCTATTGATGGTGGTGCTCCTATTTTCATCTGCAAGAATAGAAAGGAAGCTGAGGATACAGCTGCTAATCTAGAAGCAATCACCGATGGAATTGCCCATGAGCTAAGTGAAGAGTTATTTATTATCGTCAGGCATTAACGATTTTGAATTTCATTGTTAATATGTACTACTTTTGCTATTATAGAAATTGTTCAAAGGTCATAGAGCAGTGACGATAAATATAGAAATAACATTTCAATGATTGCAATATATAATTATCGATACGACAATATCGCTTATTTGGACAATAAAAAATGGTATAACATTAAAATTGAACGTAAAGAGAAAGGATGTTCCTTTCATGAGGAAATCTGTTGTAGCAATTGTAGGAAGACCAAATGTTGGAAAATCAACTATTTTTAATAGATTAGTTGGCGAAAGGATATCCATCGTAGAAGATATTCCTGGAGTAACAAGAGATCGAATTTATGCACAAGTTGAATGGTTAGCAACTACCTTTAACATCATTGATACCGGTGGTATTGAAATGGGAGATGAACCGCTACTTGTTCAGATGTGTCAGCAAGCTGAAATTGCAATTGATGAAGCAGACGTCATTATATTTCTTGTAAATGGACGAGAAGGTATAACTGGTGCAGATGAAGAGGTAGCTAAATTATTATATAAATCAAATAAACCAGTTGTACTTGCGGTAAATAAAATTGATAACCCTGAGATGCGTGAATCAATTTATGAATACTATTCGCTTGGATTTGGCGAGCCTTATCCTATCTCTGGTTCACATGGTCTGGGATTAGGTGATTTATTAGATGCAGTTGTTGACTACTTTCCTGAAAGGGAAGATAACGATGAGGACGAGGACACAATATATTTTAGTTTGATTGGAAGACCAAATGTTGGAAAATCGTCATTAGTAAACGCGTTAGTAAATGAAGAAAGGGTTATTGTTAGTGAGATAGAAGGTACGACGAGAGATGCCATTGATACGAAGCTCCATAAGGATGACCAAGACTTTGTAATTATTGACACTGCCGGTATGCGAAAACGTGGGAAAGTTTATGAAACTACAGAAAAGTACAGTGTTTTGCGGGCATTGAAAGCCATTGAAAGATCTGATGTTGTATTGGTTTTAATTGATGCTGAAACAGGGATCAGAGAACAGGACAAAAAAATTGCCGGCTATGCTCATGAGGCGGGACGGGCTATCGTAATTGTTGTTAATAAATGGGACACGGTTGAGGCAAACGAAAAATCCATGAAAGAATTTGAAGCAAACGTACGGGCTCATTTTCAATATTTGGATTACGCACCAATTGTATTTTTATCCGCAATGACAAAAAAACGTCTACATACGCTTATTCCTGCGATTAAATTGGCTAGTGAGAATCACGCGAAGCGGATCCCGACAAATGTGCTAAACGATGTGATTATGGACGCAATTGCAATGAATCCTACACCAACTTTAAAAGGGAAACGATTAAAAGTTTTATATACTACACAGGTGGCTGTAAAACCACCTAGCTTTGTTGTATTTGTGAATGATCCAGAACTCATGCATTTCTCATATGAACGATTTCTAGAAAATAAAATTAGAGAAGCATTTGGATTTGTTGGAACACCAATTAAGTTATTTGCGAGAAGAAGACAATAGAGGAGGAGAATTTTGTGACGAAGATTGCTGTATTGGGAGCTGGAAGCTGGGGAACAGCTTTAAGTATTGTATTAGCTGATAATGGACATGAGGTAAACTTATGGACGCATCGAAAAGACCAAGCTGCTATAATCAATGAAACAAGAAGAAATGACAAATATTTAGATGTTGAAATTCCAAGCAATATTAAGGCATATGATATATTAACTGAAGCAATAGATGGCGTTACAGCGGTTGTTATAGTAGTACCAACCAAGGCAATTCGAGAAGTTTGTAAGTCATTGAATGATGTGCTTAATCATGATGTAACAATCATCCATGCGTCAAAGGGAATTGAGCCGGTGACGTTAAAACGTGTATCACAAATGATTGCTGAGGAGCTAGAAAATTATAAGGAAGAAGATATTGTTGTATTATCTGGTCCTAGCCACGCTGAGGAGGTTGCTTTACGTCAACCAACAACTGTTACAGTTTCTTCAGTTCAGATGGATAATGCTAAGATTGCGCAAGATTTGTTTATTAATGAATCATTTCGCGTCTATACCAGCCCAGATATTTTAGGGATTGAATTAGGTGGTGCTCTAAAAAATATTATTGCACTTGGTGCAGGTATTTCTGATGGTTTAGGCTATGGAGATAACGCGAAGGCAGCATTAATTACAAGAGGGTTAGCAGAAATTGCGAGATTGGGGACCTCACTAGGAGCAAATCCGTTAAGCTTTTTAGGATTACCAGGGGTTGGCGATTTAATTGTTACCTGTACTAGTGTTCATAGCCGTAATTGGCGAGCAGGCAACCTGTTAGGTAAAGGACATAAATTAGATGATGTGCTTGAACAGATGGGCATGGTAGTTGAAGGAGTTCGTACGGTGAAAGCTGCATATCAATTTGCTGAAGAACAACAGGTAGAGATGCCAATTACGAAGGGAATTTATCAAGTTTTATTTGAAGAGAAGGATCCGAAGGACATTGTAGAGCAGCTTATGAATCGAACGAAAAGAGAGGAAATGGACGATCTAGCTAAATTATTAATGGAGAGGTATTCCTGATAACACGTAAACTCCTTCCTGCATATAATGTGTTGAGTTAACTTAGCAGGGAGGCGAGTACGTGAATAATTTCCAAAAAGGTCTTTTTGACAAAATACAGCAAAAGGCAAATATTAATCCTGATGACGTATACAAAGTTGCTGATTCGGTTAAACATGCTAATTTTAAAGACGAGAAAACAGTTAGAAAGCTAGTTCGTCATTTAAGTAAATTAGCTAATAAGCCTATATCAAAGGAAAAAGAAGATAAAATTGTACAGTCTATTGTCAAAAATGATGTACCAATGGATATGAATTCGTTAAACCAATTATTTAAAAAATAAGCGTACTTGGGCAAGTGAGGATACATTCAGCCGTATACTCGCATAAAATAAATCGCACAAGCATTCATGGATAGAGTTGCTGTGGATAATTATTTAGTCAAACCGAGATGGAGTAAGCCCCCTTCATCTCGGATTTTTATGGTACAAATGAAAATGTCTGTAGCATCGACGAAATATTTTGAATACGTATTTTTTGGACGAGTGTATATGTCTTTGTGTTATAATACGTGTTGCAATGATATTGTTCAGTTTGTTTGTATAGGAGTGGTGTCATGTCGGAATCAATGCTAAAAATGTATATTTCATTTGCAGGTATGGTATTACTGCTAGTAGCAATTGGTCTTATTCTGTTATCTCGATATAAGCTAAAAGGTGTTTTGGCCGGAATAGTTGCAATTTTTGCCTATTTATCATTAATTACCGGTGGCTTAATTATCTTTTACATTGTTTTTAGCGGTCCTACAGTGTAAGGCAAGGAGGCTTTATAGTGAAGTATACATATGGAAAGATGTTAATCGTGTTAGTAGTTACCATCCTACTTACTGGGTGTTTATACCCGCAGAATCAGCTATCCAAAAATCAAGCACCAAATCAAGATCAATTGGAAACGGTTCAATCAGCGGTCGATCAGTTTAAGGAGAAGACACAGGGATTGGTTCCAATAAGAACAAAGGGTAGTGATACACCAATTTTCGAAAAATACTTAGTTGATTTTTCAAAGCTAAAGGAAGAAAATATTTTAACTGAAATTCCTGGTAATGCGTATGAAAATGGTGGGATATATCAGTATACACTAATTACACCTGATAATAACCCACGTGTGAAGTTAATTGATTTACAAGTTACTGAAGCAATACGAAGTATAAATGTTAAGTTAGATATATACCGAAATGAACATATTTATCCGCCGTTTGGTGAAGAAATCGAAGAAGGCGTGTATTCTATTGATTATGAAAAACTAGGTTTAGATAAGTCGCCAACGGTTGTTAGTCCATATTCTAATCAGCATATACCAATCATCATGGATGTAGAGGGTAATCTCTATGTTGACTATCGAATAGACTTAAATAATGCATTAAATAAGTATGAGCATGGTTTTAAACCTGGTGATGATATAAGGTATATACTAGCTGATAACACGCCGTTTGTACCTGTATATTCGTTCCCTTATACAATAAAAAATGGTGAACCAGTATTTCAACTTGAAAATAAATAAAAATATATCATATTAAAACCCTTGTAACATATATTGTTTCAAGGGTTTATTTGTCTTTTCTTTTACGAACAGGTTGAACGTTTATGTTTTTTAATCTTTTGCACATATTTAAGGCATATTTTGATAGGACAACATCATAGACTTGTAATGTCAATTATTCGTAGTTTGTTCGTAATGAAAAAGAACGGAGATCGGGAGGGGATCTTTTGGAAAGAGTTGATATTTTTAAAGATATTTCGAAACGGACGAATGGAGATATTTATCTTGGAATTGTAGGAGCAGTCCGTACAGGAAAATCCACCTTTATTAAGAAATTTATGGAGTTGGTAGTCCTGCCTAACATTGAAGAAGAGAGTGAAAGGGCTCGGGCGCATGATGAATTACCGCAGAGTGCAGCTGGGAAAACCATCATGACAACAGAACCAAAATTTGTTCCCAATCAAGCAGTATCAGTCAATGTGGATGAGGGGCTTGATGTCAATGTGCGCCTAGTCGATTGTGTCGGATATGCGGTTGAAGGAGCGAAAGGATTTGAGGACGAGAACGGTCCGAGAATGATTCATACACCTTGGTATGAAGAACCTATTCCTTTTCATGATGCGGCGGAGATTGGCACGCGTAAGGTTATTCAGGAGCACTCAACAATCGGTGTAGTTGTAACCTCCGATGGATCATTTGGAGAAATAGAACGAAATGATTATGTTGATGCAGAAGCTAGAGTAGTTGATGAGTTAAAGGAAGTTGGAAAACCGTTCATCATGGTTGTAAATTCTCAAAGACCAAGTAGTCAGGAGACAGAGCTGTTACGGCAAGAGCTATCGGATAAATATGATATTCCTGTACTTTCTATGAGTATTGAATCAATGACAGAGCATGATGTTAACAATGTTTTACGTGAGGCGCTTTATGAATTTCCGGTCCTAGAAGTTAATGTTAACTTACCTAGCTGGGTAATGGTTCTTAATGAAGATCATTGGTTAAGAAGAAATTATCAAGACGCCATTCAAGACACAGTTAAAAATATCAAACGATTACGAGATGTAGATCATATTGTTGGAGAATTTTCTGAATTCGAATATATTGATCAGGCTCGTCTGGCTGGAATGGAAATGGGAGAAGGGGTAGCAGAGATTGACTTACATGCTCCTGATCATTTGTATGATGAAGTATTAAAAGAAATTGTTGGTGAAGAAATTAGAGGAAAAGATCACCTCTTGCAGCTGATGCAGGATTTCGCTCATGCCAAACGTGAATATGATCAGGTTTCAGGAGCTTTACAAATGGTCAAGCAAACTGGATATGGCATAGCTGCACCTGCATTAGAAGACATGATTCTGGATGAGCCGGAAATAATAAGACAAGGGTCTAGATTTGGAGTGCGACTAAAGGCAGTAGCGCCCTCCATTCATATGATAAAAGTAGAAGTAGAATCGGAATTCTCCCCAATCATTGGGACCGAGAAACAAAGCGAAGAGCTCGTTCGATATTTAATGCAGGATTTCGAGGAGGACCCTTTATCCATTTGGGAATCAGATATTTTTGGAAGGTCATTAAGCTCTATTGTAAGGGAAGGTATTCAAGCAAAAATAGCACTAATGCCAGAAAATGCAAGATATAAATTAAAAGATACACTTGAACGGATAATTAACGAAGGTTCAGGTGGACTTATAGCGATTATACTGTAGCAGCTGATCAAAGGCTGCTTTTTTATTTGTCTAGGAAATTATGAAATTGGAACCTATGGATAGATATGGGCATGTTGAGCCGTTTCCAGCTCCAGCGCCCAGAAACGATGCGACTTCACGAATCTCATCATCGGCTCCGCAAGCACACCGTGATTCCTTTTTCTCCGTTGACTCGCTCCAGTCGCTAAGTTTCTAATCTGGCGCTTGTGTTCTTTGCCTCATAGGTTGGATTAATGAGAATAGCAAAGCTACATCAGATGGTATAATTATCTCACTTAAATAGACTAATTTATGCTACCTTCTATTTCACTTGGTTATTAGTTATTCTAGCAAAATCGTCAATTTCTAAAAAAAATTTTTTCCAACAGCAGGATATTTCTATTAGGTGTCGTATATCTTTATTAAAGCCGAAATGTATTGCTGGCAATGAATAGAACAGTTTTAATTTTTTTGGTATTAATTACCAATTTTACTGTAAAATCTAGTTAAATCATAAAGAAATAAGTAAAAATTGGGTGCTAACTGTTGAATTTTGCTGCAAACTCGGTTAATATAAGCCTTGTCACTAAAGAAACATGTGACATGAAGTATAAAAACTGGCAAAATGGTGAACAAATGATGATAGTTTCATTTTTGTTCCAATGTCGATTGATGATTAATGGGAGGAGGTGAATGTCATGAACAAAACAGACTTAGTGAATGCTGTAGCTGAAAAAAGCGAACTTTCTAAAAAGGATGCAACTAAAGCGGTTGATGCAGTTTTCGATTCTGTCATGGATTCACTACAAAAAGGTGAAAAAGTACAGTTAATCGGATTTGGTAACTTTGAAGTACGTGAGCGTTCAGCTCGTAAAGGTCGTAATCCTCAAACAGGAGAAGAGATCGAAATTCCAGCAAGTAAAGTTCCTGCATTTAAACCAGGAAAAGCCCTAAAAGATAGCGTAAAATAATATTTTACATAGGGCGAAGGGGCTGGGACAAAACCCAGTAAAATAAAAAGTGGTACTCGCCAATAATTTGGTGAGTACCACTTTTTTGAGATTTATGTACGCAAAAGGGATACCTTCTGGTAAAGTTAAAGTAATCACACCCAAACAGAACCGGAGGTATCCCTTATGTTTAAACATTATACCATGAATCAAGTCATTTTACCTTTAGATTTTGAAATGAAATTACAAGAAAATGATATCGCCTATGCAGTTAACCATATTGTAGAACATATCCCAGAAGAATCATTTGTGGGATTTTTGCGCGAAACAGGTTGTCCTGCATACCATCCTCGAATGATGATGAAGATTATCTTATGTGCCTATACCCAATCTGTTTTTTCTGGCAGAAAAATAGAAGGCTTACTTAAAGATAGTGTACGGATGATGTGGTTAGCACAGGGTTATGAGCCGAGCTATCGTACCATCAATCGATTCCGTGTTCATCCCGAAGTAAAAGAGTTACTACGCCAATGTTTTGTCCTATTTCGCTGTCAACTTGTTGAAGAGAAGGCAATTGAAGAAGAGGCCATTTTTATTGACGGCACGAAATTAGAAGCGAATGCCAATAAGTTCACTTTTGTATGGAAAAAATCCATTGAAAAATACAGCTCCGATTTAGTAGAGAAGTCGAATCAAATGTATGCGGAGCTACTGGAAAAAGAAATTATCCCCGAAATAGAAAGAGAAAGTTCTGATGAAATTTCAACGGAAGAACTCAATGAAGTAGTAAAAAAACTAGATGAAAAAGTGAAGAAATACGATCAAGAAATCGAGGAAAGTGAAAAAGCAAAAGATCGCAAACAACTCCGTTCTATGCGAAAAGAACCCAAGCAATACCGTAAACAATTCCAAGACTATGTAATTCGTAAACAGAAATATCAAAATGATATGGAGATCTTTGGCAACCGCAATAGTTATTCTAAGACGGATCATGATGCCACTTTTATGAGAATGAAAGATGACTATATGAAAAATGGTCAACTTAAGGCGGGTTATAATGTACAAATTGCGACCGAAGGCCAGTACACATTAGCTTATGATGTATTTCCAAATCCTACGGATACTCGCACGTTTATTCCTTTTCTCAATAATATTGAAGAAAGGTACTTCAAGTTACCCAAGTATATTGTCGCTGACGCCGGTTATGGTAGTGAACAAAATTATAGTGAGGTATTACACCGAAATAGAACTCCACTCATTACGTATAATACCTATCGGAAAGAAAAGAAAAAGAAATATAAAGAAAATCTTTTTTATGTGTCAAACTGGGACTATGATTCAGACAACGACTTCTTTACTTGCCCAAACGGAAAGAAGGTACCTTTTCAATATCTATCGAACCGAACAGATAAAGCCGGATTTAAACGAACCTTTCGTGTCTATGAATGCGAAGATTGTTCGGGATGTCCATTACGCGTTCATTGTACCAAAGCAAAAGGAAATCGTAAGATTTTCTACAATGCCCATTGGGAACAGCAAAAAGCATATATAAGAGAGCAGCTTTCAAAAGAAGAAACGGGAGAAATCTATGGAAAACGTAAAATAGATGTAGAACCTGTCTTCGGATTTTTGAAGGCTAATTTGCGTTTCACTCGTATGTCAGTGAGAGGCAAATCGAAAGTGGAAAATGAATTAGGATTCGCCTTTATGGCGGTGAATTTAAGAAAGTACACCGCCTTCAGGCAAAATACAAGCCTAAATTATAACAAAAAAGATTCCAGCTATCATTTTTTGATAACTGGAATCTTTTTTAACTTCATAAGGGCTAATTATGTCCCAGCCCCTTTTTTTCTTGTCTATTTAGTGATAATTGCTTGATTGACATTGTCCCATATATAATTCATTATTTATTAAGAGATTACTAAGGAGGACGCATAATGGATAAAACGAGTGTGACATCAGATTTTTTTGTAATAAAAGCATTAGAAGACGGTGTTAATGTGATTGGTTTAACACGTGGTACAGATACAAGATTCCATCATTCTGAAAAGCTAGATAAAGGGGAGGTAATGATTGCGCAATTTACAGAACATACGTCTGCTGTAAAAGTTCGCGGTAAAGCAATAATTCAAACAAGCCATGGTCAAATTGAAAATGAATAGTTCGTTTTATAACAGAATGCTTGATTAACGATGCTACATAAATTATGCTATAATAGCTAAAGCATGATGAGAATGGATGAAAGGGCTAAGGTGATTTCTTTGAATACATCTGGATTAGACGTAAACAAACTCAAAGCACGCATAGAAGATGAGTTACAGCACACATTTTTAGAAACATATATAAACAAGCCCGTCATCGACGAAGAAAAATTAAGGTTATTGAACGAAATCATAAATGCTACATCACTATCCGAATACCAGAAGGAAAGATATATTGTAACGACAATGCTTGTTCAAGTAGCTTTAGATACACATGATCTTGTTCCAAGTAAAACAGAACAGGATGAAAGTCCAGCTGTGAAACTGCAAAAGCAATTACGTGTTTTAGCTGGCGATTATTATAGTGGACTATACTATTTGCTCTTAGCCGAAATCGATGATTTTGATTTAATCCATCAATTAGCAACAGCAATTAAGGAAATCAATGAATATAAAATGGATCTATATTACCAAGAAGCTTTATCGTTCGAAGAATATATGAAATTAACGAAACGGATAGACGCCTTACTTATTGTGCGTATTGCAGCGTATTTACAGGTTCCTACAGTGGAACAACTTGCGGAAGATTGGTTAATTGTAGGAAATATTGTTGAAGATATAAAACGGTTAAAAAACGGGAAGTCTTCTTCTTTAATTAAAAATTGGGCTAATGGTGACAGTGATTCAACATTGCTTATAAGTTATTTAGATAAGTATTTGCAAAAGAAAATATGTCATGTTAACCAGAAAGTAAAAAATCTTACAAGTAACCAGCAACTAGCTGTGCATATCAGAAAACAATTGACTGAGGTGTTTCATACGAAGACATCTATTGCGGAAAAGGGGTAAAGGTATGTCAGAGCAATCAAAAGAAGAGCGTGTCCATCACGTTTTCGAAAAAGTTTATTCCAAATATGATTCCATGAATTCGATTATTTCATTTCAACGTCACAAGGCATGGCGAAAAGATGTCATGAAGCGAATGAATGTAGAAGCTGGATCTAAAGCTCTAGACATTTGTTGTGGAACGGGAGATTGGTCCTTAGCTATTGCTCAAGAAACTGGTCCTACTGGAGAAGTTTTAGGGCTTGATTTTAGTAAGAATATGTTGTCTGTTGCCGAAGAGAAGAAACAGCAAGCACAAATAAGTCAGCTGCGTTTTATGCAAGGAAATGCAATGGACTTACCATTTGAAGACAATTCTTTTGAATATGTGACCATTGGCTTTGGACTTCGAAATGTGGAGAATTACATGACTGTCTTACAAGAAATGTATCGTGTATTAAAGCCTGGCGGTATAGCAGTATGTTTAGAAACCTCCCAACCTTCCATACCTATTTATCGGCAATTATATTATTTTTATTTTAGTTATATGATGCCATTGATTGGTAAGCTATTTGCAAAAAGCTATAAGGAGTATGCATGGCTACAAGAGTCTGCCAAGGAATTTCCTGGAAAGAAAAAATTAAAGCAAATGTTCTTAGCTGCGGGATTTTCTGAAGTACAGGTTAAAAGTTATACTGGTGGTGTAGCGGCAATGCATATGGCTTTCAAATGATAACTGTTGAATAAGTAAAAAAGGTGACATACATGAAATTAGCTAAAGCTTATGGATATTTAAGAAAAGATTTAGAAGATATAGAAGCAACCATAAATCAAGTCATACAAGCAGATCACTCCGTGTTGCGCGAAGCATCAACAGAATTGCTTAAAGCTGGTGGTAAACGAATACGCCCCGTATTTGTCTTACTATCAGGTCAAGTAGGTACGTATGATCTAACAAAATTGAAGACAGTAGCAGTTTCTTTAGAACTCATTCATATGGCAACGTTAGTCCATGATGATGTTATTGATGATGCAGAAATTCGTCGTGGAAAACCAACGATTAGACAGCTATATGGTAATCGTGTTGCCATGTACACGGGAGATTATATTCTAGCTCGAGCACTAGAAGAGATAACTATGCTACGGGATCCAAAAATTCACCAACTTTTATCCAAGACAATTGTAGAGGTGTGCAGGGGAGAAATAGAACAAATTCGAGACAAGTTTAACTTGAATCAAGACTTACGTAATTATTTACGGAGGATTAAAAGGAAAACGGCATTATTAATTGCTACCAGCTGTAAAATGGGAGCGATAGCTTCAGGTGTTAATGAGAGAGATGCACATCGCCTCTATCAATATGGTTATAATATTGGGATGTCTTATCAAATCATTGATGATATTCTTGATTTTACAGCATCACCAAAACAACTAGGAAAACCAGCTGGAAATGATCTTTTACAAGGAAATCTAACATTACCAGTGTTTTTAGCGATGAAAAATAAAACATTTCATGATAAAATAGAGCATTTATTTAATCATTCAGAGGCGATTAATGAGGAAAAGATTCAAGAAATTGTTCAAGATGTCCGAAATTCAGATGCAATTGAGGAGTCTTATGCATTAAGCAACCGTTATTTAAATAAAGCCTTGCAAAAACTTAGCGAGCTTCCGGATAGCAGATCAAAAAATACGTTGATGGATATTGGAAAATATATTGGGAAGCGACGATCATAATAACCTTGTCCCGTTGTAATTTTTACATAATTTTGATAGAATTTTATCGGTTAGACAAATACAAAATACATAATTGATGAGGTGTGTAGCATGGAAAAAACATTTTTAATGGTTAAACCGGATGGTGTTCAACGTAATTTAGTTGGAGAAATTGTAAATCGCTTTGAATCAAAAGGGTTTAAATTAGTGGGTGCAAAATTAATGGTTATACCAAATGAGTTGGCTGAACAACATTATGGTGAACACAAAGAGCGGCCATTTTTTGGAGAATTAGTAGATTTCATTACTTCCGGCCCAGTCTTTGCCATGGCTTGGGAAGGTGAAAATGTAATCGCAATCGCTCGTGAGATGATGGGTAAAACCAATCCTGTGGACGCAGCTCCTGGAACGATTCGTGGTGACTATGGTATGACAGTAGGTAAAAATGTCATTCACGGTTCAGATTCTCCGGAAAGTGCAGAACGAGAACTCGGACTATTTTTTGAAAAGAAAGAGCTTACTTCCTATACAAAACAGGATAGTGACTGGGTATACTAATGACACACCATTACCTCCGTTACAGACGGAGGTTTTATTATATGATTCTTAATTAGGTGAAAGAGGCGGGAGAAGGTGGAACAAGACTATAAGGAGTTTATTGCCAACGTAAAAAACATGGCAGGCATTGACTTGAATTTATATAAAGAAACACAAATGAAGAGAAGGCTAACCTCATTAAGAAATAAACGAGGATATTCGAGCTTTTCAAAATACTTTACGGCGATGCGAAATGATGAACATCTATTAGAGGAACTACTAGATCGTATAACGATTAATGTTTCGGAGTTCTATCGAAATCCAAAGAGGTGGGAGGTATTAAAAACCTCCATTATTCCTCAGCTTTTGGAAAGGAATTCCCTCACGATTTGGAGTGCTGCTTGTTCAACAGGAGAAGAACCATATAGTGTTGCCATCATGCTTAAGGAGTACTTTCCAAGTATAAACTATCGAATCATTGCTACTGATATCGACAATGCTGTATTAGGAAAAGCAAAACAAGCTGTATATCAAGAACAAGCACTTAAAGAATTACCATCAGGGCTTGTAAATAAATATTTCACGCAAGAACACGGCTTGTACTATGTAAAAGATGAATTAAAAAATTCGATTACTTTTGAAAAACATAATTTATTAGCAGATAGGTATCCAGCAAATGTAGATTTAATTATTTGTAGAAACGTACTGATCTATTTTACCGACCAGGCGAAAGAAATGATTTATCGCAATTTTAGTAGAGCTTTAACGAATAACGGTGTTTTGTTCGTAGGAAGTACAGAGCAGATATTTAGTCCTGATAATTATGATCTGCAATTATTGGATACCTTTTTTTACCAAAAAAAGGACGAAGATAAACTCTTATCGATTTGATAAGAGTTTATTTTTCATTCTTTCTTAGATATTTTATGCTTTTTCTCAAATTTATTTCCAAAAACACAATAAGTTATGATATAGTAATTAGAAAAATTCATAAAGGAGAATGTAATGTGCGCTATTTAACTGCAGGAGAATCGCATGGAAAACAGCTAACGACCATTATAGAAGGCGTACCCGCCCAAATGCCACTGTTAAAAGATGATATAAACAGCTCCCTTTTAAGAAGACAAAAGGGATATGGTAGAGGTAAACGAATGCAAATCGAGAAAGATCTTGTGGAAATTACAAGTGGTGTAAGACATGGATATACACTTGGTTCCCCTTTATCACTCGTTATACATAATGATGATTATAAACATTGGATAGACATTATGGGAGAAGACCCAATCGAAGCTGATACAAAAATCAGAAGAGTGGTTACACGACCAAGACCTGGTCATGCAGATTTAAATGGTGCTTTAAAATATGGACATAGGGATATTCGAAACATTTTAGAGCGTTCCTCAGCTCGTGAAACTGCAGCACGTGTTGCGGCAGGAGCCGTAGCTAAAACGCTGTTAAAGCATCTTGGTATAGAAATTGTAGGTTATGTGAAAGAAATAGCCGGTATTGAAGCAGTGGAGCAAGCGAATTATACTGCAAAAGAACGACAACAGATCTCTGAAGATTCCCCTGTAAGAGTATTAGATAAACAGGTTGAAGAGAATATGATGCATGCTATTGATGTAGCAAAACAAGAAGGAGACTCTATTGGTGGAGTTGTTGAGGTATATGTCGAAGGGATGCCTGCTGGGATTGGTTCATATGTTCATTATGATCGTAAATTAGATAGCAGAATTGCAGGAAGTGTTGTTAGTATTAATGCATTTAAAGGTGTGGAATTTGGAATCGGTTTTGAAGCAGCGAAGCGAAATGGTAGTGATGTGCATGACGAAATAGCTTGGGATCAAGACAAAGGATATTATCGAAAGACAAATCGACTTGGCGGCTTTGAAGGTGGTATGACAACCGGCATGCCAATAATTGTTAAAGGTGTTATGAAGCCTATTCCAACTTTAATGAAGCGACCATTAACAAGTGTCGATATTGAAACAAAAGAGCCATTCAAAGCAACTGTCGAACGCTCAGACGCATGTGCTGTACCTGCGGCAGCGGTTGTTATGGAACATGTTGTAGCTTTTGAATTAGCAAAGGCTCTTACAGAACAATTCTCAAGCGATCAATTTCCACAGTTACAACAAGCTGTTGAAGCGTATCGAGAAGAAATCAGGTGCTTTTAGTATGGAAACAGATGAAATCATCGTCCATTCTAGCTCGCATGACTACCCTATTATTATAGGTGAAGGTATTCGTTATGAAGTACAATCTTTTCTTAAAAAAGATTATACTTCCATATTAATTGTTACGGATGAGCAAGTGGGTAAATTGTATTTAAGGGATGTTCTAAGCGGACTTTCCACGGAGAATGTGTTTCATTCGATCATTCCGTCAGGTGAAAAAACAAAAAGTATCGAGTATTTTTATCAACTTCAAACAGAAGCGATAAGGTATGGTCTTGATCGGGAGTCATTAATGATTGCCTTAGGCGGAGGAGTCATTGGAGATTTGACTGGATTTGTAGCTTCTACATTCATGCGTGGTATTGATTTTGTACAAATACCAACTACTATCTTGGCTCATGATAGTAGTGTAGGTGGAAAAGTAGCTATTAACCATCAAATGGGGAAGAATCTGATTGGCAGCTTTTACCCTCCTAAAAGTGTTATCTATGATGTGGAAACATTGCGGACATTAAATCAAAAAGAGATACGCTCTGGTTATGCAGAGTTAATAAAAGAAGCATTGATCTCTGATGAGTTCACTTTTCGTTCTTTTTTAAAAACGAATTTGCTTGCATTATCTTCAGAGGAACTTCAAGAGCATTTGCGCATAGGTATACAAATAAAGGCTAGGATTGTAGAGTCCGATGAAAAGGAGTCAGGCATTCGCAAATTTTTAAACTTAGGTCATACGCTTGGTCATGCCATTGAAGCTGAATTAGGCTATGGCTCGCTAGCACATGGTGAAGCTGTTGCAATCGGTCTATTATTTTCGCTACATGTAAGTGAAGATCTATTTTCAAGCAATCTACCGTATCAAGCACTTTTCCAATGGCTACAACAAAATAATTACCCACTGAACTTTCAGTATGAGGATATGCAATCAATTATTACGAAAATGAAAAAAGATAAAAAGAACGTGAAAAACATGATTCAGATGATACTTCTTGAAGAAATAGGAAAACCAATTGTAAAAGAAGTAACGGATCAGCAAGTGGAGCATTATTTAAAATCTTTTGTAGGAAAGCTGGTGGCTAAGTGACAAGAGGAGTTAGAGGGGCGACAACGGTTCCAAAAAATGAGGCGACTGTTATTATTGAAAACACAAAAATATTAATAGAGGAAATGGTTAGCAAAAACGGGATCGATCCCTCAGAGGTATCTCATGTTTTTATCTCTGTAACAAAGGATATAACTGCTACGTTTCCTGCAAAAGCACTAAGAAAATTAACTGGATGGACTTATGTACCAGTTATGTGCATGACAGAGATTGATGTTCCAAATAGTTTAAAGCTTTGTATACGTATCATGATGGTTGTAAATACCGATACACCACAACATAAAATTGATCATGTATTTCACAATCAAGCAGTCAACTTACGTCCAGATTTAACAGAAAAGGTAGGAGAGTAAAAGAATGAAAGGTAAAGCGGCACTTGAGTTATTAGAACCATATCAACAAGGTAAACAGATACAGGATATCAAAGATCAATACGGAATAGATCGAATTGTAAAACTATCATCCAATGAAAATCCGTATGGTTATTCGAGTAAAATCGATGCATTTCTATTGGAACATAGACTAGGCTTCGATATGTACCCAGACGGTTACACTGCTGAATTACGCACTGCTCTTGCTCTAAAGTTAAAGGTGGAAGAATCTGAGATTGTTTTTGGAAGTGGTTCTGAAGAGATTGTTCAAATGATTTGTCGCGCGTTTTTATATCCGGGAGTAAATACGGTTATGCCTAAGCCAACTTTTCCACAGTACAAGCATAATGCCGTGATTGAAGGGGCGGAAATAAAAGAAATTCCAACAAAAGGTGGCTATCTTGACTTAGCATCAATACTTGCTGCTGTCGATGATGATACACAGGTTGTTTGGCTTTGTTCACCAAATAATCCCACAGGTAATGCAATGGCAAAACAAGACTTTTATGATTTTATAACAAGGTGCCCTGAGCATGTGCTTGTAGTTCTCGATGAGGCATATTATGAATATTTAGATCCAGTAAGAGACTTAGAAAGTATAAAACAACTGCCCAATTTTAAGAACTTAATTATTTTACGTACGTTTTCAAAGGCATATGGGCTCGCTGGACTACGGATTGGCTATGGCTTAGCAGCTGAGCAAATTATCACTAAATTAAATGTCGTTCGAGGCCCTTTTAATACAACTTCCATTGCCCAGAAATTAGCATTAATTGCATGGAAAGATGGTGAATTTTTAAACCAAACGATATCGAATAACAATCGTGTTAAGCGATCCTTTCAATACTTTTTGGATCAAATTGGTTGGGAATATTATCCATCGGAAACCAATTTTCTGCTCGTTTGCACACCTAAGAGTGGAATAGATTTATTTGAGTATTTAATAAAGCATGGATTTATTGTAAGACCAGGCGAGCTATTAGGTATCCCTAATACGATTCGCTTAACATTAGGGTTAGAAAAGGATATGGAACAGTTACAGCAACTACTTTTAACTTATAACAATGAGGAGACATAATGTGAAACGAAGAATAGTTATAGCAGGTCTTGGCCTGATCG
The DNA here is from genome assembly GCF_003667785.1 of Virgibacillus sp. Bac332. Lineage (NCBI taxonomy): Bacteria > Bacillati > Bacillota > Bacilli > Caryophanales > Bacillaceae > Virgibacillus > Virgibacillus sp. Bac332. The sequence continues at coordinate 3,131,051 of NZ_CP033046.1, forward strand.
GAGCATCCATAGCAAAAGGATTGGCTAGGGTAGCTGATCATCATATTATTGGTTACGACATCAATACAGCCACTCTAGAATATGCCAAGCAAAACAATATTGTTCATGAAGTAATAACAGAATTCCCTATGGATGCCATCAATGCCGATTATATTATCCTAGCAGCACCTATATCGGAAACAATAGCTTTATTGCAAAAGCTAGATGAAGTACCTTTTCCAAATAGAGTTATTATAAGTGATGTTTCATCAGTCAAGCAATCAGTTATCCATACAGCAAATCAGTTAAAAAATAAGAAGATCGTCTTTATTGGCGGCCATCCAATGGCAGGTTCACATAAAAAAGGAATTGAAGCAGCTAAATCCCATTTATTTGAAAATGCAATCTATGTTTTAACACCTACTGTCAATAGTACAAATAATGAGGTAGAAGAGCTGAAAGAAATATTACTTCCAACCAAAAGTAAATTTATTACGTTAAATGCTGAAGAGCATGACGAGATGACCGGTGTCGTATCCCATTTTCCGCATTTAATTGCATCCTCTTTAGTGCATCAAGCAGAACATTGGGCTAAAACGCATAGCTATCTTCCCAATCTTGCCGCTGGTGGGTTTCGTGATATTACGCGAATAGCTTCAAGTAATCCGACACTTTGGCAGGATATTTTTTATCACAATCGTAAGAAAATGTCACAGCTTTTGGAGGAATGGATAACAGAAATGCAATTTCTCAAAAATCTTGTGGATACTAGCAGTAAAAAAGAAATGATTCAATACTTAGATCGTGCTAAAAATTATCGAGATGGATTGGGTACTTCTGATAAAGGGATTATTCCGTCGTATTATGATTTATATGTCGATATTCGTGATCAGACTGGGGCGTTAGCAGAGGTAACGCAATTGCTTGCCGACGAAAGTATAAGTATCAATAATATACAAATCCTGGAGATCCGTGAAGGTATCATGGGAGCATTGCGGTTAAGTTTTGCTACTCAGCAGTTACAAAAATCAAGTGAACATATTTTAAAACAGCAAGGATATGAAACGATGATTGAAAAGTAATCAGAAGTTAAAGAAAAGGATGTGAGAATGATTGAAGGAGCAAAAACTACTTCCTACTGAAAATCCGCTACGTGGAGAAATAGAGGTACCTGGAGATAAGTCAATCTCTCATCGTTCCGTTATTTTTGGAGCTTTAGCAAATGGAGTGACAAGGGTAAGTCATTTTCTAGATAGTGAAGATTGTATGCGCACAGTTACTGCTTTTCGTGAAATGGGTGTTTCTATTGAAAAGCAAGGAAATTCTTTATTGATTGATGGGAAAGGTCCTGAAGCGTTAATCGAGCCGAAGGAACCTTTATATTTTGGAAACTCTGGTACAACGGCAAGACTCATGATAGGTGTCTTAGCGGGGCTTCCTTTCTTTACAACGGCATACGGTGATGTATCTCTAACAAACAGACCAATGAATCGTGTGGTTGATCCTTTACGATTAATGGGAGCCATTATTGATGGTAGATTAGAAGGGAGTAAACTTCCATTAGCCATAAGAGGAAATGGTTTAACAGGAATTGAGTACCGTTTACCTGTAAAAAGTGCACAAGTCAAATCAGCAGTATTGTTAGCAGGACTACTTGCAGACGGGAAAACAACTGTAGAGGAATCGACGGTTTCGCGAAATCATACAGAAACAATGCTTCAAGCCTTTGGAGCGTCAATACTAATTGAAGGTAGTACCGTTTCACTACAAGGAAAACAACCGCTTACTGCTACCGATATATATGTACCAGGGGACATTTCTTCTGCTGCATTTTTCCTTGTGGCAGCTGCGATTGTTCCAGGAAGTAATGTGACATTACTAAATGTAGGTTTAAACGAGAGCAGGACAGGCATTATAGATGTATTAAAAGCAATGGGAGCGGCTGTCGAAGTGGGAAATATCCATAGAAAAGGTGGAGAATTATTAGGAAATATCTCAATCACTTATCAGGATTTACACGCTACGACTATCGAAGGTGATATGATTCCACGATTAATCGATGAGATACCAGTAATTGCACTACTAGCAACGCAGGCAAAGGGAAGAACAATAATTAAAGATGCGAAAGAACTTCGAGTAAAGGAAACAGATCGAATTAAAGCAGTTACAGAAGTTTTAACAAGCTTAGGAGCTAGGATTGAGGAAAGAGAAGATGGACTAATTGTTGAAGGTAAGTCAAAGCTAACCGGTAATAAAGTAGCATCTTATCACGATCATCGGATGGCTATGATGGCGACCATTGCCTCATTAATAACAGATGGTGAAGTAGTGATTGATGATATCTCCCCGGTTTCAACTTCTTATCCTAGGTTCTTTCAAGATTTACAACAAATGAAGTAAGACGATGTATTTATATATGTGCAGGTAGCTAGACTGTCGAGGAACTTTCTCGGCAGTTATTTTTTGTAAGTTAAGAAAGTATAAAATCAGTGCAATGACTGCGTTAAGCCAAGTAGTTATTTTGAAATGTTAGATGTATATTGGCAATGCTCCGACTAATTACTTCGCTTTCCGTGGGCACGGCCTCAACTAACTTTGCAAAGAAGAACACGTTGCAAAGTGGATTTTCGGCTCGCGCTAATCCCGCAGGAGTCTACGTAATTCGTCTCCGCTATGAGAAGGTGCAACAATTCTTGTCATAAGTAATAGGTTGACTTTTTTTACAATGGGTAAAGTGAAAATCGCTATCCGTGAGTATAAAAGCAGCTGTGTTACTTCATGCTAGCGTTGTAGAGCCTGATAATAGCGAAGGCCGGCCACTTCAACTCCTGTGGGAAATGTTTGACCTGAAGATCCACTTTTTTGAGCGGGTTTTGCTAAAAAAGTTAGCAGAAGGACAAACCCCACGGAAAGGGAAGTGGGCAGCCGGAGTGGTGGTCAAGCAAGCAGTAGCTATTATTCCATAATAGCTACTAGAGAAAGCGTAAATCTGAGCATTTAGTGATAAGGACTGAGCGAATTTTGCTCCGTTTTTCTTATAATAGAAAAGGGATTTCACGCCAAGCTATTGTTCAGTTGGTATACGTTAGTTATCCAACGTGCTATTTTCAGCTGTTTCTTTCCCTCTAGACTACCAGTCGTTTTGAAGCAACTAATTGCTTCAGATGATAAGTGAAATCAAAATAATAGCTAAAGATGAGAAGCTCGCATATGGAGAAATCTCAAGTAAACAAGTGACTATATAGAGGCTTCGTTATGAGAGGAGTACGGTGATATTGGATGTCTGTATCGGTGGTAATATCTCCGAAGTCATGCTTTTATTTTGAACATCATTCCTATTTTCGTTATGATAAAGTGTACTACTAAATTTTCACACACGGATGGAATCATTTGATTTATATATACAAAAGGAGCGTTTAATGTGGAAACAATAATGGAAGCTGTTCATTTAATGGAAGCAAAGCAGAGTGAAAAAGCGATCGAGCTTTTAGAGAATTATCTGCCCATGGCTGATGAGGAAGAGAAATATACGATTGCTGAATTGTACATCCAATGGGGATATCTTCAAGAAGCAAGTGTATTACTACAAGCATTAATACAACAGTTTCCTGCAGAAGGAGAACTAAAGGTAACCTTGGCTGATATTTATATCGAATTGGAAGATGATGAAGCAGCCATACAATTATTAAACGAAATTCAAGAAGATGATCCGGCTTATGTACAGACGTTGATTCAGCTAGCTGATTTATATCAAGCACAGGGTTTATTTGAAGTAGCTGAGCAAAAATTACTGATGGCAAAGAATCGCGATCCTAATGAACCTATTCTGGACTTTGCTTTAGCAGAATTATATTTCTCTACAGGAGATTATCGAAAGGCAACAAATTATTACGAAAAAATTCTTCCTAAAGCAAAGGAAATTGCTAATGTTTCTATCAATGATCGAATTGCAGAGGCTTATGCCGCTTCTGGAGAATATGAACTAGCATTGACCTATTATCAAGATGAAGATAGCGAAAATCCGGATTCTTTATTTAAATATGGATTCACTGCTTATCAAGCGGGAAGAAGCGATATTGCAAGAAAAGCTTGGGAACATGTTATTGAGATTGATACGTATTATCATACTGCATATTATCAATTGGCTAAAGTGTATGAAGAGGAGGGGTTAGTGGAAAAAGCTTATGAAACAGCCCTAAAAGGCATTAAAGTGGATACCTTTAATAAAGAACTCTATTTTATGGCCGGCATGCTTGCCCATAAGCTTGAGAATGATGTGGAGAGTGAAACGCATATTAGGGAAGCCATTGCTATAGATCCTGACTTTAAAGAAGCCATCTTATTTTTGATTGAATTATTAAAAAATAAAGCAGATTTTAAAGGAATTATTGACTTAATTATCGAAATTAAACATACAGGAGCAGATGACCCTCAGTATGAATGGGAGCTTGCCCGTGCATATAATGAAACGGAATCATATGATAATGCATTAAAACACTATAATGCTGCATATACTAACCTTAAAGATGATACTGACTTTCTTAAGGAATATGGTTACTTCTTAACAGAGGAGGGGAGGATGAAAGAGGCAATACCTGTGTTTGAGGCATATCTAACAACGCATCCAATAGATGATGATATTAGTGAGTTCCTTGCTCGGTTGAAGCAATCAGATAGTGAAAAAGAGTTATAGAATGATCTTAGATGAATCGTGAAGGGGGCAAAGTCACTCATGCAAACACCAGTTTCCGTAGAAGATAAAAAGAGTTTTATCCAGTGGTTTTTAAATCATTATCAGTTAAAAAAACGTGAGAGCGTGTGGATACTAAATTATCTAGTGAACCATGATGAGTTACTTACCAACGTCCATTTTGTTAGGGAAGCTAAATTTTGCCCTAGAGGAATTATCATAACAAGTCATTGTTCAGAGGAGACAGCCTTTCGTTTCTACAAAAATCAATTGGTTACAAGTGATGCAGAGAAATCCTTTCATGATATTCGCTTGAATAAGCACGAACCATTGTATTTACAACTAAATTTTAAGAAATCATATCAAAATGCGTTATACATTGCTGTATTAGAAGAGAATCCGTTTATTCCAGATGAATATTTCATTACTCAAAAAGACCAAGAGCTTGCGAAGCAATTATTAGATCAATCGATTTTTGATTTTAAGAAAAAGCAATTGCATAAAAAAATTGATCTTGCGTTGGACGAAATGAATCAGGAAGCTTTTATTAAATTATCGAATGAATTAAAATCGCTTGAAGCAAGTAACCCTCATCAACCTAAATTGCTAAAGCAATAGGTTGATTTTTTTTGTGTTAATAAGATAATATTTACACATAGTGTAATATTTTTGGCAATGCTGTTAAACAATATAGAAAGGCTGATAACTATATGAAATGGAATAAAGCGGATTTAGCTCAATATCTGGAAGCAAAAGAATACATTGATACCATTCTGATACCATTAATTCCATATCAAATGTCTACGGAATCAGAGCTTGAAAAAAATGCATTTCAAAATGAACTAACTACAGTATTAGCTAATGACCTAGAAAAAGAACTTACAGGTAGAGTCATGCTAACTCCTTCTTACTACTATGTTAAGCATGCAACAAAAGAAGAGGAAATAGAAAGATTGCATGGTTGGATAACGGAGATTCAAAAGCAGCCGTTCTCCCATGTATTCTTTCTGACATTAGATGCTTCCTGGAAGAAACACGAACAAGTACTGAAAGGAACCTTACTGTGGCTACCTGGAATGAAATCTGGTGATCTACATTCAGCTGAGATGCATCGATTTGTTCGTGATCAGGTGGATCAAATTAGTGAATTAATCCGGTCTTATTGGTAATGAATAATTAAAAAACTTTTTGTTAACAAATATGAATATTTATTGACCGGACAAACAGTTTGCGCTATCATGGTTAATGTCCTAGTAATCTGATTAAACTATTATTGTCCGTGATCATTGTAAAAGAGGGGGGAAAATCATGAGTGAAAAGAAGCAGCAAGTATCCCGTAGACAGTTTTTAAATTATACGCTTACAGGTGTTGGCGGTTTCATGGCAGCTGGAATGCTTGCACCAATGTTGCGAATGGCAGTTGATCCAGTGTTACAAGAATCTGGTCATGGTGACTTGACGAATGTCAGTCTAGCTGTTGAGGATATTACTACAGAGCCTCAGCGTATTGATTGGAAAGTGAACCAAGTGGATGGCTGGTATGAATCTGAAGTAAACCGATCAGCTTGGGTATTCAAGAATGACAAAGATGAAATTCAAGCCTTTTCCCCAATTTGTAAACACCTAGGTTGTGTTGTATCTTGGGAAGGAAATGACCAATACCCTGATCAGTTCTACTGCCCATGTCATGATGGACGCTATTATAAAGATGGGACAAATGTGCCTGGCACACCACCTTTAAAACCATTGGATGTTTATGAATCAGAAGTTCGAGAAGGTATGTTATTCTTAGGCGACGCAGTACCAAGAGAGGGGGCGTAATCATTTATGCTACAAAAAATTTATGATTGGATAGACGATCGCATAGACATTACGCCAATCTGGCGCGATATTGCAGACCACGAAGTACCTGAACATGTTAACCCAGCACATCATTTTTCTGCATTTGTATATTGTTTTGGAGGGTTAACATTTTTTGTAGTAGTTATTCAGATTCTATCTGGAATGTTTCTAACGATGTATTATGTTCCAGACATTGAAAATGCTTGGAAGTCTGTTTACTATTTACAAACAGAGGTTGCACATGCACAAATTGTTCGTGGAATGCATCACTGGGGCGCTAGTGTTGTTATCGTAATGCTGTTATTACATACGTTGCGAGTGTTTTTCCAAGGAGCTTATAAAAAACCACGTGAACTTAACTGGATCGTTGGAGTTCTCATTTTCTTTATTATGCTTGGACTTGGATTTACTGGATATCTACTACCATGGGATAATAAAGCATATTTTGCAACACAGGTTGGCTTGGAAATTGCCGAACAAGTACCGTTTATTGGTGAGCAATTGAAAACGCTATTAGCTGGTGACGCAAATATCGTTGGTGCACAAACACTAACACGTTTCTTTGCGATTCATGTGTTCTTCCTGCCAGCAGCTTTATTTGGACTATTGGCAGTACACTTTATATTAATACGTAGACAAGGTATTTCAGGACCGCTATAAAAAGGAGGGGAAAGCATTGCATAAGGGTAAAGGTATGAAGTTTGTCGGAGATTCTCGTATCTCTGCTGAAAGAAAACCGAATGTACCAAAAGATTATTCCGAATATCCCGGTAGAACAGAAGCTTTCTGGCCCAACTTTTTATTAAAAGAGTGGTTGGTAGGTGCTGTGTTTTTAGTTGGGTTCTTGTGCTTGACCTTAGCTCATCCATCTCCTTTAGAGGGAATGGCCGATCCAACAAATGCATCCTATATTCCATTGCCGGACTGGTACTTCTTGTTCTTATATGAATTACTCAAATATCAATTCGCTAGTGGAGACTTTATTATTATGGGGATATTGGTCTTACCAGGTATCGCTTTTGGAGCGCTATTACTTGCTCCATTCCTTGATAATGGACCAGGAAGAAGACCTCATCAGCGTCCGGTAGCAGTTGGTATGATGCTATTGGCTCTTGCTTCTGTTATTTGGTTAACGTACGAATCTGCATCTCATGTTGATTGGGAATCACGTGCTGAGGCAAATAAACCAATACCTCCAGGGCAAGAGGTTGCAATAGACACAGAAGATCCAGGATATGCAATTTATGAGAATAGCTGTATGTCCTGTCATGGTGAAGACCTACAGGGTGGTGCAGCTGCTCCAGCATTAATTGGTACAGAACATTCTGCTGAAGAGATTGCTACCATTGCTAAAGATGGTACTGGATCAATGCCTCCTGGTCAATTTGCTGGTACGGATGAAGAATTGCAACAACTTGTTGACTTTATAGTATCGGTAAATGAGCAATCGCAGGAATAAGAATTAATAAAAACACCTTTGCCAATCAGATTGGTGGGGGTGTTTTTTATCATTCTACTCAAATATTCGTGAGTAATGTATTGAATCTCTAGGAAAAGAGGAACGATTTCTTGATAAAATGCATATTATTGGACAAACGCTTTTTAATGCTTTTATTTTTTATCAATTTAGCAGGTACCATTTATGGTTACAAATGGTATGAAAGTCAGTTATCCGTAACCCCTGACATATTTTTAATATTTGTTCCTGACAGTCCCACAGCTAGCTTATTCTTTACGATCTTTCTTTTATTTTTTATGTTCAACAGGCATGTACCGTATGTAGAGGCACTGGGTATCATTACGTTATTTAAGTATGGTATATGGGCGGTAGTAATGAATTTACTTACACTAGCTGTTGATGGTTCGCTAAATTGGCAAGGATATATGCTTATTACTTCGCATGGTGCAATGGCAATCCAAGGGTTATTATATGCCCCCTATTATCAAATAAAGCTTCGTCATATTGCCGTAGCAGCAGTGTGGACATTACATAATGACATTATTGATTATGTATTTGAAATGATGCCGGTATACGGATCGCTCACCGAATATATGAACGAAATTGGTTATTTTACATTTTGGTTGAGTATTGTATCCATTTTCATTGCTTATTATCTGACGATACGTAAAAAAGAACACGATAATTAACGGCCCACCAACTGCAAAAATATCACTGTTATATAATATTATCCCGTATCATACATTAGTGTTAGAAGCTAAATATGGGGTGATCGCTATGATAAAAAACAAACTGGGTTCGGTTATTACATGCATATTAGTGATCATAGGGATGATTGGTTATTTTCATATACAGCCTATCATGATTGAAGCAAGCGTGCTCGTGCAAGCAAAGGAACCACCAAAGCAAAACGGGGACCTTCTTCCGCTGATTTGGACAGTTATAATTGTTGGTGGATGTATTGGGATTACATTAACCTACGTTAGTTGGAGAAAATATAAAGGTGAATCAAGGAAAAAAGCTAAAAAAGATAAAATAGTTGACTAACTACCTATTTTTGACTAAAATTGACCTTAACAAGGAGGAATGCAAACATGTTAGGTGGCTTTGGCGGTTACCTCATTTATCTAGCTTTACTATTGATAATCCCAATTTGGGCACAATCAAAGGTTAAGAATACCTATAAAAAATATTCTAAAAAAGCAACATCATCGTATATGACTGGTGCACAAGTTGCTCGTAAAATTTTGGACGAAAATGGATTATATCATGTAACAATCGAAGAAACTAAAGGTACATTGTCGGATCATTATGATCCGAGAAAAAAGGTTGTTCGACTTTCTACTGGAAACTATCACAGTCAATCCATGGCTGCTTCCGCTGTGGCAGCACATGAGGTTGGACATGCTATTCAAGATGCAGAAGACTATGCCTTCCTAAGATTTAGAAGTGCATTGGTACCTGTAGCAAGTTTTGGATCAAATATATCCTTCTTTCTTATTCTTGCAGGTATACTCCTTAACATGGGAGGATTATTCCTATTTGGTATCATTTTCATGTCAGCAGCAGTGCTATTTCAGCTCGTAACGTTGCCTGTTGAATTTGATGCATCGAATCGTGCGATGGCTCAGCTTGTATCTTCGGGTGTAATTCGAAATAACGAAGAACGTGAAACAAAGAAAGTGCTAAATGCAGCGGCATTAACTTATGTTGCAGCGGCACTAGTAGCAGTTGCTGAATTAGTGCGGTTTATCTTGATGTATGTTGCATCAAATAATGATTAGTAAGAATGAAGAAGGGGTTATTTTAACAGCCCATTAAATAAAAGAAACACTGACCATAGTGTATGAACATCACGGTCCGTGTTTCTTTTTGATTGTTTAGGAAATTATAAAGTTAACCGATGCGGATCAAGATGGGCGTATTGAGCCGCTTCCAGCTTCAGCGCCCAGAACCCTCCTTTATGTTGAGTAAGGTATGAAGAGGTAGACAATTATCTCGAATTAAGTTCTAATTCGATTGTTGTACCCTCTTAAAGAAATGGTTTTGCTTTTATTCCTGTATAGGATTTTTGTTTTCGTCTAATGTAAAGCCTTCCCCGAGTACATCGTGGACGGTGCTAACAGCAACAAATGCATGTGGATCAACGCTATTAATGATATTTTTTAAGCGTACAATTTCGTTTCTTGCTACGACACAGTATAATACGTCACGTTTGTCACCTGAGAAGCTCCCTCTCCCCTCTAATACAGTAACACCTCGATCCATATCTTTCAGTATTTTGGCAGCAATATCATTACTTTGACTGGAGATGATGGTAGCCCCTTTTGCTGAATATGCCCCTTCCTGTAGGAAGTCAATGACTCTGGCACCGATATACACAGCTAACAATGTATACATCCCTTGCTTTAAGTCTAATATTGCAAATACAGAAGTCATGATGACGATAAAATCAAAGAGAAACATGGTTCTCCCCATGCTCCATCCAACATATTTATTAACGAGCCTTGCAATAATATCGACACCACCAGTGGTACCGCCAAACCGGAAAATAATTCCTAAACCTACCCCGATAAATACCCCTGCAAAGAGCGCGACTAGAGTCATGTCTGATTCAAGATGCAAATCAAATGGATTGATTTGGAATATACTTAGAAACAGTGATACCGCTCCAGTCCCAATTATGCTATATATAAATGAATTTCGTCCTAGAAACTTCCAGCCGATTAAAAATAGTGGAATGTTTAAAATTATATTTGTAATCGCTGGATCCCATTTCCAAAGGAAATATAGCAATAGCGTAATTCCAGTAAATCCGCCTTCACCTAGATTGTGCTGCATATTAAAGTGAACAATACCAAAAGAAAATATGGCGGATCCTAATAAAATAAATAGTATATTTTTTACTTTTAATCCAAATATCAAACGAAAACCTCCTACTTTCTAACGATGTCCATTCCTATTAACAGTATAGACAAACTATCTATAAAGAACAATTCTATTTTTTTAGGAAGTTTTAAAAAGTTCCATAATGGAAGGGTTATGAATTAAATATTTGTCAAAACAACGTGGATTAGCTACGATAATAGTAGCAAATATGAATATAGGGGGAGATTTCCATTACTATAACCAATTACTCTACAAAAGAGATACAAGAACGAGTTGATAACTATATCAGCCAATTTAAAGAAGGTTATTTCTCTCCATTAAGTTTAATGGCTAGATTGACGGAAGAAGTTGGAGAACTAGCAAGAGAAGTAAATCATTATTATGGCGAAAAGCCTAAAAAGCCTTCCGAACAGGAAAGGACAGTAGAGGAAGAATTAGGTGATATTATTTTTGTGCTTTCTTGTTTCGCTAACTCATTGGATATAGACTTATCGGAAGCATTTCATTCATCGATAACTAAAATTGAATCACGCGATAAACATAGATGGACCAGAAAAGACTAGTTATACATAAAAGGAGAATGTCACATGGCAATTAACGTTGTAATAGCAGGCCCAAGAGGAAAAATGGGTTCAGAAGCAGTCAAAATGGTAGAAAAGGAAACTGAATTTCGTCTCGTAGCATGTATTGATCGTAAACATGGAGGAAAAACGTTACAAGAGGTAGTTCCTCATTTTTCCATCGACGTTCCGATATATGAGGATGCTGAGACTTGCTTTAATGAGAATAATGAGGTAGATGTACTGGTTGATTTGACTGTTCCTGAAGCAGGTTACCAGCACACAAAAATTGCTCTAGCACACCATGTACGTCCTGTAGTCGGGACGACCGGTTTCTCCGAATTACAAATAGAGGAGCTAAGCTCCATTTCAAATTCTCAAAATGTCGGCTGTTTGATTGCGCCAAACTTTGCAATCGGAGCTGTCTTAATGATGAAGTTTGCAAAAATGGCTGCTACATATTTTCCTGACGTGGACATTATTGAGAAGCATCATGATAACAAACTAGATGCTCCTTCTGGAACAGCCATTAAGACAGCTGAATTAATCCGAGAAACAAGAACAGCTAAAAAGCAAGGGCATCCAAACGAAAAAGAAACATTGCCTGGTGCAAGAGGCGCTGATATAGATGGGATTAAGATCCATAGTGTACGTTTACCTGGTCTGGTTGCACATCAAGAAGTAATATTTGGAAGCGATGGGCAAACACTTACCATAAAACATGACTCTATGGATCGTGCTTCCTTTATGGAAGGAGTTAAACTTGGAATTAACAAGGTAATGGAAGAGCGACGGCTTATATATGGTTTGGAAAATATATTATAGGGTGGGAATTGTATGAAAATGAACATTGCATTAATTGCTCATGATAAAAAGAAGAAAGATATCATTAATTTTAGTATTGCCTATCAGCATACGTTAAAGAAGCATAACTTATATGCAACTGGTACAACAGGAAAGATGGTAGCTGAGGCAACGGGTCTTGATGTGAATTTATTTCAATCAGGACCACTAGGTGGAGATCAACAAATTGGAGCAATGATAGCAAATGATAAAATGGATATGATCATCTTTCTTAGAGATCCATTAACAGCTCAGCCACATGAGCCTGATGTTAGTGCCTTGATGCGATTATGCGATGTTTATTACATCCCACTGGCTACTAACATTGCAGCAGCAGAAATCTTTGTCAGGGGCCTTGACAATGGCGATTTCCAATGGAGGGAGATCGTAAAAGAAAAGAAGGAAAAGGATAATCGCAAATGAGGAAAATAGGCATTACTTGTTATCCTAGTGTTGGCGGATCAGGTATAATCGCTACTGAATTAGGTATGCTTTTAGCAGAAAGAGGGAATGAAGTACATTTTATTACATCAAGCTTGCCATTTCGATTAAATCGAATTAATCCTCGAATATATTTTCATGAGGTAGAATTAAATCATTATCCAGTTTTTCAATACCCACCATATGATTTAGCGCTGGCAGCAAAAATGGCAGAGGTTATTAACAGAGAGAAGCTTGATATCTTACATGTTCATTATGCAATGCCCCACGCCATAAGTGCGCTTTTAGCGAAGGATATCGCAGAACATGATGTGAAGATTGTAACAACACTACACGGAACTGATATAACTGTATTAGCAATCGATGATATATTTAAAAACATGATTAAGCATGGAATTGAAAAGTCAGATGCCGTAACCGCGGTTTCACATTATTTAGCTGATCATACTGCAGATTTATTACATGTTAATAAAGAAATAGAAGTAATCTATAATTTTGTAAATGAAAAGCAGTATTATCGTAAAGAGATGCCAATCATCAAGGAGCAGTATGGGATAGCCCCAGAAGAAAAAGTGGTTGTGCATATTTCTAATTTTCGTAAAGTAAAACGGCTTCCAGATGTCATACAAACGTTTCAGCTAATCCAAGAAAATATACCAAGCAAACTTCTACTTATTGGTGATGGACCAGAGTATGGTACTGCTTCAGCCTTAGCTGAAGAGCTAGGTTTAGATGAAAAAGTATTATTTTTAGGGAAACAAAAGAACATTAATGAATTATTATCGATTTGCGATTTAAAGCTGCTGCTTTCTGAAAAGGAAAGCTTTGGACTAGTATTACTAGAGGCGATGGCTTGCGGAGTTCCTTGTATCGGGACGAATATCGGTGGAATACCAGAAGTAATACAGCATGGAGAAACTGGCTATATTACTGAGCTTGGTGATACAAAACAAGCAGCAACTTATGCGATAAAGATATTATCCAATCAAGAACAACATCAACGGTTCGCTGCGAATGCACTTGAAATGGTTCATACGCAATTTCATTCTAAAGAAATCGTTGAACATTATGAACGATTATATGATAAAGTATTAGATACTCCGTAGAAATGGTGATCGATATGTATAATGAATCTTTCCAAAAAGCAATAAAAGTAATTGAACGAATTGAGGGCTATCATCATCAGGCTTTTTTTGTTGGTGGATGTGTCAGGGACTATTTATTAAATCGACCAGTAGGAGATATAGATATTGCAACATCAGCAACACCCGAGTTTTTACAAGAGATCTTTCATAACGTTATACCAGTAGGTATTGAGCATGGAACTGTTATTGTCCGCTTTGAAAAAGAATCTTTTGAGGTAACCACATTTCGAGTGGATGGATCGTATTCCGATCAGAGACATCCTGACTCGGTTACATATATCGACAAAATTGATAAGGATTTAGCAAGAAGGGATTTTACGATAAACGCTTTAGCCATGAGTCGTCATGGCGCCATAATTGATTTATTTCAGGGCAAGCAGGACCTTGAAAATAGAATTATTCGCACAGTAGGGAATGGAAGAGAGCGATTTATGGAAGATCCGTTACGAATAATTCGGGCATTACGATTTAGTAGTCAGCTTGGCTTTAAAATTGATGAAACGACACTAAAGCATATGAAACAAGTGAAGCAGCAGATTGGTAATTTAGCGATTGAAAGGATTACCAATGAATTCACGAAATTTTTTGCAGGAAATTATATTTCGCAAGGTTGCACGTATTTGAGAGATACCGGTGTTTATAAATATCTTCCTGTATTTAAGGATCATGAGCAGCTATTTCATGACGTTGCTTCTATTAAGCAACCTCTATATTCGTTTGGTGAGGTAATGGCTGTTTGCCATTTATTAAAGCCATCACTTAACATATCGATGTGGACAAAAGCATGGAAATGTTCAAACAAAGTGAAGAACGAAGCAATTCAACTGTCGATGCACATAGATACATGGAAAAAATTAGGGGTATCACCGCTGCTGGTATATCAGCTTCCTGAATATTTATATGAGTCATTCGTGAGAGTGGCGAGTGTAGTCGATCCAACAAGTCCGATTCAACTCACGGATTTATGGGGAATTTACGAAACACTGCCGATTAAATCAAGAACAGAACTAGCAGTGAACGGAAATGATATCATACGTTTATTTCCTAGTTACAAAAAGGGGCCATGGATTAACGATCTATTAAATAACCTTGAGAAACAAATTGTTTTACATGGTTTACCTAATCAATACGAAACGATAAAGGAGTGGATAAAATGGAATCCACCCGAAATAAGTTAATAAAATTATTAGCTGAACATACGGAGGATTATATTTCTGGACAGATGCTTTCAGAAAAACTAAATATCTCACGAAGCGCTATCTGGAAACATATGAAGGAACTAGAGCGAGATGGTTACCAAATAGAAGCAAAATCAAAGGTGGGCTACCGAATTATCGGTTTTCCCGAAAGGATAACTGAAAATACGATACAATGGGGACTTAAGACGAAATGGCTTGGAAAAAAAGTAATTCATAGGGAAGTAACGAATTCAACCCAAGTTGTTGCACATCAAGAAGCCAAGGAGAACAAAGGACATGGTACCGTCGTTATTGCTGATGAGCAAAAAATCGGTAGGGGAAGAATGAGCCGAGCTTGGCATTCCAAAAGAGGCAGCGGCATGTGGTTAAGTATGATTTTACGGCCAGAGTTACCGCCATATCTTGCTCCGCAATTAACATTATTAACTGCAGTAGCATTAGCTGATACAATAAGTGACATGACAGGTACAGAACCTTTGATCAAATGGCCCAATGATATATTATTTGCCAATCAAAAGAAATGTGCTGGCATATTGACCGAGATGCAGGCAGAACAAGATAAAATTCAATACGTAGTAATCGGTGTTGGTCTAAACGTTAATCAGCAATTATCAGATTGGCCAGAAGAAATCCAAGAAAGAGCCACTTCATTACAAATTGAAACGAATCAATCATGGTCTATTCAGTCAATTATTCAAGAATTTTTATGTACGTTTGAAAAGACGTATGATATGTATATGAAAAAGGGCTTTGTTGAGATAAAGAAAAAATGGGAAGCTTACGGCTTTAAAATAGGTGAATGGATAACGATTTACACATTACAGGAGAAGAAGAAAGCAATATTTGCAGGGATTGCATCTGATGGGGCGTTATTAATCAGAAATGAGTCTGGTAAAGTAGAACGCTTGTATTCTGGGGAAATTGATTGGTTTAATAAAAAAGCGTAATTTACCGTTAAAAGTGAAGCTCATTTTATATTGACCACAAACGAAATCCTGTTATGATAAATACGATAAAACGAATTGATGTACTGGTTGCTAGAAGTGAGGTGAAAAGATGGAAAGATATGTTGTAATTGACTTAGAAACAACTGGTAACGCTCCAGGTAAAGAGGATAAGATTATCGAAGCGGGTCTTGTAATTATCGAAAATAATACAATCATTGATAGCTATTCCACCTTACTAAATCCAGGAAAGGAAATTCCATTATTTATTACAAATTTAACAGGAATCTCTGACAAAGATGTAGAGGATGCTCCTTTATTTGAAGAAAGAGCCGATGAAATAACACGTTTGTTTGAAGACAGCTATTTAATCGCACACAATGTTCCTTTCGACCTAGGTTTTTTAAATACTGAATTAGAAAACTGTGGTAGGAATAAATTAACAACCCCGATACTTGATACTGTTGAACTAGCAAGAATCTTATTTCCGAGATCTCCAAGCTTTAAATTAAGCCAGTTGTCTGAATACCTTAAGTTGCAGCATAATGAGCCACATCGTGCATTATCAGATGCATATGTAACAGCAAAGCTGTTTTTAAGATTAAAGGAGAAATTAGAATCTTTACCTTATGAAACAATAGAACAGCTGTTGAAAATAGAGAAAACATTAAAATCAGATGTATATCAATTACTTCACTCTAGACAGCAGGCTTTACTTTTTTCTTCTGAGGATATATCTGGTATAGAAACATATCGGGGACTCGCTTATCGTCAAACGGAACCACAGTCTGACCAAGTTCGCACGCTTGATTTATCGTTTGGTGAGTACTTGGATCATATATACGAAGAAAATGGAGCAATGGAAAAGCAAATAAATAACTATGAAAAGCGCATCGGTCAACGTGAGATGTCAGAAACAATTTTTGATGCCTTTCAGAGTCACCAACACGCATTCATAGAGGCAGAGACAGGTACGGGAAAGTCGCTCGCATACCTTATTCCTACAATATATGAAGCAATCAAAGACCAGAAACGGATTGTCATAAGTACGTTTACTACTCAGCTACAATCACAATTATTAGAAGAAGAATTACCGATGGTAAATAAATTAGTTAATTTCCCATTACATGCGACTTTACTGAAAGGGAAGTCCCATTACATTAGCTTGGAAAAATTGGAACATGAATTACGTGATTCTCAACAGGACAATTACGATATTGCCTTAACAAAAGCGATAATACTTGTGTGGTTGACAGAGACCGTAACAGGGGATATAGATGAAATTCAACTTCCATCCAGTGGCTACCTCTTCTTTCGACGTATATCTGCTGATACGGAAGAAAATGTTGATCCGACTTCACCTTGGTTTGCTAGATCGTATTATCAGAAGGCGCGTAAAAGAGCTCAGCGTGCAGATATTGTTATTACAAATCATGCTTTACTATGCACGGATATGTTTAATGAATATCAGTTACTCCCAAGTTATGATAAAGCAATAATTGATGAGGCACATCATTTGGAGGATACGGCATCAAGACATTATGGACTTAAGCTAGATTATATTCACATGCAGTATATGTTGAATCAGTTAGGAAAAACAGAAGATAACAAGCTCCTAACGAATCTAATTAATACGTACCAAATAAATCATGATCAGCTTCCATTAGAAAAATGGGATTATATTATTGAGGAAGCTAAATATGAAACAGATGATTTATTTCGTCATTTATTTCAATATGTAGTAGGTCAACATAAGTCAAACAAGACTTTAAGTGATATTGGAAGAACACAATATCGATTCTCTCATGAAAAGGAACATCCTGAGAAATGGGATGCCATTAAGGAAATGGTTAATCGTTTACTATTTTATCTGCGTGATTTAATCCACGGATTAGCTGTTATGGTACATTACTTAGAAAAGAAAGAAGAGATCGAAAGACAGGATAAAGAGCGTATCCAATTACATACAGAGCAGCTGCAAAGCTATATTGATCGACTTGAAGAGCTTTTCCTTGTCGAAGAAACAAGCGAGCAAGTAAAGTGGATAGAAATTGAAGCTTATGGAGCAAAGAATGCAGTTTATTTATATAGTGAGCCAACAAATGTTGCCGGTTTACTAGCAAAAGATTTCTTTGCTAGTAAAGAAAGTATTATTTTAACAAGTGCTACATTGACCATGAATCAATCCTTTCAATTTATTCAGGATAGATTAGGTATTAGTGCTGACAGGTTAATTACAAAACAAATTGAATCGCCCTTTTCTTATAAAGATCAAGTTCAATTAATGGTTCCGAACGATTTTCCAGATATCAAATATGGAAATATCGATGAATTTATATATGCTACATGTGAATCAATTATTTCATTGGCAGAAATAACAGCAGGAAGGATGCTAGTACTGTTTACTTCTTACGATATGTTAAAGCGGGCTCATGCCCTTTTGAAGGAAACATTAGACCTAAGTAGTTATGCCTTAATTGCTCAAGGAATCTCAAGTGGTAGCCGAGCCAGATTAAAGAAAAATTTCCAGACCTTTAATCAAGCCATTCTATTAGGAACAAGTTCCTTCTGGGAGGGTGTGGATATTCCAGGTGAAGATTTATCGTGTTTAATGATCGTGCGATTGCCATTTCAACCCCCAGATCATCCAGTACACGAAGCTAAATCCGCCTATTTAAAAGAACAAGGAAAAAATCCGTTTATGGAATTTTCTTTACCTAATGCCGTCATTCGATTTAAACAGGGGTTCGGCAGATTAATTCGCTCTTCTAGTGATAGAGGAATTGTATTTGTATGTGATGCACGAATGGTTAAGGCGCGCTACGGCAAATATTTTATCGACTCTATTCCACCTGTTCCATTATCTGTTGATTCTACTCAGAAGCTCATGGAAAAAGCCAAGAATTGGTTTTAGTGGTGAAGCCATAAAACGTGAAATGTGCATGTACAAAAAAGACTGATGCTCGAGGCAAGAGCATCAGTAATAAAGAAGTGGTATGGGTGAGAAAAATTTTGCTAAAAACAATAAAAACAAAACACAACTTGCTATAAGCTTGTTATACTATACGTATGTGTTTGAGTTTATTTTATTTCAGCATATATATAGGTTTCACTTAGCTTGCGAAAGTATGATTAACAATTTTTTGATAAAAAGGGTATTTTACTGGAGGGATAAGATGGATAATAAAATAGAAACATTATCAACAGTTAAGCTCCAATATTCATCAGATCTTTATAAAATAGTTGATAGTTTAAATAGAACATTAAAAGAGCAGGATTTAATGTTCGGTCTAGCATTGGATGATAACGATGAGGATCAGGCAATCTTCACGATTTACCGGACCTAAATGGTTAAAATGGAGCTTACTGATTAGCATAATTATCCTAATTTCCTGTTTTATTTATATGATATTTCTATATGTCGATTTAAAAGAAAGTAAAACCGCAGGCTATGCTGAAACAGAAAGACAATTATTAAAGGCGAACGCCCTTACAGAAGTAACAGCCATCAAAACATTCAATGGAGAAAAGGCCTATCATGTCGTGTTTGGAAAAGATGGTAAGGAAGAAAAAATTATTTTCTATCCGCTTGAAGGAAAAAAGAAAAATTTGACGACGATTAATCAATCGGAAATTATAGCAGAAGATGCTATAATAGATGATTGGAAACAGCAGTGTAATCAATGTGAATTTGTAAAAATAACACCGGCACTTGTAAATGAAAATGCTCTTTGGGAACTTACTTATAAAGATCAATCTGGTCGATATGTGTTGGATTATTTATCGATCTATGATGGGTCTAGGTATGAGCAGTATCGTTTAAAACGAATGTTTAATTAAAAGGAATGCTAACATAGAAAGGTGATATTAGTGGAACTAGCAAATCGAGTAAAAACCTTAACACCATCCTCAACCTTAGCAATAACAGCAAAAGCCAAAGAATTAAAAAAGCAAGGTCATGATGTCATTGCTCTAGGAGCGGGTGAGCCTGATTTTAATACACCAGAATTCATTTTAAATGCTGCACAAAACGCAATGCGTGAAGGAATGACTAAATATACGCCATCGGGTGGAATAGTGGAGCTAAAACAAGCGATCGTATCTAAATTTAAAGCAGATAATTACCTGGATTATTCGACCGATCAAATTATTGTCACAACAGGTGCAAAACACGCACTTTATACATTATTTCAAGTATTGCTAAATGAAGGGGACGAAGTAATAATACCTGCCCCATACTGGGTTAGCTATCCAGAACAGGTTAAGTTAGCAGGTGGCAGTCCGGTATTTTTGACAGCAAGTGAAGAAAACGGATTTAAATTGACACCAGCACAACTTGAAAATGCGATAACTGATAAAACGAAAGCTGTAATTATAAACTCACCTAGTAATCCAACAGGTATGATGTATACAGAGGAAGAACTTAAGCAAATAGGAGAAGTTTGTTTAAGGCATGATATACTTATCGTTTCAGATGAAATTTATGAGAAGCTGATTTACTCAGGGGATCCACATATTTCAATTGCTCAACTTTCTAGCGATTTGCAGGAACAGACTGTTGTTATAAATGGGGTATCCAAGTCACATGCTATGACGGGCTGGAGAATTGGATATGCAGCTGGACCCATTGCTATCATAAAGGCAATGACAAGTTTAGCTTCACACTCAACATCAAATCCTACATCTATTGCGCAATATGCAGCTCTTGCAGCATATCAGATGGACGGGGAACCTGTCGAAGGGATGAAGCAGGTATTTGCCGAACGCCTAGAAAAACTCTATGAACTCTTACTTGAAATACCAGGTGTTACCTGTATTAAACCGAAGGGAGCCTTCTATCTGTTTCCAAATGTAGAAGAAGCATCAAGAAATAATGGATTTGCTTCTGTGGATGAATGGGTAAGTGCTTTGTTAGAAGAGGAAAAAGTTGCACTTGTACCAGGCTCTGGGTTCGGCTCACCAAATAATGTGCGTCTATCCTATGCCACATCAATGGAAGCTTTAATAGAGGCAGCTACACGAATAAAACGATTTGTATTAAAGCACCAATCTTAATCGTATCAGGAGGTAATTTTTTTGAAAATAACTATTTCACAAGCACCAGCACACAATGATCAAACAGTTACCATGGGAGCATGGCTCGCCAATAAGCGTTCAAGTGGAAAGATTGCCTTTTTGCAACTACGTGATGGTACTGGTTTTATACAAGGAGTAGTCGTTAAAAATGATGTCAGTGAAGAAACCTTTCAACTGGCTAAAAATTTAACCCAAGAATCCTCTGTTTACATAACTGGTAAAATTGTTGAGGACACCCGCTCTCCGTTTGGTTATGAAATGCAAGTAAGTGATATTGAATTAATACATGAGTCCATTGATTTTCCAATAACTCCTAAGGAGCATGGAACTGAGTTTTTAATGGATCATCGTCATTTATGGCTACGCTCTAAAAAACAACATGCTGTAATGAAAATACGAAATGAAATTATTCGCGCAACGTATCAATTCTTTAATGAGAACGGATATGTAAAAATTGATCCTCCTATTCTAACAGGTTCTTCCGCTGAAGGAACAACGGAATTATTTCACACAAAATACTTTGACGAGGAAGCCTATTTGTCACAAAGTGGTCAGCTATATATGGAAGCAGCTGCTATGGCTTTTGGTAAAGTATTCTCCTTTGGTCCTACTTTTCGAGCAGAAAAATCGAAAACACGCAGACATTTGATTGAGTTCTGGATGATTGAACCAGAAATGGCTTTTGTTGACCATCAAGAAAGTCTTGAAATTCAAGAGAATTACGTGAGCTTTGTTGTGCAAAGTGTTTTAGAAAATTGTAAGCTAGAATTACAGGTATTAGAAAGAGATACTGAAAAATTAGAAAAGGTAAAAGCACCATTCCCACGAATCTCTTATGATGATGCGATTGATCTTTTAAAAGACAAAGGATTTACGGATATTGAATGGGGAGAAGACTTTGGTGCACCTCATGAAACTGCGATTGCTGAAAGCTTTGATAAGCCAGTATTTATCACAAATTACCCAGCAGAGATTAAAGCATTCTACATGAAGCCTGACCCTAATCGTTCGGATGTTGTTTTATGTGCAGATCTTATTGCTCCTGAGGGATATGGAGAAATTATAGGTGGTTCGCAACGTATTGATGATTTAGAGCTTATGAAAGAGCGCTATGAACAGCATGACTTAACAGGCGAAGCCTATAAATGGTATCTAGAGCTAAGGCAATACGGTAGTGTTCCTCACTCAGGTTTTGGTCTAGGATTAGAAAGGACAGTCGCTTGGATATCTGGTGTAGATCATGTACGTGAAACAATTCCTTTTCCAAGATTACTTAACCGGCTTTATCCATAAATGAGGATTTTTTTAGTGACTAGCTATCAGCTTTTTTATCGCTAATTCCAATATATAGTCGGTTTAAAAGGAACAAACCTTAAACGTATAAGCGTTTATGAACCGCTGCTGTTTTTTGAGGTTGGGGTTTTTACAGCCCATTAACCTGTAATAAAATCCCTTGTCTTTTAGAGCAAGGGATTTTATTATTTTAACAACATGCTATACTTTTAATGAGGTGCTATGATGACGAAGCAAATTTCCATTCAAGATATATTGTTAAACCAAATACAGATTCCTGTAGAATTATTCTTAGCATATAAGGATTTAGGGCTCAATGAAAAGGAAGTAATGCTCTTATTACAGATTCAACGATTCTTACAGGATAGGGTTGATTTTCCTACACCTGATCAGTTAGCTGCTTATGTTACAATGGATGAAAAGGAATGTGCACATTTATTACGGGCACTGATTCAAAAGGATATGCTAGCTATTAAGCAGCAGGAAAGGGAAGGGGAGAAACTAAGTGAAGCTTATTGTTTAACCCCGCTTTGGAATAAATTATTTTCATCGGATATACAACAACAGGAAGCGTCTACTGACGGAACAATATTTATCTTATTTGAACAAGAATTTGGCCGTCCGCTTTCACCGTTTGAAATAGAGACGATAAATGCGTGGCTTGATCAAGATCATATTTCACCTGCTTTAATTAAAGCAGGATTAAGAGAATCTGTGTTGATGGGCAAGCTTAATTTTAAATATATTGACAGAATTCTAAGAGAATGGAAGAAAAAAGGAATCCATACAGTGGAGCAAGCTAGAAATGCAAGTAAGCAATTCCATTCTTCGCAAACAGGAACAAATCAGCCTACCAAAAAAAGAGATACCTCATTTTATTATAATTGGCTAGAAGGAGAAGACTAAGCAGATGCTGAATAAAAAACAGATTAGATTTTGTTTAGATGAAATGAAAAAAATGTTTCCTTATGCTGAATGTGAACTGGAGCATGAAAATCCTTTTGAGTTGGTTATAGCAGTACTTTTATCCGCACAGTGTACGGATACATTAGTAAATAAAGTAACGAAAGAATTATTTAAGAAATATAAAACACCAGAGGATTATCTTGCAGTGCCTTTAGAGGAGCTGCAGAACGATATTAAGTCAATTGGTTTATATCGGAATAAGGCAAAAAATATCCGTAAACTATGTACCGTTCTTTTGGAGGAATATGGTGGTATTGTTCCAAAATCAAAAACAGAGCTTGTTAAATTAGCTGGAGTTGGTAGAAAAACGGCAAATGTGGTAGCATCTGTTGCATTCGGTGAGCCTGCAATAGCTGTGGATACGCATGTTGAGCGTGTATCAAAGCGTCTAGGTATTTGTAGATGGAAGGATACGGTCATAGAAGTAGAAGAAACATTGATGCGGAAAGTGCCAAAAGAGGAATGGAGCGAAACACATCATCGCATGATATTTTTTGGCAGGTATCATTGTAAAGCAAGAAATCCAAACTGTCCAGAATGTCCACTGTTAGAGGTGTGTAGAGAAGGGCAAAAGCGGATGCGCACTGCTTCCCAAAAGTCATAAAATGACTAAGGATATCCTTTTTGTTTATCTAATTAAAATGGAGATCGCCTATGATTGAAACTTAACTCGGGTACGGAATTCAACCTCCTCGACATCTTCATTTACGGCTTTTGAAAAGACTCGAAGTCTGTGCAGACTTGATAAAGTTAAAACTGTATTCAGGGTATTGTCGATTTCCTAACTTACCCAAAAGATTTTAAGAGGTAATTTCAATTAAATACAAACCAAAAAACACCGACCATGATTTTTGAACATCATGGTCGGTGTTTTGTTTAATGGACTTTTGAGACTACCTCTTTATTATTATTGTTCTTCATCATCTGAATTTCCACCGTCGGTATCGCCGCCTTGTTGTTAACTTTGACCGTCTTCAGGTTCTCCATTATCTCCACCAGGTTCTTCAGGTTCTCCAGGGTCTTCAGGTTCTCCATCGTCTCCACCAGCAGATTCTTCAGGTTCTTTAGGTTTTTCAGGTTCATCAGATCCACCAGGGTCACCGTTATCTTCTCCCGTTTCATCCGCAGGAACTGTCACGGTTGTATGTTGACTTTGTCCGCGGACTCCTTCGTTATTACCCTTTTTACCAACTGGTGTTACCGTGATGGTATAGCTTTGACCAGGCTGTGCTCCATCAATTTTAAGACCGTTTGCTTCAACTGTCTTCGTTTGTCCGTTTACTGATACCTCGAAGCTGGCAGGCGGACCATTATAGTTCCACGAAACATCAATTTCTGAATTTGCCTCATTGTAAGCGGCTGATAATCCCTCAACAGCTGGAATTCCTTCTTCCTCTTCTTCGCCTGGAATTTTTACTTTCGTGGTTTTCGGTTCACTCTTCATTGATTCATCGTCATTACTGATCGCCACGACCTGAATAGTATAATTAGCGTCTGGCTCTACCTCTTTAATCACCATAGAGGTATCTTCTGTCGTAGAGAGTGTTTGCATTTTTCCATCGTTCATTTGTAATCCGACTTCAAATGATACATCTGCATCGGATTTATAATCCCATGAAACATCAATCGTGTTACTTTCTTCGTTAAAGGTAGCCTTCAATCCACTTACTGCATCTAATTTATCGAACTTCTCGGAGGTGCTGCTTGGCTCTGTTCCTTTTACGAATAGCTCCGTCAAAATAGAGGATGAAGGTGTAAATTCACTCGGCTTCGCCGCAGGATTTGATCCTTTTTCAACCTTTGCTTCTACCACAGAATTTGGCTTAACAAAGTCTTTCGTCTCCACGTCTTTTGACAGTTCCGTCATAATGTTTTTGAATAGGGCATGCGGGATTTTCGTATGACCGCTAGGAATTACATCACGGTGTCCATTCTCATCCGTATAACCACCTGTCCATACGGATATCGTGTAATTCGTTGTATAGCCAGTAAACCATGAATCGGGGCTACCAGATTTATCTTCAAGATTGGTTGTTCCCGTCTTTCCTGCTACTGGTAAGCCAGAGATATTTGCAAGTTTACCAGTACCTTCTGTAATAGCAGATTTAAGCATATCTGTCATCATATATGCTGTGTAATCTGACATAACAGGCTCGGCCTTTGGTTTTAAATCAATGGTTCTTCCATCAGGAAATTCTACTTTGGTTACTGCATATGGTTCATTATACAATCCCTCATTACCAAATGCTCGGAATGCACCAGCTAGTTGTACTGGGGTAACATATGTTTGCGTTCCACCAATAGCATCTGTGATTGTAATTTTATCTTCATGGAAATTAATTCCAAGTCCTTCAGCAAATTTTTTGGAATTTTCATACCCAACCTCTTCTAGTGTTTTTACTGCCGGTACGTTTAACGATTGGTTCAAAGCATGGCGTGCTGTCATCCAGCCAGCGTATTGTCTGTTCCAATTTCGTACCGTTGCTCCTTTTGTTCCAGCTATTTCATATGGCTTATCATCGTTTATTTGATGGTATGTCGACATTTTATTATATTCTATTGCTGGACCATAGGCTATAATTGGTTTAAATGTTGAACCAGGCTGCTGTTCCGTTAAGGCGAAGTTGAATTCCTTTTTCCCTTCGCTATTTCGTCGTCCGCCAATAGCACGTATCGCACCATTCTTAGTATCCAGAACGGCCAGGCCTGCCTGCATTTCATCATCCGGATAAGGGATTGGATTATCTTCACTATCTGTTAATAAATATTCAACATGCTCCTGGGCACTTGTATCAAGTGTTGTATGAATCGTTAATCCATCTGTATTAATATCTGCACCATCTACTTTTTCTCTAACTTCTTCTTCCACCTTCTGTAAAAAGGCATCATAAGGAGCAGAATCAGGACGAGAGTCTGTTAGCAGAGAAGAAATTTCCACTTCTCTAGCTTCATCGGCTTCTTTTTGTGAAATTTTTCCATGGCGCACCATCAATTTTAATACGGTATCCATTCTTTTCTTCGTTAGGTCTGGGTTATTGAATGGATCGTATGCTGTAGGTCGCTGTGGTAAGCCAGCTAAAATGGCAGCCTCAGGAAGTGTTAATTCACTTAAATCTTTTTTCCCGAAGTATGTCTCAGCAGCTTTAGCAACGCCATATGCACCACTACCGTAATAGATCTTATTTAAATACATCTCTAAGATCTCTTCTTTGGAGTATTCACGCTCCAGTTTTAATGCTAGCCATTGTTCTTGTACTTTTAAACTAATCTTTTTCTCAGGCGATAGGAAGGATTTCTCTACAACCTGCTGTGTAATGGTACTTGCACCTTCTGATCCAAAACCATTTGTTATATTGGCTACAATGGCACCACCAATACGTCTTAAATCGATTCCACCATGTTCAAAGAATCGAGCATCCTCCGTTGCTGTAACAGCATCAATTAATATTTTCGGCAATTCATCATAGCTTATTTTCGTTCTTTGCTTATCTCCAAGACTTGCAAATACTTCGTCATCCTTATCAAGAATTTGTGATGCTAATGGATCGGATAATTTTGCATCATCTATATCTGGCGCTGTAGCGATCCAATATGCAGCTGTCGCACCAGCGCCTAGTCCCATTACAACAAATATAATTAATAAGGACAGTACAATTTTTTTCCACATCGGTTTTTTCTTTGATTTTTTCTGTTTTCTTCTCGCTGTACGAGATTGGCTATTTTCTGCCATCACTTCATTCCTCCGTCTCTAAAAATAAAGCTCATCAATGATAGCTAAATAATCAATTCTTGCTTTATATTGAAAAGGGATGATATATCCTTCTTCCTGAATGGTTTCATAGGCAATCGATTTTTTGCCACCATTTAATTTGACGTTCCAGTGCAAAAAAAGTTTCTCTGCAGGTAAAAAAAATGTTTCGTCATGTGCAGCAAATCGGATAATAATAAAACTAATTCCTCCATGGTCAACTACAGCCTTCATATGATCTATTTGATGTTCATGTATATTAGCTAGCGGAAACAAGGTTTTATTTTTAGTCTCTTTCGCTTCGAAATCAATATACCTATACCTATAGACCCCATTATAGTCAGTTGTTGATGCTTGTTTGAAATATGCTTCTGTAATAACTGCTGCACTTCGTTTTGGATAGTTTACCTTTACAATCTGTACTGGTGTTGGTTTTTTATAGATAACTGCTTTATTTGCTTTTACATAAAAAGTGTTCGTCTCATTAATATCTTCTTCTAATGTCATCCCTCGATTACTAAATATATTTGTGTTTTTTTTAGCGTCTTTTGGACGACTGATATTTTTTCTCTGCCCATTTGGGTAATTCATTTGTTGGTTCCTCCTTGCATAATACCATATCATATAAGAAAAAAAATACCATTTAAATAGTACGCATAAATATTACAGAATCGTGCATAGTTAAAACAAACTGTTGAAGGAAGGATGAAGATGTATCCAACGAAAGAACTTCAATCCTATGTCCATTATATAACAAATTCAACTAAATCACGAAATAGAGATAATATTAGCCGCACAACTGCTTATTTTAACTATTATTTGCAATTTCCAGAAATAAAATGGTCATACTTAGCAAGTCTTGTGTCTAGAAATGCAGGGTATAATATGACAGATCTATTGTTACCTCCTTATCGATTTATACTGGGTGATAAGGAGAGAGAGCGATTATTTATGACTTATGAACGCGCAAATTGGTTAATTTTCTCTGATGCATATCCGCAATTACTAATTTACCAGCTTTCAAAGCAACTGCGAGAGCCTGTATTTCAGTTATTAAAGGTTTTCCATGTGTCGGATTTTATGATAAAAGAATGGCATTATTTTTGGAAGTTCTCTGATGAAGATCGATTACTTCGAGCATTAATTATAAACGAACAGAATGTAATACATGGGCCAGTAATTGAACAATCATTTTTTAAAAAACGTGTTTTTCACAAGCTACCATACGTACTACAAAATCTACTTTTAATGAACGCAGTACTGTTACCAACAAAATCAACGAATTTGTATGGTGCCTATGTACAAAACTTCACAAGTTTAACCAATCGGATTAATCTCGGAAAAAAACTGGCATCAATATTATTTACCCCATCTGTGTATAATGAAACATTGGCATTTGCTATAGATTGCGAACATACCGGTTCAAGATATGATTATGAGCGTTACTTAGATCTCTCCTTCCAAGCGTCTCCATTCCTACGAATGGTATACCCTATTATTTCACATCAAGATAAGATTCGAACAGATTGGTATAAATCGGGGGGTGTCAAAAAGAAATGGACAAAGAATGTTGCTACTCCAACAAAAAGTGATATTGGCTTAACTTTCTATAAAAAACGTCAGCTTTTGTATGCTTATTACTTTATTCGGTCTGTGTTTAGTAGGCAGGAATTATAACGAAAGGAGAGGGGGGTTATACAAAATTGAATCGAGGTTCATTTGGTATGTTTTTGATTTCATTGGCGGAAAGCGGTATGTACTGTTGTGCAGTGAATAATGCATTTGAAAAAAACGAACTTATCAAAGGGCTGTCCAAAGGTATTTTTGACCTCTAGGACAGCCCTTTGATTTATTTACGTAGATGGTCGGTTAGGACCATCTAATTTCTTATCGCCCTTTTTTAGGGATTTTGACCGAATAGATTCAGTTTTTGTTTGGTTTTTCTTATTTTGTTTCATGTGAACTCCTCCTTCAATTATTAGTTTGTCAAAAACACATAAATTAATGAGTTTTATCACCTGTTTTGTAAGCTTCGTTCTAGTTTTGTCGAACAGGAAGGATTGAATGGCTCTAAACCGAATACTAGTAGTAATAACTTAACCAAGGGAGGAGATTATATGTCATTTGCTATCAGGAATCTCCATACAGCTAATCCAGGTGCCGATCGGAAATCGGTTGAATTATCATTGCAACAGTTATCAGATCAGGTACGTTGGCTGGATCAAAAGCTTATGATGAAGGTTGAAAATGAAATATCTGATCAATTTCAGGATAGAATGAATGAAATGAATGCACTAAAAACGACTTTAAAGAGAGTGGAGGGGAATTATTAAAAAAAACATGTCCATTATGTTAAAATAATCCTAATAGCAAACTTTGTTAAAGGCGGATATTCAACATGGACATAAAGAAACAAACAGAATTATTAAAAGAGCATGTAGTTCGATTAAAGGATAAATATGAGCAAAACGATCCTCCTGAAAATCGAAAAGATAAAGCTTTGTTTTTAAAGGTTAAAGAAGAAACAACGCCTATTTATGAGATGTTACAACAATGGGAAACGGGCACGCTGCGAATGGTAAAAGAAAGGAAGCTAACTATTCATCCTCAACAGGTGGCTTCTACAAAAGAAAATATGGAACTGCTACTCATGCATAGTTACTATATAGATGTGAGAAGAAAAAGATACATGGAATTAAACCATTCCATTCTCTATATTTTTGACCAAATTATTAGAGAGTTGGAGCTGGGGCATAACTAAAAAGTTCCATTTAAAAGACGAACTATTTGGTGGTTCATTTTTTTCTTAGTCTAGAAAATTTAGCCCAGGGGGATAAATATGGGCATGTTGAGCCACGTCCAGCCTCAGTACCGAGAAATGGAGGCGACTTCACGAATCGCTCTACGCTAAGTCATCATCGGCTCGCAAGCACACCATGATTCTTTTATCTCCATTGACTCGCCCCAGTTGCTACGTTCTAAACGAGCGCTCGCACTTTTGTTCTGTTCCGAGCCTCTTTACAATCATTTGATTTTTACTTATAATAACCTTCCATACTGTGGAGAAGGGGATAAATAATGACTGCTAAATATGAATTAGTGAAAAAAGCCATTCGTATAAGGGATAACGCTTATGTTCCTTATTCCAACTTTCCTGTAGGAGCAGTTTTAAAAGCAAAATCAGGAAAGCTATATACAGGATGTAATATTGAAAATGCCGCGTATCCAGTGTCGTGTTGCGCTGAGCGTGTCGCCATATTTAAAGCAATCGCTGAAGGGGAGAAGGAGTTCACGGAAATGGCTGTTGCAGCTGACACAGATCGGCCAGTTCCTCCTTGTGGATCTTGCCGTCAAGTGATGAGTGAATTCTTTACAGCAGATATGAAGATTCATTTAACCAACCTAAAAGAGGACACTAAAACAGTTACGATGGAAGAACTTTTACCTTTTTCCTTTCAGCCATCTGATCTAAATAAAGAGACGTAAAGGGCGAGGGTTTGCCTTTTTAGAGAACCTCATTGAAAACGTAGATTATTGATAATATTTGCTCTATTTCTTTGTTCATAAAAAGGGCTGCTCAAAGTCGTTTAGACTTATGAGGCAGCTCCATTTTTTGTAGTCTAGGAAATTATAAAAATTGAGCATGAGGATAAATATAGACGTGTTGAGCCGTGTCCAGTCCCAGCGTCCAGAAACTAGGCTACTTCATGAATTGCTCTATGATAAGTCATCATCGGCACGCAAGCTCACCGTGATTCCTTTATCTCCGTTGACTCGCTCCAGTCGCTACGTTTCTAATCGGACATTTGCGCTTTTGTTCTACGTTAAGAAAGTATAAAATCAGTGCAATGACTACGTTAAGCCAAGTAGTTATTTTGAAATGTTAGATGTATATTGGCAATGCTCCGACTAATTACTTCGCTTTCCGTGGGCACGGCCTCAACTAACTTTGCAAAGAAGAACACGTTGCAAAGTGGATTTTCGGCTCGCGCTAATCCCGCAGGAGTCTACGTAATTCGTCTCCGCTATGCGAAGGTGCAACAATTCTTGTCATAAGTAATAGGTTGACTTTTTTTACAATGGGTAAAGTGAAAATCGCTATCCGTGAGTATAAAAGCAGCTGTGTTACTTCATGCTAGCGTTGTAGAGCCTGATAATAGCGAAGGCCGGCCACTTCAACTCCTGTGGGAAATGTTTGACCTGAAGATCCACTTTTTTGAGCGGGTTTTGCTAAAAAAGTTAGCTGAAGGACAAACCCCACGGAAAGGGAAGTGGGTAGCCGGAGTGGTGGTCAAGCAGTTGATATTATTCCATAATAGCTACTAGAGGAAGCGTAAATCTGAGCATTTAGTGATAAGGACTGAGCGAATTTTGCTCAGTTTTTTTATTTAGCATTATCATATGTTCTTTTCGGACAGGGAATGGATCTTCTCCGTTTTATCTGGAAGAAGTAAGCTCACAGCTATTCCAAAAAATAATGCAATAAAAAATGTCGTGAATTTTGAAGTGATGATACTTTCTAAAGGTGTGCTTATCCATAATATAGTGGATACTAATCCAGCAAGAACTGTCGCTACCACACCAGCACTAGAATATCGCTCCCAAAAAAATGTAAGGAGGATGGCGGGGGAGAGTGTACAGCCTACTCCTGCCCAGGCCCAGCTGACAACTAGATACAATAGAGATTCTGATACAAGCGCGATCACCATGCCGATTAAACCGAAGAATACAATAGAAATACGAGAAATCCAGAGAAGTTGTTTTTCTGTAAAATTCATTCCCAATGTTTTATGGATAATATCTTCACTAACTGAACTTGTCACAACCATTAATTGCGAATCGGCAGTTGTAATAATGGCAGCCAATACCCCAGCTAAAAGCAAGCCAGCTATCCAAGGCGGAAATAATTCAAGAATCATCGTTGGTAAAATAATTTCTGCATCATGAAATGAGCCTTGATCATAGATGGCTATAGCTGTTATTCCAATCATAAATGCTCCACCATACGCTAATAATGTCCAAATAATTGCAACAATACTTCCTTGTCTTGCTTCTTTATTATTTTTTAATGCCATAAATCGTGCACTTAATTGAGGCTGACCACCTAAGAAGCCAAAGAACCATGAAAAATTGTTAAAAAATAACACACCAATCGCAAAGCCAGTCAGACCACCAAACCAAGAGTTATACGAATCTCCAGCTTGTATCAGGGAAGCGTTTATCGATAAATCGTTTGCTTGTATATAAATTAATGATGCAATAGGAAGCGCAACTAATGTAATAACCATCATTATACTTTGGATCATATCTGTCCAAACTACAGATATAAACCCGCCAGCAAATGCAATAATGATGATAACAATTGTAGCTAATAGAATACCTGCTGTTGGAGGTAAGCCAAATGTTGTAAATAACATTTTTCCAGCTCCAGCCATCTGTGCTCCAACATAAAACATAAGAAACCCAGCAATTAAGATACTCGTTAACCAGCGAATTATTTTCGCCTTTTCCCCAAACCTTACCGCTAAATAATCTGGTAAAGTTAACACATTATACTTATCTGTTTCTGACATAAATGTTTTGGCTAAAAATAGCCAAGCAAATATTATTCCGATTGCTATACCAACTGCTACCCAAATTCCGGATAGGCCAGTCATAAAAACAAACCCTGTATAACCTAATAACAACCAAGCAGATTCACCTGTTGCCCTTTCAGAAAAGGCAAGTGTCCAACCAGGTAATTTTTTTCCTCCTAATAGAAAATCAGAGTGAGACTTACTTCGTTTGCTGAAATAATAGCCAATTGCTAAGATCAACATACAATAAACGACAAATTCAACAATGATGATATTCATAATTCCTCCTATAGAGAGTTTTTTACTCTAGGTTAGCTGCTGACCAACTCCTTTCTTGAGAGCCTGCCGATAGACCAATTGCGATACAACTACGTCAAATAAAGCCATACCTGTAGATTTAAAAAGGATGCTTTTATCAGGGGAACGAGACACTTCTTCATTTGACATAACCAGCTTCGACATGGATATGATGGAGTCTTTTGGTAGGTAGCCTTTTTCTAGTGGATATTGTACATCCCCCGACTCGATAATAGCGTCTTCCGTATCAATATAAAGGCGGTCCGCTAATTGATACAATACTTCTGGAAATTCTCGCATGGTTGGTTGAAAGGAACCAATACCGATAATAAGCTTGTTTGTTAATAAGTCGGGGTCATTAGGAAGAACAGGTGAATTCGAAGTAGTTGAGCAAATAATGATATGAGCAAATGTAATTGCTTCTTCAATTGTAGAAGTCATATGGATATGGATGTTTGCAGGGATCCATGCTTTGAGCTTTTCACTAAAGGCTGGTAATTTATCCGTCGTTCGATTGTACAAATAAATATCCTTAATCGGCCGCTCCGTGCATGCTGCAATAGCTTGATACAGCCCTTGTACACCTGTTCCAATTATTGCCAGTTTGTTATCATCCACATTTGCCAGATGTCTAATGGCTGAGCCACCAATTGCACCTGTTCGAATTCCTGTTATAAACGACCCATCTAAAAGCGCTTGACATTCGCCAGTTTCACGACTAGTTAAAATTACAAGTCCTTGTAAGGTAGGATGGCTCGTGTTATTTGGAAAAGATGTAATCAACTTTGTACCTATTGATTCATTAGTTAGGCAAGGCATTAGCAATAAAGTATTTGTTTCATCCTGTAGTTGCATTCGAGTGGGCATGTGAAATGCTCCAGAGCCGTAGAGCTTGTATGCGTTATCAATTGCATGAATAACTTGCTTCATGGATACAGCTTCTTTTATAGCCGATTCATTTAAAAATAACATGTAATGACCTCCATTCGTTTACGTTGTTAAACGATAGCACCCTCAATAAGCAATTCCTTTTCTTGAAATCGTTCAAATCTTAATGGATGAAGGTTCAAGGACTCATATTTACCTAATCGGATCAACTCGGATAACCCTTTACCTACAGCAGGAGCCTGCTGCATTCCATGACCACTGAAGCCACATGCGGTATAATATCCATTTAATTTAGGGTGCTCACCGATAATCGCATTTTGGTCGATCGTATTAAAGCTGTACATCCCTGCCCATCCACTACGAATCTTTGCACATTCAAAATTAGAAATTCGATGACCTAGCACGGGCCATAATTGTTCTAAAAAGAAGGAGCGTCTCCACGAAAAATCAATACCTGGCTTTACTTGCTCTGAATAACCTGAAATCAATTGTTTTCCTTCGTGACGGAAATAAACGCCTGTTGGATCTACAGTTAGAGGAAGGTTATTATGTAAGGGTTCTTCGATATCGAACTGAATAATTTGACGTTTTAAAGGTACGATTGGTAAAGGTAGCGCTATTTTCTCACTTAGCGCAGCAGCCCATGGGCCAGCGCAATTAATAACAATTGGAGCATAGTAGCTTTCTCCATTCGCTAATTGTATTCCGGTGACACAATCATTGTCTTTTAGAATAGTGTCAACCTCTTCATATATATACGTAGCACCTAGATGCTTGGCCTTTTTAGCATAGCCTTGCATAACAGAGTATGGGTCAAGGTAGCCATCTTCCTCACAGTACAGCCCACCCTGTAAATCGGATATAGTTAATTCTGGAATGATAGTTAGCAGCTCTTGTGGTGTTAAAAAGTCGGAAGGAACACCAAATTGTCGCTGTCGTTCACATTGCTTTTTTAACTGGTTTACATTTTCGTCTTTGGCGAGAAACAAGTATCCTCGCTGTTTAAAATCGATCTCAGCAGTTTCTCCATGAATTGCCATGTCGGTTGGAAACGTTTTATATTTTTGTAAGCTATATCTGCTTATTTGAATATTAATAGACGTAGTAAATAATTGTCTGATACCACCAGCACTTCTAGGGGTAGAAGAAAATTCATACATCGGGTCTTTTTCTAATACAATAATTGCTCCATCGTAACCGTCATTTAATAAATTGTAGGCAACGCTTGAGCCAATTACACCGCCACCAATAATGATAATATCTGCTTTCTTACGCACGAAAATCACCTCAAGTTATATGTGGAATGATTATAACTAGTTATAACCTAAGCTAGACTGGAAAATCTATGTCAAAACTATACAAAATTTCTTAGAGAAATAATTATTTTAAATAATCAAAATTATGATAAAATATTAGAAAATACCCATATAAAAGGAAGAAAAGTAGATGGAACGTTTTGTACAATTTGCACAACGAACAGTGAAAGCGGTTTCAAAAATTTCGCCTTTTCCCATTAGCTTAAGTGATAAGAGAGGATATATTATTGGGGATACAAATGCTGAACGAATTGGAACATTACATACTCCCTCAATAGAAGTTATTAAAGAGAATCGAACCATCTTATTTGATAATGACAAAATTTCTAGTATGACGAATGTTTTACCTGGTGTAGCAGTTCCATTACATTTAGATTCTCAAACCATTGGAGTGCTAGGTATCATCGGAAATCCGTTGGAGGTTAAACCATATGCAGAGCTTATTAAGAAGTATGTGGAGATGATATGGCAAGAAACAATTCATACGCATATAGAGGACTTAGAAGCAAAAACGTTAGAGTCATTTGTGCAATATATCTTGTTAGATGGAAACCGACATAAAGAAAGAGTCGCCCACTATTGCAAGGTATTGCAGATAGAGGAAGGAATACAGCGCCTTTGTATTGTAATCAATATCGGAGATTCGTTACTTAAAAGTATACAGATGGATAAGCGACAGGCCTATTCCTTAGACTATTTGAAGAAAGAAATATTAGCGTGTATTCGAAAAACATATAATAACGACTTACATCATATTTGTACGTTTTTAAATCCAGAAAAAATTATTTTATTAAAACCGATTACGGATGACACCGTTTTTCATCAGTTTATGGCAGAATTTAAAAACAAAAGCGTACTGCTCATTAAAAGGTTGCATGATTATAATATTCATACTGTTTCCATTGCTGCTGGATATAAATATGATGCTCTTCACCTCTTGTATCAATCCTATCACGAGGCAGAGGTGCTTGTGGAATTTGCAAGTAGGCTATCTATAGAACCGGCCATCTATTCTTATTATGATTGGAATGTACTTATGCAACTTATTCCGTATCAGCTTAATTCTCAAATACAGTCGAAGTTAAACGGGCGAGTAGAACCGTTTTTTGCACATGACGATTTTATGGAGCTTAGTTATAACTTTATTGTATACTGTGATAGCAATTTAAATATAAGTAGGGCAGCAAAGTCTCTTTTTATACATCGTAATACCTTAATTTATCGTCTGAAAAAAATAGAATCAATAACCATGCTTGATTTAGGTTGTTTTGAACAGTGTATGTTACTTTATATAATTATAAAAATGAAGGAATAGCATGAGAATAAATCTGAATAATGCATTCATTTTTCAGGTTGACAATTTAATGCTATAATAAGTAGAAAGAAATGGCATAAAAATAAATAGAATTAATAAAATGTTAAATGAAATGGAAATGGATACGAACAAATTAACATGTAGACATGATGAGGTGATACTGTGAGTACGAATCGAGTACAATTAAGTAGTAAAGATATTTTAGAAAAAGATTTTAAGACAGCAATGCGGGGCTATAATCAAGAGGAAGTTGATGAATTTTTAGATTTAATTATTCAGGATTATGATGCTTTTAAGCAAGAGTTAGAAAGGCTTCAACAAGAGAATGATAGGTTAAAAAAATCATCAACCGTGGAACAGCCACCCAAAACACGCTCTGCACATCCTAATCCTAATCCGCAAGTAAATTATGATGTTTTAAAACGATTGTCAAACTTGGAGAAGGCTGTTTTCGGAAAGAAATTCGCTGAGACAGAGAGTTAATAAGTTAAGGCAGTTGAAAAGCAAAAGCTAAATGAAAGTCATAGGGAAACTTGATTAAATCTAGTACTTATGGTATAGTAATTTGAGGAAATAAATTAAATACTCATGTGATCGCTGTATAATATATACAGAGGAAAGTCCATGCTCACACAAACTGCGATGTTTGTAGTGTTCGTGCTTGACGAATTCATAAGTCAAGGTAACCATTTGGTTAACGGCAGGATAGCTACCTACGTCTATTAGATATGGAAGCTAGCCTTGAAAGTGCCACAGTGACGTAGCTGATTTGGAAACATTTCAGGTGGAACGAGGTAAACCCCACGAGTGAGCAACCCAAATAATGGTAGGGGCACTCTTTAGTAGGGAAATGAACCGAAAAAGGGACAAGTATAAACTTGTAGATAGATGATTACAACCGGCGTACGAGGTTGACCACCGATGGTAGTACAATGGAACAGAACATGGCTTATCGAGTATTTAATTGGTCTATGACGAGGAAATAAACCTTTCTGATTCCCTTTTGGGTTATTGGAAAGGTTTTTTATTTTCAGTAGCGTTCATAAACCGTATGTAGATATGATAAACTATGGAAAACATGATACTGATAGGAAAGGAATTAATTATATATGCAAACTGTAACATTAATTGCAACAGCAGCTATGGGATTAGAAGCAGTTGTGGCTAAAGAGGTAAATGCATTAGGCTATGAAACACACGTAGAGAACGGAAAGGTTATTTTTGAAGCGCCTATCTCTGCTATTCCTCGTTGTAATTTATGGCTACGCTCCGCTGATCGGGTTAAATTACAGGTAGGTACTTTTAAAGCTAGCTCCTTTGAGGAGTTATTTGAAGGTACCAAGTCATTGCCTTGGGAGAAATATATTGCAGAGGACGGACAAGTTCCAGTAATCGGAAAATCGGTTAAGTCTAAGCTGTATAGTGTTCCCGATTGTCAGGCCATAACAAAAAAAGCAATCGTTGAACGGTTAAAATTAAAGTATGGAATTGTTTCTAAATTCCTGAGTCTGGTGCTATGTTTAAAGTTGAGATTGCTCTTTTGAAGGATGAAGCTACTCTGACGATTGATACTTCTGGCACAGGATTACATAAAAGAGGATATCGAGTAGGGCAGGGGGATGCCCCTTTAAAGGAAACCCTTGCTGCATCTTTAATTATGCTAACTAACTGGCATGCAGATGAAACATTAATAGATCCCTTTTGTGGGTCAGGAACGATTGCTATTGAAGCTGCGTTAATGGGTCAGAATATTGCACCTGGCTTTAACCGTGAGTTTGCTTCAGAAGAATGGAGCTTCATAAAAAGAAAGCATTGGGAGGATGCTTTTCAAGAAGCAGAAGATAAAGCAAACTATGATCAAAAGTTAGAAATTATCGGCTCTGACATTGATCATAAAATGATAGACATTGCAAAGCAAAATGCGATGGAATCAGGATTAGGAGACTTGATAACATGGAAGCAGATGCAAGTAAAGGATTTAACGATTCGCAAGCATAATGGTTATCTTATTGGCAATCCTCCATATGGACAAAGGCTTGGTGATTATAAGCATGCTGCAAAAATTGCTAATGATTTAGGCTCTGTTATGAAACATCATGAAAGCTGGAGCATTTATATACTAACCGCTTACGAAAACTTTGAAAAAGCATTTGGTCAAAGAGCGACGAAGAAACGAAAGTTATTTAATGGATATATCCGAACAGATTATTATCAATATTTTGGTAAAAAGGTGAGGGAGGATTTGGAATGACAACTATAAATACCGTAGAGAAAGACTTTAGACATTACTTACGTGAAATAAGTGCTTATAATGAGTCATTGATGCTAATTCATTGGGATATGCGTACCAAAATACCTAATCATGGTGTCGAACAACGTTCTGAAGTTGCTGGTTTTCTGGGAGAAAAGATTCATAAGCTGGAAACTTCTGATAAAATGAAACATTTTATTGATGCTTTAAAAAAGGATACGACTGATCCAATATTAAAAAGGACAGTTGAGGTTTGTGAGGAAAATTATGAAAGAAATCGTAAAATACCTCATGAACTGTATAGAGAATTTATTATGACGCAATCCAAATCTGAAGCCGTCTGGCAAGAAGCTAGGCAAAACGATGATTTCCAATTGTTTCAACCATATTTAGAGAAACTAGTCGATTATAATAAACAATTTGCTACTTATTGGGGATATGAGCATAATATCTATGATGCATTACTACATAACTTCGAGCCTGGGGTAACAACAACGATGTTAGATGAGGTTTTTCCTGCATTGCGCACATCGTTAGTATCTCTATTGGATCAAATCAAAGCAAGTCCTGTAAAGCCTGACACCGATGTTTTGCAAGCACATTTTCCTAAAAATGATCAGGAAGCCTTTACCAAAATAATTTTAAAGCAAATGGGCTATGATTTTCAATCTGGTCGATTAGACGAAACCATTCATCCCTTTGCAATTGCGCTCAATCGAAATGATGTACGAATTACTACAAGATACGATGAAAACGATTTTAGAATGGCGATCTTTGGGACTATTCATGAAGGCGGACATGCATTATACGAACAAAATATTGCAGAAAGTTTAATGAATACACCGCTTGCAACAGGAACGTCAATGGGAATTCATGAATCACAATCATTATTTTGGGAAAACTTTATAGCAAGGAGTCATACATTTTGGGAAGCTAATTATCAAGAGTTTCAATCATATGCCCCCCAGCACTTTAGGGATGTAGAGTTGGACCAATTCTTTCGTGCAGTAAATGAAGTGAAGCCCTCATTCATACGCATTGAAGCAGATGAATTAACCTATTCACTTCATATCATGGTACGTTACGAGCTTGAAAAAGCTTTGATTAATGGGGAGATTAACGTGCAAGATTTACCTAAGCTATGGAATGAGAAAATGGTGGCTTATTTAGGAATAAACCCTCCAACTAATAGAGAAGGAGTCCTTCAGGATATCCATTGGGCAGGAGGCGATTTTGGTTATTTTCCTTCGTATGCATTAGGGTATATGTATGCTGCACAGTTGAATCACACCTTAAGACGTGAAGTAAACGTTGATGAAATTATTATGACCGGAGACTATCGTAGAATTAAACAATGGTTATCCGAAGCTGTACATCAACATGGCAAGATGAAGAAACCACTTGAAATTATCAAGGATGTTACAAACGAAGGATTAAATCCTGATTACTTAGTAAGATACTTAAAGCAAAAGTATGCAGCTATTTATCAGTTTAACTAAGTTGAGCTGTTTGCTTTCTAAAAGAAGGAGTATTCCATGACATATATTTGTTCAACAGGACTCGGTATTCCTAATTATCGTATGCCACAAGAGGAAGTAAAGCAAATTGTGCAAAAAGTATTTACGTATTCCCTTCGACAACGATCACGGCTGCTTCCGGTATTTGACAATGCGCAGGTCAATGAGCGCCAATTTGTTGTTGACTCAGAATGGTTTTTACGAGATCACTCCTTTAAGGAAAGAAACGAGCTTTATACGACCTATGCAAAAGAGTATGCCCTGCGCGCAATAGACGCTTGCTTAACGAATCAACAATTTTTAGATGAACCTGTTTTGTATGAGGAAATAGATATGATCATATTTGTGTCTAGTACAGGTATAGCAACGCCATCTATGGATATTCATCTATTTAATGAACGACCTTTTCGATCAGATATAAAGCGAATGCCTTTATGGGGGTTAGGCTGTGCTGGTGGGGCAATTGGATTATCAAGAGCTTATGATTGGTTAACAGCTAATCCAGATAAATCTGCATTGATTGTTTGCTGTGAACTATGTAGTTTGACGTTTCAAAAAGGGGATATGAAAAAGAGTAATATCATTGGAACAGCGTTATTTGGTGATGGAATAAGTGCGGCATTAGCGGTTGGTGAGAAGTCTTTAATATTACGCAAGAAAAAAGGCTCTATTCCCAAGCTTCTGCAATCTCATTCATACACAAAAAAAGACAGTATATCCGTAATGGGGTGGGATATAACTGATGGTGGCTTTGAGGTTATTTTTTCGAAAAGTATACCTGCTCTAGTAGAAACGTTTTGGCGAGAGCATTTACAAATCTTTCTGCAAGCAACACGAATAAATGAACAGGATATACATTCGTTTATTGCTCATCCAGGGGGTAAAAAAGTAATCGATTCCATGGAAAAAGTTCTACAAGCCAAGCCTGAAAAATTTAAGCATTCTATTAATGTGTTACGTAATCATGGTAATATGTCATCTGCCACCGTTCTCTATGTCCTAGGTGCCTGGATGAAGGAAGCCATTTCTAAGGGAGAAAAAAGTGTAATATCAGCACTTGGCCCAGGCTTTAGCTCTGAGTTAATACTTATGGAGTGGGTAGACTAATGCCATTATTTATGTGGGTTATACTGTGCTTTATTATCGTACAACGATTAGTTGAGCTGAACATTGCCAAACGAAATGAAGTCTGGATAAAAGAAAGAGGTGGGGTAGAAAGAGGGGAAGAGCATTATAAGTGGTTTATCCTTGTACACAGCTTATTCTTTCTCTCGCTAATTGTCGAGGTATTACTAAGGCATCCAGCTACGTTCCAATTTAACATTTATTTGTTTGTACTGTTTCTATTGCTCCAGTTCGTACGTTTTTGGTGTATTTCATCGTTAGGTAAGTTTTGGAACACGAAAATCATAATATCTCCACAGTTCCCTTTAGTGAGGAAAGGTCCATATAAATATGTAAAACATCCCAATTATATCGTAGTGGGAATTGAATTATTGGTTATCCCCTTGTTGTTTGAGGCATATATAACGGCAGTATTGTTTCCGTTGTTGCACATCCTGTTATTAACTGTTCGAATTCCAGCAGAGGAAAATGCGTTAAAAGATACAAAGTTAACAGAATAGGAAAGAGCTGTCCATAAAGACAGCTCTTTACCTATACAGCTGAAGTATACTATTGCCATGGGGCAACGACGGTTCATCCTTCTCGTGAATAAAATACTTCAGGTTAGTGACACGATATTGCTCCTTCTACAGGAGTTCTATATTCCTTTGTACCTTATGGGATACTCACTCCTAGTATATTATGAATTCCCGATTGGCCAAGCAAATGGTTCGCTACCCGTTGGAGCGTGCAGAATAATATCGATAAATGGAATGGTATATGCAAATAAGATTAACCCAATTGTAATGCCAATCCAGAGCTTCCAATTTTCTAAAAATAGCGGTGTCGGTTGAGCATTCACTTCTTCTTCAGCAATTGGGAACTCTTCCTGTCCCTTCGGTGCAAAGAAAGTTAATTGCAGAAAGATATATACCATTAGTAGAATACCGATAAATAAAATAGTGCCTCCAACCGCTTGAGCAATTTGATATCCTATCCAATCTGATGCTTGGGCAGTTCCACCATATTCAGAGAAGGCAGATCTTCGCGGTGCACCTAGCAGACCAGATATATGCATGGATCCAGACATGATAGTCATCCCTACTGCCCAAATAACGGTTTGTATTAACCCTAAATTATTGATCTTCTTTGTTAGCTTTCTACCTGTTAGGTGTGGGATCAACCAATAGCTAATTCCGAAAAAGGTAAGTAAAACAGTAGTTGCTACAGTTAAGTGGAAATGACCAGTAACCCACATCGTGTTGTGAATAACGTTGTTTAATTGATGGGATGCATTGATTATTCCTCCAGTTCCTGCTGGTATGAATGCAAGCATACCTACCATAGGAGCAAAGAAACGAACGTCCTTCCAAGGTAAATGTTTAAACCAACCAAATAATCCACGAAACCCCTTCCGTCTGCCAGTTATCTCAAACATGGCAAACATAGAA
This sequence comes from Virgibacillus sp. Bac332, assembly GCF_003667785.1. Taxonomy (NCBI): domain Bacteria; kingdom Bacillati; phylum Bacillota; class Bacilli; order Caryophanales; family Bacillaceae; genus Virgibacillus; species Virgibacillus sp. Bac332. The sequence goes on from NZ_CP033046.1 coordinate 3,173,840, forward strand.
AATGCTGTCATAAGTGAAGGAATGATGACCATAAATGTAAGTACAACTTGTATAAACTTCCACGTTGGGTCAATTCCAGGTTCTGTCAGCTGATGATGAAAGCCGACTGGTATAGAGAATAATAAAAATAATACAAAAGACAATCGTGCTAATGAATCACTAAAAATTTTGCCGCCAATAATCTTCGGGATTATGGCATACCAAGCCATATATGCAGGTAGTAGCCAAAAATATACAAGTGGATGACCAAAATACCAAAACAAGGTCCTACTTACTAAAACATTAATCGTTTCCGCATATCCAAGGGACCACGGAATAAATTGAACAATGACTGCGGCTGCTACACCAAGCGTTGCAATAAACCATAATACCATATTGATAACTACCATAAAGGCAAGAAGCGGTGATTTTTCATCTTTATGAGTCTTTTTCCAAACATAGAGTTGCCGGAAGTTAACAAAACAGGCAATCCAACTACCGATAATAACCAATGCCAATCCAAAATAAAATATAGGATGTGCTTGCAATGGAGCGTAAAATGTATATAGTACACTTGCTTTACCTAATAACACCATAACGGCGGCCATGACCGTACCAATTAACATGACTATAAAACTTAACCAGGCATATAATCGCTGTTTTTTTGAAATACCAACTGTTTTGGCCATCAAAGCATATTGAAAACCGATAATAAAAAAAGTAGTTAAAACGAGTCCGAGTATTACTCCATGTACCGTTAATACTTGATAATAGGTGATTCCCCATGGAAGTGAAAGGGAACCTGATCTTACAAGTGTTTGTAACAGCCCCATTAGCCCACCAATAAATAATGAAATAAATGCAACATAGATAAAGGCCATAGTAAGTTTGGAATCAGATTTTGAAATACCAAGTTTAGTCGCAATCATTATTCATACACCTCCACAGAAGCAAACATTTGGTGATGACCCAATCCACAGTATTCATTACATACAATTGTAAATTCACCTGTCTCATCCATAACCGTTTCGTAGCGGCTAATGTAACCAGGCTCCAGCATCATATTTACATTCGTCCCAGCAACTTGATATCCATGAATTACATCTTTTGTTGTTGCTTGAAATAAAACAGTTGATCCTTTAGGAATTCTAATCTTTTTTAGCGGTTTACCATTATCATCAACACCAAAATCATAGTTAAAGGCAGAGGCAACAAAATTAACGATATACTGATCCTCTTTTACCTGTGTTACGCCTAAATTATCTGGTTGAAAGGCCTCATGACTTTCAATATTCTTTAAGTCAATTGTTTCTAAATGACTGGAAGGATGGGTACCTTTATAAAATGCACCAACCCCAATCACAAGCAAAAATAATAGAAGTGATCCAGTTCCAAATATTAACCATACCTTCTCAAACTTATGCAAATGCATGCTAACACTCCCCCCTAAATTCATTCCAATTACCTAGATAAAAATAAGGCAAATACACCAAACCAACTAACGATAATGAAGACTCCTAGTAATAACACAGATAGTAGTGTACCTTTCAGGTTTGGCGTTTCTACACGCTCTTCAGATTTCTGCTTTTCAGCATTTTCCATTCTACTCCCCCCTCATGACTAAAGTAGTGCTTCTATTTTCATCATACACAAAACACTGCCCGAATTAGCATTGTTCGTTAGTATTTTCACAATTTGTTCAATTATGTTCGAACCGCTCTGTATCAGTACTTTACTAACATTTAGGTTAGAAAAGTAATTGAAGGATTTGTGAAGAAAAAGTGGCAATTAAGTGAAAAACTACCTTGTAGGAAAGAAGTAGTAGCTGTTTAAAAACAAATCTTTAAAAAGTAAGGCACATAAACAAGCTTATCCTGCTGACTTAAGCATGGCTTAGAATACGATAATTAGGTAATTAGTAAGCCTAACAGAGCAGGGAGCATATTGATAAAAGGTAAACGGAACGAAGTCAGCATGTTTTAACTTAGCAAATTTGATTAGTGTTGAAGCATCATGCAAAAATGTCGTTTGAACTAAGAATGCAAACTGCCGCGAAACCGAAATTTAGATAGAGAGGAGGGAGAGGCATGTATGAATGAATAGTATCTTATCCTATTCCTCAAAGATGTTACAGAATAAATGTAAGTTATTTTTTAGTTGTCGAAATAAAAGAACCAGTGTGAAGGAAGCCAACGAATAAGAATTTCGTCAGGTTGGGGGTCTTTGAGTATATAGATTGAAAATCGTTTAATGAGTCTATTTATTCAGGAGATACTAATGGAAGATAAAATGACTCCAAGCTAATATACATATGTATGCATATAAAAGAGGTAACTATAATACAAGAATAAATGGGGACTTGATAAGAAAAAAAGGAAGCACAATAGTTAAATAGGTTATTGTGCTTCCTTTTGCATTAATTTGTGCTATTACTTTTTTCAACATGCATGTTCTTAGCAATATACATAAATGGTGTATCGATAATTGCCACCGCGAATTTGATAACATAGGTTGTTATAAATATTTCCAACCAAATATCGAATGGATATGTTCCATAGAATGCTATAGTACAGAAAACAATCGTATCTACAAATTGACTTATCACCGTACTCCCATTATTTCTAATCCATAACTGCCGATCACTTGGAAATAGATTACGTAATTTATCATAAATCCAAACATCAAAGTATTGACTAATCATATACGCTGCTAAGCTTCCGGCCACTATTCGTGGAATTAAACTAAATATAGTCGCCAGCGCATCATGAGCAATGTCTTCAGCACCTGGTTCAAATGCTAAGGCAATTTGCATGATGATTGTCATGGTAACTAATGTTGCAAATCCCAACCATACTGCTTTTTTCGCCTCTTTTTTACCATGTTTTTCATTAATTATATCGGTAGCTAAATAAGCAGTTCCATATAGGATATTCCCAAGAGTAGCTGTTAAGCCAATTAAATCCACTGTTTTTAACACCTGAATATTGGCTATCACTGTTGCCATTCCGATCCAAACATATAAGCCTGTTCTACCAAATAGTCGATAGAACAATAGCAATAACGAAAAATTGACCAACGCAAATAAAATCCATATAAGCTCGTTAGGCATTATTATTCCTCCTTAGTTTTGGTAACGCGGGAGTTCTCGAACCGCGAAAAACACAAAAGCTATTATACGAAGAACTAACTCGAAAAGCAAGGATATTCCTATTATAACCACCAAAAAAAGCGGTAACCATTAAGATTACCGCTTTATATATTTTGATCACTATTTATTTTTTAACAACATTAGCTGCTTGTGGACCACGCTCACCTTCAACGATTTCAAAAGAAACTTCCTGTCCTTCTTCAAGTGTTTTAAAGCCTTCTTCTTGAATTGCCGAATAATGTACAAATACGTCATTTCCTTCTTCTTGCTGAATGAAGCCATATCCTTTTTCAGCATTGAACCATTTAACTACACCATTTTCCATGAATAATCCTCCTAAAAACTTTCACGTTTCTTTAAGCACAAACGTGGTAATACAAAGCAGATAGACAGAACATAAAAATAGGCAGTTTCTATAGAAGTGTAGGATCACTATTACATCCACTTCTATAGAAGCTGCCTGCGTCATTAATGAATCCGTACATCTTCTTTGCTTGTGTCTAATATAGCTTATTTACATAAGTGAGTCAAGAAAATAAGCAAGGTTATGTCGACATTTTTTCGTTACTCGTCTATAATTTGATTAGGTGAAGCGGTATCAAGAGACATGCAAGGAGAGCATGAAGGCAAGCGGCAGAATTTGCTGTAATTACTGTATGAACGATCATGATTAACATCGAAATGTAGTAGATAGGATGAAGTTATTTCCCACCATATTTATCTAAATTTTAGGAAGGGGTACTATTACATGAAAACGGATATAGAAATAGCACAGGAAGCAAAGCTAGAACCGATACATAAAATTGCTGAGAACTTGAATTTAAGTAAAGATGAATGGGAGCCGTATGGACATACAAAAGCAAAGATATCCAATCATCTTTTACATACGTTAAAGGATAAGCCAGATGGCAAAGTTATTCTTGTTACCTCTATTAACCCAACCCCTGCAGGAGAAGGGAAATCCACAGTCACAGTAGGCTTAGGACAAGCCTTGAACCAAATAGGTAAGAGAGCAGTAATTGCATTGCGTGAACCATCATTAGGTCCAGTAATGGGAATAAAGGGTGGTGCAGCAGGAGGGGGTTATTCTCAAGTATTACCAATGGAAGATATAAACCTTCATTTTACCGGAGATTTACATGCTATTACGAGTGCAAATAATGCGCTATCGGCAATGATTGACAATCATATTCATCGAGGAAATGAACTCGATCTTGATCCGAGAAGAATAGAATGGAAACGTGTCATGGATATGAATGATCGAGCATTACGTCAAATCATCGTAGGGCTAGGAGGACCATCAAAGGGTGTTCCGAGAGAAGATGGCTTTACAATTACAGTTGCATCTGAAATCATGGCCATTTTATGTTTAGCAACCGATATAGTAGATTTAAAATCACGATTTGCAAGAATTGTGATCGGCTATACCTATAATGAGCAACCCGTTACTGTGAGTGATCTTAAAGCGGAGGGAGCATTAACGTTACTCTTAAAAGATGCATTAAAGCCGAACCTTGTTCAAACGATCGAAAATACTCCTGCGATTATACATGGCGGGCCATTTGCGAATATAGCGCATGGATGTAACAGTATTATCGCTACAAAAACTGCAGCTAAACTAGGTGATTATGTTGTAACAGAAGCGGGGTTTGGTGCAGATTTAGGTGCTGAGAAGTATTTTCATATAAAATCACGTGTTGGAAACATTGACACTGCCGCAGTTGTTATTGTTGCTACAGTTCGTGCATTAAAAATGCATGGTGGGTTGGCAAAGGATAAGCTTGCCGAAGAAAATCTAGAAGCACTTAAAGCAGGTATGAAAAATCTGAAAAAACATATGGAGACGATTGAAGCGTTTGATGTTCCATTTGTAGTTGCTATCAATAAGTTTCCAACCGATACAGAAAATGAGGTCCATTTTATTGAGAACTGGTGTGAGGAACAACATGTTGAAGTAGCATTGACTGACGTATGGGCAAGTGGTGGATCAGGCGGTATTCAATTAGCTAACAAAATTATCGCTAAGACCGAAAGCAGGAAGAAAAGCTTTAAACCACTATACGAATTAGAAGATTCTATTGAAGAAAAAATTAGAAAAATAGCTCAAACAGTTTATGGAGCGAAGGATATTGAGCTTTCAAAGCATGCATCGAAGCAAATAAAGCTATTTGAAAAGCAGGGATGGAATAACCTCCCAATTTGCATGGCTAAGACACAATATTCACTTTCAGATGACCCTGCACGTGTAGGGAGACCAGAAGGTTTTACGATCACTATTAGGGAACTACGAGCATCTATAGGTGCAGGCTTTATTGTTGTATTAACAGGTGATGTATTAACGATGCCTGGACTTCCTGAAAAACCGGCAGCGCTAAATATGGACGTAACAGCAGATGGAAAGGTGAAAGGGCTGTTTTAATGGAGGCAGCTTTACAGTTAGCAAAGATAAAAGCCTATGTTTTTACTTGTTTTACGGATGATCCTACTGGCCATGATTATTATCATATGGAGCGAGTAGCACGAATGGCTAGAATAATCGCCAATAAGGAGGGCGCAGAGCCATTTATTTGTGAAGCTGCTGCTTGGCTCCATGATATAGGTGATGAAAAATTATTTCATGATTCGATCAAATCATTGAACGAAATGGATGCTTTCCTTCATTCCATAGATTTTACAAAGAGCGATATCAAGGAAATTAGGCAAATTATGAGAAATGTTTCTTTCCGAAAAGGGAGGATTCCAACTACAATGGAAGGAAAAGTCGTGCAGGATGCTGATAGACTGGATGCGATTGGTGCGATTGGCATTGCTCGAACCTTTGCTTATGGAGGTGCAAAAGGGCAACCTATATTCCATGAAACATCGAAGCATACGTCCATCCAGCATTTCTATGATAAACTATTGAAACTGAAAGGGCTGCTTCACACAGAAACAGCCCAAGAAATTGCTAACGAACGTCATCAATTTATGGAAAGATATTTAGAACAATTTTATAACGAGTGGTAAAGGTATTGCTTTACTGTACATAAGCTAAAAAGATATCCATCGTTTGATGGGTATCTTTTTCAGTAAGACTCCCACTTTATGCTATTATTGATTAACTCGCTTTGCGCCAAGGTACCTAGCTTCCCAATAAGGATTAGTTAATTCGCTAATCTCCACGCCATTCGATTCACCTGCATGGATGAATTTTCCGTCACCGATATAAATTCCCATATGGGATGGTCCTGGTTTATATGTTTCAAAAAATACGAGGTCACCGACAGAGCGATTCGAGATGGGAGTGGAAAAATTCCAAATATCACTCACGGTTCTCGGAAGCTGCACGCCTTGTTGTTGATATACATATTGAATAAAACCACTACAATCAAATCCACTAGGTGAGGTTCCTCCCCAAGTATATGGCGTACCAATTTGTGAACGAGCTTCTTGAACTATAGTCGCTCCATCATTGCCTTCTATGCGAACTTTTTTAACTTCCTTTGCTGCTTCCTGCTTTTCTTCAACAGACTCCTCATTTCTTTGCTGCACATTTTCTGACTTCTTCTTTTTTTCTACTGGTGCATTTGAGGTAAGGTAGGTATCATCAATTAAATCCATTTTATGTTCGTCTTCAGCAATTTGTAATGCTTGCTTCGTTAATGGGCCATATATTCCGTCTAATTCACCCTCATAGTATCCAAAGTATTGTAATGACTTTTGAACGATCTTTACTTTTGCGTTGTACATTCCAGGCCGGATCTCATCTGAAAAATTTTCTAACTGATCTATATATTCTTGTTCTTCATCTTTGATTATTGCTTTTAATGTATCCTCGTTAACTTTCCCATTAATCGTTAAGCTATGTTCAGCTTGAAAGTTTTTAAGTGCGTGCTCGGTTAAGATTCCAAATTTACCATCTATATTATTATCAAAATAGGATAATGTATGAAGCTTTTGTTGTAGGATGCGAATAGCTTCGCCATGTTTGCCAAACTCTAGTTGTTCTGATTCGAATAAAAGCTTATTTTGTAGTTCAGGATATGCATCAACATAGGCTACAAGTGGTTGACTTAACACGTAGCCATAAAGTAAAGAACGTTTTACTACGTGCTCTACAGTACCATTTAGCATGCAAATACCCCTTTCTAATTTATGACTGTCTCTAACAGATTTATGAGTATTTAGCATGTTTATGAGTTACGATTGTGTTACAAACGTAAACTCTAAATCTTATTAAGACTGACAATACCTCAAAAATTGGAGTGCGCCTGTTCAAATACAGTATGTTAACGTGATGTGTAAACTGCTTAAAATTGTAGTTTGTGTTACAATTAGTTGGATAGTAGATAGTAAATGGAGGAATAGATATGGTTACAGGAGAAAGGGCATATTTAGATTTATGTAATCACATTTTACATAATGGTACTAATAAACAAGATCGTACAAATACTGGTACCTATTCTGTTTTTGGTCACCAAATGCGCTTCGATTTAGCAAAAGGATTCCCATTGTTAACTACCAAAAAGGTGCCTTTTCGTTTAGTTGCAAGTGAGCTCCTATGGTTTATAAAAGGGGATACGAATATACGATACCTGCTACAAAACAACAATAATATATGGAATGAATGGGCGTTTGAAAAATGGGTTACAAGTGATAGTTATCATGGACCAGATATGACGGATTTTGGTAACCGTTCACAGCTTGATAGCCGTTTCCATGAGCAATATAAAGAGCAAATGTCCATTTTTAAAGAGCGAATTCTCGCTGATGATGCGTTTGCTAAAAAGTTTGGCGATTTAGGAGCTGTTTATGGAAAACAGTGGCGTCAATGGAAGACATCACAAAATGAGGTAATCGATCAGCTTAAAGAAGTAATCGAGAACATTAAGTACAAGCCGGATTCAAGGAGGCACATTGTATCAGCATGGAACCCTGAAGATATACCATCAATGGCTTTACCTCCATGCCATACATTATTTCAGTTTTATGTAGCAGAAGGTAAGCTTTCTTGTCAACTATATCAACGGAGTGCGGATGTATTCCTTGGCGTACCGTTTAATATTGCAAGTTATGCTTTACTTACACACCTAATTGCGCATGAATGTAATCTACAACCAGGTGAATTTGTCCATACCTTGGGGGATGCACATATATATACGAATCATATAAATCAAGTAAAGACACAGCTAAATCGTGAAATAAGAAGCTTTCCAACATTACAATTAAATGCAGAAAAAACGTCTATATTTGATTTCGAACTTTCTGATTTTGAAATATTGGATTACAACCCACATCCAGCCATCAAGGCACCGATAGCTGTGTAAGTAACTGTTAGTTATTAGGAGGACAAAGAATGATATCATTATTATTGGCAATGGATCGCAATCATGTCATCGGTGTAGATAATGATTTACCATGGCGATTACCAAAGGACCTACGCTTCTTTAAGGAAAAGACAGTCAATCAAACTGTCATTATGGGGAGAAAAACGTATGATTCATTAGGACGTAGTTTACCCAACCGTACAAATGTTGTGCTTACGAGAGGGGATAATGATTTCCCTGACGATGTCCAAGTAATTGATAGCTTAGATCATATTAAACAGTGGAGTGAGACCCACCCTGATCAGGAATATTTTATCATTGGTGGTGGAAAAATATTTGAGCAGGCGATGATGATAGCTGATAGAATGTATATTACGTGGATTAATCATTCTTTTGATGGGGATACATATTTTCCTACATTCTCAGAAAAAGAATGGAGGCTTACTTCTAAGGTTAAAGGGGAAAGAAATGATACAAATCCTTACGAATATTACTTTTTACAGTATGATCGAATTTAAGTAGTAGGGAGGAACGAATGGATACTTGTGGGGTAATACTTTCTGGTGGTAAATCTCGGCGAATGGGAACAAATAAGTCTTTATTGAAAATTGGCAATCAAACGGTGATAAATCGTATCTTTTTTGAATTGATGAAGGTGACGAATTGCTTATCCATTGTTACACATCAGCCCCAGCTTTATAACGATTTACCAGCTCGATTTGTAACAGATAGGTATCAAGAAAGTGGACCATTAGCAGGCATAGAAGCAGCGCTTTATTATAATAAAGCGGATGTTTTTATCATCACTGCCTGTGATATGCCGTTTATCCAATATCCGATTTTACAATATATGATAGACAACTTGGAAGACTATGATGGTGTTGTACCCGTTTATCAAACATATATGCATCCTTTAGCAGCTGTTTATAAAAAATCAGTGCTTGAAGAGGTACAAAAGCAACTGGATAAGGGTGAACGAAAAGTTACTGGTTTTTTTGAGGAGATGAATATTCGCTTTATCCATGATTTTCATGGATTCCCACGTGATCAAGTAGAACGTCATTTTTTCAATATGAATACGCCAGAACAATATGAACACGCTAAGACAATGAGACTTGTTTAAGAGAAGAAAAACATGTTACACTAAAAGCGCTTTATACTTAATCATTGAACACGCTATGAATTTTTTTACAAAGGATATTTGTTTTTTGAAATTTTGATTATAATAAGATTAATTATGAAAAGAAGGTGTGAAGATGTTTTCTAGTATAGGTTTTCCTGGACTAATCTTGATTTTAATCATCGCATTAGTAATATTCGGTCCGAAAAAGTTGCCGGAGATTGGTAAAGCGGCAGGACAAACGTTAAAGGAATTTAAAACTTCTGCAAATGAATTAACTAGTGATGTTACAGATGAAATAAAGGAAACAAAAGATATTATTACTGATCAAAAAAGCAGTAAATAACATAAGGGAGTGAAGGGAATGTTCTCAAGTATTGGTGTTCCTGGGTTAATCTTAATTTTAATCATAGCGCTCGTTGTATTTGGTCCTTCTAAACTTCCAGAGATCGGTAAAGCATTTGGAAGTTCGTTAAAGGAATTTAAAAATGCTACGAAGGATATCGTCACCGATGATGATGCTAGTAAAACGGAAAAGCAAACATCTAGTAAAAGCTGATATGCGAAGGTGTAAGGTATAACCCTTGCATCTTCTTTTATGTAGGTACTATGTACAAGGTTTATGTAAGTAGGAGAGTGAAAGGATGCCTAACAACGTATCAATGGATGAAAAGGAAATGAACCTTACAGATCATCTATCGGAGTTAAGAAATAGGATAATAATTATTGCTGTTTTTTTCATTTTATTCTTTATTGGTGGATTTGTGTTCTCCAAAGATATATATTCTTTTTTTCAAAGTGATTTGGACTTTAAATTAACTGTAATAAGTCCGGGTGAAATTATCTGGATTCATTTTACGCTCGCGGGGATAGTGGCAATTGCTTGCACCATTCCAATTTTTGCATTACAGGTTTGGTTGTTTGTTAGACCAGGTTTAACACAGTCGGAAAGGAAAGCAACATTAGCATATATACCTGCCGTCTTTCTTTTATTTATTGCGGGATTAGTATTTGGGTATTATATGTTCATTGAGTTAATTCTTCCATTTCTTTTGTCCTTAAATGATGGAATGTTTAATGAAATGTTCACCGTTGATCGTTATTTTAAGTTTCTTATACGTGTTACGTTGCCATTTGCTGTGTTGTTTGAAATACCAGTAATTGCTATGTTCCTTACTGCTTTAGGAGTACTAACACCGGATTTTATGCGTAAAACGCGTAAATATGCTTATTTAATCCTTGTTATTATCGGAACAATAGTTACGCCACCGGATTTTATATTGCAGCTTGTTGTAGCAGTACCATTAATTATTTTGTATGAGATTAGTATTTATTTAGCTGCTGTTGTGTACCGGCGTAAGCTGAAAAAACATAAAGAATTCATGGAAAGTGATCGTTTAGATGGATGAGGTGAATCGGATTGCGTTCTTTTTATCATTTTTTAATGACATATCGGGGAAAGAAAAATCCAGATGAAAAAAGTCGTTTAGCAGATTGGGCCTTTGCGGATCATTATTTTCCAAAGCACGCGATGGAATATGATGAAATAAGTAGCTACCTTGAATATAATAGCCCATTTCCTACAGCAGTAACCGTGTTTGATGAGCTTTGGGATATATATAGGATACATGAACATGAGAGTCGTTAGAATTGTTTCTAGCGTCTTTTTTTGTGCAATATAAGCTAATTAATTCCTTCATGTCTTTTTTACTCTGCCTCTATATTTTCCTGCACAGTTACGAAATCTCAGTTCACATTCTAATTGGTTGATCTAAGCCATGACAGTCATTAATAAAAACTCCATATATGGTTGTCTCCAGATAAAGCTAACCAGGTATCTTTCATAGACGAGCAATCTAAATCCCCTTAGAAAAGTAATATTAGGAATTGTAACTATAATTATATTGGTAAAATAATATATAATTTACTAATTTTTTGAAAAAATGATTGACTAAACCCATTAACATCATTAGTATGTAATTTATTAAGTACTCTAAATTTTATATGAAAGAAAGGAGGAATATGTTAATAAATTAATTTACATAGTATTCATTCTTCGTAGAGTTCTAATTAACATTGAGTTTACTAGAGATTAAGAAGGAGGACTTGTTATGTACGCTGAATTATTGAAAAACAAAATTCAATTACTAAAAGAAAGTGGACAATATCGTGAATTCGTTACTATTAATCGAATACGCGGTCAATATCCCCTGGCTACGTTAAGTGGTAAAAAGAATGATCAATCCGTTGTTGTCTGGTGTAGTAACGACTATTTGGGTATGTCTCAGCATCCCCTAGTAACCGCAGCTGCTCAGGAAGCTATCCAGTTGTTCGGGGTAGGCTCAGGTGGTTCGAGGAACATAGGAGGAACCCATAAACATTATAATAGGTTAGAATCGTCACTTGCGGATTGGCACAACAAAGAGGCAGCGTTAGTTTTTCCAACAGGCTATGGATCAAATGATGCCACATTACAGTGCTTACTTCGTCTGTTGCCGGACTGCACCATATTTTCTGACGAACTTAATCATGCTTCAATCATTAATGGAATTCGTAGTACTAAGGCTGCCTGTGCAGTTTTCCGACATAATGATGTGAGTCATTTAGAAGAACTACTTGTAGAACAGCCCATTGATCAACCAAAAATTATTGTTTTTGAATCCGTTTATTCCATGGACGGAGATGTCTCTCCAATTAAAGAAATTTGCGACCTTGCAGAACAGTATAATGCTTTAACATTTATCGATGAGGTCCATGCTATCGGTATGTATGGTCCAAGAGGAGCGGGGAAAGCTGCGGAATTAGGAATAGAACATCGTCTTGATATAATTCAAGGAACTATGGCGAAAGGAATTGGTGTTATAGGTGGGTATATTGCTGCATCAAATGAGATAATTGACGTCATTCGATCTTTTGCATCCGGGTTCATTTTTACTACATCTTTGCCCCCATCTATTGTGGCAGCTTGTAATGCCAGTCTTGAGCATTTAAAAGCATCAAATCATGAGAGAGATGTTTTACATAGAAAGACGAAAATATTGAGAGAGGAACTCAATCGTGCGGGCATCCCTATAATGAAATCTAGTGAAACTCATATCCTCCCTGTCTTAATCGGTGAAGCTCAAAAGTGCAAGGATGCGGCAAAGCGCTTACTAGAAAGGCATCGTGTCTACTTACAGCCTATTAACTCACCAACCGTTCCTGTCGGAACAGAGCGCTTTCGTGTTAACGTTACTCCTAATCATACTGAGGAGCAAATCTTACAATTAAAAGATGCTTTGATTGAGGTTTTTAATCATTTTGATATTGTGTTTGTGGAACAGTCAGATGTGACTATGCAATGACTATTTTTATGTACATTTTCTGTCTCCTTGTATGGGGGTTAAACTTTATAGCTGTTAAAATTCAAGGTACACCTATCAGTCTTGAAGTGTCATTAACCTACCGTATTGCAGGGGCTGCGTTGTTATTTGTTATCCTGGCTTGTTTGTATCGGCCATCTGGCCGACCTTCACGCAGGGATACTTTACCCATTATTATATTTGGGGCTTGTAACTTTGCTTTGAGTTATCTTTTATTATATTATGGCACAATCTGGAGTTCTGCAGCGCTGGTGACTCTTATGTTTTCTATGAAAGCTATATTGACTCCTATTGCATTGCGCGTATTTCTAGGGGAGAGGTTACACCTTAGAATACTTATAGGTGGAATAATTGGTATGATTGCAGTATGTATTGTTATTTATCCTCTTTTATCCGAGCAATTTAATCTTGCTCAATTAAAAGGGGTAGGTGTCGCATTACTCGGTACCTTATTAACATCGGTAGGTGATGCAAGTTCAGCACGAAATGCCAACCGAGGAATTAATCCTGTCTACTCAAATAGTTTCGGTGGAGTAGTAGCAGCACTCCTATTATTTATTATTTGTACTTTCCAAGGTCAGGATTTCTACCTCCCAACATCAATTTCTTATCTTGGTGCATTGGTATGGTTAACAGTTTTTGCGTCCTTTGTTGCATGGATGTTCTACCTTAAACTTGTAGAACGAATCGGAGCGTCCTTAAGCAGCTACATGGTAGCTCTTTTTCCTGCTATCGGAGGGATTGCCTCCGTAATAATCGGGGACTCCCAACCAACTTTATACTTATTTTTTGGATGTCTATTCGGTTGTATTGGCGCTGCAATCGCAATGGGGCTTCGCTTTCCTTCTAATAGAAGTGATAAAAAAGTTAAACAGCATCAGTTATACTCTGATAAAAAAGTAAACTAATGAGCTGATTTTATAATTTCCTAAACTGTTAATAAACGAAAGATAATTATTTTAAAATAATTAGGTGGTTACCCCAAAAGTTAGAGTTTATACTGTGTAGCTGATTGGCTGGATTGAGTGCGATATTCATCTATATATAAGGAATAACTAAAGCTTTTTCGTTGTTAGATAATATAATGATAAGCGTATGTGGTTTTCTAGCTTCCTCCTATTTACGCTAATACTAGCATGGAACTGTATGATTTTCCTCCAGTTCGGTATTTTAATCAAACGTTTGTTTAATATTTATTATTTCAGTAAATAAACCAGAATTCGGCAAAAATGGCACTGGATTTAGGGAAACATGTTAGTTTGTGCGGTTGCCCGGGAAATATTTCACTCATATGTATGATATACAGTTCTATAAGAACTACCGCCTACACCTTTTTTCTGGGTTTACGTACAATACTATAAATGATTTAGTTAGGTATAGGGGGTAATGATATGGTATTTCCATCTAATCAGCCAGGTAATTTTCCGTTTAATATGCAGCAAGTAAATCCAGGAAATATGATGTACGGTAATCAATTTCCGAGAGCTTTTCCAGGAAGGGGGTTTCCAGGGGCATCCATACCTGGAGCTCAACAAGCTGGAGGAGGCAATTTACGAAATCTGCTTAGCTTTTTACGACCGCAATCTGCTGCTGGAACAGGTGCTGGATTTTTAAGCAATGGGGTAGGTGGTCTGTCTGGAACATTAAATAATGTTCAACAAGTTTTAAAAATGGTGCAAAGTGCTGCACCGATCGTGCAAGAATATGGGCCTATGGTGAAAAATTTACCTGCTATGTATAGAATGATGAAAGCATTCAATTCAATGGAAAGTGGAGATGGTAATCAAAATGATTCTGATGAACAGTCTACCGAAGAGGATTCCCTTATCGAAAGTAGTGCAGAACTGTCAGAAGATGCATTACAACTGACATCAACGGATCGCGTTTCCGAGCGAAATTCACAGCCTGGTCAGTCTGTTCCGAAGCTGTTTATTTAATTTTTAAGGCTCCCAGCTTGATTTTTTCTTCTATAAAAGGAAAAATAGAAGAAAATGCTGAAAAGGGAATGATATATGTGCGTAATACAACGAAAGAGTTTGCGACTTTCGCTGGGGGTTGCTTTTGGTGCATGGTCGAGCCATTCGATGAACGTCCTGGTATTATCAGCGTAACATCGGGTTATACTGGTGGCACCGTAGAAAATCCTACTTATGAACAGGTTTGCTCCAATACAACTGGCCATGTGGAGGCTGTACAAATTGAGTTCGATTCATCTATAATGCCATATAAAAAGTTAGTTGAAACATTCTGGCAACAAATCGACCCTACAGATCCATATGGTCAGTTTCATGATCGTGGAGAATCATATCAAACTGCTATATTCTATCATACTGATGAGCAAAAGCAGATAGCCGAAGCATCTAAACAAGAATTAGAAAATAGCGGAAGATTTTCAAAGCCAATCGTCACCAAAATACTTCCTGCAAAGCCATTTTATCCAGCTGAGGAAAAGCATCAAGATTATTATAAAAAGCAATCCTTTCATTATAGATTGTATAAAAAAGGATCGGGTAGGGAGGATTTCATAAAGAAAAACTGGCGAAATAAACTTGATAAAAGTAAGTTAAAAAAACAATTAACATCCATTCAATTCCATGTAACACAGGAAAATGGAACAGAGAGACCATTTCAAAATGAATACTGGAATAATGAAGAGGAAGGGATTTATGTAGATATTGTTTCTGGGGAACCCCTGTTTTCTTCTACGGATCAATATGATGCGGGATGTGGTTGGCCAAGCTTTACCAAGCCCATTGATTTGTATCAGTTGAAAAAGGAAATAGATTCGACGCATGGAATGGTAAGAACGGAAGTAAGAAGTAAAACCGCGGATTCCCATTTAGGTCATGTATTTGAGGATGGTCCAAAGGATAAAGGCGGACTTCGATATTGTATAAATTCCGCAGCCATGCGATTTATACCTAAGGACAGGCTAAGGGAAGAAGGGTATGAGGAATATCTACGTTTGTTCGAGTAAACGACAAGTTGACAATATAAATATTATGTAAACTCAAAAAGGGGAGTAACGATTATGATTCATCTAAATTGGGAAGAACGAGAGACAATCAAACGACTAAAATGCGTACATGCTGATGCAAAGAAATTTATTGTGGACAATAAGCTCACACCAGGAAAAGTATATGATGTAAAGAATGAGACGGATGAATTCTACTTTATCATTGACAACAGTGAACGAATTGCTGGATTTAGAAAAGAATACTTTGAAGAGGTAAAATAACAGGGGAATTTCCCTGTTATTTTTATACATGAATACTAATATTTCATAAAAAATGGTATACTAAAGATAATTGGTGTTATCATACTATTCTGTTTTAAATGGAGGGTAATGAATGGAACAAGCAAATTTAACAGAAAAAAAGATTTATTTGGTGCGACATTGTTCAGCTCATGGTCAACATAGAGACTCTCCATTAACAACGAATGGTTTACAACAAGCAAATCAGCTAGCTGAATTCTTTTCGAATTTAGATGAGGAAATTGATCATATTATTTCTAGCCCTTATCTACGAGCAGTCGATAGTATTAAGCCCTTTGCAAATAAAGCTCAACTTACAATACATGTTGACGAGCGGTTAAAAGAACGAATATTAAGTGAAGATCCAATAGACGATTGGCTAGATGTACTGGAACATTCGTTTCAAGAGTTGGATTTTTCACTACCTGGTGGAGAGTCCTCCAATGATGCAATTGAGCGTGCGCATGAAGTGATTGATCAGATGAATTCGACAACTTTTCGTAATATTGTTATTGTTAGTCATGGAAATCTACTTTCTCTATTACTTCACCGATATGATCAAGCTTTTGGTTTTGATACATGGAAAGCAATGCAAAATCCTGATGTTTACACATTGCAATTAGGAAGACAAATAGTCCGACCAGTACAAGTGGATTGGAAATCAGATTTATAGGTAAAGGTTTGCTAATAAAATTCCTAATGTCTCCTCGTATATCTCAGGGAATTGTTCAAACGGCAATGGATTAACACCCGTACCTAATTCAATTGTGAAACCAGGCTTTCTGAATTCTTGGATAAACCAATCCCTATAGCCTGCATAACTGTCAATATATTGCACAGGAAGGTATCCACTGACACGTGCATACTCATTAACAATTTGTTCAGATTCAGGAGGTTCAAGTCCTTCAAACCCCCAATAAATTTCTTCACCTTGTGTATGTAAAGCATTGACAATGGAGAAATTCCTTTCATTGGCCAAATCTGCCATTGTTATTGCTTCCGGCTCAGTCATGGGTTCATAACCTGGGAAATCTCGTGGTTGAGGTGAAGTTGGTTTTCTCTCTACTTCTGTTTCCCAACGTGCAGGATATTGTTTGTTTAAATCCACTCCTTTAATATTTGCTTTCCAATTTGAAAAATTAGTGTTTTGATGATTCATTTCTAATACTTTTGTTTCATAATCTCCTGCAGCTTTTGCTCCATTAATAACGAGATTAACTCCATCAGGATTTACCATTGGCACTACGGATAGTTGAGTCGTTTGGTATAAAGGTAGAGTGAACCTGCCACGAATGGGATTGTGATTGGTTAGCGATAGTGCATACTCATTAATGAATTTCATAATAACAGAAGTAGTTATCCATTCATTTCCATGGAAGGAGCCGTTTAAATGAACGTCGTTTGAACCTCTTCCAATTTGCAACTCTACAATTTCCTTTCCCATTACAGACTTCCCAATGGATTGTTGAAACATAAACGGATAAATAGCTTGTAAGTTATGTAAATCCTGTTGAAACTTTTCATACGTATACTTGTTTAAATCTGTAATAATCGCGGATCTAACTTTCTCTGGAAGTAGAATGGTTTTTCCGATCTGTAAATTCATCGGTTGGATCGTTGGGTTCAATAAAGCAATACTATCTACAGGTATATTATTGGTTATTGCTATTGTCCATAATGAATCATTTGGCTGAATAGAGTAAGTGATCGTACGGTATCCTGGTAGCAATACTTGCATGCCGGGTTGGAGTTGGTTTGCATTTACCCCACGATTTGAATCTTCGACTAGTGGTAACGGAATACCAAAAAGCTGGCTGTAATACCATAAAGTATCCCCTTGGCGAACAGTAATTTCCATTGTATTCTCTCCCTAATAGAACGAATACTAAATCCTATGTTTATATTAGTGAAAAATGTGTAGAATGATGGAATAATCCATAGGAAATTCAACAATATTACTTTTATTTTTCAACTTATATGCGTTATAATAACAATTATATCATAAGCTATTTTGTAATGAGTTTACTGATCGGAAGAAGGAGGAGAGAAACTTGGCATTTATTATTACATCACCTTGTAAAGATGAAAAAGCAGGAGAATGCGTAGAAGTTTGTCCTGTTGATTGTATAGAAGAGGGAAAAGACATGTTCTTTATCGATCCAGATATTTGCATTGATTGTGGAGCTTGTGAAGCTGTTTGTCCTGTTGAGGCCATTTACATGGAAGATGAAGTACCAGAAGAAGAAAATGAATATATTGCATTAAATCGTAAGTTTTTTGAAGAACAATAATGAACAAGCCGTATCCTATGTATTTGTAGGACGGCTTGTTTTCAATTGACATATCATGAATCCTTGAAATACAAGCCTGCTTCCTCTAATGCACGTTTAAGTATAGGTATACTGCTTGGACCTATGCCATGTAGCTTTAGAATTTCGCGCTCCGTATAATCAGAAAGTGTTTCTAGTGTAGTAATGTGTTCATTTTCAAGTGCTCTCCTTGCTGGTGCTACAAGACGTGATAGAAATCCTGTACGTGGTGCTCGTTCTGCCTCGCAAATAGGACAGCTAGGACAATCTGAGCTTTTATAGTATGTATGGCCATTGCTACATGTCCTAAGCGTTTTTTTAGAACGGGTCTTCATCTGTTAATCCCCCTTTTAACGGTAATTGCTTGTCAGGTAAACGTTATAGTATCCATTATTTGCTAAATGGATTATCTATATTAGCTTTTAATAGAAAAGTTTCTATAACCATAATTTTTATGCGTTGACGTCTGATCAATCTGCTCAACGCGAATAACAGGTGTTAATCCGTTTTTTAATGCTTGAATAAACTGATCTACTTGATCCGGGTCACCTTCAGCATCTAATTCGACCGTACCATCCTCATTATTCCTTATCCAACCAGTTATTCCTAATTCATCAGCTTTTTGTTTAGCGGTATATCGAAAACCCACTCCTTGTACTCGTCCACTTATGATAGCATGTGTCCTCAATATCATCACCTCACGTAACATTTATCCTTACATGAAAATTATACACTTAATTATATCATCATTAACTGAATAGAGTTAAATAAAAAGGAGTAGGTAGGTTAATACTATAGATAACTAAGCAATAGGAGTGGGAATATTGACGAAAACACAGATGCCTCCTGAATCACATTCGTTTTGGAGAGAAACATCATTACCGAGCTTTCCAACGTTAGAATCATCTGTACATACAGATGTTGGAATTGTTGGTGGCGGCATTACCGGAATTACTGCTGCATATATTTTAGCAAAGCAAAACATCAACGTAACACTAATTGATGCAGATGTAATCGTAAATGGCACAACTGGTCATACTACTGCTAAAATTACTGCTCAACACGGATTAATTTATGATGAATTAATCAAGCATTTTGGTTTTGATAAGGCTAAATTGTATTATAAAGCTATGATGGAGGCTAAACAATTTATTGAAGATACGATAAAACAGCTGGATATTGATTGTGATTACAAAAAAGAAGATGCTTATATATATACAAATTCTGATCAATGGAAGTTGGATTTAGAGAAAGAAAAGCAGGCGTATGACCAGTTAAATATCGAACATGAATGGTCAAAGGAAATGCCACTAGACATTCCAATTAAGTCTGTTCTGCAAATGAAAAATCAGGCGCAATTTCATCCATTAAAATATTTAAATAAGATGGTTCATGCGTGTAAGGAGCTTGGCGTACAATTTTATGAACATACGACAGCTATCGATGTTGAATATAATAAATATCCATCTATCGTGACTAAAAGGGGACATCGGATCAAGTGTAAACAGGTTATTTGTGCATCTCATTTCCCTTTTTATGACCGAAATAGCTTTTATTTTGCTAGAATGTATACGGAACGAGCTTATATACTGGCTATACAATCAAATAAACCGTTTCCAGGTGGGATGTATATTAATGCGGAGTCACCAACAAGATCGGTACGATCAACCAAGTGGAATGGGGAAGACCTATGGCTAATTAGTGGCGAAAATCATAAAACTGGACAAGGAAAATCAACACGTAGTCATTTTAAAGCATTGCAAACGTTTGCTAACGAATATTTTCATGTGGATCAGATAAAATATCGATGGTCGGCACAGGATATAACTACCTTAGACAAAGTTCCTTATATAGGGCCTATTAAAAAATCAGAAGACGCGGTTTTTGTTGCAACCGGATTTCGTAAGTGGGGGATGACTAATGGTACGGTTGCTGCAAAAATAATTAGCGATTACATCTTGAAGCAGTCAAGTCCATATCACGAATTATTTACACCGTTAAGGTTTAAAGCAGATCCATCCATTCGAAAATTCGCACAAATGAATGCAGATGTAGCAAAGCATATGATTCAGGGAAAGCTTGATAATACTAGAAATAATTCGATTGAATTGGCTAGAGACCAAGCAACTGTAACACGAATTAATGGAAATCGTACGGGTGTATATAAAGATACTGAAAATAATTTGCATGCTGTTGATACAACATGCACGCATTTAGGCTGTGAGGTTGAATGGAATTCTGCTGAGCGCACGTGGGATTGTCCTTGCCATGGTTCCAGATTTTCCTATTCAGGAGAAGTGATCGATGGGCCAGCAAAACAGCCATTAAAACAAATTGATCCATCTAAATTAAATTGAGTTAGAAACTGAATAAAATCGCTATTGGATCTCATAGCGATTTTATTTAATATCTCACTATCTTAACAATACTTAGTTTATGAGATGGAAAATAAATTTTATCTTTGACTTCCTATAATATATATTATGTAAACTAGAATTTTCAAATGAACTAAATATAAAAAAGAAACTTCTCTTTCATTACAATTGGAGTTTGCTCATGCAAGTCGTTCATGTATAATTCCGTACTTCAAATTGTCACACATAATCTATTTGAACATCTTTTTTCTTTAATATATTTCCTATTGCACATCCTTTATTTACGGCCGTAGATCTTCGATTTACTAATTGTATTTGCTCCTCTGCATATCGTAAACTGTACAATTGGCATCTTTCTTGTATCAAAAATTACGTGTCTAACAAAATATTAAATTTATTTTTAAGTATTTGATGATATTGTTGCTCTGTTATTTCTTTTTAGATTTCTTTCCATGCAAGATTTCTGTAAAACTTTGCTTAGTAAGTGCAATATGACCGTGATCAATTAATTTGCAAATAATACTCCCCTTATTTACTGGCGATTCAGGATGCTATATTACCATATTTTGTATATAATTCACTTTTTTGTCATTAATCGCGTTTAAATAAAAAGCATAACCAATAGACCAGGTGTCAGTAAGGTCTGAATCGAGAAAATGCGAGGTTTCCCCATTCTTCCCTTTTTTCATTTCTAATACATGCGTTCCTTTTTCTGTATTCATAAGGAAATAAATTTACTATTTGTAAAATAATGGTATGTAAATCTTCAAATTTCACATTTTCTTTTGGTGTAATTTGTAATTTTGAGAAAAACTTTTTTTGTAATTCAGTTAACACTATATCTCACCTTCCATTTACAGAAAAAATATGCGTTTAAATATATGACAAATAGTATGTACGGTATACAACTTGACACATGTCAGAGTCTGTGTCGCACTAATTATTAGAAGCCGATTTGAATAGAAATCGGCTTCCTGACAGCAATTGATAGAATGGAGAAAGTCCAACCTGCTGAGAGAACATTTAGTTTTTCACCTAGTTGATAATGATCCCCAGCATAAATAGGAACTCTTAAAATTTTATTTTGAGAAGCCAATTCCCACCAATCACCTTGATACGAAAGTGCTTCTTCTTTTGTAGTGGTATTTGCAACAACAAGATAGTTACCATCCACTGAAATAACATAACCAGTTACTAGTTTTTTTGTAAACATAAATGATCTCCTTTATAATGTATTTTTTTCGTACGTTTATATATTTCTTTTTAAAAGTGTATAAACCTCTTTATAATCAGAAAATTAACATTTTTGCAACTGATAATATAATATGGAGTATAATGACAGATCATCTTTTCAGACTAGTAAATAAAAAAGCCTCCATGAGGAAGCTAAGTAGTTAAGAATCTGCTTTATAGAATATATCGACATTCATTATTTTATCGTATTTAATATTTACTAAATTTATACGAAAATAGACCAACGAATCTTTTCAAGAGAATGGGAAAATAACACCATGTCAACAAATTACGTTTATTTAAAGTTATATTTTGTTACGATTTTCTCTCTGCCTGTTACGAGATCATTAAAATATTCATATAAATTAATACCAAGATAGGAGCCGGATATATTAAATACGTTAGTAAAACCAAAGTTTTGTAAGGCCATTACCATGTTATAACTACGTTGACCTGAGCGACAATGAACATAAACTGGTTTATCTTGTGGAATTTCATCAAGCCTATTTCTAAATTCACTTAATGGAATATTGATCGCATTTTTTAAATGGCCAGCATTATATTCATTTTTTTCACGAGCATCAATAATGAATGCACTATTCTCCACTAGTTCGCGAACTTGAGAGACTTTTACTTCACGATATTTTCCATTTAATTGATTTAGTGCCACTAGTGCCGCATGATTTACAACATCCTTAGCTGTGCCTAACATTGGAGAATAAGTCAATTCTAGATCTTTTAGATCATCTAATGTTCCATTTAAAGTAATCATCGTTGCAATAACATCGATTCGTTTATCAACGTTCCCTTTACCAATCGCTTGCGCCCCAAGAATTTTGCCTGTTGGTGTTTCATATACTAGCTTAAAGTGCATAACATTGCTGTTGGGCATTAAATCTACTTTGTCACCTGGCATGATATAAACAGAATCATAGCTAAACCCAGCATCTTCTGCTGTTCTTACGTTTAATCCCGTTGCTGCTGCATTTAGATCAAACAAATGAATGGAGGACGATCCTATCACACCTAAGTTTCGATTTATTATACCGCAAATATGATCTGCTACAGCTCTTGCTTGTTTTTGGGCAGGTCCTGCTAAAGCAAGACGTGTTGGTTTATGCAATAATCGATGATACACTTCAATAGCATCTCCAACTGCATAAATATTTGTATCACTTGTTAAATAATTATGGTCTACTTTTATAGCACCAGTTTCACCAATTGCAAGACCAGCATTTTCCGCTAGTTTTGTTTCTGGCCTTACGCCAATTGCTAATACCACTGCTTGTGCATCGATTTGTTTACCAGATTGCGTTTCGATAAAATTATTACCAATTTTAGCTAATCCATCATTGACTATTAAATTTATACCATGATCCACCATTTCCTTGTGAAGGATTTGTGCCATATCATAGTCATATGGTGTCATGATTTGATTAGCAAATTCTATTACGGAAACATGGATACCAGCTAAATGAAGATTTTCTGCTATTTCAACTCCAATAAAACCCCCACCTATTACGGCAACATCTTTTAGATCATTTTCTTTCACATAAGCATTAAGCCGTTGGATATCTACTACATTTCGAACCGTAAATACGTTCAACTGGTTACTTCCCTCTATTGTATTTGGCCGAATAGGTGCTGCACCTGGAGAAAGAACAAGCTTATCATAATGTTCTTCGTAGGTGTGATCAGTTGTTGTATCTTTGACTATAATCAATTTCTTATCACGCTTAATCTCGACGACTTCATTATTAACTCTTGCTTCGATATTATAGCGGTCTTTAAAGGTTTTTGGACTTGATAATACCAATGATTCGCTATCTTCAATAATGCCACTTATATAATAAGGTAAAGAACAGTTAGAAAAGGATATATGTGGACCTTTCTCAAACATAATAATTTCTGCACTCTCGTCTAATCGTCTTAGTCTTGCAGCAACTGAGGCTCCTCCAGCTACTCCTCCTACTATTAAAATTTTCTTTGCCATAATACCACTCCTTATCTATTAAAGTACGGAACTGAGAAATTCTTGTAATACTATATGGGGTATTATTTTATCAAAAAAAATTATAAGACGTCTTCTTCAATCATATCGATCACTTTAAGGATTTTAACTAATTATGTAGCACGGGAACTACTCACTCCAGAAAGACTATTAAGAATATAATACTATTCGCTCTTTTTTCATGTCTACCCAAGAGGGATAATACCAGTAGTTTATCTGCCTTTTAGAGATTTTTTTCTAAGGTTCCAGTGCTTTTACCAGTTTGTCAGCATCTTAAACACATTCAACTACATTGGAGATAATAATGAAACCATCAAAAGGGGGAATTTCTTGATGCAATAATTGCTTAATAACTGATTTGCAGCCTTTATTTCCTTAAAATTCTTCTTAACTTTCCTACAATACGTTTTATTCTAATTCTCCAATGATCGCTATCATTCAATCGTTCCCATGTTTCAATGAGTAATTATCATCTATTAAACTTATATTATACCCTTGTAGGTATGTTGTCAATTATAGTATAACAAATAAACGGCCTTAAACCCCTTGGAATAAAGAGTAAAGGCCGCCTAAGCACAATTTTTATTTCCGCTGTCTATTTTGACAGAAGGAAGTTTATAATTCTGGATCGTGTTTAGATGAAAAGTGGGTTACCCAACGCTTTAAAGCTAGATAACTATTTAATAGAATTTATCGTTTTGAGATGCTTAATTTGGCTATGTCTCAGCTTCTTCCCTAACTTTTATTCAAAGGTTTTTTCCATAATCCAATCATTAATGCTGAGACAATAGATCCTATTGCAATTGCTACAAGATACAGTAGCCAGCTACCTTCTACTGTCGGAATAACGAATATACCACCATGAGGTGCTGGTAGACCGACCCCAAACAGTAAAGCTAAACCACCTGCGATCGAGGATCCTACCACAAGGGAAGGAATCACTCTTCCTGGATCTGCCGCAGCGAAAGGAATTGCACCTTCTGTAATAAAGAAAGCACCTAGGGCATAGTTTGTTTT
Organism: Virgibacillus sp. Bac332; assembly: GCF_003667785.1. Classification (NCBI taxonomy): domain Bacteria; kingdom Bacillati; phylum Bacillota; class Bacilli; order Caryophanales; family Bacillaceae; genus Virgibacillus; species Virgibacillus sp. Bac332. Next base: position 3,198,956 of record NZ_CP033046.1, read on the forward strand.
CCCTGCATCTCGTTCTTCCTGTGTGAATTTATTGCGGAAGAAGGTTGTCGCAAGTGCTAACGCTAGAGGAGGAACCATACCTCCAGCCATTACTGCAGCATGTGGGCCGAAGTTTCCTGCTTCAATCATGGCGATTCCAAATGTAAAAGCTGTTTTGTTAATAGGGCCTCCCATATCAACGGCCATCATACCACCGAGAATAAGCCCTAATAGCATGGCGTTCACACCGGACATACTTCCTAGCCAGCCTTCTAACCCAGACATAATCCAAGCAATTGGCTCAATGATAACGAAATACATGAGTAAGCCTGTAACAAAAACACTGATAACAGGATAAAACAGAATCGTTTTTATACCATCAAAGGATTTCGGTAAACCCGCAAGCAGCTTCTTCACTAGAACAACCACATAACCACCTAAGAAACCGGCAATTAAGCCACCAAGAAAACCTGCACCACCCATGGAGGCCATGAAACCACCAATCATAGCTGGGGCAAAACCTGGTCTATCTGCAATACTCATTCCAATAAAACCTGCTAGTACTGCTACCATTAATCCAAAGGCATAATCGCCACCTATTGCTTTTAATGCAGCGGCAAACTCGTTATACGTAGCGTGGTCTGGTTCCGCAGAATGAATACCAAAAAAGAAGGAAATAGCGATTAATACCCCTCCACCAACAACGAATGGAAGCATGTTGGATACACCATTCATTAAATGTTTATAGAAGCCTTTTCCTGTTCCGCCAGAGCTAGTACTGGAGTTATTTCTATCACCTTGATAGACAGGTGCATCACCTTTCCGTGCCATGTTAATTAATTCTTCCGGTTTACGGATACCGTCCGTTACTCCTCGTTGTAACACTTGCTTACCGGCGAAACGCTCCAATTCTACCTTTGTATCTGCGGCAACGATAATTGCTTTCGCATTTGCAATATCTTCTTCTGTTAAACGATTTTGCACACCATCAGAGCCATTCGTTTCCACCTTTATCGAAACGCCAAGCTCTTCCGCTTTATCCTTTAAAGCATCTGCTGCCATAAACGTATGAGCAATTCCTGTTGGACACCCCGTTACAGCAAGGATTTCAGGACCGCTTGTTGAAGTAGCCTCTTCTTCTTTCCCTAGCTTTTCTTTTTCCTTCGCATCAATAATGTTGATGATTTGTTCCTCCGTTTCCACTTCCATTAACCTTTTACGGAAATCTTCATCCATTAATAAAGTGGATAATCTGGATAATGTTTGCAGATGATCATTATTTGCTCCTTCACTTGCCGCAATCATAAAGAATAAGTGGGCAGGCTGAGCATCTAATGAATCAAATTCTACTCCTGCTCTCGAACGAGCAAAGGCAATAGCGGGTGTCTTCACGGCACTCGTTTTGGCATGAGGTATCGCAACACCCTCTCCAATCCCTGTACTACTTTGTTTTTCTCTATTCCATATTGCTTCGATATATGCTTCTTTGTCATTCAGTCTTCCTGCTTGACCTAAGCGATCAGCCATTGCTTGAATAACATCCTCTTTTGAGTTTGCTTTCACTTCCAAAATCATAATATCTTGCTTTAATAATTCTGTGATATTCATAGACCTCATCCCTTCTCGATGATGTTTCTTTCTATATTGCTGTTACATGAACCTCGGCTAATAGTTTCTCGACCTCATCCTTTGTACACAATGTCTTAGAAAATGCCGTGGCACTTCCTGAAGCAACAGCGTATCTAGCCGCTTCAACAGCATTAGTGGTTTGCTGCCATTTATAAAGGAAGCCTGCTACAGATGAGTCCCCTGCACCAACAGAGTGAATGGCTTGTCCTTTTGGAGCACTTAGCTTAAAGGTTCCAGCTTCCCCTACATAAATAGCCCCTTCTTTTGCCATTGATACGAATACATGATCAATTCGGTTTTCTTCATGTAATCTCTTCGCAAGTCTAACAATGTCCTGATCTGTTTCCGCTTTTTCTGAAAATAGCTCTGCAAGTTCATAGTTATTCGGCTTAATAAATGCTGGGCTTGCTTTGATAGCTTGCTCTAAAGCCAATCCACTTGTATCTAAAATGACCGAAACACCTTGTGCGTTCAGCATTGTTATGATGGAATGGTAGGTATCATCAGGAAGAAAGGTTGGCAAGCTACCTGCTAGCACAACAATATCTTCGGTTGTTAAGCCTCGTAGCTTGTTTACAAACGAGTTGTAGTTTTTTTCTGTGATGGTAGGTGATTTTCCGTTTATCTCTGTCTCTTCATTACCAGCTTTTAGCTTTATATTAATTCTTGTGTCTTCTTGTAAGGAGACAAAATCATGGGCGATGTCAACTTCTTCCAAATAATCTGTAATGAATTTTCCAGTAAAACCGCCAACAAAGCCCAAAGCCGTGCTTGTTGTTCCTAAGCGATTTAATACACGGGATACGTTAATACCTTTTCCGCCTGCTTCTTTGTAATCATCCTGACTTCTATTAATTGTTCCTTGCTCCACTAATTCAAGTTTTACAACATAGTCAACGGCAGGGTTCAAGGTTATGGTATAAATCATTGTGACACCACCTCTAAAGTTGTTAATTTTGCAATCTTTTCATGTTGTTCTGTTGATATCCCATCTGTTGTGATGATAGTGGCGTTTTCAATATTTGCTACACTTGCAAAGGATACTTCTCCGAATTTTGTTGGATCTGCTAATATAAAGCTTGCTTGTGATTGCTTGATTGCGGCTTGTTTAACATTTGCTTCCTCAGGATCTGGTGTGGTGAATCCTTGACTTGCATGAATACCATTTATACCGAGAAAGCATTTGTCAAAACGAAATTCCTTGATGGCATCAACCGCTTTTGTTCCAATCAAGGCAGCCGTCCCTTTTTTTGCCTTTCCTGAAATGACATATGTTTCGATTCCATACTCAATAAGGAGCTGTACATGTGGGATTCCGTTTGTGACAACGACAACTGACTTACCTTGTAGCAAAGGAATCATTTGCATGGTGGAGGTGCCTGCATCTAGGTAAATAGAATCTCCATCCTCAATAAAAGTGGCAGCTTTACTCGCGATCGCCTCTTTTTCTATTTGAAATTGTGCTGTCTTTTCTAAAAGTGTTGGTTCTTCTAGCTTCTTCTTTAACAGAGAAGCACCGCCGTGCACCCTTTTGATCAATTGTTTATTTTCTAATTCAGTTAGATCACGACGTATGGTTGATTCAGATGCCCCTGTTGACTCGCAAATCTGACGAACAGACACGATCTCTTTCGCTTTCAACAGTCCAATGATTAGCTCTTGACGTTCGATCGTTAACATTATAAGTATCCCTCTATTCATGAATTAATCGCTTACATAAATAATACAATCATTTTCAGTCATAGTCAATCATAAACGATCAAAACCAATCATAAAAATCCTCCTGCTTTTGTAATATAAGGTGAGACATTCGTCAGTAGAGGATTACAAACAGTGGCTATGATGACATTTAGCAATAAATTTTCTATTTTATTTTTAGTCCTAGTTATATAGCTTTATTCAAAAGCACAGATAAAACGGATATTTGAATTTCCTCTTTATCTAACTGCACATCTAAATTTGGGTAATGATTCTCTGCATACCCAGCCCTTTACTTTGTTTGTATCTCCGTAAATTGATATGCGTATATAATGTTATAATTTCACTCTCCCTACTCCAAAATTTAGACACACCAAAAAAGCGACATTTTGGTAGAGTAACTCCTTCAAAAGTCGCTTAGGTGTTCTACATATTTTATTATTACAGCATTTTGCTTACCTATAGCTAATGTGCAAAAACGGAGACATCCGTAATCTAAAAACATTTGAGATAAATACGTATATATCACACGTGATCTATTGGGCCATCATATATTTTAACTCCGATGTTTCTGTTTTTCTCATAACCCGTTGCGTTGAGGCAAAACAAGCTACCTCTCTTATCAAGCCAAATCTATCGCTTCCTCTGTTAACTACTATTCATATACATAGATGAACTACATGGATTATAGATCTTTCTTTTTTGAAGGACAACAAGCATTCATTTCCAAAGAGTGTTCATATTCGTCATGACGACGAAGCCATGTCTTCCCATTGCCATCACTGCGTCCAGATGGCTCTTCCCAATCCTCTTGCCTACCAAGAGCTGTTAAATCGAGGTAGTTGAAGGTTCCAATTAATATGTCAGTTCCACGGGCATAAGTGGTATACGTGTGAAAAATTCTATCACCATTGCGAAGAAAGGAACTGAAACCAGGAACTTCCATGGACTGTTCAGAATCGAGGGGTACGCCCTTTTCCATAAGCTCTTCTTTAGTCAAATAGTTGTATTCAATTGGAGTCACAGATTCGTCTAATGTAGCATGGAAATCATAATTAAAGTCACTATTAAAGGATGAGTACCAAGGAATGTCCCACCCCATACGCTTCTTATAATGTTGGATCTTTGAGAGTGGAGCACGGGATATCATAGCCAGTGACGTGTTTCGTGCATGTAGGTGAGACAGATGACCGACGTTGTCCGTAGCGAGAGAGCAAGCAGGACAACCTGCCTCCCAATCAGGGTCGAACATGAAGTGCTGCACAATCAGTTGCGGACGTCCTTCAAACAGATCAAGCAGACTTGTTTTACCATGCGGGCTATCAAAGACATAATCCTTATTAATCTCTACCATTGGGAGTTGGCGACGCATAGCATTCAGTCCATCCCGCGCTATAGTGAACTCCTTCTCCTTTGCCAGCAATTCCTTACGAGCGATAAGCCATTCATCTCGTGAAACAATAGGTGGTAGTTGCAAATCCTTTTGCGTTTTTTTCATATAATCTGCTCCCTTTTTTGTTTTCTTCAGTTTAACGCAGATGATGACTACAGATTTCTTCTAATTTGCTAAAAATATAATCTTATTTCTTTTCCCTTCATTTAGCCAAATTACAGAACTTAAAATGTCTAGCCTATACGAATATCATTTGATTTCGCTTCTTCCAAATCTATAGATGTACTTTTAAATATAGAAAAATATTGCCATTTACACAATATCATCAAGTCCTTATGAAAACGCTCATACTTGTTTGTTAGTTGCTTTGTTAAACATTGCGCACTTAATGCTATGCTTACAAAAATAGTATGTTGTCCCCAGCATTAACTTATGACAATCTATTACCATGACTATTGAAAAAATAAATTGCAAAAATGTCTCATTATTCTTTTCAACATGAAATATGTTACCTCATAGATAATTGGCAATAATACCTCGTCTTCAAACTATTGGTAAGTGAGGGATCGACTGCAAGGAAATGTCTGATGGGTTCAAAGGCCTTTGAGTCATCCACTTTTGGTGCTACCAATTAGTGGGGGATAAATAAAACCCCCACTGATTGAATGTACACTTTATGAAATATATATTTTATACATAAAGATTAAATTTAATGATAGCCAAGCTGTTTTAAATAAAGAGAATAACTGATATAGATTAACTTCCAAAAATAAGATTAGATGTATCTGTCTATACAATCATCCTCATTCTATAGGTTTTACTCAATAAAATGATAGATCTTCATAATCAATATCGTAGATAAGATGCTCAACAGCTTCGATCCGCTCACCATCCAACTGCTGCATAAATCCAATATAATGCATTTCCCACTCGCTCTCTGCTTCAACACCGTCAGCAACAACGAATCGAAAACCTCGAATATCCCCCCGTAATTTCTCGTAAAATACGATTTTGGCTAAAATAGCTAGTTCGACATCACCTAAGGTATCAAAAAGCGCATCATATTCATCAGCAAACAGACATCCTAAATTTAGTAAATCTAGGTAATCATGCAGTGAAACAAAATACCTTCGAATTAGTTGTACTTTTTTTTCTGTGTTGTCACTTCCAGTGATGCGATCTACTAAATTCCGCATTTGAATATCACTCATTCGATTATTCTCATTCAACATTAAGACCATTGGTTTTTTGTGCTCTTCGATTTCTCTAATAATCATTATCTCGAAACTACCGATTTTAGCTGCGTTATTTACCCTTTGAACCAATTCATTACGGTACAGATCAATATAATGGGTAAGTGCTTGATCCGTTTGTAGCTCTTTTTGTAACTGATCGATCGATTCATGAATCAACTTAGATCTTTGATCTACACAACAGGCTATTAACATGCGGTTTAACTGTTTATATTGAGTTTCAGAGATTCTAACTTGACTGGCTTTCTTACCAGCTAGAAGTGAAAAAACAGCATTGTTTACCATTAATTCAAATATGTTAAATAGCTCTACGTGATAATTAAAGTGGTATATCTTCCCAAAATTCGTTAAGACATACATTAAATCCTGATGACTAAAAAATTGGCAGAACTTTGTCTCTATTCGTAGTCGTTCTAAATATTGTTTAATATAAATAACACCCTGAAGTCGCATATCATCAATGGCTAAAGGATAGTCAATACTAGCCATTGTATTTTGCGCCCCAAAAATAATATTATACTGTTTCATAAATACAGGTAATGATTCATCAATGGTCATATTATAGGCATCCACTGGCACAGCTAATCTTATCTTTTTCATTTCTTGATACAGTTGCTTTGCGTCCTCATAGTATTGGCGAAGTAATTCAACACCTTTAGCATGTATATCCTTTATGCTCTCAAAATTTAAGTGAACAATAGCTTCTTCAGGGTTGTTAAAATGAAGGACATATACATCCATAGCGTATATCAGAGATACCATGATATCTTCCGCAGTTTCCGATGTCACCGACGTACTTTTCCCTTGAGTATACTTTCGTATCAATTGTTGCAGAACCTGCATAATCTCACCCTGTATCTGATAAGCCTTCTTACTGGTAATCGCTCCCACCCGCTGACCTTCCTGCAGAAGAGACAGTATATAGTTATTTCGTTTTAATCGAGATCGATCGATAATAATATTGGAAACTGAGCGAGAACAATCTTGTGTGTTATCTAATCCCACGCTGATTCATCACCTTCCAATAAAGAATCAAGACACATCATGTCCTTTTTGAAATTCTCTGCAAGTTCTTCCATTTTACTTCTTAATAGCTCTACAGATCCTGCGCAGGATCCATTAAAATAATCGTTCATCTTCATAATAAGTTTTATGTCCTCCGCCTTATCTTCTGATTCATTTCTAAGATAATAAAAAATCTCCTGGAGCTCATTAAGTGTATCAACATAATGATCCTTTTCCATATAAGGGGAAGAAGAAAATACCTTAATTAACTCCTGTAGCACTTCAATGCCCAGCTCAACTCTCGCATAGTCACGAAGTACTTTATTCCTGAACACAACTAATGTTTTTATATCATCTGGTGTGAGAACCAAGCCTTGTTCTTTAGTTTTTTCATTTAAACTGAGTAGTTCCATCACTGAGTTGGACTTGGATAATAATTGGAAATTCAAAATATCAGATAAATTCATAGACGCTCCCCCCTATAGACCCGTTAAAAGGTTTGATTTTTTTACCTAAGTTAAGAATTACCTTCAGGTTGTGTTTTAGTCATATAGTTTTTTTCTAGAGGCTAATATGGGATTTCGATAAAGAAGATATCCAGGTCTTAATAACGTCGTTGGTTTATAAGTACAGATGTGGCAGGAATAGCTTATATCTTATTATTTAATTCTTAACTCATTTTGTGTAATAAAAACAGGGTCAAAGCTTTACCTTTGCAACTATACCAAGGTGAAAATTCCTTTATTTAGGTAGCTCTCGAAAAAGCAAGGCAGGAAATATCCATTAAACAGGAATTTTCCCAGGAAAAGCTTGCTTGAGAGGTATTTAGTCACTTTATAGGTACCTTCTTTTAACTGGTATTAAGTATCTTTTTATATGCTTTATTTTTTTATAGCATGCATGTAATGAATGGTTTCAAAGGCTGATAGATAGTCTTTTCGATCGTTAAAATAAAGTTCATTAATTGTATCGGGTGCTAAATGTTCATTAATAAGTAAACCGGATTTTTCTAACATCCCCACAATTTCATCATAAGAAAAACATGACTTCATTGGTTCACCACTTGCTGCAGCGATTTTCACCATATTTTCGACCCTATTAAAGATGCCTTTTTCTTCAAAGAGTTTTTCGTCAGCATAATCAAAAACTATGGAACTTCCTGACGGGACTTTGGCGAATAAATTATTTATTAAATTTGAAATTTGTTCTTTCGTTAAATAATAAGAAACACCTAAAAGACTAAAGAAAGTTTTTTTAGTATCAAACCCTTCCTTTCTTAGTTGTTGATCGGAGAATGCTTTGGTAAAATCCATAGAAACAAAATGTAGATTACTTGGAACTTTAAAACCAGCTTCATCCAGTCTTTTTTTCTTAAATTCCTGTGTAGTAGAAAAATCAACTTCAAATATTTCTAAGGTGTTTTCTAGTTCTGGATGTCGAAAACAAAACGTATCTAAACCTGCACCAAGTATCACGTATTGTTCTAACTCTAACATAGCTTCATTAAGTAATACCTTTTCACAATACCTGGCACGAGCCAGGGGTGTTGGAGATAGTTGAACCTGTGTAATCCATTTTAATATTTCTTCTGTATCCCCTTTAAACTTTTTTGCGATATCATGGCTGAAGAAGTCTATACCTTGTACCATATTTTCTTTGATATTATTAAATTCTTCCTGCGAAATTAACTCTTTAGCTATATAATCGTTAAAGATTTTAGGGGTATCAAACTGACTATGATAGGATCTGCCAAACGCTGATATTAATGAAGTTAAACTTGACTCACCTTGCTTCATACAAATACACTCCTTTATTTTGAACAAAAAAATAGAGTTCCCTTGGCCAAGAGAACTCTATTATATAATTTTATTTCATAAAAGTAAATTATAGCACAATTAAACTTTTTTGTCAAGTTTTTTAACTCGATTGATACTTAAAGAACTAAGCTTTACATAAATAACAAGATGGCCCAATAATTTATAGCGCTAGCATTTACACGTCTATCCATTCCATGGTCTTAAAAAATGTCTAAAATTAGTCGTTTTCACTACTTGATAGTTGCAGGCATACAATGAAAGGGAATATTTTAGATAAATGAGGAGGTATAACATTGAGCTTTCTAGCCCCTAGTAATAAACAACAAATGCAAGTTCTGTATAGAGGTGACCCCAACATTGTCCCCCACCTACAATCGATTCGTGAGCAAATACACAATTTATGCAGGTTTCATGTTAATAAGATAGTTAGGGTGCAAACGATAGATGGAGAAGTTTATGAAGGGACTATTGTTAGCTGTGATAAGAGGCATTTATACCTTAGTATAGATAATTCAAATCGTCAATACGGATATGACCCTTACACCCCGATAATAATGTCACTAGTTCTTTATGAATTACTTTTAATTACATTATTGTCAATCTATTAAGTAGTTTAAATACATCTGATCTTTTCACCTCGTCTGACTGGAGTTAAGTCTTGATGTATAGGAGCTTGACTTTTTTAGGTCAATATTATTGAAGTGTACCAAATTTCTAAGTAATATCGTTCGCATAATCTAGTATTCCGACATATATTACTATATTCGCTCTTCTTCTTTAAATAATGACTTTTATGACTAAAATCATGACTATAGTTATCTTCCACACCTCCTCCCTGTTCTTTAAACTAATAAACATCAGTAGGAACAACGGAGGAGGATAGTTAAAAAAATGAAACAGTTAAAGAAGCGAGAAAATCTTGATATAGAATGGCTTTGGCTGATTATCACTGCAAGGAATATCGGAATTACGAAAGATGAGATCAGACAGTTTCTACGCAAACATTCATTATCCAACAATATGAAGCACTAATTATAATTCTTTTAGTAATAAAATTGCTTCTGTCCGCGTACGTACATCTAACTTTTTATAAATTTGGCTAATATAATTTTTAACAGTACCTACGGATAAGTATAATTCTTGCGCAATCTCCTTATTCTTTTTGCCGGAGATTAGTAGTTTCAAAATGTGGTATTCTGTTTTAGTGAATTCTAAATTTTTGTCTGCTAATTGATAATATAGGTAGTCTGTTGATTTGTCATAATCATTATTATTTAAGTGATCGACTAAAACGGAATGTACAGATGAAGGAATAATCATTTGACCAGATAAGCTATCACGAATGGATCTTATTATTTGATCAGTCTCTGAATCTTTAAGTAAATAACCATTCGCACCATTTTTAATTGCTTGTAAAATGTACGCATCATTAGAAAATGTTGTTAGCATTACGATAATTATATGTGGATAGGTTTGTTTGATTTCTTTTGTAGCAATAAGTCCGCCCTTATTTGGCATTCTAATATCCATTAGCACGATATCCGGCTGATATTCTTTTGCTTTTTCCACCGCTTCTTTTCCATTGTAAGCTTTTGCAATAACTCGGAAATTGTCATTAATTTCTAAAATAGCAGCAAGTCCATCACAAAAGATAGGTTGATCGTCAGCAATTAAAATATGAATAGGCTTCACTTTATCACCCCAATTTTTTGTTTTCATATTTTTGAGATTGAGATATGGATGGGAGACTAATCATTAATTCTGTACCACCATTATTAGGAAGTGATGTAATTAACCATTCTCCTTTTAATTCTCGCACTCTTTCTTGCATAGAGATTAATCCAAAACCTAGAGTTGCTTGTTTTATATCAAAACCTCTTCCATTATCTATTAACTTAAAAATTGTGTTGGAATCTTCTTTATATAGCAAGAATTCAAAATGCGTACTTAGGCCATGACGAATACCATTCGTCAAACCTTCCTGGAGAGCACGATAAATTACTAGTTCTTGTTTAGGGCTGATGTGTAGGTTAGGGGCATCGATATGATAATCAATAGTAATACCAGTTTGATCAATAGTATCTTCTAGTAATGAAGTTATACTTGGTAGAAATTCAATGAAAGACTGCTGATTATTTAACAGTTTTACTGATTTTCGCACATCATTTAAACCATTTTGAAGTTGAATTTGAATGTCATTTAACAGTTGCTTTGCTTTTTTCTTGTCATGATCTATCAATTTGTTACTGGCCTTAACACCCAGGATTGTTGTTGTTAATGTATGTCCAATTGTATCATGGATTTCTCTAGAAATTCTGGTCCTTTCTGCAAATAGCGTGTTTTCCTCTAATGACAAAGCAGCTTTTTTTATACTCTCGTACGCCTTTGCTAATTGCTGTTTTTGATTGACTATAATTTTTGCTAAGTAACTAAGTGCAAAAAATGAAACAAACTCTAAGCTTTTTGGGATAATAAAATGTAACGATTCAAACGATGGATAATTAATAAATCTACCTATAACAAAGAATGTGTACGCAAGAAAAGTAAATGGTATGCTAAATTGCTTTGTTCGATGCATCGCTGCTTCACCAACTAGCACTAGTAAATATATTTCTGAAATGAAGGAATTGTCATAAATATTAATAGCTAAAGCGATGAATAATTGGATAAAAAGTAGGATTCCTCCTTTAAGAGAATGTAAATCAACATGAAAAATAAAATTCCGGATAATGTATGTAATAATAAACAGAATGGTAAATAAATAAATTTGCAAGAAATGTTCTTGCTGATCCAATGAAAGCAATGGTAGAGTTATGATTAAACCAATGATAATAATAAGGTCTAGCTTTTTTTCAAATGATTGACTCATTATTCACTTCCCCTTTCTGACTTAGACTCTTACTAACATGTTATCAAACTTTCCACTCTCTTCATGACATTTGATTTTTTTACTTCATAACTTTTATCCTTATTTGATATTGTAAAAAAGGAAGTTTCCCTTTATGATATCAGTTCGTTATTAAAATTAGATATCCAAACCTTTACTTCTTCAGATGAAAAAGAGGCTGGAACAAAACACAACTTCTTTACTCAAAATACGAATAATTATGTTATCAATAGGAGTATCATCGCCGCACCCTGAACATATACGCGCTTTCCGAGCACGGCCACAGCTAACTTGGTAAAGAAAAACACGTTACCAAGTGTGGATCTTCGGACTGGTGCTGTTCCCGCCGGAGTCTCGCTTATTTCAGGTGCTAATTTAATTTTTCTAAAAACGAGCGATAATTAATTTCAACTAATTATCGCTCGTTCTTCATTGTTTCTTCATTCTTTTGTCTCAGCCTCTTTTTAAATTTCTTGTTTTTTTGTTGGTGTTACATCGGCAACATCATCAAAGTAAAAAAGGCGCTTTCCCTTCTTTAAAACAACCATTAGAATATGGCAAAAGAGAACTAACCACAGTATTAACATGAAAAAGAAAGCAGCAAGGCTAATCCATACATGATAATAATAGAAAGCAGATTCCATATCTAAGTTAATCAGGGATACAGCCTTTAAACCCTGATAAATAACCCATGGTATATAGAGTGCTATAAATCGCTTGAGTAGTAGCGGCCAAGCAGGATATCTCTTCTTCTTATCTATGAGTCGATATCGCATCACGGTTGTACCAATTGTTTTTCCTTTCCAAAAGACGGGTACAACAAAAAATACCACAAAAAAGGCCAACGTTTTATAAATGACTTCTATTAGATGGTCTGTTAGAAAGAAACCAGTTAAAATTTCCCAACTAATATGGACTAATAGAAAATCAATAAATATAGCAAGTAACTGCGGAATAGGTAAGACGATGTCTTTACGAAGTATTTTATCTTTTTTGGCTAACACCTTTTTCTTTGACGGAAATAAAGCAAGAATTACAGGTCCGATAAGAAAACCAAAAAGCGCACCACTACTATTCAATAGAAGATCATCGACATCAAAAATGCGATAAGGGCATGTATACAGTCCGTAAATACCCGTTAGTTGCGTAACTTCGAAAAATAATGATGTTGTAAAACCAATTAGGAGAGCACGTTTCCAATAGTACCTTTCTTGAAAATAATATCTTATATAGACACCAAGCGGAAGCAATAATAAAAAATTGAAAACAGCTTGTAAGAACGCACTTTCCTTGATAATTTGTATATAGGTTGCTGGCTGTGACCAAATTACCGCACTGCCATGTACGATATCCCAAACAAAATAAAAGGGAATAATGGAATAATAAACGGTATCCGGTGCTTGAAATGCACAGGTATCTCGAGTGCTTGGAAGTGGCAATAAAACTAGAAACAAGGCTGAGAGCATATAAAAAATAAAGGAATAAACGATAATAGATGTCCAAATGCTTAAATAGCCATATTTTCTATAGCAATAAATTAACCATGGAATGATAAGTAAAAAACCTAAAACTAAAAACATGATAAACGCTGTTTGTATTGGCATCGTATAAGAAAACAAGCTACCACCTCATTTTTGTTATGATTTAGTTTCTGAAGTTTTTTATTATCTAAACATGGTACAGAACAAAAGCGCAAGCGTCCGATTAGAAACGTAGCGACTGGAGCCAGTCAACGAATATTAAGAGCTCACGGTGAGCTTGCGAGCCGATCATGACTTATCGTAGGGCGATTTGTGAAGTCACCTAGTTTTCTGGGATTCAGGGCGCTAGAGCTGGACGCAGCTCAACACGCCTATATTTTATCCACTTGGGCAAATGTTATCATTTCCTTCATTTTCCTAGACTATAAAAAAGTGTGTACGCATCATACACACTTTTTAACGGTTATCTTATTACTTTGATCATTCAAGATATAGTAATAGCATGTTTTCCATTTAAAATCTCTATTTATTCTTAACCTGATAAAAAAGCTGTACATGTCCTGATTGAAGTGTTTGCGTGTGTATTTGCTTCATAGTGACTCTTTCTTGTACTTCTTTGAATAAAGGTTTACCTTTTCCAAGAACAACTGGTGCAACGGTAATGTGATATTCGTCAATTAATCCCGCATTTAACATATTAGATGAGAAGTCAGCACTTCCTAATATTGCTAAATCTTTACCAGTTTCTTGTTTTAACTTGCTGATTTCGTTTTCCGCATTTCGTTGTATAAGTCTCGTATTTTCCCAGGTCGCTTCCTGTAGTGTATTGGAAAATACAATCTTCGTATGAGCATTCATAAGGCGAGCGATATTTCCGGTAGCGCTAGGCCAGTAGCTTGCCATATGTTCATACGTTATTCTTCCAAATAAAAGCATATCTAACGATTCTAAAAAATTTTGAGCATACGCTTCGTATTTACTACCCACACGATGCCAATCCACTTCTCCATGTAAACCGGCAAAGAACCCATCAAGAGACATTAACTCTTGGGCGATTAATTTTCGCATCTGAACCACCCTTCTAGTATAGAATTTTAAGGAAAATGTAGTAGGATAGCTAAAAGATTAACATAATTACGAACTATGGATTTCTTCTCGATTGCTATCTTTCATCTTAACTTTATCAATTAATGTTAATTTTGGCTTCTATCCATTGATCAGCAACGTTGGCAGTGATACCTAGATGTTACCATCTTTCATTCACGCGATAGTAACGTCACCCAGCATGGTTATGTGTACTTTGAATATACATGTACGTCCTGACCGTTCAATACGAGCTTTTTATCTAATGACATCCCTATTTTTTGTGCTACATGTTGAGAGGCAAAATTATCAGGTTGGATAAGAGCAATAAATCGTTCATGCTGTAGATGTTTAGTTCCATGTTCTAATAATGTATGTGCTGCCTCTGTTGCATATCCTTTCCCCCAGTGCTCACGAGATATCCAGTAGCCTATTTCGATTTCCTCTTTACCATCAATCGTTTGTGGAACTAATCCCGCATGACCGATCAGCGTGTTATCTGCTTTATTCACTAATACCATTAAGCCCATGTTTTTATTAGACTCATACGTACGATAAATCCAACTTAAAAACTTCTTTCCCTCATTTTCATCTCTTGGCTTGCCATTCCCAATAAATTGGACAACCGCTGGATCGCTTAACAATGACATCAGAAATGGAAAATCATTATTATCATATCTTCGAAATAATAGTCTTTGAGATGATAGCAATTATATCACTCCCTTCCATTTATAATCTTATAATTGTATAATTATCTTCATTTATTTTAACATTTGGTATATAAAATCACTGAAAAATTTAGTTATTTCTATGTCGTGAAAACATGTTTCCTCTATTTCCTTCTAGGCCTCATAGATAGTCTTGGTGAATGAGATCTTAGCTTGGTCCTTTCCCCTTTACACAGGTTACGTGTTAAGTCTTTGCTTTTACTGGGATTTGTATTTCCGTTACATACTCTTCTTGGTTTCCGGTTACAGCTAAGTCAATGATCATTAACTCAATTCCATTACCTATGATTTCATAGCCGCGCTGTTGGATTTCTAATAGTAGGATCTCATAGCTCTCCGTAATATTGTCATATGGTCCAATATGATGTATGCATGCATAATTTTCAGCGCTTATTCTTGATAGATCCTCCATGTTATTAGGCACATGATGAAGTATAATGAACACATCATTGATTTGAGGTGTTTGTTGAATGCTTAATGAATCTTGTTTAATTGTTATACCTATGTCTCCTGAGAAAAGAGAAAAATCTTTCATTAATAGCTGGTTTTGCAATGAATTAATATAATAGTCGAACATTTCGTCTGATGCATCTGGAGCTACTGGCATTGAAATAATATGTCTTAAAGGAATGGTCGTAAACCAAACTGAGCGCGGAGAAGCTTGCAGTGATTGTTTAATCATCTCTGCTTTATCATTCATTTTTTCTAGCATAAATTCAATCTTATTTTTCTGTTCTTGTAAGCGTTGGGCCTGTTTTTCTAACATATGTAAAACCGTATTTGGCGTTCGATTGGCCATGAAATGCTTAATATCCTGTAGTGAAATATCTAAATTTCTTAAAAATTTTATTGTATCAAGCATGGAAAATTGGTCTAACGTATAATATCGATAATTTGTTTGCTGATCAACCATGTTAGGTTTAAAGATATCCTTTTCATCATAATAACGTAACGTAGATTCTGATATATGATGTAGTTTTGCCATCTCGCCAATCGTAAAATATTGTTTAGGCAACATGTATATACCCCCTTCTTCTCTTGTTGTTTTTTAAGTATTTTTCAGCCTAAATTCAAGTATGCCTGTATTAATAGGTATCCTTTTCATTTTTTTATTTCAAGTATGTATCGGTAATAAATAACTTTCCTTATTTCACGCTGCTGTAGTTGTATTCGGCTCTATAAAGAATAGCAAGCATTCTAAAAACTTCTTAATAATTCGATGTGATATTTTTTATATGGAATATAATCCCCTTGGAAAGTTAAGTATAGTAAATGAAAATGACAATTACATTGGGGCATCCTTATATATTCTAAAGAAGCTGTGAATAAGAAGAATACATCTAGTTGTTATTATAGTATACATTAGTCTATTCATCTTTTTCATTCATCAAATCGTAATCGTTTCTTATACTTCTATAGTACATAAAAAACGCGACCTATTACATTGTAAGCTCGCGTTTTTAACCGATATCGCAAATATATACGTTTTGTATCTTGGATCATGTTTATTATAGGGTTGAGTTCCTATCTATTTCATAACGAATAATCGATTCAAGTCGCTGTATTTCCAGCTATTTTTTTCCATCATTTAATCTTCTAGCTTCTTCGGGACTTGACATTTTTGTAGAGCCTTTATAACGTAGCCCTACATCACGATCTGATTCCACGCGTCCGCTCTCTCGTAGCTTCTTTTCTTGACGATCTTTTCCCATCGTTAACCACCTCCTAACATTTAACATGGTTGTTAGCTTCATTTTTATACATTTAGGGAAAAAGTAGTTAGAGATCGCTGTTAGCATATAGATTTCCTAAATAGCAGTGCGAAATGTACATAAACTAAAAGCATCTATTACTATTTTTGCTCGTTTAATCATAGCAATGATTAAAAGGAGGATGACACGGATGAAATCCAACTCTCTGTTGAAGGCGACTGGACTATGTTTGCTATTCGCATTGTTGCTGACCTCATATAATTGGAGCAAGGTTAAGGGCGTATCCCCTACTACTGTTTATGAAAACAGTGGACATACCATTGATATAACCAAGAAGATAACCCCTCATTCACCCATTCAAGCAACTATTGACAAGATGTCTTTAAAAGAGAAGATCGGACAACTTGTAATGGTTGGCGTCGATAGTACCTCAATGGATAGGAGAATTAAGAAGTTAATTCAACAGCAACATGTTAGTGGCGCAATTTTATTTACGAAGAACCTTGAATCCGTTCAACAGGCTAAGCAACTAATTAATAACTTAAAAAAGAGTAATGCGAACAACCCTGCTTCTATGTTTATCGGTATTGATGAAGAGGGCGGGCGTGTCTCGCGAATGCCAGAAGAGTTCCTATCAACACCTGCTAGTAGAGAGATTGGTGATTCTGCCGACTTGAATTGGGCTTATCATACTGGTCAAGTAATTGCTATGAAGGTTGCCTCACTTGGCTTTAATATCAACTTTGCTCCTGTACTGGACATCGATAGTAATTCAAATAATCCTGTGATTGGCGATCGTTCCTTTGGATCAAGTCCGGCTAAAGTAAGTGATTTTGGAATTACTCAAATGAAAGGGATGCAGTCGGAACAAGTCATTTCTGTTGTCAAGCACTTTCCCGGACATGGTGATACAACTAGCGATTCACATATTCAGTTGCCAACGATTGATCATCCTAAATCTCGATTAATGCAGGTAGAGTTACTGCCATTTCAACGAGCGATTACTAAAGGAGCAGATGCAGTTATGGTTGGTCATCTACTTGTAACAGCGTATGATAATGATTCCCCTGCTTCCATGTCAAAAACGATCATATCTGGTTTGTTACGAGAAGAGTTAGATTTTAATGGTGTAGTCGTTGCAGATGATATGACTATGGGAGCGATTCAAGATAATTACGATATAGGCGAAGCTGCAGTGCAATCGATTAAAGCAGGTAGTGATCTAATTCTTGTTTGCCACGACTATGATAATGCTGAGTCAGTGATTAATGGAATTAAGTACGCAGTACAAGCGGATGAGATCACTGAAATGCGTATTGATCAAAGCGTAGAGCGGATATTGAAGCTTAAACAAAAATATCAATTAACAGATGCGTCAATTGAACATGTAGCTATTGATGAAATAAATCAAGCTATAAAAACATGGTAACGTAACTATTTAAACGATCTTACAGGGCTTACGTTTCTTTCAATCACGTAAAATTATGTAATGAAACAAAATACATGTTTTGTTTCATTATGAAAATCAATGAAAGCTTGTTACAATAGTTAATGAACCTTTTATATAACCTATGTATAAAAATGTAATTATACATATCGAGTGGAAACGTTCTTCAAATATATGGTAATTATTTGAGAGATCTATCTAAAAAAAAGATATAAATAAAGGATTGCATGGAAGCGAATAAAGGGATTGGTCGCAAAGGTATATTTCGCTTCGTCTGAGAGTCCTTCAAATTACTTCTATTTAAGAGGAGGGGAATCACAATGGAGAAAATGAAGTTTGGAGATTATGTTTTTCTTACAAAAGGGGAACATATCTATCTTCTTGAAAAGTATGGCGAATATGAACTAAACCGAAAGATCGAGGATTTAAACAAATCAAAGCTCAGAGATCCAAGACGAATCTCTGAAATTAAATCAGATTTCCATGCTTTAATTAGTAAAGGCATGCAAACGGTTCAACCAATTCGAGATCGATTAAAAATTGAAGCGATGAAGCAAGAGTTAAAGAAGAAATCATATCGTAATTATTTTTTGTTCGTCATGGGTATCAACACAGGGTTACGTATTAGCGATATTTTACCATTACGTGTTTATGATGTTCGCGGAAAAACACACATTGTTTTGAAAGAAACAAAAACTAGGAATCGTAAAAGATTCCTATTACCAGCAGAATTACGGGGAATTATAGCAGATTATATAACAGGTAAGCACGACGAGGAATATCTATTCCCTTCTCATAAAACGGACTTACCTATTAAGCGGATACAAGCTTATAAGATCTTAAGTAGTGCAGCTAACAATATTGGTATCAAGGATTTTGGCACGCACAGTTTAAGGAAGACTTTTGGTTATTGGCATTATACAGTAAATAAAGATGTAGCCTTATTGCAAGATATCTTTAATCATTCATCACCTGACATCACGCTACGGTACATTGGGATAAACCAAGATATTGTTGATAAAAGCTTAGAGCATTTTAGTTTATAAGAAGTATGAATAACCGACTTGTTATGAAAATCGATCGTTAACCGGAATATGTTACCTTAACGATCGATCTCATATTCCCAATGACTTGGTCGATGGAGAAAAGAAGGGATTTTTGTACTTGCATCGCCATTTGCTGCATTTAGTTGAGGTTGAGTGATAAATAAGCTTTCACTTAAATTAGTACCTTGTATATTTGCATCTCTTAAGTCCGCACCTATCAAATCAGATCCTCTTAAATCTGCTTCACGGAGGTCGGCAGCAATAAATAAAGCACCTCGCAAGTTTTCACCTCTTAGATCTGCTTTATAAAAATTAGCCCCTATGAAATCAGCCCTTTGCTTATCCTTTTTTTGTGCTATTCCAAAGTTACGTTGCGCATTGGAACGAATAATTGCACTTGTCTGTTGTAGTAAATCATTAACCTTATCACGATGAGCTTGTATATCTATTGTTAATATTTCATTCGCCTCATAAAATGTAAGTTGTTCCGTTTCTGTAAACATAGTTATTAGATCACTTTTAAATGGTAATGAAGGTTCTATATCGATTGCTTGTGACAAATACCATAGCATTTCCTGAAGCTGTTGCATAATGGGGAATACGGTGAACATTTGCGAAGCTAATACTTCAGAAGAATTCCAATCAATTCCTGAGAAAGTATGTTGTGAAACCTTTTGTCCCGCCCCAAAGCATTCAAAAACAGAACATCCGCGGAACCCTTCGTTTCGTAAGGTCTTATGTATAGCGCAATTAAAATTTGAATGCAAATTGGAACAAGGTGTCCCTGCATTTTTATTCCGTGCAAAGTCTGCTGACTTTGCAAACGGTAATGCTACACAACATAGTCCAAAACAATTTTCACAATCCGATTTTAAATTGTTCTTTATTTTATCTTGATAGGTATTAACATTTATTTTTGACAAATCTTATTCATCTCCTGTTTCTACTCATCTGTTTTCGATAGCGGGAAAGCTGTAGTTGTTAGCTATTTTTGGTTAATAACTGCTTCTTACATTTATTCCAGCTTGACTATGTATTGCAATCGATAGGTGCATAGTGATATACATTTTTTAATCATTGGCTCAAGATCAGAACGTTCACCACCTGGACGCAAACCAATTCCAGGAAGAATTTTTTCTGGAGTCATGTTTATATATGTATCCATTCCGATATTTATCCATAATTCTGGTGATTTACGTTGCATAGCCTGAGCGATGCTTGTCTTCCCTGATCGAGGAGCACCGTTAAGGTTGACAATCTAACCTTTATGAAAGCTTGTCACATGTATACCGCCCTTCCTTTTAAAGGATTATATATCAACTCGTTTAGCCATATGGTGACCTGTCATATGATAGCCCATTTTCTTATAAAGAGAAATGGCGCGATGATTATGAGCAAAAACATGTAATCCGATTTGTTTAATGTTATACGAAATTGCATAAGCGTCTAGTGCCTCCATGGTAGCTTTACCTAGTCCTCTTCCTTGTTGATTATCATCCAAATGTATGTCATAAATAAAGGCTTGTTTCTCCTGCCCGTTTGTTCGAATATGAATCCATAAGATGCCGACATTTTGTTCATTATGCACGATAGAAAATAGTTTCTGATTATTTGTTTCTAAACCTGCTGGTAATAGATCTGTAAACTGATTTTCCGCTTTTTGTAAAGCATCTTCCTCTTTCCAATTTCCTGCTTGAACATGTTGATTGGCATATTCTTTCACTGAATTTTTATAGTAATGATCGAATGTTTCTTGATTCATTGGTGTTAACTGCACTTTCATGATGCTTGCCCCCTTTTCTTTATTTTGTTGTCCCGATGCGTTAATCCCCGGATAAGCAGTACACCTGTGACTATACGTAGAGCTACATTTTTAGCTTGAATGAAAAACATATAAGCTAAAAGGGAACGCTCGAACCAAGCCAATAAATAGGTTGTATAAAGACGAGTAGAGTTAATAAAATACTTGAAGGTAAATGATATGTATTTCTTTTTTTAATAATTTTCCAAAGTTAGTAACAATAGCAATACTATCATTCCAAAAGTGATATAAAGCGATAATGCAGGTTGTTGAAAAACACATATCTCTCCTCCACATTATTATTTCGTTATACTCTCTCTGTTCTCCTGCTAGATTTAGTTATTTTCAATCAGAGTAAGATTCCGTTTTTTTCTGATATGGAGCACGTGAAATAAATTGCGTTTATTGAACCGATTATTTGCTTTTGGAAAGGGAAATAATTGCTTTTGCTTGGTGAATAATTTGATCACTGAGATCTACTGGCTCCACTACTTTTATTTTATCTGCAAAACTCAAAATATAGCCAACCGCTTCATCCTTTGTATCAAATGTAAGCTTTACTCGTATCCAGCCTCCTTTTTTATTGCTTTTCGTTTCGATTTTCTTCATAAACCGATTGGTGAATGCTAGTCTAGGTAGAATGGACGGATCTACATCAACACAAACCTCATATGTAGGAAGTGTATCCATAAAAGCTTTTGTCGATGTTTCCCAATAGCTAGCGAGATGAAAGTCTTTTGGTCTACTAAATTGCACATCTAAGATTTCAGCAGAAGTTATTCGAGACACACGATAGTTACGAAACGCATCCTCATTTTTCAAGGCAACTAAGTACCATTTGCTCCCCTTTGCTACTAGTCCGAGCGGGTTGACTAGTTGATGACCAGAGGATCCATCCAGACGTTCATAACCTAATAATAATTGATTGCAATTCCATATCGCCTGTTTCAGCACATCAAAGTATGCATTTTTTTCTTGTCGGTTTCTCCACCCACTTGTATCAATATGAATACAATTCCAGATTTCTTCTGCATTTTTATGATAAATAGACGGAATGGAGGCAATAAGTTTACTTCTTGCATTTTTAGAAGTCTTTGATAATCCTAAATCCTCTAGTAGATGTGGGGATGTTGAAATAAATAAAGCGCGCATTTCTTCTTCTGTTAAACCTGTCAATGTAGTACGATAATTTTCCAATAACGACCATCCGCCATTTTGTCCTCGTTCAGCTACTACTGGTATACCTGAACTGCTAAGTGCCTCCATATCTCGATAGATGGTTCGCTCAGATACTTCAAGTCTTTCCGCCAATTCCTTTGCAGTAATCTGCCCATATGCTTGTAGTTGTATAAGAATGGATAATAGTCGATCGCCTCGCATCATAATCCCCTTTTTACTTCAATGTATATCAGAAAAATAAAGTCATTCCTATGATAATGATCATAATATCAGCACAAATGTGAATAATCCATGAAAACCATATGGTTTTATTTTTTTCATTTACTTTATGAAAAATGATCGCAATCAACCAAAGACCAATGAAGCATGCTGCAATTAAGAACTTGTTGAACCATAAAGCAATCATGGGAATGTGGTAGGATGCGAATAATAACGGGCTAATAATGTAACCGAGCTTTCGTGGAAGCTGAAAGAAAATAAACCCACGAAAAAAATATTCTTCTAATAATGAATTAATCAATGTAACGTAAATACCAACAAAAATAAACCCAGTTGCTGTGATACCTAATCGATTTGTTAAATCATGCTTTATTTCACGTATATCGAAGAATGGCTGTAGCATTAAATAAGCAAATAATACAATTCCTGCAGATAGTGTCCCTAATAAAAGTAAATGAAGCCAGTCCCGGCGACTTAGTTTCTTCATACTTAGAACGTCAGTAAAACGGAACCCTTGGAATAATTTACTATAGAGCCATATATTCAAGAAAAATAAGCTGATCTTACTAATTGTTTTTATAGTATAATTTATGGTTAAACCATGTTCGATAAAAGCGAGCGTTGCACATGTTACGAATGTACTGCTTATTAAAAAAATAATCTTCTTTGACACAAGTTCCCCCCATTAATGTATTTCGTGTTATTCTGGGATAAGTATTTATGTCAATAGATACGCAAGCAAAAATCCCAGTTCTCCTGATTTTATATTATCATATTAAAAACCAATCATCATAAACTGATGATTGGTTTTTATAAATATTTAATTAGTTAAAAAGGTTCATGCTCAAATATCGCTCACCTGAATCAGGTGCTATACAGACTACTTTCTTATTCTCTCCAAGCTTTTTAGCAACTTGGATTGCTGCATGTACGGCTGCAGCACCGGATAAACCAATAAATATTCCTTCTTGTTGAGCAATTTGCTTAAACATCGAAACGGCATCGTCATCGGCGATTTGTAAGATTTCATCATAGATATCTGTATTCAAGATATCTGGAATAAACCCAGGGCTTGTTCCGACTAATTTATGCTTACCTGGTTTCCCACCTGAAAGTACTGGTGAGCCTTTAGGTTCCACAACGGCAATGTGCAGATTAGAAATTTTTTCTTTTAATGCTTCCCCTGTTCCTGTTACCGTTCCCCCGGTTCCTGCTGTGCATACAAATGCATCTAATTCATCATTCATTTGTTCTAATACTTCGATTGCCGTAGTTGTTCGATGAATATCTGGATTAGCCTCGTTTTCAAATTGTTGAGGAATATAGCTCCCTGGATTTTCCTTTTGCAATTCTAATGCTTTTTTTATTGCACCAGGCATTTTTTCTTCACTTGGAGTCAAGACTACTTCTGCACCATAGGCACGTAAAATGTTTCTTCTTTCCTCGGTACTATTATCTGGCATTACAATGATCGCTTTATATCCTTTAGCGGCAGCATTCATAGCTAAACCAATTCCAGTGTTTCCGCTGGTTGGTTCAATTATTGTATCTCCTGGTTGAATCAATCCTTTTTCTTCGGCGATTTTTATCATATTATAGGCAGCACGATCCTTCACACTTCTACTTGGATTATATTGTTCCAATTTCACATACACATCTGCTGCACCTTTTGGTACGACCTTATTTAATTTCACCATAGGGGTATTACCTATAAGTTCACTAACGTTGTTAACGACTCGCATGTTATTAAAACCACCTTTGTATACATATACGTTTATTTGACGAAGTCTTTCTACTTCATTATGCGTAAGGCTAATAAAAGTTTTCTACAATAGGGTATTCCATTATATTATAATGGGATTGTAACCATTTTTCCAACTTTGCCTATCGGATAACCTGAATAAAAGATAACCTTATATCTTTTATATTTATTATGCACGTCGTTTATATTATTTTGAGTTATGGATAAAAGATCATGCCAATACATAAAGGTATGAACTTTGTAGCTTGGATATTTATCCTTGTTTATCTGTTTCTTATAAGGTGGTTACTCTCTACTATCTATTTATTATAATTGCGGATAACCTGTTAAATCGACTTCCCTTAAACGAAGCTGCATAATGAAAATAAGGTTCTAATTTCATTTCTTGTATTAATATAGCAAACGAAAAGAAATTAAAGCATCACTTTTATATTACAATGAAAGAATAAAAATAAAGGAGTTGCTTATATGACAGTGAAACTTAGCCCTTATCTAAATATGGAAGGTAATGTAAAGGATGCAATACAGTTTTATGAGCAAGCAATCGATGCTAAGGTCTTGAGCATTATTACTTATGGAGATATGCCGGACATACCCAATACATTTACAGATGATCAAAAGGATCTGGTGGCACACGCAAATTTACAAGTAGGTGAGACGGAGCTTATGTTTTCAGATGTGCCTGATGGTTCCACTGTTGAAAAGGGCAAACAAGTAACAATTTGTATGACAACGAATGATGTGGCAAAATCAAAACGATTTTTTGAAAATCTACAGCAAGATGGTATAGTCAATATGCCTTTTGCAGCGCAACCTTTTAGCCCAGGCTTTGGTGATGTAACCGACAAATTTGGTGTGACCTTTCAAATTAATACTGAATTATAAACAAAAATAAAAGCTGGAGTTGTAAGCATAAATGCAGGCTCCGGCTTTTATTAATTTCTTTATTCAAAAATTGCTAAATGAAACTTGACTCATATAATGCTATATTATTTATTCATTAAATGGTTTTAGCTGTGCACGGTGATTAAAAAATGTCTTATAGGCTAAATGTAAAAAGATTACAACCGTAATAGAAACGGTACCCGCCACGCCCAGCATAATCGCAATCTGGTATTTTACTGCACTAACCGGAGATGCACCAGCAATAATTTGTCCAGTCATCATTCCAGGTAAAAAAACGATTCCCATACCTACCATCGAGTTAATGGTTGGAAGCATTGCTGAATCGAATGCTTGATTAATAATGGAATCTGAAGCATCCTTTGGTGTAGCTCCTAACATTAAAGCACCTTCTACCTTCTCTCTTTGCTCTTTAATTCCGATAAGTAACTGATTGACACCTAATGTTATTCCTGTCATTGCGTTACCGATAATCATCCCACCAATTGGAATAAAGAATTGTGGATCATACCAAGGATCTAATTGTAATACGACAAATAAGAAGTAAATTAAGCTAATTACGATACCTAAAAACATCGCTAATCCTATTGTTTTCTTTATAGAAAGGCTAATGGTTACACTCGCACGTTTGTATACATTATAAATAGCAAATCCAAGCATGAATAAGACGATAATCAATGTTATGATCGGATGAGGCTGTTCAAAAACAACCATTAGTAAATATCCAACTAAAATTAATTGTACTGTCATGCGTAATGTTGAGATAATAATTATCTTCTCTCGAGGAATTCGTTTAACTCGCACAATAACCCATAATATAACAATAAATACATAGGCAAATAATAACTGCCACAGTGTTAAATCCATTGCACTGGACTCATTCATTTGGACACGCCTCCTGCAACGACAGACTTACTAAATCGATTCATATCAATCATTGTATCCGCTAGCTCTTGAGCAAGTGCTAAATCATGGGTTATCATGATTAAGGTTTTATTTGTGGTTTTAATGAAGTCAACAAAAGCGTGTATGACCTTGGAGGCTGTTGTGTGATCCAGCGCTGATGATGGCTCGTCCAATAAAAAAACTTCAGCATCTAATAGCATTGCTCGCGCTAAAGCAAGTCGCTGTTTTTCTCCCCCCGATAATTCACCTGCTTGTGCTGCCAATGTTTTATGTAAATCCAGCTGATGTAAGCACCTGTCTAATTCTTCATCAGTAGAAACACGTTGCCCGGATAACTTTTGACCGATTTGCAAATTATCTCGAACTGTTCCATCAAAGATAACAGGCGTTTGCGGTACCATTGTAATATATCGACGTAATTGTACGGGATCCATTTCTGAAAGGTTCTTCCCTTTAAAGTAAATATTACCTTCGTTTGGAGAAATTAAATGATTTACTAATCGAAGAAACGTTGATTTTCCACTACCACTTTTTCCTATAATACAGGTTACTTTATTTGCTTCAATGCTTAAATGATCTATTTCGATAATTCCATTTACTTTCACGTTTTCTATATGAAACAAGAGATGATTCCATCCTTTCCTTATATTACTCTTAGTATTTCAAATATAATCCGAATTATTTCTTTACATAAACGCTATTATAACTAAAATGGAATAAAAATAACCCACGTATTCGTGAGTTATCCTTAAGTAAACGTAACTGTAATAGTGCTTTAATGAAAAAGTTACTAGCCAGATTTCACATAAATACCGAAATGTCAATGATGCCAACGTGTCTTACACTAACTTTTCCAGATTTTTAAATTCTAATGACTGAAATTTAGTTGTAATTTTCTTTTTATCGTAATTCCATAAAGCGTCATCAAGTCCACAGCTAATCGGTACATCGCATTTGATTTCAGCAAGCTTCCTTGACAAATGGAGCATGTCCAGGTTTGCATTAATCTTCGTTTGTACCCCCTTTGGAAGCTTATCCATATTTGCTAATATATCATCGATTGAACCATGTTCTTGAATTAATTTTAATGCCGTTTTTTCACCAATCCCTTTAACTCCAGGGTAATTATCAGAAGCATCCCCCATCAATCCTTTTAGATCAATTATTTGCTTAGGTGAAATGCCTTTTTTAGCTATGAAATTACCATGATCAAAGATCTCGTAATTTCCTAGTCCTTTTTTCATGATAGCAACACGGATACCATGATCTACCAGCTGTAGAATATCTTGGTCTCCTGTCAAAATGGTTACCTCATCCTCTATGGCATATGCGCGTGCTAGCGTACCAATACAATCATCAGCCTCAAAATTCTCCATTCCTATATTAGGCATATCGAAACTATCTACAACTTCCTTTACTAAATCAAATTGTGGAATCAGTTCTACGGGTGGTTCATCACGATTCGCTTTATAGCCTTCATACATTTCTGTGCGAAACGTTTTACTTCCCATATCCCAGCAGCAAATGACATGAGTTGGTTCAAAGGTATTAACTGCATCTAGGAAATAGCGTAAAAATTGATATACTCCATTTGTCGGAATTCCTTTACTCGTTTTCATATAGTTTCCTCTAAATGCTGTGGCAAAGAAGCCGCGAAATAATAGGGCCATACCATCAACAAGTAGAATCTTTTGTTTTACCATGTCATCCTTCCCTCGTTTCAAAAAGCTCTAGTATTGATGCTAGTTTTTGTTTCGTATTCTTAAGCTCCGCTAGTGATATGTTAGAAGTCATCATTTCTAGCGAACTATTCATATAATTATCCCACTGAAGGAAAAGCTGTTTTTTCATCAAATCAATAATCTCAGCCCATTGCTCAGAATAGGATGAAACCATAACTTGTTTACTTGCTTCAAGATATTGTTTTATAAACGGTTTAAAGACACGATAAATCTCATCTTTCATCAATTCTTTTTCATTTTTCTCGAAGAAGGACTTCGTATTTTTAAATGTCGCCAATGCACGCTCGAATTCTTGCACATCGATATCTGAAAACGCCTCTAAATAGGTTGGTGTAACTAGTTCCTTTATTTCTATATTCGGAAGAATAAAGCTGTCATCGATCCCTTTACCCGTTTTACGAATTGTTGCAAAAACTTCCTTCGCTAATTTTTCGACAAGTGATTCGATTCGTAATGAAACTGCTTGTAATTCACGAATAAGTTCCTGCCCACAATAGGTTATTAGATTTTGTAGGCTGTCCCATAATTGCATTTTAGCATACTTGCCTGTTTCTGTAATCGTTGTCGGATTAAACATTTCTTTAAACATGTCGTGAAATCGAATTCCGATACGTTCGAGCACATAATAGAGCTGTTTTTCTATTTTTTGATTGATTTTATTGGTATCTGGGTTTATATTTATATGTTTCATTTCATGCTGTAATCGGTCTTTCTTTGCAAGCATAGACTGTTTCCATGCTGCCTTTTCACTTTGGTCCAGCTTCTGTGATTCTATATAGTGATTTAATTGCTGGTATGCTCGCTTCATATCCCATAGTGCTGATGCTACTGTTAAATGTGTCAAGTCATCATGAATAAAATGATAGAAAGCCGCTTCAAAATGATTCATTTTCTCATTTAGTTGGATATGCGCTTGCTTTTCTTGAAGTGATTGACGACTAGATACTGGATATAGTCTAGGGAATCGTATTCCGAGCTTAAGTAATTGCTCTTTAACGTAAGAACAAACGACTTGGAGCTCTTGTTCATCCTTTGCTAGATCAGCTGCATTTACAATAAAAAACATTTTGTCAAGCTGAAATACCTCTTTTACTCTGCCGAGCTGCATCAGAAAATCCTTATCGGCACGGTTTAAAGCATGGTTATAATAGGTAACATAAAGAATCGCATCTGCATGCTTAATATAATCAAATGCTACATTAGTATGACGTGCATTGACAGAATCAGCACCAGGAGTATCCACTAGACTAATGCCCTGTCTCGTTAGTTCACAATCATAATAAAGATCAATGGATTCTAGATAACATGCCTTCGATTCATCGGTCACGTAAATCGGAAATTCGTCTATAGATAAAGTAAGCTTTTCTCCAATCGTTGATTGTATGTCGTTAAAGCCTGTTAGCATTGCCTTTAAATAGGATTGATACGTATTGCTTAAAAGTTCGTTATTAAACAGTTCTTCTGCTCTTATCCACTCAAGAAGTTCTTCCAGCTTGGTAGCTTTAGGTGAAAACTTTTTCGTGATAGAATGGATATCTTTAATTAATGACGCTTCATCCTTCACCTTCACTAATACTGTACCATGCTTATACGTATCCGTCACTGGATTAATTCGATTTACTGTTGCAGTTGTAGGATTTGGAGATACGGGTAGTACTTGTTCACCTATCAGGGCATTTGCAAAGGAAGATTTACCAGCACTAAATGCTCCAAATAAAGCAATTGTATAAGATCTATGTTGTAAACGCTGCTTTTTTTGCTGCAAGTCATTAACTAGGGAATCAAAGCCTGGTAATCCTTGAATTGCTGCCGATGATTGGGATAATGCCTGAATCATTGTATCCATAGAATCCATGGATTTATTCATTCCAGTATTTTCATTATCTGCCTTTTCTTCTTCTCTCTCAGGTTTTTGTTCACAAATTTCCAATAACGGCTTTTTCCCTCGCTTTATTCGTTGCTCTTTCATCAGAAGCCTATCTTCAATCTCTTTAACAGCACATTCCGATTTATGATCTGCTTTCAATAAATGATGGACTGCCATTTTTTTCTTTTCAAGATCTTCTTCGATTATTACATAGTTTGCCACTATGCTTTGGGTTTCTTTCAGTTCATTTAGTTGCTTATTACAAGCATTAATTGTCTCCGTATTATGCTGATGGAGATGTGTCTCCATTGTATTCCATAATTGATTTGCTTGTTGCTTGTATTTTCGCTTTATTTCTCCTGAAAGATCATTGGTATAATTAATGACATAATCTCCGTTTATTGTAGCTCCTTGTTTAATAAGATTAACGAGATCCTTATAAGTTAGAGAAATGGAGAAATGTTGCAATTGTTCCTGTAAATCCGTATCTTCGATCTGGTAACGCTGTAATAACTCGCTCCACTTGTCACGTAATTTCCACTGCAATGACGCACTTTCGACTTTTTCTAAATTGGACAGAAAATCTGTTGCTCGCTGTTGTCGTGCTTCTTCGGTTTTTTTCTTTGAGCCAATAAGGCCAATTTTAAAATGGCTTTGTTGTGATTCCAAAAATAATTTAGCAGAATCACGTAGATTCGCTGGCATGAGATATGCATTCTTCAGTGTTTGATGTAATTCATCAAAAAAATCACGTTTTACATGTTCAATATTTTGTTGGAGATTCGTAATTTTCTGCTCTATCTGTTTTATTTTTTTAACTTCTTGTTGATGCTCAGGTGGCACGCGGTACGGTGCTAGTTTTTCTTCATATTGCAATTCAAGTAACGTCTCATGTTCTTTGACGAGTACGTGAGCAGCATGATTATGCTGCAGTAATTCACCTTTCTTTATAGTCAATAAAGAATGGAGTGTATGCTTTATATCCTCAAACTGATTATTTTGTGCAGTTGATTCTACGAGAGAGGAATAGAATATAGCGATTGGTTGAATGTCCCATAAATCAAACGTTTGTTTAATGCTTGTTTCAAATGACTGAAATGATAATTCGTTTTCATCATGTTTATCTATTTGATTAATGATGACATAGAACGGTATAGATTTCTCATGTAATCCTGCTAAAAATTGAAGATTCACTTCAGATTGTACATGGTTATAATCCATCACATAAAATAGGACATCAATTAAATGAAGCGATGATTCTGTCATTAGTCTATCTGCATCATCTGCCGCGTCGATACCTGGCGTGTCAATTAAGGCGGTTCCGTTCGGCAAAAGCTGCTCAGATGTACTTATTTCAATTTTTTTAATCTTATCTTTATCCATGGAATATTGCTTGATTAATTCCATGTCAAAGGGCTCTTGATACTCCTCTGGTGCATCATGATGAAAATGTAGCCGTACTGTCCCATTACCGGATTCTATTTTTACAATATTTGCACTTGTTGGTATGGGGCTTTTGGGTAAAATATCCTGTTTTAATAACGCATTTATCATCGATGATTTTCCAGCAGAAAAGTGACCAGCAAAGCAGATCATTAATTCTTGTTTTTTGAATTTATCGTAGAGCTCTAAAATTTTCTCGGCATGGTGTACATCTTTATGTTCAATCATTTTTTGATATATAGCTGCTAGCTGATACAAACTACGTTGTGTCGCATCTATTGTCTTCAAACTACTCATTTCCTTTCACGCTTCCCTTATCCATATACTAGCGTCTATTATACGAGATAAGCATCTATATTTCTACTTCCTATAAGGAATTATCCTTTGTTTTCTCAACTAATCGTGACGCTATATATCGTATGACATCTCCCCGGCTAATGACTCCTATGACAATCTGTTCGTCTGTTACAACGGGAATTTTCTTAAATGCATGCGCAGAAAATATTTTAACAGCTTCTTCCAAGTCTGATTCAGGTTGTACCGTAATAATTTGTTTTTTACGCATAAGTTCGGTAACAGGTTTTGATAATGCAGCATCAATATTTTGCTGGAGGTTTTGAATCTTGTCAATCATTACGTGGGCATATAAATCATATACTGTCCTCCCTCTTGGCTGCAGATATCGTATGACATCCCCGTCAGTAATCATACCTAAAAGCTTGCCAGCTGTATCTATTACAGGTGCACCACCTATTTTATTAACAGTCAATAGCTGTAATAATTCTTTCATAGTGGTATCTGGTGTAACATAGATCACATCTTTTATCATAAAGTCTTTTACCTGCATCGTAAGTACCTCCATTAAGTCGATAATCTCTTTACTGTTATTAACTTTTACAGAATAATTATACTTATTAAAAATAGCTACCCACTGTCGAGTCAGTAAGTAACTATTTTTAATAAGTATGTTAATATAGCTGGCGATAGTTACCACCATAAAAAATGACCGGTTCCCCCTCATTAGACTTTATTTCTGTTACCTCAGCTATAAAGATTAAGTGATCTCCAGCCTTAGCCGTTTCCTTTACATGACAAGCCATCGTTGCTAATGACCCTTCTATGACTGGAACATCTCCCTGCTGTATAAATGGTACTTCTCTGTCTTTTGCTTTTTGTCTGGCAAATATTTTTGATAAATCCTTTTGCTCATCAGTTAAAATACTAATTCCAAATTGCATCGTTTCCTGAAGCTTTTTATACATACTAGCTTTTTCATCAATCGAAACAGCTATTAATTTAGGATCTAAAGATACAGACATAAAAGCATTTACTGTCATGCCTACTATTTCTTCATGATAATTGGTGGATATAATTGTTATACCTGTTGCAAATTGCCCCATTACATCTCGAAAAAGTCGCTCATCCACTATACGTCCTCCCCCTTTTCTCGATTTCAGTTCCTTTTAGAATATCATCTAAACGGATAAAATTGAAAAAAGACGCTTTAAGTTTACATAATAATATTATCATAAACTCATTTCCATGATTATGTTAGTATATGCTTGAGGTAAGTCATTTGACACAGATATTCGAAAACTAAGATTAGAAGTTTTGTTGGTTAACAAAAGCATGCTTGTTTCTCATGTTCCAAGAGATATAGCGAAAACATTCAAGCAATCTATAAAAATGACAGAGAGCATCAGTCTCTCTGTCTTGATAATCTATTATACTGGGTATACACCGTGTTTTCTCTCGGTAAACGTAACGTTCTTCGAATCATAGATAGAATAACGTTTAATCAATTCTTCTCTTAATTGCTCTGGTTCAATAACCGCATCAATTACCATCTCTGAAGCAAGTCGATATATATCAATATTTTCCTTATATTCTTCTTGTTTTTCTTTGATAAATGGAGGTCGTTCCGCTTCTGGTAGCTCTTGGATTTTATTTGCATAAACCGCATTAACTGCTGCTTCTGGACCCATAACAGCTATTTGCGCGGTAGGTAGTGCTAAACAACAGTCTGGTTCAAATCCAGGCCCAGCCATTGCATATAAACCCGCTCCATATGCTTTTCGAACAATAACGGAGATTTTCGGGACGGTTGCTTCACTCATTGCTGCGAGCATCTTTGCTCCATGTCGTATAATTCCTGCTCGTTCTACTTTTGTTCCAATCATAAATCCAGGTACATCAACTAAGAATAATAATGGTATATTAAAAGCATCACAAAGCTGCATAAACTTAGCCGCCTTGTCCGCAGAATCAGGAAAGAGCACGCCACCTTTCATTCGTGGCTGATTCGCGATAATGCCAATCGATTTTCCTTGCATTCTAGCAAGACCAGTAATTATTTCTGGAGCAAACTTTTTCTTGATTTCACAGAAGCTATCCTCATCAATAATGTGCGTTATTAAATCATGCATATTGAAAGGAGCATTCTGATTTTCTGGAATCAAATCTGTAATACGCTTCTCTAACTTTTTGCTGTCTTTGGGAGTTTTGACATTTGGCTTTTTTCTAAAATTAGCAGGAAAATAATTCAAGTATTTTTGTGTGTATTCGATTGCCTCTTGCTCGCTTTTAACTAATACATCACCAACGCCAGAAACAGAGCAATGCATGTTTGCTCCACCCATTTCTTCAAGGGTTACCTTTTCTCCAATGACTTTTTCTGCCATTCGTGGCGACCCTAGGTACATGGAAGCATTCCCATCAACCATAATGACAATATCACAGAATGCGGGGATATACGCTCCTCCTGCAGCAGATGGTCCAAATAATAAACAGACCTGTGGTACACGGCCAGATAACTTTATTTGATTATGAAAAATCCTTCCAGCTCCTCTTCTGCCTGGAAACATTTCTACTTGATCTGTTATTCTCGCACCAGCAGAGTCAACTAGATAAATCATCGGAACCTCTAATTTTTCTGCCGTTTCTTGAATACGTAGTATTTTCTCAACCGTTCGCTTCCCCCATGAACCAGCTTTAACTGTAGAATCATTTGCCATCACACATACCGATTGACCATTAATCTTACCGATACCAGTAACAACGCCATCTGAAGGAAGTGATCCATCCATACAATTGGCGAAAAAAGCATCCTCGATGTCTATATCTTGATCAAATAATCGCTTTAGTCTTTCCCTAACAAACAATTTGCCATGTTGTTCATTTTTTTGATGATATTTTGCTTGACCACCTTTTTCAATTTTATTAACTCTTTCTTGAAACTCTTCCAAATACGACATTTTGTAGCCTCCTGGTTTTAGTTTCCTTTGTAATTTGGAGTTCGTTTTTCACGAAATGCTTGTAAACCTTCTAATCTATCATGCGTGGGTATGGTTTGCTGATAAGCAAGGTTTTCCAGCATTAATCCTGTTGTAATATCCGTTTGTACACCCTTATTGATCGCTGTTTTGGCTTGTTTTAGAGCAATTGGTCCGTTTTTAGAGATGGCCCTTGCCAGTTGAAGTGCAGAATTCATAAGTTCGCTTGATTTTACTACCTCTTCAACTAGTCCTATTGCTAATGCTTCGTTCGCGTTTATACGCTGAGCACTGTAGATTAATCGTTTTGCTTGTCCGATACCAATTAATCGAGGCAGTCGCTGTGTTCCGCCTGCCCCCGGGATAATCGCCAACGATGTTTCTGTGAGTCCCATATTTACATGGTTAGCGGCAATTCGAATATCCGATGCTAATGCCAGTTCTAAACCACCACCAAAGGCAACGCCATTAATCGCGGAAATAACAGGCATGGACATATTCTCAACCATTGTGACTGTTTTTCCTATATATTCCACAGCATGAATGACTTCCTGATTAGACATTCCTGATCTTTCCTTCAGATCTGCACCTGCACAGAAGGCTTTTTGACCAGCTCCGGTAATTACTGTACAAGTGACTGTTGGATCTTGTTCTATGGTATGGACGGTGGCTTGCAGTTCTTGCAATAACTTTTTCGACATTGCATTCGCTGCTTCTGGTCGATTTAGAGTCACCATAGCTACTCCGTTATTGATGTCTAAGTTGACTAGACTAGTACTCACTGAAATCCCCCCCTACGAATAATTTTTCAGATGCTATCACGGAATTATTATTCGATGATAGCAATAATATCCCCTTCATTAACAAAATCTCCTTCGGCTACTTTCATTTCCTTTATCGTGCCTGAAGACTCTGCAATAATAGGTATTTCCATTTTCATAGATTCTAGGATTACAACATCCTGTCCTTCTTCAACCGCTTCTCCGTGTGTCGCTGTAATTTTCCATACACTACCTGCCATTGATGCTTTTAATTCCATTATTTATTCCTCCTATTTTTTATTCAATTGAGTTAAATAGTTTGTTTCTACAAAATTTGTTGTTGTATTTCCTGATCTAAATGCTTGATGCTTCGTTATTGAAAGAAGCATGGGGAGATTTGTTTTAATCCCTTCAATCTTATATTCTTGAAGAGCTGTTTGAAGTAATGAAATTGCTTCGTTTCTCGTTTGACCATGTACAATTAATTTTCCAATCATCGGGTCGTAAAATGGTGTGACATCATAATTGTTACAAACCGTGATTTCATTTCTTATTTTTTCTCCTTCTGGAGGTTCAAACCTATGAATATGCCCCGGTGAAGGGAAGAAAGTAATTGGATCTTCTGCATAGATGCGTGCCTCAATTGCATGCCCGTTTAAGTGGAGATCAGCTTGTTTTATATCTAACGCTTCTCCATTAGCAATTTGAATCTGTTTCTCTACAATATCAATACCGGTTATTTCTTCTGTTATTGGGTGTTCTACTTGAATACGTGTGTTCATTTCTAAAAAGTAGAAGTTTTCTTGTTCATCTACTAAAAATTCAATGGTCCCAGCATTTGTATAACCTAATGTCTTAACCGCTTGAATGGCTTTATCTCCCATGTTTTTTCTTGTCTTTTCGGAAATAAACGGGGAAGGGGCTTCTTCAATAACCTTTTGATTTCTTCGTTGAATCGAACATTCTCGCTCAAACAGATGAACAGCATTACCATAATGATCTGCCAGTACTTGAATTTCAATGTGTCTAGCATTTTCTACCTTTTTTTCTATAAACATAGAGCCATCCCCAAAAAAATTCAGAGCACGTTTAGAATTGTTTTCAATGGCCTTTGAAAGCTCTTCCTTCGAGTGAACCATCTGCATCCCGATACCACCACCACCAGCGGATGCTTTCAGCATGATTGGATAACCGATAGCTTCTGCAATGGATGCTGCTTCTTCCGCAGAAGCTACCGCTCCTTCGGTGCCCGGTACTACAGGTACACCAGCTTGCTGCATCATGGTTCTTGCTGCTATTTTACTACCCATTTGACGAATAACCTTGCTCTTTGGGCCAATAAAGATGATATCCTCCGATTCGCATTTTTCAGCAAATATATCACTTTCACTCAAGAAACCGTAACCAGGGTGAATGGCATCTGCTTTGCATTCTTTTGCAACTGAAATAATTTTTTCGATATTTAAATAGCTCTCGTTAACTCTAGGTGGTCCTATTAAGTAGCTCTCATCAGCCATTTGTACATAAGGAGCATCTTTATCTGCTTCTGAATAGATACTAACAGCTTGTATATTTAGCTGTTTGCAAGTTCGGATTACTCTTGCCGCAATTTCCCCACGATTAGCAATAACTATTTTGTTTATCATACGGTTCCCCCTATCGTTGTAACTGTTGTAAAGCTAACTCTTTAAGCTTATATTTTTGAATCTTTCCACTTGCAGTCATCGGATACTCCTGGACAAACTCAATATATCTTGGGATTTTATGTTTCGATATTTTCCCATAACAAAATTTTTGTATGTCCTTTGCTGTGTGTACTTTACCTTCTTGTAAGATAATCCAAGCCATAATTTCTTCCCCATACTTTTGGTCTGGAACACCAACGACTTGTACATCAAGTACATCGGGATGCTGATATAAAAATTCTTCTATTTCTCTCGGATAAATGTTTTCACCACCACGAATAATCATATCCTTCATTCTTCCGGTGATTTCTAAATAACCGTTATGATGGATAATTGCTAAATCACCTGTATGTAACCATCCGTGTTCATCTATAACTTCATTTGTTGCAGCCGTATTATTATAATAGCCTTTCATGACATGATAGCCTCTTGTTAGTAACTCACCTGGTACGCCAATTTCTTGATCATCATCTGTTCCTGGTATAATTACTCTAACTTCTACATTTGGGTGTGGCTTTCCTACGGTACTTACGCGTAATTCAATAGGATCGTCTGTTTTCGTTTGTGTAATTACTGGGGAGGACTCTGTCTGTCCATAAGCAATTGTTATTTCTTTTGCACCCATCTTTTCCATTACATTTGTCATCACTTCCATTGGACAGGTAGACCCTGCCATTATGCCAGTTCTTAGACTAGATAAATTATATTGCTTGAAGTTTGGGTGATTTAATTCAGAAATAAACATCGTTGGCACGCCATGAAGTGCCGTACATCTTTCGTTAGAAACAGCGGATAAGACTTTCTCAGGATGGAATTGTTCTAATAAAACCATTGTTGTTCCTTTTGATACAGCAGCTAATACTCCTAATACACAGCCAAAGCAGTGAAAAAAAGGAACAGGAATACAAAGTCTATCTTCAGACGTCAGTTCCATACAATCAGCAATCTGCTTTCCGTTATTGACAATATTATAATGTGTTAGCATGACACCTTTAGGGAATCCAGTTGTGCCAGATGTGTACTGCATATTAATAACATCATTAACTTGTAGACTTTCTTTCCGTTCAAGTAGCATTTGCTCACTAATGATGTTTCCATATTGCATTACTTCATTCCAGTTGTAGGCAAATGAATACGTGTTCTCACCAATAACGATTATATTTTTAAGATTTGGTAAGGTTTTTGATTGAAGCATACCTTTTT
This sequence comes from Virgibacillus sp. Bac332, assembly GCF_003667785.1. Lineage (NCBI taxonomy): Bacteria > Bacillati > Bacillota > Bacilli > Caryophanales > Bacillaceae > Virgibacillus > Virgibacillus sp. Bac332. Next base: position 3,236,857 of record NZ_CP033046.1, read on the forward strand.
CAGCCATTTCTAGCTCTGGACAAATCTTTTTAAGTATATCGATATAAGATGTGCCTTTATAACTTTCCGCGAGAATTAGCGTTGTCGATTCTGACTGTTCTAGTAAATAGTGAAGCTCGGATGCTTGATAACTGGTATTTACAGTAACTAATACTGCACCCATCTTTCCGGTTGCAAATTGAGTTGTCAGCCACTCAGGCTTATTATCTGCCCAAATCGCTACATTTTCTCCTTTTTCAATACCTAATGCCATAAATCCCTTTGCTGCTTCATTCACCATTTCATTGAATGCTTTGTAGCTTTTTCTCAAGTGTAGTTCTGGATAAATAACGGCTTCATGATCAGGATATAATTCTACTTGCTTTTCTAAAAGCTCTCCAACAGTAAAATTTAAAAGTGTCATGGACGTTTTCCTCCCCCTACTAAACTAGCAACCTAATTGTCTAGCGATAACTAAACGTTGAATTTCTGAAGTACCTTCTCCAATTTCAAGTAGTTTTGCATCCCTTAGGTAGCGTTCTACTTCATACTCACGCATATATCCATACCCACCATGAATTTGAATGGCTTGATTCGCTGCACGAGATGCTGTTTCGGATGCAAAAAGCTTTGCATAGGCTGCTTCTTTACTAAATGGCTTATCATTATCCTTTAACCAAGCTGCTTTATGAACCATGTTTCGTGACAGCTCTACTTCCATTGCCATATCAGCTAATTTAAATTGGATAGATTGGAAATTAGAAATAGATTGGCCGAACTGTTTTCTTTCCTTTGCATAGTTTAATGCTTTTTCTAAAGAAGCTTGAGCAATACCTACTCCAAGTGCAGCTATTGAAATTCTTCCACCATCTAATGTATAGAGGAATTGCTTAAACCCTTTTTCCGGATCACCCAGTAGATTTTCCTTTAGAACACGTACTTGGTCAAGTACGATTTCCGCTGTATCGGATCCGCGTACACCCATCTTGTCATAATTGCTAGTAATTTTAACTCCTTTTGTATCTGTTGGAACGATAATCGCTGAGATAATATTTTTTCCTTTCTCATTTTTACCTGTGACAGCGGTTACAATTAATGTTTTAGCAAAACTAGCGTTAGTTATAAAGCACTTCTCTCCATTAATAATATATTCATCGCCCTCTAAATTAGCAGTTGTTTTTGTTCCACCTGCATCTGATCCGGCATTAGGCTCTGTTAATCCGAATGAACCAAGTGCTTTTCCTTGAGCTAAAGGAGTTAGGAACGCTTTCTTTTGTTTTTCTGTTCCGAAATAGTAAATGGGACTTGCTCCCAATGAAACTGCAGCAGCATAGCTTAATCCTGTACTACCACAAACACGGCCAATTTCTTCTACAGCTAAAGCGTACGATAATGTGTCACCACCGGAACCACCGTACTCCTCAGGGAAAGGAATGCCGAGTATGCCAAGCTCTCCAAGCTGATCGAAGATATCAATAGGGAATTTTGCCTCCTTATCAATTTCGATTGCTCTAGGTTGAATCACATTTTCCGCAAAATCCTTTACCATTTTTTTAATCATTAATTGTTCCTTTGATAATTCAAAATTCATGTTTTCCTCCTATCCCATGCTGAAAGACCGACTGGTTGGTCTGTTCAAAGCATTATACATGTAATTATTACATATTATCGTCTATCAACGCTTCATATGCATCATCGTGTATATTTCCGTGATCTAAGACAGCATGTAAAATGAGATCTACGAAAATGTCACTGATTTCATTAATACTCTTCGCACCACCTTGCTTATACCATTTATATGTCCAGTTTACCATCCCTAATATTGCCATTCCTGTAATTTCAACCGGTAATGCCTGACGAAATTCACCAGTTTGCTTACCTTCATAAATGACTTGAAATATGAGCTGTTTAAACTGGTCACGCTTTGCTTTGATTAAAGACTCATACTCAGGTTTTAAATATACTGTTTCCTGATAAAACACGGAAATATGTGGCTTATAAATATCAAAAACCTTAACAAAATCCTTAATAATTACGCTTAGCTTCTCTGTCGGTGAATGATACATTTCATTGGCACGGATGGCTTTATCAAGTACATAAGATATAAACGTATCATGGATTAAGTATAGTAGCTCATCTTTAGAAGAGAAGTGATGATAAAACCCCCCCTTAGAAGTACCTACATCAGCGACAATTTGATTCACTGTTACTCCGTGATATCCATACTTTTCGAAATGTAGCAATGAAGATTGAATTATTTTTTCACGTAATTCCGTTCTAAATCCCTCCTCTTCATTAGATATTTTAACACTATCATATTTATCTGAAAATATAAAGTCTTGGCAAGAAATGCAAAGCGTTAGTTGAATAAAAAGGTATTTATAAATAAATCCAAACCACCAGTGAACTAGTAGCCTGCTCTGCGGCTAAAGGTTTTTATTACCGTTTTCAGCCTTCAATGTCCGCTGAAAGGGTTTCCTATCTGCATCAAAGATCTCTTACTTTTCCTGTAAATGGATCAAAAGTCACTACAATATATACGCGTGTGCTATAAATATACAATAGGAATTTAGAGAAAAGGTTCGTATCCACTACGGTTCAGAAACGATTAAAATTGCTTTATAAAGAATGGAATAGATGAGCGTATCTCCAGTAATACTTGCAGATTCCGTGTGTACTACGTACAATTCCATGCAAAATAGTGAGTCTAAGTACGGGTTGAATACTTAATTGTATGCTATTTTTGTTCTCAAAGTGAGGGATAATAATTTCGACCCTTTGTTTTAAAGTAGGCTAGCAGAGACAGGGAGACTTCTCAGCCATTAAAAAAATGACAGGCAACCTCTTGGCTTACCTGTCATATGAATAGCTAGAAAATATTACTACATTATGCTTTATTTGTATCTTCAAATGGTTTCTGATAATGAGCCTGCTTCCATACTTCTACTACCTCACCATGCGTGTCAGCATCAATAATAAATGAACCATTACTGTATCGATCACTATTGGAAAGTTCTAGTGGAAATATACTGTGTGTCGTACCGTCACTTGTTTGGAAGTCTAGTGTATCATCTTCATTAATAAGGAAAAATCCTCTAATTCGATGGGGTTTACTCTTCAGCTCACGAAGCATCAATAACCCACGCTTCGCTCGTGTCGATTTTTCAAACTCTTGCAATCTCATACGTTTGCATGCGCCTCTTTGTGTTAGAACCACCAGAGATGGATCAGAGAGATCATCAAATACTTGTCCGTTAACAACGTATTCATCTTTTTTCAGTTGAATTGCTTTAACACCAGCAGCTCGTTGCCCAACTATCGATATATCTGCTTCATGATACCAGAGGCCGTAACCTTTATTAGATGCTATGAATACATCTGTATGACCATTTGTTTTGTGGACATTCACTACTTCATCATCAGCTTTTAGGTTTAGGGCAATTAAAGCCTTCGAGTATCGCTGAGCGTCATATAACTGTAATGGACTCCTTTTAACCATGCCGTTTTTTGTGAAAAACAATAGGAAGTTATCCTCTTTAAAATCACGGACAGGTATGCATTCAATAATACGTTCATCCTTATCGATGGAAACTATATTAGATATATGCTGTCCAATATCCTTCCAACGTATATCTGGAAGTTCGTGAACAGGTAAATATAAATACTTTCCTTTATTCGTAAAGACGAGAACTTTATCCGTCGTATTTAATTCGATTAAACCAACAATATGGTCATCTTCTTTCATTGCAAAATCTTCGCCATTTGATGCACTATACGAACGAAGGCTAGTTCGCTTTACATAACCATCTCTGGTAACAGATACAAGAACATCTTCACTAGCGACCATAACCTCGATATCAATCTTTAATTCCTCTATCTCATTTTCAACAATTGTTTTTCTAGGAGTTGCAAATGTTTTTTTGATTTTTCTCAAGTCTTTTTTGATCGTTTGAAGCAGCTTTTTCTCGCTCTGTAATATATGCTCTAGTTCCTTAATTTTTTCTCGAAGTGTTTCAGCTTCTTGCTGAAGTGTAGTGATGTCAGTGTTTGTTAAGCGATAGAGCTGAAGCATTACAATAGCTTCTGCTTGTGCTTCTGTAAATCCATAGTTTGCGATTAATCGTTGTTTAGCGTCTTGCTTATCCTTAGATGATCGAATAGTTGCGATAACTTGATCAAGGATGGATATAGCTTTCATTAGCCCCTCTACGATATGTGCACGGTCCTTGGCCTTCGTTAAATCAAATACTGTTTGTCTAGTTACAACTTCCTTTTGATGTCTAATGTAGGCATCAAGCATTTCATTTAATGAAAGGAGCTTAGGGGTTTTGTCTTGAATGGCAACCATATTAAAGTGATAAGTAACCTGTAAATCTGTATTTTTGAACAGATAATTAAGAACACCTTCACTATTTACATCCTTTTTTAGTTCGACGACTACCCTTAACCCGGTACGATCTGTCTCATCACGGACTTCGGCAATTCCCTCTACCTTCCGATCGATTCTCAATTCATCAATTTTTTTAACCATGTTGGCTTTATTTACTTCATACGGTATTTCATCAATGACTATTTGCTGACGATTGCCACGTACCTCTTCTACTTTTGTTTTACCACGAACTACTATTTTGCCGCGCCCTGTTTCATACGCCTTTTTTATGCCCTCCACACCTTGAATGATTCCTCCAGTAGGAAAATCGGGACCTTTAATAACTTCCATTAATTCTTCTGTAGTGACTGCAGGCTTATCAATTTTTAATATAACTGCATCAAGCACTTCTTCTAAATTATGTGGAGGTATATCCGTAGCGTAACCTGAGGATATTCCTGTTGAACCATTAACTAGTAAATTCGGGAACTTTGCAGGAAGGACCACAGGCTCCATAATGGTATCATCAAAGTTTGGAATAAAATCAACCGTATCCCTATCAATATCACGTAATAACTCAGAAGCGATACTTGATAATCTAGCTTCTGTATAACGCATTGCAGCAGGTGGATCGCCATCGATACTACCATTATTTCCGTGCATTTCTACTAAGACATTCCTTACCTTCCATTCTTGACTAAGACGAACCATCGCTTCGTATACAGAGGAATCACCATGTGGATGATAATTCCCAATTACGGTACCAACGGTTTTTGCTGATTTACGAAAATTTTTATCATGCGTGTTTTTCTCTTCATGCATAGCATAAAGAATTCTTCTTTGAACAGGTTTCAACCCATCTCTTGCATCAGGTAATGCTCTGTCTTGAATAATATATTTACTATACCTTCCAAATCTGTCTCCAATTACTTCTTCTAACGGAAGGTCTAAATACGTTTCTGGTTGTGACAAACCAACCCCCCCTTATGGTTATACTTTAATTATTGTTGTTGTTCTGTATGAATTTTATCATTTTCTAAAATATTTGATTCATCATCTAAGCCAAACTCTACATTGCCTTCAATCCATTTTCTCCGCGGCTCTACCTTGTCCCCCATTAATGTTGTTACACGTCGTTCTGCTCTAGCTAAGTCATCAATGGTTACACGGATAAGCGTTCTAGATTCAGGATTCATGGTTGTTTCCCATAGCTGATCTGCATTCATTTCACCAAGACCTTTATAGCGCTGCAGCGTATACCCATTCTTGAACGTAAGTGTCGCTTTTTTCATTTCTTCCTCATCCCATGCATATACAACCTTCTCTTTTTTTCCTTTTCCTTTAGAGATCTTATATAAAGGTGGGAGAGCGATATAAATCTTTCCTGCTTCCACTAGCTGGCGCATATAGCGGTAGAAAAACGTTAGTAATAATACTTGAATATGTGCCCCATCTGTATCAGCATCCGTCATAATAATGATTTTATCATATTGCACATCATCTAAATCAAAATCTCCGCCTACTCCCGCACCAATGGTGTGGATGATGGTTGAGATTTCTTCATTTTTAAATACATCTTGAAGCTTCGCTTTTTCGGTATTGATTACTTTACCACGTAGAGGTAATACAGCTTGGAATTTCCTATCTCTACCCTGCTTTGCAGACCCTCCAGCCGAATCACCCTCAACTAAATATAATTCGTTACGTTTTGGATTCTTTGATTGCGCAGGTGTTAATTTCCCGCTTAATATGGTATCTTTTCTTTTTCTTTTCTTACCAGTACGTGCCTCTTCTCTCGCTTTTCGGGCAGCTTCTCTTGCTTCTTTCGCTTTGATTGCTTTCTTTATTAACAGTCCCGAGACGTCCGGATTTTCTTCAAGGAAATAGGATAACTTCTCAGAAACAATGGCGTCAACAGCTGATCGTGCTTCAGGTGTACCTAATTTTCCTTTCGTTTGACCTTCAAATTGAAGTTTTTCCTCTGGCACACGAACAGAAACGATTGAAGTAAAGCCCTCTCGTATATCTGTTCCTTCCAGATTCTTATCTTTTTCTTTAAGTAATCCTGCCCGACGCGCATAATCATTAAACGTTCTAGTAATTGCTGTGCGAGCACCAGATTCATGTGTTCCACCGTCCTTTGTTCGGACGTGATTAACAAAAGACAGCATACTTTCGGCATAGCCATCGTTAAACTGAAATGCAAAATCAACTTCTATCCCTTGTTGCTCTCCTTCAAATGCAACTACAGGATGAAGCGTGTCCTTTTCCTCATTTAAATAATGTACAAAAGCCTTGAGACCATCTGGAAATTGATATTCTTCATGTTGATTATTACGAAGGTCAGATAGTTGAATTTTTAGCCCTTTTAACAAAAAGGCTGCCTCGCGTAACCGTTCCGACAAGGTTTCAAAATCATATACAATGGTTGTAAAAATACCAGGATCTGGTTTAAAGTGAATGGTCGATCCTTTCTTTTTCGTTGTCCCCTTTTTTTCAAGGGAACCAACCGGCTTACCACCGTTTTCGAATCGTTGAAAATAGGTGTGCCCCTCTCGATGAATAGTTACCTCTAACCATTCAGAGAGTGCATTGACAACAGAAGCGCCAACCCCATGTAGTCCACCACTTGTTTTATAGCCTCCCTGACCAAACTTTCCTCCTGCATGTAATACTGTAAAAATGACCTCAGGTGTGGACTTTCCAGTACGGTGCATTCCAGTTGGTATACCTCGACCCTTATCCACTACTGAAATACTATTATCTTTATGTATGGTTACTTTTATCGTTTCACCAAATCCTGCTAAAGCTTCATCTACAGCATTATCAACAATTTCAAATACGAGATGATGTAAACCACGGAGATCTGTACTTCCTATATACATTCCAGGTCTTTTTCTGACTGCTTCTAATCCTTCAAGTACCTGTATTGAGTCATCACTATATTGCATAGGTTGTTGAGCCAATTCAAAACTGCTCCCTTCTTACGTAGATTACTTTGTTCGAATCATTACCAGTGAGTAACGCTCTGCCCTTTGCTCATGCAAAACCTAACTTTCATTTATTTAAGTCGTAGTATCTTGCATCTGTTCTCAACTAAATTCATTATGTTGCGCACATTCATCTATTAATTCTTAGTATAATATAAAAAGTATATCCAGATTTTCTCTCACTATAATAGAACGAATGTTTGTTTCTGTAAAGACTAATTATATTTTGCGTATATACTATATCCTTAAGAAAGAAAAATGATAGGTATCCCTATCTGTCATGCCGCATCAATTTTAAATTTTTACCAACTTGTAAAGCCTAAGTCTCCTCTTTACGTAGCCAACATCGCTTACCGAGGTTTTGTGCTATCTATCATATGATGAGCTGATAATGCTTTGTACTTGCCAGTATTAACCATAAGCGGTGTACTTAAGTATACTACACTTCCTTTTATCTTGCATGGGTCAACTATAGTTAAGTAGCTTTGAGACACTATTTTAACTTACTACATCTCTTTAATGGCATTATAGCATTCCAAAAGGTGTATACCTTTTTGAAAAGGAAGAGGATGGCATGAATATGCCATCCTGTAAGCTTCGTTATTTTACTAATACGGCATGTACAACTTTAATGCATAAATCCATAATAACCGTGAAATCATGTTTCTTCAAATAATCATAGGCATCCTCATTACTTATCCCTTGCTGTGCCCAAAAAACACTACAATTGGTTTGTACAGCTTCTTTAGCGATATCAAGTAAATGCTCTGGCCTACGAAACACATTAATAATATCGATCTGCTCTTCAACATCTGTTAATGAAGGATACGATTTTTCTCCAAGCACCTCACTTATTGTAGGATTTACAGGAATAATTCGATACCCTTGCTTTTGCATAATTTGAGCAATTTGATATGAGGTTCTATCTGGGTTAGAAGATAAACCTACAACAGCAATTGTTTTTGCAGTAGTCAAAACTTGCTTTAGTCTGTCATTTGATGGATTTTCCCAACGCATAAATATCCCCTTTCTACTCCGTTACAATGAGGTCATGTTCTTCTAAGAACTGTTCAGCGACCTCTTCTGGAGATTTGTCTTCATAATCTACTTGATAATTCATTTTTCTCATTTGTTCATCTGTAATTTTCCCTGCGAGCTTGTTTAATATCGTTTCTAATTCTGGGTGTTTATCTAATGTTTCATTCTTCATTAGTGGTGCTCCTTGGTATGGGGGAAATAGATTCTTCGGATCTTCTAGAGTAACTAAATCTAATTCAATCATATAGCTATCTGTAGCATAGGCATCAATGATATCTACATCGCCTGTCGTTAATGCATCTTGTCTTAACCCAGGATCCATGGTGCGTACATCGTTTATATTTAAATTATATTTGTCCTGCATACCTACATACCCGTCATATCTGTCTTTAAACTCTAATGTAAATCCTGCAGTTATATTATCCTCTATTTGTTTAAGATCACTAATATTTTTTAGACTATATTGTTCAGCTAATTGCTTGGTAGTAGCTACAGCATACGTATTATTAAATTTCATCGGTTCTAAATATGCCATATCATATTGTTCGTTCATACCCTTTTTTGCCTGTTCATAGACTTGATTTGCTTCATTACTATTCGCTTGGTCGCCTAAATGGGTTACAATGGCTGTCCCTGTAAATTCAGGAAAAATATCGATGCTCCCTTCCTTTAGTGCATCAAATACCAATGAAGTTTTCCCCAAGCCTGCTTCTAATTCTACCGTAAGATCCGTGTCTTGCTCAATTAGTAATTTATACATATTGATTAAGATAGCAGGTTCTGCACCCAGTTTACCGCCAATTACTAAATCAGCTTGTCTGGAATTACTAAAAATAAATGGAGATACAACAATTAAAACAGCTATTAATAGCATGGAAAGAAAAGCTTTAAAGCCTGCCCTTCTGGAGATGCGCTCAAACCCACGTAGTATAAAATCCAATATGATTGCTAATAAAGCTGCGGGTATTGCACCAAGTAAAATGAGGTTAACATCTGCTCCGCGATCAAGACCGAGAAGAATTAACTCCCCTAATCCTCCTGCCCCTATAAGCGCTGCAAGTGTAGTAGTACCGACAATTAAAACCATTGAAGTACGAATTCCTGCCATGATAACGGGCATTGCTATCGGAAGCTCTACCTTTGTTAATCGCTTAAACGAATTCATCCCCATCCCAGTAGCAGCTTCTTTTAATGCAGGGTCTACTTCTTTAATCCCTGTATAACTATTTCGAAGTATCGGTAACAATCCATAAGCAGTCAATGCAATGATGGCTGGTAATGTTCCAATACCAAAAAAAGGAATTAAAAAAGCAAGCACAGCTAGGCTAGGGATCGTTTGCATGACTGCAGATATGCCAATAATTGGTTCAGCAATTTTAGGATACCTTGTTAAAGCTAAACCTAATGGTACAGCAATGACAATTGCAATTATTAATGATAGTAATGAGATTTGCAAATGTTCCCAAATGGTTTCCCAAAACATATCTTGTCTGTTTTGAAATACTGTAATGAAATCGTTCATGATTGAACCACTCCATTCGCTACTACGGCTTTACTTTTTAGATATGCCACGATATCGCGATAACTAATGACCCCTACCAGTTTATTTGCTTTGACTACTGGATAAATCGTTTGATTTGATGATTCAATAATTTCCACAGCTTTAATTAAGGGCAGGTCATTCTCTAACCGAATTCCATCTGTTAGAATGCCAGATTGTAACAAGCCCACATACATATTATTTTCATCACGCACAATATAAGTTTGTAACTTAGAGTAATTACAGTTATTATAGGATGATTGAGAAAGGACGTGTTTTTGTGATGGATCAGCTATAATATCTACCGCTGTTTGCCATGGAGATTTCCTTTCACCAATAAAGTCTTTAACAAATGGAGATTGTGGATGCAAAATAATATCTTGGGGCCTATCAAGTTGGACAACTTTTCCATCCTTCATCAAACAAACCCTATCCCCTAATGCCATCGCTTCATCAATATCATGGGTAACAAAAAGAATAGTTTTTTTTATTTCTTTTTGCAATGAACGAATATCTTTTTGCAATTGCTCTCTGCTAATAGGATCTAATGCACTAAAAGGCTCGTCCATTAGAATGATATCAGGATCTGCAGCTAATGCTCTAATGACACCTATCCGTTGCTGCTGACCACCAGATAGTTCTCGCGGCATTTTGTTTTGAAAAGTTGCAGGATCTAACCCAACCATATCTAACAATTCTCGATTTCGTTGTTTAATCGCTTTACGTTTCCACTTTTTCATTTCTGGAACAACTGCTATATTCTCATCGATCGTTAGGTGGGGAAATAATGCAATTTGTTGCAGTACATAGCCTATATTCCATCTTAGTTCATGGATATTATAGGAATCAATGGCTTTGTCATTTATGTATATTTCACCTGACGTAGGTTCAATTAAACGATTTACCATTTTCATTGTGGTTGTCTTGCCACAACCACTAGGTCCGATTAGAGTCATGATTTCCCCTTTTTCCACACGAAAGGAAATATCTTTTATCGCTTCCGTTCCATCTGGGTAGATTTTTTTAATATGTTTAAATTCAATCATGGCTTCCTCCTTAGCTATTCCTTCTCTAATTATTCCCTATGTTAAAGCAATATAGTTATTTCCCCTAATGAAACGATCTCAAACATAATAAACTTATCATGAAATATGGTTCTTAAAACGCTGTGTTCGTGCTAAAATAAGAAGCAGCTTATTTTTTATGATTGGAATCAATTTCATACGTGCTCACTTCCACCAATCCCCCTTACAATTCTATAAAATGAAAGGGAGGCATAAATTAGTGGAAAGTCTCTAATCTCTCCTTACCCTCTATGGTTTTACTCGTAAGGGCCTTGTAACCAGTTAATACTGGAGAAACTCTAATAATCCGTAAATGGAGAAGAGCGGTTTCATTTTATAATCAGAAAGTAACAACAGCTGCGGAGAAAAAGTGTGTCCAGATAATAGTCTGGGGTAACGAAGCTGCTCGGAACTTTCCGTTTATAGCGTGGAAAATCAACTGTATGTATTTTCCTTATATTCATGCAAATTGAATGATGAAATTGCAGCAACAGTTTTAAAAATAAGCCTCATCTATCGTATCTCCTGTTTGTTTGATACATACATAAATGAAGAAAGAAGGAATTTATATGGAGTACATTTTGTTTGCTATTATTGCTTATTTATTAGGTTCTATTCCTTCAGCATTAATTGTTGGCAAGCTGGGATATAATAAAGACATTCGCCAACATGGTAGTGGGAATTTAGGCGCGACAAATACGTTTCGTGTATTAGGAATTAAAGCAGGAATAATCGTAACACTTGCAGATATCTTAAAGGGAACAGCAGCAACATTAATTCCGCTTATATTCGATGCTGATGTTTATCGTCTCGTAGTTGGCTTATTTGCCGTAGCTGGGCATACGTATCCTATTTTTGCAAAGTTTAAAGGTGGGAAAGCAGTAGCAACATCAGGGGGAATTATTTTAGGAATTAATCCATTATTATTTATTATTATGATCACCACATTCTTGCTAAGTCTCTATCTGTCCAAATACGTCTCCTTGTCCTCGATGATAACAGGTATCGTTACAATTGTTTTGTCGATCCTTTTTAAGGATATTGGGCTTATCATTGTTACGACAATACTTACAATTTTCGTTTTTTATAGACATAGAGAGAATATTAAGCGGATAAAGAATAAAACAGAACCGAAAATTACTTGGATGTAATTCTTTCCTATCAAAACCTATACATTGAATCTTTATAACACCTACAGTATACTTTTATTAGCAAAGAGAAAGGGGACGATGTTATGGATAATACACAGACATTCCCAAAGAAGAAATTGCCTAACAAAGAACAACGTCATAAATTATTTGGTTCTGTAATGCCGGTCCCGAGAACAAAACCTGTCGATAAAGTGCATATGGCAGATTTGCAAAATACGAAAAAGGACTTCTTATTTGATTTGGATGCAGTTGGAATTACTAAGGTAAAACATCCAATAACCATATACAGTTCCTTAACTCCAGCCAAGCAAACTACAATTGGTGAATTTACCTTTACATCTAGCTTGAAGCAATCAAACAAAGGAACAAATATGAGTCGCTTTACGGAACAGTTAGCAAATTATCATGCTAATGGGTTTGCAATGGATCTTCATACATTAAAATCGTTTGCAAAAGAATTAGCGGAACGATTAGATCAACAGGATGCCTCCCTTAAGGTGAGCTTTCCTTGGTTTTATGAGAGACATGCCCCAGATACCAGACTTGCTGGAATGAATCATGCCAATGCTACCATTAGCATTAATTATGATAGACAGCTCGGTTATCAATTGGCTGTATCTTTAGCTGCGTCGATTACAACGCTATGTCCATGCTCGAAAGAGATTAGTGAGTATAGCGCACATAACCAACGAGGTAACGTCAAGATCGAAGTATCATTATCAGAAGACTATGATGAATCTTTATCAGATTGGAAAGCCATATTATTAGAGGCTGCTGAGAGCAATGCAAGTGCAAGATTACATCCAATCTTAAAAAGAACAGATGAAAAAATGGTTACGGAACAGGCATATGAGAATCCAAGATTTGTAGAAGATGTGGTAAGGCTAGTCGCAGCGGATTTGTATGAGCTTCCATTTATAACGAAATTTAAAGTTAGCTGTCGGAATGAAGAATCCATTCATATGCATGATGCTATTGCTACAGTCAGCTATGACAAAGAAAATGAAACTTATTAGAGAAGGTCATATCTATGAAATATCTCTTCATTGGATTAATAAAATTTTATCGATCAGCTATTAGTCCATTCACACCACCAACTTGCCGGTTCTACCCTACTTGTTCGGAGTATGGACTTGAAGCATATAGACGTTTTGGCGTATGGAAGGGAACGTATTTGACCGTGAAGCGAATTAGCAAATGCCACCCGTTTCACGCTGGTGGAGTAGATTTAGTACCGGAAAAGAGAAAAAAGCAAGATGATAATAGATAGAGAAACAAAGGAGTTGTCTTCATTGAATATACAAATTAGTAAAGAAGCTGCAAAATGGTATAAAAAAGAGTTAGATATAGACGAAGATACTTCCTATGTTCGATTTTTTGTAAGATATGGTGGCATTGGAGGAAATGTGCCCGGCTTTTCATTAGGTGTAAGCAATGAAAAGCCGGAAGATCTACATACCTCCATTGAGGTTGAAGGTGTCACCTTTTTTGTTGAAACAAAAGATGAATGGTATTTTGAAGATAAGGATCTTAAGATCAGCTACAGTAGAAAAAAACAGGAGCCCACTATGAAGTATATTACGAACTAAACATAGCGGTTATTAGCAAAAGGGAACTCTCTAGGAAGTTTCCCTTTTGCTTGTTTATCTATACAAGTAAGGATGGAATTATTTCTATGTTATAATCGAAATCTTTCTATTTGTTCCCATTGCTCCTCTTTACGTAATATTTCACTTTGCTTTTCACCAAATAAGTCAAAATGGGGGTAATTTAATTTACGATCAATCCATTGAGGCATTAGACCATATGGTTCACCCCAAGAAATCAACTGATCTACATTTTTGCAGCCCACCTTTGTAACTGTAGTACATCCTGGAAAACGATTATCTATCCAATAATGAGTTAGGAATGCTATTTTTCCAGCGTTAATCTCATTTTTCCACCTCAATATTTCCTTACGATCTATTCCAAAAGCCATGATTATTCCTCATTTAATTGTTTTGTATAAGCTTCATGCCAATCAGGAAAAGCTTTTCTTAAGGATAATGGTCTAAACGTATCTTTTTTCACTATAACATGCTCTGTTGTTCCGCTTACAGCTACTTCTTCTTTATGATTTAAAATCTGATAGCCATATACCGTTCGAATACCATCGTATGTTTCTAGCCATGTCTTCACAAATGCATCCTCACCATAACGAATTGGCTTTTTAAACTGAATCGTTGCGTTTGTAACGGGAGACACGATTTGATGCTCTTCCATATCTGTATAATGAAAACCAAGAGATTCGATAAATTTTGTTCTTCCAATCTCAAACCATACAAGATAATTAGCATGGTAAACAACACCCATCTGATCTGTTTCTTGATATCTGACTGCAATTGGTGTCCTGACTGATTGCACTGATTATTCCTCCCAGCTTCTTTTTCTCTCAACATATAGCTTAACATATTTCTTCTAAATATTAAGTGACAGCGACTTAAAATCCCCCGATTCACTTTAACCTAGTATCGGGGGAATTCACTTAATTCAACTCATTATGCTCATGTTCGTCCTTTATCTCTTTTCGCATACCTTCAATGGCTTGCTCTCTTCTTTTATTTTTTGCTTTTATAGCTTCTTTCTCTTCACCGGAAGAAAATTGCATCGTTTCATGTGCTTGTTCCATATTTTCAATTGTATCCTGAACCATATCCTGTAACTTTTCTACATTATCACTACGATCATCTGGCTTTGGCTGGTATTTATCTGTCGTCATGAATAAATCCCTCCTTTCTTTTGTCTGCACCTATTATTTCTTGTGAATGCATCTATATACTAGAAAATTTATCCAAAAAAACACTTCCCACGAATGGAAAGTGATTAAACTTCTATCTATTTTATTGAACTTCTTTTTGAATAGGTTTTCTTTTTAATTCCAATTGCTTTTCGATCTTGTCCATGAGTGATCTGTCTTTTAATATTTGCTGACGATTTTCACTCACTAATTCATCAAACGTACGTTTTTTCTTTAAAGAAATGGTAATTCACTCCTTTTTAGAAGAAGCTTTACCAGTTTAGCTTAAATATATACCTTAATTAGCAGAATTAATAGTATCTTTCATAAATTCATATGTCATTGGTCCGGGCTTCACTTGATGGATTTTTCCTTTTGTATCAATAAAATAAGTTGTTGGAACACTAAATACTTGGTACATATTACGTGCCTTCGATTTTCGATCCAATGGTATAGGATATGTATAGTCATACTTATTAATATATTTGTGAACATCCTTTTCCTTTTTTTCTGAGTCAGTTAAATTAACGGCTACAACCTCTACATTCTCTTTATGTTCATTATAGAAGTCTTGCATTGCTGGCATTTCTTTACGACAAGGTGGGCACCATGTTGCCCAGAAATTAAGAATAACCTTTTTACCTCGTAAATCAGACAGTTTTAGTGTATCTCCACTAAGTGTCTCAAGTTGAAAATCAGGTGCAGTATCACCAGGTTGAAGTACTTTGTCCTTTTCTACTGAAGAAATAGCACCACCTTCAGCATCTGTATCACCGCTTACATTATATTCATTATCTTCTTTTGAAACTTCGTTTCGTTGTTGAACATAGTTAAAAAGTACAATTCCAGCTAGCACGATGATCACAGTAATTCCAACTATTTTTTTTAACATACACGATGTCTCCTTGCTAATCATTATAAATGCGATTTTCTATTCTATTTTCCTATCCTTATTAAATGGTATGTAAAATAATTGGGTTTGTAAAGCTACATACGTTATCGTTCGTAAAAAATTCACCATTATCTCTTCATAATATTATAGAAAAAAGCCTCTACAATTATGATCGTTGTAGAGGCTTTTTAAGATATAGGTGAAAATTATACTTCTAACTTGTTACGTAATACCATCTGTAAGATGCCGCCATGACGATAGTAATCAATCTCTACATCACTATCAAATCGTGCAACAGCTTTAAATTCTGTTTTCGTACCATCTTCACTTACCGCTGTTACATTTACTAAATCATGTGGTTTTACATCTTCATTAACTTCAATACTAAAGCTTTCTTTACCAGTTAAACCTAATGAATCTGCACTTTCTCCATTTTCAAATTGTAATGGTAGCACACCCATCATAACTAGATTAGAACGATGAATTCGTTCGAAGCTTTCGGCAATTACGGTTTTAATTCCTAGTAAATTTGTTCCTTTAGCGGCCCAATCGCGAGAAGAACCCATTCCATAGTCCTTACCGCCAATAACGATAAGACCAGTGCCATCTTGCTGATACTTCATTGCTGCATCATAGATAGGCATAACTTCTTCTGTTGGCCAATACGTTGTAAAGCCGCCTTCTGTACCTGGAGCAAGTAAATTACGAATACGGATATTGGCAAATGTGCCACGCATCATAATTTCATGGTTTCCACGACGAGATCCATAAGAGTTAAAGTTACGAGGTGAAACGCCTTTATCTTGTAGAAATTTACCTGCTGGCATATCTTTTGCAATAGCACCTGCAGGTGAGATATGGTCTGTAGTTACAGAATCACCAAATTTACCAATAGCACGTAAGTTATTCAGTGGCTTGACTGAGTCAGCCTCTTTCGCTAGACCTTCAAAGAATGGTGGATTTTGAATATATGTCGATTCACTATCCCATTCAAATAATGGTTCATCTGTCGTATCAATTTCATTCCAGCGTTCATTCGAACTAAACACATCTTCGTATTCTTTACGGAAAATCTCAGGTTGAACAACTTTTTCTACCTGTAACTTGATTTCTTCCATGGATGGCCAAATATCATTCATGTATATTGGATTTCCATCTTTATCGGCCCCCAAAGCATCTTTCGTAAGATCAATGTCTACCGTACCTGCCAACGCGTAAGCTACTACTAAAGGTGGAGATGCAAGGTAGTTTGCTTTTACTAATGGATGGATACGTCCCTCAAAGTTACGATTACCAGAAAGAACAGACGATACTGTAAGGTCATTATCAATAATCGCTTGCTCAATTTCTTCGCGTAATGGTCCAGAGTTACCAATACATGTTGTGCATCCATATCCTACTAGGTTAAAGCCAAGTTTGTCTAAATAAGGCATTAGTCCAGCATCCTCTAAATATCTGGTTACTACTTTTGAACCTGGTGCTAATGAAGTTTTTACGTATTCAGGTACGAGGAGCCCTTTTTCTACTGCGTTTTTCGCCAATAGACCAGCACCTAACATTACGTAAGGATTGGACGTATTTGTACAAGAAGTGATTGCTGCGATAGCAAGTGCTCCTGTTTTCATAACGGATGATTTCCCATTTGGATGCTCGACAACTGCTTCTTTTTTGAATTCAGATTTATCAAGTCCAAAGCCTTGGTTTCCAGCGGGTGCTGTAATCGCCTTATTAAATTCTTTTTTCATATTTGATAGCGCGATTAAATCTTGAGGACGTTTCGGTCCTGAAAGGTTAGGTTCTAGTTCTGATAAATTAATCTCAACAAGATCCGTGTACTCTGGATCTTTCTGATCTGCAGAATACCATAGGTTATTTAGCTTACAGTATTTTTCTACAAGATCAATTTGCTCTTCGTCTCTACCAGTTAGACGTAAGTAGTTCAATGATTCCTCATCCACTGGGAAGAAACCACATGTTGCGCCATACTCTGGTGCCATATTAGAAATTGTAGCACGATCTGCTAATGGCATATCCTTTAAACCAGGGCCAAAATACTCAACAAATTTGCCGACTACGTTTTTCTCACGTAATACCTGTGTTACTTTCAATGCTAAGTCAGTAGCTGTTGTTCCATTCGGAAAACTTCCAGTGAACTTAACTCCAATTACTTCAGGAGCAGGGAAATAAGAAGGTTGCCCAAGCATACCTGCTTCAGCTTCGATACCGCCAACACCCCAGCCAAGAACGCCTAATCCATTAATCATTGTCGTATGTGAATCCGTTCCCACAAGTGTGTCTGGGAATGCAACGTACTCACCATTTTCGTCTTCTAAGCCATGTACTACATTTGCGATATACTCTAGATTCACCTGATGCACAATTCCTGTAGCCGGTGGTACAGCACGATAATTATCGAAAGCTTTTTGCGCCCAATTAAGAAATTCATAACGCTCTGCATTTCGTTCAAATTCTAAATCCATATTGGCTTTTAGCGCATTTGCTGTACCATATTGATCTACTTGTACGGAGTGGTCAATAACTAGATCTACTGGTACTTCTGGATTAATTTTACTAGGTGTTCCACCCATATCTACCATTGCTTTGCGTAAAGAAGCAAGATCTACTACTGCTGGTACACCTGTGAAATCTTGTAAAATAACGCGCGAAGGCTTGAATGGAACATCTACACCCTTTCCTGCTTCTGTGCCCCATTTAGTTAGGCGTTCGACGTGCTCATCTTTGATTTGATGTCCATCATGTTGACGAACAAGTGATTCTAGGAGAACACGAACAGAAAATGGCAAGCGTGAAATTTCTCCTAATCCAGCTTCTTCTAAAGTTTTCAGTTGATAATAGTTGTAGGTTTTTCCATTGAGTTCAAATTGCTTTTTAGCATTAAATGAATTACTCTTCCCCATGTTTGTACCCCTTTCATCATGCATGTCATACAAATTACAACGTACGACATCTTTTTCACTTTCATTAACAATATAATATAAACCTTACCCACTTACTCTATATTAAAGGAAAATGTGACATAAAACAAACCATTGAAACAACACTTTATATAGTAAAAATTTATGTGAAGTGATAATTTTTTCTTATATAAAAATCAAGATACATCAACTACTAGTTATAAATTATAATGTAATAATGCAATTCAGTTTTATTTGTCACCAAGGCTCACCAAACTTCGCACTAATTTGTATAGTACGTATTCTTCAAAGAAAATCACTATCTGTTATTTGAACATTAAAAAACGATCGGGATTATTTATTGGATAATGGAAAAATAATGCGGAAAGTACTCCCCACTTGTTCTTTAGCTTCAATTTCTAAGAAAGCTTGATGCCTTTCGAGAATTTGTTTCGTTATCATAATACCTAGACCAGTCCCGCTTTGCTTTGTTGTAAAAAATGGTTCTCCGAGCTTATGTATGATTTCATCTGGAATACCTGGTCCTTCGTCAATTATACTGATTTCCACATGGGTATCACTAGATGTAGATGTTAAATAAATTTTACCACTCTCTTCCATTGCTTCAATTGCATTTTTCACCAAATTGATTAGTACTTGTTTAATTTGCGAGCGATCGCAAAATACGCTTTCATGCCTGGATACGGAATATTCAATATGAATATTTTTCATCTTTGCTTGAGGTTGTAGTAATACGACGACATCATGAACCATATCTAAGATGGATTCCATTTTCTTATTATCTGTCAGTGGTTTCGAGATAAAAAGTAACTCAGAAGTAATTGTCTCCATTTTTTCAATTTCATCAATCATGATATTATAATATTCTTCTTTTCTGTTTACACCTGCTTGAAGCAACTGCAAAAATCCCTTTAACGATGTTAGCGGATTTCTGATTTCATGCGCAATTCCAGCTGCTAGTTGTCCAGCAACTGACATTTTTTCTGAACGTATCATCATTTCTTCCGCTTCTTTTTTATCTCGTATATCAGCAATAGTAGATAAATAGAAAATTTCATCTTTCTGTGGATCTTGTAATTTTACTACAGAACATTCTGACCAAATATACTTGCCATCACTGTTTAGTATATTCATGGTATAAAGTTGGTTTTGTGAAAATCTTTGCTCAAAATTGTCTTTAATATAACTTGCGTCATCAGCAGAAATCATCTCATGCCAAAACTTTCCCGCTAATTCAGACGGGTGAAATCCTAGTAAATGCTCTGTTGACTTAGAACTAAATATGACTCTTCCTTCTTCATCTAAGACAGTTATGATATCATGACAATTGTTTTCTACCCATGCAAGCATAAATGAAGGCAGTGAGGATAATTGTGGGTAGCGCAATTGCACCGGCTTTGTTTCGGCAATGTGGATAGCTTCCTCATTATTTTGGGTTCCGTGATCATACCCCATCATTTTTCCCCCTTTTTTCGCAAATTTCAACAATTCCTTTCTTCTACAATTTATATTTATGATCTATTCTCTGATAGTATGACGCTTGTTTGTAAATCTGTTTCAGCTTATAATATAGTTGACTATGTATTTTCAAAAAAACATCCAATTATTGTTAATCTTACTATAAGTGATGGAAAAAATAAATTAAATAGTTAAAAATTTTGTCACATTCCTGCGAATTTTTGGTAAAAAAGAGGAGAATAAGGTGAAAATATGTCGGTTATTGTTGATTACTTAATAATCATTTGGGGATTCATTATGATTGGATTAATGGCCATTGGTGGTTTTTTTATGTTTCGTAAATTCCTCAAGCGGTTACCAAAAGAAGATGGCAAATCAATCATGGACTGGGAAGAATATTATGTTAATAAAACAAAAAATATGTGGAAAGAGGAAGAAAAGGAGCTACTTGATGAATTGGTTTCGCCAGTTCCTGAATTATTTAGAGATGTTGCAAAGCATAAGATCGCGAGCAAAGTAGGAGAAGTCGCTCTTATGAAAGATAAGACTACCATTACGCAGGATGTTTTAATAGAAGGCTACATTATTGCAACTCCGAAACGTGACCATAAGTTTTTGCGTAAAAAGTTAGCTCAAAAGAATATCGATACAAAGCCCTATGAAGAATTTTTTCAACTATCTCGAGATGACTATGAGCAAGATTGGAAACGGAAACACCAAAAATAAAAGCGTCAGACTGCTTGGTCTGACGCTTTTATGTATTCATTTTCATGTTCAACTGTTTCTCTAGCTGTAAGTACTTGTACAGCATCGATAATCGCCATGTAACAATCATGCCGAAGGCTAACAGAAAGAACATTCCGCTTGTTTCTCCAACAGATATCTGACTTCCTATCGCTAGCTTTATAATAATCCGAAAGATAAGTAAACCAAATAATATAAATACAAATGATTTCGACGGAACCAAGTATATATCCTGGTTACGAATTTCGAATTTCGATGTCTTTATCAAAAATATGGAGCAAAAAATTCCAACTCCTACAGCTTCAAGTACTTGATACCAGCTAATATGAAACATTGGAAATAGAAACATAAGTGCTCCTGTACTCATAAAAAATGGCGGTAGGATAATTTTCTTTACGGAAGCTGGTTTCTTTGATGCCTTTAACCGAATGAAAATCATTGTTATCGCCATGAATGCTGCAACTAACGTACTTGCTATGAACCAAAACATTATGTAGTCACACTCTCTCTTATCGTCTAATTACTCATTCTTTAGGTTCAACACTCTATTTACAGTGTCTAACACACGATCTTCATCAAATGGTTTTATGATAAAATCTTTGGCACCTGATTCAATCGCTTCAACCACTACCTTTTGCTGACCCATTGCTGAGCATACGATAATCATTGCATTTTTATTTATTCTACAAATTTCCTTAATTGCATCAATGCCGTTCATCACAGGCATTGTGATGTCCATTGTAACTAGATCAGGCTGCAATTCTTGATACAGCTTAATTGCCTCCTCGCCATTCTCAGCTTCCCCGACAACTTCATGCTGTTCACTTGTCAAAATGGTGGAAAGGGTTACGCGCATAAATTTAGCATCATCGACCACAAGTATTTTGGCCATAGCTTTTCCCCCTTTTAATCTTGGTCATTGGCAATTGTTAATATAATTGTCATCATTACACCAACAACTGTCAAGTAAACACCTATATCAAAGATCATTGCAGTTGCAAGTTCTATCTTCCCAAAGATCGGAAACGTATAATAATCATAGGTCTGTGATAAGAAAGGAGCTTTAAAAAGGAATGATCCAACTCCAGTACCTACAGCGATTGCAAGACCTATTGGAATTAACTTTGTAAAATCGATTGGCAACACTTTTTTTACAACATCTGCTCCATAAGACATATTCATTAATAAAATAGCGCCAGATGTCATGAGTCCACCAACGAATCCTCCACCTGGAGAATTATGTCCGGCTAATAATAAATAGACAGCGAAGCCTAAAAGAATAAAGGCAATCAATGATGAGGTAGTGCGTAATATAAGATCATTTGGTTTGTACATGGTTATTGCCCCTTTATAGCATATATACTACTTATTTTAATATAAAACATATAGAAAATCCATTAAAAGCCAGAAAATCCAAACAATCCTGCTAAATATGAGGTTAATGCCGTCATCCAATTAAAAAATAAAGCAACCCCCATAACGATCATGATGTAACCGCCTATTTTTACAAGTCTCGTACTGTACTTCTTTATCCAATTGAGCTTTCCGATAAAAAAAGATAAGACAAAAAACGGGACGGAAAAACCTAATATATAGCTTACCATCATAAGCACACCAATGTCCGGATTATTAGCTGCTAAAGTTAAGACGATACCTAGAATTGGACCAGTACAAGGTGTCCAACCTAAAGAAAATGCTAATCCAATTAAGAATGATCCAATAAAACCGGCAGGCCTATTTTTGAACGTTATTTTCTTATTTTTCATCAAAAAATCAAAATTTAATACACCGACAATAACAAGCCCGAAGAAAATAATAATAATGGCGCCTACTTGTCTTATGATATCTTGATACATAATTAAGAATTGCGAGATGCTTAAGCTTGCAAATCCCATCATAATAAAGACAGCAGAAAATCCTAATAAAAAGAATAAGGTATGTAAGATACTTTTCAGATTGAGCATTTTATTATCATCTTTTAGTTCACTTACACTCATTCCAGTAATATAAGATAAAAAAGCTGGATAAAGTGGTAACACACAAGGCGAGATAAACGAGAGAAAACCAGCCCCGAAAGCGATAAACACATTTATGTCAGACATGATATACCTCCTATTTGCATGAATGCATCTATTGTATCAAATCAAGCGATTACATAGGACTCCTATTTTTGACAATAAACCAAAAGTTTAAAGTTGTTATACGAAATTAGAATACCCCTTACCATTAGAGCAAGGGGTATGGTTGCAGCTATGAACGCTTCTAAGTATATCAATAAGTGCCTATTTTCCTGATTGATTGTTCATTGCACGCATCATTTGATTAATTTTCTTTTGTGATGGTTTTTGACCCATTTGCATCATTAATGTGCGAAGCATCTGTTCATTAATCGGTGGATTCTTTTTTAAGTAGCTCATCATATATTTTCTAGCAATGAAAAATCCAAGAGCAACACCAACAATTAACGCTGCTATAGCAATTAGTACGACCCAGATCGTGTCCATGTAAAGCTTTCCTCCTTCGTGTTGTCTCTTATACAGTATAGTAAATCAAAGAAAAGAATACAATACTTGTTCTTCCTGATTTTTGCTATGTGTAAGAATAGGAGCTAACCATCCAAAATTTTGAATATTATCTCCTATTACAAAAAGCAATCGCTGCATTTGTCTTAGAACAGGAAAAAGCAGCTCTTCTGCATCCTGTAGTGATTTACAACGAAATTTTAATTGATTTTCATTTATATGTAAAGAAATAAACGCATCCCTACTATAAATTTTCAATCCCTTCTCTTCATTTTGCTCCAAAATTCTTAAATGTCGATAGTTTGTTAAATGGTTGATAATTTCACTATAACTAAATGGATACGTAATATAATTAAACTGCATAGCTAAGTCTTTTCGATCTGAGTTCATTTGATAATCCTTTAAGAATCGATATAGAACTCCACTTTTATGGAAGTAATGGTTGGCGACCTCTTCTTTAATCCAATAGATAGAATACGTATACATAGGATCTCCCCCTCTATATAATCTATTATACGGATTCTATTTCAAAATTATGTCAGATTGTATTGTAAAAATGCACTTCTTTTGTCGATTCAGAAAAAATAAGATTGTTATATTTACTATGCGTAACGTCAAATATATTTCCTAAAAGAAATAGCAGCCAAATCGGTCGCTTTTCGTTGGACTAAAGAAGTTAGACTAGCTGGACGCGGCTTAACACGTCCATATTTACCCACATGGGCAAATTTTACAATTTCCTAGACGATAAAAAAGAGGCTCGGACAAAACACAACTTTTCTTTACTCATAATAAGCATAATCATGTTATCAATAGGAGGATCTTCGCCGCACCGTGAACATATACGCGTTTTCCGCTGGAACGCCCACAGCTAACTTGGTAAAGAGAAACACGTTACCACGTGGATCTTCGGACTCGTGCTGTTCCCGCTGGAGTCTCACTTATTTCAGGTGCTAATTTAATTTTTCTAATCAAAAAATGAGCGATAATTAATTTCAACTAATTATCGCTCGTTTTTAATTGTTTCTTCATTCTTTTGTCTCAGCCTCTTTGGCTATAAACGTGTTATATCTTATTTAAAGTTATTCCATCATTGATTCAACGTGTTTCACAACATTTTCCACAGTAAAACCATACTCTTCGATGACTTTTTCTCCTTTTGCGGATGCACCAAATGTATCAATTCCAATAACCTTACCGTGATCACCGATATATCGTTCCCAACCGAATGGGGAAGCCATTTCAATTGCAACCCGGCGTTTTACTTCAGATGGGATAATTTGTTGCTTATATGAGTCAGCTTGTACATTAAAACGATCCCATGACGGCATGCTGATAACCCGGACATCGATCCCCTTCTCTTTCAGTTCAGCTTGTGCTTGAATTGCCAATTGAACTTCAGATCCAGTTGCTAATAGCAAGGCATCAGGTGTTGCCTTCTCCGCATCACTTACAACATAAGCACCTTTTTTCACACCCTCGTAAGCATGCTCTTTTGTACCAGATAATGTCGGTAGATTTTGTCTCGTAAGAACAAGTGCTGTAGGTGTATCTGTCGATTCCAGAGCCAAGCGCCAAGCAGCTTGTGTTTCATTTCCATCAGCTGGACGAATAAGTGATAATCCAGGCATTGCGCGTAATGAAGCTAATTGTTCGATCGGTTCATGAGTTGGCCCATCTTCACCAACAGCAATCGAATCATGCGTGAAAACATACGTTACCGGTGTATTCATAATAGAAGATAGACGAACTGCCGGACGCAAGTAATCACTAAATACAAAAAATGTTCCAGCATACACATTTAATCCACCATGTAATGCCATACCATTCAATGCTGCTCCCATTGCATGTTCTCTTACGCCAAACCATATATTTCTCCCGGCATAATTGGTGCGTGAAAAATCATCTTCATCATTTATTGTAGTTTTATTCGAGCCAGCTAGATCCGCACTTCCACCAAAGAAGTTCGGTACAGCTTTTGCAATTGCATTCAGTACTTTACCTGAGGAAGCTCTTGTAGCTAGTGTATCCTTATCAGGCTCAAATACTGGAAGGTCTTTTTCCCAATCGACAGGTAATTCACCATTTAAAGCGAGTTCAAATTCGCTTGCTAATTTAGGATATCTTTCTTTATATACTTCTAGTAGTTGATTCCAATTATCTTCTACTTCAGCACCATGCTTAACAATTTTTTCGTTAAAATCTGCGTATACTTCCTGTGGTACATGAAAATCATCATGTCCCCAATTATAGAATTCTTTTGTTAATTTTACTTCATCTGTGCCGAGAGGAGCCCCATGGGAAGCAGCAGATGCTGATTTGTTGGGTGACCCATATCCAATTACTGTTTTTATCTCAATTAGTGTAGGTTGCTCACTATTCGTTTGCGCAGCTTTAATAGCATTTCGAATTGCGTTTACATCATTGCCATCCTCAACAGTTAACACTTGCCATCCATAAGCCTTGAAGCGTTGTTCTGTGTTGTCAGAGAATGAACGATTTAGATCACCATCAAGTGATATATCATTCGAATCGTATAAAGCAATTAGTTTACCTAAGCCTAAATGACCAGCAAGTGAAGCGGCTTCGTGTGAAATTCCTTCCATTAAGTCTCCATCACTTACAATGGCATACGTATAATGGTCGACAATATTTATATCTTCCGTATTAAATTTTGCAGCAAGATGAGCTTCTGCCATTGCCATTCCAACAGACATAGCGATACCTTGTCCGAGCGGTCCTGTGGTGGCTTCTACACCATCTGTATGATGAACTTCTGGATGTCCAGGTGTCTTAGAACCCCATTGACGGAATGATTTCAAGTCCTCAATGGTTACATTGTATCCTGATAAATGTAGTAAACTATAAAGCAGCATTGACCCATGCCCTGCCGATAGTACAAAGCGATCACGATTAAACCATGTTGAATGTTTAGGATTATGATTCATAAAGTCAGTCCATAATGTATATGCCATCGGTGCAGCTCCCATTGGTAATCCTGGATGTCCAGAATTTGCATGTTCAATGGCATCAATGGATAACGTACGAATGGTATTAATTGATTGTTGTTCCATATTCGACATAAGATTACTCCTTCCACTATTCCAAGCTTTTGTATACTCTTTTTATTCTATAACGAAACATAGTTTGCCACAAGCAAAACAATGTGTGTGTCAAGTACCATGACACTTACTCTTTATCTTTTTCTTGATTTTGCATGTCCTTTACCTTTTGTGGTGTTACATCATTGCCATTTGGGTCAACAACTGTCATCGATTTAAATTGATTTTTAAATGAGCTTCGAACGTTTTGCAAGTACTCTTGACGTAACTTTTCTTGCTCCTTCTTTTCAACTGCAGATAGACCTTCTTCTTTTGCTTTTTTTGCTAATACATTTATACGTTCTATTTTATCTTTAGATAGCATCTAATAACCTCCAGTTTCATATAGAAAGTTTTGAAATTGTAGTTGTACGAAAATAGAAAAGGCAAGAACATAATTAGTGTTCTTGCCTTTTTATCTTACCTCTACCATATCATATATTCAAGTATTTTGAAATTCCTGATACCTTCTATGGACCGTAGCCTTCGAAACGGAATAACCTAATCCATTTAATGTAGTGGCAATCTCTTCGAATGTCAGATTGTTTTCCCGCAGACGTACCACTTCTTCAATAGGAAAAGTCTTTCGCTCACGACCAGGTGCCTTATCTTGATTGGATAAATTGTTACTAGGATTATAGCCGTTTTTAATAGCTCTTTGAATACCTCTTTTTATTTTAGCATTATGTATTTTTCGCTGATATTCTTCCACAATGCCAACAATTTGAAGAACCATGGAATCTGCTTCAGATAGTTCTAACTTACCATCATGGTAAGAAGTATAGATGGGTATGTTTAATTTATGTAGTTGATGGAACAGCGCTATTTTTGTATTACCTCTACCTAGACGAGTTTCGTCCTGAATGAGTAAACAGTCTGCCTCTCCATCAGAAAACAGATCAAGCAACTGAAAAATGCCATCTCTATCAATCTTATAGCCACTCTCTTGTTCTTGGATGCAACAACTAACCGTTAAATGATTGTTTGTTGCTAATTCCATTAATTCATGCTTTTGTCTTGCAAGTGACGTTTCCTGTGTTTCCTTATCTGTACTAACTCTGCAATAAATAATTGCCCTCAACATACTATCTCCCTATGAAAATAATTAACTAGTGATAATAGAATAATATAAGAATCCGAGCGTTAGTGCAAAAGCAATGAGGTAGAATGCGTCTGTTTTTGTTATTTTTTGGAACATTGAAACAGGCCTCCTTATCAGTATAGGAACTTTTGTTCGCTTGTTGTTTTAAGTATTACACGAACATACGATCTTGTCAAGGTGTTTTTCGAACGAACGTTTGCATTTCCAACAACCCGATGGTAAACTAGTTATAATTAATCCTATGTGCGAGGTGATCAATACATGACTAAACTATCGAAAAGGCAGCAAATGATACTTGACTACATTAAAGATGAAGTAACAAAAAAAGGATACCCACCTTCTGTACGTGAAATTGCCGAAGCCGTTGGACTAGCATCTAGTTCAACTGTTCATGGTCATCTTTCCAGGCTAGAAAGTAAGGGTTTTATTCGCAGAGATCCTACTAAGCCTAGAGCTATAGAGGTATTAGATCTTTCTCAAGATAATAATATACCTAGAAATGAAGCGCGCTATGCACCAGTCATTGGAAAAGTTACTGCCGGTCTTCCAATAACAGCAGTAGAGAATATTGAGGAATTTATTCCATTGCCATCCAATAGTGCGAGTCCAGATGATAACTTATTTGTACTTGTCATTGAAGGTGAAAGTATGATAGAAGCCGGTATTTTGGATGGAGACATGGTAATAGTAAAGCAACAGAACACTGCTATCAACAGTGATATCGTTGTAGCGATGACAGATGAAAATGAGGCAACGGTTAAACGTTTCTTTAAAGAAAAGGATCATATTCGTTTACAGCCTGAAAATTCAACAATGGAACCACTTATTTACGATAACGTAACGATTCTAGGTAAGGTTATCGGTCTATATAGAAACATCCATTAAAAACTGCCAATTGGCAGTTTTTTTATAGTCTAGGAAATAAAATTTGTCTATGTGGATAAAGATGGGCGTGAGCCATGTCTAGCTCCTGCACCCAGAAACGAGGTGATTTCACGAATCGCCCTAAGACCGGAGAAGACCAGGGGCTAAAAAATTGCCAATCATGTGAAGTCAAATGTGACACCTGGGGATATTATTTTACTGGATGACTCTGGTGGAAATCGTAGTCAAACAGTTGAATCATTAGAGGACATATTGGCTTATTTTCAAAGATTGAATTACCAAATGGTAACGGTCTTTGAATTACTCCTCTATGGTAGTACTAATCAGTTTAATCCATTGCTCTTTTATCCATAAAATCAAGACTATTATACATAGCCTTCTGAGTAGAAGGCATATTTTTTCCTTCATAAACATGATTGTTACCGCATTTAATTGGCTATCAGACAAAATAAAACGTTTATCATAAGACACAAGCCATCTCAAATATATGAACATTGAATATATTAGCATTATATCAATGAAAAGAAGGAAATAATATGTGGAAAAATAGTAGATGTGGTGGAAGAAATGATGATGTAGCAGGTGTGACAGACGCAAACGGCGATGACTTCGGTGGTGACGTTATTATAAATGATAATGACAACGATCTAAAATCGAGGAATCGAAATGTACCTTTGCAAAAATCTCTAATAGTGGGAATCCTATGTAGATGTCAGCTCTGATGCTGATTCAAGGAGAAAGAAGAAGAAAAAGAAAAAATATAGTGGGATATATTCTTATGTATCCCACTTATCCTTTAAAAGGTGAGTGATTTTTAATGGAGAGACCTAATCTATTTTCGTTAAAACCATATGACGACGGTTTTCCAGATCAACACATTACAAATAAATCCGCTGTTAAACATAGCGGTAATTCAGATGTCGATGTAAATGTGCATGTCGACACCAAACCGATCGCCTATGCTATGCTATGTACACTATTAGCTTCTAAGCAAATATCCAATGAAGAATTTGAAGAGGCGGTTAGTAGACTAGATAAATTAACAAATCGAGAGAAACGAAAAATGAAAAATGTAGATGACTTTATCAGGCCAAAGTTAAATAAGCGATGAAATTAAGAAGACTTTCTTCTTGATTTCATCGCTAAATCTTTGACTAACTCTACAATACATATTTCATAAACTCAATTTGAATCCTTATATTATTTATCGGTTATTTTTTTATAGCTATCCATATTATAAAAAAGATACGCTATCATAATTAAAAATAAGTAGATAAAAAAGTCATAGAATGTTGACCAACCCTTTGGATTATAAAAATCAATTGCATTAAATAAATTCATTCCTCCAAATGCGGCGATTGCAGCAAAAATACTACCTTTTAATAACGGATTCCAGTTTGGCTTAATTTGTAGAACAAACATGACTGCAACGGGAGCCATTGCCAAGTGATATGGAAGAAATAATAAAGGTGATATTGGAGAGAATTTCATAGGATAAGACCATAAACCATATGATAAAGCAATAAGGTCAATTAACAATGAAAGAATGATGGTGATAAATCCCCCGATTAAAAGCCGCCCTGTACTTTTCTTATTCCTAAACAAGAACCAAATGAGCCAAGGTATGATAAATAATCCAATACCTAGCCACCATTGCCATGAAAACAAAAATGCGTTAAATACAGCATCTACCATTAAGCGATTCACTTCAACTAATTGATTATAAGCATTTTCTGTTTGTTGTAATCCTTCGTTAACTGTCACTATTATCCCTCCGTTATAAACATAGCTTGTGTAATTTATTACCATTTATGTATAGTCAAATGAACTTGATTAATTAAAAAATGCTCATAGTAATATATAAAGTAAATAAGCTCTCTTCAAATCCCCTTTTCAATTCGTCGACTCTATTCTTGCAAGATTGTAAGAATGATGTAAGGAAAATAAATACCATATTGTAAATAAAATAACTATACTTTCCTCAGAACCCTAAGGAGGAAAGTTTTATGAATCTTAATCAAATGAATATTGACTTGTTTCGAATGGTGAATAATCTAGGTAAGGAGTTTTCCATACTAAATCCAATTATGACGTTCATTGCTGAATATATGATATTTTTTTTAGTTCTAGGCATCGTCATTTTCTGGTTTAGAAGACAAAAAAACAATCAGCTTATGATTATTTGCGGCTCCATTACGTTTGTGTTAGCAGAAATAGTCGGAAAATTTGTAGGGAAATTCCATTCTAATCATCAACCTTTTGCTGAACTTGCTAATGTCCATAAGCTTGTAGAACATACGGTAGATAATTCTTTTCCAAGTGATCATACGATATTCTTCTTTTCTTTTTGTATGACTTTCTGGCTTTTCAAAAAGCAAGCGAAGGTGTTTTGGATGATGTTAGCCTTGATTTTAGGACTATCACGAATTTGGGTAGGTGTACATTATCCAGCAGATGTCTTTGTAGGAGCCATAATTAGTATTCTAGTTGCAATACTTGTGTATCAAATAGTACCGAAGCTTACTATTATAAGGAAATTGTTAGTTATTTACGAAAAAGGAGAGCGATTAATACTGCCAGCAAAAATGAAATCTAAAGAGCATTAACATATAAAAGGATAATAAAAATAAGCGATACTCCTCTTTCTTAACGTTTTTAATTTATACATAGAAATATAAGAAACAGAAGCTTACTCTCTTTATTGTGTCAGAGTTACAAGCTTCTGTTTTTCATTACTGTTTATTCTTCATATAACTGGCAGCAAGACCCCCACTTCAAGCAATAAAGTGAAAAATATTGGTAATCGATGGATCCACTTCCATTAAACGCAAAATTTTTTAAGTTATATCCTTGTGGTACTAACAACTCAGTAGTGAAAAGAAAGTCCCCCCCACTGATTGAAGTTTCACCTTCTAAGAAGTTTGGTACATATTATCAGAATAACTAAATAGATCTATTGCTAGTTAACCGAGAAATTATGGAGTTTGCAAATCCCCTAAGATAAGGGTATTCATTAATAACACAGGCTGGTATAGAAAAAGTTTGAGCTTTATCCCTATTACCAGATGATAGAATCTAGTAATTTTTACATCTATAGACTTAAAAAGCCGATTTTCCTTACTACATTGATTACGTAATTTCTCCCCCTTGCCATTAACCTCATCAAGAATATAACTGGCTTGTTTGTACAAAACCAGCACAAAAGTTCTTTCTTCTATCATCCTGCTGATTCTTAAGAATTACTATTAGGAATATATACTATTGACATTTAAAAACTAAAGATATATAGTATAAATATATGCGATATGTGATCTACGTCTTAATTGACAGAAAATTACGTTAAACAAGAAAATTCCTTAGCACTTTAATAATCTACTATATGTCAACATAGCTTTCTAACTGACTATATTGACATATGTGAGATGTATGTAACGTAATTATTTTGGTTTTACCTTATTCATTCAAAAGGCTTCTAATATAACAACGCCTGCAATAATGAATAATAGACCTCTTAATTTACGAAAAGAAAATTCTTCTTTGTATACGATTATATTAAATAAATTATTAAAGACAATAGACAGTCCTGACCATATCGCAAAAGCTATACCCATATTCATGTATTTTATAGCAATGGATAATAGCGTTATAGCTGCCATAAACGAAACTAATGCTGACAATATGTACCTTATTTTTGTCATACCATCTGTTTTTTTGACAAATATATGGCCAACAACAGCACAAATGGTTGATATCATTAAGAGAGATATTCCCATTTCTGCACCACTCCTTTTTGTTTAGGGTTTTTACTAAGGTTAACTACACCTATTAGGATCAAAATAATACCTATTAATTTAAGTGTGGAAATTTTTTCATCAAATGCAAAAAAACCTACTAAAAGGATTATAATCGTCCCAAGTCCAGCAAACAATGCCCCAACTACTCCTACTTCTTTTCCTCTAGTATTCCACATATATAATAAAATAGAGGATAAATAAAAAGTAATCGCAATGATCGTTGGGATAAGCTTGGTTAGTCCGTAGGAATAATTTAAAAAAATTACACCGATTACCTCAAAAATAACAGCTAGTCCTAAACCTATCCAAAATCTCAAATAATTACCCCCTTTATATAAAAATATATACATCTTCCAATATAACAATAGATTTAATGAATATCAATAAACGAATAAAATGTCGGAATAGTAAGCATTACATGAAGATATTTACATCATGAATTCTATCATACGCAAAAAAACCGTAAATGAAAGATATTTACGGATTTTACTATTCGCTACCAAATATCGTATTTTGATTTTCATTGCCTCGTATCCAGCATTATCACAGGCAGTAACATTCCCACTTCAAGGAAAGCCAATATTAGTAAGTGAGGGATCGACTGCCAGTAATTGTCCGATTGGTATAAGGCCATTAGGTCATACCCTTGTGGTAGGAACAATCAGTGGGGAATAAACAGAATCCCCACTGATGATAGTTTCATTTTATTTTTTTACATATAGATCAATTTGTGTAACTTGTCTTTAGATCATTTTAGTGAGCAAATCAAATTTACTTGTCAAACCACTTAGCTCCCATCAACATACCTGTGTATATTTAATAGAATGGAACTCACAGTTTTTCTTTCGCATCTTCTGGTATAGTATCATATGGAACTTCCTCCCATTCCTTTACATAACTACGTTTAGTTGTTAAGCGAATATAAGCTCCCTCCCGTAGTTTTTTACTAGCCGAAAATGTTACAGTTCGTACATCACCAGATTTTTCATACCCCGATAATGTATATTCATATCTTGGTCCTTCCACCTCTTTAGCAGTACCGTCAATTTTTACGTAAACACTCGTTTTAGGAATAAGAGGATTAAGCATATCTGCCACTTCATTTTTTACTAACGCAGTAAAGGCAAACAGAGCTATAACTATAATGGCTAGCAAAATGAATAGTATCCTCAACATATTCTTCATCTACATCACCCCACTTTTAATATCATATTTATTCATAGCTTAAAAGATCAGATAGCTACTAGCCATAGAATTACCTTTCATCTTGATGACATTATTGTAAGAATGAATGATCTACTGTCAATATTCACTCGAAATAGAACGCTTATGCTTTCCTCCTGTTCAATATACGTAAGCTCTTGTCCGTTATAGTTGGTATTTTATCCCGTATATAACTGGCAGTAACACCCCAACTGATTGAAGTTTCAATTTATCAGTATTTTGCTTTTCATTTTAGCTTTCACTTTTGCTCATGCGTACTCTTCATTGGAAAAATTGACATTTCATTCATACATGTTAAAATGTTGTTAACCGGTTAACAAAAATAAAGGAGGTACACATGAAAACTTCTGAGATAGAAAAAGCAATTGCTGCAATTGAAAATTTTATTGTACAACGTGAGAAAAAATTAAAGAGCTCTAACTATACTTCTTACAAAGATTCAATCGATGGAAATAAATGGACCTTAACACAAATGCATATTGTCTCTTTGATTAAGAATAATCCAACACGGGTTAACAATGCATTTTTAGCAAAAAGCTTAGGGATTTCTAGACCAGCTGTTTCTAAAGCGATTCACACCTTAATTGAGAAAAATATGATCATTGCAGAGAAGAAAATATCTAATCAGAAAGCCATTTATTACGCTTTAACTGATTCAGGACACAAGTTATCGATCATCCATGACAAACTACATCAAACAGCTAAAGAGCGGTATTCTAAATTACTTGATCAATTTTCTGAATCTGAATTAAAAGTTATCATAAGATTTTTGGACGCTTGGTCTGGTCAAATTATCCAAGGAGGAAAAGATGATGAATAAAAAACAAGCATATCAATTTTTTACGGAAGTTTATCAGGAAATTATTGTGAACTTAAATATTAATCAAATTCCTGAATATTTTAGTGAACAATACATTCAAGTAACCGATGGAGTGCGTACAAATATGATTGATTTCACAAATCATATCGTCACATTAAAAGAGCATGTAGCATCCATGTCAGTTTCTCCTTTTTATGATTTTCTGTTTGACAAAGCCAAACAAACAGTAACTCTCAGATATATTGTTCATGTAAATAAGAAAAACGGAGAAACGGGCGATGTTGAAGTAATAGCGATTTTTGAATTAGCTAACAATAAAATCATACGTTGTAACGAAATGACTTGTCCTTTGAGCAACAATAAAGAACTTGAGAATATTGGAACTATAAATACTAATGTACGTTAATTTATTTTTCATACCGTTCAGAAAAGCCCCGTCCATTATTGAGACGGGGCTTTTCTAAACTAAAGTAAACGTAATTCATCATTATACATTTGCTAAAATCATACTGTTTTAGTGAATATCAAAAACGATAATCAACTAGCATAATAACAGCATCCTATATTCGCAATTGAGATTTTGTTACAATAATGGTTGCAACATCAAGAATGGTATTCCTAGCTGCTAGACTGATACCAGTGAGTTGAAAAAAAACATGATTTACTCCAACGTAACATTTACAATGCGAATCTACATTTGCTTGTAATAACCTTCTATATAAATTCTCACCTTTGCTTGCGCTAATAAGCTCGTTCATTGGATGTATGCCATATTAAAAAGCAAGAAAGTATTGTAGATCTGTCATAGTTGATTACTAAATATCTAAATTTTCAAACGAGGTTAATGCAGAAACAAACGACGATTTTTTACATGACGGTTTAGCCGCGGGAGAAACGGTTGTAGATTTTTACATAGAATCCATTCCTGCAGATGCAATGATCGATTATTCTGTACCCTTTTATAATCTAAGTGAAGAAGACAAACTTGTCGATAATTTTGACCAAGATTCCATCGTTCACAAGGACAAAAAATGGTATGCTGTAAGTAAATCATATATTGGCCATAGTTACAGTGGTTGGAAATATGCTGCTGGTTCCACAATAAGTGGTTGTTTTTTAACTGCTTCCCATATTAAATCTGTTTCGAACACGTATTCTGGTTCTTTGACGGTAACTAAAAATGCGTAAACTTCATTTGTTGGTTTTAGTATTGGAAAATCTTATAGCAGAACCGTCAGTTATATATCACCTTCTTATCCTTACGGAAGATACAGATTAGAATATAGACATGTATATAAAACCTATAAGGTGAAACAAGAGCAAAAATACGCTACAAAATATGTCTATGCGAAAAAATGAGTTGAACGTCAATATCGTGTAGTTAAGTTTTAATGTATATATTACTAAGGGAGAAATAAAAATTATGAACAAAATAAATGTGGGAATTTCGTTTCTATATATGGCTACCTTTCTTTATGGAGTACGTTATATTTCAGGCGCAATGGGGGTTATAAGTTCAACAGAATGGAGCGATGAAGTATTCGCAGAACATATGTTATTTATTCCAGACGGTTTAATGATTGCTACTGTAATTACTTTAATTTTAGGTATTGTTTTTTTTGTGTGGGGATTGGTAGATAATTTCAAAAAAAATTAAATCTATTCATTTTTATGTTCTGAATTATTGTATTAATCCCGTAGATTTTAAAGTTGAATAAAATGCATAGGCTGTCTCGAAAGTTTAAAGTACACTTTAGATAATAAATTCAATGTTACATAGACAACATCCCGCACTACATTTTTAGTGATCCGGGATGTTTTTTCGGATCTAACCAACTCAGGCGAACCTTCTTGAGACAGCATCTTATAAAATAAAATGTCAGTTATGGATTCATAGAAGTGTAGATATACACTGCTGTCATTAGTGCCTGGTTGTTCTAATTTTGCATAAATTTTAATTATCCGTATCATCTCTCCTTGGTGGTACCCCATTTACTGTTTGTTTTTAAAGAAATGCCCCCTACTTAAAGGATTAGACCACAAAGCATGTATTCAAGCTGATACAATTAAACTTTAATCTTATTTCTGCACTTTTATTCGTAAAACTAAATCATATTTTTATGCTAAAATTAAGTAGCTCGATGATGCTAAATAGTAGTTTCTTTAAAGGACGACTTTTCGGTGCATCAATTGTCGGATATAGACATTCTTTTTTTTATATAGTAAGTATTGAAAGGGGAAAGAATACGTGGAATGGCTAGATAGAATGAATTATGCACTAGACTACATTGAAGATAACCTAGTTCAAGATATAGACTATAAAAAGATCGCACAAGCCGCTTGTTGTTCTGAGTATCATTTTTCTAGAATGTTTTCATCTATAGCAGGTATACCCTTATCAGAATATATAAGAAGGCGTCGTTTAACTCTCGCTGCATTTGAAATCCAACAAAGTGAGAGTCGCATCATCGATATTGCAATGAAATATGGTTATTCATCTGCTGATTCTTTTTCTCGTGCATTTCAAAAAATGCATGGAGTAAAACCTTCAGCGATAAGAAAAAAGAGCATACCATTAAAAGCCTATCCTAGAATCACCTTTCAAATAACGATTAAAGGAGATTCCGAAATGGATTATAGAATTGAAAATGTAGAATTTGATTTGAGAATTGTTGGTAGGAGTAATACTATAAAAACAAGTCGTGCGTTTAAAACAATACCATCACTCTGGAATGCCTCAAAAAAGAATGGTTTTACTAAAAAGTTAATCGATATGTCATGGGAAAATCCCAAATGTACATTAGAAGGTCTTCTAGGTATTTGTGGAAAAGAAGCTGCTATAACAGAGGAAAAGTTTAATTATTTTATGGGAGTAAGATATAATGAAGAGCCTCCCACTGAGATGGAAACGTTGATAATTCCTGCAAGTCTATGGGTGGTCTTTCCAAACATCGTAGATGCTTGGAAAAGGTTATATACAGAATGGGTCCCCAATTCAGGCTACGAACTTGCTAACCTGCCATGCATCGAGTGTTATTATGGACCAAAGCATAAACCAAGACACGAATTATGGGTTCCTATCTTAGCTAAACCACCTAAAAATTGAGTAACAGTTCTACCATAAGGAGGATAGGATCTAATAGAAGGATTAACGAAAGTATCTAATAAAAAATTCCCCGGTTTGCTAACATCACTATAGCGGTATTTATCTGAAAATAAGTAGCAACGTTTAAGGTAGAAGTCTTCTGTTTATGAAAGAACCTAAGCAAAAAGAACCCATTTTGAATAATATCCAAAATGGGTTCTTCAACTACTAGAACTATCTTTGTATGAATTATTTTTTTACAGCTTCAAAAGTAATTAATTTGGTTTGTTTCGAAGGTGGTTTTTGATAATTGTACTCTGCCGAACATGTTACTTGAGAGAATCCTATTTTCTCCAAAAGTAGTTTGAATTCTTCCACCCCATACCAACGTATGACAAACTTCTGTAATTCCGTGTCTTGTAATTCACCTTTTTTCCATTTTTCATACCTTAAGTGAGATAATGTATATTGTTCAACCCAATCAATTTCAATTGATTTGTTTTCCAATATGATACCTTCATTACTAGATAAAGAAAAAGTTGAAGTGAAAATTTCTCCTGTATTCCAATCACTTGGTATTAATAGATCAAGTATTAAGCGTCCATTTGGGATAAGATGATTATAGAAACACTTTAAAGCATTTTTAGCATCTTTTATATTCTCTATTAAACAAAAAGAACCAGTTGGAATCACAATTACCTCATATTTTAAAGGCAATGAAAAATCACATATATTAGCTTCATATAAATTTGGCTTTAATCCTCTTTTGTCACAACGTTTACGACAAGAGGCTAACATCTCGCTAGAATAATCAATACCATCAGCATGATAACCTTTTTCTAACAAAGGAATTAAGAATCGTCCTGATCCTGATGCCGCCTCTAGTATCCGTCCCTTTGTACCTTTTAGTCTCTCAAAATAGTACTCAATATCACCTTGTACGGAATGACCAACTGGTTTAGTGAAATCATAAAGCTCTGTACTTAACTTACCATAATAACTAAACAATTCAATTCCTCCGATTTTTTATGCGGAAGAATATTATTTGGTTTATTAACTCTTCCGCACCTTTATAGTATTGGTTATGTAAAAAGAGCAGACTTTCATAATGTTTCACTCACTTTCTATTAAAATATAAACTAAGTATATATTTTAATGGATGATATTACAAATATTTTCAAATAATTCGACATAGAAATAGCTTTACCAGACATGTTATCCCAACAAATATATAACAAGTATCATTTAGTGCTTGTACCCTAAATATGCGTATAAATCGAACTTAAAGACTAAGCAAATAAATTGTTACAATAAAGCAATATATAAGAAATCAAAATAATTAATTTGTTTATAACAAAGAATATTAAAATATAAGGAGATTCCTGGATTAATCTAGTCTTGAATTGAGCATAATTACGTGCTATTTATTTTAATTTATAAATCATCTGTATAATTAATAGGCAGATGATTATCAGTAAAAGATTTTCAGCTATTTTTTGAGGGATTTTAGGTAGAAGTAGAAGACCTATCTGCGAACCAATAATAGAACCAATAGCCATTGAAATTGCATAAGACCATATGATAAATCCTGTTTGAAAAAATACAATAAATCCCCCTGCACAACTTCCTAGGATTAGAACCCTCGTCATTTGGACAGCCTTCATATAAGTATGGCTGTTTTTCATATAATAAATAATACTAAATGTAGAAGAACCTGGGCCAAATCCCCCATCATAGGCAGCCACAAACAAAGGAATATATAAATTCATCTTATATGTAAGAGGCTGTTGATCAAATTGGATATTAGCTGTCCATTTCTTATTTATCAATGTCACTATTAATGCAAGATTAAGTAATAAGAATGCTACAATATTCATCGTCTTTTCATGAATATGGGAAGTTAATAACGATCCACCCATTCCTCCTAAAAATGCTACTAATAAATTACTCATTATAGACCTTATTGAAAGCTCCTTATGACGAATGAGATAAAATACACTTGAAAATGCAGCTATGCCAGAGGAGAACTTGTTCGTAGCAATACTCGTTTGAATTGGAATACCAGTTAACATCATACCTGGTATAGTAATTAAACCAGCTCCTCCCGCTAAAGTCCCCAAAAAAGAGGCTCCTAATCCAATAAGAATTAAAACGAAGAAATGATAGCTGCCTCCTTTTATTTCCCATATCCATGTTCCAATGCCAATTATTGACATAACAGTAAGGAAGGAAATGACATATATTTTTCTATGCCTCTTTTGTTTTCTCTGGTGTGTGAATTCTTCTTCACCGATTGGTGTATTCAATATTTCTCCCCCCCTTTACTACCCTTTATATAAATGGTATACATTATATAATGATAAATCTAATATATATTTTAAATTTTTTTATAAGATTTTTTTATGAAAGGGTTTTATCAATGAATCTTCACTCACTTCGAATATTTACTACTGTGGCATCTATAAGGAGTGTTACCGAGGCTGCAAGAGTTCTTTCTATTAGTCAACCTGCTGTAACCATTCAAATACGTAATTTAGAAAAAGAAACAGGATTGAAGTTAATTAAAGCAGAAGGAAGAGGAATAAAACTGACTAAAGAGGGGCAATTTTTATTTAAACACGCTGAACGTTTATTTGATATGGAAAAAGACATTGAATATAAACTGAGGCAATTAGAAAATGGAAAACAAGAAAATTTACGGATAGCATCAACTTATTTACCAGCTAATTTTTTATTACCCTTATGGCTAGCTAAACTAAAAAAAGACTCACCCCTAGTAAAAGTAGAACTATATAGTGGTAATTCAAATGAAGTAATTGAACAATTACTTCACTATAAGGCAGACATTGCTTTTGTAGTAAACGAAGATTGGAACCAATCAGACTTAAACCTCCACCACCTAGTGGATATCGATTTTTGGTTTATTGTCCCGATAGGTCACAAATACGATGGAAAAGAGATATTACTATCCGATTTAGTTCAAGAGCCATTTTTATTAAGAGAGGAAGGGAGCTCTACAAGAGAAATTCTTTTTTCATTATGTAGGGTTCACGGTGTTACACCTCCCCGTGTAGGTTTGCAGTTTCATGGTTTAAATGAATCTATTCGTTCAGTTATAGCCGGATATGGTGTAATGCTAGCACCCTCTCTCGCTATACAAGAACACTTGAATCGTAAAGAGGTGGGGAGAGTTAAAGTTAAAGGCGTTGATATTAAACGACCTGTATACCTTTGCAGTCGGAAAGAAGATAAGGAATTATCCCCCAATATAAAAAATTTTCTTGATTTAGTAAAAAAATACTATTAAAAAACTCAATTACTAAAATAACAAGCAAATAAAAGACAAAACGAAAGGGCATGCGTCCAATAAAATCCGGTGTCCATCCCCTAACTATAACTAACTATTAGATTACTTCACTAAGTTTAGAGTTTCTAATCATCATCTTTCGTTTACACTTAAAACCTTTAAGTCAGTGTATTACACATTTAGGCTTTTCTCCTTATTTTTCTGTATTTTGTGTAATTTTTCATAACAAATCGTGCCGTCGGCTGTGCAATCAAAACTTCAATCCAAAAAGCTATGAAAAAATTTCGGGCCAGGCATAAAAGAAGTTTTGAATCGGTTCTAGACTTATCTCTTTCATGCCAATCCAAGATCCGATCACTGTTAGTAAAGTAGATAAAATCGTTACACTAAACAATATATGGAATAAAACTCTAGCATTAAAATCGTCTGTTGGTTCAATAAATTTTTCTACTAGCTTATTAACAATCGGATTAAAGTATTTATCACATAATCACCTGAACAATTTCATTTGAAGAATCAGTTCAATGTATAGATTCTATCATCACTCCTTTAAAATAATACGTTTTCAGCGATGGCTTCAGTTCCTTTGGAAAGCAAGACCGCTTTTCTGCGGAATCTTCAGCTCAGCTGTTTCCGAAGGATAAGGAAGATTTCGCAGCGATACATCGCACGCAGAAAAAGCGTTCTTCTTTTTCAAGGAGTCACGTTTTTTGACTATGCTTTTTTATCGTTCAGCTTTGGGGTTAACTATGTTAGTTTCGCCCTAGACCCTACGACTATTAATTTTTAATTAATATTATTACATCATAGTCTACTTCATCTATAAAGTAGCTCCCGCTAAAACTAACTTCAAATCCGCCTGGTCCAGTTAACTTCAAATCTGTTACTATTACCATACTTCTGAATAATCTGCTAAATACTTTAAATATCGAATGATCAAAGTCAGTAATATGTAAGCTATTATCGTATTTAATATAATATCCTTCACCAAAATAACTATCACCATTTATAATAAATTCGCTAATTTGCTTAATAATATTCCCTCCCCTCATCTTCTACTATTCGACAAAAGGGAATATATTCCTGCGTAATTTTACCCAAAAATAAATTACATAACCAAATCTAACAAACTACAATGTAAAGAGAAACGGTGGTACAGGTTCTGATTAAACACATACCACCTTTTTATGGAACCATATATTTTTAAAGACTCCGATTCTAATTCTTATAAAGTAAAATCTAGTTTACTTTACACTTGTCACTGAACAGATTGGCAGTAAGCTTCCGATTAACGCAATAGCTGTAGCTGCTAGAAACATTTTTTCAAAACCAAATACTGCAATTCCCTCCCCACTGCTGAAACAGATTTAATAATAGATAGTAACGAAGTTATCGTCGCTTTTACATTTTGATGGAATGATAGCCGCAAATAACAATAGAAAGCCCTCACTGATTATAGTGAGAGCTTCAGCATAAAATGTGTTTTTCTAACTATTGCACGTAGCTTTTACCGAACATTAAACAATAAAATGAGTAAACCAAGCGATATATTTCGCCCCTGGTATAAACAACAATTGTGCAAGCAGCGTTCCTAATAGCCTCGAGATAATCATCAGCAAGGAAATGTTTTTAAGTGTTTGATAACTTCCTCTCCGGTTAACTACATCGTCAGCTACTATCGAAACCTTTGGATCTACGAAGATAACTAGCAGTATTGTTGCAATCCCATTTATTAAACCTGATGCCATAATTGCTGTGGACGAACGCTCA
This sequence comes from Virgibacillus sp. Bac332, assembly GCF_003667785.1. Lineage (NCBI taxonomy): Bacteria > Bacillati > Bacillota > Bacilli > Caryophanales > Bacillaceae > Virgibacillus > Virgibacillus sp. Bac332. Next base: position 3,279,404 of record NZ_CP033046.1, read on the forward strand.
GGAGCCAGTAATGCTGCGTATAAGGCAGATAGCACGCCAATTGTATAAATTGCGGTTATTATCATATTTACAAAAAACAATCTAATTGGAATATCCTTGAGCGTAGTACCTTTCAAGTATGTAAATCTTGGTAAACTAACATGCTTTAATCCACGCTTCATATACTCTAAAGAAACAATTCTCTTAAATAAAGATGGAACAGAACCTCTCTCTTCAGATAGGTAAATGATTGCCCTTGAGAAGAGTGCTATAAAAGTAGGAAGTAATAGGATTCCAAATACTGTCCCAATTGTTGACGCACCTATGAGAATGCGAAATTGTGTTTCTACAAATTCTTGAGCATTATGAACTGGTGCGGTATCGATTAAACTACCTGTAAAAGGTTGCTGCATCATATTAGCTAATCTTGAAACCATTACCATTATATTAAAGAGAGATAACGCTGAAGCAATCATCTTTACTCTCGCCCCAGATAACCTAACAGCATAAGCGAGTGTTTCAATAGAATGAATGATAAAGATAAATAAAGCTATAACTATTAGTTTTTCAGTTAAAAATTCCAACTCCATACCTTCTTTTTATTCACTAGTGGTGGTTATTACATCTAGTAAAATTCTATAATATAGCATTATAACATCTTATATCACGATGTCTTTATTGATACGAAAAACATACTATGGCTAGATTTATTAACCATAAAATTAATCTTAGCACAAATATTGGTACAATCATAAATCCTTGTTTTTAAAGCGTATTTAAAGGGAAATTTAACGTATGATGATTTTATCCCACATATAACTTGCAGTAAGCCCCCCCACTGATTGAGGTTTCACTTTATAAAATATTATTTTCGAATTCTTGCAATTATCCCCTTATTAACTTCTATTAACGTTCTAACGTTTATCTTTACTAATGAATTAATGGAGCCTCCACCTGTATAAACATATTCTAATTCTGTTACTTTTGGATCGATTAAAAAGGTTGCAGCAAAACCAAAAGATGGAACTCCTCCTATTGGATAACCTGTTTGTCGTAATACCTCATCCTCATCCGCTAGACGTGGACGATCTATATGTAATGCCTTGCCTACCCTTGATGTACTTGCTCTGTCTTGACCATTGACAATTGCTACAATTAATTGACCTTCTTTACTAATCATGCAAATATTCTTAACAAACTCGCAGATTCTACCTCCTACAGCATTTGCAGCTTCCCGAACGGAGTGACAGGACTCGTTTACTTCCAGATATTCTACATCTAAATGATTATCATCAATATACTGTTTTATTTTTTGACCTGATTTCATCCGAATAGTCCCCCTTGTCATGTTAAGTTATTTTACTAATTACTAGCTATATTGTCTAGTTTCTTTACGAAGGTACAGTAAATACTGGAACATTAATCTTTATAAATGATAATTTTAATGTAGTTTTTTTCATACAATAAACTGAGGTGAAAAAATGGCAAGAGTAAATTATCGAAGTTCTGATGTTGACTTGATGGCAAGGATGATGAGAGCAGAGGCTGAAGGTGAAGGAAAACAAGGAATGTTATATGTTGGAAATGTTATCGTTAATCGTGCTAAAGCAGATTGTCTAGATTTTAGAGATGTTAAAACCATTTCACAAGTTATATTTCAAGTACAAGGAGGGAATTATTCTTTTGAAGCTGTTCAAAAAGGAAATCTCTTTTACAATAGGGCAAGATCTGTTGAAAAAAAGCTAGCAAAAAAGAATTTGGATTATTGGAGGGAACATCCAGGGAAATATGCTCTTTGGTATTTTAATCCATATGCACCGTGCCCTCCAACATGGTATGATCAACCTTTTTCTGGTCAATATAAAAACCATTGTTATTATGAACCGGCAGCGGGAAGCTGTGAAAGTGTTTATATCGGAGGCTAAGTTACATTTTCTAACTAATTTTTAACATAATATAATCAAACAAAATATTGAAGCTTTGTAATATCCTCTTAACGTTCCTTTCTATACTGTTCTTTCTCATACGGCTCACAACCTTTCGCATTATGAAAAAGCTGTTTTCCTAAAATGTACAGGAAAACAGCTTTAATGATTCCAAGCTGCTTTTTTAAACGTATTTCTTAAAGAATCTTGCCAAAAAACGCTGTTAACTTAGGTACAGCTTGATTTACATATTCAGGGATATCATACAAAGCAACATGTGTTGCACCTTCAACCCAGAATAATTCCTTTGGACCATTTGATAATTCGTAGAATTGTTCACTATAACTGCGTGTGTCAGCTTCTGTTCCATTTGTCTCTACAGTACGCTGCTTCGCAACGACTTCAAGTGTTTGCAATTGCCTTTCAGCACTATCTTCTCCACGTACCATTCACCGAAATCCACTGCACTAACAGTTGCAACTGCTTTGATACGATGTTCCGTTTGAACTGTAGCTACGGAATAACCTCTATGACATAACAAATAGGCACTATATGCATTGTGAAAAGCCTAACAATTCCTTTTCTCTTCTTTTATAAAGCTAAAATAGAAATATTTTTGCACCTTTAACTTAGGAGAAACATACAATATAAATATAGTACTAGCAACAAGTAAAAGCCCCCACCATGGTGAGGGCTAGACCGTTTTAATAATTCCAACATTTAATAATATGAGTCACAAAAGCGACATTTCTTTTTAAATTTCTTTTCAAATTTCTTTCTACAATGATCACAGCAGTCATGGCTTTCATCATGGAAATAATAAAAACATTCTTTCTTTTTGCAATGGAAACAATCACAATGGAACTTCTTTTTACACCAGTCACAAAGATGATGGTGTTTTTTATTACAAGAATGACAATAACACATAACCATCCTCCTTTCTTTTATTTCATTTTATGAACATACAAAGGAAAATGATTGGACAGGTCTCATAGTATAAATTCCACTAATTTTTAATATATTCCTAAAGTTATATCTTACGGATGAATTACCAAACGTAATAAGGATGGTTTAAATAATCTGTGTTTTTATTCCATCCATAGTTTATTAGATAAGAATAAGACTATATGATACTAGACAACAAGCCAGTTTTCTGTACGTCCAGAGATAAAATGGCTTGTTGCAATTCGTTTGTTTTCTATATAGTTCTTTAGAATGACCTCAGAATCGTCACCCAGTTAACATGGGTGGCCTTTATTTAGTTAAGCTAGTTATAAATAATCTGCTTCACTTTATAAATGGTATAATATAGCAATCGAGAAGAAGTATCGTTTAAAATAATTTGATATAGTTGACAGGATTAAGAAAAATGGTAATAAAATCGCTTAAAAGAACAACTAAATAAAGGGGGATAAATCATGAAAACAACCCGATCAAAAGATGGTACAATGCTAGCTTATGATACCTATGGTAAAGGACCTGCTCTAATTTTTATAACAGGAGCCACTTGTTTCCGCTCATTTGCACCAGTCTTGCATGATGCCAAGGTGTTTGCAGAAGAATTTACAGTCTACAATTATGACAGACGTGGGCGGGGTAACAGTGGTAATACAATGCCATACGCAATGGAACGTGAACTAGAAGACATTGAAGCGATGATAGACGTAGCTGGAGGTAGAGCTAATATATACGGACATTCTTCTGGAGCTATTCTTGCGCTAGAAGCTACAATCCGACTTGGCCAGAAAGTAAAAAAGCTGGTTATGTATGACCCTGCCTATTCAAACGATGAGGCAAACCAAGAAGAATTCAAAGCGTTAAGTCAGGGATTATATAGATTGCTTGATAGTGGTAAGCATGACCAAGCAATCCGTATTTTCTTGGAAGGGATCGGTACACCTAAAGAAGTGATTATGGGTATGCAGCAATCACCACAATGGGAAACGATGGTAGCACTTGCCCCTACCCTTGCCTACGATACTACATTAGCTTTGGATTTACCACCTGTTACACGAGCTGCTCGTCTAACTACACCAACACAAATAATTGTTGGCGAAGAAAGCCCTACCTCTATACATGATACTGCCAACCAACTTAGCAAGGCGATTCCAAACTCAGCATATTTTCAACTAGAAGGACAGGACCATATGCCTAACCCTGAGATGTTGTTACCAGTACTATCAAGATTTTTAAAACCATAGGCTTTAAATAAATTTGCCTCAGGAATAAAAGGTGGAGGATAGTAAATAGTGTTGATCAGCTATAAAAAAATATGAAAAAGTGAGTAATTTATAACAAACATGCAATAAACGTATTACGTAAACTAATACACAAGATGATTTTAAATTATCTTCTATATGTTTACCTTCTCTTTTTCCTCCTTTTTACGGGGGACTTTTTATGTTTGAAAACATGTGTAGCTTAGTTAGAAAACGGGAAAAGATTTATGAGCAGCCCCTTTCCCAAGCCATATCCACTCTCGCTGCTCTCAATCTATAATGTAATAGAGTGGATAAACTTAAAGGGCATTTTCATTACAATGTCCTTTAAGTACTACTCATCTACTATAGCCTCAGTGTTAAAGACCATACATCTATTCGAATACGAACCAAAAAATTCCTCCCCTGTTAAATTGGATATTGATAACTACTCATGTATTTAGTACTCTGTTGACAATTTGCTCCTGATTTAAAACTGTGCTTCTTTTCAATATTACTGCAATCCATTTGTATGTCATTAAGTATAAATCAGTATATGCAGCTTAAATTTAGGTATTTAGTAAATAAAAGATTGACCTTCAAGTAGCTTGAAGGTTTATACTTTCTTTTGTAAGTAGTTGTAGGAGGAATGACAGATGAGTGGAGCACATGCAAACTTGAAACAACAATCCGTTAAGAAAGTATTTTTTCAGTATTTCTTTCCTTCATTATTAGGAATGATGCTGATGTCGATAAATATCCTTATCGATGGAATATTTGTAGGTAACGGGGTCGGAGCTGAAGGGCTAGCTGGTGTCAACCTTGCCATGCCAGTTTTCTCGTTAATATTCTCGATCGCACTATGGATCGGTATTGGTGGGGGAACCATTTATTCGATCTATACCGGAGGCGAGCAGTTGACTAAAGCAAGAAGTGTATTTTCATTGGCTATTGTCAGTGCGTTATTGCTGCTATTAATCGTTGGCGTTTTCGGTTATGTTAATGTAGAGGCGATTGCAAAACTGCTAGGCGCAAATACAGATACCCTTACTCATACCGTCGAATATTTGAAGATTATGTTCTTGCTTGGTTGGCTAATTGCTTTACAACAGCTGCTCAGCATCTTTGTCCGAAATGATGGCAGCCCAACCTTGTCGATGGTTGCGCTTGGTGCGACTGCAATTATTAATATCGGGCTAAATTACTATATGATTTTCGTCTTGGAGTTAGGAGTCTTAGGCGCCGCGCTTGCAACTGCCCTTGCAAGCTTCGCTGGTTTACTCGTCCTATTGCTCCATTTCTTTAAAAAGCATTCGAATCTAAGAAGCCCTTCGTTCCAGTGGTCATGGAAAATGCTTGGAAGCATCTTCTCGATCGGCTTCCCAAGCTTTCTAGCTGAAGCGGGAACCCTTGTCTTCGTTGCTGGGTATAACTTAGCAGTCGTTGGTTTGCTTGGCACAGAAGGAGTCGCTGCTTTTTCAGTCGTCAATTATTTGCACGGCTTCATGTTCCTTTCATTTTTTGGAATAGAGTCAGCACTACAGCCATTAATTAGCTTTTACCATGGAGCAAAAGAGAAAGTGCGAATCAAAGAGAGTGTAAGGATTGGCGAGAAGGCATCGTTCACGCTGGGGGGAATCCTACTTCTCATCGGCTTGTTTGCTGCACCTTTACTCGTATCACTCTTCGGACTCGAATCTGATGAGGTACGTAAATTGGCTGTGCAGGGCATTCGATTGTTTTTCATAGGCTATATCTTCCTTGGATTTAATTTCGTTTACATGACTTATTTTCAGTCCATTGGAGAAATTCGCCCATCGATCATTATTATTTTGTTAAGAAGCTTTGTTTTTATCTTGGTTTTACTATGGTTATTACCAAAGTTCTTTGGTATTGCTGGTGTGTGGTTAGCACTTCCAATTGCTGAAATGCTCGTTGCATTGCTACTCTTTTTTATCACAAGAAAACATGTGTTAAAGCACCGGTAAAAGGCACATCTAAAATAGACGGATCAAACTAGAATTCGGCACCTTTTTAATTTTGATTCTCCTGCTTGATATTTACTACGTTACTCATCAAGCAGGAGTGAAAATTGAGTCAGTGAAATAACAGGACTTATGACTTCCTATATAGAATTATGGAGTTAAAGTAATTATATAAATAAACTTAATTATTCAGAGGTGTGAAAACAGGCAAAAAAACTGAAGAAATAAGAGACTAAGACAGCTTGCATGGAAAACACCTCACACTATAGTTACTTTAATAATGTACTAGAAAAAAAGGTACTAATAGAAGCCTAGTTGAGATAGTATGTGGTTTAGGCTGGATAGCTCAATCCATCAAGAATCACCCGTACTTTTTGCATATTTTATTCCAAAATAAACTAATGTAAGTACGAAAACCGATATCCAAATCCATTGATTTTCTACAATAAAAATAAGCATAGCAGCAATAACAATTACGGTTAAATCTAATTTCTTTTTTATATTTTTTTGAGTTTAGTGAATTTCATAATTATGAGCCTTTGCGGCTCAATGGGTTTAAGACATAAAAAATGGAGTACCTCCCCAAGTCTAGTATAATGGTAAGTGACCAAACTAACCAAAAGACTGGAGGGACTCCCTATGTCTATTATACGACAAGAGAGCTTATTTGACATCTATGACTTATTGGAAATGGAACCTACCCAACGTTATGAAGCAATCATTTCAGAAATAGATGTGGACGCAATCTTATATCAAGTGAACAAGAAATCAAGGCTTGGAGCACCGGTCAAGCTCAACTATGCCGCAATGATTATCTCATTATGCGTTCGTATAATTGAACGTATTCCAACAATTAAAGACTTGATTAAACGTCTGAAAGACGACCCACTGTTCAAATGGAACTGCGGATTTCTTGTATCTGATGAGACTCCTTCGGAGGCTGCTTATTCTCGATTGATCACTAAACTCAGTGATTCTAATACACTTGAATTAGCACAAGAGACAGTTTTATTTCAAGCGATTGCAGAAGGTTTCATTATCGATGATACCGTTGCAATCGATGCAACTCATTTTGAAGCACGTGATCAAGCTCCAGCTAAAGAAGAAAAAACAAAGACAGAACCGAAAAAACGTGGTCGTAAATCAAAGGCAGAACGAGAACAATGGTTGGAAGAACAAGCTAAAAAGGAAGCAAGCCTTCCACTTTACGAAAAAAAGATTGAAGCTCAGTTACCTGTACCACTAACAGAACTGAGGAACGAAGTTCCTCAAGATCCGAAATGGGGCATAAAGAAAAACAGTGAAGGTAAAAATGTGTTCTGGTATGGCTATAAAGGACATCTAGCAGTTGGCACATCAAGTCAATACATTTTGCAGTCTTTGTTTTCTTCAGGCAGTTTAAATGATGGAAAAGCAGCCATTCCTTTATTGAAGGGCATTCATGAACGTCTATCTCTTTCATCTTTACGTTATCAAACAATGGATGCTGGTTATGATTATGATCCTATTTATGTCCAAGTAAACCGTATGGGGCAACAATCAGTAATAGCTTACAATAAGCGAAATGAATCTGATCCCATTGGATTCGATAAACACTTTGCACCTACCTGTTTTCGAGAACATTCTTATCGTTATGATAGCTTTGATACCAAATATGAAACCTTGAAATACACACGACCAAAGGAATGTAAGGATTGTCCGCTAGCAACCGAAGGTCTATGTCAAAAGATTTACAAGGTGAAAATAACTACCAACCTTCGAAGATATACAGCACCTGCACGAGGGTCAAAAGCATGGAAATCCATTTTTAAACGGCGTACTGCTGTAGAACGTGTGAATGCTTATCTCAAGGAATATTATCAACTAGACAATATCCGTTACCGTACTGGAAAACGAGCGAAGGTTCATTTTGACATCGTAACGCTTATTTATAATGCATCAAAACTAGCCAGTGATCGTATTAATTCAATGCTTCATCAAAATATAGCTGCTTAGATTAATTTTAAAAAATATTTTTGAGAATTCTGCAGCTCTTTGATTTTATTAAAAAAGTAATTATGAAATTGAGTCGAGTTAGTATAAAAATTATTATTAAAACAGCTATAACTGAAGCAATTATATGAAGTTTCATTATTCTAGATCCCCTCCCACCTTCTATTTTTATAGTAAGCCGATTAGTGGATATTATCAACAAAAAAGAGGAAGGAAAAAATTTTAAAAAGAGGTTTTATCATTTTGGCTTGCGGTAATTTTTCATCCCCCTTACATAAATTATTTCGTTTTTCTTTAATTGAATAGTAATTCCAGAATTGCAATTAATATAAAACGTTCTCATATTACCCCAACGAGTATAAATGAATTCTTATATTATTAATTAACAACTGAATTATCAATAACATATTCATATAATTCTACCTTCTTTTTAATCAGTTCTCCACATATTTTTCTGTATACGGCGGTTATATCTAAACTTCGTTAGCAAAATGCTCCTCAAATTCCTTTATTTTCCCCTCAACATTCTTAGTATATCCCTTTAGCCTCATAGACTTTTTCAATACTCATTGGCTTTTTGGAGTCAAATAAGCCATTATAAGCAAATACTGTTAAATCCACTTTGAAGGAACACTTATTAGAATTACAATGCTTTTCTTTTTTATTTTTATGGTAATCATCTCCTATATATCTTGTCTTCTTTTATAATTAATAATGTGAGAACTTTTATTCATTTATTTATGTTTTTTAGCAAAAGTAGATAACTATGAATTTTGTGGAATCGATATTTATGCAACTATGTTTGAAGTTTTGTGAACCAACTGAAAAGACCAATTAGGTTAGTACTAATTTTAAAAAGTAGGCTTATGTCTTAAACATAGGTAGATATCCATACATATCATAAAACTGTTATGAAATTAAAAAAACTCTGGAGGAATTTATATGTACGATACAATGTTTAATCAGAATCATTTGTCCTATCAAACGGATCAGAGTCATTTGCCTTATCATAAAATTATTAAAACAATCCAACATTGTGAAGCTGTTTGTGAATCTACCATATATACAATTCTACAAATGGATAGTTCTAGCCATAGAAATGAACAATTAAGACTACTGAGGGACTGCGCTGATATCTGTACGTTAACTGCTAAGAGTATTGCACGTAACAGTTATTTTGCAAAATCTATTGCATCGTTATGCGCACAGATTTGTGAGGTTTGTGGAAATCATTGCTTACAACACCCTGATCAGCAATCACAATATTGTGGTAAAACTTGCTTACATTGTGCTCAAGAGTGCCGTAATTTTGCAATAAACATGTAGTTTTGCACATATTCTAATCAGATATCTCCTGAAGAGGGAGAGTTAAGGGTTAAGGGAAGTTTAGATAAGGAAACTGTGAACTAGACTCTGAGTATACAAAGTTATATTGAAATCCACCCTGTCAAGTCAGTCAGTGTAAATAATAAAAGTTGTCTAGGCGGCCATTGCCCTATATTCCATAGGGCTTTTTCCATTTAGTCGTTTTTGTTGATATTTTTTCGTGATAACATTGGATATAAGCATAATAGTTTTAGTCAGTGTTTCATACGTGTGATAATCCTTTTGATGTAAATAACACTTTCTACACTTTAACACCCTAACCTGTTGACGAATAGATCTTGGATAAATGTCCGATTGGTTCAAAGGCCTTTAGGTCATACCCTTGTGGTAATAACAATCCGTGGTGGATAAACAAAACTCCCAACTGATTAAAGTTTCACTTTATCATAATTAATACATAAGACGCTTGGACACCAAAATAATTAAATCCAATTCTTAACTAACGGAGCATAATTGTTGAAAAGAATAATCATGGCGATTATAATTCAATTATTCAATTAAATAGTTGAATAGATAAGAAGGTGATTTAAATTGTTAAATGAAAGAAATCTAAAAAATTTATTGTATCAAGAATTTGCAAGAATAGGTAAAAGTCTTTCGAGCCCAAAGCGCTTAGAAATTCTTGACATACTATCTCAAGGTCCTAAGTCGGTGGAAGCATTATCAAAAGCAACTACTATGTCTGTGGCAAATGTATCTCAACATTTACAAACTCTTACTAATTCCAGGTTGGTAACGTTTCAGAAAAAGGGGAACTACGTAATCTACGAATTAGCAGATGTAGCCATTTCGAACTTTTTAACTTCTCTTCATAATTTGTCAGAAAAACAGTTTGTACAGGTACAACAAATAAAAGAAGAATTTTTAAATGCTCATCTTGGTATGGATGGGATTACTCTTTCAGAACTTAAAGAGCGACTGGAAAAAGGTGAAGTAGTATTATTAGATGTTCGACCAAAAGAAGAATATGAAAAAGCTCATATTCCAGGTGCTATTTCGATACCAATTGAAGAATTAAGGGAAAAACTCTCTTCTTTACCAACCAATTATGATGTTGTTGCTTATTGTAGGGGGCAGTACTGCCTGATGTCGGTCGAAGCAGTAGAAATTTTAAAGAATAACGGTATAAATGCCCATCGTTTAGAAAACAGCGTTCAAGATTGGCATCAATTCCAAGACAAATCAACTGGGGAATTAAAATGAAAATTAGGAATCATTTTAGAAACAAAAGAATCAAAAAAATTCTGGAATGCTTTTAGGTTTGCCAATACTGAATAACAAAAGATCATAACGTTCTTTTTAATGGGTGAAGCCGTTGAATGTGAAAGCATGGAACATGGGAAATTTAATGTAAAAGAGCAAATGAATAAATTTGAAGAGTTAGATGGCGAATTATTGGCTTGTTGAACATGTTTGAAATTAAGATTTTTAGATGAAACAACTTCTTGCCCAATCTCTACGATGAATGATTGTGTAGAGCTTGTAGAATGGGCTGATAAGGTTGTGACTTTTTATGAGATAAAAATTGGAAAGAAGGTGTTTCATTTGTCTACTAAACTAAATGAATTGGCACAAGGTTGTTTAGATAATCCAGAGAACCAAAAAAAATTATATAAACGCACATTAATCATTGTAGTTATCTCTCAAATGTTTGGTGGAGCAGGATTAGCTGCTGGAATAACAGTTGGGGCGTTACTTGCAGAACAAATGCTTGGTACCAACTCATTTGCAGGGTTACCAGCTGCTTTATTTACGTTAGGATCGGCAGGAGCTGCATTAATAGTAGGAAGACTTTCAAATCGTTTTGGAAGACGTATGGGGCTTGCGTCAGGCTTTATAACGGGCGGACTTGGAGCATTAGGTGTTGTAATTGCAGCCATCATAAATAGTGTATTTTTATTATTCATTTCTCTACTCGTATATGGGGCAGGTATTGCAACTAATTTACAAGCCCGCTATGCTGGGACAGACTTAGCAACTAACAAGCAGCGCGCCACTGCTGTAAGTATAGCGATGGTTGCCACCACATTTGGTGCAGTTGCGGGACCGAATTTAGTTGATATTATGGGGGATGTTGCTGTTTTTCTTGGTATTCCAGAATTAGCTGGCCCGTTTATCTTATCCGCAGTCTCATTTATATTGGCAGGTCTTGTGCTTTTCGCTTTTTTACGTCCTGATCCATTTATTATAGCGTTACAAATAAATACGAATAAGCAAAATTCGGAACCTATTGAGAAGAAAAAAATAAATAAAAAAGGAATTACAGTTGGTGCTACCATTATGGTACTAAGTCAAATTGTAATGCTTGCAATTATGACAATGACTCCCGTTCATATGGGAAATCATGACCACAATTTAAGTGCCATCGGACTTGTGATTGGCTTTCATATCGGAGCTATGTACCTTCCTTCCCTCTTTACGGGAATTCTTGTTGATAAGATTGGTCGTCCTGCCATGGCGATTTCTGCTGGAGTTACATTACTCCTTTCGGGTGTTATAGCAGGGGTAGCACCAGGTAATTCTGTATTTCTTCTAATTGTTGCTCTTTCTTTACTTGGATTAGGATGGAATTTCGGATTAATTAGTGGAACAGCTCTGATTGTTGATTCAACAGAAGCTTCAACTCGTGCCAAGACTCAAGGCACAGTGGATGTTTTTATTGCTTTAGCTGGAGCTTCCGGTGGAGCCTTGTCAGGGATGGTTGTTGCTGGTTCAAGTTATGAAACGTTATCGTTTGCTGGAGGGATTTTCTCCTTAATACTCATTCCAATTGTGATCTTATCTCGTGAAAATAAAGAATAACCTTCCTATTTGTTTAGGAATTTAGGTGAGGAGTAGTTAGTGTCTAACCATCCTAACTAATAATGATAGACATTAACTACTTTCTAATAGTCTCGGAAATTATAAAATTAGCCCATATGGATAAATATGGGCGTGTTGAGCCACGTCCAGCTCTACCGCCTAGAAACGATGTGACTTCATGAATCACCTACTATAAGTCATCATCAGCTCGCAAGCTCACCGTGATTCCTTTATCTCCGTTGACTCGCTCCAGTCGCTACGTTTCTAATCGGGAGTTTGCGCTTTTGTTCATTATCAAAATATGCGAACCCATAATAAGTATGAGCTTTAATGTTAGTGTGAGTAATCTTATTTTTCATTTGTTGCGGAGACAATCAACATCATAGGTCTACGAAGTTCGTCTTTCATTCCTGGAACATTTATCATGTTTTCAGGAGGCATAGGCTCTACTATTCGATTAATATGAAATCCATTCTTCAGTAAACCATCTACATACGTGGTTAATGTTTTATGGTATTTAGTTACATTTTCTCCTAAAAAATTCGTCGCTCGCTTGCCTTCATAAAAATAGTTATCTACTGGAAAATGAGCAATGGAACCATCTTCACTATAAATCCAGACTTGATTCCCATCAGAAGTAAAAATAGGATGTTCCACTGAATAAACAAAAACCCCATCACCTTTTAAGTAACGATGAACATTTTTAGCTATATCAGAAAAAGATTCAATATAATGTAAAGTTAGCGAACTTAGAACAATGTCGAAGGTATTTTCCGCAAAAGATATATCTTCAATGTCTGAATGGATATACTCTACTTTTTTGGATGTTGTTTGTTTTTTAGCAACCTCCAACATTTTTTCAGACAAATCTACCCCTACTACAGAACTTGCTCCTTGTTCTAAAGCATAGATGCAATGCCAACCATAACCACATCCTAAATCTAAGACTTTCTTTCCTTGAAAATCAGGAAGTAATTTCTTTAAGGTTTGCCACTCACCCGCTCCCTCTAGCCCTCTTTTGCTCCGATCCATTTGGCTGTATTTTTCAAAAATGTTTTCATTATCGTAGTCGCTCTCTTTCATTGTTCATACCTCCATGTAATTTTTAGCTGTTTTTGGAAATTACATGGAGTACTTCTCTTTTGTGTACAATCATTAATATCACCTACTTCCTTATTTTTATGTAGATTATACCAGTTTAATATTTCAAATCAAAAGTCAAATCGTAGTTTTTATACCTAAGTTACATCATCAGCATTAATAATTTGTATACCTTCTACTTATAGTGTTAATTAATTATGTTAGTGAGCTGATTTATAGAAAAGTTTATAAAAAATTTATGTAATCTACATCATAGTCTTACAAGGAGATGTATTAAAGGTACAATAATTAGATTAAGAAAAATTCCAGTTAAAACGTTTAAGAGAATTCCTGATTACCAGGATTATCACTTTTATTCTGAAGGAACTAAGAGTGGAATACCATTATCAGCGAAACTTCACCCTATTAGGACGGCGCACATAGAAAAACTAACCCAAGCAAATTTCTGCCTGGGTTATGTTCAATCAACTATAATGTATTCCTTTCCCTAACCAAGCTGCTGCACTTTCGAATAGTGCTTCAGATACAGTTGGATGTGGGTGGATCATGGACTCCATTTCTTCCACAGTTCCTTCTAAATGTATGAACGATGTAGCTTGGCTAATCATTTCGGTTACATGTGCTCCAACCATAACTACCCCAAGAATTTCACCATACTTCTCATCAGCAATAATCTTCATAAATCCACTGTTTTCTCCTGCAGCAATCGCTTTTCCATTTGCAGCTAAATCAACTTTCTGAGTTTTAACCTTATATCCAGCCTTCTTTGCTTCTAGTTCGGTCATCCCTACGCTAGCAACTTCAGGAAATGTATAAATACATCGAGGCATCGGTAAGTCTTTTTTATGTGTAATTCCCAGAATATGATTAACAGCATATATTCCTTCTTGACTAGCTGCGTGAGCTAACTGATATCCGCCAATTAAGTCACCAACTGCATATATTCCACTAACAGAAGTTCTTAAGTTTTTATCGACTTTAACAAATCGGCCATCAAATTCAACGGACAATTCATCTAAACCGATTACATTCGGTACACGGCCAACTGATAGGAGTACACTATTCGTTTCAAGCCCAACCTTTTCTCCGTTTTTCTCCATTTCAACCACAGTAGGATGAACGTCTTTAAAACCTGTGATTTTAGTATTCGTATGGATTGTTATTCCCTTTGCAACCACCTGTTTTGTCAAGAATGCGGAAGCATCGGGGTCTTCAGTAGGTATTATTCTATCGGCCATTTCTACCAGATCAACCTTTGTGCCTAAACTATTAAACACACAAGCTAGCTCTAGGCCGATTACTCCTCCACCAACAATAACCATATGGGAAGGAACTTCTTCAATATCAAAAATAGTATCGCTCGTATAATAGTTTATTTTATCTAATCTTGGTATTTCAGGAACAAATGGTTGAGAACCAGTTGCCAAAATAACATTGCTTGCTTGGAGACTCTCCGTACCTTTACCTATATCTACCGAAATAGTTTTATCATCGCGTACCGTACCAAAACCTTGATAAAAGGTAATCTTATTCTGACTCAGTAGTCCTTTAATTCCACTGCATAATTGTTTTACAACTTTATTCTTACGGCTCACCATCTCTTCCATGGAGAAAGAAAAATCATTAACGGTAATACCGTAGCAACTAGCGTTTTTAATTTGATTGAATGCTTCTGCATGTTTTAAGAATGTCTTTGATGGGATACATCCACGGTTTAGGCACGTACCACCAAGGTCTCTTCCCTCAATAAGAGCAACAGAAAGACCTGCGTTAGCTGCACGAATAGCAGCAACATAACCACCAGGACCACCACCGACAATAACCAAGTCAAATTTTTTCATGTCGTTTCCTCCTAAACCAATAGGCTATATGGATCTTCTAAAGATTCCTTTAGCTCCGTTAAGAATGCCGCAGCCGGAGCACCATCAATTGCCCGATGATCAAATGATAGACTTAGAACCATCATTGGAAGAATCACAACTGAACCATTAGCTACTACAGGCTTCTCTACAATTCTACCAACTCCTAAAATCGCTGTTTCTGGTGGGTTGATGATGGGGGTGAATCCATCAACTGCATACATTCCTAGATTACTAATCGTGAAGGTACTTCCTCTCATTTCATCAGGAGTTAACCTGTTATCTCTAGCTTTAGCTCCTAACGTCTTACTTGTTTCTGTAAGCTCAGTTAATCCTTTTTGGTTAGCTTGTTTCACAGAAGGAACAATCAATCCATTCTTTACAGCAACTGCTAAACCAATGTTCACTTCATTGTTCATCACGATTTCGTCACCAACTACTGAAGCATTTACTTTAGGATGATTTTCAAGAACATACGCAACCGTCTTCATGATAATTTCTGTATACGAGAGACGATATCCAGTTTGACGTTCGATTATTGGTAATAATGCCTTACGCAATTCCATAGCTTTTGTCATGTCAACGTCACTTGTAAGGGTTACATGCGGAATCGTACGAACACTATCCATCATCTTATCCGCAACCGCTTTACGTAAGCCTTTTAGTTTTACACGCTCACCTGTGGCATGAGTATTTGAGCTAGATCGTGCTTCTTGAGACTCAACAAACGCTAGGACATCCGCTTTTTCAATCTTGCCACGTGGGCCCGTTCCAGTAACCTGACGGAGATTCACACCATTTCCCTTAGCAATTTTCTCTGCAAGTGGTGTTACAAATATTTTATTTCCATTCACATATGTCATAACGTCTAATTCATGTACTCTTCCTTTAGGACCAGATCCTGAAACCATGCTTAACACTACATTATTTTCATGAGCTATGCGACGAGCTGCAGGTGTCGCACGCACTCTCCTATCATTATCCACCACTTCTTCAATTTCTTCCTTAGCAGTTACACCTGAATTTGAATCAGCATCATTCCTAGTTGGCGAAGAATCCATCGTTTCATCTTCTCCTGACTCCCTACCGACAACTTCCGGAGGTGTATCAGAAACTTCTTCTCCAGCTTCACCTATATATCCAACAACCGCATTAACTGGAGCTTCATCATCTACATCGTAGTATCGCTTCAACAAAATTCCTTCTTCATAGGATTCAACTTCTATATTAATCTTGTCTGTCATGATTTCAAAAAGTGGTTCACCGACTTCAACCGAATCCCCTTCTTCTTTGAACCATTGAAGTACGGTACCAACTGCCATCGTACTACTTAATTTTGGCATAAAAACCTCTTTCGCCATGATACCCCCCCTTAAACCTTGTTTAAAGTTTCTTTTGCAGCTTGAATAATATTCGATACTTGTGGAGCATGTGCTTTTTCAAGATCTGGATGATATGGCACAGGAGACGGTGCTCCACCCAGACGTTTAATCGGAGCATCAAGATAATCGAACGCTTCACTTTCTGCAATCATACTAGCGATTTCACCACCGTATCCACCTCGTTTAACCGCTTCGTGAACCACAACCACACGTCCTGTTTTCACTACCGATTTAATAATGGTTTCTTCATCTAACGGTACTAAAGTACAAGGGTCAATCACCTCTATACTGATTCCTTCTTTTTCAAGTTCTGCTGCTGCTTCTAGTGCACGGTGTACCATGATTGCTGTTGCGACAATAGTGACATCAGAACCTTCTCGTTTAACATCCGCTTTACCTAATGGCAGACTATATGCTTCTTCAGGCACATCTGAAGAAGTTTTGTATAATAATTTATGTTCATAAAAAATAACAGGATTGTCATCATCCATTGCGGCCTTCAGTAATCCTTTTGCATCATAGGCAGTAGAAGGTTGAACCACTTTAAGCCCTGGAATATGCGTTACCCATGCTTCTAAGCTTTGAGAATGCTGTGCAGCAGCACCTGTTCCAGAGCCACTTGGAGTCCTCACTACCATTGGGACCTTTCCTTTTCCACCATACATATAACGAATTTTCGCCGCTTGGTTAACAATTTGATCTAATGCTATCGTAATAAAATCTGAGAATTGTAATTCAAGAATTGGTCGCATACCAGTTAGTGCTGAACCTACTGCAGCACCAGCGATACCTGCTTCGCTAATTGGAGTGTTACGAACACGCTCTGGGCCAAATTCCTCTATCATGCCGCGTGTAACACCGAACGCTCCACCATAAACACCGATATCCTCCCCTAAAATAAATACATCCTTATTTTTACGCATTTCTAGACTCATTGCTTCACGTACTGCCTCTAAATAAGTTATCTCTCTCATTTGATTTTCCCTCCTACGCATAAACGTCTGTTAACAAGTCATCTAAAGTTGGCATCGGACTTTCTTCTGAAAACTTAACTGCATCTTCTATTTCTTTCTTCGCAGCTAAACGAAGTTCTTCTGCTGTTTCTTCCGTAAATAAACCAGCATCAATTAAAACTTGCTTGTATCGTTTGATTGGATCTTTCGCACGCCATTCTTTTTCCTCTTCACGTGTACGATATTTCTTCGCATCACTCTTCGAATGACCTTTCCAGCGATATGTTTTGGCTTCGATAAGAGTTGGACCATCACCACGACGAGCACGTTTGATCGCATCATCTGTAACATTCATTATTTCTATAATGTCATTTCCATCAGCAACAACACCAGGAATGCCATAAGCCTTTGCTCGTGTTGCAATGTCGTCCACATTGATCATTTCTTTAACAGACCCTGACATTCCATATTGATTATTTTCACAAACAAAAATAACGGGTAAATCCCAGATAGAAGCTAGATTTACTGCTTCATGGAAGCTTCCTTCGTTCGTGGCTCCATCACCAAAAAAGCAAACGGTTACATAATTCAGATTCTTCATTTTAGCAGTTAAAGCAGAACCTACAGCCAAAGGAATACCACCTGCAACAATTCCGTTTGCTCCTAAGTTCCCCATGTCAACATCCGCGATGTGCATGGATCCACCTTTACCTTTACAATAACCAGTTGTACGACCAAACAACTCTGCCATCATTTTGTCAGCTGTTGCACCTTTAGCAATACAATGCCCGTGTCCTCTGTGTGTGCTCGTGATTTTATCATCAATATCTAATAATGCACAGACTCCGGATGCACTTGCCTCCTGTCCCACAGCTAAATGGGTGGTACCATGAATCATGCCTTTGGCAAAAAACTCATCTACTTTTTCGTCAAAATAACGAATGAGCCACATTTGTTTATACAAACCTACTAACTTTTCGTTACTAATCTTTGGAGCTAATAACTTTTCTTCTGTCAATTTCAATTTCATTCACCCCTATTTTTTACAAATGTTCTTTATGGTTACATTTGTAATAATCATAGTATGTTTAACTGCTTGCGTCAAGGGTTTTAATGCGATATCATTAATTTTTTAATTATTAGTAGTGAAAGCTTAGGTTTATCTGCTTTGTTTCTATTAATTGAAATGGTGGTTGGTATACTTCCCCACAAACAATGATGGAACAAAGCCACAATCGCTCGATTAGAAATGTAGCGACTGGAGCGAGTCAATAGAGATAAAGGAATCACGATGTGCTTACGAGCCAATAATGACTTATCTTAGAAAGATGCGTGAAGTCGTCTAGTTTAGGCGCTGGAATTGAACGTGGCTCAACACGCCCATATTTATTCACATGGTTAAAATTTATAATTTTCTTCATTTCCTAAATTAAAATAAAGCCTATTCCATAGGCTACACTGTAGCGGATCCCTCCTTGCTGTTAAGTGATATCTTTCTCCAGATTTATAAACAAAAATTACGGTACATTCTCTATCTACTACTAACTACGATTTAGCTAAACTACTAGTAAATACAAGACAATACTTGCTTAACACGAAATAAACTTCCGTTAAGGATTAACGAAAGTTTATTATTATCTTAACTATTTAATTTCTGAAGGACTTTATCATACATTTCGTCGATACCCATTCCCGTTAATAATGGTACTCCATCTATAACTTTTTCTTTAACGTTTTCTGGTACAAGTGTAGTGGAAATTATTACATCATAATCATCAATTCTTCCTAGTTCATCGCTTATTTTAGACTGATGTAGAGAAACTTTATCATCTAGATTATTGTCTTTAAGCCATTCTTTCACCTTTCCAGTTACGACAGTTGACGTTGCAATACCGGTACCACACATAATTAAAAGTTTTTTCATCATGAATACCTCCAGTTTATCTTTTATTATTGTCCATAAGATGTTAGATAAAAATCATTACATTGCTCTATGATTTCACTTGATAGAGGATCGATATTCGGTTCTTGTAATAATGCATAAAAAGCATATTCAGCAGTCTCTTCTAATATAACCGCAGCCTTTAATGCTTTGTCAATAGACTCACCAATAGTAAAAACCCCATGGTTCTTCAATAATATTGCTGGTGATTCTCCGATGTTTTGAACAATTTCTCTACCAATCTCTTTACCTCCTATAGAAGCAAACCCAGAACATGGAACACGATGTTTAAAAATGTTAGCAGCAGTTGTTGTATAACTAGGAAGGTCTCTTCCTCTTATAGCAAAGCTTGTTGCAAAAGGAGAATGCGTATGAATTACACTATGGATATTTTCCATATGTTTATAAACATATAAATGGCTTTCTGTATCTACGGATGGTTTAAGATCCCCTTCAATTACCTCTCCAGCTAAGTTGACTATAACCATACTTGCAGCAGTCAAGTCATCAAAATCTACACCACTAGGTTTTATAATTACTCGATTAATACCAGGAATACGATAACTAACATTCCCGCTCGTCCATCGTACTAAGCCATTATCCTTAAGCTTTTTGTTTGCCTGACAAATTTCTTCACGTAATTCAGAGTACACACTATGCCACTCCTTCATTAGAGGATTTTAGTTTTTGCTTCGGTTTGATTTTATTCACATAGATTAATCCTAAAAAAATAACTAAGCCTAATGCACCAATACCATACCAGCTAAATACTTTAGGTAACCAGACGAAAACAAATGTTGTCCAAACGGCACCATCTACAAGTGCAGAGATACTTGTGTTTCCTCCCATATCAAAGTTGGCAGCAACTGCTGAATTTGTAAATAGCGGTGCTACCCAAGTAGCAATATATAAACCAACAGCAATATAAACAGAACCAGCAATTACTGTACGAACGATGTTCCCTTTAAAAATAGGAACCATTAAACAGATTAAGAAAGGAATTGTTGCCAAGTCACCAAATGGCAATACGGTGTTACCTGGTAAAAATACTGCTAAGAACAGTGTAACTGGAACAATGATCAATGATGCAGATAATACAGCAGGATGACCTACAGATAACGCACTATCCATACCGATATATAAGTCTCTTCCTGGGAAACGTTTTTTAACAAAGTTCCCCGCAGCCTCAGACACTGGTGATAATCCCTCCATTAGTAATGCAACCATTCTTGGCATTAACATCATGACAGCTCCGGTTTGTACAGATAGCTGTAATACTTCCGAAACATTGTAACCTGCTAAAATACCGATAACTATACCGATTAAAACACCCATTACAGTTGAATCTCCGAAGATTCCCATTCTTTTTTGGATAGATTCTGGATTTGCTTCTAATTTATTAAATCCCGGAATTCTATCAAATAACCAGTTAAAAGGTAATGCAACTAAAAATGACGGTGCAGATGCCCCATGAGGGAAAGTAATATTTTTAAAACCATAAAATTTCTCAATATATTTTGCAAGTATATCTCCTAAGAAAAAGATCAATAGAATGTGAACGATAATCGTAAAGATACCTAATCCAAAATCTCCCGTAAGTGCATAAACTAAAGATCCAGTGAATGCACAATGCCAGTAATCCCAAACATCAACATTTAACGTTCTTGTTAAACCAATACCAAGTAGTATCACATTTGCTGCAATACCAAGTGGGATTGCTAAACTACCTAAAGCAGTACCATATGAAATAGCAGCAGCAGCAGGCCAACCAACATCAATGGTATTTAGTTGGAAGCCAAAGTTGTCAACCATGGACTGTGCAGCTGGTCCTAAACTATCCGTTAATAGTCCAATTACTAGGTTTAAACCAATAAAACCGATACCTACTGTTAATCCAGAGCGAAATGCTTTTCCTGGCTTAGAGCCTAGAACCAACGCAAAAACAAAGATAATGATTGGTAGCATAACGCTAGCTCCAAGATCCACAAACCATTGCAAGTAATCCATAATATTCCTCCTTATTCTAAAAAGAGATTAATTAACATGTACTTCTTTTGTAAAACGTTCTATCGTAGTAATTACTTGTTTCTTCGTAGAACAATTCATTAACATTTCTGAAAAACTATTATGTTGAATAAGACCTGTTATTTTCTGTAATACTTCTAGTTGATTCTCAGGTTTTTGTAGTGCAAGCATAAATACTACGTTGACTTGTACATTTGCATCAGCCATTCCCATCTGTCGAAAAGTGATTGGATTTTTCAGTATACCAATACCAATTGCTTCCTTTTTGACATGTTCAGCATCAGTATGTGGTAATGCTACACCTATGGTTTCCGTAGCTAGACCTGTCGGGTATTCAACCTCTCTTTGTTTTATTGCAGTTAAGAAGCTGCTTTTGACGAAATCTTTCTGATGCAACACCGTAAACATCCCTTCAAATAACTCATCGGTATGATTCACGTCTAGAAAGAAAACCAGGTCTTCACTAATTACGTTATTCATTTCCAATTTACTGCCTCCTTTTCCTAATTAATTGTAAACCCTTTCATAATAGAGGTAACGAAAATTACATTTGTTACAAATAGTTACATTTGTAAAAATGATACCCCTTCCTCTTTCAATTGTCAATACAATTTTCATTAGGTTTGCTAGACGATTTACAAACAAATAAACTCTTTAAAAATTAAAGAAACTTATGGTTTCGGTCTAGTTTTACCTGAGGAATTGGTTGATAACCAAGGTTTTCGGCTGTTGTGCTTAAAAGGGAATCAATAATAGCTTAAACTTTTCAAGGGATCACTAAGGGAGATGCGACACCGGTACAAGGGTCACGTCATTTTTGATTACGTCTATTAATATGTTTTGGAGAGTATCTACACTTTAGAAATATTCATTGGAAATGGCTAGGTGAGGCACACCTCATAATGAAAAACGTGTTTTTTGTTATTCTAAAATCAACAAAAAATAACATAGGAACTTTACTGTTTGAGTTATCTCATTCACATAATGCGTTCATTTGCCAGCGTCGCCAAGTTTCCTTCATGTAGGGATAGCGTCAGGAAGATGCGGATTTACAACGTTAAGCAATAGGTACTACCAGCTTTTTGACAAAAACTAACGTTAAGACACTTTTTGGAAAATAAAACCCTGATTTATCTACGCCAAGTAGAAGAATCAGGGTTTTATTTTAATTTTTTATTTTAATTTTTTATTTTCAAACTTTAGTTCCATACATTTTTCAACTTTAGATAAAAGATATAATGATCATTTAAAATTATCAAAAGTACAAAACAGATCACTTATTGGCAACGGAGACCATTAGTAATCTGTTTTATGATGTCTATTTTAAATCATCCTTTTAGTAAGTAGAGAGATTTCCATCCCGCCTTTTATCTCTTTATTTTCTAACAACAGGGATCCACATTTCACCATATACTAAGCCGTCTTGCTGTCCCATCACAACTGCTGCATTTGGACCACCAACATAGGATACATCCGTTACTTCCATCAGGACTTCACCAAAGGCAATACCAGTAAGCTTGTTACTCAACTCTTCATCTGTATTCGCTTCCCCTTTAACAACGATATATTCCCCTTTAGGAAATTGAATAAGTCTAGTTGCTTCTGGTAAGGATTCCTCCGTCATGACACCAGCATAATGCATCATCTTATTATTCACTGCTTCGTTTACAACAAAAATGTAGTCATTTGTTGCAACAGTTTTTAGTTTATCAAGCCTTCCATCTTGATTGACAGCTTGCCAAAAATCTGCCTTTTCCTTAGTAATACCAGCATAGTCTGTGTAATCACTCTTAAGCTCTGTTCCAATACCTAAAACAGTAAAACTGTCCTTTTCTTCTAAAGTATAATTTGCCATTTCAAAATTCCTCCTTTTTAATTAAACAAAAGATTTGTTTTTTTACTTGCTGAGTTTATAATAACATTGAATCATGTCAAAAAATGATACTGTTTAGGAGGTCACAATGAAAAAAGTTGAACGGATTAATACCATCATGCGGTATATTAACAACCGCTCCTACTTTACAATTTCTGAAATTATGCGGGAATTTAACATCTCTCGTTCAACTGCTATTAGGGATATCAGAGAAATTGAAGCTATGGGGATGCCACTTGAAGCAGAGGTTGGAAGAGCTGGAGGTTATTCTATCATTAACAACTCTGTTCTACCTTCTATTCACTTTACCGATAATGAAGTAAAAGCACTTTTTATTGCCTTTATGGCCTCAAGAAATCAACAACTTCCCTATTTAAAAAGTCGACAGTCTTTAGCTGAAAAATTGCTAGGCCTCATCCCAGAAAACCAACAAGAAACCCTAGTTTTATTAAATCAAATCTTGCTTTTCGAAGGTACCAATCCCAATAATCCTGATTTACTTGATCTGTCAGACCTCCCTCATCCTATGTTAGAAAAACTCATACAACTCCTTCTTTTGGATAGCCATTTATTGATTACCATCAAAGAAGGGAGGGTAATAAAGTCATATCCAATTTATCTCTTGCATCTTTATCGTGAAAAAAGCTTATGGCAAATTGAGGGATTTGACTTAAAAGAAGAAAGGAGGAGGGTTTTTCCTGTCGATCACCTCACCAATGTAAAACCATACCCCACAAAAAAAGAGTAAATAAGAAAAAGGTTTTAGAAATACTAAGTAAGCAGGAAGAAGCAATCAACCTTGTCATCGAATTTGGTCCAAAGGCAATTGCCCAGTTCAAAAAATACCATCCTTTAAAGTTTTCAATTTCCTATACGAATCCCTACCAAGCCACAGCCGTTCTGAAGACTTTTATCGATATTAATATGCCCGAAGAATTGAACGATATAACAAATTGGCTTCTTTTCCTAGGTGAGGATATTAAATTCAAGGAAGTTCCAGAAGAAGTCTTAGAAAGTTTACAAGAGAGATTATGCTTATACTGCCAATAAGCGTGGCCAGTTAAAAGCTCAGTAATTTTGAGTTTATCTAGTTCCACGTTATCTTCTATTTCAGAGCCCCTAAAGATAAGGGAGTGTAATATTAACTGTGTAAGTAAGAAATGCATACGTTTTCTTACTTACACAGCTTTTTATTTGGTAGAATACTAACTATAAAGCTAAAAGAGCGTTTTAAATGGGGAAATCTAAAAGTGATCTTAACTCCGTAGAATTAGCTAACAAGATTATTGAACAGTATCAACCTGAAACGATAAAAGATTTGCAAATGCATTCAAAGACATATTTGGTCTATGTTTGAGACGATATTAAAAGGCAAAATAGACCTCACTAAAAGCTCCTCTTATGAGGGGCTTTTTTAAAAGTTAAGAAAGTATAAAATCAGTGCAATGACTGCGTTAAGCCGAGTAGTTATTTTGAAATGTTTGATGTATATTGGCAACGCTCCGACTAATTACTTCGCTTTCCGCGGACACGGCCTCAACTAACTTTGCAAAGAAGAACACGTTGCAAAGTGGATTTTCGGCTCGCGCTATTCCCGCAGGAGTCTACGTAATTAGCCTCCGCTATGAGAAGGTGCAACAATTCTTGTCATAAGTAATAGGTTGACTTTTTTTACAATGGGTAAAGTGAAAATCGCTATCCGTGAGTATAAAAGCAGCTGTGTTACTTTATGCTAGCATTGTAGAGCCTGATAATAGCGAAGGCCGCCCACTTCAACTCCTGTCGGAATTGTTTGACCTGAAGATCCACTTTTTTGAGCGGGTTTTGCTCAAAAAAGTTAGCTGAAGGACAAACCCCACGGAAAGGGAAGTGGGCAGCCGGAGTGGTGGTCAAGCAGTAGCTATTATTCCATAATAGCTACTAGAGGAAGCGTAAATCTGAGCATGTAGTGATAAGGACTGAGCGAATTTTGCTCAGTTTTTCTAATCTATGCACATATTAATAATATTTCTAATGAAAATTATTTACTAGTTGATTTTTATGTACATACACTTTTAACTTTTAAATGATGTTTATTCAAGAAAAGTGTCAGATAATTGAAGATTGCTCCTGAGATAATTAAAAAAACGTTTGAGAAGGAATTTTTATGGGTTTTCACGAAATATTTTAATGGATGAGTTAATTTCATAATATAGAGCCCTTGGGGCTCAAGACTTTAAAGACATAAAAATTAGAGCACCTCCCCAAATCCTGTATAATGTTAGTTACCACACAAACATAAACAGAGAGGTGAGATGCCCCTATGTCTATTATACGACAACAAAGCTTGTTTGACATACACGAATTATATGAGATGGAACCTACCCATCATTTTGAAGCTGTTTTTTCAACAATCAATTTGGATCCCATCTTGAATTTATTTGATAAACCTAATAAAGTTGGTGCCCCAAGAGAACTGAATTACGGTGCCATGATCTACTCATTAATCGCTCGTGTGGTGGAGCGAATTGTAACAATCAAAGACCTGATTAGGCGTTTAAAACGTGATCCTATTTTTCGATATGACTGTGGATTTCTTCACTCTGACCAAATTCCTTCTGAAGCTTCTTATTCAAGAATGGTTACTATCATCAGTGAATCAGATGAGATGGAACATATCCATGATGAGCTGATTTTTCTTGCCATCGATGAAGGGCATATCGGCGAAGAAAACATCGCTATTGACGCTACTCATTTCGAGGCAAGAGATCGCGCTCATACATCCGATAAGAAAGAAAGGACAACACCGAAAAAGCGCGGACGCAAACCAAAAGCTGAGCGTGAACAATGGCTCAAAGAAAAACAGGCCGAGGAAGAAGCGCGTCCGATTTATGAAAAAGAAATTGTTCATCAGCTTTCTGAATCAGTGGAAGTGTTGTTGAATGAAGCCCCCATCGAACCAAAATGGGGAGTCAAGAAAAACAGTGATGGAAAAAACATCTTCTGGTTTGGCTACAAAGGTCACTTAGCCGTTAGCACAAAAAGCCAGTACATTCTTGCGGGGATGATGACGTCCGGTAGCCTCAATGATGGAAAGGCAGCCATCCCTTTATTAAAGAAAATTAATCGCGATCTTCCGTCTTTATTTACTGCTGGCCTTTTCGATGCCGGTTACGATTATGAACCAATCTATCAACAATTAATCGATCAGGATCTACAAGCTGTCATTCCATATAACCGACGTAACGAAGGAGAGACGGTTGGTTATGACGAGTACTTCGCACCGACTTGTGTCCTAGAGCATTCCTATCGCTACGACAGCTTCGATCCAAAATACAAGACATTGAAATATACACGTCCGAAGGAATGTGCAACGTGCCCATTACAACACGACTCACTTTGTCAAAAGACTTTTAAAATCAGACAATCTACAGATATCCGAAAGTACACCAATCCCGCAAGGGGATCGAAAAAATGGGATGAACTGTACAAAGAACGTACCGCTGTCGAACGTGTTAATGCCTATTTGAAAGAATTCTTTGGACTGAATAATGTCCGTCACCGAACCGGGAAAAAATCAAGGCTTCACTTCCATTTAGTGACGCTTGTTTATAATGCCTCGAGATTAGCCGCGGATCGGATTAGACTAGAAATGAAACATAAGACGCTAAAAGCTGCATAAATAAAATTGATCTTTATTAAAAAAACTTAAAAATCATCAAGGAACAACTCTATGCATTTTTAAAAACAGCAATTATGAAATTGATTCGGATATAAAAAAGGAGAGATGAGAAGTTATGGACAAACCCATTGGAAAAAGAATTAGCACTATTTTCATCCCAGTAAGTGATGTTAAAAAAGCAAGAGATTGGTATTGCAATTTGTTAGGCATTATGGCAGATGGGGAAATTGCACATGGACATATCTATGTGGTTTCTTTAGAAAACGTTAATCTTGTACTTGATAGTAAAATTTTTGAAAAGTATAAACCTGATGAAATGCCGAGATTTCACTTTGACACCACAGATATTAAGGTTGCCTATGAATACGTCAAATCAAATGGGATTGAGATACTGACCGAGATTGAAGATGGGCACTGGTTCAATATTAGTGACCCGGACGGTAATGTACTAATGGTTTGCCAGTGTTAAGCTAATTAAGTGATTGTCGGAAGTACATCAAATTAAGGTGCATACAACAAAAGTAATAAGTTGATAAAAACTAAATCGCTACATATTATGATAGCAAACATCTCCATTAGTCTATATAATGTCATTTAATACCCTTAAGGTGTCATGTTACATGAAGCCTCTCATTCTTATGAGGGGCTTTTTTTACATAGCTCTCTTCCGTACTGGTCCTGCTGAAAGGATATTTTCTAACTTAAATGTTCTCACTTTTTTACGGTAGTAACAATAAGCCAAAATACTCTTATCATTTACTTCAAGCACACGAATATAACGCTCCGTTACATTGTTATTGCTATCTATATAAAAGATAATGATTTTTTGCTTATTCTCCGCAGAACGATTAAGTAACCCTTTCATGATAAGACCACCTTTAGAACGTTTGTTCTTATTATATCACAAAACACGAACGTGTATACGTGTTTTATGTTAGTGATTTTTGGTGGTTATATTATTAATTTTTCACAACATAATATAATTGATATCTTATAAAAAGGAGATTTAAAAGTGAACTATGCAGAAATAGGTTTAACTCAACAATCACTTGGAAACTTTATAACCATTATTAGTAAAAATTTTGTGCATGAGGAATCAGATATACCAATTTTTGAAGAACATGGTATTAAAATATTAGCCAACGTTAAGGCGAGACTTTCTCCCCCCAATAGCGTGACCTTAGAGTCGCCTAGTAATATAGCAATTGAACACTTAAAGTTAGTTTTTGAAAAGTTAGAAATTGTTATATCTGTTGATTTACCGCATCGCTCAATTGACTTACCTTTCCTTCCTGATGTGTCAATATTTGGCGATAATCCTGATATTCGTTTAACTATGGGGATAGAAGAATTCATAAGACCAGATATCTCTTTAGCTGTAGGAATTAGTAGTAATTTAAATGATGGTAAGCATAACATTAATTTAGAATTGATTGAAGATAAATTTAAAATACATTCTTTTGGTGTACCTGAAGATTTAGGAAAGATAATTGAAGATAAAATTGGGGAAGAAATTAAAAGAATTATTCCAGGAAGGGTTGATGACATAATATTAGATGTGCTAGGAAATTTAACCAAAATTTTGTCTTTACCAATTCCTTTTGACAACTGGATTGTTAATAAAATAATTGATAGTGAATTTATCAAAAGGTTGGCAAAGAAGAGTATTACAAAAACATTTAAAGAGCAACATATATATTCAATTCCGCAAGAACAACCAATTGGTGAAGGTCCTTACAAAAGAAATTTAACAGTTACTGAGATTCCTATAAGTATTCATGATGGAAAATTAATTATCACCGCAAACCTTTCTGATGTAATCGTATAAAAGTTTAATAATCTAAAAAATGCTGCCAATAGTCCATTTCAGACATTGGCAGCATAACTTTATATATAGCCCACTCTCGCATACTTGCTACTAACTATCACTAGACTTACTTAACCACAGCACTAGTACCAGAACCAACATAAATATTACGCTTACCTCTTCCTGTCTTAATAGTTACTACATCTGGATATGGTTTATCTAGTATTTTATAAGTTAACCCACCATACCTAGCAGGGGTAAGACTCCAATCACTATTTTTTTTGATCGGTTTAACATTAAGCTTGTACGTTCTCCACGTTTTTGCAGATGCAGGCAAATGAACGGTACCTTTAGCTTGGCTAGGTTTAGACTTACTATTTGATTTATTCCCTTTTAAGGATCCATAAACCTCTTTACCAGCCAATCCATCTCGTTTCAACCCATAATAAGATTGATAACGTTCTACTGCATCTTCTGTCTCGTCTCCATAATATTCATCAATACCGTTGTTTTTAGCTAGCATCGTTTGTAATTGTTTAACAGGCTTACCATATTGACCATTTCTAAGTGTCTGTCCTTTCCAATCACCAATAACCTTTATCCAGTTTGTTTCTGTTTCGGAATCTACTTTTTGATCTGGTGCTGTAATTGTATCGTCTACTTTACTTGTAAGTTTGGACGTTTACCGGCTTGTAGTTGTGATAAAGTAAGACCACCAGTCATTTGTAAATGAGGATAATCCTTAAAGCTAGACCAATCCCCGCCCCATTCAAATCCTAACGATTTGCCGATTGCTGCAACCCTTTTCCACTTTGCATTAACTGTCCATATAGCTTTTTGACCATCATCGCTAACAATGAAACAGGATTTCCGCAATTTGATGGATGGGCGCAAAAGGGATTTATAGAGGCGACTTATTTATATCTGCTGGGCGTCATATGGCTTTTAATAACGCTTTAAATAGAATGATCAAAAAAGCAAAGGTGAAACGTAAACGTATTACCCCACATGGTCTAAGGCATACACATGCAACGATATTGCTCAATCAAAAAACATCAGTCATAACAGTAGCTAAGCGATTGGGAAATACTCCTGAAGAAGTTTATAAAACTTATGGTCATTCTGATGATCAAGCAGACAAAAAAGCAGCAACAGTATTCAGTTCTATGATAAGTATTTAAGGTTCACTGGGGGAGGTTTTTTAACCACCCTTTACACCCCCAGTAATAGCAAGGTTTTTAGTCTAAAACCCTCCCTCTTCTGTAAAGGGAGTTGTTACCCAGATTTTTGTAAGATTGTTTTTGCTGTTTCATCATCAGTAATCAGTACATCAATATAATTACCTTTTAACATACCTAACAAACTATCAGCTTTATAGTTTCCAGCAACAACCGCTACTACTTGTTTAATTTGTTTTAAATCGTCTAATGATAGACCTACTACTCTTTTATCTCGTGGCAGATGAACAGGCTTTCCATCCTGGTCAAAAAACCTAAATCCCATATCACCTACTACCCCTAATTTCTTAAGTTCTTTAACGTCTTCTTCCTCGAGATAACCGACACTTTTCAAGGTAGAGTGTTCATATGGATTCCCTATACTGATTACCGCCATATCAACATTTCTTCCTTCCTCGATTACTTCACTTATATCCTCCATGCTTCGTAATCGATTCATTAATTCTTCTGATTCAACAATTGCTGGAGCATATAAAAAGGAACATTCTCCTCCCATCTTTTTAGCTAATTCATATGCCAATTGATTAGCATGGATTTCTACCTTTTTTCTTCCCATACCACCTTCAAGAGGAACGACTTTCATGTTTTCTCTTAATTCATATGGATATTCCTTCACAAGGGACGTTAATGTTTGACCCCACGAAATTCCAAGACTTTGAATGTCTTTCATATTCTTTGATAAATAATATGCTGCTGATCGACCAACCGAATGTAAAGTCAATTCGGGCTTTTTATCAACAGATGGAATAACCAAAGCATCTTTCAAGTTGTATTCAGACTCTAGTCTTTTTTCAAGACTAACTGTCTGTACTGTTTCATCATTAATATAAAATTCAACAATTCCTAAATCTTTTGCTTTTTGAAGAGATTTAGAGATGATTGGCCGAGAAACAGTAAGTTTCTTAGCAATTTGTTCCTGTGTCCAGTTGTCTTCATAATAAAGATTGGCAATCTTCACCAATTGCCTTCTCTCTTCCCAATTAACCATAGCATACTTCCTTTTATATTTTTAAATTCGAATTGCTTAAATTATATATTCGTTATACTTTTACATATCCCTTCTATTTTAAACAAAATACAAAGTTTTAGAAAGACCAGAAACCTGCATTACTTAAATTAGATGTTTAGCAACTTTAAACTGCTATGATTATGGATACTTTGTAATTTTGTTTGTTAAGGACATACATATCAAACCTCATTAAGCGATTTCATTTTTCGGCTGGTACAAAAAGGGTCTTTCCTGCAGGCTGTCAACCGATGTTTCATCCAAAAAAGAGCGCCCAGTTAAAATAAAAATGGTCACGATGAAAGAGCTTGTTCCAGAAAAACATCCCTTCTGCAAAAACGGGCGATCCGAGGCCCCACAGTTTGGTTTTCACAAGGGGGATTCAGCGTTCGTCCGCCCACAAAAAAGCTTGTAGAAAACACAGGGGTTTCTCTACAAGCTAAGAGCATATGCCATTTTTACTTACCAATAGAGTTTAACGCTTCTTTGTATTCATTGTATTTATCTTCTTCTAGGTCACCATTAATTTGTACCAATACATTGTCCTTTTTCATTGTCCAAGAAAATAACATCGCACTTTCTTCACCCATTGAATCATAATACTCTTTCATTTCTTCTAAATCAGCCTGATCACTATACGTTAAAATTCTTCCTCCAGAATCTTCACCTAAAGAAGGAATGAAGAATCTAACACCTTCATCAGCTTTCATTGGAGCCATTCCATAATCATCTTTAGTCATTTCTTTAGGCTCCTCAGCTTCTAAACCTGCATCTTGAAATGCTTTAATAACATCATCAGTTGTTAATTTTTCAGCACTTTCTCCCTCGTCACCGCAAGCTGATATAATTACAACGGTAATAAATAATGTTAATAATGCAATGATTTTTTTCATTATAAATCCCCCTTTTTCTACATTTTACCATAAGATACTTGCTAATATTCTATAATTTTCACACCTAATGATTAATAATTTTTACATTTTATATATATCGAAAAATATACTCATCAATAATTAATGATCCGACGACTACAATCACTGTAGCAATTATAAATAACACTATGATTTTAATATTTTAGCTTATATGTGATAAGTATCACCATTATCGATGCAATAATCGTGTAAAATAAATAGGAGATAGGAGGTACAGTGAATGACATTATATAAATTTCTCTTATTCATTCATATATTTTCTGCCATTATTGGTATGGGACCAGGTTTGGTTATGACGTTTGTTGTTACTCATTCCAAGCCTAGTAATATGACAGAATTACGGCATGCTTTTAAGATTCGAAATTTATTACATATCTTAACAATGATAGGAGGGAGTCTACTTCTTCTTACGGGAATAGGGATGGGTTTCCTTCATAATTATTGGTTTACACAAGGATGGTATATTACTAGTCTTATCCTATTTTTAATTGCACTAGCATTTGGACCGTATCTTTTAAAACCGAGATCTGTTCCCATTAAGAAATTATTAAGTGCGTATACTGGAGAGAAAATCCCCAAAGAATACTATCAATTATCCAAGAAATTATTCCATGTAGAACATGTTGAAAATATTATTTTTATTATTATTATTGCATTAATGATTTTAAAGCCTTTTTAATAGGGGCGCTGCCATAACCTAAAATTACATAATAGCGTGCTGAGACTTAACTTCATATATTTTTTGATGGAATGTCCTTAAGAGCCTTTTCCAAGGACATTCCATCGAATAAAAAGAGAACATGTCTAATAGGCGAAGAAATATTACATCATTTGACGTGCAATATTCCTTTCTGAGCAGTTGCTCTCTGG
Organism: Virgibacillus sp. Bac332; assembly: GCF_003667785.1. Taxonomy (NCBI): domain Bacteria; kingdom Bacillati; phylum Bacillota; class Bacilli; order Caryophanales; family Bacillaceae; genus Virgibacillus; species Virgibacillus sp. Bac332. The sequence continues at coordinate 3,312,320 of NZ_CP033046.1, forward strand.
AACAGCTTAGAGATCGACTGCCAGTAGATGTCTGATTGGTTCAAAGTAAAATTACCAGTAACTGTTGGATTTTACAAAAAAATATTAACATAGTAGCGATAATAGCTGCTGTCCAAGTAATTAAAATATTGTTTCCCGTTATACTATCAATTAACGGTCCTCCTGAGCTATTTTCCAACTAATATAATGATCCTAAATCAATCTAACATGTTATGTCTGTTTTTTATCAACTACGATATCAGTAAAATTCCTTAGCAGAGTTTTCATTTGATTACAAAATCCATTTAAAGAATACACTATTTCCAAACGGTGCAGAATAAGAAATATTATCTTTTTTTCAAGAAAAGAGATTAGTACTGCTTTTACATTATCTACTTGTTCTAATAAAGCAAGGCCCTTTCCTCTTTTTTCACTATTTTAAAGCCAATAAATTGAATAAATCTGATGAATATCAACCACCACTGACAGGAGGAATAAATGCTACTGTATCACCGGATTTTACGACATCCTCGTCCGTAGCATACTCCTCATTAATTGCAGTCATAGCCCCGTCTAATTCATTTAAATAATATTGGTCTTTCAATTTATGTTTTAACTCGCTAATTTTAATTTGATTTGTCTCTATATCCAGTTGATCTTTCCCTAGTTTTTCTTGTAAATGTGCAAACAACAAGACCTTAATCATTTTTCACATCCTCTACATTTGGTTTTCCATTCGGATAGGAAATCGTTTCTAATTGATTACCAATCCATGTTTCTCCATGTTCCCAATGTTCCCTTTTCCAAATAGGTACAATCTGTTTAATTCGTTCTATTGCATACTCATTTGCTTCATAGGCTGCTTTACGATGTGGGGAGGAAACTGCAATAACCACGGCAATATCTGAAATGTCCAAATGTCCGATTCGGTGAGTAATGGCCACCATTGTATCTGGCCACTTATCCCCTATTTCATCACCGATCTTAGCAAGCATTTTCACAGCCATGGGAATATACGCTTGGTATTGTAGATAAATTGTTCTTTTCCCTTTAGTCCATTCTCTTACCGTACCAATAAAGGTCGTAATAGCACCAGATTCTCTTCTTTCTACTTTTTTTATAAGTGATTCTACTTGAATCGGTTCTTCTACAATTTCATATAATGACTCAGCCATGTTTCTTTCGACTCCTTCTAAGCTTTTTAGCAGGATGCCATAAAGTCCTCCATTGTCGTTCCTTCTTTATCTTCTAATAAGATGACTGCAGCTTCCATTCATTTCTCATAATCATATATTCGTGAAAGAAATAGTATCCCCTTTATAGAGTTTCCGCTTTAATTGCATGTGATTTTTCCCTTGAATTATTTATTATTTTACTACTTTCAACATGAAACAGCATCACAAGTGGTAGGGATCCTCGAATTACTTTTCAAATTGGCTTCAATAGCTTAAGTTAGTTTTTGTCTGTCTACCATAACATCCCCTCATCCTGCCAATTGATTATAGATTGTTTTCGCCTTTTCCACGGAATCTGTACCATGAACTAACGTTCGACCATCACGGAAGAATACGAGACGATAGGATTCATATTCTATTGATAATAAAAAGTCATTATGTTTTACTGGGGCAATTTTTTGTAGACGACTTGCCAATATATCTAAATTTAGTTTTTTAGATGTTCGGATTTGTACGGTATTCCTTCCACAAAGGACTTCTGTTTTAGTACTAGATTCATCGTTTAAATTTGGGTAACTCGGGGTTTTCCCGCATGTTGGACAATCTGTTTTCTTGGCTCGATTAACATTTATTAGATGGTAATGATTATTCCATAGATCAAAGGTTATCAATTTAGTACGAAGTGCTTTTGTATCTTCTACTAGTATTTTTAAAGCTTCCGTAGTTTGATGTGCAACAACCATCTGTACGGCTGGTGAGATGATTCCTACAGAGTCACAAGTTGCACCTGATACCGGTATAGTACCCAGCAAACATTGTAAACACGGTGTTTTATCTGGAAAGATCGTATAACTCATTCCAGTACTCCCTACACAAGAACCGAAAATCCATGGTATACCATGCTTTTGCATTAAATCATTTAACATAAATCTTGTCTCAAAATTATCTGTTGCATCAATAACCAAGTCTATATCCTTTATAATTGGATATAGAGAATTAGAAGTAGCATCTAAGACAAAAGACTCAATTTCAACTTCTGAATTGATTTCTTGTAAGCGGGTTTTTGCTGCAAGTGCCTTTGGAATTTGGTCATGTACATTTTTCTCTGTATATAATTGTTGTCTTTGTAAATTACTTAACTCAACATAATCACGATCAATCAGGGTTAGTTTTCCTATCCCTGCACGTACTAGGTTTTCTGCATTGCCAGAGCCTAGTGCACCACAGCCAATAATTAACACATGTTTCAATACGATATTTTGCTGACCATTTTCTCCTATTGGTTTGAAAAGTATTTGACGAGAATATCTATCAAACATAACCTTTTCCCCCTATCCGCCAATATAAGACATTTCAATTTTTTTCTTGTTTTTTGTCGATTCTTCAGTCCGTTCATCCGAATAACGATCGATACGATTTCCCCAAATGTTCATTATCGCTGATTGTATTTCTTCATCGCTTTTATCGGAACGTAATAACTCTCTAAAATCAAATCCATTTGAAGCGAATAGACAGGTGTACATTTTCCCGTCTGCAGCAATTCTTGCTCTAGTACAAGTTGAGCAAAACGATGCAGATACGGAAGTGATGAAACCAACCTCGCTACCCGATCCTTTATAGCGGTAACGTTTAGCAACTTCTCCTAAATATGCAGGGTCAACGGCCACTAATTCAAAATGCTTAGAAAGCTTCTCGAAAATTTCCTTTTTTGTTATAACTTTACTAAAATCCCAGCTATTAGATTGTCCGACATCCATAAATTCAATATACCGTAACGTAATTCCTTGTTCCCGAAAATACTTTGCCATCGGAATAATTTCCTGTTCATTCATTTCTTTTTTTACAACCATATTCACTTTTACTTCAAGCCCAACTTCTTTAGCCTTTTGGATTCCCATTAAAACACGTTCTGGTCCGACTCCACTATCATTAATGGATTTGAATAATTCACTATTCAACGCATCCAAGCTAACATTTACACGCTTAAGCCCAGCATCTTTTAATTTTTGAGCCATAAGAGCAAGAAGCGAACCATTCGTTGTAAGCCCAATATCTTCTAATCCTTTTATGGCTGTTAATTTCTTAATTAATAAAGGCAAATCTCTTCTTAGAAGTGGTTCACCTCCAGTCAATCTAATTTTTTGGACACCTAAAGCTATAAAATTTCTAGCTAATCGCTCGATTTCCTCAAAGCTTAATAGCTGTTCTTTTGGCATAAATGCAAAATCTCTTCCAAAGATCTCTTTTGGCATACAGTACGTACATCTAAAGTTACAACGATCAATAACAGAGATGCGAAGATCCTTCATCGGCCGACCAAATTTATCTGTTAATAATGACATGCGGATCATCTCTCCTTTTACTTTCCTTAAATACAATATACTTTCTATATTATATAGATATCTGTTACGAATATCATAGGAATATAAAAAATACCAACAGAGTTATTCAGAATTATACTTTTGTAGTCTGCATTTTAACTAATTTATCTTCATATATTCTTCTCTTTTTCACATTCTTATTTCTCTTGAAAAATTCAATAATACCTGTAAATGCTTCTTCTAGAAGCACCTGATTTCGTGCCTTTTCAATTAATTTAAAACCCATTTCGTAATAATGCTCTGCTTGTATGATATCTTTATTTTTTATACTTTCAAAGCAATACGCCAATCGAATAGAAGTGAGTCCCTTTTCTTCCATGCAATTTTCTAGATGTTCATAGATTGATAATGCCTCTTTATAATGGTCATATGCCTCTTCTATCATTTCCTGCTCCAAATAATTAAAGGCAATAGCTTGTAATGTATTGCCATAAGCTAGAGATTTTTTTCGTCCATCCTCTTCTAAACGTTGCAAAAATTCCTGAAACACGATCAACGCATTATCATATACTTTTTCATTAGAATATAATTTCCCTAGTGCATAGAGAAATTGCATTCTGATTTTTGGAAAATGCTTGGATAATTCTAATCCCTTTTCTAGGTATTTCTTTGCTTGATTTAATTTAAATACTTTTATAGAGATGGTTCCGATCTTGGAATAAACATAAACAACTAAAAAATTATTCTCCTTATAGAAACTTGTTAACTGCTTTAAACCCTTTTTATAATAATTAATTGCTCGAGGAAAATTCCCCATATTTTCATCTATTTCAGCTAACATCAAGAGTGCTTTTGTAGTATCTAAATGGTTCATAGCATCCATTTCATCCATTAATTTTATAGATTTTGTAATCATTTTTCGGGCTTCTTTTAAATCAATATAAAAATGTATTTCACCTAACCGTAACCATATTTTTGCTAAAGCGGGTTTATCCTGTAATGTTTCATAGGTTTTTAATAATTCTTGATATAGTTCGATTGCTTTATGATAATGTTCAACTTGAATATATACATCAGAAAGGGTGTGGATAGTTGATGAGATAATTGGATGTGTCATTGGAACTGCTTGTTTAAAATAAGTTAATGCTTTTTCAAGCTGTGTAATACTACTTTCCATGTTTTCTTCATCAAGAGATATTTTTCCTAAGTTGCTGAATATAACGCCATATACATAGCCATCCTGATAATCATTGGAATCTAGAAATGCCATTAATTTTGCTAATTCCATTCTAGCAGTTGAGCGTTGTCCATACTCTCTTTCCAGTGTTGCATAGTCTAAATAGGTCTCGATAATCACTTGCATAAAGTCTACTGACATCTTTTTGGATAGCTGCAAGGCGTGACGACTATATTTACCCGCTTTATCGTAATTATTTGTTTTATGGTAGTACTTTGCCACTGTACTTAACATAAGAAATTGTTCGTTCAAGGAAATCTCTTTACTAGAGATTAAACGAGCTTCGATTTCCTCGATAGTTTCTTTTATATCAGGGTTATTTTCATTAATCATTTGTTTTCTAATTTCCTCCATTAAAGTAAGGGATTTATTTGGCTGATCCTCCGTTCTTTCTAAGTTACTAAACATGAAATACACACCCTTTATTCCTGTATTTAAATTACAAAAGTAAATGTAAAGAAATGATAAAAAATAAGGAAATCCCTAATCGTAAATGAATCTGACGCATTCGCCCTGTTGGTTTGACAAGTCTCCACCATCCAGTAAGTACCATCAAAATTAAATTTACGAATGCTAACAATCCTGCTAGCATTTTCATATTTTGAAAAGAGAAACTATACCAATGAAGAACAAATACTGCATGTAATAGTATAAAAACCAGTGCAGCAGTTCCAATCCAACGGTGATACGGCATTACCTTCTTTGAAAGATTAGCCAATTTAATTTTTGTTTTCCGTTCTGGAACATTACGAATGGTTGAAAACACTGCATTTCTGGTCCAATTAAATAGGAATAACAAAAATCCAATGAGACCAAATAAAATTGGTAATGAAAAGATCGGAAACGAAAAAGGCTTAACTACCTGCCAAATAGCCATCAGTAAAAGTACAAGATTCATATAAAACCATTTACTCATTCTGAATCTCCTTTAATCTCTAAAGAGAGAATATAGAGTATTATTAAAAACCACTCTCTTCCGTTGCCTTTCTAGGAACCCTTCTCTTATAAATAACATAATTTCTGCTTAAATAGCGAATTGGAAAACTAAACGCATGCACCAAACGGGTAAATGGCCAAACAACATATAACGCAAAGGTACAGTAAATATGAATCTTAAACCAGATAGGTACAGAGGCCATTAACTCCGGCTGTATATTAAATATAAACAAGCCGCGAAGCCAAGGTGCAATCGTTGTTCGATAATCAAATCCATGTGAATCAACATTGAATGAAGTGGCAATTAATCCAGTTATTATTGCCAATAGAATGAAAATCAAGCTGACCCAGTCACTTGGAGAGGTTGTAGCCTTCATACGTTTGATGCTTATTCTTCGATAGGTTAATAAGACTATACCGATAAATGCGGCGATACCTGCTGGAAATCCTAATATGATAGCAACAGTATGGTACATATGCTCAGTAATCCCTAGTGCATTATAAAGCCCTATTGGTATAATTAATCCAAAAATATGGCCACCAAACACGAATATTATTCCCCAGTGAAAAAGAAGAGATCCAACTCTTAATCTTTTTTTCTCAAGAAATTCACTCGATTTCGTAGTCCAGCCAAATTGATCTTTTTGATATCGATAAATATGACCACCAATAAAAATGGTTAATACAATGTAAGGTAATATCCCCCATAATAATAACTCCATTTTATTTTCCTCCTAAACTTTATTCTGTAGCAGTAAGAATTAATCCGTTATCAGACATGTGGAGAAAAAGAGCCTCAAATAATAAAAGATAGTAATTGCCACTTTCTCTCAATTTATTTTGGATTTCACCAATAGCCTTTCCATGCATGGATAACAATTCATTACTCGTTTCTACAGGAACATTTCCGCAAAACTCAAGAATCAGAGGTAAGTAATCAGGTAACTCTTTTTCTGTAACATTAAATCCATGTGCTTCGTAGTATTTTTTCAGTTTAAGTAATTCCAAACCACGTTCTCTCTGCTCTCCTAATTTTAAATATGTTACATATAAATTTGTTAATTTTCCAAAGTCAAAATGTTCGATATAGTGACTGATCCAATCATCCAAAGACATGTTTAAAGATAAACTAATGAATCTATGGATATTTTCTTTTATTACAGGATTTTCTATTTCTTCTAATTCCAATTGGAGCTCTGGTAGTATACTTACCATTTCTTTATTTGGGTAATTTAAAAGAAACGAAACCATTTGATAAATGTTTTGATTCATTATCCGTATCTCCTCTTATTGAAATCAAGATTGGTAAAACCACCTTACCAAACCGATTTCCTATTATCTAATTTATAACACTCGTTTTTTGTAAAGATTGTTACCTTGACTCTGAACGGCTGGTGAGCTCAGTGCCAACAGAATATTGACTTCGGGAGGAATACCACAACTCTTTCTGTTGGACGAGTAACCGCGCAGTTCAAAGACGTGGACGTATATAGCTTTTGTTCCTTTTTACCATGTGCATTACGGAATCTTACCGAGACCTTCCTTCGCTGGGGTAGTACTTCATAACTTTATTTCTTTATTGTTTGGTCCATTTTAAGAGCTTTGTTGAAATTCGAACACTCTGTATATAAATATTGCAATATAGTTGATTTCTACTACACGACGTCTCAGCTTTTATTCCATTCCAAGGAAATCTGTTCCATATATTCACGTACATTGAATTTTATTTAGTAAGTAACTGACAGTAAGACCCTCACTCCAATCCTACGAAGTGAAACTCAGGAGGATTCAACTGCCAGTAAATACTAGATGCTGGTCAGGGTTCTTTTAGTCATATCTTTGTGAAACTAACAATCATCAGGGGGTATAAGAACTACATCGCCATTTGAAACTATTAAGAAAGTACTCCACAGCTTCCTGGTCCACCCGTAAAGTCAAGTCCACAAGCACCTTGTTCTTCATATAAATCTGCTACTTCTTCTTTGTGACTGTGTGGGATAACAAACCTATCTTGATATTTCGCAATTGCTAATAATCGGTACATTTCTTTAATCGCTTTTTCGGTTAACCCTAAATCAGTAATTATATCACGATCAAAGTCCTTTCCAGTTTGTTCTGTACGCATATAGCTTCGCATAACAGCCATTTTCTTAAGCACTTTACGAATATGACCAGTATCCCCAGCAGTTAGTAAGTTTGCAAGATATTCAATAGGAATTCGCATTTCATCAATCGCCGGGAAAATATCTGCTGTTTCCGCATTACTCCCTTTTCCTTCAATCATATTCATGATTGGGCTAAGTGGCGGAATATACCAAACCATTGGCATGGTTCGATATTCTGGATGTAAAGGTAAAGCAATCTTCCAATCAATAATCATTTTGTACAATGGTGATGCTTGAGCAGCTTCAATCCAATCCATTGGTATACCATCTTTTTTTGCCTGTTTAATAACTTCCGGATTATTTGGATCTAGAAAAATACCAAGTTGTGCATGATACAAGTCTTTCTCATCTTCTACCGATGCGGCTTCCAATACGCGATCAGCATCATATAACATAATTCCAATATAACGGATACGTCCCACACAGGTTTCTGAACAAATCGTTGGCTGCCCGTTTTCGATTCTTGGGAAACACATGGTACATTTTTCAGCTTTGTTCGTTTTCCAGTTAAAGTAGACTTTTTTATACGGGCATGAGGTAGTACAGTATCTCCATGCACGGCATGCATTTTGATCAACTAGTACAATACCATCTTCATCTCGTTTATACATTGCACCAGATGGGCAAGAGGAAACACAGGGTGCATTGATACAATGTTCACAGATACGTGGAAGATACATCATAAACACATCTTCAAACTCTGTTTTGATGGATTCTTCCATTTGTATAACGTTCGGATCACGGAGACCTGTAATATGACCACCAGCTAAGTCATCTTCCCAGTTTGGCCCCCATTCTAAATCCATAAATTCTCCAGTTATAGCAGATTTAGCTCTAGCAATCGGTTGATGTTTTCTTTCTTTGCTATTGGTTAACGTCTCATAATCATAGTTCCACGGTTCATAGTAATCATCCATCTCTGGTTGATTAGGATTATAGAATAGATTTAAGAGGCGGTTTGTTTTCGATCCGGATTTTAACCGTAACTCCCCATCTTGAAGTTCCCAACCACCTTTATATTTTTCCTGGGATTCCCATTGTTTTGGATAGCCGATACCAGGTTTTGTTTCAACATTATTAAAATACATATATTCTGCACCCGGACGGTTTGTCCATGTATTTTTACAGGTTACACTGCAAGTATGACAGCCAATACATTTATCCAGGTTCATCACCATTCCCACCTGTGCTTTAATCTTCAAGCCAATCAACCTCCTTCATTTTTCTAATAACCACGTTTAAGTCACGCTGGTTTCCGGTAGGTCCATAATAATTAAATCCATAACTTAATTGTGCATATCCACCAATCATATGTGTTGGTTTCACATGAATTTTTGTTGGGCTGTTATGCGTACCTCCACGATTTTTCGTTAGTTTCGTACCAGGTGTATGAATATGACGATCTTGTGCATGATGCATAAATGCCATGGTTCTAGGAATACGGTGTGAAACAACCGCTCTTGCTACAACTACGCCATTACGATTGAAACATTCAATCCAATCATTATCTTTTACATCAATCTCAGCAGCATCATCTTTATTAAGCCAGACTGTTGGTCCACCGCGAAATAACGTCAGCATCGGCTGTGAATCAAAGTACATACTATGAATTGACCATTTATTATGTGGCGTTAAGTAATTTAATGTAATTTCTTTTCCTTCGACATCTGGGCGTTTAGAACTAAATGGCTTTTGATTTAAAATTGGTTTGAATATGGCAAATGACTCCCCAAATTCCTTAATTATTTCATGATCCAAAAAGTAAGATTGGCGTCCTGTAATTGTTCGAAATGGGATCAATCGTTCAACATTGGTTGTAAATGGTGAATATCTTCTTCCACCTTTTTCTGAGCCACTAAATGCTGGTGAAGTAAGAACTGTTTTCGGTTGGGTGACAATATTATCAAATGTAAATAACTCTTCTTCTCTTTCAGTAGCTAAATCCTTTAACTCTAAGTTCGTTGTCTTTTCTAATGCTTCCCACGCTTTTACGGCAACTTTTCCATTTGTCGTAGAAGAAAGCATTAAGATTGCATCACACGCATCTCTTGCACTAGTGATATCTGGACATCCATCGGCAATACTTCCGTTATCTACCGTGCCAAACGTTCGTTTCGCCTGTTCATATTCATCTTTCATCATCCAATTGATACCTTTGGTTCCATATGCTTTAGTGGCAATATTTGAACCAAGTGCTGTCATTTTATTATAAATTTGTTTGAAATCACGTTCGACAACATGAATTTGTGGCATAGTTTTACCTGGAATTGGTTCACATTCCCCTTTTGACCAGTCTTCAATTTTGCCAAGTGGCTGTGCCATCTCTCCAGGCGTGTCATGATTTATTGGTGTCGCAACTATTTCCTTGATTGTGCCCATACCGATTTCTTGAGCTATATCGGAAACGCCTTTTGCTAAAACTTTGAAAATGTCCCAGTCAGATTTTGCTTCCCATGGTGATGTGATAGCTGAACTAAACGGATGTACAAATGGATGCATATCCGTGCTTGATAAATCATGCTTTTCATACCATGTTGATGCAGGGAGGATAACATCAGAGTATAGAGCTGTTCCAGCCATACGAAAATCTAGATTAATTAATAGATCTACCTTCCCTTCAGGTGCTTCATCTCGCCATTTAATTTCTTTTGGTCGAATACTATCTTCATCAGAGTTCAAGAGCCCATTTGATGCACCTAATAAATGTTTTAAGAAATATTCATGTCCTTTTCCAGAACTTGAAATTAGGTTCGCGCGCCAAACAAACAAATTCCTTGGAAAATTAACCGAATTATCAGGATCCTCAATTGCAAATTGTAATTTCTTCTCTTTTAATTGTTTGGCAACGAAGTTTCCGATCTCTTCTGTTGTTTCATTTCCATTTGCAATTGCTTCATTATATAAATCAATACCGTTTTTATTAAACGTCGGATATGATGGTAACCACCCTAAACGGGCTGCTAAAACATTGTAATCACCAGGGTGATCATATCTAGCTTTGTCTATAGTTGCAGCAGCAAGTTCCGAAATAGGTGTTTCTTCATAACGCCATTGACCTGTTGCAAAGTAGAAAAAGGAAGTACCATTTTGCAATTTTGCCGGCCCTCCCCAGTCTTTGGCGGATTGAATCGTAGTCCACCCTTCAACGGGACGGAGTTTTTCCTGGCCAACATAGTGAGCCCAGCCACCACCATTTACACCTTGTGCGCCGATCATAAGTACAAGATTTATAATTGCACGATAAATCGTATCAGAATTGTACCAGTGGTTAATTCCGGCCCCCATAATAATCATGGAACGACCTTTTGTATCAATGGCATTCTGTGCAAATTCACGAGCAACTTTAATGATTAGATTACGATCCACACCTGTTATTTCCTCCTGCCATGCTGGTGAAAATGGTGCAATCTCGTTATAAGAACTTGCAGCTTCTCCACCAAGACCACGATCAATTCCGTAATTACCAAGCATTAAATCATAAACAGTGGCAACATATACTACTTCTCCGTTTAGTTCTACTTTCTTCACAGGTATAGCACGAGGTAGTACTTTTTTCTCCTCTGCATCGAAATACGGCATGTCTACATGAATTACTTCGTCTTCCATATCAAAGAAGCTTAAAACAGGTTCAATCTTTTCATTGGTATTTTCGTCAATAAGTCTTAAATTCCAAGTCCCTTTTTTATCCCAGCGAGAACCCATTGTTCCATGAGGGATGGAAAAACCATTTGTAGCTTGGTTATACATTGCTGGCTTAAATTGATTATTCTCGGATGCTAGGCCAAGATCTTCGGCATTTAGAAATCGGTCTGCTATAAACTTACCATTTACTTGTTTTAATCGAACTGAAAACGGAAAATCTGTGTACTGTTTTGCATAATTTTCAAAATAAGGTGTTTTATTTTTATTATAAAATTCGTTTAAAATAACATGTCCCATTGCCATTGCTGCCGCGCCATCTGTTCCTTGTCTAATGGAAAGCCAGTCATCTGCAAATTTGGTTGATTCTGCATAATCTGGACTAACTGAAACAACTTTTGTCCCTTTATAGCGAGCTTCAACTAAAAAGTGAGCATCTGGTGTACGTGTCATCGGAACATTGGAACCCCATGTCATAATATAACTGGAATTAAACCAATCAGAACTTTCTGGCACATCGGTTTGATCCCCCCAAATTTGCGGAGATGCTGGTGGTAAGTCTGCATACCAATCATAGAAGCTGAGCATTTGTCCGCCAAGCAAATGCATAAAACGACTACCGGCTGCATAGCTTAGCATTGACATTGCTGGGATTGGTGAAAATCCAACATTACGGTCAGGACCATATTTGACGATTGTATAAAGTGTTGAAGCCGCTATAAGCTTAGTTACTTCTTCCCAATCAGCTCTAACTAATCCTCCCTTCCCCCTAGCCTGTTTATAAGACTTTGCTTTTTCCTTATCTTCCACAATACTTTTCCATGCTTCTAATGGAGTGTCATTTGTAGCTAAAGCTTCTCTCCATAAAAGCAATAATTTCTTCCTGACATATGGATATTTCACGCGCAATGGGCTGTAAATATACCAAGAAAAGCTTGCTCCTCTTGGGCATCCGCGTGGCTCAAAATCTGGCATATCTGGTCCTGTCGATGGATAGTCTAAGGCCTGGCCTTCCCATGTAACGATCCCATCTTTTACGTAAATATTCCAACTACATGATCCCGTACAGTTCACACCATGTGTGGAACGAATTATCTTGTCATGCTGCCATCTTTTTCGATATACATTTTCCCAATCACGGTTCCCTTCTTGTAATTGGCTATGATTATTTGAATAAGTCTCTTTTGGTTTTATATAATTTATTCGTTGCCAAAGTGGAGATGGTTTTTTTTTCATTATTGTCCCTCCAAATAAGTTACTTTGTGAAGCCTATAACTTATTAAAACATTCAAATCTCTACTATAGTGTGAAGTATGTCACACTTTGACAGATGTCAAAATATGGTCATAAACTTATTAATATTTAAATCATCTTTTCATAATGTAATGCAAATTTAGTACAGTAACGTGTTGTGTATTGTTTGGTCAATAGTCTTGCTCTTGAGTGCCTTTTTGTGAATTCTTCCTCTCCGTACAGTTCCTATCCCCTGATTTCTGCATTTTATTCATAGAACAAAAGTGTAAGCGCCCGAATAGAAACGAACGACTGGAGCGAGTCAACGGAGATAAAGAAATCACGGTGAGCTTCGAGCCGATGATGACTTAACATGGGGCGATTCGTGAAGGCGCCTCGTTTCTGGGCGCTAGAGCTGGACAAAGCTCAACACGCCCATCTTTATTCACATGGGCTAATTTTATAATTCCCTTCATTTCCTAGACTACAAAAAAGCTAAGCATCCATCTGCTCAGCTTCTATCTATTTTTCTATAATATTCTTTCCTTTCTTACGCATTGCTCTTGGGATATATACACAATAAGGTTCACTTTCCATATAATCACCTGTTACATTGTATGCTCTGGATCTGGAACCACCACATACATGGCGAAATTCGCAGATTCCACATTTTCCTTTATATTTATCAGGGTTCCTTAAATTTTTAAACACCTCTGATTCTCTATAAATTTCTGATATTGGAGTGTGTCGTACATTACCTGCTCGAATAGGTAATAGACCACTTGGGTATACATCCCCAGTGTGAGAAATGAACACAAACCCATTTCCATCATTTACCCCTTTTGGAGCTCTCCCTAATCCATCAATTTGCCCTGTTTTTCCTGCGATGATAGCATCTTCGTAAAAGATATGTTCTTTATCACTCATACCTCTTTGTTCACGCATTTTCTGCTGTATAACCACACGCCGATAGTGCTGGCCAGCTGTTGTTTTAATATCAAAAGGAACACGCTTTGAGAGTTTGTATAACCATCTAAATACCTTCTCATGTTCAGCAGGTGAAATCATATCTGACTCTTTCCCTCGCCCAGTAGGAACAAGGAAAAACACACTCCACATTACACAATTCAAATTTTCTACTAGCTCTGCCATTTCATCCAAATGCTCATAATTATATTTAGAAATAACCGTATTAATTTGTAAAGGCATATCCAGTTCATGTAAATCGTTAATAGCGTTTATTGTTAAATCAAAGGATCCTTCCGTACCTCGGAAATGGTCATGAACTTCTTTACAATGGCCATCGATACTAAAGGCCCATCTAGCAAGTCCAATATCTTTCGCCTTTTTCATTGCTTCTTTGGTTACATTTGGTGTTGCAGATGGTGTCATGGATAAACGGACACCTTTTTTAATCGCATATTCTGCAATATCAAAAACATCTAGACGTTCCAATGGATCTCCGCCAGTGAATACAAGCATAGGATTGTCCATTTCATAGATATTATCTATTAATTTCTTTCCTTCCTCAAAATTCAATTCTAATGGGTGTCTATGATACTGTGCTTCTGCACGACAGTGTAAACAATGTAACTGACAAGCACGTGTTAGCTCCCATATTACGATAAACGGATTTTCATTATAATCTCTATTAAACATTACTGCCCCACCCTTCTTAAGTCTAGGAAAATTGTAATACAATAAAACTAAACAATTAGTGATATTTATCACATAACTAAATTATGACGTAATACGAATATTTCCAACTAGAAAATAAGAAAAGAATTGGGACAAAACTTAAGTATTTTTCTAAAAAAAAGATAATAAGAAAGTTATAATGTGAAACTTCAATCAGCGGGGCTTTGGTTTATCGGTGGCTCTCCCTATTAGTGTGGAACTACCCATATTATATTTTTAGCTAAGGAACGATATGAAAGAGTTCCATCTAAATACTCCGTGACAAACTTTACAAAACATCCCCAGAAATTAGATTATTTACTCTACTTTCGAGAGGCAGTACCATGGATTGGGTGATAGTTTGGCTTTTGCTTTAACAATCATATGTTTATCACAGCTCTTACCTTTGTAATCTATTTTTTCTCAATAGTTATCCTCCAAAGTCTCCACTACAATCTGATAAGTATGATATTCTTCACATCTTATTATAAATTGTACGTGATAATATTATGAGATGGAGCACTATATTTGAAAGGATGATAATTATGTATCCAGCATCAGTTAAAAAATTATTACAACGTTTCCCCCTTTTCAAAAGTTTAACAGACTATGAAATTGATCCGATTATAAATATTGCAAAAAATCGAACCTACCGATCGGGAGTCCATATCTTTATGCAAGATGACCTTCTCACTAATGTGTATTTTATACACCAAGGTAAAATAAAAATTTATCGAACTGATATTCAAGGAAAAGAACAAATTATCAATATTCTAAGTGAAGGTGAAATGTTTCCTCACCAAGGTTTTTTTCGTAATGATAACTACCCTGCACATGCTGAAGTAATGGAAGAAGCAGTATTATTTTACATCCCCATCCATTTATTTGAGGATTTTTTAATCAACAATCCAGAGGTAAGTATCAAGATTTTCCGTGTGCTTGGAGATAAGATAGTGGATTTACAGAATCGCTTAGAAGAAAAAATCCTACGTAATACTTACGAACAAATTATTCTTCTATTAATTCGCCTTGGAAAAAAACATGGAATGGAGCATATCAATGAAACAATGACATTGACCACCCGTTTTACGAATAGAGATTTAGCCAATATGATTGGTTCAAGTCGTGAAACAGTTAGCAGAACGATCACCCAATTAAAGAAGAAACAATTAATTCTAATAGATAGTGATGGAAATATGATACTAGATACCAATAGGTTGAAGGAAGAATTATTTCAATAAAAGGTGCATCTCAAGAGAGGTGTTCCTTTTCTAATGGACATGATTTTAATATATAGAGAGCGATCTTTTTGCTTCAATCAGTGGGGGTTTTGTTTTATCCCCCCACTGATTGTTCATACCACAAGGGTATGACCTGAAGACCTTTGAACCAATCAGACATTACTGGCAGTAACGCCCCACTTCGGGAAAAAAGTGAACCTCAGTATTGATAAGTGGAGTTAACTGTCAGTTATATATGGGATCAAACACACACGAATAGAGTATCGTCTAGGTTGTTTTAGTCGCTTTCTAACCATTGCTCATCTAACTTCAATTTTTCCTTAAAAGAGATTACTTACTTAGCAGCAGTGTAAAGAGTAGTTTAGAGTTAGAAAATTAAATTTCTTTTGTAACTGACCACTTTATTACGTCTTGATTCCATCCAAAAGTTTACCATTAATGTCAAAAATAGCATGTTCTGCATCAGTTATAGAAAAGCCTTGTTTTTCGAATAAAGCATTTAGTGAGTCCAGTCTATTCTTAAAGTTGAAAATCCTATTTGACCGATTTTCTTCTATTCTTTGTCTCCAAAAAGACATTATTTCGTTTAGTAATCTTCTGTATCATCAATAAATAGCGATTGGATAAAATAAATTATAATACATAATCCGGTTATTAAAAATGTCCAGCCTAATGCTCTTTGCTCAGTTACTAAATAGTTATTGCACAGCTGTGTAGGGGAAGCAATATAAATCCAAGCCATAATTCCTGATAATACACTAAAGAAGATATACACACTATTCTTTTCAAATTTCATAAGTTTTTGCCAGCTATCTCTTAGTGGTACTCCTGCAAGAAATGGTAAGCTTATAAATTTAAAAATCTCTACTAATGGTAAAGTAAGGGCCTCATCCATAGCACGTGGGAGCATCCAGTAACTCATAATTATCAAAAAAAGTACTATTCCAGGTATACCATTTTGATTCCAAGCTTCAAAAAATCCGGGAAATTTTTTCTTGAGGTATGGTGTAAACATCATTCCAATAATAACCAACAAAGGCATTTGCATATGCATATGAACTACCATTATAGATTCGAATAAAGTAATAACTGGTGGGAGCATCATGAAAATATACAATCCTAATCCATAGATTGCTTGTTTCATCCATTATCTCCCCTCATTTGTTTTCAATATACTTGTTATTTTTTCAACTGCTAAATCAATTTGTTGATAATCCATAACTTCTACTAGCTTGCCTTGGGGATTCACTAAATAAAAAGCAGAGTTATGAGTGAAATTGCCCATATTGTCTGGTATCACAACGACTCCAAAAGAAGTTAATAACTTTTGTAATTCTTGGTTATCAGGGATTCTTGCCATTCTCCAAGTGTTACCATCACTATTAAAATATTGGCGATATTTTTCAAGTATAGCAGGGGTATCTCTCTCCGGATCAAAACTAATACTTAAGAAAACAATATCCTCTCCGATATATTTTTCTGGTATTCGATTATAAACCTGAGCAAGATTCATTTCTAATTTAGGACAAACATCTGTACATGCAGTATAAATAAAAGTTATCATTACATATTTATCTTCAAACTCGGAGAATGCATATAGTCTTTCCTTACTATCTTCTAAGGTAACTTCAGGAAATCTCGGCATCTCTTCCACCAGCTTCATCGTTCTAGCCGTTTCAGCCGTATATGCTCGAAAGCCATCCGTTCCAATTAAGAATAAGATAAAACCAAACGTGATAACTATTACTAGTGATAATATATTACTATTTCGGTTCATTTGATCACGTCCTATTTGCAAATTTTAATAATCAAAAAGACTATGAAATTAGTATTAATCAACGAAAAAAACAAACAATTAGAAATGATGATTCGTTCAACTAACTCGCTTCGGAAATATACTTTACTTTGCTCAGGCAGCGATATATCGTACGACAAAAGCGCTCTTCTTTTTCAAGGAGTCTATGTATATTTCCGGAGACAGAGTAGTTAGTTGTTCATCATTCGAATTAACCGTTTCAGTTACACCCCATCTCTTTTTCTCAAGCGACATATAATTATGTTTAATTTTCTACCAAGTTCTAAATGGAGGAGAGCCTGGAACATTTAATATATCTGTAAGTGGCATAACATATCCCATGGCTACTATTAGAATAAGTAGTATAATGATCGTTCCCCATCTTTCCGTCCATTTTGGAGTTGATAGTACGTCTGCTTCTGGTTCTCCAATTGGAAATTCTGTGTTTCCTTTTGGCGCAAAGAACATAAGATTAACTACGATATAAACCATAAGTACAACCCCAACAATTAAGAAGGTTCCTCCAACTGCAAGGAAAATTAAGTAAGGATCCCAGCTTAAGGCTGTAGCGTTATCTCCATAAGTTGTATAAGAAGTTCTTCGAGGCGATCCTAAAAGACCAACTAAATGCATTGCTCCTGACATAAATGTCATACCAATAGTCCAGATAATGGTTTGAATGATACCTAGTTTGTTTATTTTTGGTGTTAATTTTCTCTTTGATAGATATGGAATTAACCAATATGTAATACCGAAGAAGGTTAATGCTACCGTAACACCAAGAGTTAAATGGAAGTGTCCAACTATCCAAAGTGAATTATGAACTACTTGATTTAGTTGATTATTTGTTTGTGCAATACCACCAGCACCGGCAGGGATAAATGCAACCATTGCAATAAATGGTGCAAGGAAACGCACATCTCCCCACGGTAATTTTTTGAACCAGTCTAATAGACCCTTAGCACCTTTTCTTCTACCTGCACGTTCAAACACAGCAAACATAGCAAATGCAGTCATCATAGATGGGAACCCAATGGATAAACTCATAAATACATGGATGAATTTCCAGCCTTCTGTAATACCAGGGTCAACAATTTGATGATGGAATCCTCCAGGAATATTGAGTATAACTAATAAAATAACTACTAAACGTGTGATAGCATCACTAAATAGTTTTCCACCAATAATCTTTGGTACAGCGACATACCATGCAGAAATCGCAGTTAAATACCAAATATTAACTAGAGTATGGCCGAAACTCCAAAATAATGTACGACTAAGCATAACATTGATGGTTTCCGTCCACCCTAGTGACCATGGAATTAACATTAACACTTCTATGGTAACACCGATACTTCCCAAGACTAATAAAACGAATACACCAGTTGCAAAGAATGATAACAAAGGAATATGCTGTCCTTTATGATTTCTTCTCCAATTTGCTACATTGATAAACACGCCAAATGCTGCTATCCAAATTCCCACAACAAGAAAAACTAGGCCAATGTAAAATAGAGGAGTTGCTTGCATTGGTGGGTAGAAAGTATACATAACTGATGCATTACCCATGGCAACAGTAGTTGCAACAAACACAACACCAATTACCAATAATCCAAATGCTGTCCAACCAAATTTTCTAACCTTTGGAAGTAATCCTCCCATTGTATGGGAAATTCCAGCATAGAAATACCCAATTACAAAAGTGGTGGTAAATACAAGAACTAATAAGATTCCATGCGTTGTTAGTGTTTGATAATAGTCAAACCATGTTGGCAATTCCATTAGACCTGCACGGTTTAATCCTTGAAAAAGACCTAAAAATCCACCTATTAATAACGCAATAAATGAAACAGTAAAATAGGTTAATGATAATCGTGCATCTTTAGGATTAACTCCTAGAGCCTGTTGCATCTTTCCAAATGGTTTTTCTTTAACTAACTCCATTTATTTCTCCTCCCTTTATTTAACGGTGATAGTTGTCGACATCATTTGGTGACCGACACCGCAGTACTCATTACATAAAACGAGATATTCACCTGGTTTGTCAAAGGTTTGTGAAATTTTTTGTATGTGTCCAGGAGTTACCATAGCATTAATATTGGTACCAGCCACTTGAAAGCCATGTACTACATCTCTAGAAGTCATTGTAAAATGAACGGTTGACCCTACTGGGACTTCAATTTCATTTGGTGTAAAACTAAAGGCTTGTAATATCATAACTACCTCATATTCGTTTTCGCCAATCTCAAATATCCCAGGATTATCAAATGGTGTAGTTTGATCTACTTTTTGAGGATCAATGGTTTCCATTCCACTTGGCGGTGCCATTCCTTGAGCAAATGCCTGATATCCTGTTATCACCATAGAAAGAGCAATAATTCCAATTCCAATAATTAACCAAATTTCTTCAGCACGATGTAATTTCATACAAATACCCCCCTATTAAATTCTCACCATATACAAAACCCATAATAGTAGAATAAAAGCTATAATGGTTCCTCCAACAAATACAATTGAGGAAAATAATGTCCCTTTTAGAGAATACTTTTTATTATCCTTTTCTTTTGCAATAACATTTTTATTATTCGTTTCCATTACTTACCCCTCCCTTATGTTTTTTCTTACTTACATTCTAAATTTTGCACTACTTAACATAAGTGAACTACATCACACTTCAAATGTGATTTAAAGCAAAGCTTATAGATTACGTGACAATAGTTTGAACACCCAGGTTTGAATAATTAGTGATAATAAGGTTAGTGACTATTTTTTAAAAGGTTAATGGGCACAAGCAAGCAGATCCTTCAGCTTACCTACTTCAATCCGATGGTGGATAAACGCCCCCCAACTGCTTGAGGTTCCACTTCATATGAAAAAATACATTCGTTCATAAACTATACAAAGCATCTACATAATTTCTGCAAATTTTTATCTTAGAATAACAGTACGTGTCTTTTAGATTGAAATTAATTATTGTAGGGAGGGTATATATGAGCTTGGAGGAGGCTAAAAAGAAAAAGAAGAACAAAAAAAGAAATCGCTTCATTTTTCGAACAGCTATTCTAGCTGTATTAATAGGTGCTATTGTATTTGCATTAATTTCTAACATACAAGCAGATAACAGCGTTTATCTGATCGGTGATGATGCACCCGACTTTAAATTAAAACAAATAAATAAGAATAATAAAGAAGAAATGATTCAACTTAGTGATTTTGAAGGAAAAGGTGTCATGTTAAACTTTTGGGGAACCTGGTGTAAACCCTGTGAAGAAGAAATGCCTTACATGCAAGCACTTTATCCCAAATATAAAGATAAAGGAATTGAAATTATCGCCGTTAGTTTAGATAATACAGAATTAGCTGTTGACAGTTTTATTGATAAATATGATTTAACGTTTCCGATTCCTCATGATAAAACAGGAGAAGTAATGGATCTATATAAAGTAGGACCTATTCCAAGTAGCTTTTTTATAAACCCTGATGGAAAGATAGAAAGAATAATAAATGGTGCGTTGACATTAGAAAAACTTGATGGATATTTACAAGAAATACTTCCTCAGCAATAAGTCTCTAAACAAAAGGGGGATAAGTAGTTTTGAACGAAATAAATATATTCCTAGCTTTTGGTGCAGGGTTTCTCTCTTTTATTTCACCTTGTGTATTACCACTTTACCCAGCATTTTTATCATATATTACTGGGATGAGCGTAAGTGAAATAAAAGAAGAAAATAAAAAAATAAATAAAAAAGCCCTCTTACATACCATTCTGTTTTTACTAGGATTCTCAAGTATTTTTATAATGATTGGTTTTACCACATCATATATATCCGAATTTTTGTTGACATACCAGGATATCATTAGACAAATTGGTGCCGTTTTAATTATTTTCTTTGGACTAGTGATTGTAGGTATATTTAATTTTAAATTTCTCATGAAGGATAAAAAAATCTCATTCAAAAATCGTCCAGGAGGTTATTTTGGGTCCTATCTTATAGGAATGGCATTCTCTTTAGGCTGGACACCGTGTACTGGTCCCATATTAGCTATCGTATTATCATTAGCTGCAACTAATCCTGATGTTGGTATGGTAATGATGATTAGTTATGTATCAGGTTTCTCCATTCCATTTCTTTTGTTGGCATTCTTTGTTGGTAAAATAAAGTGGATTAAAAAACACAATCAAAAATTAATACAAATTGGCGGATACATTATGATTTTTATGGGAGTTGCACTATTCTTTGATTGGATGACCAAATTAACCTCCTTTTTAGCCGGATGGTTTGGTTTTACTGGTTTTTAAAAGGCGGACAAATTGATATGTGCCTTTCTTATCTATTACATATCGTTTGTCTACATATGGTAAAATACTATCAAATTACATTTTATACTATTAAAATAGGAGTTGAATGATATATGAAAAAAGGCATTCTTGCAATGATTGGCTTCGTACTTATCTTCATCGTAGTAGCCTGTGATAACAGTGCTTCGAATGAAAAAGAAGGAAAAGATGTAAAAGAAATGGTACATAATTATAGTGTTGGTAGTACCGATGATGTGTCTGCATCCATTACTTCCGAAGAGCTTATTGTTACGGATAGTGGTAATAAAGAGACGACTTATAATCTTCCAGAAGATGAATTTTTCGTTTCCATTGCACCGTTTATTAATACCACACACCCTTGTACCAACCATAGTCTAACCGGATGTCAAGGAGAGTTGGTGGAAAAAGAATTTGATGTGTATATTCAAGATGAAGAAGGTAATGTGGTTGTTGATGAAACCATGACATCATTAAAAAATGGGTTTATTGATTTATGGTTACCAAGAGATAAAACATTTCAAGTTAAAATGGAATATGATGGAAAAACAACAGAATCAGAAATTTCCACCTTTGAAGGCGACAACACGTGTATAACAACAATGCAGTTGTCTTAGCATTATTTTTTCGTATTACTAAAAAACAAACCATTTGTCTAACAGCTTAAAAAACAGTGTAAGTATGAAGCATATGTATGCTTACTTACACTGTTTTAACATACCTACTACAAAAGAGAGGCGATGAGTAAATATTCTCTTTCTTAAGGTAATAGGGATAAACAACTTTTTATGTTCACTGCCTATTCGATATATCAGAGATGAAATGAATTGTTTATATGCTAAAGATATTTTTATAGATATTTATCAAATTCTTTTCTTACCTTAACAGCTTTAGCAGGAGTTCCATAAGCTACCTTATAATCTTCAATATCATCCAATACAGTCGATCCTGCTCCTATCACAGTATGTTGACCGATTGTTACAGCATGGATAACATTAGCTCCCATTGCTACGGTTGATCCAACTCCTACTAATACATTACCCCCTAAGGTTGCGCTTGGAGAAATGGATACATAATCTCCTATCTCACAATCATGAGCTATTGAACTTTTAGTATTTACAATACAATGTTCTCCAATCTGAGCGTCACTATTAATAATAGCTCCCGCCATTACAACAGTTCCTTCACCTATAGTAACACCTCTAGCTATAGAGGTATAAGGATGTATGACTACTGTAAACTTAAAAAATGGGTTTATTTCTTTAACTCTTTTTACAGCTTGTTTTCTTTTCCAGTTATCACCTATTCCAACGATTCCTGTATCTATGCTATTTCGCTTTACATATTCTTCATCACCTAATACTTCATAACCATATATCCTCTCACCTGGTTGTCGCTGGTTATCTATTATTCCTTTAATCTTCCTATTAGCTTTTTCTAAAGCATCAATAATTAGCTTTGCATGACCACCTGAACTTCCTGAACAAATGATAACTATCTCTTCCAATGTAAACACCTACCTCAGGATATCTAAATTTGCTTGGTTTTACTTAGAGACAACCTGTTAATTAACGTTTTCGATGTGTTCCGGCATCAGCATTCCTGTACAGTAACATAATAGAAATTTACCTTCATGGCAATTTACAATACCAATTTAGAACACTTTACTCCTTATTGGTGTTATGCGCTCGTTAATTGAAGAAGCATTCGCTATATTATCTCATCATAATACTCGGCAAGCTGTTCTTCTGAGATTACTCGTAAGCCATTTCTTTTTAGTAAGGCAGTAGTAACTCCATTTCCAGTGATTTTCTCCCCCATAAATTCACCATTATAAATCATGGAATTTCCACAGGAAGGACTATACTCCTTAAGAACAACCACTGTTGCATTAACAGCCTTAGCTTTTTTTAAAGTCGAGTAGGCTCCTTTTATGTATAGTTCTGTAACATCTCTACCTGATTTCTCGACTACTTTAGCTTTCCCATCCAATACATCTTCCCCATTACCACCTATTATTTCAGCAGGTTCTCTAGGGGTTGATAAACCACCAAGCAATTCCGGGCATACAGGTATTGCCTTATTCTCTTCTATTAATTTACTAAGCTTGTGATCTAAACTATGCGTATATCTTACCTTTAGTCCTAACAAGAACTCACTAATATCATTTACTAACTCCTCCATTTAATAGTATGACCTTGTACACCTATCTTCTTGTTAATTGAGAAGCTTCGATTTATTTACTGCTAATTTCTCCGTATTTAACTAATGTGGCTCTTATAATGGTTAACAATAATAGAAGCACGGTTGCAAATTAGCTTATTATTCTTTAACTAAAGCTACATTTAGTTGGAGAAGTATTTAAATATTTATGAATTATTTGTTTTAGATTACAGGTTTAATTCAATACATCTCTTTGTTCTTTACATTTTACTCTGCCATTTGGCTATTTTTCTTGTTATAAATTCTTGTAATTCATCTTCACTTTCAGCTACTTTATAAAACAAAGCTAAAGATACAAGAATGACATCTATACATTCTTCTTTTACATCATCAATACCTAATTGTTTATACTCACTTCCATTGGCTTTTAAATAAGATAATACTGCTTGCGAGGTTTCTCCAGCCTCTTCTGATAATTTTAATGCCATTTGCTCAATTGTTTTTGGTTCTTTCTCACTTAATAGCTTAACCTGCTTCAATAATTTCTCCATCGTCGTATATAACCTCCCTCTATATACTTTAATTATCTTCAAAATACTCTTGTTTTCTTAGAATTAATCAAGCACCATTTCATTGAATGTATTGATGGATAAAGCGTTTAATCAGAGTACAGAATATTCTAACCGGGTTTTATCCATCCTAACAGCCAAATTGTGTACATTTGGTTGAAAAGGGATATAACCATGCCCTCATTCTCCACACCGCTTATGGTAGCTCACCCTCCCATGTATCACGGGATTTTAATCCATACATTCCTTCGTCCTGCGTATCCACAAGGTGGAGGTCGGAAAAAGCTCCTATGCTGGGTCTGGTGCCCGAATGGAATAAATAATCTCCGACTCTGCATTATTGGTGTTTGTTCATTCCAAAACTTAGATGCATTTTTTCAACTACTTTGAAATAGCTTAAACTGCCTGCAATTCTTTCATTTGAGTTAAACCTTGTAATAGCTTGCTACCTTCAAATTCACATTGTTTTCTGCCAATCACAAACAGTACACGTAGTAATTTGCCGCACATTGCAATCAATGACTGTTGTTTCTTCAACGGGTTGACGGATCGGGTCGTGTAATATCTGTGCAGGGTCTTGAACGTCGAGTTACTGGCTACTAATGGCCTAACGGCCAGATATAAAGCTTTTCTCAGCTTTTTCCGCCCTCGTTTTGTTATCCTTGTTTGTCCCTTGAACTTCCCTGAACTATGCTCTCGTAACGACAAGCCTGCCATATTGACCAGCTGTTGTGGATGGTCATATTTTTTGAGGTCTCCGACCTCAGAGAGAAAGGTGGCTATGGTGATTGGCCCCAGCCCTTTAATATTCATCATTTCCTGGGCGCCTGGAATGTCTTTCATGAGATCTGTAATTTCCATGTCCAGTTCGGTTAATTGGCTCTGATAGAGCTCGTATTGGTCTAAGAGACTGTGTATTTCTTTTCTCGCGAAACGCAATCCAACTTCAATGCCGACACTCTTCCTTGCCTTCTCAATGAACTGAGTTGCACGCTTGATTCCGACGCCTCGCTTAATTGTCGTTTTCCATTGTCTAATACTTCCTCCGGAGTCACGCCTCGGAGGTCGGATGGAAACGGAAAGTTACGTAAGCTGAATAAAGCTGTCTTGCCTTCCCAGTCTTTGAATACATCATTAAACTCTGGGAAATATCGCTGAATATGGTTTTGAATGCGTCCTTCAATGATAATCAGCTGTTTGACGAGTTGATCTCGTAATTTGATCCCTTCCCGCAGTTCGGCATAAATGCCATCGAGAAGATTTGGTACGGAGTATCGTCCGTCTTTTATCAGCTGTGCAATGACACGCGCATCCTTGGTGTCATTTTTCGTTGGTGAGTTATCATCGAGTTCTTTGGACTTTTTCACGTGCATAGGGTTTACCAGCACAAAGTTAATATCTTTTGCTTTCAGATAATAAGCAAGGCTCAGCCAAAAGTGTCCTGTTGGCTCTGCACCGATGATTAATTCACTTTTACGGTGTTCTTTTTGAAGTCTGGAGACCCAGTTTAAAAGCTGTTCAAAGCCATGAACGCGATTGTCGAAGATCAGTCGTTTTCCAAATTCAAACCCTCGGTCATCCTGCGCACGTGCCACGTGTTTGTTTTTAGCGATGTCGATTCCCACAATTAATGTTTCTGGTGTGATTTGCGATAGTTTGTGATTTTGATTATAATTCATAGTGGGTCCTCTCCTTGGTATTTATTAATTTCGGTGTCAATGCGCATTGACACCCTGTACTATACCAAGGGGGCTCTTTTTTGTTCAACCCTCAAATTTCTTCATTACAGGAATGCTCCTATTATTTTTATCATCGTATTGTAATTCGAATTTTTCTTTTGGATCTTCCTATTTTATGTCTTAGCTTCGTCAAGACGAAAAACTTTAAAATTAACCTCTATTTTATATAATAACAATAATTTTTAACATTTGTATTCTTATACAAAAAATAATGCCCTATTACTTTAAGTACTATATTTCACACTCTCCTATATATCGGAGAGTGGTTCATCTATATATACTTTTACATATACCGAATACCGTTCATCCCTCTTGCAGAATACGCAAATTCAAGATCAGTTTAAAAAAGATGAATACTTCTTTATTGCCTACTTTCATTACATTAGTAAATTTGTTCCAAGTCAACTAAACTGAAATGACTCCATTCTTTCATCACCAGAAAACATATCTTTAATTTTGAACTGATTATTATTGACTTCATATTTACCAATAATTATAACATTGCGAACCTTTTCTTTATTTGCCTTTTCAAGAGCTTTTCCTATTTTTTTATTACTCATTTCATAATCCACTTTATAACCTTTCTTTCTTAGATCATTTGCTACCAATAAGGCTTCTTTTTGCGTACCTAAAGGAATTATATAATAATCTATATCAGGATTTTCTTTTAATTCGGTCTCAGATGTACGCATAGCCGTATAAATTACATCTAAGCCGAATGATATTCCTACAGTTGAATACGTTTCGTTTGTACCTATTAACCCACCAATTGCGTTATCATATCTTCCACCACTTCCGATACTTGACTTAATAGATTGGTCGGATAAGAACACTTCATAAATAGTACCTGTGTATATCTCTAATCCCCTTGCTAAGAATGGATTAAATACACATTGTTTATTAATATTTAGAAATTCCAAATAAGATTCTAACTCTTTTAATTCAGTTAAACCTTGTCTTACTTGTTCGTTTTGTTTAGAAAATGATTCAAAGTAGCTTAAACTTGTATTTCTTTCATCAGTCAAAAACTGTTTAATTGAGATAATCGTTGCCTTTGGTAATCCTTGATTATTAAGCTCAGAAAGAACAGCTTTTAACCCGACTTTTTCAAGTTTATCTAAAATTAAAATGACTTTATTGACCTTTTCCAATTCAGTACCAAATACACCAAGCATTCCGGTTAGTAATTTTCGATTATTATATTGAATCGTTACCTTTAAATCAAGCTTACTAAATGCATCCAATGCCAAGATCATTAATTCAGCTTCTGCTAATTGCGAGTCTACTCCTACAATATCAACATCGCATTGTGTAAATTCTCGAAACCTTCCTGTTTTTATTGGTCCATCTCTAAATACTTTACCCATTTCATAGCGCTTAAAAGGCATCTTCAGTGTTGGATTCATAGCTATTACTTTAGCAAAGGGAATGGTAAGGTCATATCGCAAAGCTAAATCTCTTTTACCTCTATCAGTTAATGTGTACATTTCTTCTACGATTTCCGCACCACCCCCATATTTAGAAGCTAGTAATTCCAGATAATTTAATATCGGTGTTTCCAGTGGTTTACATCCGTATTGGATAAATACATCTTCTAATGTTCTTCTAATCTCTCTTCTTAGTACTTCAACATCCGGTAAGTAATCTTGTGTACCTTTTACATTTTGATAATCCATTTTTTTCATTTGCTTTACCTCCAAATTTTTTAAAAAAGAACAAAAGCGCAAACGCCCGAATAGAAACGTAGCGACTGAAGCGAATTACCTAAGATTAATGAATTACGGTGTGCTTGGGAGACGATGACAACTTATTGTAGAGCGATTCGTGAAGTCGCCTAATTTCTGGGGGAAAGCTGGACACCGCTCAACACGTCCATATTTATCACATAGACAAATTTTATAATTTCCTAGACTAAATAAAAACCGCACCTGATTAACGTTTGGAACTTAATCAAATACGGTTTAATGATAAATAGCCTTCCTATTTGCGATTATTATAAATCAGATAGCAAGGCTACTAGATATGATGATGTAGTTGTGAAAACAAGATAATAATCTTTTTAACTGACGCCATAATACGCACCCCTAAATTTCATTAAACATATCATACTACAGTGGATTTTTCAATTACTTTTTCCAGATCCTTCTAACACTTAGAATCAACGATAATCAATCTGACGATGCTTCTTCCAGTTGCCTCTTTTAATGAAAAATAGCGCTAATTCCTATTACGGATAAACGCTCGATTGTTTTACAGACTGACAGCATAATTTATCACTTTAATAGTCGTAACAGTTGCAAGCCATCAGATGGATGACCATAATATGCTCCCATCCAACGTGGATAAGTAACGGGAGTAATTGTAGCAATGAATTGAAAAAAGTTACATATTGATGTCCACCATAGTAATGCGTGTAAATCATTTTGCTGTATCCACATCGCTATTAATCCACTCAAAAACACAAGTAATAAAGACATTATTGGTCTGCCAGCTAGAGCTGCAACATGTTGTTGCTTCTTTAAGTTTGCTTCCCAATAAACAAAACCTATATAGGACCAATATATATGAAAATAGTCTTCCCCATTTGAAATTTTCTTTATTCTCTTTATTTCAATTTCCTAAGTAAACATGTGCATGAGACTTTGAAGTAGCTATAACACCGATTCCATGTCCCACCTCATGTAATAAGACACAGATTGGGATAACCAAAATATAGAAAATTAAAAGTAATAACAACTATCCTATCTCTCTTTATCAAGTTCTCTTTTAGTCAATTAGAGCTTTTGAAGTGTTTCACCAATCATCATTTTTAAATTGAGCTTGAAACAACGTTTTTTTAATTCGGATAGAAATAAGGATTTGGATTTGGAGAAATTTTTACTGCGCCAAATCTTTTATTATAAGTTATTTCTATGCCATCTTTAGAAGTAAGGATTCGATAACCAGCCAATAGGTCTAATGTTTTAAACTGAAATGACTCTACTTTAGAAATTTTATCAAAGTGGATACGACTGCGAAATATTCCTCCTCGTAGATACAAAAAATCATCATAAAACGTATACTTGATATCGTAGGAAGTCCAAAGTAATACACCTACTGTTGTTATTAAAAGAAATGCCCATAAAAGTACGCTTAGAACGTTGAGGCTATTGAAAGAGGAAATAAAGGGTATAGATATAAAAACAATTATCAAGATAGCAGAAACCAATATGATGGTCATATAAGATTAACCTTTTTTAACTTTAAATTCCATTTTAAAAAAACTCCTCAATAAATGCGGTTATGCCATTTCCTTTACCTTTTTTCTAAACTCCGTATCTGTGGCAACACTGATTACAAAATCATTAAATATAGTTCTTATCCAATATAAATCTCCCCCCTTATCATCCTCAATAAATAGGGAAACGGATATTGTCGTATCCTGTGATTCTTTATATAAGGCAGAAGTTAGAACGTATGGTGTAGCTCCCCCCTTATACCAAAAATAGTCATCCTTGTCACTTTTTACACTTTTACCTATTACTATTTCACTAAATAACTTTTTTTCCTTTTTGGTTAAGAGTTCCTTTCCTAATCTTAACATTAGATCAGTATATTGATTTGTCGTTGAATAAGCCATTCTTTTAGTGATTAACAATTGCATTTTGCGATCTAGCATTTTAGGCGTTTTTTCTTTAAGATAATCACTCCTATTCGCTTGCATTTTTACAAATAATTCATTTGCTAATTCGTGATAGGACTGACTACTCATTGCGTCTAACTTATTTAAAGCTGGCTTCCGTTTATCTGATAAATACCCTGGCATAATAATAGGTGATGTTAAATAAGTTATTTTATCGTGATTTAGCTGGAGCACTTCGATACTTTCATTCACAACGTCTACTCCGATTTTATGTATCAAAAAGTCCGTACAGGCATTAGAACTGTATTGCATCATCCCTTTAGCTATTTCTAATAAAGATACTTCCGTAGGATAGTTTATCGAATATTTCCAATTAGGATGAGCACCTCCATCTGTATCTTTAATGTAGAATTTTTCAAGTTCGTTTAATTTAACCTTTTCAGCAATGGATATCTTGTTATTCATTGCACTCTTAACAAAGTTATATGCTATTATTATTTTCATTGTACTCGCTAACGGATACTTTTTATCCGGATTTATAGCTAGAGTATTTCGACCATTTTCTTTAATGGTTAAGGATAGAGAAACTTTATGATTTTTAAAGTAATTTAATAAGTCGTATTTATTCTTCTTCATATTATGCTTATTTACTGCAATTCCTGAAACAACAAAAGCGATAATTAGAGTTAGTAATAGTAATAAACCTATGATTAATAGTTTCATTTTCGACCGCCTTAATATATGATATTGAGGATTCATTTTTATTAGCGAAAGTTTTTTAGGAGAAGGAAATATGATGAAGCCACATTAGAATTTATGGCTGTTGAGAACCAAATGTACCTATAAAACACAAAAATTAAAAAGCCAACCCCTTAAGTTTGCTAATAATAAACGTATTCTCATATCACCTTTGATTCCAAACCACCCTGATATAATTCCTAATATTCCGAATACAAATGGTAAGATCCATAAACCTCAATCCCCATAATGGAGTAAGTGCCAATAATAAACAAACAACGGATAATAAAGAAAAACATTTTTGTATTGGCTTCGATTTACTCTTTATCAAAAAATAGTAACCAGATATGAATACGATTACTAAAATAGTCCAGATCTATGTTCTTTCCTCCGCTCTCTTTTGATAGAGCGTTATTCTCCAGTAAATCAAGCTTTGACTCTTAAGACAGCAATTTTCGGGTAATTGAAAATGATGGAAAAATTATTTATTACTAGTCTTACAGCCAAACATCGGATTACTAGAATCACGATTAGTCAAGGTTTTAAGGTTATAGTAGATTTAACAAAAAACACAGATTCTTTGATGTTTTATAAATGGAAGCATTGTGTCTTCTTTTTAATAATTATTTCCGCAAAATCTTCTCCATCGCTTTTCCTTTTGCTAACTCATCAATCAGTTTATCCAAATAGCGAATCTCCCGCATAATAGGTTCTTCAATATCTTCCACTCGTACACCGCAGATTACACCTTTGATTAACGTCCGTGAAGGATTCAGTTGAGGAGCTTCAGCGAAGAAGGTCTCAAAGTCTGTCTGTTTTTCCAGTTGCGCTTCTAACTCTTTCTGGCTATACCCTGTCAACCAACGGATGATTTCATCGACTTCTGTTTTCGTACGTTCTTTTTTCTCTGCCTTCGTAACATAATGGGGGTAGACACTTGCGACACTCATTGTATAAATTTTATGTTTGGTCATGATATATCTCTCCTTCAGGTATTTTAATGAATATCTTTTCAATTATATCATTCAATAGTTACCGAATACACATTTTAAGGATATCCTGAAATATAGTTGACCTTTCTGTATGTTCAATTATGAAGTATTTCGAGATTTCCACACATTATTCGAATACCTATCTTTTTTTACTTTCGAGTGCATCTATCCTATTTTCAAGGTTTGCAATCTTTTTCTTCACATTTACATCCCGAGTTCTGATCCGTTCTGTAATCCCTTTACTAATTGCCAAAACAGCTATTATTAAGACAATAATACCAGCTGCAAACATCAAAATTATTTCCATAAACTTCTCACCTTTCTTGGATTAATCCTGTTCCATCAACCCAAAAACAGAGCAATCCTTATTTTATCTTCGCAATTACGATTTTTCATTCATACTATAAATCACATAAGCAATAACGCCAATTAAATAGCCGATTACAGTTCCAGAAATCGTTGTAAACAGCAAGTATGGTTCAAAAACGATCCCCATAATCACACCAAGAGCACATCCAAAAATCATTCCTAATGGTATCAAACTATCCATTATATCCTCTCTTTAATGATAGCACCAATGATTAGCATAGCTATTCCTAAATAATTCACAATCAGTCCTGTAATAATTAGATCATATTTTATTTCATTAAAGAATAGACCAACAAGTAATAGACATAAACTTATTAAAAACAAAACTAGACTAATGTTAATGTACTTCATTTCTCCTCCACTTTAATCAGTTTAAAAATCTTATCCAAAAATCTGAATCTTATATATAAAGTACGCTAATCCTTATTAGGCAAAGCTTAAATAGATATTCACCCGAATATATTCGTAATATACACACTACTCATGAATACAATCCAGACTATAATGGGGGTTCCTAAGCTTTTTAAAGCATTATTCCATTTATATGTATCTTTTTTACTCAAAATATAATCAGTTATAAAATATAAAATAGATGCTAATAGGCTGTACCAAAGTAAAACTAAACCAAAAAGTATATGTAATGTTATCGTGAAGAATATGTTTAAATTTTTACTTGTGTAATTTGAAATTAAATTGGATATATAGTCGCTTACTATAGAGGTTACTGTACCGTATAATAAAATAATTGGGAAACTATATATAAGATATACAGGAACAGCTAGTACGAACGCTTGAAGGTATTCAGCGACAGAGCTAATCTCTTCACCAAATGGATGTGGTACAAATAAACCTAAAATTATAGCGAATAAGGAACCCGAAATTGTAGCAGATATAATTTTCCTGCATACCAATTGACTAATTTCGCTTTTAAAACTCAACTAAAATCTCTCCTTTATCTCACATTAGAACAGCCGGACTTCTCAATTAATATTCCTTTATATGCATGGTAAACGTTTTCTTTCGTTGAGAAATACGTCCGTTTCTTTACATGTTTTAACGTTTGGTTTTAATCATTTTCTTTCGGAAGTATCTTATCTGCAATTAAATAACCAATTAAGGCTGCTAGCGCACCAATAAAGATTGATATGAAAGCATTGGTATCAGGAAAGAAGTATTCAGAAATAAAAATGATGATTCCTACAAATAAGCCTGTAAGTAGAGCTCTGTCGATATTTCTTATGTTCATATCATCACCTCGAAAACTATAACGATAACTATAAAATACGTTAACTTATTACGCTTAAAGAGTAAAGGATATGAATTTAAATTCTTTCTCTTGAATCGTGTTTGCTTCCTGTTACAGAAAAGCTTCTCGAAAGCTAAACGTCATCCGCAGATTCCCAAAAATGAAGAATATGTTGTTCAGACGGTGCTGGCTATGGTATCTATTTTTCAAGTTCTTACCTAGTAAAAAGAATGTTTATAGGATTTCCTCACAACAATCCAACCGTTGTTAAAAATAGACAGGCATCTTATTCTGAAAATTTTGCTTTATTACGAGAGAGCAGCTATACAAATCATTGTTCTTTAGATGTTAGGGTAGAACAAACAAAGCGAGAGTTTCGTACGCTAAGTTAATTATCGGCTTCTTTCTGTTAAGTTGTCTGTAGTGGTCGTAGATAGTCTAATGGTCCAATTTCTTTTTTGTTAAATCGGTATTCTTCTAGAAAGTTAATGTGTCCCAATCCTAATGGAGAAATATGTTTTAATAATTCTTCATTAAATTTTTCTTTTTTCTTCAAAGCTTTTATTGCTTCACTTAAATAAACAGTATTCCATACACTAATTGCATAATTAAGAGGTTTAGTGCACTACTTCTTTGAAGTTGATCTTGTAGCACTCTTTCTCGTAATTCACCATGCTTTCCAAAGAAAATAGCTCAAGCATTTGAAATTCATGATAAACAGATTATGAATCTTCTGAACGATCTGTTTCTTAAATTCTTCGGTAAATGTTCAACGGTTTCGTTTAGTCATTTTTAGTCTCCTTAAGCGAGCATAATTTAGTAAAGTCTAACGGACCTTAACGAAACTGTCCAACCAAGTGTAGCCTATCCAAAATGGAAAATCGCGTGCAAATATTGCAAGAGAGTATGATATCACCCCTTTTGCGTTAGATCGTTGGATAAAAAATCACCAGGAAACAGGTTCTTTTGCAGCCAAAGATAATCGATCTGAAGAAGAAAATGAGCTTGCCCGATTACGTAAAGAAAACCAACGATTAATGATGGAAAATGATATTTTAAAGGTAAACGTCAAATAGCCCACACCTATTATTCAGGTCTGAGCTCATGCTATGATTGGTTTACTTCTTACTCGGTATACGACAATATTCGGGTATCGAGTCTGACCAAGGTAGATACTTTTGAATTACCTTATCATCTGTCAGATCCGCATTAGGAAGTTCTTCAAATAAATATTTTAAATACGCATAGGGGTTAAGCTTATTTTCCTTTGACGTTTCCACAACACTATAAATAAGAGCGCTACTTTTTGCACCCTTCGCGGTGTTGCTGAACAGCCAATTCTTCCTCCCAAGAACGAAGGGCTTAATTGCTCTCTCCGCACGGTTATTATCCAACTCTAATCGTCCATCCGAGAGAAAAGCTTCGAGTTTAGGCCACTGAGACTTGCAGTATTTTACGGCCTTCCCCAATGCACTTTTTGGTAACACCTTCGGTGCTTGTACTTTTAACCATTTAGAAAATTCTTCTAAGATGGGAAGACTTAATTTTATCCGTTCATCATAGCGCTCAACGTCATTCAAGTCTTTAAGCTGACGTTCAACTTTATAGAGCTGATCACAAAAATTTAAGCCTTCTTGTGCAGTAAGCCGTGAGGCTTTTGCTGTCTTGGGAAGTGCGGTTAAAGCGTCTTTGAAATTCCGTCGTGCGTGTGCCCAACATCCAACCAACTTCACATTCGGAATTGCGTGGTAACCGGCATACCCATCGACATGTAGATAGCCATTAAATGCTTGTAGAAACTGTTTCGGATGTTTACTGGCACGTGTTTGTTGGTAATCATATAACACCACTGGCTTATGAGCGCTACCTGTTCGAAACATCCACATGTACGAAGTGGACTGACTTTTTCGTCCAGGTTCCGATAAGACTTGAAGCGTCGTTTCATCCGCGTGCAGTATCTCTTGGTTGATCAAATAGTGATACATATGATCAAAAATAATGGATAACCACTTCTCTGCACCATACATGATCCAATTTGCCATTGCCTGTCTAGATAAAGACAACCCAAGGCGTTCCAAGGCTTTTTCTTGCCGATAAAGTGGCATGCTATCTACGTACTTTTGCGACATTAAATACGCCATCGCCGAAGGAGATGCTAAACTGCGTGGATATACAGGGGATGGCGATTTTGCGATTTGAATAGGTGTATTAATTTCATGGCGTTCACAATAACGGCACCCATAAATATACCGCACATGCTTTTTCACTTTAGCCTGTGCAGGGATAATCTCAATTTCTCTGCGCTCTTCCGTGCTCATTTCATGCAATGTTCCATCACAACTAGAACAGACCTGTTCCTCTTCTGACAAACGATACTCGATCGTCTCCGTTGGAAGGTTCTCAAGCTTCTGGTCATGTTGGCCCTTTTTCTTACGAACGTACGTAATTGTTTCCATCGTCGGCTCTTCTATATCTTTATTGGCTGTATCTTCCACTTCATTAAATAGAGAAAGTTGATCCGTATTTTGTTCACTTGAAGCACCAAATTGCCGTTTTTGACTTAGCCTAAATTGTTCCTCATACCATTTTAGCTTTGCTTCAAGTTCTTCTTTTTCAAGTTTAAGTTTCTCCGCGCGTTCTTTATAAAATTGGGTGTCTTTTTCGTTCTTTATCTTTTCCATAAAATCTATTATACGAAAAAGAATCCGCCTTGAATAGAGCGAATTCTTATGTTTTATAAAATGGTTCGTGCTTTAACTTCACGGTGCGCGGATTGTTGAATCGCCAATCCATCCAGTAACCAACGGAGTTGACGCGGGGAGATGGCTTTTGTTTGCTTCGATAATTCGCCAAGCCAAGAAAATTTACCCGTTTCTAGTCGTTTATAATAAAGCCAAAAACCATTATTGTCCCATTGTAGAATTTTTAGTTTATCTCTACTTCGATTACAAAATACAAATAGGGCAGGTGAGAATGGATGTAATACATCAGATAAAAGTTGACGATCAACTTGTGGTTTTACTTCAACTAATAGCTTATCTATCTTGATAACGAGGGATGGACACTCATCGTTATTAATCGATTGACTAATTTCAACCCAATCCGTAGATGAAGGGGTATCTCTTTGTTGATCAAACTTACGTTTCCAGTAATACATTTGATGTGTATTGATATTTTCTTTACGGCACCAAGCAGCTATGCTAAGACGGCTTTCGCGCCATTGATCCATTCTTGACTGCCATTCTAACTGCTTATCTGACATAAAAAGCCTCCTTCGAGAATTAATCTGTAAAGATTATCTCATCAGGAGGCTAGGTTGCATATGTGGGTAATATTTGACGCTTACTTTTAAAGCAAGCAGCGCTGATCATGGGACGAAAATAGATGTGATACGAAATAATGCTCACAGATATTCGGTATCAGCAATGTGTTACGTCCTACAAATTCCGAAAAGCACCTATTATTATTAAGTAGATTTGAGTAATAAGCGTAGAAAGAAAGTAAAAGATAACGATCTTTCTAACGAAATATCCCGTATTTTTAAAGAGAGTCGGAATAATTATGGAACACGTAAAATCAAAAAAGCACTAACCAAGTTAGCTGAGCCAAAACAAGTTTCTCGCCGCCGTATTGGTCAATTTATGCGTGAAATGGGACTTGTTTCAAATTACACTGTGGCGCCATAAATCATCATGTAATGAAGCTCTTATAAAGAATGAACTACAACGTCAATTTAATCAAGATGAACAACTAGCTGTTATTGTTAGTGATTTAACATACGTCCGTGTAGATAAAAAGTGGAATTATGTATGCTTATTTGTCGACTTATTTAATCGTGAGATTATTGGACATAGTGCTGGCACAAAAAAGACAGCGTATCTAGTTTATCAGGCTCTATCAAGCATTCGAGGTGATTTGAACAACTTTAAAATGTTTCATACAGATCGCGAGAAAGAGTTTGATAATAAGCTTATATCAGAAGCTCTCGAAACATTCGGTATCCAGCGATCACTGAGTATGAAGGGATGCCCTTATGATAATGCCGTAGCCGAAGCGATGTTTAAGGTATTTAAAATAGAATTCGCTAACCGAGCTCATTTCACTTCTCTTGAACAAATCGCTCTTGAACTTGATGATTATGTTCATTGGTTTAATAATATTAGAATTCATGGCACACTAGGTTATTTAACACCCGTAGAATTCAAACGACAACCCCTATAATTTTTGTCCAATTTAGTGTTGACATACCAAATTGCAATACAAAACTGATTGCCTGAGTGGGATAAGTTAAAGAAAATACTACTATCCTTAGTCTGATTTATATAGGGTTTTCCATAATAATTTGAGTGAAAAAATGATATATCTCTAGGTTGTACAGCAATATATTTGCTTAATAAGTATCTAAGTAATCCATGTCAAACCATGTAATTACGTCTATCTTTGAAAAACGGTGTTTTTTTGCTGTATTAACTTCTTCAAATGACAATTATTGTATCACCCCTTTTAACAAAGTAGATGACTCATCAAAGAAACCGTGCCAAATAGTTAAATCAGTATTTACTACATGTTTTTTTAAAATGGAATGTAGGCTTAAATCTTTCATTTTTATTCACCAACTACTTCTATATTCTAATATTATTGACCAAATTGGTTATGGCATTTTCAATTAAATCTATTTAGCACCTTCTTAAAAGGTAAGGGGAGTTAAAGTTAGTCCCCCCTTACAACAAAGATACCCTCACAAAAATGAATATTAGATTTTCAAAGTAGCTTTAACTTTGTTTAGGATATTTTGAATAACATTAGAATTATCTTGGAGGTTAGGATTAATTAACATTTCGTCATGCACTCCATAACCTTTGTACCTAATGTATTTGTTAGTTAGGGTGTCCCAATGTTGGAAATTTTCACCACTATCTTCCGCTTCAACTAAGTGGATCCTACCGTGAATCTTACCTTTATTAACTAAGCTATATATATAACTGTAATATCCTTTGATTTTGTGAAACAATTCTTCTCTGGTAATCTCGTTAAAGTAATGCGAATATTTTTGTTGGGATATAAAGTATTCTACATCTTTAGATGTTTGTTCTTCTATACTATTCTGACTTGTTATCGAGGTATTAGATTCTGCTCTAGAGTCTAACATGATAAGATCAGAAACTTCATAACCTTTACTCTCCATATACTGAGCCAATTCAAAAATTAATGGTCCCCCGGCAGAATACCCCATTAATATATAAGGTCCCTCATTTTGAATATTTAGTATGTTTTCCATATAAATACTCAAGCGATTCTCATGATCAACAAAGTCAAATGCATATAATGTGTGTGACTTTATATTTTTAGCTAGACTTGAAAAAAATGTTCCATATCCTGTGATTGGTGGAAAACAAAAAACATTGTAATCTTCTTTTTTCTTATTAAGTAAAAGTATTGGATTATCATCCTTTCCGGGATTGCTTTTAATGTATTTTGCAAACTCCTTTATAGTTGGATATTGGTAAACAGACTTTAGAGAAACTGGAATACGAAAACTCTTTTTGACTTTACCTATTAGAGAAATTGCTTTTAATGAGTTACCTCCTAAATCAAAGAAATTTTGATTGGTACCTAATCCCTTTTTATAAAGTATTTCTTCCCAAATTTCAGTTAGCCTTTCCTCTAACTCGTTATTAGCCGCCAGTGGCTCTTCATTACTTATATTAGAGCTTAGTTCCAGTAAGTTTTTATCTATTTTACCATTATGATTTAGTGGGATTTTTTCAACCTGAATTATGAAAGATGGAACCATAAAAGATGGTAATTTCCCCAATAAATATTCTTTTACTTTCGAGGTGATTAACTCATGATCTGAAGTGACAAATGCGCTAATACAAGCTTCCCCTGCCGCATCTACTTGATCTATAACAGCCACATCTTTAATTAATGGGTGCCTTAACAAAACTGTTTGAATTTCACCTAATTCTATACGATATCCCCTTACCTTAACTTGTTGATCAGCCCTTCCTAAAAACTCAATATTCCCACTCGGTAACCAGCGCCCAAGGTCCCCAGTTTTATATAGTCTGCCCCCATGAACAAAAGGGTTTGCTATAAATTTCTCCTCAGTTGTTTCGGGTAGGTTTAAATACCCTCTTGCTAAGCCAATACTTGATATACATATCTCACCAGTTACTCCAATAGGTTGTGGCTTTAATTCGTTATTTAGGATATAAACTCTGGTATTATCGATTGGCTTCCCTATTGGGATTATGTCTAGCGTATTATCTACTCCATCCCAAAGAGTTGCTTTAACTGTAGATTCAGTTGGTCCATACCCGTTGTTGTATATAGGTTGCCATTTTTCAGCCAGCTCGAGTGAACTCGCTGAACCAGCCGAAACTATCGTTTTCAAACCTCCCATCTTACTACGTCTGAGCTGTCCAAGGTAAGCCGGGGGTAGAATTAAATTTGTAACATTAAACTCGTTAACATATTGTTCAAAAAGAGTGTAATCTTGAATTACTCTTTTTGGTATAAGCACTAGTGTTATCCCCGAAATTAAAGAAGTCCAAATTTCCTCTACCGAAGCATCAAAAGAAATGCTTGCAAATTGACCAATCCGACTTTCTTCTTCTAATTTAAACACCTTTTGATTATGCATTACCAAGTTAGGTACTCCAATGTGTTCCATCATCACACCTTTTGGTTTCCCAGTTGTACCAGAGGTGTGGATAATATATGCAAGGTCGCGGGAACTATTGACCAATTTAAGGTTACTAGTTTCTTTATCGTAATTTTTACAATCTTCAGCGTCGATCCACGTACCATTATATGTGATATTCTTAATCAAATGTTCGATGTTTTTTTTATCACTGATTATTAAGTTAGATCCACTGTTATTGATAATATATTCTATACGTTCTATTGGATAATCACTTTCAATAGGTAAGTAGGCACCGCCTGATTTTAGAATAGCTAATATTCCTGTAATCATCTCGATAGACTTATCCATTATTATTCCTACAGGCTGATCAGGTCTTACTCCTTTATTTCTTAAGGTTCTAGCTAATTGATTAGCTCGCTTATTTAGAGCCTGATACGTAATCTCTTCACTATTTATAATGACAGCTGTTTTGTTAGGTACTCTTATCACTTGTTCTTCAAATAACTCTTGAAGAGTTTTATCTTCTGACACATTCTTATCCGTTTTATTAAAATCTACTATAACCTTTTCTTTCTCTTTTTCTGTCAATATGTCAATGTTTGTTAACTCTATATCAGGATTATCTGAGATAGTATATATTACATTCTTAAAGTGCTCTATAACCGAATCTATAAAATTTCCATCGTATTTATTTTCGTCATACTGGAATTTCAACTCTAATCCTTGGCCAAGGTAGAAAATCAAGTTTAAAGGATAATTGGTGTGCTCCTTCGCCTCTATGCCGCTCACATGAAACCCTAATGACTCATCCCAATCGGAAGATTTCATTTCATCACTCATTGGATAATTTTCAAAAACTAAAATATGATTAAACAATTCTTCAATAGCTGAAGCTTTCTCTTGAATCTCATACAAAGGTGAGTAAGCATATTCTTGAGATGACAAAGATGTTTTATTAATTGTTTGAACCCACTTTGAAAAAGTTGTATTCTCTGCTTTTATGCGTACAGGGATAGTATTTATAAATAAACCAACACCCTGATCTATACCATCAATATCTGGATCTCTTCCAGATACTACTGTACCAAAAACAATGTCGTCCTTGTTATTGTATTTCTGTAATAGGATAGCCCAAATACCTTGCACTATACTATTTAGTGTAACCTCATATTTTTTGGTTAAATGGAATAATTTCTCTGTCATAGACTTATCTAGACTCATTAAACTTTCCTTTAATTCCATACTATCTTCATTATTATCTCTAGAAGGTAAACCCACCAAGTCTTCATATCCACTTAAAAGATCTTTCCAGTAATCCATTGCTTCTTTTTTATCTTGTTTATTTAACCAATCAATATAGTCCGAATAAGGTAAGGAATCATTTGCAATCAGTACATTACCCTCCCTAAGGGAACGGTAAATTTGGAAGAGCTCTTTTAAAATTAGACTATTACTCCATCCATCTACGATAATATGATGAGTGCTCCAAATCACCTTATATTTTTCATGAGCTACTTTCAAAACCATTACTCTTATCAGTAAATCAGTTTTTAGATTGAAGCCTTTTTTCCTATCCTTAAGTTTGAGAGATTCTATAAAGTCATTTATTTCTCTATTAGTTAAATAAGAAATATCTTCAAACTGTACTTTAAGTTCTCTCTTATCCATTACAATTTGCTTTGCCTCTGTTAGCCCTTGATAAAAGAAGTTAGTCCTTAAGGATTCATGTTTATTTATTAATTTGTTGATACTTTTTTCAAATTTCTCTATATCTAGCTCACCATTAATATCTAGACACATTTGCAGAAAATACATAGTTGATGTTTCTTCGTATAGCACATGGTACAAAATACCTTCTTGCATTGGAGAAAGATTATATATCTTTTCAATACTGCGACCACTACTAATTGTTTTTCTAATGCTTCTTAATTCTTCAATTGAAAGCCCATTCTTTCCATAGTCACTTGGAGTCCTTTCTGGGTTACTGCAATTTAAACAGAAATGGATTAATTTCTCTAAGTTATCTTTGAACATTCTTCCTAAGTTATTAATGTTTTCTTCAGTATATTGCTTACTATTATAATTAATTTCCATCCTATATACGTTGTCTTTAATCATACTATTTAAATCAATAGCAAACGTTCTTTCAAGATTTTGACTTATCGACCGACCGTTATTAAAAGAGAGAATATTAAATTGGTTATTTTCATTTTCATGACTGAACTGGCCCAAGTAATTAAAATTAACCTCAGGTTTACTTAGTAGGTTTTTTTCTGGATTGTCTCTTTTGGACAAGTATTTATAAACTCCATAACCTATCCCTTGATTGGGGATTTTTCTTAGTGTTTCTTTAACTAAAATAAGATAAGCGGAGAAGTCATTTTCTTTGTATATAGGTTTACTAGGTAGATCTAGCATCACGGGAAATTGAGTGGTAAACCATCCCACAGTACGCGTGATATCCACATCAGCCGGTATTTCCTCTCTTCCATGCCCCTCCATGTTAAGCAGGACACGATCCCTGGAAGCCCACTCTTTTAAAGTTATTCCTAATGCTGTAATTAAAATATCATTTATTTCTGTGTTAAAAGCTTTATGAACATTTTTTAATAAATATTCGGTCTGTCGAGAGCTAAGTTCAACAACATGTTCACGACTATCTTTATAAACATCTTTGTTTATAACGTTATCTTTAGGTAAATCTTCAACTTGTTGATTTTCTATTTTTGACCAATAATCTTTTTCATCTTTAAAATTTCTACTATTTGCGTAATTTCTCAACTGTTCAGCCCACTCTTTATAAGAAGTGGTTTTAGAAGTCAACTTGATATTATTAGAAGATGAGGCCTGACTTATACCAATATTAATATCTTCTAGTAATATCCTCCAAGAAACCCCATCCACTACTAAATGATGAATTACCAAGAGTAAATAATCTCCTTCTAATGTCTTGAATTGAACAGCTTTCATTAACGGACCTTTCTCTATATCCATACTTTCTTGTAACCTATTCGCTCTTTCATTTATATGTTCCCTGACATTATTACTTGGTATCTCCTCTATCTCAAAGTCATATGCTCCTTTATCAACCCCTTTATTTAACTGCATCCACTCATCTTCTTTTAAAACATAATTCATCCTAAGGGCATCATGATGCTCCACGATCTTAGAAAGGGTTGAGTTAATTGTATTTGGGTTAACTGCCTCTTTTGAAAACAGAAGAGCAGATTGATTAAAATGATGCTTATCAGTAAAGTCCTGCTCAAAAAACCACTCTTGTATTGGGGTCATAGGCACTTCACCTGTCACAATTTCCTGATTAAGTTCTTTATTTATGACACTTAATTTTCCGCCTAATTTTTGTATAGTCGGATGCTCAAAAATAGTTTTAACCTTTAAGTCATAACCAAGAGATTTTAGTTTAGTAGATATTTGGATTGCTTTTATCGAGTCACCACCGATAGTAAAAAACCTATCATGAACGCTAATTCCCTTGATGCCCAGTATTTCTTCCCATACCTTTAATAAGACCTTCTCGTTTTCGGTTTTGGGAAGCACAACATCTACCTTCACTTTAGGCTCATTTTCTTCCAACTTCAACAAGGTTTTTCGATCTACTTTTCCATTATGAGTTAGCGGAATAGTATCTAATTGGGTTATAAATGAAGGCAACATAAAACTTGGTAACTTTTCTAATAAATAGTCATTTATATCTGAAGCTTTTAACTTTCGATGTGAAGTTATAAAAGCGCTTATATAGGTTTCTCCTGTAGTATTCATATGGTCTACAACCGCTGCATCTTTAACTGACTTATGGCTCAATAGTACTGATTCAATTTCTTCTAATTCGATACGATATCCTCTTACTTTTACCTGATGATCTACTCTTCCTAAAAATTCAATATTGCCATCAGATAGCCAGCGCCCCAGATCCCCTGTTCGATACAACCTTTCTCCAGAAATAAAGGGACTACTAATAAACTTTTCATCAGTTGTTTCCGAAAGGTTTAAATATCCTCTGGCCAGACCAATTCCTGATATACATATTTCTCCAGATACACCGATTGGTTGGGGTACCAGTGAATTATTTAGAATATATACTTTAATATTATTCATAGGTTTACCTATAGGGACATTAGAAGATTCACTTAATCCATTACGATTTTCCCAAATAGTTGCTTGAACTGTTGACTCTGTCGGTCCATATGCATTTATAAGTTTCTTCCCCCAATTTTTCGCTAAATCTGCTTTTATAGCTGAACCTGCAGAAATGATCTTTTCCAACGAACACATAGTATTTGGTTCAAGATGTCTTAAATAAGTAGGCGGCAACACTAAATGAGTAACTTTTTTAAAATTAACATACTTTTCAAAGTCTTTGTAATTTTGTATGACTTCACTCTGTATAAGTACTAAAGTACTCCCAGTTAAAAGTGCCGTCCAAATCTCATAAACTGAAGCGTCAAAAGAGATGCTTGCAAATTGACCAATCCGACTATCCTCGTTTATATTAAACACCTTTTGGTTATACATCACTAAGTTAGGTATTCCAATGTGTTCCATCATTACACCTTTTGGTTTTCCTGTTGTACCGGATGTGTGAATAATATATGCAAGATCTCGGGAACTATTGACCAATTTAAGATTGCTAGTATCCTCATTGTAATTTGTACAATTATCAGCGCTGATCCATATTCCATCAAATGAGATATTTTTAGTTAAGTATTCTATGTTTTGTTGATCACTGATTATTAAGTTAGCTCCACTGTTGTTAATTATATATTCTATACGTTCTATAGGATAATCACTCTCGATAGGGACATATGCACCACCTGACTTAAGAATGGCTAATATTCCAGTAATCATATCAATTGACTTATCCATTACTATTCCGACAGGTTGATCAGGTTTTACCCCTTTATTTCTT
This sequence comes from Virgibacillus sp. Bac332, assembly GCF_003667785.1. Lineage (NCBI taxonomy): Bacteria > Bacillati > Bacillota > Bacilli > Caryophanales > Bacillaceae > Virgibacillus > Virgibacillus sp. Bac332. The sequence goes on from NZ_CP033046.1 coordinate 3,357,050, forward strand.
AAGGTTCTAGCTAATTGATTAGCTCTCTTATTAAGTGTCTGATACGTAACTTCTTTATTATTTAAAATAAGTGCCGTTTTGTTGGGTACTTTTAATACTTGTTCTTCAAACATCTGTTGAATAGTCTGATTTTCTGGCACATTCTTATCTGTTTTATTAAAATCAACTAAAACCCTATCCTTTTCTTCCACTGTCAATATGTTATATTCTTCTAGTGTCTTTACAGGGTTTTTAGTTATTTGGTCTATCAGTTCCATAAAGTGATTTGATAAGCGAATGATATCCTTTTTATTAAATAAATCATTGTTAAACTCAATTAGGCAATTTAAAGTGTCCTTTTGATCCTCAATCAACAAAGAAATATCAAATTTCGAAGTATCCATATCTATTTCTTGGGGGGTCGACCTAGTATCTTTAAGGTTAAGACTATAACTTTCAAAATCTTGCACACTAAACATAGTATCAATGATTGGGTTTCTATTTACTTCACCAGTCACACCTAACTTTTCTACCATTTTCTCAAAAGGAAACTCTTGATTCTGCAAACTAATTAAAGACTTTTCTTTTACTTCTTCTAAAAATTCACAAAAAGTTTTCCGCCCATCTGGAAAATTTCTTAGAGGCAATGTATTTACAAATACCCCCATTATTTTACTTAAATCAGCATGCGCCCTTCCAGCTACTGGAGAACCTACAATAATGTCAGTAGACTTTGTGTATTTATATAATAAAGTGTTATATATTGCTAATAGTGTCATATAAATTGTTGTATCTGATTTTTTTGTTAGTTTTTTCAGGTTCCTTGTAAGCTCCCGATTTATTGTGAATTTTACTTTATCACCTGAAAAGCCCTTAAATGAAGAACGTCTTTTAACTATTGGAAGTTCTAATGATTTATTTCCATTCAATTCTTCTAACCAGTACTTTTGTTGGCCATTTAATTTATGTGATTCTAAATTTTCATTTTGCCAAACCGCAAAATCTTTGTATTGGATAGGTAAATAATCTAACTTCTCTCCGTTATATATGTCGCTTAACTCTTTTAAAAACATTTTCAGCGATGCTCCATCAGAAATAATGTGATGAAAGTCTAAAAGAAGCACATACCTTCCTGTATCCAATGTAATTAATTCTGCTCTAAAGAGAGGAGCTTGACTTAAATCAAATGGTCTTATGAATTCTCTCTTTCTTGTTTTTAACTCGCTTTCTTCTAATTTCTTTCTTTCTAAAGAAAAATCTACATAATTAGAGATTATTTGTGTGAATTCTCCATCTTGAGCTTTAAATGATGTCCTTAAGGCCTCATGACGCATTATTAAATTGTGAAATGCTTCTTCAAGAAGTTCCTTATTTAAATCACCTTTAATATAGAAACCAACCGGAATATTGTAAGCGGTAGATAGTGGATTCATTTCATTTATGGCTATTAACCTCTTCTGTGCTGAAGAAACAGGGTAATATGATTGCTTTTTTGCACGTGGAATTTCTTCAAACCTTATAATATCTAAACTTCTAATATAGTTAGATAGTTCTCTTATAGTAGGATGCTCAAAAATAACACGTACTTGGACATCTACGTTCAGATGCTTGTGAATATTAGCCATAAGCATTAAAGCATTCAGAGAATTCCCACCCAATTCAAAGAAATTACTGTTAGCACTGATACCTTCACAATTTAATACGTCATTCCAAATAGTAATTAAAGTTTCTTCAAGATTATTTTTTGGAGGTTCATAAGTTTTTGTGAGCTTATGCTCCTCGCTTGGTTTAGGTAGTGCCGCTTTATCAGTTTTACCATTGACGTTAAGTGGTATCCCTTCTAATTGAACAATAAATGGAGGAATCATATAATCTGGTAGTTTGGTAGAAATGTATTCTTTGATTAACGAAGGGGCAATATTCTCACTAGCTACTATATAGGCGCAAAGATATGTGTCACCATGATTATTCTTGAAGTCCACTACTTTAGCATCATCTATATTTTTGTGAAGTGTGAGTACTGATTCAATTTCTCCTAACTCTACACGATGACCTCGAACTTTCACCTGATTGTCATTTCTTCCTAAGAATTCTATTTCCCCCGTTGGAAGCCACTTTGCCAAATCACCAGTTTTATACATTTTTTCATTTGAGTCAAAGGGGTTTGGAATATACTTTTCTTTAGTCAATTTTGGTTTATTAATATAACCATTAGAAACTGGCATTCCAGAAATATACATTTCCCCCGCGATACCAATCGGCTGCAGCTTTTTATATTTATTCAATATATATATTTGGGCATTAGTAATTGGCTTACCTATTGATGGCTTTTCTGGAATATCCCCCTTAGGTTCAATGGTTTTGGTAGTTACTACATGAGTTTCTGCAGGTCCATAGTGATTGTGTAGACTAATATTATTTTCAGTTAGATAATTTTTAATATTTGATGTGACGTGAAGTTGTTCTCCAGCTGTAATAATATGCTTAATACAGTTAGGCACTTGTTTCTTATAAGAATGAAACAAGCTTTTTAAAAACGCAGCAGGAAGAAATAAAACCTCAACTTGATATCTTTCAATTAGTTTTAATAGTTCCCCTACATTATGTCTGGTTTTGTTTGTTATAAGGTAAAGTGTCCCCCCACCCAATAATGCTGAAAATATTTCTTGTAGAGAAACGTCAAAACCAATAGATGTGAACTGAAGAACTCTTCCGTTTTCAGGTATATTCGTTTCTTTAAACTGAAAATTCATTAAATTTGTTATAGTACGATGTGAAACATTTATCCCCTTAGGTTTACCAGTTGTGCCAGAAGTGTAGATTGTATACGCAGTATCATACGCTGTGGTAGCTACACGAGGATTTTGTACACTTCCTTTTACTGGATTTAACTTGTCTAGGTTTATTAAGATAAGCTCTCCTAAAGAAAAAGAACTTTTCTCTGGACTAAGTGCTGTGTTATTGGTCAATAAAAAGCTTACTTGACTATCTTTTAACATATAGTTAATTCTTTCCTTAGGATACTCTGGATCTATTGGAAGGTAGACTCCCCCTACTTTTAGAATGGCCAAAATTCCGACGACCAACTCTAAGGAACGCTCCATCATTAAACCTATGGGTTGACCAGGTTGAATTCCTCTTCCTATTAATTCATGTGCAAGTAAATTTGCTCGATTATTTAATTCATCATAAGTTAATTCTTCATTTTTATACACTGCTGCTGTATTCGTACCCATTTGTTTCACTTTCTCCTCAAAAAGTGACAATACTGTATGATGTTTATGTTTAGGGCTTTCAACTATCGAACCATTAGAACTATTGAACTGATCTAAGAGTTTCGTGCGCTCTTTCTTAGTGCATAACTCTAAGTTTAATACTTGTTTATTAGGCTTTTCCAATATCTCATTTAATAGCTGGAAGTATCTATTAACAATCATTTCAGCTTCTTGATCGTTAAATATATCCAGCCTGTAGTCAAAGTGCAGGTATATTTCTCCTGTGTCCATTCTCTTTTTAAAATGAAAGTAGAATTCATTTAACTCTTGCCCTCCGAAAACGCCTTCATAATATACATTACTATCGTCCATGGGAAACTCTTGATATTCAAGGGCAATTGTATATAACTGTTTTAATTGGTGTGATTTATGCTGTCTCCTAAGCTCAGATAGCAAGTTATTATATGGAAATTTATAATGACGCATTATTTGCTTTTGCTTACTTTCAACTGCTTTTATAAAATTTAATGTAGTTTCTCCATAATCCACGGTCATTCTAAGTGGTGTAGTGCTAACGAACATTCCTAGAGAATCTTTCTCTCTTGAAGTACGGTTTGCAAAATTGGTTCCAATAACTATATCATCAGAATTAGTGTATCTAGAATAACTTATGTATAATACAGAAGTTAATAAGGTGTTTATGCTAACATTATTATCTTTACAAAAGAAATCCATTTTTTCTTGTAATTTTTTTGGTATATATTGTTCTAACCTATTAGCATTAGTACTAGTATTGTATAGCTTTTCTGTCCTTTCATCTAAGTACTCCGGAAAATCCACAAATTCATTTAGCCAAAAATCTTTATCTTTAATATATCTTCTAGATCTTTCATATTCCTCATCGGAATTTAAGTACTTGAGTGGATTTTTTTCTAATGAATCGTCTTCCGCTATAATTTTATTGTAAATTTTTAATATCGATTTAGTAGCTATAGTTGTAGATATACCATCAATTATAATGTGATGAAACTTTATGTATAATACCGTTTCCTTGTTTTTTAATTTAATTATTTTAAACTGGTACAACGGTGAATCATAAAGCTCTAACGGTTCACTTGTTTGTTCTTGTAACCATTTGTCTACACCACACGAATTTATGGATTCTTCTGATATAATTGGCACATGAATAGGCTTATATTCACTAACATATTGGTACGGCTCGTTGTTTGCATTTTCTTTTAAGCGTACCCTCATAACATCTTCTGAATATATAAACTTCTCTATTGACTCTTTTAACTTCTCTACATCAATGCTCATTTTTATGTGTATTTTAAACCCTAAGTTTGATAAGGACGTATATGGAAATAGCTTTTCTGAATACCAAACTCTTTTTTGAGCATTTGTTAAAGGATATAAATCTGTCATTAATACTTACCTCCTATTTAAACTATTTAAAATAATGCGTTTTCACATAGACCTTTGACCAACTATTCAATATTTACTTTTCAATGCTTTCAATACATGCTCAGGAACATATTCAGGTAGATCACGTCCTTTATTATAATAAATTTCTTTAATAAGGCTTGAGCTTAAGAAAGAATATTCTTCTGTTGAATGAATGAAAAACGTTTCGGCCTCTCTATGCAGCTTTTTATTTGTTAAGGCCATTTGTGCTTCATAACCGTAATCTGTAACTGTTCTTAGTCCTTTAATAATCGCCTTTATATTATTTTTTTTCATGTAGTCAACAAGTAGCCCATTAAAAGAAACTACTGATACATTGAATTTATGTAGAAATTCAGTCTCAATAAGATCTTTTCTTTCTTCTATTGAAAATAAATACTTCTTTTCAGAGTTAATCATAGCGGCTACTATGATTTCATCAAAGAAGTAACTAGCTCTATTTATGATATCAATGTGACCATTTGTAATAGGATCAAAACTACCTGGGTAGATCGCTTTCATGTTATATTCATCAACCTTTCTTAAATGTTAGTCTAAAGAAGCTCAATAAATATAAGTCAATTAATATTTTTAATTGCAAATAATAAATCCGCCTTACATACTGCCTTTTCATTAACTGTGGCAACCCCTCTTCCTCTTCCTACGGTACCTTTCAGCCGTAAAATTTCTACATCTATCTCCAAGCAATCACCAGGTAACACTTGTTCCGTAATTTTACAGTTATCTATTCCAGCTAAAAAACCTATTTGATTTTTATTTTCTTCTTTGCTCAGTGCTATAGCACTCACTTGAGCAAAAGCCTCAATTATTAAAGTCCCTGGCATTACTGAATGATTGGGAAAATGACCATTAAAAAATTCTTCGTTTAATGAGACATTTTTAATTCCTTTTGCCCTTTTACCTTCTTCTAACTCTGTAACTCTATCTACTAAAAGAAACGGATATCGATGTTTAATTAACTCCTTAATTTTATCCCCATTTATCATATATACTCCCCTTTTCAATTTATTTCTGTTAAATATAACATAAAATAGAATTAATTACCAAATTTCATACAACCTTTAGGCGATTATATAGTCACCCTATTAAATAAACTGTCGATGTTTACCTAAAAATGTACACTGTGGCTTAAATTTCACAATGTCAATAATTTATTAGTGAACGCTTTTCATTGTCCGAGAAAAGGAAAGCTTTGTCACTTTTAATTGATTACTTATTTAATTAAGATCTTCATTCCAATCTTTTTTAGAAGGGGAATCATTAAATGAAAGCGATTTAGTAAATCAATTTTTGATATTTAGTCACAAACCTTCCCGGCCTTATCATTATCTGTACAATAGATTATGCGATGCACCTTGCGACCCTCCTCCCCATTCTTTTAATCTCATCAATCATTGTCAGCCTCTTAAGTCCAGACATGGAAACTAATCGCGTATTTTGATCAGAACCCACGATCTATCCATGCTGTTTCCACTTAAACACCACATTACCCGCAATTAAGTCTTTACTATCAAGCCAATTAACAATCTTAGGGTGAATTTTCCGTTCATTCACAAGATAATCCTTAACCTTTGTCCTATCTTTCACTTCATAATTAGAAGGATATATAAGGCTCTTTAGGCTTTTGCTCTTGAAAATTGTCTTTTACTTTATAACCTTGCGCATTCAAATATATAACAGCTTCCGGAAAGCTCATTCCATAAAATGGATTGTCGAAACAAAACTAGATAATTTTATTAAGGTGTCTCTTCTTGAACTCAATCGGTCTAAGATAAGCCCAGGGTGCCATGAATTCGGATATGATTATACCAGTGAACATAATCAAATAAGGCCAGGTCCAGTTGTTCCTGGCTTTCAAATGTTTCTCCATAAACAAATTCAGTTTTAATCACGTTATATGTAGCTTCAGCTACCTCATTATCATAGGGGCAGCGCTTCATACTCAAAGAGCGATTAATTTAAAAGGTTTCTAATAACAGAGGAGTAATATTGTTCCATCTCTTACAAATACTTATTTATTATCTTAACCCAGCCAACTATTGCTAATGTGAACATAACACCCCAAAACACACTTCTGCGCCATATTCGAGGTATAGCAAACCAGTAAGCCACAATCTTCAACGATAAATTATCTTTTTTATAATTGTTCTTATCGATATGTACCACTCCAATCGTTATGTTCATACTATTAAGGGATAAAAAAGGCTATAGCTTGATCTTGCTCAGTCATTAATGGATGAACCAAGACTATTTCAATTCGAAACTTTCACCTTGTTCCGTTAAACCCCATTCTTTTAAATCTAAACGATGTTGTAGCAATAGTTGATTAAATTCACTAATAACTAAAACCGTTGAACCATCTTATAATCAAGGGACTACATCCAATGGTTTCTCTCATTGAATGGCATAATTAAATTCTAAATAGAACTGCTATCAACAATTATTTCAATACCACTTGAATTTTCACAATACGCTATACCATGCAAATAATACAGTTCCCCCTATTCAACTGTGTCCGTATACGGGAATACTGAAAATGAAGAGGAATCAAAAAGAACCTCCTAAAGCTCTCTTTCAATTAATAAGAGTCTCTTCTTGTATAAAACAATATTTAAGGAAATGATTAACAAAAAAATTCCTATTATACTTGTTGAAATAGGATATATGAAAGGAAAAAAGTGATTTGGATAACCTTTTGTAATGTCTGAGTAATATCCCATAGACATAAGTGAAGTACCAGAAAAATTTATTAGCTTAACACCTAATTTATTATCGTTTCTCTCGGAGTATTTTAAAACCTCTTCACTAACATCATTGTCTTGAGTAATAGTGATTATTTTCCATTCCCTGCTTTTCATTGGTTGGTTGTTATCTGTCAATCTCTGAACTATGTTTATCTGTTTTTTACCAGTCAATTTGTCAGTAACGATTACTATATCGAACCACGAAAAATATCTCCCCCCTCTATTACGGTTAGAAAGCCATATCTCATCAGGCTTGGAAATTTCTTCATCATTCAATAGAAGATGTATTTTCACTATGTCTCCAGGAGAAACATTCTCGTCTTGATCCCAAGAAGTTAATGGTGCCTTCTTACTCGTTTTTTCTTCTATTATTTTAATGTTTTTATCATTTATTGTCAGTTCTGGAACAGCCTCCATATCTCCAAATACTTGACTATCTTGATAAGCGTGATGTATTTCGTATCGTTCGTTTATTTGATGTTCAATCCAATATTCACGAAGGATATAAAATAATGGAATAATAGAAACTATTAATAATATAAGCGAGAAACTAATAAGCACACTGGTCTTATTCACCCATAATTCCTCCCTTTATACATAGAGATTCAAATTATATCTTAAACTATTCTACTAGTTCGTACATTTACATGAGCTTACTTTTTTAATATGTTGCTTAATTAAAATGCCCTTATAGGTAAGATGGCGCGCTGCTTTTTATTCCGTCCTTGTGCCTGTTTAATGTTCGCATTTTACTACCGTCAGGATACTGATACGCTTGAATTGAATGGCTGTTAGATTTTTAAGTAAGTATGTCCAGCGCTCATGTAGGCTTTCTAAGAGCTGTAATGAAACATTACTAGGCAACTCACAATCTATTAACCTTGCCCATTCACTTACTTCATACGTTTTAATTACCGGATTTTCTTCTGTCAAAGCTAATTTCATTCGCATATATCCGTTTAAATGGCTATCTAAAACATGGTGAATAAGTTGACGTATATTCCAGCTATTTTCTCTATATGTTTTTGTTAATTTTGATTTATCTAGGGATACAGTAACGCCTTTATACGACTAGGTAGTGTGCTCATTTCTTTAATCCACATTTGAATATCTTCTTCTCTTACTTCATTAGGACAGTTAAATGACACGGCCTTCAGCTTTATAACAATTACCTTCTTCTTTTGATAAATAGGTACAATAAAATTATAACGAGTAAGATCAGTATAGCGTAAATCACTCTTGAATAAACATCCATATAATCTACAATTGTTTCCCATGAACCACCTACTGAAGCACCTAAGCACACGAGAACAATATTCCAAATCAACGTTCCTAATGTTGTAAATAAAAGAAAGATGCCAACATTCATATTTGACATACCTGCAGGGATAGAAATCAAACTACGAATTAAAGGAACAAAACGACAAAAGAAGACCGTCCAAGGACCATATTTATCAAACCAAGCATCAGCCTTGTGAATATCGTTTTGTGTTATACGAAGAATATGTCCCCATTTACCCACGATCTTTTCTAATCTTGCTACATCAAGTTGTAAACCGATAATATATAGAACAATAGCTCCAATAACTGAACCTGCTGTTGCTGACGTTATTACACCAATAATACTAAGTTTAGAAGTGATTGTCATAAAACCTCCAAACGTTAGTATTACTTCAGAAGGTATTGGAGGGAAAATATTTTCAAAGGCAATTAACAACATAATGCCCATATAACCAAACTCATCCATAATTTCCGCTAACCAATTTTCCATACTCTTCCCCTTTGTTTCAAGATATGCTTGTGTGTATTTTCTTTGTAAAACTCGTTTCCATTCTGAACGGTATCCATATTTCTCTTTAGCATTCCCACTTCAAAACATTCCCTAATTATACCATATTTAGATAGATATATATAAAGAAGATTCAATTCAAATTTTTGTGGATTTGGATAATTTCCATAAAAACCCTATTGAAGAGGGATCCGATACCTTTACCTCCCAACCTACAATATGTACTTTTCTGGTTCACAAATCATTTAACGCAATGACTTTGCCACTGCTTGCATTCACCCCATATTGACAATCTAATTTACCACACAAAACATATTGTTTCTCTTCGAAGTCATATACATAATAAGGCTTTAACTCGTATAGTTCTTTTAATTTTTTATATGCCTCCTCCTTATCAATCGTGGCTTCATCTGATGCTTGAAATTGGTCAAAGATATCCAACATCGGTTTGTTATCTACATAATTTATGGATCGAAAGCAGTTGGCATCAATTATGACAATAAGTTTTCTTTGAAATACGTAATTAACTTGTTTTTTTGCTCTTAAAATTGCATGAATATAACCTCTGTCACGGTACAGCATTTTGAGAATCCAACTTCCTGAGCCATTTGGATACTTTTGAAGTAAAAAGTCTTTGACTGCTAATAAACACTTCTCTTGCTCTTTCTTAGTAATCGGACAAGAATCAGGACTTGGCTCAGATGAAAATGCTTGTTCTGCAGTTACCTCTTCAGTCCAGCTAATTTCTTGTCTTTTAAATGGTTTTTTAATTGTCTTATTCTTATCCAAAAAAATGGTTCTATCGATGTTTATATAGGATCTTACATCAACGATAAATTCAAATGGAATCGCCGTCATTTGATCATTGGTAATATAAACTTCTTCTACTCCATATGTAGGAATTAATCTTTTTTGTTCATGTGAAGGAAATTCAATCAACTTCAATTGTTCCTTTGCCAAATGTTCTATCTTATCAAAAGAGAGTGTATATGTTTCTTCTTTTATAATCTCCTTAGAAGGAAATTGGCCATGAACAGCAAAAAAAGTCAGCTTCCCTTCTGCGTCAAATTCTATTTCAACAGAGCCAGCCGGAGAAACACTAACCCCATCAATTACTTCTTTAAATAGAAGTCTCCCTTCCTCTTCCTTATGAAGTTTCAATTGTCTCCCATAAGTTAATCCAGTTTCCTGTTCCATCCATTTTATGATGTCGTTTGTATGAAGACCTGCAAAGCTAATTCCGTTATTTGCATATGTCTTATCCATTACAAAAATAGCGCTAACAAACTTATGAGAATAGACGTTGACTTCAATAACTGCTGTGCCTTCCGGATTAGAATCATCCTCTGGTTCTTGTACATGATCAGGAAACCATTCCATCGATAATGTATATACGGTTTCGTTGAAGATATTTACATACCGATTAAGTCCGTGTCTTTTTAAATAGTAGTTATCTAAGCCAAATTTCGTTTTTGTAATATCAATTAATTCTTTTATTTTACTATTCATTTACTTCTCCCCTACAACTTGTGTATATGGTTTTAAAAAATTATACCACTATCTGGCTCTATTAATTAACAGTTGTCGCATCGTTATATCAGATTTGCGCCCCTTTGCGGAAAAATAAATGACATTTAAGAACTTCTAACAGGTCGTGTGCGTAAATACATAACAATGTCGTAATAGTAAAAGGCTATGGTTATCCAAAATTCTACATCCAGAAAGAACCAGTGATATTTGCAATACCTATAAGTTTCATACTATCCATCCTCATTAATAATTGGAAGCAACCGATATTCCCAATGAGTTCTACATTCATTCAATTTATAATACCCTTCTGTCTCATCTTTTGAAATATATCCACATTGCTGACGCGCATTATTAAAAACGTCTTGTACTTCATTATTTGATGCTCTATAGTGACTCAAATCTGGAAAAACCTCAATCCATCCCTGCTTGGCATCTTTATCATACCTTGATTTCAAATCATAAATAAGCACACCTTTGACCCCTTCGTTCTTCACTACTCTAATTTCACTTTCACCGTTTTCTCCAGCGACTTTCATAAACGCTTCAAGTATATCTTTATTTTTTAAATGATTATTATTTAATACAATTTCATCTTCATTTGGAACATATTCTTCCAAAGGTTCTTCTTGGCTTTGTTCCCCTGTTGAGTTATTATGTTTTTTCACTTCCTGTTCAAAGTTTGTGCCATCAGCAGAATCCGTTCCTGTCTCTGGTTTGATATTTGATGCATTTTGTGTATCTTCGTGTTCAGATGAGTTGCCATTTGTATTCTGCGTTGCGTGACTATCTGTTAACTCGTTGTTTAATATAGCATTTGAATCCTCAGATGAGTTTCCGCAAGCAGCTAATATAACTAATAGTACTGTAAACATTATCATTACAAATTTATGATTATTTTTCATCATTACACTACCTTTCTTCTGTAAATCTATTCCTAAACAATAGGGAGAAAACACTTTTTGTAATGTCAACACTAAACTGGACAAAAAGTATAAGTCAGCTTCTTGAATTCTACAGACGTTACATAGCCTATGTGTTCCATAAATCCGAATGTTGTTGAACCAATAAACATAATCATCATTTCTCCTAAAAACTTGGTATTAATTTGATGATATAATTCTCATTTAATTATTTTGAGTGAGTTCTTCTAAAACGAGGCCCTATGGTTGAATGAGCCATTCGTTATTTTCAGCAATTCTTTTTAGTTCTTTAGCACGAGTATCTATAAACCTTTTCATGTATTTTTCCAAAAATAATTTGTCGGCCACCACTCCAAGAATACCGAATGGGGATTTGTATTCAAAAGTATCTATCATAAGGGTCCCTCCTGTTTCTTTTACAAATTGATGTGTATGAGTGAAGGAACTGAAAGCGCCTTTTAGTATAATATCTACAAACTCGTTAGGCTTCTTCATATCTGTCACTTTAGCTGTTAGTCTTTGTTTAATATCAAAATGAGTAGCTTCCCATGTGACAGTATCACTTTCTTCTAATAATCCTCCAGTCACCCCATCTACCACTTTTTCATTTGTTTTTGCTGTGGTTTCAAGATGTATATCTACGTTTCTTGCAAGGTCAAAGCATACTTCTACAGGCGCTTTTATAAATTGCTTATGTTTAATAGTCGACATCTATATTCCCCTTATTTAGAATGTTTCTTATTATTTCTAATAACAACGATAATGGACTATTATGTCAAAGCATCAACTTTGTACCAATCACCAATGACTGTAATTTGTAACTCATCTATAACCTTGCTCTTCATTTTAATGTTTGGATTTAGTAAAATAGTTCCATTCTGAGACAATTCATTTACTTTTGACCTTGAAATGGCAAAGATTTCTGCTATTAGTTTATCTATTCTAAGACCAAAATCATATTTATAGCAAATTCTAATAGTGACTTCGCTAGATAGTGGATTGAGCTTTTCTTTTCTTAACTCGTACCGTATATCTGTATTTACATCATTACATAGCTTTCTTAATTTGTTGATTTGAAAAGCATAGTACCAAATTGTCTCTTTATCATTATTCATAAACTTTTGAATGAGCGTAGACTCAATTTTATTGATATTTACTCTCGATAAAATAGGGTAATTCCAAGTTCCCTCACAATGTATACAGTTATAAATAAGCCAAATATCAACTAATTTCTGATTTGCATTCATCCTGAATTTCTCACTACAATAAAATTCTGTGTTCGTTTTACATTTACTACAATTTCTTTTTATATAAGGTGTTTCCAGAGCAATGATCTCATAAGTAAATAAATGATGAAAACTCATACACACGATCCTCCTAATTATTCAGAGGAACGCAACAACGGTTGAATGGAGAAAGATTTCCCATTTAAAAAAGCGGAATACCTTATAGGTATCCCGCTGGAATTAAAACAACTGACTATCCTGCGTTCCCTGTAATGGTTAAAAATAGGCACACTTCTCCCGTGATTGAACAATCATGTTCAAAAAAAGAAATGTACTATTTAGTTACTCAACCATTACAAGTATGCTGGCAAATCCAATTCCACCTTCCGTATTTCTCCTGTATATAGTATACCACTTTTATGTTTTAAATCAATAATTTCTAATATTTAAATAATAATTGAATCATCAGTATTATATTCATTGCTATATTCCTTTTGGTAAGCAGATAAAATGATGAAAAGAAAAACATAGCAAAATATAAAAATCTTAACTTATGAAAAGTTGCATGATTTTCTGGTCCAATCCATCAAGTCTAACATTAAGCATACTCAATCTTATAGCCGTTATTTACTTGTAAATGTTGTTAGCTGCATCAAAAATAAGAAGCAAAAAGTTTTAGATTAATTCTAAAACGAAAGACGACATTAATCGGGCGGCCCAACATTATCTATTTGCCGTTATCTTTAGTAAATACCTACTTAATCGGATTCTATATACTCAAAACTTTTTCAATTCAATGGCTCATTGAGGAAAATTAACTGTAAGTCCTTTCGGTATAACATTTATTAAACTGTTCAACTTTTTGGTTTTCAAATCATTTTGGTAACCAGAGCCCCTACGGGATCCTATCGTAATCCAACATACCCTGCATTAACGAACCATTAGCTGAAAGCTTCTTTTTGTCCAACCTGTTTGTAATTACCAATATACAATAAAATTATACCTACTAACAAAATCACTGATGCAAAAATTAGCGCTCCATTATAATCACTAGTACGGTATGTCAACATCCCTGCAATGATGGGACCTATAATTTGTCCGATCCCGTATGAAGCTGTTAAGTATCCAATCGTCTTGTTGCTATTTTGAAAGGATAAGCTTTCCCCTTTAGATACAGTCAAAGTAGTAATTCCCATAAATGTTCCTCCGAATAAAAAGGCTCCTAGAAAAACACCAACAGCACTGTGCGTCAGAACCGGTAGTATGACTCCAAGGATCTGGGCTGTGAATGCTCCATACAAAGCGTTACTACCATAAAAAATGCCCGACAAGGATTGACGTTTATGAGCTTCAAGCGTTTCTAACACAATTCCAGAAGCTAAAACAAATACAAGTCCACTGCTTATTCCGGAAACCAGTCTCAAGATCAACCAAAATACAGAATTGAAAGTTACCCCCATTAGGATGGTCGTGATAATGTTAATAACCAGATAGAACTTTAAATAATACGCCTTTCCTTTTTTTCAACTATAAAAGCTGGCAACCAATGCGCCGAAAAGATAACCGAGATAATTAGAGGAGGCTAAATACCCGGCCATCTTTTCGGATAAATGGACGTCGTGTTGCATAAAGGGAAGAATAGGAGTGTAAGCAATTCTTCCGATCCCCATAACAATCATTAAAGAAGCCATTCCAGCTACTAGTGCATAAACAGTTCTCATCCAATATCTCCCCTTTTTCCTTATCTGTATTTCACAAGATCATCAACTTGAGAAACGATGTCTGCAATTATGGAAGCAGCGGATTTTCGTTTGCTTAATCGAGGGCTTTGACCGCTCCAAAGATGGACCCATTCCGGTCTATTTTGTTTGGCTGCCTCACTTCGAATCTGTTTGGTCAATGTGTGTTGCACCGGGTAACCTGGGAGGGACCGTTCATATGGAGCCATTTTCGTGATAAATTCATTTTGAATCCCTCTTGCTGGTTTACCACTAAATGCCGAAGTGATGACTGGATGCTCCTCGGTGCTGGTCAAAATCGCCTCGATTTGTTGCTTATTCGCTCCACTTTCCAAACTGGTAACAAAAGCGGTTCCCATTTGAACGGCTTGGGCTCCCAGTGTAAGAGAAGCCAAAACACCTCTCCCGTCCATTATGCCTCCTGCGGCAATTACCGGAATATTGACATGATCAACTGTTTGCGGAATAAGCGCCATCGTTCCAATCATGGCCTTATCAAATGATGCCGAAAACGTTCCACGATGACCTCCAGCTTCACTTCCCTGCATAACGACCATATCTATACCGTGTTCTTCATTGATCATTGCTTCTTTAACAGTAGTTGCTGTCCCCATAACGATAGTACCTTTCTGTTTTAACTGTTGAACTTCTTCTTTAGAAGGAACGCCGAATGTAAAACTGCAAACAGGCACCCGTTCTTCTAAAATAATTTCCATTTGCTTTTCAAATAAATGGGTCAACGGTTTTGTAACTTTCGGTTCCGTTAATTTTAATTCTTTGCGAAAGGGACGCAATAATTCATTGGCTTTTTCAATTTCCTTTTCGGATACATTCGGTGTTTCAGGAATAAAGACATTGACTCCGAAAGGCCGATTCGTTAATTTTTTGATTTTCTGAATGGTTTGCTTCATATGTTTCGGGTTCATATAACCAGCACCTAGAGTCCCAAGTCCCCCAGCATTGGAAACAGAAGCTATAAGTTCCGGTGTCGTAGTCCCCCCTGCCATTCCTGCTTGAATAATCGGATATTGAATGTCTAGTTTCCTAGTAATCTCGTTCTCATGCCACAAATCATTATTCCTCCTTACAATGGTAATAATTAAAAGGGTTTCCAAAATCCTATATCTTGATTATAATTGGAGTAAAAACACACGTAAAATGATGTTTTTTATTGCTTGTCATCAAAAATATTGATATCTGAAATCAAAAGGGATGTTAGTCATGAATTTGGAAGATCTTCGTGTTTTCACGGAAGTTGCAAAGGAAGCCAATATTACGAAAGCGGCCAAGAGTCTAAATTTTGTTCAATCCAATGTGACTGCAAAAATTAAACGACTTGAAAAGAATTATGAGACCACACTATTCTATCGTCATAAACATGGTGTGAATCTAACCGCTACTGGCGAGATTCTTTTTACTTATGCAGAAAAGGTTCTACGTCTAATGAATGATGTTGAGAAAACGTTAAAGAGCAGCAATAAGCCGAATGGAACGTTGTCCATTGGTTCAATGGAAACAACAGCAGCTACTCGGTTACCAAATATTTTGTCTTCCTATCATAAACAATACCCACAGGTAGAGTTGTCTCTTCAAACCGGTACCACAGCAGATCTAATAAAAGCAACTTTGAAACGCGAAATTGAAGGAGCCTTTGTAGCAGGGGAAGTTAATCATCCAGAGTTGGAGAAAATTGAGGTTGTTGAAGAAGAGTTGGTTTTGGTTTCAAAGAAAAATATCCTCACTAGCATAGATTTTGACCAACTAAACAATCAAACATTCATTGTGTTTAAGTCGGGATGTTTTTACAGAGATATATTGGAAAACTGGCTGGATTCAAAAGGAATTAGGCCAACCAAGATGATGGAATTAAACACCTTGGATGGTGTAATAGGCTGTGTCAAAGCCGGATTAGGCATTTCGCTTCTAACAAAGCCAGTAGCTGACAAGCTTGACAAGGATGGAGATATCACACGTTTTACACTACCAGCAGAATACGGGACGATTACAACAAGGTTTATTAATCATAAAGATATCGTTAAAACATCCGCATTCCGCGAATTTGTATCAGTTATACATTCAAGCGTATGCTTAAACAAAGTCCTAACATCATCATAATTTAATTCACACCTATTAGTTTTCTTTTAAATCAATTAGCCAGTTTCTCATTTTTTCAAGAAGTTTTCCATTAACCTTTAAAATTTTTGAATGGATCCAACCTATTTATAGAATTAGAGGAAACATTGATCAGTTCAAGCATCCAAAATTCTTGTTGCCTATAGGTGGCTATCATAGCGTATGGCAAATTCGTCATTCAATGTAGCTAGAGATATATTGTGTATAATTTCTGCATCATAATATCTATCATTTTGGTCTTTCAAACCAAACGCTGCTGTAGCATTTGAAATAAGGTATGTATTAAAACCTAAATTACCACTTATTCCATATTCAGTATTACAGTTTTCGGTTTCAATCGGTTTATATACACCTACCAAGGATTTATGTATACTGCTCAGGTAAATTACTTGTTATAGTTCTTACATTTTGCATTTAGTACACCACCACACTTCCTGTTTGTTTAGCATTCTGGACCTTTTCAAAAAGAATGACGCTTTTCCTTATTTCAGATAAGCGTGTTCGATTACTTAAAAAGAACTTCTTATTATAATCCCTTGCTTTTTTGCAAATTCATTGACCAGTTTTATGAATTTATTCTTATGTATTGATACGGAATTATGAATTTCTCTTTTGTCATCAATTACATATTCATCAAATATAATAAAGTTTAAATGGTCCATTTTTTTAATAACAAATCGATTACATTCATATTCTCCACTTCTAATATTGAAGGAATATACAAAATCAATGATTCCATCATAAAATTCCTGATCAGAAATTTCATCCTCTAAGAATGATTGTAGTAACTCTTGCATCTTTAATCCCCCTTTACACGAAATGTTACTGGCTATAAGAAAAAAGACTATTGTTGAAAATTGTCATTTATTCGGGGTGCCATATATGATTTCCCACTTCACCCCCCACCTATAATAGTTTTAGTATAGCATATTCCACAATCTGGAACTTTACAGCAATGCCGTCACAGTTCTTTTCCAAACTTGGTACCGATCTCTATCTAATCTTATTTCACTTGTATCTCATACATATTTTCTTGTTCCTTATCACGTATTATTATTTTATAAGGAATCTTTTCAATTGATAATTCATTTCTACTTACTTTAACAATTTGTTTTGCATACCTAGCAATTTCTTCAGCTACCTTTTGATCTTGTTTACCTTGTGATAAAGAAGTTTTCAAAATGATTTCAAGTGGTTTTGGATGGAAGGAATAAGCAAATCCGGTCACCTCATTGAATTCTTTATGCGACTCATCCATAACGGATGTGAAAATCTGCTGCCAGCTCTCATCTCTTAATTCTGATTCGCTCTTCCGTGTTACTTCAATTTTTAAATCTAATTGCGTCTTCGCATAAATTGTATCATGTACAAGTTTTTCCATTTCGCCCTTATTTTTATTATATTGCTGCTCAGTTGCTTTAATTTCTATTTGAATACTATTCTTTGAGCTGCAGATTATTTCAAAGCAGACAAAGGAGAACAATGGGGCAATCTTATCAGCAGCACTAAAAGAATGTGTGAAAAGAAATCTTTATAGTGCGACAGATTTTAGCGATATCGTTTCATACATCAAACGACAACGCCAAGCTGATGATACAATAACCGATAACGCCCGGGCTGTATCATCAATAAATAAGATTTCAGGCTGGCTCATGGATACGGAAGCCCAAAAGAGAACAGTAAATGCCTATACTGAAATATTGGAGGGTGAGTCTAATTGAGTCAGCTGAATCAATTACAAGATTTGATGAAAACCCTCCGCCTAACCGAAACAGCTATCCATCTTCCTACACTCATAAGAGAAGCTGAGCAAAAGGACGCATCCTTTACTCAGTTTCTCCTGGATGTGGCAACCTATGAACAAAAGCGCAGAGAAGAAAAGCTATTAGAGAAACGGTTTAAATGGGCGACGTTCCCGTTTTTCAGCACTCTGGAAGAATACGATTTAAAAGAACAGAAATCATTAAGTTCAAAGAAACTAAATCAGTTGAAGGACTTAACGTGGATGGAGCAGCTATATAATATTATTTTCCTTGGGCCGCCAGGCGTCGGCAAAACCCACCTATATCTATATAAAAGTTAATAATTTTTAGTTTACTCCTCAGAGAACGGTGAAGAAATTATATGAACTTTCTTTCTAGTTCAAGGTTATTTATGGGAAATATTCCCCTTTAAAAGGTAGATTGTATCGGAAATAAAATAATTGAACAAGCGGAAGCGCCCGATTAGAAACGTAGCGACTGGAACAAGTCAATGGAGATTAAGGAATCACGGTGTGCTTGCGAGCCGTGATGACTTATCGTGGGGCGATTCGTGAAGTAGCCTGGTTTCTGGGCGCTGGAGCCGGACATGGCTAACACGCTCATATTTATCCGCATGGGCTAATTTTATAATTTCCTATACTACAAAAAAAGAATATGGAAATAAACTCCACATCCCTTACTTAACTATAAGAACAGGACAATTTACACGTTTTGCAACCTTATGACTAACACTCCCTAAAATAAAAGACTGTAAGTCATTCAATCCTCTACTCCCTATTACTACACAATCATAAGATTTTTCATTTGCAAATTCAACAATTTCTGGTCCTGGATCACCATGAAGAACATTTGTATTGTAATCCATATCTGATTTATCTAACATATCTAAAATTGGCTTCAGTTTTTCTTCTCTTTTCTTTTCGATTTCTAGTTTATTGGTTGAATGTAAAACATCTTCTTTTGCCGTTTTTCCATCAACTACATATATAATATCAGTAGTCCCTTCGAATTTATTAGCAAGTTCTATTGCATATCTAGCGGATCGTATTGAGTGCTCCGACCCATCTACTGCCAGTAATATTCGTTTAAACAATTCATCTCACTCCTTACAATATTATTAGACTTAGTGACCAGCCGCGTTTGAAATACCACCAATACGTTTTTTCAGTTGCTTACTTTCCTCATTCAAACCAATATAATTTACATTGATATTATTCTGGGCAAACTTTGCTTCTATTTTATCTAACGCCCCAATGGCAGAGTCATCCCATAGATGGGCCTGTGTTAAGTCTATTTCTACTTCGGTTATAGTGTCTCCAAAATAGAATTTACTTGGAAGATCACTTACAGATGCAAAGAATAATTGTCCTTCAATACGATAGGTTTTTTTCTGATTTTGTACTACTTGACCTTCCGTTACTTTAACTTTAGAAATCTTAGCTGCGAAGAAAATAGCACTTAATAATACTCCAGCTAATACTCCAATAGCCAAATTGTGTGTTGCTAATACAATTATTATGGTAGTCAGCATTACTGCTGAATCGGTCTTAGGAATTTTAACAAGATTTTTAAGAGAAGACCAATCAAAAGTACTTATAGAAACCATGATCATAACTCCCGCTAAGGCAGCCATAGGAATTTGAACTACAACCTCACCTAGTATAATGATCATAGACATCAAAACAACACCTGCTACAAGTGAAGATAACCTACCACTTCCTCCAGATTTCACATTTATAACTGATTGTCCTATCATTGCACATCCACCCATTCCACCGAAGAAACCTGTGACTATATTCGCAATGCCTTGTCCACGACTTTCTTTATTTTTATTACTTTCTGTATCAGTCATATCATCAACTATATTAGCTGTTAATAATGATTCTACTAAACCAACGATTGCTAATGAAAAAGAATACGGAAGAATAATCAATAGTGTTTCCATTGTTAGTGGAATATCTGGGATTAAAAATACTGGTAATTGTTGTGTTATTATTCCCATATCACCTACTGTTCCAACATTTATATTACCTATTATGACAATCGCCGTAACAACAACAATTGCTACTAAGGTTGATGGAATAGCTTTTGTAAATCTAGGTAATAAATAAATAATGGCTAATGTTAATGCTACAAGTGCATACATAATCCATGTTTCACCAACAAAATGCTGTAACTGTGAAGTAAAAATCATGATAGCTAATGCATTTACAAATCCAATCATTACAGATCGTGGAACAAACTTCATCATTCTAGCCAACTTTAATATGCCAAATAATATTTGAATTATTCCTGTTAGAATAGTCGCAGCTAACAAATACTGTAACCCATGCTCTGCAACTAAATTAACCATGAGTAGTGCCATTGCTCCAGTAGCTCCGGATATCATCCCAGGTCTACCACCGACAAAGGCAATCACTAATGCTATAGAGAAAGAAGCATAAAGACCTACCATCGGATCAACACCAGCAATAATAGAAAAAGCGATTGCTTCTGGAATTAAAGCTAATGCGACAACGATTCCGGATAAGATATCTCCTTTTACATTTCCAAACCATTCTTGTTGTATCTTTAAAATATTCATTTTTCAGCTCCTCTTTGTTGTTATTATATATATATTAATAGACTAATAGTTCAAGGATTATTTCATAGAACAGAACGAATCATACCATATATATTATAAACAGCAAAATCCCAAGAAAACGCATCCATTTTATTATTACTTCAAATTTCTCCAATTTACTTTAGATAACTTCTATATCCAATTAATTATAAAATAGTTATATTTAATATAATTATCTATAACCATATATAATTATTTAAGTTGTTTTTTTTAAAACAATTAATTATGGTATGATTAGTTACAAGGAAAAATGTTTGGAGGCATTGTAATGACTCATGAGATTATGACCGTTGCACAGGTTGCAGAATACTTACAATTAAGTGAGATGACAACATATAAATTAGTTCAAGAAGGAAAAATCCCTGGTTTTAAAATCGGAAGACATTGGAGAGTAAAAAAAGAAGATTTAAATGAATTCATCGAAAGATTAAAAAACGGAGAAAGAATCTAATATAAAAAGACCCTAAAACGATAAGCCTAGGGTCTTTTATTTTAGCCATTAGCTAGTTGAGATTTCTCTGGTTTTTTTGCAATCAGAGCACAGAACAATCCGATTAAAGGAAATAATAAAGTAGCTAACAGTACAGGAGTGTAGCTATGGAAAATATCAAAGCCTACCCCAAAAGGTAGTGGTCCAAAGGCTGATCCTAATACCCCCATCGTTACGCCTACTCCATTAATACTACCTATATATTTACGCCCGAAATAATTTGGCCAAATTATATTTAATCCAATTCGTTCTAATCCATTTGCTATCCCCCATAAGACACCAAATGCAAAAGCCACATAGACATTCGTTGTTACAAGTAACATCAATAGTAATATAATTTCTATTAAAAATATGAGTTAATTTCATAATATAGAGCCCTTGGGGCTCAAGACTTTAAAGACATAAAAATTAGAGCACCTCCCCAAATCCTGTATAATGTTAGTTACCACACAAACATAAACAGAGAGGTGAGATGCCCCCTATGTCTATTATACGACAACAAAGCTTGTTTGACATACACGAATTATATGAGATGGAACCTACCCATCATTTTGAAGCTGTTTTTTCAACAATCAATTTGGATCCTATCTTGAATTTATTTGATAAACCTAATAAAGTTGGTGCCCCAAGAGAACTGAATTACGGTGCCATGATCTACTCATTAATCGCTCGTGTGGTGGAGCGAATTGTAACAATCAAAGACCTGATTAGGCGTTTAAAACGTGATCCTATTTTTCGATATGACTGTGGATTTCTTCACTCTGACCAAATTCCATCTGAAGCTTCTTATTCAAGAATGGTTACTATCATCAGTGAATCAGATGAGATGGAACATATCCATGATGAGCTTATTTTTCTTGCCATCGATGAAGGGCATATCGGCGAAGAAAACATCGCTATTGACGCTACTCATTTCGAGGCAAGAGATCGCGCTCATACATCCGATAAGAAAGAAAGGACAACACCGAAAAAGCGCGGACGCAAACCAAAAGCTGAGCGTGAACAATGGCTCAAAGAAAAACAGGCCGAGGAAGAAGCGCGTCCGATTTATGAAAAAGAAATTGTTCATCAGCTTTCTGAATCAGTGGAAGTGTTGTTGAATGAAGCCCCCATCGAACCAAAATGGGGAGTCAAGAAAAACAGTGATGGAAAAAACATCTTCTGGTTTGGCTACAAAGGTCACTTAGCCGTTAGCACAAAAAGCCAGTACATTCTTGCGGGGATGATGACGTCCGGTAGCCTCAATGATGGAAAGGCAGCCATCCCTTTATTAAAGAAAATTGATCGCGATCTTCCGTCTTTATTTACTGCTGGCCTTTTCGATGCCGGTTACGATTATGAACCAATCTATCAACAATTAATCGATCAGGATCTACAAGCTGTCATTCCATATAACCGACGTAACGAAGGAGAGACGGTTGGTTATGACGAGTACTTCGCACCGACTTGTGTCCTAGAGCATTCCTATCGCTACGACAGCTTCGATCCAAAATACAAGACATTGAAATATACACGTCCGAAGGAATGTGCAACGTGCCCATTACAACACGACTCACTTTGTCAAAAGACTTTTAAAATCAAACAATCTACAGATATCCGAAAGTACACCAATCCCGCAAGGGGATCGAAAAAATGGGATGAACTGTACAAAGAACGTACCGCTGTCGAACGTGTTAATGCCTATTTGAAAGAATTCTTTGGACTGAATAATGTCCGTCACCGAACCGGGAAAAAATCAAGTCTTCACTTCCATTTGGTGACGCTTGTTTATAATGCCTCAAGATTAGCCGCGGATCGGATTAGACTAGAAATGAAATATAAGACGCTAAAAGCTGCATAAATAAAATTGATCTTTATTAAAAAAACTTGAAAATCATCAAGGAACAACTCTATGCATTTTTAAAAACAGCAATTATGAAATTGATTCATTCAATAAATTTTTGTCTTTTAAACGTAATTTACGGAACTTGGTTAGAGAACTTGGCTCCATCACGAATTCTTCTGGAGCCATACCAAGAAAATATTTAAAGGACATGTCATATTTGGAACGCTCTACAATGTCCACATCAGATAAATCATAGATTGTTTTTAGAAGTAAATATTTAAACATACGGATTGGATCAATGGCATTCCTACCAGTTGTATGACAGTATTTATCGTTTAATTCATCATATATAAAAGAAAAATCTACTAACTCATTAAGCTTTCGTAAAACATTATCCTTAGGTACAACCAGATCATAAATTTCCGAATATGCACTTAATATTATTGATTGTTGTTTTTGTATCATTGTATCCACCCGCTCCATCTTAGTACTTTTATTGTAACTAAAAAAAGATATGAATCCCATAATAAAATGGAAATCATATCTTTTTTGGACTTTTTCAGTGGCCTCATAAACCCCTATTCTGTTAAATTTTTATAAAAAGTAGGTATTGGGAGGTTAAATGTTGAGTAAGAGTACAAGTTCTGCGCTAATTACTGGAATGTTATTAATAGCCGGGATGGTTGTAGGTATATTTAGTGTTGTTCCTGTTATAGATGAAGCAAACTACATTGTCAATGCTTTTACATATAAAAACCAAGTACTAATAGGAGGGTTTTTCCAGTTGTTAATGATTGTTGCATACGTTGGTATTCCTATTTTAATGTATCCGATACTAAGTAAGCATAATAAAGGTTTGGCTCTTGGGTCTGTAGCCTTTGGCATTATTGCGGGTGTGTTCATTATAATTGGTGTATTCATTCTTCTGTTACTATTGACATTAAGCCATGAATTTACAAAAGTTGGAGCAATGGATATATCGTATTTTCAGTTCTTAGGTGAATTGAGACAGGACGTGATTTGGTGAACCATGTGGCAACGACCCTGGCTTTTGCTTTGGCTATGCTCTTATTTAACTGCATATTTTGCCAAACAAAACTTGTTCCACGTTGGTTGTCAGTTTGGGGTATTATTGGATCTACATTGTCCATATTGGCAAGCTTATTATTTATGATTTACTTCATCGGTTTGGATGCAACCTACATGATACTAAACATTCCAATAGCCTTTCATCAACTGGTTTTGGCTATATGGTTAATTGTTAAAGGATTCAACCCAACGGTACAGGATTCAGTATCAAGGCTCTAGACAAAGAAGTGTAACTAAAATGATTCAATCAGAAAATTTTTAAAAAAACAGCAAGTGCATATGATTAATTAGAAGGATGAACAGACTTACTCAAAATTTCCTAGAGAACTTAGTGTTGTTCCTTTTAATCTATCCGCACATCAATAATGCTTTTTATAAGTAAATATGGTCCGGCTACTTTAATGTGTTTTATTTCAATACAATGCCACCTTCTTTTAACTTCTCTCGACAGTAATTATAAGAAGATGTTTTTATGTATGTTTAAATTTTTCCAAACCATTAGTTTCCTTCCTGCTTTTCATACCACATTTGATAAACATAAATGACATTGGCAACTATTGTCATTATTAATAACATTAGGATTTCTGACAAGTTCCCTGTAACAATTTCAACTTCCCTCATCCATGGAACTAAAGCATATACAAACATCCCATCCAAAATTAAATTAGTTACAAAATATACCCAAAACTTCCGAAAAGTAAAATGAAAGATCCATATGGTTGCAACCCAATATGCGCTGAACACTAAAGGAGCAGGTGTTATTTTATCCCAAGAAAAAAGGGATTTATCGTATTTCCACCAGTTTTGTGTCAGGCAATCTCATACAAAATAACATTTATGACTGTTACAAAAAGCGCGACTGATATATATCTTCGAATAACAGAACGATCTAAAAAAATAAAGATATGAATGGCAAAATAAAAACAGCCCAAAAAGTGATTTGAATCATTAGTAAAACAACATCCTTTTCTAAATATTTGATATATAGAATGCATATACTTGCACCAATTTATGCATTGACTATAAAAAATAAAAGAGGAATTTTATGAATATGAAATAAACGATAAGAACGTTCTCGATAGGTGATTTTATGAAAGAGAAATGACTAAGATTGTTATGGAGAAGTAAATTATGAAACGAATTTTGAATTGAAGGATGGTTTCGTGGATCAGTTAAGAAGACTAGAAAATGAAAATCCTCGCTGATCCTTAGTTTTTGCACACTAATACCTTTATGTATATAATGTAAAAGCTCCTGCTGTGAGGGGTGTTTTAGTTTGTTTGATATGACGTTATATTCTTTAAAAATTTTATTCTTTAAATAGATTGGCAGGAATTTGAGAACTTTTATAGAAATATAATTTAATCATAAAAGGGCAGTAAGTTACTATAAAAGCCGTAGTGGTAAAGAACCGACAATAAATTTTTGTAAAAACAAATTCCGTTACCCAAAGAGAGGTGATAACTAATTAATATTTGGCATCCAAAGGAATATGAACATGGAGAATTCTTAGATAAAATTTCTTTATCTGAATCACCCAAAGGATTGGTTATAAAAGTTGAAAATGAAAATAGAATATTTAGCTTTATGACTCAATTTCATAATTACTTTTTTAATAAAATCAAAGAGCTGCAGAATTCTCAAAAATATTTTTTAAAATTAATCTAAGCAGCTATATTTTGATGAAGCATTGAATTAATACGATCACTGGCTAGTTTTGATGCATTATAAATAAGCGTTACGATGTCAAAATGAACCTTCGCTCGTTTTCCAGTACGGTAACGGATATTGTCTAGTTGATAATATTCCTTGAGATAAGCATTCACACGTTCTACAGCAGTACGCCGTTTAAAAATGGATTTCCATGCTTTTGACCCTCGTGCAGGTGCTGTATATCTTCGAAGGTTGGTAGTTAT
Source organism: Virgibacillus sp. Bac332 (assembly GCF_003667785.1). Taxonomy (NCBI): domain Bacteria; kingdom Bacillati; phylum Bacillota; class Bacilli; order Caryophanales; family Bacillaceae; genus Virgibacillus; species Virgibacillus sp. Bac332. Next base: position 3,383,495 of record NZ_CP033046.1, read on the forward strand.
TTTCACCTTGTAAATCTTTTGACATAGACCTTCGGTTGCTAGCGGACAATCCTTACATTCCTTTGGTCGTGTGTATTTCAAGGTTTCATATTTGGTATCAAAGCTATCATAACGATAAGAATGTTCTCGAAAACAGGTAGGTGCAAAGTGTTTATCGAATCCAATGGGATCAGATTCATTTCGCTTATTGTAAGCTATTACTGATTGTTGCCCCATACGGTTTACTTGGACATAAATAGGATCATAATCATAACCAGCATCCATTGTTTGATAACGTAAAGATGAAAGAGATAGACGTTCATGAATGCCCTTCAATAAAGGAATGGCTGCTTTTCCATCATTTAAACTGCCTGAAGAAAACAAAGACTGCAAAATGTATTGACTTGATGTGCCAACTGCTAGATGTCCTTTATAGCCATACCAGAACACATGTTTACCTTCACTGTTTTTCTTTATGCCCCATTTCGGATCTTGAGGAACTTCGTTCCTCAGTTCTGTTAGTGGTACAGGTAACTGAGCTTCAATCTTTTTTTCGTAAAGTGGAAGGCTTGCTTCCTTTTTAGCTTGTTCTTCCAACCATTGTTCTCGTTCTGCCTTTGATTTACGACCACGTTTTTTCGGTTCTGTCTTTGTTTTTTCTTCTTTAGCTGGAGCTTGATCACGTGCTTCAAAATGAGTTGCATCGATTGCAACGGTATCATCGATAATGAAACCTTCTGTAATCGCTTGAAATAAAACTGTCTCTTGTGCTAATTCAAGTGTATTAGAATCACTGAGTTTAGTGATCAATCGAGAATAAGCAGCCTCCGAAGGAGTCTCATCAGATACAAGAAATCCGCAGTTCCATTTGAACAGTGGGTCGTCTTTCAGACGTTTAATCAAGTCTTTAATTGTTGGAATACGTTCAATTATACGAACGCATAATGAGATAATCATTGCGGCATAGTTGAGCTTGACCGGTGCTCCAAGCCTTGATTTCTTGTTCACTTGATATAAGATTGCGTCCACATCTATTTCTGAAATGATTGCTTCATAACGTTGGGTAGGTTCCATTTCCAATAAGTCATAGATGTCAAATAAGCTCTCTTGTCGTATAATAGACATAGGGAGTCCCTCCAGTCTTTTGGTTAGTTTGGTCACTTACCATTATACTAGACTTGGGGAGGTACTCCATTTTTTATGTCTTAAACCCATTGAGCCGCAAAGGCTCATAATTATGAAATTCACTATTATATATGATCAATCAGAATTCGGGAATTTTGTACTTGCAATTCGTCTTATAGATGAAATGAAAGCGAGCTATTTATTAGAAGCAGCCAGTATAGCTAGGGAAGACTATTTTGGAGATAACAAGCAAAATTGGTATCTATATAAAACAACAAAATCCGAATTTATAAAATGGTTTGATAATTTACCCGGACCAGGAACTGACATTGACAATATCGAACATCAAATTATTTCTACATCAGAAACTACATTTGAGATATTAAGTAAATATGAACCTATCGTAAAAGCGGAATTGAAATAAAACGCCATTTCATTTGCATTTAGTGCTTTCCAGAAATAATGGTGATCATATGCCTGTGAATTCACTCTTTAAGAAAAATATTAAGCCAAGCTAGATCGCCTAATTTTCCTATTCATTCTCTCAGATACACGCACATTGTTTTACTTATGGAAGCTAGAAAGACTAGGCAATGGCAGCTATCAAATTACTGCAGATGTCTCTTCTCATATTTCCAAAAAGCTAGATGAACAATCAATATGAGTCTTATTTCAATGAAATCAATACATAATTTTCAAAATAAAAGTGGGGCGTTTGTGAGTAAGGTAAAATATGAACGATTAAAAACCGTTTTAAAAAACTCCTCAACACATTATGTGCTAAGGAGTTAATCAATCTTAATACGTGCTCAAGTATTGTTCACGTTCCCAAGGATGCACTTGTGTTTTGAACATATCCCATTCGATTTCTTTTGCTTCTACAAAATGTTCGAAAAGATGTTCACCTAGAGAGTTAACAATTACTTGGTTTTTCTTCAATTCTTCTAAAGCACCTGCAAGTGTGCTTGGTAAATCTTGAATTCCATTTTCTTCACGCTCTTCCTTCGTCATAACATAAATATTACGATCTACTGCTGCAGGTGGTGTCATTGATTTTTCAATACCATCTAATCCAGCTGCCAATAAAGAAGATAGAGCTAGATAAGGATTTGCAGATGGATCTACACTGCGAGCTTCAACACGTGTGCTAATTCCTCGAGAGTTTGGAATACGCATTAGACAGCTTCGATTAGAGCCAGACCAAGCAATATAGCTAGGAGCTTCATAGCCAGGAACTAGTCGTTTATAAGAGTTTACTGTTGGATTGGTAACAGCCGTAAAGCTATTAGCATGCTTAATAACACCTGCAATAAATTGATATGCAGTCTCACTTAACTCCATATCGCCATTTTTGTCATAGAATGCATTTTCACCATTTTTGAAAAGTGACATATTTACATGCATTCCGGATCCGTTTACACCGAATAACGGTTTAGGCATGAATGTCGCATGTAGATTATGCTTTCTAGCAATGGTTTTCACCACTAACTTAAATGTTTGAATATCATCTGCATGTTTTACAGCATCAGAATATTTGAAATCTATTTCGTGTTGGCCGGGGGCAACTTCATGGTGGGAAGCTTCAATCTCAAAGCCCATCTCTTCTAACTCAAGCACGATATCTCTTCGACAATTTTCACCTAAATCAGTAGGTGCCAAATCAAAATATCCACCATGGTCATTTAATTCTAGAGAAGGTTCGCCTTTTTCATCCAATTTGAATAAGAAGAATTCCGGTTCCGTACCGATATTAAATGCATCAAATCCAAGTTCTTCCATTTTCTTCAGGTTTCTCTTTAGATTATATCTTGGATCGCCTTCAAAAGGAGTACCATCTGTCTTATAAATATCACAAATAAAACGTGCTACTTTCCCTTTTTCAGAAGTCCACGGGAACACAACAAATGTATCTAAGTCCGGATATAAATACATATCTGACTCTTCAATTCGAACAAATCCCTCAATTGAAGACCCGTCAAACATCATTTTATTATCAAGTGCCTTGTCTAGCTGACTTAGTGGGATTTCCACATTTTTAATTGTTCCAAGCATATCCGTAAATTGTAAACGAATAAAACGAACGTTTTCCTCTTTAATTTGCTTTAGAATCTCTTCCCTAGTAAAGCTTTTTCCCATTCTTTCTCCTCCTATGAACTATATTTTTTATTTGAATAGAAAAACAGTTCTATAACATACTGTTAACACACTTGTTTTCCTAAACCTTATGGATGATTGGTAAAAAATCGTGACAGCTCTCCTTGCCGTAAATTTGCTTTTCCGTGTCTGCCAGGTTCTTTTAACTCGTTTCTTAAAATTCTGCGGAGATCTTTCTCGCTTAAATCTGATGATTCAGACGATTTTTTGCCTACTTCTTTCTTTTCTTGTCCTTCACTCAATAGCAGCTTGATACCAGCGATATTTAAGCCTTTATCCAATAAATCTTTTATTTCTAATAACCTATCTACATCATGAAAAGAAAATAATCGCTGATTACCACTTGTTCTTTCTGGGTGAATTAATTCATGTTCTTCATAATATCTTATTTGTCTTGCTGTTAATTCTGTCAATTTAATAACAATGCCAATTCCAAATAAGGGCATGGAACGACGATCCTGATCATTCAATTCATGACCCCCTCATCATTAATACTATTTTATTATATGTTATGTAAAATAACATGTCAATAATATGTTAGGTTTTCTAACATAAAAAAGGCGTTTAAAACATAACGCCCTTTGCCATGGATATACCCTACTTTATAGGATTATAATCATCACTTTTTAATTTTTTTAACGATTCAACGAGTGCTATTTTAACGTGTGCATAGGTTAAACCACCCTGCACAAATGCAATATAAGGTGGGCGTAGTGGTCCATCCGCTGATAATTCAATACTGGCTCCCTGTATAAATGTTCCGGCTGCCATAATGACCTCATCTTCATAGCCTGGCATTTCACTTGGGTAAGGCTTTACATAGGAATTAACCGGCGAATTTTCTTGAATTGCCTGACAGAAGGTAATCATTTGCTCTCTATCCTGAAAGGTAACCGATTGAATTAAATCTGTTCGTTTCGCTTGGAAGCTTGGTGATGTATTATATCCAGCAAGCTCCATGATCCGTGAAGTAAAAATAGCCCCCTTTAATGCTTCACCAACAACATGTGGCGCAAGGAAAAAACCTTGATACATTTCATGTAATGTATCCAATGTAGCTCCTGTTTCTTTACCTAACCCTGGTGCGGTTAAACGATTAGCGCATTGCTGGATTAGATCACTTCTACCAGCAATATATCCCCCTGCTCTAGCTAAACCACCTCCAGGATTTTTAATAAGTGAGCCGGCAATAATATCTGCACCAACATGAAGTGGTTCTTTCTCTTCAACAAATTCCCCATAACAGTTGTCCACAAATACGATAGCATCCGAATCAATTTCTTTTATAAAATGAATCATCTCACTAATCTGAGTAAGGGTAAAGGACGGGCGATCATCATAGCCTTTTGATCGTTGAATGCCAATTACTTTTGGATTTGAAATCATAGCCTCCCTTACCCCAACAAAGTCAATACTACCGTTACTCATTAGATCCACTTTATTATAGGAAATATGAAAATCACGGAGAGAACCAGTATTTGTACCTCTTATACCAATTACTTCTTCTAACGTATCATATGGCTTCCCAGTTATGTATAATATTTCATCGCCTGGTCGCAGCATCCCAAATAGTGTAGTCGTAATGGCATGGGTCCCTGATACAATTTGTGGTCTGACGAGTGCATCTTCTCCACCAAAAACATCAGCATAGATCCGCTCTAAAACTTCCCTACCTAAATCATCATATCCATAACCGCTGGTTGAATTAAAATGTGAATCACTTACTCGATATTTTCTAAATGCATCTAAAACTCTTTTTTGATTCGTTTCTACGATATGACTAACATTTCTATGCTGCTCTGCACAGTCAAATTCTGCCTGTTTAATTAACTGTTCAATCATTTGCTGTCTTTACTCCTCTAATATACGATTTAATGGATGATCATGACGCATATATCCATAAACTTGAAATATATTTGTCATTTCATCGAATATTTTATGTTCTACAATGGTTTCTTTTTCTAATTGATGGATAAGCTTACCTTGATCAGGATCTAACTTTACGTTATACCGCTGCCACGCTTCCTTCAATAAACGTTCGATAGTTGATACTAATCGAACGACATCTGATGACTCATATGCACTTATAACAAGATGCGGCTGATTGATTGGAATAACATCCTGCTTAAGTAAATCCTTTTTATTATAAACCGTTAGCATTGGAATCGATTGTGCATTTAATTCTTTAAGCAATTGCATAACGGTATCCTGTTGTTGATCCTGATCCGGATGAGAGCCATCTACAACATGTAATAAGAAGTCCGCTTCAGTTACTTCCTCTAGCGTAGATTTGAATGCTGCAATTAAAGCTGTTGGCAAATCTTGTAGAAAGCCGACGGTATCCGTTATAAGCACTTGTAGCCCTGCAGGTAATTGGATTTTCCGCGTTAGCGGATCTAACGTTGCAAACAATTGATCTTCTTCTAAAGAATTACTATGTGTTAATCGATTAAACAAAGTGGATTTTCCAGCGTTTGTATAACCAACAATGGCTATTTGAAAGACATCCTTAGTTTTCCTCCGCTTCCGATATTGTTCACGCTGCTTTACGACCGTTTCTAAACGCTTTTTAATATCATAAATCCGCTGGCGTATATGGCGCTGATCCGTCTCTAATTTTGTTTCACCAGGACCTCTAGTTCCAATACCTGCACCTAGTCTAGACATTTCAACTCCTTGACCTCGGAGTCTCGGTAGCGCATATTCTAGCTGTGCAAGCTCTACCTGCAGTTTCCCTTCTTTTGTTCTTGCTCGCATAGCAAAAATGTCCAAAATTAATTGGCTTCGATCGATAATTCGAACACCTAATAAGCTCGCCAAATTTCTTAATTGGCCAGCAGACAGCTCATCATTTGATATAACTAAATCGATATCTAGTTCATCAATTATCGAACGAATTTCCTTTATCTTTCCAGATCCAATATATGTAGCAGGGTGGATTCGATCCCGCTTTTGCGTCATAATTTGTTTTACATCTCCACCAGCAGTATGGCTTAAAGATGTGAGTTCTTGAAGCGAAGAGGCGAACCGCTCTTCATCTTGATTTGGCTTTTTTACAGCAATTACTACGATTTTTTCATCTGCCACAAACAGAACCTCTTTCCTTTCAGCTTCTTTGTTAGATATTTTAGTGGCTGTTCACCTTTTCTATCTTACCAAACAATTCTATAATAACAAAATTACATGGCGTTAATTTGTAAATCTTTAGCAGTTAAATGAATCAAATCATCGGCTGTAAAGTGTTCATTTGCCAATAACCGCATTGCATGCATCCGAATCGAATTTTCAATCACATTTCGAACATATCTAGCATTGGCAAAGTTTCTATTGTATTCTTTCGTTTTCATATATAAATGAGCCTTTAATTCTAATTCAGCTTCCCTTGTCAATTGGTAATCTCGTTCAACAGCCATACGCTTCGCAATAGACAGCAACTGACCTGCTTCATAATTCTTAAAATCTAAAATAAAGGGAAACCTTGATTGTAAGCCAGGATTTAGAGTTAGAAAACGCTCCATCTCATATGGGTAACCTGCTAATATCAAGACAAAATCATGCTGATTATCCTCCATGTGTTTTACTAATGTATCAATTGCTTCCTTTCCGAAATCCTTCTCCCCACCTCTTGCCAGCGAATACGCCTCATCAATAAACAAAACTCCGCCTTGCGCTTTTTGGATAATGGATCGCGTTTTTTGTGCAGTTTGCCCAATATATTCCCCTACTAGATCCGCTCTTTCAGCCTCTATACAATGTCCTTTTGTTAATAAATTCATTTCAAAATACAACTTAGCTAGCTTTCTAGCTACGGTTGTTTTTCCTGTACCGGGGTTTCCTTTAAATAGCATATGCAGAACTTGCTTTGTATCTTGTAAGCCAAGCTCCCTTCTCTTTTCATTGATAACAACAGTGGCATAGATTTCTTTGATTCGTTCTTTTAATTCATTCATACCCACAAATGATGAAAATGCCTGATCAATATGTTTAAAAGGATTGTTTTTGAATCCTTTTTCTAAATTACGTTTCGTTGATACTGCAGACTTTCTTTCTTGTAAAATGATATTTACTTGCCCGTTTTTATTCCTAATCATTTGTGTTTCCATGTCATCACCCCTCAGTCATTCTAGTATACGCACATATGAAAAAGGTGTGACATTTGCCCATAAAAAGGACTGCTTTTAATCGAATAAAATATTCAACCAATAGAAAATGTTGGAAAAAAGGATTGTTTTGATTATAGTAGCATTTATGAATATAAGAGTAAATTTAGTAAACTTTGAAACCAAATCCTTGAGTTGGAAAGTTTTAAGAAAAACTGATTTGTTTATATTTCTCATGTTAACGATTCGTATTTCAACTTTCTCAGATTGTCTTTAAAAATGTAGCAATTGCATCGATACCGATATTCTTTTCCCCAGCTCTTACCACTATGTCTCATCAATAAACGATAGGGAGCTATCCCAAGAGATAGCTCCCTATCTATACAACTAGAAAATACGCCATTCACGACTACCTACCACACACGAGCAAGCCTACTCCATGCAGGTTTCAAACGAACACTCTTCCTTCAGTAGCCCCTTATAAATTCCAGTCGTTGTATTTTAATGTACCTTATGTGACATCCCAGTTTGTATTGTTATTCCTTGTCCAATTCAACATTTTTAACTGGGGAAAAGGTAGAAATAGCGTGTTTGAAAATTAATTGCTGCTTACCGTCTGTTTCCATTAAAACTGTAAAATTATCAAACGCTTTTATGATTCCTCGCAATTGAAAACCATTTGTCAAAAATACAGTAACCGAAATATGATTTTTCCTCAGCTGATTTAAATATTGGTCTTGAATATTCACGGTTTGCGCCATAATACTTCCTCCTCATTTCTGTCTATATATAATATTTTCTACCTATCTTTTAAGAATCCTGCAAGATCATCTAAAATATTTCTAAATTTTTCATTAATTGTGTCAGAAGATAACGAATACCATGTAACATTCATTTTATTTCTAAACCATGTATATTGCCGTTTCGCATATCTTCGAGAATTTCGTTTCAATAAACAAATAGCATCTTCCAATGATTGTTCTCCGCGGAGATAAGGAATAAATTCTTTATAACCGATCGCCCGCATGGCTTGTGTATCTCCATAGCCCTGTATATATAAGCGATTAACTTCTTCTAGTAACCCTTGTTCTATCATTGAATCAACACGTTGATTAATACGGGTATACAGCGTTTCTCTTTCCATTTCCAGTCCAATTAACTTTATATCATAAGGTGAGTCTAACTCCTGTAGTTCTTGATATTCAGACATTGTAGTTCCTGTTGTTTCATAGATTTCAAGTGCACGTATCACGCGTCGATGATTATTGGGATGAATTTTGGTTGCTTGTTTTGGATCGATTTTCTTTAAACGTGCATATAAAGGGTCAATTCCCTTCGTATGTAATTCGTTTTCCAGCCTTTTCGTAACTGTTTCATCTTTTTTATGTGATGGAAAGTTATAGTTATACAATGCTGCTTGAATATATAAGCCGCTCCCACCAACTATAATTGGCAGCATACCATCCGCTGTGATCGTTTCAATATACATGTTAACATGTTTCTTAAAGTCAGCGGCTGAAAATGCTTCATCTGGATTTTTTATATCAATCATATAATGCGGAATCCCTTGCATCTCTTCCGCCGTTATTTTTGCCGTCCCAATATCCATCCCTTGATAAACCTGCATGGAGTCACCGCTGATGATTGCCCCGTGATATTCTTTTGCAATTGAAATACTTAATTTTGTTTTACCTACTGCTGTAGGTCCAACAATTGCAATAACCTTTTTTTTCATTAGTATTCCCCTAATTGTATATCTTTATTCATAAGCTATGTAAGCTTTTGACATCCAAATGTATTTTTCTAATTTGGCTTGTATTGAAATCAACAGATCCTCTGTTGGTGCATCCTCGTGATCTCTAGCCTCTATTAACCCCTCTTTGCGAATTTCAGCTATCAATTGCTGAAAATCATGAATCAACTGCTCCATCATTTCATTTTCTTTGTCGTCTGCATTCGCCTCTTCTAGCGTCGCTTCCTTCACATACTTCATCATTGTTGCTAAGGGCTTTCCTTCAATCATAAGAATTCGCTCTGCTATCTTATCTAAATCTTGCGCAACATCCTCATACATTTCTTCAAACTGTGCATGTAGTTGAAAGAAATGCCTTCCTTGAACAAACCAATGGTATCGATGTAATTTTACATATAAAACAAAATAATTAGAAAGCAATTGATTAAGAAACTGTATGAGCTTTTGATTTTCCATAATACACACACCTCTCTTATTTTTTTTAGTATGAGCGAGGTGTGGTTATCTTTATACATATTACATGACACGTTTGAACATTTTTTCTAATTCATAGGTGGAAAAATGTACGATAATAGGTCTTCCATGTGGACATGTAAACGGATCCTCCGTATTACGTAAATCCTCAAGCAAATGATACATCTCATCTTGATTTAGATAGTGATTAGCTTTTATGGAACGCTTGCACGACATTAAAATAGCAGCATCTTCCCGTATCTTTTCGACATTTACTTTTTCTTCATTCATTATTTGATCAACCATTTCACGAATAACTTCTTCTTCAAACCCATTCGGAAACCAAACTGGATGTGAACGAATAATATATGTTTGATGACCAAAAGACTCAAAAAACAGCCCTGCTTGTTTTAATTCTTCCTTATATTGTTCAATCCAAATCGACTCTTCCTTCGAAAAATCAAAGGTTAATGGTATCAGAAGCTCTTGAGATTCGTTTATCGGCTTTCCAAGCTTGCGTTTAAAAAACTCATACTTTACTCTCTCTTGCGCTGCATGCTGATCGACCATGTACAATCCATTTTCATTTTGGGCTAAGATATATGTGCCTTGTAGCTGGCCAATCGGATACATAACTGGTACACGTCGAATATGTTGAGTAGCTTCAAGCCTGTCTTCTACTTCTGGAACTGTTGGCGACTTCTCTGCACTATTCTCCGCTTTCGATGTAACCTGTTCTATTTGCAAATCAGGTTGCAAGTCTTCCGTTTCTTGTTCCGCTTCAGGAGTAGATACTTGATGAATAGGTTGCTGACCTTCGTAAATTTTTTCATTACTCCAAGCTTGCTTACGCGGCTTTTCAATTTGGTCATTAAACGATAAAGAATCCTGTACTGTTTTTTCTCGTACGATCGGCTTTTGTTGGATTTCAGGAATTAAGGTAATATCTTTAAACTTACTTTTTATCGTGTTTTCAATGGCAGTAAATAATTCTTTGTCCTTACTAAAGCGAACCTCCAATTTTGTCGGGTGTACGTTTACATCGACTAATATAGGGTCCATTTGAATGGTTAGGACAACAATTGGTGATCTGCCAATCGGCAATAACGTATGATAAGCTCTAAGAATAGCCTGATTTAACGGAATGCTTCTGATATACCTACCATTAATGATGGTGGACATATAATTTCGAGATGCCCTTGTTACTTCAGGTTTAGCTATATATCCTTCAATAGAGAAATCTAATGTTTTATGATTTACATAGAGCATTTGCTTCGCTACATTCATACCATAAACTTGGGATATTACCTGTAACAAGTCTCCTGTACCTGCTGTCTTAAACAAACCCTTTCCATTATGTGTTACTTCAAAGCGAACCTCCGGGTGGGATAATGCCAAGCGGTTAAGCAAATCCGTTATATGCCCTAACTCTGTGTGAATCGTCTTCATATATTTTAATCTAGCTGGAGTATTAAAAAATAAATCACTTACTGTTATTTCTGAACCCTTTCTCGCCGCTGTTTTCTTTTTCTCCGCTACCTTCCCACCATCTAAAACTAACAAAGTACCCGCTTCATCTCCTGTGGAAGTTTGAACGGTTAGTTTACTAACAGAAGCAATACTAGCAAGAGCCTCCCCGCGGAACCCCAATGTTTTCACGTGGAATAGATCTGTTTCATTTTTTATTTTACTCGTTGCATGACGAAGAAATGCTCTTTCACAATCGGCTTCAGTCATCCCTTCACCATTATCCGTTACTTTTATTTCTTGAAGCCCTGCCTCCATAATCTCAATTTTAATCCATGTACTGTTTGCATCAATACTGTTCTCAACCAGTTCTTTCACTACAGAAGCAGGTCGTTCCACAACTTCGCCAGCAGCTATCTTATTTGCAAGTGCCTCTGGCATTTGTATGATCTTCATGCAAACAATCCTTTCTACATTATTTTTTAATCATTTTCTGTAAGCGATATAATTCATTCATTGCATCCATCGGTGTCATGTCAAACAAATCGATTGCTTTTAATTCCTCTATAACCGGACTTTCCACTTTTGCCTTCGAACTACTGGCTTTATTTGGTGCTTCCGCTTCAGTAAATAGTGATAGCTGTCCAGTAGAATTTGTTTCTTGTGCGGAGGGCAACGAAGTAGGCTTTGCCCCTTTACCTTCTAATTCGTTTAATATTTCACTTGCCCGTTCAATTAACGGGTTTGGTAAATCTGCTAATTTAGCAACATGAATACCATAGCTTTCATCTGCGGCACCTTGTTTAATCTGATGCAGAAAGACAACATTTCCTTCGTATTCCTCAGCACGTACGTGAATATTTTTCAAATTTGCTAACGTGTTCTCTAATGCAGTCAGTTCATGATAGTGCGTAGAAAATAGGGTTTTTGCATGAATATGGTTATGAATGTATTCGATAATCGCTTGTGCAAGTGCCATACCATCATACGTGCTTGTCCCACGACCAATTTCATCAAGTAAAATTAAACTTTTATCCGTAGCATTTGCGATTGCATGATTTGCTTCAAGCATTTCTACCATAAATGTACTTTGCCCTGCTACGAGATCATCAGCAGCGCCAATTCTAGTAAATATTTGATCAAATAATGTCAATTCAGCAGATTCACACGGTACAAAACAACCGATCTGCCCCATAATTACGGTTAATGCCAGCTGCCGCATATACGTACTCTTCCCTGACATATTCGGTCCCGTTATTAATAAGATATTATTTTCCTCATCAAGATCAATATTATTCGGAACAAACGAGCCTTCCTTCATGACCTGCTCGATCACGGGATGTCTACTTTGTCTAATCTGCAATTGGTGGTTCATTGCAAATGTAGGCCTCACATAGTTATTTGCTTCGCTTACCGTAGCAAACCCTTGAAGGACGTCAATATGACTGATGGCATCAGCCAAGCGCTGTAATTCCGGTATATATGCTTTCATCTGATCACGAATCTCTATAAATAGCTGATATTCCAGTTCTACGCTTTTTTCTTCTGCTTCCAGGATTAGCTGCTCTTTTTCCTTTAATTCAGGGGTTATAAATCGTTCTGCATTTGTTAATGTTTGTTTTCTATGATATCTACCTTCAGGAAGTAAATGTAAATTTGCTTTTGTAACTTCAATATAATATCCAAATACACGATTATAACCAATTTTCAATGACTTAATATTTGTTTCCTGTTTCTCCTTTTGCTCTAATGCCGCAATCCATTGCTTGCCATTTCTAGAGGCATCCTTATACGTATCTAATTGTTGGTGATAGCCATCCTTAATGATCCCTCCTTCTTTTACAGAAATCGGTGGATCATCTACTAAACTTTTATCTAATAAATCAACAATATGTGTAGGATAATAAAAGTTTTGTGCAAGCCTTTGAATCTCAGGCTGTGAAAATTGCTCCAAAAGAGCTTTAAGATGTGGTATTTTTTTCAATGATTCTCGTAATTGAATAAGATCTCTTGCGTTCACATTCCCGAATGCTATTCTTCCAGCGAGTCGTTCTAAATCGTATACGGATTTCAGTATTTCTCGCAAATCATCTCTTTCCATAAATTGCTGATACAAACCATCTACGATCTCTAAACGTTCTTCAATAAGCGTTCGATTTAATAACGGCCTTTCCAGCCATTTTTTTACCATCCGAGAGCCCATTGCTGTTACTGTCTTATCCAATACCCAGAGTAAGCTACCACGCTTTTCTTTTTTCATCATTGTTTCCGTAAGCTCTAGGTTGCGCTTTGAGTACATATCCAATGAGAGATAGTTATCTAATTCAATAAGTTCTGCTTGCTGCATGTGATCAAGCGAACGCTTTTGCGTGTGTTGAATATAATTTAACAATCTGCTAAAAGCATTTAAAAGCCGTTCATCATGAAGGTTATTACATAAATCACGATATTCCGCATTAAAGGTTACTTCATCTTGATAGGATAGCGTCACCTTTAACCTTTCACGCAATTGAGTTTGTAAATCCTCATCTAATTTAGAGGAAACTACAATTTCTCGAATTGGCTGGTTATACAATTCATGTATGACTCCACTCCAATCCGTTTCGAACAGTGCAATCCGATTCTCTCCAGTTGATAGATCACTATAAACAACAACATAGCTATTTTCAAAATGAGAAAGACTAGCAATGAAATTATTTTCCTTTTCATTTAGCATGTTTTTCTCCATGACTGTTCCGGGAGTTATTAATTGAATTACTTCTCGCTTTACAACTCCTTTAGCAACTTTCGGATCTTCTACTTGTTCACATATTGCAACCTTATATCCCTTTTCTACTAGAATTTTTATGTAATTTTCTGCTGAGTGGTATGGCACGCCGCACATCGGAATTGGATCATCACTATTCGAATCTCTTTTGGTTAGTGTAATCTCTAGCTCTCTTGCCGCTAATACAGCATCGTCAAAAAACATCTCATAAAAATCACCGAGTCGAAAGAAGAGAAATGCATCTTTATGTTCTGCTTTAATTCTTAAATATTGTTCCATCATTGGTGTTTGCTTTGCCATGTTTTATCCCCCAAAAAGCACAATTATTCTTTTGTCATTATAGCATACAATAGGTTTGCGATACGATAAATCTATTTGTATTTACATTCATGCCTAATTTAGCTATTTTACAAAAAAATTACGAGGAATATAATCCCCCGTAATTTTTTTAATCCTTCTTATCAAGAAAATCTGGCTCTACACTATCTAATTCATCATCTGTTAATTCAAAATCCCAACTATCACTGTCATCATCATCAAATTTTTCACGCTTTGGATCAACTCTTACAGCAATTTTGGTATCACCAATTACCTGCACAATAAATTCCCTTTCAATTTCCACCACAATTTTATGCCCTTTATTCGCAATATTACACTCTAAACAATTTGGTTGCTGTACGACCTTAGCAATAACATCAAAGTCATCGTTTAGGCAATGATCATCCTTTACGGAAAGAGGAATAATATCGCAATACGTTACTCTTTCTGTTATTGCTTCTGTTTTCGTATTATCATTATACGAATACCAAATATTAATGTCATAGCTACCATTAACTTCAACAGTGTCTTCTGACTTTTTCTTAGCATTGTACAGGTGGTTAATTACCCAGCACCCCAAAATACTAGAAGGTCTATGTGATGGCGAAATGGAATGTGATGCTTGCGTGAATTTGCGACCTTTTCCACATACCGCTTTCGTAATGATCTCTCTATATTCTTTATCTAGAAAAGTCATAATTACCTTTACCTCCTCTTTTTTCATAGTCATTTTATGCAAGACAAATACCTAAAGTGCATAGCTATTTATGAAAAGGAGGAAAGTTATGTAGGAATTTTACATACGAAATCAGACAGGAAATCATTTCCCTGTCTGATTGTCATTAATGACTACAGCCAGATTTGTTTTTCAATTTCGACCCTGTTTCTCCTGCCAAAATATCGCCACCAGTTGACTGAATAACATTATTCGTAACTTCTCTGGCGATGGTTCCAGTTACGAGTTGTAATACATCGTTCACGACCACTTGTGTTTCTTTGAATTCTTGAACAACTGGTATCGCATCGATTTCAGCTTGAAAGATATCGATTTGCTCTTCAACTTTCTTTAATGCTTCCTTTTTATCATAAGCCTGTAAGTTGACAGCTTGCTTCTGTAGTGCCTTTATTTTTGTAATAAGCTGCTGCACTTTCTTATTCTCATTTATTTTAGCTTCTACTTGTTTAAAGCGATCTATTTCTGCTGTATTTGCAAGCATACTTGCTAATTTTTTTGCTTCCTCAAGTACCTGTTTACGAGTATATTCTGCCATGCTATTCCACCTCAACCATTTTTTCTACCATTATACCATTTAATGACCACGTTTTCGCTTCTGTTACTTTTACTTCAACTATCTTACCAATTGCAGATTTCGGTCCTTTAAAGTTCACTAGCTTGTTTTTCTCTGTATAGCCAGCGAGAACATTTGGATCTTTCTTACTTTCACCTTCAACAAGAACCTTAACAACCCTATCTTGGTATGTTTTCATTGAAGCAGCAGATTGTTTGTTAACAAGCTCATTTAAGCGATATAAACGTTGTTTTTTCACTTCCTCAGGTACATCATCTTTTTTACGTGCTGCAGGTGTGCCCTCTCTTGGTGAATAAATAAATGTGTAGGCAGCTTCAAAGCCAACCTCTTCCACTAAACTCATCGTTTCTTCAAATTGTTCCTCTGTCTCATTTGGGAAGCCAACTATGATATCAGTTGTTAATGTAGCATTTGGCATTGCTTCTCGAATCTTACGAACAAGCTCCAAGTAAGATTCTCTTGTGTATTTTCGATTCATTTTTTTCAATATTTCACTGCTTCCTGATTGAACAGGCAGATGAATATGATCAAGCAGATTTCCACCTTGAGCAAGTACTTCGATTAATCGATCATCAAAATCTCTAGGGTGTGATGTCGTAAATCGAACTCTCGGTATGTCAATACGATGAAGATCATCCATTAAGTCTCCAAGCCCATAAGTAATATCATCAAAATCCTTTCCATAGGCATTTACATTTTGACCTAATAACGTAACTTCTTGATATCCTTGAGCAGCCAAATGACGAACCTCTTGAATAATATCCTCAGGCCTTCGACTTCGCTCCTTTCCGCGTGTCATTGGAACAATACAATACGTACAAAACTTGTCACAGCCATACATAATGTTAACCCATGCTTTAATTTTACCTTTTCTGGCCTTCGGAAGATTTTCAATAACATCTCCTTCTTTAGACCATACTTCTACAATCTTTTCTTTGCCAAACATGGCTTCTTTCACAAGGTGTGGTAGGCGATGAATATTATGCGTACCAAATATTAAGTCTACGTGCTGGTGTTTCTTTAAAATTCGGTTTACCACTGACTCCTCTTGAGACATACAACCACATACTCCAAGTATGAGATCTGGCTTTTCTAATTTTAATGGCTTCAAATGACCGATTTCACCGAACACTTTGTTTTCTGCATTTTCTCTTATTGCGCAAGTGTTAAGAAGTATAATATCCGCTTCATTTGTATCCGAAGTGGATTCATACCCCATTTCCGTTAAAATTCCAGCCATCACTTCTGTATCATGTTCATTCATTTGACAACCGTATGTACGTATTAAAAACTTCTTTCCTTCACCAATTTTCTCCATGTCTTCTGGGATAGCAAAATCATAATGAACATTAATCTTGTCCCGGCCACGTTTTCGTGCCTTATTTAGGTTAGGTGGTTCATAGGTAGTTTCAAAGTATTTTGCAAAATCAGCACTTGTTTTTTCACTTAACGGTTTATCCTGTCCGGATTTTCTGTCCGCGGCATCCAGCTGTTTAATTTGCGCTTGTTGTTTACGCTGTTCTTCGTTCATCTTTATGCTCCTCTCTATCATTCAATCATCGCAAATAAGTCCAATTATTATAGTATAATGCTTCGCACTTATTTTAACAATATCTATCCGTTTCCCGCCACTAAAAACTTCTTTCTGACAGTGAAAGATTACGAAATATGTCACTCTTTTATAGCATAGTCAAATCAAATAAAATGAAACTTCAATCAGTGGAGGTGATTTGTTCATCACTTAGTACCACAAGGGTATGACCTTAAGGACTTTGAACCAATCGGACATTTACTGGCAAACGGTCCCCCACTTACATAATGGTTTCACTTTATTCTTTGAAGTAGGATATTACTGCCAGTTATATATGAGCTAAATATGAAATCACATGAATCAAATTTCATCATGCCAAGCAGAAATGATCTGCTTGCTATTAATGGGACACAGTTGGTACCCTTCTCTCGTTCTATCTAATCTTCTTGAAAGAAAAAGTAAAACAGAACAAAAGTGAAAGCACCCGATTAGAAGCGTAGCGGCTGGAGCGAGCCGACGGAGATAAAAGAATCACGATTGAATTTGCAAGTCGATGATGACTTAGATTAGGACGATTCGTGAAGTAGCCTCGTTTCTGGGCGCTGGAGCTCAACATTCTCATAGTTATCCACATGGGCAAACTTTATAATTTCCTATAATTTTCTAGACAATAAAAAAGTGCTACGCTTTACGTAACACTCTAATCTTCGTAATTCAGCTTATCATGCTAACGAGGTTCTACGATTAATTTAATTGCTGTACGTTCTTCATCATCAATTAAAATATCAGTAAATGCCGGAATACAGATGAGGTCAACTCCACTTGGTGCAACAAATCCTCTAGCAATTGCTACTGCCTTTACAGCTTGATTTAATGCACCAGCGCCTATCGCTTGAATTTCTGCTGAGCCGCGTTCTCTTAAAACATTCGCAAGTGCACCTGCTACTGAATTGGGATTTGATTTTGCTGACACCTTTAATACTTCCATTACTAGTACCTCCTTCATTAACTATTATAGTTCTATTGCTACTATATTCCTGGAGATGTTAGCTTATTACCCTATTATGCATTAATAATTCGAAACATTCAAATAATCAATAAATAAACGGATGATCATCATTTATTAGAATGCGCTCCACCTTTGTTGCTTTCCCACTTTTATCATCAATCGTAACGAAAAAACCATTTAACTGACTTCTTCCCTTTTTTGTAATTTCAAAACGTACAGGCATGGAAGTTAAAAACCGTTGGATCACCGCTTCTTTCTCTACGCCTAATATTCCATCATACGGGCCCGTCATCCCTACATCGGATATATATGCAGTACCACCAGGCAATATGCGTTCATCAGCGGTTTGTGTATGCGTATGAGTACCAACGACTGCACTAGCACGACCGTCTACATACCATCCTAATGCCTGTTTTTCACTAGTTGCTTCGCCATGAAAATCTATAAAAATTATATTTGTTCGTTTTTTAGCTTCCTCTATTAATTGATCTGCTTTAGTAAACGGATCATCACTAGGTGGAAGGAATGTCCTTCCTTGTAAATTCATAACAGCGACTTCAATTCCATTAATATTTACATAAATAATTCCTTTTCCAGGATTATTTTCCGGAAAGTTCGCTGGACGGATCATATTCTTAGCATCGTCTATAAAATCATATATTTCCCGCTTATCCCATGTATGGTTTCCCATTGTAACAACTTGGGCTCCCCACTCCAGAAATTGTTTATAAATTTTTTCAGTTATTCCTTTACCTGATGCAGCATTTTCCCCATTAACAATAGTAAGATTTGGTCGATATTTCTCTTTTAACTTAGGCAAATATTCCTGTACCATATTTCTACCTGGAGAGCCAACGATATCTCCAATAAATAAAATTTTCATTAATCTTATCATCCTATCCTTTTGATTACTTTAAGTCTTTCATACCGTGTTTATCTTGTCAAAATTTCTAATCATTATGTAAGGAAAAATATGCAGTCATCCTTAAAATACGCAAAATAAAAAGCGGTCTATGACCACTTTTTATTTTGCATATTCAACAGCTCTCGTTTCCCTGATTACCGTTACTTTAATATGACCTGGGTAATCAAGTTCTCCTTCAATTCGCTTGCGGATGTCCCGTGCGATTCGAACGGATTCTACATCATCGATTTCATCAGGCTTTACCATAATGCGAATTTCTCTTCCCGCCTGAATAGCAAATGATTTTTCCACTCCAGTGAACGATTCAGAAATTTCTTCTAATTTCTCTAATCGCTTAATATAATTTTCCAACGTTTCACTTCTAGCACCAGGTCTTGCTGCAGATAGTGCGTCCGCTGCAGCAACCAATACTGAGATAATGGAAGTAGGCTCTTCATCGCCATGGTGAGAAGCTATCGAATTAATGACAACCTCATGTTCCTTATATTTCATTGCAAGTTCTTTACCAATTTCGACGTGACTTCCTTCCACTTCATGATCTATTGCTTTACCAATATCATGGAGTAGTCCCGCTCTTCTTGCCAATGTTTCATCTTCACCTAGTTCAGCAGCAAGCAATCCAGAAAGGTATGCAACCTCAGTTGAATGCTTCAATACATTTTGTCCATAGCTTGTACGATATTTTAATCTACCAAGAATCTTTATTAAGTCTGGATGTAAGCCATGTACACCTACTTCAAACGTTGTTTCTTCACCAATCTCACGTATATATTCATCTACGTCGCGTCTCGCCTTATCTACCATTTCCTCTATTCGTGCTGGATGTATTCTTCCATCTTGTACGAGTTTTTCTAAAGCGAGGCGAGCTGTTTCTCTTCTAATCGGATCAAATCCAGATAAAATTACTGCTTCTGGAGTATCATCAATAATTAAATCAATACCTGTCAGCGTTTCTAGCGTACGAATATTCCGCCCTTCACGACCAATAATTCGTCCTTTCATTTCATCATTAGGAAGGTTAACAACTGAGACGGTTGTTTCAGCAACGTGGTCAGCAGCACAGCGTTGTAAAGCTAACGATAGGATGCTTTTGGCTTTTTTATCTGCTTCTTCTTTTGCGCGATTCTCAGCCTCTTTTATTAATAATGCTGATTCATGCGCAACTTCTTGTTCGATTCTTTCAAGAATAATTTGTCTAGCCTGGTCTGTTGTATATCCTGAAATGCGTTCAAGCTCGGTTTGCTGCTCTTGTAATGTAGCTTCCACTTTGCTTTCCATTTCTTCAATTTGTTGTTGTTTTTCTGTTAACGACTGTTCTTTCCTCTCTAACATAAGCTCACGCTTGTCTAGTGTTTCACTTTTTCTGTCCAGATTTTCTTCTTTTTGCATCAGACGATTTTCTTGCTTTTGTACTTCGTTACGTCGTTCACGAAGTTCATCTTCGGTCTGTTGGCGAAGTTTATGATTTTCATCCTTCGCTTCAAGAAGCGCCTCTTTTTTGGAGGCATCTGCATTCCGATGTGCCTCATCAACGATTTGTTTAGCTAATGTTTCAGCACTAGAAATTTTAGCTTCAGCAATAGATTTACGAATCAGATAACCAACAACAATACCGACGATTAGGATTCCAAGCAAAATGGAGATGAGTAAAAGACTGTCCATGATTTCACCTCCTATTGCTATAAAGTTGTACAATTAAATTATTGTCGGCATGTAGCATTTTCAATGCGTGAAAACAATAAAATATATCATTGAAATGATAAATCTATACAGTATTAATTTTAATTGTGTAGAATGCGAATGTCAAGGAAACGTCACAAGTTGTCGCGATTACTTGTGTAAATAATGGAAATATACTTACTTTAGTTAAGAGATAGTAATATTTTTGTTAATAAGTGCTTTAGACAAACATAACTTCTCACTCAAAATACAAACAATTATTTTATCACTATGGGAATATAATCATCGCAACCTGAAATATATCCGTTTCCGCGGGAGTCTCGCTTATTTTAGGTGCTAAATTATTAATTCTAATCAAAAAAACGAACTATAATCAACTTTAACTAATTATAGCTCGTTTTGATTGTTTCTTATTTACTTTTATCCCAGACTTTTTAATTATTGACTAGACATCTAAACTTTCCTGACCGGCTTCTTCTACTTCTTCCTTTGGCTGATCATCAAGATTATAATGACTGCGAATAGCCTCATGAATTTCCGTCATCACATTCGTATTTTCTTTTAGGAACTGCTTCGCATTCTCTCGACCTTGACCAAGTCTTTCTTCATTATAAGAATACCAAGCACCGCTCTTAAGGACAATATCCAAATCTGATCCAATATCCAATATTTCTCCTTCTTTGGATATACCTTCTCCATACATAATATCTACTTCGGCTTGTTTAAATGGCGGTGCTACTTTATTTTTCACTACCTTAATTCTTGCCTTATTTCCTACCATATCATTGCCTTGTTTTAATGACTCTGCACGACGTACTTCTAATCTAACAGAGGAGTAGAATTTAAGTGCTCTTCCACCAGGTGTTGTTTCAGGATTACCAAACATGACGCCGACCTTTTCACGGATTTGGTTAATAAAAATGGCTGTTGTTTTTGATTTATTAATTGCACCAGAAAGCTTCCTTAAAGCCTGTGACATTAAACGAGCCTGAAGACCAACATGAGAGTCTCCCATTTCACCTTCTATTTCGGCTTTAGGAACTAACGCTGCAACAGAATCGACTACAATAATATCAACGGCACCACTACGAACTAACGCTTCGGCGATTTCTAATGCTTGCTCTCCTGTATCAGGCTGTGAAAGGAGTAATTCTTCAATATTCACTCCTAAAGCACGGGCATAAGTAGGGTCTAATGCGTGTTCTGCATCGATAAACGCAGCTTGTCCACCTTGACGCTGTGCTTCGGCAATAGCATGCAAAGCTACAGTTGTTTTACCAGAGGATTCTGGACCATAAATTTCAACTACTCTCCCTCTCGGATAACCTCCAATACCTAAGGCAACATCTAATGCTAGTGAACCACTCGGTATGGTAGCAATTTTTTGTTCAGCTTGTTCTCCAAGTTTCATAATGGAACCTTTACCGAATTGTTTCTCTATTTGTCTTAACGCCATATCTAAAGCTTGTTTTCTATCACTCAAAGCGTCGTCCTCCTTTAATAATCTACTTACATCATACATGGTTTTCGACCTTTTGCCAAGCAAAAAACGAATAAACGTTCCCTTTTTTAGAGGGGAATAACAAAAGGAAAAAGAATTATAGAATAGATTTCCGCGTAACTATGTAATTATCCATTCAATTATTCTGCTAACTTTATCATTTTAAATGATTGTACAAAAGCTCTAAACCTTTCTGAACAGTTCTTCTTCTTATCGTATCTCGATCTCCTTGAAATTGACATTTCTCTCTTATCGTATGTCCAGCTTGATCATATATAGCAATATATACTGTACCAACAGACTTTCCTTCTGTTTCTGAAGGTCCAGCAACTCCAGTAAACCCAATACCGATGGATGCATTGAGTTTCGTTGCTGCGTTTTTTGCCATTGCTAAAGCACATTCCTTACTAATAGCACCATATTCCTCAATCACCTGAGGTGGTACGCCTAAAACATTTTGTTTTACCTCGTTATTATATGAAACAATGCCTCCACGAAACACGTCAGAAACACCAGGAACAGATGAAAGCTTTCCGGAGAATAGTCCTCCTGTTAGACTTTCAGCAGTTGCTAGTTGTTTGCTATCTTTCCTTAGCAGTTCTACAATTTCCCCTTCTAGCGTGGCTTGATTGACTCCATAAAAATAGTGACCTACTAAATTTAAAATTTTTGATTTGGTTTTATCTAGTAATTCATCTACTTGTTGCTCTGATTCTCCATTAGCTGTTAACCGAATCACGATCCCATCATCCTGGGCTAACGGTGCAATAGTCGGATTTGTCTGGGCTTGAATCATGTCCCGCAGTTCATGTTCTAGCTTGGACTCACCTATTCCTATAAATTTTAATACGACAGATTTTATGATTTCATGCTGACTAACCATTTGCTGAATCGTTGGGAATACATGCTCGATAGCAAGTGATTTCATTTCCCTGGGAACACCAGGTAAAAATATCCATTTCCGACCTTCAAATGTTACCATCATCCCTGGAGCCATCCCTACACTGTTTTTCCAAACATCTGCTGTTTCAAAAACACGAGCCTGCTTTCGATTATTCGGGGTCATCTCAACGTCTTGCTTATGAAAATATGCTTGTATTTTATCCATGGAAGGCTTGTGTTCCACCATCGATAAATTCGATAATGCTTGAAAAGCCTCTCTTGTTAAGTCATCTTCTGTTGGCCCTAACCCACCAGTTACTAAAATAATATCGGATCGCAGATGTGCTTGTCTAAATGCCTCTTCGACGCGGCGTAGATTATCACCGACGACAACATGGTTATATATGTTAACTCCATACTGAGCAAGTTGCTGCGATAGCCATTGCGCATTCGTATTTGCAATCTGACCGAGCAGTAATTCTGTTCCTACAGCAATAATCTCAGCTTTCACTTTTTTGGTCATTTTGAATCCCTCATTACATGCCAGTTTTTCATGAAATAATCAACCCCAGATAAAATAGTAAAGAACAGGCTAATATACAGCATCCATTGTCCAAATGGAAATCCTATATAGGCAAACGGAAAATTATGCAGTAGTAATACTGCTATAGCAATCATCTGCGTTGCCGTTTTCAATTTACCCATACTCCCAGCTGCTAAAACAATTCCTTCACCAGCAGCAACAAGTCTAAGACCTGTGACTGCAAATTCTCTACTGATAATAATGATAACTACCCATGCTGGAGCTACCCCCATTTCTACCAGTATGATTAATGCTGCTGAAACAAGTAACTTATCTGCAAGCGGATCTAAAAACTTACCTAAATTTGTTACCAAATTGTATTTTCTTGCATAGTGGCCGTCAATCCAATCAGTAGCGGCGGCGACAATAAATAATAATCCAGCAACAAAATGAGTCAGAGGTAATTGAGCTTCACCAATGTCCCACGATCCCCAATCAAATGGCACACTCATTAAAATAATAAAAACTGGTATTAAAAGTATTCGAGATAACGTTATTTTATTTGGTACATTCATTTATACATCCTCCTCGTGTAAGCATCTATAAATTAAAACCCTTCCCAACAAGTTGAAAGGAAGGGCTTATCAGTTATTCAGCTTCTTGATTTAATTCTATCCATATATTTTGTCTTACGGTTTGTGGGTCAACTGGATATTCCATTTCCACTCCATTAATGGTAATCGTAAGTACAGATGCATTACCGATTTTGAAGAACACACGATCTTTCCCTGTAAGCTTCAGTTCTAAAGGTGATTTTTCCTCATTAAACATAGCCTCTTCAAAGAACGTTTCCCCATCTTCCGTTTTAACACCAAGCCATGTATCCCCTTCAGCTTCAAGAGTTGCCTCCACTTCCTCACCAGAATAATTGAAGGCAACAATCGATTCCGGAGTACTTCCTTCACCTTTCTCTATGACAGAAAAAGCTGCTTCTGATTCATCATTTTTATCGTTCTGAGCTTCATCACTTTCATCAGTTTTATTTTCTTCATCACTCTTTGTATCTTCTTCTGCTGGTTGTTTTGAACGTTTATCATCATTAATCACAACACTATCGTCTTCTTTCACTTCTTCATTATTAGCATTTCCCGACATATTTTGATTAATAAAGATCAAGGCAACTACGATAATACCAATAATTAGTAACACGACGATGATCGTAGGGAAGATCGAAAAGCTTGAAGGAGTCTTTTCGGCATTCGTCTCCTTACGAGTCCGTTGAATCCTACTTAGCTGCTCTCCATCAGGTTCTTCCGTTTTCGGTACTTCTTCTTTAAATTCTTCCATCAATTCATCCGGATCAAGTCCTACTGCATTTGCATATTCCTTAATAAATGCTCTTGCATAGAATTTTCCTGGTAGAATATGTAAATTACCTTCTTCTATGGCAAGTAAATACCTTTTTTGAATCTTTGTTGTTTCCTGCAAACTTTCTAATGAGAGGTTCTTTGCCTCCCTTGCTTCCTTTAGCCTTGCTCCAATTTCCATTTCAAACACCATCCATTTTAAAAATCGAACGTAGAGAATCCATCTTCTTGACTAAATTGTTGTCTTTCAATAGGTTCATACGTAATTTCTTCATTCTGATAACTTCTTAGTTCAATAATGTAATCAAAGTCATCCATTTTATACTCTGTTGATTGTACAAATATATCCGGATGTTCAACTACCTTTATAGCAGGTAGCTGCATAACCTCTCGAATTAGCTGCCAGTGCTTTTCATTAGCACGTCTTGTCGAAACCATTCCATCAATGATATAAATGTTATCTGGGTTGTATTCTCCCTCGATTAATTGACTACGAACTGTCTGCTTCAATAACGTACTGGATACAAACAGCCATCGCTTATTTGCACAAACACTAGCTGCTACAACTGACTCCGTCTTGCCAACTCTTGGCATTCCGCGAATCCCAATTAATTTATGACCTTCTTTTTTATATAACTCCGCCATAAAATCAACCAATAGCCCTAGGTCATCACGGACAAATCGAATGGTCTTACGATCGTCAACATCTCTATGTATATATCTTCCATGTCGTACTGCCATTTTATCTCTAAGTTTAGGCTTTCGAAGTTTAGTAACGTTGATCATATCCATTGTTTCTAAAATTGATTTTAGGCGTGTTATATTTTCATCAAATTGCGACAATAACAGCATACCTCTACGTGCATTTTCCACACCATTAATTGTAATAATATTTATGGATAACATACCTAATAACGACGAAATATCACCAAGTAAACCAGGTCGGTTAATTTGAATTTCATATTCAAGATACCATTCTGTCTTCTCCATAAAAAGCTCCTTTAAGTGACAACTTTTTTACAGACCTTCTTCAATTTAATTTTAACGATATAACTATATAATAAAGGATTTTACTCCAAGTGAAAAGAGATTATCATAAGAAATAAAAAAAAGAAGCTGTTTATTTAATAATAAACAACTTCGTAAATGAATACAAAATAGTCCCTATTTTGTATTGCCTTGATTTTGCACAAATTTCACCATTGTATTTGCAATAGCTTGTTGCTCATCCTCTGAAGCGGCATTCCATAAATCACGTAAAATTGCCTCTTCATTATTCTTTGCGTCGACATTTTGTGCAAGATAGTCGCCGACCTCTTGTGCCATATTTTGTATCGTTTGTTCACTCATCCCTTGCTCTTGTGCTTGATTAAGCTTATTTGCAAGGAAACTTTTCCACGAATCAAAGTTATCAAGAACTGACATACTTTCTCCTCCTTCAATATTTTTACATGCATAGTATTTGAATTATTTCCTTGTTTATACATGCATGAAGGAACAAAAGTGAACATATCAAAACTGTTGGCTAGATTACCAGCCACCGGTAACATTGATTATTTCTCCTTGAATATAGCTACTATTCCCGGAAAGTAAAAAACTAGTCATATGTGCAATTTCTTCTGGCTTCCCAGCTCGATTTAGCGGAATATCAGCTATAATTTCTGCTTTCTCTTCATCTAAAAGATGTTGGTTCATTTTGGTTTCGATATAGCCCGGACTAATTGCATTTACCGAAACGCCCGACGGTCCCACTTCTTTAGCTAAGGCCTTTACAAAGCTATTTTGTGCACCTTTTACAGATGAATAAATGACTTCATTACTGGCACCTTGTTCACCCCAAATAGATGTAATAAAAATAACTTGCCCGCCTGTATGAATCATGGACGGTAATAATTCTTTTACGATCATCCAAGGCGATTTTATGTGAAGCTGGAGCATCTCATCCATTACATCTTCGGGTGTATCTTGAAACAAACCAAAGTGTGCTTTGCCACTTGCAAAAACAACTGCATCAATAGGGAAAACGAGCTGCTTAACAAAGGCCTTGCAAGCAGTTGCATTACTTAAATCTGCTTGTAGCATAGAAAGAATTTTTTCCGGTTCGATACTTTTACGGAAAGCTTCAAGTGCCTGTTTGTTATGATTGTAATGAAGAATAAGCTGATAATTTTGCTCTGCCAATTGTTTAGCAATTGCCACACCAATATCGCCACTCGCACCAACGATTAAAACATTCTTCCCCATTGTATTTACTCCGCAGCGATTGTACAAACAGATAAACGCTCTTCACTAATCCAGTTCTGCATAAATTGCTGAGCATCTTCGAATGTTAAAGCTCTCACTGTTGATAATATGGAGAAAAAGTCCAAATCCAAAATATGGTAATGTGTATATAAATTAGCCATTGTCTCTAAGTTATTCATACTCCGGAGCAACTTTCCAATTTTTTTTCTTTTTATCCGTTCGAATGTTTCGCTAGTAAGCTTTGCGTTCGTTATCCGAAGTAACATTTCTTTTAATGTATCAGCAAATTCAGTAGGCCGCTCACTATTACTACCTATTAAAGTATAACCAAAGTTGCGATCTAAATTCATCTCAAAAAAGAAGCTATCATCAATTAACTGCTCTTCATATAATAGCTGATAAAATTCGCCACCCTTAGAAAAATAATGGTCCAATATCATGCCTTGTAGCAGATCCTTTTTCAGAAATGCTTCATTTGAAATGTCTAGGTTTGCTTCTTTGATACCAACTGTACATTTAGTAATGGAAACAGGCATTGTTATTTTTTTCTCTTTTGTCGCAACTTCTTGAGGTTCTACTGGGAAATTCCTACGTAACTCTTTCATTTCCTTAAAATCTTTGCGGTTTTGATTTCGTTCAACTAGCTGCATCATTTGATTGGGATCAAAATTTCCAGTAATAAACAACGTCATATTCTCCGGATGATAAAACGTGTTATAGCATGTATATAGATCATCTTTTGTAATCTTATTAATCGATTCCACCGTACCTGCAATATCCACGTTAACTGGATGGTGCTTAAACATTGCTTTTATTGTACCCATAAAAGATTGCCAATCGGGCTGGTCATCATACATGTTTATTTCTTGTGCAATAATTCCCTTTTCCTTTTCCACTGATCGTTCTGTAAAATATGGATCTTGAACAAAGTCGATCAATGTTTCTACATTCTTCTCAATTTGATCGGTGGCTGTAAATAAATAGGCAGTTTTCGTAAACGATGTATAAGCATTGGCGGATGCACCTTGTTTGGAGAAGTCAGCAAATACATCACCCTTCTCACTTTCGAATAGTTTATGTTCTAAAAAGTGGGCAACTCCTTCTGGAACAGTTACGAGTTCGTCCTTACCGATAGGAACAAATTCTAAATCAATCGAACCATAATTTGTCGTAAATAATCCATGAGTCTTTGCCATTTCTGTTTTCGGCAACAAGATAACATCCAAGCCATTTTCCAATTTTTTTGTGTAAATCGTTTCACCGATCTCTTCATACGTATGCTTATTCATTAGAATCTCCTTTCTCTGCTGTTAATAAATAGAGAGTATCTTCTTCAAGCTTGTTCGCAACAGCAACGACTTCCTCTTTCGTTACGCGCTTAATCTGTTCAATAAACGCTAGAGGTTCAACTTTTTTATTAGATAAAACTTGCTGATACAAAAATTCTATGGTTCCTTGAGGGTGATCTAATGTTTCTAGTAACTGATTGGATATTAACGCTTTTGTTTCATCTAATTCATTTTCTGTAAAGTCACCCTGCTTCATTGCAGTCATCTGCTCTCTTATGATATCTCTTGCTTTTTCAAAATCATCTGGTGCAATACCACTAAATACGAGTAATAGACCTTTATGACTTTCCATTCTAGATGCAGCATAGTAAGCTAAACTATTTTTTTCTCTGACATTTATAAATAATTTAGAGCTAGGAAAACCTCCGAATAAGCCATTAAATACATGTAATGCATAATAGGCATCATCTTGAAATGTAATATTTGTTCGATAACCGATATGCAGTTTAGCCTGTTGAATTTTATCTGTTTCAATAACTTCTCTAGGCTTGGTTTTCTCAACAGAAGCCGGCTTCGGGTTTTTGGTAATTTGCATTCTTTCTGCTTCAAGATCGTCTCGATGAAATACAGCGGATAATTTTCTCTCCATAACCGCTTCGTCCAAATCACCTTGTATATAGAGATCAATACTATCTTCCTTAAGCATCTGTTGATAGTAAGTAAATAAATTCTGTTCATTAAGTTTATTAAGATCTTCCTCGTAACCATGTACATGTAATTGATATGGTTCGCCATTACACATTTCATCAATTAACCGCATATTAGCATAACTCATTTTGTCATCTTTTAATGCATTGATTTTTTGTCTTAATGTTTCTTTTTCTCTGTTAAAAATGGCTTGTTCAAATTGTTGATTTGTTACATTCGGATCAAATAATATTTCGTGCAATAAATTAATTCCTTCATCAAGAATCGTCGTTGTATCCTCGAGAAATTTCTGATTCGCTATTTCAAGACGTAGACTAATAATATGATTTTCTCCTTTTTTAGCACCATCGATGGAAATAGAAGCACCATAGAGATCATCTAATTTCATTTGTAGCTTTTGCTTAGAAGGGTACTTTTTGGTTCCTTGCTTTAAAATGTAAGGAATTAAAGCTCTTTTTGTTATCGTGTCCCTGCTTAAAGGAGCTTTTAATTTCAATACCAATGTAATTGTCTTATATTTTTTATTTGGAATAAAATGAAGATGTAGTCCGTTTACATCTTTCGTTGTTTCTAAAATTTCGCGCATAAACATCCTCCTGAATTTCTCTAAGATTTATCAACTTTATTCTTCACATATTTTCCATTTGTCATCCATTATAAAACAAAAAAAACCGGGTTGCGACTATAAGACGCAATCCGATTGAAATAGTTA
Source organism: Virgibacillus sp. Bac332 (assembly GCF_003667785.1). Taxonomy (NCBI): domain Bacteria; kingdom Bacillati; phylum Bacillota; class Bacilli; order Caryophanales; family Bacillaceae; genus Virgibacillus; species Virgibacillus sp. Bac332. Next base: position 3,413,292 of record NZ_CP033046.1, read on the forward strand.
TCTATCTGCTACCTTTTATATATGGATCTCCGTTTGCTCTTGGAGCTTCAGCTCTACCAATAAACCCTGCTAAAGCGAGAATCGTTAATACATATGGTGCAATTAACAGGAATACCTGTGGTACATCAGCCAAGAAAGGAATACCTGCACCAATTACACTGAGACTCTGGGCAAAACCGAAGAATAATGCCGCACCCATCGCACCAAGTGGATGCCATTTCCCAAAAATAACTGCTGCCAAAGCCATAAACCCTTGCCCAACAATTGTAGCATGCGAGAAATTAAGCGCGATAGTTAATGCAAAAACAGCTCCACCTAATCCACCCATGGCCCCAGATATAATTACTGCTACATAACGTAATTTATATACATTAATCCCATTTGTATCTGCAGCCATCGGATGTTCTCCGACTGCGCGAAGTCGTAAACCAAATGGTGTTTTATATAGAATGTACCATGCAATAAGCGCTAATACGATAGCTACATATGAAGTAATATAAATCCCTTGAAAGAAAATTGGACCGATGATAGGTATATCCGCTAATAATGGAACATCTGTCGTATAGAATGGCTGACTAACCATATCTGTTTGCCCTTTATCATACCACTGCTTCGTTAAGAAAACACCTAACCCTAACGCTAAAAAATTAATTGCAACCCCACTAACAACTTGGTCAGCGCGAAATGATACGGAAGCAACTGCATGAATAACCGAAAATAATGCAGAAATCACCATTGCGACGACGATAGATAACCATGGTGTCCATGCACCGAAGACATCAGCGAAGGTTAAGTTGAAGACAATTCCAACAAAAGCTCCCATTACCATAAGCCCTTCCAAACCAATATTAACAACGCCGGATCGCTCACTAAACACTCCGCCCAATGCCGTAAATATTAAAGGCGCTGAATAAAATAATGCAGTTGGGATGATCGATTGTAATAATTCAATAAACCCCATTTATTTGCCCTCCTTTTTGAAGCGAAGTATAATCCAACGAATAATATAGCTAGATGCAACAAAGAAAATGATTAATGCAATAATAATATCAACAAGTTCATTTGGAACGCCCGCCTGTGTCGGCATATTTAGCGCCCCTACCTTTAATGCACCAAATAAAAATGCTGCAAGAACTACTCCAATTGCACTATTAGCTCCCAACAACGCAACTGCTATGCCATCAAAACCAATATTCGAAAATCCAGAGCTAACGGTCATATTCCCATAGGTTCCTAGTCCTTCCATAGAACCAGCTAGTCCTGCAAAGGCTCCAGAAATAACCATTGCCAAAACGATGTTGCGTTTAACGCTCATTCCGGCATATTTCGATGCATGTTGATTATAACCTACCGATTTAAGCTCATAACCAATATTCGTTCGCTCAATGATAAACCACATGATCATTGCAGCAAATAGAGCAATTAAAATCCCATAATGCATCCTTGAAAAATACGTTAATCCTTCTAACCATTCAGAAGCTAAAGATGCACTTGGTGCGATCATCTCTGTTTTATCAGCATTATTAGTTAGTACGTTACGGATAATTGCATTTGCACTATAAAGGGCAATATAATTCATCATGATGGTAACAATTACTTCATGAACACCAAGCCTCGCCTTTAATACCCCAGGAATAAACCCCCAAATAGCTCCAGCTAATGCAGCGACGATAAGCGCTAATGGTATATGAATGATCATAGGTGCCTCTACCGTTGTACCTATCCACACAGCAGCTAGCCATCCAACAATAACCTGGCCCTCTGCTCCTATATTGAATAACCCCGTCCTAAAAGCAAATGCGATAGCGAGTCCAGTTAATATATAAGGAGTTGTCTGTCGAATTGTTTCACCAAAGAAATAAGGGTCTCCAAATGCTCCATTAAACAGGGCGACATAACCTTGAATCGGATTATACCCGAATCCAAGCATAATGATTGCTCCTGCAAGTATACCAATAAAAACAGAAATAATAGGAACTAGAATATTGAACCACTTGTTCGAATTCATTGATTATCACCTGCCTTTTCTTGGTTACTGCCAGCCATTAATAACCCTAATTCCTGTTCATTCGTATTTTCTGGTGACACATTTGCTACAATTTTCCCATCAAAAATGACGGCGATTCGATCACTGACATCTAATATCTCATCTAATTCGAAAGATACGAGTAAGATTGCCTTTCCTTTATCACGTTCTTCAATCAGTTTGCGATGAATAAACTCTATCGCTCCTACATCAAGTCCTCTAGTTGGCTGTGCAGCAATTAACAAAGCTGGAGAACGGTCAACTTCCCTTGCAATAATCGCCTTTTGCTGATTTCCACCAGACAGCGCCCTTGCTTTTGTATAAGCACTAGGAGTTCGAACATCATATTCGGAAATTAGACTTTCTGCCTTTTGATAGATTTCTTTATAATTAAGAATCTTATATTTAGAATAGGGGTTTTTGTAATAAGTCTGTAACACAATATTTTCGCCAATAGGAAAATCCAATACTAGCCCAAACTTGTGTCGGTCCTGAGGTATATGACCAACTCCACTTTCTGTTACTTTACGTGGGGATAAATTAGAAATTTCCTTTTCATTTAACCGAATACTTCCAGCGTTTGTTTTTTTTAATCCAGTGATTGCTTCAATCAATTCTGACTGTCCATTGCCATCTACCCCTGCTATCCCTACAATTTCTCCGGCACGTACGTCTAGATTCAAGCCCTTAACCATGTTTACCTTTCTTGAATCTTTTACGAATAAATCTTTAATTTCTAAGACTGTATTAGTAGGTTCAGCGGTTTTCTTTTCCGTTTTAAAAGAGACATCTCTTCCAACCATAAGCGCGGCCAATTCGGTTACATTTGTTTCCGCTACATTTACAGTACCAATTCCTTTTCCTTTACGAATAACTGTACAACGGTCACAAATTTGCATAATCTCTTTTAGTTTATGTGTTATTAGAATGATAGATTTGCCTTCTGCTATTAATGCTTTCATTATCTCCATCAACTCTTTAATTTCTTGAGGAGTAAGTACAGCAGTTGGTTCATCAAAGATTAAAACATCAGCACCACGATATAGTGTCTTTAAGATTTCTACCCGTTGCTGCATACCTACCGAAATATCGCTTATCTTTGCTGTAGCATCAACCTGTAAGCCATAACGATCAGATAACTCCTGAACTTCTCGTTCTGCTTTTTTTATATTAATCTTACCGTGCTTCGTAGGCTCACTACCGAGAATAATATTTTGCGTTACCGTAAACGGTTCTACTAGCATAAAATGTTGATGAACCATACCGATACCTAATTGATTGGCAACATTTGGATCTGCAATATTTACCTTTTTTCCTTTGACACGTATTTCACCTAGCTCAGGCTGATACAATCCGAACAGTACATTCATTAACGTTGACTTTCCAGCACCATTTTCTCCTAGCAGAGCATGTATTTCTCCCTTTTTAAGTTGAACAGTAATGTCATCATTAGCCACTATCCCCGGGAATTCTTTCCGAATATTCAGCATTTCTATTACATAATCCATGGGACTTCACTCCTTTAATATTCAAGTAATCATTACATGCTATCAGAAAAACTAGCAACGGAAGAGGGCTGGAATTTCGCTTCCGTTGCTAACCTTTCTTCCAGCTTACATTACATGCAAAGAGGCTGTTCAACCAGCCTCTTCATTATTGTTCTATAAAGATTCCTCGAATGTCTTCAGTTCATCTCTTGTTTGTGGAACATCTACATCGCCCTTAATAATTTTTTCTTTCCAGTCGTCCACAGCTGAAACGATTTCGTCTGTTATTGCATCTTCATTTGTTTTAGCTAAGAATACGCCATCATCAGATAACCCAAATTCAAGAATTTTTCCACCTGGGAAATCTCCTTCTAGTCCCATGTTACTTACTTTTTGTACGGATAAATCTACACGCTTGACCATTGATGTAAATGTTACATTATGATCGCCAATTTTCCCCTCTTCGTGTTGATCGCGATCCACACCAATAACCCAAATATCACGTTCTGGATCATTTTGTTTAATATCTTTAGCTTGAGCAAATACACCATTTCCTGCAGCACCAGCAGCATGATAAATAATGTCGGCATCATCATTATACATACGCGTAGCAATCAGCTTTCCGTCTGCAGCAGAACTGAAATTCCCTACGTATTGAATGTCAATTTCGATTGCTGGATTTACTGATTTAGCACCAGCTACAAATCCAGCTTCAAATTTATTAATTAAATCAGAATCAACGCCACCAATAAATCCTAATTTATTTGTTTTTGTTTTCATAGCTGCTGCAACGCCAGCCAAGAATGATCCCTCGTGTTCGGCAAAGGTTAAACTAGCAACATTGGGTGCTTCAACAACTGTGTCAACGATCGCATAATTCGTTTCAGGATTTTGTTTTGCCACTTTAGTTATCGAATCTTGAAGCAAAAAGCCAACTCCAAAGATTAAATCATAGCCTTCTTTTGTCATTCTTGTTAAGTTTGGAAGATAATCAGATTCATCTGAGGATTGCGCATAGTCGAACCCATTTCCTTTTGAAAGTCCATGCTCCTCTCCCCAAGCCTTTAACCCTTCCCATGAAGATTGGTTAAAGGATTTATCATCTACTCCACCCTCATCGGTAACAATAGCTGCTGAATAATCCGTTGACTCGCCTTTTTCACTTCCCTTGTCTGCTTCCTTATCATTTGAAGTTCCACAAGCTGCTAACACCATACTAAAACTAGCAATAACAGCAAAGAATAATAAAAACTTACGCTTCTTCATTGATTAAACCCCCTATTATTTTTATAAACATCATAAGTACTTCCTACTTCAATAACTACGCTATAACCACCCCCTCGATATAATTCACAAAAGCGGGAAAATTCCGCATAAAAAATGAAAGCCGTTTCACAAATGGATACGCTTCATTTTTTATCATGTACTACTTTCATACATTCATTCAACTACATTTTACAAACGCTTTCTTAACACGTGAAAGCTGAACATATCAGATCGAAAATAGTTTGCTGAATATAATACTGCCTCATCCTCTTCTGTATAGTGCATTTGTTTTAGGAGTAATAAGGTTTGTTCTGGATGACAGTCTAAAATGTTATAAATTCGATCATGATATCCAATCGGTTCAATATAAGTCACTGCATAAGCTACTCGTTTATTCGCGTATTCCTCCATAAGTTTAAAGATGGAATCTTCTTTATGTACACGATTAAGTGGTATTAAATCTTCTGGAATCTTATCGATACAGAAAACGACAGGTTTACAATCCGCTGTTCGAACCCGTTCAATCTTCGCTAAACGCTTTACTGATTTCGGAGCAAATCTACTCTTTTCATCGTCTGTAGCATCTTGCACATCTGTAGATAAGTATTGCGAACCCGCAATCTTTCCAGATTTCTCGATCATTGATGTCACACTTGTTAATTGTTCGATACCTGATGAAAAAATAGGTTTAGGGTTAACAAATGTACCTACACCATGTCTTCGCGTTACGATATTATCTTCTTCAAGGATGCGCAATGCTTCTCTAAGTGTCGCACGAGAAACACCAAGAAGCTTAGATAATTGAAATTCCGAAGGTAGCTTCTCCTTTTCCTTATATTTCCCCTTTTCAATATCTCGTTTAATTTCATCAATTACTTGTAAATACAAATGTCTTGCATCGGTTTTAATCGACAAGCTATATCCCCCCATCCAATATTTACAAACATCAAGAAATCCGACATCTGACGTATGACTCGTTTGTTCGTCATAAATCATACCATTAATCTTAAGATAAATAAATAGCTATAGGACATATTTCTTAAAAATAATCTTCCTATTTCGACATTAATAGACATTTTTCCACTGATTGTTTTGCTCATTACAAAAAACCGTATAAAGCTGTTTGCACAGACTTTATACGGTTCAATAAAACCTATGAAGATTGCTCCTCTGCTGATTGACTGATTAATACAGTTCGCGGTTTACTCCCTTCATAAGGCCCAACAATTCCACGTTGCTCCATAGCATCAATCAATCTTGCCGCTCTTGTATAGCCAATTCTAAATCTTCGCTGTAGCATCGAAACACTTGCGCTTTGCATTTCCGTTATGAGTTGAACGGCATCATCATATAGTTCATCGTCCACTTCATCTACAACTTCATTCGTTTCTTCTGGAATCATTTCCTCTTGGTATGAAGCCTTTTGCTGATCAATACAATGATCAACAATTCGTTCTACTTCTTCATCAGATAAAAATGCACCTTGTACACGTGTCGGCTTTGATGCTCCTACTGGTAAGAACAACATATCCCCTCTGCCAAGTAGCTTTTCTGCTCCCCCTGAATCCAGAATTGTTCTTGAATCAGTTGTAGAAGAAACACTAAAGGCAATACGAGAAGGGATATTCGCTTTGATAACACCTGTTATAACATCAACAGAAGGTCTTTGTGTGGCAATAATTAAATGAATACCTGCTGCTCTAGCCATTTGCGCTAAGCGCGTAATGGAATCTTCCACATCATTTGAAGCAACCATCATTAAATCGGCTAATTCATCTACTAAAACTACTATATAAGGAAGGTTCGGCTGTGTTTCATCAGCATGTAGATTATGCTTCCTTATGTATTCATTATATCCTTCAATATTTCTAGTTCCTGTATCAGAGAATAGTTCATAGCGTCGTTCCATTTCGGATACAACCTTTTTCAATGCTCTAGAAGCCTTTTTCGGATCAGTCACAACCGGAGCTAGCAAATGTGGGATGCCATTATACACATTTAATTCCACTTTCTTCGGGTCAATCATCATCATTTTCACTTCATGTGGTTTGGTTCGCATCAAGATCGTAGTAATGATTCCGTTCACGCAGACACTTTTACCACTTCCTGTTGCACCTGCTATTAGTAAATGTGGCATCTTATTTAACTCTGAAACTACGGCGTCTCCAGATATATCTCTACCTAAAGCAAAAAGCAGTTTAGAAGCTTGTTTATTAACCATACTATCTAGTACCTCTCGTAAAGATACCATGGCTACTTCCTGATTGGGTACTTCAATACCTACGGCGGATTTACCTGGAATTGGTGCTTCGATTCGAATATCCTTTGCAGCCAATGCCAGGGCCAGATCATCATGCAAACTAACAATCTTACTTACTTTCACGCCTGCTTCTGGATATACTTCATATTTCGTTACTGCTGGTCCAACATGAACCTTTGTTACCCTAGCCTTCACCCCAAAACTATTAAACGTACGCTCTAATTTTCGAACAGTAGCTTGAATCTGTGACTTTTCCTGTTGTTGGGAATTATGTGCTGGCTCTGCTAATAGTTGCATGGAAGGTAATACATATTCATAGTTTTCCGTTTCAGTCATTGGCATATTTTCAAGTGTATCCTCTTCCCCGTTGTCTGCTTCTGGCTGTACAGTTTTTTTGCCTTGATCAGCTTGCGGAGTATGAGGGGTATATGCAACATCTGTAAAGTCTTGAATGACTGGCTCTTCCTCCGTATGATATACCACCTCATCAACTTCAGGTTCATCAGCATCTGTATCAACTGGATGGTTCACTTCTGGAAGTTGCTTATTTGCACGCTTTTCCTTCCAAGCGGCTTTATATCTAGCAAAAGAACCGCCAACTTTCTTCCAAAGCTTTGAAAAGATATCACCTATTGACAATTCCGTCATAAATATGATCCCAATAACAATGGAAAAAACAGCAACGATTTTAGCACCTGCTAAGGAGAATAAATAGTACGTGAAGGTGAGTAATAGAGCACCTGCCATTCCACCACCCAAATAGCCAGATGACAATTGATTTTCAAGATATGCAGCGTAATTTTCCCATGTTGTACCAATAATAGAAAGCTGACTATCTGAAGCTATTACCTGATCGAACATCTGAATGTGTGTGAGTAACAATATGCCGCAAAAAACAATATAAAACCCTACAAGTTTTTTGTTTGCAAAATCCGGAAATCTTCGCTTTGCTACTAAAATCATTCCTGTAATTAACAACAATACAGACGCAGCAAAGTACCATATACCTAAAAAGAAGCGAAATAAGTGCTCTAATCCTCCCGGAATAGCTCCGTCACTAATAGCACTTGCACCACTACCAAATATCCCTAAAAATATAAACAAGAGACCGAGTAACTCAAATTTGAGTTGTTTTTTAAACTTACTCTTTCGTTTTTTTCGTTTCTTTGCCATTATTTCACCCCAATCGATCTTGGCAAGTATACATGAAGAATAAACCCCTGTCGAAAAAATGACAAGGGTTTTTTCACGATGCATTTATTTCAATTATACCATAAAACACCAATTTAATAATAACAGTAACGAATCGATGCAAATTTAATGAAAAAAAGCAACGAGGAATTAATTGTCTTTGATGTTTGTATTAGGCAAGATGGTTCCAGGTGCATAGTTTTCATTTAAAAAATCTTGCGGATCTGAGGAAAGTAACTGTAAGACTTCCAAAGAACCATCTGTTTTTTGTTGACAATACATGTATCTACCTTCGAACGAGATCATATGTCTATTCGTATGCTCAGATGGGGATGGAGGAAAGATATCTTCTTTTGAAAGCGGCGTATATAAAATCATTGTATCACCTGATTTTCCGCATTCTGTCTATTCTTAATCAGCTCAGTGACTTTCTCCATCGCCTCTTTCACACCACCAACATCATCAATTAGTCCATAGTCTACTGCATCTTTCCCTACAACATTCGTACCAATATCCCTTGTTAGGTTTCCTTTAGCGAACATAAGATCTTTAAACTTCTCCTCTTTTATATTTGAGTGATGAACAACGAAATTAACAACGCGATTCTGCATTTCATCAAGGTATTCAAATGTTTGTGGTACACCAATGACAAGTCCGGTTAAGCGAACTGGATGAATCGTCATTGTTGCAGTGGGAGCAATAAATGAGTAATTAGTTGCTACAGCAATCGGTACACCAATTGAATGTCCACCCCCAAGTACAATCGAAACAGTCGGCTTCGACAAGGATGCAATCATTTCAGAGAGGGCAAGCCCTGCCTCTACATCGCCACCAACTGTATTAAGTAAAAGAATTACACCTTCTATTTTAGGATTTTGTTCTATAGCTATTAATTGCGGAAGCAAATGTTCATACTTTGTCGTCTTATTCTGCGGCGGTAATTGCACATGACCTTCTACTTGTCCAATGATTGATAGTACATGAATATTAGAATCTGGAGCTTGTGGTACATTTGATTGACCTAACTGCTGAATTTTTTGAACCAATGCAGATGGATTAGCCTCTTGATTCTGATCATCTTTCTTTTCCGGTTCTTTATTCATTTACGTACACTCCTTATTGTTATAACTTCTCTTAGTATGAACGTAAATGATTTCCTCATGCATAAGAATAAAGTGAAACTTCAATCCAAACCAACTATATCCTACTATGAAATGAGTTTTTTTTATTTACCATGCTATAAACTCTCTAGCCCCCAGCATAGCCAGGGGTTTTCTAAGCCATTAATAAAGGCTGTCGAGACTTTTCTCGACAGCCTACAGGCTTTAATTAATACGCTCTATAATATTTTTAAGGTTTCGTTCTTCTGTTTCTGAAATACTGACAAGTGGTAATCGTAATGCTCCAGAATCTATTCCTTTCATACGTAATGCTGCTTTTACAGGGGATGGCGATGGAGCTGTAAATAGTCCCTTCATAACAGGTAAAAGTTTACGATGTAGCTTTGCAGCTCCTTTCGTATCACCTTGATTGTATAAATTAACCATTTGCTGCATTTCTTGACCAATTATATGAGAAGCAACAGAAATAACCCCCGCCCCTCCGATAGAAAGTAACGGTAATGTCATACTATCATCTCCACTGTAAACACTAAACGTATCGTTAGTAGCTTCAATTATTTCTGATACTTGATCTAAATCTCCACTAGCTTCTTTTATTGAAACAATGTTGTCTATTTTACTTAACGCAATTGTTGTTTCTGCAGTTATATTTACAATAGACCGACCTGGAATATTGTAAAGCATTACAGGTAAGGATGTTTCCATAGCAATTGTTTTAAAATGTTCATATAAACCTTGTTGATTCGGTTTATTATAGTACGGTGCTACAAGCATTATAGCATCTACACCACAACGTTCAGCCTCTTTTGTTAACGCAATAGAAGCCTGCGTATTATTACTTCCAGTCCCGGCAATAACAGGTACACGATTATTAACTGTTTTTACGACATGGTTAAACAGGCTAATTTTTTCTTCGGTTGTTAAAGTTGGGGATTCTCCTGTTGTACCTGCAACTACTAAACCATCCGTGCCATTATCAAGTAAATACTCAATGAGTATTTCTGTCTGATTAAAATCAATATTCCCTTTGGCATCGAATGGCGTAACCATTGCTGTTAGTACCTGACCAAAATTCATTCTTATCACCTTTTTTCTGTTGATTAAGCAGGACTGCCTGCATCGCTTAATTCAAACACATCGTGCAGCGCATTGACTGCAGTTTTTAAATCTCTGTCATGCACAAGCACCCATATGGTTGTATGACTATCAGCAGACTGTAGAATTTGCACATCTGCATCAGTTAATGCCTGCACTATTTTTGCTGCTACTCCTGGCACACCAGTCATACCTGCACCTACTGCTGATACCTTTGCACAGTTCCCCGTAATTTCCGGATGAAAACCTAATGTTTCTAATATATGAACTGCTTTGTCTGCAAAAGCATTTGGTACAGTGTAAATAACTCCAGTTGGTGATATTGTAATAAAATCTACAGAAATTCCTGCCTCAGCCATAGCCTTAAATACATCAGACTGCATTCGATAAGCTTCTTCTTTTGTTTGAACACGTATTTGTGTAATGTTGGCAATATGAGCAATACCAGTAATCAATCTATCAGCTACATCCATTCCTTCCACTCTTGAAGAAGTAACAAGTGTTCCTCCTTCTTGTGAATATGTCGACCTTACTCTCATAGGAATTTTAGCCTGCATTGCTATTTCTACAGCTCTAGGATGAATCACCTTTGCACCTTGATATGCTAAATTACAGATCTCTGAATACGTAACAACGTCTAGTGGCCTGGCTTTTTCAACTACACGTGGATCAGCAGTCATGATTCCATTTACATCAGTAAATATCTCTATTCGCTCAGCATTTAATGCAACTCCTAAAGCAGCAGCAGTCGTATCGCTTCCACCTCTTCCAATTGTAGTTATATCTCCACTAGGAGTTATTCCTTGAAAGCCTGCTACTACTACAACATCATAGGTTTTTAATTCCTGTAAAATTCGCTCAGGTTGTACTTCCTTGATTTTTGCTTGAGTAAAATCATCAGATGTTACAAAGCCCGCATGTGCACCTGTTAACGCTGTAGCAGTAATATGATGCTTCTGTAGTTCATTTGATAATACAACGGAGGAGATAATTTCCCCACATGACATAAGCATATCTAATTCGCGAGAAGAATTCTTGTTCGCTGGAAAATCAACTAAACCTAGTAGCGTATCCGTTGCATATGGATCTGGTTTTCTTCCCAATGCCGAAACAACAACGACCAGTTTATAGTCTTGCACTAATGCATCTTTTATATGTTTAATTACATGTTCCCTGTTTTCTTCAGACTGTACAGAAGTACCGCCAAATTTTTGAACGAGTATATTCATGGTAACACCTCTATCGCTGCAGCCAGTTATTTTCTATTAATGATTGTGCTATTTGTACTGTATTCCATGCAGCACCCTTCATTAGGTTGTCGGATACAACCCAAAGATGAAAACCATTCTCTTTATCCGGATCTTTTCTTACTCGACCAACAAACACCGCTTCTTTATTGGACGCACTCAATGGAGTTGGATATAGCTGTGCAGATGGATCATCTTCTAAGATAACACCTTCTGCATGCTTTAATTCATTCCATAAATCCGCTACCGTTACCCCTTCTTTATTAACCTCGATATATACACTTTCTGCATGTGATGTAAAGAAAGGCAAACGGACACAAGTAGCCGCTACTGACAATTCCGGTGCATGCATAATTTTTTTCGTTTCATTGATCATTTTCATTTCCTCAAACGTATACCCATTATCCTGAAATACATCTATTTGAGGCAGTGCATTAAAAGCAATTGGGAAGTGCTTCTTATCTCCTTTTACCGGAAGAAGACTTGCTTCCATTTCTTTATTATCCAAATAATCCTTCGATTGCTGTTCCAATTCCATATTAGCTTGATTACCTGCGCCTGAAACTGCTTGATATGTTGAAACAATAACTCTCTCTAAGCCAAAAGCATCTTTAAGTGGTTTTAGAGCTGCTACCATCTGAATAGTTGAACAGTTCGGATTAGCGATAATACCTTCATGATTCTGTAGATCAGCTTTATTTACTTCTGGTACTACCAGCGGTACATTTTCATCCATACGAAAAGCACTCGTATTATCAACAACAACAGCTCCTCGTTTTACTGCTTCTGGAGCCAATGCTTTAGAAACGGAACCTCCAGCGGAAAACAAAGCAATATCGACCCCAGAAAAACTTTCGGGAGTTGCTTCTTCTACTGTTAATTCTTTTTCTTTAAATCGTTGTTTCGATCCCGCTGATCTTTTGGAAGACAACAGCTTTAACTCATTTATTGGAAAATCCTTTTCTTCTAGTAATTGGATTATTTTTTGCCCAACTGCACCTGTTGCTCCTACGACAGCTACATCATATGCTGTTTTTTGTGGCATTTTTCCTATTGCTCCCTTCATAAAACAAGTTTAATAGACTTCTAGCTTATCATTTTATCATAGTTCAGCTGTTATGAGGAACAATAACCGGCTGAAGTTGCTTAAATTCTAATGCAGATTCTATCGTTTCGGGCAATAGGTCCATCTTAGCCACAAGTGAATTTGGTTTTTTATATGGATCATCCTGTCCATAAGGAATGAAATAGATAAATTTACTCGCCATCAAGCGCATCAAATTTACGCCATTTAAACCTAGCGCATCATTTGTTGAAACACCTAATACAACTGGTTGCTGGTTTCGCATGGTTGCTTTTGCTGCCATTAAAACTGGAGAATCCGTTAATGCGTTTGCCAGCTTACTTAAGGAATTACCAGTTAACGGTGCAATGACCATACAATCCAGAGGCATTTTCGGTCCTAATGGTTCTGCCTCTGGCATCGTAGAAATAACTTGCTTTCCTGTTATGGATTCTATTTTTTCAATATGGTCCTCCGCTTTCCCAAACTTTGTATCAGTTGTCCTTACTGTATAAGTTACGATCGGTATTACATCAGCATTTAATTCAATTAATCGTTCTATTTGAGGGAATACTTGATCATATGTGCAATGCGAACCCGTCAAGCCAAACCCTATTCTTTTACCCGATAAATCCATTTGTATAACCTCCCAGTAAATTAATACTTATTTGGTTTTTTGAACGAATTGCTTCACCACATCTGCCAAAATTTTCCCAGCAGTTTTAGGCGCTACAATTCCTGGCAAACTCCGAGCAAGTATTGCCTTGATTCCACGCTGTTCTGCATATTTAAAATCAGTACCTCCTGGCTTGGAGGCTAAGTCAATAATCACTGCATGTGAAGGTAAATGTTTAATTGCCTCTTTTTCGATTACGGGAGCAGGTATTGTGTTTATTAGTAAGTCACAGTTATGCATCTTCGTAGACAATTCTTCAAGAGGAACAGCAGATAACCCCATTTCTGTTATTCGTGCTAAGTCTTTAATTCTTGTTGCGCTTACAGAGACCTTTGCACCAAGTGATGAGAACTTATTAGCTACTGTATTGCCAACCCTTCCAAAACCTACTACCATGACTCGAGAGGAATGAATGGTAAAGTCCGTATGTTCAATTGCCATCATAATGGTGCCTTCTGCAGTAGGAATGGAATTATAAATTGCTACATCATCTCTATCTAATAATGGTACAAGTTTTATATTTGCTTGCTTTATAACATCTCTTAAATAATCGTTTGTAATTCCAGTAAATACGATTGAGGAGCTGGGAAGCTCTTTAAACCATTCTGCTGTTAGATAAATCGGTTTTTCCGAAAATACCGCTTCGACACGGCCTTCGTTATCTATGCCCGTTATAGGTAATATAACAGCATCTAATTGACCTGGGATTAATTCATGTACATCTAATTGTTTTAAACCCGTAAATCCTTGCTCTAATTTGTCAAATCCAACAAGGACAATGGTAGTATCAGTCAAGGATTGAAGCTGCCGAATTAATTCCAGATAACGGGCATCTCCACCGATAACTGCAATTGTTTGACTCATTCTTGTTGACTCCCTCCAAACGTACAATTTGTTTAGTATTCCTTTATAGCTTATGTGCCTCGAGCGTGTTAGTGATTGGGAGTTAGCAAAAAGGACAGGAAAAAAGGCTGATATCTCACCCGAGACACCAGCCTATAAAAAAGTTATTTGATTTTGTATCGTGAGTAAGAAAAACTGAGCAAAATTCGCTCAGTCCGTATCACTAAATGCTCAGATTTACGCTTCCTCTAGTAGCTATTATGGAATAATAGCTACTGCTTGACCACCACTCCGGCTGCCCACTTCCCTTTCCGTGGGGTTTGTCCTTCAGCTAACTTTTTTGAGCAAAACCCGCTCAAAAAAGTGGATCTTCAGGTCAAACAATTCCCACAGGAGTTGAGGTGGGCGGCCTTCGCTATTATCAGGCTCTACAACGTTAACATGAAGTAACACAGCTGCTTTTATACGCACGGATAGCGATTTTCACTTTACCCATTGTAAAAAAAGTCAACCTATTACTTATGACAAGAATTGTTGCACCTTCTCATAGCGGAGACTAATTACGTAGACTCCTGCGGGAATAGCGCGAGCCGAAAATCCACTTTGCAACGTGTTCTTCTTTGCAAAGTTAGTTGAGGCCGTGCCCCATAGCCGTCAAGTTAAGCAGGATATTTTAAAAACCAAAAAGTTATTCGTTATCCTGACATTATAAATGGAATAATTTGGAGGGATTACGTATGGCTAAGCAATATCATTTTGACTCGTTTGTAAAGAGTGTGCACGATATTTTATCTATTTCTGAACTTCGCAATGTTGCTCGAGAATCAGGTTTTGTACAACGATTGAAGAAGATAATGCCGGAAGATTTCTTAAGTATATGTGCCTTCTTACATGAAAAAGTTGGTACGGAGGGGCTAGGACAGCTCTGTGCTTCCCTTTCTCGTGAATCAGAAATATCCATATCTAAACAAGCCTTACATCAACGATTAGACGAGAAAGGAGTGGCTTTTTTAAAACAAGTTTTTATGCAGTTAGCGGAAAAACAACAGATATTATCGTTACCATCTCCATCTGATTATCCTTTTTCTCGGATCCGTATCTTGGATGGCACATCCTTTCAAGTAAAAAAGAACAACGCGAGTTATTGGGATGGAGTGAAAATACAATTAGAATATGAGCTGTATCAAGGGAATTTTTTGCATACGTTGTTCTATGGACCAAGAGACAGTGATCACGATGCAGCTGAAGAATTGGCAGATACAATAGGAGAAGAGGACCTTATCTTGCGTGACCTCGGCTATTTCTCAGGAGATCACTTTAAAAAAATAGATCGAGCAGGAGCCTATTATATTACTCGTGTTCCTGCCAATATGACCTATTGGACATTGGATGACAAGCAACGAAGAATCCAAATAAAGCCTGAAGAAGATGCCATGCATCTAGCTCCAGGAGAGATACAGGATTATGGGTTCATTCAATTAGGTGTTAAGGGAAAAAATACATTTCATGCCCGTGTAGTCGTACAACGATTAACCGAAGAGCAACAAAAACAGAGAGATACCTATTTAAAAGAAAGAAGACGGAAAGGGGGGCATACCCAATCCGCCAACAAGAAGAATCATATCCAAATTCTTGCTACCAATATAACACAAGAAGAAATGGATGAGCAAACCTTGTATCCTATCTATTCCTTGCGTTGGCAAGTGGAGATTCTCTTTAAAACATGGAAATCGTTATTTGAAATTGATGATGTGCAGGCAATGAATACCGACCGCTTTTACTGTCATTTGTATGGGACTTTAATTCATATTCTTCTTTCTTCGATGATTGCTTTTCAGTGCCGTTACTGCCTTTACGAAAGGTATCAACTAGAAGGGAGTGAGTACAAATGTATCAACCATGCGAGAAACGCAATAGTAGAGACGAAGGGGTATTCACTCTATCACCTTTCTTCTTTGAAAGCTCTCATCGATAATATTTACCAGAACATATACCGGCATGGAAGGAAAGATCATCGTTGTCAGCATAAAAGTCCTTTTGATGTCTTAAACATTGCGTATAAAGTACATTTCCGTGCCGCGTAAGTAAAAGTGTAAAAAAGAAAAACAAGTACCCATAAAAGAATACGGATTAAACTGGAAAAATATGTTTATATTTTCATTGCACCGTACTTCTTTTTTATTAGCTTGACGGCTATGGGCCGTGCCCGCGGAAAGCGAAGTAATTAGTCGGAGCATTGCCAATAGACATCAAACATTTCAAAATAACTACTTGGCTTAACGCAGTCATTGCACTGATTTTATACTTTCTTAACTTATAAAAAACATTAATTTAATTTTTCTGTATCAATTATAATCATGTCCTCACCAACCTTTTTAATAGCACTCCAACGAATCTTTGTTTCCTCTCCTTCTTTTTTAATCCAAACCATTTATAATTTGGTATAATAAATGATTCAATTTGTCCTGTAGTTTCATTTATTTCTAAATCCGTTTGACCAAGTATTCCTAAACGTGACCCTTCATTTACATTTACAATCTCCTTACCACTTATATCTTTATAGCGCATAAAAATATCTCCTCCAATCAAGCTTTATAACATATATATGCACAAAAAAAACACCTATGTTTCCATAGGCGAACAGCTTATAGAGAATCTACCATTTATACCCAAAAGTGAAAATCGAAAATCACCTTGCTCCAACAGACACGGAACAGAAAAAGACGCTTTGCCAACTAGCTGCTATAGCTACGTATATGCCATTTCTCTGATGCTTGACAAGCAACTTCTTTCCGTTCCATTTCTCTTTTGTATAAAGTGAAACTTCAATCCGTGGGGGTTTTGTTTTATCCCACACGGATTGTTAGTACCACAAGGATATGACCTAAAGGCCTTTGAACCATCGGACATTTACTGGCAGTCGATCCCCAATTACCAAAAGTGTCTCACTTTATTGCTTGAAGTGGTGGTATTACTGCCAAGTTATATGCGGGAAAAAATAATAATACTTTTTTCTAGTGAGTTAATTCTCAGTATCTGGAGCAATTAAGGCTATAGAAGGAGACTGCTGGAATATACTATCCATCACTTGATGGATAGAAGCATGCGAAACTTCATCAATCACCTGAACCATCTCATCTAAGCTACGATGCTGCTGTAATATTAACTCATTTTTACCATTACGGCTCATTCTACTATTCGTACTTTCTAGACTTAATAACAGGCTACCTTTCAGCTGTTCTTTGCTATTTTGTAATTCTTTATCCGTTAAACCGTTTTTACTAAACGTAGCAATAGTTCCTTCAATTACTTCTGTTAATTTGTCTAACTGATCTTTCCCTGTACCAGCATATATAGTTAACAATCCATTATCGATAAAGGAGGAATGATAGGAAAAAACAGAGTATGCTAATCCCTGTTTTTCACGGACATCCTGAAACAGTCGGGAACTCATACTTCCACCTAGAACGTTATTCATAATAATTAAACTATAAATATTTTCATCATCAACTGCCAAGCCATTATATCCCATACAAAGATGCGCCTGTTCTGTATCTTTTTGTCGTATCAGCTTTTCACTTACAAATGCTGGTTTTGTAAGTAAGGATGGTGAATGGTCTGTTTGATAATTACCAAAATAACCTTCTACCGCCTCGAGATAAGATGAATCCACATTACCCGCGATCGAGATTACTACATTTTGAGGAGTATATCTTTCTTTCATATAATTTCTTAATTCATCAGGTGTAAAGGATTTTACATGATCCATCGACCCTAAGATTGGAAAACCTAGAGGATGATTTCCATACGAAGCTCTTGCTAAATAGTCGTGCACGATATCATCTGGAGTATCTTCGTACATTTTTATTTCTTCATACACAACTTTCTTTTCTTTTTCCATTTCTTCTTCATCAAATGTTGAATTAAAAAACATATCTGCAAGAATCTCTAATGCTTTATCCTTATGTGTATCTAATACTTTTGCATAAAAGCAGGTATATTCCTTAGATGTGAAAGCATTTACTTGTCCACCTATTGCATCAAATTCTTCAGCAATATCTTGAGGTGAACGGTTTATTGTACCTTTGAAGAACATATGCTCTAAAAAATGTGAAATACCATTATTCGCTATTGATTCATTTCGTGAACCTGTCAATACCCATATACCTACTGTTACAGATCTTACAGCAGGAATAGGTTCTAATACTACGCGTAAGCCATTTTTACAAGTATGTTTTTCTATCAATGCATTTCCTCCTATGTGTGTAGATAATACATACCAATGCTACCTTTTTGCATCTAAAAGCTTTTCTATTGTACTAATTTTTAAGTCTTTATCTTTTATGGAAGTTATAAGCGAATTTAATCCTCGTTCAGTAGCAGCAGTTGGATGCATTAATACTGTCGCACCTGGATGAATCTTTTCATTTACTCGATTAAGCATAACAGAAACAGAAGGGTTCTTCCAATCAATTGTGTCTACCGTCCAGAGAATGGTGTTCATATGTAATTGATGACTCACTTTCACTACTTGATCATTAAAACTTCCGCTTGGCGGTGCAAACCATTTTGGACTACTACCAATAATTGCCTTAATAATATCATTCGTTTGAACGATCTGATCAACTATGCTTTGATAATTCATTTTTGCCATATCTGGATGATTATACGCATGATTACCAATAACATGTCCTTGTTCATGGATCATTTTAACGAGATCTGCATGTTTTTTAGCCCATTTTCCTTCTATGAAAAATGTAGCCTTTACATTATGATCCTTTAACGTAGATAATATGTCTGGAATATATTCTTCCCCCCACGATACATTTATTAAGAAAGCCACCATTTTTTTCTTCGGATGACCACGATAAACTGGTGATGCTGGAAGGTCATCCAACGAAACTTCTGGAGATACTTGATCATACACCAATAAGGATTCGTCAAAAGTACCAGTTTCTTTCATTTTTTTATAAGATTTGTCAATATTTACTTTCAAACCATTTCTTCCTGGTGTTTTTTTCCAGACGTTATCAATATATGCATCTTCAGGTGATTCATTATACTTCTCAGCTTTCATTTCTATCTCCTTGTATAATGAATCCTCTGTTTTTACTGCTTCCATTATTTCAGATGTTTCTGTAATGGTAACAGGACTCTTTTGTATATCAAAAGTCAAACCGACTAAAATGATAAATACAAAGAAATGGATCATATGACGGAATCGGTGCATAGCTAAGTCCCCCTTTGCTTTCATTTATATGAAAGGAAGGGACAAGGTATGATTAATTTGCCAAACGTACCAGTTGTTTGACAGAATAATAATAGCAAAATAAAAAGAAACTGGTACGCCAGCTTCTTGTTTAAGACTCTTATGATTTTGATTTTTCAGCTGCTTCTTTACGTTCACGTTCTTCTTTTATAACAGCTTTTCTAGAAAGATTAACTCTCCCTTGATGATCAATTTCTTTTACTTTCACCATAATTTCATCACCAATGGAAACAGCATCTTCTACTTTATTTGTTCTTTCCTCTGCCAGTTCGGAAATATGCACTAAGCCATCTTTTCCTTTAAATAATTCAACAAATGCACCAAATTTTTCAATTCGTTTTACCTTACCAAGATACATTTGACCGACTTCAACTTCTCTCACTAAGTCTTCGATGATTTTTTTGGCTTTTTCGTTCATAGTTGCGTCCGTTGATGATATAAACACACTTCCATCTTGTTCGATATCTATTTTAACGCCAGTTTCATCAATGATTTGATTAATCTGCTTTCCGCTTGGTCCTATAACATCACGGATTTTATCGGGATTAATACTCATGGTAAGGATCTTTGGAGCGTATTCAGAGAGTTCATTTTTAGGCTCCCCAATTGTCGCAAGCATGGATTCAAGTATCTGCATCCGTCCTTTTTTCGCCTGGCTTAATGCTTCTTCTAAAATCTCCTGGGATAATCCGTCGATTTTAATATCCATCTGTAAGGCTGTTACCCCCTGTGCTGTCCCAGCTACCTTAAAATCCATATCTCCTAATGCATCTTCCATACCTTGAATATCAGTTAAAATAGTATAGTCTTCTCCAGATTTAACAAGTCCCATCGCTATACCAGCAACTGGTGCTTTAATTGGTACCCCTGCATCCATCATAGCTAGTGTCGAAGCACAAATGCTGGCTTGAGATGTAGATCCATTTGATTCTAAAACTTCGGAAACAAGCCGTATCGTATAAGGAAACTCCTTATCAGAAGGAACCACTTTTTCTAAAGCACGCTCACCTAACGCACCATGACCAATCTCCCTACGTCCTGGTCCTCTAATTGGTCCAGTCTCACCAACGCTGTACTGCGGAAAATTATAGTGGTGCATAAAGCGTTTAGACTCTTCCAAATCAAGTCCATCAAGAATTTGGACATCTCCTAATGCACCAAGCGTACAAACACTTAAAGCTTGTGTTTGGCCACGAGTGAACAGACCAGATCCATGTGTACGAGGTAGAACATTAATACGAGAGGATAATGGACGAATTTCATCAATCTTTCGACCATCAGGACGTATTTTCTCTTTTGTAATAAGTCGACGGACCTCTTCTTTTACTATTTTATCAAGAACCGCTTTTACTTGTTTAATTTGGTCTTTATCTTCTTCATCATAGCCTTCGATGATCGCATCTTTCACAGCACTAATTGCTTCTTCTCTTGCATGTTTTTCTTTCACTTGAATTGCTGCTAACAATTTTTCTTTCGCTTCTGCTTCCACTTTTTCAGCAATCTCATCTTTTATTTCAAATAAGATTACTTCTTGTTTAGCTAAACCAACTGCTTGTACAATCTCTTCTTGGAACGTCACCAATCGTTTTATTTCTTCGTGTCCAAACATGATTGCTTCAAGCATTACTTCTTCAGGTACTTCTTTTGCTCCAGCTTCAACCATGTTGATAGCATCCTTAGTACCAGCAACAGTGAGTTCAATATCGCTTAGTTCTTCCTGTTCAATCGTTGGATTAATAACGAATTTCCCATCCACTCGACCAACATTAACACCAGCGATTGGTTCTGCAAATGGTATATCAGAAACGCTCAATGCTATGGATGAGCCAATCATTGCTGCGATTTCTGATGGACAATCTTGATCCACACTCATGACTGTACTAATTACTTGAACCTCATTACGGAATCCATCCGGAAATAAAGGTCGGATAGGGCGATCAATTAATCGAGAAGAAAGGATTGCTTTTTCGCTTGGCCTTCCTTCACGCTTGATAAATCCTCCAGGTATCTTCCCAACTGCATACAAGCGCTCCTCATAATTTACAGTAAGCGGGAAAAAAGGTAAATCTTTTGGTTCACTTGATGCCGTTGCTACGGATAACACAGCAGTATCGCCATAGTGAATCATACATGCACCATTTGCTTGTTTTGCTAATTCTCCTATTTCGACGGTAAACTTCTTACCGGCAATTTCTGTAGAAAATAGGTGTTTGTCATCTGCCATTAGTTATAGTACTCCTTTCAATAAACATTCTACCACTCATTTTATAGTTTATAAGCATGATTGTAAATTTTATGTAGGTAAAAAAGTGGAACTTCATAAGAACGGCTCATTACCAAATGACATGCTCTTCCAATGTAGAAAAAAAAGCAGGATTTCTCCTGCTTTTTAAATCTATCGGCGTAGGCCAAGATTTTTAATTAATTCACGATAACGAGTAACGTCTTTTTTACGAAGATAGTTAAGTAAATTACGACGTTTACCAACCATTTTCAAAAGACCACGACGTGAATGATGGTCTTTTTTGTGAACACGTAAATGTTCATTTAGTGTTGTAATTTCTTCAGTAAGTACAGCAATTTGTACTTCTGGAGAACCAGTATCACTCTCATGAATTTTGTATTCATTGATAATTTCATTCTTACGTTCTTGTGTAATAGCCATCTGGCTCACCTCCTAATAATCTTTTTAGCCCCATTCCCCTAGCAATCGTCGGAGTTACGTATTGCCAAGCGATGGTTTTACGTTTTTAATCGTACACTTTTTTTCAGGAAAATGCAAGGGGATTGATCAACAATTCTTAGCGAAATAATTGCGAATTTTCACCTCATCCTCTGCGATTTTCTTAATAAGCTGTGCGGCTCCAGCAAATTTTTGTTCTTCTCGAATAAATGCATGAAATTCCACAAGAAGCTCATCACCGTAGAGATCATTGTTATAATCAAATATGTTCACTTCAAGGACAGGCTCTAGCAAATCTGGTGTAAAGGTTGGATTCACTCCAAGGCTCGCCATACCCTCATACCTTTCATTTTTATAGATTATTTTCACCGCATAGACACCGGTTTTCGGCAACAGTGCATCACGATTTGTGTCGATATTCGCTGTTGGGTAACCCAACGCTTTTCCTCTCTGTTCCCCTTTAATAACAATACCATCTACGATTAATGGTCTGCCTAAGAGTTCATTCGCCTTTTCTATCTGACCTTTTTTTAAGCATTCCCGTATTCTTGTTGAGCTAATTTTCTCATTATCTAGTTCTACTTTGCTAATCGTAGTATACGAAAATGCATCAGCCGCATGCTCTTTAATCGTTTCCATATTTCCTTTCCCTTTATGTCCATAGGAAAAATCAAACCCTGCTACAACATGCTTTATATTCAATCCCTTTATAAAATGATCTATAAAACCTTGAGGAGATAAAGAAGCTAATTCTTTATTAAATTTAATAATATAGAGTCTATCTACTCCAAGCCGCTTCAGAATTTCCTTCTTTTCACGTAATGGTGTTATGTATTTAACGTGTTGCGCATCTTTTTTTAATACAACAGAAGGGTGAGGAAAAAAAGTGATAACTGCGCTTTCCATATTTCTATTTTTTGCTTCAGATACAGCTGTTTGGATCACCCGCTGATGTCCACAATGTATTCCGTCAAAAAAACCAATGGCTGTTACGGTTTCTGGTAGCTCGTTAAAAACTAATGCATGTGGATACTCTAATTCAAATGTTCGCATATTGCTTCACCTACACTTTTATTATCTGCTAAAAACACGAATTGGCTTCATCATTTCAGGGTTGTCAGGATGGATCTGATAGACTGCCAACAATTCATCCTGATACATTACTGTAAATGGATTTGTCGTTAATTTATACGTGTACTGCAGTTTTTGACCATGGAGTACTTTCTGTTTTGTATCTCGATCGACACGTAAGCAATCAAGATGTAAAAGTCCTTGTTCGATCGGCTGCAGAAGATCGGCTTCCTTTTTATTTCTGACCGCCTCCTCTATTGTAGCAAATGTCACGGTATTTTTCTTTGAAAAAGCACCGGTTGCCTCTCTAGTTAACTCAGCCATATGTGCAGGGTAACCCAATGCTTTTCCAATATCCACACATAGAGTTCTAATGTACGTTCCTTTCGAGCAGATCACTTTGAAAGAGATTGTATCTTGCTGTTGCTCATCTTCAGAAAGTTGCATGAGCTCATAGATATATACATGTCGTATTGGTCTTTCAACTGTCTCATTAGCGCGTGCATATTCATAAAGCTTCTTACCATTTACCTTAACAGCAGAATACATGGGGGGAACTTGTTCGATTTCCCCTAGAAATGAGGGTAATACTTCTTCTATTTGTTGCACATTTGGACGATATACTACCTCTTTCTCCTCGATGACTCTTCCTGTTGCATCCTCTGTATCTGTTGCTTGTCCGAGCTTTAACTTGGCAATATACGTTTTTTTAGTATCCGTTAAAAAAGGAACAATTTTGGTTGCTTGTCCAATACAAATAGGCAGTACCCCTTCAACATCCGGATCAAGGGTACCTGTATGACCTACTTTTTTGGTATGAAATAATTTACGTATTTTAAAGACGCAATCATGAGATGTCAAGCCTTTTGGCTTCCACAATGGCAGGATTCCATCCATTTAAAAAACCTCCGTTTATTTTCTGTACATGAAGGGAAAAATCTGACCTATTTATAAATAGGTCAGATTTATTTTTGCAATCATCACTTATTCAAATCCCTAAGGATTGTTTCAATACGATTACCATATTCATAAGCCTCATCAAACTCAAACATGAGTTCAGGTGTTTTTCGTAACCGAATACGATGGCCAATTTCTGATCGAATAAAGCCCTTGGCCTTCGCTAAACCTAGTAATGTATCTTGCTTTTGCTTTTCATCCCCAAGAACAGATATAAATATTTTTGCTTGTTGTAAATCTCCAGTAACCTCAACATCCGTTACAGTAACAAAACCTACTCGAGGATCTTTGATTTTTCGAGTAAGAATTTCACCTAATTCCTTTTTCATCTGTTCGGCTACTCTATTTGCACGTAAATCAGCCAATTCAATCACCTCATGTATAACTCCTTGCAGAACAAGAGACTTTAAATTCGTTCTACTTCGGTAATAGTTCGCTCAAGTTCAGTATATGAATCAATTACGTTTATTACTCCTTGAATTATCTGTTGCGCATGCTTCTGCTCATTGGAAATAGTAACAATTCCAAGTTTCGTTCGCTGCCAAAGATCATGATAATCCAATTCAGTAACTGCAACATTATAGTCATTTTTTAATTTTGCAATTAAACGCTTAATGACAGAACGTTTCTGCTTTAACGAATTCCCTTCATACATCATGCACTCAACTTCAGCATAAATGATCATGTACGCTCAATTTCCTCCATTACAAATGCTTCAATAATATCGCCTTCTTTAATATCATTAAAGTTTTTAATCGTTACACCACACTCATAATTCTGTGCCACTTCCTTCACGTCATCTTTAAAGCGTTTTAGGGCAGCTATTTCACCTTCAAATAATACTACTCCATTACGAATTAAGCGTACTCCAGCATCTCTTGTAATCTTACCATCAGTTACATAGCTTCCAGCAATGGTACCAATTTTAGATACCTTGAATGTTTCTCTTACTTCCGCTTGACCAATAACCTTTTCTTCAAACTCAGGATCAAGCAGCCCTTTCATTGCTGCCTCTACTTCTTCAATTGCTTTATAAATGACACGATGTAAACGAACATCTACTTTTTCTGACTCAGCAGCTTTTTTCGCATTCGCATCTGGACGAACATTAAAGCCAATTACGATAGCATTAGATGCTGCTGCTAGGATAATATCAGACTCAGTAATGGCACCAACACCGGTATGAATAATTTTAATATTTACTCCCTCTACTTCAATTTTTCGTAACGAAGAGGCAAGTGCTTCCGCAGAACCCTGTACATCTGCTTTAATAATAATGTTTATTTCCTTCATATCTCCTTGTTTGATTTGTTCAAACAAGTCATCTAGACTAACCTTCGTTTGTTCACCACGATTTTCTTGTATTTGCTTTTGCTGACGTGCTTCACCAATTTGACGAGCTTTTTTCTCATCTTTAAATACAAGAAATTGATCACCAGCTTGCGGAACATCATTCAAACCAGTTATTTCTACAGGTGTAGACGGTCCAGCATTGTTAACTCGCTTACCTAGATCGTTAACCATTGCACGTACTCGTCCATGTGTATTACCTACAACAATCGAATCACTAACATGCAATGTACCATTCTGGACTAATAATGTAGCAACAGAACCTCGTCCTTTATCAAGCTGTGCATCAATCACAGTACCAAATGCTGTTGTATGTGGATTTGCCTTTAGTTCTTCTACTTCTGATACGAGAACGATCATTTCGAGTAGTTCGTCAATACCTTCACCTTTTATAGCTGAAAGATTAACAAAGATCGTATCTCCGCCCCAATCTTCAGGAATTAATTCATATTCTGTGAGCTCCTGCATAACCCGATCTGGGTTTGCGCCTTCTTTATCCATCTTATTAACTGCTACTATAATTGGAACTTCTGCAGCTTTTGCATGGTTAATTGCTTCAACAGTCTGTGGCATAACTCCATCATCAGCAGCAACTACTAAGATGGCTACGTCCGTTACTTGAGCACCTCTTGAACGCATACTTGTGAAAGCGGCATGACCAGGAGTATCGAGAAATGTAATTTTCTTGCCATCGTTTTCAACCTGATACGCACCAATATGCTGTGTGATCCCACCTGCTTCCCCGGCAGTCACTTTCGTATGGCGGATAGAATCTAATAACGTCGTTTTCCCATGGTCCACATGCCCCATTATCGTTACAACAGCTGGTCTTTCAATTAAATCCTCTTGCTTATCTTCCTCAATATACTTATCGAAATCCGTATCCTCAAGGATAATTTCCTTTTCAACTTCTACATCGAATTCAGCGCAGATTAATTCAATAGTATCATCATCTAAATCTTGGTTTTTCGTTGCCATTACGCCAAGGAACATTAGCTTTTTAATAATTTCTGACGCTTCTTTATTTAATTTCTCGGCCAATTCACTTACCGTTAGCTTATTATGATAGGTAATGTGTTTAGGTGTCTCCTTTTTAACTGGTTGTGAATTCCCAACGGGCTTATTTCCTTTACCCTTTTTACCTTTTTTACCTTGAAATTTTTGCTGTTTATTTGGTTTGTTATTATTCTGATGGTTCTTTTTGTTTTGTTGTGGAGAATTATGATTGGATTTCCCTTTGTTCTCCTTCTTACCTTTATGTTCCGTTTTATCGCTACGTTGTTCCGCTGACTTGTCGGATTTCATTGAAGCCTGTGATTTATTATCTGACTTAAAATGATTATCTAGTTTCGCTATAACATCTGAAGAAATAGTAGACATATGGTTACTAACCTCTACATTAATCCCTTTCAAAAATGTCACTACATCCTTACTTGATGTATTATTTTGTTTTGCATATTCATATACACGCATTTTACTCATACGTTCACCCCCGAATTTATTACCCGAGTAACGATTTGAACTTCGCAGCAAACCCTGCATCTATAATTGCAATGGCTACTCTTTGGGCTTTGCCAATAGCTTTCGATATCGTATCTCTGTCGTCCACTATGACATATGGAATTTCATAGGTTTTACATTTATCCGTTAATTTTTTTCGTGTTTGCGGACCTATATCGTTCGCTAACAATACTAGTGTTGCCCGATTGGATCGAATTTCTTTAAGTATTGCATCTTCACCAAGTACACACTTACCTGCTCGATGAGCAAGACCTAACAAATTTAAATAATTACTTTTCATGATTCTTACCTGTTATCAGCGCTTTAAGTTCTTCAAATATGCTAGCATCGATGTCAGCATTTAAATGGCGACTAAGGACACTTGATTTTTCTGCCTTTGCAATAACATCCAAATCCTTTGATACATATGCGCCTCTTCCATTTTTTTTACCAGTGGGGTCTACAAACACTTCCCCTTCCTTATTACGCACAACTCGAATTAAATCTTTTTTTGGCATCATTTCATTTGTTACTACACATTTACGTGTAGGTATCTTTCTTTGTTTTGTCATTTAATGATCCCCCTTATTCAAACAAGCTTTCCTCATTGTCGGAATAAGTCTCATCCGCTTCATCCAATAAGCCTTCATCACGTGCTTCGGACTCACTTTTAATATCAATTTTCCATCCAGTGAGCTTAGCAGCAAGTCTCGCATTTTGACCACGCTTGCCAATAGCTAATGATAATTGATAGTCAGGAACAATGACAGTTGTCGCTTTTTCCTCTTCATTCACTAATACTTCAACAACTTTAGATGGGCTTAACGCATTTGAAACATATACTGTTGGATCTTCAGACCATTCTACTACATCAATTTTTTCTCCTTTTAATTCGTTTACAATTGCTTGCACACGCTGGCCTTTTTGTCCAACACATGAACCTACCGGATCAATTTCTGGATCTGGCGCGTAAACAGATATTTTAGAGCGGTCTCCTGCTTCCCTAGCAACGGACTTGATTTCGACAATGCCGTCATAGATTTCTGGAACTTCCATTTCAAATAATCGTTTTAATAACCCTGGATGTGATCTTGAAATATAGATTTGTGGGCCTTTGCTTGTATTTTCAACCTTTGTCACAAAAACCTTGATTCGGTCATGAATATAATATTCCTCCGTTGGCATTTGTTCAGCCTCAGCAAGTTTAGCTTCTATTTTTCCAAGGTTCACATAAACGAAGCGTGCGTCCTTTCGTTGAATAATTCCCGTCATTACATCTTCTTCACGGTCTGAATACTCTGAGAAAATCACACCTCGCTCTGCCTCGCGAACACGTTGTGTTACGACCTGTTTGGCGGCTTGGGCAGCAATCCTTCCGAAGTCTTTTGGTGTTACTTCTACCTCTACGACATCGTCAACCTGATAATTAGGATTAATTTTCTTTGCCTCTTCTAATGATAACTCTTGCTGTGTATCTTCTACTTCATCGACAACCGTTTTTCTAGAGAAAACGCCCATTTTCCCAGTTTCTTCATTTAGTTCCACACGTACGTTTGTAGCTGATTTAAAGTTTTTCTTATATGCAGAAATCAAAGCAGCTTCTAACGCTTCCAATAGAATGTCCTTATCAATACCTTTTTCTTTTGCTAAATAATCAATTGCATCAAACAATTGCGTGCTCACTTTTCTTTTCCCCCTTTAGAACGTTACAGCAAGTCTAGCCTTTGCTATTTTACTATACGGTATTTCTACTGTTAATTTGCGTGTTTTCACCTTATATTCTATCGTTAGCACATCATCTACAAAACGCTTGAGAACTCCTTCATATGACTTCTCGCCATCTACGGGCTCATATAGCTTTACATAAATATTGCTATTTATATGTTTCTCGAAGTCCTCTTTTGATTTTAATGGACGTTCTACTCCTGGAGATGATACTTCCAAAAAGTAAGCTTCCGATATTGGATCGGTTTCATCTAACTTTTCACTCAACTCTTCAGACACTTCTCCACATTCTGAAATATCTACTCCGCCATTTTTATCAATATAAACTCGAAGGAAACGATTTTTTCCTTCTTTCACATACTCAATATCGACAAGCTCTAAGTTCTTTTTCTCTAGAATAGGTAGAACTAGCTCTTCCGTTGTCTTAATTACTTGAGAACTCAATACATATCCTCCTTTATGCTGTTGTTTACTTACTAGTATGAACAAATCATTCCTATTTCATTTGAGTGAACTGCCTCCATCAATATAAAACCCCTGCCGTAAGGAGTGGCAAGGGAAGTCATTGAGCAAAGTAGAGGTATGAAGAAAGAGTGGGCTGTCACCCACTCTTTAAAAACGTTCGTATCATTACTTACCAAAATAAGTATATCATATGGATAAATACGACGCAAGTTTACGTGCATGTAGGAATAGTATATCCATTACAACCCCCAAATAAACTTAAAATGGAGAAGCTCAGCCAACAGAATTACACTAGAATAGTGATAATTGGTTTTTCTCAGCCATTCCTTCTAAACAGCCGTGATTATCCAAATACTCCAAAACTGTTTTTGAAATTTTGCTACGTTCTCTTAAATCTTCTTTTGACAAAAATTCTCCTTCTTCTCTAGCCTTTACAATATTTATTGCAGCATTAGTACCCAATCCATCCACAGCATTAAATGGAGGAATGAGCGCATCACCATCTACAATAAATTCAGAAGCACTCGATTTATATAAATCCACTTTTTTGAATGAAAAGCCTCTTTCGCACATTTCTAATGACAATTCGAGTACGGTTAGTAAATTCTTTTCTTTAGGCGAAGCATCATTTCCTTTTGCTGTGATCGTCTCAATACGATTACGTATCGCATTAGAGCCTTTGATCATTGTGTCCAATTCAAAGTCATCTGCACGCACCGTGAAGTAAGCGGCATAAAAGAAAATCGGATGATGAACTTTAAAATATGCGATTCGCACTGCCATTAACACATATGCAGCAGCATGTGCTTTAGGGAACATATATTTAATTTTTTTGCATGATTCAATATACCAGTCTGGTACATCATGTTTTTTCATTTCAGCAATCCAATCATCTTGAAGCCCCTTACCTTTACGAACAAATTCCATGATCTTAAACGCTAGCGAAGCATCAAGTCCTTTATGCATTAAATACACCATAATATCATCGCGGCAACCAATTACATCAGGTAACTTACAAATACCATCATTAATCAATTCTTGAGCATTTCCTAGCCATACATCTGTACCGTGAGACAGTCCCGATATAATTACCAATTCTGCAAACGTATTAGGCTTCGTATCTTCTAGCATTTGCCGAACAAACTTTGTTCCAAATTCTGGAACTCCTAATGTGCCCGTCTTACAATTAATTTGTTCTGCGTTAACCCCAAGTGCTTCTGGTCCTGAAAATATAGTCATCACATCAGGATCATCCGTTGGTATTGTTTTCGGATCAATTCCGCTAAGATCTTGAAGCATTCTAATTACTGTCGGATCATCGTGTCCGAGAATATCTAACTTTAATAAATTATCATGGATAGAGTGAAAGTCAAAATGTGTCGTTCGCCATTCACTATTCCGATCATCTGCTGGAAATTGAATTGGAGTGAAATCAAATATTTCTTTATCATCTGGCACAACAATGATACCACCTGGGTGTTGCCCAGTTGTACGCTTCACTCCTGTACATCCTTGCACTAATCGATCTACTTCCGCATTTTTATAAACAAGTTGTTTATCAGATGCAAAACCTTTCACATACCCATAAGCAGTTTTTTCTGCAATCGTACCAATTGTCCCAGCTCGATAAACATTATCTACTCCGAACAGCTCTTTTGTAAAATTGTGAGCACGGGGCTGATAATCACCTGAGAAGTTTAAATCAATATCTGGAACCTTATCTCCTTTAAATCCTAAGAACGTTTCAAATGGTATGTCTTGACCATCCTTCGTTAATGGCTTATCACAATTTGGACATGTTTTATCAGGTAAGTCAAAACCACTACCTACAGAACCATCCGTTATGAATTCATTATAATGGCAAGCTTCACATACATAATGTGGAGGTAAAGGATTGACTTCAGTTATTTCTGTCATTGTAGCCACAAAGGAAGAACCAACAGAACCACGTGATCCAACTAAATAACCATCATCTAACGATTTCTTAACCAGTTTATGAGAAATCAAATAGATAACTGCAAAACCGTGACCAATAATGCTTTCCAATTCCTTTTCCAAACGATTGGTTACAATCTCTGGAACTGGATCACCGTAAATTTTTTTCGCACGCGTGTAACACAAATCTCTCATTTCTTGATCAGCGCCTTCAATCGTTGGTGTGAATAATCCATCCTTTACTGGGGAAATGTCTTCTATCTCCTCAGCAATCATAGCCGAATTAGTAACTACAATTTCCTTCGCTTTCGCTTCTCCTAAAAAGTGAAAAGCTTTCAGCATCTCATTTGTTGTACGGAATGGTGTTTTAGGTAATGTTACTCGATTTAATGGATTTCCTGCTTGTGAAGCAACTAAAATTTGGCGATATACCTGATCATGATCATGAAGATAATGGACATTTCCAGTTGCAACTACTCGCTTTCCGATTCTGTCGCCTAACTTTACTAGTTTCTTTAAAATATCTAAGATCTGTGCTTCGTTTTGCACAAGGTCCTTCTCGATTAAATGGGTGTAATTAGCAGGTGGCTGCACTTCTATATAATCATAAAATTCCGCTACACTTTCCGCCTCTTCTTCGGACTTCTGCATGATTGTTTCAAATACTTCACCTTGATCACATGCTGAACCAATTAATATACCTTCCCGATACTTTTGTAATAAAGATCTAGGAATTCGAGGAACTCGATAGAAATAATCAATGTGTGCATGAGATACTAATTTATATATATTCTTTAAACCCTCTTGAGTCTTCGCAAGTAAAATACAGTGAAAAGGACGTGATCGTTGATATGCATTTCCTTCACCCATGTGATTATTTAATTGATTATGATTCGTAATTTCTTTTTTTAGTAATGCTTGCACTAACTTCCATAACAAATAACCTGTTGCCTCTGCATCATAAATAGCTCGGTGATGTTGAGTAAGCTCAATATCCAGATGTTTACATAACGTATTTAAACGATGATTTTTCAATTGTGGGAATAAAAATCTAGCAAGCTCTAATGTATCAATGACAGCATTATTCGCTTTGTTATAATTTATTTTCTTAAATCCTTGGTTTAAGAATCCCATATCAAAACTAGCATTGTGAGCTACTAATATATCGTTCCCCATCCAGCTATGAAAATCTTTTAATACATCTTCCACCTCAGGTGCATCTTGTACCATCTCATCCGTAATTCCTGTTAAATCTGTAGTTGTCTGAGACAAGGGATGATGTGGATTAGCAAAAGATTCAAATCGATCAACGATCTCACCTTGATGAATTTTCACAGCAGCTAATTCAATGATTGTATCATATACTGC
Source organism: Virgibacillus sp. Bac332 (assembly GCF_003667785.1). Classification (NCBI taxonomy): domain Bacteria; kingdom Bacillati; phylum Bacillota; class Bacilli; order Caryophanales; family Bacillaceae; genus Virgibacillus; species Virgibacillus sp. Bac332. The sequence continues at coordinate 3,445,890 of NZ_CP033046.1, forward strand.
CGAAAGACCCGTTGTTTCCACGTCGAATACAATGTATGTGCCTGTCTCTAAGTCAAGATTCTTTTCATTATAGGCAATTGGCACGCCATCATCTACTAAATTTGCTTCAACACCATATAACACTTTAATTCCATTCTTTTGGCCTGCTGCATACGCATCTGGAAAGCCTTGTACACCTGCATGATCTGTAATAGCAACTGCTTTATGACCCCATTTTGCAGCTTGTCCAATCAAATTTGCTGGCGATACGACTGCATCCATCTGGCTCATTGTTGTATGAGCATGTAATTCCACTCTTTTTTCTTCATCCGGCGCATCATCCATACGAGGTGCTACTTTCACTTCCTGAATATCATTAGCCATCATGGCCAATTCATTCGTATACATGTCCGTTTGTATACTCCCTCTCGCCTTAATCCACATCCCCTTTTTAGCTGCTTCAAATTTCTCTGCATCCTCATCGCCTTTGGAAAACATTTTGATTTGAAGAGAATCGGAATAGTCGGTGGCCTTGATTATCAGCAAGCTTCTACCAGAACGTAGCTTACGTATTTCGGATGAAAATATATAGCCCTGAACGGTTATTCGCCGTTCCTCTTCTTGGATTTCTTCCATTCTTATCGGTTCATCCTGAATTTTATATCCAAGCATAAGTGGCTTATTATCATTTTGTCCGTTGTTCTGATCCCGCTTTTCTTTTTCTTGTACGGTTTTTAGTACTAGCTGTTGATCCTCTAAAGCTTTTTGTTCCTTAAATTTCTGAAAATCAGCTTCCTCCGTCTTTACTTCCATTTGCATTGCATACAACGGTAGCCCAGTTTTTTGGCAATAACTTTTAAAGGTTGTTTCAAGTCGTTTTTTCAGTGCAGTAGCTTCAGCTTCATTCCTAGCTGTTAAAATGATGTTATTATTTTGAATTTGAGGAATTTGATTTTGCACCATTTCTTTATATGCTGGAGACAAATTTGTAAGTGACTGTATAAAGTGCTTCCAATATTTTACTGTCGTATCCGTATCACAAGATTTTTCATTCGTAACAATAGAAATGTCTACCTCTGCAATTTGTTGGAAGCTGTTACGCAGTTTACTTTCAAACACTTGGTATACTTCCCACGGTAGCACTTGTTCTGTATTAATATGAAAATGCCATGTTTTAGACTGTTTATACACTTCCAATTTATCTAAATAGCTATTCTCAAAATATGGGAGATGCTCCTGAGTAATATCCAATTGTTTTAAAAGTACATCCATCTTTTCTTTTTTAGAGATATTCATTTTCATCCTCCTACCCCTCACCCTTACTAGAAAGAATAACCTTCAGGAAGGGATCATTCATCTCATACATTAATTATAGTGAACCATCACTGTATTGACCAATCATTCATTTTTACATAGTGGAAACCCTTGCCAACACTTATTTGACAAGGGTTTTCTTGTTGTCTAGGAAATTATAAAATTAGCCTATGTGGGTAATTATGGGCGTGTTGAGCCGCGTCCAGCTAGGCGACTTCACGAATCGCAATACGATAAGGCGTCATCGGCTCGATTCCTTTATCCTAGCTGACTCGCTCCAGTCGCTACGGGAGCTTGGACTTTTGCTCAAAATTTTTGATTACCACGGTAGCCACTATAGAAATAATTCCTGAATATCATTCCATGTAACAATGATCATAAGAAGCATGAGCAAAGCAAAACCGACGAAATGAAACAATCCTTCCTTTTCTGGAGAGATTGGTTTCCCTCTCACAGCTTCTATTCCTACAAATAACAGTCTCCCTCCATCTAAAGCTGGAAGTGGAACTAGATTGACGATTCCTAAGTTAATACTTAGCATGGCCGTCCACATTAAAAAGTTCATAAATCCAGTTTGAACAATTTGATCTGTTGCATCATATATACCAACAGGTCCTGATAGTGTTTCAATTGGTAATTGTCCAGTAATTAGCATGGCTAAGTTAGTTACTATTAATTTTGTTGTTTCAAATGTTTGCGTAAAACCATATGTTATTGTGCCGAGAACCGATTTCTCGAACCCTTGGTATACTCCGATCTGTCCATATGAACCTTGACCTTCTTGTCCAGGCACCTCTGCTGGAACAATCGTTAATGGAACTTCTTCCCCATTACGAAGTACAACAATATCTAGTTCTTCCCCAGGGTTCTTTCTTACAATGGAAGTAAATTCCTTCCACGTTGAAACCGATTGATCTTCTATCTTGATAACCTCATCATCGCTCTTCATACCTGCTTCTTGAGCAGGGCTATCTGGTTGTATTTGCCCCATTTTTGCCTCTTCAACCGGAACTCCTTGAATAAGTCCAAGTATTAAAAAGATAACAATTGCAAGAACAAAATTCATCATAGGACCAGCAAAAAGCTGCATAGCACGTTGACCTATCGTTTTGGAGGCAAATTGACGATCATACGGAGCGATTTGCGTTTCTCTTTCATCCATTACAAAAAATGCCTTCGGATCGACTTCGAAGCTAAGTTTTTCGTCTTGCTCATCAACCTCATAGCCTTCAATTCGTAATTTGTGATCTAAGTCCGCATGTTCTACTTCAATAATACGAGCATTTGGGTGCTTCGATTTATGATTTACAATAATCTTATTTACTTTTCCTGCATCGTTAAATTCAAGACCAACATGGTGGCCTGGTTTCAATTCGATAATTTCTGGATCCTCTCCAGCAACTCGGACATATCCACCGATTGGAAGGAGCCGTATTGTATATACAGTTTCATTTCTAGTAAAAGCAAATATTTTCGGACCAAAGCCGATCGCGAATTCTCTAGCGAGCATACCTGCGCGTTTTGCAAAAATTAAATGGCCCCATTCATGGATAAACACGAGTAAGCCAAACATGAATATAAAAGCGATAACTGTGTTCAAAGAAAGCACCTTCCTTTAGGGGATAAATTAATAACCTTTTATCTGTGAATTCTTACCTATACTAGTATATTATAGACATCCTACAAATATTTATTGCCTGCATTGTTTAGTTAAAAAAACCAACCAAATGTAATATAGGCATTACAAACAATAAACTATCAAACCGGTCTAATATACCTCCATGTCCTGGTAATACATTTCCTGAATCTTTTACTTCATAGTGACGTTTAAATGCGGACTCGACTAAGTCACCAATTTGACCAAAAATGGATGCCAATAGAGATACACTAATAATTGCTAGAAATGAATCTTCTATTGGATGAATAGCCTGAAAGATCACGCCAACAACAATTGCTAAAAAAACGCCTCCTAGCGCACCCTCAACCGTCTTATTCGGACTGATTTTTGGCCAAAGCTTCCGTTTACCGAATGCTCGTCCAAAAAAATATGCACCTGTATCTGTTGCCCAAATAATAAGAAATACGTAAAGTATCGTTGCTAATGCGTCGGTGCTTTCAGGTCCAACTCGCGCTTCAATTAAATAATAAAATCCCATTCCTACATAAATAGCTGATAAAAGCACTACTCCAGCATGATCAAAAGTAAACTTGTTCTTAACGAGTACCGTATACGATAATAAGAGTAGTACCATTAGCATAATGACTTCTGACTTTGTAAACCAAGCTAAAGGAGTTAAATCTGTATTACTCTCTTGCATCAAAATTAACCACACTAATCCAATTCCTAAGATGGATGGAATGGAATATTTGGAAATTTTACCCATTCTTATCAATTCAACAAAGCCAATTGTGGCCATTGCATAAACCAAAAGTTGAAAAGGCATCCCTCCGATAATGACAAAGGGCACAAATATAATTAGTGCAATAATGGCTGTAATAATTCTTTGTTTCATCGCAATTCCTCACCTTAAATTCCGCCATAGCGTCGTTGACGTTGCTGATACTCTTGAATAGCTTCTTGAAATACTTCTTCCGAAAAATCTGGCCAAAGGACATCGGTAAACCAGAATTCGGTATAGGCTAACTGCCATAAAAGAAAGTTACTTAGTCGTTGTTCGCCACTTGTACGAATTAATAAATCCGGATCACTTAATCCCTGCGTATATAGATATTTAGAGAAGATTTGTTCATCCAATGAATCAATGCTTAGTTTGGAACCATCAATATCTGTCATAATCTGTTTTATCGCTTGCATTATTTCATCTCTACTTCCATAGTTTAAAGCAAAATTAAGCAATAATCCATCATTACCCTTTGTTTTATCAATAGCGTATTGAACAGCTTTTTTCGTATGCGTAGGCAAAGATTCAAAATCTCCAATTGTTTGAATTCGAACATTTTTCTCCATTAACTCTGGTAAATGAATATGTAGGAATTCTTTCGGCAACTTCATCAAATATTCTATTTCAGGCTTAGGTCTTTTCCAATTTTCAGTTGAAAAAGCATAAAGGGTTAGTACTTTTATGTTCGACTTATAAGCAGCTCGCACTACTTTTACTACTGAATTAACCCCTTCCTTATGACCTGCAATTCTTGGTAGGGCACGTTTCTTAGCCCATCTTCCATTTCCATCCATTATTATGGCTACATGATTGGGGATGTTCTCGGTCTCCATCTCCATTTGTTTATCGTTCGATGTCTTTTGTTTATTTTTTATAAAAGGAAGTCTAATTGACATTTTTTGTCCTCCGAATGCTGTTGATTATCCATATCATGATTCTACAACTATCATCTATATGTAAACCGCATTGATTATATGCCAGTCCATTCTGGATAAATCATCATTATATCACCAAATCATTTTATATTATAACGATTTTGGCGTAAGAATACAAAAGCCCCCTTAAACAAGAGGGCTTATACATCTTATTTTACACGGTATTAGACTAAACTTCCATAATTTCTTTTTCTTTATCTTTAGCAAGTTGATCTATTTTTGCAATATGATTATCGGTTACCTTTTGAACTTCATCTTGGGCACCTCGTAATTCATCCTCAGGCAGACTATCGTCTTTTTTCAATTGATCATTGGCTTCACGACGAATATTTCTTACTTGCACACGAGATTCCTCCGCGTATTTTCCAACTACTTTCACTAAATCTTTTCTGCGTTCCTCAGTTAGTGTTGGGATATTAATGCGAATCACATTCCCATCACTAGAAGGTGATAATCCTAAATCGGCTTTTTGAATTGCTTTTTCTACATCGGAGATGGCGGATTTATCATACGGTGTAATAACCAATAAACGCGCCTCAGGTGCCGTTACGGAAGCTAACTGATTTAACGGTGTAGATGTACCATAATAATCAACATATACACTATCTAACAAATTAGGGTTTGCTCTACCTGCTCGAACAGTTGCTAAATTTTTCGAGAATGCTTGAACTGCTTGCTCCATTTTTTCTTTCATTTGTTTCATAATACCTTCAGACATCTTTATTTCCCCCTTATCGTAGTTCCAATATTATCTCCTTGGACTACTCGTTTAATATTTCCTTCTTCCATAATAGAAAAAACAACTAATGGAATATCATTATCCATACATAATGTGGAAGCAGTAGAATCCATAACTCCTAGTCCTTCATTCAGCATTTCCATATAAGATAGATTTTCATATTTTTGCGCATCTTTATTAACCTTTGGATCATCTGTATATACGCCATCTACATTATTCTTAGCCATAAGGATTACTTCAGCTTCGATTTCAGCTGCGCGTAAAGCAGCAGTAGTATCAGTTGAAAAGAAAGGATTTCCTGTACCGGCAGCAAAAATGACAACACGTTTTTTCTCCAAATGACGAATTGCTTTTCTCCTTATGTATGGCTCAGCCACTTGTCGCATTTCGATTGATGTCTGTACTCTAGTAGGTATACCCATATTTTCCAGTCCATCTTGAAGTGCTAGAGAATTCATAATTGTTGCTAACATTCCCATATAGTCAGCAGTAGCACGATCCATACCCATTTCACTACCAACCTTGCCTCGCCAGATATTTCCACCACCTACGACGATTGCGATCTCAACATCTAACTCGGCAACTTCTTTCACTTGATTAGCGATAGACTGAATAATTTTAGGTTCAATGCCATATCCTTGTTCGCCACTTAAAGCTTCTCCACTTAATTTAAGTACGATTCTACGGTAACGAGCTGTTGTCATAATAACCTCCATAGAAATTTGATATTGTTTTGTAGTTTTGTTCACTTGGGGATAGATGGAGAAATAGGGAACAACTATTGTGCTCCCTATTGACCTACCATTTATTTTTTAATTTGGCTCATTACTTCATCAGCGAAGTTTTCATCACGTTTTTCCATACCTTCGCCAACTTCATATCGTACAAATGTTTGTACAGATGCGCCCTTATCCGTTACATATTTTTTCACTTTTTGATCTGGATCTTTAACGAAGCTTTGTTCTAATAAACAAATTTCTTCAAAGAATTTACCAAGGCGTCCTTCAACCATTTTTTCGACAATATGTTCTGGCTTACCTTCATTTAAAGCTTGAGCTTTTAATACTTCACGCTCATGGTTTACCTCTTCATCAGATACAGCATCACGTGATACATAACGAGGGTTTACTGCTGCTACATGCATCGCAACATCTTTCGCTACTTGCTCGTCTGTTGTACCTTCTAGTAGCGTTAATACACCGATGCGGCCACCCATATGCAAATACTCACCAAATGCGTCGTTGTCTGTTTTTGACAAGATTGTAAAACGGCGTAGCGATAATTTCTCACCAATTTTTGCAACAGCAGAATTAATGTAATTCTCTACAGTGTCTCCACTACCATCCATTTCTTGTTGCAACGCTTCTTCCAGCGTTGCAGGGTTACGATTAAGTAAATGTTTTGCTAAATCAGAAAGTAATTGTTTAAACTGATCATTCTTGGTTACGAAATCTGTTTCACAGTTAACTTCTAAAAGAACTGCTTTATTACCGTCTATTTCAATGTACGTTGAACCCTCCGCAGCAATTCGGTCAGCCTTCTTCGCTGCTTTTGAAATTCCTTTTTCACGAAGATAATCAATTGCTTTCTCAATATCTCCGTCCGTTTCTTGTAGCGCTTTTTTACAATCCATCATACCTGCGCCAGTTTTTTCACGTAATTCTTTTACCATTTTTGCAGTAATAGCCATAAAAATCCTCCTTTGGATAATCAATGTAGTATCTCGTTCTTTAAAAAAGGTGATAAAAGGCTCTTATCCTCTTATCACCCTCACCTTTCAATTGATTACTCTTGTTCTGTTTCAGAATCGGTTGCTTCCTGTTGCTCTTCTTGCACTTCTTCTGTTTCTTCCCCTTGTTTCACCTCTAAAATAGCATCTGCCATTTTTGAAGTCAAAAGTTTCACCGCACGAATAGCATCATCGTTTGCAGGAATTACATAATCAATTTCATCAGGGTCACAGTTTGTATCCACAATTCCGATAATCGGAATATTTAATTTATGCGCCTCTGCAATCGCAATTCGTTCTTTACGTGGATCAATGACAAACAATGCATCAGGTAGTTTATTCATTTCTTTAATTCCACCAAGGAATTTAACTAGGCGATCTTTTTCTTTTAATAAGTTAACAACTTCTTTTTTAGGTAACACTTCAAATGTGCCATCTTCTTCCATACGTTCGATATCTTTCAAACGATTGATACGTTTACGAATTGTTTGGAAGTTAGTAAGTGTACCACCTAACCAACGTTGGTTTACATAGTACATACCAGAACGAGTTGCCTCATCACGCACAGAGTCTTGTGCTTGTTTTTTTGTACCTACGAAAAGGATTGTACCACCATCAGCTACAACATCCTTTACATAATTGTACGCTTCATCAACCTTCTTCACTGTTTTTTGAAGATCAATGATATAAATTCCGTTACGCTCTGTAAAGATGTATTTTTTCATCTTTGGATTCCAGCGACGGGTCTGATGTCCAAAATGTACACCAGCTTCAAGTAATTGCTTCATTGAAATTGCTGACATTAAAAATTCCTCCTAAATGGTTTTTTTCCTCCGTTTAGATCATTTTTGCAAACAGACCATTTACATGGCACCACATTTACAAATCACTAAACGTGTGTATTTATTACTTGCTCAACCTACGAAGAACATAGTATTCACACCAAAAAATAATATATCATAAGCATGAAGACTTATCAAGTCAAACATATGAATTTTTTCGTATTTATGTGCATAAAATTAATGCTATGCATGCTTACCAGCCATTTTGATAATCAATTCAGCCTCCGTCTTTCCACAATTTAATTGCCGAGCAATTTCTGTAATAGATAACCCTTTGCTATACAGATGTAATATCCTTGCTTGTAAAGAGGCTTCTACTTGATCATCCTCGTGAACCTCTGGCTCGTATTCGGAATGAGCTTGCTGTATTTCTCCAGCCCTTTTAGAATCCTGTGTGGCAGAAGCCTCAGATACCTCTTTGGACTTTCTATCTCTATGTGTAGTTAACTGATTTATCAATCTGTCATTTTCCTCTTTCAATTCTTCTAGATAGTTGTCGAGGAGAGAATTTATTTCTTCAGAACTTATTTGGTTTGGCTGATTTGGCTGCCTTACCTGTTTTAATAATTGATAAATAGCAGCAAAGGCAATAATATGTAACAAAAAGCTGATAATTAATAAAAACGATGTCATCGAATCCCTCTTTTATCCATTAAAATCTACACGTTTTCCTAAATAAGGATGACGCCATTCTTTTCGTTCTCGCTCTTTTTCTTCATCTTTTGCTTGAATAGAAGCGTTCAATCTTTTTTGATCTTGTTGCTGTTTCCATTTTAATTGCTGAAGATCCTTTGACCCCATTACTCGTTTCCGTTTTAGCTCTTCTTGTTGTAGCTGTGTTTGGGCAAGTGATGTTTGGAAATTCTCATTTTGTTTTAGCATTTGCTCTTGCATTTTACCTGCATCCTGAGAACGAGGAATAGCAACTTGTAATTCTATCGATTTCCAACCCATAAAATCTACACCCCTTACGGCTATTCGAATAATGGATAAATAACAATCTCATTATCTACTAAATGCATTTTCACAAAATGTTGATTGTCTTTGATAATTCGTCGATATTTTCCAAATGCAACGATTACATTCGAAAAAATATAATTTCTTACAATTAATTCTGCATAATGTTCACTACCTATACTGGAGTTGAGTTTATCAAGTTGCAATGTTACTTCTTCAAGTTGTTCATTCGTTTTGTTCCATGAATTCTTTTGACGAAGTAGGGTGATGCGGAGCTTTGGATTTTGCTCAATATCTCTTTGCTTTATTTTTTCGCCTAATATTCTTAATTTCGACAGCGTATCTTCTAATTCCTTTTTTTTCTCTTGTAACTGCCTTTCCTTCGTTTCAATGGATTTATCTACACCGAATATAATCTCTGTTTCCGTGCTAAGACGATTACCAATGTCCTTTGCTTCTATCGATTTACCTGCAGAAAGGGCACCTCCTATAATGTTCCCTTTTTGACAGAAAACATGACCCTTGACCGTACAGTTACTATGTAGAATGGAGTTTTCTACATATAAATCTTGTCCAGCAACAGCGATGCCTTGATTAATATAGCCAATTTTAATGGATTCGTCCGCTCTTATAGTTCCTTTTGCTTGGCCAGCCAAGCCCTCTGATACATAAACAGAACCTCCAGCAATCACCGTAGCCGCCTCAACCATACCAAATATTTTAACATCACCTTTTGCCTTGACTGTATATCCAGTGGGAACATCTCCATGAATAATAATGGTTCCTACAAAATCAAGATTTCCATTTTTCATGGATAATGTTTCTTCTACTTCAAATACAGGCTGAATTTGGATCCACTTGTCGACCTTACTTAATTGCCCCTCAGATGCAGCATAAAAGGATTGATCTTCCTCCCGATATACAACATTTTTCCCGGCCTTTACAACCGCTGGTCTTCCAGGTCGAGCGGCAATTTTTGTACCATCAATCGTATACCCACATTCACCTTCGGATGGGTCATACAGCTCTGCAATTTTTTCCCCTTTTCTCACAGTAGGAATCCGCATAACATCCCTGAAATTCCAATTACAATCACGAACGATATCTGTTGTAAAATCAGAGATATATTGCAAAACCCCATCTTTACCATGTTTCACTTGCTTCCCTTTTGCAACCGTTATTGGAAAGGTTATTTCCGACAAATTACTAGAAAGTTGAGATATTGATTCCTCCATGACTCCATATAAAATTCGATGATCTCGTAAGAATTGACGAATTTCCTCATCCGAAATACTACTAATTTCTCTCTCTATTTGTTCTTTCGTATCTAACTGTGCGACCATCTTATCCTTAGAAATAGTTACTTGAAAGATATCATCTAATTGACCCACTTGTATTTCCTCCTTTTACTTCCACATCATCCCGTTATATGGATTTTAAAAAGTGAGGAGAAAAGATATATCGAATGATTGCTAATGTTGTATTCCATTCATTATGCATTTTGCTTACTTCAATTGTAATAGCAGTTATCAAAGCAATTGATATTCTTTTACATACCCGACTCTTCAAATCTTCACTTTGTATAAACACCCTTTATGAAAAGGATTGTATTTTTTTTAAGGTAGATCGAAGTTTGACTATCGATTTTTTGTGTATTTGTGATATTCGTGAAGTAGTTAAGCCTAGTACTTGTCCAATTTCTGTTAATGTTAGCTCCTCGTGATAAAACAAACTAATTACCATTTGTTCATTTTCATTTAAAGCCTTTATTCCTTCTTTAAGTTCATCTTTTAATTCATTGTTTATCATATGATCTTCTGGTGCGACTGTTTTATCATCAGGGATAGAGTAGCCAATCCCCTCTTTTAACTTCATCTTCTGGTCACTTGGCTTATCTTCTATAGACAATATATTAGCAAAAAGTGAGTCACGCATTGCACTCTCCACCTCTTTCACTGTCATGCCGATGTTGTCTGCTATTTCTTCGGTAGTTGGCTTTCTTTGGTTTTTTTGCTCTATTTGGTTTGACACCTGCTCAATTTTCTTCGTTTTATCTCGTAAAGAGCGGGGCAACCAATCTTCCCTTCGTAATCCATCCATTATCGCACCTTTAATCCGAAATGATGCATACGTATCGAATTTTAGATCTCTGCTCGGATCGAATTTCTTTAGTGCATCATATAGTCCCATTAAGCCAAAGCTCTTAACATCCCCTCTATTGACATTGCTCGGCAAGTTACTTGCAATTCTCTCCACATGAAAACTTACAAGATACATATATTTATCAATAAGTTGATTTGCTGCATCCATGTTATTATAAACTAACCAGTCATCCCACAGCTTCTCTTCATGAGGAGATTCATTCACTATCATTATATACACCCCTTTTATTACGATCTGCTCTGATCTATTCTAAATAAAGGTTTCTTCTCTATTAATTTTTCTGATTTTTAGCTTACTGGTTTCTGGATCAAATTCTATTGTTCTACCAGTATTTCCTCCCACATCTTGAGCAACTACTGGAATATTACAATCCTTTAGCTTATCTAAAACTGCCTCTACATTTCGAGGGCCAATTCGCATCATATCGGAACCAGAAGCAAATTGAAACATTTGCGCACCACCAGCAATTTTTGCTTTTAATTTATGTTTATTAGCTCCACAATCTATCATTTTTGTAATTAATTTTGGGATGGCTGTGTCTGCATATTTATACGGATTGTATTGCTTCTGTCTGGCCAATTGAGAATTTGGAAGCAGGATATGAGCCAATCCCGAAACCTTTTCCGTTTCATCATAAATTACTACTCCTACACACGATCCTAATCCAGATGTTCTAATTTTCATAGGAGGAGTTACAACATTTAAATCTGCAATACCTACTTTGATGATCGACGCTGTTTTATTCATATCCATTTATTCCTAACGCTTGAAATAACTTTGGGAATGAGTCTGGATCAGGAATAAAGAGAAAATGACCTTCTATACTATGAGATAGATGCGAGGGATTCATCTTCGTATTGATAATGATTGCATAATCCGTAACTTGTGATAGTTCAATAAGTCCTGCCGTTAAAATCGCTCCTGCCATATCTATGCTGAGATACGGAACAGATGGCTGCATATTTACTTGTGTGAAATCTGATAGAGCAGATAGGTATGCACCAGTAACAATATTTCCGGTTTCTTTAAGTACAGAAATAGCTAGTTCATTATCAGAAGAAGCAAGTAAATTCATTGCTTGATCTCCTGTTATTTCTCTAACTAATGCTTCAGCCCTCTCAGTTGATAGGATAAAATAAACGGTTCCTGGTGCAACGCCCTGTATTCGGAATAAAAGTGCAACAATAACTTCATCTGGCCCCCCCAGCAACTCCATCATTTCGTCATAGCTTACAACGTTTACGGAAGGAACTTCCATATCTATTTTTCTATTTAGTAATTTAGACATGGAAGTTGCCGCATTTCCTGCTCCAATATTTCCAATTTCTCGCAAAACATCTCGCTGTATGGTCGTGAGTTTTGTATAGTCCATGAACGATTATCCTTCGACAGATTTTAATTCATGAATTTCATCTTCGGTTAATACTTTTTGCAAATTAAGAAGGATTAATAGACGATCATCTAATTTTGCTACCCCTTCTATATAATCCGCATCAACCGTACCAATAACTTCAGGTGCAGGTTCAATCTCATTTTCTGGAATATCAATCACATCATTTGCAGCATCTACTACGAGACCAACTTCCATATCATCTACGAAAACAATAATAATTCTGGTTGAATCAGAAAATGCTGTTTCCTTCATCCCAAAACGTAATCGTAAATCAATAACAGGCGTAACCACTCCTCTTAAATTTATGACACCTTTCACAAAGTCAGCTGTTTGTGGCACTCTTGTAATTGGAATCATCTTTTCAATAGATCCCACCTGCTGCACAGAGACAGCGAACTCTTCATCCTCTAATTGAAATACAATTACTTTCCTATTCATTAACGTTTCATTTTCCATTTTTTTCTCCTCCAATTATCATTTTTATATAACTAATGCATTACTATCTACGATTAAAGCTACTTCCCCATCACCTAGTATCGTTGCTCCAGAAATAGCAAATGTATTTGATAAATAACTGCCTAAGGATTTTAAAACTACCTCCTGTTGTCCTATAAAGGCATCAACAACGAGTCCTGTCATTTTATTCCCTTTTTTAACAATGACAACCGATATATATTCATTATCTATTACATTATCATCTGCTGGAACAGTAAAAATATCATTGAGAAATGCTAATGGAACCACTTTCCCTCTAAAATCAATTACTTTTGTATTATGTGCATGCATGATATCATCCCGATGAATAATTGCCGTTTCAATAATGGATGACAATGGAATAGCGTATTTTTCATTTTGTAATTCGATAAGCAATACGGAAATAATGGATAACGTTAAAGGTAATTGTATAGAAAAGATAGACCCTTGATCTTTCTTAGCATCAATCGAAATCCTTCCACCTAATGATTCAATTGTATTTTTAACAACGTCTAGACCTACACCTCTTCCGGATATATCTGAAACCGTATCTGCAGTAGAAAAACCACTTGCCATAATCAATTCGAATATCTGCTGATCTGACAATAATTCGGATTGACTATCATTAACAACACCATTTGCGATAGCTTTCTTTAATACTTTTTCTTTATTTATACCAGCACCATCATCTTCAATTTCGATGAAAACGTGATTGCCACTGTGATAAGCTTCGAGTTTAATCGTTCCGTGTTCAGACTTTCCTTTTTTTAACCGTTCGTCTGGAGATTCAATACCATGATCAATTGCATTCCGTATTAAGTGAACGAGCGGATCACCTATTTCATCTATTACGGTTCGATCTAGTTCCGTTTCTGCCCCAATAATCTCAATTTCCACATTTTTATTTAGATCCCTTGCTAGTTGGCGAATCATACGAGGGAACCTATTAAACACTTGCTCTATTGGCACCATCCGCATCGTTAAAATGATGGATTGTAAATCACTAGACACGCGAGACATATGCTCTACGGTCTCCTGTAAATCTCCATGGTTTAAGTCTAGAGAAATTTGTTCTAATCTGCCTCGATCGACGACAAGCTCCTCGAATAAATTCATCAGGACATCAAGTCGGTCAATATTAACTCGTATCGTCTTGTTTGCTGAAGTTTTAGCAGAATTTTGCTGCTTTTTGTCCTTATTGGACTTCGTTTCTTGTGTCTGCTGTTCATCCCTTGCTTTATCATTGCTTTGTTGATCAGCTTTATACGTGCTTGCTGAGAAAGTATGAACTTCTACTTGTTCAATTTCTGAAACTTTTTCTATATTTGTTGAAATTTTTTCTTTAGAATGTTCTGATATGAATATTACTGTAAAACTAGTATCAAATTGTTCTTCTTCTAATTCATTTACAGATGGCTCAGATTTAACGATTTCTCCCAATTTCTCTAAAACCTCAAAGACCATAAATACTCTTGCACCTTTTAAGAGACAGTCTTCTCTTAAAGTCACGTTAATCTCATAATTGGAATATCCACGGTCTGATGATTCACTTAGTATCGTAAGTTCAAACTCATCTAAACCCTGAACATGTTGTAGCTGAGTCGCTTCTTGTTGCTGGGTTGTGCTATCTGCTTCTTTCATCTGTACAGCCGAAACAGAATTCCCGCTTTCGATAGCCTGCAATTGTTCAACAGCTTGAGAAACATCTCTCGTGCCATCGCCACCACTCGAAATGTCTTCTACCATTTCATTTAAATGGTCCACTGCTGCGAATAAAATATCCATCATTTCGACGTTAACAGTAACCTTCTCATACTTGATTGCATCAAATACATTTTCTAGTTTATGGGTTAAATTTGCTAAATCACTAAAACCCATTGTTGCTGACATTCCCTTTAATGTATGAGCAGCTCGAAAAATCTCTTCAATGATTTTCTTTTCATTAGGGTTTTTCTCTAAGGCTAAAAGCTGATTATACAAAACTTCTAAATGCTCATTACTTTCATCAATAAAAACTCCTAAATACTCTGTTGTATCCACATTAAAGCCCTCCACCTATAATAATTTTGTTATAAAGTCGCTTATGTCACTTAACACCACTTCTTTAGTAACGAGATTTGTTCGCACCGCTGCTTTGGGCATGCCATAAACAACAGCTGATTCTTCTGATTCAGCGATAACAACGGTATCCTTATCCCCTGCCTTTAGAGCTTTGATACCATTACTACCATCGCTCCCCATCCCAGTAAGCACGACTGCCAGCTTATTAACATGCTTTACATTGGCAAGTGAAGTAAATAACACATCCACCGATGGTCTATGTCCATTAACTGCTTTTTCCTTCGTTAGTTCTATTGCTACAGATGTGCCGATAGACTTTAGTTTCATATGTAAATCTCCTGGAGCAATATAAACAGTTCCGTTTTTCACTATTTCTCCATGTATCGCTTCTTTTACAGTAACCTGGGATTTTTGATTTAATCGTTCAGCAAGAGATTTCGTAAAACCTGCTGGCATATGTTGTACGATAAAAACTGGTGCTTTTATGTTTTTAGGTAATCGAGTAATAATCTGTTGAAGCGCTCTCGGTCCACCTGTTGATGTCCCGATTGCGACAATACTCTGTGCGAATTTAGTTAAAGCACGAGCATGACCAGTTGGTAAAGATGGGGGTTTTTCCTTCGCCCTCTCCTCCTGCTGCTGTAAAGGTAATCTAACCTTTGACGCCGTAATAACCTTCGATATAATTTCCTGCTTCATCGTTTCAATATCAATTGAGATGGGACCAGATGGCTTCGTAATAAAGTCTACTGCACCACTTGAAATTGCCTGTACTGTCTTGATTGTTGTATCCTCAGAGGCGGCACTTGAAAGCATAACTACTGGTATAGGATTGCTGTTCATTAATTCACGTAAAGCTGTTATCCCATCCATAATGGGCATATGAATATCTAAGGTAACAACATCTGGTTGTAATTTTTTAACTTTATTGATTCCATCTTCACCATTTCTAGCTGTTGCAATTACTTCCATACGATTATCACTTGTTAAAATGTCTGAAATCACTTTACGCATAAAAGCTGAATCGTCAATAATAATGACACGAATTTTACTCATGGCCATTTACCTTTCCGTTAAAAGCTGTTTTAGTTTACCTAAAAATGATGGCGTAGTATCTGATTGATTTACAGGCTGAACACTACAATAATTCTTTACTAACTGCTTCATTGCTCTGGCAACAGCAGAATTTTTTTTCAATAATACGTAAGGGGTTTGCCTAATGACAGCCGTGGTCACTGTTCTATCCTCAGGTAATGTACCTAATAACTTCGTTTCCACTTGTAAAAATTGAAAAATTACCTGATTGAATCGCCTTAGTGCTTCCCACCCTTCTTTTTCTGAATGACTTCGATTCATAATCACTTGCATTGGTAGCGTATCGTCATAAGAAACAATATGCTTTATCATGCTATAAGCATCTGTGATAGAGGTAGGCTCAGGTGTGGTGATCACAAAGCATTCATCAGATGCTAAGATAATTGATAAACTATCTTGTGTAATTCCTGCTCCCATATCAAAAATGATAAAATCGTAGTAATTAACTAGTTTCTTATATTGCTGAAAGAAGAAATTCCTTTTATGCTGATCGATGGAAAAAATATCACTTAATCCAGAACCAGCTGCGATATAATCCAAATCCCCTGGACCATGTTGAATAATTTCCTGAATAGATAGGTGCTCTTCAAACATATCGATAATCGTTCTTTCAACATGTAATCCTAATAAAATATCAATATTTCCCATACCTATGTCCATATCAATAACTAGCACTCTATTACGTTGTCTTACTAATTCCAATGAAAAATTTATCGTAATATTTGATTTTCCTACCCCACCCTTTCCACTAATTACAGCTATTGTCTTCGCCTGTGTAAAGTCCTGCATTGCTTTTAACTTTTTTCGAAGTCCATCTGCCTGATCATGCCTCATCCGATGACCTCATTACAAACGAAGCTAACTGTTTAGGTGATGGGTAGATTAAGTCTTCAGGCACATCTTGACCATTTGTTATATAACCAATTCCGATCTGTTTTCCAAGGGAAATATTTAGAATACTACCGAATTGACTCGTTTCATCTATCTTAGTCAAAATCACTTCTTTAATAGAAATTTCTTCAAATTGATCATATATTTCGCTGATATCTCTTGGTTTAGCCGTTAATGATAGAACTAAATACGTATCTGATTCCAGATTACTTTTTGTATCTTGTTTCATTTGTTTTACGTATTTTTCATCTCTAAAATTACGACCTGCGGTATCAACAAATATTAAATCAAATGTGTTAAATTTCTCGATTGCTTTTTGGAAATCTTCCTCCGTATAGGCTACTTCTACTGGCACATTCAATATTTTTGCATATGTTTTTAACTGCTCAACAGCTGCAATACGATACGTATCTGTAGTGATAAAAGCGATTTTTTTATGATCATTTAGCTTACTGTTTGCAGCAACTTTTGCAATTGTAGTTGTTTTTCCTACACCAGTTGGTCCAACAAAGTAAACTAATTTCTTATCATAGGATATCCCTTCGAAGGAGACCTGTTTGAGTCTATTCTCTATTTCCTGTTTGACTTCAGATATGATCGACTTGTAGCTACTACTATGTTGTTCTGCATCCTCCTGCCTATGCAAGACAGAATCAATAATGCTTGTAGCAATTTCGGTATCTACTTCTTGTTCAAGTAAATAATTATATGCTAATTGAAAATCAGCAGGGTACGTAAAATTCCCAATTGCAGAGTGATGTAGTAATTCTTTTACCTGTCTTAGCTCACGCAGTACATGTTGGTCATCTCTTTCATGATAAGCTTCATTCGATTCTACCTTTTTATTGGGCATTACTACCTTTTTCTTAGATAAATGTGGTTGCGGATCTCTTGCGGCTATTACTTCAATTTGCTGTTTTGTCAACAGACCGAGAAATCTTTTTTTCTTTACTTCCCTAGAATTTAAAATAACGGCTTCTGTACCAAGCTCTTTCCTAACTTGTTTCATCGCTTCAGGCATCGTATCAGCTACATATTTTTTTACCTTCATGCAATATTCACCACCCCGACACTTTGTACTTGTACGTTGGGCTCTAGCTCATTATAGGACAATACAACAACTTGCGGTAAATATCGATCTAGTAACTGTTTGACATACATTCTTACTGCTGGAGAACAAAGCAATATCGCTGTCTCTTCCTGTATGGTCAGTTTTTCTACCTCTTCATGTAATTGGTTGATCACCCGTTGCTGAACATCAGGATCCATGGAAAGATAGCTTCCATGCTCTGTCTGTTGAATACTCTCAGCAATTGCTTTCTCTACTTTTCCAGAAAGAGTAACTACTTTTAATGCCATATCTTCGTCAGTATATTGCTTAGTTAATTGAGATGATAATGCTTGTCTTACATATTCAGCTAGTAAATCGGTATCGTTTGTTAATTTTGCAAAGTCTGCAAGTGTTTCAAATATAATAGGGAGATTACGGATTGACACTTTTTCTTTTAAAAGCTTACCTAGTACTTTTTGAATATCACCTACTGCAAGTGGCTCTGGTGTTACTTCTTCAACAAGTATTGGATAGGTTTCCTTTAAATGATCAATTAATTGCTTAGTCTCTTGTCTACCTAATAATTCATGAGCATGTTCTTTAATGATTTCCGTTAGATGTGTGGATACAACAGAAGGTGGATCTACTACCGTATAACCGGATAACTCTGCTTCATCCTTTAAATCTTCGTTGATCCACTTTGCAGGTAGGCCAAAAGCTGGCTCTTTTGTATCTATACCATCAATTTCGTCATCTTCCATATCTGGAGCCATTGCTAAATAATGATCAAGCAATAATTCACCAGAAGCTACTTCATTTCCTTTTACTTTTAAACGATATTCATTCGGGTTAAGCTGGATATTATCGCGAATTCGAACTACTGGAATAACAATTCCTAGCTCAATTGCAAGCTGCCTTCGAATCATAACAATTCGATCGAGTAAATCGCCACCTTGGTTCGCGTCAGCCAGCGGTATAAGAGAATAACCAAACTCAAATTCGATAGGGTCCATATTTAATAAATGTACAACATTTTCAGGCGATTTCATTGCAGCACTTTCCGTTTCATCTTCCTCTTCCTCACTTGGTTCATAGACTACTTCTGTCTGCTTTAATAACAAATACCCACTTAAAGCTAGTAAACTAGCAATGATTGTAGTAAGAAAAAAGTTGATGGGTGTTAACCCTAATAAGAACACTGTTCCTGCTGCAATAAATAGCAGCTTCGGGTATTGGAGTAGCTGTCCAGTAACATCTGTACCTAAATTACCTGTTCCTGCTGTTCTTGTTACTACGATTCCTGTTGCGGTTGATATGAGTAAAGCTGGTATCTGACTAACTAATCCATCACCTACAGTCAATCGCATAAACGTATTGATCGCTTCTTGAAACGACATGTCCATCTGTACCATACCAATAACGAGACCAAAAATAATATTGATTAGTACAATGATAATACCCGCAATAGCATCGCCTTTTACGAATTTACTTGCACCATCCATGGAACCGTGAAAATCTGCTTCCTTTTCTATTTTTTCTCGTCTTTCTTTAGCTTGTTGTTCCGATATTAAACCTGCGTTCAAATCTGCATCTATGCTCATCTGTTTACCTGGCATCGCATCTAAAGTAAATCTAGCCGCCACCTCAGAAACACGCTCAGAACCTTTAGTGATTACAAGAAATTGGATAATAACTAAAATAACAAATACAACAAAACCTACTAGTGGATTCCCCCCAATTACAAAGGAACCAAATGTATCAACAACCCCACCAGCATCTGCTTCGGATAAGATCGACCTTGTTGTAGATACATTCAATCCTAGGCGAAATAAGGTTAATAACAAAAGAAGTGTAGGAAAGACTGAAAACTGTAATGCCTCTTGTGTATTCATCGAAACTAAGATTACAATTAGTGCTAATGAAATATTACCTAATATCAATACACTTAACAGCCATCCTGGTAACGGGACAATCAACATAATAATAATTAAAATAACGCCTAAAAGAACGGATAGATCTCTTGCTTTCATTGGGGTCTCTCCTTATTGCTTAAACTTTTTTCTCCAGCTTATATACATAAGCCAAAATTTCTGCTACCGCCTGAAAGAATTCTTCAGGAATTACATCCCCTATTTCAACTGCTCCATATAGAGATCGTGCTAAGGGACGATTCTCAACCGTCATTACTTCATTTGTACGAGCTATTTCTTTAATCTTCAACGCCACCTCATCAATCCCTTTAGCTAAAATATATGGCGCTTCAGCTTTTGCCTCATCATATTTAATAGCAATTGCAAAGTGGGTCGGGTTCGTAATGACTACATCTGCATTGGGCACCTCGCTCATCATTCTGCGTGTAGCCATTTGTCTTTGCTTTTCTTTAATTTTCGACTTTATAAGTGGGTCACCTTCAATGTTCTTATATTCATCCTTAACGTCTTGCTTTGACATTTTCATGTTTTTCTCATAGTCATAACGTTGATAAGCATAATCAAAAACGGCCAAAAATAATAATACGATTATTGCTGTTATTCCCATGACCATCGTAACCTGCCCAAAAAAACCAAGTGCATTGTCTACTGTTTTAAAGGACAGCATCATCATATCGTCCTTATATATCCATATCACTGTAAATGTCACAGCGCCAATACAGACAATTTTCAATAATGACTTAAGAAGTTCAACTAATGCACGTAATGAAAATATACGTTTCGCTCCTTGAATTGGATCGATTTTTTTTAAATCAAACTTTAATGGCTCTGTTGTAAACAAAAAGCCAATTTGTAAAAAGTTTGAAGCGAAGCCAGCTACAATAGCAATTATCATAAGTGGTGCGAGCATTTTTGATACTTCCATCGCTGCTCCTGAAAATACTTTATGTACTGTCTCTTCCGTTACATCCCAATGAATAAACTCTGTAAAAGTATGCTCATATAACCTCATCATACTATTCTTCATGGAATCGCCGAACACAAAGAGAATGATAAAAGCGAATAAAAGTAGAAAAGCTGTATTAACATCCTGACTTTTGGCTACCTTTCCTTTTTTTCGCTCATCCTGCCTTTTCTTCGGGGTAGCTTTTTCTGTCTTTTCACCAGCAAAGAATTGTAAATCGAGTTTCAATTGCAAGTTAAGCACCTCCGAACAATTGCATTAGGCTGCGGATTGTAGCAAATAAAATTTCAAACAAGTTCTTCACTAAAACAACATATAAACTCATAAAAAATAACAAGGCAACAAAGCTCACTAAAATTTTCAATGGTAATCCTACTACAAAAACATTTAACTGAGGCACAGTTCTAGCTATAATACCTAAGGCAACGTCAACAAGAAATAAACAACCTACAATTGGAATTGCAATTTGAAATGCAATAAGGAACATTTTATTAAATGTATCAATGACAAATGTAACTATATTTTCATTTTGAAATGGGATAAAAGCATCTATTGGTATAAATTGGTAGCTATTTACAATCCCATCTATTAAAATATGATGACCATTTACCGATAATAAAAAGAGTAAAGCAATAATATAGAAGTACTGTCCTGTTAATGGACTCTGAGCACCAGTTTGCGGATCAATAACATTGGCTATTGCGAACCCCATCTGAAAATCGATAAATCCGCCTGCAATTTGAACAGCAGATAAGATAATATAGGCTATTAATCCGATAAAAAGTCCTACCAAAGCTTCTTTTACGATTAATAACAGATACATTTCATCTACTGGTATGGAAGGTGCATTCACTGTGTAAAACATTAGAAAAGCCAAGAAGAAACTGAATCCTAGCTTAAACGGTCTCGGAATTGTTCGATAAGAGAACAACGGCATTGTAGCAAAAAAAGCTACTACTCTTACAAGAATTAACAAAAATACAGGGATACTATTAACATTAATTATTTCTAGCATACAATTACCCTACAAACTGATTTATATTTTTAAACAATTCGGATGTGAATTCTACCATTTCTGTAAGCATCCAAGGCCCAAAGAATACAAGACCAACCAGTACTGCCACAATCTTGGGAATAAACGCCAACGTTTGTTCCTGTATCTGTGTTGTAGCTTGAAAGATACTTACCAGTAATCCAACAGCCAAAGCTAATAATAGCAAAGGACCTGTAACTAATAGAATGGTATAAACACCTTTTTCTGCCAAAGTTAATACGAACTCACTGCTCATGGGAGCAAAGCCTCCTTAATGCTGAATACAACTCGCAGTATGACTTTAGTTGCAACATTCCAAAGTGGTTTCCAGCATGCTCTAATCTAATTATGAAACATTTCATGAATACCACCTACCAGTCCA
This sequence comes from Virgibacillus sp. Bac332, assembly GCF_003667785.1. Taxonomy (NCBI): domain Bacteria; kingdom Bacillati; phylum Bacillota; class Bacilli; order Caryophanales; family Bacillaceae; genus Virgibacillus; species Virgibacillus sp. Bac332. The sequence goes on from NZ_CP033046.1 coordinate 3,468,225, forward strand.
TCCTAAGATTAGAATCCATCCAACAGTGAGTGGGTAATTAAATACCAGCCATCTACAAGAACAAATAATAGAATTTTAAAAGGTAAAGAAATCATTACTGGGGGAAGCATCATCATCCCCATCGACATTAATACACTGGCAACAGCCATATCAATGATTAAAAATGGAACAAATATCATAAACCCCATTTGAAATGCTGTCTTCAATTCGCTTATTGCAAATGCAGGTACTAATGTTGTCAGTGGAATGTCCTGAACAGTTTCAGGACGTTCCAATTCTGCATAATTCATAAAAAGCGCTAAATCTTTCTGACGCGTATGCTCCGCCATAAAATCCTTTATGGGTATACTCGCTTGATCATACGCTTCATCTAACGTAATCTCTTCGGCAAATAATGGTTCTAATGCTTCGTCATACACCTCATTGAAAACTGGAGCCATAATGAAAAACGTTAAAAATAACGCAAGTCCAATTAGTACTTGATTTGGTGGCATTTGCTGTGTCGCCAATGACGTACGAACAAATGACAACACAATAATTATTCTAGTAAAGCTCGTCATCAAAATTAATATACTTGGTGCTAGTGACAATACAGTTAATAGAAGAATTAATTTAACTGATGTTGAGATATTTGCCGGATCGGAACTGGAAAACATATCGATAAATTCATTCATTCTGATCTTCCTTTTGTTTATACTGTTGGATCAATTGGGTTCTATTTTTTTTTAGTTTATCCAGCTCGTTCACAAAATGACCTTTAAAATTCTGTTTCGAATGTATAGAATCTGAATTGGTAGTTTCTTTTGTGGTTACCCGTTGGACGAGAGTTGATAATGGACTATTGGCATCGGTTGTATTTCTTTTCAACAAATCTTCCATTAATGCTTCATCGTCAATCTCTTGAAGCATTTCTACATTATCTCCAACCCCAATAAGATAGAACTTGCTACCAACACGAATAATTTGAATTGACTTGTTTTGCCCAACAGAAATACCGCCAAGGTTTTCTAGTGACTTCACTTGATTAAACAAGGCATTTTTCTTCTTTAAAAATTTTAACAGTAAATAGATCAGCCCCAATATGAGTGCTAAAGCAAAAAATAGCTTTATAAAATTAACCCAAAGTGGTTCTGTATCTTCTTCCGTCGATAAGAGTGTTGATTTCTCCGTGTCTCCATCTTCCGTCGATGACTCTGCTGGTTGCTCGCAATCAGCATTTTTCTCTAAACAATCAGTAACAGATTTGGTTGCTGCATCTACTTTTATGGAAACAGTAAATGAAAATAGAATAATAGTCAGTAGAATGCAAAACCGTAACGATTTATTCAATAGTATTCACTCACTTTTTAGTTCAATGCCTTTTGAATTGCTTCTAAAACACGATCCGCCTGAAATGGTTTAACGATAAAATCTTTAGCTCCTGCTTGGATCGCATCAATAACCATTGCTTGCTGCCCCATTGCAGAGCACATAATTATTTTCGCTTCAGGATGACTAGCTTGAATTTCCTTTAATGCTGAAATCCCATCTTTTTCAGGCATGGTTATATCCATCGTCACAAGATCTGGCATAAGCTCATTATATTTTTCTACCGCCTGTGCACCATCTTGTGCTTCACCTACTACCTCAAACCCATTTTTAGTTAAAATATCTTTAATCATCATTCGCATGAAAGCTGCATCATCAACAATTAGAATACGGTGTGCCATTCGTAAATCCTCCTATGTATAATAAGATATTATTTTAATTTCATTATTCTATCTGATTGACTAAGTATGTCCGTAACACGAACGCCAAAGTTTTCATCAATAACAACTACTTCTCCAGTAGCAATTAGTTTTTCATTTACTAATATATCGACAGGCTCTCCTGCTAACTTATCTAATTCAATAATGGAACCAGAAGACAAATCCAAAATATCCTTAATTGTTCGTTTTGTCCTCCCAAGCTCTACAGTTACCTTAAGCGGGATATCCAAAAGCATATCTAGATTCCGTTGCTCGGTATTATTTAATGCAACCTGGTCAAAGTTGGAAAAATCAGCCTTTTGCACTGATTTATGTGCTGAAACAGCATTACCTAAGTATTGCGGTTCCTCTCTTACCTCCTCAGATGAGACGGATTGACTTTGCTTATTTGTAGACATAGGCACCTCCACCTGCTCAAGCGCTACAGCTGATTCTTGTTCCGCTGGTTCACTATTTAATAACTGATCAACCAAATTTTTTGCGAATTGAATTGGCATGAGCTGCATGATATTAGAATCTATTAAATTACCAACCTTTAATTGGAAGGAAACTTTAACAAAAGGATTCTCATCAAGTACTGCTTCTGACTGATTGTCTGGATTTTCTAGATGAATCGTTGGTGGTGATATATCTACCTTCTTATTAAAGACCGTTGACATACTAGTTGCTGCAGCACCCATCATCTGATTCATTGCCTCTTGTACTGCACTTAAGTGAATTTCATTTAATTCTTCTGATGGTTTTGTACCGTCTCCACCAAGCATGATATCGGAAATGATGGCAGCATCCTCGGCCTTGATCACAAACACATTTCTACCCGTAAACCCTTCTATATAGTTAACCTGAACGCTTACTGGTTCAAATGTAAAGGCCTCTAATTCCTTTTGTTCCATGACAGAAACTTTCGGTGTTGTTATTTCTACTTTTTGATTTAATAATGTCGATAAAGTCGTAGCAGAGCTTCCAAATGAAATATTGCCAATTTCTCCCAACGTATCCTCTTCAATTGTTGATAGATGATCATTGGTAGGGTTTTTCTCTACTTCTTCATCTTCATCAGAACTAACTTTTAATAATGCATCTATTTCATCTTGAGAAAGCATCCCGTCATTCGCCATGTTCGTTCCCCCCTTTAAATTCTTCCATTATTTGAACAGACATTTTATTTTTATATTTACCAGGCTGTACATAGAATTTTGGCGCATCATTTACCGCCAATATTAGCGGGCTTTCTATTGTATTATCCAACCCGATAACATCATCTTTATTTAAGTTCAGAAATTGCTCAATTGAAATTGTAGATTCTCCTAATAGTGCTTTTACTTCAATTTGTGCTTGTTGTAAGTTCTTTGTTAACTTTTCATATGCATCTACGTCTCTTTCTTTACTAGATGTTTGCATCCAGTAATGTACCGAAAGCTTGGAAATAATTGGTTCAAGCACAATATGAGGTATACAAATATTAATCATGCCACTTTCTTCACCAATTGTTGTATTCAGTGAAACAACCACAACCGTTTCATTAGGTGATACCATCTGCAAAAATTGTGGATTGACTTCAAAATCTTCTAATACTGGATCAATATCTACAATGGTAGCCCACGCCTCTTGAAGATTGGTAATTGCCTTTTCAAATAACTGTGTCATTAGAATTGTTTCGATTTCCGTTAAGTTTTCTACTTTATTAACTCCACTTCCCATACCGCCCAATGTTCGATCAAGCATGGCATAAGCAATATTTGGGTTAACTTCCATTACTAGTCTACCTTCTAAGGGTTCGACACTATATGTATTAAGAATAGTCATTTTTGGAACAGAACGAATAAATTCTTCATAAGGAATCTGATCCACTGACGCAACAGTAATATTGATGTACGTCCTTAATTGTGCTGAAAAAAAGGTAGTTAATAGTCGTGCATAATTTTCATGAATTCGCGATATACTGCGGATTTGATCCTTGGAAAATCGTAATGCTCGTTTAAAATCATATACTCGAACTTTCTTTTCTTTATCTTCTTTTTTTAATTCCTCCGCATCCATTTCACCTGAAGTAATTGCGGATAATAGGGCATCAATCTCATTTTGAGAAAGAACTTCATCTACCAAGTATATTCACCTCCATCGTGGAGTCCTAAATAAATTATTTATTGTAAGATTTTGCTTATCGTATATACATCTGTGATTTTTCCAGTTGTCATTACTTCATTTAACTTTGTTTTAACAACTTCTTCTAAATCACCTAAGCCACTCTTGAAATCTTCTTCCTGCATTGTAGCCAATTCTTTGATTAAAATGTTTTTTAATTGAAAATCCCGCTTACTAATTTCTTCTTTAGCTTCCTTCCTATTCGTAATCACTTGAAACTGAATACGAACAAAACTTCCATCCTCTAAATCTGTTGTTATTTCAGGTGTTTCATAAGAAAATTCTTCGATCTTATCAATAGATGCTGCAGATCCCTTTTGATCATCCGCGTTCATATTCCATACCACTACAAATGCAGCTATTCCCACAATCGCCAATACCGCCAATGAAGAGATCATTGTTTTCATTAAACTACTCATCGTCTTTCTTTACCTCCCTTTGTGCTCTTTGTATACCAATTTGTTGATAATAGGCCATTACTAATTGAAGTACTTCCGCATGAGAGTTTTTTACTACTAATTTCTTACCATTTGTTAAGGTGATCGTTGTATCTGGAAATTCTTGAACCTGTTCAATCAGGATCGCATTTAAAGTAAATGGTTCGCCATTTAATCGAGTTAAAGAAATCATTATTTAGGCGGGAGTGTGTTTATCACACTCCCTACCCCCTTACTATCGTTTTAGATTTACTAGTTCCTGGAGTATTTCATCTGATGTTGTTATTATTCGAGTATTCGCTTGGAAACCACGTTGTGCTGTAATCATTTCCGTGAATTCTTCCGATAAATCAACGTTTGACATTTCGAGTGCGCCACTTACAATCGACGCTGTACCATCTGTTTCAGGAGTAACAATTCCATTTAACCCGGCATTTTCCGTATTTAAGAAAAGATTACTTCCCGCTTTTTCTAAACCTGCTGGATTAGCAAAGCTTGCTAAACCGATTTGACCAGCGGTCTCTGTGTCCCCATCTTCATTTGTATAAGTTACGGTACCATCTGATTCAATACTAAAGCTTTTTGCATCGTCTGGAATATTTATCTTTTCGTTATTAACATCTTGTAAATACAATCCATCTGAATTAACAATGTCACCATTCGTATCCAAGTAAAAATTACCTGCCCGCGTGTAATACGTCGTTCCATTACCTTCTAAAACGAACATTCCATCTCCCTCTAAAGCAAGATCTAATGCTCTAGTAGTTGATTGCCTAAACCCTTGTGAATGGATGTTGTCAATTGAACCGAGTTGCGAACCTAAACCTACCTGAGCTGGGTTTACACCACCGCGACCAGCAGTTGGTCCTTGAGCACCAGAAGTAGTCTGACTCATCATGTCTTGGAAAGTTACTCTTCCTTTTTTAAATCCAGATGTATTTACATTAGCAATATTATTACCTATTACATCTAGCTTTGTTTGGAATCCTTTCATGCCTGATATTCCTGCATACATTGAACGTAACATAGTTCATTTCCCCTTTTTGGTTATCAATTTATTGGCTGCTTCTATCATTCAACAGCTGATGGCCTCCCTAAAAAGGGTCCAGCCTTATTTCTCAATCAAAATCGTTCCATTAATATTCGTAAATATCCGACTTGTGGCTTCTTTTCGATCCATCGCAGTAACAACTGTATTGTTTTTCGTACTTATAAGTAATGCTGCATTATCCAAAACAACAAGCGAGTCAGTAATTCCTTTTTGCTTTGCCTCCGCCATTTTGCTTTCAATGACTTGCCATTGGTGCTTATCGATATGAATATTTCGTTCCTGTAAACGCTCCGTAGCATGTTTACTAACTTTGAGCTCTTTTAAGCCCAATTCAGATGTTAATAAATCCTTAAAGCTCGCCCTGTTTACTTGGTTATTTGGATGTTTAGCACCAGGAATCTGTAAAGCCTGCTGGGGCAACTGATGAATCCGGTGATCTATATTATTCACTTTCTTCATCCTCCGGATTTTCTGGATCAGTTGGATCCTCTCCATTATTTTCACTACTATCTGGATTACTTACTTGAATAGCTGCATCTGCATAGATCTTTTCCCCATTTTCTAACTCTAAAATTGCCCAACCATCCTTTTGACTAACAGCTATTACTTTACTTGTTTCGATATCTAGCTTTTCACCAGTTTCTTCATCATAAGCTTGGTAGGTTACTTCTTTTCCAATCATATGGCTATATTTAATTACTGGTGAGACAAGCTGACTTTGTACGAGTGTATCGATGGAATTAGTCATATTCATCATTTGCTCTAATGAACTGAACTCCGCCATTTGCGAGATAAATTCTCGATCATCCATCGGATTTGTTGGATCCTGACTTTGTAATTGTGTCATTAATATTTTCAAAAATTCATCCTTACCTAATTCAGGGCTTGGCGATCTACTAGGTTGATTAGACAAGTATAATGATGGATCTATCTTTGTCATATAAACACCTCCTATACTTGTTCATTTAATAATAGTTCTTCAAACTGTGTAGCAAAGTCTTCATTCTGATTATTTTCACTCTCTTGAGAGTCATTTCCGTGCTGATCCTGTTCTCTAAATTGCTGTGAATCGGCTTCAGATCCTGTATCCTTAAGAACTTGCTGTCCCTGTTGAAACTGAATCTCTTGCTTCTCTACAACTACTTGCTGAGGTGAGAACATACTTCTTAGTTGATGCATATTTGACTCAAGCATATCTTTAGTAACCTGTGAGCTTACTAAGATCTTTACTGTCATCTGCCCATCCATTTGAGTTAAGCGAACAACCATATCCCCTAAATTTTGTGGACGCAAGGTAATTTGAAGTTGATTACTTCCATTCGCCATTGTCAAGAACTTACTAGACTTCATGATCTTCTGAAATTGCTGAATGAGTTCTTGTCCAGAATTATTCATGTTCTGCTGGCTAGGGTTTAAGTAGATCATGTGCTGCTCCATTTTTGCCATAGGTAATGTTGATACATTTGCTTGATTTACTACTTGAGAATAAGCTATACTATCTTTTTTCGATGAAAATGTCTCTAGTGCATGGTCTAACCATTTTGCAACATCTGCGCTCGTAACTTTAGCATCCGTATGATAAGGCAATTTTTGCGCTATTTGATTTCGTTTTTCAAATGCTTGTACGAGTTGTTGCCAAACTATTTTTTCTTTCGAATCTGCTGGTTTACTAGCTAAAAATTGCTCGACAGAGACCTTTTCTGTACCTTTCACCGAATCTGTCCACTGCTGTAATAATGGCAGGAGTTTAGTGGATGCCTTCATTAACTCTTGCTTGTTCGATATTTGCGAAACAACAGCTTCCACCTTTGCAAAAATACTCGCTAATTGCTGTTGTAAAGAAGGTTCTAACTGTTGTACTTCGATGTCACCTGTTAAAAGCGCAGGTAGCATCCACGTCGCCGTCTCTTCATTGGATTCGACATGCCCTTCATTCTCTTGCTCGCTTCCTACTACCCTATTGTCTGTCAATTCTTTCCCATCTAATGTGGATAGCATGTTAAAGAAAGTCATATCTATCGTTTCAAAGGGTATACTTGGTGTATCTTGCTGGTTCTCTTGGGATTGCATTCCCATTTGAAGTAGCTTATTTGCTGCCTCTTGTAATTGCTGCTTACTAAGTAATAGGTCTTGAAACGGTTGAGCTTCCTCATTTGTATGGCCTAATTGACTATCTTGCTTCATCATTGGATTCGAAGTTTGTAATTGCTGAAAGAGCATCCCAATTGCGTTCATTATTTCACCTCCTTTCAATACAATTACATTAATTTCCACTGTTAATAAATTGTTGTGTTAGCTTTGCAGCTGTTTCTGCATTCATTGACTCTAGAATGCTGCCACGAGTATCATTTGACAATTCCTTCATTATTGCTAATGCCGTTTCTTGTTCAAGCTCTTGTAAAATATTAGCTGCTTGATCAGGATCCATATCTTTAAAAGAATTGGCGATTGTTTTGACAGTGGTTACCTCTTTTTTCACCTGTTCGTCATCAGACTGCTCTTCATTTTCATTAGCTTGATTATTTTCAAGCTTCATTATTTCTTGTTCGAGCTGTTCAACAGTAGCTTCCTTATCTGTAAGATCCACCTTTAGCTGCTCAATTTCAGCATCTTTATCAGACATCATCGCTTTCACGCTTTCATCTTCACGTTTCAACTGTTTTTCCTTATCTGTTTCAACGAATGAAGAAACAACCGGTATATTATTACCTTTATCCTTCAACCAGCCGGTAACATCAATACCAGCAATACTCAAAACGACCGTAGCTAGGGCAATTGTAATGATAATAGGAATTACAATTGCAAAGAGGAACCATAGGACAGGATTCATTTTTCTTTTATCTGTATTGTTTTTCTTTGCCATTCACTTCACCTATTTTTATGATTTAGAAATTGATAAATAGATACCTCATCCATTGTAGCCTTTTCCTTTTTGCGATTTGCTGCTGCTTCATCTTTCTTACGAGTTTCGATAATCTTTTCATATTTTTTCATCTCAACATGTGCATCTGTGAGCTTGGATTGCTTTGCTTCCATATCGAATCTTGCCTTTTGGACTCCTTCTTGTAAGTGCATAATATGATTATTTAAATGCTCGATATAAGTAAATTGTTCTTTTAACTTATCAAGAGTAGTTGATTCCGTAAGAGCAGTCTCGTATACTTCCTCTGCCATTTCTTTCTTTTTAAGAAGTTCATAGAGCTGTGTTGCTGTTTTTTCAAAAAGATCAATAGACTGTTGATATGCCTTCTGTGCGTGTTTTTTTTCGGTTTCACGTATATGTAAAATCTTGGATAAAACAACCGTCTCCGCCATTAGCTTACACCTCCATGAAGTAAGTTTTTCATCGAATTAATCGATTCTTGAAGTGTATGATATTCAAAAATATCTTGTGAAAGAAACGATTGGATTTTAGTGTGATAAGAAATAGCTCGATCAATTTCACTGTCTGTCCCTCGTTTATAGGCGCCAATTTGAATCAGTTCACTATTTTCTTCATAAGTAGCAACGAGCTTACGTATCTCCTGAGCTGTTTCCTTGTGCTCGTTATCTGCAACTTGGTTCATGACACGACTAATAGATTTCAACACATTGATCGCTGGATATTGTCCACGCTCAGCTAATTTCCTATCCATTACAAAATGACCATCTAATATTCCACGTACCGTATCAGCAATCGGCTCATTCATATCATCTCCATCTACCAAAACGGTATAGAAGGCTGTAACCGTACCATTTTCATTCGTACCGGTTCGTTCTAGCAATTTTGGCAAGGTAGCAAATACGGAGGGCGTATAGCCTTTGGTGGTTGGCGGCTCACCTGTAGCCAAGCCAACCTCACGCTGTGCCATAGCCACACGTGTAACAGAGTCCATCATTAGGTTCACACGGTAACCTTGATCACGAAAATATTCACTTATTGCTGTTGCTGTATATGCTCCCTTTATTCGCATTAATGCTGGTTGATCGGAAGTAGCAACAACGACAATCGATTTCTTTAGTCCGTCATCTCCTAAATCTTTTTCAATAAACTCCCTTACTTCTCGCCCGCGTTCTCCGATTAATGCAATGACATTAATATCTGCCCCACTATTTCGAGCAATCATTCCTAGTAATGTACTTTTTCCAACACCACTTCCTGCAAATATTCCAATTCGCTGTCCCTCTCCGACAGTCAGTAAAGAGTCAACTGCTTTGATCCCAACCTGCATTGGTTGTGCAATTGGTGGGCGAAGCATTGGATTTGGAGGAGATTGCTCCGTTAAATAATTTGCTAGACCTTTCGGCAAAGGACTTTGATCTAATGGGTTTCCCAATGAATCTATTACTTTGCCAATCAGTCCACGGCCAATTTTTACTGTTAATGCCTTGCCAGTAGATTCTACTAAGCACCCGGGTCCAATTTCTGCAACCTCTGAATATGGCATTAGAATAATTTTTTCATTATTAAAGCCAACTACTTCCGAGAGAATAGGATTCCCGCTTGAAGAAGAGGAATGAATGAGACAAACTTCTCCGACATTCGCTGCTGGACCTTTTGACTCAATCATAATTCCAACAACCCGTAATACTTTTCCATACCGCTTGTAGGTATCTGCTTGATCAATTGCTGTTAGATAATCCGCTACCTTCATTGTCTGTTCTCCTCAGAAACTTCAAATAGTATTTGCCGGATTTCTTGTAACTGTGTATCAACGCTTGCATCGATTTGCCCAAATGGATGCTTAATCATACAACCGTAATCCTCTACTTCATCCGTAACATACAAGGCAAGCTTTGCATCCTTTTCAATTATCGTGACGAGTTCTTCCTTATGCTGCACAACAGATTCATACTGATTAGGGTGTAGGTAAATGGAAATTACCGATTGGTCCTTTAATTCCTTTATTGCTGCATTAATAATTTCTAAGAAAGAGTTAGGTTCCTCATCAATTTTCTGTTTTGTAATCTTTTCAGCAGTATGAAGTGCGATTTCCAATATGGTGTCGACATTATCCTCAATCAGCGCTTGATAGTCTTTCCTTGCCGTATCAATAATTTGATTAGCTTTTTCTAAGTCACTTTTATATTTAGCAAGACTTTTTGATTCTCCATCTGTATAACCTTGAGAAAAACCTTGCTTGCTAGCAGCTTCGATATACGTCTGTTTTTCCGTTTCCCATGCCTGCTTTTTGCTTTCAATTTCTGCTTCCGTTTCTTCTAGAAGCTGCTGTGATTGATTCTTTAACTCTTCTAATTGAATTTGTGCCTGTTCAATTTCTTGAAGCAACGTTTCTTGTTTGGACGCTGCTTCTAATTCTGATTTTGGCTGACCACTAGGTTGCAGGCTAATCGGTTTAATTTTTATTTGCCTACTTTCATTACGAATAGATGAATTAGACAATGATGTCGTCACCTCCACCCCTTGCAATAACAATTTCACCTACATCCTCTAATCTTCGGATAATAGCAACAATTCTTGTTTGTGCTTCCTCTACATCTCTTAAACGAACTGGACCCATGTATTCCATTTCTTCTTTAAAGGTTTCTGCCATACGCTGTGACATATTCTTAAAGACGATATCTTTCACTTCATCACTAGCAACCTTCAATGACAAACGTAGATCCTCATTTTCTACTTCACGAATGATACGTTGAATTGCGCGATTATCTAAAATAACAATATCTTCAAATACAAACATCCGCTTCTTAATTTCATCAGCTAATTCTGGATCTTGGATTTCTAAAGCATCTAAAATCGTTCGTTCTGTACTTCTATCAACACCATTTAACACTTCAACAACAGCTTGAATTCCACCAGTTTGTGTGTAGTCTTCTGTAAATGAAGAAGATATATTTTTTTCCAATACCTGCTCGACCTGTGAAATAATTTCTGGTGAGGTCGAATTCATCGTTGCTATCCGTTTCGCGACATCTGCTTGCACCTCCTGTGGCAATGCAGAGAGAATTTGACCGGATTGCTCAGGATCTAGATAAGATAGCACAAGAGCAATTGTTTGTGGATGCTCTCCCTGTATAAAGTTCAGAACTTGTTGCGGATCTGCTTTTCTAGCAAAATCAAATGGTCTAACTTGTAAAGAAGAAGTCAAGCGGTTAATAATATTTGAAGCTTCTTGTTTTCCAAAGGCTTTTTCTAAAACGGTTTTTGCATATCCAATACCGCCTTGAGAAATATAATCCTGCGCTACCGCAATTTGATGAAATTGCTCCAGCACATCCTCTTTCAAACTACTATCTACCTTCTTAACGGAAGAGATTTCTAAACTTAACTTCTCGATCTCCTCTTCTGATAAATGCTTATACACTTGAGCCGAAACATCTGGACCTAAGGAGATTAAAAGAATTGCTGCTTTTTGTTTACCTGTGAGTACACCTTTTTGTCTTGCCAATTGTAATACCTCCTAATCTTCTCCGATCCAGCTTCTTAGTAATTTCGCAAAATCTTCTGGTTTCTCTTTTGCTATCTTTTCTAATTGTTTTTTACGAATCGTTGTTTCCGATTCCTCTTGATCTGGGATTTCTGGTACTTCTATCGGCTCTTGGATAGCTACCTCTTCCTCTTCAACATCCTCTTCTTTTCTTCTGCGAAGTAAGAATACTATCAAGACAATAATTGCGAGCAATAATCCCCCACCTACGATATATAGCCAAGTTGGTATAGTAGGAGTTGTGCTAGCTTTAGCGTTTTTCATACCTGAAAACTCTTGAAAGACAATCGATACTTTCTCTTCTGGGTTAATGTTCTCAGCATATTCCCCGTCAATAGATGTTGTAATAATAGAGTTCATAATCGAATTAATTCCCTCTTCAACCGCGTTTTCATCCTGCTGTGTTAAATACTCTACATCTTTTCCTTGTGATGTTTTAACATTATTAACAGCGACTTGAATTCCTAAATCTCGCACTTTATATGGACTCTCAACAATGTTTTTTCGAATCTTATTAAATTCATTGTTAATCGTTTCTTTCGCCATTTCATACTCACCATTGTCACCATCATCCGTCGCTTGATAGTTACCGATATCTTCATCCCCAGTACCTACGGTACCTCCTGCTGCAGCACCTTCACCAGTATACGTTTCTTTTATTGTTTCAATACTTACTGGCAGTCCTTCCATATTCTCTAGATCAACTGGTTCGACAATTTCTTCAGTACGATTCTCTTGCGTAAAATCAATATCAGAAGTGACGGAAACAATGACATTTCCTTGACCTACCATTGCTCCAAGCATCTGCTGTAATCGTTGCTGAATATCTTTTTCAATGTCCTTTTTAACATTTTGCTGATATGTATGTGTATCCTGTACGCCAGTTCCTGCAGTAGCATTTTGTTCAAAGCTTTCAAAATACTGATTGGTGATTGCTATATTTTCTGCTGGTAAGTTAGGGACGGCCTTTGATACTAAATGATACAATCCATCTATTTGTCCTTCTTGGAATTGATAGCCAGCCTCTGTATTTATAACAATTGATGCACTCGCTTCTTGTTTTGTATCATTGACAAATACAGGATCCTCCGGCATATTAATCATCACCTGTGCATCTTGTATCCCGTCAATACCTTTGATCAGATTAGCTAACTCCGTCTGCATTGCATCTAGCTTCATAACGTTAAATTCATTTTCTGTTACACCCCAGGATGCATTCTCACTAAAAAAGGAATAATCTATATTTCCACTGTTTGGGATGCCTTGCCCTGCTAAATCGACGAGTAATGAATCTACTTGTTGTTCAGGAACCGTTATTGTCGTTCCCCCATCTTTTAATTCATAAGAAACTCCTCTGGCATCTAGTTCCGTTTTTATCTGCCCAACTTCCTGAATGGACAAATTATTGTATAGTGGAACAAATTTCGAATTCATGGAAAAGAATAGAATTCCTACTATCAAAAGGACAACTATCATGATTGATCCTATAAAAATCCGTTTTTGACTTTTCGTCCGATTCTTCCAGAAAGCCGTAGTAGTGTCTTTCCAGTTCTTTATTTTCTCGTTCATAAGTTCCCCCACTAACGTGCTGTAGTAAATTTTTCTATATATGATTGCAAATCATTATACTTGCATGCTCATTACTTCTTTATAGGCATCTACTACTTTTTTCTGGACTTGTACGGTAGTTTCCAATGTGATACTAGCTTTTTGTGCCGTAATCATTACATCGTGTAAGTCATCGATTTTCCTATTAGCTAGTGCTTCTGTTTTTTGATCAGATGCAATTTGTGCCTGATTGACATCATTAATGGCATTCTTTAAAGCTGCTGCAAACTTACCCTGTGCTTCCCCAGCAGAAATTGCTGGCTTAGAATCTAGTTGTGAGGATACTGGTGCTTGTGGTATTTGATTGCCTATTGACTGAATCATCGAAAAACTCCTTTACATTTATTTCCCAATCTCTAGTGCTTTCATTAACATGGATTTACTAGCATTTACTGAGGTAATGTTAGCTTCATATGATCTTGTTGCGCTCATTAAGTCCACCATTTCTTTAAGTGGATCAACATTCGGTAATTCCACATATCCATTCTCATTCGCATCGGGATGCGTTGGATTATATACCTGCTTGAATGGACTTTCATCTTCTGTTATTTCCGTAACCTTAACACCCGCGGTAGCTTCTGAACCGGTTGCTCTATGTAAGAATGATTTAAAACTATTGGTCTCTGGTTCTAGGGAAACCATTTTTCTTCGATACGCTTCAAATTCTCCTTCTTCATTCACTGTTGCTCGCGTCGTTTGAGCATTAGCAATATTAGAAGAAATGACATCCATACGAAGCCTTTGAGCAGTAAGAGCACTAGCACTCGAGTGAAGTGCATTGAATATCGACATATTACCTTCCTCCCCTTAAAGCTGTTTGTAAACTACCAAACTTACCATTTATGCGGTCGACTAATGCTTGATAATAGATCTGATTTTCTGCTAATTCTGCCATCTCTTTGTCAACATCCACATTATTGCCATTATGACCGTAAGAAGTGTTTTGCTTCGTAACTGTCTTATAGGAATTAGAATTATTTTGAAAGGAAAGATGTTTAGAATTAGTTCGTTTCGCCTCTATGTTTGAAGCCATTGCATCGGATAATACATTTTTAAACACGACGTCTTTTGCCTTATAATTTGGTGTGTCAATATTTGCAAGATTCGTTGAAATTGCCCGGTTTTTGGCAGAGGCATAATTTAACGAATTTTCTAGCGTATGGATAGTTCCACCAAATAGACTCACATTGATCCCTCCTAAAAAGTTACGTTTGCATTACGACAGACATAAAATATTGCTTGTCTACGAATAGTTTAAGTCATATGTTTGCCAAAGTCTATTACTTTTCGACATTTTCCTCAGAAAGAACAAAATATGGTTAATTTTGCATAGGTCAATTTTACCATATTATTACCTATTTTTGTTAATTAATTTTTTTTAACTTGAAAATCGTAAGTTAAAGTAGGATTTTTATGTCGAAATTGCAAGAATAACTAAATTTTAAATTATACCTAGTTCTTATGTAATAGAAAATCCTTGTATAAAAAGTCCTGAAATTGACCAAAGATTTACTTGACATTTCATGCATAATTACAAACAAAAAATCCGAAGCAAAATGCTTCGGATTTTCTATTATTTTGACTGTATTCTATAATACATATCGTTTTATCTTGAACGTAATTTTTCTAATTCAACTAAGAAATTATTGTTAAGTACTTTTATATACGTACCTTTCATACCTAAAGAACGAGACTCAATGACACCAGCACTTTCTAATTTTCTAAGCGCATTTACAATAACTGATCTTGTGATCCCAACTCTATCTGCAATTTTACTAGCTACGAGTAGACCTTCGTTGCCGTTTAATTCTTCAAAAATGTGATCAATAGCCTCTAGTTCACTGTATGATAGCGAGCTGATCGCCATTTGAACAACAGCTTTACTTCTAGCTTCCATTTCAATCTCTTCTGTTTTTTCATGAAGAATTTCCATACCAACAACAGTAGCACCGTATTCAGCTAATAGTAGATCATCCTCACTAAAGCTCTCTGTTAACCGTCCTAATACAAGCGTTCCTAATCGCTCTCCGCCACCAATAATAGGTACAATCGTAGTTAGGCCTGATTGGAATAATTCACGGTTTTCGACTGGGAAAACAGTTTGTGGACTGTCGATATCTAAGTTAGCTGTAGTCTCATGAATATTAAATAGTCCCTCCGTGTATGCTTCCGGAAATTGGCGATCCTCTAGCATTGATTTCATTCTCTCATTTTCAATCTCTTGATTGATTGCAAAGCCTAATAGCTTCCCTCGTCTGCTTAGGATGTAAACATTACCTTTGATAACATCCCTTAAAGAAGCAGACATGTCATTGAAATCAACTGACTTTCCTGTAGATTTTTGTAACATAGCATTAATTTTTCTTGCGCGATTTAATAGTTCCATAATGATCCTCCATTCAACCTTTTAAATTATAGTATATATTGACTTAAATCTTTATTTTTTGCAATAGTACTTAATTTTTCATCGACATATGCTGGAGTTATTTCAATCTTTTCCATCGTCACATCGGGTGCTTCAAAAGAAAGATCCTCCAGTAATTTTTCCAAAATAGTATGAAGTCGCCTTGCTCCAATATTATCCATTTCCTGATTTACTTGATAAGCTATTTCGGCTAATCTATCTACAGCTTCGTCTGTAAATACAACATTTATACCTTCTGTTTTCAATAAAGCCTTATATTGTTTTATGAGCGCATTTGATGGTTCCTTTAATATGCGCTTGAAATCTTCTGTTGATAGTTTATCTAGTTCAACCCGGATTGGAAATCTACCTTGCAATTCCGGAATCAGGTCAGATGGTTTGGACATGTGAAATGCACCAGCTGCTATAAATAGCATATGATCTGTTTTAACAGGTCCATGTTTTGTAACTACAGTGGAACCTTCAATAATCGGTAAAATGTCCCGTTGGACCCCTTCTCTAGATACATTTGCACTATGCTCCTGTTTACCAGCAACTTTATCTATTTCATCAATAAATAAGATACCTGATTGCTCCGCGAGCTGCACTGCCTCTTGAGCAGCCTCTTCCATATCTACAAGCTTGCTTGCTTCTTGCTGAGATAATACTTTTCTTGCTTCTGATACTGGCATTTTTCGTTTCTTCTTCTTTTTGGGCATGAACTGACTGAAAGCATCCTGCATATTCATCCCCATTTGCTCCATACCAGATCCTTGGAGCATGTCAAACATCGAAGGAGCTTGTTCTTCTATTTCTACCGATACCATATGGTCTTCTAATTCACCCAGGGCCAATTGATGTTCTACACGTTTCCGCTTATTGCTAATTTCATCATCTTTCGGATCATGATCTCCATCTTCATGATTGTCATCTGAATTAGAAGCGAATAACATTTCAAATGGATTTCTAGCATTGTTTTCCTTTTTAGCATGTGGTACTAGGAGATTTACTAGCTTTTTATTTGCTTCTTTCTCTGCCTTATCTGCAACTTGCTTCATTTTATCTTCTTTTACCATCCGCAAAGACATTTCTACTAAATCACGGACCATGGACTCTACATCTCGACCGACATAGCCCACCTCAGTAAATTTAGTTGCTTCTACTTTGACAAATGGAGCTCCAACTAACTTCGCTAATCGTCTAGCTATCTCCGTTTTCCCAACTCCAGTAGGACCAATCATTAATATGTTTTTAGGAACAATTTCATCCTTTAGCGATTCATCCAGCTTCATACGACGGTAACGATTGCGTAATGCCACTGCAACGGATCGCTTAGCGCTGTTTTGACCAATAATAAACTTATCTAACTGTCCCACTATCTGTCTCGGTGTGTAATCAATACCCATTCTTCCAAAAGGCCTCCTTTTAATCAAGTACCTCCAGTGTGATGTGATCATTTGTATATACACATATTTCTCCGGCAATTTCTAATGCAGATTGAGCGATCTCCCGTGCAGATAATTGACTCGAATACCTTGCTAGAGCTCTTCCAGCACTAAGTGCGTAATTGCCTCCAGAGCCAATAGCCAATATGCCATCATCAGGTTCAATGACCTCACCTGTACCAGAAACTAAAAACATACTTTCTTTATTCATTACGATAAGCATAGCTTCCAATTTCCGCAATACCTTATCGCTGCGCCACTCTTTTGCTAATTCTACAGCCGCTCTTGCAAGATTTCCATTATATGCTTCTAGCTTAGCTTCAAATTTTTCAAAAAGCGTAAATGCATCAGCAACAGATCCAGCAAAGCCAGCAAGTACTTGGCCTTTATATAAAGTACGAACTTTCTTTGCTTTATGTTTCATAACGACCGCATTTCCTAATGTTACTTGACCGTCACCGCTCATTGCACATTGATCATTATGCCTTATGGCGAAAATCGTAGTGGCATGCATTTCATTTGTCACGCCTTCTCACCTCTTTACTCAATTAATAATCATTTGCTCGTGGATGACTTTTCATATATACGCTGCGCAAATGATCTTTTGTAACATGGGTATAAATTTGTGTAGTTGACAAATTCTCATGACCAAGTAATTCCTGAACGCTACGTAAATCTGCACCTTCATTTAGTAAATGTGTGGCAAAGGTATGCCGTAACTTATGTGGGTGTACATGAACGGTTAACGCAGCTCTTTCAACCATCTTGTTCAATACTTCCCTAATTCCACGTGTAGTTATTGGATTTCCCCGATTGTTCAAGAAGACTGCATCCGAAGATTGCTTTGCTTTAGACAATAACGTATTCCTACCATCCTGTATGTAGGTTTCCAATGCTATTTCAGCAAATTTACCATAAGGAATGTAACGTTCTTTTCTGCCTTTCCCTCTAACAAATACGGTACCAATGAAGAAATCAATATGCTCCAATGATAGCTGTTGACATTCGCTAACACGCATGCCAGTTGCGTAAAGTAGTTCTAGAATTGCTTGATCTCTTTGGCCTAATGGGTTAGTAAGGTCATTTACCTCAAAAAGCTTCTCCAACTCTTCTTGATACAGAAAACCCGGAATCGTTGTATCCGTTTTTGGCAATTTCACCTGTACAAACGGATTTCCAGTGAGCACTTCTTCTCTTTCCAAGTATCGGAAAAAAGTTCGAAGACTAGATATTTTTCTAGATACAGATCTTCTGCTTAGCTGCCGATTATACAAAGTGTTTAGGAATAAACGGACAACCCTATGATCTACATCAACTAGACTAGATAAACCTTCTGCTGTTAAGAAATCGAAAAATATTTCCAGATCATTCAGATAATATTTAACAGTATATGGCGAAGCGTTTTTTTCTATTTGTAAATACTCCTTAAAGGATTGCCAATAATTCATATAATTATTCAAATTTTCACCCCGTTAAGCAGCGAATAAATCATAACATAGAAAATAGTGAGAAGCAATAAACTTAACTAAATTGTAACAAAATTCAGAATTGATGTCACTTTTAGTTGTTTTTTCCTTTTATAACCCTATAGAAATAAGGTCATATACTTAGCTCTTGACTGTCAAGTATATATCCTTACCAATGCGTTATTATATCTGTTTCGAAGTCCATAGTCAACAATTTCTATTCATATTTCACAATTAAATTTCTATAACAGCTCACATACCATTGATATCGGCTATTTGGATTACTTTATTACACCTAACTTTTTAATTTTCGCTTTTGTATCTTCTGTTCCAAACTTATATAGTTCATGATATATAGTTATTAAATGGTCACTATACGCAGATCGTTCAGCATCTGCTCCCCATTCATCAAATGGTTTCACTAAATACTCGATCGCAAGTTCTGCATAGTTGTTTTTTTTCATGAATAACTTCTTAAGCATTTCAATTTCTTTTGCATCAGCTATAATTTCATATTCTATACCACTATCAGGAATAGAGATTTCTCGAATATCCTGTGTATCTACAGTTACATAATAATGTTTTTTTGTCATCAGACTTTCCTCCTTATATGCTATTTAGCCTTTTTTTATACATCTCAAACTACTAGTCCTTCATTAACACATAACATAAAAGTAAAACTGTACTTGCAATCTACTATTCCGGCGAAAGCAAGTTGAACGAGCCATGAAAGAAAGGACAAGCTTAAACTCAGAAGGCTTGGACCCACTACGGAAAGCAGAAATTATCATACTACGATAGCAAAAAAGCGATGATAATAAGAGTACAAAAGCGTAAGCTCCCGATTAGAAACGTAGCGACTGGGGCTGGACACGGCTCAACACGCCCCTATTTATCAGACTACAAAAAAGAGCTTCCCACAAGTCCCTATTAGACTTATGGGAAAGCTCCTATGTTTGCGGCGCCTCTTTATATTCACATTGCGTACATTGAATTTGTGTTCCTTTTTTCGATTTCTTCTCAACCAGTAAGTTATCACATTTTGGACATGGTCGAGATATCGGTTTGTCCCAAGAAAGAAAATCACACTCTGGAAATCGGTCACAGCCATAAAACACTCGACGTTTTTTCGATTTCCTTTCAACAACATTTCCTTCTTTACATTTTGGACACTTCACTCCGATTTCCTTTAATATTGGTTTCGTGTTTCTACATTCAGGAAAATTAGAGCACGCTAAAAACTTCCCATAGCGTCCCATTTTATAAACCATTTCATGCCCACAATTTTCGCATTCAATACCGGCAGGCTCATCCTTGATTTCAATTTTTTCCATTTCTTGCTCTGCTTTTTCCAAGCGCTTTGCAAAATCTGTATAAAATTGATCAATAATCGTAATCCACTCTGTTTTTCCTTCTTCAATAGCATCCAAATCGCCTTCCATTTTAGCTGTGAAAGCAACATCAATAATCTTAGGGAAAAACTCTTCCATTATTTCTGAAACAATTGATCCCAATTCCGTAGGTATAAAGCGTTTGTTATCAATACTTACATAACCTCTACGTTGAATTGTGTCTAAAGTCGGAGCATATGTGGAAGGTCGTCCAATTCCTAACTCCTCCATTGTCTTAACTAGCCTTGCCTCTGTATATCTTGGAGGTGGCTGTGTAAAGTGTTGATTTGGCTTTATATCATTAGCTGTTACTTCCATACCTTCAGATAATTCTGGAAGAAACTTATTATCTTCTTTTTTATTATCGTCCGTTCCCTCAATATATACTTTCATAAATCCTTTGAATTTAATTTTAGAACCCGTTGCCCTGAACTCCACTAAATTATTTAAAAGATGTACGGTCATTGTATCCATTACAGCAGGTGCCATTTGACTTGCCAAAAACCGTTCCCATATTAATTTGTACAACCTAAACTGATCTCTAGAAAGTATTGGCTTTAAGGATTTAGGATCCCTGCCAACTGATGTAGGTCGAATTGCTTCATGGGCATCCTGTGCACCCTCTGACTTTTTCTGTTTTTTATTTATGCCTAGATACGTTTTCCCATATTGGTCAATAATATAATCCTTTGCTTCCCCTTTAGCTGTATCGGAGATACGCGTTGAATCAGTACGCATATACGTAATTAAACCTGTTATTCCCCCCGCTTTTTTCCCAAGGTCAATTCCCTCATATAACTGTTGGGCAATCATCATCGTTTTCTTGGCTTTGAAATTCAGTTTTCTCGCTGCTTCTTGTTGTAATGAAGATGTTGTAAAAGGTAACGCAGGATTACGTCTTCTTTCTTTTTTCTTTACTTTATCAACTTTGAATTTTTTCCCCTTGATTTCTTTTAGAATATCGTTTACGTCTTGTTTTGTCTTCAATTCTTTCTTTTTACCTTTAATTCCATAAAAAGATCCCTCAAAAACATCCTTATCCTTTTGAAATTGTCCTTCAATTGACCAATATTCTTCAGGTTTAAAGTTTTCAATTTCTTTTTCTCTGTCAATTACAAGTTTTACAGCTACAGATTGAACACGTCCAGCGCTCAAGCCTTTTTTCACTTTTTTCCATAGAAGTGGACTTATATTGTACCCCACAAGCCGATCCAGAATCCTTCTAGCCTGTTGAGCATCCACTAAATCCATATCAATAGATCTTGGATGTTTAAAAGAATCTTTAATAGCATCTTTTGTTATTTCATTAAATACAACACGACATTCGGAATGCTCATCAACATCTAATATATGTGCTAGATGCCATGCAATCGCCTCACCTTCTCTATCAGGGTCGGCTGCAAGATAAACCTTTTTAGCTTTTTTTGCTGCTGATTTTAAGTCTTTGACTACATCACCTTTACCGCGAATCGTAATATACTTTGGTTTATATTCATTTTCTGTATCGACAGCCATTTGACTTTTTGGTAAATCCCGAACATGCCCCATGGATGCTTTTACTTTGTATTTTTTCCCTAAATAGCGTTCAATTGTTTTTGCCTTTGCAGGTGATTCTACGATTACTAGATAATCTGACATTTCTTTTCCTCCCATAAATGAGGTTACCACTAGTACTGATAAGTCCCTCACAACAAGGTAGAATACCTTGAAAAGTAGTACATTGATAAAATACATTTCATTGTCTTGCATATATATACTTATTCATCACAAGCATTAAAGCGGATACTTTTTTCACTCAAAAAAATTTAGAAATCTTCACTAATATTAAATATATACGTTTCATTTGTCAAACATACTGAAATAAATGACCCAAGATTTGTAAAAGTTTTCCTTACAAAAATGTACCATGTCAAAGAATATTAGTAAAATATCAATGATATAACTTTATTTTTAATCGGCCTATTTCTGCTTTTTTATTAGATATCTACCCATACGTATTTTGCAATCTTTCCCATTCTTCACGAATATCCTCTTCATGAATAACTAATTTCGCACCATCTTGGATCATTTTATGACAACCTCTAGTTTGCTCCATTAGTGGTGAACCAGGAACAGCAAAAACGTCTCTCCCTTGTTCCAAGGCTTGATCAACTGTTATTAGTGTACCACTCTTTTCAGTTGCCTCAATAACTAATGTACCAAAGCTTAAACCGCTTATTATCCTATTCCTTTCTGGAAAATGGTGACGAGCAGGGGGAGTAGTTGGTGGATACTCAGATAAAACTAATCCTCGTTCAGTCAGTTCTTGATATAATCGGATATTTTCCTTGGGATAAATATATTGAAACCCTCCACCAAGTACGGCAATTGTATGTCCACTTAGACTTAGAGTAACTTCATGAGCAAAACGGTCAATACCAATTGCCATACCACTTACTATCACCCATCCCTGCCTAACTAACGGTGGGATAATTGTCCGTACCTTTCCCATAGCTTCCCTAGAGGGTTTCCTCGTTCCAATTACACTTAAGGCTGGTGCTTGTGTTAACAAAGATATGTTTCCTAAGGCGTATAAAACAAACGGAGGATCTTTTATCGTTTTTAATAAAGGTGAAAAGTTGTTATCTAGAAGGGTTATAACGTGATAGTTATGCAAGTCTGTTTCTATTTGCTCTATTAGGGGCTCCGAGTGGAGATCATTATATAACAGTGAAGCATTATTCAGAGGAAGGTGATACAAACGGTTCATTGCTGCAGAAGATAATTTGTAGATCTCTGTGAGGGTAGAATCAATAAGAAGTAGCTTTCTAATCCATCGCCTTGTAATACCTCGACATCGAGTAATATGAATTAATCGAAACCGAAAATCCGTCAATACGTACACATCCCTTCAAAAATTAGATAAGGAGCTGTCCCCAAAAAAGACAGCTCTCTCTTCCTACACAACTGAAATATACTCTTCTACGAAGTACAGCTTCCTTATGAACAAGCGCCATTCACTACAGGGTTTCACGGCGGCTCACTCTACTCGTTAGAATCTTACCTATTCCAGTTGCATCTACCCGAACCTTTACAGGAGAACCCTTTCTGGTTCGCATATTAATTAATGCGTTTTACATGTTTCTTTAATACCATTCTCCTCTAGGGCTTTAATCATTGTTTCACCCATTACCGCAGGAGTTTCTGCGACTTTAATACCACACTCATTCATAACACGAATTTTTTCGTCAGCAGTTCCTTTTCCACCAGAAATAATTGCACCTGCGTGACCCATGCGTTTCCCTGGAGGTGCAGTAGCCCCACCGATAAATCCTACCACAGGTTTCTTCATATTTGCTTTTACCCACTGTGCTGCTTCTTCTTCAGCTGTGCCACCGATTTCTCCAATCATTATAACAGCATACGTATCAGGGTCTTCATTAAAAGCAGATAGTACGTCGATAAAGTTCGTACCGTTTACTGGGTCACCACCGATACCAACTGCTGTGGACTGCCCATACCCTGCTTCAGACAACTGATGAACTGCTTCATAAGTTAATGTACCTGAACGGGAAACGACACCTATATGTCCTTTCTTATGAATGTAGCCTGGCATGATACCAATTTTACTTTCATCAGCAGTAATTACACCTGGACAGTTTGGACCAACCAATCGAGTTTTCTTGCCTTCCATATAACGTTTCACTTTAACCATGTCCATAACTGGAATATGTTCTGTGATACAAATAACTAAATCTAGTTCTGCATCCACTGCTTCGATAATCGCATCAGCAGCAAATGGAGCAGGTACATAAATAACAGATGCTGTAGCACCAGTTGTATCTACGGCATCCTTTACAGTATTAAATACAGGTACTCCTTCTACTTCAGTACCGCCTTTTTTAGGTGTAACCCCACCAACAATTTTTGTACCGTATTCAAGCATTTGTTTCGTGTGAAATTTTGCAGTTCCACCGGTAATACCTTGGACAATTACCTTTGTATCTTTATTAATATATACACTCATCTTCGTCCGTCCTTTCTGCAAGATCTGTACAATATAATATAGTTCACGATCCTTTTACTTCTTGCCTTAAACAAGAATTTACATATAAATATTGTGGTCTAAAAATTCCTTACTTTACCATTGAAACTATCTTTTCAGCACCATCAGCCATTGAACCAGCCGATGTAATATTTAGCCCAGATTCTTCAAGAATTTTCTTACCTAATGAAACATTTGTACCTTCTAAACGTACAACGAGTGGAATTTCAAGCCCAACCTGTTTCGTAGCTTCTACAACACCTTCAGCGATCACATCACACTTCATAATCCCACCAAAGATGTTGACAAAGATCCCTTTAACATTTGAATCAGATAAAATGATCTTAAATGCTTCCGTTACCTTCTCAGCAGTAGCACCACCACCAACATCAAGGAAGTTTGCCGGATCACCGCCATAATGTTTAATAATATCCATTGTAGACATAGCAAGTCCAGCTCCATTTACCATGCAGCCAATATTTCCATCCAATGAAATATAACTTAAATCATACTTAGAAGCTTCTATTTCCTTTTCATCTTCTTCATCTAAATCACGTAATTCCATAACATCTTTTTGACGGAATAAAGCGTTATCATCAAAATTTAACTTGGAATCTAATGCTAAAACATCTCCATCACCCGTAGTTACTAATGGATTGATTTCTGCAATAGAACAATCTTTCTCTACAAAAGCATTGTACAAACTTGTCATAAATTTAACAGCTTTACCTATTAGTTCATCCGGAATATTAATATTAAATGCAAGTCTACGAGCTTGATAGCCTGACAAACCTACAACAGGATCAATAACTTCCTTAAAGATTTTCTCAGGTGTTTCTGCTGCAACCTCTTCGATTTCTGTACCGCCTTCTTCTGAAGCCATCATTACTACACGAGAAGTAGCGCGATCAAGTACAACTCCAACATAATATTCCTTCTTAATGTCGCAGCCTTCTTCAATTAATAAACGTTTTACCTCTTTACCTTCTGGTCCAGTTTGATGTGTTACTAGTGTTTTTCCAAGTATTTCATCAGCGTATGTACGCACATCATCTAAATTTTTTGCGATTTTAACCCCACCGGCTTTACCACGTCCACCAGCATGGATCTGTGCTTTTACCACTGTGACGTCGCTTCCCAATTTTTTTGCAGCTTCCACAGCTTCATCAACCGTATATGCAACGTATCCATTAGGAACATTAACACCATATTTTCGCAAAATATCTTTGCCTTGATACTCATGAATGTTCATCCTTAATCCTCCCATCAAATTTCACTGCATTTCCATTGTATAAAAAAACAATAAATTTCACAAGAACTTCGGAAATTTATTGTCAATGACTTGTCGAATATTATCTATTTTTATTTATTTCTTGATCTGCTCGATAGATAAAGGCAAATACTTCAGCTACAGCTTCATACAATTCCTCTGGTATTGCTTCATTTATATTTAATTGTGCCAGCAGCGCTACTAATGATGGATCTTCCATAATAGGTATATTATTTTCTTTTGCTTTTGCAATGATATCCTCAGCAATCAAACCCCTTCCTGAAGCTGACACGATTGGGACAGATTGTCGAGTTTCATCGTAACGAAGAGCAACCGCTTTATTTCGCTTATCTTTCATATTTTATAATCCACCCCTTGGTACGTAGTGGTTACGGAAAGCTTTTCTTTTGGTTCTTTTTCCGCTTGCAACGGTTTATGTATAATCGTTGACAGCTGATAATCAAGTGAATCCAACCCGTTTTGCAATGACGGCTTTAACGAACCTAATAGCTCCTTTATTCTTTTATTATTATTAAAAACAGTTATAGCTACCGTACGATTTTGTATGTGCATATCAATTACCGTACGTTTTAAGTACATCAATTCTAAATCGAATAAAATTCGACAATGATCAGGATCGAATTCGCCATTAGTCGTTTTCTTCCCTTCAAACAACAATTCCGCATCACCTTTTAATCCCATCTTATTCCCAGGTACTTGCAAATAAGCTTGGATAAAGTTGTCTGATTCTTGAACTGATTGAAGTTGCAGTGCGTTTATATGGTGTAATAGTTGCTTTGCTCGTTCATGCAATATTCCTTCATTCTGTGTAAACATGTTTATGAGCATTCCCTTTAATGTAGGCTGTTGCACTTTCTCATTTGCTACTGTATGTTCATACGTTAAACCTAACCATTGAATGGTTTGTCGAATGGCGGACAAAAAGTGGTCTTTACTACCTAGATTCGTCTGATTTTTGCCATTTAGTAGTAACTGTTCTAATTGTGTATATGTCTCATTACGTTGCAATAATTTTAAATTAACTATAAATCGTTGCAGGTCTGATTTCGTATGCAGGCTGCTTAAATGAGATACATTTGGGAATGTATCCTTGATTAGCTGCTTTATTTGTTGTATGTCACTTGTTCCAAAATGCTGCTTTCCGGTAACAGGGTAAATTTTATCTTGTAATACACTTACTAAACTTTCCGTTCGTGCTATGTAGTCAGCTTTATTTGCAATTACTTCGGAAAGCCGATTTCCCTTTATACCTGTCCATAAACCTGTAACTGCCTGTTGCTGAGCAGAACCACTCCCATTGGTGGTAGCGGAAGCATTTGACATAATTCCATTCGTTTTATCAATGGTTGGTTGCGTTAATCCAAGTATGTGTAATAAAGGGATAACCTGTCGATTCGGCACCATGCTCTTTATTTGCATATTGGGGTATGCTTGGTCTGAGAATGGTTGAAGTAATAAAGCTATCTGCTGTTTTAGCTGTGAATGGTTAACCTGCCCTGGCAATTGCTGAAATACTTCTAGTAATTGTTTTGAGAGTGAATGCGAATCTTTTGTTACCAGTGCCTGAAATACAGCATTTGAAATTGGCCAACGATTTCTTATCATTTCTTTTATAATGGAGAGTTCTTGTTGATTCCCTTTTTTACCTACTAATAATTGAAAAGCTTGAGAAAGCTGCGATTTGTCAAAGGGGATCTGATCACGCATTAATTCTTGTAGGAATACCATATTTGTCTTTGTCTGCTTTAACCCTAGCTGTTCTAATAGTTGTAGGGCAGTTTTCCCCACCTGCGTGCTCGACCGTTCTCCTAGCACTTTTAATTCCAGTACTTGATCATTTTCTACTACTTGAAAATAATAGTTTCCACCAGCATGAAGAGAGGCCTGTAACTGTGCAATCATCTTATGCTGACCAATTTGTATTTGCGCTTTATTTCCTGGAAAAAGCTTTAACACTCTCCCCTGGATAATTTGCCCTTTCTTCAATGGGGCTATATGATTACTTGTATTTACTTGTTGGTCACCTGAAATTCGTAGACTCATCCCGATAGTACCTCCTCCTAGGAAACTATATTTTTAACAGGTGAAAATGATCGTCGATGATGAGGGCATACACCATATTGTTCTAAACTTTCCATGTGTTGCTTTGTTCCATACCCCATATTAGAAGCGAATTCATACATAGGAAACTTATTATGTAAATCCTTCATATAATTATCTCTCGTTACTTTTGCTAAAATACTTGCAGCAGCAATAGATACACTTTTTGCGTCCCCTTTAACAATAGCCTCCGATGTGCACGATAGCGAATCTAACTCCACCGCATCTATCAACACATGTTCTGGAGTTGGGCTTAGTTGGCCAATAGCATCATACATTGCAAGCTTTGTTGCCTCATAAATGTTGATTTCATCAATTTTATCGCTATTAATTATCGAAATTCCATAGCTTAAAGCTTTCTTTATAATGACTTGATAAAATTTATCTCTGTCAGCTTCTGTTAATTGCTTAGAATCATTCAAGCCTAGTAATTTAAAGTCTGCTGGTAATATCACACTTGCTGCTACCACAGGTCCGGCAAGCGGTCCTCTGCCGGCCTCATCAACCCCTGCAATATAATGTATATCTTTTGAATAACAGGCGTTCTCGTATGAAATCATTTCCCTATGCCGCTGCTCTAATTCTTGTTTTTTTAATTGACGCTTTTCATAGCTCGCAATTAATTGCTGAACACCTTTTCGCTCATCCATCCGTAAATGGGAAATCAATTCTTCATTTAATTCTCCGGCTTCAAATAATTTCTTTAGTACAGCTATTGATTTTTTATTCATTGTATTAACACCTATCTCTCTGTATCTAATATCGGCCAGTTTCATTAATTTGTTAGTGTTTCAAACCCTAAACCTTTCTATTGATGACGATTTATACGTATGACATGAAATAAGACACCCATCCGAAGATGCATGTCTTGGTAACCCTCTAATTTAGGGACATCATTTACTGATTAGAAGGAGATTCTAGTGAAACTCTACCTAGTTTTCCTGTACGTAAATCCCTAATAACAATATCGGATACCTTGGCCAAATTAACTTTACCACCACTCTCGAGTGCTCCACGTTGCTTACCTATTGCATTAAAGATTTCCCACATATCGTCCATATCACGGTCTACTTGATAGCGCTCCTCCAATTTTTGAGGATAGTGCTTTTGTAAATAAGTAATGACAAAAGCCACGATATCTTGCAAGGAAAGCAATTGATCTTTTATCGTACCGATAGCTGCTAAACGATAACCAACTAGCTCCTCCTCAAATTTTGGCCATAATATACCTGGTGTATCCAATAACTCAAAATCCCTTTTGACTTTTATCCATAATTGCTGTTTTGTCACTCCCGGTCTATCACCAGTTTTAGCAATCTTTTTATTCGCTAAACGATTGATTAGCGTTGATTTTCCAACATTAGGAATTCCTACGATCATTGCTCTTGCCGCTCTAGGCTGTATTCCTTTCTTTCTTAATTTGTCCATCTTCGCCTGCGCTTGTTCCTTCGCTAACTGAATGACTTGTTTTATATCATTCCTATCATTCACATTAATTGCTATTGCTGGTATATGTTTTTTCTCGAAATAGGCCAGCCATTGGTTTGTAACATACTGATCGGCTAAATCCTTTTTCATCATTACAATCATCTTTGGTTTATTCTGTAACACTTGTTGTAACATCGGATTTTGTGAAGAAAATGGAGCTCGAGCATCAACTAATTCCATTACAAAATCAACAAGCTTAAGTTTTTCTTCTACTTCCCGTCTAGCTTTTGCCATATGACCGGGAAACCATTGAATGGTCATTGTTTAAACCTACTTTCCTATCGTCTGCATTCGATTGAACGGCCAATATATGAGGTCTGTTTTTCCTACAATTTGATCAGTAGAAACGACCCCCAGTACACGGCTGTCCGTTGAATTCCCTCTGTTATCTCCTAATACTAATACATGGTCTTCTGGAATAACATCATATCCACCAGGAAGGTCTTCTAACGAAAAGTCATTCGTTAGGATTTGATATGATTTAAGACTATCCTTTTGATCTGTTAAGAATGGTTCATTCACTTCTTCTCCATTAATGTACAATACATTATCAATCACTTCAACATGTTCTCCTGGCAATCCAATTACACGCTTAATAAAATCCTTTTTTGATGACGCATGGAATACAACCACATCAAATCGTTCTGGTTCATGTAAATGATAAGCAAATTTGTTTACAATCATTTGATCGCCATCATGTAATGTTGGAAGCATAGACGGTCCATCAACTACAATTGGAGCGAAAAAGAACATCCGAACTATAAAAGCCAATCCAAAGGCGATTAATAAAGCCTTTAACCAATCTAACCATTCGTTCTTCTTTTCTTTCTTCCTTTTTCCCATATTTCCCCCTCCAACCTTTGTACATAAGACCCTCTTTATATATTACAATAATTATGTACTTAAACAAAACTGGGGCTTTCTTAGTTGGAAAATCTTAAGCAATATCAGTAACGAAATAAGCATTTAGTTTACTAGCTATACTGCTTAAAACTTCAATATTTTCCCCATAACCTCTAGTACAAAAAAGGAGCTTGTGCAGATTGCCAAGCTCCTTTCCAATGATTTTGTACTCGTATACTATTAGCGACGTTCTTTAATACGAGCTGCTTTACCACGAAGATTGCGTAAGTAGTAAAGTTTCGCACGGCGAACAATACCACGACGCGATACTTCGATTTTATCAATACGAGGTGAATGTACTGGGAATGTACGCTCAACACCTACTCCATAAGAAAGCTTTCTTACTGTGAATGTTTCGCTAATTCCACCGTTTTGACGTTTAATAACGACACCTTCGAATACCTGAATACGTTCACGGGAACCTTCCACAACCTTAACGTGGACTTTAACAGTGTCTCCCGGACGGAAATCAGGATGATCATTACGAAGTTGGTCTTTAGTAATGTCTTCAATTAATTTTTGCATCTGGCTTCTCTCCTTCCAAACCAATGCTCATATCTACTATGTGACAGCGGAACATCGTTTATAAAGCTTAAAGACGGAACTTTAAGCACATCATTTAATATACCATATCAAACTCTAGACTTCAACCACTTATTTATCATCCCATTCTTCTATCCATCGTTTCCACTCTTCTGGTATATTTTTATGTTCTAGTAAATCACGTCGACGCTGATATGTTCTTAGCAATGATTGTCGTTCTCTCCAAGCATTAATTTTCCCGTGATCTCCTGATAACAAAACCTCTGGAACTTTCAATCCTCGGAAATCTGCTGGCCTCGTATAATGTGGATGCTCCAATAAACCTGTCGAGAAAGAGTCCTGAGGTGCTGAATCTTTATTCCCCAGCACTTCAGGAAGTAAACGAACAACACTATCCATCACAACCATTGACCCTATTTCTCCTCCAGTAAGCACAAAGTCTCCAATAGAAATTTCGTCTGTTACTAAGTGTTCTCTAATTCTTTCATCATACCCTTCATAGTGACCACATATAAAGATAAGATGATCCTCCTGAGAAAGTTCTTCTGCCTTCTTCTGATTATAGGTTTCTCCCTGTGGGCACATGAGAATAATTCTGGAATTATCAGATTTTCTTTGCTTTTTTACAGCTTCCACCGTGTCAAAAATTGGTTGTGGTGTTAATACCATACCCGCACCACCACCATACGGATAATCATCTACTTTATAATGTTTGTTTTCCGTGTAATCTCGAAAGTTTACTAAATTGTAGCTAAACCTGTCATTTTCATACGCCTTTTTTAAGATAGATGACTGTAATACTCCATGAAACATCTCTGGAAAAAGGGTTAGTATATCGATGTGCATCAGTCTAACAATCCTTCCATCGGCTCAATAATTACTTTACTTGCCTGCGTATCTACTAAAGTGACAACAGATGCAATATAAGGAATAAGTACATCCTTTCCTTGTGATCGACGAACGACCCATACATCGTTGGCGCCAGGAGATAAAATTTCTTTAATTGTACCTATTTGTTCTCCATCATTTGTAAAAACGGCACATCCAATAATTTCGTGATAATAAAATTCATGTTCTGCCAGGTCTGTCAACTGATCTTCTTTTATTTTTAACTTACAACCTTTATAAACCTC
This sequence comes from Virgibacillus sp. Bac332, assembly GCF_003667785.1. Classification (NCBI taxonomy): domain Bacteria; kingdom Bacillati; phylum Bacillota; class Bacilli; order Caryophanales; family Bacillaceae; genus Virgibacillus; species Virgibacillus sp. Bac332. Next base: position 3,499,830 of record NZ_CP033046.1, read on the forward strand.
TACATCATTTATATTCGTCAATCCTTTAAAACGTAGTAGGTCAAATCCTTTATGCATACGATGGCTTTCAATGGTTAATTCCTTCTGTATATTACCATCCTTAACAATATACAGTGTCTTTCCAATCGAAAAGCGTTCTTCGAAATCGGTAATTCGCAGTACCTTTACTTCACCGTGTATTCCATGTGTGTTAATTATCTTCCCTACAGTATACATTTTCTCTGTCATCATCTCACCTGCTATTCATCAATTCGAATGACTATATCGTCTTTGACAACGATAGCACTTTCACCCATAAGCTCATTCCAATGCGATCCTTCTGAGACCTCAACAAGAGCTTCAACCTCTTTTTCTATTATTTCACTACCCATCTCCAGCATTTCCAGTTGCTCTATTTTAAAATCAGCAAGCTTAATTTTTTCTTTACGATTATTAATTTCCTGTTGAAAACGATGACCAACCTCTTGCTTGGAGATTCCTGGTTTATTAGAGAGCTTTCTTTGTTCGAATAAAAGCTGTTGACACTCTTGTTCAAGCCGCATTTTATGATTGTAAAAGTTAGTTTTTAATTTTTCTTTGCTCTTCTCTGTGACAATTTGCTTGATTAGGACTTTTTTTATAATTTTCAACGTTCATTCCTCACTCTCACAAAGCGTCTTGTAACTTGTAAAAAAATGTGTAAAAAGGGAAAGGTTCCGCCCTTTCCCTCTACATAATATCTAAATAAACACGCTTATTGCTATTGGTTTTTGCTGCGTAAACAACTGTACGGATCGCCTTGGCAATTCGTCCATTTTTACCAATCACCTTACCAACATCATCAGGGTTCACGGAAAGATGATAAACAATCTTTGATTCTTCTTCCGTTTCCGTTACCACAATGTCTTCTGGGTGATCTACGAGTGACGTTACAATAGATTCAATAAGGGCTGTCATGATATCACACTACTTTGCAATTTGATTTTTTTGCTCGTGGAATTTCTTCATGATGCCTTCTTTTGAGAATAGATTGCGAACTGTATCACTAGGTTTAGCACCTTTAGTCATCCAGTCAAGTGCTTTTTCTTCATCTATTTTAACTTCAACTGGATTTACAACAGGATTATAAGTTCCGATTTGTTCGATAGAACGTCCATCACGTGGAGAACGTGAGTCAGCTACAACGATACGATAGAATGGATTTCTTTTAGATCCCATACGTTTTAAACGAATTTTAACTGCCATGCTTCTTGCACCTCCAAATATAAGTATTTAACACATTTTTAGATTTTAGCAGAAAACAGAAAGTCTGTAAAGTGTTTTTCCATTACAATGCTTAATCCTTTGATTTTCCTACTTGTAATTAGGCCCTTGAACCTTCGTTCTTCTCAAATCACATGAAGCAATTCAAGCTTGCAAGTATGAGCTGAGAGCTTCCGAATTCTGAATTACATAAATGGAAATTTCATTCCTTTACCTTTCTTACCCTTTTGCATATTTGTCATTTGCTTCATCATTTTTTTCATCTCTTCAAATTGTTTTAATAGTCTGTTTACTTGAGAAACCGAAGTTCCCGACCCTTTTGCTATTCGCTTCTTTCTACTCGCATTCATCAAACTTGGGTCCTGGCGTTCATTCTTAGTCATGGATTGAATAATGGCTTCTACATGTGAAATTTGTTTTTCGTCAATTTGAGCATTTTTAAGCCCCTTCATTTTATTAGCGCCCGGAATCATTGACATTAGATCATCTAATGGCCCCATCTTCTTCACTTGTCCCATTTGCTCTAAGAAATCATCAAATGTAAAGGACATGTTCTTCATTTTTTCTTCAAGCTCTTTCGCCTGTTTTTCATCTACATTCGTTTGGGCTTTTTCAATTAACGATAATACATCACCCATACCAAGTATTCTAGAGGCCATTCGATCAGGATGAAACGCTTCTAACTGATCAAGCTTTTCCCCCATACCAGCAAATTTAATTGGTTTATCTGTCACAGCCTTAATGGATAAAGCAGCCCCACCACGAGTATCTCCATCTAATTTTGTTAGAACTACCCCTGTAATATCTAACTGTTCATTAAAGCTTTCAGCTACATTGACTGCATCTTGTCCCGTCATTGAATCCACAACTAGATAAATCTCATCAGGTTTAACAACCGATTTGATTTCTTCTAGTTCTTGCATTAGTTCACTATCAACATGTAATCTCCCTGCAGTATCAATGATTACATAATCATGATGCTCTTCTTTCGCTTTTTCAATCGCCTTTTGGGCAATATCAACCGGGTTTGCATCTGTTCCCATAGAGAATACCGGTAAATCAAGCTGTTTCCCTAACGTTTCGAGCTGTTGAATTGCTGCAGGGCGGTAAATGTCGCAAGCTACAAGTAATGGTGAACGATTATGTTTCTTCCGTAAAAGGTTAGCAAGTTTACCAGTTGTAGTTGTTTTTCCAGCACCTTGCAGACCAGTCATCATAATTACCGTTGGAGCTTTGTCTGCTACAGCGATCTTACTTTGTTCGCCACCCATGAGTGCTGTTAGCTCTTCTTTTACAACTTTAATAACCTGTTGCCCAGGCGTTAAGCTTTCCATAACTTCTTGACCAACAGCACGTTCTTTAATTCGTTTGATTAAATCTTTTACAACTTTATAGTTTACATCGGCTTCCAGTAATGCAAGCCGAACTTCTCTCGTCATTTCCTTTACATCCTGCTCAGAAACCTTACCTTTACCAGTAATTTTTTTAATTGTACTTTGCAGGCGGTCGGCCAATCCTTCAAACGCCATAGAAGGTGTCCCCCTAATCTAATTCTTTTAATTTATGAATGATTTGCTGAACAGCTTTTTGCTCAGACAATTCAGCTTCCAGACTTTCTATAAGCTCAGATCGCTGCTGAAACTTCTTGTATAAGGATAGCTTTTCCTCATACGTTTCCAACATATGTTCTGTTCGCTTAATATTATCATATACAGCCTGCCTTGATACATCGAATACTTCAGAAATCTCACCAAGAGAATAATCCTCAAGATAATACATTTCCATGTAATTTCGCTGTTTGGGTGTAAGTAATGCCTGATAAAAATCAAATAAATAATTCATTCGCGTTGTTTTTTCTAGCATGATATACACCCCTTGTTAAGTGATTTACCTTTACAAAATATAATAACGAATGTTCCGTTTGTATGTCAAGCCGCTACTAATTAATCTTCTTCTAGCATATCCGCAAATAACCCATAAACAAACGCATGCGCATCAAATTCTTGTAGATCTTCCATCTTCTCTCCCAATCCTACATACTTAACTGGAAGTTGTAATTCATGACGAATAGCTAAAACAATACCACCCTTAGCTGTACCATCTAATTTCGTTAAAACGATGCCAGAAACATCTGTCGCTTCTGAAAATGTTTTTGCTTGACTAAGAGCATTTTGCCCAGTAGTTGCATCCAATACAAGTAAAACTTCATGCGGAGCACCAGGGACCTCCCTCTCAATAACTCGCTTAACTTTTGCTAGTTCATTCATTAGATTAACTTTATTTTGTAATCTTCCTGCTGTATCACAAATAAGAACATCAGCATTGCGTGATTTCGCTGACTTTATTCCATCAAAAATAACAGCAGCTGGATCACTACCTTCGTTTTGTTTGATTACATCAACACCGGCTCGTTCTCCCCAAATATCTAACTGTTCAATCGCTCCAGCTCGAAACGTATCTCCTGCAGCTAAAACCACTTTTTTTCCTTGTTGTTTTAGCTGATAGGCCAATTTACCAATAGATGTCGTTTTTCCAGCTCCATTTACACCCACTACTAAAATAATGGATAGTTGTTCCTCTTGAAGATTTAGATGTTCTGTTTGTTCATCATCTTCTCCGTAATATATTTCAACGAGTTTTTCTGAAATAACATCCTTCACCGCTTTGGAGTCTTTGATATTTTGTCGTTTTACTTCCATTTTCAATTCATCAATTAAATCCATTACAGTCGATACACCAACATCAGCAGTGATTAACACTTCCTCTAATTCTTCGAAAAAGTCCTCGTCTACTTTCCGGTATCGAGCTATTAAATCATTAATCCTTCCAGAAAAAGATTGACGGGTCTTCTTCATCCCGTCTTTATATTTCGTTGAAACCTCTTTGGTTTCTTCTTCATTTTTTTGAAATTTCATTTTCCATTTATCCATAAATCCCATTTCCATTACCTCCTTATGACTTTATTAATTCCTTTGTATCTTCCAGTCGAACGGAAACTAATCGAGATACACCCGATTCCTGCATCGTTACACCATATAGAACATCTGCTTCTTCCATTGTACCTTTTCGGTGGGTGATTACAATGAATTGGGTATTTTCACTAAATATTTTTACATAGTTAGCAAAACGTGATACGTTTGCTTCATCTAACGCTGCCTCTACTTCATCTAATACACAGAATGGCACTGGACGCACTCGTAAAATAGCAAATAATAAAGCAATAGCAGTTAATGCCCGCTCTCCACCAGATAATAACCCTAAATGCTGAAGCTTCTTACCCGGCGGCTGTGCTACGATATCTACGCCTGTATCCAGTAAACTTTTTGGGTCCGTTAATTTTAATTCGGCCCGACCTCCACCAAAGAGTTGTTGAAATACGGTAGCAAACTCTTCCTTTATTTGCTGAAAAGTATTGCCAAATCGTTTTTTCATTTCTTCATCCATTTCCGCAATTACATCGTAAAGGGTTTTCTTGGCATCAACTAAATCAGTTTGTTGCTCTGTCAAAAATGTGTACCGCTCAGTGATTCGTTCATACTCATCGATTGCCCCTAAATTCACTGTCCCCAACTGATCAATTTGCTGCTTCAATTGCTGCACCGCTGATTGAGATGCTTCTTTATTTTCAGCCTTATCGTAGATTTGTTTTGCCTTCTCATACGTAATAATGTATTCATTCTGTAAATGAGACAGAAGATTTTCTAATTCTACATCCATTCGATTCGACTGTACTTCTTTTTTCTGAATATCTGCTCTGAGAGCTTCGTAATGTTTATTCTCTTCTTTCAATTCACGCTCTTTATCCTGCATGATTTGCGTGCGTTCTGATCTTTCTCCTCGCTTTTTTTGTATGGTTTCTGTGATTTTTTCCTTCTCAGTACGATGATTCGAAATAGATGCATCAATTTCCTCTTCCGTCTCATTCGACTGATGAAAAGCAAGCAAATCATCTAATTCCTCAGCATACAGATCGTATTGACGTTGTAGTTCAGCTAATTGGTTCTGAACACTATTTGTTTTCTCCCGCTGACTCTTCTCGCGCTCATCCTGTTCTGCTAGTAATACATGGTTGCGATGTAACTCCTCTTGTAACCTTTCCTTATTCTCTTGAACTTCCGATTGTTGCTTTGTTACTATTTCAATTTCTTCCTCTAGTTGTTGGGTCTTACTATTTAAGTCGGCTAATTCCTCTGTTAATCGCGCTTGTCGTTGAACGAGCTGTTCTTTATCTTCTGCAAATTGTTTTTTATCCTGATCGTATAATGTAAGATTATCGTTTAAGGTTTCTTTTTTCATTTCAATTTCTCGATGAAAAGCACGTAATTCCTGTAGTTTTTGCTGCTCTTGTTGAATACTCTGTTCTTCTTCAAGTAATTGTTTTTCTGTTTCACTAATATATTGCTTTTGCTTTTGTACATTTTTTTCAAAATCTAAGGTTTTTGATTCAAACTGCCTTAGCTTCTCCGTCATTTCCTGTAGATCTTTTTCTCTTGTAAATAGAGATTGATTTGTCTTTTTTTGCGCTCCACCTGACATGGAACCTCCTGGGTTAACAACATCTCCCTCCAGTGTGACAATACGAAATTTCCGCATCGCCGTAGTAGCCAGCTCGTTGGCATCTTTTAATGTTTTTGCAATAATAACGTGTCCCATTAGATGATTAATGGCCTTCCTGTACGTATTATCCACATTGACTAGATGCGATGCGATGCCGATAAATCCTTGATGCTGCTCTAACTTCTTCATTAGCTCGCTTGGAATAAAACGCTCTTGGATAGAAGCTAACGGTAAAAATGTTGCCCGGCCACTATTTGTTTTTTTCAACCATACGATGGATTGTCTTGCTGCCTTATCATCTTTTACAACAATGTGTTGTGCCTGTCCACCAAGTACCGTTTCTATCGCAGTGATATAGGATTTGGGTACATGTATTAATTCAATAACTGCTCCATTAATATCTGTCAAGGTTCCATCTTCTCTTGCCTTTAGCACAGCCTTTACACCATGAAAGAATCCCTGAAAGTCTTCTTTCATTTCTTCAAGCATTTCTTTTTTTGATTTAATTTTTTCGATGTACTGATACCCTTGATATAATTTTGCCTGCGCTTCTTGGAACTCACTTCTTCTTTGCTCCAATTCTTGCTTGATCGCTTTTATAGTGTCGTCTTTGTCTGCGTACTTATTTTCTTGGCTCTTTAGATCTTCTGCCAGTTGATTTGCTTGCTTTGTCAGTTTTTCTCTTTCACGCAGTAAGTCTTTAAATTTTTCCGTTTGTTTTTCTTTCTTGCCATCAAGCTGTTGAATTCGCTCGTCAATGGAGTGTAATTCATTTCGCCGAACAGCTTGCTTATTTAAATACTCGATGTACTCTGATTTTAAATCTTCAATTTTCTCCGCAAGGTTCTCTTTTCCTAAGCTTAGCTTCTGTTCGAGTTGTTTAATTTCACCTTTTGTTGCAGCTTTTATGGTTTGTAATTCAGATAGGCGTTTTTTTTCCTGAATAACTTCTTCATGCAATTTTCCAATTCGAATTGAAGTTTCCTTTTTTTGCTCCTCCAGTTTTTCTTTGTTGTCTTCAAAGTGCTTGAATCTCTCTAAAAATAATTGCTTCTTTCCTTCATATTTTTCCAACTGCTGTGTCATAGATAACAAATCAGCCTGTAGCTTTTCGATGGTGCCATCTAATTGATCAATTGCTTGTCTTTCACTTTCTTGTGACGCTTCTTTTTGTTGAATCGCTGTTTTCAACTCTACTTCTTTTAATTTCATTTGATCGAGCTCTTGAAGCGTTGATTGCCATTGATTATGTATAATCTCAATTTCAGCTAGAAGATAAGAAATTTCTTTTTCCTTTAATTCTTCTTTGAGTGCTACGTATTTTTCTGCTGTTTGTGCTTGCTTTTTCATTGGATCGAGTTGTTGCTCGATTTCATGAATAATATCTTCTACACGGTTTAGATTTTCTTGTGTTTCAGCTAGTTTATATTCGGCTTTCTTCTTCCTCTGCTTATATTTCAGAACCCCAGCTGCCTCTTCAAAAATAGTCCTTCTTTCCTCTGCTTTTGAGCTAAGAATTTCTTCCACTTTTCCTTGACTAATAATTGAAAAGGCCTCACGTCCAAGTCCTGAATCCATGAACAAATCAACAATATCTTTTAATCGACACGATTGATTATTTATATAGAACTCACTTTCACCAGAACGATATACCCTTCTAGTTACACTTACTTCTTCATATTCTAAAGGTAGGAGCTGGTCATGGTTATCCAATACTAACGTTACTTCTGCAACATTTAATGCTTTACGTGTATCACTCCCTTGGAAAATAATATCTTCCATTTTAGATCCACGTAAGGATTTTGCCGACTGCTCCCCTAGCACCCAACGAATAGCATCCGTTATATTACTTTTTCCACTTCCATTAGGTCCTACCACTGCAGTTACTCCTGGAACAAAATCAACATTAATCCGTTTTGCAAAAGATTTAAAGCCAACACTTTCCAACCTTTTTAAGTACATATTACATTCTCCTAATTCAATAAAGAACATTGACAAATTGCATCTATTTAAGTTCTCAATTATCATAAATTTATCAAGCACGATTCTTATTCATCGTATTTCTATAATTAGTTTTACGAAAAACAAATTTGGCTTTTTACCGCATTTATTTTATCATAAACATAGAAACAAAAGAAGAGTAGACCATACATACTCTATTAGTTTTAAATCGTAGGGGAGAGATATTATAGAATGAGCTTAGAAAAACCATCAGCAGAAAATTTAAAGATTTTACTTGATGAAATTGCTGAACAACTAGATGTTGTTAATCGCACGATAATGGATCCGGAAGATTATGATTTGAATAAATATGAAGAGATCAAATTTATGTATGATATGATTAAACAGAAAGGGCGACTCAGCGCTCAAGAAACACAAGCTTTTATTGAAGAGCTACGATCTGTTCGAAAGCATTAAGTGAATACGTAACGATTCCCATTATGAAGTTCGCGGGACAGAGGCCTGCCCACACGAATACAGAACCAAAAAAGATGCTCCTTCACTTAGCTAAGCTTAATGAGTGAAGGAAATCTTTTTTTGTAGTCTAGGAAATTATAAAATTTACCCATGTGGATAAATGGCGCGTGTTGAGTCGCTTGCAAGGGGAGCTCCCAAACTTTCATTCTATTTAACTGTAATAGTGGTTTCTCATAAGAATGAAAAGTGTGAGCTGTTGCTTCCTGCGAGAGTGCGTCAGTTTTTGTGTACAAAAACTGACGCACTACTGAAAAAACAACGGCTCATCCTAATCGTTCTATCTACTTTAAAACAACTGTAGTTGTTTTATGAATTATATTTATCTATCGCTGCTTTTGCAGCACGCTGCTCGGCTTCTTTTTTTGTGCGTCCAATGCCCGATCCATAAATTTCATTTTGAATGAGTACATTAGCAACAAATTCTTTATGATGAGATGGGCCTCTTTCTTCTATAATTCTATACTCGATTAATTGATTTTTAATCTGTTGAATTAATTCTTGTAACTGACTCTTGTAATCCATCGCATGCGAAAAAGCACCATCTGTAATCTTCGGAAATACATGGTCTTCTAAAAATTGTAACGCTGCATCAAACCCCTGATCCAAATATAATGCTCCTAAGAAGGCTTCAAAAACATCAGCAAGTAAAGCAGAGCGGTCTCGACCACCTGTTTGTTCCTCCCCTTTACCTAGTAATATAAATTGACCAAATTCAAGACCTCTGGCAAAGCTAGCTAGTGAAGGTTCACAAACAATAGAGGCTCTTAATTTAGTCATTTCTCCTTCTGGCATATGTTGATGCTTACGAAAAAGATATTGAGATACTCCTAATTCTAGTACAGCATCACCTAGAAATTCCAACCTTTCATTATCCGAAAATACTTCCTTACGATGCTCATTCACATAAGATGAATGTGTAAATGCCTGTCTAATCAATATATGGTTGTGAAACATAATATTTAAATGTTTCTCTAACTGGGCAATTTCCACGCTGGACACCTCAATTTCCATTAAATATACGGAAAGCCCCGCCAAAACTCGCGAGACTTTCTCTTCCTGTTATTCTTGTGTGCTGTTTATGTAGTTAACAGCATCACCAACTGTATTTATTTTTTCAGCCTCTTCATCAGCAATTGTCATATCAAATTCGTCTTCAAGCTCCATTACAAGCTCAACCACATCAAGAGAGTCAGCTTCTAAATCTTCTTTAAACGATGCTTCCATTGTTACTTTTGACTCTTCCACATCAAGACGATCAACGATAATATCTTTTACACGATCAAACACATCTGCCACGTTCCTTCACCTCCTTTCAAGGAAATCCGTAGTATTACATAACCATTCCACCATCAATATGAATCGTTTGGCCCGTAATGTAGTTTGCATCATCGCTTGCAAGGAAGCGTACAACCTTTGCAACATCCTCTGGCTCTCCAAGCTTGTTTAAAGGGATCATTGCTAGCATTTCCTTTTGCTGTTCATCAGTTAAGGCATCCGTCATATCTGTAGATATAAAACCTGGCGCTACGGCATTAACATGAATATTTCTTGAAGCAAGTTCCTTTGCTGTTGTTTTCGTTAAACCTATGACACCAGCTTTTGCTGCTACATAATTTGCTTGTCCAGGATTTCCGCTAACTCCAACAATGGAAGCTACGTTAACAATCTTTCCAGCTCTTTGCTTCATCATTTGTCTTGTAACTGCCTTTGTACAAACAAATACACCTTTTAAATTGGTATTAATTACTTGATCGAATTCTTCTTCTTTCATTCTCATTAATAAATTATCTCTCGTTATACCGGCATTATTAACAAGAATGTCCAATGAACCAAAATTACTTACTACTTCTTTAATCATTGATTTAACACTTGCCTCATCAGCTACATCAGCTTGCACGATAAAAGCATTAGAGCCCATCGCTTTAATTTCTTCGACAACAGCTTTCGCTTTATCTTCGCTCCCAGCATAATTCACGGTGACATTCGCACCTTGTTTTGCTAATTCTAATGCAATGGAACGGCCTATACCACGAGACGCTCCTGTAACCAATGCGTTTTTGCCTTTAAGCATTATTAATCCCCCTTAAACCATGATATAAAGTCATTTAATGAAGCAGTATCTTGAACAGCAAACGTAGTAGTATTTCGATTAACCTTCTTCACCAAACCACTTAACACTTTACCATTTCCTACTTCTACAAATGCATCTACTTCTTTCTCCATCATATTTCTAATTGATTCCTCAAATCGAACAGGAGAATACAGTTGTTTAATTAATAGTTCTTTGATCTCAGCATTCTCCCTTACTGGTGAAGCTGATACATTTGCGTAGATAGGAATCGCTGCATCATTAATCGTTACCTTGTTTAAGTACTCTGAAAATGCCTCATTAGCCGATTTCATAAGACGAGAATGAAATGGTCCACTGACATTTAACGGAAGAACGCGTTTAGCACCTTTCGCTTTTAAAATTTCTTTGGCCATCTCGATACCTTTAACTGACCCAGAAATAACAATTTGTCCTGGACAATTTAGATTAGCTAGATCTACAACTTCTTCATTTATTTCACTAAGCCCAGCTTGAATCGTCTCACTATCTAACCCAAGCACTGCCGCCATTGTACCTTGTCCTTTTGGAAAAGCCTGCTCCATTAATTTTCCACGTTTTGCTACAAGTGGCAAAGCTTCCTCTAACGAAATAGCTCCAGCAGCTACTAATGCGCTGTATTCTCCAAGACTATGACCAACCGTCATTACTGGCTGTACTTCCATATCTAATAACATGGTGTGAAGAGCGATGCTTGTTAATAATAAGGCCGGCTGTGCATTTTCTGTTTCTGTGAGTTCCTCTTTTGGCCCTTCAAACATAATTTTTGTTAGATTCTTTTGTAAAATTTGATCTGCATCATCAAAGAGTTTTTGGATCTTAGGTGATGCTTCATATAGTTCTCTTCCCATTCCTACTGTCTGGGACCCTTGCCCAGGAAACATGAAGGCAACCTGCTTCATTATTTGTCCCCCTCCAAATTCATTGTCTCAATCGTTTGTTTAATCGTTTCCGTAATTTGGTTATTAACCATGTGACACGTCTGTTTAACTGCATTATATATGGCGTTTGAATCAGATGAACCATGCGCCTTCACAACTGGTGCTGCTAATCCGAATAATCCTGCCCCGCCATATTCTGCATAATCTAGTTTTGCTTTTAATCCTTTCAAGTCGTTTTTAATCATACCAGCGGCAATTTTCGTTTTTACAGATGACATAAATGTCTCTTTAAGCATGGAAAACATAGCCCCGGCAGTTCCTTCAATTGTTTTTAATGCAATATTACCAGTGAATCCGTCAGTTACTACAACATCTGCAACGTTAGTTAACAAATCACGCGCTTCGACATTGCCGATAAAATTAATTGGCGTATCACTCAAAAGGTGAAACGCTTTTTTAGTAAGGTCATTCCCTTTCCCATCTTCGGTTCCAACATTTAATAACCCTACCCTAGGATTGGTAATAGAGCGCACTTGCTCGACATAAATAGAACCCATTAACGCGTATTGTAATAGGTGATTCGGCTTCGCATCAACATTTGCACCTACGTCCAATAGCAGGAATCCTTGCCCATCTAAAGTGGGTAATGTCGGACTTAGAGCAGGGCGCTCAATGCCTGTAATTCTACCAACGATAAAGAGACCTGCGCTCATTAATGCTCCCGTATTTCCAGCAGAAATACAAGCATCGGCTCTACCTTCTTTTACCTCTTGGGCCATTAAGACTAATGACGCCTTCTTTTTCCTGCGAACCGCACGTACAGGTTCATCTTCTGAAGTAATTACTTCTGTTGTATGTAAAATATCAATATTTTTAGTATCTGTTAAGTACTCATTTATCTTCGCTTCATCCCCAACTAGGGTAATATGTAGTTGGTCAATCTCAGAGACAGCTTTCATCGCTCCAAGTACTACAGCTTTTGGTGCATGATCGCCACCCATGGCATCTATTGCAAGTTTCATTTATTGTTCTCCTTTTTGTTCATTAGGTTGATACATATGGAAAATACCAGTAAACACTGTTTCATTTTCTACAATGCTGTTAACATGAACAATCGTAAGTCCTTTCTCTTTTCCTTCAACTACAGCCTTCGCAACCACGCGTTCGCCTTCTTTAACCTGTCGTGTAAATTTCAATTCTGATTTAGCAGTTAGAGCTAATTCATCATTAATCACAGCAACAGCAAGAGAATTTGCCTGAGCAAACAAATGATGACCACGGGCAATTTTATTACGCGAGAATACATGCTCCGCACCAATGTCTAAAATTGAGATTGCCCGATTATCTAATTCCAAGTCAACCACTTCTCCAATTACTTCTTCAAGTGGTAATGCTTTAACAGTTTCATTCCATTGGTTCGTAGCAACTGATTTAATCCGCTGCCTTAATTCAGGAATAGAAAGCTCCATCCGATCTAACCGGATCGTTTGGATACTGACAGAGAATTGTTTTGCCAATTCTTCATCTGTAATAAAAGGTGTCTTTTCAATTGTCTCTTTTAATAATCGTTGTCGATCACATTTTGGTCGTTTCATGCTTGCACCGTCCATATTTTTTATGACTTGGTCCTAATAGTAATATATAATACCTTGCTTGTTTATGCAAATATTTCTTAGTCTAATTTCTCGTTAAAAACGGAATTTTCCTCTACATATTGCTGCAGTAAACGGAATTCCGGATCATCTTCTAACAGGTTTTCATCAATGATGTTCTGCGCATCCTTTCGTGCTGTTTCTAAAGCTCGATAATCATGAATCATATCAGCTACTTTAAATTCGGGTACACCACTCTGTTTCCTTCCAAAGAAATCCCCTGGTCCCCTCAATCGTAAATCCTCTTCAGACAAAGCAAATCCATCGGTTGTTTCAGACATAATCCGCATACGTTCTTTTCCTGTTTCTCCTTTTGGGTCGGCAATTAAAATGCAGTAGCTTTGTTTAGCACCTCGTCCAACCCTTCCCCGCAATTGATGGAGTTGTGATAGTCCAAACCGCTCAGCATCATAAATAACCATAACTGTTGCATTCGGTACATTAACACCAACTTCTACAACTGTTGTCGATACTAGAATCTGTACTTCATTATCAGCAAATTGTTTCATTACAGCATCTTTTTCTTCTGTTGGCAACCTACCATGCATGAGACCAATTTTTATTTCTTCTGGGTAGAACGCTTGTAGCTGTTGATATACATCTACGGCATTTTGAATATCTAATTTATCGGACTCCTCAATGAGAGGACAGATAATATATGCTTGTTCTCCGAGAGAAATTTGTTTATGGATAAAATGAAGCACACGATCCAGCGTATTTTCTTTTACCCAGTATGTCTCAATTTCCTTTCTGCCCATAGGCATCTCATCAATGACGGATACATCCATGTCGCCAAATGCTGTAATAGCTAAAGTCCTAGGGATTGGGGTTGCTGTCATAAATAATACGTCAGGCTGAAGACCTTTTTCACGTAAGATACGCCTTTGCTCTACACCAAAACGGTGCTGTTCATCTACTATCACAAATCCAAGGTCATCAAAAATGACATCCTCTTGAATCAGCGCATGCGTCCCTACGACAATATTTATCTCATGTTTCTCAATACCTTCAGTTATTGCTTTTCGTTTTTTACCTTTTACAGAGCCAGTTAATAACGTAACATTCACTTTATCATCAAACAATTCAACTAGTGATTGGAAATGCTGCTCTGCTAAAATTTCTGTAGGTACCATTAGCGCACCTTGTTTACCTGCCGTAAGTGAAGCATACAAACATATTGCAGCAACCGCTGTTTTTCCCGAGCCTACATCCCCTTGTAAAAGACGACTCATTCTGTAGGGAGACTTCATATCGGATAGAATTTGATTTAACGATTTTTCTTGTGCATTTGTTAAAGCAAATGGCAAACTTGCAATAAATGCCTGAACAAGATCTGAATTATAATGTTGCGCATTTCCTACAGTTGCCTCACGTTTCAACTTGCGAAGTAGCTGCATTTTTAGTTGAAATAGTAAAAATTCTTCATAGATAAATCTCCGTCTAGCATGCTTTAATGCTACTCTATGCTTAGGAAAATGCATCATCGTAAAAGCTTCACTACGAGTAGGTATTTTATAACTTGCTAGATATCTATTTGGTAACAATTCTTCTATTTCCGTGGAACAAGCCTTCAATGCTTGTTGAATTAATTTCTTCAGCTTAACATTAGTTATATTGCCTTTAACAGAGTAGATAGGCTGAATTTCTGCCTGTTGATTGGCATGGCCCTTCTTATAATTACTAACCGTAATTTGCAAACGATGGGCATCCCACTTCCCAGTTAATGTGACCGTGTCCCCCTGATGAATTTGTTTCTTAGCGAAAGCTCGATTAAACATAACTGCTTTAACAGCAACCTGTTCAACTTCGAGGGTAAAGGTAAGTCTTGATTTTTTTTTGCCATAAAAAGTAAGAGAAGGATCATGAATCACCCTTCCCTCAATCGTAACTTTATCATCATGAATTAACTCACTAAGAGGCCTAATTTCGAAAATATCATAGCGATAAGGAAAATGATTTAATAAATCTTCAATCGAATAGATATGCATCAGTGCAAGGTCTTCTGCCATTTTATCGCCGATGCCTTTTAAGTTTGTTACAGGCTCACGTAACATGTGAATCACTCTTTCTAACTTGTAATCCCAAATTATCTTTTAGAAAACGACCAGTTGGTGTATCGGCTAATCCACCTTCACCAGTCTCACGAAGACTTGAAGGCATTTGTTTCCCAATTCGATACATAGCGCCAATCACTTCATCGCATGGTATTCTACTCGTTACACCAGCCAACGCCATATCAGCAGATACAATTGCTAGTGAGGACCCCCCAGCATTTCGTTTTACACAGGGAACCTCTACTAAACCTGCAACAGGATCACAAACAAGGCCAAGCATATTTTTTAATGTCATAGCAAATGCCTCAGCAGACTGCTGAGGAGTGCCGCCCGCCATTTCAACGATCGCAGCTGAAGCCATTGCCCCCGCTGAACCAACCTCTGCTTGACATCCTCCTGCCGCACCGGAAATAAAGGCATTATTTGCAACGACAAACCCAAATGCGCCTGCAGTAAATAAATAACGAATCATTTGCTCACGTGTAGGATGCAACTGATTTTTAACTGCAAATAATGTGCCAGGTACACATCCCGCGCTCCCAGCAGTTGGAGTAGCACATATTGTACCCATTGCAGCGTTAACCTCATTTGTACCCATTGCTTTACTAACTGCATCAAGTAGTAAATTTCCAGATAAAGGAGTTTTCTCTTTCATGTAATTTTGTATTAATACCGCATCGCCACCAGTTAACCCCGTAACTGATTCAACACCTTTCAAAGCGTCCTCGATGGCGTTTTCCATTACTTGTAGGTTTTTCTCCATCTCTCCATATATTTCTTCACGCGTTTTTTCTTTAACTTCCATTTCCTGCCGAATCATTACTTCTGAAATTAAGATATTTTCATTTTCAGCAATCTCTACTAATTCCTTCACTGTACGAAACATATAATTCCACCTCTCTTGTTAAAACACTAGCTGACAATTTTGGAAATTTGAATAATGTGTTCAGCGTTATCCAATTCATGTAGCACGTCGTCATCTACATTTTGGTCTACTTCAATGACCATTAACGCTTCCTTACCGACATCCTTCCGATTCACTTCCATATGTCCGATATTAATTTGATGTTTGGCAAGTATTGTTGTAACAGAAGCAATCGCTCCGAAGCGATCGTTATGCATAATTAAAATAGCAGGGTGATTTCCAGATAACCGCAATTCAAAGCCATTTAATTCAGTGATTTCCACTTTTCCTCCACCAATCGAAACACCGACCAGTTCAAGCGTATCAGTTTCATTGCCAAGAACTATTCTAGCTGTATTCGGGTGATCGACAGCTGCGCTATCTTCAATAAATTCAATATAAAAATCTCTTTCCTTTGCGATATTCAACGCATTACTCATACGGGTGTCATCCGTTTCAAATCCAAGTAGGCCACCAGCTAAAGCAAAATCAGTACCATGCCCCTTATACGTTTTTGCAAAAGATTCATATAAATATATCTTTGCCCACTTCGGACTTTTTCCGAATAACGTACGTGCTGCCTTACCTATTCTCGCTGCACCTGCTGTATGAGAACTAGAAGGGCCTATCATAACCGGCCCAATAATATCAAAAACAGAATTATATTTCATAGCTATCCACCGCCTAGTTTTAGGTTTCCACAGTTTTACAATCTTTTAAAGTAAGGGTATTCATTCCAATAACAAGTCAATGTTATACCCCTAAGCTTCCATAGTAAATTATAACAAAAAAGTCGATATTAATCATTTCCATTATTACCTTGTAAGTATGATAACATGTATATCGCTATTATTTATACATGTTATCCGAATAATTTTGAATCCACTACAAATGCTATTCTTATTCATTATCCATGTCCTGTAATACATTGACTTCCATGTTTATAAGATCTATAATTAAAATTTGTGGATTATACGTTTATAATCGGGTGGGAGAGGGACAGGAGATACGATGAGGAGTTCATATGCCTGATAAGAAACACCAGCATAATTTACAGCCGAACTCAAGTTTTAAAAATGAGTTTATTGCTGGTCTGATAGGCTATTTAACGACAATGTATATTGTTGTTGTGAATGGGTCTATCCTTAGTGAAGCAGGGTTGTCCATTGAAAGTGGTATGGTTGCAACCATTCTCGCAAGTTTTGTTGGAACAGTACTGATGGGAATCATCGGCAGACTTCCGCTCATCATCATTCCAGGTATGGGGATTAACGCATTGTTTGCATACTCTATCGTGGAAGGCACGGAATTGCATTTTCAAGAAGGCTTAGCTGTTGTGCTTGTAGCTGCTATTATTTTTTTAATAACAGCTTTTAGTAAGTTAGGTGTATTGTTAAGAGATGCTATTCCCAATTCACTGAAACATGCAATCACTGTTGGTTTGGGTTTTTTCTTAATCTTAATTGGGCTAGAAAAAAGTGGACTTGTTATTAGCGGGGAAAATACCATCATTGCGATTGGTGATTTTAGCTCTGCTACCGTTATTGTTAGTTTATTGACTTTGTTTCTAGCCATATTCTTATTCGTAAAAAATATCCCGGCTAATTTCCTGCTTACCATGTTTGCTGGTACTATTTTTGCTTTCATTGCTGGAACCATAGAAACTGGAAACGAAGCAATAAATATTACATGGAGTGAAATGCTATTTCTGCCTTCATTTTCAGCAATTGATGAGTTATCATTTTGGCTAGCGGTATTCCCTTTATCGATGATCCTTATTTTTGAGAACATGGGTTTATTACATGGTCAGCTGGAGATGTTAAAACGAGAAAATAGGTACTCAAAAGCCTATCAAGTGACTGCTTTTTCAACGTTAACCTGTGCTTTCTTAGGGACATCGCCAACTGTTTCTGCTGCAGAAAATGCTGCTGTTATTGCTTCCAAAGGAAGAACTGGAAAAACAGCTCTCGTTGCCGGAGTATTGTTTCTAGCAACACTTTTCCTTATTCCTTGGATAACAATGATTCCAAATACAGCTATAAGCCCTATCTTAATTATTGTAGGCTTTTTGATGACCCAAAACATTCGATATCTACCATTAGATAACCTATCAGAATGTATACCAGCTCTACTCATAGTTGTAATGATCCCATTCACCTACAGCATTGCTGATGGTATGGCTTTTGGGTTCATTGCATATCCAATTGTAAAAATCGCAATTGGAAAACATCGAGAGTTATCGGCTGCACTAATCGTAATATCTGGTTTGTTCCTGTTTGATTTCATCATGAAGATTATCGGAATATAAAAAAAGGGATATCCCAAAAGTCACGTAAAAATGACGAAAGGGGTACCCCTTTTTTTATAGTCTAGGAAATTATAGAATTTGAGTCTGTGTATACATATGGGCGTGTTGAGCCGCGTCCAGCTCCAGCACCCAGAAACGTAGCGACTTCATGAATCGCCCTAATCTAAGTCCTCATTGGCTCGCAAGCTCACCGTGATTTCCTTTATCTCCATTGGCTCACTCCAGTAATTACGTTTCTAATCGGGCGCTAGCGCTTTTGTTCTAAGTTAAGAAAGTATAAAATCAGTGCAATGACTGCGTTAAGCCAAGTAGTTATTTTGAAATGTTTGATGTATATTGGCAATGCTCCGACTAATTACTTCGCTTTCGGCGGGCACGGCCTCAACTAACTTTGCAAAGAAGAACACGTTGCAAAGTGGATTTTCGGCTCGCGCTATTCCCGCAGGAGTCTACGTAATTAGTCTCCGCTATGAGAAGGTGCAACAATTCTTGTCATAAGTAATAGGTTGACTTTTTTTACAATGGGTAAAGTGAAAATCGCTATCCGTGAGTATAAAAGTAGCTGTGTTACTTCATGCTAGCGTTGTAGAGCCTGATAATAGCGAAGGGCGGCCACTTCAACTCCTGTGGGAAATGTTTGACCTGAAGATCCACTTTTTTGAGCGGGTTTTGCTAAAAAAGTTAGCTGAAGGACAAACCCCCACGGAAAGGGAAGTGGGCAGCCGGAGTGGTGGTCAAGCAGTAGCTATTATTCCATAATAGCTACTAGAGGAAGCGTAAATCTGAGCATTTAGTGATAAGGACTGCGAATTTTGCTCAGTTTTTTTTATTTATCTAAAATTAACCCTCTTGCCATCGTGCGGAGATAATCAAAATAAATACAAACCAGAACGAAACACCGACCGTGATGTTTAAATATCATGGTCGGTGTTTCGTTCCTCTAATGGACTTTTGATACAGCCCTATTATTTATATAAAAAGCTGCTTATTCCACGGAAAATATATAGGAGTATATTGGTTGATTACCGTTATGCACTTCAATTTCAATATCTTCGTATGTTTCTTCTATATATTTGATCAATCGATTTACTTCTTCATCTTCTACATCTTCCCCTTGAAGAATCGTCAAGATCTCATCATCTTTAGAGATCATCTCATTTAGAAGCAATTTCACTGTTTCCATTTTATCAGAGTCAGTAGCAATGATCTTACCATCTGCAATACCCATAAAATTACCGTTTTCAATGGTAATGCCATCAATTTGTGTATCACGTACAGCATAAGTTATTTGTCCAGTTTTCACCTGTTTTCTTGCCTCGTCCATTGCTTGCTGATTACTATCAATATCTGCATCTGGATGAAATGAGAGCATAGCGCTTATACCTTGTGGAATTGTTTTAGTTGGAACAACTCGTACATTTTCTTCAGCTAATTCTGCCGCTTGATCAGCTGCCATTAGGATATTCTTGTTATTTGGAAGCATTAACACATTTTTAGCATTAGCTTGCTTGATGGCATTTGCAATATCCTGAGTGCTTGGATTCATTGTTTGTCCACCTTCAATGACCACACTTGCCCCTAAGCTTTCCAAAAGATCCCTCAAGCCTTTACCCATGGCCACTGTAACAATTGCATATTCCGACTTTTCTTTTTGCATATTTTTCTTTTCTTTACTTCCTACAATAGCAGTATGCTGCTCGCGCATATTTTCTATTTTCATATTAATTAAGCTTCCATAACGTTGCCCCATTGTTAAACAATGTCCTGGATACTCTGCATGAATATGAACCTTCACAAGCTCATCATCAGAAACAACTAGCAAGGAATCACCATGCTCACTTAAATCGTTACGAAATGCTTCTTCATCAAATGGATATTCATTTAATTTGTCTTCTTCAAACTTAACCATAAATTCAGTACAATAGCCAAACTCTATATCCTCTGTATCCATAAAATCCTGTGTTACTTTATGGTGTTCAGCATTTATCATTTCATCCATATTAATATCCGATGGATCTTCAGGAAGTTCTTCTCCCTTTAACGCAGCAAGGAATCCTTCATAGATGGTTAATAAACCCTGCCCACCAGAATCTACTACACCAACTTCTTTTAGGACTGGAAGTAAATCTGGTGTACGTTTAAGTGATGCTTTTGCTTCAGCTACAATTTGTTCCATTAGCTGAATGATGTCTTGTTCTTTTTCAGCAACTGAAACTGCTTGATTCCCTGCATCCTTTGCAACAGTTAGTATGGTGCCTTCTACAGGTTTCATTACAGCATTATACGCAGTGGAAACACCACTTTCAAATGCCTTCGCAAGCTCGATGGTTGTAACCGCTTCTTTTTTTTCCAACCCTTTAGAAAAACCACGAAAAATTTGTGATAGTATGACCCCTGAATTACCTCTAGCACCCATTAGTAACCCTTTAGCAAATGCTTCAGCTACTTCAGATACACTGTCACTAGTTAATTTTTTTACTTCATTAGCTCCGGAAGTAATCGTTAGATTCATATTTGTTCCTGTATCACCGTCGGGTACAGGGAATACATTTAAAGCATCAATTTTCTTGGCGTTATTCGACAAATTATGCGCTCCAGAAAGAATCATTTGAGCAAGTTTCTTGCCATTTATCTTCTGTAAAGTCACTATTATATTTCCTCCTCTGTAGACAAAAGCTCACAGCGCCTGTAGATCTACTATTCATGCTTCAGGCGCTAGAGCATTAACACTTTATACAATTAGATGATATGAAATTAGTCTTTTGAGACACGAACTCCTTGAATATAAATATTGACAGAATCAATTTCTAACCCTAAGGATTGATTTAACGTATATTTAACCTGAGATTGAACATTATGAGCAATTTCGGATATTTTTGTTCCATAACTCACAATAATATACATATCGATATGTAAATTGCTTTCTTCTTGACGGACAATGACACCTTTTGAAAAGTTTTCTTTTCTTAAGATTTCAGCAATGCCATCGCGTATTTGACTTTTAGAAGCCATCCCAACAATTCCATAACATTCAACTGCTGCACCACCAGCAATAGTGGCAATTACTTCATTAGTAATCGTTACCTGACCATCGTTTGTATGAAGTTCAATGGACATTTGAATCCTCCTTATAATACCTGCTCACATTATCTAAGCATATTCTACTACATGCAGAACCTTTTTAAAAGTATAGATAATACCTAATTAAAAATTACCACTTATAACAATGTACGATTTGTGTTAATCTGTCAAGTATTTTCTCTTTATATACCAAATAATCCCAGTTTATTCGTGGTTTTACAAAAAGAATAATTGCAATCTAGTAAGAGTTATGGTAAATTGTATAAGTATGAAAATGCAAAGAAACATGTAAAAGTAGGAGGGATAACATGGCCAGAAAATGTGTTGTAACTGGACGTCAAACTCGCAGTGGAAACCAACGCTCTCACGCTATGAATTCCAATAAGCGTCAATGGAAAGCTAATGTACAAAAAGTACGTATTATGGTAGATGGAAAACCGAAAAAAGTATATGTATCTGCACGTGCCCTTAAATCAGGGAAAGTAGAACGCGTTTAATATACTAATACAACTTATCGCATTAGTTAAGAAAAAGCACCTTTTTAATAAAAGGTGCTTTTTCTTATAGTCTAGGAAATTAAGGAATTTATCAAGATAAATATGAGCATGTTGACCCGCGTCCAGCTCTAGCGCCTAGAAACGATGCGACTTTCACGAATCACTCTAATCTAAATCATCATCACTCACAAGCTCACCGTAATTCCTTTACCTCCGTTGACTCGTTCCAGTCGACGTTTCTAATCGGTCGCTTGCACTTTTATTCTGACAATGATGCAGCAACTATTAAAATTCTCATCTCTACCAAAAAAAGTAAGCTTCTGTCAACTGACAAAAGCTCATGCTTATTACTTATCTTTCTTAAATGTACCAATAATGACCCTTACAAATCCACCAATAAATCTCGGGAGCTTAATCGTATAAAATTTCATGAGTTCGCCCTCCTCTTTTAACAAACAAAGCTATCTGGGAATCGTGTCACGACTCTTTATTAATAATAGTATGCCTTCATTGTACGAAAAAGTACCACTATTTCTAATCAGCTTGTTTGATATGCAAAGCGTAGATCCCCATGAAATATTTGCATCGGTTAGAGGATAATAGAAATTAGTTAAAGTTATACCACGTACTTCGTGCGAAAATGGAACAAATGAGATATTGGGATAGCTTTTGTCATGTTTTACATGATGTTCACCTGGAAGTGTAAGTTCTATATAATTCGTCTGATCAATGATGGCTCCCTTTATTCCTTTATCTATAATGGAATATAATAATTGGACATTAATTAATTCATGATCAAGTCTACCACCTGTTACACCGAATAAGTAAATGTAGTCAGGCTTTAGCTCAAATGCTTTATTTAATGCAATTTCAAGGTCTGTTTCATCCTTTTCTGATGAATACTCTTTCATATATTTACTATATTTAGCAATTGCTTCCCTTTCTTCCTTTGTCGTAGAATCGAAATCTCCTACTGCATAATCCATTGGTATGTTTTTTTTCACCAATGTCCATGCACCACGGTCAGCACCGATCCAACAATCCACTGTATCTAGATATGGGGTGAAATCAGGATACAGACCTGGTCCATTACCTATGATTGCTACAGTTTTCACGCTCTAATTACTCCTTTGCTGCATCCCGAATAGCTTGGATAGCTTTAGGACGATCTTCCTTCTGGAATATTGCGCTACCAGCAACCAAAATATCAGCACCGGCCTTTGTACATATTTGCGCTGTTGACGTATTGATTCCACCATCCACTTCTATCTCATATGAATATCCAAATTCCTTTCGCCATTCGTCTAGCTGTTTGATTTTAGCTAAAGTGCTTTTAATAAAGGACTGACCGCCAAATCCTGGATTAACCGTCATAATTAATACCATATCTATATCATTCAATATGGGTAATAGTGTTTCAACCGGAGTAGCTGGATTAATAACTACCCCCGCCTTCATATCCTGGTCTTTAATCAATTGAATGGTGCGATGCAAATGAGGACATACCTCTTGATGTACCGTTATTATATCAGCACCTGCATTTGCAAATGCCCCGATATAGGTATCTGGATTTTCTATCATCAAGTGTACATCCAATGGTAATGTTGTTGATGGTCGTATTGCTTCTACAATCAAAGGACCTAGAGTTATATTAGGCACAAAATGCCCATCCATTACATCGACATGAATATAATCTGCTCCTCCTCTTGTAACATCCGTTATTTCATCCCCTAGCTTAGAAAAGTCAGCTGCTAATATTGATGGAGCTATTTTTGTCATGACTAATACCTCGGCTTTCTACTTTGTATTTCTTCAAGAAATCGTAAATAGTGTTGATAACGATAGCTTGCAATTTCACCTGACTCGACAGCTTGTTTAATAGCACATTTAGGTTCCTTGTAGTGCATACATCCACGGAATTTACAGTTTTCCATTCTATCCCTTATTTCTGGAAAACATGCAGCTAATTCCTCAGGTTCAATATCCTGAAAGTCAAGCGAGCTAAATCCTGGTGTATCTGCTACTAATCCACCACAAAGTGAAATTAATTCAACATGTCGAGTTGTATGCTTACCTCTACCTAAGCTATCAGAAATTTCATCCGTTTTTAATAGGAGCGATGGATTTATCGCATTTAATAGCGATGTTTTTCCCACCCCTGATTGCCCAGCAATAACCGTAATATTATTCGTGAAATATTGTTCAAGTGAAGCTAATACTGAAGAATCCTTTACTGAAAACTGCTCTACTTTGTAACCAACTCGTTCATAATCTTTTTGATAAGAAATGAGACTATTTTTCGCTTCATCTGCAACCAAATCCATTTTCGTTATAAAAATAACCGGCTTAATTCCTTTCGACTCTACTAATACAAGAAACCGATCCAGTAGTACCGTACTAAACACTGGCTTCATCGCAGAACAGACAATTATTGCCTGATTAATATTAGCAATAGGCGGTCTAATAAGCTCATTGTCTCTAGGATGTATTTCTAAAATGTATCCTTCATTTTTACCACTAATATCAAATGTAACGACATCACCAACTAAAGGAGTGATTTTCTTTTTTCGAAATACTCCCCTGCCTTTGCACTGAAAGATTTCTCCTTCAGATTCGACGTAATAAAAACCGCTTAGAGCTTTAATAATTCTGCCACTTGGCATTTATTCACCTTCTTCATACGAAACTGTCTTATTAGCAATAACTTCTTCATCCCTTTTAATCATATATTCCGCCTTACTATCTGGTGCTATTGTTAACGTGAACTCAAATTCCTTATCCTCCGTAATCGTTTCTTCCGTGTGTACCTCTGATAAATCATTGTTCATATCATCAATATATATCTTAACTGTTTGTTCGATCTTTTCCTCATTTTCTTCATTCGTATCAGGATTATATGGTACGGTAAACGTTACAGTATGTGATACAGGAGGTTTTTCTTTAGGTCCTGTGGAAATATAAACCTTTACTGTTGATCCTTCCTCTAACTCCGTGTTTGTCCCTGGCTCTTGACGTATCACTTCGCCTTCAACCGTACTTTCAGAGCTTTCTTTAGAGACATCCATCTTTAGATTATTATTTTCCAAATATTCCCTTGCTTCAGCTTCCGTCATTCCTTTAAGATTATTTAAACTAATCGTTTTCGGACCACTGCTAACTCGAAAAATAACCTTGGTATCACTTGGTACAACTTCCGAGTCTGGAGTTGGCTGAATCTGTTCAATGATTTCTCCTACTGGCTGATCTGAATATTCCTCATACGGATCTAAAACTTCATATCCTTCATCTTCTAACAACCGTTTTACTTGCGAAAAGTCTTTACCAACATAATCAGCAAATTCTACTTTTTCTTTTCCCTGACTAACGTATAATGTGATAGTAGTACCTTCCTTTATCGTACTTCCAGCCGTTGGATCCGTTTTAACTACATTTCCATCTTCAATGTCTTCAGAATGGATTTTTTCGCGCTCAACAACAAAACCAAGTTCTTCCAATTCTGATGTTGCATCATCATAAGCCATATCTGTAACATCTGGAACAGTTACATCTTTAGGCTGAAACATATCAGGATATACAAATAGGGCTACAGTCACTGCTGCTAGTAATAAAAATAAAATAATGGAAGCAATGAACCATTTTTTCTTCTTACTCTTGGGCTTTTTAGGTCGTTTCTTCTTTTGCTTTTTCTTCGTTTTCTTCCCTTTGTTATGATCCAGAGACTTGTCCGTTTCTTTATAAGGCTTTGTAGGACCATTCGTTTGATGTACGATCGTATCATCATTAACACTATCCTGCATTTGATCTGTAATAATTGGGATAGCCTTGGTTTCTTCTCCTTCTTCTGTTGGTGGTGTAAACACTGCTTCATTTAATTTACTTGGATGTAAAGCCATTTCAAGTGCATCTTCTAAGTCATAAATTGTCTCATAACGATGAAATGGATCCTTCGCTGTTGCTTTTAAAACAATGTTTTCTACACTCTGTGGTACATCTTGATTGTATTTTCGTACAGAAGGGGTATCATTTTGTAAATGCTTTAATGCTATCGAAACAGCAGATTGCCCCGAAAAAGGCAGTCTTCCTGTTAATAGTTCATATAGTACAATACCTATAGAATAGATATCCGACTTTTTAGTAGCCATTCCTCCCCTTGCTTGCTCAGGAGATAAATAATGAACGGAACCTAGAATGGAGTTTGTTTGTGTTAATGCTGTTGCACTTAAAGCAATAGCAATCCCGAAGTCTGTCACTTTTGCTTGACCATATGTATCAATCAAAATATTTTGCGGCTTTATGTCACGATGTACAATGTCATTTGCATGGGCATGAGCAATTGCCGCCGAAATTTGTTTCATAATGTCCAGCGCTTCCTGTACATCTAGCGGGCCATTTCGCTGAATATATTCTTTTAACGTCATACCATCAACATATTCCATTACCATGTAAAGAAGCTTGTCCTCTTCCCCTACGTCATATATATTTACAATGTTTGGATGAGAGAGGCTAGCCGCAGCGTGGGCTTCTCGATCAAAGCGAGCGATAAACTCTTCATCATTTGCATATTCTAGGCGAAGTGCTTTAATTGCAACGTCTCTTTCCAAGATAATATCCCTTGCTAAATATACATTGGCCATACCTCCGCCACCAATTGTATCTTTAATCTGATAACGTTCACTCAAGACATGGCCATTTAACATGAAGATTCACCCGCTTCCTCAGAAGGTGAATATTGAAAAATAATCAATGATATATTATCTTCCCCTCCACGTTCGTTAGCTAATGAAATCATCTTTTCACCGATTTCTTGTAAATCTGTACTTGCGTCCATGATTTCTGATAGCTCTTTATCCATAACTTTATCTGTTAAACCGTCTGTGCATAACAATAGTCTATCTTCTGGTTCTAAGCCAAGAGACATGACATCACTTTCTATTACTTCCTCCGTACCTAGCGCTTTTAATACGACATTTTTTCGTGGGTGGCTGAGGGCATCATCCTTCGTTATTTGTCCAGACTGAACTAAGGCATTTACTAAAGAATGGTCTTCCGTAATTTGTTTAAGTCCATCCCCGCTTCTCTTATAACACCTGCTATCTCCAATATGAGCAATCGTCATAAAATCACGGATCACAATAACAATGACAATAGTTGTTCCCATTCCATAACATTCTTTATTCTCTTGTGCATGGTTATAAATGGCTACATTAATTTCCCTTATTGCGTTTTGCACCCAGTTCTCTGTCTCTTCAGGCGAATCTATATGGTCACATGCATTCCATTTTTCCTCTAATAACGTGGTAGCCATCTGGCTAGCAACATCCCCAGCTTGATGACCACCCATTCCATCTGCAATAACAGCAAGAAATTGCCCAGAAGAATTATAAAATACTCCACCTGAATCTTCATTATGACTTCTTACTTGCCCTCGATCAGTCAGAAAACGAGCTTTCATTATTTCACCCCTTGTTTACTTGTAGGTTCTTTACATAACAGTATTACACAATCTTTTTAAGAAAAGAAGTCTATTCCTTATTTTTTCGTTTCATACGTGTTAGGAAAAAACCATCTGTATTAAAGGTTTGTGGAAACACTTGTAATCCATAGTTACTTATACCAGGAGATTCTTTTAAAGGAGATGGTAGTGTGTTAAAGAACTTATTATCAAGCTCATACGAATTGTTACGTTCTAAGAACCTTCTCACTAATCTCTCATTCTCCTCTTTATCGACCGTGCAAGTACTGTAGATGAGCAGACCTTCATCCTTTAACAATGGTATAACACTTTCTAATATTTCTAATTGTATCGTTGCCAATCGATTTATATCAGCTTCTTCTTTATGGTATTTTATTTCTGGCTTACCTCGGATTACGCCTAAACCTGAACAAGGAGCGTCAATTAAGACGCGATCAAATGTTTTTTCGTCATAAATATCCTGTAATTTTCTAGCGTCACCAGGTTTTGCATCTATAATCGATAAATCCAATTGATTTGCTTTATCTTCTATTAACTTCACCTTTTTTTTATGAAGATCAAAGGCATGTAACTCCCCTTGATTTTGCATTTTTTCAGCAATATGCGTTGCCTTTCCACCTGGGGCACTGCATGCGTCAAGTACTTTCATATTAGGGTGGGACTCTAGCATCTCAGCAACTAACATAGATGTTTGATCCTGAATCGTCACATAACCATGTTTAAATAATTCACTGTTTAAAATATTCCCTTTCTCAATAATGATTCCTTGGGAGGAAAATATCGAAGCTCTTGCTTCAAAACCTTTTTCTACTAATTTATTTAATGCCTGGTCTCGAGAAATTTTTAACGGCTGTACACGAACAGTTAACGGTTTATGTTGTGTATTGCACACACACATCGCTTCCGCTATCTTCAAACCATATTGATCCACCCATCGCTTAACGAGCCATTCAGGGTGACTTGTTTCAATCGAAATTCTTTTTACATCATCCTTAATAGTCGCTGTAGATGGTACTCCTTTCCTTTGAATAGAGCGAAGTACACCATTTACAAAAGAAGCAATTCCTTTATGACCTTTAGATTTAGCAATTTCAACAGCTTCATGAATAATGGCATGATCCGGAATTTTATCAAGGTATATCATTTGATACAAAGACATCCGTAACAACATTTTTACCCATAGTTTTATTTTCTTTTTCGGATCAATAAAAGCATCTAAATAATAATCTAATGTTAGTTTACGCTGAATGGTGCCATAAACAACTTCTGTCAATAGGCCTTCATCTTTTGCACCGATTTTTCCAGATTTCAATTCATGGTCAATAAGCAAATGACTGAACCCTTGATCTTTGTCGATACGTAACAAAACCTTTAATATCGTATTTCTTAACTGATTATTGCCCATCTACTCACCCATTATCATTCCATTTTTTATTCGGTTTGGATTTCCTTGTAGGTAGTCCTTTACTGTCATTCGCTTCTTACCAGCAGGCTGAACTTCTGTAATCCGAAATCCTTGATGATCTCCACAAACTACTATAATCGATGCATAATCCGGTTTATCAACGATTTCACCAGGTTGATTCCCTTGATAGAAAGTTTCGACAGGCTCTCCCCACCAAACTTTCATCAGCTTGCCTTCGTATTTCGTATAGGCTACTGGCCATGGATGTAAGCCACGAACATGATTATAAATCTCTGTATTCGACTTATGCCAATCAATCTGCTCTTCTTCACGCTTAATATTACGAGCAAATGTTGCTAGTGTATCATCCTGTTTTACTGGCTGTAATTGGTTATCAAATAGATTCGGCAATGTTTCCTGCAGCAAGGCAGATCCAGCTACTGAAAGCTTATCGTGAAGTGAGCCAACATGATCATTGTCTTCTATTTTCACTCTCTTTTGTGATAGGATATCACCTGCATCTAGCCTTTCAACCATATACATGATCGTAACACCCGTTACTTTCTTTCCTTGCATAATAGCATAATGAATCGGTGCTCCACCACGTAATTCTGGCAATAAGGAAGCATGTACATTAATACAACCAAAAGGTAGTGATGTTAATAATTGCTTAGGTAATAACTGTCCATATGCTGCCGTTATAATTAAATCTGGTTCATAAGCTAAAATTTCTTCATAATTATCCTTTAATTTCTCTGGCTGGAACACTGGGATATCATGTTTTTCGGCTTCTTCTTTTACAGGTGGAGGGGTAATAATACGCTTCCTCCCCTTAGGTCGATCTGGTTGTGTTACCACAAGTACTATTTCATAAGGTGAATCAACTAATGATTGTAAAATTGGAACTGAAAAATCCGGTGTTCCCATAAATACGATTCGTTTCATCTTCATTACCTACTTTCTACGAGGCTATATATTCTTCACATTAAATGATATGGCTGCATATCAATTGAAATAAATAAATCATCTTTTCGAATATCATTAGAAAATTGATCTAGAATTTTTGATAAGTAGATTCTTAGGTCTGGTTCATTTCTGTATTTTATCATGCATTGATAACGATATCTATCTTTAATACGTGGTATAGCCGATGGCGTTGGACCCAGGATGATTGTCTCATCCTTTACTACCTTCGTGAGCAACTGAGCGAACCGTTGAGTAGCTTGAACCACCTTGACTTGATTGACATGGGAAATCGTTATAAGTGCTAAAAAGAAGTAAGGTGGATATTGAAATGCCTTGCGCATTTTCATTTCCGTATTATAAAAGGTTGAAAAATCATACTGACTTGCCAGTTCAATACTATAATGATCTGGGGTGTAAGTTTGTACAATTACATTTCCATTTAGATTATGACGGCCAGCCCGACCACTTACCTGTGTGAGAATTTGAAATGTTTTCTCTGATGAACGAAAATCTGGTAGGTGGAGCATAGAATCAGCAGTTAGAACCCCTACAAGGGTAACATTTTCAAAATCGAGCCCTTTTGCGATCATTTGTGTCCCCAATAATATATCTGCTTCTTTGTTAGCAAATCGATTCAATAATTTTTCATGTGCTCCCTTTCTTCTTGTTGTATCCACGTCCATTCTAATTACACTTGCTTCTGGAATTAATTGTGTCAATGCTTCCTCGACTCGTTGTGTACCAGTTCCAAAATATCGAATGGTATCACTATTACACTCTGGACAATGTAATGGCATTGGCTCCTCATATGAACAGTAGTGACATTTTAATTGATTGCTATTCTTATGATAGGTTAGCGCAATATCACAATGTGGGCACTCCTTCACATGACCGCAATCTCGACACATAACGAAGGTAGAGTAGCCTCTGCGATTCAATAATAATACGACCTGTTCTCCTTTTTCAATACAATCAATGATTGCTTTCTTTAATTTACGAGAAAACATCGTTCGATTTCCTGCATGCAGTTCCTTTCGCATATCAACTATCTCTACAGGCGGTAATGCTTTTTCATTGGTTCGTTTATCTAATGTAGCTAGCTGATAGACACCTTTCGCAGCTCTAGCATAGGATTCTAAGGTTGGTGTAGCACTTCCAAGAATTACTGGACATTGATGTGTTTTCCCTCTTTGAATAGCTACATCACGTGCATGATATCTTGGTTGATCCTCCTGTTTATATGATGTTTCATGCTCTTCATCAATGATAATGACCCCAATATTTTCAAAGGGAGCGAAAATAGCTGACCTAGCTCCAACCACTACTTGGACTTCTTTTCGTTGAATTCTTCGCCATTCATCATATTTTTCCCCTGCTGAAAGTGCACTGTGCATGACAGCGACATTAGAGCCAAATCTCCCTTTAAACCTTCTAACCATTTGTGGGGTAAGAGAAATCTCTGGAACTAAAACGATCGCTTCCTGACCTTTTAGAATGACATCTTGAATAACTTGTAAATATACTTCTGTTTTACCGCTGCCTGTAATTCCGTGCAAGAGAAACACATCATGCATATTTTTTTCTATTGTTTCTTTCATCGGCTCAATTACTTTGGCTTGTTGAACAGTTAAAGGTAATGCGAACGTTCTTTGAATTTCACTATCCTGATAAGGATTTCGATAAACTTCTGTATGATAACTATCTAGTAATTTTTTCTCTAGTAAGATATTCACCGTACTATTAGACGTATTCATGTGCTTAAGGAGCTTTTGTTTTTCTATCGGCTCAGGATTTTCTATAAAAAATGCAAGTAATTGTTTTTGCTTTTTAGCATTTTTAGCAAGATCAAGCATACTTTCCTCTAATTCATGGGGTGGTCGAGCTGGTCTAATCATCGTCTTAAATTTTTTAGTAATCCTTGATTTAACCAAATATTCAATGGAAACATCTCCATCCTGTACGGCTTTGGACAATCGCACATACGGAAGCTTAGAAGCAGTAAACTCTTCATAAGTTATGACATCCCTACCCGCAAAAAGTTGTTCTAATTCATCAGACAGCGTAGCACTAGTCATCCGAACAATTTCTTTTTTATACGTAGCTTTTAATACTTGCGGAAGCATGACCTGTAACGCCGTAATTTGCAAACTGACTGTTTGTTGAGCAACCCATTTCCCTAAATCCAATAATTCCTTTGTTAAAACAGGATAAATATCAAGAACATCGATAATTTCTTTCAATTTCCCAAAAGTGGAATGATTAACAGTTTCAACAACAAATCCCATCACCTTTCGAGGTCCAAAAGGTACAGTCACTCGCATACCTAATTGAATGATGTCTTGAAACCTCTCTGGAATTTTATAATCAAACGTCTGATCAATAGAGCTTGCTGGTACATCAACGATTACCTTTACAATATTCACTGCTCCTCATCCTTTAAATCCTTTTTAATCATCCTTAAAAGTTGATGTGCAACCTCTTTCTTAGGAGCTTGTGTTATCGTTTTCCTTTCTTTGTTCTTATTCATATAGGTAACGATATTGGTATCTCCCTCAAATCCCGCTCCACTATCGGCAACATTATTGATGACAATGGCATCAAGCTTCTTTTTCTCTAATTTTTTCATCCCGTTTTCTATAGGCTTCTCTGTCTCTGCAGCAAAGCCTACTAAATACTGAGATTCTTTCCGTTCTCCTAATGATTGTAAAATATCCTTTGTCCGTTCCATCACAATATTCCAATCTCCATCGTGCTTTTTCATTTTTTGATCATAGACAACGCGCGGTCGGTAATCAGCCACTGCAGCAGCTTTTATAACAATATCACTAGTAGGAAAATGCCTATGCATTGCCTGATACATATCTTCTGCTGTTACTACATCAATTCGCTTAACTTGCGCATGAGTTATTATTTGCGACGTAGGCCCTGACACAAGCGTGACGATTGCTCCAGCTTCTGCAGCTGCCTCAGCAAGCGCATAGCCCATTTTTCCGGAAGAACGATTGGTAAAAAAACGGACGGGGTCAATCCTCTCTCTAGTTGGCCCTGCTGATATTAATACATGCTTACCTTTTAAAAATAGGCGATCTTGATTTTGGTGTATTTCTACCGCCTGAATAATACTTTCTGGTTCTTCAAGCCTTCCCTTTCCGACATAGCCACAAGCTAAGTAACCTGCACCTGGTTCAATAAAATGATACCCCCAAGCCTCTAACTTTTTCATATTTTCCATTACTGCGGGATGAGCATACATATGAACATTCATCGCTGGTGCAATATAAACATCAGATTGTGTAGCTAACAAAATCGTTGATAACATGTCGTCAGCTATTCCGTTCGCAAGCTTTCCGATCAGATTAGCTGTTGTCGGTGCAAGAATTGTTAAATCTGCCCAGTCAGCTAAATCAATATGAGCAATTTTGGCTGGATCCTTTTCATCAAAAGTATCCGTATATACTGCATTTCGAGACAACGCCTGAAATGTTAATGGGGATACAAATTTAGTCGCATTTGCTGTCATGACCACTTTAACATTTGCACCCTTTTGCGTTAATTTACTTGCCAGAGCACATGCTTTATAAGCTGCAATCCCTCCAGAAACTCCAAGTAAAATGTTTTTCTGATTGACCATTGACTTGTTCCCCTTTCCCTAGTAAACCGAGCTATTTTCCTATAAGTAGTTATAACATAATCTAATGCATGAATAAAAACCCCCCGCTTTTTATTATCGCGAGGGGACATCATTTATGCTTGATTGTTTTCATCCAAAAATAGTTTCTCTGCCTGTACTTCTTCCAACGCCATGCCAACATACTTATGAGATTTTGGATTATCTACTAGTACTTTTTTTGTTTGGCTCATTTGTCTCGCACGTTTAGCTGATAACGTTACAAGTGTATACTTGGAATTAATTTTTCTCTGTAGTGAGTCAATTGACGGTTCTAACATTACAATTCATCCTCCAATAATTGTTTATATTGTTTCGCAATTCGCTCTCTCTTTAAATGTTCACTTTGAATAATCGATTGAACTTTTTCTACAGCAAGATCTACGTGATCATTCACCACAACATAATCATAAGCATCCATCATTTCTATCTCTTTCCTTGCTTCTTTCAATCGATTCAACACAAGATCAGGAGACTCCGTACCACGGTGGACAATCCGATTTTTCAATTCTTCCAGACTTGGTGGGAACAGAAATATAAATACGCCTTCAGGGAAATTCTCCTTCACCTGTAATGCACCTTGGACCTCAATCTCAAGAAATACATCATAACCAGCATCCAAAGTTTCTTCAACATATTTTCGTGGTGTGCCATAATAGTTATTGACATATTTCGCGTATTCTAACAGTTGATTTTGTTCTATAAGGGCTTCAAACGCTTCTTTTGTTTTATAAAAATAGTCGACTCCATCTTTCTCTCCTGGTCGCTTTTCCCTTGTAGTCATTGAAATGGAATATTTTAAATCTGTATCTTGGTTAAAAAGCGCCTTTCTAACTGTTCCTTTTCCAACTCCGGAAGGCCCGGAAAGAATAAAAAGGATTCCTTTTTCTTCAATCAAATTTTTTCCTCCTAATTATCGTCCGATATTTCCTCATGACTTAATACTCGTTGTCCTACTGTTTCTGGCTGTACAGCTGATAATACTACATGATCACTGTCTGTTATAATTACTGCTCTAGTTCTTCTTCCATACGTGGCATCTACCAATTTATTATTATCTCTTGCTACCGTAATAATTCGTTTGATAGGGGCTGATTCTGGCGATACAATAGAGATTACTCTATTAGCAGAAACAACATTTCCAAATCCAATATTAATTAAACGTAAACTCAAATTTAACCCTCCGTGAATTCTGTCTCTCTATATACTAGTATAATTATAAGTAAAATGGTATATAAAACTCAAATATTATTCGATATTTTGCACTTGTTCTTTTATTTTTTCGACTTCACTCTTTATTGCTACCGTATACTCACTAATAGTTGAGTCTGTTGATTTTGAACCAATTGTATTTGCTTCGCGGTGCATTTCTTGTGTGATAAAATCTAATCGTCTACCAATCGAATCACCACTTTCTGATTCAATTGTCCGCATAAAATGCGATGTATGGCTTATTAGTCTGGTTATCTCTTCAGCGATGTCACCTTTCTCTGCGAGCAGGACAATTTCTTGATAGATTCTAGAAGCATTCAAATCCATATCTTCAGTTAAATGCTGATTTACCCGATCTTTAATTCGCTCCCGATATTCATCAACAACAAACGTTCGTCTGTTTTTCACCTGATTAATGAGCAGATTTAATCTATGTATTCGTTCCTGCAAATCATGAATTAAATGATTTCCTTCCTCCTCTCGCATGTCAACCACCTGTCTACAAGCTTCTTTAAGTCCGTCGATAAGTTGGTCTTTAAATTGGTTTGACTGACTTTCTAACTCCTGTACTGTAAATATTTCATTAAGCGCAGGAATAATTGCTGTTGATACATCTCCAGACAATTGATAGCGCATTTTTATTTCTTTGATTTCACTCATATACTGATCCATTAAATGCCAATCTGTTTCTAATTTTCTGCTAGTAAAACCTTTTCCATCAACTCGAACATAAATGTCAATCTTACCTCTTTGAAAATACGATTGTACTATCTTCTTCAATCGCTCTTCTAAATACATAAATGATAAAGGTATTTTCATATTTACATCCAAAAAACGATGATTCACACTTTTCATTTCTATTGTTATTTTCGTATCATCCATTTGTATATCCGTTCTTCCATATCCAGTCATACTCTTTCCCATCAAAATCACTCCACAAGCTAATTATACGATGATTTCACTTAAAAAGAAAAGTGTAACGTTTTTATCACCCCATAGGAAAACCCGCCTATTTGCTATTTCAAGCAATCCATAGACAGGTTAACCATTAAGCTGGACGTCCATTATTTTTTTGAAAAACCAAACAGCACCGTAGGTAATGCACTAAATACACTTACAAACATCCAATCTCTCACACTTAATGCGGTAGTATGGAAGATTGGCTGTAATGGTTGCCAATAAATTACTATAAGGAGAAGCAACATGGAAGAAATTACAGCCAATACAAGATACATATTCTCAAAAGGGTTTCTTGAAAATATCGAATGTTCACTTCTACAATCAAAAACATGAATTAATTGGGCCATTACTAATGTAGTGAATGCAATAGTCTGCGCATATATTAAATTATTTGGGTTATCTTGATAGGTTAACATAAATGCAAGAAGTGTAACAATACCGATTAATATTCCCCTGCTTATAATTTTATAACCTAGACCACGAGAAAACACACCTTCTGAAAGGCTTCTTGGCCTCTTTTTCATCACATCTCCCTCTGCCTTATCAAGTCCTAGTGCCATTGCTGGCAGGCCATCCGTTACAAGGTTAACCCATAAGATTTGAACAGGTACTAAAGGAAGCGGTAGTGAAAGGAGCATCGCAAATAACATTACCAATATCTCACCGACATTGGATGCTAAAAGATAACGAATAAACTTACGAATATTCTCATAGATATTTCGTCCTTCTTGTATTGCTGATTTAATCGTTGCAAAATTATCATCCATTAAAATTAGGGAAGAAGCCTCTTTGGTAACATCTGTACCACTTAATCCCATACTTATGCCGATATTACTTGCTTTAATCGCAGGTGCATCATTTACTCCATCACCAGTCATTGCCACGACATGACCACGTTCCTGAAAGGCATGAACAATTCGAAGTTTATGCTCAGGTGTCACCCTGGCAAATACATACGTATCATCAATCATTTCTTCTAACTCATCTGTTGACATTTCATTCAATTGCTGTCCTTCTAACACTCTCCCATTTTCCGGTAGTACTTGTAAATTATCAGCAATAGCTTTAGCTGTCTTCACATGATCGCCAGTTATCATAACAGTTTTAATTCCTGCATTGCGACACTCTTCGATGGCTGATTTCACTTCTTTTCTTGGGGGATCAATCATTCCATATAAACCAATAAAAGTCAGCTCTTTTTCTAAAACGGCTGATTCTAGATCGTCATGCTTGGATAAGGGCTTAACAGCAATGGCTAATGTCCTTAGAGCTTTTTCTGCCATATCACTAATTGCTTGCTCAATTTGCTGTTTATTTTCTTCTCTCAGTAATTGTCTTCCATCCTCGTCCATATGATACATCGATCGTGGCAGCAGCACATCAGGCGCACCTTTTGTAATAAGAAAACGGCGTTGATTACTGTCTTCAATAACTACACTCATTCTTTTTCTATCTGAATCGAAGGGTAACTCTTTTATAATTCGATACGATTCCGCAGTAGATACTGTCAATCCCATTTTCCGTGCAACAACAAGTAATGCACCATCTGTTGGATCACCATCTATATAATGCTTCCCTTTTTTAACAATAATAGATGCTTGGTTACATAGCATTCCGTATAATAACATCGTCTCTAAGTTAGGAAAATTTTTATCAAGTTTTGCTTTTGTTAGAAAGAAATCTCCTCTTATATCATATCCATCACCAGTTACATAAAGTTGCTTCCCGTTTAGATATAATTCTTTAACTGTCATTTGGTTTTCCGTCATCGTCCCTGTTTTATCAGAACAAATTACAGATGCGCACCCCAGTGTCTCAACCGCGGATAATTTTCTAACAATTGCTTTTTTCCGAATCATTCGCTGTACCCCTAAAGATAAAGCAACGGTAACAATAGCCGGTAATCCTTCAGGAATGGCAGCCACCGCTAACGATACGCCAGCAAGAAACATGGAGTAGACAGGATGTCCTTGCATCACACCTAAGACAACGACCAATGCGGTTAAAAATAATGCAACAATAATTAATATTTTTCCTAATTCAGAAAGTTTTCTTTCCAGGGGAGTCATCACTTTCTTTGTATTTACCATTAATGAAGCAATTTGCCCCATTACTGTATCCATGCCTGTCCCAACAACAATTCCAACTCCTGAACCTCTTGTAACTAGCGTACCCATAAACCCCATATTCACTTGATCCTGGGCATCTAGTTTATCTTTTCTAATTGCAGTAGCGTGCTTCATAACAGGTAACGATTCACCTGTTAAAGCAGATTCCTCTGTTTCTAAGCTGCTTGATTGGACAATGCGGATATCTGCTGGAATACGATCTCCACTTGCGACTCTGACAACATCTCCAACAACTACTTGTTTAGAAGGAATCTTACTCCATTTTTGATTTCGTAATACGTTGGCCATCGGTGCAGATAGTTCTTTTAATTTTTCTAGAGATTTTTCTGCCTTCTGTTCCTGAAAATAGCCTATACATCCATTAACAAGTACGATAATCATAATTGCTATCGCATCTATATACTCTCCAAGAAGTCCGGCAACTAATGTTGCAGCTAATAAAACAAGGACCATAAAATCTTGAAATTGCTTTAAAAATATTAACCACTTGGACGTCTTCCTTTGAGCTTCCAATTCATTTGCTCCATATTGCTTCCTTCGTTTTTCCACTTGCTTTTCATTTAATCCTCTATTTGCTGCTACATGCAATTTTCTTTCTACATTTTCTACATCCAATTGATACCAATTCATCCTGCATTCCTCCAAATTATAGCGCTTGTTCCTCACCGTATTCCTTTAATCTAAAGCTCCTTAAGGGATATGTATGCAGACTTGTCCTAAAAAATGCTATAATTGCGCTTGAGGTGATCATATGCCATTTGACGGAATCGTAACACATGCAGTAACAGAAGAATTAAAAAACGAAATGATTCCTGGTAAAATAACAAAAATTTATCAGCCTACGGATAGTGAATTATTGTTTACCATACGTAGTAAAGGAAAAAACATGACTTTATTACTTTCCATTCATCCAACGTATGCTAGATTTCACTTAACGAATGACAGTTTTGCAAATCCAAAAGAACCTCCTATGTTTTGTATGGTATTACGAAAACATCTATCAGGTGCAATTATAGAAAATATAGAGCAGTATGGAATGGAGCGAATTGTTCAATTAACGATAAAAACAAGAAATGAAATTGGAGATTTAACAAGCAAAGCACTTATTATTGAATTAATGGGGAAACACAGTAATATTACATTAGTTGATGACGAAGAAAATCAAATTATCGATAGTTTTAAACATATATCTATGTCACAAAATCGTCACCGCACGTTATTACCTGGTCACCTATATCAGCTTCCACCCGAGCAAAATAAACTCAATGCACTAACCATAGATTCTGAGCAATTTATTAAAAGGCTTGATTTTAATGCCGGTAAGCTCAATAATCAAATTGTTCAAAGCCTTGTTGGTTTCTCACCTTTTATAGCAAGGGAAATGGTTCAAAGAGCAGAGCTTGGATCTATCGAAGCATATCAGAAGGTCTTTGATGAAATACAAAAACAAATAGTTCAATCTAATTTTAGACCTACCATATATAATGATAAGAAAGAGGACTTTCATGTTATACCATTAGCTAACTTTACTGGTGATCAGATTCATTTTAGTACTACAAATCAAATGCTAGATCAATTTTATTCTGGAAAAGCGGAACGCGATCGTGTTAAACAACAAGCTAAAGATTTATATCGCTTTCTTAAAAACGAAAAAGAAAAGAACAGGAGAAAATTAAAGAAACATGAGCAAACAGTAAAGAAGGCCCGAAATAAAGATCATTATCAAAAGCTTGGTGAATTACTAACGGCACACCTACATTTAATTTCAACAGGTGATCAAAGCGTCACAGTGACTGACTACTATGACCCAGAGCAAAAAGAATTGACGATTGAATTAAATCCGAACAAAACTCCAAGTGAAAATGCTCAAAGCTACTACAAGACGTATCAAAAATTAAAGAAGTCTGAGCGCATCGTTACAATAGAAATTGAAAAAACGAAGGATGAAATTGCTTATATGGAGCAATTGCAACAGCAGGTTGAATCTGCAAGTAGTTCTGATATTGAAGAAATTCGTGACGAACTTAGAGAAGAAGGGTATCTCAAAAAACAACCGAAGAAAAAGAAAAAGCGTAATAAAGCTGAAAAGCCAGTACCGGAACAATATACTGCATCTGATGGTACCGTAATACTTGTTGGAAAAAATAATAAACAAAATGAGTATTTAACAATGAAACTTGCAGCTCGAGATGAAATATGGCTACACACAAAGGATATACCTGGATCGCACGTCATTATAAGAGACAAACAGCCTAGTGACGAAACTCTAATGGAAGCGGCTCAGCTGGCAGCTTATTTTAGTAAATCTCGCCAATCTTCTTCCGTGCCTGTAGACTACACAAAGGTACGTCATGTAAAGAAACCAAATGGGGCAAAGCCCGGTTATGTAACTTATGAGAATCAAAAAACGTTGTTTGTTACACCTAGTAATAGCCTTATTCAAAAATTAAAATAAGTCACCTATTTATAGCGAAACTCTCTAGTTAGCTATAATTAAAAGGAACTGAATATAAGTAGGTTATAAAACTAAAAGCCGAACTATCCTTCAAAAGGATGGGTGCTATCCCCCCGGATATTTTTCACTCTAACTTCCGGGGGGGAGGTACCAATTCGTTCGGCATTTTAGTTCTAAACGATGTTGCAGTTTTGGTATCTCTATTCCTATGACGACAAATTAAAAGACGCTTGTGGGAAATAATCCTTCGTAAGACCTCCTGCCCAATAGTATATGAAGAATCACCATTCTCTTAAAAAGCACCGTTTTCGAAAGCACTCTCCTCCAACATCCCACCCTTTTTATTAACTTTCGGTCCTATTGGTTTTTCGCACTCAGAAGGGAGAAGTTTAAGCTCGCTTTTCATTGTTTTTATACTGCTTGCGGCTGTAATGTCACATCAATGTTCCCTCTCGTAGCTTTTGAATACGGGCATACCTGATGCGCCTTCTTTGCAAGCTCTTCAGCTTCTTGCTGATCGACACCTTGTATTTTAATTGTTAATTCTACTGCAATTTTAAAGCCATTATCTTCCGGATCTTTCAATAAACTAACTGCGGCTGTTGTTTCTGAATCTATTTTCTTTTTTTCTTTGGAGGCAACTAGATTTAAAGCCCCGTCAAAGCAGGATGAGTAAGCAGCGGCAAACAGTTGCTCAGGGTTAGAACCCGTATCCTTTTTATTCGTAGCTGGATTGACAAGCTTAAGGTCAATAAGTTCATCATCTGATTTCACATGACCGTCTCGTCCATTTTTTGCTGTCGCTTTCGAAGTAAAAATAACATTACTCATAGCATAACCACTCCTTTTTCTATTCTAGTTAAGGTATACCTTTTTTTACCGTGAATAAAACATTAAAGTGTTAATAGTTCTACCAATTCATCAATAAAATGATCCACCTGCGGGAGCTCGCGTACCCCATCTTGAAAGCAAACCCACGTATGTCTAGAAACAGCCTCTCCATCTAATTTTAATGCTATGTTTGGATATTCATCTCGCATCGAGTCAGAAACACTTTCAGGTAGTACAGCCATTCCTAGTCCTTGTTTCATAAATTGTTTACATGTTTCAATTTGATCCACTGTTATGGTTTTAACTGGTTTAATTTTATCCTGTTGTACATATAACCAATTATCAACCAATTCATGCATACTGTCATCCGACTTAAAAGAAATAAGCGGGCGCTCTTTTAATGCATCTGTAGGAAATGGTTCTGTATCAAATATATAAAGCGGATCATCAAATAAGCGGATACATGTACTTTCCTTTAATTTCTCGCCACGAATAATACACACATGATAATTCTTATGATGACGCTTAATGTCTTCGCTAATTCCTGTCACTAAATCAATTGCTACCTTAGGATAGAGCGACGTGAATTTACCCAATATAGCTGGAAGATATCGTTGACTAATCAGTGAAGAACAGGCAATGGAAAGCGTGCCTTGAACTTCCTCACTTGATTGTGCTAATTTATTTTTTACTGCTCTTTCTCCTGCCATAACTGTTTTAGCATGTTCTAGAATTATCTCGCCTTCTGGGGTTGGAATTAGCCGTTTCGGTGTTCGGATAAAGATGATATGTCCAAAATATTCCTCAATGTATTTCAATCGTTGTGTTACCGCTGGCTGTGAGATCAGAACTGCTTTTGCAGTACCTCTAATTGTCCCTATCTCATGCAATTTTAATAATAATTCATAATCATCGATTTTCATTATATCCCCCTATAACTAATAATTATTCATTTTAATTATATTTAAGTATTTTACTTATTGCATTATAATACATATGCTATTAGTGATAAAGTAATAATCTATTCAGCCAATCAACATTCACTGGCAGATATTTTCCAGATCAATGAGGAGATGAGCGTATGAGAGAAAAAGAAAATGTAAAAAAATCTTTTGCTAAAAACAAACAAGCATATATTACAAGTGCTACACATGCACGGGGAAGTGATTTATCCTTAATGAAGGATTGGCTAGAGCTGGAAACAAGTATGAAACTGCTGGATATTGCTACCGGTGGTGGTCATGTAGCAAAACAGTTATCCCCTTTCGTTGAGAGGGTATATGCAACGGACTTAACGAAAGAAATGCTAGAAAACACGAAAAATTACCTTCAAGATATTCATAACATTGATTACATTCTTGCGGATGCAGAAAGCTTACCGTTTTTGAATAACACATTTGATATTATTACCTGTAGGACTGCTGCTCACCATTTTCCTCACCCTGAAAAATTCATTCAAGAAGTAAAGCGTGTATTAAAGACAAATGGTACATTTTTATTTATTGATAATATTGCACCAAGACAATCTGTCTATGCTAATTTCATCAATCAATTAGAAGGTATGCGTGATTTTAGTCATGTACGATGCTTGCCTATCTTCGAATGGAAACAGCTGTTAGACAGCTATGGATTACACACCGTAAAAGAAAACGTACGGAAGAAAGAGTTGTCATATACCGAGTGGATAAATCGAACCTTGGATCATCCAGAAGATAAACAAAAAGTCTATCATTTTATTAAAGAGGCAGATGAGCAGATAAAAGCGTATTATAAGATTCAGTTAGATCAAGGATCCGTGCAGCGTTTTTTTATTGATGAGTGGTTCGCATTAATAGAAAATAAATGATTAAGATAATTATTTACGTATCAAAGAGAAATACAAACAGAAGTACCAATAAAAATAGTTCATTTCATTTATCTTGTAAGCTCTAATCTTATATGTTACTAGATTACCACACGTATGAAGCCTTAGTTCAAGCGGTAGACTCATACTTTTAATTTTATAATAACAAAAGATCCCAGCAACGATTATACAACCTAACCCTATAGGAAAAACTGAGCAAAATTCGCTCAGTCCTTATCACTAAATGCTCAGATTTACGCTTCCTCTAGTAGCTATTATGGAATAATAGCTACTTTGCTTGACCAACACTCCGGCTGCCCACTTCCCTTTCCGTGGGGTTTGTCCTTCAGCTAACTTTTTTGAGCAAAACCCGCTCAAAAAAGTGGATCTTCAGGTCAAACAATTCCCACAGGAGTTGAAGTGGCCGGCCTTACAACGCTAGCATGAAGTAACACAGCTACTTTTATACTCACGGATAGCGATTTTCACTTTACCCATTGTAAAAAAAGTCAACCTATTACTTATGACAAGAATTGTTGCACCTTCTCATAGCGGAGACTAATTACGTAGACTCCTGCGGGATTAGCGCGAGCCGAAAATCCACTTTGCAACGTGTTCTTCTTTGCAAAGTTAGTTGAGGCCGTGCCCACGGAAAGCGAAGTAATTAGTCGGAGCATTGCCAATATACATCAAACATTTCAAAATAACTACTTGGCTTAACGCAGTCATTGCACTGATTTTATATTTTCTTAACTTATTAAAAAAACAGCCCTTAAAGGACTGTTATGTAAGTGAAGTCGATATATTAGGCTCTAGAAACATACTT
Organism: Virgibacillus sp. Bac332; assembly: GCF_003667785.1. Classification (NCBI taxonomy): domain Bacteria; kingdom Bacillati; phylum Bacillota; class Bacilli; order Caryophanales; family Bacillaceae; genus Virgibacillus; species Virgibacillus sp. Bac332. Next base: position 3,543,358 of record NZ_CP033046.1, read on the forward strand.
TCCATCAGACGTATTAATTATCAGGACATCACCCTGGTTTATGAAAAATGGCACTTGAACAATATGTCCAGTTTCGAGTGTGGCTGGCTTCGATCCGCCACTTGCAGTGTCACCTTTAATTCCTGGTTCTGTTTCCGTAACCTCTAATTCTACGTTGTTAGGAAGTTCTACTCCTAGGATTTCGCCTTCATAGGTAATGACAGATACTTCCATGTTCTCTTTCATAAATTTTAATTCATATTCAATTTGACTTGACGAGAGCTCGATTTGTTCATACGTATTTGTATCCATGAAGGCATGAGAATCTCCAGAAGCATATAAATACTGCATTTTTTTCGTTTCTATGTGTGCTTTCCCTACTTTTTCACCGGCACGAAAAGTCTTCTCTTGAATGCTTCCATTACGTAAATTACGTAGTTTAGAACGAACAAAAGCTGCCCCCTTCCCTGGCTTTACATGTTGGAATTCGATCACCTGCCAAATCCCATTATCCACCTCAATAGTCAAACCTGTCTTAAAATCATTAACTGAAATCATCTAGTATTCCTCCCGTTACAACTGAATTAATTCTTTTGCTGCAAATGTTAATCTTTCATTTCCTGTTTCTGTAACCACAATGTCATCCTCGATTCTACATCCACCAACTGAAGGTACATATATTCCCGGTTCTACTGTTACTACCATTCCAGGCTCCAATTTCTTTTCTGACTTAAAAGAAAGTCCTGGACCTTCATGTACCTCAAGTCCTAATCCATGACCAGTTGAATGTCCAAAGTACTTACCATAACCTTGTTCTGTAATATAATCTCTAGTAGCAGCATCTGCTTCGATTCCCGTAATACCTGGCTTTATGCTAGTAACCCCTCTAAGTTGTGCTTCTAACACAATCTGATAAATAGATGCAAGTTGTTCATTAATTTCTCCAACAGCAACCGTTCTTGTAATGTCTGAGCAATAGCCTTGATATAATGCTCCATAATCTAATGTAACAAGTTCACCTGATTGTATCTCCTTGTTTGAAGCTACACCATGAGGTAATGCAGAACGTTCTCCAGAAGCAACAATAATGTCAAAGCTGGATGACGTAGCACCCTGCTTACGCATAAAAAATTCTAATTCATTAGAGATATCAATTTCTTTAACACCTGGCTTAATATAAGATTGAATATGTTCGAATGCATCATCAGCGATCTTTGCAGCTTTTTTCATGATTTCTAACTCATCACTTGTCTTAATTAATCGCAGCTCTTCTATGATACCACTGACTGGAACTAATTCAACATCTAACGTATTTTTATATTGTTCATATTGGCTAAACGTCACATGATCCTTTTCGAAACCAAGTCGTTTAATTCCCATTTCTTTTAACTGATCATTAATCTCTAAATCAATACCCTGCTTATGTTCAACTACTTTAAATGCTTTTGCTTGTGTACTGGCTTGTTCTGTGTATCGAAAATCTGTTATAAATCGTGCATCATTGCTACTAATTAAAGCTACTCCAGCCGTACCTGTAAAACCAGAAATATAACGTCTATTTATCGCACTCGTAATTAAAATTCCATCTACTTGATTTGATTCAAAAGCAGCCTTAAGTTTAGTTAGTTTCTCCATAAACTCATCCCTTTCTAATTATTATCTATAGCATATATGGATGTATTCAGTTTATCATAAAGCGCTTCTTTTGAATAACACAATGAGTATTATGAGTTCTTATTATCATCAGCCCTGTGAAAATCGTGATAATCATAGGAAATGGAATATCCAATAAACGTACCATATAAAATAAAAACACATATTGTTGTTACGATGGTATTCATATTCAAATCAGCTACCTTTGGAACTGTTGAGAAGATTGGATTCATGATATAGTAGATCAATACCCATAATAAAAAACCGTAAGCCACACCTACCCAAATGGAATTAATCTTCTTGAATAACCCAAAATAAATAAGTGCCGTTAATAAGGATAGAAGGCCAATTAAAAAGATTGTTACAACATTACCAAGCCATGTATCGATCCACTCCGCATGAAACCAAGAGCTTAATACAAATGATTTCGGAGCTACTTCGGAAAAATTAAAATAATAAAGAACTGTTCCGAATGTACTCCATAACAATCCACCAATAAATCCTGTAAGTAGTGACCTTGATAAAATTGTCATTGGCGTTTCCTGTTTATTCTGTTCAAGTTGTTGATTTTGCTCACTCATAATACCACCTCCATTCCATATTATGACCAATTGCTTGTAAACCAATCCTATAAACCATCGCTTTACTTAATAATTTCCAATTTTAATCTAGTTAACCAAGCTTAATTCCAGTAAAATAAAAAGAAAAGCTTAGAATAATTTACATGAATCCGGAAAGAATTTATAGTAAGTTAGCATTTCAAAGTTAGTAACCATGTAATTCTTTGAAAAATGTATGTAAAAAATGATATACCATGATGAGAAAGTGGTATAGAGTTTATACAAGTCAATTATTGGAATAATGAAGGAGGACACACACAATGAAACGTACAAGATTATCCATCCCTGTTTACATCATTATAGGTCTAGCAGCTATTGGTCTAATATCACAGTTGTTTACAAATACGACAAACTTTTTTAGTAATCTTTTTATTTCACTGGGTATAGGTCTTGCTATATTTGCTGTTTTTTATTTTGTTTTTCTTAGAAAGAGAGCAACATCTAACGAAATGAAAAAATATAAACAAGCTGTAAAACAATCCAAAGCAAAATATGACCATACACAACCAAGAAAAAATCCTGTTTCTGCTGGGAAAACACAGCAATCTATTCAACCACGAAAGAAACGCAATAAACGCGCAACTCATCTACGTGTGATTGAAGGTAATAAAGCCAAACGAAAAGACCGCGCTTCTTTTTAATTCAAAGCGCGGTCTTAGTATGTAACTGTGTTGCAAACTTATTATCTTGGCCAATGTTCTAAAAATTTCTTAGCACTACGATATCCTGTATCCATCAATTGTTCTTTTGTTTCTTCACGAATATCAAAATTTATACTACCAACATTCTTGATGGGAATAAAAATAATATTGTTTTTTTGTGACTTTGAAATATATCGTGAATCATGAGCTTCTTTCATTGTTACAAACAATGCATGGAACATATCTAATGCATTATTTATCTTCCTAGGCGCTATATTATTTAGCGTAGATTCACTCAATTTCATTCCTAAAATTGGTCTACTTATCTTCTTATCTCTATCCTCAAATACCCATAGAGGGAAATTACTTAGTAGTCCTCCATCGATTATGATACTCTTCTTATTTTTACTACTCGATAATTTCTTAGGTATAAAGAAATAAGGAAATCCAGCGCTCATTCTCACTGCTTTAGCAACTGGGAACGTTTCAGGATTAATGTCGTAAATCCTTTCTAAATCATCCGGAATAACGACCAGCCTTCCTAAAGATATATCACTTACCACAACTTTTAAGTAACTCGAATTTATATCTTTAAATGTGTAAATGTCTTTTCGTGCTAGTTTATCATATACCCAACGTTCAAGCTTATTCCCTTTATTAATTCCTAATTGAAAATATAAAAAAGCCCATTTCGTAAATGGCAAAACCTTTGTAAGAGCTGGAGGGTCAATAAGCTTCTGCAAATCCAACTCATCTAACATGTTTTGAATATCAGAAGCGGTATATTCTGCAGCAAGTAATGATGCTACAATTGCTCCTGCAGAAGTCCCTGCAACACGTTCAAGTATCAGCCCATGTTCTTCTACACGCTTTAACGCGCCAACAAATGCATATGCTTTTACACCTCCGCCAGAAAAAACACCATCTATTTTCATATGTTGTCTCCTCTAATCCGTTTTCAAAACCTTGTGATTGTTTTACATGCAATAACATTAATACCATTATTTAAGCTAGTAAAACACACTTTATATATCTTTAAGCACAAAGAAAACAAATTAGAACTGATAAATGAAAGACTTTATAAAAATGAGTCCAAGATGAAATCAAAATAGTTAACCCAAAAGTGAAAGTTCAATTAGTGGGGTTTTATTTATCCCCCATTGATGTCAGTACCACAAAGGTATGACACCAAGGGCTTTGAACCAATCGGACATGTATTGATAGTCGAACCCCCGTTCACTTATCCATATTGATTTCACTTTATTCTTGAAGTGCGGGTCTTACCAGTTATATGTGGGATAATTGTTGATACGCAGCGTAGTCAAAATATGTAGACTCCTTGAAAAAGAAAGAGGCTTTTCTGCGAACGATGAATCGCTTCCGAACTCTTCCTTATCTTGCTGCAAAAGTACGAGCTGAAGATCCCGCAGGAAAGTGATCATTGCTTTCCAAGGAAGTGTAGTATTTTGGTGAAGAGATGGGAAAACCTGTTTGAAGTAAACAAATAGAGGGCTGGGATAAAACACAACTTCTTTACTCAAAATACGAATAATCATGTTATCAACAGGAGTATCATCGCCGCACCGTGAAAATATACGCGCTTTCCTCGGGCACGGCCTCAGCTAACTTGGTAAAGAAAAACACGTTACCAAGTGGATCTTCGAACTCGTGCTGTTCCCACCTGAGTCTCGTTTATTTCAGGTACTAAATGAATGATTCCAATCAAAAAAACGAATGATAATTAATTTCTGATATGCTCCCCTTAAGGTAGACAGATTAAAAAATAAAAATCTGCTTCTACATTAAGGGGAGTTTTTATGACTCACAAATCATATTCAGTAGAATGGAAATATGAAGTATTGATGGCTTTTAAGAATGGTTTAACACATAGCCAGTTATCCGCAAAATATCAAGTTAATATGTCTACAGTTTATAGGTGGGTAGAGAATTTTGAAAAAGATGGGATCCTTGGTTTAAAGTACTCAAAAACGTTTAGACGTTATCCTAATGAAATAAAGGCAGCTGCAGTTAAGGATTATATTTCAGGAACGTATTCTATGCGCGATGTCTTAAGAAAGTATCATATCTCCAGTAAATCCGTGCTTTCGGATTGGATAAAGAAGTATAATGGTCATAGAGAGTTAAAGGATGCAAGAAAAGGGAGAGTAAACGCTATGACTAAAGGAAGAAAAAGAACGTGGAAAGAACGAATAGAAATCGTACAAGCTGCGTTAGGGAATGATAAGAATTATCAACAAACAGCACAGTATCACGTATCATATCAACAAGTATATCAATAGGTGCGAAAATATGAAGCTGATGGCTGGGATGCATTAAAAGATGGTCGAGGTCGCTCCAAAGGGGTAGAAGAATTAACAGCTGAAGAAAAGCTGAAGCTAGAGATGCGTCGAATTGAAAAAGAGAATGAACGTTTACGTGCGGAGAATTTGTTTTTAAAAAAGTTAGAGGAGATCGAAAGGAGGCGAAATTAAGTACCGTACGATTTGAAGACAGGTATGTTGCCATTCAGAAAGTAAATGAAAAAGAAAACCTACGTATTCGATTACTTTGTGATATTGCAGCTGTTCATCGGCCAGCTTACTATAAGTGGCTGAAACGAAAGCCTTCAGCACAGGAACTCCAGAATAAAGCGATTATGCAAGAGATGGTAGACCTTCAATCACAAACGTATTTATAGATTGATGAAAATAGCCGGTATACAATCTGTCATTCGAAGAAAGAAAAAATGGCATAAACGCACACTCCCTCAACATATCTCTGAGAATATATTGAACCGTGAATTCACGGCGAATAACCCCAATGAAAAATGGGTAACAGATGTAACAGAATTTAAATATGGTAACGCAAAGAAAGCTTATTTAAGCGCTAATCTCGATTTATATGACGGTTCTATCGTTAGTTACGTTTTAGGGAATTCCAATAACAATCAACTTGTATTTAAAACGCTTGATCAAGCTATCGAGCTTCTAGATGGAGATCGCCCGCTTATTCATAGTGATCGGGGTATCCGTATACATCTAAAATGTTTAAGCAAAAGATAGATGCCGCAAACATGAAGCAAAGTATGTCACGAGTCGGACGATGTATTGATAATGGACCGATGGAATCTTTTTGGGGAACACTGAAAAGCGAGAAGTATTATTTAAATAAATATGAGTCCTTTGAAGAATTATCTGCATCCATAGAGAACTATATACATTTCTATAATTATGATAGATATAAAAACGATTAAACGGCCTTAGCCCTATCGAATTTAGAGCTAAAACCGCTTAAGTCAGTTTTATTATTTCCACTGTCTACTTGACAGGGGGCACTTCATTTTATTGTTTCTTCATTCTTTTGTCTCAGACTCATGATCTATAAATCAAATACTTTTGTCTCAGTCTTTGCTGTTCTGAGCTATTGTTCCTCTGCTTCTCGATGCATTTTTTTAAGTTCTTCCACTCTTGCTCCATCGTGCTTAAAATAATTAACCACATCGCCAATTCGGTCAATCGAATTCCAGCTTAAATGATGTTCTATACCTTCAACATCATCGTATATATTATCGTGTTCTACACCAATAATTTCTAGAAACTCTTCCAATAATTCATGACGAAAGACGAGTCGTTCTCCAACTTTTTTTCCCTTTGGAGTTAAAATAAAACCTCTATATTTTTCATAGTTTAAGTATTCGTCTTTATCTAATTTTTGTACCATTTTTGTGACGGAAGAAGGATGAACTTCAAGTGCTTCTGCAATGTCCGATACCCTTGCATATCCTTTTGATTCCATTAAGTTATAAATTTGTTCAATATAATCTTCCATACTAGGAGTAGGCATTAATTTTCCTCACTTCCAAGAATAATTTTTAGTCTAGCGCAAAACTGTTTCTATATATAGGATACAGGAAATAAGAAAGTTAAACAAGCGTTATCATGAATTTTTCCATAAAATTCCTAACAGTAAGCTTTTCTATTTTTTTCTTCGTCATTTAGGCAATTTACAAAGAATAACTTTTGAAAAATATTGGTATACAAACTATAATAGAGGATGTATAAAGGGAAACTTCAATCAGTGGGAGGCTTGTTTATTCCCCCACTGATTGTTAGTTGATCTAATCGGACATTTACTGGCAGTCGATCCCTCACTGACCAATAACAGTTTCACTTTATTGCTTGAAATGGGGGCTTATTGCCAGTTATATGTGGGATAAATGTGATAGACGGGGGAAAAAGAATGGAATTATTAGTAATATTCATCGTTGTTCTTATCGCATTCGGTGTATTTCGTTTCTTTAGACAGCGAATGTACTTAAAAACATTAACCGAAGAACAATTCCGTGAAGGTTACCGCAAAGCGCAACTTATAGATGTACGCGAACCACAAGAATTTAAACGTGGTCATATTCTTGGTGCTAGAAATATACCAGTCACACAAATGCGCCAGCGCTTAATTGAAATGCGAAAAGATAAACCAGTATATCTTTATTGTCAGAGTGGATCACGCGCAGCCAGAGCGGCACAGCTTTTGCATAAAAAAGGCTACGAAGATATTAATGTTTTAAAAGGTGGCTTTAAAAAATGGACTGGTAAAATAAAGTAATTACTGATCCAAACGATTATGAAGATACATAAAACCAGCCTTTGTTCCAAAAGGCTGGTTTTATGTTAAACATATTTATTCGTTGTACACGTACAGTACTTATTTCTATAACATTACTCTGAATTAGCTTCATATCTTAAAATCGGTTTGCGCGCAGCAGTAGTTTCATCCATACGCTTGACAATTGTCTGATGTGGAGCATCTTGAACCAATTCTGGTTCATTCCTTGCTTCATCAGCTATCGTTAGCATTGTATCAATAAATCCATCCAATGTTTCTTTTGATTCCGTTTCTGTTGGCTCTACCATTAATGCCTCTTCTACATTTAATGGAAAATAAATGGTAGGCGGATGATAACCATAATCCAACAATCGCTTAGCAATATCTAAGGTGCGGACACCCAATTTTTTCTGATGCTTTCCTGATAGAACAAATTCATGCTTACAATGTTGTTTAAATGGAAGGTCGTATTCTTTTTCTAATTTTCGCATCATATAATTTGCATTAAGGACAGCGTATTCACTTGCTTTCTTCAGCCCCTCTGCTCCCATTGTTCGAATATACGTATAAGCTCTTAAGTTAATCCCAAAATTACCATAATAAGGCTTGACTCTACCAATTGATTGCGGACGATCATAATCAAAAACAAATTGATCTTCTTTTTTAATTAGTAATGGCTTTGGCAAGAAAGGTTGTAATTCGGCTGAGACACCAACCGGTCCTGAACCTGGTCCACCACCACCATGAGGTCCTGTAAAGGTTTTATGAAGATTTAAATGGACTGCGTCAAATCCCATGTCACCAGGACGAGCGTAACCCATAATTGCATTAAGGTTTGCTCCATCATAATAGAGCTTCCCTCCAGCATCATGAACGATTTTAGCCATCTCCACAATTTCTGTCTCAAATAGTCCTAATGTATTCGGATTTGTTAACATGAGAGCCGCAGTATCTTCTCCTACAACCCGTTTTAAATCTTCTAAGTCTACTAGCCCTTTTTCATTCGATTTAACCGTTACAGCTTCAAAACCTGCAACTGTAGCTGACGCTGGGTTAGTACCGTGTGCAGAATCTGGTACAATGACTTTAGTACGCTCGGTATCCCCATTTGCCTCATGAAATGCACGGATCATCATTAAAGCAGTCCACTCTCCATGTGCTCCAGCTGCTGATTGTAAGGAGACTTCATGCATTCCAGTAATTTCTCGTAAGGCACTCTGTAGATCATACATCATCTCCATTGCACCCTGAACACTTTTTTCTGGCTGATCAGGATGTATATGACTGAATCCATCCATTCTGGCCACATCTTCATTTATTTTTGGATTATATTTCATTGTACAAGATCCTAGAGGATAAAATCCTGAATCAACACCATAATTACGATTGGATAGCCCCGTGTAATGTCTCATTATATCTAATTCACTTACCTCCGGTAATTCCGGAGCTTCTGTACGGATGTATTTATTACCTAACTCTGCATTCAAATCAACATCTGGCACATCCAATTCTGGTAGACTGTAGCTCGTTCTGCCTAGTTTACTACGTTCAAATATAAGTGGAAAATCCTGATTAGCCATTGATATCCCTCAATTCTTTTGCAAACTGGTCAATCTCTTCTTTCGTACGTATTTCTGTAACAGCTACTAGCATATATCCTGTTAATCCAGGATAATCTTTTTCAAGATCATAACCACCAATAAATCCTTTTTCCAAGAGGCGATCATTTATACTAGCTGCTGGCTTATTTAATTTTACTACGAATTCATTGAAAAACGCACCCTCATAGGCAACAGTGACTCCTGCTTGCTGCAGTACTTGTTTGGCGTAACGAGCTTTTTTCATATTAATAGCCGCCATTTTACGTAACCCATGCTTGCCAATGGAACTCATTGCCACTGAGCTAGCTAATGCATTTAGTGCTTGATTGGAGCAAATATTAGAAGTAGCCTTGTCTCTGCGAATATGTTGCTCTCTTGCCTGTAGGGTAAGGACAAACCCTCTAACGCCGTCTTCATCTGTTGTTTGACCAACTAATCGACCAGGTACTTTTCGCATTAATTTTTTGGTAGTAGCAAAATAACCACAATGAGGTCCGCCAAATTGTGCAGGTATACCAAACACCTGTGTATCTCCTACAACAATGTCAGCACCAAACGCTGCGGGAGGAGTCAAGTAGCCTAAAGCAAGCGGATTACTTGAAACGATAAACATTGTCTTCTTTTTCGATTCTAACAATGTTTGAATTTCCTCCATTGGCTCAAGTTGCCCAAGGAAATTAGGGTATTGCACAACAATACTTGCTGTCTCGTCATCTATCGCATCGCTTAATTGATTGACATCCGTTTTCCCATCCTGTAAGTCAATTTCTACAATTTCTAATCCGGGACCCTTAGCATATGTTTCGATAACCGCACGACTTTGTGGATGAACAGCTTTAGACACAAGGATTTTTTTTCTTTTCGTTTGTGCAGCACTTAGATTAACAGCTTCGGCTAAAGAAGTACCCCCATCATACATAGAAGAGTTAGCTACAGGCATTCCTGTAAGTTCAGAAATCATCGTTTGGAATTCAAAAATTGCTTGTAGCTCACCCTGTGATATTTCTGGCTGATAAGGAGTGTAAGCGGTATAGAACTCTGATCTTGAGATCACATGATCAACGACGGAAGGAATAAAATGATCATAGACACCAGCTCCTAGAAACGAACGGTTTTGTTTTAAATTGGCGTTTTTAGCTGCCATATCTGCAAGTTCTTTTTTAAGCTTATATTCATTCGCAGGCTTCTTTAAGTTTAATTCGTTATTGAAGCGAACATTCTCTGGTATATCAGAAAAAAGTTCTTCCGTACTATCAATTCCAATGGTATTTAACATTTCTTGCTTATCTCCATCTGTCATAGGCAAATAACGAAATTCCATCTTGTTTCCCCCTATTTTTCTCTTTTATAAAATGGCGTTTTTACAACCTTCGCCAACAATTTTCTTTTTCTTACCTGTACGGTTAATTCCACACCCTCATTTGCTAGTTCTGTTCGAATAAGTGCTAGACCGATATTTTTTTGCAGTGTAGGAGCTTGTGTTCCAGAAGTGACAAATCCTGCATAGTCATCATTATGATAAATTTCATAGCCTGTTCGTGGAATTCCCTTATCCACCATCTCAATACCTACTAGCTTTCGCTCTACTCCATTTTCAACTTGGTACCGCAAAGCTTGTTTTCCAATAAAATCTGCTTGCTTATTCACCTTTACCGCAAAAGAAAGACCCGCTTCTATTGGACTAATTTCTTTTGAAATTTCTTGTCCATATAAAGGTAGATTAGCTTCAAAGCGTAACGTATCTCTTGCACCTAGCCCAATTGGTTCAAGTCCTTTATTTTTACCAGCTTGAAGAATCAGCTCCCACAGTGCAATACCACTTTTAGCAGAGATATAAATTTCAAATCCATCTTCGCCGGTATAACCTGTACGTGAGACGAGCGCAATATCATTTAATTGCCCTAGCTGAACAGCTTGTTGAAATCGGAAAAAACGAATATCGGATAGATCCGTTTCCGTTACCGTTTGCAGAATTTCTTCAGCATATGGTCCTTGTAATGCTAGCTGAACAATCTCATTGGAAACATCTTCAATCGTTATTTCGGAATCACTAAATGTATTATGACTTACTAACCATTGGTAATCTTTATCTGTATTTGCAGCGTTTACAACAAGTAAATAATCATCCTCATCAAGCATATAAATAAGGAAATCATCCACAGTTCCGCCATCCTCATAACACATAAGGGTATATTGAGCTCGATTAGGTGTTAATTTGCCAACATCGTTTGTAACCATTTTCTGTAGAAAATCTAAGCTTTTTGGACCTTTTACCGTAATCTCTCCCATATGGGAAACGTCAAATAATCCAGCCTTTGTTCTTGTAGCTTCATGCTCATGCTTAATACCTGTAAATTGTACCGGTAAATCCCATCCACCAAAATCAATTGTCTTCGCACCATATTTCTCATATGCCGAAAACAACGGTGTTCGTTTTAACTCACTCATTCCCTCCACTCCCTTAGCAATCATAATAGTCTGTAATTTCAAATTTCAAAAAAATAGAGATTTCATTGTATTACAATGAAATCTCTGTCCTTCTACCAGAAAGTTGCATACGAATTCGTAGAATAGTTCGTACTTGCTTCGTGGGTGGTTTACACAGGTATACTGGTAAACACTCTCCAGAGTTGCGTCCTACAAGAGTCTTTTTGCCTGAGAGATTCGCTTCGGCTTGCTCCTTCGGCGTTACATAGAAGAAATAACCTTTCCCCTCTTTGTAAGCTCTCCCCTTGTATTCATTCGCTTTTATGAAAAAATGTAGAGTTGGTTATACTATGTAACAATACCAATGAAAAATCTATTTTACTGTGAATTATTATATCACATATTAAAAAAGATAAAATAGCTATTCTAAATAATCTTAGTAAAAAGGAAGTATATGATGAAATCCATTCACATAGAGAAAGATTCAACATTTATTAATGAACTTGAAAATCGGTTAGAAATGAATGAACCTATTTCCTCATGGGAGCTTTTCTCCATGGCTTTTCACGCAGAGAAAACGACAATGACCCCAAGCTTTAAAGGATTACGTGCACTGGAGTTTTTGCCACATGTAGATTTTTTAAACCATCAAATAAGCTCTGCAGAACAAGTAATTGAACAAATGAATGGCCGTGCAATTTTAGCTGATGAAGTGGGATTAGGTAAAACAATTGAAGCAGGCCTTATTTTAAAAGAGTACATGATACGTGGACTAGTTAACAAAGCATTAATTCTTGTCCCCGCTTCATTAGTGAACCAATGGGAAAAGGAATTAAATGAAAAGTTCTACATACCAGCAGTTGCTTATCGTAAGAATATGAGCTGGGAACAAGGGAACATTATCATTTCTTCTATGGATACTGCAAAAAGGTCTCCACATCGGGATACTATATTAAATTTAGACTATGATTTTGTTCTGGTAGATGAAGCGCATAAATTAAAGAACCATAAAACTAAGAATTTTGCCTTCGTACGTTCTTTGAAGAAAAAATATTGTCTATTACTTACTGCCACACCTGTACAAAATCAACTTGTAGAAATATTTAACCTTGTCTCCATTTTAAAACCGGGTCATTTAGGTAATTACGATACGTTCTTAAAGAGCTATGGTAAAGATCGCAAAAATATGAAACAGGACATGTATTTAAAGCAGCTTGTTCAAAAAGTAATGGTTAGAAACACGCGTAAGGACACTGGATTAAATCAAATCAAACGAAATATCGAAACGATTTGGGCCGAATTCTCAAAAGAGGAAAAAGAGGTGTATGAAAGTCTGGAAGATAGTTCGGTATACCTCCCTTCCTTTTCAAAAATTACGTTCCTTCGAGAATTCTGTTCTTCAAGGGAGGCCTGTTATTTATCCTTAAAGAAAATGCTAGCGGAACAACCTGACCTAGAAGGTTTTCAACGGATAACAGAGGCAATTGAACAACTACCAAACCATAAGAAGGCCGAAAAAGCTGTTGAACTTATAAAGGAAATCGGCAATGAAAAAATAATTATCTTTACCGAGTACCGAGCAACTCAACTTTATTTACAATGGTATTTACAACAGAATGGTATTTCCTCTGTACCTTTTAGAGGAGGATTTAAACGTGGGAAAAAAGATTGGATGCGACAACTTTTTCGGGACCATGCACAAGTATTAATTGCTACGGAAGCAGGAGGAGAAGGAATTAACCTACAATTTTGTAACTATATGATAAATTACGACCTACCATGGAACCCAATGCGACTAGAGCAACGTATTGGCCGAATTCATAGATATGGTCAGAATAAAGATGTGCATATTTATAATTTTGCACTTAAGGATACGGTTGAAGAGCATATTATGAAACTTTTATATGAAAAAATAAATCTTTTTGAGCAAGTAATTGGACACTTAGATGATATTTTGGCTGAACTGGCTATACCTGACATTGAGCATGAATTACAGGAAATTTATTCTGAGTCAACAACAACTGGAGAGGCTAAGGTTAAGCTAAATAATCTTTCAGCAATAATCCAGCAAACCCATGATACTAACTATGAGGAGGAACAATATTATGGCAATACCTGACTTAAATAACTTCTTAAAATCTTTTTTCACTGCCCATCATTGCTCACTACTCCTCGATCAGGATGGTGTTCTAACCATACAACTAACAGAAGAAATGGACCGAGCTTTGATGAATCGACCGTTCTATTGGCATTACATGAAGAAAATGGGACACTCTGGTGAACCAATGCAATTAACGTTAATAACGAATCCAAATAAACGTGACGATGAAGGAGAATGGATTCATTTTGGTAGTCCAAGATTGCAACAAATCATTGGTTATTTACAACAGCAAGAGAAATATACCAAATTATTCCAAAAAGTTAATCCAACGGTAAATACAGCTCTTTACCCTTGGTTAGTAACAAACATTAAAGTAAGTTATAGAGGAAAGTATAAAAGAGATGAGCTTTTCTCCATTGGATTAAACCTAATTAATGGAACGATGAAGTCGGATATGATGAAGATATTAGATTCAATCCCATTGCATACAACTATTTCTGATTTTTGTTATACGCTATCACCACTTGTTAAATTAAAGAGTGGATATCGAAGAATAGAAGCAGTTGTTGATCAGTATATAGAGAATCAAAACCATGAGTGGGCTTCCGAAGCTTTGGAGGAGTTGCAAACAGAAATAGAATTACTAAAATATTTTTATACATCCGATAACGATAATGAGCAAATGGAAAAAGAAATAAAGGAAATTAATGAAAGGTATCAGCCAAGAATCACATATCAGGTTATAAATGGAGGTCTATTTTATTTAACTTCTGAAATAGTGTAAGCAGGCTCAGGTTACGCCTGCTTATTTCTTTTCTTTACCATAATTCGAAGAGCAAATGGAATGACGCCTAACCAACGGTTTCCATATATAGGGTCATAACTTTGCGGTTTCATTTTTCGTTTCTTTCTCTCCGTAGCGGGCGTATCCATATACGTCACTACTTGTTCTGTTACAAATTTAACATAATCTTTCGTTGACATATAACCTTCCCTTCATAGATGTAGGTACTTTTAGTTTTTCCAATCCATTTATCAATATTCTTAGAAAAATAAAAAACAGTAAAAAAAAGAAGGATATACGAGATAATTGTCGAATCAATTACTTAACTGTGAATTCAAGAGGAGGTGAGAAAGTTTGTGAACCCTGCTGTAGCGCTATCAGAACAAATACTTCATCATGCGATTATCATGGAAGCATCTGATATTCATTTTTCTCCATCAGCTGAAAAAGCGACGATTTATTTTCGAATACAAGGTAAACGTCAATTTTTTAAATCCATACCTGCTTCTACCTATCAATTATTGCTTACCTACTTTAAATTTAACTCATCAATGGATATCGGTGAACTTCGGAGACCACAAAATGGCACCATTAAGTTTTATTTAGAATCACTCGTCTATTCCCTACGATTATCTACACTTCCCGTTAAAGGTACCGAAAGTCTAGCAATAAGAATTCTCCCTCAAGAAGAAACCCTTCCAATTGATCAACTATTTCTATTTCCAAAACAATTGAAACACATGATGAGGTGGATTACCAAACGTTCTGGACTAATTCTAATAACAGGTCCGACAGGCAGTGGGAAGACCACTACCCTATATGCCATATTATCCTCCATTCTAAAGGATAAACCTTTCCAAGCCATCACGTTAGAGGACCCTATTGAAAAAGAACTGGAAGATATTTTGCAAGTTCAGCTGAATGAAAAAGCCGGAATTACGTATCAGTCGGGATTTAAAGCAGCGCTTCGTCACGACCCTGACATTATTATGGTTGGTGAAATTCGAGATGCTGGTACGGCACATTTTGCTTTAGAAGCATCGTTGTCTGGTCATTTAGTATTAAGTACTATCCATGCAACCCATGGTCTAGGGACAATTTTTCGATTAAAGGAATTTGGATTAACCACTGCTGATTTAATTCAATCCTTAATTGCAATTGCTTCCATCCAACTTATTCCAATCTCCACTATAAAACACGCAAATCGTCGAGGAGCAATCTTAGAATTACTCGATGGAACCTTATTAGAAAAACACATAAAAGGAAAGGAATTCAATCGTTTAACTGGTTATCAAACCTTTGATCACTTACGAAGGAAGGCTTTAGCTTATGGATACATTTCTGAAACATATTATCAACAAACACAAGAAAACAATGACACCTGATACCCAATTGCGATTTCTTAAAAGGCTTCATCGCTTACGTATAAATGGTTATTCGTTAATTGATGCACTAACAGTAATAGCTTGGGACAACGAACTGGAATGTGCCGCCAAACAAATTAAGCAGGCATTAGAAAATGGTTATTCCATGGAAGAAGCTATGCAACTTGTTTCCTTCCATCCCTCCATAACGAGTTACCTCCTATTTGCACGTTCTAATCAAAATCTAGAGGATAATTTATCTAAATGTATAGATATGTACGAGTATCGATTGCAATACATTCAGAAGTTCCAACAGATCATTCGATATCCACTTATTTTATGTTGTATCTTTATCCCTCTATTGTTTATATTGAAGCAATCCGTACTTCCATCATTTCTCGATTTATATGAATCAAGTCCGGGATCGTCAGCATCAATTGTCCTAGCTATGCTAATCTTAGATTGGTTAGGAATTATTTTCTTTCTGAGTATCATCGCAGCCCTCACTTTTTCTATTTTTTGGAAGTTTTATAAACCTCGTATCTCCATTGAAAATCAAATAAAATTATACAATCGTCTCCCTCTTTTCCGTACCTATTTAAAACTACAAACATCCTTTCTTTTTGCTAATCAATTCAGTTCATTAATTAAAACTGGTATTTCCTTTAAAGACATTCTAATTCAAATGAATAATCAAGATAAACAACCAATTATTTGCTACTATGCAAATTTAATGAAAGAACAATTAGCTAAAGGTATGCAGTTACCTACTCTATTATCCCAATTTACTTTTCTAGAGAAAAAACTAACCAATATTTTTCAAAAAAATAGCAATACAGAAACATTAGAAAAAGATTTAAGTATATACGCACAAATTCTAATGGAGGAGTTTCAACGGAAGATGCTTCAAATTATTACGTATATTCAACCTATTTTCTTCATCATTGTTGCCAGTTTTATTTTATTTATCTATATCACTTTAATGCTACCTATGTTTCAACTCATCAAATCAATATAAGGAGGATACTTTATGCCATCTGATAATAAAGGTTTTACTTTAATTGAAATGCTAATCGTTTTAATGATTATCTCCGTATTAATCATACTTATTGTTCCAAATCTTAGTGAGAAAAGTAAAGATGTAAATAGCAAAGGTTGTAAAGCTCTTGTAGCTGTAGTTCAAGCACAAGTAGATACTGTTTATGCTGAATCAGGAATATATCCTACAAGCTTAGATGCGATGGTTCCAAAGTATATAAAGGAAGAACAGAAGAGCTGCAGTAATAAAACACCTTTAAACTATAATAGAGAGACTGGAAAAGTCAGTGTCCCGGCTACATGATACGAAAGGCTTTACGCTCACCGAAATGTTGGTTGTACTAAGTATGCTGATGATAATGGTCGGGCTCAGTGTTCCTCCAATCGTATATGCTTTAGAAAAAATGAAGGAAAACGCATTATTTCAAACGTTAGAGTCTGACATAATGACAATTCAACATATGTCTTCTCTAACTACGAATAGAATCCAACTTATTCTTAATGAAAATAAATATTATGCGCTTAGGTCTAACCGTAAAATTATTCCGGACAGAAACCTACCTGAAGGCTGGCATATCGATTATTTCATTAATCCAATTATTGAATTTGATATAAATGGAAGTATTAAAAACCCAAGAACTTTTTATATCTATTCCCCTACAGCCAGATACAAAATTGTTTTCCCTTTTGGTAAAGGAAGGTATCGAATTGAAAAAAATGAACGGATTTACTCTAATTGAAGTAATTATCTCTGCCGCTATTCTTTTTAGTGCAGTATTAACATTGGTTCCTATACTATCTATTATGCAAACGGAAAGAGAGGTCTTAAGTACGCGCAGGTTAATAGCAAATGATTTACATGATAGCTTACAGCCCTTTCTATGGGAAGAGAAGGATAAACAAGAAGTCAACTACACCAAAGTGATAGCTAATAGCCATGTAAAGTATTCATTTCAGGTTTTAAGTAAATACGTGAAGGGATGTGCTCAATGGGAAAATGCCAAAAAAAGGAAAGAGAAGTTTTGTTTATACGGACAGCCAACATAAACAATCTGGGTTTAGTTTTATCACTACACTTATCATGGTTACTATCTTAGTAATAAGTTTGCCTTTTCTAAGTTATTTGTTAAAGAGTATCAGTAATCAATCGGATATCCATGAACTGTCAATTCAACAGTTTTTTCAGCATTTAAGAAATGAAGTGATGCAAGCAACAGATTTTCGAATTGTTGCTAATAAACTGTTGCTCGAGAGTAACGGAGCTACCGTATCTTTTGAGTTATATCAAGAGCTCATTCGTAGACAAGTTAATGGATTGGGACATGAAATATACGTACGTGGTGTTAAAGACTTCTCTTTAGCCCCACTATCTTATGGATTCCAAATAATTATTACATCCACGGAAGGAGATACGTTTGAAAAAGATATTATCTTATACGAATAACGAAAAAGGATTTATGTTACCTATGGTCATGTTTACGATCGCGTTAGTATTAATAGCAACCATTACGAATATCCAGCTTTATCAAAACAATAAACAAATGACTGCTCATCAACTAGAGCAAGTAAAAATGGAATCATTAATTCAAATAACGAGGGAAAAATTAAAGAAAGATCTGCTCAAGGACAAAGACCTAAAAAGGAATTTATATCATCTACCAGAAGGTAACATTTCAGTAGTAGTCACATTACTTGCAACCGGAAAGTATAAGGTCCTTTTTTCCGCCACAACAGTTACTCCATTCACATTTCATATTTTTGGTTATTTAGACATCACCAATGAATTTCTGAATAAATAAATATGACAAGGGATACCCTATAGAATGTAACATCATGACTAAAATGATATTTTCCTTTTTTCATCAATATTTGTTCATCACATTTCGTTTACAAGATCTAAATACTCGTTTATAATAACAATGATAAGGTTACCAAAAGGAGGGGAAAGCATGGATCGTATGTTTCGTGTGCTTGCTTTTTGGACAGGGATATTTACAGTCATGTTCTACATAGGAGATATGCAAAAAACTGCACTTCTTTTCCTTGTACAAACAGCCTTTTTCCTAGCAGTAAGTTATTTAAAACTATCTGAACGCATGTATATGTATTTATTCGGAGCTTATTGTACTATATTTTTTATTGGTTTTACATGGTATTCAGAATTTATACTCGTACCTGGTTTCGGACATTAAAAAGAAAGAGTCTCTGCTTAGATTTAAGCAGAGACTCTTTCTTTTTAGTTTTATAAATGAAAAAATTTGCCCATGTGGAAAATTATGGGCGTGGTGACCGGCTTCCAGAAAGCTAAGCGATTACAAGAATCACTCTAATCTAAGTCATCATTGGCTTGCAAGAGCAACATGATTCCTTTATCTCCGTTGACTCGTTCCAGTCACTACGTTTCTAATTGGGCGCTTCCGCTTTTGTTCTTTTTTTCAAAGTGTATTGCGATACAGCTCTTAAATATCTTAAATTCAAGTTATTTTTTTGATATTCTATTGACATGTCGTTTTTATCCCTATATAGTATTACTAGTAGCTTAACTTATATCCCTATTTTTAAAGAGCAGAGCACATCCCCCAAAAACCCTTCTTGTAATAAGAAGGGTTTTTTCGTAATTCAGGAAATGAAAAAATTTATCCATGTAGATACTTATGGGCGTGTTTAGCCGCGTCCAGCTCCAGCACCTAGAAACGAGGCGAATTCACAAATCGCCCTCATCTAAGTCATCGTTGGCTCGCAAGCTCACCGTGTTTCCTTTATCTCCGTTAACTCGCTCCAGTCGCTACGTTTCTAATTCGGGCGCTTGCGCTTTTGTTCAAAGATAAGAAAGGATAAAAATTTGGTTATACCCGAGTGTTTCTAATTATCCATTATTACAATAAATCGATTGGTGTTACTCTAATACTTAGATTGAAAAGAAAGGATTATGCTTTTTCTCATGAATAAGACTAGTTTTTGGACCATGCCCTGGGTATACAACCAAAGATTCATCTAATCGATATAATTGATTTATAATACTATCTTCTAATTGCTTCATATCTCCACCAGGAAGGTCTGTTCTCCCTATTCCTTCATTAAATAAAACATCACCACTGACAATAAACTTTGCATTAGAAAAGATAAAAGTTACACTTCCTGGTGAATGTCCAGGCGTATGGATCACATCAAAATGGAAATTACCGATAGCCATCTTTCCTGGATGCAATAATCGATCCGGTCTACTTGTAAGAATTCCCCTTTGCATAAAGTACAATGATCCGTTTGCTTGAGGATCCTCAAGCCAGGAAGCTTCCAGTTTGTGTATGTAAACTTCGACCTTATAATATTTACGTAAGTCATCAACTGCTCCAATATGATCAAAGTGCCCATGTGTTAAGAGAATTGCTAATGGCTCGATATTTTTCTCCGATAAAAAATGAATAATTTTTGCTGATTCTCCACCTGGATCAATGATCAAAGCTTGTTGATTATCATATACAAGATAACAATTCGTACCCAATGGTCCTAAAGACATTCTTTCAATATCCAACAAAATTCCTCCCTAACCTTATAATGAAAATGTTTTCTACGTTTTGCCTCGACAAACGGCATATAATACTATAAAATAAATATTATAACTGGACTAGTTACATAATAATACAAATGAATTTCCTATAGCAACAAATGACAAGTTAGGAAGCAAACAAGGAGGATAAGTCTCATGCATATTGTCTTAGCAGTTTTATTTCTGGCTGTAGCTTTACTTGCGATTGTATCTGTAATTCGTCAATTGAAATACAAAAATATTTTCGCATTAGGATTTTCAGCAATTACAGCTTTAGCATTTGGATTTTTTGCAATCGCAACCATTATTTCAGAAATTAAAGGCTAATGAATACACAATATCTCCTGTTAAAAAGCTGACGAAAGCACAACGTCAGCTTTTTATTTTTGGATTAATCATTTCTCTACTTTCTTTCTATCTAACGGCTTGGATGCTGCCAGCCCTTCATTTTTCCCTAATAACTATCCGCCCGTAAAACGGGCGGTTTTAGTTTCGCCCTATAAGGGCACTTTACCAACGAGACCCCTAAAGGGGCTTCTGAATTGACCGTCAACCGTTTATCTTCCTACCTATTTTTAAATGGATCGACGTATTCACGTTTACTCATGTTGTCTCGTAGTCTATCCTCCGATTCTTGTTCACGAATGTATTTTGCCACAGTTTTTTGATTGAGCCCTACTGTACTGACATAGTAACCTTTAGCCCAAAATGTGCGGTTTCCATGATTGTATTTTAAGTTGGCATGTCTATCATGGATCATTAAAGAGCTTTTACCTTTTAAGTAGCCCATAAAGTAAGACACTGACATTTTTGGTGGTATTTTAACCAGCATATGGATGTGGTCAGTCATGGCATGAGCCTCAATAATTTCTACATCTTTCATCTCACATAAACGTCTTAAGATCACCCCGATGTCTCTTCTGAACTTGCCATAAATTTCTTTCCTTCTGTACTTGGGTATAAAGACTATGTGATACTTACAATTCCATCGGGTGTGTGATAAACTATTGTCACTCGACATGAGTAGATCTCCTTTCTATATATAGAGTCGGTTTGACGGCCAACTCTATTATATCGAAAGGAGATTTTTCTGTTACAACTCTACAAGTTTAATTCTCACACAGGCAGAGCCTGTGGTTTAAAAAACATCAATTAAAAAACTCCCCTCAAAGTAAAGCAGATTATTTATTTTCTTAATCTGGTTATTACTTCAAGGGGAATATCCTTCTTAATCATCTTGTTTCATCCAAAAAGATGAATTAACTTAAACTGTTACTTCATTTTACTATTATTTTTGATCGGTAAACTCAACAAATCGGAAAAGATCTCCATAAATTAAATCATCTGAGTAACCTAATTCTTTATCTACTCTTTTGCTAATTGGATCACAGGCACTCTCAACGTTTTGATCCGTAGCTTCTTCCTTTTGATCTATTTCTACTGGTTCTCCAGTTTCTCGATTATAACAAGTGTCACTTGCAAAGATATAATCATCACTAATAAAATTACCGTTTCTTAAAGCAATGTAACCTTTTCTTTCATCACTAAATAAGTCATTACCAAAATGTAAGTCATTTTTATTTTCAACACCTAACAAGCTCAACAATGTTGGCTTCACATCAATTTGACCAGAAACTTCTGATTTCACTTCACCTTGACCATGGCCAGGAATATGAATAAAGAACGGAACTCTTTGTAACTGTACATGATCATATGGTGTGATTTCTTCCTTATCTAAATACATACTCATTGCTCGATTATGGTTGGCACTAATTCCGTAGTGATCACCCATGATGATAATAATGGAGTCTTCATATAGTCCAGCATCTTTTAGTTGATCGAAAAACTGCTCAATTGCTTCATCCATATATCTTACTGTTGGAAAGAAATTATTTAAAGTATTTGAATTGGAATCGTACGGTTCAATGGATTTATCTGTTTCATCCAAATCAAATGGGAAATGATTCGTCAATGTGATTAGCTTTGTGTAAAATGGTTCTTCCATTGACTGAAGGTATTTAATGGACTGCTCAAAGAATGGTTTATCTTTAAGTCCCCAGCCGATTGAATTTTCTTCAGAAACTTCATATGCTTCTTCCCCATAGAAGTGATCAATTCCAAAGCTCTGATACATTTGATCACGATTCCAAAAGCTCTTGTTATTAGCGTGCAGAACACTCGAGTAATACCCTTCTGTTTTCAATATTTCTGGCATAGCATGGTATTCATTCTGCGCATGTGTAAAGAAAACAGCTCCACGAGAAAGTGGATATAGAGAATTTTCAACAATAAATTCTGAATCGGATGTTTTCCCTTGTTCTGTTTGGTGATAAAAATTCTCAAAATAGTACGTATCTTCATCCTCTGTTAAACTATTTAAGAAAGGCGTAATTTCCTGTCCATTTACTTCATTATTTATTACAAAGCTTTGAATAGATTCTGCATTAATGAATATAACATTCTTATCTTTAGCTACTCCAAACAAATTTGATTTTTCTTTTGTTTTCACATTCTCTTCAATATAAGCTTTAATATCTGGAATCTCATTACCATCTGCAAACACTCGTTGTGTCTTCGCTTTAGTATGTGTTGCAATATCATAAACATGGTAATTAAACAGACCTATATTTTTCACTAAATATTCCCGATCGAAGGCACGTGTAAATAATTGCGGCCGCTCCATCTCTGCCAAAAAGAAATTACCAGCCAATAATACAAAGGACATGGCTAATGTAAAGACTTTACCACTTCTCGGATAAAAAACGGTCATACGTTCCATATGTTTTCTACTTAAATACCAGATGATTGCTACATCTACGAATAGAAGTATGTCATACGGCTTAACAAGCGACAGTATGCTTTCCGTCAAATCAGCGGCATTACTTCCTTGAAATAATTGGGGTATGGTAATAAAATCCGTAAAGGAACGATAAAAAACTAGATTAGCAAATAGGATGATTGTACCAATTAAAGCAGTATATCTTAAGAACTTCATTTGTCTGCTCTGTTTTCTTATCCAAACACTTAAAGCAAAAACTAAGAACGCTGAAACAAAAGGGTTTATAAACAAGATTAACTCTTGCATAGAATTTTCGAGATCAATCGAAAACACAAACCGGTACACAATGTACGTTTTAATACCAAATAGTACAGTAGCTACTATAAATAGGGGTATTTTTAGCCGTTTCAACTCCATAAACTTATCCTCCTGCTATCCCTTTTGATTTTTATATTTTTCTTACTTTTCAACCAATATCAAACAGATTTATTCTTGATTTCATTTCCCTGTTGAAAGATATTATAAACCAAAAGTAAATATTTGTTAATCGAATGTAAACCCAATTATCGTATATGACGAAATCAATGAAATAAAAGTTTCATAGAATGCGATTTTTTTTACATCTTCCATTGAACTAGTGACAGCTAATTGGTGAATGTGATGTGTTCGATCTTCTGTTTAACTAAAAATGCTGCTCCAATGATACCAGCATCGTTCCCTAATTGAGCAAGCTTTAATTCACAATTTTCACTAACCCGGGACAAAGCATATTTATCAAATGACTCACGTATATCATAAAGAAATGCTTCTCCAGCTTTAGATACTCCGCCACCAATTAAAACTTTAGCAGGGTTTACAATGGTGCCTATATTAGAAATTGCCATTCCTAGTACGTCTGCGGTATTTTTCACAATTTCTCGAGCGGACTTATCACCAGCAGCAGCAAACTGAAAAACATCTTTTGCAGTAATAGAACCATGCTCGGAAATGTATGTAGCAAGTAAACCTGACTGATTTTCAGCCTTTTCCATTGCTTGCCTTACAATTCCAGTCGCTGAAACAATCGTTTCTAAACAGCCTATTCTACCACAATTACAGGTATAACCATCTATATCAATTGTAATATGTCCGATTTCTCCACCGATTCCCGCTTCACCGTTTACTATTTGTCCGTTCGTGATAATACCACCACCAACACCGGTACCCAGCGTTATAGCTACTAGATTTCTAGCTTGGTTCCCAGCACCTTTCCAATTTTCACCCAGCACAGCAATATTGGCATCATTCTCTACAAATACTGGTAAGTTTGATCGTTGCTTTAATTGATTACCTAGATCATAATTTTTCCATCCGATATTAACTGCCTCATAAACAAAACCTGTTTCATCTTCAATAAATCCAGGTGCACCTACACCGATCCCAAGCACCTGATCGTTCGTATATTGATCATGTGATAATTGTCTTTCAATCGAGTTCCAAATATCGTCTACAATTTGAATACCCTCATTTTCGGTAATTGTAGGTATCTCCCATTTTCTAAGGATATCTCCTTGATTATTGATAAAACCAAGTTTTGCTGTTGTTCCGCCAACGTCTACTCCAATAATAATTTGATTCATGCATAACTCCCCCTTAATTTTTACGCAATGCTTCTATCTCTTTTCGTAGAAGTAATTTTGCTTGCAAATAATCATCATTTCGAATGAATTGAAGTTTATATAGTTCATCCAATTCCATTGCCATTATTTCTAAATCTCCGATGCGATTACCCGTATAAATAAATGTACCATATTTTTTCAAAAGCTGCTGTATATCATAGATTGATTCCATTAAATTCATCACCATTACTAGTATACTAAATGTACGTATTAAATAGAAATACGAACTTAGACGTATCTTTAAAAACATAAGAAAAACGGAGCAAAAATTTGCTCAGTCCTTATCACTAAATGCTCAAATTTACGCTTCCTCTAGTAGCTATTATGGAATAATAGCTACTGCTTACTTGACCACCACTCCGGCTGCCCACTTCCCTTTCCGTGGGGTTTGTCCTTCAGCTAACTTTTTTAGCAAAACCCGCTCAAAAAAGTGGATCTTCAGGTCAAACATTTCCCACAGGAGTTGAAGTGGCCGGCCTTCGCTATTATCAGGCTCTACAACGCTAGCATGAAGTAACACAGCTGCTTTTATACTCACGGATAGCGATTTTTACTTTACCCATTGTAAAAAAAGTCAACCTATTACTTATGACAAGAATTGTTGCACCTTCTCATAGCGGAGACGAATTACGTAGACTCCTGCGGGAATTGCGCGAGCCGAAAATCCACTTTGCAACGTGTTCTTCTTTGCAAAGTTAGTTGAGGCCGTGCCCCATAGCCGTCAAGCTAATAAAAAAGAAGTACGGTGCAATGAAAATATAAACATATTTTTCCAGTTTAGTCCGTATTCTCTTATGGGTACTTGTTTTCTTTTTTACACTTTTACTTACGCGGCACGGAAATGTACTTTATACGCAATGTTTAAGACATCAAAAGGACTTTTATGCTGACAACGATGATCTTTCCTTCCATGCCGGTATATGTTCTGGTAAATATTATCGATGAGAGCTTTCAAAGAAGAAAGGTGATAGAGTGAATACCCCTTCGTCTCTACTATTGCGTTTCTCGCATGGTTGATACATTTGTACTCACTCCCTTCTAGTTGATACCTTTCGTAAAGGCAGTAACGGCACTGAAAAGCAATCATCGAAGAAAGAAGAATATGAATGAAAGTCCCATACAAATGACAGTAAAAGCGGTCGGTATTCATTGCCTGCACATCATCAATTTCAAATAACGATTTCCATGTTTTAAAGAGAATCTCCACTTGCCAACGCAAGGAATAGATAGGATACAAGGTTTGCTCATCCATTTCTTCTTGTGTTATATTGGTAGCAAGAATTTGGATATGATTCTTCTTGTTGGCGGATTGGGTATGCCCCCCTTTCCGTCTTCTTTCTTTTAAATAGGTATCTCTCTGTTTTTGTTGCTCTTCGGTTAATCGTTGTACGACTACACGGGCATGAAATGTATTTTTTCCCTTAACACCTAATTGAATGAACCCATAATCCTGTATCTCTCCTGGAGCTAGATGCATGGCATCTTCTTCAGGCTTTATTTGGATTCTTCGTTGCTTGTCATCCAATGTCCAATAGGTCATATTGGCAGGAACACGAGTAATATAATAGGCTCCTGCTCGATCTATTTTTTTAAAGTGATCTCCTGAGAAATAGCCGAGGTCACGCAAGATAAGGTCCTCTTCTCCTATTGTATCTGCCAATTCTTCAGCTGCATCGTGATCACTGTCTCTTGGTCCATAGAACAACGTATGCAAAAAATTCCCTTGATACAGCTCATATTCTAATTGTATTTTCACTCCATCCCAATAACTCGCGTTGTTCTTTTTTACTTGAAAGGATGTGCCATCCAAGATACGGATCCGAGAAAAAGGATAATCAGATGGAGATGGTAACGATAACATCTGTTGTTTTTCCGCTAACTGCATAAAAACTTGTTTTAAAAAAGCCACTCCTTTCTCGTCTAATCGTTGATGTAAGGCTTGTTTAGATATGGATATTTCTGATTCACGAGAAAGGGAGGCACAGAGCTGTCCTAGCCCCTCCGTACCAACTTTTTCATGTAAGAAGGCACATATACTTAAGAAATCTTCCGGCATTATCTTCTTCAATCGTTGTACAAAACCTGATTCCCGAGCAACATTGCGAAGTTCAGAAATAGATAAAATATCGTGCACACTCTTTACAAACGAGTCAAAATGATATTGCTTAGCCATACGTAATCCCTCCAAATTATTCCATTTATAATGTCAGAATAACGAATAACTTTATGGTTTTTAAAATATCCTGCTTAACTTGACGGCTATGGGCCGTGCCCGTGGAAAGCGAAGTAATTAGTCGGAGCATTGCCCAATATACATCAAACATTTCAAAATAACTACTTGGCTTAACGCAGTCATTGCACTGATTTTATACTTTCTTAACTTATAAAAAAAGATCCAGACGTTTAACGATCTGGATCTTTGGGGTGTAAAAAAGCAGGTCGCCTATTTTTAAGCGGAATGGGTGATCGTAGAAATATATCACGAAATGGACGGTAAGAGAAAGGGATAAATGGCCAAAAATAAGCCACATGGAAAGCCTTCATCCTTGTTAGATATAATAGCCATAACGTAACTCCTAAAATATATCCAATACCTCCTAATAAAGCAGAAGATAGTAGCAGGAATATGCGTACCAACCGATTAGCTAAGCTTAATTCATAGCTTGGAGTGGCATATGTTCCAATCGCAGCTACAGCTAGATATAGTACGACTTCGTGCGAAAACCAACCAACCTCTACAGAAACCTCTCCGATCATAATAGCAGCTACTAAGCCAAGTGCCGTTGCTAAGGAGGATGGAGTATGGATTGCTGCCATCCTTAAAATATCAATCCCGATCTCAGCTATCAGAAATTGTACTAATAATGGTACAACGCCTATCTCATCAGGGCCAATATATTGGAGAGTCTCTGGTAGAAATTCAGAGTTCTTCGCAAACAAATAATATAATGGTAAGATGAATATCGATGCTATGACCGCAATAAAACGAACTAATCGTAAATATGCGCCCACTAAAGGTTTTTGTCTATATTCTTCTGCATGCTGTAGATGATGCCAATACGTAGCGGGAGTAATCATTACACTTGGCGATCCATCTATAATGACCATGACATGACCTTCATATAGATGTGCTGCTGCTGTATCTGGTCGCTCTGTATAACGAATCGTAGGATATGGATTCCAATGCCTTCCACTAATATATTCTTCAATCGTCTTTTCAGCCATAGGCAAGCCATCCGTATCAATCTTCATTAGCTTTTTCTTTAGATTTTCTACACGACGATTATCAGCAATATCCTCCAGATAACAAATACAAATATCTGTTTTTGATCTTCTTCCTAATTGTAAATATTCCATCCGTAGCGATCTATCACGAACTCTTCTACGAGTCAGAGCAGTGTTAAAGACAATCGTTTCAACATACCCATCTCTAGATCCTCTTACAACTCGCTCCAAATCTGGTTCTTGCGGGGAGCGTGCTGGATAGGTTCTAGCGTCAATCATGATTACTTTATTGATTCCTTCAACAATTAGCGCCGCTGGCCCACCTAAAACCAAATCCGCAGCTTCGTTTAAATCAAGTACCTCGTCAACTTCCACATAGGGGATATACGTTTTTATTAATTTTGTAAGCGTATCAGGTTGCAAATCTTCAGGACTTAACTTAGCAAATAACTTCATGATGTATAGTAAAATGTCGTCTTTAGCAAATCCATCAATTAAAAATAGTGACATTTCAACGCCAACATATTCTAAATCTCGTTGAATCATATCAAAACTTTTATCAACCGCTAATCGTTCGTTTAAATACGCTCGATTTTTTTTAAACTCTTTAAATAATGGCTGTTTTTCTTTCTCCATAAACTCACCTATCCAACATGTTAGATTACTAATAGTTTGAGCACTGGAAGGATAACTATGCATAAACCAGTTAAAGAGTTCATCAATTCCATCATATATTAAAACTTATACTCATATATTGGACTAAGACAAGCAGTTTAAAGGCGGGAAGCATATGAACAAATGGCATTTAGTTATTACGATTATCACAGCAGCATGTGTAATAGCAGTTGTATATCTAATCAGACTGAACTCTACTCCTGCCATTACATACTTTCCAATTGATAATAATACAACCTTCTCTAAATCGGAGACACAGCTCCAACTATTCTCGGAAAAAGGCAAGGATAATTATGAAATTACATGGGAGTCTGATTCTATCACAAATATGCCGATCTATTTACGACAAGATGTATCATTGCTATATGATAACGGAAGATTAAAGGGGGCAAAGACAAAATGGACGCAGGATACAGATACCATTCAGTTACGGGAAAAACTATTTCATGAAGATAGCAGTTTATTTCAATCTATCTCATTTCATCATGGTGAGATACATCGCTCAAGTAATGATATAAAAAGCATTCATCGCATGTCTAGCGATTACTTATATGTCATAGATTCACCGACAACAGCACTTGATTCATTTAAAGAGCCTCATAACAATTATGAAAAAGAATGGAAAGATTTACTTGATCGAACAACGAAGCAACAGCTTCTTTATCATTGGCATCAATTATTTCATTATTTCCATATTAATCCAGATAACTATCTTAGCGTACCGCTTACGGATTTAGTCCATTACAACACAAAGCCATTACCATCATTGACACAAGCGCAAACGAATAAAATTATTGGACAACTTTGGGAGGGACTGTATAAAAATTATGTTATACCCGTAGTAAATACCACCAATGAAGAGCTGAATAGCTATATACCAATTATTTTATTTGATAAAGAACAAAAGCATCTACTTGTACTATATGAAATCAACGGAAAAAAAGAAAAACTGATACAAAACTATTCTTTTCAATAAAATATGAAAATAAAGTGAAACTTCAATTCGTGGGGGTTTTGTTTTCCCCCCACGAATTGAAGTTTCACAAAGGTCCTATTATCTAATGTAAGAAACGAGGTGAGAGTAGGCTTTATGTAGTTTTAGATACTCGTTAATGACCCTCTTGAAAAAAGGAATCCTCTACTCGAAAGCACCCATACATTATTAGTTAGCTGATTTACCAGTAAGTTGTTCATATAACCTTATAAAATCATCATTGTCAGGGTTTAATTGATACGCGCTTTCAATAGCTGATTTAGCTTTTTCTACTTTCCCGTTATTCTTATATAAAATTGCTAAATTATAATATGCCTCCGGAAAACTATGATCAATTTCTATACTTCGCTCTAAATCTTCAATCGCTTTTTGATCTTGATTTAATTCAATATACGCATAAGACCTATGAAACAGGATGGCAGCTTCTAGATTCCCTTCACTTTCTAAGGCCTGATTAGCTTGGGAAATGATAGCCTCGTACTTTTCTTGTTTTAGCAATTCTTCTATTTGCATTACATGATAAACTTGATTATTCATATTATTGTAATAACCGAATTGAATAAGACCATATGCAATAATGCAATATAGCACAATTGCTATCATTTGTTTAAACGTTTCTTTACGCTTTGGTAAATGGACTATTCCAGATGCAATAAATCCAGCTACTAAACCTCCCAAATGCGCCCCATTATCAATTTGCGGTACGAAGAGACCAAATACGATATTAATTCCGATTAAAACTAAAACATTCGTTCCCATTGTTTGAAAGAAAATTTTCCGATTATGTAATCCAAAGAATAATAATGCTCCGAACAATCCAAACAATGCACCTGAGGCACCAGCCGCAATACTTGGAGAAAAGGCAAAACTCGCTATCCCACCACCAATACCGGCAAGAAAGTAGATACATAAAAATCGAAATGAGCCATATATACGTTCAACTAAAGTTCCTAAATAATAAACAGCAAGCATATTCATGAGTAAATGAAGGAACCCAATATGAAGAAACATAGAGCTAATGATGCGCCACCATTCTCCTTGTTCTATGATAGCAGGATTGTACTTTGCACCAAAATCAATTAACGGCTGCATGGAACTACTTCCACCGTTCAGTTCTACTAATACAAACATCCCAATGCAAATTGCAAGAATAAGATAGGTAAATAGCGGCTTACCAAAGGAGAATACCGCCTGAGTTTGCTCTTTTTGATCCAAAACATTTTTCTTTAAATACTTTTTATAATTGTGTAGCTGACTTTCCTTATCTATAGGTTCTTGAGAATCAGCGGTATTTATTGTTATATCTGTATCTTTTTCCAAACGTATTTTCTCTTCCACAAACTGTTCATCTGACAAATAATAAACATTCATGGAAATAGGGTGCTTCTCATTTAGCTGCATTGGCTTCTTTAGCATTTCCCAATCATCGACAGGCTCGTGCTCGGATATGTAAACATTATAAATTTGAATAACTTTACCTCGCAACAATCGTTTCATTGCTTTAACTTTTTGAAAAACAACTGCAATATCCTTTTTTAAATAGTTCTTCCAATCAAACCCACGACCTAGGAAGCGAATGACTGTAGATTTTTTCCCTTCTTTTTTCTCTAGCCATATTTCATCTTCCTGATCACTTACAAATAGCACGTCATATTGATAAGTCTTTACGTAATGATAAGCGATTTGATATATATTATATTGGTTATCTATGTACATCCTCGACCTCCCCTTAGACTTCCATCATACCAAATCCCTCATCATTTTTCTTTTATCATGATAAAAGAAGCTGCAAAATTCACAACTTCTTCACCGATTAAGAATTTGATGTATTTTTCTGGAACATTGTCGGTATAATTTTCGAACGAACTGCTGGCACGTTCATGGATAAACTTACCACAACTTTTCTTAAAAATCCAATAGCCAATAATGTATTCATAATCCGATAGCGCCATTTATAAAGCAAGCTCGCCGCAGTTATCATTCCGGCAAATAAAAACAGAATACGCATAAATACACCTCTTTTTATCATGGTACTTCTAGTTTTCATCTACCTGATTATTTTTATGCATGTACGATACTATATATTGTTCAAACCACGTATGTTCCTGACGCTTGTTGCAACTCCCTTTTATCAGAATACGGGCATCTGGGAAAATAGTGAAAAGAATATCCTCCTGTATAGCTACGCGTAAAAAAAGGCGTTCTTGTAACATTATCTAAAAAATGATCTAGCTTTTTTTCTAAAGCTTCCAGTATGAAATCATGAAGCTAATTTGAATCATATTTCTACCGCAGAGAACCGTTTCATTTACAATCGCTTCTGATTTTAGAGCTGGATAATCTTTTTTGACAGGTTGGACAATTTGATCTGAAAGCTAATTTCACATCATGTTGTAGATTATCCCAGATATTTTTCGTAATGAGTTGTGATTACCAGTAACATACTTCATAGACCAATAAGCTAAAAAGCGGCTACTTGTTCTACTGCAGGTGAGATAGCACCTACCCTATCAAATGATTGCAAAGTTTACTACCAAGCACCCCTAGCCCAACAACAAGTACGGTATAATTCTCTATTCGCCTCTGTCCATTTTCATGTATTGGACGAAATAATTGTTGACAAATGTATCTACTCTCATTCATCGATCCTTCTTCTGTCATAACTGCTTATCCATGTATCTTCTGTAATTAAGTGGTCTACCGGAATATCAAATGATTCCTTTGGTATAGCGTCTACTAATTGACTACTATGTAACAGTGCAACCGTATGATTGGAATAGTTCATTAAAAATCGATCATAGTAACCTCCGCCAAAACCAATTCGGTAACCTTTCCTATCAAAGACAAGCCCTGGTACAAATAGCAATTCAATCGCAGTTATATCTATTTGTTTCGTTTCATCTGGCTTAGGTTCAAGCAATCCATAATAGACAACCTCTAACTGATCAAAGGAACTAATTTGATAAAATGTTAACGTTTTATCAGCTGGAGAACACTTCGGTACACAAACTTGTTTCTGCTGCCTCCAGGCTGTTTCAATAATGTTTCTCGTATCCCATTCAAACGCTTGCGAGACCGTTAGTCCAATTACCCTGGCGTTTTTCCAGAGCGATGAAGCTATAAGTCGTGCATATAAGCTATTCTCAATTTCGCGTTTCTTTACTGGATTTAATTCTTTAAGCATCTGAAGCTTTGCTGACCGAATGTGAGCTTTATTCAAATCAATTACCCCCGTTTGAGTTAATAAGTACAGCAAATGATTAAAAATAAAACCCTTATCAGCTGATAAAGGTTTTATTTTTAATCATTTATTTTGTTTCACGATGTAGAGTGTGTTTTTTAAGACGTGGACAATATTTCATAAGCTCAATACGTTCAGGATTAGTACGTTTGTTTTTCGTAGTAATATAATTACGATCTCCTGTTTCAGTACAAGCTAAAGTAATGTTAACGCGCATGATTTTCCCTCCAAACTTTACCTAATTGCTTCAAAACGAGCGATTAATTCATTTCAGACTTATATATAATATCAGATGTTGATGAAACTATCAAGAAGTAAGCTAGAAATCCTTAAGAATTTGATCAGTTTTGGAAAATCAATTCGCCTATTCTAATAGCTATAATAAACCACAACTAGACGAAGTATAACAAGAGATATTATATATAAAACAAGAGCGCAAGCCCCCGATTAGAAACGTTGCCTAGAGCGAGTCAACGGAGATATAGAAATCACGGTGAGCTTATGAGCCGATAATGGCTTAGATTAGGACTATTCGTGAAGTCGCCTGACTTCTGGCTGGAGCTGGATGCTAGCTCAACACTCCCATATTTAATCACATGGGCTAATTTCCTAGACAACAAGAAAAAGGTTGTCCATTACTCTGAATAGCCAACCTTTTCTTATTGAAAAATTTCATATCCTTTTTCAAATGCAAGCAAGATAGTTGTTAATTGGGCGTTTTGCAATTTAGTCAGATCTCTTCATTTTTGCTGCTGTCACATCTTTTGGCTTTGTGGTTTCAGCTTGTTCATCATCACTCATAATGTCACTGGTAGTCTTTTTAAATTCCGATAACGTCTTTCCTAATGCCGATCCAATCTCAGGTAACTTTCTTGGACCAAATATAATTAATGTAATGATTAGAATAATAATCAAACCTGGTATACCTATATTTGTAAGCAATTACAGCACCTTCTTTCCTAATCAAACCAACCCATTAAGATGTAAGAAGTCCACCATCCTTACTGTATTTAACCACTCCTTCTGCAGCACGATATGCTAACGCACCAACGGTATCAGTAGGATTATAACCGCTATTATGTGGAAAAGAGGAAGCTCCTACAACGAACAGATTCTCCATATCCCACATCTGCGAATAATTATTAACCGCTGATGTTTCCGGATCTGCTCCCATAATTGCACCTCCGGTATTATGCGTTGACTGATAGGTAGTAATATCATAGGGTCCCAATTCATCCATCGCATCGATTTTATCAGCACCCATCTCTTGCAGAATTTCCTTTGCTTTTGTTGCGGTAAACTTAGCAAGTTCTTTATCTTGGTCTCTAAATCCATAAGTCATGCGAATTAAAGGGTCACCAAAAGCATCTTTATACATTGGATCTAAGTCCAAATAATGCTGTTTATATGGTAAGCTGGCACCCATGGCACCAATGGACAACGTCCTATTAATATATTTTAATGAGTTTTGCTTAAATTCCTTACCCCATGTTGCTGAATCAGAAGGAATTGGATTGGTCTGAATCGGTCTTTTTCCAGTCTGTGTTAGAGACAAATAACCACCATGTAAAAAATTCACATTTGAATGGTCGAAATTATCCCCATTAAAGTCGTCGATAACCATTCCTAAGGCGCCTGCTCCAGCGAAATTATTAAATTTCTTGTTTTCGAAAAACCCTGTTGCTGCACCTTTAATGATCTGATAAGCATAATTTTTTCCGATAACTCCTTTACCACTAGCAGGATCATACGGGCGACCAATTTTTGAATTCAGTAAGAGTTTTACATTATTAAATACGTAGCTTGTTAATACTACCATATCAGCTGGTTGTTCTATTTCTTCACCGGTAGTTAAATCTGTATATAGTACACCAGTTGCCTGCCCATCCTTATGTAAAACTCTTCTCACCCAAGAATGGGTTCTTAAGTCAAATTTACCCGTATTTTTAGCTACCGGTATAACCGTAACAACCGGATCAGCTTTTGCTCCATATTCACAACCAAAGCGTTCACAAAATGCGCAATACTGACAAGCGGCTCTACTTATACCATCTGGATTTTTATACGGTTCTGATAAATTGGCAGAAGGGATCGTATACGGATGATATTTTAGCTTTTCTGTTGCTTCTTTAAACATTTTCATTTGCGGAGAATGTAGCATTGGCCCGGTAGGATACTTATCCGAGCGTTTACCCCCTAACGGATTTTCCTCTCCTGAAATACCAGCCATTTTTTCAAACTTGTCATAGTATGGCTCGATTTCATCATAGGTAATTCCCCAATCCTGAATCGTCATATCAGCTGGTATCTTACCATTCCCATATCGTTCAATTGTTTTACTTCGTATTTCGAAGTCATACGGCAAAAATCGAAAAGTTTGTCCATTCCAATGAACACCAGCACCACCAACACCATCTCCGAATAAAAATGAGCCATACTGACGCATTGGTAATGCTCGCATTTTCTCATTACCTCTAAATGTTATCGTTTCTTTAGAAAGATCCTGCATCAACTCATAACGAACTGCATAGCGCAATTCATCATGAGCCATATAATAGTCTTCGGTTTCTCTTTCCTGTCCTTTCTCCAACCCAACCACTTTCAATCCTTGTTTTGTCAGTTCTGAAGCAATAATACCTCCACCCCAACCGACACCAACAATTACTACATCTGTCTTTGGTAGTTTTTTAGCCATCATATCACCTCATACCATTTTAATTACTGCATATGGTCTCGAAGACTCCTAGGTTCAATTTGCTGAAATTCTTCACTCTCGATTACCTGGGTATAGTTCATTTGATCGCCAGGATAATCTCTTAATTTCCAACCTTGCATATCTTTATTTCCACCATATAAAGGATCACTATACACTCCTTCTAACGTCATACTCCTTAGAAGATTGAAGAACCCACTTGCTGAAACAGTCGTAATATTCACCTTATCATCGGCAAAATCTGCTAGCACCGTATCCTGTTCATCAGCAGTTAAATCCGTGAAGCCCTTTTTATATTTCGAATGACTATAGTTTTGCATTTCACGAATACCAATCTTGAAAATTTCTCTTCTTTTCAATCTACCTTGATAACCTTGGGTTTTTTCACCATGAAAGAAAGGAGGATTCATATAATCCCTTGCGTTGAAGCCATAAGAGCCTGCCAATTGATGATCAATATAAAATGCCACTCCTAACGCTTGAGCTCCTGGGCCATTTTCATCTTCTGGAAAAATGCGTTCTGTTGCCGCTTCAACAGTTTGAAATTCTACTTGATTAAAATTCATTAACGCATGATTGTAATTTTTTGTTTCATTAGCAGCCTGTTGTGGCTCTTTTTCATCGGTTCCCCATGGGATAACACTGCCTAATACACCACCAACAGCTAGACCCCCGACGGCAAAACCTGAGTTTCTAAGAAACTTTCTACGAGATAAACTCTCTTGATCAATCTTTTCCTTATTATTATCTTCTGCCAAAAGACTCACCTCCTTATAAGTTGACCTTATTATGTCACCAAAAATAACCACTCATACATAAAAAATTTCAGGACATAATACTTATAAATCATTTATTATGGAGGGAAGCTTTTATGTTAAGAAAATGGAAACTATCAATATTGCTGATCACAGTTCTAATCACAGCATTACTTACTGCTTGTACTGCAAACGATAACAGTGCGATGGAAGATGAACATACGAATGACATGAATATGGCCAACGTATCCGATCATGCCAATCAGGAAAACTTAAATAATCCAAATATAATACCTAGTGAGACAAGTGATAAAACACGGACCACGAATAAAAAAGGAACTACCTATAGCGGCATGGGGCAAAATTTATATAGTTCGATCGGAAGCTCTGGTATTCATGAAGGTGGTGTTTCTTCATTTTTTGAATCTATTTTAAAGAGCGAAGGAATAACTGGAATTAAGGTATTTGTTGTTGATGATTCAGTTATCCTAGCTAGAAATAACGAACAAACGACTAGTCATCAATATGATGATATGCAAAAAGACCTTTTAAGTGGTACAGAAGGCTTATCCTCAAAAGGAGAAACCGAAGAAGTAGAAAATAATAATGAAAAGAATCCTAATGATAACTTGCAGCAAGCCAAAAATAAGATGAATGAGATGTTCAATGGTGATGTAAAAATTCTTACCGTTACACAACCAGGAGCTGTAGAGCTAATTGAAGGAATTAAAGAAAACATTATGGACTCAGCTTACTCAGAGGCATCGAATCAATTGCTAGAGCTATTTAATATGGCAAGCTAATCTAGCTATCGACTGGATTATTAAACGTAGTATATCTAAAATCAACTAATAATAAGTTCATCTTTCCATATGGACTCTTACTGCGGACACAGCCTCAACGAATGCTGCTAACCACAATACGCTTAGAAGCGAAGATTTTCGAATTGAGCTGTTTCCGCAGGCTTTACTGTAAGAAAAACTGAGCAAAATTCGCTCAGTCCTTATCACTACATGCTCAGATCTACGCTTCCTCTAGTAGCTATTATGGAATAATAGCTACTGCTTGACCACCACTCCGGCTGCCCACTTCCCTTTCCGTGGGGTTTGTCCTTCAGCTAACTTTTTTAGCAAAACCCGCTCAAAAAAGTGGATCTTCAGGTCAAACATTTCCCACAGGAGTTGAAGTGGCCGCCCTTCGCTATTATTATTATCAGGCTCTACAACGCTAGCATGAAGTAACACAGCTGCTTTTATACTCACGGATAACGATTTTCACTTTACCCATTGTAAAAAAAGTCAACCTATTACTTATGACAAGAATTGTTGCACCTTCTCATAGCGGAGACTAATTACGTAGACTCCTGCGGGATTAGCGCGAGCCGAAAATCCACTTTGCAACGTGTTCTTCTTTGCAAAGTTAGTTGAGGCCGTGCCCACGGAAAGCGAAGTAATTAGTCGGAGCATTGCCAATATACATCTAACATTTCAAAATAACTACTTGGCTTAACGCAGTCATTGCACTGAATTTATACTTTCTTAACTTACAAAGATAAACGAGCAATCCGTCCCATTCTATTTCTCCAAAAAGTGAACGAAGAAATTTCGAATGACTTCCCGAATATTACTTTATATATTCGGATTTTCTTTATATTAAAAATTCATTTCTTTCTTCTTTTTTCATAGATGCACTTAATGAAATGCTTTTATTCATGTAAAAATACCTCCCGAAATCCAAAATCAGGAGGTATCTCACTTATTTCTTCTAGTTTTTATCATATGTCCAAACTCGATTATGATTTGTTGTTTGCGGGAATTTTTCTCCCGCTTTTAATTTTATTATTTTGGGATCGGTGACACTGCTCCCCGTTTCACCGATTTCGATATATACACCATTATTTGGTGCTTTTTGGCCAAATCGAAAATGACTGAATTCACCCATTGCTGTAACTCCTTCCAAAATTCTTTATTATCACGTAATAAGTAGTGTAATCGTTTAAACAGCAAATTATACACCAGGTCGTTTTACTCACATTTCCATTTCTATTTTCATTTCTTAGGACCTGTTAATCTGCTTTAATTCAGCAAAAATCGGGACTATTCTATTAATTTTGTCGAAAAAATTTAATTGGTAATGGCTTTTAGCTACTCATTTATGTTATAACTAATAATGAATAAGAAGGAGGTATTTACATGGTCTATGCAATCATTACCATCATTGTGATTGGACTAGTTCTACTAACATTGTCCTATTTCTTAAATGATCGTATGGAAGAAGTAGAGAGTCAATTAGAGCAGTTCTCCATTACTACGATGCAGGATACATATCAAATGAAAAAGAAAATAAAAATCCTGGAAGAGGAATTGCTTACAGAAGAGTTCGCACAAGATTTGGAAAATAAATAAAGGGATTAAAGGAGAAAACAATGAAACAACCTGTACGAGTATTTGCAATTGGTCTTCTTACAGCAGGGATTATTATGTTAGCCACTTATCTATTATTTAAGGGCGATACAAAGACTGTTGAAGGTATTTCTGAGAAAGAATTGATTTCTCTAGTCAAAGATAAAGGATATCATGTCTTATCCAATTCAGAGTACGTTGCTTTATCTGTCAATGATAATCCAGAAAAAGCTGCGAAAACTCCACCGAATGAAAATACTTCTACTACTACACAAAATGATCAATCTGCTAAGACTACAGAGCAAGAAGATGCAGCTAAAAAACAAGATTCCAATAATACGGAGAAAGCTGAAAAAGAAAACACCAAAGAAGAAAATCAAGAACAGAAGAAAGAACAAGCAAAGGAATCACCGGAAAAAGAGGAAGGTCCCAAAACGTATACCTTACATATAAAAGAAGGGATGGCCTCATCTGAAATAAGTTCCTTATTAGAAGAGAACAAATTAATTAAAGATGCTTCAAAATTTAGCGATTACTTAGAAAAAAATGACTATAGTCAACGCGTGCAAATCGGTAAGTTTAAATTAAATACAGATATGGATCAACATCAAATAGCTGAGGCAATCACTAAATAATAGTAAGGAATGCACGATTAAATAAGTGGCTAACTAACATTCTCGATTAGCCACTAACGTATTTAAAAAGAGGCTGAGACAAAAGAATGAAGAAGCAATTAAAAACGAACGATGATTGGTTGGAAACTAATTATCGTTCGTTTATTGATCAGAATCATTCATTTAGCACCTGAAATCAGCGAGACTCCGGCGAGAACAGCACGAGTCCGAAGTTCCACTTGGTAACGTGTTTTTCTTTACCGAGTTAGCTGTGGCCGTGCCCCATAGCCGTCAAGTTAAGCAGGATATTTTAAAAACCATAAAGTTATTCGTTATCCTGACATTATAAATGGAATAATTTGGAGGGATTACGTATGGCTAAGCAATATCATTTTGACTCGTTTGTAAAGAGTGTGCACGATATTTTATCTATTTCTGAACTTCGCAATGTTGCTCGGGAATCAGGTTTTGTACAACGATTGAAGAAGATAATGCCGGAAGATTTCTTAAGTATATGTGCCTTCTTACATGAAAAAGTTGGTACGGAGGGGCTAGGACAGCTCTGTGCCTCCCTTTCTCGTGAATCAGAAATATCCATATCTAAACAAGCCTTACATCAACGATTAGACGAGAAAGGAGTGGCTTTTTTAAAACAAGTTTTTATGCGGTTAGCGGAAAAACAACAGATGTTATCGTTACCATCTCCATCTGATTATCCTTTTTCTCGGATCCGTATCTTGGATGGCACATCCTTTCAAGTAAAAAAGAACACCGCGAGTTATTGGGATGGAGTGAAAATACAATTAGAATATGAGCTGTATCAAGGGAATTTTTTGCATACGTTGTTCTATGGACCAAGAGACAGTGATCACGATGCAGCTGAAGAATTGGCAGATACAATAGGATAAGAGGACCTTATCTTGCGTGACCTCGGCTATTTCTCAGGAGATCACTTTAAAAAAATAGATCGAGCAGGAGCCTATTATATTACTCGTGTTCCTGCCAATATGACCTATTGGACATTGGATGACAAGCAACGAAGAATCCAAATAAAGCCTGAAGAAGATGCCATGCATCTAGCTCCAGGAGAGATACAGGATTATGGGTTCATTCAATTAGGTGTTAAGGGAAAAAATACATTTCATGCCCGTGTAGTCGTACAACGATTAACCGAAGAGCAACAAAAACAGAGAGATACCTATTTAAAAGAAAGAAGACGGAAAGGGGGGCATACCCAATCCGCCAACAAGAAGAATCATATCCAAATTCTTGCTACCAATATAACACAAGAAG
The DNA here is from genome assembly GCF_003667785.1 of Virgibacillus sp. Bac332. Classification (NCBI taxonomy): domain Bacteria; kingdom Bacillati; phylum Bacillota; class Bacilli; order Caryophanales; family Bacillaceae; genus Virgibacillus; species Virgibacillus sp. Bac332. The sequence continues at coordinate 3,584,067 of NZ_CP033046.1, forward strand.
AAATGGATGAGCAAACCTTGTATCCTATCTATTCCTTGCGTTGGCAAGTGGAGATACTCTTTAAAACATGGAAATCGTTATTTGAAATTGATGATGTGCAGGCAATGAATACCGACCGCTTTTACTGTCATTTGTATGGGACTTTAATTCATATTCTTCTTTCTTCGATGATTGCTTTTCAGTGCCGTTACTGCCTTTACGAAAGGTATCAACTAGAAGGGAGTGAGTACAAATGTATCAACCATGCGAGAAACGCAATAGTAGAGACGAAGGGGTATTCACTCTATCACCTTTCTTCTTTGAAAGCTCTCATCGATAATATTTACCAGAACATATACCGGCATGGAAGGAAAGATCATCGTTGTCAGCATAAAAGTCCTTTTGATGTCTTAAACATTGCGTATAAAGTACATTTCCGTGCCGCGTAAGTAAAAGTGTAAAAAAGAAAAACAAGTACCCATAAAAGAATACGGATTAAACTGGAAAAATATGTTTATATTTTCATTGCACCGTACTTCTTTTTTATTAGCTTGACGGCTATGGGCCGTTCCCGCGGAAAACGAGTATAGTTTCACGGTGCGGCGATGATACTCCTATTGATAATATGATTATTCGTATTTTGAGTAAAGAAGTTATGTTTTGTACCAGCCTCTTTTAATTTAAATTAAAATTCTCTCCTTTAACTAAATATAAAATGCTTTCACCAATGTTGGTAATATGATCAGCATACCTTTCTAAATATCGTGCACAAAAGGCAACTTGCATAATATATTGAATTTTATCTGGTTTTGTAGCAGTTTCTCCTAGAAGCTCACTAATGATTAATTTGTTCTGTTTATCTACCCTATCATCCATTTCTGATAATTGTGCCGCTAAGATGATATCTTCATTGGAAAATGACTCCATTGCTATCTGCAACATTTCTATGATATATGTTTGCATGTTTGCTAAACCGTGTGGTAATAATGTCTCCCCGTTTTCTCCTAAACGAATTGCTGAACGGGCAATATTTTTCGCGTTATCAGCCATTCGTTCTAAATCCGTCACAATTTTTAATGCGGTAATTAATCTTCTAAGATCCGTTGCTACTGGCTGTTGTTTGGCGATAAGTAAGATAACTTTATCATTAATATCTATTTCCTTTTTATCTATTTCTTTATCATCTTCAATTACTTGGTTTGCTAAGGTTATATCTTGTTCATATAAGGAATTCAGGGCATTATTCAACGCTTTTTCTGTTAATTTAGCCACTTGTATGATATCTTGATTAATCTCCTCTATTTCATGATGAAATTGTCCACGTGTATTCATCTGGCTTTTCCCTCCTATCTAATCTAGCTATTGCTTATCTATACTTTAACAGACAGGTATGAAATGGCTATTGATTTAATGTTAATTACATGTAAAATTTTATAAAGTGAAACTTCAATCAGTTTGGGATTTTTGTTTTATCCCCCACTGATTGCTAGTACCACAAGGGTCTGACCTAATGGCCTTTGAACCAATCGGACATGTACTAGCAATAGATCCACGACTTATCCATATTGGGTTTACTTTATTGCTTAAACTAGGGGCTTACTGACAGTTATATGCGGGAGAACAAAACGCAAGCGCCCATTTAAAAACGTAGCGAATGGAGCGATTCAACGGAGATAAAGGAATCACGGTAAGCTTACGAACAGATGATGACTTTATATCGTAAGGCGATTCGTGAAGTCGCCACCGTTTCTCAGCGCTGGAGCTGGACACCGCACAACATGCCCACATTTATACATATGGACTGTTATAATTTCCTAGAGTATAAAAAAGTACAAGTCTTCGTAGACTTGCACTTTACGTAATACTTTATTCTTTTTCTTCATTCTTTTCTTTGTCTCGCTCTTCCTTCAAATCAAAATATGCATCTAAAATCCGGGTTCCAATCATATGATTAATCTTATAGGAGGTACCCTTGCCTGTATCTGGTGCTATAATCGCAAATGCCATCTCTGGCTCGTCATATGGTGCATAACCGACAAGAGATAGATTTTCTGTCTCCGCTAACTTTTTGCCATCTTTATACACTTCATTTTGCGCCGTACCAGTCTTCCCTACAGCGTTATAATCTTTACTATGGTAGTACCCATAACCAGTTCCTCCTGGCTCCTGGAACACTCTCCGAAAACCTTCCTGCACACGATCTATATAGGATTGATCCATTTGAACACGGTTCAAGATATCCGTGTTCTCACTACGATAGATGGATCCAAGATCCTTACCTGATTTACTTGGTTCACGAATTTCCTTTAGAAAATGCGGACGAACTCGATAGCCATCATTGGCAATCGTCGACACATATTGAGCTAATTGCATCGTGGTATACGTATCATACTGTCCAATAGCAAAGTCCATTAAAAGTCCTGCTCGATTCATCGAATCCCCTTCAAAGCCAACACTTTCATAAGGAAAATCAATACCAGTCTTCACGCCTAAACCAAATTGCTGGAAATAGTTACGCATTTTCTGCCAAGCTTCCGTATTAAACGACGCTTTACTTCCATTTGGGAAGGGATAGCGATTCTCTCCCCCCATTTTTAATGCGATATAAAACATGTAGACGTTGGACGAGCGTTTCAACGCATCCTGATCATCGACTACCCCAATATAGTTGCTGTGGGAACCTTTTTTCGGGGTACCTGAAATTTTTATCGGACTGTCATTAAATCTTTGTCCAGGTGAGATCACGCCTGATTCTAAGCCTGCAAGTACAGTTGCACCCTTTACAATGGAACCAGGGCGATGCGCATCATACAACGTCTTGTATGCAGCGTTACTGTATTCATTTCCATCTCTGGTTTGTCCACTAACCGCTAATAATTCACCTGTTTGTGGATTCATAACAACGGCAAGTGCATCCTTTAAATATTTATTGTCATAGGGATGGCTCTGAACGGCTGCTTTTAATTCCTCTCGTACTATTTTATCCACTTCTTCCTGGAATTCCATATCGATAGATAGAACTAAATCCTTACCTCGGCTACCCTCAACGACCGTTTCCGTTCCAACAACTTTACCTGTTTTAGTAGTCGTGTACTGAATTTGCTCCTTTGTTCCTCGTAATACGTCCTCATAATATTCCTCCAGTCCACTCTTTCCAACCCGATCATTACGACTGTAACCTCTTGTTAGGTAATATTGCTCTTTTTCTGCCAAGATCCCTTGCTCTTGTGTTGTAATAGTACCTAGTAAGCTGTTGATCGTCTCACCGAAAGGATAGTCCCTATTCCAGTCAGTCGTTGCATTAACTCCAGGTAGAACATCCAAGTGCTCAGAAACTTTAGCATATTCCTCTGCGGTGACATCGTCATTTTTAACTATTTGCGGCGTAAGCGAATATGCTTTATCTAATTCTTTTTTAATTGCAATTACTTCAAGCTCCTGTTTCGAAAAACCGGAGATTTCATCTTTTGTAATTCGATCTAGAATCGTATTATACTGTTCAGCATTATCTAAATCTGCTGCTTCTTTTTCAGATAAGCGATTGTCAGCTTCTTCCTTATTTTTTAAGTACCAATACTCTTTTTTATTGCGCTCTGTTAATTTATCAAGGTATTTTTTTTCATCATCCATGGAAATATACTTCGACAATTTTTCAGCAACTTCTAATCGATCTTCTGCCTGCGTTCCTTTTGCAGGTGTATACGTGATCGAATACAATGGTTTATTGTCTACAATAACATTATGGTTACTATCATATATTTTACCTCTGGGAACGGGTATCTTTGTTGTATCCTTTACCGTTCGATCAATTTCTTCCTGAAAAGCTTCACCGTTTAAAATCTGTACAACTCCTAATTGTAAAATAAGCACTGTAAACATTAGAAACACAACAAAAAACAATATGTTAATTCGGAAGGGAAGTTGCGTTTTTTTCTTTTTTTTCTTATTCCCCATTATCTCTCCCCCATACGAAATTAGATTTATTTTAAACCTTATTCATTATATCATTTATCCCTCTTTATTTTCATCCATTTATCTATTTTTTTCGTCTGTTAATTGCTCTTTAATTAATACTTCTTTTTTTGGCTTACTTCCTAAGTAGATGTTCTTGACGGATAAATAGATAAAAATATGCCCAGCACCAAAAACGGCTAATATATATGGGATTGCCTTTTCAGCTGGAAAAATAGAAACAGCAATTAAAAAAACAGAAATGGAAGTAATTCTTCCGATATTGACAAACATTTCTCTGACAACGATATACTCCACACGTAACTCTTTTGCCTTCCATGCTTTTCCTATTACATCATAGGTTAAAGAGACATATGGTATGGTAATGATTGGGTAAGCGATCCCAATGCAAATTGCATATATAATTAGCTGTGCATAGCTAATCTCAAAAATAATAATTGTAATAGAGAAATACAGGATAAGACTCCCGATAAGGATAGCTTTTTTTCTCATGGAAGGCTTGATAACTTTCGTCCCAATAAAATAAAAAACAAAGGATAAGCCAGAGAACACTAGATTGAACATCCCTAATGAAAATTCACTTTGTGTAATCAAAAACACCCATATGGAGATAACAAAGGCAAATATCCCTTCTCTTAATCCTTGAAAAATATGTGCATTCAATATACGATTCCAATTTTTGTTATGTGATCGTTCAGCTAATACCCGTCGAAAATAAAAGCTTCCTTCTGCCTTTCTCCTTGCCAAAAAGAAACTACAGATAACTGCGCAAATGAACAAAATAAAAGAAATCGTAAAAATTGTTGTATATCCGATATTTGCTTCCAAATTAGCAATAATAGTCCCAGCTAATAACGGTCCAATCATTCCACCAAAGGATTGAAGCACTCCTAAAAATCCATTAAAAAAGTCCCTAGTCTCTGGCTCAGTAATCTCAAATGTAAGTACATTAAATGCTAGCCAATAGAAACCATAACCAATACCAAGAAGACTACCTAGCATAAAATTATAGTACGATGCTTTTTCAGCAATAATTAATACACTCAAAAAAAAGAGAGATAAAAAAATTACCCCTAAACGTAATACAATAACTCGATCCACTTTCTTAGCTAATTTTCCAGCCACAATAAACGTCAATGGTTGAAAAATATAAATGGCTAAATTATATACAGCAATGGTTATATAATCCCCTGATTGCTTCCACAAGTATATATTTACAAATGTATTGGATAAAAATATTCCTAAAGAATATAGTCCACCAATAACAAGTAAAAACAATAAATCCTTATCAATGTCTAATTTCCCCTGATAAAGTGATAGGCTTTTTCGCATATTCCATACTCCTTTTCAAGTCATTAATAGTTTGAACAAATGAGTAACAGATATGCAAAGAAGCCTTAATTAAAGATAAGGATATAACAATCTATTCATAAGCTTACATTCATCATTTCTTGACAATTATAGATAAAAAAAGGCATATGAAGAAATCGAATCCCCCACATGCCTTTTCTATTGAATTATTTTTGTTATTTCGCTTCATTATAGTTTTTCGTTACTTGATCCCAATTAATAACATTCCAGAAAGCTGAAATGTAATCTGGGCGTTTATTTTGATATTTAAGATAGTAAGCGTGCTCCCAAACATCAAGACCTAATAAAGGTTTTTTCCCTTCCATTATCGGCGAGTCTTGATTAGGTGTACTCATTATTTCTAATTCTTCATTATTTAAAACTAACCATGCCCAACCTGATCCGAAGCGTCCTGCTGCAGCATTAGCAAATTCTTCTTTGAATTTATCAAAGCTGCCAAACTTTTCATTAATTTTATCAGCAAGCTCACCAGTTGGTTCGCCACCACCATTAGGTGATAATACTTTCCAGAACAGACTATGGTTTGCATGGCCGCCACCATTATTACGTACGGCAGTCCGCGCGCTTTCCGGAACAGCATCTAGATTACTTATTAGCTCTTCAACAGATTTATTCTGAAGATCAGCATGTCCTTCTAAAGCACCGTTTAGTTTCGTTACATACGTATTATGATGCTTTGTATGGTGAATGTTCATGGTTTCTTTATCAATAGTAGGTTCTAGTGCATCGTAAGCATAAGGTAGTTCAGGTAATTCAAATTTTGCCATTATAACTTCCTCCTAATAAAATTATTTTATTAAAAAGGATCGAATATTCACCCTTTTAAAGCAAGATTATCAAAGCTACTATACTGATGCAAATTATATGCATGCATTTTTTTACCAAATTATAAAAAGCGTTATTTTCTTGAGAAAATAAAAAAACAAGCCACCGCTTGTTTGAATGGTGGCTCGGGACGGAATCGAACCGCCGACACAGGGATTTTCAGTCCCTTGCTCTACCGACTGAGCTACCGAGCCTAAATCTACTCTAAATATGTATGGAGGAGGTAGAGGGATTCGAACCCCCGCGGGCTGTTACACCCCTGGCGGTTTTCAAGACCGCTCCCTTCAGCCAGACTTGGGTATACCTCCAAATAATTTTATGGTGGACCCTGCAGGACTCGAACCTGCGACCGATCGGTTATGAGCCGATAGCTCTGACCAACTGAGCTAAGGGTCCTTCTCATTTTAAAATTGTTTATGGGGCGACCGGTGGGGATCGAACCCACGAATGCCGGAGCCACAATCCGGTGCGTTAACCACTTCGCCACGACCGCCATGCTTCAGATTTCAGATTAATTGTTATATTATGGTGGCGGCGGAGGGGATCGAACCCCCGACCTCACGGGTATGAACCGTACGCTCTCGCCAGCTGAGCTACACCGCCAAATTGGCTCCACAGGTAGGATTCGAACCTACGACCGATCGGTTAACAGCCGATAGCTCTACCACTGAGCTACTGTGGAATGTTATCGTGACTACCTTCAACGAATTATAGCGACAAGATATAATTTACCATGTTCAACAACATCTGTCAATATTTTTTTCAAAAAATCATAATCGCAATTTCTTATGTATGTATCGCTGTTAAAACGACAATATTTACTATAGCATCTTATCAAAGGTTTTTCAATACAAAATTTAAAGTTAGAAAATTTTAATTTTAATTCCTTTATTAATTAGTAAATACTACCTTATAACTTGTAAAGTAACTCCTGTGTTTGTGTGAGCAGACGTAACGCTGAGTCACCTCTTGAAAACCATACTACAGGGGCCGGAAGTCACCCGTTTTTCTACAGAATTTTCCTAACAGAACTTCACGAAATAACTCCCCTTCACTTAACTCACCATGGATAAGTGAACGGCTTTCTTCAAGTTCCGGTTGAATAATGCTTGTTCACACAGATTTTCTTTTCCGCAAACGACAATGACGTAGCTCTTGCAGTTCATTTGAATTTGAGATAGCTAACTTCTACTTAGTATAAAAAACAACTGTCAGAAAGCATTTCCGACAGTTGTTAAACTAAACATACGTTATTATTATTCACCTAATACTTCTTCAGCAATGTTAACCGCATGGTCTCCAATTCGCTCTAAATTGCTAATGATATCAACAAAAACAATTCCAGCTGATCCAGTACATTTACCTTCATTCATACGAATGATATGTTTCTTTCGGAAATTCCTTTCCATTTTATCAATTTTATCTTCTTTTTGAATCACAGCTAGTGCCTCTTCTCTGTCCATACTTTGGAGAGATTCAACGGCTTGTTTTACTGTTGACGTTGTTAATTCAAACATTTCATTTAGATCTTCCTGAGCATGATTGGTTAATTGAACTTTATTAGACATTTTATAATCAATTAATTCGACAATATTTTCAAAATGATCGCCTATTCTTTCGATATCTCGAACGGAGTCAAGGAGTGCGGAATGTTTCGCACTTTCTATTTCCGTAAGTGATTCTGCCGATAGTTCTACAAGATAATCTGTTATTTTTCGGTCCAGATTATTTAAAGCCCCTTCTATTTGCATAGCCATTTCGGAATGCTTAGAAAGTTGTGTATTTAAATATTTATTTGTTTCTTCTAAGCCTTTATAAGCATATTCACCCATGCGAATCACTTCTGCTTTCGCCTGATCTAATGCCAAGGTCGATGATTGCTGAATAAATATCGGATCTAAGTGTTGTGGTTTATACTCTACAATTGTATCTTCACCTGGAATAATCCTAGTAACTAACCAAGCTAAAGCGCCTATAAATGGAAATTGAATGATCGTATTTGTAATATTAAAGGTCCCATGAGCAAACGCAATTGTCATCTCCGGGTTCAAGTTAAACTGTCCTTGTAAAAACGTAACAATTTGCGTAAAAACTCCAAGTAGGAGTAAAAAGATGGTAGCTCCAACTAAATTAAAGATTACATGAGTATACGCTGCTCGTTTTGCAGCAACAGTTGCACCTAGAGATGCTAGCACTGCAGTTATTGTCGTTCCTAAGTTATCTCCAAAAAGAACGGGTATGGCTGCCTTTAGTTCTATTGCTCCTTCAGCAAATAGACCTTGTAAAATACCTATTGTGGCACTTGAACTCTGTACAACAACGGTAAAGACAGTACCGATAACTACACCAAGAACTGGGTTTTCACTCATATTAACGGTTAATTCATGAAATGCTTCTAGTGTACGCAATGGCTTCATACCACTACTCATTAATTCTAATCCAAAGAATAATGCACCAAATCCAAAGATTGCTTGTCCAACTGCATTAACTTTCTGACTTTTAAAGAAAAATAATAGAAAACACCCTACAGCAATGATCGGTAGCGCATAAGCACCAATATCAATACCTATTATAAATGCAGTAACTGTTGTACCTATATTAGCACCCATAATTACACCAATTGCTTGTCTTAACGTCATAAAGCCTGCGTTTACTAGACCGACTGTTAAGACAGTAGTACCAGAGCTACTTTGAATTAAAACCGTAACGATAATACCAGCTAATACCCCCATAAATGGGTTACTTGTAAAGCGATCCAGTATATCTCTAAGACGATCCCCTGCTGACTTTTGTAACCCTTCTCCCATAAACTTTATACCAAGAAGGAAAATACCCAGTCCGCCGATAAATTCAAATATCAGTTTTTGAACATCAATTTCCAAAATTTATACCTACCCTTCCATTCATGTTGAATCTTGTCACACCATACCAATATTAATTATATATAAACTTTTTGTAAAGGTTTAAAAGGTATATTTAACATTAAATTTACATTCAGCTACATTTAATAGATCTTTTTAGTATTTACTACTTCATGCTTTCCATGCGATGAACAAATAAACAAAAAGAACACAAGCGCTAGCGCCCGATTAGAAACGTAGCGACTGGAGCGAGTTAATGGAGATAAAGAAATCACGGTGAGCTTGCGAGTCGATGATGACTTAGCTTAGGGCGATTCGTGAATTCGCCTCGTTTCTGGGCGCTGGAGCTCGACGCGGCTCATCACGCACATCTTTTGGACTTTGGCTTGTTTGGGAGCCTTGTCCGTCTACAGAGCCTTGGTATCAGATTTCTGTTCGTCGAGCCAAGATTTTGATACACGCTTCCTTCAGCCTTCACCTCACGATAAACACCTTTGCGGTTCTCTAGTGGTTGGTTGATGTGTACCCTCACAGCGGACTTTCACCACCTAGATAGTCGCCATGCCTGGCGCACAAATAAAAAAGATAATCTTTCTAAGATTATCTAAAATCTTGTCGATTATCTTCACGTTCAGCAACTAACCATTTATTATTTCAACTAAAATTTTCGTTCCGTCGACTTGAACTACTTTTACTTTTGTATCTTTACTAATCCACTGACCATTTGACACAGCACTATAGTCCTTTTGTTCAATGCGAATCGTTCCTACCGGTCGTAAATCGTTTAGTGTTACTCCCACTTTATTTAAAAGTTGTTCATAGCTTTGATTCATGGAATTATAGCCTGCTTCCTTCGTAAGTTGATCTGTTAAGGTTAATTTATTCCACATATCTCTTCTTTTAAATACCTTTAAGAAAAAGAATGAAGCTCCGCCACCTAGCAGTACACCAAGCACAGCATATAAACCAGAAGCTAAATTAGGCGCAGGCAACGCTACTGCTGTTAACATACAAGCTAATCCAATCGTAGCAAGTGTTCCATCATTTAATAATTTTCCATCAATAATGATAAGTAATAATCCTACAAAATAAATAATAAGCATAATAATGAACGAGCCTGTTTCAACATAGGCACCAAAATATACCGTAATAAAACCTATACCTAATAACGCAAAAATTCCACGCATATTAACAAGCACTTCGCCAATTAAAAACAAGGTAGCAAAACCAGTAATAATGATTCCAATCCATTCCAAATCAAAAACACTCAAAAAAACTCCCCCTCTCTCCTATAGTACGTATATACGTAAAACAGCAATGATTTGTTTCATAATAAGGAGTAGATCTGATGAATTTCCTAAAAAAAGCAGCCATTTGGTTTATTATTTTCTTGTTTCTTTCAAGCGTTTATAAGGATATTTCAAATGTACAGACAACACCGTTCCAAGAAAAAGAATCTGAAGTGTTACATACAGATTACCATGTCACACCGATAAAAGTCCAAACAGGGGATACTGTTCTAAGTATAGTTGAAGAAATAAATAAACATCAGTTAAATAGGTTGAATATTGAAAAAGTTTTAATTGATTTTCAAGTTATTAATCCAAAGACAGATCCATATCAACTTGAAATTGGGAATTTTTATTACTTTCCCATTTACGATTAAAACATAATAAAAGTCAAGGAGCCGAAATAACGCTTTTCTCTTCTAGAGAATCTCCTGTGCTTTTTTGCAAGTCTTTCCTGTCAATATTACGAATGCAACTAGTACGTTTTTCTGAATAAGCGACAATAACTCACCCTTGCTTGCGTTTCGAACAATTTACTCCAATCTCCTACTATAAAATACATACAGCGGATAAGAAGAGCTATATTCTAAATAAAGATGGGCTGCCGAGATACTTTCTCGACAGCCTGAAAGGGCTGAGATAGCCCTTTGTCTACACAAACGGTAATACAAAAAGGGTAATTAAGATAGAGATTGCCCCACCTGCAATGGCAATATTCCCTAATGTATCCGCTCCACGACTTCTCGACATGAACCCGAGAATGATACCGGCAGCGCCAAAAATTACCGGCCAAATAAAGAACGAAATAACGGATAATGCGATCCCAACCCAACCGAATGTTGAATTTATATCCGTATCATTATCTGTAACATCTGGATCGTAATCATCTGCAGTCATTTCTGCAGCAAATTCTTCGTCTCTAGAACTGTCAGGTTCAATTCCAACGAAATCTTCATTTTTTCTCTGCTCACCATAATTCGGAGCTCTTTCTACATCCTTCATTCCATTATTTGGATACTGATCCATAGTCCGAGACCTCCTTTTTCTAAATAATGAGGTGCATCTTTAGGATATGGAATTTCACATAAATTAATGGTGTTATTTAATGGAAGGGAGAATTTATGGGAGACAAGTTGATTTTTTTATTTTTGCGCATACAGTAAAAGAGTATATAAAAAGGGGAGTATTTTTAAAATGTCCAATTTTATAAAAGAAATGATTCGTAGGAAGTTAGCACAATTAACAGCTCCGGAATTACTTCATTATAGTAATCAATATGGTTTTTCATTATCAAATAATGAAGCTCAGCAAATTATTACGTATTTGAAGAAAAATAATGTAGATCCATTTTCTTCACATGGAAGAGAAAAGATGCTTCGAGATCTAGCTCTTATTACGGATCAAGCAACTGCAAAAAAAGCCCAAAAGTTATTTAATGAATTAATTAAATCTTACGGGCTCGGTCATTTATTTGAGTAAGGAATAATACTTTCGTACTATTCCTTACTCTTTTACTTTTTCTGCAAACACGCTAATGGCTTCATTTATAACAACAACTTCAAGATTGGAGGAGCTTGTCTTTTAATCCTTCATCAAATTTACCCGCTCTTATCATGTCAATTTCAAATTTGTATGGTGCTTTCTTATTCTTTTTATCTTCACCCACATATGGAGTCTCTAAAATTTTTGGTAATTGTTCTAATTGGGGGTGTTTAATGACATGCAACAATGCATCGAAACCGATATGTCCGAAGCCAATGTTTTCATGACGGTCTTTATGAGCTCCTACTGGATTTTTACTGTCATTTACATGTACTACCTTTATTCGGTCAATTCCAATAATCTTATCAAACTCGTTTAGAACACCATCAAAATCATGAACAACATCGTAACCACCATCATGAATATGACATGTATCCATGCATATTGAAAGCTTCTCATTATGGGTAACACCATCAATTATTTTGGCTAATTCATCAAATGTTCTCCCAACTTCCGAACCTTTTCCTGCCATAGTTTCCAAAGCTATTTGTACCTCTTGATTGTTGTTAAGTACTTCGTTCAACCCTTTAATGATTTGTTTAATTCCCACCTCTGCACCTGCACCAACATGTGCACCTGGATGTAATACTATCTGTTTGGCTCCTAACGCTTCTGTTCGCTCCATTTCATTCCTAAGGAAATTCACGCCTAAATCAAACGTTTCATTCTTGACAGAATTTCCAATATTGATGATGTATGGAGCATGTACTACAATATCTTTCATACCATGATGATCCATATGGTCTTTACCCGCAGCAATATTTAATTCCTCAATTGGTTTCCTTCGCGTATTTTGAGGAGCACCGGTATAAATCATAAACGTATTAGCACCATAGGAGGCAGCTTCTTCAGAAGAGCCTAATAACATTTTCTTACCACTCATCGATACGTGTGATCCTATTTTCAACATCCCTTACACCTCTTTACAAAATCCTACTTTTTATATTTCTTCTTAGTCAATTGTTTTTTAATGGTTTCTTGTTGCTTTTTCATTTTTTTCTTATAGCCCGGTTTGACTTTCTTCGACTTTTTAACTCTTCTCCATGCTTGCTTATCTACTTCCGTTGAACTTTTGGTTCGTAACGAACGTTGATTCCAAGACTTCGCTTCATGCCATTCACCATCTCGAACATCCATGTACGTAAAGGGTAGGCCCTTCTGTTCTAATTTATCGATAAGTTTGAGATCTTCTTCTGTATAAATACTGATTGCAGTTCCTTCCAATCCTGCTCTTGCTGTTCTTCCAACCCGATGAACATAAAATTCTTCTTCTTTAGGTAGCTGTGCATTGATAACATGACTAACTCCTTTTATGTCAATCCCTCTTGAAGCCAGATCCGTAGCGACAATATACTGATATCTTAGATTTTGAATTTCCTTTAATACACGCTTTCTCTCCCTTGGAGGTAGACCACCATGAATAAGCCCGACAGCCAAGCCTTTTTCTTGTAGTGCCGCAGCTAAGTCATTTGCTTTTTCTTTTCCATTCGTAAATATAATTGCCAAATACGGATGGATGGTTTTAGAAATTTCATGGATAATCGATGCTTCGTCCCGATGCTTCAAATAAATTAATCGATGCTCCATGGTTTCTGGGGAAAAATCATCCTCAATTTTCACATACACTGGATTATCCAAATACTTTTTGAAAAAATGCTGTAATCGTTGAGGAATAGTCGCAGAAAAGACCAGTAACTGGATCCTTGGATGGCATCGGATTAATAGCTGGTCTACTTCATGAATAAATCCTAAATCAAGCATCAGATCTGCTTCATCAATAACAAAGGATGTTGCTGAATAGATGGAAAGAGCCTCTTCTTTTACCAGATCAAGAATTCGGCCAGGTGTCCCGACTACAATATGAGGTGGTTCTTTCAATTTTTCCATCATTTTTTGCTTATCCGTACCACCTACAAGCAGCTTAGCTGTCCATACATTTTCCTTCTCTGCATAATGAATTATCTTCCTTACTTCTTCATAAAGCTGTGTAGCCAATTCTCTAGTAGGCGCAGTAATTACCATCTGCACCTCCTTTTTCTCTTCCTGCAACCCATTTAGTAATGGAAGTAAAAAAGCGTGCGACTTTCCTGAGCCAGTACGCGATTGTCCAACCACACTATTTCCTTGAAGCACTTTAGGAATAACCTGTTGTTGAATTTCCGTAGGGACTTTAAACTTTAATTTATTAATAACCTGTTCCATAATTGGACTAAATTTAAATTCTTGAAATTGTTTGCTCATTTCTAACGTACTCCTTTAACCATTCCAAATTTAGATAAACTGAAATGGGTCTGTATTCGTGTTGGATAGAATAATATTAACGTCATGCAGTTTTTCCTCTAGGTACGTTTTTACAGATTGCTTCATGACTTTTTCCATATAATGTCCTGGATCAATCACTGCTAAGCCCATTTGCCATGCATCCTGCGCAGTATGAAAAGTCATATCACCAGTGATATAAACATCAGCTCCTTTTTTCTTGGCTTGATGAATGTATTTTTCACCACTACCTCCAAGCACTGCCACTATCTTTACTGGTTTTGATAAATCTCCAGTTACTCGGAGCTGAGATACCTCTAATTTTACTTTTATCATCTTACAAAATTCCTCTAACGTCATCGTACGATCTAATTCCCCAATACGACCAATACCAATCCTGTCACCCTCATTTTCTAATGGAAAAATATCATAGGCTACTTCTTCATAAGGATGTGCCTTTTCCATTTCTTTTAAAACAGCTGACAATATCCCTTCTGGAACAATCGTTTCTAGTTTTACTTCGTCAACATATTCTAGTTTCCCTTTTGTACCAATGAATGGATTTGTTCCGTCTAAAGGGTTGAACGTTCCTTGTCCTTGTGTTTTAAATGTACAGTGGCTATACTCGCCGATATGTCCAGCACCAGCTTCTGAAATAGCTTCTCTAACTTGTTCTTCATGTGTATTGGGTACATAAATAGCGAGTTTAAGTAATTTTTTGGCTTTTTCATCAAGTAGTACCCTACGCGATTGTAAATCAAGCACACTGCATAACGTATCATTAACTCCACCGCTGGCAACGTCTAAATTTGTATGTGCAGCGTAAACGGTAATATCATATTTAATTAGTTTTTGTAAGATACGTCCAGAAGGGGAATCGTAGTTAACTTGTTTTAACGGCTTAAATAATAAAGGATGATGCGCAATAATTAAATTGACATCCTTTTCTATCGCTTCATCTACAACGCGCTCTAGCACGTCTAATGTTATCATTATTTTTTTTACTGGTTTATTCGCAGATCCTATCTGTAGGCCAACATTATCCCACTCATAAGCTAAAGACTTAGGTGCTAGATCTTCTATTATTTTAAAAACATCATTCATCATGATCTGTTGTTTCATTAGTGACCTCCTCCATCCAGTCTTTTTCTTTTTCAAACAAACTAATTTTTTTACGATTATTACTATCTTTAGCTAACTTCATTTGTTTAATAATCCGTTCTAGCTTATTTGCCTCAAACCTCCATTTTCGATAAAATGCTTCCGGTTTCTTCTGCAAAAGAATTGGTCCAAATAAAAGCTGCTTTGTATCCAGTTTATCATGTATCGAAGTATCATTCGATGATCGGGTAGCAGATATAATTTCATAGAAATGATCATTTTCCTCGATTAAATCCTCATCGGCTATACCATAACCATTGTTTATTAGCCATTCTCTAACTGAGCGTGCATCCACATTTGGTTGTGCAATGATTTGCTCAGTATATTCAAGTTTTGCTTTTCCTTCATTTAAAATAGTTGTTATTAATGTTCCACCCATCCCAGCTATTACAATCTGCTTTGCTTCTTTTGCTTCTAATACTTCCAAGCCATTGCCTAGACGTACATCCACCCTATCACCAAGTTCAAAGTGTCTAACCGTATCTTTCGCACTTTGAAAGGGGCCTTCGTTTACCTCGCCAGCTATTGCTTTGGCTGTTTTATCTTTTTGACATACAAAGCACGGTAAATAAGCGTGATCTGAACCGATATCTGCAAAGTATGCACGCTTTGGAAGAAACGAGGCTACTCGTTTTAATCGTTTCGATATATTAAACTGCGTCATCGTATCGCCACTTTCATTCGTTTTATCGGTTAAAAAGAAAAGCTTTCTGTTTAACAGCAGAAAGCTTCGCTTTTTACGTATATCATTGTTTTTCTATTACTTTTTCTCAGCCAGCCACTTTGCTAAAACCTCTGCTTCAGCATCTGTAGCCATTCCAGGAGGCATTTGTCCCTGACCATTTTTTATCACATTTTGTATTTCCTCTTGTGACAATTCACTTCCAACTTTAGTCAGATCAGGCCCCATTCCACCTGATAAATCGGCACCGTGACAGCTAGCACAGTTTGTTTCAAAAATAGCTTCAGGATCATCAGTAGTTTCGCCCTCTTGTGCCTCTTCAGCTTGTTCTCCGCCGCCTTCTTCGGCTTGTTGAATGTCTTTACGTTGATCTAATCCAATAAATGCAATAACTATTACGGCAAGTATCCCGACAAGAGCAATTAGTGCATATGGGATAACCGGGTTTCTTTTCATTGCGTTTCCTCCTTATGTAATCCCCATAATTCTTATTCGCTGTAAAAGACTATATTTATTTTACTTGAAAAAGCGATTTCTTTAAAGAGTTTAGGTGTGAAAATTTTATAAAACTATATAAATACATGTAAATACTAGAGCTAAAATACCAGTAATAAGTAAATAATTTATCTTTTTATAGAAACCTATTACAACCCAAAACAGGAAATTTATAAAAACGATAATTATCAGTCCGAAATCATGCAGGTAAGCTTTACTAACTAAAACAGATATAAATAATGCTATCAAGAGACTATTCATTAAGGCTAAATGATACTTTAACGTCCATTTAGGTTTCAAGTAAACGTACATCCAAATAGAATAACCCAAAAAAAGAATTAACATACTCAGTTGCAAAATAATTTGAAATTGCGTAAAATAAATAACAAGCAATGAAAACGGTATCATCATCGACAGAAGTAATGTTTGAATGGTATCGATAAATCGATTTTGGCCTATAACTGAAGGCTCTATTTGCTCGTCACCATTTGAATATAGTGCTAACAGAAAGTCGCAATAAACGACTGGCAGCATTTTATGCTGCTTCCAATAATGAATTTCATCCATAATAATTTGTTTTCGTTCTTCCAAAATCGGTCACTCCGATGTCGACATCACTATATTAGTCTTGTAGTACTTGAATAGGAAAAGTCATTGGACAACATTGTTGTCCAATGACAAAACATTTATTAATCAAGAAAGTCCTTTAATCGTTTGCTTCTACTCGGATGTCTTAACTTACGAAGTGCCTTAGCTTCTATTTGACGAATTCTTTCCCGTGTCACACCAAACACTTTTCCAACTTCTTCTAAGGTTCTTGTTCGCCCATCATCTAGACCGAAGCGCAAACGTAGCACATTTTCTTCACGATCTGTCAGTGTATCTAAAACATCCTCTAATTGTTCCTTTAAAAGTTCATATGCAGCATGATCTGAAGGAGAGACAGCCTCTTGGTCTTCAATGAAATCCCCTAAATGGGAATCATCTTCTTCACCTATAGGTGTTTCCAACGAAACAGGCTCTTGCGCGATTTTTAATATATCACGTACCTTGTCAGGAGAAAGCTCCATTTCTTCTCCAATTTCTTCTGGTGTGGGCTCTCTACCTAAATCTTGAAGCAATTGTCTTTGTACGCGAATCAATTTATTAATTGTCTCTACCATATGAACTGGTATTCGAATTGTTCTTGCTTGATCCGCAATTGCACGAGTTATTGCTTGACGAATCCACCAAGTAGCATACGTACTAAATTTAAAACCTTTTCGGTAATCAAATTTTTCGACTGCTTTAATTAATCCCATGTTACCTTCTTGGATTAGATCGAGAAATAGCATTCCTCTTCCTACATACCGTTTCGCAATACTTACGACTAGTCGAAGGTTTGCTTCAGCAAGTCTTCGCTTAGCCTCCTCATCACCTTTCTCAATACGAGTAGCAAGATCGATTTCTTCTGCTGCAGATAATAAATCAACTCGACCTATTTCTTTAAGGTACATACGAACAGGGTCATTTATTTTGATACCAAGCGGGACACTTAGATCATTTAAATTAAATTCTTCTTCTTTTGCAATTTGTTGCATATTAGGATCTTCTTCCGATTCTCCAATTACCTCGACACCTTGTTCTCCTAGGTACTCATAAAATTCATCCATTTGGTCTGATTCTATAACAAAATTAGATAGACGATCAGCTATCTCTTCGTAAGCAAGTACACCGCGCTTTTTACCCATTTCTAACAGCTGATCTTTAGCTTGTTCTAATGTTAGTTCAGGTTCATTTTCTTTTGTTTGTGAAGGCTTGTTATCGGCCATGAGTCCCCCTCCTTCCAGACTACGTAAATTCAATTCATATTTTTTGACTGCTTATTTATTTCAATAATCTGCATTGCTATTTGTGCAGCTTTTATTGGATCCTGTTGTTGTTCTGCTCGCTTTTGTTGATCTTTAAGCGTTTTTATCGCATCCATATCACTTTTTTTTGTTTGTATTATTCGAATGTAATCATTTATTTCCTTATCACTAATATCATCCTGTAACGGGATCATAGCTATTTCAGTAATCTCTTGCTGAAGCTTTGGTTCAGTGATTTTCTCTAAAAACAAGCTAACATCTGGGTCATTTCCTTCTTCGTAAAAAGCATATAAATAAGTAGCGATAATCTTATGGGAATCTATATTAAAGCCTGCTCCTATTTCTGTTTGAACCTTATCAGTTATGACGACATCTTGGAGCATATATGATAGAAGCTGTCTTTCTGCATTATGGAAAGCTGGTAATAATTTGGATTTCCGAACATTCCATTCTCTACTACTAGTAGTATATCTGTTCTTCTGACGATTATCCTTATTTGACCCAAACTTTTCTCGGTAGCCT
Source organism: Virgibacillus sp. Bac332 (assembly GCF_003667785.1). Lineage (NCBI taxonomy): Bacteria > Bacillati > Bacillota > Bacilli > Caryophanales > Bacillaceae > Virgibacillus > Virgibacillus sp. Bac332. The sequence goes on from NZ_CP033046.1 coordinate 3,602,875, forward strand.
GAAATTTCATTTGACAGGGTATCCATCGATATATTATATTCATTACTTAACTCTTTTAGATAATATTCCCGTTCAATTGAGCTATCAATCATAGCAAGTTGTTTTAATACTTCTTCTATATAATGAAGTCGATCTCCTTCATTATTCATATTATAATCTTTCATTAAATACCGCATATAAAAGCTTATAAAGGTATCACTTGCTTTAATAACCTCATTTTCAAATTTTTCTCCACCATACTTCTCAATAAAATTGTCAGGGTCCATATTATGTTGTAGATGTGCTATTTTTACTTCACAACCGACATCGCGTAATAAAACGGCTGCTTTATAAGCAGCATCTAACCCTGCACGATCCCCATCATAACAAATAACAACTGTATCTACATAGCGGTTCAAAAGTTTTGCTTGATACTCCGTCAATGCTGTACCAAGTGTAGCTATTACATTTTTGATACCCGCCTGATATGCAGCAATTATGTCCATTTGCCCTTCAAATAAAATGGCTGCATTTTTTTTTCGAATATGCTTTTTGGCTAAGTCAAAATTATAAAGAATCTTCCCTTTATGAAATAATTCACTTTCAGGGCTATTCATATACTTAGGCTTCTGATCTCCAAGAGCTCGACCACCAAAAGCAACCGTCTTCCCTAAATGATTCCGGATTGGAAAAATAACTCTTCCTCTAAAACGGTCACTTACTTGATTGTCATCCTGTTGGGTAATTAAACCAGCTTTGACCAGTAACTGCTGATGATATCCTTTTTTATGAAGGAATTCAGCTGTAAAATTCTTTACATTAGGAGCAAATCCAAGTTGAAATTCATCAATAGCCTCATCATTGACACCCCGATTCTTTAAATAGCTATAGCCTTCCTTACCATCTTTTGTAAATCGCAACAAATGATGATAAAGCTTAGTTAACCATTCGTGTGCAGATAGTATATCTTGGGTCTCTTGTGACAAAGTGCTTACTGATTTGTTTGTTTCTGGTAATTGAATTCCACTTCTATCCGCCAAAAATTGTAATGCTTCATAAAATGAATAGTTTTCCATTTCCATTAGAAATGTTATCACATTGCCACCTTTTCCACATCCAAAACAGTGGAAAATTTGCTTTTCCTGTGTAACAGAAAAGGAAGGTGTTTTCTCTCCATGAAACGGACAAAGACCAAAATAGTTTCTACCTTGTTTTTTTAATTGAATATATTCCCCGATAATGTCTACAATATCATTTGCTTTACGAATTTCTTCAATTACATGTTCAGGAATTTGATTGGACATAAAATCACCATGCTAAGTTAATATTCGTCTTTCATTAAAAAAATCCTTCATTTTTCGACAATATTTTTTTGAAATACCGAAAAAAATTCCTTCTTTTTATAAAAATAATCTGTGAAGGATATCTAAAAGCTGATTTACTTCATTTATATAAAAAGCAGGTCACAAAAATTCAAAAAGCAAAGACATTCATTCAATAACACAAGCTCACAGTATACATACTTCTACATTTGTCACTTAAATTCCTTCTTAAAATGTAAGGTTTATTAAATAACAATGATAGAAATATATCTTCTGTATGCTATATCATTACACAAAGAGACATTATAATATACTTTCACAAAAAATGCTATCAAATCGTCTCTAGTTTTATATTATTCCCAGTAGTTTTTCTTCCTAACCGTGAAAAAACATTCTACATATTCATATAGAATGTTTTTCTATTCGATTAGATTGGCCACTTACTAGTTTTGAATAATCTGCATGATACTATTAGCCGTTTCTTCTACGGCCTTGTTAGAAACATCAATTACATTACATCCAATCTTATTAACCACTTTATCAAAATAGTCTAATTCTTTATAAATCCGTTCCATATTTGCGTAAGTAGCTTGATCGCCAAGGCCTAATGCCTTTAATCTTTCTTTCCGGATTTCATTAAGTTTCTCAGGACTAATACGCAAACCAATACACTTAGCAGGATCGACATCAAACAACTCTTCAGGCGGATCCACCTCAGGAACAATGGGAACATTAGCCACTTTCAAGCGTTTGTGGGCTAGAAATTGAGAAAGTGGCGTTTTCGATGTCCGAGAAACACCGATTAGTATGATATCTGCACGTGATATTCCCCTGGTGTCACGACCATCATCATATTTCACAGCAAATTCAATGGCTTCTACACGTTTAAAGTAGTCTTCATCTAATTTATGGACTAATCCAGCTTCAAACCGGGGTGTTCGTTCAAATACTCTTTCCATTGCTTTTAACATCGGTCCCATAATATCGATTGCTTCTAAATTTAGTTGCTTTGATCGTTCATTTACATAGTTTCTTAGAATTGGATCGACAAGGGTGAAGCCAATTAGCCCATTATTTTCTTTAGCAATTTGAAGTACTTCATCAATTGTATCCTTATCTTCCACATATGGAATCCGTTGTATCTTATAATCCCCATTATTAAACTGACTTAAACCTGCTTTAATAACTAACTCAGCTGTTTCACCAACCGAATCAGATAGAACATAGACAATAGGCTGCATGCTCATTCATCTACTCCTTCCCACAAACGTAGCTAAATATGTTCATCTGTAATTAATTCTACGAAAGCCTTCGTAATAGTCGTCTTTGTTATTCTTCCTACCACCTCTAAACCGGAAGCCGTATCTTTTACAACCGGAATACCATCTATTTGCTTATTAATCAAATTTTGGGCTACATCTAAAAGTAAATCTTCTTTTCTGCACACCGTAATGTTTGGCATTCTTGTCATAATTATATGAACCGGTACGGCGTTTAAATCCTGTTTGCCAATACTTGCACGTAATAAATCTTTTCGCGATAATACTCCCGTTAAGCAAGCTTTATCATCAACTACAAAGAGTGTTCCAACATCCTCTAGAAACATAGTAGATATGGCATCGTATACCGATACACTTTCTTTCACAACAATCGGAACATGTTGATACTCATATACTTTAAATTTTTTAATTTGTTCCGTAAGTAGTTCACTTCCGGTCTTTCCTGTGAAAAAGTACCCAACACGAGGACGCGCATCAAGAAATCCTGCCATGGTCAAAATGGCCAAGTCTGGGCGTAGCGTTGCTCTAGTTAAATTTAATCGTTCAGCTATATTTTCACCCGTTATTGGACCATTCTCCTTGACAATTTCAATAATTTCTTCCTGCCTACTCGATAATTCCATCCCTTCACCACCTAAAAACCATGTGACTTATACTATTTCTTCATATTATAGACTAAAAATAGAGAAAAGAGAATTGTCTCGCACGCGTTTATGGATTAAAAGCTTTGTTTCCATTCTACTTTAGTTAAGTCCGCATATTTCTGTATAAGTGAAGCGATACTTGCTAATAGTGCTAAGCGATTATTACGAATCCTTTCATTATCATCCATTACCATATTATGATCAAAGAAATTGTGAATTGGTTCTGCTAGTTGACCTAATAACAATAAATCCCGTTCTGCATCACGTTCTGATTGTTGGTAAGACTGCTCTATCGAGCAAAATTCTTTATACAATGCCTTTTCCGATTCCGTATCAAATAAATTTGTATCTATATGATTAGAATTAGCTTTTTGAGCTAAGTTTAATACGCGTACAAGTGCTTCTTGAATCGTCTTAAACGAAGCGTCTAACCTTTTATTTGATAAGTTATGTGCCTTTGCTAATGCATACGTATACACACCTATTTCTTTGTGAAGTATCGCTTGAATTATATCTTGTTCAATAGATTCTTCTTTAAATAAATATGCTGCTCGATTCGTCAAGAAATCATGAAGGTTACTAAATGCTTTATCCTTATCCAATATTTGTATGTGTGATTGTTCCATCACTTCCAGTGCAAGATTTATTAATGTTTCCATAGGAATATTCCACTTATTAGCTTCTATAATACGTAAAATGCCCGTTGCTTGACGACGTAAGCCATATGGATCCTGTGAACCAGAAGGAATTAGTCCAACACCAATACAACCAGCCACCGTATCTAATTTATCGGCAATGCTAATAATCGAACCCTCTATAGTATTCGGTAATTCACCATTTGCCTGCTTAGGTAAGTAGTGTTCACGCACCGCTTGTGCTACAGTCCTAGTTTCACCAAAATATTGAGCGTACTTTTCACCAATTACCCCTTGTAATTCTGTAAACTCATTTACCATATTTGTTGAAAGGTCAAATTTACAGATCGATGCAGCTCGCAGAATATTTTCCTTTTCTTCTATGTGCAGTAGATCTGAAATATGGTTTGCTATTACGACAACACGTTTCACTTTGTCTGTAATTGTTCCTAGTTTTTCCTGAAAGACAACTCGATTTAATTTTTCATTATAAAAATCTATAGAATGCTTTAAATCCTCATTATAGAAGAACTCGGCATCGGACAAACGAGCACGTAGTACCTTCTCATTTCCTTTTATTACGGTATTTAATGCATCGTCATTTCCATTTCTAATCCCGACAAAGTAAGGAAGTAGCTCACCTGTATTTGATTTTACTGGAAAATAACGCTGATGCTCTTTCATGGAAGTAATTAATACTTCTTCTGGGAGTTTCAAAAATTGTTTTTCATAAGCGCCCAGAAAAGCTTGTGGGTATTCAACTAAATTACGCACCTCATCAAGTAATTGTTTATCCACCGGTATTTGAATACTATGACTTTTCTCTAACGTATGAATCCCCTCTAAAATTAAATCTTCACGCCGTTTTGGATTAACAATTACAAATTGATCCAATAACGTATCCTCATAGTTCAAAGGATTATTCAAATCAATTTTATCACCAAGAAACCGATGCCCGTAAGTTGTTTTACCACTTTTCACACCAGCAACCTCAAAAGGGATCACCGTGCCGCCAAGTAAAGCCACAAGCCAACGAATGGGACGCGCATATCTCATAGATTGTGTACCCCAACGCATGTTTTTCCCGAATGTAATGGATTCAACAATTTTGTGAAATTCAGGTAATAGTGTAATGGTTTGCTTACCTTCAATATGCTTTTCTACAAAAATATAGTTTGTACCGTTAATTTCTTTACTATAAATGTCGTCTACAGTTTTCCCCTGACCTTTTGTAAAGCCAATTGCAGCTTTTGACCAATTACCGTCTGCAGCTTTTGCAATCTTTTCAGCTGGTCCTTTTACTTCCTCTTCTATTGTTGTTTGCTCTTCCGCTATGCCTTTAATTAGTACAGCAAGACGTCTAGGAGTAGAATAGGAAACAACACTTTCAAATGTAATGCGTAATTCTTGTAGCCAGGATTCGGTTTTTTCTTTAAGCTGTAACTCTGCATCGTCAACAAACCGAGCCGGAAGTTCCTCCACACCTATTTCGAATAAAGCATTTTTTGCCATTTACTGTTCCTCCTTTTTCAGCATAGGAAAACCAAGTCTTTCTCTTTCTTCTACATATGCTTTTGCAATATTTCTAGCTAGATTACGGATTCTACCTATATAGCCAGTTCGCTCTGTTACAGAGATAACACCTTTTGCATCCAATAAATTAAATGTATGCGAGCATTTTAATACATAATCATATGCTGGAAAAACTAAGCCTTTTTCCATTGTCTCCTTTGCTTCCTTTTCATACTTAGTAAATAGATCAAATAACATTTCCGTATTAGATGCCTCAAAAGTATATTTAGAATGCTCATATTCTGGTTGATAAAAGATATCCCTTACAGTAACACCAGATGTCCATTCTAAATCGAACACATTTTCTTCATCTTGAATATAGGATGCTAACCGCTCTATACCATAGGTAAGCTCAACAGCCACTGGGTTTGCTTCTAAACCACCGATCTGTTGAAAATAAGTGAATTGAGTAATTTCCATGCCATCTAACCAAACTTCCCAACCCAATCCAGCTGCTCCAAGTGTTGGATTCTCCCAATTATCCTCCACGAAACGAATATCATGTTCTAGAGGATTAATTCCTAGTTTCTTTAAAGATTCAAGATATAGCTCTTGAACATTGTTTGGAGAAGGCTTCATGATTACTTGAAATTGATGATGCTGATAAAGTCGATTTGGGTTATCCCCATAACGACCGTCCGCAGGTCTTCTTGACGGTTCTACATAAGCAACATTCCATGGTTCAGGACCGAGACTACGCAGCAGTGTCATTGGCGACATGGTACCTGCACCTTTTTCAACATCATAAGCTTGCATAATAATACAGTTTTGTTCAGACCAATGCTTTTGTAATGTTAATATCATTTCCTGAATATTCATCTTCACATATCCTCCATCTTGATATTAGTTAAGTAAAAGACAAAATCCCCGTCCCTATGTCTTTTTTATTAGACATAGGGACGGGGATAGGCCGCGGTTCCACCCTATTTGCTCATCACGAAAATGAGCCACTTTATTATAATCGCTCAGAAGCGCCCTTCCAATTTGCTTTATGATCCAGCTTTCACTATTCTGGATTCGCTTTACATAAATACAAAAAGTACTCCTCTTCATCACAGCAATACTTATTATAATTTATGTACAAATAATACGCTACATTACTGGTTCATGTCAACTTATTTTAATAAATCAATCTGCTTCAAAAATTTCTTTGATTTGATATAATACCCTCCATAATAATCATAATATGCATCTAATAGTTGGCGCAATAATTGTTGATTTTCCTTTTTTACAGAAATATTTCCAACTCGCTGTAAATTAACCGTTGCGAATATACGTAATAGCTTTGCTAACAATTCCGATAATTGAATTGCCTCGCGGTCCATACTTCTACAATGGTGACATAATATCCCGCCCTCCGCAATCGAAAATACAAAAGGTGGTGTGTTACCACCACAATTACTGCAACGATCTAATGTAGGCGCAAAACCACCTTTACCGTAAAGCTTTAATTCATACATCATTGTTGGTATATTTACATCATCATTCTTTTCTATCCATTTCATTGTCTCAAAAAGCTGTTCAAAGATAAATGTATCAGGATCCTTGTCGTCTGATAATTTGTCTGTTAATTCCACAATATACGCAGCATATGCTGTTTTTATAATATCCTCACGTATCGATCGAAAAGAGTGTATGATTTCTCCTTGTTGAATCGTGCTCAACCCAGTTTGAATATAAACAAAAAACTCCGCATAAATGAATGGCTGCGTAACTGCAGCCATTCTACTTTTGGTTTTCTTTGCACCTCTCGCAATTGCAGAAAACTTCCCTATCTTTTTACTATATATCGTAACTATTTTATGTGTTTCCCCATAATCCTGTGTTTTTAAAACAAGTCCTTTTATTTTTTCCAACACGTAGCTTCACCTTTCTTACCTAACAAAGGGAATAGCTTGACCCTACGATTTTCTTCATAAAATTACTTTATAAATTGGTATCTAATGGAGTAACCGTTTGTTCATCATGCTGAGCTCGATCATCTGGATACTGTTCATTTTCCATCTCTTTCATTAATAAATAGGTTTCAATGTTTCCCGTTTGACTGAATACTTTCCACGTAAATTCGATCACAAGAAACCCCACCTTTCTTTAATGTTTGAAAATGTAACTTATTAATTAGAATGACCACTAAACTCAAAACAATTAGTATAAAAATTTACCATGTTTAATATTCATCACTTCGAAAACCGTATTCATGAAGCTGACTTTGTTTGTTTCGCCAATCTTTTTTAACCTTTACCCACAGCTCTAAATACACCTTAGATCCTAATAACGCTTCTATATCTTGTCGAGCCGATTTTCCGATATTTTTTAACATATTCCCTTGCTTGCCAATTAATATACCCTTTTGTGTCTTTCTTTCAGTCACAATTGTAGCCTGTATAAATATGGAGTCAGAATCTCTTTTCTCTATATTTTCTAACATAACGGCGATGGAATGTGGAACCTCTTCTCTGGTCAATTGTAATACTTTCTCTCTAATTAATTCGCCAATGATAAACCGTTCAGGATGATCTGTAACTTGATCTTCTGGATAATACTGTGGACCTTCAGGTAAATGCTCTTTCAATACGTTTAGCATATGATCAACATTGTTTCCTTGCAATGCTGAGATCGGAATAATTTCAGAAAAATCAAGCTTCTCCTTATATTGATCAATTAAAGGAAACAGGTCATCTGGATGAACAAGATCAATCTTATTTATGATCAAATATACTGGCCTTTTTATTTTCTGTAAACGATCTAGGATGTATTGATCACCTTTTCCATAGCCTTCACTCGCATTAATCATAAATAAGACAGCATCCACTTCATTTAACGTATTCTCTGCCGTTTGAACCATAAAATCTCCTAATCGATGTTTTGGTTTATGAATACCTGGTGTATCAATAAATATCATTTGTGCGTCTTGTTGTGTTAAAACTCCTTGGATCTTGTTTCTAGTAGTTTGTGGTTTATCACTCATAATGGCGATTTTTTGGCCTATTACCCTATTCATAAATGTGGATTTCCCTACATTTGGTCTACCAATAATTGCTATAAATCCAGATTTAAATTTATTCTCCATGCTGTTGCCTCCGCGACGTATTCAATATGTTTTATTCATATCATACTACAAATTGGCTCTAGTTTCATGTAATCGACAAAAGCTTTAAAAACTTTTGGTTGTTCTATATAATCCTGCATATCTCCAGACAAAATTTTTACCTTAACAGAAACGGAAGTCTGGATGAGCTATGAGAATGGAAACAAATAAAAAAAAGAGAGCCACGCGACTCTCTAAAATAATACTAATTTTGGTGCAAAAATAATCAATCCTATTCCTGCAGCTGTAATAGCAGAAATAAGAACGGCACCAGCAGCCATATCCTTTATTTGCTTAGCAATTGGATGGATATCGGGTTTCAGATAATCCATCATACTTTCCATTGCACTATTTATCAATTCAGCAGTTAACACCAAGCCTATAGCTAAAAGTATGAACATCCATTCGAACGAAGAAAGCCGACAAATAAAGCCTGCTACTATAACAAGAGATGCAGAAACGAGATGCAGTCGAAAATTGCGTTCATGCTTAATAACATGCATTATTCCGTTCCAGGCATAAGAGAAGCCTATCGATTTCTTATTATCTTTCAATTCCAAACTCACCTAGTATGAGATCTTGTTTGGCAAACATGTTTTTTTCATCCTGTTTAGTCATATGATCATAGCCTAACAGGTGAAGAAAGCCATGAACGGACAAGAAGCCTAATTCTCTTTCAAGGGAATGGTTATACTCATCAGCTTGCTCTCTTGCTTTGTCGATCGAAATAACAATATCACCAAGTAATAACGGAAGGTCCTCATCGATAATATCTATTTCGCCTTCTCCAGCCTCCTGCATGGCAAAAGATATTACATCTGTTGGTACATTTTTTTGCCGGTAATTACGATTTATTTCTTGAATTTCTTTATTACTTACAAAATTAATGGAAAGCTCCGCTTCTTGACTAACGCCTTCTTTTTTAGCTGCGTAGGTAATTAACCGCTGTATCATATCAATATAATCACTTGGAACAGAATTTGTCTGATCATGAAAATCAATATACATCTATTTTGCCTCCTTTACCGGATATTGAATACGAGAGTGAAAAATTCCTTTCAAGGTATTGCACGTTATACGTTGGATTGTATGAAGTTCCTTTAACGTAAGTGGACATTCATCAAGCTGACCATCTGTCATTTTATTATTTATTATAGACGCTACTATTTCTTCTATTTTTTCTTCTGTTGGCTCTTTTAATGAGCGAACTGCTGCTTCTACTGAATCACAAATACTAATAATTGCAGCTTCTTTTGTCTGTGGTTTTGGACCTGGATAACGAAACTGCTCTTCTGTTACCTGCTTCCCTGCATCTTTTGCTTTATAATAAAAGTATGTTAACAGGGATGTACCGTGATGTTGTTTCGCTATATCTATAATCTCCTTTGGTAAACGATGTTGTTTTAACATCTGTGCACCATCGTATGGATGACTAATGATGATCTCCGCGCTCTCCTCCGGTGCGATAACATCATGAGGATTTTTTATTGCCAATTGATTTTCAATAAAATAATGCGGGCGTACTGTCTTCCCAAGATCATGATAATATGCTCCAACTCTAGCTAGTAACCCATTAGCGCCAATTGCCTCGCACGCTGTTTCACTTAGATTAGCAACCATGATGGAATGATGATATGTTCCCGGTGCTTCCGTTAAAAGCTTCTTCAAAAGCGGATGATTGGGACTTGAAAGCTGTAATAGCTTTATGTCTGATAATATTCCCAATGATGTCTCAAAAAATGGTAATAAGCCCATCGTAAGAACTGCCGATAAAAAGGCAGATGCCGCAGCAAAAGACGATTGAATAAATATATCTGTTAAGACATATTTTTCAAATGATAGAAATATAAATAGTACTACAATCATTATATTTACAATACCCATCCCAATACCAGCTTTTAATATAGCTAGACGATCCTTGACATTCATAAGAAAAAAAACTGCTGCTAATTGAGATAGAAAGAAATATATACCAGCCTCTACATTTAAGGATCCAGGTATTTGGCTATTAAAAATAACACTACCTAATATCGCATACAATCCACTAAAAACAATGGCAGTACGTTCATGAATCAATTGTTTGAGTAGTAATGAACCTGTTGCAATTGGCATTACATAAAACAGCTGGTTCACTTGCGTCGTAAACATGCTAACAATTTTCATTAAAGCGATGACGATTACACTTATTAATAGTATCGAGATGATTTTACCTCGATCTAAACGATAGTTTTTCGCAACCCAATTCATTTCATGTACGACAATCGTACAAAGTAACAAAATTAATAACGCCAATCCAATGCCAGGGAATAAATTCCTCTCTTTATCAAGCACACCAACAAGTTTTAACTTCTCATATATTTCATTTGTTATAATTTGTTCCTCTCGAACAATAATTTCCCCTGCCCTAATAACTACTGGCTCTACGCTACTTGCCGCTTCCTTTCTAGCAGTAGATGTTTTATCTACATCAAAGAATGAGTTCTCAACAACAGCGAACTCACTTAATTTTGTTAAAACGTCTTTAAGATCCGCGTCTAACTCCGTATACTTTATATTCTGTTTTATGGATGTGATCGCGCTTTGCGTATTCTCCGTCCGAACTCCGTTATTCATTACCTTTGTTAATGACTCAACAAATAACTTTCTTCCCTTATTACGTTCTTCCTTAGGAATTTCTACTAATTGAGAAAGCGAATTATCACTTACTCGCTCTGTAATTTCAGGAGATAATATCTGTTTCAAGCGTTGAACTTTCTCCTGATTCGACAGTGGCTGCTTATGACTATCATCTTTACTATCTTCCTTTTTTGATTCTTCCTCAATCTTAGAAATTGCATCAAATATCTCATTTGTATAAGCAATGCGCTCTTTCGTAATTTCTTGATTAATATTATATCTATCTTCTACCGCTTGAACAGTCTCTCTTGTTTTACGTTCTGTCTCTTGTTCATTTTCAATAGTTACGGGTGAACGAATTGTTTCTTTAGCTCTACTAAATCTTTCAATATCATATGTTTCTGTATGTACGTTTTTAATCGTTAACGCAAAAATAAATAAACCTAATAAAATAGCTGCTATTATAATCATGAACCATTTATTGTATCGTTTAATTAACCAGTTATCATCGAACTTAAAACGATTCTTAAACAAGTGCTTTCCCCCCCCTTTAACTAGGAAAATACAGAAATAAGACCCAGTAAAGGGGTCTTACCTATCCAATCATTTACTTATCTTTTTCGTACGCATTGATAATTCGCTGAACTAATGGGTGTCTTACTACATCTGTCTGTTCTAAATATACAAACCCTATTCCTTTTACACCATTTAGCAGCTTACTAGCTGTAAATAATCCAGATTGAACACCTTTGGGCAAGTCAATTTGTGTAATATCTCCAGTGATTACCATTTTTGAACCAAATCCTAAGCGGGTTAAAAACATTTTCATTTGTTCAGGCGTCGTATTTTGAGCCTCGTCTAAAATAACAAAAGCATCATCCAATGTTCTTCCCCTCATATAGGCTAATGGAGCTATTTCAATAGTCTCGCGCTCAATCAGTCTAATTGTATGCTCAGCCCCCAATACATCATGCAAGGCATCATATAAAGGTCTTAAATATGGATCTACCTTCTCTTTTAAATCACCTGGTAAGAAGCCTAAGCTCTCTCCTGCTTCAACAGCAGGTCTAGTAAGAATAATCTTTTTCACCAATCCATTTTTTAAAGCATGAACTGCCATAACTACTGCTAAATAGGTTTTTCCTGTCCCTGCTGGCCCAATGCCGAAAACAAGATCATTTGCTTTAATGGCTGAAATGTAACTTCTCTGTCCCAAAGTTTTCACGCGAATAGCCTTGCCCTTCGCATTTTTAGTAATCTCATCTTCAAAGAGCGTTTCGAATTGATTCAACTTCCCTTTTTGTGCTAGATCTACAGCATAGACTACATCTCTTTCGGCTATTTTTAAGCCTTTACGTATAACCGATAACATGGTTAATAAAATGTCTTGAGCAAGGGAAACAGATTGTTGATCTCCAGAAACAAGAACCTGCTCTCCCCTTGTTACGATAGAAATATTAAGAAGTTCCTCCAACTGAATAAGAAATTTATCGTTAGTGCCAAATAATCCTAAAGCTTCATTTGGACTTGTTAGTTGTAAATCAATTTCTGTAAGGTTTTCTGGCATACTTAATCTCCTTGACGTAAAGGTTGTGTTTCGACAATATTCTCTTCTACACTCATATATAAGTTTAGTTTAACTTTACCACGCTCTACAGATTCATGCAAAACTTTTTCTGACAGTATTTGTGCCTCTGGTCCCAACTGTAATCTTAACTCTTCTTTAGCTTGTTTAATCCCTGTTTTAATGGCTTGGTTTTTCGTCCTTTCCTCTTTTTTATACGTTTTTTCGCTGATTAAAGTTTCAATCATTTTAACAGGTAACTCCCATTTTAAAAAACGAATCGGATTTTCTGTTATTTCACGTTGATCATACGTGTATTCAGGTGTTTTAAAACCCCAGATTGGTAATTGAAAGTTGCCAAAACCTAAATAAAACTTCTTCTCTTTATTTCCAGTAAGCTGCTCTGAACTTGCGTTTAATGGAACTGTCACTTTTACTTCATACCAAGTAGTTGCTGTGATTTCTCCATCAGCTGCGACATAATCGACCTTTTTCTCTTCCTTCTTTGCATCATCCTCTTCTGTACTTTTGTCACTCATCTTCCCAGAAACAAGAATATCCCCCGGATGGACATAGTCATTCACCTGCACTTTTGGTACACCACTTGACACATACATTTTCTTTATAATTCCTTTTTTCGAAGCAACTAGATTTCGAGGACCTGGGTTTTCTTCTTCTTTCACTACTACTTTTTCGACACCTTCTAAGAAAAAGGTTGTCCCTTTTTGGTTTATACCTACCCATAATAACTCAGGTACGTCATCTAATAATTGTTGTTGTATTTCTTTTGGCGAATCCAATGAAAATATCCACGTACCAGCATGTATTCCATATTGTTCTAATTGCTTACTGATCTTTTCCTCAATATCTTTTGGAACACCAGTTATCTTAACCTCCCAGAGAATATTGGAGAGAAATAGAATAAGTAACACACTACATATAAATCCTAGTAATAATTCTTTTTTACGTAAGAAACGTCGAATGAAGAATGGGTAACCTTTTCTATTCGTAAATCTAATTTTATAAACTGTTCTGCTTCTTAATTGTTTTACTTGTTTAATATCGCTTAACTTTATATTGCCCTCACATACATCACTTTCAGTCTTTCTTACATTCCAGACACGTATTCCAGAACTTGTACATTGTTGAAAGAAAAGTTCAGGCCTTTTACCAATAACTGAGATGGTAACATAACCAGTTACTACGGATTCTTGTATATGCTTCATGTCCTCCTCCTTTAATGATCTGAAATGAATTTAATATCTCGAATAGTTCCTTCTAGCAATATTTCCTCGGGTAGCATCATTTTTAGTACGAATGATGATCCCGTAATTTGAATATATCCTTTGTTTGCCTTTAATTTAAGTTCCGTATCAGAATATGTTGCCAATCCTTTATGGTTCTCAATGTATACATGTAGTTGACCAATAACTGTAATCCTAGGTAGTTCAAGTACTACATCTGAAGGAAGTGCAAAATATTTTGTTAACCACGGTAGGATACCTTGATGCCATTTCTTCACAATGCAGCCCCCTCTCTCATACATATTTATGAAAATAATCATTAGTTAAGAACAACTACATCATAAAATCCTCCGTTTATATCAGGTTGTCATGATAAAAGATCGCAACACACTAGAAAAACTGAGCAAAATTCGCTCAGTCCGTATCACTAAATGCTCAGATTTACGCTTCCTCTAGTAGCTATTATGGAATAATAGCTACTGCTTGACCACCACTCCGGCTGCCCACTTCCCTTTCCGTGGGGTTTGTCCTTCAGCTAACTTTTTTGAGCAAAACCCGCTCAAAAAAGTGGATCTTCAGGTCAAACAATTCCCACAGGAGTTGAGGTGGGCGGCCTTCGCTATTATCAGGCTCTACAACGTTAACATGAAGTAACACAGCTGCTTTTATACTCACGGATAGCGATTTTCACTTTACCCATTGTAAAAAAAGTCAACCTATTACTTATGACAAGAATTGTTGCACCTTCTCATAGCGAAGTAATTAGTCGGAGCGTTGCCAATATACATCAAACATTTCAAAATAACTACTCGGCTTAACGCAGTCATTGCACTGTTTTTATACTTTCTTAACTTACAAAAAAGCCATTCACAAGCAACGTTGCTTATGAATGGCTTTGGATAATTATCGTCTTCTTCTTTCAGCAATAACATTTCGATATGGCTTTATCGCTCTCGGTTTCCCTAAAACTTCTGCCATAATAATTCCATTTACTAATCCTTTTCTCGTTAGATTATTAGAAACTTGCTTCTTCAACTGCTTCTGAACTTCCGTAAGCTCATCATCTATTTGTTGAATCTGACCTCTATCAAGAGCCTTAGAATACTTTGTGATATCTAGACTTTCACTTGATTTGTCGGCTCCCATTTGATTAGCTAGTCGTTCCATCTGCTCTTTGTGCTGATCATCAACAGAAATGGTCGACACGGTAGTAGAAGCATTAGTTGAATTAGGTATCGACTGTGTTCGATTTCGGTTAGGAGTCCCACCAGAAGGAGTTGGAGTCGGCTTTGTTCGATTAGGCTGTCTATTTCCCTTCTGGTCATCCTTTTTAGAACCATCTTTTAAAACTCCTATGATCCCTGCTATTATAGCAAAAACAATAAAGAAATTACTAAAAATAGCATCAATTAGGTTGGATAGGGCATCCATCAAACCCCTCCCTTACTTTTAGGATTATTTAGGATCATTTTCGTCATGATTATCTTTAGATAAATTACCTATAGAATCTCGCATATCTGTATCTGCATCAATGTTTTTATAGTTCATGTAGTCCATCACACCTAAGTTTCCTGAACGTAAAGCCTCAGCAAGAGCAAGTGGTACATCTGCTTCTGCTTCCACAACTTTTGCACGCATTTCTTGAACCCGTGCAAGCATTTCTTGTTCTTGAGCAACCGCCATTGCACGACGTTCTTCGGCTTTTGCCTGTGCGATATTTTTATCCGCTTCCGCTTGATCTGTTTGTAGAATCGCTCCAATATTTTTACCGATATCAACATCTGCAATATCGATCGATAAAATTTCAAAAGCGGTACCAGCATCTAAACCACGATTTAATACATTGTGCGAAATAGAATCTGGATTTTCCAGTACTTGTGTGTGTGCTTCTGAGCTACCAATTGTACTAACCACACCTTCACCAACACGAGCAATAACCGTTTCCTCACCAGCACCACCGACTAGTCGATCGATATTAGCCCGCACGGTGATTCTTGCTTTTGCTTTTACTTCAATACCATCCATGGCAATACCTGCAATAAATGGTGTTTCAATAACTTTTGGATTAACACTCATTTGAACTGCTTCTAATACATCACGACCTGCTAAATCAATAGCAGCCCCTCGTTCAAATGGTAATTCGATATTTGCACGATGTGCAGCGATTAAAGCATTCACAACACGGTCTACGTTACCACCAGCTAAATAATGACTCTCCAGCTGATTTGTTTTAACATTTAATCCAGCTTTATGTGCTTTAATTAACGGATTGATAACCCGATTTGGCACAACCCTTCTAAGTCGCATCCCGACTAATTGGAAAATACCCACTTTCACGCCCGCTGCCAGCGCACTAATCCATAGCATTACTGGAATGAATGTAAATAAAATTGCTACAGCAATTAAGATAACCGCAATAATAATTAACGGCATTAGTTCTTGTAAATCCATTATTTTTCCTCCTATAAATCATTTATTATATGCATAGAACTCCATTCAATATAGTTTATCAATTGAATGCAGTCAAACATCCATTAATTAACTTCTCTCACCACGATACGTACACCTTCAACCTTAACAACCTTTACTTTTTGGTTCTCACCAATAAATCCGCCTTCTGAAACTACATCTAGACGCTCATTTTCAAAAACAGCTTTTCCAGCTGGACGTAATGGCGTCACGGTTACACCTTCCAACCCAATTAGCTCTAATCGATTTACAGAGGACACATATCCTTGCTCAGTAGTTGTTTGGTCTTTTAGGATAATATGCCGGAAAATACCTTTATCCATTCCCATTCTTCGAAATAAGATAACGGAAACGACTAGGGTGACTAAAAATGCAATTCCTATACTCATTGACATGTGACCAAGGTCATAGCCGGACAGAAATAATGAACCTATGATTGCGCCAATGCCAAGCAAACCCATAATGCCACCAGGTACAAATATTTCTGCAATAATTAATACAATACCTAGTACAAGTAATATGATTGCCTCCATCCCTGCTAAGCCTGCTACAATATGACCATAGAAAAATAATACGAGCGAAACGAGTCCCATTATACCAGGAACACCAAATCCAGGGGAATATAATTCGACTACTAAACCAAGGCTAGCAACAGATAAGAGGATTGGTATAACAACTGGATTTGTTAAAAACCTAGCTATCTCTTCAGATAAAGTAGTCTCCTTCTCAATAATCTTCGCCTCAGATAGACCTAATTCATGAAGTAATTCTACACGATCTTCAATCGTTCCTTCAGAATAACCTACTTCTAAGGCGGAAGAAGGTCCTAAAGTTAAAAATTCACCCTCTCCTGCATCTAATTCTGGCAAATCAATGCTTTTATCCGCCATAGCTGCTGCGTATAATGGGTCTCTTCCTTTTGATTCTGCAGCACTTTTCATAGCAGCAATCCAAGCTGATTGTGCTTTTTGATCAGCTGCATTACCATCGGAGGTGATTACACCACTTGCTCCCATTGTAGCCTGGGGCTTCATATAAATAGAATCCGTATTTAAAGCGATATAAGAACCTGCAGAATAAGCTTGATTCACAACATAAGATGTTGTTGGAATATCTAAATTTTGAAGAAGCTTTGCAATTTGACCTGCGGAATCGACTCTACCACCTGGAGTATCAATTTCAAATATAATATGATCTGCTCCCTCTTCCCTTGCCTCTTCTGTTGCACGAGTGAGAAATGCTTCAAGTCCTCGTTCCACTTCTTTTTCAATAGGTATGACATACACCAATTTACCTTCACCTTTGTCAGCAGCACCTACAGGTACTTGATGGAAAAGTGGAAAGAAAAAAGCGATAAAGAAAACTAAATATGTAAATACTTTCCTAGTAGGCAACCACGATCACCTCCTTATTATGTATAGTTATATATACGAATCATACCTTAATTAGTTTCATTTTTTACGGATTAACTAAATAGTACCATAAAGTGATCTGTTAATGATACTTTAAATATAGCATGAAATAAACAAAGTCATCATCATGAGATATTACAATAAACAGTTCGGAAATTATAGGATGTATATCTGCCTAGCATACTTTCAGTTTGTCCTACAATACGACAGATAACGGAACCACTAAACTGAATGCAAAACTATTACTCTTCGGTTAGCATATAGTTTACATATATGTATTGTCGTTTAAAGTGAAACTTCAATTATTGTAGTTTAGTTTATCCCCAATGATTGATAGTACCACAAGGGAATGACCTTAAGTACTTTGAACCAATCGGACATTTACTGGTAGTTGATCCCCACTACCAATATTGGTTACCCTTTATCGCTTAAAGTGGCGGTCTTATTGCCAGTTATATGCGGGATAAAATAAAAAAAAAGGTCTCAGTTACTATTATAACTGAGACCTTTTATTTAATTACGTAACTGTTTTTGTACGAGTTTATTAATTTGAGAGCCATCTGCCTGCCCTTTTACTTTAGGCATGATTGCACTCATCACTTTTCCCATATCTTTCATAGAAGTTGCATTTACTTCGTGAATCGTCGACTGAACTATTGCCTCAAGCTCATCATCTGTGAGCTGTGCTGGCATATATTCTTGTAAAATGTTAATTTCATTTTCAAGTTTTTGCACAAGATCTTCGCGTCCAGCTGATTTGAATTCTTGGAGGGAATCTTTTCTTTGCTTAACTTCTCTAGACAATATTGTGGTTTCTTCGTCTTCTGAAAGTGAATCTTTGCCAAGCTTTATCGATTCATTTTGTATTGAAGCTTTTACCATGCGAATAACACTAAGGGTTTCTTTGTCTTTATTCTTCATCGCTTGCTTCATATCCTGATTCAGATTTTCAAGTAATGTCATGCATTTGCACCCTCTTTAGAATTTACGCTTTCTAGCAGCTTCAGATTTCTTTTTACGACGAACACTTGGTTTTTCATAGTGTTCACGCTTACGATATTCTTGCAATGTACCACTTTTGGATACACTACGTTTAAAGCGACGAAGAGCATCTTCAAGAGACTCGTTTTTACGAACGCGAGTAGTATTTGACATGCTAATTTCCCTCCCTCCGAAGCACAAAACAGATTGTACCGGCATGTTGTTCATTCCACATGCCTTTTTAAAGTATAATATATTCCTTTATTTTGGTCAACTGATTATTTCCAGCCAATTAATTTATTATACATAGAGATTTAATAATCAGCAGTACCTTGATCACCTTTTAAAATAGAAACTCCTGCACTTGCACCAATTCTAGTTGCACCCGCTTCAATCATTGCATTTGTCGTCTCTAAATCACGAACACCACCTGAAGCTTTAACTCCCATTTCTGGTCCAACCGTTTGACGCATTAAACGAATGTCCTCAACTGTAGCTCCGCCTCCAGAAAAACCTGTAGACGTCTTTACAAAATCAGCATTTGCTTCTTTAGCTAGCTTACATGCGCGAACTTTTTCTTCCTCGGTTAATAGTGATGTTTCGATAATCACTTTCGTCAATGCTTGTCCTTTGGCAGTAAGAACCACTTTTTCGATGTCTGACTTAACTGTCTCATCGTCTCCAGATTTAAGCGCACCAATATTGATTACCATGTCTACTTCTGTTGCACCATCTTTAATTGCCTGCTTCGTTTCTGCTACTTTTGCTTCCGTTGATGTTGCTCCTAGTGGAAAACCAATAACCGTACAAACCTTAACCGTTGTATTCTTTAATTTACTATAGCAATATGGAACCCAGTATGGATTTACACAAACAGATGCGAAGTCATATTCGATTGCTTCTTCTACGATTTGTGTGATTTTTTCCTTCGATGTTTCTGGTTTTAATTGTGTATGGTCAATGTATTTTGCCAATTGATTTGTCACATGAATCTTCCTTCCTATCATTGTTGTACGTACCTCTCTAGCTATCATAGCATGGAAGAGTATAAAAATCTAATTTCAGCTTTATAAACCAACATAGTCTCTATAGATTGACGAATAAACAAACTTAGAAATATCTGCAAATCATTGTCTGAAGTTCTATGTTTTAATTGAAAATAAATTGCTATACAAAAAAGGATCTACGACAGAAGTAATTTAAAAACAATAAAAAACGAAGGATAATTAGTTTTAAGTAATTATCCTTCGTTTTTTTCATAGAATAACTAATTCAGCATTTGGTTATTCGTATGTTGTGTAAAAAAGTTGTATTTTTTCTCAGCCCGTCATACGAATTTACTTAGCTTCTTCAAACAAAACATCTTCCATGATTCGTACAAATGTACCTTTATTTATTGGATAACCTGCTTTTGTTATTTTTACTCGAACTAATTTACCAATCATGTCCGGTGTACCCTCAAATTCAACCTTTAGATAGTTATCCGTGTAACCTATTAAATGATTTGGGTTGTTATCATCTGAAGCATGTTCTTCAGGGATAACCTCTAATACCTCATTTTCATACGTAGACGCATAGGCTTTGGCTAATTGATTAGATAACTCAATTAGCTGATGAACTCGTTCGTTTTTTACGTCATCATCAATTTGTCCATCCATTCGAGCTGCTGGTGTACCAGTTCTTCGTGAGAAAGGGAAGACATGCAATTCCGAGTAGCCTATTTCCTTAATATAGTTGTATGTCTCCATAAATTCTTCATCTGTCTCTCCCGGAAAACCAACGATAACATCAGATGTAATAGCTAGCCCAGGTAATGCCTTTTTCAGCTTATCAATTTTTTCTCTGTAATAGCCAGTAGAATATTTTCTTCTCATTCTTGCAAGAACAGAATCTGATCCTGACTGGAGTGGAATATGCAAATGTCTTACAACTTTTTCAGATTTATCTAGTACTTCAATAACTTCATCAGTAATCTGACTAGCTTCAATTGAAGAAATTCGAATACGTTTTAAACCATGAACCTTTGTTTCTAAATCACGTAGAAGCATCGCAAAATTGTAGTCTTTCATATCCTCACCATAGCCCGCTGTATGAATACCCGTTAAGACAATTTCCTTATAACCAGCATCTACCAGCTTCTGTGCTTGTCTAACTACGTTTTCAGGATCTCTTGATCGTAATAGCCCACGCGACCATGGAATAATACAAAATGTACAAAAATTATTACAGCCCTCCTGTATTTTTAAGGAAGCTCTTGTACGATCTGTAAATTCAGGTACATCCATTTCTTCAAATACTCTATTTTTCATGATATTTGAAACACCATTAATTGGTTCTTTCGTTTTCTTATGTTCTTCAATATAAGAAATCATGTTTTTTCGATCCTGTGTACCAACTACAATATCAACTCCAGGAATTTCCATTATCTCACCTGGTGAAGTTTGTGCATAGCAGCCAGTTACACAAACAATTGCTTCAGGATTTTTTCGAATCGCTCGGCGAATTACTTGTCTGCTTTTCTTGTCACCTGTATTTGTCACCGTACACGTATTTATTACATAAACATCTGAATCATGATCAAATTCAACACGCTCATAGCCATGATCCATAAACATTCGCCATATACCCTCTGTCTCATAGTGGTTAACTTTACAACCTAATGTATGAAATGCGACTGTCGGCATTACTCACACCTCAATTCTTCAAAATGATAGGAAATACTAGCTAACGCATATAATGCCGCTGTTTCCGTACGTAAAATTCTTGGTCCTAATCGAACAGCTTGAAAACCGCTTGCTTTTAAAGCAATGGTTTCATCTTCTGAAAAGCCCCCCTCAGGGCCAATACAAATTAAAATTCGCTGTCGAGGCTTTAACTTGCGGAGATTTTCTCCAAAGGATTGGTAATTTGACGTCTTTGCCTCCTCTTCATAGGCAAAGAGTTTCATATCATAACTATCACTAAAGTCTATCAGTTCTTTTAAAGATTTACTGTATTGGACATTTGGTAGTTTATTACGGTGGCTTTGTTCACTAGCCTCTTTTATAATTTTTACCAATCGGTTTAATTTCTTTTCTTGCTTCTTTTCATCCCATCTTACAACAGAACGAGATGCTTGAAAAGGAATAAACGTGTTCGCTCCAAGTTCCGTTCCTTTTTGAAAAATTAGATCTAATTTATCTCCCTTAGGAAGCCCTTGTGCTATTGCTACTTCAACCGGTAATTCAGCATCTTGCTTAAGCCATTCTTTAATATCTGCATACACAACACCATTATCTAAGAACGTGATCCTACAAATTGCTGCCTGTCCATCCGGATGATTACAAATAATGCAATCTCCTGCTTTAAAACGCATCACTCGTTTCATGTGATGAACATCATCACCAGTTATTTTAATTGTAAATTCATTCCACATGCCTTTTGGAACAAAATATCTTTGCAACAACCCACACCTACTTTAACATCTACAATTTTTGTGCAACAATGGAGATCCAATCCTCCATCTCATTCATCTGAATGATTTGAAAACCTTGCTGCTCTAGACGATCCTTTACCATCTGTTTTTTATTTTGAATAATACCAGATGTTATAAAATAACCTCCAGGTTTTAGATTATTCCATGCATCGTCAACAAAACGAACGATAATCTCTGCTAAAATATTTGATACAATTATATCTGCTTCTATTGCTATATGATCCAATAAATTATTCTGCTTAACAGAAATCTTTTTTTCCATTTTATTTAATTTTGCGTTTAGAATTGTACTCTTTACAGCAACATCATCTAAATCATATGCATGCACATGGCTTGCTCCCAATAATGCTGAAGCAATACTCAAAACTCCTGAACCAGATCCAACATCAATGACAGTATCTCCGCTTTTCATAAATTGCTCCAATGCCTGAATACTTAAGACAGTTGTAGGATGTGTACCCGTCCCAAATGCCATACCTGGATCAAGTTCTATGATCACCTCGTCAGTATCCACTGGTGTATATTCTTCCCATGTTGGAATGATCGTAATTTGCTTAGAAATTTTCACTGGTTTATAGTATTTCTTCCAGGCTGTTGACCATTCTTCTTCGTTTACTTCACTTAATGAGATTTGATTTCTTCCTAAATCAATATCATATAATAGGAGATTATTAATAGCTTGTTTTATTTCCTCAACCGTCTCTCCTAAAAAACTATTAACTGGAAGGTATGCTTTAATATAGACTCCTTCTTCTGGATATTCTTCTGGATTTAATTCAAATATTTCACCAAAAGCAGTGGAGTGCTCTTTTACTAAATCAATCGGGTCTTCAATAACGAGTCCACTTGCACCAGTTTCATGAAGAATATTCGAGATTGGCTCAATCGCTTCATTTGTTGTATGAATACAGAGTTCAGACCATTTCATACTGGATCCACCCATTTCCTTTTGAAATTATCATACACCTTACCGCTATCAATTCCTGTTATGTAAACGGTGCTTATAACACACCGTTATTCACTTTTGAATGCCTTCTTAAATCGATCAAACAATGAACTGCCTTGTTCATCCGTGGCATCGTGACCACCAATTTCGTTAAATTCACGTAACAGCTCTTTTTGGCGTTCTGATAATTTAGTAGGTGTCATGACTTTCACTTTAATATGCTGATCTCCATGACCATAGCCTCTAACGTTCGGCGCTCCTTTTCCTTTCATTCGGAACGTTTTCCCGGTTTGTGTACCAGCTGGTATTTTCAATTTTACCTTTCCATGGACTGTTGGAACCTCGATTTCATCACCTAATGCTGCTTGCGCGAAGGTCAATGGCAATTCACAGAAAATATGATCTCCTTCACGCTGGAAGAAATCATGCGGTTTGACTTGAACTACTACAAACAAGTCTCCTGGAGGACCTCCATTAACCCCGGATTCGCCTTTTCCTGATACCCGTATTTGTTGGCCTTCATCAATTCCTGCTGGGATGGTAATATGAATAGTTTTGCGCTTTTTAACCTTTCCAGTACCACCACACGTGTTACATTTATCAGGAATAATCTTTCCTGATCCACTACAATAGTTACAAACCCTTCGATTTACAACTTTACCAAATGGTGTATTTTGTTCCATATTTAATTGACCTGATCCCCCACAATGGGAGCATGTCTTTGCTTTCGTTCCTGGTTTTGCCCCAGATCCAGAGCAAGTATCACATGTTTCTTCTTTTGGTATCGTAATATCCGTTTCTTTACCAAATATTGCTTCCTCAAAATCAAGAACCATCGTATATTGGAGATCGGCTCCTTGCTGTGGTGCATTCGGATCTCTACTTCGTCCACCTCCACCAAAGAACATATCAAAAATATCACCAAAGCCTCCACCGAAGTCTTGCGAACCTCCGAATCCGCCGAAGCCTTGGTTTTGTGGACCAGCATGACCGAATTGATCATATTGAGCACGCTTTTGTTCATTACCTAGAACTTCATAGGCCTCTTTGGCTTCTTTAAATTTATCTGCAGCATTAGCTTCTTTATTAACGTCCGGATGGTATTTTCTTGCTAGCTTACGATAAGCTTTTTTTATTTCTTCCTTCGATGCCCCTTTATCGACACCGAGTACTTCATAATAGTCTCGTTTACTCACTTGACAATCACTCTCCCGATACTCACTTTTGCATAACTTTTATCTTACCACCTTATACAGTCTTGTGGCAAATGTTGAAACAAATACGCTAACGTGTAAAAAAGTCAAAGTCAAGAGGATCCTGACTTTGACTTTTAATTTACCGGATTAAGGATAGAAACTTAAGTTTCTAAACCTATTCATCCCAATATTATTTATTTTTATCTTCCTCATCATCAACCTCTTGATAATCAGCATCCACCACATCATCATCGCTATTACCAGCCTGATCTGATTGCTGTGCTTGCTGCTCTTGTTGCATTTGTTCATACATTTTCACGGATAATTGTTGAACTTGCTCTTGAAGAGCTTCTTTCTTTTCTTTAATTTGTTCAATATCATCAGCTTCAATGGCTTTTTGCAATTCTTCCTTAGCAGCTTCTGCTTTTTGTTTTTCATCTTCAGAAACCTTATCTCCTAAATCTTTAATTGTTTTATCTGTTGTAAAGATTAGTTGATCAGCTTCATTACGTAATTCAATTTCTTCGCGACGTTTTTTATCATCTTCCGCATTCTCTTCAGCTTCTTTAACCATGCGGTCTACTTCTTCATCTGATAGACCAGAAGAGGATTTGATTGTAATAGATTGTTCTTTATTTGTACCTAGATCTTTGGCACGTACATTTACAATACCATTCGCATCAATATCAAAGGAAACTTCAATTTGCGGTACTCCTCGTGGTGCTGGTGGAATATCCGTTAATTGAAAACGACCTAAAGTTTTATTATCTGCAGCCATTTCGCGTTCACCTTGTAGGACATGAATGTCTACTGCTGTTTGATTATCCGCTGCAGTCGAGAATACTTGAGAATGACTTGTTGGAATCGTTGTGTTACGCTCAATTAATTTCGTAGTTACAGATCCCATTGTTTCAATACCAAGTGATAGAGGTGTTACATCTAATAATACAACATCCTTCACGTCACCTTGTAGGACACCGCCTTGAATTGCAGCACCTAAAGCAACTACTTCATCAGGGTTAACTCCTTTAGACGGTTCTTTACCAATCGCTTGCTTGATTGCTTCTTGAACTGCAGGAATTCGTGTTGATCCTCCAACCAATATAACTTTATCAATGTCACTTGCTGACAAATCAGCGTCAGACAAAGCCTTGCGAGTAGGCACCATTGTACGCTCTACCAACTCTGAAGAAAGTTCTTCGAATTTTGCTCTTGTTAGATTCATTTCTAAGTGCAGTGGTCCAGCTTCTCCAGCTGTAATAAATGGTAAAGAAATTTGTGTTTGAGATACCCCTGATAGATCTTTTTTCGCTTTCTCGGCAGCATCCTTTAAACGTTGTGTAGCCATTTTATCTTTTGATAGATCAATACCATTTTCCTTTTTAAATTCTTGTACCATGTAATCGATAATAACCTCATCGAAGTCATCACCGCCAAGACGATTATCACCTGCTGTAGATACAACTTCAAATGTACCGTCACCGATATCTAGGATAGAAACGTCAAACGTTCCGCCACCAAGGTCGTAGACCAAAATTGTTTGGTCTTCGTTTTCTTTATCTATGCCATAAGCTAGTGCCGCAGCGGTTGGCTCATTAATAATACGTTCTACTTCCAAACCAGCAATTTTACCAGCATCTTTTGTTGCTTGTCGCTCTGCATCATTAAAATATGCTGGAACTGTAATAACAGCTTTACTTACTGTTTCACCGATATAATCTTCTGCAAATGACTTAATATGTTGCAAGATAATAGCAGAAACTTCTTGCGGAGTAAATTCTTTATCTTCTATCTTCACTTTATAATCTGTTCCCATATGGCGTTTTATAGATTGAATTGTGTTTGGATTAGTAATTGCTTGACGCTTTGCAACCTCTCCAACCTGTCTTTCACCATTTTTAAAAGCCACTACTGATGGAGTTGTACGGTTTCCTTCTGGGTTAGGTATTACTACTGACTCTCCACCTTCCATTACAGACACACAAGAGTTTGTTGTACCTAAATCAATACCAATTATTTTACTCATGATTATTCCTCCTTAGCTACGTAAACAATTATTTATTAACTTTTACCATTGCTGGTCTAATAACACGATCTTTCAACTTATAACCTTTTTGCAATTCCTCAACAATTACATTAGATGCCTTTTCTTCATCTTCTACTTGCATTACTGCGTGATGTAAATTTGGATCAAACTCCTCACCTACTGTAGCTATCTCTTCTACACCTTGTGAAAAGAGAGCATCCTTTAATTGATTGTAGACCATCGTAATCCCATCAATTAAACTAGATGTTGCCTCTGTTTTTTCAACTTGCAACGCCCGTTCAAAATTATCCAATGCGGGTAACAATTCTTGGATTAAATCCTGGGATTTATATTTTCGCTCTGCGTCCCTTTCTTTTAAGGTACGTTTCTTGAAATTATTAAATTCTGCTTGAACCCTTAACATTCTCTGATATATTTCATCCTTCTCTTTCTGGAGTGTATCCAACTCACTCTGTTCAATTGTCGAATGATTAGTTTTATCAGTTTCTACTTCTTCCTCTTTTGCATCGATTACTTCAATCGAGTCAGCAGTTTCTGCTTCTGCCTTTGCTTCTACTTTTTCTTCATCATCAGTAACGGTTCTCGTTTGTTTATCCTGTTCTTCCACGTGTGACACCTCCAATTTAAACTAACCAACATTCACTATAACACGTTGCACTTTTGAACGAAACAATAGCGAAGTCATGTTTTAATAAATTTCATAAGATTTATTCATTGTTTTTATACCACATATACAGTGCTTCTGTCATTTCATGTGACAAAATATTTAGTAATGAAATAACTCTTCGATACTCCATTCTTGTTGGGCCAAGTAATGCAATTGTCCCCGTCTGATCTTCTCCTAAGTGATAAGCTGCAGTAATTAAGCTCAGTTCTTTAATGGCTTCGACATTGTTCTCTCTTCCGATGGATACTTTAATCCCATCCTTGGACTGTTTCAGCATACTTGCAATCTCATCCTCATTTTCGATCATTGCATAGAAAGAACGTATTTTATCTACATCATTAAATTCCGGTTGCATCAGCATATTAGATTTTCCACCAATATATAATTTAACCGGATGATCTTGAATAAGTGCTGCATTCAAGTAATGGTATGAATTCTCTAGATTGGATACGTACTTTTTCATCATGGAAGCAATTTGTGAATTGAATTTTTCTGCCAATTGTATAATTGGTACGCCACTCAATTGGTCATTCATAATATTTACCATCTTTTCTATATCAGATGGTTCAATTTCATGAGGTATAGAAAATGACCGATGTTCCACATGACCAGTATTTGTAACAAGAATAGCAACCGCCGTATTCGACGATAAGGTAATAATTTGAATTTGCTTTAATTTTGTTTCAAATATTTCAGGTCCCAGAATGATCGTTGTATAGTTGGTTAATCGAGATAGAACTTCTGCTGACATCTGAACAATTTGTTCAAATTCAAAGAAATTATCTTGAATAATATGCTTAATCACATCGCCGTCTTCATGCATTATACTTGGAGAAATGAGGTGGTCGACGTAATATCGGTACCCTTTTTCTGAAGGTACACGTCCTGAAGATGAATGCGTCTTCTCAAGGAAGCCCATATCCTCTAGATCCGCCATTTCGTTTCGTATGGTTGCAGCGCTAAATGAAATATGCTCTTTTTTCGATATAGCGCGTGAGCCAACAGGATGTGCCGACTCGATGAAATCATCAATAATTACTTGTAAAATCAATAATTGCCTTTCTGTTAACATGATGATCACCTCTGTTAGCACTCAACCTTATCGAGTGCTAATGCTAATTATAAATTACCAAATCCACTTTTCTTTGTCAACGAAATGACTTGTATCTCAGTATGTGCCATATAAAATAACCTGTACAAAAGAGAACAGGCTATTTTTACATATATCTCTTATCAATCAATCTTAGTGTCGACGTGACTATATTTGTACGGAATCCTCTAATAGAAATCTTTCGAATACTTCATTAGCTAATAATTTTCCTTCACTGGTTAAGCGAATCGACATATCATCCTCCTGTAACCAGCCCTTCTGCACAAGACTTTCAATGGATGACTTATACAACTTATCAGGAAAGAATCCAAATCTAGATGCAAAGGTCTGTTTGTTTACACCTTGCATTTTTCGTAAACCTAAAAACATTTCTTCCTCAATCTGTTCTTTATTATTAATTTGATCAATATGGAGAACAGGTTTGCCATCAGCCATTGCCTGTTTGATATATGCTGGTAATGGTCTTATATTGCCATACCTCTTGCCTGGAATATACCCGTATGCACCTGCTCCAAAACCATAATAATAATTATTATCCCAGTATGTTAAATTATGCTTGCTTTCAAACCCAGCTTTCGCAAAGTTACTTATCTCATATTGCAGTAATCCATGTTTTTTTGTAGTATCGGTTAAAATATGATACATTTCAACTTCTTCTTCCTGAGCTGGACGTTGCAGTTTTCCTTTTTTATGACGCTGAAAGAATACTGTTTTCGGTTCAATTTGCAATGCATACGTAGATAAATGTGGTAGTCCCAGTGCCATGGCCTGATTCAAAGAATTTTTGAAATGATCAATTGTTTGATTAGGTAGTGCATATATTAGGTCTGTACTAATATTAGTTATTCCGTTATTCTGAAGTAATTCAACAGTTTCATAAACATCCTTTACCTTGTGCAATCTACCTAGCTCTTTTAACATATGATCATCAAAAACTTGTACGCCAAGTGAGACTCTATTCACACCATATGTTTTTAATAACTTGACCTTTTCGTCATTAAAATCACCTGGGTTTGCTTCAATCGTGTACTCTTCACATTGAGTCATATCAAATTTCTTATCAATAAATGAGAGCAGTGATTCTAGTTGGTTAACAGATAAAGCTGTCGGAGTTCCTCCACCTATAAAAACCGTCTTTACTTTATTACCTGTATCGTCTACATATGTAGAAATCTCATTCTTTAATGCAACAAGATAATCATTAGCTCTCTTTTCATTATAAAAGAACTTTGTAAAGTCACAGTAGTAACAAATTTGCTGACAAAACGGGATATGGATATATACAGATTGAATTGCATTCATATTAGTGCTCCTTACGAAAAGGAAAAAGGAAAAACTGTTTTCCAATTTAACAGCTCTCCCTTTCCGTTTCAGATATTGATGATCCTTTATTCTAAAATTACCATAAAGACTTCTAATTGCTAATTGTATCTTTGTGTATTTTATTATATCTAACATTATTTATCAAGCCAAATAGCTCCTTGGAAGGATAAGCAAACTCCTAATACTGTAATCATTATGGGTATCATTAAACCTCATTTTTCCCTTAATTTAATTGCGCCTACCAGCATTCCACCTTGATAAGAACTTTGAAGAAAACTTAAATCTAGAGAATTTCCTCGTAGAACTTGGTCCACGATGCAAGGTATACCCATGAGTAAAGGATCGAAGAAGAAAAAGAGTTTATTATAATGAGAATGATGAACATGTTATTTTAAGCTATGTAGTTTGTTTCATTTTGATTTCTCGCAAAATTTATGTGAATTTGAATGATCTCCCAAGGGGATGGATATATAGAACAAGTTAATACGAAGGGGAAGAGAAAAACGAAAAACCCCTCACTACATTTAATGAGGGTTTTTCATGATTATTAGCATCTAGAGCCTTCTTTTACTGAATATTATTTGCTGTTTGTTGCTGTGAATTACCAGTTTCACCTTGTATAGCACTGGATAATTGTTGCACATTCTGATTGGTAGTCATATTTTGTAAAGGTTGAGTCAATTGTTGAGCTCCAGAATTATTTAATGCATTAGAAATGGTTTGAGGCAAATTTTTAAATGTTCCATTTTGAACTCCTCTTGTAATACCATAAATAGCTGCTCCTGCCGCTCCAATAGCAAGTATTGACGTCATCATACCTTGTCGGTTATTCATATATTTATCACCCTTTGTGTGTTGTTCTTGTGCTTCCGTTTTAGTTTTACAAAACACACCAAAAGTATACGAATGATTATACCTCATTTTATTCCATTGATTATACTATTTAACAAATTAGTCTTCGTTCTATACAGTATTGAACGAAGGAATTGATGAATTGTAACAAAGTGGTAAACATTATAAATAATCACTGATTAAAAAATAACTACAGAGTGCTTATGAAAAGACTTTCTATATGAATGTTTTCCCCACTGTCACTGGGTCAACTAAAAGGATTTTCCCAGCTGATTTCATCAACGCTATATAAAAGATGCTATTTTTAGGCGTATTCAATACCAAAAAGTAGGGTTTAGAGAAAAGAACTGTATCAGCGAAAGTGATGGATATACATTTAGACTCTCGCAGGAAACCGCCTTTTGCTTCCGAGGAAGTTGAGGTGTTGCCAGGAGAAAGCGAAGTGTATATCCTCCTGGCGTTACAAACGGCTATCCATATATTCAAAAAATAAACTTGCAGTGAGTTTTTTTATCACGCTTTAAGCTCTTTAGAGCCCCCGCATAGCCAGAGGAGAGGTATTCTAAACCATTAATAAATAGTACTGCCACCAACATATTCAATGTGGTGGCAGTAGAGTAGCAAAGCGTCTATTTTTCAATTTGATATATCCTTAAAACGTTGATTTAATCATCCTTCATTTCCAAAACTGCCATAAAGGCTTCTTGCGGTACCTCTACAGAACCTACCATCTTCATACGCTTTTTACCTTCTTTTTGTTTCTCCAATAACTTACGTTTACGAGAAATATCTCCACCATAGCATTTAGAGAGAACGTTTTTCCGCATTGCCTTAATTGTAGATCTAGCCACTATTTTATTTCCAATAGCAGCTTGAACGGGAACTTCAAATTGCTGTCTTGGAATTAGCTCTTTTAATTTATCAACAATGTGCTTGCCACGTTCGTAAGCAAAGTCTCGATGGACAATAAATGAAAGTGCATCAATAGTATCACCATTTAATAAAATGTCCATTTTCACTAAATTGGAAGAGCGATATCCAATTAAATCATAATCAAAGGAAGCATACCCTTTTGTTTGGGATTTAAGTTGATCAAAGAAATCATAAACAATTTCAGATAATGGTATATGATAAATAACATTAACTCGAATGTCATCCAAGTATTCCATATCAATGAATTGACCACGTTTTTTTTGTGCGATTTCCATCACTGCTCCAACATATTCATTTGGAACCATGATTGTAGCTTTTACATACGGTTCTCGAACATCTTTGATCTGCTGAGGATCTGGCATAACGGAAGGATTATCGATAGCAATAACCTCTTCGTTTGTCTGGTCCACTTCGTAAATAACACTAGGTGCTGTAGTAATTAGATCTATTTTAAATTCTCGTTCAATACGTTCTTGAATGATTTCCATATGCAAAAGCCCTAAAAATCCACAACGGAAGCCAAATCCTAATGCTTGAGATGTTTCTGCTTCATATTGTAATGATGAATCATTTAATTCTAAACGCTCTAGCGCTTCTCTCAAATCATTATAATTATTGGCGTCAACTGGATACAGCCCGCAAAATACCATTGGGTTTAATCGCTTATATCCTGGTAACGGTTCAGCAGCAGGTCGGTTAGCTAATGTAATCGTATCCCCAACTCGCGAATCACCCACGTTCTTAATAGAAGCTGTTAAATAACCGACATCTCCTACGGTCAGTTCATCTTTAGTAATTGGCTTGGGACTAAATACCCCTAATTCATTGACTTCAAATTCTTTATCCGTTGCCATCATTTTAATTTTATCGCCTACTTTTATAGAACCTTCCTTAATACAAACGTAGGCGATAACTCCTCGATAGGGATCGTATAAAGAGTCGAAGATTAACGCTTTAAGCGGCTCTTCGGTATCACCCGCAGGCGCAGGGATTGCTTCCGTAATTCTTTCAAGAATTTCATCAATCCCAATATTTGCTTTTGCTGATGCTAAAATGACATCATCGCCATCAATACCAATCACATCTTCTAATTCTTTTTTCACTCTATCTGGATCTGCACTCGGCAAATCGATTTTATTAATAACAGGTATTATTTCTAAATCGTTATCAAGAGCTAAATAAACATTCGCTAACGTTTGGGCTTCAATGCCTTGCGCAGCATCAACAACAAGAATTGCTCCTTCACATGCAGCAAGGCTTCTAGAAACTTCATATGTAAAATCGACATGACCCGGTGTATCAATGAGATGAAAAATATAGTCTTCTCCTGCGTTACTTTGATAATTTAATTGTACAGCATTTAATTTAATGGTGATGCCACGCTCACGCTCGAGATCCATTGCATCGAGTAATTGATCTTTCATTTCTCTTTGTGTTATTGCTTTTGTGCGTTCTAATATTCGATCTGCCAAGGTTGACTTGCCATGATCAATATGTGCGATAATTGAAAAATTACGCACATTTCTTTGAATTTTTGC
The DNA here is from genome assembly GCF_003667785.1 of Virgibacillus sp. Bac332. Lineage (NCBI taxonomy): Bacteria > Bacillati > Bacillota > Bacilli > Caryophanales > Bacillaceae > Virgibacillus > Virgibacillus sp. Bac332. Next base: position 3,635,769 of record NZ_CP033046.1, read on the forward strand.
CATTAGTGATGTTCACTCCTACTTTCTTTTATCTCTACAGATAAAAGGCCTTAAATTATCAGCGACAATGACTAGCATTGATTATAGCAATAGTAACAGTTATGTTCAAGAACAAAAGCGCAAGCGCCCGATTAGAACGTAGCGACTAGAGCAAGTCAACCGAGATAAAGAAATCACGGTGAGCTTGCGAGCCGATGATGACTTAGATTAGGGCGATTCGTGAAGTCACCTCGTTTCTGGGCGCTGAAGCTGGACATGGCTCAACACGTCCATATTGACCCACATGGGCTAATTTTTTAATTTCCTAGACTAGAACAAAAGCGCAGAGCACTATAACTTTAGGATCTGCGCTTCTACAACATAATTGCACCTATATAAAAATTAAAAAAATAATTGGGAAACCTGGTAAAGTATCTCTACCACCACTTCATAAAATCCAGATACACCAGCTTCTAATATCGATGCCGTCTTCTCTGTAACAGGTGAAGGTCCATTCGTGTTAATCTTCTCTTCCGTAATAACTTCAGTGGTATCTGATGTTGTTTTAGTTTGCAATACTTCATCTTTAGCCTCTTTAACATCAACCTTCATTTCTGTTTGCTGAGGTGTTGACTCTTCTGCTTGTTTATCATTCCCGTAGACCACTCCAGTTAAAAAACAAACTGCTAATAATAATAATACAATTAATGAACGAGTCATCTTAACACCTCCTATGAAGCAGTATCTACTTTTTCTGCATCCCAATACATCTCACTAAATACGTCTGCTAGAGCATCAGCCGAACGATATAGCTCGTCCAGTTTGTTTTCTACTCCCCCGAATTCAAACAGCAATGCGTTATTAGATAAATCTTGATTAAATACTCCATTTGTTCCTTTACCTTTTCTCGGAAATACCCCTCTGCTTAAACCAGGATATTTTTCTTCTAACAGATAATGCAGCTTAGCTGCTAAGTCAAGGTTCTTCTTATAAGAGTTATGCTCAGCGCCAACAACTATCATAATGCGGGCATAGGATTTTCCGTTTATTTGCTTCGTCGTTTTTTCCTTTTTGATAGCATCACGATGTAAATCAAAAGCATATTGAATATCCTTATTAGTGGATAGTGTGTCAGCAACTACCTCCCTAGATGCATCATACGACCTGCCAAACCCCCAGCCCTTTTCATGCAATTTTTTGGTTATATCTGTATCATCAACTACAGTTCCGATTCCATTTGCCTGCAATGATTTAGCTAGTCGATTACTCACCTTTGAAATATTCACTTCCTTATGATAAGCCTTATCAGGGTCCTTTACGTCAGGTAAATAAGGAAGAAAGGACTCTCGATTATGTGAATTATAAATATAAACAACCTCTTTATTCCCTGTCGTTGGCGTATTTTTTTCTTTGTTCGTTTCTAATTGTTCTGTTGTGCTTTCCTCATCTTCAATTATTGCTTCTCTCTCTTTTAGAACTTCTTGTAGTGGTGGAGAAGATTCAATTGGTAGGTTTGTATAATTTGTACCTTCACCAGCAATTAATATGTGGTTATCAAAAACCTTAAATCCAGGTAATTCATTGCCTAACAAGCTTCTAATATCATTTGGTTTTAGACTTGTTGCAATGCGAAACAGAGTTGTAGACAAATCAAGGAATTTGTGATCTTCAGGTACAGCTTGCTGAAATGCCCGATTTTCAATTCCTAGCAAGTATAAAAAAGTAGAGCTATTAATATCAGTTGTCCATTCCGTAATTACTTCAGAAGAAAGGCGATAAGCGGGCTTTATCGTTGTTAGAATACCGATGCAAGTAAAAAGTATTAGAGCACCGATAATGTATAAGCTACTTCGCTTATATAAAAGACGAAGCCCGCTATGTTTATGCAGATCCATGGTTCCACCCTTTCTGAATTCACGCTATAGTTAACTCTATGACACAAATCCAGAAGCTAGAACCTAATCTTTTATTTTTTGGAATATTGATAGAAAGGTTAACGAGAATAAGATGCGAAATTATCTACATTGACAGTTTCATGCATAGCAGCATTAACGCCGTTTGCTATTAGGCTAGCCATATCAATCATAAAACCATCTACTTCTTTAGGTGTTACCATTAAATTATGACCAATCGGCGTTAATACTTCTGTTATTAGTTTTCGCTTTTCATCGTCAGATAGATTCCCTACTATACCAAGGAATGTTTGACGTTTTTCTTCATCTGGTAAATCTTCATCCGTTAAACGTTTCTCACCAAATGACATACCAGCAGGTGTTAATGACTTGGAGGGATCATCCTTTTCTTCCCACTCTCTACCAAAATGCTTCAATAAAAAGTCGATGGTATCACTTGTGATGGTAACAGCATCAACAACTGTCGGAACTCCAATAGCCATCACAGGAATGCCTAACGTTTCTTTACTTATTTCTTTTCGTTTATTTCCTACACCAGATCCAGGATGTATACCAGAGTCGGATAACTGAATGGTTTCATTAACTCGTTCAATGGACCTTGAGGCAAGTGCATCAATACAAATAACAAAATCTGGTTGATATTTCTCCACAATTCCGAAAATGATGTCACTTGTTTCAATACCAGTAACCCCCATTACGCCAGGTGTCACAGCAGCTACTGGCCGGTAACCTTTTGAAACCGTTTCATGTTCCATTTGGAATAAATGACTAGTTACTAGCACTTTCTCTACGGTCATCGGACCAAGTGCATCGGGTGTAACATTCCAGTTTCCTAATCCTACAATTAAACCTTTACTATCGACTGGAATATTGTTTTTAGCAATTAATTGTTCCAGTTCTTTAGCTAACACCTTTGCAGCTTGCTCCTGTCTTTTTGTATCTTGTCGTTTTACACCATCAGCATAAATGGTAATATAGGATCCCGGTTTTTTACCTAGAAGCTCAGCACCAGTATCATCGATCTCTACATAAGAAATATTAATTCCTTCATCATTTCTTTCTTTTATAGTGACTCCTTTTATTTTTTTCTGATCAGTTGCCTCTTGATTTTCAACATACATATCCTTTGCTTCAATGGCTAGATCTGTCCTAACTTGATATGGTACAATATCATTCTTTTTGTTTTCCATAGCTCGCTCATCCTTTCTTCATCTGTTAGTAATAGATTTAACAAAATAGCGAAACTCATACATTTGATAACAAAGCTATTGAAAACAAACCGTTCCTCTGGTAAAATGACTTTTGTCCATAGACAAAAAAAGCAAATACAAATCACTTTACATTTGTTGGGATGAAAACAAATACATTCATAATTGTGATGATATTTCAGGAGGTGAAAAACTTATGGCAAATATTAAATCTGCAATTAAACGTGTAGAAACAAATAATAAAAAACGCACAAACAATGTTATGCAAAAATCTGAAATGCGTTCACAAATTAAGCGTGTAGAAAAATTAGTTGAAGCTAACGATAAAGAAAACGCAATCGTTGCTTTAAAAGATGCGAATAAATCAATTGATAAAGCTGTTCAAAAAGGGATTATTCATGCTAACAACGGTAATCGCCAAAAATCACGTCTAGCTAAGAAATTAAATCAATTAGGCGCATAATAAAAAACGATCCCTTAGGATCGTTTTTTTGTTTGTTAGCTCAAGTGGATAAATATGGGCGTGTTGAGCTACGTCCAACTCCAGTTCCCAGAAACGAGGCAACTTCACGAATCACCCCTAATCTAAGTCATTATCGGCTCGCAAGCTCACCGTGCTTCCTTTATTTCCGTTAACTCGCTCCAGTCGCTACGTTTTAATCGGACGCTTACGCTTTTGTTCTAGCAATTTTTCCTTTCGTTAAATGATATAGAAGTATTTCAAATGCTAATTCTTTCTCCATAGATCCTTGCTTCATTGCTGCATCAGCATCTGCTAGTTGATCCATAATATATTCTAAAGTATCTATAGAAAATTGCTTTTCTCGTTGCATAGCTATTTTAATAACATAGGGATGCACCCCAAGTTGTTTTTGCATATGAGATTGACTGTAGCCTTTTTGCTTTAATAACTTCACTCGAAAAATCGTACGAAATTGGAAGGCAAGTAAACCAATCAATGCAATGGGTTCTTCCTTCATTTTTTCTAAATCCTTATATATAGCAATTGCCTTATGTAAATCACGATTCATGACAGCATCCACTAATTTCAATGAAGAATTTGTAGTAGTATGCGATAAGAGCGCTTCAGCAATTTCCCTTGTAATTTCACCATTCTCCCCAACATACATTGCTAATTTTTTCAATTCGCTTTCCAATAAGTGCAAATTCGTGGATAATTCCGATTCTAATAAATCATAAACATCATCACCAATTGTAACATGAAGCTGATCAGCCAATTGCGAAATCCACTTCTTTAGCTCATATTCCTTTATAGCGTTACATGCCACTACAGATGCTTGCTTTTTTAATTGTTTCGTTACTTTTTTCCGTTCGTCAATTTTTTCATATGGCGCAATCAAAACAAGTACGGAAAAATCAACTGGTGCAGACAGATAACGTTGTAGCGACTCAAGATCATGCTCAAACGAAAGTTTATCCGGTTTTGCTTTTAAGAAAACAGCGTTAGTAGCTATGATCAATTTACGCTCACCAAATAAAGGGAATGTTTCCGTATCTGCAATAACATCCTGTATAGATGTTTCTTCTAAATCATAGCTCGATAAATTATCTTTATCATCATCAAGAATGGCTTCCATTAAACGTGTTTTAAGTGATTGTATAAAATAGGGCTCGTTTCCATATAGTAAAAATACTGAGGATATTTGATTTTTTTTTATTTGTTTTACCGCTTCCAAATAGGACATGCAATTCACTCCAACCTTTTTTGCTGTACCTTTATATGGTAAAACGTTAATAGAAGAATGGCAAGGAATAATGAGAGGGAAAAGACTGGCATCTTCTTCCCTCTCCAATCTATATTAACGCTTGCATAACTGCTCTAGAAACAGTCATGTCAAACGATATTTGATCTTATCTATAGATTTTCCCGTCTAAGTAAAAGTATAGATGTTAAGTCTTTCTAAATTTGGGATCCATTCAATTCGATATAAATTTATTGCAAAAGTGGATTTTTTAAAAAATATAATTTATACTAATGGTGATATAGGAGGGGTAATTGTGAACGAATTTGAAAAAGATATTCAATCTAAAAATAATGACGTTGTTGACTCCATCAAAGGTTTTGCATTTTCTTTTATTTTCTTTCTTGTGCTATTTGCAATCGGAGTTATAATTAGTGTAGCAGGAGCCTAAATCCTCATTCGTTTACATAGGTTAGACATGTGAACGTAAGTAAAGAGACTGTGTCACAGTCTCTTTTTTGTTTGGATGAATCATGATATATTACTATGGTAAAAAACGATAAAACGTTCCCCGGTCTTTTATAAATTTAAACTGTATCGCACCATCTCTATCTGTACGCAAAACAATTGCACCACTTTCTCGTAAATTACGGATAACTTCATCTGACGGATGACCATATGAATTGTCCTCACCAACAGAAATTAATGCGTAATGAGGTGCTAATTGTGTTAAAACCTCTTTATCTGTAGATGTTTTACTGCCATGATGTGCTACTTTAAGGACATCAACGTTTATATTTGGGTATGATTTCACTATTTCTTTTTCCTCTTTTTTACTTATATCGCCTGTAAAAAGCCAATTCATTCCCCCAATATTAGTAAATAGAACAAGTGAATTGTCATTTGCTGATTTTCTATCTTCAAATGGTGCCAACACTTTAAAAAGTGTATTTCCTACTACAATTGTATCATTTCTTTTTACAGTAACTACCTCAGAATAGTTCCATACAATCTCCTTGCTATCAAAAAAATCACTTATAAATATATTATTTACTTCTATATCCTCCAGTATATAATCCACACTTCCAATATGATCCAAATCCTCATGCGACAAAAAGATAGCATCTATTTTGTGAATACCTTTTGCAAATAAATACGGCTGAATAACCTGATTATATACACTAGCCGATGGCTGCTGGTTTGTGTTTGTAACCTTTGAACCAGCATCTATAAGTATCACACCTTTACGATAAGGTAATTCAATAATAAAAGCATCACCTTGTCCGATATCGAGCATTGTTACTGTCCCTATGGGAGAAAAAAATGGTCGGCTTATATCGACTAAAATTATCATTACGATGATAACTCCGCAATAAAATGACTTTACTTGCTTTCCCCTCTCCAAGTAACCCATAAAGAAGAAGAGAAAGAGGTAATATAATATAACAGCAACAAATGACATAGAGCCTGCAACCAAAGGATAATGTAGATAGTTATCTATTTTTCCAATACCAAGCAACACCTGTTCATGAACGACAATAAACAACTGATCGATAATTGAGGATATGGTGGATATAGGAGACGTAAATAAAAGCATTAATAAAGTGGGAATAACAAAGAATGTAAAGTATGGAACAATGAAAAGGTTGAGTAAAATGGATAATGGTTGGAGTATGTGGAAGTAATGAAATAGTAGCGGAATTATCATCATTTGCGCAATGAAACTAATAAGTAGCATCTGTTTGATTGAAGATTTTGTTCGGGATAAGCATTTCCTCGAAAGCAATAATCCAAAGGTTACCATAAATGAGAGTTGAAATCCCACATGATATATAATCAGCTTATCAAATAGAATTAGCACAATAAATGTAATACTAAGTACATCTGTAACACTGATTTTCCATTTGGTTTTATGGAGGATGATAAAAAATATAGCCATGATACTGGCTCGCCATACAGAGGGTTCCCCTCCAGCCATCAGCGCATAGACAGGCAGAAATAGCAGCATTCCCCATTGCGCGTACTCTTTTGTGAAAAGGTTTGTCCTAACTAAAAGAAAATAAGTAATGGTTATCATTAATCCAACATGCAGGCCTGAGATTGCCAATAGATGACTTAATCCCCATTGTCGAAACAATTCAATCGTATCTTTAGCTAAAAAAGATTTATCTCCAAATAATAATGCAAGTATCCAGGCAGCAGTTCCATCACTTATATTTCCGTTAACGTAATCAAGCATGGATGCTCTTATTTGATATATATGATGTAAAAATCCCGTACCTTCTAGACAATCTAACTCGTCTAAACTTGTGATAATGGATTGATAAGAAATCCCTTGCTTATTCGCATATCCTTGATAATCAAATTGACCGGGATTCGTCGCTGGCTTAGGGATATCCAGTAACGTAGAAATCCGACAGGTGGATCCATATGCTATGTGCGGATAGTTGCTGGCCACATGCACTGGATTGTCTGGGAAATACAACATAGAAACTTTGCTATCTGTATTTGCAATTTGAAAGATAAATGATATTTTTTCGGGTTCTACTTGAATAGGAGTAATGATTGTACCTGTTAATTCTTTATCTTGAGGAGGCTGTTTATGGTTAATTTCAGTGGTTTCTATTCGAGGGATAAAAAAGGAAAAGAATATAAGGGAGATGAGGGATAGTACAAACGGCATTGCACATATCCTTCTCCTATAAAATAAATAAAATAACCAAACAAGAAATACTGCAGCAATAATCGGGTGATTCATCCATTTCATCAAGCTACTTACAACGACAGCCAATGCAGGAAAATGCCAGAATCCTTTCACATGATTCTCCTTTATCGTAAATTAAATAAATCAAATGCTTTATTTTTCCATTTCTGCAATTCATTACGATCAATTTCTTCATTTTCTAGCTTCTGTATTAAATTTTGAATGTAATGCTGTTTTTCCAGATAATTTGTATCAACTGTCAAATAATCAAGCTCTACCTTCTTGGTAATAACTCCAGCCTCAGCAAACAACTCGATAGCATAATCATTATTATGATAATCCTCTGCATAATAAACAGTATTGATTCCTGCTTGAATTAATTGCTTACAGCATTGCAGGCATGGGAAGTGCGTTACATAGATATCTGCATTCTCGGTAGGAACACCAAATTTAGCGCATTGCAATAATGCATTTGCCTCAGCATGAATCGTACGTACACAATGCCCGTCGACAACATAACAACCTTCATCAATACAATGAACACTTCCCGAGACACTTCCGTTATAGCCTCCAGCAATAATTCGTTTATCTCTTACAATTGTTGCCCCTACCATTAGTCTAGTACATGTACTGCGTAATGAGAGTAAATGACTTTGCGCCATAAAATATTGATTCCATGAAATTCGTTCCATCATTATTCCCCTTTATGTATTTTTTGAAATCATTCATTTTCAGTTATGGAATTTGAATCTCTTCCTGAAATACTTCAATTGTTTTCTCGCCAATTCCAGAAACGTTTAGTAGATCGTCTATTGTGGTAAATGGCCCGTTTTCTTCTCTGTATCTTACAATTGCCTCTGCCTTTGCTGGTCCAATCCCACTCAAACTCTCAATTTCTTCTACCGAGGCTTGGTTTATACGCAATTTCTCGTTCGTCTCCGTACCTGACAATGACGATGAATAATCACTTTCACTATCTGCAACTGAAATAACCATTTCGTCCTGTACTTTTTGCGCAAGGTTTACTTGGGACTCATCTGCATTTTTAGTAAACCCCCCAGCTACTTCTATTGCATCGATCACACGATCTTCCACTTCCAACTCATAGACACCTGGTTTATTTACTTCACCTTTTACATCCACAACGACAGTACTTGTGTCCTCTACCTGATTCGTACGATTACTGTTCACCGTATCTGTCGGATCAATCGGCTCGCTAGTATCAATGATTTTTGCATCTTCATCACCTGTATCTTTATCTCCGATCATAAGAAGTAAAATGATTATGACGACTGGAATACCAATAAAGAAAAGTACTTTTTTTAATATATTAGAGTACAAATGTTCACCTCCTTTTTGAGGAATAGAAGGAATTTATTTCATTTCTCCTACTTAAAATTCGACATGCTTAACTTGTTTTCCTTTTTAAGAAAAAAAACCGGAAATACAGATTATTCCGGTTTCTTCTCAGCTGAAAAGAAAATTCTTGCTGTATTATTATTTAAACTATCTGCTTTTAATGAAAAATCACCATATACTTTAATATTTTCAAAACCTGACTCATTCAATATTTTTTTATAAATTTCTACAGGAAATGTTCGTTGATGATGTTCCTCTTCAAATCGATGGTATAAATTGTCCTTATCCCTTACAAAAAAAGTTAACTGATGGAACATTTCACCAGGCTGTGTTCCTTCTGCACAAAACCAAATATAAGAAGCATCTTCCGTAACATCAGCGAATGTTTCCCCAAAATAATTATCAGTAATATAGCTAAGCGCGTGAACATCAAATAAAAATAGCCCACCTGGATCGAGTGCTTCGTTTATATTTATAAATGTATCTCTTAAGGAAGCTTCTGACGTAATATAATTAATGACATCACAGTAACTGACTATAGCATCAAGCCCCTGAAGGCCTACAAGACTTCGCAAATCTTGACAAATCCACTGGATGGACATATTTTCTGTAGCAGACTTATGTGCTGCATATGTTAACATATCTGCCGCATAATCTACTCCTGTGACCTGATATCCCTTTTTTGCCAATCGGATTGCTATTTCTCCCGTACCACATCCTAAATCAGCGATCGTCCCAACTTCTCGTTGTCTTGATTTAAACTGAGCTTCCGTAAATGCTACCCATTGATCATAAGGGGCATCTTCCATTAACAGGTCATAAACATTCGCCATTTTTTCGTAAGCCATTACTATTTGTTGTCCTCCAATTGCAATGAGACTGGAGCTGCATCTCCCCAAAGACGCTCTAAATTATAGTAGCTTCTTTCATCCTTATGAAATATATGACAAACGACATCACCTATATCCACTAAAATCCATCTAGCCTGTTCAAATCCCTCTAAACGTTTCAAGGAAATATCGTTCTCTTCCATCTTATCCTTAATCCCCCTTGCTATTGCTTGCACTTGTCGTTCATTACTTCCATGGCATATTAAAAAATAGTCCGCCACTAATGATACTTCGTTCATATCAAGTGCAATAATGTCCTCAGCACGTTTATCATCACACGCTTCGGCTGCAAGTTGTATAATTGTCTTATTTTCCATTAATGGTTACCTCCGTTAACTCTTCTTATTAAATCATTGTACGTATGAAAGGTGTCAGGATAAATGGCAGTATTCTTGTTCATTAAGAATCGAATCGTATTTGCTGATGCCATTAAGCACGCATGTACCAAGTCGACCTTTGCCATCTCCCGCACCTTATCTATACCTGGAAATTTTCTACCGGGTTCTATATAATCAGCTAAAAATATTATCATTTCTAGGTTACTCATATGAGCTCTTCCTGTTGTATGGTAATGAATAGCATTTTGGATATCTATATCCTTTACACCGAATTCTTTCTCAATAAGCAATGCTGCTACTGGACCATGCCATAATTCATGATGATAATCTAATAAGTCTTTAGGTAAATAGGACGTTACTATCCATCGCGCAAGCTCATCCCTCGATCGATATTTCGCGTAATCATGGAAGACGGCTGCAAGTTCTGCTTTTTCAACTTTTTCACCATATAACAAAGCAAGCTCTTTTGCTGTTTCCGCCACGCGTAACGAATGCTCATAGCGAGCTGTTGTTAAGTGTTGCTTCACGATGTCCTTTGCTATCTCAATTTTCATATAAGTGATTCTCCTTAATATAGTTATAAACGGAGTCAGGTAGTAAATAGTGAATGGTTTCACTACGTTCTAACCGTTCCCTTAATAACGTAGAGGAAATCTCTATTAATGGGATGTCTACTTCCACTATTGGATAATGTGTTTGTAAAGAATGAGTAGACCGTTTAACACCAACAAATTGGATTAGTTGCATTAACTCATCAATTCGTTCCCATTTTGGTAAATATTCAACCATATCCGCGCCAATAATGAAATAAAATGTTTTATGAGGATGATTTTTCTTTAATTCCTTTATCGTATCAATTGTATAAGACTTTCCAACACGGTTGATTTCGACTGGATTCACCTTAAAATACCTATTATTCTCTATAGCTAAATGTACCATTTCCAGTCGATTGTTCGGGCTTGTTTTAACATCTTCTTTGTGCGGAGGTGTATAAGATGGGATAAACCACACCTCATCCAATTCAAGCGAAATCCGAACCTCTTCAGCAATGATCAAATGACCAATATGCGGTGGGTCAAACGTTCCTCCTAAGATACCAATACGCTTCATCAATAAACACCTTTTACGGAAGACGAATCTGTTTGTTTTCTGTAGATTCTTTATACAATACGATATTATTCCCAATTATTTGCACGATCTCTGCGTCCGTTCCAGTTGCTAATTGCTCAGCAACGGTGTCTTTATCATCCATACAATTTTGTAAGATACTCACTTTTAACAGTTCTCTTTTTTCTAGTGCATCCTCAATTTGATCAATCATATTTTGATTCACACCTATTTTACCAACTTGGAAAATAGGCTTCAGTTGATTTGCTTGTGCTCGTAAAAAACGTTTTTGCTTACCTGTTAACATATTATCTTCCTTCCAGTATAAGTTGTAATTCTTGATCCATGCGTTCCATTGGTGGCTTTATGCCTGTCCATATTTCATAAGCATATTGTGCCTGATATAGCAACATCGTATGTCCAAAATGCAGAGAAAAACCATAACACTTTGCCTGTGTCAGCAAATTTGTTTCGATCGGTTGATAGATAATATCACTAACAATCGTGTCGTTTGGCTTTGTGTTTTTAATTTCAATGATTGATTTATCAGCATACGGTTTCATGCCTACAGAGGTGGTTTGAATAACTACATCATATTGATCAATTTGTTTTTCAACGCTTTCCAATGGCATTACCTGTGACTGCACCTGATATAATCTTATTATATCAAGCGCTTTTTCCTTTGTACGGTTTGCTATGTCTATCGTTGTAAAGCCAGCATCCTGCAATGCAGCATAAATTCCTCTTGCAGCACCACCTGCCCCTAAAATAAGCGCACGTCTATCTGCTTTAGAAAAAAGGCGTGGATATTTACTTTTAAGAGATCGTACATATCCAATACCATCCGTATTATATCCAATCCATTTCCCATTCTTATTACGTACCGTATTTACAGCACCAATTGCCTTTGCCGTATGATCCACTTCGTCAAGAAATGGGATGATTTTTTGTTTGTAAGGAACAGTAATGTTAAATCCATGTAGTTCTTTTTGTCTAAACGCATTTATTTTTTCGCTAAATGACCCTTCAGGATTAATTTCGTAAATCTCATATTCTCCATCTATATGGGTTCGTTTCATAAATTCTTTATGAATCCACGGTGATAATGAATGGGCAATTGGATAACCAATCAATCCAAACCGATACACATTATTTCTCCCCTTCCTAGTTAAACGAATTTCTAATTGATACAGATACACCCTTCGGACTATGGGCTGTTACAGAGGCACCATTTCCTTGAATAGACACCCACCCAAGCCCCGGAAACACAATATCCTTCTTATCTGCTGAAATCCGAAAATCGCTTGGTGTTAAATTAGGAAGTTTTTCTAATGTTTTTTCATTTGGTGGCGATAACAGCTCGCCTAAATGATTTTCATATAAATGCTCGGCATTTTCAAGCTTTGTACGATGAATGGGCAATTGATTGGAAAAGTAGCAAACGAATGACTGCCGCGCTCCTTTGATAAAGTCCAATCTAGCGAGTCCACCAAAAAACAATGTTTGACCGGCATTTAATTGATAAACCCTTGGTTTGATTTCTTTATTAGGAGAAATTGCTTTTAAATCAGGCGGAGATATATAGTGCGCCATCTGTTGTTTATTAACAATTCCCGGAGTATCTATTAATGTAGAATGATCATCTAATGGTATCTTAATGAATCCTAACGTTGTACCTGGAAAATAAGAGGTAGTAATAACCTCACTGTAGCCAGTAGATTGCTTTATTAAGCGATTAATAAATGTTGATTTTCCAACATTTGTTGTTCCAACAATATACACATTCTTATTTTGTCGATAGGCTTCTATTTGATTTGTCAGCTCTTCCATACCATGGCCTTTTGTAGAAGAAATCAAGAATACATCTTTTATGCGAATCCCATTCTCTTTTGCTTGTGAACGTAACCACTGCATTAATTTTCGCTTATTTACCGATTTTGGAAGTAGGTCCATTTTATTTCCAACTAAAATTATAGGGTTATCGCCAACAATACGAGGCAGGCTATTAATCAAGCTGCCATCCACATCAAATATATCAATAACATGTACGATCAGCCCATCTGTTTCTCTTATAGTACTAACCATTGATAGGAAATCATTATCTGTCATCGCGACATCCTGTATTTCATTATAGTGCTTTAAACGGAAGCATCGTTGACATAAAATATCTTCCTTTTCCAAAGAGGATTGTGGTGTATATCCAGGTTGATTCTTATCTGTTGTCTGTATCTCTGCACCACAGCCCTGACAGTATAGTGTTTCCAATCTTATTCCTCCCAGCTAATTTTTCCCTTTTTACGCATATATGAAAGAATCCGTCGTTCAATTCTACGATTAAATCTTGTTATCTTACCGTCTGTTTGCACAATAGGGACAACAAGAATTGTGTAAAACCCAGCAAAATTCCCTCCAAGTACATCAGTCAATATTTGGTCTCCTACCACTACAATCTCTTCTTTCTTTAAACCCATCTTTTTAGCAGTGGTTCTAAATGCTTTACTCAACGGTTTTCTTGCACTAAATACAAATGGTGTATCTAATGGCTCTGAAAACACCTTTACTCGTTCTTGATTATTGTTCGATATAATTGTTACTTTAATCCCATGCTCTTTCATTAGTTTAAACCACTGAACTACTTCAGATGTTGCTTCTTTAACATCCCAAGCTACCAGGGTATTATCTAAATCCGTGATGATCCCCTTAATCCCTTTTTCTTTTAATACGTCGGGATGGATATCAAAAATACTTTTTACATGTTCATTAGGCAGAAATTTTCTTAACACACTTACACCTCTTTATAGTCTATCTACTAGCAGTATTCATACGAATCTCCATTATAACCTTATCCTATAACAACTTTCTACAATAATAAAGCGAAACTTCATTCTAATGTTAAGAACAAAGGCAAAAACGTCACCTCCTGTGACAACGCCTTTGTGACCCACATCCTATAGAGCCGAGCTTATCGGACATTCACTAGCAGTTATCTCCATACCATGTGTGATTTATTATCAAGACGAAACTTTGTCGATGATAAACCCTTATCATGTAGACAAGTACAACTAGAAATCCTTGATCTATGTCATTTCATCAAGAAGTATGTATGTTCACCCGAAAATATGAATAAATCGTTCGACAAATACCTTCATTTTTTGCATTGTGGATAACTTTATTAACAATTTTCGAGTTGATGTAATAATGTTTGTAAGGATTTTTTTGAGTTTGTACACAGGTTATCTACAGTCAAATGTAGATAACTTCTGCCTTGTCCTGCTTGTTAGAACATGGTAAATTTATATTAACTTAAATCCAGAAGATTCCCACTCTTAGGAGGGCTGTATTTATGGAACATTTGTCAGACGAATTATTACTTGAATCATACTTTACAGCAAATGAATTAAATTTAAGCCCCGATTTCCTCTCCCTGATTGAAGAAGAGATTCATAGAAGACGATTATCACATAAAATAAAAAATATAAAATCAGGTTAAAAAAAATAATGTATTATAAATATGAAGAAACACGAAAACCCTTGAAGAATTTGCGAATCCTAAGGGTTTTTTATTTTTATTGATAATTTAATGTGTTAAACTATTTCTTGGATAAATGATTACATATGGTAGTATCAAAGCCATACTTATCAACCAATTTACCTACTTTTTTTAAAAAGTAGATTTAGAAAAACTAGACCCTAGCAAGATGTCATTTCCCCGATGGATATGTACCACTTTCAGTCATTCTCTAATTTCTGTAATGGAATAAGCAATAACGTACAAATTAATAACAACAGCATTGATATTTTTGAAGGAGGAATCCCGTTCGATGATCTTAGCAGTACTAGTTCCGCTTCTTATTGCATGCTTTATTCCTGCATTAAGTAAATTAAAAGCAAAAATACATACAGGAATTTTTGTATACTTTGTTCCGTTCATTATTTTTCTTTATTTTGTTCAATTTGTAGGAAATGATTTCTCACCACAAATAGAGCAGTATAGTTGGATACCATCCTTAGGTATAAATTTAGATTTTTACTTAGATGGCCTAAGTTTATTGTTCGTACTATTAATTAGTGGTATTGGTTCATTGGTCGTACTCTATTCCATCTATTATTTACATAAGTCGGAGCGATTAGGACATTTTTATGTTTACCTTCTTATGTTCATGAGTGCAATGCTTGGTGTCGTTTTATCTGATAATATCTTTGTGCTTTATACATTTTGGGAGCTAACATCTATATCTTCCTTCTTGTTGATTGGTTATTGGCATTTCAAGGAGCGGTCACGGTATGGAGCATTAAAATCCATGCTTATCACTGTATTTGGTGGATTAAGTATGTTGGGCGGTTTCATTTTATTATATGTAGTAACTGGTACAACCAGCATCCAAGAAATGATCAGCCAGGTTGATGTCATTTTAGATAGCAATTACTTACCATTGATTTTAGGATTTATTTTATTAGGAGCATTTACAAAATCGGCTCAATTTCCATTCCATATTTGGCTACCAGATGCAATGGAAGCACCTACACCAGTAAGTGCCTATCTCCACTCGGCGACGATGGTAAAGGCTGGGATATTTTTAATAGCCAGATTTTCTCCCATATTCTCTAGCTATGAATGGTTCTTTTTGATTGTAAGTATAGTCGGGATTATCACTCTTTGTTGGGGATCGTATATGTCTGTCAGACAAACGGATTTAAAAGCTATTCTTGCTTTTTCAACAATTAGTCAGCTCGGAATGATTATGGCAATGCTTGGATTTGGTACAACAATTGCCGTTTTCGCAGCTGTGTTCCATATTTTAAATCATGCTACATTTAAAGGCAGTCTATTTATGATTGCTGGAATTGTGGATCACGAGACAGGTACAAGGGATATCCGCAAGCTCGGTGGTTTAGCTACATTTATGCCAATTACAGCAACACTAGCTATATTTGCAACATTTTCAATGGCTGGAGTTCCTTTACCTTTTCTTAATGGTTTCTACAGTAAAGAACTCTTCTTTGATGCTGGTATTCAGTTAGATAATTCAGGATTCTGGTCACAAGCCATTCCCTATTTAGCAGTTCTTGGTAGTATTTTTACATGTGTATATTCGATGTACTTATTTTTTGGAACCTTTACGGGGAAAAAGCATCTTGAACAACTGCCTAAAAAACCACATGAAGCGCCTTTTGGTATGCTTGTTTCACCTATCATCTTAGTGCTTGGCGTTATTCTGATTGGACTATTGCCTAATATGGCAAACGCTCCATTCTTGCAGCACGCTGCAGAAGCTATTAATGGCGACACAGAGTTTTATAAAGTTAAGTTTTGGCATGGTTGGGATTCTCCTGCGTTTAGAATGTCACTCGTTGTTGTTACATTAGGTATTATTCTGTTTGTAACACGAAAAAGATGGCAAGCTGTTTATCAAGTATTACCTGGAAAGGCAAGCTTTAATAAGGTGTACGATGCAATTGTAGCCAACATGGATAGCGTATCTCGATCTGTAACTAATTTCTACATGACAGGCTCATTAAAAACATATATGTCTCTAATTCTTGGAACAACACTCGTTGTCTCCTTCTTCGTTATGTTCGTAAGTAACGGCTTTACTGTTAGTACAGATCAATTAGCTGATATATCATTTATTGAAATTGCAGTTGTTCTTATTATGATTATTGCTGCTATTGGAACAATATATATGAATCATAATGTAGCGGCGGTACTTGTGCTAGGTGTTGTTGGCTTTGGAGTGGCGATTTTATTTGTCATTTATCGAGCCCCAGACATCGCTTTAACACAATTAGTCATTGAAACAGTGTCTGTAGCATTGTTCTTATTATGCTTCTACCACCTTCCAAAACTAAGGAAATCAACGGATTCAGCTAAAACAAAGACAATGAATGCGATTATTTCCATTGGGTTTGGTGCGTTGATTACGATGGTAGCTATTTCTGCTCATAGCAGCAGGTGGTTTGAATCTATATCTGATTATTTTGTGGAGAATTCCTATAAACTTGGTGGTGGAGATAATATTGTTAATGTAATTCTTGTAGACATGCGTGGGTTGGATACATTATTTGAGATCGCTGTGCTTGGAATTGCAGCACTTGCGATATTTGGCCTCATTAAAAATAAAAAGAATAAGGAGGCAGAATAAATATGGAAATTATCACTTCTATTTTAGCGGGAGTGTTATTTGCAACGGCTATCTATAATATTTTACAGAAGCAATTACTTCGGATAGTAATTGGTACGGCTTTGCTGTCTCACGGAGCACATATACTCATACTTACTATGGGTAGATTAAAAACAGGGCAGCCTCCTATTCTTACTGAAGGAATTTCCGACTATACAGATCCATTGCCACAGGCATTAATCCTAACGTCTATCGTTATTAGCTTTGGTGTCACAAGTCTGCTATTAGTATTGGCCTATCGTACGACGAAAGAAAATAATACAGACAATATGGAACAATTAAGGGGTAACGAAAATGAGTAATTTAGCAGTATTACCAATCATCATTCCATTGATATCAGCAGTGATTCTAATATTCTTTAATCAAAAAGTAAAGGTATCAAGAGCACTTTCAAAACTGTTTTCTTTAATAAGTCTAGGAACTTCTAGTTATATCACTTGGTATGTATTCACTAATGGTACGATTATCTTGGAAACAGGGGATTGGCTAGCTCCATATGGTATTATCCTTGTTATGGACGGATTAGCAGCTATATTAGTGTTAACAACTAACATTATTGCTGTTGCATGTGCATTCTATGCACCTAACGCTGGATTAGAAAAAAGGGAAACGTTTTATTTCTATCCCTTTTTCTTCTTCCTTATAACTGGAGTATCTGGAGCGTTTATTACCGGCGACCTATTTAACCTCTTTGTATTTTTCGAGGTTTTACTTATGGCTTCCTACGGCCTGATCGTTCTTGGTGGTGGAAAAGTACAGCTAAGAGAATCACTTAAATATTTATTGATTAACTTGTTTTCCTCCATGCTTTTCGTTACTGCAGTAGCGTTTCTTTATGCTGTTGTAGGTACTGTAAATATGGCTCAGATTGCTCAAAGAGTTCAAGAGGTTGAACAACAAGGGATCTTAACTACGATTGGAATATTGCTGTTCTTTGTATTTGCTACGAAAGCGGCATTATTCCCACTCTATTACTGGCTTCCTAAATCCTACATCGTACCAAATCCTGTCATTTCAGCTCTATTTGGAGCATTATTGACGAAGGTAGGAATATATTCTATTTTACGTGTATTTACTTTGATCTTTGTTCATAAAACGGATATGACACATGAGATGTTTATTTGGATCGCTGGTCTATCTATGATTTTTGGTGTAATTGGCGCACTTTCAACTTCTAATATTAAATTAATTATTGCTTATAACATCATTCCTGCTATAGGTTTTATTATCTTAGGGATTGGATTATTAAATCAGGATGGAATTAGTGGTTCTATCTATTACCTGATTAACGATATGATCATTAAATCCGTCTTATTTTTACTTGTCGGAGTAATTGCATATGTTGCAGGGACTTCTGACTTGCGAAAAATGGGTGGACTCATTCACTATTATCCATTCTTAGGATGGCTCTTGTTCGTTTCGGCGTTAGTATTAGCAGGTTTACCTCCGTTCAGTGGTTTTATTGGTAAGCTACTATTACTAAAAGGCGCATTCGAGCAAGGAGAAATCGCCATTGTTATTATCGGTCTAATTACTAGCCTGTTGATCCTCTACTCTGTTGTTAAAATATTTATTAACGGGTTTTGGGGAGATAAAGAAACGATGGCGGAACTACCTAAAAAATCTACCAAAGGGCTTCTCGCACCAGTTGTTAGCCTGCTAGCTCTTTCTGTGATATTAGGTGTTGGAGCAGAATTTTTCTATCCGCATATCGAGTCAATTGCCACTTATTTACTTGATCCGGAAATCTACATTGATTCTGTATTAAAGGAGTAATTCATTATGGCCTTTCAGATTGTAATTAACTTAATTATTGCATGCATGTGGATGTTCTTAAGTGAATCTTATTCTGTTCCTAGTTTTATAGCTGGTTATATATTAGGTATACTTCTCCTACTGCTTCTAAGACGTTTCGTACCGGATACATTCTATTTACGACGCGTTATGAAAATCCTACGATTGATTATGCTGTTTATAAAAGAGCTTTTTTCATCCAATATGGATATCGTAAAATTAGTGTATACACCTAAACCAGATATAGAGCCAGGAATCTTTGAGCTACCGACCGAGCTTAAAAGCAATTGGGAGATTACCTTACTTGCAAATTTAATCTCGCTTACACCTGGCACACTTTCCGTTGCAGTTTCACGAGATAATACAAAGCTATTTATTCATGCAATGGATATTGATGATAGTGATGAATCCATTCAGTCCATTAAGAATACCTTTGAAAAAGCAATTATGGAGGTGACAAGATGACAGATCTTTTAACTACGACTGAGCAGATACTTCATGTTGTTGTCATTATATGCTTTATCGGAATTGCAATTTCATTGGCCCTTTTATTATATCGTGTGATTGCAGGTCCCACACAACCAGATCGCGCTGTTGCACTAGACACAATTGGAATAAATCTGATGGGCCTTGCAGGATTAATGGCTATATTTATTGTCACAACAAAATTAAACGATGTTATCTTGCTAATCGGGATCTTAGCATTTCTGGGGACACTTGCCATCGCAAAATATCTAGAAAAGGGTGTTATTATTGATAGAGACTTGGATTAGCATTATCTTGAATATACTTGTTATCTTATTTGTTTTAGTTGGTACGTTCTTTATCTTATCTGCTTCGATTGGAATTGTACGATTTCCCGATGTCTACACAAGACTTCATGCAGCTACAAAAGCTTCCACATTAGGAATTGCTTGTATACTTATTGGTGCTTTTCTTTATCTATACCTAGAGCATTCAATTGTAAGTGGTAAATTACTTCTAGCTATCGTATTCATTCTTTTAACAGCGCCAGTATCTGCACATATGATTGGCAGAGCAGCACACTCATATGGAGTGAAGCCGCATCTTAAAAACCGAAGAGATGCTTATCAAGATGCTATTGATAGTTACTCTAAACAACAAAATAATTAAAATAAGAAGTGACGTCCTTGCAAAGGCAGTCACTTCTTTTTGTTTAATAAATTAGTTTTTCGTTGGGCAATATAAAAGCATTAGCAAATGAGGGAGGCATCATGTTGAAAACAACTGAGTTACTTGAGTGCCTTAAAATCAAACAGGTAATTGGACACCTTCCAAACCAAATTAAGAGTATACACCATGATTCCCGAAACGTACAAAACAAATCACTATTTGTTTGTATTTCTGGATTTACTGTTGATGGGCATGATTATTATCGTGATGCATTAAAAAAAGGAGCTCGGGTTATTGTCGCTAACCGTAGCCTTACAATTGACCTAGAAAAAAACGCGCTTATCATTGTTCCTGATACAATTAAAGCCTTGGCTAAATTAGCTAATACGTTTTATCACTTTCCCTCCAATAAGTTAAATATATTTGGAGTTACTGGCACAAATGGCAAAACAACGGTAACTAGTTTAATACATGATATGCTCCGTAAATTAAATCAAAAAACTGCTGTGGCTGGTACAAATGGTATGCTTATTAATAAGCACTATTTTCAGACAGCAAATACGACTTGTGATGTTTTAACCAACCAACAATTACTTCATCGTGCATATCAGGAAGGTGTAGATCATGTTATTATGGAGGTATCATCCCAAGGCCTATCCCAAGGGAGATTATCAGGAATTAATTTTGATGTGGCTGTCTTCACAAACCTTTCTCAGGACCATCTTGATTATCACCACACCATGGAAAACTATGGTTATGCTAAGGGAATATTGTTTGCACAGTTAGGTAACGATATGACTTCACCAAAATATGCTGTACTAAATTGTGATGATCCTTGGTGGAAGACATACAATTATTTCACATCTGCAGAAGTCATTACTTACAGCATATATACCGATGCTATTTTCAGAGCAACGAATATAAATTATCATACAGATACTACCGAATTTACCCTGCAATCACCAGAAGGAAAGCATTTGATTCAGAGCAATCTGTTAGGAGAGTTTAATGTTTATAATACATTGGCAGCCTTGGCATCCCTTTATGTAAAGGGTTATTCGATAACAACATTAGTTCCTCTATTGCGTGGTATGTCCACCATAAAAGGTAGGATGGAAAGGATAAATGTGGAAGCCCCTGTAACCATCTACATTGATTATGCTCATACGCCTGATGCAATTGAAAAATGCGTTCATGCCGTCAGGTCTTCAAAGAATAGTGAACAACAATTAATTATGGTGGTTGGTACAGGAGGAGAACGTGATAAGGAAAAACGACCACTTATGGGCGAAAAAGCCTCCCAAGCTGACACCGTAATTCTAACCATTAACGATCCACGTAATGAGGATAGCAATAAGATACTTACAGATATGGAAAAAGGGATGTTACACAACAATTATTCGTTAATTCCTGATCGCAAACAGGCTATAAAGCAAGCGATTCAACTTAGTAAACCTGGAGATATCATCGTCATCGCTGGAAAAGGTCGAGAAAACTATCAAATTATTGGAGATAAGAAATATCCACACAGTGATGCTTCATTAGCTATAGAACAAGTTAAAATAACATATCCTGATTAAACATCGAGCAGGATAAAAGTACTATATTTAATTAGAATAAAGAAATTAATGCGGACAGACACTTTCCTTCTCCATGATTCATAAAAATAAGGTATAGGCATTAGCCCAGCCTTGTATGGAGGAGGTTGATATAGTTGTCCGGGATATTAAGTGCCCTTGCGCTTCTTATTAAAGAAGCTATGTTTTTTGTGTCCTACGTTAAAAATCATGCTTTTCCTCAGCCTTTACCACCAGAAGAAGAAATGAAATATATTAAGCAGATGCAGGAGGGGGATGAAACTTCAAGGAACAAACTAATTGAACATAACCTTCGATTGGTGGCACATATTGTTAAGAAATTCGAGAATACAGGTGAAGATGCAGAGGATCTAATTTCCATTGGGACAATTGGTCTTATTAAAGGAGTTGAAAGCTACTCCACTGACAAAGGAACAAAGCTTGCAACGTATGCCGCCCGTTGTATAGAAAATGAAATACTTATTACAATACCCTAGCGTAAATATCTTACTGTTATGTTTTCTTTATCTTCAACTATAACTTGTTCTACAAACATTCTTATGAGAGTTCTTTTAAAATCAAACGTTATATCTTTTTCTATATCAACGTCAGTTAACATCGTATTTATTCGCTCTTTTACTTTCTCTATGTCTACACCAGTTTTATTTTTGTTTATCTGATCTTCTAATTCTTTTAATTGTTCCTCAGCTTTTGTTTGCCTTTCTTGCATTTCCATTATCTGCTTTTTAATTTCTTCTTCATCTAAGTCATCGCTCATCGCAAATAAAGAATATAGTTTTTTTCTTCCTTTTTTCGCTTTTTCTATTTCAGATTTCAATTCTTCTGATTGCTTAATTTCAAAACTCATATCTTTTATGTCATTATATTTAATCAATAATTCGGGATTATGAATGACTTCTTTAACCTCTTTCCATACAGCATTATCTAAATCCTCCATTTTTACATCTAAAACACAACCGGGGTGTTTTGCGCCTGCATGATTTTTTCTGTCAGTATATATAAAAAGAGGCTTTCCCCACCATTTTGTTTTAGTTCCTACCATAGTATTACCGCATTTTTGACAACGGACTAACCCACTTAATAAGTATTGGTTTACAGATGCTTTAGCGTATCTTCTTCTTGATTGCTTTAATAACTCCGCAGCTTCCTCATATTGTTCCCTTTCTATGATCTTAGGTATATTAATTGGGATCCATTCTGATTTATCACGTTTTTTCATGCGTACTTTATTGTCTGGATTATCAGTATATTTATTTTTTATCATGCCTTCTGTGTTCCATTTGTTTTGATAATATTCACCTGTATAACTTTCGTTCATGAGAATTTGACGTACTACTTGTCTATGCCAAACATCTTTACCTGTTTTGGTTTTAATGCCTTTAGAAGTCAACTCTTTTGCTATGCTGTTCATTCCTATTTGTTCTACTGTGAATCTGTGAAAAATAGTTTGTACTACTGAAGCCTCGTGTTCATTGATCGTGTACATAGCTTTTTCTTTGTCATAATTATATCCATACATTTGATGATTCTTAACTATTTTACCTTCTTGCGCTTTTCGTTTACGTCCACTACTCATGCGCTCTGTAATCTTAGCTTTTTCAAATTCGGATATAGCACCACGTAACGAATAGAATAACTTACCTTCTGGGCTATCTGCGTATTCTCCATTTATGTAAACAATGTCTACGCCTTTACTACGAAACTCGTCATCTATTATTAAAGCATTCATCAGTTTACGACTTAGCCTATCTGGATCATAGCAATACACTTTACTTATGCGATTTTCTTTCACATCTTCTCTAAGCTTAGTCAATGCTGGACGTTCTAAAAACTCTCCACTATATCCATCGTCGACATATTCAACAATCTCACTCGTTTTCGCCTTTATTCGACATTCTTCTATCTGGTTTCTCAGACTGTAACCTTTTTTGCTCTGTTCTTCTGTCGATACTCTCGCGTAGGCTGCTATCATTATCTATCACCTCTCGTAAATAATCATAGCATTTGAGTATTCGCTTGTCAGTAGGAATATTTTCACGTTTGACATGCACCTAGCATCACCCCTCATTAAAGGCTATGCTTCAAGGTTTGTCCATTATTAAACTAAAAAAGTGACTCATATTTCATGAATCACACAACCCTTCCACATATTTACCCTTTCTGGTGTACAGACTACTTCCAATCGTAAGCCTAACTCTTTATATCGTTGTATTTTATCTTGATTAGCTTTTCTTTTCTGCTTGCGATCCACTTCATAATACGCCCATTCTTTGGCTGTTTTGGGGTTGGTCACTAAAGGGATGATAAAATCTGGTCGGAATTCCTTGCCATTAATTGTTACTTGCGGCTCGATCTTCGCTTTGTCAAATAATCCTTTCTTAATTAAAAATTTATTTATCATCATTCTGTGTTCCCAATGCCCGAACCCTCTACCAGATACACAGAATATTTTTAGTTCCCTTCGAAAAGAATCAACTAGTCCTTTTTCCTCCATCTCATTTAAGACACGTAAGGCATTCCTACGACCACCTTCACCCAATCCCCCTACATTTAGTCTCATGAGCTCCCAAACGCCCGATACGCCTAACTTATTTAATCTTAAAAGTATCTGCGCTTCCCTTTCTTTGCGGATTTCTGACTTTAGCATCCCATCCATCCCTTTCAACAAATTCAAAGGCTTTCATATTAATTTTGTAGTCTTTTTTGTAAATGCCCAAACCAAAGTCACCAGTAGGCAGTTCCTCTGCTCCCGATTCATCTAAAGCAACCCTTGATGCTATTTCTGTAGGCAATCGAAAACACACACGAGTTTCTGCGTTTTGCTTGATCTGTCCGTTAAGAATATCCTTAGTTGGGTATTGTGTAGCATAGATTAGATGCACATGGAATCCCCTGCCTAGTCTGGCTATCTCACTAATACATGATTGGCAAGCTAAGTAATCGGCGCTTTCTTTTTTGGTTAGATGTGCTGGTGCTAATAGTTCTCCTGCTTCATCTACAATCACATAGATATGTCCTTGCCTTCGCTGCCTCATTTTAGATACAACCTTTTCTAATTCTATTCGTGATTGTTCGATATCCAACGCTGTGACCTTTTTATAATCGAAGCCACCCTTTAGGTCTATGAGAACTATTTCACCGTCTAACTGGCTTATGAGGCACTTAATAAAATTTGTCTTTCCGTAACCGGTTGTTCCAGCCACAATCATATGTGCGAATTTGCGAAAGTTGTGATACACATATCCTTTTTCGTATTTTCCTATAACTACGGATGTATTTGTTCGAGGGAGCAACGGAAGGTTTTCCGCTTTACTCCAATCGGCACTAAATATCTTCATCCCTAATCCATAAAACACTAAGAAAGTAATCCCATAGATAATATACATATTATCCCCCTTTGCTAAAGTTAGTGAGACAAGTTTATGAAACAGAGTATAGAAAGAATCGGAATAGAGAAACGAATAGTCATGCGGTGAATATTGATTGGAATAGTGAAGTGAATATACAACAGAATATGCAAGTGAAGCTTGTTTGTTTCATTTTAATTTTAATTTTTACATTTTAACTTGAAACATTAAAAATTATTTGATATAGTATATTTAAGGTTATAAAATGAAAGTGAGGTGAATATAATTATAGTTTTGGAGGATGCAGTAATGCTAAAGCCAAGAATTAGAATACGATTAGCAGAATTGGACAAGAAACAGTCAGACATATATAAAGACTTAGGGGTTAGCCCACAGCAATTTAGCAACTGGGTTAAAGGAGATTCGTCTCCATACTTAGAAACAGCTTTTAAATTAGCTAGAATGCTTGATTGTAAAGTTGATGACTTATGGGAATATAAAGAATAAAATGATTAGGATAAAAAAGGAGAATGAAAATGGATAAATATTATGTGATTTACGATTCTGGTGTTGTTATCTGGTGTTGGCAGGAAGAAGCTTTCGAAAAAATGACGATGGGATGGACGCTTTACGGTATAGCTAACAGCGAAAAAGAAGCCGATATACTATGTGAAGAAGCTTGCTACTAAATACAGAAAAGGATAAAGCCCCCATTAAGGAGGCTTTTTCTTATTTCATAGCTTTTTCTAATGCTTTCTTGGTTTTAGGACCATACACACCATCTTGTTTTAATCCATGCATGGACTGAAATCTTTTTACAGCATCTGCTGTGTTAGGACCATATATGCCATCTACTCCGTTGTTCTTTGCGCCTTTATTTGGGTAGTAATATACGCTGGATAAAGCCTGCTGTACAGCTTTTACGCCGCTACCTTTAGGGTAAGGTCTTTTTGCTCTGTAAACAGCGTCAGGTAGCTTAAACATAGGTTTATTAGGAACACCGTTTTTTAGCTTGTTCAACAGTTCTATATTTTGGTTTGCTGTACCTTTGTAATTCTTAATACCGTATTTCTTTGCTAGCTTTTTCCGATTCCCAAAAGATGAATCCATACCTTTTTTATTCATATAATCAACAACAGAACCACCGTTATATTTGGTTGCTGTTTCTGATTCTACTTTTTGCTTTGGTGCTTCAACCGTCTTACCCTCAATACCATCTATAAAGGTACTCCACATGTTCAGTAGCAAGTGCGGGCAGTTCTTGCCAGACCAATGCTTATGCGGTACAACACGTTCAATAGGTATGTTGTGTTCTTTCATTAGTTGTTTGATTAATTGCTGTGCATTCTTGACAGCCTTTTGGAAGTCTCCGTCACTATTCTCGCATATCTCAATACCAATTGATTTTCGGTTTCCAGAACCAGAGCCATCGCCAGCATGATAAGCACTTTCGTTTGTGGGAATATGTTGATATACTTCTTTGTCATCTACAGTAAAATGCCAGCCTACAGTTCGACCACCAGCGCCATTGTGCAAGTAACGACTGTGTAGTTCTGCATTTGCTCCCTTGCTTGAATTAGCTGTGTTATGGACAGTGATAAATTGCGGAATCATGAAAAAACCAGGTCTTTGTTTGACCTGGTTACTCGGGATAAAATTTTGTATGATTTTCATTATGCCACATCCTTTTTAGGCTTGTTATATCCTTGAGCTCTGATTGAATCCTTAACCCCACTAGTAGTAGGATCATTTACAATCCCTAAAATAACTAGCAATGCAAAAACTGCATTAATAAATTTTGCTGCTTCTTCGTTAATTAGTTGTGCTGCTAAATTATAATCAAACCATCCTGCAACAATCTGCGCTATTAACATAACCGCTGGTACTAAAGCTAACCAAAATGATTTATTTTTTAGACGTACTTTCCAATTTATTTTCATTTTTATATTCCTCCTTTGAGTATTAAGCCTAATAAAGCCATAACAAAAGCGCCTATGATTAGGCGCAATATCCATGTGGTGTTACTATCGATTTTATCTAGCTTCTTTTCTAGGTGATCTGTTCTTGTTTCGTTTCGTGTCAGTCTGCTTTCTACTCTATCGACCTTGTTGTCTAACTGGTTAAATTCATCTCTTGTGACATATTGACCGTCCATTGTTACCCCCCATTTCTGCAATAAAAAAAGAACCCCTTAGGATTCTTTGGATATTATTATTCACCTTGACTTGTTGGTGGAGGTGGAGGTCCTATGAAATCAGGATCACCCGGTTGTGGTATATCTTGTTCTAAACTACCTGCGAAAGCTGGAGTTAGAGCGTAAAGTAGAATAAATGAAGCAAGTATTTTCTTTTTCACCATCACCGACCCCCTTTATAAGTCAAATTATTTTTTATAATACCATATAATGAAATTATTGGTCAACAATTTTCATAATATTTTTTAAATCTATTCTTGAGTATACGTTACTGCCTATAGCGATTGCTTGAACTTCATTATCATTCATCTTTTGTTCGATCGCCAAAGGATCATAACCTTCTACTTGTATAAGTGTATCTTCTCCGCTATGCGTAGTTACTCTTAATGTTTCCATTACATCGTTACCCCTTTCAAACTTGAAATAAATAAACCCCAAACCATAGTAGCATTTATACGTGCTAATTCGTCAGTTGGTCTTACTTCTATAACTGCATGCCTGCCTCTTTGTATTTTTCCATTTTCGTCTTTTGCCAAGTATGGGTCTAACACAATGTTTTCACCACTTAATCCAGATTGCGGTATTACATTTCCGTCCACTTTTATTTCTAATGAGGAAGGTAATTTATTGTGTTCATAAATACCAAATTGTATTTCGTGAGTGTGGTTTGGCAACTCGATTTCATGCGTATGTTCTGGTATTGTTACATCATGACTATGTGACGGTATGCTAACACTGTGAGTATGATTAGGTACTGTGAACGAATGGCTGTGTGACGGTATGCTAACACTGTGCGAATGTGGTCCGCTACTACCTGCTGTTCGTATAACATCACTAGAAGCATACAATTGAATTAAAGTTCCATCAGCTGCTTCATACATATTCAGATCGGGTGGTCCTTGTAATGATGTTTTTGTTGCAAATACATGCCTGTGATCACCTTTAGAGTCAGATGTTTGAGTACTCCCTCCGCCACTATTTGTACTTTTACTTGTACCGCCGCCACTACTAGATGTAGCTGTTGTAGCACCTCCGCTTGTGGTTGATCTTGTAGTTCCTCCACCGCCTTTAGTGGACTTCACTATCGCTCCCCCGCCTTTTATAGCTTGGTTATACCCTCGGAAGTAGTCTGTTTCATATGTTAATTCCATGAAGTTAACATGCACAACTTCGGGCGGTATCCAAATACGAAACTTAACAGGATGGGTTGGGTCTGCGTTGTCTGTTTCACTTGTGCTTAGGTAGTTAGCACTTCCGTTTGTGTAACCCTTTTCCACCTCGATATCTCTATCCATGTCGGCTTGTGCATCTATAATGTCAGTAATGCGGTTTCCAATCTCGTAGCTTACTTCATGTTCGTTGTCTAAGTTAGTGTCGTCACCTATAATCCTAGCCATATATTCTTGATCTTCAACTATGATTCTAGTTACACCGTTTAACATTTTTTGTTCGTGACTGTACTCTGGCAAGACGGACAAGTCAGTAGATTCACATTCAAATGATATTTTAGGGTATTTCCATTCATTAAGTAATCGTTCGCCGTACGCCTTTAACGATGCAGGAGATTTGAAACGCCTATCCACTTTAATATAAGATCGTTTTCCCCATTTATTTATGGATTCTTGGTCTTTTAGGTGGCGTACACCGTTATTTGCATCAGCAATACTTAATTGATTAACTCCCTCTCCCCAACCTTTCATAACAAGATAATTTGTTATCTGCGTAGGGTCGGAAACCTTGTCAAAACTTATCATATCCTTACCCCAGCGTATTTCCGCTTTAGGTTCGTTAGATGGTTTGATAAGATGCAATACCCAAGGGAATGAAGTCGTATCCAGTTGAAATTCATATGGTTCACCGAATCTTGCAGGAACATCAAATATAGCATTTAATATGCCATTTTCGTTTTCATATGCGTAATCAAAACGCCTACTAAAATCACATTGCCCTAATACGATTCGTTCTGTTTCTTGGAATGATAACAACCCTTCTAATACTGTTCGTGTGGTTTGCCCTTCAAATTGTACATAACCGTTTGTTTCTGGTGGGTCCATAATATCATCCATCAATACTGATAATACATGTTCGCAATTATATGTGATTACGTCCCCGTCCTCGTCTTTCACTGTCTCTGTAGGCATTATCCTATACAATCCGTAATAACGACCTGTATCGCCTGTTATGTCTATATAATTGAAGTGGTTACATAGTTCATTTTTTGGATCGTCTGCCGGCAATGAAAAAGAGGCTTGCCAAACTTCGTTGACTCGCCTCTTAACACTTTTATCAAATGCATTTTCTAACATTCCGATAGGTTCAAGTGATTTATTTTTTACTGTAATTATTTAGATCACTTCCTTTGAAGGGGAAATAAAAACGCCCATCAAAATGAGCGCTAAGTCCGTCCTTTAATATAATTATTTAATTGATTAATTTTCTTTACTTTTAATAAGTTCCTTTTTATGAGATGGGTCACGCTTTCATTTTCATAAAACTTAACTTTCTTTTTAAGCCTTTTATTGCTTTTCTCTAATTCAATAATCTTTTTTGAGTAATCATCTACAGCAATTTTTTGAAGCTTATTAAAAAAGTCACGATAAAAATTCGTAGTATAATGAACATAAAACTTGCCCCAAGGATGATTATCGCTAAGTAAATAATCGTTATCAGTCATGTCTAAGAATCGGAACTTATATTGATTTATTAAAAAAGAATTATACTTTTCCCATAATTCATTAAGTTTCTTAACATTTATTATAGGTATCCCGTTTTCTAGTCTTATTTTTGATAAATTATGACCACTTGATAATTTATCTCCAAATTTATTTTTAACTATAACTATCTTGGTTTTTGGTGTTACAGACATCACGTATTTATAAAAATCATTGAATTTCTTTTTGAATATATCGAAATACTCACCATCTGTTACTCTAATAATTTTACCATTTGATTCATCATATACCGGTATTCCCTTGAACATTGTATTATTAGTTAAATAATTACCATTCCCTAATTCAATTGCACCGCAGTAAATATCACCATATAAATCAATTAAAAGATACTCTGGTTTTTCTATTGACAATTCTTCTAAAAATTCTTTAGTAAGTTCTGACCTGAAGTGTTTTAATCGAAACCCCGTATACTTGTCCAAGTTTTGACCGTGAGTAGGTATGGCATCAGACATTAAGCTTAATATATTAGCCTGATGTTGATGCGCTACACACTCGAAAAACATTTTATAATTAGCGTTAAACTTACTGTTAAAATTATCTCTTGTTAGACAAGAACCTACAATCGCTATCTTCATTACCCCTATTCCCCCGTTTTTATACAATTCTCCCGATTATCAATAGTATACAATAATTAGGTTTGAAAAGTAATACCATTTAGGGAACAATAACTAACTGATGAACTAGTATAAACTAAATTTATTTCGCCAGTGTACTTTATTTCTATTACTCCATAACCGCCAGCAGTTGAAGCCGATAAGGCGATCGGGAAAGTTGAACTAATTGGCGGTCTATAGCTAGCAGGTAATGTAGCTATTTTTATAGGTCTTGTTGAAGGTATGTCATTCAGAGTACCCGACAGTATCACATTTCCTGTTGGTGTCTTTTTGGCATTCGCTTCATAACTAGTATAAAAGTTCGTTATTCCGTTTAGCAGGTTTAAAACAACCTTGCCACTATCATAAAATATTTCACTTTGACTTCTTGAACCACTCTGACCATAAATATGAAAATGCTTAACTGCCGATCCAGAAGAATATTTAACAATGAATACATTGTTATTTGCGTTATAAATTTGAACTAAGTTAGAGTTCGGTATCTGCGTACCATTTATGTCTAAAACTGGTGTACTTGAACTATAAAATGAAAATGACCTCGTGTCAGTTCCCTTCATGAAATCAAGTATCTTGTCCAAAGAATCAAAGATTTGTCCGTTTAATGGATTGTACATGTTTCCGTCTCCGCTTCTAGGATAGACACCTGTCTCTATAACAGACGGATTAAAACCTTTTTTCACCGCACCGCTATTTGATAAATCCATCGCATTTAAATCAGTACTTAATTCTTTTAAAATTACAATTCCTCGACCTGTCGCATCAGCAGAATGGATATCAGTATGAACATTCAAACTGTATACTTCCCCATTAGGTGAATAGTGGACACCTTCGTTTTCGATAATATCGCAGATAACTCCACGAGTTTCCAAGGATTCCATTAGCTTATTGGGATCAACCAAACCATCTAAGATAGCCTCTCCCCGTCCGTTGAGGATTGTTAAACCTTGCGAATGATATGAATTTACTGGATTTCCTTTTTTATAATGCCCACCAGCATAATGATATATCAGACCTTCATCGCCTAATGCTATCCCTTGACGTTTTGGTAAGTAATTTATATAGTCGCCTACCCAAGTCCCACCAATAGATGTCGATATATCAAAAGTATTAACCTTATTGAAATTGTCATCATACACAAAAAAGTTTGTTCTTCTTATGTCGTTACCTAATGCTGCTCCTTGTTGTTCGATGATCCAATTACCTTTGTTATATGCAAACTCGTAAAATAACCCCACATCATACTCTGCTATAGGGTCAATGGTTTCGGTGTTTGTAGGTAAAACATCTAACAAAAATTTACCTAGATTACCACCAGTTGTCTTTACATACAAATAACGACTTCCATCGGTTTCAGTTTTCACAACAATGCCTTCGCCACCGCTATCACTCGCCCCAAAACAACTTTTATATGTTGATGTTTCTAAATCATAAACAATGATCCATCTTTTCGTTACTGAACCGCCAGTAGGACTATATAAAATAAATATTTCATTGCTAGTCCAGTCTATAGTGAAAGATTGAGGGAAAAGGTAACTTGCACCAGTTGTATTTTTTATTGTTTCATAGTCTGGGAATTGTAATGGCAATTGCTTAAATATACTCTTTTTATACAATTTGTTTTTAAGTTCTCTTTCCGATACTTCTTGTTGCGTCGTGTTTAGTGTCGTAGTCACTTCTGTATAATCGCTATCCGCTCTTTCTTTAAGTGTTGTATGTTCAACACCATTCGCATCGGTTCTCGCTTGCAATGTTTCAGCATCCGATGTTCCGCTTTCTATAATTATAGTGTCTAATTGGGTTTGAGTTGCCTCGGAATTACTTAACGCTGTATCAGACTTACTGAGAGCTTCATCAGACTTAGCTTCTGCTCTATTACTAGCATCTATTGACTCGTTTATTTTAATTCTACCATCATTTAAGTCGTCCAGTTCTTCAATGTGTTTTAGCATATCACTTCCTCCCCCTTTGTTACATGTGCTTAAAACGGTATTTAATAGTTAATTCAATATCTATATTGTTCCCATCAATCGAAATCATGTTATCTTCAGGTGTTATTTCCAAAAACTCTCCAATCATATCGCTAAATGCGTTCAAATTACCGTTTTTAACAGTACATTTTTCTCCATCTATCTCATATGTTTTATCGGCGAATGTTTTTAATGTAAACGCCTTACCGTTTGTAGATACCTTTAAATCATTAGCGCTCCCTTTTATAATGAAAGTGGGTCTAACTGTATAACCATAGTTATAAATTTCAATAACCTTGGAGCGAGTGATTTTTTCACCTGTCGAAGTTCCTTTATCACCTAACAAATAATTATCTTGGAAAGTCACCACTTTACTACCCCAAGTAATATCATTTGCGAAGACATTAGAATAAGCATATGGATCATAAGCTTTAAAAGGAATTGGAAATATGCCAGCCTTAGCAATACGATTTATAGAAATAAAACCACTAAACTTGGCTTTATAAAATTTATCTGGTTCATAATCGAATACAAGCTTAACTTCTTTAGGTTTCCCATATTGATCTAACAACAAGGTTGATACCTTACGTACAATCTTCTGTACATCGTTTAATGTCGCTTGTGTAGGAATTAATATATATTCAAAGAACTGTCTAGGTTCTAAATAAGAATCAAAGGAGTAAGCACCATGCCTACCCGGTATTGTCACAGTATTATCACGCACTTGGGGGAGTGCGGTCTCGTCAGAATCTTGTAATAGGTGTAATCCTAGATCATTTTCAATATGAACACCATCTATACTAAGCATTACCTTATCCCCCTTGCGCGTTTACGTTCGTTTAATCGTTGTCCTAATGCTTGTGCTATCTTGTCTATGTCTGCATCTTCTCGTATTGTTATTTTAGCCCCTTCAAAAACACCCTCCATGTTAACCGTGGTGCTTTCTCTTGATTCGTATTTAGTTGGTGCGCCTACATTCATGTCAAAGCCTTCCGCTGCTATAGTAGGTGAGTTTAGCAATCCATCCATAGAGTTTTGTATATTTCGTTTGCTGTCATTTATGGACTTTGTAACTGCCCATGCAAAATCAATTTTGTGTAAGTCACGCAATGGACCTTTTTTTGCTGGCGAAAATGGCCAGTAAGAGCGAATGATGCCAGCGACGTTTTCAACCGCACCGCTTACTTTATCTTTCATATGATTAATACCTTCTATAGCACTACCAATAATTTTCTTACCGCTTTCGTAAAGACTTGTATTCTCGAATTTGTCTTTGATGTCACCAAGTGCTGTTTCAACCCATCCTTTACCTTCGTCCAATCCAACTTTCATTGCTTTAGCTAAGTTTTGGAAGTTTTTATCTGCTTTCTCTTTTGCGTCCTCCGTTTTAATACCCACATTTTCTAGGATGTTTTGGAATCCCTTAGCAACATTGCCTTTTATGGTATTAACGGATTCACCTACATTGGTTTTAGCGTTGTTCCATCCGTTTCTGACATTGGTTTTGATGTTAGTCATAGCGTTTGAAACATTTGTTTTCATGTTGTCCCAACCATCTTTTACATTCTTTTTAATTGTCGGGATAGCTTCTGATGTGTTTTTCTTCATGTTCTCCCAGCCATCTTTAACATTTGTTGAAATGAGATCCCATTTTTCCTCAGTCCATGCTGCGATTTTATCCCAGTTGTCATATATGATGAACCCTAGTTCTATAACACCTGCTGCGACTAATCCCATTGGACCACCAAGACCAAGTAACTTAGAACCAAATCTACCTAATTTAGGAATTACCTTTTTGCCAATTGTTTTCCCCATATCTTTCAGCTTAGGTAATAATTTCGTGCCAATTGATCGACCAAGATCATCTATTTTGGTTGATATTTTTTTACCTAGCTTTTTACCTAACTTCCCTAAACCTCCTGCCGCTCCACCTAATCCTTTTGCTAGTGGTGCTAACAACGGTAATAAAGCGAATAATGGACCTAGTAAGGCTTTTACAATACCTGCGAATACAATCATGTACCCAACGAATTTAGCTAATTTAGGGTTGTTATCAAGGAATTCCGTAAGTTTAGGAATCGTTTTATTAAGAAAATCCAACATATCAGATCCTGCTGGTGCTATTGCTTCAGCTAATTCTACAAATAAATCAACAAGATTACCGAATAGCTCCATAACCTTTGGACCGTTCTCACGGATATAATCAATGAATTTTTGGAAAGATTTATTTTCATCTAATGTGCTTGACCACTCTCTAAACCTTTCCATTAATCCTTGTAATCCTGTCATCATATCGCTTGCTAATGGTCCAAATGCAGCAAATAAGTTTGTTAATCCTGCAATCGCATTACCCACGATACTTTTGATCTTAGGCATGTTTTCCTCTACATACTTTACAAACTTCTGAAACTGCTTATTTTTATCTAGAGTAGCACCCCATGTGGCGAAATCCCTTGACATATTTAAGAATCCTTGGGCTGTCTTTTCCGCTAACGGGCCAAACGCAACCATCATAGACATAAAACCTTGCATGAAGTTCCCTATTGCCTTACCGGTTGTTTCAAACAACGGTCCTGCTTCTTTATTCATGTAGTCAAAGAATTTTTGGATAGGGGGCGAATCAATTGATTTACTAAGCGAATCTAACAGGTTATTAACAGCCTTCGCTGATGCATGGAATAACGGTTCAGCTTTTTCGACTACCTTGTTAGCTATTTGCATGGATTTTGTGAAAGCTTCAAGTATAGGTGTTTCTAACTCTTTCATAATTGACTTCCATGTGCTTTTTAAGGTTTCGAATGATTGCTTGGCTTTCCTCTGTTCTTTGTTTAGCTTTTGCTGTTCGTCAAATAGTTTGGTGATTGTTGGAATAGCCATTGCCCCAAAAGCGACAGCAGCAGTACCGGCAAATCCAAATGCAGTCGCAAGTGCGAACGTAGAACCAGCAACAGTACCTAGCATTGGTCCCAACATTGCAACAGAAGCAACTAAACTAGCTAATATAGGCATGATTGCCGGACTTACTGCGAACATTAAACCACCAGCAAGATTTCTACTCAAATAGTCTATATCTTGCATGAAATTAGCTACTTTCATTAGCCTTTTTCTAGCGTCATCGGTTTCGGCTTTCACACGTATCCAAATATTTTTCGGCGTCCTTCTCGCTATAGCGTTAACCTCAGCCATTTTACGCCTAAACTCACTTATTCTAGCGCCAACTATAGCTGTCATTCTTTCTCTCATTTACCTGCCTCCCTTCTTATCCGGGATGAATTGCGGTTTAAATCCTTTTAACGCTCTGTTCATTCGTGCTGAACGTTTCATTTCTTCTGGGTCGTAAGATTTACCAGTTTCAAGTTTCATTCGTGCTTTTTTAGCATTAAAAATACGCTTCTCTGACGGTTTTTTCGCCCTAGAAGCATATCCGTGTGCCATGGCTTGTTTTGCCATATATTCATATTGATCTATTTGTTTATGTTGAGCGCCTTTGAGTAATATTTTGTATTCGTGAGGCTCCCATGAGTGTATTAATTCAATGTCAGTAACGTTTAAATATCTTGCGGAATCCTCAATCACTTGATCATAGTTTATGCCGTTAGCTCGTTGCGGCGTTGCTTCATTCGATCCAGCATTTCTTTGTTCTGCTTCTGTTCTTCCTTGTTGCCCACTTTCCCCATGGCTTCGAAGTCTTTCCAAAAGGACTTGACTTTTTTCTTGAAAAAACCCGATGTATCCAACTTACTGAACGCCTCTTTGAACAATTTTTCTGTATCCCCGTCTTGTTCAATGCGTTCCATTAGTGCTTCTTCTATCTTGTCTAGCGCTGGTTTATCTTTCTTTAAATGAGATAAAGCGCAATCCCAAAAGGCCAGTAAATAGCCTGTATCGTACTCTAATAAATTCATGTATATGTTCATCAACCCACCCAATGTATTTCCTTTTGCATCGGGTTCGTTGTATTTTTCGTTTGCCACTCGATCAAATTTGAAATCTGTTCTTGCTTCTAATTGTTTACCGTCAATCTCTAAATATGGCATATAATATCCTCCTAAGTATAAGTTAGAGGGGAGTTATCCCCTCGTTTATGCTGATTGTCCAGTTTCGCCCGGTTCTTCAAATGGGTAAGGTGGTTCAGTTAATTGTGCTGGAATGGTAGTCAATACCCCTTTTTGTGATTTACCACGTACTTGCAATGTCGCTGTCACCTCTTGGAATGAATCTGCGTTACTTTTTTCAGCGCTTTCGACCAAACAATAAGCGAATCTAGCATCATATGTGCCTTGTTCGTTAGCTATCGTATCAACTTCCCATACTTTTATTTCTTTCTTTTCTTCGATTGCATCTAAAATAGCTGTTTGCCCCGGATCGTTTCGCTCACCGTAAGCCGACATCTCGAATGATTCACTATTTTG
The DNA here is from genome assembly GCF_003667785.1 of Virgibacillus sp. Bac332. Lineage (NCBI taxonomy): Bacteria > Bacillati > Bacillota > Bacilli > Caryophanales > Bacillaceae > Virgibacillus > Virgibacillus sp. Bac332. Next base: position 3,672,944 of record NZ_CP033046.1, read on the forward strand.
TCCGTATGCTAAAATACGCCCCATTTTTGTAAACTCGTCAATCAATTCATTTTCAATCGACCAACTGTTTTCAGTTAAGTTAGCAATAATCATACCGGGGTCGCCGATTGTGTTATCAACTGGTTGAACCATTAATACTGTTTCTCTACCGTTAATCATGTAATTACCTCCTAATATTTAATAACTGCAACAGATAGGGAAGTGACATCGTCATAAGATATATTTACTTTCATAGCATCATCATTAAATCGTTGTCGGTTGAACTTCCCTATAATGCGCGTTTCTCCTGCTGGCACTGATATAACAAGGTTATGCACCTCACCAAAGTTACAAGGGTTAGATGCGATAGTTACTTGTTTGTCTGCTGCGTCTTGATTGTCTACGTGTAATAGTGAATTACCGTAGTTTGTGAATGTATCGCCTGATGCATCCGCATTCGCAAATGTGGGAGCAATCCCATTAATGTTAGCGCTTTGTACCGTTAATTCAGCCATGCTCTACCCCCTACTTGTTATTAATGTAAAATCTTAATTCCATTACTCCATGTACAACTTCATCCTCAATCGGATCGTATAATGCCCTCATACTTGTTAATTCACGTCTAAGCATTAAAAAAGAACCTTCGATATTTAAGGGCTCTTTAAGTGCTTTTAATATTAAGTTGAAAATCTCATAGGTTTCTTTTTTACCGCCATAACTTGACCATGTATGCAATGGTAATACGATGTTTTCTCCTATTGATGTTTTTGTTCTCAATGGTTCGGATGTCGGCTCACCTATCGTTATATATGGTTTAACCGCCGATGCGGAGACTTTATCGTGAACACCTGTTATGACATTCATAATTTGATTATGTCCTGTCAGCCTTGCATATATAACTTTCTGTAGTTCCCAAAGTGATGTTTGCATTTACATCACCCCAATCTATTCATTTCTCGTTCAAAATGATGCATTGCTTTTTCATATGATGGTCTGAAAAATGGTTGTGCATGCATCCCTCTTGTGAATACCCATCTATTTAGTTTGTTATCGTAATATATCCAAGGTGTTTTTCTTCCGTTGCCATCTTCTGCATAAATGCCAGTCCCGAATTCTACATAAATAGCATATTCAGCACCTACTGTAATAACAGCAGTTAATCCCTTTTTGTGATACTTAACATCAACAGATCGCTTTAAGTTACCGCCATCTATAGCGCTTACAGGTGCTAATGCTTTCATTTGTGCTGCCATCATTTCCGCTGTTTCGGCTACAATACGTTTAACTTCACGTATCACATGTTTTTCGAATCGATTAACAGCCCGTGTGAAATCGGGATATCCTCGTTTGGTTATGCCTACTTTCATTTTAACTCAGCCTTAACCATCATTATTTCACCCATACCACCTTGATCTAGTGGATTTGAACGAAGTTCTAGGGTTTCATTCCTGTTTACCCACACAGCCCTCATATCGCCTCGTATTCCTCCTTTAAAAGGATAGAATATATTGTGATCTATTGGATTAGTTAATTGTTGTGCGATAACTATTTCCTTTGAGTTAACAGGCTGTACATGCGCTTCTGTGGTAAATAAGTCCACCCATTCCTTCGTCTTACCTCCACCACCGTCATCTATTTCAACATATTCTTGAAATGTAACTGCATGTGGGAACATTAATTAAATCCTACCCTTCTATATGGCTTTAAGTAGTCTTTTAAAGTTTTCGGGAAGTCTGTTTCATAGCTATATGATACTTCGCCCATCCTAAAGGATTTCAAGCCTACTTTTTGCATGTTATACTCACATGCTTTAGCCACAAATACTTTAACGCCTCCAGGTAGTTCGTTCGCCTCGTACGACTGATTACAATAGTTATTAGCATAATCAATGAATAACGGTATAGCAGTAGATAAATAGCCTTCATCTATATTTTGGTTGTTTAAAATGTTCTTAACTTCGGTGACTTCCATTTACTCACCTTCTTCTTGTGTTTCCTCATTTCCTTCTGTAGCTTCTTGCAACAATGCAAATAGTGTTTCTTTGTTGTCATTGGATTTATAATCCACTTCTAATTCGTCTAGTTCCTGTTTAATTTGTTCTTTAGTGTATGAATCGATTCCTTCTTCTTCATAATCAATTTCATCGTATTTATACCCTAGTTTGACTAGTTCTTGTTTTACACGTAATTCATTGGTTTCTAACTCTCCGTTAGTAAATCGGCACAATACTGCGTTCTTTTCTTTATCCCACACAAGACCATTACCATAAAATTTCATTAAGCGCCACCACCTTCAAGTGCTGTTAAACGACTTTCAATATCATCTATTTTAGTTTGTAGTCCGTCTACATCTGAAATAGTAATTGTTCCACTATCAATAGCTGCAAGTAATTCAACGAGTAACTCTCTAACTGCTGGTTGTACGCCTTCTTTACTCGTAATCGTTTCTTTATTCATTTTAAGCCTCCTAAAATAAGAATAAGGGGGATATACCCCCTACATTATGAAGTTGCTAGTCCAGTAATTGAACCATGAAGGAAAGCAGGGCCATGAGCCAAACCAATTTGGCCAAATAGCTGTCCTTCTTCTGCTGCGCCTTTCTTAGCTAGTTCCTCATAGAAGAAATTACCTTTTCCTGGTACTGGTTGAAATACTGGATTAATCTCAGACATTTCAAAAACTCCAACTGTGTCAGCAGGCATCATGCGATCTAATGAAATCCCGATGTTTCCAAAGTCAGTTTCAATTTGCTTAATGTTTACCCCACCTACATTGCGATCCTGCGGAGCATAACCATATATTTGAGAAATCTTTTGTTTTTGATATCCATTAGTAAACATAACAACATTTTCAAATTTAGCACCATTGGTGTACATTTCTAGTAACAAAGCATCCACTTTAGCTTTATCTAAAGCTGCTCCTGCTGCTGCAATAGTGTTAATTGATGCAGCCAATTCTAAAATACCACGAGTTTTATTAGCTACATTAGAAGCCGTAGACAATTGGTAAGTTCCATTGATGAATGTATAGTTAACATCACGAGCGATCTTCTCTAACTTACGAGCGATCTGGAAGTCTTTTTCAGATGGTGCGTTGTTTTGTTGTCCTGCTGTATTTAACCCAGACAAGCGAGCGCCATTAGATTGTTTAGCATAAGACAATGAAATAGATTCATGGAAAATTTGTGTGACGTTGGTTGCTTGACCTCGTACAATTTCCTCTGCTTCTGGTGCTGTCAATGACTGTGTTTCTGTAATCGCTGGTTGTTCTGCTGCTGGTAAATCATAATCAGAATACGTTGGAAACTCAAAGTTTTGTGTTTGTAATCCACCACCAGACAAACCACCTATCATAGTTAGAAACGGTGTATTAATCTGTGATGCTGTAAATAATTCTCCTGAATAGTTTGGTAAATTCCATACTGTACCTGTTCCGGTTACGTTTGTTGGCATTTATAATCACTCTCCACTTTCGTTAAATAGTTTATTTTTCAATGAAACAGCTAACGGCATATTACCGCTTTTCATTGCTTCATCGTATTGTTTTTGTATATCTGCTTGATTATTAGTATTTCTGTTTGGATCACTAGGATGCGGACTGCGCCCGCCTAATTTGTTTTGACCTTTCACCCATTCCGAAAGAGTGTTTTCTAAGTTGGTTAAATTCTCTGTTGTGGCCTCTTCATCATCACCGATAAAATGGTCTACTAATGATTTAGGCAATCCTTTTTCGCTAGCTAGATCAGTAGCTTTTTTCAATAAATCCTTGCGCTTATTATCCTTTTCAGCATTATTAAGCTTTTCTTCTAACAAACGAATACGCTTTTGTTCTTCTGTTTCCTCTGGATTCTTTTCTTTGTATTTTTCTTCTACAAGATCATCCAGATTCTTTTCTTTCCATGTCTCCAACCCTTTTGAAAAGTATTTATCCAATTTAGGTTGTAACAGTTGCTTGCCTTCTTTCGTTTCTAAAAAGCCCTCTACGTCATCCTTAGATACCGTTTTGAGTTCATTTAGATACGACTGTACTTCTTCATTATCTTTGTTTTCATTAATAAATTGCTTTACTTCTTCTAAATTCATTTCATTTCCTCCTATGTCCTTATAGTCCGTAGCCTACAAGTACGCATAATAAAAAAGCCTGTTTAATGACTGGTGCTTAAAGTCAAGTGGTTCTGTGCTATTCTTTTAACTTTATCTGACCCGTATCACAATCATTGCAAACAGAAACATGAGGATTTATAAATTTGACTTCATCTATAAAACCATGTTCAATAAACAAACCCTTTCCGCATACATCGCATTCTTTTAATCCTTTTCCGTTTGCGTTATCTTTCTCCTTCAACCTTTTGAATACATCGTATGTTTCTTCTAAAAACCCATGTCCTTCGGGTATCGGTTCTCCATTGCCATTATCTATCAACCTGCTAATAATAAGCTTTGTTTCATCTTCAGCAGAACTAAAAAGATTGATATATCTAATAAGGGAGATTTCCTCGCCATCCACAAAAACCTTACCATCTGTCGGTGATTCTGTATTAAATTCAATTCTTACTCTGGACATTTAACCACTCCTAACTAGATTAAAGTTAAATAAAACATCTTTATATATTGTTAAGTTTGTTTTTCAATTCTTTCATGCCTTTAATAGCATTTTCTGTTTCTAAATCAAGCGAGTTTTCTCCATACATTTTCTTATACTTTGAATAACTTGCCAACGTTAACATTAAAGAAGTCTCCATTAGTGAAATTTCATCATCTGTTAACTGGATATTATTCATTGAAATCCACCGCCTAACTAGCTTTATTTAATCCTTCATACCATTGTTCGAACGGCTGATAAGGAATAACATTCGAACCATCTTTCGTACGCTCTCTCCGTAGTTCTGGTCGTTTACCATTAACAAGATACAACACATCGCATCTGCAATTGATATCCAACCTAGCAACACCGAATAAATGAGGCCCTTTTGCTTTATGTCCTCCGAAATGGAAATAACCATCTTCGTCTGCCTCTTGGTCGTCTAATATTCTGTGTGATGTTCTCACTTCATTATCAAGGGTAGCGCTCCACACTTTCTTTAGACTAGCGTATTTTTGAGCGTGTTTGGCACTCTCCATACGCCCTAACACTTGTGATCTTCCTGCTTCTGTTCTAGCTACTCTACGTGCTTTGTATGAAGCAAAGTTACACGCATCTTCTATACGTTTCGCCATGGCGCTATAATCTTCCCCACCCATTAATGCTTGCGATATCTCGATGTTAATACGTCTTATGATGTAGTTCCTATGCTGTGTCATTAATGGTGATAGAGTTAATTTATCTATTGGATTCTTTATTGCCAGTTTAATAGCTGCTGTTGAAGGTATTTCATAAAACATAGGCTTTTGTGCTTCGTATTCGTATAACTGACCACTACGCAAGTAATTGTTAACATATGAAGCGATCATAAGCTTTTCGATCTCTTTGAATAGATTGGTATAATCTCTGTGTAATTCCTGCTTGATTAGTTCCATTTCCTTTTCAAAGCGATTGTATTTATTCATATCTGGCCAAGTGAGCTCTCCGTTGTTCGAATACTTGCGATATAATTCGGAAATACGCTCATGTAACGCCTTTAAACGAACAGCAAACAACTTATCTATCTCAGCCTCTGCTTTATCGACCATTTTATCTATGAGTTTGTCAATCTTCTCTTGGTTCATTTCCCTCGCCTACTTTCGGCAGGTTCTTGCTATATTCATCCATTTGTTTCTCCATGCGTTCGGTTTCTAACTGTGCATCATCAACTAACGGATGTACTTCACGTAATCGTTCATCAGATACAATACCCTTAGAACTATTTACGTTTGCTATCTGTTCTGTCTCGTTAGTAACCATTGTCTTATTGAATACAAATGAATAGTTTTTATAATCTGGCTTCGGTTTCCCAACCATATCTAGGTATTCACAAATAAACCATATGAACTGCTTTAATGCTTTCTGGAATTTACGCTCTAATACTTGGCATTTCATGTCTAATGCTGTGTATAAGAACTGTAGAGCGACACCGCTAGGACTTTGACCAAACTTATCAGTATTGAAGTTGACGCCTTGTCCTGCTTGGTATATTTGTTCTATAAGCCTCTCTGATTGACTGTTCGTTGCATCGGTAGGGATGTCAGCTTGTAATGCCTCTGCTCCTGCCCCTTGCTCGTCAGACAAAAGAATAGTCTTATACCTTTTAAGATCAGTTATGAATTGTTCTAAATCTGTACCTTCATATCCTCTTAATACTAAGATTAGTGATTGCACATCAAGAATGGTATTCATTGTGTCACTAGCAAGTAATTCCCACGCATCTATAAGTTGTTTGTAGAATGTAAGATCATTTACTGCTTCCTCATTGTTTTTAAACTCAATAAAGGGTACTCTTTCCCATCCGTACTGTTTAAATCCTTTGCCTTCATTGCCGTATTGGAAATGCCCTTGTGGGTTTATATCGTAGTCAGCATCATTAACGACTTCCCCGTCTATTTCCTCATAAAATGTCACTTGTTCGCTATCCCATAATTCTATTTTTGTTACATCATCTTTTAACTCGTAATAACGGATGAAAGCCTCTAGTTCTTTCTTTTTGCTTTGCTCGTATATCGGTATACCTTCCTGCGCTGGTACAATAATATAATCGAATTCACCATCTTCATTAATGTAAGGATGAAGCCATTCTTTCCCTTTGTTCGATGCATGCTTGATCAATTCCGGTAACGTATCTTCGAATTCATCTCCGAGTTGTTCTTCTATATCTTCTTGGTGTGGATCATCTTCTATTTTGCTAGTCAAGGTGGCTGGTTTCCCTGCCAAATAAGACACTTTCTGATCAACAAGTCGCTTATGCCACGATGCAGGTAACTTGTTATTTGTCGCATCTTCATCCGCTACTTTCTGATCATTTACATACGTATATATCTTACGGTTAGTAATATCAGATTCATTGAAGTAATACCTAACGCCTTCACTCATTTTCTGTACTTCTTTAGATTTCTTATGTTCGTCAATTAATTCTTTGATTATCGTTGTTTTTTCTTGCTTGTTTTCCTTTATGATTTCCAGTAGTTCTTCTGTGTGCGTTGGTGTGCTTGGGTACATTTTGTCACCTGCCTTATTTTAGTATCTTCATACCGCCTTTATACACTATCGTATTTACAAAATATCTATCTGCGTCTAAACAGTGATCATTTTGTTTTAACGGCTTATCTTCTCCACGTTCGGTTGCCTTCTCATCCCAGACATAAGAAGAAAACTCCCTAAATGTTTCTATACAACAATCGTTATAAAGTATTTTTTGTTCTTTCAAAGCCGTTGCCATATTCCTTATACCTTTCAATACATCATTTTTAGCTTTCTTCACTGTGAACTTTCCCTTTTTACGTATTGTTGTGATAAAAGATGCTGCCGATGGATCAATAATGACTTTTGCTATCTGGTAACCTTGTGCAAAGTCAACTAAATCATTGTAGTATTCTTCATCAGTCTTTTGTTTGCCTTCTTTCCTGCCATCGTAGTAATATTCTTTAACCTTGTACCATACGCCATTAAAAAGCCCCCACAACCCAAATGTTGTAGGGTTCTGCGTGCCATAGTCGATAGATATATAAAACTTCGTGTATGCTCTGCCTTTCGTTTTAACCTTGTGTATGCTTTCGGAAAACATATCAAATATGATCCCTTCAGCCATTACCCACAAGCCTAGAATGTATCGTTTATAAAAAACGCCACTAAACATGCGCTTAAATCTGTCTTTAACACGTTCAGATAACGAAAGATTATCATCCATTGTAAAATGCAATAAGTAAGCTTTCTTTTCTTCTGCTTTATCTATAAACTCTGTTTTAAACCAATGGTATGGTCCTGCTGGGTTACAGTTGAAGAAATATCGTGATCCTTCCACAGAACAACGACCTATTGCTTGATCAACAAACGACTTAGGCATGAGAGCCACTTCATCAAGATATGCTCCTGCTGCTGTCAACCCTTGTAATACATCTTGTGATGATTCGTTGTTTGCGCCAAAGCAATAATAAGTATTCGTTCCTATTTGAATATAGTGATCTGAACGATGATACTTATAAGGTACGCCTTTAGCTTGTAATATCTCAAACATAGGCTTTAATACGTTACGCTTCAATGCGCCTATAGACTTACCAGCTATAATAAAGGATTCACCTTCATGTGTTGTGCTCGACCACATTAAAAAAGAATCGATCATAGCAATTGTTTTCCCTGCTCTGATTGACCCCTCAGCTATAACCATTTCATGATCCTTATATGGAGAACCATCCATCCACCACATAAGCAATTGTTTTTGTTTCTTAGAAAATGGCTTGAATTGAAATCCTTTATTCATCCTCAAATACTTCTTTCATTTCACCTTTAAGCGCATCTATATAAACTTGTATATTTGGCTTTTCTGGTGCTTTGTCTTTCTTCTCTAATTCCTGTCGTTTTAAATTTAATTCCTCACGCTTTAACTCTAATTCTGTGTTCTTAATCATTTTATCGTGTAATGTACCGATCAATATTGCAGAATCTCTAGCGCCTGTCTTTTGGATAACCTTATCAGTTTGAACATGCTCGATGTACATATTAATTGTTTTCCATGCTTCATTAATCCATTGTTCCTTTTTATGTGCGTGAAGTTCCGCAAAGTCGTCTGATTCATCTCGTATTTTCCTTACAGTTCCTTCCGCTACTTTAAATTTTCTGGCTGTTTGTCTTACGTTACCACATTCTAATAAGTGTGCTTTTATCTGCGAGCGCTTCTTATCACTTATCTTTTTCCCTTGAGCCATTTTACATAGTCACTCCCTCCCCAAATAAAAAAGACACCCTATTGGATGTCTCCTCTTTATATGTTATTAATCCTTTATAGTAAATTTAATGTATATCTCATCGCCGTAAACATAACCCGGACCGCTATCACTCTTAATCATCTGGCGCTCTAGTCCATATCCTAATATCTTATTTTTCTTTTGATATCCAACGAGATCATCAATAAGCTTTTGTATATAATCCTTATCCATAACCGTCATCCTCCAACTCGTCTTTACGCTTTGTTATCCATTTCTCTTTATACTCACCGTTCACATACCAAGATAACCTGTAAAGTATATGTTCATCATCTTCAATTATCTTTTCAAAGTCTCCACCAAACACGATGCACCTCCCTAAGCTATAGTATATGAATAGGGGGTATGTCTAAGTCAAGTTTAATTATACGAATCGTTATACTACTTTTTCATATGTTTGATGGAATATATCTGGCTTACATGGATAAAATTCACCATTCACGCCTTTGATAATGTAGTCACCTTCATTTGCTGTCATCGTTCCTTCTAATGTTTCAATTTTAAGAATAGGCTTCTTCGTTTCGTATCCTATTACTATCTCTGGTTGATCATTCATGAATTCAGTTAAAGCTACCAAAGTTTCGGTTTTATCATCAAATTTAATCGCCTCTATAACAACTGGCTTCTTTCTGTATTTCATTTAATCACTCCTTAATTATACGATTCATTTATATATTCAATTGGTTGCTTAACTTCTCTTTTAATAGACATCCTTTCACGAAGATTCTTAATGCTATTACTTAAACCTTTCCCGAATGCATTCATCGCTTCACTAAATTCTTTTGTTGAAAGTTTCTTGTTTTGTGGTTCACGATCTATAAAATAAGTAATGCGCTTATCTGTGTTTTGCATATTCAATATACCTTGTAACTCTCTAGCTATTTCTATAGACAAACCAGTATGCAATGTTTTGTAATGTACATTACCTTTTGTTCTGGTTGCTTTGATTAGTTTACACATAATAAATACACCTCTTATTCGTTTCGGTATACTCAAATATTTCAAACTCTTTATGTGCCATATTGAAACCATTGTCCTCATGGTATTGATCTGTTTCGTTCCCTGTGCCTAGTTCACGTACAATAACACCTTTTTCATCAATTGTTATTTCTACTGGTTGTTTGGTAGTTCTCTTACGATGTAAATGACCCATGTGTATTTCTCTTGTTTTTGCTATCGCCCACAGTTCTGGAAACTCTACCGAGAAGTTAGACGCTGCATTCTTTCTGTTCTTGTCTCCGTGTGTTGTTCCTATGAAGTTTGAGCCTAGCATATGCGCCTTACGTTCTTTAAATTTAGTATCAAATGTAATTCTAGTATTCTTTCTATATATGCTTTTCAAATTCTTAACGAACGCCCAAGCCATTGATTCATCATGATTTCCTTTTGAATAAATAACAGTTACCTTAAGCGATTTATCTAACGCCTTATCAATTAGTGTTCTGTAGAAAATTTCAGCTTCTTCCCAAGCTTTCTCCATATCGACTTTATCTATCTGTGTCCCGTTTGCGGTTTGTCCTCTGAATGAATCGTTGTGTAGAAGATCTTGTCCTATTATGAACAATACCTCAAGATGTGATTCATCTAGTAATGCGGTTGTCTTTTGTAGTGTTTTCTTGTAATGCTCTAATGTGCTGATTCCAAAATGTAAATCGAATAAAGGGATTTCTAAATATGTATTTTCTTCTGGAAGTTTCCCTTTGAATTCAATTGGTTCTAATGGCTCTTTGTTTTCTATCGCAGTAATAAATCTATTCCAGTCGACACCTTTTTGTTTAGGTGCTACTTTTATCTTACTTGCGTATAACGTTTTAGGCTCTGTTAACTCTTTGTTGTAATGATTCCACATACTAAATTGATGGTTAATGATGTCCCACTTTGAAGGATCATATCCATGTGCTTCTAGTATATAGTCGTCATCTTTATCGTCTATGTTAGATACTTCAATTAACCGCTCTACTTCTTCCTCGCCTGTCTTTTTATCTTTTACCTTTTTGACTCCAAATTTATCTCTTGGATCAATCTCTGGTTTCTTATATTTCAATTCAGTACGCCACCTTCCGCGCACTTGCTCGTTTTTGAATACTTCATTGAATTGCTCTGTCATCTTTTCAGCAATTAGTTTCCACTTTGTTCCGTGGTTGTTTATTAAGCTAGTTAAATATTTATCTTTCTCTTTATCCCATATCATTGTTGTTCTCTGCCCCCTCCTGCAAGAGACTCTCTTTGTCCCTCAAACGCTCCACAGTAAATAATATTTATGACGTAGGTAAGGATTTGCACCTTACATGGTTCACGGGTTTCTACCACCCCAATACGCACACCGTGACTACCTTAGCCTGTTATGGGTGGCTTTGCCTGCCTTTCAGCGAGGTTCAATGGAATCTAGCGTCTACCTATTCCGCCACTACGTCGATTAGACTCACCCTGTTCCGCATTGTTAAGAGGCATTGTGAGTTTATTAGTAATAATAAAAAGCACCCAGACCACATATAGCGTTCCAAGTGCTTTATAAAAATAACGGATTGCTAAACCCTAAACGCAATCCCCGAAAGAGACATGCTCTGACTTGTTTTTAGTAACTTAGATACCTTTGCCGGCAAGGTGTTACTGGGCCATTTAATAATGTCAGTACGTCGCTGCCATCTTTGTTGTTGACCTATGATATAAAACTATGATATATTAAAAAGGTCTATCTATAAATAATACGGATAATGGCTACAAAATGGCTACAAATCAAGAAATTTTAATTATGCCTTTTTTCCCCCCTTTTATATATTTCTCGATTTTGTCCTCTGCCCTTTTGAGATTCGTCCTTACAGCCATTCTGCTAATACCGAGTTCCTCCGCTATTTCTTCTTGAGTCCTTCTATTAGCTTTACTTAGTATGAAACACTCTCTTTCTCTTATGGATAATCTAGCTAATACATCCAATATTATCTTTTTTTGATCATCAGTTAATGGTTTTTCTTCTGGTTCGATTTCCAAGCAAGGGAATAAATCCATATTAACTAATGCGCTCTTTTGATATGCACTCCTTTTGTCTACACCTCTATATAAATCTGGCATTCTACCAACTTCCAACCATTCAATAATAAAACTCATGTCTTTTATCATGCTGTTTAACAATGTTTTATCTTCTTGATCTTTTTCTGTATCCCCTAACCCTTTTAACTGCTTTCTTAGATCCCTACGCCCTTCTTTATACTCTAATAGCATCTTATCCACCCAATGCATGTTATTCCCCCTTACGGTAAATAGGTTACAAACCAGTTGTATGTGTCCTCTATACTAACAATTAAGTAAGAGATTAATAAAACGCCTATTATCGAAGCTGGTGTCATCACAAAGCCGATGAGTATTAATTTCTTTTTTGAAATTTTATATTCAGAACCGTATTTATCGACATCGTATTTGTTTGCTTCGTTGGCAATTAAACAAGATAAACACGATGATAATAAGTAAATTAATATCCAAAAACTAATCATTTGTTTTCCCCCACTTAAAACCAATTCCTAATTTAAAACCATGTTTATTTAATTCTCTTCCGATTGCTTTAAATACAACCAATCCACCTAAACAGTAACCAGCACCCATTGCTATAGCTAACACCATAATTGTTAAAAACATGTTATTCCTCCTACCCTTGACTATTGCCGTCAGCAATATCAATTTTGACTTTATATTTCAATGCTTGGATTTCTTCTCTCGTACTCTCAAAAGCATTTGTCCACCGTTTATAGTTTCCGTATGCCTCAGCTTCTTCTTCTCTTAAGTCGGATACAGCTAGTTCAGCATGTGCCTTTCGTGGCGGTGGTGAGTTTATTTCAGCTTCCGCATACACTCGCTTACGTGTAGCATAAATCCTCTTGTATTGCTCCGAAAATGCACTTGCAAGCCTGCCTATGAATACCAGTTGCTTGGATAGCAATTCAATTCTTATGATGTACATGTCATCGCCTAGTTGGTTTAGCTGCGTTTGATAAAAAAGTATTTCCTTTAGGTGTTCATCTATTTGGGATTTTTTCATTTAATCACCACTTTTCTAATTGAATAATTGCGTGATTAACCACTTAGCATCTTTAACGCTGGATATTTCACCGGGTAGCATTATTACTTGATCGTGCATTTTTGCATCAATTCTTCTACCGATAAATTTATTCATAAGCATAAACGGCTTTTTATAAAATTCAGCAGAGAATCTAACATATGTTATCTTTTCATCCAGCGTCTCAGTAGTAAGAATAGAGGTTACTTTTATTTTCACGTCCATTCATTCCATCCCCTTTTCTAATCCGTATCTAGCCAATGCATAAGCATCACATATGTTATTCGAGTTGTTTTCAAATCCCCATTTTTTGAACACATCACGCATCATGATATCTTTAGAAGCATTCCCTTTACCTGTAACAAACTTCTTTAATGCACTCGGTGCTACATCCGTATATTTGTATATATAATCCATTCCTTGTAATTCGACTAGTTTCATCCGGATTGCCCACCCAATGCCATATTGGGTAGACACTCCCTGTCCTCTTGAACCGTAGGAAAATCCTTCAATCGTTACGCTGTCACCTTGTCCGATATAAGAGATCACTTTATCTGCTAAGTCCATAAATCGCTGTGGTTCTTCCTTGACTTTCGTTTTGACCTCATCAACCGTGATTACTTCTCCGTTTTCGTTCAGTACACATATGCCTGTTAATGTGCTAGGATCAATGCCGACATAATTCATAGAATCACCAACGTAAAGATTAGTAGTATAATAAATGAAGCTAAGTTTACCGTTAAAAAGCTTGCCAGCGTTTTTATAGATTCATCCTTTGTATCTAGCGTTTCTTGTAATTCTCTTATCGTATTATCTCGTTTTACAATTTCATAGTTTAATTTTCCTCTGGTTTGTTTATCCATAATCGTTCCTCCAGTTCCTGCATTAGTTTTTTATCTGACATCTTTTCAAATACCGATCTGTTATATCCTGTTATTAGTGCTAATTGTTCTATGATGGATAGGCGTTCTTTAGTATCCATTTGCTTGCCTTTCGTGGTTCACTTTGTTTTTATCAAGGTAGGCTTGTTCTATTTGTTCTGCGGTGAATCCTAGCATGTCTCCCAAACCAAGAAACCCAGCAAATAATTCCTCATAAGCATTGAATTGCTCATCTGCTGTCCAATCTTCATCAGATGATTTAAACAGGTCCGATGTATAACCGAACAAGTCATTAAATTGTTCAACTACTGTAGCCCTTCTCCACTTAACGTGGTCTTCCATGGTTAATTTTATTTCCAACCCAATGCTTAAAATAAAGTGTAGGCAATCTACATATTCTTCTAGGAGTGGATCAACTCTGCAATACTCACACTTTCTATATGGCCCTAATAAAGGAGATAACTTAGAAATACCACCAATGCATTCATCGCAACCTTTGTTGTATGCGAGTTGTGGCTTTTGTTTATTACTCCAAAACTTAAACCCACGCCATTCATTTGCTAACTCGCCTAATTCAACTTGTAGAGCAAGAATCTTTTTATCTAGCAAGTTCTGTCCTTCCAGACCTTTTTCTCTTTCTATCCTTGTATCTAATTCCTTTTGAATGGGGAATAATTTATCTAAGTTCATTGTTTGACCTCCGATTGAATTTTTTATTGAAACACGTATCACACATTACCTTTCCGTTATTGATTACAATTGGTTGATTTATTAAATTATCGATATCTACATGTGTAGAACAACTATCACACTCAAACCACCATCCGTTTTCTAACATACTCTGTTTTAATTGTTTGGGGTTTCCTTCTAAACCATCAGCGTACTTTGCCCTTTTAACTCTTACGTTTATATAATCAGTCCACCCGTAAGCTTCACTTTGATATATCGCTTTTGCTCTAGTTTCTGCGAACACAATTTCTTGCATTTCTCCGTTAATATCTTGAGTGTGCCAAGCTTTCATTGTTTAACCTCCTTAGAACCAACTTGCATGAGGTGACTTTACAACCACATTCTTAGCACGTTCCGCTTGTAATTTTCTTCTTGCTTCCTCGTAGCTTAATCCGTCTATATCGTTACATCCTAGTTGTCTTAATTGTTCTACCATGTGTGCATTTACTCGTTCCTTTTCTAGTTCAGATGCTTTCATTTCGCTATCTCCTTTATCCCAATATATATAATCTTCTCTGTAATCACCTTCTGCTCCAACAAAAACAAGATGCATGCCGTCATCACTTACTCTCTTTTCATGTTGTTTTGTTGTCCAATACTTAGCTGCGTTATACGTAACTCCTAATCTCTTAGCACCGTTTTTAATAGTGTCAAAGAATAAAAATTTATCTCCTTGGTAAAATGCGTACTCATTTTTTTGTCTTCTGCTGTAATTTGTGTCTATTCCTAAATATTCCGCCCATCCCTTGAAACTTTTGGTTAATGAGATTTCCTTTGCTAAGGATTGTCCACCTTTCAGTTCTTTGAGTTCCGTTCGGGTTGGCATTCTAGTTATCTCTAATTTGTCCATCGCTTCCCAAATGCCTTGTTCAATTCGATCATCACCCCAGTTCATTGTATATTCCTCCATATCTTCTAAACTTGAAGGAGTATACAGCCTGCGCTGCAACTCCTTACAAGCTTTGTATTTTATGTCCGTTCCGCATGGCTCATTAAGTGCTATTTGAATTAATTGTTGTTTGGTTGCTTTGTCGTATCTCATTGGTTACACCCCTAAAATGGCAATGAACTATCGTCTGGCATATCAATTTCCGTTCCTTCGCTCGCCGGAATGCCACCAGATTCCTTCTTGTCATCAAGGAATACAATCTGATTAGCAATTACAACATGCTTACTACGCTTCTGTCCGTCTTTTTCCCAGCGCTCTTGCTGTAATTTACCGTTCACTAATACTTTGCTACCCTTTGACGTAAATTTGTTCGTATTGAGCCCTAAATGCTTAAATGCGGTTACGTCTATGAAATCTGTGTGATCTTTTCTAAATGAATCACTTACAGCTAAAGTTCCGTTCATGATTTCTGTTCCGTTGTTTGCAACTCTGATTTCTGTATCAGCCACCCAGCGGCCAACTAAGGTAATATTGTTATACATGTGAATTCCTCCCGAATATATGTTCCCGTTGCCATATCAACCATTTGACGGTAATATGATAATGGGTATCTGTGTGAAAATAATGTAATCATAATATAAAGGCTTGCTGTGATACGTGATAATTTTTGTTAGCGTATCACTGTATGAATTTGTTGCTCTGGGTAAATTAAAACTACTTCGTGAAAAAAATCCGTTTCTTCATTGAGATACTGCGCATTTCGATAAGCTTCCTCTGGTGTATCGTATTTCGTAGCTATCATTCCATTTGTTCGAATGCCATATTTAATCAAGTGTTCCACCGCCTAAATAATAGTTTTCTAGCTTGTCTTTCATTTCCATTCGCCATTCTCTACCAGCTTTTGTATGATCTGCGAAATGGTGGCATGTTCCTGTCTGTACACTCGGTCCGCATAAAAGGACTATGTTTGAAGGCAAATCCCCTCGTCCACCTTGTGAAGCTTGTACCAAGTGGCTCATTTCCATGCCCCAAGATGAATGCTTTCCGCATCGTTCGCAGCATCCGCCAGACCGTTCTAACACTTCTTTTCTGACATTCTGCGTTATCTTTGTAAGCTGTCCTCGTTTTGGTTTGATTCGCTTTGATTTTAATTGTTGTTCTTTGCTATACATTTTCTATCGTCCATTTGCCTTCGAACATATGAAGTAATCCGTTGTCTTGTATTGATAAACTTGCTACCGCAAATTGTCTTAGTTCCATAGGTTCTATAACGTGTTTGTCGTATTGAGTGTGATATGCAATTGTCTTGCCTTCTTTTCCAGCCTTCATAGCTTCTTCAAAAGATACATAGTTTGGTAGGATGCGCCATTTCATGTTTTTAATATAATCGCTAGTTATAAAAACTCTACCTTCCTTACCGTTATCAAGATCTATTACTTCATGCTCATTAACATAAATAAGTCCACATTCTTTAGTGTATTTAACTCTTAAACCAGCTTGTTCATTAGTTTCCGCAACTTCCCCAACCTTCAACTGATCTATCATTTCACCTGTAGTAAGCCATTTACTCATTTGTTTCACTCCTTTTATCTGGATATCTAGAAATAACTTCAAATCCCTCGCAATGATTTTCTTCCATGTATTCCTTCAGTTCATCAATAGTAGAAATTACGCAATCATCTTCCATTGCCTTTTCTTCAATCCGTTCAACGAATACGATCAAATCTTGATAATCAATTTTCACTCTATGTTCACTCATTTTCATTACCTCCACTGCTTAAAATGCCATATCCTGCTATATCTTGATATGCGTTTTCTTCGCCTTGATTACCGTTCGCTATCCTCATTTGCTTATCAAATATCCTTACAAGTACCAATACGTCCTTATATTGTTCTGGTTTTATTCCGTCTGGGTAGAGTATTTTTAAGAAGTCACCAGATTTACTAAATGCATCACCGTATTGTTTGTTTTTTTCATCAACTAATTTCCCTATTTGTTTTCCTCTGGATTCGAATGTTTTCTGGGATGAATTTAGTTTTTGAATCATTAACCAATCACCTGTACCTAATTTTTCAGAAACCTCTACATCAGTATAAAACCCCCTGAATTTCCCCCTTCTTTTATCATATACAGCAAAACCTTCATCACATTGCATTGCGAAGTATCTTTCTTCTCCGTGCATTTTTTGCGTTAAAAAATCGAAGTATTTAGGAATCATTTCGCTACCTCCAAAAATTTATTTTGTAAATCCTTTCTTACTCTGCATTTATAAGATCGCTGTTTGTGTCTTCTTTTCTCTTTTTTAATAGCTCCTATTGCCTCATTTAGTTCCTTAACATGCGGTTGCATCCTTTTCATAATTCCGTTTAATTGGACAAGCAGATCATTTTCATCTTTCAAATTCCTTCTTGCTGTCCTTACTTCTTTTAACTCTTTCGAAATCGTGTACCCCTCAAAAGCATTGAAGTTCGTTAGTTCTGCTGTATGAAGCAAATCTTGTGTTTCTCTTTCTGCTTTTTTAATCATCGTTTCATTACGTTCGTATCTTTTTGGTATATCTTTTATGGCATTCATTAGAAATACTGCTGTTTGTTCGATATCCTCATACATTCAATAACCTCCTAGAAATGATGGGATTTCACTTGCTCTATCTCTTAACTGCTTTATCGTTAAATTTATCGGTTCATTTTTTTTATTGTATTTGGTCATAAGTTGTTCTGGATCGCATATACTCATATCAATAGGCTTGTACATCTGACTGAAACAATAAGAAGTCGCTTGCTTTTCATTGACAGCCAAAATGTATACAGTCTGATAAGCCTTACTTTGCACTTGCACTTCGAATACACATGGTTTATAATTAATATTAAGTTTATTTTTGTATTCGGTGATAAGTTCATTCATTCGAGGTTTGAACTTATCTTGAAGGTAGAACATGATCTTGTCTTTTGCGTCATCAAAGGACAAGACTTTTTTTTCGTACACAAGGAACATGATTAATACATACAAGTCTGTCATTTCGTTCCTTACAGCAAATTCATAGTAATCTTTTATCGTCAAGCTACAATCACCCCCGTAGATCGGTTGTAGTTTACTTTCACCTCTCCTGTTGCACCTTCTCGATGTTTGGATAAATTTATTTCTAATTCATTTGGGACTTCACTTTCTTTGTTGTAATAACTATCCCTGTAAAGTAATAGAATTAAGTCCGCATCCTGTTCGATACTTCCAGATTCCCTTAAATCACTATTCATAGGTCGTTTGTCTTGCCTCTGTTCAACTCCCCTTGATAATTGGGCTAGTGTAATAACTGGTATGTCATAATCTTTAGCTATAGCCTTTAACTTCTTGCTAGTGTCTGTTACCTTTGCGTGATCAGAAGTAAAGTTACCTGTATTTTCAATGAGGGTTAAGTAATCAATGAAAACCACTATCCGCTTTCCTTTGTATTTCTTTTGAGCCTTTCTTACTTTAGATCGTATATACTGGATTGTCTGAAACGAGTTGTCGTATATTTCAAAGTCCAAGTTACTTAATTCTCCAACAGCATTCATCCATTGTTTTTGCATTGATGGTTGCATATTCTGTGGATTCCTAGCCTCGAATCCGTTTATTTTCCCAATAGCTGTAGTCAATCGTCTTAGTAAGCTTTTAGCTGACATTTCAAGTGAAAATACGATTGGAACATCGCCATTTTGCGCTGCTGATAACATGAACTTTAGCATTAAAGCTGTCTTACCCATCGAAGGTCTTGCCCCAACAATGATGCTCGTCTGTGGTTGCCATCCGCTCGTAAGCATATCCAAACTTTCTAATCCGCTCGGTATACCTGTTATCAAACTTGATTTAGGTTTATTCACTTCGTCATGCATATCTGCTAATATTCCTGTGATATCAACCTCTTTTGTTTCACCTTCATCATTTATTTTTTCAATGTCATCAAGCAACTGTCTGCTATCACGTTTTTCTTTAGAAAGCCAATCTTTAACAATCTGATCCGTTGTGTTTTCCTTGTATTGCTTTATTAAGTCTCGCTCATATGTGTCGTAGTTATCTGGATTGCCTTTTGTTTCTATGTCTAAGATGTATTCGGGACCACCAAGACCAACAATTAATTTTGGTTGTTCAGTCATTAAGGAAACGTGATCGATTGCTTTTTGTTGTTCAGACAGTTTTATCATAGTTTTGAATAACTGTTTATGATGCGATTCTTCAAAATGATTGATTGATAGATTTGTTTCTTGTAGCAAAGAATTATCTTTTAGGAAACATCCTAGGATTTCTTTTTCTAAATAATTCATTAGGTGTTTAACCTCTCTTTCGCTTCCCTGTATAACCTTTCTTGTTCTAACTGCTCTGGCGACTTTTTGCGTTCTGCTGTTTTTGGTTTTTGTTTGCTTGTCCAGTTCAGACGTTCATCGAATTTACCATTAAATAAAGTGGAAGGCTGTAAATAATCATCACCGTTCTGTCCATTACTGAATCTTTGACCACTCCATTTTTCAACACAAACATTTATCACCTGTTTAAAATCATCTAACCTATGCCCTTCTCCCCACCTAGCATGAATGACCTCTTTTGTTTTCTTAGCTGACGGTTTGAATTTCTTTCCCGCTTTTTCATTCAAGTAATTCACGATTTCAGCATAAGGTATTTCTTCTTTTACATTCTTATCATTCTTTACATTCTTGTTTGTGTCTGCTCGTGGTCTGTTATCGGTCTTATCATGGTCTGCTTGCGGTCTGTTATTAGTTTCGTATTCGTGATAAACACTGTAATTGCATATGGTTATGGTGGTTTTTTTGCGGTCTGATTTTTTGATAATCATTTCATCTTTTTCCAGCATTTTTAGGAAACTTCTTAATTTCGCTTTCCCCCATCCCCAACGTTCCATTAGCTTTAATTCGCTTGTCACAAACTGGCCTTTTTCAATTTCAAGTAATTCATTACCTAAAACAAATTTGTTGTCTTTGTGGTTAGCTAACATTAGCATATCGATCCAAGCTTCGAATTTTGAAAACTTCCTTTTTTCTTCATAAATCCAATGATCTTGTATTTGCCTGTATAACTTAATGAAGCCTTCTTTCGCCAATCTTTAATCACCCCCTTTATTCCTTCACTCCGTTTTGTTGTTAATCATCTAAGTAGATAAGATCTTCTATGTTGCAATTGAAGTATTCACAAAGTTTTACAATTAAATCCGGTTTGAACTGCTTGTACTCTTCATTGTAAAACTTCATTACTGCTGCGTAATTGATGTCGATTTCCTTACTAAGTTGTAATGCTGAAATCTTATTACTTTGAAGGAACAATCCTAGGCGGTTACGTACTCTCATTTATTCACCTCCTAACATCTTGATACTATTTTATAACATGTTAGTAAATTTAGCAAGCGATACAAGAAAAAAGTTGCAAAAATTTATAAATATGTTAGTATATTTTTAGATACATTGCATAAAATATAATAACAAGAAAATAAAAATTATTAATATGGAGTGAAGGAACAATGCAAGTTAAAAATCGTTTAGCAATTATTATGGCTGAAAAAGGAATTAAAAGTATTTCTGAATTAGTACGTATATTTGAACAACATGATAAGAAAATCGCTCGCCGTACTTTAGATCGTTTTTATCATAATGAGAATAACCAAATTCACTACGATACTATTGCTGATCTTTGTGAAGTTCTTGACTGTGAAATATCTGAACTATTTGTTTTAACTAAAGAAAACTAATGTATTGCCGTAATACGTTAATATAAAAAATAAAGGAGAATACAATATGGCACACTATAGAAAAGATTCATCTAGACCATCTACTACAATTTCATTAGAAAAAGAATTATTTGAAGCTGTTGACGATTACAAATTCGGTAAAAGAATAGACCATCGCAGCACTGCTATTGAACAATTAATTGTATATGGTCTTAAATACGCTGCGCTTGTTGAAAAGAAGAAAGCTAAACTTGCTAAGGCTTAATCACCCCCTTTACATGTACACGTTTATATTCCTCTAATAAAGCTATGGTTACTGGTTGACCTATGGCTTTTTCGATTTGGCGTAATTGTTCTTTTGTCATGACGTTACGCCTTCTAGTAGTTCTGGATTGTCGTGTGTGTTGCCTAGATAAGTCCAACTACATTCATGTAGTCCGTAGAACATACACACTGGAATTTTTTCTCGTTTAAATCCAACTTCGTCATTCTCGTATCCCATGTATTTTTGAAGATAATCATTATTTATTTTGGTTAAACAAACAGCAGCGACTTCCTCGTCGTAGTCAAGAACACCAATAATTTCGTTCTCCACTTCATTTCCATCAAACAAGAACTGGTGCATACTAACTATGTCACCTGTATATAATTCTTTGGGTTCGTCGAATTGTTCAATGTCTTTTAATCCTGTGTACTCACTAATGGATTCATAATGCACTTGATGATTTTGTATATACGCCAACTTGTCAGCATGATTCATATAAATATCATGGTATTCATCATCACCCGTAATCCACTTACCTCCATGCGCTAATGGTTCAATTACTAAACCTCTTACTTTAATTTCTCTCATTCCATTGCCTCCTTTACCTCCCATTAAGGGAGGGTTGGTTTAACTTACGAAGCATCCGCAACCTCCTATATCAAACAGATCAATTTGTTGCGATCCACTTTCGTATTCTTCTCTTAATTGTTTAAGTGTTAAAGGCTCTTTTTTTCCGTTCCTTTGTCTGGTGAGGATAGATATATCATCACGGTTTAAATAACTTCTCATTTCTTGCTCTTTTTTCTCGTGGTATTTATATCTTTCTGGCATTTGCTTCAACAAATTAACAAAATGTCCTTGTCCGCCTCTTACACAGAAACCTCCACAGTTGTTATGAGAAAAATTCATATTATATAGTCTAGGGATATTAATGCCTCTACCTTCCAACTCTTTGATAATGTCAATCTTATTGATATAAGGTTTTTCACATAATGGGAATTCAACTTGATATGGCGACCAGTTCTCAATTGGCGACTTTTTCCTATGTTGTTCTGTCCAATCAATACCGAGGTAAAGAACACATTCATTTGATGCATAATTTCCTTCTAGCCATTCCGCCGCTTTATCTTGTTTTAATTTGTGAGAACATTGAGCCACTCTTGAATTGCCTATGAATCTGACATCTCGGAATACCTCCCAGACATCCCTTCCATCTGCTATTCTAGTTATATCGACGCCAAAGTCTTTTTCTGTTTCATCAAGGAATCTATATAAATCTTCATCTTCCATGAGCGTATCAGTGAACAGTAATACCACGTTTTCTTTTCCATATTTCTGAATTACTTTATTTGCTGTCATCCAGCTCCCTAAACCACCACTGTAGAAGATGATGTGTTTTACCTTACTCATTCCTCCGCTCCTTCCAACGCTATTTCTAATTGTCTTTTAGCTCTACGAAAGATATAGTCCAGATTCTCGCCATTCTTTATAGTTCCGTCCGATTCCAGATGTTTATTAGGAATCCATACATTTTGATTGGTGTCATTGATTACAAAGCGTTTAGCTTTCATTTTATTGTAGTTACGCTTAATCAACCGTAGAGGAATGTCTTTATAATATTGCTTGTTGTAGTTCATTCCTCTACTCCTTTCTCATACCAAGTGAAGTCATCCATGACTCGCTCCCATGCCCAATCTGCAAATTCTTTGTTTATCTCTTCTTCTGGAGTATCATCTTCAAACTCGAATTCTTGTTCATCAATATCATGTTCACCTACTCCTGTTCTGTGACGGAATACGATTGTTTTCATTCCGATTCTCCTTTCATCCCCCAGTGACCATGTTTCTTCATGATATCAATGACCTCATCTGCATAGAGTTCGTCTGTATTGATCACTAAATACGTGGGATTGTCCCTTCCTTCAATCTCCCTACTCATTTGAATTTGACCTACACAATTAGTGAATAACTGTTTATCGCTTTTATTCAAATACTTCTCGATATCCTCATTTTTCACTACTATATATTTCATCTGTATACCGTTCAGATTACTCATCCCTCTACTCCTTTCAATGCTTTACGTGCTTTTTCTCCCTTATCTTGTACTACTTCTGATTCAATAACTGGTGGAATCACTCGTCTAAAATAGTTATCCTCATCCGCATAAAACTCCAAAATCTGTTTATATTGTTCAATCTCTTCAAGCATTGACTTCATGGCTGGTAAATTATTGTAATGATTCAAGTCGCTCAATCGCTTATTATCTTTCTCTAACTCTTTCACACGTTCTTCTAACTCTCCCACATAATTACACTCGCTACACCTTAAACGCCCATGTGTTTCGCATATTTTATCCATTGGCTTCCCCTTTCAAAGTTTCGATTATTCGGTCAACCAAAAACGAATCTGTAATTTCGCCTACAAAGCCGTTTCGGTAATCGTCACACAGCTTTCTTAAATCTTTTGTTATCTGTTCGTAGCGTTGGTTTTCACTTCTCGAAACAATCTCGTCAACTTTAGCTTTAACTAGGTTTCTTCGGAAAAATTCTTTACATTTCTCCAATTCTTGTACACGTTCTTCAAGGCATTGCTTTTCTTTCTCGGCTTGATTATAATCATGATTCTTTTCGAGGAATTGAATTTGTATTTGATATGTGCTCTCTTCGGATTCATATAATTGTTCTTCCAACTTCTGAAAATAGTCATATAATTCTTTTACCATATCGTGTACACCTTCCGGACAAGCTGCTGCGTATTCAAGAACGCCGGGGCTATAGTCTTCGTCACATATCATTTCTCTGATTTTCACCAGCCATTTTTCGGATTCTTCTAATTCCGGTACTCGTTCTATTTGTTTGATAAGATGTCTATATTCTTCTGATGTCAACACTATCTCTGTACGTTCATCTTCCATACATACACCTCCTAATTTGCTAGATAGTGACGATAAAATTTAAGGAAATGTACTACTCCATGAAGGTCTTCAATATTGAAGCTAAGCAGCGCTTCCCTTGCCCCTACCTCTACCATTCCATTTCTCCTCAGTTCTTCATATAAATACTTTTCCTGTTCTGTATAATTCCCAGTGTCTAACTCTTCAATATAATCCATTTCTAGACCTCCCTAACTTCTGGTAATTTGAATAAGTGGTTTTCTATACTTTTGAATTTATCTTTTGTTAATTCATCTATAAATACCTCGTTATCTGGACTGTGTACTCTTACAGAAAACCCTTTTAATTGGTCTTTTTCTGTTATCAAATTTAGAATTTCCATAAAGTAATCGTTAGGTGCTATTAAGAACTTATCTCCTTTTTTTATGTCACTAAATTCCATCCCTAGACCTCCTTAATTTTCATTCTCCAGCAATCTGCAATAAAACGAGCATCCTCTAATTGCGATTCATCGAATATATAAGCATTTTCTCTGTCATTTGTAAGGGTGTAGAAAAACCCTATTGCTGAATCGACAGCAATGTATTCATAGAATATATCTGGCCATTCTCCCTTTACCTTAGAAGGTTTCATATGAGTTGAGTAGACAATATATTCACTCATTCCTAGACCTCCTATAATTCACTATGAGCAAAAAAATCCGGCTTATCGCAATATTTCTTAATGAGATTATCAAATGTGTCTTTATCGGGCGTTTCTTCATCAGGGTAAAATGTAAATGCTTTATCCATAGGTTCTTCTGTTACAGCTTCATCTCCCCAAAATTCCAACAAATCTTTGTAGCAATCTCCACCACACATTGACACGTAAAAACTAATTGCCTTTTCTTTGCTTTCATGACACACCCAATCGCAACGATCATTTCCAAATCTAAATATTTTTAATTTCATTTCCTAGACCTCCTTGTCCACAAACATACTCGCTTCAAATAATTTCTTTTTAGCGGTAATGATCTCTGTTTCAAAATCTAATGAATGACTACTTTGTTTTGTACCTTCAAATTTTCTTGTGATATTTTTGGCTTCTTCACGATTAACACGATGCTTACTTACTGAAACTTTCAACCCCATATCTAGTAATTCACCTACAGTAAAATTCCTGTAATGCTTTTGCATCATAAAGCCTCCTTAATCTCTGCTAATGTTTTAGGGGTATTTAACTTTGAAGGTGAAAATAGTGGGAAAATCCACTAAAAATCACCTCGTTCTAAAATCTCTGAAAGTGTGGTTAATCTGCTTTCCAATTAACGAACCAACCATATGAACATATTTCGCATTTCAAAGTTGGTCTAAAAACACGACCTCTTTCATCCCAATCAGATGTATAATTTATTTCTAGTTCTATATCACAGTTTGGACATTTCTTAATTTCGTTCATTAGAATTCTCCTTCTTCCAAAATCGAACCTAATTTGATTAAATCCACCCCAAGAGATACAGTTCTAATGTCTCATTTGTTGCCAAACCAATGCTACAACTATTGGTTTTAGAATCATAAACCACTTGAACTCTTCCGTTCGTTACGTTTAAAATTTCCGTCCCTTTCATACTTAACATTAAGTTAAACTTCCTTTCTTTTTTTGATATTTAATAGTGTCAATTCCGTGCAAGTGGATTCTGCCCCACTCTCGAAAACTGCATCTAAACTCTTTTCAATTTCATCAATAGCACAATCATCCATACCATCAAACCAAAAATCTATTTCGATTGCGAGTTTCAATTTAATACTTCCCTCTCCTTGCCCTTGTATTTTCAATTCCTGATTTCACTCTGAAAGTTAAAGAAACTACTTGTCTATTAACTTATAAATTTATCTGTCTACCACTCTGAAAGTTCATTACCCTTTTAGTCGTGCGCTTCACTTCTTTTAAATGCGTTTCTAAACTGCTGACAGCTTTTTTGTCCATTAGTAACTCTTTGTTATGGATTAACTGTAAAGCTTTGAGAATGGAAGCTGTGTAACCTTTAAAGCGCCATCCAGATACTTCTTTCTTTGCTTTTGGATTGTAATATGTTTCGTAGCGTTCTACTGCTAGGTTCATGTCGTCATGTTCTATTACTCTTACATTCTCGATTTTTAGTAGGGTTTTCTTAACCTTGTCCATTTATATCCTCCTAGTAGGGGCGACTAAGCACCCCTCAGTATTTTTCTTACTTCTTCTTTGGTATAGCCTAAATCACGGGCTAGTTTGATTAGTTCGTGCCAAGTCATGCACTTTTTTTGGTTGTTAATATCTTGATTGCTTTTGAAGCATCTTCAAATGCCCATTGCTCCATATCTTTTTCTGTTCCCATGCGCTTTTTAATTCCTTGATATAATTCATCTCTGGATTTATCGCTGTTTTTCTCCATGTCAGTCAACAGTTTATTGACATAGTTTAGTTGGTTGTCGGTTGCTGGTTTCTCCTGCATTTGGTACTCATTGCCACTAGCGCCGTTTGCATCATCGTCTTTTTCTGTCGCAAGTCCTAGCATCGCAGACAAGGAATATCGTTTCATGTAAGTAATCTGCCCTCCCATATCCTGCATACTAGTGCTACATGGCATTTGTAAAGGTTCTGACTTAACCCATTCCCCAGAAGAATGAAGTAACATTGTTTCAACTGAAATCATCAAATTACCGTTTAATTCTTTTGTGCTTGCATTTTGTAATATTGATATGCCGTTTTCCTTGTAAACCTTATTCGCCACTTCAAATATTCCAGCAAGGTCTGTATAATCGAACGTATATGAACCACCGTTCTTTGTTTGTACTTTAACTCTCGAATTATGTTTAGGTGTTTCAAGTTCTCCCCAAGCTTTCGCTAACGCTTGTGCTATTTCGTTATTGCTTTCTGAAAATATCATCGTATATTAACGCTCCTTTCGCTAATTAGTGATACACCTTCTATTTCTTCACCGTTTTTCAATGCCTCTTTTATATCTTTTTTACTTAATTCTTGTTTCGTGATAAAATATTGTTTAGGTATTAGTGATTCATCTAATACATTTACTTTTGGCGGATTATTGCGTAACGATATATTAAAGTTTGCCGACTTAACTCTATCAATACCAAGTCCGTCAAGTTCTTTGGTTAGATACCACTTAAGTTGATCTTGCTTGTTTTGCAAGGTCTTTTTTCTGTTTTGTAGGCGTTTGATTTCATTGCCGATCTTGTCAATGTCGGCTTTCATTTCCTGTAGCACAAACGCTATGTTTTCTGCTTTTTCGTTTATTTCTTCGTCCAAGTATTCCAATGCGTCTAAAAACGCTGCCTCGTCTGCTTCCTCTGCTAATTGCAGTAATTGACTGTACTTCTGACTTAATTCGTATAAAGTAGCCATGGTTATTCCTCCTTAAATAAAATCTTGCATCTTATGACCGGAGTCTTTCATCATCACTTCCTGCTCCGTCAATCCGCTAGTCACGAATTCCTCGTCTGTTGTTTCGAATAGATGCGCATAATCATGTTCGTAGTCGACTTCCCTTAAAATGGTGAAGAACTTTACATTTTCGATATGGAAATGAACTTCGCGTGGGAACATGTTGTTATTACGTGGACACTCTGTCATAACACGATTGTTTGCTAGGTCTAAGAAAGTGTCGCCACTTACCTGTACATGAAATTCCCTGTCTTCAATGTTGTAGTTCATTCCCATAATCCCGTCATTACCGATGTATTCCTCTACTTCACCCAACAATTTTGCTAACTTTTCCATTTTTAGCACCCTCCATTGATAAGAATTTGTTTACAAAGTAAATCTGTCCTTTGCCAGTTACTTTGGCTGTTCTAGTTGTTCTTACTGAACCATCTGGATTCGTAATTACTCGCTTCTTGATTTCAAATAATCCTCTATCCATGCTTGCTTGTGTTGGTAAGTTGTAACTTTCTCCTTTTTTCTTAATAAGAAATCCGTTGTTACGTAACCATTTGAATAATCTGTTTTGACCGATATTGATTCCGTTTTGTTTTAATATCTTCGCCAGTTCTCCTACTAATACAGATGTATCAGATGTTTCCACAGCTTCCGCAAATTGTACTTTTGGTTTTTGTTCTTCAATAGTTTGCTCTGCCTTGGCTCTCTTTTGTTGTTCCTCTTTTAGGTTGGTAGCTAGCTTAATGATTGTATCTGGATTTAATAAAGTTTCTTCTATTTTTTCTGGTGTCATATATGCGCCATGTTTTCTAATTGATGGAATCACTTCTGATGTAATCCATTTTCTGAAACGTTTAGCTTCCTGCTTGCGACTATCAAGAATCACATCATATAAACCATCCTCATTAATGAATGTTGCTTTTTGACTTCTTCCCAATCGATCTTGGATGACCTCATTACTAATGACCCCATCTTCTAGCCTTGTTTTTACTTGGCTGGGATTGCCGATTTCTAAAATATCGCAAACATCTTTCAAGAAAAACTTGGGTTCGCCTTCACTTTCTATAATTGTTAAATTTCTACCGTCAAATATTCTTGTTAATTGGTTCATCATATTCTCCCCTTAACTTATTTTTAATGTGTAATACACAAATGCTATTGTGATTGCAAAGCTTACAACGTAGAACCAATCTGTTTTTGTTTTGGGCATGTTATAACTTCCCTTCACGTATTGCTTTTGCCAATAATTCAATAGCTTTTTGCTGTTTGCTAGTTAAGTCACCTTGGAATACTGATTTAACCTTCATTGCGTACCCTCCTTTATGATTAATATAAGTAATCATTTTGATTAAAAAAAATACTTAATTGAACAGTTAAGCTCTTTTGCTAATCTTTCTAATAAACCTATAGAAGGTTTTCTGCGATTATTCTCTATAGCATCTATATATGCCCGACTACACCCTGTAGCTTCCGCTAATGTTTTTTGGGTGTGCTTTCTTTTAATCCTCAAACTTTGCATTTTCTTTCCATCCAATCAAAGTCACCCCCTTAGTGATTACTTTTTGTAATCATTTTCTTTAACATTGTTGCTAACTATAATTTATCAAAGTGATACATATATGTCAATGATATTTTAAAATTTATTTTTTTATTCTTGGATAATATATTTTAAAAGCTGTATAATATCCCGTGAGAGGTGGTGTTCAAGGCAATGGAACTCGATGAAAAAATAGGAAAGAAATTGAAAGATATTAGGGTGAACAAGATGAATATTTCAGCCAGAGAAGCCGGACGTAGAATTGGAGTAAGCAATTCTTACGTTTCACGAATAGAAAACGGAAGGATACCAAGTCTTTCTATTTTGCAAAAACTATGTGATCTTTATGGCGTTTCCTTACAATCGTTATTTATGGAAACTCCACAAGAATTGAAAGAAGAAAATGTGGAATGGATAGCTTTTGGAAAAGAAATGGAAGACGATGACTTAACACCGGAAGATGTAAAGAGCATACTAAAATTCTTAAAGAAAAGAAGGGATGACAATTAATGGGTGAGATCACATGAACTTAGATGAACAAATAGGAAGAAAACTTAAAAAGATAAGGAAAGAAAAGGAAATGACTACAAGAGAGGTTGGAGAGAAGTCTGGTGTAAGTTATTCTCAAATATCTCGAATCGAAAACGGTCATCCGGCTAGTTTGCAGGCTTTGAAGAAGTTAAGTGATTCATATGATATAACGTTAGCTTCTTTGTTTTGTGAAGATGCAGAAGTTCTTGAAAAATTAAAGGATGGAGGAGTAGGCTGGATTGCTCTTGGAAAAGAAATGGAGAAAAGGGGTATAACCCCAGAATACATTGAACATTTGATAAACGTTATCAGAAACTTACCAAGATAATAATTGGTAATAATTACCGTCCAACATTTGCCAATTTTCGACAAAGTTATCTGTAAATTTGCCCCTTGTTATAGTATAATGGAGACAAAATGAGAACGGATGTTCTTATTTTAATCGAACAAAGGGGGCTAAATTATGGAAGGTGTGGTCAATTATAGCAAAGTAGGTAACAATGTGGTTTATACGGATGAAATAAGAAAGGGTCTCTGGTTTAATGTGAATGGGGTAATGTATATAGGAACAGGGGAATGATATCCCCTGCATAGGTAATGACATTAGGATTGAAATACTTATGCATTTACGTGCCTTGAAAAAAGTGAAAAAGGACGTCTCCCTGCATGATCCGATCGGGCAAGATAAAGAAGGTAATGAAATCAGCTTAATCGATATTTTAGAAGCTGAAAATCAAAACATTATTGAATTTATCCAGTTAAATATGGAAATCGAGAAAATGGAAGATTATTTTTCAATACTTGATAATCGTGAGCGAGAGGTAATTGTTTACCGTTATGGGTTAAATGATCAAAAAGAAATGACACAGCGTGAGATTGCTAAAAAACTAAATATATCAAGAAGTTATGTTTCTCGAATTGAAAAGCGTGCACTAATGAAGGTATTTCATGAATATTATCGAAAAGAAAGAAGAAGGTAGTTTGACACCATCATTCAAAAAGGAGCGAACCCATAGCAGGGTTTAGCGCTCCTTTTCTAGTTCTATTTTAATTTTTCGTTGTTTAGTTGCTAGCAAAATTCCAGATAACACAGTTACAAAAGCAAGCAGCATTAATATCTTCCCATCAGTAGATGGTCTCATGAACGTATTAATAATGGCACCAAGATATAAATAGCTACTTAGTATAAGCAAAGTCCCTATAAAGCGCTGAAAGTCTTTTAATTTAGATTCCAATTCCTTTACCTTTTCATTTACCACCTATATCCCCCCATTTAGTACATATAATAACATAGAATAGATGCACGTTAGAAAGGTAAATATTGGTTGTTTCATAGATTCTTTACAGTTCTTTAACTAAGCTCATAACCATTTCAGCCGCATTGGTTGCAGCTTTTTCTAAGAATTTATCAAAGGATATGGAAGATTCCTTTCCAGCAATATCCGATAACGCACGAATTATGACAAACGGGATATTATACTGATAACAAACCTGCGCAACTGCAGCTGCTTCCATCTCGGCAGCAATCATAGTTGGGAATTTATGACGTACAAAGGCAACTCGGTCTGGATCAGACATGAAGGAATCACCTGTAGCAATTATTCCTTCCTCATAACCTATATCCATTGTATGCATTACTTTTGATGCCTTTGCCACTAAGTTAGTGTCAGCATCATACATCGCCGGCATTCCTGGAACCTGTCCATATGTGTAGTCAAACGCAGTTGCATCTACATCGTGATGAACAACCTGTGTGGAGATGATAACATCGCCCACTTCTAGATTCTTGGAAAACCCACCAGCAGAACCAGTATTTATTACGAACTTTGGTGTAAATCGTTCGTGCATAATAGTCGTAGCCATTGCAGCATTAACTTTACCTATACCAGATTTCAATAGAACAACTTCTCTATCAAATAATTTACCACGGGTAAATATACAATTCGCAACTTTCAATTGTTCTTTGTCAGTCATCTTAGACTGTAATAGAGCAACTTCTTCATCCATTGCTCCAATAATTCCAATTGTCATACCTTTTCCTCCATCATCTTGATTATATTAAATATCGACCTCTTGCAACACTTCAACCTTTGTCGGCTGCCAACCTTTATTATCAACCCAAGATAAATATACACGGTAAATCTCTGTATTGTCAGGGTTTGATACAGTTGCCTCTACCTTTTGATCTCCTCCATTACCAACCCAATGTGTCGTCATATTATTCTCAGCTAATCCCGTAGCCATTGCTACTGCTCTACTAATTTCAATTCTATCTTGTGAGCCATCATCATAATTTGTTGTATGTGGACCTTGTTGCTCTGTTCCAATTGGCTCCCAATTGGCTGTATAAGCCTCTACAACATTGTCACCAGAAGGCTCTAGCTGCTCTATTTGTACATCTTCATTTGCATTTTCCGAGTCTTCCTCGTTTGATGCTTCATTCTCATCATTTTCAGAAGCATTGTTTTGATCCGTATCATTTGTGGAGTCTTCTTCTTCAACTTTAGTGAAGTGATCGCCACTCTCATCATTGCCATCTTTTTCAGTGTCATTTTGCTCTGTCTCGTTACCAGACTTACTCTCTTCTTCTTTAGCAGCCTCATCGTCACCACCGAACATCCAAAAACCAATTAATACAATAAGTAAAACTGCACCAAGCACAAGCAAAAGTGAGATAGACTTTGTATTTTTTCTGCGCTTTTCAAATTTATCTACTCTTGATACTCTATCAAATTCACTCATGTTTTCAGCCCTCCCATATTTACTCTACTATGATATCATATTTATGTTATAGAATTATATGATAGAGACATTACAAAATATTAGTAGTCATAATTTCCTACCAACAGAACGACCGATTACTGATCCCCAGTCGATCATCCATTAACCTCTTATTGAAGGAATTTAAAATGAAAAAACCCCCCCTTTTCAAGTAAGTGTAACACCAACTATTTTACACTACTACATAAGGGGGGAATATTACACCATGATCTTTTTATACAACAACCATATAGATATAAAAATTAATCTACATTTACAATTTTAACTTGAATCTCTCCACCAGGTGTAGCTACAGTTACTTCAGAACCAATTTCTTGTCCAAGTAAACTTTGAGCCATTGGGGAATCATTTGAAATTTTCCCTTCAAACGGATCAGCTTCAGCGCTCCCTACTATCGTGTATGTTTCTTCTTCACCATCTGGAAGCTCTTGAAACGTTACCGATTTCCCTAGTGATACAATATTCGGATTATCATTATCGTTTTCAATGATTACTGCATTACGAATCATTTTTTCCACTTGTGCAATACGTGATTCGACAAATGCCTGATCATCCTTCGCAGCATCATACTCCGAATTCTCGGAAAGATCTCCAAAATCACGAGCAACTTTTATACGTTCAACAACTTCTTGTCGTCTATCCGTTTTTAAATAATGTAGTTCTTCTTCTAACTTTTCTTTCCCCTCTTGTGTCATATAGTAACTTTTCTCTGTAGCCATTCTAAACACTCCTTTTTATTCCTTCAGCATCTAAAGAGAATTTTCACTTTTGGAGTCTCATAATAACCCCCAGTTAATAAAAAACATTGAGCTGAGCTTATATCAATAACGGAGCCAATGTAAACGCTCCATTATACCAAAATTGTACTAATCATTACTATGGCAGACTTTGTACAAATTTTCAATACTTTTCCTAAATTTGTTTATGTTGATTTTTATAAAGTATCGTTTCTATTTTCGTAGCCATAATGTCGATTGCTACGTGATTTTGTCCGCCTTCTGGGATAATAATATCGGCATATCGCTTGGTTGGTTCAATAAATTGTAAGTGCGATGGCCTTACATTGTTAATATATTGATCGATGACAGAGTCTAGAGATCTTCCGCGTTCATTTATATCCCGCATCAATCTGCGAATAATACGTAAATCTGCATCTGTATCAACATATACTTTTATATCCATTAAGTCAACAAGACGAGGATCCTCTAATATCAGGATGCCTTCTAAAATAATAACATCTTTCGGCTTTACCTTTATTACTTCTTTCGATCGTGTATGAACCTTGTAATCATACACTGGCTTTTCGATTTCTTTTCCATTTAATAGATCGTATATATGACTAATTAATAAATCATTATCAAATGCTAAAGGATGATCGTAGTTCGTATTTAATCGCTCCTCAAATGGCAAATGACTTTGATCTTTATAATAATAATCCTGTTCAATAACAAGAATGGTTTGATCTGAAAAACGTTGACATATGGAACGAGTAACAGAAGTTTTACCACTACCACTCCCCCCAGCAACGCCAATAACCACTGGTTTATCTTGCATAGATACGGTACCCCCTTCTAGTGTTTCTTTAAACTAATAGCAACACCGTCTCCGATAGGTACAATAGTGGTTGTAAAATCAGGATGATGCATAAGCCATTCGTTGTAATGATGAATTTTTTTGACCATATTTTTAAATCTTGCTGGAGCTAATTCTGGTTGTGCAACATACCCTCTAAACAAGACATTATCCGTAATAATTAGTCCATCCCTTGCAAGTAAAGGAACCGATTGCTCAAAAAACTTTTGATACTGCCCTTTAGCTGCATCGATAAATATTACATCAAAAAATGAATCATTTTGCAACTCATTTAGTTTATCGATGGCATCTCCTAGGATAACATCTATTGTACTAGACTTCCCTTGCTTTTCTATGTTCATAACAGCTTCCTGGTAACGCTGTTCATTTTTTTCAATTGTTATTATTTCACAATCTGGTGCTACTTCTGCCATTCTTAAAGCAGAATATCCAATTGCTGCTCCAATCTCCAATATTCTCTTCGGTTTCTTTAATTGAAGTATGTGCAGCATAAAATCCATACTTAGAGGCTCCATAATAGGTACATGATTTTGCTTTGCTTCCTTTTCTAATTGCTGAACAAATGAAGTTGTAGCAGGTAAAATGTTCAATAAGTAGTGTATTACTTGTTCGTTCATAAAATGACCTCTTTTTCAGAATGAAATCTCGATACCAAGATTACATATTTTATCATAAATTAAATGAAGGGTAAATATATCGGAAGCATCCCCCTTCTCAGCTTATGAGATAGGGGGATGAGACTTTAATCGATATACTTCTGTTTATTTTCATTATGTTCATCTAATGTTTTTGCATAATAAATATTTCCTTCTCCATCATGGAGGAAATATAAGAAATCTGATTGCTCTGGATTAAGCACTGCCTTTAAGGAGCTTTCGGCATAGCTTCCAATTGGCCCAATCGGTAAGCCCTCCGCATAGTAAGTGTTATAAGGAGACTCTACTTCTAAATCCTCATATAATACACGATCCTTATGTTTTCCTAAAGCGTACAATACGGTTGGATCTGTTTGTAGCTTCATTCCTTCCTCTATACGATTATAAAACACACCGGCAATTTTTTTCCGCTGTTTTGCAGTGCTCGCTTCTTTTTCAACAACCGAGGCAAAGGTAACAGCTTCATGAACCGAATAATCAGTTTCACTAATTTCGTTTAAATAATCGGATAACACAGCATCTGTTTTCTTCAACATTTCATTGATAACTGCTTCTACGCTTGGCTTCTCTTCATAGAAATCATATGTTGATGCAAATAAATACCCTTCTAATGGATGACGAATCTCAGTATTTAGAATTTCCTCTGACAATATAGATGGATATCTTTTGATTAACTGACTAATATAATCTTTGTCGTCTACTTTCTTCAAAAAATCTTCTTTCGAAAAACTCATTTTCTTTGCAAAGATTCCTGCCATTTGCTCAATGGTTTTTCCTTCTGGAATGGTAATTGTATGAACTGCTTCAGCCATAATCTTTCCATTTTTCAGTGATTCAATTATTTCATCTAATTCCATATCTGGCGTGAATGTGTATTTTCCAGCTTGAAAATCTGATTCATTATTAAATTTTATGTAAAAACGAAATATAAGGGCATTTTTAATAACCCCCTTTTCTTCTAATAAAGAAGCAATCTCTGAAGATGATGAACCAATTGGAATTGTTACTTTTATCTCTTCCTTGCTATCTGGATCAACTGGTTTTAGGGCTGACTTGACGTACAAAAAACCAGATAAGCCACCAATAATCAAAATTAAAAGTAATGCGATAATAATAATTGACACAATCTTACGCACTGTCTTGGCTTCTTCGCTTCGAGCAATGAGGTTGTCCCTAAAATTACCATTCTTTTTCTCTTTGGACATAGTTATCCCCCTCTCATCCGGTATATTATACTAAAATTCGATGTTATATTCCATTAATTTTATGCAAAAAACAAAAAGCTGATGCCGTATTTCGACATCAGCTTTTCATTTTTTGAGATAACCCTATGCCTCATTTTCTTGATCTGCTAGTGTATGAAGCATTTCTTCAACCATTTCCCATTCTTTATCAGATTCAATTGGAAACAGCGATAAATCGTCATCATCTTTTTCCTTTTCTTCGTAACGGAATGCATAAACTTCGACTTCCTCATCCTCTGATTGCTCTACAGGAATAACTGCGATATAGGATTGACTTGTCTCATCCACATCAAAGGTAAACAGAACTTCAAATAAATGTTCTTCTCCATTTTCATCAGGTATTATAATTCGTTCCTTTTCCTCAAGTGCCATTCTTTCACTCCTTTATTTCTGGTCTAAATAATTTTGTAGAATCATTACAGCTGCCATCTTATCAATGACTTTCTTACGTTTCTTTCTACTCATATCCGCTTCTAGTAGAACTCTTTCAGCAGCCATCGTAGTTAAACGCTCATCCCATAGCACTGTTTCAATTCCGTGGACTTTTTCTAGATGCTCTGCGTAGAGCTTAGATGCTTCTCCACGCTCTCCGATCGTACCATTCATATTCTTCGGAAGTCCAACAATAGCTTTCCCAACTTGATGTTCTACTATAATGGATTTTAATGCTTCATCGGCAGAGGTAATCTCTTCTTCGTTCCATTTGATTGTTTTTATTCCTTGTGCAGTCCAACCAAAGGCATCACTAACAGCAACACCTATTGTTTTGGATCCTACATCTAATCCCATTACTTTCATTTATTTTCCTTTTGCTGTTGTTCTAAATAGAACTTGACAAGCTCTTCAATTACTTCGTCACGTTCGATTTTACGAATTAAGTTACGTGCGTCATTGTACCTTGGAATATAAGCAGGATCACCAGAAAGCAAGTAACCTACAATCTGATTTATCGGATTATACCCTTTTTCCTTTAAAGCTGCATGCACTGTGAAAAGTATTTCCTTAATATCCTGGTCAAAAGGCTCTTCCGAAAAATTAAATTTCATCGTTTTATCAATTGAACTCATCGTGACACCTCGATCTTAGAATCATTTGGTAAAGCCATCTGCTAAACCGAATGTAAGCTTCTTCTATTATCTTAACATGATTATAGAATTAATTATATCTTTTTCACTAGATGATATTCAAATTAGTTGCTATTCATATGCTCTAAAATATATTCTTTAGCTGCATTTAAGGCTTGATCAATTTTGGATGGATCCTTACCTCCTGCTTGGGCCATGTCTGGACGACCTCCTCCGCCACCGCCACAAGCATGCGCAGCCTGTTTAATTAATTTCCCTGCATGGAATCCTTGTTCCATTAAGTCTTTTGAAACTCCTGCTGCTAATTGAACCTTTCCGTTATTCTCTATTGCTAATAGAATAATTCCAGATTCTAGTTTTTGTTTTAAGTCATCCAGCATATTTCGCAACTGATTCATATCATTTACATCGACTTTTTCACTTAATAAAGAGATACCTTCAATGTTTTGTACATTATCTAAAATTGAAGAAGCTTCTACATTTGCAAGTTTTGCACGAAGTGATTCTTTTTCCTTCTGCAACTCTTTAATATCCTGAAATAAGCCCTCTATTCTTTCTGGAAGTGCTTCCTCTTTCGATTTAACTAATTGAGCAGATTGCTGTAATAGACCTACCTTATTTGCTAAATATTGATAGGCTTCTTTACTAGTAACAGCCTCAATTCTTCTTGTTCCAGCTCCGATTCCACTTTCCGAAACGATCTTGAATAGACCAATTTCAGATGTATTCACAACGTGACAGCCACCACAAAGCTCTAAACTATAATCACCAATTCTAACTACTCGAACTACATCGCCATACTTCTCGCCGAATAAGGCCATTGCTCCCATTTTTTTAGCATCCTCAATATTTTCATTGGTAATGACTAGGGACATTGCCTCCCATATCTTTGTATTAACAATTTCTTCAATTTGTTGTAGCTCAGCTTTGGTTACAGCATTAAAATGAGAGAAATCAAATCGGAGGCGTTCATGCGTAACAAGTGATCCAGCTTGATTAACATGACTACCAAGCACATCCTTTAATGCCTGATGTAATAAATGAGTTGCTGTATGGTTTTTGACAATAAAAGAGCGAGCCGACTTTTCAACTATGGCATGAACCGCTTCTCCTATACGTAAAGAACCTTGTTGAATGCTTACACGATGAAT
Source organism: Virgibacillus sp. Bac332 (assembly GCF_003667785.1). Taxonomy (NCBI): domain Bacteria; kingdom Bacillati; phylum Bacillota; class Bacilli; order Caryophanales; family Bacillaceae; genus Virgibacillus; species Virgibacillus sp. Bac332. The sequence goes on from NZ_CP033046.1 coordinate 3,711,220, forward strand.
ATGCTGCCCAATTGGCGATTTTTGTACGTCTTTTACATATGCAGTAGCTTGCTCGGTAGAAATGAAACCTTTGTCAGCAATTTGCCCGCCACTTTCGGCATAGAATGGTGTTTGCTCTAGGAATACATATATGTCGTCACCTGCTTCTGCTACTTCCACCTGTTCATTACCAGCAATCATTGCCACAATGGAAGTATCTACTTCCATTTGGGTATACCCTACAAACGCACTATCGATATTAATCTCACTGAAAACAGCATCTTGTACTTGCATAGAATCAACTTTTTGTCGAGCGTTACGTGCACGCTCACGTTGTTTTTCCATTTCTCGTTGGAAACCTTCTTCATCAATCGTAAAACCTTGTGCTTCCACATATTCCTCTGTTAATTCTTTAGGGAACCCATAGGTATCATATAAGCGAAATACTTCCACTCCTGGGAATAAGGTGCTTCCTTTCTCCTTTTCGCTGTTCAAGATTGCTGTTAATATTTCTAAGCCATCGTGCAGTGTCTCATGAAACCGCTCTTCTTCCACTTTCACCATATTTTTAATAAATTCTTTTTTCTTCACTACTTCATGGTAGAAATCCTTCATAATGTCTGCTACCGTATCTACTAATTCATACATGAACGGCTTTTCAATACCAATTTCTTTGGCAAATCGAACAGCTCTTCTAATTAATCTTCTTAATACATAACCTCTTCCTTCATTCGAAGGAACAGCACCATCTCCTACCGCAAAGCTAACCGTACGAATATGATCAGCAATCACTTTAAAAGCTGTATCTCCTTCTTGACTAGCTCCATACTTTGTAGAGGCTAACTCTTCTGTCTTTTTAATAATTGGCATAAATAGGTCTGTTTCAAAGTTTGTTGGTGCGTCTTGAATGACACATACCATCCGTTCTAAGCCCATACCAGTATCTATATTCTTTTTAGGTAAAGGCGTGTACGTGTCATCTGGATTATGATTAAACTGGGAGAAGACAAGGTTCCATATTTCCAAGTATCTTTCGTTTTCTCCCCCAGGATAAAGTTCAGGATCACTTGGATCGTTTCCATAGTGTTCGCCACGATCATAAAAGATTTCTGTATTCGGTCCACTTGGGCCTTCACCAATATCCCAAAAATTCTCTTCTAAACGAATAATTCTTTCCTTTGGAATACCTATATTCTTTAACCATATATCATAGGCCTCATCATCCTCTGGATGCACTGTAACGGATAAACGTTCTTGATCAAACCCAATCCATTGATCACTCGTTAGAAATTCCCAAGCCCAATCGATAGCTTCTTTTTTAAAGTAGTCACCTATTGAAAAGTTACCGAGCATTTCAAAGAACGTATGATGTCTTGCGGTAAAACCGACATTTTCTATATCATTCGTACGAATTGATTTTTGGGCATTTACGATTCGAGGATTATCAGGGATTACCCGACCATCAAAATATTTTTTTAATGTTGCAACACCACTGTTGATCCATAGTAGCGTCGGATCATCCTTCGGAACTAGAGAAGCACTTGGCTCAACACGATGGCCTTTTTCTTTAAAGAAATCTAAAAACATTTGCCTAACTTCTGCTGATGATAATTGTTTCATCTTAAACTTCCTCCCAATCTAAAAATAGTTGAATAGAACATCAAGTCATTAATCATTGACATCACTTTTTCGTCAGGAAAGACTAACTGAGCGCAGTAAATGGATTATTTATTTCCTGAAAAGAATAAAAGCGCAAGCGCCCGATTAGAAACGTAGCGAACTGAAGCGAGTCAACGGAGATAAAGGAATCACGGTGTACATGCAAGCCGATGATAACTTAGATTAGGGCAATTCGTGAAGTCGCCTCCGCTGGAACAGCTCAACACGCCCATTTTTATCCACAGGTTCAAATTTTACAATTACCTAGACAATAAAAAAATCCCTTCTCTGCATTTGCAGGGACGAGATTTGATCGCGGTACCACCCTAATTATGAACTATTGTTCATCACTTTATCATTATAACGGTATGACACCGACGGGAATTAACCGTACTCCAGCTTAGCTTTCCATGATTCTACCTTAGGATTTCTTTCAGCCAACGGAAATCCTTCTCTTAAAAGCGATTGTCATGTACTCAAAACTTTCAACGTATTCTACATGTATAGTTGTTAGCGTAATTATAAAAAACATCGAGCGGAATGTCAACGCCGATGCATACCTATGAGACAGAATCTTTCTTTGAAATTTCCTTTAATCCCTCTAGGTGATTTTTCGGATAAAGGCAGCGCTATACCTACTATAATTGCAGTAAAAGGAAAACCTCCTGATTCTGAGAGCCATTCAATAATTGATATAGGTGCATAAATGATATAGATAAATAACATTAAATACAGATAGAACCTTCTCCAGCTTTTTTCTGACATAAAAACTTCTTACACCTTCTCTTGATGTAATACACAGATATATTGCTTATTCTATTTCCCTATAGCGAAATGATGTTGAAAATAATACATCCTATCATCAGTTTGAAAAGAATATTGATTCCATATACTTGATTGTTGATTGGTTTCCTCCGTTTTTACCATTTGTAACTCATTCGCACCGACCTCCATGATCTTCGAGTCAATAACTTTTAATTCTTGTTGATCCTTGTCTAGTGCGCGTATCTTGATTTGTATTTCTTTTGGCTCATCCATATTGTTCTTCACATAAATCACATTGTGAAACTGTTCATTCGAACAATTTCTTTTTGTAAGACAATTACTTTCTGATTTAACTAGTGAAAGTGTAATTTCTTCTGAACCATTAGCATTTTCTGTTGCATTCATTGCTTGCTCTAAAGCCATCACATATGATAGCTTTTGTCCAAAGGGCATAAACCAAATAAACAGGAATCCTAAAAACAGTGCCATCCCACCAATTAATTTCCATATCACTCTCGGATTATGAAATTGCTTAGAAACATTTTTATTCCGTAATGATAATGTTACAAATACATTAATAAGGGCAATGATTCCTAAAAACACAGCTGCTACGATTAGCCAGATCATACTTTCCATCGAGGTTTGCAAGAAAGGAATCGTATAAGTGGAAGATAGATAGACATTTCCAATTATCGATAACAAGATTAATAACAGAAAAAGGAGGATAGGATACTTCCATTTCACCTTTTCCCTTTTATTATTTTTTACGTTTATAAATGACCAAAGCACCCAAATAAACGGGACACTATATAAAATTATAACTAACAATATAAAAATCAATTTGTCACCTCTTTACTTCATTAAAACAGATCCCTACTGGATAATATTTCGTTATAATACGTAACTATACCATTTAGAATGGTTGGTCTAATGATACCTCCGTGCTCCAATCCCACACAACGTTAATAAAATCAATTTTTGGACCAGCTGATTCTTGGTACACATTCTCTTTTAAATTATCCATCATAGGACACTGCCTCTATTTCATTTGCTGCCCTTACAAATAGACGGTCTTCACTGATCTTTAATTTCGCATTTTCTAATACGCCACCGTTATCAATAATAATCTCTTTAACCTTTGCAACCACTTGACTTTCAATATCTACATCTTGGAGTAACTCTATCAGTTTTGGTCTTATCATTTCATGTTGTAAAGCTTCATTCACTACTTGGTCCAACGCTTCTAGATGTATTTCATTTGCTGACCAATCACGATAATAATTTCTACTTGCTAATTGCTCAGTTCGTTCTTGAAGATTTTCATCAAAATCTTCAAAGAAGCTAAGCAGCTCTCCTTCTAACGTCTCATACTCATACGTTTCAATGATTTTCTGTACTTCCTCATAGATTATACTAGATCCTGCCATGCTTGCTTGTTGAACCGTCGTACTAGATTTTTCTTTCGTGGCTAAAACGCCTCCCATATTTACTACTAGCAAAAACAGGATCATAATAATACTTAACATACCTAAAACGAATAAAGCTATGTTCCCTTCTTCTTGTTGGATAAACTGCTTCATTCTATCACCCTACCATGTGCACTTGCTGTATATGGAATGGAAGGTACATGATATCCGAATATTTCCTTAGGTAAAAATACCATCCGGATATTGACTTTAACCTTTGCAGTAAATTCTTTATTTCCAGAACTACTTATCGAATTTTTTTGTAAGTAACTCCCTGTCGTAGCTAATATATCATTCGCGGCATCTCTGGCACTCCCAGCGTTTTTGGTAATAGAATATACTTTTACATATTCGTTTGCAGCCGATTGTGTAATAAGAACCCCATTAATTCGGTTGAAAGCTTTAAGTGATGCTAATTAAAAAGAAGTTACAAATAGCTTCGATATCCACAAAGTTACAAATGAAAGGGATAGAAAAATCACTCGATTGTTTAACAACTTATCCAAAGTCGCTATTGATTTAAAAAATGAAGAAATCATAAATAGTAATCAATTAGACTCATTTAACAAGAAACGAAATGAAATAGATGAAGAGTTAAAGAATATTAGTGTAAAACAAGTTGAAGAATTGAAAAAATCTATTAACGAAAAATACAATAAACAAACGCAGGATTAACTGAGATAAAGTTGTTATTTGTATTAACTTTTGATAACCCAGACTTGCCAGATTCGAAATTTCATTTTAAAGACCAGATACTACTGCTAATACTAGTGCGATAAGAAATAAAATAATTGCTTTACGCTTTGACTCCAGCATTCTTAGACCTATTCTTTATCTGGGACTTTATTCCATCTTTTCATACTTTGTTTGATCATGTCAATTTTGTGTCTATATACAAAACGGTTCTAAAGTTAGCATTTTTGTTACTTATTTCATGAAATCATTAAACATCTTGAATTCTAAATATTTTTCTCGTACTTTTAACCTATTAAATGAAGCAAATAAGTTATCTCATTTTTATACTAGGTATTTATAATCGTTTTTTCCATTTAGCAGTACGAGTTGCATTTCGATAATGTTTTCGATATAATTTCTCTTTTTTACCCACAACAAAACGTACCATTTCTAGCTTGCTAAACTAAAAATGATACGTTTTTTAGGAATCCCTGCTTATAAAGTGAAAATTCAATAAGTAGGGATTTGGTTTTTCTCCCACTGATTGTTAGTCAAACCAATCGGACATTTACTGGCAGTCGATCCCCACTTACCCATATTGGTTTCACTTTGTTTCTTGAAGTGGGGGACTTCAGTTATATGCAGGTTAAAATACTACTCCAAATTACCCCTCTTGCTCCTTGCTACGAAATTGTCTCCAGTGAATGACATGCTTAATAATTACTTTGGCAATCGTCATCGTTGGTACAGCTATAATCATGCCAACAATTCCAAAAAGCTGTCCACCCAGTAATAAAGCAAAGATGATTGCTATTGGGTGTATATTAATACTTTTTCCAACAATGTATGGGGACAATAGGTTACTCTCAATTAATTGAATAATAAATACAGCTACTATTACAAATATAACTAATTTCCCTGAGACTGTAAGGGCAATCGCTACAGCAGGTGCTGCTCCAATAATTGGGCCAAAATATGGGATTAGATTTGTAATCCCCATAAGAATAGCAAGTAGCAAAGCAAAATCCATTCCAAGTAGCTTAAAAATAATAAGTGAGGTTAGGCTTACAAATAGGCAGACGAGTAATTGACCACGAATGTAATCACCTAACGTTTCATCAATAGCATGGACCATTTTACTTGATTGACTACGATATTTCTTTGGTATAAACCGCTTAAAATAAGCCTTAATTTTGTCATAATCCTTTAAAAAGTAAAACACTAATACAGGAATAACCGTAATAAAAATAATAAAATCGAATACTTTTGTAAATCCGTTTACAAGTCTTGCGAGTAATCGATCCAAGCCATTTTCTACCCTCGCGATTAAGTGATCAAATTTATCATGAACGGTTTCTGGTAAAAATGATGTATATTCGTACATTTGGTATATCAGTTTTTCATACATATTAATGAATTGAGGCAGTTGTTCATTAAGCTCTCTAACTTGCGTGACGATCATCGGGTAGACACGATAGATTAAATATGCGGTACCTCCAAAAAATAACAAATAGATGAGTAAAACAGCTATTCCCCTTGGAATATTATAGCTATGGAGTTTATTTACCACTGGATATAATAAATACGCTATAAGACAGGAAATAAGAAATGGAGCTAAGAGATGCCATAGAAATAAAAAAACTGTTTTGTAAAATGGAAACAGTTTTATCAGTAAGAAAATGAAAAGGAATAGAAAAATGCCAATCAATAACCAGTAAAGGAAGTTCAAACGCTTATTGTTTTTAAACATGATGACACTTCATCCTACTGAAGTAATTATCAGCATAGTTAAGGATTTTCATAGATCGTTCTTTCGTCTTCACTGAATAGATCGTTAAGTGAACTTAACGATCCATCTGCCTCAACCTGATGGACAGTTAATTTATCATTGATTACTGACATTTCAATAAAGCAATTCCAGCAATAAAACTGTTGTGTGCCTATCTTTCCAATATCCTTACCACGGCAATTTGGGCATCGCATTATCTATAGAGCTCCTTCTGTCTCAAATCTTACTCTCATGCTAACCCAAATTAACCAAAAATATACGTTTTGTCACATGAAATCGTATGGTGAAAGCTGGTCCTCATCCTCCACTTCAGGTTCAATCACTTTGCTGTCTAATTTAGCGATAAGACTCTCCTTTAGGCTGGTATAGCGCTGATTTGTATCAACTGTTGTTACTCCTTTTACAAACGCCTGCTGTTCTCCACAAATAATTAATGATTGTTTGCTTCTCGTAATTGCAGTATAAAGAAGGTTCTTTTTTAGCATCCGATGATAGGTTCTGACTACAGGTAATATGACAATTGGAAATTCACTACCTTGTGATTTATGTATAGAAATACAGTAAGCATGCATGATATTTCGGTAATCCTTCGGCTCATAGACGACTTCTTTATCATCATAAGCAATAACAAGCTGCTCCACATTTTCAGTATTTTCTTCTTCTCGAAAAATCGCAACTACTTCACCTATATCTCCATTATAAACACCGTCTTCAGGTTGATTTACCAGCTGAATAACCTTATCACCCTTACGATACACAGCATCCTGTGTTTTCACTTCTCTTTTTTGCTCTGTCTTCGGATTGATGATTTGCTGTAAAGCTTGATTTATTTTCGTGATACCAGCTTCCGATCGATACATAGGAGCTAACACTTGTACATCTCGAACATCAAACCCCTTATCCATAGCTTTTGTAAATATTTTCGTAATCACATCCACCATTTGCAGCTCATTACAAGGAATAAAGCTAAAGTCTTGATCATTTTGTAATTGAACTGGAGCGTCATTTTTAATCTCATGAGCAATTTGAATAATTCTCGAACCTTCTTTTTGACGATAAACTTCTGTAAGACGTACAAACGGTATGCAATCACTTCCAAGTAAATCTGATAACACCTGACCAGGTCCTACAGATGGTAACTGATCCTCATCTCCAACAATTAATACTTGCATATCATCAGGAATAGCCTTAAATAGATGATTAGCTAACCAACTATCGACCATTGAAAATTCATCAATAATTAAAAATCTACCAGCTAATGGTTCATGTTCATTTTTATCAAAACCACTATTACCATCCCAACCTAGTAATCGATGAATGGTTTGTGCAGGAAGGCCGGCAGATTCTGTTAATCGTTTCGCTGCTCTTCCAGTAGGAGCAGTTAAAATAAACGGGAATTCATGCTCATTATCATAATCTTTCGGGTTTAGGGATAATTGATGAATCGTAGCGTACGCATTTAATATTCCTTTCACTACAGTAGTCTTTCCCGTACCAGGACCACCTGTTAAGATCATGAGTTTTGAATGAATCGACTGATTAATCGCAGTGAATTGCTCTTTTCCGTACGATAGAACTTCGGACTCCTCGATGTCACCGATTATCTTCATTAATTCAGCCATCGGGGTTTGATGTTCAATTGGCTTTGTTAGAATTCTTTTAATATGTGTACTAAATCCATCTTCTGCATAATACAAAGAAGGTAGATAGACATGACCATCCTGAATAATAATCGTTTTATCACGATTCAATTCTGTTAAGCGTTCTGTAATAATAACTTCAGAAAGGTCTATTGTTGCTAGCAGCTCCATTACCAAATTTATACACTTATCCATAGGCAAAAACACATGGCCATCTTGAACAGATCGTTGTAACACATAAATACACCCTGCTCCAATTCGATTCGGATGCGACGTAGAAAGTCCCATTTGGTTTGCTATTTCATCCGCTGTCCGAAACCCAAATCCCTCAATATCAAATACAAACTGATAAGGATCCTCCTCAATCAAATGGATAGCTTCATCCTTATAATTCTGATATATTTTTTGTGCCATTTTCAGACCAATATGATAATTAGCTAAATAGACAGCAACATGTTCAAATCCTTGATTCTCTTGAAGTGCAGTCCGCAAAGATTCTGCTGTTGCTTGCTTTAATCCTGCTACATTAGCTAGAGCCTTAGGATCGTTTATAATCTTTGTAATTGCGTTTTCACCAAGTTGATCAACGATCTTCTCCGCCGTTTTCTTGCCTACACCGTAAAAGAGATCACTCGAAAGATAAGCAACAAGCCCATCCTTCGAATTAGGAATAAACGTCTGATAAGAAGTTACGTTATATTGAGTGCCGAAACGAGGATGCTTTTCAAACGTTCCATAAAAATAGTAGCTAGTTTCCTCTTGCAGATTTGAAAAATATCCTTTTATGACAATATCTTTCTCTTTAAATGCTTCATTCGTTTCCAGTACTTTAATTTTTGCAATCGAAAACTGCTCAGCTTGATTGTGAAAAATAGTATAAACAAGTTCCCCTTTGATATACCCTTGATCCTCCACTGCATATTTGTCTCGTTCCATCTCAAACACTCCACTATTTTCTTACTTCTTCAACAATCCCTCTGTTTTTTCCTTGCCATTTGCAGCTAAGACATGCTCAGGTTGAATGCGTAACGCTTCTTCAAAGAACGCTAATGCCTGCTCTAACCGATCTTCAAATAGGGCAATAACACCTAGGTTGTAATTAGCATCACTGTGATTAGTCTCTATTGTTAATACTTTTCGAAAGATTTCTTCTGCATCTTTTAAATGATCGCTCTGTGCCAACGTTAATCCATATTGAAACAAGCTATCAGCATCTTCTGGGTCTAGCTCTGTAGCTCGTAATAAATACGGAAGAGCTAATTTATAATGCTCCTGGTGTTGAAAAGTCATTCCTAGTAAAAAATAAACGTCTGCTTCCTCTAAGCCCAGCTCTACAGCTTTCTGAAAGTTTTCTTGTGCTTTAGGGTAGAGTGCTTGCTCATAAAATAGATTACCTAATCCATAGTAAGCTGTTGCTGCGTGCTCATCCAACTCGATCGCTTTCTCAAAAAAGCGCTGTGCTCTAGGAAGATCATTGACATGAAATAGCAAGTTCCCAAAGTTGATGTAACCAACTGGGTCGTTTGGATTTTCTTCGATTACTTCTGTAAACAATGCAGCAGCCTCTTCGAATTTATTCTCCTGCATGTGCGCTATTGCTTGTTTGTTCTTATCCATAGTAAAACTCCTTATTAACCAACATAATCTAATCTATGGTCCGCTTTTCTAATCTCATCAATTGTTCCTCCACCAAGGCAAACATCTCCATTGTAAAATACGACAGCTTGACCTGGGGTAATAGCCCGTTGGCTTTCCATAAAGTCAACCCTGACATGGTCATCATCCAAAATGGTTACCTTTACTTCACTATCTTGTTGACGGTAGCGGAATTTAGCTGTACAAGTAAAACTCTCCTCCACTTTATCCGCATGAATCCAATTCACATCTGATGCAATAAGAGCATCTGAATATAGCTTGTCATTTGCATAGCCTTGCTCCACATAAAGGACGTTATCTTCTAGATTTTTACCTACGACAAACCACGGGTCTCCAGCTCCACCGATTCCCAGTCCTTGCCGTTGACCGATTGTGTAATACATAAGACCATCATGTTTTCCTTTCACTTCCCCTTCTAACGTTTGCATTTGTCCTGGCTGTGCAGGTAAATATTCACTTAGAAACGTTTTGAAGTTTCGTTCTCCAATAAAGCAAATTCCTGTGCTATCTTTCTTTTCAGCAGTTGCTAATCCATGCTCTTTAGCTATTTTTCTAACTTCTGATTTTGGTAGATGCCCAAGTGGAAACATCACTTTCCCCAAAATATCTTCGGTTAATTGATTTAAAAAATAGGTTTGATCCTTATTGTCATCCACTCCACGAAGCATTTCGTATCTATCATTTTGAGATCGGACTTGTGCATAATGCCCTGTTGCTAAATAATCTGCACCTAGAGACATGGCATGCTCTAAGAATGCTTTAAATTTAATCTCTTTATTACACATTACGTCTGGATTTGGTGTTCTTCCTGCTTTATATTCATCTAGAAAATACGTAAATACCTTATCCCAATATTGCTTTTCGAAATTAACCGCATAATAAGGAATTTCCAATTGATTACAGACACGTACAACATCATCAAAATCTTCTGTCGCCGTACAAACACCAAATTCATCTGTATCATCCCAGTTTTTCATAAAGATTCCGACTACATCATATCCTTGTTGTTTTAATAATAGAGCAGCAACGGAAGAATCAACGCCTCCACTCATTCCAACTACAACTCTTGTGTCCTTATTACTTTTCATGATTTATCCATCCTTTTTAACGAGCTAATCGCTTCACAATTTTTGCAACACGTAATGCAGCTTGCTCTACATTTTCCTCTGTATTGAAAATTCCAAAGCTAAACCGAATTGAGTTTGTTGTACATTCATGTTCTTTACCAAACATCGCTGTTAATACATGAGAAGGCTCTACAGATCCCGCTGTACAAGCACTACCACTTGAAGCAGCTATGCCTTCTAAATCAAAATTCGTCAAAAGCGCTTCTACTTTTGTACCTGGAAAGCTAATATTAACAATCGATGCAATCGTGGACTTAACATCCCCATTTACTTGAAACTCAACACCATTTTCTTCTAACAGGCGAAGAAACAGATTTTTATAGGAGCTATACAATTCATTACGTTCAACTTTATTTTCCATAGCAAGCTCAACGGCTTTTTGAAATCCAACTATGCCAGCAATATTTTCTGTCCCAGCCCGACGTTTTCTTTCTTGCTCACCGCCAAATTGTAAAGACTGAAGCTGTACATTCTCTTGAACATATAAAAAACCTATCCCTTTAGGTCCATTTATTTTATGTGAAGATACTGTCAGCAGATCAATGCCTAGCAAATTTACGTCAATATCGATTAGTCCATAAGCCTGGACAGCATCCGTATGAAAATAAGCCTGGTGTTCGTGTAGCAATTGTCCAATCTCTTGGATCGGCTGAATAACCCCAGTTTCATTATTTACAAACATTATCGAAACTAAAATAGTTTCATCCGTTAGTGCACGTCGTACATCTTCTGTAGAAACCAAACCATCTTGATCAACAGGTAAATAGGTCACGCTAAAACCCTCTGCTTCTAATTTCTCAATGGTATGCAGGACAGCATGATGCTCTTGTACTGTCGTAATAATATGGTTACCTTTATCTCGATTACCTAAAGCAGCACCTATTAATGCAAGATTATCAGCTTCCGTTCCCCCACTTGTAAAAACAATTTCTCTTTCCTTAGCTTGTATACTTCTAGCCATTACGAGTCTTGCTTCATCAAGCAGGTGCCTTGCTTTCCTACCAAATGAATGAACACTTGATGGATTACCAAACACTTCTTTTTCTACGTTATACATGGTATCCAAGACATCTTGATGAATCGGCGTTGTTGCTGCATGATCTAAATAAATTTGTTCCATGTTTATCTTTCCTTCCTGCTTGCATTAAATATAGAACATATATGCTTCTTGCGGCTGTTCATTATTATGTTCGGATAAATCCTTTAAAGTCGTGGTATCTAAGACATCCTTAACAGCATCACGAATTCGTAGCCAAAGCGCCTGCTTGGCAGGTTCTTCATCCTCTATTCCCTCTACAGGTGTAATAGGGCCTTCTAATACCCGAATAATGTCACCAGCTTTTATATCAATTGGTTCTTTCGCTAATATATAACCACCATAAGCACCACGAATACTTTTTATTAACCCTGCATTACGTAGTGGGCTAGCAAGCTGCTCTAAATAATGTTCCGATAAGTTATTCTCTTTAGCTATTTGTTTTAAAGAAGTCGGTCCTTTTCCATGCTGCTTAGCTAAATGAATCATAATTGTTAATCCATATCTTCCCTTTGTAGAAATCTTCATTTATTACACCTCAATTTAAATTACGTTCCATTAATACTAATACATGATATTATAGCATGGAACGCATTCTTCATGCATGTTATCGAATTGAATTGTATGGTAGTGTATGTAATCATTATATCGTAGCATTACTTCTATTTTAATCATGCTACCTCGCATATCTCTTTATGAACAATCTTCTTGAAACAATGTTTTATTATATTATAAAGGAAGGTATAAATGAAATTAAAACCACTTGCATTTCGTATGAGACCCGGACATATTGACGAGATTATTGGACAAGAGCACTTAGTTGGGGAAGGTAAAATCATTCGACGTATGGTAACTGCTGAGCGATTAGCATCGATGATTTTATTCGGGCCACCGGGAACTGGTAAGACGTCCATGGCATTTGCTCTAGCAAAAAGTTTAGGAAAGACGGTTAAATCACTGAATGCAGTGACAGATAAAAAGAAAGATATGGAGATCGTTGTCGAAGAAGCTAAAATGTTAGGTCAGGTTGTGCTCATACTCGATGAAGTTCATCGTTTAGATAAAGGAAAACAAGATTTTCTGCTGCCTCATTTAGAGAGCAATCTTATCATTCTGATTGGTTGTACCACTAGTAATCCTTATCATTCCATTAATCCCGCTATTCGTAGCCGGTGTCATTTATTCGAATTGCAGCCCTTAACAACAGAGCATGTGAAACAAGCGATCAATCGAGCAATAGCAGATCAAGAAAACGGGCTGGGTAAGCAGCAAGTAAAGCTTTCTGATGATGCACTCGAGCATTTCGCTAGAAGTGCAAACGGTGATATGCGCGCTGCACTGAATGGACTGGAACTAGCAGTTTCATCAACCCCTGAAAACGAACAGCATGAGATTGCTATTGCTTTAGATACCGCTGAAGAGTGTATGCAAAAAAAGAGCTTTTCACATGATAAGGATGGAGACGCTCATTACGATGTACTTTCTGCTTTTCAAAAGTCAATTCGTGGTAGTGACGTTGATGCTGCCCTTCACTATTTAGGTAGATTAATTGAGGCTGGTGATCTAGATAGTATTGCTCGACGAATGATCGTAACAGCGTATGAAGATATTGGGCTTGCAAACCCACAAGCTGGTCCTCGAGCAATTTATGCCGTACAGGCCGCAGAGCGATTAGGCTTTCCTGAGGCAAGAATACCACTTGCAGTAGCTATTGTAGAATTGTGTTTGTCCCCTAAATCCAATACCGCATATAAAGCACTTGATGCAGCTTTGGCAGATATTCGCCAGGGTAAGAGCGGTGATATTCCGTTACATCTAAAAGATTCACATTATCAAGGTGCGAAGTCATTAGGCAGGGGCAATGAATACAAATACCCCCATAATTATGATAATGGGTGGATTGATCAGCAGTACTTACCTAATTCTATAAAAAATAAACAGTATTATCATCCAAAAGCGACAGGTAAATTTGAACAGGCTATGAAACAAGTTTATGAAAAAATACAACAAGATAAAAAGATTTGACGTATAAGATAAACCTCCTGCGGTAACAATGAATGTAAAGCTAAATCTATTATTTATTGAAGCTGTTATTACTAAAGGAGTTGAACATAATGGTAAAGGTAAGACAAGACGCATGGTCACATGAAGATGATTTATTATTGGCTGAAACCGTATTACGCCATATCAGAGAGGGGAGCACCCAATTAAATGCTTTTGAAGAAGTCGGTGATAAATTGAACCGTACATCAGCAGCATGCGGCTTTCGCTGGAATGCTGAGATTCGGATGAAATATGTGAATGCTATTGATCTGGCAAAGCGTCAACGTAAAGAGAAGAAGCGTGCCATGGCTAAAAGCGGCCAAACAATCAGAAAGCCTGTAGTTTCTTTACCTCAGAATCACGTACAAGAGGAAGATACACAGCAAAACGACGTCCCAGCTGTACAAGCTGATTCATCGATGACAATGGATATGGTAATACGCTATTTAAAGGACGTTAAAAAACAAACAATTTCTTCCAACCAATCAAAAGCAAATCTTGAGCAAGTGGAAAACGAGAATAAAAAATTAAGAGAACAAGTAGATACATTGAATAAAGAATTAGAACAAACTAAAACACAGTTGTCTACTATTCAAGAGGACTATCAAGCATTTATTCAAATTATGGAAAGAGCACGTAAAATGACCGTTTTGGATGATCAAGGTTCCATGCCTGCACCGGCATTTCGCATGGATAAAAACGGAAACTTGCAGCAATTAGCACAAGGGTCAAATTAACAGATTCCGTCTATCTTGCTAGCAAAAAACCCTAAATTGCCAAAGGAGGTAATCCTTTTTGCAATTTAGGGTTTTTTACACAATCCCGATCGTGCCGTCCAGTATGAAGCTTTGATCCCGCTCACGGCAGGTGGGTGCTCTGTCCTATATTTATTGTACTTCCTAATTCAAGGCACGTACGCAACATAGGAACTACTTCGAACTCCCAAGTATACAGTTGTTCGGTCAAAACACTTTTCATGGACGCACACATCAGGATTGCGTTAAATACTATTATTCATCGAACCTTGCATAAGCTTTGATATTATTTTAACACGTGTATTCTTCAAAAAGCAATAATGAGATAGCTTTCAATTACTTATCTTTACGGTTTAACTGGATGGATAATTCATCTAACTGTACTTTTTCTACTTCACTTGGTGCATTTGTTAACAAATCGGAAGCAGATGCAGTCTTTGGAAACAAAATCGTATCTCTAAGATTCGTTCTTCCTGCTAATAGCATAACAATTCGGTCTAGCCCTAATGCAACACCGCCATGGGGAGGAGTTCCATATTCAAGTGCTTCAAATAAAAATCCAAATTGTTCTTTTGCTTCTTCTTCAGAAAAACCTAATACATCAAACATTTCCTTCTGTAGGTCTGTTTTATGAATCCTAATCGAACCTCCACCTAATTCAAAGCCGTTGAGAACAAGATCATATGCATTTGCTCGAACACTAGCTGGGTCAGATTTTAATTTATCTATATCAGCCTCTGCTGGAGAAGTAAACGGATGATGTGCTGCAAAATATCTTTCTAACTCCTCATCATATTCTAATAGCGGCCAATCTGTTACCCAAAGAAAATGAAATGCTGATTCATCAATTAATTTTAGTTCCTTCCCTAACTTCAATCGAAGTGCACCTAAGCTGTCATGAACTACATTGCTTTTATCAGCTACAAACAACAGTAAATCGCCGTCTTCTGCACTTGCATTTGCTAATAACTCCGCTTTTTCATCTTCCGAAATAAATTTAGCAATCGGACCTTTGACATCCGCGCCTTCCACTTTTAGCCATGCAAGTCCTTTAGCTCCATACACCTTAACAAAATCTGTTAGTTTATCAATATCTTTTCTTGAATAATTTGCGGCCTGCTCTTTTACATTTAATAAAGCAACGCTACCTCCAGATTCAATGGCACTTTGGAAAACCTTAAAGGTTGAATCTTTAAGCACCTCTGATACATGAATTAATTCCATACCAAATCTTGTGTCTGGCTTATCTGAACCATATCGAGACATTGCTTCATCATACGCCATTCTTGGTAGCGGTAAGGAGATATCTATACCTTTTACTTCCTTCATCACATATTTCATCATTTCCTCAGTCATCTGCATAATTTCATCGCTTGATAGAAACGATGTTTCAATATCAATCTGAGTAAATTCAGGCTGTCGATCAGCTCGTAAATCCTCATCTCGGAAGCAACGAGCAATTTGGTAATACCTCTCAAATCCGCCCATCATAATGAGCTGTTTAAATAACTGAGGTGATTGAGGTAATGCATAAAATTCCCCATCATGAACACGACTTGGTACTAAATAATCCCTAGCACCTTCTGGTGTACTTTTTGTCAGAATAGGTGTTTCCATTTCCAAAAAATCACGTTGGTTAAGGAAGTTACGTACCGCTTGTGTTGTTTGATGACGAAGTTTAAATGTTTCCTGCAGAGGTTTGCGTCTTAAATCAATGTAACGGTATTTTAAGCGCAGATCCTCTGCAACATCAGTCTCATCCTGGATCGTAAAAGGCGGTGTTTTTGCCTTATTTAAAATGGCAATTTCTGCAACAATTATTTCAATGGTACCAGTAGTCATTAATGGATTAATCGTTGAAACGTCCCGTTTTACTACTTTCCCTTTTACCTCTACCACATATTCACTTCGAATTGTTTCGGCAATTTCCATAGCTGTCGCCGAATGATCAGGGTTAAATACAATTTGTACAATACCTGATTTATCACGAAGATCAACAAAGATTAAACCGCCTAAGTCACGACGCTTTTGCACCCATCCCTTTAATAATACCGTTTCACCGACATTTGCTTCTCCAAGCGTTCCTGCCATTATACGTTGATGTTCACTCATTACTATTTCCTCCTCAAAGCTTTTCCTTTATAACTTCTTCCAACTCTGCCAGTGGAACATTCTCTTGATTACCTGTACGCATTTCGCGAACAGCGATATGCTGTTGTTGCAGCTCATCCTCTCCCAAAATTAATACGTACTTTGCTTGATAACGATCTGCAGCTTTAAATTGCCCTTTCATTTTCTTCCCTTGATAATCCTTATCTACTTGAATACCTTGCTTACGAAGATTGTGCATAATACGTACAGCTTCTTTTTCAGGTCTTTCTCCAACTGCAACTAGATAGCAATCCAATGTATCATCTACAGGTATTTCTTTTTCTTCTACCTCAAGAGCCATTAATAGGCGCTCAAGTCCCATTGCAAAACCAATACCAGGTGTCGCAGGTCCACCTAGTTCTTCAACCAGACCATGATATCTGCCGCCACCAGCCAACGTAGTAATAGCGCCAAATCCCTCCGCTTCACTCATAATTTCAAATGTCGTGTGATTATAATAATCAAGACCACGGACCATATTTTTATCCACTTCAAATTCAATACCCATTAGCGTTAAATATTCTTTCACTTGATTAAAATAATCTGTTGATTCATCATTCAAATATTCTAAGATTGATGGAGCTGTTTTCATAGATGGGTGCTCGCGATCTTTCTTACAATCCAATACACGTAATGGATTCTTTTCTAATCGTAATTGACAATCGCCACATAGCTCCTCTTTATGTGGAGTAAAGTGATCAATTAATGCTTGACGATGAGCAGTTCGACTTTCTTTATCACCTAAAGAGTTGATTACTAACTTTAATGATTTCAATCCCATTTCTCTATAACAACTCATAGCCAAATCGATAACTTCTGCATCAATTGCAGGATCAGCACTTCCAAGTACTTCCACTCCGAATTGATGTAATTGGCGCATGCGGCCTTTTTGTGGTCGTTCATAACGAAACATTTGCGCAAAATAATACAATTTTACTGGTTGGTTAGCTGAACCAAACAGCTTATTTTCAACAAATGAACGAACAACAGAGGCAGTTCCTTCAGGACGAAGTGTTATACTTCTACCACCACGGTCTTCGAATGTATACATTTCTTTTTGCACAATATCTGTTGAATCACCAACACCACGTTGAAATACTTCTGTATGTTCAAACAAGGGTGTCCGTATTTCATGAAAGTGGTATCTATTACATACCTCTTTTATTTTTCGTTCGATAAACTGCCATTTACTTGCATCCTGTGGTAGAACATCAGCTGTTCCCCTAGGTGCTTTATAACTCATACCAAAACCCCCTGCTTTTAATTTTTGCTTTGTGATGACTATGTATATACAAGTCCTCTTTAAAATATAAAAACTCCCGACCCTTATAATAAAATAAGGGACGAGAGTTTACCCGCGTTGCCACCCTAGTTGATGTATTACATACATCCGCTTTACACAGTTAACGCCTGCAAAACGTTTATATCTACTATTATTTCGATATAAAACCTCAGGAATGTCTTTCATTGGACCAACTGTAAAAATGCTTTCAGCCTAAGGCATTTTCTCTCTATCCAATTGGGTTTCAATTACTTTTTCCCTCATCGGCATATTTTTTAACTATCGAATTCGTAATCATGAATGTATATTATATTAATCTTTCCAACTACTTCTGTCAAGCACGAGTTATTTTTTTCTTTAACATTTTTACTTCTCCTAAAGAAATGCCTAATTCCTGAGCAATTTCCATGTGATTTGCATGCCCTTCCATCTCCATAAACTTATGGAGATTCACACCGAACACTTCATTTTGGTGATGTGAATGCCATTGTTTATCTGCCGATCGCATCATCTACACTCCTCCTATCCATTACCATTAGCTTTGCCTAGAAAGAGTGTTTTTATTATACTAAAGTAAAACATAACAAGGAGGTTGTTATGTATTTACGTAAAGTTCGTATAACGGTTTGTTCCATCATGATTTGGTTATTTTTAACTCCAATGGTTAGCTATGCTGACACAGCTATCATCAAAGGCGATAATGTTAACATTCGAAATGGTCCGGGAACCAATTATCAAACGATTGGACAAGCCGGAACCAATGATACTTTTTCCATTATACAGCGACAAGGAGAATGGATTCAAGTTCAATTAGAGAATGACACAGGCTGGATTATCGAGACATATTTAAGCATTATAGAGAATAATGAGCAGTCTACAGTTGATACACCCCCAGAATCCATAACGATCCCCAATGACCATACACAAATTCGTAACGGACCTTCAACAGAGTATAAGATTGCATATTTTGCTGAAAAAGGTAGCTCCTTTCAAGTTATTTCTGTAGAAGGACAATGGTATGAAATACAGAACAAGAACATTCATGGATATGTATATAAACCACTTATTGACAAAGTAGAAGTACCCTCTTCAAGTACGTTCAAGAATAAAACGATTGTGATTGATGCTGGACACGGAGGTAGAGATGTTGGGGCTATTGGTTCATCAAATATCTTTGAGAAAGATATTGCTTTTTTAACAGCACAAGAATTAGCACAAGAGCTAACCATACTTGGTTCTGATGTAAGAATAACAAGACCACGTGATGAGTTCGTATCATTAGGTAGTAGAGTCAGCTTTAGCAATATGGTGAAGACAGATGTATTTATAAGCATTCACTATAACAGTGTGCCTGAATTGCCCGAGGTTACCGGAATTGAGTCATATTACTACCAGGAAGCAAATAATCAATTAGCAGCTTCTATCCAATCAGAGTTGATAAAAGCTACAGACTCGAAAGACCGAGGAACAACCCATGGTGACTTCTTAGTGCTTCGGCAGAATTTACAAGCATCTGTTCTAGTAGAGCTTGGGTTTATTTCCAACCCTGAACAAGAATCCTCACTCCGAACAACTATATATCAAAAAGAGTTGGTATCAGGAATAGTTAATGGTCTCGCAAAATATTTTGCAAGTAAATAGCTATCGCAATCAGCTAACAAAGTGAAACTTCAATCCGAGTTTGTTTATCCTTCATGGATTGTTAGTACCACAAGGGTATGACCTAGAGTCCCTTAAGCCAACTAGACTGGCAGTCGATTTCCTACTTACTAAGATTGATTTCACTTTATTGCTTGAAGTGGGGAACTTACTGCCAGTTATATACACGATAAAAACTACAAGTTTTTCCTTGACTGAACCTCTTGTAAGGATAACACAATAGCATGCCATAACGCTCTTTCGCATAGCTTAGACAGGCAAGTATAGGAGATAACCTTCTTTTCGTCCGGACAAGCTACTGACATGGCTGCTTGTTTTCCTGCTCCTTCTTTTATGGATATGATGTATAAACTTTGTAAAACTGTTTTAGGACGCTTTTACATTCTTTGAAGCTTGAACAAAGCTAATATCCCATAGAACAAAAGCGCAAGCGAGTCAACGGAGATAAAGGTGAGCTTGCGAGCCGATAATGATTCATCGTAGGGCAATTCGTGAAGTCGCCTAGTTTCTGGACACTAGACGTGGCTCAACACGCCCGTATTTATCCATATGGGCTAAATCTTTTAATGTCCTAGACTATAAAAATAACTGCCGAGAAAAAGTTTCTCGACAGCCTGAAATAATACAACCATTTCCGATTACTTATCTTTACTGTCTATAATTAATGTAACTGGGCCAGAATTCGTGAATTGCACATCCATCATTTCTCCAAATTTGCCTGTCTCCACTTGAATACCTTCTTGTTGAATTAATTCATTGAATTGATGGTAGAGTTTCGATGCCTCACTCGGTTTTGCTGCATTCATAAAATTTGGTCGTCTACCCTTTCGAGTATCGCCATATAAGGTGAACTGAGAGATCGATAGTATACTTCCACCGACATCTTTTAAAGATACATTCATTTTTTGATGATCATCTTCAAAAATGCGCAAATTTATAATTTTGTTTACTAAGTAAGCCGCATCATCTATCGTATCTCCATGCGTTATACCTAGTAATACGACAAAACCAAAGTCTATTTCTCCAATAATTTCATCGTTTACAGCTACACTTGCTTGCTTTGCGCGTTGGATGACTGCTTTCACTTTTGATACCCCTTTTGCGATTTTATTTCGTGAATGTTCAGCGTCTACTGTAACGTTCGTGTTACTGTATAAACATCAGTAATTTGCTTTATACGTTCAACTATTTTTCGGAGATGCCCCGTATTATGAATAAGGATTGTGATTTGAACAACAGCCATTTTATTGCGATCCGATCTGCCGTTTACATAGGTTATATTTGTTTTTGTTTCGTTTACCGCTTGTAATACTTCATTTACTAGTCCACGTCTATCATAGCCAGAGATTTCAAGATCTACATGGTATTGCTTTTGATCTGTACGATCATTTTCCCATTCAACATGAAGAAACCGCTGCTTCGCTTCCTCTGTTTGCACATTTGGACAATCCGTGCGATGCACAGAAACGCCTCTACCTTTGGTAATATAGCCAATAATATTGTCTCCTGGTACAGGATTACAGCATTTGGATAATCGAACCAAAAGGTTATCTATTCCTTCTACCTTAACACCAGAATCTCTTTTATGAGCTTTAGATTGTTTTACCTCTGATTTTACTTCTTCAATAGTTTGAGCTAGGTCTTGCTCTTTTTCTTTGGATTGCCTTATTTTATCGGTTAATCTTGTAGCAATTAATGCAGCCGTTATCCCTTGATAACCAACAGCCGCATACATATCGTCTTCACTAGAAAAATTAAACTTTTCATAAATACGCTGCAGGTTATCCTGTGTCAAAACATCCTTTGGCTCGATCGATAGGTTACGGATTTCTTTGTCAACCGCTTCTTTTCCTTTTATAATATTTTCTTCTCTACGTTGCTTTTTGAAGAACTGCTTTATTTTATTTTTAGCTTGCGATGTCTGTGTGATCTTTAACCAATCCTGCGACGGACCATAAGAATGCTTCGAAGTCATCACTTCAATAATGTCACCGTTTTTCAGTTTATAATCAAGCGGCTCCATCTTCCCATTTACTTTTGCACCAATAGTTTTATTACCTATTTCTGTGTGAATTTTATAGGCAAAATCTAATGGAATGGATCCTGACGGTAGTTCAATGACATCCCCTTTTGGTGTAAAGACATATACCATATCCGAAAATAAATCAACCTTCAAAGATTCCATAAATTCTTCTGCATCATGTGTATCATTTTGCCAATCTAAAATTTCTCTAAACCACGTTAGCTTCTCTTCAAATGATTTTTTGTCGTTATTAACTCGTTTTCCTTCCTTATAAGCCCAATGTGCAGCTATTCCATATTCAGCAATTTCATGCATTTCTTTCGTACGGATTTGCACTTCAAGAGGGTCGCCTTTCGGACCAATAACGGTTGTATGAAGGGATTGATATAGGTTGGGCTTTGGCATTGCGATATAATCCTTAAATCTTCCAGGCATTGGCTTCCAGCATGTATGAATAATCCCTAACACTGCATAGCAATCTTTAATGCTATTAACAAGAATACGTACTGCAAGTAGGTCATATATTTCATTAAATTGCTTATTCTGCTTTACCATTTTGCGATAAATACTATATAGATGCTTTGGTCTTCCTGACAATTCTGCATCAATATTCATATCCTTAAGTTGATTGGAAACTTCATCCATCACTTCTTCAATATAGGATTCTCGCTGATCCCTTTTTTGCTTCATCAGCTGTACAATTCGATAATATTGCTGTGGATTTAGATAACGTAAGGCAGTATCCTCAAGCTCCCATTTAATAGTTGAAATCCCAAGTCGATGTGCCAATGGTGCAAAGATTTCTAACGTTTCATTGGATATCCTTCGTTGTTTTTCTGGAGGTAAGTGCTTTAATGTTCGCATATTATGCAATCGATCTGCTAATTTTATTAATATGACTCGAATATCTTTCGCCATTGCTACAAACATTTTTCGATGATTCTCTGCTTGTAGAGCTTCCTTTGATTTATATTTAATTTTACCTAATTTAGTTACCCCGTCTACTAGCATAGCGACCTCATGATTAAATGCTTCTTCAATTGCTTCAAGAGTGACATCCGTATCCTCTACTACATCATGAAGAAAGCCTCCGGCAATTGTTTCTGGATCCATTTCAAGTTCCGTTAATATCCCTGCCACTTGAACTGGATGGATAATATAAGGCTCACCAGATTTCCGAAACTGATCGGCATGCGCCTGTTCAGCAAATTCATATGCCCGGCGAATAAAATCAGTATCTCCTGATGTTAAATACTGACCAGCCATTTCCAAAATGTCATCAATTGTCATAATATCGCTTTTTGCCATTCAAATCACCTTTATTCGCTGTCTCAAGTTTCAAATTATACCTTAAATTGATATTATTATTAAATATATCAATTATATGCTTTTCCTTTGTATGTGTCCATCGTTAAAATTTGTAAAGTTTTATATATGTAATTCCGTCTAAAATAAGTATGTATTAATACATAAATAGGCCTAACGATCTATATCATCGTCAGACCTATCTCCTGCTTAATAACTCATAAGTGTCAGGACGTCATAACCTTGCAATTTCTCTAATCCATCTAAATAGCTTAATTCAATGATGAAAGCACAACCTACTACAATTCCACCTAGTTCTTCAACTAGCTTAATGGTCGCTTCAATTGTGCCACCTGTAGCAAGTAAATCATCTGTAATCAACACACGCTGTCCAGGTTTTATAGCATCCTTGTGGATGGTTAAAATATTAGATCCATATTCTAAACCGTAGTTCACCTTCACAACTTCGCGAGGAAGCTTACCTTCCTTTCTAACTGGTGCAAATCCTACCCCGAGTGCATAAGAAACAGGGCAGCCAATAATAAATCCTCTTGCTTCTGGACCAACTACTATATCTATTTCTTTTTCTTTTGCATATTCAACGATCTCATCAACTGCTGAACGAAAAGCATCACCATCTGCCATCAAAGGCGTTATATCTTTGAATTTTATTCCTTCCTTTGGCCAATCTTCTACAATTTTTACATGCTTTTTATAATCCATAACTAAGTTCCTCCTTGGGACGTCCCAAATAATCCATACATTCTTCCGTAAACCACTTTCTCAATTCCTCATAACTAGAATAATAAAGTATCTTCTCAATCTCAGCCTGCTGTAATCGATCTTGATAAATCATTGAAGATTGTAAGTCTTGTTTTAATGGCTTTGCTTGTAGCCTCAGCATACCATTATCAATTAAGGCAAATTCCAATTCATGGAACACATTTAGCATAAACAAAACTTTATCTTTATTCCAACCTCTAGATTGCATGATACCTGAAATTGCTTGTTTTAAATCGATTTCCCTCTGTTTCATGAGAAGTGCATAGAGCCATTTAAATTCTTCTCTTGTTGGAAATGCTCGCAAATACGTACTATCCTCCACATAATAACACACATGAATATTAGTAGGCTTTGTCATTTGAATTAACTGTTTTAACGCAGTAAGTTCATTTGGTAAATCATAAATAAACAACGTCTCTACTTCTTGCAGTTGCTCTAAATTACATTGATAGGTTATTTGTGGAATAGCATCATCGAATGATTGCTGATTACCATTACGTACGATAAGAAAATCATCTTCAAATTCCATAAAATTTAACTTATTGACATTTCTTTTACCTCGATGATCAAACAATTGCCATTCCGCTATGCTTAAATCTTGAATCATCATTTGAGGTTTGCGAATTCCATTCCACTCATTTATACCTAACTCTCCTACTACATTTATTTCAGTATGAGGTGTTAAATAATCATAAAGTTCTCCCATGCCAAAGCCAATACCGTCTAATACTGTATTCTCTTCCTTAAATTGTAGCTTTAGATGATTTTTCATACTACCAATTTGCCTTGCTTGAGTAGGAAGATTTTTAATATGAAAAACAGGTTTTGGATTATCCATACCAAAAGGAGCTAATTGATTAATTTCATGAATCAGCTCTTCTGAAATTTCTGGAATCGTAATGGTCTGACTTACATGAATGACTTGCTTAAAATCTTCTTCCGTTAACTTACTCTGTATTAGTTCATCTAATGCAGATTGTACTGCAGAAAGCTGGTCAAGCTGAATGGTCATTCCGGCAGCCTGTGAATGACCACCAAAACTGGAAAACAACTGCTTTATCGTCATACAATTTTGAAACAAATCAAACGCAGGTATACTTCTTGCAGACCCCTTAGCTACACCACTGTCTGGTTTTATAGCCAGAACAATAGCTGGCCTATCAAATTTCCGAACTAATTTGGATGCAACAATACCTAATACACCCTCATTCCAGCCTTCTTTAGCAACAATGATAACTCCTTGATTATCAGTGTTATCTACCATTTGCTCTGCTTCTTTTACAATACGACTGACAATTTGTTGTCTTTCTTGGTTAATAGCATTTATTTCCTCAGCCATTTCCTGTGCTAGTTGTTTATTTTCTGTCATTAGCAAATGTACAGCCATATCCGCGTCCTGAAGTCGCCCAACAGCATTAATTCTAGGACCTATTAAAAAACCTACATCTTCCTCAGTTACTTCGCCTTCTATTTTGCATACAGCTTTTAATGCTTTCAACCCATAGTTATCCGTAGCTGTTAATGCTTTTAACCCGTAATAAGCAAGAATTCGATTTTCATTCACCAATGGAACTAGATCTGCAATGGTACCAATTGCCGCAAAAGCTAATAAATGGTTTGGAAAATAGCCTAGTAAGCTTTCTGCAAACTTAAACGCGACCCCTACTCCCGCTAACTCTTGAAATTTATAATCAGGTGAACACTTTGGATGTATAATCGCATAGCAATCTGGCAGTTCTTCTTGAATCTCATGATGGTCTGTAATGATCAAGTCGATGCCAAGTTCTTTTGCTATTTTTGCTTCATGAATCGCAGCAATGCCAGTATCAACTGTTATAATTAATCGGTAGCCTTCTTCAAAAGCCTGACGAAATGCTTGTTCATTCGGTCCATAACCCTCTGTGAAACGATTGGGAATATAAAAGTCACATGTAGCTCCTAATTCCTGCAACGCTTTTAATAGGACTGTCGTTGAACTGACACCATCAGCATCATAGTCACCAAAAACTAGAATCTTATCTTGTTGTTCAATTGCTTGATGAACACGACGTGTTGCCTTATCCATAGATAAGAGTCCATCTGGATTATGTAAATCGGATAAATCAGGTGCAAGAAATTTAGAGGCAGCATCTTCGGTTGTTATTCCTCTTTGTAGTAAAAGCTCTTGAATAACAGGGGATAAGTGATGTAAATTGTCCATCCAATGTATGGCATCATCCTCTATATTTGTAAAATTCCATTTTGCTTTACTTTTTAACATTTTTTCACCCCTGACTAATCTATTATACATAAATAAAGTCAGGGGTAGCAACTAGAAATACAATATTTCATTATCCTTTACTATCTTCTTGCTCACCGCTTGATTGCATCGCTTTTGAATCAATATTAGTAGAGACACCAGCGTCTTCAAGTTTGTTTACTAATTCTTTATTTTTGGCTTTGATTTGTTTCATTTCACGTTGCAACCGAAAAATTTTTAATGTACCAGCAGCTGCTGTAATAATAACTCCCATTAAAACAGAAAACAAAATAATTAAAATAAGCGGCGATTCTCCAGTCCAAAATAAATAATTAACTTCAACAGATTCCACATTTGTGACTGCAAAAACCGCAACAATAATAGTAAATAAAATAGCAAAAATCACATATGTTTGACCCTTCATTTAATCCCTCCTATCATTTCCCTTTATACAACCGTTTCCCATTTATTTCAAGGATGAAACAATTCTATGATGGATTATCTACATGGAATGCGTTTAGATTTCCCTTATATAACACCCTTTATGCTAGTTTACATTACGAACAGAAGCTCCCAATTAGAAACATAAAGGAGATTTTTCTGTTACAACTCTACAAGTTGAATTCTCACACAGGCAGAGCCTGTGGTTTAAAAACATCAATTAAAAAACCTCTGTTACGCTGTTCGTAACAGAGGTTATCAATAGTTATACCTGAGGTCCTTCAACACGTTTTTTCTTCGTAAAGTCTACAGGCTTTTTCTTAATCATTTTCCCGCGCCACACTAACCATAATTGGGCAGCTAAGAATAGTGAAGAATACGTTCCAGCTATTAACCCTACTGCAAGCGCAATGGCAAATCCACCAATGGATTGAGCACCAAGGAATAAAAATGCTAATACCGCAATTAATGTCGTTATAGAAGTATTAATACTTCGGACAAATGTTTGCACCAAGCTTCTGTTCACAATCACAGCAAGCTCTTTGAACGACTTGACTTTTTTCTTCTTACGGAGATTTTCCCTAATTCTATCAAAAGTAACAATCGTATCGTTAATGGAATAACCAACAATTGTTAAAATAGCAGCCACTATGGTTACATCAAATTCTATTTGCGTAATACTAAAAATCGCCACGGTAAAGAAGGCATCGTGTAGCAAGGCAATGATTGCTGTGATAGCAAAAAAGAATTCAAAGCGAATCGTGACATAGATGATCATAATTACAGAAGCAATCGCTACTGCATATGCAGCGTTTTTGACTAGCTCCTGACCTACAATCGGTGATACTACACTTACACTTGGTTCAATATTATATTGATCGATATAATAATCCTTTATTTCGGCAATTTTATCCTCTGAAAGAACTTTATCAAATCTCGCTACTGCTATCTCTCCATTTTCACCAGAAGATACGATCGATTTTGCTTCTATTCCTAATTCTTCAAAGCCTGTTTGAACATCTTCTTTAGCAATTGTTTCTTCCGCTAATAATTCGATTCTAGATCCACTTGTAAAATCAATTCCTGGATTTAGTTTAAATAAGAACAATGAAGCAATTCCGATAACCACCATAAAAATGGATATTATAAAGAATTTCTTACGATGCTGCACAACATTAATTTGACGGTTAAACATCTTCGGTTCTTCTGTATTTTTAACAGCAATATCTTTAATATCTTCTCTTTTAACCGCAAACCAACCTGGGCGATTTTTGAAAAGTTTCGTTTTTACCCAAAGACTAAGTAACAATCGTGTCCCAAAGACTGCTGTTAGAAAGCTAACAAGAATGCTAACAATTAACATAGTAGCAAACCCTTTTACAGAGCTTGTCCCAAAGATAAATAATACAGAAGCTGCTAATAACGTCGTAATATTGGCATCCAAAATCGTCGATAATGAATTCTTTGTTCCGGCTTTAAACGAGGCCATAATGGACTTACCAGCACGTAATTCTTCCTTAATCCGCTCGAAAGTAATGACGTTGGCATCTACAGCCATACCCACACCGAGTATGAGCGCAGCTATACCTGGTAAGGTCAATACACCATGCATTAATTCAAAAACTACTAAAATTAAATAAATGTAAATACTTAGGTTAATTACTGCAATGAAACCTGGAAAACGATAAACAGCAATCATAAACAGAAATATTATTCCTACACCAACAAAGCCTGCAAATACAGTTTTATCTAATGCTTGTTCACCAAACTGCGCACCGACTGATGTGGAATATATTTCTGACATATGTACTGGTAGTGAACCAGAATTTATAATATCTGCTAGCTGTTTAGCAGATTCAACGGTAAAATTACCACTTATCATAACATTGGTCGTATTTAATATTTTGCTTACTCGTGGTGCGGAAACAAACTTAGGATCCTCTTTAGAATACTCTGCTGCATATGAATCGCCTTCCTTATAATCCATCCAAATTACAAGAAGGTTATCATCATATGGCGTATCCGGATTTTCCATATCCTTTATTTGACTTGTAACATCACCAAATTTTTTCGCATCCTTAAGCTGTAATGAAACAATCGGTTGATTACTATTAGGATCAAAATCCTGTTTTGCTGATCCTTCTTTAACATCTGTTCCATCTAATAATTCCTTATCGTTTACATCGCGAAACGATAATTGTGCTGTTGTTGATAAAAGATCCCGTGCTTCTGACTGGTCCTCTACGCCAGCTAATTGAACACGTATTCTATCCTCGCCCTCAATATCAATACTAGCCTCACTAATACCTAATCGATTCACACGGTCGTTCAACATCTCTACGGTCGATTCCAATAACCTTCTATCAACCTGTTGATCTTTATCTACCGGTTCAACCTCATATAGAACCTCAAATCCACCTTGTAAATCTAATCCCAATTTAATATCCTTTGTAATTCCTGTAACCGTTGATCCAATCAAACCTGCAAATACAAGCACGATTAGAAAAAAGGCAACAATTCTGCCTCTACTTTTCATTAATAATTGTCCTCCCTTTTATCCCGCATCTTATAAACAGAACTGCTTCCCTTACTTCATTTTCCTCTTGGTAGGAATCATTTATTTCAGTCATCGGCTGAAAACAAATTACGTCTGTTTTTCTATACTGCAACATGCAGGTTACCAAGACGTTCTTCTTAACATAGAATGTCCGCCTTTATCTGATATCGAATCATTAAACTGCGTGTAAAGTGTATTCTTTATTGAGTTACAATTTATGTATTTTCTCATTATTCGCTAGGGTCATTTGTGACGGCTGCTATCGATGCCATTAAATCGTCACTCTGGTAGGCAGAAATTGTCAGATAACTTATATACGTAGCAGTTGTTAAATGAAAAATATCCTGCACTACTTCATATATACGCTTTTCTGGATCTCCCTTCCATACTTTTTGTACAAGACAAGCCCAAACATCCTCTGTCGATGCTCGTTCATATCCCATTAAGTGAAATTCCTTTGCCTTACTCTCTAATGCTGGTATAACCATTGCTTTCCATTCTGATACAGTTTGTACAATTTCCAAAACAATCCCTCCTTATTCGGAGTAGTAAAAATTGAGCAACTTGTCATGCTTGGCCCATTTAGTAGCATATATATCATTGTATATGAAATTTTATTTTTTGAGAAGGCAGGTCGACAGAATGACCAAACAAACATTTTTACAAGGTACGCTCATTTTGATACTAGCTGGCATGATTACTCGTTTTCTAGGCTTTATTAATCGAATTGTTGTAGCACGACTTATGGGAGAAGAAGGCGTTGGTCTCTATATGATGGCTCTCCCAACCTTTTTTCTTGTCATTACACTTACACAGCTTGGATTGCCTGTTGCAATATCAAAAAGAATTGCAGAAGCAGAAGCTCGTGGTGATCACGCCAAAATTAAAAAAATTCTAATTGTATCTCTCGTTGTAACAGGGATTTCAAGCATTATTTTTACCACGGCAATGATTGTAGCAACGCCTTTTATAGCATCCACTTTGTTAACAGATGAACGTACACTTTATCCATTATTAGCGATTAGTCCTATTATACCGATCATTGCCATTTCCTCAGTTCTCAGAGGATATTTCCAAGGAAAACAGAACATGAAGCCACAAAGCTATGCCCAAGTGATTGAACAAATTGTTCGAATTGCTTGTGTTGCCTTATTTGTAAAATTACTTCTCCCTTACGGATTAGAATACGCAGCAGCAGGTGCCATGTTTAGTATTATTCTTGGAGAATTTGTTTCCTTGCTTTATATGGTCAAAATGTTTAATTTAAAAAAGCGTATAAAAATCCGTACTCGATTTTTCACGTATTTAACTTCTAGTAAAAATACATTAAAAGAGTTATTTTCTATTGCACTACCTAGTACTGGTAGTCGACTCATTGCTTCTTTCTCGAATTTTCTTGAACCAATATTAGTAGCGCAAAGCTTAGCGATCGCTGGTATATCAAGTACATTAGCTACTAGACAGTATGGAGAATTAACTGGTTATGTACTTCCATTATTGTTTCTCCCTACCTTCATAACGCATTCCCTGTCAGTTGCGTTAGTACCATCGATTTCCGAGGCAGAGGCAACAAATAATCATACGCTAATCCATTATCGTATCCATCAATCCATCCGTTTATCATTTGCTTCAGGCGCAATTGCAACCATTGTACTATCACTTTTTTCTGTTCCTATTTTAACATATATGTACGGAAGTGGGGATGCAAGCAGATTCGTTCTACTAATGGCGCCATTTTTTATTTTACTTTATATACAAGCTCCTTTACAAGCAGCACTACAAGCTTTAGATTTAGCAAGACCAGCCATGTGGAACAGTTTTATCGGAAATGCTTGTAAATTCATTGCTTTATTCTTTCTGGCTTCCAATCCCAGCTTCGGTATTATGGGTGTAGCTATTGCAATCGCACTAAGTGTCGTGCTTATCACACTTTTACATCTCGGTTCATTATATAAAGCAATAGGTTTTGGCATACCATGGAAGGATATTGTAAAAATGATTGCTCTCTTAGCAATGACGTGGGGAGTAGGGCAAATTATAAAAAGTATTTATGAAAATATAAATCCAGGCATTATCATATTTATTTCATTATTGTTGTTACTAACAGGTATATACGTATTATTTCTGTTTCTATTAAGATTTATAACAAAAGAGGAGCTAAAGCAGATTCCATTCATACAAAAATGGATATAATCTTGAGGATAGGACATCAATTTCTCGTCTGAAAAGAAGATAAATAACAGTAAAAAAACTGAGCAAAATTCGCTCAGTCCTTATCACTAAATGCTCAGATCTACGCTTCCTATAGTAGCTATTATGGAATAATAGCTACTGCTTGCTTGACCACCACTCCGGCTGCCCACTTCCCTTTCCGTGGGGTTTGTCCTTCAGCTAACTTTTTTAGCAAAACCCGCTCAAAAAAGTGGATCTTCAGGTCAAACATTTCCCACAGGAGTTGAAGTAGCCGGCCTTCGCTATTATCAGGCTCTACAACGCTAGCATGAAGTAACACAGCTGCTTTTATACTCACGGATAACGATTTTCACTTTACCCATTGTAAAAAAAGTCAACCTATTACTTATGACAAGAATTGTTGCACCTTCTCATAGCGGAGACGAATTACGTAGACTCCTGCGGGATTAGCGCGAGCCGAAAATCCACTTTGCAACGTGTTCTTCTTTGCAAAGTTAGTTGAGGCCGTGCCCGCGGAAAGCGAAGTAATTAGTCGGAGCATTGCCAATATACATCTAACATTTCAAAATAACTACTTGGCTTAACGCAGTCATTGCACTGATTTTATACTTTCTTAACTTACAAGGAAAAGCTCAAAAGCATCGTTGTATGTAAATATTTGGTGACGTGAGTGCTTGTGCAGCGTTAAGGAAAACGATTCAGAAAGAGTTGGTTCGCCTCTGAGTTTGCCTAGTACTTTTTCTCCTTAGTGGAAGCTCTGTATATTCCCTTCGCTGCATGAAGCTTACCATAACCACAACAAATAGCTTAGAACCCATAAAAGCCAAACTGATTGAAGTTCGGCTTTTACTTTATTGCTCTAAGACAGATTGACTATGGTTGATAAATGAAAAAAATCAGTAAAGTTAGTTAACTTGAGATAAAATAATCCTTATAATAATAGATTGTCACGATAACTGAAATCACCAAATAACCAACTGCGGTATAAAAAACGATAGAGGGGGTAAATTGCTTTTTCTCCTCTTCCATTTTCATTCCTGTCTGCGATTGAACACTCATCCGCACCAGATTTGTAGTATACCCCCCTGATGAAGTAAAGAACCAAATAATCACAACAAATACTAATCCAATCAAAAAGGAAAATTCAATCCATTCAGCATCAAACATAGAAGCAATTCCCCAATTCGCACCGAAGATCACACATAATGTTATAATAATCAAGCCTATATTTTTCACCGTTATCCTCCCATATCATAGCTTTATTTGTTTATACGAATAATTATCTAAAAAGTTTCATAATTAATGTAATTAGTTGTTAGGATCAATTTAATGAATAAATATGCTTATACTTGATCCATATAAGGGATTAGATAACGTAAATAAATATATATGGTTGCAATAATAAGCGAGATAATGACTAACGGGAACCCATATAATAAAAAGCGAATAAATGGTATTTTTTGTTTAGCACCTTCAGCTAATCCTGCAACAACTACATTGGCGGAAGCACCTACAAGTGTTGCATTACCTCCCAGACATGCTCCTAATGCTAGTGACCACCATATTGGATCTAGATAAACCATTCCATAACTCTCAAATTCTTGAACAACCGGTATCATAGCCGCTACAAACGGAATATTGTCAACCACACCAGAAAATAATCCTGATATCCATAGGATTAGTAATGTAGTTTTTACATAATCACCATCCGTTGAAACGACAATTGCTCTTGCTAATTCATCTATAACCCCTACCTCTTCCAGACCACCAACAAGTGTAAACAAACCAATAAAGAAGAAGAGTGTTACCCATTCCACTTTTTCAAAAATTTGCTCTGTAGCTAGCTCCTTCTCTGTAAGAAGCAATAATAATATCGCTCCAGATAAAGCAATTGCTGTTAATTCAACATGAAGAAATGCATGAAATAAAAACCCGGAAATCGTTAGTATAAGAACTGTGATCGATTGATAAAGCATTGGTGTTTTATTCAAATACGATGCCGCATTAATCTTTACTAATTCTTCAATTTCTATTGACTTTCGTTTTAATGTATTTCGAAACAAAAAAGAAACCAATACTAACATAATGACAAACAGTATGATTGCAACTGGAGCGACATGAATGAGAAAAGAAGAGAAGGTTAAGTGCTCAACTGCTTGTCCAATCATAATGTTTGGTGGATCACCTATCAATGTTGCTGCACCACCTATGTTAGAGCTAAATATAATTGTAACAAGATATGGAAACGCAGGAAGTTTCAATAGTTTAGTGATTTTAAGGATAATAGGCACAAAAATTAATACAGTCGTTACATTATCTAACATAGCTGAACCTATTCCAGTTAGTATGCTAGCTCCAATTAGCAATGGAATTGGCGCTCCTTTTACGCGCTGAGCAAATCGAATCGCAATATAAGAGAATAGACCGGTCTTCTCTGTAATTGCAATCAATACCATCATTGAAAATAAAAGAGCAATCGTATTCCAGTCAATATAATCGACAAGCATTTTTTCCGTTGTATATATACCTGTAAGTAATAATAATGTTCCACCAGTCATTGTTACAACAGCACGATTCACCTTTTCAGTCATGATAAATATATAACAAATAATAAATATGATTGTAGCAAGAATAATTTCCATCTTACACCTGCTTTCCTTTCTTCCACTTTTACACGCCTTAATACACTATATGTTAGAAAATAACAAAATATTTTTCGTCTATTATTTTTTGTTTATGAATACGATTAATTAAGTGGACAATCTTGAAAGGAGAGATCAGGGTGCACAAACAACATGTTACAGCATTATTATACGGATGGATTACCGTATTAGGCTTAATACTGGTAGCTAGCTTTATTTTGGCTTTATTACTTCGATTTACCTCATTTAATGAACCTACGTTATCGTGGGTTACTCTCATTATTGGTTTGCTCTCGCTCTTTATTGGTGGGATGGCTGCCGGAATGAAAGGAAAGGAAAAAGGATGGATGATCGGATCTGTCACCGGTGTTGGTTTCACGCTATTCATTTTTCTAGTTCAATACTTAGGCTATCAACAAGGATTTACATTAGAACAGTCGCTACATCATATGGGGTATATTGCAGCAGCTTTGCTCGGTGGGTCGGTTGGTGTTAATATCGTTGGACCACAGCCAACTGAAAACTAATTTCGTTGAGACAAGTACATCCGTTTTGATAATAAGTCCAAGCGGATTTACTTTTGCCATTATCCTGTCGCATGAATGCTGTTGTCTTTAATAACAGGCATTATAAACAATCCATTTTTCAAGAAACGGCTTATATCTAAGCTTAAAAAGAATACTTCCCGATAAGTAAAGGACAGCACACCAAACATTTATCACGGTGTGCTGTCCTTTATATTATGTATCCATTTTACTTTCTACATTTCTCATGGTATAAGCAACAGACACTTTGTCTATTGCTTACCCGACGAGTTTATAGGCTAGTCTTATTGTTTTACTTCACGAATCGCAGAACGGTCATACGTAAGCTTTGAACCGTCACCGCCTTGAATAACTACTGTGTTTTCATCCATAGCGTGAATCTCACCATGAAAGCCACCAATTGTAATTACCGTGTCTCCCTTTTGTAAGTCTGACTGCATTTGTCTCACTTGCTTTTGACGTTTTTGCTGAGGACGTATTAGCAAGAAGTAGAAAATAACAAACATCAGGATAATAGGTAATAAAGAAACAAGCATTTCCATTATTGAATTCCTCCTTTCAAATTATTAGAAATTCCTTGCGTCGGGTTTATTGAAACCGTATTGTTCAAAGAATTCTTCTTTAAATGAGCCAAGTCGATCTTCGCTTATAGCTGTTCGTACTTGCTTCATTAATTTTAACAGAAAATAGAGATTATGATAAGTAGTAAGCCTAAATCCGAATGTTTCATTACACTTAATTAAATGTCGGATATAAGCGCGCGTATAATTTTTACACACATGGCAATCACAATTTTCATCAATTGGATTAAAATCACGTGCATACTTCGCATTTCTTACTACTAATCGTCCATTTGACGTCATGCAGGTCCCATTTCTAGCAATTCTCGTAGGGAGCACACAATCAAACATGTCAATTCCTCGTAACGCACCATCAATTAAAGAGTCTGGAGATCCAACCCCCATTAAATACCTAGGTTTATTAGTTGGCATTAATGGTGTAGTAAACTCAAGCACCCGATTCATTACGTCCTTCGGTTCCCCAACAGATAACCCACCTATAGCATAGCCTGGGAAATCAAGTGAAACAAGATCTTCCGCACTTTGTCTACGCAGACCTTCATACTCTCCACCCTGAATAATACCAAATAATCCTTGATCCTTTTTTCGTTGATGTGCAGCTAGACATCTCTCTGCCCATCGGGAGGTTCGCTCCACAGAATCCTTCATATAACTGTGCTCCGCAGGATATGGTGGACATTCATCAAACGCCATCATTATATCAGAACCAAGGTCATTTTGTATATTTATAGCCTTCTCAGGTGATAAAAAGAGTTTCTCACCACTTAAATGATTGCGAAAATGAACACCCTCTTCTGTGATTTTACGCATATCACTCAAGCTAAAAACTTGAAATCCACCAGAATCGGTTAGGATTGCTCCATCCCAATTCATAAAGCGATGTAGTCCCCCTGCTTCCTTTACAATATCATGACCAGGACGAAGCCATAGATGATACGTATTTGATAAAATGATATTTGCATTCATATCTTTTAATTCTTCTGGGCTCATTGTCTTAACAGTTGCTAATGTTCCAACAGGCATAAAGGCTGGTGTATCAAATGATCCATGTGGTGTATGGACTCGTCCAAGTCTAGCACCTGTTTGTTTACAAGTTTTAATTAATTCATATGTGATAGGTGTCATATAATATTCTTCCTTTTAGTTTATATAATTAACATGGCATCACCAAAGCTAAAAAATCGATATCTTTGATCTACCGCTTCTTGGTATGCTTTTAAGACTTTATTTTTATCGGCAAATGCGCTAATCAGCATAATTAGCGTAGATTTTGGCAAATGAAAGTTTGTAATTAAACCATTTATGGCTTTAAATTCATAAGGTGGATATATAAATATATCTGTCCACCCACTTGTTTCCGTGAATACACCACTGTTATCTCTAGCAATTGTTTCTAATGTTCTTGTAGAGGTAGTACCAACGGAAATAATTCTTCCGTTACTTTCTTTTACATGATTAAGAATATCTGCTGTTTCTTTAGTCATATGATAAAACTCAGCATGCATTTTATGTTCTTCAACATTATCTACGCTAACTGGTCGGAAAGTACCTAACCCTACGTGTAAGGTAATAAAAGTTATAATAACTCCCATTTCTTGCAACTCATCTAACAATTCTTTTGTAAAATGTAATCCTGCCGTTGGTGCAGCAGCTGATCCTTCCTCCTTTGCGTACACAGTCTGATACCTTTCCTTCTCCTGATCTGGCAATTGTTCTTTAATATATGGCGGCAAGGGCATTTCTCCTAAGCCCTCCAGTACTTCATAGAAGATCCCCTCATAGGTAAATTCAACAATTCGGCCACCATGATCCTTTAATCCCGTACACGTAGCTTTCAGTTGTCCGTCACCAAAAATGATCTCCGTTCCTATTTTTACTTTTTTAGCTGGCTTTGCCAGTACTTCCCAAGCATCGTTATCTGTTTGATGTAATAGCAAAATTTCTACACTTGCTCCAGTCTCTTCTTTCATACCATGTAAACGTGCAGGCAGTACTCGTGTATCATTTAATACCAAGCAATCTCCTTTTTTAAAATAGTTTTTGATATCTATAAACTGTTGATGCTCTATATCTCCACTTTGCCTATCTAATACCAGTAGCCTTGAAGCTGATCGATCTTTCAATGGTGTCTGTGCTATCAGTTCTTCTGGTAAATCAAAATCAAACTCATCAATATTCATCCTTAATCTCCTTACCTATGTTTAGCGAAACTTGCCAAAGATGTAAAATAAAAGTGTTAGTATAATACTGACTGCTATAGAAGTTACGATTGGGAAATGAAAAACAAAATTCCCCTTTTTAATCGTAATATCACCTGGTAATTTACCAATAATGGTCCAAATAATTCCAATGACAAGGAAGAGTAAACCAAGCAGAATAAATAGTTTACCGATGTTCATTTTCATCCGCTACCTTCAGACCAAAGTGTTCGTAAGCCTTTGGTGTTGCGACTCTTCCCCGAGGAGTTCGCTGAATGAAACCAATTTGTAATAAGTATGGCTCATATACATCTTCAATCGTTTGTGATTCTTCTCCAATTGTTGCAGCAATTGTATCTAAGCCTACTGGTCCTCCTTGAAAGCTATGAATGATTCCCTTTAAAAGCTTATGATCAATATGATCTAATCCTTCTTTGTCTACTTGTAGCATTTCTAAAGCTTCACCTGTCGTATCAATGCTAATTTCCTCTTCCCCTTTAACTTGGGAAATATCACGGATTCGCTTTAGTAAGCGATTAGCAATCCTCGGCGTTCCTCTAGAACGTCGAGCAACTTCAACAGCTGCGGCTTGCGATATGGATGTGTTAAATATTTCAGCTGTTCGTTCAATAATTGCACACAGATCCTTTGCCTCGTAAAATTCAAGTCTACTTAATACACCAAAACGGTCGCGTAACGGTGCGGATAATAGCCCAGCTCTAGTCGTAGCTCCGACTAACGTAAAAGGAGGTAAATCAATTCTTACAGAACGAGCACTTGGTCCAGTTCCAATAACAATATCGAGAAAAAAATCTTCCATGGCAGGATATAATACTTCCTCGACAGAGCGAGGAAGTCGGTGAATTTCATCGATAAACAATACGTCCCCAGGTTCTAATGATGATAATATAGCAGCAAGATCTCCTGCCCGTTCAATTGCTGGTCCAGATGTGGATCGAAATTGAACACCCATCTCATTTGCGATGATAGCAGCAAGCGTTGTCTTTCCCAACCCTGGTGGTCCATATAGTAGTACATGATCGAGAGGCTCTTCTCGCATCTTTGCAGCTTGAATAAATATACTTAAATTTTCCTTTACTTTCTGCTGACCAATATACTGTGATAACGTAGTTGGACGAAGATTCAGCTCGACAGAGGAATCTTCCTCTTGAAACTCTCCAGTGACTACACGTTCTTCCATTATTATCTCCCTCCTCTACTATTTCATTAGTAATCCCAAAGCTTTTCGGATTAATTCGTCTGTATTCAACGTATTTTCTTTTTGTAATGTTGGTATAACCGTTTTTATTTCTTTTTCTGTATACCCCAGTGCTTTCAAAGCTTCCTGTGCTTCTTGTACAAGCATTTCATTCTTATTTTGCTTGAAGGCCGACTCGGTTGCAGAGCTATAATCGACAGCAACCGTTAACTTTCCTTTTAAGTCCAAAATAATTTGACGCGCCGTTTTCTTACCGATTCCTGGAAAGCTGGTTAAAAATGCATCGTCTTCTCTTTCGATTGCAGCTGCAAATCCAGCCACATCAACCGAAGCTAAAATCGCTAATGCACCTTTTGGTCCAATTCCTGACACCGAGATTAGCTTAGTAAATAGATATTTCTCTTCTTCGTTCTTAAACCCATATAATAATTGTGTATCTTCTCGAACATGATGATATGTATAAACAAATACTTCATTATGTTCAAAAGACTGAAATACAAAAGGATTCGCACATATGATCTCGTAACCAACCCCTTGAACATCAACAATTATTGAATCATCTTGTATATATGTAAGTATTCCTTTAATATAAGCTATCATTTATCCTACTCCTTCTCTTCATTCATTTTATCATAAGTAGCTATAAATGAATAAACTTCTATTCCTTCGTAAAGAAATAGAAGTTTTAATTCTTAGTCTGTAACTTCCAGATTATGATGAATGTCTTGAACATCTTCATTTTCTTCTAACGTTTCAATTAGATTTAACATATTTGATTCATCATTCTCTGCTAAAGAGCTGTATGTCTGCGGAATTAATGTTACTTCGGAATCAGCAATTTGAAAGCCCGATTCCTGCAAATGAGCAACAACAGCTTGGAATTCTTCTGGAGATGTAAATATTTCGTAAGCATCTTCTTCGCTACTTATATCTTCAGCTCCTCCTTCTAATGCTTCCAGTGTTAATTCATCCTCATCAATCGATCCGTCTTCATTCGAGATAACAATATACCCTTTACGATCAAACATAAATGACACACTACCATTTTCTCCTAGGTTACCATTATGCTTTTTAAAAGCATGACGTATATCTGCTGCTGTTCTGTTTTTATTATCTGTTAATACATTGACAATGACCGCTACTCCACCAGGGCCATAGCCTTCATATGTGATCTCTTCAAAACTAGCACCATCTAAAGTACCTGTAGCTTTTTTAATTGCTCGATCTATATTATCATTCGGCATATTATCTGCTTTTGCTTTATCTACTGCTAACCGAAGACTAGCATTCGTTGACAGATCACCGCCACCCTGTTTAGCAGCCGTATAAATATCTTTTGCATGACGCATAAAGATTTTTCCTTTTTTTGCGTCTTGTGCATTTTTACGTCTTTGAATATTTTTCCATTTAGAATGACCAGCCATGAGGACATTCTCCTCTCTAGAATTTTCCTTTATTACTATAACAAAAAAATAGGCTTTCTTAAAGGTTTTGACAAAAGAAAAAGGTGGAGACAAAACACAACTTCATTACTCAAAATATGAATAATCATGTTATTAACAGGAATATCATCGATGTACCATGAAAATATACTTGCTTTCCGCGAGCACGGACTCAGCTAACTTGGTAAAGAAAAACACGTTACCAAGTGAGTCTTCTGACTCGTGCTGTTCCCGCTAGATAAGGAAGGCTTCGTTAGCGATACATCACACACTGAAAAAGCGTTCTTCTTTTCAAGGATATTTCAGTTGCTATATTAATTATTCTAAGAACTAAAGCGCAAGCGCCAATTTAGAAACGTAGGGCGATTCGTGAAGTCACCTCGTTTCTGGCCGCTGGATCTGGACGTGGCTCAACACGCCCATCTATATACTCGGTGACAACCTTCCCTTTAAATTCTTCACTATATTTAGCCACAAAAACACGCCCTGAAATTAGATTTTTTACTCTAACTTCAGGGGGTCGGTACCTTATTGTTCTTTTTTTATTGCTTCTTAATTACGTTTGTCTCAGCCTCAATTATTATTGTTAATAAATTCATTGATATATTGTTCAATTTTATCTCCATTATTTTTGGCCTTCAGCCTTGCATCGAGGTTTTTCATACGATCCCAATGGATATCATCTGTATATACAATAATCTGTTTATCCGTATTTGGCACTAGCTTTTTTACTTCTTTTTTAATTTGCTGGACAGAATCTTTTTGTTTGGCATGCGCTTGTAAAATCACACCAACAATAATGCGATCGTCCGTTGACGCCACCTGCGCTTGTACAATTTCACGTTTATTTTGCAGCGTTTCTGCAATCATTTGCGCTTCTTCATTCGTAAATACATCAGTGTACCCATTTTTATTGTTTGCATCATTTGCTTTATCTTGGTGAGTCTGCGGATATCCACCTTTTTCTCCAATAGTCTGGTCACGGACATGTAAACGTTCTTTTTTCTCTTGATTCGTCTCATAGTGAATAGGCTGTGTATTTTTTCTATCTATTTCTCGCTGCGCATCTTCGTTTGCACCATTGTCATTCGCACAAGCAACCATCGTGAAAAAAGCAGCTATTATAAATGCTTTCTTTGTCCACATAGGAATACCTCCCTTATTAATAGTTTGGATAAGGAAGGTATTTTTACACAGTTAATTTAAGGAAAAATTACTAATTTCTTTTGAATTGTGGTAACGGATCCCTTTTATGAGCTGTTCGTTTATGCATAGCTAAAATAGTTGATTTATCTTGTTCAGGAATAGACTCACCTTTGATAAAAGCATCAATCTTGGCATAGGAAGTACCCATCTCTTTCTCATCTGTTTGACCTTCCCATAAATCTGCACTCGGTTGCTTATCAAGCACTGATTGAGGAATACCTAGATATGCTGCTAATTCCTTCACTTCCCCCTTCGTAAATTCAACGATTGGTAAAATATCGACACCACCATCACCATATTTTGTAAAATAGCCTGTATACCATTCTGCTGCGTTATCCGTTCCAACGACAAGATAATTATGATGTGTTGCGACAGTGTACAATGTACTCATACGTAACCTAGCACTTAAATTGGCTTGAGCAAGCCGGGTATTGTCTTCTTGATATGTCTTATTTTCCTTCAATTCTTTTTTGATATTACAATACATTGCTTCACGAGCTTCCGTTAAATCTACTGTGATAGAGTTTAAATTACAGCTTTCCGTAACTGCTCTAGCATCCTGCATATTCACTTCACTTGTATTAATTGGCATAAGTACTCCTAAGGAATTATTAGGACAAGCACGTTTAATTAAATGCGCAACAACAGCTGAATCAATCCCACCACTAATTCCTACTAATAATCCGTCTACACCTGCAGATTTTACTTGGTCACGTAGCCATTCAACTATTTGATTCACTTCTTTTTCCATTCGTATCGCTCCTTGCTAAATTGATCCTCCATATTTATTTTAGCATTATTTTCATATCATTGAAAAAATATTGTCGCTTCTCCCAAGAATCTTGCATGCGAACAAGTTCGGATATCGGATTATCATTTTTATTTCTCTTTAGAAAATGAAGCCATTCACGCATCATATCTACTGGTATACAAATCGCATTCAACCATGCTTTCTGATCCTGCTGAGCTATCATTTCGTATGCCAACAATTTATTTATATCCCAATTTAGATAGGGTAAAAACCGCTGACCAAGCTGAATATAATCATACAACGGTGCTGTATTTTGTAGTAAATCAAAGTCAATTAATGTTGTATGCTGATTATTATTATTGATAAAATTATGTCCTGCGACGTCACCATGAATCCAGAGACCTTTATGCTTAGCATCCTCTTCGTAAATCTGCCAAGGAAATTGGGTAATGCGCTTTAAGTGAAGCGTTGTTGTCTTCACGATATCCGTATAAAGTTCCCTATAATTGTATGCTTCAAATATGGGCTTCGTTTCTTTAAATAAATGGAACCGGTGGTACCACCGATGTAAATAAGGTGTAGTATTTAAATATCTTGAATTCACATGAATATTACGTGCTGTTTTATGAAATTGTTTCAAACAATAAACCGCTTTTATTCGATCCTGCTCATTTTTGTAATGTAACTTTTCGCCAATAATGTATGCTGCTATGGTCCAAACTCCTTCATCTTCTTCAAGGTATAGCTTG
Organism: Virgibacillus sp. Bac332; assembly: GCF_003667785.1. NCBI lineage: Bacteria > Bacillati > Bacillota > Bacilli > Caryophanales > Bacillaceae > Virgibacillus > Virgibacillus sp. Bac332. Next base: position 3,753,776 of record NZ_CP033046.1, read on the forward strand.
CCATTTGGGAAATGAGAAAACGAATTAATGAACGGACTATTAACTTTTTCAAAAAACCCCCATTGCTTTAAAACATTCCCTTTGTTAGAATGCTTTTTTAAAATTAGCTTCTGATTACTAGTTTTAACAAGGTATACTGTAGATTTTTTTATTTTCTGAATAGCTTTAACTTCTATACCACCTACTTGGGACAAAAAAGAAGAGAGACGATAATAACTTTCGTCTCTTCTAATTTTTCTATTCACCTTGAGAATTTCCATTAGCGGACTGGTTATTTAGATTTGCATAAGGCATATAACCAGGTGGCATTGGATGAGGAGACTGGTACATTTCTTGCCCTAAAGGTGGATAAAGGTTAGGTGATTGACTAGTTGGTTGCTGTGATTGTGGCGGGACTTGATACTCTGGATTCCTATACATTTCGTGAGAACCTGAACCACCACATCCACAATCTTTGTCTTGGCCGTACATTGCACCCTGTACTTGTGGCATTGGGTAACCGTGGTGTGGCGCGCCGTAATATCCCTGTGGAGCTGGCCCCATCATTTGAAATGGTACTGGTGGATAACAAGGATCCATCACATAACAGCATAATGGCACCATAGGTACCTGCGGTTGAGGCATTGGTTTTACATGAGGTTTTTCTTTTTTAGGCTCCTCTTTCTTAGCAGGCTTTGGCTCAGGTTGCTTTGGCATATGCATTTGTGGAAAATTAATAGTCGTGTAATTTTGGAATTCTTGCTCCATAACCGGCATCTGCATCATTGGTTGAGCCGGCATAGGTGGCATTTGATGTACAGGCATTTCTGGCTTCATCATTTTTTGTTTCTCCTTATCATCTTCTTTTATAACAGGTAACGGCTTTGGAGAAACATCTTTATACGGTGTTTTCACTTGTTCTTTTGGCTTATGCTGCATTTGTGTCTGCTTCACAGCTTTGGTGGATCCTGGAATTTTTATCTTCATCCCAGGCATAATCATATCAGGACTAGAAATTTGGCTGTTAAGCTGTTTTAGCTCTTCAAAATCTACTCCATATTGCTGGGAAATTTCCCAAAGTGTATCCCCTTTTTGTACGATGTGTATCTTCAAAATTAATCAAACTCCTTTCATTTCATATCTGGGCTAATTACTCTATACCAACATATGCAACAAAAGTTTAAATGTTGATTAATTTAACTAGCTATTATAACAGTCGTTCACCGAAGAGCTCATATAACTGCAATGAACATAAAAATAGCCACCCAACTATAAAAGCAGGTAGCTATTTTTATAAAAAGCAGATGGTCATAAGAAAACATAGGTCCGATCGTTACAACGTCAAATGATGCGTAACTTTACAGCTACCTTATACATCCATTTGATAAACCGGATAAGTTCCAAGCATAGTTACCTTGCAACCCAATGCTTCTAATTCACCTCGAACGCCTGGAAAAAGAACATCATCATACGGTTGGTTCACGTCAATAATGAAAAAATAATTTCCAAGACCTGTTTTCATTGGTCTAGATTCAATCTTGGAAAGATTCATCTTTCGCCATGAAAATGCAGACAATACCTGATGAAGCGCACCAGCATAATCACTAGGCAGTGTAATTAATAGCGTCGTTTTTTCTGACTGTACGGAATGATTAATATGAACAGACGCTTTATTTTTACTTAATACGGCAAACCTTGTGTGATTGTTTGGAAAATCATGAATATCTTCCTGAATCATACGAAGTCCATACGTTTTTGCAGCTAGTTTATTACCTATAGCCGCGATTGGTTTATTAGTTTCACTAACCATTTGTGCAGCTTTACCAGTTGAAGACGTATAGCACAGCCTGGCTTGACTTAAATGCTTATGAAGATATTGATGACATTGAGCAATTGCATGACTGTGTGAATGTACCTCTTCTACGTCTGTTAAAGCACCTGAAAAATCAGGAGAGACAAGGAGATGCTGTTGAATTGGCACAACGATTTCCGACATAATCGGGATTCTTACTTGGTGTACCAAGTAATCAACAGTCAACTGTACTGTACCTTCAATAGCATTTTCTAAAGGCACAACTCCGACATCAATTTCATCTGCTTCTACTGCATCAATACATTCTGGTATCGTATCAAAACTATGCTTCGTTTCCCCATTAAAAGCTGTATCAACCGCTAATTTTGTAAACGTCCCTTTTGGTCCTAAATAACCTATCTTTGCTGTCAAACCGTTATCCCCCTTAATGCTCCCATTTCACCAGATATTCACTACTTGCCTTTAATTATTTTTATATTTTTGTTTTACTCAATAAATTCGAATTCAAAATCCAATAATCGAATGGTATCTCCATCCTCTGCACCACGTTTTCGTAAAGCATCATCTACACCCATTCCACGCAATTGTCTAGAAAAGCGTTGAACTGCTTCGTCACGTGTAAAGTCTGTCATCTTAAATAACTTCTCAATCTTTGCTCCAGACAATACGTAAGCACCATCATCATCTCTCGTAATCTTAAAAGGCGCATCTTCCTGATGATAACGATATACGACTTTCTCCTCTTCTCGGCTTTCATCCTCTTCCTCAACAATTTTTGGAGTGGTCTCCAATATATCTGCTATTGCAAATAAAATATCTCTTAGCCCTGCTTTCGTAAGCGCAGATATTTCATAAATCGGATATGTTCCATTTAAAGCTTGTTTAAATTTTTCTAAGTTGTCTACTGCACCAGGCATGTCCATTTTATTTGCAGCAATAATTTGCGGGCGCTGCATGAGTTTTTGATCATATTCTTGCAGTTCTTCATTTATCTTTACAAAGTCCTGATATGGGTCTCTCCCCTCAGTTGCTGCCATATCAATCACATGAACAATTACTCGTGTTCGTTCCACATGCCTTAAAAATTGATGCCCTAATCCAATCCCTTCATGAGCACCTTCAATTAATCCTGGTAGGTCAGCCATGACGAAACTTCGCTGATCACTCGTTTCAACGACACCAAGATTTGGTGCAAGTGTCGTAAAATGATAATCAGCTATTTTTGGCTTTGCAGCACTTACAACGGATAGAAAGGTGGATTTACCTACACTTGGGAAACCAACTAACCCTACATCTGCTATCAGCTTTAACTCCACTCGAATTGTACGCTCTTGTCCAGGCTCACCATTTTCAGCCATATCTGGAGCTGGGTTACGAGGGGTTGCAAACCTTGAATTCCCCCTTCCACCTCTACCTCCTTTAACGATTACAGCCTGCTGATTATGAACGGTTAGATCAGCTATCACTTCATCTGTTTCTTCATCCGTTACCGTTGTACCCGGTGGGACAGGAACTATCAACGGTTCTGCATTCCGACCATGCTGATTTTTACTCATACCGTTCTCCCCACGTTTTCCTTTAAAATGACGATTGTAGCGAAAGTCCATCAAGGTATTTAATCCTTCATCAACTTTAAAAATGATATCTGCTCCATTTCCGCCATCTCCTCCAGCTGGTCCACCTTTTGGAACATACTTTTCTCTTCGGTACGCAACTAAACCATTGCCTCCATCCCCAGCCTTAACATAAACACTAACCTGATCGACAAACATCTTTTCACCTCATTCAATGACATGGTACAGAGAAGCTACACTGCAACCACTCATCTTTGTATAAAGTCGTCATAGCATACTTAGCCTCCATGCGCCTTATCTCTTCAATTAACAGTTCTCTTTTTTCCTCTAGATCGCTGATCATGAACCTAATTTCTAATTTATCATTTTGTATTGCTTGTATGTGTAGCTCAATAGTTATTAATTCAAGTCCTTCATTCATAGATTGTATCAACTTAACGATTTTTTTACATTGGCTCGTTAACTGCTTATCTGATTCATGAATATCCTTATTTTCTGTATGTATATGGTACACTAATCGCACGTCTTCATACATATGCTGGAATTGAATTATCCATAAAAAGAATTCATTTCCTTGAAGATGCATTAACTTCCGCTCTTGTTGATAAAGAGAGATTGTATCATTCGTTTTCTTCTTTACTTTTTCTATTTTCCCCATCGAAGCATAGCCATGAATTACTTGTAAATGGTTCATTAAGTCATGTCTATAATGCTGCAGAAGTTCCATAACATCCCTATCTTTCATGTTTCACCCTCCCATTTGTTGAAAAGTATAGCAGAAAAAGATAGAAAGGTCATTATGCTTTTAAATACAAGAAAATTTTAAATTCAAAAAAACTCCAGCCAACGAACTGGCTGGAGTTTTTCTTCTACCTTATGCTTCTTGAGCAACAGGGTATACACTTACTTTTTTACGGTTACGACCATAACGTTCAAATTTTACAACGCCATCAATTTTAGAGAAAAGTGTATCATCCCCACCACGACCAACGTTTTCACCTGGATAAATCTTCGTTCCACGTTGACGGTAAAGAATTGATCCACCAGTTACAAATTGACCATCGGCACGCTTTGAACCTAGGCGTTTTGATTCTGAATCACGACCGTTTTTTGTACTACCTGCACCTTTTTTCTGTGAGAAAAATTGCAAATCCAGACGTAACATAGCTATGCACCTCCTTATTTACTTTCAATCTGTATAAAATCACTATATTCTTGTTCAATCGAAGTTAACGAGATAATCATACCTTCAAATAATAACTGAATCTGTTCCATTTTTTCTTCCGAAATGGAAGCAGGTATGGTTACATGAAGATAACCACCATCTTGACCTTGTTCAATGATAAGGTCTACTTCGCATAAAGCCATAACCGCATTAATCGTTCCAATTGATACAGCTGATACTCCTGCACAAACAAGATCATAGCCATAAGGACCACTATCAGCATGTCCAGAAAGTTCAAACGCTGTAATGCGCTCATTTGTACGAAATACAGTTACTCGAATCATCAGCAAATTCCTTATGCGTTAATTTTGTCAATTACCAATTTCGTATACGGCTGACGATGGCCTTGTTTACGATGGTAATTCTTTTTTGGTTTATATTTGAATACAGTTACTTTCTTTTGACGACCGTGCTTTGCAACTTTTGCAGTGACTGTCGCACCTTCAACATATGGTGCTCCAACTTTCACGTCATCTCCACCTACGAAAAGAACTTTTTCAAACGTAACAGCTTCATCCTGTTCAGCAGCAACTTTTTCAATGTAGATTTCTTGACCTTCTTCTACTTTGATTTGTTTACCACCTGTTTCAATAATAGCGTACATACTTCTTGCACCTCCTTGATTAACTCAGACTCGCCATACAGGTACTCAACGAAGAGTTTACAACCTGTTCTGCGCGGTTGTAGCACTGGTGCTACGATGAATAACGTATTAATGGTATCATGATAGCTTGTTATTTGTCAAGGAGGCAGAGACAATTTTTGTGTCAATGTAATAGAATATAAGCGATTAAATCGATTATTTCCAAAACAAAGCGATTACTACAATAGAAAATATAATACCAATTAATATAATTAGCGCATTACCTATAATACCTATCTTTTTATAAATGCTTCTTTCACCAAAAAAGGCGACAATAAGACCTAGAGTGGACGCTATTATACCAATAAGCAAGAAATTAGCAATCCCAAATAAAAAAGAAAAATAGGCTGCTAATCCAACTACAAACAAGTAAGTTGAAACCCTACTTAAAACCATTTTCATATCTGTTCTCCTTACAACTTTGTTAATGTCTACTTCGGTTATATCCATACATCATTCTCAGCAGTATATGGTGAAACTGTTTCTCCAGTATTTATAACACCCTTGGGCTCAACAATCATTACATGACATTCCTCTGAAGCAAATGGTTTATGTTCGACACCTCTTGGTATAACGTACATTTCTCCCTTACTAAGATGGACTTCTCCATCACGGAAAGCTATTTTCATCTCACCATCTATGACAATAAACACTTCATCTGTTTCTTTGTGATCATGCCATATAAAATCACCTATGATTTTTACTAGCTTAAACTGATAGTCATTCATCTCAGAAATCACTTTTGGGGACCAATAATCGTTAAACTTTGTCAATTTTTCTTTTATGTTTATTGCTTGATCCATATCACACCTCCTTAGGAGCACAATCTTTATAGAAAAGTAGGTCGTTTTAATGTTTAAACTACGATAACAATTGAACTTCTAAAGCAAACTGTTGAATTCTCTTTTGTCACCACTTAACATTCCATTCTACTTAATGATCGATGATTTTTTAAATATAAAGTGAAACTTCCATCCGTAAGGAGGTTTGTTTATCCCCACGATGGTTAGCACCACAAGGGTTTGACCTAAAGGCCTCTGAACCAATCGGACATTAACTAGCAGTTGATCCCTACTTATCAATAATGGTTTCGTTTTATTGCTTGTAGTGGAGTCTTACTGCCAGTTATATGTGGGATAGATCACTTACAGAGCAAGAAAACGCTCATTTTAATAATTGATCAAGTAGGGCCTGTGATTTTAATCCTTCCTCCCCATCAACTACCGGTTGTTCATCTTGGCGGACGCAATCTATAAAATGACTTACTGCATCCTCAAACCCTCTTTGTTTTACGATGGATTCCCAAGATGATGCACTAGTAGTAGTCACGGCATTTTCTTTTTCAACTTCTGTCACATTCATATTCTTAACACGTATAATTGCTCCATCTACTATAAGCTCAATTTTCTCTAAATTTGCACCTGCACTCCTATGCATTGCTGTCGTCATTGGTTGATTACCAGATTTAAATAGGTGTTGCGTATAGAGAAGCTGGTTTTCCCTATTCACCTGAATATCTCCGTATAATACCTCTAATCGATCAGAGCCAAGCCATCGTACTGTGTCGACTACGTGAAGATAATCATCGAGCATAGTAAATTCAACATTTCCAGGACCAATACTGTTCAATCTGTGCTTTTCGACTCGGATCGAAGCTGCATCCGTTGCGAGCTCTTTTATGGCTACATACATTGGTGCAAAACGACGATTAAATCCAACCATTAGCTTTCTATTATACTTCTTACTTAATTCAACTAATTTCTCAGCTTCCGTCATTGATGCTGCTAATGGTTTATCAACATAAACATCTACACCATTAGATAATAACGCAGATACAACCTCATAATGCGAATCTGTAGAGCTATGCACTAACACAGCATCGCATTGATTTGCCAGTTCTGCCATACGATGAAAATCACCAATACGATACTGACCACAGATTTGCTTTCGTTTTTGTTTATTGGGAGAAAATGCACCAACAAATGACCAATCCGTTTCTTTTGCAAGAATTGGTAAATATGCTTTCTGGGCTATAGATCCTAAACCTACCATTCCAATTCGTGGATTATTCAAAAAAACACCTTCATTACAATTTATTTAATACTGCATTAGTTTAACATAATCTCAGCCTTTAGTTTTTCTAAAATGAAGATTTTTCTTATTTAAAGCATAATGAATTTACACGTGAACAGTTGATCAAATCAAAATTGTATTGTACTGGTAATACTCCTTCAAAGAAATTCTCTAATCACTATTATTTTCTGTCTAAATGGCTATACTTCTTTCTTGCTAGAAATTTCAATATTTTCTAATGCTTGTGTAGCCAGTTGATCTGCCTCATTATTATTCTTTCGTGGAATAAGTTCATATTGTGGTTCAATAGATTGATACGTTAATTTTGTTTCAATACGACCAGCCCAGCCAGATAGTGTCTTTTCGTAGCATGACCATTCACCCTTTAACTGATTAATTACAACTTGTGAATCTCCTCTAATGGTTATCTGTAAATGTTGAGCGTCGAGTGACTCCAATTCCTTTAATGCAAAATGAAGTGCGGCATACTCGGTTTCATTGTTTGAATCGAGTTCTCCAACAGTTGCATTTTTTCGAATTCGAAAGGATTTCCCATTCTGTTGATAATAAATCACACATCCCAGACCAGATTTCTTTCTTTGCTGATCAAACCCTCCATCAAAGTAAATGTAAACATCGTGTGGCTCTTCTTCTATCTCTTCAAAATAACGTTTCAATTCCTTTTGTGACCAAGCAATATCTTGGGTATCTATAAATGTTAATTGTTTCACTCGTCCAGTTTTTTCCATGTCGTCTACAAGTAATAAAGCGTCTAATGCTTTCATTTCTTCTGACTGAAAGCTAGTATTAGCTCCCATAGGTGTTTGATAGGTAAATTGTATTCTGACTTTCATAATAATTAATCCCTCTCGTATAGTATATTTGGGCATTAAATGTAATACGTTCACTGAAGAAGTAGCATCTTCCGTACTTAGTAAAGCGATGATGGATCTCTTCTCTTTTAACATACTACCGCAGGTATTATTTTTTTATAACGAGTTCAATCCTAGTATAACCTATTTCATATTTCTTACTGATAGCTTTTGTTTGTGAAAAAACCATGATTTCCATACAATAGACCTATAGCTACATTGTAATTGAATTCGAAATTTGTTATAATTAATTGCTTTTAAAAGGAATAAGGGGGAACTTTTTTGTCGATTGAAATAGGCAGTAAAGTAAAAGGTAAAGTAACGGGTATCACTAATTTCGGAGCATTCGTAGAACTACCAGATGGTAAGACAGGACTTGTTCACATTAGCGAAGTTGCAGATAGCTATGTGAAAGACGTAAATGACCATTTGAAAGTTGACGACGAGGTAGAAGTTAAAATACTTAGTGAAAACGATGGTAAAGTAGCATTATCTATCAAAAAGGCAATTGAACGCCCTGTCAAGCAACGTTCATCACGTCCTAGTAGCGGACGAAATTCTAATGGATTCCGTTCAGGGAATAAATATAGACCTAAAGAAAGTTTTGAAGATAAAATGGCTAAATTCTTAAAGACAAGTGAAGAAAATTTAGCTACCCTGAGACGTAACACGGATACAAAGCGTGGAGGTAGAGGCGGAAGACGAGGATAGATATTTGCTTATCACATAGATAAAGTGAAACTACATTCAGTGGGGGTTATTTATCTCCTACTGATTGTCAATTGAACCAATCGGACACTCACTGGCAGTCGATCCCAATTACCAATATTGGTTTCACTTTATTGCTTGAAGTAGGGGTATTACTGACAGTTATATGTGTGAAAAAGGCTGAGACAAAAGAATGAAGAAACAATAAAAAACGAACGATAATTATTTGAAATTAATTATCATTCGTTTTTTTTGATTAGAATCAATCATTTAGCACCTGAAATAAGCGAGACTCCGGCGGGAACAGCACGAGCCCGAAGATCCACGTGGTAACGTGTTTTTCTTTACCAAGTTAGCTGCCCGCGGAAAAGCGCGTATAGTTTCACGGTGTGGCGAAGATACCCCTATTGATAATATGATTATTCGTATTTTGAGTAAAGAACTTGTGTTTTGTCCCAGCCTCTTTGTTATGGAAATTTAGTAACTCATGCAAATTCGACTTGCTTATATTAAATTTCTAGCAATTTCTCCAACTGTTTTGTCGTAATGCTTTTCATTAAAATAACTGTGCAAACAAGCGACTTCGTCAATAGATTGACGATAGTTATTTGGGTAAATGATATAAATCGGATGCAGCTTCTCACGATGAAATCGTGAAAACACTTCCAATAATGATTGATCTGAGCTTACACGAATTGGCAAAACCTTTCGAGCAAAACGATTTTTCCCTTCGTAACGCTTTAGCAAGAATCGGAAAAATGCATAATACCTTTGTTTCCATTCCGTTTTATTTTCCATAAATAAAAAGATAAATATAAAAAATGAACTTAATGTAAACGGTAGCGTAATGAGTTGGATGAGCAATAATAAGATGCTGGCAATCATTGAGAATATAATCACTGCATAGTACGCCTTTTTATATGGTACTAACGACGATAAGCATAAAAACAATAATTTCCCACCATCTAATGGCCATAGCGGGAGCAAGTTAAATAAAAGGATAATCGAATTATAATATAAAAACAAATCCATCACTGCTTGAGGTAACATTCCTAAATCTCCAAGGAGGAATAAAACTATAAATAAAATGATGTGCTGAAACGGACCAGCACAGGTGACCAATAGCTCTTCTCGAATTGGTTTACTTCCGTGTTCATCCGTATCCATCACTCCACCAAAGACCCAGAGCATTACCTTGCGAATCCGCCATTTAAAGAAAGTAGCCATCATAAAATGACCCATCTCATGAAAGAAAACAATAAATAATAAGATAGCTAATTCCATAAATGTTCCGGTAAAAAAAGATATGATAATAAATACTAATAGTATTGGATGAAAATGAATATGAGGTAGATAGTTATTGGACATCGTCAACTTTTATCACCTGTACTGGGTCAATGTAATTATTGTCCTTTTCTATTGAAAAAAACACCGTGTCACTTTCTTCATTAGGTGTAAATTGTCCAATCTTCTGATTACCTGAAACATGCTGATATAAATGAACATCAATGTTACTTAAATGTCCGTAGGTTGTCTTACTACTATCTGGATGCTGAACAACAATGGTTTTATTAGTTTCACGATCATTTCCAGCGAAGATAACAATTCCTTCCTGTAGTGCCGTAACTTCTGTTTGTCCTTCAGGTGCAATACGTATGCCCGTTCCATTTGTTTGGAAAGATTCTGCTACACTTCCATTTACAGGCATAGCTGCAACTTCTGCCTGTTGTTTACTCTCTTCAGGTACAAATGCTAGAGGACTGCCAAAAGTATCTTGATACCATACATTCACTTTCGCAAAAGGAAACTCTTCTGTTAATACATTGCTTGTCCACTCTTTAGATGATTGTAATCTTGGTGAATCCATCTGCCAAAGTAATGCAACACCCAAAAATAACAATACAGAAAGAATACCTTTCAACATAAACCCCGATACCATTCTATTCTGCCTCTCCCTTGTCATTCCTGAATCAGAAATAACTGGAGCATAGCCATGTTTTTCCTCTTCCTGCAAGATAGGAGGAGTAAACTGTTTTTTCGAACTCCCTGAATAGGGAACTCCTCGAGCCTTCTTACGTTGCTCAATTGATTGGCGCACTTTTTTTATTCCTTTACTCATATTCCTCACAATCCTTCTCATGCATTTGTACAAGTGTATGAGTCAATGAGTCAAGATATGTTAGAAAGTATATAGATGCTAGTAATAAAGTGCAACTCCAATCAGTTGGGGATTTTGTTTATCTCTCACTTACCATTTTTGATTTCACTTTATTGCTTGAAGTGGGTGTTCTACTGCCAGTTATATGTGGGATAAAAAAACTCTGAACTATAATCCAAATATACAAAGTTATATCCAGATAGTAGTTCAGAATCGTTCTTTTTTTGATATGTGATAATTCCTACCGAAAGGAAGTCATACAATGATCCGTTACACCTAGTAGAGGAAATACGCTGGCCTCTTGCAAGTCCAAAAATTAAGCAATTCAGCATAAAGTTAATGTGCAGTGTTAACTAAGGCCGTACACGAGGAAAGCATCCCATATTATAGATATCGATGAAAGAATAACATTACTATTTGTGAATGGAAATTCTCGGTTTAATGATATTCTAACACCAATCAATTATTAAGCGCGCATACCAAAGAACTTCTTCACTTTTTGCATCATACCTTTTTCAGTATCTAGAGACTGTAACGGGACAGTTTCTCCCAATATTCTTCGAGCAATATTTCGATAAGCTATAGAAGCCTTTGTAGTTGGTTGAAAGGCTACTGGTTCTCCTTTATTGGAAGCCTTGATAACTTCATCATCATCAATAACAATTCCAACTAAATCAATAGATAATACCTGCACGACCTCATCTATTTCCAACATATCCCCACTTTTCATCATGTGATTACGAATTCGATTAATTACTAATCGTGGAGGCTCAGCCATCTCCTCTTTCTCTAATAATCCTATTATCCTATCTGCATCTCGTACACTAGATTTCTCAGGTGTTGTGACAACGATCGCTTTATCCGCACCAACAATCGCATTTTGAAAGCCTTGTTCAATTCCAGCAGGACAATCAATTATTATATAATCATACTCTTGTTTTAACTCTGCGATTATTTTCTTCATGCCTTCTGTCGTAACAGCAGACTTATCACTTGTTTGTGCAGCTGGAAGTACAGATAAATAATCAAACCGTTTATCTTTTATTAATGCTTGTTTTAACTTACATCTCTCTTCAATAACATCTACAATATCGTAAATGATTCTATTTTCGAGCCCCATCACTACATCGAGATTTCTTAGACCGATATCTGTATCTATTAAACAAACCTTCTTATCCATAAGTGCTAATGCAGTACCTATATTGGCTGTAGTTGTTGTTTTACCAACTCCACCTTTACCAGATGTAATAACGATCGCTTCACCCATTTTGTATTCTCCTTTCGAATCTGTTTATTTCTTTTCGTCTATGTGAAAGTACTTGTAGTCGATCAATTATAATTTTATCTTTCTCTTCATCTACAAGACCACATTCCATATACACACCATCAGATTCATAGTCTGGAGCACGACTGATATAATCAGCAATTCGCAGCTGACTTGGATTCATAAAAGATGCTGCTATGAATGCTTCTCTATCACCATCAATTCCTGCATGAGCAATTCCTCGTAAATTCCCCATTATGTAAATATTACCTGTCGCGATTACTTTTCCACCGGGGTTCACATCACCCAAAAGCAAGAGATCACCGGTAACATGTAGCACTTGACCTGACCGTACAATACGGTTAATTGCTTTCACCTCACTATTCGTCTGCCACATACGCGCCTCTTCACGTCGGACAACGTCAGATTCAATAGAATGAATAGTGAATCTATTTTTAGCACCAATAACTTGTTTCAACTGTTCTATTTGCTCATCATGTAGATAGCGGGTACCTAATTTAACTCTCACTGCAACAATCGGTTCATCCTGCTTTGGACGGCTTTCCTTCATTTTATGATCGAGTTCGAAAATAGCTTTTTCAAACGAACATGTGTCATCAATAAACAGTGTAAGTCCATCTTTCGTGCCTTTCATTGTAATCAATTGTTTTTTTTCCTGTACCACACGTTCACCTCATTCACATAACAAGAGAATCTAGAGCAACCATTTTTTATATTGTATTACTCTTTGTTAATTGCTCTCTTCCCCAAGTAGTAAGTTTTTTTACAACTATTGGATACAGCATTAGTAAAAATACTAAATTAGATCCAATTGTTGGTAGCATTCGATGCATTAAATAAGCTTTCCAAACCATATCCGTTTTCCCTATAACCGTGTATATCAGATGAATGCTAACGTCTGCCAGGGCAATCCCGCATACACCAAGCAACATAGCAACATAAATATTTCCATGTAACAACTTTTTAAAACCATGTACCGCATATATAATCAATGCATAAGAAAACATATAGACACCTAATACATCTGTATATACGATATCGATTAAGAGACCAAATAGTAAAGCATACAACACGGAAAAATACGTTTGATCTTTATCATAAAAAATAGCAATAAACACTAAAAAAATAAGTACCCAATGTGGAACAATAAGCAAGTCACTTGTAAGCAAATTACCAGGCAATAATTCGAGCGCCACACCTTCTAATACTAAGAGCAGGAATAGGATTAAAGGCAAGTATAAACGTTTCATTACTCGCCCTCCTCTTCCGTCGTCTCTTCATCTGTCTTCAAATCTTCTTGAACAGAACGATCTACCACAATCACTTGATTCATATCATACATATTTGCAGCAGGCTCCACCAGTGCTGTTTTGGTTAAACCATATTGATCCGGTACAACCTCTTTCACTGTACCAATTACTAATCCAGACGGGAATACACCGCCCATCCCAGAGGAGATAACGAGCTCTCCTTCTTTTAAATCTTTTTCAGATTCTTCAATAATACGAAAGACGAGACTTTTACTTTCTTTGTCAAATCCTTCAATCATGCCAAAAATATCTTTATCTTTACCTTTTCCGCCTCTAGATACTTTTCCCGAAATACGATTAAATTGATCAAAACCAGTAAGCAATTGCACTGTTGAGGTATTAGGAGATGCCTTAAGGACTTTTCCGATCATACCTTCAGGAGTTCTTACTGCCATATTTGCTTCTACACCATCATTGGATCCTTTATTAATTGTTACTTGTTCAATCCATCTTTCCGGTGACCTTGACATAACCGTAGCTTGGATTGGGGTATAATCTCGAATGTTGTCATCATCCTTCAGATCCAGCGTATTTCTTAAATCCTCGTTCTCTTCTTTTAATTCTTGAACTTCATAAATAAGTCCTTTGTATTCCGCTAACTTCTCTTTGAGTATGCGATTTTCATTGTACGTATCTTTGAAGTCATCAATATTTCCAATGATATCTGTTATAAAATTTATTGGAGCATGAATAATACCTTGTGCCCACCCAACGGTATCATTTACAAACTCTTCAACATTCGTCAGATTTTCTCTATCACGTAGAGAAAATCCAATTAATGCTACGAAAAAAATAAACCCGATTAATAAAATAAATAAACGTTTTTTACGTAAAAAAGACATATAAACACCAACTTATTCTACACTAGGACGAGATGATACATTCGGATGGGAACGGAAATGCTGAATGTATTCTAATGATTTACCTGTACCAATCGCTACACTTTCTAAAGGGTCTTCTGTAATGAATACAGGCATCTTTGTCTCATCACTAATGACTTTATCTATGTTTTTCAGTAGTGAACCTCCACCTGATAGGACGATTCCACGGTCCATGATATCCGCCGCAAGCTCTGGAGGTGTTTTCTCTAACGTACTCTTTACTGCTTCAACGATAGCATCTACTGTATCCTTTAACGAATCAGCAATTTCTTCCGCAGTAATCGTGATCGTTTTTGGTAATCCCGTTAAAAGATCTCTCCCGCGAATATCCATTTCACCTTTAGGAGAATCACTTCCCGCAGATGCTATTTCAAACTTTATCGATTCCGCTGATCTTTCCCCAATCATCAAGCTGTATTGCTTTCGAATATAGCTAGTGATTGCTTCATCCATATCATCTCCAGCAGTGCGAATGGACTGACTGGTAACGACTCCCCCTAAAGAAATAACTGCTACTTCGGTAGTCCCACCTCCGATGTCAACAATCATACTGCCTGTTGGTTGCCATACTGGTAGCCCTGCACCGATCGCTGCTGCAAAAGGTTCGGAAATCGGATAGGCTTCTTTTGCACCAGCTTGCTTTGTTGCATCGATTACAGCACGTTCTTCTACCATTGTAATACCTGAAGGTACACATACCATTACGTTTGGCTTTTTAGCAAAATAAGAGCGATTTTTCATCGCCTTTTTAATATAATATTTCATCATTGTCGCTGTTGTATCATAGTCAGCAATTACGCCATCTTTCATTGGACGGATGACAGAAATATTCCCAGGCGTTCTCCCAATCATATTTCTAGCAGATCCTCCAACCGCTTCAATATCGCCTGTTGCCGTATTTTTTGCTACAACAGAAGGCTCACTTACGACAACACCTTTTCCTTTCACAAAAACTAATGTATTAGCTGTACCCAAGTCTATCCCTAAGTCCTGAGAAAAATTAAATAATCCCAATAAGATCTTCCTTTCCAAATCACAATCATGTGGTTATATGTAACGAATTACAACAATTCATTATTCGCAAAATAAAATTTATCGATTCCAATTATCTCTTTTCACTATGAAAAAGTAAAATATTTTCATCGAAAAGATCAGCGATACATATCACAACACCATTATTTATAGATTATGTACCGGTTTAAACACAAGGTTGCTTGTACCATGTTTTTCCTACTCATGCTAAGCTCAACAAGCGCCACTTTCCATATCTAAATTGAAAAATGGCGCTGAACAATCATTCGTCTATATAATTATACGAAAAAAATTATAAAATAGATAGTGTTATAAATATCATATGTGAGCTTTTTTTGATTTCATGCATCTTCCCTTCAGAAATAGGCAAACAATAAGTGAACTACTCCCATCACTTACCAACCTTATGGGTTGCTTGAAGTGGGGGGGTCTTGGATAATCGCCACTTGTGGTAGCTGTCAAAATGGACCAAGCTAACCCTCTTGTTCCAAGAGTTTATATTTTCATTAGGCACTTGCTGAATTTCGATCATTCACTGTTGGGTTGTGCTTTGAACAAAAAGGAAAAAAAGCCTTTGGGCTGTCGCCCAACCGAAATTCATCTCCCCCCTTACCGTTGGGCTAAGCCCTTCACACGCTTGAAGATGGAGACTTCTTACGGAAGTACGTTAAATTATTAATTTTGAAATACTCTTTTTAATTGTTCCTATTTGTACAAGCTCATTCGTATACATTTTATGGTTTAACTGCTTTACCAATAAATCAAAGAAGCGCTGTGAATGATAAACGAGAGCTTGTAGTAAAACGTCCTCGCTGACAATTAAAGAATTATTATCTATCGTTAATCTTGTTTTACTACCTCCATATTTTTCTAGTTTTACACCAATTGGTTGACTAGGATAATAAAAAGCAGCAATTCCTTCTTCCAAGTATTCTTCCATCGCATTTAAGTAATAACCATATAAAGAAGGGAGATCATCAAAAATGGGCAACTGGCCAATTTCCTTGTAACTTGAAGTAAATGCGATTCCCCCTTCTATCAATAAAATTCCGCTTTCTATATATTTTTTTCTGTTGGCTTTCATGAATGTTACGAGAGATTCGGTATTAAATCCACCAATATAAGCATTAGGATTTTTAATTAGATCGTCTAAATCATATACTTGCTCTTTAAAATAAAAATCTTTTATGTCCACGATCACTCCACCTCTTTTTGCTTCACATCACATTTTGTTTTGCACACGTTACTAATTCCTAACATCGCTATCCATCTATATTTTGTTTAGCCTAAGCTAGGGCGACTATTCTTACGTTGAAAAAATCCAATGAACATACCCATGCAAAAGAAAAAACTTCAAAAAAGTATAATCATATGGAAACATCAGTAGTCTTATTTAATTTTTGTGTATTTATGGGAAATGGTGAATTCGCATATAACGATTTTTTAACTTTACAATAAGGATACTCATCGTGTAGACATACAATTATATATACCCTTTTTCTTTTAAAGAGACATATTTTCGATCACCAATCACTAAATGATCGATTAATTCAATCCCTATCATTTTACCACATTCAACCAATCTTCTCGTTACATGGATATCTTCTTGGGAAGGAGTGGGGTCCCCTGAAGGGTGGTTATGAACAACAATGATGGAGGCTGCAGAGCGTTTGACAGCTTCACGAAATACTTCCCTAGGATGGACGATAGAGGCATTTTTGTATCTTTGATTTGTCATAAATTAGCTTAGTTCTAAAACGTTGATATAACAGTGTTTTGCGCACAGACTGATATATCTTGATTTTTCTTCCTTCATTAAAAGTGACATAAATATTAGCTGTTCGTCACTTTTTTAGTCACGATAAATATATAAAGAAGGGTTTTAACGCCCTTCTTTTTTATTTCCAAGTATCTTTCCGAATATTAAACTCGTCAATTGTTTCATTCCTTAAATAGCCATCATCTACTTCGAGTTGTATGTCTTTAAACAAATCTACTATATCCCACAATTCTTCATCTATGCGATAATATTTCCCGTCATGCTCAAAGTCAACGCCCTTGTATTTATTAATATAGTTTTCAAGTGGTATGTACTCATTTTCTGTAAAAACTGGGTCTTCGCTATTAATCTCCGAATCAAGAGTATCAAACAACTCATTTGTATCCTTAATAAACTTATCTGGATAACCAGTTATTAACTCATATGTAGGGTGCTTCCCTTTTAAATCTTCTGGTATTTCATCAAGTTTTAAATATTCGTCAATCGCTTTTTTGGTTTCTTCATATGTATCTTCACTCGATAGTTCTTCTTTAAATTCACTGGTTATAGCTTCCCCCCACAAAATTTGTACTTTGTAAATTAAATCCTTTTCTAAGTCATTCATTTTGTATATATCTCCATTTTCTTCTTCGAACTGCCCCATAATATACTTGTCAGAAAAATCGTTATACAGATTTTGTTGCTTTTCGCTTGAACCTTCTTCCGATTCATACACTTCGTCAGCTACTTCTTGGATTTGCTTATAATCATTCCTAATATCTTCATGTACTAGATCATTGCCACAAGCACTTAATATAAACACTATTATCAATATAAGAAATATTTTTTTCATATTAGTTAAAACCAATCCTCCCCTTTTTTCTACATATTACCATAAAATAAGTAAAAAATAACCCCATCCAACCAAGGATGGGGTTAACCATTCATTCTATATCCACAATAATATTTGCGCTGATCTTATGATGTTCAAAATTACCAACATTAAACGTAATCATTTTCGTTTCGGGGTTTGCACTTTCAATAATACCTGTAAATTTTTCGTACTTTCCTTTTCTATATGTAGTAATTGTAACCTCATTCTTAAATTCTAATGCGTCAGCTAATCGTTCAGAAATCTCCAAGAGTTTATCTTCTGTCATTTTCGGGCTGTTACTAGCCGACTTCTTCTTACCTTTAGGTGGTTTCGGCACAGCAGTCATATTATTACCTCCAATAAGAACATTTGTTTCTATTATTATATAAGAACATCCATTCTGTTTTCAAGAGAAAAAATCGCCCAACAAATAACAGGGAATAAAAAGTGTTATGTTGGACATAATTTTAATGTAAGTAGTTCCCATACCTAGAGTTCCCTTTCTGTTTATCCTTCCTCCCCTCTTATGAGGGGCTTTATTTTTTACATAGCTCTCTTCCGAACTGATCCAGCTGAAAGGATATTTTCTAACTTAAATGTTCTCACTTTTTTACGGTAGTAACAATAAGCCAGTATACTCTTTTCATTTACTTCAAGCACACGGATATAACGCTCCGTAACATTGTTATTGATATCTATATAAAAGATAATGATTTTTTGCTTATTCTCCACAGAACGATTAAGTAATCCTTTCATAATAAGACCACCTTCAGAACGTTTGTTCTTATTATATGCGAACTTTTGTTCTGATTCAAGGTAAAAAAAAGAAACCCCCTCTTTAAACAAGAGAAGGTTATTAAGAATGTTTGGCTTTATGTTTCGATATGAATACTTGATTGGTAGCATGACTTACTAACGCATCTCGCATTAATGCAATAATTTTTTTTAATACACCGATAATGCCGATTCTTTCTAAAAGAGTCTTGGTGTTTTTACTTGAATATTTTTTATCATATATTTTAGCCATTTGCACTAAAACTATTAGATTATCTTTTAAAGTGAAAATGTCTTTAAGTCCAATCCAAATAGAACCTATTAAGAATTGAAAACTATTAAGAGTTTCCCCAAACCTTATCAGTTCTTCTTGACTCATGTTCCGTTTTCTACCTAAATTTTGTATAAGTAAATAACGATTCTTATATAAATGAATATGGGCGATAATAATTAGGAAAGGCATAATATAAATTCCAAATGAGTATATGACTGATCTTAAATTAGAGATGTTCTTTTGTTTTAATACTGAAAATATTCCCATTTGTACACCGATCACAGATGCGACTAATATTATTAATATAAAAGTAATCATCAACTTACGCCCCTTTCTCTTTTTGAATGCTTATCATGTTCATAATCATGATCTTTCACACCAACAGACCACTCTAAGCCAGATAGTAAAGCTAATTTTGTTGCAAGTATAATGAAAAATGTATGAACATTTAAAATAGGTTTGTTACCTAGCCTCATGTCTTCAGAAATACTTATATAATATTGATTGTCAATCTCACTAATAGTTATAATGTCTATCCAGCCTATAAAGCAAATAAAACCCACTATTATAACCAATCCCCGAGTAAACTTGAGAAATCCTTCTTTAAGTTTTTCTGAATAATCATTATAACTTAATAAATACATTGCATACAGTACAAGCAAATTACTAAATAAATTTGACGGATCTCCGGTGACCATTGTGGTTTTATATATTATCGCTAAACTAGATAGAGTCAATATTAGTTTCACTGAAACACACCGCCTAAAAATATAACTAGTTCAATAGTATCAAAATCGGTAATTATTTCCAAGCGGTATTTTAATCCCTTACTTATTATATTCTGTATCTACTATAATATTTCCTTCTTTTGATAAAAAATAAACCCACCCCACCAAAAGGCAGGGCATGATGTTTACTTAAACCAAATTAGATGCCATAGTTTACATTTTTTACTTTATACTTGATATTAAGTGTCTCTTCAAAGTATTCCATATCAGCCAACGTTTCAGTTGATCCCCTATGTTCAACTTTATAAGTAGCTTTAACTTTGTGCGTACATTTCCAAGTTCTCTTACCAGTCCAATCAACATGAGTTTTTGTTTCTCTACCTAAATCTTCAAATGTGATATCAGTTACTCTATAGTCTATTCCATGTTCAGCATGAATTTGCTGTAAACATGCATCACATGCATGTTTAAAGGACCAAGTGTGAGATTCAGATGAGGGCTTCTCACAAGACCAGGCGTGTTCATAAGTGTGTTCATTAGACATTTCTATAAGTACCTCCTGCATAATATTAACTCTTAAAATATTTTTATCAACTAACAATATACTTATACATAAATAAATATCTAAAAACACTTAATACAGATTCTTACCTTACGATAAATGTTATACTTACCTTTTTAGTTGAGATAGGTCTTACTTTCATTCACTCAACATATTTACTGCTAACTGTCACTTGGCTTACTTAATCACAGCACTAGTACCAGAACCAACATAAATATTACGCTTACCTCTGCCTGTTTTAATAGTTACTACATCTGGATATGGTTTATCTAATATTTTATATGTTAATCCACCATACCTAGCAGGAGTAAGGCTCCAATCACTATTTTTCTTTACAGGTTTAACATTAAGTTTGTACGTTCTCCAGGTCTTTGCAGATGCAGGCAACTGAACGGTACCTTTGGCTTGACTAGGTTTAGATGGTTTACCCTTACGCATTTTGTTAAGCAATGTAGTGTTTTGTTTAGCTGTACCTTTATAACCTTTAATGCCGTATTCAGCAGCATATTTCTTACGTGCACCAAAGCTAGAGTTTTTGCCAATGCTATTAAGATAATCTACAATAGATCCATTAGTTACTGTTTCGGATCCAACTTGTTGGTTAGGTGCTTCGACGGTTTTACCCTCAATGCCATCTATAAATGTACTCCACATATTCAGCAACAAGCGAGGGCAGTTTTTGCCAGACCAATGCTTATGAGGTACAACACGTTCAATAGGTATGTTGTGTTCTTTCATTAATTTTTTAATAAGCCATTGGGCATTTTTAACCGCTTTGTTAAAGTCTCCATCGCTGTTTTCACATATTTCAATTCCAATTGATTGTCGATTTCCTGTTCCGTTACCATCGCCAGCATGCCAGCCATTTTCATTCGTTGGAATGTGTTGGTATATTTCTTTGTCATCGACAGTGTAGTGCCAAACAACCACTCGGCCACCTGCACCATTATGCAAATACCGACTGTGCATTTCTGCATCTGCACCCTTCTTTTCGTTAGCAGTACCGTGGACTGTTAAATATCTTGGTTTCATAGAATGACCAGGGCGTTGATTCGTTTGAGATTTAGGTATAAAATCTTTTATTATTTTTGGCATTATTTCATCCCCCTTTGCTTCAAAAACTTTTCATTATGCTTACCTTGTTTAGTAACAGGATTATCTTTAAACCACGCCCATACAGCTACGCCAATTGTAGCTGCTGTTGACACACCTTGATAAATTTGATCTTCAGTAAATGGTAGTGGATCCCATCCATAGACAACTAATGTCTGATTTGCTAGTAAAATTGCTAATACGACAAGTCTTACAATTGCTTGTTTCATTTTTATATTCCTCCTCGTAAAATAAAAATAGCCCTATTACTAGGACTAACTTTCCATTGTGTCTATTCGCTTGTGTGCTTGTTTGGTTGATTCTTCAACTCTGGTTACACGTTCATTTAAATGAGCGATGTTCTTCTCATTTGCCTTTAAATCAATTCGTATGTCATCTACCCCCTTTCTGATATAACCTAACTCTGCCCTTACTTCTGCGCTTTGTTCGGCATCATTTTTTGTATTACTCTTAGCTGTGTTACTTTTTTTAAATTGGTAAGTTTGATAACCAATTAATGCTGCAAAGCCTGCAATAATTACTGATACAATTGATATTAATACTCCTAATTCGACCATACTCAACCCCCTGTTTTAAGACATAAAAAATAACGCCTACTAAGCGTTTATTAAATCCTCTCTACCTTCTGCGATTAACAAAACTCTTACATCTTCTTTCCAAAGACTTGGCACTCGTGCATATGTCCAGTTACCTTCAATAATTTGAGTAGTAAACAATATAGCCAACATTTAATTCCCCCCTTTCATTTCTGCTACAGTCTCAGCTAATTCTAGTGTAGCTATTGCATTAACTTTATCAGGAGAAGGTTTATTATCTATTTCCTGTTGTTGTTTAAGTAATTGTTGTTGGTACTCCACATCTTTTACTAGCTCTCCATTTTCATATTTAAATACTTCTGCATTAGTCAATACTTCGTGGTCTTCTGCCACATGTAAGACAATCTCATTTTGATTTCTGGTTGATGTGGACGACCATCCATCCCTTATTCGATTATTCTCATCAATATTAAAATGTATCTTTACCATTCGTACACCGCCCTTAATGCAGCTCGTTCTGAACTACCTGCGTCATTATCAGCATGTCCTTTAATTCGGTTATTGTAAATATACAGATACTTGTGTATGGTTGTTGCTGCTGATTGCGGAACCAAAATAGAATAAGATTCACCAGCATGTAATAAACCCATCTGTTTAGGGATATATGTGTGATGAAATTGTATATCCCTTAAGCCTTCCCCTGGATAGTACCTTGACCACTCTAATACCCAACCATTTACACATTGATCCAATGTTTTTTGAGGATAGATAGTTTGATTATCTAATGGATAAACGTAACCATTCCACAGATAATCCATTTTTTGCACTGGCCGATAATTACCTTTAGCAATTTCCCAAATACTGTCCTCTGGTTGATAAACTGATGAAATAGATCCTTCCACCATTTGAACACCATCGCATTGAACCCATTTGTCATTACCGCCACTAATAATCACCTCTAATGAATCACCAGACACAAAAGATGATGGTACAGAGAATGTAGTCGCATGACGAGAAATAGAATAATCATTATTTACTGAATCAAAAGTTGAATTAACTATCTTAGATACTCGGTTTCCTGCTGCATTGACATGCCAAATTTCTATTCTTGGAATTCCTCCACCAACAACTTGCCATTGGCGTTTAAAAAATGCGCTAACTGTATAAATAGACCCCGCGCCAACTCCCTCGTATACGTACTGCCTAACATAGTTAGCATTACGAACGATTATCGCTTTTTCTCCAAACATCGCTAGTGCTTCTTTGGAATCCGGCGCAAATTGAATAGCTACTTTTGGCGATCCCCTTCTTTCCCAATGTGAATCTTCTAAAGGAAATTTGTTTGGTAATATTTCTAACCAGTTATATTTTAGGCTGTCAGAATTTAATGAATCAGGGTCTTGTCTGATTAATTCAAATGAATGATCTTTAATGAGGTTTCGCTTTGGTGTAGCACTGTATGGCGTACTTGTTACATCATCTTCTAGTGTGAAATCTCCATTTTTGACCGTTACATTTCCGAACGTTCCACTTGCACCACTAACATCACCACTAAAATGACCTGTTTGTGCCTGTATTTCCCCCTCAAAATAGCCATTTTTAAAATAGGAGGTTCCATCCAAACTCATCCTACCAACAACATTTCCTTCCATGTCATACTGGATTAATCCATTTACACCATCCCACGCTATTCTTGCACCAGTCACAGATGTCCGTAATGGTACAGAGTCAACATCAATGATTCCCTCTGTTAGCCTTGAGGCATCTTTAGATATATCATCTACTTCACTTTTGTTATATGCTCCCACTTCATATGATTCTGTAGGTGTCATCTTTTGCCATTCGCCGAAATTGTGTACTTTGGGTACATATGGTTCTAGAGATGTGTCTACCCAAATGACGTTTTCGTTTTGTTCAGGTGGTGTATCTGACATTACTTTCTTTGGTTCTGCGTATTTCATCATCGTTTCTAAACCAATTTTTCGGTTAATTTCATCTTGTAAGGAACGCCATATATCGAGTACCTCTTCTTCGGTATATTCAATAAAATCGCCTAATTTAACTTTCTTTTTTCCACGTCTTTTTATACTTCCAGATACTTCAAAAACTCTCGCTTCGACATAGAGAGGAGGATTAAATTTTGTATCTTTAATCTTTAAGGTATCTCCAAAACGTATTTTTTCGTTTTCCATACCTGGTACGTGCTCTAAGTCAGCCAATCCTACTTCATATTCAATAACCTCTTTAACACGCTTTTCCAACTCATTTTCCGTCAATTCGTGTAATCTACTTTGATTCATATTTTGATCTGTCGACTGCGGTTCATATGTGCCAATTATATGTTGTAAATTTCCTGTTACTGGGTCAGGTCTTCCCCATCGTTGTAAGGCTTCCTTATCTTCAACAAAAACTTCTAATCGAGTACCATCTTCTTTTTCAGGTCCAAGCCCAACTAGAGCAGTGTAAATGTTGTCCGTAGCTTCCCTTCGCCTTATACTTAGTAAGTCCTTTCCGAACTCAATCTCTCTTCCTCTCCACTGTCCAATTTGTTCAACTAAATCAACATATCTACCTGTTATTTTATTTCCACTTATTTCTATGCGAAAATTCAATTCAAGACTATATTCAGTTGCAATCCGTTTCAATAGCGCATAAGGATTTGTATGCTTTTCTATATGAATTGTTCTTGTAGCTTCGCTTTCTACAACGCCGACACGCCACTCTGTATTGTTTAATGCAATTCCTGCAGCCGCACTTGCTTTTTGGCTTTCTAATGTTTTTGGCTTGATTACCTGCGCTGTATTAAGCGTATTATAACTGGCCTTTGTGAACACAAGCATTTCTTTACTTTCTGCATGTAGTTTCTCAGCCTGCCAAATGATCATCTCACGAAATCCACTATCTTCATCCGTAATAATTATTTTATTTCTTCCAGTCAAGTATTCCGAGTACGGTTTGTTGGCAAATGTCGTATATTCAAATGTTTCTACCATTGTTTCTAATGATCGTGTATAATCGTCATCCCAAAACTCATCCGTTGGGATGATTGCAACTATCTCATCTAATTGCGAATCAATAACATGTATCACTTCATCACCTCTTATCTATATCTGTTACGATATTTAATACGTGTATTAAAACTTTCAGACGGGTGCACAACCAATTGATTAGGCCCTTTGTCTAAATCAAAAAAAGAACCTCCAAAATCTTTGAGCTCCTTTACATCTTCACCGTTTATAAGCAATTCCTTGTTATGATGATCAAAGGTTATAGTATCACCCGGATAGGCGATATAGGGTGTTTGATCAACCTTTATTTTTGATATTTTTCTTACTTTCAAATGTTCGATTCTAACCTCATTTGGAGTTCTTGTATCACCGTAATTTGCCATATCAAAGCGTATATACTTCAACCTACCTGCATATTCCTTGTTTACATCCATATACACTTGTTTAACAGATGACACATGTCTACCGCCTTGCGTAACTCTAGCTGCATAAAAAGTGAGTTTATTTCCTTCTTTACGTAATCTTACAATACCGCCCCACACTCGTTGTCCTTGTATATTATAGTTTCGATGAGATATTAAATAATTGATATCATCTCCAACATAAGGTCCAACTCTTGCTTCAACAACTTTTCTAACTTGATTCGTTGTTTTATCCCACAACCTTAGCATACCTAGTTGATTCATATTTTCATCGTAATAGTTGGTGCTGACTCTAAAAGTTTGATCCTCTCTCTCTGTTCTTGTATATACATATAATTCAATCTCGTAGTCATCTAACGGATCTATTTCTTTCATTAAAGCTGGACCATGCCATTCTTCACCAGCCCCCCAATTATCTACAACAATAGCCGTTCCAGTTGAAGCGAAATTCCCTGACCAATTCCCTGATGGCGTGTACCACTCATTGAGAGTTTGACCATATTCATAAATTATTTGAGTTGTTTTATCTACAACTTCAGTATCAACTTCTACAGGAATGCCTATCATTTGATAATCCTCATTATCATTTTGAACCATTGCAAAAGTTACAGGAGCCAAAACGTCTAATTCAAATATTGGTTGAGCTTCGATGGTTCCTTCGTTTTCTATAGTAAATACATCAGAAGTGAATTCGCGTGATTGTTCTTCGCCATATAAATAAGGATCTAACATAATTAATGTGATATTAAATTCGCCATCAGAACAGGTAATACTATCAATATCATAATCGCCTTCTTGCATCACATACATTTCTTTATCTGGTGTTAAATCTCGAATAATGGTTAATTTGTCTTTAGAATAGAAAAGGTCAAAAATTTGATGTTTTAATTGATCAAATCCAATCATGCTGTCCGATTCTATTAACATTTCAATAGATACTCTTCTCTCGCCTTCTTGAGTGGAAGATAGATGCGCTCCTGCCATACTAGGTACTACCAATTTTGAACGATTTATATTAGGTGAGAGAATATGAAAAGATTGTACCCATATACCTAACTCATGCATATCAAAGACTTGATCATCTTTTTTAACAATAAAATTAAGCTCACTTTTCACATTATCCCCCCTTAAAATCTTTTATAATTTGGCTATTTCTGTTCATATTTTCTTGTACAGGTCGCCATACTATATTCCCAACAGTACGACCATCCATAATGACATCACCAACACCTACATCGATTGTGACATCGTTATTAATGGATTGATTGTTATTTGCTAGAGCTGATCCCATATCATTTAAACGTCTTGCCATACTATCACTAACGCCTACACCACCAGCATATTGTGGGAATTGATTAAGTCCACTCCATATTTTTTTAGATTGTTCATGAGTGAAAACTTTAGCTCCACGTTCAAGATCATAAAGACCAAAACTAGCCATAGACCACTTTCGACCACGCTTAACAAGTTCAGGTCCTTCTTCGCCAAGCCAAGAAAGTCCCCCTGGGTGAAAGTTGGTACCATCGGCATTGTTATAGGCATCATATAAACCTAGAACACTAACCCCCGGTGAGCTATTTTTATAATTAGTAAATACATCTACTGTTTTGTCCACTTTTCTACCTAAATCGCTATCTATTTCATAAGCACTCGGACTCAAATCTACACCTAATATTTTTTCTACTTTTTTTCTTAATTCTTTGTTATAATCCATTGCCTTTTTCTGTTCCGAAGTTAAATTACTAGATACATATTTGTCTACATCTCTCCCGAGCTCATCTGTATAATTACGGGCATCTTTGCCAAGACCAATTAAATTTCCTTTTGCTGTTTGCATTTCATCTATCTGACCATCAATGGCGGCAATTTGGTTCTTATATTCATCGGTGTTACGCTCATTTGCTGGAGTTGTATTTTTTATCTCTTCTTTTGATTTTTCTAATCTGTCAATCTGCTGATCAAGAGTTTGAAGAGTATTACCCTCTTGAACAGCGCGTCTTGCCACCTCTTCGTTAATACCTGCATTTTTTAGATATTGCAATTGTAACTTTTGATAAATTTGTTCTGTTTTAGCTATTTCTTGATCCTTTTTAAGTAAAGATTTCTCTTCTTCTACGGCTTTTGTTTGAATTACCCCTAATTGCTCTAATAATTCTTTTTTGCTACCACCTAAAGCTTGTCGGATATCAGCGTTTAATTGTTCTTCTTGCTCTAGTTTTTCAAGTTCCTTTCCTCTTATTTGTCCACTCAACTTCAAATTTAATAAACTTTCAGCTTGTGCTTCTAATTCTTTGCGTGCGGACTCAATGGATTCATCGTTATAGTTATCAATAACGCCACTAATTAAGCTTTCATTATCTTTTAATTGATTTAATTTGGTTTGTTTATTAGCCCGTTCCTCTAATAATTTGTTGTGGTTTTGTGCAGCATTTAAGAATTGTTTCTCTAGCTCCAACGTCGCTGCCTCTAAAGCCTGTTGATTATACTTCCTCATTTCATCAGTAGTTCCTGCTATACCTTCACCTTGAGCTGTGATCTCATCAGTAGCACCAGGTATATTTTCTACAAGGTCACCGTTTAACCGAACCATTTTGTCTAATTCCTTATTTGATAACCCTGACTTTCCTTGCAACTTCGCCATTTCATCTTTTATTGCTTTAATAGATTCAGAACTATTCGCTGTATTTAGTTCTGCTTGTAAATCGACATAACGAGCAAATTCATCACTTGTAAGCTCGGATTTTCCTCTTAATTTTTCCATTTGGTCGATCATAGAGCCTGTAGACTCATGTTGTTTCATTAATGCATCATAATTTTCCAATGACACTTCATTCAATTTGTCTTCCTTTTGTGTCAGATTAGCTATTACCACACCTAATCCAGTTAGCGCACCTATACCAAGACCTATTGGACCTGCACGACTAACTAAAGCGAGTAAAGTACCACCAAATCCTTTTACCCCTGCTGCGCTTTTTGCGCCTTTGAATTTTCCTCCTAACCCACCAACTACACTAGATAAACTGCCAAATATCTTTAACGCAGGACCAATAAACGCTGCTGAACCTGCCATAGTAAGTAAAAATTTCTGCGTGTCATCATCAAGATTAACAAACCAATCGGATAACTCTTGTATTTTAGGGGTTATTTCTTGAGCAATTTCTAATAGTTCTCTCCCCAACGGCTCTAGTGCTTCTGTTACTCCACGGATAGTTTGTTTAAACTCTCGACTAAAAGCCTGTTCTTGTGAGTTAGCAAAATCATCCATAGAACCTTCTACATCTTTCATAGAGTCATTTACATCATCTAATGCATAAACGGTATCGCTACCCATGTCCTCGAATTTTGTACCAAACAGCTCTACACCGATTTGATTTGCCTTCACCTGGTCTTCCATATCTTCTAATTCTGGAATAACAGCCTTAAACAAATCTTCCGTGGTAGCTTCTCCATTCTCAAATTCTTTGAATAGTTTTTGAGTTTCTTTGGACATTTCACCGAATGCATCCGCTGTTTTATCGGATCCATCTTGTGCACGAATATTAAATTCTTTCATCAGATCATTAATATAATCTAAGTTATAAGCACCATTTTTTGTTCCGTTAGCTAGAATAGTGAAATAGTCATCTGCTGCAAAGCCCATTTGTTTAAACAAAGGTGCATATTCCGCTATATTATCGAACATCTCGTTGGAATAATTAATGCCTTCCTCTTGTCCTTTTTTAAACAAATCCATCGCTTCATCAGCAGTTAAACCAAAGTTGTGCATTAACTGATTAACACCACGTGTGGCTTCTCCTAAATCTGACTCAGTTGCCTCAGCCAAAAGCAAAATGTTTTTTGTTGCTTTTTGAAGTTCTTCTCCTTCATCAATGCCTTGGATATTTTGTTTAACCATCATTATCGCTCGTGCAATTTCTTCTGGATTGTCACCGAAACCATCAGACCAAACTGTACGCATGTCTTGCTCTAGTTGTTTAGCTTCTTCTCCAGTAGCGCCCAATGCTCCGTTCATCAATCGAATGGCATCACTTACATCCATTGCACTTTTACCAGCTACAGCACCCATTCCAGCTATAGGAAGAGTAACGCCAGTATTTAATTTATCTCCGAGGTCGCCAGCTTCATTACTAATATTTTGAAGTGACTTTTTATATTTATCCGCATCACCGCTAGCCTCTTGCATTTCTTGTGCTTGTTTAGCAATTTCATTTTTTGATTGATTAATGGAGTTCTCTAATTTTTGTTCAGAAATGCGTAAATCTAAGAGTTTGTTAGATAGCTTGTTAGCTTCATTGGAGTTCTCCCCGTATGTTTGCTTAGCTTTATCTAATTGTTGCTCTGTGGCTTGTATCTTACGTCTAACAATGTCTTGTTCTTTACCTAAATAAGAAATACGTGCTTCAAGTTTTTCGGCAGCTGTCCCCGTTTGTTTCATTTGCTCAGACTGCAATTTAAATTCTTTTCGAAGACTGGTACTTTCCTTATTCATTTCATTAATGCCATCGTTAAACTCTTTATTAAAGATACTAAACTTAACCTTTGTTTCAGGGTTCTTAGCCATATCATTTCACCTGCCCTTACTTTGGATTACTAACCCACCCATCATAAGCCTGCTTTCCTTGATAAATACGCTCTACTTCAGGTATAGGAGAGTACCAAAAAATATCGCTATCGATGCCATTAGCAATGCAATACCATACATAGCGATCTTCCACGCATTCAAAATTGAGCTTTGGTGGTTTAATGACCTTTTGGTCTTTTTCTACTTTTTTTTTGTACTTTTCTTCAACCCAGCAGCAAACTTATTTTTTTGAGAAGGAAAGGTGTTCATGACAAGCTTTGCATATATTCTCATTGTTGTTATGCTGTCCTCGTGAAATTTCTGTAAAAATTCTTCATAAGACAATTCAAGTTTAGGATTAAGGCCAATAAGAGCAATATAAATACCTTTTAAGTATTTCGTTGTACTTGTATCGTCTGCATCTAAAGCTTGTTCCGTTACCTCTCCATCATTTATAAGTTTTTCAAGTGATGCTATTTTGAGTAAATCAGTTAAATTAGAGCCTTCTAATAAGCCTAATTTTTCCCCAATACCTAATCCGTAATTTGTAATTGCCGCAGGATAGCGTTTCTCATTGAAAAAATGCTGTTCATATTCTCCATCTATTTCTTTAAGCTCCATATCTTTTAACGTAATCATTTCAACTTTAGCCATCTTCATCCTCCTTTTTGGTATGTAAAAAAGAGAAGGCAACACGCCTCCTCTTATGCTCCTCCACCAGCACTCTCTAGAGCATCGACTCTTGCTACTAAATCATTCCATTGTGTTTCTGTTGGGAAACCATCGGCACCAGGATCACCCTTTGCACCCTTGTCCCCTTTAGGTCCCTGTGGTCCTTCAGGTCCTGGATCGCCTTTTGGTCCTTTTCCTCCACTAGCAGCTAATACTAAATTAGCTAATTCACCGGCTGCTGCTGCATTCGTAACATAGCCAATACCTTCACCTGTTGCATTTATAATCGTTCCACCTGTGCCAATATCAACAAGCGCACCTTCCTGCAAGTCTTCACCTGCTTCGATATTCCAAGATGATTTCCCTGTAATACTTACTCTGATAGCTTCGTCTGCTGCTAGGCTCCTTGTTGAATAGAAGTCTGGTATTTGGCCAGCTGTAGCGATGGACAATGTAGCTCCTTCGGCACCATTTGATAAACTCAACAATCGATTCGTTTCTACTGCTTCTGTCACTGTCGCTGTAAAATATGCCATTAGTTCGTAGCACCTCCTGTAGCTCCACTAGCTGAAACTAATGCATAATCAAAACTTGTATGCCATTGATCTGCAATAGTTTGATCTTCTAATTCGCTAGTGAGAGCTTCATAATAAAAATTCCCGTCTTTATCAGGATAAGCTGTTATTTGTACTTCCATCTCTGCAACTTCATCTGCGCCATTTTCAATAGAAAATTGAAACCCTGTTGCACTTGTACATTTTGGAAATGCAATTAATTTCGTTACATCTTCAAACTCATCAATTACATCTGCGGTGTACACAAATTCTTTTCCTTTTGCGTTATTTGAATACTTATATACACCAGGTTTTAATCCTTTTGGAGAGATACCGAAAATATCTCGCATTACTTGAACTTTGATATGTGCTGATATCGTCAGATCCATTTTTTCAGGCTTTGCGCGTTTACGAACCTCTTGTCCTTCACACCGTTTTATTAACTCTTTCATAGTGGTCTCACTTGAAAGAGACCCAACACAACCAAATCTCGTTCCTTCTTGTTTCGTTCCGTTTGATTCAAATATCTGAACACTTGAATTCTTAATAGATACTGGATCAAACGATTCTACAACAACTGTTGTCATCAAAATTCCTCCTCTAAATAGTGATCTATATGCTCATTAAGTCCTTCCATAATGTCATTTATGGATTTATTTAAACCTCGCTGCATAAATTCTTTTGGCTTATTTCCTACAGAAGTTCCTAATGCCTGATCAGGAAACACCAAGTAATTAAATTTTCGTTTTGGTAATATCTCAAAACCTAAATTGATTTTCTTAACTTTTAATGGCTTGCTTTGCCCTGCATGAATTCCATTTTTCTTTTTTGAAAGAGGAATTAACGATACAATTTGATTTGTAGCTAATTTGGAAGCATTCGTATGCAGATAACTGTTAATGATATTCTCAATGTTTTCAGGAATACGTTTGAACTTTTGTTCTAGCTTCTCAACTTCTTCATAGTCAATTTCAAATTTGACACTCATAAGTTAACTTCCTTCTAAAAATTAGTGTTACTTGATCTACAAAGTCATCTGTTTCATTCTTTTGTACACGCTCTTTAATCGTTCTATTGAACTCTATTCCACGAATGTTAGATACAACAGTTAATATGTCTAAGGTAGTTGGTTCAACATCTCCATTATCTTCTGACACATATACTACAAATACCTCTTGATAAACACTCTTTACCGATGAAGTTGCTCGCATGTCTCCGTAGACAACTAAAAAGTAATTAGCTGTTGATGGTAGTTCATCTTCTGCGATTTCGTCTTCAAACACAGGCAAATGGAAAATAGTCTCTAAGTCCTTCACAAGTTTATTTCGTTGTTTATTCATGTACAATTTTTGTTTCTCATTCACTCGTAACACCAACTTCCTGCAAATAAAAATAGAGATAACGTTTGTCATTATCTCTATCTACATCGATTACATCATATTCGATTCCCTCAATTACGGCTTTAAGATTAGATTTACGCACATTTTTAAAAGATGGTGGATATCTCGTTTTTAATTTAAGATCCAAGCTAGCACCCATAACTCCTGCAAAGCGATAATCCTCTTCACGAGCATTAAGTAGACGAAATGCCAACTTCC
This sequence comes from Virgibacillus sp. Bac332, assembly GCF_003667785.1. NCBI lineage: Bacteria > Bacillati > Bacillota > Bacilli > Caryophanales > Bacillaceae > Virgibacillus > Virgibacillus sp. Bac332. The sequence goes on from NZ_CP033046.1 coordinate 3,786,764, forward strand.
CTTCTTCCACAAACTCCTCACCAATTCGCTTTCTAGTTTCATCGCGTTTGGTTTTCCTTCGGCCATACCTTAAAAAGCCATCGTTAAATACCTCATGAATTGGTTTCTGCAGTCTTCGCTGCATGCGCCTTCACCCCTTCACGAATCGACAGCTTAAGTAATTCTCTTTTGAAATTAACCTCAAAGAATTCAAGCGAATGATTATAAACATATCTACCATAATCCATTAATAACTGCCTTGATTTACGATCTTTTTCAAAATCAATAGAGGTACCTGCAAGATCATTCAGATATTCCTTTCCGCTTTCTATATGACCGGATAAGTCTGAATCTTCATCATCCCAAGTAATATGCAGATACCTTTTTAATTCTTTTACTAGAGCTGTGTTATCCATACAGCTTCACCGCCTTATCCAGTTGCCCCAGCTTCACTTCCGATATTGCTGATGTCATAGACTTTAAATGAATCATTGTCTTTCGGGCGACCATTTGCAAGCATACGAGTAAGATATACTGTTTCATCCTCTAAGAAACGATATTCCGTAGATGCCTTGATTTTACGTTCCGAACCAACACCCATGAAGTAATCTTTCGCAAGACCAGCAATTAGCTTTCCCTCTGGTACGGATACAGATTCAATAATGGTTGCATCGATTGGAAGGTTTGTCATATATTGACCTGCGGCATTGCGATACACGACATACTGTGCAAGCTTATAGTTATAGTCATTTGGGTTTACAGCAAGAATAATGTTTCTCACTTTTCGCTTACCGTTTTTGGACAGATCCCCTCTAATAGCATATAAGGATTTAACACTAAACTCTTCTAGTGGTTTAGCTGTTTTATCAGGATATACGCCATCCGTTACAGCACCTTTAAGATCTTTAATCATACCAATAGGTTGATCTTTACCAGTACCAGAAATAATAGCTTCTTCAAGTGCAATTGCCATTGCTTCAGCTAATACTGTACGTACATAACGATCTAACCATTGTGGTCCGAGTTCTAACATCGCGTTACATACAGGAATAAATGCGGATAGCTTGTAAAGGTTCATATCAACTGTTTCGAATCCATCATCTAACAGCTCTTTAATTTCCTCGCAAAGTTTCCCCCACCAAGCTGGATTAACATCACCTTTCTTCAATACCCATTGTGTAACACCTGTCGTATTCACAAAGTTAATACGAGCTAAGATTGGGTGTTCTTGAATTAATTCTTCAAACACTCGATCAATAACTGTTTTAGGAACTAATTTTTCTACACCAACAAATCCTTTTCCTTCAATGACTTCATTGTAGTACGTGGTTTCCTCTTTCGTTAAAGAGTGAACACCACGTTCAGCTAGGATACGGCTATCCGTTACATTGTCATTAACAATGGTTTTTGCTTCCTGTAGGATCTCATTTTGAATTCCTTCTGCCATTGCTGTTAACGCCTTCGCAGTAGCTTCAGAATCTCCACTTTCAATTGCATTTGCAATGTTCTGCTTTAGCTCATTTTGTTGATTTTCCACACTATCTGGATTTGTGATGCCACCAAATGTTTGTAAGTTCATTTTAAGTTGCTTTCTTTTGTTCATCTGTCCATTTCCTCCTTATTTTTGTATAATAAAAACGCCTTTACTTTTTAAAAGCGTTTAAGAAGTCTTCAAATATTTTCACATTGTCCTTTATATCCTTCTGGGGTGTTTCTTCTTCGATTTCATTTGATTGCTCATTTGTTGGGTTTGCCTGTGCCGCATACTTTGCAATTAAGGAATCCTTAAAGTTATCAGGTTCTTTTTCCTCATCTTCTATGTCATCTGGGTCCTTAATTTCAATTTCCTCTCCCACTTCATCTGCCAAACCAAATGCTAAAGCTTCATCTGCAGTTAGAAAGGTTTCATCTTCCAATAACTTCACTAATTCTTCTCGTTCTCCAACGAATCGATTTTCATACGTTGCAGTTACAGCAGAATCGATCTTCTTTAAATCATTAGCTACTTTTTCAAAATCTCCTGCATTTCCAATCGCTATGGTTGATGCACGGTGAATCATCATCACAGTATTGCTTGGCATGATTATTTTATCTCCTGCCATCGCGATAATTGAAGCCGCACTTGCAGCCCATCCATCTACATGCACAATAATTTCTGCTTTATGGTTTTTCAAGAAGTTGCTAATAGCTATTCCATCAAATGCTGAACCACCACCAGAATTAATGTGTACATGGATTTTATTTGCTTCGACACCGCTTAATTTTCTCCGAATGCTTTGAGCGCTATTATCGCCAAAGAACCCACCAATAGAGCCATAAATATAAAGAGAATATTCGTTTTCGGCTTTAGATTCTAGCTTAATATCTCCTTTCATGTTTAACACACGATTCAATTGTTGCTTTAATTCTTCACTCATTCACCCTCACCCCCTTTCAGGTATTCTTTAATACCTTCATAGTTTTTCGTGACATAGTGTTCATCTGCCCACTCCTCATCTAATGGCTCTTTGCCAATCATATTGCGGTTTTCATTAACCGAATGCGTTCCACTAGAAAGCATTTTGTCTAACGCAGTAGCTAGTTTAATAGGGTCCACATATTTGATAAATGATGTATCTACTTTGAAATAGGTACGATCTAAAAATTCTTGTTTGGTGTAGAACTTTCGATTAATCTCATCTTCAATCAGTTCTGCAATAGGGGCTACACAAAACATAATAAAGTTATCAGTTTGTCCTTCCACATCAGCTAAATCACCTTTCAACAAACCTTTCGGTACATGAAAAGCCATGCTGATAAAGTCAAATATGTCGTCAACTATGGCTCTTGTATCTCTACTTGTAGAACCTTTGCTGTTTTGAAACATTTCCCCAATGTTTAATCCATCTTGTTCAGGAAGTGCAGCGGCATCCTCAGCCTTTAAAAATCTAGCTAACTGGGCGTTGAACATATCCTCTAATGCTTGCTGTTCTTCATCAGATTGGGAAACCAAGGCATCAATTTGGTACTTTACTCTTAAAGCATTAGAGCGTTTATAATAATTCATAGAGGCAGTCAGCAATTTCCCATAACTAGCATACAAACTATCAACTGCATTTTTTATTTTCTTGTTGTTTAACTTGAAATAGAAAACATCACTCTCTATAAAGGTTTTATTGAGTTGAAAATCATTAACAACAATGTCTTTATAGATATTTTCTTTAAAAGCGAAATTTTCTACAGTAAATTCATCCGCAACATATAACTGTTGATCTTGCATAATTACTAAACATTCATTATCAAGTACTAGCTTTGAAACAAACTCATGAAAAAACTCACTACTATTTTGATTTTGGTTAGGTTGAACATTAAACAAGTAATAGTTATTTCTCTTTACTTCCTTTCCTTTCTCAAAGGTTCGGAATTGCGATCTAACCAATGTATTAGCAATCAAATTCACACAAGACTCAATAGCGAGATTTTTATAATAATATTCAACACCTAAATCAAAGCAAAGTTCTTTTAATGTTGCGCTATTACTCTTACCGAATAACCCACTAAACAATTCCTTTAGACCCAATAAATCACCCCCTTAAAATACGGATACTTTGAACGGTCTAACTGGTTTAGGTTCCTTTAGTTCTCCATCCAATACTAAGGCATGTAAAAAAGCGAAAAACCCATCTGTTTTCCGCTTCTCCTTATCAATCTTGCAGTATTCCATATTTCCATTTCCTTTTTCATCTTTATATACATTACCAACGTACCAACGCATCATTGGGTCATCGCCAAAGACAATTGTTTGATTAATAAACATTTCATCAACTAATGGTGATAATATAGCATGTGTAGAAGGTCCACGCCTTACAATTTCAACGTCAAACCCTGCTTCCTCTAATTTTGGCTTTAATATTGCAGCCCTATATTTATCCATTGAGATTTTTTTAATATTAAATTGCTTCAACTTATCTAAAAACCAATTTACTACTCGCTCAGGACCAATAGACTTGTCGTTATAAATAATGGTGCATAATCCTTTTTCTTTTGCTAAATCAATAATTTCTGGATTTATATCCTGTAGCTTTAAAGCAAGGTGATGGATAAATGTATGATGAATCCAATACCGTTTCCCATCTTTTTTAAATAACAATCCAACAGAGCAAAAGTCCCTGACATCGGCAAAATCCACACCACCAATTGCTTGTATTCCTTTTATTTTTTCTGGAATTGCCTGATCAGTAGCTAAACGATCTTCATACGTAGCCACTTCTTTTCTAACATCTTCTTGCGGACAGTTCATACGCTTTGTCATAAACTCAATTCGCAATGAAGCGTTGAATTGCATATCGTGATATTCCTGTCTCATTTCATGTTGTAAGTTTTCATTGTACCGATAAGAAGGGTTGGCTTTCTCCCACATCTTTTCATTATCAACTTCGGATTCATCATCCAATTTGCAAATGAACGGAAACATGGTGGACTTTGGAAGCTCCTTATTTAAAACCATTTGAGCTTCTTTTTTTAGATCATCTAATACACCGCCTCTGACATATCCATCAGTTGTTATATAAAACGTTCTAGGATCTTTTTTCTTACCAAGTCCAGAAGTGAATACTTTTACATTGCTGTAATCCTCATACTCATGAATTTCATCAAATATAATTGCTCCACTTCGTTTACCATCTTTAGTTCTAGCATTAGAGGTATTGTATTCTAATTTTGATTTTGTTTTTCTGTGCTGAATTAACATTTTGGATTTATAAAATATTCTTTTCATTTTTTCAGCATGTTTAGGGTCATCTAAAACATTAAATACATCATCAAACGATGTTTTAGCTTGTTTTTCAGACGTAGCTACAATATCAATGTCATAGTTATTAATTCCGTGATGACCTGTTTGCATATAAAAAGAATCCCATGAGATAAAGCCATTCTTTCCAGCGCCTCGACCTATTTCTATTAGGTATCTATTGAACATGAGTCTACCATCTTCATATCTCACGCCAAAAATAAACGCATTACAGAATCTTTGCCATGCGAATAATTCAAAAGGAAAATACGGCTTTGGTTTCTCGACTGATTTTTCGATAGCTTCCGCATCAATAATGACGCCTGGTTGATCAAGTTTCCAACGCACGAACTCCATTAATTGCTTTTGTTCTTTACAAGATTTTATTTCTTCCTGCTCTACCATTTTCATATACTCATCAATATACGGATGATAATCATATGTCCTCATCTTGTTCGCCATCTTCATCATCTTCTTCTAAAAAGGTCAGTAAATTGACCAACTTATCATAAGCAGCAGTATATCGATTCATTGTTGTGTTGTATGATTTTTGAGCAGGATTTTCAATAAGCATTTTTTGAGATCCATTCTGATACATATAAGTTGGACCTTTAGTTTTGATCGTTTCCTCTAATATTTCAAGCTGAATTGTCATAAATGCTATTCGTTCTATTAGTTCTTTTGCGACTTCTCTTTTCGATTCAGGCAAATCTATAAAAACTGAATTCAATCTGTCTATCTCTTTTTGTATTAAAATTCCTTGATCTTTAGCACTAGGTTTTTTTGCCACTTTACCCCCTCCCCCCCTCTCATGCGCGAAGAAGCCAAAAATATTTTCTCCGATTTGCCCTCCCCCGTTTCAAGCCCTCCCAAAAACTTGCGAAAACTTTTGACCGGGGGGTGTTATTTGTTTCTTATAAAGTTCCTGTAATTATTTTTCCTTTGTTCGAATGATTCATTAGTTGGTAATGGATGTTGTCTGTTTAATTCTTCTTCCATTTTCTTTTCAAATGCTTTAACAAAATAAGGAGCCATTAAACATTGTAGACAATCACATTTCAATTTCCTACACCAACTTCCTTCGGATAATAGTTTATGGTTGGACCATTACATTTAGGACATTCCAAAGCATCCCGTATCTTATGCGACGTCTCTTCCCAACCACAATCTTTACTTATACAGCAGTGTATAGTTCGTTTCCACTTCATACTTACCACCTTTCTTCATTAACAAATTTAGGTTTCTTCTTTCGAATATATTTCTCTAAGCGTTTATGTTCATGGTTGTGACAAGGAATGCAGATGCTCTCAAGATTATCAAGTACCAGAGCTAATTCAGGAAACTGTTTTACTTCTTTGATGTGATGTACATTCTGAGCCAGACTAACTCTACCTTGGCGTTTGCACTCCTGACACTCGTAATTGTCTCTTTTCAATGCTTTGAGTCGTAACGTTCTCCACTCTTTTGATTGATAGAACTTCACCAGCCTGTTTTCTTTGATTAATCGTTTGATAGTTATAAGATCCAATTAATCAACTCCATATAAAAAAGCACCGCTATGGGTGCTTTAGATCCTTATACTAAATAAATAATTGTGATAAATAATTTAATAAAGTTTCTTTGTCTTTTTCATCTCGAAGTGCGAACTCATGTCTGTCAAATCCATCTTTATTAACTTTATGTGATACTGTTACCACTAGTACAACATCGTCTTGTACAGTGTCATCTTTATATAGTTCGATTTTATAATCACCAGTATCTAATAATGATTTAATCTTTTCTATCATCTTCTCACCCCCTTTGCCTCCATAATACGACAAAAGGGAATAATTTCCTACACTTCCAACGAAAAAATTAGCACCCAAGCCCTCGCAAAACTTGGATGCACCATTTACATATCCTAGTACAATATATCGTAACCGATCACTCACTGACCCCAGGAAATCAATGAGCGTATAATCCGACAGGATTATTATTTCATGTCGTGCAATGACAAACGACCGATACCTGAACGGACTATATATAGTGTTAGAACGTGAGATGGTTGCCTCACCGACCTCCCTTCCAGTTTATCACGCTGAATTTTTATCCAACAAATCGAGCAAGAAGTGGCATTTTTGGCATATTTGGCACAGCATATCTTCTTTCATTGCTCTGATCTTATTTCTGTTTATTCCTAAATGATCTGCAATAGAACGGTAGCTCATACCTTCCATCATGCAATCGAGAATAATTTGATGTTGTTCATCCTCTAGGTAATCTACCATTATTTCTATAGTCAAAACCTTTTCTTTATATTCCTTCCATCGGTTATACAACCTAGTTTCTCTAGCATCCATTTCATCAATTTCTTTAGGACTTTTAATATTTACATTTGGTTTAGGCATAGCAGCTTCAATTCCATATTGAGCTACTCCCACCGATTTTATGCTTATTCCCTTTACTCCCCACAAAATATCATGTAATCTGTCCATTTCCTTCTTTCTCCAATGGTATTGATAAATTAGATTTTCTACTTGTTTTTTGTTCATTAAACCCAGCCCCCACTTTGAATAATGATTGTACATAATCGCTCCGTTTTACAGGAGATAGTGCGCCCACTCGTTTATCTTTTCTGTATTCACTGACTTTCCATTGATACATTACAGCCACACCAAACTTGCGAAAAATAAAGCCATAGAGATTGCACATACGAAAGCCATATTCTCTTGTAATTTTTTATCTTCTTTCTCTCCGACTAGTCCTAAGAAGCTAACAACAATAATAATCAATCCAATAATTTGAAATGCTAATATCATATTGATTCCTCCCACTCGGTTGCAAAAATCGATTAAATTTGTAAAATAGTTGCAACGATATAAAAAGGACACCAAACGCAGCTTAATGCTGTCATTCAGTGCCCTGGTTGTTCCAGTAGCTTGTTATTTAATTTTATGTCTTTCTGCTTTAAACAATAATTCCATTTGATTTCTATCAGCTTTAATCCATTCGCCATAAGAAAATCCGCAATCAAGACACTGATAATCCATATACCAATAACCCTCTTTGCTATTTATTCCTTGGCTACAACAACTTCTTACGACTTTCCCATTGTGACTACAAAACAATTGTTTGATTCTAGCTTTAAAACTTACATGCAATTTCATTTTATTAAGCCCCTCACTTAGTATACTTAACCTCATACCGACCAAGCTCGCCATCCTGCCATCTCTGAATGACCTCACCAAACCCCGTTGGAGGCTTATCCATTTTTTCTAGTTTCCCTTGAACAACTCGATAGAGTGCATCCTCATTCAAATCTACAGTTGCTTTTGATTCTTTCATGACCTAACCCCCACATTTTAAAATAGAGCCAATCTGAGCGTTTCTATTAATTAAATGAGTAAAACTATTAATCTGTTATAAAAACGCCCAGAATCGACACGTACGTTCTAAATTTGATGTAATTCAACCTTTATTCTTGGATTATCTTTATCAACTTCAAAATGATGATTGATATTCCCGATCTGTTTCCAACCGTCATTCTTAATGATTTTTGCTTTAACAATCCCATCTAATATAAATTTTGTTCCAGCAGCTATATTGTCTTTATCCTTTCGCATATCTTTGCAATACCAGGTAATATCAACATCAGTACGCTCCAACTTAGGAAGCTTCCTAGCATGCAACATGACTAATGCTGTATAATCCTTTTTCATATTTGCATAAGCGATTGGATGTGATTTACTAGCTTTTATGATTTCATTCAATGTTGGCAATGTGCCAGGTATCGTAAATTCAAGCATTCTGAATCAACCAATTTCCGTTAAACAATTCTTCCCAGCTGAACCGACCAAAATATGACAATGGGTCTGTTCCGATTAGCTCCAGCTGAGATCCATCTGCTGGATCAATAAAATATACCTGTTTACCATCATTTCTTCTTGCATTCATAGCTTCATCAAATGTTACATAATTGGGTTCAATCCTCCACAATGCATTAAGAATTTTCGGCTCCATTGCTACTATGCCTTGCGGATAATCTACATATTCTAGATTTCCATTTAAGGATTTAGTTATTTTTATATTTGAATCTTGACTAATGGCGATCTCTCTAACTTTTAAGCTATTCATCATTTCACCAGCAGTAAGCCATGTTTCTTCACTCATGTTTATTACCCCCTAATTAAGATCACTCTCTTTAACAAACACACCGTTAATCATCTTGCCTTTGCGCCCAATTATTTCTGAATAAGCTGTATCTAAACATTCTTCTAGAGTTAAACCGTTCTGTTGAGCTAAGATAATCAATGTTACAACCTCATCGCCTATACCATCTTTAAGAGCAACCTTATCCCCTCTTGCTAATGCCGCAGCAACTTCCCCAGCTTCCTCAGCTACCTTTAAATACTGTTTACTACTTTCTGCTTGGTCTAATCCTTTATCAATACTCCATTGTTCTACGTTTTTAACTAATTCATTTAAGTTCATTGTTTGACCTCCTGTAATTTTTCAATTTCTACAATCGCTTTAAATATTGGATATATTTGCTGTGGTACTACTGCATTGCCTAATGCTATTAATCTACTTTCGTCCAATTTTGAGGAAAGCCCATCATCCATTCCACAAACTGGGGATTTATTTTTTTCCCAATATGATCTGGATGATTCTCCCCAATTGAACCTGGCAATGCTTTTCCGTGTGTTCCATCTCTCTCCGATCTGGTTAAATGTCTGATTGGTTTGTAGTTTTGGCTTGCTGTCGGAGTTGCATAAAAGAACTTTATCAATCTCCCTAATCCGACTGACCCATCTTTCCCGTTTTGATTCACTTTCCTTGGCATTCCATTTTTTGTTATTTTGAATCTGTCTTTCTTCCCTATTACTGACCCCATTGTTGCATCTGCGGTTGTTGGAGTAGGCAACAATGAATGTTCGTTTTCGTTCGTGTTTGGCGTCGACGGCACAAGCTGGTATAACAAATGACTGTGTTTCGTAGCCGATACTTTCCAAGTCAGAAAGCGTTCTGTCGAGTTCCATATTGACGAAGTTAGCAACATTTTCACCAACAACCCAACTTGGTTTGATTTCTTCGATGATCCTAAACATTTCTGGCCAGAGGTCGCGGTCATCTTCCGTGCCTTTTCGCTTCCCGGCAATACTGTAAGGTTGGCAAGGGAATCCTCCTGAAATAATGTCAATTGTTCCAACGCCAATCCCCCTCTCTTCTAATAATTGCTTGTTTAATGTCTTTACATCATCAAATATCGGTACATCCGGCCAATGCTTACTTAATACCTTTTGACAGAACGGCTCTCTTTCACAAAATGCCATGGTTTCTATTCCAGCCCATTCAGCAGCAAGACTAATTCCTCCTATGCCTGCGAATAATTCTATTGATTTCATGATTAGAACCACCCAGCATGAGGTGATTTATCTTCAATATTCATTGCTTTTAAAGTAGCTAATTTATGCCTTAATTCTTCGTAAGACTTGCCTTTTACATCGTAATAATCAAACTTAGCTAATTGGTCTATGACATGTGCTGTTTTACTTTGTTCCTCGGTTTGGTATGCTTTCACGCCATTTCCTCCTCTGACGTTACGCCTTCTAGTAGGTGTGAGAGCACCTCGTGAAATCTATTGACATCGTCTTCTGTAATACATCCTGTTTTGAGTTGCATTTGCCAAACACCTTGATAACCGTTGTCAACATAGTGATATGGATATGGGCTATACCCTAAATTTCTAGCTAAATCCACACTTTCTTCTTTCAATAGCGTGTGCGGCGGTTGTACTTGTTCTCTCCATTTGTTTCTAACGCCATTGTCAATTGTTACAACTTGCCCAGATTTGCCGTGACCGCAGCAACACCCTAAAGTGATAATTCCTTGCTTATTGAGATATTCTATTTCATTAGCTATACAAGCATCTATAGGGACAGCTTTCTTTTTGTCGTTAACTGTTACATATTTTTCAGTTCCGTGTTTACACATTGTCCATTTCCTCCTTTCCCTCCCATTAAGGGAGGGTGGTTTAAAATAAACTCAATTGCTTTGTTTCATAATTCATAATTAGTAATTCTTCAGCTTGTCCACCTACATTTTGACCGCCTACAGCTTGTTTGAATGCTCCATGTGATTCAATATTCCAATTGCTATATAATTCACTAACCAACGGATCCGGATAATACGATACGATTACTTTACCTTTGACATTTTTAAGCATCTCGGCCAGCTCGTAATGATCTTTCAATGTAAATCCACCAGCATAGAATTTTTCGCGGCCTATATACGGAGGATCGATGTAAAACAATGCTTCTGGTGAATCGTATTTCTCGATAATAGTCCGAAAATCTAACCGTTCGATCATGACCCCTTTCATTCGTTCTACAAATGCTCGAATATGTTCGCAAGCATTCACATAACCTTTTGCAGGGTTTTGGCTTGATGTGGTACTATGTCTCCATCCTGTTTTTGGTACTTCTTCCGCATTCCCTTTACTTATGGCCGAACGGTTTAGATAGAAAAAACGCACTGCTTTTTCTAATGGATCATCTGGCAAATCCTCATTTCTCCATCTCTCATATAACTCGCGACTATATGGTAGCTGGCTACACTCTTGAATTAATAGTTCAGTATTTTTAATGGACTGAATAATGAAGTTCACTACTATTCCGTCAATATCGTTGTAAACTTCGTGACTTGTACGTGCTTTTTGAGAAATAACGTGGGCAGCACCACCAAATGGTTCAACATAAACTCTATGATCTGGCATTTTGCTGATTATGTGTTGTGCTTGTTTTGATTTACCACCAAACCATATCAATGGCGACTTACTCATCCCTCTACTCCTTTCAATGCTTGAATTATTGCGTTATAAACGTTATCTGATGTTTCAACCAAAGAAGCTTGGAAATGAATTTCATTTATATCTTGTTTGTGGCGTTCTATTTGAGCTAATGCTTTATTATGTTGCTCTGATAATGTTTCGAAACGTTCTTCTAACGAAAAATGCTCTCTTACGTACTCCTTCGAATCTATTGATCCGTCCTTTAAATCATCCACAACAGAATCTATTAACATTCCAGTTGTAAAATCATAACTTTCCAACCGTTTATCCATTGGCTTCTCCTTTCAAAAATCCGACCTCTTTAGCAACTGCCCTTATAGCTTTCATGTCTTCCTCTGGATAACCCCAATGAGGACAATACAAGCCACCGTAGCCATTGTTTCCGTTCGTATGATTGCCAGTTACTATAAATTCTCTAAAATCATTGATCAATCCCCACATAGTTCCTCCATGAGAGAAACCTCTATGATCATTTAATCCTGTGTTATAAGCGTAGACTCTTTCTCCTGTGTAATCATCAATGAAAAACACTTTATGCTTTTCAATTACCATTTGGGCGTATCTATTTCTACGTTGGTCATAAAAGAATCTACGTCCTCGATTAGCAATTTCATGAATGATCTTGTTTACTGCAATCAACCGATCTATCTTTCTGTTATCCATCCCTAGACCTCCCTAACTTCTGGTAATTTGAATAAGTTGTTTTCTATACTTTTGAATTTATCTTGTGTTAATTCATCTATAAATACCTCGTTATCTGGACTGTGTACTCTTACAGAAAACCCGTTTAATTGGTCTTTTTCTGTTATCAAATTTAGAATTTCCATAAAGTAATCGTTAGGTGCTATTAAGAACTTATCTCCTTTTTTTATGTCACTAAATTCCATCCCTAGACCTCCTATAATTCACTATGAGCAAAAAAATCCGGCTTATCGCAATATTTCTTAATGAGATTCTCAAATGTGTCTTTATCGGGCGTTTCTTCATCAGGGTAAAATGTAAATGCTTTATCCATAGGTTCTTCTGTTACAGCTTCATCTCCCCAAAATTCCAACAAATCTTTGTAGCAATCTCCACCACACATTGACACGTAAAAACTAATTGCCTTTTCTTTGCTTTCATGACACACCCAATCGCAACGATCATTTCCAAATCTAAACATTTTTAATTTCATTTCCTAGACCTCCTTGTCCACAAACATACTCGCTTCAAATAGTTTCTTTTTAGCGGTAATGATCTCTGTTTCGAAATCTAATGAATGACTACTTTGTTTTGTACCTTCAAATTTTCTTGTGATATTTTTGGCTTCTTCACGATTAACACGATGCTTACTTACTGAAACTTTCAACCCCATATCTAGTAATTCACCTACAGTAAAATTTCTGTAATTCTTTTGCATCATAAAGCCTCCTTAATCTCTGCTAATGCCATAAATAACTTTTGATTCGATCTTTCCACTTCGTTTAGATGGCTTTTTAAATCGCTGACAGCTTTTTCATTGATTAGTAGACATTTAGCATTCATAGCTTTAAAACAAGCTGTTAAGGTAGAATAAAACCCTTTAAATTTATAGTCTGTTATTTCTTGTTTTTCTTTTGGATTCCAGTACGTTTCCAATCGTTCAATAAAATAGTTGCTATCATCCCATTTTCGTATGCGCACATTGTCTATTTCCATGATTACTGGTTTGTTTGACATCCCTAGACCTCCCAATCCGATAAGCAAACGGACGTTTTATATTTTCTTTTCGTGCTTGATCATACAGAGCTAAGAATATTTCATGTGGATTCCTGGAGTTGATTTCTGCAATATCTTCAATGCTTCTGCCGTATTCCCATTGGCTCACGATGTTTTTTAATTGTTTTTCACTGAAAGCAAGTTCCAAATCTTCCAAGATAAATCTATATTTCACACCCTTAGGAAGTAGAGGAATATTTGATTCGCTTGCAGTATTCACGCCGACTTACTCCTATCCAAGCTATCCAGCCATGCCTGCAACCGTTCAATATCGCTATCATCCCGAGAAAAGTCACAGTGACTATCTGGGCATGGTTTAAATTCAATGCCCCAGCTTGTCCGATATGCAATTCCTCCTGTGTTGTTGCAGGTTTTACACATGGGATTCACCTTCTATCACGTCATAGATAGTCATTTGATTCCTTTCAAATTCTTCTTCGATAGCTTGCAAATGCTTTTCATAACAGACAGGGCCATAGCCACGTTCAATGCTCTTTTTATCCTTTAGCTTTCTGCCACAGGTGGCGCATTCTGTGTGTTGCATGTTACCCCCTCTTTCCTGCTTCGTAATCTTCAACACTAATACCTAACGCTCTAGCCATTGCCTTCGATTTACGATAGTTAGTAGCCCTATTGAAAACGCAATTCATATTTCCGATAATCCGCCACCAAGTGCGTCCTTTGTCATCCAACTTGTAAGCAATACTCTCGCTTTCAAATTCCTCTGGAGTGATGTTTGACGTTGCCCATATCGGCTTATTCGCACGTTCTCGACCATTTATAATTTGGAATATCCAATCTTTCTCCTCATTCGTTAATCGCTGGCTACTCATGAAGTCATCCCAAATTAATAAATCTGCATCCAAGCAAGCTCCCATAATTTCTTGAAATGTTTCTTCGTTTTTAAAATTCTTAGTAGCTTGCAATCTACTAAACAAGTCTTTTTCAGTAATATAAATAACTGCGTAGCCTTTAGAAATTAATTCATTACCACCAGCTGCGGTTAAATGGCTTTTACCGTTACCTGTTTCCCCAAAGATAAATACACCTGTTTTGCCACGATCAGCAAAGTGATCAATCGCTTTACGAATTTCCTTATGGGCATCTTCTGCGCCTTTTCGCACTTTATAGTTATCAAATGTCATTGTTCGTATGTCATCCATTGCACTGCTTAATTTCAATACTTTGTTTATCCGAATACGCTTTGCTTTTACTTCCTGTTCACGTTTGAATTGTTCAAGGCGTTCAATCTCACAAGGACAAGCACAAATCACCCAACGCATTTCTTTTTTGAAAGGATGCTCTATTTGCGTTTGAGGTTTATCATTTCCGCAAAAATCACATTTCACAGGATCTGGTTTATTTGTAGAGCTTGACATACCCGCTTGGCTTAGAATCTCGTTCATGGTTTCTCGCATTAGAATCACCACTTTCGTAATTTGGTATCTTTACAACATTACTTTGATAGTTTGGTTTATTTGAGTTGAATTCCAGTTGATACTTGCGTGCATCTTCTATTGTTTTAACTCCTGCCTCTTTCCATTTCTTTAGCACACCTTCAACGAAAGATACTCCCTTTGCTTCTTTTTTAGCAGCAACTTTCATAGCAGCTAGAAGTAAATCTTTACCCCATTCATCAAACCATTGACTAATTAACTCAGTGTTATATGGTGATTCGCTAACACCCTTTTGTAAGTTCGATTGATAGAATTGAAATACTCCCGCAAAATCATGGTCACTACTACTACTAAATAATTCTTTATCATTCTTTACATTCTTTACATTCTTGTTTGTGTTCATTTGATGTTCATTTGATGTTCTTTTGTTGTTCAGTTGTTGTTCATTGTCTTGGTAGTCAACCCATTTAGATATAGTGACAATGCTGTATTTGTTCGTTTTTTTGATGTTCAACATTTGCCACTTTTCTAGGTTGTTCAGATACCGCCACCATGAAATCTCACTTTGCTTATGTTTCGGTTTCATTCCTTTGTTTAATTCCTCAGTAAGCGATTTTCTGCCAGTAACAAATTGCCCAGGTTCAAGGGTGATGATTTGATTACCGACAAGAACTTCTCTTTCTTTATGCGTTGCTCTCATTAAGCAAAACATCCATAGTTTAAGGTAATTAGGATCATCCCAAACAGGACTATCCATTAGCTTTCTGTACAGTTTTATATATCCTTGCAAAACACCACCCCCGACCTGTATTACCTATTAATCTGACAAATAGCGAATCTGCCTTTAACTTTTAAAACGGTATAACCCGGATACCTTCGCATATAATTTAAAACAAGACTTTTGATTTCCTCTTTGTCCTGCGCCTGTTCGAATATCCATTCGGGCAGGCGCACATTTGACTGATTATGCATAGATCAATTCTCCAACTTCAATTACTCCATTTAACTTCTTCTTACTCTTGCAATAATCACATTTTCCACAGCTAACTGGATCCACTTCACCGTTTTTAACTTCCATAATTCGTTGCATTTTTGCTTCTGTATATTCATACTCAAAATCAAACCGAGTTTCATCAAAATACACGACAGCTTTATTTGGTTGTTTTTCTTTACTTACAGCAACAACGTAAGGTGTATACAGATAACCTGTATTTTGTTCGATAATCTTGCGGTAAATAGCCATCTGCAACACATAATCCCATCGCTCGATAAACGACACCCAACCATCGTATTTCTCGCTCCAATAGCGTTTATGAATGTCCTGTGTAGTCTTTAAATCCGAAAGAAAATGATGTTGATGGTTAATGTTGTCAATCTTGCATTTCCAGTCGACTCCGAATAAGTTTGCTGTATATATTTGTTCTTTTTCACCAGTCATAGCAAACATGGCAAAGGGATCATTCTTTAAAGATTCGATCATCAAATCAGCTTGTTCATAGTCTTGGTATTTGCCACCACGTTTTTTAAAGATAGATCCGTTATTTTCTTCTATAAACTGATTAAATGCTTCTTCGCTTTCAAATGCTGCATGTGTATAGGAACCGACCAGCATTGCGCTGGAAGTCGGCTCCTTGTATTCACCTTTCAAATAAGCCATAGTCTTAGCTTCGCATTCTATAAAACGTTTAAATTGCGATACAGACATATATTTCCTGTCCATTTCAAGAGAATAGTAATTATTCGAAGTCAATTTCTTGCTGTGTTCCTTCGTCGTCATCAGCCTTCACTTCCTCTGTTTTAGGCTTGTCTGTCTCGTTTTCTTGCTTATTCGTAGTTTTGATTTCATCAGCCTTAAAAGCTTCTGACAGCTTCGATTCTTGCTTTTTTTTGACCTCTTTTTTAAACCAGTCATCAGGCGTGCTCATTCCATCTCTTAAAGATGTAAATATCTTAATAAGGTCAACATAATCACGTTCAGTAAATGCTGATATGTTGTAGCCCATGTGTTCTTCTATCTGTTCTTTTGTGACACGGTACTTGTCTTTAAAGGTTGATAGAGCATTCGCTAAACGCTCTTTTAAAGGTTCCTTGTTGTTTCCTTGCAAAGTCCTGTTACATTCCTCTGTAGCTTTTTCTGTAATGTCACCAGGAATAATGGATAGGACACATGAGCGTACTCGTCGAGCCCCTTGGTTTGCTACCATTTCATAAATATCACGAGGATCCGTAAGTTTTTGAACAGAGCCATTAGCTTTTCGTGAATGCTTAACAGTAAATACTTTTTCCTGTCGCACGTTCGTTTCTAAATCCCACGCATAAGCCATAGCCACAGATTCACCAGGACGTTGTTCTAATTCCTTCACACCGAATGCTAGGTTCCCCCAATTTTGTGCTAATACTTCCGCTAATCTTATAGACGGTCCTTCAACTTTTGACCCACCTCTTGGATATCTATAAACCGCCACTTCTGCTAAGGCTGGTCTTTTACAGGCATCCAAAATGCGTTGTTCAGACTGAAAAACATCCCTCGGGAACTGGCGAGCCATAAATATTTGACCCTTTACCTCTTCCATTTCTCGACTTGAAGAAGATTGTGCTGTAACTCCTGTATTGTTAGACTGCTGATACTGCATTTGTAATTCGCTCATAATTCATATCCTCCAATTGATTAATAGAATTTTGACTGTCATTAATAAGATCATCTATATATAAATCATGTACTGCCTTTAAATCCGCATGTGTACCACTTAACGCTATTCGTGCAGCTACAAGACCAAATGCTTTGGTGTCACCACAACCGTTTTGGCGATACAGCTTGTATTCATCAACAAATGATATGGCCATTATTTATTCCTCCTTGTCCTAATCGGATCGGTGAAGTATAATAAAGTCATAATTTAATGATTTTCACCGATCATTTTTTATTGAGCCCATTGCAGTGGGTTCTTTTTTATTGCGCTTCTTCATAAGTTGCACCTAGTAATTCAAGTATTTCTTTTGATTGTTCAGTCAGTGCTTCAACTAAGAAAAATGAATCTTCATAGACCAGAATGTCATCGCCAGTACATACCGTTTTACCAAGCATGTCCACGCAATATTCATTTGTGCGGTAGTTCATTGCTGGATAGCCTGTACGCAATGTTCTTTCGACAGCTGGGTGATTCATGATATTTCTACCGCTTTAGAAGTTGGTAAATAACTTCTAGTTGATTTATTCCATATTAGGACTTCCATATTTTCCGTTACCAAAATAGAATCAGTTTCATTATTCATTTCATTCGTTGCCACAAAACCAACTTTCCCCTTTGAAGAAAACACTTTCTTAACATTTCTAAATCCGTGGTTTTTGATTGTTTTTTCCATTTAACATTCCTCCCATGAGACCATGTTTTCAAGATCGTAATTATGGTTAAAAATTGTTTGAAGATCGCCATTTTCATCATCGAAGCTTAAATTCGCAATGCTTCCATCTTCATTCCACCAGATATTTAACACTGGATATTGCTTACCTTTGAATTTTATTATTGCTCGCATGTTTTAACCTCCTTTAATTACAATCTCCATTTACTAAACAAGGGTTAACACTTAGCTTTTGTACTGCTGGTAATTGGTTTTCAGATCCCTTAAAATCTTTCATATCTACCCCTAAAGCTATTAGGCTTTTGTATGCCTGTTTTCCAGTAGTTGAAGTTTTAATCGTATTATCAAGCTCTGTTTTAAGAGTTTTTAAATCTTCAATTTTACTTAATGTTGGCTTTAGATCTTTGCTTGCTTTACCTACTACAAATTCCATATGATACTTACCGTAATGAGCATTTTTTCTGATAGCACTCTTAATGTTAGATAGTTCATTGGTGTGAATTCTATCCCTAATCGAGGCGATACTACGTAAGTCTCTAACGCTATACTTTGGAGACCAAGAACCATAATCATTTTCATTCTCTAAGAAGGTTTCAAGCTCATCAGCAAGTTTTGTTAATGCTTTGTTAAAGTGATTAATACTCTTGGTATTCTCAAGCAATTTAGGCTTAACGTTTGTGTCAATATAAGAGTCAAACTCTTCTATAGCGGTATTTAGTTGTACCTTTATTTTCTCTTCAATAAAATCGTATAAAGATTGTTTTGTTATTTTCATTTCCTTATCCTCCTAACTGGTAATTAGTGCATATTCTAAAAATATAATCATTCCTACAAAGCCAACCCATATCTTAATTAGATGGAATCGTTCATCCATAGGCTTTTTCCTTGTTGTATTTTTCGCTACTCATATCTGCTAAATTTCTAATAGAGATTAATAGATGAGTGGATAAATTCTTCGCTTTGTCTAAATCCCCACTATAGACACTTTCAGCTGTATGAGTTAGTAAGTTTAATATGCGCCAATGTTCTTCACTTGCTTTGGAGATATCTTCTTTTAAAAAGTGTGTTTCGAAGTTCATGCTGTTTCCTCCTTATGTTCATTAATTGATAGATTCATTTCAATTAATCCCTAACCATTCATCAATGGCATCTAAGTTAAAAATTAAAATCCTCGGCGACGGTCGTTGATGTGGAATTTTGTCTTGTCTAAGCAAAGAGAAAATTGTTGATTCACTTATTGGCGTTCCTTTTGATTCAAGATATTCTGATAGCGCTTTAGCTCCTCTTACATTTCTCATGCGATGTCACCCTTTATCTCAATGTCATATTTAATCGCTAATTCCTTTACGATGGCTAAATAGATTTCAGTTAGCCTCGCATCACTAGCGATTATATCCATTTTGGAAAGCTTGTCCCTTTTAGACTTCGGCACACCATTACCAGCCATTTCATTTCTTCGATTAGATAGACGTATGCTTAGACGACAGCGCCCTCTTTCTTCTAATAATTGATAACTTTCGTTACGAATATCTCGATAAGCTTCAAATCCTCCGCGAGATTGAGCGATTTTATTTATGATGACATTTACTTTTTTACGCCATTCTGTTGGATTAAGGCTTAGTAATTCTGTAATGTTGTTTTGCTTATGTTCAACAACTTCAATTCGCCTGTCTTGCTGTATTTGTTTTTGTTCGATGTTAATTAATGCACGCAATTCTGGACTTAACATGGATACATCTAATTCGTTCTCTTTTACTTGGTAGTAATCATCCACTAGCATTTCGTAAGCATCCCATGCTTCGTCAGTATTTAATGATTTAGCATGTAACCATGCGCCTTTTTCTGTCCAGAGGTAGAATACAGAAGCTTTTAACCAACTCGTATCAATTTGGTACGAGTTAATAAATGCACGTTTTTCTTCTCCAGTAAGAGCGATAAAATGTTTACCTTTCTTAAAGCGATTTTTGTTACGATTGAAATTAACCCTAATCCTTTCGTTATCAGTTCCATAACTTTCTGCTAACTGACTTGTCGTTAAGACTCGTTGACCGTTGTGTGAAATTACTTGTAAATTATTCATACTCAATAACACCATCCCATTCTTCAAACATTTTTTTGAAATCATCGAATTTGTTTCCGAAGAACTCTCGATCCTCCGAAATTGCCCATCTCACAATGTCGCACATTAAATCGGTTGGATTCTTTACTTTAAAATGTTGTTGAAACTCATGAACGCTAGATCCTAAATGAATCGATAAAGTAACCATAGGCTTACCTTTTGTCCCTTTGCATGTTGTATCAACATCTAAGCAATATTTCCTTCCATTGATAGAAATGTTTTTGTTCATATCTTTTCCTCCTTATTTCTCCCTTTCTGATAGAATAGTGTCGAAAGGGGGTGTGATTATGAATGAAATGGAAATAACTATAAAAGCTATTAGAGATATTACTTATGATGCAAAACTCATAAAGTCAGATGATGATTATAAACGAGTATTAAATAAATATGATTTAATCATCTCCGGAGAAAAAATTAACACTATTGATTCCACAGAATTGAGACATTGTTTGAAAAACGTTTATAACTGTGAAATCTCGCACGATGAATTTTTAAAATTAATCTCTATTGTTTGCACCAAGTTAAACTTGAAAAAAGAAGGTTTGTATTTACTTGAAAATACAAATGTTTTAAACGGTTATCTAATCCATCTGTTTTAAGAGTGAATCAAACGCAGGATCATCAACTTTATCAAGTCCTTGTTCTACTCTCATTTCATTCAACGTCTTTTTTCCATCGAATACTTTGTCTTTAATTCTAGGTTTATTAATTGTATTTCTGTAAAGTCCTTTATCAGCCAGATAGAGGGCTTTATTCATGTCCTTATAACTTAATCCACTTTTTAAACAAGCTTTTATAACATCTTCGGTTAATGCTCTCTCTTCCTTACTTTGTTCCTTAAACATAATGTCGATTGATAAATCATTCATTGAATTGTTTTTTATCATTTTTTCTTCCTCCTTATATATGATTTTAAATCATGTTACTATGAAATTTTTTTACCAGGACTTTCTATACCTAGTAAATCATCGGCGCTTACTCTAAAATACAAACAAACTTTTTTCAAGTGCTTAGAAGAAATAACGCTTATATCCTTCTCCCACGCACAAACAGTTGTTTGTGATGTGCCGATTTCCATCGCTAATTCTTTTTGCGACATCTTACCATTTCTTGCTCTCAATTCTGCGATAGTTATCAATTTGACACCGCCTTTCTTATGAATCTATTAACAGATTACATGATTTAAAATCATATTGCAAGTATTATTTATGATTTAATATCACTTTTTAATATAAAATAAAGAATATATATTATTTATATCTTGATTTATTATCATATATTAAATATACTTAATAGCAGAAAGGATGAATATTAAATGAAAACCACTGGAGAAATAATAAAAGAATTAAGAGAATCAAGAGGATTAACACAAGGACAATTAGCTAAAATAATCGGAGCAAGCAATTATACAACAATCACTAAATGGGAAAAAGGAGAAAACTTCCCCAGAGGTCGAGATATAAAAGTGCTGTGCGAATATTTTAAGGTTAGTTCTGATTATATTTTAGGTTTAGATACAGAATATCGTTTTAATCAATCTTCCGAATACGACTACCTACCAATTTCAGTTGCAGCAGGACTACCAGAACATGTAAGAGGTCTGTCAGAAGATGATATTGATACGATAACTATACCAGATGCTGTGATGGGGAAATGGGCAGGGTGTAGCGATATTTATATGATGAGGGTCAACGGAGAGTCGATGAATAAAATTATTCCAGATCAATCACTAATTGCTGTGAAAGAAGTTAACTTATCAGAACTAAAAGACGGAGATATTGTAGTTTACAGCAATGGACATGATTACTCAGTTAAACATTTTTATAGAGATGAAAATGAGGTGAGATTCAGACCTGATTCAACAGACACACGTTTCAGGGAATACACATTTCCCGATGATAGCAACGACTTAAAAATACATGGAAAAGTAGTTGTATATATAGTTGAAATGGATTGAGGCGGGATGATAATCCGTCTATTTTTTTAAGGAGGGAGTCAATATGGCGAGCTATGAAGATTTAGGATTTGGTAAGTTTAAAATCTATGTAGAACTCGGATATGACGAACGAGGAAAACGAAAAAGAAGAACAAAAACAATAACTGCAACTAGCGAACGCGATCTTAATAAAAAGATACGTGATTTTGAAATCACATGTTTTAACGAAAAAGATGAACCCATCGACAAAATCACTTTTTCTAGTTTCGTCAAAAAATGGATAAAAAACCACGTTGATGCCAACTTAGCATTAACTAGTAAGGAAAGCTATATTTACTTGCTTGAAGATTGCGGCGTCTTAGATCATTTCGGGAAGATGAAACTAAAAGACATAAAGAAATATCATATTGTAGAATATTTAGCAGAAGAACAAGCAGATAACAAACCTCTCATACCCAACAAGTATTTGTTATTAAAAAGCATTTTTGCCAGAGCACATGAATGGGATGTAATAAATCAAAATCCCACATCGGGAATTAAAGAGCCAAAACGCGAGAGGAAAAAAGTTGATTTTTACAATGAGGATGAACTAAATCATCTATTCAAAGTATTAGATAACTGTTACCCTAAACACCGAATTATGATTAAGTTAGCTGCTATTGGTGGATTGAGACGAGGTGAAATATTAGGTATAAGAGAAGAATCAATAGATTATGAAAACAACTCAATCTATATCGACAAGCAATTGCGATACGATAAAAGCAAGAAGCAATTTTACCTTGCTCCTGTCAAAAATAAAAAACCTCGCACTGTATATTTTCCCGAAGAATTTATGGAAGAATTAAATAAATACCACATACAGTTTAAAGCAAGGCGTATGCAAATGGGTAATTTATGGCGAGGGATATATGACGAAAATAAAAAAATGATTAATTTATTTCTAGTCAAAGAGGACGGATATCCTACGCATTTGAACACCATGAGAAATGAATGGCATAAGATTAAAAAAAGATACGGCTTAAAAGACATCACATTTCACCAATTGAGGCATTCCTGCGCTTCTTTAATGGTTAAGAAAGGTATTAATTTTAAGGTTATACAAGAACGCCTAGGACACGCTAATATCGGAATTACGCTTGATCTATATTCACATTTAGAAGAAGACCAGCATAAAGAAAGTGTCAATGTGTTTGATGAAATTTTATAGCGTTGGTCACTTTCTCGTCACTTTCTTCCTAACAGTCTATAAAAACATTGATATACCAGCACCTATAAAGCATAGGTGCACAATAGAGGCATTGAGGCTACCTATAAAAATAGTTTGTTTGTGAATAATTTGATTTTTCGTATTCAAAAATAATGTTACAAAATGTTCTTGATTCAACCCTCTCATTTCTTCCATTACATATTCTGCTCCATCCTCAGGAGAGCGAATAACATGCCTTTCATCAGATCTATATATATGCATTCGCTTGCCTAGCTCTACAGCAGCTAAAATCAACACCGCTTTTGCCGTACCAATTCCTCTAATAGCAATAAGTTCTTCAATAGTAGCATCACTTAATAACTTTAATCCTTCAAAATGCATCAATAATCGATTCGATAAAGCCAATACGGATTCTTGTCTAGTACCGCTTCCTAAAATAATAGCTAGTATTTCCGCATTAGATAAATGACTGGAGCCTGATTTTATAAGTCGTTCTCTTGGTCGATCATCCTTTGGCACATTTTTTATCATAATAGGCGAAATAGTTGTCAATATAGATCATCCTCTTCTCTAAGATAACTCTATCTTACAAAAGAGATGTATCGACGTACAAATCAGCATTATTCCAATTTTGCTATACGATGAACTCCTATAATGGGATTTTCCATTAGAGTAAATTCTGTTTCTATTATTAACCGAATTGATAATTAATTAAATCAATTATTAAGTGTAGTTCCAAATGTCTTCCATAGCTCCATCAGTAACGCCTTCTTTTGCAGTGCTTCAGCTTGTCCTGCTTTTTCTAATACTTGTTGAGTGGACTGATACAATTCTTTTAGCTGCTCACTATCCTTTGGATAAGCTTTCAGAAGTGAATCCCATGTGTTCTTTTCAAATTCACCAGATTCTAGTGTATCCTTCCATGTCTTAATAAATGATTGTGCCCAACTGTTTTCATCCCTTGTTAAGTCTGTAGTAATATTTCCTGTAGACCACTCTTTAACATAAATATCGTCCATGTCTGTATCAACTAATCCCTGTTGTAATTGTTCTGCCTGCGTTTCAGTGGTAGCAGCTGCTATAAACAGGAAATACTGATCCCCTCTCTCCCATATAGTGACAGGAACCCCTCTGTCTCGGTATGAACCAGCACGCACATCAGCATTTGCCTTTTCTGAAAAAACACCACCTTGAAGTACATATGCCCTTATTTCATCTAGACGAACAGAAGATGCAGAACGATCAGCTTGTTTATCATTATCTTGATCGTCGTCGTTAGTTACAGCTGCTGAAGAATTCTGATTACCGCTCATATGATTATCATCCTCAATCATGATAAACATATTTAGCATCATTATTCCTAAGAAGGATCCAATGACTAATGCTGACAATACAGAAAGTATAGCAGGCTTAAACTCCTTCCACTTTCTTTTATGCATCGCAAATTTAGAAGGTTTTGTATCTGATACCCTTGTATAAGGCGGAATTTTTTCATCTTCTGAATCGGATAATGCAGCAGCCTGTTCATTCCTTCCTGAAGGAATTTCTCTATTCTTATTGACATAAAGCTTAACTTGTTTACCATTTTCCCATACTGTGATCTTTCTTTTATTTTCGTCCATTGTCTTTACCTCCCTGCTGCTAGATTTACCTTCAACTCTAGCATATAGACCGTAAAAAGTAAGACGAATTCTGTCACCTTATTAAAGAATCGTTCAACATAAATTTTATAAGAACAGCATATGAATGTTATTGTTTTTTAAGAAAAGACCGAACTAATGAAATGAAATACAAGGAGCCAGATATAAAATATACAGTATGTGATTGTTCCATTTGGCGTATTGCCTCTTGCCAATTTAGCTCGATATGAAAGTCACTCTCATAGTTTCTTAATTCAGATACCTGCATTGCACGTGGATGATCAAACGTCGTTAAGCTAATTGTTGTAAAATGATTTTCTATTTGTTTTAGCATTTTATCAATTTCTTTATCTTTAAACGCAGAAAATAATAGATGTCGTTTGCAGTTACTAAAATTTTCTTCTACTGTGTTTATAAATGCTTCCATTCCCGCCGAGTTATGGGCGCCATCCACAATAGTTAAGGGCTGTTTTCTAACTATCTCAAATCTTCCCATTACCATGACATAAGTAAACGCCTCTTCTACTTTATTCATATCTATATTAAAGCCAGCTTCCATTCTATTTAACAGTTGAAGAGCCATTGCAGCTATTGATGCATTCGCTTTTTGGTGTTCCCCCATCATGTTAATCCAAAATTGGAATGTATCTCCCCCCTTTTCCCACCAATTTATGCGATGGTTATATGCAGTAGATTCTGAACGATAGAAAAAATGATGACCTAGTCGATATATAGGAGCTTGCTTCAACATAGCTTCTTTATTGACAACTTTTGTCGCATCTTCTATTAGTTCACCTGTAATGACTGGTATTGTTGATTTTATTATACCTGCTTTATGATAAGCAATTTCACGTATTGTGTCCCCTAGAAATGCAGTATGATCTTTCGCTATATTTGTTATAATGGACATCAGAGGCTGTACACAATTTGTGGTATCTTCTCTACCACCCATCCCAGTTTCTATTAAAGCAAGGTCCGTATGCTGTTCAAAATAAACAAAAGCAATAGCTGTCAGAATTTCAAATTCTGTCGGATGCATGTTCATATTATCTAATTTTACTACTGCTGGATATACCTTTTGCCATATAGTGAGAAAATCATGTTCTGAGATTGTTCTATCTCCTAATAAGATATATCCTCGTAGGCCAGTTAAACTAGGAGATGTAAAGATTCCCACTTGATAATTGTTAGCTTGTAAACCTTGTTTTATAAATTCTAATGTCGAACCTTTTCCGTTCGTACCAGCAATATGAATCGCATTAAAATTATGCTGAGGTTGATTCAGTAATGTAAGTAGTTTTTCCATTCGTTCGAGTCCGGGCTTTATCCCTAAATTAATTCTATTTGCTAAAAAGTCTTCAACTTGTTGAATTTCTTGAAACATAAGCACACCACTCTCATGAAATAAATTTACCTATAACAGTATAGCAGAAAGGACAAATAAACATGCAGTTACGCGGCTGGATAATTTACAATGGAAGTTTACCTGGAAAGAAGTTTCTTGACTTTGCCGAATGGATTCAACGAGCAGCCATTCGAAAAGGTGGTACAGCAACTATATATAAGAATAGCGAATTATTGTCATATCTTAATACCGAGAATCTTAGTTTATTAAAAGACGAGCGTGTACCATTACCGAATTATGTTTTATTTGCGGATAAAGATGTTTATTTAGCAAGGCAGCTCGAATTACTCGGCTTACGAGTCTTTAATCGAGCAGAAGCAATAGCTGTGAGTGATGATAAAATTGCAACATATCAACAGTTAGCAATAAAGAAGCTACCTATTCCTAGAACCATTATTGCACCAAAGACATTTTTTTCTGAGGAACCAACTGAGTCGGTGATGCAGACAGCAGTTGATACATTTGGTTTTCCTATGATTGTGAAGGAAGCCTTCGGGTCATTCGGTCAACAAGTGTATCTGATCGAAACCAAAGAGCAATTATTACATAGACTTCAGCAAATAGATGGAAAGCCATATATGTTTCAAGAATTTATCTCTACAAGTTACGGAAAGGATTTGCGACTACACGTAGTAGGTAATCACGTGGTGGCGGCGATGAGAAGGCAGGCAGTAAATGATTTTCGTGCTAATGTATCAGCAGGAGGATCAATGGAAGCCTATGAGCCGTCTGAATATGAAACGAAGATAGCAGTTGCTGCCACAAAAGCGATTGGAGCAGATTTTGCTGGTGTCGATTTGTTATTTGGCCCTGATCAATCTCCCATTATTTGTGAGATTAATTCAAATGCACATATCCGTAATATGTATGATTGTACGAACATTAATGTAGCAGATTATATTATCGATTATATTTACAAGTCATGTGGTGACAATGGAGGCAAGTAAATGAGTAAAGGTTGGTTAATCTACAGTAAAAAGGACATTGACGTAAACCAATCCTATATAAATTGGTTTATCAAAGAAGCATCGTATCAATCTATTCAATTAGAACTCATAATAAGAGAAGATATAACAGCAGGAATTATTAATAATACACGCACCGTGCGAGTAAATGGATTTCCCATTACAAAGCCTGAATTTGCTATTGTTCGAACTATTGACCCATTGCTTAGCCTTCATTTAGAGGCATGTGATATTACTGTTTTTAATTCATCTTCTATTTCAAGAATTTGTAATGATAAGGCGTTAACGCATCATCATATGCACAATTTACGTATCCCAATGGTAGATACCCTTTACTCGAAGAAGCAGTATTTAACAGATACCCCTCCATTAGCCTATCCTTTTATCATCAAGGAAACAGCAGGAAGAGGCGGAAAACAAGTTTTTTTAATTGAAAACGATCAACAATATACCTCCATTAGCCAAGTGTTAGCTAATACGGAGCTTATTGTTCAACCTAGTACGGTAGAGCATGGAAAAGACATTCGTGTCTTTATAGTAGGAAAGGAAATTATTGCAGCTGTAAAACGGGAAAACGACAAAGACTTTCGTGCCAATTTTAAACTCGGAGGCTCTGCTAGCTTATATGACTTGAGTGATAAGGAACGTTCTATGATTCAATCAATTGTTAATCACTTTGATTTTGGTATGGTAGGTATTGATTTTTTGATCAGTTATAATGGAGAACTCCTATTTAATGAAATTGAGGATATCGTCGGCTCACGGACATTAAGTAAAGTTAGTGATATCAATATTTTGCGAACGTATATGACTTATATTAGACGAAAGATATCGAATAATATAGATTAGATCTAATCGACATACTTAGAACGAAAGCGCAATCGTCTGATTAGAAACGTAGCGAATGTAGGGATTCAACGGTGATAAAGGAATCAAGGTGAGCTTGTGAGCCGATGATAATCTATCATAGGTTAATTCGTGAAGTCGCCTAGTTTCTGGGCGCTGGAGCTTGACGAGGCTCAACACGCCCATGTTTATCCACATGGGTTTCCTAGACAAAAAGAAAACTAGCCTGCTTTGTTAAACCTAAGCAAAGCCGAACTATGATTCGAAATGTTTTTTGGTTAGCATTCGAATTAGTTCGGCTTTAGCTGATTCTAAACTGCGGATATTAACTGTGACTGAAGCTGTCTATATATTTTTCATTCGCTGTATGAAGCTTCTCTCCAACATTTGCTATAAAGCCAGTCTTTTATAGCTTTATTCCTGCCATTTCTTCGGATTTGAAAATGGTATTTAAGTTACATTTTATCCACAAAGAAATAGTTTAACCTTTTAGTTCTTCGAGCCTTGCTCTAACTTTTGCTTGTTTATCAAGATAATCCTTCTCTTTTTGTCTCTCTTCTTCTACAACGGCCTGTGGTGCTTTATTTACAAATCCTTGATTACCAAGCTTTTTCTGCACACGTTCAACTTCTTTTGTCCACTTCGTTAATTCTTTTTCTAAGCGATCAATCTCTTTATTAAAATCAATTAATCCCTCAAGTGGGAAATAAAGTTCTGCACCAGTAACTACAGCAGACATTGCTTTTTCAGGAACTGAAATATTTGTTTCAATAATAAGCTTATTTGGATTACAGAAGCGTTCCAAATAATCACGATGTTTCTCTAATTCATCAACGATCTTCTGATTCTCTGCTTGAATCAATATGTTAATTTGTTTTGACATCGGTGTATCTACTTCCGCTCGAATGTTACGAACTGATTTAATAATTGATACAAGTCGTTTCATTTCTTGAGATGCTTTTTCGTCATGAAATGCTTGGTTTACTTCTGGCCATGTAGCAATGGTAATAGAGTCTCCTTGATGAGGAAGCTGTTGCCAAATTTCCTCTGTGATGAATGGCATATATGGATGCAACATTCGCATGGTTTGATCTAATACATGAGCAAGTACTGACTG
The DNA here is from genome assembly GCF_003667785.1 of Virgibacillus sp. Bac332. NCBI lineage: Bacteria > Bacillati > Bacillota > Bacilli > Caryophanales > Bacillaceae > Virgibacillus > Virgibacillus sp. Bac332. Next base: position 3,816,069 of record NZ_CP033046.1, read on the forward strand.
CGTCATCTTCTTCTTCACATCATCTTCGCCATACAATGGTAGCTTAGCCATCTCGATATACCAGTCACACAATTCATCCCAAATAAAGTTATAGAGATGACGTCCAGCTTCTCCAAACTCGTATTTATCGGTATTCTTGGTAACCTGCTCAATCGTTTCATTTAACCGTGTAAGAATCCACTTATCGGCAAGGGATTTCTCACCAGATAAATCTATATCTTCATAGGTGAATCCATCTAAGTTCATTAAAGAGAATCGCGAAGCATTCCAAACCTTATTTGCGAAATTCCAAGTAGCTTCTACCTTTTCCCAATGGAAGCGTAAATCCTGCCCTGGGGTTGAACCAGTAAGTAAGAAGTAACGCAACGAATCAGCGCCATATTTCTCAATTATATCCATCGGATCAACACCATTACCTAGTGACTTACTCATCTTTCTCCCTTCAGCATCCCGAATTAAACCATGAATTAACACATCTTCAAATGGTTTTTGATTTGTGAATTGCTTTGATTGAAAGATCATCCTTGCTACCCAGAAGAATATAATATCATACCCAGTAACAAGAACTCCTGTAGGGAAATAACGTTTAAAGTCCTCTGCATTCGTATCCGGCCATCCCATTGTCGAAAAAGGCCATAAGGCAGATGAAAACCAAGTATCTAAAACGTCCTCATCCTGCTCCCAATTTTCTAAGTCCTCAGGTGCTTCCTTCCCAACATAGATTTCATTTGTTTCCTTATGATACCAAGCAGGAATCCGATGCCCCCACCAAAGCTGGCGAGAAATACACCAATCACGTATATTTTCCATCCAATTAAGATACGTCCGTTCAAATCGCTTTGGAACGAAATTCACTTTATCCTCTTGTTGCTGTAAATCAATAGCAGCATCTGCTAATGGCTGCATATTAACAAACCATTGAGTGGATAAATACGGCTCTACCACTGCACCGCTTCGTTCAGAATGCCCAACTTGATGCGTATGATCTTCAATTTCAAAAAGAATACCCTGGTCTTGAAGGTCTTTAACAATCTGCCTTCTGCACTCAAATCGATCTAAACCTTCATAACTTCCCGCATTTTCATTCATAGTGCCATCTTCATTCATAACTAATACACGCTCTAGGTTATGTCGATTACCAATTTCAAAATCGTTTGGATCATGTGCAGGAGTTATTTTGACGGCACCGGAACCAAACTCCATATCTACATATTCATCTGCAACAATCTCTATTTCTCTGCCAACAATTGGTAGGATCACTTTTTTTCCAATTAAATGAACGTAGCGCTCATCGTTTGGATGAACAGCAACAGCCGTGTCTCCTAACATCGTCTCCGGACGTGTAGTGGCAATCTCAATGGTTTCTTCACTGTCTTTTATTGGATAACGCATATGGTAAAACTTACCATTAATTTCTTCATAAATAACTTCAATATCGGAAAGAGCAGTTTTGGTTTGTGGATCCCAATTAATAATATACTCTCCACGGTAAATAAGTCCTTTTTCGTATAGCTTTACAAATACCTCTTTTACAGCATCAGATAATCCATCATCAAGCGTAAACCGCTCGCGCGAATAGTCTAAGCCCAGTCCTAATTTCTCCCATTGGGAACGAATGAAATCGGCATATTCTCCTTTCCATTCCCAAGCTTTTGCTAAAAATTTTTCTCTACCTAGTTCATAGCGATTTGTTCCTTGTTCTTTCAATTTGGCTTCTACTTTAGCCTGTGTTGCAATACCTGCATGATCCATACCGGGTAGCCACAGGACATCATACCCTTGCATTCGTTTCATACGTGAAATCGTATCCTGCATAGTTGTATCCCATGCATGGCCTAGATGCAATCTTCCGGTTACATTTGGTGGTGGAATAACAATTGAATATGGCTCTTTTTCCGGATCATTGGTTGCTTCAAAATACTTTCCTTCCAACCAAAATTGATACCTACCCTGTTCTACTTCCTTGGGATTATATTTTGCCGAGAGGGAAGTTTTTGTTTCCTTTTCACTCATCATAACGCCTCCTATAACTGTTTGCTACGACAAAAAGCCCTTTTCATCCTACTTAAAGGACGAAAAGGGCATACTTTCCGTGGTACCACCTTTGTTTACACGCTCCATTGGAGCTGTGCACACTTCATTCATTGATAACGGTAACTAAACGGTTACCGGCTTCTTCTACTTATGCTTTTTAGCATGTGTTCAAAGAAGCTGCATCACGGGCGACCTTCCAACATAATCTTACCAAGGAAATTTTCAGCCACTGATTTCCCTCTCTTCTTTGGCAATTATCTTGTACTCTTCCCATTCAGCGCATTTTCAAGATCATTTTCAAGTAATAGCTTTATTTTATATAGTATAAGTCATTTCGTCAACTATTTTTACCAGTTTTGCACAAATACATGATATCTATACATAGTATATAGAACAATCACAAAAAAACTTAGCGTTTCGAAAGCGAGGTGAAAACGGTGGCACGATATTACCGTTATCGACTCCCTCCATGGGCTAGAACCTGTATTATTGTTATCGAAAGAGTTACCTTGCCAATATTAATTTTCCAATTAATACGTACATTGTTCTTCCCTACAACCTTTGATGTATTTTTATTAGGCTTAATCGTAGGTATATTTATCGCCTTTTATTTGGAATGGATTTAGCTTTCTAAATCGTCCAAATCAAGGGTATCGTATTCTTTTTCCACATATGCTGACAAGCGTAGACCAAATAGTATTCTTCTAAATATGTGTTGTAATGGTATAATTTGATCAATCATTGTTTTTGATGATTGATCATGCTCTTCTACTAACTGTATATATGGAGCAGGGTCGAGAACCTGTATAATTAACATATATAGTTCTTTATTCGTTAGTTTATTTTCATTCATATAGCTATCAAATTCATCTAAGAAAAGGTCAACAGGAGCATCATAATGCACCGTTTCAGATTTATAGAATTGGGATAAATCGAATGGGGCATATTCGTATCGCGCCTTATCCCAATTTATAAGATACATCTGCTCCGGTGATACGATAACATGTGAGGAATTCAAATTACCATGACACAAGCTATAATTCCACTGTTCTTGCTGCTCCTGCTCATTTATCAACTGGTCAATTCTTCGATTGGATTCTTGTAAACTAAAATCGATGTCACGAAAATGTGTACAAACGAGAAGTTCAAAGGGAGACATATAGTGTTTAGCTTCAAATTGTTCCACAAAAAACAACAATTTCTTTTGAAGTGCTTCACATTGCTTCTGATACCCCCGAAAGTTCTGTACGAATGAATCTGTGTCTACAGTTCGAGTTCTCTTTGTCTTCACATGTATATGACCAAGATGACGATAAAAGTTTCCTATCGTATATTTATCAAAAGATGAAAGGGCATTCCCTCTCCAAGGAGATAAATAATAAACCGTTCCTTCATAGATTTCATAAATATTCCCTTCTCTTGTTAAAAAAACAGGAAGAATCGTATGAAGGTTTTGCGTATATGCCTCCTGATATACGTTCTCCCACATAGCCATATCATCAGGTGAAAGCTGACTTTGCTTTAACGCAAACTGTTGCTGGCCATCTTGTACCTTATATAATTTTTCAGTTTCATTTTCTATGTAAAAAGGTTGCACCGAATAGGCATGTAGCACAGCCTTTAAGTCATCCACTTTTTCGTTCACCACCTAATACTGGAAAACCCCTTGACTTAATCGCAAGGGGCAGCATTTATTTTTTCTTATATGGAATATATAATAACTGACCTTCTGTCACATCATAGTCATCATCTAACTGGTTTTGTTTTATTAATTGTAACGCCGAAATTTGATAACGTTCTGCAATAGAATCTATCGTATCCTTCTCTTGAACAATACAGAGTCTCATACGAGCAAATTGATCCACATCAGATTCCCTAAACATATCAGATAAGTAGCCAACATCTTGTACTTGATCTGTTGTATCACGATTATCAGAGCTTTCATGAATTTCGGGAGTGTGCGATGATTCCAGCCAATCATCTGATGTATCATCCACTTCCACCTCTTCATCATGGGAGGAGGATTCTTCAGGTGAGTCAGTTCCAAAGAATTCTGCTAATGATTTTGATTCTTTATATTTCCACCTGTCATCCTCTTCCTGCCCTGCTTTTTCCGTATCATTTGTCTTCTGTTCTATCGAAGCTTCTATTTCTACTTCTTGTGACTCTTCTTCTCTATCTTCTACTACCTGTTTTGACTCTTCTTCTCTATCTTCCACCACTTGTTCTGATTCCTCTCGTTCAGCAGAAAGTATCGGTAAATCGGGTGGTGCCAAATGATCATTGATGGATTCATTTTCTTCAGGGTCTTTGATTTCGAATTGAAAACTATCTGCCTCTTCATTATTCTCCGCATCATTTCCCCAGTCAGAAGTGTATGCATCCCTTTCTGTAACTGTCTCCTCAACTTGTTCACTTTCATTGACACCGTGTATTTCAATTGTTGAATACAAGCGGAACAATGACGGGTTAGGAAGTTCATAATCAAAAGTTTGAATAAAGACACTTACGTCGTTTAAATCTGCAACTCTGTTTGCCGGCACAGAAATTTCCACAGGAAAACGGTGTGAAAAAGCTGCTATATCTTCATCTAAATCTTCAACCACCTCTACATATCGTTTCGATTGCAAGTTTTCTGTTTCAATCGATTCTTCTGCCTCCTGAATGGTTTTTTGATAATCTCCTTTAAGCTCAATTACACCTCTTATGGAAATATACTCATTAAATGAATGTATGGAAATATCCGGCTCTAGCGAAACTCCTCTCATTTCATTAACTTCCTGTCCTTTTTCAAAATAGAGCGTTTCATTCAGCTCAAAACTGAAAACCGGTCGATCCTTAGACAATTCTCTTCCTCCTTTCAGCATATCCACGGCATATGATTATATGTCTTAATTATCTATATGAACAGTTTTATTCGGATATGCTTCCTATATAAATTTAGATAAATCCATATAATAATGTTTATGAACAGACTTTTGTTATTACACTGCCCTTTTAATAAGAAAAACGGAGCAAAATTCGCTCAGTCCTTATCACTACATGCTCAGATTTACGCTTCCTCTAGTAGCTATTATGGAATAATAGCTACTGCTGGACCACCACTCCGGCTGCCCACTTCCCTTTCCGTGGGGTTTGTCCTTCAGCTAACTTTTTTAGCAAAACCCGCTCAAAAAAGTGGATCTTCAGGTCAAACATTTCCCACAGGAGTTGAAGTGGCCGGCCTTCGCTATTATCAGGCTCTACAACGCTAGCATGAAGTAACACAGCTGCTTTTATACTCACGGATAGCGATTTTCACTTTACCCATTGTAAAAAAAGTCAACCTATTACTTATGACAAGAATTGGTGCACCTTCTCATAGCGGAGACTAATTACGTAGACTCCTGTGGGATTAGCGCGAGCCGAAAATCCACTTTGCAACGTGTTCTTCTTTGCAAAGTTAGTTGAGGCCGTGCCCGCGGAAAGCGAAGTAATTAGTCGGAGCATTACCAATATACATCAAACATTTCAAAATAACTACTTGGCTTAACGCAGTCATTGCACTGATTTTATACTTTCTTAACTTAGAACAAAAGCAAAAGCACTCGATTAGAAATATAGCAACTGGAGCGAGTTAACTAAGATAAAGGAATCACGGTAAACTTACGAACCGACGATGACTTATCGTAAGGTGATTCATGAAGTCGCCTAGTTTCTGGGCGCTGGAGCTGGACGCGGCTCACGCCCATATTTATCCACATGGGTTAACTTTTAATTTCCTAGACAATTAAAAAAGCTAATCTCCGTCGTGCAGAGAATAGCTTTTTATGATTGTTATTTAATTTTGGAAAATACCGTATGAATCGCGTTAATTGTTTTCTCAATATCTTCATCCGTATGAGCGGTTGATAGGAATAGGCCTTCAAACTGTGATGGAGGCAAAAATATTCCTTCTTCAATCATCCCTTTATAATATTGAGAGAAATAATCTAGATTGGAAGTCTGTGCTGTTGCGAAATTAGTCACATCTTCATTGGTAAAGAATACCCCAACCATAGAACCAGCACGATTAATATGCAATGGAATATTATATTTAGTTGCAGCTTGGGTGAAGCCTTCCACTAATTGGTCAACCTTCTTATTAATCTCCACGTAGGTTTCATTGGTTAGTGCTTTTAGTGTTTCAATACCTGCAGTCATCGCTAATGGATTCCCTGATAACGTTCCAGCTTGATAGATAGTTCCTGTCGGAGCAACTTTTTCCATTATTTCTCTTTTCCCACCATATGCACCTACAGGAAGACCCCCACCAATTACTTTTCCAAGGCATGTCATATCAGGAGTAACTGCAAAATGTCCTTGTGCACAATGATAGTCAACGCGGAATCCTGTCATAACTTCATCAAATATTAGAACCGTACCATTATTTTCTGTAATCGTCCGTAGCTCTTGTAAAAAGTTATTACGTGGAGGTACAACACCCATATTTCCTGAAACCGGCTCAACAATTACAGCAGCAATATCGTCACCAAATTGTTCGAAGGCATAACGAGTACTTTCCAAATCATTATAAGGAACTGTTATGGTGTTTTGTGCAATTGACTTTGGAACTCCAGGACTATCCGGTAGTCCTAGTGTTGCTACACCTGAACCAGCCTTTATTAATAAAGAATCGCCATGTCCATGGTAATTCCCTTCAAACTTTAATATTTTATCTCTTCCCGTGTAGCCTCTCGCTACACGTAAAGCACTCATCGTGGCTTCTGTTCCTGAGTTTACCATTCTTACCATTTCAATAGATGGAACACGATCAATAACGAGTTGGGCTAGTTCATTTTCTACTAAGGTAGGAGCACCAAAGCTTGTTCCCTTTTCTGCCACCTGCTTTAATTTCTCTACGACACGATCATCTGCATGCCCCAAGATAAGTGGTCCCCAGCTTAATACATAATCAATATACTCGTTTCCATCAATATCTTTCATTTTAGAACCTTTGCCAGATTGCATAAAAATTGGTGACATCCCTACAGACTTAAATGCGCGGACAGGCGAATTTACACCTCCAGGCATTAAATCAACTGCTTCTTTGTATGCATCGCTAGACTTGGTAAAGCTTTTCACAAATAATCACCTCTGTTTTTTAACTGATAAAATGCTATTTATTTAACCATTTTGCAACATCTTTTGCAAAATAAGTAATAATCAAGTCGGCACCTGCTCGTTTCATAGAAAGTAACTTTTCCATCACAAGCTCTTCCTCATTAATCCATCCATTCATTGCTGCAGCTTTTACCATCGAATATTCTCCACTAACATTATAGGCAACAACTGGCACATCAAAGTTATTTTTAACATCTCTTACAATATCTAAATAGGATAGTGCTGGCTTCACAATCAAAAAGTCTGCGCCTTCCTCTACATCGGATTGCGCCTCACGCATTGCTTCCAATCGATTTGCAGGATCCATTTGATACGTTTTTCTGTCGCCAAATTGCGGTGTGCTATCAGCTGCATCACGAAATGGGCCATAGAAGGCTGAAGAATATTTTACAGCATAGGACATAATCGGAATATTTTTATATCCGGCTTCATCCAACGCGCTACGAATGAATGTTACAAATCCATCCATCATGTTAGAAGGGGCGATTATGTCCGCACCCGCTTCTGCCTGTGATACAGCCGTTTTAGCTAACAATTCTAGTGATGCATCATTATCTACATCATGGTTATGAATCACACCACAATGACCATGGGATGTATATTCGCATAAGCAAGTATCAGCTAGCACTAACATCGAAGGAAGTGCCTTTTTAATTAAACGCGTAGCTTCTTGGACAATCCCTTGATCTGTAAATGCACCAGTGCCTTGCTCATCCTTATCCTTAGGTACACCAAACAACATTAATGCTTTTATCCCAAGTTGATCAATTTCTTTTACTTCTCCTAATAATAAATCCAACGATACTTGATAAACACCAGGCATAGATGGTACTTCATTTTTTATATTCTCACCTTCGATAACAAACAATGGATAAATGAGTTCATTAGTGTGCAAATGTGTTTCTCTTACCAATGCCCGCATGGAATCCGAACTTCTTAGCCTGCGATGACGTGCAAACCCTTCTGTAGCTTTCATATTTATCTATCCTCTCTTTTGAATATCGTTTATCATACAAGTTATCATACCATCAATAGTAAATTCATTAGGTACTAATATAGATTGAAATCCCACTTGTTTTGCCCGTAGTTCAGTAGTTGTACCGATGCAGACACAGGGTATATGTGGTATGTGAGAAGTCATCTCTACAAATGCTTCAATAGTTGATGGACTTGTAAATGTAAGATAATCAAAGCTATGTTCTTCTAGAATGCTTGATAATTTATCTTTCATCACTTCATTGGAATAGGTTTCGTATACTACGAATGGTGTAAATAATAGATTTTCTGCTTCCAATCGTTTCGGCAAAATATCTCTGGAGCGATTACCTTGTATCAATAAAATTGGGCCAGGATCACTATATTTTTCCAAGAACTCGGTTGCCATCGTATCTGCATTATAGGCTGAAGGTATAAATTGGGCAGCATATCCAAATTGCTTAAGCTTTTCTTCCGTTTTCCGGCCAACCACTGCTATCTTTACTTGTTGCAAATGTATATCGACTTGATAACGATTGACAAGCTTAAAAAAGCAATCAACCCCATTTGAACTTGTAAAGAAGATCCAGGCAAATTTAGAGATAGACTGAAAAAATTCAAAATGATTCTCCCTATCTCTACAAGCAATGCGTAATAATGGAGCTGAAACAGGTTTACCACCTAAAGCCTTTATTTTCTCAGCAAATGATAGCGCCTTAGTTTGTTCTCGAGTGACGAGAATCTTCCTTCCTGATAATGGCAAGGACATTATTTGTCTAGCTCCTCTTTTACTTTTTCAATAATTTCCTTTGCACCTTGATTCATCAGTCTCTCAGCAGCTTCTTTCCCAACTAATTCTGGATCTGTTCCACGAACAACTTCCTTCAAAATCGTTTTCCCATCAGGTGTACCTACAAGCGCGGTCAAGATTATATCATCGCCTTCTAAATATGCGTAGCCACCAATAGGAACTTGACAGCCTCCTTCAAGAAGATGTAAGAAAGTTCTTTCTGCTGTCACTGTACGCGTTGTAGATGCATCATTAATTTTAGAAAGTAATGCACGAAGTTCTTGATCATCTTCACGACATTCGATAGCTAAAGCGCCCTGTCCAACTGCAGGAACGCAGACATCTGGCTCTAAATATTCTGTAATTAGTTCTTCACTCAAACCGACACGTTTGAGCCCGGAAACAGCTAAAACAATCGCATCATAATCTTCTTCCTTTAATTTTCGAATCCGCGTCTCTATATTTCCTCTGATCCACTTAATACTAACATCTGGACGTGCAGCTAATATTTGTGCCGCTCTACGTAGACTACTAGTACCAACAATCGCCCCTTTCCTTAAATCATGAAGCATAACATTCCCTTCCGAAATAAAGGCATCACGATGATCCTCACGCTCTGGAATGGTTGTAATCACAAGACCATCTGGCATTGTAGCTGGCATATCTTTCATACTATGTACAGCTAAATCGATTTCTTTATTATACATAGCTTGTTCAATTTCCTTAACAAAGAGTCCTTTTCCCCCTACCTTTGATAAGGTAACGTCTAAGATGCGATCACCTTTTGTTACAATTTTTTTTACTTCAAACTCATTTTCAACTCCAGCTTGTTTTAATCTGTTAATCACCCAATTCGTTTGCGTTAATGCTAGATTACTTTTTCTTGACCCAACAACAATTTTACGCACTGTAACTTCCTCCTTAACGACTAAAAGTGAAAATTTGATAAGGTGCTAAATAAAAAGAAATTAATTAATAAAATAAGAAACGCTGCGGTATTATACATTGCTGTCACCTTACCTTTATACCCTTTTAGTAATCTTAAAATCAAGTAAATGATATATATAGCGAGTACAAAGAAAGATCCGATCGTTTTCAAATCAAACCAGTAGAATTCTGCGTTTGACACATATGCCCATACTACACCTAAAATAATAGCAATTAGTAATAATGGAACACCAATTGTTACTGCTTTAAATGAATAATCATCAAGTCTATTTAAATCCCCAAATCTCCACATCCATTTAAAGCCTTTTTTCCGCTTCAGAAGCTGATATTGAATGATATACATTAACGATAATAGAAATGAAAATGTAAAGAAACCATAGGAAATGATGGCAACCGTGATATGAGCAACTAATATCTCATGAACAAGCTGGATACCATGTGTTTCTAAATTTGCCTGTGCATCCAATAGTAAATATAATAATAAGATAAAAAAACTGAAGACATTTGTAAAAAAGACGATAAAATGAATAGGAAATAATTTGTTCGCAATTAACGAAATAGTAACTAAGACCCATGCATAAAAAAACAAACTATCATTTAACGTAATGATTGGAAAGTTATGTTCGATTAGTACTTCGTACAATAAAAAAACGGTTTGTATAACCCAAACCACACTAAGCAACCAGAAGGCAGCTCGATTGACCTTCCGGTTGTCCTGAATAAAATCGATAAAATATCCAATCAAGCTCAAACCATAGATAATCAGTATGAATTCATAAAGCCATTTTAGTTCAATCATACGTGAAATCCTTTCATTATAAAGTTGTTATCTTATCCAACAACGGAAAGGATACCTCTTTCTTCTTGATTGCTGTAACCGAATCATTTTTTTTTGCCTGCTTTGCATATTCAGCTTGTACCTCATCTTCAATTCCAAAAATATCAATGAATAACTGCAGTGTGTCATCAGCATTATGACCAGCAGCTAATTCCTTTACTTGCGTAACAGGTTCTTTCAGAAGTTGATTAACAATGCTTTTAGTATGCTTGTTAATAACTTTCTTTTCTCTTTCTGTCAAATCAGGAATTTTACGTTCAATGCTTTTTACCGTTTCCGCTTGGATGGAAAGTGCTTTTTGCCTTAAAGCCGATATTACTGGAACTACACCAAGTGTTTTAAGCCATTCTTTAAATGATACAATCTCAGCTTCAAACATTAACTCAATTTGTTCGGCAGCATTTTTTCTAGCTTCTAAGTTTTCATCCACGATATGCTGCAAATCATCAATATCATATAGGAAAATATTATCCATCTGACTAATAGCAGGATCTACGTCTCTTGGTACAGCAATATCAACTAAAAACAGTGGGCTACCCTTACGTTCTTTTTGTACAGGTTCAACCATGTCTTTCGTCAGAATTACGGAATCTGAACCTGTTGAAGTAATTACAATATCCGCACTTTTTAATACATGTGGTAAGTAATCCATTGATTCAGATTGTGCAGAAAATTTTGTTGCAAGTACTTCTGCCTTTTCCTTTGTTCGATTAACAACTGTAATTTGCGTTGCGCCAGAGCCTTGGAGGTTTTTGGCAGCAAGTTCCCCCATTTTCCCTGCTCCTAAAATGACTACATGTTTATGTTGTAAGCTGCCGAAGATTTTTTTTGCTAACTCTACTGCAGCATAACTAACAGAAACTGCGTGTTCGCCTATAGACGTTTCCTTTTGTACTCGCTTACCAAATGTAATAGCCTGCTTGAACAATTCATTAAAAATGGTACCTGTTGTTTCCATTTTTTGAGCAGTTAAAAACGCTTGTTTTACTTGTCCCAAAATTTGTGTCTCACCTAAGACCATGGAATCTAGCCCTGTGATTACACGAAATAAATGCTCCATCGCACCATCATCTTCTGTTATTCGTAAAAAGGGTGCGAACTCGTTCTTATCTACTTGAAACCAGTCCGCTAAAAATTGCTTAATATAATAGCGGCCTGTGTGAAGTTGATCAACTACAGCATAAATCTCGGTACGATTGCATGTGGAAACAATCACATTTTCCAGAATGCTCTTTTGTTTCTTCAACGTAACCATAGCATCATGAAGATCTTCTTCTGAAAATGCAAGCTTCTCCCTTATTTCTACAGGGGCTGTTCTGTAATTAAACCCAACTTTTAAAATATGCACACTATCTACCCCCAAAAATCCTAGCTAATCCATACGTACTTTAAATAGAAAGTTTTACTTAATAATTAGTATAAACTAAAACCTTTGCTAATTTCCATTATAACATGATTATTTATTTACAATTTCTTTAAATGTGAACATAATCTGAAACAATATGGTAGAGTAATTATAGGATTATTAACACGAATGTACTTTATCATAATGGCATAAAAGAAGCAAGAATCTGAAATGCAGCTACATGAGGTGAAAGCTTGAAAAAACAACAAACTTTAACTGCTTATTTACTAATTGGTATCGGTGTGTTTTTTCTATTACAACAATTAAACATCCCCATACTATCTAATTTTTATTCATGGCAAACAATAATCATTCTAATTGGGCTTGTATTACTTATCCATAGCTATGTTACAAAAAGTTATCAAAATTTATTTACTGGTACAGTAATCTTAGGATTAGGTATACATTTTTATGGGATTGCTTATTATTCCTTTTGGATAGATCATTGGGCCATGTATCTCCTTATCGTGGGTATAGCATTTATCATCCGCTATTTACATACGAAAGAGGGAATCATTCCTGGTTTATTACTTATTGTTTTTGCTATTATTATGCTTTTTTCTATTCAACTGCCGGTTTGGTTTAATTGGATCTATATCGTTGTAGAATATTTAGAACGATTTTGGCCAGTTATTCTTATTGTCTTAGGCTTGTATCTATTGAAAAGGAAAAAGTAAGTCTAGCCTAAAAAAAAGACATCTGCATTAGTTTAAGCAAATGTCTTTTTTTCATACGTTGTTTTATAATACAGAGCTCAGAAAGGCCTGTGTCCTTTTTTCTTTTGGATTATCAAATAATTCATTTGGGCTGCCAACCTCAATAATTTTACCTTCATGCATATAGACAGCCCAATCAGCAACCTCACGGGCAAATCCCATTTCATGTGTTACAACAACCATAGTCATCCCCTCTTCTGCCAATTCCTTCATTGTTGCTAAAACTTCTCCCACCAATTCAGGATCTAGTGCGGAAGTTGGTTCATCAAACAGCATGACATCCGGTTTCATTGCTAATGCTCTAGCAATTGCCACACGTTGTTTTTGACCACCAGATAAAGTGGAAGGATACACATCATACTTGTCTCCTAAACCAACTTTCTCTAATAAATATTTCCCTTCTTCTATTGCCTCCTGTTTCGTTTGTTTTTTAACCTGGATGGGAGCCTCGATAACATTCTGCAACACCGTCATATGTGGAAATAAATTAAAGTGTTGAAACACCATACCTACTTTTTGTCGTATTTTGTTTAGATCATGGGTATTCTTTTCAATTTGTTCTCCCTCAATGATTATTTGTCCACTGTTTTTTATTTCTAAAAAGTTCAAGCAACGAAGTAGCGTGCTTTTACCAGAACCACTAGCACCAACTAGAACGACAACATCACTTTCCTTTACCGTTAAATTTATATTCTTTAAAACATGTAAGTTGCCAAATGATTTATTTAACTTATTAACTTTAATCATTTCTTGGTTGTTCAATGTATCCATTTCTTTCCTCCTCTAATTAATCACTACGTGCGAGCTTTTTCTCAGTTAGATTCACCACATAGGTTAGAATGAGTACAATCAAGAGATAGTAGATTGCTACAGTTAAATAATATGGTAGATAATCAAAGCTATTCGATCCCATCGTACTTGCTACTCCAAATAAATCCTGCATTCCAATAAAAGAGACTAAGGAAGAATCCTTAATACCTATGATAAATTGATTTCCCAAAGAGGGAACTGCTCTGCGAAAAGCTTGCGGGAGAATAATTCTTCGCATCGTTAATCCTCTGCTCATCCCCAGTGAGCGACCAGCTTCACGTTGTCCTTTATCAATTGACTGGATAGCACCTCGGATAATTTCAGCAATATAAGCACCACTATGAAAGGCTAAACCGGCTGCTCCTGCCCAAAACATTGGTATAAGTAATATATCAGTAAGACCATAAAAAAGAATAAAAATTTGCACAATAAGTGGAGTACCTCTTACTATCCAAATATAAGCATCCGCTATCCATTGCAGTATTTTTATATTTGAAATCTTCAATATTGCAAAAAACAAACCAATGATAAAGGCTATTAATAAAGAAACAACAGATAGCTTAATCGTTATCCATAGTCCATCTAAAAATACATCTATGCTCCCTGTAAAAATCTCAAAAAAGTGTGTGATTGCTGACAAATCATATTTCCCTCCCTTAAAGATGGAAGTGTGCGCAACTTTTTGCGCACACTTGTAACCTTCTGTATCCTATTCTATTATTCAACAAACAGCTTAATCCACAGTTTCTGGTTTTTGTGTAATGTCACCACCAACCCATTTTTCAGAAAGCTCTTGAAGCTCTCCATTTTCCTTCATTTCCTGTAATGCCTCATTAACCGCCTTTAATAACGCATTATTGTCTTTTCCAATAGCAATCGCTTGTTCGCTTACTCCAAGCTGACCTCTATTTTCTATTTTTAACCCATTATCAATCGCAGTTATTCCCGTGACATCGTCCGTTATGACAGCATCATGATGCCCTTTTGCCAAAGATTGTAAGGCTACTACATCACTATCAACCTGTGGAATGTTATCTGTATATTCCGTTGCCATTTCGATATATGTCGTTCCTCGCGCAACAGAAACCTCTTTGCCTTCAAGATCCTCAGGTGCTTGAATTTCACTGTCTGGCCTAGTATAAATTACTGGACCTGAATAATAATAAGGTTGGGAGAAATTAACCTGCTTTAAACGTTCCTCTGTTATCGTATGACTGGCAACCGCTATGTCGTACCTTCCTTCTGTAACTCCTGTAACGATCCCAGAGAATTTTGCACGCTGTGGATTGGGTTCTAATCCTAATTTATTAGCAATTGCCTTACCAACAGCAATATCATAGCCTACCATCTTCGTCCCCTCCATGTAACTGAAAGGTTTAAATTCTCCAGAAGCAGCAAATGTAAGCTTTCCATCCTCTACAAGCCAGAAGGCATTTTTTTCACTTTCTGAATCACCCTCTGATGAAGTTGAACCTTCATCTGACCCACAAGCAGCAAGAAACAACATTAATAAAAAGACAAATATTGTAATATTCAGTTTTTTCAACAGGTAAACACCCTTTCTAATTCTTAGTGAATTGCTCAGAAGAGATCGCATTTTTCTTAATTGCGCACCAATAAGTAAAATTATAACAATGTTAATGATTAATCACCAATTGGCTATAGGCGAGTCTCATATCTTTAAAGAACAAATGAATATTCTATCAGGTTATAACTCTATTTCTCTTACACATACCCATAAATACTAAGTTATACTCCTGAATTCTAAAAATTTAATATTATTTCATTTATTGTTTATAATAAAGATATTTTAAACTTCCTTTCCTGTAGGAAGTTTAGTAGGACATCCCTTTTGCAAAAATGAAAGTGAAGAAGCTCGTTTTATTATTCGGAATCGAGGTCCTATAGACCTTGTTCGAGCTTTCGTTTCCCTCTTACTATAACTTCTAAATAGAAATAGTGGGCAAAATCATCCGTTCGATGACTTTACCCACTTATCTTCGTATGTTTATCTGAATTTCTTTTGTCTTACCTGCATTTATCTATTGACCGATATGATTCCTAATAATTGACCATGCCTGATCCTTTCCCTCTCCAGTTTCGGCTGAGAAAGGTAATAAAACATCATCTGATTCCATTTGTAGTACAGACTTTGTCCGTTTGATATGTTTGGCACGTTTACTTTTAGGTACTTTATCCAATTTGGTTGCAATTACAATGACTGGTAACTCATAATGTTTAAGATAATCATACATTTGAATATCATCTTTTGTAGGTTCATGACGGACATCCGTAATAAGAAGGACTGCTTTTAATGATGAGCGCTTTTCGAAATACTCCTCCATCATTTTACCCCATTTTTCTCGTTCTTTTTTTGATACTTTTGCATAACCATAACCAGGAACATCTACAAAATAGAAACCATTATTTATCTTATAGAAATTAAGTGTTTGTGTTTTACCTGGTTTAGAAGAAGTTCGAGCTAAATTTTTTCTGTTAATTAATTTATTAATGAAGGACGATTTTCCAACATTAGATCGCCCCGCCAAGGCAATTTCTGGGAGGTGATCATTTGGGTATTGTTTTTCACTTACAGCACTAATTACTATTTCAGCGTTTATTACTTTCATTCTTCTCCCCCACTAACGCGTGTTCTAATACTTGATCTAAATGACGAACAGGTATAAACCTTAAATCATTCCGAACACTTTCAGGAATGGATTCAATATCTTTCTCATTTTCCTCTGGAATGATTATCGTTGTTATACCTGCACGATGAGCACTTAAAGACTTTTCTTTAAGCCCACCAATCGGTAATACTCGTCCTCTTAATGTAATTTCTCCAGTCATTCCAACTTCCTTCTTTACCGCTCGTCCAGTTAACGCAGAAACTAACGCAGTTGCCATCGTTATACCTGCGGATGGACCATCCTTAGGGGTTGCGCCTTCAGGAACATGTATATGAATATCACTATTTTCATGAAAGGAAGGATCTATATTTAATTCCTTGGATCGAGACCGTATATAACTAAATGCTGCTTGAGCGGATTCTTGCATAACATCACCGAGTTTTCCAGTAAGTGTCAATTTCCCTTTACCAGGATAATGAGATACCTCAATTGATAACGTGTCTCCCCCAGCTGCAGTATATGCAAGACCTGTTGCAGTCCCAATCTGATTCTCTTGCTCGATTAACCCGTAACGGTACAATGGTTTTCCTAATAGTGTTTCAATACTATTATTAGTAACAATTACACGTTTCTTCTCTTCGGAAATAATAATTTTAGCTGCCTTTCTACAAAGGGTAGCCAATTGTCTTTCTAAATTACGTACTCCTGCCTCTCTAGTGTATGTACGTATTAATTTTAAAAGTGCATCATCGCGGATTTGTAAATTACTTTTCTTCAACCCATTTTCTTTTAACTGCTTCGGCAATAGATGCTGCTTCGCTATATATTGCTTTTCGACTTCTGTATATCCGGCAATAGAAATTAATTCCATTCGATCTAATAATGGCTCAGGAATATTATTTACATAATTTGCTGTTGCTACAAATAGTACATTGGAAAGGTCATAAGTCTCTTCAATAAAATGATCACTGAAATTGCTATTTTGCTCTGGATCAAGCACTTCTAACATTGCAGATGAAGGATCACCACGGAAATCATTTGACATTTTGTCTATTTCATCTAATAAAAAAACAGGATTTACCGTTTTTGCCTTCTTCATTCCTTGAATAATCCTACCGGGCATGGCACCAATATAAGTGCGTCTATGTCCTCTTATTTCAGCCTCATCCCTAACTCCTCCAAGGGAAATTCGAACGAAATTACGGTTTATTGATCTAGCAATGGATTTTGCTAATGAGGTTTTCCCAACCCCAGGTGGTCCAACTAAACACAATATAGGTCCTTTTATTGAATTGGTTAATTTTTGTACAGCTAAATATTCTAGTATTCGTTCCTTTACCTTATCAAGACCATAATGGTCTCTATCTAATATTTCCTCTGCATATTCAATTTCGATCGTATCCTGTGTTTTTTCTGTCCAAGGTAATGATAATAACCATTCTAGATAGTTGCGGATTACAGAACTTTCAGCAGAACTTTGTGGTACTTTTTCATACCGGTCTAATTCTTTCCATGCAACATCCCTAATATTATCTGGCATATCTGATTGATCAATTTTTTCTTTTAACTGACTTACCTCACCTGACTTACCATCTTTTTCACCTAATTCTTTTTGAATAGCTTTTAGCTGCTCACGTAAATAAAATTCTTTCTGTGTTTTTTCCATAGATGTTTTTACACGTTGTCCGATTTTCTTTTCTAAATCAAGGACCTTCTTTTCATTTGAAATTATTCGAACTAACTGCTTTAATCTATCCTTTACATTTGTTGTTTCTAATAGCTCTTGCTTTTCTTTTATTTTCAAGGATAAATGCGAGGTAATCATATCCGCTAATCTCCCAGGTTCTTCAATATCGGAAACGATGTCGAAGGTTTCATGAGTGAGTTTTCTAGATACTTTAATGTATTGCTCAAATTGGTTTAACAGTGAGCGCATGAGGGCCTCTTCCTCATGATAGTCAGTTTGAATATCTTCTAACTTTTTGATTTCGACCACGAACTCTTCGTTTTGTTCCACATAACGGACTATTTCTCCACGATAAAGTCCTTCGACTAATACACGTATTGTTCCATTTGGAAGCTTTATCATCTGTTTAACCGTAGCTAGCGTACCTGTAGAATAAATATCTTTTGGCTCTGGCTCTTCCAGCCTGTCTTTTTTCTGTGCAGCGAGAAAGATTTCCTGATCATCCATCATTGCTTTCTCTAATGCTGCAATTGATTTAGCACGACCCACATCAAGATGTATTACCATAGATGGAAATACTAAAAGTCCGCGTAAAGGAAGGAGGGGAAGCTGCATGTTTTCTTTTGTCATGATATGTACCTCCAAAACTATGTAATCAATATTTCACATTTTTTCATATGTGCTTAAAGTTTATATAAAAGTCTTAAATTTGTAAATCAATATATCGAATTTGTTTTAGTTGCTATTCTTATGATTCGCTTGCTCAAGATAAATATACAATTCAGTCATGAAAAGAGACTGACTTGGTTACATGAAAACGTGTAATAAAGTCAGTCTCCTTAACATCAGTATTCAACTTAGATTTAATGGTAGGTGTTATGCACTTTCTCGAGGATGCTTCTTATTACCTTCTGTAACCGTACCATCCCTATACACTAATTTAGGGCTTCCATTTTCATCTTGAACAGTTTGTTCAGTTATAATACATTTTTCTATATCTTCTCTTGATGGAAGATCAAACATCACATCGAGCATGATACCTTCAATGATAGAACGCAAGCCTCTGGCTCCTGTCTTTCTTTCGATTGCCTTTGCCGCAATTTCTTTTAATGCGTTTTCTTCAAATTCCAATTCAACATCGTCCATTTGGAATAGCTTCTCATATTGCTTTACGAGAGCATTTTTCGGCTTTGTCAATATTTCCACAAGCGCTTCTTCATCAAGCGGTGTTAAGCTGCCGATCACAGGAATTCTTCCAATGAATTCAGGAATTAATCCATATCGAAGTAAATCTTCTGGAAGAACTTTAGCAAGTAACTGTCCCATTTCAAGCTCCTGTTGTCTTTCGTTGGCACCAAAACCAATAACCTTTTCTCCTAATCGACGTTTCACTACTTGGTCGATACCATCAAACGCTCCACCTACAATAAATAATATATTGGTTGTGTCAATTTGGATAAATTCTTGGTGGGGGTGCTTTCTCCCTCCTTGTGGAGGTACACTCGCTACTGTCCCTTCCAGAATTTTTAATAGTGCTTGTTGAACACCTTCTCCAGAAACATCACGTGTAATTGATGGGTTTTCTGATTTTCGAGCAACTTTATCAATCTCATCAATATAAATGATACCTTTTTCGGCTTTCTCCACATCATAATCTGCTGCCTGAATTAGTTTAAGTAAAATGTTTTCCACATCTTCACCTACATAACCAGCTTCCGTTAAGGATGTAGCATCGGCCATTGCAAAAGGGACATTAATGATACGAGCTAATGTTTGTGCTAAAAGTGTTTTACCGCTTCCTGTTGGCCCAATCATCGCAATGTTACTTTTTGACAGTTCCACATCGTCTACTGTGCTTTTCGGTGTATTAATTCGCTTGTAGTGATTATAAACAGCCACAGATAAATTTTTCTTGGCTTTATCTTGACCAATTACATAATCATCTAATATTTCACAAATTTCTCTTGGCTTCGGGATTTCTTTAAGTTCTGTTTCTTCTTCCGTGCCCAATTCCTCTTCAACAATTTCAGTACAAAGCTCTATGCACTCATCACATATATAAACGCCCGGTCCAGCAACTAATTTACGAACTTGATCCTGGCTTTTACCGCAGAATGAACATTTCAATTGTCCTTTTTCTTCATTAAATTTAAACATCATTTTCACCCCTAAAAGTTTAAATCTACTCCTAAGCTTTTCTTCGTTAGGTTTCAACTTTATAGTCATCATATCAGATCAAAATTAAAATACAAAACAATAAACCTTTTTAAAAGGTTTTTGCTACCCATGTCATCCATTTTCTTCAATGATCTGACATAACCATCAATCATTTAATCATAAAGCTACATATTACCAAGCATCCCATATTTACTTGGAATTTTCAATTTAAAAGTCAGTACATACTATTTATACTATATGTTAGTTCTCTAAATAAAGTCGCTTAATTTATAATTCACCCAAATTCTTTGAGAGTAAATAATGGAAAACAAGGTGCGAACACATCGCACCTTGTTTTAGTATTTGCCTTATCCTACAGTATATAAACCTATCCAATCAAGATTAAACTGTTTTGCTTTGTTCTACAAGGAAATCAATCGCTTTTCTCATTTTCAAGTCACCCTCGATTGCATCCGTATTACCGCCAAGCATTTGCTTAAGTTGTTCTACTTCAGCACCATACATGGATGCCATTTTTTCAAGTTCTTCATTTACATCTTCTTCTGAAACTTCAAGATTTTCCTCATTCACAATAGCTTCTAGGGTAAGATTTGTTTTCACACGTTTCTCTGCGTCTTCTCTCATTTGTTCCTTCAGTGCAGCTTCATCTTGACCAGAGAATTGAGAATACATTTCTAGAGTCATACCCTGCATTTGCAGACGTTGTTCAAACTCTTTAACCATTTGGTCAAGCTCCGTATCAACCATTGCTTCTGGAATATCCATTGCTGCATTCTCACTAGCTTTTTCAATTAATGTTTCGCGTTTTTTGTTTTCTGCATCTTGTTTCTTTTGTTCTAAAAGCTGCTCTTTTTTCTTACTCTTCAACTCTTCTATTGTTTCAACTTCATCATCTAAATCTTTAGCAAACTCATCATCAAGTTCAGGTAATTCTTTATATTTTACTTCATGAATTTTCACGTTAAAGGTTGCTTCTTTACCAGCAAGCTCTTCGGCATGATAATCTTCTGGGAACGTTACGGTAACCTCTGTTTCGTCACCTGTTTCCTTTCCAATTAATTGCTCCTCAAATCCAGGAATAAATTGACCAGAGCCGATCTCTAAGGAATGACTTTCACCTTTTCCACCTTCAAAAGCTTCTCCATCAACAAAGCCTTCGAAATCAATAACAGCTGTATCGCCATCTTCAATTTTTCCTTCTTCTTTTATTACTAATTCTGCATGGTGTTGACGCTGATGCTCTAAATCATGATCAACATCTTCATCTGTAACCTCTACAGATTCTTCTTCCACTTCTAACCCTTTATAATCGCCAAGTTTCACTTCAGGCTTAACTGTTACTTTAGCAGTAAATACAAGTGGTTGACCTTTTTCAATAGTTTCAATGTCTACATCTGGTTGAGCTACTGGCTCAATGCCTGTTTCTTCAACTGCTTTCATATAAGCATCAGGAAGTACAATATCAACAGCATCTTGATATAATGATTCTACACCAAATCTTTTTTCAAAGAGTCCACGTGGAATTTTACCCTTACGGAATCCAGGAATTTGCACATCTTTGGACACTTTCTTAAAAGCTTTATCCAATGCTTTGTCAAATTCTTCAACACTTACTTCTATCGTAAGTACTCCTTCATTTCCTTCTTGTTTTTCCCATTTCGCTGACATAAAAATTCCCTCCAAAATCTATTGTGTCCTTCATTTTACACGTTCATTACTAGATAATGATCTAAAAATACAACCATCTTATTATAACATAATTGCATGTCCTTTCAAGCATTTAAAGTGATTCTTATTCCTCAATAATACTTGCATAAAGTGTTTCACACAGCTCAATTTCTTCTATATAATATTTTACTTTCTCATTGTCATCCTTAGAAGTCATTGTATGTATATTTAAATAGTCAGAACCTACCTGCTTTAATGCTTTTGCAATATATTCAGCATCTTCTTCTGGAGGAACTGACGGATATCTAACGTACATATAATGGTGTATTAATTTATAAAGCAATTCAAACATAGAAGGATTCGTTTGTTCAAGCTCACTTATAATAAGTAGAATTTGCTTCGTTACAGGAAGGCTATGTATTTTTCCAATATCACTTGGTTTAACCGTCATTTGTTTATCCCATTTATGTATCTCAACAGCATCCATATCATTTACTTCCTGTAACCACATAAAAATAGCTGACTTGATTACAGGATGGATATCCTTATTTAATAATAAACTGCGGATTCTTTTTGTCGGTTGTGTTTTCAGCTTACGTAAATCCTCAATGAGCTGCCACTGCCTTTTATAATCATCTGAGGAAATGGCTTGCGTTAGATCATCCAAATAAGCTGACGCGTGTTCTACATTTATATCCGCCTTCATTTTACTACTCATATCATATAGCTGTTGAAATTGTTCCTGCATGATAGGTGGAACTGCATTTGTAGCGAATTCAAAATCCACTTGTTCCATAAGTAGATCATACTGATTTGTTTGGAATAGAATGGTTAAGTAAATATGTAAATAATGATAATAATGTGCATCTTTTCGTTTTAACAATTCTTCACATATATCTTGTGCCTCTTGATGGCGACCAAGCTCCATCAAGCAAATAAGTTTACCACTTATGATTTCATAGCTATCTACTTGATAGCTTAATAATTTATCTAATTTCGATAGTGCTTCTGCATATTTCTTCTCTTTGAGAGCCGTTAAGCTTTCCTCTTCCAAAATTGTTCTCCATTTTGGAAAAAGAATGACGTTCTCAGGTAGCTGCTGCATCATCTTCCTCCTTTCTGCAGTTTTAGTATTTATATATAAGATACTAGATATACATTCCCTAAGCAAAGTAATTTAAAACCAAATTTATAAGCAAAGTAATTTCTTTATCAAAATTTATATATATTAAAATAAATCTATAAATATAAATTTATTAAGACGAAAAATTCCAATTTCATTGATCTCTTATTCTTTACCTTCGATTTAAATGAGAGGTACTGTTCGGTACTTACGAAAAAACTACTATGTCATCTCAATCTTAATTCCCTCTACGATGTGTTCCATTCATATTAACAACAGACTTTCAAGTTTACAATATAATTTTTTAAATTTTATATTGTATTTTATTGTTACTTATTTTATTGTTGTCATGTATTGTATGATAATTATATCGGATAATTACCTCTCAGTTTAAACGATACAATTTAGGCAGCTATTCTTTTCATACTGATTTTTTGCGATTCTAATTCTAGTATTTGCTTCAATGAGGCTCAATACATAACTCATTTAAAATAGATAATTTAACTTAAAATCTTGGCATCGATTTACTATTTAAAATCACAGGAACAGAAGGAGTATATAGGTTGAAAAAATTTGTAATCATAACGGCATTCTTTCTCTTCTTCTTATTACTTGTACATAATTACTATTCTAAACCCGGATATTTTGGTTTAATACATCTAGATAAGAAGGAAGATAAACAAGGACAATATATGGTCACATTTCATAAAGTTGGAGATACGGAAAAGGTAACATTAGACTTAAGTGACTCTAAGATATTAATTAGAAATGAAGAGGTTATACCAATCGCTGAAAGCTGGAAGGATATTAAGGAAGGCAATACGTATCATGTAAGCATGGAACAAAATAGGTTTCCATATAATAAAATTTTCGATACTCATACAATTGAAGTTTTCTATATGGATTGAGTAATGTAAGGTAGTTCTGTCCTCATCAAACTTAGAAATAAGTATAAGAACACTAAACCGTTATATACTATAAAAAAAGTAAAGCACCAAGCCTTAAGACTGGATGCTCTATCCATATCATTAATCCTTATACGCATATATTTAAAGAGTATTTTTATATGTAATAGTCTTTTTTCATTTTTCTCAAGTAAGCTATTTGCCCTATATGGTAAGCATTATGTGTAGCAGCGTTACTAATTAATCCCCACCACTCAGCTTCGACGGGAAAGCCTGTTACACCCATATGTAAACTATCTTCTGTAATTATGTCCTGCCAACGTAAAAGTACTTCCAATAACCGACCTTTAAGCAGCTTAAAACTATCATCCCTTTTTACAGAAAAACTTTTTGAATTATTGTCCAAGGACGTTACGGCATTAAAATTACGCTGTTCATATCTCTGTTGCCATACTTCATTCCAATAAATAAGGTGTTGCACAATCTCTGCTATACTATGACTTTGATCATCTGGCTTCCAAAATGCATCCTCTTCAGATAGATTCTCAACGGACTCCTCAAAAGTAACATACCAGCTTCGATCATTTGCATTTGCTAACAACTGATCTAAGAGAACTGTACTTGCTTGAACCATGTAAACACCATCCCTAACTATAAATATGAAAACCTAACCATTTAAGCTCTTTAATCATATTTACTTTCATTATAAATAGCATACACTCACTACAATAAGTATAATAGTCATTATTCCACTTGCTTCTTAAAAGTACCTACCAGAAGGAGAATGAGCCCTAATAGGAAAAATAACGGAAATAAGTACCATATAATCAATGCCGCCCAACCATTTTCAACAATCCTTGCATATGTCAATCCGATCGCAAAGGATAAAAATGGAGCCAGCACTGTCATAACCATGATTCCGAAGTAGATATATTTTCTTTTTATTGACTTACCTTTGCTAAGTAAATAAGTGGTAACCAAACTTAAAAGTGAAAGTAAATAGCCGAAGCCGATTGCCATAATGAAGCAAACTCTCTTGACTAAATTCAATCGATTGAAAAACTCATTCGGTCGATTAAATCATGTGAATTTTCCGAATATAAAATAAGCAGTATTATAAAATATTATCACGTTTTTACTACTTACGTTACATTATACTGTATTTTCACTCAACATCAAATACTTTTTACATAGAACACCAATAACATATAATGATTCAGCTATTTCAAAACTTAATCCTCCTATCGTCTTTTTTCTAGATATTACCATAAATAAGTGGACTTTGGACTCAATTTATAGAATAATTGAATTATATAAATTTGTTTTAAAGGGCGGTATTCAACATGGATTTTTTATTTACAGTGGGAGGCATTTTAGGTATAGGTTTTCTTATTTTATTACTAGCTTACATGAATGTTTTAAAGAGTGAAAACAAGAAAAAATAAGCCCCGACTATTTAGAATGTACCATACAGAGTAGACACTTTAAAAATACTACTCTATAGGGTACTTTTATGTTTAATGGGAAAACTAAAATGAGTAACAAATTATTTACAGAAAAAGAAATTAAGATACGTTCACGTTATCCATATGTTAAATCAGTTAGTGAGGAATTACTTATACAGATGAATTTAAGCGCATTTTCATTACAGAAAACAAATAAGAAAAGTTTCCGAGAGATATTTGTAGAGTATGGTTTTGATATAAGTATACTTGGAATAGATCGTATTAAATCTGCTGATAATAGATGGTCTTATTTATTTGATGGCAGTGGGAAGAAAGCATATTTATCCACCATTAAGGATGGATCAACAAATGAATTGCTGGTATATAACGTTTCTAGTAGCCTTGCATTAGAATGGCAGCAGATATAATCCGGAAATCAAAGGAAATTCCAAGAGTAAAATTAGCAAAAGACGCATTTATATCAAGGAAGGTATTACTAATGAAATATAAATTAGGACAATCTATGTCACGACGAGGAAACTGTTAGGATAACGCCCCTCAAGAATCGTTCTTTGGTGATTTTAATGATGAAGCTTATATAACACAGTGTGAAAATTCAGAAGAAGAAATAAAACAATACATGATTTATTACAATAACTATAGATATCAATGGGATCTTAAAAAGATGACTCCAGTGCTATACAGAAGTCATCTTTTGGATGTAGCATAGTCTTTTTTTTACATGTCCTTGACAAAGGGTACATGTCAAATTTTAGTAAGGACTTTTTATTTTTGAAAAAACAAGGATATGTATGGTTATTTAAATCGAATAGCCGATTTAATTGACTTTAATAAATCATCAAAAAACACCATGCATAAAATTCCAAGTATCATTAAATAGTCGGGTGAATTCTCAATAAATATGCTAATAAAGAGTATAATTATTCCTATATAAAAACCTGGATCAGATAATTTTTCAAAGTACTCTTCTTCATCAATTGTAATTTTGTCTTGTAGATCTTTATCCTCTCTAATTAATTCATCAAGCGTTACTTCAAATATATCACTGATTCGAATTAGATTAACAATGTCTGGATATCCTTTATTTGTTTCCCATTTATATACAGCTTGGCGAGATACATTTAATTGTTTTGCAAGGTTCTCTTGAGATAGACCGTTTTTTTCTCTCAAACTTTTTATTTTGTGTCCAAATGAAATGTCCACACTAATCCCTCCTTGAGAATAGATTACAATAAATTTATTTTTTGTGAAATAAACGTAAGGTTGCAAATGCCAACTAATAGTTTACATAGAGATATGTAGTAGTAACAACCCTTAATTTTAATGAGGGCTTTTCATTAATCAATTCCTAGAAAGAAGTTGATTAAATTTACTGAGTTAAAACAGCTAATACAGGATATTATTGTAATACCAATCAATGGCTATATAAGTTTATGAACAAGATAAAAAGCTTATTGCTTACAAATTGAAACAAAAAAGAAACTTCATACGAAGTATTATACGATATAAAAAGAGTTGGTAAAATAGTCTATAAGTGGCTCAGCCGTAGTCAATTTGGATTAATGGAATTCACACCGCAGGAGCTAAGGGAATCTACTAAGGACATCATGGAAATGTACGTAATTTCTGTATGTAAACTTTTTTCTGTAGCTAAAATCATCTCTTGTTCTATAAATACCCTTCTTTTATGTGGCTAATTAACTGCAATAACTTAGGAACTATTTTTTTGATATGATCTATTTCCAAATTTTCTACACCTCTTGGTATTAGCAAGACGATTTATATAGTCAGAAAGAACAGGTAAGCTATCAGATAAAAAATCAAATAATTCTTGCTTTCTATTTATTTCCACCAATGGAATTATGAAATTAGTTGATAAGTTAACGGATTAACTTTTAGGTGTTAATTTAACCCATAAGAAGTGGGTTCTTTTTTAATCATTAAACAGAACTAAAGTACGTATATAATAATAACAAATGTTCTTAAGGGTGGTCTTGTTATGAAAGGGTTACTTAATCGTTCTGAGGAAAATAAGCAAAAAATCAATATCTTTTAAATAGATAGCAATAACAACGTTACGGAGCGTTATATACGTGTTCTAGAAATACGCGAAAAAGAGTATATTGGCTTATTGTTTCTACCATAAAAAAATAAGACATTTAAGTAAAAAAATATCCTTTCAGCTGGACCAGTACAGAAGAAAGTGGCGCGTGACGGTTAATTATTTCATAATTAAACCTAATTTGTAAATTCTGATTAAACCAATTATAATATTGATACAGGAGAATAAAAGGAGTGTTATCTTGCATTTTTATTTATTTATGCTCATTTCGGTCGTTGGTTTAATTGCTATTCTCTCGTTATCAATAGCAGGGGTATTAAGATACTTTAGAAGATAATATTTATTAAGATACCTAAATTATTTAAAGCTCTTTTTTGCTGAAGGAGCTTTTTACTTTTCAAATACAATTAACTCAACCGTATATTCATAGCAACAATATACATATTTGTAATTTCATTCTAAAAAAATACAAAGAGGAATGTAGTAGATTACATCCCCTTTGCAAGTAACACAAGTGTGTTCTATTATTTATTTTTTACTATGAGTACTAATAGTACAGCTACTAAGTAAAATAAACTTAAGTGAACACTGATTACGTAAATAATATATTTTATATAATAATTTGTAGTCAGGGGAAAACTATCTTTTCCATACTCCATAATGTTTTCGACAACACTAGGTACAAATATTGATATTACTGCAATAAGTAATATCAAATATAAATATGCTTTGTTCTTTCTGATAACAAGTCATCCCCTCTCATAGTAGAAAGTTAATTTAAATATACACGAATTTTTTAATATAGGAAACACCGACAGGTTTATATGCAGTAACGGTACCAGCAAATACAAAAGGAGCAAATAAGTCATTTCCTGTTGGTATATATAGATTTGATGTCAGGAGGGGTGGAATCCATAAATTGATCTTGAAATCGTCCAAATTGATATAAAAGATTTTTAGGACAGTTTTTTCCACTCCAATGATTATGTGGAACCACATTTTCTATAGGGATAACAAATTCATTCATAAGAGATCTAATTAATGTAGCAGGGCTCATATCCATAACCACCACTTCTACTCTTTGCCCATGTTCTTTCAAATAAGTCTCTACCGTTTCCTTTTTCCTATCCGGCAATATCTCCAGGGGTTTCCGATCCACCGGATCGGCAATAATGGTTTGGTATTTTTCTCCGTCTGAATCTCCCTTATATTCATCAATGGCGATTACAGAAGGCAACTCTTTTGTTTCCTTCAAAAAACTAGATCCCACTTCATCAAACCTACGCATTACAGTAGTTGAGGAAATGTTAAATCGAGAGGCAACAGATTTAAAGTTTTTTCCATGAATTAGCTCCAATGCAATAGCTTGCTTTAGTTCTTTAGACTGCCGTTGATAGCGTTCTACTAATGAGTTATTCTCATAAAAACGTTTTTCACAATTCGGTTGTTCACATTTATAGCGACGCTTACGGTAAAAAATAAGTGTTTCTCTTACAAACAGTTTTGAATGCTGGATCTTTTGCGTACGGTAATCATGCACCTTTTTTGTAAGCACATTACATACTGGACAACGATGGGGCTTAGCATCCAGTTCCACATGGAGCTGAAAAACTCCACCATTTTCAACTGTTTTTTTAATACGAAAGGCTTCTAAACCTGGTAAAGACATGTTAAAATTCACTTACACGCAACTCCTTTTGTTTTTGTTTTGTGGGTAAAACAAGTCTAACAAAATTCGGAGTTTGCGTGTTTTTATTTAGCTGAATTTTCTCAGTACCCCAACATATATTTTAGAGCCCAAAAAAATAAGCCACCTAATCGTTAGTTGAGCGATTCAACCAACGGATTAGAAGGCTTATCTGACGGAGTTTCACCTCCGCTATTAGACGTCCCAGGAGAGATTCGAACTCCCGACCCACAGCTTAGAAGGCTGTTGCTCTATCCAGCTGAGCTACTGGGACATAAAAATATGTATGGAGCGGGTGAAGGGAATCGAACCCTCGTCATCAGCTTGGAAGGCTGAGGTTTTACCATTAAACTACACCCGCATATCATTACTATGTATGAAAAAACAATTGATTAATAGTTACTCCGTTTTTAACGGACAAGAATCATTATATAAACTTATACAGCTTTTGTCAATAGTTTCTAATAAATAATTTTAATTTCATCCATCCTTGGAGCAATGTCCAGGATGGATGCGTATTTTGTTTTATAATGTAAACTCATACTGCAGATTATGAACTAATTCACCTTCAGTTGTATAGTAACGTAATAAGATATTTTCTTTCTTTTCCCATTCCATTATAGCGTATGTTTTCTCTTTGCGAACCCGGGGCAATCGTATACTACCTGGGTTAATTAATAATTGATCTCCACGTTGTTCTGCCCCTGCGATATGTGTGTGGCCAAAGCATATAATTTGTGCTCCTAATTCCTCTGCACGGTATGATATATGCATGAGATTCGTTTTAACTTGATGTAAATGACCATGAACTATTAAAAAGGTTAAACCGCCTATAGTAAGTGTCTGTTCTTCTGGATAACGTATGTCATGATCGCAGTTTCCAATAACTGTATAAAATCCATCCATTTCGTTCTCATCCAAATCCAATTCAGAATCTCCACAATGAAATCGATAATCCACATTGTGACGTTGTTTAATCTTATCTAATTCTTCCGTTAATCCATGACTATCGCTTAATATAAGTACTTTTGTCATCGAATCCACCTTATTCCTTAATTAGTAATCCGTGTTGTGTCACTGTATCTTCTAGCTGAACAATTGCATTTCTACGATGACTAATTTGATTTTTTTTATCCGATGATAACTGTGCCATTGTTTGCTGATAACCTTTAGGTATAAAAATTGGATCATAACCAAAACCATTTTCACCATATTGGTTATCGGCAATTCTCCCCTCACAATACCCTGTATAAAAACGTGTTTTAGATCCTGGAGATGCAATAGCAAGAACGCAAACGAATCTAGCAGTACGTTTAGCTTCAGGAATACCACGTAATTCCGATAGCACTTTTTCCATATTTAATTGATCATCTTTATGTTCCCCGGCATACCTTGCAGAATAAACACCGGGTCTACCATCTAATGCATCAATCACTAAACCAGAATCATCTGCAAGTACAGGTAATGATAATATGGAAGCTATTTCTTCTGCTTTTAAGGCAGCATTTTCTTTAAATGTTTCACCTGTTTCTTCTACATCTGGAAGGTCTTCTAAGTCATTTAAAGAAAGTGCCTTTAAGTTATAGGGCTTAAAAAACTCCTTAAACTCATTAGCCTTCCCTTTATTTTTCGTAGCAATGATGATTTGCTTCATTTGCTTTCTCCTTTTGCTGTAACAATTTCTCCAATTCTATTGGTGATATCTCCAAGTACTTCACGCTGCTTCATAATAATTGTCTGTATTCCCTGTTCAGCTAATTGCAGCAGTTCATTTAACTGTTTCATACTAAATGTCGCTTCTTCTCCTGTCCCTTGAATTTCTACAAATTCACCGGTACCTGTCATAACTATATTCATATCGACATGAGCTT
Source organism: Virgibacillus sp. Bac332 (assembly GCF_003667785.1). Lineage (NCBI taxonomy): Bacteria > Bacillati > Bacillota > Bacilli > Caryophanales > Bacillaceae > Virgibacillus > Virgibacillus sp. Bac332. The sequence goes on from NZ_CP033046.1 coordinate 3,847,004, forward strand.
TGGAATCTTCCTCATAGTTTAAATCTAATATCTCCATGCCATCTGGCAATACCCCCACAGATATTGCGGCAAGAAAATCAGTAATTGGCATTTTGGATAAGACTTTCCGACGAAGTAAACTTTCGAAGGCTAACACTACAGCCACAAATGCACCAGTAATGGAAGCAGTTCTTGTTCCACCATCCGCCTGAATGACATCACAGTCCACCCATACAGTCCGTTCTCCAATGCTGTCTAAATCAACAACAGAGCGTAAAGCTCTACCAATTAAGCGTTGTATTTCCATTGTTCTACCACTAACTTTTCCTTTTGAAGATTCTCTTATATTCCTCTGTTCGGTTGCTCTTGGTAACATTGCATATTCAGCAGTTATCCATCCCTTACCTTGACCGCGCATAAACGGAGGAACTCTGTCTTCTATACTTGCATTACATATTACTTTAGTATTCCCTACTTGAATTAACACGGAACCCTCTGGATGCTGTAGAAAATTCGGTGTGATTGTAACAGGACGTAAGCTGTTACGATTACGTTGATCAGTTCTCATCATAACTCCTCCTTAGTTCAACCATTAGCTTAACATATTTTTTGTTAAAAGCACTATTGAAATACACATAAATTACAGAAGGAAACAAGTGTCACTTGGGATTCTCATATCCAATCTAATAGCAGTAAGATGTGTATATTAGAAATACGGACAATAAGCTACTTACAATCTCACCTGGTATATGATAAACTATTGTCACTCGACATAAGTAGATCTCCTCTCGTTATTCGAAATTGGTTTGGTGGCCAGTTTCTTTATAACGTTTGGAGATTTTTTATTACATTCCTTGTTTTCACATAGCCTGTGGTTTTACATGCACTAAAAAGAAACGTAGCGACTGGAGCGAGTCAATAGAGATAAAGGAATCACGGTCCGACGATGACTTATCGCAGGGCGATTCGTGAGGTCGCCTAGTTTCTGGGCAAACTGGAGCTGGACGCGGCTCAACACGCGCCTATTTATCCACATGGATTTCCTAGACTATAAAAAAGAGGCTGGGACATAACTAGCCCTTATGAAGTTAAAAAAGATTCCAGTTATCAAAAAATGATAGCTGGAATCTTTTTTGTTATAATTTAGGCTTGTATTTTGCCTGAAGGCGGTGTACTTTCTTAAATTCACCGCCATAAAGGCGAATCCTAATTCATTTTCCACTTTCGATTTGCCTCTCACTGACATACGAGTGAAACGCAAATTAGCCTTCAAAAATCCGAAGACAGGTTCTACATCTATTTTACGTTTTCCATAGATTTCTCCCGTTTCTTCTTTTGAAAGCTGCTCTCTTATATATGCTTTTTGCTGTTCCCAATGGGCATTATAGAAAATCTTACGATTTCCTTTTGCTTTGGTACAATGAACGCGTAATGGACATCCCGAACAATCTTCACATTCATAGACACGAAAGGTTCGTTTAAATCCGGCTTTATCTGTTCGATTCGATAGATATTGAAAAGGTACCTTCTTTCCGTTTGGGCAAGTAAAGAAGTCGCTGTCTGAATCATAGTCCCAGTTTGACACATAAAAAGGATTTTCTTTATATTTCTTTTTCTTTTCCATCCGATAGGAATTATACGTAATGAGTGGAGTTCTATTTCGATGTAATACCTCACTATAATTTTGTTCACTACCATAACCGGCGTCAGCGACAATATACTTGGGTAACTTGAAGTACCTTTCTTCAATATTCTTGAGGAAAGGAATAAACGTGCGAGTATCCGTAGGATTTGGAAATACATCATAAGCTAATGTGTACTGGCCTTCGGTCGCAATTTGTACATTATAACCCGCCTTAAGTTGGCCATTTTTCATATAGTCATCTTTCATTCTCATAAAAGTGGCATCATGATCCGTCTTAGAATAACTATTGCGGTTGCCAAAGATCTCCATATCATTTTGATATTTCTGTTTACGAATTACATAGTCTTGGAATTGTTTACGGTATTGCTTGGGTTCTTTTCGCATAGAACGGAGTTGTTTGCGATCTTTTGCTTTTTCACTTTCCTCGATTTCTTGATCGTATTTCTTCACTTTTTCATCTAGTTTTTTTACTACTTCATTGAGTTCTTCCGTTGAAATTTCATCAGAACTTTCTCTTTCTATTTCGGGGATAATTTCTTTTTCCAGTAGCTCCTCATACATTTGATTCGACTTCTCTACTAAATCGGAGCTGTATTTTTCAATGGATTTTTTCCATACAAAAGTGAACTTATTGGCATTCGCTTCTAATTTCGTGCCGTCAATAAAAATGGCCTCTTCTTCAATTGCCTTCTCTTCAACAAGTTGACAGCGAAATAGGACAAAACATTGGCGTAGTAACTCTTTTACTTCGGGATGAACACGGAATCGATTGATGGTACGATAGCTCGGCTCATAACCCTGTGCTAGCCACATCATCCGTACACTATCTTTAAGTAAGCCTTCTATTTTTCTGCCAGAAAAAACAGTTTGGGTATAGGCACATAAGATAATCTTCATCATCATTCGAGGATGGTATGCAGGACAACCTGTTTCGCGCAAAAATCCCACAAATGATTCTTCTGGGATATGTTCTACAATATGGTTAACCGCATAGGCGATATCATTTTCTTGTAATTTCATTTCAAAATCTAAAGGCAAAACGACTTGATTCATGGTATAATGTTTAAACATAAGGGATACCTCCGGTTCTGTTTGGGTGTGATTACTTTAACTTTACCAGAAGGTATCCCTTTTGCGTACATAAATCTCAAAAAAAGTGGTACTTACCAAATTATTGGCGAGTACCACTTTTTATTTTACTGGGTTTTGTCCCAGCCCCTTTTAGCTATAACTTCTCTGTCGGTATAAACTGCTGTTTCGTTACTGGTTCCGTATAAGCCTCACCATTTTCATTGACTAGTTCCTCTACACTTTCCACGTTAACCTGAACAGCTTCCACCCCCTGTACATTTGTCAACGTTCGAACTAGCGTTTCCATTACCTCATCAGCGATTACGGATTTATCCTGTTCTTTAAGTATAGATTCATTAAAATGTAGTTGTAAAACTCCATCTTTTAATGAAGGTTTACTCGTCAATGCAGCTGAATCATTAAAGACTTGCTTTACATTTGATTGAATTCCTGGACCCTTCAGTAAGTTCTTAACGATAGCACTGAACTCATCTACTTCCTCAGATGGTTCTACATACTGTGTCACAGGAATGTAGTATCGATTTTCATCATGCTCCGTTGGATAGTACATTGTGACCGTTTTACTTTGCATGAAGTCAGAAACCCCAGTATCACTTACATTAATTCCATTTTCCCTGGAATACCCTTCACCAATTGGTGTTCCATTAACTGGCATCTCTTTTAATGCCATTCCATCCATTTGTAATTGAACTTCCTCTACATTCTCAAATTGCGTTAAGGTATATGTTACGGCTTCTAGAACTTTTGTTTCATCCTTCGCTTCATAGTTTGCAAATTCTTTCGAAAAGTTAACTACCATTGTGCCATCTTCCTGCAAATTAATGCCTAGAACTTCAGTTCCTTCTGGTAGAACTGCTTGAAATCCGTTAGGAAGTAACTGGGAAATCGGTCCACCCTTTACTAAATATTCTAAAACCTGTGTAGCTACTTTATTCGATTCAGGAGTTGGTAATTCCAATGTTTGAGACGCTACCATTCCATTTGCATCAATTAAATACAGATCACGTGCTATTGTCTCTGAGACGTTGTCTTCATCCTCACTCTGTTCATTAGCTTTTGCATCTGAATCTTCCAGATTATCAACGGGCTCTGCATTTTGTGGAGGATCGATCATTTCCTCCTCCAAGGACTGCTCACCTTGAAAACACCCGGATAATATAATGGACATTGTTACTGTACCCGCAATCAAAAAAATTCCGCGCTTCTGCATATCTTTCCCTCCTACGATGGTTTGTACTATTATATATACGAGCCCACTGCGAAAATAGACCAAGCAAAAATAAAAAAACAGGATTCTTAGCTTTAAGAATCCTGTAATTGATGGAGATATGCTTTTTCAATCGTTACCATTTGCAAGTAAGGCTCTTTAAAGATACTTTTGGATATTTCAATAAAAATTTCTAAGTCACCAGTGGTATAAAATTGGTGAACCGGATAAATATCATCTTTATTAAACAGTTGATGTACATCCAATATCGTACTCGTTTCCCTTGCCGTCTCCTCACTTGATGAGATAATTGTTATATGTTGTCCAATAACAGATTGGATAGTATCTTTAATTAACGGATAGTGCGTACATCCTAAGATCAACGTATCCATATTACTGTATTGTAATAATGGAGCTAACGTATCTTCAACAACTTCTATTGCCTGACTTCCTTCAAGTATCCCTTGTTCAACCATAGGTACGAACATGGGGCATGCTAGCGCATTAACCTCTAACTCGCTTTTAATATTTCTAAGTGCATTCGTATAAGCATGACTTCTAACAGTACCTTCTGTTCCAATAACACCAATATGATTATTTCTTGTAAATTTAATTGCTGCTCTTGCTCCAGGTTGAATAACACCAATTACCGGGATATCTAGTTCCTCTTTTAATGATTTTAATGTAAATGCAGTGGCCGTGTTACATGCGACAACAAGCATTTTTATATTTTTTTCCAGTAGAAAATCGACCATTTCCCACGTGAATTGCTTTACTTCTTCTTTTGATCTTGGTCCATAGGGACATCTAGCAGTATCACCTAAATAAATCAGCTTTTCTTTCGGTAGCTGCCTCATTAGTTCATGTGCTACGGTTAATCCCCCTACCCCAGAGTCAATGACCCCAATTGCCTGCTTCAACCATATCGCCTCTTCTTTGAAGTTTTATTTATCATCTATACTTATCATTTGCTCATGCAAGTATGAAAGTAATTCATGTAAGTCTTCCACTTGTTCTTCTGAAAAATTTTCAAGTACGTTGCCAAGATACTGCTGTCTCTTTTCAATCACCTCATGGATAATTGTTTTTCCTTTTTCAAGAACGTGAATACGTACTACTCTTCTGTCTTTAGCATCTCGTACTCTTTCAACAAGGTTATTATTTTCCATTCTATCTACTAAATCAGTTGTCGTGCTAAAAGCTAGACTAATCCGATTGGATAGTTCTCCGATCGTTAAATCCCCTTCCTCCAATAGCCATTGCAATGCAATGAACTGCGGAGAAGTAATTGGATAATTATTTAATATTTGTCGTCCCTTTTGTTTTATGATTCCTGAAATGTAGCGCATTCTTTTTTCAATCTTATTTATTGTATCTGTTGTTGCGTTTGATTTCAACATGTAACCTCCTAGAATTACTTCCCGTATATGACTATTTTACATAACGTACTGCAGTCCCGTAAAGTGATATTCATTTACAACCAAATAGGAAATAGTGCTACATTCATCCTATTCAAATCACGTGTATATTGATCGTTATTTTATTATAAGACATTCTGATTCCTATATTAAAATTTCTTTTAAATAAATCAATTACTACCACGACAAATGTACGCACCGTTTCCTTGATCCAACATAAGCTATAGTGACTAAATAATTTCCCTTCAATCTGCAGCTCTATTGACAGCAAGGAGGGGTTAACATTTGAAGGACAACGAGTATAAACCGAAGCAATTATTAACAAAACGTGAAAAAGAGGTTTTCGAGCTGTTAGTACAAGATAAAACAACAAAAGAAATTGCCCAGGAATTATTCATATCAGAAAAAACTGTCCGCAACCACATTTCAAATGCTATGCAAAAGCTAGGAGTTAAGGGGCGTTCACAGGCTGTAGTAGAGCTCCTTCGCATGGGGGAATTGAAGCTCTAATCAAATCGGCTTTCCTTATTGGAAAGCCGATTTAGGTTTGAGCATTTAATTTTTCACAAGCAATTCCTTCATTTCCTCTGGTAAAGAAACAGTTTCCCCCGTTTTTGGATTAATATATACTAATCTTCCCCGTCCTGTTAAGGCTATTTCTCCTTTCTCATTAAGAACCATATAATGCAGATCTAATGAGGTATTCCCGACATGGTTTGCTTTAACATAGACGTCAAAGGATTCATCAAAATACATTTGTTGTAAATAATCGCATTGTAAATCAGAAACAACAGGAATGGCTTCTGATTCTTTAATAAACATTCCCTTTGATTTTAAGAATTCAATTCTTGCTTCTTCAAAATAGATAAATGGTGATGTATTATTCACATGCCCAAATAAATCCGTCTCCGAAAAACGAACCTTAATCGGTATTGAGAAAGAAAACGTAGAACGCCAATGATCCATGTCTTCTATGTAAGCAATTCGCATCTCCCTTACCCCTTTCCATTTGTTAAACTTGTAAAAATGACCCCAGCCAATCTTGGCAGGGGCCATTTTATTTAACATTCATCATTAATGTGCATTGTCACTTCCAAAGAAGTTTTTAAATGCTTGAATATTTGTCGCACGGTTCATTGCTGCAATTGATGTTGTAAGCGGAATACCCTTCGGACATACTTGCACACAGTTTTGTGAGTTCCCGCAACCGTCAATTCCGCCATCTTCCATTAAACCGTTTAATCGTTCACTTGCATTCATTTCTCCAGTTGGATGAGCATTAAACAAGCGAGCTTGAGACAATGCTGCTGGACCAATGAAGTTAGATTTATCGTTTACATTCGGACAGGCTTCTAAACAAACACCACAACTCATACATTTAGATAATTCATAAGCCCATTGCCGCTTCTTCTCAGGCATCCTTGGTCCTGGTCCCAAATCATGTGTTCCGTCAATTGGAATCCAAGCTTTTACTTGTTTTAATGCATCAAACATACGTTCACGGTCAACGATTAGATCACGAACTACCGGAAACGTAGACATCGGTTCCAAACGGATAGGCTGCTCCAATTGATCTACTAGTGCGGCACATGACTGTCTAGCTGTTCCATTAATCACCATAGAACAAGCACCACATACTTCTTCTAAACAGTTCATATCCCATTGTACTGGTGATGTTTTCTTCCCATCAGCAGTAACTGGATTTTGACGAATTTCCATTAATCCAGAAATAACGTTCATATTTTTTTTGTAAGGAATGTTAAATGTTTCCTTATAAGGAGCAGAATCAGGGCCGGCTTGTCGAGTTATGATAAAAGTAACTGTCTTTTGTTCAGCCATTCTTACTTACTCCCTTCGCTTTTCTTTGTGTAATCACGTTTACGTGGTTTAATTAATGACACATCGACTTCTTCATACGTAATCTGAGGTGACTCAGTTTCTTTATCAAATTGAGCAATTGTCGTTTTTAACCATTCCTCATCATTTCGATCAGGGAATTCTGGTTTATAGTGGGCTCCACGACTTTCGTTACGGTTATATGCTCCTTGTGTAATAACTCGTGCTAAATGAAGCATATTTTTCAACTGACGAGTAAACATAACGCCTTGGTTGCTCCAACGCGATGTATCATTAATATTTATATTTTCCCACCGCTTAAGCAGTTCTTGAATTTTCTCATCTGTTTTTAATAACTTCTCATTGTCACGAACAACGGTAACATTATCTGTCATCCATTCACCAAGCTCTTTGTGAATTTGATAGGCATTTTCTTCCCCATCCATCTTCATTAGCTTTTCAAAGTCTTCTGTTGCCGCTTTGACATTAGACTCAAATAGTTCAGGCGATAAATCATCAACATGTTTATCTAACCCTTCAACGTATTTAATTGCATTCGGACCAGCAACTGAACCACCAAAAATGGCAGATAGTAAGGAGTTAGCCCCTAAACGGTTACCGCCGTGTTGTGAATAATCACATTCTCCAGCTGCAAATATTCCTGGAATGTTTGTCATCTGGTCATAATCTACCCATAGACCACCCATTGAATAATGAACTGCTGGGAATATCTTCATTGGAACTTTACGAGGGTCTTCACCGACAAATTTCTCATATATCTCAATAATACCGCCAAGCTTAATATCAAGTTCTTTCGGATCCTTATGGGATAAATCCAAATAAACCATATTTTCCCCGTTAATTCCTAGTTTTTGATTTACACAAACATCAAAAATTTCTCGGGTCGCAATATCACGTGGTACGAGGTTTCCGTAAGCTGGATATTTCTCCTCAAGAAAATACCAAGGCTCACCGTCTTTATACGTCCAAACTCGTCCACCCTCACCACGAGCAGATTCACTCATTAAACGTAATTTGTCATCTCCAGGAATGGCTGTTGGGTGAATTTGAATAAATTCACCATTTGCATATTTTGCTCCTTGTTGATACAAAATACTAGCAGCTGAACCTGTGTTAATAACGGAGTTCGTGGACTTACCAAAGATAATTCCAGGACCTCCAGTTGCGAATATCGTCGCATCAGATGGGAAGGCCTTAATTTCATGTGACTTAATGTCTTGCGCTACAATCCCTCTTCCAACACCTTCTTCATCAATGACGGCATGAACGAACTCCCAATTTTCATATTTCGTTACAAGTCCTTCTACTTCATAGCGACGAACCTGCTCATCTAGCGCATACAATAATTGCTGTCCTGTAGTTGCCCCTGCATATGCTGTACGATGGTGCTGTGTTCCACCAAAACGTCGGAAATCTAGCAATCCTTCTGGCGTCCGGTTAAACATAACACCCATTCTATCTAGCATATGGATAATGCTTGGCGCTGCATCACACATCGCTTTAACAGGTGGTTGGTTCGCAAGAAAGTCACCACCATATACAGTATCATCAAAATGGATATAAGGAGAATCCCCTTCTCCCTTCGTATTTACTGCACCATTAATACCGCCTTGGGCACATACAGAGTGAGAGCGCTTTACAGGTACAATGGAGAATAAATCAACATTGACTCCTGCTTCGGCCGCTTTTGTAGTTGCCATTAATCCAGCCAACCCTCCACCGACGATGGCTATTTTTCGATTACTCATAATAGATGCTCACTCCCTTGTTCTTTAGTTAAACTCCGTATGCAAATGTAATTAACGTTCTTACACCAACATAGCTCAATGCTAAAAACACTACGACCGTTGCATATGTAGCAATTTTTTGCGACTTCGGTGATTGCGTAATACCCCATGTCACGAAGAAGCTCCAAAGTCCGTTTGCGAAATGGAAAACAGTTGCTATTAATCCAATAATGTAGAACCAGAACATGAATGGGCTAGAAAGTATTCCTTCCATTAAGCTATAATCTGCTCCCTGAGAACCAATCTGAATTCTTGTTTCCCAAACGTGCCATACAATGTAGACAAAGGTAATAATTCCTGTTACACGTTGTAAGACGAACATCCAATTTCGGAAAAAACCATAGTTTTTCGTATTGCTTCGTGCTACAAATACAATATAAACCCCTAGAATAGCATGAAACAAGATAGGCAGGTAAATGACTACGAATTCCAATAAGAGTCGAAATGGTAAACCGTGCATAAAGTCTGCTGCCTTGTTAAAGTTTTCTTCACCATACACAGCAAAATGATTCACCACTAAGTGCTGAACCAAAAATATTCCAATTGGAATTACGCCTAGTAACGAGTGTAATCTTCTAGTTAGAAATTCACGATGCTCTGCCAATGTGTTACCCCCCTTTAGTTTAATCAATGTTAGTTTCATTTTTATCACATCACATCAACCTAATTAGAAAAGCTTGGCGCATTGCCAAGACTGATGGTGAAAAGTCTATGTTTAGATATACTTTTCTTTACTGTTTCACAGCGTGTAAAATAATAAAAATTGATGAGGTTGATAATGTACAATTTGTGACATGTTTATTGTACTTCTATCTCCATAAAGCGTCAAGAAAACGGTACCTAAAAATGAAGAATTATGTATATCCATAATATGAACTAAAAACTGAATCAATTTCCTTTGTATACTTGCGAAATCGGTACAATATATAGATAATAATAGTAGTAGCTATGAAGTACATAATTCGTTAGTCTTTTAAGCTATGATTTAGAGAGGATGACATTCATGACAAACAAAACTGACACAACGATTACCGTTTCCCAGATGGAAGAATTACATACGGCAGGTGCCGGTTATGATATTCTACGCTACGTAGGTTTACCAGAATTATTAGGAAGAGAATCTCATACTCTCTTATATTTCATGGGAAGAAAACTAGCACGGAAGTTTGAATTAAGTACAATGGGAGATATTTTCATTATTTTTGAAAATTTAGGTTGGGGACAATTGGAACTAGTTAAAAACAAAAAGAAAGAAATGGTGTTTCAGTTAATGTCGGATTCAATTGTTCAACGATTAAAGGCACCATTTGAAGCTGACTTTCGATTAGAGGCTGGCTTTTTAGCCGAAGCATTGCAAATGACAGAAAACTGTGATTGTGAATGTGTCGAATCCGTTCATTCACGCATTCACCAGGTAGAATTTACAGCTGTGCTAAGCAGATAGTAAAAGAGGTTGTCTCAAGAGTCTATTTTTTGAGAGGTCTTTCTATGTTTGTAAATAACGAATGTTTATACTTCGGAATATAGCGTTTGTCAACATGGCAAATAGTAGCAGCAAAGGGCCGAACAGATTTAAAATTCTAGTTCGGCTTTTGCTTTAGCTAAGATATATGCTTGCTCCAGACGCAAATTATGTTTTAGGACGATTTTGGGACAATTCTTCTTCATTTTCTGGGCTATTTAAATAAGTAATGATTTCATTTGCTGTATTCTTTGGTATGCCTAGCTTAGTAAATTCCTTTATCTCTGCCTTTTTAATTTCAGTAATCGATTTAAAATGCGTTAAGAGCAGCTTTCTCCTTTTTTCACCAATACCTGGGATTTTATCTAATTCTGACTGAAACACATTTTTCCCACGTAACTGTCTATGAAAAGAGATAGCAAAACGATGTACTTCTTCCTGTACTCTCTGAACAAGATAAAATTCCTGTGATTTCCTATCCAATGGTACGACAACTGGTGGTACACCGTATAATAATTCACTGGTTTTATGCTTATCATCCTTTGCTAAACCGCATAAAGGAATATCAAGTCCAAGTTCATTTTCGAGAACGTCTAGTGCCGCGCTCATTTGACCTTTCCCTCCATCAACGATGATCAGGTCTGGTAATGGTAGGTTTTCTTTCAAGACCCTCGTATATCTTCGACGGATAACCTCTCGCATCGTTTCATAGTCATCTGGCCCCTCAACATCTCGAATCTTATATTTTCTATATTCTTTCTTATTTGGTTTTCCATCAATGAAAACAACCATGGCAGATACTGGATCTGTACCTTGTATATTGGAATTATCGAATGCTTCTATTCGATGGGGTGTTTCAATATTTAGTCGTTCGCCTAAATGCTCTACTGCAACAATTGTCCGTTCTTCATCCCTTTCGATGATCGAAAATTTTTCCTTCAACGAAATTTTTGCATTCTCAGTAGCGAGTTCAACTAACTCTTTTTTTCGCCCCCGATAGGGTGTATGAACATCAATATCCAAAAGATCCTTCAGTAAGTCTACATTTGTGCCCAATGGTACAAGAACTTGTTTTGGCTTCGGATGATTCTGATGTAGATAGAACCTACCAATATAGCTAATAAATGTTTCCTCTGCCTCGTCAAAGAAAGGAAATACGGCAACATCACGTTCTATTAATTTCCCCTGCCTAATAAAGAATACTTGAATACACATCCACCCTTTATCAAAGCTATAACCAAATATATCCCGATCAGTCTGGTCATTCATGGTCATCTTCTGTTGCTCCATGACAGATTCAATATGTTGTATTTGGTCCCTCAATTCCTTAGCTCTCTCAAAATTTAACTGTTCACTTGCCTCATACATTTTCTGTGATAAATCACGTTTAATGGATGTATAACCGCCGTGTAAAAAGGAGGATACATTCTGAACAATCTCATCATATGCCTCTTTCGTCGGTGGTGTTTCACTACATGCAAAACATTGATCCATATGATAATAAAGACATGGGCGCCCCGGTGGATTATTACACTTTCTAAGCGGATAAAGTCGATCAAGTAATTTTTTGGTTTCTCTAGCAGCGATGACATTTGGGTAAGGTCCAAAATATTTCCCTTTATCTTTTTTAACTTTTCTTGTTATGAGCAAGCGTGGATGCCGTTCAGAAGTTATCTTTAGATATGGGTACGATTTATCATCCTTTAGCATGACATTGTATTTCGGATCGTATTTTTTTATTAAATTCATTTCTAAAATGAGTGCTTCGATTTCCGATGATGTTACAATATATTCAAAGCTTTCAATCTCTTGAACCAACCGCTGCGTCTTACGATCATTTGCTCCAGTAAAGTAGGAGCGAACCCTATTTTTTAAAAGCTTCGATTTGCCGACATATATCACCGTTTCATGCTTATCCTTCATAATGTAGCACCCTGGTTTAGCTGGGAGCACTGCAAGCTTTTCTTTAATTAACTGATTCATAAGTTCATCCAATCCCTTTAGAAAATCCCTTGTTACATCTGCAACAAGGGATTTATCAATTTCATACATTCTATTTATTAGTATACAATGTTTAGGCGTGTTTGTTAATTAAATCTACTAGAGCTTCTTTTGGTTGAAAACCGATAACTTGGTCAACAACATTTCCATCTTTAAATAGTAATAAAGTTGGTATGCTCATTACACCATATTTACCAGCAGTTTCTTGGTTTTCATCTACATCTAATTTAACAATTTGTACTTTGTCTTCCATTTCTCCATCAATTTCTTCAAGTACTGGTGCAATCATTTTACAAGGGCCACACCAAGGCGCCCAAAAATCTACTAGTACTAAACCCTCAGCAGTTTCTTTAGAAAAGTTTTGATCAGTTACATTTATAATCGCCATTATATTACTCCTCCTAATATGAAGCTTAATTCTTACGTTGAGTATATCATCGTTAGTATAACCTTACTAATAATTTGCTTATGCGTATATGAGTTATAAAAATTTCTTTTATTGCTGTTATTTAAAGCATTCACCTCACTGCCTTAAACTGCTGATATTAGTTGAGAAGCTACATGACCTAACTTCGTTTTTTCTTGCCCGCGGGAAGCGTCCTAACCATACTCATAACTTATAGCTAGTTTGATTACTCGGACAAGCAGCGAATGATATGTACATCTTCTTGCAACCTGAAATAGCAAAACATAACGAAGCCAATGATCCGTATGGTTTTTTCATTATTATTCTCACAACTCATCAAGCAATAAAAACACGAGCAGTGTCTAAATAAGATCGGTTAACCTGTCTTTTCGCATTATAAAAATAACTGCCGAGAATGACTACTCGACAGCTTAAAATATAACTATTACCATAGGTTTCATTAAAATTAGCTATTCGTTATTCCTTCTTGTAGCTTTTTCACTTCTTCAATTAATAATGGTATTACTTCAAATAAATCTCCAACAATGCCGTAGTCAGCTACATTGAAGATATTTGCTTCAGGGTCCTTATTAATAGCAACGATTACTTTAGAATTCGACATCCCCGCTAGATGTTGAATAGCCCCTGATATACCTACAGCAATGTATAGATCTGGTGTTACAACTTTACCAGTCTGCCCTATTTGCAATGAATAATCACAATACTCTGCATCACAAGCCCCGCGTGAAGCTCCTACCGCTCCACCTAATACTTCTGCCAATTCATAAAGTGGTTTAAATCCATCCTCACTCTTAACACCACGTCCACCTGCAACGATTACATTAGCTTCTGATAAATCAACACCTTCTGATGCTTTTCTTACCACATCTTTAATAACCGTGCGAATATCTGTAATGTCTAAATTCTTTGGCGTGATTTCTCCCGAACGTGCTTCATCCCGATTTAATGCAGGTATATTGTTTGGACGAATCGTAAAGAACGTGATACCATCCGTAATTATTTTCTTCTCAAATGCCTTACCTGAATATATTGGTCGAACGAACTGAATTTTATCCCCTTCAACCTCAATATCTACCGCATCAGAAATTAATCCTGTTTCTAATTTACTGGCAATTTTCGGGGTTAAATCCTTACCGATGGATGTGTGTCCCATTACAATACTTTTTGGCGACTCTTCATGAATAACAGCTAAAACCGCTTGCCCAAATCCTTCAGATGTATAGGCTGTTAAGCTATCATGAGAGATCGTTACGACACGATCAGCACCATAATAAATCATCTCTTTTCCTAGTTCCTCTAACTCACCAGACCCACAAATAACGCCGACTAATTCTGCTTCAGCATCTACCTTTTTTGCAGCTGCAATAGCTTCATAAGATACATTCCGTAATGAACCGTCTTTTGTTTCCCCAATTACTACTATTTTTTCACTCACGTAACTTTCTCCTCTCTGTCATAAGAAATTACAGTACTTTTGATTCATTCTTTAATAATGAAACCAATTCTACTACTTGCTCGTTAAGCTCACCTTCAAGCACTCGGCCAGCCTCTTTTTCAGGTGGTAAAAAGATATCAATAGTTTTTGTTTTCGGCTCTACATCATCTTCGTCTAAATCTAAATCATCAATTTCCAGTTCTTCTAATGGCTTCTTCTTGGCTTTCATAATACCTGGTAGTGACGGGTAACGTGGTTCATTTAGTCCTTGCTGACACGTTACTAAAACAGGAAGTGACGTCTCAATAATTTCCACATCACCCTCTACATCTTTTTCAATGTTTACGACCTCGCCATCAATTTTTAGACTAGTGATTGTTGTTACATAAGGAATACCCAACGCTTCCGCAAGGCGGGGACCAACTTGCCCGCTTGCTTCATCAATAGCCACATTTCCTGCTAAGATGAGATCTGCTTCTTTATCTTCAAAAAACGCTTCCAAAATTTTAGCAGTTGTATACTGATCCCCGCTCTCCAAATCATCCTCCGTATTAATTAATACCGCCTTATCTGCCCCCATTGCTAAAGCAGTCCGTAGTTGCTTTTCGGAATCCTCATCCCCAATAGTTACTACTGTAACTTCACCACCGTGTTCATCTCGTTGATTAATTGCTTCTTCTACCGCATATTCATCATAGGGATTAATGATAAATTCTGCTCCATCATCTTCGATTTGACCGTGAGAAACATTAATTTTTTCTTCCGTATCAAACGTCTTTTTTAATAATACGTAAATATTCATTTTATTTTCCTCCTTCAATCTACTTATCCTGGAAGTTTGGTTTGCGTTTTTCAACAAACGCCTGTACGCCTTCTTTTGCATCATCTGTTCCAAATATCTGTCCAAAAGCCTTTGCTTCTGCATCAACACCTGAAGCAAAGTTTCCAGTCTTGGCAAAAGGAATTAATTGCATAACATGATTAATCGTTGGTTTACTCTTAATAATTACCTTTTCTGCTAATTGTCTTACTTCCTGTTCTAACATATCCTCATCTACCACTTTATTTGCCAATCCTAAGGAATATGCTTCCTTACCACTAATTGGTTCACCACTTAAAATCATTTCATACGCCTTTGCTGTTCCAACATATTGTGGGAGTCGTTGTGTACCAGCAAATCCAGGAATAATTCCCAATGTTAACTCAGGTAGACCTAATTTTGCATTTTCAGTTACAATTCGCATGTGACAGGCCATGGATAATTCAAGTCCTCCCCCCAAAGCGGCTCCATGTATTGCCGCAATGACCGGTACAGAGAAATGCTCAATACGATCAAATAATTCCTGCCCTTTTTTTGCTAACAATTCATAATCAGAGGCTGCTTGTAATGAAGTGAATTCTTTAATATCAGCACCTGCTGAAAAGAATTTACCGTCTCCTCTAAGTATGATTGCTTTTACGCTAATATCCTCTTCGATCTGATCTAATCTAGTAGAAAGATCACTCAATAGAGTACTAGATAAAGCGTTTGCAGGAGGGCTTTTAATAGTTAAGTAAGCAATATGGTTAACTACCTCAAAATCTAATGTATTCATTAGTCCATCTCCCTTATCTTAAATTGTACACATCACTCTTTTGCTTACGAATTAGCAAGGCCTTCAGTCAATAGAGCATGAACTTCATATGCTTGTTTTACTAAGTCATACTTGCGTTCTTTCATCACCCAATTTGTAACCGTTTCATCTAGTGTACCAAAAATCATCTGACGAACAAGAGGTATATTCAAACTATTTCGGAAAACACCTTCCTTCATACCCTCTTCAATAATGGAATCAATTACTGTTAAATATGGCTTTAACACCTTATTAATTTCTAATCGTAATTCAGGATTTGATTGACGAAGTTCTAGCTGTGTTACAACTGCTAACTGAGGATTCTCTGCAAGTTGTGTAAAATGCATTTGAATTAATTCCAATAACTTTTTATTTGCATCTTGTTTGTCTTGAATGGATACAGTTATCTGATTAATAAATTGACCCATTTTTTCTTCAAATACTGAAATAAGTATGTCTTCCTTATTTTTAAAATATAAATAGATCGTCCCATCAGCTACACCAGCTTTTTTGGCAATCTTCGAAACCTGTGATGCATGATAACCGTTTTCTGCAATAACCTCAACGGCTGCTTCTATAATTTGTTTATACTTTGGTCTATTTTTATTCATGTTTCTCTCCTTACAACTGCACATAAAATGAATGATTATTCATTCATTATCTTAACTTCTTTTTAAAACGATGTCAATAGATAGCTTGTACAGTTTTTAGGAAAAAAAGAGCTAACGCTCAAATTGTTTTTATATCTTCTTTTTCAGCGACCTCTTCTTCCTCTACCAATTGTCTTCTTAATATTTTACCAACTGCTGTTTTCGGTAGTTCATCGCGGAATTCATATCTCTTTGGTACTTTATATGCTGCCAAATGCTTCCGACAATATGTGTTTAATTCAGCTTCTGTCAGTTTATAACCATCCTTTAAGACTACATAAGCCTTTACGGTTTCACCACGATATAGATCTGGAATACCGGCTACAACAGCTTCTTGTATCCCCTCATGCTCATATAAAACCTCTTCTACTTCTCGAGGATAAATATTATATCCACCAGCAATAATCATATCCTTTTTGCGATCAACAATGTAAAAATAACCATCTTCTGTTTGATATCCTAAGTCACCAGTAAATAACCATCCATCTTTCAGTACTTGATCCGTCTCCTCTTGATTATTCCAGTATCCCTTCATAATTTGTGGACCTTTAACGGCTATTTCACCGACTTCACCTATTTCAGCTTCATCCATCGTTTCCATGTTCAAAATTTTAGCATCTGTATCTGGCCATGGAACTCCGATACTTCCATTTCTACGCTCATGCCAAACAAAATTTGCATGAGTAACCGGTGAGGATTCTGTTAGACCATAGCCTTCCACAAGTTTCCCTCCAGTTACTTTTTCAAATTGCTCCTGAATCTCAGTGGGCAATGGCGCCGAACCGCTAATACACGCTTCTATAGAAGAAAGATCGTAATCTAATAAATTAGGGTGATTTAATAAACCTACATATATCGTTGGTGCACCGGGAAATAAAGTTGGTTTCTGTTTATGAATCGTTTTTAATACTTCACCAGCATCAAACTTTGGAAGGAGTATCATTTTTGCACCAATTAAAATGGAGTTATTCATTACTGCCGTCATTCCATATACATGGAAAAAAGGTAAGACGCCTAATACAATTTCTTCTCCTGGCTTTGTTTTGTAGATCCAAGCATCACACATTTCCACATTAGAGACTAAATTATAGTGAGTTAGCATAACCCCTTTAGGGTGGCCAGTTGTACCACCAGTGTATTGCAATAAAGCGAGATCTTCTATAGGATTAATTTCTACAGCTTCAAAAGAGCTCAGAGCTACATCCATAATATGTTCCCAAACATGCGTTTCTTCACTTTGCTCGACCTTAACCACCATATTATATTGTCTTTTTTGGATATACGGATAAATGAGGTTTTTAGGGAAAGGTAAATAATCTTTGATGCAAGCTACAATGGTATGTCTGATATCCGTGTTACCTTTTACATTGGTGACTCGAGGTAATAAAATATCTAAGCAAACGATGAAGGTAGCTCCAGAATCGATAAGCTGATACTGTAACTCTCTTTCTTTATAAAGTGGATTGGTTTGCACTACTATTCCGCCTGCCATTAGCGCACCGTAATAGCTTATAACGGATTGCGGACAGTTTGGAAGCATAATGGCAATCCTATCACCCTTTCTCATACCAAGGGACTGCAAGTAATTTGCCATTTGAGTTGCCTGCGTGTGTAGTTCCTTATAAGTCATCTCTTTTCCCATAAAATGAAGCGCTTTCTTTTTAGGGAATTGTTTAGCGCTTTTTTCTAAAAAAGCATATAATGGCTTTTCATCGTAAGCAATTCTAGTCTTTATTTCTGGTGGGTAATGCTGATGCCAGCTTTTTTCATATACCAAGCTCTTCTCCTCCTTTTACCTTATTTTATACCTATTATACCGATTAATTTCTAATTTTTAAATTTTTATATAAATTTTTTTCAAAAAAACTTGGCATCTCTGCCAAGTAAAGTAAATCTTTAGCAATACGGATTCGGCTAGCATCCATCAGCTGTAAACTTAATAGCTATATTAATTATATTAACCATATAATACCTACAATAATAAAACCAATTGCGACTGCAATTAAAATCTTAGCCAGTCTATCCAAAATCATGCAATTCTCCCCTTATCCTATGCTGGCACCAATTACATATGCCAATCCAATTGAAATCATCATCGATATAAACCCAACTGCCTTATTTCCGTTACCGATCTCTTCATCAACCTTAAGCATTGGTGTTAAAAATTCAAATATAAAATAACCAACTAAAAGAAGAAAGAATCCTAGCATTCCCCAGCCAATACTTATTAACAAGGTATCATTATGTTGAATAGAGTAACGGAAGATCGTTGCTATTCCAAAGATCTTCCCTCCAGTTGCCATCGCTACTGCAAAATTACCTTTTTTTATTTCTTCCCAATTCTTATATGACGTTACTATTTCAAAGATAGCCAAAAATACCAACGTACAAAGTATAACAACACTATATCGAGCCGCTGTCTCTACCACTATATTTTCCCAGAAACCTGACACCTTGAACATCCCTTCTCCTTATTTACAGGATTACTTAAGATTAATAATCGTAACACCGCTACCGCCTTCCCCAGCTTCGCCAGGTCTAGCATCCGATATTCTTGGATGTTTTTTAACAAATTCCAATACACCTTTTCGTAGCGCTCCAGTACCTTTTCCATGAATAATCGAGACCTTTGGATATCCAGCGAGTAGTGCGTCATCAATATATTTCTCAAGCCTTAACAATGCATCCTCAAACCTTTCTCCTCGCAGGTCTAATTCCGTTTTCACATGGTAATTCGAACCCTTTATGGTAGTTAGCGGTTTTTCAATGGTTTGATTCTGCTTTCCAATAAATTGCAAATCATTACGATCAACCTTCACTTTCATTATACCAACTTGAACTAGATACTCCTTATCATTTACTTTTTCAAGTACCGTCCCTTTTTGGTTGATCGTTAACAATTTTATTTCATCACCGGAACGAAGTTCTTTTTTCCCTTTTTTCTCTTTTGGTTGTTGCTTTTCTTTTGTAGTCAGGTTGGGCTTGGCAGAATCTAACATTTTTCTTGCTTCAATCCATTCATGTTCTTTCCATTCTGCTTCAGTCCGCATATTTCTGATCTCACTTACAATCATTTCAGCTTCTTCCCGCGCCTGCTTAATAGCTTTATCAGCTTTTTCCTCTGCTCTCTCGTATAGACCTTCTCGCTTCTCTTCAAATTCCGCCCATGCTCTTTGTAAATCATGATGCAAATCTGTCGCTTCTTGTAATAGTTCATGCGCTTTTGCATAATCTTTCTCCGTATTTATTTGGGATTTTTCCAATGAAGCGATCATATTTTCTACACTTTTGGAATCTACACCAACATGCCCTTGGGCCTGCTCGATAACATGATTACTAAGTCCAATTCTTCTAGATATTTCAAATGCATTACTCCTACCAGGAACGCCTAATAATAGACGATAGGTCGGCTGTAGTGTTTGAACATCAAACTCCACAGAAGCGTTAACGACGTGTTCTCGGTTATAACCATAGGCCTTTAATTCGGGATAATGTGTCGTAGCAATGACACGAGCATTCCTCGCTATAACCTCATCTAGAATAGCCATAGCAAGCGCTGCTCCTTCTTGAGGGTCAGTACCAGCACCTAGCTCATCAAATAATACGAGTGTCTGATCATCAACGTGCTGTAAAATATCGACTATATTTGTCATGTGTGAAGAAAATGTACTTAAATTCTGTTCGATAGATTGTTCATCACCAATATCTGCAAATACATGCTTAAAAACCGCAAGTTCACACCCATCTAAAGCCGGAATCTGTAATCCTGATTGAGCCATTAGCGTGCATAGACCAATCATTTTTAGTGTGACTGTCTTCCCACCAGTATTCGGTCCAGTAATAACTATAGAAGTATAAGATTCGCCAATTTCTATATCATTTGCAACAACTTCGTTGATATCAATTAATGGATGTCGTGCTTGTTGCATCTTAATAATGCCGTTATTATTCATGTTTGGCTTCGCAGCTTTCATGGATTGACCTAGTTTCGCTCGAGCAAACATAAAATCAATTTTCCCAAGCACACGAACATTTTCTTGTAAAAATGCCTCTTCATTAGCAATATGCGCACTTAATTCTCTTAAAATACGATCGATTTCTTGTTTTTCGTTCATTATTGCTTCCTGCAACTGATTGTTTAAGTCAACTACTGCTTTAGGTTCCATAAACAACGTTTGCCCTGAAGCAGATTGATCATGAACAATTCCACCAATTGCACCTCGATATTCTTGTTTTACAGGAAGTACATAGCGATCGTTACGAATGGTAATAATTGCATCTGATAACATACTACTCTTCGTTTTTGTATAGCTATCTAATTTCTCTCTAACTCTACTTTCATTCGTACGAATAGATGAGCGAATCCCTCGAAGTTTTTGGGAGGCACTATCCATTACGTGTCCATGGTCGTCGATGCAGCTTTTAATATGTCGTTCCAGATCTCTTAATGGACTGATATGTTCCACAAGCTCCTTTAGGATAGGGAATGCTTCCTCTAGCTTACTTATAAAATCTTTGACACGTCTACCACCGTAAATTGTACTAGCTACATCCATACATTCGTTGGTAGAGAGGACGCCTCCTATTACGCTTCGTTTTAAACTAGCGCGTATGTCAAAGATCCCTCCTAAAGGAATCGTTTTATCTAGGCGTTGTATATGCATCGCCTCATCGGTTTCATTCTGTAATTGCAGCACTTCGTCCATATTGGTTGATGGTTCAAGTTTTTGGGACAAATCTTTCCCCACTGTTGTTTCCGCTTTACTTGTTAAACGTTCAATAATCTTTTGAAATTCAAGTGTACGGAAAATGCGTTCATTCATCTCTATTTCTCCTTTAAAATACTCTACTCCATAGGTTAAATTCTATTTATTGCGATTAAAAAACGCTATAAGATCTTCCTTGGACCATGTATTCATTACTGTTTCTTTTTGGATCCAGCCTTTTCTAGCAACCCCGACACCATACTTCATATGCTCTAGCATTTGATAGTTATGTGCATCGGTATTGATCGCCAACGTTACGCCTTCCTCCTGCGCTTTGCGTGCCCATTCATCCGAAAGATCTAGACGGTTAGGATTTGCATTAATCTCTAATGCTGTATTCGTTTCTTTTGCTTTACGAATCAGTCTTTCTACATTCACATTGTATCCCTTACGTTTGCCGATGAGTCTTCCTGTCGGATGAGCAATTAGTGATACATATGGATTTTCGAGAGCTTTTTCAAGTCGGTACATTATTTTTTCTTCCGTTTGATTGAAGCTCGAATGAATAGCGCCTATGACATAATCCATTTCATGTAAAAAATCATTTGTAAAATCAAGATGACCATCAGGTAAGATATCCATTTCTACTCCAGAAAAGATATGTATATCATCATATTTTTCATTCAGCTTAGCTATTTCCCCTCGCTGTTCTCTTAAGCGATGCTCGTCTAAACCATTTGCAACCTTCAGATATTTGGAATGATCCGTTATAGCTATAAAGGAATATCCTTTTTTCCTTGCTTGATTAACCATTTCATCCAATGATTGCGCTCCATCACTCCAAGTTGTATGCATATGAAGATCACCATTGATATCATCTAATGTAACCAATGGATATTCGCTTGTAAATGCTTCTGTTTCACCAGTATTTTCTCTGATTTCTGGTGGGATATAGGTTAAACCAAAGTGATTAAAAAATTCCTCTTCTGTATTAAAAGTTAACGTCTTACCGGTATCTTCTATTTCAATACCATATTCATTAATCTTTTCTCCACGGGATTTCGCAAGCTGACGCATCGCTACATTATGATCTTTAGAGCCAGTAAAATGATGTAAGGTAGATGCAAATTCTTCCTTTTTTACGATGCGAAAGTCAACATTGACATCATACACATCTTCTAAAACGACAGATACTTTTGTATCTCCTTTAGCGATAGTATCTTTAATGGCATCCATTTCCAATAAAGCATCTCTCACCTTTTCCGGCGCATCGGTTGCCACAATAAAATCTAGATCTTTAACCGTCGTTCTCATTCTTCGTAGGCTCCCGGCTCTAGAATATCTATCTATGTCAGCTATTCGAGCTAGATAAGCTTCGATCTTTTCCGCAATTGGTAACATAAATGCAATAGGTAAGCGTTCTGGGCGTTTTCCAGACTCCTCAAGAGCAATTAGTATTTTTTCCGCAGATTTCTTACCAAATCCCGCTAACTGTTCAACTTGACCACTTTCAACTGTCTGCTTTAAAGAATTAGCATCTGTAACAGCTAATTCCTGATACAGCTTAGCTAGCTTTTTACCACCAAGCCCTGGTAATTGCAGTAAAGGAATTAATCCTGCCGGTATCTCTTCTTCGAGATCCTGTAATGTAGCCGAATGGCTACTTTTTATATATTCCTCTATAACAGAACCTGTACCTTTACCAATTCCTTTAATTTTTGTGAAATCATCGATAGCTGCTAACGAACGATCATCTCTTTCCAAAGCTTGCGCAGCCTTACGATATGCACTTATTTTAAATGGGTTTTCGCCTTTCAGCTCCATATAAGTAGCGATTTTTTCCATTAATTTAATTACATCTTTTTTATTTATTTTCATGCTATATCACCTATTTCATTTCTTATCTTAAAAAGACTGATCCTCTACAACATTATTGTAAATTACATACAATATATACCTGTTGAAATGAACCAGTCTTTTCTACTATCGATCATTTTTGAAGCATTTCAGCCATTTGCGTAAACCATAATTCTTTTACCTTCTCTGAAAAATACGGTGTATGTTCAATCATAAATAATGCTATAGATGAGTCATTAATCCAAGTCTGAACTTGGACAACAGGCACTAAAGCCGCGATATAAATTAAAATAAAAAGTAATAAATAGATTTCAACAAACCCAAGAATTCCACCCAAAAGTTTATTTACGGAATGTAAGATTGGCAATGAAGCAACAAAATCTAACATTGATGCAATAATTTGCAGGATAATCTTAACAGCAATAAAGATAATTACAAATGCTATTGCATTATAAAATCCTTTTTCTAATGGAAGAGCTTGAAGAAAGGCTGCCCATTCTCCTCCTTCTCCAAGGTCAGGATAAGGAATCCAAAGTGATAACTTTGGCCCCAATTCATCATAATAGAATGCGGCTATAACAAATGCCGCTATAAAACTAATTAAATGAAAAAGTTGTAATATAAATCCCCTTTTCAGCCCGATTAGAAGGCCGAAAATTAATAATAGTAATAGTAATAAATCAATCATTAGTTATTTATCCTCTTTCTTTTTTATTGAACCTATAAGGGAAGCATAATCTGCTTTTAATTTTAAATAATCATTCATCGTATTTACTGCTGTTAGCACAGCTAACCTTACCGTATCGAGTTGTCTATTTGATTCTTGGATTTCCTTCATTTTCTGATCGACTAAGCTCGCTACTAATTGGACGTGATTCTTTGGTTCATTACCAATGATAGTATATGTTTTATTATGTATCTCCACTGTTGTACGTGTTTTTTCATCTTGGGCCACGTTTTTACCCTCCCCCGACTAAGAAAAATTGTTCATCTTATCTTAACATGAAGTATGCAGTTTAGGAAACTATCGACTACGAATGAGGCGTAGTATGAAGGAATATATGTAAAGCTAGCTATTTCTTCACAGACATTTATTTGCTATAGTCTATATAGATAAAAGATTGGAGAGATTTATATGCCTCAGACGGTTTACAAGCTATCACAGGACACTATTAACCAGATGAAAAAACATTACGCCAAGTTCTTAACCACTCCACCGCAGGGAGCAGTGTTTAGAGCAAAGACTCCTGAGGCAGTTATTACAGCCTATAAATCCGGAAAAGTTATGTTCCAAGGAGCTGCTCCAGATAAAGCATCGCAAAAATGGGTTACAGAAGCAGTAACATCCTATAAAAGCGTAAATCATAAAAGACAACCATCAGCACATGGCTTTGCACCTGATCCAACCCTATTTGCCAAGAATCATATCGGAACTGACGAAGCAGGTACTGGCGATTATTTTGGTCCAATAACAGTTGCCGGTGTTTATTTAAATAAACAGCAAATTCAACAATTACAAGATATTGGCGTTACAGACTCCAAGACTTTAACCGATGCCAAAATTCGCCAATTAGCATCCACAATTATGAAATTACAAATTCCATACTCGTTATTAATACTACATAATGAAAAATATAATCAATTACAAAAAAAGGGCTGGTCACAAGGAAAAATGAAAGCCATGCTTCATCAACATGTTATCGGTAATTTAGTAAAAAAAATTGGGAATGTATCACTAGAGGGAATTGTCATTGATCAATTTTGTGAACCGGCGATATATCAAAGGCATATCCGTTCAGAAAATTTATCGTTAATTTCGAACACGTACTTTTTAACGAAAGCTGAAAGTTATTCAACACCTGTAGCAGCTGGCTCCATCATTGCTAGAGCAAGCTTCTTAAAGGAGATGGATTCACTCTCTGAACAGGTTGGCATTGAATTGCCAAAAGGAGCTTCTAAAAAAGTTGATCAAACAATAGCTAAAATAATAAATGCTAACGGTGAATCTATCCTACATAAATTAGCGAAAACACATTTCGCTAATACAAAGAAGGCTAGAAACTATCTATAAGTATAAAAACGGGGTTTGATTAAACGTATGTTGTTAAAGCGAAAGCCAAACGGTCATTCCAATCCGTTCGGCTTTCGTTAGTTTTAAACGATTGTTACGGTGCTGTAGCTACGTATTCCTCCTCCGATACTATTTCTTTCCTGTTATTTCTCATCTGTAAAGATAGGCGTTTACGTTATATGCCATCCTATTTTTTTATTATGAGCGAATATACGCATTAAAGCTTTGCTTCACTGCTTCAATAATTTTATCATAAGAAACTTGAATTTCCTCATCTGTCAATGTTTTTTCAGAATGTTGATATAGCAAGCTGAATGCAACTGATTTCTTCCCTTCTTCCATATGCTCACCTTGATACACATCAAAAACATCTACACGCTTCACAAGAGGCGCTCCAATTTCTTCAATTGTCTGCTTGACATCCCCCGCTAAAACATGCTCGTCTAATACAAACGCAATATCTCTAGCTATTGAAGGATATTTAGGAATCGGATCATAGGAATGAACATGGTTATAAGAAGCAAATACTTCCTCCATATTAATATCGAATACATAAGTATCCTTTATATCCCATTCTCTTTGCAAGCTTGGATGCACTTGACCAATGAAGCCAATTATCTTATCTTTTGTTTTTAATACAGCAGTTCTTCCAGGGTGCATTTCTGGTAGCTTTATTTGCTCATATGAAACAGTAATTCGTAAATAATCAAATAACCGTTCTAAAATTCCTTTCACAACATAAAAGTCAACTTCTTTACCTTCTTGTTGCCATGGATGGTCTACCCATTTTCCAGTTAGCGCACCCGATAAACGTAAACGCTCATCTGGCTGTTCTGTTAATTCTTTTTCTTTTGTTAGAAACGTACTGCCCATCTCATAATAGGCTAAATCCATCTGATTTCTTGCCTGATTATAGGAAATAACTCGTAGTAGCTCTGGCAGCAAGCTTAAACGCAAATATTTATGATCTTCACTCATTGGTAATTTTAATTCAATCGGGATATATTGTTTTTCTCTCACTTCAGGACTTATCCATTTATCCACTGCTGCTTCACTAGTTAATGTGTATGTGCGGCTTTCCATTAAACCAATTCCCTCAAGTAAATGCTTCACATTTCGAATTAACAGCTGTCTATTCGATAAGGCACCTGCTTGCGATGCACCTGCTGGTAATGTATATGGTAAATTATCATAGCCATAAATACGAGCGACTTCTTCTAACATATCCTCAAATATGGAGATGTCACCTCTTCTAGTAGGTGCATAAACCTTAAATTGACTATCCTGCTGTTCAAAATCAAACTGTAGACGTTGTAGAATCTGAACAATTTCTGTTGCCTGTAGGTTCGTTCCTAATCGTTTATTTATTTCAAACGTATCCATGTCTACCTGCTTTTCATTACGATCCAACTCGTCAAATTCAACGACACCTGTTAAAATAGTCGCATCTGCATATTTCTCTAATAATTCACAAGCTCTTAAACCAGCTTCCCTGACTCGATTAGGATCAATTCCCTTTTCGAAACGTGTACTAGATTCACTTCGAAGCCCTGTAGCTTTTACAGCATTTCGGACTACAGAACTATCAAAATACGCAACTTCAAGTAATACATTTTCCGTTGCATCGGTAACTTCTGTATCCAACCCACCCATGACTCCTGCCAGTGCGATTGGTTCTTTTCCATTTGTAATGACTACATGCTCCTCAGATAAGGTTCTTTCTTCTCCGTCTAATGTAACGATAGTTTCATTATCTTTTGCACGACGAACTACAATATTACCCGACTGTAGCTTATCATTGTCATACGCATGTAATGGCTGACCGTACTCCAATAGTACATAATTTGTTATATCAACAACATTGTTGATCGGGCGTATTCCAGCAGCCATGAGATAATTACTCATCCATAGCGGAGAAGGCTTGACCTTTACATCTTTAACAACGAATACACCATAATATGGATTCCACTGTTTAGCCTCCACATTTACAGTAATATAATCTTTGGCTTTTTCCGTTGCAGTTTGTAGTTGTGGAGCGGGCAGCTCTACTGATTGATTTAGGATCGCCGCAACCTCATAAGCCACACCTAGCATTGATAAGCAATCCGCACGATTAGGTGTCAAATCAAACTCCAATATCGCATCGTTTAAATTTAGTAACGGTTCAACTGATTCACCAACCGTAACTGCTTCAGGGAATACATAAATTCCGTCTGCACTATCTTTTGGAATATACTTTTCAGCAATACCAAGCTCTTGCAAGGAACAAATCATACCGTTAGATTCAATTCCTCGTAATTTCACTTTTTTAATTTTAAAATTACCAGGCAACACAGCACCAGGTTTGGCAACAGCGACCTTTTGTCCTTGTTCTACATTTGGAGCTCCGCAAATAATTTGTAATATTTCATCTCCAACATCCACCTGACATAGGTTCAATTTATCAGCATTTGGATGCTTCTCACATGATTGCACGTATCCAACGACTACATTTTCAGTTTTATCTGCTACATACTCTATGCCATCAACTTCGATGCCTGATTTTGTAATTTTTTCTGCCAATGCCTCCGGACTGATGGTTCCGATGTCTACATAATTTTTTAGCCAATTTAATGAAACTAGCATGATTTCACTTCCTCCCTATGCTTTATGATACTGTTTTAAAAATCGAATGTCGTTTGTATAGAACTGTCGTATATCATTAACACCATATTTAAGCATGGCTATTCTTTCCGGCCCCATGCCAAATGCAAATCCACTATAAACATCAGGATCGTACCCCGCCATGGAAAGGACGTTAGGATGAACCATACCAGCACCTAAAATTTCAATCCAGCCTGACCCTTTACAAACTGAACAGCCTTTCCCGTCACAAACCTTACAAGAGATATCCATTTCTACAGACGGCTCTGTAAACGGGAAAAAGCTTGGTCGTAATCGAATTTCACGATCCTTTCCGTATATTTTTTTTGCAAATGTATCTAACGTACCTTTTAGGTCACTCATTCGTACGTTCTTATCAATATATAATCCTTCAATTTGTGTGAATTGATGGGAATGCGTGGCATCATCTGTATCACGTCGGTATACCTTCCCTGGTGATATCATCTTCACAGGCTTATCGCCTCCATACGCTCGCATTGTACGTGCTTGAACAGGTGACGTTTGCGTACGCATTAGCAGTTCTTTTGAAATGAAAAAGGTATCTTGCATATCTCTAGCAGGATGATTCTTCGGTAAATTTAAGGATTCAAAATTATAAAAATCAGTTTCGACTTCAGGTCCCTCACGTACCTCAAATCCCATTCCAATGAATAAATCTTCGATCTCCTCAATTATTTTCGTGAGTAAATGTGGTCCTCCAACTTTGATTGGGCGGCCAGGGAGTGTAACATCAATCGTTTCCTTTTCTAATTGCTTCTCCAATGCCATTTGCTCTAGACTTTCTGTTTTTTCATCTAAGGAAGTTGTGATGTTTTCCCGTACACGGTTGGCAAATTCGCCAATAACCGGACGTTCTTCCTTTGATAACTTTCCCATCCCACGAAGTACACTGGTTAAGGAACCTTTTTTACCCAAATAGGCGACTTTAATCTCTTGTAGCTCTTTCATACTTTCTGCGTCTGCAATCTTATTAAGTGCTTCTCTTTCAATTGATGCCAATTGATCTTTCATTTTCTATTCCTGCCTCCTTTATAATTAAACCTTGATTAGCAACCGTATTTACCACCATGGAATGACCATATAAAAAACCCCATCCCAACAAGGGACGAGGCTTTATTTCGCGGTACCACCCTAGTTAACACAAGCATTTTCAGAATGTGCTCAACTCAATCATGATAACGGATATTCCCGGAATACCTTTACTTGCTTTACAAGGTCCAAGTATCTGCTCCAGAGTGAATAGATAACTATTTATACGATAAAATGCTTTCAGTCTATTGGCATTTCTCCCTTATATCGTATATTGCAATAGAAATCTGGCTCCTTCAACGCTTTTCATATTATTGTATTTATATTATAGAGAAATTACATAAAGTGTGCAAGACTATACCTTTATGTAGTACATTAAAATTCCTGTAGCTATGCTTACATTTAACGACTCAGCCTTACCATAGATAGGAATTGTTACAATTTTGTCCGCATTTTCTCTAAGTTCTTGCTTAACCCCGTTTCCCTCATTCCCTACGATCAATGCAAGTTTTTCTTTAGGCTTTACCTTCGAATAAACTTCAGCATCCTGTAAGGCAGTTGCCCATACCTCGGCACCATCCTGCTGTAACTGCTCCACTTGCTCTAACAAATTAGCTTGTATAATTGGTATATGAAATAATGACCCTTGTGTAGCACGAATTACTTTATCGTTAAACACATCCACCGTATCATCACCAAGAATAATTCCTGAAAAACCCGCTGCATCAGCAGTACGGATAATCGTTCCTAAGTTGCCTGGGTCTTGAAGTGAGTCAATTAAAAGTACAGGATAATCAAAAACATCTGTTACGTTTTTGATTTTGACTACGGCCGCAATTCCTTGAGGTGAATTTGTTTGTGAAATATAGGAAAATACAGTTTCACTTACTTCAGTTACTAAAACTGCTTCACACCAATCTGGCGTAGCAATACCTTCTTGAATGATAACTTCAATAACTTCCCATTCACTATTCCAGGCCTCTTCTACTAAGTGAAAACCTTCTATTAAGAATACACCTTCATTTTTTCGTTCTTTTCGTCTATGTAGCTTTTTCCATGCTTTTACCTTACCATTCTTAACAGAAGTTAACATGTTCATCATTCCTCACTTTTAATTGTTCTATCATATCATACATATTTCTATGGATATAGGTCAAACTAGGCACTACAACAAGTTTATTAACTCAGCATTTTAATATACAACAATAAAGAGGTGAAACAATGGATTTAAATTTAAGAAAAGCAATATTGTCAAATATTTCCTCCAATGATCAGGAGCAATTAGAAGCAACTATCGTAGATGCGATTCAAAATGGAGAAGAAAAAATGCTCCCTGGTTTAGGGGTACTTTTTGAACTAATTTGGAAACACTCCGATGAACAGGATAAGCAGGAAATGATTGAAGCGCTAGAACAAGGTGTTAAAGAAGTAGCAAATAATTAATGAGAAACAGTAAAGAGGAGAAGAGCCTAAATTCTTCCCCTCTTTTTCCGTCCATAATTCCGTCTTCTTAATGATTACTGCTTTTGATACCCCCGCCAAAATCAGTTGTTATATGCTCAGATATAAGCATATTTTATTCTCACTATTGTTTAAATAAAATCACAATAATTCATACATAAAGATCGTTTTAAAAAAATAAAAAATAGTTATTATTACCTACATAAAAATTAACAAGTGAATTTAAGAGCAAGATTCGCGTTGTTTTTTAATAAGGAAGCGCATTCAATTAGGTCTTTTTACCTAAAATTTATTTTGGTTTCAAGATAAATTCATACTTGATTTACGTAGGCTTTAAAATGTAGGGATGGAACAATTTGACTACATTTTTATTAAGTGATATAAACAATGCAGATACTTCCATAGTTATCCTTTTGATTGTTTAATAATACATATAATTATGGAGTATGATACAGAGAGGGGAAATATTTTATGGGTGAAGCACAACAAAAAAGTAAAATGCCAAAAATAATAGCAATTGTTGTTGCAGTATTGCTAGTTGTTGGAGGAAGTATTGCAGCCTTCGTAGTAACAAATCTATCAGGGAAGGAGCAATATTTCTTAGCAGAGAAGAACTCAATTGAAAAATTGAGTGAAAAAATCGAAGAACGTTATGAGCCAGAGCTAAAATGGGTCGAACAATCAAAGGAAAATCCAACAGAATCTACTGTTGATTTATCAGCTGAGTACAACCTTCCAAGTGGAAGTGTTGGTTATGGTCAAATGGATCCCGCCCAGCTAATTAATAATTCAACAATATCTATAACAAGTGCTACAGATATGAAAAATAAAGAAATGTCAGCAAAAGTAAATGCAGATATTGGTGGCATGAAGATTGATGGCGTAGATTTCTACATGACAGCGGATAAACTCATGCTAGGTCTTCCGTTCATTGAAGAACTTATTTCATTAAACGGTGATGATTTTGGTACCCTACTTCATGAATTGGATCCAGCAACATTTACCGGTGAAGAATCAATCGATTTAGAATCTATGTTTGAAGGTACGTTGACAGAAGAAGATTTAGAATACTTTAAAAAAGAATACGCAGAGATGATTTATGATGAAATTCCTGATGATGCATTTGAAAGTAAAAAAGAATCTATTAAAGTACACAATGAATCATTAGATACGGAAAAAGTCACGATGCATATTACAGAAGAAAAGGTAAAGAATATTTTAAACAAAGTTCTTGACAAGCTCGAAAAAGATGAAAAGGTAAAAGAATTACTTCGTGAACAAATGGCGTTTCAACAACTCGGTGGAACTGCTGTCGATAGCGAATTTGAACAGATGATTTCTGATTTTGAATCAGGTATTTCTGAAGCCAAAAACGGGCTTAAGGATTTCCAAATTCCTGATGGTTTAAATTCAACCATTTGGATTCATGATGATGTTATCGCTCAACGAGATGTAAGTATCAAAATGGGGCCGAACAAGGATGAACTTGTAACATTTACAGTAAAAGGTACACAACTGCTAAAGGACGAAAAACAAAGCTTTAATTATGATTTAGCATATAAAGATTCTCTAGGAGAAGGAAAACTGAATATCGCTGGAGATTTAGCTTGGAAGGATAACAAAGCATCAGATTCTATTACTCTAACAATTGAAGATACGAAACTCAAATACGAAGGCACTGAAACATTAAAAGACAATAAACGAGATTTTGAACGAACATTTACACTTGAAGAACCTACTAGTGGCGGTGGAAGTTTAATTTGGAACGGTTCTTCCACATACAAGAAAGACACAATGAATTCAGAGCATAATTTTTCTGTAGAAAGCCCTGCGGTTAATCAAGACATGTTTACCTTAAACGCGAAAGTAAGTGGTAAAACAGTTGATAGCGTTGATATCCCAGAAGGTGATAACGTGAAAGATCTAGGCAAAATGAAAGCAGATGAGTTAAGACAATACTTCGAAATGGAAGTGACGCCTAAATTCCAGCAATGGTTATTCGGAATGTTATCCGAAGGCGGCGGTACAGGATTCTAGAAGTTTAGAAATTTAGAAAAGAAATGGAAGTGCCACCATGCATTTCATACGTATAGTTTTATTATTTTCAAAAAACAATGTTATACAACTCCAGAGGAAGTGGCTATCACTTCCTCTTCTTTTGCTTCTTCCTTTTATAATCGTTGGACTAATTCTTTGGATCATTATCACCTTTTTTACTCCTGATGAAGCAAACCCGATTAGGGTTGGTTTAGTTGATTTGGATCGATCAAAAGAAACCAAAATGATTGCTGACCTATTAGACGATACATCACAATTAAGTTCCTATATTCAACTAAATACCATGGAAGAGCAAGTAGCTAAGAAAAAAATTCAAAATAACCTATTAAGTACATATATTGTTTTCCCTAACGATTTTACTAATGATCTTTACCAAGGACATTCAGTGGAACTACCTATTATTGGCAATCCACATCAACCTGCACAAAGTCAAATGATAAAAGAATTCGTGGAGAGTGTAACTAGACATATTCGTGCTTCTCAGGCAAATGTCCTTACGATTAATCATTATGCAAAAGAATTAGGCATGGATGATGAAAAAAGAAATGATTTCATCTTTGAACAGTTTAAGGAGTTTGTTTTTTACACAATCGGCAGAACACGGATTATTGATAAAAACGAAATAACGAATCAAGCAACGGCTAATCCAGTATCTTATTATGCGATGGCTGGATGGTTTGTAATTATCACCTTATGGTTACTTATCATTTATAACTTTTTATACAAAAAAGACACGAATACTTTAAAGCAACGAATGAAGCTATATGGTGTTCATGAATTGCAGCAAATCATCGCAAAAATATTTATAACGCTCTTCCTTACCTTTATACTTGCTATGATGCTCTTTTTTATTATACAGTCCTTCATGAACTGGGAAATTGTACTATCAGATGCAATTAGAATTGGCAGTATTACTGGTTTATATTGCTTTGCTTTTCTGTTAGGGATAGCTATATTAGAGGTTATGGTGCCATCACAGCGACTCCAATTGCTTGTGTATTCTCTTTATACAGGTATTTTCCTTTTATTAAGCGGAGCTATCATACCTGTTATATATTTACCTTTTAGGTTACAGGAACTCTTAGCCTATATTTTTTCTTCGGAAACATTCTATTGGCTACAAGAAATTATCCTTAATGGTCGTTCTTACTCTGACTTTATTCCCTTAGGAGGAATGGTTCTTACTAGTTTATTTATATTACTAGGTATCTCAAATGTGAAGGAGCGGATATTCAAATGAGAGCTATATTACACAGCCGACTCCTCCATTGGAAACACCAAATCATACCGTTATTGTTTTGGTTACTACTCCCGATTATAGCTATTATAGGCTTCACTCAGTTAATGAATGGTCTACAGAAAGACAGTCAAATTCCAGTTGGGATAGTTTTAGAAGAAAAAACTGAGTTAGCATTAAATCTTGCTGATAAACTAGATCAATCTCCGCTTATACGTTTAGATATACTGGAAGAAGAGCAGGCATTACGTCAATTAGAAAAGCATGAACTAGATAGTGTTTTTATTATTAGAGAAGGCTATCAAGACCAAATAAAAAAAGGCAGTAGAAATGGATTAGTGAAAAGTTATCAATCTGATTTATCATTTGCCTATACACCTGTTTCAGAAATGGTTGCTTCCTATGTTCAAGAAGAAACTAGTAGAATGAAAACGGCGTTTACTGTACAGCAACTAAGTAAACAATATGAGCTAGAAAACACATGGACAATGGAGGAAATAAGTGAAAAGAGTAAGGATATTGAACGTGATCAAAATTTGCTCCGAACGACATTCACATTTGAAAATGACAATGAGGAGCAAACAAACAACTCCCTCCCATCCTGGAATAAGTGGGGGTTATGGGCTATTTTCGCTTTATTGTCAACGTTATTTCTATTTGATTGGGTCATTAAAGAAAAACGGCAATCCATGCAAACCCGTTTTCCATTTATCCGTTTTTCATTTACGTCCTATTGTTTGTGGAACACTCTGCTATACGGTGGTTTGTTTTTTATAAGTGATATCATTACTTTACTTGTATTTCACTTTTTACTAGATCAGCCAATTAGCCTAAGCAAACTTGGATCAATGATGTCCTTTCGGTTAATGCTTGTCACCGGTACTTTCTTATTAGCAGCTAATATGAGAAATCGTACTACTTATTATGGAATAGCCTTTATTATTACATTATTAACAGCCATTATAAGTGGCGCAATTATTCCTGCAGATGGAATCGTTAACCAATTCCCAATAATGAAATGGTTAAATCCGCTAGCACCATTTCTCAACAACGAACTAAATAACTTTTGGCTATATGCCTTTTTACTACTTATTATGATTTGGTATATCCGAAAGGAGAAATCCTATGCTTCATATCGATAATTTAACAAAATACTATAATAAAAAGCAGATATTTAAAGATCTTACCTTTTCAGTAGAGAAAGGTGAAATCATTGGTTTGGTTGGTGAAAATGGTGCTGGAAAATCCACACTATTGAGTATCCTCGCTACATTACAAACGCCAAGCGCAGGTACGTTAACATTAAACGACTTATCATATGATTCAGATTGGAAGAAAATACGTAAACAAATAGGCTATGTACCTCAGGAAATAGCGATCTGGGATGAATTTACTGTCAGAGAAAACATGTTATTTTTCGAAAAGCTGTCCTGGGTAAAAAAAACCGAAGAGGAACTACGGCAGCTTTGCTTAGAAATGAAATTAGATCAATGGAATGAACCTGCTCACACACTCTCAGGTGGAATGAAAAGAAAATTAAATATGGCTATTAGTCTCATTCATGACCCTACTATTATTCTTCTCGATGAACCAACAGTAGGAATTGATCTCAAATCAAAAAAGGAAATTGGGAGTTACATGGAAAAACAAGCTAAAACAGATGAGAAAACAATCATATATATATCCCATGATATGGATGAAATAAAAAGCTTATGTACACGTATAATCTGTATTGGGCAAGACTCTTTCTACAAAAATTTGTTACAGAATGCCGGGAAAAATGTCCTTGTTTTCTAGAAATTTTTATTGCTTATCTTGGTAAATATAGTAAACTAGTAGTAGAAAAGAAAGGGGTATGCCCATGGAGATTAGAGAGCTGCAACAGATGATGCAATATCAAGCGATGTCTATTCTAACATCAAATTCAAATGCAATTTCTAATCATTCTCCAATGATAGACCTTGCATTCAAGCAAATGCTGCAAAATCAATTAGATCAAGTTTCTCAATTACAAGCAGGTACAGACCTGCGACAAAAGTCCAATACTAATAAAAATACAGCCACCAGCGCTGTTACAACAAATACGTCTCTCATTCCTACCAACACATCCATCGACCATTTGATTGAAAAGGCAGCTGGTACATATAATCTAGATAAGAAACTAATATATTCAGTCATTAAAAACGAATCAAACTTTAATCCTAGCGCACGTAGTAGTGCAGGTGCACAAGGACTGATGCAGTTGATGCCTACTACAGCTAAGGGGTTAGGGGTAACGAATCCATTTGATGCCGAACAAAACATTAATGGTGGTGCAAAGTATTTAAGTCAAATGCTTGGTCGGTATAACGGTGATGTGGAATTAGCTCTGGCAGCATACAATGCTGGACCAGGAAATGTTGATAAATACCAAGGTATTCCACCTTTTACTGAAACACGTAACTATGTGAATAAAGTGATGGGTACGTATCTTGCTTAAATTTTGAAAAAAGAGGCTGGAACAAAACACAACTTCTTTACTCAAAATACGAATAATCATGTTATCAATTGGAGTATCATCGCCGCACCGTGAAAATATACGCGCTTTCCGCGGGCACGGCCCATAGCCGTCAAGCTAAGAAAAAAGTAGTATGGTGCAATAAAAATATAAACATATTTTTCCAGTCTAGTCCGTATTCTCTTATGGGTACTTGTTTTCTTTTTTACACTTTTACTTACGCGGCACGGAAATGTACTTTATACGCAATGTTTAAGACATCAAAAGGACTTTTATGCTGACAACGATGATCTTTCCTTCCATGCCGGTATATGTTCTGGTAAATATTATCGATGAGAGCTTTCAAAGAAGAAAGGTGATAGAGTGAATACCCCTTCGTCTCTACTATTGCGTTTCTCGCATGGTTGATACATTTGTACTCACTCCCTTCTAGTTGATACCTTTCGTAAAGGCAGTAACGGCACTGAAAAGCAATCATCGAAGAAAGAAGAATATGAATGAAAGTCCCATACAAATGACAGTAAAAGCGGTCGGTATTCATTGCCTGCACATCATCAATTTCAAATAACGATTTCCATGTTTTAAAGAGAATCTCCACTTGCCAACGCAAGGAATAGATAGGATACAAGGTTTGCTCATCCATTT
This sequence comes from Virgibacillus sp. Bac332, assembly GCF_003667785.1. Lineage (NCBI taxonomy): Bacteria > Bacillati > Bacillota > Bacilli > Caryophanales > Bacillaceae > Virgibacillus > Virgibacillus sp. Bac332. Next base: position 3,883,802 of record NZ_CP033046.1, read on the forward strand.
CTTCTTGTGTTATATTGGTAGCAAGAATTTGGATATGATTCTTCTTGTTGGCGGATTGGGTATGCCCCCCTTTCCGTCTTCTTTCTTTTAAATAGGTATCTCTCTGTTTTTGTTGCTCTTCGGTTAATCGTTGTACGACTACACGTGCATGAAATGTATTTTTTCCCTTAACACCTAATTGAATGAACCCATAATCCTGTATCTCTCCTGGAGCTAGATGCATGGCATCTTCTTCAGGCTTTATTTGGATTCTTCGTTGCTTGTCATCCAATGTCCAATAGGTCATATTGGCAGGAACACGAGTAATATAATAGGCTCCTGCTCGATCTATTTTTTTAAAGTGATCTCCTGAGAAATAGCCGAGGTCACGCAAGATAAGGTCCTCTTCTCCTATTGTATCTGCCAATTCTTCAGCTGCATCGTGATCACTGTCTCTTGGTCCATAGAACAACGTATGCAAAAAATTCCCTTGATACAGCTCATATTCTAATTGTATTTTCACTCCATCCCAATAACTCGCGGTGTTCTTTTTTACTTGAAAGGATGTGCCATCCAAGATACGGATCCGAGAAAAAGGATAATCAGATGGAGATGGTAACGATAACATCTGTTGTTTTTCCGCTAACCGCATAAAAACTTGTTTTAAAAAAGCCACTCCTTTCTCGTCTAATCGTTGATGTAAGGCTTGTTTAGATATGGATATTTCTGATTCACGAGAAAGGGAGGCACAGAGCTGTCCTAGCCCCTCCGTACCAACTTTTTCATGTAAGAAGGCACATATACTTAAGAAATCTTCCGGCATTATCTTCTTCAATCGTTGTACAAAACCTGATTCTCGAGCAACATTGCGAAGTTCAGAAATAGATAAAATATCGTGCACACTCTTTACAAACGAGTCAAAATGATATTGCTTAGCCATACGTAATCCCTCCAAATTATTCCATTTATAATGTCAGAATAACGAATAACTTTTTGGTTTTTAAAATATCCTGCTTAACTTGACGGCTATGGGGCACGGCCTCAGCTAACTTGGTAAAGAAAAATACGTTACCCGTTACCAAGTGGATCTTCGGGCTCGTGCTGTTCACGCCGGAGTCTCGCTTATTTCAGGTGCTAAATGAATGATTCCAATCAAAAAACGAACGCTAAGGTGGTTACCCCCAAAAGTTAGAGTTTATACTATGCAGCTGATTGGCTGGATTGCGTTCGGTACTCAACTGGACTCAGCCCAGCCAATTTTTCCTTTATTCGTTCATGATTATACCAGTAGATATATTCTTCAATCCGACTTTTTAATTCTTCATAGCGTACTAATTTTTCACCATAATACATTTCTTGTTTTAAAATGCCAAAGAAATTCTCCATTGGTGCATTGTCTGCACAGGTGGCTTTGCGCGACATGCTTTGGAATATTTTATTTTCTTTTAGTGTCCGCACCCACTGATTGTGTTGGTAATGCCAGCCTTGATCGGAGTGGATCGTAGTGCGGTAGATTGCCCGACTCTTCAGTATCTCTATTAATTCTTTTAAAGGGGTCATGACAAGGTTTAATGTTGGGCGTTTTTTGATGTCATACGTAATAATTTCTCCGTTATAAAGGTCAAGAATCGGATTTAAATATAACTTCTCTTCGCCTAGACATTTGAATTCCGTTATGTCTGTTACTAACTTTTGAAGTGGAATAGATGTGTTAAAACGGCGAGACAATCGGTTTTTCGCCACTTTTCCAACGTTCCCCTTATAGGAATTGTATTTACGGGATTTCCGCATAAATTTCACACATTTTAATCCCAATTCTCGCATAATGCGATACACTTTTTTATGGTTGATAACATATCCTAATTTCTTTAGTTCTCCTGTAATACGTTTATAGCCATAACGTTCATGGAACTTTTTAAATAAATCTGTAATGATTTCTTTTAATACTGTGTCCGAATCTTCTCTTCTAAAATTTTTCACATGATAGTGATAGGTTGCTTCAGGAATACCCACAATAGGAAAAATATCTTTTAATCGGAATCCTTCTTCTTTGAGTTCGAATGCCACCTTTGCCTGTGCTTTTCGTAGAAGGCATTCGGATTCTCCCGAAAAGCTTTTAGCTTTTTTAAGTAGGCATTCTCTAGCCTTAGTAGCTCATTCTCACGTTCTAACACTTCTTCACGTGTTCTCTTTTTTGCTTTCTGCTTCTTCTGTTACATGGGTTTTTTAGACATAGAAGGACGCCCCTTTTGTTTTAATTCCAGGCCTTCCTTACCTTGTTTGCGAAATTTTTTCATCCAGAGTTTAACAATGGACGAAGTGCTCAACTTAAATTGAACAGCAGTTTCTGTATAAGAAGCACCTGTCTCTAACATAAATTGTATCGCATCTAATTTAAATTGAACAGAATACTCCTTCTTTGTATTTCTTCGTTTTAGTCCCGCCATACCGTGACGCTCATAGTTTTTCACCCATTCATATATTGGTGTAGAGCTACTCATATGATATTTTTTGGCTAAGGAACGATATGAAAGATTTCCATCTATATACTCGGTGACAACCTTCCCTTTAAATTCTTCACTATATTTAGCCACAAAAACACCCCCTGAAATTAGATTTTTTACTCTAACTTCAGGGGGTCGGTACCTAATTAATTTTTTATCGTTCGTTTTTTATTGTTATTTCATTCTTTTGTCTCAGCTTCTTTTTCATAGTTTAGGAAATTATAAAATTTGAGCCTGTGGAATGATCTGGGCGTGTTGTGCTGCTTTCCAGCTCTAGTACCCAGAAATCAAGCACATTCGCTTTTGTTCTTAATCAAAAATTAATTCATTAACCTTGTCTCTATCTAGCTTCTTAATTGTCTCTACAATTAATTTTACAGTGTTTTCAAAGTCATCACGATGCAAAATTCCAGCATGCGTATGAATATAACGAGTAGCTACTGTAATGGATAAAGAAGGTACACCATTGGCGGTTAAGTGGATAGAACCTGAATCTGTTCCTCCTCCTGCCATAGATGTAAATTGGTAAGGGATATTGTTTTCTTCAGCCGTTTCCACAACAAAGTCTCGCACACCCTTATGGGATACCATAGACGCATCATATAATACAATTTGTGGTCCCTTTCCTAATTTACTATCAGCATCATGATCAGGGACGCCAGGAGTGTCTCCAGCAATTCCTACATCAACTCCAAAGCCGATATCTGGTTCAATGGCATGAGCAGCTGTTTTTGCACCACGAAGCCCAACTTCCTCTTGAGTAGTACCAACTCCATAAACAATATTCGGGTGTTCTGAATCCTTCAGTTGCTTTAGCACTTCAATTGCAATCGCACAGCCGATACGGTTGTCCCATGCTTTAGCCAACAACAACTTCTCATTTTTTAAAGGTGTAAATTCGAAATATGGTACGATCGAATCTCCAGGCTTCACACCAAAATCTTCTGCTTCTTTTTTACTAGATGCACCAATATCTATAAACATGTCCTTAATTTCTACTGGCTTTTTACGAGCATCAGCTGAAAGAATATGTGGAGGCTTGGAACCTATAACTCCCGTAACATCACCTTTACTCCCCATAATTGTAACACGCTGTGCAAGCATAACTTGACTCCACCAGCCACCAGCTGTTTGGAAATAAATAAAACCATTATCGTCAATTCGAGTTACCATAAACCCTACTTCATCTAAATGACCGGCAACCATGATCTTAGGTCCATTCTCCTCACCTGTTTTCTGAGCAATTAGGCTTCCTAGGTTATCATAGAAAACTTCATCCGCATATGGAGAAATGTAATTTTTCATAATCTTTCTTGGTTCTTTTTCATTTCCTGGGATACCCTTTGCATCCGTAAGTTCCTTTAGCATCGTTAATGTTTCATCTTGTTTTGCCATATGTACATCACCTCATAACTTGATATATATTTATTATACCTTCATTGGCAGAAAGTACAAAATATTTGATCGTCATTAGTCCTAGTAGCCTTCATGCTGCCGGGTATAATTTACCTTATTTTTTTCTAAATATGCATACTTAACATCTTTTTCAGAAAAACCTAGTGCACTACCTAACTGTAAGTACGTTCTCCATAGTTGATCATATGTATATTCATTTTGATCTCGGTAGAATGCATCACAGACTGTAAACATACGTAAGAATAATTCTGTCTCCGTTTCATCTACACTGGGGAGAGCCTCTCCTTGATAGTAGTACCCTTTCGTTATACCTAAAGACAAGATAAAATGAATACCATCTACATATTCTTCCAAAATTACTGATTTTTCACTTCTAGGTTTATTACTCCAAAACTTAAAACATCTAGTTTCATTTGCTAACTCTCCTAGTTCAACTAGTAGTGCTAAAACCTTATCTTTAAATACCTCTTCTTTCTTAATGTTATTGTTTTTTTCGATATAACTATCTAATTCTGTTTGCATATTGTATAATTCTTTCCAATTCAATTTGTCCCCTCTTTTCTCTTTTTTACGATTGTATCATGAATCCATAAAAATAGTGAAACCTACGAACAGTATAGTACGTATAATAGGGTAATAATAATCAGGGAGACGGTTGTATGATCGTAATTTTATTTCGCATTCTTATCTTTATTGCACTTGCACTACTCATATATACGTGGGTACAATACTATAGAAATCCTCAACGACGACTTCTTATTGCAAAAGCTGAGCATAAGTTTTATTTTTTGGATGAACCAAATAACAGTAAAAAGAATGTTCAATTCGTATATAAAGGCTGCTTGTTTGAAGGAGAGAAGTACGTAGGAACAACAGAAGATGCATTTGAGGTTGTTAATATTCACGTAACAGTTAAAGACTCTTTAGAGTTACGAGGATTGACAAGAGATGATTTATATTTCTTAGAAAAAGAGATATTAATTCGTTACCCATATGCAGATATTGAGTGGAAACATCCAATCAATAAGTTATTTATAATGGATTAAACGGCACACATCATTTATTCATCGTGTGTGCCGCTAATCATGAATCATATACTTTCTTTTGTATGGACAGGGAAGAATTCTTGCCATTTAATTATAATTTCCTTTCTACGCAGTAAATAAAGAAATGGTAGCAATACAACTAGAAACACGAAGATATAAAGAGGAGTTAAATTCGAAATCCATTGGCCAATGGAAGTATATACGAATGCCAATGGAATGTTAGATAATAAGGATGATTTCGTGTAATCTTTAAATCCAGCTGATACCTCTAATAGACATAATGATAGTAAATGAAAGTGTATAAATGGAATTAGTCGTAGTAGTGCGATTTGTGAAGTTGTAAATGCGGATCGTTGGCCAACTATTTTTGATTTTAACTTCATAAATTTCTTTATTGATTTTGGCATTTTATTTACAATGAAATAAAATAAAATACTGGATAAGGTGATCCCAATTAAGGAATATAATGTACCTGCTACCGCTCCAAAAAGAATTCCGCCTGAGATGCAAATAAAAACTACTGGAAGAAAAAATAAGGGCCTTAATAAATGAAAACTAATAAACAATAAAGGAGCAAATAACCCCCCTGTCTCCATAACAGCCATTAAATAATTTCCGAAGCCCTCCATAACCCGCCTCCTCCTCATGCTGTGCTATTATAAACGCTAGGACGCGCATTAGTACATGTATATGACAAGAGACGAGCCTTTATGACATCTAGAGGAAGGAATAGCTAATTATTATTACTACTTGGGCTAGGAATAGAGCTGGTATGCCAATAACAAAAGATCGATGTTTTGTTTTGTGACGGAACGACTGCATCCCCAGCCAAGCGCCTATCGATCCACCTATAAGCGCAAGCAGCCAAAATGTACGTTCCGGAATCCGATATTTTTGCTGTTTTGCCTTTTGCTTATCCAATCCCATAAACAAAAAAGTAATTGCATTAACACCTATTAAATATGGTATAAAACTTGCCAATTCCCTCAACCAACTTTCAATTTTCATTTTAAAAAAAGACCAAAATTCTGCGATTATTGCAGTATTTGGTCTTTTCCTAATACTTATTACTAATCCATACCTTAGATGGATTCTTTTCGATTTATTTTAAAGCTTCTTTCGCCTTTGTTACAAGTTGAGAGAATGCTTTTTCATCATGTACAGCTAGGTCAGAAAGCATTTTACGATTAATATCGATTCCAGCAACTTTCAAACCATGCATTAGCTTGCTGTAAGACATATCATTTAGACGAGCTGCTGCATTAATACGAGAAATCCAAAGCTTACGGAATTCACGTTTTTTCTGTTTACGGTCACGATAAGCATATTGACCAGACTTCATTACTTGTTGTTTTGCTGTTTTAAATAACGTTCTCTTCGAACCATAATAACCTTTAGCTAGTTTAAGGACGCGTTTACGACGTTTACGCGTTACTGTTCCACCTTTTACACGTGGCATAATAATTCCCTCCTAATACAAATCAAAATAAAGTTTAAAAATCAATAGTTGACATAGTAATGCTTATTTATATGGAAGCATTGTTTTAATTCGTTTGAAATCACCAGCAGATACTGTAGCACTTTTACGTAGTTTACGTTTTTGTTTTTGAGACTTATGTGCGAACATATGGCTTGTGTAAGCATGTGCACGTTTTAGTTTTCCAGTACCTGTTTTCTTAAAGCGTTTTTGAGAACCTTTATGGGTTTTCATTTTTGGCATGTTGATTTCCTCCTTATAACATCAGCTTTGTTGATTTGACAGTTTCTTCTTAACTGTATATTTACTTTTCGTTCACTGGTGCAAGCATCATAAACATATTACGACCTTCCATCTTTGGCTTCGTCTCAATAGTCGCAATATCTTTTACTTCTTCAGCAAATCGATCTAAAACTTCCCTGCCGAGCTCTTTGTGTGTAATTGCACGTCCACGAAAACGAACAGCAGCCTTTACTTTATCGCCTTTTTCTAAAAATTTACGAGCATTTTTTAGCTTCGTTTCAAAATCATGGTCACCAATTCCAGGCGTAAAGCGAACTTCTTTGACATTAATTACTTTCTGCTTTTTACGTGCTTCTTTTTCTTTTTTCTGTTGCTCAAAGCGGTATTTCCCATAGTCCATAATACGACATACTGGCGGTTTTGCATTTGGAGCAACAAGCACTAGATCAAGATTTCTCGTTTGCGCTATCTCTAATGCCTCATGACGAGATTTCACGCCAAGCTGATCTCCATTTGAATCAATTAACCGTACTTCTCTTGCACGAATTTTTTCATTGACATTCATATCTTTGCTAATTATCATCCACCTCCAAAAAAGTTTAACGCTGTGATCATTATCGACAAGTCAATTTCATCATGAAAAAAGTGCGGGCATATATGCACCCACACGTCTCCAATCGTTTATATAAGAGTCGGAACCAGTCAACTACCAACAGGCGTCAATCAGGTGAGAAGCGGGTGCTTCTACTTGTCTCAGATCATTCAATTATTTTCAACTTAATTATAGTAACACAAATAAAAGAAACTGTCAAAAAAGATCAATAAGAAATTTATATCATCGTATTAGAAATTCCAATTACAGCTAGTTAATACTACTCGTCCTTTTTTATCAAAGGCAACTCCCTCTTGTTCAAGCAATGTCCTTTGATTGAGAAAATTAGGGGCTAATTCTCCAGATTTCTTTACAACTCTATGACATGGTAGTCCTTGAGGTGCCTTATTCATGGCCCATCCTACTACCCTTGCATTATGAGGTTGCTCTAAAATTCGAGCGATTTGCGAGTAAGTAGCTACTTGTCCTTTTGGAATTTTTTCTACTAACTGATAAACTTTTGTAAAGAAGCCGTTATCCATTTTCTTTTAACCTTCTCCTTTGTGTACTAACTCTATTAATTTTATCATAACATTCATTTGCTACAGTTGCCCAGCAACGCGCAAAAATAAGTGAATTTCATATTAGCGACCACTCCATTCAATTTCATTACACACTTCATTCCCTATTCTTGGTGTAATCGATTCATGGACAATACTGGTTCACGATTGCAATAAGTCGCTCATTATTTTCAGAAGAAACTTTCTCTGATAGTCTTGCACCAGCAATGATAGGAGCCCATTGAAAAATTTCGTCGATGGATAATCCACTCTTTTCACAATAACAAGATACATACGTATCTGCTAATTCCATTGAGAGTTGTGAATAAAGAAGATACGTACGATATACATCGGCACGGATATCCCCCGAACTAGCGTCAACCCAATCTAAAATAGTTACGTTACTAGCTGTGCTAACCAGATTAAATAAATGGTAATCTCCATGACAAAGCTTAGGTTCATAGGAGATTGATTTCATTTTTTGGATTAGCCTTAACTTTTGATTGTCCGTTAAATAATCAGTTGATTCAATTTGTCGCTGTAACTTTACAGACATTGTTTCCATTGAATCTGCAATGACAGCATGTATGTTTTGTTGAATATCAACCGAAATGGAAATGTAATCAACCAACAGACTATTATCCTTTTCCAGTAATTCCCCTAGCGTACTACCCTTTATATATTCCATTATTATCGCTTGTCTTCCATCAATGATTGTTACATCCAATACGGTTGGAACATGAAGCCCACATGATAAAGCAATACGTTGTTTCGTTGCTTCGTACTCAGATGTTTCTTTCGGTATGTTCTTATGAAATAGCTTGACAATTTTATTGTCCAATAAATAAACTTCAGCTGTATTGCCAACAGCAATTTGGTTAATTAATTTCACTCATGTCCTCTCCCCTATTCACTTATTCGGAGATTTATCGTCTCTATTTCTACACATATAAGCAGGTTGCTACAGATCAATTCTTCTCTTTATATAGTAGTTCTATTTCTTTTTGTTTTTTCCTCTTACTATTACATCCCACTATATCTCCAATTTCATATAAAACAGCCTATTCCTCTTTCAAAATCAATAGGAATAGGCTATTTGACTTAATAAATGGAGATAGGAAAAATACGAAGTTAAAACAAAAGCCCAATTAATGTTGAAAATGCCTTAGCTAACACGGAATCTATTGGAGCACGGTGCTTATGCAGCCATGTTCTCCCAGAAGTCTATACTATCGGACTATAATAACTATTGTCGAACCAACAAATAGAAGAGGACGTTTTCGTTATGTCTCAGGCCTGTATGTTTGTTCGTTTAGCGGTTCATTACTTTATTAGCTATCTCATGCTTTATTAAATTAGTAAATGTCTCAAAACTAAGCGTTTCCGATTCTTTTTGACCATAACGACGGACATTAACCGCATCTTCGTTCACTTCATTATCTCCTAAAACGAGAGCAAATGGTATTTTCTGTGTTTGTGCTTCACGAATCTTATAGCCAATTTTCTCATCTCGTTCATCGACAGTAACACGTACACCGTCAAGTCTTAATTTATCGGCTACTTGATTCGCATACGCTAGATGAGCCCGTGGTGAAACAGGAATCACTTTAACCTGTACTGGTGCAAGCCATGTTGGAAATGCCCCTTTATATTCTTCAATTAAAAATGCTACAAACCGTTCCATTGTCGATACAACACCTCGGTGAATAACAACAGGGCGGTGTTCTTTACCATCTTCCCCAATATACGTTAAGTCAAATCGTTCTGGAAGATGAAAATCCAACTGTACAGTTGACAGTGTTTCGTCTTTACCTAAAGCAGTTTTTACTTGCACGTCTAGCTTCGGACCATAAAAAGCAGCTTCTCCTTCTGCCTCAACATAATCAACTTCCATTTCTTCCATTGTCTCTTTTAGCATCGCCTGCGCTTTATTCCACATTGCATCATTATCTACATATTTTTCTTTGTCTTCCGGATCACGATAGGAAAGACGGAAATAATAATCCTTTATGCCGAAGTCCTCATACACTTTTTGGACAAGCTCTACAACACGAATAAACTCATCCTTCAACTGATCAGGTCGGGCAAAAATGTGGGCATCATTTAGTGTCATTGCTCGCACGCGTTGAAGTCCTGCTAAAGCTCCTGACATCTCATAGCGATGCATAGTCCCTAATTCCGCAATTCGTACAGGCAGATTCCGATAACTGTATAATTGGTTTTTATAAACCATCATATGATGCGGGCAATTCATTGGACGGAGCACTAATTCTTCATTATCCATTTTCATTTCTGGGAACATGTCATCTTGATAATGATCCCAGTGTCCACTCGTTTTGTATAAGTCTACACTTCCTAATACAGGTGTATATACATGGTCATAGCCGAGACGCTCTTCTAAGTCAACAATATAGCGTTCAATTACACGACGAATCGTTGCGCCTTTAGGAAGCCATAATGGTAGACCCTGTCCAACTTTCTGAGAAACTGTAAAGATATCCAATTCCTTACCTAGCTTCCTGTGGTCACGTTCTTTTCGCTCCTCTAAAATACGAAGATATTCATCGACTTGACTTTGTTTGGCAAAAGCAGTTCCATAAATTCGCTGTAGCTGTTGATTATTGCTATCACCACGCCAATAAGCTCCAGAGATACTAAGTAGCTTAAATGCCTTAATTTTATTTGTAGATGGAACATGAATTCCTCTGCACAAATCAAAAAATTCGCCTTGTTTGTAAATCGTTACTTGCTCATGCTCAGGTATTGCATCGATGAGTTCTTGCTTTAAGTGGTCATCCTTGAACATTTTCTTCGCTTCATCACGAGAAATTTCGATACGTTCAATCTCTAGAGCTTCATCGACAATCCGCTTCATTTCTTTCTCTATTTTAGGGAGGTCATCTGGTGTAATGGAATGCTCCATATCTATATCGTAATAAAATCCTTCTTCGATAACCGGTCCGACACCAAAATTGACATCAGTATACAGACGTTTTATTGCTTGCGCCATTAAATGTGCTGTCGAATGACGCATGATTTCAATCCCCTCATCATCCTTATTCGTAATAATTTCTATCTTTCCTCCATGGTCCAATTCACGTCTTAGGTCATATGGAATCCCGTCTAGTTTTACTGCCAATGCCTGCTTTTTCAATCCTGATGAAATAGAAGCAGCTATATCCTCACCTGTAGTTCCTGCTGGAAAGGATTTTTCTGCTCCATCAGGAAAAATAAATGCTAGTTCTTCAGTCATTGCTATCACTCCTTTTTCAAATTAAAAACGCTCGTCCCCTTTGCATCTAAGCAAAGGGACGAGCGTTGGTCACGTCGTGGTTCCACCCTATTTCCCGTATCAAAAATAAATATTACGGCTTCATACATCCATAACGCAGATGATACGCTGCTACTTACTTTTTTTCATTCAATAGCAGGGTTCAAAGGTGGTAAATCATTGTTAGTAAGTTGGAAGCTTTCAGCCACTGGCTTCCTTCTCTTTCCATACCATATCAATGAATTATGTCCTTATCATTACCTGTAGCTTAACATATAATTATATAATTTGTATTATAGCTTCAGTATAAATGAAAAGCAAGTCTTAATGTTGTTCGTTCTTAACATAGTAAGGAAATGGAAAATGATGAAATGGTTTAAACATTACTTTCTCTTGAAATACATTAATAACGGTAAGTGTCTTCGGTTCAGACGGATGATCCCCGTAGATGTATATATTTCTGGGAGCCATTGCCACAAGCGGAGACAAATTTAATTCACCCTCATCCAACCCAACAATATATAAAGGTTCTTTTTGCATGAGCATTCGAAGTTCCATTTTCGAGAAAGGTTTTCCATTTTGTTTAAAAAAAGAGAAGGATTTCCCTTGTAAAACATGAACAGTATCAACGATAGACTCTCGCTTTGCAATGTACTCTCGTAACATATTCACAAATTCTTGGTGATCCTCTTCCCGTTTAAACTCATCAATAGCCAACCCGACATAGTGTATGACATAATCGCGAAATACTTTCAATCGGAACTTTACAATAGAATCGTAATGTATGGTTGCTGTATCCTTTATATTTGCAATAAACAATGACTCCAATACTTGATATGGATCCTCCTTTTTCCTTACGAGTAAGCTATCTTTATCTTCACCCGACATAATCCAATTGGTTAATTCAAGAATTTCCTCCATCTCATCTTTACTCGTAAAATAATAAAACTCTTCAATTACGGTTGATATCATGTTGCTCAATCGATAAGAAATAAATACATCTGTTAAAGATTTTGCAATTGCCTCTGTTAGCATATGGTTTGGAATTTGATCCTCAAACTGCAGATGATTCCCCCAATCTTCATGAGTTTTCCAGTGCAGATTAATATTTTTATTGTATTGCCGCACCTTTTCACAAAATCGAATGACTTCCTTATCTGACTCAATAAATAGTTCCACCAATAAACATCACCCTCATCCAACCAAACTGTTACATTATATGGACAAAGAGTGAAAATAATGAGTAATCCAGAAAAACTACTATCTGCACCTTGAATACAAGATTTATAGAGTATGCTACTGCCATTACTTCAAACTAGTTGATACAAAAAAACGATTTAAAAAGTGATGAAGCTGGTCCATAAACTGAGCAAATTCTAATAAGTCCATTTGTTGCTTCGCATCCGATAATGCTACCGCTGGGTTCGGATGAACCTCTGCCATAATACCATCCGCACCAGCTGCAAATGCTGCTTTGGCTTGTGGAAGCAAAATATCTTTTCTACCAGCTGCATGTGAAATATCAGCGAATACCGGTAAATGTGTCTCTTGCTTTAAAATGGGAATTGCTGATATATCAAAGGTATTTCTTGTCGCTGTTTCATATGTGCGAATACCTCGTTCACATAATATGACATTTTTATTTCCTTCGTTTAGAATATATTCTGCGGCCATTTTAAACTCATGTATCGTCGCAGACAATCCCCGCTTAAGCAATACGGGTTTATCAAGCTTTCCTACCGTTTTTAACAAATCAAAGTTATGCATATTTCGTGACCCAATTTGTATAACATCCACGTAATCATAAGCTTCAGCAATACTTTCCGGGCTCATAATTTCTGTAACGACTGACATATTGTACGTTCTAGCCACTTCAGCTAGTATTTGCAGCCCTTCGATTCCCAAGCCTTGAAAATCATATGGTGACGTTCTCGGTTTAAATGCCCCACCACGTAAAAGAGAAACACCTCTTTTAGACATTTCTTCAGCGACTCGATAGACTTGCTCATGGCTCTCTACGGAGCAGGGACCAATAATAAATTGTGGTTGTTGCTTACCGATTAACTCATTACCTACATGAATTACCGAATTTTCTTCTTGAAATGCACGTGAATGTAAGTATACCTTGGTCATTTTCTCTGTATTTTTAAATTCTTCATCTGAAAGTGCTTGAAGAACCTGTTTTATTGTTTCCGTAGTATAAGGACCTTTATTTTTAGAATTTATATCAACATCTGAAATCTTCGAATTACGTAGTGATTCAGCTACAAGTTGCCCTTTTGCACATAATAAATCTAGTAATACTTCATCGATATTTTCAGCTTTACGCATGGACATCTTCTCCTTTGAAATGTGTTTAACTGAATAGGTTACAGATCATTTAATAAGTCATTGAAATGACAAAAACGTAATCCTCCAAACGCTTTTTCATCTACCTTGGTTGTACAGATGGCTAATGAATAACCGTTAATGTCTCTATATTGTTGACATGTATAACCTTCTATTATTGCTTTGGAGGAGGTATGGATAAATTGAATTCGACTGCCTAGTAAATTGTTGACAGCAAAAGAGTGAAGTGGTGTCAATACTCCCTTTCCCGTTGCCTTTACAAAGCTCTCTTTAGCAGTCCATATCTCATAAAATGCTTGTACCGGTCGTACATGTTTAAGCATTTCAGTATCCTTTTGAGAAAACAGATTCTTAACTACGCTACTTTCAACAGATTGTATTTTTTCTATATCTACACCTACAGGGTAATGGTGTGTTGCTAACGCCACCCAATCACCAGAATGGGAAATATTATACTGAAAGGAAGGAAATGCTGGTAAAAATGGTTTACCGTATTGTGTAATCTCTATTTTTTGTACTGGCAGCTTATACCCAGTACACCGGTTAAAGAGATGACGCAGTAATAGCTCTCCGATCAGCTTACGATACATATCCTCGATCAAACGATACCTGCTTATTTTATTTTGAACTCTAACAGATATATAAGGAAATAACCATTGAATTTCTTGATGACTTCTTTTATTAGGGAGTTTACATACATATAGATTGGTCACTACCGTTCCCTCCTACATTTCTATCAAAAGAAACTAGTCTTAATTGTTCACTGTAGCCAATGAAGAAGGTAATAAAGTGAGAGTGAAACTCCTTCCGTGGAGGTTTTGTTTATCCCCACGGATGGTTAGTACCACAAGGGTATGACCTAAAGGCCTCTGAACCAATCGGACATTTACTGGCAGTTGAACCACCTCTTACCAATATTGCTCTTCATTGCTTGAAGTGGGAGCTTACTGCCAGTTATATGCGGGATAAATCCTTCCAATTTGTTTCAATATAGTTCATGCAATTGTCTCTATTATCTTCGCCAAATATTACATTCCAACCACCCGGTATATCGAGAAAGGAAGGCCAAAGTGAATACTGGCCATCCTTATTCTTTAGTACAACATAGGTACCATTAGGATTTTCCATTGGATTAGTCATTTTCGTGTTTCTCCTTTCTATTCATTGGCTTGTAATTGTAAGAGATTCTGTAATAAAATATCACCAATTTCTGCTAATGGTTCCGGCTGGCACATATCTTTATGGCGACAATGAATATCATACACTTCCATATCTCCATTAATATATGGCCTCCACGTTTCTGGTGAAATTTCATCAAACCACTCTGGGATAATCGTAGAACGGAAAAACAGAACGTCTCCCGAATATGCTTTTGGTTTGTATTCACTTAAAATACGCACCGAATTTCCATATGTTTCTTTTAAGTTTAATATCGTTTGATCACCGAGACTCGCAAGTGCACTACCGTTATTTCGTAATATTTTAAGTGCATTCTCAAAATTCAAGGCTTCATCACCAAGAGTTTCGGGATCAAATCCTCCTAACGCTAGTAGAGCCACAAGCGACTCTTCATCATCCGGTGTATTCTTTATAGGAAGGAAGTGACTTGGATACGCATCTAGCATGGCAACTAACGATACAGTATCTCCTTGCTCCTGTAATTGCGTAGCCATCGCATGTATCACATTCCCTCCCAGAGACCAACCGAGAAGCTGGTATGGTCCATTTGGTTGAACTTGTTTTATCGCTTGAATATATTCACTAGCCATATCATCAATAGAAGGAGGAAGTTGACCAGAATCAGCAATCCCCCTGGCTTGTATACCATATATCGGAAAATCTTTTCCTAAACTATTTAATAATCCTGCATAACACCAACTTAATCCCCCTGCAGGATGCACACAGAAGAGCGGAGCCTGAATACCGCTTTCTCTTAATGGCAATAGTACATCCAAAGCATGATGATCTCCTTCTTCTGAAAGTTGATCTGCAAGCCCCGCTACAGAGGGAGCCGCAAACAATGTACCAATATTCAAGTCTACACCAAGCACCTGCTTTATTCGTGTCATTAATTGAACAGCTAATAAGGAGTGACCTCCCAGATCGAAGAAACCATCATCAATACCAACTTGCGGTAAATCAAGAATTTCTGCAAATAAGTCACATAGAATTTCTTCTTGTGGCGTTCTTGGGATTCGATAAGCGTTGCTCGTACCATATTCAGGGACAGGTAATGATTTTTTATCTAGTTTTCCATTTGGAGTTAACGGGAAAGTTTCTATCATTACATAAGCAGACGGGACCATATACTCAGGAAGTTGTTTCGCAGCAAACACCTTCCAATTTTCTTCCTCTGCCTTCATGTCACCCTTACAAGTAATATAAGCGACAAGTCGTTCGTCACCTGGCTGATCTTCCCGTACCATTACGACGACATCATCAATACCCGGATGCTTAGTCAAGACTGCTTCGATTTCCCCTAATTCGATGCGAAAACCTCTTAATTTTACTTGCTGATCGGCACGACCGATATAATCTAAGGAACCATCATGCTTCCAGCAGGCGAGATCGCCAGTTCGATACATGCGACTGCCGCTAGTTCCATACGGATTAGCTATAAATCGATCTGCGGTTAAATCCGGTCTACCTAAATAACCTAAAGCCATACCAGCACCAGATACATATAGTTCTCCTACTACACCAGGGGGAACAGGGTTTAAATAATCATCCAACACATATACTCCTAAATCTGGAATCCCCTGACCAATGACACTATTCGCATTTAACGCAATACTTGCTTTATCTAACTCCTTATAAGAAACATGAACAGTTGTTTCCGTAATGCCATACATATTAATTAACTGTGGATAATTTTCCTCATGTCTCTCATACCATTCTTCTAATCGATGAAGATCTAATGCTTCGCCGCCAAAAATGACATACCGCAAGTTTAGTTCTTGACTTACATCTTCCATCTGTCTATCTACCTGAATAAGCTGATAGAATGCAGAAGGCGTTTGATTAAGAACTGTAACCTTTTCATCTACCAAAAGTTTCAAGAACGCTTCCGGTGAGCGACTGATCTCATGCGGGACGATGACTAGCTTTCCACCATACAACAGGGCACCCCACATTTCCCAAACGGAAAAATCAAATGCATACGAATGGAATAAAGTCCAAACATCTTCCGCATGAAAATGGAACCAATGCTCCGTCGCTCCGAATAATCGAACAACATTCTGGTGTGGAATAACTACACCTTTTGGATTTCCCGTCGATCCCGATGTATAAATAATATAAGCTGGATGATAAGGAGACAGCGAACCATTACGATCACTATTTGTCGGATTTGACGTTTTCTGTTTGTTCAACTGATGTGTTGTACGCTTTTCATCTAAGACAATAATAAACGTTGGATCATCATGAATAAATTTCTCTTTATGTTGATGATTCGTAATGAGACATACAGGCTGCGCATTGTTATACATATAAGTGATTCGAGCTTTAGGATAGTTCGGATCTAGCGGGACGTATCCTGCACCAGCCTTTAAAATCCCAAGTAAACCAATGATCATATCAATGGATCTTGACATTGCTAGAGCGACAAATTGATTCGGCCCTACACCCTTTTCTATTAATAGATGAGCAAGCCTGTTTGCCTGTTGATTGATATCTTCATATGTTAATGATGTATTGTTACATACGATAGCTTCTGCATGCGGATAATTCGCCACCTGTTTTTCAAATAAATCTGGAAGTATATTTTCTGCTACTTCCATTTTCTTCCTGCTCCAATCAGACAAGATCATCTCTTTTTCACAGCTTCCCAAAATAGTTAGTTTACCAATAGGTTGATCAACATCGATTATTGCTGATTCTAGCAATTGCAAAAATCGTTGGAACATATGATCAATGGTTTGATGATTAAATAAATCTGTACTATACTCAACCATTCCTTTTACACCATCTGGATTTCCTTCCTGATTTCTATATTCTTGAAATTCAACAGTTAGGTCAAATTTTGCTGCCCCAACACTCTTCACCGTTATATCACTCTCTACTTCAGGTAAATCTAAACTGGGGTTCGGTGTATTTTGTAAAGCAAACATTATTTGAAATAATGGATGCTTTGAGCGAGATCGCACTGGATTTAATTCTTCAACTAATCGTTCAAACGGTACATCCTGATGTTCATAAGCATTTAAATTTGTATGACGGATTCTCTGTAGTAACTCACGAAAACTAGGATTTCCAGAAGTATCCGTCCGTAATACGATCGTATTAATAAATAAACCAACAATTTCTTCTACTGCATCATCATTTCTACCAGCAACTGGAGTACCTAAAGGAATATCTTGTCCCGCTCCAAGCCGGGTTAATAATGCCGTAAATCCAGCTTGCAATACCATAAAAAGACTCACACCGTTATGTTTACTAATTTTCAATAGATGGTGGTGAAGTTCAGGATTAATGGTAAAATAATAACTATCGCCTTGATAAGTTGACTCTACTGGACGTGAATAATCTGTTGGTAGATCTAACTGATCTGGCAGATTTGCAAGTTCCTGCTTCCAATAGTTTAATTGATTTGCCATCAAGCTTGTCCGATTATTTTCTGATCCCAATAAAGCTTCTTGCCATAATACAAAATCTATATAATCCAACGGCAACGCAGGCCAATTAGGTACTTCACCCTTGCTTCGCTGTTGATATGCGCTCTCTATGTCCTGTACAAGAGGACGAAGCGACCAACCATCACCAACAATATGATGAATTAAGAGAACAAGTACAAATCGATTCTTCTCGATTTGTAACAGCGTTACACGAAACGAAGGTTCTTCCGATAGATTAAAACAATAGGTTACTTCAGAATGAATGGCTTCATTCACCTCCGTTTTATCTATTTGTCTCCGGTGAATGACAGGGTTAACTTCCTTTATGCTTAAAATTAATTGAAGCGGATTTCCTTCGGTCTCTGGAAAAATGGTCCGTAATGACTGATGTCGATCTACTACATCATAGATGGATTGTTCTAGGGCATTAATGTTTAAATTGCCTGTTAATTCAACAACAACTGGAATATTATAAGTTGCACTGGCTCCTTCCAATTGATGAAGAAACCATAGCCTTTGCTGTGCAAATGATAAAGGGATGTTGGCTGGTTTTTCCATTTTCTTTATCGGTGGACGAGCTAGCTTACCATCATTAATCTCATCCACAAGACTCACAACGGTTGGTGCTGCAAATAGTTTACTAATACCAATATCCACGTTAAAAATCTGACGGATATGATTAATTAACTGCCCAGCAAGTAAAGAATGACCTCCTAGATCAAAGAAATTATCATCAATTCCAACACGATTTACACCTAACACTTTTGCAAATAAATCACATACGATTTCTTCTTGCGGCGACCGAGGCTCCCTATCTGATACCACTTGATCCATATCTGGAGCGGGGAGTGCTTTGCGATCAAGTTTTCCATTAGGGGTTAGTGGGAGACTTGGAATGATAAGATAAGCAGATGGTTCCATGTAATCTGGCAACTTATCTTGTACATGGTCACGAATTTTATTCTTATCCAACAATTCATCTGCAACAAGATAGGCTACTAGCCGATGATTATTTAATTGGTCCGCAAATACAACTACAGCAGCTTGTTCCACATCTGGATGTGTCATCAGTACATTCTCAATTTCACCTGGTTCAATTCGAAATCCTCGCAGCTTCACTTGATGGTCAGACCTACTAATATAATCGATTGTTCCATCGTTTCGCCACTTCGCAATATCCCCTGTATAATACATTCTCTCTCCAGAATGGCTGAAAGGATTAGCTATAAATCTTGCTGCAGTTAATCCAGGGCGATTTAAATAGCCATTGGCTAAGCCCTTTCCAGCGATATAGAGATCGCCAGGAACATTGGGAGGTAAGGGGTTTAAAGCTGCATCCAAAATATAAACCTTGGTATTTTCAATGGGTCTGCCAATGAAGGGTTTAGCTTCATTGCCTGTAATTGGCATAGCAGTAGACCAAATCGTCGTTTCCGTTGGTCCATATAAATTCGTTATGTTACAGTCTAACGCAAGTAAGTCCTCCATCAGTTTTGCAGCTAATGCTTCGCCACCAACCAACGCTTGTAACCCTTGGATTGCATTGGGGCGATACGTTACAAGCGTTTGCCAGAGAGTAGGTGTAGCCTGCATGATGGTAATATTTTTTTCTTCAATTGCTTGTGCTAATTTAGCAGCATCTTGAATTGTTTCTTTATCCACAATGACACTTGTCGCACCGTTTAAAATAGGCAGAAATAATTCTAGAGCAGAAATATCAAATGCAATTGTTGTTACTGCTAAGAGTCGGTCGTTAACTTGGATATTGAATTTCAATTGCATTGACTCGAGAAAATTAATTAAGCCTTCATTTGTTACAACGACTCCTTTCGGCCTGCCTGTAGAACCAGAAGTATAGATCATATAAACCGGTTCTCTCCCAGAAACAATAGGAGAGGGAAAGGTTTGGTTATTCGAGAAAGTTAATTCTTCCTGTATGTTGTTATCATCTAGGTTTACTACAATTACTTCCTCTTTCTCCAATGAAATTTGATCTTTGACTGACGTAATAACACAAGCAGGTCGTGCGTCTTCAAGCATATACGTAATTCGATCTTCCGGATAGATCGGATCAATTGGTAAATAGGCAGCACCGTTTTTTAATACTGCAAGAATAGCTATGAGCATTTCGTCTGATCGAGGTAGCATAATGGCTACAAAGTGCCCCCGCTTTACACCTCGCTTACGAAGCAAATGGGCGATTTGATTTGCACGGCCATTTAATTCAGCGTAAGAAAGTTTCTTCTCTCCAAACTCTACAGCAATACGTTCTGAATTCGTTTTTACTTGCTCTTCAAAACGAGTTAACAGTGGCTTATCAGCCATTTCACGACAGGCTGGATTCCAGTCTTCTAGCACCTGTTGTCTTTCTTCTTTTAGTAAAAGATGAAACCTACCAATTGCTTGTTTCATTGAGGAATTGGCTATATCTTCGACAAGTTTTTTTATTCTTCGTAGATGTAAATGCACCTCCTCTTCATGATAGGCGTTGGGATTAGCATCTAAATCAAATCGTAAACCAGAATCATTTTTCTGATCATATATATTCAACGATAGGTCCTCAACTGGCCCTGTTGATAGTTTGTATGTTGTTCCTTTCGCTTCTCCAAATCGCAGTGTATAATCGAAAGGCATTATATTTATCTGGGGTCCAATCAAACGTTGGTTACTACCTAATAATTTGAGATCACGTTGCAAATC
The DNA here is from genome assembly GCF_003667785.1 of Virgibacillus sp. Bac332. Classification (NCBI taxonomy): domain Bacteria; kingdom Bacillati; phylum Bacillota; class Bacilli; order Caryophanales; family Bacillaceae; genus Virgibacillus; species Virgibacillus sp. Bac332. The sequence goes on from NZ_CP033046.1 coordinate 3,904,552, forward strand.
CTCATGTCTATAATGCTGATGCTTACGTATCACACGTATTTCTTGCTGAATTTGCTGAATCAGATCATGTAAGGATAAATCCGCCTGCAATGATAACCGTAATGGCAGTATATTCATCACAGTTGCTGGAACATGTAAAGATGATGTTCCAAAACGGTTCATCATCGGTAAACTCAAAATAACATTTTCTTCACCAGTCATCCGATGTACATAAATAGCTAATGCTGCAATTATTATTTCATGCCAGCTACCTTTATGTTCCTTCGATTTATTATGAAGAGATGTAAGGATTGCATTATCTACGTAAGTTGTATCACTTATGTAATACGCCGGTAGCTTCGTTGAACGATCTGCTAAACTAACCACTTCTGGATGATCACTAAAATGATTCATCCAGAAGTCACGATCAACCTGAAATTTCTCCGATTCTCTATATTTTCGGTTTTCAGATATAACCTTTATAAATGAGCCAAATGCACTACCCTCATCCCCTTTTTTTCCTTGGAGAAATGATGTATACAACGACGCAACTCGTTGACTAATTAAAGAAAAACCGAATGCATCTGCAGCAATATGATGGATTTTTTGATACCAAAAATATCGGTTATCATCTAGTTGAAAGATAACCTGTTTAAATAATAAATCCTGAGCAAAGTCGATGGGCTGTGACAAATCATCTTTCATCCATTTTTTTGCAAAATGACTAGGACAGGATTGGTCACGAGCATCAATATAATCAATAGAAAAGCCTCTCTCTAATTGAATGAATTGCGATAGTCCTTCGAGATCTTCTTCAATATTGACATGTAAACTCTCTGCTTCCACAATGGTCTGCCTAATCGCTTGTTTAAAATAATTCATTTCCAAATTCCCTATAATATCCACATATTCTCCAGTATTGTAAATCGGGTTATTCGGATCTAGTTTTTGAGCAAACCAAATCCCTGTCTGTGCACCTGTTAAAGGAAATCGTTTGTGTTCCATTGTAGTCATAAACGTTGTTACCTCCTATCCATAGACACTACATTACGTATTTTGTGGTATCCCAGTAATCATTTCCCACCAATCATGAAGTGTAGGTCTTTCTACTAACTTCATAAAGTTAACTTCGATTCCTTGCTGTCTCCATTCTTCAACTAAACTCATCATCCGAATCGAATCAAGTCCTATATCTAGTAGATTATCCCTATTGGCAATATCGTCAGGATGAATATCGAGCAAATTCGCTATTTGTATTTTCATATCTGAAAACGAAAACGCGTCATCCTGATTTAAATCTTGATGTGAGATAAGATCACGTAAAACAGCTTCTGTAGTTAGACAGTATCCACATCGAGTCGCAGCATATTGTAGGGCCATTTGATGATCTGCCTCTGAAAAATCAGCTACTGCATCAGCTACAAAAAAGGATTGAATATCTTCCATAAATGCATCCGTAGCAGTAACTAAACAACCAATATGTGCATAGACACCTGTAATGATAATTTGATCCTTATCGCTTTCTTGTAAAATACGTAATAAATCTGACTTTTTAAAAGCACTATAGCGCCATTTAGTTAGCACCGTATCCGATTCAACTGGAGTAAGCTCTTTAATAATCTGTGTTTCCTGTATACTTTCGCTTAATCCAGATCCCCAAAAATCTTGTAATAGTGCCCGATCAGCTGGAGCTTGATTGCCTGGCTGAGCTGTGTAGAATACTGGGATATTTAATTGTGTACAGCGTTGTTTAAGATCCTTAATATTGTTCACTAGTTCAGGCAAAGGAGATTGCTTAGAATCATAAGCATTAATAAAATATTGCTGCATATCATGTATAAGCAGAACCGCTCGTTTAGGATCAACCTTCCAGTCCACCATATTATTTGGTAAATCCGAAGATTGCGGCATCGGATATGTCGTTATAGATGGAAGTCCCATCTTATCCACTTCCTTTCAAGTAATAATTATATTTTTAATTTTTGATCAATTTTTTGTCGTAGTGTTTTTTTATTGACCTTACCGAATGGAGTTTTGGGAAACGTTTCAACGATTTCTACACGATCAGGTATTTTATATGCTGCCAAACCCCTTTCCCTTAAAAATTGTTTGAACTCACCTGGGTGATCTGAAGCAGAATGGAGAATAATAAATGCACAAGATCGTTCACCAAGGAATTTATCCGGCATCGCAACAACGGCGACGTCAAATACATTTGAATGTGCCAGCAAATGATTCTCTACTTCCTCTGCTGCGATCTTTTCTCCTCCTCTATTAATTTGATCCTTATCACGGCCTTCTACGGTAATATAACCATGTTCATTTACACTAACTAAATCACCGGTTCGGTAAAAGCCATCACTGGTAAATGCTTTTCGATTATGTGCTGGCGCATTATAATAGCCACATATGGTATATGGACCACGGGTTAATAGTTCCCCTACTTCACCTGTGGCAACAAGGTTATCGTCTTCATCTACAATCTTTATTTCATCATATGGAGACATTGGTTTTCCCTGTGTGTGTATAATAATCTCATCCGGATCATCCAAACGAGTATAATTTACAAGACCTTCAGCCATTCCAAATACCTGTTGTAATTTACAGCCAAAAGAAGGTTGTATTCGCTGCGCTACTTCAGCACTAAATTTTGCTCCACCAACTTGAATAACCTGTAAGCTTGATAAATCATCCCTTCGATTTTTAATCGCTTCTAGCCATATCAATGCTATCGGTGGGACAAGCGCTGTAATCGTTACTTGCTCTTTCTGAATCAGCGGAAATGCTTCATCTGGACTTGATCCAGAAGCAAGAACTATCTTTCCTCCTGCATACAAAATTCCTAACACACCTGGAGAACTCATCGGGAAATTATGTGCGATTGGTAGCACAGCCAAATACACACTATTTTTAGTTATTCGACAAATTTGATTACTCACGCGCAATGAATACATATAGTCATCATGTGTACGCGGTATTAATTTGGACAGCCCTGTACTACCTCCTGACAACTGCAAAAACGCTATTTCACTTGCTTTAATTTCAGGTTCCTTAAAATCTGCTTGTAAATACAAATCAAAAAGCGACGTGTATTTATTTGCCTCACCATGAACGATGATATGTTCAAGTGAATTTACGCTTTTTTGTACCTCACTGGCTAACAATGTATAGTTAAATCCTCCATACGTGTCAGGAATAATATATGCTTTTGCTTCCGCAAATTCACAAAAATAGTGAATTTCGCTATATCGATGGGCTGGAAGCGCATATACAGGAATTGCGCCTAACCGAAACAACGCAAAAACGACATCAAAAAAGGCAATTTGATTAGGCAGTTGAACGACAACACGATCAACTTTTTGTATCCCTAATTTTTGGAAACCTACTGCTAGCTGATTCACTTTTTTATTAAACTCACTGTAAGACACTTCAACTTCTCCATCAGTCATGGCTATTCGATTCTCGTATTTTTTGGCATTTTCCGCCAATAGGTCTCCAAATGTTTTTCCTTCCCAGCATCCTTCCTCTCGATAATATGCAGCATATTCTTCTGGCCAAGTTGGACATCCATCTAGAACCATATTTAATCCCTCCTTCATTTTTCAGGACTTAAATGCCTAGTCCCTGCAGCATCGTGCCAAACTTAGCTGCCGTTTCTGCTAATTCATCTTCTGGCTTTGAACCAGTGACTATTCCAGCTCCAGCAAATAACTGAAGGTTTCGACCACAAATTTCAGCACAGCGAATGGTGACTATCCATTCTCCATCTCCTGCCTCATCACACCATCCTACCATTCCAGTAAAAAATCCACGATCAAATGGTTCAATTTCTTGAATCGTATTGCGAGCAGCTTCTGTGGGGAAACCGCAAATAGCTGGTGTTGGGTGTAGAGCCATTGCTAACTCAATGGAAGTCACGTGCGGATCTTTTAGAATACCGTTAATTTCCGTAGAAAGATGCCACATTGCTTCTGTCTTTATTATTGAAGGTGTTGTAGGTACATGTAATTCCAGACAATATTCCTGAAGCGATTTTTTTACTGCATCTACGACTACTGCATGTTCATGTAAATCTTTGGCGGATTCCAATAATTCTTTGGCTTGTTGCTCATCCTCCAACGGATCTTTACAGCGAGGTCGTGATCCCGCTAACGGATTCGCTACTATTTTTTGTCCTGTCTTAGATACAAGCAATTCTGGGCTTGCACCAATTAATGTTCGAGGCTCAGTATCTTTCTGCTCATTCAATGATACATCAACTGCAAATGTGTATCCCGTTTTATTTGAGTAAGCTAGATTTTTTAATAATTGATGTGTATCTATCCTTTCAGCAGAGGTAATATGTAATGATCTGGATAAAACAATTTTTTGTATGTGATCTGTGTCAATAGCCTTTAGCCCCTTACGTACACCTTCCATATATACCTCAGGATCAGGAACTGCCTTTATTTCAAAGGTAGAGCTTGAAGCTTTCCTCCACTCTACTTGCTTTTTCACTTCTAATGGAGCAGCAGTAGATATCTCTTTCGGAATCACCAGTTTCGGTGACTCGGAAAAATCAAATGGGATCGCTCCCATCACAATTGGTCTGGCATGACCAGTCAATTTTGCTTGATTCAACGACTGTTTCATTTGCTCTACTATTCCGTGGCTATTTAACATATGAACGTTTGCAAAAACTCCTTTACCCAAGATCATTTGCTTTGGCGATGCTAATAAAAAATCGCCCTTTTGATAATTTTGAAGTAAAGTTATCTGTTTACTTTGATTAGAAGCAGTAGTATTTATCAATTTATATCCTCCTTTGGATGAATTTTACAACCCTAATGTTGCTCCACCATCTACACATATATCTTCCATAGTAATATGACCAGCCATATCAGATATAAGAAATAAAATAGTGTTTGTTACATCAACGGGCTCTCCAATTTTTCTTAGCGGAATACCAAGTCGATATTCTTCTGCAGTACCATTTATCGATACTTGTTCTCCTGTGTCATTCTTCCACAGTTGTTTAAGCATCTCGGTGTTCGTTGATCCCGGCGAAACAATGTTGCAGCGGATATTATAATTGGCTAGTTCTAATCCTAAACATTTGACAAACATTGTAGTAGCTGCTTTTGAAGCTGCATATGCTGCCATCGACATTCTAGGCATTCGAGCAGCATTTGAACTAACTACGACAATTGCACCAGCTTGACGAGGGATCATTCGTCTTGTAATGGCTTGGACAATATGGAACACACCGCTAGTGTTGACTTCAAAGGTGGTATCCCAATTTGATTTAGGAAGCGAAACGACAGAATCTAAAAAAAGTACCCCAGCGGCATGAATGAGAATTTCAATTGGTCCTACTTCACGTTCAATCATGTCTATTGTTTCTGCGACCTTTTCATAATTACGAATATCCAGTGTAAAAGCTGTTATGTGATGGCCGTTTTGCTTTAGCTCACTTACAAATGCAAATAGTTTTTCTGTATTGTTATCCAGTGCAACTACATGAGCACCATTATCAGAAAGCCCTTCAACAATGGACTGACCCATGCCACCACAGGCACCTGTTACAACAGCAACCTTTCCAGTTATTCCTGTAAATTGCATGACTTCATTCCTTCCAATCTATTCTTGTACTAAATAGTTATCTAAATCATTCAATTGATAATGATTATCATTATCAATATTTAAGTTAAATGATAACTGTTCTCAATGATGAAATCAAGTAATAATTTGAACTTTTTACCAATTGGAAGTTTAGTACTGCTTCAAAAGAATTAGCGAATCCAAGTATCCTAACTAGCAGATAAGTCTTTTTCATTATGTACGCTAAAAATTATGCAGTAATATGAAAAACCGGAATATTATGATATATTAAATTTTCTTCCCTTATTTATACTTTTCTTTTCTGTAAAAGAACAAAAAGTGCAAACGCCCGAATAGAAACGTAGCGAATGGAGCGAGTCAACGGAAATAAAGGAAACAAAGTGAGCTTACGAGCCGATGATGACTTCTCCTAGGGCAATTCGTGAAGTTGCCTAGGTTTGGACGCGGCTCAACATGCGCCTATTTATCCACAGGCTCAAATTTTATAGTTTCCTTCATTTCCTAGACTATTAAGAAAAACCGGGCAAAAACCAGCCCGGTCCTTTCCTGTTTGCCATAGCTAGAGCACATCCGATAGTTTGTATTCGTGTCCTTGTACTCCTTTATAATACTCCGGATACATTTCTCCTCCACATTGTTCACAGCTGAATCTTGGTGGCGTAGTTGGGTCTCCGCCATCCATCAAATCAAACTCTTCTACTACGTTATACGGTATCTTTTCTTCTTCATGACACATGAAACAATGATAGTTGACGTAGGTCTTCTTTGGACGTAAGTGGTCGGTTCCTTTTTTCTTCTTCCCTTTTTTGCGTCGTTTGTTGGTCTGTGCGATAGTGAATCAACCTTTCTAAATCATTCCTTGCTTCTTTTGTTAATGCAATCTTTATTTCTAATTTCCCATTCTCTAGACACACTTCTCCCTTGTATTCATAGTAATTGTCGCAATGCGAGCACACAAGGGGATCTTTTTGACCACTAGAAATAATACGCTCTCTCCAGGTTTGGCGGCGTAATGTCTTCTTCACTTTTACTATCCATTTCCTTGTACCTTGTTGCCATGTAGCTAATAGCTTTTTGCTTAAGCTCTTACTCCTTCTAGAATACACCCCATAGTGACGAATTGTCTTGAACTGTTCATTAGGAATATGACGTATTAATCGAATAATAAATTCTTCTACCGTTACGGTCTCATGTTTTTCTTTACCGTCTACTTTATCCATATATTTGAATGTCACATGTTGACCATCATATTCCTCGATACGATTGTTTCCAATCGCTGGTCGACGAATATAGCGGCCAATATAACGCAGTTGGTCCTTCACCTTTCCTCTTTGTTTTGGGGCATACACATAGAAGCCTTCCCCATTATTAGAAAAAGCCTGTTGTAATCTTGGTTGAATTCTTTTCTTTTCCTTATTTGACAAGTGGTTACGAATGAATTTTAACACCACCGTCTGCCATTGCTTTCGAAGCATCGTAAACGGTATATAGTCGTACGCTTTCCATTCTCCTTTTTCCGTAACTCCTCCCATTGTCACTAACATATGAACATGGGGATTGAAATTCACTCTTGACCCAAATGTATGTAATCCGGCAATTATCCCCGGTTTCACTTTTGCCTTCTTTCGAAAATAACCCGTGATTAGCTTCGCAGCTTCATCCATAAGGGGTTTCAAAAGCTCTCGATGCCATAGAAATATAGCCCGTAATTTTTCATCTATCGTAAAGATTACATGCCGATGGTTCACTTGTACTATATCTTCTGTAAGGACGCGACTCCATTCTTCACTTTCTCCTACAGAACACGTTGTACAAAAACGTCCTTTACATCGAAAAGGGACATGTCGAACGTCATGGCATCCTTCACAAACATAGAGTTTGAATCCATTTTTGGGATCTCCACAGTCACGAAATTTTTCCACCTCTTTAATGACAATTGGACGAATTCGCTCTCCATGTTTCTTCTTAAATGCTTCCCAATGTTGATGTTTATCAAAAAAGATTCGTTTCAAGATGTTTTTTTCCATATACTTAAAATACCACAGTAAGAAACACTCTGGTATAGCCAAATTTTTATACTTTCTTATCTTTTAAAAAAAACTGAGCAAAATTCGCTCAGTCCTTATCACTAAATGCTCAGATCTACGCTTCCTCTAGTAGCTATTATGGAATAATAGCTACTGCTTGTTTGACCACCACTCCGGCTGCCCACTTCCCTTTCCGTGGGGTTTGTCCTTCAGCTAACTTTTTTAGCAAAACCCGCTCAAAAAAGTGGATCTTCAGGTCAAACATTTCCCACAGGAGTTGAAGTGGCCGGCCTTCGCTATTATCAGGCTCTACAACGCTAGCATGAAGTAACACAGCTACTTTTATACTCACGGATAGCGATTTTCACTTTACCCATTGTAAAAAAAGTCAACCTATTACTTATGACAAGAATTGTTGCACCTTCTCATAGCGGAGACGAATTACGTAGACTCCTGCGGGATTAGCGCGAGCCGAAAATCCACTTTGCAACGTGTTCTTCTTTGCAAAGTTAGTTGAAGCCGTGCCCGCCGAAAGCGAAGTAATTCGTCGGAGCATTGCCAATATACATCAACCATTTCAAAATAACTACTTGGCTTAACGCAGTCATTGCACTGATTTTATACTTTCTTAACTTATAAAAAAGAGCTTGAATTTTTTCAAGCTCTTTACTAGATTATTGTCTTCTATTTTCGGAATTTATATGGACTTCTTTACTAACTTGTTTCATTCTTTCAATAATACGACCAGCTTTGACTTGCTCTACACCACTTTTCGTTTGAGCAAGGTGATCTTCCAGCTGCCCCATACTATAATTGGAAGTGAAAAAAACTGGGAGTCCTTCCATCATTCGATATTGTAGCAACGAACCGAGAATCTCATCTCGAAACCAGGAAGATTGCATTTCCGCGCCAATATCATCAAGCATTAAAACATCTGCTTTTTTGAAGTAATCCAATTTTTTATTAACGGTATCGTCTTTCATCGAGGATTTTATCTCGCGTACAAACTCTGGCATATAAATGAGTGTAGAGGAAATATGAAGTTCTTTTAATTTATTAGCCAATGCTCCTAAAAAATATGTTTTTCCTACTCCAAACGGGCCATAAAAGTAAATACCTTTTTCAGGTATTCCAGATTTTGCTTCTTCAACAAATTGCAACAAGTCTCGGACTGCCTTACTACGTTTTGGATCTGTATCGATATCATCAATAGCTGCTTCTAAGATTTGCTTAGGCATGTATAAGCTTTGCACTAACTTTTGTTGCTCTTGTTGTCTCTCATGATCTATATGAAGATGGCATTTTTCATAAGATAAATGTATCTCTTTTCCCTCTACATATAGATTTGGAGAATATCCCTGAAGCATATTTTTACATTCAGCGAAGCAAGTACAATTATCACACTGTTTTGATTGTGACTTGTATTCATATAGTTTCATTAAGTTTTTATCAATTTCAGACTGTGGTAATTGAGGATGCTGAGATAGAAATACCGATATTTCAGGGTCACTTAAAATTTCATGCTTAATTTTTGTATAGTTTTCTTTAAAATTATTATTTCCCCTCATCCACTTTTTTAGTGAAGATTGTACTGGCTTCATTTCAATCATCCTTAATCATGCTTATTTATTGTTACTAGAATATTGCCTTAGCAATTCCTCTAATTCACGCTGTTCCTTCGCTTCGTCGATTTCCTCTTCTTTGGTAGCAGTCGCCTGTAGTTGTTTTTTCTTTTGCTCTTTAAACCAGTCTGGAATAACCTCTTTTTTGTTTCTTACACCATAACCACTATTGGTTTTTTTAACTTTTTGGTAGCTATCTTTTTCTTTCTTTGCAAATGCCATAGCCTCTTTTGCAGTTTGTAAATTCGCTCTTGACCAATGACTGGCAATTTTTTCTACATATGCTTTAGATAATTTCATATTGGATTGCAGCAAAACGTAATGAATTAACACATTCATAACTGGTGATGGCAGACCTTGTGACGTCATAATATCACGAATCAATCGCAAATCTTGCTCTGAAGCATGGTTCCCGCTAGATAAATCTTCTAGCAATTGTCTAGGAGAAATGGTTTCTAATTGCTCAATTAATTGCTCCTCTTTAGTGAGTGGCTGTTTGGATTTTGAAGTAGCGTTTTTCATTTGACTTGTTTTAGCTGAAAGTCTTATATTATTCCCTCTATACTTTTGCTTAAATACATCGTGACACGCCGCTTTAAACTCTTCTGTGTTTAAACAATTTTCCTCCGTTAAAGCCCATAATACCGATTTTTCAATATCATGGGACTCTAAATTATACAGAAACATCATTTGCGAAATGAGTTTTCGATTTTGAGTAGTAAGTACTTTTCTTATAGGTATCATACGCTGTTTTAAAGCATGCTCCATCCACGAAAAATCTACATCCAGCATATCCAATTCAGCTTCTTCCACATCCATATTTTCTTGCTGGTACGATGGTGTTACCGTTTCAAAGACATCCTGGAACGTAGCTGTAATGTTTACACCAAAGGACTCGTTTGGTGATGGAGCGAAATGCTGCTTTAAAAATTGAAATTTATCATTACCTATATGATGATACAGCAGCTGTGAAAGCATTGGATCTTTAAAAAAATGCGCTGGTGAAAATAACTGTTGTAATTCATACGTAAAAACATTATTCGACCCTTCCGATCTTTTAAATGTTTTTAACATTCCAATTGCTTCTAGTTTTAATCTGGCGCTATAGATCTCATCTAATGGTAAATTTAAATAATTCATCAATGTATGGTGTGTTTGGGGTTCTGATTTATTAAGCTGTAATTCGATTTCATGAAGAAGTGTTTGATATAATGTGACCGCTTGAATTCCAATTAACGGTTGGTACAAATGCGTTAGGGATTTAGCATAATCTACCGGTAGTGTTTCTTTAAGTACAACATAATATCCTTCAACAGGTAAAATCTTTCCTATCCTGTTCACCATTGCTCTAATCCTTTCATTTAAGCATATAATGTTTATTTATTCTCTGTATTAATTAAGTCTTTTAATTCATCAAGAAAAACGCTAATATCTTTAAATTGACGGTACACAGAAGCAAAACGAACATAAGCTACTTCATCCACTTTTGAAAGTCGATCCATAACCCTTTCGCCTACCTCTTTACTATCAATTTCTGATACTCCTTCATTACGCAGTTCTTTTTCTACCTCAACTGCAATTTCCTCTATTTTTTCTAGTGGAACCGGTCGTTTTTCACAAGCTCTGATTAAGCCTCGTATTAATTTCTCACGATTGAATTCTTGGCGCACTCCATCCTTCTTTACAACAATTAAGGGAACATCTTCAATTCGTTCAAATGTTGTAAATCGAAAGCCACACTGCTCACATTCCCTACGTCTACGGATGGATTGTCCTTCTTCAATTGGTCTCGAATCTAGTACCTTTGTGCTTTTGTTATGGCAATTTGAACACCTCATACCGTTCAACCCCACTCCTCATGTCTACCTATGCATGTCTTGTTTTGTAATGATTGGTAACTCTTTACTTATTTCGTTATAAAGTCGCTGTATTACCTTTGTACTATAGCCAAAATCAAATGGTAAAATCGATTCCGTAGTTACGGAAAAATCTATTGCAGTTTGATAGGGACGTACCATTATAATAGTTGCAATGATAAATGCCTTTTTTCCCTTTTTTATATTTACACTGATTTCACCATGTTCTTTCGATATTGAATGTAGTTGATACGTATCAGAACGTCTGAACATATCTTCTAGCGTACCCATTCCTTTATCTCTGGTTGTTTTATAATAATGTGTTTGGAGTGAGGTATCCCAATGGTTATCTCTAGTTTCAGCATGGTTGCTAAAAAATTTGGCCATCGTATTTCGTAACGACATTCTCAACACCCCAATTGCGTATATTTTTCATATGTATAGTATTACTATATTAACATGTTTTGCTTAAAACCTCTAACAGAAATAATTCGCTGTTAACTTCATAGTTTCAGAGAACAAAAGCCCAAGCGCTCGATTAGAAACGTAGTGACTGGAGCGAGGCAACGGAGATAAAGGTATTACGGTGAGCTTGCGAGCCGATGATAACTTAGATTAGGGTGATTCGTGGAGTCGCCTCGTTTCTGGAGCTGGACGTAGCTCAACACGCGCCTATTTATCCACACGACTAATTTTATAATTTCTTAGACAGTAAAAAAGGTCGATATTCTGCTGCAAGTTCCACAGACCATCGACCTTTTTGTACTTATTGAACTATTCATTAAGCCTTTTTACGACTTTCCTTTATATTAACAGAACCTAGCCCTCGTGGTATTTCAACTTTTTCAAAACGCTTTGCCTCAAGTGCATTTGCAATATACTGAGCCGCTATATTCGGATCGATAACCTCCCCGCATGTGTATACATCTATACTCGCATACCCATGTTCAGGAAAGCTATGAATCGTTAAATGCGATTCTGAAATAATGACTACACCGCTCACGCCATGTGGGGCAAATTTGTGAAAAGCAACCTCACGAATCTCAGCTCCTGCTTTTAAAGCAGCATCCACAAAAATTCGTTCGATTAAACGCATATCATTTAATTTATTAACATTGCACTGCCAAAGTTCCGCAATAACGTGCCTTCCCATTGTATCCATGTATTTATCCCCCTCATGGTATTGTTTCTTGAAGCCCTACTTTCTGCCACGGGGGAAAGTTAGTCCGATGAGGTCCTAACCCTTTAAGCAGAAAAACAAATTAATCAAGAATACAACGAAAAGTATAACCTGTTTCACAGACATTTGCAATATTTTTCACATTGCTTAGACAGTACATGTATATGCACTAATGAACATTCCAGTTAGCTAATTTGCGCTTGTTTTTGATAAAGGTAACTTCCAACATACTTTGTTAAATCGATCACTCGTTTGGAGTAACCCCACTCATTATCATACCAAGCAAGAACCTTTACTTTATGATTATCCATTACCATCGTAGATAAACCATCAACAACTGCTGAAAAATCAGTTGTAGTATAATCAATTGAAACCAATGGTTCTTCACTATAGCTAACTATACCTTTAAAATCTGTTTCTTGAGCTTGTTTAAAAATATGATTAACCTCTTCAACCGAAATGGAATTCTTTACATCGACAACCAAATCAACTAGGGATACATTAGGTGTTGGTACACGTAATGCCATTCCATGTAATCTTCCGTTTAAGTGTGGGATTACTTCTCCTAGTGCCTTCGCAGCACCAGTAGACGTAGGAATAATAGATTGTGTGCAACCCCGAGCTCGTCTAAGATCCTTGTGCGGGTTATCTATATTCTTTTGATCATTTGTAAATGCATGCACTGTGGTCATTAATCCATTTTCAATTGAAAAATGGTCGTCAATTATTTTGACAATCGGTGCTAAACAGTTTGTTGTACATGATGCATTTGATATTACATCATCCTTTTCTGGATTATATACTCCTTCGTTTACTCCCATAACAATAGTTTGATCAACTTCCTTACCAGGTGCAGTAATCACTACTTTTTTCGCTCCAGCACGAATGTGCCCTCCTGCACTTTCTTTCGTTTTAAATTTTCCTGTTGCTTCAATAACAATATCGATATTTAACTCATCCCACGGTAAATTTTCAGGAACACGAGAATTTACAAGTTTAATTTTCTTATCACTAATCATAATTCCTTCATTAACCGCTTTCACTTCTTTATCAAAAATACCGTGAACACTATCGTATTTAATAAGATGCGCCAGTGTCTCTGCAGGATAACTTGCATTTATAGTAACAACTTCAAGTTGTTCATCCAAAATCGCTTGACGAAATACCATTCGTCCGATTCGTCCAAATCCATTTATAGCAACACGAGTTTTATTCATACAAAGTCCTCCCACTATAAGTTATACTTTTTCTCTTTATTTATTAATTAGTATAACACATTAGGAGGTATATGTGTGTTTTATTTTAGATTTATCCAGATATTTTAGTTTTCAAACAATTAACCAAAGGTATTAATGTGTTTGAGATTAAAAAAGAGCAAGAACAAACGTATGTAATATTGTGAAATTTAAATCAGTTGGGGTAAGCAATACCTCAACTGATTGTTAGTGGAACCAATCGGACATTTACTGGCAGTCGATCCATATTGGGTTCACTTTATTGCTTAAAGTGGGGATCTTACTGCCAGTAAATACGAGATCCATTTATAAGCCAAACAACATAATACCGACCCTCGGAAGTTAGATTTTTCACTCTAACTTCACGGGGTCGGTATCAATCCGTTCGACTTTAGTTATGAAATGATGATTAGCTCCATTTAGTAATGGAAAATATCTAGACGACTCCTTGAGGGAAAAGGGCACGGTAAGATCTATACTGAATGAGAAGTATTTACGCTACATTACTCAAGCACTTCTCTCATACTACACAAATCGGTTATAATTTTTTTAGAAATGTAGGGTTTCTTTACAAGTTAACGAATTCCCCAAGTACGTAAGATTTCCTCCAGTTGTTCATAAGAAGCATGTTTTGTTCCATTGTTATCAATAACAGCATCTGCCATAGCAGCTTTTTCTTTAACAGGTATTTGTGAAGCGATCCGCTGCTTGGCTTCTTTCTCAGAATAACCATTTCGCTTCATCAGTCTTTCGATTTGCACATGCTCATCAACATAGACAACAATTGTTTTATCAACTAGATAGGCTAGTTTGCTTTCAAATAGTAGTGGAATATCTAGAACGACACACGCTGCTCCCGCTTTTACATATCCATCTTTTCGCATTAGCATTTTTTCTCTTACGGCCGGATGAACGATATCGTTTAATTGCTTTCGCTTCGCTTCATCTGCAAAAATAATTTCGCCTAATTTTTCACGATTGAGCGTTTTATCCTCTCGTAATACCTGTTTGCCAAAGGCTTCAATGATTTGATCGTAAGCTATCTCTCCCGGATTAACCACTTCTCTTGAGATTTTGTCGGCGTCGACAACTGGTATGTTATGATCGTCAAACATAAGGGATACGGTACTTTTACCACTAGCAATACTTCCGGTTAACCCAATAATTAGTGCCATGTCCTCACCTCTTTAGTAGTTGGCAGGTTGTACAGATATGAGTGCCTCGTCCACCTATCTTCATTTTAATAATTTGTTTACCACATTTTTTACATGCCTTATCCTCTTGTCCATAAACGAATAACTCTTGTTGAAACATCCCCATTTCTCCTTGACCATTTACATAAGAACGTATCGTTGTCCCACCCTGTTTTACTGCTTCCTGAATGGTTACAATTGCCTGTTTGCGAACTTCTGTAATTTCTTTATGCGTTAGCTTATTAGCTTGCCGCAATGGGTGAACTCCTGCACGAAATAATGTTTCATCGACATAAATATTTCCCAATCCAGCGACAATTCCCTGATCAAGTAAGGCCGATTTAATAACTCGTTCTGTTTTTTTTAATTTATTTATAAAGTAATCCGTTGTAAATGCAGGATCAAAAGGATCTGGCCCTAATAAGTTTAATGGTTTACTTTTCCTTTCTTCCCCTTTTTTGAAAAGGTGCATTGTTCCAAACTTACGAACATCATTATACCGAAGCTCTTCCCCATTCGTAAAAGAAAAAATAATATGGGTATGTTTCTTTAGTGGTTCAGACGACTTCGTAACACGATATTTACCTTCCATCCGTAAATGTGAAACTAATACGTAATCATCTAATTGGAATAATAGAAACTTTCCTTTCCGCAAAATATCATGTATTGTCTGTCCAACAAGTTCCATTTTAAATTGTTCCATGTCATCAGGCCGTTTTATTATTTTTCCCCAATGAACATCAACATGATCGATTGTTTTATTTAAAACGAACTGTTTTAACGTTTTTCTAATCGTTTCAACTTCTGGTAATTCAGGCATCTTATTATCTCCTTATTTTGCATCAAACCAGCTATCACCAAAGGCATAATCAACCTTTAATGGAACCATTAATTCTACAGTGTTTTCCATCATAGCTGGGACTATTTCTTTTAGTTTTTCTATTTCTGATTTTGGTGCTTCTAAAATGAGTTCATCATGAACTTGAAGCAGCATACGTGCCTGTAGTTTTTCATCTTTTAGCTTTCCATGCAGGTCGATCATCGCTTTTTTTATAATATCAGCAGCACTTCCTTGAATCGGCGTATTCATGGCAGTCCTTTCGGCAAAGCTCCGCAAATTAAAATTCCTACTTGTAATTTCTGGTAAATACCTTCTCCGATTCATCAATGTACTTACGAAGCCTTTGTGCTTCGCTTCTTGTACGATTTCATCCATATATGTTTTAACACCCGGATAGCTCTCGAAGTATCGCTCAATGAATTGCTTAGCTTCCTTCCTTGTAATTCCAAGGTTTTGAGAGAGTCCATAATCACTAATTCCATAAACAATACCAAAGTTTACAGCTTTTGCTTGACGGCGCATATTAGCAGTTACTTCGTCTTTATCAACATGGAATACATCCATCGCTGTTTGTGTGTGGATATCTGAGTCATTTTTAAAAGCAGCAATCAATTTTTCATCTTTAGCAATATGTGCTAATACCCGTAATTCTATCTGTGAGTAATCAGCTGCAAACATAACCCAATCCTCATTTGCAGGTATAAATGCATGACGTATTTTTCTACCTTCCTCTAAACGAATAGGTATGTTTTGCAGATTTGGATCAATGGAGCTTAACCTGCCAGTTTGCGTTAACGCCTGGTTAAATCGGGTATGGATTTTATTAGACTGTTTATTTACTACTTTTAATAAACCTTCAATATACGTAGATTGTAACTTTCCAAGCTGACGATATAACAACAGCTTTGGAATTATTTCGTGCTCACCTTGCAGCTGCTCTAAAACATCAGCAGCAGTAGAATAACCTGTCTTCGTTTTTTTTATAACAGGAAGCTTTAGCTTTTCAAATAGGATAGGGCCTAGCTGTTTGGGAGAATTTAAATTAAATGACTCGCCTGCCAATTCATGCACTTCTCGCTCAAGATCCGCTAATCGCTCTTTTAAATCAGTACGCATTTCTTCCAAACGATCCGCGTCCACTAAAACTCCGGTATGCTCCATTTCTCCTAAAATTAATGCTAATGGCATCTCAAGCTCTTTAAACAGCTCATATTGTTCGTTATCTTTTAGTTGTTGTTGCATCGTATCTCTTAAGCTAAACAATATGTTGGCTTTTCGAGCTACATGCTCCGCTAAAATATCCAATTCCGGTACCTTCTGTTTAGCACCCTTACCATACACTTCTTCATCAAATAGACAATCAGCCTGTCCCAGTCGGTTCGCTATCGCGGGAATATCGTGATTATTCTCAGATGGATTCAGTAAATACGATGCTAGTAGCATATCAAAGATTATGCCTTTTGTATGAATGTCATACCTCAGCAAAGAAACCAGTGTTTTTTTCGCATCAAATACGACCTTATGTTTACTCGCATCCTCCAACCAATTTTTAAA
Organism: Virgibacillus sp. Bac332; assembly: GCF_003667785.1. Lineage (NCBI taxonomy): Bacteria > Bacillati > Bacillota > Bacilli > Caryophanales > Bacillaceae > Virgibacillus > Virgibacillus sp. Bac332. Next base: position 3,921,640 of record NZ_CP033046.1, read on the forward strand.
TGCTTCAGAATTCAAGGCATTTTCAGTGGATATAAAGTAGGCATTGTCCTTATTGACTATACCAAACCCTTCAATTGCTGACTGATGGTAGTTTTCTCCTAGCATCTCTATAATCAATGCCTCTTCACCTGTAAACGTATCATTAGTAACGTTTGATAGGATAGTGTAATCTATTTCTTTCTTTGGAACATGATTACTTCCTACTTCTACTTCTCCTCCGTCAATTCGATTTAGTAGGGATTGAAAGCCTAGTTGCTTAAAAATATTACTTACATTGTTTTGCTGATAGCCTTTGTAAGGAATATCATCTGTAGAAATAGTTATAGGCGAATCTTGATTTATTGTTACTAGCTCTTTACTCATAAATGCGTCATCTTTATGCGTAATGAGCTTTTCTTTTAATTTCTTACCACCAATATCATCAATATTTTCGTAGACTTGTTCTAAGGTGTGAAATTGTTTTAAAAGTTTTACTGCAGTCTTTTCTCCAACACCAGGAACACCGGGTATATTATCCGATTTATCACCCATTAATGCCTTTAAATCGATAATCTGATCTTGGGTGATTTCCATTTTCTCTTTTAAAAATTGAGGTGTATATCGTTCAACATCACTAATTCCCTTTTTCGTCAAACTAACAGTAACCTTGTCGGAAACAAGCTGTAACAAATCCTTGTCACCAGAAATGACCGTTACATTCCATTCATCTGGTGTTACAAGCTTCGATAACGTTCCGATGATGTCATCCGCTTCATAATTCTCCAGTTGGTAATGGGCAATTTCAAATGCGTCCAATACTTCCTTAAGTAATGGAAATTGTTCCGATAACTCCGGTGGTGTTTTTTGGCGTCCCCCTTTATATTCTTTATATGTAGCATGTCTAAAGGTTGTTTTACCTGCATCAAATGCTACTAACATATGTGTTGGCTTTTCTTCTTCTAGTATTCTTAACAGCATTGTGGTAAACCCATATACAGCGTTCGTGTAAACACCTTTATCATTATTTAATAATGGCAACGCAAAGAATGCTCGATAGATAATACTGTTCCCGTCAATTAAAACCAGTTTATTGCCCATCTTCTCGCCTCCGTTAATTTCTTCATTAACCATATTTTATCATCCTAGCTTCATAAAGTGAAACGACATTCTCTATGTAAGCATATAACAGAAAAGATTACTGCCTTCCTTATCATTTTGTTCTTTCTTACTATGATGTGACTTCTTTCTAAACAGCTGCTAAAAAAGAAGAAGATGGGACAAAACAAAACTTCATTACTCAAATACGAATAATCATGTTATCAATGGGAGCATCACCGACGCATCATGAAAATATACTCGCTTTCCGCAGGAACGGCCTTAGCTAACTTGGTAAAGAAAAACACGTTACCAAGTGGAGCTTCGAACTCGTGCTGTTCCTGCTAGATAAGGAAGGCTTCGGCAGCGATACATCGGCGCAGAAAAACGTTCTTCTTTTGAAGGAGCATTGCATTTTCAGGTGCTTCATTAATTATTCTAAGAACAAAAGCGCAAGCACCCGATTAGAAACGTAGCGAATGATGCGAGTCAACGGAGATAAAAGAATCACGGTGTGCTTGCGAGCCGAATTAGATTAGGGCGATTCGTGAAGTCGCCTTGTTTCTGGGTGCTGGAGCTGGGCGCGGCTCAACACGCCCCTATTTATCCACATCGGCACATTTTATACTTTCCTAGACCACCAAAAAACGAACGATAATTAGTTTTAACTAATTATCGTTCGTTTTTTATTGTTTATTCATTACTTTTGTCGTATGCTGTTAGTCATCTATTCTCACCTTTGGTAAATACACAGTTACAGCTGTCCCTTGCCCAGGTTCGCTTTCTATTTGTATGTCTCCGTCATGAACCTCAACAATATGTTTAACGATGGCGAGGCCAAGCCCTGTACCACCTGTATTTCTACTCCGTGCTTTATCTACCCGGTAAAAACGCTCGAAGATACGAGGAAGTGCATCTTTTTCAATCCCAATTCCAGAATCTTTCACTTGAATACTAACGGTGTCATCACTTCGCTTTACTTCCAAGTTAACTCTACCTTTTTCGGGGGTATAATTAATAGCATTATCTAATAAGTTAATCATAATTTGTTTTATTTTTTCCATATCTGCAGTTAATTCTAACCCCTCTTCTACATCAACAGAAAATGATAGGTCCTTTTTTTTCATCTTATGTTCTACAATTAGCTTAACTTCTCGAACGAGCTCCTTCACATTAAATGTCGTTAAAACCAATTGAAAATTTTCTTTCTCCAGCCTCGAAAGTATTAGTAAATCCTCTATTAACAGCTGGAGGCGATGACTTTCTTTATAAATAATTTCTAGAAATTCCTTGTTATCTTCTGAATGTGGCATGGAGTTATCCAAAAGCGTTTCAGCGAATCCTTTAATAGAAGTGATCGGCGTTTTTAACTCATGGGATACGTTTGCTACAAAATCCTTACGCATTAATTCAAGCTTCTTCATTTCTGTAATATCGTATAAAACTAACACAGCTCCTTTTAGCATATTTCGATCATTAAAAATAGGAGCACCAACGATTTCAATATAAAACTTATCAATTCCTTTAAAATGCGTGAATTCCTCTTTTACATTTCGTTCGTATAAGAAGGTTTTTTGGACTGTTTCATGGATAATTTCATTGTCCAACACATCATAATATAAATAACCTTGATAATCCTTTGCGGTTAATCCGAATAACGAAATAAATTTACCGTTAACAAAATGGATGTAGCCTTTTGAATCAATTAAAACGAGCCCACTTTGTGTATTTTCTATAATCGTAGACAGCTGTTCAGACTGCATTTGTTCTTGAATAGATAATTCGCTTAAGTTCCGCGCTAACGAATTGATCTTATTACTTAACATACCAATACTGTCTCCACTTGGGTGATGAAATCTAGCACGGTAATTACCTTTAACAATCTCATCCACAGTCTTCGTTGCTTTTTTAATTGGTTTTATAAATCTTTCATGAAAATGAAGTAAAAACAGTAATAATATTATAAATTGAATGAATAACACTGCAGTTAGCGTAACATAGTTTCCTAGTAATACGCTTAATAAAATTCCTGTTATCGCAACAACCATAAAGATTCCGATAACATAACCAAAAATTGGCTTCCTAAATAAAAATTGCATTAACTAGGGTCCTCCATTTTATACCCCAGACCCCTTACCGTTTTAATATAAACAGGTTTTTTAGAATCTGGTTCTATTTTATCGCGAAGATGAGAAACATGAACATCCACAATTCGCGTATCACCAACAAAATCATAATCCCAAACACCGCTAAGCAGTTGATCTCTAGAGATGACTTTCCCTTTATTTTTCGCCAGATAGTAAAGGAGTTCAAACTCCTTTCGCGTAAATGTAATTACTTTATCATTCATTTCTGCCTCGTATCTCTCAGGATAGACTGTCAAATCTCCAATTTGTATATAAGAAAAATTTGATTTCTCTACTTTATTCGATCTTCTTAATATCGCTTTTATTCGTGCTATTACTTCCTTCGGACTAAAAGGCTTTGTTAAGTAATCATCAGCGCCAAGCTCAAGTCCGAGCACCTTATCAAACTCTTCATCCTTTGCAGTTAACATTAAGATTGGTGTATCTATTTTATTGTTACGCAAATACCTACAAACTTCCATTCCATCCATTTCAGGAAGCATAAGGTCTAGAACAATTAAATCATAATCATTTCCTTCAGCTTTCTTTACAGCCTCTGCTCCATCATAGGCAACATCGGTAATAAAGCCTGCTTTTCCAATATTAAAGTTTAGTAATGTAACAATCGACTTTTCATCATCGACAATTAAGATTTTCTCGTTCATGTACAGTCCCCGTTTCTGTTCGCAAGTAGAATATTTGGTACACCTTTCATCTTACAATGAATAGTAGTTAATGTGAACAAGTTAGGAGTTTGTAAATTATTTTTTACAAAATCAAAAAGAAATACTACCCCTCTTTAGAATAGTATTTCCTAACATTAGAAATTATTAAAAAAAGTTTTCTAATGATTTTGCAGTCAATGAATTAGGTTTACAAGCTGGACTTACATACAGCTTACCGCGAACGACAATCTCATTTTCATGATTCGTTCCAGTCACACTCATAGCAACTTGCTTGTTCTGGTAATCGATTGCAATTACTTCTAACGTAAAAGCTACTGTTGTACTATGGTAAACTGGAGCAGGAAAAGTCATTTCATGTTGTGTAATGTGGCTACCAGGTCCCGGAAGAGACATAGATACTAATGATGAGACCATGCCAAATAACATAACAGATGGTACAATCGGCTTTTCATAAGCAGTTAATGATGCATAATCATGTTGAAGATACAAAGGGTTTGCATCACCTGTTAAACCTAAATATAATAATAAGTCCCTATCATCCATTTTTTTCGTTTCTGAGTAAGTATCTCCCACTTGAATTTCATTTAATTCTTTTCCTAATGGTCGTTTCTTACCTAGCATAACTACACCCCCGTAATGTAAGCGCTTTCTATTATAACAAAAACTCAGCTATATTACCACTTTTTACAGATAAAACGAGCGAAGAGCCATTAAGAAACATAGCTAAACAGAGTAATATCTAAAGCCGAAATAATCCTTATTCAATCATCGCATCGCAAACGGAAGTATGGGGCAGCGGGGTCTAGCTACGTGACTAAGCAAAATTATTGTAGTTGCATAAACCTGCAAATTCGTGCTGTTTTCCGCAATTCGTAGGTCGGCTCGGCTTTGATTAACGGACCATTGTATCCATGCTTTGGCAGTAATCATCACTATGTCGAAAAAGGGGAATAATAAAACACCCTCCAAGTGTCAGATTGTATTTTTTAATCTGTCTACTTAGAGGGAGCATTCAGTATAACTTTGTATCCTAAGATTGTGCTCTTTATATATACAATAATTAATCTAATATGTTTAAAACATTTTTAACAGAGTCAGCTGATTTATCTAAAGCTGCTTTCTCTTCATCTGTTAAGTCTAACTCAATGATCTCTTCAATTCCTTTTCCGCCTAGCACAGTAGGAACCCCTAGGTAAATATCAGAATAGCCGTATTCACCTTCTAAATATGCAATTGCTGGAAGAACGCGACGCTGATCCTTCAGAATAGCCTCGGCCATAACTGTTAATGATGCAGCAGGAGCATAATAGGCACTTCCATTCCCTAATAGACTGACAATTTCTCCCCCGCCTTTACGTGTACGTTCCACAATTGCATCTAAGCGATCCTTCGAAATTAGCTTTTCTAATGGAATTCCACCTGCATAGGAATAACGAATTAATGGCACCATGTCATCACCGTGTCCACCTAACACAAATCCAGTAACATCTTTAACCGATAAATTAAGTTCTTGGGCAACAAATGTACGGAACCTTGCTGTATCAAGTACACCAGACTGACCAATAACACGTTCTTTTGGAAGACCAGATTCTTTAAAAATTGTATAAGTCATGGCATCAACAGGATTTGTTAACACTACAATATACGTTTCAGGCGAATAGTTAACAACTTCTTTTGCAACGGATTTCATGATTTTAGCATTTGTATTAACTAAATCATCACGGCTCATACCTGGTTTTCTAGCAATTCCAGCTGTAATGATTATCAGGTCAGAGTCTTTTGTATCTTCATAATTTGATGTTCCACTAATGGAAGCATCAAAGCCCTGTACAGGACTAGCTTCTAGCATATCAAGGGCTTTTCCTTTTGTTGGGTCTTCCATGTTTGGAATATCAACAAGGACTATATCTCCTAGTTCTTTTTGAGCTAGCATTAAAGCAGTAGTTGCCCCTGTAAAGCCTGAGCCAATTACAGATATCTTACTTCTCTTTATAGCCATTTAAAAAATCCCCTTTGTGTATTAGTCCATGTTTTTAATAAGTTCGTTACCAAATTCTGAACATTTAACCTCTGTTGCACCATCCATCAAGCGAGCAAAATCATAGGTTACCACTTTAGAAGCAATTGTTTTATCCATTGCATTTGTAATAAGATCAGCTGCTTCTCTCCATCCTAAATGCTCTAACATAAGAACAGCTGATAAAATAACAGATGACGGATTTACTTTATCTAACCCTGCATATTTAGGAGCTGTACCATGAGTAGCTTCAAAAATAGCATGACCTGTATCGTAATTAATATTAGCGCCTGGTGCTATACCAATTCCACCTACTTGTGCAGCAAGTGCATCTGAAATGTAGTCCCCATTTAAGTTCATTGTCGCTACAACATCAAACTCATTTGGACGAGTAAGAATTTGTTGTAGGAAAATATCAGCGATTGCATCTTTAACTAAAATTTTACCAGCTGCTAATGCATCATCTTGCGCTTTGTTAGCTGCATCTTTTCCTTCTTTTTCAACAATTCGATCATACTCTGCCCATGTAAATACTTTATCACCAAACTCTTCTTCTGCTACTTCATAGCCCCAAGCTTTAAATGCACCTTCTGTAAACTTCATGATGTTACCTTTATGTACTAAAGTAACACTTTTACGCCCTTCATTTAATGCGTATTGAATACTTGAGCGTACAAGTCGTTTTGTACCTTCTTCAGAAACTGGTTTTACTCCAATACCAGAAGTTTCCGGGAATCGGATATTAGAAACGTTCATTTCATTTTTTAGAAACTTAATCACTTTCTTAACTTCATCCGAGCCTTTTTGCCATTCAATTCCAGCGTAGATGTCCTCCGTATTTTCACGGAAAATTACCATGTCCACATCTTCTGGACGTTTAACTGGTGACGGAACACCTTCAAAATAACGAACTGGGCGTAAGCAAGTAAATAGATCTAATTCTTGACGAAGCGCTACATTAAGAGAACGAATTCCTCCACCAATCGGTGTTGTAAGCGGACCTTTAATCGCAATCTTATATTCATTAATTTTATCAAGTGTATCCTTTGGTAACCACTCACCTGTTTTGTCATAGGCTTTTTGACCAGCATAAACTTCTAACCATTCAATTTTTTTCGTTCCATTGTAAGCTTTCTCAACCGCAGCTTCAATTACTTTACTAGCAGCAGCCCAAATATCCGGACCAGTACCATCCCCTTCAATAAACGGTACAATCGGTGTATCTGGAACATTCATTTTTCCATTTTCTACAATAATTTTTTCCCCTTGTGTCATAGCAATCGTTACCTCCTATAATTCATTCTGCATCTATAGTTTAGCAAAGATTTACTTATGTGAAAATCTTTGCTTGCTACCAAACTAGTAGTGATGTTGTTTCTTTCCCCTCATAACGGCATAAAGATTACGCTAATAAACACGATATTAGCGTTTGTCTATAGCTACATATTCGGGCGATTTTGGACCAATGTAGTCAGCACGAGGGCGAATTAATCGGTTATTATCGTATTGTTCAAGAATATGAGCTAACCATCCCGAAACACGGCTTATGGCAAATATCGGTGTAAATAAGTCGTGGTCTATTCCCAAGCTGTGGTATACAGAAGCCGAATAGAAATCTACGTTTGCAGGAAGCCCTTTATGCTCTTTAATGTAATCTTCAATTTTAACGGACATATTATACCATTTCGGTTGACCAGTTAATTCTGTGAGCTGTCTTGACATTTCTTTTAAAAACTTGGCACGTGGATCACCATTACGATAAACGCGGTGTCCCATACCCATGATTTTCTCTTTGCTTTCTAGTTTTTTCTTAATATATGGTATAGCATTTTCCTCTTCGCCAATTTCTGTTAGCATTTTCATAACACCTTCATTGGCTCCCCCATGAAGTGGGCCTTTTAAAGCACCTATTGCAGCAGTAACGCCTGAGTAGATATCAGATAACGTTGCCACACATACACGAGCAGTAAATGTGGAAGCATTCAATTCATGATCTGCATGAAGTACGAATGCTTTATTAATTGCTTCTACTTCGACATCTTTTGGTTCTACACCGTTAAGCATATACAAGAAGTTCTCGGAGTAACTATATTCTTTTTTTGGCTTAATAGGGTCTTTACCCTGACGAATTCTTGCAAAAGCAGTAACAATTGTAGAGATTTTCGCTTGTATACGGATTGCTTTCTTCTTATTGACTTCCCTCTCCATGACATCTGCCTCTTCATCATAAAGCCCTAATAAAGAAATAGCAGTTCGCAGCGCTGCCATTGGGTGAACAGAAGAAAGATCATAGGATCGTAGATGATTAAGTACTGCATCAGGCAATTCCATATTTGCAGCAAGCTCTTTTTTCATAGCATCTAATTCAGCTTTTGTTGGAAGTTTTTGATTCCATAACAGGTAAATGATCTCTTCAAAGCTCGAATTCTCGGCTAAATCATCAATCTTATATCCAACATATGTCAGCTGGTCATCTATGATAGAACTAATTGACGATTGAGTTGCTACAACTCCTTCAAGGCCTTTCGTTGTTGCTGTCATAACAAACCCTCTCCTTTATTAATTATTCAGGATATTATCTTTTTTTCGACAATATTCTTACAAAATTATAATTATCCCCATGGATAATTATAAAGTATTATGAATCTAATGTGAATTGAAACCGATTAATTTTACCAATAAATTTTACAAGAACCACGTATTTCTTGCAAAAAATGGATTTACTTCAATAAATATTCCCCAAATTTAAATTCATATAAAGTGAAGCTTCAATCCTTAGGGTTTTGTTTACCCCCCAAGGTTTTACCACAAGAGGTATGACCTAAAGGCCTTTGAACCACTCGGACATTTACTGGCAGTCGATTCCCACTTACATATCGCTTGATTGCTTAAAGTCAAGGTCAGTTATATGTAGAAAAAAAGAAAACCAACGCTCGTTTGTACAATGAACATCGACTTTACTAATTTATACGTCTATTCCTCATTAAAATTTCATATGTAATTAAAAGAAGCTATTAGAATTCTATAAAAATGAGGTTACATTATGTACAAGCCAATTTTATTTCAAACATTACGTTTTTTTATTGTTGCTATCGTCTTCATTGTTTTGTGCATCGTTGTTACGAAAAGCTTTGCATATTTATACCCTTTAGTGATTGCAATACTTCTATCAGCTCTAATAAATCCAGTAGTATCAATCCTTGAAAGAAAGCTGAAATTCCCTAGAATGCTAGCAGTTACCTTTATCATGATTATAATCATTGCCACTCTAGGGGGTATTCTACTATTCATTTTTTCCGAGCTATTACAAGGCACACAATTTTTAGCAGATGAGATACCACAGCATTTCCAAACAATTAGTCTCTTCGTAACAGATTTTATTAATAACACCATCATACCATTATATCAGAAAATTATTTCTTATGTTCGCATGTTAGACACTTCTCAACAATTAGCGATCAGTGAAAATATAAAACAGTTTGTTACTAATCTTACTGCAAGCGGAACCACTTTTGTACAAGATCTACTCTTCAAGATACCAGCTTTCATTACTAGCTTACCTAGTTCTATCACTGTCATTCTCTTTATTCTTCTTGCGGTTTTTTTAATTACAAATGATTATGACAGCCTAAAGCATCTTTTAAAGAATTTGAGTCCAAGCTTCGCCAAGCAACCAATGGCTAATATCGCGAGGCATCTAAAAAGCACAATATCTGGATATATCAAAGCTCAATGTATTCTTGTATTGATAACTGCTTTACTCGTTTATGTTGGTTTATTACTATTAAACATCGAACATGCTTTTACAATTGCACTCTACTCGGCAATGATGGACATCCTCCCATATATTGGCTCGGGAATTATCTTTATTCCTTGGATGGTCTACGTATTCCTAATTGGTAATTATTCTATGACTATTAGTTTAGCTATTCTATATGGTTTAATTATTATTATTCGTCAGTTTATTGAGCCAAAAATCCTTGCTTCAAGTATGGGACTTCACCCTTTAGCAGCATTAATTACATTATTTGTAGGTATACAGCTTTGGGGCGTAGTTGGATTTATACTAGCGCCTGTCTTCTTGATCATCATAAATGCATTACATCAAGCAGGTACATTTCAAGAAATTTTGCAGTTTATTAAAGGCTAATATTACCATCTACGGTAGATTATCTTTCGATTTGTAATCAATCGTTTTATAAATTGCTCTATCTTTTTCCTAAACGGTCTCCGTGTTGTTGGGATTACTAACATAAACCCAATAAAATCTGATATAAAACCTGGCGTTACTAATAAAACAGCACCAATTAAAATACAGATGCCATCAATAATGTAGCCAGTAGGCGCTTCTCCTTTTTGCATAGAAAGTTGTGCGCGCTTCCATGTTTCAATACCCTGTTGCTTCGCTAATAAAAACCCTACTGCACCAGTTAGTAATATTAATAGAACAACCCACCATGCGCCTATCATACCACCAACCCATATAAATACACCTATCTCTAACGCGGATAATAAAAACGCTATCAACAAAAACCAACGCATAGATTTAGCTCCCTCTACAAAGTATTGTCATAATATGATACGAATTAAAGAAAAAAGTAAACAGTGAAAAAGGATTATCGTCCTTTTTCACTGTTTCTTCGTTAAAGGACTCTTGTATGTCCTTGATAAATATCACCTTTTGCGCCATCAATTGTAATATCTTCTGCATTTTTGATAACATCAAATACGTTTTTAACACCTACAACAACCGGAATACCAAGGCTTAAACCAACAACAGCCGCATGAGAAGTTAAGCCACCTTCTTCTGTTATGATGCCACTGGCTTTTTCAATTGCTGGCATCATTTCTCTGTCTGTACCATATGTTACTAAAATATCTCCTTCTTGTACTTGCTTCACTGCTTCTTCAGCAGATTTCACAACGACTGCTTTGCCATATGCACTTTTTCTCCCAATTCCTTGTCCCTTTGCGATAACGTCACCTATCACGTGTACCTTCATCAGATTTGTTGTACCACTTTCACCAACGGGAACTCCAGCTGTAATGATTACTCTATTCCCGTGTTCAACAATCCCTGATTGCAATCCACGCTCAACTGCGACATCGAGCATTTCGTCCGTTGAATTTGCTCGATCACCCATTACTGCATGAATTCCCCAGACCAATGCTAGTTGACGATTTACCCTTTCTGAGAAGGTTACTGCCAATATTGGTACCTGTGGACGATATTTGGAAATCATGCGTGCGGTATGCCCACTCTCTGTTGGTGTAATAATGGAACTAACAGACAAATTCATTGCCGTATGCGTAACCGACTGACTAATAGCATCTGTGATTGTCATATCAACGTGTTTGGATCGATCTCGTAAAATAGAATGATGATCTAAACCAGTTTCTGCTTTTATTGCAATATTGCTCATTGTTTGTACCGATTCAACTGGATAATCACCAGCAGCGGTTTCTCCTGATAACATAATTGCGTCCGTACCATCGAATATAGCATTTGCAACATCAGATGCCTCTGCTCTTGTGGGACGTGGATTTCGTTGCATAGAATCTAACATTTGCGTTGCTGTAATCACTGGTTTACCTGCTGTATTACATTGTTTAATTAATTTTTTCTGTACTAACGGCACATCTTCAGCAGGAATTTCTACTCCCAAATCTCCACGTGCAACCATTAGTCCATCGCTCACTTCAAGAATACTGTCGATATTATCAACACCTTCTTGATTTTCAATTTTAGGGATAATTTGTATATGTGTAGCATGATGTTTTTCTAAAAGCTCTTTAATTTCTAATATATCAGATGGACGTCTGACAAATGATGCGGCAATGAAATCGACATTTTGTTCAATACCGAACTCAATATCCTTAGCATCCTTTTCAGTAATGCCTGGAAGGTTTACGGATACATTTGGCACGTTTACCCCTTTTTTATTTTTTATTAGTCCAGAATTTAAGGCTGTCGTCTTTAATTCTTGGTTCGCTTTATCAACATCGGTAACCTCTAGTTCAATAAGACCGTCATCTAATAGTATCTTAGAACCTTCGTGTACATCATTTATTAATCCCGGATACGTAATAGAAAAACGCTCAGCAGTACCTTCAACTTCTTTCATGGAAACATATACATCATTACCTTGAACAAGCTCTGCCTTTCCATCTTTAAAGTTCCCTGTACGAATTTCTGGCCCTTTTGTATCTAATAGTATACCTACTGTTTTCCCTGTTTTTTCGGCAGCCTTACGAATATTACGTATACGAGCACCATGCTCTTCAAAATCACCATGCGAAAAGTTTAACCTAGCAACATTCATACCTGCTTCAATCAGTTTTTCTAATTTGTCGATTGATTCCGAAGCGGGTCCAATCGTACATACAATCTTTGTATTTCTCATTTCTTGCTTCCTCCTTAGCTAATACCAATAAAGTAACACTTATTTAAAAGAATTCATTCCCTTAGAGAAACGGTGCTAACGGCAGTTCTTTTATCGTCTATACGTCAATAAAAATATGTTGAGTGAAAATAAATTACAATTCGTTACCATCCGAAAAAACAACTAAACTATATAGATAATTCTTGTGACAGCTTGTACATCTCATCATTAATGGTATGTTCTTCGTTCAATGTCGTAATGATGTCATGATCTACTAAAGAATTATTTTTAATTCCTACCATTCTTCCAGCTTTTCCTTGCAGCAACAGATCTACCGCTTTTGCTCCTAGTCTGCTAGCTAAGACTCGATCTGAAGCAGTTGGTGATCCGCCACGCTGAATATGTCCCAATACGGTAACACGCGTATCAAGATCTGTTGCTTTTTCAATACGTTTACCATACTCAAAACCACTTCCAACACCTTCAGCGAGCACAATTATACTATGCTTCTTACCACGCTTATGCCCACGCCTTAGCTTTTCTATAACCATATTAAAATCTTCTTGTTTTTCAGGGATAAGAATACTCTCGGCACCATCTGCTAAGCCAGCCCAGAGTGCAAGATCTCCTGCATCTCTTCCCATCACTTCTATAATATATGTTCGTTCATGCGAAGTAGCTGTATCACGTATCTTATCAATAGCCTCGATGACAGTATTAAGTGCTGTATCGAAACCAATGGTAAAATCAGTTCCAGCAATGTCATTATCAATGGTTCCTGGCACACCTATACAAGGATAGCCTTTTTCGGTTAGTTTTTGAGCACCACGAAAACTACCGTCACCGCCTATAATGATTAATCCTTCAATTCCAAATTTCTCCAACTGCTTAATACCTTTTTGTTGCCCTTCCTCTGTTTTAAATTCTTGACTTCTTGCAGAATAAAGAATTGTACCACCACGATGAATAATATCACCTACTGAACCAATTTCCATTCGTTCAATATTACCTTCCATTAATCCTTGATAGCCATATTTAATACCGTAAACCTCTATATTATGATAAATGGCTTTTCGTACTACTGCTCGAATGGCTGCATTCATTCCTGGAGCATCTCCACCACTAGTCAATACACCAATTTTTTTCATAAATACAATTCACCTCTAGTCGAACTTTTTATCTATGTTTAATAATACCCTCTCTTAAAGATAATTGGAATTTAGTAAAATAGCAATTGAAAGCATGTAGAACATAGAGAATTTCATCAAAAACACGAAGATGAGGTTGACATAAAATGTCAACCTCTAAAAATAATGTACGCGCCTGATATGCTTAACACTTTACAAACTGCCTTGCAATCTTTAAAAGAAGAAAGAACAGCACTTGAGTTATAACAGATTATAATCACCGATCTGTTTATATTTTTGCCATCTATTCTCAAGCAATGTGTCTGCAGAGCATTTACTTAACGTATGCAACGATTGCTCTAATACCTCATCCAAATAAGCCGCTTGTTGGTCTAAATCTCGATGTGCTCCACCTTTAGGCTCAGGTACTATCTTATCAATCACTTGCAATTTCTTCAAATCATATGCGGTAATTTTCATTGATTCAGCTGCACGCTGAGCATATGCCGAATCTTTCCACAGGATGGATGCAGCTCCCTCCGGAGATATAACAGAGTACGTACTGTTTTCCAGCATATGTATCTCATCACCAACTCCTAAGGCAAGGGCACCACCGCTGCCTCCTTCGCCAATAACCACACATACGATGGGGACTCTTAAGCCTGCCATTTCCATTAGATTACGGGCTATCGCCTCACTTTGGCCTCTTTCTTCAGCAGCTTTTCCTGGATATGCACCCTTTGTATCTATAAAACAAATGATTGGTCGTCCGAACTTCTCTGCCTGCTTCATATGTCTTAATGCCTTACGGTAGCCTTCTGGATGTGGCATACCGAAATTTCTTCGTAAATTTTCTTTTGTATCTTTCCCACGTTGATGCCCTATAACAGTAACTGGATTATCTTTATAATATGCTATTCCAGCAATTATTGCCTCATCATCACCAAATAACCGATCTCCATGAAATTCAATAAAATCGGTGAACAGTTTATGAACATAGTCTAATGTAGTCGGACGCTCTGAATGTCTTGCAAGTTGGACTCGATCCCAGGGTTTTAAGTTTCCGTAAATATCATTTTCTAATACAGCTAGCCTTTTCTCTAATGTTGTAATTTCATCCGATAAATCAATCTCACTATCCTGTGTAAATCGCTTAAGTTCAGAGATTTTCTCTTTTAAATCAACGATGGGTTTCTCAAATTCTAAAACTTGTTTCACGCTTCTTCCCCACCTTTCTGATGAAACTTAAGCAACTTTGATAATAGTTCCTGCATTTCTTGACGGTGAACAACCTTATCGAGTTGTCCATGCTTTAATTGAAACTCAGCAGTCTGAAAATCTTCTGGTAATTTTTCCCTAATTGTTTGTTCAATAATTCGTCTACCTGCAAATCCGATTAACGCTCCAGGTTCTGCGATATTATAATCACCTATTGATGCAAAACTTGCAGATACTCCGCCAGTTGTAGGATGCGTCATGACAGAAACCATAAACCCACCTGCATCGCTAAAACGTTTCACGGCAATAGAAGTCTTTGTCATTTGCATTAAGCTTAATAAACCTTCCTGCATCCTCGCTCCACCAGATGCAGTAAATATAATAAAGGGCAGTCCTTCATTCTTTGCGTTTTCTAATGCTCTTGCAATTTTTTCACCGATTACAGATCCCATACTTCCCATTCGAAAAGTCGAATCCATGACAGCAAACGCTGTAGCTTGTCCTTCAATTGTACCTTTTCCTGTAACGACACCCTCATTTAAACCTGTTTTTTTACGATCTTTTACCACTTTTTCTTCATAACCAGGAAACTGAAGTGGGTTACTCGTAATAAGATCATTATCCCATTCTTCAAAGCTGTTTTCATCAAATAATGTATCGATACGATCCCAAGCTTGTAAGGGGTGATGATACCCACAATTTGGACAAACTTGTAAATTCTTATTCATTTCTTTTCGATAATATATTTTATGACATCCGTTACATTTTTGCATTAGCCCTTCTGGAACATCTGCTTTTGCTTGTTCGCTAGGAATGGATGCGTATTTTCTTCGCTTGCCAAAAAAATCCTTAAGCAAGGCAATTCCTCCTTTTTTCAACAAAACCATGGCATACGAGCAACAAAGCCTGGTGCCTTAAAGACAGCAAGAATGAAACCCTATAATATATAGTATAGCGAACTCAAATTAAAAAAATTGTCATAATCCGCCGTCTAAAAACCTTTATTTATCAGCTAAAGCGTCGAATAACGTTTCAATCGAATTAAAATCTCGTTTAACGTACAGCTGAATGAGTTCTTGATAAAATATGGAACTCGTATAAACATCCTCTACGGTGATAGCAAATTCATACATTAAACGCCATACCTTCGTAAATAACAAATTATCTGTTCTTTCAAAGATATAACTAAAAAAAGCAGCGTGCCTATCGTTTGGCTTTCGTTCATCACTAGTTATAATCGTTTTCAACGCTTTGATTTCTGTTTCATGTATCCTATCAAAAGCAAGTTTTGCTGCCTCTTTTTCTAATATTCGAATAGTAAGTAATAATTCAACCTTTATTTGATCTCCTTGTAATATAAAAGAAGAGAGCAATTCAACCGTCTGATAAGAACGATAAGCACTTAAATAAGTACCCTCACCATGCCGTGTCTCAATTAAACCTAGTAGTTCCATTGCGCGTAATGCCTCACGTATGGAAGACCTTCCGGCTTGGAGCTTTTCAGCAAGCTCTCTTTCCGAAGGAAGCTTGTCTCCTGGTTGTAAATTATTACTATTAATAAAGTGTCGAATCTCGGTTAATACACCGTGATATACTTTTTGTTTTGATGGCATGGACACAGCCATGACTCACTCCTTTTAACACATCATTTTTCATCAATCTGTGTTAATCTTCTCGTTTTCTCCGCTACGTCTTCTGGATCAACTTCTATTCTAGCCACACCTGATTCCATTGCGGCAAGTGCGACACTTTTGGCGACGATAGGCGCAACTCTAGCATCAAATGGAGCAGGAATTACATAGTCCTCATTTAACTCACTTTCTGAAATTAGCGAAGCAATAGCATTTGCTGCTGCAACCTTCATACGTTCGTTAATTCTAGTAGCTCGGACATCCAATGCACCACGAAAGATCCCAGGAAAGGCAAGTACATTATTAACTTGGTTCGGAAAGTCAGAACGGCCAGTCCCAATCACCTTTGCGCCAGCTTCCTTAGCCAACTCCGGCATGATTTCAGGATCAGGGTTTGCCATCGCAAATATAATCGAATCATCATTCATTTTCCCTACCATTTCCTTCGTTAGTGCACCACCTACGGATACACCAATAAATACGTCAGCACCATCAAGCATTTCTTCAAGACTACCTTCTTTTTTAGCCTGATTCGTATATTTTGCCACTTTTTCTTTCACGTCGTTCATACCATATGAACGTCCCTCAAATATGGCACCTCTAGAGTCACACATAACCATATCACGTACGCCAAAGCTATATAATAATTTAATAATTGCAATCCCAGCTGCTCCAGCTCCGTTTGCTACAACTTTAATATCCGAAAAAGACTTACCGACTAATTTAAGTGCATTGATTAATCCTGCAACAGTTACAATAGCAGTCCCATGCTGATCATCGTGGAATATAGGTATATTTGTTTCCTTTTTAAGACGCTCTTCAATGATAAAACAATTTGGTGCTGCTATATCCTCTAGATTCACTCCACCAAATGTAGGCTCCATCAGCTTTACAGCATTTACAATTTCTTCTACATTTTGGGTAGCCAAGCAAATAGGAAAGGAATCTACACCAGCAAAGCTTTTAAATAAGACAGACTTCCCTTCCATTACTGGAAGTGCTGCCTCTGGCCCAATATTTCCAAGTCCTAACACCGCTGAGCCATCACTGACAACCGCAACCATATTCCCCTTCATTGTATAATCATAAACCGTTTCCTTATGGTCATGAATTTCCTTACAAGGTTCAGCTACTCCAGGAGAATATGCTAGACTCAACTCCTTTGCATTGGTAACTGGTATCTTTGATTGTGTCGTTAGTTTACCTTTATTTACTTTATGCAAGTGCAACGCTTTATCTCTTAAGCTTGCCATCTTTACTAATCGCTCCCTTTCGCAGAAAAAATACTAATTACCTTCGATGCTTATAGTGGTCTGACCACCCTTAACCTCTCCATTATAACAGATGGTTCGTGTCTGTAAAGTAATGATTATTGTTTGTCTGAATCGAACACAACAGATTCTTTTCCAAAGTATGTTTCCAAGTTTTTGATGCTTTCTCTATTTGGATGAATGAAATATTCCTCAGAAAGCTGATATGTCCTTCTTGTATCTTCCTGAAAAATAATGATTGGCGTATTACCAGGGTTATGATTCGCTATTTGCTTGATCTTTTTTAATTCCGACTCACTACTATTCCCAGAAATTTTTATAAACAGCCTACCTGTTGTTAATTTGTATAGCACCTCCTCCGATAACAGCTCTACTGATGAGAGTAACCATTGTATTCGTTGATTTCGAGATTCTATTTTCCCTTCCATAATAACAAGCAACTCTTCCTTCAACCACCGATTAATTTGACGATATAAATCTGGGAAGACCACTGCCTCCATTTCATCTGTTTCATCTCCTAATGTAAGAAAAGCCATTGGGTCTCCACGCTTTGTCCGAATCGTTTTAATTTGTTGAATAACAGCCGCACTCTTTACGTTTCTTTTTCCAATTAACTTACGTGCATGTGCTAGCCTTATATAGCCACTTCGCTGTAACTGTTTTCTGTACGAAGTTAATGGATGATCAGAGACATAGATACCTAGTAATTCTTTTTCATCTGCTAGCTTTTTTATTTGCGTAAAGTCTTCAATTAGTACATACTCACCTTCTAATTCTATTTGATCATCGAATAAACGAGGCTGTCCTTGAAACTCTTTAAAGAGCTCACCTTGTTCTATTGCTTGATCAATAGTTGCCATCAAGCTAGCTCGGTTGCCATGGAATTCATCCATTGCGCCTGACATAACCAAAAGTTCAATTGTTTGTCTGTTCACTGTCTTTAATGAAATACGTAAACAAAAATCAAAAAGATTCTTAAATGGACGTTCTTTGCGGGCTTGGACAATCTCATGTACTACTTGCTTCCCAATACCTTTGATTTGAAGAAGGCCTATGCGAATACAATCCCCTTCTACCGA
Source organism: Virgibacillus sp. Bac332 (assembly GCF_003667785.1). Classification (NCBI taxonomy): domain Bacteria; kingdom Bacillati; phylum Bacillota; class Bacilli; order Caryophanales; family Bacillaceae; genus Virgibacillus; species Virgibacillus sp. Bac332. Next base: position 3,940,252 of record NZ_CP033046.1, read on the forward strand.
ATAACGCCCGTAGCTTTTATTGATAGATGGTGGTAACAGCGTTAATTGTAACTCCTTCATTTCCCTTACATACGTTTGTAGTTTGTCATGTTGATTAACGGAAGAGCTTAAGAGTTCAGCAAAAAAAGCAGCAGGAAAATGTGTTTTTAAATAAGCTAATTGATAAGTTATTTTACTATATGCTACTGCATGACTGCGATTAAATCCATAATTAGAAAATTTAACAATCCAAGCGAATAGCTCTTCAGCAACAGATAGATCATAGCCATTTCCAATACAGCCATCAATGAATTTCCCTTTTTGTTCCTCCATTACCGATTCCTGTTTTTTACTTACTGCTCTACGTAATATATCAGCTTCCCCTAGAGAAAAACCAGCAATCTTACTAGCAATTTGCATAATTTGCTCTTGATAAACAAGGACTCCGTAAGTTTTAACCAAAATGGAAGCAAGATCAGGATGTGGATAAACAATAGCTTCTTGCTGATGTTTTCGTTTTATATATGTCGGAATATATTCCATCGGACCAGGCCGATATAGTGCGTTAACAGCTACGATATCCTCAAATGTTGATGGTTGTAATTCGCGAAGTACTTGTTTCATCCCTTGGGATTCAAGCTGAAATACACCATTGGTTTTCCCCTCTTTAAGCAAAGCAAATGTTTCCTGATCATCAGCAGGGATTTCGTTCAGATGAATTGTTTTATTTTTCGAGTAATTTATCGTTCTATTAACACGCTCCATTAATGTTAAATTTCGTAGCCCTAGTAAATCAATTTTTAATAATCCTATATCCTCTAAATCATTCATTGGAAATTGAGTTAGCCAGATATCTGACCCGCTTGTTGCTAAAGGAATATACTCTACAAGCGGATCCTGTGTTATGACAATTCCAGCAGCATGTGTCGAAATATGCCTAGGAATTCCCTCTAATGTTGTTGCAACGGTAAACAGCACTTTTAATTGTTCAGATCCCTTTACATACTCTTTTAATTCCTTTGATTCGTTAACAATGTGAACAATACTTTTCTTTGACTGAACTGGAATATGTCGCAAAATGAAGGATGCATCCTGTTGATTGATATCCATTGTCTTTATGAGCTCCCTCAGCAATGAACGAGCTGCATAGGTTCCAAATGTTATGATCTGAGCCACATGATCATGCCCGTATTTCTCACGAATGTACATCAACACTTCGTCGCGTCTAGTATCAGAAAAATCTATATCGATATCCGGCATGGTCATGCGCTCTGGATTTAGAAAACGTTCAAATAGAAGGTCATATTCTATCGGATCTATCTCCGTAATCCCCAGAATATAAGCGACTAATGAGCCTGCAGCAGATCCCCTACCTGGTCCAACAAAAATATTATTTTGTTTAGCGAAACGAATGAAATCTGCCACAATAAGAAAATAATCACTAAACTGCATAGATTCAATGACACGTAGTTCATAGGTTAACCGACTACGTAGTTCATCTGTTAGCAAGGTATATTTAGAGTTTACTGCCTTCCAGCATAACTTTTCTAAAAACTCATGTGCATCCTCATTCCCATTTGGAAGTGGAAAAGATGGAAGATGACGTTGATTAAATTGAAAGTTAACGTCACATTTGGCTTTTATGTTTTCCGTTTCTGTCAATACTTCTGGCCAGGAAATAAATATATGATCCATCTCTACTTTAGAACGAAGATGATGATGCTGAAGATGCGTACTTATTTGTTTTCCATTCCACTTTTCATTCATTTTCATCGCTTGTAAGCAATCAAAGGCAATGGCTTCTTTCTCCTCTAAATAGCGAACATCATTTAATGCAACTACAGGAATGGAGTATTGATCCTTGAACTCCATTCCTTTTTGAATCAGTACCGTGTCTATTTCAGTGCGACTAGCTTCGATGCCAAGATAGAAATCTCCTTGCTTAAACAAGTTCATAAATCCTGATAAAAGTGTATGAATATCCTCATATAGGTTTGATGATAGTATTTTTGCTATAGAGGAATGATTAATCGAAAGAATACCAACGCAGTCCGCCACATAAGGAGATAGCTCATTTATAGTAATACCTCCTTCTCCATTTTTCTGAATGTGTGTACTTAGCTTAGCTAAGTTCTGATAACCGTAATTATTTTTAGCTAATAATGTTACTTGTTCTTTATCATTATTTTTCTCGCCTCTCACTGTGATAATCATCCCTATGATAGGCTTGATCCCATACGCTTTGCATTGCCTATAAAAATCAATTGCTCCGTACAGCACCTGATAATCCGTAAGTGCTAAAGCATCATACTCTAACTCAATAGCTTTTTTCACTAATTTTTCGATTGTAATCGTACTGTCCAGCAAACTATAGCTGCTACGTACTTGTAAATGTGTAAACGACATCGTATCCCGTCCTTTAAAATCTCTACTTCTTATTATACCAATCTAGATAGAACATGCATACGGAAAAGCTGATTCAAAAGCATAACCTGTCCTTATTAATCATACAATGGAACTAACATGGCTCACGAGGAGTGCGTTCTTATGGAAGAACGATTTTTTGAGACGTTTATACATTGTTACTTTATTGCTTTTGGTGTCATAATTGGTGGATCAATTATTGGAAGTATCGGTGCATTTGTCACTGGAGATGCACCAATATATGATATTGGTCGAATTGCTAACCGTTTACGTATTTGGGCAATAGTAGCTGCGATTGGTGGAACCTTTGATGCAATTGCGAATTTTGAAAAGGGTATCTATGATGGATCAACCATGGATTTAGTAAAACAGGCATTATTTATTCTTTCCGCAATGGGTGGCGTGAAAACAGCGATACTTTTGTTAAATTGGCTTATTCAGGAGGAAATTAATTGATGCATATCCCTCCTTATCATAAAAAAGTAACTTGGCAGCGTTTTTTTGTTGGAGTAATGATCGGTGGTGTAATTGCCTACTGTACCCTTCTTTATATGTATGGATCGATGTATGAATCATTACTTGAGGAAAACAATCAATTTCGCAGTAAAATAAATGATTTACAAAATCAAAACGAATCCTTATTAGAAGATAACGATGAGTTAAGCGAAAAATCGCAGAAGGCGGTAACTATTGAGTCCGTATCGTTAACCATTGAAAATACAGATGAGTTGCCTTTGGATCGACTTATTATTGATAATTTAGAAGAGATGGTAAAAACCGAGTTAAAACATATTTACGGAAAGGATCTTTCTCTTATCGCAGAAAGTGAAAAATTACTTGTATCCACCATTGAAAACAAAGCCTATACTGTAGACGAGTTTACCTACAACTTTACAATAACAAAGCTAGTTATATCCAAACATATTAAAATAACCGTTAAAGCAGATCTTGCTAACTAATGTGAACGTTTTATGAAATATTTGAAAATTTATGGTAATATCGTTATTTTTTGTTTAAAATAAAAATAAGAAAAGAACATTTGCGATTAACTTTCATATACTGCTTAAGATGAAAGGAGTGGATTTTCATGTTGGTAATGAATCATAGACGGATGCGTGATGAAAAAATAGCTCGACTAAAAGAGGGCCATTCCGCTTATGCTGAATCACATGAGCTCATTCGCTTAATAAAACGTGATATTGAGAAGGAACACTTGGACGTCATTTATGACAACACAAATTCAGGTTGCTGGTTTATCCCGAACTCCAATAGAAAAAGTAGTTAATTACTTACGATGAATAAACGAGCCGGTACTTTCGGCTCGTTTTTTATGCGTTATTATATGTTACACATATTTCATCTAATTCACGTACTAGTCTATCCGCTTCCTCCCACGTACTTACAGAAGCGCCCGATGCCATGGGATGACCTCCACCATTAAATTTAGCGGCTAACTCATTAATAACAGGTCCCTTCGACCGCAAGCGAACTCGGATGATCTCATCCTCTTCAATAAATATTACCCATGCACAAATTCCTTCAACATCTCCTAAAGCTGTTACCAATTGACCTGTATCGGTTGGTTGTACTTGAAATTCTTCTAAAATTTGTTTTGTTAGCTTAACAGAAGACATACCTGATGGAGATAATGTAAAGTTTTGCAAAATATAGCCACGTAACTTCGCTATATTCGCTTTCACATTATATATTCCATCATATAATGCTGTGCGATCAAATGAATAGGTTACTAGTTCTGCAGCATATTGGAACGTTTTTTTCGATGTGCTCGGATATAAAAATCTACCCGTGTCTCCTACTATGCCTGCATAAAGAAGACGTGCTGCTTCATGATTACATGAAAAGCCATGATTCTTTGCTTGTATAAAAAATTCATAGATCATTTCACTTGTAGAGCTAGCCCCAATATTTATCCACTGTATATCACCGTATTCATCCGTATTGGGGTGATGATCAATTTTAATCCATTTACTACCTAATTGATAACGTTCATCAGATATTCGCTCCGTATTTGCTGTGTCACATACAATAACAAGTGCGCCTCGATATTGCTCATCAGAAATAGTATCCATTCTTGCTAAAAAAGTTAATGTATCCTCTTCTTCACCAACAGCATAGACATTTTTTTCTGGAAATGAATGCTTAATAAGTGCTTTTAATCCTACTTGTGATCCAATGGCGTCTGGATCTGGGCGAACGTGTCGATGAATAATGATTGTATTATACTGTTTTATTGCTTCAATTATTTCCTGCAAAATATCACCTTTTTCGTAGCTTTTATTCTCTCATTGTAGCTAAAATTTAAGAAAAACGTTACAATTAATTTTGTGGATAATGGTAATTTAGATTAGGGGCGATTACATATGTTTATATTTTCTATATTTATTGTAATATCTATTGTACTTTATGTATATTATAAAGTTGCTATTGTAAAAAGCAAGGATGGTCTAACACAGGCATACTTCAATGCTAAATCCAGAATATGTCTTGGTAGTTTTGTGCTTTTCTTCACGGCTAATCAATATATTCTTTACCAAACAAAGCTATCATTATTTATAGGTATAGTTCTCCTCATCGTCGGAGTTCCACAGATTTATCGAGGTATAAAAGAAGTAAAACACTATCGAAATGAATGGAAGAGATTAAATCCATCCTAAACAAATAAAAGCGCAAGCGCGAATAGAAACGTAGCGACTGGAGAGAGTCAACGGAGATAAAGGAATCACGGTTAGCTTTCGAGCCAATGATAACTTAGATTAGGGCGATTCATGAAGTCGCCTAGTTTCTGGGCACTGGAGCTGGACGTGGCTCAACACGCCCGTATTTATCCATAGGCTCAAATTTTATAATTGACTTATAAAGCTACCGGAGTGAGTGCTTCTTATCCATTAAGCACTCCCCCCAGTAGCTTTATTCCTTCAGTCCCTACTGATCAACACAAACCTCATTAACCGTTTATTACTGATAGATTAATTAACGGTTAATGAGCTGAGCCATCAGCAATCCTTTACCAACTAGTTTTCTCTCGTCAAATACTTCCACATCAATTTTTGCATACATCCTACCGATTTCAAGCAGCTTCGGTTTTATTTTCAATGTGCTGTCAATTTGTACTGGCTTAATAAAATACACGGACAGATTTTCCGCTACAAGATCACCTTTTTTATACTGAAGAAGCATTCTCCTACTCGCTTCTGTTATTAATGATGTAAATACTCCATTTGATAATGTTCCAAGTTGATTCGTCATCTGTGGTGCAACGGTTGTTAAATAGGTATCCTTCTGATTGTCCGCTTCTCGCAAATTACGAGAAACAATATCATCTATTGTCTCACCAACCTGAGGCTGCCTTTGTATTTGTTGTAATGCTTTTAATACATCCTGTCGAGAAATGACTCCTTGTAAATGATTGGATTCATCTGCTACTGGCATTACTTCTATACCTTCCCAAACCATCATGTGGGCCACAGAAGCTAAAGAAGTCTTTGTCTGAACAATCTTCGGATGCCTACTCATTACTTTTTCGATAGTTGTCTGATTCTCTTTCCCAATGATATCTTTTGAAGTAGCCATACCAATAACACGTTTTTTTTCATCAACTACCGGAAAACGAGTATGTGTCGATCTATGATTAAGTTCATACCAATCATGTATGGTGTCCTTTGCACGTAAATAAAACGATCGTTCAAATGGAGTAAAAATATCGCCCACTAATACGATTTCTTTTTTTATTAATTGATCATAAATCGCTCTATTTATCATCGCAGCCACTGTAAACGTATCATAACTAGTAGAAATAATTGGAAGCTGTCTTTCATCAGCTAACCGCTTAATATAGTCCTCCGTATCAAACCCACCAGTTATAAGTACTGCCGCACCCTCTTTCAAAGCTAATTCATGCGCTTTAATACGATTTCCTACGATCAGTAAAGATCCTGCCTCAGTATAACGCATCATCGCATCAAGTTGCATAGCTCCAATTACAAATTTCGATAATGTCTTATGAAGCCCTTCTCTACCACCTAGAACCTGTCCATCAACAATATTGATTACCTCTGCAAACGTAAGGCGCTCGAAGTTTTCTTTTTTCTTCCGTTCAATACGAATTGTACCTACACGTTCGATTGTGCTTACAAGTCCTTGATTTTCAGCTTCTTTAATCGCTCGATATGCTGTGCCATCACTTACATTTAAATCCTTAGCGATTTGTCTTACAGATATCTTATGACCAATTTCCAATGATATAATATGCTGAATTATTTGCTCATGTTTACTCGCCATTGGTACATACACCATCTTTCAACTGTACTAATGAATTATTTACCATTTATTATACAGTTGAAAAAGCTGAAACTCAATAATTATAGGTTTGACGCTGTCTTTCCTTTTGCTGTTCCATAATTGGTGGTTGAATCATTTGTAAAAGTGAAGCAATATTTGCTCCAACAATTAATAAGAAAAAAATTAACCATCCACCCCAAAAAGCAAGTTCAATCGGCGTAACAGCATATGGTATAGAGGGCCACGCCATGTATAAGAAGAAACCTGCAAGCAATAATCGTAGTACTGCATAATGTCTCACCATTATTGTCTACCTCCTTGGTAACAATGTATGAAAGAATCCATGCATTAAGAACTTACACGGTTCTTCTATTCATCATATTGTCCATAATAAAGTGAGCGTTCATTTAGTAGGGGGGTTATACCACCAATAGTGGTTTCACCTTATTACTTGAAGTGGGGGTTTTACTGCCAATTATATATGGGATAAAACAGATCTAAATAGCAATATTCATAACTACCAGTATCTAAAGGTATCTAAAATACCAATCGATAATAGCATCTCCATAAAAATAGGTAATTAAAGTCGCAATTACTATATATGGTCCAAATGCTACAGGCTGCTTACGTTGAATTTTTTTGATTACTAGTAACAACATTCCAAAGACAGCCCCAACTACACAAGATAGAAAAAAGCAAAGCAATAGTTTCTCATACCCCAATACAATACCTAGTACACCGAAAAGTTTCATATCCCCTGCTCCCATACCACCACGACTAATTAAAATGATGAACATAGTGATACATACACCCAATAGTCCTCCAAGTAATGGCGACCACCATGGCGTTAATGGATAGATAATTCGCAGTATAAAAAATAGCGGAAGAAAGAATAGCAATAACTTATTAGGTATGACCATATATGTTAAGTCGGAAACTGTAATGATCATCAGCATGGAAACTAATAGCAATGCTATAATTAGCTCGCTATTCCAACCTAACATCAAATAACTATATACAAATAATAATCCAGTAGAGATTTCAATCAATGGATAGAGATAGGATATACGGTTACTACATTTACTACATCTACCTTTTAAACACAAGAAGGATAAAATGGGTATTAGCTCATACCAGTGAAGCTGATGACTACAATGTATACAATTAGAACGGTTCATGATAAACGATAATTGTTTAGGTAATCGCAATCCTACTACATTATAAAAAGATCCAAACAGTAAACCAACTAGAAAAAATAACGAGAGCGTAAAAGTGTTCAATCGGATTTCACCTTATTTCTACTTGAATATCTTTTAATAAAATAAAATATAACTTTTTCAGAGAGACGGGATAAAGTGTTTTGAATGGATCGTTTTTAATAGTGTCCCAACCCCAATATACGTTTGCCACTTTATCTATTTCTGCTACGACATATGCTACTTTATGCCTAAATTATAGTATAAAAAGATGGAAATAACTAGTAGCAAAAAGGGAATATTTGCATGCTTCTACAGCAAGGGGCTGGCAAGAAAAAAGTTAACCCAAAAGCCGAACGATAAAACGATAAAATAAAATGAAACTTCAATCAGCGTGCGATGTAACGCTGCCGATTCCCTTATCCTATCGGTAAAAAGCGCGAGCTGAAGATCGTGCAAGAAAGTGGTCCTTAGGAGCCGCGTCACGGAAGGCGAAGTATTTTATAGAGGGTGATAGAACCTGTTTGACGTAAACAAATCATCCGAACTGAATCCGTTCGGATGATGATGTGAATAAGATACTTTTTTCTCAGTCTAAACGATTATAATTGCAACGCATCGCCAATCTCCATTACTTTTCCTTCTCCCGATTTAATTTGACTGATGAACTTGTGCGGGTCCTGTTCAATGACAGGAAAGGTATTATAATGTATAGGAACCGTTACATCTGCATGAATCCATTCCGAGGCAATTAGCGCATCTTCGGGCCCCATTGTAAAATTATCCCCGATTGGAACAAACGCAATATCAATATTATTCATATCACCTATTAATTTTAAATCTGAAAATAAACCAGTATCTCCAACATGGTAGATCGTTTTCTCATTCACCGTTAGAAGGATTCCTGCTGGCATACCAGTGTATACAATTGAACCATCATCCTCTGTAAACGCCGAGCCATGAAAGGCCTGGGTGAGCTTGACTGTACCAAAATCAAATTCATGCTTCCCACCTATATGCATCGGATGTACACGTAATCCTTTTGAACCCATATAGTCTGCTAATTCATTAGGAGCAACGATTAAAGCATTTGTCCGCTTTGCGATATCTATCGTATCACCGACATGGTCATTATGACCATGTGTCAACAGGATAACATCTGGATTTACTGAGTTTGCATCCAAATCACATTTTTCATTTCCAGTAATAAAGGGATCAATTAAAATCTGATGTGTATCCGTTTTAACCATTACTACTGAATGTCCATGATAAGAAATTTGCACGATTACCACTCCTCTGATAAAACATTATACTATCTATCTTAAACAAGCATTCTTATTTTTTCTACCCGAAATTAGTTATTTTCATGCTAGTTATTCGTATTTTTTTATCCCACCTATAACTGGCAATAATATCCCCGCTTCAATCATTAAAGTAAAACCAATATGGATAAGCGGGGGATCGAGTCGGTAAATGTCCGTTTGGTTCCAAGGTCTATAGGTCATACCCTTGTGGTGCTAACAATCCGCAGGGATAAACACCCCCCACGGATTGAAGTTTCACTTTATATTGCCTGTTCAATCTATGTATATATTATCAGCTTTCTTATCACAGTAATAGTTTTGGAAACAAATATTAAAAATACGTTGCCATCAACTTGTCGTTAATGTCATCCATTTTAATTCCATACACTATTTTTGCTATAATAAAAATATTACATATTAAAGAGGTGTACAAAGAAATGGCAGAAAGAATTCAAGCATTATTAAAAAGCATGAAAAAACAGAATATCGATAGTATGTTTATTACATCTAAGGCGAATGTATACTATATTACTAATTACTATACAGAACCACATGAAAGGCTAGTGGCTGTCTACATTAGTAATCATTTTGATCCATTATTAATTATTCCGGCAATGGAAGAAGAGGATGCAAAAGCAGCTGGATGGCGTTATCAAATAATCACCTATCATGATCATGAAAATCCTTGGGAGATGTTTTACCAGAAATTAAAAACGAATGAACATATTCCAAATACAATTAGCGTCGAGCATACAAATCTAACATTAGATCGATATCAACTGATGCAGCAACTCTTTTCAAATACACGTATTGTAAATGGTGAAGAACTATTAGCAAACCTACGTGTCATTAAAAGTGAGAAGGAATATAATTTATTAAAACATGCTGCTGAATTAGCTGACTTTGGAATAAAGACTGGGATAGCGGCAATTCAGGAAGGCGTAGGTGAACTCGAAGTAATTGCTAAAATTGAGTATGAGCTTAAAAAACAAGGAATTCAGGAAATGTCCTTCTCTACAATGACACTTTCTGGTACAAAGACCGCTTCACCGCATGGGACACCTTCCATGAAAAAGATAAAATCAGGTGATATCGTATTATTTGATCTTGGTGTAGTGTATGAGGGCTATTGTTCAGATATATCCAGAACAGTAGCATTTAAATCAATAACCGAGCAACAAAAAAAGATATACAATACCGTTTTAGAGGCGGAACAAAAAGCGATAGCTGCATCTAAGATTGGTGTAGCAACTGGTAAATTAGACCAAATAGCAAGAAATCATATTGCAGATGCAGGCTTTGGTGAATACTTCACACATCGCATTGGACATGGATTAGGAATTGAAACACATGAGTATCCTTCTATGCATAGCAACAATGATCTACCGTTACAAGCAGGAATGTGCTATACCATTGAGCCAGGTATTTATGTACCAGGGGTTGCCGGTGTTCGGATCGAAGACATGATTTATATGACAGAACAAGGGCCAGAAGTTTTAACTACATCTCCAAAAGAATTAATGATTTTGGAATAACTTAGCATGCGTATAAGTTTAGTAATTTTTAGATTAACCTAAACCGGCTCCATATTCATATTTATTGAAAAAGGGCTTTCTTCCAAATTCTACGTTAGATTTTGGAGACCGCCCTTATCTTCTTATATTACTATCTTTAGTTATCCAATAGCGTATGTGGATCCGCGTATTCCAAGCTATGAGATGTTGCTACTGCTTGATATGTTACATACCCATCGAGTGTATTAATTCCCTTTAATAACGCCTCGTTATCCTTGCATGCACCTACATAGCCTTTATTTGCTAATTGTAATGCGTAAGGAACAGTAACATTGGTTAAACCAATTGTCGAGGTTCTTGGAACTGCTCCAGGCATATTTGCAACGGAATAATGCAATACACCATGTTTGGTATATGTTGGATTATCATGCGTAGTAACATGGTCACTTGTTTCAAATATTCCGCCTTGATCAATTGCTACATCAACAATCACTGAACCGGCTGTCATAGCTTGAACCATTTCTTCAGTCACCAACTTCGGAGCTTTGGCACCTGGTATTAACACTGCACCAATAACAAGATCCGACTCTTCTAAAGCGAGACTAATATTCAGCGGGTTCGACATCATTGTATTAATAGATGATCCAAAAATATCATCCAACTGACGCAATCGCTCTGGATTTAAATCAATTATTGTAACGTCTGCACCTAAACCAACCGCAATTTTTGCTGCATTTGTACCAACAACACCACCGCCAATAACCGTAACCTTGCCACGTTTAACTCCTGGTATTCCACTTAAAAGGATTCCCTTTCCACCTTTTGTCTTCTCTAGAAACTGAGCACCAAGTTGCGAAGCCATCCTTCCTGCTACTTCACTCATAGGTGTTAGAAGCGGTAGTGAATTATTTGGTAACTGCACCGTTTCATAGGCGATCCCAGTTACCTTTTTATCAATCAGCGCCTTTGTTAAGCTAGGTTCCGCTGCTAAATGCAAATATGTAAACAAAATAAGCCCTTCATAGAAGTAATCATATTCTTCAGGTAGTGGTTCTTTTACCTTCATTACCATTTCCTGTTCCCAAGCTTCCTTGGCTGTAGCTACGATAATTGCACCGGCTTCCGCATATTGTTGGTCCGTGAATCCAGAACCTAAACCAGCCTCTGTCTCAATATAAATAGTATGACCGGCATTTTTCAAAGTTAGGACACCAGAAGGCGCCATAGCAACCCTATTCTCATTATTTTTTATTTCTTTTGGAACACCGATATTCATTTAACTACCTCCAATTCTCTAATATAACACTTTTTTGAAAGCACTTTCATACTTCATATACGTATATTGTAACAGTACCAAATTTTTTCTCAAAGTAAAAGGGAAATGAGGCTGACAAAACACAACTTCTTTACTCAAAATACGAATAATCATGTTATCAATAGGAGGATCATCGCCACACTGTGAAACTATACGCGCTTTCCACGGGCACGGCCTCAGCTAACTTGGTAAAGAAAAACACGTTACCACGTGAATCTTCGGACTCGTGCTGTTCCCGCCGGAGTCTCGCTTATTTCAGGTGCTAAATGAATGATTCTGATCAAAAAACGAGCGATGATTAATTTCATCAACTAATCATCGTTCGTTTTTTATTGTTTCTTCATTCTTTTGTCTCAGCCTCATTCTCCACTTTAATTTTTACGATTATTAAACGTGTAGATTCCCTTATTATTGTGCCTTTCTTCAATGACACCACTTTGGTAACTTTCATTTAACTGATTCTGTACAGCCGCAACACCTTTTTCATCCTCAAAAATGTTTTGTGGCTGATTATCACGCTTCTCTTTGGACAATCTAATCACCCCCATTTATAGTATGTCCACAATACTGCAACACTCTCTAAAATTTAATTAGTAAAAGTGGCAAATTTTGATTGTTGTCCTTAAAATACGGGTATATAATTTATATGAAAGGGGAGATCTATATGGAATATAAGAATATTGTAGTAGCAGTTGATGGATCAGAAGCATCTGAGAAAGCTTTTACTAAATCATTAGATATCGCAAAACGAAATGATGCACGCATTATTTTAGCTCATGTTGTTGATTCACGGACATTTGCCACTGCCGAAGCCTATGATCGTACATTAGCAGATCGTGCAGAGGAATATGCTAAGGAATTATTAGACAGCTATGTAGACAATGCAAAATCAGCAGGTATTGATAATTTAATTCGATGTGTAGAATATGGGTCTCCAAAAGTAAAAATTGCAAAAGATATTGCTAATGACTTTCATGCGGACCTTATTATCTGTGGGGCAACAGGGATGAATGCTGTTGAACGTTTTCTTATAGGAAGTGTTTCTGAGAGCATAACAAGATACGCTTCATGTGATGTATTAGTTGTCAGATAACTATATAACATTAAAACGATATACTCACTACATCACTAAGAATATTCCTCAATTACATTAGAAGCACTTCCACATTATTGTTGGAAGCGCTTCTAATGTGGTGATTCTTTTCTTAATTCGTGGATGATATGAGATAATTCTGGAATGATTAATTTTTCCATGGCTAACTTTACCGCTCCAGTAGAACCAGGGAGTGCAAAAATAACTGTTTGGTTTCGAGTACCTGCAACTGCTCTTGAAAGAATAGCGGCTGACCCAATATCTTCTTTGTAACTCAACATTCGAAATATCTCTCCAAAGCCAGGGATTTCTTTCGTAAAAAGTTCTTTTATTGCTTCAATGGTAACGTCTCTATCAGCAATACCAGTTCCACCATTACAAATGATTACTTCAACACCGGGATTGACACAAGCTCTCGTAACTATTTTTTGAATGTCATTTCGATCATCTTTAATAATATCTCTGACACTTATCCAATGTCCGTTCGCCTTCAATTGTTCTTCAATAAGCCCTCCACTCATATCAGTTTCCAATGTCCGTGTATCGCTAATAGTTAAAATCATGCAATTTACTACGTGGTTTTCACGCTTATGTTCCTTTACTGACAATTAATACCTCTCCCATCCATTATGATTTTATAAAAAAGGTTTTGCTATGGTTCAACCACACCAAAACCTTTTAACTAACTAATTTGTGAAAGTCTGATTGTATCTCTGGCAATCATAACCTCTTCATTTGTAGGGATTACGATTACTTTAACTGGAGAGTGTGGATAATTAATAAATTGTTCTTTTCCTCGAACTTTATTGAGTGCTTGATCCCAGTAAACCCCCATAAATTCAAGACCATGTAAAACCTTTTCTCGGATCACATCACTATTTTCTCCAACTCCAGCAGTAAAGATAATGGCATCTACGCCAGACATTTTCGCTGCATAGGAACCTAAATATTTATGAATACGACCTGCAAATACTTCTAAAGCTAATTCTGCTCGCTTATTCTCTTGAGCTGTCTGTTCAATATCTCTTAAATCACTTGAGAATCCAGATAAAGCTAGCATACCACTTTCCTTATTCAACACATGAATCACTTCATCCGCGGACTTTCCTGTTTTTTCCATAATATAAGGGATAAGCGCCGGATCTATATTACCTGAGCGTGTTCCCATAGTTACCCCAGCTAATGGAGTGAAGCCCATTGATGTGTCAATTGACTTACCACCTTGAATAGCTGCAATACTTGCACCATTACCAAGGTGACAAGATATAAGGCGCAGGTTCTCCAATGGCAGACCCATCAGATCCGCTGCTCGCTGCGAAACATACTTATGTGATGTACCATGAAATCCGTATTTACGTATGCCATAATCTTTATAGTACTCATATGGTAAGCTATAAAGATAAGATGACTCTGGCATCGTTTGATGGAATGCAGTATCAAACACAGCCACCATTGGTGCCTCCGGTAAAATTTCACGGAAAGCATGAATTCCCGTCAAATTTGCAGGGTTATGCAAAGGTGCCAATTCCGACACTTGTTCAATCGTTTCAATAACTTTGTCGTTAATGACAACTGAATCACTAAAACGTTCCCCACCATGAACTACGCGATGACCAACTGCATTTATTTCATCAAGTGAAGTAATGACCCCAGAAGACGTTAATGATGCTAGTAGTTTCTTTACTGCTTCTTCATGGTTTGGAATCTCTTCCACAAATTTATCTTTTTCACCTTGAACATCCATTGTAAATACTGACTCATTTAGACCAATTCGTTCCACTAGCCCTTTTGCTAGAACGCGCTCGTTTGGCATTTGTATTAATTGGAATTTCAAAGATGAACTACCGGCGTTTATTGCCAATACATTACTCATTGCTGTTCAACTCCTTTTTATACGTTTGGAACCAATTATTTATTTGACCTAAAATATCTCCCATTGCTCTCGTATTGTTGAAAGAAGGCATTTTAACCAATAGTGGTTGTTTAGGAGATGCTGTCTGCTGTCCTTTTTTTTGTAGTATTAAGATACTTTTTCGATGCTTATCAGATTTGAAGGCACTTTCTGGCAACCTTAGGATGCCAACCATATGAGCATAATCATGAATAAATTGTTGAAGCTTGTCTGATTGATCACTATCAAATAAAAATTCTGGAATAACTAGAATAAGGTATCCGCCTGGTTTTGTGTAATTAAGACTTTGCTCTATAAATAAGTGATGCGCATAAGAATGACCTTTATCGGCCTTAAGTTTAAAGTCACTCGCACGTAAGTCGTCTGGATAGTATCCAACAGGTAGATCAGCTACGATTAAATCTACAGGGTCCAATAAAAATGGACGAAGACTATCTTGATGGAAAAACTCAATATTCTTTTTCTGCAAGTTCGCATTCCAAACAGCTAGTTGAATTAACGTTGAATCAACTTCACTTGCAAATGCTTCTTTGATTTGTGGTAGTTGACTTAGAACCGCAGTTATTAAATTTCCAGTTCCACCAGCTGGATCAAACAAGCGAATGTTTTCGGCGTCATCGAATAATTTATTTGCCAAATACGCAATCATTAGCGATACTGTTTCTGGTGTCATTAAATGCTGCTGTTGAGTAGAGCCTTTCATTCCTTTTAGAATAGCAAGCTGATTAGCTTTTCTTACTTCCTCAGCTGAGAATGAATCTATTTTTAATTCGACTAAAGCTTGCTGTAATTTGATTGCTAGGCTTTCATCTATATTATCTGGCACTTCTTGCATAAATACGATTTCCATCGTATAACCTAAGCTTTCCAGATATGGTTCATTAACATACTGTTGAATCTTATTTGTCGTTTCATCTATCCATTCATACAATGTTTCGACATTTGATTTCTCCATATAGCATCCTCCATTCGTTCCTTCAGAGCGTTTCTATTGTACCAAAGGAAATGGGACTATGTACAAAATAATGCTAATTAAGTTCTGTAGCACACAGTAAAAATCCCCCTCATTTACTGAGAGAGATTCCGTTCGAGTTATTTAGCTTGTCTGGCAGCTTCCAGGGCAGCATCATAATCCGGATGATTACTCACTTCTTTAACATATTCTACATAAGTAACTATATTATTGGAGTCAACAACAAATATAGATCTTGCTAGCAGACGTAACTCCTCTATAAGAACACCATAGTTCTTTCCAAAATGAGCATCTCGGTGGTCTGACAATGTATCAAGCTTCTTAATATCATGTTGGTTAACCCAGCGTTTTTGTGCAAATGGTAAATCCATACTCACCGTTAAAACTTTAACATTTTCAATCTGATCAGCTTCTTCATTAAAACGTTTTGTTTGCTCTGCACATACACCTGTATCAATGGAAGGAACAACACTAATCAGCTTAACCTTCTCTTTATAATCAGTTAATGTAACTTCTTCTAAATCATTAGATAGTACTTTAAAAGAAGGTGCTTCATCACCAACTTTCACTTCATTACCTACAAGTGTGACAGGTTCTTGTTGGAATGTAACATTTGCCATATGAATCATTCCTCCTAAATAATTGTATTCCTTCTTCATTATGAATTGAATAGCGGTGCATGTCCAATAATTTATGGCTATGAAATCTAGAAATATTTGTGAACGGAATTAGCTACGCTTACATTATAGAATGGTGTATGAGTTGCATTTATACAACCATTAAATATCATATTGGGTAGGCATCTCTTTAGGTTTCTTATTTTCTTGTTTCTTTGAACCTTGCTGTTGACTTGACTCTTTCATTATCTGTTGCACCTTTTCTACAACCTGTGGCGCAAAATCAATCATTTTTTCATAGATATGTGTATGATGATCTAAATGAACCATCTTAATTCCTCTTTCACTGACAATCAAAAATGCTACCGGTGTAATTGATACTCCTCCACCGCTACCTCCTCCAAATGGAAGTGTTGCTTCACCACTTTCACTACTGCTATCGGATTGGGATTGACTACTTGTAGAATTAAACTCACTACCACCTGCAGCAAATCCAAAACCAACTTTGGACACAGGTATAATAACACTGCCATCCGGAGATTGAACAGGATCTCCAATAATTGTGTTTACCTCTACCATATCCTTCAAATTTTCCATTGCAGTAGTCATTAGCCCTTGAATAGGATGCTCTTCCATCACAATCAACTCCTTTTATACATTTGTGCTTGATGTATCAATAGCTTCTTATTATTAGCCATTATTCTCATGACTTGAAGAAATCCACTTATAGCTTGTGCTATTCGAATAGAAACAATACAATAAATTTCGGATTGTATATATTTCTGTTGAAAAAGTGGTACAACTTTAATATCTGGATGACAATTAAAAATCCCATGTTCTTGAAGCCATGCTATGATAACACCTTTTACTGTCCAGACACCTCCTGATACAATACCTGTAAGTGATGCATCACCAGTACCACCTACCGTATGCCACTTCATTTGTTTGAATTTCATCTTCTGTAGCATAACCGAAATTGCTTTATGACCTTGACGTAGGATATGAAGCGCCTCATTAAGTTTACTCGGTAATTCACGAAAATTAATAGCAGGCGTGTTACTTTCGAAATCATCTAACATCATCGTTCGTCTTATAATCGGAATTTTCCACCAATAAATCCGTATCGTTATAGAAGTATTTGCTTGGCAATATGCTCCTTGAACATGAATGATTAGCTTTGAGAATAAAAAGATAACAGCAATCGCGATCACGGTTATCATAAATATAGCCCACCCCCACATTTTCATCACCTCAGTTTCATAGCTGTTCCTATTTTTCCTCAAATTTCCTATTTTAATCATTCGTTTTACTCCACTAGGATAATAGCAACAAAACATGATAGAATATGGTTATACTGCTTTGCTTAATAGCTTAAAGTAGATAGTAGTATAAAGTGCATCTCGTCATCACATTTGGGAGGGTATCAAAAGAATATGACTGATCGAAAAAATATTTTCTTCTATTATTTAAGTGACCAAGGGCTTGAAGATAAATTAAATGCCCTATACCAATTAGCAGAGTCAAATGGTTTTACAATTGTAAACGATTTCGAACATGCTAATATTATTGTAAGTATTGGAGGTGACGGTGCTTTCTTACAAGCTGTACGTAAGACAGGCTTTCGTCAAGATTGCCTTTATACAGGAATAACTCGTTCGGGGGAATCAGGTCTATATTGCGATTTTAATATGGATAATGTTGATGAAATGTTGAAGACAATCCAATATGAAGAAATGGAAGTTCGTCGTTTTCCTGTGATTAATGCGGAATTAAATGGTGAGACGAGTTTTTATTGCCTTAATGAAATTAGTGTCCGCTCGACTATTATTAAATCCATCGTTATGGATGTGTTTATTGATGACATTCACTTCGAAACCTTCAGAGGGGACGGACTAATTGTTGCAACACCAACAGGAAGTACAGGTTATAATAAATCTACGAATGGAGCGGTCATTGACCCAAAAATTCCTTGTTTTCAAGTTACCGAGTTAGCATCCATAAATAATAATCGTTATCGCACCCTGGGTTCTTCTTTTGTTCTTAATAGTGATAGAAAGTTAACGTTATCAGTCCAGCAGGATGGTAATGATTATCCAATTATCGGTCTTGACAATGAAGCATACTCCATTCGAAATATAAGGGATATTTCTGTTACATTAAGTGACCATGTTATTAAAACCGTGAAATTAAAAAATAACTCCTATTGGGACAGAGTAAAACGTACGTTTTTATAACTAGAGCGTGAAGCAGCATATAACGTATAATACGGACAAGAACCGATCTAATTAAATAGAAGAAAGGTTCTTGTCATATACAATTTTCCCGTCAATTACTGTCATTGCAACGTCAATTTCGTGAATCTCATTTGGATTGACTTGGAAAATATCTTTCTCCAAAATAGTGAAATCAGCGTGATAACCTTCCGTAATCAAACCTCTACTATTCTCTTGATTAATTACATAAGCACTACCAGTCGTATATAATTGTACGGCTTCAAATATAGTCAGCGCTTCTTTAGGTAAGTATGTTTTTCCATCAAAAGAGGATTTACGAATAACCGCAGCTTGAATTCCAAGTAACGGATCCACTTTCTCAATTGGTGCATCAGACCCACCAGCACAATGTATTCCGTGCTGAAGCATAGATTTCCAAGCATACGCTAAGTCTAGCCGTTTTTGTCCCAGCCGATCAATTACCCAAGGGAAATCTGAAGCAACAAAGGTCGGTTGGATGTCTACGACAGCAGGAAGCTCCTTTAGTAATTCAAAGGCTTGTTTATTTAAAATTTGTCCATGGATAATTCGATCGCGAGCATTCGTTGCTAACGGATATTTACTCAATATGGATGCAATTTCTAAAACGGCTTGATCTCCAATGGCGTGAACTGCTACTGGCAACTGATAGACACGTGCCCTAGCCACGAGTTCCTCTAACTCAGGTATGCTGTGAATTGCAAAACCTCTGTTTCCAATGTCATCCGCATAATCTGTAGACAACCATGCTGTCCTCCCCCCAATGCTCCGTCCGAAAATATTTTGACTGCGCCAAGCTCTGCATAACGTGGCCCCTTCAAATACCCTAGCCCAGCATGAATCATGTCTTCCATAACTTCATGATGGACGAGTAAATGCGCTTTAAATATTTTCTCCTTCCCATCCAACACATGTTTAAAAGCACCAAAAGTCTTATCAAATCCACCAAAATAATTAAGGTCTTCACTGTGTCCTCCAACTAAGCCCTTTGAAAGAAGATCATCTATAGCGATTGAGATTACTTGTTCTAGATAAGCCTGTGAAACAGTTGGCATTGCTTGCTTTATTAATTCCTGAGCAGTATCCAAGAAATAACCCGTTGTCTCTTCATCATCATCTCGTTCAATAACGCCACCTTTTGGATTAGCTGTTTTATTTACAGTATCAATACCTGCCAGTTCTATTGCTTTGCTGTTAGCTAAAATAGCGTGACGGCATACTCGAGATAACATGACAGGATTATGAGGTACAATTTCGTCAAGTGCAGTTTTGTGAATAATGAGTGGTTCATCCCAATGGTTTTCATTCCAGCCCTCACCCACGAGCCACTCTCCCTCAGAAAGATTTGTAGCTCGGTTAAACAGTGCTTCTAATACTTCTTCGGCTGATTGCATTTGGGAAAGATCAAGCCGAAGTAATTTCTCACCATGCCAAATAATATGCAAATGACTATCAACAAATCCTGGTAACATTGTTTTTCCGTTCAAATTTATTGCTTCATCTATTTGATTAAAATAAGTATGATACAAATATTCATATGTTCCAATAGCAACTATTTGATGTTCCTCGGTAAATACAGCATCTACCACTACATCCTCACGTTCCATCGTGTAGATCGGTCCACCAAACCATAGTGTTCCCATAGCTTCTTCGATCTCCTTCATTAGAAAAATGTTATATACATACCTTACTTATTTTCTGAATAGGAATCAAGAGGGATTATAGTCATAATAGGTTTATCAATGAGAACAAAGCGCAAGCGACTGGAGCGAGTCAACGGGGATAAAGGAATCACGGTGAGCTTGCGAGCAGATGATGACTTATGTAGGGCGATTCATGAAGTCACCTCGTTTCTGGGCACTGGCGCTGGACGCAGTTCAACACACCCTTATTTATCCATATGGGCAAATATTATAATTTCCTTCATTTCCTAGACAATTAAAAAGGACTACCCAAACCGGATAGCCCTATAGCCATTTTAACTATTTAATTTAAGTTATTTTGTTCCACCAAATTGTTGTTCAGCCATTTGAACAAGACGTTTAGTGATTTCACCACCAACAGAACCGTTGGAACGAGATGTTGAATCTGGTCCTAATTGTACACCAAATTCCTGAGCAATCTCATATTTCATTTGATCTAGAGCTTGTTGAACACCAGGGACTACTAATTGATTTGAAGAATTATTTGCTGCCATGTTAACTCACCTCCTTGGTACTTATAGAATGTGTACAAAGGAGAGAAAGCATACATATTTTTAAATGGTAGTTCCTGACAAATTAAGGGATATGGTCAGACATTAATAATCCAGTCTTCTGCCTTTCCTTAGAACAAACCATCAAACTTGGTCTCTGTATCTCGTGCTGATACTTTTATCGTTTCTATTCCAGCAATTGCTTCATCCATTAATTTTGTAAAATCCTTCTTCGATTCAAACAAATTTGCTTTTTCTCTTTTTGGTTTCGTTTTTGGCGACTTAGGTACAAATATCGTACAACAATCCTCATAAGGTAAAATAGACGTGTCGTAGGTACCAATCTCTCTTGATATGTTAATGATCTCTGTTTTGTCCATTGTTATCAATGGTCGAATAATCGGATAGTTAGTTACTTCATTAATTGTATTCATACTTTGCATGGTTTGACTCGCTACTTGTCCAAGATTTTCACCAGTAGTCAACGATAAGATCTCTTGGTTCACACACACCCGTTCACTTATACGCATCATCATTCTCCGCATGATTGTCATTGCATAACCGTCAGGCATTTCTCGAAAAATTTCTTGCTGGAGTTTGGTAAACGGTACGATATGCACTTGAATCGATTTACCATACTTTGTTAATTGTTTAGCTAAGTCCAGAACTTTTTGCTTTGCACGTTCACTTGTAAATGGCGGTGAATGAAAATGAATAGCTTCAATCTGCACCCCTCGCTTCATTGCTAGGTAGCCAGCAACAGGACTATCAATACCACCTGAAAGTAATAATAGTGATTTACCAGATGTGCCTACCGGAAGACCTCCAAGTCCCTGAATAACACTTGACGTAATATAAGCTGCTTCTAGTCTTATTTCGACTTTAATTTCTAAATCAGGATGATGCACATCCACTTTAATTTCATTCGTATTGATTAATAAATGTCTACCTAATACTTGATTCATTTCCTGTGAAGCAATGGGGAAATCTTTATTAATCCGCTTCACAGATACCTTAAATGTGTTTACATTTGTAGCATTTTTTAAAGCATATAAAGCGGCTTCTTTTATTTTATCGGGATCATTCTCCACCTTAATTGCCAAACTCATACTTTGAATTCCGAAGATATTCTTACATTTTTCGATAATTGGCTCAGGATCATGACCGTTTAGTAAAATAAACATTCTCCCTTGTGTTCGTTTTACTTTTATGTTTGGAAATGCAGCTAATTTATGTTGAATATTTTCTTGTAGACGGATAATAAATTGTTTTATATTTTTACCCTTTAACGCCATTTCTCCGTAGCGTATTAAAATATGATCATATTGCATGTTATCTACTCCATTACTTCTTTAAATTGTTGAATTTTCTCTTTCAGTACGTGAATAAAATTAGTTAATTCTTCCTCTGTATTTTGATAAGAAAGACTTACTCGTAATGCAGATACTGCTCTATCATCAGAAAACCCACAAGCCGCGAGAATTTTGCTTTCATCTGACTTTTTAGAAGAGCAAGCTGATTTTGTTGATATATAAATTTCTTCTTCACTGAGCATGTGTATCATTACCTCTGGTTTAATCCCTGGTATCGAAAAATTAATAATATGCGGTGCCGCATGTATAGGCGTATTTACTTTAACAGCTTCTATTTTTTCCAGTTCCTCACGAAGAAAACGTTGTAATTCATATAACCTCTGCTTGTATAAGCGTTCCTTTTCCATGATTAAGCGTAAGGCTTTTACTATCGAAACTGCTCCAGCTAAATTCTCCGTTCCCGAACGTATCGCCTGCTCCTGTTCTCCGCCATGAAATAACGGAAAAAGAGTTGTTCCATTCTTTACAAACAATAAGCCAGTTCCTTTTAAACCATGAATTTTGTGACCAGACATCGTACAAAGATCTATTCCACTATTTCTTAAGGTTAATGGAACTTTCCCTAACCCTTGGACATAATCGACATGGAAAAATAATTTTGGATATTGTTTTGCAATTTTTCCGATTTCTGCTATAGGTTGGACCGAACCTAGCTCATTGTTCACGTGCATAATACTAATTAAAATGGTATCATTTCTTATCGCTTGCTTTAGATCAGATAAGGCAATCACCCCATTCCTATTCACTGGTAGATATGTTATTTCAAAGCCTAATTTTTCCAAGCTTTTACAGGCATTATCTACGGAAGGATGCTCAACCTGAGTGGTGATAATATGTTTACCCCTGTTTTGATGCTCTAAAGCAATACCTTTAATAGCAATATTATTACCTTCTGTACCTCCAGAAGTGAATATAATTTCATTTTCCGCTACATGTAGAATTTCAGCAGCCTGTTTCTTAGCTTGAATTAAAAGTTTTTCTGCCTCTCCTCCCAAGGGATGGATAGATGATGGATTGGCAAAAAAAGTAGTAGATACTTGTTCAAAACTTTTTAATACTGCTGGATCAGGCACTGTTGTAGCACTATTATCTAAATAAATCATTCAACTAACTCCTAACTTCCTAGATGAATTATACCAAGCAGCCTTCTTTAATTAATTTCTTTGCTTAGAAAAAAGGATATTATATAATATCCTTTTTCTATTAAGTCCTATTTACTTAATTCAATACCTCTTGATATTCCTCAATTCGTTTTAGCGCGCCAGGTTCAACTTCTTCGATTGCTTTAGCTGCATGCTCCAACGATAGTTCATACTCGTAATTTCGGAATAACCGTTCTGATTCGGCTAGCTTTGCAGCTAATAATGGATACTGACTACGATATCTATTCGCATATTGGATAACCTGCTCCGTTAAATAAGCTTGTTCCAACATAAGATCTGTTTGTTCCATGGAATACTCTACAGCATTCTTCGCATCATTTAAAGCTTGTTGCACCTCTGCCATATCTAGCGGTTGTTTTTCCAATGTTTTCATCACACGTTGATTTTTTTCTCCGGCTGTTTCTATTAAGTTCCATATATTACTTGGAATTCCAGGAACATTACTTTTCTTGAGCTTACGCTGAATACTATACAACTGATTTCGCATTTCCGTCAACTTATCCTTCGCCTCAAGCTCATCTTTACGAAGATTACGAATGCGCTTTTTAAACGCTTCATGTTTTTCTTTTAGCTCTTCAATTTGCACAAAGCCAGCTTCTAACTCATCACGTAGCTTTGTGTGTGGAGATTTCTCTTTCTCGATTTTATCTAGTAGTTCTTCAAATTGCGTGTTTAGTTTTCCGATTGCCTTTTCTAATGTTAAATACTTCTCCATATCACTATCTTCAAAATAATAAGCCTTCTTTAATAGCTCAACATCCGCTTTAGTACCAGCAAATGTGTCTGTAATTTCCTTTAACGTACTCTGATAGGTCGGAACTTTTGTTTCCACAAAATTCCTAGCTATTGCTTCTTTTTCGAGCAGCTGATACATTTCCTTTATCCGTCCATCTATCTCCTCTATGGCACCTTCTGCCTCAGAAAAGTCACCACTTTCCATAGCGCCAACTATATGTAAAAGTCTTTCCTGATATTTGCGTATTTCTTTTTCAAAAGCCAGATGATCCACACGATAACCTTCATTTTTCATTTCCTTTAAACCTGTATATAAATCATCTAACTGACTAGGTAATTCCTGCTTACATGATTTATATAATTGTGGAAAATCATCTAACTCTCCCTCTAGGCTATCCACAGATAGCTTTAATTGATCGACGAGCTGCTTCGCTTCTATATAATTTCCATTCTCGACAAGTTGATGATAATTAGTTAGCTGTGCTTCCAGTTCATCCATTTTTTTATCAAAATAGGCTTCCGCTTTTCCATATTGATATCTGTTTTGCGAAAGCTGTTTACGTAACGCCTTTACTGTAGGTTCAACATGCTCTATTTCTTTTCTACTGGACTCTTCGGATTCAAGCAGTTCTTCTACTTCCATTAAAATCTTCTCTATATCCTTTTCCACGGATTGCAATATCTGATCGACTTTAGCCAGGATTTTTTTAGCTTTCGAGAACCGATATCGATCCGCCGCTTCTTCTGCATCAAATAAATGTTCTTCAATATCAGTAAGCTCTTTTGTTACTATATATTCCCATTGATCCTTCCACGCTTCAAATTTATCTTGTGTTTCCCCTGATAAGTTTAATATTTTTATACGGGAGAGCTCTGAAGCGATGTTTCGACCCATAATGTCCATTTTCCAGGCTTCATAACGATCAACAACATCATATACCCTTTTTCGTAAGATAAGTCCTGTAATAATAAGTGCTATAACTATTAGTATAATGCCTATGATGTATGCCATAAAATGCCTCCCAACTAAATTCCTAAAGAGGATGGACGTTTACAAAAATAAAATAATCGTCGCTAATAATAATCTAATTATAATAATACCATGTTAAACACAATTTTTGCTAAAAAAATACAAATAAATTGGGGTTTCAGCCAATTTTTTATTCTACACGCTATAGGCAAGTCCGTACTCATTTATACATAATAAAAATTAGCAAGTGATTGTATAGTATTGTACGACAATCGTCAGCGTGCCTATTTCACTAGTAAATCGCGACATCATCTGCCATGTGCATCCTCAGCTATTTTTTCACCTGAAACCTCGACTAAAAAGTCCAACCATCGATGAATCGTCTTTACATAATTTGTAACGAATAAATCATGCGAACCATCACCAATAATATGATTTTTCCATTCATTATGCATAATATATGGCGTAATTAGCATGCCTTTTAACTGCATTAATAAATAATTTCGATCATTAATTGATGAATGCTGTTTATCAAGTACACTAAAAAATGCCCTGCTAATAAAATAATTTTCCTTCGCTAAATAGGTCACAGCCATCTCTCTAACGAATACAGAATCTAGCGACAATTCTCTATGTATAAAACAAGAGAATTGATGATTACTTTGTTTATACTGTATAATGATGAAAATTAATTCCTTTAACTGATCCAAAGCATGTAAGTCTTGATAATGCTCTAACGCTTCTTCCATGGTATCAAGATATTTTTCGTAATAGTCCGTAACCGCATATTCCAGCAGCCCTTGCTTTCCTTTAAAATAATAACTAATAAGCGAAACATTAACATTGGCCTTCTCCGCAATATCCCGAACAGAAGTGCCATGAAATCCTTTTTGAAAAAATAATGCGGAAGCTGCTTCTATTACTTTTTGTTTCGAGAGATTAGTCTTCATACGATTCAACTCCTTACATCTCCATTACGACATAGAGATGATTTATCCTGCAATTTTCGCTCGACAATATTTATCATACATGTCGAAATACTAAAGAGAGAGGAAAATCTAAATGTTCCAAACAAGTATATATTCTGGAAATAAACTAAAAGATTATGAGTTATTAATTCGTCAACTGCAAGCATTAAGTGAAGATGAAACGGATGCTATTGCCATACTTTCCAACGCATCAGCCTTATTAAATCAATTTCTTTCCGATACAAATTGGGTTGGTTTTTACTTATGGAAAGAAGATGAGCTTGTGTTAGGTCCGTTCCAAGGATTACCAGCATGTATCCGTATTGGTTATGGAAAAGGTGTTTGTGGAACTGCTGTTAAAGAGCAATCAACCCAACGGGTAGCTGACGTTCATAATTTTTCTGGTCATATCGCATGCGATAGTGCTACCAAATCTGAAATCGTTGTCCCTATCATTATAGATAATAAGGTTTACGGTGTTCTTGATATTGACAGTCCGATGATGGATCGCTTTGATGAAATTGATCAGGAATATTTAGAAAAGTTTGTTCATGCATTACAAACTTATTTACCCTAAGTATACCTAATAATAGATCATAACTGGAAATCGGCTGTGCGGAAAGCCCAGCCGATTTAATTCTTCCATTTATAAGAACTTATCTATCTTTTACACGCTTCACTACACTATTTTTCCCTCTATGCTTCGCTTCATATAGTGCTTTATCTGCACGAATAAAAAGCTCACTTACGGAATCATCGAAATCCTCTGACCAAGAAGAAACGCCACAAGATAGTGTTACAGTTGGATTAGTCCGTTCCTCTACTTGCTCACGAATGCCTGCAGCTATTTGGACCGCATCATCAATTGATAGGTTAGGAGTGTATATGGCTAATTCTTCCCCTCCCCATCTGGAAGGAATAGCATCTTGTTCAGAAAACCTCATTATTACATCAGCCACTTGTTTAAGTACTTCATCTCCAACATGATGACCGTATGTATCATTAATTCGTTTGAAATCGTCAATATCAAATAAAATTAATGAGCCCATTCTAGCTGTTTTCATTTGATTTATGACAACTTTTTCTAAATAATTCCTCGAATATAATTTTGTTAAGTAATCTGTGATAACCGCTTTTTCCAATTCCTCTTTTAAGATAGCATTAGCGAGTGCTAAAGAGCAATGTTGAATCAATGATTGCAATAATTTAAACACTTCAAACGAGAAGAAATAGGACGCTTCATGCATAATCACAACATGACCATATGTATGGATGTCTTGTCGCAACGGAATAATCATAAGCGAATGATAAGGAAATGTTGGAATATATTCAAACTTCCCATAAAATGTTGGATGAACGATATCCTTCAGTAATTTATCCACTAGACTCTGATTTTCTTCTTTTTTAAAGTAGGCAGTGCTCGCAGTTAGAACATCAGCATACGATCCATCAGACCGTTGAAAAATAAAACCTATTTCCGAAGCACGACATACCTCTTTGATTTTTTTTCGAACAAATTCTGTAATATCAGTCAAATTTAAATTGGAATTCAATTGATGTGTAACTTCATTAATTAGTTTTAAATCCGCGATCAGCAAATTTGCATTTTCGAGTAGACTTGCGTTTTCTATTGCTTTTCCAGCTGTTTGAGCAATATGTGTTATAAAATCTACATCGCTTTTCGCGAATACATCACAGCTTTTTGAAATCAATTGGATAACACCATACACACCTTGCCTTCCCGTTAGAGGAACATATAATTTTTCACCTGCACCTCCTTTTCTTTTCTCGATTTGAACCTCCTCAGTCATGAACGCTTTAGATCCAAAACCATTTGTACTATCATCCGTATACGCCATCGACTTTACTGAAAAATTATAATCAACTTCCGTATCATGTGCGAGTAATAAGTGTAGCGAATGGGTTGGATATATTTCACGAATTGCATCAATGACTTCATTTAAGATGGAAGATTTCCGTTTCATGGTAAATATACAAATGGAAAGATCATATAAAAACGGGTAGTTTATTTGATGTGGATAATATTGATCCAATTGCATTATCAACCTCTGAGATTCTGATTGAACAATCGCAAGTATAGTAGGATCGATTTGAAATGCTTTAAAACACACTAATACCTTGGAAAAATTTCTATCTTTTAGCTTTAAATAAAATACAGAAGATCGATCAATTATGCACTTTCCAAACTGATTATCATTTGATATAGCATTCAATGGTAATTGGTTTAATACGTTTATTTCATTTGAAGGGTCCATCAACTGAATGTGATACGAATTAGTTGAACGTAGATAGTGATATACACCTACCCATTTTAGATGCAATACCTGCTTGATCGCTTTTATCATATTATGTAGACTTTCTTCATAAGAGAGATGGGATAGATTAGAGGTAATTTGAAAGTATGCCTGCTGCAGGTTCCCTTGAATCAAATCTCTGTCTTTCATCATTTATCACCTCTTATTCATTATCATCAATGAGTCCAATGAACTATTTTATAGTTTTATTATATATGAAATAGTTCATTTTTCCTATATGAAGTTGATAATTTTTCCAAATTTTATTTATGGTTGACTATATTCATTAAAAATTATATACTAGTCTTTGTGTAAAATAATTAAGTAGCCTTAGTGAACCAACACTTGTATGCATGTTGTTCCTCTGTAATGAGGTGTATCGCGTAACTCTTAGCTGCTGGAGCGATGATACATGAAAACATCATGGTCAGGTGATTAGGAACACGGCTTTTTGTTTTATGCAAATAAAATAAAAAGGAGGAAATGTCTTATGGCTCGCTATACTGGATCAGTATGGAAAAAATCACGTCGTCTTGGCATTTCATTAACTGGAACTGGTAAGGAATTAGATAAACGCCCTTACGCTCCTGGTCAACATGGACCTAACCAACGCAAGAAAATCTCAGAATTTGGTTTACAACAACAAGAGAAGCAAAAGCTTCGCTTTATGTATGGATTGAACGAACGTCAATTCCGTACGTTGTTTAACAAAGCTGGTAAAATGAAAGGTATTCACGGCGAAAACTTCATGATTTTGCTTGACTCTCGTTTAGATAACCTTGTATATCGTTTAGGTCTTGCTCGTACACGCAGACAAGCACGTCAGCTTGTAAATCATGGTCATATTACTGTAGACGGTGGTCGCGTTGATATTCCATCATACATGGTAAAACCAGGTCAAGTTATCAGCCTACGTGAAAAATCTAAGAATCTTGATATTGTTAAAGAAGCAGTGGAAGTAAATAACTTCATCCCTGAATATTTAACATTTGATGCTGATAAATTAGAGGGTACGTTCACTCGCTATGCAGAGCGCGAAGAACTTCCAGCTGAAATTAACGAAGCGCTTATTGTTGAATTCTACTCTCGTTAATCCTTTTAGATTGCAAAGTAATGCACAAAAAGCCCTTGTAATGTTGTTGTATCAACGTTTAAAGGGTTTTTTATTTTTATCTACTTTGCAAAATGATGCAGGATAATGAACTAAATTAGAGCCTATTTTGGGATCAAATAAATTACTGGCATGGATGAAGGGATGGAAAGAAAAGATCAGTTCACTACATGTGTTGCGGGCTGACTGATGAAATATAGATGTAGTAGTCCATCTATTATTTGATTACACCCTCTAGTGATATGTACCTCCTTGCCATAGTTTTTGAAATCAAAAATGTTATTATAGTTGGTATATAAATTGGGTTGATTTCAAATAAGGTCAGTCTTCCACAAACAAGCCGTATTGTGGGAGTAACTCTTATATTGCGTAGTAGACACATACTGTGCAACAAACAACTTTTTTTGATGAGTTTGTAAAGGAATGTATTAACTAATACGTTAAATATGTTGTTTATAAGAGAAGAAATTGATACTTCATTCTCCGTGTTCCAACAACTAAGTTGAATTTCATTGAAATAGTTTATGGGACTTTCTTGTTGACAATATTTAAAATTTGGCATATCTTATACTTAACTTAATAATCGGCAGATGTTTATTTTTGCCTATTTAAATAATTAGGCCTTTAGCATTCTTTTAATATTTAATATTGACTGGATGAAAAAGTACCCTAATATAAAGGGAAAGAGTAACATAAAGTAATATGACGTATAAAAAGGTAGTTCTTCAAAAAACTTTGTTGAAGTTAGTTGAAGTAAAACCGACAATTTTCAAGACTCAATGATTTTAAATCATCATTGAAGTTTTGAAGTTGTCGGTTTTTTTATTGAGTAAGTATAAATTTATTCAATAATCGTAATGGAGTAAATAAAATGTATAACTTTTTAGAAAGATATATGGCCTTTTCTAAAAGTAATTTTTAATGTGTTAACGCCGTTTAGAAGGGAGAATGTTTTGTGTTAGGTTCTTTGAGTTCATCATCATTGTTATCATTATTTTTTATTATGCTTGTTATTTCTGGACTTAGTGGCCTTTTGTTTTTACACCCACGGATACCATTAAGTTTTGTTCGTATTCATATCGGTATCGTGGCTTTACCATCTTTAGTTTCCTTATTGGCTCTCACTAATAACAGTGGGAATAGAGGCGATGGTTTTTGGTACCTAGATTCCTTAGCTTGGTTAATGGTTTTCTTTGTTCTTACAATTGGATTGATCATTCAGCGTTTTTCTGTACGTTATTTAATGGGAGATCGTTCTTATCGAAAGTATTTTACGCTTTTTACTTTCACTACAGGTGCTGCTTCAATTACATGTTTAAGTGCTGATCTCCGTTTGATGGTCATATCTTGGGGAGCGACTCTCGTCGGTTTAACCTTACTTATAAGGTTAAACCATGCATGGAAAGTAGCAAGTGAAGCAGCCAAGGTTTCTGGTCGATTATTTATATTAAGTTGGTTTTCATTATTATTTGCGATAATTTGGCTTTTTCAAGTCACAGGTCAATGGCAGTTATCATTAATTCTAACAAATGAAAGTTTAGCTCAACTTGGAGCATGGGAGAGAACAGGGGTTAATTTATTGATTGTATTAGCAGTGATAATTCCTGCGGCCCAATGGCCTTTCCAAAGGTGGTTGATTGAGTCTGTTGTTGCTCCAACTCCTGTTTCAGCGATTATGCACGCAGGTTTAGTAAATGCAGGTGGGATTATGCTAGCTCGATTTTCTCCTCTTTTTAATGGTGATATAGCTTCGATTATTTTACTTATTCTTGCAAGTTTTTCTGTATTGATTGGATATGGAATTAGTTTAGTACAGGTTGACTATAAACGTCAGTTAGTAGGCTCTACGATCGGGCAAATGGGGTTTATGTTCATTCAATGTGCGTTAGGTGCGTATGTAGCAGCCATTATTCATCTTATCTTACATGGTTTGTTCAAAGCTACGCTGTTTTTACAGGCTGGTTCGGCAGTACGTCGTTTCGAAGTATCGACTCCCGTTAATGAAAGGTCATCCTATTTATGGATCATGGCAGGTCGGACATTAGCCTTAGTTATAGGGATTGCTTATTGGCTCATGGCTCCTTTAGAGGGGTATCAATTGATTAGTGCGTTAATCTTAGGGTGGTCATTGTCCGTTTCTTGGACACAGCTCGTAGCTTTTGGAAAGGGGAGAATTGGTCGAATTGTTGGCTTATCATTTTTAGGAGGAGCAGCCATTGTTTATTTTATCATTCATAATCTCTTCTATGAGTGGTTACGCACAACCGTTTTCCAAAGTGTTCAACCTCCAATGTCAGTTGTCATCATTGTCGTATGTCTCTTATTATTTGGTATTGCGATGGGTACATGGGTTGCTCGTAATCGTTCTTCTGTTTCCTTCGCAATACTTTATCTTTGGTTAGTACGATTAGGTGAAGCAAAACCAAAGTTAGTAGAAAGTCATCCAAACTACCTTAAACAATATTTATCTCAAGGAGGTAATCGGTGATGAACGGAACATCTGTATTAACGAAAGAAAATGTAAAAAAGCAAGATACAAATATTAATCATCAAGAAAGTAATATTAGCGTTTTAATAGAATCTGCTAGTCAAGTAATTGCACCACTTTGGCCAATTTCTGCATTTGCAGCACGTAATCCGTGGACGGGACTTGAAAAGCAATCTTTTGAACAGGTTGCAGGTTGGTTAAATAATACTCGTGATATTGATATCTACCCTAGTGCCTCTATGATCCTTTCGGCAAAGAGTAAAGGTGAGATTGATGAAGCTTTTGTGAAAATGGGTCTACAGCATTGGCTTGATTCCCATTCCTTTAATATCCCACGGAACGTGGCAGAGCGATTTTGTCATGCTGCACTAAAATTAGATCCATTACCTTCTAACCTTTTATCATCACTTAAACTGGAGAAATTGGCAGATGAATTTAGTGGACTGAATACGGATCGTATCGATAATTTTTTAATCCAACCAATAAGTTCGAATATAGCGAATGAAGATGGTGAAAGGTTAGTCAATATTCTCGATCATCATGTCATCAAGTGGTGTAAATTATACCTTGATGACTCACAGGCAGGTTGGACAATGCCAAATCGTGATGAAGGTTTCTATCGTGCGTGGCAGCGTCTTATTCAATATGATCCGGCACTTAATAAAATTCAACGTAAAAGTTTAAAAGGTTGGCCAAAAGAGGCACATATGGCTTTAAAAAAAGCGTTATTCGCGCTAGAAATCCCTAATTCAGAAATACAGACTTATCTTGAAGGTCATTTGCTCTCCTTACCTGGGTGGGCAGGAATGATGCTCTGGCGCTCCCGACAATCAAGCCATGAACATTCACTCCTAACAGAATATTTAGCAGTTCGAATTTCCATGGAGTGGGCTCTATTAAAGCCTTATCTACAGTTGACCAATCAACGACCTGAGAAAAAAGTTTCGATTGCTCCCCTTATAGCAGCGTGGATCCATTGGGGGGACCTTACAATCAAGGAATGGTCACAGATGTCTGCCGCTGAACAAAACGAATATTTATCATTTGCCTACAGCTTTGATGAGAAGCTTCGCAGGAAACTTTGGTTAGAAGCTTGGGAACAAACACACACAGATCGATTAAGTCAGCAGATTATCTCTAAACAACGGAAGATCATCGACAAAAAATCTGCACTAGCTCAATTTGCATTCTGCATTGATGTACGATCAGAACCTTTTCGTCGTCAACTTGAAAAAGAAGGTCCGTTTGAAACGATTGGAATTGCTGGTTTCTTTGGATTACCGATAGCAACTAGTGAACTTGGTAGCGATCATAGCCATTCTTCCTTGCCGGTTATACTAAAGCCTCAACATAAAATAAAAGAGACTGCTGATGAAAATGAACTCAAATTATATCAACAACGTAAGCAGGCAGTTACTTCCTTAAGCTATACATTTAAAACGATGAAACAGAATGTACTTGCTAGCTTACTTTTACCTGAGCTAAGTGGACCTTGGCTTAGTCTCCAAATGGTATCACGTAGCTTTGTACCAAGAAGAGCAGATCGTTTTATTCGTAACCTTCGTGAGACTTGGTTACGCAAACCTAATACAACGCTCTCGCTTAATCATGTTCATCATCCAGAAGCGGAGATACCTGTTGGTTTTTCTGACGAAGAAAAAGTGAATTATGCTCGTCAAGCTTTGAAAATGATGGGGTTAACAAAGAATTTCGCACCATTAATCGTAATATGCGGACATAGTAGTAAAAGTACCAACAATCCTTATGCTGCAGCTCTTGAATGTGGTGCGTGCGGTGGAGCGGCAGGTGGATTCAATGCTAGGGCCTTAGCCGCTTTATGCAACCTTCCAGAGGTAAGAAAGGAACTTTCTTCTGAAGGAATTGAAATTCCTGAGGACACCGTTTTCGTAGCCGCTGAGCATAAAACAACAGTGGATGAATTACATTGGATTTATGTTCCTGAACTTTCCGAAGCTGCACAGGAAGCATTTGACCGTATCGAAGCTATAATGCCGAAAGTGAGTCGTAATGCAAATGCAGAACGTCTAGCCCAATTACCGAATTTTAAAAAGGAACTTAAAAATCCTAAGGCTGAGGCACACCGATTTGCGGAAGATTGGAGTGAGATACGTCCGGAATGGGGATTAGCTCGTAATGCCGCTTTTATTATCGGCCAACGTGAACTAACTCAGGATTGTGACTTGGAAGGTAGAGCCTTCCTTCATAATTATGATTGGAATCAGGATGAAAGTGGTGATCTCCTAGCTAACATCATTGCAGGACCAGGAACGGTGAGCCAATGGATTAATCTTCAATATTACGCTTCAACGGTCGCACCTCACTATTATGGTAGTGGAAATAAAGCAACTCAAACCGTTACAGCAGGTCTTGGTGTTATGCAGGGGAATGCAAGTGACTTGTTAGCTGGACTACCTTGGCAATCAGTCATGCAATCAGATCACGAGGTTTATCATTCTCCTCTTCGTTTGCTGATTGTCATCCAAGCACCTAGCGAATATGTAAAACGGTTATTAAATAATGATTCAGTATTTCGAGAAAAAGTTCAAAATGGATGGGTTCGACTTGCTAGTGTCGATCCAGATGGACGCTGGGTAAATTGGTAACTACTAACAACTATTTGCTACTTAAATAACAATTTATAAACATAAAGAAGGAGTGTACTATATGAATTTAGATAAAAATAAAAAAGCACTATTTCTAACGGACATGGAAAACGGGTTGGAGCCTATTTTACGAGAAGTAACGAATATTCGAGCAGAAAACATGCTGACTATACAAAGCTATGGCTCCGTAATCTTACATCCTTATGGAGATATAATGAGGTCTATTATCATTGCGATTTATCAGGAAAATGTTGAGGAAATTTTTGTAGTAGGAACAAAAGATAAGAGGACTTCCACAGTTAATGTATCAACTCAACTTGAATCAACGAAAAACAAAATACAAACATTAGATTATCTTTTTCAAAATAGTAAGCCTGAATTTTCAGGTGGTACGGTCGATGAATGGCTAAATGGAAAAGAAAATGGTAGTGACAATATCGAAAAAAGTGTTGATATCATTCGTCATCATCCATTAGTTCCGTCACATTTTAAAGTTCGAGGTTTAATAATAAATAATTATGATGGAAAATTCTCAATTGTGGAGGTTCCTACTAATAAAACAGTGTCAAACCTAACCTGATCATCACTTGTCATTTCCTTAAGAATTAGAAGCTAGGAGCAATAAATCATTTAGCTCTATACTAGTTTTCATATTTACTGAAAGGAAAAATTAATGGACTCTAATTTAACTGATTTTGTAATTGCAACAAAAGAAGAAATAAAGTATGTTTGATTGTGCAAATATGGAATGTATTAAAAAGATAATTAGAAAAGCAATTGATTTTATAATTTAAAATCTTATGAGGAAGTTGAGGAAACCTATTTAGGTAGCATCAATTTTTTGCATATACACTCTATTATGGACGAAAACATATTATCTAAAATTATTGAAGTCTCAATAAACAGTGAAATTGAATTAAATATTGAAGGTGTATATGAAGGTTATGTTATGAGGGATTATTAATGGATGGCTAAAATAATCAATTTTGTCAATATAGCATGCATCTTAGACTTTCGAATTCAGGATTGACGACTGGCGCTTTGCTTTATTTTATAAGGATGAAAAGCGACATAAAGACTTAAAAGCATATGGAATAAACCAATTTTTTGGTTTGATAGGAGATGTAGTATATATGAAAATATCTAAGGGTTCTTATGAATCTGAGATAAGTAAGGCAATTACTCAATGGGAAAAGGATTTTCTTGGGCGGGGGTCTGTATCAGTTAAGACAGATATATTAAGAGATATGATTATTGTAATTCTAAAAGGTATTTTAACACCAGCTGAATATAGCGTTTGTGAAACAAAAGAGGGAATGTTAACTATAAAGAAAACTCGTTCGGAATTAGTTGAATCAGGTATAGAAGATCTTAAGGATATTATATTAACTATTACGGGAGAAGAAGTGAAAAGTTTCCATACTGATATAAGCTCTCGTACAGGTGAACGAGTGATGGTATTTAAATTATTTAATGATCTTGAGAAAAATTTTAATGTAAAGAAATAAAGGAATGTAACCTTGTAAATAATAATTTTTTAGTAAACAATACTATATTATAATGTCTTCGATAACCTATTCGAGCAGGCTGAGACATATTAGTTATTCTAATTTTATACTAAAATAATATATAAACGATTTTTTTGGACAGTATAGAGATTATTGTAACAATGCATAAATAACGATATAGAAATAAGCGGATGTGTTTATCAACTTTCGCTTATTTTTGTTTTATTGTTATTGCACAGTACAACGTGCAAAGATTAGGTAGTGCAATTGGGTGCTATCCACAATAAATAGTAATATTAATGAGTCTAAAATTTGCAAGCTCTAATTCACTTCTGCATATTTTGGCTCTCTTTTTTATTCAAAAAATATACTGCCATATATAGCATTCATTAAATGCCAAATACAGATAGTGGTGGTAACTTCAAGACTATGAGGGACAATACTTGCCCATTCTTATGGAGAGCAAAATACATAGCATGGTTTACAAAATTTATTATATCGTTATTAATATTAACACCGATTGCGTATAAGCACATAGAATAATTTTCATCATCATTTTGGGGTAATAAGCGGGGCAGCCTGTGTCATGCGAAAAACTAGTAAACGCATCATCTGGTATTGTTCAACCATATCATGCACGGTGAAGCAATATCATCCTTATCCAATTTTATTTCTAAATCTAAAGGCAAAACCATTTTAATTCTATCAAAGGGGATCCTTTTTGTTTATATTAAATTTTGAAATTAATCATAAAAAAATATTGGGACTCCACATTAAGATGTCGTCCCACGAATTTTTATTTTACTCGGGTTTTGTTCCAGCCCCTTTTAAACGTGATGTATTCACGTGAAATTATTAGAAAATAAATTGTACGGTGACCCTATTTAACAATCGGCATTGATAATGAATTAATTCATAACCATAGATTGAGAATAACTTACTCACTTATTTACCAATCCTTCTAAATGTCCCAAACCTTTATATAATTAACTTCACCTATTCCTTTTCGTTATACCTCTGAAGTGCTTCTATTTCTCTTTTTAAACGTTCTTCCATCAGCATATTTTCTTCTTTTAGAGAGTTAGACAAAGATGTTAACTGATCCTTAAGCCAATCCATAATTCTAATTTCTAAGCTTTCCATACTCTCATTTAACTTACTTTCACGTATATCATCCTCCAAAGATGTAACCTCTATTTCCTTCAACTTATTTTTCAGATCCATCCTCTGTTTTTTTAAATTCTGTTTAAGTTCATCTTTTTGTGCTTTCATCAGATTTATTAAATCTGCTTTATATTGTTGAATAGCTTCTCCATATAGTTGCTTTGACTGATTACTATACTGAAACTTACTTTCTTCTTTTGCCCCCATCGAATCTTGTTCCGTATGATCCATGAGCAATCCATCCTCCTAAAGTTTGATATATCATTACCATATGTAACTATATAGTGATGTGACACCTAAGCATTCTATATTTTCTGAACAAGTGTCTATACAGTGAATACTCCCCCTGAATACATTGTACATAACGATTAATGTCTATTAAGGGAGAGAAAATCATGAAAAACTCGCTCGATTTTTGTAATGAGTGCTGTAAACATTTTAAACATTGTGACTGCAAAAGAGAGTCTCCATGTAAAAGACAATTCTGTAAAAAATGTTTTCATAAGCTAGAATGTCAATGTCATAAAGATATGAAGCAACAGCAAGAGCAAGGATTTGGCGATCAAGACCAAGAACAAAGTCAAGGTGATGAGCAGCAACAGCAAGAGCAAGGATTTGGCGATCAGGACCAAGGACAAAGTCAAGGTGACGAGCAGCAACAGCAAGGACAGGGATTTGGCGATCAGGACCAAGGACAAAGTCAAGGTGATGAGCAGCAACAGCAAGAGCAAGGATTTGGCGATCAAGACCAAGAACAAAGTCAAGGTGACGAGCAGCAACAGCAAGAGCAAGGATTTGGCGATCAGGACCAAGGACAAAGTCAAGGTGATGAGCAGCAACAGCAAGAGCAAGGATTTGGCGATCAGGACCAAGGACAAAGTCAAGGTGACGAGCAGCAACAGCAAGGACAGGGGTTTGGTGATCAGGATCAAGAACAGAGCCAAGGCAATCAAGAACTACAGCAAGGACAAGGACATGGTGGTCAAATCCAAAATCAGGGTGATCAAGATCAAGGGCCGCAAATTCAAAATCAGGAGCATGGTGACCAAAGAAATGGAGATCAAATTAATGAAGGACATACAAATATATCTCCGTTGGAAAATGATCAAACCATATCAACTCCTGTTGATGTGGACGGAGTAACTGTAAATGTAAAATGTGGTGATTGTGTTCCCTTTCCATTTTTCCCACCACACGATGATCGTAAAGATAAGTGTAAATGCAAACGATGCAAAAACAGGAAATGTTCACCTGATTGTGACAATTGCACCATATGTTCATGTAATTTACTAGAAATGTTACAATCTTTTCAGATCACAACTACGGATACTGATGCTAAGCAAGTAGATCTATACATCTCATCCATAACATCACTAAGCAACCCTATTGAAAATCAGACTATCACCGATATTATTGACTGCTGTATCGTTAAACTTAAACCTGCCTCACAACCTGAAGTAATTCCCAGCACAACTGTGCAACTGTGCGATATTGCTGGAATAAGAGCGGAAAACTCTACAGAAAGCCCAAATGCTTTAGATTTTATAATAGATGTTGCTCGTGAAATGAACGAACATGGTGATGACCATCAGAAAGACTGTAATTGTCCTCGTTGCGCAAAAGCAATGGGTGATGAGCTTGCATGTGCTGCGCGATTTGGAATACTTGTCAACATATCAATAACTGGCTTAACTACTCCACTATCTTTATATGTACTAAACGTAAAAGACTGTTTTGTTTTTCTTGTCGATGATCTAATGAATCCCTCAGAGATTTTTGCTTTTTCCCTATGTTCTGTAGTTGGGTTTACTGTAGAGTCACAAACCATCTAAAGAAGGCAAATTGTACCTCCTAACTATATAGGCTGGAAAAAAGCATATAGATAAATCCATGTAGGATTTGAAATTCCACATGGATTTATCGTTTTTCATTACGTTATTTTTTTCTAAAATGGTCCCCAATCAATCCATACACCAATTGTCAACGTCAGAATGGCAATGACTAACCAAATTAAAAATAGTGGTAAAACCCTCCTTCCCCACTTCGTCCATGGCACATTTGCTACAGCGAGACTTGTCATTAATATGCCGGATGTTGGAAAAATAAGATTCGTCAACAAAATACCCTAAGCTGGTTGCTACAAAAATGAGCAGGTACTTATGTCTGCTTGTAAATACAGCATGATGCTGCCTCCCTCTACTATCCTTATCCACGCCAATGATACTATTTGATGTATCTTCTACACCCTTTTAGCATATCTCCATATATACCAAATGGTAGCAGCCAAGGGAAGCCGGAC
Source organism: Virgibacillus sp. Bac332 (assembly GCF_003667785.1). NCBI lineage: Bacteria > Bacillati > Bacillota > Bacilli > Caryophanales > Bacillaceae > Virgibacillus > Virgibacillus sp. Bac332. The sequence continues at coordinate 3,980,042 of NZ_CP033046.1, forward strand.
ACACAAAATAGCTGCCGAAAAGAATTTCTCGACAGCTATTCAAACTAATCATTAATTTACAATACTTATTGCTTCTATTATTTTTTAAAACGTAATAAGAAAGTACTTTTTCTTTCCTCTGCGTATAACAGTAAATGTATCTTCAATACGATCATCCACTTGCAAGTCGTATTGCACGTCCTGCTGACGTTCCCCGTTGAGATAAATAGCACCATTCGCTATATCCTCACGTGCTTGTCGCTTTGATGGAGAGATTTTAGCAGCAACCAGTAGATCAACTAAATTCATATCTTTCGATTCTGCTTTATACGTTGGTACATCTTTAAATCCCTGTTTAATATCACTTGCTGTAAGTTGTTTTATATCTCCACTAAATAAAGATGCTGATATTTTTTGTGCTTGTTCTAATGCTTCTTTACTATGAACAATCAGCGTCATTTCCTCAGCTAACCGCTTATGAGCTACGCGCTTTTCTGGTTGCGTATTAATTTCGTCTTCCAGACTTGCAATTTCTTCTTCAGAAATAAATGTAAAATAGCGGAGAAACTTGATAACATCACGATCATCTGTATTTAACCAAAATTGATAAAATTCATATGGAGATGTTTTTTCTGGGTCAAGCCAGATTGCTCCTCCAGCTGTTTTACCAAATTTAGTACCATCCGCTTTCGTAATTAATGGAACAGTTAGTCCAAAAACATTTATTTCGTCATTTTCATTTTCTCTTGAACGACGAATTAGTTCCATTCCTGCGGTAATATTTCCCCATTGGTCACTTCCACCAATTTGTAACGTACATCCTTCTTCTTCATTTAATTTCATGTAATCCAGGGATTGCAGAATCATATAACTAAATTCTGTATACGAGATACCCTGTTCAATACGCGCAGATACCGATTCTTTTGCAAGCATGTAATTGATGCCAAAATGTTTACCAGCATCCCTTAAAAAGTCAATAACAGTCATACTTGCTAGCCAATCATGATTATTTCTTGCAACTACTGGATTTTCTCCTTTGTCAAAATCAAGAATACGAGCAATTTGCTGTTTAATTTTTTCACTGTACCCTTTCACTACGTCGCTTTCATTTAGGGAACGCTCTGTATTACGTCCACTTGGATCTCCGATCATTCCCGTACCACCACCGATGAGAGCAATTGGACGATGTCCCACCTTTTGGAATCTCTTTAGCATTGTAATTGGCACCAAGTGTCCAATATGCAAGCTATCACCAGTAGGATCGAACCCACAATATAATGTAACCTCATTTTCAGCTAGATGCTTTTGTAAACCATCTCTATCCGTTACTTGGTTAATAAGTCCTCTTGTTTCTAGATCCTGTAAAATATTCAATTCCTTCACACTCCATCATTTTTGTTTCTTTCTAGCTCAATATGCTTGTACTGCTTACTCCAATGAAAAAAATAAAAAAACTCCTCCCTCAAAAAGGGACGAGTTATATTCACACGCGGTACCACCCTTGTTGCAATTGCTTGCCACTTGGGATTGATAACGGTGTCGCCACCGTTTCTTTATTACACCATAAAGAAAATGCTCCAGAATGTAATTCATTTTACAAATATTCCTGACTTTCACCAACCGCCAGTTCTCTAAATAGGGATTTGTAAAACTACTTCGTTCTTTCTCAGCATCGTTTATCCTATTACTATATATTCATATCATATTCATTTCATAAAAGCAATAATAAATCAAAATTTAATATACCCTAAATAGTGAATATGCTATAATGAATAAGGAATTTAGGAGGTTTTGCCATGAATTTTAAAGAACGGCTTCATACATATTTTGAAAAAGCCAAATCTATTTGGAAAACGGGAAAAATCCAGACTACTTCACGTATTTCATATAGTGTCGTTTGGAATGTTATCCTATTTTTTCTTGTTATCGGCCTAATTGGTATGTTTTTTGCCGGTGGAGTGGGAGCAGGATATTTTGCTTCGCTAGTGAAGGATGAACCTGTCAGATCCTATGAAGTAATGAAACAGGATATATACAACTACGAAGAAACGTCCAAGCTGTACTTTGCAGGAGATAAATATTTTGGAGATGTCCGATCGGATCTTTATCGTGAAGAAACAACATTGGAGAACATCTCCCCTACTTTACTTGATGCTGTTATCGCTACAGAAGATGAATACTTTAAAGAGCATAAAGGAGTTGTCCCCAAAGCAATTTTACGTGCTGTATTACAAGAGGCACTTAATTCTAATGTAAAAACTGGTGGAAGTACGCTGACACAGCAGCTCATTAAAAATCAAATTTTAACTAATGAAGTATCGTTTGAACGTAAAGCAAAAGAAATCTTACTTGCACTCAGGCTAGAACGATTCTTTGAAAAGGATGAAATTTTAGAAGCATACTTAAATATTGTGCCATATGGTCGAGATGCATCCGGAAATAATATTGCAGGAGTTCAAACAGCTGCACAAGGTGTTTTTGGCGTAGACGCTAAGGATGTAAATCTAGCCCAAGCAGCTTATTTAGCAGGACTTCCACAAAGCCCCTCTGCCTATACTCCATTCACTAGCGATGGGAATTTAAAAGAGGGGAAAAGTTTAGAACGAGGCATCAATCGAATGAAGTCCGTACTTAACCGGATGTACGAATCAGAATATATTACAAAAAAAGCATATGAAGAGGCAATGGCTTATGATATAACTAAAGATTTCACAGGTAAATCAAAGTCACCAATTGAAAAATACCCGTACTTAACCTTTGAAGTTGAAAAAAGAGCCAAGGAAATTCTTACTACTCAACTTGCTAAACAAGATGGTTATACGGAAGAAGATCTTGCAAAAGATGATGATCTCGAAAAAGAATATCAATCGATCGCTTCAAGAAATCTACGCGTGAACGGCTATCATATCCATACAACAATTAATAAAGAGATTTATGAAGAGTGGCAGGATATCGTAAAAAATTATCAGTACTATGGACCTGATCGTACATTTACGAAAACCGTTGATGGAGAAACTGTAGAGGTTACGGAAAAAGTACAAACTGGTGGCATGTTAATCGAAAATAGTTCTGGTAAAATTATTAGTTTTGTTGGTGGTCGTGAATTTGGCCAAGATAGTCAATACAATTATGCAACGTTGGCTACCCGTTCACCAGGAAGTACGATAAAACCAATACTTGACTATGCACCAGCAATGGAAGAAGGTAAAATCCAGCCTGGTAGCGTATTAGCAGATATAAGAAAACCATTACCAGGTTGGCCAGCTGGCAAGCCAGGAAACTATGGAGGGGGCTTTCATGGAATTGTTTCAGCAAGAACTGCATTGGCTCAGTCCTACAACATTCCTGCGGCGGAAGTCTATTCCAAAATACTGCATTTAAATCCCGCAAAAAAATATTTAGAAAAAATGGGGATTACCACACTGAAAGAAATAGATTATACAGGTCCTGCCGCGTCAATAGGGACGATGGATGTATCGGTTGAAGAGAATGTTAATGCGTTCGCAACCTTAGGAAACAATGGCAAGTTCGCAGATGCTTACATGATAGAAAAAATCACGACAAATGATGGTGAGGTTGTCTATGAGCATAAGTCAAAACCAGTAGATGTATTTACACCACAGACCAATTATTTAACCCTCGATATGATGCGTGATGTCATATCGAGTGGAACCGCTCGCTTTCTTAATGGCCAACTAAACTATGGTGGCGTGGATTGGGCAGGAAAAACCGGGACCTCACAGGATTACAAAGACGCATGGTTTGTTGCAACAAATCCAAATGTAACCTTTGGAACATGGATCGGATATAAAACGCCGCATTCCATTTATAATTCGAGTATGTCTCTAAGCTACAGCCAACGAAATATGAAGTTATGGGCGCAATTAATGAATAAAGCAACAGCCATTGATCCAGAGCTACTAGCACCGACAAATAGCTTTAAACGTCCAGGTGGAATCGTCCAGCGAAGCTATTGCGCCATATCTGGAATGCTGCCATCGGAGCTATGTGAAAAAGCTGGTTTAGTAAGGTCGGATCTATTTAATGCCAAATTCGTTCCTACAAAGAAAGATGATAGCTTAATTACTGGAAGTATTGTTATGGTAGACGGTAAAGCAGTAGTTGCCGGCCCAAATACTCCAAGTGAGTTTACTAAAGGTGATGGTCTAGCATTTAATCCAGAATTCTTAAAACGGAATGGTTATGATAAATTAGCAGATATTAGCCAGCTATTTCCTAACATTGCTACAGAGAAATGGGAAAAAATTAGTGCTCCTAATAAAGACGCTGGTGACATGCTAAAGGATGATGGAAAGGCACCAAGCGCACCAACATCTCTTAAAAAATCAGGAAAGAAACTAACTTGGAAGAAGTCAGGAAGCAAGGATGTTGTTGGCTACCGAATTTATCGGGCAACTGGACCAGGTAACAAATTCACATTAGTAGGCAGCACAACCTCAACTAATTTTAACATAGGCACTGGTGATGCTAGGTACCATGTCAAAGCAGTAGATTATTTCGGTCTTGAATCAGGTGCATCGAAAGAATTACTCGTTGGCGATACAGGAGAAAAAGAACCAGAAACACCAGATAAAGGTAAAGAAAAAGATACTGTTAAAGATAAGGACAAGAATAAAGAAGAAGACGAGAAACCAGTTGATGATAAGGATACGGATAAAAAAGATCCTGATTCGAACAAAAAAGATAATGACGAGGATACCGTCCCTAGGGATGAAGATAAAGAAGAAACTCCAACTGACAATAGTATACCTGAAGCAACTATGAATTAGACGTCAGTATTTGTCAGGAACTTGGCTAAAGTCCCCCATTACTTTTCTTTAAAGCTTGCAAAGCGAAATGCTTTGCAAGCTTTTTTATTGGTTTAGACCTTCCCTTGCTTATAGGTGTTTATAAAAAAACCTCACTTCAAGGTAGGATAAAGTTGGAATCAGCTCAAGGAAGATTATATGGGATCAACTTACAATATTTACATTATCTGATTCATTTACAGGAAACCCAAAAGCGCAAGCGCCCGATTAGAAACGTAGCGACTGGAGTGAGCCAACGGAGTTAAAGGAATCACGGTGAGCTTGCGAGCCGATGATGACTTAGTTTAGGGGGCGATTCATGAAGTCACCTAGTTTCTGGGCGCTGGAGCTGGAAGCTGCTCAACAAGCGCCTATTTATCCACATGGGCTAATTTTATAACTCCTTATCTTTTAAAAAAAACGGAGCTAAATTCGCTCAGTCCTTATCACTAAATGCTCAGATTTACGCTTCCTCTAGTAGCTATTATGGAATAATAGCTACTGCTTGCTTGACCACCACTCCGGCTGCCCACTTCCCTTTCCGTGGGGTTTGTCCTTCAGCTAACTTTTTTAGCAAAACCCGCTCAAAAAAGTGGATCTTCAGGTCAAACATTTCCCACAGGAGTTGAAGTGGCCGGCCTTCGCTATTATCAGGCTCTACAACGCTAGCATGAAGTAACACAGCTGCTTTTATACTCACGGATAGCGATTTTCACTTTACCCATTGTAAAAAAAGTCAACCTATTACTTATGACAAGAATTGTTGCACCTTCTCATAGCGGAGACGAATTACGCAGACTCCTGCGGGATTAGCGCGAGCCGAAAATCCACTTTGCAACGTGTTCTTCTTTGCAAAGTTAGTTGAGGCCGTGCCCGCCGAAAGCGAAGTAATTAGTCGGAGCATTGCCAATATACATCAAACATTTCAAAATAACTACTTGGCTTAACGCAGTCATTGCACCGATTTTATACTTTCTTAACTTATAAAAAAATAAAAGATTCTTTTAGAATACAGGCAGAAAGTCCTTTCACCGGGGCTTTAATCTGATAACTGAGGCTTTCAGTCGTAAAGCAAGCTACGAGTTCACACGGATGGTTTTGATTGTTAGACCTAAGCTTCCAATTCTGAGATCGTATCTTTTATGAATCGTTCACAGATGTTACTAAAAATTCTGTGGATATTGCTGTATAATAAATGTAAGCGTAATACATGACAGGTGGTGACTGAATGAAGCATACGAAAAAACATTATCTACAAACACGAGAGACAAGTGATGAAACGATAATCATTGAAGGACCACTGACAGCTGCAGAACTGAAGGAGTATAAGTTCCATCATGATTTAACTGCATTTCGACCTGCGACGAAGCAATTCGAAGCAATCATGCAAATCGCTTCCTTTCCTGAGGGGAGAATTATTGTTGCAAGAACAAAAGATACAATCATTGGCTACGTAACCTATCTACATCCCGACCCTTTAGAAAGGTGGTCTAAATTTGCAATGGATGATTTAATCGAACTAGGAGCTATTGAAGTAATACCAGACTTTCGTGGTGCGAAAATTGCTTCAGGCTTGTTAGAAGTTTCAATGATGGATACGTATATGGAGAATTATATCATTATTTCCACAGAGTATTACTGGCACTGGGACTTAGATGGTACAAAATTAAGTATCTGGGATTATCGTAAGGTCATGGAGAAAATGATGGCTGCTGGTGGACTTCTACCTGCACCTACAGATGATCCAGAAATTATTTCGCACCCTGCTAACTGTTTAATGGTACGAATAGGAAAAAATGTCTCAGAGGAATCTATTAAAAAATTTGACACGTTACGTTTTCTACAGCGACATCACTATCGAAATATGCGGGAGGGTCTTTAACATGCTGGTGGAAGAAATCATGAAGACGGAAGTAATCGCATTACCACCAACTGCTACAATAAAAGAAGCCTTACACCTACTACACAAACATAAAATAAGGCATATACCAATTGTAGATTCAACTAAAGAAGTTATAGGTATTGTATCGGATCGTGATGTGCGAGATGCTAGTCCATCTATTTTTGAAAAAGAATCCGAAGCCTGTGAATTAGATCATGAAATTCAAACGATTATGAGTCAGCCAGTTATAACCATTCATCCATTGGACTTTGTAGAAGAAATAGCAAAGATTTTCTATGAACAAGAAATTGCTTGTCTTCCTGTTGTTCGCAAAAACAATAAGCTGGTTGGTATCATCACTGAAAAAGACATGCTATATACAATGATTCAATTAACGGGGACACATGTACAAAGTTCGCACATAGAAGTTAAAGTTCCACATCGTCCGGGAATTCTTCCCGAAGTCACTTCCATCTTTGGTAAACGAAAAACCAATATCATTTCAGTACTTGTCTACCCATTTAAAGATAATCCAAACTACAAGATATTAGTATTCCGTATTCAAACAATGAATCCACTTCCTGTTATACAAGATCTCCGTAATGCAGGCTATGAACTGTTATGGCCAAATAATATTGCGGGGGAAAATCGATGACATGTCATGCTAAATTCATCTTTTCTGATTCCTTTTTAAATTATCACTTTAATGAAGATCACCCATTTAATCAAAAACGGATCTTGTTAACCAAGGAGTTATTGGAGAGCAAAGAACTGCTTTCTAGTAAGGATTTATTATCACCAAGGCAAGCAACAGACGAAGAACTAATGCTATTTCATGACCATGCTTATGTTGAAGCTGTTAAGCAAGCTAGTACAGGGTTGTTAGCAGATGAAGATGCAGTAGAATTTGGATTAGATACTGAGGATACACCTATTTTTCAAAATATGCATGATGCATCTGCCAGTTTGGTCGGCGGTACCCTTTCAGCAGTGGATGCAGTATTAACTGGTCAAGCGTCTCATGCGCTTAATCTTGGTGGCGGGTTACACCATGGTTTTAAAAGGAAAGCTGCTGGATTTTGCATATACAATGATGGTGCAGTAGCGATCCGTTATATTCGGGAAAAATATAACTTACGTGTTTTATATGTTGACACAGATGCACATCATGGTGATGGCGTCCAATGGGGTTTTTATGATGATCCAAATGTATGCACCTTTTCTATTCATGAAACTGGTCGCTATCTATTCCCTGGTACTGGAAATGTAAATGAACGTGGAATTAAAAGCGGACATGGATATGCATTCAATTTACCTATTGATGCTTTTACGGAAGACGACTCGTTTTTACACGTTTATACTTCTGCATTAAGAGAAATTACGGCCTTTTTTAAACCAGATGTTATTGTAACTCAAAATGGAGCGGACGCCCATTGCTATGATCCTCTGACACATCTTTGCGCGACCATGTCGATATATGAAAAGATACCAGCGCTAGCTCATGAGTTAGCCCATCAATATTGTAATGGGAAATGGATTGCGCTTGGTGGTGGTGGCTATGATATTTGGCGAGTAGTTCCACGTGCGTGGGGACAAATATGGAATATCATGAAACATAATCAACTAGCAACAGGGGCACTCCCAGAGAAATGGAAAAACAAATGGCAGAAATATTCTAAAACACCTCTGCCAGATTACTGGTCAGATTCAGCCAATATCGTACCGCATATACCTAGAAAACAGGAAATATCAGAGAAAAATAATAATACATTACTGCAGTTATTAAAATATACGAAAAAAATCGAAATGTAGGAACAAAAGCGTAAGCTCCCGAATAGAAACGTAGCGACGATTCAACGGAGATAAAGGACTCACGGTGTGCTTGCGAGCCGATAATGACTTAGATTAGGGCGATTTGTGAACTCCCCTAGTTTCCGGGCGCTGGAGCTGGAAGCTGCCCAACAAGCGCCTATTGTTTATCCACATGGGCTAATTTTATAATTTCCTTAATTTCCTAGACTATTAATAAAGGGGCTGGGACAAAACCCAGTAAAATAAAAAGTGGTACTCGCCAATAATTTGGTAAGTACCACTTTTTTTGAGATTTATGTACGCAAAAGGGATACCTTCTGGTAAAGTTAAAGTAATCACACCCAAACAGAACCGGAGGTATCCCTTATGTTTAAACATTATACCATGAATCAAGTCGTTTTGCCTTTAGATTTTGAAATGAAATTACAAGAAAATGATATCGCCTATGCAGTGAACCATATTGTAGAACATATCCCAGAAGAATCATTTGTGGGATTTTTGCGCGAAACAGGTTGTCCTGCATACCATCCTCGAATGATGATGAAGATTATCTTATGTGCCTATACCCAATCTGTTTTTTCTGGCAGAAAAATAGAAGGCTTACTTAAAGATAGTGTACGGATGATGTGGTTAGCACAGGGGTATGAGCCGAGCTATCGTACCATCAATCGATTCCGTGTTCATCCCGAAGTAAAAGAGTTACTACGCCAATGTTTTGTCCTATTTCGCTGTCAACTTGTTGAAGAGAAGGCAATTGAAGAAGAGGCCATTTTTATTGACGGCACGAAATTAGAAGCGAATGCCAATAAGTTCACTTTTGTATGGAAAAAATCCATTGAAAAATACAGCTCCGATTTAGTAGAGAAGTCGAATCAAATGTATGAGGAGCTACTGGAAAAAGAAATTATCCCCGAAATAGAAAGAGAAAGTTCTGATGAAATTTCAACGGAAGAACTCAATGAAGTAGTAAAAAACCTAGATGAAAAAGTGAAGAAATACGATCAAGAAATCGAGGAAAGTGAAAAAGCAAAAGATCGCAAACAACTCCGTTCTATGCGAAAAGAACCCAAGCAATACCGTAAACAATTCCAAGACTATGTAATTCGTAAACAGAAATATCAAAATGATATGGAGATCTTTGGCAACCGCAATAGTTATTCTAAGACGGATCATGATGCCACTTTTATGAGAATGAAAGATGACTATATGAAAAATGGCCAACTTAAGGCGGGTTATAATGTACAAATTGCGACCGAAGGCCAGTACACATTAGCTTATGATGTATTTCCAAATCCTACGGATACTCGCACGTTTATTCCTTTCCTCAAGAATATTGAAGAAAGGTACTTCAAGTTACCCAAGTATATTGTCGCTGACGCCGGTTATGGTAGTGAACAAAATTATAGTGAGGTATTACATCGAAATAGAACTCCACTCATTACGTATAATTCCTATCGGATGGAAAAGAAAAAGAAATATAAAGAAAATCCTTTTTATGTGTCAAACTGGGACTATGATTCAGACAGCGACTTCTTTACTTGCCCAAACGGAAAGAAGGTACCTTTTCAATATCTATCGAATCGAACAGATAAAGCCGGATTTAAACGAACCTTTCGTGTCTATGAATGTGAAGATTGTTCGGGATGTCCATTACGCGTTCATTGTACCAAAGCAAAAAGAAATCGTAAGATTTTCTATAATGCCCATTGGGAACAGCAAAAAGCATATATAAGAGAGCAGCTTTCAAAAGAAGAAAAGGGAGAAATCTATGGAAAACGTAAAATAGATGTAGAACCTGTCTTCGGATTTTTGAAGGCTAATTTGCGTTTCACTCGTATGTCAGTGAGAGGCAAATCGAAAGTGGAAAATGAATTAGGATTCGCCTTTATGGCGGTGAATTTAAGAAAGTACATCGCCTTCAGGCAAAATACAAGCCTAAATTATAACAAAAAAGATTCCAGCTATCATTTGCTGATAACTGGAATCTTTTTTAACTTCATAAGGGCTAGTTATGTCCCAGCCCCTTCAACTGGGCTTTGATTTCTTTCCAAAATCACTATTTCTACACGCCTATTTTTACTCCAATTAACTGCTGAAGTATTAGGCGCTATAGGCTGTGTATCCGCATAACCTACTGATGAAAATCGAGATCTATCAAAGTCATTTTGCTGCAATAAATAACGAATGACACTGCTTGCTCTTGCTCCTGAAAGCTCCCAATTCGAAGGATAACGATAGTTAGAAATTGGTCGACTATCTGTATGTCCCTCAACATGTACATGATTCGGTAGATTTTTGAGTAACGAACCTATTTTGTTTAAAAATGGTTTCCCAGAATTTAGGATAACCGCCTCACCAGAGTCAAACAATATACTCTCCTGTAGTACAAGCTCAACCCCCTGCTTTGTTCTATTAGCAGAAATTACTTTATTCAAGTCATTTTTATCTAAGTAAGCTTCTACTTCCTTCATTAAATCATCTAATGATTGTTCATTTTTATCCGTTTGTTTATCTCGATCGTTTGTGTTCGGCATCTGCGTAGGTGTGTCAAATTCATTAGACTGTTCCCCACTCTCTTCATTACTTGTATTTTCCGTTGGATTGTCCATAGGAACAGGTGAAGGATAAAAATCGAAAATCATTCGATTACGAAATGAATCTGAAATTGCCTCAAATTTCACTAAATCAATTTGCGACATGGAAAACAAAAGAATAAAAAATACTAAAATAAGCGTAACCATATCCGAATAAGTAACCATCCACTTTGGCGCACCATTCTTATTTGATCGTCTTATTTGCCTACGCTTCATGAATACTCTCCTCCACGAATTTAGCAGAATCGTCACTTTCTTGTTTTGCTTTTGATTCGTTGGATAGGAAGGCACTTAATTTTTCTTCCAGTATTCTTGGGTTCTGTCCGGATTGAACACCGATTACACCTTCAATAATGATCTGTTTGAGAAATACTTCTTCTTCCGTTTTACTCTCGAGCTTACTTGCCATGGGTATGAAAACCAAATTTGAAAGAACTGTACCATACAGCGTTGTTAACAACGCCACTGCCATACTCGGCCCTAATGTTGAAGGATCTTGTAAATTATTGAGCATGAGCACCAGTCCAACAAGTGTTCCTATCATTCCCCAAGCTGGTGCGTATTCTCCTGCCTTTTCTATTAAGGATCTGCCTCTATAATGACGATCTTCTACGGCAGTAATCTCAGCGTCCATTATATCTTTAATTACTTCCGGCTCAATACCATCTACAGCTAAGAGAATACCCTTCTTAATAAAAGGATCTTCTACTTCCTCTAGTTCGTTTTCCAGTGCCAATATTCCTTCTCTTCTAGCTCTTTCTGATAAACGAACAAATAATCCAATCAATTCAGGTAAGCGTTGGTCATTCTTATGAAATGCTTCACTTAAGACCTTTCTTGTTAATTTAATTTGTTCCATTTTAAAATTAATCAACATGGAGGCAACTAGTCCTCCGATAACGATAAAAATGGAGGAAATATCCATAAAAATAGATGCCCCACTTGTACCGCTTTTGGAAACAATGGCCAGCATAATCATAATAAAACCTAATGTAATGCCGATAGGAGTTAATATATCACGTTTTCTCATATTCTCTCTCCTCAGATAGCTGTTGATTGAGGATGTTCAAAATTGGAAGTGGCATCGCGTTTTAACCCCTGTTAAAGCTTAGTCCACGTGTCTAATCCATCCAATTCCAACATTTGAACATGCATCTTTCATCTCTATTTAGTATATCGGCATCTTTTATTATTTTGTTGAGCTTCTTTTTTCAATCCGGTGCGGTAAAACGACTTTTTTATCTTGTACTTCTTCTTTATTCATATATTTTGTTAAGAGTCTCATTGCCACAGCACCAATATCATACATTGGCTGAACAATCGTTGATAACGTTGGTCTTACCATTGTCGCCAAACGAGTATTGTCAAATCCAAACACTTCTATATCTTCTGGAACACGATAGCCTTTATCTTGCGCGCCATGGATAACGCCCAAAGCCATTTCATCCGAAGCCACAAAAATAGCGGTTGGTTTTTGATCTTGCTCTAACAACTGGTGCACCGCTTCAATTCCTGAGCTATACGAATAATCTCCTTTAATAACCAGTGATTCATTTACGGAATGCGAAGCTTCATTTAATGCTCGGGCGTAGCCTTTATATTTCAACTGATTGATATGCGTATCTTCTAGTCCAGAAACAAACGCAGGTATATCGTTACCTTGCTCTATTAGGAACTTAGTTGCCTCATATGCAGCTTCTTCATAGTCTATATTTACAGAAGGAATTTCATGGTTATCATCATATGTAGCAGCTAACACTACTGGTACAGATGAACTCTTAAACTGTTGAACATGTTCCTCCGTAATATTTCCACCCATAAAAATAATCCCATCTACTTGCTTTTCTAGCATGGTATTTATTAATTGTAACTCTTTGTCTTTATTTTGATCCGAATTACTTAAAATCATATTGTATTTATACATTGTTGCAATGTCTTCAATACCTCGGGCTAATTCTGCGAAGAAAATACTGGATATATCAGGTATAATCGCACCGACAGTTGTTGTTTTCTTACTTGCTAGCCCTCTAGCCACTGCATTGGGACGATATCCTAATCTTTCAATTGTTGCTAATACCTTTTTACGAGTTGTTGGTTTTACATTTGGATTCCCGTTTACGACACGAGAAACTGTAGCCATGGATACATTTGCTTCTCTTGCTACATCATATATTGTAATGTTCATTTTCTTTTTACCTCCTAATATATAGATATCGTTCTCTATTTTCTATATCATACTCTACTATGAAACATTTTTCAAAGCAAAAAAGGCTGATGCATCACAATGGACCATCAACCTCTCTATTTCAGAACATTAAAATGAAACAAAACTTTATTTCATCCGATTAGACATATCCTTAACTTCTTCCATAAAACGATTAAATGTTGGAATATCCATCTGTTGTGCTGAATCTGAAAGGGCAACAGCAGGATCCGGATGAACTTCTGCCATAACACCATCAGCGCCAATTGCAATCGCTGCTTTCGCTGTAGGTAATAGCAGATCTCTTCTACCAGTGGAATGTGTGACATCAACCATAACCGGCAAATGCGTTTCCTGTTTTAATACTGGAACTGCAGAGATATCTAACGTGTTACGTGTCGCTTTTTCATACGTCCGAATTCCTCGTTCACATAAAATGATATTTCCGTTGCCTCGTGAAATGATGTATTCTGCTGCGTTGATAAATTCAGAAATGGTGGCTGAAAGACCACGTTTTAAAAGTACGGGCTTATCCACGTCACCGGCTGCCTTTAACAATTCAAAATTCTGCATGTTTCTAGCACCAATTTGAATTACATCAACATAATCCATTGCCTGCTCAATATGTGCGGGGTTTACAATTTCGCTAACAACAGCTAACCCATACTCATCTGCTGCTCTTTTGAGTAATTGTAAGCCTTCAACACCAAGACCTTGGAAATCATATGGAGACGTTCTTGGTTTAAATGCTCCCCCACGCAGTAGCCTTACTCCATTCTCTTTTACAGCTTTGGCTACACGAGCAACTTGTTCATATCCCTCAACGGCACATGGTCCCATTACAAAATGAATAGAACCGTCTCCAATTGAAGCACCATTGATATCTATGACCGTATTTTCCGGCTTCTTTTTTCTAGATACAAGTAATGCTTTACGGTGATCATCCTCTTGTAGTTCCAAGCTAGCTTTGAAAATTTCCTTAAAGATATGCTCAATGGTTGCGTTCTCGAACGGACCATCATTAATTGAAGTAATTTTATCTAACATATCTCTTTCTCGCACAGGGTCAAATCGCTTAATACTCTGTTTTGCTTTTATTTCCCCGATTTGTTGAACAAGTGTAGCACGTTCATTTATTAACTTTAAAATCTCCTGGTTCACATGATCCAGTTGATCTCTAACCTGATCTAACTCACTCATATTATGTTCCCCCTATGCCTCTTGTTTTTAATAATTAGTGACAATTATAGCTAAAAATTTTTTCTTTGTCGATAAAAAGTTTATAATTGATTCATATTATCTGTTTGAAAGGATTATTGCTTATGAAGGATCGGATTTTTGCACTGGATATTGGGACACGCTCTGTAACTGGAATCATACTAGAAAAGCGTGACCAAACCTATCATATGTTGGATTATTATATGATGGAACATAAAGAACGGTCGATGAGAGATGGACAAATACATAATGTTGTGGCTGTTTCTGAAACAATTATAGAAGTAAAAAATAAATTGGAGTCATCTCACGGCTCGCTTAGCAAGGTGTGTGTTGCTGCTGCTGGAAGAGCATTAATGACTACACAAGCAACTGCTTCTAAATCATTACAGGATACACCGATCACTAGCGAAGAAACAATTAAACACCTAGAATTAAGCGCTGTCCAAATGGCACAATTGAACTTGCAAAAACTACAGCAAGATGCTGATTTATCCTCTTATTATTGCGTTGGCTATTCCGTGTTGCATTATCGTATAGATCAGCAGCAAATTGGTTCACTAATTGATCAGCGAGGTACAGAAGCTTCTGTCGAAATTATCGCTACGTTTTTACCTAAAGTTGTTGTTGAATCATTATTAGCAGCCTTAGGAAGAGCTAACTTAGAAATGGAAGCTCTTACCTTAGAACCTATTGCAGCTATACATGTGCTTATTCCAGAGTCTATGAGAAGATTAAATGTTGTGCTAGTTGATATTGGAGCTGGTACTAGTGATATAGCTATAACGGATAAAGGGACAGTAGTTGCATATGGAATGGTTCCAATTGCGGGTGATGAAATTACGGAAGCAATAAGCGATCAATACTTATTAGATTTTCCATCTGCAGAAAAAGCAAAACGTATGATTGTCGATAATGGTGAAGCTATTGTAGAGGACATTCTAGGATTTGAAGCGACAATTACACCCAACATGATAGAAAACGATATTACGGATGCAATTGATAACTTGGCCACGCAAATATCGAATGAAATTATCAATTTAAATTCACACTCGCCAAAGGCCGTAATGCTTGTTGGTGGAGGAAGTCTAACACCAGGAATAACCAATTCAATAGCTAGTAAATTAAATCTACCGATAAATCGAGTAGCTGTACGGGGAATTGATGCAATTAACCAATTAGAAAAAACCAATAAATTACCTACAGGACCTGATTTTGTCACTCCAATTGGTATAGGAATTGCGGCCAAACAAAATCCTGTCCACTATGTCAGTGTTACAGTTAACGGTAATACGATAAGATTATTTGAAATGAAAGAATTAACAGTGGGAGATTGTCTTATTCAATCCAGTATAGATATTCAAAAATGGTATGGAAAGCCAGGTATAGCCTCGATTATAACTATAAATAACAAAGAAGTTACGTTACCTGGTGAAATTGGTGAACCACCGAGTATCCAATTAAACGATACCAATGCTTCTGTGAATAGTAAGATTCATAATGGTGATATCATAACAATTGAAAAAGGCCGTGATGGAAAGCATGCTCAAGTAACAATTCAGGAACTTCTTGGAGATATACCACCTTTAATGATTTATTATAACGGAGCAAAATATCACATATATCCTCAGTTTGAGGTGAATAACGTACCAGTAACGAAAGAATATAGTATACAAGATCGAGATAATCTTACATGGAGACAACCGAACAGCTTAGAAGCTGTTTTAAATCAAGTATCTTCTGATAAAGTAGGAAAAGATGAACCATTTATCGTCTATGTAAATGAAGAACCAATCCACATTACAAAGGGCGAACCACAAATAGCTCTTAACGGCAAGCCTGCTACAATGGATCATCGTCTTAAGCAAGGAGATCGATTACAGCTATTACTAGCTGAACAGCCAACTGTAAAAGATGTACTGAACCAGTTAAATAAACCATTAACACATAGGATTATGGTTTCGTTTAATAATGAGTCAGTAGAACTTGCTCAACCTCTATATGTAATTAAAAAAGGGGATAGCATACTTGATGAGGATACACCATTAAAAAAGCATGATCGATTAAAAGTTTACGAACAAGAGCAGCAGCCATTTATCTATCAGGACATTTTTCGTTATGTAGATTTAGACCTCACGAACGCCAACGGCAAATTCTCTATATATCAAAATAATGCACCATCTAGCTTTCATTCAACGATTAAGCATGGTGATCATTTACAAATCATTTGGGAATAATACACGGCTTAGTTAGAACAAAAGCGCAAGCCTCCGAATAGAAACGTAGCGACTTTAGCGAGTAAGGAATCACGATGAGTTTGCGAGCCGATGATGACTTAGATTAGAGCGATCGTGAAGTCGCATCGTTTCTGGGCGCTGGGGCTGGACAGACTCAACACGCCCATATTTATCGAGCTAATTTTTATAATTTCCTATACTAATAAAAAGGACTCCACGCAGAATAAAATGGTGTCCTTTTTATTTATGTTCTTTTCATTACTAAGCCTTATTTTGCTAATAGATATTCCTGATAAAAGAACAGACTAAGACATAGCTAAATAAGCGATGAAAATAATGAGAAAACCAAATCCAATAATATAGGCTAAGAAAGCCGGGTTAAGTAATACCGGATGTTTTCTTGTTGCTTTAAATTCAGTATCATACTCACTATTTCTTTCCTCAATATCTTTGCCGACTTTAATTGTAAAAAATAATGCAATAACTACAAGCACTGCACCTAATACGATTAATAGAAGCATGTAAATACCGCCTTTTTTCTTATGTTTTGAAGAAAGACGAGTCCTTATACATTGCATTTTTTTATAAATAAAAAGGGCTGCCCTTAAAGACAGCTCTGTTCTCATAAGACATACCTTTTTATTCGTTACTTCTGTTTTTCTAATTCTTCTGCAGCGTCTTCTATTGCCTCTGCAACTTCTTCTGCTGCTTCTAGTGCCTTATCTTCTTTACTTCTTTTTTCTTGTAATTTAGCCTGTACACTCTTGGTAATTTCCTTTGTTTTCTGTGATGCATTCTTCGTAATTTGAGCTGTTGAATCCATCGCTTTTTTCTTTAGCTCTGAACCAGTTGTATAGGCTTTATCTTTCCAATCTGAACTTTTTTCTTGCGCAACGTCTTTCCAAACATATGCGCGGTCCTTTACTTGATGAGCACCCTGATTAATATCACCTCGTAATTCTTTACCAGATTTTGGAGCCAATAGTAAAGCTGTAACTGCTCCAACAATTCCTCCGATAAAAGTACCCAATAAAAAGTCCTTACTATTCATATTGTTATCTGCCATGTAATTTTCCTCCTATATTTATTTATTTTTTTTCTTCCATAAATCCATAAGAACTGTTCCCCATTTAATGGCCTGAGAGGCTTTTTCAGGATTTTTACTAGCAGTTCGAGAAATACTGTTAGAAAGTTGTCTTAAAGACTGATTGAAATCTTTAACAGTTTCCCCAATACCTTTTGCACCATCAAATAATCCATTCATTTTTGCCGATTTTTGATTAAGGTCATCTGCGAGCTTGTTCGTTTTATTTAATAATTGGGTTGTTTCTTCGGTTATACCCTTCATTTGCTTATCTAAACCTTCTAATGTACCAGCCACATGACTTAACGTTTCCCTGGCTGCTTTTAACGTAATAATTACATAAACAACTAAGACAACAAAAGCTATTGCTGCTATAAACGCTGCTATATATCCGAGAACTTCCACTATGTCCACTCCTTCTACTATCACTATGTATTGTAATATTTTCAATATGTGTATATATCCAGAGAATAGATTTACTAATAAACCTATTTCTACTGATCTCTACTTGTAAAGTATAGCAAAAAATGGCTATAAATAAAAATACCCTTATATATTTCAACTAAAACCTATTGTTCTCTGTCTGATCTAGTCATTTAATGTCCTTATAATATTAATTCGACAACCTTGTATAATTTCCTTTATTTTTATTAGTAATTACAAAAAGTAAAAATTCACAGGTGGGGTTTTACTGCCAGTTATATGTCGGATAAAAAATAGCCTAATAAGATTAGAACTACAGCGATTAAAGAAGTTACTAAGAAAAACTGAGCAAAATTCGCTCAGTCCTTATCACTACATGCTCAGATTTACGCTTCCTCTAGTAGCTATTATGGAATAATAGCTACTGCTTGACCACCACTCCGGCTGCCCACTTCCCTTTCCGTGGGGTTTGTCCTTCTGCTAACTTTTTTAGCAAAACCCGCTCAAAAAAGTGGATCTTCAGGTCAAACATTTCCCACAGGAGTTGAATTGGCCGGCCTTCGCTATTATCAGGCTCTACAACGCTAGCATGAAGTAACACAGCTGCTTTTATACTCACGGATAGCGATTTTCACTTTACCCATTGTAAAAAAAGTCAACCTATTACTTATGACAAGAATTGTTGCACCTTCTCATAGCGGAGACGAATTACGTAGACTCCTGCGGGATTAGCGCGAGCCGAAAATCCACTTTGCAACGTGTTCTTCTTTGCAAAGTTAGTTGAGGCCGTGCCCACGGAAAGCGAAGTAATTAGTCGGAGCATTGCCAATATACATCTAACATTTCAAAATAACTACTTGGCTTAACGCAGTCATTGCACTGATTTTATACTTTCTTAACTTAGAACAAAAGCGCCTGTTGCCAATGGCTCAGACACTTTTCCTTCTCTATTATTTAATTGTAAGTGTTTCTTCATAGGCTTGTTGAAATTTTTGTATATCTCCAGCACCCATAAATATTAACACACTATCTTCGTATTTTTTTAAAGCTTCTGTATGAGAAAGCTCTAAAATAGCGCTGTGATCAATCAATTTTTGAAGATCTTCAATCGTTAACTGACCAGTTTCTTCTCTTGCCGAGCCAAAAATATCACATAAATAAACGCGATCTGCTTGACTAAGACTGTCAGCAAATTCTTGTAGAAATGTTTTCGTTCTTGTAAATGTATGTGGTTGAAAAATAGCTACAACAGATTTATTCGGATACTTTTTACGAGCTGATTCAATGGTAGCGGTAATTTCTTTTGGATGATGCGCATAATCATCAATAAGTACTTGATTTCCAATTTTCTTTTCAGTAAAACGTCGTTTTACCCCACCGAAAGTGGCTAGTTGTTTGATACTCTCAGCGTCAATGCCTTCATAATGACAAATTGCCGTAACGGCTAACGCATTTAAGATATTATGGTCTCCGTGCATTGGTATGGAAAAAGTATCATAATAGGTATTACGAACAAATACATCAAATTCGGTACCATGATCCGTTTCTACAATATTCTGCGCCTGAAAATCATTCGTATCTGCAAATCCATAATATACGACCGGAACTTTTGCTTGGATTTGTTGTAATTGTTCATCATCACCACATGCAATTATTCCTTTCTTTACTTGGTCTGCCATTGATTGGAATGCTGCAAATACGTCATCAATACTAGTAAAGTAATCCGGATGATCAAAATCAATATTTGTCATGATTGCGTAGTCCGGTTCATATCGTAAAAAATGACGACGATACTCACATGCCTCAAACACAAAATATTTACTATCAACATGTCCCTTCCCTGTGCCATCTCCAATTAAATAAGATATCGGGAATGAACTATTTAACACGTGAGCAAGTAGTCCCGTTGTCGACGTCTTTCCATGAGCTCCTGTGACAGCAATGCTTGTATACTGTTTTAACCACTCACCTAAAAACTCATGATATCTATAAAACGTAACACCTTGTTTCTTTGCTTCCTTTATTTCTAAATGATCATCAGGGAATGCGTTTCCTGCAATGACTGTATAATCTTCTTTGATGTTGCTTTCTGAAAAAGGTAGAATGGGAATGCCTTTACTCTCCAATGCTTCCTGTGTAAAAAATCGCTTTTCTACATCTGATCCCTGCACATTTTCACCCGAATCGTAAAGAATTTGTGCAAGAGCACTCATTCCTGTTCCCTTTATACCAATAAAATGGTAAGTTGTCATAAAAGAACCTCCATATTGAACGTAAAAGGATTCAAAATCATCTCTTTATTTATATATTTTTTACAGCTATTTTTTCATTATAGCAAATCCCTCAGAGGAATAAAATAATAACCAAGAATTTCAATACATTCTAATTATTCTTTGCCATTTTCACCTATAAATGGTACTTTTTCTAAACGTGGGTTAGGGCGATAACGTCGACCTTCTTTTGCTTCAGGCGTACCATTCAGTAATACGTTATCTCCGGTAAAGCCGATATTAAGCTTTAATAAGCTTCTTCCTACGCCATACATATCTACTGGTACACCAAGTTCTTCAAATTGAACGATACGATCTTCTGTAAATCCACCACTAACCATTATTTTTACATGGGAATATCCTTCTTCATCTAATGCATTACGCAAAGCAAAAATTAACTCAGGATTTACTCCTCTTGGATCAAATGTCCCCATTAAATGGTGATTTCTTAAGAAATACTTATCTACAAGTGTACGAGAAGTATCCAATCGAACTGATTTTAATTCCTTACCAAACTCACTTGCCACTTTCAATGAATCCGTTATTACATCATTATTATAATCAACAAGTGCGGCTAAATCATCTTCTGGGAAAAGTTCATGGTAGGCTTTGCAAGCAGCTACAATATCGCCTCGAAACATTTGAATAAGTGCATGAGGCATTGTCCCCATCCCTTCTTTTCCCCACCATTCATTCATTGCATGTGTTGCTTGGGCAGTTGATCCTCCAATAAACGCGGCATAACCATCCCCAGCTTGCTGCGTATAGTGATCGTCCCGATCCCCCATAAAAATAACAGGTTTTTGCTTACCAGAAGTACGTGCAGCTTTTACCACATTGTATACATTCGTAGCGACAGATGTTCTTCTGGAAAGTATCCCGTCAATGATTCCCTCTAAAAAGCCAAATTGATGGTAGCCTCCAGAAACGGTTAATACAGATTCGAAAGGATGAATTTTATCTCCATCCTTTAATGAATGTATGTCTAATGTTTCAGGTTGATCCGCAAAGGTATGTAATAGTGCTATTGCTTCATCTGTCCCACATAGTACGGCATCCGACTTTTGAAAAAATTGCATGGTTACTTGATTATCAGGTAATTTCTTCTCCGCAATTTCTTTTGTTTTAAGAAAATAGACGGCAGAGAACCAGCCTTCTTTAATTCGTTCATCAAATTTAAACGTTTTATTTGTTAATCGTTTTATTTTCCCGTTTAACTTCTGCTCAATTTCCTTCATGATTTCGTTTTCTCCTTAAAATATATGATCACTATATCTAATCATATAAAAATTTCGCATAGGAAACAAGACTTACAAGTTTTACATTCCTATAGCATGTCTTCTACCTGTGACAAAGTAACCAACACTTCTCTAGGCTTACTACCATTCTGACCAGAAATTATACCACGATGTTCAAGTGTATCAATGAGTCTGGCTGCTCGATTATACCCAATTTTAAAATGACGCTGCAGCATGGAGGTACTTGCACCATTTTGCTCTAGCACAAATAATATAACATCTTGAAGAAGGTCATCCTCCTCTTCATCCATCGTAACTTGTTCTAGTAACTGTTCTTGCTCAAACAAATAATTCGGTTCTGCGATTCCTCTAACGTGATTTGTAACACGCTCAATCTCTTCATCTGAAACAAAGGGACCTTGAAGACGAATGCTTTTTCCTGCTCCATTTTCTATAAATAACATATCGCCTTTTCCTAGTAATTTTTCTGCTCCACTAGTATCTAAAATCGTTCGTGAATCCACCTGCGAAGAAACACTAAATGCAATTCGAGTTGGAATATTAGCTTTAATTAAACCAGTAATGACATCGACAGATGGACGTTGAGTAGCGAGAAGTAGATGAATGCCACAAGCTCTAGCTTTTTGGGCAATTCTGCTAATTGCATCCTCCACATCTTGTGGAGAAACCATCATTAAATCTGCTAACTCATCAATAACAATAACAATGAATGGCATTTTGTCTTGCTTACGATCCTGCTTAATCATTTTTTGATTGTATCGCTCAATATCACGCACACCTTCATGCACAAACTTCTCATAACGGTCTTCCATTTCTGCTACTGCCCATTTCAGTGCAGCTGTAGCTGCTTTTACATCTGTAATTACGGGCGAGACTAAATGAGGAATACCATTATATGGAGCGAGTTCAACCATTTTAGGGTCAATTAATAAAAATTTAACGTCTTCATGACTCGCCTTATACAATAAGCTGATTATCATGGTGTTTATACATACACTTTTTCCTGAACCTGTTGCACCAGCTATTAATCCATGCGGCATCTTTTGAATATTTGTAATAAGTGGTTGTCCTTCAATACTTAACCCTAATGCAATGGTTAATGGCGATAAACTTCGACTAAATGCTTCTGTTTCAAATATTGCTTGTAAGCCAACCATTTGAGCTTTTGGATTTGGAATCTCAATACCTATCGTATTCTTCCCTGGAATAGGAGCTTCAATTCGAATATCCTTTGCGGCCATATTAAGCTTTAAATCATCACTTAAATTTTTAACCTTACTTACCTTAACACCTAACTCCGGTTGCACCTCAAATCGAGTAACAGAAGGCCCCTGTGTTGCATTCACTACCCTGGCCCGTACATTAAAGTGTGTTAAGGTTTGTTCAAGTAACTTCTGCTGTCCTTCCATCCACCTTCGGTCATCTGCACCGGCTTTTTCTATATCATTTAGAAGGTAGTATGGTATACGATGCTCCTTATTATTTTTCTCAGGAGCTGTTGTTTTTATGATCTTCTCCTCTTGCTTTTGTTTTTGCTTTGATTTTTCAAATAAATTCTTTTTATCTCGTGGTGTCATCATAACATTGAACGGAACCGTCTTCACACTATCGCGATTTTGTTTTCGCTTTTCGGATCGTTTTATCTGTTTCTCAGGTTCTGGACGGCTATCTAATTCCTCTTTGTCATATGAATGATCTTGATTCTCTTGTTGTATGGAGTCATCTTGCACGATAAAATTCGATTCATCAACTTCATCCTGTTCGCGCAATAAATTTCGCTGTTCACCCTCGGCATCAGGCAGTTCTTTTTCTTTTAAAGGTGCTTCTGCTACAATTGACTCACTTTCATCGAACAGCTTTTGCTCCTCTCGACTGTTGTTTTCTTCCTTTCTTTGGTAGGCTGGTATATTCTCAACTTTTTTTTCTTCATGTCTTGGCCGAAAACCGTAGATTGGCGAAGGGACTTCAGTTGGGCGAAACGGTATATCTGGATCTTTTTTATACACCTTGTTCGCATTATGATTATTTTGCTTCTCTGATTTTTCACGTCGTTCAACCGAAACATGTTGACTTGTCCTGCTTTGACGCTTTCGCTGATAAGCTGGTACTTCTTTTGGCTGTTGTTCATTTACAGACTGATTGAATCGGCTAGCTTTTGTTGCTTTTCTTTGCGAATTCCGATTTTCTTCTGTTTTTGTACCTGTGATTCTCCCCGTATTATATAGTGTTCCTGTTTCTCTTACTTGCTTTCTGCTTGTCCTTTCTTCTACTCTGTCAGGAATGACTGGGAAGCGAAAAGATTTATTCGCAGGATATTGATACATCATTTTTGCCTCAAGATTACTTTTCTCAGCTGTACGGCTCTCTTCATGCTGTTTTTCTTCCTCTTCACTATCTGCAAAAAGACTCTTAATTTTTTTCTTCCAATTATCCCACACTTCAATTCACTCATTTCTATATCTATAAATCTAGTATTCCTTTATTGTAGCAGTTTTATTACGTTCATGGCAGGTTTATGTAATAAGCTAAGGCTTGGACTGTCCTCTTTTGCTTATATCTATCGAAAAAAACAACCTAAGTACTAACACAGGTTGTTTTTCTCTATTTACATTACGAATTCATTACCAACTTGATAATTATCTTCTAAAACATATATCCCCTTCTCCTTAGGGGCATTTGGTAATCCAAGTTCCTTTTGCGAGCATATCATACCATTCGAAGAAACACCTCGTAATTCTGTCGGTTTGATCTTCATTCCACTTGGCATCATTGCACCTACTTTTGCAACTACAACCTTCTGTCCAGCTTCCACGTTTGGAGCACCGCAGACAATTTGTAATGTTTCATTACCAACGTCCACTTTACAAACACTGAGTTTGTCAGCATTCTCATGTTGCTCCTTACTTTCTACATAACCAATTACAAACTTGGGACTTAAGTCAAAATTCAAATCATCATCTAAGTTAAGCTGACGAAACAACTGTTTCATTTCTGCTAAATATTCTTCCGTTAACGTTATCTTTCCAGTTGAAAGAAAAGTAAAGTGCTGTGACGCATGAAAAATATTATAGCCAATTACTTTACCTGAATGATCTTTTATTCTTACAACATCACCATTCCTATCCGTTTTTATTTTCTCACGGTCTCCTTCTTCCATAGGGATGATTAGCACATCACCAATTCCATTTAAGTTGTAAAAAACATCCATGTTCATCATCCTTTTCCATTTCTAATTCTTTTCTGGTTTGTTTTTGGCTAAGATAAAGATTGGCTCCAATGTCTTATCTTCATATATCATTGGAAGTGAAGTGATTGGGATTCTCCCTTCCGCAAAGAACTTCATAGTCATCTGTGCCAGAATATCATAGCCTGTTTTATTTTGAACATCTGTAATAATTAGTACGTCCTGATGAGGTACTGCAATTGCTAGTTCACCTTTACTATTAGCTTTCATTTCTTCCAAAAATGCTTCATTTAAAATTCTGCTAGCATCATAGCCATCCTGTGTTGCAATAAAATAAAAATCATTGCCTGCAACTTGATCTTCTTTATAATCAACTGGTAGTGAACGCAAATTAAATGTAGCAATTTCATCGATATGCTCTTTGGTCCAGCCTTCTTTATCGAGTAAGTCTTCATCAATTAATCGATAGGACTTTCCTAAATCCAATGCATAAAACACACGTGTCTCAGCCGTATGATCTTTATATACTAAGTCAATTTCTGCTTTTGTAGTGATTGGGAAAGAAGTTGAGCGAATCACTGGATAAATCTGTTTTTCCATTCCAGATAAGTGATGTTCCTCATTCATAATTCGCAATGCTTCTTTAATATGTTCCTCAAGCTCAACAATAGCTACTTCTCCACGTTGATTGTATTTTGCAACAACATTTGGTAACGTTATGGTCATTCCTTTTTTCGATTCTTTCCATTCAATACGAAATGTGTCTTTATCTCGATTATAAGAAGTGCGATACGCTTCATTAGCTAATCGCTCTTCCAAAATTTTTTTTAACTTCAAACTTGTCATTTTCATATGAATCCTCCTGACGTATTACACCCTCTTCCTATAAGAATGCTCCAATTACGTCTGCGATCTTAGACAACCTTTTATCATCTAGATAGCTTATATAAAAGAGGTTAAAATTTTTGGTTACGTTAACTAACTTTATTTATCACTGACTTCTTTTAGAAACTCGATAATTTCTTGTTTCGTTTTACGATCTTTACTTACAAATCTTCCCGTTTCTTTTCCGTCATTAAAGGCAATAAAACTTGGTATCCCAAAGATCGCATAATCTTGGCATATATCAATAAATTTATCTCTATCTACTTTTACGAATGAAAAGCTTGGAAATTCTGCCTCAATTTCTGGTAGTACTGGTTCGATAACGGTGCAATCAGGACACCATCCCGCTGTAAAATATAGAATAACATTTTCTTGTTTTATCCATTTTTTAAATTCCTCTTGTGACGCTAAAGTTTCCATTATATCAACTCCCACAATTATGATAGACTAGTTTATCGTTTGTTTCCAACATAATGTAACATATATGCAAGTAAGTGTATTGTAAAAGAGACTATACCAATAACTATAAGAAATAGTTCGTACCTTTACCTAAAACAGTAAATATGCAAACATATGGTATACTCAACTTATATTAAAATAATCCCGTTTCTTTTTCAATTAACAGTTGTTTTATTGTAAAGCAATGGACTTCGCTATTTTCATCATTGTCTCTGCATCCTCATCAAGGCCATTTTTATCTACATATGTGGTCACCTTAACACCACCTACACCGACCTGCAATTCAAATTTATTATCTTCCTCAGGTAAAACCCGAAAATATCCAAATCCGTTAGAATCAGAAAAAGATGATACGTTTAACGCATCTTTTTTCGTTGCAGCTGCAAAATTTAATGTACTTTTCGCATTTTCATTTGTGTTATGAAATACAATAAAGGTTTGATTCTTATCCTCTAGAATTAGGTTGCTCTCATCTTCATCTACAACTTCCATCCCATTTGGTAAATAGAATGATTTATTTCCTATCCCATAGTTCAAGGGTACTTTTTCTTTATTCTCAAAGGTTTCCTTCGTAATTTTCTCAGCTTCCTTGATAGCTTCTTGATCAGACTTCATACTGCAGCCACCGGTAATAAGAACTAATATAGATAAAAACACCACTAAAAAAGGTAGCTTTATCCTCATATAATTCCTCCTATTTCCTCCTATTTTTACACCATCTATCATACTATGGATAGAAACGAAAGTGAAACACGCTACGTTACCTTCGGTTGTTAAATTCTTTTCAATTGTTTTATTTTTGTATACGATAGTACTAAATCATGCAATGGAGGAGATATAATGGAACTAACCGTCTATTTAGCGGGGCAAATTCATGACAACTGGAGAGATGAAGTAGAACAGCTAGCAACGAACAAAGGACTTCCTTTAACCTTTGTAGCACCTCAAACAAATCATGAACGTTCGGATAATATTGGAGACGACATTATAGGAAGACAGCCCAGTAAAGTACACAAAGATGAAGCCGCATCACGAATAAACAATTTCAGGACGCAAGTACTCATGGAAAAAGCAGATATAGTTATCGCTCTATTTGGTGAAAAATATAAGCAATGGAACACAGCTATGGATGCCAGCTATGCAATAACGTTAAATAAACCGACCATTATTATTCGACCAGAATCCCTAATACATCCATTAAAGGAGTTATCAGCGAAAGCAAATGTCACCGTTGAATCGATAGAACAGGCTTTAGAAGTCATTAATTATATATTTGAATAAAGTGAAACTTCAATCAGTGGAGGGTTGGTTTATCACCCACTGATTGTTAGGTGAACCAATCGGACATTTACTGCAGTTGAACCCTCACTTACCAATATTGGTAGTGGTTTTACTGTATTGCTTGAAGTGAAGGTTTTATATGCTGGATAAATCTTGCAAGCTTTCTTCATGCCTATCACTCGCTCATTACTGACGAAAGTCCAAGTCTATAGTTCGTGTCTGAATGGATGTCATCAAATGAAGATGGCTGTCGATAGTTTCGACAGCCTAAAGTTTGGATAGAGTTTTTATGCTTTATGGAATTCCCATTGCCCTCTTAATAAGGTTACTACATGAGAAAACATCGCTTGTCTAGTCATTAGGTAATTCGTGAAAACTCCAATTGCACCTTCCTTTTTACTTACGTCCTCCTTATTTGCATACGCGTCCATCAAATAGCCAAGCTCTTTACCTTCTGTCAATTCCGTTGCAAGTTCTTTAGGCAAAATAATTCTAGCACCACTAGCTGTATAGACAGTTTCTTCAGGAGTTACTAGTGCACCCCAATTACAAAGATAAAGCTGATCACCGATATACATTACGCCACCTTCAAGACCTATTCCAAAATTATTTGAGCCTTCTGCACAAGCAATGGCACGATTAATCGCTCCCTGTCTAGTCTCATCATCGGAAAATGGCTGTGCTGCCACATGAGATTGGACACGCTTCGATGTTACATAGCTTTCAGGAAAAACTTCTGTCACTGCTTTTAGCTTAGCAGGATTGCTTGATCCGACTGTAATATTCATGCTTTATCTCCTTTTTTATTATAACTATTATACAGATTGATGAATTTGATCTAATGTATTTTGGTCCGTTTGTTTAATTAGCTTTACTAATAATTCTTTAGCAGCTGCATAGTCATCAACGTGAATGATTGATGCTGACGTATGAATGTAGCGTGAGCAAATCCCAACAACGGCTGATGGCACACCATTATTTGCTAAATGTACACGCCCAGCATCCGTACCACCTTGAGAGATAAAGTATTGATATGGAATATTATTGCTTTCCGCTGTATCCAGCAAAAAGTTTTTCATTCCTTGATGGGTGATCATCGAACGATCAAAAATTCGTAACAATGCCCCTTCTCCCAGTTGACCAAATTCCTCTTTATTTCCAGAAGCATCGTTTGCTGGTGAAGCATCAAGTGCATAGAAAATATCTGGTTTAATCATATTTGCGGCTACTTGTGCACCTCTTAGCCCAACTTCTTCTTGAACAGTTGCCCCAGAAAATAAATGATTCGGTATCGTTTGACCTTGTAACTCTTGTAGTAATTCGATTGCTAAGCCACATCCATAACGATTATCCCAAGCCTTTGCCATAATTTTTTTGTCATTCGCCATTGGAGTAAAAGGAGTTAGCGGCACTATAGATTGCCCAGGCTTAATTCCAATTTTTTCAGCATCCTCTTTATCATCTGCTCCGATATCAATTAGCATATTCTTTATTTCCATTGGCTGCTTACGCTGTGCATCTGTTAGATTATGTGGTGGTATTGATCCAATGACACCTACAATTGGCCCATTATCTGTCATAATTTGAACTCGTTGAGCAAGTAATACTTGGCTCCACCATCCACCTAATGTTTGAAAGCGAATCATTCCATTTTTTGTAATTTGTGTCACCATAAAGCCTACTTCATCCATATGACCTGCTACCAATACTGTTGGACCTTCTCCTTTTCTCTCTCCAAAAATACCACCTAAGTTATCTTGAACAATATTATCTGCATATTTACTTAGTTCTTGTTTCATAAATTCTCGAACAAGCTTTTCATTGCCTGGTGCACCTTGCAATTCCGTTAAATTTTTAAAAAGTGTTAGCGTTTCCTGATTCATGTAAAATCCCACCCTCTGCTTTCTATGTACTATTAATAGTATAACGGAAGTTGTCTATCTGTTTCCACTATTGGCTCATGTCACTTTATTATTTTCTATTTTTTTTAGAATACGATATACTAGCATATGTAAAGATTAGTGATATAGATTCAAAATAATAGCAAGAGGTGAATAGAAATGGGTATGAAAAAAGCAGTTCTTGCAGCAGGGTTAGGTGTAGCAGTAGGGTACATTGCTAAACAACAAATTGATCAAATGCAAAAAATAACCCCGGAGAAAGCTTTAAAGCAAGCGAAAGAAACCTTTAAAAAACAAGGTCCTATAAGTGGTTCGTGGATCTATATGAAGCCACAAGAAATAGAGAAAAACGGTCTACTATACAGCGCCTATCGTGGTGGTGTAACACGTAACCTTGATGGGGAAAATAAACAGTATGAATTCTACGTAGATGTAGAAACAGGTGCTGTTATTGACTCTGTACAAACTGCCTAGAACAGGTGTCTACAAGTTACAACTCGATACTTACTTAATCAAAAAAAGCTGCTGAACATACGTGCAGCTTTTTTGATTGTGTCGTGTATTTTTAGCTATTTCGTTTTATTTTGTCAACGGCATTACCTGCTTCGTCATACTTAATGGCTCTGTAATATGCGTCATGGTAAAACGTATACCAAGCGCGCTTTCCATATCCAATATCCATCCACTTTTCTTTTTGATGAACGGAAGTAACCGGATAATCATCATAGGCTAGCGCCCATAATTTATTTTGATGCGCATGTGTTGGCATAATATCTGCCATATGAATAAAACAAGAATCGCCGTCTTCGAAGACAATAATACTATGTCCCTCGCTATGTCCACCAGTATGAATCATCTTTAACCCAGGAATGAGTTCTATTTCAGTTGCAAACGGTTGTACTTGATGAACTATTGACTCCCAGTTCTTTTTCCAATATGTATTCACAGATCGTATATTTGGATTTTTCATTTCATTCCATTCTAGCTTCGACGTATAGATAGTTGCATTGTTAAAAACTGGTTCATATGAATCTCCTTTTACCTTTGTTAGTCCACAAGCATGATCAAAATGAAGATGTGTCATTAGTACTGCATCTATATCATCGACTGATAATCCAATTTCTGCTAAGGACGCATCTATATTTGATTGCTCCATTACACCGAAATTACGCATCTGTTTATCCGTTAGTTTATGATAGCCCAAACCGCTATCAATTAAGAATTTTTTATTATCAATTTCTACTAGAATCGGATCTGTTCGTAATTCAATCTGGTTTTGGTTGTTATAGGGATATTTCTTACTCCATAATACTTTTGGTACTACACCAAACATAGCCCCACCGTCCAAATAATTTACTCCACCTTGAAGCCATGTTAATGTCGCTCTTCCTACCTTAAGCCTTTCCACCACTTATCTCCCCTTTTTTATAGTTTTAGTTTAGCAAAACGTTGAACAAAATCGCAAACGCTATCATTTTAAAAAATGACATCGTATGACAGATTGTAAGCTATTGCCTTGTCCCTAATCTCTTAAAGCGTCGTTAATGGCTTTCAAAATTTCAGCACAGCATGCTATATACAATAAAGCATTTAAGCAAAGGCAAAGTAGCCTATTTTGCTCGGAGTTTCGTTATCTTATTTTCTTTTTGTGACATTAGAACGATTCATTTATGACGAGCAATCAACTACGCTATTTCCAGAGTAGCTATGACTCATCCTTTCCAGTTATTCATTTTTTCTTCGATTAAACTCTTTTGTCCGTGCTTTCGCCATACAAGAACAAAAGAGCAAGTGCCCGATTAGAAGGGTAGTGACTGGAACGAGTCAACGGAGATAAAGGAAGCACGATGAACTTGTGAGCCGATGATGACTTAGATTAGGGTGATTCGTGAAGTCGCCCTCGTTTCTGGGCGCTGGAGCTGCTGCAACTCAACACGCCCATATGGATCCACATGGGCAAATTTTATATTTTCCTAAACAATAATTATGAGGATCGGACAAAACACAACTTCTTTACTCAAAATACGAATAATCATGTTATCAATAGGAGTATCATCACCGCACCGTGAAACTATACGCGCTTTCCCCGGGTACAGTCTCAGCTAACTTGGTAAAGAAAAACACGTTACCAAGTGGATCTTCGGACTCGTGCTGTTCCCGCTGGAGTCTCGCTTATTTCAGGTGCTAAATGAATGATTCTGACCAAAAAACGAACGATAATTAATTCCAACCTAATCATCGTTCGTTTATTATTGTTGCTTCATTATTTTGTCTCAGTTCCTATTTTTATTGCTAATTGAAGCACGGCAACGATAAATCGGTTGACCCTTTGCCGAGAATTTTTCTTCATATTCAGTCATTCTATTTGTTGGATCATCAATGGAATGCAGATCTAAATTTACTTCCGAAAGTACAAATCCATATTGTGAAAAACTCATTAATGAATATTCGAATAACCCCATATTATCTGTTTTTAACACAATCTCACCTAATGGATCTAGTATCTCCTGATACTTTTCTAAAAACGTATGGTACGTTAATCTTCGCTTTTCATGCCTGTTTTTCGGCCATGGATCAGAGAAGTTTAAATAAATCGTTGCAACTTCATTTGCTGAAAACAAGTCTATTATATTTGCAGCATCTTCGTTTACTAACAAAACGTTTGGCTGCTTTGATAGTATTACTTTTTGAGCCGCCGTTACAATAATGCTTTTAGCAAGCTCTATTCCAATAAAGTTTATCTCTGGAAACTGTTTAGCCATCTCTGAAATAAATTGGCCCTTTCCAGTGCCGATTTCAACGTGAATAGGATTACGATTACCAAAGAGTTCATGCCAATTATTTTTATGCGACGAGGAATTTGGTATCACAATATGTGAGTTTTCCTGCAAAAAATCATCAGCCCAAGGTTTATTTCGTTGACGCATTTTCTTCCTCTCTTTCTGTAGTTAAAAGTATAGAAAAAGAAATATGAACGATACTAAGATCTGAGGTGATCGAGGATGACATTAAACGTAAACAATCAACTAACATTACTGAAGGACCTTTTAGACGAACAAAAGCTCGACTGCTGTGGGAATGTTTCTGAATATCAGCAAATAACACGAATTGTACAATCTCTTATGAATAACTCAAATGTAACAGACAAACAACTGATGCAGTTACTTCCAGAAATTCATTATTATGGAAAAGAAGGAGAGAAGACACAGGATATTGAACAGCATATTACTGCCAATAATGATAACTTGAATAATTGGATAAATGCAATACACCAATCTAATTTAAATTAAATGCAACAATATGATCGTTTAATTCTTTTAAATCCTGTAATCTTTCATGTACTTTACTAATTTCTTTTCTTTCAACATGCCAACAAACATAATGTAGAGCATCAAGTAATAAATACCAGTACATCCGTTCAATTAGACGATTATCACTAGTAATTCCATAGTTCCGCAGCCATTCATCCCAATTCTCTTTTGGAATATACCATTTCAAAACCATACCATAATCCGTCACTGGGTCTGCAATCAATGCGTTATCCCAATCAATTAGATAGAGGTTGCCTTCATCAGTAAGTAAAACATTATTGTGGTTTAAGTCACCATGACAAACCACAAGTTTTTGTTCTCTTGTGATCGGTAATAATTTCTTTAAATATACCAGTGCTTTTTGTACGTATTCGTTTGTCTTTAATAAATCTGTATATTCTAATCTCTTTAATATATTTAAATAGCTTTCATCTGATGTAACTGGTTTTTTCCCCAGTCGCATAAGCATGTGTAATAACTCTGATGAATGGTGAATTTTCCGTAGCAATGCAGCAACATCTGTATGTTGCATTTCTGCAGGTTTTAATTCTCTACCCTCAAGCCATTCCTGCGCTGTTATCACATCACCATTTTCCATCCGTTTTGTCCAAATTAGCTTTGGAACAATGCCTTCTGCTGAGAGTACAGCTAAAAATGGTGAAGAATTTCTTTTCAAAAACAGTCGTTGATCGTTCTTCGTTGCTAGATAAGCGTCTCCAGTTAACCCCCCAGCTGGAGTCACTTGCCACTCGTTACCTAGAACTCGCTTCAGCCAGTCCACCATAAATTCCTCACATCTTTCAAAATTTAGCGTTCAATAATACATTTTATCGATATTTATACAAAAATACAAATATGTGAATAGTTTATCATGTAGTAATCAATCCTACCACATCAAAGCTCATCATCGGCAAATTCAAAGGTTGTTTGCTCTTCTTCCCATTCTGGACGTTTCACAGAGGTTGTTTGACAATGATTTAATAACGCCTCTGCTACTTTCAGCTGTCTGTTTTTTAATGGGGAAGAAAGGGTTCTTTTATCCTGAAACCACTGTTCGTACTGCTGTCTACCAATAATCTTTGTTTGAAACGGCTCCTCTGAAAAAATAATATTATTCGTTTTGGATAATACTGTCTTTTGTATGGGAAAATCTATCTTATTATAATTAAGAACGCTCTTGACAATTTGTTCCGTTCGCTTCAAAGGAATATGCGGGTTTAAAACCTTACGTTGTTCATCTTCATCTGTTACGGTCCAAGTTCGTTCATCACCAGCCATTATCGTAGTTCCTATCCCCTCATCCATTAAATAGATGATTTCAACACCAATTGGGCTTATCAGGATAATTTCGCCATCTACTGGTGCTTTTTTAATATTAAAGATAGGATAATACATAATTAAATAAGTATCCGGAAATCGCTGAAGAAAATATTTAATTTCTGGATCACTCGCATAAGACTTATCGATGAATGAAAGGTCAGTTACAGTAGAAGTTGCCCATTTCAGCTGAATTTGTAGGAGTCTATCAAGAAAAAATTGCTTTAACTCTATCTTAGAATTTGGTAATGAAGATGTTTCATCCTGCACATTTAGCTCCTCAACCTGCTCCTTTTTCTTCCAAATCTTCCATTTAGGAGAGCGAGAGATCTCTTCTGTTGTATGTATGTCTATTTCGGTCATTTCTTCTCTTTTTAACCAGAGTGCATTCAGCTTTTGCCAATTATCCTGCTTCAGTCGGATAAATTGACTAGGATAACGATATGCATTCCATTCGTAGCGTGAGATATAATCCTGAAGTTTAATTAATTGAGCCAGAATCCTCACCTCCAATTCCATTAAAGCTAGCAACGATTTTATATTTAGGCATTTCTTTAGGATAAATACGAAACAACCCTATTTTATCGATAAGAAAAGGCTGTTTTTCTGTGTATGTAGCTTTCACGGTAGCTAATGTTTTCGCCATTCCAGTCGAACCTGTCCATTTTTTTGCTAATGTTATATGCGGTACAAAATCACGCTTTTCCTTAGAAAAGCCAATCTGTTCAACAGCTTTTTCAACCTGCTCCTGCAATTTTTTGAGACGATCAGTTAGTTCTACATCCGCATAAAGGACTCTAGGTTGCGTTTTCGATCCAAATGCTCCAACGCCACCTACCTGTGTGTTAAACGCTTGAAAAGAATGAAGCTCTTCTAATACTTGTATTAAGGCCTGTAATTTTTTATCGGCTACTGGCCCTAAAAACTTTAATGTAACATGCAAATCCTGCCTGTGAGGCCATTGCTTATATGATAATTGCTCCATTAAATTTTCCTGCAACATAGAAAAATAATTTTGCAGATGGGTCGAAAGCGGAATGGCAATAAAATAATGTGGTTGTTCAGTCATCCTAAACTCCTCCAATTATTTTTTCAAGCTGAGGCAATATCCTAGTTCTTCCTTAGACAATTCACGATATGATCCTACTCTTAAAGCATCATCCAGCTTTAGCCTTCCCATTTGTTTTCGTTTTAAGTAAATAACTTCTTTATTAACAGCCTGAAACATCCGTTTCACTTGATGAAACTTTCCTTCTGTAATTGTAATTTCTACTTCAGAGATATCATCCGTTTGAAGTATGTTTAGGTTTGCTGGCATAGTCATATAGCCATCCTCTAATTGAATGCCATTACTAAATTTGATATGGTCTTGTTCCGTTACCCTTCCTTTAATCTTGGCGTAGTAGACCTTATCAACCTTTTTCTTTGGTGAAAGCAAATGGTGGGCTAAGTCTCCATCATTTGTAAGTAATAATAACCCCTCTGTATCCTTATCTAATCTACCAACAGGAAATGGCTTATAATGTTGAAACTCATCTGTCAATAAGTCGATCACTGTTTTTTGTCGTTTATCCTCAGTTGCAGAGATTACTCCAGGAGGTTTATGCATCATGATATAGATGTTTGGTTTGTAGTGAACCGTATTACCATCTACTTTTATTTGATCCATAGTGGGATTAATATGTTTGCCGCCATCTCTAATCACAGTATCATTTACTGTAATGCGCTTTTTCTTTAGCAACACTTTCACTTCTTTTCGACTACCAATCCCAGTATTGGCCAACAATTTATCAAGTCGCATTAGTCCTCCTCCTATCTACGAAATAATTTATCCAATACACGTACTCGTTTTCCTAAAACTCTTTCCAGTAATGTCGAATGATAAGCGAACCATAAGTAAACACTACCACCAACGATAACACAAATGGTAAGAATTATCGCAAGCCCCCATCTTCCATTAGGAATCACCATTCCTAACAACGCTTTGAGTATGAGGATGCAAACACTCATAATAATGGCAAAGATTCCAATTAAGATAGTTCGTTTAATTAGTTGCTTATAAGAAAAATCAATCGAACTACGTATCCGCCATAGATTCAAACTGACCGCTATACCGGCAGCTAAAGCTGTTCCAAAAATGGCCCCCTTAGCACCAAATACATAAATAAGTTGTATATTAAAAAGCACCTTAACAAGTAGTCCTGCTAACAAACTAACAACTGCAAAACGCTGTTGGTTTATCGCTTGTAGTACTGATGATGTTACACTAAATAATGCGAAGAACAGAGCCACTGGTGCATACCATGCTAACAGTGGACCTGAAATAGCTAATTTGTCTAATTCTCCAAATAATGTTCCATATGCCTCATCTGAAAGTAATGAAAGACCAACAACAGCTGGAATAACAAGTACCATAATAATTTGTAAGGCCTGGTTAATTTGTTTCGTTAATAACTCCGAATTATTTTGTGTATATGACTTGGTTAATTCAGGAAGAATGGCAAGTGACAAGCCAGTAGCAAGTGTTATCGGAATAATGACCAATTTATGACCATAGAAGTTGATTACAGAATATGTGAATTCCCATATTTCCTTATTACCACTTGCTACCATAGACCGTTCAAAAGTAAACTGGTCAACCAATTGATATAATGGTATAGCTAATCCTACTAATACAAATGGTCCTGCATATCTAAATAGTTCTAAGAACAGATCTTTCTTAGGTATATCATATGAATATGTTTGCTGCTCAATTTGTTTATATAGATGAGATTTTCTTTTATTCCAATAAATCCACAATACGAGACATGAAGCTACTGCACCAAGAAAAGCAGCAAAGGTTGAAAAGCCAACCGCCGCTAGTTCGGATCCATTTAGTATCTTTAAAATAATAAATGAGCCACCTAAAAGAAACACAATACGTACGATTTGCTCCATTACTTGTGATATTGCAGTAGGCCCCATGGAATTATGTCCTTGAAAAAAACCTCGGACAATACTCATAACTGGGATAATTATTAAAGCAAAACTTACCATACGTATGACAAAGGCAACATCAGAGACAGTAATATTAGCTGGGTCATCACTAGTAATCATTCCACTTGCTAACCACTCTGCGCTGAAAAACATTGCTAAAAACGCAAATATACCAGTGACCATCATCATAGTCATAGCGGTTCGAAACATTCTCATACCCGTTTCATAATCTCCAACCGCATTGTATTTTGATACAAATTTAGACACCGCTAACGGAACACCAACTGTCGATAGGCTAATAAATATACTATACGGTGTATATGCGTAAGCAAATAACGTACCACCACTTGGACCTACTAAAGCGTTGAAGGGAACAACATATATCATTCCTAAGAATTTAGATAAAAAAGAAGCTCCCGTTAATAACATCGTTCCTCGGACAATATTTGACATTATTTCACCTGCATTTATTTACATTTGATATAAATTTCGAAACACTCATTATTTGATTATAACGAAATTGCTTATTAGATAAAAAGAATCATATGGACTATTTTATCACATTTAAAGGTTTATACTTATGTATATATGACTATACAACCATCTTTTTACACTGATATAGGCACTGAGCAACTTACATTTGTACTAATTTCTTCACATATTGTATGGGAGATCTGCAATTAGAAAACGATAATTGTTTGTACTTGTTTATCGTGTTAATATACATACGGAAAGGAATGAAAAAAATTGTCCTATGATGTAATTGTTATTGGTGGTGGACCTTCAGGGTTAATGGCGGCAATTGCTGCAGCTGAATCAGGTGCACAAACACTTTTAATAGAAAAAGGAAAGAAATTAGGAAAAAAACTTGCTATTTCAGGTGGCGGCAGATGTAATGTAACGAATCGTCTACCTCAGGAAGAAGTCATTAAGCATATACCAGGAAATGGAAAATTTTTATTTAGTGCTTTCTCCGTTTTTAATAATTATGATATTATTGAATTTTTTGAAGGATTAGATGTTCCGTTGAAGGAGGAAGACCATGGAAGAATGTTCCCTGTCTCTAATCAGTCAAAAACTGTGGTGAACGCATTACTAAAACAATTGGATGACCTTAACGTGGTAGTTCGATTAGAAACGCCTGTTAAAGCTATTCATTATGAAGAAAATAACCACAGCGTCATTTTAAGAGACGGTACAAAAGTACAAACGAAAAGTGTAGTTATTGCCGTTGGTGGGAAGGCAGTACCCCATACTGGATCTCCTGTTCACATGATAGGCTGATTTGTGTCGAGTTTCTTCCTATTATATACTGTAAGAAATTCATGTAGAGGGAATGATATCATGAGCCTTAAATCAAGCATTTATAAATTCTTACGAATATGGAACGATGTTGATGCTGTAAGAAAAGGAAAAGTAGGAAAACGGGTAGGTAGACGTGTAACTGGTAAAGCGGCAGGGAAAACAATAAAGAAGATATTTAAATAACCCCATCCAACTAAGGACGGGGTTATTTTACATAGCTCTCTTCCGTACTGATCCAGCTGAAAGGATATTATCTAACTTAAATGTTCTCACTTTTTTACGGTAGTAACAATAAGCCAGAATACTCTTCTCATTCACTTCAAGCACACGAATATAACGCTCCGTAACATCGCTATTGCTATCTATATAAAAGATAATGATTTTTTGCTTATTCTCCACAGAACGATTAAGTAATCCTTTCATGATAAGACCACCTTTAGAACGTTTGTTCTTATTATATGCGAACTAACGTTCTTATTCAAGGATAAATTACTTAGAAAAAAATAGAAATAATGGTAAAAAAGGCTTGTATTATTATACTACGCATAGTATAATAAGAGTATAGAAAGGAGGTGAGGATGTGGAGGACTTAGGAAAAATAATAGCCTTAGCAATATCGATTCTAACTTTAAATAAACTTTGGCTGACCAACCAAAAATCGAAGTTAGAAATCGAAAAGCTAAGGCAAGAATTAAAGAGAATGAGAAGGGGGAAATAATCCCCTTCCCTCTCACCTAAGTATACCACAAATACAATGAAAATATTACTGGTAACTATTTGGATCATTATAGCATTGTTAGCAGTTCGCTATGCTTTTTTGAGACAGAAAAAGAAAAAGCTGCAAGCGGAAAAGGAGCGATTAAATAATGAGCAATCAAACAGAGGCAAATAAACGCTGGCAAGAAAAAAATAAGGAAAGAGCAAAGTATTTAAGTAATCGATCCAGGGCAAGGAGTTTTGTTCGTAATCAAGCTACGCTAGAGGATTTAGAGGAATTTAAAAAGCTAATAGAAGAAAGAAGAAAAAGTATAGAGGAATAGCCCTCATGGTGTTTGAGGGCTATATTTTTTTATTCCACTTTTACATATTTTTTGCTAGCATAAGGCTTACTTAATCACAGCACTAGTACCGGAACCAACATAAATATTACGCTTACCTCTTCCAGTCTTTATAGTGACTACATCTGGATATGGTTTATCTAATATTTTATAAGTCAATCCACCATACCTAGCAGGAGTAAGGCTCCAATCGCTATTTTTCTTTACAGGTTTAACATTAAGCTTGTACGTTCTCCAGGTCTTTGCAGATGCAGGTAAATGAACGGTACCTTTAGCTTGGCTAGGTTTAGACTTACTTTTTGGTTCATTCTCTTTTAAGGATCCATATACCTCTTTACCAGCCAATCCATCCCGTTTCAACCCATAGTAAGATTGATAACGTTCTACTGCATCTTCTGTGTCGTCTCCATAATATTCATCAATACCGTTGTTTTTAGCTCCTTTGTTTGGATAGAATGGAGGATCGTTTTTAGATAGCATCGTTTGTAATTGTTTAACAGGCTTCCCATATTGACCATTTCTAAGCGTCTGTCCTTTCCAATCACCAGTAACCTTGATCCAGTTTGTTACTGTTTCGGACTCTACTTTTTGATCTGGGGCTGTAATGGTATCGTCTACTTTACTTGTAAGTTTTGGGCGCTTACCAGCTTGTAGTTGTGATAAAGTAAGACCACCAGTCATTTGTAAATGAGGATAATCCTTAAAGCTAGACCAATCCCCACCCCATTCAAAACCTAACGACTTACCGATTGCTGCAACTCTTTTCCACTTCGCATTAACTGTCCATATAGCTTTTTGACCATCATCGCTAACAATGAAATAATCTACAGCTAGTCCATAATTATGCAATGATTGCCCAGGTTTTGCATTTGTTACGATATTACCACTAGTTGTGCGCCCTTGATTATATAGTTTTTGTTGTTCTGCGTGTGAACGGTAGCCATCAGATATTTGGACGTATATTCCTTCTTTATATGACCGTTTGATGACTTCTAGTGCTGTTTCCTTAACAACTTGGTTCATACCACTACCCATATTACGAATAGAACGTTCTAATAATGTATTTAAAGACACCGCCATCTTACTTCATCCCCCTATCACGTAAGAATTTATCATTATGCTTACCTTTTTTAGTAACAGGGTTATCTTTAAACCATGCCCATACAGCTACGCCAACAGTCGCTACTGTTGATACACCTTCATATATTTGATCTTCACTAAATGGTAAAGGGCTCCATCCCATAGTTACCAATGTTTGATTCGCTAATAAAACCCCTAATACGACAAGTCTTACAATTGCTTGTTTCATTTTATATTCCTCCTTTGATTATTAAACCTAATAAAGCCATAACAAAAGCGCCTATGATAAGGCGCAATATCCATGTAGTGTTATTTTTGATTGAACTAATATCCTCTTTCACATCTTTTATATTTGACTCTGCTACAGCCATCCTTGTCTTTAATTCTGTAACATCATGTTTTAGTTCAGCTATTTCATTCATTGTTAACCCCCTTATTCATGTATATCCAGAGTCTTCTTGTTGGTACGCTATTTAAAGTAATATCTGACGCTACCATCACTTAAAAATGCAAGACTTGCTATTTTATTGATTTCTCCAACAATCACCGCATCATACATAACTACTCCATTAATTATTTTTTTAGCTTCTTCTAATTTACCCTCTACCCATTCGTGCATTAGTCACCCCTCCTATTTTTAAGACATAAAAATAACGCCTTATTCGGCGTACGTTTTTTCTTTTTCCATTGTTCCATGAAATAATTTTAAGTTTTTCCCTAACGATTCTTTTGTGATAGATTCCTTTAAATTTTGTATTACTCTATTATCCGCCTCTTCTATTTGTTGATCGCACTTAAAGCATTTCCAATATCCCACTAATCCATTTTTGCAATCCGTATTCACAAAGCACAGTATTGAATTGCATTTATTGCACTGCATCTAATCATCTCTTTTCACAATAAAATAACGCCTATCCAGCGTTTTCTAATGCTTTTATTCTTTTTAATGCATTCATTAAACCTTCTCTAAGATCGTCGACTTCGTTTCTTAGTTGCTGATTCTCTTCGGCTAACTCTTGTATGGCTTTGGTATTTAATGTACGGTGTTTATAGCTGTTGATTCCCTCTTTTTCAGGAGACAAAAATTCTTCTGGTGTATTATAATCAGCGCCTATCACTAAACCATAATTTACGTAATCTATTCCATTTTCAATGTCAGATTTTAATTTGTATTCATATAAATCAGCGTTTAACAATATTGATAGAGCATTTACATTTAATTTGTTGATGTCTGTTTTATACTTTTTAAGTGATCTGTCAATAATACGTGACGCTGATACCCATTCATCGAAATAACCAGCACCTTTAATGTGGAATGAATTTTCACCATCAGCGTTTCCCATAGGATTTATTTTAAAGTACAAGAATAAATCGGCACTTGAAGACGAGTTTCGTTTTAATTTAATTAATTCTCTTTCTCCATCACTACCACTGGCATAAAGTGATGTTTCGTTGTTTATAGCTTTTAAAAAAATAGTATTACCATACCTATATAACGATGTTTTCCCATCATATTTATTAGCGTGTAATATTGAATTAGATGTTTCTTGTGCTGAAGCGAACCCTAAACTTATAAAATCTTGAGCCGAGTTAAGTGCTATACCTGTTTTACTTTTATCATTTGTAAGCCTTGAATCTCTTAAAGTACCAACTTCTCGTCCATCACCAGTCAGATATAAGGTTAAACCATCTTTACTGATTTTTGTAGTTCTTATACCTTGGTAAAATGCTTCTAGCATACCATTAGCTAACTCAATTCTGCCGCCTGCTCCATCATCTTGAATAATATTTACACCATACATTAACCCTGCCATTATAGCTTCTGCTACTATACCTTCACCCGTAATAGCATTTCCGAATGTTTTGCCACCATCTTTACTAACGCCTAAACCAGCAGAGTTATATACAACAACTTTATTAGGATCGTCCTTATCGACTGCCCAAATTCCGCCTTCATCGGGAAATTGCAATTCAGTACGTGCATTTAAAATAGATTGAGTGGCTATTCTAATAGCTTCTGATAGCACGTCATTTCTAATTATACCGTCATTATTAATGATTTTCCCTAGTTGCTTTTGTGTATTATCAAATACTACATCAGCAAAGCTTTTCTTATGATTAGCTAAGGTAACAGTAGTTTTTATAGGGTTTAAATCATCATCGAATGTTTCGTCGATCTCTAGTATTCTTGTCTCTAATATCAAATCATTCATAGGTTCGTATATAACAAAAACACGATCCCCTTCATTGGGAACCGTGTAAGGATATCCTGCTGCTCTTAAATCAGCAAAATCAATTTTGGTAGAGAATAGTGGCGTATCTTCAAGCCTTGCTTTCATTTCTTCTAGAAGTGATTCTTTAGATGTAAACCTTTCATCCATTACGGGCGGTGCATCAATCTCTCCAAATATATCTGCATTAGGACTTCTATAATATGCAGTAATACCGTCTGCTCCTTTGCCACGAATAACTGTAGCTAAATTAGTAGTGTCGCAAGATTCTTCAATGCTTTTAATGTTATGACCATAGCGGAATTGAAAGTCTGTATCATTACCTACCATCTTTTTAAAACGAACTTGTTTTCCGACTAGTTCCATTTCCGCCTTGAATCGCTTTAAGCCTTTTTCAAGCATGGATAAACGATTGTCATTCCCTAAATTATCAAATTCCCTAGCTGGAAAGCTATCAATAGTAGCAAATGTATAACCTGTATTCTCAAAAACTAGATTCATATATGCCTGAAATGTAATAGAGCCATTGTGTACCTTTTCTTGTTGTTTGTTAATCATATCTACATAAAACTTGTGTACACCGTCTATGCGCTTTATATATTTGTTTCCTAGCGATTTAGCCGAATACTTTTTTATGATATATTCGTCATCACCATGTGTAATGGTAGTTTCTTCCCCAATCAATGGAAAAGCATGTTTATTATTTTCGCTAGGAACGACAGTCATAGATATGGTTTTTTCTCCGTTTACCTTGCGCTTACGTGCATATTGTTGGAAATCTACTAAAGGTTCTGTATTACCTTGTAGATCGGTAATGGATAGCATATGTTCACCTCATCTATATAAATTATGCTTCATCAGTAGAGTATGGCTCACCTGTTATAAGAGCGTATTCAGCTTCCGTAATGGCTTCAAGTTCCACGAATCGCTTTAGTTGATCTTTCCGACACCAATTCTTTGCATATCGTTCTTTCAGTGATTCAAACATTATTAATCATCCCTTTCAGTTCTGTTATTTCAATCTCTAAATCTGTAATAAGTTGACCTTGTGACATTGATAAGATTTCCAAATCCGTTGCTTGTTGTCCTTGATTCATATTGCTTATTTCCAAGTCTGTCACTTTCTGTTTTTGGGTGATCAATTCGACCTCGCTATCAGTATTGGATTGACCTAATTCATCATCATTTAAAGACAATCCATTCAAACGATTTTCTATGCTTGTTTCTTCTTTATTGGCATTGTTATTTTGTTCATATAAAGCATTGATTTCTTCTGGGGATAGACCATCAACCCATCTACCATTTTCAAAAGTAGGTTTAAATAAACCTTCTGGCATATCTCTAGCAGTAGCGCCATCTGGAATTTGTTCATCATCATGAATATATTCTGTTTTAATATAGACATTAGATTCATCATAGAAATGTATTTTTTTCATATTAAACACCTCATTTCTTTGTTATTCTACCGAATAAACAACACTATCAATGCCCCATCCCATATCTTCTGGACCGAAATCAAAACTGATCGTAATTTCCCCATTGTTATATACAGTTAATCTGTTAATGGGCGCAGAAGATGATCCAGAGCCAACCGATAAAGATGATGCTATTATTGGCATCGGTGGCGTTGCCTCATCTGGCAATATTGCAAATGGTTCATTTTTAACACCACTCGATAGCGCACCACGTAAATATACAAAGTTTCCTATTTTGCTATATTGCGGTGGTCTACCGCCAAAAGTAGTCCATCCATTTATTAAAGTAAGATTCTTCCATTTTGGCTGATTATCTAGCCTTTGCCATCCTTTGAATTGATTGTTAG
This sequence comes from Virgibacillus sp. Bac332, assembly GCF_003667785.1. NCBI lineage: Bacteria > Bacillati > Bacillota > Bacilli > Caryophanales > Bacillaceae > Virgibacillus > Virgibacillus sp. Bac332. The sequence goes on from NZ_CP033046.1 coordinate 4,024,618, forward strand.
TATGGATTGTTCCATACCATACAAAACCATCAAAATTTCTGGTAACTAAAAATTGCCTATGTTCATTATTGCTATATTTGGTGATATCAACGTTATACCATGCAGACGAATTTTCAACAGGACCATTTACTGGATTAGCAAGATAATACCTACCAGGTGGAAGTGTTAATATATCCGTTCCTGTAGTTAATTCTATTCGTTGATAGTTATCCATTCTCATCCATTCGCCAAAGTCAGTAGCATTTATAGACATTCGTTCATAAATAGAACCTGTAGTTATACTAATCCAACGTTGATTAGCCGCTGTTTGGTCTATTGTTGGCATTACAATTAGATTACCTGTATCATTATCAAACTGTGGTAATTCTGCCTTGAGATCAGGATTATCGGTTGTTAATGTGCTATCAATTCTATAAGTACCTGCCTTTAAGTTAGTATCATTAATGCTTGTTAGTGAACTAGCATCTCTGACATTAAAAGTTTTATCTACTTCAGCAGTTAAATCTGTTTGGAAGTCATCCATTCTTTGATTCAATTCATCAAATTCCCTATTAAAATCAGATATGTCAATTTGCTGTATAGGCTGCCATTCTGTACCATCAAACCGCCATACTGTGCCTGCTTCCCTTTTGTCGTTTGGATCCGTGGGATAATCTGCTGAATCATGTCGTGCCATAGTGGTGTCGCCTTCTTCTGGATTAGGATACATCGTAGCGATATCCTCATACGTATCAACGAATGAAGGTAACCAATTTAATTTTGCGTTATTGACAACCTCTTGAAATGCTTCATCAGATATTTTGCCAATTATATTATTTAGGTAATCTTGTATCATTACCCAGTTTTCATTTATCTTTACTCTTTCCCTGCCAGTTATTGGCGAATCTGTTCTATTTAGTTTCACACCACCAACCTCCTATAAGTAATAAAATCTAAAATCAAATAAAATACGCTCTACCGTAGCCCCTTTAACTTCAATTTCATTAGAACCAGGTGCGAGCGTAATTAATTTTTTATTTGTATCTCGAAATACCGAAAAGCCGTTTTTAGTGCTTCGTATTCCATCTATTAGCAAAGTATCATTAAGATCAAGAGAACCGTTATATTTATAATTATCTCCTGTTGTGTGATTGATTAATTCTAAATAAGATGGAGCATTTGCTTGTATGGTTATCTTTAAATCTCTATAACGTGGATCTACAGCAATATCACCCGAATTCAATATAGTAAAATTGTTTTCTGTATGATCGTATTGGTGGTTATCCCAATCAAGCCCCATACCCCACTGCCACATATCAACATCCCATTCATAAGGTGTGGCTGTTGTAGCTATGGATTCTGCAAATCCCTTATTACAAATGAATGTAACACTAAAGTCACCATATACATAAGCTTGTTCTAGTTGGAAGGTATTACTTACTTTAACAAGCCATCGTTTCCCTGGTTCTCGTTTTTCAATTAGATAAAAAGCTTCATCGCTACGAAACATTCTAAATATCTCATCTCTCATTAGTGGAAAATCAGCAGTATCATAAGCAATCGCTTTATATTCGCAAGTAATTTCTCTTGGTCCGAAAGTAGACCCCATGTCAATTGCCCCTGGTCTACCTGCTACAGTTTCTGTTGCGTGTTCGTATGATGGGGAAGAAATAATGAAATCTTTTGTGCGAATACCTAATTTTTTCAAGTCATAGGTTTTCCCGTCTAATCGCTGGATAATAGACATTATCTATCCCCCCGCAAATACGCATTAAGTGTTAGCTTGTCTCCCATTGATGTATCTATATTAGGCTCTACAATTCTTGTTAATTCTTCTCCATCAACAACTAATGCAATGTTTAGATCCATTTTCTTTCCGCCACCATTACCGAGAGCGGGATTATATTTCTTAGGTACGACAGCCTCGCCTTTATGAATCATAGCTAGTCCATCTTTAGCAACAAAGTTTGTACCAACATCAAGGCTCGGGATTTTAGGTATGTCAGGAAAGCTAATAGAACCGCCACCTTTTCCGCCTAAACCGGGAACCCAGTCGGGAATCTTTGGCAATTTAATACTTAATCCATTCAAGGCGTTAATCATTCCGTTAATAGCACCTATTACACCGTTGATAGCACCTTTTATGGATCCAGTTATTCCATCCCAAACGTCATCAGTGCCACTTTTTACTCCATCCCAAGCATCACCAATAAAGTTTTTAATTTTACCGAATATTCTTTTGACTGTACCCCATATGGAATCTATAAAGCCTCCAACCGTGCTTTTAATTCCGTTCCAGACAGAAGATGTAACGCTTTTGATAGTATTCCACACACTAGTAACAATAGATTTAACTAGGTTAATACCACTTGAAACTACCGACTTAATTCCGTTCCAGACACTAGATATCACTTTTTTGATGCCATTCCACACTGCATTTGTTACTGTTTTAATTGTATTCCACACAGTTGTTATAACTGTTTTCACAACATTTATTGCGCCTTTAACAATTGATTTGATTATATTCCACACAGTTGAAATGACTACTTTTATCGCATTCCATACCGCTTGCGTGGTGGTCTTAATCATATTCCACACCGCTTGAATCGTTCCCCATATGCCTTGAGTTATCGTCTTAATAGTTATCCATATTCCATTGAAAACCATTTTTAAAAATTCCCATAGACTAGTGAACACAGCTGTTCCAATTGTTGAAATCATTTCCCAATTTTGCCATAGTGCTACTCCTGCTGCTATTAATAGACCTATTCCTGCTATAACAGCTAATACAGGCAAAGATATCCCCATTATCGCTAAAGCCAAAGAGCCAGCTAACATTATCAAAGGAGGAATTACTGCGACTATTGCACCGATAATAAATACCATCTTTTGTCCAGCTGGTGACAAGTTTTGGAACCATTCAGCAACTTCTTGCACTTTTTCAACCAATGGCGGTATATACTTTTCTGCTAAATCCATAATGATTTCTCCAACAGGTTCTAATCCGTCTATTGCATTATTTTTTAGAATTTGGAATCTTTCTCCAAGTGTTAAAGTATCATCTGAAGTTTCTTGAACAAGACCACTCGTTCCTTCCATTGCACCACCGAGCTCATCTAGCGCTGGAATAGCACCGTTACGTATAGCTGTCATCAGCCTTTGTGCCCCTTCTGCACCAAATACCTCGGTAGCTAAAGACAAGGCTTTTTGGCTATCCTCTGTTTCTCTTATTTGCTCAACTACTTTAGATAGTTCTGTGCGACTATTTTTCCCCTCGCCAGCCCATTTTCTAAAAGAAGCATTTAGTCCAGGCATTATACGACTTACTGCGATTCCCTCCGATTCTAAACTAGCCATAAGCTCTGCGGATTCTTGCATGCTGAAACCGGCATTGTTTAAAACAGCACCATATGTTGTTAAATGACTACTTATCTCTCCTAATCCAACGCCATAATCCATGGTTAACTTATAGAGACCGTCCAAGGATTTCGTTCCCTCTTCTGCTGGTATTTGCCATTGTTTCATAGCTCGACCAAATGCTTCGGAATTAGCTACCCCATCCTCTCCTAATGTTCTTGAAGCATTCAATACGTTTCTGGTCAAGTCTTCCAATGTTTTCCCTGTAGCCCCTGTAAATGTGTTTAATGATGCTAGAGCGTTTGAAACAGTTTCAGCATCATTTGGCACAGTTTTAAAAACTTCTTTAAATGACCTTTTTAGATCTTCTAAATCTTTACCAACAGCACCTGTTCCTACTTGTATATTGCGGTATGCTTTATCTAACTGATCAGCTGCTGCAAATCCAGCAGCTCCAACTGCCGCTAAAGGAGCAGTGATATATTTAGACATTTGACTTCCGACTTTTTGCATTTTCTTGGCAGTGGTCCCTAATGTCTTTTGAAGGTTATTAATACCTTTCTTTGCACCTAATTCATCTATTTTTGTACCAATTGTAATTTTACCGTCAGCCATCATTTACCACCAACTTTCGCATGACGATGCAAGAATGCCGCTGCTTTATCTAAGCCACTATCTAAATCAGGTTGTTCAAGTGCGTATTTTCGTTTCATGTCTTGAATTCGTTTCCGTTCTTTTTGATTATGCTTATCTGGCTTAGGAACATCCATTGTCCTGATATGAACAACTTTCATAAATGGCGTTTGCTCGCTAAGTCCTTGGAATAATGCTAAGAACTTTTTCCAATGCAATTGCCCTTGTTGTTCAATTAAATCAATATCATAATCCATTAAAAAAGAAGCATAAATAAGCTCTCCATCTACCATGAAGTCAAATTCCTTTTTCTTATTTCTGCTTCCCTTTGATTGGTCTAAATTTTCTTGGTCTGGTATGTCGAAATCTAATTTTTCTTTCAAGATAGCCATTAATAAATCATATTGCTCGAAATAGTCCAAGCTATTTACGATTTCTTTCGTGAATTCTTTCTTTTCGTCATCAATAGAATAATAGTCAATCAACAATTGCAGACCTATTACAACTTTGCCGAATTCATCTATTTCCTTGTCATCAAGCATTTCAAAAAGCCTGAGGATATTGGAAAAATCCATGTTAATGTAATAAGTGACACCTCGGAAAATTAGTTCATCGCTTAAACGTTCATTCAGAAACATGACTTATCACTTCTTGTTTAGGTATTTGGCTTCCTTTTCTGCCATTTTTTCCTCGTATTTTTCTTGTTGTCGTTCTCTAATGTAATTTAATACATCGATGACGACATCAAGTGTATGTTCTGTGGAATAATTGGTTTTAGGGTAAATTTCTTCAAAAGCCCCTTCACCAATAAGTTCTTTTGTTATTGACCGAGTTTCATCCTTCAACTCTGCCAAGGCATTTTTAAGAACTGTTTCATCCTTTATCTTTGAAGTTTTTTCCATTCCCTTGCCGACTTTTTGGAGACGAAATGTTAATTCTACATATTTTTCACGTTTGTCATCTGATAAATCAATCTTATACGCTGTACCATCAATGGAAACTTCCTCTATCGCTCTTTTAATACCTATTTCTTTCATGGGAACCCCTCCTATAAAAAAGAGCAGCCAATCGGCTACTCTTACTTTTAAATATTCGTATCTTTAATTAACTATTAGGTCTTTTCCTATTTCAGCATCCCCGATTGAACGGGGTCCATTAGGGAGTTGGCGGTGTGTAAGTCGGTTGTCCGTTAAAGTGGATCTCGAACGAAATATCAGACTTAGCTGCCGCATCTCCACCTGGTCCAGAAATAGCAGCGAGTGTACAATCACCTTCATACATAGCACCATCTGGAAGTGTCCATCTGAAATTTGTACGTCTGGCCGGACCGATTGCAATAGCTTTATCAAATATATAATTTTGGGCTTCGTCCTCATAATCTCTGTGCCCACTAAAACTAATTACTAATTGAGCGCTGATAACATCAGTTTCGTTAAAGCCTTCACCATCATAGTATGGCGTTTGATCAGTTTCTTCGTTATTATCTGGTTCGGCAGTTGTTATACCTACAGCTAAGCGTGAGTATACAGGAGTTTCTTCATCTCCGCCTGTCTGAATCTCAAATTTTTGTTTATAGTTTAAATCAAACATTTATTATTACCTCCTATACATATAATTCCGCCTCAAATAAGGCAGTCCAAAGAACACCGTAACTTGTCTTTTGTACAAAGTTAGGTGTTGTCGTACATTGAAAAGAAACCAAATTAAAAGAGCCATCACTTGAAGTGATAGCTCCACTTGATAAGTTTTCATATTCGCTCATTAGCTGCTCTATCATTTGATAGGCGACTAAGTTATCATCATGGTGTACTAATAATTGAAAACTGAATGGGTAAATCTTACTTTTTTCCATGTATCGTTCATTTATGTTTGCTGGAGATGGTCTGATTGCAATGCTGTTGCCATTTTCACTATACATGCCAATACCAACAACGGAAGGTGTAAATGACAATCCTTCTGTATACGATTTTAATGATTCTAGAAAGTCTATTATTTACACCCCCTATATTTTTGATCGAGTGGCTTTCTGCGCTTCATTTAACCATCGTTTTAAATCCTTTGCTTTTGCAGATTCAAACCAAAGACCTCTAGCATTAGGGTTTTTATCCTTGCTAAAGTTGTACTGTGGATTGTAATACAATTTCCTTGCATATGGTGTATCCCAAGCCACTTCCCCTTCACCTATTTTTGAATGTGAAATTCCGCTTTCCTCTAAATAACCGTAGTCTTTAGGAATGTAATAGTTACTATCCTTCAAGACGAGGTTATCCAAAACAAATTGCCCATATCCTAACGCGTCGTCTACTTTTTTGTTTACCTTCTTCGTATCAAAGTCTACTTTAACTTTAAACAACTAGATCACCTCTATTGCTAGGTGATGAGGTTCACTATCAAACGCACTCGGATACTTTACTAGAGTTGCTTCTCGTCCCATTCCTCTAAACGTTATTTTATCCCCTGCTTTAGCATCATCAGGGAAATAGGATGAATTAACACGATCTATAATAACCGTATGATTCGCCTGTTTCCCCTCACTATTCGAACTTCTATTCATAGAGGTTATAGGAACAACACGTACATGGTTAATGGTTATTTCCTCGCCGTATTCATTGTTCCAACCATCATTGCCAATCAAAGGCTGATATTTAACGGAATGTACTAGCAATTTTTTAGGAATTTGTTTAATAATTGCCATAGTTAGCGCACATCCAATCCAGTGTAAAGCAACCCTGTAATTTTGAGATATTCTAAGGCAGAAGGACTTACTCGCTTTGATTGCTTGCTAGCGTTTCCACTATTACTTGCCCCTCCATCTTGATATGAAAAGGAGTCGATGCTTACACTAGTAAGTTCGCTTTCTGTTCCTGCATCTATTGCTGAAACTCCACCCTTTTCGGCATAAAATTCAACCTGTGCAGCAGTAGATTTCTTGATCTGCTCTTGAATAAAAGGAATGTAACTATCAAACCCTTTCATCTGGATCTTGTAATTAGTTACTTGATCTATAACCTCGCTGGCGCGCTTGATATAACGGTCTAGTGTCTCTTCATCTTCTACAGATTCGCCTAAGAAATCGTCTATATAATAGGTTTTATCAATATACATAAAAGCACCCCCTTATTTAGAGGATGCCTTTTTATCTTCTTCCAATTCTTTCTTTAATGCTGCGTTTTCTTCTTTAAGTGTCTTGATTTCTTCTTTTAATGCCTTATTTTCATTTAATGTTTTCTTATGGGTAGCATCAGCAACAGTTTTTGATTCCTTTCCTTTAACTTTTCCATGTTCATCAGTCTCCTGATACCCCATTGCTTTAAGTTCTTTAATTTTTCCATTATCTTCCTCTTTTAGAACAACATTTTCTTTACGTAAAATCAATTTCTATTCCCCCTCTATTATGCGCCTGTATCAGGTGCTTTATTGGATACAACTACACCCTTAGCTTGATTTTTTAGTACGAACAGATCATGATACAAACGATTTTGGTATAGGTATCCATCGCCTTCTGTATGTTGACCTGGTTGAAATAAATAAACGGAATTTAGCTTTGCTTTTGCAATAACAGCTCCACGATAAACAATTATCCAATTCAATTGTTGTGCATCTACTGCTGGAACAAAACCATCTGTAAAATCAAATGCAGTATGAAAACGATCTACATCGAATACTTCTATAAGTTTTACACCATCTATAACTGTTACTCTTGTTTCAATGTTTGTATTTTCATTCTGTAATGAGAAGTTACCTTTCCCCTCTTTATAAGATTCCACAGCATCCATTACATCTGTAGATACATAGACCTTGAGGTTAGCGGTTCCGTATTTACGAACTTTTTTAATATCCGCCTTTAAACGATCAAATACGTCTTTTGGTGTGCCTTCAGTTACATTTTCAGCCGTATCCTGACCAACATCTTTCGCTTTAGCTGCTAATTTAGAAAAACGGTAAGCATCTATTTCAGGACCAGCATTTTCATTTAGAAAAACTCTAGTTACGTTAGCTGCACTCGCTGCTTGATTAGACTCGTCTACATCCATTTGATCAACAAAAAATTCTACATCACGATCAAATTGTAGTGTATATGGTTCATGAGTTACATTAACGGAACCTCGGTTAAATCCACCATTACGGCTATGCTGTTTGTACCCAGAAACAGCTAGAGAAGGAACATGGAAAGTTCTTGCCCCCATCCAATTCACACTTGGTGTTTCAAGGTCATTTGTTAGTGTAGCTTGCTTAATTACTTGGTCTAATTCAGTTTGATACTTTTGTGCATAGTTAATAGCATTTGGCATGTTATCATCTCCTATTTTCCTAATAATGTTTGTGCAAAGGCATCTAATTTACCTTGCTGTTGGTGTTTTGCAGTCGTAAAAGATGGCTTAGATTCTTCTTCATCTTGTTTTCCTGCAAAATGCGGATAATCTTCTACTACTTGCTTAATAGCTTCTTTGATATCCACATCATCATTAACCTTGGTCTTAGCTAATGTAATGACAGCTTCCAAATTCTTTTCATCTGTGATACCTGCTTTGATAGCTTCATTTTCTGCTTGCAAATCTGAAATGGTAGCATCCTTTTCATTGATTTGAGATTCGAATGTGGTTAACTTCTCATTCAACTTTTCTTGCTCTGTCTTTTGGCTTTCCTGCCATTCTTTAAATTGCTTCATACCTTCTTTAGCATCCTTGAACTCATTGACACCTAATTGTTTCAATAGCTTTTCCTGTTGCTTCTTTGTTTCTCTAGCAACAAGGTTGTTAACATCCTCTTGAGAGAAAGTTTTGTCCTCTGATTGTTGGGAATTAGTACCCGATTTATCTTGTGTTTGGTCCTGTTGTTGGTTATTTCCTCCAGCTTGGTTGTCAGCTTGCTGGTCGCCCTCATCTGTTCCCTCGCCTCCATCGGCAAAGAATTGTAAGTTTAACGGTAAAAATTTAAGCATTTATATTTCCCTCCATTACGGATAATTTTCCTTCTGTCTCTTTAATGCCTAACAGATAAAAGGCAAAACAAAAGCACCTAACGCTTGTCTGCTGGGTGCAATTAATCAACTAATTCATATGTCTGCTTGAAAATATCTGGCTTACATGGATAAAATTCACCATTAACGCCTTTTATGATGTAGTCACCTTCATTAGCGGTCATCGTTCCTTCTAATGTTTCAATTTCACACCATCTAGCTTCACCAGCATACTGTGAAATCATCGTTATTATGTTATTCCTGCAAGCTTCCTTGAACCACTCTGGCATATCATCAATTCCATATTTAAAAGCTTCTATAACAACTGGTTTTTTGCGATATTTCATGTCTTCACCCCTTTCAAATATACAACAATCTAGCCAAAGTATTTAGGTTCTTTATTCTTTTCTTCCATTTCTTTAACCTTGTTGGCTAATTGAAAGAATGCTTGTTCCAATTGGTCAAAGCGTCTCTTTAGTTCTTCATGTTCTTTTCTACTTACTGGCATTGTGTTCCCCCTCACTTTTTTCTTCTATTTTTTTAATAAGTTCCATTCCATAGTCGTTAACTTTAAGGTGTTCATCTTTTCTAAATTCATTTATTGGAAGTTCTATTGTTTTTTCATGTGTTGCCCCACCACTAATAATGTGATAATCAATGTAAACCATTGGTGTGGAACCTTCTATAAAAAACCTTAACTCCTTCAGACCGTATCTCATAGACCATTGCCTCCTAACGTATTTGTTCTCTATCGTAATGCCTCGTGCGTCCTGTATCATCAATAAAAAGTCTTATACTCGCTTGTCTATCCAGTACCTTACGCCTTGCTATCTCAGCGCCTTCTTTATCCCCTAATTCGTTAAGCATCATTTCCTCGCGCTTAGCATAACGAATACGTCTTTCCAGATAACGCTGCTTTTGACTACTTTCGTATTGTTTATCGTTAGTTTCTTGATCATAAGGATGATATGTTTTTTTCATTCCTTCAAAATAAGGATACTTAACATGTCCGCAATTAACGCCAAATAAACCAGCAGGATGCCCAATACTGGTTTCTGATAAAGGTGGATATTTCTTGCTGTTACCACTTCTACTAAAGATACGCCCTTGATATGGTTCGCATAATGGTCTGGCTCCTGCATGTGAGCTGATTTCCACCAGATCAACACCATATTCATTAAATCTAGTATCTTGCATTCCATTGGCTACATCGTTACTTGTTGAACGCATTACCATGCTTGTATAGGCTTCCGTAGACCATTGCCTCCCCTTTTTATCAATTAACGCTGGAACACCTTGTTCAGCCCATTTACTGGCTGTTTTTCTCAACGCTTGTTGAGCTGTGGTTACTCCTGCTAAAACCTCACCTGTAGTTTGATTAATAATGTCTAAATATATTATTCTTGATTGATCTAGCATAGTTGAATTAACTAAATTAAAACTATTCTTCGCTTGTCTCTCATAACCCTCTAAGACCTGTAGCAATGAACTACTTTCTTTAACAGGTGGCGCTTTATTAAGCTTACCTCTTTTAGCTCCATCTTCTAGCATCGGCTCAATGTCTAATAACGATCCATACCCAGCCTTTTCTATAGCTTTCATAATCTCTTCTCTTGTTTTACCAGAATGCTTTCTTAGTAGCTCAATATTTTGCTTGTTTAGTGACTCTATTTCATTCAATGCATTCAACTGCCATGATTCTATGTCATTATTCAACACAGAATCATACTTTTTAAGACGTTTCGCTATGTTCAAGAGTATTTGTTCCTCGATAACTAAATAAACGTCTGTGACTGGCTTAGATAGCTTCTGTAATTTACGCTTATTCATTACTTACTTCCACCAGTTCCGAAGAAGTCCATTTCTTCTGCTGTAGCTGTCTTATTTTCCTCGTTAATCTCTGCAAGTAATTCCTCGGCTTCTGTTTCACCTAATCCATGTATTTTCATGATTGCGCGCTTACGTGAATTCAACTTATTATTTATCATTTGGATTTGTTTAGCTATTTCAGCGTTTTTGTCCTCAGCAACAGAATCATCAAATGCCACTGTAACTTCAATATCTTCTGGTGCTGTATAAATTTTATATTGTTCTGCTATTTGAACGATTGATTCAATTAATTCATGTATTCCAGCCTCGATAATCGTTTCATGTGATTTTTTAGATTTGAATGTTTTTGATTGTTCACTTACAACCTCTGTTGCTGTTTTCATGCTCTGTCCATCAAAAGTAAATGTACCTGCGCTAAATCCTGTTTGCATCGCTAAGTAGTTTAGATTAGCGTTTATAGCTGATATATGTTCATCCACTCGTAATTCAACTTTAATATCTTTTACAGGACTTTCTTCCATATCACCGAATTTAAAAGCCTCGTATGTTTCGTCCTCTGGATCAAAGTAACGGTGAATTTCCTGTGTGTTTGGATCTATCGTTGTTTTTACCATCTGAGCTGGTACGATAATACGCTTTTTCCCAAGCCTAAATTCCCTATTAAAGCTATCGAATTGGGTATCTATTGTTTTTAAAGTATCTATAGCGTTAGCAAATAAAGAAATACCCAATGGGCTTTGAGTATCGATGTTATTAGCAATATTAGGTTTGAAATACACAAATGAGTTTGCTTTCTTCTCCTTTTTAATAGGAAATACTGCTTTTATTGCAACACCAGGGAAAAAATCTTCAAAGCGCCCTGTAATCTCAACACCTAATTCTCCTTTAGTATCACTAACATGTAAGGTGTTTTGAATTATTAGCGTGTCAGCTTCCCATGTATGCCATTCTAAATGTGTGTAATACTTGTTATTTTTAACAAACTGATTTATGAAAACACCCTCGTAAACCCCTTTGTTATCCCAAGATAAAGGAATGAAACAATCAGCAGTTACAAATGATAGTTTTATTTGATTGTCTTTTACATAAGGTTTTATAACCATGCCACCAAGAGCAAAGTTGTATTCAAGATAATCTTGAAAGTTCTTATCAAATTTGTTGTTCTTAAACACTTCTTTGATAAAATCAGAAAGAGACTCATCACTTATGCTGATCTCGCATTTTTCGTTATACACTAACGATGCCATTTCCTCAGAAATAACTTTTGGCATATTAAGCGAGTGCATCGTTCTTGTTTTCTTGCCATCAATAGTATGATAAAAAACTTTGTGTATCTCTTCGAAATAGCCTTTGTATAAACAATTCCATTTTTCAATAGCATTATACATTTCTTCATTCATGTACACGTCTTTCGTATCAGAAAGCTTTTTAATACCTTTAATCAAATTCATCTTATAGAGCACCTCCCTCACCTTTGCTATAAACCGCTTGAACATCGCCTCACCACCTACAACACGTAATTTTTATAAAAGTAATTGTTGGCATATCTTGCCTCATCCAGCGCATGGTTCCAGTCATCTATTGGATTACCGTTATCATCACGTACATACATGCCAATTTCTTTAATAAAGTTGTAATGATCATATTTATCCGTCTCTACTAAGAAGAATTGTTCATTAGTCATAGAGTTCTGGAATCGCTCTATACCAACCTCAATACCTCCACCCTGTTTTTTCGCATCTGAGGCGTTGTTATCTGCCCTTGCTGTATCAATTTGGATTTTATGAAGCTCTTCTCTTAATGATTTACAGGCAGGATCCACAAATACGTCTGTGAATCTCATTTCAAACTTTTCAACACACCAATGAATAAACTCTTTAATCTCTTTGGCATAGGTACTCATGGCTTTCACTTGTCCTGTTTCAGCACCAGAGTGATAATAGTTAGCTACCCGATTTAATCTAAATTTACCATCGTACAATGTAACAATATTACAGCTACATGAAGTAGCATCTGATTGCCCACCATCAGTCTCAAAGTACATTTCATATGGTTTCCCTAGCAAGGCAGGAATCTGATTAATGGCTGGATTAAACATTGAATAAATAACACCTTCTGGCATTACTCTTTTTCCAAACCAGTCACGATCAAGCAAATACGGATTCTTTTTAAGAGTTTCATAGATTTCTTGCTTTCGTTCTTCGCTAATTATTGGGTTATCCTGTATGGTCCAATGAGTCCATCGTGTATTTTGTACGTCGAATACTTCTTTAATAACAGGATGATTAGGAGCTGGTGGATTAAGGTCTGCAATATGATATCTATCCTGTGCTGCCATTGTTCGACGAAAGCACTCTTGTATAAATGACATATGAAGTAAATTAATTTCCCCAAATGCCACAGAACCTAATGACATACCAGTAATAGCACCAACACTATTTGCTTTGGCTCCACCTTTGTAATAAACCTTTTTAACGCCTTTAGGAGTATGAATCTCTAAGTGATCCCCATGTTCATCATGTTTGATTTTTGCTAGATCACCGAATATATGCATTAACCCAGTTCCATCACCATCAATAAATAGCCTGAAAGCTTGTTCCTGATTATAGGCACTAACTAAATGGTTTGTATCTCTTGAAATGGTATAAAGATACGCTAACCGAAAATGTACGCCTGTTGTTTTACCAGAACGTGGCGTTCCTTCCTCCACTTCTAAACCAACGTCAAACGGTTGTTTTACTAGCTGTTTTTGCTTAGGCGATAACTGTATTTTTTTATTCATCATCTGTCACCGCATCTATTAGAACATCTAGCAAGCTAGTATCTTTCTTCTCGCCTTTAATAAGCTTAGTGCGTTCCTCGATGAACTCCGTTTCTTTCTTCGTTTTATCATTCTTAATTTGAAGTGCTTCAAGCTGTAATTTTAACTTAGGATCAAACATACCAATATGCTTACCAATTAATTCAGTGGCTTTATTAGCTCCGTTACTATCAAACTGATATTCACCAGTTTCAACCATTTCACCTAAATTGGGATCCCATTGCATAACAGGTTCTTGCTGCATGGATCTATCCGAAATCTCTTTTAACCGTTTTAAGACCCAGTAAGCATCTAACTCCAGTTTTTCAGCTCTTTTATCTTTTAATTCTTTCACACGCGCGGAAATGTTAGCTTTTGTTAACAGTCTTGCAGCAGTCTGCCTAGCTGTTTTCTCACTATAGCCTGCCCTAATAGCTGCCTGAGTAGCATTTAAATCAATAATATATTCCTGACAGAATAACTCTTGTTTTGCAGTTAATTTAGCCATTTATGTCATCACCCTACCCCCTTGTAGTAGTAAATTTACGCATATAAAAAAGCACCACTATGGGTGCTTGTTTTCGAATTCTTTTACGTACTCATCTTTTTCAATTTTATCTATTGTTCTTACATATGCAATAAACCTTTCTATTGGATCATCACCATGCAATTCAACCCAGCCATATTGTTTATTTGTACTGGTTTCATACCCTATTGCAAAATACTTATCTAACTTTCCTTCATTTTTTTCTAAGCACACTATATCCAAAAGATACCTATGCCCACTTTTTGTTTCTACTATTTTTCTTTCTACATTGTCATATACTTTAAAATCACTCAATTATCACACCCCCTTTGCCTCTATAATACGACAAAAGGGAATAATTTCCTACAATTCCAACGAAAAAATAGCACCCAAGCCCTCGTTAAACTCGGATGCCCAAATCATTTACATATCCTAGTACAATATATCGTAACCGATCACTCACTGACCCCAGGTAATCAATGAGCGTAAATACATAACCGATTTCTTTTGCAACACCTCCTTATAAAGAGTGTGCTAATACCGTAAGGTATTTCTCGGGCTACTACCGCATATAGCAAGAGAACTATATAACAGCCCTATCAATTATCAGAACTTCGTACGTCAAATCGTACGTCATGAAGCAATTTTTTCAACTTTTCCCCTAGCTCGTTCGATATATTGTTGCACAGTTCTTTTCTTTATTCCTAATACGTCAGCAATCTTCTGCATGCTCAATTGCTCTGCTTCATACATGATGTAACACTGGCGTTCTCTATCAGACAAATTTCTAAACAATCGTATCAATGCTTGTCTTTGCTCTTGATCCATATACAAAGGCTCTCGCTCTAGTTGTTCTGCAATATCTGGAATAATTTCAATTTCATCATATTGCTTTTTCCTATAAGCATTCTTTTTATCAACGCCACGATATAATCCTGGTTGCCTCCCTGATTCCATCCACTCGATAGAATACGACATATCATTGAACATGCTGTTAATCTGTTTCCTATCTTGTTTATCCTCTAGTATCTCTGGATCCAATTTGTTTTTTTTCGTTGTTAAGCCCTCGCGTCCCACTTTGTACTCGCCTATTAATTTGTCCGCCCATGTTTTCATTCCAACCGACCCCCACTTTGAATAATGATTGTACATACGAAAGCCATATTCTCTTGTAATTTTTTATCTTCTTTCTCTCCGACTAGTCCTAAGAAGCTAACAACAATAATAATTAATCCAATAATTTGAAATGCTAATATCATATTGATTCCTCCCACTCGGTTGCAAAATAATCCGTTTTTAGGCAATTTGGTTGCAACGATGATTCTGTAGTAAAAAAGGACACCAAACGTCAGCATATAGCTGTCATTCAGTGCCCTGGTTGTTCCAGTAGCTTATTTATTTTTCCTTCTCATTTTCTTCTTTGATCTCAACACTCAGAGTCATTAATGCCTCTAACGCTCCAGCTGAATGTTCATTTTTTAAATCGAAAAGTCTATATACTTTTCGATAATAGGTGATTTTTTTCTCGATCAAATCAAGTATCTCTTGCTCGGTCACTTTTACAACCCCTTCTGTACTATTTCAAAGTGTAGCGTACTTCTTCATTTACAATTTTACCATCATTCCAATTGATAACATGCTTGCCGAAACCACTATCTGGCTTTGGATATTTTCTTAGTTCACCATTCTTTACTACTAAGACTGCATCTTCTGATAATTCTACGTCTGCATAGTGTTCATTCATTTTCTTGTTTGCTTCTTTATTCATGACCTAACCCCCACATTTTAAAATAGAGCCAATCTGAGCGTTTCTATTAATTAAATGAGTAAAACTATTAGCCTGTTATAAAAACGCCCAGAATCGACACGTACGTTCTAATTTGCTATATTCCCCAGCTGATCTAATTCATAGATTACTATTTTTGTCCGTTGTTCTTCCTTTTCACATGGAATGATTCGTGATTCCATCTGTTTAACTTGCCGATCATCCTTGTATACGATCTTATTGAGAGCATCAGTAACGCCTTTAAACAGATTATCTATATCAGCTCTATTTCCATGTATATAATGTGTTAATTTAACGCCTACATGCCCCTCAATAGGCTTATCCTTCATGTGCTGCTTAGCAATCCACCCAACCTGCTTTTTATATGCCAGATAACGCTGTGCATATTTGTTCTTGTACATACTCTTTTGTGTCATTCTCACAGCTGGTACTGGCTTACCTGGTATCGTAAATTCAAGCATTCTGAATCAACCAATTTCCGTTAAATAATTCTTCCCAGCTGAACCGACCAAAATATGACAATGGGTCTGTGCCTTTTAATTCCAGCTGAGATCCATCTGCTGGATCAATAAAATATACCTGTTTTCCATCATTTCTTCTTGCACTCATAGCTTCATCAAAGCTTACATAGTTGGGTTCAATCCTCCACAATGCATTAAGAATTTTCGGCTCCATTGCTACTACACCTTGCGGATAATCCACATATTCTAAATTTCCATTTAAAGCTTTAGTTATTTTTATATTTGATTCTTTACTAATGGCGATCTCTCTAACTTTTAAGCTATTCATCATTTCGCCAGCAGTAAGCCATTCACTCATGCAATCACTCCTCATACTCCTTAGTTTACTTATTTTCGAACGAATATTTTCAGCGTATATCTCTGCATTTCTAGATAATACTTTGGATAATGTTCTTACTGTTTCTTCATTCATCCCAATCCCCCTAACTAACTTTTATCCCATGTTTATTGACCATTGGTTCCTCGAATCTCCAGCCATTATTGATAAGTGCTTTTATTTCATATTTTGACAAGTGCCCAGCAACGACTAATGTTTGACCTTCTCGGTGTTTGTATAATGTTTCAATACCCATTTGCTTGCCTTTCATGGTTCACTTTGTTTTTATCAAGATAGGCTTGTTCGATCTGTTCCCAAGTAAAACCTAGCATTTCGCCTAATCCTAGGAATAACGCCACAATAGCAACGTAATTGCCGATTGTTTCATATGAATAAAAGTCTCCAACTTTGTCAAATAACACATTGAATTGGTGATTGATATTTGATTCTTGGTCAGTTACCGAATCTAAAATGACACGGTTCTCAAATTCTTTTTCCAACCCAATACTCAATATAAAATGCAGACAGTCTACGTATTCTTCTAGGAGAAGGTTTTTATATTCAATATCTGGTTCTTCTTGCCCCTCGAAGAGTCCATACACATTAAACGGAACGTTGTTTCTTGGCTCTTGATCCTTACTCCAAAACTTAAACCCACGCCATTCATTAGCTAACTCTCCTAATTCAACTTGTAGAGCTAGTATCTTTTTATCTAGCAAGTCCTGTCCTTCCAGACCTTTTTCTCTTTCTATCCTTGTATCTAATTCCTTTTGAATGGGGAATAATTTATTTAAATTCATTGTTTGACCTCCGATTGATTTTTTTATTGAAACACGTATCACACATTACCTTTCCGTTATTGGTTACAATTGGTTGATTTATTAAATTTTCGATATCTACATGTGTCAAACAACTATCACACTCAAACCACCATCCGTTTTCTAACATACTCTGTTTTAATTGTTTGGGGTTTCCTTCTAAACCATCAGCGTATCTCGCTCTTTTAATTCTCACGTTAATATAATCAGTCCACCCGTAAGCTTCACTTTGATATATCGCTTTTGCTCTAGTTTCTGCGAACACAATTTCTTGCATTTCTCCGTTAATATCTTGAGTGTGCCAAGCTTTCATTGTTTGACCTCCTTAAACTCCACACATTCCTTCGCATTCGTTAATAAAATCAAAGATTTCCATTTGATTCTCTTGAAAATCCACTTCATCTAGAGGCTTGCCAGACCTATGCAGGTAAGCTTGCCCTTTAAATCTTGGTAAATCCTTAATTTTTCTATCGATATAAACAGCATCTTTAAAACTTTTTGGATCATTCTTTTTCATATCCCGCCACAAACCGTCATCATGAAATGGACATCCTATACAGCTGCTTTTTGCTGGTGTGCCTAATCCTTGTCGTTCTACATAAGAAATACAAGCCGTTCTATCCATGTTTACCACTTCAATTAATGGATGCTCTGCAATTTGCCATTTTTCCCTCATAGGCTTAACACGTTGAACTTCATCAGTACTAATACCTTTCCAAACGTGAACAACTTCTTTTACTCTTTCGCCTTTTTTATAACCAAGTAATTCTCTTATTTTTCTTCTAATAGGAACAATCTTATATTCGTTTGTGCATTGCCTTCTAGCCATTCCTATTTTTCCTTCTGCATCTTTTGTAAAGAAAGGTAGACTAGCAAATCTTTTATTATTAGAGATAGATTCTAATATGTCAGTTCGAATATTTCCGTTACTGGCAAATATAATTTCTTGGTTATGCTGTATGCATATTTTATTTAGTTTATCTACCCAGTCATAAACATATTGCGGTTCCCAACCAGTATCAGAAAAGATAATATAGTCTGGTATTACTCCGTTTATTTCTCCTTTTAAAGCCATGAGCAGTAATGCACTTGATTGAGTTCCGCCACCGAAACTTAAAACGTGAATATGATCCTGTCCGTCATCATAATGTTTCTGTATCACTCTACCCCTCCTTAAAACCACCCAGCATGAGGTGATTTATCTTCAACATTCATTGCTCTTAAAACGGCTAATTTATGCCTTAATTCTTCGTAAGACTTGCCTTTCACATCGTAATAATCAAACTTGGCTAATTGGTCTATGACATGTGCTGTTTTACTTTGTTCCTCGGTTTGGTATGCTTTCACGTCATTTCCTCCTTTGACGTTACGCCTTCTAGTAGTTCTGGATTCTCGTATATGTTTCCGACAACACTTATCATATGCGTTCTTGTTCCTATGTTTAAATGACGGTAATTTGCTTCAGCTACCCAACCGCCAACATAATCATAAGAAAAGACAATCTTGGCAACGCCTATTGCTTCTTGGTTAATGTAAGGATCGGTAAGCGTAATTAAGTCACCCTCATAAATCTCCTTGCCGTTCTTATCTTTCAATCCTGTGTATTGCATAACTTCATATAGTGATCGATAATCAAATTCGTACTCTGGCGTAGATAGCCAACTATTAATTAAACCTATACGAGTCGATAGAATTCCGTCCATATATTCCTTTGTTCGATCCTCGTCGTCGTAACACATTATCTCTTGATCTTTATTCCAAGCTCTAAACTTAATTTCTCTCATTCCATTTCCTCCTTTTCCTCCCATTAAGGGAGGGTGGTTTATTTAATAAAAATCGATTGCTTCAAGTTCCCCTTCTGCATCTTCTTTTGAGTATTTTTTAACTATTCCATATGGATAGCCACATTCTAAAAGAGTTATATGCTCCCTCGTAAAATTATCCGGAACATCTGTAACGCTAATTTCATTAAATTCTGTATCTCGATATTCCCAATGATTATGATCCATGTTGTCCGCTTTTTCCGCAGCTTGCGCAATTACATTTTCATCTGAATCTACTACAACCTTTGCTTTATAAGATTTTATAATTTCTAATTCAACTACTTTCATTTTATTTCCACCTCTCATTATTTGTTTTATTTATAAACTGGACCGTTTTGTCAATAAATTTTTAATGATTCTGCCGTGATGATCTAACTCATAGTCAAACCACTGTTGACAGTCGTCATTATCACATTCCAAAAAATCCTTTTCTGTGTCATGCTCGATAACACTAAATGGTCGTTTATAGATTTTATTTTTTTGGGTTAATTTATAGTTATACACAGATTCTGTTTCTTTGTAGAGTATTAGTTCACCGACTTCGCATTTAGGACATTTCATCCCTCTACTCCTTTCATCCGAGTATTCCACGCTTTTATTGCTTCTTCTCGACTATCGTAAAGATAAACCCCCATAGACTCTTCTTCGTACTTTGCAATCGGACAGTCTTTATTTTTCTCGTGATCGTGCTTTATTTTAAATGACAGCCCAGACCATGGATCACTTTCATATTCTTCGCTCTTGTCGTTCCCTTCATCGTCGCTGACAGATATTGTTGCAGACCCTCCACAAAACGGGCACAGTTTTAATACGCCTGTTTTGGGAATGAATACAATTGTTTTCATTCCGATTCTCCTTTCAATGCTTTACGTGCTTTTTCTCCCTTATCTTGTACTACTTCTGATTCAATAACTGGTGGAATCACTCGTCTAAAATAGTTATCCTCATCCGCATAAAACTCCAAAATCTGTTTATATTGTTCAATCTCTTCAACCATTGACTTCATGGCTGGTAAATTATTGTAATGATTCAAGTCGCTCAATCGCTTATTATCTTTCTCTAACTCTTTCACACGTTCTTCTAGTTCAATCACATAAGCACACTCGCTACACCTTAAACGCCCATGTGATTCGCATATGTTATCCATTGTTTTCTCCTTTCAAAGTTTCGGTTATTCGGTCAACCAAAAACGAATCTGTAATTTCGCCTACATAGCCATTTCGGTAATCGTCACACAGCTTCCTTAAATCTTTTGTTATCTGTTTGTAGCGCTCATTTTCCGCTAATGCTTTATCATGCTGCTCTGATAATGTTTCGAAACGTTCTTCTAACGAAAAATGCTCTCTTACGTACTCCTTCGAATCTATTGATCCGTCCTTTAAATCATCCACAACAGAATCTATTAACATTCCAGTTGTAAAATCATAACTTTCCAAGCGTTTATCCATTGGCTTCCCCTTTCAAAAATCCGACCTCTTTAGCAACTGCCCTTATAGCTTTCATGTCTTCCTCTGGATAACCCCAATGAGGACAATACAAGCCACCGTAGCCATTGTTTCCGTTCGTATGATTGCCAGTTAAAATAAATTCTTTGAAATCCTTAATCAAAGCCCACAATGTACCGCCTTCTGAACACTTGTCATAAACTTGATAAGGATTTACTTTCCCAGCGTATTTATCCCAGAACCAAAGACGTTTTCTTTTGTCTCCAGCAAGATAAAAGTAAGAAGTACCTTTATTTTTTGTGTAGAAGAATTTCCGACCTCTAGTAGCAATTTCATTAATGATCTTGTTTACTGCAACTAACCTATCTATCTTTCTGTTATCCATCCCTAGACCTCCTAGCTCCATTCTTTTGAAGCTGTGTATTGTTCTTCCGTAAGTTCCACTAATACTGGTTCATAGTGTTCCAACCATTTTTCTACATCGAAACTTATTAGTGCATCATCGCCAAACTTATCTATCATGAATTTTTTGTATGCTTTAGACTCTTCTAAAAGGGCTTCCACATCTTCATCAGTAGGCATTGAATGATCTTCTCTAACAATCAAGAATGCATCCTCTAATGATTCATGTGCTACGTCTAAATCTTCGTCTGACCAATCACCTGCATCTGGTCCATTCGACAAGTAACGTTCTGTTTTATCTTTGTTCTTAAATGCTATTGCTGGTACCATCCCTAGCCCTCCTTAACTTCTGGTAATTTGAATAAGTGGTTTTCTATACTTTTGAATTTATCTTGTGTTAATTCATCTATAAATACCTCGTTATCTGGACTGTGTACTCTTACAGAAAACCCTTTTAATTGGTCTTTTTCTGTTATCAAATTTAGAATTTCCATAAAGTAATCGTTAGGTGCTATTAAGAACTTATCTCCTTTTTTTATGTCACTAAATTCCATCCCTAGACCTCCCAATCCGATAAGCAAACGGACGTTTTATATTTTCTTTTCGTGCTTGATCATATAGAGCTAAGAATATTTCATGTGGATTCCTGGAGTTGATTTCTGCAATATCTTCAATGCTTCTGCCGTATTCCCATTGGCTCACGATGTTTTTTAATTGTTTTTCACTGAAAGCAAGTTCCAAATCTTCCAAGATAAATCTATAATTGCCTTTCTTAGGAAGTAGAGGAATATTCTTATCGCTTGCGGTATTCACGCCGACTTACTCCTGTCCAAGCTATCCAGCCATGCCTGCAACCGTTCAATATCGCTATCATCCCGAGAAAAGTCACAGTGACTATCTGGGCATGGTTTAAATTCAATGCCCCAGCTTGTCCGATATGCAATTCCTCCTGTGTTGTTGCAGGTTTTACACATGGGATTCACCTTCTATCACGTCATAAATAGTCATTTGATTCTTTTCGAATTCTTCGTCTTTCAATGCTTGCAAATGCTTTTCATAACAGACAGGACCATAACCACGTTCAATGCTCTTTTTATCCTTTAGCCTTCTGCCACAAGTGGCGCATTCTGTGTGTTGCATGTTACCCCCTCTTTCCTGCTTCGTAATCTTCAACACTAATACCTAACGCTCTAGCCATTGCCTTCGATTTACGATAGTTAGTAGCCCTATTGAAAACGCAATTCATATTTCCGATAATCCGCCACCAAGTACGTCCTTTGTCATCCAACTTGTAAGCAATACTCTCACTTTCAAATTCCTCTGGAGTGATGTTTGACGTTGCCCAGATCGGCTTATTTGCACGTTCTCGACCATTTATAATCTGGAATATCCAATCTTTCTCCTCGTTCGTTAATCGCTGACTACTCATGAAGTCATCCCAAATTAATAAATCTGCATCCAAGCAAGCTCCCATAATTTCTTGAAATGTTTCTTCGTTTTTAAAATTCTTTGTAGCTTGCAATCTACTAAACAAGTCTTTTTCAGTGATATAAATAACTGCGTAGCCTTTAGAAATTAATTCGTTACCACCTGCTGCAGTTAAATGGCTTTTACCGTTACCTGTTTCCCCAAAGATAAATACGCCTGTTTTGCCACGATCAGCAAAGTGATCAATCGCTTTACGAATTTCCTTATGGGCATCTTCTGCGCCTTTTCGCACTTTATAGTTATCAAATGTCATTGTTCGTATGTCATCCATTGCACTGCTTAATTTCAATACTTTGTTTATCCGAATACGCTTTGCTTTTACTTCCTGTTCACGTTTGAATTGTTCAAGGCGTTCAATCTCACAAGGACAAGCACAAATCACCCAACGCATTTCTTTTTTGAAAGGATGCTCTATTTGCGTTTGAGGTTTATCATTTCCGCAAAAATCACATTTCACAGGATCTGGTTTATTTGTAGAGCTTGACATACCCGCTTGGCTTAGAATCTCGTTCATGGTTTCTCGCATTAGAATCACCACTTTCGTAATTTGGTATCTTTACAACATTACTTTGATAGTTTGGTTTATTTGAGTTGAATTCCAGTTGATACTTGCGTGCATCTTCTATTGTTTTAACTCCTGCCTCTTTCCATCTCTTTAGCACACCTTCAACGAAAGATACTCCCTTTGCTTCTTTTTTAGCAGCAACTTTCATAGCGGCTAGAAGTAAATCCTTACCCCATTCATCAAACCATTGACTAATTAACTCAGTGTTATATGGTGATTCGCTAACACCCTTTTGTAAGTTCGATTGATAGAATTGAAATACTTCCGCAAAATCATGGTCACTACTACTAAATAATTCTTTTTCATTCTTAATACATTCTTTATCATTCTTGTTTATATCCATCGACTGTGTACTTACTGTGTATTTACTGTTACCATCTTCGCTTTTATCTTGGTATGATTCCCAATTTATCAAGGTTATGAGTGTGTATTTCCTGTTACCATCTCCGTGATCTATTGAAATCATGTTTTGTTTCTCTAACCACGTTAAAATAGCCTTAATTGTCTTTGGGTTTGGTTCTTTCCAAGCACCCTGTTCATAATATCCAACTTGATTCGCAATCTTCCTCATAGAAGTTAGATGTTGTCCTTGTTTAATTGTCATAAAAGATCCATCACGCATAGGAACCTTATTTTCTCTATGGTTCACCTTGTATTTAAGGAATTGCCAAACCCGATGATAGAGGGGTGGCATCATCCATATATCACTTTGCAACTCTTTCCTATAATCCTTTATATAACCTTTCACGCACCACCCCTCCTGTTATTCACCTATTAATCTCACAAATAGCAAATTTGCCTTTAACTTTTAAAACGGTATAACCCGGATACCTTCGCATATAATTTAAAACAAGACTTTTGATTTCCTCTTTGTCCTGCGCCTGTTCGAATATCCATTCGGGCAGGCGCACATTTGATTGATTATGCATAGATCAATTCTCCAACTTCAATTACTCCATTTAACTTCTTCTTACTCTTGCAATAATCACATTTTCCACAGCTAACTGGATCCACTTCACCGTTTTTAACTTCCATAATTCGTTGCATTTTTGCTTCTGTATATTCATACTCAAAATCAAACCGAGTTTCATCAAAATACACGACAGCTTTATTTGGTTGTTTTTCTTTGCTTACAGCGACGATATAAGGTGTATACAGATAACCTGTATTTTGTTCGATAATCTTGCGATAAATAGCCATCTGCAACACATAATCCCATCGCTCGATAAACGACACCCAACCATCGTATTTCTCGCTCCAATAGCGTTTATGAATGTCCTGTGTAGTCTTTAAATCCGAAAGAAAATGATGTTGATGGTTAATGTTGTCAATCTTGCATTTCCAGTCGACTCCGAATAAGTTTGCTGTATATATTTGCTCTTTTTCACCAGTCATAGCAAACATGGCAAAGGGATCATTCTTTAAAGATTCGATCATCAAATCAGCTTGTTCATAGTCTTGGTATTTGCCACCACGTTTTTTAAAGATAGATCCGTTATTTTCTTCTATAAACTGATTAAATGCTTCTTCGCTTTCAAATGCTGCATGTGTATAGGAACCGACCAGCATTGCACTGGAAGTCGGCTCCTTGTATTCACCTTTCAAATAAGCCATAGTCTTAGCTTCGCATTCTATAAAACGTTTAAATTGCGATACAGACATATATTGCCTGTCCATTTCAAGAGAATAATAATTATTCGAAGTCAATTTCTTGTTGTGTTCCTTCGTTGTCATCAGCCTTCACTTCCTCTGTTTTAGGCTTGTCTGTCTCTTTTTCTTCCTTATCCATAGTTTTGATTTCATCAGCCTTAAAAGCTTCTGACAGCTTCGATTCTTGCTTTTTTTTGACCTCTTTTTTAAACCAGTCATCAGGCTTGCTCATTCCATCTCTTAAAGATGTAAATATCTTAATAAGGTCAACATAATCACGTTCAGTAAATGCTGATATGTTGTAGCCCATGTGTTCTTCTATCTGTTCTTTTGTGACACGGTACTTGTCTTTAAAGGTTGATAGAGCATTCGCTAAACGCTCTTTTAAAGGTTCCTTGTTGTTTCCTTGCAAAGTCCTGTTACATTCCTCTGTAGCTTTTTCTGTAATGTCACCAGGAATAATGGATAGGACACATGAGCGTACTCGTCGAGCCCCTTGGTTTGCTACCATTTCATAAATATCACGAGGATCCGTAAGTTTTTGAACAGAGCCATTAGCTTTTCGTGAATGCTTAACAGTAAATACTTTTTCCTGTCGCACGTTCGTCTCTAAATCCCATGCATATGCCATAGCCACAGATTCGCCAGGACGTTGTTCTAACTCCTTCACGCCGAATGCAAGGTTTCCCCAATTTTGCGCCAATACTTCCGCTAATCTTATAGATGGTCCTTCAACTTTTGACCCACCTCTTGGATATCTATAAACCGCCACTTCTGCTAAGGCTGGTCGTTTACAGGCATCCAAAATGCGTTGTTCAGACTGAAAAACATCCCTCGGGAACTGGCGAGCCATAAATATTTGACCCTTTACCTCTTCCATTTCTCGACTTGAAGAAGATTGTGCTGTAACTCCTGTATTGTTAGACTGCTGATACTGCATTTGTAATTCGCTCATAATTCATATCCTCCAATTGATTAATAGAATTTTGACTGTCATTAATAAGATCATCTATATATAAATCATGTACTGCCTTTAAATCCGCATGTGTACCACTTAACGCTATTCGTGCAGCTACAAGACCAAATGCTTTGGTGTCACCACAACCGTTATAACGATACAGCTTGTATTCATCGACAAATGATATGGCCATTATTTATTCCTCCCTTGTCCTAATCGGATCGGTGAAGTATAATAAAGTCATAATTTAATGATTTTCACCGATCATTTTTTATTGAGCCCACTGCCATGGGTTCTTTTTTATTGCGCTTCTTCATAAGTTGCACCTAGTAATTCAAGTATTTCTTTTGATTGTTCAGTCAGTGCTTCAACTAAGAAAAATGAATCTTCATAGACTAGAATGTCGTCGCCAGTACATACTGTTTTGCCAAGCATGTCCACGCAATATTCATTTGTGCGATAGTTCATTGCTGGATAGCCTGTACGCAATGTTCTTTCGACAGCTGGGTGATTCATGATATTTCTACCGCTTTAGAAGTTGGTAAATAACTTCTAGTTGATTTATTCCATATTAGGACTTCCATATTTTCCGTTACCAAAATAGAATCAGTTTCATTATTCATTTCATTCGTTGCCACAAAACCAACTTTCCCCTTTGAAGAAAACACTTTCTTAACATTTCTAAATCCGTGGTTTTTGATTGTTTTTTCCATTTAACATTCCTCCCATGAGACCATGTTTTCAAGATCGTAATTATGGTTAAAAATTGTTTGAAGATCGCCATTTTCATCATCGAAGCTTAAATTCGCAATGCTTCCATCTTCATTCCACCAGATATTTAACACTGGATATTGCTTACCTTTGAAATCTATTATTGCTCGCATGTTTTACCTCCTAACTATTGATTAGTGCGAAATACAAACCTACTACTACAGCGGCAAACATAATATTTATTGTCCAATCTATTTGCTTATCGCTCATGTAGACGCACCCTTACTACTTCAACGTCAACACCTCGTTGTGCTAATTCCTGCACCAGTGTATGGAGTTTGTCTTCTTTGTATTTCTTGCTACTCATTTGTTCCAATTCATGTAACGACTTAGTTAGATCAGTAGAAAGATGCTTGGCTCTAGCGATATTTCCTTCGTTAGTTAATTTCATAATCATGCTTAGCAAATCCATGACGCACCAGTATTCTTCACTTGCTCGTTTAATATCATCTGGCAGAAAATGTTTTTCTAGATTCATAGAACCCCTCCTAAAAGTAATGAATAATGATAAAGAACAATATGATTAAACCGTATACAGCTACATAGCAATCCTTTGCTTCCTTCATATAAGACCTCCTAACAGAATTGTTCCTGCTGCTTGGAACGTATCGGCTATCATTTGGGCGGCGCTCGCTATATCTATGTTGCAAACCAATGCAATAAGCATGTCTTGTGAGTTCGTTGCTTGCGCCCATTTGATTGCATCATCGAATGAAATCTTAAGCTTATTACTTTCTAGCCTTGATACATTGCTCCGTGACATGTGCATTACTCCCGACAAGTCCTCTTGTGACAAACCAGCTCGCTTTCTCATCTTCCGAAATCGTGCTCCATATTCCATCATTTTCACCTCCTTCAATGTGCAGGATTCGCACAATTGCAGGGGTTGCACAGTAATGTTTCAATAAATACGTTATGATGTAATTACCGACCCCCACTCGGTGTTTTTGATTCCTCCTGCTTGTTTTGGTGTTCCGCGATAATACGCGGAATGCTTGTTTTCTTAAAAAAGTTAAGCATTAGTTTCTTTGTGTGTTCCTCGCTTGTTTTGTACGTAACTTTTGTTGGCATCTTAGACCCTCCCTATTTATTAGCGCTTTAATGCGCTCCTCTTTTTGCCTCATTTATTTAAAAAACTTAGTGGACCTTCACTTCTTAAATGCCTTAAAGAATCTATTAATTCGTTAATTTCATCCGAACCAAGAAACAGTTCTATAACACTAGTAACCTCGCGTTGTGTTTCTTCGTCGTTTGTTTTGTCTGTATTGACCTCATATTCCGAAAGAGTGAATATATAGAAGTCATCACCTTGTTTCTCTACTTCCACAACTGCTTGGCAATCACCAAGTACTAAAGTTAATTTTTTAGTAATCATTTAAATAACACCTTCTAACGTTTGTTGGTTGTTGGTTTCATCAATTTCTATTTTTAAACTGGTCGATGGTTGCCACATGCCTATAAAGCGCAATCCTTCTTCAAACTGTTTCTTTGGTAAATCGCCATACCTAGGTATTTCAAAATGGTTTTTAAAATCTCTCCAAAAAGCCGAAAATACTTTGAATGCCATGCTCTTATATGCAGGTGACGATTTACCACCTAGTGCTTCCATAACAACTTTTTTACCTTTTTTATTAAGAGTGTGTTCTTGCGCTCCGTCTATACGCATAGTTTCTTCGAGGTTTGTAATGCGCTCATCATGCTGTTCGATCTTTTCATTGTGTTCAATAGATAATTTCATGGAAGCCATGAGTTGCTCTTTATCTGATAGAATTTTCGGTTGTTGCTTTTCCATTTCTTCAAATCTTGTTACATACTCAGCAGTGAATAGCACACCTTTTTGACCAGTCATTTTGTTGGCTACCATGTCACAGCCTTTTCTAGTTAGTAGATAGCACTTGTATCTTTTTCCTGTTCCAGCTGAATAGTTGCTTTCTATAAAGAAATCCTCAGAACGCAAATTTGCGTTTTGATCTAAAACGTTCTTGTAATTGTCAATGTCACGAATTAAATCCGAATGCCTTTTCTCTGTCATTTCTGCAACTTCTCTGCTGTCAGTTACTAACTTTCCATCGAATGAAATTACTTTTAATTGATTCATTTGATTACCTCCTATATGGCTTGTTTTTGTAAACCTTGCATAACATCATTTGTAAAAAAAATTTCCCTTGGGTCTTTATTTAGTGCTTTCGCTATAGATAACATGATAAGACCCGATGGTTCTTGTCCATGAAGTTCAATATTCGTTATTGTTTGTCGGGAAGTGTTGGCTCGTCTAGCTAATTCAGATACTGACATACCAATATCCATTCGGATTTCCCTTAACTTGTTATTCATGTATAACACCTCCTATGAACATAATGTAACACATGTATAACAAACATGTCAACAAAGATTAACAAACTATTTATTTATTTTTTTGATTACATATTGTAAAGTAGGTATTACAGGAGTGAGAAATATGTCTGATATTGGCAAATTACTTATAGAGTTAAGAGGGAAAGAATCT
Source organism: Virgibacillus sp. Bac332 (assembly GCF_003667785.1). Lineage (NCBI taxonomy): Bacteria > Bacillati > Bacillota > Bacilli > Caryophanales > Bacillaceae > Virgibacillus > Virgibacillus sp. Bac332. The sequence goes on from NZ_CP033046.1 coordinate 4,053,752, forward strand.
TTAAGAGAAGCTAGCAAACGTATTGGGATTAGTCACACATACTTAGATACTATAGAAAAAGGTTTTGACAAAAGATCTGGAAAAGTTGTAAAACCTTCTCCGGACACATTAAGATTAATTTCTAATGCGTATAACTATCCATATATCAAATTATTAAGACTAGCCGGATATATAGATGAAGCAAAAGATGAAGAAGAATTTGAGGCATTCCGCAATGACCCATCATTAGAAAGATGGTATAGAGAACTTCCAAAAAATAAAGAGGAAGATCTTAAACGATTAAAGAAAATATGGGAAGCTTTTAAAGAAGAAGAATAAAGGAGAGTTATATGGGTATCTTTAATTTTTTATCTAAGAAAAAGACTCCACGAAATACACCAAAAAAGATTAGCAAACTAAATAATAATCCAACTACTTGGATTGACGCACAATATGAAGACAATCCACGAAAAAAAGAAAATATTTTGTTAATAGCGGAATCAGATAATCAAAATGATTTTATAGAACTTCATTTCATTTATAATCATTTAATTGATTTATATTATAAACAGCGTAATGATTGGGATGATGCATTACCAAAGTGTATAGAATGCTGTTGGAAAGACATTGAAATCTTTCCCCTTTTTAAAGATTCTTATCTTAAGAGCGAATTACATAATCAAGATGGAACTATACCGCGCATCCCCTCATTCCAAAGACTTGCTATTATATATGAGAAAAAAGGTGACACCAAAAAAGCGATTAGCATTTGCGAAAAAGCAATTGATTATGGACTCACCGAAAAAACAAAAGGTGGATTCAATGGAAGATTAGATAGATTGAAAAAGAAACTATAAAGGGGGAGATTTTAATGGGAATAATACTCACGCTATTGGGGTTGGTTGGTACAATAATAGCTTTGGTAATGGCTGTTAAGGCACTAATCAAAAAAGAGAAAAAAGCAACTAAATCATTATTACTTATTTTAGTATCAGTTGTTTTGATTGTGATAGGGGGAACGATGTTGGATAGCGATTCTTCCGAAAAAGCAGAAGCTAACAAAGAAGAGAAATTACCTGATACTTTAGAGGAACGAATCGAATTTTATGCTAAAGACGTGTTTGGTGAAGATAATGTAGATACTTCTAATTTTCTTGAAGGAAATGCTTATGTATATATCATTGGTGACGAAAGTTGGGATGCCGAAAGCGCATTATATGGAATGCAATCTGATACACTAGATTTTCTAGAAAAACTTCAAAACGAAGAAAAAGTCACAAGTGCACAAATTGATATTACACAAACTTTCACAGATAGTTACGGAAATGAAGAAGAAAAAACGGTTTTTCGAACTGACTTTAGTAGAGATACAATAGATAAGATAAATTATGAAAATATGGATCCAAAGCGTGTTTCGGAGATAGCTGATGAATACTGGATACATAATGCATTAAAATAGTGACCATTGGTGTACATGATTTGTACACCCTCTCTTATAACCAACAATCGAACATACATTCTATAAACAAGGGGGATTTTATGTTTATCACTACTTCAAGAACAGAGGATTATATAAAAAAACTTTTAATTAGATGTAACATTACTGATCCGAAAGAATTAAATATAATGACGATAGCAGAAAGATTAAATATACCCGTTTATTATTGGGAATATAGCAGCGAAACTGTTTCTAAAGGCGGTAAAGATATTATTTTTATTGATGCTTGCGCCTCTAAACAAAGGCAATGGGAGGATTTTACCCATGAATTATGTCATCCTCTTTGGCATGTTGGTAGACAAGAATTTCTTCCGTTTCCATTTTTGGAATTGCAAGAGTGGCAAGCAAATAATTTCAGCTATCATTTAGCAATTCCTACTTTTATGTTAGACAAGCTATACAACTATACAGTATATGATGTTATGCAGATATTTAATGTCGAATATGACTTTGCTTATAAAAGATTAGAGATGTATAAAAGTAAACTATACTGCAAGGAGGGGTATCGTGGGCGTATTATCGTTGGAAGCTTTACGTAAACAGAAGAGAGCAGAGAAAATATTAAATATACCTGTGTACAAGGGCATATGGAAGGATGAAAATGGGGAATTAACTGGAAACATTATTGATTATGTTGACATGCCAAAACACTTAATTAAGAAAGGGGAATAAACTTTGAGAACAGCTTTATACATTCGTGTATCTACTCGTGAACAATTAGATGGCTTTTCTATATCAGCGCAAAAAAGACAGCTTACAGCATATTGTGAATCTCAAGGATGGGAGATTATGGGCTATTATGTTGAAGAAGGAGCGAGCGCCAAAAACACAAATCGCCCTGAATTAAAGCGCATGATCACCCACATCGAAAATGACTTAATTGATTGTGTTCTTGTTTATAAATTGGACAGATTAACAAGATCAGTATTAGATTTATACAATTTGCTACAAAAATTCGAGGAAAATAATTGTAAATTTAAATCAGCTACAGAAGTTTACGACACCACAAGCGCAATCGGACGTATGTTTATTACACTCGTTGCCTCTTTCGCTCAATTCGAACGCGAAAGATTAGGGGAGCGTGTTTCTATGGGAATGGAGCAAATGACAAGAGAAGGTAAATGGAAAGGCGGAACAGTTGGATACGGACATAATAAAATTGATGGAAATTTCGTCATTGTCGAACATGAAGCATCTGTTTTAAAAGATATGTATGATTGGTATCTATCTGGATTGAGCGATAGAAGTATTGCTATAAAGTTAAATGAAATGGGCATAGAAACACGTACAGGAGCCGAATGGGATGAACGAAAGGTAAAGTATGTATTAACAAATAAAAAGAATGTGGGAACGTTACAATACGGTGTGAGGGTTAACCAAGATAAAAGCTTTGAAGTAGATGACATTTACCCTCCTATAATTGATAAAAAAACTTTTGAACGTGCACTCACAACAAGGGACGCAAGACGCAAGTTTCATGGTAAACAAGCCACTAGCAGTTATTATTTTTCTGGTATATTAAGATGCTCTAGATGTGGGGCGAAAATGAAAGGAATTAAAGCACGACAATATAAACGTTATAGATGTACCAATAATCTATACCATAAATGCGATATGCCCAGCTTTAGTGAATTATTTATAGAGCAGAAATTCATCGATTATTTAAAGAATATTGCATTTAATGAAAATGAAGTTGAAATAAATCCATTGGATAATAAGGAAAATAAGCAAAAAATCAGGCGACTAGAAAAGGAAATAGATAAAATTAAACAGCGACAAAAGAAATGGCAATATGCTTGGGCGAATGAAATGTTAACGGATGAAGAATTTCAAGATCGCATGAAGGAAGAACACGAAAAACATGCAGAATATGAAAAGAAAATTGCTAAATTTAATATGAATAAGCCGAATCAAATAAATGCAGATATAATGGAAATGATGAAAAGCACCGCTAATAATTGGGAAGCACTTGAACAAAATGAAAAGAAACAGCTTATGCAGATAGTAATTGATAAAATCATTGTTGATATTGATGAGGATAAAAAAGGCATAGACAAGGTTGATATTAAAGAGATAACCTTCAATTAAAACATGCCTTGTAAGTGAACAGGTTCAACGGGAGACGGATATGCATGGGCAAAAAAAGCTGGTCATACAATAACAGAACTTTATCCAACAGAGGTTGCATTAACATCTAATGAACCTTTTATACAGAATAAAGCTCTTCAAGGTCTATCTTTACGTGATGTTAAGTTATCTGTACTTAATCAAAAGAATAAGCCGATTATTAGCCATCAAATGGATATGATCTTTACTCATTTTGGGATCTCAGGTCCTGCAGTACTAAGATGCTCTCAATTTGTTGTAAAAGAGTTAAAAAAGGGAAGAACTGTTGTTCCAATGATTATTGATGTATTACCACATGAATCGGAACAAATAATTGTAGATAGAATATTACGTAATGTGGAGATGAATCCTAAAAAATCCTTTAAAAATATCTTAAAAGGGATAGCTCCAGAACGATTTATTTTATATCTGCTAACTAAACATCAGATTAAAGAAGATCAAAGAGCAGGATCACTGTCTAAGCAAACCATTCGACAACTTATACATGATCTTAAACAGTTTACCTTTACAGTTCATGGTTCTTTACCTCTTGATAAAGCATTTGTGACAGGAGGCGGTGTCTCAATTAAAGAAATTGTTCCAAATACAATGCAGTCAAAAATAATGGAAAGACTTTATTTCTGTGGCGAAATTCTTGATATACACGGTTATACCGGCGGTTATAATATAACTTCAGCTCTAGTAACTGGAAGATTAGCTGGATTAAACGCGGCCATTGAGTCTGGACATGTTGGTAGTTGATTCCTTGCATTATTTAAGACAAGTAGATCAATCTAATATTGTCTGCGTTTTAACTATAAGGATCTTAGAAAGGGTTGGTTTAAATGCAAAAAAATGGAATGTGGTTACCGATTATTGCCTCTGTAGGTGTAGGAGCAGCAACGTATTATACGATGACTAAAAATAATCAAAATCTTGGACAGACCATGCAGAAAATGATTCCGTTTGTTTCGCAAATGACAAAATCAAATAATGGAAATTCTAGTAATTCCCAACAATTAGGTCCTTATGGGATGAGCTAAACAGACAAAGGGGCTGGGACATAACTAGCCTGGAGAAGTAAAAAAGAGATTCCAGTTATCAAAAATAGATAGCTGGAATCTTTTTCATTATCATAAATACATGAATTTTGTGTTATGGCGGTATACTTTCTTAAGTTCACCGCCATAAAGGCAAATCCTAATTCATTTTCCACTTTCGAATTGCCTCTCACCGACATTCGAGTGAAACGCAAATTGGCCTTCAAAAATCCGAAGACAGGTTCTACATCTATTTTTCGTTTACCATAGATTTTTCCTGTTTCTTCTTTTGAAAGCTGCTCTCTTATATATGCTTTTTGCTGTTCCCATTGAGCATTGTAATAAATCTTTCGATTCCCTTTTGCTTTGGTACATTGGTCGCGTAATGGGCATCTAGAACAATGTTCACATTCATAAACATGAAAGGTTCGTTTGAACCCGGCCTTATCCTTTCTGTTTGATAGGTAATGAAAGGATACTTTCTTTCCATTTGGACAAGTAAAAAAGTCTCCGTCTGAATCGTAGTCCCAGTTGGATACATGGAAAGGATTTGTTTTATATTTCTTTTTCTTTTCCATCCGATAGGAATTATAAGTAATCAGTGGTGTTCTTTTTCTATGAAGTACATTACTGTAATTTTGTTCACTACCGTAACCTGCGTCGGCGACAATATGCTCGGGCAATTGAAAGTACCTATCTTCAATAATATCGAGAAAAGGAATAAACGTGCGAGTATCCGTAGGATTTGGAAATACATCGTAGGCTAATGTGTATTGACCTTCGGTCGCAATTTGTACATTATAACCTGCTTTAAGTTGACCATTTTTCATATAGTCATCTTTCATTCGCATAAAAGTGGCATCATGATCTGTCTTAGAATAACTATTGCGATCGCCTAAGATTGCCATATCTTTTTGATATTTGTGTTTACGAGCTTCAAAATCTTGGAATTGTTTACGGTATTGCTTGGGTTCTTTTCGTTCGGAACGAAGTTGTTTGCGTTCTTTTGCTTCTTTGCTTTCTTCGATTGCATTATCATATTTTTCTACTTTTTCATCTAGCTTTTTAACCACTTCACTGAGTTCTTCCTTTGAAAGTTCATCGGAACTTTCCCTTTCTATTTCAGGAATAATTTCTTTTTCCAGTAATTCCTCATACATTTGATTCGACTTCTCTATTAAATCGGTGCTGTATTTTTCAATGGATTTTTTCCATACAAAGGTAAACTTATTGGCATTTGCCTCTATTTTCGTACCATCAATAAAAATAGCCTCTTCTTCAATCGCCTTCTCTTCAACAAGTTGACAACGAAATAAGACAAAACACTGACGTAATAATTCTTTTACTTCGGAATGAACACGAAAACGATTAATGGTACGATAACTTGGTTCATAGCCTTGTGCTAACCACATCATACGTACACTGTCTTTGATTAATCCCTCTATTTTTCTGCCAGAAAAAACAGACTGTGTATAGGCACATAAGATAATCTTCATCATCATGCGTGGATGGTATGCAGGACAACCTGTTTCACGCAAAAATCCCACAAATGATTCCTCTGGGATATGTTCTACAATATGGTTAACCGCATAGGCGATATCATTTTCTTGTAATTTCATTTCAAAATCTAAAGGCAAAACGACTTGATTCATGGTATAATGTTTAAACATAAAGGATACCTCTTTTCTAAGTTTTTGTGTAGTTACTTTAACTTTATCAGAAGGTATCCTTTTTGCGTATATAAATATTGAAAAAAGTAAAAAAAGTGATACGCCCTAAATTGGCGTACCACTTTTTTCAGTTACTGGGTTTTGTCCCAGCCCCTTTTTTAAATTTAGTTTTACTATCAATTATAAATTGTGTAAAATAGGGGGTATTACAAAAGGGAGGGGAATCAGTGAAAGGTTTTGGATTACTACTAAGAATACTAATAGCAATCCTACTAGGTATTGCCGTTGGGTCATTTGCTAATGACTGGTTTATTCGCTTGTTTGCTACTTTTAACGACCTATTTGGGAACTTTCTTGGTTTTATAATCCCATTAATTATTCTAGGCTTTATAGCGCCTGGAATTGGTTCAATGGGGCGTGGTGCAGGTAAATTACTTGGACTAACTGGTATTATTGCTTACTCATCTACAGTTATTGCTGGCATTTTAGCATTTCTTGCAGCAAAAATGTTATATCCTTTAATGCTGAACAATCAATCGTTACAATCCTTTACAGATCCATCAGAAGGTCTTAGTGAAGGGTTTTTCCAAGTAGCTATGCCACCACCAATGGAAGTAATGACAGCACTTCTTCTTTCATTTGTAATTGGCCTTGGAATTGCTGCGATAAAAGGAGATGCATTATATAATATTACAAAGGATTTTCGTAACATTATTCATATAGTTATTGAAAAAGTAATTATTCCATTACTTCCATTTCATATTTTTGGAATATTTGCCAATATGACTGCAGCTGGGCAAGTAAGTACGATTCTAGCAGTTTTTGCTAAAGTGTTTGTTATGATAGTTATACTTCACATATTGTATTTAACTATTCAATATACAATAGCGGGAACAATGAGTAAACAAAATCCATTTAGTATGTTGAGAAGAATGGTGCCAGCATATTTCACAGCATTGGGAACACAGTCTTCAGCAGCTACTATTCCTGTTACGCTAAAGCACACAAAAACTCTAAAAGTACGTGAAGGCATTGCAGATTTCACGGTTCCTTTACTAGCAAACATTCATTTGTCTGGAAGTACTATTACAATAGTTAGCTGTGCGTTAGCTGTTATGTTTTTGCAGGGGGATGCTGTTAGTTTCGCTACCATTGTTCCATTTATTTTAATGCTAGGGATAACAATGGTTGCTGCACCAGGCGTTCCAGGAGGAGCAGTTATGGCTGCAATTGGATTATTAGAAAGCATGCTTCATTTTGGTCCAACTATGGTTTCGTTAATGATCGCATTATACTTAGCTCAAGATAGCCTTGGAACAGCTTGTAACGTCACTGGAGACGGAGCAATAACCTCTATCACTAATTCATTAAGTAGAAAATCAAAACAAGCGAATATATCATAATAACAACTTAACGACCTGAGTCGATCGACTCAGGTCGTTTCATCTAAATAATTCCATAAGAAAAACGGAGCAAAATTCGCTCAGTCCTTATCACTACATGCTCCGATTTACGCTTCCTCTAGTAGCTATTATGGAATAATAGCTACTGCTTGACCACCACTCTGGCCGCCCTTCGCTATTATCAGGCTCTACAACGCTAGCATGAAGTAACACAGCTGCTTTTATACTCACGGATAGCGATTTTCACTTTACCCATTGTAAAAAAAGTCAACCTATTACTTATGACAAGAATTGGTGCACCTTCTCATAGCGGAGACGAATTACGTAGACTCCTGCGGGATTAGCGCGAGCCGAAAATCCACTTTGCAACGTGTTCTTCTTTGCAAAGTTAGTTGAGGCCGTGCCCGCGGAAAGCGAAGTAATTAGTCGGAGCATTGCCAATATACATCAAACATTTCAAAATAACTACTTGGCTTAACACAGTCATTGCACTGATTTTATACTTTCTTAACTTATAAAAAAAAGAGGTATAAAAATACCTCTTTTTTTTATCGTTGCCTGGCGGCGTCCTACTCTTGCAGGGGCAAAGCCCCAACTACCATCGGCGCTGGAGAGCTTAACTTCTGTGTTCGGCATGGGAACAGGTGTGACCTCTCCGCTATTGCTACCAGACCTAAAAGTGTAGATCGTTCTGTGTTGTTTCAGAACGTCCTTCTTCTTAAGGACAAGTTATATTATATGCAGTTTCCTGAGAAAATGCAAGGATTTTTTTGTACCCTAAAAACTAAATAAGAGATCATTCAACGACAACCAAAAGAAGTTAGTTAAGTCCTCGATCGATTAGTATCCGTCAGCTCCACGTGTCACCACGCTTCCACCTCGAACCTATCAACCTCATCATCTCTGAGGGATCTTACTCACTTGAAGTGATGGGAAGTCTCATCTTGAGGGGGGCTTCATGCTTAGATGCTTTCAGCACTTATCCCTGCCACACGTAGCTACCCAGCTATGCTCCTGGCGGAACAACTGGTACACCAGCGGTGTGTCCATCCCGGTCCTCTCGTACTAAGGACAGCTCCTCTCAAACTTCCAACGCCCACGACGGATAGGGACCGAACTGTCTCACGACGTTCTGAACCCAGCTCGCGTACCGCTTTAATGGGCGAACAGCCCAACCCTTGGGACCGACTACAGCCCCAGGATGCGATGAGCCGACATCGAGGTGCCAAACCTCCCCGTCGATGTGAACTCTTGGGGGAGATAAGCCTGTTATCCCCGGGGTAGCTTTTATCCGTTGAGCGATGGCCCTTCCATGCGGAACCACCGGATCACTAAGCCCGACTTTCGTCCCTGCTCGACTTGTAGGTCTCGCAGTCAAGCTCCCTTCTGCCTTTACACTCTGCGAATGATTTCCAACCATTCTGAGGGAACCTTTGGGCGCCTCCGTTACCTTTTGGGAGGCGACCGCCCCAGTCAAACTGCCCGCCTGACACTGTCTCCGAACCGGATCACGGTCCTGGGTTAGAAGGTTCGTACAGCCAGGGTGGTATCCCACGGATGCCTCCACGTAAGCTAGCGCTCACGCTTCGATGGCTCCCACCTATCCTGTACAAGCTGTACCAACATTCAATATCAGGCTACAGTAAAGCTCCACGGGGTCTTTCCGTCCTGTCGCGGGTAATGTGCATCTTCACACATAGTATAATTTCACCGGGTCTCTCGTTGAGACAGTGCCCAAGTCGTTGCACCTTTCGTGCGGGTCGGAACTTACCCGACAAGGAATTTCGCTACCTTAGGACCGTTATAGTTACGGCCGCCGTTTACTGGGGCTTCGGTTCTACGCTTCGCACAAAAGTGCTAACGCTTCCCCTTAACCTTCCAGCACCGGGCAGGTGTCAGCCCCTATACTTCGCCTTTCGGCTTCGCAGAGACCTGTGTTTTTGCTAAACAGTCGCTTGGGCCTATTCACTGCGGCTCCTCGGCAGAGGAGCACCCCTTCTCCCGAAGTTACGGGGTCATTTTGCCGAGTTCCTTAACGAGAGTTCTCCCGCTCACCTTAGGATTCTCTCCTCGCCTACCTGTGTCGGTTTGCGGTACGGGCACCTATGAACTCACTAGAGGCTTTTCTTGGCAGTGTGAAATCAGGAACTTCGGTACTCTATTTCCCTCCCCGTTACAGCTTGAAATGGTCGAACGGATTTGCCTATTCGACTTCCTCACTGCTTGGGCGCACACATCCATCGGTGCGCTTTCCTTATCCTTCTGCGTCCCCCCATCGTTCAAACGCTCATGAGGTGGTACAGGAATATCTACCTGTTGTCCATCGCCTACGCCTTTCGGCCTCGGCTTAGGTCCCGACTAACCCTGAGAGGACGAGCCTTCCTCAGGAAACCTTAGGCATTCGGTGAAAGAGATTCTCACTCTTTTTTCGCTACTCATACCGGCATTCTCACTTCTAAGCGCTCCACCAGTCCTCACGGTCTGACTTCACAGCACTTAGAACGCTCTCCTACCATTGTTCGTAAGAACAATCCGCAGCTTCGGTGATACGTTTAGCCCCGGTACATTTTCGGCGCAGAGTCACTCGACCAGTGAGCTATTACGCACTCTTTAAATGGTGGCTGCTTCTAAGCCAACATCCTGGTTGTCTAAGCAACTCCACATCCTTTTCCACTTAACGTATACTTTGGGACCTTAGCTGGCGGTCTGGGCTGTTTCCCTTTCGACTATGAACCTTATCACCCATAGTCTGACTCCCAAGGCAAAGTAGCTGGCATTCGGAGTTTGACTGAATTCGGTAACCCGGTGAGGGCCCCTAGTCCAATCAGTGCTCTACCTCCAGTACTCGTTCCTTGAGGCTAGCCCTAAAGCTATTTCGGAGAGAACCAGCTATCTCCGTGTTCGATTGGCATTTCACCCCTACCCACACCTCATCCCCGCATTTTTCAACATACGTGGGTTCGGGCCTCCAGTCAGTGTTACCTGACCTTCACCCTGGACATGGGTAGATCACACGGTTTCGGGTCTACGACCGCATACTATGTCGCCCTATTCAGACTCGCTTTCGCTGCGGCTCCGTGTCTTCCACTTAACCTTGCATACGATCGTAACTCGCCGGTCCATTCTACAAAAGGTACGCCGTCACCCATTAACGGGCTTCGACTACTTGTAGGCACACGGTTTCAGGTTCTCTTTCACTCCCCTCCCGGGGTGCTTTTCACCTTTCCCTCACGGTACTGGTTCACTATCGGTCACTAGGGAGTATTTAGCCTTGGGAGATGGTCCTCCCGGATTCCGACGGAATTCCACGTGTTCCGCCGTACTCAGGATCCACTCCGGAGGAAATTCTCTTTCGATTACAGGGCTCTTACCTCCTATGGCGGATCTTTCCAGATCGCTTCATCTAAAGAATTTCTTGGTAACTCCAATGGAGTGTCCTACAACCCCAGAAGGCAAGCCTTCTGGTTTGGGCTAATTCCGTTTCGCTCGCCGCTACTCAGGAAATCGCATTTGCTTTCTCTTCCTCCGGGTACTGAGATGTTTCAGTTCCCCGGGTATGCCTCCTCTACCCTATGTATTCAGATAGAAGTACTGCTCCATTACGAACAGTGGGTTCCCCCATTCGGAAATTCCCGGATCAACGTCTACTTACGACTCCCCGGGACATATCGGTGTTAGTCCCGTCCTTCATCGGCTCCTAGTGCCAAGGCATCCACCGTGCGCCCTTATTCACTTAACTAGCTTTCTATGAATAAGCGTACTTATTTATCGCCTTAACTTTTGGTTTTCTAGCTTCCGCTCATAGCGATTAGCATGACTTCCTTCCTCTTCGTACGATAAGTCAACATCGATTCACTTACGTTTATCGTGTTTCCTTTATCTCCTGCGAGTCAGTCCAGTCTGTACATCGCTAAACATTCGCTTCCGCTTTTAGTTTGATGTCGTTGTTACTCTTATTTAGTTTTCAAGGTACAAACTTCCACAGGATGTGGTGACTTCTGCGTTCGTCACAGGACGTGACGGATCTTAACAGAAGATCCTTTCACCCTTGAGAGACATCATTTACTCTCTCAAAACTGAACCAAACAACCAAGTATGTCCTTACAAACCATTCGTAAAGAATGGTTCGCGTTCCGTAATTATCCTTAGAAAGGAGGTGATCCAGCCGCACCTTCCGATACGGCTACCTTGTTACGACTTCACCCCAATCATTGGTCCCACCTTCGGCGGCTGGCTCCAAAAGGTTACCTCACCGACTTCGGGTGTTACCAACTCTCGTGGTGTGACGGGCGGTGTGTACAAGGCCCGGGAACGTATTCACCGCGGCATGCTGATCCGCGATTACTAGCGATTCCGGCTTCATGCAGGCGAGTTGCAGCCTGCAATCCGAACTGAGAATGGTTTTATGGGATTTGCTTGACCTCGCGGCTTCGCTGCCCTTTGTTCCATCCATTGTAGCACGTGTGTAGCCCAGGTCATAAGGGGCATGATGATTTGACGTCATCCCCACCTTCCTCCGGTTTGTCACCGGCAGTCACCTTAGAGTGCCCAACTAAATGCTGGCAACTAAGATCAAGGGTTGCGCTCGTTGCGGGACTTAACCCAACATCTCACGACACGAGCTGACGACAACCATGCACCACCTGTCACTCTGTCCCCGAAGGGAACATCCTATCTCTAGGATTGGCAGAGGATGTCAAGACCTGGTAAGGTTCTTCGCGTTGCTTCGAATTAAACCACATGCTCCACCGCTTGTGCGGGCCCCCGTCAATTCTTTTGAGTTTCAGCCTTGCGGCCGTACTCCCCAGGCGGAGTGCTTAATGCGTTAACTTCAGCACTAAGGGGCGGAAACCCCCTAACACCTAGCACTCATCGTTTACGGCGTGGACTACCAGGGTATCTAATCCTGTTCGCTCCCCACGCTTTCGCACCTCAGCGTCAGTTACAGACCAGAGAGTCGCCTTCGCCACTGGTGTTCCTCCACATCTCTACGCATTTCACCGCTACACGTGGAATTCCACTCTCCTCTTCTGTACTCAAGTCCTCCAGTTTCCAATGGCCCTCCACGGTTAAGCCGTGGGCTTTCACATCAGACTTAAAGGACCGCCTGCGCGCGCTTTACGCCCAATAATTCCGGACAACGCTTGCCCCCTACGTATTACCGCGGCTGCTGGCACGTAGTTAGCCGGGGCTTTCTGGTCAGGTACCGTCAAGGTGCCGCCCTATTTGAACGGCACTTGTTCTTCCCTGACAACAGAGTTTTACGATCCGAAAACCTTCATCACTCACGCGGCGTTGCTCCGTCAGACTTTCGTCCATTGCGGAAGATTCCCTACTGCTGCCTCCCGTAGGAGTCTGGGCCGTGTCTCAGTCCCAGTGTGGCCGATCACCCTCTCAGGTCGGCTACGCATCGTCGCCTTGGTAAGCCGTTACCTTACCAACTAGCTAATGCGCCGCGGGCCCATCTGTAAGTGACAGCTAAAAGCCGCCTTTCAACTTCTCGTTATGCAACAAAAAGTATTATCCGGTATTAGCCCCCGTTTCCCGGGGTTATCCCAATCTTACAGGCAGGTTGCCCACGTGTTACTCACCCGTCCGCCGCTCGTTCCACAGGCGTCACCTCCGAAGAGGATCTGCCTGCTTCCCGCGCTCGACTTGCATGTATTAGGCACGCCGCCAGCGTTCGTCCTGAGCCAAGATCAAACTCTCCAAAAAAGTTTGTTCATAATTAACACCGTTAATTATGATGTCTTAGCTTGCTCCAGAAGTTTCCTTCTGGTTATTTTTAAGAAAAAACAGTTGCATGTTTTTCTCTTGACATACTGGTTGTTTTGTTCAGTTTTCAAAGAGCAAATATTGGTTTGCTGCTGTCAAAAACACAGCGTTTAATATAATACCAAATCAAAGAGATTATGTCAACTAAAAGACGACTTTGATTTCACAACAATAAAAAACAATCGAATGAACAAATTCGACATTTTCTATATCGCGGATTGTTATTATAGCATCAATCCCATTTAACTGTCAATAAAAAATTACATGTTTTTTAAATGTATTACTTTTTTTGCGACAGCAATAACTATAATACAGTTCGAACAGAAAAAAGTCAACCCTTTTTTCTGTTCTCATCAAAATTCCCCTTCTACTTCGTAACAGCACCTTTCCATTCAAGCATGCCACCAGTCATATTAGACACATTATAACCATTTTCACTTAAAAACTCTGCTGCTCTCATACTTCTTCGACCTGAGCGACAGACCAATACATGGTGTTTTGATTTGTCCAATGAATTTATCGCATCTGGAATTTCTTGTAACGGTATATGTTTAGCATTTTTAATCATACCTTGAGCTACTTCTTCATCTTCTCTTACATCAACAACCTCAATGTCTATTCCTTCTTTTAATTGACTTTCTAATTCTTCTGGAGAGATTTCATTTATTTTTTCCATCTTATCACCCTTTATCGTTCATTCATGTTTATGATACGTTTTCTGAGGATAACTTGCAACTTCCTTACACACACTAGCATTAATAAAAAATATTGGAGAGATGGTATATGAAGTATTTGATTACTATTATATTTATTTTTCTTGTATCAATAGGATTATCTGTTGATAACTTGAAAGCAACAGAAACAAAGGCAACATTAATTCATACGTACGAAGCTGATGTAACTGGTGATGGTCAACATGAAAAAATTGAGCTAAAAGGTATTTTGTTTTCACCAGATACGACATTTTATCGAAAGGTTTGGGCTTCTATTACTAGCAATAATCAAAAGTGGAAAATAAATTACAATGGAGGTTATGATCCTTCACTACAGTTAATTGACTTAAACCATGACACTATTAAAGATATTTTTTATCAGAGCGCAACGGGCGGAAGTGGTGGTTTATATAATTATCAATTAGATACCATCACAAATGATAAAATAAGTAATATACCATTGCCTGAGCAAACATACCTTAGTGGTGAATTTGAAGATAATTTCAACGTTACCATTCAATTAACTCCAAGTGAAAAACCGATTCAAATAGATGTCAAAAATCGTGCTGATGATTATATAAGACTTGGTATATACAATAAAGAAGGAAAATTACTTGAAACAAATAAATCTGTAATGATTGATCCCATTGCCTTCTTCGAACCATTATTAATTAGTGAAAGTAAAGGATATGGTTTAAAAAGTTATCAACAAATAAGCGGGGCTTATCATGCGGACAGGCTAGGAACAGTTGAAACAATTTGGTATTTTGAAAATGGCAAATGGATTATCTTACAAACTAAATGGATCCCCTCTTAAAATAAAGAACCTATTTTAGCATAAAGCAAAGCCGAACGAATTGGTGGTTACCCCCAAAAGTTAGTTTTTTCACTCTAACTTCTGGGGTAATCACCTTCAAACCCGTTCGGCTTTTGTTAATTCTACTATACGTAAAATCCAAGGAGAGAAATGACCACAGTAAATCTCGCCTGTATAAAGCTTTTATCACTTCATTATAATTTTGCTCGTCTTTAATGATACGTATGTGCGAGTCTTCTTTCAATTAATTTGCTACGATATTGACTAGCTTACCGGGTACTACGATGACTTTACGAATAGTTTTCCCTTCAATTAGTGCTTGAATCTTTTCGTTTTCTAAAGCTGTTTTTTCCAGCTCTTCTTTAGATATGTCTTTAGAAACACTAATTTTCGCTCGTACCTTACCCATTATCTGTACAACGATTTCAACTTCAGCTTCAACCAATTTACGCTCATCGTATGTTGGCCATGGTTCATAGCTGATCGTTTCTGTATGGCCCAAAACACTCCATAGTTCTTCTGACACATGTGGTGCAACTGGAGATAACATCTTTACGAACCCTTCCATATAAGCTTTAGGAAGTTTATCCGCTTTATAACCTTCATTGATGAACACCATCATTTGTGAAATACCCGTATTAAAATGGAGATGATTAAAATCATCTGTTACTTTTTTCACTGTTTCATGGTACACCTTATCTAAGGCTGTATTCCCTTCATCTACTACTTTCTCTGATAATTCTCCATTTTCACCTACAATTAACCGCCATACTCGATCAAGGAAACGTCTAGCGCCATCTAAGCCATTTTCTGACCAAGCAACGGATGCATCAAGCGGTCCCATGAACATTTCATACAGTCGAAGTGTGTCCGCACCATGCGATTCGATAATATCATCAGGATTAACCACGTTTCCTTTCGACTTACTCATCTTTTCATTTCCTTCGCCAAGTATCATCCCTTGATTAAATAATTTCATAAACGGTTCTTTTGTAGGAACCACGCCGATATCATAAAGGAATTTATGCCAAAATCGTGCATATAACAAGTGAAGGACAGCATGTTCTGCTCCACCAATATAAATATCAATCGGTAACCATTCTTCAAGAGCTTTTGGATCCGCAATTTCATTAGGGTTATTCGGATCAATATACCGTAAGAAATACCAGCAGCTTCCTGCCCACTGAGGCATTGTGTTTGTTTCTCTTCTACCTTTCATACCCGTTTCTGGATCGATAACATTTACCCAATCGCTATTTGCTAATGGTGATTCACCATTTCCAGAAGGCTTAATATTATCCATTGCAGGGAGCTCAAGCGGTAATTCCTCTTCTGGTACAGTGGTCATTGATCCATCTTCCCAATGGATAATAGGAATAGGTTCACCCCAATAGCGTTGTCGTGCAAACAGCCAATCTCGTAAACGATACGTAACTTTCTTCGTACCTTTACCAGTTTCCTCTAACCAGTCAATCATTTTTGCTATGGCTTTCTCTTTATCCAATCCATTTAAGAAATCAGAATTTACGTGTTCACCGTCACCCATATAGGCTTCTTTCGTAATCTCTCCCCGGCTACCACTTCTACAATTGGCAATTCGAATTTAACTGCAAATTCATAGTCTCGGTCATCATGTGCGGGGACTGCCATAATAGCTCCTGAACCGTAGCTCATTAATACATAATCAGCGATCCATATTGGCATTTTTTCTTGATTAACTGGATTAATGGCATAGGCCCCAGTAAATACACCTGTTTTATCCTTAGCTAAATCCGTTCTCTCCAAATCGGATTTCGTTTGGATATCTTTAATATAAGTATCAACAGCAGCTTTCTGTTCATCTGTCACGATCTTTTCAACCATTGGATGTTCAGGAGCTAATACAGCATAAGTTGCACCGAAAAGTGTATCGGGTCTAGTCGTAAATACCGTAAACGTTTCATTTGAATGATCAACTGTAAACTGTACTTCAGCACCTTCTGATCGCCCAATCCAGTTACGCTGCATATCCTTCAAGCTTTCTGGCCAATCCAATTCATCTAAATCTTCGAGTAAGCGATCAGCATAAGCAGTTATTTTCAACATCCATTGCTTCATAGGTTTCCGAACAACAGGATGACCGCCTCGCTCACTTTTCCCATCTATTACTTCTTCATTCGCTAGAACCGTTCCTAAAGCAGGACACCAGTTCACAGCAACCTCATCCATATAAGCTAGACCTTTTTCATAAAGCTTCGTAAAAATCCATTGTGTCCATTTATAGTAATTCGGATCCATTGTACTAATTTCACGATCCCAATCATAGGAAAATCCAAGTGCTTGAATTTGTCTCTTAAAAACAGCAATATTTTGTTCTGTAAAATCCGCTGGACTATTTCCAGTATCAATCGCATATTGCTCAGCCGGTAAACCGAAAGCATCCCATCCCATTGGATGAAGTACTTCGTAACCCTGCATCCGTTTCATTCTTGAAATAATATCTGTTGCTGTATAGCCCTCTGGATGCCCTACATGTAATCCAGCACCAGATGGGTATGGAAACATGTCTAACGCATAAACTTTTTCTTTTTCAGAAAATGTATCCGTTTTGAATGTTTTGTTTTTCAACCAATACGTTTGCCACTTTTTTTCAATTTGTTGATGATGAAAACTCATTACATTTCCTCCTTTACTTCTACATATGTTTTTGTAAACGAAAAAAAGCCACTCATCCCTATAAGGGACGAGAAGCTTTTCCCGCGGTACCACCCAGATTAATGCAAATTCCTGCATTCACTTGAGATCCGTAACGTGGATCCACGGCAGAAACTACTTTATCACTTCTGCAACATTAAAGGTGAGTTCATAAATTTCCAGGGACAGTTTACACCAACCACTGCCTCTCTTTTCCTGTAGGGATTTATTACTAATCCTTTGCATAGTCATTATCGTATATGATGTATAAGAATTGTAATGAATTGCATACACTTTGTCAAGACAATACTACGTATAATCTGGTAAAATAAGTCTAACCATCATATTAAAGGAGTATACCATGTTACACGGAATATTACATTATGCCCATTATTTATTGGAAAATTCTATAGAAAAAAATGAGACGGTAATTGACGCGACTTGTGGTAATGGTAATGACACTTTATTTTTAAGTAAAGTTGTCGGTGAAAATGGACGAGTCATTGCTTTTGACATTCAACAGGAGGCGATTCGTTCTACGAAGCAAAAACTAGTAGAAAATAACCGTGAGAATGTCGACCTGATCCTTGACAGTCACGCAAATCTAAAAAAACACTTACCCTCCGAAGAAATTCTATTAGGTGGGGCTGTGTTTAATTTAGGTTATTTACCAAAAGGTAATAAATCAGTTATAACCAAAGGAACTTCAACAATTACTGCAATCGATACGATATTAAAGTATTTAAAGCGTGGTGGATTGATCGTAATTGTGATCTATCATGGACATGAAGGAGGAAAAGAAGAAAAGGAAGCTGTAATAAAACATGTCATGAGGTTAAATCAACGATGGTATCATGTTTTACAATATGGCTTTATTAACCAAAAAAATAATCCGCCTTTTATAATCGCTATTCAAAAAAGATAATAATGGTCTATCTCCATGCAAGGTACGCCTAGTTTCTGAGCGTGGCCCAACACGCGCCTATTTATCCACATGGGCAAATTTTGTAATTTCCTAGACTACCAGTAAAGTGGAGGACCTCCTCCACTTTTATGCTACTATACGTATTTTCATTTTCCCTTTTTATGAATATCATCCTTAAAATATCTCCCGCTACTCAATCCTGTCGACTACTAGTAACTAATCTTTTTAAGTAATAATAACTTCTCGTGTTCCAGTGAAAAAATTTCGAAGCTACTCCACTCGCTTTTAATAATTGTCGCTTCATTTGACGAGAGCCGTCAATTAACTTGACCTTTTCATCTCCTAAATACAACCCAACTAGACCCTGCAGTACCATTTGATGAAATGGAGCATCTGGTAGCATCGTTGAATTAACGTGAGCTTCTAATAAAAAGTGCCGAAATCGTTCCTGCATCGTTATTTGATCTGGGTAATAATTACAGAAGTTCAAATCTTCCTCTTCTTTATCCTCCACTTGGTCGATATAATAATCAAGTAAAATATGCAAGCACTGAATATATGGAAAATATCCAGATACTAATCGGCTTGCTCTGTCTGAACTAAGTCTCCCAGCAAACCCATAGCAGGCCAAACAATATATTCCAAGCGTAGATCCTGCTGCTGCTGAAAATTCATACCAGCTTAACGGATATGCATTCATATTCTCTGACCACTTTGTTAATCGTGGTATACGTTCTTCCATGATCACATGCTTGTGTACCTGTAAATCCATATACAATTTTGCCAATTTAAGCGCATGCTCTTGGAAAAGATCAATGTGATTTAGTGATGCTAGTGCTTCATTACAAGTTCTAACTAACTCTTTCAAATACCCTTTGTCATCTTTACTTTCAAAATACTTATAATAATCCGTTTTACTATCATTACAAGATAGTGCATCTATCATAGCATGATGTAACAATCGGAAATTTTCTGGATCCATAGAATTACTACGATCACAAAGATTATCTAAATAGTCACTTATCGTTTGATATGCAACAATAAATCGTACAGCTTTCTGCCAGTTTTGATGTGCTAATATGCTATAAACTGCTCCTCCTTGACAATGAAAACGTTTGGAAGAAATACTTGATAAAGCCTGAGTTCTCAATTCTTGATCGGGAATTTCCGCAGCACGTTTTTGCCAATAAACTAACTCTTTACTTACAGCTGGAAAAATTTTCAGATAAACGGTTGCCATTAAAATTATTGGGTTATTTGGTACATGATTGCTCAACTTGCTGCCTCCAATCTACATTGTCCCCGCTATAATTTTGTTATACTGTTTATATCACCATATTATCCAGGAGGATTCAAATGATACATTCATATAAAGAAAAACAACCACAAATTCATGAAACTGCATTTATTGCAGAGGATGCAACCATCATCGGTGACGTTACAATTGATGAATATTCTAGTATATGGTTTAAAACTGTAGTTCGTGGAGATGTTGCACCTGTGAAAATTGGTAAAAGAATTAGTATTCAAGATCTGTCCATGCTTCATCAAAGCCCTAATCTTCCCTTAATTATCGAGGATGATGTGACAGTCGGACATCAAGTGACCCTGCACTCCGCCATGATTAGAAACAAAGCTTTAATTGGTATGGGTTCCATTATTCTTGATGGTGCGGAAATAGGTGAAAATGCATTTATCGGAGCCGGAAGCCTTGTGCCACCTAGAAAAACGATTCCGCCACATACGTTAGCTCTTGGTAGACCAGCAAAAGTAATCCGAGACTTAACTCTAGAAGATTACGCGGAGATGGAACGTGTACGAAAATCATATGTAGATAAAGCAATCTACTACAAAAAATATACAAATTCCGGTAAGTAACTTCAAGAACAAAAGCGATTGGAGCTAGTCAACGGAGATAAAGGAATCACGGTGTGCTTGCAAGCCAATGATGACTTAGATTAGGGCGATTCGTGAAGTCACCTAGATTCTGTGCGCTGGAGCTGGACGCAGCTCAACACGCCTTCTTTATCCTTATGGAAAATATTGTAATTTAGACTATGAAAAAAGGCAGCCTAGAAGATTAAATCAGCTAGGTTACCTTTTTTCGTATCATAACCATTGTGAAGCTAAAGGATGATCAAGACTTTACTACTTAATAAGTGCTTTCAATTGCTCAACTTTGTCTGTCTTCTCCCATGGAAATAAAATGTCTGTTCTTCCAAAATGCCCGTAAGCAGCAGTATTTTTATAAATAGGTTTTTGCAAGTCTAACATACGAATAATACCTGCTGGTCGTAAATCAAATAATTCTCGAACAGCTTTTACTAGTTGCTCTTCATTTACAACACCTGTTCCAAAAGTGTTTATCGAAATAGAAACAGGTTCTGCTACACCAATGGCATAGGCTAGCTGTACTTCACAGCTTTTGGCAAGCCTGGCAGCCACTATGTTCTTTGCGACATAACGGGCAGCGTATGCAGCTGACCGATCAACTTTAGTAGAGTCTTTTCCACTAAACGCTCCGCCACCGTGTCTAGCATAGCCTCCATACGTATCAACAATAATCTTTCGACCTGTTAAACCTGCATCCCCCTGAGGTCCACCAATAACGAAACGGCCAGTTGGATTAATAAAATATTTAGTCGTCTCATCTAATAACTCATTTGGTACTATAGGGCGTATAACATGCTCTATCAAATCTTTTTCTATTTGCTCTGTAGCTATATCCTGATGATGCTGTGTAGAAATTACGATGGTATCAATTTTAACAGGTTGATCATTTTCATCATACTCAACGGTTACCTGTGTTTTACCGTCCGGTCGTAAGTATTCTAATGTCTTATCCTTCCGAACGTCAGCGAGACGCTTTGCCAACTTATGTGCCAATGAGATTGGAAGTGGCATCAATTCGTCTGTTTCATCACAAGCAAAACCAAACATTAAACCCTGATCACCAGCACCTATTGCAGCAATCTCTTGATCGCTCATTTTTCCTTGTCTTGCTTCCAATGCTGTGTCAACTCCACCAGCAATATCAGGTGATTGTTCATCAATGGCAGTTAATACTGCGCATGTCTCCGCGTCGAACCCAAATTTTGCGCGAGTATATCCGATTTCTTTTATAGTTTTACGAACAATAGCAGGTATATCTACATAAGTAGTAGTGGATATTTCACCCGCTACAAGAACAAGTCCAGTTGTAACAGTTGTTTCACATGCCACTCGGGCATTTGGATCTGTTTTTAATATCTCATCCAAAATAGCATCTGAAATTTGATCAGATATCTTATCTGGATGTCCTTCTGTTACTGATTCAGAAGTAAACAAACGACGATTAGCAGCCATGTTGCTAAATCCTCCTTCAAATATCGATTACGGAACTCTATTTATCAAATATGCTCATTCAGTAATAAGTACTAAGGTTAAACTGAAATAAGAAAGGCACCAGAAAGATTACCTACTACCGTATATTCTATTGTCACTCCTGGTTCACACGTACACGCAGGCGAATGACAATTTAGCTTAGAAATTGACTAATATGTTTATAATCGGGTTAAAGTTAGTCATCTACGTGTAGAATTTTTATAACTAATAAAAAAAGCCTTTCCCGCTTGTCATGAGGAAAGGATTGCTGGCCTTTCGCTCTTATTGTTCAAGGAAAAAAATCTCCTTGCATCAGGTTAGCACCTTTTCACTAAAGTGATGGTTGCTGGGCTTCATTGGGTCTGTCCCTCCACCAACTCTGAATAAGAGAGTATCCGTTCGAAACTTAGCTTATCGGAAGAAGCTTAATGTGTCAACTAGTTTAACTGTATTCTCAGAAGTTTTTTACTCATACTAAAGGAAAGAAAGATTCTGAACGACATTTTTTGCTGTAAACATTCAACATCTTATAAAAATTATTTTATATTTAGTATGGACTATTAACTTAAATGTGTTATACTAATAAACATATTCAGGATTATTTGGTCGTTCAACAAAAGAACGTGAATACAATTTCACATAAAGGCAGGTATTTAACATGAAAACGGTAGAAAAGTCTTTCGTAAAAGAATTATACACGCATAAACAGCTACAAACAAATTTATCCGTACCTCAGCTTGTTGAAAGAATTTTAGCAAGAGAAGAAGGCATGTTAACCGCAACAGGTGCAGTTCAAGCAACAACAGGATCTTATACCGGTCGCTCCCCAAAAGATAAATTTATTGTTACAGATGAAGTAAGTGAACAGCAGGTGGATTGGGGAACAGTAAATCAATCCATTGATGAATCTGTATTTGATCGATTGTATGAAAAGGTTATTTCCTATTTAAAAAATAAAGAAGAGCTATTCCAATTTAACGGATTTGCTGGTGCAGACCACGCGTATCGCTTACCAATACAAGTTATTAACGAATATGCCTGGCACAATCTATTTGCACGGCAGTTATTTATAACTCCAACTGCTGATGAGTTACTATCACATCAAGCTGAATTCACAGTAATATCAGCCCCTACTTTTAAAGCAGATCCTGAAGTAGATGGTACGAACTCAGAAGCGTTTATTCTTGTTTCTTTTAAAAAACGAATCATTCTAATAGGTGGTACCGAATATGCAGGTGAAATTAAAAAGTCTATCTTTTCAGTGATGAATTTCTTACTACCTCAACAAGATGTATTATCTATGCACTGTTCTGCTAATGTTGGCAAAGAGGGAGACGTGGCTTTATTCTTTGGTTTATCCGGCACGGGGAAAACCACCTTATCTGCTGATCCTTACAGAAGATTAATTGGTGATGATGAGCATGGTTGGGGTCCAAATGGAGTATTTAATATTGAAGGCGGATGTTACGCAAAGTGTATTCATTTATCTCAAGAAAAAGAGCCGCAAATTTATAATGCAATACGATTTGGTTCTGTCCTTGAAAACGTTATTCTTAATAAACAAACAAGGCTACCTGATTATGATGACACAACTTTAACAGAAAACACAAGAGCAGCCTATCCAATTGAAAACATTGATAATATCGCAGTGCCAAGTATTGCTGGGCATCCAAATACAATTATCTTCCTTACAGCAGATGCTTCGGGAACATTGCCGCCAATAAGTAAATTATCAAAAGAGCAAGCAATGTATCATTTCTTAAGTGGCTACACAAGCAAGCTTGCAGGTACGGAGCGAGGAGTGACAGAACCACAGGCTACGTTCTCTGCATGTTTTGGATCACCATTTTTACCTTTAGCTCCGGCAAAGTATGCGAAAATGCTTGGTGAAAAAATTGATTTTTATCAATCAAACGTGTTTCTTGTAAACACAGGATGGACTGGGGGATCTTACGGCATTGGTAAACGCATGAAGCTGTCTTATACACGTGCAATGATTCATGCTGCATTAGAAGGTGAACTCAATAGTGTAGAGACAATAAGAGATAATATTTTTGGATTGGAAATCCCTATCCAAGTTCCAGGTGTTCCCGATGACGTCTTAGTTCCCGAAAACACATGGGAAGACAAAAACGCTTATCAAACGGAAGCAAAATCACTTGCCATGAAGTTTCATCAGAATTTCCAAAAATTCACGGAAGCAAGCGCTGATATTATGCAGGCTGGGCCAATTTATAAAGGATAATTTATCGTTTCCTCATCCCAAAAGGATTTATTATAAATGAGTGAAAAAAGTTGTATAATTTACTGTTCAGCTATAACAGCTGGTTGGGGCTGGGACAAAACCCAGTAACTGAAAAAAGTGGTACGCCAATTTAGGGCGTATCACTTTTTTTACTTTTTTCAATATTTATATACGCAAAAAGGATACCTTCTGATAAAGTTAAAGTAACTACACAAAAACTTAGAAAAGAGGTATCCTTTATGTTTAAACATTATACCATGAATCAAGTCGTTTTGCCTTTAGATTTTGAAATGAAATTACAAGAAAATGATATCGCCTATGCGGTTAACCATATTGTAGAACATATCCCAGAGGAATCATTTGTGGGATTTTTGCGTGAAACAGGTTGTCCTGCATACCATCCACGCATGATGATGAAGATTATCTTATGTGCCTATACACAGTCTGTTTTTTCTGGCAGAAAAATAGAGGGATTAATCAAAGACAGTGTACGTATGATGTGGTTAGCACAAGGCTATGAACCAAGTTATCGTACCATTAATCGTTTTCGTGTTCATTCCGAAGTAAAAGAATTATTACGTCAGTGTTTTGTCTTATTTCGTTGTCAACTTGTTGAAGAGAAGGCGATTGAAGAAGAGGCTATTTTTATTGATGGTACGAAAATAGAGGCAAATGCCAATAAGTTTACCTTTGTATGGAAAAAATCCATTGAAAAATACAGCACCGATTTAATAGAGAAGTCGAATCAAATGTATGAGGAATTACTGGAAAAAGAAATTATTCCTGAAATAGAAAGGGAAAGTTCCGATGAACTTTCAAAGGAAGAACTCAGTGAAGTGGTTAAAAAGCTAGATGAAAAAGTAGAAAAATATGATAAAGCAATCGAAGAAAGCAAAGAAGCAAAAGAACGCAAACAACTTCGTTCCGAACGAAAAGAACCCAAGCAATACCGTAAACAATTCCAAGATTTTGAAGCTCGTAAACACAAATATCAAAAAGATATGGCAATCTTAGGCGATCGCAATAGTTATTCTAAGACAGATCATGATGCCACTTTTATGCGAATGAAAGATGACTATATGAAAAATGGTCAACTTAAAGCAGGTTATAATGTACAAATTGCGACCGAAGGTCAATACACATTAGCCTACGATGTATTTCCAAATCCTACGGATACTCGCACGTTTATTCCTTTTCTCGATAGT
Organism: Virgibacillus sp. Bac332; assembly: GCF_003667785.1. Classification (NCBI taxonomy): domain Bacteria; kingdom Bacillati; phylum Bacillota; class Bacilli; order Caryophanales; family Bacillaceae; genus Virgibacillus; species Virgibacillus sp. Bac332. The sequence continues at coordinate 4,079,164 of NZ_CP033046.1, forward strand.
ATTGAAGATAGGTACTTTCAATTGCCCGAGCATATTGTCGCCGACGCAGGTTACGGTAGTGAACAAAATTACAGTAATGTACTTCATAGAAAAAGAACGCCACTGATTACTTATAATTCCTATCGGATGGAAAAGAAAAAGAAATATAAAACAAATCCTTTCCATGTATCCAACTGGGACTACGATTCAGACGGAGACTTTTTTACTTGTCCAAATGGAAAGAAAGTACCTTTTCAATATCTATCGAATCGAACAGATAAAGCCGGATTTAAACGAACCTTTCGTGTCTATGAATGTGAAGATTGTTCGGGATGTCCATTACGCGTTCATTGTACCAAAGCAAAAGGGAATCGAAAGATTTATTACAATGCTCAATGGGAACAGCAAAAAGCATATATAAGAGAGCAGCTTTCAAAAGAAGAAACAGGAAAAATCTATGGTAAACGAAAAATAGATGTAGAACCTGTCTTCGGATTTTTGAAGGCCAATTTGCGTTTCACTCGAATGTCGGTGAGAGGCAATTCGAAAGTGGAAAATGAATTAGGATTTGCCTTTATGGCGGTGAACTTAAGAAAGTACACCGCCATAACACAAAATTCATGTATTTATGATAATGAAAAAGATTCCAGCTATCTATTTTTGATAACTGGAATCTCTTTTTTACTTCTCCAGGCTAGTTATGTCCCAGCCCCTTTTTTTAGTCTAGTAAATTATAAAGCGTATTGAGCTGCGTCCAGCTCTAGTGCCCAGAAACGAGGCGACTTCACGAATCGTCCTAATCTAAGTCATCATTGGCTTGCAAGCTACCGTGCTTCCTTTATCTCCATTGACTTGCTCCAAGTGCTACGTTTCTATTCGGGAGCTTGCGTTTCTGTTCCATAAATATTTTCGTACTATTCGATCATCTATTCATTTGACTTATTTTTTTCTAGGCATTCACACATTTTCTAAGCTGTTCATAAACTGTGTTGACATATAAATATTTGAAGGGGTCGAATAGAATGAAAAAAATAATGGTTTTTATCCTGATCTCTTGCGGGTTAATTATAACTCTTACTGCTTGTAATTCGAAGGAAAACACGTCGATCAAAATAGCAGAAGTAACTCGTTCTTTATTTTACGCCCCACAATACGTAGCTCTAGAGGAAGGTTTTTTTGAAGAAGTAGGCCTAGATGTAGAGCTGCAAACAACTTGGGGTGGGGATAAAACGATGACTGCCCTGTTATCTGAAGGAGCTGATATGGCTTTAGTAGGTGCAGAGACTTCCATCTACGTTTATGCTCAGAACTCCAAAGATTATGCGATTAATTTTGCCCAATTAACCCAAACAGATGGCACCTTTTTAGTAGCAAAAGAACCTAAACCAAATTTCACATGGGAAGACCTAAAGGATACAACATTCCTTGGACAGCGGAAAGGAGGAATGCCGCAAATGGTTGGAGAATTTGTGCTAAAGCAGCATGGTATTAATCCACAGACAGATCTCGATTTACAGCAAAATATAGAATTCGCTAACATTCCGGGGGCATTTGTATCTGGTGAAGCGGAATACGTTCAATTATTTGAACCAACTGCCAGTACGTTTGAAAAGGAAGGAAAAGGACATATAGTCGCTTCATTTGGTGAAGAGTCCGGTCACGTACCTTATACAGTATATATGACTAAACAAAGCTTTATTGACAAAAACAAAGCTGACGTAGAAAAATTCACTAGAGCTATTTATAAAGCACAGCAATGGGTTGAAACACATACCCCCGAAGAAATTGCTCAAGTAATCCAACCATACTTTGAAGATACAGAACTAGAAATGCTTACCGCATCCATTGAGCGCTACAAAAGCCAAGCATCCTTTGCAACCGATCCTGTCCTAGATAAGAAAGAATGGAATAATTTGAAGAAAATAATGAATGAAGCTGGTGAATTACCTGAGGATGTACCATACGAAGAGCTCGTGAATACAGAGATCGCAGAGGATGTAATACGTAACTAAGGAGTGAGTAAAGGTGTCATTTCTAACCTTAGATCATGTCTCACATTATTATTTCTCGAAAAATAATTATACAAAGGCATTAGATGATATTTCTTTTTCTATCCAGAAAGGAGAATTTATTGCCTTATTAGGTCCTAGTGGATGTGGAAAATCAACAATACTTTCAATCATTGCAGGTATTATTAAACAAACCGAAGGAAAGGTTAGCTTACAAAAAAAGGAAGTTGAAACGACAGCATCTGAAATCGGCTACATGCTTCAGCAAGATTATTTATTTCCTTGGAAAACCATTGTGGATAACGTTTTACTAGGACCAAAAATCACTCATACACATTCAAAAAACACAGAACAAAAAGCCCTCAAACTATTGAAGGAAGTAGGATTGGCAGAGGTCGCGAATGCATATCCTAGTTCTTTATCTGGGGGGATGCGGCAACGTGCTGCCCTTGTACGCACTCTAATTAATGATCCAAAAATTCTACTTCTTGATGAACCGTTCTCTGCTTTAGATTATCAAACAAAGCTTAAATTAGAAGAGCTAGTATCAAAATTATTAAAAGCTTACCATAAAACAACTATTCTCGTAACACATGATATTGGCGAAGCAATTGCTATGAGTGATCGCATATTCGTAATGGATGCGAATCCTGGAACCATTTCAAAGGTTTTTGAAGTGCCAATTGAATTAAGAAATGAACCACCTTTACTTGTGAGGCGACACCCTAAATATCAAATCCTCTTTGATAAGGTTTGGGAGGAGCTTGATCAAAGAGAAAATGTACAAACAAAAAAGGTGGTGAGTATAAATAATGAAGGCGACTAATACGGATGAACAACTGTTTAAGGCCTATTTAAGTAAAGTTAAAAAAGAAACTAAAATCGTATATACTTGGCAAGTAAGTATACTTATAACGTTTGTGCTACTGTGGGAAATAGCTAGCAGGCTTTATTGGATCGACCCATTATTATTTAGCTCGCCTACTACAATTTGTCAAGTAATCATTGAAAAATTTAGTAACGGCTCGTTATTTACCCACCTTGAAGTCACACTACTGGAGACCATTGCTGGATTTCTAATTGGTACACTATTCGGCATACTACTAGCTATATCTTTATGGACATCGAAGCGTTTCTCTAGAATAATGGATCCTTACCTGGTAATTTTGAATGCTATGCCAAAGGTAGCGTTAGGGCCTATCATTATTGTGGCACTAGGACCTGGGTATGTTTCAATTATAGCAATGGGAGCAATTATATCCGTTATCATCACTACACTTGTTGTTTATTCAGCTTTTAATGAAGTGGATCCCAATTTTGAGAAAGTATTAATTAGTTTCGGTGCTAGTAAATGGCAAATATTTAAACATGCCATTTTTCCAGCCACTTTACCTGCTATGATTTCCACCCTCAAAGTAAATGTAGGATTATCCTGGGTTGGGGTTATAGTCGGTGAATTTCTCGTATCTAAACAGGGCCTTGGATATCTAATTATTTATGGTTTCCAAGTGTTTGATTTTTCATTAGTCATGGCAAGCTTAGTATTAATTGCTATCTTCGCTGCCATCATGTACAAATTTGTAGAACGAATGGAAGCGTGGCTGATCAAGCATTCATCTTCCTAATAAATATATAAAATCGCCCAAATAAAGGGCGATTTTTAATAATGCTGGTGTATATATTGAATACAATGCTCAAGAACGTCATCTTTCATAATAAAGCTATAGCAATTTTGATATTTCACATTTAATGGAATAGTTTCTAAGAGTATCGGCCCATCTGTTTCATAGTATGTGTCCTGTTTTTCTAGTGCTTGGATCGAAGCATAATACACATTCTTTACTACATCTTCCTTTTTACCAGATACAAAATACTGTCCCATGTAGTTCATATTTTTCACTAACCCACCAGTCTCTTCTTTTACTTCTCTTATTGCGGCTTCCTCCGGTGTTTCCCCTTCTTCCACCTTACCTCCTGGAAATTCTAACCCTCTATCTTTGTGTTTGGTTAATAACCATTGACCCCGATATTTACAGACAATCCATACATGTTTAGGGTTTTTGGAAAAAGGAAGATAATCGAATGATAACTTAATTTCATTATTGTAATAGTCTCTGAATGTATACATTATTTCAACGCCTTTACCAATACCGTATTTATTTAGCTATGTTTGATATTAGATATTCTCCAAATATCTTCATAAGTGAACTCTATTTCGATCGTATACTTACCATGTAATGCACTTTTATTATGCTGGATAAGCTTAACCTTGTCATCATGTACTGGGATGGTACGATATGAATTGTTCTCATCTATCCATGGTGGGATTTCTGTTGGAATAATATACAACCCATTTGACCGTTCTTGATAATAATAATCAATATAAGGTTCTACAACGTTTTTTGTGGCAATTTTAGAGAATTCTTCTAAAAGCTCTTGTTTGGTATTAAATGTTATTACTTGATAATTTTCATCCGTATCCTGTTGCAGGAAATCCAAAAGTTGATTGGTTCGCTTTATAATTGTATCATGACTTAAATTATTCGTAACTTGTTCATTAGAAGTGTTATTAGCTATACCTTTATCTACTCCTGTGACCGATTGCTTCTCTACTTTTGCAGCAGCAAGAATTGGCTCTTTTTCCGTACTAATTAGAAAAACGGCTAAGAAAGTAACTCCCAAAAGAGAAACTATATTCATGAAAAGCTTCCTTTTCAATGTTAATTGCCTCCTTTACGAATATAAAAGCTCACAGATACAATACTATTCCTTGTAATTGGTAATAATAAACATTTTCATGAAATAAATCAACTAAGAGATAAAAAGGGATAACATGCACGTAATGCATTTATCCCTTACTTTTAAAGAGGTCTATCTCCTAATATTCCCATGTGCTTTATATGTTCTTTCGCACTTTCATCTCCTAATTCGTATATCATACGATACGCTTCGGTCATTTCATCGTCATAATCATCATTAGACTGATCATTATGATAGGGTGTAACTGGTACGTGAGCGCGAAAAAAAGTAGTTACTCCTGCAGCATTCATCTCATTAAATTTTTCTCTCAATAATACAATTTCATCATCAGTAGCATGTATAACAAAATTATCATTATTATCATATTTTATCTTGGAAATCTCGCCTGATCCCATATTAATATAATATTTCTTTTTTCCCATTCAACTACACCTCCTTTTAGTTAATGTTCCTAAAAGCAGGTAGAAGCATGTATGAAAAATAAAAAAGCCCGCTCTGATAAGCGGGTAATGAAAAATTATGTGCATTAATTAATCGCATTTGTAGCATTAGCAAATATACAACGTCCTTTTCCATGAGGGATGCACATTGGTGTCCCAAATCGTGGATCGAACGTAACATCACACATCATTTCAAAAACTTGATGAACCAGATTACATGTAATAATCTCCTCAGGTTTCCCTTGCGCAAAGATCTGTTTATCTTTAATAGCAACAATATGATGTGCATATCTACATGCTAAATTCAAATCATGAAGGACCATAACAACTGTACGTCCTTCCTTCTCATTTAATTCAAATAACAGATCAAGTACTTCTATCTGATGAGTCATGTCTAAGTAAGTTGTTGGCTCATCTAATAAAATTATATCTGTATCCTGCGCTAAAGTCATGGCAATCCATGCACGCTGACGCTGTCCACCAGACAATGAATCAACGGGGCGATCTTTTAAATCAAACATGTTAGTAGAATCTAAAGCGTGATTAACCGCTTTTTCATCTTCGTCAGACCATTGCTTTAATAAGCCACGATACGGATGTCTACCTTGTTTCACTAATTCATGTACGGTTAACCCTTCTGGACTAATGGGACTTTGTGGAAGTATCGCTAATTTCTTGGCAACGTCCTTTGTCCCCATTTTTGCAATAGCTGCACCATCTAATACTACATTCCCTTGTTTAGGCTTCAATAATCGTGCCAACGAACGAAGTAAAGTTGACTTTCCACAGCCATTTCCGCCAATGAATACAGTAATTTCACCTTTAGGTATCTCTAGACTTAAATCGTCAATAATTATATTATCCCCGTAACCTAGCGTTAAATCATTTGCTGTTAAGGTTTGCATTGGAATCTCTCCCTTTTCCCTCCAAAAATATCGTGCGTGTTATATGTATTTTTAGAGGATCAATACAAAGCGCTATCCTTAGTGTATTTGCTTTTTCGTGATTCGTCAATGACTTTGATAATCATTTTCAATTAATTTTAAAATTTTGTTCTTTACAATATTGCTTTCATCAATCAATCTCACTAGCATATTCCTAATTAGCAAGCTATCCATGGAATAAATCCAAAATCACCTACTGCAAAATACACACTCGTATCAATGAGAGGACAATTACCTAAGCTGCTTACACCCTTCTTTACCTCTAATCTGTTTCAAATGACTTCTTACAAGTTTATTGGATGCATTACGTGGTAAAGCATCTACTTCATAAACTTCTTTTGGCTGTTTATAACTTGCTACATGCTCATCTAAATAGCTCATAATTTCTTGTAGAGTAAGTCGATATTTCGTTACAATAAATGCGATAGGTACTTCACCCCATTTGGTATCAGAGATCCCCGTAACGCCTACTTCCTTAATTGCTGGATGACCGGCAAGAGCACTTTCAATTTCCGATGGATATATGTTTTCTCCTCCAGAAATAATTAAATCATGCCTGCGTTCCACAACATATAGAAAACCTTCGTCATCTAAATAGCCTAAATCACCTGTTGCCAGCCACCCACCTTGAATTGCCTTATTAGTTGCTTCGCGCTTTTTATAATACCCCGATGTCACCATTGGTCCTTTTACACATATTTCTCCAACACCAGAATGATCTGGATCTTTTATCATTAATTGCGCTGGAAATAGAGGCTTACCAGCTGAACCTACTTTTTGCAGCGCATCTCCTGCACTAAGTGTCACAATTTGTGATGCTGTCTCCGTCATGCCAAATGATTGGAAAACTGGCACATTCATTTCCTTCGCTTGCTCTAATAATGGACGAGGAGCAGGTCCACCTCCTAATAATACACAACGAAGGGAAGTTGGATAACGATCGGTTCCAAGCTCTTCCAATAATTGTTGAAGCATTACAGTAACTACAGATACGATGGTAACGCCTTCGTGCATAATTGCTTTCTGGACACTAGTTTTATCAAACTTCTCTAATAAATAGACAGACATACCATAAACTACACTGCGAATAAGGATGGATAAGCCACTAACATGAAATATTGGTAAAGCAGCTAACCATTTATCGTCAGAATGAATCCCTAAATTAAGTGCACTCCCTATTGCACTCCACCAATGGTTTCCGTACGTATGAATGACGCCCTTAGGAGAGCCAGTTGTGCCAGATGTATACATAATGGAAAACGGAGTATTTAATTGTATTTCCGTGGTAAGGACAATATCTGCATGCTCGTGATAATTATCTATTTCCTCAAACACAGCCTTATTTAAACAGGGTATTTGCACAGCTTTCACTTTTAATTCATCTGCATAGATTAAAAATGAAGCATCTGCATCTTTAATTTGATATGTTAATTCCTCATTCGTTAATCGAGTATTTAGTAAAACGACTACTGCCTTTAAGTAGCTAATTGCATGAATTGCAGTAATCATCGCTTGTTTATTCGTCGATAAAACAGCCACATGTGAGCCTTCCTTCACTCCCCATGTAGCTAATTTCTTCGCGTACATTTGGCTTTGTTCCTTCAATTCTTGAAATGTTATTTGATATCCATTTGCGTATTGGATAGCTGCACAATTGGGCGATATATCGGCCTGTTTAGATAACCAATGTGGTATCGTATCTTGCATGTTCCTACCTCCTTCGTTCTACAATCGTTTGCCGTCTAATCTATAATAGAGAGCTATGTAAGAAAAAAACCTTTGCTAAAAAAGCAAAGGTAAGAGATCACTATTTTTGACTGCATTGCTTAAGGGAACCGTGGGAATTTTTTAAAGTCTGGCTTTCTTTTTTCTTTAAATGCATCTCTTCCCTCTTTCGCTTCATCTGTTGTGTAGTAAAGCAAAGTAGCATCGCCGCCCATTTGCTGCAATCCTGCCAGTCCATCAGTATCTGCATTAAATGATGCTTTTAAGAAGCGTAAAGCTGTTGGAGATTTTTCTAAAATTTCCTCACACCATTGGATCGTTTCCTCTTCTAATTTATCAAGTGGTACAACTGTATTAACCATACCCATTTCATATGCTTCTTCTGCATTATATTGACGACATAAATACCAAATTTCACGAGCACGTTTATGTCCTACCATCCTTGCTAGGTAACCTGCTCCATAACCAGCATCAAAGCTACCAACCTTCGGTCCAGTTTGTCCGAAGATTGCATTATCTGCTGCGATTGTTAAATCACAAACAACGTGAAGAACATGTCCTCCACCAATAGCGTAACCAGACACCATTGCAATTACTGGCTTAGGAATCGTACGAATAAGACGTTGCAGGTCTAATACATTGAGTCTAGGTACTTGATCGTCGCCTACGTATCCTCCATGCCCGCGTACAGATTGGTCTCCCCCTGAACAGAAGGCTTTTTCTCCTTCACCTGCTAAAACAATGACCCCAATATCTGAATCATCACGTGCATCAGCAAACGCATCAATCATTTCATTAACAGTTAATGGTGTAAATGCATTACGCTTTTCAGGACGGTTGATTGTTACTTTGGCGATGCCATTATATTTTTCATAGATTATTTCTTCATATTCTCTTACTTTTTCCCATTGAATAGGCATGATAATTCCTCCTTAAAGTAGTATGTAATCAATTAGTAAATTAATTGCATATATCAGCCAGATAAATATCCATGATATACTCAGATACTATTTTACCAAAAATCTCTGGTTTCTCCACATGAATTGCATGTCCAGCTTCAGATACAATGGTTAGCAACGATTGCGGAAAGCGATTGTCCATTTCCTTCATCAGTTCACAATATTTTTTATCTAACTCACCCGCAAGTAACAATACAGGTTTAGTAAGTCGCGCTAGAGCATCCCACCAAGATGGTTGAAAACCTGTTCCCATATGTAAAAGCGAGTCAGCTAACCCCGTTTTTGACTGCATGTGACGTTCATAACGAACAGATTGCTTTATTTCTAAGGGTAACGACGTTTGACTTTGAAATAACGGTATATTTTCCCAATATGACACAAACCAATCAAGCCCTTGTTCAAGGATCCTATTGGCTAATATTCTATCGTTTTCTTGTCGTTGAACTCTCTCTTCAAGCGTATCAATGCCTGGAGATGTACTTTCAAGAAGCAAGGCTTTTATCTTTTCAGGATAATGTATGGCATAAGATATAGCTGTTCTTCCCCCCATTGAATATCCAAGCAAACAAAAAGATGAAAGCTTTAATGCATTAAATAAAGCATCTAAATCCTTACAACAAGCCTCCATCGACTTCTCCTTCGCCTTTGTCTTTCCGTGTCCTGGTAGATCAATGGTAATTAATGTCCACTTGTTTTTCCATTTATTAACGAAATAATTCCAAGTCCTACTACTCCCCGTAAAACCATGTAGCATAACAATTGGCTCACCATTACCATGAATTTCATACCAATAGTTAGATTGATTAATGGAGAAATACAATATTTATGCCCCACCCTTCAATAGTTCAGCTTCAATTGCCTGCCATTTCTCTCGGTGCCATGCTGCATTTTCTTCTCTATCTGTCTTTACTTCGATAATGGATAAACCCATATTTGCATAGCTCTGAAGCAGCGCCTCTTTGACCTCTTTTTCAGTCTGAGGGTTAAAGTAGCGCCCCCCATACATCGTAACTACATGTTCAAAATTAATATTTAATGGTGTACCAAACAAAGCCTCAAAGTGTTTTCTATCATTTGCTTGAGGTAAAAACGAAAATATACCTCCACCATTATTATTCATAAGTAAAATGGTAACATCCAATTTATAATGCATCGCTGCATGCAATCCATTCATATCATGAAAAAATGAAAGATCTCCTAAGACAAGTGTTAATCTACTCCCATTCGAGGCAGCGCCTAAACCACTAGATACTACGCCATCAATGCCGTTAGCACCGCGATTAGCAAGAACCTGAATTCGCTTTTCTGTTGTTAAAAAGAAGGTGTCTAAATCCCGTACTGCCATACTATTCCCAACAAATATACTACTGTTATCTGGAATAACATCCAGTAAACCACGCATTGCTTCACCTTCTGTAACCTGATTATTTGTTTTACGTAGTAGATGTTTTTTTGTTATCTGATTGGTTTGTTGCCATTCATACAGCCAATCTTTGTCCAACTTTAATTCTGTATTTGCGGTAAGGTGCTCACAAAATAATACAGAATCTGCAAAGACAAACTCAGTTCTATTACCAGCTGGCTCCCGAAACCCACGGTCATTCTCTACGACAAATTGTAAAATGTCTTTATGCTGTTTCACATAGAATAAGTATGCCTTTGAAACTGGCATCGCACCGATACGAATAATAAATTCAGGCTTGAGCAGTTCACGAATTGTTTCATTCCGTAAGAAGGCATCGTAACCATCAATGACGACATCCTTAGCATGTTCTCCTGACCGAACTTGTGATAATGGGTCAGCTAGAACCGGCACTTGCCATTTAGCAGCTAGCTTTGTAACGACTTCACCTAACTTAGGATCAGTCTGTGGTCCACATACAATAATACCTTTTTTCTTTTGCTTTAACTTTTCATGCATCTGATCTATTTGTGTAGGTGATAGCTGTTTTTTTCCGTCATAGGTTGGCAGGTATGGCGTATTACAAGTATCTCCCCACAAATTATCTAGTTGAAAATCTACGACCAATGGCTCACGAAAAGGGAAATTCAAGTGAACCGGTCCACAATTTCCTTCCTTTGCCATAAAAAAAGCCCTTGCAGCCTTATTCCTGGCATACAGCAGCATTTCTGGAGTTGATTCAGGAAGCGCCATTTCCTGAAACCACTTCACATATTCTCCATATAAATTCAACTGTGCTATAGCCTGAGGAGCGCCTACATCACGTAATTCATGAGGTCTGTCAGCAGTAAGAATAATTAATGGAACTCTGCTGTAAAAAGCTTCGACAATAGCTGGATAGTAATTTGCAGCAGCAGTACCGGATGTACACACTAATGCAACTGGACGCATGGTTTTCTTAGCAATACCCAGTGCATAAAAAGCAGCAGAACGTTCATCAATGATGATCCATTCTTTAATTTGTTTATGTTCGGCTAAAGTCAAAGCTAATGGTGTAGATCTTGAACCAGGTGAAATTACAGCATCCGTTAATCCATTATTTGCTAATTCATCAATGAAATTTGCTGTATAGCGTGTTAACGTCTCGGTGTGGTTCATGATTCTCCTCCTAAAACAGAAAGCATAGGTGTGAATTTAATCCGTGTCTCCTCAAATTCCGCTTCAGGAATAGAGTCCTTTACAACTCCACATCCAGCAAATAAAGACGCTTCATCATTTTGAATAAGAGCAGAACGTATAGCTACTGCGAACTCTCCATTATCATTACTATCTAGCCACCCTACAGGAGCGCCATACCAACCCCTATCTAATAATTCATAGTCTCTAATAAATGTTATCGCATCATTTCGAGGAACACCACCAAGAGCAGGTGTTGGATGTAATTGTTCAACAATGTCAAAAATACTGTATCCTGCTTTTAACTTTCCCGTTACAGGTGTATATAAGTGCTGTAGATTTTTCAATGGGTAAACAGTCGGCTCCTCTGGCACATGAACATTGACACAATATTTATTTAAGCCTTTTTTGATCATTTGCACGACAAAATCATGCTCTTCTCTATTTTTTTCATCGTGGAACAGTTGATTGCTAATTTGTCGATCCTCTGTTTCTGATTTCCCTCTAGGAGCAGTGCCTGCCAAACAGGTTGATAGCAATTGTTTATTTTCAATCTTTACTAATCGCTCCGGAGTAGCGCCGATAAAGCAATTGTTGTTACGTTCAAAAGCAAAAACAAAGCTGTTTGATTGGGTTGCTAACAACTGATCCAGTATCGTGGCAATATTAGCATTTTTATTTAATTTCACACGCATTTCTCTAGCCAATACGATTTTATCTATTGATGTATGGCGGATTTCTTCCGTTGCTTTCTTTACCGTTTTTTTCCATTCTTCAGGTGCAATGACTTTTGTAGTTAACATACGTAGTTTTTCCTTCTCTGCCTTTATTGGCGTGAGAAGGAAACGTTCAGTATCACGTAGTTGATTTGCCAATTGAATAGGATGATCCGTTTTTTTAGCCAAAACATTTATTGTAAAATAATAGTTTTCCTTATATTTCGTTAACATATATTCTGGAACAGTAAATTGAATAGCTGGAAAATCGCCCCAAAGCTCGGTTCGGTCCTTTTTAGGATCAAAATCCATTCCCCCCAATGAGACTAATCCAGTACCAGGAACATCAAACGAATTATGAATAATGGCTTGATCTATTACTTGTTTCCATTTTAATTCCATATGTTGAAAACGATTTTCATTAGCACTGATATCATACGCATTTCCAACGCCAGCTATAGAAAATGCATCATTTGTGCTCGTCCAAAAGACGCGATCCTTCTCTATCTGTCGTGCTGCTTCAAAAAAACAAACCGGATTTTTAGGTTGAATCTTTTTCGTTATGCTACAAAGCTGGACCTTATTAATAGAAAGGCTACTAATTGCGTCTTCCAAGATCTCTTCCAGTTGTTTATCTTGTACTTCAATCATCTGAATAAACCTCCGTTAAACTAACAATGACAAAACTTCCATCTTTATTCTATTCTCTTTTCAACTGTTTCTCAAGAAAATCAAACCCAAACGTTGACACTATATAGCAATTTCCATATCATTAATATGATATTGGTACAAAAACAGGAGGAGCATACCATGCAATCATTAAATAAAGTTAATATAAAGGATGCAATGAATGAAAAGGATGGTTTTCAAGTATGGTGGCGTTTATTACGTCCTCATACACTGACAGCATCTTTCGTTCCAGTATTTGTTGGGTCTATGCTTGCTTTTCGAGAAGGCCATGTTAACATATTATTATTTATCGCAATGTTAATTGCCTCCATGCTAATTCAGGCGGCAACGAATATGTTCAACGAATATTATGATTATGCTAAAGGACTAGATACCGAGGATTCTGTTGGTATCGGGGGCACCATTGTTCGTGATGGAATAAATCCAAAAACTGTCCTCCGCTTAGCACTTGCTTTTTTTGGAATTGCCATCTTAATTGGTATCTATATAAGTATTCAATCTAGTTGGTGGATAGCTGCTATCGGTTTAATATGTATGGTATTTGGTTATTTATATACAGGTGGTCCTCTACCCATAGCTTATACACCACTTGGTGAGTTATTCTCCGGTTTCCTAATGGGTACGGTCATTATTGGAATTAGTTACTTTATCCAAACAAACACGATCACTGGTGAGGTACTAATTGCTTCCATTCCAATAGCATTGTTTATTGGCGCAATCATGCTATCTAATAATATTCGTGATCTAGATAATGATAAAGAAAATGGTCGGAAAACACTAGCTATACTTTTGGGAAGAAAAAATGCAGTCCGCTTTCTAGCATTGATGTTCATTGTAGCCTTCATAACGACTGCGACGCTTATTATAGCAGACATTTTCCCACTATGGTCTTTCATTACATTTATTGGAATTATTAAAGCAGTTGATGTCATTAACAAATTTAAAGGCAAGACAGAGCCAATTGAAATGATGCCAGCAATGGCAGCAACTGGTAAAACAAACTCCATTTACGGAATTTTACTTGGGATATCTTTAGTTATTAGTATGTACATTTAATAAGGGGATATTATACTATGGACCATACGTTACTGAAAACATTAGGAATGGAAATTGAGACATTGACGAAGAATAAAGTAGTAGTCACGATGCCGGTTGATGAACGTACACATCAGCCAGCTGGATACTTACATGGTGGTGCTAGTGCTGCACTTGCTGAGACCGCTGCTAGCATTGGGGCTACATTACACGCAGATATGGAGCAAGAATCTATTTTCGGCATTGAAATTAATGCGAATCATATCAAAAGTAAGCGAACCGGTATAGTAACAGCTACTGCCATCCCTCTTCATGCAGGAAAATCAACAATGGTTTGGGATATTAAGATTACTGATGAGCAAGGCTCACTCATATGCATTTCTAGATGCACAATCGGTATTGTTTCAAAAAGACAAAAAAAGCAATAAAGAAAATTTTCCTTTGCGCAAGTATCGATAAGCAACTTTAAGCTATTGCTATTTCGCCTAGAATCGATGGTGTATTCTCCCTTTTGAAGTTGGTGTACGAAGCTAAAATTGTTAATCCAAAGCCCGAACGATAAAAATAAATGTGCATACGAGCACAGCCAAATTACGTAGACTCCTTGAAAAAGAATGTTTCTACTAGTACGATGGAACGCTTCCGAAGCCTTCCTTTGAATACCCTTGCTTTCAGCTAACGCCTACGACGACCTTCACCGTTCGGGACTTTAACCCTAGAGCGTGCGCACATGCCTGGCACACCAAAAGGAGTATAGAAAAACGAGCGTTTTTCTATACTCCTACGGCGTTACATAATCGCCCTTTTTTCTATGAAGCAATATGGACTTGTTTTTGTTCAATCCAGCTTTTTAATTTAATAAATAACGGGATAAATAACGCTCCAACGATGATACCCTTTATTACATTAAATGGAAGAACATATGCGTAAACGGAGAACCATTTAACGGAATTTGACATATCCTCCCAGCCCATAAACCAGCTGTAAGCAGGTAGAATGATGAAATAATTTAACAAACTCATTCCCAGAGCCATTATGATCGTTCCCGTTACTAGTCCAGAAACAACACTTTTGACTCCTTTATATTTATGATATAAGAGGGATACTGGAATGACGAACATAATCCCGGCCATAAAATTTGCAATAACTCCTACCGGATCTGTACCACCACTTATAGCTAAATAAAGAATATTCTTAATCGCTACAACAATAACCCCAGCTAATGGTGAAAAAATAAGGGAAGCCATTAATGCCGGGACATCACTGAAATCTACTTTTAAATAGCCTGGCAACAAAGGCAATGGGAAATTCAGGAAAAATAAGAGCAAAGATATGGTACCTAAAAGTGATAAAATAATAAGTTTTAATAGCTTTGATGATTGCATGTTACGTTTCATCGTTTTCCTCCTTCATCAATTATCGATTCCTATCTCGTGATGAAGGATATGAGCCTAACAGTTAGCAAATGAAAAACCCTAAAGCGCGGCCTAACCGGGGCTTTAGGGTACCATAAATTCATTAGGAAAAAGCAGTGCGAACTAACGCACCTTTTCTTGGCTCGACATCTTCTCCCATCCAGACTGTAACTGTCGGTTCTGGACTTACACCAGATCAGCCACAGCAAAATGCCTGCTGTGGGTCACGGACTTAAAGCAATTAACTGCTTCTTACCGTCGGTCGGGAATTTCACCCTGCCCCGAAGATGGAATCGATATTATGTTGTACCGTTATTTTAACCTATCTTTATTCGTATTGCAATATCTATGTTTACCTACTCAATCGATAAGTTTTCAATCAAATTAAGTATAGACTTTAGCGGAAAAGCAATAATCAGCTAAACTATAGAATGAACAAAAGCGCAAGCATCCGATTAGAAACGTAGCGACTGGAGCGAATCAACGGTGATAATACTATTTCAATAGGCGAACCGCCAGTCGTCAACAAACAAAAACTTCTTGACCAAAACATTTCTTTCCATAACTTTTTACGGACATGAAGAAAATCCATCTTGCTAAGTCTTGAACTGGCACTTTTATAGGCATTGATGAATTTCGATCATTCACTGTTGGGTTGTGCTTTGAACAAAAAAGGAAAAAAAGCCTTTGGGCTGTCACCCAACCGAAATTCATCTCCCCCTTACCGTTGGGCTACGCCCTTCACACGCTTGAAGTTGGAGACTTCTTTCGGAAGTACGTTAAAATTTCCTAGACTACAAAAAAATCACTCCGCCCCAGTAATAATGGAGCGAAGTGATTTATACATGCTAAGAAATTATGAAGGATGCTTATTCTTCGACATTGATGAATAATTTACCTTCAGCTTGCTCACGAGTTTCATTGCCATAGTCATCTTCGACCTTTACTTCTATTACTGCCCCTTCAGCAACAACATTGCTAGTTGCAGTCCAATAACCTACATAATGTCCATCTGATGTTTCCATCATTGGAAGCTCCGTAGCGTTCATAACCGTATTGGTCAATGGCATATGAATAAAGTACGTCGCTCTAAGCCCGGGTTCACTATCAAATTCAAATTTCACCGTCTCACCTGCTTCAAGTGTAACATCTTCCTCAGGAGTCAGATTCTCAATTTCTGGTGCAGTGAAATCTACATCAATAGTAACAGATTCAGTGGACGTATTGCCTGCTAAATCATGAGCAATTACTTCAATTTCATTTTCTCCGTTTTCTAAAAGTATTCGTTTAGAATACATGCCATCTTCAACAGCCGCTTCTTGCCCATTCACTTCCACGAAATCTAGGTTGGTATCAGAAACTGAACCTTCTACAGTTACGGTTTCACGATTAGATTTCTCTCCATCCTTAGGGCTGTCTATCGTTAATTCAGGAGACTCTGTATCCAACGTTACAGTTACAGGATCAGATTCACCTGTTGGAGTACCATCAAGTAATGATACAGCAGTTAATTCATTCGCTCCTTCCATCAATTCTACCGGAATAGCAAATGAACCATCATCACCAATTTCAGCAGTACCGGCTTCTTCTCCATTATTCATTAATTGAACGGTCGTTGTTGGTGAAGCAGTACCTTCAACAGTCAATTCCGTTTCGTTTGTAATCATATCTTCAGCTGGAGAAGTAATGACAGGTTCCTCCACCTCATAGTTTACACGAGCGCGAATCATGTAATTTCCTTCATTAGCAGGAGATTTAGACCAAGCCCCTCCTACTAATTGGTAGCTGCGTTCAGCATTAGGACTGCTTTCATCTGTAGCTAGACCTGGAGCACCTGTATTTGGAGCAGTTTGGATATATACCATATAGAAATCACCATCTACAGTAATTCCATGCTCAGAAAGATCAACTACCGTCCATGCATCTTTATCGCGATTTGCCTCTGCGTCAAATGGTCCAGCAAGTTTTTCACCCGGAGCACCGTCTGGTCCTGAAGCATCCCAAACTTCTACTTGGAATGCAGTTCCACCAGGGTTAGGGAACTCTTCATCCCAGAATTTGAATACACCAGAATCAACTACCCCAGCTTCTTCTCCTTCAGGAAGAGACATTTTCACTGCCCAACCATTGAAAGCATCATAAAATGCACGAGCATTTTCTGGTGTACCATCATCATATGCTATTTCTCCACCAGGAACCGTATAGAATGGTTCTAACTCGACATCTGCTGTCGTATCGCTATCCGCTAGAGAAACTTCAACTTCCGTACCATGATAACCGCTAGACACTACTTTTAGTGTATATGTTCCTTCATAAGCTGTAAGCGAATAGTTACCGTTTTCATCAGTTGTCACAGGTTCAACATTTGCATCCTCAACTAATAGAAGAGAAGCCCCTGAGATTGGCTCGCCTGTTTGCTGATCAGTTACCGTACCGCTAACTGTGTATTGATCAACTTCTTCTAGCGTAAAATCAGCTTCAGCAGCACCATCAGCTTCAATGGTTACGGATTGTTCTGCTGATTCAAACCCGTATGCTTCTGCTTTTACCGTATATTCTCCTGCGGCATGAAGTAATGAGTAACTACCTGTTGCAGGGTCCGTAGTCACCGAACGACCACTTTCTAGGACACTAACCTGTGCACTCATAGGAAGTAGTGTTGGGCTGACTGCCTCTTTATCTACTAATGGTTCTTTCTTTGGCTTTACTGGCTGAATTTTTGCAGGATAAACTTTTTCTTTTAGCGTATCCTTTGTATCCGTTTTAATAACACCTAAAGCAGCGTTATCGAAACCAACTACCCCTATATAGCCTCGATCCTTTGCCAAAGATGCACTTTCACCATTAGAAGTATCTGCTAGTGTTACGTCATCAATATACCAGCCATCTCTAGTGACACTCCCATCTGTGTCAAGATTAAAGCCAATATATACACGCTGTCCACTATATTCAGACAAGTCTACTTCTACGCTTTCCCAACCATCTGAGGTATTCGTTATTTCCGTTAATTGTGTCCAATCTTCTTGGTCAGTTGATATAAACACATGACCGTAATCCCAATTGTTTTCAATATTGTACCATTGATTGAATTGCAAGTATGCATTTCCTTCTGGTAAATCAATTGGTGGCATAACCAGTGTAGTGTTTGTGTTACTATCATACTCACCTGCTAAATTTGTAGCATATACGTTTTCTCCTGAAGCTGCACTCTCTGGTCCAGAAGTTGGAACACCACGCTCCCAGCTGTTATTTTCACCAAACACTGTCCAGCCAGCCGATGCTGATTCAAAATCGTCAGAGAAACCAACTGAGACTCCAGATAATAAAGTAACCTCATACGTATCACTGGTTACTTCATTGTTACCAAAATCATTAATTGTCCAAGTATACGTTAGAGATTCACCATCTATTTGCTCTCCAGGAATCGTTACTTGGTATTCTCCTTCTTTATAATCTCCTGAAACACGTTCCGCTTCGACAGTTTGTGTTTCACCATCTTGATCTGTATACGATAGATTTACACTGTTTACACTTATGTTGTCCGATACTTGAATGGACAAATTCAAATCCATTCCAGTATAAGATTCACTAGGACCTTCATGTTCGAAGACGGGAGCTTCTGTATCCTCTCCTGCCTTAGTAACCTGTCCCTCAAGTGTTCCTAACCCTGTAACAAGTGAAGAAATGGCATCATATGCATTTACAAGCCCATGACCATAACCATTATTCGGTACCTCTGTAAAGTTGTCATCTGTTAATGGCGTAGCCGTTGTTGTAAGAATTTCTTCAATTTCATCAACAGTTAGGCTAGCATCTGCTTGCTTTAATAATGCAACTACAGCAGATACTGCTGGACCAGCCATTGATGTTCCATTCCATCCACCTTCATAGCCACCACCAGGTACACTGGAACGAATATTAACACCAGGTGCTGAAATTTCAGGTTTAATTTCATCATAAGGAGATGGTCCCTGAAGAGAAAACCCTGCTAATACATCATTAACATCTGTTGCACCAGTTGCAAATGATTCCGGATAATTTGCTGGCACAGCTACAGAACCTGGTCCACCTGGATTTCCAAGCGATGTGTTACCCGCTGAAAATTCAGGGAATATTTCTGCTGCTCTCCAAGCAATAACCACATCACGGTACCACTCGTCTAAGCCAGGTCCACCACCCCAAGAATTATTTACGACATCTGGAGCCATTGACGCATCTCCACCAGGAGCAAGCATCCATTCAGCTGCAGCTATCAGCCATGTATCATAGCCACTACCTGCTGCATTTAATCCTTTGGCTGAAATCCATTTTGCACCAGGTGCTACACCAACTTGGTTCGAACCATCAGGTTCACTTCCAACCATTGTCCCGGTAACATGTGTTCCATGTCCATGGTCGTCATATGCTTCTTCTTCATCTGCAGTCGCATCGAAAAAGCTATAGGTATGATCAACTTCACCGGTATCATTATTATAGCCACGATATTTTTCCTGTAATGCTGGGTGATCCCATTGTGCACCACTATCAATACTAGCTACTACTGTACCAGTTCCATCAAAGCCCATCTCCCAAACAGACGGCGCTCCAACACGATCCACATTCCACTCAATATTGGTTAATTCCGATTCGATTTTTCCAGCCTCTTTATCAATTGTCACATCATAAAGTTCGCGTTCTTCATTTGGTAATATTTTTTCTACCTCTGCAAACGTCGCTAGCTTTTCTGCTATTTCTTTTGTAGCAGTTACCGCCATTCCATTTACAATATGGTAGGATTTGAAGCTCTCAATATTACCTTTTGCCTCTTGCTCCTCCAGAAAAGCTTTTACATTTGCTTGTGATTCTAGTGCAGTAGTCTTTAATTCGGATATTACAGCTGAGCGCTGCATATGCTCCGCCTTTTGTCCTGACAAGCTTGCTTTTGCTGCATCAGATCTTGCATTTTTTGCGACCTTCATGACATCTGCTTTTTCATTAAATTTTACCAGGAAGGTTACTTTGTCGTCGTCTTTAAATGCTTTTACTAATCGATCACTCACTTTTGCCTCGGCTATCTTATTAGAATCATGGGCAGACTGATGAAGCTTACCGCTTGATTCCGCGCTGGCTATTCCTGGTGTAATTAACGAAAATGTCATTAATACCGTTGCTGCAATACTTAGTGCTTTAGATTGACGTCGTCTTCTTTTAGCCTTCACAGCTATTCCTCCCCTCAATTTTTGACACATTCTGATGCAGACAAGAACCAACAAATTAAAAACACCTTCTGCCTCCCCCCTTGAAAATTTGGTTCTCAACTGACAGTGGTGCCTCCAGAAAAATCTAAGTTGTTACAGCAAGTATAGTAGATTAACTAGATAAAATAATGTCGAATCAAGTCGAACAAAAGCTGAATTTTCAAAATTGATAGATTAGTAATATTTTTTCATCAACTTTTCATAGGTATTAATTCGTATGTTTCACCTACTAAAACTTCATAAAAAACCCCTCATTCCTTATAAGATAAGGAATGAGGGGTTACTTTCCATTACTTTACAGCCTAGAAAACAGTTAACTGCTTCACTAAAATGAAGCTATTTACCTAGGCATATCCCTATTTTAACATTGATGTTTTCTTCATTACAGAAAACATACTACTATATTACTTTATTTTGTAATATTCCATAGATAATAATTCTTATTTTTTGATACATTCTTAATGTTCGCACAATAATTCGGCCTATAGAATGAAATATTGTTAACTTTGCGTTATAATGCAGAAACCATACGTACTTACTGATAGCTACATATCTTTAATCTTCATCTAATGGGTTTAAACTTTCATTTCCAGTTAGAGAAGCAATCATCGTAACTAATAATTCAATTTCTTGTTCCATATCTTTCAAGCTAGACGTTTCTACAGGGGAGTGCATATAGCGTAAAGGTAACGACACTAAAGACACAGGAACCCCTTTACCGGTTAATCTCATTTTATCTGCATCTGTACCTGTCATTCTTGGTGTAAGCTCATATTGTACATTTATCTTTAACTGCTTCGCGGCTCTTTCTAACCATTGATTTATTTTCCTATTAATCGGCGCCCCTTTAGCAAGAACTGGTCCACCCTCTAGTCGGACATCACCATATTTATTTTTATTCACTCCTGGATAATCTGTAGCAAAAGTAACATCACAAGCGATTGCCATATCTGGTGCAACTCCCGCAGCTGCAAAATAGGCTCCGCCCATATTTGTCTCTTCATTAACCGTACTTGCTGCATAGACACCAACCTCACAGCCTCGTTCCTTTAACCCTTTTAAAACCTCAGCCACTATAAATGCGCCCGTTCGATTATCAAGTCCTCGGCCAGAAACGTATCTATCACTTAAAATCTCTGGTTTTGTATTGTAAACAACTAAATCTCCTATTTGGATATGTTGTTCAGCCTCTTCCTTCGTTTTGTACCCACAATCAATAAATAAATCTTCCAAGCTGAAATCATTCTTTAATCCACCGTGATGCTGAGCATTTACACCGATTACACCCGTAATCGTTTGCTGATAGCCTAAAACAGTAACTTTCATTCCAACAGCCGCTTTTGGATTAATGCCTCCCATTTGATCAAAATGTAAAAACCCTTGATCATCAATGCGGTTAATCACAAGTGCAATTTCATCACAATGACCTGCAAGTAATACTTTAAAAGGTGCATCTGGATTTAGTACACCAATCGCGTTTCCAGCATGATCCGTTCTAATTTCGTCAGCAAATTCTTTTACATACTGTATCCACTTTTTTTGTATTTCCATTTCACTACTTGATGGTGATGGTGTTTGTAATAAATTTAATAAAAAATCTTGGTTTGCTAATACCACTCTATTTTCCTCCTTATTCGATAACTTGATGATGTACTACTATTATGATAGCAAAAAATTCGATGAAGAGCACTTTTGTTTACGCGTATAATAACTATGTGTACACTTTAATAAAGTGAAACTTCAATCTGTGGGGATTTTGTGTATCCCACACGGATTGGTAGTACCAAAAGGGTATGACCTAAAGGCCCTAGAACCAATAGGACATTTACGGGCAATTGATCCCTTACTTAACAATATTGGTTTTACTGTATTGCTTGATGTGGGGGGCTTACTGCCAGTTATATGGGGGATAAAAAGATTTGAAGGAGAGAAAATCGATGGACTTAAATCAATGGTATAATATTGGTATTTCACCTGACACATATATTGAAACAATGGAACAGCATCAAGAAAACTTATTACATATTTATGATCATTTCTCCTTACCAGCTGATGAGGAGTTTTTTGCAAGCGTAAAAAAGAAAAATTTACGTGTAATTGTTTTAACGGAAGACTGGTGTGGCGATGCTATGTTGAACATCCCTATTTTATTACATATTGCGGAAGTAGCCCAAATTGATGTTCGTTTATTACATCGAGATAAAAACCTGGAACTGATGGATGAATACTTAACCAACGGTAAATCTCGCTCCATCCCCATCTTCATTTTTATCGACAAAAATGGCAATGAAGTTGCCAAATGGGGGCCGAGAGCGTCAGCAATTCAATCCTTTGTAGAAAAATCTCGAAGCGAATTACCTAGCAAAGAGTCTACAGATTATAAAGTAAAATTTGATGAAATGATCCTCTTTATGACAAAGTCTTATCGAAACCGTACTTCTTTTTGGACTGATGTATACCAAAGTTTAAAAGAAACACTGCAAAAAATAGAAGTTAATCAGTGATTCAGTTAACATAGCTGTGTTAATCCGTTGTCCTATTGGAGATTATAATTAGCGAAGCCTGTCCATAATGGAGAGTATAAGAGTAAAAAACTACGTTGAATCGTGTATTTTTGGGGACAGGTGACCGTTATGAGCATTCGAATTTTTAAACAAATCTACTTCAGACTGCCTATTTTTATTAGACTACTTGTAGTTATATTTTTGCTTATGTTTCTTTTTGGTGGCCTAATCCATATCGTAGAGCCAACGCAATTCCCAAGCATATTTGATGGCGTATGGTGGGCATTTGTAACTGGAGCCACGGTGGGTTACGGAGACTTTGTACCGTTAACCGCAACCGGAAAGATCGTTGCAATTTGTTTAATCTTGACTGGCGGTGGGTTAATTGCTTTCTATATAACCTCTTTATCTGCTGCAACAATTCAACACGAAAAGGACCTTGCACAAGGTAAACTCCCTTTTAAAGGTAGTAACCATTTAATTTTAATCGGATGGAACGAGAGGACCAGACAATTAATTGAAATTATTTCAACATCTTCCGTGCATATCCGCATGGTTCTAATTGATACAACCTTGGACCATGTTTCTTTTCCAGATTATCCGGTACACTTTATACAAGGTGATCCTTCAGAGGACCGTATATTAGAAAAGGCAAATATAAAACTAGCAGAACGTGTATTAATTACTGCAGATATCACTAAAAAGGAAAGGGATGCAGATAATCATTCTATCCTTACAGCCGTTGCTATTAGAGGAAATAACGCTAAAATTCCGATCATAGTGGAAATACTTTCTTCTATACAAATAGACAATGCACATCGTGCCGGCGCAACAACCATTTTAAGATCTAATGATTTCACCAGTGCTCTTTTTTACCATGAGTTATCTAGAGAAACCAAGGCGAGACCATTTGAGGATATTTATCATATCTTAACAACTCAACAATTTCATCATGCTACATTACCAGAAGAATTGGAGAATGTATCCTTTGGAGAGGCAGCCGCCATTCATCGGAAGAGCCAACAGATTTTATTAGGTATTATTCGAAATAGCACCTATTATATCAATCCAACATCAAAATTTATCCTAAAAAAAGACGATGTACTCATCGGACTAATCCCTTGGAATGATTAAGTCCTCAACTCTTTTCATTAGTTCTTTACCAGTAGTTATATACGCTTCTGGAACTTCAGCGTCAGGATCTGTTGGAGCTTGAAACTGATTAAATGTGCCTTGAAAAGCTCCTGCAGATCCGCTTTCATCGTAGCCTTTCTGATATTGATGTGCTAATAAAAACGGTTTTTCCAATCGGACAGTAACACCTGGGTAATCTAAGGAACCTTGCACTGCATAAAATGGTATTCGCAAAAAATAGTAAGTTCCTTGATCATCTATTTTTAAATCAAAAAATCCTTTCTCATAATCCCAATTTGAACCAATTACAAATCCTTCAGGCTTTAACAATTCCTCAAGTACAAATAAAGAATAAATTTTGTTTTCCAATTTTGATTCTAGTGGTACCAATATAAATCACCCTTTCATCAGCGTTATCTTTAATATGTTTTGCCACATGTTAATTATTATGCTAAAATATTTTATTGTGTAAAATGAATCGAATAATGGTATAGGAGTTGTTCAGCATGACAAACAAATTTGAGAATGGTCAAATTTTAGATGGAAAAGTTACAGGAATTCAACCATATGGTGCTTTTGTGGCACTTGATGACGAGGTTCAAGGTCTTGTTCACATATCTGAAGTTACACATGGATATGTAAAAGATATTAATGAGCACTTATCTATCGGTGATGAAGTAAAGGTAAAGGTTTTACAAGTTGATGAAGAAAAAAACAAGGTTTCATTGTCTATCCGCGCAACAGAGGAAGCTCCAAAGAAGCAAGCGAAGCCTCAGAAGGTACAAGCAAAACATACAGATAATGATTCTGCAGGTTTTAATACACTAAAAGATAAGCTTGAAGAATGGATCAAGCAATCAGAAGGTAATTATAGTAAATAATGATAAGGCAAACTCAAACGTACGAGTTTGCCTTATTATTTAACTGTCAGCCCTCCCAGGCTCACGTTGATCTGCAAATGCTTCATCCGTTTTAAATAATAAAGGTAGCAATACTAGGCCGCTTATACCTACCAATGTATAAATCACACGCGCGAAAGCAGCACTTTGCTCACCACCAAAGATAGCTGCTACTAAATCAAATTGAAATAAACCAATTAAGCCCCAGTTAATTGCACCAATGATTGTAATTGCTAAAGCGGTACGTTGTAATCCATTCATCATTTACCCTCCTTTTCTCTTTTATTCACCTTAGCTTATGCATCTTATAAAAATCTATACAGTGTCTTTCTTGATTTCATAACATCACTTGGGTAAAGTAAGTTATGTACAGGTTTGAAAGTGCTGATGAAGGAGGAAATAAGATGACACATGTAACATTTAATTACAAGAAGGCTTTTGCTTTTTTTAATGAACAGGAAATAGATAATCTAGAAGGTGCCGTAAATGCTGCACATCATGCCATACATGAAAAAACGGGTGCAGGAAACGACTTTCTCGGTTGGGTTAATTTACCTGAAACGTATGATAAGCAAGAATTTGCTCGAATTAAAGCAAGTGCTAAAAAAATCCGCGAAGATTCAGATGTATTATTAGTCATTGGGATTGGTGGCTCTTACTTAGGTGCTCGAGCTGCACTTGAAATGCTTAATCATTCTTTTCAAAGCTACTTATCGAAGCAAGAAATCGATGCGCCGCATATTATCTTCGTTGGGCATCATATGAGTTCAACCTATATTCATGAATTAATGGATGTTTTAAGGGATAAGGATTTCTCTATCAATGTAATTTCCAAGAGTGGAACAACAACAGAACCAGCCATTGCTTTTCGGATTTTCAAAAAATATTAGAAGAAAAATATGGTGAGGAAGCTGCAAAAGACAGAATTTATGCTACAACGGATAAAGAGAAGGGTGCTTTAAAAACTTCCGCTGATCAAGCTGGTTATGAGACCTTCGTGATCCCTGATGCCGTTGGTGGTCGTTACTCCGTTTTGACAGCCGTTGGTTTGCTTCCTATTGCTGTTAGCGGCATTTCTATTGATGACATGATGAACGGTGCTCATGCAGCCATGAACGATTTAGCAGAACCATCAATCAAGAATAATCCTAGTTATCAATATGCAGCAGTTCGTAACATTCTATACAACAAAGGAAAAACGACAGAAATGCTTATTAACTACGAGCCAAACCTTCATTATTTTGCTGAATGGTGGAAGCAGCTTTTTGGAGAAAGTGAAGGAAAAGATAATAAAGGGATATATCCATCTTCTGCAAATTTCTCTACCGATTTGCATTCACTTGGTCAGTATGTACAGGAAGGTCGTCGTAATTTATTCGAAACAGTATTACACGTAAATGAGTCCAAATATGATATTACGGTAGAAGCGGAAGAAGATAATTTAGATGGCCTGAATTATTTAGCAAGTAAAACGATTCATGAAATAAATGACAAAGCCTTTCAAGGCACATTATTAGCACACACTGATGGCAATGTACCTAACTTAATTGTAGAGATACCAAAGCTCGATGCATATACATTTGGTTATTTGGTTTACTTTTTTGAAAAGGCGTGTGCCATAAGTGGCTATCTACTTGGTGTTAATCCATTTGATCAGCCTGGAGTTGAGGCTTACAAAAGAAATATGTTTGCCCTACTAGGAAAACCTGGCTACGAAGATGAAAAAGAACAGTTAGAATCAAGATTATAGTGCTTTCCAAAAAACTTACCAATTTAGGTTTAAATTTCTATTTAACAGGGTATACTATCAAATGTAAGACTTTCTCGTATTCCCCCTGTAAGCAAAGCGATATCGCTTTGCTTTTTTTATGGATAAATCTTCGTTTACTCCCCTGTTAAAAAGGCATATTTCTTTAGTTTAATTATAAGAAGTATAGTGAAAGAAATGTTATACTATAAAAAATAAATAGCTAGGAGGTCACAAATGGGAATATTTGATTTGCAACATAATAGAAAGAATACACGTTCGGTTAAATGGGATATGCTTAAACCAATGTTTCAAACAGAAGATGTATTACCAATGTGGGTAGCAGATATGGACTTTAAAGCTCCTGAACAAGTAAATCAAGCTTTAATTGAACGAGCACAGCATGGTATATACGGCTATACGGTGATTGATGATGAAGTCAAGAATTCTATACTTAAATGGTTATCACAAAGACATCAATGGAATATCAAACAGCAATGGCTATCATTTAGTCCTGGTGTTGTTACAAGCCTACATATGGCAGTACAAGCTTTTACAGAGCCTGGAGATAAAATTATTATACAAACTCCTGTGTATACGCCTTTTTATAAGGTAATAGAAAGTCACCAAAGAGAGATTGTGAAGAACCCACTCATCTATAAAAACAATTATTATCAAATTGATTTTGCTGACTTTGAAGAGAAACTAAAACAAGGAGTTAAAGCGTTTATTCTTTGCTCCCCGCACAATCCAGTAGGACGAGTTTGGAAAAAAGATGAATTAACTGAGCTAGCTCGTTTATGTATGAAGCACAATGTTCTAATTATTTCTGATGAAATTCATGGAGATCTTACATTCCCTGGTGAAGTGCATATACCGATTGCGTCACTTTCTGAGGAAGTCGCCGAACAAACCATAACTTGTATGTCCCCATCCAAAACATTTAATCTTGCTGGTTTACAAGCATCTTATGTCGTGACTTCTAATAAAGAAAAAAGGGAATTACTAGATGCTCAATTTGCTAAGCAAGGTGTTAATATGCTTAATACAATGGGAAATACTGCATTAGAGGCAGCTTATACACATGGTGAAAGTTGGCTTGACGAGCTTCGGCATCTTTTAAAAAATCACCAAACGTATGTAAAGGAGATGTTTGAAGAACATACACCAGAATTA
Organism: Virgibacillus sp. Bac332; assembly: GCF_003667785.1. NCBI lineage: Bacteria > Bacillati > Bacillota > Bacilli > Caryophanales > Bacillaceae > Virgibacillus > Virgibacillus sp. Bac332. The sequence continues at coordinate 4,107,111 of NZ_CP033046.1, forward strand.
AAAGTTATCGATTCTGAAGGAACCTACTTATTATGGATTGACTGTAGTGCGTTAAAGCTAGATCATAAAGAACTCAAATCGTTTATGATAAAAAAAGCAAGGGTAGGCTTAAATACGGGAGTTGATTATGGACAAGAAGGCGATACTTTCATGCGCATTAATATCGCTTGCCCTCGAGCAACCCTCGAAGAAGGAGTGCAGCGAATCATTTCTGCAGTTAAAAATAGATAATTAATGAGTTTGTGCTAAACAGAGAATTTGCAAGTCGAATGGTCATCCTATTGTAAACTGAAGTATGGTAATCCTTTCCACAGGTCCAGCTAACACGCTAACTTAGAAGCTGCTTAGCAGTGCCGCTCTTCGGACATTTGCGGATCTGCAGAAGTCATCCATATTGCCTCTGCTAGATTTACACTATTTTCGCCATTCCTTTCGCTTAGATACGTCACCATATAAATGAATATTCCGAACTGTAATCCGGTTATAACCGTATACGGATTACGGTTCGGAGTTTCTTTATCTTTTGTCTCGTCCTCTATTCTTCCTGTTTTTCATTATATTGCGTAGGATCTGTTGGAGATTCTTCTTGTTTTTCGTTTTTAGTTAATGTACCGCATATAATTCTTTCGCCTGAATTACCACCAGGTTGGCTCATTCCATCATCTTCTCCTTCTGTAACAATGACAGCTGTCCCATCCCCTCTTGTCAGAGAATTTTTCCCATCCAACAATGTTGCTTCCGGAAGCATAAGATCTGCATCAACCAAACCTCCTGAATCTGCCTCAATATTTGGCAAATCTCCTAAATGAGCACCCTCTGGATGCATGAGTCCATGCTCTTTTCCCTCTGGATTAAAATGATTTCCTGCTGATTTAAAATCCGGGCCTTCACACTTAGCGTATTCATGCATATGAATACCATGGAATCCTGAAGCTAAACCCTCAAGCTTTACTTTAAGATTCACGCCACCTGACTGTTCATTAAAAGTAATAGTTCCGAGCATATCTCCAGAAGCATTATACATATCAACACTTTTACTCTTTTCATCTTTCGGTTGGCAGCCTGTTATTAAAAGCATAATTAGAATAAAGGATAACCAGCGCATACGTTTGTCTCCTTTTAACTGATTTGCCCTTTATTCTTTACCTATTTTAGAAAATCTAATCGTTGTGTAGGGATAAAGTGATACTTCAATCAGTGGGAGTTTGATTTATCCTCCACTGATTGTTAGTATCACAAGGCTAGGACCTAAAGGTCTTTGAATCAATCGGACATTTACTGCCATTCGTCCCCTTCTTATCCATATTGGTTTCTCTTTATTGCTTAGTGGGATTCTTACTGCTAGTTATATGCGGGAAGACAAAATCGCAAGTGCCCGATTAGAAATGTAGCGACTGGAACGACAACGAAGATAAAGGAATCACGGAGCTTGCGAACCGATGATGATTTATCCGTAGGGCTATTCGTGAACTGGCCTAGTTCCTGAAGGCTCTGGACGCGGCTCAACAGGCCCATATATATCCACAGGCTCAAATTTTATAATTTCGTAGACTATGAAAAAAGAAGATTTAGTACACATTATTCATTATTTTTATCGTTTAATTGCTCATTATATTGCTCATTAAATTTTTTCTCATCATTTTTAGATTTTTTATAGAACAAATACATTACAATACTAGCAGCAATTAAAAAGATGACTAAAGTGATTACAGCTGGGATATATTCTGATTTATCCTCTGGGAAATAGAGAAATGGCATCATTTTCATTCACTTCCTTCTTTGCTATTATAGCAAATTCCACTATATAACTAAATGAGTGATCTATTTTGTTCGCTAAACGGATACATTTTTGGCACAATAATAGTAAGGAGGACGATAAATATGCCAGAAGTTCAACTAGGGGAAACAGTTAAAGCCCATTATCGCTCAGGAACATATATCGGTAAAGTAATGGACGATAAAGGAGATCGCTATGTTGTAGAGGTCCTTGCTGTTAAGAAGCATCCAATGCAAGGAGATTTGCACAATCCGAATCAAACCGAAGGGGTTTTCTTCCATGAAAGAAAAGCCCTTGCACATCATGAAAAAATGAATGTAAAAAAACCAGCTGTACATTCATATCCAGATCCTATACCTAACTACATAGTATCATTAAAAGAAGCTGTAGAAACGTATCGAGCAAAGCTGCTTAAAGACGATACTGCATATCATAGAGCAGCACTGGAGTGTTTAAATAGGTTAGAAGAACAGTATTATGACAAAATATAGAAGAGGTCCAAGCCCACTTTCACGCTATAAAGATTTACTACACCCAAGCCTGATTAGCTAATTCATTACTATCAGCAGTGCTAGAGGCAGCATCTTTTCACTATATGTAAAAAAGGCTGGGACAAAACACAACTTCTTTACCCAAAATACGAATAATCATATTATCAATAAGAGCATCATCGCCGCACCGTGAAAATATACGCGCTTTTCGCGGGCACGGCCTCAGCTAACTTGGTAAAGAAAAACACGTTACCAAGTGGATTTTCGGACTCGTGCTGTTCCCACCGGAGTCTCGCTTATTTTAGGTGCTAAATGAATGATTCTAATCAAAAAACAAACGATAATTAATTTCAATTAATTATCGTTCGTTTTTTATTGTTTCTTCATTCTTTTGTCTCAGCCTTATGATAAAGGACATTTAACAAATAACTTTAAATTATTATTCACCTAAATGCTCTTTAATTACTTCCTCTACACCCTTAAGCGCTTCTTCCTCATCAGTTCCTGTAGTGGTAATTTTAATCTCTGCACCTTTAGGAATTCCTAAGGACATAACACCCATTATTGATTTTAGATTTACTGTCTTCTCATTGTATGAGATTTCTACTTCTGACTCGAACTGACCTGCTTTATTTACCAGAAGTGTAGCTGGACGTGCGTGAACTCCTGTATCCGCTGTAATTGTAAAATTTTGTTCTTTCATCCTCATTCATCCTTCCAAAGATATTATCTTTTTATGTACATACAGTACATTGGTTTTTCATATGTTATTAAGTGAAAAACTGAACTAATAATATTATATACAATAATAAGCATTTTTGAAACAGATAAGCTACAGTTTTTTATGTATCGACAAAGATTTAACAACTTCTGCTTCTATTTTCAATCATGATACGATAGTTTATACCTATTATTTGTCAGAAAGGATGAATTATAGAACTATTTGTCTTTCCTAATAGCTTATGATAACGTTATTTTGAAAGTATTCCATTTATACTAGGAGGAATTAACATGAGTGTACATATAGGTGCAAAGCAAGGAGAAATTGCTGACAAAATATTATTACCAGGTGATCCCCTTCGTGCCAAATATATCGCAGAAACTTTTTTAGAACATCCAACACAATATAATAGCGTTCGCGGTATGTATGGATTTACAGGAACATATAAAGGAGAAAGGGTATCGGTTCAAGGAACCGGAATGGGAGTTCCTTCCATCTCTATATATGTGAATGAATTAATCCAGAGCTATGATGTAAACAAACTAATCCGCGTAGGTACTTGTGGAGCAATACAAAAAGATGTCAAGGTTAGAGATGTTATTCTTGCTCAAGGATCTACCACTGATTCACAAATGAATCGCATGACCTTCGGTGGTATAGACTACGCTCCACTTGCTGACTTCCATTTATTAAAAAATGCATATGATGCTGGAATAGAAAAAGGATTAAACTTGCGAGTAGGTAATGTCTTTACAAGTGACACGTTCTACCGTGATAACGCAAAAGAAATCAATGAAAAGCTTGCTGCTTATAAAGTGCTTGCAATTGAGATGGAAACAACTGCATTATATACCTTAGCAGCAAAGTATGATCGCCAAGCTCTTTCCGTTCTTACAGTTTCTGATCATATATTAACTGGTGAAGAGACGACCTCCGAAGAAAGACAAACAACCTTCAATGACATGATGGAAATTGCATTAGAGACAGCGATTAAATAGCATAACATAGAAGGTGGGAGCCTACACCCACCTCTTTTATTCCCCTCTCTACTTTTCTTCCTTAAAGAAATTATCTAACATAGAAATAGTTTATCTAGCATTTAACAGCCACAATTTTTGTTAACCCAAAAAAAACGAGGTTGACAAAAACCCATTCTCCAATTACTATCATATACAGAGAGGATGAGATTATGAAAGGATTACGAACAATTGATCTTACATATGGAGCCGTATTTGTTGTTTTAATGGCTATAGGTGCAAATATTACGGTTTGGTTTCCTATGCTGGCAGTTCCAATCGGCGGGACAAGCGTGCCTTTATCCTTACAGACATTCTTCGCCATATTAGCCGGATTAATGTTAGGTAGAAAGCTAGGAACTCTTTCTGTTCTAGTGTATATACTTGTCGGATTTGCTGGTGTTCCCGTATTTGCTGGATTGTCAGCGGGACCTACAGCATTATTAACTCCAACTGGTGGATTTATCATATCTTTTATTTTTGTAGCCTATTTTACTGGATGGATGGTCGATAAACGGAAAGAAAGCTCTCTTTTTTATTACTTACTTGCTGCACTCGTTGGAACCATCATTAATTACGGTATAGGTGTATCATATATGTATGTCGCCTTAAATACGTGGTTAGCGGCTCCTATAACTTATCCATTAGCTTGGGCTTCGATGATTCCATTCTTGATTAAGGATATCGCCTTTGCTGGTTTAACTGCTTTATTTATGGTCAGAATTGCAACACGTATTCCAGCAGTTCGCCAAGCCAAAATTGGATAAATACTAAATTTATAAAATAATTCTTTGGTGCGCCTGATTACTAGCCATTCATGTGATAATATAGCATTAGATACCATGCATATTGTCATCTAACAAGGGATAAACTTTCCTTTAGAAAGGATGTTTAGACGACCATGGAATTATTTCATAATTACCCATTGTTTGCTGCTCTAACTGCAATAATTTTTGCTCAAGTTGTTAAAATTCCCATTTCGCTTATCGTTACAAGAGAATTTAAACCGGATTTAGCTTTTAGTACTGGAGGAATGCCAAGCAGTCATTCAGCTGCTGTAGCTGCATTAACAACAGGTGTAGGTATTGTAGAAGGAGTTTCCTCTACCATGTTTGCTATCTCATGTGTATTTAGTGTGATCATCATGTTTGATGCTACTGGTGTTAGAAGACAGGCCGGGGAGCAAGCCATCGTGTTAAATCAATTAATTAAAGATTTCCAGCTATTTATTGATGGAGCAAAAGATTGGACAAATAAAAAGCAATTTGAAAAACGCCAAGAACTAAAGGAATTATTAGGTCATCAGCCGATCGAAGTATTTTTTGGCGGATTAACAGGTGTAGCGATTGCATTCATTTTAAATGCATTGCTAAATTAATTCATGCTGGAGCAATAGTATTTTAGTTTAAGCAAAAGCCGAACTATCATTCGAAATATTTGGTACTGATCTCTTGAAATTAGATTACTCTAACTTCAGGGAGCGGTACCATCAGAACTCTTCGAATCTGTTCGGCTTTTTTGCTTTTAAACTATTTATTGGAAAAGCACTATTAGCTGATAAAATACATAAACTTCTGTTGACCTATTTTAACTAATTATACTTTTTTAACTATCCGTTATTTCCTGCCTAAATACTTGTAAAGCTTGATTCTCATTTAATTCATCCAATTTCTTTTCCGAAAGCTTACCATTACCTTTTTCAATCACGTATACATCAAGTTTCTTTTTCCCCCACTGACTGTATACGTCCTCGACCGTATTATAATAAAGGTCAATTTTATTCCCATTAATAGCACTGCCCTTATCAGCAACAACTCCAAATCCATAATCAGGAATAAATAAGATAGTGCCGATAGGATATACATTAAGATCTGCTGCTATCGTAGAGTACAAATCTCTTTTTACCTTGACCCCAGAATAAGTAATCCCATATTCCGGATGATCTGGTGTCTTTCCTGTTGACTCAATTCCAGCAGTATATCCTGTTGCAACAACATTTGCGCTTGGATACTGTTCAAAATTAATTACATCAGCTAATGTCTCTGCACCTTCAATTTCCTCACTAGAAATATAGCGCTTCTTCTCCTTTAGATGATTCAATGATTTCCCTTGTAATACCGTATGCCTAAGGGAAGAATCAGACGCCTTTGCTTCCTTAATCATATGAACAGCAGGTGATTTCAGCTTGGACCACACCTCTACTTCTGCAAAAGATACATTGGTTATGGACGAAATAGTAGTAAGAAACGCTACGATTGCTAAGATTACTAAACTTGTTCTACGAATAAAACTTTTGACATTCATAAATAACACCTCTCTGGTAGTGAACCTTTGTACAGTCTATAGAAAGTTCCAGTAAATCAAGCTCTTCCCTGACTCAGGACAGATAGTTGATATGGACAAAACTCCCAACAAAGGTTTCCTTTTTCCTACCAGTTCAGCATTTCCAATTAATCAAAAAATATACAAAACCACATAAAATTTTTTAGATAAATATGAAAACTTTAAATTTATAATCGTAATGTTTGTTTATTTATAAACGAACTAAAATCTTAATACCAGTTATGCATGTATAGTAACTAGAGAATTATTCCTTTCAAAAAAACAATCCGAACTACTTTCCGAAAATAAATATACTCGGATTATAGTCCGGATTTACTGATCATAAATCCACTTATCTCTTTTTCTTTGTTATAAATAAAGCTTTTAAAACATTTGATATCCACTTTTTCTTAATAACTTAATAATGATTCCAGACACAATTGTACCTGCAAATCCTGCTACTAATATGGCAATATCAACTGGAGTGATTTGCATTAGCCTGGAAAAAGCTTCTGAAAATGCAGATCCTGGTGCCTTTAAATACTCCATTGTAGACATATTATCTACAATAATTAATACGACAAATGGATATAAAAATGCCATCAACCATGTTCTTCGTAATAACATATTCAATATAAATGCAATACCAAAAAAGATGACAAAATATAATATAATCGACACTACTAATTGAATCAAAACAGGTGGCTCCCTTCGCAACTTTACTCACCTAACAAGCAGTTAGACATTATTATGTATAAACAATTTCTTTTCCCTTTTCCATTTTAAATGAATTTAGAAAAAAAGCAAAGACAGTGGCACTGTCCTTGCTACATCCACACTTAATAAAAAATGTTAAACTTTCCTTTTTTCATTAATAAACTTAGTCCACCTAATTTCAATAAGTACCGATTATCAATTATCTTTTTCATCACAGTTGCTTTCCAGCCAAACAATTTTTGATCGTTAAATATAACCCCTATCGCATCATTATGGCCTAGAGAAGCTACTGTACCAAGTATTTCCGGTTCAAAGTGCTCCATTTCTCCGCCTTGAATATACGCTTTTACATTATGGGCAACTACGGCTGATTGTTGAATAGCAATTTGTGCTGTTGGTGGATAAGGTCTCCCCGTTTGTTCATTCATAATAAGTGCACAATCGCCAATTACAAATACATTATCATAGTCTGGCGCTCGCATATCCTTTTCTACTGCCACTTTGCCTCGATTATTTTCAAAACCGGACTTCTCAACAAGAGCGTTTGCTTTTACACCAGCTGCCCATACCGTTGTTAGTGTTGGAATTTCCGTTATTTCACCATTTTTTTCATAAACAACACTAGTAGCTGTGCATTCTTTAAGCATTGCTCCAGTAACAAATTCAACTCCGCGTGATTCTAATGAATTCATCGCATATTCTACTAATTGTGGATCAAACCCAGGCAAAATAGTAGGTGATCCTTCAATATTAATTATTCGTACTAAATTTTTATCAATATCATATTCTTCGCAAAGCTCAGGAATACGATTTGCAAGCTCACCTAGAAATTCAACTCCAGTAAACCCACCACCGCCTACAACAATATTTAATCGTGCGGGGTTTTTTTCTGATTCGTTGTGATACAAAGCAAAATTATATTCCATATGTTCGCGAATAAGGCGAGCACTATTAATGTTTCCAATTGTAAACGCATGTTCTTCTAAGCCAGGAATACCAAAGGTTGCTGCTTCAAATCCAAGCCCGATTACCAATACGTCATAATCTAATTGGCCATTTTCCAGTTTAACTTTCTTTTCATCTGGCTTAATAGAAATAACTTTATCTTTAACAAATTTCACCTTACTCATATTTATTACATCTTTAATCTGTATACGAGTTCGATCATGATGTAAGGTTCCTGCTGCGTTTTCATGAAGCCAAGTGGTTTGGTAATGATAATCATTTATATTCACAAGTGTTATATTTGCCTCATTTACTCCTAATGTCTTTTGTAATTTAACTGTAGTCATCATGCCACCGTAGCCAGCACCTAGAATTACTATATTCGGTTTTTTCATTCTAATCACTTCCATTTTTTTACTATTTTGTACGTTTGTGACATATTTCACTTAATAGTCATTAGAAAAAACTTGGCTACTTTACCAAGTGGATAGAAAAATTAATAGATTTATAATGTCGTTGTCACATAATCGTAATAAACATCCTTGATAATAGTAGCCTTTTTCTATCTACATTTCAACCCTTTCTTTTGTTTCCCCAATTATTAAATTTTTCTTAATAGTAAGTTACAGAGTGCTTTCATGTTCTACTAAGGGGAATTTATGGTACTATAAACAATGGTATACTAAATTTTATCGGAAGTGGAGGGAATTATTGTGACCAAAGAAGTCTATGATGTTACTATCATCGGCGCAGGTCCCGTAGGTTTATTCACAGCCTTCTATGGCGGTATGCGTCAGGCAAGTGTTAAAATAATTGAAAGTTTACCACACACTGGCGGGCAATTAACTGCTCTATATCCAGAGAAATATATATATGATGTTGCTGGTTTCCCTAAGGTTAGAGCACAGGAATTAGTAGATAACTTAGAGGAACAAGCAAACTTATTCGATCCAGAAATTGTTTTAGAACAGGCAATCGAAAATGTAGAAAGGCTTGAAGATGGAACGTTCAAATTAACATCCAATAAAAAGGAAGTACATTATACAAAGACGATCATTATTACAGCAGGAAACGGAGCTTTTCAGCCTCGACGTTTAGACATAGATCAATGCGATAAATTTGAAAACATTAATCTCCATTACCATGTTAAAGATATGAACCAATATAAGGATCAACGTGTTGTCTTACTTGGAGGTGGAGACTCAGCTGTTGATTGGGCGCTTATGCTAGAACCGATTGCCGAAAAGGTAACTCTTGTGCATCGTCGTGATAAATTCCGAGCCCATGAACACAGTGTGGAAAAGCTTTATGCATCGAACGTAGAAATCCTAACACCGTTTGTACCATCAAATATCGTTGCAAATGAGCGTATTGAACAAGTCGTTTTGGAAGAAGTAAAAGGTGACCGAGAAATCACATTGGATGTCGATGCCGTTTTATGCAATTATGGATTTGTTTCTACACTAGGACCAATTAAAGACTGGGGACTCGAAATTGAAAAGAATAGTATCGTAGTAAATTCAAAAATGGAAACCAATATACCAGGGATTTATGCTGCTGGAGATATTTGCACATACGTTGGAAAAGTGAAACTCATTGCAACTGGATTTGGCGAAGGTCCTACGGCTATAAATAATGCAAAACAATATATTGATCCGAAAGCCAGAATTCAACCAAAACACTCAACTAGCATGTTTTAAGATACTAACTATAGATAGATATAAATAATAGCTGAAGCAACTTATTGCTTCAGCTATTTTTCTAACAATCGCCAGGCGCGCCTGCCTTATCTTTTGTTCTAAAAGATGATCCACAACCACAAGATACGATAGCGTTCGGGTTATCAATACTAAATCCGCCACCCATCATATTTTGTTTGAAATCAATCGTTGTTCCTTCAATTATAGGAATATCCTGATTATTGAGAACAACTGGTATTCCATTAATTTCTTTCGTTGTATCTAACTCTTCATTTATTTCGTATTCAAAACCTAGTGAATAGGATAACCCACTACATCCGCCACCTTTTACACCAAAGCGCAAATAGGCACCATCAGACTCTTCTTTCATCATATTTTGAATCTGCTTACTAGCATGATCGGTAATATTAATAGCCATCTCATGGACCTCCCTTTAAGATGATTGCTTATCTTCTTTAAGTATACAAAGTCCTTGAATAGGATTCAACTGATGATACTCAATCGTCATAGTAATAATCTCCTGTAGCTATAACTTCTGCTCCTCCAGTCATCCAGACATAGCCCTGATCATCCCATTTAATAAACAAATCGCCGCCTGGTAAATGAACAGTTATTTGTTCATTACGGTTAACCAAATCATTCAACGCGGCTGCAACTACTGCCGCACAAGCACCAGTACCACAAGCCTGTGTAATACCAGACCCTCTCTCCCATACACAAAAATTTATTTCAGTAGGAGTAAGCACCTCAATAAATTCTACATTTATCCCCTGTGGGAACCGTTTGTCCTTTTCAATTGATGGTCCTAATTCTACTAAAGGGGCATCATCAATATTGTCAACAACAAAAACAGCATGCGGGTTGCCCATAGATACCGCTGTTACTTTAAGCTGCTGATCCATTATTTTAAATTGTTCTGCTACTACTTTTTCTGTTTCACTGCCTATCATTGGAATGTCCGCTCGGTTAAGCTGTGGCTTCCCCATGTTAATTGTTACAAGCTGCACATTATTATTCTGTATTTGAACCTCTGCCTCTACAATATTAGCTTTCGTTTCTATTTGAAATTGAGTGACATCAACAATTCCATGTTCATAGGCATACTTCGCAGTACACCTTAATCCATTACCACAACTCTGCCCTTCTGAACCATCCTTATTAAATATCCGCATACCTAGTGCCGCTCTTTCACTGGGATGAATTAAAATGATACCATCAGACCCTATTCCTGTGTTCATATTAGATACGCTTTGCGCTAACGCTGGCAGCATTGCTTCCTCTAATTTATGCTGGAATAAATCAATATATATATAGCTATTTCCAAGTCCATGCATCTTCGTAAAAGGGATTTTCATGTTCGTTTCCTCGTTTCTATTTATTCTGTAATGGAATGTTATGTTTATCCAATGCATGATAAACTGTTTTTAACCGCGGTATACCTTCAGCAACCATTTCGTCATTGATCATGACAATGGGATAGAATAAATCATCACGCACTATCTTTTCAATAAATGCCTGATGCTTTTCCACATTTGGAGGTTGATCAATATCTATGTATTCATATTTTAGGTGATCATCTATATATTTCCGACCAATAGCAGCTTGTAGCCATTCATAAGTATCCCTAGAGCCTGGTGCGCCAACACAGCTCGCACAAATCTGTTCTGCCCCATATACCGTTATCTTTATTTGCTTCATCCCATCTAGCCTCCTTTATACGATATCTTTTATTTTACAAAATGTTTATCTAAAGATAAAATAAAAATGATTATCAGTTTCAATTATGCCATAGATTTTTTGAAGAATCCGTTCTATAATAGATAGAAGAAAGGAGAAGATGGATAATGCGAGACCAAGTACAAGAAGTATTAAATAAATTACGTCCATTCTTGCTACGTGATGGTGGCGATGTGGAGTTAATCGATGTAGATGAAAACGGCATTGTGCTTCTTCGTCTGATGGGTGCATGCGGGAATTGCCCGAGTTCTACCATTACATTAAAGGCTGGGATTGAACGCGCCTTAATGGCCGAAGTACCTGGAGTAACAGAAATAGAGCAAGTATTTTAAAACAAACTAAATCGATAACATAGCTAATAATTATATTTTATCCTATACAAAGAAGGCCTCCAACGACAAGGATGCCTTCTTTATTTTTGTCTAGGAAATATTGAGCCGCGTCCAGTTCCAGCGCCCAGAACTAGATGACTTCACGACTCGCTCCAGTCGCTACATTTCTAATCGAGCGCTTGCGCTTTTGTTCCTATCTATTTTACCAAACAGGCGTCTTCGGCTGACCGCCTGTTAATACAGAAAGCGTATTATCCAAACACAATTTCCACATAGCAGTTCGTGTTTCTGTACTCGCCGAACCAATATGTGGAAGTGCAACAACATTCTTCAACTGCATTAATGGATGATCAGCATGAATAGGCTCCTCTACAAAGACATCCAATCCAGCTGCCTTTATTTCTCCAGTTACTAAAGCATTCTCTAACGCTGTTTCATCTACTACTGCACCTCTAGAAATATTAATAAAAATACCAGTATCTTTCATTTTATGAAAGGTAGTCTTATTAAATAATTGCTCCGTTTCACCAGTTAAAGGCACAACAGATACCACAAAATCTGAATGGTGAAGCAACGTATCGAAATCTGTATAAGTGGCATTTAGCTGTTCTTCCGCTTCAACATTTCTAGAACGGTTATGGTATAAAACTTCCATTTCAAATCCCTTGGCTCTCCTTGCAATTGCTTGCCCAATTCTTCCCATACCTACAATCCCAATTGTCTTATGGTGAATATCGGATCCCGCCAATAAATACGGCCCCCAGTTGTCCCACTTATCTTTCCGTATATAATCATTTGCCTCCATAAGCCTTCTTGCAGTGGCCATTAACAGGGCAAACCCTAAATCAGCAGTTGTTTCGGTCAGCACATCTGGTGTGTTAGTTACAGCAATATTTCTAGCCTTTGCTGCTTCCATATCAATATTATCGAAACCTACCGCTAAATTCGCAATTACCTTTAAATGAGGAGCTGCATCTAGCAACTGCTGATTAATCTGTTCGCTTAACATGCAAATTAATCCCTCTGCCTCTTTTATTTCTCGCAACAACACATTTTCTGGTACTGGGTCATTCTCTTTTTCCCAAAATTTTATACGGAAGCTATTAGTATAAGGGGCGATTAATTCTTCTGGTATTTTCCGTGTAATATAAATCAATGGTTTCTTCAACGGTATGACCTCCATACGTAATTATGTTCATCATTCTATAGCCAGTGTACCACAGGAATTTGCAGAAGATCACAATCCACCTCTACTTGATTATAAAATTTCCCGAGCTTTTCTTCATATTCTGATTGTGTTTGAAGTAATTGCTTGAATTGCTCGAGTGCATCGTCATTTTCAGATGTTAAATTCCATTCCAAAAAATCAAAAATATGAATAGGAAAAAGTAACCTTGCATATATTAAACGCCAGCTAAACACAGATAATGGTCTGATCGCTTGATAATCATTTAAAAAATTGGAAGAAATTGCACCTGGATCTTTGTTTAAGATGTGCTGTCTTAAAAATTCAGAAATATCTCTCGATGGGTGATCATAAACTAATTCCATTGGCCACATAATGGGCTTTATCAGTTGATTTGTATATCTTCGAAAAGCAATCGTTCCCTGATCTACTTCATAAAATCGCTGTTCCTGTTCACTTTCACGAATATATTGAATTGCATTTTCACTTATACCGATGAAATAAGGAAGTACATCCATTACTAGACGGTAATATGCTGAAGGGGTTTCACGTGCTCTCTGCTCAAGATGATTCTCTAATGTGTTCACTTTATCGATCCATAATTCCTTCCATTGTCCATAGCTGGAAATAGCCTTTGGTTCATATCCATAAGCATTACCAATCTGATGAAATTCGGCTAGTAATTTTCCATCAGATAGAGTAATCTCTCTATATGAAAGTTTGCCTTGAACAACCATAAGCTGCGTATCCTGAAAAACTGTAAACCATTCTCCTTGATTATTTGATATTGGAATTGCCATATGTGTATAGTAGTCTTCCGCTAAATAATAAGCTACAACCGCCTGTTCCATATAAATAATTTCATTGTTATCAATAGAAATGGTAAAATAAACATATTCTCCAGATTTAAAGCATTCTTTGCCGTCAATCCATCTTTTTTCTTCTGGTTGAATGTTGTAATTTTCATAAAGCCACTTTTCATAAGACAAGTAGATCCCTCCTCTGGGCATTTATACTAATTGTATGTTGAAAAGTTACCTTCTTTACTTAAAACTATAAAAAGAGAGGAAGTTACATGATGGGTCAAGAGACAAATCAGAGTGAATTAGAAGTTAAAGCTAGACAATGGCTTACTGAACGTGGAGTGACGATTGATGATATAGCAGAACTCGTTTATTATCTACAGTCTAAGTACCATGATGATTTAACAATAGAAGTTTGCAGACATAATGTTGATCGTGTTCTAACAAAAAGAGAAGTACAAAATGCCATCCTGACAGGTATTCAATTAGATGTATTAACAGAAAAGAAACAGCTAGAGCAGCCGCTACAAAAAACCATTGAGGTTGACGAAAGTTTGTATGGTGTAGACGAAATCATTGCATTATCAATCGTCAATGTATATGGCTCAATCGGCTTTACAAATTACGGGTACATTGATAAACAAAAGCCTGGCATATTACAAAAATTAAATGATAAATCCTTAGGAGAGTGTCATACGTTTTTGGATGATATTGTAGGTGCAATTGCAGCTGCGGCATCTAGTCGCTTAGCACATTCCACTGATGAAGAAAGTTACTAGATAAAGTGAAACTTCAAACCATACTTTTAACTTAGACTGTCAAGCAGTTCTTCTTATATTAGAAAAAATCTAGATTAAGCCATCACTTTTAGCATACAAGAAGAGAATAAAAGACGAAGATATCGAAGTCTTATATAGTAAACAGAGAGTAGATATACCATTGGTTCTTCTACTCTCTGTTTACTTAAATATGTTGAAGCCATTCATGTAAACTATGCACATAATAGGTCGGCTGGATTTCAAGGTTTGGGTACTCCTTAATAGGAGTAACACCAGTAAAAACCATCAATGTATCCATCCCTGCACCTATGCCAGCTCGTATGTCTGTAGCATAATTATCGCCAACCATTAACGCTTCATCCTTTTTCACTCCTAACACAGTTAGGGCTTCCTCCATAATAATGGATTCTGGCTTACCAATAAAGGTTGGCGCTACTCCAGTACTAACTGTAATTACAGATGTCAGTGATCCATTCCCAGGTAATAATCCTCTTTCACTGGGAATCGCTACATCGCCGTTCGTAGAAATAAAAGTAGCGCCATCCCTGACAGCCAAACAAGCTTTTGCTAGCTTATCATATGAAATGTTCCGGTCAATGCCAACAACTACAAAATCACAATCCTGATCTGTAATAGTCAGTCCTTGCTCTTCTATAGCTTGATGTAATCCATCTTCTCCTATAACATAACATCTTGCTTGTTTCTTTCTTGCTTGAATAAACTTTGCTGTAGCTATACTCGTTGTCACTATCTGCTGTGCAGTTGCAGTAATCCCCATTTTATTTAATTTCGTAGATACATCTTCTTGTGTTTTTGAAGAGTTATTAGTTACGAACACATGTGGAATGTTATTGGTTTTTAATGTAGCAATAAATTCTGCAGCCGCTTCAATTGGTTCATTTCCTCGATACATCGTACCGTCTAAATCAATTAAATAGCCTTTATACGCATGTTTCATGAATATTCCTTCTTTCTAAACTAAAAAGTCCAAGCGACCTTGCTCACTCAGACAACGTCTTCTTTATTCAACTGCAGGAGAAAGATATAGTCCTTCACCTTTCTTCCAACTGCTTTATTGTCCACATACAATAAGGTTTTCCATCAGTAATACATGTATGTGAAATAACTTCACAGGTAGAAAAGATGTCTTGATACATTGCTTTTTCATTTTGACATACTTGTGTATATTTAGAGGATAACGCAGAAATCGGACAATGATAATTTTTCATTTCATAGTGTCCTACATCTACCTTTTTCAATTCTACCATATATCCATTTCCATCTTGAAACTTAGCCATTTCTTTAACCTTACCATCAAAGTCACTGTCACCTACGAAATCCTCTAGCTGATTCCGTTCCCGCAGCATTCTTTGCCAAAGTAAATCATCAACCGCTCTCTTACCTTGAAGATACTCAAGATCCTGAAGCAGCTCTAATGGCAGTTTTTCGTTTTGATTTGGGAATAATCCATGCCCCTTCTCTGTAAGCTCATAAGTAAAATATGGTCTTCCTAGTTTCTGCTTTATACTATTTTTCTTGATAAATCCATCCCGCACTAGAGATTGTATATGCTTTCGAACAGCAATTTCCGAAATCGTAAAAAAAGGCAACATATCTGTTATAGTTACTTCATGTCCTTTTTTTATTAACGTCAATAGCTTTTGCTTCGTAGGTGTTTGTTTCATAACGTATCACCCCTATGATTCATTTGAAAAAGCGTTAGCTACTCCTAGTTCATTATCTAAGTACACTCTTATATGTGCTGAAAATTGTTTATATACATGATAATTAGCTTGAATCGTATGTATTAACTTGTTATGGTCGATGTTTGTATAGTCGGTTACCAACACTTTTCTTAGCTGTATTAATTCTTTATAAGCAGTTTCCTCATCTTTAGGAAGAACCTGTTCATCTAACAAAATATCGATAATATCGTTATAACTACCTGGATCACGCATAATAAATCCATCGATCATCATATTTCCAACATCTAATGTACATTCTATTACTATATGTACAGCTCTTTCCAAACTTAATTTATCGATTAACGTTTCTGGAGCGTTCATTTTCAATACATTGATGACCTGGTCCATGTATTGAAGCGTCTGCTGAATCTTACTCCTATCTACAAAATACATGTAACAACCCCCCCATTATGAATTACAATCTTATCATACCATATATTATAGGATTATTGAGCAAAACATGATATAGTTAAGGAAAATGTCAATATTCGGAAAAGAGGGATATGATGGGAAGTAAGTATGAATTAATTAAAGATGAAACTGTTACAAAAGAAGTGCGTTATATAAGTTTCATGGGAAAGTTACAGCGTTATGATTTTGCTTTTTTAAAGAATGATGATGATCCAAACAAAACCACCATTATCAATTTGCGTAAAAATCGATTTACAGTAGTAGGAAAAGAGGATTTAAACGATCCAGGAAAGATAGAGCATATCTTCCATGAGACAGCTATGGAAGCTGATGAAATTCGGAACTTCCTACATGAAGTTCTTTAATTACAGCAAATTTCATGCATAATTTAAATACGAGGAGAATGAAGGATGATGGGAACTGTGATCTCTTCCAACAAGGAAGATATACTTAATTTAGATGTTACAGCTATATCCCATGCTATTAAAGAAAGACAGTTTTCAGTGTTAGAAATCGTTAGTGTTTATATAGAAAAACAAAAACAAATAAATCCGATTATTAATGCAGTAGTAGAAAATCGGTACGTTGAAGCGCTACAACAAGCAAAAGAGCTGGATATGTTTTTAAAAAATAATGAGCCATTATCCCCTCTATTTGGTGTCCCAATAAGTGTAAAAGAATCCATTCATGTCAAAGGTATGAAAACGACTGGTGGACTAGAACATAGAAAAGACTTAATTTCTAGAAAAGACGCAGTAGTTATATCGAAATTACAGGAAGCTGGAATGATTATCTTAAGTAAGACAAATACACCTGCCTTATGTTTTTGTCAGGAAACAGATAATCGACTATATGGTCGTACCAACAATCCTTGGGATATCAATAGGACCTGTGGAGGCTCAAGTGGAGGTGAAGGAGCCCTGTTAGCAGCAGGAGGTGCTCTTGCAGGAATTGGCTCTGACATTGGTGGTTCCATTCGATTTCCCAGTCACTTCAATGGCGTTATTGGTTTTAAGCCCGGTTTTAAACAGGTTTCAGCTCATGGGCATTTTCCAGCTGTTACAAATGATATCCAAAATAGAATGTTAAGCATTGGACCAATGGGTAAATCCGTTCGGGATATGGAACTTATCTATTCAAGCATCTCCGAAAATGAAATAGATGATTGCTCTCTAAAGAATTTTAAGATAGAAATTTTACCTAGTAATATGGAACAACCATTAAATGAAGTAACGAAAAGACTGTTAGACGATATTGAAAAAGTACTAACAAGATCGTTTTCTACTTTTCGACGCATTCCTCCAATGTATCATAACTGCGCTACATTATGGCAAGAAATGCTCTCAAGTAATGGCAGTGAATTAATTGAAAAAGCTGCATTTAACAATGACAGGTCTTTTCTCTTGAAATCTTTTCTTAAAGAAAAACTAACGCAACGCTCTAAGATTCATCCGTATCTGTCGAAAGCAATTTTTGGAGCAAAGCTTTTTAAACCATCGATTAGCCGCATTCGAGAGATGGAAGAGACGATTTTACAGGGAGACAAGATTCTGGGAGCGTATTTACAAAATAGGCTACTCATTTTTCCAATTTATCATACGGGAGCATTAAAGCATGGAAAAGTCTATCGACAAATATTCTCCATGCGGCGAACATTTCTCACTTACATGCCTTATGTAGCCTATGCAAATGTTTGGGGATTACCTGCATTGACCGTACCGGTAGGAAATGATGAAAATAATATGCCAATTGCTGTTCAAATAATAAGTAAATCAGGAAATGAGGATGCAATTTTTCGATTAGGAAAAATGCTTGAAAAAAAATACAGAGGCTATAAACGTTGTGAGCTTTAATCCCTAGCATCATTTCATACGAACTGCCTTTATTTTCTACCCATACAACTCACTATATAGTCAAAACTAATACCAACACCTTTACATTAGTTGTTGGTATTTTGTGTGAAAAGGATGTGTTTAGTTGATGGCAAAAGAAAAAAAGAAGACATATTCAAACTTTACCAATGTGGAAAGTATGCACGACAAGTTAATTCCTGAGGAATTCCCAGAAGGATCTTTTGGTTCTCCAATGAATGAATATGCTCTAGTGGAAGGTAAATCGACTCCTTGGGAAAAAGGACAACGACGGGATAGTGCTTTTGTTTACCCTGATAGAGAACGTCATAAGGACTTACCTAGACAGGCTGATGGCTCACATGACCCACATAATAATCCTGATGGCGATTTTGGAAAAGAGTAGTAGCAACATCGAGCTACTGCTTTTTTATGTAGCAATTTTTTGAAGGACAAAATAAGCACATCCAAAATTACAGTATTCATATAAATAGTCATCTAAGGCACTTATCTTATTGTCAACAGGTGCTTTTTGGTTTTGATCTGCATAAAAGCCTTTTAATCGTAACTGGTCATAACCCCAGTCACCAACAATAAAATCATACTTAGCTAATATATCTGAGTACCGTTCTTTTAACATATCCTCACTAAATCCATTTTTATGATTTTCCACAAGCTCGTATTTTTTCCCTTGCAACTCTATCATATAAATCCCCCCATATATCGTGTCTACAGTTTATCATCTTTTCGAAAAACCCTCCAGAAATAAAATAGTATGATTTTCAACTCAAATTGCAAACTAATGATGAAAAGATATTTTGAATGGAGGATAGCAATGAAAACAAGAACACTTATACCAATCGGCCTGACTTCTTTGCTACTCATTACTGGTTGTGCAAATAATAACAATGCTATTGATGAAAGAGACCAAATACGGAATGAATTAGATCCCAATCAAGAGTTACGAGCTCCGGCAGAAGATGGTGCTGATGATAAACTTGGCTATGTGCGTTATACGAAAGAACAAATGGAAAATAATACAGAAAAAAATCATTCCGTAAGTATTGACCGTACTGAAATGGCGAATATGATTACGCGAATTATGTTGCGTGGTGATGCTTTCGATGAAGTCGCAACACTTGTAACGGACGAAGAAGTGTTAATTGCTTACCAAAAATCTGGCCGTTATGATCAGGATAGAACAGCGGATATGGCAAAGCGTACGGCAATGTCAGTTATGCCTAGATACTTTAAAGTATATGTCTCGGACAATACAAGTTTAATTAATGATATCCACAGTTTGCATAATCTAAGTACAACAGAAGGTGATTATGATAATACAATTCAGAGCATTATTAAAGAAATGAAAAAATCACCTCAAGGTAGTAATAAAGGTATGTAATCAAAAACAGAAAGGAACTGATTGGAATTCCAATTAGTCCCTTTTATTTTATTGTATAATCAGAACTACTTTGACAAAAAATACAGAACATCAGCTACTTATAACGTTATTAAGTAAAGAAAATATGCGTGTAAGGTAAGGGTGAAACATTTTGTATGCAAAACGTTTTTTTTTCATGATCATAATTCTATTTTCGATTTTTCCGCATACATTTGCACATGCAGAAGAGAAAACGATTTATGATAAAAGAATGGCATTATTCAAAAAAACAGAAACTTTAAGTCAAATTCCTTGGTACTATTTCGCAGCAATTGATAATTACGAGCGCAACAAAAAACAGGATTCAGATGATGAGAAAGTTATCTCTATTGAGGTGCCACCTGAATTATGGTATGGATTAGGAAATTCTTCTATGATCAAGGATGAACGATTAATCGTCTTTTTCAATGGAAAGGGTAAAGATGGCGATGGTGATCAAAAAGCCGATCCGAGAAATTCGGAAGATATTCTTCATACGATGGCAAATTATTTACTTGAATACGGTCAAACGAAGGATGATATAAAGATTGCATTATGGAATTATTATAAGCGGGATTTATCCGTACAGACGATAATGAACACTGCAAAGGTGTTTAAGGAATTTCAAGATATTAATTTAACGGATAGGGATTTTCCTGTTTCTATAACTCACAATTATAGTTATAGAAGCACATGGGGTGACCGAAGAGGATTTGGCGGATTACGAATTCATGAAGGTACCGATATTTTTGCAAATTATGGAACACCTGTAAAATCAACAACATATGGTGTTATAGAAATGATGGGCTGGAATCTCTATGGAGGATGGAGAATCGGTATTCGTGATATTTATAATATTTATCATTATTATGGACATATGAACGGTTACGATGATGATATTAAGGTTGGTCAAGTTGTTAAGCCTGGAGATATACTGGGGAGTGTTGGTTCGACAGGTTATGGACCGCCGGGAACATCTGGAAAATTCCCTCCACATTTACATTATGGTATGTACAAAGATAACGGCAAAAGCGAATGGTCCTTTGATCCATACCCTTATTTACGTAAATGGGAACGAATTGCGAAACAAAAAGATTAACAAGATAGTCAATTTAAACTTATATGACTTCTTCGCCTAGACTGGATAGAAAATAAATAATAAATTGAAGCGTTCAAAGGTCTGTTAGAATCGAAAAGGCTTCCCTTCACCTAGCTATAGCAACTAGAGAAGGGAAGTCTTTCTGCTACAAATTCGATAAAAAGGTCACTTCTTATTTTACTTCTTTTGATTTCTTCACAGCATACATAACACTTGCAGCTAATCCTCCCCAAATAATTACCATACTAAGAATCATCACTAAAATGACACTGCCAGTCATAGTTATTTGGCCTCCCTCTCCTCTGAATGCTCACTAACACCTTTAGCTTCGGACCTCCACTTAGTAGCAGCCATGACAATACCGATAATAAGGGCTGCTGCTGCAACAAACCAACCTCCAAATACGATAAATATATCTGCATATCCTTCATAATTTCCAGTTTCTGTGTCAAATTGCTTCATTAGGTTTAGTCGGAATAAATCGAACATCATATACCCCAATACTAGAGGTGTAATAACATTTAGACTTAGCGACCACCACCAACCTAGGCGAATATCAGAAATAGCATTGGCATGTGTTTTTAGATCCTTTACTTTACGAAGAATCCATGCAATAAGCACTACTTCAACAAGTCCTATAAGCGCTACTCCAAATTGATTAATAAAGTAGTCAGCTGCATCCAAGAAGAACAGACCACCTTGAGTCGCAAATAAAAGTGAAATAATTGCGGCTATTCCACCTCCAAATAAAACTGCCTTTGATCTGGATATTTTGAATTTATCTGTTAAACCAGCAACATATGTCTCTGTAATTGACATCAATGAAGTTAATCCAGCAAGTACCAATGAAGCGAAAAACAAAAAGCCAAATAATCCATTCAGTCCTGGGAATTCATTAATTATCGCCGGAAAAACTACGAAGGCAAGACCAACTCCTCCTGAGACTACTTCCTCTACCCCTACACCGGATTGAGCTGCCATAAATCCAAGAGCAGAAAACACCCCAATACCAGCTAGTAACTCAAAGCTTGAATTACCAAATCCTGTAATAAAGGCATTGTTGGTAATATCCGATTTCTTAGGTAAGTAGCTTGAATATGTGATCATAATAGCGAAGGCAATCGATAAACTAAAAAATATTTGCCCATATGCTGCCACCCATACTTCTCCATCTAATATTTTACTGAAGTCTGGAGAAAAAAATGTTTGCAATCCGTCCATAGCTCCGTCTAATGTAATTGCTCGAATAACAATAATAAGGAAAATAATAACTAAAGCGGGAATAAAGATGCGGTTTGCAATTTCTATTCCTCTCTTAACTCCTTTAAATAAAATACCTAGAACTACAACCCAAACGATAATTAATGGAATAAGTACACCTGGTACAAGACTTCCTATTTGTCCTGGTTCTACGGTACGATGTAAAAAGTCATTCATTAAAAACCCTTCCGTATCTGCTCCCCAGCTTAAATTAATTGAGAAAACAGAATAGGATATTGCCCAGGCAATAATAACAGAATAGTACGTAGAGATAACAAACGATACGAGCACTGCCCACCAGCCAATAAATTCTGTCTTTTTATTTATTCGCTTATACGTAAGCGGTGCAGAACCACGATATTTATGTCCCATCGTAAATTCCATAATCAAAATAGGAATACCGGCGGTTAGTAGTGCGAACAGATAAGGGATAAAAAAGGCTCCTCCACCATTCTCATAAGCGACAGCTGGAAAACGCCAAATATTTCCTAGTCCAACCGCTGAACCCACAGCAGCCATAATAAACCCTGCTCTTGTCCCCCATTGTGAACGAGTTTCCATTACAATACCTCCCCCTCTTCCTTACCAAAATAGTTGGTTTAAGGAATGTTTTTAAAGTTTTATTTTTTCAGATATTTCTGTTTGTATTATAACGGTACTTTTATACTATGTCAAAGAATTATTTGAATTTCAAGATATTTCTAATTTTAATTAACAAAAAAACAGCATATATAGTTATTAGATATTTTTAAACAATTATTATAGGCTTTTAGATTAGGTTATTCGTTACTTCTCCAGAAGAAAAAATACTCGATTCCTCATCGTAACACTAGAGATTCTTCGGGTATTTGTACAAAGCTTCTAGCTACATTCCCTCCACACAGAACAAAGACTTCATTTCGTAGCTTTAAAAGTTGGACAATATTTTTTCTACTATAAAAAATACTGCCGAGAAAAAATTCCCGACAGCTTGGATTTTAGCTTAAAGTTTTTATTTCCACAGAATACCATCGCCATGTTATAAGATAAACTGACTACAACAAGCGAAGTTTTCTATTGTAAGCACCGTAAGAGTATAACCTATTGGTCTCTATTCTAAACCGGCGATTTTACTGTATGTTACATGCCCGATACATAATCATTCGTAGCATAACACCGATCTCGTATTATGACTTTGTGTTCGATAAAAAGTGCAGGATTAATGCAATAGCTAAGACGATAACAAGTGTAGCAATTAAAGGAAATACGACTTGATTGGTGAAACCAATTATAAGATAGCCAATTCCAGCTGAAACAGCTGCCAAAATCGCATATGGCAATT
The DNA here is from genome assembly GCF_003667785.1 of Virgibacillus sp. Bac332. Taxonomy (NCBI): domain Bacteria; kingdom Bacillati; phylum Bacillota; class Bacilli; order Caryophanales; family Bacillaceae; genus Virgibacillus; species Virgibacillus sp. Bac332. Next base: position 4,130,743 of record NZ_CP033046.1, read on the forward strand.
GAGTCAAGACATGATCAATATGATTTGCACCAGCACCCGTTGAAGATAGAATTGTCGTATCCGATATTGGTGTACAATGATCACCAAAAACAGAACCAGCAAGCACTGCAGCCATAGAAGGTAATAACATAGAAATATCTGTAATTACTGTCACCTCAGCTGCGATCGGAAGCATGATACCGAATGTCCCCCAGGATGTGCCTGTAGCTAAGGCCATAAATCCTGCAATCAAGAAGAATAACAACGGTAACCATGCCGGACTAATCGAAGCATTATCTACAATTTGTGCTAAATACTCCCCTGTTTTTAATGTTCCTATCACTGAACCAATTGTCCAGGCCAATAATAGTATATAAATAGCAGGAAGCATTGTTTTCAAACCTTCTACAATAATTTTTCCTGCGTTGCTTTTCGGTTTCCTTTGTAATCCATGAAAAACAAATGATGTTAAAACAGCGATTGTACCACCAATAAATAGCGATAGATTAACATTCGTATTTGCAAAAATGGATATAATGCTAACATTACCATCGCTTGCATTTGCACCTGTAACAAGCATGGATACCACAGTAGCAAGAATCAAAACACCAATTGGGACAAGAAGATGATAGATTTTCCCATCTGTATGTGCTGCAAACGTATCGGTTAAATCTCCCGGTACTCTATCCTGCTTAGGATTTAGTAATTCTCCTGTCTGAATTGCCCTTTGCTCATGTGCTTTCATCGGGCCAATATCCATCTTTAAGTAGGCTACTAAAAACACAAGTAGTATGGCTCCTAATGCATATAAATTATATGGGATCATTTTAATAAACGCCTCTAAAGGTCCTATATCTGTGATGCCATTTGCTACAAATAAGCCACCAATAATACCAATGATATATGCTCCCCAGCTCGATATCGGTGATATTACCGTAACTGGTGCCGAAGTTGAATCAATAATATAGGCTAGCTTTGCTCGTGAAATCTTATGTCGATCTGTTAAGGGTCTTGCTATTTGCCCTACAGCCAAGCTGTTAAAATAATCATCAATAAAAATGATAATACCTAGCACCGCACTCATTGCTTGCGCACCGACTCTTGTTTTTACACGTTTGATCATCCATTCACCGAAGGCTCGACTCCCACCTGAAGCTTGGAGAAAAGCTGTCATTATTCCTAATAAAAGTAAAAATCCTAATAACAGAAGGTTACCTGTATTTAGCGAGCCTTCCGATATAAATATAGTATAAATAATAATTCCTATTTCCTTTAGGGAATCCCATATTGAAAAATCATGAATGAGAAGTGCTCCTGCTACAATCCCAGTTCCTAAAGATAATAATACATTTCTCGTTACTAATACCAATACGAGCATTAATATTGCAGGAATAAGGGAAAAAATTGTTCCTTCCATTGTTGTAACCTCCACTATGATTGTTTGCAATAATGAAAGAAAACATACTGTTCAAGAAAATGGGATACGTGGAAAACGGGGCTGCGTCAGAGAATGGGGGCTCTGTAAACACAAAAAGACAATGATAGAAAATAACCTACCATTGCCTTTACAATATACGTTATCCTCCATTTCGATCAGTAGTTCTCCATGCACATTGCTTCTTGCATGACAGTATACTTCTTATTCAAAAGCACACCAGCAATAATAAGGAAGACACTTATTATGCTTCGGCAATACATCCTTTCATCAATCATCATCGTTGTCATCCTCCGACTGATTAATCATATCCATTGCACCTCTACCTCACCGATCTGATAAGGTTTAAATATTCACTAGCTAATAATAATTATTATAACAAGTACTTAATCAATATTCAAGTCATCCTTGGGAACGGCTATGTTTGGACCACTACTTCCTTCTCCACCACCAAAAAATTCTGGAACATCACCCATAAGTACCCTTGAGTCAACATATACCTTCGTTGTAATTTCCGCAGGCTCGGTCGTAAATGGTACGACAATCTGTGCATTAACGGTAACCGGTATATAAATTTCAAACAATGCAGCATTAATACCAAATTCTTTCATTTCGTATTTTATATCTGATTGAATACTGCCAACAATTTCAAAATGAACAGGGACTTTGGGTCCTAAATTAGCTAAAATAGTACTTCCGGTCACTTGACCGATGGGAATCTCGACTACCGTTGGATCTTTGTCAGCAAGTTCATTTGCTGAATCTCCGTAATCCTTTGGTTCCATATCTGGATCATCCGTATTTAACATTTCTCCTTTGTTCATTCCGTATAAAAAGTATTCCGCTCTAATGGTAGCAGCTCGCAATGCTCTGCTCACTGCTGAAGCATTCCAACCAACAATGGTAGGATATCCATTTTCATCTTTACTAACGTCCATTAAGTCTTCAAAGCTTATGTTTTCCGTTGACTTCACAGCTTCATTAATCGTTCTAGTCGCGAATTCAACTGTCTTCCTTTTGGCTATCTCCATCAGTGGAGGAGTTATCCCTTTATCTACTATTAGAATACTAAGGGAGGTTAATATGACAAATGTAATTGAAGTCATTAAAAAAATCGCCTTAGCTGGAGAAGTTGCTTTTATCTTTAATCCTGATCGTCTACCCATCTAAAAACCCCCTTGCAACAAACATATGCTTGTTCCAAGAAGGTTAGAATGTAAAAAATCTCAATCTATTTTGCATGAGAAAACCACCACATTTAGTACGTTAGCTAAATTAACATCATATGGTTTAGCTAATTTTCTCCCTTGCTCCTTGTTAATTCGAATAATTGGTCTGTCGCAAACATGCGGATTTTGTTTTACAACAATACCTTGTCTCCCATCATTTAGATCAACCATAATACCATTTGGATAAACAACAATAGAACTCTTTAACGCTTCAATCATTTCTCTATCATATAATTGTCCAGATCCGGCATATAAGATTTCTAAACCTTCGTGAGGAAGCATGGCATCACGATATACACGATTACTTGTAACTGCGTCGAACACATCTGCAATCCCTATTAATTTTGCATATTTATGTATCGATTCAGAAGTTATTCCAAGTGGATAGCCTGATCCATCCAACCGTTCATGATGCTGTAAGGCACAAAGTAATACAACAAAAGGTACACTATCCTGACCTACAAGAAAACGGTATCCCGTTCTTGTATGGTTTTGAATAATTTTAAATTCTTCTTCTGTTAATTTTCCTGGTTTTTGTAATATATCTGGGTTAATAAACAGCTTTCCAACATCGTGCAGCATTGCTGCCATCCCTATTTCTTCTAATTGCTTATTAGATAGCTTTAACTTAACACCAATAGCCAGTGCATAAATGGCTACATTTAAAGAGTGTTGAAATATATAATTATCCGATACAATCATATCGGTTAATAATGATAATGACTGTTCGTTTTGTTGCAGCTCATTCGTGATTTGCTGAACAATCACTGAAAGTTCCGATCCTTTTTGATCAAGGATATAAGATCGGTTTGTCAATCCATTATGCTGTAGGGAAAGAAATACTTCCTTAATCGTTTCTGAAGCCTCTCGTCTGAGTGATTTTGAAATGGTCGGCATTGCCGCTATATCCTTCATTTCTTCATCCTCAATATAAATGTATGTAATCCCGTGCTTTACTAGTCTATCAAGAAACTGCTTTGTTAAGGCAACACCTTTATTTACCAGAATGACGCCACTTTCATTATATATTGTTTTTGCTAGAATAGCGCCTGGTTCTATTGATCTTGTATTAGCAAGTCTCATTATGTTCTCCTAATACACATATATAGTTATTTACACCCATTCAATTACATAAATCCACTTATTTTAACATAAATCTAATCAAATAGTACCAGAACATACGTGAAATATCTATACCTATTCCTTTATAAATCTATGATTCTTAAGAAACGTATTCATCATTATATGGTAGGTCGTAGGATGTAAAAAAGTGTCTGGTACGAAACGAAAATAGTTAGTCCAAAAGCCGAACGATAAAACAAAATGTTACTACATGGCGCAATCAAAATCCGAAGGCGCTTTGAAAACAGAGCGTTTTTTCTGTGTACGATGTATCGCTACCGAAGTCTTCCATATCCTGTGGGAACAGCGCAAGCTAAAGACCCCGCGCAGCAAAACGCTCTTTGCTACCCAAGGAAGCTGAAGCCATGTCCGCAAAAAGCGTAATATTTTGCTGGAGCGGTGAGCACGAGTAAACAAATAATCTGAACTGATTCGTTCGGATTACGATGTGAATAAAGTAATAATTTTTTCCCTGTCTCGACAGCTAAGAGATTCGGATCAATGCATCTTTCCCTATCATTCCTTCTTCCCAACCATATTGCTTGGATGCATCTGTTATTTTTTGTAACGGTGCATGCAAAAGCTCATCAATTGTCCGAACACCTACCGCACGACCAGCTACTACCTTTCGATCTGCTAATTTTTCATTTAATATATCCACATCTAGAGCTGCACACATGATATAACCGACTTCATTCGAAATAATTAACAAGTTCGTTTTTGGTAATTCTACAACGATAGCCGTAAAAAAGATTCCATCTACTTCTAGCGGGTTTACTGTAATCATAAACGTGTATGGCCTCCTTCATTCTCTTCTTCATATCTATATGCAAATGAAGGGCCTATTGTCACAAAAGCCTAAACGCTTAATCCTTAAATCCTTCTTTTAATGTATAAACTAATATATCTCTTAAGAATTCTGGTAAATAATATTGTTTGATTTCTGATTTAGCAACTTCAGGTAACAGCCTGCCAAATGTAAACGTATCCGCAGTAGCAACCGTATACGTTTTTTCTGGATCTAATGGATAAGACCCTAAAAATGCCTGTTTTACAAAGTACTCCCCATTTTTTAACTCCTCCATATCCATTTCAAGTCCAGCAAACGCCATTTTACCTAATACTTTTCCGCGAAAACCAAAACCCTTTAATTGTAATTGCATAAATTCTTTTGTTTGTGATGCTCTTATTACCTCCAGTAATTCGTCACCATTCAACTCTACGACACATGTATTTATCGGATGCGGACAAATGCGATGTACATCACCATAAGTCACTTTACCAGCAGGTAAACCTTCTAATAGGAGTCCAGCATTTAGCATGGCGCAATCTGCCTCTGTTTGTTTCTTAATAGATTCTGTTAAAGCCTGCAATATTGGCGTTGACTGAAACCAATTTACCTCTAAAGGATATGCTAATTCTATAATCGGTTTAGCAAGAATGGTAGTAGCTTGTTTATATAATTGCTCTATTCTTCGTTCTGTAGTTTTATCTTTTGGTAAATGAGTTATATTCAACGCGTATGCCTCTTTACGACTCAGTTTATGCTCATCATGGTCCCAAGTTAGAATAACTTCTCCTACATAATGACAATGTTTTCCGGCAGCAGTTATTAATGTATTATTAACATACTCGCCATTACGCAACAGATGATGTGTATGTCCGCCGATGATAACATCAATATCAGGGAAGTTTTTGGCAATTTCTTGATCCTCACTATACCCTAAATGCGATAGCAGAACGACAATGTCTGCCTGTTTTTTCACATTATCAATCACCTGTTGTAACTGTTCAAATGGAGGTGATACATACCAATCTAGTAACTGATAAAAGGCATTAAATGGTGCCGTTAAACCGATAACTCCTATATTTACTCCATGAGCGGATTGTAGAATCGTACTCTGTTGCAGCCACGCTGGTTCTATTTGATCGCTACTATGTAAGTTGGCACATACTATTTCAAAATCAGCTTCATCATAAAGATGGAAAAGATCCTGATGCGATAACGTAATACCTTCATTGTTACCTAACGTAACGACATCATACCCTGCTTCATTCATAAGTTGAACATTTGCTTTTCCCATAAAGGCATCTGATATAGGGTGAACTCGGTCTACATGATCACCAATATCAACTGCCCAACAAGAACAGCCTAATTTACGTCGACTATCCCTTGTCTCTTTAAGATATCCTGTAACACGAGACCATTGATCAAAATTGCTATGTAAATCATTCGTATAATAAAAATAGATATTCTCTTTCATTATGTTATGCTCCTTATGATAGCCCTTGAGAAATCATGCGAATCCCAATAATGATTAATACAATTCGTAATATCCATTCTAGTGTTTTACCTGTTAGAAGTTGGTTAACCCAAGCACCTAATTTTCCACCAATCCATGCACCAGGAATAAACAAGAAAACATACTGCCATTCAATATGCCCTAAAGCAATATGTGTTCCAGCTCCAATAATGCTAATAAAGAAGATCATAAACATCGACGTAGCAGTAGCAATATGCGCCGGTATCCCAAATAATAATATCATCGCAGGCACCATAATGGATCCACCGCCAATACCAAATAACCCAGACAAAGCTCCTACTATTAATGATAGTACAAAAGCTACCCATTTAGACACCGTATATTGATATGTTATTCCATTTAATTCGAATGTCCTTATCTCACTTATGTTATTACTTATCTGCTTTGTTGGCTCTTTTCGCTTAATAAAGAAAAGGAGCGAAATGACAATTGTAATACATCCAAAGTAGAGTAGAAATTGATCACCATCAATAAATTGATTTAACCAAGACCCTATCATGCCGCCAGGTAAACTACCAGATAAAAACAGTAGACCTGTTTTATAATCAACACGTCCACGCTTGTAATAAGCAATAGTTGATGACATGGCGGTAAAAACCATAGAGACTAATGATATTCCAACAATAGCTTGAGGGGTTGCCCAAGAAAATGCATCGGAAAGCTGGTTTAAAAATAATAGGCTTGGAATAAGAATAATTCCACCGCCTAGCCCCATTAAACCACCTACAAAAGCTGTCAAAATTCCTATAAGTATACAAATAACAAAGACCAATCAATATCCCTTCCATCCAACCATTTTTTCTGTCTTATTCAATACTAGCATTGATTTTTAATAATTCCTATATGGAAGCATTCAGTTTAACATAAACTTCAAAACCTCTAATGAAATATTGAAAAACAGCCGTAAACCAAAAGGCTTAAGACTGCTATCTCGTCAACATATAAAGTCTTTTTTTCACGTAATCGATACCAAAAAAATTAATAACTTCGTCCCATAATTGAATCAAAAATAATCTTTCTGGAGATAATATATACAAAAGCAAAGGAGGGATGTGGATGATATATATTCAAGTCAAAGAGAATATTATATTGATAAAAACTTGGCCCATAATTATGACAATCCTACTCATCAAACAATTATGGGCACTGCTATGAAGAGGGGCTTGTCCCCTCCTTCCATTTATAGTATGGATAATTATATATAAAAATATACTATATGGAATAAATTTAATAGAAGATTCTATTAGACATAGACCTTAACTTATGAATCCTACTAATTATAAAGTCTATAGACTCTATTAAAACTACAAATTAAAACGTAACATTATTTTTCCAGATGTTCTTGTACATTTTTTAAAAATTCAATTCGGCTATAAGCTGGACCACCCTCCATTAGTGGGTCAACTACGTTCACAAACACGTGATCATTTTTAAATGCATTGATGTTTTGTACAATCGAATTCTTTTTCATTTCCTCGAAGGCAGTTTCATTTTCTTCATTTTCACTAGTAGAGAATTGCACAAATAAATAATCCGGATTCATATCAGCTAGTTGTTCAACAGATATTGCCTCTTGTGTTTTCGCTTTCTTCACCTCGTCTGGAACTTCTAATCCCAGTTCATCATATAGTACAGGGTTAAAGAATACACCTTCTGGATAGACGAAAACTTGCCCTCCACGAACTCGAATAGCTGCTACTTTTTTACCTTGGAGCTTCTCTGTTAATGATTCTTCTGCAGTAGCCATATCTGATTCATATTCAGACAAGATTGTTTCTGCATCTGCTTGCTTTCCAGTTAATTCAGCCATTAGCTTCAAATTAGCTTCCCAGTTTGTTGAAATATGCGAAACTAAAATAGTTGGAGCTATTTTCTGCAATTTCTCTTGTACTTCTTCAGGAAATTTCGTTGTTCCAAGTATTACATCTGGCTTCAATTCCAGTATCTTCTCAAAATTTGGCTGTTGTTTTTCTCCAATGGATTCAGCTTCCTCGGTCGCTGCAGCATAAATCTCTGGGAACTCTCCTCCCACAGATATCGCTCCTGTTAAGTTTACATCAAGTACTGTAGCATCCTCCATTGCTTCCATTGCTCCTGTCACAACAACTTTTTCTACAGTTTTTGGTACAGTGTACGCTTCACCAAGATACTCAATTGTTCTTGTTTCGCTTTCCTCGCTAGTATCCTCATTTGCTTGAGCCGTGTCTTCACTATTATTAGAAGAACTTGACTCACTATCTTTATCTCCTCCACATGCAGCTAATACAACCATTAGTAATGCGATTAAACTAACGAACATAAATCTTTTCATCTTTCCTAAACCCCTTCCCGCTATAATAATAGTAATACTTAAAATCTAAGCTATCTTCCAATTAATTGTTTCACTGATAAAAACTGATATCCAATCAGACTTATTTCAGTGACAGTTTATGTGATACCTAAATGCTCACGTAAGGTAGACCCAGTATATTCACTCCTAAACAACCCTCGCTCAACTAGCATTGGCATCAGCTCGCTAAAGAACAGTTCCATCGATGTTTTCGAGCCTCCTGGTAAAGCAATAAACCCATCTGCAGCACCTGTTTCAAACCACTCCGTAATTTCATTTAGCGCGTCCTCAACTGTTCCTACGACGACCCAATGTGCAGAACCGACTACCTCCGGCCTTGACAACAGTTCTTCCACTGTGGGCTGCTGTCGTGTAATTAACCTGCGCAACAAATCAGCATGCGTCCTACTGCGAACTGATTGATTTTGATCGGGTAGCATATCGACTGTTATCGATTGATCTAAAGGTAGTGTACTGATATCCATACCAAGTATGGATTTTACTGAAGCATATCTATGCTCTTGACTTAGATGTGCATGCGCTTTCCGATGTAGTTCTAGTGCTTCCTCACGCGTATTGGCTAGGAAAAAATACAATCCAGGCAAAACTCGTATTGCGCTTGGATGGCGTCCATGCTTCTTCGCTCGTCTCCTTAGGTCATCACGTAATTCAATACCTGAAGCCATATCTGGAGTGGCTGCGAAAATAGCGTCCGCTACCGAAGCTGCAAAGTTACGTCCCGATTCTGAGGCGCCTGCTTGGAACAAAGGAATGGTCCCTGATTTATGTGCCGGTACATTAAGCGGTCCTTCAACACTAAAAAAATCACCGGAATGATTGATCGGAGAAACCATTTCCTTATCCGCATATTGTCCTGTAGAACGATTAATAACCAGCGATTCGTTCGGATAACTATCCCATAGCTTGCGGACAATGTCTGTGAATTCACTTGCTTTCTGATATCTTTCCGGTGATGACGGCATCGGATCATCCCCGAAATTTCCAGCACCTTCAATGGAAGTGACGATATTCCACCCTGCACGCCCATTGCTAATCCACTGCAAAGACTGAAGCTGCCTAGCAACCGTATATGGTGAGTTGAAAGTGGTAGAAGCAGTAGTAACCAGTCCAATTCGGTTGGTCTCACGAGCAATCGAAGTTAGCAGAAGCGTCGGATCTAAGCTGCCAAAGCCAGGTGAATTCCCCAGTACCTCTTTGTTCAGAAACAATGTATCTGGCCTAAAGATAAAATCAAGTTTCGCCTCTTCTGCCATCTTCGCTAATTGCACATAAAAGTCGCTTGAATATAAGTTTTCTACACCACTGTCTGTATGTCTCCAGCCATTCCCCTTCATCCATGTTGTTGACAAGGACAAACCGATGCATAGCTGCCTATTTGTGGTCATATGTACCAAAACCTTTCCTACAAAGTAAGTTGTACCCGGAAAATGCTTTAATCAGAAGTATTTTCTACATATGGGCACAGCAGCCATATAATAGTCTATGAATGGTAACATTGTTTTGGAAATTATGTCGCCTTGACCAATGAACTCCTTAGAACAAAAAGGAACACACTTGCCCTGCCCAATAATTAGTTAAACAACTAGTAACCATGCCTCCTTTTTTATTTCTACTTCTTCTGTAACATGATTGGCTACAACACCAAACGACATTTGCTGTTCCTACATCATTAAAAGACAGAATAGAAAGTCAGTAGATTTTCTAATTGATATTGATTATCATTATCATTATAATGCTTGTGAAGCATAAAATCCAGAATAATTTTGTACTTTTTTCTAATTAGAAACGAAATCACGAAGTCTATATCAAGATTTAATGTTATTACGCAGTCCCAATCGTATTTCTGTAGTAGACGCAGGCAACAAAATTCACAAAAGAAAAACCTGTATATCTGAAGATACCTAATTAAATGAGCTAGAGGAAAAAGCCCCCCGAGAGTCATATCTAAAATAAACGACTACTATGGAGATGCTTTTATTATTGGAGAAAAAGAAATATGTGTTTACAGAAGAAGGGGACCCCAAGTGATTGAAATAAAGGTATCTATATAACAGAATCTCGGGTCAACATACAAGGTAAAATGGTGGAATAACTTGTTAATAATCATCAAGTTTTTAAAGCTTCATTATAATGCTTGGCGTAATCACTAATATTTTTTATCGTAGCGGGAACATTTTCCTTTTTTATGGAAATTGTTGCATATTCTTTCATGGCGTGTTCTCCTACACAAACACTATATGTAGCATTTCTAAATAACTCTAAATCATTTTGATCATTCCCAAATGCGATAAATTCCCCTGATTGTATTCCCAATTGGTTTAATCCGTTCATTTTATGTATTCCTAATGGAGATATATCAAGCAAATTCTCTCTCCCATGTTCATAGATCTGTACAGGTAAATGACTCAAATTATGCTTGATTTCATCAGTAGTCGTAAATAAGACGATTTTGGTTATCATCTTTAATTCGTCTAATGACTTATTTTCAGCTTGCTTTTCAGGGTCTAGATTACGAAATATAGAATGCTGCACCTCACCTGTATAGCTGTAATCCCAATCACTGTCTACTAAATAGGTTAAGTGATACTTTTCAATTAATCGCTTTATTTTTAAAACTAAGTTAGGAGTAAACGTGCGCACATGCATTTTTCCATTTTCAAATGTGAAAGCTCCATTTCCTCCTACCATTCGAAAATGGCGATATCTCTTCGGCAAAACTGGTAATAAATCACGAATCGGTCGAGCTGAAGCAAATATGATCTCATGTCCATGCTGAATACAAACATCTAATGCCTCACGCATCTCATAACTTAATGACTCACCATTAAAACAAATCGTACCATCTAAATCAAATACAAAAATCATTTCTTTCACCTCGCTTACAGTATAATCCTGTTTTGTTATAATAAAAAGGACCAATGTCCCGAAGGAGAACGAAATGACTACATTAATGAATTATATCCAAACCTTTCAGCTTCCATTTCCTGATCATCTAGAACCGTATATAGAATTGAAATCCTTTCAAGCAGGTCAGCAGGTTGTCAATACAGGAGATAAAGCTTCAGGCTTCTATATATTGACAGAAGGGAAATATCGTGTAACTACAAATGAAGTAACAGGAAAATCGCTTCTCCTGCGATTTTGTTCACCAGTATCAATTCTTGGTGACATCGAATATTTTCAGAAAAAAACAATCCAATCAGATGTTATTACGATACATCCAGCTACTTTTATTTATATACCTTATACCATCTATGAGCGCTATTTAAGAACTTACAGCCCATTTACAGAGATGCTTTTAGAGGAGTTAAGTTACAAGCTACAAACCTGTACTGTGGCATCCCGAATTAATGCTCTTGCTCCTGTAGAAGCTCGATTCGCTGCATACCTGTGTACCATTTATTCCGATGCAAAATTTGGTAAACAGCTTTTTACGACGAACACGAATGAAGTAGCTTCACTTATCGGCACTACACCTCGTCACTTAAATCGTGTTTTGAAAAGGTTAAGCGAACAACATGTCCTTATCCGTAATAAAGAAAAGCTACATATTAAAAATTGGCCGGTGCTTCAACAATTATCAGAAGGCATTCGATATGAATAACAACAAAAGACGATGCAAAAATGCATCGTCTCGCAGCACTGGGTATAGCTAATTTCCTTATAAATCTGAACAACGAAAGCTTCCTATATAAAATCCTTGGCGATTTCTTCTTGTTTCGGTTTAAGCGTCTTAATTTTCTTGATGAAATAGTAATGTTTATAAAGAGCAAGTATCACTAATAAAATTTTCACCAAGAGAATGTCCACATAAAATACGGAAAACAGGATAAAAGCATCGGCAATCAAATTGATGCGAATTTTTTCTTTACGTGTCATACCCTTTTTTTGGCGGAATCGTTCTACATATTTTTCATAAAACGAAGTTCCCTTAAACCAATTTTCGATTCGCTTTGAACTTTTCGCAAAGCAAAAAGACGCGAAAAGAAAAAATGGCCCACCTGGCAGTACAGGAAGTACGATACCTGCAACACCAATTCCTAGCGAGATCGATCCAAGCAGAAAGAACAGGATACTTTTAATATTTTTAATGGTTATCACCTTACTTTTATTATACTGCAATAGATGACATAGAAATAAGATATTATTAGCTATAACTACATGATTACGAAAGCACTTATAGCTTTCTCATTGTCTGCGAAAAAATCTTACCTATACTCTTTCATAAGTATACAACATGGAACAATAATTGGGTAAGTCCGAGTGAAATTGTAACAGATAATTACTATTTTGGATATTCTTCAAGCTTCTTAAGGTAAATTCGTAACCGCTCTTCCACTTGTTCTTTCGTTCCAAAGCGAATTATTTGTTCACGGTCTAACGGTGTTTCATTTACTAACTTATAGTGTGTATACGTCATTGTAAGTAACTTTAAGAACACTTCAATATGTAGTGCATGACGCTTCTGTTTTGAACTACCAGTATACCCTTCAATAAAACCTTCTGCACTCGCTATTAATTGGGATATATAAAGATGATAATTCCCTTTGCGATATCTTTTTGTGTTATGAAACAAGTGGAATAAGGCTTGATAATTAAACACATAATTGGCAGCAAAAGATACTCCTGTATATAGCAGTGGATAGGGATCTATAATTTTAGCACCACGCTTTGTATAGATAATATTTTCAGGAGATGTATCCTGATTTGTCAGAATAATTTTCTCATCGTTTATCGAACGACGAGAAATGAAACTTTCCCCAGCTTTTACCACTTTTGCCCTATCAAATTCGTAAGGACTATCAATTAATTTATTTAATTCCTCTTGATATTCTTTGGTTTCTTCAAAAACAAACGCCTTTAAATCCATATCTAGTTCACCTTTTAACTCACCTGTTTGTCCAATTTCCAAATGACCTATGCCCTTATAAGGAGAATTTAAGTTTTCAAGAGCAAGAAAAAACGCTCCTAACTCTTTTCCATACCTTCTCGATAGATCTGTTGTCTGACGCTGAAGGCCAATAGATTTGCCTAGATACGATTCAATCGTATAGGTCAGTTTCTCATCAACAAAGAACTTAAATTGCTCCGGACAAACTCCCTCTTTCGCTCTGTTGGCATGTTGGTAAAATGCTTTTGTAGCAGCATATTCCGACGTTAGCGCTTTTCGATTGAATACGACTTCTTTATCATAGGCAACTCTCTTTGGAATACGAAGGACGAGCTGTTCCTTTTCGATTAAATATGCATGATGCCAAGCACCTTCACCTAACCTATTAATTTCAGTTTCCTTTGAAATCTCTTTTAATCCCTCGTTTCTCAAAGCATTATTTAAAAGCTCCAATTCTGTTAGATTTTCTGTTGTAAGTAATTTCATTTCCGTTGTTTTCCCTTCACTATCCTTTTTATTATATACTTCAATATAAAAAGACGTATCCCTTCTTATACAATTCCTATTCTTTCAATCAATTATTTCGCTCAAAATGCAGCATGGAGCTCCAATTTATTCCAAAACAAAAGTCCAATTAGAAATGTAGTTACTGGAGCAAGACAACAGAGATAAAGAAGTCACGGTGAGCTTACGAGCCGATGATGACTTAGATTAGGGCAATTCGTGAAGTCACCTAGCTTCTGGGCGCTGAAGACTGGACGCGAGCCCCATATTTATTCACATGGGCCGATGTTATAATTTCCTAGACCATAAAAAAAGCTTACCTTATTACAGATAAGCACATCCGTCTTTATTATTCATCTATTTTTCAGATTCATCTTTGCCATGAAAGAAATAATGGTGATAAAAATCAAAATAAATTCTTGGTAAAGGAATACTATTAATCATTTTTTTGCCTTTGCAAAAAATGGTACACCGCTCCTATCATATTAGCATCTGCATGAAATGTACAGCGATCAACTCTTGGAACAATTGTTGCTACATCTACCATACCGACAACCCTATCTATTTCTTTTCTTAATCGTAAAAGTAAATCATCTCTTGCACTAATTCCTCCACCAATTAATATTATCTCCGGATCCAAAGCATATTGAATATTATATATTCCAATCGAAAGCATCGTGATAAATTCGGAAATAGCTCTCTCACACACCTTATCTCCCTGGTCAGCTAAGGTGAAAATCTTTTCACCTGTTAACGATGATATTTCTAGTTGTTTTTCACTGGCGACACGCTTAATAATAGAATAGGTAGAGGCTACTTCACTAAATGTATTCATGCCACTACTTAGATTATGTGGATTAAGTATCATATAGCCAAATTCTCCACCATGCAGTGTGTTCCCTTTATGAACGATTCCATTTTTTATCAATGCGCCACCTATACCCGTTCCAATGACGACAACACATACATCTTTTTTTCCTTTGGCAGATCCTTTCCATACTTCAGCTAATCCAACACAGTTCGCATCATTTTCTACTTGTGTTGCTAATCCTGTTTCTTTTTCAATAAGATGCTTAATATTGGGACCATGAATATACGGAATAGCGCTTGACCCATAAATGAAACCATCTTCTGAAACGGAACCAGGAGCGCTAACCGCAATCCCTTTCATCTCTTTATTGGTATAGGTTAGCACCTTGCTTTTAATAAACATTAATAGATCTTCAAGTGTAGATGGTGTTTGCATAAAATTCTTATGAAGTATATGCCCTTCTGTATCTATTAAACCATATTTTATATAGGTCCCACCGAGATCAAATGTGAGAACATTCGCCATATAGATCCACCTCTATCGTGCAATAATTTTTCATTTAAAAGCCATTTTTCCTAGCTACATCGCCAAACCACTGTCCACTCTTTTTAAGGGAACGTTCTTGTGTCCTTATATCAACACGATATAGTCCATAACGATTCTTATAAGCGTTGAGCCATGACCAATTATCCATAAATGTCCAAACATGGTAGCCAAAGCAATTTGATCCTTCACGAATAGCTTTATGCAGCCATTTCAAATGTTCTTTATAAAATTCAATTCGATAATCATCTTGAATCATACCTGACTCATCTGAAAAACGCTCCTCATTTTCTACTCCCATACCATTTTCAGCTACATACCATGGGATATTTCCATAATTATCTCTAATATTAATAGCAAGATCGTAAATGCCTTTTTCGTATATTTCCCATCCACGATAAGGATTCATCCGACGCTCTGGCCAAATATATGATTCAAAGAACTTTTCAGGTAAGATTTGATCCGATTGATATGGCTTCTCTCTCTCCTTCACCCTTCGTGGCTGATAATAATTCACTCCGAGAAAGTCAACAGTATTATTTTTTATAATCGCTAGATCTTCTTGATTTGTTTCTGGTAATAAATCATATGATCTGAGCAGTTCAGTCAATTCCTCAGGATAAGACCCATAAACAGAAGGGTCTAAAAAGCTTCTATTAAAAAATAGGTCAGCTATACGAGCAGCTTTGACATCCCCTTTTGTGTCACTACGAGGGTATGATGGTGTTAAATTTAAAATAATACCAATCTTACCTGTTTGGTTCGATTCATGATAAGTCTGGATTACTTTTGCACTTGCTAACATGGAATGATAAGCAACTACCACTGCTCGCTTCATGTCAACGACACAAGGGTAATGGTAATGATTCAAATATCCCATTTCTACAGGAACAATAGGTTCATTAAAGGTCGTCCACCTCTTAATTTTTTCACCGAATAGTTCAAATGCCGTATGAGCATAATAATTGAATGCTTCCACTACCTCAAGGCTCTCCCATCCACCCTTTTCCTGCATAAGTAAAGGCATATCAAAATGGAATAGGTTAACAATGGGTTCAATACCATGTTCAATAAGTTGATCAAACATTTTTTGATAAAAGGAAACTGCTTCCCCATTAACATTTATTCCATCAGGAAGCAATCGAGACCATGATATAGAAGTTCTAAAGGAATTTAAATGAATTGCCTTCATCCGCTTAATATCCTCAGTATAACGCTGGTAAAAATCGGATGTTTTCATCGTTCCTACGCCTTCATGAAATCGTTCCGGGTTTAGTTGATACCAGTAATCCCAAATATTCTTTGCTTTATTTTCATCATTAGCAGATCCTTCCGTTTGAGTTGCAGAAGCTGCCGCACCCCATTTAAAATTTGTTGGAAATATATAATCGTTTGCATGCATCGGTAACACCTCATCTTTGCAAATAATAGTTCGTTACGAATGATATAAGTAATACTTTTTAAATAGACATGAAGATGATTGGTCTTTAATGTCCCTGTAAATAGGCTTGCTCCGTTTCAATCCATTTACTTACATTTTCTCTAAACATATTAATATATTGCGAATAAAGCACGTCGATAATAATCAATAAAGGAATTTGCCCAGAAATTTGTTCCACTTCATTTGCATTTTTAATCTGTGACGTTAGTAAGGTTACATTTGCAAGATCACCTATATCTGAGGATTGATTTGAGGTAATAATAACAATCGTAGCCCCTTTTTCTTTTAAACGTCTTAATGATTGAATGACATGCTTGTTTTCACCACGTAATGATAAGTATATAATTAAATTTTCCTTATTTAGAAGGGATGAGATCATCTCAATAGAATCATAATCTTGAACAACTTCTACATATTTCCCTATCCTAGTAAAACGAAACTTAAAGTCTTCACCAGCAATGGCACTCAACCCTAGTCCATAGATGTGAATAATCTTATGACTTTTTATATAGTTACATACCAATTTAACATCTTCTATATCAATTTTTTCATCAATTTCATTAATCATTTCTTTATATCGATACTGTAAATTCCTTGTAACCTTATTCTTATCATTCGAATGTTCTTTTACCATTTTTCGATAAAAATACATTAATTCTTTATAATTTTCAAAACCTATTTTTTTACAAAACCTTGTAATGGAAGCTGCTGATACATTAATTTTTCGAGCAAGAACAGATTGCTTAAGTGGCGGTTTGCCACTTAAAAAATAATCAGCTATCTGCTCATCAACTGCTGTGAATTTTAATTTTGAGCTTTCTATAGTTAAAAACAAATCACTATTCAACAATTATTATCACCCACATGCTTCAGTAATTGCCAAAACAAGTCTCAATTCTTATGCAAACTGAACATAAATTGTTTTAATCTCTTTAGGTTTAAACTTCCCTAGCTGAATCGTATTTTCTTGATAGACATCATTTTCATTTATGGTTTCCGCCATGTTGGTAAACGACCATCGTATGGAACCATGATGCGATATCACTTCCCCACCGTCCTCAATCTTTTTACAGGTAGGATTAAAAAAGCGAATGATAAACCCTTTCCCATCCCATGACTTTTTAAATGAGCTAAAAACAACCTTTTTCACTTTAGTCGTATCAAGCAAAGACAAATGATTAGGAACAGCATTAGATAATGGTTGCATGACAAAATATTTTAATGTTGTTGTAAATTGATTTAATGATTGCTGCTGATAATATGGCACAGAAATAGCATATTCTTGATAGTGTCTAAAAGCTTCAGACTCGAAAAAGGACTTTCCAAGCATTAACGAAAACTTATATTTTAGCTTCTTCTGTAACTGACTATCTGGTGTTTGAATGTATTTAAATTGATTTCCAGAAGCTACACCAGGTCGTCTAAGTAGATCTGGCTTCCCTAAATATCCAACTGCTCGGAATAAGGTAAGCGCGATTTTCATGTCATCT
The DNA here is from genome assembly GCF_003667785.1 of Virgibacillus sp. Bac332. Lineage (NCBI taxonomy): Bacteria > Bacillati > Bacillota > Bacilli > Caryophanales > Bacillaceae > Virgibacillus > Virgibacillus sp. Bac332. The sequence goes on from NZ_CP033046.1 coordinate 4,148,862, forward strand.
TTTCCAATTATTTCATACTCTTTAACCCCTTTTGAAAAGACAGTAACACTTCTTTGCCCGTCATGTATGTTCACAAAATTCAACATTGGGTAAATTCCAGTTGGCTCTTCTTTCCATGCTTTTTCTTGCCATGACTGTAGATTTGGATCGGTTATCGGGCGAGAAATAGTTCCAAATGGAGTATCTGATATGCTTTGTTGCGTATTTACATTTCCATTTATAAGTAGTCGCATTCGGTGATCTAACGCGTTGTTTTCTAGCTCTAGTTGAATACCAATGGATCTTTCTCCTGTTTTCAATGTAATATAACATTCATAAGGGATTTCGCAAGTATTTTTCATCTGAATCCGTTCTTCCTGAGATAAAGGAACAATGAATGTTCCAGATAATTTGAGACAACACGCGAACGTCCCTTGAGAACATTCGATGAAACTATTCGAAAATCCAAGCATTATCGTTTTATCCTCTAATGGTGGCGAATAATCATAGTTATCTCCATCATCACCAGTGTCTTCAATCATGAAGAGATTTTCATAGAATGTATCAGAGACTTTGTCATATACATTAATCTCTCCATTGACATAGTCTATCTTATAATATTCATTTTCTATATAATTTTTATGCTTATTTTCAACTATTTGAGGAGTATCTCCTTTATTCCCTTCGATAACATCTAAAACTTCATATCCTAGTGGAACAAGTTCTAGTTTAAGTGCTATTTCTATCTCAAAATAATATGATTTTGGAGACGTGTTTGCTTTCTTTCGTATTGGTTCATTTGAATGTTTTTCCATACTGATAATTTCATAAGGAAGTTCTTTTCCATTATGATAAATTACAAAGTCGGATTGAGATAATGAAACCTTCAGCCTCAACACTTGTTCCCTGCGCATTGGCAATGTATTAAAAACAGTAATTTGATTATCCTTTATCTCTTTCCTAGATTCACTAATCTTCCTTGTTAAGTAATCAACCATAGAATAGGATAACTGATCAGCATCAATAAGCCTTTGTAGAATAGCTTGATTTGTTTTATCGCTATTACACGCCCCTGCACTATCATGTGCATGATTTTTTAAGGTTAGCTTCCAAATTTTATCCACTAATTCCTTTTTATAAGGAATACCTATCTGAGTTGCAATAGCCATTAAAGGTTCTAATTGATATATTAACCGACGTTCCACTTTATCATTTATATATTTATGATCATACCTAGAGGAGTATATAGAACGATGAATTTTCGATACTTCCGCATTCAATAATTCACCTTGAACCTTTGGCAAATCTTTTCTTTCGCTGTTTATTCCTTCAAACAAGTCATCATAATTACTTTCTATTAATCTATCAGATGACAAAGCTTTATTGTAGTCAGCAATTCTTTCTTTTAGATTAAAGTCTACATATCGTTGATCTCCACCCACAGGAAGTGCAATATGGGATGAGGTTGTCCCTTTCTTAATTTGCTTCATTAAAGATTCACTGTTATTGCTTTCAATAAGTTGAACTCCCACAAAATACCCGTCTTTTAGATTATAAGCTAAGACCCGGCTACCATCCTCGGATTCCCAAAATAATTCTCGTTGATTAGCTTTATCAGATGATAATCCCCTCCAAAATACAGCTTTATCTATCCCCATTTGTGCAAATATTTTCGGCATATCGATAGATTGTCCGAATGCATCAGGTACATAGCCTAATCGATCTGCTCCTCCTAGTGAATCTCCCAACTCCATTCCGATTTGCAGGTTACGTACAAGCGATTCTCCACGTATAATCATTTGATCTGACTGTGTGTACCATGGCCCAACCTTCAATTTTCCTTTTTTAATTAAGGCCATAAGCCTTTCTTTTTTGTCTGTATTTACTTCAAGATAATCCTCGACAATACTCATTTGTCCATCAAGCATATAATAATCCAAGACACCTTCTTCTAATGCTTTAATCACTTCATCTACATGATAACAAAGTTGGATGAACGACTCACTACTCGTGAAATACCATTCATAATCCCAATGTGTATGCGCTATTACATGAATCTTATTTGTCATTTAACACCCTACCTCGTCTAATCCTAATTGTTTTAATTACTAAATTTTCTCCTAATCAATTTGTACATCCCCGCTTCAGATGTAACAGATAAAAGCGAATCGATAAATGTTTCATCAATTAATGCACGAGAAATGGTACTTAGTGCTTTTAAATGCTCTTGATTTTCTCCCTCAGGAATCGCTAATGCAAATGTGATATGGACAGCTTTTTTATCCATTGATTCCCATTCAATTGGTTGAGTAAATTTCACAAGCATCAATGCAGGTTTTAATACCGTTTTATGTTTACAATGCGGAATCGCTATTCCATCTTTAAACCCTGTGGTCACTTCTTTTTCTCTCTTTTTCAGTCCTTTATAATAGGATTTAGAAGATTTAACAATTCCAATATGTTCTGCAAATGAAGCAATAAAACGCAATGCGTCATCTTTCGTTTCTATATCTGAATTAAATACAACATGATTTGCATCAAACATTTCATTTATCATCTTTTACTCGACCTTTCTTTTCGTAAGTCCAATAATTATGGCGGTTACTAATACACCCATCATGACGCTAAATATCCACGTAACAAAAGGAATTGGCTGTTCAATATACCCTATAAATGCTCCTAATGGTGATCCTATTCCTCCATAAAACTTAATTCCTAATCCAGCAGCAAGACCACCAGCAACAGCGGAGCCGGCAACAAAAGCAGGTATCATTCGAATAGGATCTTGTGCTGCAAATGGGATAGCCCCTTCTGTCACACCAACAATTCCCATGCCAAATGCACTGTTTGCAGACACCTTTTCTGTTTGGGAAAACTTTTTCTTAAACAGTAAAGATGCTAACCAAATTCCTAGTGGAGCGACTGAAATAGCAGCCTGTGTTGCTGTTTGTGGAACAAAATTTGCTCCCTCGATTCCATATTTTGCAACTGTATCTGTAAAAACGGCGGTACCAAACACTAAAGCTGTCTTGTTAATCGGTCCCCCTAAATCAAATCCAACCATAGCTCCGATAATGACACCGATAATAACAGGAGCTGCCGCATAGTTTTCATTTAAGGTCGTTAACCCATCGTATAAAAAGTTCATCATGGAGGCCATTGGATTTCCGACCACATATAAGACAAATAGTGCTATTAAGAGGGTACTTATTAATGGAATCAGCATAATTGGAACAATTGGTTGAATCAATTTAGGATATGGGATTTTTTTAAGTAGCTTTACCAAATACCCGGCAGTAAAAGCAACAAGTATCGCGGCTAAGAAGCCTCCTCCGGCTTCTGCACCAAGCATTTCTGCATCATTAGCAATATAAGTCCCTATCATAGCAGCAGCGATAGCTGGTTTGCCTGCAATTGAATTTGCAACAAACCCAGCAAAAAGTGGAATCATTAATAAGAATCCGACTTGTCCAACACTAAATAAATTGGCCATTAATTCGCCCATTGCTGTTGATATATCAAATCCCCATTCAACAATTCTTCCTGCCTCATCGCGTTGAAATGCATAAACATTTGCTATAGCTAAAATAAGACCAGAAGCAATTACCATTGGAATCATATATGAAATTCCAGCCATAATATGTTGGAAAAAACCACCCTCATCCGTTTTTCCCATTTTTGCAATACCAGCCTTTGTACCTTTTTCTCCATAAGATTTCGCTTCATTCAAAGCGCTTTCAATTAATGCATCAGGATTTTTTATTGCTTCAGATGCCCTGACACGCATGACACGCTTCCCAATAAACCGAGACATATCAATATTTATTTCAATAGCTAATATAACCACATCAGCTTCTTCAATTTCCTGATCAGTCAAACCGTTTTCAATACCAATTGACCCCTGCGTCTCCACCTTAATCTGATATCCTTTTTCTTTTCCAGCTTTTTCAAGAGATTCAGCAGCCATGTAAGTATGAGCTATTCCAGCAGAACAAGCTGTAACCCCAACAATCTTTTTCTGTGACATGTATATTCCACCTTCCTTTACAACGTTTATTTATGAACTATTTTCCTCTTACACTTTCTATGGTACTTAAATGTAACCTCTCACCGCCTAATCATTTAATGAATACTTATATGAATACAATAATTACAATGCCTTTTAGCTCTTGCACCTCATTATATGTTCAAATTGTTTGAATGTATATACTTTCAATGAAACCTGTTTCAACTATCAATTTTACAGCATTTAATGAAAATACTTTCATAAATCAATTATTCAGTTTTAAGCGAATATAAAGATGTAGCTGATTAGGAAAGTAGAGGCCAGAGGAAATCAACTATTGAAATTAAAGGCTCAGGGGGGGTTATAGAGAAAATATCGAAAAAAAAAGCCTATGGGGCACTTTGTAAGATTGGGAAAGTAATGTATTGTAGCTAGCAGGATTCGTATTTTCCCTTCCAAAAGTAGCAATTCCTATCAAATTTCTCATACAAAATAAGCTTGTTTTTCTAGTATGGTTCATGCTTATTAACAGTCGTAGCAGAATACAGGAAGAGATATTTTAGCTACGAAATACTTTCGAAGGACACACGACTCAATTAGCACGATCATTACAACAATTACCTTCATGATTTAACATTCTTAAGGACAAAGCTTGCTCTCTGCTTCACCCCTATTTTTGGTACCTCAATAAGCTCATAATCAAGTTGCTCATAAATCCTAAACATAGCTTGATAAGTTACGACCGCTTCTTCATAATCTTGTTTTCTCTCATCATCATTTTGGTATATGTCCTTCCAAGGTGGTAAAATAAATACCTTTTTATTATACCTGTAGCTTTTGACGGCGTAGTCAAGCTGTTCCGAAACAGGAATGTTTATTAAATATGTATAGGTAAGCGTATCTGGAATGCCCCGATCGAAAAATAGGGGTTGGTTAGAGGGATTCGTCAATGCTGAAAGATAACTTTCTATGGATTGAACTAGCATGAGATCACGATATTTTGTTACATTTCCCCAAGGCAGAGCATCACCATTCGAAGCAAGCTGTGCTTTAATAATCTCCCTTGCAACCTCAGGAACAAACGATTGATTATGTTTCTTTAATTCATGCAACAGGGTCGTTTTTCCAGATCCTGGTCCTCCGGTAATAATGATAAAGTCATTTCTTACTATACGATTCATTAGAAAATTCCTTTCTTTGTTCAAAAATAAGATGCTATCTATTTGTAGCATACTGTGAAGTAATAAATGGTAGTGAATCGTTTATGTAATTTCGGCATGATATATGTAGAAGAATTATTAAAATCCTGGCGTTATAGGAAAAATAAAGAGAAGGATCAAATCTTATTGGGCTGATTGGGGAAAAAAAGGATTCGGGTAAAGTTTAACGTTTTAACAATCGCAAATGTTGTAAGCTCAGATAGATAATAATATGCCCTTGTTAGAAATAGTGATTTTCAACTCCTACTCCGTTAACAGAATAAACTTCGTGCTAGAATACCATCGCCTCTCATGACTGCTAATAATTGAAAGAAGCAAATGTTCCAAAGTGTTCCACACGCTTTCAATTATTCACACGCCTCAGCTTTATCACTAACCTAGGTTTTCTTGTATAGAATTTCCTTCGGATTTATTATAATTAATATAATTGCGAAAGCAAAATAAGCAAGCATAACATATACCAAAATATCTAATAATTCTCCTTTTATCAACACAAGAGAAAAATTAAATAGTTGGTGGGAAATAATTGGTATCATTAGGTTCTTATTTAGGTTGTAGAACAGCGTCATAATAATTGAAAAAGATATAATTCCAATCATAAAAAGTACGATGTACTTGATTAAATTGACTGCAGTATAGCCTGAGACAAACCATAGTGGGGTATGCCAAAATCCCCATAAAACGCCTACTAATAGGGCTGATTTCAAGGGAGAGTACTTTTTTTGAAGTTCATTTAAAGCATATCCTCTCCAACCTAATTCTTCACCTAAAGGTCCCCTTACTAAATTATCTAAGAATGCAAAGAACAATAATCCAAGACCTGCAAAGGATAGTGTCAATTTTTGAGTATCGTTTGTAATGGTTAGAAGAAATAAAGTCACAGCGATAATCATAACCTGAATAATCACCATGGTACTAAGAGAGGAAAACCTAATTTTGGGAGAAAATTGGTCCTTTACAAAGTCTTTTAACTTTAAACCCGGATAGATCTTTCTAAATAAAATAACGAAGGCAAAGGTTGATGACCATGCAGAGATGATTTGCAAGAGGTTTGTTATGCTACTAGGTGCTCCAAAAATCATACTTATCCCGATAAATATAAAAAATACAAAGAATATTACATAGCTTGTACTAACAAAACTTAGTAATGGGTGCTTTAATGCTTTTTTCACTTTTATCATAATAATCCACCTCGTTAAATCGTTCGTAAATGGATTATATAATTATTAATAATCAAATGCTTCAGACTAGAGGCTGAAACGCTATGTTTTTTGTTGAATACTCCAGTAACAATCATTAAACAAGCTGGCTCGATTTAGAAAGTCACCTTCTTATGTGAGAATGGTACCCTTCATGTTTCAGGATAGAGGTAGCTTATTTTTTGAAAACATCATCTACAGTTGTACCAAGAACAGCTGCTATTTTAAACGCAAGCTGCAGTGTAGGGTCATATCGGTCGTTTTCAATTGCATTAATTGTTTGCCTTGACACATTACATTTTTTTGCTAACGTATCTTGTGTGAACCCTTTGTTTTTCCGAAGCTTTGTAATTTTATTTTCCATTTCCACTCATCCGCCGTCTATAAATCCAGTAATATACAAAGTAGCTAATAATCGCAATAAAAAAGTAAAATAAGCCTGGATATTCAAACTCTACCATTGCTAAACGCTCATCATTTAAGTTAAAAAAGTCAAAAACAAAATTAATAATAAAAAATACAATTAGCAGTAACCAACTGTTTACGATTGCCTTTTGTTTAATCAACTGCGAACGCTCATCATCCTTTGTCTTAACTCCACCATATTCATCCGTGCCAGTAACCCAGCCTATAATAAAAAACACAGCCAATCCAACTAAAAACGGAACCGTCCATTTTACTAACAATGCTATCACCTTCTAAAAATGTCAAAAATTCTTTCCATTTACTGTATCGTAAAAGACTTGCTTATGTCAAAACATTTTTACATAAATTATCCAGCACCGTGCTACATAAAAGATGATAGCAAAGCAAAACACGCTCATTCTTATGCCTTCGGGAAGAGCTTGGTCGGTTGCTTTATTTTTCAAAAAAATTAAAGTCTTCTTCTATATTGCTTAGTTTTATTAAAAACGGATGAAGTGACATAATCAAAAAGAACAAAACAGGAAATAAACGAAGCAAGATAATTCCAGGAATATCAAAGAAAATATTAAATAATAGTGGTAGAGGAACGAAAAAATTCAGAAGCCCTGCTTTCTTTTTTGACTTTTGTGTTAGATATTGTTTTTCTCTACAATAGGGGCAAGTCATTCCGGTATCCAATGTAAACATCTTCTTAAGGGTTTGTTTCCAGCTCCACTTGTTATTGCACTTTTGACAGATAGGCATTGAATTTATCACTCCTTGTTAAACACTGAGTTTCAATCGAGGTGCAACATTTATGCAATGCTAGCACTGTTAGCTTATTAAAGTATAGATTGTAACAAAAAAGCTAAAACCAGATGCAAGCATAAGCGTAATGGCAGTTGGCTTTCGTTTTTTAAATTCAATAATGCCTGTAACAAAGAGCATTGTCCCTAAAAATAATAATATATAAGGAATTATTACTTCAGATGTATCCGTTATCAAACCATAACTTGATAATGAAACTACAATAATAGCTAACACAAGTCTAAGTACTTTCAATAATATCTCCCCCAAAAACTAAAATGTAATATGCTATTTATTAATAGTTATATAAGGAAAATGATTAATTAAATAGCCAACCACTAATAACTTGAAAAGCTACTATTGCAACTGCTATAGCTGGACCAACGATAAGAACTCCAATGAACAATGATTTTAATATATCTCCTATAATGAAGAGTGGTTTGCCACCGTTTTCCATGTCATCTATTTTGTTGCTCCTATGCTGTAATGATTTATTTATATTTTTTAACTCCTCTAAGATTTGGCGTTCCGTACTATTTTCCATATCAAATCTCTCCTTTCAGATTTACGAACAGAATTGAGCCAAGAAAATTAATGGAACATGGTATCTCTATTGTTTCATACCAATTATCAAAGTAGTTTGACTGCTTTTAAGTTAAAAGTTAAAGCCCCTTCCTAAAAGATAGTGGGGCTTTGCTTTTTCGATGACATATCCATAATACTTTCCATAAATAAATGGTTACTGCTAGCAATCTTCGATTCTTGTTTTACATATTGATACAAGTTGTCTTACCTTCAGCTGTATACCAGCACTTCTTTTTCTTGTCCCATTTTTTGAATATCTTCCTTTTTGAATGTTCCTTCTATAAAGTTCTGATGCCATACCATAAACATAAGAACTGTCCAAATTTTCCTGCTATAATCAACTTTTCCCTGACAGTGCGCTTGAAGTAATTGTAAAATGTAATCCTTGTGTAGCAAATGATCTGTTTCACTGTTTCGAATAAGTTGTTTAGCCCAACTGTTCAATTCATTTTTCAACCAATGGCGAATAGGTACTGGGAAGCCTAACTTCTTACGATCAAGTACATGATCAGGAATAATCCCACGAGAAGCTTCTCGGAGAATCTGTTTTGTTGTACCATTAGCAATTTTCATATCAACAGGAAGTTGCCTAGCAACCTGAAAGACTTCTTTATCCAAAAAAGGCACGCGTAATTCAAGGGAATTAGCCATTGTTACTCGATCTGCTTTTAATAGTATGTCACCACGCATCCATGTATTAATATCAATATATTGCATTTGATTTACCAATGGATATTCCTCTACATTATCAAATAGTGATTCAGTGATTTGCTGATATTGTACATGGTCGTTGTATTTCTTTAATAGTTTTCGTTTTTCTTCTTCTTCAAACATCTTAGCATTTCCAATATAGCGGTCACGTAAAGGAGTTGTACCACGATACAGGAAGCTTTTACCTTTTACACCTTCAGGTAAAACAGCTGAAACTTTAGCTAGCAAACCTCTTACAGGTGCTGGAACGGAATCAAATACCTTTAGGGATTCCGGTTCACGGTATATATTATAGCCACCAAATAGTTCATCAGACCCTTCTCCGGATAAAACTACTTTTACATGTTGACTTGCTTCCTTTGACACAAAATAAAGTGGCACACAAGAGGGGTCAGCCAATGGATCATCCATATGCCACATTATTTTTGGTAGGCTATTTATATATTCTTCAGGAGAAATAATTGTAGCTATATTTTCCACATTTAATTTATCTGCAGTTTTTTTAGCTACATCCATTTCGGAAAATCCTTCTCGTTCAAATCCTACTGAAAATGTTTTAATATTTGGATTGAATTCCCTCGCAATAGAAACAATTAAGGTTGAATCAATCCCTCCAGACAAAAATGATCCTACCGGCACATCGCTACGCAAATGCTTATTCACCGAATCGTACATTACATCTTGAATTTGTTTTATCCAATCATGTTTGTCCTTAGTTACTGGCTGAAATGTAGCATGCCAATATTGAGTAAATACAATTGATTCACCTGGTTTCTTTTTAAAATAGTGACCAGGTTTTACCTTTTTTATCCCACGGGACAATGTCATTGGTTCTGGGACGTATTGAAAGCTAAAGTAGTGTTGTAATGCATCTAGATTTACTTCCTCCTTTTCCATCATTAATGAGATACTTTTCTTCTCTGAGGCAAAGCATGTCCCTAAATCATTTTCATAATAGAAAAGCGGTTTAATTCCAAATGGATCTCTTGCACCATAAAATTCTTTCCTTTCTTTATCCCAGATTAGAATAGAAAACATTCCTCTTAAGTATTTAAATGCCTCCTCTCTATACTTAACAAATAAAGCTGCAATCACTTCTGTGTCTGAATCAGTGTCAAAGTGATACCCCTCTTTAATCAGGTCTTGTCTAAGTTCTAAATAATTATAAATCTCCCCATTAAAAACCATCCATATTTGCTTATCATTATAGCTTAATGGTTGTGTTCCACTCTCTATATCAATAATACTTAATCGGCGGAACCCAAATGATACATAGGAGTCAAAATAATATTGCTCCTCATCCGGACCGCGGTGGGTTATAATATTATTTTGTTCCTTAAATTGCGCAATATCTTGTTCAGATCTTTCCATTGGAGTATCAAATAACATACCTACAAATCCACACATATCATATATCCTCTCTAAAAAAGGGAAGGCCCTATCAAAATTGTAATATTAACGTTACATTAAAGTAATGCAATAGAAATATTTTAACATAAATTTAAATAAAGAACCATCATTTAAATGATATGTAAAATAATGGTTTTACATGAGAATCAAAATTATATCTGAGTACACACGATCCTATAGAAATTAAGCAATTTCTTCATGATAAGACATTTTTAGAAGTGAAGCATTATTTCATTAGAGAATTTACTTGCTTTCATTAATATTGGAGACATTCATAGAAAACTCCTCAAAACTTAATTGTCCTAAGGCAAACTTCATACTTTGAACAAATATACGTTCATTTTTAGTTAGTTCTCGTTTTGCTTCCTTTTCAATCCATTCATGCTCTATGTCCAAAATATCCAAAACATGCTTTTGTTTTGAAAAAGCTTCATAGTATCTTAATCCAAATTTTCTTTGGGAGATTGCATCAATATGAATGCCATCTGGATTTGCTGTTAAGTCTTTTGATGTTACAATATAGCAATTTTTTTCGGTATGAGCTACTTTAGATAATATCTGGTTTATTTGTTTATATTCTACAGCGCTTTTTCCAAATCCGACCTCTCCAAGGTAATGGCCCAATTCACCGATAATAATCGGGATATCTGGTGCATTCAATTCTTTTCTCAAGTGTTTAAATAATGAAAGCAATTTATCTTCATACGTCTGATAACGTTCTCCGTAACTGTCGCTTTCTCCTTGATGCCACAGAATTCCCACTATTTCACTTGTTTCCATAGCGAATTTTGCTTCAGAAATCGCATGTCTTGTTAATAGTCCATCAATTGACCACTCATCAATAGAGCTTCCTCCCTCGGCACAGGTTATTAGCCCAATGGACTCGCCCTGATGATCCTCTGTCCATGCCTGAGCAAAAGAGGCTGCCGGCCCAATACCAGATACGTGACGATCAAAATTAAGCGGTTCTGCCATCATTTGCCATCTGCCGTTTCGCAACATATGTATGTGCTCATTATAAATCGGCGGTACATCCTCAATAAATCCTCTGCCTGCCATATTTGATTGTCCGATTAATAATATAGATTTCATCGAAAAACCTTCTTTCTTTGTTTGCAATGGTCTATAGACTAAATAGGGTTAAGTTTTGTCAAGTTAATTTTGTCTTTATTCAACTAAATAGCCCTTTAATGAAAATGAGCGACTGACCCTTATTCGGAAAAGCGCCCGTTAACGGAATAAGCAGTCCTATCAGTTCGTTAAAATCACTTTGCCTTGATTTCCCCTCGATAATTCAACAATCCGAACAGCTTCCTGTATTTCCGATAAACTGTGATATGATTTAGGTCTCATAAGCCTTAATTTTTTACCATTAACCAATGTTATTAAATGGTTAAATGTCTCCTGCCAAACATCGGCTGAGACTCTTTTATTCCAATGCCGCAAATGAAATAACTTTGCGTTCACTTTTGCCTCATTTGTAATCCTAGCCCAGTCTACTTGGATTCCTGATAAAAGACCTAAGGTTAAAAAAGTACTTTCAGGACGAACGCAAAAAGCTAGATCATTACCGACTGATCCCCCAATTGAATCAATAGCTGCATCGGCCCCAAACCCACCAGATAAATCCATAACTGTTTCACGTAATGGATCTATAGAGGTATTAATTACATAAGAAGCACCAAGCCTTATTAGATCCTTTGAATACTCATCATTCCTAGTTATCGCAATTAGCCGGAAGCCCAGCACTTTAGATAATTGGGCAAAAATATGCCCGATAGATGAACCACAGGCATTGACTAAGAGGATATCATTTGGTCTTAATCCTAACTCCTGAGTACAGATGACCAAGGCTGTAATTGGATTTATGTACATTTGCGCAGCTGTAAAGTCATCAATAGAATCTGGAATTGCCACTGTAAATTCTGCTGATGTTTTAACAAACTCCTGCCAAGTACCTTCTCCCCTTAGAGGCAAAACCCGCTTGCCAATAAGATTTTGAGATAACAAGGAACCTACGTTTTCGACAATTCCAACTCCCTCATAACCCGGAATATTTGGTAAAGAAATCCTGTGAGAGTAAGCACCCCTTATCGGTATTAAATCAGATGGGTTAATTGGTCTAGCTACCATGCGTACAAGAACCTCGTTTTCTTTTGGGGGTTGAATGTCTTTATATTCAACTTTAAGTACTTCTTGGGGGTTGCCAAATTCATTGAATTTAAGGCATTTAGCTTTCAAGAAACCCTCTCCTTTGGTCATAAAAAATTACATTTATTGTAAACACATTTTCTTTCCTAAACAGTTCCATGTTCTTAAGCAATCTGCCCCTTTTCTTAAACACAGGACGCAGTTGTTTATTCCAGAATCGCGACCGATTAATGAATGTTTCATTATTATTAAGCCAAACGGTTTGATTTTTGATGTAAAGTGTTATGCAACTTTTTTCGGTATATATGCTGAAAAAGTTTGCTATCAATTTTATTACCACTGAACTTTCCAATGACTTTACGCACATCTTTATCATAAACAATTAGTTCTTTATAGTTTTTATTATTTAAAAGGTCTTGAAACCACTTATATTTCTTCAAGCGGTTTATATTACTACAAATATCTTCTTCATCGCCTTTTAAAAATGGTAAATAAAGACCAATATTTAAAAATACAATCAAAGCTAGGATGAAAAAATAAAATATAAGTTTCAAATTACCCCTCCTGAAATAAAGCATTTAATTGAAATACGACTGCTCTTATGAAAGGTTTCATTTTATTAAACATTATGGGACCTATAGAAGCGCAGCTCTTATTCTACAACTGCGACCTATTCTGGAGTACGGTTATAAGATCTCTGAGTAGAAACAATCATTAACTAGGCTTTTAACTGAAGAAAAAAAGGAAACTCGGTTTCTACAATTGTAGATGTGGATAAGCATTTCTATAACAATATGGCCCGATTGAGGCGCAATTCCAGATAGGTGACCTAAGTGTTACCTGTTATTAATTTTTCAATGAGACTCCTTTGGTTTCGTTTTCCTTGCTGATATAAAGATTCCAGAAATAACTAGAGATATAATTGGAAAATATATATTCCAAGATGTGAAACTAATCTCCAAATCAGGATAATAATATTTTGCATACCATACTTCATACAACAAATTAAGAATTAATGTCACTAAAGGTCCGACAAAGATTCTTTTAGTAGTAACTGCTGACAAAACACCTAATCCAATTACTACAATAGGGACTATGACCAATTGCATTAAAAACTGGTCTATCGATTCAATAAAGTTCATATCAGTTCCCCCAATATTTCACGAAATTATACAACAATATGACCCAGCTCTGAAGCACACACATATTCAAGAAGCGAAGCGCGCCCTTTTCTGGAATAGTCTTACCTTAATTATTCTTGTCGTTGGAAAGATTATTGTCGACCTGAATATATTGATTTTCAGTTAATAAAACTCGAATAAACTCGGCTACATTTTTTGGAGAGACTATCGCTATATCATATTTCCGATGAATAATCTCTATTCTATCAATGGATAGTGCAGGTCCTGCCAATGGATTTTTTGTAGCATTCAATCTTTTTATTTCATTAATCTTCACTGTGCTTCTAAATGGGCCTGATTTGATTTTAATAAGTCCTTCTTCAATTTATAACCAGTTCCAAACCACAACCATAAAAGCAGACAAATTATTAGCAGACCTATAATATAGCTTACTACGCTTTTATAAGTTATCATCTGCCAGCCCATTAAAAGTGTTACTCCCCAAATTATTAAAGCTAACCAATTATCTTTCTTGGATGGGAAATACAAATTAATCGTCCCCCTTGTTTTACTCAATCAAATGGCCCAATTCTAGAACACTACTTATTCAACAACTGCGCCCGTTTGCGGCATAATGTAAATGTTATGATTCCCGAGATACACTTCCTGAATTACTGTGGCTTTATATTTTCGGAATGACTTTGATTGAATCTTTGTATATATTTGTTTTTCTTAGTAAAAAACGCAAAAATTACATTTATAAAAACTGGCAGTAAACTTAATAAAAAGAATCCCCAATTATTTGTAATTAAAGATAATGCTAAGAAGAAATCGATTACACTGGATAAAATGTAAACAGTACGTTCAGAAAAAACTTGAACTTCTGAGCTGTATATTTTAGCCATAATCAATAAAAGGACCATCAAATTGATCCCCATTCGTATGAGCCCAGTCATATAAAGCACTGTAAGCGTAACTAATAATGTTATAATTACCTATATGTATGGTGTAGATATAATTTGTTTCCTCCCCAAAAAAATTTTAATCTAGTATCTTTTACTTTCTCTTCTAATATTATTTGTTAACATACTTCTACATCAAACTGAGAAAAAATGATTACATTTCTTTCGTCATGTAAACCTGTTGAGCTATTGTTTGAAATCCAATCTGTTTCAAAATGGTAAGAGGTAATTCGCTTTTGGTAATCGGTAAATTAGGAATTGTTCGAATAATATCATCCTTAAAATCTCCAAAAACCTCCCCTAACATAAAATAGACAATTTCCTCACTATCTGTCAGGTCTGGTTTCGACTCACACTGAAACAAAATAGTACTTAGATGTCTCCCTTGAGAATTAAATATTTTTTGATAATAAGCATAGCCAAGTTCATTTCCACTATCATCTTTGACGATGATCCCTTCACCATTTTTGGCACTTTGCCATTGCGTTTGCCAAGGATTCATTGTTTTATAAAACAGAAGTTGACCTATTTGCTGAGGTGCTACTCGTTCGACATTATATTTTCTATTTGAATCTTTAATCGGATTTTGTAATAACTTTCCCTTGAGTGTTAAATACTCTAAATTGTCATAGATTAAATAGCCCATATTTTTATATAGAGAAATGGCTTTAGTATTATTACTTATTGCCTCAAGTGTTGCTAGATCTACTCCTTCTTCTTTTAAAATAGAGAGAGTTGACTCTATTAATATTTTTCCAACTCCTTTGCTTCTATATTCCTTAGCAACACCTGTTCCTCCATTCCAGGCAACTTTTTTTCCTTTAACCTTTCTTACACCATTCATTACAATTCCTATAGGTTGGTTATCTTTAAAGGCTACTATAGATAATAAAGGTGAAAGATCTTCATTGACCATCCTTTTTATAAGATTTTCAGGAGTCGTTGTCGTATCAATATAATACCCCGCAAAACCTTCATTCCAAGATTTTACAGCTTCAGCTATTGTACAATCTATCAACCTTTTAATTTTAATCATGTTTTTAATTCCGCCAATCTTATTTAGTAATTTTCAAGAAATTCTTCCTATAATAGAACTTGGCTGTACTGACTCTTCAATTTTATTCTACAATATGGTTCTTTTTATGAAGAAGGCGCTTTCCTTATTTAAGAAAAGCGCCCTTTAACTTAATAAGAAAACCCCTTATTCAAATACTACCATTTCTCCGACATCTATAAATCCAAATCGCTTATAGATACTTTTCCCATCATCTGAAGCCTGTAATACAACTGGTTTTTGTTTATCCTTTGTTTGATTTAAAAGAAATTGAAACATTTCGCTACCAAAACCTTTACCTCTAAATGCTTCTTTTGTCATCACATCATAAATACCGTAACTATCTTTGCTTTCTATTAATAAACCAGTAGTTACAGTCAGTTCACCTATGCATCCAATAAACATTTGAACTTCTACACCTAATTTTTCTTGTGAAAACCTATTAAAATAACTTTCTAATGCATCTTTTTCTGGTGAACCTCCAAATAGGCTCATAAAAACCTCTTTATATTTCATAAGTTCTTCATTACTTTTCACAGGGGTAATTATAAGCTGATGGGAATTACTTTGACTAACATTAAGCGTATTTTCAAGTTTCATCATTACATTACGTTCTGTTTCTTTAAGGTCATATTCTTGCATAAGTTCTTTCCATTCATCGTTTAAAAATTGAGCATCAATCCAAGTACTAAAGGGATATCCTTTAAAAGAAAAATTATCGATTCCATATCTAATCTTAACTGCATTTTTGATAGTTGGAGATTTTGGTAATAATACATTGAATGTATCAGTGGGGACTTTTGTATTCGCTATGACGAAATCTTCTTCACTTGTAAGTTCCCCACTAACTGCATGCGTAAATACTTTTAATTTTTCTTCAAAATTGTTGATTACAAATTGTTGATTTTTAATCATGTTTTTGCACCTTTCAATATATTTGTAGCGCGCTATTTTTTAAGGTCAATTAAATTCTAAATAAACTGTGTTCACAGTATTTATATCCTCCCATAATTTTCAGAAAACATGGAAGCGATTCATTTTCTTTTCTCAGTAATCTGGCCCGATTAATTAAGTGCTTATTCAGGATATAGCCCGATTGCAGGAAACTGTAAACCGATACTTAAACCTACACTTTTTCATTTAAACCTATAACCTTTAAGAAATCTTCCACTTCATCAGTTTTACTACCTGATTTTAAGTGATGCACCATATTCTTATTTTCTATATAAATAAAGAAATGATCTTCTTCCTTAGTATAGAATTCTACTTCTCGCCATTGATTCTCCAGTTCCCATTTCCTTTTACCTTAATTGATCTCACTATTGTCAAGGTCAAGTGCTACAAAATAGCCGTCCCAACCGTCCACTTCATCTAACTCATGAAGTATACGGTCATAATTATAAAATGTCTCCTTATTCCTTCTTATATTTTCTGGACTTCTAATACCCTCATATGTGTCCAGCCAACCTTCGGAACAAACTTTAGAAATTCCTTCAACATGCTCTGGCAATCCTCTTTTAACTACAATCATGCTATTTCCTCGGTTTATATTTCCTTATGATTTTTAATTGGGAAATGAAAATCACTTCTCCAACAAACTGGTCCGATAATGAAAATGAGCGCTGACCCTTATTCCGAAAAGTGCCCGATTGTCTTACTATGCAGCTTTATCTCGATATAAAATCAACGTAAATACATTTAGTAAAATGGTGACAACAACAAGTACTGCTGAAAGAAAGGCCACAGCGCCTATTGTATCCATCAAGGCAGCCCAATCTTCAATTTTCACCAAATGAAGATTATAAAAAATTTGTAAACATATAGCGATTGCACAAGCGCTGAAACTGATGATAGAAAGGGTGACCCATTTCTTATTATTTTGGTTTTTATTTCCCAAAAGACTAACAATAGGAATTATCCAAGCTACTAATCCAAGTATCAAACTGCCGATGTTAAGCCAACCAGCATCGAACATATTTCATCCCACCTCATTTTTTTCGATTCACCTTCTCAAAGCCTAATTAACAATAAATTATTCAATTAAATGGCCCGATAATGAAATCAAGGCGCTTCTTACTTCCATTAAAGCACCCGATTCCGGAAGATTACTTCCTAAGAAGGGAATAAACATATGTATCATATGCTTTTCCACCTTGGTACATATAGTCTCTTAAAACTCCCTCTTTTTGAAAACCTACTTTTTCTAATAATTTATTCGATGCATCATTTTCAATAAATACAACAGCACCTATACGGTTTAAACCCATAAGATCAAAACCATATGAAAGAACTTTAGATACAGCTTCTGAAATGTATCCTTTTTCTCCACTGTTCTGGGTGAATTTCGTAACCAATTTCAGCTCGTTTATGTTTTGGAGACCAAGCATTGAAGCCAATTGTTCCAATTATGCCGTTGGTTCCTTTTCGCTCAATACCCCATCGTATGCCTCTTTTTTCACTATAGTTTTTTGAGAAGAAGTCTACGAATTTTTCTGCCTCTTCAATACTTTTCAATGTTTCCTGTCCGTAAAAACGTGTTAGATCGTCGTTAGAAAAACAAGCAAAAATACCTTCTGCATCTTCATTTGTTAATTCTCGTAATACTAGTCTATCTGTCTCTAATGTAGGAAACATATAATCTCACCCTTTTTTTAGTTTCTTAATTTGGAAATTTCCCTTTAATAACAATTATTTCAAAGTGCTATAAATTCCACAATCCCCATATTCCAGAAAATGGCCCTTTAATGAAAATGACCACTGACTCTTATTCCGGAAAAGCACCCTTTTCTGGAACAGTTGCTACTTTCCCTGTTCTTCAAACCACTTCAATGCCCTTTGTTCCATTTCTTTTACGAAAAGTTTTTTAGCTTTGCTGTAGTAAGCTGTATCGTCATATCGTTGAGCCAATTCTTCTTTCAAACATCTGTATTGCTCAACTTCTTTGGGATGGGTTCTTAAATAATCCCGAAAAACTAAATGCCGTTTAATTTGGGGATTATCAAACTGGTAAACATGGATATGATGGGTTCTCTTCTCTCCCCCTTTGCGAAATAATCGTCTACCTTGTATGCCCCATTCTCCAGCAACGTCATATCCAAGTAAGCGCATTTGGTCATTGAACATATCAATTTTTTCAATGTCTTTAACTAGACACATCATATCAATAACAGGCTTTGCATTCATCCCTAAGACGGAAGTACTCCCAAAATGTTCAAACCTGATTATTTCATCACCCAACACTTCGCCCAAAAATTGAGCCTCATCTTCAAACATTTTACTCCAATTTTCATCATACTCCGATAGCCTAACTTTCAATTGTATCTCCCTTTGTAAAGCATTTTGTAATTTATCCTTAATCCACATAATGGCCCGTTTCACCACATAGTTTATTAGTATCATCTTCATTAAGTATAATAGTTGAGTAATCGATTATAGTATGATTATCATAAGTAAATGGATGCTCTAAATTGTTCTCATCTTCCAATACTCTTGGTAGATATCTTTTTAAGTTGCTCATTACACCCCTATTATCATAATCTAATATCCAATTAATTGACTTCCATTCTAATATACCTTCGTCAGTGTTTAAGGGAGTATGAATATGAACTTCATCTGGTAAATTAGCAAGAAATACATAGTTTCTTTATCATTATGCAAAACATTTTCTATCCAATCCCTTTGCTGCTCTACTGTCTTATTAAATTCATCTGAAACAGTTGTTAAGAAAGTTCATTCTAGTACAACCTCTTTTTGTATTTGTAAAATTCTTGAAGCATCTTCAGCTTTTGCTGTTCGGATAACAATATCTTTAGGCAACTCATTCACTCCTTGATCTTCAATTAAATGGCCTTTTGAAGCGCAGCCCTTATTCTACAACTGCGCCCTTTTGCAGAATACCGTTCTGTACATCTATGTATATCAAAGTCATTTATTACAACTAAAGCGTCTCATCCAATTTCTGAATCTTTGACTGGGAAATTAAATACACCTTGCCTAAAATGTCGATTTTGTCTCCCTTTATACGGACAGCGCAGTCTTTGTTCGACGCATAAATATTCATTTGTTCCGATAAGGGAGACAGTTCACTTTGAACCAGCGCAATGTTATTTTCAAGATCAAAATGTGACAGGACGGAAAAGTCGTCAAGGCCGATCCCGTCGTAAACAGAGCTTATTTCAACTTTATATCCAAGGCTTTTTGAGCATAACCATTTTGCGGACATGTTGATTGCACCAGCACTTGCTCCCATCACAACGGCTTTACTCTTTTTAATCAAATCCGACATTTCATATTCCATCAAAAAGTCATTTTGATTAAGGGTGTTTCCACCCAACAAGAAAATGGTTGATGCATTTTGAATTAATACTTGGGCCTCTTCCTTTTGTACGCGATAATTAATTAAATAATATTCATCAAATATAATGTCAGCCTGATCAAGCCACGATCGTTCAGTAGCACCATCATCTTCATATAAAAATGGATTTGAGCTAATCATTACAAGCGATTTTCTATCTACTATATCCTCTTGTAAAGCCCTACTCAAGTTCTTTGGAAAAAAATCGTTAAACCAACCTAAATAATAGTGAGTTTTCATTTTCATAAGTACCCCCGTAGCAAAATATAAATAAGATTTCTACTTTCTAAGTTTAATGCCCCTTTTCTTCTTCAAGAATCTGGCCCGATTCAGGCATAGTGTTTGTTGTTCGACAACTGCAGTTTGAACAATATAGTTGTTGCCCAATTCACCGTCTGAAGCCAAATACTAGGACAAAAACTTGTTTTTTTATTCAAACTCTACAGGTACTGCTCCTACACCATCACCAAATAAAATACAGGTAGATCGATCTTATAATCAGTAACTTTAGATACAGCTTCTACTCCAATGTCAAGAATTTTTTGTAAATTCAAAGTGATTAATCCATTGGCTACATGCAATCCATAAGTAAATCCTGTACAAGCAGCGTTTAAAACTATCAGAGCACAAATTGGGCACAAACATAAAATCCATTATAAAAACCCTTGCCACAAACATCGATGTGACAAAGGTTCCCAATTATTAACCGATAGAACCTTCCATTTCTATTATCATATAGAGAAAATGATGATTCAAAATGATACATTTGCCTAAACAACAACGTTTTTGCATTATATGAATTTATGTGAAATGTATTTTTTAATAAAATCATTATCATTTTAGTTATCACTTAAACACGCAATACAAAGATAGTAAAAGAAGGACGTTAAAACCCTTCTTTTACTATTTAGGGCTTCATCAATTAAACCACTAAGACCTTTGTCTTTCTTAGTATCTGAGTTATCTGTGTCTTAATTTGAATAGCTGCTTGGATGAGGCAAGAGCATAAAAGAATAAATAATCCGAGTTATAAAATTTATTCTTGTATAGAAAAAAATAAGATTATTAAAACATGCATAAGTAAGAAAGCCTCATTATTGAAGGCTTCTTATCTTAAATCATAATTTACTAATATTAGTTAAATTTCAGTATGTATTAATCATTATCTTTAGAAAAATCAACTTCTACCTCTATCGCTTCTCCTAAAGGTTCACCACTACTGTCTACAGGTGGATCTATTATCAACGTTGCTTTTTCAATTTCTTCCGCAGTAGATTCTTTCAATCGAAACGAAAATTGTCGCAAGTATCTTTCGCTATTATCTTTAGGACTCTTAAGAATAGATGCGTGAACGACACTACTCAACAGTTCATTTGGCTTTTCAATCTTTTCACTATTATCTGTTAGTACGTGGAGATGCTCCTGATTAAACGTGAAATCGTCTATTTCTTTATTTAATTCGAATTTAATATGGAAATTTATCATTTCGAGTGTTTCGTCGGCTTCAACATTATATACCTCAGAGTAATCTTGGTTAAAGCTCCCCCGCACTACCTCTACCTTCTCTAGATTGACAACAACTGGGCCTGTTTCATATGTACCAATATCATTTAAACTTTTATACTTATAAAATTCACCCTCACCTTCAGTACCTAGACCAAATTGATGATCCTCTATAAGAACGGGATCACTCTCTTGCTTGGATTGGTTTGAATCTTCTCCATTAATATTACACCCGCTAATAGCAATTAAAATTAAAAATAATAATAAAACATGTACAAATTTCATGTTTTGCTCCTCTCTACTTAACTTATTAATAGTTCCAAATTTATCATAAACTCAGAGTTCTTTCAAAATCATCTCCTGCAATTATTATTAAAAAACCTATGATTAAGTAATTTAATCATAGGTTTTTTCTTCACAAAATATATTATGCAGGTATAGTAGCAGGATTTCGAAGATATGCTATAACTCTTTGTATTGCCCAACCATTTCTTAGCAGTATTGCTGCAATTAAAATTAAAACAAAAATTAAACCCGGTTGGAGTTTTTCTCTATAGTCATCCCAATCAATATCCTTTAACTCTATTTTTTCATTCACATATACATTAGTACTACTCTTACGTAGTACTTCCATTCGGAGCCACGTTACATCTACAAAGAACAACTTTCCTATATCGAATTGAAAATCTGGCCCAGATATACGTGTTTCTACACTATTATTTATATTCTCAGATAATATTTTACTAAGTTCTGACCTAGCTTCAGCGACACTGCTAAAGAAAGGTAACAAACTAGATTGAAATAGTGCATTTATTGCCTGATTAAAATTATCCTGTAAAAACTCTCCCTTTACTACTTTACTGGAATCTAATTTCCAATTTACTTTATCAGGGTTACCAAAAATAATAGCTCCTGTTAATTGTCCACTAAGAGGGCCCATCTTAACATCATATGCAGTATCAAAACTGATTGTAGTTCCTTTTTCTTTATCACTTGATGAATACCATTCACTAACATTGGCAAATGGTGAAGTCACTTCAAAAGATTTGATGTCAGGAGGGGTGGAATCCATAATTTGATCTTGAAACCGTCCAAATTGATATAAAAGATTTTTTGGACAGTTTTTCCCACTCCAATGATTATGTGGAACCACATTTTCTATAGGGATAACAAATTCATTCATAAGAGATCTAATTAATGCAGCTGCATTCTTCCTAGTCTGATTAAAATTTCCCGAACTATTTACACATAGCTCTATACCAATACTGTTTCGATTACCATCGCCAGCCCCATCACCAGCATGAAAACCCGTTTCGTTTGTTGGGAGATGTTGATAAATAACTCCACTATCATCAACAGTAAAATGCCACGATGTTAGAGTGCTAGGATTTCGAACATAATTCGCATGCATAAAAGCTGTAGCACCTGGAGCTGTATTCGCTGTTTCATGAACAGTAATATACCTAGGGCTCATCCCATAACCAGGGCGGTTATAATTCCACTTTGGAATAAACAACTGTGAAATAGTGATGTCTTTAAAGTGACCACCTGAAAAGTCTATTTCTCCTCCACCTTCTCCTGAGCCACCGTTTCCTGAACTTCCACCATTTAGCCCTAAAGAAGCTAGTGTTTGCGGGCCTGCTATTCCGTCTACTGCTAACCCGTTCATAATCTGGTATCTGCGTACAGCATCTTTTGTTTTAGGACCGTAAATTCCATCTACTCCATTGTCAGGAGCATTGATATCTGGATAAAAGTTATTATCAACTAATGCTTGCTGTAATAGTCTTACTGCATCTCCCGAGTCTCCTGGACGTAAGGTCCCTCTATAAGAACCAGAATTACCTGAGCTTGCAGACCCTCCTCCACTGATTCCCAGAGCACCTAATGTTTGAGGACCTGCTATTCCGTCTACCGATAATCCTTTCATAATTTGGAATCTACGTACTGCATTCTCTGTATCTGGTCCATAAATTCCATCAACACCATAGTTAGCTGCATTAATATCTGGATAGAAATTGTTGTCAACTAATGCTTGTTGTAATAGTCGTACATTTTCCCCTCTATCTCCTACACGGATTGTAATAGAACCAGAACCGCCTGAACCTCCACCACTCAGTCCAAGAGAAGCTAGTGTTTGCAGACCTGCTATTCCATCTACTGTTAAACCATTCATGATCTGGTACCTACGTACCGCATCTTCTGTGTTTGGTCCGTAAACTCCATCTACCCCATTATTAGATGCTTCTATATTAGGGTAGAAATTATTGTCTACCAAAGCTTGTTGCAGACGTCTAACATCGGCTCCTGAATGACCAGGACGTAATGTAATTTCAACCCCTCCACCTGAACTACCATCTAATAGACCGAGTGAATGTAGCGTCTGTGCACCAGCAATCCCATCAACTGATAAACCATTCATAACTTGATACCTTCGTACCGCATCTTCTGTGTTTGGTCCATAAATACCATCTACTCCATTGTTCGAAGCATTAATATCTGGGTAGAAGTTATTATCTACTAATGCTTCCTGCAACAAACGTACATATTCTCCTGAATCTCCAGGTCTTAAAACTGTTCCACTAGGAATACTCATAATTATTCTCTCCATCCTTTCAATCCAATTGTTTTTAGGGTGAAAGTCAACAATTTTGCACCCTTCAAAGTTGTTGACTTTGTATACTCTATAAAGGGAAATAAATTTTAAAAATACAACCTATGCCATTAAAAATTTTATATTAATTATCTACATTATTTAAAAACTCCCAAAATCCAGGAACTTTTTTTGTATTAAATGAATTTATAACATTAATTGAAATAATTAGTAGTTCTTGTTCTAAATTTTCCCTTTCCTGATAAGAAGTTTGTTTTAGTAAATTCCTAATTTTAGGTTTGAATCTATCTATAAGAGCAATCATACTTTTTAAATCCCCATGTTGTGAACGTTCAATCAATTTTTTCCAATCTGTCATATATCTTCTATTTCCCCTTTTCTTTAAACATCTCTTTTCTTAAACGAGCAATTGCAGATTTATGAATTTTTGATACACCCTGTTGAGTAATTTTCAATTCGGAGGCAGTTTCATTTGTACTATTTTTGTAGCCGTATATATGTTGCAAGACTTCTTTTTGTCGATTGGTTAATTTCTCGATTCCTTTTCTTAATGATGGATTTTCAATTCTTTCAACTAGTGGTAAGTCATAAGATTCTATAACTTGTTCCTCAACGTTCTTTTCATTTGATCGGTGTTTAGGAATGATGTTGTCTTCACTGGTTGTCCCATCCAAGATAGGCATAAATCGAGATTTAGAAGATCTGATTTTCTTATCAAAGTTGATAGCTTCCCAATACAATGTTTTAGAAAAATAATTTATCATTTTAACTTTCGTATAAAATTCTTGAAAGGCTCTATCTAATGAATCTTTGTTCTCTTGTGTAGGATTACTAATATATTGATTTAAAATAGAAAGGTGATCATTATTATCTAAAAATGATTGAATTAATGGATTTTGTAGTGAATTAGAATAAATTGCTTTAAATTCATCTAAATTAAATAGTTTATTAGTAGAAAATTCCTGCATAAACTTCCCCCTCTAATCCCTCCTATACTCACATATGTATAGGATAATTCAACAAGAACACTTGTTCCTGTATTATACACGAACTTTTGTTCTATTAAAAGCAAAATAATGGAAAATTATAATCTCTCCTATCAAGAATAGATTATATAGACCATTAAATTTGATTAAATCTGGTATTAATGATTATAAGATCAGAAAAGAAACAGATATATCCTAAAAGTACTACTTCCAGAATTAGGAGGGGGCAGATTGATATTGGAAGCATTACACTTGATAATACTTTAAAGTTGTATGAATTTTATCAAAACCATAAAAATGAAATAAAGCTCCATCCAACTAAGAACAGTGATTTCCTTTTAACTGAACCCACAAAAATAGTTATAAAACCTTAATCATTGCATATAATAAGAACGAATGTTCTTTAATTAAGAGGATGGAGTAAAGATGATAGACATAACCGCTGAATGTAAACAAGAAATAGATATTATTAAACTAAAATTACCCAATGAAACTAAAGTAAAACTCTACATAATGGACTATACATAATTCATCTATTGCTACAGCGAAAATTACAAAACTTTAACCATCTTGTCTAGAAGTGGAAAAGTTGAGACAAGTGGCTGGATTCAAGGCGTGACTAAAATAATGAACATGAAATTAATCGATGTTCTCGTGAAATCTTATTCTAATGGAACAATATTAGTTACTGAGAAACCCAATAATTACCCTAAAGTTGCTAATTGCACTTATGATTTATTTTTATTACAAGGAATGATCACATGAACACAGAATTAAAACAGCTAATACAGGATTTTATTGTAATACCAGTGGCCATAAAAGTTTATGAACAAGACAAGAAACTTGTTGAGGATTTTTATATGGCAAATATCTACATCAGTATGATTGATGCGAATATAGAACAATTAAATAAAGAAACCATAGAGACTAAAAAGAAGATGTACACGCAGTATCATGTCGATGTGAAAAGAGTGGGAATGACTTCTTAAAAGTGGCTCAGTCGTGGCAAATCTGGAATTATTGAATATACACCAGATGAACTAAGGGAAATGACTAAAAATATTATGGAGGAGATGTAACTTACGTAGGCTATAATTATAAATACGGTGATACCAATTAATAGAATACTATAATTGATAACGGGGCATTTGATGCCCCGTATATGTTTATGCTATAATTAAGAAAATTTATTAAATAGGTGTTAGCTATGATAGTTTTACAAATCGTTGCTTTTTATGGAGTTATATTGTTACCTATAACCTCAACAATATTTTGTATTAATATTTTCTCAACCATAGAAAAAATTAAAAATCAAGAATCAGTAAAAGTAAATTTGTATTGGATAACAATTTCATTCGTTTTAATCATTTGGACATTTGGATCGTTACTAGCAATTCTTACATTATCACAACCTAGTGAATTTTGATTATTAGTATAGAGTATATTCATAACTTAAATTAAATAATACATATACCCGCTTATAACGTACAAAGGAATCAGTTAATTAGCTGATTCCTTTTCTATAGATATATCTATTTATTCGATATGTTTACAGAAGCGAGCTATTCAATCCTCACATATTTTTTGCTAGCTGTTACGTAATAAATGTGTCCTTTACTATTTTAACCTTGTATTGATATCCTTTCCAACCTTAACCTTATCTACAATAGTAGGGAATCCATAACCTTTTTAAGGTAACCAGCTACGTGCTTATCTGACCAGCTAGGCTTTTTGTAAAATTGTAACTGTCCATTATGTTTGGACTCCACTCGTTTACCAATATAACTTGCTTTTGGTTTAGATGGTTTACCCTTACACATTTTTTTAAGCAATGTAGTGTTTTGTTTAGCTATACCTTTATAACCTTTAATACCATAATCTGCAGCATATTTTTTTCTTGCGCTAAAGCTAGAGTTTTTGTCAATACTACTAAGGTAATCAACAATAGATCCATTAGTTACTGTTTCAGAGCCCACTTGTTGGTTAGGTGCTTCAACTGTTCCACCCGAAACTCCTTTTTTAAGTTCTGACAGTCTAAAGTTTTTACCTGACATGCTGTATTACCTAAGTCACCATGTCCAACGATTTCATTAGCTTGTCCATGAGGTGGCTGATCGATTAGCCATGCGTTTAATGCATTTCCTGCTCTTAATTGGGCATCTGTCATTTGTTGTTTGTCAAAATATCCTTGGTAGCCGATTCCAATTGTAGTGTCATTATAACCTAAGCAATGCGCACCTTGGTTAAATCCTCTACCTACATAGATTGTACCGTCAAATTCAATACTAAAGTTATACCCAATTCCAGACCAACCATTGCCATTTTTATGGTAATTATGGACGTCCATTATATCCCACGTAGTGTGTGCCATATGATGCTGTACAAGCTTGGTGATAGCATTTTTATTAAGTGATTTTAAAGACCCTCTGAATTGAAGAAGCGAACATTAATAAAACTTACGACTATGACACAAAAAATTTTGGACCTCCCAAGACAGAAGCTAGTGAAGATGTCGTTCCATTAGCAGATTTTCTAGTAGAAATGTTAGAAGAAATTAAAGTGGAACAACAACAGAAAATGTATGGTTTTAACGAAGGTTATCAAGTATTTGGAGGAATGACCCCCGTCGCCTACAAAACATTCCATTTAGCATTTAAAGGAGCGGTCCCTGAATACAGTCCACATGATCTACGTCATAGTTATGCTTCTTTTTTAGCCAATAGAAAAGTAGATGTTTTTGTATTAAAGTCACTTATGCACCCTGATAATGTCCAAGAAACTATAAACACTTATGATCATTTATATAAAGAAAAAAAGCACGAGGCAATAAGCTTTTTAAACGAATAACGTTATCAAGGTCGTTATCATTTGCTTATCCCTCGTACTAAAAACCTTATATAGCAAAGGATTTAACTATCCTATACTACCTTCCATTTCAAACTTGATAAGACGGTTCATTTCGACTGCATATTCCATTGGAAGTTCTTTTGTAAATGGCTCAATGAAGCCCATTACAATCATTTCTGTAGCTTCTTCTTCAGATAAGCCACGGCTCATCAAGTAAAAAAGCTGCTCTTCGGATACTTTGGACACTTTTGCTTCGTGCTCCAATGAAATATTGTCATTATTAATTTCATTGTATGGAATTGTATCAGAAGTCGATTCGTTATCCATAATTAGCGTATCACATTCAATGTTAGAGCGGGCACCTGTTGCTTTTCTTCCAAAGTGAACAAGGCCACGGTAAGATACCTTACCACCATGCTTCGAAATAGATTTTGAAACAATGGACGATGACGTATTTGGTGCTAAGTGATGCATTTTTGCACCAGCATCCTGTAGCTGACCTTTACCAGCAAGTGCGATAGATAACGTCATTCCACGTGCACCTTCTCCTTTTAGTAGAACTGCTGGATATTTCATTGTTAACTTCGAGCCAATATTACCATCAATCCATTCCATCGTTGCGTTCGCATCACAAGTCGCACGCTTGGTAACTAGATTATATACATTGTTTGCCCAGTTTTGGATAGTTGTATAGCGGCAATACCCATCTTTCTTAACGAAAATTTCAACTACCGCACTATGCAAGGAATTCGTTGTATACACTGGTGCAGTACATCCTTCAACATAATGCACAGATGCACCTTCATCGACAATGATCAATGTTCTTTCGAATTGTCCCATATTTTCCGAGTTAATACGGAAATACGCTTGTAGAGGTGTTGAAGTCTGAACACCTTTTGGTACATAAATGAAAGATCCACCTGACCAAACTGCTGAATTTAACGCTGCAAATTTATTATCCGTAGCAGGAATAACTTTCCCGAAATATTCTTTAAAGAGTTCTTCATTTTCTTTAAGAGCAGTATCTGTATCTTTAAACACAATTCCTAGCTCTTCTAGATCTTCTTTTAAACTGTGATATACAACCTCAGATTCATACTGTGCAGATACACCTGCCAAGTATTTTTGTTCGGCCTCAGGAATTCCTAATTTATCAAATGTCTGTTTGATTTCGTCTGGTACTTCATCCCAAGTTCTTCCTTGTCTTTCTGATGGCTTTACATAGTACACAATTTCATCGAAATTTAGTTCAGATAGATCGCCACCCCATTGCGGCATTGGGCGCTCGTAGAAATGCTCAAGTGCTTTTAAACGATAGTCAAGCATCCATTGCGGCTCTTCTTTCATTTTTGAAATTTCTTCAACTACTTCGCGAGTAAGACCTTTGCCTGAACGAAAAACCGAGACATCACGATCATGAAATCCATATTTATACTCTTCGATTTCCGGCATGTTTTTTGCCATTGATAAACCCTCCTTCAGGTATAAGTATAAAGCTAATAGAGAAATAGCAATTACCTTATTATTACTCTTTTACACCCTTTTCCATTGCTTTCCAGGAAAGAGTTGCACATTTAATACGTGCAGGAAATTTCGATACACCTTGAAGTGCCTGAATATCTCCTAAATCTAACTTATCCGTATCAACATCTTCTCCCAGCATCATTTTTGAAAAGAGACTGGACATTTCCAATGCGTCATCTACTTTTTTACCTTTAATAGCTTGTGTCATCATGGAAGCCGAAGCCATGCTTATAGAACATCCTTCTCCATCAAACTTCGCATCTTCTACGACACCATCTTTTACCTGCATTTGAAGTTGAATACGATCCCCACAAGTAGGATTGTTCATATCGACAGTTAATATGTCTCCTTCCAAACTTCCTTTGTTACGTGGGTTCTTATAGTGATCCATTATAACTTGTCTGTAAAGTGTATCAAGGTTATTAGAAGACATTACCAAAATACTCCTTTGTTATTTGAAGTCCATCGATTAACCGATCAATGTCCTTCTCTGTGTTGTACATATAAAAGCTTGCTCTCGCAGTTGCTGTCACATCAAGCCAACGCATTAATGGTTGCGCACAATGATGACCTGCGCGCACAGCAATTCCTTCTGCATCTAGAACCGTTGCAGTATCATGAGGGTGAACATCCTCTAGATTAAACGTAACCAATGCAGCCCGTTTTTCTGGACCATAGATCTTTATTCCATCTATTGTTTTCATTTGCTGCATGGCATAATCAGCTAATTTTTGTTCATGCGCAGTAATTTCCTCCATACCGACTTGGTTAAGAAAGTCAATTGCTGCTCCTAAACCGATAGCACCAGCGATAATTGGTGTTCCCCCTTCAAATTTCCAAGGAAGCTCCTTCCAGGTGGAATCATAAAGGTTTACAAAGTCAATCATTTCCCCACCAAATTCAACTGGCTCCATATTTTCAAGTAGTTCTTTTTTTCCGTACATAACACCTATCCCTGTTGGTGCTCCCATTTTATGACCAGAAAATGTATAAAAATCGCAGTCCAAATCTTGAACATCAACCTTCATATGCGGGGCACCCTGTGCACCATCGATCAGTATGACGGCACCATGATCATGCGCAATTCTTGCAATTTCCTTAATTGGATTCACAGTACCAAGTACATTAGAGATATGAGTTATAGCGACAAGTTTGGTTTGATTTGTTACTGTTTGCCGAACAGCATCCAAGCTAATCGTGCCATCCTCCTGTAACGGAATATATTTTAATGTAGCACCTGTAGCTTTAGCAGCCTGTTGCCAAGGAATGATATTACTATGATGCTCCATTGGCGTAATAACAATCTCATCCCCTGGCTTTAGATTTGCTCTTGCATAACTGTATGCAACAGTGTTAATTGAAGTAGTAGTTCCACGTGTGAAAATCACTTCAGCTGTACTACTCGCATGAATAAAACGTCGAACTTTTTCGCGTGCCCCTTCATAAGCCTCCGTTGCTTTTGTTCCCAGTGTATGCACACCACGATGTACATTGGAATTATAGTTTCGATAATAGGTATCTACAGCTTCAATAACAGCTTTTGGTTTCTGTGAAGTTGCTGAAGAATCTAAATAAACAAAAGGATGACCATTCACTTCCTGATTGAGTATCGGAAACTGTTCTCGAATGGCCTTTACATCCATTAGTAAACCTTCCTTTCAATTACCTGCGTTAATTGATTTTTTACAGCTTCAATTGGTAATTGATTTACAACTGGAGCCAAGAAGCCATGTATAATTAAACGTTCAGCTTCCTCTTGCGTAATTCCACGACTCATAAGATAATATAGCTGAATTGGGTCAACTCGACCAACAGAAGCAGCGTGACCAGCTGTAACGTCATCTTCATCTATTAAGAGAATTGGATTCGCATCTCCGCGAGCTTTTTCACTTAGCATAAGTACACGAGATTCTTGCTCCGCGTTTGCTTTAGAAGCACCATGCTCAATTTTACCAATTCCATTAAAAATAGAAGTAGATTTATCTTTCATAACGCCATGCTGTAAAATGTAGCCCTCGGAATTCTTACCAAAGTGAACAATTTTCGCAGTGAAGTTTTGTGTTTGATCACCACGGCCGACGGATACCGTTTTGGCATTAGAAAGTGAATTTTCACCAACTAAGTGTGTGATATTCTCAGAAACGGTATTCCCGTCATTCATCTGTCCTAATGCCCAATCAACTGTTGCATCACGATAAGCAACACCGCGACGATTATTATATGCCGTTGTTCCATGAGCAAAGTTATCCACAGCACCAAAGGAAATTTTCGCATTATCTTGTGCAATAACCTCTGTTACTACATTAGCAACTGTAGCTTCCTTCTCATTATGTGAGAAATAATTCTCTACATAAGTTAACGAACTACCCTCATCAGCTACGACAAGTACATGATTAAATAACGCTACTTCAGGATCTTCCTGCCAAAAAATAGTTTGTAGAGGAACTTCTACTTCAACGTTTTTCGGAACGTATACAAAGACCCCACCATTCATTAAAGCAGCATGTAATGCAGTTAAGCGATGTTCATCAATTGATACTGCATCCTTCATATAATAGCGTTTCACTAGATCATCATGCTTCTGCAGCGCTGTAAAGATATCTGTAAAAATTACTCCTTTATCTTTCAATTCTTTGCTTAGTGTATTATAAGCAACCGAATGGTTTCGTTGAATTAAGAGGTTTTCTGGAGCATTTTCCTGATCCAAGAATTCCTGAAGTTCATTTGGAAGTTCTTTTAGCGACTGAATAGCAGCACCAGTAGCCGTGTGTTTAAACTGGCTAAAATTCCATTTTCCAATTTTAGTTTTATCAGGCTTTGGTAATTCTAGAGCGTCCGCTTGTTCTAGTGCTTGAAGGCGCAATTCCAGCATCCATTCCGGTTCATTTCTTTCCTTGGAAAACTGATCAATATATTCTTTATCGTATGGCAGCTTTGTTTCAACAGTCATAGTAGTACCCCTCCTTACTTACGCTTTTTGCTCAACAGTTTCGTCTTCGATACCAAGCTCTTCTTTAATCCACTCATAACCTTCAGCCTCAAGGCGTTTCGCTAACTCTGGTCCACCAGACTTAACCACTCGACCTTGCATCATTACATGTACTTTGTCAGGTGTAATATAGTTCAATAGACGCTGATAGTGCGTAATAATTAAGCAACCGAAGTTCTCATCACGTAGCCTGTTAATACCTTTTGATACAATCTTAAGCGCATCAATGTCCAATCCAGAATCAATTTCGTCTAGAATTGCGATTTCTGGTTTTAATAGTAATAATTGAAGGATTTCATTACGCTTCTTCTCTCCACCGGAGAATCCTTCGTTTAAGTATCGTTGTGCCATGTTTTTATCAATGTCAAGATAGTCAAGCGCACTATCCATTTCTTTAATGAAATTCATTAATGAGATTTCATTACCTTCACCACGGCGAGCATTTATAGATGAGCGAAGGAAATCAGAAGTAGTTACTCCACTGATCTCACTTGGATATTGCATAGCGAGGAATAGCCCAGCACGAGCACGTTCATCAACTTCCATTTCTAATACATCTTCACCATCTAATAGAACAGACCCTTCTGTAATCTCATACTTCGGATGTCCCATAATTGCAGAAGCTAATGTAGACTTCCCTGTACCATTTGGTCCCATTACTGCGTGGAATTCTCCACCTTTTATTGTAAGGTCTACACCTTTTAATATTTCTTTATCCTCAATTGAGACATGTAGATTCTTAATTTCTAATGTTGATCCTGCCATATCGATACCTCCAAATACAATTAGTTTTATTGTTACTTTGAAATGAATGCAAGATTCATTCTCACTTTATTCTCATTACAATCTTAAAGCATTTAGAATTTATTATCAACTCTTTTAAACAGAGTCAGTATTGTATAATAAATCCTTTATTTAATAGGATATCATGCATACCCAATTATCATCAAAAATAAAAGGTACGTATGCTTATTGTACATACGTACCTTTTATTTTCTCATCTATATTTCTAAATAACGCTTTACTTTCTCAGTCGATTTCATTATTTTTTCATGAGTCCGTCATACTCAGCAGCAAAATGCTTACACTTCTCATGCTCTTGCTGACGCTTTTTTTCAATTGCCAATCGCTTTTCTAACTTTCTTTCATACTCAGCAAATCCGATATGATGCGTCTGTTGCATAGCCTTCTCCATTTCAGAAGTGTAATTCATTTCTATTCCGCTATTGATAGGGAATCATCCTTTCTTATTTTATGACAATAATAAGGTTAACACAGAGGTGATTCCCAAAACAAAACGAATTTAAACGTATTATTCAGTTTATTGATCAGTATTTAACGGTTATTTAAGCCAAATAAACATCCTCATACAGTTTCTACTGATAACGCACATATACTCCCTATTCTTCATAAAAGCTATTACATCAAACTGCTGGATCAATGTCTTGTTGATATTCACTTTGTTAAAAGTAATTTTTTTAAAACGTTAGTCTGCTTATTTTTTGTCGCCAACAGGTACGACTGCACCTTCGTATTCTTCTTCAATAAACTTCTGAATTTTTTCAGAATGTAGTACGTCTACAAGTTTATTTAATGCTTTATTGTCCTTATCCTCTGCTCTTACTGCGATAACATTAACATATGGTGAATCCTCATCTTCTATGAATAATGCATCGTCAGTTGGGATTAACCCTGCACCAATAGCATAATTTGTGTTTATGACTACTAATGATTCTTCATCTGTTTCATAAATTTCTGGTAAAAGTGCTGGGTCATAATCTGGTGAAAACGTTAAATTCTTAGGGTTTTCAGTAATATCATCAAGCGTTGCTTCTGATGTCTTTACTCCATCTGCCAATTTTATTATCCCATTCTTTTCAAATAAACCTAGTACACGACCACGATCAGACACAGAATTACTTAAGACTACTTCTGTTCCTTCTGGAATCTCCTCTATACTCGAAATGCCTTTGGAATAGACACCAATGGGTTCAATATGAATTCCATCGATATAATCCAACTTATATCCAGTATCACTTATTGTTTGCTCTAAATACGGAATATGTTGAAAATAATTAGCGTCTATTTCTCCATTAGCTAAGTCATCATTCGGTAATACGTAATCCTCATATTCAGTTATTTCTAATGTAATGCCTTCTTCTTTTAATAATGGCTTAGCCTCTTCAAGAATTTCAGCGTGAGGTGTGCTAGAAGCGCCTACTTTAATCGTATTTGCATCGGAGGAAGCTTCATCATCTCCGCCGCATGCAGCTAACACAAATCCTAAACTTATAATAATTAACACGGATAACCACAATTTTTTCATTTTATTCGCTCCTCTTAACTTGTTCATTTTATATCGTTCTTATCTTTTGTCTAACTTTCTTGATACATAATCGCCAATAAATTGAAATAGAAAAACAATGCATACAATGATGATGGAACATATAAGTACAACATCAAAGTCCCTACGTTGAAAGCCAGAGTAGTAGGCGTAGCTGCCTAATCCACCTGCACCAATTGCACCTGCCATCGCTGTATAACCAATTAATGCAATAGCTGTTACCGTAATACCCGAGATCAGTGCTGGCATTGATTCAGGTAACAATACTTTAAAAATAATCGTACTGGTCTTTGCTCCCATTGCCTTTGCAGCCTCAACGACACCTTTATCAACCTCTCTCAGTGCTATTTCTACAAGCCTTCCATAAAATGGAGCTGCACCAATAATTAATGCTGGTAACGCCGCGTTTGGACCACGGATAGTTCCAATTAAAAAGTTAGTAAACGGGAAAAGCAACAAAATCAATATAATAAAGGGAATAGCTCGAAATACATTTACTACCGTCGCTATAACAAGATTTAATAACTTATTCTGCCAAATTCCACCTTTTTGAGTAAGGAATAGAAGCAATCCTAACAATAACCCAATAATAAACGTTCCAACTAAAGCAATGATCGTCATATAAA
Source organism: Virgibacillus sp. Bac332 (assembly GCF_003667785.1). Taxonomy (NCBI): domain Bacteria; kingdom Bacillati; phylum Bacillota; class Bacilli; order Caryophanales; family Bacillaceae; genus Virgibacillus; species Virgibacillus sp. Bac332. Next base: position 4,184,259 of record NZ_CP033046.1, read on the forward strand.
AAGTCTCATAAGTTGCTTCTATAAAATCTTCTACTTTAATATTTGGTAATAAATTAGTTAGCATCGTGGATAACCTCCAATTCTACGGAGGTTTCTTCACGAACAAACGAAATAGCTTTGTTCATATCTTTTTCATTACCGTCCATTTGAATAAATAAGGTTCCATAGGCACCAGCCTGTGTTTGCGTTATTTTCCCTTGTAAAATGCTAATGTCCACACCATATTTTTTTATAATTTGACTAATTAATGCGTCGTTCGTTGTTTCTCCAACAAAATGAAGTCTGATTAGCTTTCCATTTTGATAACGGTTCATAACATGTGATATATCACTATCTTCCTCGTCAGACCCCATAATTTGTTTGACGAACTTTTTAGTAACAGTTTGCTTTGGATGTAGAAACACATCGAGTACATTCCCTTGTTCTACAATCTTTCCATTTTCCATAACAGCAACTTGATTACATATTTTTCGAATCACTTGCATTTCATGTGTAATAAGAATAATAGTTAACCCTAAATTTTTATTAATATTAACAAGTAAATCTAATATTGCGTTCGTCGTTTCTGGGTCAAGTGCCGAAGTTGCTTCATCACATAATAAAACCTTTGGCTTATTTGCCAAGGCACGTGCAATACCGACTCGCTGCTTCTGACCACCACTTAGCTGGGCGGGGTAGGATGTTTCTTTTCCCGTTAACCCAACTAGCTCAATCAATGTTTTTACACGATTATCCCTTTCCGCTTTAGGAATCCCAGCTATTTCCAAAGGAAAAGCAATATTATCGGCAACAGTTCGCGACCAGAGCAAATTAAAATGCTGGAATACCATCCCAATATCTTGCCTTACTAATCGAAGTTCTCGTTTATTTAATGTCGTAATTTCCTTGTCATTCATTGTAATTCGACCACTGGTTGGTTCTTCAAGGCGATTTAATAATCGAACGAACGTACTTTTACCCGCTCCGCTATAACCAATAACACCAAAGATGTCTCCTTGATCAATCGAAAGGGTCAAATTATCTACAGCTGCTGTATTGCTTTTGTTTGAAGTAAAGACCTTACTCAAACCCTGTATCGATATCACACGTAATCCTCCTTTTATTTACATACATTTGTATTATGTCCTTAAATACAATTAAAAACGCCTTTCTGTAAGAGAACAGAAAGACGTTTGTTTGCCTTTTCGTCCCCTCATCTATCAAAGCCTAGGCTTTGCAGGAATTAGCACCTTTCAAGCATGATAGCTTGAAGGTTGCCGCGGTTTCATAGGGCCAGTCCCTCCACCGCTCAAGATAAGAGTTTTCAACTATTTAATTACGATAAAAGATATATTAGCATGCTGTATAAACAATGTCAACGATTTTCAGCTAACTATTCTTAAACATTTCCGGCTTATAATCTAATAAATATCGATAAATATTAGGTATGGAATGAAATGCGTACACTTTTTCTACAATTCGATTATCCTTCTTAACAACAAGACACGGTACACTTTCTATTTGATTATCCTGCATAAATTCTGGATACAAGGATGCATTCATCTCATAAAAAATGTCTTCTTGATGTACAGACTCAATTTTCTTTAGCATGGACCTTGCTAAATTGCACGTACCACAAAAAGGAGTAAATATATAAAGAAGGTAGTGGTCTCTTTTCAAAAGTTCGGCTGTAATTTGTTGCAAACATATCACCTTATTTAAACTAATTCATAGTGCTTGCTAAGTCCTACCCATTACTTTTACACCTTGTTTAGATTAAGAAAATCGGATTAACAGCGATTCGTTTACTCACTAATACTTGAGCTAAAATATTTTCAGGAGTTGTTGCCACTTCTCGATATTCACTACTAACATAGATGTGTTCTGCATGTGGTAGTTCTCTTGCCAATTGCTTTCGCAGTTTTTGGCCTGATTCATCCTCATCTACTAAAATGTAGACGTCTTTATCATCTAATGCGTAATCCTCTAACATTTGATCGAATCGTTCAACACCTAATGTTCCATTCGTACATATAATCGTTACATCGTCAGTAATAACCTTTCTAATTTGCTTTTTATCTGTTAAGCCTTCTACGATAATAATTTTTTCTAATTCGTCAGTTATCATCACATAGCACTCCTCAGTAAATCAAGCGGAAGGTTTTAATATCGCTCACTTCTACTATGTTATCAGTAGTTGTCTTTTCGAAATGTGAGTTTCCTTTATTATATGATGAAATGTAGTTATTTAGTGATACGTCCAATTCGTAATGTTGAGCAATTAGTATAGCTGTAAAAACATGGCTGATTCCAACCAAAGGTTGTTTATCAGCCATTTATTTTTCTGATATGCAATTAGTCTTGATTTACGATCTCATCATATGCATCAGCAGATAATAAATCATCAAACTCTGTCTCTTCAGATGGTTCAATCACGACCATCCAAGCTTTCTCGTAAGGAGATTCATTTACGAATTCAGGGCTATCCTCTAGCTCTTCATTCACTTCAATAACCTTACCGCTAATTGGAGCATATAATTCAGAAACTGTTTTCACTGATTCTACACTACCAAATGGTTCATTTACTTCTAATTCATCACCAGGTTCAGGGAGCTCTACGAACACAATATCTCCTAATTCATCCTGAGCAAAATCAGTAATCCCAATACGAACTTTTCCATCTTCTTTTTTTACCCATTCATGTTCTTTTGAGTATAATAATTCTTTAGGTACGCTCAAACTATCCCCTCCAATATGTAATTCACTTTTACTATACAAGGTATACGCGCAATTATCCAGTATTTCTTTTTAACTTTTCATATTATTTGTTCATACGGTTTTTTCCAAAAGTCCATAAATACATGTCTTATTTTGGACGTTTCTTTATGTCTGTTATTTTACGTAAGTCTATCCTAAACATGCTCTGTTCAAAGAGAAATTAAAGCCACGTATTTTCAAACATCTCCTCTTTAAAACCGACTGTTACTTTTGAGTCATCTGCGACAATTGGACGCTTAATTAGCATGCCATCGGTGGCCAATATTGTTGCCATCTCTTCATCAGATGCATCTTTTATTTTATCCTTGATATTTAGTTCTCGATATTTTTTTCCGCTTGTATTAAAAAACTTTTTGGCAGGAAGCTCACTTTTATCAAACAGATCTAATAATTCTTCTTTTTTCGGTGGAGATTCAACAATATGAATTAACTGATATTTAACCTGATGATCATCCAACCATTTCTTTGCTTTTTTGCATGTACCACAATTTGGATACCAATAAACGGTGACTGCCATGTAGACACTCCTTTGTAATCTAGTATAGATTTATTATAGCAAAATAGCAGATGTAAATTCGACTAAAATGTTGACCTATAAAAAGTGATGGTCTGATTCGAAAGTCATGTCTCTGGTTAACATTGAAAAATTGGTTCCTGTCGAAGGCTTGCCATGGTCCCAGAGTCAACTTTTTCCGTATCTTATGTTTACTACCTGCGAGATCTTTCGCTCATGCTATTCCCACAGGCATCTCCGCCATCCTCTCGGCAATTAGACACTAGAACATCGCCCCTTTCATCATATTGTACTTCACCAACCAAAAACAAAAGTGAACTGATTGTTTATGAGGGATCTACGATAAAGTTATAACTAAATTAGGGATGATATCGAACTTTTTAACTTATACAAAATAAAATGGGTGAAGGCGGAATTTCAAATTAATACAAACCAAACGAAACACTGAGGCAGGGACAAAACACAACTTCTTTACTCAAAATGCGAATAATCATGTTATCAATAGAGGTATTATCGCCGCACCGTGAAACTATACGCTCTTTCCGCGGGCACAGCACATAGCCGTCAAGTTAAGCAGGATATTTTAAAACCTAAAAAGTTATTCGTTATTCTGACATTATAAATGGAATAATTTGGAGGGATTACGTATGGCTAAGCAATATCATTTTGACTCGTTTGTAAAGCGTGTGCTCGATATATATCTATTTCTGAACTTCGCAATGTTGCTCGAGAATCAGGTTTTGTACAACGATTGAAGAAGATAATGCCGGAAGATTTCTGAAGTATATGTGCCTTCTTACATGTTTTCACATGATAGTGATAGGTTGCATCAGGAATACCCACAATAGGAAAAATATCTTTTAATCGGAATCCTTCTTCTTTGAGTTCGAATGCCACCTTTGCCTGTGCTTTTCGTAGAAGGCATTCGGATTCTCCCGAAAAGCTTTTAGCTTTTTTAAGTAGGCATTCTCTAGTCTTAGTAGTTCACAACCTTCACTTTATATTCTTCACTATATTTAGCCACAAACCCCCCCTGAAATTAGTTTTTCACTCTAACTTCAGGGGGGGTGGTACCACATCGTTCGTTTTTAATTGTTTCTTCATTCTTTTGTCTTAGTCTCGATGTTTCGTTCATTTAATGGGCTGTTGTCTCAGCATGATATTACAACACATATTTTTCTTCTTTAATAATTTGCTTTGCTATTTCTCGTTTCTTGGCAATTACATTTGTAGGCGTATGGCGAGTTAGCTTCCGTAATGAAGATAATATCATTCTTAGTGTATCTCCTTCTTCTACAGCAATTAATGTTTCTTTTGCATCAGCTTCTATACGATTAAATGCTTCTTGTACGAATACTTGCGTATAGAGTAGCTTTTGTTTATGCTTTGCTTCTCCATCTTTTTTAATTGCCTTTTCAGTACGTAGAATAGCAGCTTCCATATTGTAAACCTCAGCTACCATATCTGCTAAATTCACTAATATTTCTTGTTCTTTTTCTATTTTTTGCATATATTTTTGAGCTGCAAGCCCTGCACCAAGTAAGACAATTTTCTTCGCATTTTTCAGTAGATGCTTTTCTTGCTCAAGTGTTTCAGTACCTACCTCTTCCGGCATAAGCATCATCAGCTCTTCTTGGAGTGCCTGTGCTTTTTGAAGAAGTGGTAGCTCGCCTTTCATCGCCTTTTTCAATAATGTGCCTGGAACGAGTAAACGATTAATTTCGTTAGTTCCCTCAAAAATACGATTTATTCGCGAGTCACGATAGATACGTTCCACTTCATATTCTTGCATAAATCCATATCCACCATGCATTTGAACTGCTTCATCTGCCGCATAATCTAGTAATTCCGTACACGTATATTTATTCATGGAACATTCAATCTGATACTCTGCAATAGCTCGTGCCACTTCTCTACCATCATTTAATTGTTCTTGTGTTAAAGCTCCCATACGCTGTTCGAACAATCCGACGGTTCGGTAAACAGAGCTTTCATTCGCATACGTCTCTGCAGCAATCGTAGCTAGTTTTTCTTGTGTTAAAGAGAAGCTGGAGATTGGTGTATTAAATTGCTTACGCTCATTCACATATTTTACAGCTAATTCCAGCGCCCGCTTTGAACCACCAACTCCGCCAATAGCTAGCTTATAACGCCCTACATTTAAAATATTGAACGCTATAATATGGCCACGTCCCTTTTCTCCTAATAAATTTTCTACTGGAACTTCAGCATCTTCCAAGATTAATGTACGCGTAGAGGAACTCTTTATCCCCATTTTCTTTTCTTCCGGTCCGGTAGATACACCTGGAAAGTCCCTTTCCACAATAAACGCTGAAAAGTGCTCACCATCAATTTTTGCGTATACAACAAATACATCTGCAAAGGCTGAATTGGTGATCCATTGCTTTTCACCATTTAGTATATAGTGTGTTCCGGCTTCATTTAATTTTGCTGTTGTTTTTGCACCGAGCGCATCGGAACCAGAGCTAGGCTCTGTCAATGCATATGCAGCTAACAATTCTCCAGTTGCCAGTTTAGGTAAATAGGTTTGTTTTTGTTGTTCGTTTCCAAAGAAAACAATTGGTAAAGAACCGATGCCGACATGGGCACCATGTGTTACAGAAAAACCACCAGCGCGTGAAAATTTCTCTGTAATTAGTGACGAACTAATTTTATCTAATCCTAACCCGCCATACTCTTCCGGAACATCGGCTCCAAGTAATCCTAATTCTCCTGCTTTCTTTAATAAATCCACGGAATGTTCAAACTCATGATTCTCCAAATTCTCTAATTTCGGAAGGACTTCACCGGATACGAATTCTTCTGTCGTTTTTGCAATCATCTTATGTTCTTCTGTAAAATCTTCCGGTGTTATTACATCATCACTCGATAAATCTTCTACTAAAAAACCGCCACCTTTAAACACCTTCTCCTTCGTTTCACTCATTTTCATCTATCCCTTCTTTATTTTTTCTGAAATACCGATGTGATTATCTTAAATTAATCGTTTCCTAGTCATCGAGTAGTTCAAATTAGTTCAAATACTCCAGCGGCTCCCATTCCGCCACCTATACACATCGTTACAACTCCATATTGTATTTGCTGTCTCTTCATTTCATGCATTAAACTTAACGTTAGCTTTGTACCAGTCATTCCTAGTGGATGCCCTAAAGCAATCGCTCCACCGTTTACATTCACTTTATCGATATCTAAACCCAATGCTTCAATTACTCGAACTGACTGTGAAGCAAATGCTTCATTTAACTCAAATAAACCAATATCAGATAATTCAAGTCCAGCAATTTTTAATGCTTTAGGAATGGCTTTTACTGGACCTACCCCCATAATTTCCGGCTCTACTCCAGCTACTGCAAATGATCGAAATTTAACAATGGGTTTTAATCCTTCTGCTTCCGCTTTCTCACGGTCCATTACAAGTACTGATGCTGCACCATCACTCATTTGTGATGAATTGCCTGCTGTAACGGTTCCCTGCACATGAAAAGCTGGCTTCAATTTATTTAGAATATCCATTGAAGTTCCTTCACGCACACCTTCATCCATCGAAAACGTTATTTGCTTTTCTTCTGGCTTATGCTTGGCGTTAATAAAACGGTGAATAACTTCTACTGGAACAATTTCATCCTTAAACTTTCCTTCTTTTAGCGCTTTCCCTGCACGCTCATGACTACGAACAGCAAACGCATCCTGATCTTCTCTGGAGATGTTGAAACGATTTGCTACTTCTTCGGCTGTATGCCCCATTCCCATGTAGTATCCCGGTGCATCCTGAACAAGCTTTGAATTAGGCTTAATGACATGGCCAGCCATCGGGATTAGACTCATTGATTCTGCTCCACCAGCTATTATCGTGTCACTAGCACCTACCATAATTCGTTCAGCTGCATACGCTATACTTTGTAATCCCGAGGAACAGTAGCGATTAATTGTAATCCCTGGTACGTCATGCTTCAGGCCTGCAAGCCCAGCGATATTACGCGCCATATTCATTCCCTGTTCTGCTTCAGGCATTGCACAGCCAATTATGACATCATCGATATTTCCATCGTAATCCCCTGCTCGTTTTAAGGTTTCCTTTATTGTTATCGCTGCCAAATCATCCGGTCTAGAATTGGCAAGCGATCCTTTTTTTGCTTTTCCTACAGGGGTCCTTGCACCTGCAACAATGACTGCTTCCTTCACAATGTTTCCCCCTTTTTCATTAATTACGTAATGGTTTCCCTTTTACTAGCATGTGCTGCATCCGTTGTTGTGTTTTAGGCTCTCCGATTAAACTTAAAAATGCTTCTCTTTCTAGATCAAGCATGACCTGCTCATCAATCTTTGTTCCTTCTTTGATCCTTCCACCAGATAAAACATATGCTAGCTTTTCTGCAATCTTAACATCATGTTCTGATGCATACCCACTGAGCTGTAATGACTTAACTCCCAAAAGCATTGCTGCATAGCCAGGATCACCTACAACCGGAATCTTTTCACGTATTGGTGCTCGGTAACCAGACTTCGCAAGAGCTAACACATTTTCCTTCGCATCATATAAAAGGTGATCAGGATTAACACTAATTTTGTCTCTTTGATCCAAGTAGCCATTATCACGAGCTTCGGCAGCCGAAGTTGATACTTTAGCCATAGCAACTTTTTCAAATACGTCATTTGCCACTTTTGTTAAGTCGAAATGAATCCCTTTAGGCATATTTCGAAGTTGCTTCAGATATAGCTCCTTTGTTCCTCCGCCACCTGGTATTAACCCAACTCCAAACTCAACTAGCCCCATATAGGTTTCAGCTGATGCTTGTATGGATGCAGCTGGTAGAGATACTTCTGCACCGCCACCAAGTGTCATATTAAACGGAGCAGTTACTACTGGTTTATCAGCATACTTGATGGCCATTGCCATATTTTGAAATTGACGAATAACCATATCCAGTTCAAAGAAATTATCGTCTTGTGCTTCCATCAGCATCATTCCTAAGTTAGCTCCAACACAGAAATTTTTCCCTTGATTCCCAATAACTAGTCCTTCATAATTCTTACTAACCTCTTCCAGTGCATAATTAACCATTTGGATAATATCAAGGCCTATAGCATTACTTTGTGAATGGAACTCTAATCCCGCTACTCCATCTCCAAGATCTATAAAACTAGCTCCGACATTCTTTTTTATGATGCCATTCACATCTTTTAATCGCTTTAGATTAATTTCCTTTTTATTAAACTTCTGTTGTTTATACGTACCTTCGTCATAATAATAAACATTGCCATTATCTGTTTTATAGAATGATTCATTTCCATCTGCTAATAATTGTAATACCCATTCAGGAACACGTTCGCCTTCAGCCTGCATTCGCTCCACTGATTTTCGCAAACCAATTGCATCCCATGTTTCGAATGGTCCTATTTCCCATCCGAATCCCCATTTCATAGCCTCATCGACTGCTACAATATCATCTGCAATCTCTCCAGTAAGCTCTGCAGAATAAATGAAAACCGGCTTCAGAATGGACCATACGAGATCACCTGCACGATCTCCTTTATTCGATATAAGCGTTTTCAATTTCCGACGAGACCCTTTTTCCTGCTTCGCCATTTCAGTAGCAGCTGTTTTAAGTTTTTTGCGATTCTCATATTCTAGTGTTTCTGGATTTAATTCATAAATTGTACTGCCACTTTTATCTTTTTTCTTAAAGAAGAATCCTTGACCAGACTTAGCACCTAGCCAGCCTTTTTCCTTCATTTCCATGACAAAGTTAGGTATATCAAATATTTCCTTCTCTTTACCTTCAACTTGGTCATAAACATTTTTCGCTACATGAATGAAGGTATCCAGCCCCACGACATCAAGGGTTCGAAATGTTGCACTTTTCGGTCGCCCAATCATTGGCCCTGTAACAGAATCCACTTCTCCTACACTATAGCCTCCTCTTAGCATTTCACGAACCGTTACTAACAACCCATAGGTGCCAATACGGTTAGCGATAAAATTAGGCGTATCCTTTGCTTCCACTACTCCTTTACCTAACACATTCTCTCCAAACGCTTTCATAAATGCTAATACTTCTGGATCGGTATCCTTCGTAGGTATTACTTCTAATAACTTTAAATAGCGTGGTGGATTAAAAAAATGTGTTCCTAAAAAGTGCTTTCGAAAATCTACTGAACAATCACTTGCCATTGCTTCAATGGATATACCCGAAGTGTTCGAAGTAACAATCGTACCTTGTTTTCGATATTTATCTACATTTGCAAATACTTTCTTCTTAACGTCCAGATTTTCAACTACAACTTCAATAATCCAGTCTACCTCTGCAAGCCTCTCCATATCATCATCCATATTCCCAATTTCAATTAAGTCGAGGCTCTGCCTCGTAGTAAGTGGTGATGGCTTCTGCTTTAGAAGTGCTTGCTTACTTTGTGCTGCAATTCTATTCCGAACAACACGATCATCCAAGGTAAGACCTTTTTGTTCTTCATCTTTCGTTAATTGTTTTGGTGCAATATCAAGCATTAATGTAGGAATTCCAACATTAGCCAAGTGAGCAGCAATTCCAGATCCCATAACACCAGACCCTAAAACAGCTGCACGCCTGATTGATTGCTTCATACTTTATCCCCCAATCTCTTTTTGAATGAATACTCATTCATTTTATTTCGAAAAATAAAAGATAGTTTCCTATCCACTTATCTATAACTATAAAGTATTTACAGATTTTTCGCAATCCATTTATAAAATTTTTTATCACGTACCACGGTTGTTGCTACTCTCCTCATCATTTCCTTATTTGGTTTCTTAAATGAAAGCCTTTAGCTACTATACGTACTTCCTGCCAGTTATATGCATCGATAAAGCAAGTGTTATGTTCACTTGTTTGGAACTTATCAACTGTATCCGTACTGCTTTAATATAAGTAAATTAATGATGCTAGGTAAATATTATGAAGACAATATCAATCCTATTTCTTATTTACGATTCCTTTCAATACAAACATAACATTTGCTGGACGTTCAGCAAGTCGTCGCATGTTATAACCATACCAATCCCTTCCATAAGGGACATAGACACGCATCGTATATCCTTCGTTTAAAAGCTCCTTTTGCAAATCAATCCGAATTCCATAAAGCATTTGGAATTCGAAGCGCTCTTTTGGAATACGATACTCTAGCTCTAATTGTTTTACATAGTTAATAATAGCTTCGTCATGGGTTGCTATTGCAGTATAATTGCCTTGAAGCAAGTTTAATTTAATAATCTTCCTATAATTTTCGTCAACATCTTTTTTCTCTGGAAATGCTACTTCATGTGACTCCTTATATGCTCCTTTCACAAGTCGTAAGTATGGATCAAAGGCGTTTAACTCTTCAATATCCGCTTCTACTCGATATAAATAAGCCTGTAGTACAGTTCCAATATTACTATATTCATTTCGAAGCTCTTTAAATATATGTAACGTTTGTTCAGTCCGTTCAAAATCCTCCATATCAATAGTAACGTTAACTTGATGCTGTTTAGCCACATCTAAAATCATTCGCATGTTCTGCATGACAAGTTCTCTGGATATATCTAATCCAATTGAAGTAAGCTTCAGTGATAGTTCAGCATTTAATTCTTCCTTAGCTAACACTGTTATGGCGTGGACACATTCCTTAGCAGACTCTCTAGCTTCTTGTTCATTATCAATAAATTCACCTAAATGATCCACCGTTACTACAAATCCAGCTGCATTCATTCCCTTTATTTTTCGAGATGCCTGCTCAATGGTTTCACCAGCTACAAATCTTCCAGCTCCAAATTTAAAACCATACCTTTTGGCTAATTTCGTTAACGATTTATTTTTTGATAAGAATAAGAAGAAGCTGCGCATTAGCTGTTCCACTTACACGCCCCCTATATTTTAAAAAATTTAATTTTTCTTTCTACTCATTTATTATAAAGTTATTTTAGCATTTTTAAATGATTTTTTCCTACTATAATTCATTCATATCGAAATTATTTCGAAAGGACTACTAATCAGCTAAATCAATCGTAATCATTCCTATTTACATTTCGTAATGATTACGGTAATATAATGGAAGACATTTGAACAGGGAGGAACAAAAACGTGAAAAAGTCTTACATCGTTCTTATTTCTATTATTATAGTAGGAATCATCTTTACTGGATGTTCCTCTAATAAAGCATCTACGAAGAAGAATGGGGATTTGACCATCTATACTTCAATCTACCCCATTCAATTTGCTGTTGAACAAATAGCTGGAGATACGGCTGATGTTCAATCCGTTTATCCTGCTGGAATAGATGCCCACACGTATGAGCCCACCTCCAAGGATATTACGGAAATTGCAAAGAGTAACGCATTTATTTACCTTGGCGCTGGTATGGAGGGTTTTGCTGAAAGTGCAGCCGATGCGCTCTCTGCAGAAGACGTAGCCCTTATTGAACTAGGAGAACAGGAATCATTATTTCATACTGAAGTGGATGGTGAGCACAGTAGCCATAATGAAAAACATGCTGATCACTCACATGACGGACACGATCACGGTGATCATGATCCTCACATTTGGTTAGACCCTTTACGAATGGTGCAATTAGCCGAATTAATTAAAGATGAACTCATTACATTAAATCCAGATAAACAAAAATTGTATGAAACGAACTTTGCAAACCTCGAATCTCAGCTACATGAATTGGACAATGCGTTTAAACAGGTACTAACTAATAAAGAGAATAAGCATATATTAGTTTCTCATGCAGCGTATGGGTATTGGGAGGATCGTTATGGCCTTGAACAAATTTCCATCAATGGTTTGTCATCGAGCAGTGAGCCATCCCAAAAGGAGTTAACAAAAATTATTGAACAAGCAAATGAGTATCAACTTGATTATTTAATTTTTGAACAAAATACCTCCAACCGAGTATCTAAAATTATACAAGAACATATCGGAGCAGAAGCGGTAACCATTCATAACTTAGCTGTGTTAACGGAAGAGGATGTAGCGAATAAAGAGGATTATCTGTCATTAATGAGACAAAATTTACAAACACTAGATACAGTAACGAAATGAGCCGTTTTTAGCATGCGCCTCATTCGTTGAATTTCGGAAAGGAGTAAATATATGGCAGAGACTATTGTTACAATGAAAGACATTGACTTTTCATATGAGAATAAAAAAGTACTCGATCATATCAATTTTGCTATTCCGCGTGGTTCGTTTATGGGCCTAATCGGACCTAATGGTGGGGGGAAAACAACGTTAATCAAGATCATTCTTGGCCTGCAAAAACCAGATACAGGTTCCGTTGAGCTTTTTGGTCAATCACTAGAACACTTTTCAGATTGGAATAAAATTGGCTTTGTTTCACAAAAAGCCAATTCCTTTAATAAAGGTTTTCCTGCTACCGTGTTTGAAGTAGTATCTATGGGCTTGACTGCAAAAGTCGGGTATTTTAAATTCTTTACTAGAAAGCACAAAGCAAAAATAATCGATGCGATTGCACAGGTTGGCATGGGAGCATACACACATGAAAATATTGGCAACCTGTCCGGTGGCCAACAGCAACGTATTTTTATCGCTAGAGCACTCGTAAATGATCCTGAATTATTAATTCTTGATGAACCAACTGTTGGCGTCGATAAAGAAAATGTGCAGCGATTTTACGAATTATTATATCAATTAAATAGTCAGAAAAAGATTACCATGTTAATGGTTACACATGATACAGGAACCATGACTAAGCATGCCACTGAAATAGTATGTTTGAATAAAACCCTGCATTTCCATGGGAATCCAGAAGAATATCAAGCTTTAACAGATACAGATTTATCTCGTCTACATGGCCATCATGTAAATATCATTACACACGATCATTAACCTTTGGAGGAAGAAGTATGATTGCCGACTTTTTAGAATTTGATTTTTTACGACATACATTTTTAACAGGACTACTAATAGGCATTATTGCCCCATTACTAGGTACTTTTATTGTAGTAAGACGACTTTCTTTAATAGCTGATGCATTATCTCATGTTACACTAGCAGGGATAGCATTTGGTCTTTTATTAGAAAAGAAATTTGCTATCATGCTAAGTCCTTTGTATAGTGGGATGGCTTTCTCTGTTTTTGGATCAATCTTTATAGAAAAGCTTAGAGGTGTTTATAAAGCCTATCAAGAAATAGCAATTCCAATTATTCTCTCCGGTGGTGTTGGTCTAAGTGTTATTTTCATTTCTCTTGCTGACGGCTTTAACACCGAGTTGTTTAATTATTTATTTGGTTCTGTTTCTGCTGTGAGTAAAAATGATTTATATACCATTGCTGGAATATCCGCGTTTATAATGATTGTAATTGCTTTGTTTTTTAAAGAGTTGTTTACCCTATCATTTGATGAAGAACACGCAACAATATCAGGTCTACATGCTAAATCTATTCATCTGCTCTTTATTGTTTTAACAGCACTTGTCATTGCAGCATCCATCCGCATTGTTGGTGTTTTACTCGTCTCTGCACTAATGACGTTACCAGTAGCAGCAAGTATGCGTTTAGCAAAAGGATTTAAGCAAATGTTACTTTTATCTATTGTATTTGGTGAACTAGCTGTTATTATAGGATTAATATCTGGATATTATTTAAGTATACCTCCAGGTGGAACCATTGTAATGGTCTCCATTATTATTTTATTACTTTCTATATTTATAAAGCGATTCAAACATACAATAAAAAAGTGAGGGATGCTGAATGGATATTAATGAAGCTATCGAACTTTTAAAGGAAAAAGGATATAAAACAACCGGTAAACGAAAAGAAATACTATCCTTTTTCGCTGATGCAGACGGCTACCGTACAGCAAAAGATCTAATTCAGTATTTAGAATCAAGCTATGACGGTATTAGCTTTGATACAGTTTATCGAAATCTCCATTTATATAATGAAATAGGTATACTAGAAACGACGGAATTAAATGGTGAAAAACATTTTCGTATAAATTGCACACATCATCACCACCATCATTTTATTTGTAAAGATTGTGGTAAAACAAAGGAAATCAAAGTTTGTCCAATGGATGAAGTGGAACAAGCTTTAGCCGACTATGCAATCGAAGGACATAAGTTTGAAATTTATGGAAGGTGTCCAGGATGCAAGCTAGCGTTAACGTAAAGAACTCCCTAGCAATTGGATTAGGTGGCGTAGTGGGATCTTTGTTTCGCTACTTAATATCATTAATTATAATAGCAGAGGGGTTTCCCTTTGCTACTTTATGTGTAAATTTAATGGGATGCTTTATATTAAGCTATATCTTACATAATGATAAAGTGAAAAAAATTCTATCTCCTCCAATGTTTGCGTCATTAAGCGTTGGTTTAATAGGCTCCTTTACGACGTTTTCTACATTTTCAGTGGAAACCATAGAGCTATGGAATAAAAGTCAGCTATTAGCTGTTCTTTATTGTATAATTAGTGTTCTTGGTGGTCTTTTCTTTTGTTTCCTAGGGTTTAAAAGCTCATTGACTGGAAGAAAGAGGGGAAATGTATGAATTTTCTATTAGTTGCCCTAGGAGGATTTATAGGAAGTATTGCACGTTACCAGATTTCATTATTTACTACGAGACGTTTAATAGGTACATGGATAGCCAATATAACAGGATCAATGTTATTAGCCGTACTATGGCATTTTTACATAACCCAGTTTATCTCTGAATTCTGGTGGCTACTATTTGGAGTAGGATTCTGCGGAGCATATACCACCTTTTCAACATTTGGTAATGAAACAATGAAGCTACTCCAAAACAAAGAATACAAATTAGCGATTTGTTATGTGTTTGCTTCGCTTCTCATATCATTTATAACTGTTGCTAGCATTTTTTATATTCTATAAGATTATGTTAAAACAGGTATTTGGCCCATACGTTAAAAAACTTGCGCGTCGGCCTTTTTTACTTTCATATCTTACAGTTATTCGATTCGTGAAGTCCCCTAGTTTCTAGGCGCTGGAGCTGAACACGCCCCTATTTATCCACTTGAGCTAATTTTATCATTTCCTAGATAAGAAAAACCGGGCAAAATTCGCTCAGTCCTTGTCACTAAATGCTCAGATTTACGCTTCCTCTAGTAGCTATTATGGAATAATAGCTACTGCTTGCTTGACCACCACTCCGGCTGCCCACTTCCCTTTCCGTGGGGTTTGTCCTTCAGCTAACTTTTTTAGCAAAACCCGCTCAAAAAAGTGGATCTTCAGGTCAAACATTTCCCACAGGAGTTGAAGTGGCCGCCCTTCGCTATTATCAGGCTCTACAACGCTAGCATGAAGTAACACAGCTGCTTTTATACTCACAGATAGCGATTTTCACTTTACCCATTGTAAAAAAGTCAACCTATTACTTATGACAAGAATTGTTGCACCTTCTCATAGCGGAGACTAATTACGTAGACTCCTGCGGGATTAGCGCGAGCCGAAAATCCACTTTGCAACGTGTTCTTCTTTGCAAAGTTAGTTGAGGCCGTGCCCACGGAAAGCGAAGTAATTAGTCGGAGCATTGCCAATATACATCAAACATTTCAAAATAACTACTTGGCTTAACGCAGTCATTGCACTGATTTTATACTTTCTTAACTTACTACAAAAAATCCCACGGTGCATGAATGGCACCGTGGTTTCTCCTTCATTCGACATACTCGACGAAAGCTTGCGTTATAAAATATATTGCCTATTACTCCTTCTCACGGTCATTCATCTATTCTCGTTGCTTAAAAACTGCTCTAATCATTTAACGATAAAGTCCATTTATTTTATCCAAAAACTTCCTGAAGTATTTTTGATTCCTCATGATCAAGCATGTTTTTCTGAATAATTCGATCAATCGACTTATTCATTTGCTCTGCTAAAGACTGCGAAGATCCAGGTTCACCGATCACATATATTTTTTCCCAATCATTGTTTTTAGCGTGCTTATCCAACATTGGTGCGATCTTTTTGTACCATCGATGTTTATTTGCCTCATATCGGGATTGCAAATTATCTTTCTGAATAGATGGATTACCTGGACCCATTGCAGTCTTTTCTCGCCAGTTATCCGTCTCTAGATCTAATTCAAACGATTTTGTTTCATTAATTTCATTTAAGTAGGACTCTATAAACTTTACTTCATTTTGCTGCACAAGAATGATACCTGCTTTTGGATAGTCCTTTTTTAGCTTTTTCACTTGGTCTAATACAGGTGTTTCCTGCCAAAAGAACGCGGTCTCTAATCTCAATTGGACACGTGCAGCAAACCAAACTTCTTCATCAGCTGTTGCAAAAACAATAACGCCCTTACGAAATTCCTGTTCATTTCCGCGAATAAATTTTTCTACTTTTTGCTTTACAAGTTGAAAGCTTTTAAGTTCTTCCTTGTTATTGGCTTCCTCTAAATATTGTTCAAAATTACGCATGCCATTTTTGAATTGTATTTTCCATTCTCCCCCCTGTTGCTCAGGATCAGAGGGATCAGTATTTAAGTACATGGTAAATACCTTATCCGATCCTTCTCTATGAACGGCTTCTAACTGCTTTATTTCATGATTTAAATCCATCACATCGGCACTCCTTTACGTTAGTTTTCAACGTTACTTAGTATTGTTTAACCGATTATAATAGCGTGTAAACATATCTAAGAGATTAGCTTTAAACCAATAGCAGCAGTTAGAATCATACTGATAAATAGGAGCCTCTTCCAGTCTCTAGACTCATGAAAGAATAACATCCCAGCTAAAGCACTACCTACTGTACCGATTCCTGTCCAAACAGCATAAGCAGTGCTCATTGGAATTGTCCTCATTGCTATGCTTAAACAAGCAAAGCTTGTGACAAATCCGCCAATAAGCCAAATGAAGGAAGCTAGACTGCGTTGATGATTTATTTTATTTATCCCCATCACTCCAATTACTTCACTCACTCCCGCAATAATTAAAAATAGCCAATTCACTTCTTACACCTCTTCTCTTTCATCCGTGGTAGTGACCATTTTTAAGCCAAGCACACCAATCAACAGAACCATTATGAATACGATTTTTATCATACGAAAAGGCTCATCAAACAATACAATTTCGGCAATAACAGTCCCAGCTGTACCAATGCCTGTAAATACTGCATAACTGGTTCCAATTGGAAGCTTTCGGGAAGCAATAATAAGCAAATGCATACTTATATAAATTGCAAACACCGTTAATAACCAAGTAAATAAATTGTAAGAATGCTTTAAACCAATCACCCAACCAATTTCAAATAATCCAGCCACCAAAATAATTATCCAATTTTTATTCATTCATACCACCTCACAACTTTTAGAGTACCCAATTGTAGCTCAAACTCCATTAAAAAAACCGGAAAGATATCCATACGTAAGATATCCTCCCGGGCTTTTATCCCTCCGTGTACACGTATAACGTGCATTTCCTCTCGGACCAGACCAATTAAAAACAATTGCGGAACCCTAGGAAATCGCTATGCAATTCATTTAGATTATATACAGTCTATATAAGTGTGTCAACCCTTATAGCAAGGCATCACTAGAACTTACTTTTTCGTAATCCTTACCTCTTTTATTTGATATCCATCCATTTCTTCCACAGTAAATTGAAATCCTTCATGATCAATAATTGTTCCTTTTGTAGCATCTAAATTCTTCATAAAAATCCAGCCACCGATCGTATCAATTTCTTCATCTTCCAGATTAGTACCGATTAATTGATTTACTTCATCTAGTTGTAATTTACCTGAGACGATCTTATTCTTATGATCAACGTTTTCTATCATTGGTTTTTCATGGAGATCAAATTCATCTCGTATCTCGCCAACAATTTCTTCTAATATATCTTCTACAGTAATTAAACCAGCTGTGCCACCATATTCATCATTAACAATGGCCATATGGATTCGTTCCTTTTGCATTTTTAACAAAAGCTGCTTAATTGGTGTAGCCTCTGAAACATGAAGGATTGGTCGGATAAATTCTTCAATCGATATCGGCTTTTCCTCTTCTAGACGACCTGTGAATAAGGCTTTTATATTGACGAGACCAATAATCGTATCTTTATCCCCATCAGCTACAGGGTATCTGGTAAATTGTCCTTCTTGAATAACTTCAAGATTTACATCAAAACTATCATCTTTATAAAAACAAAGAATCTCAGTCCGCGGAGTCATAATGTTTTTTGCAAGTTGTTCATCAAACTCAAAAACATTGTTTACATACATCATTTCAGATTGATTGATTTTTCCACTTTTATAACTTTCCGAAAGAATTAAACGTAATTCCTCTTCCGTATGTGCAATTTCATGCTCCTTCACAGGTTTAAATCCAAATAATTGAATAAAAAGCCGGGCTGAGCCATTTAACAGCCAAATAAACGGATACATTATTTTATAAAAGAAGATAAGCGGTCTAGCAACATATAACGTTACTGCCTCTGCCTTTTGAATGGCAATTGTCTTTGGTGCTAATTCGCCAATTACAACATGTAAATACGTGATTAACAAAAAGGCTATAGCAAATGATACTATAGAAGCAATTGTTTCATTCATTCCTATACTGTCAAACACGGGATGAAGAATTCTTTCCAGGGTTGGTTCACCTAGCCACCCTAATCCTAATGCCGTTACGGTAATTCCTAATTGACAAGCAGATAAATAGGCATCTAAATTATCGATAAGCTTTTTTGCATGAATCGCCTTTTTATTCCCTTCAGCAATTAAATGATCTATCCGAGTTGAACGAACTTTAACGATTGCAAATTCGGTTGCTACAAAGAATGCGGTCAGCATAATCAATATAGCAACCAATAATAAGTTTACAATTTCCAATTATAATCCTTGTATCATTAGATACAAGGATTCCACCTCCTGCATAATAATTTATTTATACCTTATCCGTTAGCAGGTGAATCACCTGTCAACATAACCACTAATCCTATGGCCTTCCCACGTGAATCACCTCCCTCTCTAATAGCTTTTATTTTACCCTATTCGTATCCTATCGTCTATTCTTATGTATGTGTAGAAAGTGACTAGAAGCAAGCAAAGGAGATAATTAAAGTAAGAGCCAAACGATCATTCGAAACCGTTCGGCCTTTTGCTAGTTCTAAACAATTGACTATGCTTTTAAACACTAATCAGCGAAGTGTGTTATTGTAGTACTGCACAACAACAGACAAGCATTCAAGCTATGTTACTGACTATTTTTTATAATCTTTTTTAATCATTCGCAAAAAGGTAACTACCATGAATAATAAAATCACAGTAAATGGCAGTGCCGAGATTAACGAAGCAGTTTGTAAGGCTTGAAGACCACCTGCCAATAGTAAAACTACAGCAATCGCCGTAATGAGCACACCCCATACAATTTTTGTTACTAAAGCAGGATTTAAGCTCCCTCTCGATGTCATTGACCCTAAAATATATGTCGCAGAATCAGCAGACGTAACCAGGAATGTAAAGATTAAAAAGATTGACAACAATGATAATACCGTTGTAAATGGCAAATGCTGATAGGTTTCAAATAAAGCTACTGCGACATCAGCATTCACTGCTTCTGCAATGGAACTACCATTAAATAGATCATTGTAAAGTGCTGTTCCACCAAACGCAGCAATCCATATACAAGCAATTGCAGGGGATACTACTAATACACCTATAACGTATTCTCGAATTGATCTTCCTCGTGATACGCGAGCAACAAATGCTCCAACAAATGGTGACCATGCTGTTGACCAAGCCCAGTAAAATATCGTCCACTCTCTCACCCATGTTTCACCTGAATAAGGCGTTAGTCGTAAACTATATTGGACAAAGTTTGTGAAATAATCTCCTAAACCCAATACAAATGTATTGAAAATAAATACTGTTGGTCCTGCTAATAATACAAAAACTAATAATAAGAGACATAAGCCTAAATTGATATTACTTAACCATTTAATTCCCTTATCTAATCCAGTACTGGATGAAATTAAATATGTAATTAACATAATCCCAGCTATAGCCATTTGAACCCATATTGACGTCGGTACATCAAATACAGATTTTAGTCCTCCATTCATTTGTAAGATTCCTAATCCTAAAGAGGTTGCAACCCCCATTACCGTAGCAATAACCGCAAGGGAGTCAATCGTATTACCAACCATCTTATTCTTACCAACAATTGGTTGAATAGATGTAGAGATTAAGCCCCTTTCTTTTTTCTTGAATTGAAGGTACGCAATTACTAATCCAACAACAGCGAAGACTGACCATTGGCTAATCCCCCAATGGAAGAAAGCATATCCCATTGCAACTCTTGCAGACTCTTCCGTCATGGATTCTAATTCTGGAAATGGTGTATCGAAGAAATGACTCATTGGTTCTGCCACACCCCAAAAGACTAACCCAGCACCAAATCCTGCTGAAAATAACATTCCAATCCAAGTAAAGAAGGAATACTCTGGTTTCGAATCAGAGGCACCTAGACGTATTTTTCCATATTTACTGAACGAAATTCCAATTAAGAACAGTATAAAAACAAAAACCGCTAATAAATAGAACCAACCAAAGTTTATCGTCGTAAAATCAAATAACTTTCCTGCTACATCCCCGAACTTCTTTGGCATTGTAGCACCAATAATTACTAGTAAAAATACAATGATGGCAGATACATAGAAAACGGGATTTTTGAATGCGCTATTTTTATTCATAACAGATCCTTTCTATAAGTTTTATGTACCATTTACGGGATACGGAACGTAAAGAGGCACATTTTATTATACCCCTTTTATTTTTTAACTAAACCTCAAATTTCCAGCTCAATACCCTCAAAAGAAACTAAGCATTTGGACTGCAAAACTTACTTCCATCAGACAAGCTTATAATCGTCGTAACATGAATTATACTAACTCTCCACAGGATAGGAAGGCTTCAGAGCAATATATTGCAAACAAAAGCTCTCGTTTTCAAAGAGTCTCGCTTATTTCAGCTGCTAAATGAATGATTCTAATCAAAAAAACGAACGATAATTAATTTCATCAACTAATCATCGCTCGTTTTTGATTGCTTCTTATTTACTTTTTCCAGACTCTTTTAAATACTATCTATTATCGTACACGACGTACATGACCTTTAAAATGATTTTTCCAATACCCAGTACTCATATCAGCTACAGCTAGACCAGTTGAATTTTGAGCTCCGATAAACTTGCCACCGCCAACATAAATTCCAACATGTCCATTTGTTTTATACGTATTAAAGAATACGAGGTCACCTGGTTGAATATTGCTATAGGATACTTTTGAACCAGTTCCGGCAAGGGAAGATGTCGTTGAAGGAATAGAATATCCTGCTTGACCAAATGCCCAAGATACAAATCCTGAACAATCAAATCCGCTTGGTCCTTTACCTCCCCATACATATGGTACACCAAGATATTGATAGCCAGCATTAATTGCTGTACTAATGCCACCGCCTCCAGAAGATACGGATGGTTTAGATGATGAACCGCTACTGCTTAATGTTTGAAGCTTTCCAGCTGAACTTGAATTTGAGTTTGAGTTTGAAGAAACAGTTGGTCTTTGTTGCTGAGCAATACTTTGTTTCACTTCATTTTCTAAAGAAGCTAGATTACTATCTTTTACTTGAAGCTCTTCTTTTAATGCTACAAGATCCTGTTTCTTATTTTTTAATGCTTCTTTTTTATTTTCATTTTCTTGTTTTTGCTCATTAATGGTTGCTTGTACACCTTTTAATTCAACCTTCATATCCTTAAGCTCTTCAAGCTTAGCTAATACTTTATCCTGTTTTTCTTCTACTTCTTTTTTATCTTTCTCTTGTTTTTCCATCAACTGGGTATCTGAGTCGGATATTTTATTCACAGCAGATACACGGCTAATAAAGTCACTAAAGCTTTTAGAACCAAAAATAACTTCTAAATAGCTAACATTTCCACCACTCTGTTGATAAGAAACTACACGCTCTTTTAAAATGTTGTAACGTTTCTCAATAGCTTCCTCAAGTTGAACAATTTCATCCTCTAAAGCTTGTACTTCTTTTTCTTTTTTAGCAATATCGCTTTCTGTCTTATCCATCATTTTTTGATTTTCTTTAAGCGCATGATTAACGTTTTTTATCTCTTTATTTAAATCTTCTAATTCTATTAAAACATCTGCAATTTTCGCTTCTGCTTCTGATAGATTTGCTTTAATTTCATCACGATTATCTTGAATTTCAGACTGTTTATTCTTGAGGTCATCCATCGTTTCCGCATGTGCATCCATTGCAAATGCACTACTTAAACCGACGACTGTCACAGTCGCTACTGTTACGATTGATTTCTTCACCTTTCTCCCCCACTTCTTTTTATCACGTCTGCAAATAAAATATGTATATTTTGTAATTCTTTTGATGGTATTATGCAGTAATGTGAAACTAGACTAGATTATGTATCCTATTAACTTAGGCAATTAGTAGTATAACAGTTAAAAATTGCACACATATTATAGTAATATTACAATTATGTTTCAAATGTGACATAAAACCTCTTTTTCCATTAAAAAAGGCGTTCATTCGATGTAGAATGAACGCCTTAGCCCAAGTTAATTTTCTTCAAAAAGAAGATGTAAATTGTTCCTCTTCTGTCGACCCCTTTAGTGCACCCGTTGAGAAACTACCACCAGATATTATTTGTGCTACTTCATCAAAATAGCCTGTTCCCACTTCGCGTTGATGACGTGTGGCACTATAACCAAATTGCTCACTAGCAAATTCTCCTTGCTGCAATTCGGAGTAGGCCTTCATTCCCTCATCTTTATATTTTCTAGACAGTTCAAACATACTATAGTTAAGAGCATGAAACCCTGCTAATGTAACAAATTGAAATTTGTAGCCTAATTCCCCTAATTTTTCTTGAAAAGTAGAAATTTCGTCATCCGATAACTTTTTCTTCCAATTAAATGATGGTGAGCAATTATAAGCTAGTAATTGATTTGGGTACTTTGCACGAATAGCTTCAGCAAACATGCTTGCTTCCTCCAAGTTTGGTTCTGATGTCTCACACCATACTAGATCTGCATATGGTGCATATGCTAGACCGCGGGCAATGGCTTGCTCAATTCCTGCTTTCGTTTTATAAAACCCCTCTGTCGTTCGCTCTCCAGTAATAAAACGAGCATCATATGGATCAACATCACTTGTAATTAAGTTAGCTGCGTTTGCATCTGTTCTAGCAATTATAATAGTAGGTGTTCCCATTACATCTGCGGCCAATCTAGCAGCAATTAGATTCCGTACTGCAGTCTGTGTTGGTAACAGTACTTTACCACCTAAATGACCACATTTCTTCTCTGATGATAATTGATCTTCAAAATGAACTGCTGATGCCCCGGCTTCAATCATAGATTTCATTAATTCGTAGACATTTAATTGTCCCCCAAATCCAGCCTCTGCATCAGCGATAATTGGAGCATACCAATCAATTGTTTGCTTCCCTTCTGAAAAATAAATTTGATCAGCTCGTTGAAGTGCTTGATTAATCCGTTTTACCACATTCGGTACACTATTCACAGGATACAGGCTCTGATCTGGATACATTTGCCCTGCCATATTTGCGTCTGCAGCTACCTGCCAGCCACTGAGATAAATGGCTTTCAAACCTGCTTTAACTTGTTGAACAGCTTGGTTTCCAGTTAATGCCCCTAATGCGTGAATATATTTTTCCGTATGCAACAGTTTCCATAGCTTACGTGAACCTAATTCTGCTAGTGAGTAGTTGAGGTCAATTGAACCCCTTAATCGAATAACATCATCAGCAGTATATGGTCGTTCTACTCCTGACCACCGTTGATTATTTTCCCATTCTTCCTTAATTATTTCTGCTCTACTATTTGTCATTATAATCCTCCTTTAAAATCAACTACGATATAGTGAAACTTCAATCTGTTAGGGTTTGGTTTTCCCCCTCTAATTGTTAATACCAAAAGGATATGACCTAAAGGCCCTTAAACCAATCGGACATTTACTGGCAGTTGATCCCACACTTACCATTATTGGTTTCTATTACTTGATGTGGAGAGCTTACTGCCAGTTATATGCGGGTAAAATCTAATCTGTATGACTATTTGGTAACAATTATTGTTATAATACATATTCATTTGTTATATAACAGAGCATATAAAAAAATTAGTCCTCCTTTTTAGATAGACAATAATCACATTCCTGTATATATCCATTAGTCTTCATCTTCTCTCCACAATCTGGACATCTTGCTGTTTCACTATTCATCAATTTAAGAACCTCCTTTTATATAACAATTTTATTTTTTGTATTTTGTTATAAAACAGTTTATGGTAATATTTGAAAAATTGCAACCCTTTTTTTAAACTTAGTTGAAAAAATTTTTTCGTTGTTGGAGAATAGATGATGGATAAGAGATTTAGGTTAAGACAGCTTAGGAGATGACGATGGTGAAACGATTTCATTTTATTGGGAGTAGAGTGGTTAAAACTGGAGTTGCTGTATTCATAACTGCTTGGATTTGCTCATTACTAAATATCCCGGCTGTATTTGCAGTTATTACAGCAATTGTAACAATAGAACCCACTGTTTCTGATTCTATTCGTAAGGGAATTATTCGATTTCCAGCTTCTGCAATTGGTTCTGCATATTCGGTATTTTTTATATTCTTATTCGGAAACTCTCCCTTAACATACGCACTAGCCGCAACATTTACGATCGTTACTTGTTTTAAGCTAAAACTACATGCCGGGCTTTTAGTAGCAACACTCACTGCTGTAGCAATGGTTGAAGTTATTCATAGCAATTACTTTATATCATTCTTGATTCGTTTAGGAACTACGACCCTTGGCCTATTAGTTTCCACAGGAGTGAACATGTTTGTTTTACCACCTGATTACACAAAAAATATTACAGTAAATATGGAGAGCATTCGTAAACAGACAGGAGATATGATCGCAAAAGTTTTTCAATGCATGGTGGATGTTGATAAGTCACCAATCACTATTAACCCAGCAGATCAAGTATACAAAAAAATACAGCTGACAGAGACACTCATTCGCTTTCAAAAAGATGAATCGAAATTCCATCCACTTGCTGATAGCGAGAGAAATTACTTTAAGATAATAGAAAAACAGCTGATATGTTTAAGGCTTATTCATTACCATACAGATAATGTACTCCATACTCCAAAGAACTTTAGAATGTGGGGAGAAAACGAACGAAGGATTATTTTACATGCAGTAGACGAACTCGTGGAAGGATTTTCACATGCGAAACAGTTTGAATCACAAAAGCATCAACAATGTTTGAAACAATTAAGTGAAATGTTTTGGGAAGAAAATGGTCTGTCAAAAAATAAACATGACTACGACGCCACCACTTTTCCTCCAGAACTTATTATTATTTATGAATTAATATCTATTTACCAACTAGCTGATCGTTATTTTGAGCGTAATCAAAAGTTAAACAATTAGATCGGCCGTGCAAAGACAAATAATATAGCGCTTGGAACTACTTTTTCCACTTCGAAGCAACTGGAAAATACATGACTCTAGTGATCAGAACAACCGTGAGGAGTTTGCAAAGGAATTGGTCTACTCACGAGAAGGCTGATCAAATGTCATGGGAAAATAGAATATGATAGCTATATGTATGAACTATCATTTGCGTCTTCTTTTAAGCATCATCTAGTTATGTTATTCCACTAGATGATGCTTAAATGCATAGATAACTGCCTGAGTACGATCCTGTACCTCCAGTTTACCTAGTAGATTACTTACATGTACCTTTACTGTTTTTAAAGAAATGAATAACTCATCAGCTATTTCCTGATTTGTTTTACCTTGAGTCAATAGGAGTAAAATTTCTTTCTCTCTTTCTGTTAACTGTTCATGTAATTCCACTTGCGGTGTACGCATGCGGTTCATAATCTTTCCAGTTACTTCTGGCTCAAGTACCGTTTGCCCTTGATACGTAGCACGAATAGCTTTGGCAATTTCTTCAGCCTTGGATGTTTTCAACATATAACTAGTAGCACCAGCTTCCAATGCCGGATAGACCTTTTCATCATCTAAGAAGCTAGTCACAATAATAATCTTTGCGTTTGGCCATTGTTCCATAATTAATTTTGTTGCTTCAATTCCATCCATATCTTTCATGACTAGATCCATTAAGATAATATCTGGTCTTAATTCTAATGCAAGTTCTACAGCTTTCTCACCATCATCAGCTTCTGCAATAACTTTAATATCAGGTTGAGCGGATAAATAGGAAGTGACTCCAATTCGAACCATTTCATGATCATCAGCAAATAAAACGTTAATCATTATTCTAATCCTCCTTTCCTAGATTCGGTACCTTTACTTCTATTCGTGTACCTTCATCTGGGAGACTAATTACCTTGAAGCTCCCACCTACCTCATACGCACGTTCTTGCATATTCTGTAAGCCGTAAGAGCCCGTCTTTATTTTTTCCATAACAAAACCAATACCGTTATCCGTTACTCGTAAAATTACGTTTTCATCTCTTTCAACAAGCATTACTTGTAATGTAGTTGCTTTTGCATGTCGCAGCGTATTTGACACTGCTTCCTGAAGGATACGAAACAATTGGTCCTCTACACCTTTATCTACAGTAAACGCCTCAACGTTCCAAGTAATATCCATTGGAACTTTTTGTGTTAATTCAAGCAATAATTCTTCTGCACCAGCTTGTAGGGATTTCCCCTTCAAGGCAACTGGCCGAAGATGTAGCAGTAATGCCCGCATCTCTAATTGAGATTGATGAATCATGTTTTCCACCATTCGCAGCTGCTTTTTCATTACAGTATCCTTAGGAGGGTTTGTTTCATTGATAGCCGACATCATCATGGAAGCAGCAAATAACTGTTGGCTGACCGAATCATGTAATTCTCTTGCTAAGCGATTACGCTCCTGAACAACAATTTCTTGTAAGCTTTGTTCGCGTTCAGTAGCTCTTTCTGTTGCTAATCGCTGCGCTTGTTCTGTCTGAGCCCTAATTTTATTTTGTATTTGTCCCATATACCGGTGAATGTCTTCTAAATCTTTATACGCATCTATATCAAGGGTTAGTTTTTGACCTTTAATGATTTCATCCAGTTGTCTTTCTACGTGATGAATTCGTTGTCTCCAATAATATCCAGTTACTGTCCCAATAATCAATCCAGCAGCAACAGATATAACAAAAATAACTAGCACGAACGATACATCACCTAATTTTTGATCTACAATACGGCTCCAATCATTGACGAACGCGACAAGTGTTAACCCAACCATTGCAATTGATAGTAAAATACTAAACATAACAGCAGTAACAATATGACGCAAAATCATATTCATATTCGCTTCACCTCAATATCACCAGACAATAATGAGGTAACAATTTTCACACGTGGAACAACGGTATCATAATCTTTCGTTTGATAAAGCAAAGATTGATTCATCAATTTTTCATGGTAATGTCCCAATATATGCGCGCGTCCGAATACGGAACTATGGTGTATACTTACTTCAACATCATAAGGAACATAAATTTCCAAGTTACCAACCAAGTGACGTATAGAGATAACTGCTGTGTCTTTAGGAAGTACTGTATTACTTAAGTCAATAATCCGATCACCAAATGCACCATGAATATTAACATCTTTCCATTGATAGGCTGTTTCCTCTGTTCGTTGGTCATCAAATAGTTTATGGTCTAATAATGGTTGCTTACTTATAATTGTTTCATTCGCCTTATGCTGATTCCCCATTATGGAAGGTCTCAGAACTTCCGCTGCTTTTTTGGATTTGCTATAGTTAACCACAAACAAAACGATAGCGGCAATAATTAAGAACCTTACCGCAAGCATATTAAGAATCGCAAAAATAATACCAACCATACCGCTCCAAAAGATTACCTTTCCCCATAGACTGTGGAACTTTTTCCTTCCAATATAAATAAGCAAGGCAAAAAATAAAGCTGGAATTAGCATTCCGCCATGGAAAAATGTGAGCTCAATAATAAAGAGGATTACTCCAATGATCAATATCCAATTTAGAGTGTCCGTTGTTAATCGTTGAAACATGAAGTAAGCCTCCCTTCTTTATTATGTAAAACAGGCGCATCCACGTGCGCCTGTATAGTATATCATTTTTTTAATTGCTGACGAAGAGAAAGTGTGATATCTCGATGGTTTAATAGGAACGGCACCTGCACTTTAGTGATACTTATTTATACTTGCTCCTTTTCTTTCATTTCTTGTTCTAGTTTGGCTATTTTGTTATCAAATGTACTACGATAGTATGAATTATTAACTCGATACTCGAGTCCTTCGATGTATCTTTCCATCTCCACAAATTTAGAAAAAGGTTTATCGGATGTTTCGTCTACCACTTTGTTCATCTGATGGTTGGCACGTGCAACATTTTCTCGACCCATTAGCTCCATCCTGCGTAGATGCATATCTTTTAGCTTATGCTTCATATCTTCATACTTCTGCTCTAAGGTGTCTAATTCTTGTTCCGCCTCATCACGTGATGCTTTCAATCGCTCTGCACGAGCTTGATATTCTTCGTGTTCCCTCACTGCAAATGCATGCATTTGCTCTTCTCCTGCTTTCTCAGCAATTTCTGCTTGTTTTAGACGTTTTTCAGCTAGGTCATTAGCCATCTGATACTCTTTTGTAAACTCATCCTTTAACTTATATTGTCTTTCCACAAGCTTTCGCACTTTTTCTTTTTCCTGTTCACTTTGACGTAAGTAATGATTTAATGCTGCAATTGGATTCTTTTGTTCCTTCTGATCCATAAGGTTATGAAGATCACTCGTTACAGAATCTTTAATACGTGTAAATATATTTGTCATTTTTCATGCTCTCCTTTTTTAGTGATGATTTATTTCAGCCCATTCACGCTCAAAATTAGTAAATGGGTCATCTGATTGAACTTCATGAACGATTGGTTCATGGTCTTCTTTTTTCCAGCTTTTATATATAAAGTAAAGTCCAATTGCTGCCACAACACCTATTAATGCAAACATATTTGAAATAGTGATGCTTAACACAATCAGCCCTAAGATAACCCAACCAATCTTTCCAATTGTTGAGTCACTTTTCATAAATTGTTTAAAGATAATGTAAAGTAGCCATATTCCTAAACCTAAAAACACCATTGGTCCCAAGTTTGCTACTAATACGATCAATGCAGCTAACCCTGCTAGAAATAATAGAAATTTCTTCACTTTGTTTCCTCCTTTCTTTATCTTAATTCCATATTACAGAAGCGTAGGGATTATCGTAATGAACTACAGCCATATTTTGAACTAGTACCTGAGACGTAGAAAAGTGTTAAATTGCAGAACAAAAGCGCCCGTTTAGAAACGTAGCAACTGGAGCGAGCCAGCAGTAGATAAAGGAATTATGTGCTTGCGACTCGATGATGATTTAAATTAGGGCGATTCGTGAAGTCGCCTCGTTTCTGGGTGCTGGAGCTAAGTGACCCATGTTCATCTGTGTCGCTATCGCTTCGCTTATATATTAAATAGATTGCTTATTAAATTCTCACCATAAACACAAACACTGTAAGTCTTTAATATAAAACCATTTATTCGAACAAAACTAGCAAGGGTGAAGAAGTGATTTTCGTGATAAATAGTTAGGAAGCTATGTTCTAAGCATATAAAACTCACTCTGAATCGGGTGAATTTTCAATCTTATATGCTAAAATAAAGTATAAGTCTAAAAAAGGAAAAATAATTTGGGGGATGAAATTTATGAAAGTGTTTCCACAGATTTCTTTAATGTTTATACTGGTTGCGGCATTACTGACAGGGTGTGACGAGGGAGAGGCACAAAATCCAGATGGTCCTGTGACGATCCAGCAATATAACCAACTGGAGAATAGAATGGAATTCGATGATGTAATTGACATGCTGGGACAGCCGGATCTTATTAATTTCAAAGAAAATACGGAGGATGAAGTGGAATTCATCGATGAAAACACCTTGTACAGCTGGGATGGCGCAGCTCCGGACTCCGGAATAACTTTACGTTTCAGAGACGGGAAACTTTCCAGTAAACAACAGGTAGGTCTTGAGTAGGTATGTGGAATAATATTGCCAAGTCTTTCAGAGAAATTACTCTTATTCTATTCGTTATATTGCTAATTAGCTGTACACCTGGGTTATTCCAAACCCAGAGCTTTACATATTTCTTACAAACTTTGGGGGCTGGGATTTTTTATCTATTTCAGCCGCAGAAAATAATCGTTCCATTAAGCAATGGTGAGGAAGTAACTTTCTTTGCAGCGGTTTCCAACGCATATTTAAATTCCATTATCATTATACTTGGCTCCCTAATTTTATCCATTATTGTATCCATTCTATTTACATATGTATTTCACATGCTGGCAGCACCTATTAAAAAAGCGCTATCTGGGGTTTTTTTTATCATCGAAGCCATGCCGGATGTGTTAATCGTTTTATTATCTATCCAGTTTTTTATCTGGATTTTTAAGACTACAGGAATTTCTCTGGGGATTTACGAGTTTGGCGGGGAGACGATATACCTCTTGCCAATACTGGCATTAAGTTCCATTCCAACGATCTACCTGTTTAAATATATGGTAGCAGGAATTGCTGAGGAAAAGACCAAACACTATTATTTATTTTCACAATCAAGAGGCTTCGGGGAAAGCTATATCTTTTTCGTTCATCTATTCAGAAACACACTTTTAACACTCCTTCAATATTACAAAAATATCTTTCTGTACATGATTTCAAGCTTATTAATACTGGAAATTATTTTGCGGTTAAGCGGGATCATGAGCTTTGTCAAAGTGTATGGAATCGGAGACTTCCGAATATTAATGTGGGTGCTTATTATGCTGTATTTCCCTCTATATCTATTCAACAGAATAGGGGAATACGTAGTAAACAAATGGACGTTTAGCAAGGAGGTTGATGAGAGTGTTGGGTAAAGTAAACATGAAAATCTGTATAGGCATTCTATTGATCTTGATCCTTGTGTTTTTCAGTTTCTTTCCCAATATAATTCTCTCAAAGAAGCAGGCACCCTCCATTATGCTGGATGACAATGGTGACTTTATCGGGAAGCCGCCCTATTCTCCCGTGGAGTTTCCTCCTTTTGGGACAAATGTTATGGGAGAGTCTTTAGTTTACAACATACTGGCCGGTGCGAAATATACAATTATCTTTGTCCTTATTGTATGCTTGTTCCGTTTTCTCATTTCTTCCGGTTTAGCACTTATATATGCATTTTATATTCATAAGTTTAGAAATCTGGTACAACGTGTTGTAGAGATTACTTATATTATTCCACCTGTTATTATTGTCTTTTTTTTGCTTGCACCAATGCTCTGGTTCTTTCAGGAAGACAGTTTCCGCTTTATGTTTTTGCTGGTGCTTGTATTAATTGGTATTGGCACACCTCCCTTAACGTTATTAATAGGAGATGAGATAAAAGGGGAACTGCACAAGGATTATATTAAGATTGCAAAATTACAAGGCGTGAGTAACTTTTATATTTTTAAAAAGCACATATGGAGAAACATAAAACCAAGGATTGGTATTTTCTTTATTCAGAATAATATTCAGTTACTCTTATTATTAATTCATTTGGGAGTACTGGGAATATTCATTGGAGGTAGCAGAAAAATAGATATTACGGAGGAGAATACTACGTCTCTCTCCATCACCAATGAATGGGGTGGATTAATTGGTTCTTCCTATCAGGAATTTTTACATCATCCATGGATCGTAATGTCTCCTCTGTTTTCATTTATGATATTGATTATCTTACTAAAGATTGTACTTGCAGGAATAGAAGAATCGACCAAATTAAAATAGTTACATATTTCGAATATTAGCTTTTGTGTTAAAATTAATGGAACAGTTCGTGTAAGAAGGTATATAATTAGACTACAAATAGTCACTGTTCATGAAACGGGATAGGTTGTTTAAGGATATATGTTAAAGTTTAGGAATGGCAGTGGTTTTAGATATAGCTTTAAAAGGAGGCTGTTAGTTGATGAGCTGAGGGGTTAAAATCACGCTTTGGACTCTTGTTGGTGTTTTTATTATTTTCTCTATTGTCAGCATTGCAACCTTCTATGCTTTCGAGTTCCGTTGAGTAAGCGGGCGTGTTTATTTAATATCGTTTATTTTTCCAATTTTGGAATTTTTGAAGGGAGAAAAAATATGTACATAAAAACAGAAAGATTAATTATACGTAATTTTGAATTAAATGATTGGGAAGGAGTATATGAGTATGCTTCCCAAAAGAGTGTAATGAAATATATGCCAGAAGGTGTATTAACAAAAGAAGAAACAAAGAAGTTCATCCAAAAAAATATTGATGATTCAGCTGAAAAATTCCCAGTAATACTAGCTGATGGAGATATTTTAATTGGACATTTAGAATTTTTTAAATATTTCGGTGATCATTCTTATGAAATAGGGTGGGTATTTAACCCTAAATATTATAATAAAGGTTACGCTTCCGAAGCTGCATCTGCGATAATAAAATATGGTTTTGAAGACTTAAAGTTACATAGAATTGTAGCTACATGTCAGCCAGAAAACATTCCTTCGTACCGTGTTATGGAAAAGATCGGCATGAGAAGAGAAGGTTATTTTAAAAAATGCATCCCTCATGGTGATCAATGGTGGGATGAATATTCCTATGCTATTTTAGAGGAAGAATGGGGTAACTAAATAGTTTCTGCTACTTTGTCAGTTACCTTATTGTGCTTACGGGTGTAATAACGAGAGGTTATAAATAAAGAGAAATTTCAATCGGTGGGGGTTTTTGTTTTATCCCCCCGATGGTTCGTACCACAAGGGTATGACCTAAAAGCATTTGAACCAATCGGGTCCAACATATTTAATATTCGATAGTGAGAACGAATGCAACTACGAAGAATTAAGTTCAATTTTTTGTGAAATGTCAGATGATTTAATAACATAAATCATTATAACAATCCGTTTAATTGAGAATTATTATCACTTATTGTATATTAGTTAGTAACAATACATAAAGTGAGGAGAATATATAATGAAAATATACTGGACTAAAATAAATAAGATTATTGAAGAAACGCCGGAGGTAAAAACATACCTGCTCGACTGTCCGGACGACTTTACATGGGAAGAAGGTTCCCACACCCACTTCGCACTGGAAGGTTTTAATGCTGGAGATAAACCAAATCGCAGCCTGATTCGCCACATGTCCATCTCCACTTTACCGCACGAAAATTCAATCGGTATCACAACACGCATCAGAGAGCAGTGCTCTGAGTTTAAAACGATTTTAAGAAATCTTAAGGTTGGCAATGATATTGCAATATTTAAAACGCATTCGAATGTACCACTTAAACGAGAAGACAAAAATGTTTACCTTCTGTCATCAGGTGTCGGTCTAGCAACTTTCAGACCGCTTGTACTTGATTATTTTGAACGTGCTGATAACGTCAATAAAATTCATTCCCTAAACATCGATTCATCAAAAGAATTCTTATTCACTAATATTTTTAAATCCGTACCAGACAAGAAGTTTACATCGCAGTTCGTCGATAACCGTAAAGATTACTATGAAGAAGTGAAAGATCTTGCTGCAGACAAGGATGGGCTCTTCTACGTTGTCGGTAGCGACGAATTCCTCATACAGAACATTGAAATGCTACGTGAGCAGGGCATCAAGCCGGAACAAATTATGCTCGACAAGCATGAACACGAACTGCCTAAGTTTTTATCATTTGATTTGTCAATTTAAGCGAGAAAGATATTCTCTTGGTACATACTAAATAGATGTTGCGCTAACGAGTGTTTTTCTGGAATAACGGCATTAAAATTAGTTATTACATTCATGGAATGACTCATCGAAAAGTAAAAGCTAAGTATAAATGAATGTTTTTTTAAATGCATCCAAACGGATTAATTGTTGTTGGAAGGGTTAGAAAAAGCAAAATATAATAACGAAATAGATTCAACGGATGTGGCAATAGCATTTACAGTTGTACTGAGGTGGAAAAATATACAAAAGAAGGAAATGTGATTTTATAAGAAGATTGATTATAACCTACTAAGAGTACCACCAGGAAAACGCGAAATTATAAAGGTAAGGAAATTACAATGTTAAAAAGCCCAATTCCTCAGCTTTAATTGAGAAATTGGGCCTTTTTCCCGAAACCCTCTAGCTTTAACTTACTTTCTTGTTACTATTTCTGAACATACATAATGACAAAGCAAATCTTCCGTATTTTTTAATGATGATTCATGCGTTCTTTCGAATGCATGAGATGAATCAATTCCAGGTCCAATTAGTCCATGAATAATATCATGACCAGCTCTAATAGCTGCCGAAGCATCGGAGCCATAATACGGGTAAATATCTAATTTATAGCCGATATTATTTTTTTGCGCTAAATCTACTAAATGCTTGCGGAGCCCATAATGGTATGGTCCTGATGCATCCTTCACACAAATAGAAACCGTATATTCGTCAGTGGATTGACCATCTCCCATTGCCCCCATATCTACAGCCAGATATTCTGTTGTTTCTACAGGAATATTTGAATTCCCCCCATAGCCAATTTCCTCATTATTAGAGATGAGAAAATGAGTCGTATAGGGTAGCTCTATGGATTCTTCTTTTAGCCGCTTAATAAGCTGTAGTAAAATACCGACACTCGCCTTATCATCTAAATGACGTGATTTTATAAATCCATTTTCTGTTACCTGTACGCGAGGATCAAAAGAAACAAAGTCTCCAACTTCTATACCTAGTGAGCGTATATCATCAGCATTTTCAACCTTTTCATCAATTCGCACTTCCATATTCTCTTTATCTCGTTTTGCTTCACCCGCATCTTTATATACATGAACCGATGTTTGATGCATTAAAATAGTACCTGTATAATTTTTACCATTGGCTGTATGAATCGTACAGTATTCACCTTCAATTGAATTAAAGTTAAACCCACCGATCAAGTCTAGACGCAATCTCCCATTATTCTTGACTTCTTTCACCATTGCTCCTAGCGTATCGACATGTGCTGTTAGCATACGATGCTCACTATTGTTTTTACCAGGTAAAGTGGCAATTAACCCTCCCTTAAGATTACGTTTTGTCTCTACATTTAATGCTTGAAGAAATTCCTCGACATAGCTGATAACTTGATCGGTATAACCAGATGGACTTGGAATCGATACCAATTTCTCAATAACTCCCTTTGTTTCTGTTACATTTGGATATGTATGCATAATTTTCCCCTCCACGATGGTTTATATATTTTCTTTAGCTATGTTGTCTACGATCCTCTCTGCTGCCCTACGATAATAATTACTCATATTTACGAAAGAAGCAACCAATAATAACTGTGTTAAGTAGTCAGATTTCTCACTATCTAGTGCCACTATATGCTTCGTTACTTCTTCAGACAACAACGACATTTCGTCTTTTAGTTGCCCCATGCTTTCATCGGCCATTTGAACATAACGCTTATATAAGTCCGTTAAATCAAAGCCTTCTTCGGTTATCATTGTGTTTAACGGATCTAAAGTCACCTTTACATCATTTATGGATAAAGCTCCTTTCATTTGATAGATCATGGCAATAAGCATCATATGAACTTTTGAATACTTTTTATTCTCAATAGGGAAAAATAATTTACCCTTCGCATAATTATTGATCATTGTTTTAGTTAGTACTTTTTCATTTTCATCTCGCTTTAAAATACCAAACTTATTTTCAAATAACTGAATAACCTGATCCATATACAAATCCAAGTCTGGGATTTCTTCTAAAGAAAGCTGACTATTTAATTGCATGCCGTCTAAAATGTCTTTATTGTTTTCCATTATTCAACCTCTTTAACGTTTTGTCCTAAACATTTCTATCCCATTATTATACGTGAGAATAAATATGAAGTAAACCTTGACTACATATCAAAATACATATATCATTTAAATATAGTTTTTAAAACTACATAACATTATAAAGGTGTTGGTTACATGTGTATACATATTCGTGAGCCAATTAATGGGCTTACACATTTATTCGGAGCTGTTTTATCCTTCGCTGGATTGCTAGCACTAGTCATAAAAGCAACAGCTACAACAGATTCTTCACTAGCTATTGCAGCTGTAATTGTATTTGGTATTAGTATGACATTGTTATATGCTGCCTCGGCCACCTATCATATGGTGATTGCAAGAGATCAAGTCATCGCATTTTTGCGGCGAATCGACCACTCAATGATATATGTATTAATTGCCGGGACGTATACGCCTTTTTGCCTAATTAGTCTACAGGGGACCTTAGGGTGGGCACTATTTATGATTGTTAGTACACTAGCAGTACTCGGTGTTGTTTTTAAATTAGTATGGTTTCATTCGCCTAGATGGCTATCTACTTCATTATATATAGGTATGGGTTGGATTGTTGTATTCTTCAGTTCATCTCTAGCACCAATTATTAATACAAGTGGGATGATATTACTTGTATTAGGTGGTGTTTTTTATACGATTGGTGGCATCATTTACGGGCTTAAACCAAAAATATTATCATTTAAACATATGGGATTTCATGAGATTTTCCACATATTTATTCTAATTGGTAGCCTATTTCATTTTATTTGCGTCTATGGATATGTCTTATAAGGAATTAAAAAACGTGTGGTTTTTATTAAAATGCCCTTTACAAAGGTGACTTTATATAAACCACACGTTTCTATTATTTAGATTAAAAACAACACCTTCTCAAAAGAACGCTCTCTTTCAACAGGTCCCTTTGAAACATCCTTATTCTTTTAATCCTTCTGAGGATCAGAAGGATTAGATATATCAGATAGAGCTTCTCCAGCTTCATTCTCTAATTGATTATCTACTGCTAAATCTCCTAAAGCAACCATTCCAACAATTTGTCCGTTCTCGACAACTGGCAAGCGACGGATTTGCTGTTGCGCCATAAGCTGCGCAGCTTCATGT
Organism: Virgibacillus sp. Bac332; assembly: GCF_003667785.1. Classification (NCBI taxonomy): domain Bacteria; kingdom Bacillati; phylum Bacillota; class Bacilli; order Caryophanales; family Bacillaceae; genus Virgibacillus; species Virgibacillus sp. Bac332. The sequence goes on from NZ_CP033046.1 coordinate 4,221,557, forward strand.
GCATCCATTTCTGGTGTACCTTGAACGACTTGTTGTGCTGTCATCACTTGAGAAACCGGAGTTTGGGCAGCTTCTCCCTGTGCTGTAGAACGTAACGTAATATCACGATCAGTAATCATCCCAACTATGCTTCCATGTTGATCTACAACCGGAAGCGATCCAATATTATGTTCGCTCATTAGAGCAGCTGCTTCTTGTATCGATTGTGTATCATTGACTGTATACACATTCGATGTCATAAAATTTCGTAATTGTTGATGCATTAGTATGAACCTCCTTTTTACAGTAGCATTCGTCATTTGGCTTATTTTTATTATAAAATAAAACAAAAATAAACGTGTCACCATGCAGTGACACGAAACATATGCTTACTTCTTAAAGAAAGTAGTAATTAATGGACTTACTTGACCATATATCTTCCCCATTTGCGAGGCAACTTCTGTCATTTTATTAAAATCCAATTGTCCATCTTGATCACGGAATTGGGCAATAATATTTTCTGTTGTAGATGCTTTCTTAGGAGTATTCCTGCCTTGGAGTGGTCTTCCAAACCAATCAGCTTGACGTCTAGGAGGTGCTTGCCTCATTATTGATCTTCTTTGTCTATCAGGAAACATACCTACATCACCTCTTCATTATAGTCTGTTATAGTTTATGTGCTGACATGTTCAGTGATAAGGATATTTATACTAGGATTTATCATCTTCAACAAATTTTTTCTTGTAATGTGCTAATGCTAAAAGCGGGAAAAGGTATTCATAACTGTGATAATGCATGTAAAAGCTACCAGGTAGTGCTTGACCCTTTGGATAGTTTGTCGTCCAATTATTTTGTTTTTCTTGATTAGATAATAAAAAATCCATTCCTCGTTTTATTCCGTTCGTTTTTTTAACCTCAGCAGTAATCAACGTATCAAGCGCCCAAGCTGTTTGTGTCCGTGTGCTTTCCTTTAATGGAATATACGTTTTCTCCTGATCACTTTTACATGATTCCCCCCATCCACCATCTTCATGCTGTATTCGATACAACCAATTAACCGCTCTTCTGATTGAGGCATTCCCTGGATTAATTCCTGCTGCAACTAGTCCTGTTACTGCTGCCCAAGTACCATATATATAGCAAATACCCCACCTTCCATACCAAGAGCCATTCTGCTCTTGATTTTTGATTAACCAATGAACAGCTCGCTTTACTAGCGGATGAGACTGATTCAATTTCGTAAACGTAGCTAGGAATTCTAATGTCCTGCCAGTTAAATCTGCTGTTGAAGGATCAAGTAATAGTAGCTCTGCTCCTTTTATTGGCAACCATGTTAGAAGTAAGCTATCTACATCTTTTTCAAATGCTCCCCACCCACCATCATCATTCTGCATTGCTAAAATCCATTCTACTCCCCTATCCCATATAAAGCGATCCGTATTCTTAGTAAGGACACTTGTTCGTAGAGCTCGTAATGCTGCTGTTGTATCATCATTATCAGGTACTATAGTATTGACGTTGGAAAATCCCCATCCGCCGGGAAGTATATATGGTGTGTGAATTGCCCAATCTCCATAGAACTGTTGTTGTTTAGCACGAATATAATTTGTAGCCTCTTGAATGGTCTTTGAACGCGAAGAAACACCTGCTTCCTGTAAACTATAACTAATGAGTGACGTATTCCAAACAGTGGCAGTTGTAAATTGCATATGCAGTTGATTATCAACGGTGGTGATAAAGGATCTTAATCCTTTTATCGCTCGTTTAATAACGGGATGATCCTTCCTGTACCCTCTTGCTATTAAAGCGAAAATCATCAGAAATGTTGAACTAAAATAGGTATTAAATGTTCCATCTGGTTCCACTCGCTGAAGTATATACGTTTCAGCTCTGTTTAACGCTAATTCATGTAATTCATGAGGCAGTCCTATTAATTTTTTTATCCCGCCTTTTAATATAGAAAAAAACGTTTGCCACTCCCGTAAATCTTCTTCCCAATTGGCCTTTCTCTGCATAGTTAGATCCGATAAATTAGGTGATGCAGATGTTGTTAACTGCAACTTTTTATCTGCTACTAGTAATATAGGTATGAAGTGAGCACGAGCGTAGACAGAGAAATCAAAAAGATTAATTGGAAAATAAGCTGGGAGCAATATGCCCTCAATGGGTATCGGTATATGCCTTGGCCAACTATATTGTCCTGTTAAGGCGAGCATTATTTTAGCAAATAATTGAATATTATTCAGTCCACCGTTACTTATTATAAAATGGCGAGCCTTTTGGATATGCTTATCATCTATTGTGTAATAGCCACTATAAAGTAAAGCATAATAGGCTTCAACTGTAGCTGTAAGATTTCCTGGTCCTTCATCATAAAATAATTTCCATGCACCATTTGCTTGTTGTTTATTTGCAATTCGTTCAGCTAAAGACTTTATCAAATTAGAATCATTGATTTCCAACGTTCGTAATAGAATAATCATATAACTATCAGTTGTTATACCTGTTTCAAATGGATAAGTCCAAGATCCATCCTGATTTTGCGTTCCTTTCAATTCATCCAATAACTTATTCATCGCTGCTTCCAGTTGTTTATCCATACGATATGTACTCCTTTTTGAAAGCTATTATGGAAAAACATATGCCACTACTACGATGCATATGCCTTAGAAGGAGGTGCTTTATGATAAAATGTATGGTTAAAAAACGAGCAACGAGCAATCGGAAATTAAAAAGACATTTAAAACATATCATTAGACATAGACCTCTGTCTGTTTCTGAATCCGATCTCACCGAATGGGAATTTAACCTCATTCAACAAATCAAAGCAAAAACAAGCAAATTAAATAAGAATAACGTAACAAGAACAAAAGCTTATTACCAATTTTACTGCGTTTATCCGGAAATTCACTGGGCACTCTTAGGTCATCTAGTTTCTAGAAATGGTGGTTGGAATATGACAGACCTTAAAGGAGATTTACTTCCCAGATTAATGACAGAGGCTGAGCGTGAACATTTTTTCTTATTTTTAGAGCGGGGAAACTGGCTCATTTTTCAAGACGTATTCCCACAATGTTTATTATATCAACATAGTCTGATAAACCAGAAGAACTTATTCTACTTACTTCCATACTTGAATGTTTCGGTGTTTATGGAAGCTATTTGGAATGATTTTTGGAAGTTTAGGGATTGTCGAAAATTAGCTATTGCGATGGTCATTAATGAACAGAATTATTTAGAAAATAGAGTCGTTCTAAACAAGCAATTTCAAGAAACCGTATTACACACCATCGAATTTAAACTATACGATGCTTTACGATTCAACCACATTATCTTCCCTAAACTTAGTGAAGTAACTGGTAGGCCTCGGATTATCGGCGAAACACTTTATCAATTCGCTGATCTACATAAACGAATTATGATCGGCATTCGCTTATATGACTTACTTTTTCAACGTAAACCCGTTCTACAAGCTATCTTACAATGGGCAAGTAAGCATCCGCATACGGGTTCGCGGTCTGATTATTGGAAAGATCTATTTCATCCAGTAAATGAATCTGTACCAGGTACCATATACAAACGAAGAACCAAGCATTGCAAGTTAAGAAAGGATGAACCACGTATTTATAGTCCACCATTAAAATTTGCTTGGAAGGATATAGAACATGAGGAGGCAGAAAAAGGGGATTGGTTCAACGACTTTCGAATATTACATTACTTAGATAAAAAAGAAATAGATACAGGTGGGGATATATATGATGATTATTGTAACGACCTCGAAAAAATCGAATTTGCGATTATCGCAAAAAATGCGATCTTCCAAAAGTAAGCGATCTATTCATGCATATATCACTGTAATATTATTCGCCTCACTAATCGGTACTTACTTAGATTTAGTTTGCGTTGAAATGGGGATGTATTCCTTTCCTATACGACTATTTCCAGGACTCTTTTCCATTAATATACTATTTACGCTCATCATTCTCCCAGTAGCTTCCATTTTATTTATCCGTGTTATGCGCCACTTAAAAACCATTCCCCGTACCTTTTTCCTCTTTACATGTAGCTTTCTGATTTGCATGATTGAACAAATAGCTGAACAAGTAGGCTTGTTTGTTCATCATGAGGATTGGAATCACATTTATTCGTTTGTTGGTTACTTCATCTTTTTAGTTGTCATATGGAAGGGATTTAGTTGGTTGTCTAAATAATAAAAGCTTACAAATATAGTGTAGTACTCCTTTCTTAATCATCTGCCATTAGGTAATGTAAAAACTCTATTACACTTTTGCGATTGCTGTTTTTTACTTTTTTATAAGCGTTGCTTACATAATCTCTAATTGTTTTTTCAGATAATTGTAGGGTATTGGCAATTTCTTTATTACTGTAATTTTTATACATTAAATACAATACGTCCATATCTCGCTTACTAACATCTATACCATTACTACATAATTTCTGTTTCAGCTTTTCTTTATTACCAATATTTTTTGGCCCAATTATATCAATCATTTGCTTTGCAATAGCTTCGGAAAAAACAAATTGACTATCGTAAACATTTCTTATGGAATGAACAAGTCCTTCGCCGGTAATAGTACTTACTAAGAACCCTCGTCCTTCTTTATCAATTGCTGTACGAATAACATTCACGTCCACATCTGACATCATAAACATTAAACTTATATGTGAGTAGCTCTCTCTAATTTCCTTTAGCTTAGACTTAATAGATTTCGTAAATTTATTTAACTGTATGAGTGCAATATCAGGTTTAAAATCCTCTAGTTTCTTAAAGATCGTTCGATTATTCGTATTACGTTCAATTTCTAACACTTCGATATCCGGTTCGTTCTCTAATAATAAATGTGTGTTTTGATTTATACCTTCACTCATATTTATGCATACAACTTTAATCATCTGACTTCCCTACTTTTATTTACAGATTGAAAAAATAATCCTGTAGCAATTAAACAACTACAGGATTTAACCATTAAACTTCACGATCTATTAATCTACCCTTTAATGCAATACGCTCTTTTCCATCTATTGTACAGGTGATTAATGTAATTTCCCTTTTATTATCTTTATCCTCAAGAATCTCAACCTTCGTTGCCTCAATAACTTCTGACGAGGTAATCTCATATACATATTTCTTAGTCGCCGTATGAAGAATAGCTTTATCACCTATCGACACTTCTGGCAACTGGCGAAAATGTCGATCACCTCGATATCCACGATGCCCTGCTATTGTAAAGTTTCCCTCACCTGGAGTTTGATTCGGTTTAATCTGAGTTAATGCAATACTCAAATTCGCTTCAGTAGTTTCAGGCAACACCTTTTGTTTTAAGTCGATGGAAGGGATTTCTAATTCAATCACTTGCTTTAATTCTTCTTGTGTGAAGGGCAAATCATCGATTGTAGATAAATCCACTGACTCATCGTCTGATTGCGCTATCAAGGATAACGCGTCTTCAAGAGCATTTACTTCTTTTTGTTGATTCCATTCATAGTATAAAGGAATTGCAACTAAGATGAGTCCGATGAAAATAAACGCTCCCCCAATTATTTTATTTCTATTCATCAATGAACGCATCCCTTTGCTTACCAAAAATTATACTTGTTTACGTCTTCGGAACACGACTATCGTTCCAATCATTATTGACGTAATTCCTAATATCAACAAATACCTAAGCCATTCTTCTCCAGTTTGTGGAAGTTTATTATAGGTTGGCGTAGTATCTTCTGGTTTGTCGGTTCCTGATAGTGTAGCTTGATTTGTAGCAGTTAACCTGACAAGGTCTGATTGACCTTTTTCTATCTTGAATGGAATCGGTGTAGAATCCAATTGATAGCCTATCGGTGCTTTTGTTTCCACAAATTGATAGCTTCCAGGCTTTAAATTATCTACGGTAATTTGACCTTGCGCATCCGTCAGTAGCCCTTGCTTCAACGTCTTACCATTTGCATCTTGAAGCTTGAATTCAGCGTTTGGCAACAGCTTATCGCTATTACTATGATCAACTTTGGTAAGTACAACAGAGCCTGGAATTATTTTATTTTCTACATTTAGTTGAACCAATTTGACATCCGCTTCTGTTTTACTTTTCTCGATTGTAAATGGAATGGATGTGTCATCTAAATAATAGCCAAACGGAGCTTTGGTTTCGACAAACCGATAGTTTCCTGGTTTTAAATCGTCTACAACTAGCTTTCCAGCTTTATTTGTTGTTAAGCCTTCTTGTAGTATATTTCCTTCTGCATCCTCCAATGTAAATTCCGCACCAGATAAAGATATATTACTGTTATCTGCATCTACCTTCGTCAATTCCACCTTACCAGTAATCCATTCATTTTCTGCAGTAATAGATAATGGTTCAGCTTGACTTTTCTTAACTTCAAATTCAATTGGTTTTTGATCTAATTGATAATACGCTGGTGCTTTTGTTTCTACAAATTGATAATGACCTGGTCGTAGATTGTTTATCAGAAGTTTTCCATCTTCATTCGTTGTCATTCCTTTTTTGATGGTATTCCCATCCTTATCTTGTAATTCAAATACAGCATTCTCTAGGAATTTTTCATGGTCATATTTGTCAACTTTCGTTAATTCTACTGAGCCAGGAATGAGTTGATTCGTAACCTGTACCTTTGTAACATGGACAGTATCTTCCGTTTTACTTTTCTCAATGGTAAACGGTATCGGTTTTTGATTTAGCTGATAATGTTCTGGTGCTTTTGTTTCTACAAATTGATAGTTTCCTGGTTGTAAGTTATTAACAACCAACTTTCCATTACCATTCGTTGTTATGTCTTCCTTCATCAGGTTTCCTTCATTATCTAATAAGTTAAACGTTGCACCTTCAAGTACGATTTCCTTATTATCACTATCAACCTTTGTTAATTCTACCTTACCCCTTATTAATTGATTAGGAGCTTCAACTAAAATCGTTGCTGTTTCTCCATCTTTCACCGTAAATGGAATTGGTTGATGGTTACGTTGGTAAAACGTTGGTGCTTTTATTTCCACAAATTGATAGTTACCAGGTTGTAAGTTTCCAACAAATATCTCGCCCGCATCATTCGTTGTTAAAGATGGATGAACAATCGTTCCATCTGCCTTTTCTAGCTTAAACGTCGCACCTTTTAACACTTTTGCATGATCTTTTTGATCAAATTTAGTTAATTGAACAGAACCTAGTTTTTCATTTTCTGCTGATAAATAAATAGCTTCTGTTTGTTTATCATGAATAGAAAAAGGAATAGGTTTTTCACTCAATTTGTACCCATCTGGGGCTTTTTTCTCCATAAACCTGTACTCACCTGATTTAAGCTGATCGATAAAAATGATCCCCTGATCATCTGTTGTTAATTCTGCAATTTCTTCATACGTGTCTCCAACTTTTTCTTGTAATGAAAAAACTGCACCAGCTAATACTTCATTCGTCTCTTTGTCTTTTTTCGTCAGTTCTACTGCACGGATTATCTCGGTGTTCGTAACCGTTAGCTGATTCCCTGTTTTTTCATTGTTTCCTTGCTCAAAAGGCTGATCAATCGTAATAGTTTGTTTCTTATTATCTATCAAATATCCATCTGGGGCCTTTTCCTCTGTTAAAATATAATCTCCATATAGCAATCGATCAAAAGCAACTACGCCGTCTTTTCCAGTCGTTTGCCTATCAATAACTACACCACTATCTTTATCTACGAGAGAAAATACTGCTCCTTGTAATGGCACCCCTGTTGCTTTATCCGTTTTCGTAACGGTCAGGTGTCCAATTTCACCTGTACCATCACCCATCCCAGAGGTACGTCGTACTTGAACCGTCTCACTTGATTCATGCTCAACGATATCAATGTTCTCTCCGTTAAACGATACGTCATTTTTTATTTTAGATCCAGGTTTAGCTAGAATAAGTGATTGATATTCCAAGATATACGCTTCATTGATCTCTTCTGAAAATGTAAGTGTAAAAGAATCAGGATTTTTATGAAGTGTTAACGTATAATCTTTGTCGCGCTCTAATTTATCTTTCTTTGCTACTTTCCCATCCTCACTTATCGTTGTAGCGTACACATCAAATGAGCTTTCCAATAACGATTGGTTCTCACTAGGGTTATCAATAACAGTAGCGTTGGTAACCCGAGACTGTCCAAAATTAATATTTACCTTCCAATCAATAATTTTGCCATTTTGTTTCCCTGTCTTTGTTGTATACTTTCCTCCATGCGGAATGGCAACAGAAGCATGTAGATCCGTCTCTTTTGTTTCACCATTGTATAAAGTTGCTGTATTTTCATAGCTCGCGTCTACAAGATCTAAATCCTTAAGGCTTGTTTTATAGACGATTTTATACGGTGAATGAATTTCCTGATTAAACGAAATTTGAAAACCTGGAGTTCCATCCTTGTCTTTAATCCAACTTATGGAGTAGTCTTCACTTGGTACATGCTCTTCGACTTCCGTTCCATTTTCGCCGCCAGTCAAATTCATCTTATATATGGTAATCGAATCTTTTACTAGCCGCTGATTTCCTTGAATGAAGTCTTTTATAATAGGATTTTCGATTGTTTTTAAATTATAGTTTACTCCAATATTCCAGGTGATTTCTTTATCTACCGCATTATAGGAGCCATACTTAAACCCGTTCGACTGTGTATACTCATCTGGTTTAAATTGCTTGCTTGTCTCTTGCGTTTTTGAGCTTCCGTGTTCATCCGTCCAATTAAATATTGCCTTATTTTCTAAATAATTCTTCCCTTTATCCGCTCTTGCTTCGTAAATAAATTCGGTAGTGTATGTTATGGTATGCGGTGTATTTATTTGATTGTTAAACCGAATTTCAAATTGATTAGCTTCATTTTTAATTAATGTATAGTCTTTTCCTTCAACAAGTTCCTTATTCTCAGTTGTAATTTTAAGCGTTTCCGGTTTTAAGATTAGCCCTTCATTCGTAAATACATCGGTTAAAACCACATCGTTCATTGGGTGCTTATCTTTATTAAATGTAACGGTCCAATCCACGGTTTTATCCTTATAATTTGGTGTTCCGTGACTCTTAAATAAGATTTGTTGGCCGATATTCTGACTACCCTCTGCGTTATGATTGCCAGTTTCTACTTTATTCGTTATTTTTTCATTTTCAAAAACGCGTTCGGACGCTTTTGTTTGATAAGTAATTTTATAGGCAGATGTAACATTTTCATCAAACTGTAGATGAAATCCATTTTTTCCTGCTTCTGTCTTAGCGGTTACTGTATAATTCTCAAAATCTTCACCATTACCTACCTCATTACCATCTTTATCAATAGTGATCTTCTTAACGTCAAAAGAGCTCTCGACAAGGTCTTGACTGGTGTTAAAAAAGTCTTTTAATAGAGCATCCTGCTGTTTAATTGTTTTTTCATTATAGTTGTATTTAATTTCCCATGTAATTATCTGATTTTCTTTATCGTAGGCTATTGATTGTTTTTCTAAAGGGCTGCCACGCTTGACACTTACCGTAGCATCTGCAGATTTTGGTTGTTGGTTATCAGAAACCAAACTTGCTTCATTATGAAATGCCTTCTGATCTTCATCTGTAATTTCTGTTTGATATACTAACCGATAAGCAGTATGAATATCCTTATCAAAAACAATGATAAAATCTTCACCGTTCTCAGTCTTACCTATTGTATACGTATTAGGATTCACTTCTTCTCCCAATGATACTTTCCCATTTAGCTTTGTATCTAGATGATAGAGTTTAATAGAGTTAGCCAATAAGGATTGACCTGCCTGAATAGGGTCTTGTAACAGTGGATTCTTGAGTGACTCTAGACTTTTATTAAAGTCGACTGTCCACTCAATTGTCTCCGCATTATAATCACGATTTGGTATTCCTTTTTTCTCAACAGAAGGTCCAATTGGTAGAAATTCGATTGGGATCGTAACCGATTCTTTACCCTCAATTGGTGTAACGATCACTTCTTTCTCTTCTGTGATAATAATATCTTCACTTAACTCCGTCCAGATCTCGATAGAGCCATTGATGTTTGAAAAGTCTTCAATAAACTTCGTGAACGTAATGGTAGCTGATCCACTCTCATTAACAGAGAAATACCCGATTGTTTCTCCGTTAAAATTCATTTCAGCTTTATCAATACTGTTATATACTTTAAGCTCCTTTGGAACGTCAAAGTGAAATTCATCTCCAGCTTTATATCCATGATTATTTGCAAGTTCCCATGTATAATTGATGGATATAAGCGAATTAATATCTGGTTTTTCAACTGCATTACCGTCAGTATCCTCATAGGATAATTCAGCACTTGTAAGAATGTTTTCCATTATTTCTTTTTTGGCGGTAAGTTTATTCTTTTTCTCTGTACCCTCACTCTGTGCCGTATCTGATTCACTGCTTTTTTCGCTTTTACGTTCTACATGATCATCTTCTTTAGGGAGATTGTCCTCAATGGTAGATTTTTCTTCTTGCTTTTCGTTAGATTCAGTGTCTTTGTGGGGTTTTTCTTCTGCTTCCTCTTCCAATGCTTGCTGATTATCCGTTTCATTGGTCAAGGCAGGGGAATCTTGATGCGCAAGATCTATAATAAATGTCCCACTTGCACGAGGTGCATTCACTATTTCCTCATTGAAGGTTATTGTTATCGTATTATTCGTATCTGTATAATACGATCCAACCTTCTTACCTCCATTTGTTACTTCTCCTTGATAATTCTTTTCCATGTCTACACCAGTAGGCAAGTCATGGATGTAAGCTTTATCTTTTTCTACTTCTAATCCTTCAATAGACCAACTTACTTTCATACTAGAAGCCTTTGTGTCTTGATCCATAATAGGATTACCTGCTTCATCTAAAAGCTCTATCTTCTTTACAATTCCAGTCTCAGCGCCTTGAGCATGACTCTGAATCGGAAATGCTAGACTGCTAGATATAGTTTGCAAAAGAAGCAATAGACTAAAAAGCACATATAGGGATTTTTTCACTACACTATCATCCTTTCTTTTCTCATTAAAATAAAAATAATGGGCATATCGAATCAATTGCCCTTCCGACTTGAAATGGTAACAAAGTAACCTCTACAAAATCTTTACATTTACATAACATTTCCATTATGTAATCGAAACCAAATCATTAAAACTGGGCCTGTAATCCGTTTTTGAAAAGAACAAAAGTGCAAGCACCCGATTAGAAACGTATAAGAAAAACTGAGCAAAATTCGCTCAGTCCTTATCACTAAATGCTCCGATTTACGCTTCCTCTAGTAGCTATTATGGAATAATAGCTACTGCTTGCTTGACCACCACTCCGGCTGCCCACTTCTCTTTCCGTGGGGTTTGTCCTTCAGCTAACTTTTTTAGCAAAACCCGCTCAAAAAAGTGGATCTTCAGGTCAAACATTTCCCACAGGAGTTGAAGTGGCCGGCCTTCGCTATTATCAGGCTCTACAACGCTAGCATGAAGTAACACAGCTGCTTTTATACTCACGGATAGCGATTTTCACTTTACCCATTGTAAAAAAAGTCAACCTATTACTTATGACAAGAATTGTTGCACCTTCGCATAGCGGAGACTAATTACGTAGACTCCTGCGGGATTAGCGCGAGCCGAAAATCCACTTTGCAACGTGTTCTTCTTTGCAAAGTTAGTTGAGGCCGTGCCCGCGGAAAGCGAAGTAATTAGTCGGAGCATTGCCAATATACATCAAACATTTCAAAATAACTACTCGGCTTAACGCAGTCATTGCACTGATTTTATACTTTCTTAACTTATAAAAAAACCATGCTGGATAAGTGATCCACCATGGCTTTTCTAAACTATTTAATTATATTTTTTCCATTGACTGTACCAATTACGAATGTCTGTATGAGGCTTCGTTCCAAATTCTGTATGTAAAAATTCTTTTAAATTCTGATAATGCCTCTCAACATTAATCGAGTCATTCGTTGTAGCATAAATCTTCAGTAAAATAAAATGAGCTTCTTCGTTCTCTGGATGGCTATCACAAACTTTTTTAAACCATTTTTTCGCCTCCTGATACGACTGCTCCTTCCAATAAAAATAAGCAATTTTTAATGCATAATCCAACCAAACTTGTTCAAGCTGCAATTGATGATTTTCTGCCCACCAATAACCATGTTCTTCTAAATAAGAACCTTTATACAAATCCATAATCTCAACATATCTATCAATCGAATTTATAGTCATAGGAGGTGCTAGTTCTAGTTTTTCCTTCCATAGCTGGATATCTATCGTGATATTTTGCGTAGATAGGGTATACCCTTCCTTGGTATTTATAATCTTAAAATTGCTTGGATATTTCTTTAAGACATTTCTTACATGGTAAACAGCTGTATATAATTGGGCATAAGCTTTTTCAGGGTCTAAGTCTGGCCAGAGTAACTCGATTAAAAAGGACTTCTGAACTAGCTTTTCTTTGTTGTGCAATAGATATAGAAATAATTCCTTCGCCTTCAAGGTTCGCCATGAAATAACTTCCGTTTCCCCATGGCTAGTTGTGAGTGATAAGCTCCCACATACATTTATCTGTAGCGTATTATTTAATGAGTTATTAGAAGACATAGATTTAGATTCACCATTAACTTTTGCCAAAAGACGTTCTACGGTTTTGTTTAAACGTTGTATCGAAAAAGGCTTTAAAAGATAATCTAGTGCATTTATTTCAAATGCTCTTACCGCATGCTGATTATATGCAGTAACAAAAACGATTTGTAAAAATGGATGACTGGATAGTAATTGTTCAGCTAATTCCAGACCATCTACCTGTGGCATTTCTATATCTAAAAAAACAACATCTGGATGTAGCTGTTGAACCTTTTTTCTTACCATTAGCGGGTTAGTTAGTTTATCAATAACATCGATATCACTATTTTTCTTAAGAAGATGTTCCAAAAAATCTACTGCCATTTGTTCATCGTCTACAAGAATCGCTTTCACCCATATATCCTCCCTACTCCCATTTAAGTATGAATCGATTGTACTATATAAGGTATTTAACTCGTAGTCTATCTATAAAATTAGTAGAGGTCAAAAGATTGGATTTATACGTAGCATTTTACTTAAGAAATAGCTACATACTATTTATGAAGAAAATCGGAAACCTAATACAATACAACTAAGCTTGCAATATTAATCATTGAACTATTTATTCGAACAGAATTAGGATGTTCTATATCTTTTTACTGATTTCTAAAGGAATGAATGACCTAGCCTTTGTTATCTACCATAAAAATATATCATTGAATAGAAATGATAAATAAGTTAGAGTAGAGCATATTAATTTAAAGGACTGTGACAAAACATGCGTAATAAGAAACAGATGTCTATTCCAAAGATATTTATTATTATTAGTGTTTTTCTCATACTGTTGAGTTGTTTACGGATTGGCTGGCTCCTGTACCATCAACCACCCGAGCACCCGCAGGCGAAAAACGGAGTCATTGACCTAAGTACTTGGGATTTCAAGGATGACCAAACCATCACACTCAATGGAGAATGGGAATTCTATCCTAACCAATTTCTAACGCCATTACAGCAATGGAAGGCTACCAATTATATAAATGTACCAGGCAATTGGAAAGGTGAATGGAATCAAACCAAAGATAAACAAACATCCTATGGATACGGTACGTTTCGTTTAAAAATTATTCTTCCAGAGAATGAGCAATCGTTATACGGAATTCGTATAAAAGATATCACAACTGCGGCTAATGTATACATCGACGATAAACTCGTAGCAGCATCTAATCACCCTACTAAAAGCAAGGAACAGCATGTACAAAAAAACGGACCTTTCTCTACTATCTTCCATACAAATAATACGAACGAAATGGAGCTCTTGATTCATATATCAAATTACCAAATTCCTTTTGAAGGTGGTATTACGAACGCGATTCAGTTTGGTACGGATCAGGCTATTAATAAGCTGGAAAGCGGATCAATCGCTTTTCAAGTAACTATTTTTATCATTTATTTATTACATAGCATGTACGCCATTTGTTTATTTCTCATGGGGAGAAAAGGGAAAGCACAAAAAGAACTTCTCTTTTATGGACTAATGCTAATCTTAGCAGCATTTACTAACTTAATTGATGATAATATCGTTTTGGAGCTACCAATTCCTATTGAATGGTATCAAAAGCTTCTATCCATATTATTTATTAGTACGTTATTGGCATTATTAGCATTTGTAAAATCATTATACCGTGTAAAAAGCCGTTTATTTACATCACTTCTAGTAATTTATTTCATCCTATCTGTCAGCTTAGTGGTAGTTCCTATTGACTTTTTTGTTTTTATTAATTTTGGAATGATGATCTTTTTCCTAATTGCTTTCTACTTCTTATTCTCACAAACGATTAAAACAATCAGAAGAGGAAAGGCAGATGCCATCTTTATTCTATTATTTGTAACCAGCTACACATCAAATGTATTAATATGGGGAAATATTGTAAATATGAATTTAATTGATATGCCGTATTACCCATTCGACTTTCTTATCTCAATCATTACCATTGCTTTATTCTTATTCAAACGTCATATCCGTATGGCTCATTTGAATGAGAAGCAAAAAGCTGAACTGCTTAACGCAGATAAAAAGAAAGATGAATTTCTAGCAAATACCTCCCATGAATTACGAAATCCGCTTCATGGAATTATTAATATTGCCCAAACTATTTTACGTAATGGGTCTGCTTCTTTATCAGCTAAAAATAAAGAAAGCTTACACCTACTCATACAAATAGGGCAACGAATGACCTTTACCCTCAACGACATCCTTGATATCTCTCGATTACAAGATCAATATATTACATTAAATAAGAAAAGAGTAAACATGCACTCCGTAGCTGCTGTTATTCTTGATATGATAACTTATATGACAGAAAATAAAAATTTACAATTACGATTAAACATTTCCCCCTCGTTTCCAGAGGTATATGCAGATGAAAATCGATTGCTACAAATAATCTTTAACCTTGTTCATAATGCGGTTAAATACACGAATGAAGGAAGTGTTACGATAGACGCCTCTTATGAAAATAAGATTGCAACCATTCATATTAGAGATACCGGTATAGGGATAAGTGAAGAGACGCAACAAAATATCTTCAAGCCATATAACCAAGGAAATATGAAAGATAACGGCGGAATTGGTTTGGGACTCAGTGTTTGTAAACAATTAGTAGAATTACATGGTGGGACCATGTCTGTTCAATCAGTTATTGGTAAGGGTTCTACATTCTCTTTTACACTCCCAATAGCAGACAACGCAACAAATGTAGAGGAAAATAAGATAGTACCAGCTACTGATGAACATGTTCATAACTTTTATCCAATAGATGAGGCAGAGACGGAGGTATCCGCTACAAGAGAAAATAGAAACCAAGCACGTATACTTATGGTCGATGATGACCCGATTAATTTACGTATTTTACACAACGTACTTAGTCCATATTATGACATGATTACTGCCACTAGTGGTAAAGAAGCATTATTACATATCCATTCAAGAGAATTGGATTTAATTATCGCAGATGTAATGATGCCAACGATGTCTGGCTATGAATTAACCAAGATTATCCGAAAGCAATTCTCCATTTCGGAGCTACCTATTTTGCTGTTAACAGCACGGAATCAATTAGAAGATATTTATACTGGATTTCAATCAGGTGCTAATGATTATGTTGCAAAACCAATAGATGCCTTAGAGTTAAAAGCTCGTGTTGATGTTTTAACAAGTCTAAAAGCATCCGTCCATGCACAACTTCGGATGGAAGCTGCTTGGCTTCAAGCACAAATACAACCACACTTTTTATTTAACACACTGAATACAATTGCTTCCTTAGCTGAGATTGATACGAAGAGAATGATAAAACTGCTTGAAGAATTTAGTAATTACTTGCGAAGAAGCTTTGATATGACGAATAAAAATGCGCTTATTCCTCTTGAGGATGAACTTGATTTAGCACGCTCGTATTTATTTATTGAAAAGGAACGCTTTGGAGATAGACTACATGTTTCCTGGGAGATCAAAGATAACATTCCAATACAAATTCCTCCGCTATCCATCCAGCCAATCGTAGAGAATGCTGTTAGACATGGTATCCTAAAGCAAGTAGAAGGCGGTACAATTCGTATTCAAATAGTAGAACATAACACTTATTATAGCATTACCATCATCGATGATGGTGTCGGAATGGATCAACAAAAAGTAAAGCAAATTCTAAGTGATGAATGGGTTTATGGAAGCGGACGTGGGATTGGACTAGCGAATACTAATCGACGATTTAAACAATTATATGGAGTAGGCTTAGATATTCAAAGTACGCCTTATATGGGTACAACTGTTACTTTCAAAATACCTAAGTAAAATGATTGTCATTGCTTATATGTCTATCATCAAAATAATTCTTCTGTTATTGAGAATAAGGCAGTAGATATATATGGTATGAAATAATGTCCATTATGTGAAGAAAACACATTTTAACTATTTATGTGACTATATTTGTTAAAATGAAAGGGTAAGAAAGCGAGATGGTCACATGAAGAAAAAAGAAAATCAAATGCATGCAAATCAATCCTTAGTAAATGCTCTTGCACAGACTGTAAAGACCGGCATTATTAAATCCAATCTAATCCCAATGTTTGCAGGGTTATTTTTAGCTATTTATACCTATCAATATAGCCTCTATGAAAAATTACCCGAAATTCTATTTGCTTTTGTTGGAACGAGCCTCGTTATTGGTGCAGCTGGTGCTTTTAATAACTTGTATGATCGAGACATTGATGAAATCATGGAAAGGACCAAAAATAGGCCAACAGTAACTGGAAGAATTAAACCAACCTATGTTTTATGTCTTGGAATTTTGATGTCTTTGGTTGGCATATTCACCCTTGTACTAGCAACACCACTGGCAGGACTACTGGGCTTTTTAGGCTTATTCTTTTATGCAGTACCCTATACAATGTGGAGTAAGCGTAGAACTGTTTACAACACCGAAATTGGTAGTATTTCAGGTGCGATGCCGCCACTGATCGGTTGGGCAGCTATATATCCGGATATTACTCACCCTGCAATTATTGGCTTGTTTATCATATCCATTATCTGGCAAATGCCACATTTTTATGCCATTGCTATTCGCAAGCATAAAGAATATCAAGCTGCAGGAGTTCCTATGCTTCCGGTAGTTAAAGGGATTCGGAGAACCTATATTCAAACAAATATTTATTTAGTTGTCGTGGTAGCAACCAGCTTCTTACTTGGTACACTAAGTCTAGGCTTACAGTTAGTAGCTCTGCTGCTAAGTCTTTCTTGGTTGTCACTCAGCATTATCGGTTACCACAAAATGAATTCGGAGAAATGGGCAAAATCGATGTTTTTATTTTCACTTATTTATATGACTGTACTATTTTCTACCGTCATTATTTATTCATTAATGGGAACTATTTTTAATTTATAGGTTACTTGAGGCAGCATAAGCTTAAAATCAAGCTTATGCTTTTTACATATTCAACTCCACTCTGTTTTTCGCATTACTTTTCTAACAACGGCTTTAATGATAGCAAAAAAGAGTTATACGATAAAAAGCATAATTAGAGTTGATACACTATTTGTATGGGATGATTTTGAGACTGCGTTGTGGGTCTTCTTTGTATTATTACTAATCGTGAGTTTTATTCATCAGCTTGGTCATTATACAATGGCAAGAATATTTATTGGAAGGTCAGTATTGATACTTGGTAGAGGTAAAGAATTATTTAAATATAGATCGATTCGAGTAAATAGAATCTATTTTCTAGACGCCTTTGTCATTATAAAGCCTTAAGAATTGACAATCTCTTTACGCACCTCCTTGTCCATACAGGGAGAAATATCTTCAATATCGGTTCCTGCTGCTGCTCATTTATCTCATACTAGTGAATATCTCACTGGGCACACAAGTCTGTTATTAATTTGGTTATTTTTCAGTATTTTTTGCGCTAATTCCTATACAATATAGCAAAAAACACGCTAGTGATGGCAAAGCCTTATACGATATAATACGCAATCAAGAAGCAACCGATACCTACACCTAAAAGATACTAGCTTTAGAAGTATAACCCAGTAGTACCCCTAGTCTTCTACAGGCTAATTTGCTTTCCATTCATTAAGCAAATGCTGCTATAGTTAGCATTGTTAAGTGAAAGCTTTTCTCCTTAATATTACTAATTAATTATTTTTTCCAGCTCCAGCATGTCTCAAAACTAGATCGACTTGTATTTCATCTAATATTCCATCCTCCGTAAAAAAAGAATCCTTATTAACTAAGTTCTTCCAATATTTATGTTGGTCGCGGTATAAAATATGTTCTAGACGAAAAAAATCAGTTCCTTCCTCTTTTCCAAGTTCATATAAATCTGTTATTTGATTTTTTATGACCTCTTTTGTAGCTTTAATTACTTTATCCGTAATAATAGCCGAGCTCTTGTTTTGATTGGTAACGTACCCCTCGGCTTCAATATGTACATTAAATCTTGGCTTACTTTTTTTCATAATATTTTTAATGTTGACTTTTATTTTTTCAATTACCACTAATAGTTCATCATCATTATCTTGATTAGAGACTAATACGGCAGTACGATCCGTATCTGGAGTGATCCAACGTAAGCCCTTTAATTCTTGCAATTCAAAGAATCCTTTAAATGTATTGTTTTTCATAAAAAATGTCCCATCATACATTAATTTGGCATCATCCTTATTATTTTTCTTCCATTGTGTATGATTAATAGCCAATGAAGGAATATAGCTAGTGAAAGCTGGCTCATATATTTCTCTAACAAATTCATGTAATTTTAAAGGTTGAAACAACGAATTTTGTTCAATTATATCATCAGGATTATGCAAAATAGTCTGTAACGTTCCTTGATTAAAAAAACCTTGTGTAGAGAGTATATCCTTGATATCAGCTTTTGTGCCAAACACCCACGGCGTTAACCGGAACTCGTTATATCGGGTCATTCCATCAAAAATGCTTCTAATACCATGCTTTATAGCGGCTTCCCCCAGTAAAATACTAGTAACATGTGACCAAATTATTTTTTCTTGAGCTGTATTATACAATTTAAACAAGGCATCATTAAATGTTTTTGCTGAAGACTGAGATACAAAAACATCAGGAGGTGTATTTGTGGCACCTTCTGCATTTGATAAACCACTTAAGCTAACCATTTGTACATACGTAATATATTTATCATCCTTGTAATCAATACCAATAGCTGTCGCATAATTCTTATTTTGAATCTCTTTTACATCACTACAGCCTACAATTACTATTAGAATGAAAAAAAGATGGATCATAACCATTTGTCGCATATTATCTTCTCCGTTTCTGAAGCATCTGTGCTGAATTATTCCGGCGTTTAAAAGGATTAACTAATAATGCAGCCAGAAATTCTTTAAAGCTTAATGAAACAACCGGCTCAAGGTAGGACAATGAAAAAGATTCTAAACGAGTCAAATAAACAACAATACTCAATAGTCCTAGTAAGAAACCATATATACCTAAAAATCCAGAGATTAATATCATATATACCCGTAATATACTTACTGTTCCAATTAATGATTGATTAACTAGGGTATACGTAGATAGAGTGGAAAGCGCAATCACAACAATAAGTGTTGCAGAGGCAAGTCCTGCACGAATCAGTGCATCCCCAATAATAATACCGCCAACAATTGCAATCGTTTGCCCAACAGGCTTCGGCATCCGTACCCCAGCTTCTTTAAGGATTTCAAATAATACTAACAAGAATAAAAATTCGAGTATAAATGGTAATGGCATACCACTTCTAGCCTCTACAACTGTCGCCAATAAATTAAAGGGAAGCAGGTCAATATTAATGGACGCGATAGCGACCCAAAAACCAGGCAAAAAAACGGCTAGTAGAAGCCCAATTAGTCTAAATACTCGCTGGAAGGCAACAATATGATAAGGAAAGTGGACATCCTCTGGAGATTTCAACAATTCAAACAAATTAATTGGACCAATTAGGATTAATGGGGAGCCATCGATAATGATGATAAATCTCCCTCTTAACAAACACTCCACTGCAAAATCTGGACGTGCAACATTATCAAATAACGGAAATAATGAGAACGTTCTATCAGACACCCATTGTTCCAATTGACCACTGCTTAAAATACTTTCTACCTTTATATTATTTAACCGCTGACGTACTTCTTTAATCACCTGCATATTCGCCTTATTATGTATATAAATAAGTGATGTTTTCGTTTTACTAATGGATCCTAACTCGAATGATTCATTATATAAATCCTCTGTTTTTAAACGCTTTCTAATCAATGCGATATTAACATTTACATCCTCGGTAAAACCGTCTTTCGGCCCTTTTATGGATAATTCTGTGTTCGACTCTTCTGGATTACGTTGGGGGATTTTTGCAATATTTACTGCATATACAACGTTTTCTCCTACTTTATAAAGAATGAAATAACCAGATAGGATTTTCGAAATGACGTCATCGAAGCTGTCGATAACATAAAGAGGTGGTAATTCTTCATTATTTGTATGAATATTGTCTTCCAAAATAGCTGTAGTTATTTGATTATAATAATTATTTAATTGTACAGAATCAACCATTCCATTTACGTAAAAAGAGCCAATTGCAGCTTCATCATGAGGTATATATTCCACATCTGCATGAACAGAGAAAAAATCTTGTAGCTGGTCAATACGTAATGTACCACTGCGTAATTTTTTAGTTATTTGTTGTGTTGTATATTTTGTCATGAGTTTGTATTCTCTCCTTTATTAGAGAAGATTCCAATGAGTACTAAGATAAGAGTCAAGCAAACTCCAAAAATCAGTGCGCCATAATAAAAATAATCCTGTGTAAACTTTTGTATCCAAATATCACTATTTTGTGGCGCGGTTACGACCATTAATGTCATAATAATGACTCCAATAATTGTCCACTTTAATTTGGTCGAAGGTTTATTCCAAATATTCCAAAGTAAATAAAAGCATAACGATAATCTTATAAACACGCCGCTTAGTAACTGAAACACAGCAAAATAATCTAGGTGTGAAACATGCTGTCCAATCATTACTAATCTCCACTGCTCAAAAGCAGGAAATCTCATTTTTGAAGCAATATAAGGACCAAAAGAAGCTATCGAACCTAATGTTGGCCCAAGGATAAGAATGGTTAATACAGTTATTAGACTAATCAACCCCAAATAGGAGTATTGTTTTTTCATTTGATCTTGGAGTAAAAAAAGAATGATAAAATCAATATTAGCCCCTAATACCATCATGATCCCTTTTAATACTGGTTCCTCTCCTTTCGTAAATATAGGAAAAAGAAAGGAATAATCTTTTTCAATGAATGTTGCAATTGCGACAAAATAGCCTAAAACCATGACAAAAGGTAGTAATAATAAAGCAGAATATACAATTGTTTTTAAGTTTGCAGAAGCAGCCCAAATACAAATAATAATGAAAGGTATAGCTATAATCCAAATAGATGTACGCGGTAAGAAATATATTTGAACCGTATTAATTAGATCATTAAACGCTATAATCGCAATTAGTAAAATATATATAGAAATGGAAATGATAATAATGGTTGAAATTAGTTTACCCGTACGTACATTTAACCATTTTTGTAAATGCTGTTGTTTCAATTTATTTATGATTCGTCTTAAAAAGAGTGCCCAAACCATTATTATAAAGTAAGCGATAATAGATGCTATCCAAGCATCTCTTTTTGCAACTTCTAACAAATGGGGAAGTAAAATCACATGATTCGAGATACCAATAAACATAACTAGTAATAGAAATATTTGTAATCGAGAAAACTTCATATGTACCCCCTATTCATTGCTTTCATATGTATTGTTTTCTTATTCATGGCTAGTTATACAGAAATATGCATAAAGATATCAGCTGGTTAAATTTGACGGAAAGGTTGATTTAATCACAACAAAAAAACGTTCTCCTAAAGCTTTAGTAAGAGAACGGAAAACAGTTCTAAAAATTTAAAACTACTTTTAGCGAATTATCCATTAGAAATATAAACAATATTTAAGGATACTGCTTTTTCTCCCGAAGCTTCAGGAAGAGGTTATGCAACGGAAGAAGCTGTGAGTAGTTTAGTCAAGAAGTTATTTGATGATTTTGAGATTCGTAATAAAGTGATTCTGCATTTCATGTTTCTTCCTTTTAGAAGACATCTAGATTAATTATCTAGTGTTGGAATACGAAAGCATTCTAACATCATCTCCTTTTTAAAGTTGCTGAATATGAAAGTTAATAATGCTTCCCCCCCTAAAATATCTTCGTCTCGATTTGCTTTCTCAATATTGCATCTAACATAACAATAGTATACTGTTGTTTTTATTAATATGGTTTATCAACTTAAACCATTAAACTGATTTTGGAGGTATTTTATTGAATGAATAAACAGGATCAACTAAATATAATCAAAGAGGATTTTATTAAATGTCAAAAAGTACTTTTGGCAATTGGTGATGAAACACGTCAATCAATCTTGTTAGTTCTAATGGGAACTGATTGTCAAACAGGATTACGTGTGGGTGAAATCACTGAACAGACACATCTTTCTCGACCTGCTGTGTCCCATCATCTTAAGGTTTTGCGAGAAGCAGGTGTGATTTTAATGCGTAAAGAAGGGACAAAAAATTTTTATTATATTAATGTATGTACAGAATTAGATTTATTAAAAACGCTTGTGTTGAATATTGATCATTTCATGCAGAAGTTTTATTAATAATGATGGAATTTAACACACACATTATTTGGAGGTATAGGCTATGAAAGCAATGGTTATTGATAGGTATGGAAAAGTGCCAATGCGTTTGGCAGAAATGCCCACACCTGAAATTGGTGAATATGAGGTACTTGCAGAAATTCATGCAGCTAGTATTAATCCTGTTGATTTTAAGATACGCGATGGGAAAGTGAAATTGTTAGTTAAATATAAAATGCCACTTATTTTAGGGAATGACTTTTCTGGTGTCGTTGCAAAGGTTGGCGCAAAGGTAACTCGTTTTAAAGTTGGTGACGAAATATATGCACGTCCACGTAAAAGCAAAATGGGTACTTTTGCTGAATTTATTGCTATTCATGAAGATGACATCGCCTTAAAACCTAAAAATTTGAGCTTTGAAGAAGCAGCATCGATCCCACTAATTGGGTTAACCTCCTATCAAGCACTAATAGACATTTTGGATCTACAAAAGGGACAAAAGATTTTAATTCAAGCTGGGGCTGGAGGTGTCGGTACATTTGCTATTCAACTGGCCAAATTAGTAGGTGCCACCGTTGCCACGACCGCCAGTGAAGCTGGCGCGAACTTAGTAAAATCACTTGGTGCAGATGAAGTTATAAATTACAAGACAGAAAAATTTGAAGAGATCTTGAAAAACTATGATGCCGTATTTGATACACTGGGTGGCGAGATACTGGAAAGATCATTTGAAGTGATAAGGAGCGGAGGAAAGATAGTTTCTGTTTCAGGATTACCGAATGCTCGTTTTGGTAAAGAATATGGTTCTGGATTTTTTAAAACATTGTTGTTTTCAGTAGCAAGCCATAAACTTACTACGCTTGAGAAAAAACATAATGCACCATATACATTTTTGTTTATGAAGCCAAGTGGAGAGCAATTACGTATAATCGCAAACTATATTGAGACCGGTAAAATCAAACCTATAATTGATAGAGTTTTGCCATTTGAAGATGCCCAAATAGCGATGGAATATGTGGAGTCTGGAAGGGCGAAAGGGAAAATAATATTGAAAATTAGATAGTTGTTGAACAAAGATACTATGCATTCAATCGACATCTATTTGGAATGTACTTACAGTAAAGGTTGCTTTTGTTAAATAATGATTAATAAAATAAGCAAACTTTATTTTACTGTTATCTAACATACATTAGACAATTAGAAACCAAAAAGGTATAGCTATGTACTTTATATGGCAACAGTATTCAACAACTAAATATATATAAATTTGACTAATAATTTTAAAATAGACAAATGAAAAAAATCAAGCATAGTTTTCAATGTTTAAAACTTATGCTTTACGTCTCACTTAAACTAAAAACCACCAATGATGTATGTGGATGAAAGCTATTTTGGACTATGATAATATCATTCCTTCTGCATAAAATCGTTGGATAAAAAATCATCAAGAAACAAGTTCATTCGCCAATTAGTGAAGCTTTATGAACTTGTGCAGATATCTTTGACTAATACAGGTATTGAACAAGGCAAAAACAGAACTAGCTTAAATTAGTTCTTGCTCTCCTTATTGTTAGGACCTTTAGCAACACTTGATAATCGTTCCGAAGGGGAAAATGAACTTGCTTGATTAGGCAAGGAAAATCAATATTTAATTTGTTTGTTTCGAACATGTAATATGAGTGTTATTATAAATGAGTTCATCATAATTAGAAAGTGGAGAAATGAAGGATCAATAAACTAATAATCTATCGAATTAATTGGAGGCTTATATGGCACTTGATCTAGCAACGCTTCTACTAGTTGTTGGTATCATTAATTTTATGGGATTAATATTAATGATTGTTTTATGGAGAATTAACCCTATGGTAAAAGGGCCTGCTTTGTGGACTTGGTCGTCTGTTAGTTGGTTTGTAAGCTTTATTAGTATATATTTTTTAGATGGAAGTTTGATCACATTCTTAAACAATTGTTGTACATTGATCGGTGCAATTCTATTAATGGAGGGTATCCTTAGATTTCGCGATTTTGGTAATGAAAGAAAAAGACAAAAACTAATAATAGCGTTAATTCTGTTATCCGTTATCATGTCGTTTATAAATCAAACAAATCCTACTGCAAGATATCTTTACCATGATTTTATTGTCGTACTCGTTGCAGTAATTGCGATAGTTGCTATACTCTTTAAAACAAATAAAGTTCAATTTTTAGTACATTTATATACAGCTGTTTCAGTCGTTTTCATCATCCCAGTTTTTTCTTATAGATGGTATTTAGCATTTAGCGGTCAAATCGAGGGGCAACTAATTGGACCAACACAACATTCATTCCAAGTTTTATTAGTTCTATTTATTATCCCTTTTTACATTGGATGGCCTTTAGGATTAGGACTTGCTTTATCCTATCAAATGAGGCAGGAATTGAAATCAGCAATGGAAGCAAAATGGTTACAAGCACAAATACAACCACATTTTATATTTAATACTTTAAATTCCATCAATGCATTAAGCATTGTAGACGTTGAAAAAATGCGTCGATTGGTAGATCAGTTTAGTGAATTTCTACGGAGTAAATTTGACTCTGATTCCTTTAATAAATGGACACCTTTTGAAGAGGAAATTTCCGTTGTAGAATCCTATCTGTATATAGAAAAAGTAAGGTTTGGCAACAAATTAAAAGTTCATTGGAAAGTAGATGATGTAGAAGGTTTTTATCTACCAACGCTGACAATTCAACCAATTGTTGAAAATGCAATAAAACACGGGATTATGCAACGGGCTTCTGGTGGAACAATTGAAATTAAAGTTTTTAAGAAATATGATTATTTACGAGTCATCATTAAAGATGATGGAGTTGGAATGAGCAATGACGTCATTCGTTCTATTAAACGCATTGATTCAATCGATTTTACAGGAGTAGGGATCAAAAATACGAATAGAAGACTAATTGAAAGTTTTGGAACAGGTTTGCAAATCAGAAGTAAGATAGAAGTTGGTACGGTGATCGCCTTTAACATTACAAAATACGTTTCTAAATAAGCCAAAAAATAGCCTCCGTCATTTCAATTATAACTGCTTATAAACCTTGGCTGACCATCCAAAAAAGTAGAAATTGAAAAAATGAAGCAAATAAATGCTGACAAGATAAAAATAAGGAAGCAGCGAAGTATTTAAGTAATCAAGCTACTCTAGAGGATCTGGAAAAGTTAAAAAAACTAATAATAGAACGTGAGAGATTTCTAAGGAGTGAAAGCAATGAGCCTTAAA
Source organism: Virgibacillus sp. Bac332 (assembly GCF_003667785.1). NCBI lineage: Bacteria > Bacillati > Bacillota > Bacilli > Caryophanales > Bacillaceae > Virgibacillus > Virgibacillus sp. Bac332. The sequence goes on from NZ_CP033046.1 coordinate 4,247,585, forward strand.
TCCAAAATATACAAGATGCTCCGCATTTAGAACGATGTTGATGCTGTAAGAAACAAAGAAATATACCGTCTATACGATTTTAGGGTACACCATGGAAGGCAGAAAAGAAATACTCGGTCTATGGCTAAATGAGACGGAAAGCAAACACAAGTGGATGCAAATCTTCGATAAAATCAAAGCAAGGGGTGTCGAAGACATACTCTTTATTTCCATGGATGGTGTGAGTGATTTGGAAGAAGGATCACGAGCAATTTTACCTGACGTTATCGTTCAACGATGCATCGTTCATTTGATTCGCAATTCCATCAAATCGTTCCAAGCAAGGATTATAAAGCTTTCACAAAATCTTTAAGAAAAGTCTATGGTGCATCAAGCCTTAAGGCTTGCGCGAAGGGAATTATTCTTCTCTATATTCAATTACAACCCTGCTTAATAGTAAATTTCTTATTTCTTCATATACTTACTACTTACAGTATCATGATAAACATATTCTATACTACTTTTAAACTTGTATTAATAACCATTAATACAAGTAGGAAAATTATTTCCCTTTTAAGGTAACCAATCTTATCTGACCAGCTAGGTTTACTATATCCATCTCCTAAATAAAAAGACAATCATAATTAACGAATGTCTAAGGTTAACTCATGATTAATGTTATCATTTTTTTCAGATATTCTCTGAATTCGTACCATGAAAAGAGTGTACTGTTCCTAAAAAAAGATAACAACATTATAGATTTCTCCATCTCCCTTACTGAAATTCTCTCCGTAACCTGCGTAATAACTTCAATATATATTAGTTCCAATTTCTCTGTGTCCTAATCTTTTAGTCATTTATATCCAAGTATAAGAACAAAAGCACAAGCGTCCGATTAGAAACGTAGCGACTGTAGTAAGTCAACGGAAATAAAGGAATCACGGTAAGCTTGCAAGCCTATGATGACTTAGATTAGGGTGATTCATGAAGTCGCCTAGTTTCTGGGCGCTGCTCAACGCACCCATAATTACCCACATGAGTAACTTTTGTAATTTCATAAACAAAAAAGCCATCCTCAAATGAAAGACGACTTTAATTAGCAAAAATATATTAATTCAGGTAAATATGTTACCGCTTAAACTAAAAAACCACCAATTATGTATTTGGTGGAGACGGTGGGAATCGAACCCACGTCCAGAGATATCGCCACTCAGGCTTCTACACGCATAGTCGATATATTATCATTCGCTTACTCTTCAGCCTATCGACAGGCTTTAGAGAAGCTAGTCTGATTGGTTTCAACAATCATCCTCAGACGGTGGATCATTGTATAGCCCGCTCGATTTGAGACCCTTCAATCTGCTACACGGGCAATAGCAGGAAGGATCGCTTAGCAGTGCTTACGCAGCTGCTAAAGCAGGTTGATTGTTTTCTTTGCCAGTTATATTTAGGCGATAACGTTTTACGAGCCGTAACCTCGACGCGCAACCTGAGCTCAATCTACCCCTGTCGAATCCGTAACGTCCCCATAAAATAGGAGTAACGCTAGGAAGAATGAGCATATATAATTTTATTTTGCTTTCCTAATTACATGCTTCATTATAACATTTTTAGTATAAAAGTCAAATTTTTCATGAGATCTGCCTTGCTTTTATCGCATATGCTCTTTGATAGCACGATCTACATCTCGCTTCATTTGTTTACGCTTAAGATCTTCCCGTTTATCATATTTCTTTTTCCCTTTTCCTAATCCTAATAATACTTTAGCATATCCATTTTTGATATAAATTTTTAATGGAACCAGCGCATAACCTTGCTGTTGCGTTAAGCCAATTAACTTATCAATTTCTTTACGATGGAGCAAAAGCTTACGTGTTCGAGTTGGATCATGATTAAATCGATTTCCCTGTTCATATTCCGCAATGTGAAGGTTAATTAGTTTAACTTCTCCTCGATCGATTCTAGCATGTGAATCTTTAATATTTACTCTTCCTGCTCGAATTGATTTTATTTCTGTACCTTGAAGGACGATTCCCGCTTCAAAGGTATCCTCAATAAAATATTCATGGGATGCTCGTTTATTTTGTGCAATTGTATTTCCTTGTCCTTTAGGCATAAGAACTTCCTCCTACTGCTTACATGAACCTTATTCTATCAAATATTTGGAAGTATTCCAATAAAAAAATGAATCAAATCATTACTAATAAGCTAATAGTCAGGACAGTCATATCGCTCATTACTTCATCTATCGCAATAGATGTGCTTCATCATATTACTTGGCTGCTGGTAATAATTCATCTAGCAAGATAAATACCTTCATTCCGGCAACCATGGAGAAAATCAATTGGTTGAAAAACATTGTGTGATAATGGCACCAAGTGGTTCTACAAGTTCAAATAAGAACGACAAACAAAAAAACTTCCTCTTAGTAAGCGTTACATAGTTTTATCGTTAGTATTAAGCATCTAAATAGTGGCTTCTACCAAATTAAAATAGAGGAATATGACAAACACTTTATTAACTTATATAACGGTAACACTATGCAGCAAATCTTGAAACCGCTGATCAATGAATAGATGCAGCGGTTCGTTCTTACTTCTTTTTAACTCTTTTAGCTTTTATCCGTTTTTGCTTCTTTGGCTTTTTCGAATAAACCATTTCGAAATCAACGGTACGTTCATCTAAATTAACACCAGCTACTTTCACCTTTACTTCATCACCAATTCGGTACATATTTGCTGTACGTTCACCGATCATCGCCTGACTTCGTTGGTCGTAATGATAATAATCATCCGTTAAGTAGCTTACATGAATTAATCCTTCAATTGTATTTTCTAGTTCAACAAACAAGCCAAAATTGGTAATAGAGCTGATTACACCAGTATACGATTCACCAATTTTATCTTTCATAAATTCTGCTTTTTTCAAATCATCTGTTTCTCGTTCTGCATCCACAGCTCTTCTTTCTGCTTCTGAGGTTTGTCTAGAAATTTCTGGCATTGCATCTTTCCATTTCTGCATCGTTTTCTGATCCATTTTTTTCTGAATAAGATACGTACGGATTAATCGATGCACTGTCAAGTCTGGATATCTGCGAATCGGTGAAGTGAAATGCGTATAAAACTCTGTTGCCAGCCCAAAATGACCAATGCTTTGTGGATCATATTTTGCCTGCTGCATGGACCGTAGCATCAGCTTGGATACAATCATTTCTTCTGGTTTACCCTGCACTTCTTCCAGTACCTTTTGTAATGCCTGTGGATGAACTTCGTTGTTCGTCCCTTTTACGACATAACCTAGCCCTGCTAAAAATTCAAAGAATGTCTGTAGCTTACCTGGGTCAGGGTCTTCGTGGATTCGATGGATAAATGGAACATCTAACCAATGGAAATGCTCTGCTACTGTTTCATTAGCGGCTAACATAAATTCTTCAATTAACCGTTCAGCAACAGAACGCTCACGTAGTACCACATCTTCTGGCTTACCATTTTCATCCACTAAAACCTTTGCTTCCTTAAAATCAAAGTCAATGGCTCCTCGATCCATCCGTTTATGACGCAGTACGGAAGCTAATTGCTCCATATTTTCAAAAACAGGTACTAATTCCCTATAACGTTCACGTAATGCCTCATCTTTATCTACAAGAATTTTATTTACATCGGAATAAGTCATTCGCTCATTCGTACGGATGACACTTTGGAAAATCTCATGGTCAACAATGTTTCCACTAGTATCAATTTCCATTTCACAACCTAAGGTTAATCGATCGACTTGAGGATTTAAGGAACAAATACCATTGGATAAACGATGAGGTATCATTGGAATAACCCGATCCACTAGATAGACACTTGTTCCTCTTTCTAGCGCTTCTTGATCAATCGGACTTCCTTCTTCCACATAATAACTAACATCTGCAATATAGACACCTAGCTTATAATTACCATTGTCTAATTTTTTTACAGAAACGGCATCATCTAAATCCTTTGCATCTGCACCATCAATAGTAACAATTGTTTCATTACGTAGATCTCTTCTTTCCTTTATTTCATCTGCTGAGATTGTTTCTGGTGTAGCAGCGGCTTGATCAAGCACTTTATTAGGGAAGTCCATCTTAATACCGTGCTTATGGATAATTGATATAATATCAATACCTGGATCATTTTTATGACCAAGTATATGAATAATTTCTCCCTCAGCACTTTTCTTTCCCTCTGGATATTTTGTAATATGGGCAATTACTTTATGCCCACTTACAGCTCCATTCGTCATATTTTTTGGGATGAAGATATCATTAGGAATCCGCTTATCATCCGCTATCACAAACCCAAATGAACGATTATCCTCAAATGTGCCCACTACCTGCAAAGTTGCTCGTTCTAATATGCGGATCACTGTACCTTCAGGACGATTTCCATCTTTATCCCTTTTTTCAATACGTACCAGTACTTTATCGTTATTCATTGCAGATGCCAGATCAGAGTGGTGGACATAAACATCATCTTGCTTCTCATCATCTGGAATTAAGAATGCAAATCCTTTCGCATGCATTTGAATTCTGCCCCGTATCAGATTCATTTTTTCTGGAAGACCAAATCGATTTTTTCGAGTTCGAACCAGTTCACCTTCTTCTTCTAATTGATTAAGTGCTTTGACCAGTTCTTTGAATTCTATTGCATCCTCAATTTCTAACACTTCTTCTAATTCGTCTACTGCTAATGGTTTTGTTCCATTTTCTTTAAAATAATTTTGTATTTTTTCCTTCACTTTCTTCACCTTCTTTCTATTATTGTTAACGTTCTTTGTTGAATATAATCATTCTTCCCAGTTTAATGTTTCAAGGAATTGATAAATATCTTCAAATACTTGTTCTTTCTCTTTATCCATTGTGATTACATGTCCAGAGTCCTCATACCAATGAATTGCTTTTTGATCAGATTCGACATTATCATAAATATAATTTGCACTATCCGTATTTATCATGTTATCTTTTCTCGCCTGAACTACCATCGTAGGTGTGTAGATTGTATCCACTTCATTTTTGACCTCATTAATAAATTTTCCTAGGTGAGTAAATACATCGGTTGAATTCTTCAACAGTTCCTCAACTTCTTTTTCGATAACATCTTTATCTTTTCTTTCTAATTGTTTGTACTCTTTAGCAAATGCTGTAAATCCTTTGGTTAGCTGTGTTTCATTATCAAAAAACATAGGAGAACACATCGTTATGACTGCTTTTGTTTTTTCGGTATAGGCAATTTTCAAGCCTAATACTCCTCCTAAGGATAAGCCAGCTACTGCTATTTCATTGTATCCAAGTTCCTTTAAATGTTGATAGGCTTCTTTTACATCTTCCCACCATTCATCTGGTGTTGCCTTTACTAATTCTTCTGGTGGTAGTCCGTGTCCACGATAAATAGGAGCATGACTTGTATATCCTCGTTTTTCTAAATACCTTCCTAGCATTCGGACATCTGCAGAATGCCCAGTAAAGCCATGTAGTAATAATACCGCACGCGGTCCAGCTTCAAACGTAAAAGGTTGTGGTTGTTTAACTTTCATTCTTACTGCAACTCCTTCTGCTTTCTTTCTTTATCTACTTTACCCTTTTTACCTTAAAGTAAAAACCCTTACCACTATTAGTGATAAGGGTTCGTATCTATTGTAAAACATATGCGCTCAGAAAAGCTAGTACAAAAAATATTACGGCTGTTACGATCGTTCCTCGGTGTAAAACAAGATCAATGCCTCGTGCTTTCTGTTTCCCAAATAATTGTTCAGCACCACCGGAAATCGCGCCAGATAAGCCTTCACTTTTCCCAGACTGCAATAATACAAGTACAATCATAATAATTCCATCAATCACTAATAATACATTTACGATTCCTAGCATATTTGTATGATACCCCCTGTAACATATAACCAAACAAAAAATCTGAATTTCATCCGTTACCACATATGCCGTACCTAGCATACTTGAACCTACTTATAACTTTAGCATAACTTACTTTGTCATAGCAAGCTTTTTCGATTACGTTAGACAATTGACCATGAAGAGTATAGTACGAATTACGCCGGCAGAATTACTAATGCTTTAAATAGATCTTGTCACGTCTTCTCTATCCCCCGGCGTCCCTTATTTTCCAGTTGTTTTCTCTGTGGAAAGGCTTTGAGAATAATCGATATATTTTTATTTAAAACCACAGTACGGAGAAATGGAAAACCTTGCGACTGACATATCCTACCAAACCTTTGATACGGAATAGAAATACACATTAAATCAGTTTATTCTGTTGTTCTCCTTGTCTGATAAGGTAAAGAATCCCAAAAAGAGGTATCTTTTGACTCAATCGATCTATCAGCAATTGCCCTAACTGTTTCCTCCAGTGTAATGACTGTTTGCTTAATTAAATATCCATTACTTTTTTGACCAAGTACATACGATTCCCATTCATGATCTGCCATTCCACGCATTTCAAATAGTAATGTCGAAATACCATATTCTACTGCAATTCCATTTCGACTAATCGTCTCCGCCGAACCTCCCTGATATTTACCGATATGTCCCCATCCTTTAGAGTCAATAGCATCATATACAACTGCACCTAATTGTTTCGACTTTTTAACTACCGTCTCATTAGCATTGTCTGTAGTTGGATACAATATAGAGCCCGAAACTAGTTTACCATCTACCTCACTTTGGGTTGCTTGATGGTGTAAATCAATCATATAATCAACATCGTAGGGACCAAGTACATTGTCATGTAATGCTTTTGTTTCTGGTTGTAATCTTTCAACATGATCTCTATTTAGATCCACTTCATTTGCGTTATATCTCGTTAAATGATGGTCTCCACTAGCAATATAATCATCTAAAGGAAAGTTTACATCTCCCATCGCACCATCTACATTTAGTCTAGGAATGATAAGGACGTTTACGTCCTTGAGAATACCTTTCATTTTTCCGGTTCCAAGTTGTTTAATAAACTGTAATGCTCCCTCAGTAGTTAATGCTTCATTGCCATGCTGCTGAGTGAGGAACAAAATAGTAGGATTTTCTGGATTCTTGATATATTTTACTAAGTGTAGATCTCTGCCCTTTACCGATTGACCAATTACTTCTAATTCCATTGCTTCTTGCTTTGCTTCTTGCTTATGCAAGAAATCTACTAGTTCTTGATGCGAATGAAGAATCGAATTCGTAATGGTTTCCTTCCCGTTATAATTTGGACCTTCTCCCACTGCATTTACTATTGGTGTCCCAATGGCTGTTGTTCCAAGTATTAAGGCCCCTGTAATTGAAAGTGTTATCCATTTGTTTTTCATGATTGTATCACTCCTATTTTTTAATCTTTGTCATTAAATGATTCTATAAAAATTGTCGAATCCCTTTCTTTTTATCAGAAAATAAGGAATAATACTTATGCATAACATCATCATTCCACTAATAAGACTATTTGTGCAGAAGTGGGAATACAAACGGAGGAGGAGTAAAATGAATCTTAAAAATACCTTTTGGTACACATCACCAGATAATGTTGATATCTTTGTTCAAAAGTGGGAACCCAAAAAACAAGCTAAAGCAGTCATACAAATTGCACATGGTATGATGGAACATATCGAACGATATGAGAATTTTGCTTCATACTTAACTTCACAAGGTTTTATTGTTTATGGAAATGATCATCGAGGGCATGGTAGAACTGGTGAGAGACAGGGGAAATTAGGATATTTCGCTGATAGTCATGGATTTTTTAGGACTGCTGATGATCTCGTCCAGCTATCTAAACAAATTAAAGCAAGCCACCCTACGTTACCTCTATTTTTAATTGGTCATAGTATGGGCTCTTTTCTTATTCGCATTTTTATTCAGCAAAATAGTAGCTTAGTGGATGGCGCTATTCTATCTGGAACGGGTCATTTTCCTCGTTTAAAAACAATAGCCGGTAAGCAACTGGCTAGCTTCTTTTCACCAAAGAAAGAAGCACCGTGGATGAACAAGCTTGTATTTGGTACATATAATAAAAAAATCGCAGATGCTTCCACTGGCTATGAATGGTTAAGTAGTGATCATGTAACGGTTCAAAAATACGTAAAAGATCCATTTACAGGCTTTATCCCTACTGGTCGTTTCTTTTTTGACTTAATGGAAGGTTTACTTACTATGCAAAAGACAAGCAATAATAAGCATATTCGTCATAATTTTCCACTTCTCATCCTAAGTGGTGACTGTGATCCGGTCGGTAACTATGAAAAGGGGATCTGGAAGACAGCACGACTTTTTGAAAAAGCCGGTCTTGAAAGCATAACTACAATGGTCTTTACAAATGGTAGACATGAACTGTTGAATGAAGCAAATAAAGAAGAGGTGTATACTGCAATAAATAGCTGGTTACAAGCAAATATTTCCAGTATATAGAGTGAAACCCCGAATTCACTCGTACTTTTTAAATAATTTCTAACTTTTTTCCGTCTTTTTCGACAAACTTTAAATAAATTGTCGCTGATTGCTTGTACCTACTAATCCAAGGGGGTAAAATAGAGGTTGATTGAATTGTAGAAAGGTTGGGTAACAAATATGTCAAATGTTCAAGGAATTGCCGCTTCATCTGGAATTGCAATCGCAAAAGTATACCAGCTTGCATCTCCAGATTTGTCATTTGAAAAAGTATCTATCGACAATCCAGATGTCGAAATAGAGCGATTAGATAAAGCGCTTGAAATTTCTAAGCAAGAACTTGAGAAAATCAAGGCACATACTAAAGAAAATATCGGTGATGAACATGCCGAAATTTTTTCAGCCCATTTATTAGTACTTAGTGACCCTGAACTAATAAACCCTATTAAGGATAAAATAAAAGCTGAAAATGTCATTGCCGAAACTGCTCTTGAAGAAACAGCCAATATGTTTATCGATATGTTTAAGAATATGGATAATGCCTATATGCGTGAACGCGCTGCAGATATTCATGATGTAACAAAGCGAGTTATGGCTCATTTATTAGGGGTTACCTTCCCTGATCCTGCTTTAATTAACGAAGAGGTAATTGTCATTGCGAACGATTTAACCCCTTCGGATACTGCACAATTAAATCGTGATTTTGTTAAGGGCTTTGCTACTGATATCGGTGGCCGCACCTCCCATTCAGCGATTATGGCTAGGTCATTAGAAATTCCTGCGGTTGTTGGTACGAAAGAAATAACAGCATCTGTTAAAAAAGATGATACGATCATTGTTGACGGAAATGCAGGAATAGTTATTATCAATCCGTCTGAAGAAGAAATAGCAGAATATCGAAAGAAACAAGAAGCGTTTGCCGAGATGAAGCAAGAATGGGCTAAGCTAAAAGACGAGCCTACATTTTCGGAAGATGGAGAACAAGTGGAACTAGCTGCCAACATTGGTACTCCAGATGATGTTGAAGGTGTGCTAGCTAATGGCGGTGAAGGCATTGGACTATATCGTACAGAATTTTTATATATGGGTAAAAGTCAGCTCCCAACAGAAGAAGAGCAGTTCACTGCTTACAAATCAGTACTAGAGCAAATGGAAGGAAAGCCTGTCGTTGTTCGTACATTGGATATTGGTGGAGATAAGGAATTAAACTATTTAGACCTTCCTAAGGAACTAAATCCATTCCTTGGCTTCCGAGCTATTCGCTTCTGCTTAGAAAATGAGAATGTCTTTCGTCCACAATTACGTGCACTTTTACGAGCAAGCGTTTACGGTAACTTAAAAATCATGTTCCCGATGATCGCAACATTGGAAGAATTCCGCAAGGCTAAGGCTATTTTAATGGACGAAAAAGAATCCTTACTAAAAGAAGGTTTCGAAGTTTCCAACGACATTGAGGTTGGTATCATGGTGGAGATTCCATCCACAGCTGTAATCGCTAAGCAATTTGCAAAGGAAGTTGACTTCTTCAGTATTGGAACAAACGATTTAATCCAATATACGATGGCTGCTGACCGAATGAATGAGCAGGTTTCCTACCTATATCAACCATATAACCCTGCAATTCTGAACCTAATCCATACTGTTATTGAAGCAGCACATAGTGAGGATAAATGGGTTGGAATGTGCGGTGAGATGGCAGGTGACTCCATTGCTATTCCAATTCTACTTGGTCTTGGTTTAGATGAATTCAGTATGAGTGCAACGTCGATCTTACCGGCTCGTACACAACTTCGTAAGCTATCTAAAGAAAAAATGGTAGCTTATAAAGATAAAATCCTTTCAATGGGTACTGCTGAAGAAGTTGTAGAATTTATTAAAGAGAAAACAGAATAGCTATACAAATAAAGAAGGTGATTTCTCCCTGAGGTCATCTTCTTTGTTTATAAGATAGTATAAATGACTACTTCGTCATGACTCCCCTGTTTCAAGTTTAGATTGAACTGCTTGATAAACCTATTTGCAAACGCTTACTTATATTATAACATACTATTACTATTATAGGGAATATTTTCTTCTAGCTGAATCTTTCACCAGTCATAATGGACATGAAATCAATATAGAATTTTTGATAATCGAGATTAAAGGCAATACGATGGACTCTCCCACCTACCTCTTCACCATCTTGCATATCTTCTAAATTAACATATGGACGAATATCAGCAATACTTTGTCCCCTCACTATTCCTGTCTGCGCTTGAATGATATGAACAGGAAGATATTGATATGTCATCATATCAGGCTTTACAACGGCCATAAGTGTCAATACATCATGTAATGGGCTACCTTGAATCGATGGGTTGCGTTTTTTATAAAAATCATAATAATAATCCAGTAATACTTTCACAATACTAACGGAACCCATTCGATCAATATACTCAACCATTTGAGGTGTTGCTATCGCATATTTAGTGACATTAAGAGGAATAATGGTTACATTGTTTGCGTGAGCAAGTACTACTTGAGCAGCCACTGGGTCACCATGAAAATTAGCTTCAGAGACAGCTGTAATATTACCTGGTACCCAGAAAGCGCCACCCATAATGTAATATTCCTTTATGGTAGTCATTAATGATTTATATAAGATGAATAAGCTAGCTAAAGAAGTCAATCTTCCAATATTAACAATCACTAATTCATCTTTATACGTTTCAATTAAATCAATAATTTCACAGAAATTTTCGCTAATACCATTCTGCATATTTTTAGGGGGAATAATTGGTCCCAATCCATATTCCCCATGTATTTCCGGAACATATACTGGGGGTTCTCCAGTCATTGGAATATGTGCACCAGCAATTACTTTAATATCCTCTACCTCTTTTGTTGGAAAAAGACTGCGGATATATAAGATATTCGCAATTGCATTTTCTCTTGATACGTTTCCATAATCCGCCACAATGCCGATGACTTCTACATCATCGTTCAAATAAGCATAGATAAGCGCGATTGTATCATCAATACCTACATCACCAAATAACAACACTTTTTGAGACATAAAAACCCTCCATAAACATATGTCTTGTTAACATGATATTCCCATTCATACTCGTCCTATGTTCACTTGTCATTCTTAAGATGAAAGAACTGGGATGTATTAACATAAAGTTGTTCCTGTACATCAGGAAGAGGCATTTTTTTAATTGTCGCTATTTGTTTAATCGACTTATGGATCATTTTTGGATGGGTCAGTTGGTTGATAAACGGACCAGCAAACTGCCAAGGCCCATCCGTTTCCACCATCATATGAGTTATTGGGTATTTATTAACTAGCTGGTTAATTTCTCGTTCGTACATGACATCTGGTGTGATGGATATAAAATATCCATTCTGGCTCATTCGTTCCATTGTAGGTTTGTCACCCTTAAACCAATGAAACTGTGCATTGGTGATGGAATACTTTTCTAATAAATCACAGGCAATGGTAGCATCATCATAAACTGCATGAAGTACAATTGGCTTATTCCATTCTTTAGCTTTTCGTATAAATAATTCTAGTAATTCAATATATGGCTTTACCATTAAATTTGAATTTTCTTGTCGCTTGTAATAAGGTAGACCTACTTCACCTACCGCAATTGCTCTGTCTAGATTCGAGTCAATAAATTGTATTAAATCAGCTATATCATTATCGTTAGGTATTTCTTGTTCCGGATGAAATCCGAAAGCAGGTTTAACTGCGGAACATCTCTCCGCTAACCTTAAATTGGAAATTGACGATGCTAGGTTATTCGAAACAGAAATTAGTGAGCTAACATGATGCCGTTTCAAAGATTTAATAATTTCTGTTTGTTCCTCCTGTGTATACATATCTAAGTGAATGTGTGCATCAATAATGAAGCTATCCATTTGTAGCCCTCAATTCCTGATATATCCTTTTCTTATACTCTAGAAATGCTTCTGATAAAACTAACGCTTCCTCTCTTGGTCTTGAAAAAGGAATTGTGAATTCTTTTTTTATCGAAGCCGGACGAGCTGACAACACGATCACACGATCAGATAGAAATAATGCTTCTTCTATATTATGCGTTACGAAAAGGATTGATCGTTGATGCTCATTCCACATTGCTAATAACCACTTTTGCATGTCCAAACGGGTAAATTCATCCAATGCGGAAAATGGTTCATCTAAACAAATAACAGGCTGGGGACTTAAAATACTGCGTACAAAAGAAGCGCGCTGCTTCATTCCTCCAGATAATTCATGGGGATATGCATTTTCATATCCTTTTAAGCCAGCTCGTTCTAGCATTCGTTTTGCTTCTAATTCATCTTTTCTACCTGCAATTTCTGCCGCTAAGACAACATTTTGTAAAATCGAACGCCAAGGAAGTAAGGAATCTGATTGAGGCATATAGCTGATGAATCCCCGTTTGCCGATAATCTCTTTTCCATTTAATTTAATCGTACCGGAATTAGGTGAGGTAATCCCTCCAATCAGTCGAAATAACGTGCTCTTCCCACTTCCTGATGGTCCAACAATCGAAACAAACTCTCCGTTTCGCACCGTTAATGAAATACGATTAAGAATAGTAGTTTCCCCATATTTTTTTGTTAGATTTACAAGTTCTAAGTTACTCACTGATCTTCCCTTCTTCCGGTTTCCATTTAATTACTCTTTTTTCAATTAATGAAATACAACCAAAAAACAATAAACTTAACAGCACTATAAATAAGATAGCAACAAAGACACGATCTGTTCGGAAAGACGAAGATGCCAAAGTCATATATACTCCAATTCCTTCACTTGCACCAAGCCATTCAGATATCACCGCTCCCATTACGCTATATGTCGCCGATATCTTTAAACCACTAAACAAAGAAGGTAATCCATATGGCCACTCTAGCTTACGAAAGATTTGCCCTTTACTGGCACCTGTCATTTGCATATAGTGTTTCAGTTCTCCACTTGTTTGTCTAAATCCATCTAAAGCTGCTATAGTTATTGGAAAAAAACAAACAAGTGTAATAACAATTAATTTCGGCAATATTCCAAAACCAAACCAAATTACTAATAAGGGAGCTAAAATAATAATAGGTATATTCTGTGATATTATTAATAATGGATAAAAGGCTTCCCTAACTGTCGGAATGAGATGAAGACAAACAGCAACGAGCGTACCTACACTGCTGCCTATCATAAATCCGATAATCGATAGTTGGATAGTCGATTGTAGATGACTAGCATAATTTGGCCAGCCATTGACAGCTTCTTGCCATATTACACTTGGAGCAGGTAGTAGCCAAGCTGGGATCGAAAAAATACGACAAGCTATTTCCCAACTGATAAGGAAAAGGATGAGGACCAGAGCTGGTCGCCATCCCTTTTCTCGCAATCTTCTCATTAGCGATACTTCTCCGTTAATTGTTCCATGGAAGCTCCAGAAGGTTGATAAAGAACCTTCACCTGTGAAATAACATTTTCACAACCAATTTCAGTCATCCTTTTATTCATCTTCTCAATAATTCCAAATAGTTCTGCAAGATCACCTTGCATTGTAGTTTCTAGTGGACTTACCTGATACTTAACTCCGGAATGATCGATAATCTTAATCGCTTCATCCACATACGGAATAACATCTTCACCATTTTTCGTTTTCGGGATAATTTGAATACTAACTAGTGCATCTGCCATCATTTATTCCTCCTTTGTTTCTGGTAAAAACTCATTTGTAAATGCTTTTTCACTATCTAACGGTTTATCTAACAGCTCATTCTCATACATCCAATTGGCGTAATTCTCCCATACCTCTTGCTTTTGTTTCCCCCACTGGTCCGCATCATCTTGATACTTTGACGCTAACCAAGCTTGACTTGCTTTTACTAATTCTGCATCCAAATCAGGAACAGCGTTAATTAAGATATCAGCGGCTTCCTCTGGTTGCTCAATTGCTAGATTATAACCTTTAGATACTGCAGCTAAGAATTGCTTAACTGTTTCTGGATCATCTTTGATCATTTTTTCATTGGTAGCTAAAACCGGCGTGTAATAATCTAAATTTGACGAATAATCGGTTAAATACACCATATTAATTTCTTCATCACGGAGCTCTGCCTCTACACCAGTCCAACCATAATAAATCCACGCAAAATCAATATCTCTTTTCACCGCAGTAAAAAAGTCCGTATCGCCCATGTTGATAATATCAACTGATTCTACATTAGCATTTTCCTGCTGCATGAGTGAGGTTAGAACCGCTTTTTCTACCGGAGCTCCCCAGCCACCATATGTTTTATCTTCAAAATCTTTAGGTGTAGTAATCTGTTTATTCTTGGGTGAGGCAAAACCTGAGGTATTATGCTGTATAACAGCAGCAATGGAAACAATCGGTATATCTTGTACACGAGCTTCAGTAATCCCCTCCTGATAACTCACACCAAAATCTGCTTTACCAGATGCAATTAACTGATCTGCTCCCGCTTCACCAGGCATAATTATGTCCACATCAAGGCCTTGCTCTTCAAAATATCCCTTCTCTTTTGCAACATATAATCCTGTATGATTCGTATTTGGTGTCCAATCAAGTACAACAGAGATCTTTTTCTTTTCTGTTGAGTCATTGTTCTGCTGACTTTGTTCTTTCTCTTCTGTACCACATGCCGTTAATATAAGCAGTGTAATCCCTAAACTAAGCAGTAAAAGCTTCTTCAATGTTTTCCTCCTCTTGAATACCTTTCTCATTGTAAGGAACAGCGTATGTATCATCTTGTTTGACTGTAATTCCTTCGCTAAGAATAAAAGCGCAAACACCCGATTAGCAACGCAGCGACGATTCAACGGAGATAAAGGACTCACGGTGAGCTTGCGAGCCGATGATGATTTAGATTAGGGCGATTCATGATGAAGTAGCCTAGTTTCTGGGCGCTGGAGCTGGACGCAGCTCAACACGCAAATTTTATAATTTCTTAGACTATAAAAAATGCCCTAGATGGTTAATCACCATTAGGGCATATACAACTTAATATTTGATGTATCAAACATGTTCCCTACGCTGGTTTAAACCAGATCAGGTTCTAAGAGTCAGTACCTTACGGATACAATCTCAACCAGCAACACTGGTCCCCCTACAACTTTAGTATTCTATTATTAATTCCATAGTAACTATGACATAATTCGTCCATTTAATCAAGTTTAAGAAACTCAAAAAATATAGAAACTTCTATGAACATAGAAGCAACTTCTGCATAAAGTGACACTTTAATCAGTGGGGGTTTTATTTATCCCACATTGATTGTTAGCACCACAGACCTAAAATCCTTTGAACCGACCGGACATTTACCGGCAATCGATCCTCCACTTCCCCATAGTGGTTTTACTTTATTGCTTAAAGTGGATTATTACTGCCAGTTATATGTGTGGGATAAACCTATAAAAAACCTCTTAAAGTATAACCACCATACCTTAAGAGGTTTTCTTCCCTATTTATTTAGGTTATAGAACGCTGTCTTACCAGCATATTCACCCATGCCTGCTAGCTCATCTTCAATGCGAAGCAGTTGATTGTATTTAGCTACACGATCTGTTCGAGAAGGTGCACCTGTTTTGATCTGACCTGCATTAGTCGCTACAGCAATGTCAGCGATCGTTGCATCTTCTGTTTCTCCTGAACGGTGTGAGATAACCGCTGTATAGCCAGCGCGTTTTGCCATTTCGATTGCTTCGAACGTCTCTGTTAATGTACCGATTTGATTAACTTTTACTAAGATAGAGTTTCCAATACCTTGTTCAATACCTTTGGAAAGCTTATTAGTATTTGTTACAAATAAATCATCTCCGACAAGCTGTACTCGTCCACCAAGACGATCTGTTAATACTTTAAATCCATCCCAATCATTTTCATCTAGTCCATCTTCAATGGAGATAATTGGGTATTTGTTGATCATGTCTTCATACCAATCAACCATCTCTTCAGAAGTACGAACAACACCTTCACCTTTTAGATTATATTTACCATCTTCATATATTTCTGAAGCAGCAACATCCATTGCAAGCTTCACTTCTTCTCCTGGCTTGTAACCAGCAGCTTCAATTGCTTCCACAATTGTTTGTAAAGCTTCTTCATTAGAAGCAAGGTTTGGTGCAAATCCGCCTTCGTCACCAACAGCTGTGTTATACCCCTTTGATTTTAATACATTTTTCAATGAATGGAAAATTTCAGCACCCGTACGTAGTGCTTCTTGGAACGTTTCTGCTCCAACTGGCATAACCATAAACTCTTGAATATCTACGTTATTATCGGCATGCTCACCACCATTAAGAATATTCATCATTGGTGTTGGTAGGGTTTTTGCATTAAATCCACCGAGGTAGTTATATAACGGTACTTCAAGATAACTAGCAGCAGCATGTGCTACAGCCATGGATACACCAAGAATTGCGTTAGCACCAAGTTTGCCTTTATTTTCAGTTCCATCTAATTCGATCATTAACGCATCGATGATATTCTGACGAGTAACATCAATCCCAAGTAATTCAGGTGCAATTATTTCATTTACGTTTTGAACTGCTTTTAGAACACCTTTTCCAAGATAACGATCTTTATCACCATCACGTAATTCCACAGCCTCGTATTCACCGGTAGATGCACCGCTTGGCACAAGTGCAGAACCGAAGGCACCTGATTCTGTAAATACTTCCACTTCAACTGTCGGGTTACCGCGTGAGTCTAATACTTCACGTGCATATACATCAGTAATGTATGGCATAATTTTTCTCTCCTTTAATTTCCTTTTATTTAATTAATGATTCGCCAGTCATTTCTTCTGGTTTTTCAATACCTAGTAAATCCAATAAGGTTGGTGATAGATCAGCTAAAATCCCACCATCTCGTAATGTTATATTTTCTTCTGTCACAATTACCGGAACAGGATTTGTCGTATGAGCAGTCATTGGCTTACCTTCAAGCGTAACTACCTCATCAGAATTACCGTGATCAGCAGTAATAATGGCATTCCCGCCAAGCTCTTTAATTTTATCAACAATTTTCCCTAGACATTCATCAACTACTTCAATTGCTTTAATAGTCGGCTGTAATTTACCAGAATGTCCAACCATGTCCGGGTTAGCAAAGTTCAAGATAATTGCATTGTGTTCACCAGCATCAAGTTCTTTGAGCAACGCGTCCGTCACTCCATAAGCACTCATTTCTGGTTTTAAATCATATGTTGCAACCTTTGGCGAATCAATCAATACACGTTTTTCACCATCAAATTCTTTCTCACGACCACCACTCATAAAGAAAGTGACATGTGGATATTTTTCTGTCTCAGCAATACGTAATTGCTTCAAATTATGCTGAGATAATACTTCGCCAACTGTATTATCTAGGTTAACAGGTTCGTAAGCAACATAGCCATCGACTGTTTCACTAAAATTCGTTAACATTACAAAGTCCAAATTTTTTGGCACGTGCTCACCACGATCAAAATCACGAAAATCTTCATTTGCAAAGGTACGTGAAATCTGAATAGCGCGATCTGGACGGAAGTTATAAAAGATTATAGAATCTCCATCTTTAATTTTCCCAACTGCTTCACCGTTTTCATCTGTGATGACAGATGGTATAACAAACTCATCGTAAATTTCATTTGCATATGAATCGTCAACAACCTCTATTGGGTCTTGATATGCTGGTCCTTCTCCATATACCATTGCATCATACGCTTTTTTCACACGATCCCAACGTTTGTCACGATCCATGGAATAATAGCGGCCTGAAATGGTTGCAAATTGACCAACACCGTATTCCTTGATCTTATCCTGCGTTTGTTTAATATATTCTTTCGCTGTTTGCGGACCAACATCTCGTCCATCAAGAAATGCATGGATGTACACTTCTTTCAACTCATTATCTTTTGCTAGTTTTAATAAAGCAAATAAATGATTGATATGACTATGCACGCCTCCATCGGAAAGCAATCCAAAAACATGCAATGCTTTTTTGTTTTTCTTCGCATTTTCTATTGATTTTTTAAAGGCCTCTTTTTCAAAGAACTCGCCATTCTTAATGGACAAATTCACACGAGTTAAACTTTGATAAACGATGCGCCCAGCTCCAATATTTAAATGCCCGACCTCGGAGTTTCCCATTTGCCCTTCAGGTAGACCAACTGCCTCACCACATGCTGTTAATTGATTGTGAGCATAGGTATTCCAATAACGATCAAAGTTAGGAGTATTGGCTTGCTTTACAGCATTTCCTTTTTCCTCATCACGAAGAGCGAAGCCATCCAAGATGATTAATGCTGCTAATTTATCCTGTTTCATTTTTTACCTGCCTCCACTAATTGTAAGAAGGATTCTGGTTGAAGGCTAGCACCACCAACTAATGCACCGTCAATATCGGATTGTGCTAGTAACTCCTCTATATTAGCTGGTTTTACACTTCCACCATATTGAATAACTACATGGTCTGCTGTTTCCTTTGAAGTAAGTTTTGCAATAACTTGTCTAATATATGCACATACTTCATTTGCTTCAGCACTTGTAGCTGTTTTACCTGTACCAATTGCCCAAATCGGTTCATAAGCTATGATCGTTTCAGCCACTTGTTGGTCTGATAGACCTTCTAAAGCTTTAATCACTTGGTTTTCGACATGATCCATTGTTTCATTTGCCTCACGCTGTTCTAGGGTTTCACCAACACAAACAATTGGAACTAAATGATGATTAAATGCAGCATGAACTTTTTTATTCACCGTTTCGTCCGTTTCATTATAATATTCTCGTCGCTCCGAATGTCCAAGTACAACATGCGTTATACCTAAATCCTCTAGCATAACTGGACTTACTTCACCGGTAAAAGCTCCACTTTCTTCATAGTGCATCGTTTGTGCAGCAACTTTAAGATTTGTATCTTTTGTTTTATCAACAAGAGATGCTAAAAATGGGAATGGCGCACAAACAATTGCCTCTACATTCTTATCTTCAGGTATTTCTGCTCCGACTTCATCAACAAATTGATTCGCTTCTGTTGAAACTTTGTTCATCTTCCAGTTTCCAGCAATTACTTTCTTGCGCATCTTCTCACCTCATTATGTTTTATTATTTATCACTTAATGCTTCGACACCAGGTAGCACTTTTCCTTCCATAAATTCAAGGGATGCACCACCACCAGTTGAAACATGATCCATTTTTTCACTAAGATCAAATTTTTCAACAGCAGCAGCAGAATCGCCACCGCCAATTACAGTATATCCTTCTGTCGTTGCTAATGCATTTGCAACTGCCTTTGTGCCATTGGCAAATGCTTCCATTTCAAACACACCCATTGGTCCATTCCAGATGATTAGTTTCGAATCAGCAACGATTTGTGCATATTTCTTACTTGTTGCCGGTCCAATATCTAACGCTTCCCAATCAGCAGGAATCTGATCAATTGCTATTTCTTTCGTATTAGCCGTTTCCGCAAAGTCATCTGCTACAATCACATCAACGGGAAGGACAAAATTAACACCTTTATCCTCTGCTTTTTTCATAAAATCCTTAGCGAGTTCGATCTTATCTTCCTCTAACAAAGAGTTACCAATTTCGTACCCTTGTGCTTTAATAAAGGTATAAGCTAAACCGCCGCCGATAATTAAATTATCTACTTTATCAAGTAAATTATCAATGACATTTATTTTATCTTTTACTTTAGCTCCACCAATTATTGCCGTAAATGGTCGTTCCGGATTATCCAATGCTTTCCCTAATACTTCAATTTCTTTTTCCATTAAGAAACCTGCAGCAGCAGGAAGCTTCTCAGCAATACCTGTTGTTGAAGCATGAGCGCGATGTGCAGCTCCAAATGCGTCATTAACATAGTAGTCAGCCATACTTGCAAATGCTTGTACAAGATTCTCATCATTCTTTTCTTCGCCAGCTTCAAAACGAACATTTTCAATTAAAACAATGTCTCCATCGCTAACTTGTGAAACAGCTTCGTTTACTTCATCTCCGTAAACAGCATCCGTCTTCACAATTTCTTTACCGATTAAATCACTTAATCGGTCTGCAACAGGATCTAAGCGTAGTTCCTCTACAACTTCACCTTTAGGACGTCCTAGATGACTGGCAAGTATTGTTATTGCTCCCTGATTAGAAAGATATTCAATAGTTGGCAATGCTGCTCTGATTCTAGTATCATCAGTTACTTTACCATCTTTCATTGGAACGTTGAAATCAACTCGGCAAAATACTCTTTTTCCTTTTAGCTCAAGATCTGTTATTGATTTTTTGTTCATGTTCTTCTGCCTCCCTATTTTAGGAATATGTAGTTCTCATTACAATTTAGGGATTCCCTTATATGGGATCATTAGTCATGCAAATAAAAACATGGAAAACGGAGGAGGATTTGGTCCCTCCCCCGCTTATTTATCTTATAGTCCTTGTTTTTTCAAGAATGCAGCTAAGTCCACACAACGAGAAGAATAACCCATTTCATTATCATACCATGAAATTACTTTAACCATGTTATCTTCTAGTACCATTGTTGATAAACCATCTACAATAGAAGAATGAGTGTTACCAACAATATCCGATGATACAAGCGGTTCTTCGCTATATTCTAGAATTCCTTTTAACTCGCCTTCAGCAGCTTCTTTTAGTGCAGCATTTATGTCTTCTGCTGTAACATTTTGGTCAAGTTCAGCAACTAGATCAACCAATGAACCATCTGGAGTTGGTACTCGTACTGCACCACCATTTAGTTTACCATTCAGTTCAGGAAGTACTTTTCCAACTGCCTTAGCTGCACCAGTAGTAGTAGGAATAATGTTTTGAGCAGCCGCTCTTGCACGACGATAATCTTTATGCGGTAAATCAAGAATTTGTTGATCATTTGTGTAAGAATGGATTGTTGTCATTAGTCCACGCTTAATTCCAAATTTGTCGTGTAATACTTTTGCATATGGTGCTAAGCAGTTTGTTGTACAAGACGCATTAGAAATAATATTATGTTTAGCTGGGTCATACTGATCGTCATTTACACCCATTACCATTGTTAAATCTTCATTTTTACCAGGTGCAGAAATAATTACTTTTTTCGCTCCTGCATCGATATGTTTCTGAGCATCCTCACCATTTGTGAAGCGACCAGTAGATTCAATAACAACTTCTACACCAAGATCTCCCCAGCCTAAATCAGCAGGGTCGCGTTCTGATAATACTTTAATTTCTTTTCCACCTACTACAATGTTAGAACCATTAACAGAAACTTCTTCATCAAGATGTCCATGAATGGAATCATACTTTAAAAGATGTGCAAGCATGTTTGCATCTGTTAAGTCATTTACTGCAACCACTTCAACCTCATCATTCTTAAGAGATTGACGAAATACGTTACGTCCAATTCTACCAAAACCGTTAATTCCTACTTTTACTGTCATGTATATTCCTCCTAAAAAATTATTTACAATATTATATTTAAAGGGAAGTAGTTCCCCTTAAAATCTCTTCTGCCGCCGCTTCATCGGTTATTAGCAAGTCACTTTTTCCTTGTTTAAAAAAGGATGCTATTGCCTGGGCCTTTGACTCTCCACCAGCGATGGTTATGACATAAGGGATTTTTTTTAGATCTTCTAATTGAATCCCCACTGTCCGCACTTTATGAACCACATCGCCCTCGCTATCAAAATAATAGCCAAAAGCTTCACTCATCGCTTGATTTTCCTTCAGTTTTTTCACAACAGTTTCAGAAGTTTTTCTGCGGTGCGCCATCGTCAGTGCGTCTCCTACACCGTGTAATGCAATCGTAGCACTCTTTATTTGTTCCAATGTCTCATTTATCGATGGCTCCTGGATAATAGACTGGTAAGCTGATTCACTCAGTGGATCTGGGACATATAGTAGTCGGTAATCACCGTTGGCTTTTCGGGCCATCTCAGCAGCAATTGTGTTTGCTTGATTTTCAACTTTTTCACCAATTCCTCCACGAGCAGGGACAAATAAGGTACCTTCTTTATTTAGTGGTGTCATCATACTCGCTACTGCTGCCATCGTTGTTCCACCTGTTACAGCTATGGTACTATCCTCACCAACGATCGTTTTCAAAAAGGCAATACAGGCTTTTCCTAATTCTTGTTTTACCCATCCATAAGCATCACTATTACCCGGGACAACAATAACATTACTTATAGATAATGTATCCTGTAATTGCTCTTCTAAAACGCGTAACCCCATGATTTCACCCATAAATGAAGCTAAGCTCTCCAGTACTACTTTTCCCTCTTCCGAGATATACATTCCTTTTGCAGTAACTTGAATTAAATCTTGATGCTGCAGTAAGTCAATTTCTCCTCGAACACTTCTCTCTGTCATGTTGGTGTTGTCAGCAAGCCCCCTTCTACCAATTGGCTGTAATAAGTCAATACTTCGCAGAATTGCATAGCGTTGCTGCATAATTTCTAGAACATCTGGTAATAATTTTTTCTGTAAGTCAATCAGCTCTCTCATCAAAGGACTCCTTTATATATGGACATAAAAAGTCCCGGATGGTTATATCGCGTCCCGGAAGCACCAAAAAAATAAATCCTTCCTACAATTTTTATTATAGCAAAGATGTAAAATTACACAACTAAAAAGTATATTTATCTAAAAAAGCTTTTACTACTTTCTGTATGACCGTTTTTTTGCTACTTCGTAAACCGCTTACCTATCTTATAATAGTTACTAGGTTTAACGATTCGATAGTGGCATGATAAACGATGTCATACCTTAGCTTCTAGAGCCTCACTTAATACTGCAAAATTAAGCTGAGCAGCATCAATAGAAATGTCATCTATAACCACACACGGAATAAGCAGTTGATATGTCTCCAACCACTTATCATTCGTGTAAATATCTCGCTCTTCCAGTTTAAATGGATAGTCCCTCTGTAAAACTTCCAGCATGAACTTAGCATCATCACATAGTGGACAAGAATCTTTCGTATACAAAATGATGTTCAGCATGCTATCTCTCCTTCCGTTTGAGTGATGCCGGAATATTTAATTGTTCTCGATATTTCATCACTGTTCTTCTTGCGATTTGCAAATTATAATCAAGTGCTAACTTATTTTTTATCTTCTCATCCGATAAAGGATTTGTCTTATCTTCATTGCTAATTAGTTCAGCTATCATCTGCTTTACTGCTAAGGCAGATGCTTTTGAACCGTTTGCTTGTTTAATACCTGATTGCAAAAAGAAGTTTAGTGGCAGTACCCCATTCGTTGTTTGAACATATTTATTAGCTACCGTTCGACTTATTGTGGAAACATGCAGATCTAAATCACTTGCAATCTCTCTCAGAGTCAGAGGCCTAAGCATAGATGCTCCTTTTTCAAAATACATATGTTGCTTTTCAACAATCACCTGGATTACCCGCTCCAGCGTATCACTTCTATAGACAATAGCCTTTTTTAACGATTCTAGCTGATTTAATTTTTCTTTCACATAGTTAGCAGTTTGTTTTTCCTTAAAGGTACTATTTTGGTAATCCGTATTTATCGTAATTTTTGGAACGCTCCACGAATAAAATGATATCTTCCAGTTACCAGCCTCTTTAAAAATAGTAGCTTCTGGAATAATATAGTCAGCTTTTTTCGTTGTAAGAAGCTGACCTGGCTTAGGGTGGCAATTTTTAATATGATCAATGACTTCTTCAACGTACGAATGAGACACTCCATAGTGTTCTGATATTCGCTGAATATTATCATCTGCCAGCCATTCTATGTGTTCTTGTATGAGATCCTGCAAAAAGGCTGGTACGAACGACTGTGCTGCTAGTTGTAACTCAATACATTCAGATAATGATCTAGCACCTATACCAGCTGGTTCTAAGGATTGTATATGCTTTAAAGCTTCTTCTACTATTTCAATGGTAGTATTACACTTAGCTGCCCATATGTCCAATGATACATCTAAGTAACCGCTTTCATTTAATGAATCAATTCCAAACAAGACAACAGGTCTTATTTCCTCGGAAATAGAAAGCGTAAACAATTGCTGTTTTAATTGATCATATAAGGTCAACTCCGATGAATTGATTTCTCCAATAGAAACAGAGGTATCAGAAGAACGATACTGAACATGCTCATCATTATACCTAATTTCTTCAATGACTGGATTTTCTTTTTCTATTTCCCTTATATATTCCATCAGTTCCATACTAGACATTTGTAATACCTGAATGGATTGCATTAGGGACTGATTCATTTTCCATTGCAACACTTGCTCATTTACAAGTTGTAATTTCATGTCTATCCCCCCAATACTTCCCCTATCATTTATTTTGCCATAAATTTTTTATTACAGCTAGTTTATTAGCTAAAAAATAACGATAGGTTTTCTCCCTACTATCTACGCATGCTATAATAATGCTGAAGCTTCAATAATGCGATTCGTTTATCCATCGCTGTTAGTTAGTCCTACTACTGTCACTAAGATCTCGGCATATGCTCCGATTAGTTGACAGTAAAAACACAGTTGAAATGTATTTCACAAGTAAGGGAGTAATCAAGAATGATCGAAGTGTACACAGATGGTGCTGCAAATGGAGATCCTGGTCCAAGTGGTGCGGGGATATTTATAAAAAAAGGGAAAAATAATTATCATTATGCGTATCCATTAGGTATACTATCAAATCACGAAGCAGAGTTCTGTGCTGTAATTCAGGCACTTGAATTATGCAGAAAAGAATTCCCAGAGGAGATTCTTTCCTTTCGATCTGATTCTAAGCTAGTCGTCGATGTAATTGAGAAAGGATTCACTAAAAACCAAAAATTTTTGCCATTACTACAGAAAATACAAGAGGAAGCAGCACACTTTTCTTTCTTTTTTATCAAATGGATTCCCGAGAAACAAAACTTCCATGCTGATAAACTATCTAAAAAAGCCATTCATTTAAATAAAAGCTGACTCCGATGGAGAGCCAGCCATATTTACATTTCTATTCCCTATACCCGGTATTTGCTTTTACTTGAACTTCTGCATAATGGTTTAAATCTACTTCTTTAGAAAGCATAGTTCCAATATACCCGCCTAAAAAGCCTAATGGTACTGAAATCAATGCAGGATTGGTTAATGGGAAAATAGGTTCACCAACAAATATTGCTGCTCCTTCAATAGGTGAAAATACATTTGGACTAATCGAAACTAGAACAAGCGCTGATACGAGACCGAATAACATTGCCGTAATTGCTCCTGCTGTATTAAATCGTTTCCAATAAATTGTATAAAGGATCACAGGTAAATTGGCACTTGCCGCAACACAAAATGCTAACGATACAAGGAATGCAACATTCATTGTTTGTGCAAATAGGGCAAATATGATGGAGAATACGGAAACGCCTAAGGAAGCATAACGTGCTGCAAGCATCTGCTGCTTATCCGTTGCTTTTCCTTTTTTTATAATTTGTCCATAAATATCATGAGCAAAAGCGGAAGCTCCAGACAAAACAAGGCCAGCGACAACAGCAAGTATGGTTGCAAACGCTACCGCTGAAACGAATGACATTAGAAAATTTCCACCAAGTGCTTCTGCTAATAATGGAGCAGCCATATTACCAGCAGGATTTGCCGCAGTAATTAGCTCTTCCCCAACAAATGCTGCTGCTCCAAATCCTAGAAAGATAGTTAATACATAAAATATACCAACGACCCATGTTGCTGTTACGACAGAACTTCTTGCTGTTTTGGCATTTCTTACTGTAAAGAACCGCATTAAAATATGTGGCAGCCCTGCAGTACCGAGAACTAAAGCTAACATTAATGATATTGTATCTAGTGGTACGTTATACTTCAATCCTGGGTTTAAGTAATCTGCTCCATGACTAGTTACCGTTTTCATCTCGCTAAACATGCCTAGAATATTAAAATTAAACTTCGCCAATACCATAAATGCAATAATCACTGTACCAATCATTAATAATACTGCCTTAATAATTTGCACCCAGCTCGTTGCCGTCATGCCTCCAAATAAGACATATATTGTCATCATTACTCCAACTATTAGCACTGCAATCCAATAATCTATATCAAATAATAGCTGAATTAAAGCTCCTGCACCAACAAGCTGGGCAATCATATAAAATATGACAATAGTAATCGTGCTAAGCGCGGCAATTCCTCTTACTTTTTTAGCATCAAATCTTGCATTAATCATGTCTGCCAATGTATATTTCCCTAAGTTCCTAAGAGGCTCTGCTACTAAGAACATTACAACTAAATATGCTATTAAAAATCCAATACTATAAAAGAAGCCATCAAATCCGTAAAGCGCGATTGCTCCCGCTATGCCTAAAAAAGAAGCGGCTGATAGGTAATCACCTGCGATAGCAAGACCATTTTGCCACCCCTTTAATCCACCACCGGCAGTATAAAAATCTCCGGTTGTTTGCGTTTTTTTAGCTGCATAATAGGTAATTACCAAGGTAGCTATGACAATAATTAAGAAGAGTGTTACTACGGTAGCATTCATTCATGTCTACCCCCTAGCTGATTTTCAACGATTTCATCTGATTGGCGGTCAAAGCTTGCTGATTTTTTAACATAAACGGTACAAAAAACCCAAGTCATAATAAATTGGCAAAACGCAAAAATCCATGCCCAAGAGATATCGCCAATTACCGGCGTGTTTAAAATTGTAGAATACGAAGTTAAAATGGGTAACATAAAATAGAAAACTAAAAAGAAAACAGTAAGCGGTAGGATAAACTTTTTCCGTTTAGCAATTAAATTTTTAAATGCTTTACTTTCAGATACTGCAATGAAATCTGGCTTACCTTTCGAAAATTCTTCTTTTTTGAAATCGCTTTCAACACTCATGCTCATTCCTCCCTCAATTTTTCATTATTTATAAAGTGAAACTTCCATCCGTGGGGGAGTTTGTTTATCTCCCGCGGATGGTTAGGTGAACCAATCGGACATTTACTGGCAGTCGACCACACACTTATCCATATTCATTTCACTTTATCGCTTGAAGTGGGGGGCTTACTGCCAGTTATATGCGGGATAAAGTGAAACTTCCATCCGTGGGGAGTTTTGTTTATCCCCACGGATGGTTAGGTGAACCAATCGGACATTTACTGGCAGTTGATCCCCTCTTACCTATATTGGGTTCACTTTATCGCTTGAAGTGGGGGCTTACTGCCAGTTATATGCGGGATAAAGTGAAACTTCCATCCGTGGGGGAGTGTGTTTATCTCCCACGGATGGTTAGGTGAACCAATCGGACATTTACTGGCAGTCGACCACACACTTATCCATATTCATTTCACTTTATCGCTTGAAGTGGGGGGCTTACTGCCAGTTATATGCGGGATAAAGCGAAACTTCCATCCGTGGGGGAGTGTGTTTATCTCCCGCGGATGGTTAGGTGAACCAATCGGACATTTACTGGCAGTCGACCACACACTTATCCATATTCATTTCACTTTATCGCTTGAAGTGGGGGCTTACTGCCAGTTATATGCGGGATAAAACATAACCCTATTTTTCAATACTCAAATAGTATACTAACTTTAATAAATATTCAATCTATTTTAAAAATTTATTATAAATTAGGCTAAAAGTAATAGGTTAATTTTGATTAAATATCTGGATATTTAGGTAATTTCACACCACTTTCCTTCACACGGATTATAAAAAGAGAATATAAACAACGAATTTGATGCAAAAATAATAATAAGTTAATTTAGAATATTCGATATTTTTATAGAAATGAGCGCTTTTGAAATAGAAACATTTACATTGTTTTATTCTATTTGTATTCGAGTCAGTAGTAGTAAAAACAAAAAAGCCCCAATCGTCTGAAGTAGATAGATACAGACGAACTTGGACTTTCTCCAATAATTGCTATAACTTATTCCCTTATCTTATTTTCCATCTGGCCAATAGCTTCAATTTCTACTTTTACTACATCACCATCATGTAAAAATTGTGCTGGTTCCCTAGCAAACCCAACGCCATCCGGTGTACCTGTCATAATAATATCTCCTGGGTATAAGGTTATTAATCTCGAAATAAATTGTATTAAAAATGGAACATCAAAAATTAGCTGATTAGTGTTTGCAGATTGGCGTTCTTCCCCATTTACAAATGAACGAATTGATAGATTAGATGGATCTTTTAATTCTTCCGTTGTTACGATCCATGGTCCGATTGGTGTGCTACGATCTAATGTCTTACCTTGTAACCATTGGGGTGTTCGCTTCTGAAGATCTCGAGCTGTTGTATCATTAGCTATCGCATAACCCGCAACATAATTCAGTGCGTCATCCTTGAGAACTTTAGAAGCCTTTTTCCCAATTACAACTGCAAGTTCAACCTCATAATCAAGCTCGCTTGTAAAGGCAGGTTTTTCGATTACATCCTCTGGTCCAATTAAAGCATTATTATACTTTGCAAATATTACTGGATACTCGGGCATTTCACCTTTCATTTCCTCTACATGATTCGCGTAGTTTTTGCCTACACAGATGATCTTACTGGGTTTTTCAATAGGTGTTTTTAATCTGACATCATCTAGAGGGATTCTGTTTTCTCCTTCTTCTTTTTCAAGATTGTATTGAACTGCTTCATATGCTCGCTCAATTGCTGATGAACCGATTGCGAAAAAATGAGATGCATCACTAGGAAGATATTTTTCTAAATTCGCTATTATACCTTTCTTTTCATGTGAACTTAGCAATTGCCGATATGCATTCTGTACATCCAATACGTAGTTATCTAATACACAGCCAATTCGCGATTCTTCTTTTCCCTTTATGCAGTAATTGACTAATTTCATACCTACACCTCTTTCATTTAGTCAGTAGCAATAATTTTATCAATATTTATAATAAAAGCACAAGTACTCCTCCCATATCAACTCGCGCTTAGAGAACAGACAGAAAACTGAATGAGTCTTAAAAGCAGAAATAATCGTTCTTTTTCTTTATAATTATAATAAGAATAGATATAGGGAGGAGCGGTACATGTGCAATCTGTTATTGAGTTAGTCGATAGTGTAGAAATTATATCTGCCAAACCACAGTTTATAATTGCTAAGAAAGATCCTTCATTAGAAATCATCGGAATTGGAAGAAGTGCTGTGGTTTTTAAGATTAAATCCACCTCAATGGCCCTCAAAATATTTCCTCCTGTGTTTGAACATATTGCGTTAGAAGAGGCCAAAATATATGCTTTATTGGAAGGGAACAATTTTTTCCCTTCTTTATATGAAGCTGGTAATAACTATCTATTAATCGATTATATTAGCGGATACACATTATATGACTGTTTACTGAAAGGAATTCCACTTACGGAATTGAATATTAAAAAGGTGGACGAAGCCTTACATTCCGTTAAACGATTAGGTTTAAATCCTTCTGATATTCACTTACGGAATATTATGCTAACGTCAGAGGGAACGATTAAATTAATTGACGTAGCCCGTTTTCGACAAACTACATATGACTCTCAATGGGATGACATTAAATTAGCCCTCTCCACCATGTATTTTAAAAAGTACACTCCTAAGAAGATACCTGCATGTATTTTAAATGGCATTGCTTTTTTATATAAAAAGAGAGTAGTACAAGCACCTCTAATTAAATTAAAGAAAGTAGAAAATAAGTAGAGCAAGTACAGTATTTCGAATAACCGTACTCGCTCCATTTCTAGATTAATCCAATTGAAGCTAGGATAATAGCTATGATAACAGATATAACTGGTATAAGAACTGCCACTACGAAAATATCTTTATAGCTATCTTTATGAGACATTCCAGTTATAGTTAACAATGTTAATACTGCACCATTATGCGGTAATGCATCGAGGCCACCTGATGAAAGTGACGCAATACGATGAAATGCCTCTGGTGATATTCCTGTATTCATGGCTATATCATAGTATTTTGAGCCTAATGCCTCTAAGGCAATTCCCATTCCACCTGAAGCGGAACCTGTGGCTCCTGCTAATATATTTACTGCAACTGCTTCAGATATTAGTGGATTTCCTTTAATACCCATTAGTATTTCAGTAAGCTTTTCAAAACCAGGAACCACCTTAACCACCGTTCCAAAGCCTACTGCTGCGCTTGTATTAATAATAGCTGTAACCGATCCGACCGCTCCACTATTGATGGCTTTTATGAAATACTTCGTTTTATGAACATTAAGCAATAGTATTAAGATAATGCCGGATATCAACGCGATGACGATATCCCATTTCAATAAATTCAAGGTAAGCAATACCGTTAATAATGGAAGTAACGATAACAGGAAATTTGGTGTCGATTCCTCTCTATCTTCAACATTTTGTTCTGTCGGTTCTGAAAACGTTTCACCGTTAGCAGTTAATTTCTTTTCTCGCCAGCTCAGATAAAAATAACCACCACCGCCCATAACAATAGCTGCAATAATTCCCATTATTGGTGCAGCGACTGCACTTGTATGAAAGTATTCCATCGGAATTAAATTCTGTATCTGAGGCGTACCCGGCAGTGCAGTCATGGTAAAAGTAAAAGCTCCTAAAGCAACCGTCGCTGGGATTAACCTTCTACTAATATTCGCTTCCCGAAATAGCGTTAATGCTAATGGATATACAGCAAATACAACAACAAATAAGCTTACTCCACCATATGTTAGAACTGCCGACGATACTAATACCCCCAATATTGCTCGCTTCGTACCAATAATCTTTGTTAAAGCTACTGCAACAGATTTAGCCATTCCTGTATCTTCCATTAACTTCCCAAAGATAGCTCCTAACATAAATACCGGAAACCACTGCTTAGCAAAAGATACGAATCCCCCCATATATGTATCTTTATAGGCATCTAGCAAGTCGAGTCCTCCAGTTAGTGCCACAACCCCAGCAGCTATTGGAGCTACCCAAATAATAGACCAGCCTAAATAGGCAAGCACCATTAATACAATCAGCCCCAGTATGATTCCAATCATGAAAAATCCCCCCATATCATTTTGATATTAGATTACTTCAACGATCATGGCTATCCCTTGGCCACCACCAATACATAATGAAGCCATGCCATATGTTTGCCCTCTACGCTTCAACTCTTTAATAAGTGTATATAAAACCCTCGTACCACTCGCGCCAATTGGATGTCCTAAAGCAATTGCACCGCCGTTAACATTTACTTTAGCACGATCCAATCCCATTTCCTTCTCTACAGCAAGATACTGTGATGCAAAAGCTTCATTCACTTCAATTAAATCGATATCTTGTAGACTCATGTTTGCATTATCTAAAGCCTTTTTCATCGCAGGTACTGGACCAATTCCCATGATAGATGGATCAACTCCAGCCACCCCCCATGACATAATCCTAGCAATTGGTTTAAGTTGCTGTTCGTTAATGAACTGCTCTCCAGCTAAAATGACTGCAGCAGCACCATCATTTATACCACTTGCATTCCCACCGGTAACAGTACCCTCATTTTTAAATGAAGTCTTTAACGTTGACAAACGTTCGATTGTTGTATCTTCTCGGATATGTTCATCTGATTCGATCCATAGGGAACCCTTCTTAGACTTCACTTCTACCCCTACAATTTCTTCACTAAATTTACCATCACGTCTAGCTTTACTCGCCCGTTGATGACTTTGATAGGCGTACTCATCTTGTTCACTTCGAGAAATGTGATATTTCTCCGCCAAATTTTCAGCCGTCACGCCCATACCAGCTCCAATGTACTCATCGGTCAATGCGGACCACAACATGTCATCCATCTTCGGCGTTCCTAATTTTGTACCAAACCTACTTCCTCTTAGTGCATGAGGGGCTAAGCTCATATTTTCCACGCCACCAGCTAATGCCACCTGTCCTTCTTTTAATTGAATAGACTGCGCCGCATTAATGACAGCCTGGAGACCAGATCCACATAGTCGATTCACCGTTAATGAAGGACTTTCAATAGGTACTCCCGTATCTAATGCAATATGCCTTGATAAGTAAGGGGCATTCTTTGCAGAATGAATCACATTTCCCATAACTGTAAAATCAATCTGTTTCGCATCAATCTGACTTCGCTGAATAGCTTCTTTACTTACAATTACGCCAAGTTCTGTAGGATCTACATCCTTCAACCCTCCCCCAAATGTACCAAATGGGGTCCGTGCTCCTTCTAAAATATATACATTCTCCATCTATTTTTCACTCCTTACCCATTATTGAGCTGTATAGCCGCCATCTATAATGATTGCCTGACCTGTTACACCTTTTGCTTTATCGCTAGCAAGAAAAACGGTATAGTCAGCAATTTCCTGGACAGATAATAATCGTTTCTGAGGAACCAATGGATAAATAACCTCCTCTAGTACTTTTTCTAGAGAAACATTACGATTTTTTGCTAAACCTTCCATTTGATTACGAACTAATGGTGTATCCACATAACCAGGACAAACTGCATTTACGGTGATTCCATCCGCTGCACCCTCTAAGGCAGCTACCTTTGTTAAACCAATCAACCCATGTTTAGAGCTATTATACGCAGCCTTTCCAGCAAAACCGATTACTCCGTTTATCGAAGACATGTTAATAATACGTCCACTACCCTGCTTTTTCATGATTGGGAAAGCATACTTTGTTGCAGTAAACGGAGCGACTAACATGACCTTTGTCATAAACTCGAATTTCTCCGTTGGGAATTCCTCAATGGAAGCCACATGCTGTAATCCAGCATTATTAATAAGTACATCTAGTTTTCCATAGTGATCTACTGTTTGATCGATAGCCTCTTTTAGTTGCTCCTCATTTGTAACATCACATTGAATTCCTAAACAGTTATAGCCTTTTTCTTGCCAATGATTTACTGATTGTTGAACTTTTTCTTCATTTATATCCGTAAAAACTACGAAAGCTTTATTTTTCAAAAATTCAACACCAATTTCATAGCCAATGCCACTTGCTGCACCAGTTATAAAAACAACCTTATTTTCGACCATCAATAGTTCCTCCTGTTCATTTTTGTTAAAATGCTGCTTCTACTAATTGGTTACTTACGCTAAGTTCAGCTCCAGTAGACGCAATTACTTTTTCAACTGTCCATCCCCTAGCAATTTCTTGAAGAATCAGACCACTGCTCGTTACATCAATTACTGCTCGATCCGTAATGATTCGATCAACGACCTGTTTTCCAGTTAACGGTAATTGACACGCTTTTACTATTTTGGGGTGTCCGTCCTTCGTTACATGGTCCATAATGATAACTATTTTTTTGGCACCATGTACAATATCCATTGCTCCCCCCATTCCTTTAATCATTTTTCCTGGGATCATCCAATTTGCTAAATCGCCCGATTCAGAAACCTCCATCCCACCTAAAATTGCTAGATCCAGATGTTCACCACGTATCATAGCGAACGACTCCGCACTACTGAAATATGAAGCTCCTGTTATGGCGGTCACAGTCTCTTTTCCGGCATTAATTAAATCTGGATCAACCTCATTTGCATAAGGAGATCTGCCAATGCCAAGCAGACCATTTTCCGATTGGAGAACAACCTTTTTGTCGGCTTGAATATAATTGGCAACCATTGTTGGCATACCAATTCCTAGATTAACATAGGAACCGCTTACAATTTCACGCTCAGCTCTTATTGCCATATTTTCTCTTACGTTTACTTTACTTACTTGCTTTAACACCATTATTTCCTCCCTTTTACTACGCTTCTTGTTTTATTGTTAACCGCTCTATTCGCTTTTCCTGTTTCCCTTGAATTAATCGATTCACATAAATACCAGGTGTATGAACAGAAGCCGGGCTTATCATTCCTGTTTCCACTATCTGTTCTACTTCCGCAATGGTAATACTTCCAGCAGCAGCCATCATTGGATTGAAATTTTGTGCCGTTTTCGCATATTGCAAATTACCATCTTTATCCCCTATTGCTGCTCGAATGAGACTATAATCAGCTTTTAGTGAGGTCTCAAGTAAATAATCCTTGCCAGCAAATTGACGTACTTCCTTCCCCTTAGCTATTGCTGTACCCACACCAGCTGGCGTATAGAAAGCTGGTATCCCGGCTCCACCTGCTCGAATTCTTTCAGCTAACGTCCCTTGAGGAACTAGTTCTACTTCTAATTCTCCTGTTAATACCTGACGTTCGAATTCCTTATTTTCACCTACATAGGATCCAATCATCTTATCAATTTGCTTATTTTTTAGTAATAAGCCTAAGCCCCAATCATCAATACCACAATTATTAGAAATTACGGTTAAATGTTTTACATTTGTTTCAACTAAAGCCAAAATAAGATTTTCTGGTATTCCTACTAAACCGAACCCCCCTACCATAATAGTTGCTCCATCTTCCATACTATTTATCGCTTCTAAAAATGATTGATATATTTTTTTCATTCTCTGCACTCCTTTCACAATTATTATGCAAATAACATGCCAACCCTTACGAATTTTTCGATAAGTTTCTCCTTAACCCGCCAATCCTTTGTATAAATAGCATTCCATATTATCTTTTATTAGTAGAAACGGCATAAATAAATACCCCGATTCCATGTTTATGGAAAACGGGGTATTTATTATTAGTATTCATTTGCAAACCCTTACTTCTATTTACCATCTACACATGATTCCAAGTTTATGGAACACATTCCGAAATGCCGGAAGCTAGGAAAGCCCATACTTTCTAAGTTTTTCATAAAAACTTGATTTTTTAATTCCTAGGATCTGCATTGCCCTTTCTTTGTCTCCTTTGCTTTCTTTCATTGCATGTTGAATTGTTTTCTTTTCGGTTAGTTCTAGAATTTCTTTTAAATTCCCTGTCCGCTTCTCTATATTTGCGGGTGGATGCATACGATCTGGTAAATCAGCAACAGTTATTTTTTCATCGTTGGTTAGATGCACTGCAGATTCAATGACATTTTCTAATTCACGAATATTTCCGGGCCAACTATAATAGGTCAGCTGCGTCATTGCTGCTGGATCAATATCCATTACTCGTTTTCCTGTCCTTGCTCTTACTTTATGCAAAATAAACTTTGTAATTATTCGAATATCATCAGGCCTTTCACGTAGGGGTGGTATAAAAACTTGTACAACATTAATTCGGTAGAACAAATCCTCTCGAAACAATTGCTTTTTTATTAGCTGTTCCAATGGTTGATTTGTCGCAGCAATGATTCTTACGTCAACCTTTTTAGGAGCTTCTGATCCTATTGATTCTATTTCGCCTTCTTGAAGCACTCTTAAAATTTTTACTTGTGCGGATAATGGCATATCCCCTATTTCATCTAAAAATAACGTCCCCCCATCTGCTAATTGGAACTTTCCTAGTTTCCCCCCTCTTTTTGCTCCAGTAAAAGCTCCTTCTTTATAACCAAATAACTCTGATTCAATTAAATGTTCTGGAATCGCTGCACAATTTACTTTAACAAATGGTTTTGTATTCCTCTCACTTAGATGATGAATACTATGAGCAAATAGTTCCTTCCCTGTACCACTTTCGCCTCGAAGTAAAACAGATACATCACCAGGTGAAACCTTTTTTATTTTTTCCTTTAACTCACTCATCTGCTTGGAACTACCAGCTATATCATGAAGTGAATAGGTAATGCCATGCTGCTCCTTTAATTGATTCCGATAATGTTCAATTTCAAGTAATAAATCTTTAATATGACTGTTCATCAGCATCCATTCTTTCGTATCACGATACAGAACGGTTCCAACTGCACCGACTATCCTGCCTTCAGAACGAACCGGAATTCGATTAGCAATCATGTGATTACCACGAATATACTGTAAATCTGCTATTTCTTCCTTACCAGTTTGTACAACAATATGCATCCTTGTATTTTCTATAACATCCGCTACATGTTTACCGATAACTTCCTGCTTATCCAGCTCTAGAAAACGACAATAGCTATTATTCATATAAGTAACCAAGCCTTGATCATCCACTACTACAAAGCAATGATAGGCATTTTCGAAAACGGTTTCAAAAATTTCATCTTTATACTCAGACGTTAATGTTGCCATAACACATTCCTCATTTCCCTTTGACTATTGGTTTACGATTATTAGAAAGAAAAACGTAATTATTACCTCTTTATTGCAGTGATAGGCTTTATTCCGTATATAACTGACAGTAAATGTCCGGGTTAAGAGCCTTTAGGTCATACCGTGGTACGAACTATCATTGGAGATAAACTAACCCCCTATGATTGAATTTTCACTTTATTTAATCATTAGAACATGCAACGTAGAATTTTTGTAAAACTTTATATCTCGTGCGGGTGTTTTTTCGTTGTGGGTATTTCTTTCAGCCTAAAATTCCAACTGCTAAAAAATGTGTTCAGCAGTTGGAATGATAGTGTAATCTCTCCATTAAATATTTCAACTCTTCAGCAGCGATTTGTCCTGGTGCAGAGGCATGCTTTCCTGAGCCAAAGGTTGCTGCAGAACCTACGAATTCGCCTGCTATTCTACTCAATATTCCTTTTTTTCCCATCGCAATAGTTATATATGGCTGCTTTGCAGTAGTTTTTATAGTTTCCGCAACAGTTAACAACCGGAGAACATCCGATATGCTATTAGGCATAACAGCAATCTTAACGATGTCTGCTCCAGCGTTTTCCATCGAAATCAAGCGATTAGTCATCTCTTCATTCGTCGGCGTACCTTCAAAATCATGATTAGACATAATTACTATAACTTGGTTCCTCTTTGCCTTTTCCACCAAACGTTTAATCTCAATGGTGCCTGTAAACAATTCAAGATCAATTAAATCAAGATATCCCGATTCGATTGCTGTGCTTAACAAATTTATATATACGGATGTATTCAAATTTTTCATTCCACCCTCTTTATAGGAACGAAATGTAAAGAGTAGTGGTATGCCATCCATTTCTTTATGTAATTCTGAGAGTACGTAAATGACCGCTTCGATACTTTCCGCCTCTTTTAAAGCATCAACACGCCATTCAATAATATCCGGGTTTTCTTTCTTTACCTCATTGAGTTCAGACTTTAACTCATGTAAATTAACACCCATTAAAGGGATAATCACCTTCGGAATACCTTTACCAATAAGGATATCCTTTACGGATACGATATTCATCATTTATCCTCTCCCTAGCAACTTATCTACTCATTATAATCGTTACAGCAATCATTGCCAATATGAGATTATTTCAATTAACGTGCATGTGTATACTATTTCGCTTATAATTAGGGAAACATTCCTGTGAAGAAAGAGGTTACTTATGAGCACGAACGAAACACCATTACGACAAAAAAGTATAGCATTAATTGGATTCATGGGTGTTGGAAAAACATCTATTGGTAAAGAAGTGGCAAAAATGCTTTACCGAGATTTTATTGATGCAGATAAAGAAATTGAATCAGCGTTTCATATGCCTGCTTCTGAGATATTCCAGACTTATGGTGAAAAAGTCTTTAGACATAAAGAGAAAGAAATCTTACAAAAACTTTGCAAGCAAAAACTAAAAATTATTTCTCTAGGCGGTGGTGCCTTTCTTCAGGAGGAAATAAGAAATGTCTGTCTGGAAGAATGTATCGTATTTTATTTAGATTTATCGTGGGAGTCGTGGCAAGAAAGAATTAGCTTACTCATAGACAGTAGACCTGTTTTGCAAGACAAAAGCTTAAAGGAAATTAAAGCACTATTTGAAGAACGGAAATCAATTTATCAAGATCACCATTCGGCTGTTGCAACTGATCAATTAATGATTGAGGATGCAGCGGCTTACATTGTTAAATCACTTAAAACAGCTTGGGACATTTATGAACCACAAAATAACTAACTGAAGGTTTGCATATTTGTGCTAATCGGGTATAATAAAAATAGATAATATGAATAAAATAAAAAAGCATTTGATCTAGACTTAGAAAAAACTTTAATAAAGACCGCTGGTGCTGGTACACCAACGGCCATGTACAATAGCCCTTCAAGGGGGCGGCTCACACAGTTTATAGAAAATAACTACCCACTATGCTTGCCAGGCTTATGGGTGGTTATTTTTTTTGTGACAGTAAAGCAACAACCAATGAACCAAACGAGATCATTAGCACAAGTGCTTCGAACACTGTCATAGGCATCACCCCCTCTCCTGTTCATCAGTCAGGGAGTGAAACCGCCACCCATGAAAGCCTTATTGTACAATACCATTGTAACAAAAAATAATATCTAATCCTATTTTTGCTTGAAAATAGGGCAATATATTTATGTATAGAAAAAAACTTACTCTATGGCTTCATTTCATTCACTCCAGTTCGTTAAAACTTACGTGGTGCGAAAGGTTCATTCTACCTGTTAATCTTCGTCGTCTTTTTTAGCATTCTCTTCTGCTTTAGCATCAGCTTCTAAATCTAGCCAGGACAGCATTTCACGAACAACTGCATTTATTTTTTCATCTATTGCCTCGTTACCATATTTCTGTTTTGCTAATTCTATATTTTTAATGACGTCTTGACCAAATTGTATGATCGGTGTGTCCGCTTCCAGATTATTAAACAAATCAATAAATTCATCAAGTGCTTTATCAAAGCGTTTGCTTTCCATATCATTTGCTTTCATGTTTATCACCCTTTTATAGGATACCCAAAACCTGCTTCTCCTATTTTAACTAAAACAAAAATGGGGTTAATAAAAAAACGAACGATTATTAGTTTAAATTAATGATCGTTCGTTTTTTAATGGTATAGGGAATGACAAAGATAAATATGGGTCGTGTTAAGAGCGACCAGAAACGAAACTACTTCGCGTATCGCCCTAAGCTAAGTAATCATCGGCTCACAAGCTCACCTTTGTTTCCTTTATCTCTGACTCGTTCCAGACGCTACGTTTCTAATCGGACGCTTGTGCTTTTGTTCTTAGAATAATTAATTTAGCACCTGAAATATGCGAGACTCCTTGAAAAAGAAGAATGCATTTTCTACGTGCGATGTATTGCTTCCGAAGCCTTGCTTATCCAGCGGGAACAGCACGAGTTCGAAGATCCACTTGGTAACATGTTTTCCTTTACCAAGTGAGCTGAGTGGCCATGCCCGCGGAAAGCACGTATAGTTTCATGGTGCAGCGATGGTACTCCTATTGATAACATGATTATTCATATTTTGAGTAAAGAAGTTGTGTTTTTTCCCTGCCACTTATAACTTAATTAATTAAGTTATTCGCCTGCAATACTTCTTTTTGCTTCTTTCCTTTTACTGTTACATAATTATTTTTAAACCATGCCCACACACTGGCACACACCGTAAAAATCATCGAAATAATTTCACCCCAAAGTTCGTGCGTACCAGGTATTGGGTTCAAATCTGCTGCAATGAGAAATTGGTTAATTAAAGCTAATACTAAGACAATCGTGCGAATAAGCGTACCTCTATCCATGTCTCTCACCCCCTGTACAATAAGATTAAAGAATCCACAAAACAAAAATAATGGAGCTCGTACTTATATATATGCGAAGAAGGTGTAAACATTAGCTAAAACCATTACTATTTTCATTCGTAAATTAAATTTACAGAAGTAAATCACTTATTCTATATATTACGACACTGATTAACAAATTCCTGCTCTTATTCGTAATTTAACAAGTAATGTAGATGTTTAAGCATTAATTTCCGACAAAGCGAATTTTTTCAATCAGTTGGGGGGTGGTTTATCACCTACGGATTGTTAGTACCAGAGGGATATGATCTAAAGTTCTTTGAACCAATCGGACAATTTACCGGCAGTCGCCCCCCTTATCCATATTGGGTTCACTTTATTACTGGTATTGGAGACTAACTGCCAATTATATGCGGGATAAACAAGAAGAGTATTAGAGAGATATATGTATGGAAAATAATTTGATGTGAAGGATGAATTGACAGATAATGTAACAACTATATTTTTAAATAAGAATTATAAATCCGAACGAAAGTTTTATGGTGAGTTACTCAAATTATCGTTTAACTATTACTACGTTGAGTAGCAAGTATAATTTTTATTGACGTACACTTTAGCAGTATTTATAATATAAATGAATTCTAGTGTAAACTAAACGAAGGAGGGTTGTTAAAAAATTATGGGTGGAATTATTATTATCCGTACTTTGAACTGGTAATTTAATACGTTCGAAGGCTCTGTTTTGCTACAGAGTAAGCGGGATAAATCTGCTCATTTTTAACAATCTTCATTACTATATTTTATTAATAAAATGAGAGGAAGGACTGATTATACAATCTTTCCTTTTTATTTATATGAGAAATTGCTTTAGCTCTTTAAATAAGAAGGCTCATTTTGTGCTGATTAGTTTTTTTACAATATCTCATTCTGCATAATGATGCATTCCGTTTACTGGAAGCTACAGACGCCTATGTCTGTGGCTTTTTTGCATTCAGAGCCGAATGCAAATATTTTAAGAAAGGACTGTTAAATCATGGCAAGAAGCAGGAAGAGATATCAGCATAAAAAATCGTCTACTGGAACTCCATCAAATTTCAGTGGGAAGCATTTCATTCACAATAAGCGTTTAATAAATGATATTGTAAATATTGCTCGTATTTCAAAAAGCGACCTTGTATTAGATTTAGGAGCTGGAAAAGGAGCAATTACTAGTATTTTAAGCTCCCGAGCAAGAAAGGTTCTCGCTATAGAATACGATTCAAACTTCATAAAGAAATTAAAACAACTTGAAATGAAAAACACTATAATCATAAAGCAAGACATATTACGTATTTCATTACCTCAAGAGCCATTTGTAGTTGTTTCGAATATTCCATATGCTATTACAACGCCGATTATGAAAATGTTTCTTAATAAACCTTCAAGCGGTTTTCAAAGTGGGGTTATTGTAATGGAAAATGGTGTAGCTAAAAGATTTACATCAAATTTTGTGAAGGAATCATATGTGATCGCTTGGAAAATGTGGTTTGATATTCAGTATGTTAAAGGAATTTCTAGGAGAAATTTTTCCCCGCCACCAAAAGTTGATTCCGCTGTGATTAAAATAAATAGAAAGGCGAAACCGATTGTACCTATTAGCGATTATTTAATCTTCTGGGGACTAGCTGATTATGCACTTAAACATCCACAATATCCTATCGAGATTGCATTAAAAGGTATATTTACACCACCGCAAATGAAGCATTTAAAAAGAAATCTTCAAATAAATAATGAAACTCCAGTTGCATCTTTAACGGAACTGCAATGGGGTTCCCTATTTGAAACAATGATAAAGTATGTTCCAAAATCCAGATGGCCAAAGATAAAAAAAGCGAAATTAAACCATTTTTAAAATCTACTTACAAAAGGTTGTGGAATGAGGATTCCTTTTTACTTCTCATTCCACCCATTAATCCGCATATTTCATATCTCAATAGGAGACAATTAACCATTAATTGACTGTTCGCCCTCTATACATAGCCTCTCACTATAACCGCAATTAGAATAGAAAATGGATTTATTCTCTCTTGCTAATGTTTTTTATCACCATTTTACTACGGGGAATACTTGGCATGCTAACCATACTAAAACTTAAATCTTGATCAGGAACATCATAGTTTATTCGATTTACTAGATAATCAAGGCTTACTTTCATTATCTCTATGGTCACCCACTCACCAGCACACCGATGCCCCATAAAATAATCTCCCCCACCTTGTGGAATAAAGTCAAATAAGCCACCATCCCATGTAGTAAACCGATCAGGGTTGAACACATCAGGGTTCTCCCAAATGTTTGGATCGTGATTGGTACCATAAAGATCTAGTAAGGTTAACGTACCTTCTTCAAATTTATACCCTTTCCAAATGAAATCGTTTTTTACCAGTCCGGCGACAAAAGGAAAAAATGGATAGAATCGCCGAACTTCTTGTATGAACTTCAGAGAATATTTCTCATCACTCCTTTCAAGCTTCTTCGTTTCGTTTGGATAATGATAAACTGTTAAAGCAATAAAATTGATGAATATAGCAATCGCTACAAGTGGCCGTAAGATATTAATCACTTCTACAGCAACTGTATCTGTATCAAGAGAATTCCCATATGGATCGTGATACCTAATAAATTTGTACAAAATACTATTTTCAGATACATTCACTTTTCCATCACGAATCTCTTCAACGAGTTTCCCTACCCACTTTTCTATACGATTTCTAGCATTCCTTCCTAGCCAATGGGTGGGGCCAATAGCTGCTACTGACTCGAACATTGCCCCTAAATCTTTCGTTACCCCTTTTACTTTATTTGCTGACACGGGTATACTTATCCATTCGCAGGCTGTTCTGCACATAATTTCCTTAACTTCTTCATAAAAAATAACCTTATCCATTTGCACCCATTTATCTACCGCTAACTTCCATTGTTTTCTTATAATTCCAGTCAATCTGTCCAGTTCATTGGAAGACATGATCGACATAAACATTTCCTTACGTTGTCTATGGGCTTGTCCATCTAAAGCCTGAACTCCATTCTTACCGAATAATGTTTGTACTGCCCGATTAGGAGCTGCATCTTTTCTTTTAAATTTCTCGTTGTCATAAAATATTTCTGCTGCTTCTTTACCTCCCATGCAAATCGCTTTTTTTCCAACTAGCCTTGTCTCGAAAATATCACAACTAAAAATTTGACGTCTATTTAAGATATACCTATATCCTTCTCTTATAAGACTTAAAGTATGATCTATTCCTTCTTCTCGAGGTATTTGACTTCTATACGACATATGATCCAACTCCATTTTCGAGTAATGATCTTAATTTTTGTAGATTATCCCCGGTTTATTCGCAAAAATACAAGGACAATCGTTCGTGAAGGTATGACACAGCTTCTACTTATTAAGATTAAAGGTAACTACGCTTGCTTGAATACATGTGCAACTAAGACACACGCAGGAATTAAAAAGACAAGGCTTCCGCGGACTGCACTCGTCCGGCTGTAGTGAAAATCAACTGTATTCCACTATTAACATATAAATTATTCTATATTTAATAGGCTGGATGGTTAATGAAATTGACTTCATTTAAATCTTAATCTGTTTCTAACTGAAAAAATTGCAAAAAATATTGCAAACAAAAAACACGTATAAATCTTGATACTTCAAGATTTATACGTGTTTTATTACTTATTTTATTATCTTCTTCTACGATCATAATTACGCGCCCGGAGGGATTCGAACCCCCGACTCACGGTACCGGAAACCGTTGCTCTATCCCCTGAGCTACGGGCGCATGTACTATTCACTAATTAAGACACATAGAATATTATAACGTCATATTAGTAGGTACACAAGTATTTTTAGTTATCATAGGTTTATTTTTGACAATTATGGGAATGATGGAAGTGTATTTTCATTGGTTACGAGTTAAACTTTTTGTTTGACCTTTTTTGACCTATTAGTTATGATAAATATATCCGATCTAATGGATATTCGAATAGATAAGGGAGGATTTTACATGAATTTAATACCTACAGTTATTGAACAAACAAATCGTGGAGAGCGTGCCTACGATATTTACTCACGCTTACTAAAAGATCGTATCATTATGCTAGGGAGTGCCATCGATGATAATGTGGCAAATTCCATTGTAGCACAATTACTATTCCTTGAAGCAGAGGATCCAGGAAAAGATATCTCGTTATACATTAATTCACCAGGTGGATCTATCACTGCTGGTATGGCTATATATGATACCATGCAATTTATTAAATCTGACGTCTCCACAATCTGCACAGGGATGGCAGCATCTATGGGTGCATTCTTACTTGCAGCAGGTGAAAAAGGGAAACGCTTTGCATTACCAAACAGTGAAGTTATGATTCACCAACCGCTTGGAGGGACACAAGGCCAAGCTACAGACATTGAAATTCACGCACGTAGA
Organism: Virgibacillus sp. Bac332; assembly: GCF_003667785.1. NCBI lineage: Bacteria > Bacillati > Bacillota > Bacilli > Caryophanales > Bacillaceae > Virgibacillus > Virgibacillus sp. Bac332. The sequence goes on from NZ_CP033046.1 coordinate 4,291,818, forward strand.
ATCATCCAAATGCGTGAAAAAATTAATGAAATTCTTTCAGAGCGTACTGGTCAACCAATAGATGTTATCGAGCGAGATACAGATCGCGATAATTTTATGTCAGCTCATAAATCTGTTGAGTATGGTCTGATTGATAAAATAATGGAACGTAAACCAGAATAGTTTTATTCAAAAAATCCCTTTCACAAAAAGAAAGGGATTTTTTATTACTTTTTGGCAACAAAGGAAGTAAGTTGTGACAATGCTGCTTCTTCATCTGCTCCTTCTGCGATCAACGTAATCTGTTCTCCAGTAGTTATCGCTAAGCTCATCAAGCCCATGATACTCTTTGCATTCACTTTTTTACCATTTTTCTCAAGAAATATATGAGATGTATATCGGTTAGCCTCCTGTACAAATTCTGCTGCAGGTCTCGCTTGTAAGCCAGTTGTCAGTTCCACCTTAATTGACCTCTCAACCAAATACCTCATCCTCCCCTTAAATGAAAACGCTATCAAATATTACATAAATAGAACGAAATATGGTGATTCAGTGGAATTTCCCACTGAATCACGAAGGGCTACATTAAACTACAAGATTTTAAATTATCCGTATTATATCATGAATGGTAATCAAATTAAACAATTACTGTAAAACTTCACCTTTTTTAATTTTTTCAGCAAAAGCATCGATTTTTTTCAAGCGATGGTTTACACCTGATTTTGATATTTTACCACTTGTAACTAATTCACCAAGCTCCTTTAGGGAGACATCCTGATGTTTTACACGTAAAACTGCGATTTCCCTGAGTTTTTCCGGTAACTGATCTAAACCAACTGTACGTTCAATTAGGTTAATGTTTTCTATTTGACGAAATGCTGCACCAATCGTTTTATTTAAATTAGCCGTTTCACAATTAACAAGTCGATTAACAGAGTTTCTCATATCACGCACAATTCGTACATCCTCAAACTTAAATAAAGCATTATGTGCACCGATAATGCTAAGAAATTCCGTAATCTTTTCTGCTTCTTTCATATATACGATATATCCATTTTTCCTTTCCAGCTTACGAGCATGTAAATCAAACGCATTAAGTAAATCACAAAGTGCATCATTATGCTCCTGATAAAAGTTAAATACTTCCAAATGATAGGAAGATGTCTCCGGATTATTAATGGAGCCACCTGCAAGAAACGCTCCACGTAAATAGGCACGCTTGCAACAAGATTTTTTTACGTATCTCTCGGATATATTCCTTGTAAAGGTATAGGGCTCTTGCAATATAGTTAAATCCTTTAATAAAGAACGCACATCTTCCTTTAGCCGAACAATATAAACATTATTTTTCTTTAATTTCATTTTTTTGCGTACTAATAACTCTACAGGTAGAGCATATGTTGACTTAATTAATGTATAAATTCTTCTCGCAATAGCTGCGTTCTCCGTCTGTACGTCTAAGGTGTATTCTTGCTTGGATAGGGATATCGCTCCATTCATACGGATGAGTGCAGCCAATTCTGCATGCATACAGCAATCATCTATATCGATGGCTGTTAATTCCTTTTTTATCTCAGAAGCAAAAGACAATCATATCCCCCCTTTACTTGTATTCTTAGCTATCCATTATTTTTTAAAATAGAATATAATAATGATGCAACTTTATGATTATCATGTCGTAATGTAGATTGAGTTGGATCAATTATATCCCCTTCAATAATTCTTAAGCCCATTTCTAATAAACGATCTGTATCATAAATAACCGGGGCTGCATTTTCCTCCGCATACATATCACGAACCGTCTGCTCTATCGGTTCATTATGCACCACAATTGCATCAACACTCTTTTCACCAATATGATCTCGTATTGCCTGAACATGGTCTGCTGCTGTATAACCTGTTGTTTCTCCAGCCTGTGTCATAACGTTACAAACATAAACTACCTGACCTGTTGTATGACGGATAGCTTCATCAATTTGTGGCATAATGATTGTCGGCATTATACTTGTGTATAAGCTACCAGGAGCAATAACAATTAGATCTGCCTTTTTTAAGGCACGGACTGCATTTGGTAGTGGTTGAACAGGTTGTGGGCTTAAAAACACACGCTCAATTCTTTTCTTTGATAATGGAATATTTGATTCACCTGAAATAATAGTGCCATCCTCCATCTCCGCATGTAATGACATGTTATCATTGGAAATAGGGTAAATCTTCCCTTTGACATTTAAAACACGTGAGATCTCACGAATTCCCATATTAAAATTACCTGTAATTGATGTCATTGCAGCAAGTAGCAAATTTCCCATGGAATGGCCGGATAATCCATTACCAACACTAAAGCGATGCTGGAATAACTCGATGAGCATTGGTTCTGCATCTGATAGTGCAGCAATTACATTACGAATATCACCAGGAGCTGGAATTGCCATTTCATTTCGTAATCTACCTGTACTGCCGCCATCATCAGCTACCGTCACAAGTGCCGTTAATTGAATAGGCAGATCTTTTAAGCCACGTAGTAAAACTGGCATTCCTGTTCCGCCCCCAACAACTACAACACGCGGCAGGGTTTCTTCACTCATAATTAATATCCCTTTCTTTTATCGATGTCACGATGGCTGACATGAGTAATATATTGAGAAGATAGCTCTTTGGCAAAGTACTCTGAAAGTGCAACAGAGCGATGCTGTCCCCCCGTACATCCAATTGCAACTACTAATTGTGATTTACCTTCTTTTTTATATTGAGGGAGCATAAATTGTAAAAGATCTAATACTTTAGCATTAAATTTCTGTGTATCTGTCCATTTAAATACATAGGAAGCAACATCTGCATTAAGCCCCGTTAAGGGCTGTAAATTTGCGACATAGTGAGGATTAGGTAAAAAGCGGACGTCAAACACCAGATCTGCATCAATTGGCAGACCATATTTGAAGCCGAACGAGACCATATGAACAGAAAATACTTCTTGCCTTTCCTCTGAATATTTTTGAACAATCTTTTCTCGTAGATCCTTAGGCTTTAAGTTTGTCGTATCGATTATTCGCTGAGCTCTTCCTCTTAATTCATCAAGAATTTCTCTTTCCTGCCTAATACCATTTAGCGGAAGACCACCAACATCTAAGGGATGAGAACGCCTCGTTTCTTTATACCTACTTACTAATTTTTCGTCCTTTGCATCCAAAAATAAGATATGTTCTTCAAGCCAATCTTCTTTAGCCAATACGTCTAGTGCCTCAAATAACGTATCAAAAAACTCCCTAGCTCGTAAGTCCATAACAAGAGCTACTTTTTGTATGTTGTTCGTAGAATCCTTCATTAGCTCAATAAATTTCGGTAGTAATGTAGGAGGTAAGTTATCTACGCAATAGTATCCTAAGTCTTCAAAGCTTTGAACAGCTACTGTTTTCCCAGCTCCAGACATCCCTGTAATGATAACCAACTTTGTTTCTTGTTCTCCATTTCTCATTTTGTATCTCCCCTTTACCTAAATCCTACTGCTCTATAGGATCAATCCGAAAATTAATTAGTTCGTCTTTAGCTGTATATGAAAAGGCACCCGACACGACTTGCTCATTAGCAAGCAGATATTTATAAATCATTTGATCCCCTTCTGCCATCGGTAAATCTAAAACTTGATTTACGGGGACCCATTCTAATTCACCTTCTCGACAATATGCCGTAAGTTCACCACTGTACTTGCGGCATATAAACGTATACATCATCCATTCCTTTATAAGTGTTTGTCCTTCCATAATAGAAAATGTGAAAACACCTGCTAATTTTGGATTTTTGAGCACTAATGCTGTTTCTTCTCTATATTCTCGAATAACAGATTCCTGGATCGTTTCTCCTTGTTCCTTTTTTCCTCCAGGAATAGCATACCAGCCATGCCTTGGCTTTTTTAGTACTAATATATGGTTATTATCTATTACTATGCAATTCGTTACCTGTTGCATTACAAATCACCCCGTATGAAGAGGAACAACTAAATTCCATTTCTTTTATTATACTAGTTTACGAATTAAACTTCCATACGACTGATTTATGAGACTATATGTATACAATATAATGGGGATTTCGACAAAAAAAGAGCACAGGTTTTCACACCTGTGCCAAAAACTAATCTATCTATTAAAAGGGGGTCAATTAGTTACTTCTAATTATAACCCATGATTATTTCGAACATATTACAACAGGATTAAGAACCAATTACTATTGGTAAATTTTTCTTTATAAAGTAAAGCTTTATCCATGGTGAAATTTCGTCGTCCCCACCGATGTTTCGTCTCATACAATTGTTACTATGATCTATGCATACACTCCATCCATCGATATGATGAACACGATCAGTTCAAATTTTCCATTGAAAGAGAGCACAAAGGTGGTTCTATTGTAATTCTCCAGTTAGACTTTTACCGGTGTGATCTCTCATTTATTCTCTATAGTACCCTCTTAATAGCTAGGAATTTGTGGTTTTTAGTTCTTCTTGTAGATCTTCCACATACTTAATCGCTGCTTCTGCTGCAATACTTCCATCTCCAGTAGCAGTCACAATTTGACGTAATGTCTTATCACGAATATCTCCTGCAGCAAAGATACCAGGAATCGTCGTTTCCATATTTTCGTTTGTTGGTATATAGCCTTCATCATTTGTAATTCCTAACGATTTAAATGGTTCACTTAAAGGGACCATTCCAATATATACAAACACTCCATCAATAGAATACTCGTATGTTTCTCCCGTTTTATTGTTTTTCAAAGTTGCACTTCCAACTTTTCCGCCATCTTCATTAATTTTTTCCACAACAGTGTCCCAAATGAAGTCAATCTTTTCATTATCAAAAGCGCGATCTTGTAGAATACGTTGGGCACGTAAAGCGTCACGACGATGCACAACTGTCACCTTATCAGCGAATCGTGTTAAATATATTCCTTCTTCTACAGCCGAATCGCCTCCTCCAATAACAATTAAATTTTTCTCTTTAAAGAATGCACCATCACAAACCGCGCAATAGGAAACACCACGACCACTCAATTCTTCTTCACCTGGAATTCCCAGCTTTTTGTATTGTGCTCCAGTAGTAATGATTAGTGCTCTCGTGTTGTATTCTTTATTTCCTGCTACGATTGTTTTATAGTCTCCATGATCGATAACTTCTTTAATATCACCATACGCATACTCTGCACCGAATTTTTTTGCATGCTCAAACATCTTATTAGAAAGATCCGGTCCTAAAATATGATCATAACCTGGATAATTTTCAACATCCTCGGTATTTGCCATTTGACCACCGGGAATTCCTCTCTCGATCATTAATGTCTCCAAATTAGCTCGAGAAGCATAGACCGCCGCAGTCATCCCAGCTGGACCAGCCCCTGCAATAATAACATCATACATATGATTTTCGGACATCGATATCGCCCCTTTTTCACTATAATAATTCAGACATACTAAGCTTAATAAAATCAACGTGTTTCGTCTATTATTATGCTCAATTCCTACTACTTTGTTCCCAAGGCGCCTCCTCCTTGGTTAATTTGGGGTGTTTTTTTATGCCTTCTTGCCAAATAACAGTTGCTTTCTCTTGTTCACCAATATAATATGCAGACTTGGTATACCAACGGAAGTAAGAGGGATGTCCTTTTACTTTCGCTTTGACAAGTGACGAAAAACGAGGATACGCTGCTTCGTGCTCACCTGTTCTTGATAAAGTAACAGCGATTCGCAGTTTTTGTTGTTCATGAATTGGATATACATTTAGTAATGTCTGAATATGCAAATCATATTCTTCTTGTGCTCCAATTTGATAATAAAATAAAGCTAAATTTGTATGGCTATACAATGAATTAGGATCTTCCTTCAACATAGTTAATTCCATCTCAATAGCTTCTTCTGGATGTCCAGAGAAAAATAATGCCTGAGTATAATCATGTTTTGTCATTTTATGTTCCGGAAACAAAGTCATCATTTCTTCTAATACCGGAATAGCTTTATCCCATTCCATATTTTCCATATGATAGAATACGGTTTCTTGGTAAATAAGTAGTTCATCCTCATCTTCCAATTCCCAGTCATCGATATCTTCATCATCTTCAATATTGATCAGCTCTAATAACCTAAAGGCTTCTTCACTAAAATCACCCTCAGGTTCTTTTTCTAAATACAAATCAGCATATTTTTTGGCGTCGTTTAATAACCCTAAATGTGCATAATTATTTGCTAGTAAATAGTAGCAATCAACATATTCAGATGATTGTAATACGTTGGTTAACAATTGGTTTGCAGCATGATAAGAACCTATTTCAGTATATATAATTGATAGCTGACATTGGTACAATGCATCAGATGGTTTTTTCTCAACAGCCTTTTTTAACCATTTAACAGCTATATCAAATTTTCTTTTTTGAAATGCTTCTACACCTTTTGTGAAATAAAAATCACCTTCAGGAATAAAAGGGAGAACGTTGTTTTGTTTTCCATTTATATTATTTGTAACGTGTTGCATGTATATCCCCCTAGTTTGTTAACATACGAACAAAGTATACCATAATTACTAGGTGATTTATATAGCGTGATAAGAAAATAGCCCCACGACGTAAAAAAACAGAGCATAGCTTTTTTGCAATGCTCCGCTTTATATTTATTACCTTATTCTGCTACAGGGTGAACAGCATCATATAGCAGCTGCTGTAGTTCCTCTGTAAACATTTCTTTTTGATCATCTGTCCAATTTAACGTTCGTGCCATGTAGTCAATCACTTTTTCCTGATGTGATTTTACCCACTCTATTTCAAAGAAGAGCGCACCTGTACGTCTAATAAAGAAGTCAACTGGTTTATAAGCAGCTTCATATTCCATCGCATAAAGTAATTGAGCGAAAACGACTGGATCAATTTCTGCTTGTTTCGCTTCCTCCTGCTTCGTTTGATATAACTCAAAAATAACATCAAAGTTAGCACCATACTTCTTAATTAAATAAATAGCAGTTGCTTCATCTAAACCTTCTGCTACAGCTTCTACGGTTTTTCTCTCTAAATACTTTTTGAAGCCTTTAGAACCGCCAACTTCTCCTCCTGCGATTGGTAAATGTACTGTATCTGATTTCGAATACATGATACCTTCTTCTTCTTGAAGCTGTTTTGTTACTGTATTAACAGCTTGTTCTGCCATTTTTCGATATCCAGTTAATTTACCTCCAGCCATGGATATTAAACCAGAATCAGAAACAAAAATTTCATCTTTCCGTGAAATCTCACTTGGATTTTCTGTCCCCTCTTCTGCAATCAACGGACGTAAACCAGCCCAACTTGATTCGACATGATCCGCTGTAATGTTTAAGGAAGGGAACATATAATGAATCGCATCAATTAGATAGTCACGATCCTCGACTGTCATTTTGGGATTAGCGATGTCTCCTTTATAACTAGTATCCGTTGTCCCTACATAGGTGATGTTTTCTCTAGGAATAGCGAAAATCATCCGTCCATCAGGTGTATCAAAATAAATCGCTTGCTGTAAAGGAAAGACTTCTTTCGGGAACACCAAATGAATCCCTTTTGTTAAGTGTAATGCTTTGCCTTTTTTCGATCCATCTTTTTCTCTTAAATTATCGACCCACGGTCCACCTGCATTAATAATTTTTTTAGCAAAAATGCGATACTGTTCTCCACTGATCTGATCTTCTACGACAACACCTTTTACGCGGTTTTTATCATTGTAAATAAATTCAACCACTTTAGTATAGTTTGCCGCAAGTACTCCTTTTTGCACGGCTTTTTTTAATACTTCAATGGTAAGTCGCGCATCATCTGTTTTGTATTCAACATAATAACCCGCGCCTCTTAAATTTTCCTTCTTAACAAGAGGCTCCTTCTCTAGCGCTACTTCTGGGTTAAACATCTTCCGGCGTTCCCCTTTTTTAACTCCTGCTAGAAAGTCATAGACGCGTAATCCAATATTAGTAGTAAATGGACCAAATGTGCCACCTTTATGGAATGGTAGCATCATCCATTCAGGTGTGGTTACGTGTGGACCATTTTCATAAACGATGGCCCTTTCCTTTCCAACTTCTGCAACCATCTTTACTTCAAATTGTTTTAAGTAACGTAGTCCACCATGTACTAATTTCGTTGATCTACTGGAGGTTCCAGCTGCAAAGTCCTGCATTTCTACTAGCCCTGTTGTTAATCCTCTAGTTACAGCATCTAAAGCAATACCTGATCCTGTAATTCCACCACCAATAACTAGTAAATCTAACTCTGTATTTTCCATCTTTGTTAATCGCTGATTGCGTTCGTGACTAGAAAAATTACTCACTATTATTCACTCCCCGTTTCTAGTAATGTCTATACATATCAATACCCATATTTCTGGATAGTCATGTATACGCAGACGGAAAAAATTCCTAATACATAAAAAATAAAGCCGCAAAACAAACTAATGCAATTCTTACATTAGTTGCTTGCGGCTTCTCCAATTCTCCGTCCACACTATTAACTTACTTATAGTATAGCATAATTCATTTATTTCGTATAGTACTTTACTTAAAAGCTTGTGCTGCTTTTATTGCTTGTTTCCATCCCGTATATAATTTGGTTCTTTCTTCTTTTATGATTGTAGGATTAAAGGTTCGATTTACTTTCCATTGCTGAGCAATCTCTTCCTTGTTTTCCCAAAAGCCAACAGCAAGACCCGCTAAATAAGCAGCTCCCAATGCCGTCGTCTCATTAACCACTGGACGTTCTACAGCAACATCAAGCATATCGCTTTGAAATTGCATTAAAAAATTGTTTTGGACAACTCCACCATCAACTCGGAATTTTTTCACTTTCATACCAGCTTCCTGTTCCATAACATCGACAACATCTTTTGTTTGATACGCTAATGCTTCTAAAGTAGCTCGTACAAAGTGTTCTTTTGTAGCTCCTCTCGTTAAGCCAAATATAGAACCTTTGACATCACTATCCCAATATGGCGTTCCCAATCCAACAAATGCAGGGACTACGTATACACCTTCTGTAGAAGAAACAGCGTGAGCAAGTGATTCAGTATCTGACAAGTTTTCGATTAATTCTAAGCCATCTCGCAGCCATTGGATTGCTGATCCCGCAACAAAGATACTTCCTTCTAATGCATACTCTACCTTACCGTCGACTCCCCAAGCAAGTGTAGTAAGGAGACCATGTTTTGATTGCATTCCTTGTTCTCCTGTATTCATTAGCATAAAACATCCTGTACCATATGTGTTCTTTGCCATTCCTTTTTCAAAACAAGCCTGTCCGAACAAGGCCGCCTGCTGATCTCCTGCAATTCCAGCAATTGGAACCTCATGTCCAAAAAAGTGATAATCCACCGTAGTACCATACACCTCTGAAGACTGCCTTACCTCTGGCAGCATGGATTTCGGTACTCCTAAAATTTCTAATAATTCTTCATCCCATTTCAGATCATAAATATTATACATGAGGGTTCGAGATGCATTAGAATAGTCCGTAATATGGCGTTTCCCACCAGTTAATTTATAGACTAGCCATGTATCAATCGTACCAAATAAAAGATCTCCATTATTTGCTTTTTCTCTTGCACCATCGACATGATCTAATATCCATTTCACTTTTGTCCCTGCGAAATAAGGATCAATTAATAAACCTGTTTTTGCCCGAAAGACATCATTATAACCTTCATTTTTAAGCTGATCGCAAATATCCTTAGTTTGTCTAGATTGCCAAACAATCGCCTTATAAATAGGTTTGCCAGTGTTTTTATCCCATACAACTGTTGTTTCTCTTTGATTTGTTATACCTATACCAGCTAAATCAAATGGCTCTAAATCTGCCTTACGAAGTGCATCAGAGATACAAGCAAGTATAGAAGTCCATATTTCATTGGCATCATGCTCTACCCAGCCTGGTTTTGAAAAATATTGTTCAAATTCCTTTTGTCCCGTTGCAACAATCTCACCAGCATGATTAAAAATAATTGCACGTGAACTGGTTGTCCCCTGATCAAGTGCTAATATATATCTTTCCAATTTCTATTCCTCCCCAAAAAACCGTCATACGTTTATTTAGTAATTATTAAGCCTTTTTTAGTTCATTACCTAATGCAGTAATAAACAATAGTAAAACACCAGCAGTAAAAACCCAAAATACTATTGTAGCATGAGATTTAAAAATTGCCTCATAAAAAAGTCCACCATAAATACCACCAATTGCCGGGCCAGCTACCGGAATCCAAGCATAGCTCCAATTAGAGTATCCTTTCCCAGGAATTGGCAAAATCCAATGAGCCACTCTTGGGCCTAGATCTCTAGCTGGATTAATCGCATATCCTGTCGTTCCACCAAGAGACATACCAATAGCAATAATGAGCAACCCTACAATTAGTGGATTCAATCCTTCTGTAAATGTATTCGCACCAATAAACAATAAACCCATTACTAGTATAAACGTACCTATAATTTCACTAATTAAATTTGCTAGCGTATTAGGAATAGCAGGTCCGGTAGAAAACACACCTAGCTTTGTAGCTTGATCTTTCGTTTCTTTCCAATGTGGTAAATAATGAAAAAAAACGATAATCGCACCAATAAAGCCACCTAGCATTTGTGCTGAAATATATAACGGAACCTGCGCCCAAGGAAATTCACCAATTGCAGCAAAACCTAGTGTAACAGCTGGGTTAATATGGGCTCCAGTAATATTACCTACTGCGTAAACACCCATGGTAACGCCAAGACCCCAAGCTATGGAGACTAGAACCCAACCTGATCCTTCAGATAATGTGTGCTTCAGATTGACCCCAGCTACTACTCCCCCGCCGAAAATAATTAGAATCATGGTACCAATTAACTCTCCAAAAAATGCAGACATACTAAAATACCTCCATTAAAAAAGTTGATATTTTGGTATTCCACAATTCCAGAAAGTTATTAATAGATTCTTTAAGCGTACATTTTCACAAAGATAAAAAACTAGGCACTCGTCAATCTACATTAACGATTACCTAGCCAATTTTAAACTATATCTATTATATCAGCGAACAACCATGAAATAAATTACATCATCTTCCAAAGATCTGTATTTGATGTTGAAACAGCAACAGCACCAGCTTGTAAAGCAGCTTTAACTTCTTCCTCGTTGGTAATTAATCCTCCAGCGATTACTGGCAATTCCGTTTTGGCATGGATCTGATGCACCATTGATGGAATAAGTCCAGGCAATACCTCGATACAATCTGGTTGTACTCGATTAATTACTTTTATATTTTGCTCTAGGGCTAAGCTATCTAATAAAAACACACGTTGGATTGCTAACAATTGATGCTTTTTCGCCATACTAATAACATTTGCTCGAGTTGATAAGATACCGTCTGGCTTAATTTCTCTTAACAAAAACTCCATACCATAATCATCCGACTTTAATCCTTGAATAAGATCGAAGTGTACCAATATATTTTTTTTTGCGCGCTTAGAATAGTCCACTAAACTTTTTATCTGCGCCAATCTAGTTTCTAGAATAACTATGGATTCATGAGGGGTATCCAAAGCCTTATCAAAATCTTTCATTTTTCGGATCGCAGGTAAAATACCAGTTGGTATGTTCAATTCAATCACCTACTCTAGCTTCAATTTTTCTTCCCTTTCTTTAACTTGATCTTTTGTATACTTCACTTGCATCGGGTTTCCACCAACAAAAGATCCAGCTGGTACATCCTTATGTACCAACGTGCCAGCAGAGACAATCGCATGATCACCAATCGTTACACCTGGTAATATCGTTGAATTCGCTCCAATCATTACTTCATCACCAATCGTTACCGTTCCAATACGATATTCCTTTATTAAATATTCATGTGCCAAAATGGTTGTATTATAGCCAATAACACTATTTTTTCCCACTTTAATTTTTTCTGGAAACATAATATCCGGCATTACCATCAAAGCGAATGCTGTATACTCTCCAACTTCCATCCGTAAAAGCTTGCGATACAACCAATTTTTCATTGGCAAAATAGGTGTATACCTTGCTATCTGAATCACAATAAAATTTTTCATTACCTTCCAAAAAGGTACTGTATTATAAATTTGCCATAATGCATTCATATTCTGCACAGGGTAACGCTTTGTTTTTCGCATTGGCTACACTCCAGTAATTTGCAGTAAATCACGTATATCATCTAGCATATATGTCGGTTTATATTCCAGTAAACGTTGTTTACCTTTAAAGGTCCAAGCAACACCTGCTGTTTGTACCCCAGCATTTTTCCCCGCTTCAATGTCATGATAATTATCACCAACCATCAATGTCCTCTTGGGATCGGCTTGCAATGCTTCCATTGCTTTTAACACAGGTTCTGCATGCGGTTTTGGATGCATCACATCATCTATAGTAATAACTGTTTCAAAATAGTTATCCAGCCCTGTTAATGAAAGCCCCTTATTTACCCCTTTTCTCATCTTTGTTGTCACAATCGCCATTTCAATCCCATTCTCCTGTAGCTTTTTTACAGTATCAACTACATGCGGAAACGGTTTTACATAATTATCATGTTCTTTTAAATTATGCTCACGATAGGTTTCAACCATACTATCTGCTCGTCTTGCATCAATCTTGGTAAATGTATCAACCAACGGAGGTCCATTAAATTCTATAATTTCCTCACGCGAATATTCTAAATGATAAGCATTAAATGTATGAATAAATGACGCAATAATTAATTCATTTGTATCGATTAGTGTCCCATCTAAATCAAAAAGTATTGTACGAATGCTCATTAGTGGTTTCCTTCCTTCTTTTGTTCTTATCTATGCTGTTCCAAATGAATGAAATTGCCATTGTTAATAAAATTGCTGTAATGAGTCGAATAACTAGTAGTGGCCATACTGGGATTCCCAATGGGATAAATACGACCGTATCCTCAACTACTGCGTGACAGGAAACAAGAAAGATGAGTGCTAGAATCATATCTTTTTTTTCAACGCCATCCTCTTTCACAGCCTGAATCATCACACCAGCACCATATGCTAAACCTATTGTCAGCCCAGCTACCATGGTCATTGAGGTATTCTCTTTCATTCCAAGAACCCTTGTAAACGGAGCAAATTTAGTAGACAGATAATTCAACCATCCTTTTTCACGTAAAAATTGCATAACTATCATGAGTGGTATCACAATCATAGCTAGCTGAGCAATGGCCACAATAGCTGTTTGCAGACCATGTAGAATAATCTCTCCCCAACCTGTTAATTCAGGATTTGCCGAAGAAATGAATCCATATGCTGCTTGTTCCGCCCCGCCATTCCACAGGAAGTTAATGATAATCGCAGCGAAAAGCGCCAACCCTATTCTAATTCCTGAGATCAACCACCAATTAACACCTACCCTAGAGGCAACGGCAGATTCAATAAATAAATTATGGGAAAATGATAACATAATCGCCATAATAAATACTTCTTTAACCGTAAAATCAAATGAAACAATCGCTGCTATACCCGCATAAAGATTCAGCGCATTTCCTAAAACAAGTGGTACAGCAGCTTCCCCAGACAACCCTAACCATCCCATTAGAGGAGTAAGTTGCTTTATAATCCATGGTAAAACGGGCGTGAATTGTAAAATCGTAACGATTAACGTAACAGGAAAAATAACTTTTCCTAATGTCCATGATGTATTTAATCCCTGCTGCATTCCTCGAAGTAAAATCCCCTTCATTCCATATTCCCTCTTTCATATGAAACTTTAATTCCTTAAAATAGTATACATTTAGCTACGATTCTAACGCCTCTTTATAACTAGATGTTATTTTATTTCTTCTTCTTATTTTTTTTCTTTTGATACGTGTTTTTTACCACTTTCCCCTTATGTTCCACCTCATTATACCGGGTATTAATCGTTTTTCGGCGATAAATGATTAATAGTAACGCTACAACAATAATGACAATTGAGATAACCTGTGCCTGACGTAGTGATCCCAAGACATAAAGACTATCTGTCCGCATTCCTTCTATGAAATAGCGTCCAATCGAGTACGTAATGGCATAGCTTAAGAATAATTCTCCACGAATAGGGTTAAATTTACGCAATATAAGTAGAAATACAAACACAAGAATATTCCAGAACGACTCATATAAGAACGTCGGATGGTACATAACCCCATCTATACACATCTGGTTCATAATAAAATCAGGCAAGTATTGATGAAAGCTATTATATGTTGATTCTGCTATCTCTCCGCCATGTGCTTCCTGATTCATAAAGTTTCCCCAGCGGCCGATTGCTTGCCCTAGAATTATACTTGGTGCGGCAATATCTGCTAATTGCCAAAATGATACTTGTTTAACACGTGCATAGATAATCGCTGTTATAATAGAACCTATTAGAGCACCATGGATTGCGATACCACCTTCCCAAATAGCAAAGACATCACTCCATGGACCACCTGCATAACGATCCCATTCAAAAATAACGTAATATATTCGTGCAGAAATAATAGCAATAGGGATGGCAAATACCACTAAATCAACCATGATATCCTTTTTCATACCTAAGCGGTCAGCCTCTCGAGTAGCTAAAAATAAGCCTAGAAAGGCTCCCGCTGCTATAATCACGCCATACCAATATATCGGTAATGATCCTATATGTAAAAATACACGGTCAAGTGCTGGTGCATTACAACTCATCTTATTTTCCTCCTAGCTATTTTCTTGATCAATCATATTTGTTAACCGCTCCGAAAACTCTTCTGCCGCATTAACACCCATACGTTTTAAACGGAAGTTCATAGCCGCTACCTCAATAATGACAGCCAAATTTCTTCCAGGACGTACTGGTATGGTTGCCTTTGGTAATTCAACTTCCATTATCTTCATTTTATCTTCATCAAGACCTAAACGATCGTATTGTTTCTTTTGATCCCAAATTTCTAAATTAATGATTAATGAAATCTTTTTATAGCTTCTAACAGATCCCGCTCCAAATAATGTCATTACATTAATTATTCCAAGGCCTCTAATCTCTAGTAAGTGCTCTATTAAAGGTGGAGCGTTACCGATAAGACTGTCATAATCCTCTTGACGTATTTCGACACTATCATCGGCTACTAAGCGATGCCCTCTTTTCACTAGTTCTAGTGCTGTTTCACTTTTACCTACTCCACTTTGACCAGTAATCAGCACACCAACTCCATAAATATCTACCAACACCCCATGAATTGCAGTAAACGGGGCAAATTTCGCTTCTAAATAATTTGTTAGCCTACTAATCACTCGTGTCGTTTTTCGCGGTGAATGCAAGATAGGCACACCTGATTCATTAGCAGCATCGATCATCACTTGTGGTATGTCCATATTTCTTGTTACCACTATTCCTGGAGTAACATCTGTACAGAGTTGGCCAACTCTTTCGACTTTTTCTTGATCTGTTAAATCTAAGAAATACGCCATTTCCGTCCTGCCGATTAACTGTAGTCTTTCTTTTGGATAGTATTTAAAGTACCCTGTCATTTCTATTCCAGGTCGTGAGATATCACTTGTAGTAATCTCTCTATGTAGTCCGTCCTCACCTGCGACAAGGGTCAGATTGAAATTCTCTAATAAATCCTTCGTCCGAACGGTTGACATGTATTTATCCTCCTTATTGTTGCCATTCAAAACATAGACTCCATGTTATTTAGTTGGATACTTTCCTGCTAAAGAATATCTCAATAAACAATATGGACACGTATTCAACAAGATATCGGCTTTCCACGCGCCATAAAATCCTGTGAGACACCGTTCTCCTTATCTGCCTCTGTCTATCGCACTTAAAATTTATTCTAACAAGAAGATCAAAATTTTCAGCTGGCAAATCACTCGTAATTCGTTTTACGTGAGATAAGAATATTTATCTAAACGGCTTGGACATATATATTAAATTAAGTTTCGTTGAGAAATGCTCCTTACCTAATACATGAAATAATGTCGGATAACCTTTAGGCAAAAGTTTTCTTCATTGTAGCATATTCTTTATAAGATTTGCTATCGCCTAACTCCTATGGCAATCAGATTGAACACTACGAACAATTTTACACATGAAAAATCGCAGGCTATCTATCACCTGCGATCCTGTTATCTAATTGAGTCTTTTACTACACTATTCAAAAGTAAATTAATGATAGATAGTATGATAGCAGCTAAAACCGCTGTACCAAATCCGTCGATAACAAAAGAAGCATCCATTAATGCCTGTGTAATCATTAATGTTACAGCATTAATGATAAATAGAAATAATCCTAAGGAGAGAATGGTTATCGGCAAAGTAAATAATATGAGTATCGGCTTAACAATTACGTTTAAAACAGCTAAGATCAAACTTGCAAGCAATGCCGTACCAAATCCGTCCAAGTGAAAGGAATCAAATAATTGTGCAACAGCAATCAGGGCAACTGCATTTAAAATGATAGACACAATCCAGCGTAGCATAATTAATAGTTCTCCCTTTCAGTAGGAATAATTAAGGCAGCCGCTAAATATACGAACGCAAAACTAAATAGACTAAAAATCAAACATACAACAAATACAAGTCTTAGAATCGTTGCATCTATATTAAAATAATCAGATAGTCCACCAAAAACACCAGCTACCATACGTTTCGTATTGGAACGATATAGCTTTTTCATGGGATTACCTCCTTTTGATTATCATCGTATTCCATTCGCTATCCAATCATTCATCATACTGAAAACTGCCAAGTAAAAAATTCCTCTGTACCAAACCGTTCCTTCGCTTCTTGTAGTACTTCCTCACCAAGTTCCTTATAATTTTTCAGCGGACCAATAATGCCTCCAGCTTGAGAGTCATGACAAAGAATGGCATCCATTTTTTTCTCAAAATAGGCGGAAACATCATTAATAACATCTGGTTCTCCGAGTTCCTTTTTAAATCCACGTGCAAATGCCTGCGCCCATACAGTTGGTCGCTCATCCATCAGTTCAACAGCTTTAATTGCCGCTGCCCCAAGTGCGTTATGGTCTGGGTGAACAGCATAATTAGGATAATGTGTAATAACTAAACTTGGCTTTATCTCTTCTAATATGCCTTTTAAATGCTGTGCAATTTCCATTTGATCTTCAAATTCAATGGTCTTATCACGATAACCTAGCATTTTTAGGTCCATATCAAGAACCTTACATGCGTTTTTAAGCTCTTGCTTTCGAATTAATGGTAATGTCTCTCTATTTGCGAAAGTGGGTGATCCCATATTTCTGCCCATCTGCCCTAAGGTCCCACATAAATATGTTACAGGTATTCCTTGACTTCGAAAATGTGAAATTGATCCTGCAGCACCAAATGATTCATCATCTGGATGCGGTAATATAACAACAACATGTTTTTCCAAGTTGATCACCTATCCCCTTCTTTTGTCTTTTTAATTATTAAACGGTGTTTCACTAATCTGAAGCGCAACCATTAATCTACCTTCCCGATCATGACCAGCTAGTAATAATTTTGATCCTTCATGAATTACCCAGTCTGTTAATCCTTCTGCATAAATCCAGCCGAACTCGGTCTTTAAGCCGACTCGATACGCATTGCCATCACCAACGATCTTCGCTTGATTAAATGTAACCTGCGCATTCCGCACATAAGCCCCAACATTATATGCTTTATCATCAAAATGGCTAGCGTACGCTCCATTTGTAGTTTCCACATGTATGTAGACCTGTTTATTTGTAAAATCGTCTAAGCATTGTTGTACACTCTCTACTTCAATTGGTTTCATATCAGTTTCCTCCCAATCAACTTCTTCTTTTAGCTTATCGAAACAACCGCATGGCGTCAAAAAATTAAACCGACTCTAATGCTTCATTTCATATAAAAGCCCGAATTTTATCTCAAATCTTTCAGATAACATTCGGGTTACTTTTTTAAAGATAGGTAGTTCCTTCATCGCTCTCAAAATGCTTCGCTTTCCATGGGCACCGCCCATAGCCTCTCAGAAAGCACAAAGAGCTTTCTAAGAGGTCTTCGGACCGTGCTGTTCCCGCAAGGACAAGGATGACTTCGCCAACGATACATCGCATGCAGAAAAGCTCTCTTCCATTTACGCATATTGACCATGCTAAAGTCTGCTTCATTTTATTATTATAATGAATCGTTCATTCGTTAATATGCAATTAAGTTCTGCCACAGCCTCTTCCAATTATTTTGTAGCTACTTTTTCCTTTACTTCTATTGCATTGTCCATCCGCTTCATGTCACGTTCTAATACTGGCTTTAAGTATTTTCCAGTATAGGATGCTTCTGCTTCTGCGATTTGTTCTGGGGTACCTGTTGCAATGATCTGTCCACCGCGATCTCCACCCTCAGGTCCAAGATCAATGATATGATCAGCAGATTTAATAA
Organism: Virgibacillus sp. Bac332; assembly: GCF_003667785.1. Classification (NCBI taxonomy): domain Bacteria; kingdom Bacillati; phylum Bacillota; class Bacilli; order Caryophanales; family Bacillaceae; genus Virgibacillus; species Virgibacillus sp. Bac332. The sequence continues at coordinate 4,310,186 of NZ_CP033046.1, forward strand.
CGTCAAGGTTGTGTTCAATGATTAAAACACTATCACCATTATCGACAAGTCGTTGCAAAACACTTAATAAGCGATTAATATCATCAACATGCAAACCAGTTGTTGGTTCATCTAAAATATAAAACGATTTACCATTTGATCTACGATGCAATTCACTTGCTAACTTCACACGTTGAGCTTCCCCACCTGATAAGGTCGTTGCCGGTTGCCCAAGTCTTACATAGCCAAGCCCAACATCATAAATGGTTTGTAGCTTGCGTTTTATTTTAGGGATATTTGCAAAAAATTCTAAGGCCTCCTCGATTGTTAAACCAAGCACCTCTGAGATATTTTTTCCTTTATATTTTACTTCCAATGTTTCTCTGTTATAGCGACTACCTTTACATACTTCACATGGAACGTAAACATCCGGAAGAAAATGCATCTCAATCTTTATAATCCCATCTCCACGGCAAGCTTCACAGCGCCCACCCTTTACATTAAAACTAAACCTTCCTTTTTTATAGCCACGTACCTTTGCTTCATTCGTTTGAGCATATACATCACGGATATCATCAAACACACCTGTATACGTAGCAGGGTTGGATCGTGGTGTACGACCGATAGGTGATTGATCGATATCAATTACTTTATCTATATATTCCATTCCTTTTACTTTCTTATGCTTACCTGGTTTATGCTTTCCACTATACAGTTCTTTTGCTAGCGACTTATAGATAATTTCATTTACTAACGTACTTTTCCCAGATCCGGAAACTCCGGTCACAACCGTCATTAACCCGATTGGAATTTTCGTAGAAACTTTCTTCAAATTATTTTCCTCTGCCCCTACTACTTCGATAACACGCTTATCTTTCTTCCTTCTTTTTACTGGTAGCGGGATAAACTTATGACCCGCTAGATATTGACCTGTTAGTGATTGCTTATTTTTCATGACATTTTCCGGCCTATCGCTAGCAACAATTTGCCCTCCATGTTCACCTGCTCCTGGGCCAATATCAATAAGCCAATCCGCTGCTAGCATAGTATCTTCATCATGTTCAACAACGATGAGTGTATTATCTAAGTCACGCATCCGCTTTAAAGTATCAATTAAGCGGTCATTATCACGTTGGTGTAGACCTATCGAAGGTTCATCTAATACGTAGAGCACACCTGTTAGAGCTGAACCAATTTGTGTAGCTAGTCTAATACGCTGTGCTTCTCCTCCTGAAAGTGTTCCGGCAGAACGAGATAGTGTTAAATAATCAAGTCCAACATTATTTAAAAATTCTAATCGATTATCTATTTCTTTTAAAATCATGCTAGCAATCTGTTTTTCTTTTTCCGATAGATCTAATGTATCGAAAAATTTCTTTGCCTCCATAATAGAGAATTCTGTAACTTTACTGATATGCAACCCATTAACCAACACAGCTAATGCGCTTTCCTTTAACCGATAACCTTTACACTTCGGACATTTCTTCTGCGCCATATATTTTTCTAAAGTTTCACGTATATAGTCAGAGGATGTTTCTCGATAGCGCCTACTAACATTGTTTAATACGCCCTCGAAGACAATATGACTATCGCGCACACTGCCAAAATCATTTACATAGTGGAAATGAATCTTTTCCTTCCCGCTACCATAAAGAATTTTATCCATTTTATCTTTGGGGATATCGTTCACAGGCTTATCCATATCAATCTCAAAGTGTTCACAGACACTCTTTAAAAGCTGTGGATAATATTGTGAACTGATTGGCTCCCACGGCGCAATTGCGTGTTCGTTTAATGACTTTTCCCAGTCAGGAATAACTAAATCCATATCTACTTCCAATTTTGTCCCTAAGCCATCACAGGTAGAACAGGCTCCAAAAGGGCTATTGAAAGAAAATAATCTCGGCTCTAATTCATCGATGGAAAAACCACAAATAGGACATGCATGGTTTTCACTGAAGGTCAATTCTTTATCACCAATGATATCAACAATAAGCTTACCTTCCCCTAAAGAGAGGGCCGTTTCTATTGAATCACTTAAACGTCCTTCTATACCAGCTTTTACCACAACTCGATCAACAACTACTTCGATCGAATGCTTCTTGTTTTTTTCTAATTTAATCTCTTCCGTAACTTCACGCATTTCTTTGTCAACACGAATGCGAACATATCCTTCCTGCTTCAACCTTTCAAATACCTTAACGTGTTCACCCTTCCTTCCAGATACGACAGGTGCAAGTAGTTGCATTTTCGTCCGTTCTGGATATTCCATAATTCGATCTACCATTTGTTGGACCGTTTGTGAAGATATTTCAACGCCATGCTTAGGACAAGTAGGATGACCAATACGTGCATATAATAACCGTAAATAGTCATATATTTCTGTTACTGTACCAACTGTAGACCTCGGATTTTTACTTGTAGTTTTTTGATCAATGGATATAGCGGGTGACAATCCGTCAATTGCATCAACATCAGGCTTATCCATTTGTCCAAGAAATTGTCTTGCGTAGGCAGAAAGAGATTCTACATATCGTCGTTGACCTTCTGCATAGATCGTATCAAAAGCTAAAGAGGACTTACCAGAACCAGATAATCCTGTCAAAACAACCAATTTATTTTTGGGAATTTCTACATCCACATTTTTCAAATTATGTGCTCTGGCACCCTGAATTTTAATTGATTTACTTGGCATTAATTTCACCTTCCTGCTTTAAGTTCAAGTATAATATCACGAAGTTCAGCTGCTTTTTCGAAATCCAGTGCTTTCGCAGCGTCCTTCATTTCTTTTTCCATCTGCTCAATGACTTGCTCTTTATCCTCTGATGCTAACTTGCTAATACTTTTCGCTTTTCCATCATATTTAGGTTGGTGGTCCTCTGCAACAACCGTGGCACGAATTACTTCTCGGACATCCTTCTTAATGGTCTTAGGTATAATATTATGCTCTTTATTATATGCCATCTGTTTTTCACGTCTGCGATTTGTTTCATCTATGGCAATTTGCATCGATTTCGTTATTTTATCGGCATACATAATAACCATGCCATTTTCATTACGTGCAGCCCGTCCCATCGTTTGAATTAATGATCGTTCCGAACGTAAGAACCCTTCCTTATCTGCATCTAAAATAGTGACTAAGGATACTTCCGGTATATCAAGACCCTCACGTAATAAGTTTATACCGACAAGAACATCATATTTCCCAACTCTTAAATCTCTAATTACTTCAATTCGTTCCAACGTTTTGATTTCCGAATGTAGATAAGCAACCTTGATTCCCAGTTCCTTCAAATAATCTGTAAGATCCTCCGACATTTTTTTCGTCAACGTTGTTACGAGGACACGCTCATTTTTACTTGTTCGTTTATTGATTTCTCCAATTAAATCATCAATCTGACCATCTATCGGTCGAACATCTACTTTTGGATCTAATAATCCAGTCGGCCTAATGATCTGTTCTGTCATATCAGGTGAATGTTCCTCTTCATAAGGTCCTGGGGTAGCAGATACATAGACCAACTGATTAGTAGCTTTCTCAAATTCTGTAAACTTTAATGGGCGGTTATCCAACGCTGAAGGTAAACGAAATCCATGATCAACCAGTACTTGTTTTCTGGCTTGGTCTCCGTTGTACATTCCTCTAATCTGCGGCAATGTAACATGTGATTCATCAACTACTACTAGAAAGTCATCGGGAAAGAAATCAAGCAACGTATACGGAGTTGCTCCGCTTTCTCGAAGCGTTAGATGTCTAGAATAATTCTCAATTCCAGAGCAAAATCCCATTTCATTCATCATTTCCAAATCATATCGAGTACGTTGCTCTAATCGCTGTGCTTCTAAGAGCTTATCCTGCTCTCGTAATTCCTCTAAACGTTCTGCTAACTCCTGTTCGATATTTTTGATCGCAAGCTTCATTTTTTCTTCTCTTGTTACGAAGTGAGAAGCCGGAAATATAGCAATATGCTCTCGATCACCGATAATTTCTCCAGTCAATGCATCAACTTCCCGAATCCGGTCAATTTCATCTCCAAAGAATTCAACACGAATACAGTGCTCTTCCTTCGATGCAGGTATGACCTCGACAGAATCGCCGCGCACTCGAAATGTACCACGCTGAAAATTTATATCATTCCTTGCATATTGAATGTCAACAAGTTCACGTAGCAGCTGATCACGATCTTTTTCCATTCCTACTCGAATGGAAAGCACCTGACTCTCATATTCTTCTGGAGAACCTAAACCATAAATACATGAAACACTAGCAACGATTAAAACATCATTTCGTTCAAAAAGAGCAGATGTCGCTGAGTGTCGAAGCTTATCAATTTCATCATTAATACTTGCATCTTTTTCAATAAATGTATCTGTAGAAGGAACATAAGCTTCTGGTTGATAATAATCATAATAGCTAACAAAATATTCAACTGCATTATTTGGAAAGAACTCTTTAAATTCACTATATAGTTGTCCAGCTAACGTTTTATTATGTGCAATTACTAATGTGGGACGATTAATTTCTTGTACTACATTTGACACGGTAAATGTTTTCCCCGTACCTGTCGCCCCCAATAATGTTTGATGACGTTGGCCAGCCTTCACTCTCTCAACAATCTCCTTAATTGCTTTAGGCTGATCACCACGTGGTTCGTACTTTGATACAAGATCAAACGTATTTTTCACTAGAACTTCCTCCGATCATCTATGACTACAATTATTTTATCACATTTGCTAGACATTTTAACACAAAAACGAACAAATATTCGACTTTTTTGTTTTTCCATTTGTTTCTAGCATACCCTTATTTGCCAATTTAGAACCAAGTTGGATAAGATTAAATCAATTGCCATCTTGCTGCTATGTTTTCGTAATAGAGATACTTCTTCCTCCTCATGGTAAAATTTTATAAATTCCAAGACTATTAAAAAAACTGAGCAAAATTCGCTCAGTCCTTATCACTACATGCTCAGATTTACGCTTCCTCTAGTAGCTATTATGGAATAATAGCTACTACTTGACCACCACTCCGGCTGCCCACTTCCCTTTCCGTGGGGTTTGTCCTTCAGCTAACTTTTTTAGCAAAACCCGCTCAAAAAAGTGGATCTTTAGGTCAAACATTTCCCACAGGAGTTGAAGTGGCCGGCCTTCGCTATTATCAGGCTCTACAACGCTAGCATGAAGTAACACAGCTGCTTTTATACTCACGGATAGCGATTTTCACTTTACCCATTGTAAAAAAAGTCAACCTATTACTTATGACAAGAATTGTTGCACCTTCTCATAGCAGAGACTAATTACGTAGACTCCTGCGGGAATTGCGCGAGCCGAAAATCCACTTTGCAACGTGTTCTTCTTTGCAAAGTTAGTTGAGGCCGTGCCCACGGAAAGCGAAGTAATTAGTCGGAGCATTGCCAATATACATCAAACATTTCAAAATAACTACTTCGCTTAACGCAGTCATTGCACTGATTTTATACTTTCTTAACTTATAAAAAAGTCAACAGCCTTTATTTGGCTATTGACTTTGATTCATCACTTGTTGAATAAGTGCTCCAATTGATTGCGTCGATAAATTTTGATGATATCGATTTACATTTTCTGTATACCGATTTTTCTTTTGCGTATCCAGAAAAAATTGATTTATTTGTTCCTCCAATGGTTCTTTATTTAAGTCGATAGGATTTACCAATCCAAGCTGTATGAGCTCCTGCAAATTGATTTGTTCCTGACCTGGTAAAGCATGATAAACAAAAATTGGCTTCCGTTTCATCAAGCATTCACTAATTGTTACACCGCCTGGCTTTGTTAAAACAGCGTCAACCTCATTATACAATTTGTTCATCTGCGCTTTAGATTCGATATAAGGGATAGGTGTAATATTTGAATTATTTTGCTTGCTTAACGTTTGATACAATTGTTCGTTCGTTCCACAAAGTACATAGAGATGCATCTTTTTCGGCAAATGCTTATCTGATAATAGTTCATCCATACCACAACTCCCTAAACTTCCGCCTGTAATGAGTAATGCTTGTTTTTTCTCCTTTAAAGAAAATTCCTCTCGAAATACAGGATGAACGGGTATCCCAGTGATAAATATACGCTCTGCTTTCACACCTAATTTAAGTAAGAATTTCTTTACAGAGGCGGTAGGTACGAAATGATAATCAATACCTTTTATCCCCCATAATCGATTCACAAAAAAATCTGTATACGCATTAACCGTAACTGCTTGTAGCTTATTTTCTTGTTTTAGGACACTTACGATACTCGAAGGCAGGGCATGGGTTAAAAAGACAATTTCTGGATTTTCCTCTTTCACAAGTTTGTTTAAAAAAGGGCGGAATAGTAATTCATAATGGCGGTGCCTTTTCCTTTTCGACATATTTCTACAGGCAAGTAATGTATATAGTCGATCATATACGCCTGGAAATCGTTTTATCCAGCTAATATACGTTGAGGTTACTATCTTTTCTAAACTCCCATAACTATAAGATAATAATTCAACTTTGTTCGTTCGCTTGTTATTATTATAATGTAATAAATCCGTTATGAGCGTATCTGCAACATGATGATGGCCACTTGGCATTTGCAGAAAAGGTAGAAATAACGCATCTGATTGTTTAGGTTTATCCATGTTTTTAGCCCCGTCCTTAATTTCAAAAAAACAATATTGTGTTAACCCTCAAGATAGTATTTATCCATTATCTTGTTTTTTGACATGAATAGATAAACAGGCTCAGCATCTTTTTTTGTTGTCAACATATTAATTGGCATTAAAGTTATCCTTTTAAAGTAACGATAAAATCTATTTTTTAATGCGCTTTTTTCAAACCCCAATCGTTCTGCTCCTCGATACAAACTTGTGATTCCTATAACTGCCTTTATATCCGCTGCTTTTGGGTGTGCATGAACATACATTGCTAAGTTTGGCATGGCTTGTTTAATACTGTGATAAATAAATACTGCACGTTTAATATCATTAGGAAATGCATTTAATTCCTTTATTAGTTTTACATTGTGAAGGTGAATCTTTAGTAATAAGTCATTTTTTCGTAGAACTGTTCCATCTTCGAGCACGACTTTTCCACCTTTATATCTAGTGAGCCGAACCCGAAGCATCGTTCTACGCTGATTATTATCTGATATATAGGATAATCGGGAACAAGCAAAATAAATTGGATCAATACTGTCCCAGACACCTAATAGATAGCTTCTCATTGTCATATTCTTTCCACTCCATAAAATTTCTCCTACTTATTTTGTAGCTATAAAGAAATATTATAAACGGAATTTTTTGGTGAAATCTACAGAACGAATTGGTATTTTATTCATTTAATTGTTCTTGAATAACCCTAAATATAAATTCCTTTAGATCTATTATCCGCGGTGTAATGGGCTGTTCATTCGTCCCAGCTATTATTAAGGGGACAATTGACTCCTGCTTATGTAAGGATCCATGAGCAGCTCCGCTTAAGTGAAAAGGAGTAGACTGAGCTTTAAATTCACATCCTGGTTTTGCATTTACAACAAGGAATTGTCCAGGATGAGAATATAAAGCCCCATGCAATCGAGCTAATGCATCTGGAAAATCATTATAAACGATATGATTTTCTATCCATTTCAAATCCAATAATTCATGATTTCCTACTATCCACCATGATTGATTAAACTCATCTACATATTTCCCATTAGGTCTAAAGTATAATGTCCCTTCTTTCATCCCAGATTCCACACGAATACAATCATTTTCCTTCCATGCAATGATATCAATTCGCTTATCGTGTTTAAGTTTTTCAACAATTGTCCCGATGTTTACATGATCCAACATATATACATAAGCCATTCGCTGGTTAACACAAATCGCTAGTTCATCTTTTTTATGAACTGCACGTTGAATTCGAACTATTCGATAGTTATTTAAAAGCTTACGCAAATCAATAATATAGTCACGGTACTTCGTTCCTGTTGCGGAATGACCATTATCTCCAATAATCATCCAAATATTGCTATTTACTGCTTCTTCCCAACTATCAAACATATTCAACATTTTTTGAATTTGACGATCAATTTTAATAATACCTTTTATATCCATAGGTCCTTTAAAATGAATACGCGCATCCATATCTTGAAATATACAAAAAGTAAATGCTGGAAGTTTCTGTTTATGAATAAGGTACCGAAGCTCTCGTGCCATATATTTATAATTTCCAGCTGCTAGTTGTGCTGTGAACCCCACAGGGCGAAGTTTCGAAAAGAGTCCTAATGAAAAGATTGAAGGTACTTTCATGGTCCATTTTCCATCCTCAAAATAAGTGAATGTACGAAGAAATTTTGGGATTTTTAATTGCTGTAATTTATTTCCTCGATACACAAAAGAATTGATAGACGCTGAAGATAAACCGATTCGAGCTAATTCTTCATAAATAGTTGAGACCTTTTCACTCAAATGTACATTATTTAAATTATAAAGCATATGATGAATGGACTTTTTCATTCCCATACGAAACGTTTCTCTAAACCCTGTACCATAGTTGACAAATTGATTCTGTTCCGCATCAAACCAATTCAAACCTGGAATATGATGCTTATCTGCATATGTTCCGGTTAAAAGGCTGCTATCAATGGTTACTGACATGGTCGGAAACGATGTTACCATATTAGCAATATAACGACCTTGCTCCATTAAAAATTTTAAAGCTGGTGCACGTCCAGTCTGCATGGCAATTTCTAATGGCTGAGGCATTAATGAATCAATATTTAATAATATGACAGGTTTAGGTATTGATACAACATGATTATCGATTTCCACCACATCCCAAAATTCGTATTAATAACCGAAGCTAATTTTAATGTAAACAACTACAAGATTAATATACATCCCCAATAAAAAGGCAGCCATATGAAAATGGAGCTGCCCCGAAAGACAGCTCTCTTTGTATAAAAGTATACTTCCTTCTCATGTTCAACGATTCAGCTTTAGGAACAAAAGAAGCGCTCGATTAGAAACGTAGCGACTGGAGCGAGTCAACGGAGATAAAGGAATCACAGTGAGCTTGCGAGTCGTCATGACTTAGATTAGGGCGATTGTGAAGTTACCTCGTTTCTGGGCACTGGAGCTAGACATGGCTCAACACGCCCCTATTTAACCACATGGGCAAATGTTATAATTTCCTAGACAACAAAAAAGCAATGTATTTAAGCGTAGCATACGTCTTATTACACTATACTTGATTTAACTTTACCTAGCTTTACGGTTAAATAAACGGGGAAGCTGATTCCAAAAAAGAAAGAAAGTCCTGGGAGGAAACGAATTGTTACTATCATCCCTATAAAAATCATCATATAAATTACATTTTCTCTTGGATGTAAAAACAGAAGAGAAAACGACCGTTTTATTTGTAGAATCGCTTGTCGTTCCAGATCTGCATATTGAAAGAAATGAATAATACTTAAAGTGATTAATCCTAACATTCCAAGCACTGCCAGCTTTACAAGACTATATTCCCTATCCACAATCAAAAGGTTAGAACTTATTATTACCAACATGGCTTGCCAAATCAGTCCCGCTTTATTTAAAAGAATAAATGAAGAAAAATACTCGTTACGAAATGATCGAAACACTTCCCCAGTTGAAACATTGTTTTGCATCTTCCATACAGAGAATAATGCATAGGTAGCAGGAAATATTCCAAAAATGATTAACCCACAAGTAGTAAATAAAAGCCATAATAGCTGTAAATACGCAAACCAGTATAATTTTTGTATAAATAAAGCATACCTTTCTATCATGATATTCACATCTAACACCACCATTCTATATCTAACCTTTTACTGATCCAGCAACCATTCCTTTCATAATTTGCTCTTGGAAAATGAGATACATGACAATTGTAGGGATGACTGAAATTGTCATTGCGGCCATTGTCAATGCATAATCCGTACTGAATCCATCTGAAAAAATGGATAAGCTTAATGGCAATGTTTTTAATGTACTATCATTAATAAATACTAGAGCAAAAACAAATTCATTCCAATATCTTAAAAACGATAGAATAGCTACGGTTGAAAGTGCAGGAACACTCAAAGGAAGCATAATTCGAAAGAAAACCCCCCAATAACCGTTTCCATCGATAACAGCTGCCTCCTCTAATTCCTTTGGTATTGAACTCATGTATGCAACTGTTAAAAAGATGGCAATAGGTAATTCAAAGGCAGTATACGGCAAAATTAATGCCCAATACGTATCCAGTAATCCTATTTGATCCATCATAGTAAACAACGGGACTAGCGTACTATGAATAGGTATTAACATTCCCAGTAAAAAGAAAACCATTAAAAATGCTTTTAATTTGAACGTGAATCTGGATAAAACATAGGCAGTTAGTGCGCCAAGAAAAACAGTTAATGCCGTTGCAGTAATTGTAACAATAGTTGAATTCATCATTGCTGTTCCTAAATCAGCAACTTCCCAAGCTCTCGTAAAGTTTTCAAAGGAGAAATTGGTAGGAAAAGAGTGAGGTCGGGCAAAAAATTCTTTGTTTGTCTTGAAAGCACTAGTGATTAGCCAATATAAAGGGTAAATCATCATTAAGGAAAAAACTGCTAAAAATAAAATTCTTATTCCTTTAAAAAGATGGAATTTCATCGAATAGTCATCCCCTCATTCTTTCTCTTCATTAACACCTGACTTATACCAATTAAGATAAGGCTTAATAGAATTATCATCGTACTTACTGCAGAACCGTATCCGTAGCGGTACACAAGGAATGTATTATTATACATATACGTTGCTAATATTTCTGTGGATTCTGCTGGTCCACCACCTGTCATGACAAATACTTGATCGAATGCCTTTAAACTACCTGAAATACACAAGACGACAGCTACTTTAATTGTTGTCCACATATTGGGTAAGATAATGTAGATCAGTTTTTTCCATCCAGATGCTCCGTCAATCATAGCAGCCTCCTCCATCTCAGAAGGTATATTCTGAATAGCTGCAATAAAAATAATTAAATAGGGTCCAATATAATTCCAAATGATAGGAACAGCAACTGCATACATATTTACAGAAGGATCTGCTAGCCAAGCTTTTGTCCACGACTCTAAACCAACGGCACGTAATACGGTATTAATAACACCTATTTCTGGATCATAAATATATCCCCAAATCAGACCTACTACTACTGTGGAGATAACCATTGGTAAAAAAACAGCTGACCGTACAAATATTTGAAACCAGTTACTTTTACGAAGCATTAACGCTAAAGCTAATGCAATCGGTACTTGGCCAAAAACAGATGCGGCAACAATTATCAGATTATTCTTGAGAGAACGCCAAAATACAGGGCTTTGCATCACATCAATATAGTTTTGCAAGCCAATATACGTGGCATCCCCTAATCCAGACCATTCAAAAAACCCGTAGTAGGATGACCAAAATATTGGAATAATAACAAAAAAAGAATAAAGTAAAAGGGCTGGAAGTAAAGTAATTACCAACAAACCCTTTAACTTTAAATTAGATTGCATAACTGTCCCCCCTTTGCTCGATTCATTAATTAGAAGACTGTGCTTTTTGTATTGATTCAGCTACCTTCTCTGGATCTCCTCCTAACATAATTTCTTGTAATCCATTATTAACGGCTTCTCCAGCCTCTGAAGTTAGGTACAGATCATATACAGGGGCAAATTCAACTTCACGAATTAAATTAAATGCTTCAAAAAATAACGGGTTAACATTCTCTTTATCAATGTCTACATCATACATAACCATTGAATTACTTTCAGCTATTTCTTTCTGGGCATCTGCATTACTCAATTTATAAATAAGCTTTAATGCAGCTTGCTTATCTTCTCCTTTTGTCTCACTGCTAAGTAAGAAACCACCACCAGGTCCACCAGTAATTGTATTTCCTGATCCTTTACCACCCTCAATGCCTGGGACAACGGATACACCAATATTAGTTAAAACTTGTTCAGATTGAGAAGCACCTAGACTACTTAATGTCCAAGCGCCATTAATCATCATAGCTGCTTTTCCTTGCGCAAAATACTGTTCAGCCTGCGTATTATCCATACTATTTGCTCCATCTGAATAAGCTCCATTATCAACTAGCTCCTTAAAACGATGTAACGCATCGATGAATATCGGATCTGTAAATGAGGCATCTTCCTGCTCCACCGCATCTAAAAACCAATTTGTTCCTGTAACACGATCAGCTATAGCACCAAAGGTAGTTGATTGAGCTACCCAAGGAGCCTTATTCCCCATAGCAATTGGTGTGATACCTTTATCGTTAAACACTTTTATTACTTGAACAAATTCTGCCCATGTTTCTGGAACCTCTAAATTATTCGCTGTGAACAAATCTTTGTTATAATACAAAAAGGATGTAGCAGACATTGCAATTGGCGCAGAATATAATTCTCCATCATACTTGTAAGGTTCTAACGCGCCTTCTAAAAATGAATTTTTCCATTCCGGATTTTCCTCAAATAAGGATGTAATAGGCTGAATAAGCTCACCATTATAAAATTCATCGGTAAAACTACCTGCATATGTCAAGAATATATCTGGAAGTTCATTCGCAGCAGCAACTGTGCTTATTCGTTGGCGATACCCATCTACTGGGATTGCTTGCTCATCAACTTCAATCGTGGGATTCTCTTCTTCAAAATTAGCAATCATATTTCGCACTTTTCGGGCTCGTAAATCATCTCCAGCAAAGTTATGCCATATGGAAATAGAAATCTTTCCATCAGCTGCAGAACGTTTTGTCGCTTTACTATCTCCATTCCCTATACAAGCTGTTAAAATGAACATCATGATGATTCCTAGAAAGGCAATCTTTATTTTTCTCATCTTATCCCCCCTTTTGATTATTATGTATAGTTTAAAATAGCGCTTTCATATAGATAAGGGGGATGAATACCAGATTAGGGGTGAAAAATCAAAGTGTTTTAAATTTACTCTAATAATTAACCGATCTTCCTTAATCATTTCGATATGGATTGGTCAAAGAAACTACTATCTAGAGATAATAAGCTTATCTATCATGTTTGCGCCGATACTGGGTAGGGGTGTAGCCATACTTCTTTTTAAATTGTTTTGTAAAATATTTTCGATCATTATATCCCACACGTTTTGCTATATGATTAATAGCTATGGAAGAATGTTGTAAAAATTCCGTAGCCTTTTTCATACGAAGCTCCGTTAAAAGTCCAATATAGGATCTTCCAGTTCTTTTTCTAATTAACTCACTTAAGTAATTTGGGTGAATTTGAATGTGATTTGCGACATCATTCAGGGAAATAGCTTGACCTAAGTGTTTATCTATATAATAAATGGTTTCCTCTACATAGTTTGCATGTTTTTGGTAATGGGTTTGAAAGTCCGTTAGTAATATTTGGAACAATGCAAATAAAATCGGAATAGGTTGTTTGAACCATTCTGATGCTGAAGGTATCGCTCGATAATTTTCCATACGTCCAGCCATCTGATCTACATACTTTATAACTTCCATATAGAGATTTTGTACATAAAACTGAATGGAATCCGGTGTTGCTTGCGGATGTGAAAATAACCCATGTACTATTTCTCTAATCCATTCTTCTAATTTACTCTTGTCTCCCATCTTTATAAGTGAAATAACATGTTGCAAATTCTCCTCCATCGTATCATCACATACGATTCCTTTTCTTTGACGAATGTGTTCCACTTGAATAAGCTTACAGTCCACTAGAATCCATTGGAACAGTTGTAGAGATGTTATCTCACTATATAGTTCTCGTATGCTTGATAAGGTTGTTACTACCTCACTTGCCAATATCGGTTTATGGAACAATGCATTCACTTTCTTTATTGCCATCTGTAATAAATAATCATCTGCCAAATAGGGATCTCGCTTTACCACTATCAGTAATGCATTTTCATGTGTGAACCACTTTCCAAATAAATAACTATTCCACAAGGCCTCATATTTCCTTAACGTTTCTAGTTCTAGCTCTATATCCATATATAAAAGCTGAAAAGGTGGATGAGCCAGCTCAGGAATAACATCAACTACATCCATTAACTCGTGATAGTCCAATCCCTCGGCTATTAATTTTTCAAGTTTCATACGATTTAATTGCTCTTGTTCTGACTCTTTCCATTGACTATATTCTTTATCCTTCTCCAATCTTTTCTTTGCTCGTTTAACTGCTGTTATGATCTCTTCTGGACTACTGGTTTTTAATAAATAATCACAAACATCTTGACGAATCGCTTCCTGAATGAAATGAAAATCATCGTATCCAGTGAGTAAAATACTCTCTATTTGATATTCATTTTCACCTAAATAAGCTACAAGCTCCAAACCATTCATGTCATTCATCTGAATATCTGTAATTAGAATATCTGGTTTTTCATCGTCCAAGCGTTCAATTACCTCTTCAGCTGATGCGGCTGGTCTTAATAGGGTTAAACCATAGTCATTCCATGGGATGACATTTGCCATTCCTTCTCTTATAATAATCTCATCATCTGCGATTAGTACTCTCATAGCATTCCCCCCTCCTTTATCGGAATAACAAACTCAACGATTGTTCCTTGCATTTCTTTACTATCTATTCGTAAGCCACTTTCTTTTCCATAATGTAACAGGAGTCGCAAATTCACATTACGAATTCCATAATTAGTGCCAATAAGAGCTTCTGTCTCTTGATCATGTAAAAACTGATGTTTAATTTCTTGCAGTTTTGCACTTGTCATTCCAGCACCATTGTCAATAATTGAAAAGTGGATAAAATTCCCTTGTATTTGTACATGAACAGATATTTTACCAAAGTGATTAGGAAGTGGAAAAAATCCATGTTTAATACTATTTTCAATTAATGGCTGCAGAACAAGTTTTAGCATTTTATGCTGTTTCAAGTCGTTGGAAATTTCTAAGTCTATGGAAAACCTATTTGGAAAACGGATCTTTTTAATTTCTATGTAATGGAGCAAGTGACCGATTTCTTGTTCAACGGTACAATACTCATTTCCCTTATTTAAACTAAACCGTAACAATGTACTTAATGAAGAAACCATCTTTGAGATATCATGCGCCTTGGAACTTAACGCAATCCAATGAATTGCAGCTAATGTATTGTATAGAAAATGAGGATTAACCTGAGATTGCAAAGCCTTCATATCCAATTCCCGCTTTAGTGCTTCGCTTTTCTGAACCTGATTCATTAACTTGGCAATCCGCTGATTTAATTGATTATAACTACCTATTAATTCACCAATCTCATTATTTGCGTCATTATTAATTGTTTTAATTGTTTCACCCGGGTTCACTGTTTGAATGGAATTAGTTAGTGTAGTTAACGGTTTAAATACTTTTGATACAAAAAATATAACGAGACCTGCTACAAGAAGGATGGCAATCACAACGGAATAGATGGTTAACCATAAAAAATACCGATTCTGAGAACTGTATTCTCTTGATGGGACGAGGCTAATTATGTGCCATCCCACCTTCCCAATCTCTTCCGTAAATACAGTTACCTCTTCCTCTTCTGCAAGGAAAGAAAAGCGTTCTTTATTATTTTGATCCAATAATAAAGTAAGTTTATCTAGATTAATTTTTTCTTTTATATTTGTTTGACTTTGCGCTAATACATTTCCATCATTTAGAATAAAGACCGATGTACTCCACTCTGAATCTCCTGAGCTTAAATATTCCTCAACTACCCGTTGATTGAGACTAATCGATAAATAACCAATCCGTTCGAAATCTCCTGTACTACGAATAGGGCGAGTCAACGTTATCATGTCCTTATTGCCGTCTACCGTTTTGTTAACCTTACGATAGGACCACCATTTACCATTAGGAATTTGTTTAATATCAATACCTGCATTCGTATCCATCACCAGATTTGTGGATATTGGTGAATTACCATTTATCGGGTAAATGATAATATCATTAATATATCTTTTCGAAAAAGCCAAATTCGATAAGAACCCATAAATATCACGTTGTGGATATATTGGATCTCCTTCCACTTGTAAATACGCTTGCACTGCTTGATTACCAATTAAAAATACTGACATATTTTCAACATCATTTACAATAAATTCAATAGAATCCTGAATCTGCTCCAAGGAACTTTCACCTGAAATGGCTGCTCGTTCCTTTGATACCTTTACTGTCGTATAATACGAAACTAATCCTAAAACACATATTGGTACTAATACTACGATTAAAATAAAAAGTATAAGTTGATTCTTAATTGAACGGCGAAACCAGTTTTTCATTCCTAGCATTCCTTACCCGATTTGCAGATTACTCAGACAACGTGAATTATTATAGTTTTCTGAATTAATCGTATATTTAATATAACACCTTATTTCGTTTAGTACAAACCCGTACGACGAACTTTTTATAGATTTTAGCTTAAGCACAAAGACAGAAACACTCGGTAAGCGACTAAGTACTGAACCACTTCGCATGAGATGAGCGGGTTGGTGTTAACTTTCGCGACGAAAACAGGGAAGTCTATTAGTAGCTGAGCACTGTAACAGAAAGTTAACACGGCTTTTCTTTTTTACTTGAATACATAAGAAAAACTGAGCAAAATTCGCTCAGTCCTTATCACTAAATGCTCAGATTTACGCTTCCTCTAGTAGCTATTATGGAATAATAGCTACTGCTTGCTTGACCACCACTCCGGCTGCCCACTTCCCTTTCCGTGGGGTTTGTCCTTCAGCTAACTTTTTTAGCAAAACCCGCTCAAAAAAGTGGATCTTCAGGTCAAACATTTCCCACAGGAGTTGAAGTGGCCGGCCTTCGCTATTATCAGGCTCTACAACGCTAGCATGAAGTAACACAGCTGCTTTTATACTCACGGATAACGATTTTCACTTTACCCATTGTAAAAAAGTCAACCTATTACTTATGACAAGAATTGTTGCACCTTCTCATAGCGGAGACTAATTACGTAGACTCCTGCGGGATTAGCGCGAGCCGAAAATCCACTTTGCAACGTGTTCTTCTTTGCAAAGTTAGTTGAGGCCGTGCCCCATAGCCGTCAAGTTAAGCAGGATATTTTAAAAACCAAAAAGTTATTCGTTATCCTGACATTATAAATGGAATAATTTGGAGGGATTACGTATGGCTAAGCAATATCATTTTGACTCGTTTGTAAAGAGTGTGCACGATATTTTATCTATTTCTGAACTTCGCAATGTTGCTCGAGAATCAGGTTTTGTACAACGATTGAAGAAGATAATGCCGGAAGATTTCTTAAGTATATGTGCCTTCTTACATGAAAAAGTTGGTACGGAGGGGCTAGGACAGCTCTGTGCTTCCCTTTCTCGTGAATCAGAAATATCCATATCTAAACAAGCCTTACATCAACGATTAGACGAGAAAGGAGTGGCTTTTTTAAAACAAGTTTTTATGCAGTTAGCGGAAAAACAACAGATATTATCGTTACCATCTCCATCTGATTATCCTTTTTCTCGGATCCGTATCTTGGATGGCACATCCTTTCAAGTAAAAAAGAACAACGCGAGTTATTGGGATGGAGTGAAAATACAATTAGAATATGAGCTGTATCAAGGGAATTTTTTGCATACGTTGTTCTATGGACCAAGAGACAGTGATCACGATGCAGCTGAAGAATTGGCAGATACAATAGGAGAAGAGGACCTTATCTTGCGTGACCTCGGCTATTTCTCAGGAGATCACTTTAAAAAAATAGATCGAGCAGGAGCCTATTATATTACTCGTGTTCCTGCCAATATGACCTATTGGACATTGGATGACAAGCAACGAAGAATCCAAATAAAGCCTGAAGAAGATGCCATGCATCTAGCTCCAGGAGAGATACAGGATTATGGGTTCATTCAATTAGGTGTTAAGGGAAAAAATACATTTCATGCCCGTGTAGTCGTACAACGATTAACCGAAGAGCAACAAAAACAGAGAGATACCTATTTAAAAGAAAGAAGACGGAAAGGGGGGCATACCCAATCCGCCAACAAGAAGAATCATATCCAAATTCTTGCTACCAATATAACACAAGAAGAAATGGATGAGCAAACCTTGTATCCTATCTATTCCTTGCGTTGGCAAGTGGAGATTCTCTTTAAAACATGGAAATCGTTATTTGAAATTGATGATGTGCAGGCAATGAATACCGACCGCTTTTACTGTCATTTGTATGGGACTTTAATTCATATTCTTCTTTCTTCGATGATTGCTTTTCAGTGCCGTTACTGCCTTTACGAAAGGTATCAACTAGAAGGGAGTGAGTACAAATGTATCAACCATGCGAGAAACGCAATAGTAGAGACGAAGGGGTATTCACTCTATCACCTTTCTTCTTTGAAAGCTCTCATCGATAATATTTACCAGAACATATACCGGCATGGAAGGAAAGATCATCGTTGTCAGCATAAAAGTCCTTTTGATGTCTTAAACATTGCGTATAAAGTACATTTCCGTGCCGCGTAAGTAAAAGTGTAAAAAAGAAAAACAAGTACCCATAAAAGAATACGGATTAAACTGGAAAAATATGTTTATATTTTCATTGCACCGTACTTCTTTTTTATTAGCTTGACGGCTATGGGCCGTGCCCGCGGAAAGCGAAGTAATTAGTCGGAGCATTGCCAATATACATCAAACATTTCAAAATAACTACTTGGCTTAACGCAGTCATTGCACTGATTTTATACTTTCTTAACTTATTAAAAAAACTGCCTTGGGATGGGATAGCCATCTTCAAGCAGTTTGTCCTTCTAACTTCCATATCCTATTTTGTTTTGTTTAATTCTACGATGCGGGCTGGAAGTAAAGATAATCCCTAATTCATGATGATCCCCTTCATATAAAGCGCCTTGCAGAAAACGCTTCTCACCGGCTCGATCAATTATTTCTAATTTAAAGAAAGCACCGCTTTTCTGTAGCGCCTCATAGAACTCCGTAATACTGACAACTTTATTTCCATTTACTCTCGCAATTGATTCTCCAGCTAATATATCTAAACGATCTGCTGGAGAATTAGGAATAACAGACAAAACTTTTAGCCCCTTATCAGTAGGTTGAAAAAAGCCTGATCGTTCATGATCTTTCGTACGATGTCGATAATTTAGATACTCTCTTCCAGCTATTCCTACAATTACTCCTGCCAAGGAAAGCCATGAATAATAGCTACTTCCCCATGCAGTTAGAAGCACAAGGAAACTGAGAATCATCATGGATTTCGCCAATTTACCAGCCGAAACCATGGGATCGTTACCTCGAACAATATGATCAAATCCAATGATAAAAGGAATCAATATTAAGCTAAAGGACTGCTCCCCTATTGTAAAATAGGGCCAATATGGAGCAAAAGAGGTTATTAAGCCTGTTGGTATAAGTATGAAAAAAGGAATCACAGCCAGCTTTTTTATATGATGCTGTCCCATCCACCCCCCTCGGCTACCTTGAACAAGTTCTGGATAGGTTTTGCCTTTGCGTGCCTTTAATAAGAGAATGCTTTCAGCAACAAGGAATATACCTATTAAGATAACTAATCCTTGGTAATTAATAGTAGAAAATAATTCGGCTGAGACTATCTTTTGCTTCTCCATTACAGTTGGAAGGAATAGGAGTACGAAATAGGAAATTCCCAGTGTATAGCTTGCAGAAAGTAATGTGAATCTCCCAGTAATACTGACAAGAATTGTTATGATACAAAATAGCAGGATCGTTGTATATGAAAAAACAACCCCTAGCCCAATAGTTATAGCTGACACAATTAGTCCTAATAGAATAGAATAAAGCCATGTGCCCTTCCACTCAGAGAACATATCAAATATCTTTATCCCAAAATCCATTCTCTCTCTTCTAATTCTCTTTTTCCCTGCAAGAAAAACTAATAATATGGCCCAATATAATAATGGATTTAGAAGGACCCTTCCAATCCCCTTAACGATTTCAATGAACCAAGCTTCCAACAATATACTCACCTTCTCTATGCAACGATGTACTATTTCATTTATTCGACATCAAGGGAATGACTTCCTGCTCGATTGGAAAATCCGCGAGTAATACCCGCGGATTACTATTATTCGTATATTTCTGCTAAAGCTTTTTCTAACTGCTTATCGTCTTCACCATTTCTTATTTTATCAACAACCGCTGTTTCGATTAATCCTGCCGTTTTTTCATCTACCTTACCAGTTGAACTCACATCATTGGCAGATTGAAAATCTTTAACAGCTTCTTCCGTTTTTTCACTAAAATAGCCATCTATTCTTCCAGGATCATAACCTAATCCTTTTAACATAATCTGCACATTCTTAATATTATCTCCTGTATGATCAAGAGTCAGTGGCTCTTCAATCTGTACGGGATTTGTATAATAATAATCTGCTTGCTTTGCTTCAATGGTAGGTTTTACCCCTTTTTCATGAATCCAATTGCCTTCAGGGGAGAGCCATTTAAAAAATGTTAATTTGATGGTACTTCCATCGCCCAATGGAACTGCTTGCTGAACGGTACCTTTACCAAAACTTGTTTGACCAACTACATCATAGCCCATTTCTTTCATAGCAACTGCCAAAATTTCAGATGCTGATGCACTTCCCTCATCAATTAATACACTAATTGGATACTCTTTTCTCTCCTCAAGTTCAGAATATGAAGGAGATTTTTCTCCATTTTGATCTTCTACTTGAACGTAAGGCATATCATTTGGGACGAATTGTTTTAATATATCCTCCACGACATCTAATAAACCGCCTGGATTTCCTCGGACATCAATAACCAGCCCTTTAATTCCATCCTTTTCCATCTTATCTAGCTGTTCTGTAAATTCATCAGCTGTACGCTCAGAAAAATTGGTTATTTCGATAATACCCGTTTTCTTTCCATCTACTGTTTCCGTTTTGCTATAAACGGTTTCAACTGGAATAGTGTCTCGTGTAATTGTCACATTAAATGGTTCAGAAACTCCAGCACGCTGTATTTCTAGCTCAACTTTAGACCCTTTTTCACCGCGAATCTTAGCCACCGCTTCATTAAGATTTAACCCATCTAAACTTTCCCCATCTACTTGAAGCACTTGGTCGTTAGGTCGTAGGCCAGCTTTTTCCGCTGGTGAATCTTTAATTGGGGCCACAATGGTTACTGTATCATTCACCATACTTACTTCCGCACCAATACCTTCGAACGAAGACTCAATTTGCTCATTAAATTGCTTCATTGTCTCCACGTCCATATACGAACTATACGGATCCTCTAATGATGTCAGCATCCCTTGAATTGCTCCTTCAATTAATTGCTGATCATCTACATCCTCTAAATAATTTTCTTTTATAAGATTAAACGCTTGACCTACTTTGTTCATTTCCTTTGGGGTATTTGTCTCTTTAGCCCCCTCTATATTTTCAGTTATCGCTTTATTATCTTGTGCGTCATTATTATTAGACTGAGCAAGCTTTACACCAGCATAGCCGCCTCCAAGTCCTAAAAGTAATGCACAAACGAGAAGTAGTACTATATGTATCTTTCTTAAATTCATTATTTCACCCCAACTATTTTAATCAAAATAACATGTAATATTAAAAAGCATACCACTATCTTTCTCTTATGACTATGGTTTTACTACGCTTTTTATGTAATTATACAACGAAAGAGCAGAAAAAGACATCATACCATAAAGGATGATGCCTTTTTCTAATACTTACAATTGCTCATTTCAATCCAATGCTATTATTTTCGTATACACTAACAATCTTTAGAAAACAGCCTTTGCAATTAATTTAAGTAATTTAATGGGTTTACAGAATTACTTTTTGCAGCATTCCAGCCACCAACATGTACCTCAAAATGTAAATGTGGTCCAGTCGATGCACCAGAGTTCCCTGTTGCCCCAATTTGCTGACCTTGGCTAACAACCTGTCCAGCTGAAACG
Source organism: Virgibacillus sp. Bac332 (assembly GCF_003667785.1). Classification (NCBI taxonomy): domain Bacteria; kingdom Bacillati; phylum Bacillota; class Bacilli; order Caryophanales; family Bacillaceae; genus Virgibacillus; species Virgibacillus sp. Bac332. The sequence goes on from NZ_CP033046.1 coordinate 4,332,104, forward strand.
GATATACTGCTTAAATGTGCATATAATGTTGTATAGGTTGTACCGTCAATGTTATGGGTAAGCATAATGGTATTACCATATCCACTCATAACACCCGCTCTAATAACGACACCTGAAGCAGCAGCTTTTAATGGTGTGCCTATAGATGCTCCAATATCCATACCAGCATGTAACTTTTTCTTACCTGTTATAGGGTGGACTCTATATCCATAATCAGAGGTTTTATAACCAGCTGCTGGCCAAATAAAGATACCGCTTCCTCCACCTGATCCACCAGAGCCTGAGCTAACAGAAGACTGAGAATTACCAGAAGAAGAATTAGTGGTTGCCTTTTTTTGTTTTTCCTTCTCCTTAGCTAATTGTGCTAACTTACTCTTTTCGTTCTCCGCTACCTGCTTCGCTTTTTCCACAGCTGACGCTTGTGCAGCAAGTATCTCTTTTTCTTCTTGCACACTCACTTTATATTCTTCTAAATCTTCATGCTCTTTTTCTAGTGAAGCCATCATCGTTTCTTTCTCAGACATTTGCTTGTTAAGTTGCGATTTCAAAGCAACTAGCTCTGATTTCTGAGCCTCTAATGCTAACTTACGATCTTCTACTTCACTTTTCTTATTCTCAACGTCCGCCTTGTTTTTTTCTAAGGCCAATTTATCAGCAGTTTGTGCTTCCATTATTGTTTTGTCTTGATCCATAATTGTGTTTACCGCTGAAGAGCGACTAATAAAATCACCGAAGCTTTGCGAACCAAGAATAACCTCTATGTATTTCATGTTACCGCCATTCTTTTGTATATTACGTAGGCGGTCTTTCAGTAACTGTTCACGTTTTTTTATGCGTTCTTTCAATAGTACAATTTCTTCTTTTAACTTTTCAATTTGGCTCTTTAAATCCTCAATCTTTTTATTTGTCGTAGAAATCTCATTTTCTTTATTTTCAATTTTATTCCTAGTATTGGAAAGCTTTTGGTCAATTGAATTTATATCAGCTTCTACCGAATCCTGCTTGTTTAAATTTTTATCAATTTTTTCTTCCGTTTCTTTTTTATCACGATTTAATTCGCTTTGCTCTTTTTCGAGTTCCTTTTGTTCCTTTTCCAAGTCACTTATCTTTTTATCGAGCTCGTCTGTTGACTCAGCTGACACCGGGCTAGTATAGAAGGATAGTGATGTGCTTACTAAAATGACCGTCAGCAAAGATGGTATTACTTTCTTCATTCAAATATTCCCCTTTCCCTCTGTATAAATTTCAAACAATGCTCCAAAATGGCTCCTCACAAATGACAAACGCACAAACTAAACCTTTAAGAATTTACGTACACTCATAACACTTCCCCATACACCAATGACTGCACCAATGGCTAAAATAATCAACGATAGCTGTATCGCGAATGGATTATATGGCAAAATTTCAACGAAGCTGTAGTGAATACGCTGGCTCACTGTATTAGCTAAGTAATAATAGCCTGAAAGCACAATGGCAATTGGTATAATTGATCCTAATATTCCGAGCAACATCCCTTCGATAAAAAACGGCCATCTGATAAAGCCGTTGGTTGCACCAACTAGTTTCATAATGCCAATTTCCTTACTACGTGCCATAATTGTAATTTTAATCGTGTTGGAAATAAGAAAAATAGCTGTAAATAACAAGCCTACAATTAAGACCAATCCGATTGATCGTGCGTATTTATTAAATTCAAAAAGCTTTTCTACAACACCTTGACCATAATTAACCTCTTGAACGCCTTTAAGCTCTGAAATCTTCTTTGCGACCGGAGCAGTATCCTGAGGATCTGCTGTTCGTACAATGTAAACATGGTTTAAAGGATTATCCTGTTCAAACATTTGCCACGTTTGACCATTTTCACCCATGCTGTCAATTAATTTATTTAACTCATCATCCTTAGATGAGAAAACAACCGAATCTACACCATCAATCTGCTTAATCTCGTTACCTAGTTGCTGTATCTCTTGTTGGTTTATAGTCAAATCTATCAGGGCATTAATCTCAACATCGTCCTCGATATTGTCAGCCATCTGATTTAAGTTCATCATTAGCGCTAAAAAAGCACCAACTAAAATCAACGTAGTTGTTACAGCACCAACTGATGCGATCGTCATCCAACCGTTTCGTCCAATATTTTTAAACCCTTCACGTATATGACGCATTAATGTTCTAATTTTCATAGCCGTAATCACCTCGGTGTTCATCTCTTGCGATTAATCCATCTTCAATGGCAATTACACGGTTTTTGAAAGTATTAACAATTTCCTTACTATGTGTAGCCATAATTACCGTTGTTCCACGATCATTGATTTCTTCTAAAATTTTCATGATGCCCCAGGACGTATCTGGATCTAAATTCCCTGTTGGTTCGTCAGCAATCACAATTTTGGGATGGTTTACAATAGCTCTAGCTATAGAAACGCGCTGCTGTTCACCACCTGAAAGTTCATCAGGAATGAACCGAGCCTTATTTTTAAGACCAACAAGCTCTAGAACATCCATCACTCGTTTTCGAATCAAACTTGGGGGCTGCTCTATTACTTCTAATGCAAAAGCAATATTTTCATAGACTGTTAGTTTTGGGAGTAATTTAAAGTCTTGGAATACAACTCCAATATCCCTACGTAACAGGGGAACTCTTTTTTCTTTTATTTCATTTACGTTAACATCGTTTATGTAGATGGAACCTTTAGTTGGCCTGACTTCCCGGTACATTAATCTTATAAATGTTGATTTCCCAGCACCGCTTGGTCCTACAATATAGACGAATTCGCCTTGCTTAATATCGACATTTATACCATTAAGTGCTGTTACACCATTGGCATATGTTTTATATACGTCTTTCATTAATATCATAATGCAATCACCTTTATCTTTTAGTTGTCATTCTTAGATGTGTGCCTCTTTTTTTTAGAATTCATAACAATACACGCTTCCATTTTTAATTAATCATATGTAAGTGATACTCCATCATTATAACATCTTTCGCCAGGATTTTTAGACATAAAATTATTACATTTATATTTCAAAAGTCGTAGTTTATTGAAATATTTTGTCATATTTTAAATAAATAAGTGGGTTTTCAGGCGAAAATCAAGTGGAAATATGAGTAAAAATACCTATTTTCATAAATTAAACTGAATTTCAACTCACTTCAGACCTAGTATCATTTAACGGTTGCGCTATCTATATATATACGTTAATTGTGTTGAGAAGCAGGGGGTGGTTTCGAGAAGGATTCTGTTTTTAAAGCTTTTTTTGTCGAAGGATAGTTATTGAAGTCAAAATAAAAAGCTTGTCTACTGAATATCTTCAATCAGACAAGCCTTTTAATCATACATTATTTTTTTTGAGCTAACCAATCTGCAAGTAATTGTACGTCATCTCCAGATGCCATGCCAGGAGGCATAGATCCTTTACCATTTTTAATTATGTCGGCAATTTCATCTGAGGAAAGCTTCGAACCAACCTGTGTTAGATCAGGGCCATTCCCACCTGATAAATCAGCGCCGTGGCAGGAAGCACAATTACTTTTGAATACATCTTCAGCAGCAGCGGTATCTACAGCTCCACCTTCTGAATCTGATGGCTCTTCTGTGCCAGTATCCCCGTTATCAGCTGGCTCTTCAGAAGCATTATCGTCCCCACCGCCACATGCACCGAGCACAAGTGCAGTACCGAAAAGCATTGTTAATAACCACTTTTTCATAGCCTAAATCCCCCTATCAAAAATATTGTAATGGCTTAACAGTTTTATTATAACCCATTATGTGGGTTTTAAAACCCTTTATACCAACATTAAATAACACGAAAAGGGCTAGAAAGCAATTGCCATACGGACTAAGACCATTTGTGTCCATTTCATGAAATTATTGCTAATAACAGCTATTTGCAGCATTTTTCTAAGCTCTAATTATCTACAGGTGATTTCTTACTTATTTTATTTCATCTGATATCTTAAATAAGCATCAATAAATGGATCAATCTCTCCGTCCATTACACCTTGTGTATTTCCTACTTCTACATTTGTACGGTGATCCTTTACCATAGAATACGGATGAAAAACATAGGAGCGAATTTGACTTCCCCAGCCAATTTCCATTTGCTCGCCACGAATTTCGGCTAATTCCTGCTGTTGTTTTTCAATTTCCAATTGATATAATTTCGATTTTAACATTTTCATCGCAGCTTCTCTGTTTTTTATCTGTGAGCGCTCATTTTGACACGTCACGATTACATTTGTAGGTAAATGGGTAATACGCACAGCTGAATCAGTAGTATTAACATGCTGCCCTCCTGCACCACTCGCTCGATACGTATCTACCTTAATATCTTCTGATTTCATTTCAATATCTACATCCTCGGTCATTTCTGGCGTTACATCACAGGACACAAAGGATGTGTGGCGGCGCCCTGAAGAATCAAATGGTGATATTCGTACCAATCGGTGTACACCTTTTTCAGCCTTTAAATAACCGTAAGCATTGTGACCTTTAATTAATAACGTAACGCTTTTCAATCCCGCTTCCTCACCGGCTAAGTAATCTAACATTTCTACTTTGAAGTTTTTTGTTTCTGCCCAGCGTTGATACATTCTTAATAGCATGCTCGCCCAATCCTGAGACTCTGTTCCACCAGCGCCTGGGTGTAGCTCCAGAATCGCATTATTAGCATCATACGGCTCACTTAAAAGAAGCTGTAGCTCAAAATTGTTCATTTGTATGCGCAGTTCATGGAGATCCTTTGTAAGATCCTCAAATAACTCTGCATCATTTTCTTCCTTTACTAACTCATAGGATACCTCTAAATTGTCAAGAAACTCTTCTAATTCCTCAAATTTATTCACATATTCCTTTAAACCATTAACCTCACTAATGACTTTTTGTGCTGTTTCTTGGTCATCCCAGAATGATGGAGCAGCCATTTTTAATTCTAACTCTTTAATACGTTGAGTTTTTTCGTCTAAGTCAAAGAGACCCCCTAAAATCATTAATTCGCTTACTCATTTGGTCTAATTCATTTCTTATTTCAACTAATTCCATCCTAATCACCTCAATTTGTATTTGGCAATAAAACACTCCACTGGTTTCAGCGGAGTGCTTTATCCATTTCACTATTTCCCATGGCAATTTTTATATTTTTTACCACTGCCGCACGGACAAGGGTCATTACGACCAATATCCTGTTGTTTTACAAATGGCTTACGTGTTTTCTTTTTCTCTTCCTGACTGCCGGAAACTGCCTGTGTATTTTTCACAACTTCCTGCCGTTGCAGATTATCTCTAATTTCAGCTTTCATAATGTACTTGGCAACTTCTTCGTTAATATTTTCGATCATTGCTTCAAACATTGAGAAGCCTTCAAGTTGATATTCACGTAACGGATCATTCTGTCCATATGCACGTAAATGAATTCCTTGACGTAATTGATCCATTTGATCAATATGATCCATCCATTTCGTATCAACCGTTCTTAAGAGAATTACTTTTTCAAACTCGCGCATTTGTTCTTCTGTTAGTTCTTGTTCTTTTTGATCATAGCGAGCTCTCACTCTCTCCATAATCCATTCATTGATTTCCTCTGGATCTTTTCCTTTTAAATCATCTACAGCAATTTGATCTTGATCTAGGAGGCTACCTTGTACATATTCAACAATCGCCTTATAATCCCAATTATCCTCATCATCATCCTGCGTATGTGTTGCTACAACACGTTCAAGTGTTGAAATAATCATGTTCTCAATAATCTCTCGTAATTCTGTTTCAGATTCAATAACATCAAAGCGTTGCTTATAAATAATTTCTCTTTGTTCTCGTAAAACATCGTCATAAGATAGGACTGTTTTACGTGCATCAAAGTTATTCCCTTCCACTCGTTTCTGAGCTGATTCAACAGCACGAGATACCATTTTACTTTCAATTGGCTGTGAATCTTCCATTCCGAGTCGCTCCATCATCGATTTCAAATTATCAGAGCCAAATCGACGCATTAACTCATCTTCCATGGATAGGTAGAATTGAGACATCCCTGGATCACCTTGTCGTCCAGAACGTCCACGTAACTGATTATCGATACGACGTGATTCATGACGTTCCGTACCAATAACAGCGAGTCCTCCAAGATCAACAACACCTTCACCTAACTTAATATCGGTTCCGCGTCCAGCCATATTAGTAGCAATGGTTACGGCTCCCTTTTGTCCAGCATTCTCTATTATCTCTGCTTCGCGAAAGTGATTTTTAGCATTTAATACATCATGTTTCACGCCAGCCTTCTTCAATAATTTGGATATTAACTCAGAAGTTTCAACAGCAACAGTACCAACTAATACTGGCTGTCCTGTTAAGTGACGTTCTTTTATTTCCTCTACAACTGCTTGAAACTTACCTTGCATGGATTTATAAATCAAATCAGCTCGATCGTCTCGGATAATCGGTTTATTTGTCGGAATAGCAATAACATCCATATTATAGATGTTTCTGAACTCTTCCTCCTCCGTTTTCGCCGTACCAGTCATACCAGCCAATTTATTATACATTCGGAAGAAGTTTTGAAAGGTAATAGACGCAAGCGTCATACTCTCGTTTTGAATTTGTAATCCTTCTTTCGCTTCTATTGCTTGATGTAAGCCATCACTATAACGACGACCTTTCATTAATCGACCAGTGAATTGGTCTACAATAACTACTTCGCCTTCTTCTACCACATAGTCATCATCACGATGCATCGAAACATGAGCCTTCAGAGCCTGATTAATATGATGCGTTAATGATACATTGTTTAAATCAAACAAGTTCTCAATCGAAAAATAGCTTTCCGCTTTATTTATCCCTTCCTCTGTAAGTTGTACCCCCTTTGTTTTTTCATCGTAGGTATAATCACCTTCCTTGGAAAGTGTACTTACAAAGCTATTCGCTTGCTGATAAAGTGACGCAGACTTCTTAGCTGAACCGGAAATAATTAAAGGTGTTCGTGCTTCATCTATTAATATCGAGTCAACCTCATCAATAATTGCAAAATTCAAAGGACGTTGTACCATTTGCTCCTTGTAAAGGACCATATTATCTCTCAAGTAATCAAAACCATATTCATTGTTCGTACCATAGGTAATATCCTGATTATACGCTTCCCTTTTTTGTTCTTTTGATAACCCATTTCCATTAAGCCCAACTGTTAGTCCTAAAAATTGATAGAGCTCTCCCATCTCCTGCGCGTCACGACTTGCCAAATAATCATTGACTGTAATTATATGAACACCTTTACCAGAAAGTGCATTTAAGTATGCAGGCATGGTAGAAGCTAATGTTTTTCCTTCCCCGGTTTTCATCTCAGCAATGTTACCTTCATGCAAAGCAATAGCACCCATTAACTGCGTTTGGAAAGGTCGCATTCCTAGTACACGTTTAGATCCTTCACGAACCACTGCATATGCTTCTACAAGCATATCGTCTAAAGTTTCTCCATTTTGATACCTTTCTTTAAACGCTTCTGTTTTTTCTTGTAGCTCCTGATCAGTTAACTTTTCCATTTCTGGTTCTAAAGCCTCTATTTTATCCACTGTTTTTTGCAGCCGATTCAATTGTCTTTGCGTTCCATCACCAAAAATTTTCTTTAATATTCCAGTCATTATACATGCACCTCAATATCTATCTTAAATAAGATTTTCTATCTGATTTTATACTATAATTATCGTACGTAAAGAATTAGCGTCTTTTATCAATAATAACACTTTCTAAAGAAAGATGACAACTACTGACATTGCACAGTTCTTAGATGAAAATTCTTGTATCTCTTCTGTTTTTCAAATGAATTATCAAGGGAATATGTTCCACTTCAAGTATGTATCAGTACAAATCAATGTAAAAAGAGTGGTTTGAGGATAAACCACTCTTCTAAGGAAAGGGATTATAGAGGATTCTGTGAGAAAAGACAGTCGCTTTTCTAGCGAAGTATGCTTAGGAATGTTTATAAAAGACTGTCGGAGAGACAAAGCGATATAAACATTCCTTTTTTAGACTGACATTGCTGTAAAATGTACGTGTTAGATCATTCACCTCCTAAATCATTTGCCTTATTTATATCACAACACTGGGTATCATGACTAATCACCATTTTTAAATTTTAGAGTTAAATTCGACAAATAATTCAAACGAAATAAGCTGTTCGGATAAGATTTTAATGACATTTTCCAAGAATGCCTTAGATAATCTAATCCATTTTAAGATTTCAGCAATTTTAATTACAATTTTCGACATTGATCCATTTGTACTATCAATTAAAAGAACCTCTTACTGCCGATTGGTAGTATAGAGGTCCTTTTATTATTGGCTATTTATTTACTAATTCCGGATAAGATAGTCAAATGCACCTAAAGATGCGTTCGCTCCTGATCCCATAGAAATAATGATCTGGTTATACGGTCCATCCGTACAGTCTCCTGCCGCAAACAATCCCGGAACATTCGTAGCTCCGTGCTTATCAACAATGACCTCACCGATGTGATTACACTCAACCTTACCATCTAACCACTCCGTATTTGGTACTAAACCTATTTGTACGAACACACCTTGTAAATCGATATGTTTTTCCATACCTGTGTGACGTTCTTTATACGTAATCCCATTTACATTGTCGGTTCCTGTAATTTCAGTTGTTTGAGCATTTGTCAAGACTGTGACATTAGCTAGACTATTAAGGCGCTTTTGCAAAACATCATCTGCTTTTAATTCTTGATTATACTCAAGAACAGTTACATGTCTTACTACGCCAGCAAGATCTATTGCAGCTTCAATTCCCGAGTTGCCACCACCGATAACCGCTACATCTTTTCCTTCAAACAAAGGACCGTCACAATGTGGACAATAGGCAACGCCTTTATTTTTGAATTCCTGTTCACCAGGAACGCCGACATTACGCCAACGAGCACCTGTTGCAAGGATGATCGTTTTGCTGTTAAGGACTGCTCCATTTTCAAGCGTAAGCTCAAAGAGGTCTTTCTTTTTTAAGCTACTAGATCGCTGTAAATTCATTACATCTATGTCATATTCTTTCACATGCTCTTCAAGACTTGCTACAAGCTTCGGACCTTCTGTATGTTTTACACTAATAAAGTTCTCGATGCTCAGTGTATCAAGAACTTGACCGCCAAAACGCTCCGTAACAATACCTGTTCGGATTCCTTTACGCGCTGCGTAAATTGCTGCACTTGCACCAGCTGGCCCACCGCCAATAACAAGCACATCATAGGGATCTTTGTTAGCAAGCTCAGAGGCATCCAATCCACTGCCTAACTTAGCAAGAATTTCTTCCATTGTCATACGGCCACTGCCAAAAGATTCCCCATTTAAATAAACCGTCGGCACTGCCATGACATTTTTATCTTCTACTTCTTCTTTATATGCTGCGCCATCAATCATCGTATGCGTAATATTAGGGTTAAGCACGGTCATTATATTTAGTGCTTGAACAACATCCGGGCAATTATGACAAGTAAGACTAATGTAAGATTCAAAATGATATTCTCCATTAATAGTTTGAATCTTATCTATAACGCTTTGGTCTACCTTCGGTGGCCTACCACTAACCTGCAGCAATGCTAACACTAATGATGTGAACTCATGACCTAAAGGAACACCTGCAAATACAACTCCTGTATCCTCTCCAACTCGATTCACACTAAAGCTAGGGGTTCTTTCTAAAGGAGCTTTTTCAACAGTTATTTTAGTAGACATAGTAGCTAGTTCTTCAAGTAGAGCCAGCATTTCATTAGAAATAGCATCCGAACCCACACTTACTTTAATAACAATATCGTTTTCTAATAGCTGCATATATTGATTTAATTGTGCTTTGATATCTGCTTCAAGTACCATTTCGTGCACTCCTTAGATTTTACCTACAAGATCAAGGCTTGGTTTAAGCGTTTCAGAGCCTTCTTCCCAATTAGCTGGGCAAACTTCGCCTGGGTTGTTACGAACATATTGAGCAGCTTTAATTTTGTTTACTAGCGTGCTTGCATCACGTCCTATACCATCTGCATTAATTTCCACTGTTTGGATAATACCATCTGGATCAATAATGAATGTACCACGATCTGCAAGACCTGATTGTTCATTTAGCACTTGGAAATTACGAGAAATAGTTTGCGAAGGATCACCAATCATCGCATATGTAATTTTTCCAATTTTTTCAGAGCTATCATGCCAGCCTTTGTGTACAAAATGTGTATCTGTAGAAACAGAATATACTTCAGCTCCAAGCTCCTTTAACGTGGCGTATTGATTTTGTAAATCTTCAAGTTCCGTTGGGCATACAAAACTAAAATCGGCAGGATAAAAGCAGATAACACTCCACTTGCCTTTAAAGTTTTCTTCCGTTACCTCAATAAACTCACCATTTTTATAAGCATTTGCTGTGAATGGTTGTACTTCAGTACCAATAAGTGACATAAATAATCTTCCTCCTAAAATGTGTTCTGAAAAGAAATGAAGCTTATGCTTTCATTTCCTAAAATAATTCTAATCACGTACTTATTATTAAGTGGATGTCGTTTTTTGTCAAGAAAAACACTGTATATGTTCGAATTATGTCACATTAAAGAGCCTTTAAAGGTTTTATATCAACATTCTATGTATATGTAAGAATATTTATTGATTATTATTCTCAACTAAACTTACAAACTAGAAGGAAGTATAGTAGCTGTTGTTTAGAGGAATAAAAACGCAAGCGCCCGATTAGAAATGTTGCTACTGGAGCGATTCAACGGAGATAAAGGAATTATGGTGTGCTTGCGAGCCGATGATGACTATCGTAGAGCGATGCGTAAAGTGCCTAGTTCCGGGTACTGAAGCAGGACGAGGCTCAACACACCCAGATTTATCTTTATAATTCCCAAGACTACGAAAAAGCCCACGAAGAAAATTTATATCCCTCCGTGGGCTTTTCGGTTAACTGTATTTTTCGATAACATCTTTTATATTTTCGATTCGGTTTTATGCATTCGGTTCAATTAATCCATATTTCCCATCATTACGACGGTAAACAACATTTGTATCTCCATTTGTTGCATTTTCAAAAACATAGAATGCATGTCCTAACATGTCCATTTGCAGAACAGCTTCTTCAGAATCCATTGGTTTCAAGTCAAATCGTTTCGTTCTTACAATTTCAATTTCATCAGATTCTTCTTCTAAAGCAACACTTGCTGCTTCTTTTTCTAATTCAGCAAACACATGTTTCGCTGCACCGTTTTGTTTAAATTTACGATTTACTTTCGTTTTATGCTTTCGGATTTGTCTTTCAAGCTTATCGACAACTAAATCGATGGCAGCGTAAAGATCTACGTGTTGAACCTCTCCGCGTAGTAACAGATTGGTCATTGGGATAGTAACCTCTATTCTCTGCTCATCATTATAGACACTTAAATTAACATGTACCTCAGATGTTGGTGGTGTATCAAAATATCTTTCTAGTTTACTTATTTTCTTCTCCACATAATCTCTTATTGATCCTGTCACCTCAAGATTTTCACCACGAATGTTAAATTTCATTAAAGTGTCCTCCTTTCAGCTTATATATATATTATACAACGTTTCCCAAGGAAATTCCTTTCTAAACTATTCAAACAGCAAATAAAACAGGGGGAATATTGGTCTATGCCTTGCTATTGCTAGAATTGACGGTTTACAATTTCCTTAAAAAATTTACAACTACTTCATACTTATTTCTCAACATAGTTAGAAATGTAAATAAATCTTAAAAAGAGAAAATAACTACAGTTGTAGAAATTTTCTCTTTTTCCTATTCACTATTCTATAAAGTGAAGCTTCCATCCGCTTTTTACTGAAAGAAATACGTACAAAGGCTTCATTCGCCACGTCCTGTGGCAACGCCTTTGTGACCTACTTCCATGTAGGCCCGAACCAATCGGACATTTACTGGCAGTTGATCCCTCACTTCACCATATTGGTTTTTCTTCATTGCTTGAGGTAGGGGCTTACTGCCAGTTATATGCGGGGAAAATATACTTAATTTTTACTATCCAAAAACATACCATCTTTGGACTGAACATTTTTATACGGATCACTATACTTTCTATTGGATTGTTTTTGTTTCTTTATTTGCTTCATTTCTAGCTTTAATTCATGAAATAGTTGCTGCATCTTATGTTGAATCCCATCATTTAAATCCACTAATGCTCGTCCCGTTTCCTTCTCCATATCTGAATAGGGTGGAGTCAATGCTTTCATCTGTTCTCCCCTTTTTTCAATCAGGGAATTTATTTGTGATATGACAGATTCACGATCCTTTGCATCGATTTTTTGCTCTAATACTTCTTTTAGTTTTATTGTAGTTTCATATAAAGGAGTTAATCGATTCATTAGACATGAGCACCTTGTGCATATTGTTTTTTGCGCGTCTCTAATATAACTTGTTTCCATGTATCTCGGAATTCGATAGTATAACCAAGTACTTCTTCTAATAAGGATGTATCATTTTTTATATTCGCTTCCTTTAACTGAAATAACATATACTCATAAAGTGGCAAGAATTGATTAGATATTTCAATTTTTGGATCCAAAGTGATCATTAATTCTTGAATTATTTTTTGTGCCTTTTGTATATTCGTATTTTTGGCTTCATAGTTTTTACTATCCAAATCCTTCATTGCTTGTTTTATAAATTTAATACATCCATTGTATAACATTAAAGTTAGTTCCGCACCAGAGGCTGTATTGACAGCATTATTTTTATATGCTTGATGTTGCTTATTCGGTGACATTTGGTTCACTCCTTAACTTACATTTTACATTTAAGCGCCAAACTGCGACATTAGCTGTGCTGACTGCTGATTCATCCGTGAAATTGCCTTTTCCATAGCTGTGAATTGATTCCAGTAACGTGTTTCTACTTTAACCAAACGATCCTCAAAAGCTGATATTCTTTTATCCAGATCTTTCATTCTTTTTCCTAATGTATAGTTTTCTAATGTATCTGTACCGCCACCAGCTTTTTCACCAATCTTAGACATTGTTGAACTTAATGCATCTTCTAAACGATTTACCAATCCACGTGATGCACCTTCATCGTTGTTAGTAAATAGCTTTTTCACATCTGCTGGATTATCTTGAAGTGCTTTCCTCAATTCTTTTGGGTCTACGACTAGCTTACCACCATCTAAGTAATTCTTGGATGTTTCAATTCCTATTTGTGTCAAAGAAGTATATTCTCCGCCTGTTTCAACCTTGGAGTACCAGCTCTGCCTTAAATTAAATAATCCTCCTGAAATAGTAGATTCTCCACGAAGCAATCCACTTTTTGCTCGTTCTTCCCACAGTTCGATTTCTTTATCAGACATTTCTTTCTTTTGTTCATCTGTTAACGGTTGGTAATCTCTGAATTTTTCCTCTTGTTGAGAAGAATTTAGCGCCTCGACCACTTCATTGTATTTATCTACAAACTTCATAATAGCTTCATAGGAAGCTTCTACGTCATTGGTGACAGTTAATTTAGCGTTTTTACCATCCGTAGTATTTTTAAATTCAAAGTCAATTCCGTTCAAAGAATAAGAATTGGTTTTAGATTCCATTACTAATCCACTGTTATTATACTCAAACTTAGCATTTTCTCCGCCTTTTTCATTCGCTACATCCATTTTTAGTACAGATTGTAAAAATGATCCATTAGCAAATTGAATCTCAGCACCATCAGGGGCTGTTCCTTGATTGTAATCACCTGTTCTAGTTGTCTCCATAATCACTTTATTCGATTGATTGTCATAAAACATTCGAACATTATTATCATCATTCGATACACGCTTCAGTACATCATTCAGTGTATCTCCTTCCTTTATCGTATAGGAGTACTTCTGTTCATCACCATTTTCATCAAATGTCGAAAATTCAACCTTGGTTCCATGATAGGAAGCGTCTAATTCCTCTGTTGGATCAATCGCAAGTTCTCCTGAACTTACATTAATTGCAGAGCTAGCCAACTGACTTACTTTGACTTGATAAGTTCCATTAGATGTACTCGGTGTAGCTGTTGCTGTAACGGCATCGTCTATCGATGAGCTTACTGATTTCGAATTATACGTATAACTCATTTTCATATCGTACATGAGGTTTTCCAGCTCGGTTAATTTCTTATTAATTTCTCGAAATGCATCTCTTTTCCATTCAAGCGTCGTTCTTTCTTGTTCCATTTTATCTAATGGTATTCGTTCAGCACTCATTAGTTTGTTTACGAGTGAATCAATATCCATTCCACTAGCCAATCCGCCAATACGCATCATTATCTCTCCTTTTAAAATATGTCCTATATTTTCTCATCGATTAATATTCCCATGAATTCAGCCATTTCAGCATACATATCTAGCATCTTCTTAGGAGGTATCTCTTTTATAATTTCATCTGTTAATGGATTCACAACAGTGACATAGTACTCATTTAATTTTTCATGGTACTTAAATCGTAAATCTGTTCGCAATGGCTCAATGAAGTTATTCAGCTTAGAAATAGCTGTCTCTAATTGCTTACCTATTACTTCCTCTGTTTGATTTTGTTGTGAGCTGTACCCTTTGTTACCTTCGGATCTTTCCGACATTCTTACTTGGTTGTTACTCTGATCATGAAGCCGTGGATGTGATCCGGTCACTATTTGATCTAACCGCATACCCATATTACTTCCAACCCTTTTCTTTTCTTTTTATATCGGTACATTAGCAAAATTTATTAAATAGAGTGAAACACTACTTATTTTTTAATAATTGTACTAACTCATTAGAGATGTTAGCAGCCTGATTATTTTCTTCTTTTATGTCTAAATAAAGCTCTTTGCGATAAATATCGATTGATTTTGGAGCACCAATTCCAATTTTTATTTGATCTCCATCAACAGCGAGTACTTTAACTTCAATATCTTCCCCTATTTGGATGGACTCATTTACTTTGCGAGTTAATACAAGCATCTTTTATTCCCCTTTCACTTTCGAAGAGTGCTTTGGTGAAATCGGTGCTCTTGTCGGATATTCATCTGTATTTATAATTAATTGCTTTCCTTTATTCTTAACAGAATTTATAATGATTGGTGCTTTTAAATTAATGGTACTAGAAGTAAAAGGTGCTTTTAATGTAACAATCGAAAGGACAACTACTTCCTCTTCACTAGATAATTGAAGTATCTCTATTATACTTTCATCCAAATTCAACGTATATTCTTCATAAAGATGATAAGGGTTTACTACAATAAAAGCAGTTTCTTTACTAGTAGTAGACTGAAGAATTTGAAATAATGGATTATCGGGAAAATCAAGCAAAACAAATTGTGTTTCATGATTAAATCCTGGTATTCCTGATGGAAAGTCAAGAACACTTGTTGATTCTATAGCTACCTCTCCAAAGTACTTCGTTTCAATGCGCATATTACTTCCCCTCTCCTAAGCATAAAGATTAACAACTTCAATGGTTAAATCCTGGTACTGCTTCATACTTACCGCTACTTCTCCCTGTTTATAGTGGTGCTCCACTTTATTCTGTTTTGCTTCAATGATCGGTTTATTGGTTTTTACATCAATATGTACCTTTGATGGTTGATAATTGACTTTTACAGAAAAAAGGGAAGGAATAAAGGCTATCCCTAAAGATTTTTGTGGTGATTGTGAATTTTGTACAGCTTGATTAACTATGGAATCCCCGTCACGTTCTATCTTCATTAATTCCGTTCCCTGCTGAGCACGTCGTCCCATTCCTTCCAGAACTGCGCTTTTTCCTTTTTCGGCGAATTGCTCATTCCTTTTTATAATAGACATACGGTTCATATCAGCAAAAGCTTTAGTTTGGTCAATTTCCAGCTTGGAAGGAGTCTTTGTAATGGTAACTTCTGCTCTTGGCTGTTGTATTGACAAATCTGCTTTCGGCTGTCGAATAGTTTGATCGCCAGGAATCTGTTCGATTTGAATTTTAGCCATTTGTGAATGCATGCGTAGCTGAGGAAATTTCATTACTAACTACTTCCTTTCATTATGTACAAAAGCCCTGTCACCCAAAAGGGGCAGGGCTTATAAAATGTTAACGAAGAAAATCAATAAGTGAAGGCTGAATAATTCTTGAACCTGCAGACAATGCTGCACGATGTAAGCTTTCCTGTGTAATTAAATTGGTTATTGCCTCTTCATAATCTACACTTTCATTTTCAGCCATTGTTTTCTTTGCAATGATCTCTTGTTCACTTAGTCGATTTTCAACAAGCTCCAAGCGATTCATCCTTGCACCTAAATCTGCACGGGCGTTAACTATTTGATTAATACCAGTATCAAGATCTTCAATACTTGCTCCAATACCAGCTTGGTTATCGTTCCCAAGATTTTCTATGAAGGTATCTATTTTATCAAAAAGTTCGTTACCAAATACTTCTTCTCCATTTACGTTTGCTTGAAGTTCAGTACCAGCTGCAACCGGTATTTTTATTGGATCCGTATTAGCATTAAATCCATTTGTTGCGTCGTATGGGGGCTCTGTTGTATTCGTACCGTTAAATATATACTTCCCATTTACTTGCGTATTGGCTATATTAATTAAATGTTCCTTTAACTGTTCAGCCTCTTTTTTTATATTTTCTCGTTCTTCTTCATCGTAAGTACCAGTGCTAGCCTGAACAGCTAATTCTCTTAACTTTTGCATTGTTTGTGTTGCTTTATCTAAAGCAGCATCAGAATTGTCCATCCAGTTATGAACTTCACCTGTATTTCGCATATATTGCTCAGCTTCATTTACTTGGCTGCGAAAATTTATCCCTTTCATCGCTATTACTGGATTATCAGAAGGGCGATTTATTTTTTTCCCTGTACTTACCTGATCCATATATTGATCAAGCTTCGCATAGCTATTTGATAAATTACGGAGCATATTATTTGAAAGCATACTTTGCGTAATTCGCATTATTTTCCCCTACCTTCCAACAAGTCCCATACTATTTATGATTTTGTCTAACATCTCGTCCATTGTAGTCATGCTTCTTGCTGCAGCATTATAAGCGTGCTGAAACCTAATCATATTTGACATTTCTTCATCTAACGAAACACTACTCACCGCCATACGTTGATCTTCCACTTGGGAACGAAGAATGGCTGTGTTGTTCGTCATTCGATTTGCCTCTTGAGCTTTAACACCCATTTCGCCAATTAATGACTGATAGAAACTGTTGATCGAAGTACTCTCTCCCAATGGGTTTCCATTCAAATTCTTATTATTAAATACTTCAGCTAAATTCAGTGCATTTGCACCTTCTCCATCCGTATCATTTGTACTTGCAGCAATTAAATCTGGGTCATCCAAAATGTCTTTATTGACCGTAATTCCTGCCGCTCCATCTTTTCCATCTTTAAACACAAAGAAGTCAATTCCATCAGACCCATCAAGCGCTTTTCCGTTATGGTGAACCTTATTAAATTCTTCTTTTAACGTATTAGCTAGTTTATCAAGATCAGCTAGCATGTCGGTATATGTACCAGTTACATCCCCATCACCATCAAAATCATGACCATATGAATCTATGAATCCTTTTAGTGAGCCATTCGTATTCATTACATCTAATTGCTGACCATTGACTGAAATTCCACTCACGGCAGCATAAGAATCATTACCATATGTTACCTCTATTTCATTTACTTGCTCTTGACCAGTTTGACCATTGACTAACACAACACTTGGGTTAAATGGTTCCCCTTTTTCATTTACAACTTCTATCGTTGCCATACCATCAGCAATTTCTGGAGAGCCTTCGCCACTTTTGGAGTAAGTAACTTTAATATTCATTTTATTAGAAAGCTCATCAATTAAACGATCTCTTTCATCGTATAAGTCATTTGGTAAGTAACCATGTGGCTCAAGCTCTTTAATTTGTTCGTTAATATTATGAATTTGCCTTAATAATGCGTTTGTTTCTTTTACAGATGTATCAATCTGGTTCTTCAAATCGGAGCGAATCGATGATAATGATTCGGATAGATAATTGAATGTCTCAGCTACTGCAAGACCACGGTTAGCTACTACTGATCTAGCTCCTGAGTTATCTGGATTGACAGCTAAATCTTGTAAGCCATTCCAGAACTGATCAATCGTATGAGAGAGTCCACTATCTGAAGGCTCATTTAAAACTCCTTCCATACGACTTAGTGCATCTGCTCTTGCTGCCCAATAGCCAGATTTACTACTCTCAGCACGGTATTGATAATCTAAAAATTGATCACGAACACGCTGAACAGATCCTGCCTGTACGCCAGTCCCCATTTGCCCTGGTATTTGAGGTCTATTTCTAGAACCTGAAGGATACGGGTTCATGGTCTCAAAATTAACCCGTTGTCTTGTATATCCCTCTGTATTTGCATTTGATATATTGTGGCCTGTTGTATAAAGTGCAGATTGTTGAGCAAAAAGTGCCTGTTTTGCCATTTCTAATCCGTGAAATGTACTCATGTGCTACCTCCTAACGAATTCGTTTACGCTTTCGAGTCAAATACGGAACGTTTTGCTGTATCCGTGTTTTTTTCATTCTTATTTCCGTAATTAATATTGCGTATGGTTGGACTCATAACATCCAGTGATAGTTGTACAAATTGCATAGACTGATTTATTAAAGCGTGATTAAGCTGCTCTAGCTGTTTTAATTTCGTAATCGCCTGTGTTAATACTGTTGTCACTGTCGCTAACTCGTTTTTCTCATGACCATCTTTAGCAATTTCAAGTATGGTGGATATTGTTTTATCTTCACTGGCTACATCCATAGCTTGAAACCATGAATTTACAGCCTGAATTCGGTCCGCTTCTGCTTGTTCCGTTTTCCGAATAAGCTTCCTTTCTTTAACTAACAATCCCTGTAGTTCCTCTAAAGATCCTTTTTTTAATAGATCAGTTTTTAGTTCTGAAAGCTCAATCAGCTTATGGTGAAGGTCAACCAATACATCCATGGCTTCTTTTATTTTTTGCAAAGTCAATGACAATCCTCCCTATTCAGAACTTCATTTATTTTTTGACAGATTAGTAGGCAGTGAATTCTCTTCGTAACAGATAAATGCTCGATTCAATCATCATTCTCCCTGCCCATACCTTTTTACTACATTTGGTAGTGCTTTATTTTCCTGACCAAAAATCAATCATTTTTTCAGCTGTTTTGTCATAATTCACTTTATATTCTCCCGCTTCAACCGCTTCTTTTAATTTCTCAACACGTGCTGAACGAGCAGGATTCGGTTTTTCGTCTTCTTGTAATTGCTTTGCCTGATTAGAAATTTCAATTTGATCTTTTTTCATATCGTGTTTTACTTCCACTTGTTTGTTTATTTGTTGTTTATACGGATTATAATTAGGTTGATTCAATCCATTAATTTTCACTTCCACTCACCTCTTTTGAAAGCTATAACCGGTATCCATTTTATCATTATTAATATCGGTTGTTATACCGGAAAGTTTAAGAAAAAATATTATTTATCAAACATATAGTATGTTTTAACCTTGTCTTTTTTTTGTTCTTGTTTCATCCGCTGCTCATGTTCCTCATATCGCTGTAGCTCTTGTTTTAACTTCTCTGAACAACGTTGACATAGTTTTCCTGATGTAATGACTTCCCCACATTTTTCACACGGATATCCCACGTTCGGAAATTCGGTGGGTCGAAGCCTTTTTTCCTTCACAAACTTGATGATTAGCTCTTCATCAACTCCTGTTTGTTGAACAATTTCACTTAATGTCGCCTCTCGATTCTTGCGCTGTCGTAAAAATTGATAAACCTTTTGAAATGCCTCTTCCTCCCGTTTGTAGCAATTTTGACAAATATCACGAACTCCTTTTACAAATAAGTTGTCACAACGAGAACAATTTGCCAATTCAGCCATTGAAAATTCCCTCTTTTCATTTACATATATATTTTTTCGTACTTTAACCCCTAATTAAGGTAAAACCAAAAACCTCCGGACAACCATTCTCCTTTAGCACTTTTCCTGCATGTCTTAGCGTCGTTCCGGTTGTATATATATCATCGACAAGTATGACTGGTTTGTTAATACTTTTAGTAATGGTAAATGGATTTATCGACTGAATTCTTTCTTTTCTCGATTTTTTCGATTGCTTTTCACCTTCCATACGATGCAATACGAGTTCAGATTTAATTGGTAGAAAATCTGCTAAAATTTTTGCTTGATTAAAACCACGCTCTTTTTCCCTATCTTTGCTTAATGGAATAGGTACGGCTATCGCATGTTTTTTCATGGCAGCAAATGTAGGAGTAAACCCCTTTCTCACTGCGTCGCGGAATATATTGCCCAGTTCAACGTCTCCACGATATTTCCATTTCGCAATAAGTTCTTGCATAAATATATTATATTGAAAAATAGAATAATTAAAAACGAGTGTATCACGTTCCTTCTCCTTTTCCCACCTTTGGCAATCGAAGCATATTGCTTGATCACATTGTCGACTACATTTGTGGCAACGATCCCCATCAATTTTTTCTAACAGTGAGTCACAATACACACATAGTTTTTTTATATCTGGAAAAAAGAAATTTTGCCAGGTCAGCTGCTGTATGATTGGTTCGGAGCACCATAAACAATACAATTTTTTAAAACCCTCCCTGTTTATTCATTTCTTTTATCATTTCAACTGCTTTGATCATAGCTATTGTTTTACCGTCATGAAAGAAAATAATTTCACCGGTAGGATCATCAAAACTTCTTCCAGCCCGCCCTGCGATTTGGACAAGGGCCGCTTCATCGAATACTTCATGTCCTGCATCAAGCACAGCAACATCAACAGCTGGAAACGTAACACCACGTTCTAAAATAGTAGTTGTCAATAATACTTGGATTTCTTTTTCACGAAATTGTTTGATCTTCCAATTCCTATCTTCATCTTGAGCATGTACGCAACTTAATGCCGAGGGCATTATAATAATCCCATGCTTTAGAAAAAACGTCGTAAGCGATTTTTCAAATTTTCTCGTGATTTCTACCGTTGGTAAAAAAATGAGTAGCTGTCTACCTTTATTTTCCCTCTGTTGTATCCAGTGAAGTAGTGCTGGTGGTGGAGTTGAATATTGAAGGTTTTTTCTTAATGATCTACATAGTTTTAATTTTGGAATTGGTAGTGGATATCCATGAAATCTTATTGGGACAAAAGTATACGACAATTGCTTTGTTGCCATTTGTAATCGGAATTTCAATCTGGGTGTAGCGGTTAAATAGATGGTAGTGCTGTTTAGCTTCTTTGCTCGCTTAGCGGCAAAAGCAAGGGATGGATCCTTATGATAAGGGAATGCATCAATTTCATCGATAATTATTAAGTCAAAGGCATGTTGAAAACGTAAGAGCTGATGAGTAGTACAGATAACCACTTGAGCAGTTGCTAATTTAACTTTACTCCCCCCATATAATGCATCTATAGGTACAGTTGAAAATGCTTTTTTAATACGAGGTTTTAATTCTAGAACAACATCTGTTCGGGGGGTTGCTATACAAATTCTCATTCCATACCGGAGAGCTTCCTCCATTCCTGGAAAAAGCATCTCAGTTTTTCCAGCTCCACAAACAGCCCAAATGAGCAAGGTGCTTTCCCGTTTCTGTATAGTCTGTACAATGCGTTCTGCTGCTTTAGCCTGCGCAAGTGTTAATTCTCCGTTCCAAGAACAAGCAGCTTCATATTTTTTCCAAGTTGGTATGGCTCCACTCCATATATAAAGGCATTCAGATTTAATAACTTTTCCCATCTCAATACATTTTCTACAATAGATAGAAGCTTTATCAAGGCTAGAAAATAAAAATCTATGTCGATTACCACAACGCTGGCATTTCCAAGTAAAACGCTCACGTACTATTGATGGTACTGGAGTAATAAGGCGATGATTTAGGAGTGTGTGAAATTGTCTATCATCTAGAGGTATCTCTTTTCTTAATAGTAACTTTCCGGAGAGTAATAAGGCGATGGTATCTAAATGGAGAGCCTTCATTTGCTGCAAATAAAATCACTTCCTTTCTCTAAAAAGTATGGTTATCTAATTATAGATAAAGTGAAGCTTCAATCCGTGGGGGGGTTTTGGATTGTTAGGTGAACCAATCGGACATTTACTGGCAGTTGATCCCACTCTTATCCATAGTGGTTCACTTTATTGCTTAAGGTGGGGGCTTACTGCCAGTTATATGCGAGGATAAAGAAGTGGTAGAGGGTAATTCAGTAAAAAATGAATGATAGTTTTTATGGAGAAATTGAGGCTTTACGATAGAGCTATCCTTCCAATGAGTAGACAGGAGCTGCATATTAGGCAGCTCCATAAGTTGAAGCTTATTTCTTATACCAGCCTACACCGAGTGCACCTTCACCGAGGTGTGTTCCAATAACAGGACCAAAGTAGCTAATCGAAGTATCCATCTCTGGATACTTCTCCAAAAAGCTTTTTTGCAACGCAATGGCATCTGATTCAGCGTTTGCATGGATAAAAACAACTTTTAATTGCTTGCCTTCACCTGCATCCTCATCCAATAATCCTAGGATCCGATTAATTGCTTTTTTCTTTGTACGGATTTTTTCAAAAGGAACAATTATTTTATTAACAAAATGTAAGATTGGCTTAACCTGTAATAAGCTCCCTACGATTGCTTGGGCACCATTTAACCTTCCACCACGTTGTAAATTACTTAGGTCATCTACCATGAAATAGGCCCGTAGTGATGACTTTATTTCATCAAGGCGTTCCATAATTTTCGTTGGTTGTTTACCTTCTTGTATCATTTCAACTGCCTCTAATACATAAAACCCCTGTGCCATACAGCTTATTTCAGAGTCATAGGGATACACTTCTATACCTTCAACCATTTCTCCTGCACTTGCAACTGCTTGATACGTACCACTAATACCACTAGAAAGATGAATAGATATGACCGCATCATAATCCTTGGCTAATTCTTCTAATTTGGACGTGATTAACCCTATAGATGGCTGTGATGTTTTTGGAAGTTCCTTTACCTCTCTTAATTTCTCGTAAAATTGATCGGTTGTAATATCTATTTCTTCTTGAAAGGATGCTTCTTCAAACTGAACGCTTAAAGGAACCATATGTATCTGTTTTTCTTCACGAACATCTTTGGTTATGTAAGCTGTACTATCTGTCATTACAGCGATTTTCATGACACCTTCTCCTCTTTACTAATGTTTTACGGTCATCAAATTAGTACTATTTGAATAATTTTCATGTGTTTGTAGTAACTGTTATATAAAGTGAACCTTCCATCCGTGGGGGTTTTGTTTTTCCCCACGGATGGTTAGTACCACAAGGGTATGACCTAAAGGCCCTTAAACCAATCGGACATTTACTGGCAGTTGATCCACACTTATCCATATTGGTTTCACTTGATTGCTTAAAGTGCGGATCTTACTGCCAGTTATATGCGGGATAAATCCGACATTGGTATTAATTCTATTTTATATATTTCGTAGCTAAAAAATAGCGTTTCAATAGTTTCTGTCATCTGCCCTGTTTCCATACTCTATTCACAAAAAAACGTCGCTACTAACTGCTGCACGTTAACTAGCACTAATGTTATATTACACTCATTTATTTTACATGAACCTATTAAAAAATGCATCAGTAAAGTGAAAAAAGCACGTGCATACTTCAAGTTAAAACTAAGGTAATTGGAGCATTTCTATGGTTCCTTTAAAGCTGATACAGATACTATGCTGGAAACTATCACCAAATGGATTCATATTCATAGAGCGAATGAATTATAATATACAGGACTTCGTATTAGCAAGCAAAAATATACGATAAAAAAATAACTCTGATACCTTCTTACGTAGTATCAGAGTAAACATCTATCATATATTAAAAAGGAAATGTAGCAGAACATCATGTGAATGGCTAGACTACTTCAACCCAACCTTTTCGTATCGCTGAAACAACAGCTTGTGTACGGTCATTTACATTCATTTTCTGTAAAATGTTACTAACATGGTTCTTAACCGTTTTTTCACTAATATACAGCGTTTCTGCTACTGCACGGTTGCTTTTTCCATCTGCTAACAGCTGTAATACTTGACATTCTCTTTTTGTTAATAAATGTAATGGCTTGCGATATTCAATACCATTTTCTGAAATATTAGAGGCATTTTCTTTAGCAAGTCTCCGATATTCCATAACTAAATTATGTGTAACTTTTGGATGAAGGTAGGAACCACCGTCACTAACAACCTTTATCGCATCAATTAATGCATCTGAATCCATTTCTTTTAGTAAGTATCCTTGCGCCCCTGTTTTTAAAGCATGGGTCACATAGCTTTCGTCATCATGTATCGATAGAATAATAACGTTTGTATTTGGAAAATAACGAACTAAATCAGATGTTGCCTGTACCCCATTCATATTTGGCATATTTATATCCATTAATACGACATCAGGATTATTTTCCTTAACCAGCTTAGCTGCGATTGATCCATCGTCGCCCTCTGCTACAACTTCAAAAGAAGGCTCAAAGTCTAATATTCTCTTTACTCCTTCACGAAATAGCTTATGATCATCAATTAATACAATACGTATTTTTCTTTCTGTGTTCATCGTTATGTTCCTCCTACATCTTATTCTATTCATTTACCCTAGTAGTTTACTATGATAGAACTATGTTCTCTCTTTATTTTAAGTAAGGTGAGATAAAACTCTATTTAACCTATTATACCGCTATGAGGGTACATAGGGAACCTTAATGGAGATAGTTGTACCTTTTCCTATCATGGATTTAATATCCATTTTTCCTTCTAGCATCTCTACGCGTTCACGCATTCCAATTAATCCAAACGACTTATCTCGCTTCATGGATGGGTCAAATCCCTTTCCATTATCTTTAATAATCATCGTTAAATTATTTTTTGCTATTTCAAGCTTAACCTGAATTAACGATGCTTCAGCGTGTTTTACCGCATTTTGTAGCGCTTCCTGTACGAGCCGAAAAAAAGCAATCTCATATTTCTGATTTAATCGCTTTTCTTCTCCCATAGATGTAAACTCAATTTTCAAATCGTTATAGTCAGAAATAGTAGCGACATATTTTTTTATCGTAGGTATTAGTCCTAAATCATCAAGCGCCATTGGTCTAAGGTCATATATAATTCTACGTACTTCATATAAAGAAGAGCGGATCATCTTCCTAACACTCTTAATCTCAATAAGTCCTTGATCGATATCCTGCTTACGGAAATTTCTTTCTACCAATTCAGAACGCAAGAGGATATTCGCAAGCATTTGTGCTGGGCCGTCATGTATTTCTCTAGAAATCTTTCTTCGTTCTTCTTCCTGTGCTTCAATAATTTTCAGACCAAATTCTTGTTTTTCCTTTGCTTCTTCAATCATTTCGTTCACTTGTCGAAAATCATCATGTAAATAATTTAGTACGACAGAGATTTTCCCAGCCAATCCTTCTGCTCGCTCTATCGTCTGATTTAAAGAAATCAACCTTCGCTCCAGATCGTCTCGCTTTTCACGTAAAACACTTTCTTCCTGACGCAGAACAGCTAGCTTTGTTTGCATGGCATGTGTCATTTCGTACACTTCTCGTATCTCATTTTCAGAATAACGATCAAAATATTTGCTAACTTCAGCTAACCGTTGTCGAGAAAATCGGACTTTTTGCTCGAGCTGATCCCCGTCTTCGATATGTTGCATTACCTTGACCTTTGTTTCCTTCAATTCCTTAACGAGATGTTCATGTTCATTTCTAGCTTCTTCACTAATGTTAAAAATTTCATCTTTGCTGTTCTCAACCACTTCAATCATTTCATTGATAATATAATCTAATGCTCTATCACTGATTTTCTGCGCCATCATTATCCACCAACCTATGTTATAATTATACGCACATATTAATATTTTTTATAGGGTCTTTTTGCATACTTAGTGATTATTTATTGTGAAACTTTTTTCTTATGGTATGTTAATTTTTATATCCCTTATTCTATCATGCTTGAATAGGAGGAGTGAACACAGGTGCTAGATAGTTATTTAACAGTAAAACTTGAAGGTCGAGATGAGCTAACCATCCAAAAATCTCGTTTTATCGGCTACGTTAAGCGTGTAGAGACAGAAGAAGCTGCACAGTCATTTATCCAAGAAATAAAAAAGAAGCATCATGATGCCACACACAATTGCTCAGCCTATCTAGTAGGTGAACATGATCAAATTCAAAAGGCAAACGACGATGGTGAACCAAGCGGGACTGCTGGTGTTCCAATACTAGAAGTATTAAAAAAACAACACCTAAAGGATACGGTTGTGGTTGTTACCCGTTATTTTGGTGGTATAAAATTAGGTGCTGGTGGTTTAATCCGCGCCTACGGAAGTACTACTTCACAAGCGATTAAGACTACTGGTGTAGTAAAACGTCAACGGATGCAAGGTTTTTCGGTTACGGTTGATTATACGCAATCAGGGAAGCTAGAACATGAAATTCGTCGTTCCAAATATCGATTAGAGAGGATAAACTATTCAGACAAAGTAGAGTTTGTAGTCTTCGTTGAAATTGGTCAAGAAGAGGAATTTAAAGAAACGATCGTAGATTTAACAAGTGATCAGGCTGTAATGACTCCAACGAATACGATTTATATGGAAATAGATATGAATTGATATTAAGGAAGCTGAGACAAAACACAACTTCTTTACTCAAAATACGAATAATCATGTTATCAATAGGATTATCATCGCCGCACTGTGAAACTATACGCTCTTTCCGTGGGCACGGCCTCAGCTAACCTGGTAAAGAAAAACACGTTATCAAGCGGATCTTCGGACGCGTGCTGTTCCCGCTGGAGTCTCGCCTATTTCAGGTGCTAAATTATAATTTTCATCAAAAACGAACGATAATTAATTTTAACTAATTATCGTTTGTTTTTGATTGTTTCTTCATTCTTTTGTCTCAGCCTCGTATTATAGCTTCGAGCAAGCAGCCTGATCCGCAATAATCATAACATTGCTATGGGTTTGTAAGATAGAAGCTGGAAATGCTTCTGTTACTTCTCCGTCAATCAATTGAGAAAGAGCATTCGCTTTTTTTTCACCAGAAACGAGTAATACAATCATCTTACTTTGCATAATCGTATCTATTCCCATTGTTATAGCTTGTTTTGGAACATCTTCAATTGTTGGGAAGAATCGCGCGTTTGCATTTCTGGTTGACTCATCTAATTGTACAATATGTGTACGACTACTAAATTGCGTACCCGGTTCATTAAATCCAATATGTCCATTTAGACCAAGACCTAAAATTTGAACATCAATATTACCTGCTTCCTGAATTAGTGATTCATACTGCAAAGCTTCCTGACTCAGGTCAGCAGCATCTCCACTTGGTAAGTGGGTCTGCTCTCTCGGAATACCTATATGTTTAAATAATTTCTCATTCATATAGTAATCATAACTATTCGGATCGTCCTTTTTCAGGCCAACATACTCATCCAAATTAAAGGTTTGAACGTGATCAAAAGTAACTTCCTGCTTTTGATATTTTTCTATTAAATTTTGGTATAAGCCTTCTGGAGTTGAACCTGTCGCCAAGCCTAGTACAGGCTTCTCCATATTATTTACTTTTTCTAAAATGAATGAACAAGCCCGCTTGCTCATTTCATTGTAGTCTTTTACCTTAATTAGTTCCATTTCCGTCATCTCCTTCAAAAGCAACTACACCTCGACAAATCGTGTATTTAATAGAAAGCTGGTCATCCACGATTAGGATATCTGCATCCTTACCGTCTAAGATACTACCTTTTGTCTTAAACATTCCTACCTGCTTTGCTGGATTCATCGCTGTCATTTCCACTATATTTTTAATAGAAACATCTTTCATGCTTAGCATTTGTTGTGCTCCCTCATGCATTTTCAAGATACTTCCAGCAAGTGTACCATTCTCCAACAAGGCACGGTCTTCAGAAACCTTAACAGGCTGCCCTCCAAGTTCATAATTACCTGGCGGGAGACACTTTGCTCGCATTGCGTCAGTTATGAGCAATAGCCTACTACTTCCCATATTTTGATAAATTAATTGCAGCATCTCAGGTACAACGTGTATGCCGTCTGCAATGAGCTCTGCCCGTAATTCTTCCAACTCAAAAGCAGCACCTACAACACCAATGTCACGATGGTGGATACCGGACATTGCATTACATAAATGTGTCAGTTGTCTTACACCGTATGCTGCCGCTTGCTTAATTCCAGCATAATCTGTATCTGTATGCCCAGCTGAGACATTAATTCCAGCTTTCGTTAGTCTTTTTATAAAGCTTCCATTTTGATCATGCTCAGGTGCCATTGTAATGGTTTTAATCTTATTTCCAGAAAGCTTTTGCCATTTATTGAATAGTTTCTCATCTGGCTTAACAATATATTCAAGCGGCTGTGCTCCGGCTTTTCCCTTTTCAATAAATGGTCCTTCCAAATGAACACCGATAATGTCTGACTGACCGGGTTTATTTTTATAGGATGCCACATTCATAAGTGCCTGCTCAATTTGTTCTGGAGATTGTGTGATCGTGGTCGCTAAGAAGCTGGTGGTTCCCTCTTTTGGAAGAGTTGAAGCCATTGTATCTAAGGCTTCTTCTGTAGCGTCCATAACATCTGCACCTGCAGCCCCATGTATATGCCCATCAATAAACCCAGGTATTATATTTAAACCTTCCCCATTAATTACTTGTACCTCTTTTGGTAATTGTTTTGGTTCCTGTTTAGAATAAATTCCTGCTATTTTCCCATGTGAAAGTAGCAGACCACCATTTTCAATGACTTCCTGCTCAGCATATATTGTAGCATTCTTAATATAAATAGGATTGTCTTGATCCATTTCGCATTCATCCTTTCTCCGTTCACTATGGTTGCGCAGTATTTCTATTTTATATAAGTAAAAACTGATAGTATCAATTATCGAATATGTTATCTTAAAAACTCAAATTTCATCATACCATACTTTGGTAGGATTTTGCTGAAGATAAGGTAATCTTTCACATAAAACACAAAAAAGCAGAACCATTTCTTATATGTTGAAATAGCCCCACTTTCTGCTTTATGAGAAATATACGCAATATTTGTTAATTGTTACTATGTTGATTACTCTGCAAAAGACTGTGATTTTCCACCAGCTGCACTAGGCATACTGCTATTTCCCAACTCATTTACTAGCGCTCTTACCATCTCTTCGGATGATTTTATCTTATGATCTTCTGTTTCCTTTATAACTTTTTTTAGCAAGTTCTTGTATTTCTCTTGCTCACCCATTTTGTTCCCGCCCTTATTTTTTTACATAAATTGCTAGATACATAGAACTATAACATAAAATAAAACGAGGATTTGTCGAACAATGTCGTTTCTTTAAAGAAAATAGCGTCATTACTACAGCATTCGCTTTCATTCATTATTTTCTGACCATTAAATGTCGGTTGATTCCGTCAAGTTGATAAATGTTTCTACACTACCCTCTTCATTATATGCAGAACTTCGGAAAAATGGAAATAATAAAGGTAAAGCAATTATAATCTGTCTCCAACCGTTCATGTTATTTGATTGAGATGTATTCACCCTAATCTATAGATTTAGCTTTAAAAACATCATAGAAATACAGAATTTAAATTTCACTTCGATTCCCAAAATAAAAACCGCTAGCTTAAGCTCACGGTTAACGTCTATTACTTCTCCATTTATTGAATTCTAGATACTCTTTAAATTGTTCTTTCGTAACACCTGATTCCATAGCTTCTTGTACGATTTTTAGCCATTCTTCATCCAATTCTTCAGGTTCATTCTTTTTTTCATCTCGAATCAATTCATTGACTGAAACTCCTAATACCTTGCTAATCTTTTCGATAAACTGGATCGATGGATTAATCTGTATATTACGTTCAATCGAACTTAAATAAGATTTAGCAACACCGGCTTTTTCAGCTAATTCTGAGATAGACATTTTCTTATCAGTACGTAAACTCTTAATTTTTTCACCGATCAAGTTCTCACCTTCTTTCAATGGGAATTATACCATAAGTAAGGTGAGTTATTCTATTTATAGTTTGCTGTAATTCATACTTTATTTTTATTCTCTGATTGATGTAAAAAATCACGAATTTCTTCTAAGGGTATGCCTAATGTTTTTGCCTGTCTGATTAAATCAACCCATTCTGAATCCAATGAAATTTGCTTAATCATCAACTTATTCAACCCCCATTAATTTCCAAAGCAGCTAAGTCATTGCAACAATGCTTATCGTTTAATTCGCGACTTTGCTCCTGTGAATTTATACGTGGTTTTCTATGTAGTATAAATTTATCTCTGTATGACTATCATACTATAAATTCACACTTATTTCCGTAGCTTGTTTTGTCATATTACAACTAGTTTTGTAAAAGCGAGTATATTAATTTTGGACTACTATGTCGATAGATTATTTTTTAACCCACCTGGGATTAATGACACCCTCCTCTTAAGGATATGAGCAAAGACGGCAAAAGCATTAAAGTTATTGCATAGCAACGTAATGAAGAAGTATGATTTTGTGACGATGATATATCTAATTACAACTTTACCTGAAGAACATCGTCTGTATTTTATAACGAACGACATAATTAGTATAAAACAATTAAAAAATGTTTTAAACTGCTAAATATAGTAATTTATTAAATTTATTTTAATTTTACTTTTATTTTATTATTATTTCTACGTATTACTTAATTTAACTAAATATTTGTTCATTATAAAGAACAGCTTCGTACGATATATTATTCCAATTTATAAATGAATAAAATAGCTACTCTGCCGTTTATACCTTGATCAAATCAGCTATCTCTATGAATATGCGCCTTAATTTTGATATAATGACGGATAGATTACATAAGAACATAGACGAAATTCACTATTTTCGTTATAATTTACTAATGAATTGTTATTATTTTCAAACTTTGCTGTATCAAACAATTAGTATTGAGGAGAATTTAAAGTGAACTCACGTGTGGAAAAAAAGAAACATAAAAAACGAAAGTGGTTGTTCTGGGTAGGAGGGATTATCCTCGCACTGATCCTGGTAGTCGGTGTCTTCTCTATCTATGTTTGGAATAAACTAGGAGATACAGTGGAAACTATGCATAATCCACTAAATCGAGATAATGACCCAGATCGCAAAAAGGAATTAGAGTCTATCTTCAAAGATACAAAATCAGTGAATATTTTATTACTTGGAGTAGACGAACGAGATGGTGATAAAGGACGCTCGGATACAATGATCTTATTATCATTAAATCCGAAAACCAATTCCATGAAAATGCTAAGTATTCCTAGGGATACGTATGTGACAATACCTGGTAAAGGAAAAGATAAAATAAACCATGCCTATGCATTTGGTGATGTTGAGCTATCTGTTCAAACAGTAGAAGAAAACTTTGACCTCCCAGTCCACTATTATGCAAGAGTGAATATGGAAGGTTTTGAACAGGGTGTCGATGCAATAGGTGGTGTTACCATTACAAACGATACAGCATTTTCCCAAGGCGGAATACAATTTCCAGCAGGCGAGATTCAATTAAATGGTAAAGAAGCTTTATCTTATATCCGAATGCGAAAAAATGACCCAAGAGGAGATCTAGGTAGAAATGAACGACAACGAGCAGTTATTATGGCTGCTATAAATAAGGGAGCAAGTTTTTCAAGTATTACTAAAGTCGGCGAAATCCTTAACATACTTGGAGACAACGTAAAAACAAACCTGAATATGGATGCAATGCAAACACTATTCTCTGATTATCGCGGCACGAGAAAAAATATTTCTTCAATGGAGATTAGCGGAAACGGCCAACGTATTAATAACACGTGGTACTATGTTGTTCCAGACTCCGAATTCAATCGAATTACAACAGAAATTAAAGCACATATGAACGAAAAGTAGATGAAGTTGGAAACTTCTATACCTAACGAAACGTAACAACATGGGTGGTTAAATCATCCATGTTGCTTCTCGTTCATAAGATAGAGTAGATAATAATTAGGGGGGAAATGATGAGAAAAGCAATAGTTATCGCTTTTGTTACGCTTATTGCACTGCTTACAGCATGTTCAGCGGACAAAGCTACACCAAATGATCGTTTTAATTCATACGTAGAAAAATGGAATAAACAAGAATTTGCAGATATGTATAAGATGTTAAGCTCCGATACTACTGATACATATCCAACAGATCAATTTGTTGATCGCTATAAAAAGATTTATGAGGACTT
Source organism: Virgibacillus sp. Bac332 (assembly GCF_003667785.1). Classification (NCBI taxonomy): domain Bacteria; kingdom Bacillati; phylum Bacillota; class Bacilli; order Caryophanales; family Bacillaceae; genus Virgibacillus; species Virgibacillus sp. Bac332. Next base: position 4,364,377 of record NZ_CP033046.1, read on the forward strand.
AAATGTCTCAAAATTGCAGGTGGAATTTGATAAGTTAGATAAAGATTCACTTGAGAAAGCAATGGATCAAGGAAAAGCAACCATTCCCTTTAACGTAAGCATGGAAACGATTGCTGGTCCGGTTTCTTTTGACTATAAAGCAGAACTTGTGCAACAGGGTGAAGATAAAGAAGAAAACTGGTATATTTCATGGGATCCTGGTTTTATTTTTCCTGAAATAAAGGATGGCGGAGAAATTAGTATTACATCTACAGCACCAGTCCGCGGGGAAATTCGTGATCGAAACGACATGCCATTAGCTATGAACGACACCATATATACTATTGGGATTGTCCCAGAAAAACTAGGAGCATCAGCAGAACAAAACAAGAAAAAAATTGCAAATTTACTAGGTGTCTCCGTCGAATCAATAAACGAATCTCTCAACGCAAGTTGGGTGGAGCCAAACTTATTTGTTCCAATAGCCAAAATTGCAAAAACAGATCAAGAACTTTGGAATAAATTAGTAGCAATTGATGGTATTACAAGACAAGAATCTACTGGCCGTGTGTATCCTGGAGGTGAAGCAACTGGCTCTTTAGTTGGGTATATTGGACAAATTACAGCAGAAGAACTGAAAGAAAAAGATCCTGGTACGTACGATGCTAATTCTGTAATAGGCAAACGCGGACTTGAAGAGTTATATGAAAAACAGTTAAGAGGGGAAAAAGGAATAAAAATTATAGTTACAAACGACAATGAAGAAGAAAAAGTACTTGCAGAAACAGCTGTAAAGAATGGAGAAAATATAAAACTGACCATCGATATTAATATTCAAGAAAAAGTATATGAATCCTTTAATGGAGATATGGGAACTGCAGCAATCATACATCCGAAAACAGGTGAAACGCTTGGATTAATTAGTAGCCCTTCTTTTGATCCAAACGAAATTCTTTACGGAACAGAACCTAATCTCTGGGAGAAACTTGAAAATGACGAAAGAAATCCACTATTAAATCGTTTCTATTCAACATTCGCTCCTGGTTCGGTTTTAAAACCGATAACAGCAGCAATTGGCTTAAAGAATGGCTCAATCGATCCAGATGAAGGTTTAGAAATCAAAGGAAAAACTTGGGGTAATGGTGAAGGATGGGGTGATTATAAAGTTACAAGAGCGTCCACATCAAACGGTCCAGTTGATTTACACGATGCGTTAGTTAGGTCGGATAATATCTATTTTGCGATGCAAGCTGTTGAAATGGGAGCCAAAGCCTATGAAAAAGGGCTAAAATCATTTGGATTTGGAGAAGAACTGCCGTACGAATACCCTATTACTCCATCGTCTATTTCATCTTCCGGTAAACTAGATGATGAAGTTCTATTGGCAAATTCCAGTTATGGGCAAGGTGAGTTAGAAATGAGTTCAATTCACTTAGCAGCAGCATATACTGTGTTTTTAAACGAAGGGAATATGATAAAGCCTACACTTTTAACTAGTGAAGATACATCACAATATTGGAAAGAAGATTTACTATCACCGGAACAAGTCAATCGTATTAAAAATGACTTGCGAGATGTAGTTCAAAATGGAACAGCAAAGAAATACGGAAAAAATAGCGCAATCCCTATTTCTGGAAAAACAGGAACAGCAGAGTTAAAGCTAACTAGTGAAGGTTCAGGTGAGGAAAATGGTTGGTTTGTTGGTTACCCCACCGAATCTGAGGATATACTCATTGCTATGATGATTGAAGAGACAAAGGAACGAGGCGGAAGTGGTTACACTACTAAAAAAGTAGTGGACCTCTTAAATAAAATGAAATAAAGGTTTTGTTTCCCTACTGATTGTTCGTACCACAAGGGTATGACCTAAATGCCTTTGAATCAATCGACATTTACTGGCAGTCGATCCCCCACTAATCCATATTGGTTTCTCTTTTTTGCTTGAAGTGAGGGATTACTGCCAGTTATATATGGGATAAAAGTGAAAGAGATTGGACAGAAAATATTTAGCAGAATCATACTGTTATTCTTTCATTGTACTAATAAATATGGGAGGTACTTTCCGGAGAAATTGCCACAGTTAACGCTGATTAAGTGAACTTCGTCTTTGCCCTTTAATCTTCGGACTAATGCCATATCTGTATGTGTCCTCCATACTTCCGCTGCTATGATTACCTTACCATTATATCTATTTCTTTCTGTAGAAATAAGCACCACTTCCAAACATGGAGCAAAAAACCCCAAACACTATCCGGATATAGCTATGTATACGGACAATAGTTCGATACTTCTTTATATTAAACGCTTATGTCTCCCCCTATTCTTTTATTACTTCATACTATAAAAGCCTTAGCAGTTCCCTAAAAGCTTTTTCATCTCTATGATCAAGCGCCTGGTCTATTAATCGTTTAATATTTAGCTGTTCTAGCTCATCTATGACAAGATCAATTGAATAGTTAGATTGCTTGTGCCTGGTTAATGTCTGATTTCGTGGTGGTTCTGTAGATCGTAAAACAGCATTAACTTTCTCTCTAAACCTTGGCAACTTCAGCAGATCTTCCATCTTTATGTAGATAACACTTGAGTTATGTTGAAAGGCAAATAGCATTCTCCTATTTTCAACTTGAAACGTACTTCGGTTAATTTTTATTTCCTTTTCTGCTATCGGAATAAATTGATATGGAGCACCTTGAATCGAAATTATGAACCTTGCATTACGTAAATTCACTAGAATATACTTCATACAAATTTTAATACTAGTGGGCCTAAAGTTCTTAACATGTACCATTCCAATGCCTCCTTATTGAATCCGATTACCTACGTTCTTATAAAAGAACATCACAATAAGTATAATCGAGAATACAAGGAAATTAAACCGGTAAATGTACGATTCATCAACTTTATTAAGAACATTTTCTTGATTATTCATTATTTTTCTAAGTATTCCTTAAAATCGCAACTTTATGACTATTAAATAATTAATACTAGTATTTTATTCTCAACAAATTATCCTCCCAATTCTATTTCCTTTGTTTTAATTAACATAAAAGAATGGTTACGTACCAAAATCACTGTACGTAACCATTCTTACTTAACTTAATTCTGTTCTCTCTTCCTCAGAGAATACTCTGGACCGTGTCAAAAAACGTTTTCCTTCAGGTCCCTCCAGCGAAAACATTCCTCCTCTACCGTCAACAGCATCAATAATAAGTTGTGTATGTTTCCAATATTCATATTGATCTTTGGAGATATAAAATGGAGCTGCTCCTATATATCCAAGCAATATATCTGCTTCCCCTATTCGAAACTCATCCTTAGGATAGCACATTGGAGAGCTCCCATCACAGCATCCACCAGATTGGTGAAACATTAAATCCCCATGAATATCATGTAATTTTGTAATTAATTCAAGGGCATCTTCCGTTGCTATAACGCGTTCTACCACTTCATCACCCCATTATTTATCAACGTGCATTATCCATTAGAATAATCCAGCAGCTCCTTCACTATAGCTGACTAGCAAATTTTTTGTCTGCTGGTAATGATCAAGCATCATTAAATGATTCTCTCTACCAATTCCAGACTTTTTATACCCACCAAATGCGGCATGAGCCGGATACTGATGATAACAATTCGTCCAAACTCTACCAGCTTCAATTCCACGCCCAAAGCGATATGCAGTGTTTATATTACGTGTCCATATACCCGCACCCAAGCCGTATAGTGTATCATTTGCTATAGACATTGCTTCTGCTTTGTCTTTGAACGTAGTGACTGATAATACTGGTCCGAATATTTCTTCTTGGAAAACACGCATATTATTTTGCCCTTTAAAGATAGTAGGTTCTACATAATAGCCGTTTTTTAATTCTTCATTTTCTAATTTATTTAGATTTCCACCAATTAATACTTCAGCACCTTCTTGCTTACCAATATCTAAATAGGATTGGATTTTTTCCAACTGTTCTTGAGAAGCCTGTGCCCCCATCATCGTCTCTGTATCCAATGGATGACCAATCTTTATTTGTTTCACTCGATGAATTGCACGCTCAATAAATCTTTCGTATATTGCTTCATGTACTAGCGCTCTGGAAGGACATGTACAGACTTCCCCTTGGTTAAGGGCAAACATAACAAACCCCTCGATCGCTTTATCTAAAAATCCATCATCTGCATCCATCACATCTTCAAAGAAAATGTTCGGAGACTTACCTCCAAGTTCTAATGTTACTGGAATAATATTTTCCGAGGCATATTGCATAATTAGCCTTCCCGTCGTCGTTTCTCCAGTAAATGCTATTTTAGCAATTCTACTATTCGATGCTAAAGGTTTGCCTGCCTCTACTCCAAAACCATTTACTACATTAACTACTCCTGGCGGAAGTAAATCTTTTACTAACTCTAACCAAACATGTATAGAAGCTGGTGTTTGTTCAGCAGGTTTAATAACCACGCAATTTCCTGCCGCCAAAGCCGGGGCTAACTTCCATGTAGCCATTAATAAAGGAAAATTCCAAGGAATAATTTGCCCAACAACACCTAGAGGTTCATGAAAATGATAAGCAATTGTATCATGATCAATTTGGCTAACGCCGCCCTCTTGTCCTCTAATTACACCAGCAAAGTATCGAAAATGATCAATGGCTAGCGGTATATCAGCTGCTAATGCCTCTCTAACCGCCTTCCCATTATCCCAGGTTTCCGCAACTGCTAGCATTTCTAAGTTTTCTTCCATTCGATCAGCAATCCTATTTAATAGTAACGCACGCTCTGCTACAGAAGTTTTCCCCCAGGTGTCCTTCGCATTATGAGCTGCATCAAGAGCCGATTCTACATCTTCCTTTGTAGATCTAGCAACCTCACAGAATACTTCACCTGTGACTGGACTTACATTTTCAAAATACTTCCCTTTTACAGGTGAACGATATTCCCCACCTATAAAATTATCGTACTTACTCTGAAAGTTGACCAAAGCACCAGCTGAATTAGGGTTTGCATATCTCATATTATTCCTCCTTTATAGAAAACGCTTACAATTTATGTAGATCTAAGTTGTACTTATATAAAAAGTATAACAATTAATTCTAAATTATACCAATAATTGAATAACTATTTAATAAGAACAACAGCGCAAGCGGCAGATTTATCCACATGGGCTAATTTTATAATTTCCTAAACTAAGAAAAAAGCCTTGATTAATCAATAATCAAGGCTTAATACCGAACTCATATATCCGGAGATACTAAAGCATGCTTATTTTACTTCAGGAAGAATTCTTATTTCCTGCTTCATGGATGACTGACATAACGGACATTTCGGTTCATCCTCAAAGCTGTATGATTCCCTCATCCACCCCTGGCAATCATCGCTTATGCATGACCAGACATTTGTCTCCACTTCTTGAACCGGTTCTTTCGGTCCTCGTGAGAATGACATGAAAGCATCTCCTTTCTTGTAACACTTCTATTATACGCTTTTCTAACAAATAAAGAAAGACCCCTGACTGTCTATGAGGCTTGGACTATACCTTAACAGCTATAACCCGATTCATTTGCTCTATACTATATTCTATGTTAGATGTTGGAAAGTTATTCATAATTATCCAACATCGCTAGAACCACGGTTTTTTTAATACGACGTAAAAGAATAACGATCCAAAATATGGATCGTTATTCTACTTTTTATAGCACAAAGCGATGAATTGCTTTTGCTACACCATCATTATTATTCGTATCCGTTACATAATTAGCTGCTTGCTTTATTGCATCCTGTGCATTCCCCATAGCAACACCGATGCCAGCTTCCTGGATCATTTTCATGTCATTTAAGCTATCTCCTACAGCCATAATTTCTTTCATTGAGATACCAATTTTTTCACAAACTGTTTCCAATGCACTAGCCTTACTAACACCTTTTGGATTAACCTCCATATTAGTCGGTAATGAATTCGTCAATTCCAACCCTTCTATGTAAGATAGCTGCTTCATCATTTCACTAAGCCTTGACTCATTATAAGATTCACATCCGAATTTCAACCATTTATGATCATAAAAGTTATCTGGTGCTGAATCACGATAAACTCCTTCTGTGGAAATCATCCATATCGATAAACCAATTTCTTTTGCTAAAGTATACATTTTTTCTATTTTCTCCGGTTTCAGTAGATGCTGTTCTACTAATTCCTTATTAACTGTCCATATTTCTCCACCATTTGCTGTAACTAAATAAGAAGTTAACTTTAGCGATTCTGCGTATGGATGACAGGATTGCAGCCAGCGTCCTGTACTTAACACCACATGCACATCTTTCGCTAAGGCTTCAGCAATTGCTTCACGAGTTGCTTCTGACACCTCATGCTCACTATTTAAAAGTGTCCCATCCATATCCAATGCAATTAATTTAATTTCTGTTTTTATTTCTGACATGTAGCATCCTCCATTATTAACTTTGTCTTTTCATACGGATATTTCGATCATACACAAAAGTTGTCATATAAGGAATTAAAAGCAAGAACAACAATACAAAAAATAAGATCTCGATATTAAATATGTCTACAACGAAACCGCCGAACACAGGCCCAACCATCCTACCCGTAGCTCCTATACTATTAACGATTCCTTGGTAGAAACCAGTCCTTCCTTTGGGAGCTAATTCATTAGCTAATGATGGTATAGCTGGCCAAACAAGCATTTCTCCAATAGTTAATATAATCATTGCCAAAGCAAACATACTAAAGGTATCTGAAACCATTGCGATGATAAATGAAATTAGTAAGATGGTGTTTCCTATATAAATATGCATTTTCTCCGATGTTACTTTGCTTGTAATCCATTTTAACAGAGGTTGACCAAGAACGATAAGAAATCCATTTATAGCCCATAAAGAACTATAAAGTTCTAACGGAATATCAAGGTCCTGGGTATAGGAAGCAATCGTCGATTGCCATTGACTATAAGCAATCCACGTAATTAAAAAACCACTACATAAAATAAATAGCGCAATAAATGCTGCTTTATTCTTAATCTTACCTCGCTGTTCAATAATTGTTGTATGCATCTGTCTATCTCTTTCTTTATCCATATGCTTAAACGTTAGCAGGACAATAAGGAAAAAACTGATAAAGAGAAAGGCATTAGCAAAAAATATATAGTTGAAAGAAATACTTGCAACATATCCACCAATTGTTGCTCCCAATGCCACCCCTAAATTTTGTGCTACATAAATTGCGTTAAACGCACGTCTCCCTCCTTCTTGCCAAAGTGATCCAGCCATTGCAAACATAACTGGCCATGTAATACCTGTTCCAAAACCAATCATGATGAGAAAAATAGAGTAAAATAAAATATTGTGATGTAAGAAGGTCATAGCGATTGAGGCAGCCACTGCTAGACCAGTACCGTATAGAATTGTCTTGTAGGCACTAAATTTATCAAACAAAGCTCCACCAATTAGATTACCCGCGATGGATGCTCCTTGGTTAAACATTAAAATAAACCCTGCAAAAGCAAGACTTTTACCGAGCTCATTATGCATATATATTGTATTCAACGGCCATAAGAATGAGGCTCCCGTTACATTAACTGTTGTCGCTATCACCAATAGCCATATTTGCTTTGGCATATGCATCATCTCACTGTCTCTTGTATTATCTAAGCTATTTTAATACATTTCGAGAGACGAAGCAATTAACATTTTAAAAATTATTGTAAAGTTTATTTTAATCGCCTCATTCGTACAACAGACAACAACATTGTAATTAGAAAAACTCCAATAATTACAGAAGTAAACCTACTACCTATGTCATTTTGGTTTATCGCAGATATCCTATAATAATCGTTAGTACCAATATGGTTACCACCAATTCCAAATGTAAGTTCCTCATGACTAGCTGGGCCTCGCGGCATGGTCTATACACATTATACAGCCTTATTATATATTCAGTTACCAGAAACTATTCCGATGCATAACTGGCAGTATTACCCCTACTTCAAGCAATAAAGTGAAATCACTATTGGTAAGTGGGAGATAAACAAAACTTTCACTGATTGAAGTTTTACTTTATTATTCTATTATAGCGTTTAACGTATTCACACTCGTTATTAGAATTTCTATTCTATTAACTTTTTACAACGCCAGTAAGTTTCATTACATAAATTGACGAAAGGTTTGCAATTGATATAACTCTCTTTCTTTTCTTTTGATTCGCTTTTGTGCTTCTTCAACAGAAACCGGATAAAAACCTATTTTCCCCTTGGGAACAAGCTGGGCGATCTTAGGAATATCATTACTGATTACCGTTCCAATACGTGGATATCCACCTGTTGTTTGCCTATCTGCCATTAGAATAATTGGCTGACCATTCGGAGGAACCTGTATACCACCAAATGGAACAGCATCTGTCCAACTATTTACCTCTTTACTTGTAGGAATCATTTGCGAATGTAAACGATAGCCCATTCGATTTGAATTTGGTTCTACGATATGTAATTGTTTAAAAAATATCGCTCTTGATTCCTCAGTAAAATGATTCATATGTGGTCCTTCAATAACTGCAACACTAACCACACTAGAGTATGTTGGTATTAGTGAATTTGCCAATTTAATTTTCCGTTTCACATATAAGGGAATTCCTTTGATTACGCTCATATGCTCTAATGTTTGTCCAAAGCCGTTTTGTACATCAACCGACTTACTACCAAAATAGGATGGACAATCGAATTCACCAGCCATAGCAATATAAGCGCGAACACCGTTCCTAGATGCTCCAAATGACAGAATATCTCCTTTATGCATAGGAACAGCACAATACAGAGGTGCTTCTTCACCGTTAATTTTTGCTTGTAAATCTGCACCTGTTATAGCAATGGTTAATTCTGTACAGGCTTCCAATGTTGGACCTATTAAAGTCACTTCTAAGCAAGCTTTATTCCTTAAATTTCCGACAAGAATATTGGCTAATTGACAGGCGTATTGATCCATTGCTCCAGATACAGGAACACCGAATTGCTGATATCCAATTCTTCCTAGATCCTGAAAAGATGTAAAAATGCCAGGCTTATGCACCTTAAATACTATTTCACTACAAATCAACAGAAACACTCCCAAAATATTCTTTTCGTCATAAATGTGCTATGGATACCCCAATATTCTTCAACATCTGATGAAGAGCTTTAGCAAAAGTGAGGGCATAGCTCCCGTCACCATGGATACAAACAGTATCTGCATCAATCTTAATTAAAGATCCATCTGTTGCCTCTACGTTATTCTCTAAAACTATTCTCTTAACCTGCTGAATGGCCTCATCCACATTCTCAATAATCGCATTAGTTTCTGTTCTAGGTGTTAAGCTTCCATCTGATTGGTATGTTCGATCAGCAAACACTTCAGACGCAACCCTTAACCCAACCTCTTTTCCCGCTTTAATTAGTTCACTATTTGCCAAACCAATAAGCACAAGGTTTGGGTCAAACTGATACACAGCTTGTGCTATTGTAGAAGCAATTAATCTGTCACGTGCTGCCAAGTTATATAATGCACCATGCGGTTTTACATGGTTTAGCTTCACTTCATGAATCTTGCAAAATGCGCTAAGGCTACCAAGTTGATAGATAACTATCTGATAAATCTCCTTGCTGGAAAATTCCATCATTCGACGTCCAAACCCAGCAAGATCTGGAAAACCAGGGTGTGCCCCAATAGCAATATCAAATTGTTTAGCTAATCTAACCGTTTTATTCATGACAAATGGATCACCTGCATGCATTCCACAAGCTATATTTGCTGAACTAATAAATGTTATTATTTCCTTATCAACACCAACTGTATATGCTCCAAAGCTTTCACCCATATCACAATTTACATCAATAGTGAGCATTATCTACGTACCTCCTTACTGAAAACCTCATAGCTACCTTGCTTCATCTTCTCCACAATGTCATCATATTCTTGATGCGATATAGAAAAAAATTTAATTCTATCTCCTGCCTCAAATAGAAAAGCATTTTGTTGGAAATCAGGATGAAACAGCTTAACCGGTGTTTTCCCTATAATGTTCCATCCCCCAGGGGACTGCACCGGATAAATCCCTGTTTGTCTTGATGCAATACCAACAGATCCAGCCTCAACATATGGTCTTGGTATATCCAATCGTGGCGTGACAAGTTGATCATGTAAACCACCTAAATAAGGAAATCCTGGTAAGAACCCAAGCATATAAATTAAATATTCAGGTTGTTGGTGATAGAACTTTACTTTTTCTATAGATAGGTGATTAAAATTAGCGACTCTTTGCAAATCCGGACCATATTTGTCTCCATATACAACAGGCACATGAAATATACGAACTGTTACATCATCATGTTCGATCGGCTCATTAATCAACTGGTTTACTTTTTGCTTTAATCGTTGAAATGAAATACATATGGGCTGATAATAAATTGTAATTGAATTATAAGCAGGAACCCATTCCACTACCCCTAATATAGAGGCAACTGATAGCTTCTTACATATAGATCGAATAGTTTTATTCATTCGCTCTGAAACCTCTCCACCTAGTAATAACTTTAAAGCGTTATCACCAACTGCCTTGAAACTATATTCCATTAACCATTCCTCCGAAAATTCAGTTATTTAAATGATAGCATATTTTAAAGTGGTTCATTACCTTGGTTTTTAATGAAAGCGTAATCATTATTACTTGAATCCAATTAATTCCATCCATATAATAAGAATATCAAGCTTCCATTTATCTGTTAATATATATAATCTAATTCTATCTCTTAGTGAATTATGTCCCTTACCAACAACCTAAAACGAGAAATCTAATACTCTGTTTTACTAGCAATTATATATAAGGAGGTTATTAAATGATTTCAACTACATGGGACTGGATGTGGAAAAAACATGATGAATTAAAGGAAGCCTTCTTTCTCTTTGTAAAGCCTCACCCATCTAAGTTAACTAGCGAAAAGACAACTAATTCAACTGATTATTCTAGTAGTAATAATAATGGGAAACATCGATACAATAGACCAGCACAAAAAGCTGGTTTAATACTTGGCCCTTTATTATTTATAGTAATGTTGCTATTTTTTTCTCCTAAAGGATTGGCTTGGGAAGGAATAGCAATACTTGCAAGTACCGTTTGGATTGCTGTCTGGTGGATGACAGAGGCAATACCTATCCCTGTAACGTCACTACTCCCAATTATACTATTCCCGATGACAGGCGGGTTAGATATCGGGACTACTACATCTTCATATGGCAGCGATACTATTTTTCTATTTATGGGAGGTTTTATGATAGCATTGGCTATGGAAAAATGGAATCTGCATAGACGAATTGCATTAACAATCATTTCCTTGATTGGTACGAATACAAACCGAATCGTATTAGGGTTTATGGTATCCACCGGATTCCTCTCTATGTGGATATCTAATACTGCTACAGCAATGATGATGGTTCCAATTGGATTGGCTATTATCTATCAAGTGTCAGATGCTTTAAAAGAAGATCCGTCTATCGATACATCAAAAGACAATTTTGCATTTGGAAAAGCATTGATGCTTAGCATCGCTTATTCTGCCTCCATTGGCGGGGTTGCAACGTTAATTGGTACGCCACCGAATGCTGCACTTGCAGGAGTTATTAATGAGATGTATGACATTCAACTATCCTTTTCTACTTGGATGCTATTTGGTGTTCCAATCGCTTGGGGATTTATCTTTATCATTTGGTTTTATCTAGTCAGAATTGCATTTCCACTTAAGCTGAAGGAACTTCCAGGAGGTAAATCTGTTATTACAAAAGAAAAGCAAAAGCTTGGAAACGCCTCATCAGAAGAAAAAGCTGTATTTACTATATTTGTTCTTACTGCCCTTGCGTGGATCACACGTAGCTTTGTGTTAGCAGAATTAAACCAAAATATAAATGATGCCATTATTGCAGTGGCTGCAGCAATCATTCTATTCATCATTCCTTCTAAAAATAAACAAGGTGATTTCTTATTGGATTGGAATACAGCTGTCAAATTACCTTGGGGAATTTTGCTATTGTTTGGAGGAGGCTTGGCTATTGCAGCAGGCTTTACACAATCAGGGCTTACGGAATGGATTGGTACACAGTTAATCACATTACAAGGAATTCATATTTTTATTGTCCTACTTGTTATTACTGCATTAGTCATTTTTTTAACAGAAATCACTTCGAATACAGCAACTGCCAATATGATGTATCCAATTATGGCTGCACTTGCAATTGCACTTGGCGTCCATCCTTATGTTGTCATGATCGCTGCAGGAGTAGCGTCATCTTGTGCCTTTATGCTTCCTGTTGCAACACCACCTAATGCTGTTGTATTTGGAGCAGGCTATTTACGTATTCCAGATATGGCCAAAGCAGGAATCGTATTAAACCTTATTGGTATCGTTCTAGTTACAATAAGTGTTTACTTTTTACTCCCTTTAGTTTGGGGAATTCATCTTACCGAACTACCAGATTTCATGAAATAAAATGAAACTTCAATCCGTGGAAGTTTTGTTATCACCCACGGATTGTTAGTACCACAAGGATATGACCTAAAGGCCTTGGAAGCAATCGGACATTACTAGCAGTCGATCCCTCGCTTATCGCTATGGCCTAAGATGGGAATTACTGCCAATTATATGTGAGATAAAAAGAGAAAAGCACAGATATAATCGATTCACTTGTCCTCAATTTTTTTATCTCTTTTCCTAAGACCTTTCGGAAAGTTAAAAACGATAAGCATAATCCCTATAAATAAAATGCTATAGGCGATTATATTTGAAGTATCTTCATATATAAAATAGGCACCTACTGCAGTGAATACCCATCCGACTGCTTCCATAAGTAGATATCTAATCACAGCAAATCTCCTCTCTTTTATCTATTTCTAATAATAAAGTGAAACCTTCATCAGTGGGGGTTTTATTGCCAGTTATATGTGAGATAAAGTACTGAAGGTCTTTACAGTGAATACATATATAACTCGTAATATACCTATAAAAGTAATTAAAGCCATCCATATTCTCCCATATGGAGCAAGCACAGTGGTACTGCCTAGTGATCCTTCGATATAATAAGATACTAAAAATATAAGCTTGACACACTCCCTTTATGATGAGTAGTTTCCTCACTAACTGCTGTTGCCGTTAAAGAATGTGCTGTAAACAACCATAACAAGTAATACAGAGTCCTATTATCATAAGATGAGGTAGTTACTTAATGTCATTATCATACAAGTGCAAAGAATAATAATGCGTAAACTACGAACTCACTTTTAACCAAAGAGACAAGCAAGCCAACAAGTAATTAGTGAGCCTATTACTCTAATGATCGCATATCAGAAAAGGAATAATGGACCTAATTAAACAGAGCATACGAAAGATGGGGTCAGATAAAATCCAATAACGAATAATCCGATAATTGATCCAATAATTACAAACGACAAGGACAAACTTGCAACTGATACACGGACATCAAACGCGGTAACAAATATCAGTAGTATAAATTTGACGGCGTACATACTAGCAAAATAAAAAGAAGTGAACGCTAAGCGTATCGTTACCTTCCAGAAATAAAAATCGCAAATGCTATAAGCCTTCAGCACGGATGTCACAACCTACATTATTCATCAAACACATATTTATCCCGACCTGCTCCCATGCCAAATAATACTACAATGAGTGCTACACTAATCAACGTTACTAGCGGAATATTCCATGAATGGGTAACATCATACAAATAGCCAATAACAATTGGACCAAAAGCTGCTAAAACATACCCACACGATTGTGCCATACCTGATAACTCCGCTGCCTGTTTTCCGGTTCGTGCTCGCATACTAAGTAGAGTTAATGCTAACGCAAATGTTCCACTAAGAGCAAAACCAATTAAGATTGTACTAATAACCATGACGACAATAGATTCACCTAGTAATAAGCCTGTATACCCGCTTACTGAACAAAATCCCATTGCCAAGACTAAGCCACGTTGTGATTTAAATTTACCAGCTAATACAGGAACGAGAAAACTAGCCGGTAACCCTATAAACTGTAAAAAAGATAACATCCATCCTGCAGCAGCTATACTAATGCCATAATCATGAAGTATTTCGGGCATCCATGAAATCGTCACATAGAACAAAAAAGATTGAAATCCCATAAATGCTGCTACTTGCCACGCTAAAGAAGACTTCCAGATACGGTTATCTGCAGCAGATTCAAAATGATATACCTGCTGTTTTGTAGGATTCCTGCGAACAAGATAAACCCATACACCAATTCCTATTAAAGCTGGAGTTGCCCAAACGAACAAGGCCACTTGCCAGCCTAATCCAAGTCCTTGAGCAATTGGTACACTTAGCCCTGAAGCTGTAGCAGCAAATATTCCCATTGCAGTGGAATAGATACTTGTCATAACAGCGACCTTTGCAGGATACTTTTCCTTAATGACACCAGGAAGAAGAACATTACATATCGCTATTCCTATACCAATGAGCAATGTTCCGCTGAAAAGCAAAAAAACTGTTGATAAGGAACGAATACTGATACCTATAAAAAGTAGAATTAAACCAAGTAACATGACTCGTTCATTCGTTAAACGATTTCCTAACTTTGGAACAATTGGAGACATAACAGCAAAAGCAATTAACGGCAAACTGGTTAATAGTCCTGCACTCCCATTTGAAAGTCCCAAGCTATCCCTTATTGTGCCAATAATTGGACCAACAGATGTAATAGACGGCCGTAAATTAAATGCTACAATAATAATTCCAAATACGAGAAGAAAACGATATACATTCGTTGTTTGTTCTTTCGATTGATGCATTTCCAACTAGAGGTGCTCCCTTCATAAATATATCCTTTCCTTAATATAGCATATCTCTACAAACACTATAAGCAGGAGATATTCATTCTCAAAATTAAAAACCTACAGGTCGGTACAATTATCGTTTGTTCTATGTTAAAAGGGAATGGATATAAATAAAGAGAACTTCAATCAGTGGGGCTTTTACTGCCAGATAGTATATGAGATAATTCACGTTGAAATAATGCCGAATACTAATATGATGCTTCATCAAAATCTGAAATATGACAGAGACTTTCCACCAAACGGCATCTACTAACATCCAACCAAAATTTGCTTAGACAAGTGGATCATCAGACTCGTGCTATCCTCGTATAACCCAGCCATTTCTAATGTCCAATAAAAAACCGGACTACGCTCCGGATATTTGTATCCTTAGATTATAGTTCGGCTATACCTTTATTTCCTTTGTCTTCATGAATCAATTAGTTAAAACATATGTACTTATCCATTCAAGCTGACATACAACCATTTTAGACTGAACTCTCTCCATATATTTACAGCAACACAAGTAATTGAATTCATTTGATGAAAATATTAATTGTTTTTTATGATAGGGAGAAAAACAACTTGCTATATGATTTTTTGGAAGTAAATTTTTCTCTGCTTGATGTTCAGAAAGCATATATCTAGACTTGTTCATATAATCCTCCTTATTCATTCCCCCTTTTTTGTAAGAACAGGTTGTACATAGTAGAGGTATTACAATTTATTTAATTCTAAAATAAACCTCCTATCCATTAATAATTCTAAATATCTAAGACTATATACTCATTATCTCATAGTAGTCAAGCATTTTAAATTTTGACATTAATGTCGAATTGAAGGGTATATTACTAGTGACAAGCGTTTTATTTCGTCGAATTCAATCAATTGTTGTCATAAAATCAATGAAAATCATGATTTCATCTAAGCATTTTGACGAAGTCTGCAAATTTTGTTTATTTGTGACAAAATTATGAACTTTTTTCATAAACATGTTATAAGTTATACAACTATCATAATCACTAGGTGTTCATCCATTCTTGCTCCTGTTTAAATTCTGTGTATATGCTTGTTTTATGGTATACTATAGGTAGAATTATGCATATACTAAAAAGACCACAGCTGCAACTGTGGTCAAAGATAAGCAGTTCCCCTAGGGATCGGCTTTCCGCAAATAGGCCTCTCCATGCATGTAAGGCTAAAGGGAGGTCTATTTTTTATTGATGATCCGTATGATCAGAGTCAAGAAAGCTACCAAAAAGGTGCCAAACGAAAACATCACCATAAACACTTCATAAATGTTCAATTGGCTCACCCCCTCAGAAAAAAATAGGGCTAGCCGATTGTCCTAAAAGAACGTTATCTGTTAATTAGTATATCATACATTATAAAATAAATACCTCGAAACAGAACATTTGTTTGCATTTAATTTAGGTTTCCTTGCTATATGATATACACCAAGCATCTAATGCTTGTATAATTTATTGTATGTAACTTTTAACAGACGATGTAATGCATTTGGTAGGATTCTATGTTAAAATGGTTATTTGTTAATTTTTCAGATAATTATCAGGTCAAATTAAGTTCTTTCATAGCTACTGTAAAAAATGAGCATATACACCATATAGTTGTCCTACTCTTGATTTAGAAAATTATAACCTAAACAAAAAACTGGGAGGCTTAGTATAGTCTCCCAGTTTTTTCTTTATTCTTCTACCTTTGCATTTTCATCATCTGGTCCACCGTAGAAATACTCATTTTCATCTACAGGTTGCCAATCTTCATTTGGTGTATAGAAACGTAATAGGTCACCATACAACACTTCATCGGAAAGCTCTAGCTCCTTCATAACTGTCTCATGCATTTCTTTCATTTCTGGAGTAGGCTCTTCAATAACCTCTTTTGTTGCATTATCGTAGTATTTCCCATCAACATAACTATATTTTTCTGTCATAAAGTTACCATTACGAAATGGGACGAAATCTTTATGATCCTCTGAAAACATGTCTGTACCAAATTGAATGTAATCTCTGGCATCAATTCCTAAAATATGCAGTAGCGTTGGCATAACATCGATTTGGCCACTATATTCATGATTAATACCTTGCCCTTCTACTCCTGGCACCTTAATCATGAAGGGCACACGCTGTAAATCAGCATTTTTCAATGGAGTAATTTCTTCTCCAGTAATCTCGGCCATTGCCCTGTTATGGTTATCAGATATTCCATAGTGGTCTCCATAGATCATAATAATTGAGTCATCATATAAACCTGCTTCTTTCAAATCATTAAAGAATTGTTCTAACGATTCATCCAAATAGCGAGCTGTTTGGAAGTATCTGTCAACAGAACCATCTCCTGTTTCAGCTGGCTCAATACTTGCCTCTTCTTCATCAATGAGATACGGATGATGGTGAGTTAGAGTCATCATATGGGCATAAAATGGTTGATCCATTTCTTCAAGGTATTGCATTGATTCTTCGAAGAATGGTTTATCCTTTAAGCCATAATTAATAACATTTTCTTTACTCATATCAAAATACGCTTCATGATAAAACTCATCAATACCTAAGTGTTTATATACTTCATCACGATTCCAAAATGATTTACCATCTCCATGAAATACAGAACTTGTATAACCTTGTTGTTGTCCTAGTATAGCTGGTAGCCCTTGAAAAGTGTTACTACCTTTAGTAACAAAGGCTGCTCCTTGTGGTAACCCATATAATGAAGTATCTGTAATTAATTCTGCATCAGCTGTTTTACCTTGCTCTGTTTGATGGAAGAAGTTATCAAAATATGTGAAGCCTTTTTCCTGATCATGAACGAGAGAATTCAAAAATGGCGTAACTTCTTCTCCATGTAGCTTATAATCAATTAAGAATGATTGAAAAGACTCTAAATGAATTTTAATAATATTCTTTCCTTCACCCTTACCAAAATACGCTTCATTCGGTTCTGCATACTTCGATTTCGTGTAGTTCTCTACTTTTACGATGTCACTACTATCTGCTAGTACACGTCTAGTTGACGTTTTAGCACTTTGAATAGCATCATAAATGGTAAAGTTAAATGCTCCCAAATATTTCACTAAATAGTTTCTATCAAATGTTCTTTCTAATAACTGTGGACGGTCAGCTTCTGCTAATCCTAGATTAATAGTAAAAGCTAATACACCTGCAGCTAATACCATAAATGGCTTACGGAGTTGTATACGACTTACTGACCAACCTTTACGTATCGTGGTATACAATACGATTAGTAAAATGATATCGACTGCATACAGCAAATCATGCATTTGAGCTAAATCAGCAATACTTCCACCAATACTTCCAAAGTTATCTGTCTGCATTAACGTAGGAATGGTAATGAAATCACTATTGAAGCGATAGAACACGACGTTTGCATATAAGATAAATGAAAGAATTGCGTCTATTACGATAATCCATATTCCTGCTCTTCTACCTTTTGCAAATAAGGCTAGTCCGAGAAAAATTAATCCAGAACTGAGAGGATTAAAGAATAATAGAAATTCTTGCATTGCCCCACTTACACCTAGATTGAATTCAAATTTATATATCGTATACGTTTTTATCCAAAATAAAACCAGTGCAACCGCGAAGAACCCCATTTTTGTTGATACTAATTTCTTCACTTTTTTCACCTCTAATTTTAAATCTCAATTTTTAATTTGTTTAGTTATATCTTTAGCTAATAACGATTTTTAATTATAACGCAATCCTCCTATTTGGTCAAAGACTTTTCTGTGACTTTTTTTGGCATTATTTGTCGAACCCTTGATCCCTTAGCTTTACATAATAAAAAAACATGATATATTACCATGTTTTTCTATTTATTCCGCTTGTTTGGAGCTTGCTGTTACTCCAATCTGGGGTAGTATCTCTTTATTTATATACAACAAGATTCATTCCATGTATTACTTTCTTTAACCTGTATAATACTACAAATTAAATCGTTTAATTAACATATTTAATTCATCAGCTAAATCCGCTAGTTGGTCAGCGTTAGCGGCAACTTCTTCCATTGAACTACTGGTTTGTTGAGTCGAAGCAGAAGTTTGCTCCACACCAGCTGCTGATTCCTGTGAAATAGCTGCAATTTCACTTACTGAACCATTCATTTCTTTACTACTTTCAGCAATTCCTACTAAGTGATTTTTCACTGCTCTAATTTGTTCGGTCATATGTTTAACAGAGGTATAGATCGTATTAAATGTTTCTTCGGTCGACTCCATTTGACCTGTTCCCTCTTCTACTTCTCGATAACTTGTTTGTAGGGTAGTTACTACAAATTGTGACTCTGATTGAATATCTCCCACGGCATTTGTTATTTCATCTAACGACGAGGAAACCTGTTCTGCAAGCTTTCGAACTTCGTCCGCTACGACAGAAAAACCTTGGCCATGTTCACCTGCTCTTGCTGCTTCAATTGCTGCATTCAATGCAAGTAGATTTGTTTGCTCTGCTATGTCACTAATTACTGTTACTAAATTAGATATTTGCTGCGATTTAGTATCCAATCCTTCTACTCGCTGGACAGCATCCTTCACAATTTGATCAACTTTCCTAACTTGGTCCTTTGTAGATACCATAGTAACCTGTCCAGCTTCCGTTTGATCTAATATTTCAATAGAAGCATTCTGAATCATTTCGCTACTCGTATTTACTTCCTGAATACTTCGATCAAAATCATGCATCATACTTGCCAAGTTTCCTGCATGACTAGCTTGTCCTTCCGAACCTGATGCTAATTCCTGCATAGTTACAGCAACTTGCTCTGTACCTTGTTGAACTTCATTAGCCGCCTGTGTTAATGCTTCACTTTGGTCATTTACTTTTGAAGAAACTTGTTTCACTTTAGATAGGAGTTCCTTTAAATTAGCATTCATGGTATTAGCTGCATTGGTCAGTTGCCCAATTTCATCTTTTGTTTTAACCACCAACGGTTCATGGTTAAGCTTTCCTTCGGCAATAATATTCATTCGCTGCTTAACTAATTGCAATGGCCTCGTAATTGAATTTGATGTAATTAATGCAATCAAGGCTCCTAGTATAATGACTACTGCAGTAACCACTATACCAATTATAAGTAAGGAATTGCCTGTTTCAATCATCGACTCTCCCATGCTATTGATAGTTCTTTCTTTATCTGCTGCTAAATCCTTAAATCCACTTATCAAATCATTTGCAAGTGGCTGCACCTGGCTCGTCATAATGAGCATTGCTTTTTCTTTGTCTCCACTATCATACTCCTTAAAAACTTTATCCGTTAGATGGCCCCACTCAATTTTTTTATCCATTAAAGATTTTACTTGCTTTGAATCTGCGTGATCCAACACAAAATTCTCAAGCTTGATTGTTTCTTCCACTGTATCCTTAAAGTTCTGTTTGTATTTATTTTCACCATATAACAAATATCCGCGGATTTGACTTGTCCGTTCAGCCATATTTATAGCCAGCTGTTCATCTGCCACTAATAGCTGCATTTCTTCTTTTATTATCTCTTTTGTGTTTGCATTGCTCTGTTTCATACCAATAAAATTTGTAATGCCTAGCAATAGTACCAATATGATGATGACAGAAAACGCAACGAACAACTTCATTTTTATGCTCTTAAATGTCAATACTTTTTTCAATTCTGTTCCTCCTGATTTACAAAACTAGTTGTTTTTATTCCGATCAATGTTCTGTGTATCAATTTCATAATTCGGTAATATAAGAACTTCAACTCGTCTATTTTTCGCGCGATTTTTCTCGCTTGAATTAGGTACAGCTGGTTGATGCGGTCCATACCCTTTAGCGCTAAATTTAGTTGGATCTAGTTTTTCATTTTTTAATAATAAATGCATGAAATTGACAGCTCGAGTCACACTTAATTCCCAGTTTGAAGTAAATTCGGCATAATTAATTGGGCGATCATCCGTATGACCACTAACTACCACTTGATGGGGCGGGTCCGTATAAAGAAACTCTGATACTTCCTCCGCAATTTGCTTACCATTCGTCGAAACTTCAGCACTCCCAGAATCAAATGATATATCGTTTAATATAGATATTAACAATCCTTCATCTGTCAGTTTTGTGTCTAATTTATCATGGAGCCCTTTTTCAGCAATATATTTATTCATTTGATTCTGTACTTCTTGTAAATCCTTTAGTTCCTGTTCATTTGGTGTTAATTGTTTCTCTTCTTCTTTGTTGTCCTCATCAACTTTATTTGGGAGTTCAATAGAATGATTACTCTCCTCTAAGATACCTTGTCCTCCAGAAAACTCATTTTGAAACACACGTGATAATTCTTTGTATTTTTGTGTATCAACCTCACTCATTGCAAATAATACGATGAATAGAGCGAGCAATAATGTTAATAAATCGGAATAGGGAAGTAACCATGATTCATCAATATGATGTTGTTTTCGCTGTCTATTTCTACGCATCTGTCTCATCCTTTTTTAAGGAAGCAAATTCCTTCGTTGACAAATACGAGCCTAGTTTATCTTGTACAACCATTGCAGAATTACCAACTGTAATAGATAACATTCCTTCCAGCATGATCTCCTTTATTTGCACTTCTTTTTTCGATTTTTCTCTAAGCTTATTTGCAAAAGGATGCCAAAGTACATATCCTGAAAAAATACCTAACAAAGTGGCAATAAACGCAGCGGATATAGCATGTCCAAGCACATCCATATTCTGCATATCACCTAATGCAGCTATCAACCCAATTACTGCCCCTAACACACCTAAGGTCGGCGCATATGTACCTGCTTGAGAGAAAACAGCAACTCCCTCCTGATGTCTGTCTTCCATAGCATTAATTTTCTCTAGCATAACTTCTCGAATAAACTCAGGAGACTGTCCATCTACTACAAACTGTAAGCCAGACTGTAAAAAAGGATCATCAATTTCCTTTAGCTGCTTTTCTAATGACAATAGACCTTCTTTTCTCGTTTGATCAGCTAATTGTGTAAACATCTCAACTACTTCTCTATGATTATATTGTTGTTTATCCGAAAAAATAATTTTCACTAAAGCTGGAATCTTTTTAAGTGTACTCATTGGAAAAGCAATACAAACAGATGCAGCAGTACCTATAAAAATAATTAATATAGCCGCTGGATTAACGAGTGCAACCAGATCAACTCCTTTTAATACCATTCCTACGCCAACTGCAATAATTCCTAAAAAGATTCCTATAATAGATGTTTTGTCCACATTTAATCCTCCTGTTCAAATTACATAACTTTCCATCAAAAAAGCTATCCTGATAACGAATAGCCAAAAAACCTCTTTTATTTATAGTTGTGAACACCTCACCTAGCTGATGTAGGAAAAGTGTCACTTCTATATAAGAAGAAACAAATAAAAGAAAATACTTGGCAACCAGGCGATCATAGATAGAATCCTTAGACCCTAGGCTTTGCGTCCTCCCCTTTCGAAAAGTTTGCCCTTATCAACCATGTCATGTTCATTTTTGTATACCATTGTTATCGGCAGGATTTTTAAAATGATAAAGATAAAATTGGAAATATGTGCTTTTTTATAAGTCTATATATCTATTGCATATGTGTAAAAACTGTTAATAATTTCTTATGTCTCTTTAATTCTAGGCATTTTTACCGATAATAATGACGTACAATTATTAACAACAAATTGAAATAAAGACAGGAGTGAAAAATATGACCTTTGCCAATGCTGAAAAATTAGCAGAAACAAATATTCATCCATTATTACAATCTTTTGTCACCGTTGGACCATTTTTACAAAGCTTAATAAATGATGATATAACAATTGGAATTTATGATACAGAAAAGTTAGTGATCAACTTTCCAGCGGAAACATTCTCGCTTAATGTAAATCCTGGTGACCCTTTAGTAGAAGGGGATATTGTTACAAATGCTATTTTAGAGAATAAAAATCAAGCAGCCATTGTCCCTGCAGAACTATTCGGCGTAAACCTAATTGCTCGAGCTATTCCTCTACACGACGAAGAAGGAAATGTTATTGGTGGTGTAGGAGTAGGCCTAAGTGTTGAAAAAGCAAATCAGCTATCGGAAGTTGCAACAAATTTATCTGCCGTGTTTGATGATGTGACTAATACGATTCAAGATATGGCTGAGTCCATTACCGGGCTTGCCAGTAACATGTCCTTTATTTCAGAAAAAGCTACAGAAGTCACAAATCGCGTTGATACCATTGAAAAAGTATCAAATGTTGTCAAGGGGATAGCCGATCAAAGTAATTTATTAGGGCTTAATGCAGCAATTGAATCAGCGAGAGCTGGGGAACACGGAAGAGGATTTTCTGTTGTAGCAGATGAAATTAGAAATATGGCAGCTAATTCAAAAGACCAGGTAACAGAAATACACACCATTACGGATAATATTAAGGAAGTAATATCTAATCTCGATACCTATATTCAGGATGCCAACTTAGAATCAGACAGTCAATCGGCAGCGATCGAAGAGCTAACTGCCACAATGCAGGAAATAAATGGGAACATACACACATTGGCACAATTAGCGAAAGAGAACATTCAACTAAAAAATTAAACAAGGAGTGATACAAATGGATTTCAAAAAATTAAACAGTCAATACATTAACGGAACATGGCGTGAGGGTTCATCAACCACAATAATGGAGAATAAAAATCCATATAACGGAGAAATTATTGCTACTTACAAAGCTGCAACTACAGATGATTTGAATCAGGCTTATCAAGCTTCAGCCTCCGTACAAAAACAGTGGGCAAATACTAATCCAACTACACAGCGAGAAGTGTTTGAAAAGGCTGTACATTTCATTGAAAGCAACCATGAATCGATTGTATCCATTATTATTGAAGAAATTGGTGGAACCCGACTAAAGGCTGAATTCGAAATCGGGCTCGTAACAAATATAATAAAAGAGGCTTCCACTTTTCCATTTCGTATGGATGGAAAAATATTAACTTCACCAATTGATCATAAGGAAAATAGAGTGTATCGTGTACCTGTTGGAGTAGTTGGTGTAATTAGTCCATTTAATTTTCCATTCTTTCTCTCCATGAAATCAGTAGCTACAGCATTAGCATCTGGTAATGGCGTCGTATTGAAACCACATGAGCATACAGCGATTACTGGTGGAACAATGATTGCCAAAATTTTTGAAGACGCTGGATTACCAAAGGGATTATTAAATGTCATTACTACGGAAATTGCTGAAATTGGCGATTATTTTGTGGAACATCCAATTCCACGAGCTATTTCTTTTACTGGATCTACAAAAGTTGGAAAACATATCGGTGCAGTGGCTGGAAAAAACTTAAAGGAAGCTCATTTAGAGTTAGGTGGTAACAGTGCTCTTGTTGTTCTTGACGACGCTGATATGGATTTAGCAGTAAGTGCTGCAGTTTTTAGTCGTTTCACCCATCAAGGACAAATTTGTATGTCTGCAAATCGCTTAATTGTTCATGAAGACGTGTATGACGAATTTGTAGAAAAATATCAAGCAAAAGTATCAACATTAACTTGCGGCGACCCAAGTGATCCAACTACAATTATTGGACCACTTATCAATGAGCAACAAGTGAAAAATACCGTGAATTTGATTGAAAAAGGAATTGAGGAAGGTGCAACGCCGATTGTCCACGGAGGAGTTAAAGGAAATGTTGTGGAACCAGTAGTATTTACAGATGTTACACCAGACATGACATTAGCAAATGAGGAGCTATTTGCTCCAGTCATATCGATAATGAAAGTTTCCAGTGATGAAGAGGTTATTGCTTATGCCAATAAAAGTGATTATGGATTAAGTGGAGCCATTCACACAAGAGATGTGGAACGAGGAGCAGAGCTCGCAAAGCAAATGGATACTGGTATGATCCATATTAATGATGGTACGATTAACGACGAACCAAATGTTGCCTTCGGTGGTGTGAAAAATTCTGGACTTGGCCGATTAAATGGAGAGTGGAGCTTAGATGCCTTCACAACATTTAAATGGATTAGTATACAACATAAAGCACGACAATATCCTTATAGTTAATGGATTGACTTCCGAAGGGGCTGCCTTAAAAGCAGCCCTTTTTTGAATACAAAAATTAATAAAATTGGTTTTACTTATTAGATCAAGAAACCGCCCATATAACAGTTTGCTAGTTAAAAACCTACTGTCTAAAAGTGATAAATCGATCAGTTGTAATGAATTTATAGGGACTGGTATTATTTTATTTCTTAACTACATTTTAAATATGTAGTAATTTGTCGATATAAAAAGAAATACATGATTAAACATTCCCCCTAATATAAGGGAATGTAACAACGACCTATACGGAGGTATAACCATGACTCACCCTTACTTAAAAATAGGAAATCGTAAAATTGGTAAAGATTTCAAACCTATAGTTATTGCAGAAATTGGTATTAATCATGAAGGGAATATAGATATTGCAAAAAAAATGGTAGATGCTGCTTATAATGTGGGTGCCGAAATAATTAAACATCAAACGCACGTGGTTACTGATGAAATGAGTAAAGAAGCTAAAAACGTCATACCAGGAAATACAGACGTTTCCATTTATGAGGTGATGGAGCGATGTGCCTTAAATGAAGCAGATGAACGTGAGCTAAAGAGCTATGTTGAAAGTAAAGGAATGATCTTCCTCAGTACTCCATTTTCACGAGCCGCAGCTAATCGATTAGAAGCAATGGATGTTCAAGCTTACAAAATTGGATCAGGAGAATGTAATAATTATCCATTAATTGAGCACATTTGTTCCTTTGGCAAACCCATGATTGTTTCTACAGGAATGAATAATATTGACAGTATAAAGAAAACCGTATCTATTCTAGAAAGAAACAATATACCATACGCTCTATTGCATTGCACAAACTTATATCCAACTCCTCCTGAACTTGTAAGACTTGGAGGTATGGAGCAATTGGAAAAGGAATTCCCTAATGCTATTATCGGACTTTCCGATCATACTACTAATAATAATGCTTGTTTAGCAGCTAGCGCATTAGGTGCCTCTATTTTAGAAAGACACTTTACAGATCGTATGTCTAGAAAAGGACCTGATATTGTTTGTTCCATGGATCCAAATCAACTAGGCGAATTGATAGAAGGAACTTCACAAATATTTAAAATGCGGGGAGGAGACAAAAAACCTGCAGATGAAGAAAAAGTAACAATTGATTTTGCCTTTGCAACAGTTGTTACTACCAAAGAACTAAAATCTGGTAATACGCTCACAAAAGACAATATTTGGGTTAAAAGACCAGGTACAGGAGATATAAAAGCGGAACATTACAAAGATATCCTTGGGAAAACCGTTAATCGAGATATAGATATAGATGAGCACTTGTCATGGAGTGATATAAACTGATGGAAATGAGTAAAAAAAAGAAAATACTTTTCATTACAGGTACTCGAGCAGACTACGGGAAAATTAAATCTTTAATGAATGAAGTTGAAAAAAGTGATTCCTTTGAATTATACGTGTTTGTTACTGGTATGCATATGTTAGAGAAATATGGTTCAACATGGAAGGAAATAGAAAAAGACGGATTTAAGAATATGTACCTGTACATTAACCAGAACGATAGATCACACATGGATATTACACTAAGCAATACGATTTCCGGAATTAGTAACTACGTACAAGAAAATAAACCTGATCTAATTATCATACATGGTGATAGACTAGAAGCATTAGCTGGAGCTATAGTCGGAGCCTTTAATAATATTCGTGTTGCACACATTGAAGGTGGAGAAGTCTCAGGAACTATCGATGAATCAATTCGGCATGCGATAACCAAATTCTCTCATATTCACTTAGTAAGTAATGAAGAAGCGAGAAGAAGAATATTACAGTTAGGTGAAAAAGAAGAAACTATACATATTATTGGTTCACCTGATATTGACATAATGCTTTCTGATGATTTACCGTCATTGGCAATGGTTAAAGATAGATATGATATTAATTTTGGGGCATATGCTATCGTAATGTATCATCCAGTAACAACAGAATTAGATAAATTATCTTGCCACGTTAACAACCTGGTAGATTCACTGATTGAATCAAATCAGAATTTTATTGTAATTTATCCAAATAATGATGAAGGCAACCATATTATTATTAAAGAATATAATAGATTTAAAGAGATTGATAATATTAAAGTCTACCCTTCCATGCGATTTGAATATTTCTTAACATTACTTAAACATGCACAGTTTATAATTGGAAATTCAAGTGCTGGGATTAGAGAAGCTAGTATTTATGGCATACCATCGATAAATATAGGAAACAGACAGCAGGGAAGGTATGACCCTACTAAATTTCAAGATATCATCATTAGTATTGAGGAAGAAAAGCAACAAATTGGAAATGCCATATCTTCCATTAAACATCCAACTAGTAGAAATTTAAATTTTGGTGACGGTACTAGTCATAAGAAATTTATTAACCTACTAGAGGATGAAAGTATATGGAATATTCCCATACAAAAAAAATTTATAGATACCAATTTAGTGGGTGTAACAAATGTATAAAGGAAAACAAATTTTAGCTATAATACCAGCAAGAGGTGGTTCTAAAGGTATCCCACGGAAGAATATCATACCGATTCACAATAAACCATTAATACAATATACAATTGATGAAGCCCTGTTATCAAACTATTTAGATGAAATAATCGTATCTACTGATGATAAAGAAATAGCGCAAATTTCCATCAATCTTGGCGCTAACGTTCCATATCTAAGACCAGAAAAATTAGCGCAAGATCATTCAAGAACCATTGATACAGTTATGCATGTTGTGGAAAAACAAAAAGAACGTGGATATAATTACGACTATGTAGTCGTTTTACAACCAACACAACCACTACGAAAACATTGGCATATAGATGAGGCTATTGAAAGTGTTATTAATAATAACCATGAAAGTCTTGTTAGTGTTACAAAAGTTAAAGAGCACCCAATTTTAATGAGAACTATAAACAAGAACAATAAATTAGAAAATATCATAAACAAGACGAGTACATTAAGAAGGCAGGACTTTCCTGAGGTGTATAAAGTAAATGGAGCAATTTATATAAATAATACTGCTACACTTCACAGCAATACTAGCTTAAATGATAACAAATATTCATATATCATGGAAGAAAAATTCGATTTGGATATAGACGATTTAAAAGATGTAGAACTTTTCTATGATTTATATCATGAAAGATAACTGAAATACTCCCAAGTAGATAGCTGATACTAATCTGTCTGCTTGGGAGTATTTAGAGCTACCATTATATTGCTGTAGCATGTTACAATTTGTTCTATGAATAAAATTAACTATAAAATTCCCTTTCTCTCTAGCCAATTCTTTAGATCACAATAAAAAGAATCATTTTGCTTTTTAAGTTGTTCATTTTTATAGGCATATTCGTTTGATAATGTAGTTAGTGTTTTCAACGTATTGTTAAGCTTGCTTAACAATACTTCTTCAAACCCTCTCTCGTTTACATTCACTAATCTATCTTCTAAAGATAACTCACGGTATAAATCATTTATCTTTTTATAACTACTTAGTGCTATAGTTGGTATATTATGGGCAATAGCACAGACATTACTATGAAACCTCATTCCTAATATACATTTACATTGTTGATATAATCCAAAAATATAACTTTCTGAGCCTCTCCCTGTTAAATATGGAGCAACTTTCACTCTTGTTCTTCTATGTTTATCATTCAAGTAATTAAGTAGATCAGAAATAGCGGTTAGATCGCTATATATATGTGGAATTAAAATTATTTGATACAATTTATTGTTTTCTAGAAATGTATCTAATACAGTTGAAAATCCATTGATGAATTCTTTATAGGTAATATTTTTATTAAATCGAATAGATTCCATATCACGTGCAATATTGATTCCAATTGACTGATAATTACATTGTAACTCAGGAAAGTCATACGTATCAGTAGTCATAAAAAAAGCTCCATCAGCTATCCGATATATTTTATCGTTATACTTCGTTCCGTATAACGATTGTAATGTTTGATAGGAGCCATCATTTCTAACAGACACTAAATAATTATCAGAGCTTGTTACGTTAGATAAAAATTCATCAAATTTATAAATAGCATTTTCACTTGCACCCTTAGCAATATCACATCCCAAGCCAAAAAACAATATTGGTGTACTAATTTTCAATAATGTTTCTTTGCTTATATTTATAGTCGTTCCTGTAAATGAATAATCCCATTTAAGTTCAAAAAAATTCCCTCCACCAATGATTACCAAATGATATTCATTACAAAGTTCAATAAACGCATTACTGTTAAAGTCTCGTAAGTTCCATGATTGATAGAATTCCCTCATCTCAATTTCTTTAAAATTCAGTTTCTTGGGAAATAGGATTTTTTCTAGTTTATTTCTCAATCCATTATGATTTGCATTATCTCCAATATTCCCATTAAAACTAGCAATATGTAATATGTTAATCGTATTCATCTCGTTACCTCTTCTAGTTACCATATTTCAATTAATTTATCTTTGATGAAATTAATTGCCTATCTATTTGTTCATTAATTAGTTGTTCCAACTCTACACCTGCACTCCTACAATTCTGAATAAACCTAGTAAACAGTTCAACAATATGATTTGCTTTTTTAATTGGATCAGCTTCCATAACGATATGATTCATTTCATTAATTAGAAAATCCACATGAACTCGTACATAAGGAACAACAAATTTTCTATAGTACATATTTTCGTTTAAATTAGAATAAAGATAATCAAATTCTCCAAAAGCTTTTTCCAAGTTAATTCTATTTTTTAAAGCAATATTTTTATTTAATTTTCGAATCAATTTGTTTATGTTTTCAATAATATTGTAAAATTGGTGCATGTAATTTTCTAAACTATTTAATTTATCCGACAATACACTTTGATCATAAGAATTTGCTGTTTCCCACCATTTTTCTTTGATTATTGAATGAGTTAAAACTTCTTCAATCACTTGTTCAATAGGACAAAAAGGAACTCCTTTAATCTCAGCTCCTCCTTTTGTTGTATTTATAAAGGTATTGCCTTTATAATGTGTTACAATTTGCTCAATACTTTCTCTCATGTTATTAAACGTAATATTTGATTTAATTTCATTACCATACACATCTTTAATCGGAACTCCCTTTTTTATAATCTCTTTATTAAATCCATTCTTCAAGTGTGTATAGCCAATTCCTTTAGCATATAGTTCATCATCCTTATATGCCAAATTCTGTCCTGCAAAAATTATTGGATCACAGCCTATTTCTGACAATAACTGTACCATTAATACCGCAATAGACGTTGCATCATTAATACAATCATTTGCATTAATTTGCGAACCTAAAAAATATTGAGATACATTATCTACTGTTGTTATAAAGTGTACCTTTGGTCCAGTAAATCTCTCCAACGTTTCAAATCCAACACTGGATCCATAAATTAGCGGAATATCATGTAAACCACTATCATTTAACCGTTCAAAGACTTTATAATTGTTATCGCTAGGAGCATACGTACAAACTGCATCCGGTATAACATCATACTCAAGTAAACTATTTATGGCAGATCCAACGGAAAAAATATTTGCTAATTCATTTTTTTTAATGTACCTTATAAATTCCATATCTTCCACTAATGATGGACCAGCAGAGATAATCACTGCCGGTTTCCTCTTAAATTGCTCAAGCTTAATATCTTTCATCATATTAGGAGTAGTTAATACAGATTTAAAGTTATGTACACTATTTATTGTCCATCTTTTTTGGAATTTCTCATTTGTATGTAATCTCGAACGACGATTAGTAATTACTTTTTTAACATTAGATCGAAATTGTATCATTTTTTCCTTAAAGAGATTTTCGTAACTTGGTAGAGTGATAATATAAATGTTTTGATTACTAGAGACAAATTCCTTTAAATAACTCATTGCTTCCTTTTCATAGGTATCAATATAAAGTTGTAATGTTTTTTTTGTTATTAGCTGATTAAGTTTCCTTTGTTGTGTCAATTCAAAAAATACTTCGGGGCAAGGTTCATAGATCGAATACGTATTGCTAGGATACATTTCCTTAAACTTTTCAATATGATATCCTAGCCCAACACCATAGAAAAATACATGTGTATCTTCCATAATACTCTCGCTATGTGCAGTTATAATTCGCTCTGCTTCACGAATTGGATCATATAAACTATGAATCATCAACGGATTGCCTTCAGTCGTTTGGTATCGAATTGTTTTAGCTCCTGTTTTTGATTCAAGGATGGTTAGTCGATTCAATTCTATCTTGTTCTCATGCTCTAAAAAATAGTTTCGAATTTCAGGGAATCGCGCTCTTAGCAATACTATGTTGTCAATTAGCATTTTTGCATAACTCCCTATCTTCTAGTGACTTTTCTAAATTATTCTCTAGCGATTCATAGGCAGGAACGACTTCATAAGATAATATATCTGAAATTAGCACCGTATCCTTTGTTTCAATTCCCTCCATCAGTGCTTTGAAGCCTTGTTCACAAGTTGAAACACTCTCCTCAATATTTTCCCAATAAGCTGGTTTTATTTTGGATGCTTTTGTGAACATGTTAAACTGTAAGATCCATTGCATCCCTTCAGCTAACTGATCAATCCCTTCCCATGTCTGCTTCGTAAACGTATGGTAGCTAGCATCAATTAGCTCTTTTAGTGCTGGTATTGCACGTTTTAGATAATCATTAATAGAATCCATCGTTTCCCAAATCATCTCCTGCTTACTATGGGTTACAATTTCCACTTGAAGAATCTCTTGAAGATGTTTTGATATATATGCTTCATGCTCCTCATAAACCTCTTGATTATCTATAACTAAATGACTGAATACTGTGTTTTCTTGTTGGATAAGTTCATTTACTTTTTCATAAATGAAATGAATTGCAGAAGTGTCATTTTCTACCGTATAGGACGTTTGTTTATGTAGTAATTTCATATGAAATCCTCCTATCTAATTACACTTTTATTATCGGCAAATAACGAAGAAAATTAAATAATAGAGATAAGAAAAACTGAGCAAAATTCGCTCAGTCCTTATCACTAAATGCTCCGATTTACGCTTTCTCTAGTAGCTATTATGGAATAATAGCTACTGCTTGACCGCCACTCCGGCTGCCCACTTCCCTTTCCGTGGGGTTTGTCCTTCATCTAACTTTTTTAGCAAAACCCGCTCAAAAAAGTGGATCTTCAGGTCAAACATTTCCCACAGGAGTTGAAGTGGCCGCCCTTCGCTATCATCAGGCTCTACAACGCTAGCATGAAGTAACACAGCTGCTTTTATACTCACGGATAGCGATTTTCACTTTAACCATTGTAAAAAAAGTCAACCTATTACTTATGACAAGAATTGTTGCACCTTCTCATAGCGGAGACTAATTACGTAGACTCCTGCGGGAATAGCGCGAGCCGAAAATCCACTTTGCAACGTGTTCTTCTTTGCAAAGTTAGTTGAGGCCGTGCCCGCGGAAAGCGAAGTAATTAGTCGGAGCATTGCCAATATACATCAAACATTTCAAAATAACTACTTGGCTTAACGCAGTCATTGCACTGATTTTATACTTTCTTAACTTAAAATAAAAACCGACCTCATATCATGAAGTCGGTTTAACGTACAGCTCATCATTGAATGTAACTTATCTTAGAAGTTGTAGCACACCTTGTGGTTGTTGGTTAGCTTGAGCAAGCATGCTTTGCGCAGCTTGAGTAAGGATGTTATTCTTAGTGAATGACATCATTTCTTTAGCCATGTCAACATCACGAATACGTGATTCAGCTGCAGTTAAGTTCTCAGCAGAAGCCCCAAGATTGTTAATAGTATGCTCAAGACGATTTTGTACTGCACCTAATGCTGAACGTTGAGTTGAAACAGTGTTTACAGCTTTGTCTATGTTGTCTAGTAGTGTATCGTATCCAGAAGTAGTTAGAGCGTTACCACTACCATCTACTACAGAAACATCTGCAACACCTAAACCACTAGCGCTCATATCGCCGATTTCGATAGATAATTGCTGTCCTTGATTAGCACCAATTTGGAAAGTTAACTGACCACTACCTGTACGGCTACCGTCAAGCAATGTTTTTCCATTAAATTCTGTACGATCAGAGATACCTTTACTTCCAGACTGACCACCTAATTCTTGAATTAAAGAATCAATTTCATCCTGGATTGCTTGTAAATCTTCTGGCTCTTGAGTACCTGTACTTGACGCTTGCACTGTCAATTCACGCATACGTTGTAGAATGGAATGAGTTTCATTTAGTGCGCCTTCTGCAGTTTGAATTAAAGAAATCCCATCTTGTGAGTTCTTTTGAGCCATTTCTAGCCCACGAATTTGGCCACGCATTTTTTCAGAGATTGCGAGACCTGCAGCATCGTCTCCAGCTTTGTTTATTTTCAAGCCTGAAGAGAGCTTCTCCAATGAGCTTTGTACTGCGTTGTTGTTACCTGATAGTTGGCGGTGCGTGTTTAGCGCCGCAATGTTGTGATTAATAATCATTTTTTCCTTACCTCCATGTAAGTATATTTTTTGCGAGCCACATCCTTATGTCTCACATCTATAACAACTCATATAGAGTTATTACCAAGTATTAGTAGATTCACTGTGCTGTCGTCCTTAACGTTAAGGCTGTAACCATTAATCTCTATGATTACATTACTTATATCGGCATATTCTTTCAATGTTTAAACGTTTTTTTTATTTTTTCTATTTTTATAGCTGAAGCATATGATTATAATAGAGTGACTCGGAAGTTTATGGTTTCTTTTCAAGAGAAAGCTAAGTATTTCACAAAATTTAAGGAGGAAAAGGAATGAAGGCTTTCACTGCATTTTGTGAGCGAATGGTACAACGTTTTTTACCTGATGCGTTTTTATTTGCCATCCTACTTACATTCACTGTATTTCTTTTAGGAATTATCTTTACTAACAGTTCTCCAATGCAAATGATTGATTATTGGGGGACAGGGTTTTGGGATTTACTTGCATTTGCAATGCAAATGTCCTTAATTGTTGTAACTGGATACATATTAGCAAATACACCACTAGTCAAAGTTGTGTTAAAAAAGATTAGTAATCTAGCAAATACGCCTTCACAGGCCATACTATTAGTCACATTTATCGCTTCCTTAGCATGTTTAATCAATTATGGGTTCGGGCTTGTAGTTGGAGCTCTTTTTGCCATTCATGTAGCGAAACGTGTACCAACGGTTGATTATCGTGTATTAATGGCAAGTGCCTATAGTGGATTTCTTCTGTGGCATGGAGGCTTATCTGCTTCTATTCCATTATTAATTGCCACACCAGGCCACTTCTTAGAAGATACGATTGGTATAGTACCTGTTTCAGAAACGTTATTTAGTGGTTTTAATTTATTTATAGCTGGTTTTCTATTATTCACCTTACCTTTTGTCAACCGCTTTTTAATGCAAGCACGGCATCCACTAATTCATTCTGACGCAACCGAGTGGCAAACAAATAACATAGACGAAAATAGCGAGAAAGATTCCGTTGAAGATAAAAGTCCTGCCGACCGTTTAGAAAACAGCAAAACGATAGCTTTCCTGATTGGCATCATGGGGTTAGCATATGTTATTTATTTTTTTATAAATAACGGATTCGATTTAAATATCAATATTGTTAACTTTATTATGCTTTTCTTAGGAGTTATCTTACATCGCACCCCAAGACGATTTTTAAATAGTGCAACACACGCTGTTAAAAATGTCGGTGGTATTGTTGTGCAATTCCCTTTTTATGCTGGGATCATGGGAATGATGGTTGCTTCTGGTCTATCCGAGCAAATGTCTCTATGGTTTGTTGAGATGTCCAATGCGTTTACCTTTCCACTGTTTACATTTCTTAGTGCCGGCATTATTAATTTTTTCGTACCATCTGGTGGCGGGCAATGGGCCGTTCAAGGTCCGATTATGATTCCAGCAGCTTTGGACTTAGGTGTAGATACAGCAAAAACAGCGATGGCTGTTGCATGGGGGGATGCATGGACGAACATGATCCAACCATTCTGGGCATTACCTCTTTTAGCTATCGCTGGATTAAAAGTTAAAGATATAATGGGATTTTGTGTCATCCTATTATTATATAGTTTCATACCTATTTCTATTGGATTATTATTCTTTTAGTAGCAATAATTAATTACAAAAGTTAGGTATCTTCTTAAACTATTTTTTCCCACTTGTAAGGGTTCAGCCTCCTGTAAACTAAACACTTACTAGAGGCTGTAACCAATTTCGTTCAAATCTTAGAGATAACATTAATACTGCTCTTGTAAAAATGTATAAATCTCTGTTTGTATTTGTTCAAGATTACTTGTTGATGGAAAATGCCCCATATCAAAGGTATGGTAGCTAATAAGGTTTGGAATAATCTGTTGAGCATACTTCATTACTCGTCGATTTGGAAAAAAGATATCTCTTTCTCCTGTGATAACCATTGTAGGGGAGTGATAGTTTCTTAACTCCTTCCTTGTTGTTAATTTTGGCATATTCTTTTCCAATTTTACGTGCGAAAATATATTTCCTATCAATTGGCGATCCTGATCCGTCATTACTCCAGCAGATAATGCATTTGTAATTGTAGTTAAGCTAGCTTCACTACGATTACGATGATAAGAGACTAAAGGAAGTATTACATGGCGTAGCATATCTTTTTTTGAACCAAGTTGAATACCAGAGGGATTAATAAGAACGGCACAAGCTATTCTTTCTGGCTGGAAAGTAGCCAACCTAAGAATAATACCTGCACCATAGGATGGACCAATGAATGCACTCTTTTCCAATTGAAACCAATCCATTATATCGGATATCCAGTTGGCAAAACTATGATCTTTTGCAGAAATACGTGTTTCGTCACTATAACCTGGATGGCCTATTGTATCTGGCGCATAAATACGATAATGATGAAAAAGCTCCTTAAACCAATATAATGTCATTGGATTAATTGCATTTCCGCCTTGTAGAATAATGAGTGGCTTTGCGTTTTTCGGCCCGGTTATTAGCAGATGCGTATTTCCAAAGCGTGTTTTGACATACGCACGCTCCAAACGCAGTGAAAAGGCTTCTAAATAATCTTCATAGGCTTCTTGAATCTTATTTTTCCCATCCACACTCTTATAAATAGTAGCTATTCCCATATAATACTCTCCCTTATCAAATTGCCAAAATGATATAATCATCACGTATCATGTACTCGTTTTTTCTGCGCAATGATAATTCCAATAATTATCATCCCTGACCCACCTAGAATCCCAAAAGTCATTTTTTCACCAAGCAGAAAACTACTAAATAACAGCCCAAACATGGGAACAAGTAATGTAGATATCGTCGCCGTAACCATATCTACTAAACTAAGAATTAAAAACCATAATGTAAAGCATAGTGCAGATGCAAATACACCTGTAAATAATATGTAGTATACACTTTTACTATTTACTAATAACGGTTCATGATGCTCCATGAAAAGGGTAACCATCATAATAGCCAGTGCTCCAAAGAACATTTGAAAGGCTGACACCTGTATTTGCGATAGGTTTTCAAGTTTTAATCGGTAATACGTATTTGCCACTGCCCATGAAACGGCAGCAAGAATAATTAAAATCTCACCTATTATCATTTCTGGCGATTGACCAATCCAAATATCCCATCCTAAAATCGTTAAAAGTCCTAGCATACCAATAAATAGCCCTATAGATTTAGCTAAGCTTAATTTTTCATTTAAGAATTTTACTGCTAATAAACTACTCCACATTGGCATGGAGTATAAGAGAACAGAGGACTTCCCTGCGTCTACAAATCGTAAAGCATACATGACTAGTAAGAAGACAATAGCTGTTTGCAGAATGCCAACGATAACAATATGTTTCCAATATTTTTTTGGAGGCAATCCGAGCTTCAAGATCCATGCTACTAACAGTAACGTAATAGCACCTACACCAAAGCGAAATGAGGAAAATGTGAATGGTCCCATGTATTGTAATGATTCTTTCATTAGTACCCATGCATAGCCCCAAAGTAATGTAATAAATAAAATAAGGCTGCCAATAAGGGTTCGATTATCCTTTAACTTCTCCATGAAAACGTTGGAAGACTTCTCCATTTCTCTCCCCCTTTTTCATATCATAGCAAAAAACACGTAAAAAAATAAGCCTGCTTATGCACGCTATAAGAACTTTAACTTTGATACAATAAGGCAACATCAGTTTTTGTTTCCAACATGTCGCTGCAGAGGATAGTGAATTTCTTATCGACCTTACGTATATCTGACTTGATTTCCATTTTCAAGTCTTTTAATTCTTTTTTTACAGAGCTGATAGTTGTTTCCATATTTGCAAAGTGACTTTCTGCCTTTCCCACTCTAAATTCCAACTTATCTACTTTTCCGTGGAGTACTTTAACGTTATTAGAAACTTCCATAACTGCTTGAAAAACGTCCTGTAAAGTTATTTCACTCATGCCTCTCCCCCTTTTCACTATATTTTTATGCTAAGCATACCACCATCTATTTATCTCAACAACCGAACAAAATATGAAATTTCGAGAAGACTCACCTGTATCCTTTAAATTTCTTCCTACTACTAAATATAATGTTGCAGAAATAATAGGATACTAAATTAGCATTTCTATGTAGCAATAATTACGAATGCCAAACTACTATGTAAAAGAAAACGAATAGGTACGTGCATACATATTCAATTTATAGAAACTGATTCATTCCTTGAAACTTTTAAATAATATAAAAAAATAAGCCTGCTTATGCACGCTTTTTAATAAACAACCTTTCGTGCTATTAACTTCTTTGTACCGCTTTCCAATCTACCTTCTGTTACTACTGCTATCTTTCTATCTATACGTTTCATATTTTTTTCTAATCCATCAATATGCAACCCCATATGATCTATTCTTGACTCTAGATTGGTATAGAGTTGATTAATCTGACGACTGTTTGTCTTTACATCTTCTAATTCTTCCATGACATCAGTGATAGCATGCAACAGATCTTCCACCATCTGTTTGGTCAATCTGTTTCCTCCTTTGTCATACATTATTGTCATCGTAACAAGCAATCTTATAACTAACAAGTGTATATAGGAGGAATTCCCATCTTCAAAATAGGTATATATATCTGGAAAGTGTTTTTTAAACCTTGAATTAAGGAGCGACCCGAAAACGTTAGCTATTTATCGATTAATTGGGATTCACTCCTTTATCAAGGAAACTTATCCTCTTGGGAACCTGATCATTGAATGATTT
Organism: Virgibacillus sp. Bac332; assembly: GCF_003667785.1. NCBI lineage: Bacteria > Bacillati > Bacillota > Bacilli > Caryophanales > Bacillaceae > Virgibacillus > Virgibacillus sp. Bac332. The sequence continues at coordinate 4,402,567 of NZ_CP033046.1, forward strand.
TTATCCCACATATAACTGGCAGTCCCCCACTTCAAGTAATAAAGTGAACCCAATATGGGTAAGTGGGGATAAACAAAACTCCGACTGATTGAAGTTTCACTCTATAGATCAATGATCTTATAGTCCAAATTCTGACTTGTATATTACACTATTGCTTCTGTTCATGAATAATATTACCGGCAAGTGCATAAAGAACTGCATAGGTTACAAAGTGAGAAGAATTATCATTTGTATCTTGCTGTGGGTAAACTTCAACATAATCCATTCCTCTAACACCCTGTTTGGCAAAAGCATAAATAAGCTCCAATAGCTCAAAGGAAGTAAGCCCATTCCCATCAACAGGACCACCAGGATTATAAGCAAAATCAAGTACATCGCTGCAAATGCTTAAGTAAACAGCTTCTGTTCCTTTACTTGCAATGGAATAGGCATGCTTAGCAAGTGCTGCTATATCTGTTGATTTGCGAATATCTCGGATAGTAATTGTGGACGCACCTACTTCTGCTGCATACTTTCCAGTCTCTGGTGCGTTTCGTGGGCCATGTATCCCCATATGCACGATGCTTTCATTTCGTACACTTTCACTTTCATATATACGATGGAAGGGTGTACTTCTTGCATAAAGGTCACCTTCATAATCCTTATAATTATCGTAATGGGCATCAAGGTGGATTATTCCTACTTTGCCATTAATATCTTCACTTAATGCCTTAACAATAGGGTAGGTTATCCCATGATCCCCACCAAAAGCTATCGGAAATTTACCTGTATTCCAAACTTTAATGGCGAATTTTTCAATTCGTTTCATTGTTTCTACCGTATCTGCTGGCACAACATCAACATCTCCTAAATCACCTACCCTGTAATGCTCTAAAACATCTACATTATCGAGTTCAGGTAGATAACCAGAATAACGAGCTGAGTTTAAACGAATGACTTTTGGGCCTAATTCACAACCTGTATAATCTCCCCATGTAACTGCACCTTCCCAAGGTACTCCGTAAATAAGAACATCATTCTCTTTTACTTTTTCGTCATGTAAATCTGCCTTTGAACCACCTAAAAAGCAAGGGGTATTACCATATATTTTTTCATGCACCATGTTGTACCACTCCTAGAGTTTATTTAACGCCAGTTACTTTATCGTATTCCTTGAGCATTTCATTGGAAGGTCCCTTACCAACTAAGCTACATCCGATAATGGCAATACTAGACAAAATAAAGCCGGGTACCATTTCGTACAGTTCAGATCCAGTTAACGGCCAAAGAAAAACTGTTATCCCGCCAACTAGAATGCCAGCTATTGCACCATTTCGGGAAGTTTTTCTCCAAAATAAAGAAAACAATATTGCTGGGCCAAATGTGGCACCAAAACCTGCCCATGCATACCCAACTAAATTAAGTACAGAACTAGTTTCATTCCACGCGATTAGTACCGCAATCAATGCAATAACTAATACGGAAATACGACCAACCCAGACGAGCTCATTCTCACTAGCATTTTTACGGAGGTACCTTCTGTAAAAATCCTCTGATAATGCACTAGAAGAAACCAATAGTTGTGAGTCAACTGTACTCATAATAGCGGCCAAAACCGCTGCCAGTAGGATCCCAGCTACCCATGGATTATAAACAACTTGAACAAGCTGAATAAAGACTTGCTCCGAATCAGCAAGTGGCTGGTCAAATGTAATGATCCCTAACATTCCAACAATGAGTGCTCCATATAGTGGAATGACCAGACCCATGGTTACACTAATTAACCTGGCTTTTCTCACTTCTTTGTGGGAACGAATAGCCATAAAACGAGCAAGTATATGTGGCTGACCAAAGTAACCAAGCCCCCACGCAAGTGCTGAGATAATTCCAACAGCCCCAATTGCACCTGCAGATTCCCAAAGAATGCCTTCCGCTTGACTATAATCTGTAGCGGCAAAAGCATCGATTAAACTTGGAGTTATATGACCAAGCTGATTAAACAGTTCCCCAAATCCACCTATCTTAATCAAACCATATATTGATGTAAATAGTAGTGCAGCTGACATTAGAGCACCTTGAATAAAATCGGTATAGCTTACTGCCAAAAAACCTCCCAGAAACGTATATGCAACAATAATAATGGCACCTACAGTTAATGCTAGGTGATAATCCATTTCAAAGGTTCCTTGGAATAGTTTTGCACCTGCAACTAAGCCTGAGGCTGTATAAAATAGAAAAAAAGCTAGAATAAAGACAGCGGAAATAACACGTAACAAATGGGAGTTATCACGGAAACGATTTTCAAAATACTGGGGTAATGTAATGGAGTCATTTGTATATTCGGTATAAATGCGAAGTCGTTTTGCAACATACTGCCAATTTATCATTGCACCAATTGCTAAACCAACAGCAATCCATAAACTCCAAGTGCCAAGTCCAGCAGCATATGCAGCACCAGGTAATCCAATTAACAACCATCCACTAAAATCACTAGCGGAAGCCGAGAAGGCTGTAACCCAGCTATTTAATTTTCTTCCACCAAGTACATAATCAGATAATGTATTTGTCATACGATAGGTTACAATTCCGATAAGGATCATCACTATCAAATAAACAATAAATGTTAAGATTGTGGGATTCATTAGTCTTCATCCCCCCTTTCTGTAAAAAAAGTGACGACAGCCCAAACTACCAACAATGGCATTGGAACAGCAAACCAAAAGAAAGTCCATCCACTAATCGCATACTCCATGTTTCTCCTCCTTTTCTTGGCGTTTGGATATAATTACGATTTCATCTTAACATAAATAACTGAAAATTTCATCTAATCTAAAAATGATGAGGTTTAGCTTCTCAACGATAAGAAAAACTGAGCAAAATTCGCTCAGTCCTTATCACTAAATGCTCAGATTCACGCTTCCTCTAGTAGCTATTATGGAATAATAGCTACTGCTTGCTTGACCAACACTCCGGCTGCCCACTTCCCTTTCCGTGGGGTTTGTCCTTCAGCTAACTTTTTTAGCAAAACCCGCTCAAAAAAGTGGATCTTCAGGTCAAACATTTCCCACAGGAGTTGAAGTGGCCGCCCTTCGCTATCATCAGGCTCTACAACGCTAGCATGAAGTAACACAACTGCTTTTATACTCACGGATAGCGATTTTCACTTTACCCATTGTAAAAAAAGTCAACCTATTACTTATGACAAGAATTGTTGCACCTTCTCATAGCGAAGACTAATTACGTAGACTCCTGCGGGATTAGCGCGAGCCGAAAATCCACTTTGCAACGTGTTCTTCTTTGCAAAGTTAGTTGAGGCCGTGCCCGCCGAAAGCGAAGTAATTAGTCGGAGCATTGCCAATATACATCAAACATTTCAAAATAACTACTTGGCTTAACGCAGTCATTGCACTGATTTTATACTTTCTTAACTTATCAAAAAGACGATGTACGTATACATCGCCTACACGTTTGTTATTTTTCAGAACTCCAGCACGCTCTTAAAAATTCTGTATCTGATACAAGTACATCGTACGCTTCATCTGAGATCATTTGATGATTTTTTTGATAGGTAAGCAAGTCTACAAAACTGTCCAAGTGTTTTATCATTTTATCTTTTCGATTTTTTTCCTCATAATAATGAAGTATATCTAAGTGTAATCGAGTTCGATTGATCAGCTGCTGATTTGTTAACTCCCCTCGTTGTTCATAATAGTCTATAAGCGATTTCATTCCTCTTATCGAATAGGAGTGATTTTCACGAAGGATTGTTACATCTGCTGTGACTGGAAGATGGTCAGATGCATTGGACATGTTTACTTGAGCAGCGTCTATCTTCATACGAGGTGACGTAAAAATATAATCGATTCTCCGGTTAGGAGCTGTCGATGGATACGTATATCCTTGCACATCATTGATATGCCATGCATCATCATACCATTGAAATAACGGATGCAATTCTTCTGCATTCGGTCTAGCATTCATATCTCCAACTAAAATATTGTAATTATTTTCTAACATAATTGCACTCATATCACTAACTTGCATTTCCCTAATTGCTGGATTAGAACGATAGTCTAAGTGAGTAACATAAAAGTGAACCACCGCTCCTTCAATTGTGATTTCTGCTTCTAAAAATCCTGGTGCCAGTCTCGGCTCAGGATTAGGATCTTGAGTAGAAAGTCTGGTGATTTGCCTATTAGCTGCATTTGTAATGGGATATTTACTTAACATAGCTACCCCAAATTGTCTACGATGGTCACTACCTTGGGCTGGTTCCATATCATAAATTGGAGCAAAATAGTAATACATATCCAGTTCTTCCGCAAGTAATTGAATGGTATTGTCGTAGTTACTCCTAGCCCCCCAATGAACATCAACTTCCTGAAGACCTATGATATCTGCTCCAGTTTCTTGGATGGTTTCAGCTATTCGCTCCAACTGATAGTTTCCATCCGTTCCCCTTCCAGCAGCCATATTATAGGTAGCCACTTTAATAGGTATTTCCTCTTCATTTACATAGTCATTAAATTCAGCAGCACTAAAGATGGATAAAGTGGGAAAACAAACGATGCATGAAAATAAAACTATAGCAATTTTCTTCAATTTGTACACATCTCCTTTGAATAAATGCTTAAAGTTACTTCGGATAGCGTTTAAAATATTGCTTCAAAAACGAGACTGGGACAAACACAACTTCTTCACTCAAAATACGAATAATCATGTTATCAATAGGAGTATCATCGCCGCACCGTTAAACTATACTCGTGGCACGGCCTCAGCTAACTTTGGTAAAGAAAAACACGTTAATACGTGGATCTTCGAACTCGTGCTGTTACCGCCGGAGTCTCGCTTATTTCAGGTGCTAAATGAATGATTCTGATCAAAAAACGAACGATGATTAATTTCAACTAATTATCGTTCGTTTTTAACCGTTTCTTCATTCTTTTTGTCTCAGCCTCGTTCTTTATTGCCATTGTTTAATCATATCGTTGGCTTGCTTCATTAAATAGCTATAAGCCTCCTCTACAATTCGTTGACTATCTTTCTGCTGATCTAATAAGAGCTTAAAGCCTTTCATATGTTTTCTTACTTTATCAGCTTGTCCTTTCTTTTCATATTGAGCTACTGCTGTTAAATGCATTGTTAATTTCCGCTTTGCAGCTTCTTCAATGGCACCACTTTCTGTGAACCTATCCACAGCTGCTTGCATATTATCTACAAGTATTTTGTAAAGTAAATAATTTCTTCGCGTTTGCTTAAATCTCTCTAACTCCTGATTCCAAGTTATCACCATTTCTTCAACTGCGTCACCATTTTCAATTGCTTCACGGACCCACCCATTACCAATTAGGTTATCAAAGAAAGATATACCGGAGCTATTTTCGGCCCGAAATGCAAATTCATCCGGATACATGTCATGAATTGCTTTTACAATATGCAGCCCAGTAATTACTGGCTGATATGCTTCTTTATCGATAACATGAATTTGAACACCGTGAGTAAGTGTTCCGCTATGCTTTGAAAACATCGGGGTAAACGAAGCTGCTCGGAATAACACACCTGGTACTTCCAATTCATTCAAAGCCTGTGCAAATTCAGTACTGTTTATAAAAGGCGCTCCTATTAATTCGAATGGCTTTGTCGTACCACGTCCTTCTGACACATTAGTTCCTTCAATTAAAGCTGCTCCCGGATATACAAGAGCAGTATCAAGCGTCGGCATATTAGGTGACGGCATCACAAACTCTAAATTTGTATCATTATAATACATACCGCGCTCCCAGCCATTCATTTCCACAACCTTTAGATCGGCACCAATAGCAAATTCCTCATTAAATAAATTTGCCAACTCTCCTACAGTTAATCCATGACGTAATGGAATTGGATAGTTTCCTACAAATGAAGCATAGTCCGGATCAAGAACGGGCCCTCCTACGTCATACCCTCCCAATGGATTAGGGCGATCCAAAACAATAAATTTTTTTCCATTCTCTTGCGCTGCTTCCATCGCATAAGCCATAGTATAAATATACGTGTAGAAACGCGCTCCTACATCTTGAATATCAAATAGCAGGACATCCACATTTTCTAGCATTTCTGGAGTTGGCTTTCTTGTCTCTCCATATAAGCTATAAACTGGCAAGCCCGTTTGTTCGTCAATATAATACTCTACATATTCTCCTGCTTGTGCATCGCCACGAACGCCGTGCTCTGGGCCATAAAGTGCTGTTAGATTTACAGCAGGATCATTGTGTAACCGATCAACAATACTATTTAACGCTTGATCCACTCCCGTAGGATTGGTAATTAAACCAACACGCTTCCCCTCTATTAATTCTTTTTGTTCATCTAATAAAACTTCGACACCCAGTTTTAATTCATCTTGCGTATTTTCAAGTCTTCCATTCGTACTATCTGCCAAAACCATGGATAGTGTATAACATATAAATGCTAGACTTAAAACTATTACAACTACCTTTTTCATCATTCACCCCTCCTGGAATTCTCCAACTTCAATATGGATATGAAGCAAAAAAGACAGCTAATCCCACCTTATTACTTGTGAGTCATAGCTGTCTTTCACTTCACATATAGAAAATGATTCTCTTAGGAACTTACTTTTCACTACTCTTTCAATCTCCACTTATTAACCAAATATGCAGAATCATTTATCAAAGTAGTGTAAGCATCCTCAGAAATCAATTGATTTTGCTTTTGGTAGTCTAATAGATCTTGAAATCCTTGTAGATGCTTCATTACTTTTTCAGTATCTTTTATTTCTTCATATCTACTAATCGCAGTTAGGTGAAGTTTAACCATATAGGCAGCTCGCTCACTAGTAAAGGCGCCTTTTCTTACTAATATCTCTACTTGCGCTTTCATACTTTCTGCACTCCAAGCATGTATCGCTGCGGCAGTAAGCTCAGAAACCTTGCGGCGAATCGGATTTGTAGATACGGTTTCACGAGTTGGATGTACCCGATTGGTTAATAGTATAGCGATTGTTTCTTGATTTGGGCTTGCTACAATCGAAGTCCCCGTATAACCTGTATGCCCCATCGTATTTTCTTCTGCTAAGTTATCCATATACCAGCTCTGATTCAATTCCCAACCTAATCCTTGATCTTGCCCTGGAAATGCGTCATTCCAATTCGTATTCATTAATTCTACAGCTTGTTCTGACAGTACTCTTTCTCCACTATATACTCCCTTGTTCAACATCATTTGTGCAAATGTCGCTAGATCAGCTGCTGTGCTAAAGATACCAGCTTGTCCAGCTACACCATCAAGTGACCAAGCATTCTCATCATGAACACTTCCCCATACCAATCCTCGATTTGTCCACGGCTGATATTCAGTAGCAGCAATACGCTCTCGTAGTGTAGACGATGGGTTATACATGGTGTCTTCCATTCCTAAGGGGTCTGTGATGTGATCAGCTACAAAATGATCTTGTCTCGTTCCACTTAACCGTTCGATCAATATACCTAATGTAAGGTAATTAACATCACTATATACATATTCTGTATTTGGAGGATTCTGCAATGATTCATTCAAAACGAAGTCTAACCGGTCATCCCTCCCCCCTTCTATTAAATAAAGAGAACTTGAAGGACTCGGCGCAAACCCTGAAGTATGTGTGAGCAACTGACGAATAGTAACCGATTCTTTTCCATTTACAGCAAACTCAGGTATATAATCAGCTACAGGATCATCCAATTCAAACATACCTTGATCCCATAATTGCATGACTGCTGTTGCAGTGAATAATTTTGAAATGGAAGCCATATCAACTATCGTATCTTTTTGCATTTCAATAGGCTGCTCCATCTCTGTAAAATCTGCATCTGTATATCGTGCTGCATATCCGTACGCTTCGTGTTTTACAATTTTCCCTTTTCTAGCAACAAATACAACTGCTCCAGGCATTACCTGTTCAGCGATAGCTTGATCAATAGCATAATCGATATCTTGTAATGGGTTATCAAGCATATCGACACTGGCCGGTTCGCCAGGTACTAATTCCTGATCAGAGGCTTGTCCAACCTCAAGGTTAGTGAATATGATAGATATGGCAAATATTAAAATAAGCAAGAATGATTTACCTTGTCTTCTCATACCGGTCATCCCCCCCTCAAATAAAGTGAAACTTCATTCAATAGGAGTTTTCTTCCATCTCCTACTGAAGATTAGTTAAACGAATCGGGCATCTAAGTACCTTTTCACCCACTTTGACTATTTTTCACTAACTCTGGCACTTAAAGTGGGAGTCCTACGGCACTCTACATGCGGGATAAACAGTTATTTTTCTTCACCTGTTTCTTGGGTTGCTGTAAATGTCCATTCTAAATGAAGAGAATCACCCTGAAATTGATTCTGATCCTCACCATTATCTACGAAATTAAACTTCACTACTAAATCATCAATGGAATCAACTGGCAATCCTTGCTCTCCAAGTAATGGATCAAACACATGTTCATTCACTGCCTCGGGGGTCATCTGTCGTAATTCAGCTAACGTAGTTTGGTAGATTACTTCATCTAATTTATCTGCGTTATAGAGGAATTCAACCTCAATATGCTCCCCAAAGTCGGCGGTATTATCACCATTAGCATCTCCTACGGTATAATCTGTATCAAGTAATACTTTATCAATATCGAGTGTTCCATTATTTTGTAGTTCAAAATCTCGTACCATCGAATCTCCAGGTTTAATATTCTCTACTTGAATAATTTCTGTAGGTTCGGCAGCTAAATCTAACGTACCAGCAGCAAATGTATTGTTCGTTGTTTCGCTATCACTGAAATAAGCAAATGTACCACCACTTATTAATGATATTCCTAATGCAGCTGAAACCATTCCCATACCTAATTGCTTTTTGATATTCATTGAAAATCCTCCCCTTTTTTATTAAAATGGGTCTTTTTCCCAGTCTTCATATCTTTTTCATCCATTACTTCTTTCACCTGTCTGAGCGTACGACGAATAATAATATAGGAGTAAGTTAGGAGTAAAAATCCTGGCAAAATAAGGAGCAAGGCTGCTCCTTCACGAGAACTAGCAAAATTTATCACGTACCCTACATACGGAATAGTGAATCCTGTATAATATCCAATGATATTCTCTGAAAGTACTGGACTTAGATCGTGTCCGTCATTCGCATCACCTTTTGTAATATATTGTTCTCCATCATTTAATACTTCGGTAATTCGGTGCGTGACAATCATGTCATCTTTCGTATTAAATGTGATAACATCATCTCTATGGAACCTTGTCATATCCCCGCCAGTTTTAATGGAGATTATTGAGCCTGTATCGATTTTAGGTTCCATTGATCCAGATAAAACTGTTTTCAGTTGATATCCAAATAGATTTCCTTCATTTCCTGTCACCTTAGAAATGAACACAAGAAATAGCATACATAGTAGAAATATGAATAGTAAGCTCGTTAACCCACTACTGATTTTCTTTAGTAGCGCTTTGTTCTTCATTGGCAGAATCACTCCGTTCAGACACTTCTCCGTTAACCTCTTTTTCTGCTTTATTTCTCTGTTTTTCTTGTTCTGGTTTACTAGAGGATTCCTCTTTATTAACAGCATTATCTTCATCACTAGGCTGTTTCTTTTCAGTTTCTCTTTCTGTAGCTTCTTCTACATCAGCTTCTGCTGATCCCTGCTCCGAAGCTTCCTTGTTATCTAATTTATCTTCTTCCTTATTAGGCTGATTTTTTACAGATTCTTTCTGTGTCTGATCAGTATTCACAGGATCATCTTCATTTGATTTAGGCTTCTTATCTTCCTTATAGGCTACAATTGTACCGCTAACCTTGGATGAATCTGAAAATGAAGCAGTAGTAGGTGAAGAAATCTGGCATATAATCATAAAGAGAATGTACATACTCGCTAAAGTACGCACAAGAACATGTTGTACCCATCGTTTATGATTTCTTTTCTGTTTTGTCCATAACAACGTACAATACCCCCGATAATTGCAATTATTATTGTGATTGCCAATGCTCTATTAAAAGAATTGCCTGCGTATCCAGATAACTAAATGCTTTTTCTGATATAGCATCATTTTCAAGCTGATGCTCTAATAATCTTTGGAAACTATCCATATGCTTAATTACTTTATCTGATAATCCAGTTTGCTCATATCGACTAACTGCCGTTAAATGCATCGTTAGTTTTCGTTCACCGTTTATTATTTCACCTTGATTAACTAATTCAGCAACAAGCTCCTTCATTCCATCTGCACTAAGCTCTGTTTCAATATAATCTAGGCTATGACCAATATCGTACAGCTCTGGAATGGTAACTGGTAATCTACCGAATGGATTTTGTTTACCAGTTAAAACATCTGCTACTGCATTCATGGAAACCTCTAAATAACTATAGGTACTTAAATACCCATCCACCTCAGGAAAAACCATGATATCATAAGGATTTCGATGGGCAGATACAATGATTTGCTTGCCTGATGCCTGTAATGCTGAAACCAATTCTTGCTGACTTTCATTCGTATTAGCTGTATAAGAAGTTACTATTACCTTATCTACAGTATTAGCATGTGCAACTGCCTCTTCTATTTGTTGGTCTGTAGGAGATGTGCTTGTAGGATAACTACTCGTATTGATCCCTTTTTCCTGTAAAAGATTTGATATCATAACAGGCTTCGCTACTGATGGACCTGTCACTAGCACTTTTTCCGTTTCTTCAAGCGGTAGCACGTTATTATCATTTTTAACAAGCGTTACACTTCTATCAGCAATTTCCTGTGCTGTTTGTAAATGCTCAGCTACTCCAATATTTTGAATAGCCTCTGAGTCTGTATACGGATCTTCAAACAAGCCATTGTCCATTTTTGCATGTAGAATACGATATAAAGACGCTTCCAGTCTTTCTTCACTAACCTCTCCAGATTGAACAGCTTCAAGCATACTATTAAATGCAAGCTCAACATTTGGCGGATTTAATAAAATATCAGCTCCTGCCTTAAAGGCCTCCACCGGTACTCGTTCAGGTGGTACGACGTTTGCTCCCGACATTCCTAGACTATCCGTAATAATTAATCCGTCAAACCTCATTTCTTCTCGAAGTAAATCGGTTAAAATTGGTTCCGATAATGTAGCTGGTAATCCCGAATCATCAAGGGCCGGTACTACGATATGCCCAGTCATAATCGATTCAATTCCGGCATCAATGGCTTCTTTAAATGGCTTTAAATCTACTTCATGCAGTGTTTCCAGATCGTGATCGATAATTGGCAATCCATAATGAGAGTCTACTGCTGTATCACCATGACCAGGAAAGTGCTTGGCTGTAGATATTACATTTTCCTTTTTATAAGCTTTTACTTGAGCTACACCAAGGTTAGATACAAGGTTTGGATCCTCCCCGAATGAGCGAATACCGATAACTGGATTTTCTGGATTCATATTAACATCTACCGTTGGTGCAAAATTCATGTTAATTCCAAGGCTGTTCAGTTCTTCTCCGATAATACTGCCACTACGCGTGCCATAATCCTCCGACCTTGTAGCTCCAAGCGCCATATTCCCTGGAAATATAGTACCCGGACTTGTTACTCTTTGGACAATTCCCCCCTCTTGATCTGTGGAAATAAATAATGGGATGGAAGAATCTTGATCCATCGCAATTTCCTGTAATCCGTTTGATAATCCATTTACTTGTGCAGCATCAAGCGGCATGCCAATATTTCCTGTCCAGTTGAAATAGATGATTCCACCGACATGGTAATTTTCAATAACTTCCTGAAAGTTTTTTCCGCCACGATGATTACGCAAATTAATGTCTTCATAATCTGGATCAGTAGGAGTTTGTCCATAAACATGCACAACAAAGAGCTGACCTATTTTCTCCTCAAGTGTCATCCCCTCGATGATTTCTCTAATTTCATCATTGCTTGCATCTTTTTTATTTTCTTGGTTTGCAAAGCTAGATAACGGAAACATAATGAAGAACAGGACTACCGAGATGATGGATATCAATCGGTAATGTTTCAATGATATTTCCTCCCTTTAGAAAATTAGCTTACGTGGGAACCCAACATTCTTGTGCAAATTCAAAGAGGATTAATGTCGAATTGAATCAACTTGCCAACATGAATCTCACACTCAAATCTACTAAAAAAATAACACCTACCTTCCCTCAAGATATTCAGGTCATAGATGTTAATCCTTCGTATGTATGTAGTTATTTTGACAATAGCAAAGAAATATGGAAATATCTACTACTATTTATCAAATAAATCTAACTTTTCAAAAAATGATTAGAATGAACTACCTATGATTCACCATTTAATAGGAGAATAGTATATGCTTCAGTTACAAGCATTAAAAAAGAACTATATTACTATGGAACTTTTACTAGCCAATACCGCTAATTTTAGAACCTACTATTTTTTTAAATGGCATGCTAAACTAAGGATTAAGCTTAAACGGATAAGGAGATGTTTCCATGAATGACTTTCCTATATTTGATGGACATAACGATACGTTGTTAAGACTTTTGCACGATCCAGAAGATATGGAGGGCTTATTTTTTTCTGAAACCGCTAAAGGACATATTGACTTGCCTCGTGCGCGAAGGGGAAATTTTTGTGGGGGATTCTTTGCTGCTTTCACTCCCAATTCGGACTATGATGCAGAACCGGAAAAATATTTAACAAAAAACGGCTACGATATCCCGTTACCTCCACCAATTAATCAAATGTCAGCGTTAAATTACACAAATACGCTTGCTGCAAACTTATTTAAACTTGAATCTGTATCGAATGGCACATTAAAAGTAGTTAAAAATGCCGCAGAATTAGAACATTGTTTAAACAGCAATGTAATTGCTGCTATCTTTCATATGGAAGGCGCTGAAGCAATAGATGAAGAATTTAATGCCCTCCATATCCTTTATCAAGCTGGATTACGTTCTCTGGGAATAGTTTGGAGCCGCCCAAACAAGTATGGACATGGAGTCCCTTTCCGCTATCCAGCTACACCCGATATAGGTGATGGGCTTACAAAAGCAGGGAAAAACCTGGTTCGCGAGTGTAACGAATTGGGAATAATGATCGACACGACGCATTTAAACGAAAGAGGTTTTTGGGATGTGGCAAATCTAAGCGATGCACCTATTGTTGCCACACACTCTAATGTTCACGCAATCTGTCCAATTTCGAGAAATCTTACTGATAAACAGCTACAAGCGATAAAAGAGAGTAATGGTGTTGTTGGAATTAATTATGCTGTTAATATGATTCGAGCGGATGGACAATTTGGTACAGCTATTTCTCTTGATGAAATCGTTCACCATATCGCATATATTGCGGAACAATTTGGCATAGAGCATGTGGCCCTAGGCTCAGACTTTGATGGTACAACCGTTCCGGACAGTATGAAAGACGTTACTGGATTACCTAACCTGATGAATAAGCTACGACTACATGGTTTCTCTGATAAAGAGCTACAAAAAATTGCCCATGGCAATTGGATCCGCGTTTTAAAAAATACATGGAAGGACTAAGAACAAAAGCGCAAACGCTCGATTAGAAACGTAACGACTGGAGCGAGTCAACGGAGATAAAGAAATCACTATAAGCTTGCGAGCCGATGATGTCTTAGATTAGGGCGATTCGTGAAGTCGCTCTCGGCTCAACATGCCCCTACTTATCCGCATGGGCTACATTTATAATTTCCTTTAATTTCCTAGACTATTAGAAAAAGGTGAGTGGAAACTTGTCATCCACCACCTTTTTTTATCCCTTTATTGCCCCTTCTGTCATCCCCTTAGCAATTCGTTGCTGGAAAATAGCGTATAAAATAATAACAGGAACAATAGCAATTACTAGGCTGGCAAATAACGTTCCCCATGCATTTGTATACTGCGCCTCACTACTTATATAATCAATTGCTAAAGCAAGTGTATAGTTCTCGCTACTTTGTAGAAATATTAAAGCCATAAAATATTCATTCCAAAATTGAATAGCATTCATTATGGTGACGGTGATAATACCTGACAGACTTAACGGTGTAATGATCTTCCACAGAACACGATATGGCGACATTCCATCCATAGCTGCTGATTCTTCTAATGATTTGGGGATTGTACTAATAAAGCTTGTTAATACAAAAATAGAAAATGGTAGTTGACTTACAGCATATACAATTGCCAATCCGAAAATATTATCCAACAGGTTCAATTTCATTAAAAGGAAGAATAACGGAATCCAGCCTAACACCATTGGAATCATCATCGCTGATACATATAAGGTAAATAGTAGTTTACTTCCACGAAAATGGATTCGTTCGATAGCATATGCTGTTGGAATAGAGAGAATTAAGGTCAAACATGCACCGACTAAGGTTACAACCAAGCTATTAAATACACTAATATCAATATTGTAATTGGACCATGCTGTTACAAAATTTTGGATATTAAATGAATCCGGTATCCCCCATGGATTACGATAAATTTCTGCATTTGACTTAAAGGATCCAAGAAACATCCAAAAGATAGGGTATAATACAGCTATTGTCCAAAGGATTAATGGTATTCGAATCCCTGTCCTTCCAAGAATTTGTCCAACACTTCGCTTCAACGGTAGCTCCTCCTTTCATACACAATCGAATTAATATTCCACTTTTTCTCTACGCATAAAGAACTGTAATATTAGTACCGTAAGTAGCGAAAGAATCAATATCATAACTCCAATGGTAGCCCCATAGCCAAAATTATACTGCACAAATGCTTGTTGATACAGATATGACCCCATTACATGTGTAGCATTGTTTGGTCCACCACCAGTCATGACCTGTACGATAATGAAAGATCCGTTCAGTGTAGTAATTACAATATAGAGGACAGAAATTTTAATTTGTGGCCACACTAGCGGAAGGGTTACTTTCCAAAATTGCTGCCATTGACTTGCACCGTCGATCTCCGCTGCTTCATAATAGCTTTTGGACACATTCGCTATTCCTCCCATCAACATCAATAAAAATAAACCAATACCTGCCCAGATGGATGGAAGAACAAGACTTGGTAGTGCCCAATTCTCATCGCCAAGCCATGGCTTGGCAAAGCTTTCTAAGCCTAAAAACTCCAACCCAGAATTAATAAGTCCTAAATTGGGGTTATATATAAACGTCCATAGGATGCCAATAACTACTACAGACATGATATTCGGAAAAAAGAAAACAATTCGATAAAATGGTGCTTCTTTGATTTTTAACTGTGTTAATGCCACTGCAAAAAACATAGCAAGAATCATGATACCAATCACCTTTGTAGCAACGAGAAAATAATCATGAATGATCGTATCCGGGATAATAGCATCCTTCAACAAGCTGATGTAATTCGCTAAACCGACAAACTCTTTATGTTGCGAGGCACCTGACCAATCGAAGAAGGAATAATAAAGACCGCTAAACAATGGATAAAGTGTAAAAATCGCGAACATGATAAATGTCGGCACTAAACAAAATGCTAGAAACAGATATTTCTGTTTTTTTGACTGTACCATCAAATCACTCTTTCTATTGAACTATAAGAAATGAATATCTGTAACCTAAATAAAGGACTAAGCACGACATCATTCTTCCTAGGCTTTGCTTAAACATCGTCCATACTGACTTGCGGATAATAATCCCCGTCAGCAGTGAAACAAAGCTGACGGGCATCACTTACATTGTCATTTAATTACTATTACGGTAATTTTTAGCTGCTTTTTCGGCTTCTTTCACGAATTCCTCTGCCGTCATATTCCCAAGCATTAATGACATCAGCGCATTTCCGATTGGCGTTTCCAAATCGGCGCTCATTGGATGAGGTTTTTCATAGATTTGTACTTGTTCTGGATCGTTTATCATGGCATTAGCCTCTGTCAAATAGCTAGGTATCTTATCATTCGCAGTTAAATCTACCCCTGTTAGATTCATAATTGCCCCCGTATGTTCGGAGAAGGACATAGCATACTCTCTAGTGAAGGCAAATTCAACAAAAGCCTTTGCCGCCTTTGGATTTTCAGCATTTTCTGCAATTGCCAATGGACGTAAGTCAGGTACAATAGCAAATGGCTCACCTACATCCTGCATTGGAGAAGGTATAAATCCAAAGTCAAATCCTTTTGGAATATCATTAGCCATTTCATTCGGTAACCAGAAACCTACTGGAATAAAGGCGTTTTTATGCAAAAGAAAATTCATTTGTGACTGCGTATGATTTAATGCACCAAGACCCGAATCAAACATTCCTTCTTGTTGCATTTTCTCTACCTTTTTCATCGTTTCTAAAACGATATCACTCGTCCATGCCCCTTCTTTTCCAGTAATTAAATCCGCTAATAATTCATCACCTCCAGCTGCTCCAAATGCTGGATATAGCATTCCTCGAAGGAAATAATAGGGATGCTGACCTGACGTTACAAACGGATCAATCCCTTCTCCCTTTTTAATTTCAGCCATAGCATTCATAAAGCTATCAAAATCTGTAGGAACTTCATACCCCTTCTCTTCAAATAAGGCTCGATCATACCAGGTTCCCCACGTATCAAAAACTAAAGGCAACGAATAAATCTCTCCATCGAATTTACCAGGATCTACAATAAAGCTCTCTACTAATTTATCACCATTTTCTAGTTCAATTCCTTCTACCCAATCTGTTAAATTCATTAATTGTCCATCTTCTACCATTTGCGTTTCGCTAGAACCCGCTCCATCAATATATACAACATCTGGTGGATCATTCGATACCCAACGTGATCGCATTTCTTCATTAATATTAGGTCCTGCATGCTCAATGATAGTAACATCCGGGTATTCTTTCTGAAAATCAGCAATAACTTCTTTCCACCATGAATCCCCGTATCCCCCAACAAAATATTGTATTTCCAAATCACCTGCTATTTCGCCTTCCACCTCCTTTGCACCTTCACTTGAATCATTTCCAGTACCTTCTTCCGAAGCGTCATCCTCTGAAGAACACCCTACGGTTAAAGTCACTAGAAATATAGCTAAAAACAGCAATATCCAGCGGAATTTTAGTATTCCCTTCAACTGTATACTCCCCCTTTTTCACTTAATTTTTATATGAATTCACACTAATAGGATATCTATTAATGGGAATCAACCATTTTCCAGCATTTACTAATAGTGTTAATAAAGCGCTTTTTATTTATTGTATGTAAAGAACAAGCTTTAATTCCTATACCTTGCTATTTATCTAGTTATTTTTTCGTGATGAGGAAAATAACTAAGCAATGCCTTTAAATACTAGAATTTGGCTTTTTCTAAGAAACCAAAATAACATGTAATATATTACTAATATTTTACAGAATATAGTTATTTGTGCTAATCCTTCATAGAACATATAAAATGCCCTCTTACAAAAGCAAGAGAGCCCACTGATTTTTTAATATTTTCTATTTTACTAAATCCTTAACATAGTACCAATAGCTTTTCCAAACACCGTAATCTAATTGCTTGTAGAAGTTCACTAGTCCGGTCCAATCAATTACAATTCGGTTAATACCACGTTCTCTTAAATAATGAATTCCAGCTTGAACTACCATTTTACCATAACCATTTCCTCGTTCCTGCTCATCTACCCCGAGCGGACCTATACCACCTAACGCTTCGTTAAATAATGGGCTCCAATAAACGTTTTGTGCTATTATCGGTGAGCTTGCATCATTGATTCTGCAAAAACCAATAATATGCTGATTTTTTTTCAATACGACAAACTCTCTGCCAGTTCCACCGTGCTTAAAATATTGAATGGCTTCATATTCCCATCTTCCTGGAAAACATCGATTTAAGAAAGTCAGTAACGAACTCTTTTCTTCTTTCTTTAATAAAGATAATTCAACACCAGGCTTGTTTGGTTTGGGGTAACTTAACGCCGTATAACTACTTAGTAAATCAAACGCTTTACCATTTGCTTGATATCCTTGATGCTCAAACCACGCTGATGTTTGTGGAAGTACACTAGGTATCCCCGGAAAATAATGCCACACATCTTGTCCAAGAATAATTCTAGTTACTCCACTTTGTTTAAATGTATTTTCTGTATGAGCTAGCAATGCTTTACCTACACCTTGATGACGATAATTATGATGAACAAGTAGCACTTGAATCCAACCAGTATTAGCGGGTAACCCTACTTCAATTTCATCCTGCCATTTTTTAGCAACAATGAAACCAATAGTTTTATTCTCAGCATTAACCGCAATTTGTGATGCTTCGTAACATACATTCGTATCTGCAAAACTATTTTGTCCAAATAATTCCTCTCTCATTGGAAAATATTGACCGATTTCTTTATTCCATAACTGTACCAATTCACTTATTCTATCCTTACTCCACGATATTAGTTTCATTACTCCTCCCCTTTACGGACATATTTTAGTGAAAAATCAAAAAAATCACACTTTTACTAGATTATAGTGTAGAACTATTTCATTGTAAATTTTAAATAAAGTGAAGCTTCCATCCGTGAGGGAAATGTTTATCGCTCGCGGATTGTTAGTACCACAAGGGTTTGACCTAAAGGCCCTTAAACCAATCGGACATTTACTGGCAGTTGATCTCTCCTTTTATCCATATTGCTTTCACTTTATTGCTTGAAGCGGGGGCGCTAACTGCCAGTTATATGTAGGATAAAAGGAGGCTAGGACAAAACACAACTTCTTTACTCAACATACGAATAATCATGTTATCAATAGGAGGATCATCGTCGCACCGTGAAAATATACGCGCTTTCCACGGGCACGGCCTCAGCTAACTTGGTAAAGAAAAACACGTTACCACGTGGAACTTCGGACTCGTGCTGTTCGCGCCGGAGTCTCGCTTATTTCAGATGCTAAATGAATGATTCTAATCAAAAAACGAGCGATAATTAATTTCAAATACGATACCGCCCCCTGAAGTTAGAGTAAAAAGTCTAACTTCAGGGGGTGTTTTTGTGGCTAAATATAGTGAAGAATTTAAAGTGAAGGTTGTCACCGAGTATATAGATGGAAATCTTTCATATCGTTCCTTAGCCAAAAAATATCATATGGGTAGCTTTACACCAATATATGAATGGGTGAAAAACTATGAACGTCACGGTATGGAGGGACTAGAACGAAGAAATACAAAGAAGGAGTATTCTGTTCAATTTAAATTAGATGCGATACAATTTATGTTAGAGACAGGTGCTTCTTATACAGAAACTGCTGTTCAATTTAAGTTGAGCACTTCGTCCATTGTTAAACTCTGGATGAAAAAATTTCGCAAACAAGGTAAGGAAGGCCTGGAATTAAAACAAAAGGGGGTAAAGGAAAAATTGGCTGGGCTGAGTCCAGTTGAGTACCGAACGCAATCCAGCCAATCAGCTGCATAGTATAAACTCTAACTTTTGGGGGTAACCACCTTATCGTTCGTTTTTGATTGTTTCTTCATTCTATTGTCTCAGCCTCTTTCATCCTTTATCTCGTTTTATTTTTATCTTTCGCTTCGTATCAAATTGTTGTTTAAAACTGCTTAATGCTTCTCTTGTTGAATCTAATCTTTCTACCGTTTTGTCATATTCTTCAGAAGCATAGCACATGAACAGCACATCAATTAAATGCAACTGAGCAATTCTAGAAGCTGTTGCACCACTTCTAAATGTTGCTTCTTTTGCAGCAGAAATATAAAGGTTTGTATCGGCAATACTAGCAACTGATGAGTTACCATATTTTGTAATGCTAATCGTATTACAATTATTATTATTGGCCATCTCTAGTAATTTTGTAACCTCAAAGGTATCACCTGAGAAGGAAATACCAATTACAACATCTTCCGATCCTTTATTAGCAATTGCAGTAGCCGCCATGTGTAGATCAGAAAATGAATGCACCTGCTTATTAACTCTGAGAAACTTCTGTTCTGCATCCTTCGCTGCAATATATGATGCTCCAAATCCTACAAATAAAATAGATCTTGCTCTAATTAATAATTGAACGGCTTCTTTTATCTGATCCATATTTAAAATGTCCACCGTGTCCTTTAATGTCTGTATCGTATTAGTGTTTACTTTCTCTATGATCTTTGCGTATTCCTCGTTGGGCTCGATATCTCGATAGCCTTCTGATTCATTCACTCTTAAATCTCCTGCAACACGTAGTTTTAATTCTTGAAAACCATTAAAACCAAGCGATTTGCATAGACGAATTACCGCAGCACTACTCGTTTCACTCTTCTCGCCTAACTGTAAAGCTGTAAGTAGTATAGAATCTTCCGGATGTAATAATATATAATTTGCTATTTTCTGTTCTGATGGAGGCAAACTGTTTATCATATCATTTAAGATAACCAATCCACCCTTCATTTGTGACATCTAATATCGCCCCCTACTTTAGATTTCGCATATTTGTAATCATCGTTGGAGTTATATTTTTCCCAAGGCTCAAATAACATCCTATCAAGGAACCCTGAGCTGGTAATAAAGTTGGTTGAACAATAGTTATATTATGTTCACCATTCATAATTCCTTCCTTCACTAGCGGTGGTAATATAGCATCATCCTGAAAGATTCCACCACATAAAACCGCTTTCACATATCGATTATCAGGAAAAAGCTTCTCATGAAGCGTTAGAATACTTAGCACTATCTCCTTTGCCGCATTTTCTATTATTTCTTTTGCAGGAATATCACCTGCCTTATATGCATTAAACACAAGTTTTGCCATACTTGCAATTATTTTCTTTGATTCAGCAGAAAAATAGATTTGATCGATAACCTCTCGAACATGTTTCGCATTAAAATAGTCATAAATCATTTCCAAGAGAATTGTTTCATGACTTCTTCCATCAAAAAACCTCAATGCGGCAGATATTCCATTTTTCCCAATATCATAGCCACTACCTTCATCTCCCAGTAAATGTCCCCAGCCACCTACTCGATCTTGCTTATGCTGATGATTTATTCCATAAGATACTGAACCAGTTCCGGAAATATGAACAATTCCTGGTTTCCCGAAAGTTCCAGAATACAATGCATTTAATGCATCCACTTCTACTTGTAGCCTACAATTATTTGGTATATAGAGAGAAATCAATTTATGTAATTGCTGCTGGGAATTCTTGCTTCCGGCACCAGCTATCCCAGCATACACCCCAGATACCTTATTAAACTCTTCTGGATATTCCCTTTTAAGATGAGCGAAAATAGATTTAAATGTATGCTCCAATGCTTCGGGTGAAACTGCATTGGGATTAGACGGTCCAGTAATATATTGAGTAATTGTATTACCATGCGAATCGGCCAAAATAGCATGTGTTTTTGTTCCGCCACCATCTATACCGATAACATTAACCAACTGTCCCACCTCACTCGCTTTATTGCTCATTTAATATAGCCATTGCTCTTCTTAAATTATTACTCGCGGCTTCAAGAATTTCAAAAGCCTTATTTGGCTCAATTTGAAATTTACTTACTAGAGTAGCTGCTTTTAAATTATTATTGCACTTCACTAATGCTGTTTTTGCTGTTTTTTCGTCTACATCTGCAATATCTTGGATGATAGATATTGTTCGATTTCTTAATTTTTCATTAGATGCTTGTACATCAACCATATAATTTTGATAAACTTTTCCTGATTTTATCATGGAGATCGTTGAAATCATATTTAAAACTAATTTTTGTGCAGTACCAGCTTTCAAACGGGTTGAACCTTGTACTATCTCCTCTCCAACGATTAATTCTATGGGAAAATCAACCAATTGGCTAATTGTAGAATTATCGGAACAAACCACTCCAGCTGTAGGAACATCCATTTTTTTCGCTTGCTTTATTCCCCCAATGACATAAGGTGTCTGTCCACTAGCTGCAACTGCTATTAATAGGTCACCCTCTGTCAATGTTTGACCGGCATCCTTTGCGCCACTTTCTTGACTATCTTCTGCATTCTCTACCGCATTCCTAATCGCTGTATCTCCACCAGCAATTAACCCTGTAAACAGATTTGGACTTACACCAAAAGTAGGTGGACATTCAGATGCATCAAGTACCCCTAATCTACCGCTAGTTCCAGACCCCATATAAACAACCTTGCCACCATTTTGTATGGTTTCTACTACTTTTGTAATTACTGGTTCAATTTGTGGAAATGCCTTTTCAACAGTATAAGGAACTGTTTTATCTTCTTGATTCATTATAAGTCATAATCTTACTAATAGACATTTCATCTAAATTCATCTTCTTAACCTCTCCCCCAATTATTATCTAGCAAATGTGGTACTATATTAACTTTATAGAATTTATTCAAGTTTTATGCACTTATTTTTACTATTCACGTATTGCTAACTCATGTAATTGTCATTACAAATTTTATATTTATTAATTCTATTTTCTGTTTTCTTTAAAGCCAAATTTGTCCCATGGTTGAAGGTAATCAATTAGAAATTGTTCCTCTTCACGAATTTTACCAACTATATTTGTTTTGTTAGATTTTTCCATATAAATTGATTTTTCGAATTTCAAAAACGCAAATCAGTGCTGCAATTAAGACAAATTAGTAGAAAGTTTCATATAATTGACGATAAAAGATAAAATAATTTCAATATATGGTATAAAGTTTCACTATAAAGATATTTTATTGACACTTAGTTTTACAATGACTATGATCAAACTATAGTAAGGAGGAACAATCGAGTGAAAATCGCAACAATTCGATTTAAGGAGTATTACGAGCAAGCAAGTACAACAGAACAAGGAATTATTTCATTTGTGATAAATCACCCAGAAGAAGTAGCAAAAATGACAATTTATCAATTAGCTGAGCACACTTTTTCATCACCTTCTTCTATTATTCGTCTCTGTAAAAAGAATGGTTTTTCAGGTTATAAAGAATTTTCTAAGTCACTATTATACGAGCAAGCTGTTAGAACCAGTTACAAGAATAAACAGATTGCTGATGTTAACAAAGTAGATAGTGTGAATGAAGTGGTTGATAAGGTGACCAATAAAAATATTTTATCACTAGAAGAAACGTCAAGTTTACTTGACATTAATGTCATAGAAGATTGTGTGAAATCAATTCATGATTGCGAAAAGATTGTGTTGTTTGGAATCGGTGCTTCGCTTATTGTTGCTAAGGATGCACAACTAAAATTTACTCGAATTAATAAAATGGTTTATGTTGCAGAAGACTGGCATACACAATTGTTAATGGCAAAAAATATGACAGACAATGACATCGGAATAGTTATTTCATATTCAGGAGAAACAGAGGAAATGATTCAATGCGCAAAAACAGCTAAAGAAAATCAAGCCAAACTTATTTCTATAACAAAATATGGAAGCGCAACCATTTCTGGAATATCTGATTATAATCTTTTTGTTGCAGCAAATGAGTATGTGTTTCGAAGTGGAGCAATGTCCTCTAGAATATCTCAGTTGAATCTAGTAGATATTTTATATACGAGTTATATGAATATTCAATACGAAGAATCAATTGCTATTCTAGAAAAAAATCAGATAAGAAAGGGGTCTAATCTCAATGATTAACCTTAATAATATGACAACGGAAAAACAAAATACGAAGACAATGAATTTGGATCAAATGTCTGTTATAGAAGCACTGAAAGTAATGAATCAAGAGGATCAACAAGTAGCCAAAGCAATCGAGCCTGTCTTACCAGCTATTGAGCAGGCGGTAAAATCTATAATCTCGTCTTTCGAAAGTAATGGGAGATTAATTTATATCGGTGCAGGAACAAGTGGACGTTTAGGTGTGCTTGACGCAGCAGAATGTCCACCAACATTTGGTACCCCCCCTGAAAAAGTGATTGGACTTATTGCTGGAGGTGAAAAGGCTTTTACAAAAGCAGTTGAAGGTGCCGAGGATAGTAGGACATTGGCAGAACAGGATTTAAAAGAGCTTCAATTGAAAGAAAATGACATTGTAGTAGGGTTAGCGGCTAGCGGTCGAACACCTTATGTGATTGGAGCACTAAACTATGCTAATTCGATTGGGGCAAAAACCGTCGCCATTGCTTGCAATCAACATTCTCCAATTGGAAAGGTTGCGACAGTTCCGATTGAAGTAACAACTGGACCAGAGGTGTTATCTGGTTCTACTAGGTTGAAAGCTGCTACTGCTCAAAAGTTGATTTTAAACATGCTTTCTACTATCTCAATGGTTGGAATTGGAAAAGTCTATAAAAATTTAATGGTAGATTTACAAACAACCAACCAAAAACTTGAAACAAGGGCTCTACGTATTGTGATGGCTGCTACGGAAGTAGATATGGAGACAGCAAAAGCCAAATTAAAAGAAGGAGAAGGAGATGTAAAATTAGCCATTACCATGATTTTACTAGGGAGTGATATAACAACTGCAAAAGCAAGTCTTGAAAAAGCAAATGGACATATAAGAAAGACAATACAATAAAAGATGAGAGAGGGGTTCTTATGGCGAATCAAAATGAGAAATTAATTGATCAGATAGTTAAACGAATTGGTGGAGAAGGTAACATCCAAGCAGCAACCAACTGTATGACCCGTTTACGTATTCGAATGAAAGATGAAGATAAAGTAGAAGTAGAAAGTTTAAAGGAATTGGAAGGTGTAATGGGTGTTGTTCAAGCTGAAACACTCCAAATAATTGTGGGTCCAGGGAAAGCTAAAAAGTTAGCGGATTTGCTATTGGAACGATATAAAGTGTCAGAAGATAGTGATGTATCTACTGATGACCATCAAAAGGTAACCGAAAATTGGCAGGACAATAAAGCTTCCATCAAGCAAAAACAGAAAAAAAGTAAACTAAAGTCTGCGCTTGAAACAATCTCTGGTATCTTCATTCCAATGATTCCTGCGATTATTGCAGCTGGTATTTTTAACGGATTTAGTAGCTTAATTGGTACATTACAAGGAGAAGGAACACTAACAAATGACTTTTGGGAAGCCATTCGATTGCTATTCTCGCTTATTGGAACAGGCTTTTTAGGATATTTTGCAATTTTTACTGGTGTAAATGCAGCAAAGCGATTTGGTGCAACCGAGGCACTGGGTGGTATGATTGGTGCCATATCAATAGCAGCACCAATCGTTGAACTTTCTCAACTTTTTAACCTCTATGATGCAGAGGAGCCATTAAATTCTATTTTAACAACAGGAAAAGGCGGTATCATAGGTGTTATTTTTGGTGTATTTCTTTTGGCAAAGATAGAAAAAGCGATACGTAAACGAATACCCGATGTATTTGATCTGATTGCTACACCCGTTTTAACACTTCTTATTGCCGTAGCTTTATTCGTATTCATTATAATGCCAGTATCTGGTGTATTATCTGATTGGCTCGTAAGTGCATTAAGTGTGATCATTGGTTCTGATAATACAGTAGTTAATATTATCTCGGGCTATATTCTGGCCGCAGTATTTTTACCCATGGTACTATTAGGTCTTCATCATGGATTAATTCCAATTTATGCGATTCAATTAGAAGCACTAGGAGGAGTTTCCTTATTTCCTGTACTCGCTATGGCAGGTGCTGGTGAAGTAGGAGCTGCCATAGCGATCTATTTAATTTGTAAAAAAGTAGGTAATCACCGAATGAAACAAATTATCGCAGGTGCTTTACCAGCTGGTTTGCTAGGTATTGGAGAACCATTGATTTATGGTGTTACTTTACCACTGGGTAAACCATTTATTACAGCAGGCCTAGGTGCTGGCTTTGGTGGAGCATATGTGATGATGACACACGTCATGGCGAATGCTTGGGGACCGTCAGGACTCGTAGCTATTCCATTAATGCAAGCAGATAAAATGATTCATTACGTAATCGGTATTTTTATTTCTTACATTTGTGGCTTTATAATTACACTATTATTTATAAAAAAGGAGGATGTAGCCAATGCATAATCCACTTGGGTTCTCTGTTTACACCTCAACCTTCGAAAAACAATTGCCAATGTTAAAGACTATAAACCGGAAAAATACCCTTGTTTTTACTTCTTTACATATTGCAGAAGAGGTAGACGATGACTATGTGAACAAAACAAAAGAAATGTGCCATTGGTTATATCAGAATGACTTTAATATTATCGCTGATGTTTCTCCGAAAACATTAGCGATATTCGAGCAGAAAGATATACTTTCACTTGTAAAAGATTTACATATTTCTGTACTGCGTTTGGATTACGGTTTTAATGAAAGAGAAATCACACAATTAGCAAAGAAGATTCCTATCGCTTTCAATGCCTCGACCTTAGATGTATCTGTTCCATTGCCACTAGAAGGGAAGTTGTTATATGCGATGCATAATTTTTATCCGCGACCTGAAACAGGATTAGATGAGAAGCTATTTGAAACAAAGAATCAAGCTATCAAACAAAAAGGATCTGTCCAAATAATTGCTTTTATACCAGGTGATCAAGCATTACGAGGTCCAATTTATGAAGGTTTACCGACTCTAGAGAAGCATCGCGGCTGGCCACCTTACTTAGCTTATCTTGATTTGATAACAAAAAGTTTGGTTGATCAAGTATTCTTAAGTGATGTACAAATCTCATCAGAACAGTTAAAACTAATTGAAGACTACCAATCAGATGAGATTATCTCTGTTCCAGTATCATTTACGGATAATTACGATTACTTATATAATCAAGTATACACCATTCGCATTGATTCACCACACGGTTTAATACGATTGCAAGAATCGCGAGGTTATGCGAGTCAAGGAGAGAAAATCATATCAGAGCACTGTTCAGAAAGATTCAGAGGAAAAATCACTATCGATAATGAGAAATACAAACGATACTCTGGAGAAATACAAATCATGCGTGAAAATTATCCAAAAGATGAGCGAGTAAATGTTGTTGGAGAGATTAACGAGATGTACCTGCCCATTGTAGACTGTATTAAGAACGGTGATAGCATTCGATTTGTTCCATTTTAGTATGATAAAGAAATCACACCATAGCAGTTTCAATTATTTGGGAAGTATAAAATAATATTCCTAATTAAAACATAGTAGCCATCGTAAAGTTGTTGGCGTATGTAATGTACCTATTAATATGAAAATAACCATTGCCAAGCTGTTAGATGTACCAGTTGACGACATTCACATTACATTTGCTGGCCTAAATCATATGTCATACGGAATGGACGTACATGTGAATGGAAAATCGAGGTTGCAAGAAGTGATTGCATTACTAGCTAATCCAGAAAATCAATTATCGATGAAAAATATTACACCAATACCATGGGAAGAAGAATTTCTAAAAGGACTAGGAATGATCCCGTCCCCATATCACAGATATTATTATAAAACTGGAGAAATCCTAGAAAAAGAGTTAGAGGAATACCGTCAAGGCAAAACAAGAGCCGAGGTGGTAAAGGAGTTGGAAAATCAATTATTCGAACTATATAAAGATACAAGCCTAAATATCAAGCCACCACAGCTTGAACAACGAGGCGGTGCTTATTATAGTAATGTAGCATGCGACCTTATTTCCTCCATTCATAACGACAAAGGGGATATTCAAACCTTAAACGTTATAAACAATGGAGCCATTTCCAATCTACCTAATGATACGGTTGTTGAAGTCAATTGTGTCGTTACTAAGAATGGACCGATTCCGCTAACAGTAGGTGCACTGCCTCCTTCAATAAATGGACTTATTCAACAAATAAAGTCATTTGAGCTTGCTGCTATTGATGCTGCAATATCTGGCTCATCTCAAAAAGCATTGCTAGCGCTTTGTATAAATCCATTGGTTACGAGTGATCTAAAAGCTAAACAAATAATGGAAGAATTATTAGCAGCACATAAACATTATTTACCGCAATTTAATAATTAATCGTGAAAATAGAAACATGCTTGAAAAGAAACGTATATTTCGATTCAGGCATGTTTTCTTCTATATACTTCCTACAGAATCTCTATAAATAATCTGATGAGGAATTATTATTCTTTTTTCTGGTTCATCTTTTGACTTCGTTTTTTCGATTAGCGCTTTTGCAGACTGTGCACCTAGTTGATATATTTGAATATCGACAGTGGTTAACGCTGGGCTTGTCATTTCCGATAAATATACATTGTTAAAGCTTACTAATGAAATATCTCTTGGAACCTGCAGCCCTAGTTCTTCCAAAGTACTTAATACACCGAGACTCATTAAATCATCACTAACGACAATACCAGTCGGTCGTACCTCAAGTGATAATAACTTAGCAACGGCTTCTCTTCCACCAGATTTAAGAAATTCCGTATGGATTAAGTAATCCTTTCGAACAGCTAGGTTTGCTTCTAGTAACGCATTCCCATATCCAGCTTCTCGATCTCTCGTTACAAATAAATCTCTCGATCCACCGATAAATGCGATTCGCTCATGTCCTTCATTTATGAGATGTGCAGTAATTTCTTTTCCCGCTGTGAAATTATCATTATCTACATGCGTAATTTCATTAATATGCTCATATGGCTTTCCTACGATTACAAAGGGAAAGCGCTTTTCTCGTAAAAAACTCATAATTCGATCGTTTACACGCGAATATAGCAATATGATCCCGTCGACATAACTGCCATACACCATTCGTTCTACCTCAGCAAAATTTTCATCCTCTGTTTCACCGCTGGAAAGTGTCATTGAATATTGCATTTGATGAGTGATTGAACCAATTCCCCGAAGAACTTCCGGAAAAAAAGGATTCTGTAGTGCTTTATCAGCAGAGGAAGGCATGACTACCCCTATTGCTTTCGTAGACTTAGCAACCAAGTTGCGAGCATTAACATTAGGATGATAGCCTAATTCCTTCATCGCTTTTCTTACCTTCTTTTTTGTATCAGGACTAATTCGTGGATTATCAGCAATTACCCTAGAAACAGTCGAAGGTGATACACCTGTTACTTTAGCCACATCTTTAATTGTTACCACAGTATTCACACACCCTCTGTCTCCGTTTACTTTTAAAAATGCATTAATAGTAGCCTAGCTAGTTTATTTAACTTATTATAACAAACTAATTACATATTGTGGATGAAATTAAATTTCTTTAACCTACCCTTTGGTAGCCCCAGAGGTTAGTCCAGAAATTAAATATCGCTGTAAAAGTAAAAATACGAATGCAATTGGTACAGCTATCAGTATTGAACCAGCAGCAAAACGAGTGAAATTAGTGGAAAATTGATCATTAATAAAATTATATAAGCCTAAAGCTAATGTATACTTTTCTGGACTAGTTAATACGATACGTGGCAATAAAAAGTCCATAAAAGGTGCCATAAAGTTAAACAAAGCTACTACTGCAAGAATCGGCTTAGCTAATGGCAACATAACTGTCCAGAATATCCTTAAATGTCCTGCTCCATCTATTTTTGCAGCTTCATCCAACTCCTTAGGAATCGTATCAAAATAACCTTTTACTAACCACACATTAAATGGTATTTGTCCTCCAAGATATATTAACATAAGCCCATATAACGAATCGGTCAAACCAATTGTGTTTAACAAAATATAAAGTGCTACCATCCCCATTAATGCAGGAAACATTTGTAAAAGCAAAAACATATATAACCCATATTTTCTTCCCAAAAATGTATATCGTGAAAATACATATGCTATTAACGAAGTAATAATGACCGAACCGACCGCATTAACTATCGCGACATATAGACTGTTTTTATACCAAATGATATAGTCACTATTCGGGTCAGTAAATAACCATTTATAATGTTCTAATGTTGGAGATTCAGGAAATAAATCCGTGACCAACATATTTGAGCCTGGGTTGAGACTCATCATTAATGCCCAAAATAAAGGATAACCAATAATTACGAACATCATAAGAAAAAATACATAAATGAGTGCTACCTCTACTTTCGATTTTTTCTTTGGTGACATAGCCATTAATAACGTCCCTCCTCTTTAAAGGATGCCGTTTTTCTAAACTGGAAAAACGCAAATGCAGAAATAATGATTCCCATTATAATTGTAATTGCAGCAGCCATATTGTAATTATTTGTTTCAAATGTAAGTTTATAGACCCAAGAAATCAGTATATCCGTCCCTCCTGCATTTTGACCACGAACAGCTGGATTCCCTTCATTGAATAAATAAATAATGTTAAAGTTATTAAAGTTTCCTGCATATTGCATGATTAATAACGGTGCTGTTGCGAATAGTACATGAGGCAATGTAATGTGACGAAACTTTTGCCACCGAGTTCCGCCATCTACGTCAGCCGCTTCATACATGTCTTGAGGCACGCTTTGAAGCACTCCTGTAAATAAAGCAAATACAAACGGAAAACCAAGCCAGGTTTGAATCATAATTAATGCTATCTTTGCCCAGAATGGATCCGAAAGCCAAGGAATCATGATTTCAAATTGACTTAAGATATCTCGATTAATGGCACCAAAAGTCGGGTTAAATAAGGCAGAAAAAATTAGAATCGATACAAATGCTGGTACTGCCCACGGTAGAATTAAAATCGTTCGAATCGTTCGCTTATATTTAATTCGCTTGTCATTAACGAGTAATGCTAAAAACAATCCTAAAATAATTTGGAAAGTTGTAGCCACTACTGTCCAAACTACTGTCCAAGTGAATACACTTAAGAATGTATCTTTCCAAATACCTACATTAGCTAAATCCACAAAATTATCAAAGCCAATCCAGCTTAATAAGTGTCGTGGTGGAGCATTGTATTGATTATAATCAGTAAATGCTAATGCCAACATAAACAATAACGGTACTACCACGATAAATAAAAGCAATAGTAAACCAGGAAGAATCATAAAGTATGGGAAGCCATTGTTATAAAAGGCTGCTACGCCTTGAATTAAAGTCGGATTTGGTCTATTATTCTCCCTAGCTATTGCATCTGATCTAGCATCTTTCAAATTGAAAGCATAGATAGCAATTCCAAATCCTAAAATAATTAGTGAAATTAACCCTTGTATTAGTAGTTGAATAGAATGATGATCTCGAGGAATTGTTCCCAAAGTGAATAATCCCCATATTCCAATATCAATATAATGCCATGTTGTAACCAAGAATGATACCGTCACAATCAAAAAGATAATACTTTTCAGAAAACGACGATTATATAATTGCCCTAATCCTGGAATAATGGATAAAATCGTAGCAATATTACGAGGTTTTTTTATCCAGGTACCGCTACTACTATCATTTGTTGCCATTCCAGTCTCCTCCTATATTTCACAAATCACTTGGTAACTCTAAAAATCTTGAGGCTGGGACAAAAGTGTTTTGACCCAATAAAAAAAATGATGGTTCGTACAACGAAGCTCTTCGAAAACACTTCGCTTTGTGCGGACAACTGATGAGACTTCTCAAGCTAATACATTGTGATGCCTTTCTTACCGTGGAAGTCTACGTATGTTTCAGAAGCTGGCGTGGTTTATCCCGCATATAACTGGCAGTAAGTCCCTCACTTCAAGCAATAATGTGAAACCAATATGGATTAAGTGGGAAATCAACTGCCAGTAAATGTCCGATTGGTTCTAGGGCCTTTAGGTCGTACCCTTGTGGTACTAACCATCAGTGGGGGATACACAAAACCCTTACTGATTAAATTTTCCCTTTATTGTTCGTTTTTAGTCCATTTTTGTTATGTCCCAGCGTCTTGTGCCTAATTTGCTCCAGATGCGTCTATCTGCCCCTGAATCGTTTCAACGGCTTCATCCAAGACATCTTTCACTGGTTCCCCTTTAGAGATAAAATTTAATGCATCATTAATTGGGTCCCAAACTTGCTGCATAGCAGGAACACTTGGCATAGGTTCACCATACTGCGTTTGTTCCGCAAATGCTGAAAAGATCGAATCATCCGCAATTACTGGATCTTCCATCGCATCATCACGAGCAGGAATCTCTCCAGCAACATCGTAATAAATCATCGAATTTTCATAGTTGGTAATATAAGCCATTAAGTGCTCTGCCCACTCCTTATTCTCGGAATAATAAGACAACATATAGAATTTAACTCCTACAAATGACTTCGGATTTTCTCCATTCTCTAAAACAGGTAATGGAGCTGCACCCAGGTCATCACCTAAAGCTTCCGAGTATTCTCGTACCATCCAAGGTCCATTGATAACAGTTGAAACTTTTCCTTCTTGGAATAAACCATTCATAATATCTGGAGTCAGATCTTGAGGAATATAGTTATTATCAAACCATTTTTGTACAAGTTCCCCTCCTTTTACAGATCCTTCATTAGCTAATCCAATATCTGAAATATCATAGTTACCAGCTTCATTCCTAAAAACATATGCTCCATTTCCAGAAAAGAAAGGATAAACAAAATAGAAGTTAGCTGCTTCCATTAAGAATCCAAATTCATCACTACTTGTATCTGTATCTCTCTCCGCAATTGACATAATATCTTGCATTGTTTCCGGTGTCTGTTCTACTAACGATTTATTATAGAACATTGCATACGTCTCAATGACGGCAGGATATCCCCAATAGTTATCTTCATACTGTACAGCTTGTAAAGCGGTATCGGTGTAATCGCTTTCTTTATTTCCGAAATTGACTGGTTCTACTAATCCCCTAAGTACTAAATCACCAATTCTATCATGTGGTTGAAAAATGATATCAGGTCCGTTCCCAGCAGGTCCTTCCACGTCCAGTTTTTCAACCTGCTCCAACATATCCACTGGAACCATGTCTACTTTAATACCTGTTTCTTCCGTATAATTTTTCGTAATTTGCTTAACTGCTTCTTGTTGTTTTTCCTCTGCATTCACCCAAAGTTTCAGAGAATCTGGTTTTTCCGGCATTTCATTCTCTGCGGCTTTCCCATCGTTGCTAGAGTCTTCCTTTGGTTGATCTGGTCCACAAGCGACTAGAATCCCAGCCACTACTACCAATACAAATAAATAAATGAAGCTTTTTTTCACCCTGTACTCCTCCTAAATTTATTAATTTGAAAGATTGCATTTTTAATGAAAACGTTTGCGCAATCTTTGTATATTAATTATACAGATTCTCTTTAAAAACACAACTGAAATTTAGAAACTTCATATTATTTACTCTTCTAATAATATAGCGCTTACATTATTAAATAAATAATGTTAAGATAATCGATAAAGTGAATCTTCAACCTGTTGGGGTTTTGTTTATCCCCCGCTTCCCTATATTGTTTTCATTTTATTGGTTGAAGTGTGGTCTTATCGTCAGTTATATATGGGATAAACATTCCTTAAATTTTCGTCTTATTTTTAAAATAGCGCAAACGATTGTACAAAGGAGGAGAAAAATGCACAAAGAAGCTATCTATCACCGACCAAAAAATAATTTCGCCTATGCATATGACTGTGATACATTACATATTTTCTTGCAAACAAAAAAGAGTGATATACAATCCATTGATCTTATCCATGGTGATCCTTATGATTGGATAGATGGTCAATGGCAGACAACCATAAAACCGATGGAAAAATCAGGCTCTACTCATTTCCATGATTTTTGGTTTACACAAGTAAAACCTACATTCCGAAGAATGCGTTATGCTTTCATTTGTTCTGACGATGAAGAATCCTATATTTACAGTGAGGGAGGATTTTTTACACATCCTCCTAAAGACATAGCTCATTATTTTTGTTTTCCATACTTGAACAAAACAGATGTTTTCAACCCACCTGACTGGGTTAAGAAAACAATATGGTACCAGATATTCCCTGAACGTTTTGCAAATGATAATGAGAAATTAAATCCTAAGGGAAGTTTACCTTGGAATTCAACCTGCCCTAGCCCCACTAATTTTTTTGGAGGAGATTTCCAAGGAATAATTAACCACCTTGACTATTTAGAAGCATTAGGAATTAATGGAATATACTTGACACCGATTTTTAAAGCGCACTCAAATCATAAGTACGATACGATAGATTACATGGAAATTGATCCACAATTTGGAGACAAGAAGCTGTTTCGTGAATTGGTTAAAAAATGTCATCAGCGTGGAATAAAAATAATGCTCGATGCTGTCTTTAATCATAGTGGATTTTACTTTCCTCCGTTCCAGGATGTACTAGAAAAACAGGAGCAATCAAGTTATACGGATTGGTTTCATATAAAAGATTTTCCTATCCGTACGGAACCAGTACCAAATTACGATACGTTTGCTTTTGTATCGACAATGCCCAAATTAAATACAGAAAACGCTGCAGTACGAAATTATTTATTACAAGTGGCTCGTTATTGGATTAAGGAATTCGACATTGATGGCTGGCGCTTAGACGTTGCTAATGAAATTGACCATTCTTTCTGGAGAGACTTCCGTCGTACAGTTAAAGAGGCCAAACCAGATGCCTATATTTTAGGTGAGATTTGGCATGATTCAATGCCTTGGCTACATGGAGACCAATTTGATGCAGTTATGAATTATCCATTTACAAACAGTGTCATTGATTTTTTTGGCAAAAATGAAATAAAAGCATCTGACTTTACAGCGTCAATTTCAACATTACTGCATATGTACCCACGAAATATTAATGAAGTAGCCTTTAATCTCTTGGATAGTCATGACACGCCTCGCGTGTTAACATTAGCAAATGGTAATGTAGAAAAAGTAAAATTAATGTATTTATTTCAACTATCATTTGCGGGAACACCCTGCATTTATTACGGTGATGAAATTGGCATGCAAGGTGGTGAAGATCCTGGATGTCGCTCATGTATGGAATGGAACACCAACAGGCAAAATCTTGAACTATTTCAATTCATTCAAACACTCATCACATTGCGAAAAACAGATCCCCTTTTTGGCAATTATGGTAATTTCAGATTTATTTATGATGATAATGAAGCAAATCTTATTTGCTATGAAAAAAGGAATATAAATAGGCGCCTAGTTTTTATTTTACACGCAGGAAAAATGAAAACAAAGCTTAGCATCCATTCTATCATGGACGAGACTAAATCTATTAGTGAATGGTTCCTATCAAAACAAGGAATGATCAGGAAAGCATTGGATTCTAAAACCGATCCATTAATAATACAGCCACTTAGCTATCGTATTTTTGAAATGTAATAATTTTTTAAAATTTTCTCTTGACAGTCTATTTACTTTCTAAGATAATGAGTACAATCAAAACTTCATAATTTACCTATCGAGAGTCAGGGGAGGAAACTGGTCCATTGATCCTGCGGCAACCATACTCATTCAAAAAGAGTAATACGGTGCTAAATCCAGCAAACGAAAGTTGTTTGAAAGATGGGAACTGTAATGTATAAGCCAATCAAACCTCTTTCAATCTGAAAAGAGGTTTTTATTTTTTTCTCTAACTATTTTGGTGATTTAAAAGGAGGGATCAGATGGCACAGATCGATGATACGAAAATAAACGATATTATTTCAGCAATTCAAAGGGTCGAGTTTGGATCATTAGTAATTACGGTTCATGAAGGAGAGGTTACACAAATTGACACAACGGAGAAAAAACGCTATCCATTAAAACCAAAAGTAAAGAGAAAGTGATAGGAAAATAATTCTTTCACTTCTTTCATTATTACTCCACTTTGTTCGTATGTTGCGCTTATTGGAACACCAATGGCCATATTTGCAAAGTCGAAGTAAAGCTACTTAAATAACTTTCGCTTATGCTGATTAGACGACTAAAGGCACCCACTTGAAGAAGAATATATTCTTCGTATTAGTAGGGTGTCTTTTTTTAAATAAAAATTGGAAAGGAGTGTGATGAGAGATGGATTTATTAACTGAATTAGATAGAAGAATCCTTATTGGTGATGGTGCAATGGGGTCTTTACTTTATTCCTATGGAGTGGATCACTGCTTTGAAGAATTAAATCTTACATTAGAAGAACAAATTGCACAAATTCACCAAGCATATATTCATGCTGGTGCTGATTTAATTCAAACAAATACGTATGGTGCCAATTATATTAAGCTCGCCAGATATGGATTAGAGGATCAAGTAAAAAAAATCAATACAGCCGCTATAAAAATAGCAAAGCAAACGGCTAGTGAGGATGTATTTGTGCTTGGAACGATTGGTGGTATACATGGTACACAAACACTTCAAGCCACGAATGATGAAATTAAGAGAAGCTTTAGAGAACAGTTATATTGTTTACTATTGGAGGGGGTAGACGGTCTAATCTTAGAAACCTACTACGATCTAGAAGAGTTGACAACTGTACTTGAAATAGCTAGAGAAGAGACAGCGCTACCAATTATAGCGAATGTATCCATGCATGAGGCAGGTATACTACAAAACGGCATCCCTTTACCAGAGGCATTACAACGGTTACAAAACACAGGAGCAGATATTGTCGGAATTAATTGCCGCTTAGGTCCATTTCATATGCTTGATTCTTTAAAGGAGGTCCCTTTACTAGAAAGGTCATTTCTTGCAGCTTATCCAAATGCTAGTCTTCCTGCATATCGTGACGGAAAACTTATCTATGAAAATGAGCCAGATTATTTTAAAAGCTGTGCCAAAGATTTTCGTAATGAAGGGGTAAGGCTTCTTGGAGGATGTTGTGGAACAACTCCCGCCCATATTCAAGCAATTGCAGAGGGCGTTAAAGATTTAGAGCCGTTACAGGAAAAAGAAGTAATTCCTAAAGCAGAACCGATTGAAATTCGTAATAGTCCAATAGATAAAGAGCCCCGCTTAATAGATATGGTAAAGCAAAGACATTCTATTATCGTTGAATTCGACGCACCGAAACACTTAGATACGGAGGAGTATTTGGAAGGGATTAGAGCTTTAGATAAAGCAGGTATTGATGCAATTACACTTGCTGACAATTCATTGGCAACACCTAGAATCAGCAATATAGCAATCGCTGCAAAAATCAAACAGGAAATCGGTATCAAACCACTCGTGCATTTAACTTGTAGAGATCGCAATTTAATCGGATTGCAATCACATCTAATGGGATTACATGCACTTGAGATCAATGAAATCCTAGCCATTACTGGAGACCCTACTAAAATAGGAGATTTCCCTGGGGCAACATCGGTTTTCGACCTAACATCACTTGACTTAATTAAACTCATAAAACAATTTAATCAAGGTTTGTCATTCTCTGGTAAATCACTTAGACAACCTACTAAGTTTCAAGTTGGTGCGGCCTTTAATCCCAATGTTGCAAGACTAGATAAAGCTGTTAAGAGAATGGAAAGAAAAATAGATCGAGGTGCTGATTACTTTCTAACACAACCAATATACAGTAAAGAAAAAATTATCGAGCTTGCCGAAGAAACACAGCATATAGATAAGCCAATATATGTAGGCATTATGCCATTGACATCAACCAAAAATGCAGAATTCCTGCACAATGAAGTACCAGGAATTAAAATGCCAGAAATTATTCGGCAACGAATGAAAAACGTAGCAGTAGATAAGCAACAGTCCATCAAGCAAGGAATTGAGATTGCAAAGGAATTGCTTGATACTGCGCTAACACATTTCCAAGGCATCTATTTAGTAACCCCATTTATGCGTTATGACATCAGTATACAATTAGTAAACTATATCCATAAATCTTTAGAGATAAACCATTCATCAATGATGAAACGAATATAACCAAAATACAAATTACAGGAGGAAAAAGAATGACATTTACTGCAATTAGCTCTAACTTAGGTTACCCAAGAATTGGAGAAAAAAGAGAATGGAAACGAGCGCTGGAAAGCTTTTGGAAGGAAGAAATTACAAAAGAACAATTAATTAAAGAAACAGATAAAATCAGGTTAAAAAATTTGAAAAAGCAACAGGAGCTTGGCATTGATCTAATACCAGTTGGTGACTTCTCTTTCTATGATCATGTGCTTGACACATCAGCAATGTTCGGTGTTATTCCAGAACGTTTTTCTTACAATGGTGGAAAGGTTGATTTAGAAACCTATTTTGCTATTGCCCGTGGAACTAAAGATGCTGTTGCTTCAGAAATCACCAAGTGGTTTAATACGAACTATCATTATATTGTTCCCGAATTGGAACATGCACAGCCTATACTAACAGAAAATCGTCCACTTGCTTTTTATAAGGAAGCAAAAGAAGAATTAGGTATCGACGGTAAACCTGTAATCTTAGGCCCAATCACATATTTAAGCTTAGCAAAGGGGTATAAAGAGGAAGAATTCGATGAATTACTGGATGTGTTTGTTCCATTGTATCTGCAAATATTGGAGGAATTAGAATCAGCAGGAGCTACATGGGTCCAGATAGACGAGCCTATCTTTGGAACCAAATTAGATGATGCAGTGATTCAAAAAGCAAAAAAAGTCTATACGCAATTCTGCGAAGCAGCACCAAAACTAAAACTCATTTTACAGACATACTTTGAACATGTGATCAATTATGAATCTATTATTGAATTCCCTGTTGCAGCAATCGGTCTTGACTTTGTTCATGGTGATAGCTTACAACTAATTAAGCAGTTTGGTTTTCCTAAAGATAAAGTATTAGCTGCTGGTATTATTAATGGTCGAAACGTTTGGCAAGAAAACATAGCAGATAAGCTTTCTATTATTGAAGAAATAAAATCAATTACGACTATTCAAGATATTATTTTACAGCCTTCCTCTTCCTTATTACATGTACCGGTAACGAAAAAGCTAGAAGTGGATTTAAATCCAGATATAAAAGCTGGCTTATCCTTTGCTGACGAAAAGCTTGAAGACATTACTACACTTACAAAGGGCTGCAACGATGGAGAGCATAGTATTGCCACTAAAATAAAAACGAACCAAGAACAGCTTGCGCGCTTTAATAGTTCAGCATTGCGAACAAATGACCAAGTTAGAAAAGAGCTTCAGAGCCTAGATACTTCCGATGCAAAGCGGCCATTACCGTTCAATCAGAGGATTAAAAAGCAGCAACACGAATTAAAACTTCCATTATTACCAACGACGACAATTGGGAGCTTACCACAAACTCCAGTAGTAAGAAAAACAAGAACAAAGTGGCGCAAAGGGGAAATATCTAATGAAAAATACGAGCAATTTATAAAAGATAACATCGATAAATGGATTACTATTCAAGAGGAGCTTGAGCTTGACGTTCTAGTTCATGGCGAGTTTGAACGAACTGACATGGTTGAATACTTTGGTGAAAAACTAAATGGTTTTGAGGTCACAGCATTTGGTTGGGTGCAATCGTACGGTTCCCGTTGTGTAAAACCACCTTTGATTTTTGGTGATGTATCCTTTAATAAGGCAATGACAGTTAAGGAAAGTGTATATGCACAATCGTTAACAGAAAAGCCAGTGAAAGGAATGCTAACTGGACCTGTCACTATTTTAAATTGGTCCTTTGTCCATGATGACGCTCCACGTTTTACGATACAAAACCAGATAGCTCTGGCACTGCGAAAAGAGCTTGAAGCACTTGAAGAAAATGGTATTCAAATTATTCAAGTAGATGAGCCTGCCTTACGTGAAGGGTTACCGTTAGATGAAAGGAAATGGGAAGATTATTTAGAAGCAGCAGTTTATGCTTTCGGCTTAGCAACTTCAGCTGTGAAAGATAGCACACAAATTCATACGCATATGTGCTATTCAGAATTCCATGATATCTATGAAACCATTGATGCATTAGATGCAGATGTCATTTCTATTGAAACATCAAGAAGTCATGGGGAGATGGTAACTACGTTTGAAGAGAATACGTACGAAAAAGAAATTGGACTCGGTGTATATGATATACATAGTCCCCGAATACCTGCAAAGTCGGAGATTATACAGAATATTAATCGTGCATTACAGACCATTCCTCCAAAGCAATTCTGGATAAATCCCGACTGTGGATTAAAAACAAGAAATGAGGAAGAGACCATTGGAGCCTTAAAAATAATGGTTGAGGCTGCTGCCGATATACGAAAGGAGCATTTAAGTTACCAAAAGAACTAATTTACATGAAGGAATTGGAATAAAAGTAATGAAGAAACAACAAAAACGAACAATAATTAGATCGAATTAATTATTGTTCGTTTTTTGATCAGAATACATTCATCTAGTACCTGAAATATGCGAGACTCTCCTTGAAAATGAAGAACGCTTTTTCAGCACATACTTTAAAATTGATGAAGACGTCTGATTTTTATCCCACATATAACCGGCAGTAAGCCCCGCTTCAAGCAACAAGGTGAAACCAATATGAATAAGAGGGGGATCAACTGCCAGTAAATGTCCGATTAGTTCATCTAACAACTAGTGGGTTAATAAACCAAACACCCCACGGATGAAAGTTTCACTTGATGTTCTTACTTCTTCAGGTTTTTCTACAAATATTAAATCCCATTCTTTTCTGTTCATTCCTTTTTGATTATTTTCGTCAGCAATATGTTTGGATGCACATGGAGAAAGTCGTAGAAGCTGCAAAACCTCGAAAAAAACCAATTTCTAATAGTAACTGTGATATGGAATGGCAACAAGAACTATGTAAAAGGTTGATTTAATGGAACAAGAATTTAATTCAATATATTTTTAGTTTCTCCTTCAAATGTAACGAATTACTTAAAAAGTAGAACAAAAGTGCAAGCACCCGATTAGAAACGTATAAGAAAAACTGAGCAAAATTCGCTCAGTCCTTATCACTAAATGCTCCGATTTACGCTTCCTCT
This sequence comes from Virgibacillus sp. Bac332, assembly GCF_003667785.1. Taxonomy (NCBI): domain Bacteria; kingdom Bacillati; phylum Bacillota; class Bacilli; order Caryophanales; family Bacillaceae; genus Virgibacillus; species Virgibacillus sp. Bac332. The sequence goes on from NZ_CP033046.1 coordinate 4,443,150, forward strand.
AGTAGCTATTATGGAATAATAGCTACTGCTTGCTTGACCACCACTCCGGCTGCCCACTTCTCTTTCCGTGGGGTTTGTCCTTCAGCTAACTTTTTTAGCAAAACCCGCTCAAAAAAGTGGATCTTCAGGTCAAACATTTCCCACAGGAGTTGAAGTAGCCGGCCTTCGCTATTATCAGGCTCTACAACGCTAGCATGAAGTAACACAGCTGCTTTTATACTCACGGATAGCGATTTTCACTTTACCCATTGTAAAAAAAGTCAACCTATTACTTATGACAAGAATTGTTGCAACTTCGCATAGCGGAGACTAATTACGTAGACTCCTGCGGGATTAGCGCGAGCCGAAAATCCACTTTGCAACGTGTTCTTCTTTGCAAAGTTAGTTGAGGCCGTGCCCTCGGAAAGCGAAGTAATTAGTCGGAGCATTGCCAATATACATCAAACATTTCAAAATAACTACTCGGCTTAACGCAGTCATTGCACTGATTTTATACTTTCTTAACTTATAAAAAAAACGATTCCTGATAATCTCAAGAATCGCATTATATCCATATTTATATCTGATGCTGGTGAGAGGATTCGAACCTCCGACCCCTTCATTACGAGTGAAGTGCACTACCAGCTGTGCTACACCAGCAAATTCATAATGAATATGATACTACCATTTCTATTTTTCTTCAAGTCTCTTGCTTAACCCATGTTTTTCCTTTAATCAGAAAAAAGTTTACTGGATTTACCTATCGATAAGAACTATAAAACATGTAAAGAAATAGAGTGATGTTTACGATTAATAATCTGATTAATGATTTTTAGTATGAGAAAAGCATATTCAATTATAGGGAAAAATTTTTAATGGGGCTGGACAAATCACAACTTCTTTACTTAAAATACGAATAATCTTTTTAGCAGTAAACTCCCAAGTAATAAAGTGAAGCCAATATGGATAAGTATAATCTTACTAAAAATTATTACTGAAACGTTTTCTTTTTTTATACGTTATTAAATACAGGAGGCGATTTAAATCGAGAAAATTATTCTTTATTTTATGTCTGTTCATGTTTTTAGTGGGGTGTTCTAATGAACAAGAGGAGGCAGAAACAGCGAAGAAGAACAAAAGCCAAGAAAACTCCTCCTTTCAAGAACAACTAGAGAATTTAATGGATGAAAATGAATTTAAATATGAAGAAATAATTGACCTTGATATAATTGATGATTATATTTACAGTGTTACTGTCAATTTCAATGGAGGATTGGATTTAGCTATAATAAAAAATAATAATGGTACGTTAAAGTGGATTGCTGGATCTGGTGACGCTACCATTTTGCAATATGAAGATTCGAGATATGTATATCTTATAAAACCTGATGATCCTGAGGTGAAGCAAGTAAATGTGTTTGATGTGCCAGTTAAATCAGTAACCTATTACCATCAACAAACAGAAAGTTACACGAGAGAGATAAAATACTGGATAGCTTACACTGAAAAAGAACCAGCACCGTCTGTGGTTGAATACATTAAAAATTAAATAAAACACGTATTCTCGTACTATTCCCTTTATTTCCTAGACTATGAAAAAGAATAGGGCTTTTCCGAAGCTTTGGTGAAAAGGCATTAGTGAGCCCCTATTGTGGGTAAGCACCATGAGGCTCACCAGCCGTCCACGGAAAGGGAGTATATATCCAGAGCAGCTTCGTCACACGAATCATCATTTTCAGTTGTTCGTTTTTTTCTTCCTCATTTTCTTCTTCGCTTATTCGCTTTTATTTTTCCTTCTAGCGATCATTTCTGTAACCACATTCGGACTTGGCCCCCCTGTAATGCTCCTTCTTTCCACAAAACAAATAGGATCAACAATCATGTCCCAAGCCTCGTTAGAAAGCGTTACATCTTCAAGCCAATCATTCACTTGATCGACGGGGATTTCGTACAATTCTTTATCAAGGTTCAACGCTTTTTTTGCTATCTTACTCGCTTTCTGATGCGCTCTCCGAAAAGGAATTTGATAGTCACGAGCTAATACATCGGCTAATTCTGTTATAGTGATCATATGATTCTTAGCCTGTTGAATCGCCTTTTCTTGGTCAAAATCCATTGTTACGATAACCGCTCGCATTAATTTAAGAACTCGTAAAGCTTTTTGATAGCCTAGATATAGATGAGGTTGCAAATCATCCTCCGTATCATTAATATCTCCATAAGGCGTATTGTGAATCATATGAATAACAGTCATCCCCTCTCCAGCCGCACTACTAGCAATTGCACGTGAATGTTCCATCGAAACTGGATTTCTTTTTTGAGGCATAATACTGCTTACCTGCACATATGCATCTGACACTTTTAGCAATCCTACCTCTTTAGATGCCATTCTTAAAAACTCTTGAATCCACCTACCACAATTCGTCATTAGACTAATTAAAGCTTGTGCCGACTCCATTAAATAATCGCCTGTACCAATGGCATCATAAGAGTTCTCAATTAATCCATCAAAGTGCAGAAGCTCCATCACCCGTTCTCGATTAATTGGAAAACCAGTGGTCGTTATAGCCGCTGCTCCCATCGGAGACTGATTAACTGTTCGATATGCTTGTTCTAATCTTTTAATATCTCTTTGAAGATTATCGTATATCGCCAGTAAATAATGCCCAAAAGTAGTGGGCTGGGCAGGTTGCGTATGTGTGTGTGCAGGCATAATTGAATTTACATGTAACTCTGCTTGATATAATAATGCTTCCGCTAATTTTTTTGCTGCCTCGATTGACTGATTAATATAATCTCTAATGACAATACGATACATCGCCTCTCCCATATCGTTTCTACTTTTTGCGATATGCATTTTACCAGCCAATTCCTCTCCAATTATCTCTCCAATTTTTGATTCAACTAGAAAAAATAAATCTTCGTAAAGAATCGAATATTCTATTTCATCCTTATTGATCGACTCCACTTTTGCTATTCCATCTAGTATACGATCAGCGTCATTTCCGCTAATGATCCCCTGTTCTTTTAGCATAATTGTGTGAGCTTTATGGATCATAAACATAGCATGAAATAAATATTTTTTTTGGTCATCAAAAACAGGCTTTAGTAATTCTGTTATATATGTTTTTCCGGGGAAGCCAACACCTTCATCCATTTCAAATTGCTTTACAAAATCCATATTCATACACCTCTATATTTCAGTAAATTTACAATGTATTCTCTGTTTTCACACCGAGAAATTTATATGAAATAAACATCACGATTGCAATTAGTCCAACCTGAATCATTCCGTAGGCAGATGCCTGTCCTATATTGAACATCCTTAATTGATTCATAATTTCTATTGAAATTGGTCGATTATCTAGTGTATATAACAGGACTGAAGTAGGAAATTCTCCAACTGCCTGTACAAAAGCCAACAATGTACCACTAAGTACGCCTGGCATAATAATAGGTATGACAACACGTCTAAATGTATAGAACCATTTGGCTCCAAGATTTTGAGCAGCTTCTTCTATAGAGTCATCCATTTGTTCTAAAACAGCAGTTGTTGATCGAACAACCAATGGAATAAATCGTACAAAATAAGCTAATGGTAAGATCCAAAACGTGCCAACTAAAATTTTTCCAAATGAAAAAGCTGAAGGTTCGTTAAATGCAAGAATTAAATTCATCCCCACAACTGTAGCGGGTAATGCCCATGGAATCATAACTAATATATCCAAAAGATTCTTTCCAATAAATTTACGTTTAACCAATGCATATGAAGTTATGATTCCAAATACGAATACACCTAAGCATGCCAAAAGAGACATCACCATACTGTTTCTAACTGGATCCCATATATTTGGATCCTCAAATAACAGGATGAAATTTTCTAAACTGAATGCTGTTGGGTACGTTTGCCATGTCCAAGCTCCCTCTGGCACGAGCGATAAAATAAGTAAAGTAGCATGTGGCAACAGTAAAACGATCATTGCTAGAATCCCTAAAGTTACCATGCACCATTTTAATACAGGGTTACTTACTTCACTTCGGTGAGCTCCTATCCCTTTACTAGCCATTCGATAGTCTTTCCTATCTTGATACCAGCGCATAAATAGCAAGAATGATATGGAGACAACTGACAAAATAACCGATTGAGTAGCAGCCATTTCGAGGTCCCCATTGATTTTAGAAAAGTATATTTGCAAGCTTAGAACTCGAAAGCCGCCTGCCAGAAGAAATGGGGCACTGAATGACGCCATTGAAACCATAAATACCAATAATGAAGCTGCTACTAAACCTGGTGTTAACAATGGAAATGTAACTTTCCAAAAAACTTTAAACTTATTTGAACCAAGATTATACGCGGCTTCCTCCAAAGAAGGATCGATATTGTTTAACGCTGACGATGTCGTCATATAAAAGTATGGATACATCGTATAAGCGTGTACGATCAAGATTCCAGTTATTCCGCCAATGCTAAATGGAACCTCTGATAGATTTAGTACATCTTTAATAGCATTTGGAACAAGTCCTGCTTCTCCATATAAATACATAAATGCCATTACCCCAACAAGAGAAGGAAGTACTATTGGCATTATTGCAATATTAGAGAAAAATTGGCGTCCAGGAAAATCATACCTATTAAATATATAAGCCAAGGGGATTCCTATTAATGCACTTAAAAGTACAGATAAAAGTGAAATGTAGACAGAATTCCATAATGCTTCAAAATTTGCAGCAGATTTTTCTCCAAAAAAATCCGAATAGTTTTCTAATGAGAAAACACCATTTTTCTTAAAACTTTCAAGTAGTGTCTCAATTGAAGGATAGAGGACAAACCCAATTAAAACTAAAATAACCGGTATTAATAAAAGTAATGTTTTCCTTTTTTCAGCGTTTAGCATTTCATCACATCCTAGCCTTTGGGATCACTCTTATTTGATCGGCGGGAAGCTTTACATTTACCTTTGATCCATTGGTTAGATATGTACTTGGACCTTCATTTAAATCCGTTGCCCGAATAATTGCATCGCTACTTAGCTTAATATAAGTGTGTACAGAGGCACCTGTAAATTGTACAAGTATTACTTCACCTTTAAATACGTTTTCCCCTGTTAGTGACGCTTTATCTATCTGTACGGATTCGGGACGAATCGACATTAAAAGCTGATCATTACGGTTGTATTCGGCTATGTTTACCTCTGTTGCCTGAACTTGAATGTCTGCATCCAATTGTTCACAGTGATAAATTTTCTCATTATTTTTTTCCTCTTTAAAAGCTATAGGTATTAAATTCGTTTCACCAATAAACTCCGCTACAAAATCATTAACTGGCTGATTATAAATCTCTGTAGGGGTTCCTACTTGTTGACATTTTCCCATGTTAAAAACTGCAATTCTATCACTCATCGTTAATGCTTCTGCCTGATCATGGGTAACATAGATTGTTGTTATGCCATAATCCCTTTGCAGACGTAGGATTTCATTTCTCATTTCATCTCGTAATCTAGCATCTAGATTACTTAATGGTTCATCCAGTAAAAGAATGTCAGGTTCGATGACTAAAGCTCGTGCCAATGCAACACGCTGCTGCTGTCCCCCACTCAGTTGACTTACTTGCCGATCCATATACTGATCAAGTCTAACTTTTTTGAGTATGTCCTCCACACGCTTTTTAGTCTGAGATTTAGTTATTTTTCTGACCTTTAATCCAAAGGCAACATTCTCAAAAACTGTCATATGGGGAAACAAGGCATAGTTTTGAAAAACCATGCCTGTATTTCTTTTTTCAGGGGGGACAGTAGTCATATCTTTATCATTAAATGTTACTTTTCCTTTCGTTGGATAATAGAACCCCGCTATCATTCGTAACGTTGTTGTCTTTCCACAGCCACTAGGACCAAGAAATGTAAAAAATTCCCCTTCCTTAATTAGGATGTCCAACTCTTCTACTGCTGTAACATCACCGAATTGCTTTGTAATTGCAGATAAATTCACTGTTGACATGCACAACAACCCCCTTTGACATTATTCCAATCATTCTTCGCTTAAATCTTTTTCTGCATTTTTGATATTGTTGTCCCAATACTCCATCCATTCACTTTGTTTTTCCTGAAACAGTGACCAGTCAATTTCCATCGGATTAATCTCCGTTTCAGTAATCCATTCCGGTAAATCTTCTACATCTTCTCTTGTCGGAATTCTGTAATATGTCTCAGCAAGCAGTTTAGCAGCTTCCTTTGTATTCACAAATTCGTAAAATGCTTCAGCCGCTTTAGGATGCGGTGCATCTTTTATGATTGCTATCCCCTCTGTCAGAACTGGTGTACCGCTTTCTGGAATAACATAGTCAAACGGGTAGCCTTTCTCTTCAGCAAGCATAACGGTATCGGGCATATTCCAGACCGACAAATTCCCAACGCCCTTAGCTACCTGATTGTACATAATCTCCGGATTTGCGGAGTATTCTTTTGTATTTTCATCTAACTTACGTAGCCATTCATAACCTTCATCAGGGCTTTCCGTATCTTTATACGTTCTGTATATCATCGATGAGTAAATTGTCCGCATCGTACCAGAAGCTAATGGATAACGAATAATGAGTTCATCCTCCCATTTAGGATCAAGTAAATCGTCCCAATCTTTAGGTGCTTCCTCTGCGGAGATTTCTTTCGAATTATATAAGATAACTTCTGGTGTAATGGAGGTTCCGGACCAAGTCCAGTCTTCATCATGATACATTTCATCCAAGGCATCTGCATAAGAAGGCTTATACTCAGCAAGTAATCCCTCATCCTTAGCCTGATCAAAATTCACCTGTGGTGCTCCCCACCAGACATCTACTTGGGTATTATTCTTTTCAGACCTTACTCGATCCAGAATTTCCTGTGATCCCATATCTAAGAATTCCATTTCAATTCCGTATTCCTCTTCAAACTGTGCTTCAAATTCACTTAATATATCTTTTCCATGAGGAGAATAAACAACTACCTTTTCTTCTAGGTCACTACCAGATTCGTTTTTGGACTTTCCTCCTGACTCTTCAGAGCCACCAGCAAGACATCCAGAAAGGATACCTATCACTATTACTACTAAAAAAAATAAATAACCTCGTTTTAATAGACGCACTAAAATTACCCCTCTCCCTTAATTGTTAACATGCTGTCATGCTCCTTTAAAAACAATGCAACTGCCCCAACAACCCCTGCTTCTTTTCCAAGAATTGATTTTACAACATCACATTTTTCAGGTGTGAACCGATCAATAATAGGCTGCATCTTATTAATTATTAATGAATACGATTCACTTACACCACCTCCTAAAACAATCATTTCTGGATCAAATAAAGAGATATAATTCGCTATACCAATCCCAAGATTTTCTATTGCAGTTTCAATTATTTCTACTGCTTGTTTATTATTTTTTTCATACAGTTTAAAAGCTTCTTTTGCTGTTAATGTCTTCTTTAATTTTTTCGATAATTGACTCCCTATAGAAGAACCACTGGAAACGCTTTCTAAATATCCATAACCTTCATAAACTGGATAATATTGCTGCGCATGTTCCTTATCAGTAACCATATAACCAATCTCTCCAGCACTATAATTACTACCTCGATATAATTGATTATTTATAATTAATCCACTACCGATCCCTGTACCGATTGCTATGTAGATCAGATTTGAACGAGTACTTCCAATACCCTTCCAATGTTCCCCTAACACACTAATATTAACGTCATTATCAATATAAATGGGGAAATTAAATTTGCTGTTTAACTCCTTTTTTATAGGGAAATTAATCCACCTTAAAGCAGGAGCTTCCTTTACTATTCCTTTTTCTACATGTACTACTCCTGGTATACCTACACCCATACCAAGTATCTTTGAGTTATCAATATTTAATTTCTCTTTTTGTTCCTCCACATGCTTTTTTATCTGCTCAAATAAATTTTTTTCTAAATAAACTTGGGTAGGAAACTCGCTAAAGGAAATCATAGATCCATTTAAATCTGTAATGCCTATCGCTACCTTTGTACCACCAATATCAACTCCGATAATATAAGCTTTATGAGGATTAAACTTTAAATTAACTGGTTTTCTTCCTCCACTCGAAGAAGCTTCTCCACTACCAGTTTCCAAAATCCAGCCCTCTTTTAAAAGCTGATCCACTACAGCAGAAACTGTCGGTTTACTTAACGAGAGTTGCTTTGAAATTGTTGCACGGCTTACCGTTTCATTTTCTTTAATGTAATTGATTATTAGCCTTCGATTCATCTGCTTCATATAGGATGGATTACCTTTGTGCATTATATAAGCTCCTTATACTGATATTCCTTGCATTTTAGTTAGTAAAGTTTACTTACTAATCTAACAACTTTAATTATTATAAATGAAAGCCTTATCATTGTAAAGATAAAATAATTAAAAAATTCATATAAAGTGAAACTTCAATCAGTTGGGGATATTAAACCTACACTGATTGTTAGTACCACAAGGGTATGACCTAAAGGCCTTTGAACCAATCGGACATTTACTGGCAGTTGATCCTACACTTTCCAACATTAGTTTTTACTTTATTGCTTGAGTTGAGGTCTTACTGCCAGTTATATGTGGGAAAAATAAAATTTTGCAACTATTTACCTACTAATTTTAAATAAATAGATATTTTGTAATATTTACATTAGTTCAAATTATGTTATCTTGTTGTTGTAGTTTACATCAGGTTAGTTAGTAAATTTTACTAACCTACATTATTTTAAAGGAGGGAAGTGTGTTTTAATCCATTTTTTGAAAGGGGTTTCATACATGAGAAGAATTATTGCTAATTTACTTGTTTTGCTATTAGTATTCAGCCTAACATCTATCAATGGGAGTGCAAAAGAAACCGACAAACAGCACGATAAAGAACTTTGGAATGTTGTTCATCCTTTGAGCACGACCGTTACTTTTTTAAATACAGGTGCTCACCCCGACGATGAACGAAGTGATTTTCTCGCCTATTTATCTAGGGGGTTAGGTGTTAAAACCACAAGTTTAATTGCTAACCGTGGAGAAGGCGGACAAAACGAAATAGGTGATGAACTTGGTAATGCGCTTGGAATCATTCGCTCTAATGAAATGATCGAAGCTGCAAAAATTACTGGTGTAAAAGCTTTTCATTTAAGCAGGACGACTTCTGACACTATTTATGATTTTGGATTTTCTAAATCACCAGAAGAAACGCTAGACAAATGGGGAGAGAATGTAACCTATGAAAGACTCATTCGATTTATTCGAACCCAACAGCCAGATATTGTTATGCCTTCTTTTCGAAATGTTGATAGTCAACATGGACACCATCGAGCAATAAGTCTTCTAACTGAAAGAGCATTTGAAGATGCAGCAAACCCTAATGTTTACCCAGAACAACTAGAAAATGGTTTATCTACTTGGCAGATTAAAAAAATGTATCTACCTGCTGCGTCAAAAGATACAGCATCTACTTCCATTGAAATTGGTGATTATGATCCTATATATGAAATGACGTATCCACAATTAGGAGAAGCGTCTCGATATATGCACAAGAGCCAAGGTATGGGAAACGATATTCCAGCGGAACCACGGCAAATACATTTAGAGTTAATCAAATCTGTAGAAGATAACAATACCGAACTATTTGATGGGATAGCATATGACTTTAATGATTGGGCAAAACGAATATCTAAAAAGAATATAAGCAATCATTTAAAAAAATTACAAAACGACTTAGATTCGATTATTCAAGAATATCCAAACAGAGAATCCATTTTCGTAAAGTCACAGCAATTACTGAAAACTGTTGAACGAATCATAAATAAAACAAAACGTACAGAATTTGATACATCAATGAAGCGTGATCTGCTTCATAAACTCGAACTTAAAAAGGAACAGTTACAAAAAGTTATTTTTACAGCTTCAAACTTACAAATTAAAACCCGTGCAGCATCATCTATCGTTACACAGGGTGAGCAATCATCTATTACAATGGAACTTACAAACAAAGGAAAGAAAACACTCAAAAAAATAAATGCTGATCTACTTCTACCTAAAGATTGGGTAAACGTAAATTCAAAGCAGATAAAGTCATTAAAACCAAATGAATCAAAAACTATTATTTTTGACTATGAAGTACCAAAAAACGCAGGGTATTTTCAACCTTATGAGGAACCTATTATCAAAACAAAGGTTTCAATGAATGGAAAAGGTACGAAAGCTACAGCTATCGAAGAGCTTCCAGAAACGTTGGCCATTTTACCAGAACTTAGTGTCACTACGAATCCAACAAATATAGTGGTAAATACAGCTGACGTTCAAGACAAAATACCTGTTACGATCACTGTTAAAAATTATAGCTCTGGAAAAAGAAAAGGTAGCGTCTCATTAAATCTTCCTAAGGGATGGAATAGTGAACCAAAGCAGAGCAACATTTCATTCGAAGAACGATATGATGAAAAAGAGGTGACATTCAATCTAATTCCCCCTTCTAAAATAGAAGAAGGCAGTCTATCTATTGAGGCAAAAGTTAATTCAAGTGGAAAAACCTATCAAACAGCGGTACAAGAAATTCAATATGATCATATAAAAGATTCCTATTACCAATATCCTTCAATGATTAACGCGGAAGCTTTTAAATTATTAAAACCAGACAACTTAAAAATCGGCTATATTGAAAGTGGTTTTGATAAAGTAGCCGATTATTTAATAGAGACTGGATTTGATGTTACAACGTTAAAAGAAGAAGATCTATCATCCGGAGATCTTTCACAATTTGATACCATTATTACAGGTATAAGAGCGAATTTATCTCGAACAGACTTAGTGACCAATAATCAACGTTTGCTTCAATATGTTGAAGATGGCGGTCACCTCGTTGTCCAATATCACAAACCGGGCGATAACTGGGACACTCAAAATAGCGCACCTTACCAATTAAAAATCGGAAGTCCATCTATCGAATGGCGTGTAACGGATGAAAATGCTGTTGTGAACATATTGAAGCCTGAGCACAAGTTATTTAATTACCCTAATACAATTACAGAAAATGATTGGCAAAACTGGGTGCAGGAAAGAGGATTATACTTCCCGATGAGCTGGGACAGCAACTTTGAAACCTTTGTTAGCATGTCTGATCCAAATGAAGATCCATTTACGAGCGGCATTTTAATGGCGGAATATGGCAAAGGGACTTATTTGTATACAAATCTTGTATTTTATCGACAAATAGATAACCAAGTCCCAGGCGGTTATAGAATATTTACGAATTTAATTAGCTACGGTGTGAATGAATAATATTAGCTGTTATAAACATAAGAAGATTAGTTGGTAAAGTCTGAACTGCTCCCTGTCAAGTAGACAGTGGAAATAATAAAAATGGATTTTATTTTTTACCTGTCTACCTTAAGGGGAGCATATCAGTCATCGACAGATGATTTTGCTCACTATTTTCCATTTAGAGTTATAGTGAGAGGTAAAAGAAATCTTGAATAAAGCTACGTGTTTTTCTTTACTGGGCGATGATATTCCAATATTAATAAAAAGATTATTCTATTTTAAATATAGAAATGATAGACTCTGCTATTATCTTACTTAATCATTGTTCACTCATCAAAGTCTTTCGTGACATAATGAGACATGGCGCTGATCAGATTTGGCGATTAATTGGATACCGTAGCAATCTTTTTTTGTATCCTATTCCTACGTTAGCCTTATAAAGCGACTTCAATCAGTTGGGAATTTTGTTTATCCCACCACTTACCAATATTGATCTCACTTTATTACTTGAAGTGAGGGTCTTATTGTACTGCCAATTATATGTTGAATAGACCATATTGATCAAGAAAATACCCTGATAATGTCTTTAACTACTAAAAGGTTTGCTAGAAAAGAAAAACGGAGCGAAATTCGCTCAGTCCTTATCACTAAATGCTCAGATTTACGCTCCCTCTAGTAGCTATTATGGAATAATAGCTACTGCTTGACCACCACTCCGGCTGCCCACTTCCCTTTCCGTGGGGTTTGCCCTTCAGCTAACTTTTTTAGCAAAACCCGCTCAAAAAAGTGGATCTTCAGGTCAAACATTTCCCACAGGAGTTGAAGTGGCTGGCCTTCGTTATTATCAGGCTCTACAACGCTAGCATGAAGTAACACAGCTGCTTTTATAATCACGGATAACGATTTTCACTTTACCCATTGGAAAAAAAGTCAACCTATTACTTATGACAAGAATTGTTGCACCTTCTCATAGCGGAGACTAATTACGTAGACTCCTGCGGGATTAGCGCGAGCCGAAAATCCACTTTGCAACGTGTTCTTCTTTGCAAAGTTAGTTGAGGCCGCGCCCGCGGAAAGCGAAGTAATTCGTCGGAGCATTGCCAATATCCATCAAACATTTCAAAATAACTACTTGGCTTAACGCAGTCATTGCACTGATTTTATACTTTCTTAACTTAAAATAAAATATTAGCCTAGCTAATCCCTCATACGTTGCAAGGGATATAATTTATTTCAAATTTGGTTCTGGAGGATCATCTGAATGGCGAAGCGCCCAAAGTGGAGTGTCATATATATACGGTGGAGCAGGATCTAAATGTGGGACAGAACCAAAGGCAATTGGACGATCAACATAATTAAATGTGCCATAACCATCCATACTTGGACCAGATGCCCAACGCCCCTCCGCACTTGCATCACCTTGTGACAGATTGAACAACGTATAAGAGACCTGTTGCTTTTCTAATTCTCTTGGGAATGTACTCGGTACGACGATGTTTTCTTTTTCTTCTAATTCACATATGGCTGCATACCATTGATTCTGATGCATCGTATCACGAGCCAGTAGCCAAGAAAGCATGTCACGAACACCGGCATCATTCGTCATTTCATAGAGACGTGCTACTTGAAGACGACCTTGTGATTCTGCATTTAAATTTGCTCTAAAATCTGCGAGCAAATTCCCACTTGCAGCAATGTAGCTAGCCGTCCAACGATTTCCAACACTATCCACTGGCATAGCGCCTAATCCCGAAACTATTGCTTGCTGAGGGTTGGACCCCCCAATGATCGCTGCGATGACTGGGTCCTTTATAGCATCTTCCACCTCTACATCAGGTGCACCATCTAACAACCTTGCAATCATCGTTGCAATCATTTCAACATGGGCAATTTCTTCAGTCCCTGTATCCATCAATAAATCTTTATACTTTCCATTACCTCTTGTATTCCATCCTTGAAAAAGATATTGCATCATGACAGAAATCTCGCCAAATTGTCCTCCTAATATTTCTTGTAATTTTTTCGCAAAAACAGGATCTGGACGATCAGGTTTAGCATGATATTGTAATTCTTTCACATGATAAAACAAGAAAAACACCTCTTTTCTTTTTATAACTATTTAAGCCTCTGTTAACAAGCATATGTATACATCATGTTGTCCCATGTCATAAATAAAGTGAAACTTCAATCCAATCCGTGGGGGTTCTGTTTATTCCTCACTGATGGTTAGTACCACAAGGGTATGACTTAAAGACCTTTGAACCAATCGGACATTTACTGGCAGTTGATCCCCACTTATCCATATTAATTTCACTTTTGCTTGAAGTGCCCAGTTATATGCAGGAAAAAAATTTCCTTTCACCATGCTATTCTTGTTTGGAAAAATGATTTTTCGTGTATAGTGTGAATAGGAAGGATGTGTTTTAATGCCCAATCGATTAATTGATGAAAAATCTCCATATTTATTACAGCATGCTGACAACCCAGTTCATTGGTATGCATGGACTGAAGAAGCCTTTACAGCAGCCAAAGAGCAAAATAAACCAATATTTCTTTCCATTGGTTATAGTACTTGTCACTGGTGTCATGTTATGGCACACGAATCCTTTGAGGATGCGGAAGTGGCATCAATACTTAATGATCGTTATATCGCTATAAAGGTAGACAGAGAGGAACGACCAGATATTGATTCCATTTATATGAAGGTTTGCCAAATGATGACTGGACATGGGGGATGGCCATTATCCATTTTTATGACTCCTGACAAAATTCCTTTTTATGCTGGTACGTATTTTCCAAAGCACAAGAAATATGAAGTTCCAGGATTTGTCAATGTCTTACAACAGCTTTCTCGAAAGTTCACAGAAGATCCAAAGCATATAATCGAAGTTACCAAAAGTGTACAACAAGCCCTCCAAAAGAGTCATCCTTCTAAAGGAAATAATCGAATTTCTAAGGAGCAGCTTAATCAGGCTTACCATCAATTAGGTAAGAGCTTTGACTTCGAGTATGGTGGATTTGGTAAAGCACCTAAATTTCCTATGCCACACAACCTAATATTCTTAATGAGACATGCTTACTTAACGAAAAACACGGCAGCTTTAAAGATTGCTGAAAGCTCCTTACAAAGCATGGCTGCTGGTGGAATTTATGACCACATTGGCTTTGGATTTTCGAGATATGCAACAGATAAGGCATGGCTTGTACCTCATTTTGAAAAAATGCTCTATGATAATGCACTTTTGTTAATTGCATATGCGGAATGCTATCAAATTACACAACGTCCCTTTTATAAAAAAATTGGTGAAGAAATCATTACCTTTATTCTCAGAGAAATGACGGATGAGAAAGGCGCATTTTATTCTGCTATTGATGCAGATTCAGAAGGGATTGAAGGGAAATATTATGTATGGAGCTATCAAGAAGTGATGAATATTTTAGATGAAGACCTTGGGGAGATTTATACAAGAATCTATGACATTTCGCCAAATGGTAATTTTGCAGGAAAAAATATTCCCAATCTTATTCAAGGTCATTTTGACCAAGTAGCCAACGAACTGGATCTCCCTAAAAAAGTGCTAGAGGAAAAATTAGAAGAAGCAAGACAAAAGCTTTTTGCAGAAAGACAAAAGCGAACCTATCCTCACGTCGATGATAAAGTTTTGACTAGCTGGAATGGATTAATGATTGCCGGTCTTGCCAAAGCTGGTAAAATTTTTCAAAATCAAAAATACATTAACGCTGCAATAAGAGCAGTACGTTTTATTGAGAATCATCTATTTCACAATGAACGGCTCATGGCACGTTATCGAGCTGGGGAAACAAAGTATCCAGGTTATATTGATGACTATGCCTTTTTACTATGGGGCTATGTAGAGTTATATGAAGCCACGTTCGATCTTACATTTTTGCATAAAAGCAAACAACTGGCAGAACAAATGCTGGAACTGTTTTGGGATAATGACAACGGCGGTTTGTACTTTACTGGTAAAGATAGCGAAAAATTAATCACTAAAGATAAAGAAGTATATGATGGTGCGATACCTTCTGGTAATAGTGTTGCAGCTGTTATGCTTATTCGTATTGGATATTTAACGGGGGAAACAAATTTCCTTGATCATGCTGAAGAAATGCACTATACATTTTATAAGGATATCGATGCACAACCTTCTGCTAGTCCATTCTTTCTACAGTCCGTTCAGCTATTTGATCATCCAACAAAAGAAGTCGTCATTATTGGGTTAGCTGACGATCCAAAAAAACAAGCTTTCATCGAACAGCTTCAGCAAATGTTCTTACCTGATGTATCGGTTCTCTCTCTGGAAACGAGTGAACAGGCAAATAATATTGCCGACTTTGCGAGCGTCTACAACCAGATCAACCAAGAAACTACGATTTATATTTGTGAAAACTTTTCCTGCCAACGTCCAACAACAAATATTGCCGAGGCAATAAAGAAAATTAGGAATAGGTAAATGTGTATCTCTAGCAAAGTCTATCGACATATATGAGGATAGGCTTCGTGATGAAACATTTCATAAGTCAATTGCGTTAATTTAAATGATTTGTTCATGGTATACTGAGTATAGGATGTGAAAAAGGAGTAATTTAAACATGAAAGTAAAAATGAATGTACAAACAGCATACCATGGTGACTTATTACGTGCAGGAAAAATATATGAAGTTGATGATGAGACAGCAAAACGCTGGATCGCAAGTAAATTAGCGGTGAAAATCGAAGATTAGTCCAGC
The DNA here is from genome assembly GCF_003667785.1 of Virgibacillus sp. Bac332. Classification (NCBI taxonomy): domain Bacteria; kingdom Bacillati; phylum Bacillota; class Bacilli; order Caryophanales; family Bacillaceae; genus Virgibacillus; species Virgibacillus sp. Bac332. The sequence goes on from NZ_CP033046.1 coordinate 4,459,163, forward strand.
TTTTATCCCGCATATAACTGGCAATAGGATATTTTAATTAAAGCCGAACGGATTCAAATGGTACTCCCTCGGAAGTTAGAGTGAAAAAAATCTAACTTCTGAGAGCAATTCCATTCCGTTCGGCTTTTGCCGTTTTAACCACAGCGCTTTACACTTGTATCTAAATACCCTTGAGAGACAGCAACCACGTTCTTAAGTACGAATCTATCTATTAGCAAAAAATTCTTCTGCTTTTTCCAGAAAGACTTCTTGTTCTGGCGATATGTCATATTCCTCTTCTATTGCATCAACTGGACATACAGCTTTACATGCACCACAATCGATACATATATCTGGATCAATATAAAATTGATCTGGACCTTCTTCGATGCAATCAACTGGGCAAACGCTAACACATTCACCTGACTTTTCGCCTCGGCATGGATCTAGAATTACAAATGCCATCTATTATAACCTCCCTTATATCCTTAAACAAGCTTCCACTTCTTATTTAATGATACAGGTGATACGCATTGCAAGTAAACAGCTTGGAAAATTTTTTATCAGCAACTATATTTACAAGTAAACACCTATCCCTGGACCAAATGGGATGCCGAGGAATACAAAAAGTAATAATAAAATGATCCATGTAAGTAAGAAGCAGATACTGTATGGTAACATTAATGCAATTAGTGTACCAATTCCAGCCTTTTTATCATAATCCCGCATGAATGATAAAACAATAATTATATAGGGATTCATTGGCGTAATGACATTTGTAGAGGAATCAGCAATACGATATGCAACTTGGATAAAGGCGGGATGATAATCTAAATAATAAAACATTTTTAAAAAGATTGGTGCTTCCAATGTCCATTGTGCTGATCCACTAAAAATGAATAGATTTAGCACAGCTGTTAATAGCACAAATCCAATTACAACTGCTATACCTGTAAATCCAATAGATTCCAGGAAATTTGCTCCGCTTACTGCGATCCATGAACCGATATTGGACCAATCAAAATATGCAATAAATTGAGAAGCAGCAAAAATAAGGACAATGAAGCCAGACATATCTTTCATAGCTTCTCCCATATATTTACCTACATCACGAGAACTAGTAATCTTTTTAATAGTAACCCCGTATGTAATACCAGCAATAATAAATAATATTAAAATTAGTGGAACAATTCCATCTAGAAATGGCGAAGGTACAATTTTCCCCTCCGCACTACGTAGAGGAGAATTTGGTATAAATAATACAATTAATATTAGAGCAATATATACACTACTTGCGATTACCGCATTTTTTAGTGCTTTTATCTCAATCGGTTTCACCGCTTCAAATTCTTTCTTTACATTTCCCTCATACTTACCTAGACGTGGCTCTACAATTTTCTCTGTAACGAGAGCACCTACTATAGAAAGAACCACTACGGATACAATCATAAAATACCAATTATCTACTGGCGTTACAATCACATTTTCATCGAGTGTCTTCATTACTTCTGTTGAAATACCAGAGAGCAATACATCTGTACCATTAATCATAAAATTTGCTGTAAAACCAGAACCAACACCTGCAAAACCTGCCGCTAATCCAGCTAAAGGATGGCGACCAATATTATAAAACACCATCGCAGCTAATGGCGGTACAATAACAAAAGCTGCATCTGAAGCAATATTCCCTAAAATCCCTGTAAAAATCACTGCATATGTTACTAATGAAGTTGGTGCCTTCAAAATAGTACTTTTTATGCCAATTTCCAATAGTCCAACTTTATCTGCTAAACCAATCCCTAGCATCATTGCTAACACGAGCCCTAAAGGAGCAAATCCCACAAAATTATCTAGCATAGAGGTTAGAATAAATTCAAGACCTTCTTTAGAAATTAAGCTTTTAATAGCAACCTCTTGTCCATCAACTGGCTGTGTATAGGTAATGTCAAATAATGAAATGATCCAGGATAATAAAATTATAATTCCAGCTAAACTAATAAAAAGCATAAAGGGATCAGGTAATTTATTGCCAACCCGTTCAATTCCATTTAATAATTGAGTAGCTATTGAATTTTTTTCCTTTACTGCCATACACTTCGTCCTTTCTCTTGTACGTTTACACGTATTTAGTCGTTGCCTTTTAAAACAATATTTGCCAAAGCTTCTACGGCAACTATTAACACTTCTTCTTGGAAATCAAAGGCTTGATGATGATGAGGATGGTCTAAAGCTGTTCCAAATAACATATATGTTGCTTTACCACCACTTGCCTGAACTCGATTAATCATAAAACTCGCATCTTCAGATCCAGCCACCTTCGCTACAGGAATTACTTTCTTTACGTAGCTACTATTGTTACAAGCATTAATAATGGCAGAAGCAAGTGACTTACTACAATTGATTTCTTCTGTTTGACCGACCGCTTCTATTTCATAAGTAACATTCTGCATTATTGCTGCTGCCTCAACGATTCGCATGGCCTCGGAGCGTACATATTGATTAATGTCCTCTGTCTCTCCCCGTGTCTCTACTTCTAAATAAGCACTGTCAGGAATAATATTCCTACCACTACCAGCAACCATCTTCCCTACATTAATTCTCGTAATTCCATTGCTATGCCGAGGAATAGCGTACAGGTTTGCTACAGCAGTTGTTGCCGCTAAAAGTGCGTTTTTGCCAAGCTCTGGCTTCATTCCTGCGTGAGAGGCTGTCCCTTTAAAGTTAATGTTCAATTTTGACGAAGCAAGAAAACCATCCACTGTAGCTGCGATGGTACCGATTGGCAAGGACTCTATTCCGATATGTCCCGAATAGAAATAATCTACATCGTCCAACCAACCATTTTCTGTAATTGCTTTCGCACCGCGGCCACCTTCCTCAGCAGGTTGAAAGATCAATGTGAATTTACCGCTAAGTTGTGCATGATAGCTAGAAATAAATGAGGCTAACCCAAGCCCGATTGTCATATGGCCATCATGACCACATGCATGCATCACTTGCTTATTTGCTGATGCGAAGTTATGTTGAGCCGGAAAATGCTTTTTTTCATTCGTTTCTTCAATTGGAAGAGCATCAATATCAAAGCGAAAAGCCATATGATCACCTGATTTACCCGTATCCCAAGTAGCAATGATCCCCGTCATCCCACCTTGCATAGTAGAAAGCCAGTATTCATCAACGCCATTGTCTGTTGCTCTTTCCTCATACATATCCATTTGCTCTTTAGGAGGTAGACCCAAACGCACTTCCTTTTTCATCACATCTTCACCTAAATGAACCATAAAGCCAAGCCTGTTTAGTTCCTTTCCTAATTTATAGGTTGTCACATATTCCATAAAACCCAATTCTGGGTAGTTGTGAAAATCACGGCGCCAAGCAATAAGTTGTGGGTTTAATTTATTTAAGAAATCAATCATTCATTCTCTTCCTTTGCTAATTTTTCTAATGTATCTATAGCAACTTGCACTAAAAGTGACGTACCGATTGGCAATGCTCGTTCATTTAACTTAAAATGCGCATCATGTAGTGGAGCCTGTTCCTCAGGAATATCAATCTGGGTACCAAGCCAAATAAATGCCCCCGGATAATTCTCTAAAAATCTACTGAAGTCTTCGCCTGCTAAGGAAGGGCTTACATTTGGTGTTTCTCCATTTATTTTCTGTGCAGCTAGCCTGGCAACATTAGCCCATTTTGGCGTATTAATGGTTGCCGGGTATCCATCTAAATAAGTGATAGCAGCTTTTGCCTCAAAAACTTGTGCTACTTGATTCGTAATGGTAAAAAAACGTTCCTTTAATCGTTTACGAATTATTGGTGAATAGGTGCGAATCGACCCTTCTAATGTCACTTGGTTTGGAATAATGTTTGCTGCTTCACCACCATGAATTGTTCCAATTGTCACGACAGATGCTTCTAATGGGTCTAAGCTTCTGCTTACAATTGTTTGCAAGCTAGTAATAAGATGTCCAGCCGCTACCATGACATCATTTGTTTGATGTGGCATACTCGCATGCCCACCTTTACCACTTAGTGTAATTTCAAATCGATCCGAGGCACCCATCATTTCTTTATCACGAATACCAAATTGTCCGACTGGTAAGTCTGGCCATACATGCTGTCCATAAATAACATCTGGAGTATACTCAGCAAATACTCCATCATCAAGCATTACTTTAGATCCTCCAATAGGTGAATCCTCTTCAGCAGGTTGAAAAACTAATAGAATTGTTCCTTTTAACTGTTCACGCATTTGTTGAAGAACATGACCTGCTCCCAACAGCATTGCCGTATGTGCGTCATGACCACACGCATGCATAACATTTGCATAATTGGATGTGAAAGGATGATCATTTAGCTCCTGTATTGGTAAAGCATCCATATCTGCACGTAGCGCTACTACTTTACCAGGTTGTGTTCCTTTAATAATTCCTAATACGCCATGTTTAGCATAACCCGTTTGAAAAGCTATGCCGTATTCAGTTAGTTTCTCTTGAATAAAACGGGAGGTTGCCGCTTCATGATTACTCAATTCAGGATTCTGGTGTAAATAACGTCGTATTCTAATAACATCATCTTGGATTTCTCTTATTTGTTCTTTTAGAACATTTGTCATTCCCATGCCCCCTCTGTTTCATTTTTCGATAAAATTCGGCATATCAGAAGTATACAAAAAAAATTCGACAATGTATATTATATTATGAAAATTTATAAATATGTATTCATTGCCAATTTCGTTTTAATTATAAAATAACTGGGAATTACATAATTATAAATAAAGTGAAACTTCGATCAGTTGGAGGTTTTATTTATCCCATAGTGATTGTTCGTACCACTAGGGTATGACCTAAAGGGCTTTGAACCCATAGACATTTACTGGTAGTCGATAGCCCACCTATTTTATTGCTTGAAATGGGGGTATTACTGCCTGTTATATGTGTAATAAAATTTTTTTAAGTAAAGGAAAGGAGTTTTTACAGATGAAATCATATACCGTAATACCAAATGTCGATGCAACAGGATGGTTTGTGAAGTTAGAAAATGTAGCACCTGAGGAGTTATATGATGCAAAAGATGAAGCAATTGCAGTGGCGGTAGAAATGGCACAGGAGAATAGTCCAAGTAAAGTAACGATCTTAGATAGATTCCATAACGTTGTTGAAGAAACAAGTTATTAAACCAAAAAACGTGTCAGATCTATTCTGGCACGCTTTTTGGTGATTATTTATTTTTTAACTTTGCAAGTTGTTCAGCAAGCGCATTATTACTAAAACCATCCTCTTGCTTTTTCAGATATTTATTAACTTCTTTACGGGAAACGTTATGTTTCTTCTCTTTTTGTTTTCGTGCATTAAATGTAGCCAGTTTTTCACGATGACCACACTTACAGATAAATATTTGTCCGTCACCTTCACCTCGTAATTCGAGACGCTTATGACAATTTGGACAACGTGCATTGGTTTGTTTTGCTATATTTTTTTTATGGCCACAGGAACGATCCTGGCAAACAAGCATTCTACCTTTTTTATTTGTTATTTCCAGCATTAATTTTCCACATTCTGGACATTTTGTTCCTGTCATATTATCATGCTTGAATGTTTCTTTACTTGTTTTAATTTCCTGAACTACCTGTTTCGTGTATCCTTTAATCTCAGATATGAATTGCTTTTTATTCAATTTACCCTCAGCAATTTGTGTTAGTTTATCTTCCCATTCAGCCGTTAATGCCGGTGAACGCAATTCCTCTGGTACTAAATCGAGTAATTGTTTACCAGTTGAAGTGATAAATATATATTTCCCTTTCATTTCCATATACATATTATTAAATAATTTTTCAATAATATCAGCTCTGGTAGCTACCGTGCCAATGCCACCTGTTTTATTTAAAGTGCTTGCATGTTTTTTATTCGTTGTACCTAAATAACGTACTGGGTTTTCCATTGCTTGTAGTAGGGACCCCTCTGTAAAACGCTCTGGTGGCTTCGTTTCCCCTGCCGTAATGGTATAGGTACTAACCGTAAGTGTCTGGCCATTTTCTAAAGCAGGTAACTGTTGATCATCCGCCGATTCTCCGTCATCATAACGGTTATGGTATACTTCTTTCCAGCCTTGTTTTTTGATAATTTTTCCGTTTGCTGTAAACTGTTCTCCTTCTGTTTCAGCAAGCACGGTTGTTTGTTCAAATTCGTACGGGTCAGACAAAACAGCTAAAAATCGTTTTACAACCAAATCATAAATCTTCCGTTCTTTATCATTTAAATCTTCAAGAACTACTGATTGTTCAGTTGGAATAATCGCATGGTGGTCGGATACCTTTGCATTATCTACGACAGACTTAGATAGCTTTAAATCTTTCCTAAGAATTTTATTCGCAGTACGAGCGTATTGATCGACACCACAAGCTTTAACACGGTCCTTTAAAGTCGAAATAATATCAGATGAAAGTACACGAGAATCCGTTCTTGGATACGTTAAGACTTTATGCTGCTCATATAATTTCTGCATAATTGATAAAGTCTGTTTTCCTGAGAAATTAAAGATACGATTTGCATCACGCTGTAGTTCCGTTAAATCATAAAGCTGTGGAGCTGATTTCTTTTTATATTGCTTATCAATATGTGTAATTGTTAACGGCTTGTTTTGCACCTTTTTTTGTAAAGCTTCAGCCGCTTCTTTTGAAAAGATACGCTTATTATTCTTTTTGTCTTGCCATGTTAACGAAAAGCCTCGTTTCGTTTTCGCAGCTAAGCCATAAAATTTCTTCGGTTTAAATGATTTAATTTCAGCTTCTCGTGCAGCAATCATTGCAAGTGTTGGGGTTTGCACTCTTCCCGTTGATAATTGCGCATTAAATCTAGTTGTTAATGCTCTTGTTGCATTTAATCCAACATACCAATCTGCTTCAGATCGTGCGACCGCTGAAGCATATAAATTCTCAAATTCTTTGCCTGATTTTAATCGATTGAATCCATCACGGATTGCTTTATCCGTTACAGAAGAAATCCATAAACGCTTTAGTGGTTTTTGAACACGTGCTTTCTCCAATATCCAGCGGGCAACAAGCTCTCCCTCTCTTCCAGCATCAGTAGCAATGACAATTCCCTTCACATCTTTACGCTGAAGCTGTGCCTTTACAGCTTGAAATTGTTTTCCTGTCTTCTTAATAACAGCTAGTTTTAGATGGACAGGTAACATGGGCAAATCTTCAAGCTTCCACGTTTTGTATTTATTATCATACACTTCTGGATCCGCTAATGTAACTAAGTGGCCGAGAGCCCACGTTACGATATATTTGGAACCTTCTATAAAACCATTGCCTTTTTTATGACAATGTAATACGCGGGCAATATCTCGCCCTACGGAAGGCTTTTCTGCTAATACAACTATTTTACTCATCTTTAAATTCCTTTCTAAAAAGACCTATCCATTATTTTATCATATTTCAACCTGCGTTTCAGATCGGAGTAGTTAATCAAAATTTTAGACTTCCCCATTTTTATCGTCACACTCTTGGGCCTCCTTTATTACATCACTTTAAAAAGTTGGATACGCACAACAATTATAAAATAACCATACAATACCTTAGAAATAGATAAAGGAATTGGTGCTATGCTTTTTTATACTGGTTTAATTTTTTTAGTTATTGCAGTTAGCTTAGATGGATTTGGTGTAGGGATAACTTATGGCATGCGAAATATTCGTGTACCACTAAATGCGTTAATTATTATCATGCTATGTTCAGGAATTATCGTTTTGCTATCCATGACGATTGGAAATATGTTGACCTCCATTCTTTCCCCGAATATTGCTAGTATGCTTGGTGGAAGCATACTAATTATACTAGGTAGCTTTGCATTATTTAATTGCATCGTTCCTAGAAAAGAGCTGGAAGAGACAGATACAAATCAAAATATCTTATCGACCGTTCTATCTACCCCTGGTAAGGCTGATTTGGATCATTCTGGCGTTATTTCTCCAATGGAGGCAATCCTGCTAGGTTCTGCATTAGCACTTGATGCATTTGGTGCTGGAATTGGTGCCTCTATGTTAGGTTATGGAGCATTTTTAACAGCCGGTTTAATTGCAATTATGAGTGGTACATTTTTATTCTGTGGATTAAAAGCAGGGATATGGTTAGCGAAGAGCAGACAATTACAGCGTATGACTTTTCTTCCACCACTTTTATTAATTGCCCTTGGAATAACTAGCTTAATACATTAGGTTACGGAAAACACAAGTTGAACTGTACCCTATCAAATAAAATGTGAATATACTAATATCTAGTAAACTGCTTAAGCTGAAAAGAATGGAGCTTAGCAGTTTACTTTTTTGCATGAGTTTACTGGGTACTCTCCTTATTCAAATTCTCAACAAATAGCTTAGAGCTATCACCCCTAAAACTTAGAGAACAATCTGTTCTTTATGATGTGAAGAGTGCTTCCAACGTATCAAGCCATATAAAGTGAAACTTCCATCCGTGGGGGGTGATTTTTTCCCCCACGGATTGTTAGTACCACAAGGGTATGACCTAAAGGCCCTTAAACCAATCGGACATTTACTGGCAGTATTGCATATCCATTTAGCCATCTCCTTTTCCATATAAAAACTCGAAATTACTCTCCTAATATATTTTAAAAGGAAGTATTTCGAGTTAACTTATTAACATATTTTATTTAGAATAATGAGATTATCCAACCAATAACAACAATCGCTCCAATAATCATTAAAAGCATACGTAGCATCTTCTCATCCTTTCGTTTTATACGTGTTAGCTAAATACCCTTCATACAACCTTTAGAAACATTCATTCCCTTATCAAACATTACAACTCCATCTTACTTGACAACCCAATAATTTTATGAGATTATGATAGAGTTAACAAAATGGAGTAACAGATAAGTGATCTGGCATTCTACAATGTTTTTGAAGATGCTTATTCACACTGGCGCGACTAAGGGGTCGCAAGGACGTAAGAGCAGGTAGGGCTTACGTTGCTTAAGTTAGAGAACATCCAGTGGAAGTTTTACCGCGGTTAACGTGAAATTCTACACGGAAATCTATTTAGACGATTTCCAAAGTGAATAACATTATTATGTTATGTTGCATATTTCTTAGAAATGCTTAAGTATAAGCTAAACAACATCTGATATCAAAGAATTTCCCACCCGAAGATTATTTTGGGATAAATAAAAATAAAACTTATGTGTTACTTTAGTATTAAAGGGGTACTCTTAAAAGTGAGTGCCCCTTTTCCAATATACATACAAATGAAAGTAGGTTACATAATGAATCAATTAGTTGGTACCATTCAAACGATGACAGTAGATCGGACCATTGAAACAGGATATGTATTAACCTTTGAAATGAATGAATTTCTATTACATCACAACGAAACCAATACCATATTAGAACCCAATCAAGAAGTGGACGTATTTATCTATATGGACAAGAAAGGAAAGGTTGTAGCTACAACAAAGCTTCCACATATAAAAATGGATATATACGATTGGGCAGAGGTCAAAAATGTTATTCCAAATCTTGGCGTATTTGTAGACATTGGTACAACAAAAGATATTCTTGTATCTAAAGATGACCTTCCCTTATTTGATCAGGTATGGCCACAAATTGGAGATAGGCTTTTTGTTACCTTAGGTAAGGATCAAAAAGGGAAATTGCTTGCTCTTCCTGCTAGCGAAGGGGTTATTGCTAGAGAATTGGAATTAGCGCCTGATTCCCTCTTAAATACAATGATTGAAGGAACAGTATATCGTACTAGTAGAGAAGGATCTGCTCTAATCACGGGTGATTTTTATCGTGGTTTTATTCATCACAGTGAAAGAAGGAAAGAACCTCGTCTTGGTCAGCAAGTAAATGGCCGAGTCATTGAAGTTAAACCAGATGGTACATTAAACATATCTCTACGCCCATTAAAGCAAGAAAGTATGCACGAAGATGCAGAAGCTATTTTACAGCATCTAGAAGCTAATGGAGGAGTTATACCTTTCAGTGATAAAAGTGATCCAGATGATATACGAGGAACTTTTCATATTAGTAAGGCTGCTTTCAAACGAGCTTTAGGAAAATTAATGAAAAATGGCAAGGTAGAGCAAAGAGAAGGAAAAACGTACTTAAAAAGCTAGTATTTTTGTAGTTCCATCTAAACGTATGCTCTTGACAGTGGTCCTAGTTTACATTTCCACTTGCTTATCAATGTAGATAGCATTTTCATTAGAAAACCTGAGCAAAATTCGCTCAGTCCTTATCACTAAATGCTCAGATTTACGCTTCCTCTAGTAGCTATTATGGAATAATAGCTACTGCTTGACCACCACTCCGGCTGCCCACTTCCCTTTCCGTGGGGTTTGTCCTTCAGCTAACTTTTTTAGCAAAACCCGCTCAAAAAAGTGGATCTTCAGGTCAAACATTTCCCACAGGAGTTGAAGTGGCAAGCCTTCGCTATTATCAGGCTCTACAACGCTAGCATGAAGTAACACAGCTGCTTTTATACGCACGGATAGCGATTTTCACTTTACCCATTGTAAAAAAAGTCAACCTATTACTTATGACAAGAATTGTTGCACCTTCTCATAGCGGAGACTAATTACGTAGACTCCTGCGGAAATTGCGCGAGCCGAAAATCCACTTTGCAACGTGTTCTTCTTTGCAAAGTTAGTTGAGGCCGTGCCCGCGGAAAGCGAAGTAATTAGTCGGAGCATTGCCAATATACATCAAACATTTCAAAATAACTACCTGGCTTAACGCAGTCATTGCACTGATTTTATACTTTCTTATCTTTGAACAAAAGCGCAAGTAGCCGATTAGAAACGTAGCGACTGGAGCGCGGAACGAGTCAACGAAGATAAAGGAATCACGGTGAGCTTGCGGCCAATGACTTATTATAAAAAAAGAGCGGTACCAACCCGCTCTTTTTTTGCTTCCATTATTTTCTTACGCTTTTGCATTTGCATAAGAGTCAGTTAAAGCTGTAATAATTAAGCCAATAGCTGACGCGAATAGAGCAGCAATGCCCCATCCTCCAAACCCAGCACCCATAATATCGACTTTTTCGACTAAAGTAGCTAATACAAGAAATACGATACCCACAATAACTAATAAAAATCCGGGAATATAACCTGTATAGCTTTTTTTCGATGTTGCTTTTAACAGGACTAAACTGATAGCAACAAGAATTACCGCTAGTATTGCACCAATTGTAAGCACTGACTGTACCATATTTTCACCTCATACAATAAATATATTGCTTAATATAGTCTACAATTGAACACGCATAAAGTCAATTATACATCCCTTTTTTTCGGTGGCGTTTTCATGACAATGGATAAATAAATTAGAATTGTCAAATAAAATGATGAATATAGTTTTATAAATAGTAAAAAGGAGGTTTTGAAATGAAGAAGCGTTTTATTTGGTATATTCTTGCTGCCTTTATTTTATCCATCATTGTCGGAACTATGTTAGGAGAAAATGCTAGCTTTGTTCAACCACTTGGCGACCTATTTTTACGTCTGATTAAGTTTATTATTGTTCCATTAATTTTAGCTACCATTATTGTCGGAGTCACCAGTGCTGGAAGCGTCAGAAAGCTAAGCAGATTGGGAGGAAAAACATTAGGATATTATTTAGCCACAAGCTTTATCGCCATCTCCATTGGACTCATTTTCGGATACCTGTTCACACCTGGTACAAATACAGGAATTGATACACCTGAGCCAAGTTCAAGTTCAGCTCTAGCTGAATCAGAAGGTGTTATTCAAACAATTTTAAACATTGCGCCAACTAATCCAATGGAAGCATTAGCAACAGGAAATATTTTACAAATTATCTTTTTTGCAATATGTATAGGGATTGGCATTATTTTAGTAGGAGAATCTGCGCTACCGGTTCAACGATTTTTTAATGGACTTGCCGACATCATGTATAAAATTACGAATAGCATTATGTTGCTAGTTCCATTTGGTATATTCGGATTACTTACACCTATCATTGGTGAATATGGTTTATCCGTCCTCCTACCATTACTAAAATTAATCTTAGCAGTGCTGGCAGCATGTATTATCCATGCAGGAATCGTTTACGCACTCGCTGTAAAATCAATGGCAAAAATGAATCCATTCCATTTCTTTAAAGGAATCTTCCCAGCTGCAGCTGTTGCATTCAGTACTTCAAGTAGCTCTGGAACACTACCAGTGACAATGAAAAACACACAAGAAAATTTAAATGTTTCTAAGGAAACAAGTAGTTTTACATTGCCATTAGGCGCCACAATAAATATGGATGGTACTGCTATCTATCTTGGAATAGCAACTGTTTTTATTTCCCAATACTATCAAATTGAGCTTTCCTTTCCACAATTACTAACCTTAGCACTAGTAGCAACATTAGCCTCTATTGGTACTGCTGGTGTACCCGGTGCAGGATTAATCATGCTTACAATGGCATTAACAGTTGTTAGTCTGCCCCTCGAAGGGATCGCACTGATTGCAAGTATAGACAGAATTCTTGATATGATGCGTACTTCCGTTAATGTCATCGGAGACGCATCAGCAAGTGTTGTCGTTGATGCATCCGAGTCGCAGCGAGAAATAAAACATAGCTATACTAAATAACGAAGTAAACACCAAACGTAATTAAGAAACGAGACATGTAAGCGATTCATCTCCTTGTTCACAGATCGATAATATAAAGCGAAACTTCAATCAGGTGGGGGGGGTTTGTTTCCCCCCCACTGATTGTGGGGAGCTCTAAACGAAAATAGTATTTCATTTGAAGAAGATTTTATTCTCCTCCGAATGTTAGTTACAAAGTAAACGAGGTTCATTCACTTGTAATTTTTAACTAACCTACCTAAGATCATGCTTGTTACACAGGAAATTGTTAAAAGACATTTAAAGAAAAATGAAACTTTGATCCCACACCTTCTTCACTTTCCACCCATATTTCTCCTTTATGACAGTTGATAATCTCTTTACTAATGGATAAACCTAACCCATGTCCACGCATTTGTTTATCACTATTGTTTGTATAAAATCGTTCAAACACATAAGCAATTTCTGAAGCTGGAATCCCTGATCCTTCATCTTCTACCGTAATAATTGCTTGTTTATCAATAACCGTTAATCGTATTCGAATTTCTCCTTTCTTTGTATGTTTGATTGCGTTAGCAACTAAATTCGTCATTACTTGTTCTATTCTTTTCACATCAACTTCAACCAATAATTCCTGTTCTGGCATTGTATTAAAATTCCACTGGTAACGCAGACCAGCCTGCGTTACATCTAATTCAAATAGATGACAAAGATGCTTAAATAGTTGACGTAATGATACTATTTCCATCGAAAAATCTAGATTTCCAGCCTCCAATTGAGCAAGGTCAAATAAATCTTGAACAAGCCGATTTAAAGAGAATAGTCGTTTCTTAATTACTTGTAGATAAGAAAGCTTCTTTTCATCTTCATCAACGGTACCATCTAAAATTGCATTCACATAACTCTGAATGGTCGCAATCGGCGATCGCAAATCATGCGATATATTAGATAATAGCTTTCTTCTCATTTCTTTTGATTTAGCTAAGGAATCATTCGCTTGTATAAGGTTTTGATTGGCTTTATGTAATAAATTTGTCCGTTCTTCTACCTTCGCCTCTAATGATCCATATAAATATGCATTTTCAATAGATATGGCAGCCTGTGAAGCTAATAATGTGAGCAACACAATGGAATCCTGTGTAAAAACGTAGGACGCCTTATTATTTTCTATATACAGTACTCCAGTTAATTTTTGTTGATAAACGATAGGTATTGCTAGAATTGATCTAACCTGATTTTCTTTTATATAGTTATCGTTTAGAAATCCGCCCTTTTTAAAGGCTTCTCCTAGCACAACTGGTTCCATTGAACTTGCAACATAATGAACCAGTGAAACAGAAAAATTTTTCTGACCGTCAATGGATTTTGTCTTTTCGTAGATACTAACCTTTTCTTCTTCATAAGCTGCTGCCAGCTTCAATTCTCCAGGATAATTTAGAATAAGAAACGCCTTTTCTGCTCCTGCATTTTTCACAACGAGATTCATCAATTGCTGTAATAGACGGTTCCATTTAATTTCACGCGAGATAACGCTCGCTGCTTCGAAAATAGCATTCACATTTAAGCTTTCCTTCTCCATTTGCATAATCGGCATCTCTTTTTGCCGTTCAGCAAATAATTCTGGATGGCCCTGCGATATTTGTAATGCTACGTTGACTGCTCCCCAATCCATGAAGTACTGATATGCCTCAACCATATAAGCCATTGCTGACTTCGGTAAATCTCTATTCAAATAGTAATGACCTGCACATAGATTTGCTAATGCAGCATCCTGAATATAACCATTTTGTTTCGCAAAATTACTTGCTTGATTATACAAATAAATTGACTTATCATTCGCATCTTTTATAGATGTTAATTCTGCTTTTACAAGTAAAAACTTATGCAAATAGTTTGCTTCTCCATGCGTTGACCACATTTTTAATTTGGCTAACCGCTTCTTTACAATAGCTTTCCCTTTTTGCTTAGATAACTGACCATCTCTTATTAATCTTACCGTCCAAAGCGCGTCATAAAAATAGTAATCCGGCACAATTACAAGAATAAGGTTGTCATCAACTAGGCGATCTAATTTCTTCATAATAGCAATTGCTCCTTGCTTATTTTGAAACAAATATGTCATCTGCAATCGAATTGTATAATGAATAATCGTTGCAGAAGGATCATTCGTAAATTCGGCAAATTCCCAGTTTACCTCTGAGTATTTAGATGATAACACATTAATCCAGTCCACCACTTCATCTAAGAAATCATTGGACAATATATACTCATTTCGTCTTGCAAATTCCAATTGTCTTTGAATTCCTGCTTTTACATCCAGTAAGTGTTCTCCTTTTATAAATAAAATCAACCCAATAAATGAGCTATTAGCACCAGCGAGATGAAGGTTACCTGATTCGATGCATAATTGCTGTGAACGTTCTAAATAATAGATGTTGCCATTAATATGATTTTTCCAATGATTAACAAAACTGCCAAACACAAAATATACGCGAGCCTTTAAACTGTTATCCGAATACTTTTCGGTATGCTTTATTGCTAAATTTGCAAAGTAGTAGCTTGCATCATAATCGTTAAAACCAGCACTCATCATTAAGGCATAATTATTATAAACCAATGCAGTGACATCCATATCTCCATGTTTTAAAGTCAAGCGAAGCGCTCGCAACATCAGTATTGTTGCTAAGTTTTGATTCACATGATAGGTAGGTGCATTTGTATTAATTAATGTTCGCATCATAGAATGTACGGTTTTATTTGCTACCTCTGGAAGGTTTAATAGATGACGTTCTTTCCGTTTTAAAGCCAGCTTTGTCAGCAAATATTCCTTCGTAATATCATACTTACTTGGATTTCGTTTGAAGTTCCAATTAATTAGCTGTAATCCTTCCAATCCTGCTTCTGTAGCCTTTTCTACTTGATGAATATGTGTATACAGCGTGATTTTTAGATCATAGATGCGTAATTTATCCTGTATCGAAGTAGCATAATGAAGAGTTTCATTTAATGTGTTTTCAGCTAGATCAAACTGCTGATTTAAATACTGAGCTTCACCAAGCCCAATCATAATTTTATATGTAATTGCATAATATTGCTCTTTCCATTTCACATCCGAAAGTAACTCATAGCCAATATGAAAATAATGAAGAGCAGCATCTGTTGCCGCACGATACTTAGCCTTTTCCCCAGCTTTCCAATTCCATTCTACTAACTCTAGCTGTTTCTGCCTTGATAATAGGTTTCGACTAAGGTTTAGATGATTAACAATATCAAAAATATATGCTTCTCGCTCTTTTTTAGTATAATTATTCAATAACTGCAGCCCTATCATGAGATGATATGCTTCTCTTTCCGTTTTTGAAAGGCTGGTGTAGAAAGCTTGTTGCACTTTGTCGTGTAGGAATCGATACGTAGGCGGATGCTTATCTAATAGGGAGATATCTTCGTTTGGATATATCCACTTATAACTTGCATCTAACGGGAGGACTAATCCTTCTTCAAGGCCATGCCATAGATTGTCTGCAACTTCATGATAACTCTTCTCAGAAATAGTAACTAATGACTTTAAATCAAATTGGTTACCGAAACATGAGGCTAACTGTAAAATTTTTATGGTATGAATAGGTAATTTTCCCATCCGTTTTAAAATAAAATCGATAATTGAATCTGACATCGAAATTTGTTTCAACGCAACGGTATCAATTCTCCATTCTGTCGTATCTTGATGGTACCCAATAACACCCTCATCATGAAACGATTGAAATAGTTGGACAATGAAAAATGGGTTCCCTTGTGTTATATGGTAAACTAGCTTCTCAACATATGAAGTGTCCATTTTAGTTAAAGAAAGGGTTTCACTAACCCACTCCTTTATATGCTTTTTCGTTAGAGGCTGAATTGGAATTTTTGTAATCTGTACTTTTTCTTGTTTTAGCCTTTCTAGCATTGCTTCAAATGGGTGCCCGACAAATATTTCATTATCACGATATGCGCCTATAATAAGTAAATGCTGATTATTAGGATTGATTAAGAGATAATGAATCAAATCAAGTGTAGCACTATCCGCCCATTGTAAATCATCTAAAAATAAAACAAGTGGATGATCTCCTTTAGCGAAAACACCAATAAACCTCCTAATTGCTTGTCTGAAGCGATTATGAATTCCTTCAGGAGGAAAATCACTTTGTTCTGCTTGTGAGCCAATCAACCATTTTATCTCAGGGATAAAATTGACAATGACAGCTGTATACGTATCTAATTCTTCTATTAAGCGACTTCTCCACTTCGCAGTACTTGCTTCTCCTTCTGATAGAATTTGCCGTAATAATATCTGGAATGCATGAATAATTGGCGCATATGGTATCTCCTTATTTAGGTGCATAAATTTCCCGGAAATAAAATATCCCTTTTCCTTAACAAGTGGTTTATGTAACTCATTTATCAACACTGTCTTGCCAATACCTGAAGGTCCTGGTACTAGAAGAAATTCTGTGCCTCCCTCTTTAATACGGTAAAAACCTTCTAACAGCTGCTTACTAGCTTCTTCTCTGCCAAACAATTCGCTTGGTCTTTCATAAACGCTAGCTTTATCTTTTTGTTGAAGTATGAAAGGAACGATGGTACCGGTCTGATTTAGCTGATTTAAACAAATCGCTAAGTCCTCTTTTAAACCAAAAGCGCTTTGGTACCGAGTTTCAGGCATTTTTTCTAAAAGTTTCATAATGATCGTTGATAGCATTACTGGTATTTTTGTAGTAATACTACTTGGGTCAATTGGTAATTTTGTGAGGTGAGCATGAATCATTTCTGCGGGATGATCTGTTTGAAATGGCAAATCTCCAGTAAGCATCTCATATAAAACGACTCCAAGAGCGTATAGATCTGTACGATAATCCAACGACCTGTTCATTTTACCTGTTTGTTCCGGGGACATATATGCAATATGATCTTTTATTTGATAAGGACTTACATTTGGATGTGGAAGCTCAGACGAAAGTGTTGTTGATTGATAAAACCCTGTTATCTTAATGCCATTCCCTTGTGAAGCTATTAAAATATTTTGAGGATGAATAGATTTATGTATAACGCGCTCTTGATGTATTGTACCAAGTGCATGTGCTATTCTTAAGGCAATAGCTATTAAATCTTTGACAGTTGGTTTACTATTTTCATACCAATCCATTAGCGTTCTACCAGAAAACGGCTCCATCACTATATATATATCGCCACCATGATTCTTTCGTTGCAAGGGTTTAAGAACATAATTACTCGTTAACTGCTTTGCCATATAAAAATCATGAAGCACCTCCGCCTTGCGTTGAGCGTAATTTGTACTTTTAGTGTCTTTTTTTATACAGACTATCGCTTTATCTTGCATGGAGAATGCCTTATATAAATCCCAAGTATCTGCTTCAATCACCGTATCTACTATTCGGTACCCTGGTAATGTTATCATGAAAACATCTCTCCCTATTTTCAAGAATTGCTTCGTGAACTGCTCCCACCACTTACCACCCTTACGGGTTGCTTGAAGTGGGGGCTTCTTGGGTAATCGCCACTTTTGGTAGCTGACGAAATGGACCAAGCTAACCCTCTTGTTCCAAGAGTTTATATTTTCATTAGGCACTTGCTAATAAGCGAATGCCTTCTTTTTTGATATGGAGAGCTGAATTATAATCTCTATCGAGATTTAACCCACACGAACAAGCGTATGTTCTAATTTCTATAGGCATTGGTTGGATATTTCCGCAACTCGAACAAGCTTTGGTAAGTTTTATCGACAAATACTTAATAAATTAGCAAAAGAACAACGTAAACTTTCTCGTAAATGGAGACTTCTTTCGGAAGTACGTTAAAGAACACATTTGACTCTTTAACTATATTTAAATGAAAATTTAATTAATTTTAAACTCCCTTTATACATGATTATTTAATCTTATAAATAAAGGGGGAGTTAGAATGAAAAAACAGGAGATTACTCAGAATCAATGTCAATACGATGAAGAATGGATTCAATTAATTTCCTTAGCTAAATTCTATGGGTTTACTACAAACGAAGTACGTTTCTTCATTAAATGTATAAAAGAAAAAGACTACTAATTACGCTGCTCACTAGCAAACCTATATCCTATACCTCGGATCGTTTGTATATATTGGGGGTCTTCTGGATTATGCTCTATTTTCTTCCGAATATTACTTATATGGACCATAACTGTTCGATGATCCCCAAGACTGTTCACTCCCCAAATCAATTCAAATAACTGCTCCACACTATAAACGCGATTGGGATTACTTGCCATCAAATACAGTAGTTGAAATTCTTTTGCAGATAATTTCACCTGTTTTCCGTGCGCTATCACTTCAATACTTTCGGGTTTTATCAAAATTCCAGGATAGATAATTTGCTTAGCCGTTGCATAGGTAGTTTCTCCTTCAACTTTGGTCGATAATACTCGATGACGTCGTAAATGTGCTTTAACCTTCGCTACAATAACTGGCATACTTGTACTCTTTGGGATAAAATCATCTCCACCAACTCCAAGACCAAGGATCTTGTCTACATCCTCTTCCTTCGAACTAAGGAATAATATAGGAATTTCTGATTTTTTTCGGATCATTTGACAAAATTCATATCCATCTAAATAAGGCATCATGACATCTAATAATATTAAATCAGGATTTATTTTATCCACACATTCGATTGCTTGGTAACCATCTTCTGCTAAATGAACCGAGAATCCATTTTTCGTCAAATATAATCCCAAGACCTCTAGCATGTCTAAATCGTCGTCAACAATTAATATTCTCTCGCTTGCCATCAACCATCACCTTACTCAATAATATAATGATAAGAATTTAAATTTTCAGTAAAATCAGCATATGACTATTATACTACACAAGATAGATTTTTCCAGTTTTCTCTGTTTTATTTTACAGTTAGTTTCATAATTATTGTCTACTCGCTTTATTATAGGAGGTACATAGATATTTTGACTAGCTTTAATAGTCTTTTACAATACTTAAAAGGACATTTTGGCATTTATGTTGAATAATATATATTAGGAAAGATAAGGAGGATAATCATGCAAACAACATTTGAAAATTATACATATGAACGCCCTAATTTACCTCAAGTAAAGCTAACATTCAAAAAGTTAGTAACTGCTTTTACACAAGCTCAATCACTCGACCAGGCAAATCAATCCTTAACAGCAATTAACGATTTTCGAAATCGATTATCAACTATGTTCAATTTGGTCTATATTCGAGCTTCTATTGATACAAATGATGAATACTATCAAAATGAGAGGGATTTCTTTGACGAGGCAGAGCCAGAAATAAGAGGCCTTACCTTTGATTTTTATAAAGAATTAGTAGCTTCTCCATACCGAGATGAATTAGAAAAACAATGGGGGGCTCAACTTTTTCACATTGCAGAATGCGAATTAAAAGCATTTTCACAAGAAATTATTCCATTGCTTCAAAAAGAAAATAGATTGACTTCCGCATACGCAAAACTAGTAGCATCCGCTGAAGTCGAGTTTCAAGGAGAAACTTATACACTTGCACAACTTGGACCATTTGCTCAGGATAAAGATCGCAATGTTCGAAAAGAAGCAAGCTTAGCTAGTGCAGAATTTTTTAACACACACCGCGAGCAATTTGATGAGATATATGATCAATTAGTAAAAATCAGACATGAAATAGCGACAACACTGGGGTATAAAAATTTTGTGGAGGTAGGCTATCTACGGATGCAACGCATCGATTACGATGCTGAGATGGTCCATAATTTCCGTAAGCAAGTAAAAGATGTCATTGTTCCTTTAGCTTCGGAGCTATATAACCAGCAGGGAAAACGTATTGGTGTGGATACATTAAAATTTTACGATGAAAATTTCCGTTTTCAAAGCGGAAATGCAACACCAAAGGGCAATCCGGAGTGGATTATTGAGAATGGTAAAAAAATGTATAAAGAGCTTTCTCCTGAGACTAACGAATTCTTTCAATTTATGTTGGATCGACATTTAATGGATTTGGAAGCAAAAAAGGGAAAAGAAGCTGGAGGCTACTGCACGATAATAGAAGATTATCAAGCTCCATTTATTTTTGCTAATTTCAATGGAACGTCAGGAGATATAGATGTTCTTACACATGAAGCTGGTCATGCCTTTCAAGCATACGCAAGTAGTCATTTTAGAATTCCTGAATATTTATTTCCAACATCAGAGGCTGCGGAAATCCATTCAATGAGCATGGAATTTTTCACATGGCCATGGATGAAGTATTTCTTCGGAGAGGATACTGAAAAATATAAATATGCTCACTTAACTGAAGGTCTGCTATTTTTACCATACGGTGTAGCAGTGGATGAATTCCAGCATCTCGTATACGAAAATCCACAATGGTCACCTGCAGAGCGAAAACAAGCTTGGAGGAATCTCGAAGCGATTTACCTACCACATCGTGATTATGACGGCAATGATTATCTTGAATCTGGTGGTTTTTGGCAGCGCCAAGGACATATATATGATAGCCCTTTCTACTATATTGATTATACGTTAGCTCAAATCTGCGCCTTCCAATTTTGGAAACGATCACGTGAAGATCATGAATCAGCATGGAAAGATTACATCAAACTATGCAAGCTTGGAGGTTCTATACCTTTCTTACAACTGGTAAAATCAGCGAATCTCTCTTCACCTTTTAGTGAAGGGACGGTAGAATCTGTTGTAGAAACCATAAAGGATTGGTTGTCTTCTATAGATGATCAAGCTTTATAAGTGAAACTTCAATCAGCGGGGGGTTTGTTATCCCCACTGATTGTTAATACCACAAAAATTATCAACACTATGTTTATGCAGTCGTTAAAATGGGATACGTACTTTCAACATATCGTAATTGCTTATCTTTTCCGTTCACTAAAATAGAATGTGTAATATAATTCCCATTGACCGTCTTTATTCCGTTTAGAAATAAATTTGCGGTAATTCCCGTAGCAGCGAAAATGCAATTATCCGTATTTACTAATTGTTGATGAGTTAATGCTTGTTCCGGGTTTACTATTCCCATTTGTAAACATCGTTGTATTTCCTCGCTATTCCTGGGCATTAGCTTTGCCTGCATCTCTCCACCAAGACATCGTGCTGCAACAGCTCCCAACACCCCTTCTGGTGCTCCACCAATCCCCAGAAACATATCAATATCTAATTCTTCCATACAAGTCGCAGTCGCATAAATAACATCTCCATCATTGAATAAAAGTACGTTTGCACCACAATTCCGAATACGATTAATATATTCTCTGTGTCTTGGTCGATCTTGAATAAGAATATTTAATTGATCCATCGGTTTATCTAACGCCTTTGCCAACGTGTGTAAATTATCTTCTAACGGGGCTTCAATATCAATTTTCCCTTTTGCTTTTGAGCCGACAGCTAGCTTTTTCATGTACATATCTGGTGCATGAAGTAACGAGCCCCTTTCAGCTGCGGCGATCACTGTAATGGCATTTCTTTGTCCATTGACGATTGGTGTTGTTCCTTCAATAGGATCCACTGCAATATCAACAGCAGGACCTGTTCCAATACCTACCTTTTCACCAATGTACAACATGGGGGCCTCATCTATTTCCCCTTCACCAATTACAACAGTCCCACTCATCTTTAGTCGATTCAGTTCCTCTCTCATAGCGGATGTTGCTGCTTCATCAGCTGCAATTTTATCTCCACTCCCAACCCAAGGCTTTGATGCAATCGCAGCTGCTTCAGTAACCTTCAAAAAATCTAATAACAATGCTTGCATTAGATACTCCCCCTAGTTTAGCTGCAATGATTACCTGCAGCTACTTCTTCACAACTTTGATTTAAAAATTTCTTTTCGTTTTCAATAATTTTATCTACTTTTCGTTTTGAACCATTTGCCCAAGAAACATTTAAAAAGGCCTCAACCACCTTTTTTCCAATTTCAATGCCAATAATTTGTGCACCCATTGTTATAATTTGTGCATTATTACTTAACTGGGCACGTTCTGCAGAGTACGTATCGTGAGCAAGGGCAGCACGAATTCCCGGATATTTATTTGCAGCTATACATACACCAATGCCTGTTCCACAAATTAATATTCCCCTATTTAATTCTCCTGCTCGAATCGCCTGCGAAACTTCAAAGGCTACATCTGGATAGTCAACAGCATTACAGGAATGACATCCATAATCAATCATTTCATGTTCTGTATCCTTCAAAAATTCTTTTATAGATTCTT
This sequence comes from Virgibacillus sp. Bac332, assembly GCF_003667785.1. NCBI lineage: Bacteria > Bacillati > Bacillota > Bacilli > Caryophanales > Bacillaceae > Virgibacillus > Virgibacillus sp. Bac332. Next base: position 4,482,008 of record NZ_CP033046.1, read on the forward strand.
TAAATGCATATCCATTATGATCACTGCCAATCCCAATTTTCATGTTACAAAGCCCCCATATTTCTGTTCATTTCTTTTCATTTTATTTCATATTTTATTATTTTTCAATATTTATTTTCGTTTTTATTTATTGTATTGTTTTTAAAATAAAATGGGGATCTTACTTCCAATAAAATGCGCGATAATAATTACAAAAAAATAGAATCAGAGAAAAGTATCTGATCCTATTTTTTTCGATCCTTTACTCTTTTTTTATTACCCTTAACTTGCTTTTACTTTTTTCGCTTCCACAAAGTCTAAAAACGTAGCAAGTATGAAATAGGCAGAAGTAGCTCCTGGATCTAGAGCACCTACCGATCTTTCTCCTAATCTACTAGAACGCCCCTTTCTCGATACTAAATCCTTCGTAGATTCCATACCTTCTTTTGCCGCAGCAATTGCCTCACTATATGCTGCAATAAAGTCGTTCGATTCCTTATATTTCGTCTCCAACATCGTCGCAAATGGTTCAAGTGTATCAACCATTGTTTTGTCTCCAACTTCAGACCTTCCCCGTTCCTTAATTCCTTTAGCGAAAGCAAGCCAATATGCTACCAGATCATCAGTATGAACCGTCGATTTATTTTTAATTGTTTTAGCACCTCTCATAAAACCTGTTGCATATAAAGGACCGACAGAAGAACCGACTGCATTTAAAAATGTCTTTCCAACAATTAGACTAATTTTTGCACTGTCTTCTTCTTCAGCGAGCTCATTTAACAGCCTTTCATGTACAGCTTGCCAGCCAATAGACATCGTAACTCCGTGATCTCCATCACCAATCCTTCGGTCAAGTTCACAAAGGTAATCTTTTTGCTCTTCAATCATATTTACAATCAATATAAAATAATCCTTAAAATCTCTAGCTGTTATCTCCATTTTTGATCCCCCCATTTAGGACATAGAATTATTTTTGTACAAACATCGGGCAATTTACTGGATGGTCCATTGTTTTCTTTAATTCAGCATCTAACTTCATAATTGTTACAGAGCAACCACCCATCTCAAGTGAAGTAATGTAATCACCTACATAAGAACGGTAAATCCCTATACCCTGCTCTTTTAATAATTGCTCTACTCTACGATAAACAATATATAGTTCCATTCTTGGAGTTGAACCTAAACCATTAACTAATACTGCCACCTGCTCCCCTTTGTTAATCTGAATATCTTGTAATATGTCCTTAACAAGTCGATCTGCAACATGGTCTGCAGTTTCAAGTGGACCCTTTTCAATTCCAGGTTCTCCATGATGTCCCAAACCAATTTCCATCTCATTCTCTCTTAGTTCAAAACTAGGTTTCCCCGTTTGAGGTAAGGAGCATGGTGATAAACCAACTCCCATCGAACGGGTGTTAGAATTCGCTTTTTCAGCAACACGTACTACATTTTCTAAATTATACCCAAAATCTGCTGCTGCTCCAGCTGCTTTATAAATAAAGAATTCTCCCGCTATACCACGACGCTTCTCCATTTCTTCTTTTGGTGCAGATGCAACATCATCTGTTGCGAGCGCTGATCCTACTTGAATATCTTCCTCTAAATCAGCCATTTCCGCTGCCATTCCAAAATTCATAACATCTCCAGCATAATTTCCGTATAAGTATACTACTCCTGCTCCTTTATCAATAGCTTTTGTTACTTCTAGAATAGGATCTGGTGACGGAGAAGCGAATATATTTCCTACAGCTACACCATCAGCCATTCCATCACCTACATATCCCATAAAACCGGGCTCGTGCCCTGAACCACCACCGATTAGAATACCTACTTTATTATCCCTTGTTTGTCTAGCAGTAACTAATGAACGGTTGTTTTCTGGTAATTGCCTTATGTAATCAGAATGCGCTTTCATATATCCTTCAATCATTTCCTCTACTACATTGGTTGGATTATTTATTAGCTTTTTCATTGATGCACACCTCTCATTTAATAGTAACCTCAAAAAATTAGAAACTTCCCACTTTTCATTCTATCATAATAAACCGTTACATTAGCTTATGAATAGCCCATGCTTCTGTGGACTATTCATACGTATTCACATGCTATTAAACAACGGAGCGTGCTCTATCTTTTTCTTCTATTTCAACCTCTTGCTCAGGTAATTTTAAGAACATAGTCATAATTGCTCCAGCAAAATATAATCCAGCTAATAACCACATTAGACCTTGCGTGCCTATTAAATCATAGAATAATGCAACAAGTGCAGGTCCTACAAAAACGCATAAGCCAGCCCCTAAATTTAGAATAGACATGGCGGCTCCTTTGTCACCATCTCCAACTAATGAAGGTGTTAAAGCAGAAAGTGGTACAAATCCAGCTAAACAAGCTCCCCATAGCATACCAATTAATCCAATTAAGAAAATATTCCCTGTAAAAACCTGTGGGACATAAAACATCATCAGGGTAAAGACCCCACAACCAACTGCCCCAAACCACATGACAGTATTTCTCCAACCAAATTTGTCTCCCACATAGCCAAAGATTAAGTTAAATGCTATATTGGAAATGAAGATGGTTCCCCAAATATTTAGCCAAACGGTAGTTTGGATGCCTTGATCTGCTAGATAAATAGGTAAGAATAACGGAAAAGCATATTGAGATGCTTGGTTGATAATACGAACAATACCAGCTATAGCAACCTTTGGCTCCCTTTTTAAAATCGTTATTCCATTTACTAATTCTTTTAATTTATTATCCGCACTATTTTTCGCCTCTAATTCAAATTTATCCCGATTAACAATTATTGCGAAAAATGCTCCAACACATACCCATAAAACCGCACTCCACATCGTCGGTATATGTCCAATTGCTTTAATTGCCCAGCTTGAATAGTACGCCCCTAGCACACTTAGGCCGCCGGTAAACACAAACCAAAACCAACCTACGGCAGTTCCTAGTTGACATTGTGGTGTACGATACGTTATCCAAACAAGAAATGCATAGGCAAATAATGGGTAACCAAACCCACGTAACGCATATGTTGGAATCATCAATTCATAATGAAGGTTCGGTATGGCTAGGCCGACAAATAGGATATGCCCAATTAAATATAGAACCAGACCAGTGGTCATCGTTTTTCTAGGACCAAATGCTTCCACTAAGACCCCGGATAACCAAGCTGCAATAGCAATTGTTACCCCATAAGATGTTGTAAGAAATGCTGCTTGCTGAACGGATAACCCTTCATCTACAAGAAATGGGCTAATCCAGGCTAACTCTAGACCATCTCCCATCATAAAAATCAATACACCAAAGTACCCCCAGGCTAAATTTGCTGGAATACCTATTCTGTCTAAAAATGTTTGATTTTGATTTAAATTTGGCATGATTCTCCCCCTTGTATTAGACATCGTTATGGCTGTAAAATAATTTTTAACGACTTATCGCCTTTTTTCATTAATTCAAAGCCCTTTTCAAAGTCTTCTAGTGGTAGTTGATGTGTAACAACCCCCGCTGTTGGAAAGTCTCCGTTGGAAATACCTTCTATCACTAAAGGGTAACAGTATGGGCCGAGGTGAGAACCTAATAAATCAAGCTCTTTCCGATCACTTATAATGCTCCAATCCACGGAAACCGGCTCGCCAAACACACTAAATTCCACAAATCGCCCAAGTTTTCGAATAGCATGCAGACCTTGTTCCACTGATTTCGGATGACCTGTTGCTTCAATATAAATATCACAGCCATATCCATCGGTCATATCTTTAATTTCCTTTACAACATCTGTTTTACTTGGATTCAAAACAATATCTGCACCAAACTGCTTCGCTAATTTCAAACGGTCTTCTTTCATATCCAATACGACTAATTTTTTGGGTCCAGCTTTTTTAATTGCACCAACCATTCCTAACCCCAAAGTTCCTGCACCAGAAAGTACAACAATATCACCTAATTGCACTTGAGCGCGTTGTACAGCGTGAAGACTACAAGCATACGGTTCAATTAAGATAGCATCTTCAATCGGCAAATCTTCAGGTACTTTGTAATTAATAGCTTCTTTTGTAAACTTCATATATTCAGCCATGCCACCGTTTACATTATTTTGGAAACCATATAAATCATGCTTTTCACACATCCAATACTGACCGCGGTTACAAAAGCGGCATTCCCAACAAGGAACAATTTGTTCGGAAATCACTCGATCACCAACTTCAAAATCAGTAACTGCTTCCCCCTTTTGCACGATGCGACCAATAAACTCATGACCTGGAATCATTGGAGCTTTTATATAGGCGGGCTGTGTTTCATCTCCCCAGAAACTCGGAGCACCTTCATAAGCCTTAATATCACCAGCACAAATACCACATGCTTCTACTTTAATGATTATTTCCTTTTCATTTTCTAACTTCGGTGATTTAACCTTTTCCTCAAGTTTATAATTTTTCGGGCTATATGCTACAATCGCTTTCATATGTTCAGGAATTTCTTGTTGTTTACTAACATTTTTTTCTAATGCCTTTTCCATACTCCCATCTCCCTTTCAATTCGTATCCGTAAAGCATTATTTTCGTAGAAATGAATCACGAATTTTTTTGAAATCGTTTTCAATTTCTATTTATATATTATCATTCATTTTCGTATTGTCAATATTATTTTTGATTTTTTTCAATTTTACTTATTTAAATAAGTATTTTTTATTAATTAACATAAAACGAAAATATATATGGTTAGATATTGATAAATACCGATAAATGAAATAAGATTAAGGATAGAATATATATAAGGGTGAAACTTCATGAAAATGTTTGCTAGTGAACGAAGGAGTAAGATTATTGATCTTCTTCATGAGAGAAAGCGGATTACTGTTAAAGAAATCGCTTCCCAGATTGGGGTATCCGAAGCTACATTGCGAGCTGATCTAAATAAAATGGAGCATGAGGGGCTTTTAACAAGAACTCATGGTGGGGCAGTGCTTAATGAAGATAAAGAAAACGATAATAGCTTCAACGTAAGACAAAAGAAGAATAAAGAAGAAAAAATCCAAATTTCTAAAAAAGCAATTGAACTCATTGAAGAAAAACAATGTATCTTACTCGATGCAAGTTCCACGGCATTAGAGTTGGCTCGCTTATTAAATTCGGCATCACTACGCTTAACCGTTGTTACGAGTGGACTGCAAACAGCAATTGAATTAAAGGATAATCCAGATATTACTGTAATATTAATTGGTGGTGTCGTAACTAAAAAATCAACTTCAATTGAAGGCACATTAGGAATTGATATTCTGGATTACGTAAATATTGATATTATGTTTACATCTGCAAATGGATTTTCCTTCGAAAATGGTTTAGAGGATTTTAACTTATATGAAGTACAAATTAAAAAGGAGATTGTGAAACGAGCCTCAAAAGTAATTGCTTTAGTTGACTCCTCCAAAATCGGTAAATCTTCCAGTGCGGTATTTGCCAAATTTGAACAGATTGATCGATTAATTACAGATCAGCCAATCGAGTCACCATTTTTAAACAAGTTAAACGAATATCGTATAGATACCATTATTACGAATGAAACATAAGAGGTGGGATTAAAAAACTCACTTCTTTTTTCTAATATCAATAAACAGATTTTTTAAATTTTAATAGATAATACTATTAGATAACCTTCCCACTTTCAACGGAATTGACAAATGGCTTTCGTATTTGAATAATAGGTAGCATAAGGTTGAATATGCAAACAAAGGAGAAGTCCATGAACTATAAAATTCTATTCCTCGATATCGACGGTACTATATTAAAACCAGACCATACATACTCACCTTCTACAAAAGAGGCAATCGTCCAAGTACAACAGCAAGGAATACTTGTTTTCCTTTGTACAGGAAGGCCCCTTCACGAAGTAAACGACTTAGCTCATGACCTGGGAATTGATGCATACATTGGCTATAATGGTGCCTATGCCGCATATCAAGATAAGCCACTTGTCAATGAACCTATGAAACAGCATACATTAGAAAGTTTTCTGTTACTTGCAAGCAAGCATCATCATGAACTCGTTTGCTATACAAGTGAAAAAAACTATTTTACAACTTTATTTAATTCAATTACGAAAGATTTTGCAGAAGTTTTTCAGTTAAAGCAAAACGAAAGGCTATCAGATCATGTACTTGATCAGATACTTGGCGCTTCAATTATGAACGTCAGTCCAGACCAAATAAAATTGTATGAGGCAATGGAAGAAGGTATTCATTTATCTAAGGTAAATGTAGAGGGAGTCGAAAACTGTTATGATATCATTCGCAAACAAGTGAATAAAGGAGAAGCAGTTAAGGGAGTCCTAGAGCATCTACAAATAAAAAAAGAACAGGCTATCGCATTTGGAGATGGTATGAATGATAAAGAAATGCTACAAGCTGTAGGAGAGGGTTTTATTATGGAGAACGGTGATCCTAATCTTCTACCATTTGCAAAACACCAAACCACATCCGTACAGAATTCTGGTATCTTCAATGGGCTGAAACAGTTAGGTCTAGTGAAGTGAATGAAAAAAAGGGAAGCCAGGTCATTAAAATATCCTTTACAAAGGGTACACATCTGCTTGCCCTCTTTTTTATAAGAAAAATCCACCGTAAATAAGCGCACCTATGATGACAAATGCTGGATGTACTTTCATACGCTCCAGTAATAAATAACTTACAAGCATCAATATAACTGTTTGCCATAAACCGATACCTTCATAAGATTCACTAAAAAAGCGCCATGCCATTACACCTAGTAAGATACCGATAACTGGTCGAATGTAGAGCGTCATTCGCTTTACTTTCGGTGAATTCTTATATTTATACAGTATACTTAACAATACAATAATTAATAGTAGGGACGGTGCTACCGTAGCAAAAACACCTATTGCAGCCCCTGGGATTCCCGCGACATCATAGCCAATATAGCCGGCCATTTTTGTAGCTATTGGTCCGGGTAGTGCATTTCCTAATGCAAGAACTTCACTGAACTCCTGAACATTCATCCATCCATAACGAGTAACTACTTCATTTTCTATAAGCGGTATCGAGGCTGGTCCTCCTCCATACCCCAGTATTCCCGGTATGAAAAACGCAAGAAATATTTCCCAATAGATCATGACGGATCACCTTCCCTACCGGTGATGTTTTCTTCTGTATTTGGCGCTTTATCCTTCTTTACGAGTGCTAGGATTAATAAAGCCGCTATAATAAGTCCTGGGTGTATATGTAGAACTTGCAATAAAACGAAGACAATTAACAGTACTAGTCCTGTTTGTAGCCACCCCATTCCTTTTCCTGCTTTATGAATAAATTGCCATGTTAACGTTGCTAGCATGACTCCAACTATTGGTATGACTGCAGCCGTCATCCCCTGAACCCAATCGTACTCTTTTATGGAGGATAAGGATGAAAGAAGTAAAATCATCAGAAAAATGGTAGGTAATATTGTTGCTAATACCGCATTAATCATTCCCAAAACCCCTGATACCCGGTAACCAATATAACCGGCAAGCTTTGTAGCTATTGGGCCCGGTAGTGTATTTCCCAATGCAAGTAAATCACCAAATTCCTCATCATTCATCCACTTAAAATTATCTACCACTTCTTTATGGACAAGTGGTATAGAACTTGGTCCACCACCATATCCTAAAATTCCAACTCGAAAAAATGCTATAAAGATATTCCAATGATTCCTCATGGCTCACGTACCTTTTCGATAATGTAGCTTACACTAAATATTCATCCCACGTCTCAAGAAGTGGGCTTGCCCGTTCGGAAAATCTGTATTTTCTTACTCTTACACCAATTTAAATTCTATACTAATAAACAAATATTTAGCTGTCAACAATTTATTATGTCAAAAACAAATAAAAATAATGATAAAACCTTACAAAATAAAATCAAAGCATAAAAAATCTTACCATTTGTATTTATCAAATGTTTGAGTATTACATTGTTTTTCTCAGGAAAGTTATCTGTTAAACTATATTTAGCTTTAAATAAATCGTAGGAGCAGAAACGATGAAACTGGATAACATTGATGTAAAATTGTTAGAGGAACTTGCTGAAGATGGCCGATTATCTTATGTTGAATTAGCTGATAAAGTTGGACTATCGCGTGTGGCTGTTAAGGATCGAATTCAAAATTTAAAGGAAAAAGGCGTTATTGAAAAGTTTACAGTTGTCATTAACTCAGAGAAATTCGGAAAGCAAGTATCCGCTTTTTTTGAAGTAGATGTGGAACCAAAACAGCTTCAACGAGTTGCTCAAAATTTAGCTGATCACCCTCAGGTAGCAAGTATTTATCAAATGACAGGACCCAGTACACTACATATGCATGTACTTGTAGAAAACTTTCAAAATCTTGAAGTATTCATTAACGAAGAACTATATTCTGTTGAGGGAATAACTCGAGTAGAAAGCTCAATTATCCTAAAGCGATTTAAAAGTAGAACTGGGTTTAAATTGTAGTCACACCTAATAAAGGTGATGTCCTTAATGAAATCACCTTTATTTCGTATTACCAAAAATATAGTGCTGCCAAGATCGCAATGATAAAAAATACGGTACTAGAAAATAATCCAATAAACACTTGCTCTTTCCTAGAGTACGCAAGCGTTTGACTCGCCAAATAGGTCGTAGTTGTATGAATAGGTAAAATAATCATACTACCGACAATCATAATAATTAAAAGTGCTAAGGGAACAGGAGGAAGTCCAACCTGGTGAGAATAAGACATAACAACTGGAAAAATAACAATAATTGCCGATGATGGTACGATAAAAAAGAAGCGTAATATGAACACCATTATTGCAATAATACTAACACTTAATACTACTCCTGCTCCTTCAGGTACGACTTTCATTAATAGTTGCGCTAATTGAGATGCAGTTCCATTAGTTTCAAGGACAGAACCTAATGAAAAAGAAGCTCCCAGCAACAAAAAATTCTCCCAGTCAAGCTTACGTATATCACTATTTGTTACTAAGTCAATTTTCGGAATGGCGTAAAAAACAACTAAGAGCATAGGTGGCAATAATAAAGGTACTTGCTGGGGATCAGTAACGACCCACGTCAATACCATTACGAAAAAGCTTATACTAACTATCCACATTTGCTTCGAAGGCTCTCCTTGATCTTCCTTCAATATACTAGAAGTAGAACTGGGTACGTTAGAATAGCTAATTTTACGGGATTGCCTCGAAATATAGTTATAAACAAAAAGAAGGGTCAAAATGGAGCCAATCCATATTGGAGGGGCCATAAGTAAAAACCAGTCTAACCATCCTAAATCAGCAATTTGATAATCCCTTAAGAGTTGAGAAGCCAAAATCGGAAATCCCCCACCAGTATAAACAATCATTGTTGCATGCTGGTTTATCATTCCAATAACATGAATGCCATATTTACGAAATGGACTTTGCTCTCCTAGAGCAAAATAGTCATTTAATCGATCTATCAAAGGTAATAGCATTTTGAAACGTGCTACAGCTGATGGAAGCAGCACAGGTAGCAGTAAACTAAATAGAGGCAGACCGATAATAATAAATTTCGGTCCCCCTTTACTCATTTTCAACAAAAATCGAGCCACTATGCCATCAACACCCGCCTTAATAAGCACCTGACTGATAATTGATAACATAAAAATAAAGTAAATCGCTGGTGATAAAAATCCTACTACTGCCTCTTCCATACTATCAGCTAACTGAAAAACCATCAATAATGCAATAATTAATATACTACCAGCTCCAGTAGGAATTGGAGCCGCCACCCATAAGTAAACCGCTATTCCTAGTACAAACAATGTACGAAGTTGTTCAGCTGTGAAGTGTGTAGCCATCGCGTCTTTTACAAGCAATAGTACTAAACAACATATTACCAGTACAAAAGACAGCCAGTATATTTTCTTATAGCTTTTATAGTAAACACTTCTGATGATTCGCATTTATGCTCTCTTGCTCCTTCTTATTTGTTGAATCAAAGGAAAAGCAAGAGACAATAATGCAATAATTAGTAGTGTTAAAGCTAATGGGTCTTGTACAAAGATCATCAAACTTCCATTTGATATGGTCAATGACTGTCTAAACGCCTGTTCCATCATCCCTCCTAGGATAAATGCTAAAATTAATGGCGGAGCTGGAAACGAAAATAGTCGCATAAAAAAGCCAATTACACCAAATAAGAGAAGCATGTATAAATCAAACGTATTAAAACTAATCGCATAAACCCCAATAATGCTAAACATAATGACTAATGAAATAAGCAATGGACGGGGAATTTTTAATATTTTCGCTATGTAAGGGATTAGCGGTAAATTAAGAATTAGTAGAAATACATTCCCTATATACATGCTAGCGATAATCCCCCAGAAAATCTCAGGTCTATCGGTCATTAATAATGGACCAGGCTGAACGCCTAACACAAGAAAAGCGCCCAACATAACAGCTGTTGTTCCGGATCCTGGTATACCTAAGCTTAGTAATGGAACAAAAGCACCACTAGTCGCAGCATTATTAGCAGTTTCCGGTGCAGCAAGTCCTTTTACTGAGCCTTTTCCAAACGCTTCAGGACTTTTGGCAATTCTTTTTTCAGTAATATAAGCTATAAATGAGGCAATAGTTGCTCCTGCCCCTGGAAGTACTCCAAGTAAAAAACCTAAGATGGATTGACGTGACATTGGACCACGCATTTCCTTAAACTCCTGCTTGGTTATCTTTAAACTACCTAATTTATGAGCATTATCCATTGATAAATCTTTACGATTTATAATTAATGTACAAACCTCTGCTAATGCAAATAAACCTAAAGCAATTACCAGGAAGTCTAAGCCCTCCAACAAATTCACATTTCCAAACGTAAATCGTTGTGTTCCCGTCTGGGCATCGATGCCAATTGTGACCACCATAAATCCAATAACAGCTGAGATTAAAGCCTTAATCGTTGACCCTTCGGATAAGCTTGTTATTAAGGTTAATCCCATAAACATTAAAGCAAAATAAGCAGGTGGACCAAAGGAGACTGCAACACTTGATAGTATCGGTGCTAAAAGCATTAATAAAATGACACTTACAGTACCTCCAACAAAAGATGACGTAGCAGCTATAGCAAGTGCTTTGCCTGCCTTTCCCTGTTGTGCCATCGGATAACCATCAAATGCTGTTGCGACCGTTCCAGAGATCCCAGGTGCATTTAATAATATGGAAGATGTAGATCCACCAAAAACGGCACCGTAGTAAACACCTGCCATCATCACTAATGCAACGGTTGGTTCCATTCCAAACGTCACTGGTATCATGACAGCAATAGCACTGATTGGTCCCAGCCCTGGTAACATACCGATGAATGTACCAACAAAAACACCAATTAAAACGAAAAGTAACCCTTGCATACTAAATGCAACCTGAAAGCCAGTTATAATTCCTTCAATAGAATCCATACGGAACCTCCTCTAAAACGGTAATAATCCTTGGGGTAAACTTATTTGCAAAAATTTTGTAAACGTTATATACATAAAAATTGGAAAAATAAGAGCAACCACCCCATTTGTAAGATGTTTTTTATATCCTAAGAACCATGAACAAAAATAGATAAACAGTGTTGTAGTTATAATAAATCCTAAGAATTCCAATAGTGTAATATAAAGCAAAATAAATAAGAATACAGCAATTAATGTACCAATATCTTTCAAAGGAATATTTCTACGCGATCGCTGTTCTTCTGTTTCTGAATCCTTAGCAAAAAATAAACAAATCGATAAAAAAACTAGCAAATAACCCAATCCTTTTGGAATAACATCCGCATCAACAGGTGTGTATGGATAAGCAGGTAGTTGATATGCCATTACTAAATAAGCTACTGCTATAATTAGTAGAATAATGCTGATACGTTGATTTAATGCTTTAAACATGCCTTCACCACCTATAATTTAAAATACCTTATTGCTAAAACCTAATTTAGACGCTACGCTTTATTAATTTGTGTGATGATATACGCCAACTGTAAGGAAACATATATAATTATTCATTATTGTAAAGATAGAAGCCAATGACCTTAGCCATTGACTTCTAGGAAATGGTCTATTTCGATAGACCTAATTCATCTAGTAAAGACTGAATCTCTTCTTTCTGTTCATCTAAAAATGACTTATATGATTTGCTGTCCATATACATTTCATCCCAACCATATTGCTCTCTGATATCTGCAAAAGCCTGTGAATCACTTAATTCTTTAAATTTTTCTTCATAATATTTCACAGCTGCATCGTCCATATCCGGAGGTCCAAAAAATCCACGCCAGTTTACAAAGGTTGCATCAATCCCCTGTTCATTAGCGGTTGGAAAATCTTCTATAACTTCACCCTCTAATCTCTCCTCAGAAGACACTCCTAATACCTTTATTTTCCCAGCCTTTACTTGTTCTACTGTTTCTGCCACTCCAGTTGAGTAAACGTCTGCACTTCCATTTAGCACTTGCGTCAGTCCCCCACCTTCTTGGTCAGATACATACTTAATTTTTGTCACATCAACCCCTGCAGCCTTTGCAATCTGTATGAACTGGATATGATCCATACTCCCCGGTGAAGAGGCACCAACAACTGTAATACTAGCAGGATCTTTCTTCATATCCTCAAATAAATCATTAAGATTATCCCATTTTGCATCTGCTGACACCGCAAATGCAGCGTAGTCTGCTATCATATTAGCAAGTGGTGTAAAATCCTCGTGTCCATATTCCGACTGCCCATTTAACGGAATTAAAACAATTGGAGGTGAGGATACAAATAAATTATATGAACTTTTTTGTTTGCCTGCGATATACGCCCAACCTACCGCACCTCCACCACCTGGTTTATTTACAACCCCAATGTCCTGATCAATCAATCCTTCTTCTGTGAATACTTTAGCAGCCATGCGTGCTGTAGTATCCCAGCCTCCACCAGCTCCTGCTGGTGCTATAATTTCAATGGGTTTCTCAGGTGTCCAATCTCCTGATGAGCCAGTTGCCTTTTCATCTTTACCGGAACATGCTGTTACTGTAAGTATGATCACAAGAAACCCGATAAGCGTAATCCACCGTTTCACTCCTCATTCCTCCCTGTTTTAAATCATTGTTTGCTTTCTACTATTTACTCTAATAAAATCCCTTCTTTATGTAACCGTTTACAAAATAAGATGCAATAAGAATTTTTTGTCTATTTTGAGCATTTTGTTCACGGGAATAGGAGATTAACTTCTATGTATTGTTTATTCATCTTTTATCAGCTGTTTATCGAAAAGATGACAAAAATTCCCTCTTCGATACAGACAAGCATAATAACGGAGAGGGAATTTATCAACTGCTGAATGGTGGCTATTTCAAAATGAGTGGCAAGCCTTCTCAGGCGTATACATATGGGGATTGCTTCCATCATACTTCCAGCAGTGTTATACAACTAACATGTTACACTATATGATTAGTTCATTCTTTGTGCATTGCTGCTTCCTTAGATTATCAATTATCGGAGCCTAGCCTTCATCATAATTCCTACTTTAAATGATATCTTCGCTCTGGTCTTCCTACGATACCATACTCTAATTCAGCCGTAACCTTATTAATGGATATTAAATACTCCAAATATCTCCTTGCTGTTGTTCGTGAGGCGCCAACTTTAGAACCCATTTTCTCAGCAGTAATACCAGTATTTACTTGATGTAATATTCCTTCAACCTTTTCAAGCGTTAATGGGTCTATTCCTTTTGGTGTTGGTTCTCTAGTACTTAGCTTCTGTCCAAAATAATCATCTAAAAATGACTGATCTACCTCATTTTTTGCTGCTAATTGTTGTTTCATATTTTTATAGCGTTTGATAGTTTCTATAAACCGTTCCATTTTAACTGGTTTAATGATATAGTCAAAGATTCCATTGCGTATGACATTACCAACAATCTTTGTCTCCGTTGCTGCAGATATCATAATAAAATCAATGTTAGGATTACGATGACGAATTTCTAGCATAATATCACTACCTAACATATCAGGCATATAAATATCTAGTAATATTAAATCAGTTGCAGTTTTGCTAACCATATCCAGTGTTTGCTCTCCGTTTAACGCTTTTCCAACAACCTCTATACCTGAGATTGTCTCTAAAAACTTTTCATGAATATTTGCAATTCGATAATCGTCCTCTGCAATAATGACACGTATCATTCCATCCCCCCTCTGCTAATCACTTTTTGTCTGTTTAGGAATAAAAACAGAAAACACTGCTCCTTTGTGTTTTTGATTATGTACTTCAACAGTTCCCTGAAGTTCTTCTACTGTATCCTTAACAATAGCTAATCCATAACCGCGATCCTTCATTCCTTTTGTAGAATAGCCTTGTTGAAAAATTTGCTGAACCTCCATATCATTGATGCCTTCGCCACTATCGGCAATTTCAAATACAATATCTTGACCTATATCAGTTGCAAAAATTACAACCTCTTTAACATTTTGTTGTTCAACTGCTTCCATAGCATTATCAATTAAGTTACCAACAATTGTAATTAATTTTGCCATATCCATTTGCTTCGGCAATGGCTGTAAGTAGCTATTCGGATCAATTGTAAGCGCAATCTTTTTTTCTGACGCCTTTCCTATTTTTCCTAACAAGATAGCTTGGACGGTTTGATCTTTTATTTGATCAAGCAAAATTTTATTTTGATCCGCATGTATCTTTGATTCTTTTTGAATTAACTCAATAGCCTCTTTATAATGTTGTAATTGCAATAACCCTGAAAGCACATATAGTTTATTGGTGTACTCATGTGTTTGGGCACGTAAATCTTCGGAATACTGCCTAACTTCGGACAATGTATTTATCATTTCATTTAGCTCTGTTTTATCCCTAAAGCTTGATACTACGCCTACTACTTGTTCATTTTCTATGATTGGCTTACGGTTAACAATAACCTGTCGATTATTTAAAGCTATTTCTTCATCTTTTATTACGTTTCCCGATTGAAGTACATCGTACATTTTTGTATTTGGAAAAACATCCTCTATTTTTTGATTCGCTTTGTTATTATTAATTCCTAAAATTCTTTGCGCAGACTCATTCATTAAATTAATTCTACCAGTTTGATCAATTGCAATAATCCCCTCCTTTATCGAAGAGAGGATGGCATTCCGATCACGATAAAGAGTTGCTATCTCATATGGTTCCAGACCAAACGTATCCTTTCTAATATTTCTTGCTAATAAGACCCCACCAACGATACCAGCCAACAATACCAATAACGATACTCCACCTAGTTTTAATAATTTATTGAAAACAATCGACTTAATATCTTCAACCATAAACCCAACAGAAACGATCCCAATTATGTCACCATCTTTATTAAAAATAGGCGCTTTTCCACGTAACGAATAGCCTAGGCTTCCTACAGCTTTTGATGTATAATATTCACCATGTTTTAATGCTCTATCATTATCTCCCCCAACCATATGTTTTCCGATTTTCTTTGTATCAGGATGAGCTACACGTATACTATCCTTATTTCCTACTACAATAAATTCTGCACCAATGTATTCTCGAACCTCCTCAGCAATTGGTTGAATCGTTTTTTCTGGATGTGCCTCATCAAAAGCACTCCTTACCGAAGGCATATGAGAAAATGTAATAGCTACATTTAAAGCTCTTTCCCCTATTTGTTTTTCAATATCTTGCGATTCAAAATAAGCATTTATCCCAGTCAGTAGTATAGTTATACAAATAATTAATCCACAGATTAGGACAAGTATCTTTGTTTGTAATGAAACACGAAGCATATCTCCCCTCCTTAAACACAGAACACAACGGAATGAATGGGATAGTACTATTAGCTGCCTTTAGGAAGAGCATAAATAATTGCAAATAATAAAAGTGAAACTTCAATCAGTTGGGGGTTTTTGTTTAGCCCCACGGATGGTTAGTACCACTAAGGGTATGACCTAAAGGCCCTCGAACCAATCGGACATTTATTGCAGTCGCCCCCACTCATTCCAGAACGGTTCACTTTATTGCCGGAGTGGGGACTTACTGCAAAATTATATGCGGAATCAATCGAAGTGGTAGAGAAACGTAATTTTTATATTAACAGACGGTACAAATAATTAAAAATATCAAATTATTGTAACATAAAAGAATGGATAGATTTATTAATTTATGGAGGAATTGGATAATAGATTAAAAACATCCATCGATCCTTTTACGACGAAGAAATCGATGGATAAATAGATTTTTATCTATACATATATAGGTGACTACTGGACAATGAATGCATTCAACAGCTGGATGTCAACATTCCCTCCAGATAATACACAGACCACATTTTTATCATAGACACCAAGTTTATCAAACATAGCTGCTGCAACCGTTACAGCACTAGAAGGCTCGATCAACTGCTTCATACGCTGTAAAACAAAGGTCATCGCCTGTTTAATTTGTACTTCACTTACAAGAACAATATCATCTATAAATCGCTTCACAATGGGGAAGGTAAGGGTTCCTGGGTGCGTTGTACGTAAGCCATCCGCTATTGTTATCGTTGGTGGTATACTCGTTATTTTTCCTTCCTGTAAGGAAATAAAAGTATCTTTAGCAGTTTCAGGCTCCACTCCAATAACTTTAATCGATGGCTTCGTTTCTTTAATAGCAGTTAGTATCCCGGAAATTAATCCACCACCACCAATTGGTACTACGACAACGTCAACATGATCTATTTGTTCTAATATCTCTAATCCAACTGTACCTTGGCCAGCAATGATTAATGGATCATCATAAGGAGGAATAATCATACCATTATTTTCTTTTGCGACTTCCACTGCACGTGGAAGCCGTTCAGAGGAAGTCATTCCACATTTTTCAATTTTCCCCTTATATGAACGAATTGCATTTACCTTACTTTCATTAGCATCCTCAGGAACGACAATCGTAGCTGGTATTCCTAACTGATTTGCAATATAGGCTACTGCCTGGCCGTGATTTCCTGATGATGCTGCCGTAACAAATGATGACCCTTCTTGAGCCGCACGTTTAACCTTGTTCGTGGCACCTCTAATCTTAAAAGACCCTGTTTGTTGTAGGTGCTCAGCTTTAAAAAACATTTGATTCTTACAGATAGAAGATAGCTGTGTAGATTCTAAAATGGGCGTATTATTTATTGTATCTGTAATAGTTTCTCTCGCATTGTAAATATCATTTACCGTAATCATATAAATCCTCCCATCATGCCTTGTACTTTCAAGTATAACAGACAGCATAGCAATAGTTTCCTCTACTTTGCTGATAATCCAAGTTATATACTAACACCAGATTGAAAAAACCCTTTACGGAGTATTTCAAACCGTAAAGGGTTTTTTCTATTTATGTTCGAAAGCTTGTATTACCGAGTCGTATACATCTTCTAAATTTTTGCCCATACCAGCTTCTACTGCTGCTACATAAGCACCTTCTACAATAGGAGCTTCTACTAACTTTATCGCTTTAAGATCTGTCATTTCGATTGCCATTTCAGCGTTCATCTTTGCACTACCTAAATCATAAAATAACAACACACCATTACCTTGATTAGCTTGCTCAATGGCAGCATTAATCTTTTCTATACTTGTTCCAATCTCTAAATCCTCTGTACCTCCAGCTGTTTCAATTGGTACGTCCTTTATTACTTGTCGGATAAGCTCCTTTGCTCCTTCAGCGATTTTTGAGCTATGGGAAATAAGTACAATACCTACATAAGCCATTACTTAGATGCTCCTTTCCATACTTCAGCCAATGCTTCAAAAATATAGTATGATGACACAGCTCCTGGATCCAAATGTCCAATCGACTTTTCTTTAAAATAGGAGGCCCGTCCTTTTGTGGCCATCATATCTTTTACTTTTTCTAAAGCATTGCTTGCAGTCTGTAAAATGGAAGAATGATCGACTTCCTCATTTGTCTGAAATAAATCAGCAATGGGGGACCATACATCAACCATTGTTTTCTCTCCCTCTGTTGCTTTACCACGTTGCTTTAATCCACTAACAGCTTCATTTAATCCTATTGCAAACTGCTTCTGATTAATAATTTGTTCACCCTTTAAAGCATTCGTTAATTTCAAGAAGACTGTTGCAAATAAAGGACCAGATGCACCACCTACCTTTGACATGATGGTCATCGCTACATCCTTTAAAACGTCAGATACCTCTTGATAATCCTCTTCATCCAACTTAGTTACCACAGCTTGAAATCCTCTAGCCATATTAATTCCATGGTCACCATCGCCAATAGGTTGATCCAGTGTAGTTAAGTAATCTTTATTCATTTGTATTTTTTCATTTGCAAGTTTTATCCATTTTATAGTACGTGATACATCCAATTCCATATTAAATCCCTCCTAGCTGCGAAAAGCGGGTGCTTCTGATCCAGCATCTAATAATGTCTTTAGTTCATCATCTAATTTCAATAAAGTTATGGAAATACCAGCCATCTCCAATGATGTCATATATTCTCCGACAAATGTTCGATATACATGAATGCCATTATCATGAAGTATTCCCTGAACTTTCTCGTTTACTATATACAATTCCATTTCTGGAGTAGCTCCTAAACCATTAATCATTACAACAATATTATTTCCTTTTGATATTTCGATATCTTCGAGAATTCTATTTGTTAATTCTGTTGCAATTTCATCAGCAGAAGTAATTGGCTTCCTCTCAATTCCCGGTTCTCCATGAATTCCGATCCCAATCTCCATCTCATCCTCTTTCAATGTAAAGCTTGGCTTTCCAGCAGCTGGTACTGTACATGAGGTGAGTGCCATTCCCATCGAGCGTACATTTGCTACAACCTTGTCCGCTACTTGCTTGATTTCCTTCAGTGATCCACCGCTTTCTGCCTTAGCTCCAGCTATTTTGTGAACCAATACTGTCCCAGCTATCCCTCTTCGACCAGTAGTGAAGGAGCTATCTTCAACTGCAACATCGTCATTAACAATTACCTTTTCGACTTGGATACCTTCAGCTTCAGCCATTTCTGCAGCCATTTCAAAGTTTAATACATCACCCGTATAGTTTTTAATGATTAAAAAAACCCCTTCACCTCCATCTACAGCTTTTATCGCTTCGAGCACTTGATCTGGAGTTGGTGAAGTAAATACTTCACCAGCAACTGCTGCATCAAGCATACCTTTTCCAACATATCCTGCATGAGCAGGCTCATGTCCACTACCACCACCACTTACTAATCCTACTTTACCTTTAATTGGCGCTTCCTTTCTTGCTAACACTAACGTATTAGGTATTAACCTAACTTTCTCAGGGTAAGCAGCAATATACCCATTCACCATATCTTGAACAACTTGATCTGGATCGTTAATAATTTTTTTCATTTTACTACCCCTTTCATCTTCTTATTATAAAAATACCCTGTTTATAGCCTAATCACACAAATAAATACTATTTCTTAGAAATTTTTTATAAAAAAGGGCCATTCTTATCCTTAGATAGTCATGACCCCTTTCTTGCTAAAGCTTTATTTAAATGCTCGAGTTGCTTCAACAGCTTTCTTCCAGCCGCCATATAGAGCTTTACGCTTCTCTTCCTCCATATTATCCGTAAATGTTTTCTCTATATTCCACTGTTTTGCAATTTCATCCTTATCCTTCCAGTAACCAACGGCTAACCCAGCTAGATATGCAGATCCTAAAGCAGTTGTTTCTTGAACAACTGGTCTCTCTACAGGGACACCGATGATGTCACTTTGAAATTGCATTAAGAAATTATTTTTGACTGCACCACCGTCCACACGTAATGTCTTTAGATCTATTTTTGAATCCGCAATCATTGCATTTAAAACATCTTTTGTTTGATATGCTAATGATTCTAGTGTAGCCCGGATAAAGTGACCCTTTGTTGTACCACGGGTAAGTCCAAATACAGCACCTCTTGCCTCACTATCCCAATACGGTGTGCCTAAACCGACAAACGCAGGTACCATGTATACACCATCTGTGCCCTCTACTTTTGTTGCATAGCTCTCACTTTCTGGAGCAGTTTCTATTAATCTTAAGCCATCTCGTAACCATTGGATAGCAGAGCCTGCTACGAAAATACTTCCTTCTAATGCATATTCAACTTTACCATCGACTCCCCATGCGAGTGTTGTTAATAATCCATGCTCAGAGGCAACTCCTTCTTCACCTGTATTCATTAACATAAAACATCCAGTACCATAAGTATTTTTCGCCATACCCTTCTCAAAGCAAGCTTGCCCAAATAACGCTGCTTGTTGGTCCCCAGCAATACCGGCAATTGGTACTTCTTCTCCAAAGAAATGATAAGAAACCGTATGAGCATAAACCTCTGAGGATTGTTTTACTTCTGGTAGCATGCTTTTCGGAATAGTTAGTATATCTAATAACTCGTCATCCCATTTTAAATCGTAAATATTAAACATTAATGTTCGAGAAGCATTGGAATAATCAGTAATATGCGTTTTACCACCAGACAGACGGTATACTAGCCAACTATCTATTGTGCCAAACATTAAGTCACCGTTGTCTGCTTTTTCTCTTGCACCTTCCACATTATCCAAAATCCATTTAACCTTCGTACCAGAGAAATAAGGGTCAAGCAGCAATCCTGTCTTCTCTCTAAATAGTTCATTGTAGCCAGCTTCTCTTAGCTCTTTACAAATAGCCTCCGTTTGTCTAGACTGCCAGACAATCGCTTTGTATACTGGTTTCCCCGTATTTCTATCCCATACTACCGTTGTTTCCCGTTGATTTGTAATACCAATACCAGCAATTTGATTTGGTTCTAGATCAGCCTTGCGTAATACCTCTGCAATACAAGCTAGAACGGAGGTCCAAATTTCATTGGCATCATGTTCAACCCAACCAGGCTGTGGAAAGAATTGTTCAAACTCTTTTTGCGCTGTCTGGACAATTTCTCCTTTGTGGTTAAAAATAATCGCTCGAGAACTTGTAGTACCTTGATCAATAGATAAAATAAATTGGTTATTCATCATCCATTCCTCCTATATAGCTTTATTTTCCATTTTATCAGCAAGCGTTTCCTTTTTCTTTAATTCCGCACTAACTGCACCTATTATGATGACAGCCATCATTACACTCATAATCCAAAAACCAGTCGAGAAACTACCTGTGAAGAAAGCATTGTAGAATAACGCACCATAAATTCCACCGATAATTGGGCCAAGCACTGGAATCCAGGAATATCCCCAGTCAGATCCACCTTTGCCTGGTATAGGAAGTAAAGCGTGTGCAATTCTTGGACCTAAATCACGCGCAGGATTAATTGCATATCCAGTTGCTCCACCAAGCGACATACCGATAGCAATAATTAAAGCGCCAACAATAATAGGGTTTAAGCCTTCTGTGAATTCGTTTGCACCTATAAATAAAAGTCCCATTACAAGAACAAAAGTACCAACAATTTCACTTAACAAGTTAGAAAAAGGACTACGTATGGCAGGGTCAGTAGCAAAAACACCTAACTTAGCACCTTGATCTTTTGTTTCTTTCCAATGTGGTAAATAATTTAAAAATACAATTACTGCTCCAATAATTGCTCCAATCATCTGTGCCGTTATATACAAAGGAACCTTGGACCATGGAAATTCGCCAATCGCAGCAAATCCTAATGTAACTGCTGGGTTAATATGTGCTCCGGAAAAGTTACCAACTGCGTATACCCCCATTGCTACAGCAAGTCCCCAGCCGATCGTAATGACTACCCAGCCAGCACCTTCAGCTTTGGTTTGTTTTAGAACAACGCCTCCAACAACACCGCCACCAAAGATAATTAATATCATTGTTCCAATAAGTTCTGCTAAAAATTCAGACATGTATAACACCCCTTATTCTATTATTCTATAAGTTAATCATGGAAAACCGAAGATTTGGCCAACTGATGCTGATTCAACCTCTCCCATCAAAATAACTAGCAATTCATCAATAGCTAAACCACATGGTATGCAGATTGAGAAATAAAAGAAAGCAATTGACACGAAAAGATCCACACTTTAATAGACATACTTTCCCCAAGGAAGTTGCAATTAAAGTGTGGATCTCCTATTCTCCGCCACATAATTAACTTGTAGTTTTATTCTACTTTAGTATGGAAACGCTGTCAACAACATTTTAAAATTGTCTCTGAATATACTGTGGTTTCTCCAGTTAACCAATTCATGGTAATATTACCCATTTACCATATAGCTTTATCCCGTATACAACTGGCAGTGAAGGTCCAGTTGGTTCTAGGGCCTTTAAATCATACCCTTGTGGTACTAACAATCAGTGAGGGATCATCACCTCTCCACTGATTGAAGTTTCACTTTATTGCGTTTACATTTTATCGTATTGATCACAGTAATTCTTATTTATTTCCCGGGTAATAAATTTGTCCTATTTTATCGAATTATGTTTATAAAACTCAGTCATTTTTGACCGACTGCAGTATTAGTGTTTTACCTTTTACATCATCTAACTGCGTTTTGTGATAATTTCCTGTCACCCAGTCATCCACCTGATCATGATACCAATCGCTTTTGAAATGTCCAGATTGTCCAGGGCCAACAATATGATACCCGGATTTCGGGGATGCCATATCGATGACAAATCTCCATGATGCTCCATGATCAACTAGGCCGTTTTCTTCATAACTAGCTGCCATTGGAGTTACTGCACTTCCATCCACAGGGACAGGATCTTGATTATTAAAGAAAAATTCTAAGACGGGATGAATTCCTGATAATGGATGAACAAATTGTACTTGATGATAATCTCCCCACTGCCAATTTTTCATATCACTTCCATAATCCTCATTTAATTTTTTCAACGTTTTACGTAAGGATTCTTGTAATAAACGCTCCATTCCACCTTGTTCATCAATCCAAAAAGTAGACTCACCATGTAAAGCTTTTCTAAGCAATTGATCAGTCGTTTGGCCACGTGAGCCAAACAAATCCATCATTTCTTCAGGAATATCCTGATAAATGATTGCTTCGATTTTATCCATCCAATAATGAAATAGTAGCGGTTGTGCGGCAGTAGAATCATCCTGATAATCCCAATTACGAAGTATTTCTAAAGCTTTTTCCTCTTGCGTAGTTAATTCTAATTGGTTTAAAGCCTCTAAAAAAAGAGGTAAAAATTCTTTTGCTTGCAAATTCATATCATCCATTTGCAGCCCTTTCATATCTTCCACTGTCAGTGAATGACTAGCATCTAGTACTTCTGCAATTCGTTCATAACGATAAGGTTGTGCCCACACATTACTAATATGATACGGATAGTCATCTGTAGTTATTTTATTATTAGCTGTTGCTATATAGCCCTTTTTGGGGTTGATCATAATTGGAAGCTCATCAAATGGAATATAGCCCTTCCATTCATAAGATTCCTTCCATCCAGGTAGAGGTAATAAAGCATCATTGCCATTCTGATAAATTGGTATATTACCATTTGCTTTATAAGCTATTGTTCCATCCGTTGAGGCAAACACAAAATTCTGAGCTGGAACAAGAAATTTTTCTAAGCCCTGTTCAAAGGATTTCCAATCATTTGCACGGTTTATTTCAAGGATTGCTTCTAATTCTGTCGTAGGCTCTAAAGCAGTCCATTTTAATGATAATACGTTATCTTTTCCACTATCTTTAGCAAACTCTGAAACTACTGGACCATGCCTTGTTTCAATTACTTGATAATCGATCGTTTCACCATCTTTTACTTTAATTGGTTCATCAATAATTTTAGCTTGCTCCCATTCCTCCTCATATAAAAATTCTGTAGTATCTTCAGGGTTTCTTTTTTCAAGATATAGTTGTTGGACATCTGGACCTGTATTAGTAACCCCCCATGCAATCTGATCGTTATGACCTAATATGATACCGGGTACACCAGCAAAAATGACGCCACTAACATTCTGACTTTCCGTTTCTAAATGCATTTGCAACCAAATAGACGGTGTTGCTAATCCTAAATGAGGATCATCAGCTAATAATGGTAATCCTGATTCTGTTTTTTCACCGCTTACAACCCAATTATTACTACCATTAAACGCATGAGGTATAATTGCATTCTCGAAACTATCGATAACAGAAACAGGTTGTTCATTCATAATAACTGGTTTTCCAGATGGATAGCTTGGAAATAATTCATATGCTTCTTCTTTATTATAATTCTGTAATAAATAATAATTAAACGCTTGCCGCTCCCAATGTCCTCCTAAGTCAAAAGCCATATATTTACCTATTGTAAGTGAATCTATCGGCGTCCATTTTTCCGGTTTAAAGCCCATTAATGTAAATTCAATAGGCAAACTGTTCGTTTCTATCGCTTCTGTCAAATACGCGTTGACCCCAGCAGCAAATGCATCAAGTACCTGCTTGGCCTCAGTACTATATACATCATAAGACTTAGTAGCTGCTCTTCGCAGACCTAAAGTACGAAAATATTTATCATGATCTATTGCTGACTCTCCAGCTACTTCACTTAATGTACCAGATGCTTGTCTTCTCGACATCTCCATTTGGAATAAACGATGCTGTGCTTGTACATAACCCTGTGCCATGTATAAATCATGCTCATTAGCAGCTTGAATATGCGGAACTCCGTTATCATCCGTACGTACAAGAACATCCTTTTTCAGCATTGGCAACTCAATCTTCCCCTCCACCAGAGCCAATGACCGATTTATGTATGCGTTTACAAACAAAAATAAAAATATACTCACTATTAATAGCACACTAAAACTAAATAAGACAATTTTCTTCTTATTCCTTTTTTTTCTTTTCATTGGTTGTTCTTTAGGTATTCTTTCTTCCACTATTAACCACCTTCCTTTATGTAATACTATTCGCCAAGCATGGATTATTATCCTCTCTCCAAATAATTACAGCCACTCTTTTTACGGGAGGAATATCGAAAAACACCTTTCCCAAGCATTGTTATATTTTCATTTATTTATTTCTTCTATATAATAAAATTAGTATATATTAGAAGTGGGGAAAAATGCTGGAGGTAGAAAATGAGGTCAATTTTAGATGAAATTCAACTAAAGTACCAAACACTAAGTAAAACAGAAAAGAAAATAGCTGATTATATAATACACCATAGTGAAACATTATTAAATATACATATACAGGAATTAGCCGATAGAATCAATGTGTCCATCGCTACTATTACCCGTTTTTGTAAAAAAATAGGTGCAACTAGCTTTGTTGAATTTAAAATCTTACTTAGAGACGCCGTAGAGGAAACTTTAGAAACTCATAATGCGGTTGAGAAAGTAGATCAAATTTATCACTCCGTCATTAAATCTACAAACTCTCTTACATCTATACAGAAGTATGAAACGGCTTGTGATTGGATTGTTTCTTCAAAAGCTATCCATATCTATGGACTAGGGAGCTCAGGATTATCAGCACAGGAATTAAAGCTTCGGCTGGCGAGAATGGGTTTTACAGTAGATACACACACGGACTCACATGATATGATTATTAATGCTTCTATTCTTACAAGTGAGGATCTAGTCATTGCGATTTCCAGTTCAGGAAAAACGCAGGAAGTTATTGATGGTGTAAAGCTCGCCCAAAAAAACAATGCAAAAATTATAGCTGTTACAAATTTTTCCAAAACAAAATTAGCAAACAGTTCCGACCTTATATTATATACTTCAAACTTAAAAACATATCAGGAAATTGGTTTTATGAATAGCCAACTATCCATTCTACTCTCATTAGATATATTAAGCATGCTACTTCTCTTACATAAAGAAGATGCACAAGAAAAACATGACTTAACATTACATGCCTTAAATGAGTATAAAAAAATATAGGGCCGGCGATTACCGGTCCTATGTCTTGATTAACCTTTTTTTAAAGCATCTGTGAAAGTCTTGGTAATTATTTGTGGCCTTGTAATCGCACTTCCCACCACAACAAAATGGGCGCCATTTTCCAATGCTTTTACCGCCTTCAATGGCGTATCGACCTTTCCTTCAGCAATTACAGGGATTGAAACTGACCGAATCATTTGCTTTAATAACGCAAAATTATCATCGGCAATATTCGCTCCTTGAGTGGCCTCGGTATACCCTACTAGTGTTGTCGATATACAATCGAATCCTAGCTTTTCAGCTTGAATTGCCTCTGCAACTGTAGAAATATCTGCCATGAGAGTTACATTTGCAGATTGAGACTTCACCAGTTGTATAATATCAGCTAGCTTTTCATTCTTTGGTCTTTTACGATTTGTTGCATCCATTGCAATAATGTCTACTCCCGCTGCCAATAATGCCTCTGCTTCCTTTCGTGTAGGAGTAATATAGACGTTACTATCTGCATACTCCTGCTTAATAATCCCTATAACTGGAAGGTCTACCAGACTTTTAATTTCTAAGATATCCGCTACGGAATTAGCACGTATCCCTTTAGCACCTCCTTCTAGAGCAGCGATAGCCATCTTTCCCATGATTTTTGAAGAATGAAGTGGCTCTTCCTCTAAAGCTTGACATGATACAATTAATTGTTTTTCTAGTTGGTTTAAAACATTCATTACTCAATTTCTCCTAACGCTTCTTCTACTTGATTTTTAATGGTGGATACTTCAGGGCCATAAATAACTTGCACACCATTTCCGCTAGCTACGACACCTTTGGCACCAGTTTTCATTAAGTCGTCTTTCTTCACTAAATCCGCTTTAAATACACTAACTCTTAAGCGAGTAGCACAATTATCTACATCTTTAATATTTGCTTCGCCACCTAATCCTGAAATAATAGCCTCTGCTCTTTCACTTTTTGTATAAGTCTGTGTTTCTGTATTTTCATCTTCACGTCCAGGTGTTTTATAATTAAATTTTTTAATCATAAACTTAAACGTAAAGTAATATAGGAAGAACCAAACTATACCAATGATAGGAACGATAATCCAGTTTGTTTTTTCATTTCCTTGCAGCACTCCAAATAATAGGAAATCAATAAAACCTCCCGAGAATGTTTGGCCAATCGTTATTTCAAAAATATGTGCTAGCATAAATGCTAGTCCATCAAAAAACGCATGGATAACATATAAAACTGGAGCTATAAATAAAAATGAAAATTCTATCGGTTCGGTTATACCGGTTAAGAAAGAAGTTAACCCCGCTGATAGCATTAGACCAAGGACTTTCTTCTTGTTCTTCGGTTTTGCAGTATGATAAATTGCTAAACATGCTCCAATAAGTCCAAACATCATAGTAATATGTCTACCAGCCATAAATCGAGCTGTTCCAATAAAAAATTGTTCGACATCCGGTTGTGCGAGCTGTGCAAAGAAAATCCGCTGTGTTCCTTCTACCAGTGAACCATCTATAACCATTGATCCACCTAAACTCGTTGTCCAAAATGGAATGTAAAATATATGGTGTAACCCAAAAGGTCCAAGTAGTCTAAGAATGAATCCGTATATAAATGTACCTATATATCCTGTTACTTCTACAAGTCCACCGAGAGAGAAAATTCCTGATTGGATAACTGGCCAACCATAAAATAAGATGACACCTAATATAATTGACATAAATGCAGTGATAATTGGAATAAATCGTGATCCTCCAAAAAATCCGAGAAATTTTGGTAATTCTACCTTATTATATTTTTGATGCAACCAATACGTCATCAAGCCTAAAATTACACCACCAAATACACCCGTTTCCAATGATTGAATACCAAGCACCATTCCTTGCCCTACTTCTGCAAGGTTTTCCTCAGCTAGCTTTCCAGTAATCGTTAACATTGCGTTAATCGTTGCATTCATTACTAAATAACCTAATACTGCAGCTAGGCCAGCTGTACCTTTATCAGATCTAGCCAGTCCAATAGCTACCCCTACCGCAAAAATTAATGCTAAGTTGGCAAAAACTATATTTCCAGCAGAGCTCATAATTGTAAAAATTGCTTGTAGCCATGCATGATTAAGAATTGGATATGCTTGAATGGTTGCAGGATTACTAAATGCCCCACCTATTCCAAGTAGCAGCCCAGCAGCTGGAAGAACGGCAATTGGTAGCATGAATGACTTACCAAACCGTTGTGCCTTTTCAAAAAAAGCATTCTTCATACGATCCACCTCATTTCTTTGATATGAAAATAATTTACATTTTAATTTTAATTGTGTAAACTATTTTTATCAAGTGTTTTTTACCGCTTACAGACAGCTTTTTCAAAAAAGTTAGCTAATTTTGTGGTTGAATTTTTATAGAAGGTAGGGAATTATATGTTTCAAAAACTTTTTAATGAGTAGCCAATTGAAATTAGTTGCTCCAACTGATGGTAATTTAATAAAGTTAGCAGATGTTCCAGATCCTGTATTTTCTGAGAAGATGATAGGAGATGGTGTCGCTATTAAGCCAAGTAACGGGATATTAGTTTCACCAGTGGATGCGAAGGTTATACAGGTTTTTCCTACTAAACATGCAATTGGTCTTAAAAGCGTGAATAATATAGAAATCCTCATACATATAGGTCTTGAGACTGTTAGCTTAAAAGGAGAAGGCTTTAAGGTTTTTGTCAAAGAAGGAGATAACGTGCAATTAGGAGAGAAATTAATTTCCTTTGATGTCGACTTAATTAAAGAAAAAGCCGCAAGTGCCATTACTCCAATTATTATTACGAATACCGCTGATATGCAGCGAATTTCGCAAATGGAATCACGATTTGTTTCCGCAGGTAAAGATGAAATTCTATCCATAGAGAAACAAGGATAATGTTTGACAATTGGCTTGATTGACTTTAACTAGACAACAAGCTGAACTTGACTTGAAGAGAAAGTAAATAAATTGGGGAAACCATTCGATGGCACGAATAATGGAAGATCCTATAAGGCAAAGTTTTGGTTCCTAATAGAAAAAGCGTTAACCACAGTAGCAAAGCCTCTAATTTAATAAAATAATTGTTAATACGAAGCGCAGCCAAAATACGTAGACTCCTTGAAAAAGAAGAACGCTTTTTCTGCGTATGATGTATCGTTGCCGAAGCTTTCCTTATCCTACGGCAAAAAGTTCGACCTGAAGATGTGCCCAGACGTGCCCGCGGAAAGCGAAGCATGTTGACTAAGCGATGAATGAACTACCTATCTCCAAAATAATAACCCAAACCTATCTAAAATATTTCAGATAAGGTTTGGGTTTTACATTGCTAAAAATTCTTTTGTCCCAGTCTCTAGAAAGCTGTTTTCCATTAACAAAGCCTTATATCTCTATTACTTATTCACTTACCGTTATATCGTATGTTCGCAACCAATAATCAATTTGACAAAGATGAGCGATTAATTGTGGTCCTTTCATTAATTGACCATACCACGGGGCCTTGAATTCACGCCCTTCGCTTTGTAAAATAGCTTCTACTTTATCACGATTTAAAAATTCAAATAAACGGGCATCTTTATCTGATAATATTTGCTCCATCCATGCTTTTACTGCCTTCGTATATTCTGGTTGAAACGTTTTAGGATACGGACTTTTCTTTCGGTATAGCACTTCATCAGGAAGAATCCCTTCCATTGCCTTCCTAAGAATACCTTTTTCTCTTCCTTCAAGCATTTTCATATCCCATGGAATATTCCATACATATTCTACTAATTTATGGTCTGCATAGGGTACACGAACTTCTAAACTTGCTCCCATGCTCATTCGATCCTTACGATCGAGGAGTTGTGCCATAAACCAATGCATATTTAAATAGAATAACTCTCTTCTACGTGCATCAATTTCTGATTCACCGTCCAATCGAGGTGTTTCTTCAATCGTTTCCTGATATTGTTGGAAAACATAATCCTTTAGATTTAATTTTTCTTGCCACTCAGGATGGAGAAGGTCAATACGTGAATCTAATGAACGCATCCATGGAAACCCTGCTCCACTGGCTGTAGTCGGATCATGGAACCAAGGATACCCACCAAAAATTTCATCCGCACATTCTCCAGAAAGACTTACCGTTGTACGCTTCTTTATTCGCCTACAAAACCATAGCATGGAGGAGTCAATATCTGCCATCCCCGGCTGATCACGTAAATAAACAGACTCCTTGAGATGATCAGCAAGTTCTCGGCCAGAAATCACCTCATCATGATGGTCTGTTTTAAACGTAGCCGCCATTTTATCGATCCACGGCTGATCCATCGCAGGTTGAAATTTACTTGCTTCAAAATAGTCTGCATTTCCTTCATAATCAATAGAAAACGTTGTTAACGGTGCTTTTCCTTGCTTTGTAAAATGGTTCGAAGCAATAGCGGTAATTGCACTTGAGTCTAGACCACCAGATAAAAACGTGGATACAGGTACATCTGCAACAAGCTGTCGTTCTACCGCATCAACAAATAATTCCCTTACCTTCTGTGTCGTTTCTTCAATAGAATCTGTATGTTCTTGACTTTTTACATTCCAGTATCTCCATATGTTTAAACCATTCGTTGAGAAGGTAAGCGCATGCGCGGAACGTAATTCCTTCATATTTTTAAATATGCCATGCCCAGGTGTTCGAGACGGACCTAATCCAAAAACTTCCGCCAAACCTGATAGATCAACCTCTGATTTCACATCGTTATGTGCTAGTATCGCTTTTAACTCTGAACCAAAAATAAACTGACCTTCGGATTCATAAAAAAACAATGGCTTAACCCCAAGTCGATCTCTTGCCATGTATAACTGTTCCTTTTTTCCATCCCATATGCCAAAAGCATAAATTCCATTCAAGTAATCAACACAAGCTTCTTCCCATTCGATATAAGCTGTAAGCAAAACCTCCGTATCGGACATCGTACGGAACACATATCCTTTTTTCCGTAATTCCTGCCGTAATTCCTCCGTATTATATAACTCGCCATTATAAACAATTGTGTAAGAATAGTTATCTTTAGCTTTTTGCATCGGCTGTTTCCCCCCTATGAGGTCAACAACGGAAAGCCGCTTATGTCCAAAGGCAACGTGCTGATCCAACCATATGTTTGACTCATCTGGTCCACGTAATGACAATGTTTCCGTCATATTCTTAAGCATTTCGCTATCTTCTCTAACGTCTTTTTGCCAATCGATATAACCTGTAATTCCACACAAAATAATGTCCCCCTCTCTTGATGCTTTACATTTACCTAGCCATTATATGCAAATTCATAATTGGCAATTACAAAACTTCCGTTATGGATAAGTTTTTCTCAAGAAAAACAATCACCTCGTGGACTTTGGATTTAGTGCGTCCTTTAATCCTTCTCCAATAAAATTAATGGATAAAATCGTAACTATTAACGCAAGTGCAGGTGGGATCCAAATCCATGGTTTTCCTTGTAGTACATCTGGTTCATTAGCTGATGAAAGCATATTCCCCCAGCTAGGAACTGTTTGTGGCACTCCAAAATTTAAGTAGCTCAAGGCAGCCTCAACGGCAATCATGCCTGCAAATAATAATGTTGCTTGCACAATGATTGCCGAAATAACATTTGGTAATAAATGTCGAATGATAACCTTTGCAGATGAAGTTCCGATTGATTGAGCTGCTATAATATATTCATTTTCTTTCTCAGCAAGAATTTTACTTCGCACAATTCTTGCTGTTCCTCCCCAGCTTAGAAGGCTAATAACAATAATTAACACCCATACGCCAGAAACTGTACCAAATAATATTGCATTTAATACAATAACGAATACTAGAAAAGGAAAATTCAGGACAAAATCTGTAAAGCGCATAAGTAGATTATCAACAACACCACCGAAGTAGCCTGCAATAGATCCAATTAAAGAACCAAAACTTATAACAATGAAAGTAACGGATATGCCTACCATTAAAGAAACCCTTCCACCGTAAAGTAAACGTGTGTATACATCTCTTCCACTCTTATCAGTACCTAACCAGTGATCGGAGGAGGGTGGTAACGAAGTTTCACCAATATTAACTCTAGTTATATCCGTAGTAGTTATATAAGGTGCAAGAAAAGAAATAACAATCACAAACAATAAGAAGCATGTGCTTACCATAGCAAGTTTATTTTTCATAAATTTCTTTCTTGCCATTGCCCATGGTGACATTTTCTTACTATATTTCAAATGCTTTGGAGAATTGATCATGACAAACTCCCCCTCCTAATCTAATCGAATTCTTGGATCGACGACTCCATATAGAATATCTGCTACTAAATTACCAACTAAAACTAAACATGAAAACATCATTGTTAATGCCATTAATACCGCATAGTCATTCGTTTGAACAGATTGTACAAATAGTTGTCCTATTCCAGGATAGGTAAAAATAGTTTCGGTTATGATAGCACCACTAACTAAGGAAACAATATCAAAACCTAAAAACGTGATGAGCGGAATAATAGAATTCCTCAAAATATGTACATGATAGATTTTTCTATTACTTGTTCCCTTAGCACGCGCGGTCCGTACAAAATCCTTTCGGCTATTTTCAATAATGTCATTTCGTAAAAATTGTGTATAGCTCGCAGTACTCAATAATCCTAAAACGAGTGCAGGTAAAATAACATGATGTAGTTTACTAAGCCAGTATTCCATTGTTCCATTTTGTAAGGTTATGTCAACAGAACCATTGGAAGGAAATATACCTAAATGAAAAGAAAAGAAATAAATAGCAAACACTCCGGCAACAAACGATGGAATTGCCATTCCAAAATAATTAGCAGCACCAATAATATGATCACCTATTGTATAAGGTTTCCTACCAGCGAAAATCCCCATCGTAAAGGATAGGAAATACGTAATAATTAATGCGCTTATTCCTAAAAAAATAGTATTTTCTAATTTTTCACCTATTAAATCTGATACCGGCATTTTATAACGTACTGAACGACCAAAGTCACCCTGAATAAAATCAGAAATCCAACGACCATATTGGATATGATACGGATCATTATACCCAAGCTTTTCTCTCATATCTTCAATATAAACTGGATCTGTATTAAGCGGATCTATTTCTCCAGAGAGGGCATCCCCTGGCATCATTTTTGCCAGGGTAAATACCACAATGGAGATAAGGAACAACATTGGAATCATACCTAATATTCTTCTTAAGCAATACTTCCACATAGTGCCATACTCCTTATCTATTACAGATTAAAAATCTAGCCTTTAGTTAGGTTTAATCCACCATTCATGGGAACTATTTAATCCTGATACATCCATCTCAACACCTTGTACTCTTGTATTAACAGCCATTACCTCTTCCAATTCAGCAATCGTTATCATTGGAACTTCTTCACTTACATTTTTTTGCCATTCCATATAGATTTGCTTTCTTTTCTCTTGATCTTGACCCACTACATTGATATCAATTGCATCTGCAAGCAATTGATCATTTTTTTCGTTTACCCAACGTGGGTAATTCCATAATTGGTCACTGCCCCATAAGGCTGTCGGATCTGGATCTGTCCCCGTACTCCATCCTCCAAAGAATACTTCCATAGATTCATCTGCTTCTTCAAGTTGCTCATAATAAAGGTTCGCTTCTGGCATTTCTAACTTTGTAGCTAATCCGACATCATTCCAATATTGTGTTAGTGCTTTTGCACGAGCTTCAAACGTCGGATTCTGTGTAGCATAATGACTGAACTTGACTTTAAATTCTTCACCATTTGGATCTTCTCGAATACCATCGTCATTTACATCCACATATCCTGCCTCATCTAATAATTCCTTTGCCTTTTCAGGGTCATAATTGTACACTGTTACATCAGAATCATCCGCTGAAATCCAGTGAGCAGTTGGAATTGGTCGATTTACAGGCTGACCTAAACCAAAGAAAAATTCGTTAATCCACGACTCCCGATCAATAGCATAAGCCATCGCCTTCCGAAGTTGCTTATCATGATACTTCTCATAATCCATGACATTTTTTTCTCCATCCCACGTTCCTAATCGAAACCCAACATAGTAATAAGAGAGTCCTGGTGCTCTTATTACATCCGTATTATCAAGTGCTTGAATAGACTCAAAATTACTTGGGTGAAAAGCTGTCATATCCAATTGATTATTCTCCAGCTCGCCAACTACTAAGCTTGGGTCAATAACTTTTAACACGATACTATCTAAATGAGGCTTCCCTTGCCAATAATCGTCAAACGACTCAAACTGAATAGATTCACCAGGAATAATCTCTTTTACTTTAAAAGGTCCAATTCCGATAGGTTTTTGACGCACTTGCGGAGATTCCGACATTTCGGCTACTGGAATACCCTCAAATTCCTTTCTAGAGAGAGGATATGTCCACAAGTTTTCTAGGTTATTAACACGAGCTTTATCAAATGTAATCTCGATTTCATAATCATTGACTACATGTATTCCCTCGATTTCATCAGCTTCTCCGGCTTTAAATTCTGGTACACCCTTTATGGTTTGGACATTAGTATATCGTGGTCCATCATAATCAGGGTGTGCTAGTGTTTCTATCGCAAAAACCCAATCATGTACAGTTAATTCTTCGCCGTTATGCCACTTCACCCCTTTTTGGAAGGTAAATGTATAATGCTGATTATCTTCTGTTTTCCAATCCGCCACATTTGGTTGTGGTTTTAGTTCCTCATCATACGTAATTAATCCATCATCTAAAAAATCGATCACCTCGGCATCAACTGCTATTCCATAGAAATTAATGTTGAATAATCCCTCAGGAGCCGAATCAAGTGCATAAACTAATGTCCCACCATCAACTGGACCTGTAGCTTCTTCCTTATCCCCTTCCTCCGATTGCGTCTCATTATTTTCCTTTTCCTTATCGCCCTCCTCTTCTGAACAAGCCACTAATAACATTGTTAACATAAGCAATAACATGAATGAAAACCAATATTTCTTCAAATTAGCTCCCCCCTAAAATAAGAAAGTCTATCTATCATATAAAAGACATGCGACCTGATGATTCGGCCTCACCTCCTTCAATTCAGGAACTACCTTTTTGCAGGCCTCCATCGCCATTGGACAACGTGTATGGAAAACACAACCACTTGGCGGATGTTGGGGGCTAGGTACATCTCCTTTTAAGATAATTCGCTCCTTTCTACGAAGTGGATTCGGATTAGGTATAGCTGACGTTAACGCTTGTGTATAGGGATGCATTGGATTTTTATACATGTCTTGTTTTGTAGCTACTTCTACTAAATTCCCTAAATACATAACACCGATTCGATCACTCATATGTTTCACAACACTTAGATCATGCGCAATAAAAAGATAAGTTAGATCAAATACTTCTTGGATATCCTTTAATAAATTTAAAACCTGTGATTGAATGGAAACGTCCAATGCACTGACTGGTTCATCTGCTACAATTAATTTTGGATTTAAAGCCAATGCTCTAGCAATACCTATTCGCTGTCTTTGGCCTCCAGAAAACTCATGGGGATATTTATAATAATCTTCTTCCCGAAGGCCAACCTTATTTAAAAGTTGTTTCACTTTTGGCCGTATGTCACGGTGATTGTTCGAACTATAGTTCCGTATTGGCTCATCAACAATATGACCAACCATCATTTTGGGATTTAGGGATGCATAAGGGTCCTGAAAAACCATTTGAAAATGCCGACGAACTTCTCTAAGCTTTCTACCTCTTAACCTTGTAATATCTTGGTTATCAAAAATAATTTCGCCGTCTGTTGCATTTGTCAAACGTAGTATGGTCCTACCAGCAGTTGATTTTCCGCAGCCTGATTCACCTACAAGCCCAAAAGTCTCGCCTTTCTTTAATGTTAAGGAGATTCTGTCAACCGCTTTTACATCACCAATCTTCCGTTTAAAGAATCCTCCATGAATTGGATAATATTTTTTTAGATTCTTGACTCGCAGTAGTTCATGGTCCTCTTCTATTTTTTTTAGCTCCTTCATTTTTCAACTCCCTCCTCTGCTGTTCTATGCTGCTTTGGATAGCATGAATGATAAAGGAGACATCTGGCCAAATGACCATCACCTACAGGAGCGAGCTTTGGTGTTATAGACCTACAATCCGCAAAAGCCTTTGGACATCTGTCACGAAATCGACAGCCGACTTGCGGCATACTCGTTAACGAAGGCACTATTCCTCCAATTGTATGGAGACGTTCAACATCTTCTTCCATTTTAGGAATGCTATGTAATAAGGCTTCTGTATAAGGGTGTTTTGGGCTAGAAAATAATTCTACTGTAGTACTCGTTTCTACAATCTGCCCTGCATACATAACCATTACGCTATCTGCCATCTCAGCTACAACTCCTAAATCATGTGTAATTAACATAATTGCTGTATTCGCTTCTTGCTGAATGGATGTAAGCAATTCTAATATTTGTGCTTGAACAGTTACATCTAGCGCAGTTGTAGGTTCATCAGCTATCAATAATTTCGGATTTAAAGCAATGGCGATCGCTATCATCACACGCTGTCTCATTCCCCCAGATAATTGATGGGGATATTCATCTACTACCTTCTCTGGTCTAGAAATTCCAACCTGCTTCATCAATGCAATCGATTTTTTACGTGCTGCTTGTTTAGAGATATCTAAGTGATTATGTAGTACCTCTTGTATTTGTGAACCAATTGTAAAAACCGGATTAAGCGCTGTCATAGGCTCTTGGAAGATCATACTTATTTCTTTTCCGCGGACGTTATTCATCTCTTTATCCGTTTTATTTGTTAATGGCATCCCATTAAACCTTATTTCTCCTTTTGTAATTTTTGCATTTTCTTGCGGAAGTAATTGCATAATGGATAAGGACATCACACTCTTTCCACAGCCAGATTCACCAACAACACAAATAACTTCCTTCTCTTGAATCTCAAAGCTCACATCATCAACAGCATGATATATTTGTCCATTATTTGAAAAACCAGTATGTAAATTTTTTATTTCTAGTAGTGTTTTATTATTTTTCATCAATGATATTGCCCCCTTTTTGCTGTTATGGAAATGTAACGTAATTGTAATAGTTGACTATGATATATATTATTTAAAAATTTAAATAATATTACCTTTCTTTATTTTCGTTTATATCTAATAGTAAATGGAAGCTTCCTTTCTAAATCCTTACTATTCTGATTGCTTTACAGGATGTTTTGATTAATGGAATAATAAAGATAAGCACAAAAATCAACCATTGAATGCTAATAAGTGAAAATAGCCCATGAATTTTAACGGAACTATACAATGTAAAGGCAGTTCCAGGCAACAAAACATGAGGAGGCATTATAATGAAGCTTGCAGATTTTAAAACGGCAGAGGAAAGGGTAGCAATCTTACAAGATAAGGTAAGCGTGTTTGCTGAGCGTGCATACCAACTGGATAAGGATGATGTATTTCCTTTCGAAAACTTCCGCGATTTAAAAGAAATTGGCTACCCTTCACTAACCATTCCAAAAAAGTATGGAGGATTAGGCATTTCACTAACTGAAATGCTCAAGATGCAAGAAATCATTGCTAAAATGGATGGCTCAACGGCTTTAGGAATAGGTTGGCATATGGGAATTACGAAGCATTTAGGAGAAACAGACGCTTGGGAACCTCAAAAGTATGAATCCGTTATGAAAGATGTATTGACAAATAGTGCATTATTAAATAATGCAGCGTCTGAACGAGCCACTGGTAGTCCTACTAGGGGTGGGCGACCAGAAACTACAGCAGAACGAACCAATGACGGCTGGCTTGTTAATGGAAGAAAAACATTTACAACATTAGCACCAGTGCTTTCATATTTTATAGTAAGTGCTTCTATAAAGGGAACGGATAAGACAGGGAATTTTTTAGTAGAACGCGAACGTGACGGTGTATCTATTGATGAGACTTGGGACTCTATTGCGATGAAAGGTACAGGAAGTCACGACTTAGTTTTAGATCAAGTGAAATTGGACGACAGCGATTTTGTCGAGGAGCTTTCATCAGAGAAAAAACCAGCAGCTGGTTGGCTGCTCCATATTCCTGCATGTTATTTAGGTATTGCTAGAGCAGCCCAGGAAACTGCCCTACAATTTGCTTCTAGCTACTCTCCAAATAGCATTAAGGGGACCATCTCCGACATACCAAACGTACAGCAAAAACTAGGAGAAATGGAACTTCTATTAATGGAAAGCGAATACTTTCTCTATGGTGTATCAGAAAAATGGGACCATGCTACGATAGATCAGCGCTCAGAAATGAAACCTCTGTTAGGCGCAGTAAAACTATCCGTTGTTAATAAAGCCATTGAAGTAGTTGATTTAGCGATGCGAATTAACGGAGCGCGTAGCCTATCTAGCAGTAACCCACTTCAACGATACTATAGAGATGTTCGTGCTGGATTGCATAATCCACCAATGGATGATATGACCATTATACAATTAGCATCAAAAAGTATAA
The DNA here is from genome assembly GCF_003667785.1 of Virgibacillus sp. Bac332. Taxonomy (NCBI): domain Bacteria; kingdom Bacillati; phylum Bacillota; class Bacilli; order Caryophanales; family Bacillaceae; genus Virgibacillus; species Virgibacillus sp. Bac332. The sequence continues at coordinate 4,520,356 of NZ_CP033046.1, forward strand.
GCGAATTTAGAAACAACCTATAATTATTTTAAAAGTCATTCGTACACTAGCAAAGAACATGTTTATTTTACGATTCTTTCAGAGCTTCTGTTTTTCTATTTTTAGATAAACTATTTCTATGCCACGCTTATAGCAATTTACGAGATACATGAAAAGATTGCCCCTCTCTTGACCTTCTAGGCTAGATGAGAGGCAATCTTTTCTAGTTTTCAACGACTTCATAACAGACTACTACGTATAGAAAATGAACCATTTAAAACAATTTAGCTTTCACTTGTAGATATGTGATACTAGTTTGTTGTTCGAAATAAAAACTTAAAATCTAGCTAATTATCAAATGATATACTTATTTCTCTACTTCTTCAACTCCTTCATTCCCCCTTTTTTATCTTTGACATACTTTTGAAATAAAAATGTAAGATTAGAATGAAGACATTTGAGGTAATACTATATAAGATACTATTGTTAAAATATGGATGCATTGATATCGAGATAAGGGGTGTCGTACATGAAGGGAATCATTTTAGCTGGGGGAAGTGGTTCAAGACTTTCTCCTAGCACAGACAGTATCAATAAGCACTTGCTAGCAGTCTATGACAAGCCAATGATCTACTATCCATTATCTGTTCTCATGCTTGGGGGTATTAAGGAAATCATGATTATTAGTACACCCGAAGCTAAGCCAAGATTTGAAGAACTGCTCGGAGATGGTTCATCACTAGGTATTACCTTGAAGTATAGTGAACAAAAACAACCTAATGGCATTCCAGAAGCTTTAACACTTTCTAAACATTTTTTAAAGAATGACGCTGTCACGTTAATTCTAGGAGATAATATATTCTACGGACAAGGGTTTACAACACTACTTCGCCATGCGCTTAGAAATCATAAGCATGCAACTATTTTTGGTTACCGTGTAAAGGACCCAGGTCGTTTCGGTGTCGTAGAATTTGACCATCGACAAAAGGCAATATCACTCGAAGAAAAACCGGAGGAGCCAAGATCTGACTTTGCCGTGACTGGACTTTATATATACGACAATCAAGCTGTGAAACTAGCAAATACATTAAAACCATCAGCAAGAGGAGAACTCGAAATCACAGATTTAAATAAAGCATATTTAAGACGAGGGCAGCTAGATGTAGAACTGCTTGGCAGAGGATTTGCTTGGATGGATGCTGGAACCCATGAATCACTGTTTGACGCATCGGAATTTGTTAAAATTACTCAACAACGTCAAGGGTTTAAGTTAGCTTGTCTCGAGGAAATCGCCTATTACCTAGGGTATATTTCTAGGGAGCAATTATATAAAAAAGGAAAAGCGATGAAAAAAAACGATTATGGAGCCTATCTATTAGAAATCGCTGACCGTAAACACACACAACAATATTGGGATACTATTGATCGTAATCCAATGCTAGGGCTGGTTGAATAATGAAAACAAATAAATCTACTATCTTAATTACTGGCGGCGCAGGGTTTATCGGTGCTAATTTCATTCCATATTTCATGAAAAAACACCCAGACTATACTATTATCAATCTCGATAAACTGACGTATGCAGGTAATCTATTACATTTAACCGAGGTAAGTGATTCACCTAACTACCATTTTATTCATGGAGATATTACGGATGAACAACTTGTTACAACTATATTCAATCGCTATGATATCGGTGGTGTTATTCATTTTGCAGCTGAATCACATGTAGATAGATCTATTGAAGATGCTAACCATTTTATTCAAACAAATGTGCTTGGAACCATGGTGTTACTACAAATTGCCAAAAATGATTGGCAAAGAAAGCGGCAATTACAACACAGACGATTCCATCATATCTCTACAGATGAAGTTTACGGTTCATTAGGTGAAAAAGGGAAATTTACGGAGACAACACCTTATAATCCTCGAAATCCCTATAGTGCATCAAAAGCTGGGGCAAATATGCTCGTTAAAAGCTTTGGATACACGTACGGAATGGATGTAGTGGTGACGAGTAGTTCAAATAATTACGGTCCAAAACAGCATGATGAAAAATTAATTCCAACCATTATTCGAAAAGCACTAAAAGGGGAAGCAATTCCTATTTATGGTGACGGATCTAATATTCGTGATTGGTTATATGTGTCAGACCACTGTGGTGCACTCGATCTTGTTTTTCATCATGGGAAATCTTTGGAAAAATATAATATTGGTGGTTCCAATGAACAGACAAACATAGCAATTGCTAAGAAGGTTTGTCACATTTTAGATGAGCTAACTCCTGAGTCTAAAAGGGAAAATGGCCTTTCTTCGCATGGGGAGCTTATCACGTATACAAAAGATCGCCCTGGACATGATCAACGTTATGCCGTTGACGATCAAAAAATACGAACAGAATTGGGCTGGAAACCGGTAGAGGACTTTCATACCGGCCTTCAGAAGACTATAAAATGGTATATAAGGCAATGGGCGAAAAGCAAAGTCCATTAATTTCTGTCGTTATTCCGGTCTACGGCTGTACACAATGCCTCCGTGAATTATGCAGTCGAATCAAAACTACGATAGAAGAGATTCCAGCCCAATACGAAATCATTCTAGTTAATGATGCTAGTCCGGATAATGCTTGGCAGACCATTAAAGATTTGAATAATAAAGATAAACAAATTAGAGGATTGAACTTAGCTCGAAATTTTGGACAACACCATGCAATAACGGCAGGACTTGATTACACAAACGGAGACTGGGTTGTCGTCATGGATTGTGATTTACAAGATCGACCAGAAGAAATAAAAAAATTGTATGAAAAGAGTCAAGAAGGTTATGAGGTGGTTTTCGGAAAACGTATGGAACGCAGAGATAATTGGTTGAAGAAGAAGTCATCACAATTTTTCTACCGCATCTATGATTATTTTTCTGGTGGGACATCTGATTATACAATTGCCAATTACAGTATCGTATCTCAAAAAGTAGTAGTAGGCTATCGACAAATGCGAGAACAAAATCGTTTTTTTCCCTTGTTTTTGCATTGGATGGGATATGAAAGCACCTCTATTCCAATTGAACATGACGCACGAAAAGAAGGGAAATCTTCCTATAATCTAAAGAAATTAATTACGTTAGCAACGGATGCGATTATTTCCCAATCTAATAAGCCATTGAGGCTATCCATTCAATTCGGATTTCTTATTTCTTCTGTATCCTTTATTTACGGTATGTACTTATTTGGTAGATATTTTTTCCTTGCTGAACCTGTACAAGATTGGACAAGTGTCATGGTTTCTATCTATTTCATTGGTGGATTGATTTTCTTTAATTTTGGAATTCTAGGATTATATATCGGAAAGGTATTTAATGAAACAAAAGATCGGCCGCTTTATTTGATAAGAGAAACAACAGACAGTAAAGAATATGAAACAAACAAACGGAGCTGATAGCATGGACACATACTTAAAACCAACCCCTTGGGATAAACGGAATTTTCATATTAATACGTATGAGCTCACCAGCGCTTCAGAGGAAGCCTTACAGGAAACGAATCAAATAGAAGGACATTTCACTCTAAAGATTGATCCAACTATCAATACAGAGAAGTTGTATAAATACGGCTTTTATTATACAGATACGTTAATAGAACCAGTATGCCAAAAAAGCAAATTGAAATTATTCAAACAAGATGGTATGGAGCTTTCTAGAGATTATGATAAAGCACATATTTTAGAAATCGCTGGTGAAGTCTTTACAAATGGACGATTTCATCGTGACTTTAATATTCCTAATTTCATGGCTGATCATCGCTATAAAAACTGGGTAAATGATTTAATTCAAGCAGATAAAATTGTTGCGCTAATCTACGGAAATCATTTAGCTGGCTTCTTTGCTTATGATTCTAATAAAGTCCTTCTACTAGCGATGGATAAATCCTATCGCGGGAGAGGTCTTGCAAAATCGTTTACCAGCCATTGTGTTGATGAATTGTTTCGTATTGGCAATTATGAGGAAGTCAGAACATCGATTTCTCCTTCGAATCCGGCATCATTAAATGTTTTTATTTCATTAGGCTTCCGATTAAATGGTACTGTAGATGTCTATCATAAATTAAATGGCTCTTTACCAGTTGGGGTGTAACAATGGGATATCTGTATATTCTTGGGACCATTGGGTTCACAGTTTATGGCCAATTAATTCTAAAATGGAAAATTGATCAATATGGAAGTTTACCAAATGCATTTATGGGGAAAATCAATTTCCTACTACAGTTATTACTAAATCCATGGATTCTATCTGGCTTGTTTTCTGCTTTTCTAGCAGCGCTATGCTGGATGGCAGCGATGACTAAGTTTGATATTAGCTATGCATATCCTTTTATGAGTCTTTCTTTTGTACTTGTATTTATACTTTCTGCTGTACTATTTGGGGAACCAGTATCTCCTCCAAAAATAGTCGGATTTTCCCTTGTAATTGCAGGTATTATTATAATGAGGTGATTCTATGATTCCGTTTAATAAACCTTGTGTGATTGGTTCAGAGATGACCGCTATCCAACAAGCTATCACGTCCAACAAAATTTCGGGTAATGGTTCATTTGGAAAAAAATGTACGAACTGGTTAGAGAACCAGTTAACTTGTGATAAAGCATTACTGACCCCTTCCTGTACCGCAGCATTAGAGATGACCGCTTTATTATTGAATGTTCAACCAGATGATGAAGTTATTATGCCTTCTTATACATTTGTTTCTACTGCCAATGCCTATGCATTACGCGGTGCTTCGATTCGATTTGTTGATATTGATCCAGGCACCATGAATATTGATCCAAAGGAAGTGGCACGGGCGATTACCGATCAAACCAAAGCCATTGTGGTCGTTCACTATGCTGGTGTAAGCTGTGATATGGATGAAATATTAACGTTAGCAAACAGCCATAATTTATGGGTTATTGAAGATGCCGCACAAGGCTTAATGAGTACATATAAAGGAAAAGCACTTGGTTCGATTGGACACATGGGAACACTTAGCTTTCATGATACTAAGAATTATACGTGTGGTGAGGGCGGTGCATTACTCATTAACGATCCTTCCCTTAGCGAACGGGCAGAGATGATCCAGGAAAAAGGAACGAATCGTTCTCAATTTATTCGTGGAGAGATCGACAAATATACATGGAGAGATGTTGGTTCATCCTATTTATTAAGTGAAATTAATGCTGCCTATTTATCCGTACAGCTTGAACACGCTAGTAAGATCCATCACGATCGTCTACATAGTTGGAACCAATACAATCACGGTTTACTAAACTTACAGCTGGCTGGAAAGATTGATTTACCAACCGTTCCCAATCCATGTGAACATAATGCACATATGTATTATATTAAAATGAAAAACCAGTCAGAAAGATATCAATTGCAACAGTTTTTAGACGAACATGAGATTGTGACAGCTACTCATTATGTTCCCTTACATAGCGCACATGCTGGGAAACAATTCGGTGCATTTATTGGTGAGGATACGCATACAACAACGGAAAGTAATCGCTTATTACGCTTACCGCTTTACTATGGGATAGGAGAAGAGGCAATTAATGATGTGGTCAACAAAATACAACTGTTTTTCCAACCATAAGCTTCTGGTAGGCATTGCTTGTCTAGTTATCGTTGCCTACCTGATGCCGTATTACATTCTAGGTGAAGACACACATATTCGTGTACACGATAATTTAGACTCCAATATCGTATGGTATCACTTGCTTGTAGAAAGTGGCCAAATTTTTAGCTTAACGGATACGATATTTCCCAACATCATTAATGGGTTACCAAGAAGTTCCCTACCTTCTGGATTAGATGCAATGGTATGGCTATATACCATGTTTGAACCCATGACAGCGTACAGCATTGGGCAAACTATCATGCGGTTCGTGGCTTTTTTCGGTATGTATCTATTATTAAAGCATTTCACTTCGTTTGGTAGGAAGATACCAATCATTACTGTTGGTTCCTCGTTAGGGTTTGCTTTATTACCCTATTGGCCATCAGGTATGCTATCGATTGCTGGATTACCACTAGCCTTGTTCTTATTTTTATCCATTCGGAAATATGGGAAAGCAACACCTTGGTATTATTGGCTAACCCTATTGCTTATCCCATTTCTGTCTAGTTTTGTGCTAACCTTTGTTTTCTTTTTAACCATCATGGGTCTAATTTGGCTTATCGATTGGATTCGCTTGAAGCAGTTTCATTGGCCGTTTTTTGGGGCAATTGCAGCAATGACAAGTATTTATGTACTAAAAAATTACCTATTAATCACGTCCATGTTTTTTAGTTCGGGATTCACTTCTCATCGCGACGCATTAAATTTAGGGCATAATTCCTTGCAACGAAGTGTAGAGTTATCATTTGAAAATTTCCTCTATGGTCATACCCATGATATGGCACAGCATTACTGGATTATTATACCGGTAATTGGGTTTGCCTTTATCATTGCAGGCTATCGGTCTATTAAACCAACATGGTTATTAGGATTATTTTTTATTAATTTTTCCCTTTCCATCTGGTATGCATTTTGGTATTGGGACGGATGGCGTGTAGTGAAGGATAATTTTATGATTGCCAACACCTTCAATTTTGCCCGGATTCACTTTTTCGATCCAGCTATTTGGTACATCTGCTTTGCTTTAGCATTGGCAATTATTTGGAAACACCTTCGCTTTGGTAGATTCATTGCTGTTATTTTAATTATTGCTCAATGCGGGCTGGTTTTATTTCCATTAAATGAGGAAAGTAAATATAATTCTATTGGCACACCGACATTTAAAGAATTTTATTCTGAAGAATTGTTTACAGAAATTCAGTTATATATTGGTAAGAATCTCGAAGATTACCGAGTGGTAAGTATTGGAATGCATCCAACTATCGCACAGTACAATGGGTTTTATACGCTGGATACATACAATAACAGTTTTCCTTTGGGTTATAAACAAGCGTTTAGGAGAATTATTGCGGACGAACTTGAAAAAAATCCAGTGTTAGAGAATTATTTTGATACGTGGGGCGGTAGATTATATATGTATGTAGCTGAACACGGTGAAAATTATCTCTATACCAAAAATCGGAATGACCCAATTGAAGATCTGGATATAAATACGAAGGCATTGAAAGATCTGGGAGGAGAGTATATCTTAGCAGCTGTACCTATTAATAATGCAGAGGAACTTCATCTCACACTAGAGAAGACATTCGAACACCCTAATGCTGCATGGAAGATTTGGCTTTATCATGTAGATTAGTGGAATCGTGCAAGCTCAACGGCAGAGCTGCGCGACCTTTTATGAAATGTGTGATTTCTAGTGAGCAGTATATATACAGGACTATTCTCCATTTCCATGCATTAACTATCCATATTTTGATAATCCCATAGCAACTTCCATTCTCCATCAACCTCTGCCATATAAACATCCTGTATTAAGGTAGAATTACCGTATTTCCCGTTAAAATGTTGAGAGACGGTGATTCGATAAACGGTCGGAATTGGTTCTCCCTCTACTGTAGGAAGCCAATTCTTCATTTCCTCGATATCTCCAAAGCTATATGTGAAATGGAGTACTCCAAAATAATTCATAATGACATCTGATCGATCCTGAATATACGTTCCTTTTGGAAATTTTTCTTTCATCATTGGATGCAACATTTCCCAGGACTTAGAAAAAGCTCCTCTTTGCTCATAGGCGTAAAATTCCTCGGCAGCCTCCTCTGCTTGATGCTCTGGTGATGATGCAACAACAAAATATATGGTGCCCGCAACAGCAATAGCAAGTATAAAAAGCAATAGTAATAGTTTATGCAAAGTTTCATCTCCTTTTTATGCTTGCTACCATATTATTCATAGCTACAACAAATTATTATTAGAACGACTAGTAACATTCATCTTCAACTAATTCATTAGCTTAACTCGAAAAATATTACAGAAAACCGAGAAAGATACACCTCTTAAATAAACAATTTATAGGGACTGGTATAGAAAAGGCTATGGGAGAAGAAAATTTTGTGAAGCCCCAGGAGTCAGTATGCTTTACTAGAGACAAAACCTCGCCCGCGGAAATCATAGTATTTTAATGGTGCGACGATAGAACCTATTTTAAGTAATGAAACCGTTCGGGTTAGGATCTGGATAAAATTCGTCTCTCCCAGCCTCCTTGCATCAATCCTCAATATATACAGAATCGATAATGGTTCGTTCGAAAGTAGAACCTTTCTTTGTTTTTCCACTAATGTCTACGGTAATATTATAAGCTTGATTTTTCTTTGGAAATGTTAGATTTGTAGACATATCTACATTTCCTTTCGTTGAAAATGACTTTACTTCGTTCATCGTTCCAGACTCCACTATTTTATAGCTGGCTTTTAAGCTATCTTCTTGAATGAAGGAATCATCAGTCTTTAATTGATAATAAAATGATTTATTTTTACTATTCTTATTCATATTCGATACTAGATTCCACTTCCTTGGAGTATCATAATTGACAACAAGCAAATAGGCACTATCCTGTTTACTCCCTAGTTCAACCATCCATTCTCCAGAGACAGGATTTTTTACTGGAATTGTATATGCAGTAGCTCCTGTAAATATCCCTCCGGATTCTTGAGTTGTTGCTTGCGTAGCTATATACGATTTGCCCGATGGATCTATTAATGCAAGCTGATGTAATTCATGAGCCGCATAAACTTGCACTGTTATCTCGTCTACACCATCTTCAATCGGTAGAGAAAGCTGATCGCTCTTATTTTGAACTAGCGAATTACCACGTACTAAATGGTCTGAGGTGGGTAATGGCATTCTATAGGAGCTTGGTGAGAAGCTTCTTCCAGGCACCGATTCATCCGCTATGAAGCTCTCAAAGACAGGAAATATGACTTCACTGCGAACTGAAGTATGATTCCAGTCTCCTATAGCAATTTCTTGACCACCCGGTAAATTACTACTAACAGCTGTTACTACACCATCATTATCTCCATAACTAGAGAGATAGACGCCACCATACCAAGTAGCAGAGAATATGGACCCCCAATCCGTTCCTCCAAGCGTATAAATATCGTTGTAGTATGCATATGGTTCAGAATCAGTGATGGAGCGAAAATGCTCCATATATCCTGTCTCCACTGCAGTAGTGCCTTCCCCTTGCATACCGAGTAAATCTGCCAGCCAACCAGCCCAGGAGCTATTTGCCAAATCTGCTAGCTGTGAGCCATGATGTGGACTAGAAAGCGTAATAATATTATCTACATATTGCCATGCATCATAATATGTTACTGCAGCCTGAGCATCAACTCCTCCTTTACTATAGGCAACTAATGTAATTGGCTGGCCATTAAAATGCGCGGCTATTTCTTCAATTTTGTCAGCAAGTAGTCTTCCGTTATCCCACATATCAGCCGAAGCCCCACCAGCATCGTATAGCTGAACAAATGCCGTATGATAGCCTGCCTCATAGGCTGCCTCATACAAACCATTGTCTTCCCAAAAGATCTGAGCCACATTATTTAATCCTGGGACAAATAGTAAGACAGGTGCTCCCTCTTGTGGATGTTCAGGTGTCTCCCCAACAAACCATTCTCCTGGTGTTTCATCGTTACCGTTATTTCCTTTTCCAAATACCGTTATGTCGTCACCCTTGCCTACAAGTCGTGGACTAGCTATACCTTTTGCTTGTGCTGCTACATAACACGGAATGGATATTACAAGTAAACCGAAAAGAAACATAACGAGCAGTCGAATCGTCATCTCTTCTCCCCCATTCAGAATATTAGTGGTAGTTACTATATAAACATCATTGTAAAATGATGGAACTGAAAAGGGCTTTTACTCCTTTATATTTATGAAAAACAGGGCTTCTTTAATAACTAACTAAAGTAAAGAAGTTATAAAGCGATGATTATTTAAAACACTACAGCCTTTTATTTTAAAAACTGCTGAATTCGTAGCCAACGAATTCAGCAGTTGTTCACCATAGATGTATCATCGTTTGTACATAAATCTGTACCATAATATAAAATACGATTGCATATTTAAAATTAAAGCGAATCCCATTTTTAAAACCATTTAAACCGTTCGAGGCACTTAAAATAATTACTGGCATTATCAGAGGTGAAATTAAAATAGAGATGACGCTACCAGATGTGACTGCTAATACAATTAACTCAGGAGGATATGGTAGAGCGATATTTTCTAATATTCCTGCTACTAAAACCATCACGGTTAATGGTCCCATTCCAATAAACCCAAGGAAAATCACAATAAATGGAAGAAGATATAGGATATTAATAAATGGTAGCATCTCTTGCAACGCATAAACACCATCCACTACATAATTACCAAAATTTGTTTGATTTAACGCATAAATTAATACTCCTGCACCGAACATAATGCTAAGCTGATATGATTGATTTGTCATATTTTGCTGAAAGTAAATTTTCGCTTCTTCTACAAATTTTTTCGGTTTCTTTTTGACCACGTAATAGAAGCAAGTCCAGATTATCACTGTTAGAGGAATTACCATCATTAGATCCGCGGAAAAAATGGCATGGATAATAAAGATTGATCCAAATAAACTAATTAAGAAAAACGGAGCAAAATTCGCTCAGTCCTTATCACTACATGCTCCGATTTACGCTTCCTCTAGTAGCTATTATGAAATAATAGCTACTGCTTGACCACCACTCCGGCTGCCCACTTCCCTTTCCGTGGGGTTTGTCCTTCAGCTAACTTTTTTAGCAAAACCCGCTCAAAAAAGTGGATCTTCAGGTCAAACATTTCCCACAGGAGTTGAAGTAGCCGGCCTTCGCTATTATCAGGCTCTACAACGCTAGCATGAAGTAACACAGCTGCTTTTATACTCACGGATAGCGATTTTCACTTTACCCATTGTAAAAAAAGTCAACCTATTACTTATGACAAGAATTGTTGCACCTTCTCATAGCGGAGACTAATTATGTAGACTCCTCCGGGATTAGCGCGAGCCGAAAATCCACTTTGCAACGTGTTCTTCTTTGCAAAGTTAGTTGAGGTCGAGCCCGCGGAAAGCGAAGTAATTAGTCGGAGCATTGCCAATATACATCTAACATTCAAAATAACTACTTGGCTTAACGCAGTCATTGCACTGATTTTATACTTTCTTAACTTGAAATAAAAAAATAAATTCGATCACTTTTTTCTTTCTTTCCTCAATTGGATCAGCATGAAGTAATATTTCAGCAATCTCATCCTGTAGCCCGTATGTCAAATTTACACCATAATGCTTTTCTTGAAAATACGAAAATAGTACCGCAATCATTGTCCCACAAACGGAAATACCAAATCCTTGTAAAATACAAATCCACAGCGAGGCATTCATCGTTTCCACTGCAAAAATGAAGCTAGGAATACTCACTACCCACATCGTAGATAAAGCAAAAGACCGTAAGAGGGCTGTTCCTTTATAGTTTTCCCATGCTTCAGTTTTTTTCTTATACAGGATTTGATTAATGAATTGATACATCATCGGTATTGCACCGAATAAAAGAAAATAAGAAAAAACCTGCGTTAATGACATCATCCCTAGATAAAACTTTCTACTTGTATTCAAAGATTTATGCGCCATTCCCATGATGTCCTCGATATAAGGCTCTTCACGAAGTACCCAACTGATCATTGGTACAATGACTAAAAGTCCAACGATGCTTCGCATTTGCAATAGTCCACTATATAGTCCCTCCCCAATAGAGACTTTAGAAAATAGGAGGATAATAAAGCCGGTGATAAATAGGAAAAAGGGGAGTTTAAATTGTCTTAACGTCTTTGATAAACTAGCAAATATTAGTATAAATAAACCACAACATGCTAAAGCATACAGCAATAATCTCTTTTCAAAAAAGTAAGTTACAAGGTGTAGAAACGTATAGGATACAATGGAAATTCTTAATCCCCACGTTATGACAGACTGCATACATTCCATCTCCCATGTCATAGTTGTTTGTTTACCTTTAATAGCATAGCTGGAATGTTAAGGTTACACAAGTGCCCATTCTTATGTAGTCTAGAATTATATGGAGGATTCAGGTTGACTGGTAAAGCGAATTTGTCTAGCTTCATTTGAATAGATCGTGTTAACGTTATATCACCCTAGCTATAGGTTGGAGGCTTCCCTTTCTATCCCAAATAAAATGCACTCTACCCAAAAAGTGCATCTCTATTCTAATCAAGCTGATTGTGAACCTTACTATGTATCTACTGTATGGATCAAGTATTCCATTCCCATTACTTTTCTACTTATTTATGCTTAGTCCACTAAAATGTACAACCTCTTTTTCTATAAATTTCCTTACCTGAATGCACGTAAACCTGCACCGATAATTCCTTGACCATTATTCAAATTACTTATTTCCATGTTTTGAAGAATATGTAGTTGTTCTTCAATCAAGTAATTTTTTAACTTATCCTTTAGTAAAGGTAATATATAGGGATTATATGTTGCAACACTCCCACCAAAAACAATCTTGTGCGGATCTAATATACTATTAATCATGTAAACACCTTGGGTTAATGCATGAATCATTTCGTCCACCAATCTACTTGCATTGCTCTCTCCTCGAGTAAAATGAATAAAAATATCTTTCGTTACTAATGCTTCATTGACATAAATGGACCTTGCCTTTGCTTGCATAGCTGGGCCAGATGCAGCATGTTCTAATCTTTCCATGCTATGATCAGCTGTGTGTGTAAAAACGGGTATCAATCCCAGCTCCCCAGCAAAGCCTGCTCCCCTTATAAAGTTTCCCCCTTGAATAATGGAGCAAGAAATCCCTGTACTAATCGTAATATAAACAAATAGTTCATCCTCAAGCATTTTTGCCTCTTTCCATTCCGCAAATGCTGCCATATATACATCATTATCAATTACAATATTATCGATTCCTAGCGCTTCCCGTAGACGATGAACTATTGGAAAATTAGACCATGGAAGGTTATTCTGAAAGACCGCTACCCCATTTCTACGATCTATTTTTCCAGGAATACCAGCACCAATCCCGTATATCTCATCCTCTGGAATACTAGAATGATTTAGGAGTTGGTTTACACATTGAATAACTTGTAGAAACATTTTCTCTTTATTTGAGGGGTCACTTTGGACTGACTCCTTTTGAATTAAGTCTCCTTTCTCGTTGACGATACCAGCTTCCACTGTCGTACCGCCAATATCAATTCCGATAGCATACCTCATTAGCACTCCTCACTTTCCTTACAACACATTCCTTAACCATGCTTATTTTCCAATAAATGCGATAGAAGCATTACATCTGTTTAACCTTTTCAAAGTACAATTTCCACCTGTTTCCCATGAATAAGAAAAACTGAGCAAAATTCGCTCATTCCTTATCACTAAATGCTCAGATTTACGCTTCCTCTAGTAGCTATTATGGAATAATAGCTACTGCTTGACCACCACTCCGGCTGCCCACTTCCCTTTCCGTGGGGTTTGTCCTTCAGCTAACTTTTTTAGCAAAACCCGCTCAAAAAAGTGGATCTTCAGGTCAAACATTTCCCACAGGAGTTGAAGTGGCAAGCCTTCGCTATTATCAGGCTCTACAACGCTAGCATGAAGTAACACAGCTGCTTTTATACTCACGGATAGCGATTTTCACTTTACCCATTGTAAAAAAAGTCAACCTATTACTTATGACAAGAATTGTTGCACCTTCTCATAGCGGAGACGAATTACGTAGACTCCTGCGGGAATAGCGCGAGCCAAAAATCCACTTTGCAACGTGTTCTTCTTTGCAAAGTTAGTTGAGGCCGTGCCCACGGAAAGCGAAGTAATTAGTCGGAGCATTGCCAATATACATCAAACATTTCAAAATAACTACTTGGCTTAACGCAGTCATTGCACTGATTTTATACTTTCTTAACTTAGAACAAAAGCGCAAGCGCCCAATTAGAGACGTAGCGACTGAAGTGAATCAACGGAGATAAAGGAATCATGGTGGGCTTGTGAGCCGATAATGACTTAGATTAGGACAATTCGTGAAGTCGCCTCGTTTCTGGGTGCTAGAGCTGGACAAAGCTCAACACGCGCTTATTTATCACATGGGCAAATTTTATAATTTCCTAGATTATAAACAATACCTTGAGGAAATATATCCTAAAGGTTTTGCTGGCTTTTTAGCGCCGTGCTTAAGTGAATTTACGATTATAATTCCAAAGCAACAACAATAAACCTGATAGCCCGATTAATTGCGTAAACAATTCCCAATGACCTACTGTTCGCTGACCATTAAGAATCAGATACATACAAAAGAGAAAGAAAACTACCTTTAAGATGCGAAAGACTCTATCTTTCATTTGTGTAATCCTCCCATTTAATCTCACTTGCTTCTAATCGTACTTGATATTTTTCACCATTTTCTATATATACATCTGTAACTTGCTGTACATTTGAGTTATTGACAACGGCAAATTTTTTAATTTCAGGGTATACATGTATTTCACAATGGACATTGGAAGTATGCCATTTGTATAAAGCCATCTCCTTATGAGCTGCGTAATACATCGCCCTTAGTAATAGTCTTGTATTCTCATGACTATAGGGAAGACCTGCAATGTACACACTACGCCCTTTACCGAAGGCTGTACTAGCGAGTTGCAACCCCTCATTCGTATGTTCAATAATATCCGTAACTTCCCTTAAGGCATACACATTTTTCATACCTTCTCCGAAATCAAATGCCTGTATATCCTGGGAAATAAAATGTGATTCGTTCTTTTCCGTAAAATATTTATTTGTCGATAAGCTAAAGCCTAATTCCTTTTCTACACCTAATACATCTGCTAGTTGAAAGTAGCGTCCTTCACGATGATAAGCAGTCGGTTCTCCAATACCGATAAATCCTCCTCCATGATAAACCCATTCTCTTATAACAGAAAGTAAGTCCTCTTCTTTCCATCGTTCTCCACCAGAGAATGCTGTACCAGCATCTCCGGCATTAATAAGGACATCAACATCTTTAGGCACACCATGCTGTATGACATCGTCAAAACTAATAAAATCTACGTCTACCGCTGAACCACTAAGAGCCTCTAAAACCCCCTGATATGAATAGGCCTGTTTATACCACTTTCCATGTGCTACCATATAGGTCTGCCATGTACGAATCCTTCCCCATGCATTTAAAATTGCCACCTTTAATCCAGTATAAGGCTTCACGCCATTTATAGTATCGTAAATTTCACGAAATTCGTCTGTAATCTTTTCTACACAAGCTACAAAATCGGGGAATTTATATGCCAAGCTTAGATATCCGCCATAGCCAATTCTGTCCAAAGGTTTACGCATTAGAGCTCTTCTCGCTGTCAGCCAATTGTTATTTGCTTCAATTACTGGGTTATTCTTATCATGAAACGTATCGGGAAAGAAGTAAGGTAGAAAACGACCTTCCGTATACTTCACATCTGGGATATCAGAAATCATTCGTAATGTTGCCCCATCTCCAACACTTCCAACTACAGCATCCATACCTGTCTCTTTGAAATAGGCTCCGTAAGGCTCTGTCCCTATCCAATTATCTCCCAAAAACATCATCGACTCCTTACCACTTGCATGTACAATTTCAACTAATTCTTTTACTTCCTTAGCAACAAATCGTTGAATAAAATCCATATAATCTAAGTAAGCTCTGGAGGGAATTCGAAAGGTAGAATTATAATAGCCTTTATCGACAATATCTTCTGGTCGCAGACGATATCCTTTTTCTTTTTCAAATGCTTCTAAAGCAGCTACAGATACACTAGCACCGTAACCGAACCAGTCAACAAATTTTTCTTTACCTAGATTGTTAAATACTAAGGTAAAGTGATAAAAAAACGTCGTAAAGCGAACAACATCAGTTGCTGGATTTTCTGCTAGCCAGGTTTTTAAATAATTGCGCATAAATTGTTTAGAATGAGGCTGCCGAACATCGAATGGAATTTCATGTGGCTTATCTCTCCAATCGTTCGTTATATGATTATACATTTGTGTCGGATCCCATTTCATAAATGCTAAGAATGAAACCGTATATTCATGCCATGGTTTGGCTTTAAATATAAGTAAGCTATTTGTCTCCTTTTTTACTATCCAATGATTTGCTGGCACAACCTCACCAGTAGTCCTATCGATTACTTCCCACCACTTTTTAGGGTCATGCAAATAATCTGGTTGAATCTGCTCTTCAAAATATCCTGTCAAGAAAGACACTTCCAGCTCAGTGTCTATTGCTGTATTATATTGTGACATTAAATATAGCTGTTGCATTTCCTCTGGATGCTGTTTAGCAAAGTCATTATGACTACGTGCTACAAAGTAAGTCGTATAGATTTTCGCATCTAATTGTTTGATTTCTTCATCTAATTTTGTCCCATCACTATCTCGAAGCGCATCTGCTCCCCAGCGATCCATTAATTCTTTTGTTTCCTCCAAAAAATTCTGTTGACTCGGTAGCGTAACTCTTCCGGTTAACTTTTTCAATTGTGACACCTACCCTTTCACTCCTCCTACAGTCATTCCTTGTGTTAAGCGCTTTTGCACGATAATATATAAAATTAATGTCGGTAACATAACAATTACCATTCCCGCATACATTGGACCATAGTTAACAGCTGATCGTTCAGCAGCCATTAAGTTTAACAAACCAACTGGCAGCGTTTGATTCCCTCCTGGCATTAGTGTAAGTGCCATAATATATTCATTCCAAAATAACAAGAAATTAAAAAGAATGACGATAACAATACTTGGCATTGCCATCGGCAACATAATGGAAAACATGGTGCGATAATATCCTGCACCATCAATACTAGCGGCTTCTTCAAAATCAGAAGGCAATGTCTGAAAATAGCTTGATAGAAGATAAATCGTAAATGGTAAAGCAGTTGCGGCATAAACGAGTGCAAGTACAGCACGATTGTTTAATAAAAATCCATTATCTATTAAACTCTTTAATCCCATATCCAAATCTAAGAGCATTAAGAAAATTGGCACAGTAATATAGCTGACATTAATGAATAACCCTGCTTTAACAATCATGTTTAATAATTTATTCCCTCTAAAACTAAACCTGGATAAGACATACGCCGCTGGTAAGGCTATTACTAGCAAAATGAATAAAGCTAATACGGTAACCATTATTGAATTAAACAGATATTCTCCCATTCGCGCTTCCTGAAATGCTTCTATAAAATTTTGAAAATGAAAACCATGTGGTAAGCTCCATGGGCTTCCATAAAACTCGACGTTTTCTTTAATAGCAGCAAGGAATACCCAGGCAACTGGTATAACAATTGAAACCGCTAAGGTAATTAAAGCTACATAGATAAATAGTTTATATAGAGCATCGGTACTCCGTTCCTTTGAATCTTTCATGAGATATTAGCACCCCCTTAATACTCTAAGACGTCACGTTTCGTGATGTGACTTACAATCGCTGCTAAGGTAAAAGAAAAAATAAACACTACTACACCAATTGCCATTCCATAGCCAAAGGTAGAATTACCATAGGCTTGGTCATACATATAGGATAGGAATACTTCTGTTGATCCGTCAGGTCCTCCACCTGTCAATGCCTTAACTAACAAGAAGCTTAGATTAATCGTGCTGATGATATAAAATGTTAATGTTGTTCGAATATTATTCCATATCAATGGTAATGTAATGCTGGTAAATTGTTTTAATTTACTTGCTCCCTCCAATGACGCCGCCTCATAGAAGCTAGCTGGTATACTAGCCATACTTGACATATACATAACCATATAATAACCAATGGCTTGCCAGACTAGAGCACCCGCAAGACTATAGATAACTATTTTCTGATCACCTAGCCACATTTGCTGAAATGTATCTAATTGAAACATTCCTAAAACACTATTTAACAATCCATTGGAAGGATCATATATGGCTGAAAATATACCAGCTATAACTACAATGGATAGTATATTTGGAATATAAAAGATGACTCGAAAAAAGTTTCCTCCTCTGACCTTCTCTTTTGTTAGAATAGCTGCAAAAAACACTGCAAAAATAAATGTAAGAATTGCTACTACAACTATTAAGAGAATAGAATTCTGAAATGATCGAATGAAATTCATATCATTCCATAGAAGTCTAAAATTATCCAAACCGACAAATTGTTGTGTATTTGAAAATCCCCCCAGCGGTACAAAGACATCCGAAAAACCTCAAATGTTGGTATAAACATAAAAATAACCATCAAAATGAGAGCTGGTATTACACATACTCCGATAAATATATTTCGTGATTTCGTTTTACTCAAAAATGTTCACCTCTTTTTGGTCCCAACAAAGTGAAATTCATTCAGGCTAAACATCTAAAAAATAATAAAGGGAAACTTCAATTAATGGGATTTTGTCTATCCCTCACTGATTGTTAATAACATAAGGGTATAACCTAAAGGCCCTTGAACCAATCGGACATTTACTGGTAGTTGATCCTCCCCTCACCAATATTTCGCTTTATTACTTGAAGTGGGATCTTACTGCCAGTTACATGCGGGGTAAACTATTTCTTACATCCATTTCTCATGATGGATTCATCTAATAAAAACGGTAAGAAATCAAACAAGCTTACCGTTCTATTATCATCAACTAATAAGCGATCAGAACCCCCTATATAGCTTTGGATTAGTTCATAGCCGGTCTTAGCTTATCACTTACTTCTTCCATTTCGGCTTGCCACTCTTCGAAAGAAGTTTCACCACTCATTACACTGTCAATTGTTCCGTACAGTGTATCCCCCATGCTCGCTCCTGGTACAGGTTCTGTAGAAGCAAATGTCCCCATTGCTGGAAGCGCTCCTTCCTCTTCATAAATGCTATAAAATGTTTGTTTCTGTCCCTCTAGCTTTTTCGTAATACCATTAATTGGTTGTACTGCACCAGCATCAAGGAAGATAGATGCTGCTTCATCAGAATACATATATGTTATAAATTCCTTCGCTTCATCCTTATGTTTAGCTGCAGCTGGAATCCAAATTTGTTCAAAGAATGTGAATGCATAACGATCACCACTTTTCTCAAATGCGGGTATAGATGTCATCCCCCATTGGAAATTTTTTGAACGTGGAGCTTCTTTCATTTCATCTACAACCCAATTACCGTTCGGCATAAATAATGCTTTGTTATCTAGGATGAATTGCTGGTTTTTTGTGAAATCATTCGGATTTGCATTTGCAACAGTGTCCGAATGCGTATACTCTGCTAATTTTTCTATCGTTTGTAATACTTGAGATGCCTCTTCTGTTTCCCAAATTCCGTCCTCATAAGTCATTGCAGCATTGTAAAACTCCGGACCACCTGCAGCATAAAGCATGGAGCCAACTAAAGTATCAAAATACCCTGTTGTAGGATACGTAAACAAAGAGATACCTTCTTTTTTCGCTTTTTCACCTAGCTCCCACATTTCATCCCATGTTTCAGGAACTTTCCAGCCTTTTTCTTCAAATAGTCCAGCATTAAAGAATAATCCAGTTGGACTATAGAACATTGGAGCTAGATAGGTCTCACCATTAGCATATGGATTAGTTGCAAGCGTATCGGTAAATCCATCTAAAAGTTTTTTATTAACTGTCACTTTTTCGGTTGGTATGTTCATATTCAATACATCGCTTATATTTTCTAGACCATTTTCTTTAATTAATGTTTCCGTCAATGCCTCTGGTCTATTGGTAGCCAGTAATAATACGTCTGGATACTCACCTGCCTGCATATTAGGTCGAATTACTTCCTCTAGATTCTTTTCAATTGTTAATTCAATATTAATATTTTTATTAGCTGCCTCATACGATTCAGCAATCTGGTCCCACATTTCAGTTCCATAAGCTGACTCTAAGGCAGCAACATGTAAGGTTGTTTCTTTGCCACCTCCACTCTCCTCTGATTCCTTTGAATTAACATCCTCTCCTCCTGAGCAAGCCGCTAAGATAAGTCCTACAAATAGAAAAGAGATTAATATTATCGATTTCTTGTTTTTCACGATACGTAAACCCCCTTATTTAATAATAATATATCTTTATCGTACCTATATTAAAACGCTTACACAATCAACATCTTGTTGACTTTTTTATAAATATTGCTTTTTAAGCTTTACTCCTATAAAATTAATAATTGATAGAAATTTCAAATAATAGTAAGGGGTGGAGCAATGTCCTACGAAGTTTATAAAGTGAAGGAATTTGCTACAAGAAATGTGCCATTTAAATTACTTTATATCACACATTCAGAATACGACCGAGGCTGGCATAGTACAAAGCACACCCATCACTTTACAGAATTATTTTATATCGTTAAAGGTAAAGGATCATTTCTGCTTTCCAATCATGAAATTCCAGTTAAAGAAAATGATTTAGTAATAATAAATCCAAATGTTGAACATACCGAAAAATCCAATCTGTACGACTCACTTGAATATATTGCTCTAGGAATTGAAGGACTAACCTTTGCTCATGTTAAAGAAAATAGTTCGCAAATGGGCTTATATACTTATCAGGGCGATCGTGAGAATATTCTCTTCTACCTGCATAGTTTACTTAACGAAGTGCAGCAAGGGAATGAAGAGTATGAAGTTATCTGCCAAAATATCATTGAAATCTTGATGGTAAAGCTTCGAAGAGGCAAAATGTTAGAAATTCAAAAAACAGAACCCAAAAATATCAACAAAGCCGCCGCATTTATTATGTACTATATAAATCAGAATTACAGAGAACCAATCACCCTTGATACATTGGCAGAAATCGGGCATATCAATAAATATTATTTGGCACATACATTTAAAAAAGATATGGGAATATCACCAATTGAATATCTAAATCAAGTACGAATACGAGAAGCAAAAATACTATTAGATACAACAGACTATCACATTGGTAATATTGCTGAATTCACCGGCTTCTCTTCTCAATCGTTTTTCACACAAGCATTTAAACGGGCTACAAATCAAACACCATCCGCTTATCGTAGACAGAGGAAAGAAACGTTGGTCGTTAAATAGCAAGCAAAATATCAGGTGATCTGTAATACGAATATTTGGATTCACTAAAATGGAAGCTTTTATTCTAATTAAGGAGTTATTGCATATACTTGAAA
This sequence comes from Virgibacillus sp. Bac332, assembly GCF_003667785.1. Taxonomy (NCBI): domain Bacteria; kingdom Bacillati; phylum Bacillota; class Bacilli; order Caryophanales; family Bacillaceae; genus Virgibacillus; species Virgibacillus sp. Bac332. The sequence continues at coordinate 4,541,487 of NZ_CP033046.1, forward strand.
GGGTGTATCATCACTTTAGGTTTATGGGGAGGTAATGTTGCTTTGCCAAGCAGTATTTGTGAACGAAAGGTAGATATTCCTATTGAAGAAATATGGGACTTTGTTAACGATATCAATAATTGGGCTAGTCTCGTTCCAGGATATCAGCAACATACGATGGTAAATGCTAAACAATCGATTTGGATATGCAAAGGAGATATTGGCTTTATGGAAAAAAGTGTTCGATTATCATTATCCGTCACGGAATGGCAAAGTCCGAATAAAATAGCATTCACTTTAGCTAGTACGAACAACCATGTCAAAGGAAGCGGCTATTTTCAAGCCCATAAACTAGCAGAAAATCAAACGAAAATGACAGGTTCACTCTCTATAACAGCTAAGGGCATTGCTGGTTCGATGATTAACTCTTGCTTAAGACCATTTTTATCCAAAGTAACGGCTGATTTCACAGATAATGTCATCGAACATATTCAGACAAGAAGGTCCGCGGTTATGCAATAATAGTTATTATTCCACTGCTTTTTATCGTGAGCTTGCAGGAGTTTAGATTTACGAACGGGCGATGAAAAGTATACCCGAATTCCGTCAAAGACTGGGAATCGCTAAAGAACAGTAGAGAAGCAGGAAGCCTTCTCAAAAATGATCTAGGCATTTTCTTCGTGCCATGTCTAGCAGAGCGGTCTTCCTCGCCCTGCTGGAAAAGCAATAGCGAAACTCCGTGAGAAGCCATGTTTGTTCTAAACGTGTATATCCACTTTTACCAGGGGTGAAAAATAATTAAAACTTTGTTAAATATGTAAAAGAAATTTCCAACGTGAGAGTACTCCTATAAAGTGAAAGCTTCAATAAGTTTGGGGGTTTTGTTTATCCCCACGGATGGTTAGTACCACAAGGGTATGACCTAAAGGCCTTTGAACCAATTGGACTTTACTGGCAGTTAATCTCCCACTTACCAATAGTACTTTCACTTTCTTGCTTGAATTGGGTGGTATTACCGCCAATTAAAGGTGTGATAAATACTTAACAGACTATTTTCTATGTCAAAGTTCGACAGTATAGATCCTTCATGATAGAATAAATCCGTTACTAGGCTATCAGGAAAGGATCTTTTGTTATGTCAGGAATTACAAAACACATAAATAAAACCGTATTATCTTATGCGCAAATTATTTTTGGAGCTACACTTGTTGCTCTATCCTATAATTTATTTTTGCTACCCTCAAAGTTAGCTGCAGGTGGTATTTCTGGGATTAGCACAATTCTCTTTGAAATGTATTCCTTAAGCCCAGCTTATACGCAGCTTCTAATAAATATCCCTATCTTTATTATCGGCTGGCTAACACTTGGAAAAGATTTCAGTTGGAAGACATTAGTAGGAACATTTTGGGTACCGTTTATAATATGGGCAAGTGCAAATATTCCGTATACGATAACAAACCCAATTCTAGGAGCTATCTATGGAGGAATTATTCTCGGAATAGGTCTAGGCATTGTTTATAAAGGTAATGGTTCTACTGGGGGTACAGCAGCAATTGCTCAAATTGTAAAGAAATTCACAGGCCTATCAAGCGGTTATTCACAACTCATTGTTGACGGTTTTGTTGTTATCTCATCCATTATTGTATTTAACCTAGAATTAACCCTATTTGCGCTCATGTGTATTTACATTACAAGCAAAACGATCGATATTGTGCAGCTACAAACTTCAGCTACCAAACTAATATTAATTATTACGGAAAAAGAGGAACATATTCAGTCACTAATCCGTGACGAAATTGATCGTGGGTTGACAAAGGTTCGTTCAGTTGGAGGGTATTCACATAGCGATAAAACAATGATACTTTGTGTAGCTGAACAACAGGAAGCCTTTCATTTAAAGAAAATTTTACAAAGAGACGAACCGGATTCCTTTGTCATCTTTATTAATGCATCGGAGATTTTAGGTAGAGGCTTTTCTTTGGATAAGTATTATGGTCAAAAGCTTTAACGATACCTTCAATAAAGGAATCATGATAAATCTTCAGGTTGTCAAAACGTCTCGATGGCCAGCTTCTATTTAAATTACAGGGATTACATGTTTCTATCAAAAAAGACATCGTATAAAATGTAACATGTAACGATAAAGTGAAACTTCAATCGGTTGAGGGTTTTGATTATCTCCACAGATGGTTAATACCACAAGAGGATGACCTAAAGGCCTTTGAACCAATCGAACATATACTGGCAGCTATCCTCCTACTACCAACATTCGTTTCACTTTACTGCTTGAAATGGAGGTCTTACTGCCATTTATAGGTGGGATAAAAGAAATTACAGCAAAAGAAACACTTACTTATTGAGCTTAACCACTACATCAATTTTTCGTATAACCCTGAAAAAGCTTGAGGCTAGGACAAAAGAATCTTTAGGAACAAAAGTGCAAGCGCCCGATTTGAAACGTGTGACTGGAGCGAGTCAACGAACATAAAGGAATCATGGTGAGCTTGCGAGCCGATGATGACTTAGATTAGAGCGATTTATGAAGTCGCCTCGTTTCTGGGTGCTTGTGCTGGACGACGCGGCTCAACACGCTTCTATTTATTCACATGGGCAAATTTTATCATTTCCTAGACTAAGATAAAAAACCCAAACCTTATCTGAAATCATTTAGATAAAGTTTGGGTTTTTGTTTTAGAGATAGATAGTTCATTCATCGCTTAGTCAAAATGCTTCGCTTTCCTGCGGGATCTTCAGCTCGTACTTTTGCCGCGGATTTTTTTCGAACAAGGAAAAAATCCCAGAATATATCTACCTCACCCAACGATTTATAATTAAGAATTTACTAATACCGGATGGTGTAAACGATTGGCCAGCTGCTGAATGTTGGCCATTGCACCAATATCCATATTCCCACCACTAACAATTAGCCCACAGTGTCGTGATTTGATTTGATTATTATGGGCAAACAATGCTGCTAATGTTGCTGCTCCCGCTCCTTCCATTAACGTCTTGTTACGCTCAAGCATATAGACAATTGCTGCAGCAATTTCTTCGTCCGAAACAGTCACAAGATCATCAACATACTTCTTAATAAGTGGCAAGGTTCGTTTACCAGGCTTTTTCACAGCAATTCCCTCTGCAATGGTATCCACCGATTTTAAATTTTGTATTCGATCTGAATGAAAACTATCATATATGGCAGCTGCCCCGCTAGCTTGCACCCCAATAATTTTGATATTGCGATTCACATACTTAGCAGCGATTGCTATTCCACTTATTAAGCCTCCACCGCCGACTGGTACAAGAATGGTATCCATTCGATCTTCTTGCCTGAGCATTTCCATGGCGATAGTTCCTTGACCTGCCATTACATCATAATCATCAAAAGGATGAATATAAACCGACCCAGTCTGCATTTGTTTTTTTAATGAAGCTTCATATGCCTCCTGAAAGGTTTCTCCCGTTAGAACCACTTGAGCACCATAGTTGCGTGTTGCATTAACTTTGGCTAAAGGTGTTTTCTCCGCCATGTAAATGGTAGCCTTCGTTCCAAGTTTAGCCGCTGCATACGCAACGCCTTGCGCGTGATTCCCTGCTGACGCAGTAATAACTCCTCTTTTTAATTGTTCCTTTGTCAGTTGCATCAACTTAAACGTAGCTCCTCTAAACTTAAAGGCGCCCGTTTTCTGTTGATTCTCCATCTTGAAATAGACATGTTTACCAACGAAATTATTTGTTGTTTGCGAAGTTAATAGTGGTGTCCGATGCACGATTGGAGTCAGTCGCTGCATGGCGGTGTGAACCTTTTCACCTGTTAAGCAATTCCCAATTCCTTCACTCTCCTTGTATGTTTGCTCGTTGTATGATCAATTATTGCTATTCTCATAGATTTCAATCTTTTCTTCATGCAGAAGCGTTAAGGCGATATCATCCCAACCATTTAATAGTTTCTCCTTATGATATGCGGGTATCTGGAAATGATATTCCTTATTTCCCTCAAATATTTTTTGATCTTCCAAATCTATTGATAACGATAGATTCCCAATGTCTGCTTCTTCAAGCCATTGCTTTACCTGCTCTTCTTCTATCTTAATTAAGATAATTCCGTTCTTTAAAGCATTATTATAAAATATATCTGCAAAGCTTGGAGCGATAATTACTCGAAAACCATAGTCTAGCAATGCCCATGGAGCGTGCTCTCTAGAAGATCCACAACCAAAATTTTCTCCTGCCACTAAAATCGATGCATGTTGATAACGCTCCTTATTAAGACTAAAGTCTTGGCGTTTATTTCCTTCGTTATCAAATCGCCAATGATAGAATAAAAACTGACCGAATCCTGTGCGCTCAATTCGTTTTAAAAACTGCTTTGGAATAATTTGATCAGTATCAATATTTGTTCGATTCAATGGATACACAAGTCCTGTATGGTTTTTGATCGCTTTCAACTTTTTCCCTCCTTACAACGCCACACCTGCATAATTGCGAACGTCTACAAAATGTCCTTCAATAGCTGCTGCCGCTGCCATTTCTGGACTTACAAGATGTGTACGTGCACCATTTCCCTGTCTTCCTTCAAAATTACGATTTGATGTAGAGGCACATCTCCCCTCCGGAGGAACGATATCATCATTCATCGCAAGGCACATGCTACATCCAGCTTCTCGCCATTCAAATCCAGCATCCTGAAAGATTTTATCTAATCCTTCCTGTTCTGCCTGCCTCTTTATGCTAAATGAACCTGGCACAACAATAGCTCTAACATTAGCGTGAACATGTTTTCCTTTAACAATTTCCGCAGCCCTTCGCAAATCACTTAAGCGCGAATTTGTACAAGAACCGATAAATACATGATCAATATGAATAGAGGAAATTGGTTGATTTTCGTTTAATCCCATGTAATGTAGGGCACGTTCAACATCTTGCTTATATTCCACGTCATTCAAATTTGGAGTTGTTCCACTAACCGGTACACACATTCCTGGATTCGTTCCCCAAGTTACCTGCGGCTCCACTTCGTCACCGCGGATTGTTACTGTCTTGTCATAAACCGCTCCATCATCTGTTGCTAAAGCTAACCAGTCCTGAGCTATAGTTGTGAAGGCTTCATCCTTCGGTACATGAACCCTTCCTCGTAAAAATTCAACTGTAGTTTCATCAGGACTGATCAAGCCAGCCCTTGCACCTGCTTCAATTGACATATTACATACTGTCATTCTTCCTTCCATAGAAAGGTTACGAATTGCTTCGCCTGTATACTCCATCACGTATCCAGTACCAAAACGAACACCAAATTTCGCAATAATTGCAAGAATTAAATCCTTTGCTGTTACTCCTGCACCAAGATCACCTTCTACATGCACATTTAACGTTTTTGGACGTTCTTGCCAAATCGTTTGTGTTGCTAAAACATGCTCTACTTCACTTGTTCCAATTCCAAAAGCTAACGCCCCAAAAGCACCGTGTGTAGAAGTATGACTATCACCACAGACAATGGTTTTACCAGGCTGCGTTAGACCTAGTTCAGGTCCAATAACATGGACTATACCTTGATCTGGATGAAACATATCTGCTAATGGAATATTATTTTCCTGACAATTTTCCTTTAATGTTTCCATCTGTTTACGGGATATCTCATCTTTTATTACATCTCGATTTCTCGTCGGTACATTATGATCCATCGTTGCAAAAGTCAAGTCAGGTCTTCGTACCTTTCGTTTGTTTATCCGCAGACCTTCAAAAGCCTGTGGAGAAGTCACTTCATGAATTAAATGCAAGTCGATATAAAGAAGATCTGGTTTTTCTTGCTCTTGATAAATCACATGTTTTTCCCAAATTTTTTCAATAATTGTTTTTGACCGGCCCATCATTTTACACCTCCATCTCAGGCATAGGAATTACAAATACAATTAGAAACACTATTCGTAGACAGGTTTCCAATCACGATATCAGTCATTTCCTTTGTGCTAACTACTATCCCATCCTCAATGGCCAAATCAGCTGTATAATACCCTTGATCTAGACTAGTCTGTACAGCTCTTTCAATTTCATCTGCCTCTTCGTGCATGTCAAACGAATGGCGTAGCATAAGGGCCGTAGATAAAATCATTCCTAATGGGTTGGCAATTCCTTTACCAGCAATGTCTGGCGCTGATCCATGAACTGGCTCATAAAGTCCAATACCATCCGTACGAATACTCGCTGATGGTAGCATCCCTAAAGAACCAGTTAGCACAGAAGCTTCGTCACTAAGAATATCACCAAATAGGTTTTCTGTGACTATCACATCAAATTGATTCGGTTGGGTGATTAATTTCATTGCTGCTGCATCAACTAATAAATGCTCAACCGCGACATCTGGATATTCTTTACGTTTTGCTTCAACGATTTCTCGCCAAAAACGACTTGACTCTAGAACATTGGCTTTATCGACAGATGTCAATTTTTTGTTCCTATGCTGTGCACTTTGAAAAGCTTTATCAATAATCCGTTCCATCTCAGTTCGGTGATAATATAACGTATCTACCACAGCATTCCCTTTTTCGATTCGTCCCTTTGGCTCACCAAAATAAAGTCCACCCGTTAATTCTCGAATGATTAGAATATCACTACCCTTTATTACCTCCTCCTTTAATGGAGAAGCATGAAGTAATGGTAAAAACCCCTTTATAGGTCTTAGATTGGCAAATAAGCCTAGTGCTTTACGTATTCCTAATAGTCCTTTTTCAGGTCGTTGATCTCCAGGTAATGAATCCCACTTTTCACCACCAACAGCTCCTAATAAAATGGCATCCGCTTCCTCACAAGCTTTTACCGTTGTGTCTGGTAATGGTGTCTGAAATTGGTCAATTGCACTACCGCCAATGGCATGCTCTGCAAAAGTAAACTGATGACCGAACTCTGTTGCAATGGTTTGCAAGACGATTTTTGCAGATCCCATTATTTCTTTACCAATTCCATCACCAGGTAACATAACAATATGTCTCTTCATCATTACGCCTCCTTCCTGTTTAAAAATTTATTTTACTACCTCTGCTTTATTGGAATTTTGATGCTGGATGATAAATCGATTGACCGCATTCAAGTATGCTTGCACCGATGCTTCCATTACATCCTGTGCAGAACCTCTGCCGTTAACCGTTTCTCCATTCACAAGTAACTGTACCCGTGATTCTGCTAATGCATCCTTTCCTCCACCTACAGAATTTAGCTGATAATCAATTAATCTCGTATTTTCTTCTGTTAACGTGTCTAATGTTTTATATAAAGCTTCCACACTCCCCTGACCAGTACATGCTGTTTTAACCGTTTTGCCTGTAGGGGTTATTAACTCAACAGCAGCTGTTGGGATATTATTGGAGCCATATTGTAATTGAAATAATTTTAGCTGGTATTTATCGACTGATGCTGTGTCTGTTTGCACTTCTGTGACAATGGTAAAAATATCATCATCCGTGACTTCTTTTTTGTGATCAGTAAGCTGTTTAAATAAATCAAACGCCTTTTTAATATTTTCTTCAGATACATTTATTCCAAGCTCTTTGATTTTATCCTTAAAAGCATGGCGACCAGAATGTTTCCCTAAAAATAGCGTGTTAGCATTAACACCTACGAGCTCAGGTGTAATAATTTCATAGGTGGATGCGTGTTTTAAAACACCATCTTGATGAATACCTGATTCATGTGCGAACGCATTCCTTCCTACAACCGCTTTATTCGCTTGAATATACATTCCCGTTAGCTTAGCAACCATATCACTAGTACGCTTAATCTCTTGTAAATTTAGATTCGTAGCATACGGATAATAGTCTGAGCGAATCTTCAATGCTACAGCAATTTCTTCCAGAGATGCATTTCCTGCTCGCTCACCGATCCCATTAATCGTGCCTTCCACCTGTGTTGCACCATTTTCGACAGCAGCAATTGAGTTAGCAACTGCCATACCGAGGTCATTATGACAGTGACAGGATAATGTTACTCGATCGATATTAGGCACAGAAGAACGGATAAATTGAAACATGCTGCCATATTCTTTCGGTGTCGTATAACCAACTGTATCTGGTAAGTTAATTACGGTTGCTCCCGCATCAATCACCCTTTCGATTATCTGAGCCAAAAAGCTCCAATCTGATCGGGATGCATCCTCAGCTGACCATTCTACTTGTGGAAACTTCTTCCTTGCATAGGAGACCATATTTACCGCTGTTTCAATTACATCATCTGGCGTTTTCTTTAATTTGTATGTCATATGAATTGGTGAAGTAGCAAGAAAGATATGCAGACATGGTTCATCCGCACCTTTTAATGCCTCCCAAGCGATATCAATATCCGACTGCACAGTTCTAGCTAAGCCTGTTACGGACGTATGCTTGATGGTATCGGCAATTGCCTTAACAGCTTGAAAATCTCCTTTGGAAGAGGCGGGAAAACCAGCCTCCATTCGATCTACACCAAATCGTTCTAACTGCTTTGCAATTTCCAGCTTTTCAAGTTGATTTAGATTGACACCCGGTGATTGTTCTCCATCTCTCAATGTCGTATCGAAAATTTTAATTTGTGACATGAACCTTCACATCCTTTTGTTTCTTTTGGTCGGTTTGCAATGGCTGTTTAACAAAAGGCATTAACTCTCGTAACTCCTTCCCTACTTTTTCTATTGGATGCTGATTTTCTTTAGCGTTTATTGCTGTAAATTGTGGACGATTTGCTTGATTCTCCGAGATCCAGCCTTTGGCAAACGCTCCAGATTGTACTTCTGATAAAATTTCTTTCATACGTTGCTTTGTCTCATCATTAATAATTCTTGGTCCAGAAACGAAGTCACCCCATTGTGCAGTATCTGAAATAGAATAACGCATATTTTCTAATCCACCTTCATAAAGAAGATCAACGATAAGCTTCATTTCATGTAAGCATTCAAAATAAGCTACTTCTGGCTGATAACCAGCTTCCGTTAATGTTTCAAACCCTGCTTTTACAAGACTTGTCAGTCCACCACATAACACAGCCTGCTCACCGAAAAGATCTGTTTCTGTTTCTTCTTGGAACGATGTTTCCAAAATCCCTGCTCTCGCTGCTCCAATCCCCTGTGCATAAGCAAGTGCTAATTCAGTGGCTTCCCCTGATACATCTTGAAAAACACCGTATAATGCAGGTACTCCTGCTCCTTCCTCATACGTACGACGTACCAAATGCCCTGGACCCTTTGGTGCTACTAGAAATACATCCACATTAGACGGAGGAACGATTTGATTAAAATGAATATTAAAACCATGCGCGAATGCTATTGCATTACCAGCCTCTAAGTTTTCTTCTATGCTTTCTTTATATACAGCGGTTTGCAACTCATCAGGAAGTAAAATCATGACAACATCAGATTGTTTAACAGCTTCTGCAACAGAAAGTACAGTAAACCCATCTTTTTCAGCCTTAACCTGTGAGTTCCCAGGACGCAAGCCAACGACTACTTCATATCCACTCTCTCGTAGATTAAGAGCGTGAGCATGACCTTGTGACCCATACCCAATTATGGCAATTTTTTTCTCCTTCAAAACCTCTGTTTTTACATCTTTTTCATAAAGCACTTTTGACATTTTCATTTCCTCCTCAAATTAAATAGTAAATGAATTTATTTCAGCAACTTGCGAGGGCTGTTGCCCTCTTAAGAAGGCAGTTACACCAGTTTTTGTTAGTTCCTTAATTCCATATGGTCGAAGCAGTGCGATTAATGCTTCTACCTTATCCGGTCTTCCGGTAACTTGAATTGTTAGACTATCTTTACTTACGTCAATGACGGAAGCACGGAATGGTGTAATAATACCTTGGATCTCCGCGCGGAGTTGACCACTTCCACCAACCTTTATCAGGGCTAATTCTCTAGCAACGATGGCCCTCTCCGTTATATCGGAAACTTTTAATACATCGATTTGTTTATTCAATTGTTTCGTTAGCTGTTCAAGCTTTTGATGGTCTTTTACGTCAACAACAAAGGTCATTTTTGAAATTCCTTCTGTTTCTGAGCTGCCTACAGAAATACTTTCGATATTGAATTGTCGCTTATGAAGCATACCTGTTATTCGATTCAGTACGCCACCTCGATTTTGTACTGTTGCAATGATAATACGCCTCATTTGCTCACCCCAATCATTTCATGAATTCCTTTTCCTGGTGCGATCATAGGATATACACACTCCTGCTGCACTACTCGACAATCTACTAGTACTGGGCCATTAAAAGAGAAAGCCTTTTTTAATACGTCTATGACTTCTGTTTCTTTATCAACACTCATCCCATGAATTCCATAACTCTCAGCAAGCTTTATAAAATCGGGATTCTCCATAAACAATGATTCAGAATACCTTTCCTCATAAAAGCTTTCTTGCCATTGTCTTACCATTCCTAGTGCTTGATTATTTACAATTATTATTTTGATTGGTAATTTCCGCTCTTTTACAACTGCTAATTCCTGAGCAGTCATTTGAAAGCCACCATCACCTACAATAGAAACCACTAATTGATTTGGTTCCCCCAGCTGTGCACCAATCGCGGCAGGGAACCCGAATCCCATCGTGCCAAGTCCTCCAGATGTTACCCAACGGTTCGGTTTTTCAAACGAATAATATTGAGCCGCCCACATTTGATGCTGCCCTACATCTGTGGTTACGATGGCTTCTCCTTGAGTTAAACGATGAACCGTTTCTAGCAGCCATTGTGGTGATATTTCTTTATCCGACCGCTCATACCAAAGCGGATAGTCCTGTTTATAACGTGTTAGTTTTACTTTCCAATCTTGATGATCAGGAAAAGTAATTGAACGAAGCAACAATGCCTGCAACGCTTCTTTTGCATCAGCTACCACCGGTATTTCTGTCTGCACATTCTTCCCAATTTCGGCTGGATCGATATCAATATGAGCTATTCTAGCTTTTGGAGCAAAGTGCTCTAAGTTTCCTGTTAAGCGGTCATCGAACCGAGCACCAATATTTATTAATAAGTCACATTCGTACATTCCCATATTTGCTGCATAGGTCCCATGCATCCCACCCATTCCTAAGAACAGTTCATGTGAACCTGGAAACCCTCCTAGCCCAAGTAACGTATTAATAACTGGAAGCTGATACCTTTCCGCTAATTCCTTTAATTCCTCTGTAGCTTCAGCAAAGAGGATACCAGCACCGGCTAAAACAAGTGGCCGCTTAGCACGACTCAATGCATCGGCAAGTTTAATAATCTGCAATGGATTTGGCGTTTTATTTGGTTGGTAACCTGGTAGTTCAAATGTTGCCTCATGTACAGCCGATGAAAGCTCTGCCGAAACATCTTTTGGTATGTCGACAACAACAGGGCCAGGCCTACCTGTAGATGCTATATGAAATGCTTCCTTCACAACCTTTGGCAGCTCTGATAGTTCTTTAACTTGATAGTTGTACTTCGTAATAGGAGTTGTAATTCCCATTACGTCTGCTTCTTGAAATGCATCTGTACCAATAACATTACTTGCCACTTGACCAGTGAAAATAACAATTGGCAAAGAATCCATCATTGCATCCGTAATTCCAGTTATTAAATTCGTTGCGCCTGGTCCCGATGTAGCTATTACTACCCCTGGCTTACCCGTAACTCGTGCATACCCTTCGGCTGCATGAATCGATCCTTGCTCATGCCGGGAAAGTACATGTTCGAAACTTGCTTCGCTCCGATAGATAGCATCGTAGATAGGTAACACAGCTCCACCAGGATAACCAAAAATCGTATCTACTCCAGCATCGACTAATGCATGAATTAACACATCAGCACCCGTTAATGTTTTTTTTGTACTTCCCACATCATGCTTTGCCTGAACTTTCACTGCTGCATGCCTCCTTTTAATAACTAATTTATAAAGAAATCCTGCCCATCCATACTGGCCAAGGTATTCTTATTGCCTTTTAACCTACTTAAACAAATCTAATAAAGTGAAACTTCAATCAGTAGGGGGTTTGTTTATCATCCACTGATTGTTAGTACACAAGGGTATGACCTGAAGGCCCTTGAACCAATCGGATATTTACTGGCAGTTATTCCCCCTCTTATCCATATTGTCTTCACTTTGTTGCTTGAATTGGGGGGCTTATTGCCAGTTATATGCGGGATAAAAAAAAGACGCCTTGAATCCCCATAACTGCATACATGTTTACAGATTATATGGGGAGAAAAGCGTCTTCTTTTCACGGTACCACCCAGATTCTTAGTACTCTTGCGAATACCAACTCATGGGGACCAATATATTGGACCCCTTAGATAACAGGTACAGATATTGCACCTGGCCGGCCTATTAAGTAACCCCGTTCAGTCCGGCACTCAGAGATGATGTCAGAATATAGTGTACTTCCAGGCTCGCAGCAACCCTGGATCTCTGTGAATACACAGGTTATATTCCTTTTTTCCCGTCATAGTGTTAACAATATTTTATTTTTGGCTGCCCCTTTATTTATCGTGTTTGTTAGGTTTGAAATTTTTATAAGTTAATATTGCCGTTAATAATATACCGTTTTAAACAAAGAGTCAACAGATATTTTAAAGTTTTTTGATATTTTTGATTAGTGAATTTTCTTGTATACGCTTACAAACCTTTCACTTCTGTTTTCTCTGAAATGTTACAAAATGATTACATTCTAATATATTGCATAATACGCCTAAAAATTAACTTTTTATTTTCATAAATCTAAATTAATATATCAGAATGTATTAATTTGCCTTAAATTGCTTTTTTTCCAAATCTATATTAACTAATATATTGATAGGTTATTCACATTTTTACAGAACATCGAATGATTCATATTTGTAGAAGTTTTTTCCATGAGGAAGTCTCGAGGAAAGTGTGTAATATCGTATTCAGGTGATAGATCAAAAAGCTTGTAGAAAACTAAAGAGCATTCGATACGTTGGGTTATGACAGAATTTTTAGTTAAAATGAAGAGGGGGGAACGAACAATAATTGTTCCTATCATTGTTCGCTTTTTGCCTCTTAATTACGTTTGTCGAAGCCTCTTTCTGCTGTAAACTTTGTTAGATTTCAAAAAATCTATTGTTTGTCTATACAGGCAAGTGTTTACGCTAAGTCCTATCCACTTTATGCTTCATGTCTTGCTACTCCGTTAAATAGTCCGTTACGGCACCAAGCGAGGAGCAAGAGACATTATGTGCATATTTACCTAACACACCCTTTTTATACAATGGGGGTGCTAACCACTCTTTCTTTCTTGCCTCCAATTCGCTCTCTGTAACCTTAAATGAAATCTCCTTTTTCTCAGAATCTATTGTTACCATATCGCCCTCTGCTAAGAAGGCAATTGGCCCCCCATCTTGCGCTTCTGGTGCGATATGTCCTACCACTAGCCCATGTGTTCCTCCAGAAAATCTCCCATCTGTTAGTAAAGCTACCTTTTCGCCCAAACCTTTTCCTACTAAAATTGCAGAGATTGATAGCATTTCTGGCATGCCTGGGCCACCCTTTGGACCAACGTAACGAATAACAAGTACATCCCCTTCATTAATTTGATTACTCATTACCGCTGCTGTTGCTTCTTTTTCAGTATTAAATACTCTTGCAGGACCACTATGCCGCTTTACTTTCACACCAGATACCTTCGCAACACCACCGCGTGGAGCTAGATTACCTTTTAATACAATTAATGGACCATCTTCACGTTTTGGCTTATTAATAGACATAATAACATCCTGCCCTTCTGTTAATGAAGGTGTGTCAGCTAAATTCTCAGCAATCGTTTTTCCAGTTACTGTTAAGCAGTCTCCATGGAGATAACCAGCTTCATAAAGTAGCTTCATCACAGCCTGTACACCTCCTACCCGATGAAGATCCTGCATAACATATTTACCACTAGGCTTTAGATCTGCCAAATGAGGAGTTTTTTCTTGAATACGATTAAAATCATCAATTGTTAAATCTACTTCGATAGCATGTGCAATAGCTAATAGATGTAATATCGCATTTGTAGAACCTCCCAAAGCCATCACAACCGTTATAGCATTTTCAAATGCTTTTTTCGTCATAATATCCTTTGGAAATATTTCTTTTTCAAGCAAATGATAGACAGCTTTACCAGCTTCTTTGCAGTCTTTTGCTTTTTCGGCGGATTCGGCAGGATTAGACGAACTACCGGGCAAGCTCATACCAATAGCTTCCATTGCTGAAGCCATTGTATTTGCTGTATACATCCCTCCACACGCACCAGCTCCTGGGCAGGCATGACATTCAATGGAACGCAATTCCGTATCATCAATATCACCATTGTTATGCCTGCCAACACCTTCAAATACTGAAACGATATCAATATCTTTACCATTCACAGAACCGGGAGCAATGGTTCCACCATACACAAAAACTGCTGGTACTCCTGCATTTGCTATGGCAATCATACAACCCGGAATGTTCTTATCACAAGCTCCAATAGCAACCAATCCATCTAAATTCTCTGCGCCAACTACTGTTTCTATTGAATCACCAATCAAATCACGACTTGGCAATGAATATCTCATCCCTTGTGTCCCCATGGAGATTCCATCTGAAACCGTAATTGTATTAAAAATTAAAGGAACACCGCCTGCTTCACGTGCTCCTTTCTTGGCCTGTACAGCCAGATCATCTATATGTATGTTACACGGGGTGACCTCACTCCATGTACTGGCTACACCGATCATTGGCTTTTGAAAATCTTCATCTGATAATCCCACAGCCCTTAGCATAGCACGATTTGGAGCCTTCATTGCTCCCTCACTAAACACGTGGCTTTTAATGCGTAAATCTTTTTCCAATGGATTCCCCACCTTTCTTTCGAATTATTATATGACTAATTATCAAATAGTTCAATGAATTTTTTTAATTATGATGATTCAATGTCGTCATTCAAGTCGTTTTGTGAAAATCCGAAAAACCTGTATGCGAGTGATTATCACAACAGACGGATGCACATCAGTAACAGATTCTTTTTTCTTTTTGCGTACATGGGGATTTATTTTCGATCAGACATATTCTAGATAGGGGAGATAAGATTCTATTGCTTATGGTTGATTAAGTTGGTTGCAAATCTTTTATGTATGAAGCTCCTTTTATTTATAGTGGTTGGAGGACTTTTCTGGATATTATAATAAATGGTACTGCGCGTTGGAACGGACTATTTCTTTAATTGATCTAACAAGATCGGATTGAGATAGCTTTAATCTATCTAGGAATAATTAAAAAACCTCTTGAAACGATGAATCAAGAGGTTGTTCCTATTATTATGCATCATAGCTATCAGGATTAGAGCCGCTTCGTTCGTTTTTATTTAAACTACTTATTTGCTTCATTTCACCTTCCGTTAACGAAAAATCGAATATTGCCGCATTCTCAATAATTCGCTCTTCTTTTGTAGATTTAGGGATAGTTATAACATCGTTTTGAAGATCCCACCGTAAAATAATCTGAGCCGTACTCTTTCCATATTTTTCACCAATTTCTGTCAATGTCGCATCCTCTATTAGTCCACCTCTTTTTAATGGTGACCATGCTTCAAGTTGAATACTCTTGCTCTTACAGTAATGATGTAATTCTTGTTGTGTCAAGTGTGGATGATATTCCACCTGATCAATTACTGGCTTTACGGTACTTCCTCTCATCAAATCTTCCAAATGATGCTGATGAAAATTACTTACACCAATTGCACGAACCCTACCATCTTTGTAGAGCTTTTCCATTGCCCTCCATGTTTCTTTATATAATCCTTTCACTGGCCAATGAATGAGATACAGATCAAGGTATTCCAATCCTAATTTTTCCATACTATCTTCAAAAGCCTGCATTGTGCGCTCATAACCTTGTTGGTCATTCCAAACCTTTGTCGTAATAAATAGTTCTTTACGAGCTACTCCAGATTCTCTAATTGCTTCACCAACACCAGTCTCATTGTCATAAAACGAAGCTGTGTCTATACTTCTATAACCATGTTTTATTGCAATCTTAACAGCTTCTTTAACCGTTCGTCCATCTTGCACTTTATATACACCTAATCCAAACCCAGGCATTTCCACACCATTATTTAACGTTACTGTATCTTGTAAGTGCTTTATCATCATTATTCCCCCATCCTTTTACTCATCTATCATACCGTATACAATGGGATAAAGTGAAACTTCAATCCGTGGGGAGTTTGTTTATCCCACGAATTTGGTAAGTATCACAAAGGTATAACCTAAAGGCCCTAGAACCAATCGGACATTTACTGGCAGTTGATACCCACTCCCCAAAAATAAGTTCTCTTCATTGCTTGAAGTGGGGGCTAACTGCCAGTTATATACGGGATAAATAATTGGTAAAAAACGGAATTACATTTATCATTACAATCCATTTTCATCTAATAAAGTCGAATGATCTATCTGTTTTTTTATTACTTGTGCAACCTTATCTATTGCAGTATGCTCTGTATCTATATAAATTGAAAAATCATTCTCCTGAAAAGACTCTATACACTTTTTCGTTTGCCGAAAACACCAGTTACCTTCAGCCTCTCCTCTTTTTCTTAACCGATTAAAAATTGTTTCTTCTTTAGCTGTTAAACAAAAATGTATAGTCTGCTCGTCAATCATTTTAAATCCGTTAAAGATATATCGAAAATATTCAGGCTCTCTTATTGTCATTGGTACAACAAGCGTTTTCTGATAAGTAGCAACGAGTAGCTTAGCAGTTTCAACTGTTAACACCTTCCACAAATGAAATTCTTGAAAATCCCCCGTTGTAGATTCAACTTGCTTGATGTTTTGCGGAAGAATATTCCGCAGCATAAACCCGACTTCTTCGGGATCAAAAATCATACTATTGTCCATTATCTTAATTAGTTCATTTGCTACACACGTTTTTCCAACTCCAAATGCTCCATTTATCATTAGTATCATTTTAATAACCCTTCCAACAACTTATTTCCCAGTACGAGAGAGAGAGGTAAATCATGAAAATAGATAGTGTTTGTCCTTTCCCTACTAATAAATATAACATTTTCATAAAGTGAAACTTCAATCCGTGGGGAGTTTGTTTATCCCACGAATTGGTAGTACCACAAAGGTATAACCTAAAGGCCCTAGAACCAATCGGATATTTACTGGCAGTTGATCCCCACTCCCCAATAATAAGTTCTCTTTATTGCTTGAAGTGGGATCTTACTGCCAGTTATATGCGGGATAAATAATATTAAAGAGGCTTAGACAAAACAATGTAGAAACAGCAGAAAAACGAACGATAATTACTTAAAATTAATTATCGTTCGTTTTTAAAGCCTAGGGAATTATAAAATTTGAGTCTGTGGATAAATAGGTGCGTGTTGAGCTGCGTCCAGATCCAACGCCCAGAAACGAAGAACTTCACGAATCGTCCTATGATAAGTAATCATCAGCTGGCAAGCTCACGTGATTCCGATAATACTCCTATTGATAAAAAAGATTATTCGTATTTTGTAAAGTAGCTGTGTTTTGTCTCCGCCTCCGTCACTGTTTAATCGTGTTTTTCACTGTGAACTGTTCCCTCATGAATTGTTTCAGATTTAGCATGATCATGCACATCACAATAATATACAATGGTTTTCAACTTCTGATATATCTCACATGTCCGTTTGTGGCGCATAAAATTTTTCCAATACTTATATTCATGTGTACCTGTTTTTATGAATGACGTTTCCGTATGATATTCTTGCCAGTTATGTTCTGTATGTTTGTCAATTACATCAGGTGCAGCGTTTACCTCTGTCAATTGTACAAACAGCATTAGAAACATTATAAAACAAATGCCTATAGCCCTGTTCCTCATAACATTTCACCACTTTTGTTAGAATAATTTTCCTTTCTTTTTAAGATGGACATATACGGGAAATTTATACCCAATTAAAACCCAACGTACATCTCAACAGACATACGGAGAAATAAAAATTTATTAGGAGAACGTTGGAAGGGCTCTCCTATGAATAAAAATCATATTTATTGTATTACAATTGGTACAGGAATCGGTGGAGCTTATTACCATCACGAACTAATGGACGGATATTATCAACAAGCCAATTCAGTTGGCTATTTATTATATGATTCGGTCACGAAAACCAATTTTGAATAGAGGGCGGCTACTTCTGCGCTTCGTTCAATGATTAAACAAGTGTTTGGAGAAGCAACTACACCAGAGAATATTTTTCAACGTGCAAAATCTGGAGAGCAAGCATGTATTTCTATGATCAATGATTGAGCAAAGCAAATAGCTGCGGGGCTGGCACAAATAATTTTACTATTTGATCCTAAATGTTTACTTATAGGGGGCGGTATATCACAGCAAGGTGACTACCTGCTTAATTACGTTAAAACAAGGTATTAAACCCCTTTTTCAATTGCTAATGCAATTGCACCTTTAACCCCTTGTTCATCTTTTAATTTAGGTGAAGCTATAAATTGTTCGATATCACCAACGTCTATGTAATTATTCATAAGATTGGTAAAAGCTTTACGAATTAGTTGATATAAACGTTCCTGCTTCATAACTCCTCCACCAATAATCACTCGTTGTGGGGAAAGTATTAAAGAATAATTCATAATTGCTTGAGCCAGATAACTGGCCTCTATTTCCCAGACATCTATACGATTTGAAAGCAAATGACCTTTTTGACCATACCTTTTTTCAATTGCTGGTCCCGATGCCAATCCTTCTAAGCAGGCACCATGAGAAGGACAAACTCCCTGAAAGTCATCGTCTACATGTTTTTGTACCAGAATATGTCCCATTTCCGGATGGCTTTTCCCTTTATACGTTTTTCCATTATTTACGAAACCAGCACCTATCCCTGTCCCTACAGTAATATATAAACAGCTGCTCACGTCCTTTCCAGCCCCATACATATATTCACCTAATGCAGCTGCATTTACATCTGTATCCAGATGGACAGGAATCGAAAAGTGCTTTGTCAAATGCTCTAGTAGCTGAAATTCCTTCCACCTTAGTTTAGGCGTATTCAGTATCGTACCATAGGTAGAACTTGTTGTATCTAAATCGACTGGACCAAAGCTACCTACACCTAAAGAACTAATGTTGTAGGAAGAAAAAAAGTCATAAACATGCTGTAACGTTTCTTTCGGATCACTTGTAGGAAATGTTACTTTATCCAATACTTTTCCAGATTCATTTCCTACCGCACAGACAAACTTTGTCCCCCCTGCTTCAATCGCTCCAACCAACATAACCTCTCTCCCCCTTAACTGAATCAGTCTTATTACGTATGCGAAACGATTAACTGAGCATTTCCATTTAGTTTAACATTCTCTATTCCAAAAGGTATGATAAAGTGATCGCCTTTTACGATTTCAAATGAATTGTCATCAACAGTTAGCGTAGCAGTCCCACCAATCACACTACACTGAAGAAAGTCCTTATCCATTTGTTTAGTTACTTGCCCAACTAATTCCCAGTGATAAACAGTAAAGTACTGTTCACTAACTAGCTCTTTAATCGTCAGATCAGCTATTTTTTCTACCTGCTGTTTTAACTCAGGCTCATAATGAGGAACGGTCGTAACTTGTTTCGCTTGTGTAAGATGCAGTTCTCTTGTATTCCCGCTCTCATCTCTCCGATCATAATCGTACACGCGATATGTTATATCAGAGCTCTGTTGGGTTTCAAGAATCACAATTCCCTTACCAATCGCATGAATGGTTCCACTAGGTACATAGATAAAATCCCCTGCTGCTACTTTTTTGCTTTTTAAGAGACTATCCCATGCACCATTATCAACGCTAGCTTCAAAATCTTCTCTAGTGTCTGCATGGTGTCCTAAAATGATTTCAGAATTTGGCTCTGCCTGTAATACATACCAGCATTCCGTTTTACCATAAGGATGCGCTTCAACAGACCGTGCGTATGCATCATTAGGATGTACTTGAACAGATAAATCTTTCGCTGCGTCTAATATTTTTACCAATAGCGGATATGCTTCCTTATTCATAGGATCTTTATGAAATAACTCACCATGTTCTTGCCAAGCTTCCGCCAAAGTCTTTCCTTTTAAAGGACCATTCATAATTCTACTTGGT